>NZ_CP048210.1:0-4492978 GCF_010119915.1 Cellulomonas sp. H30R-01 | reverse complement strand
GGCGGTCGACTTGCCAGACACGTCAAGGTTCTTGCCCGACAGCCGCGACTTGACCTCGTAGTAGCCCTCGCTGTTCAGCTGGAACTGCCACTGCTGCTGGTTGCCGTCGTTCCGGCTCCACTGCGTGATCCGAGCACCGTCGTTCGTCGCCAGGTTGTAGACGTCGAGCGCCTTGCCGCTGTTGCGGTTGACGAGCACGTACCAGGCGCCGGCCTCGATCGAGGAGCTGCCGCCGGGGTTCGGGTTCGGGTTGTTGGTGCCTGCGTTGAGGGCGTTGAGCACCGACGTGTACGCCGCCTTCTTGTTGCCCGACGAGTCGAACAGCAGCGGGTTCGCACCGGTGCGCCACGAGTCGGAGTCGCGCACGCCCCAGACGGTGATGCCGGTGCAGCGCGCGACCGCGAGGCAGGCGTTGGTCACCTGGGCGTACATGGTGGCCTGGTTGCCGCCCTGCTGGATGTCGAGCTCGGTGAGCTGGACGTCGACGCCCAGGTCGGAGAAGCGCTGCAGGTTCGCCTGGAAGTCACCGGGCAGGCTCGTGCCCAGGTGCGCCTGGAAGCCGACGCAGTCGATCGGCACGCCGCGCGACTTGAAGTCACGGACCATGTTGTAGACGGCGGTCGACTTCGCGTTGATGCCGTCGGTGTTGTAGTCGTTGTAGCAGAGCTTCGCGCCCGGGTCGGCGGAGCGGGCGGCGCGGAACGCGGCCTCGATCCAGTCGTTGCCGGTGCGCTGCAGGTTCGAGTCGCGACGGCTGCCGCGCCCGTCGTCGGCGAACGCCTCGTTGACGACGTCCCAGGCGTAGATCTTGCCCCGGTAGTACGACGCGACCTGCGTGACGTGGTTGATGAGGGCGCTGCGCAGCGCGGAGCCCGACATGTTCTGCATCCACCCGGGCTGCTGGGCGTGCCACGCGAGGGTGTGCCCGCGGACGCGCTTGCCGTTGTTCAGCGCCCAGTTCACGATGCGGTCGCCGTTGGTGTAGCTGAAGCGGCCCTGCGACGGCTCCGTCGCGTCCATCTTCATCTCGTTCTCGGCGGTGATCATGTTGAACTCGCGGTTCGCGATGTTGATGTACGTGCTGTCGCTCATCCGCCCCGCCGCGATCGCGGTGCCGTAGTACCGGCCCTTCTCCGCCGCCGACGCGCCGAGCGTCGACGCGGCCTGCGCCGGGTTCGCCACGGCGGCGAACGTCGTGAGCACCAGGCCGGTCGTGGCCGCCAGGGCTGCGACCCGTGGTCGCCATCCGTGGCGTCGGGTCTGGTGGTTCGTGTGCATCGTCACTCGCTCTCTGCCGGGACGGCGCACCGGTGCGCCGTCGGACTGGGGCACGCCTCGTCAGGGCGTGGTGAGGTCGAAGCTGCGGACCGTGACGGCTCCGCCGAGGGCTCGGGTGGCGTAGTTGAAGATCCCGAACCGGTAGCCCATGAAGAACTCCCAGGAGTTGTTCAGGGTGAACGAGGGCCCGAGCGGGACGAAGCTGGTCCCGTCGGTGCTGTAGGAGAAGGTCGCGGTCCGGCCGGAGCCGGGGCGGATGTCGGCCTTCGCGCGCAGCCAGATCCGGCCGCCGCTGACGTTGGCGCCGGCGCGTTCGACGCCCGTGCCGGTGGTCGCCCACGAGCTGTTCATCGTGAGGCCGTCGGTCATCACGACGCGCGTCTGGCCGTTGTTCTTGACGACGCCGATCCAGGCCGACGACTGCCGCAGCATCGCCAGGCCCGACCGATCGCCGTCGGCCATCGTCGAGTAGTCGAGCTCGACGGTCGCCGTCGACGTCGGCCCCTGGATGCGGTGCGTCAGCGTGTTGCGCGCGTTGTACAGGTCGTTGGTGACGGTGGCCGTCTCGAGCCGCAGGCCGTTGTTCACGCTGAACCGGCTGGTGTCGGGGTTGTGGTTCCACTCCCACCGGTGCCCGAGCGTCGGGCCCGTGAACGTGTCGCGGCCGATCATCGACGCGACCGTCTTGGTCGTCGAGATCCGCGGCTTGTCGTACGTCGTTCCCCAGCGACCGTTGACCGTCTGCACCGACGGCCAGCCGTCAGCGCTCCACGTGAGCGGCGCGAGCGTCGGGACGCGACCGCCCGGGTACGCGTCGGTGAACGCCATGTACCACCAGTCGCCCGCCTGCGTCTGGACGATCCCGCCCTGGTGCGGCACTCCCCCGCCCGAGATCGGACCCGGGAGGTCGAGCAGCACCTGACGCATCTCGTACGGCCCGAACGGCGACGACGAACGCAGCACGTACTGGCCGTTCGCCGGCCGTGTCAGCCAGATGTAGTAGTAGCCGTTGCGCTTGTAGAAGCGCGCGCCTTCGAGGGTCCCGACGCTCGACGGCGTCTGGAACACCTGCTGCGCGCGGACCTGCGCGGTGCCGTCCGCGTTGAGCTGGGCGACGCTGATCGTGCCGTTCCCGTACGCGACGTACATCGTGTCGTTGTCGTCGACCAGCAGGCCCGCGTCGTAGTAGCAGCCGTTGATGCGGGCCTTCTTGGTCCACGTCGCGTCGACCGCGGGCGCCGTGTAGACGTACGTGCGGTTGAACTCCGTGCAGCCCAGCCAGTAATAGGTGCTGTTGCTCGGGCGGTAGGTCAACGCCGACGCCCAGATGCCCTTGACGTACTTGCGGCCGCCGTTGAGGTCGTACCCGCTGTCGTCGAAGTCGAGGCGCGGGACCGAGTGGCCGGCGTACTCCCAGTTGACGAGGTCGTACGAGCGCAGGATCGGGGCGCCCGGCGAGTAGTGCATCGTCGACGCGGAGTAGTAGTAGGCGTCGCCGACGCGGATGATGTCGCCATCGGCGAAGTCCTGCCAGACGACCGGGTTGGTGAACGTCCCGGTCGGGGTGGGGTTCGGGGTCGGGTTCGGGTCCGTGCCGCCGACGCGGACGAGCTGCCACTGCTGGTTGGCGCCGTTCCAGTCCGCGTACTGCACGACGGCGGCGCCGTCCGCGGTCGACGCCCCCTGCACCTCGACGGCCTTGCCGCTGTGCCGCGCGATCAGCTGGATGTACCCGTCGACGTCCTGGACGCTGAACTGCTGGTTCGTCGAGTTCGCGTCGGACCACTGGATGACGGCCGCGCCGTCGGCGGTGGAGCGGGCGTTGATGTCGAGCACCTTGCCCGAGAGCTTCGACTTGAGCCGGTAGTAGCCGCCACCCGAGTCGACGAACTGCCACTGCTGCTGCGCGCCGTCGTTGCGCGCCCACTGCACGATCTTCGCGCCGTCGGTCGTCGCCAGGTTGTACACGTCGAGCGCCTTGCCGCTGCCGCGGTTGACCAGCACGTACGACGCGTTGGTGTCGATCGACGCCGCCTGCGCGGGGGGTGACGCGGTGGCCGCGAGGGCGGCCGTGACGGCCAAAGTCAGGACGAGCGCGCCGGCCCAGCTCCTCCGTCGTCGGGGTGACTTGCTCCGGGTCGAACCGCTTCGCTCACGAAAGTCGACATCGTCGTCGCTCATCGCCGTCTCCAGGTGCGGGTGTGAGGGCTCACGCGTCGCCGTGTGTTAGCGCTAACACGGCAGGACGCGGACACTCTGGCACGGAGCAGGGCAGAACCGACCGGGTGCGAAACGATTCGGAGGAGGGCAGTTCTTCACCGATGAAGGGACCGGACCGTTTCGGCACCGTCGCGACGGCAGTGCGGTGGCGCATCGAAGCGCTGCGTCACGCTCGTTCGGGTGGCGCAGCGGACCGTGAGCCTCGGGGTCAGCTCACGCAGAGGCAGAACGGATGGCCTGCCGGGTCGAGGAAGACGCGGAACGTCTCCCCCGGCTGGTGCTCGGCCTTTGTCGCACCGAGCGCCAGCACCTCCGGCTCTGCGGCATCGAGGTCCTGGACCATCACGTCGAGATGCATCTGCTGCGGCACGTCCTGCCCGGGCCACTGCGGCGGCGTGAACGGCTCGACCCGCTGGAACGAGATGCACTGGGTGTTCCCCTCGCGGATCTCCGCCCAGCCGTCGTCGCCGGACACCTCCCATCCCAGGAGCTCCCCGTAGAACCGCGCGAGCGCCGGCGGGTCGGGGCAGTCGATGACGAGTCCGGGGTATCGGGCGATGGCCATGCGCCGGACGCTACGCCGCGCCACCGACACGCTCGACCGCTGTGCTCTCGGGCGCGCCGCACCTCTGCCCTCCGGCCTTGTTCTCCCACTCGTGCGAGGTGGCTTGTCCACAGATTCGAGCCGTCCCCACCGCCACCTGTCCGGTTTCGGTAGTTTCGCGCCCATGCTTCGACGACGAACCGCGCAGGGGGCGTTCGCCATCGCACTGCTGACCCTTGGTCCAGCCCTGGCAGCATGTGCCCTCGACGACGATCCTGCCCCGCCGACACCGACCGCGGACGGCCGCGAGACGTCCGCTTCCACTTCTGTCGACCCGGTCGTCCGGCCCATTCCTGACGCCGCCATGACGTCACCTGACGAGGTCGGAGCCGCGGCCGCTGCCGAGTACTTCGTGCAGCTCTACGACTACTCGTTCGCTTCGGGCAACCTCGAGCCATGGAACGGCTTGGCGAGCGAGACGTGTGACTTCTGCCGAGACATCGCGGCCGACGTGGCAGAGATCGGTCAGAGCGGGAACCGCACGCTGAACGAGCCGACGTCGATCGTCACGTCCAGGGTCTGGATGATCGAGCCGGCGAAGTGGTTCGGAGCGGACCTGATCGTCCGAGAGGCCCCTTCCACTCAGGTCGACGCGACCGGGGCGACCGTGGCGACCGACGACGGCGGTGAGTTCCGTCTGGCGCTGGCGCTGAGCTGGGCTGACGGGTGGAAAGTAGACGAGGTGGACGTCCTCGATCCTGACGAAACCCCGAAGTGGTGAACGGACTCGTCGCCCCGGCTCTTGTCGTTCTCACCGCCCTGACGCTCGGCGCGCCGGCTCCCACACCTGCGGCACCGCCAAAGCAGGGACTGGCGGGCCACCGGGCCCATGCGGCAGGCGGCGAGGTGTTCGAGCTGTGGGGCAGCGAGGCGCGAGATGCGGCGGCCCGAGCGCGGGCGCAGTACGTGGACGGCGCTCCGACTCGTCAACCGGAGTTCCGGCGGGCGGCCGCGTGTCGCGAGGCGGCGGGTCGGTGGGTGATGGGCAACGAAGACGGCTCGTGCCCGACCGGCATCGACGAGGCGATGACGATCGACTGCCAGGGTGAGCAGTTCCAACAGCCACTGTGGCGCAGGCTGCCTGCTGGTGCCGCGGACTGGACCCCGTGGCAGCAGATCGACGCAGGCGGGTGCGGCGAGGTGCTTCCCGTGTTCACCGTCGAGGACTTCCGGCGGCTGCCGTTGGCGCCGCCCGTGCTGATCCTGCAGCCGGACCGGGGGTGGGTACTGGTCAACAAGGAGACGGTCGTCCGGACCGAGCGCGTCGAGCAGACGTTCCAGACGAACCTCGCCGGGTACGACGTCGAGGTCGTCGCCAGTCCCGAGCGGTTCCACTACAACTTCGGCGACGGCACCGACCTCTGGACCCGGTCGGCCGGTCACGCCTACCCCGACCACGACACGTTCCGCGTCTACGAGACGACGGGCACGTTCCAGGTGACGCTCACGACCGAGTGGTCGGGGCGCTACCAGATCGCGGGCGACGACACCTGGTACCCGGTGACCGGCACGGCGCAGACGTCGACGACGAGTGCGCCCTTCGAGGTCGTCGAGCGCCGGTCCCGGCTCGTCGACGACCTCTGCACCGACGTCCCCAAGCCCGACGACTGCTGACGTGGAAGCTCCGTCGCGTCAGCCGTGACAGATCTTCCACGCGGTAGCGGAGCCGCTGCGGCCGTTGCTTGGAGGGGCGCCCGTCGGACGCGCGTGCGGCGGACAGGCGGTTGGCTCACGGCCGAGAGTCGTGAGACCGAGCGGCCCCCGGGCCCAGGCAGGGGGCGATCCCGGGGACGACGAGGCCCCGGACCCGAGGAGAGTGGAGGGGTCCGGGGCCGCGTCGCCGCGCCGGCGCGCGCTACTTCAGGCCGTTGTTGATGGCCGTGATGAGCTCGCCGTTCGTGGTGTCACCCGACAGCTCCCAGAAGAAGGCGCCGCCGAGGCCCTGGCTCTTGGCCCACGACATCTTCCCGTTGATGGTCGACGGGGTGTCGTAGCTCCACCACTCGCTGCCGCACTTGGCGTAGGCCGTGCCGCCGACGGTGCCGGTGGCCGGGCAGCGGTTCTTGAGGACCTTGTAGTCCTCGATGCCCTGCTCGTACGTGCCGGGGGCGGGGCCGGTCGCGGAGCCACCGGGGGCGGTCTGCGAGACGCCGTTCCAGCCGCGGCCGTAGAAGCCGATGCCGAGCAGGATCTTGCTCGACGGGACGCCCTTGGCCTTGAGCTTCGCGACCGCGTCGGCGGAGTTGAAGCCGGCCTGCGGGATGCCCGGGTACGACGTGAGCGGCGAGTGCGGGGCGGTCGGGCCCTGCGGGTTGAACGCGCCGAAGTAGTCGTAGGTCATGGGCATGATCCAGTCGAGCTTCTGCGCCGCGGTGGCGTAGTCGGTGGCGTCGATCTTGCCGCCGTTGCTGCCGTCCGCGGTGATCGCGGCGGTGACGAGCGCCTTGGAGCCGAACTTGTTCCGGAGGGCGGTCACCACGTTGTTGAAGGCCTGCGGGCCGCTGCTGTCGCAGCTCAGACCGCACGCGTTCGGGTACTCCCAGTCGACGTCGATGCCGTCGAACACGTCGGCCCAGCGCGGGTCCTCGACGAGGTTGTAGCAGGACTCGGCGAACGCGGCGGGGTTCTGGGCGGCCTGCGTGAAGCCGCCGGACCATGTCCAGCCGCCGAACGACCAGATGACCTTGAGGTGGGGGTACTTCTGCTTGAGCTCGCGGAGCTGGTTGAAGCTGCCGCGCAGCGGCTGGTCCCACGTGTCCGCGACGCCGTCGACGCTGTCGGCCGCGGTGTACGCCTTGTCGTAGTCGGCGTAGGAGTCGCCGATGGTGCAGCGGCCGCCCGTGGTGTTCCCGAAGGCGTAGAGGATGTGCGTCAGCTTCGCCGCCGAGCCGCTCGTGTCGATGTTCTTCACGTGGTAGTTGCGGCCGTAGACGCCCCACTCGGCGAAGTAGCCGACGACCTTCTGGCCGGACGGCGTGCCCGGGCCGGTCGGGGTCGGCGTCGGCGTGGTGGGCGTCGGCTTCGGGGTGGTGGGGGTGGGAGTGGGCGTCGGGCTGGTCGGCGACGGGCCAGGGCCGCCGGTGCACGCCCCGCCGTTGACGGTGCAGCCGGTCGGCTGCTTGAACGCGCCGGAGGCGACGTAGCCCCACGACTGCGTGGCGCCGGGGGCGAGCGCGCCGGCCCAGCTCTTGCCGGTGACGCGGTAGTGGTTGCCGCTGCGGGTCACGTCGGCGTCCCACGAGCTCGTGATCTGCACGCCGCTGGGCAGGTCGAACTCGAGGGTCCACGTCGGGATCGAGGCGGTGGTGCCGTTGTTGACCTTCACCGACACCTCGTGACCGGTGCCCCAGTCGCCGGTGGAGGTGAACGTGGCGGTGAGGGAGCCGGCGGCGGTCGCCGCGGTGGGCAGGCTGGCGGCGACGAGCGCGGCGATGACGCCGGTGACGGCTGCGATCGCCGTCGCGGCGAGCGCCCGTCGACGTCGTGAGGGTCGGTGGAACCGGGGACGCATGTGGCCTCCTGGAGGACGGATGGAACCGGGCGATTTGTAAAGATCACTCACTAATGGTTCACTTGCGACAGTAGCGACGGCCCGGAAGGGCGGTCAACGACGTCGTGCGCACCCGGAACCAGCGGCGCTCGCTCTCGCCGCATCCGCAGGAGCGCAGGTCAGCCGCATGTGAGTCACTGCATTGACGCTGGTCACAGGCCCTGAGACCGCTCCCACGGACACGTGTCACCGATGATCGGGCAAACGGTTGCTCCACTCGGCCGGTCGGGCGAATTGATCACCCGAAGGAGTGAGACCGGAGCCACTCGTTCGTGTCGGTGGGTGGTCGTAGCGTCGACCCCGGACGGACCCGCCATCGTGCGAGGTCGGTCGCACACCAGCCCTGGCCGCCCCGCACCGCGCCGACGAGAACTCCCGAGGGCCGCTCGGCGGGCCGGTCGACGACGGACGTGAGGGGACGACCGTGCAGCGCACCTACCCGGAAGGCGTGACGTCCTGGGTGGACATCGAGCAGGACGACGTCGAGGCCGCCACCCGGTTCTACGGAGCGGTCCTCGGCTGGCGTTTCCACGACGCGACACCGCCGGGCGCGCCCGTGCGGTACGTGATCGCCCAGGTCGACGGGCAGGACGCCGCGGGCATCGGCGGCCCGGCGACCCCGACGGGCACGGCGCCGACCGACCCGTCGTGGCAGACGTACGTCGCGGTCGACGACGTCGAGGCGGCGCTCGCACGCATCGAGGCCGCGGGCGGCACCGTCACGACGGGTCCCACCGTCGCGGGCGAGGGTGGGACCTGGGCCGCGTTCACCGACCAGCAGGGCGCCGGCCTGCGGCTGTGGCAGGCCCGTCGCCGGCTCGGCGCCCAGATCACCAACGCCCCGGGGACGTGGAACTTCAGCGACCTGCACACCCCGGACCCCGCGGCCGCGCGCGACCTGTACGCGCGCGCGTTCGGGTGGGAGCTCAGCGACCTCGGGTTCGGGACGATGATCCGCGTCCCCGGCTACGGCGACCACCTCGCCGCCACCGTCGACCCCGGGATCCACGAGCGTCAGGACGCCGTCTCGGCCCCGCCCGGGTTCGCCGACGCGATCGGCTGGGTGGTGCCCACGGCACCCGACGAGCCGCCCCACTGGCACGTCACGTTCGCCGTCGCCGACCGCGACGCGACGGCCGCGCTCGTCGAGCAGCACGGAGGCACCGTCCTCGCCACCGACGACTCCGACTGGACCCGGACCGTCACGGTGCGCGACCCGCAGGGCGCCCTCTTCACCGCGAGCCAGTTCACGCCGCCGGCATGACGGGCCGACTCTCCCCCGCCCTCGACGGCCGTGCCAGGCTGACGCCGTGACGACGACGGACGAGCGCGAGATCGCCGAGCTCACGCGACTGGTGCGGGAGTTCTCCACCGAGCGGGACTGGCAGCAGTTCCACGACCCCAAGTCCGTGATCCTCGCCCTCGTCGGCGAGGTCGGCGAGCTCGCCGAGCTGTTCCAGTGGGTGCGGGCCGATGACGCGATCGCGACGTTCGCCGTGCCCGAGCGCAAGTCCCGTGCGGGCGAGGAGATGGCCGACGTGCTCATCTACCTCGTGTGCCTCGCGGACGTGCTCGGCGTCGACCTGGGCGCGGCCGCACGCGCGAAGCTCGCCGCGTCGCACGTCCGCTTCACCGCAGACGAGGTCCGGGGACGCGCGCCCGACAAGCCCTGACCCGTCGACGTCACCGCCGGCCCGGTCGGACGGGCCGGCGCCCCACCGCGACGTGGCCGGAGCAGGGCGCACCTCCCGCCCTGGCGCAGTACCGGGGCCACCGCCACACTCGACGCATGCCAGCAGCGCAGGACCGGACCGCGGCACCGTCCGCCGGGCCGCGCGTGTGCGTCCTCGCGCCGACCCCGCTGCTCACGGTGACGATCGAGCCGCCGACCAGCGAGGAGTCGCATCCCGAGGTCCACGTGCACGCCGGTGGGCAGGGGCTGTGGGTCGGTCGGATGGCGGTGTCGCTCGGTGCGGAGGTCGTCGTCTGCGGGCCCTTCGGCGGCGAGACGGGCACGGTGCTCGCGCACCTCGCGGAGGTCGAGCGGCTGCGGGTCCGACCGGCCGCGTACGCCGGCGGCAACGGCGCCTACGTCCACGACCGCCGCGACGGTGACCGTCGGGAGATCGCCGAGACCCCACCGCACCCGCTCGACCGGCACGAGCTCGACGACCTCTACGGCACGGTCCTCGTCGAGGCGATGGACGCCGACATCACCGTCCTCACGGGTGCGGACCCGCCACGGATCCTGCCCGCCGCGGTCGTCGGCCGGCTCGCGGGCGACCTGCGCGCCGCCGGGCAGACGGTCGTCGCCGACCTGTCGGGGCGGGCCGCCGCGGCCTTCGCCGACGCGGGCGGGGCGGTGCTCAAGATCAGCCACGAGGAGCTGCTGGACGGCGGGTTCGCCGACTCCGACAGCCTCGACGACCTGCGCGACGGCGCCCGGCGGCTCGTCGAGCGCGGGCTCGAGGCCGTCGTGGTGTCGCGCGCGGGCGAGCCGGTCCTCATCGTCACCGCGAAGGAGGTGCGCGAGGTGTCGCCGCCGCCGATCACGGTCGTCGACCACCGCGGCGCGGGCGACTCGATGACGGCAGGCATCGCCGTCGGGCTCGGTCGCGGCCTCACCCTGGCGGAGGCGGTGCGCCTCGGCGCGGCCGCAGGCGCGCTCAACGTGACGCGTCGCGGTCTGGGCACCGGCCGCCGCGAGCAGATCGAGCGCTTCGCGCGCCGCGTCGTCGTCCGACCCGCCGACGAGTCGTCCTGAGGGCGCCGTCGACCCCGCCACGGGAGCGACGTCGCCGACCACCATGGGGCGTCCGTGTCGGGCCCGCGACCGCGCATCGCGACGGTTCGCCGCCGGTCGACCGCGACCCCCGACGGGAGACGGACGCCGCCGGCCAGGGACGGCCTCCCGTCGTCGCGGCCCTCGCACGGCCGGTGGCGCGCGACCCGGGCCTCGGTACCGCCGGTGTGCGCGATCCGGTCACCAGACCCGGTTCGCGCGACACCGGGACACGGGACACGGGACACGGGGACACCGGGACGCCCGGCGAACCGTCGTGGACGACGCAGCGTCGCGACCCGGGGCTGAGGACCGGTGGAGCGCGTCATGGGTCACCAGGCCCGGGTCGACACCCGGCGGACGGGCAGAGCGGGGCCACGCCTTGTCGGGCGGCGCGGGTCGGGGCGGGGCACGTCGGGCGGGGCGGGTCGGGTCACGTCGGGCGGGTCGGGGCGGGGCGCGTCGGGCGGGGCGGGTCGGGTCACGTCGGGCGGGTCGGGGCGGGGCGCGTCGGGTGGGTCGGGTCGCCGCCACGTCGGGCGGGCCCGGTCGGGTGGGGCCGCCTCAGGTCGGGTGGCGGGTCGCCGCCACGTCGGGCGGGCCCGGTCGGGTGGGGCCGCCTCAGGTCGGGTGGCGGGTCGCCGCCACGTCGGGCGGGCCCGGTCGGGTGGGGCCGCCTCAGGTCGGGTGGCGGGTCGCCGCCACGTCGGGCGGGCCCGGTCGGGTGGGGCCACCTCAGGTCGGGTGGCGGGTCGCCGCCACGTCGGGTCCGATGGACGGGCAGGGGGTGGGCGTCAGGTCGGGGCCGCCGGCCAGGACGGCGCGGTGCGGACGTGGAGTGACGACCGCCGACGACACGGTCGAGCGGTCGACCGTGACCGTCGACGGACATCGACGAGAGGTGGCGGCATGCGGGTGCTGGTGACGAACGACGACGGGATCGACTCCCCCGGAATCACGACGCTCGCCGTCATGGCGGCGGACGCGGGGCACGACGTGGTGGTCGCGGCCCCCGCGCGCGAGTCGTCGGGCGCGAGCGCGTCGCTGCTGGGGGCCGAGCAGGACGGGCGGCTGATCGTCGCGTCGAAGCCGTCGCCGGGCCTGACGGAGGGGATCCCGTCGTTCGCGGTGCGGGCGGCGCCCGGGCTGATCGCGTTCGTCGCCGCGTACGGCGGGTTCGGGCCGAAGCCCGACGTCGTGCTGTCGGGTGTGAACCGCGGGGCGAACACCGGGCACGCGGTGCTGCACTCGGGCACGGTCGGTGCCGCGCTCTCGGGTGCGACGCACGGCATCAAGGGACTCGCGGTGTCGATCGCGTACCACGACCCGCGGCACTGGGAGACGGCGGCGGCGTTCGCGCGGCCGGTCCTCGACTGGGTCGTCGCGCACTGCCCGGGCGACCGCGTGCTCAACCTCAACGTCCCGGACCTGCCGGTCGAGCAGGTGCGCGGTCTGCGCAAGGCGCCGCTCGCGTCGTTCGGTGCGGTGCAGGCGCGCATCCACGAGCTCGAGCACGGGCACCTGCAGCTGACCTACTCGGACGTCGAGATCACGCGCGAGCCCGACACGGACGCGGGGATGCTCGCACGCGGGTGGGCGACGGTCACGCAGCTGCTGGCACCGGCCTTCGACGCGGACGCGGAGCTGCCGGAGTCGGGCCCGCTGACGACGGCCTGACGCGTCGTCCCACCCGCTTCGCGCCGCGGACGGGACGGGCGACGGCGACGACGAGGCACCCGTCCGCCGTCGAGCGGCCGGCCACCGCGACGCGCACCCGCCCCTCGAGCGACGGCGACAGCGACGCGGACCTGTGCGCCGTCGAGCGGCGGGCGACGACGACCACCCGCCGCCGTCGTGGACCGCCCGTCAGGTACGGGCGATCGCGATGAGCAGCATCGTCACCAGGAAGCCGGTGACGAGGTTGAGCCACAGGAACCGCCGCCACCCGGCGTTGGCGCGCTCGCAGTCGTCGTCGGTCACGCGCCAGAACATCGCGGTCGACACCGCGTACGGCAGGGGCAGGACGGCCGCGAGCACGCCGGGCCACGGGACGACGAGCAGCACGGCCGCGGCGGCGACGTAGGCGAGCGTGGCGAGCACGACGGTCGGGTGGGCGCCCAGGACGGTCGCGACGGACGAGATCCCGCCCTCGCGGTCGGCGCGCACGTCCTGCACGGCACCGAACGCGTGCGACGCCATGCCCCACAGCACGAACGCGACGAGCACGGGCCAGACGGTCGGCGCCGAGAGGTCCGCGGCGACCAGCACGAGCGCGTAGAGCAGCGGCCCGACGAAGTGCATCGCGGACGTGAAGGAGTCGAGGAACGGCCGCTCCTTGAACCGCAGCACAGGCGCGGAGTAGGCCACGACGAGGAACAGCACGACCGCGAGCACGACCGTCGCCGCCGCCGACCCGACGGCCACGAGGTAGACGACGAACGGGACGACCGACAGCGCGCTCGCCCACAGGATGCGGCGGTGCACGGCCCGGGCCCGTTCGGGGGCGACGAGCCCGCCCTCGATCCCGCCCTTGCGCGGGTTGCGCAGGTCGGACGCGTAGTCGAACACGTCGTTCACGCCGTACATCAGCAGGTTGTACGGCACGAGGAAGAACAGCGTCCCGACGACGAGCGTCAGGTCGACCCGCCCTTGCGTCGCCATGAGGTAGCCCGCGGCGAACGGGTAGGCGGTGTTGATCCAGGAGAAGGGCCGCGACGCGGCGACGACCTCCCTCACCCCGACCCCTCGACGTCCGCCCGACCGCCCGGCGACGCGGGCACGCCCGACCGGCGCCGGCCGAGCAGGGTCCACAGCACGGGCATCCCGACGGCTGCGGCGATCGCGTACGCGAAGTCCTCGAGCGGAGCGCCGAGGATGTACACGCCGAGGATCTTGTCAGGGGCGTACACGTACAGGTCGGCGGCGATCATGAGCGTGTCGAACACGGCGGTCAGCACGCACAGGTGCACGACGGTCCACACGACGGGCCATGCGCGCAGGCGTCGCAGCGTCGGCCAGGACACGGCGAGCAGCACGACGAGGACGGCGACGTTCAGCACGATGTTCGTCACGCGGCACCCCCGTCCCGCCCCGACGGCCCGGACGGCCCCGAACCGCCCGCCGCGCCCGACGTCCCCGGCGTCCCCGGCGTCCCCGACCCGTGCTCCGCGTCGTGCAGCGCCCGCGCCCCGGCGGCGCGCAGCGACGCCGTCCGGTCGAACCACCGCCACGCGAGCAGCGCGACGTAGCAGAGCAGCGTGAGGAAGAAGACCTCCTCGACCGGCAGCTCGGGTGCGAGGAGGATCCCCGTCATGTGCGGCGACTCGCCGCGCGCGAAGATGCCGAGCAGCAGCCCGGCGACGTCCCACAGCAGGAACGCCACGACGCCGATCCCGACGGTCCACGCGGCGCGGCGCGGGTCGTGCCAGAACGCGAGGCGGAACCGCCGGTCGAGCAGGGCGAGGCCACCGAGGGACACCAGCAGCGCCCCCAGGTAGGCGAGTCCCGTCATGCGCCCGACCGTACGCCGGACCAGAGCCCGGCCGGGCGAGCGGCGTCGAGGAACCCGCGGCGCAGCGGTGCGGGCAGCGGGCGCGTCGACGTCTCCCCCAGGAGGCGCTTCGCGACGAGCTCGGCGCTGATGAGGCACATCGGCAGCCCGACGCCGGGGATCGTCCCCCCACCGACGTGCAGCAGGTTGGCCACGCGCGCGGACGCGTCGCCGGGCCGGAACATCGCGCTCTGCGCGAGCGTGTGCTCCATGCCGAGCGCGGTCCCGCGCCAGGCGGACAGGTCGCGCGCGAAGTCGGCAGGCGCGACGACGTGCCGCGTCACGACCCGGTCGCGCAGGCCCGGCACGCCCGCCCACGACCCGACCTGGTCGAGGAACCGGTCGGCGTACCGCTCGACGGCCTCGCGCTCGGGACTGCCGGGCGGGCCGTCGCCGAGCGACGCGTCGGCGGGGAACGGGACGAGGAGGAACAGGTTCTCGTGCCCGGGCGGCGCGGCGGTCGGGTCGGTCGCCGTGGTGCGGGACGCGTAGACCGACGCGACGTCGGGCACCCGCAGGTCGGCGGGCGCGGTGGACCGTCCCGAGCCGAGGATGTCGTCGAAGTTGCCGGGCCAGTCGCGCGTGAAGAACAGCGAGTGGTGCGCGAGCTCGGGCAGCTTCCCGCGGACGCCGGCCATGACGAGCAGCGCGGAGATCCCGGGCCCGTGCCGCTCCCACGACGCGGCGGGGTGGTCGCTGTGCCGCGGCTCGAGCAGCGCGGTCTCGGTGTGGTGCCGGTCGGCGCCCGACACGACGACGTCCGCCTCGACGAGCGCCCCGCCCGCGAGCCGCACGCCGCGCGCGACGCCGGTGCGCCGCGGGGTCCGCGGGGACCACGGCACGTCGTCGACCTCGATCGCGACGACGTCGGCGCCCGTCCGGATCTCGACGCCCTCGCGCACGGCGAGCCGCTCGAGCGCCTCCATGACCGTGTACATGCCGCCGCGCGGGTACTGCACGCCGTCGACGAGGTCGAGGTGGCTCATGAGCGAGTACAGCGCAGGCACGCGGTACGGCGACGACCCGAGGAACACCGCGTGGTAGCCGAGCGCCTGCCGCAGCACGGGGTGCTCGACGGTCTTCTCGATCTTCTCCGCGAGGGTGTGCGTGAGCAGGTCGACCAGCGTCCCGGCGCGCCGCACGACGGGCGCGGACAGCAGCCGGTCGGGCCGTTGGAACGTGGTCCAGAGGAAGTGGTCCAGCGCGGTCCGGTAGGCCGTCGACGCCTCCTCGGCGTACCGCCGCACGGCCTCGCCCGCGCCGGGCTCGAGCGCCTCGAACGTGGCCCAGTTGACCTCGGGGTCGCCGCTCAGCTCGAAGCCGCCTGCGAGCCCGCCGGGGTGGTCGGGCTCGGTGAACAGCCGGTACGCCGGGTCGAGCCGCACGAGGTCGAGGTGGTCCTCGACGCGCTCGCCGAGCAGCGCGAACGCGTGCGCGAACACCTCGGGCATGAAGTACCAGGACGGCCCGGTGTCGAACCGGAACCCGTCGAGCTCGAGCGTGCCCATGCGGCCGCCGACGCGGTCGTGCCGTTCGAGCAGCGTCACGTGCGCTCCCCCACGGGCGAGCAGCGCGGCCGTCATGAGCCCGCCGATGCCCCCGCCGACGACGACGACGCGCCCGCCGGGGCCGCCGTCCCGCCCGGAGGCACGAGGTGCGGGCGCGCCCGCGGACCGGGTGCGCGGTGCCGTCGTCGTCACGCCTTCTGTCCTCCGCGTCGCACGTCCCACCACTCGCGCGCGACGGCCGTCGCGACGACCCGCGCCTTCACCGGCGCCGGCACGCTGGCCCGCGCCCTCACGAGCGTGTCGACCGGCTGCGCCGCGAGGTCGTCGAGCAGCCGGTCGTACAGCGCGAGCGTCGCCGCGACCGCGTATCGCGACCGCCCCGGCAGGCGCGGCAGGGCGCCACGGGCGACGGCGACGTCGTGCGCGATCTCGTCGAGCACGGCGGCGCGCTGCGCCTCGGACAGCCGTCCGCGCTCGGTCCCGGGGAAGTAGGTGCGACCGAGCTCGCCCGCGTCGACGCCGAGGTCGCGCAGGAAGTTGATCTTCTGGAACGCCGCGCCGAGCGCGCGGGCGCCCGCGACCTGCTCGTCGTCGGGCTGCGCCACCGGGTCGCCGGGGGTGCGGTCGGCGTTGAGGAACACCCGCAGGCACATGAGCCCGACGACCTCCGCCGACCCGTACACGTACCGGTCGAAGCTCTCGCGGTCGTGCTCCTCGACGGTGAGGTCGGCCCGCATGGACGCGAAGAACGGCTCGGTCTCGGTGGTCGTGATGCCGACGCGACGCGCGGTGCGCGCGAAGGCGTGCACGACGAGGTTGGTCGAGTACCCGGTGCGCAGCGCGCGGACGGTCTGCGCCTCGAGCTCGTCAAGCTCGTCGGCCGCGGTCGGCCCCTGGAACGTGTCGACGACCTCGTCGGCGAGCCGGACGAGCGCGTAGACGGCCTCGATGTCGCGGTGCGCGCGCGTGCCGAGCAGCCGCGCTCCCATGCCGAACGACGTCGAGTAGGCGGACAGCACGAGCGCGCTCGTGCGACCGGCGGTCGCGTCGTAGAGCCGGACGGAGCGCACGTGGGCGGCGCGCACGTCGGGGCGTGCGGTGTCGCGGGACTGGTCCACGGTCATCAGTGTCCCCGTCCGGCCAGGTCGTCGACCACACCCACGAGGTAGTCGCCCAGCGGGTGGGGCAGCTGCGAGGCGTGCGCACGGGCCGTGTCGGCCGTCCGCTCGACGAGCAGACGCACGGCGGCGAGCGCCCCGGAGTCGACCATGACCGTGCGCACGAGCTCGGCGTCGCGCTCGTCGAGGTCGGGCTGCCCGACGTACCGGTCGAGCACCGCGCGGCCCGTCCGCCCGGCGCCCGCGTAGGCGAGGCGGAGCAGCTCGGTGCGCTTGCCGCGGCGCAGGTCGGAGAGCGTCGACTTGCCGGTCGCGGCGGGGTCGCCGAACACGCCGAGGTCGTCGTCGGCGAGCTGGAACGCGAGCCCGAGGGCGACGCCGACGTCGTCGAGCCGCCGCCGCACGTCGAGGTCGGCGCCCGCGAGCGCGGCCCCGGACGCGAGCGGCGACCGGCACGTGTACTCGGCGGTCTTGAGCGCGGCGACGAGCAGCGCGTCGACGTCGCGCGGCGCGAGCGACTCGGAGACGACGTCGAGCAGCTCCCCCGCGACCGCGGTCTCGATGCCGTCGGCGAGCAGGTCGGCGAGGTGCTCGCGCAGGTCGCCCGGGACGGGCGCGCGCGC
The DNA here is from genome assembly GCF_010119915.1 of Cellulomonas sp. H30R-01. NCBI lineage: Bacteria > Bacillati > Actinomycetota > Actinomycetes > Micrococcales > Cellulomonadaceae > Cellulomonas > Cellulomonas sp. H30R-01. Next base: position 4,475,745 of record NZ_CP048210.1, on the reverse strand, counting down.
GAGGAGTCGGAACGCGGTGGTGAGCGCGAGGTCGCCTGCGAGCAGCCCGGCGGCGAGTGCGCGCTCGTCGGCGACGTGCTCGGGCAGCCCGGCGGTCCGGGCGCGCTGCCGGGCGGCACCGCCGGCGTTGAGCCGGCCGCGGCGTCGGTCGTCGTGGTCGAGGACGTCGTCGTGCGCGAGCATCGCGACGTGCAGCGCCTCGTGCGCGGCGGCGACGGGGACGACGACGGACGACACGCGTCCGCCGAGGCCGAGGTAGGCGGCGGCGACGAGCCGGGGCCGCAGCAGCTTGCCGCCGAGCGTGCCGCTCAGGTCCTCCCACAGCGTGCGTGCCTCGACGGCGTGCCGGCCGGCGCGCGACGCGCGCTCCACGAGGAGGTCGCGCAGGGCGGCATCCGCCCGGGCGGTGACGTCCTCGACGGCCAGTGCGAGCTCGGCGGTGGAGCGCAGGCTCCCGCCGGCGACGGCAAGGTCGCCCTCGTCCACGTGCCCTCCCGGTTTCTTCGGTGCGAACCGCGGGTGATCGTTGGGCACGGCCCCCGACGGAATGGTCAGCGTACTGAGTATTCGTCCGGACGCCACCGGACGGATGCAGCAGCACGCCCTCTCTTCGGCGCGAGCGAACCGTCTGGATGCAGCGCGGGCCGATCAATTTCCGATCAGATTTCACCATGATCGAACACAGATCAACATGAGTGAGGTACCGTGGCGAGCATGACGTGGATGGTGACGGGTGGTGCCGGGTACATCGGGTCGCACGTGGTGCGGGCCTTCCAGCAGGCGGGCATCCCGCCCGTCGTCCTCGACGACCTGTCGAGCGGCCACCGCGGGTTCGTGCCCGACGACGTCGCCTTCGTCGAGGGCTCGATCCTCGACACCGAGCTGGTGTCGCGCGCCCTGGCCGAGCACCAGGTCGAGGGCGTCGTGCACCTCGCCGGCTTCAAGTACGCCGGGGTGTCGGTCCAGCGCCCGCTGCACACCTACGCGCAGAACGTCACCGGCACCGCGCACCTGCTCGACGCCATGGCCGCGCAGGGGGTCGACGCGATCGTCTTCTCGTCGTCGGCCGCCGTCTACGGCACGCCCGACGTCGACCTCGTCACCGAGGAGACCGCGACCCGCCCCGAGTCCCCCTACGGCGAGTCGAAGCTCATCGGCGAGTGGCTGCTGCGCGACCAGGGCGTCGCCACCGACCTGCGGCACACGTCGCTGCGGTACTTCAACGTCGTCGGCTCCGGCACGCCCGACCTCTACGACACCAGCCCGCACAACCTGTTCCCGCTGGTCCTCGACGCCCTGACGTCCGGTCGCACACCGCGCATCAACGGCACCGACTACCCCACGCCCGACGGCACCTGCGTCCGCGACTACATCCACGTCGCCGACCTCGCGGACGCCCACGTCGCCGCCGCCCGCGCGCTCGCCGACGGCAGCCCGCTCCTGCCGGTCTACAACCTCGGCTCGGGCGACGGCGTCTCGGTGCGCCAGATCATGACCGCGATGGCCGACGTCACGGGGATCGCCTTCGAGCCCGAGGTCGCGCCGCGCCGCCCGGGCGACCCCGCCCGCATCGTGGCGTCCGGCGACGCCGCCGCTCGTGACCTCGGCTGGCGCATGACCCACACCCTCCGCGACATGGTCGCGAGCGCGTGGGAGGCCCGGCAGGCGCACTGACGCCCCACGCCACGAGGTCGCCGCGCCCTGCGGGGTTCGGCGACCTCGTGGCGTCTGCGGGTCCGCGGCGAGCCGGCAGCGTCGACGGACGCGCGGCGCGCCCGCCGCGGCGACAGGCGACGGTCAGCGCGGCGCGACCGGCAGCGCCTGGAGATGCGGGAGCCGGTCCGCGAACGCCTCGAGCACCGACTCGCTCCCCGCGTAGACGCCGTCGGGCCGCGGCCAGTGCACGATCACGTCGGTGAACCCGAGCGCGGCGGCGCGCTCGACGCCCTCGACGGCCAGGTCGAGCGACGTCAGCGAGAACACGGGCGCACCGTCGAGGCTCAGGTACCGGCGCAGCCGCGGCGCGGCGACCCCGTCCCGCCCGTGCGCGACCTCCGCCGCGTCCATCTGCGCCGACACGTCCGCGAGCCCGCTCCACCAGCGCTCCTGCGCGCCCGCCGGGTCGCCCTCGGCACCCTCGGTGTCGTACGTCGGCCCGTACGTGACCCACCCCTGCCCGAGCCGCGCGGCGAGCGCCATCGTGCGCGGCCCGGCCGCCGCCATGAGGAACGGCACGCGCGGCGAGGCGATCGTCCCGGGGATCATGCGCGCGTCGTGCGCCTCGTAAAACTCGCCCGTGAACTCGGTCGACGGCTGCGTGAGCAGCCGGTCCAGCAGCCCGACGAACTCCTCGTACCGCCGCGTCCGCTCGCCCCGCGACCACGGCTCCCCCGTCACGGCCGCGTCGAAGCCCTCACCGCCCGCACCGATCCCGAGCAGGAACCGCCCGCCCGACACGTCGTCGAGCCCGAGCACGTCCTTCGCGAACGGGACCGGGTGCCGGAAGTTCGGCGACGCCACGAACGTGCCCAGCTGGATCCGCTCCGTCACCGCCGCGGCGGCGGACAGCAGCGGGACGGTCGCGAACCACGGCCCGTCGGCGAGCGTGCGCCACGCCAGGTGGTCGTACGTCCACGCGTGGTCGAAGCCCCACTCCTCCGCCTGGAGCCACCGCGCCTTCGCACGTGACCAGCGGTCCTGGGGCAGCAGCACGATCCCGACGGCGACCATGCGCCGACCCTAGCCGCCGTCGGCGAGACCCGGCCGGCGACGATGCCGACCCCGCGGACCCGTCGCGCGGTCAGCCCCAGCCGAGCTCGTGCAGCCGGTCGTCGTCGATGCCGAAGTGGTGCGCGACCTCGTGCACGACCGTCACCGCGACCTCCTCGACCACCTCGTCGCGGTCCTCGCAGATCGCGAGCGTGGGTTTGCGGTAGATCGTGATGCGGTCCGGCAGCGACCCGGCAGCCCACCACTCGCCGCGCTCCGTGAGCGGCGTGCCCTCGTAGAGCCCGAGCAGCTCGGGCTCGTCAGGCGGCCCCTCGTCCTCGACCAGGACCACGACGTTGTCGATCAGCCGGGCCAGCTCGGGCGGGATCTCGTCGAGCGCGTCACGCACCGCGTCCTCGAACTCGTCGCGCGACATCTCCACCACGGGACCATCCTGCCTGCTCACCGCACTGCGGTCGCGTGACGGCGGGCGCGGACGGCAGCGCTTTTGGAGTTCGGGCCCTGGCTCCCGTATGCTCGTCTCCGGTCATCCGGCGCCTCGTCGTCAGGGGCGGGACACGCCCCCATCGTCTAGCGGCCTAGGACCCCGCCCTTTCACGGCGGTAGCACGGGTTCGAATCCCGTTGGGGGTACGAGCAGGTGCAGTGAAGCAGTACAGCAAGGCCTTGTTCCACCAAGGCCCCGTAGCGCAGTTGGTTAGCGCGCCGCCCTGTCACGGCGGAGGTCGCGGGTTCAAGTCCCGTCGGGGTCGCTCGAAGCGCCGGTCCTCGGACCGGCGTTCTCGTTCCGAGGCTCTGTAGCTCAGTTGGTAGAGCGTTCGACTGAAAATCGAAAGGTCACCGGATCGACGCCGGTCGGAGCCACCGCGACGAAGGCCCCCTGGATCACCAGGGGGCCTTCGTGCATCTTCGGGCGGTATGACCTGGGCCGATGATCCCGGCCGGCACACGTGCTCCCGCCTAGGCTGGGACACGCACCGCACTGTCCCGCCGACGGAGGAACCCGTGAGCAGCACCGGACCCGAGCGCCCTCGCAAGCCGTTCTTCGAGCGCTTCACCGAACCGTTCGCCGACATCGCCCGCGAGAAGATCGGACAGGCGGAGGACCGGGTCCGTGAGGCGATCCAGGCCGAGATCGACGCCGTCAGCGCGAGCGTGCGCGCACGAGCCGTGCAGGTCCGGCCGTCGGCGATCGGGTTCGGCGCCGCTGCGCTGCTCACGTTCTTCGGCCTCGCGCTGTTCATCACCGCCGCGGTCGTCGGCCTCGCGCACGCCGTCGAGCTGTGGCTCGCGGCGCTCCTCGTCGGCGCCGCGCTCATCATCGTCGCCGGCGGCCTCGCCGCATGGGCCCGCTCCCGGCTGCCGAAGGGGCCCGCGGTCAGCGTGACCCGCGCGCACGAGGTCTCGCACCCCGCCGAGGAGCAGGTCCACCCCTGGTCCGACTGACCCCCGCGCCGCTCCGGACCCGGTCCGGGCGCACGCCCGATGTCGCCGCACGGATGCGGCCCGCGACCTGCGCTTGCACACTGGGAGTCCCGGTCGGAGGACGCCGGGCGACGAGCGACGAGAGGGCGTCACCATGACCACGCAGCCAGGACCGACGGGCGAGCCCCGGAGCATCGGTCAGCTCGTGAGCGACCTGAGCGAGCAGACGTCCCGGTTGGTCCGTGCCGAGCTCGACCTCGCGAAGGCCGAGATCCAGGCCAAGGCGCAGCAGCTCGGGATCGGTGCCGGCCTCCTGGCCGCCGCCGGCATCCTCGCGCTCTACGTCCTGGCCGCCGCGATCACGACCGCGATCCTGGGCCTCTCGACGGTCATGGACGCGTGGCTCGCGGCGCTCATCGTCACGGTGTTCCTGCTGATCGTGACGATCATCCTGGCGCTGATCGGGATCCGGCTGGTCAAGCGCGGCTCGCCCCCCACGCCGGACCGGGCGATCGAGAACGTGCACGAGGACCTCGAGGCCGTGAAGGCGGGGTGGAACGCGTGAGCGACCAGACCACGAAGAAGGACGACACGACCGACGACCAGAAGCCGGCGATCACCACGCCGCGCATGGTCGAGGCCGAGAGCGAGGTCGCACGCACACGCGCCGAGCTCGCCGCGACGGTCGACGCGCTCGCCGACCGGCTGGACCCGCGCGCCCAGGCGAAGAGCGCCGTCGACGGGACCAAGCGGCTGTGGTCGGACGCCACGACCAAGGACGCCGACCCGCACCGCCAGAAGCGCGCGCGGGCCGTCATCGGCGGCGCCGTGGCGGTCGTCGCGCTCCTCGCGGCCGCAGGCCTGCGCCGCAAGGGCTGACCGACTGCTCGACGACGACCGCGGCGCGCCGGACGGGCGCCGCGGTCGTCGTCGTGGGCGTCGTACGGGTGTCGTCGGGCGCGGGTGTCGTCGGGCGCGGGTGTCGCCGCGCGGGTGTCGTCGAGCGCGGGTGTCGTCGAGCGCGGGTGTCGCCGCGCGGGTGTCGTCGAGCGCGGGTGTCGCCGGGCGCGGGTGTCGTCGGGCGCGGGTGTCGTCGAGCGCGGGTGTCGCCGGGCGCGGGTGTCGTCGGGCGCGGGTGTCGTCGGGCGGGTGCCGTCGCGCGGGGGTGTCGTCACGCGGCGGTGCCGTCGCGCGGGGTGCCGTGCCTCGTCGCGGGGCTCGCGGCTCGTCCGCGGCCGTGGTGGAGCGGCGGCCGGGTCACGACGTCGTCGTCGTCCCCGAGGCCGCTGTCGGCTCGCTCGTCCCGAGGCCCGGAGAGGGCGCGGGGCGTGGGGGTCCCCGTCCGGACACGAGGACGTCGGCGCCCTCAGGGCGCCGGCGTCAGGGGCCGCACGAGGCGGCGAGAGGGGCGGACGGGTGGAGCGCCCGCCCCGGTGTCGTCCGGCGGGAGATCAGTCGTCGGACACGTGCTGCTGAGGCACGCCGTTGAGCAGGTCGCGCACCTCGGACTCCCGGTAGCGACGGTGGCCACCGAGCGTGCGGATCGAGGAGAGCTTCCCTGCCTTCGCCCAACGGGTCACGGTCTTCGGGTCGACCCGGAAGAGAGTGGCGACCTCGGACGGCGTGAGCAGCGCCTCGGACTCTGCGGGGTGAGCGGTCATCAGCTGCCTCCTGCGGCAAGCGTGCGGGCGGCCGACGCGGTGCGCCGGATCCGCCCCGTCGGGTGCGGTTGGTGCGGTGCGCGGGTAGCGCGGTGGTGCGGGTGATGCGGGCAGTCTCACTAGCATGAACGAAACGGTCAGATGACGCATTCCGGGACACAGTTTGGTCACGGATGCCGCATCACTCTCATCCAACTCTCATCATGCATCGTTACACGAACCGTACCGTCAGCCTAAACCCGGCGAATCGGTCATCACGACCCCACCACGCCACGTGATGTGTGTCGCTCGCTCGCGAGTGGTCGGAATAGCGCGGGAGCATGTACCGTTGCCCCACGAAGAGACGATTCAGCACCCCGGGGCCGCACGTGTGAGCACGGTGCCGCCCCGCATCCACGTTAGAGGGGGTCGATGCCATGGGGCGCGGCCGTCAGAAGGCGAAGCAGACCAAGGTGGCCCGGGAGCTGAAGTACTTCAGCCCTGAGACCAACTACCGAGCCCTCGAGCAGGAGCTCGGCTCGCTGAGCCACAACGATCTGGGATCCGAGCGTCGCGGCAGCGCCGTCGACACAGGAGACTGGTCCCGGGACGAGGACGACGACTACCGTCGCTGGTCCGACGACGGCTGAGGTCGTGGGGTCGGCGCGACGGCCCCACCGAGCGTGACCCCTCCGCCCCGCTGAGGTCGTCCCCGCTCGGACCCGTCCACCGCCGACCAGCACGGTGCGGCACAGCGGTCGCTTCACCACACACTCACCGGCCGGTGACGTTCACGACGTCACCGGCCGGTTGGTGCGTGCGGCCTCGTCGCACGTCGGCGAGCCCGACGGCGCCGTCGAGCCGACCTGGCGCATGCGTCGGACGGTGCCGTCCCGCTCGACCGTCGGTCGCGCGCGTGCCGTCCCGTTCGACCGTCGGTCGCGCGCGTGCCGTCAGGCTCGACCGTCGGCCGCGCGCGTGCCGTCCCGCTCGACCATCGGTCGCGCGCGTGCCGTTCCGCTCGACCATCGGTCGCGCGCGTGCCGTTCCGCTCGACCATCGGTCGCGGCGGGTCGCGACGGACCCGGTGCCCCGCGCGCGGCTCAGACGCGGTAGGTCCCCGAGAGGCGGACGGCTCCCCCGTCGACACCCTTGGTCCCCGCGACGACGTCCGGCGAGCCGGCCACGTCACGCGTCGGGTCGGCGTCACGCACCGTCCCGAGCACCCAGGCCGGCAGGCCCAGCTCGGACGCGTGCGCGAGGACGCCGTCGACCGCGTCGGCCGCGACGACGGCCACCATGCCGACGCCGAGGTTGAGCGTGCCCTCGAGGTCGTGCCACGGCACGCCGCCGAGCCGCTGCACGAGCGAGAAGACCGGCGGGAGCTGCCAGCCGCCGCGGTCCACGTCGGCGACCAGGCCCTGCGGCAGCACGCGTGCGACGTTCGACGCGAGACCGCCGCCGGTCACGTGGCTGAACGCGTGGATCCCGGCGACACCGGCGCGCTCGACCAGGGCCAGGACGTCGCTCGCGTAGACACGGGTCGGCTCGAGGAGCTCCTCGCCGAGGGTGCGGCCGAGCTCGTCGACGTGGCGCTCGAGGCCCCAGCCGGCGACCTCGACGACCTTGCGGACCAGCGAGTAGCCGTTCGAGTGCAGGCCGCTCGACGCGAGCGCGACGAGCACGTCCCCCCCGCGCACACGGTCGGGGCCCAGCAGCTCGTCGGCCTCGACGACACCCGTCGCGGCGCCGGCCACGTCGTACTCGTCGGGGCGCAGCAGTCCGGGGTGCTCGGCGGTCTCGCCGCCGACCAGGGCGGTGCCGGCGACCGAGCACGCCGCGGCGATGCCGCGCACGATGTCGGCGATGCGCTCGGGCACGACGCGGCCGGTCGCGATGTAGTCCGTCATGAACAGCGGCTTCGCACCGACCACGACGATGTCGTCGACGACCATGCCGACCAGGTCGAAGCCGATCGTGTCGTGCACGTCGAGCGCCTGCGCGATCGCGACCTTGGTGCCGACGCCGTCGGTCGACGTCGCGAGCAGCGGGCGGCGGTAGCGGGTCAGCAGCGACGCGTCGTACAGCCCGGCGAACCCGCCGACACCGCCCAGGACCTGCGGGCCGTGCGTCGCACGCACGGCGTCCTTCATCAGCTCGACGGCCTTGTCGCCGGCCTCGGTGTCGACTCCGGCGGCGGCGTAGGTGACCTGCGGGGTGCTCACGGGTGCTCCAGGGCGGTCGCGCCACCGGTCGACGGGACGATGGTCAGCAGCCCGTCCTCGGGGGCGCCGAGGGGCAGCTCGTTCTGCTCGAGGAGGTGCTTGCCGAGGCGGTCGGCCGGCGGCAGCTCGATCGGGTAGCGGCCCGAGAAGCACGCGGTGCACAGCTGCGAGCGCGGCTGCTCGGTAGCCTCGACCATGCCCTCCTCGGAGATGTAGCCGAGCGAGTCGGCGCCGAGGGACGCCGCGATCGCGTCGACGCCGAGGCCGTTCGCGATGAGCTCGGCACGGCTCGCGAAGTCGATGCCGTAGAAGCACGGCCACTTCACGGGCGGCGAGCTGATGCGGATGTGGACCTCGGCGGCGCCGGCCTCCCGCAGCATGCGGACGAGCGCGCGCTGCGTGTTGCCGCGGACGATCGAGTCGTCGACGACGACGAGCCGCTTGCCGCGGATGACCTCGCGCAGCGGGTTGAGCTTGAGCCGGATGCCGAGCTGGCGCAGCGTCTGCGACGGCTGGATGAAGGTCCGGCCGACATAGGCGTTCTTGGTGAGGCCCTGACCGAACGGGATGCCCGACTCGGTCGCGAAACCGACGGCCGCGGGCGTACCCGACTCGGGCACCGGGATGACGAGGTCGGCCTCGACCGGGTGCTCGATCGCGAGGCGGCGGCCCATCGCGACGCGCGCGGCGTGCACCGAGCGGCCCGCGATCGTCGTGTCGGGGCGCGCGAGGTAGACGTACTCGAAGACGCAGCCGGCGCGGTCGACGGGCGCGAACCGCGTCGAGCGCAGGCCGTCGGCGTCGATCGCGATGAACTCGCCGGGCTCGACCTCGCGCACGAACGACGCACCCACGATGTCGAGCGCGGGCGTCTCGGACGCGACGACCCAGCCGCGCTCGAGCCGGCCGAGCACGAGCGGGCGGACACCCTGGGGGTCGCGCGCCGCGTACAGGGTGTGCTCGTCCATGAAGACGAGGCTGAACGCGCCGCGCAGGCGGGGCAGGACCTCGAGCGCCGTGGCCTCGAGCGTGTGGTCCGGGTCGCCCGCGAGCAGCGCGGTCACGAGCGCGGTGTCCGTCGTGTTGCCGCGCGCGAGCTCGCCGCGGCGCTGGTTGCCGTACCGCTCGGCGACGAGGTCGACGAGCTCGGCGGAGTTGGTGAGGTTGCCGTTGTGGCCGAGGGCGACGGTGCCGGCGGCGGTGGCGCCGAGCGTCGGCTGCGCGTTCTCCCACGTCGAGCCGCCCGTCGTGGAGTAGCGCGCGTGCCCGATGGCGATGTGCCCCTGCAGGGCGTTCAGCGCGGTCTCGTCGAAGACCTGGGAGACGAGGCCCATGTCCTTGTAGACGAGGAGCTGCTGGCCGTTCGACGTCGCGATGCCCGCCGACTCCTGCCCACGGTGCTGCAGCGCGTAGAGGCCGAAGTAGGTGAGCTTGGCGACCTCTTCGCCCGGTGCCCAGACGCCGAAGACGCCGCACGCGTCCTGCGGGCCTTTCTCGCCGGGGAGGAGGTCGTGGTTCAGTCGTCCGTCTGCGCGGGGGGCCACGGCCCTATGGTCGCACACCGCCCCGACGCGTCCGGGGCCGCGCCCGACGTCCGGACGGGTGGATCACCGGCGCGGGCGGCCGCTCGTCGACCGCGGTGATCGCGGACGTCGGCGCCGCGCGGACGAGGGGTGGGCGCGGCTGCGTCAGCGGCGGCGGGCGTACGGGTCGCGCGAGCGGCGGTCGGCGAGCACGGCCAGCGCGCCGCCCACGAACCCGCCGAGCACGCCCAGGGCGACGGCCGTCACGGTGCGGACCGCACCCTCGCCCTCGAGGAACCAGACGAACCCCGTCCCGTCGGCGATCCACTCGACCTGGGGATCCTTGAGGACGGCCACCAGGACCAGGCCCACGACGATCCCGACGACCGCGCCCGCGCCGATGAAGACGCTGTACTTGGGCGCGCGGCGCACGGTCGCGGGCCGGGCCGTCGCGAGGAGCTCGGCCTCGGAGGGCACGGGGGGCTCGTCGTCGTCGACGGGGGTCGCCGGGCGGGGCTCACCGGGAGCGACCGGCCCAGGACGGGCCGCGTCAGCGTCCCCGGTCCCGGGTGCGGGCTCGTGCGAGGCGGGCTCGTGCGAGGCGGGCTGGTCCGACGTCGGTCGGTCCGCGGGGTCGGCGGGGGTGGGGGCGGCGGTCGACGACACCCCGCGATCCTAGGTCAGCGGCGCGTCAGCCACGTCGGCGGGCCGCCTGCAGCGGGAGCCACGCCGACAGGTCGGCGCGCTCCCCCGACGCCCGCACCGCACCGGCGGCGACGGCGTCGGCCCAGGTCGTCGCGCCGGTCACGAGGGACAGCCACGTCGCGGGGTCGGTCTCGACGACGTTGGGCGGGGTGCCGCGGGTGTGACGAGGGCCCTCGACGGCCTGCACCGCGCCGTCGGGCGGGACGCGCACCTCGACCGCGTTGCCCGGTGCGACGTCGGCGAGCTCCTCGAGCGTGAAGCGGACCGCCGTGCGGCGCGCCGCGACCGGCACAGCGGCCGGGTCAGCGCGCCACACGTCGAGCGCGGTGCGTCCGTCGTCGGGCGAGGTCCGTCGTCTGGGTGGCACCTGCCCATCCTCCTCCGCTCCGCCGTCCGCCCGTCCTCGTGCCCGTGCCCGGGCACGGACGAGCCCCGCGGACGAGGGAGTCCGCGGGGCTCGTCGGGGGCCCGCTCAGGTGGGGCGCCCGCTCACCACTTGGCGTTGCGCGCCAGCTCCAGGGCCATGTCCTGCCACCACTGGCCGGCGGCCGGGCCGCCGTTGCACGTGCCGTCGGACTCGCCGGGCAGCTTGACCCACAGCAGCGCGACGAGGCCGGAGCCGTCGTTGACGTACGTGGGCTTCTCGCCGAGCGCACGGCCGCGCGGGTTGCACCACTCGCCGTTCGAGCCGTTGCCGTTGCGCGAGGTGTCGATGACGAAGCCCTTGCCGCCGAGGCGCTGCGAGATCTGCTGGCCGTAGGACTTGCTCGCGGCGGTCGTCTGGTAGTTCGACGTGTTGAGCGCGAAGCCCACGGCGTACTCGAAGCCGACCTGGTTGAGGCGGTTGACCGCCGTGTCGACCGACAGCCACGACGAGTGGCCGGCGTCGATGTAGACCTTCGCGCCCTTCAGCGTGAGGGACTTCGCGGCGTACTTGAGGAAGCCGATGCGGTCGCCCTGGCCGGAGCAGTCGCCGAGCTGGGCGAGCGCGTCGGGCTCGAGCACGACGATCGGGTTGCCCTTGATGCCCTGCGCGATCGTGTCGATCCAGCGCGCGTACTCGGACTCCGCGACGCCGCCGCCCGAGTAGGAGCCGCAGTCACGGCCCGGGATCGCGTAGACGACGAGCGTCGGCGTCTTGCCCGCGGCCACGGCACGGCCGGTGTAGTCGGCGACCTCGGCCTGCGCCTTCGACGCCTCGGTCCAGTTGCCGACCCAGTACGACTGCGGCGTGAGGGCGATCTTCGCGAGCAGCGTCTTGTCGGTGCCCGACGCCGACTGCCACGCGCGGTAGGACTGGTTGGCCGTGTCGACGTAGAAGCTGCCCGAGGGCTGCGGCGGGACCGTCGTCGTCGGGGTGGGCGTCGGCGTGGGCGTCACGGTCGGCGTGGGCGTCTGGGTCGGGGTGACCGTCGGCGTCGAGGTCGGGACGGTGCCGCCCGTGCACGTCGTGCCGTTGAGGCTGAAGGACGCCGGGACCGGATTCGATCCGCTCCACGAGCCGTTGAAGCCGAACGACGCGGTGCCGCCCGTGCCGATCTGGCCGTTCCACGACACGTTGGTCACGGAGACCTGCGAGCCGTTGACCGTGGCGTTGCCGTTCCAGAGCTGCGTGATCTTCTGGCCGGCGCCGTAGGTCCAGTCGAGCTTCCACGACGACACCGGGTCGCCGAGGTTGGTGATGGTGACGTTGGCGCCGAAGCCGTCCTGCCACTGGTTCGTCACGGCGTAGCTCACGCGGCAGCCGGCGGCGGCCTGCGCGGCGCTGGCCGTGACGGCGGTGAGACCGCCGACGGCGACGGCCGCGGCTGCGAGGAGCGCGGCGGCGGTTCTGCGGGTGGACATGCGGGGTGCTCCCTGGTGGCTCGGCGGTCTCGGGGTCCCGACGAGGAAACCCGACGTCACCGCACCGACGCGAGGGGAAGCCGTGTGCCTAATCGCTTAAGTGCGTCGTCAAGCCGGTCGATCCGCTTCGACCACGCGCTTCGACGGACCGCGAGGGCGCGTGCGCAGCGCGACGGCCCCGCACCGTGGAGGAGGTGCGGGGCCGTCGCGGGGGGAGCGTCGATGTCAGCGCTTGAGGTTGACCAGCTCCTGCAGGACCTCGTCCGACGTCGTGATGACGCGGCTGTTCGCCTGGAAGCCGCGCTGCGCGATGATCAGGCTGGTGAACTCGCTCGACAGGTCGACGTTCGACATCTCGAGCGCGCCGCCCGCGAGCGTGCCGCGGCCGCCCGTGCCCGCCGCGCCGACCTGCGCGTCGCCCGAGTTGACCGACGTGCGGAACAGCGAGCCGCCCGCCTTCTCCAGCCCCGACGGGTTGGTGAACGAGCCGATCGCCAGACGCCCGATCGTCTGCTTCAGACCGTTGGAGAACGCGCCCGTGATCGTGCCGTCGGCGCCCAGCGCGAACGACTGCAGGACGCCGGCCGCCTGGCCGTTCTGGGTGCGCGCCTTCACGGAGTCGATGCCCGAGAAGCCGGTGATCGTCGACAGGTCGACCGCGACGCCGCCGACCGTGACCGTCGTCGGCGTCGTGAGGGCGCCCGCGGCGGTGAACGTCATCGCGCCCGCGTTGACCGTCGCGGTGCCGTCGGACGCCGTCAGGGCCCAGCCCGTCGCGGACTTCGTGAACGTGAGCTCGAGCTCGCGCGACGCACCTGTCGCGTCGTACACGTCGATCGTGCGGTTGATCGTCGTGCCGTCCGCCGCGTCGGCGTCGAGGTTGCCCTCGTAGGCCGCCGTCGACGTCGCGACCGCGGGCATCAGCGTGCCGGCCGGGACGCGCAGGTCGACGAGCGGGCCGTTCGTGTCGACGACACCGTTCACCGCCGCCCAGCCCTGCACCAGCGCGCCCTCGCCCGGCAGCACCATCTGGCCGGTCGCGTCGAAGTCGAACGACCCGGCGCGCGTGTAGTACGACTCGTTGCCCTTGCGGACCACGAAGAAGCCGTCGCCCTGGATCATCATGTCGGTGCTGCGGCCCGTCATCTGCGACGCGCCCTGCGTGAAGTTCGTCGTGATGCCCGCGACGCGCACGCCCAGGCCGACCTGCGCCGGGTTGGTGCCGCCGACGCCCGCCTGGGCGCCCGCACCGTTCTGGAGCATCTGGCTGAGCGTGTCCTGGAACTGCGTCTGCGACGACTTGAAGCCCGTGGTGTTGACGTTCGCGATGTTGTTGCCCGTGACGTCGAGCTGGGTCTGGTGGGCGCGCAGACCGGAGATGCCGGAGAAGAGCGAGCGGAGCATGGCGGTGGTTCCTTTCGGCAGGGGTGCTGCGCGGGGTCAGGCGGTGGTGGCGGGGGTGACGGGCGCGACGGCGGCAGGAGCCACCGAGGAGACCGCGTCGAGGGTGACGTCCGTGTCACCGACCTTCACGGTGGGCACAGGGCCCGCGTAGGACACGCCGGTGACGGTGCCCGACTTCTCGGCCCCGTCCGCGTCGGTCCAGGTGATCTGCTGCCCGACGAGCTGGGCCGCCGACATCCGCATCTGCAGCGCGAACGACTCACGCTGCGTGTCGGCCAGGGCGACCAGCGACTCCATCGTGGAGAGCTGGGTCGTCTGCGTCATGAGCTGCGACGAGTCCATCGGGGCCGACGGGTCCTGGTTGCGCAGCTGGGCGACGAGCAGGTCGAGGAACGCCTGCTTGTCGAGCTCCTTGGTCGCGGCCTTCTGGCCCGACGTGTCCGCGGTGCGGCTCGTCGCGCCGAGGAACGAGACGTCGATGCTCATGGTGCCTCCTGCAGGATGCGGGTCTCAGGGCGGGTGCCGGCGTCGTGGAGTGCGGGTCGGGGTGGCGGTGCCGGCCGAGCGCGTCGGGCCGGCGGGGCCGGCCGGGCGGGCGGGCGCGGGCCGGCGGTCACAGGTCCACGTCCAGCCCGGACGACCGGCGCGGGCCCGTGGTCGCGGTCGACGGTCCGGCGTCGGCCGTCACCGCGCCGCGACCGGGCCCGGTGTCCGCGGCCGTGCGGGCCGGGCCCTGGTCCTGGTCCGGGCGGTCCGACGGCGCGTCGCCGCCGACGCCGACCTGCACGTCGAGGCCGCCCAGGTCACGGGCGAGGTCGCGCCGCAGGTCCGCGAGCGCGCCGCGCAGCGCCTCGCGCGACGCCTCCGAGCCGCCCACGAGCTCGACGCGGACCTGGTCCGCCGCGATGTGCGCGACGACCCGGACCGGGCCCAGGTGCTCCGGGTCGACCGGGACCGTGAGGACGTGACGGCCGTGGGCGAGGCCGCCGAGCGCCGTCAGGCGCGCGCCGAGCTGCTCCGCGAACGGTGCCGGGGCCGGGCCGGTCGGGGCCGCGTTCGGGTGCGCCGGGGCCGTGGCGGCCGTCGACGCGGTCGGGGCGGTCGTCGTCTGGCCGGCGAGCGCCGCGGCGAACGGCGTCGTGCCGGTCGCCGTCCCCGGGGGCGCCTCGGCCTGGCCGGCCGCGGTGCGGGTGAGGTCACCGATCGGCGCGGCGGCCCGTGCCGGGGCGTCGGGCTGCGTGCCCGGCGTCGACGTCGGGGCGCCGGTGGCGACGGTGCTGGCCGGAGTCGAGGGCGTCGCCGGGGACGCGGACGTCGTCGCGGCGCCCGCGGCCGCGATTCCCGCCGAGGTCGCGGTCGTGCCCGCCGTCCCGGTCGTGGCGGTGGAGTCGCTCGTCGTCGCGGCACCCGTCGGTGCGGTCGCGGACGTGGCGCCGTCGGTGGCGGGGCCCTCCCCCTCGGCACCCCCGGCGCTCGCCAGGGCGGTGACGGTGCCGGGCGTGGTCGAGGCTGCGTCGGCGGCGAGCGCGGACGAGGTGCCCGCGGCGACAGCGGCGAGCACCGTGGCGGCGGGGACGACGGTCGTCGCGGACACGGGCAGAGCCGTGGACGCCGCCGTCAGCCCGGTCGTCGCGACGCCGGCCACGGCGGAGCCCGTCGTGCCCGGGTCGGTCGTGGCCAGGTCGGTCGTGGCGGGATCCGTGGGCGTCGCCGCATCCGTGGTCGTCGGGCCGCCGGCGGTGGACGTGGCGGTGTCGCAGGTGGCGTCGGCGGTGCCCGGGCTCCCCGAGGCGTCGGCGGCGGAGCCGCCGGAGGCGCGGTCGGAGCGGGCGGACCGGTCGATGCGGTCCGTACGGTCGGCGCGGTCCGCCCGGTCGGCGCGGTCCGTGCGGTCGAGCCGGTCGGTGCGGTCGAGCCGGTCGGTGCGGCTCGACCGGTCCGCACCGCCCACGCGGTCCGCGGCCCGGTCGGCACGGTCGGCCTGGCGTCCGGCCCGGGTCGCCGCGCGGTCGCCGGGACGGTCCGCGACGACGTGGTGCGGCGCCGTGGCGGCGGCACCGTCGCGGGCCGCGCCCGGACGCACGTCGGCGCGCGCCTGGACGGCGTCGAAGGTGCGTGCGAACGCGTCGCCCGCGCCCGGTACGCCCGTGCCCGCCGACGTGCGCGCGGTGCGCGCCGCGGTCGTGGTGACGGCGGAGGTCGTGGTCACGAGGCCACCCCCAGGGAGGTCGCGAGGCCCGCGACGGACGAGCCGCGGGTGCTGGACAGCGACGCGAGGAGCTCCATCGCGGCGCGCTGGCTCGCGGCCGTGGCCGACGTGCCGGCGGAGGTCCCGCCGAGCCCGGTCAGGCCGGTCAGGGCGGTCAGGGCGGTCGTGCCGCCGAGGCCGGAGAGGCTCTGCAGGCCGGGCAGGCCCGGCAACCCGCTCCGCCCGGTGCCGCCGGTGCCGCCGGACAGGCTCGGGACGAGCGCCGAGACCGTCGTCGCCTGCTCCTGCGGGAGGACGCGGCGGATCGCGGTGGGCGTCGCGTAGACGTCCCGCACGACGACGTGCGCGCCGGGCTTGGGGGCGTCGACCATCTTCCCGTCGCCCACGTAGATGCCGATGTGCGTGCCGCCGCCGAACACGACGAGGTCCCCCGGCAGCGCCTGGGCGAGAGAGGCGACGGGCTCGCCCATCTTCTGCTGGTCGCGGGCGACGCGCGGGACGTCGGTGATGCCGACGTCGGCGAGCGCGCGCACCACGAGGCCCGAGCAGTCGAGCCCGCCCTCGTCGAGCGACTCGCCACCCCAGACGTAGGGGACGCCGACGTACTTCTGCGCGGCGGCGACGAAGGACTGCGCGCTCGCGCCACGCGCCGGGGTCGCCGAGGAGGCAGCCGCGTCCGACGTGCCGGTCAGCGACGCGAGCAGCGTCTGGAAGTCGTCGCCGGTCGTGGCCGGAGCGGTCGCCGTGGCGGCGGTGGTCGTCGTCGGTGCGGCCGGGCGCGGCGGCGCGACGAGCGCCTTGAGCTCGGCCATGCGCGCCTGCACGGAGGCGATGGCGTCGATCGTCATGCGTCCTCCCGGGCCACGCGGCGGCCCGCGACCTCGTCGAGCACGACCTGCTCGGCGTGCAGCTCGTCGGCGCGGACGGTCGCGTCGTGACGCTCCTCGAGCCGCTCGACGGCGCGCGCGTCCCGGCGGGCCGCGGCCCACACGTCGGTCCGCTCCTCGGTGTGCGTCTGCGCGGCGACGACCTGCTCGCCCTGCTCCTCGAGGAGCGCGACGAGCGACGCGCGGGACGCGACGGACGCGCGGAAGGCGAGGCCGTCGGCGACGTCGGGCAGGGTCGAGCCGCTGAGGCGCTCGCGCGTCTCGCGGGCACGCTCGGCGGCCGCGCGCTCGGCCCGGCGTGCGGCGGCGAGCTCGGCCGCGGCGCGCTCCTCCGCGAGGGCGCGCACGCGGAGCAGGCCGGCGAGCGGGAAGGAGCGGGTCATGCGACGTCCCCCAGCTGCTGGACGAGGGCGGACAGGTGCGCCCAGGCCTGGGCGGACGGCACGACGTCCTCGATGTCCTGGCGCAGGAACGCGTCGATCGCCCGGCCGTGCGTGACGGCTGCGTCGACGAGCGGGTTCGAGCCGGCGACGTAGGCGCCGACGTCGAGCAGGTCCTGCGCCTGGCGGCGGGCGGCCATGACGGCGCGCAGCCGGCGGGCGGCGTCGCGCTGCTCGGCGGTGGTGACGCGGGACGCGACGCGGCTGATCGAGCCGAGCGCGTCGACGCTCGGGAAGTGCCCGGCGACCGCGAGGCGGCGGTCGAGGACGACGTGCCCGTCGAGGATCGAGCGGGCGGCGTCGGCGATGGGCTCGTTGTGGTCGTCGCCGTCGACGAGGACCGTGTAGAGGCCGGTGACCGACCCGGTCGCGCCGGTGCCGGCCCGCTCGAGGAGCTGGGCGAGCAGCGCGAACGTCGACGGCGGGTAGCCGCGGGTCGCGGGCGGCTCGCCGACGGACAGGCCGATCTCGCGCTGCGCCATGGCGACGCGCGTGAGCGAGTCCATCATGAGGACCGCGTGCCGGCCCTCGTCGCGCAGCGCCTCGGCGATGCGGGTCGCGAGGAACGCGGAGCGCAGGCGCACGAGCGGCGGCTCGTCGGACGTCGCGATGACGACGACGGACCGGGCGAGCCCTTCGGGGCCCAGGTCGTCCTCGAGGAACTCGCGGACCTCACGGCCGCGCTCGCCGACGAGGGCGATGACCGACACCTCGGCGTCGGTGCCGCGCGCGACCATCGACAGCAGGCTCGACTTGCCGACGCCCGAGCCGGCGAACATGCCCAGCCGCTGGCCGCGGCCGACGGTGACGAGCGTGTCGAGCACGCGCACGCCGAGGTCGAGCGGCTCCTCGACGCGGCTGCGCTCGAGCGGGTGCGGGGCGCGGCCGTCGATCGGCACCCACGCCGCGGCCCGCAACGGGCCCTTGCCGTCGATGGGCCGGCCGAGGCCGTCGAGCACGCGGCCCAGCAGGCCGGGGCCCACGGGCACGCGAAGCGGCTCGCGCAGCGGGCGGGCCGGCATGCCGGCGCGCAGGCCGGTCGTCGGGCCGAGCGGCATGCAGCGCGCGGTGGCGCCCGCGGTCGCGACGACCTCGGCGAGGACGTCGTCGCCGACGCGCACGAGCTCGCCGACCGCGGCACCGGTGCCGACGACCTCGATCGTCAGGCCGACGACCGCACGCACCGTGCCGATGCGCTCGGGCGCGGCGGCCGCGAGCGCGCGGTCCCACGCGGGGGACCCGGGGGCACCGGGGGCGGACGCGCGGACGGGTGCGACGGGCACGACGGGAGCGCCGGGGGCGACGAGCGCCACGGGCGCGTCGAGGGTCGCGGTCACGCCTGCTCCAGGGCGGCGCGGGCGCGGGCCAGCGCGGTCGTGACGCGCGCGTCGAGGTAGCCGTCGGGCAGCTCGGCGACGGCGTCACCGGCTGCGAGCGCCGCGTCCGCGACGAGCGTCACGGTCGCGGGCAGCGTCGGGGCGGTGCCACCGGTCGCGGTCGTCACGGCGGCCACCGCCGCGAGGTCGTCGGGGTGCATCCGGACGGTCACGGGCTCCGCGGGGTCGACCTGGGCGAGCACGCGGGTCAGCGCCGCACGGGCACCCTGCGCGTGGTCGGCGAGCTCGATGCCCAGGACCGCGGTGGCGAGGTCGAGCGCCGCGGCGTGCAGACGACGGTCCACCTCGGCGACGACGGGCACGGTGCGCGCGGCGGCGGCCGACGCGGCGGCCTGGAGCGCGTCGAGCGCGTGGTCGAGCGCGGCCTGCGCGGCGACCCGACGCTGCTCGGCGACGGCACGGACCCGCACCGACTCCTCCTGGGCGACGCGCGCGGCCTCACGGGCCCCCGCGGCGTAGCCCGCGGCGAACCCCTCGGCCCGCGCGGCCTCGGACGCGGCACGGTCGATCACAGGAGCAGCGGTCGAGGCCGCCGCGAGCGGCGACGGCGTGAACACGACGGGCTCGCCCACGGGGCGCGCGGCGGTCGACGCCGTCGCACCGGTCGCGACGAACGCGGCCGGCACGGGGACGGCGGGCGTGACGACGGCACCGCCGGGCAGCGCGGCGGCGAACACGGGGGCCACCGCCGGCACGTCCGTCGTGGGGGTCGCCGTGGCGTCCGGCGTGGGACGCGGCGTGGGCACGAATCCGAGGTCAGGCAACGAGCTCGTCCTCCGCGTCGCGCCGGATGACGATCTGGCCGCTCTCCTCCAGGCGACGGATCACCTGGACGATCGCCGCACGGGCGTCCTCGACGAGCGAGAGACGCACGGGGCCGAGCAGCTCGATCTCCTCCAGCAGGTTCTCCCGCGCCCGCTCGGACAGGTTCCGCATGACGGTCTCGCGGACCCCGTCGCTGACGCCCTTGAGCGCCACGGACAGCTGGGCGGTCTCGACCTGGCGCAGCACGAGCTGCATCGCCCGGTCCTCGAGCAGCGTGATGTCCGCGAACACGAACATGCGGCTGCGGACCTCCTCCGCGAGCTCCTCGTCGCGTGCGGCCAGGCCCTCGAGGATGACCTTCTCCGTGCCGGGGTCGGCGCGGTTGATGATCTCGACGAGCGGCTGCACACCGCCGACGGCGGCGAAGTCGTTGGCCTGCAGGACGCTCGACGCCTTGCGCTGCAGCGTCTCCGCGATCACCTGGACGACGTCCGGCGACGCGCGCTCCATGAGCGCGATGCGGTGCGCGATGTCCGCCTGCAGCTCGGGGTCGAGGCCCGCGAGGATGATGCCCGCGTGGTCGGGCTTGAGGTGCGCGAGCACGAGCGCGATCGCCTGCGGGTGCTCGCTGGACAGCAGCGAGACGACCTGACGCGCGTCGGCGTGCTGCAGGAACTCGAACGGCTGACCCTGCAGGGTCGTCTGGAGCCGCTCGAGCACGTCGGCGGCCTGCTCGGCCCCGAGCGACGCGACCAGCAGGTGCTGCGCGAGGCCCATGCCGCCGCCGACGCCGGGTCCGACGACAGAAACCGCGTGGAACTCCTCGAGCACCTCGTCGGCGAGCCGCTGGTCGACCCGCTCGAGCCGCAGGATCTCGGCCGTGAGCTCCTCGATCTCGTTGACGTCGAGCTGCGCCATGACGCGCGCGGCGCGGTCGCGGCCGAGCTGCAGGAGCAGCATCGCGGCCTTCTGGGTTCCGGTGAGCGCGGCCATCAGCGTCGACCTGCCGGGGTCGCGGTGCCGAGCCAGCCGCGCAGGAGGTCCGCGACCTCCTCGGGCTGCTCGTCGGCGAGGGCCGTGATCTCGGCGCGCTTGCGGGCGACGGGGTCGGGCTCGGTCGGCAGCGGCCCGGCGGGCAGCTCCGGCAGGGCGTCCTCGGGGAGGCCCTCGAGCGCGAGGCGCGCGTCGTCGTCGAGCACCGGCTGGAGCTCGCCCAGGTCGATCGCGGTGCGGCGCGACCGGCGCGAGCGGCGGGTCATGGCGATCGCGACCGCGAGCAGGAGCGCCAGGACGACGGCTCCGATCGCGGCCTGCTGGATGAGCGAGCGCTGCTCGGCGGCCTTGGCGGCGGCGTCCGCCGCGGCGAGCGCCTCACCGGCGGCCTCGGCCTGCGTGGTGTCGAACGGGACCGCCTGGACGGCGACGGTGTCGCCGCGCTCGGCGTCGATGCCCGCGGCGGCCGCGATGGTGTCGCGCAGCTCCGCGAGGTCGATCGGCGCGGCGGCCTTCTCGTCGAGGACGACGGCGACGGACTGCCGCTCGATCGCGCCGGGACCCTGCTGGACGCGCTCGGTCGTCTTGTTGATCGCGTTGGTGCGGTCCTCGGTCGTCGACTCGTACGAGCCGGAGCCGTTCGTCCCGTCGCCGCCCGGCACCTGGATGTTGTCCGGGCCGAGCACGCCGGCGGCGCCCGAGGCGGCACCGCCCTCGTACGTCTCGGTCGTGGTCGACGACGCGAGCGGCGGGGTGTCGGGCGTGGCCGCGAACTCCTCCGTCGTCCGGTCCGTCTGGCTCTGGTCGACCTCGGCGGTCACCGTCACGGCGGACCTGCCGGGGCCGACGACGCGGTCGAGCAGCGCCTGGACGGACGCGGCGACCCGCGCCTCGTAGTCGCTGGCCTGCTGGCCGCCGACGCCACCGGTGGTGCCGGTGCCGACCGCGGACAGGACCTCGCCCGTCGAGTCGACGACGGCCACGTCGAGCGGCTTCATGCCGTCGATGCCGGCGGACACGAGGTGGACGATCGCCTGCACCTGGTCGACCGACAGCGACGTGCCGGGACGGGTGCGGACGAACACCGACGCCGTCGGGTCCGCCTTCTCCGAGACGAACACCGAGTCCTCGGGCAGCGCGAGCTTCACCGTGGCGGACTCGACGCCGTCGATCGCGCCGATCGTGCGGGCGAGCTCGCCCTCGAGCGCGCGCTGGTACGTCGTCTGCTGCTGGAACTCGCTCGACGTCATCGGCATCTCGTCGAGCAGCGAGTAGCCGCCGCCGTCCGCGTTGGTCGGCAGGCCGGCCGCGGCGAGCTTGATGCGCTGGTCGTACAGCGACTTGTCCGGGACGAGGACCGTCGAGCCGCCGTCGGCGAGCTGGTACTGCACGCCGTCCGCGGTGAGCTGGTCGACGACCGCGGACGCGTCCGCACCGGACAGGCCTGTGAACAGCGGGCTCATCGTCGGGCGCGACATCCACGTCGAGAGCGCGAACGCGCCCAGCACGAGCACGGCGACGCCGATGAGCGCGAGCGTGCGCTGCGCGAGCGAGAACTGCTTGACGGCCCCCGTGAGACGGTCCACGGCGGCCTGCACCTGGGCGGGCATCAGGCCTGCATCCTCATGATCTCGGTGAACGCCTCGACGGCCTTGTTCCGCACGGCGGCGGTGAGCTCGAGCGCGGTCGACGCCTGCGCGGACGCGATCGTGTAGTCGTGCACGTCGTCGAGGTCACCCGTGACGGCACGGACCGCGAGCTCGTTCGACGTCGACTGGAGCTGCTGGAGGTTCTCGATCGAACCGAGCACGCCCGCGAACTGCGCGCCCGCGGCCGGGTCGGCGGCGGTCGCGGCGCGCGTCGCGTCGAGCGCACCGGTGGGGAGCACCCCCGTCACGGGGGTCACGGCGAAGGTCATCACTGCCGTCCGATCTGCAGGGCCGCCTGGTAGGTCTCGCGCGCCCGGTCCACGACCGTGGCGTTCGCCTGGTAGCCGCGCTGGGCCATGATCAGCTGGGTCATCTGGCTCGACATGTCGATGTCGGGGTACCGGACGTAGCCGTCCTCGTCGGCCAGCGGGTTCGACGGCTCGTACACGAGCCGGCCCTCGGCGCTGCCCTCGACGATGCCGGCCACCTGCACGCCCTGGTTCTCCCCCGCGCTCTCCGCCGCGACGACGTACTTGGCGCGGAACGCGTCCTCCGACGTGGGGCGGACGGTGTTGAGGTTCGCGAGGTTGTCGCTCACGGCGTCGAGCCACTTGCGGTGGACCGTCAGGCCGGTGGAGGCGATCCCGATCGCTCCGAAGATGGTCATCAGCTGGTCCTCATGGCGGTGCGGACGGACGAGAACTGGCCCGAGACCGCCTGGGTCGCGAGCTGGTAGCGCAGGTTGGTGTCGATGTTGAGCAGGGTCTCGGCGTCGAGGTTGACGTTGTTGCCGTCCTCGCGCGTCGGCTCGAGCGACCGGTGCGTGGTGGCCTCGACCGCGCCGCTGCCGTGCGCGACGGCGCGCGTCAGCTCGTCCTCGAACCGGACGCGACGGGCCTGGAAGCCGGGAGTCTGGATGTTCGCGACGTTGTCCGCGATGGCGCGCTGGCGCAGCGCGAGCCCGTCGAGCGCGCTGTTGAGCGCGACGGAGCTCACGGAGTCGAACAGACCCATGACAGGTACACCTCTCCCGAGGACGGGTGGGGCGGCCGATCCGTGGCCTGTTGCGTGAGCGAGTCCTTGCTCACTCCCCCCATCGGCCGGGCGTCCGGGCCGATGAGAGGTTTCAGGACGGGCGAACGGGTGACATCACGCCTGGGCGTCGACGTACACCGGGAGGTCCGGGCGGACCGGGCGCAGCGCGTCGGCGGCGACGAGCTGGCGGCGGCTGCGCACGAGCGCCTCCGCGGTACGGCGGGCGACCTCGAGCTGGCGGTCGAGCAGCGCCTGGCCGCGCTCCCGCAGCGAGACGGGCAGGGTGCCGAGGTCCCGCGGCGGCTGCCACACGGCGGCGCGCGCGACCTCGTCGACGGGCGCGAGGTGCGCGGTCCGCAGCAGCTCCTCGGCCGCGGCGACGTCGACCTCGAGCGCGTCGAGCGCGCGGACCCACGCCGCGTGGAAGTCCGTCGCGGGCGTGCCGGTCGTGCCGGCCGCCGGGGCGAGCATGTCAGCCGACGCCGAGCAGGCCGACCGCGGTCGCGGTCTCCAGCGCGGGCGCGTCCGCCGGGGTGGGGATCTGGACCTGCGCGAGCGAGCGCGCAGCCTCGTGCCAGGCCTCCGCGAGCGGCTCGATCAGCGCGCGGCAGGACCGGGTGATCTCGACGTCGCCGCGCGCACCGGCGCGGATGAGCTCGCCGAGCAGGAAGCGGTAGATCGACATGAGCTGCGGGCCGCCGTCCCAGGCGGCCTCGTCGAGGCTGACGATGAGCTCGGCGACGATCTCCTGCGCGTGCTGCAGGTGACCGCGACCGGCGACGACCTCCCCGGCCTCGAACGACTCGGCCGCACGGTCGACGTCGACCAGCATCCGGTCGTAGAGCATCGTGAGCAGACGCGCGGGTCCGACCGTGGCGACCGCGTCGGCCACGTACCGCGAGCGGATGTCAGGCATGGGGTGCGACCTTCCGGTGGGCGTCAGGAGCTCGACGACGCGGACAGCGACGAGAGCTGGCCGGCGAGCCAGCTCGACTGCGACTGCAGGTTGGACAGCGTGACCTCGAGCGCCGAGTAGGTCTTCTGCAGGCTCTCGCGGCGCACCTCGAGGCGTCGGTCCCACGCGTCGATCTGCGTGCCGAGGGTCTTGACGAGGTCCTGCTGGCCGGTGATCTTGCGGGTCAGCGTGCCGTCGACCTTGTCGGAGGCCTCGACCGCGACGTCGGCGACGCGCTGCGCCAGGCCCGAGACGACCTTCTGGACCTTGTCGGGGTCGGCGGCCAGCGCCGCCTTGAACTTGGCGTCGTCGAACGTGAACGCGCCGTCCTTGCCGATCGTGATGCCGACCTCGGAGGGCGACGTGCCGTCGACCGGGTAGGACGCGGCGGTCTGGAGCGCCTGCTTGAGGCCGCGGACGGCGCTGTCCCCCGCGAACAGGCCACCGCTGACGACCGTGCGGCCGTCCGCCGCGGTGGTCGTCGTGGTCGACGTGCGGGACGCGACCTCCGAGAAGACGACACCGAGCGCACCGACGAGGCCCGAGGCCAGCGACGTGATCGCGGCCGTGTCGCGACTCACCGTGAGGCTGACCGGGTCGGCCTCGACCTTCGAGATCGTGATCGACGTGCCGGCGAGCACGTCGGAGAACGTGTTGGACGACGAGGTGACCTTCTGCTCGGCGCCGACGACCCCGGCCCAGAGCGTGATCTCCGCGTCCTTCGCGGTGCGCGTGTCGACGATCGGCACCTTCGGCGCGCTGGCTGCGGTGACCTGGTCCTTCGTGCCCGCGTAGACCTCGAACGCGTGCTTCGCGCCGGACTCGGCCGCGGTGAGCTGAAGCCGCGTGGTGCCGCCCACCGTGACGGCGACCGCGTTGACGCCGGCCTTCGACGCGCTGATCGCGCGGGCCGTCGCCGCGGCGTCGGCACCGACGACGACCTCGGTGAGGGTGCCGTCGGGCGCCTTGAACGTGAGCTTCTCGCCCGCCGCGGGGAGGGTGCCGTGGTCGACGAGGGAGACCTGGCTGGCCGCGAGCGCGTCGATGCGGAACGTCAGCTCGGTCGGCGTGCTGCCGGTGCTCGTCGTCGCGGTGACCGACGCGGCGGAGGCGCTCGCCTTCGTGACGTCCCACGACGAG
Source organism: Cellulomonas sp. H30R-01 (assembly GCF_010119915.1). Lineage (NCBI taxonomy): Bacteria > Bacillati > Actinomycetota > Actinomycetes > Micrococcales > Cellulomonadaceae > Cellulomonas > Cellulomonas sp. H30R-01. The sequence continues at coordinate 4,450,779 of NZ_CP048210.1, read as the reverse complement.
GCGGTGGCGGCCTTCGTCGCGGCGTCCTTGAGCGACGAGACCTTGGTGTTGAGCGACTGCAGCGCCGTGACGAGGTTCGTCGTGGCGGCCTGCTTCGACTTCAGCAGCGTCTGGGGGGCCGACTCGACCTGCATCAGCTGGTTGATGAGGTCGGTCGTCTGCAGCCCGGAGACCAGGCCGTCGATGCCCATCGTCGCCATGCGCGGTCGCTCCGCTCGTCGTGGTGGTGGTGCGGGGGTGAGGCGCCGGTGGCGGGCGGCTGGTGGGCCGCCCGCCACCGGAGCGCTCTAGGTGGTGGCCGTCCCCGGTCGGGGGGTGGTCACCGGGTGGATCACCGCAGGAGGGACAGCACGCCCTGGGGGATCTGGTTGGCCTGCGCGAGCATCGCCGTGCCGGCCTGCGACAGGATCTGCGCGCGGGTGAAGGAGACCATCTCCGACGCCATGTCGGTGTCGCGGATGCGGGACTCCGACGCGGACAGGTTCTCGACCGAGACGTTGATGTTCTTGATCGTGTGCTCGAACCGGTTCTGCAGCGCACCGAGGTTGGCGCGAGCCGTCGAGACCGAGGAGATCTTCTCGTCGATCTTCGTGATGGACGCCTGCGCGGCGGTGGCCGAGGAGAAGTCCAGGCCGGCCGTCGTGTTGGCGACCGTGGCGCCGTTGTCGACACCGGTGCCCGGGTCGGTGCCCGCGGCGACGGTCCCGCCGTTGAGCGCCTTGACCTCGATGCCGGTCGCGGCACCGTTGGCGTCCTTGACGACGTTCACGGAGAAGTTCGCCGCGAAGTTCGTGTCGGCCGCGAGGGCGTCGGCGAACTTCTGCACGCTGCCCGTGGTCGCGTTCGAGATCGCGGTCGCCTGGGCGCCCGAGATCGCGACGACGACGTCGCTGGTCACGCCCGAGCCGTTGTCGACCGAGAACGTGTAGTTGCCGGCGGCGACCGCGGTGTTGTCGACGTCGAACTTCGTGCCACCGGTCGCGAGCGAGCCCGTGGTGAGGTCGGCGGCGATCGTCTTGATGTTGGCGCCCGACAGGTCGACCTGGATCTGGCTGTTGGTGTCGCCGTCGGCGCCGACCTGGAAGGTCAGCTTGCCCGAGCCGCCGCCGGCGGAGCCGTCGAGGAGCTTGGTGCCGTTGAAGTTCGTCGACGCGGCGATGCGGTCGAGCTCGTCGACCAGCTGCGTGGCCTCCGTGTCGATGTTCTTGCGCGCCTCGGCGTTGTTCGAGTCGTTACCGGCCTGCACCGCGAGGTCACGCACGCGCTGCAGGATCGAGTGGACCTCGGTCAGGGCGCCCTCAGCGGTCTGCACGACCGAGATGCCGTCCTGGGCGTTGCGGGCGGCGACCTTGAGGCCACCGACCTGCGAACGCAGACCCTCGGAGATCGCCAGACCGGCCGCGTCGTCCGCCGCACGGTTGATGCGGAAGCCCGAGGACAGCTTCTCGAGCGACTTCGAGAGGTCGTTCTGCGTGTTGGACAGGTTGCGGTACGCGTTCGTCGCCGCGATGTTCTGGTTGATCGAGAGACCCATGGTTCTCTTCCTCCTTGATTCGGGTCCGGAGCGGCCCATCCGTGGGCACACCCTGCAGATCGGCGGGTTCCGACGGTCGGTGAGGGATTGCGTCGAAGAATTTCTCGACGGTCCCCCCCGCCGGCGCCGGCCGCCGAGGATCAGGCGCCGCGCAGGCGCGCCGCGACGGGCGTGCCGTCGGGTGCGGCGACGACGTCGCGCTGGCTCGGCACGACCGACAGCCGGTCGGTGGTCGGGATCGACGTGACGAGCGCGGCGCGTGCGGCGACGGCGGCGAAGTAGGACTGGCGGCGGCGCTCGGCGACGCCGTCGGCGCGCTCGGGGGCGGGCACGAGGTCGGGGTCGAGGCCCGCGTTCATGCCGTCGCGCAGCAGGCCGAGGGCCTCGGTGCGCAGCTGGCTGATGCGGGACTGCGTGACGCCGAGCTCGGCGGCGAGGTCGGCGACGCTGCGGTCCTGGAGGAACAGGCCCTCGATCACGGTGCGCAGGCGGTCGGGCAGCGTGACGACGGCGGCGCGCAGCCAGCGGTGGCGCTCGTCGGCGAGGACGCTCTCCTCGGGCGTGGGCTCGCGGTCGACGACGAGGTCGGCGACGGCACCCTCGGTCGCGTCCATGGACAGGACCCGGCGCTCGGCGTCGCGGGTCGCGTCGTCGACGACGCGGAGGTCGACGCCCATGGCGTGGGCGAGCTCCTCGCGCGTCGGCTTGCGCTTGAGGACGCTCGTGAGCCGCTCGGTGGTGGCGGCGAGCTCGCGGACGCGCTGCCGGGCCCCGCGGGACGCCCAGTCCATCGAGCGCAGCTCGTCGACGAGTGCGCCCTTGATGCGCAGGGAGGCGTAGCGGGCGAACGGCACGCCGGTCTCCGGGTCGTACGCCTGTGCGGCGAGCACGAGGGCGAGGCTGCCGGCCGACGCGAGCTCGTCGCGCGAGACGGTCGGGGGGACGCGGTGCAGCATCTCGCTGACCGCGTACCCGACGAGGGGGAGGTGCGTCGTGACGAGCTCGTCGGTCGCCGCTGTGTTGTTGCTCACCTGCACTCGTTCGGCCCAGGTGGCAGCACCCTTGAGTCATGGGTTCGGGTTCGCCCATGACTGGACACGCGACCAGATGGAGGGGGGTCCGGTTCGTCCTGGGGGAACACCCGGAATCGATTCATGAGAGCGTTTCCGCAGGCAATCGGTGTGACGCGCATCACACCCGAATGGCCCTGCGGGAGCATTCGGACTGTTCCAGGCGCACCGGACGGGTGAGTCCGGAACCGCTTCGACGACACGCCGGTGACCCGATGGTGTGACAGCGCTCCCACCCTCGGACCACGCGATCTCCGGCGAACTCGTCACAATCGCCCGACCCGTGCCGATGGAGGGAGCAGACGCCCGACGGACCCCGGCGGGCAGGACCTGGAGGACACCCCCATGCCCCTCAACGGGCTCTCCGACGCACTGTGGCAGCAGCGGAACCTGCTCGAGCTCCTGCTCTTCAAGCTCGAGGAGGAGCAGCTGATCCTCACGAGCGGGCGCTCGCGGTGGCTCGGGCACGCGACCCGCGAGGTCGAGACGGTGCTCGACGAGATCCGCACCGCCGAGCTCGGCCGCGCGCTCGCCGCCGAGCTCGCCGCCGTCACGCTCGGCCTCCCCGGCGACGCGAGCCTCGCCGAGATCGCCTCCGCCGCACCGGCCCCCTGGGACGACCTGCTGCGCGCGCACCGCGACGCCTTCGGGACGCTCGCCGCCGAGATCGCCCAGCTGTCCGACGGCAACCGCGAGCTCCTCGCGCTGTCGCACCGCGCGACCCAGGAGACGCTCGCGACGCTGCAGGACGTCCACACGTACACGGGCGCGGGCACGACCGCGGCGGCCGCACCCGCCGCGCGCCTCGTCGACCGCACCTTCTGAGGAGACCCCCACCCGCATGAGCACCTTCTCCGGCCTCGGCACCGCGCTGAGCTCCCTGATCGCGCAGCGGCAGGCCCTCGACGTCGCGGGGCAGAACGTCGCCAACGCGAACACCGTCGGCTACACGCGCCAGCGCGCGTCGCTGTCGGCCCTCCCCTCCGCCAACGTCCCGTCGATGTTCTCCGTCAACAACGGCGCCGGCGAGGGCGTGCGCGTCACCGGCGTCGAGCGCCTCGGCGACGTGTTCCTCGACCTGCGCCTGCGCACCCAGACCGCGGGCGCGTCGTACCTGTCGGCGCGGGCCGAGGCGTACGGCGTGCTCGAGAAGAGCCTCGGCGAGCCCGGCGAGACCGGCCTCGCGAGCCAGCTCGCCACGATGTGGGGCGCCTGGTCCGACCTGTCCAACACCCCCGACAAGAACGCCGCGCGCGCCGTCGTCCTGCAGGACTCCAAGGCCGTCGCCGACCGCATCGCGAGCCTCTACACCTCCGTCCAGACGCAGTGGACGCAGGCCCGCACGACCGCCGCCGGGCTCGTCGAGCAGGTCAACACCACCGCGGCCGGCGTCGCCGACCTCAACGCCCGGATCCTCGAGATCACCAACGCGGGCGGCACCGCCAACGAGCTCATGGACCGCCGCGACCAGCTCGTCACGCAGCTCTCGTCGCTCGTCGGCGCGAGCGCCACGACCCGCGAGAACGGGCAGGTCGACGTCCTCGTCGGCGGCAACGCGCTCGTGTCCGGCAAGCGTGTGCACGAGCTCGCCGTCACCGGCGCCGCGTCGTTCGCGCAGGCCACCGCCGGTCAGGCCGTCACCGTCGTCTGGGCCGAGCGCCCCACGCAGAGCGCGGGTCTCGACGGCGGCCGTGTCGCCGGGCTGCTCTCCGTGCTCGCGCCGCCCGACGCGACGGGCACCGGCGGCATGCTCACCGAGGCCGCCGCCCGCTACGACGCGCTCGCGACCACGATCGCGGACCAGGTGAACGCGCTGCACGGCGGCGCGGTCACCGCCGACGGCCGCACCACCGGCGACTTCTGGACGTTCCAGGCCGGCCGGCCCGCCGCGCTCGGCCTCACCGTCGCGCTCACGTCCGCCGCGGACGTCGCCGTCGCCGACCCCACCAAGGGCCCCCTCGACGGCACCGTGGGCGACGCGATCGCCGCGCTCAAGACCAGCACGACCGGCCCTGACGCCCACTGGTCGTCGACCGTCGTCGACCTCGGCGTCCGCGCCTCGAGCGCGAGCTCGCGGGCCAAGGTCGCCGAGTCCGCCCGTGCGACCGCCGAGCAGCAGCAGCTCGCGGCGACCAGCGTGGACACCGACGAGGAGACCGTGAACATGCTCGCCTTCCAGCGGGCCTACGAGGGCGCCGCGCGCGTCCTCACCGCCGTCGACCAGATGCTCGACGTGCTCATCAACAAGACCGGCCTCGTCGGAAGGTGACGCGATGATCCCCCGGGTGACGCACCTGACCGTGCAGCGCCAGACGCTGTCCAACCTGCAGGGCAACCTCACGTCCATGGCGGACCTGCAGGCGAAGCTCTCGAGCGGCAAGAAGATCACCGTGCCGTCCGACGACCCGGCCGGCGCCTCCGACGTGCTGCGCCTGCGCGGCGAGCAGCGCGCGCTCACGCAGTACGCGCGCAACGCGACCGACGGCGACTCGTGGCTCACGACGGTCGACGCGGCGCTGCAGTCGTCCATGACCGCCATGCGGCGCGCCCGCGACCTCACCATCCAGGGCGGCAACGGCGGGCTCGGCCCGACGTCGCGCGAGGCCCTGGCCGCGGAGATCGAGGGCGTCCGGGACGCGCTCATGGACCAGGCCAACGCGTCGTACGCGGGACGCTCCGTCTTCGCCGGCACCTCGGACGCCGGGCGCGCGTTCCAGGCCGACTACAGCTGGACCGGCACCGCGGGCGCGTCCGTCGACCGCCGCGTCGGCGACGCCACCACGGTCCGCGTCGACGCCGACGGGTCCGCGGTCTTCGGCGAGGGCACGACGTCCGTGTTCGCGCTCCTCGACCAGGTCGCCGCGACGCTGCGCAGCGGCGGCGACTCCACGACCCACCTCAACGCCATCGACGACCGCATGGACGCCATGCTCACCGAGCTGTCGTCCGTCGGCGCCCGGCAGAACCAGGTCGGCTCCGCGCAGACCTCGATCGTGAGCAACCAGCTCACCACCAAGACGCAGCTGTCCGGGATCGAGGACATCGACCTCGCGCAGACGATCCTCGACATCCAGATGCAGGAGGTGGCCTACAAGGGGGCGCTCGGCGCCGCCGGCAAGGTCCTCCAGCCGAGCCTCATGGACTTCCTCCGATGAACATCGCCCCCGCCACCGTCCGGGTCGCCGTCGGCGGCCACGTCCTCGACGTGCCTGGCGAGCTGCGGCTCGTCACAGCCCTGCCGGGCCTGCCCGGACGCACCTCCTACGTGCTCGACGCGCTCGACGACACCGGCGTGCTGTTCGCGCTGCGGTCCGTCGACGACGACGAGCGCGAGGTCCGCCTCTTCGTCGTCAGCCCGACGCTGTACTTCCCGGACTACCACCCGCGGATCCGCCCGGGCGTCCTCGGCGACGACACCGACCCCGCCGACGTCGTCGTGCTCGTGGTCGTGCACCCCGGCGCGGCCGGCGAGCCGCCCACCGCCAACCTCCTCGCACCCGTGCTCGTCGACCGGGTCCGCGGCCTCGCCGTGCAGTCCGTGCTCGACGAGGACTGGCCGCTGCGCGCGCCGGTCGGCTGACGCCGGGGCGCGCCGAGCACGCCCGGACGGGCGTGCTCGCACCCGTCTCCTCACTTCCGCGCGGCTCCTGCCGATAGGTGGACCAGCAGCACTTCGCACCTCGGAGGAGAGGGACGACCGCATGTACCAGCTGGACCAGCCGCCCGCCCACGTCGGATCGGCCGTCGTCCACCGCCAGCCGATCGTGCACCCCGACAGGTCGGTGTTCGGGTACGCGGTCCGTGCGTCCGTCATGGCCCCGGACGGCTCCGTCGAGCCCGAGCACCGGGTCGAGCACCTCGTCGAGGCGCAGTACCGGATCCTCGACCCGGACCTCCTGTCCGGCGACAAGCTGCTGATCCTGCGCGCCACGACCCGCGTGATGATGGGCGGCCACGACCTGCCGCCCGCCGGCGGCGGGGTCGTCGTCGAGATCCCCGGGCACATGACGTCCGGCGAGGACGCGGCCGAGCAGGTCATCGCGCTCAAGCACATGGGCTACGGGCTCGCGCTCGGCGACTACGCGGGCCTGCCCGCGCACGACGAGTTCCTCTCGATCGTCGACTACGTGAAGATCGACGTCGCCGCGCAGCTCGACCGCCTGGACCAGCTCGTCGCGCACGTGCACAAGTGCGGTGCGCACGTCATCGCCGAGCGCGCCGACTCCCGCGACCGCATCCACGCGGCGCTGTCCGCCGGCGCGGACCTGCTGCAGGGCCCCATGTTCGAGCGGCACCGCTCCGACGCCGGCCGCCAGCTGTCCGCGGGCGAGGTGCAGTGCTTCGAGCTCGTCCGGCTGCTGTCCGCCGAGTACCCCGACCAGGACGCCGTCGTGCACGTCGTCGAGTCGGACCCCGAGCTCACGATGCGCGTCCTGCACCTCGTGAACTCCTCGGCGAGCGGCGTGCGGCGGCGGATCGACTCCGTGCGTCAGGCCGTCGTGCTGGTCGGCCCGCGCCAGCTCAACGCGCTGGCCATGGCGTCGCTCGTCGACGCGCGCACCGCCGCGGTCGGCCCCCTGTGGTCGGTCCTCACGCGCGCGCTCACCTGCTCGCGGCTCGCCGGGACCGACGCCGGGTACGTCGTCGGGATGCTGTCCGCGGTCGCGTCGCACCTCAAGCTGTCGATCGACTCGATCATCGAGCGGTCCGGCGTCTCCGAGGCCATCGCCGACGCGCTGCGCGACCAGACCGGCCCGCTCGGTCCCGTGCTCGCCGCGGTGCTCGCGCACGAGGAGAACGACACGGCCGCCGTCGTCGCCGCCGGGTACGAGCCCATCGAGGTCGCGCACGTGCACCTCGCGGCGATCCCCGAGGCCCTCGCGACCGCGACCGCCCTGGCGACCGCCGCGGCCTGACCCGCGGGCGGAGATCAGCCCTCGGGGCCCCAGGCGGCGTCGAGCGCGACCTCAGCCGCGCGCGTCGGGTCGACGAGCACCGTCTCGACCGCGAACCTCGCCGCCCACCGCCCGGCCGCCTGCGCGAGCCCTGCGGCGAGCCCGGACACGTGCACGGCGTGCACCACGGCGTCCCGGCCCGCGCCCTCGACCCACCAGTCGACCGGCGCGCCGTCGACCGTGAGGTCGTCGTGCTCGACCCACGTGGCCGGCGCGTCGGGCAGCAGCGCCCGCGCCTCGGCCGGCACGTCGACGACCTCGCCCCCAGGACCGACCTCGCCCGGCGCGAGCTCGTCGACCAGCGGCAGGTCCAGCAGCTCGGCGGTGCGTGCCGACCCGGGCACGACCGCCGCCACGTCGGTGCGCTGCCACCACATCGGCCGGTCCGCGACCGCCGCGTCGTCGGCCCGCACGACCGCCACGCGCCCCACGCCGACCAGCGCCGGCACCCGCTGCGGCGGCACGTCCGGCCGGGCGGCACGCCACACGGCCGCGGCGACGCGCGGGTCGACCGCGGACCCGACGGTCCCCGCGTCGAGCAGCGCCGTCCACGCCGGCTCGTCCACCTCCGCGAGCGTGGCCACACCCCCGAGCGCGCGCTGCACGCCCACGTCGCACGCCGCGAGCAGGTCGGGCGCGGGCGGCAGGAGCGCGGCGACGACCGCGTCCGCGCCGGCCTCCCCACCCGGGCCGCTCGCGGCGAACGGACCCGCCGGTGCGAGGTCCGCGTGCGTCCGCAGCCACCACGCCGTGTACGACGGGGCCGTCGCGCCGTCCTCCCCGCGCACCCGCTCGACGAGCGCGCGACGCAGCGCCGGCTCCCCGCCGACCCGCGCGAGCACCGCCCGCCACGCGCCGTCCGCGACCGCGTCCAGGTCCGCGACCGCCACTGCCTCGCCCACGTAGGCGCCCGGGCCCAGGCGGTCCGCGAGGTGGTCCAGGTACTCCTCCCAGCCGTCCAGCGACTGCGCGGCGAGCACCCACGGGTCGGACGTGTCGTCGCCGAGCGACGCGGCGTCCGCGACGACGTGGTCCACGCGCACGACGACGAGGTCCGCCCGGACCCCCGCGGCCTCGAGCACGTCCGCACCCCACCGGTCGACGTCCCCGACCGACACGGGCGCGAGCACGCGGTCGTCGAGCAGCGCCGCCGCAGGACCGCCGGGCAGCACGAGCCCGTCGGCCGGGGTCGGCTCACCGTCGGCCGCCGTGAGCGTGAGCAGCCCGAGCCACGGGCGTGCCTCCGGCGGCGGGCCGCCCGGCAGCGTCGCCGCGACGACCGTCAGCACCGCGTCGGTCACCTCCACGGCCGCGTCGAGGTCGTCGTCGTCCGCAGCCGCCAGCACCGCCGCCCTGACCGCCGGCTGCGTCAGCAGCGCCTCCGCGTCCGCGTCGAACGCCCCGAGCCGCTGCAGCAACGGGTGCTCCGCCGCCGGGTGGACGATCCGCAGCCCCCACCGGCCCAGCACGTCGAGCGCGTCCGCGCCGAGCCGGTCCGCGAGGTCGCCGTCCAGCATGAGCGTGCCGCGCGCGCCCCGCACGACCCGGCCGTCCGCGAGCGGGACCGGCAGCGCGCCGAGCGACTCCCGCGCGCGCGAGTCGTCCGCGAGCCCCTCGAGCGCCGCGTACAGGTCCGGCCACGACGCGTCCGCCACCGCCGGCAGGTCCTCGACGACGTCCGCGAGCGACCGGACCTCGACGCCCAGCGTCCGCGCCTGCGCCTCGCGACCCGGCGGCAGCTCGACGAGGCCCGCCACGCGCGCGCCCAGTGCCGCGACCGCGTCCCCCCGACCGGCCTCCCCCTGCACCGCGACCGCGTCGCGCGGCGCGACGAGACCGCCGCCGTCGTCCGGGCCGTCCACCACGGCCGACGTGCGCCGCCCCGCGTCGAGGTCGGCGCGATCCGGGCGCCGCCCCGCGTCGCGGTCGGCGTCGGGGTGATCCGCGCGCCCTCCGTCCGCGTCCGGGCGGCCGGTGGTGCCCGCACGCCGCAGCAGGGGCGTGCGCGCCAGCCGCTCGACGACGCGCGCCCGCAGGGCACCGTCGAGCGCGCCGTCCGCGAGGCCCGTCGGGACCAGCGCGAGTGCGTCCCCGCCGTCCGCCGCGACCCGCTGCGCGAGCGTCGCGTACACCTGCGCCGCGCGGTCCAGCAGGGCTTCCGTGAGCGGCCCGGGCGCGACACGCCGACGCGTCGGGTCGAGCGGCAGCGTCGCGACGAGCAGCGCGGGCAGCGTCGACGGCTCGTCGGTCGGCGTCGGCGCGTGCACCACGCGCGCCCCCGCGTGCACGCCCGACCGCGGCAGCGCCCACGTGACGCGCCAGTCCCGCGCGGCCCGCTCCTCGACCGGGCGGTCCGCGAGCAGCGCGAGCGGCAGCTCACCCTCCGCCGACGCCACGAGCCACCGGCGGCCCACGTCCGCCACGCGCCGGGGCGGCTCGTCGGACGTCAGGTCCTCGACGACCACCTCGACCAGTGCCGGCAGCGCGAGCAGCAGCGCGTCGTCGACCGCGCGCAGCAGGCCCCGCACCTCGTCGGCCGCGACCTCGTCGCGCAGCTCGAGCACGACCGCGGTGTCGTAGCCCGCGGGAGGCGGGCCGTCCGCCGGGAACGGCAGCCGCAGCGCGGGCAACGAGCCGTCCCGGCGACGCACCTCGTCCGCGAGCGCGGGCACCTCCGCGGCCGCGTCCGCGAGCAGCCCCGCCGTGTCCCGCAGGCTGAACCGCACACCGCCCGACGTCGACACGACCGAGACCTCGTCGGACACCGCGCGCACCGCGGCGAAGCCCACCCCGAACCGTCCGACGACCCGACGCTCGGGCGCGGTGCCCCCGTCCGGTCGCTTCGACGACGCGCGCATCGACGCGAGGGACGCGACCCCCGCCTCGTCGAGCGGCGCACCCGTGTTCGCGGCGACCAGCACGAGCGTGCCGTCGTCGGCGCGCGCCAGGCGCAGCAGCAGCCGCCCGTCGACGCCCGCGCGCGTGGCCGCGTCGGCCGCGTTCTGCGCGAGCTCGACCACCACGCGGTCGCGGTAGTAGCCGCGCGCGTGGTCCTCCTCGGTGTTCGCGTCCTCCCGCAGGCGTGCCGGGGACGCGCGCCACGCCCCCAGCACGGCGGCGCGCAGGGCCGCGGTGCCGAGGGCGTCGGGCGTCACTGCTCCGGGTCGGTCCTGGTCTCGGCCGCCGGCGTGCCGGCGGGGGCGTCGTCCCGGGCGACGGGCTCCTCGAGGAGGGCCTCCTCCACGAGCTCCGCCGCCACCGCGGGCTCCACGACGACCTCGTCCGCAGCAGCCTCGCCGCCGACGCCCTCGTCCGCGCCCGCCTCGTCGGCGACGGCGCCGTCGGCGTGGGCCTCGTCGGCGGCGGCCGGCACGACGACGACGGTCTCGTCCGCTCCTGCCTCCACGACCACGGCCTCGCCCGCCGCGGCCTCGACCACCACGACCTCGTCCGCGGCAGGGACCGGCGCGGCGTGGGCCACGACCTCGACGCGCATCTCGTCGATCAGCGGGTCGGGCGCGGGCCAGTCGCTCGGCGGCGCCTCGGCCTCGGTCTCGGAGTGCGCACCGCACCCGTGGTCGAGGCTCACGACCTTGCCGTCGTCGGGCGACCACTCGTTGGCGCAGACGCCGAACACGGTGCCGAGCGACCCCTGCAGCGTCACGAGGAACCCGCAGGACGCGCAGGCCGCGGACGCTGCGAGCGACCCCGCGGTCGTCGGGCCGTGCGAGCCGCGGTACCAGCGCTCGGCGGCCTCGTCGCGACCCTGCGGGGACAGCACGCGGGCGCGGGCGAGGGCGAGCTCGTCGATCGCGACGGAGTCGAGCTCGTCGTCACCGGTGGGCGTCCAGCCGGGCTCGAGGCGCGGGTCGTCGGCGCGGAACGGCAGGACGTCGCCGGGGCCGATGTCGCCGGGGCGCAGCCGCTCGGACCACGGCACCCAGGTGGCGGCGAGGATCGCGTCGTCGCCGGGCAGCAGCTCGGCCTCGCAGACCGTGGGCGTGCGGCCGCGCGGCACGCGCGCGACGGTGACGGTCCACTCCCACCCGCGGTAGCCCCGGGCCAGGCACGCGAAGCGGTGCGACACGAGCCGCTCGCCCTCGACGACGTGGCCGAGGTGCTCGCCGACGTCCGCCGGGTTCTCGGCGATACCGATCGCGACCTCGCGGGCCAGGTCGACGGCGTTGCCGAGGACGGCGTCCTTCGTGGCGACCGCCATGCTCAGGCCTCGAGGTCGTCGGCGACGCGGCGCAGCAGCGTGGCGTACTGCGTGGCGCGTGCCTTCTCGGGGTAGCGGCCGCGGCGCAGGTCGTTGCCGACGCGGTCGAGCACCTTGATGAGGTCCTCGATGATGACGGCCATGTCGTCGGCCGGCTTGCGCGCGGCCTTCGCGACGGACGGCAGCGGGTCGAGGATCTTCACGGACAGCGCCTGCGGCCCGCGACGACCGTCGGCGACGCCGAAGTCGACCTTGGTGCCGGGCTTGGGCGCGACGCCCGCGGGGAGCGCGGACGCGTGCAGGAACACCTCGCCGCCGTCGTCGTCGGCGATGAACCCGAACCCGCGCTCGGTGTCGAACCACTTGACCTTGCCGGTGGGCACGGCAACCCCTGTCCTTCTGCGTGACGACGTCCCCTCGACGTCCTGACCCTCCAGGTTACCGGCCCGTGCCGCCGCGGTGCGCGTACCTCTCCGCTCGACCACCCGCCCGCCCGCTCGGCGGGCGCGGTCAGCCCTGCGCGAGCCGGTCGAGCGCGAGCGCGGCGAGCACGGCGGGGCCGGTGACGAGCGCGTCGTCGGCGAACCGCGCGTGCGCGGAGTGGTTGTACGCGGCCGTGCGGGGGTCCTCGCCGACGGGCGTCGCCCCGACCGCGACGAACACGCCGGGCACCTGCTCGAGCACGTAGGAGAAGTCCTCGGCGCCCGGCAGGGGCTGTGCCGCGTCCTGCCACGCGCCGGGACCCAGCAGCGCCGGGACGACGCGCGCCGCCCGCGCGACCTCGTCGGGGGTGTTCACGGTGACCGGGTAGCCGCGCTGGTAGTCGACCGTGACGGTCAGCCCGTGCGCCGCGGCGACGCCCTCGCACACGCGCGTCAGGCGCTCCGGGACGACCGCGTGCGCGGCCTCCGAGAACGTGCGGACGGTGGCCTCGAGCCGGGCCGTCGGGGCGATGACGTTGTCCGTCGTGCCGCCGAGGATGTGGCCCACCGTGACGACGACCGGGTCGAACACGTCGAACTGGCGCGTGACCATCGCCTGCAGCGCGAGGACGATCTCGGCCGCGACCGGGACGGGGTCGGCCGCGAGGTGCGGCATCGACCCGTGCCCGCCGCGTCCGTGGACGGTGACGTGCACCGTGTCGGCGGCGGCCAGGATCGTGCCGGGCCGCGACATGACGACGCCCGTCGGCAGCAGCGACGACATGACGTGCAGCGCGTACGCGGCGACGACCCGGTCCCCGGCCGCGTCGAGCACGCCCTCCTCGATCATGAGCCGCGCGCCGTGGTCGCCCTCCTCGCCCGGCTGGAACATCAGCACGACCGAGCCGGCGACCTGGTCGCGGCGGGCCGCGAGCAGCCGGGCCGCGCCGACCAGGCCCGCGGTGTGCAGGTCGTGCCCGCACGCGTGCATGACGCCCGGGTTCTCGGACGCGAACGGCTCACCCGACTCCTCCGTGACGGGCAGGGCGTCCATGTCGCCGCGCAGCAGCACCGCAGGGCCGGGGCGCGCGCCGCGCAGCACCGCGACCACCGACGACAGGCCGCTGCCCGTCGTGACCTCCAGCCCGAGACCGTCGAGCGCGTCGAGCACCAGGCGTTGCGTCGCCGGCAGCGACAGGCCGATCTCGGGCGAGCGGTGCAGCGCGTGCCGGAGCGCGACGACGCCGTCGTGCTGCGTGCGGGCGTCGGCGAGCAGCGCCGCGAGCGCGTCGGCGCCGACGTGGCCGGCGCTGGGGTCGAGGGATCCGGTCACGGCTGACCTCCGGACGAGGGCGGGTGGACGTCTCGCACGCTAGTCCGGAGCCGGCCGTGACGCTCCGCCGTGCGGTGGAGCGTCGCCCCGGCCACCACCGGCCGCCAGGGCGGGAACGTATCGTGGGACGGATGGCCACGTTCACCGGGTACCTGCGCGCGTGCGGGGACGACGACCTCGTCACGCTGCTGCGCCTGCGCCCGGACCTCGCGTCGCCGTCCCCCTCGACGCTGTCGTCCCTGGCCGCCCGTGCGACCAGCCGCGCGAGCCTCGAACGGGCGCTCGCCGCCGTCGACGCGGGGGTCCTGCAGGTCGTCGAGGCCGTCGTCGCGCTCGGCGCCGAGCGTCCCGTGACGGCCGCCGCGGTGCGCGCCGCGGTCGCGGGCGACGACGCCGCGGGCGGGCGGCTCGTCGACGCCGCGATCGTCGACGCGCAGGCACGCGCGCTGATCCACCCCGACCTCGCGGAGCCGGGCTCGCGTCCCCGCGGCCGGTCGTCGACGCGCGCCGACGTGCCCCTGCACGCGGCACCCGGGCTCGCGGAGCTCCTCGGCCCGTACCCCGCGGGCCTCGCACCGGTCGAGCACCACCGCGGCGAGCAGCCCGCGGAGGGCCGCGGCACCGGCCCCGACGACCCGGCCGAGGTGCGCGCGCTGCTCCAGGAGGCGCCCGCGGGCGCCCGGCAGGTCGTCGACGCGCTCCTGTGGGGTCCTCCGGTGGGTCTCGCCCCGACCAACGCGACCGCGACCGCGGGCGCCGTGCAGTGGCTGCTGCGGCGCGGGCTCCTCGTGCACGGCGACAGCCGTCACGTCGTCCTGCCGCGGCGCGTCGCGCTCGCTCTGCGCGGCGGCCGGACGCACCGCGCGCCCGCGCTCGCGCCGACCGTGCCGACGGACGCCCCGCACCGCGCCGACGCGCTGGTCACGGCCGAGTCCGCCGCGGCGGGCGAGCACGTCGTCCGGCTCGTCGCGCGCCTCGCGCACCTGTGGGAGCAGGCCCCCGCACCCGTCCTGCGGTCCGGTGGGCTGGGCGTGCGCGAGCTCCGGCGCGTCGCCACGACGCTCGAGGTCGACGAGGCCGAGGCGGCGTTCGTCGTCGAGCTCGCGGGCGCCGCGGGGCTCGTCGCGGACGACGGCGAGGAGTCGCCGACGTTCCTGCCCACGCTCGACCTCGACGACTGGGCCGCGCTCGACGTGCCCGCCCGGTGGGCCGTGCTCGCGCGCACGTGGCTGTCCACGCCGCGGACCCCGTGGCTCGTGGGCAGCCGGGACGAGCGCGGCGCCGTGCGCGCGGCCCTCGACCCCGAGCTGCACCGGACGTGGGCACCGCGGCTGCGACGCTCGGTGCTCGGCGTCCTGGCCGACGCGGACGGCGTGGCGCTCACCGCGCACCAGGTGCTCGACGTGCTGCGCTGGCGCGCACCCCGCTCGGTGCCCCCCGAGCAGGCCGTGACCGCGGTGCTCGTCGAGGCCGGAAGGCTCGGCGTGCTCGGTGCGGGCGCGCTGTCGCCGGCGGGGCGTGCGCTGCTCGGCTCCGCGCCCGACGACCCGGCCCCCGCCGACGCGTTCGCCGCCGCGCTGCCGCCCGCCGTCGACGAGGTGCTGCTCCAGGGCGACCTGACGGGCATCGTCCCGGGCCGCCCGAGCGCCGCGCTGCAGGCGCTGCTCGACGCGACGTCGCACGCCGAGTCCCGCGGCGGGGCGCTCACCGTGCGGTTCACGCCGACGACCGTGCGCGCGGCGCTCGACGCGGGCGCGACGGCGGACCAGGTGCTCGCGGACCTCGCGGCGCACGCGCGGGGCGTCGTCCCGCAGCCCCTGGAGTACCTGGTGCGCGACGCCGCCCGGCGGCACGGTCGGCTGCGCGCCGGGACCGCGTCGAGCTACGTGCGCGCCGACGACCCGACGCTCCTGGCCGGGCTGGTGGACGACCCGCGGCTCGCCGACCTCGGCCTGGTCGCGCTCGCGCCGACCGTCCTGGCCGCGCAGGCGAGCACGCGTGAGCTCGTCGAGACGCTCCGTGAGCGCGGGCTCGCACCCGTGACCGAGGGACCCGACGGCGAGGTGCTGCATCTCGCGCCCCTCGTGCGGCGCGTGGGGCGTCGTGGTGCGGCCGCGGCCCGCCGCCGCGCGAGCGCCGCCGTCGCGCCGACCGGGCCGACCGCGTTCCGCGAGCCGCTGCCCGACGAGCGGCTCGCCGCGCTCGTCCCCGAGCTCCGCCGGGCCGACGCCGAGCTCGTCAGCGACCGCGTCACGCGGGCGGCGCGTGACGCCGTGCACCCGGGGTACGACGCGACCCGGGCCGGTGCGTCTTCCTCCGACCGCGCGGGCGGCGACAGCGGTCCGGCACCTGGCGCGACCGCAGGCGTCGGCGCCGTGGGGACGAGCGTCGACGAGGCGGGGGCGTCCTACGCCGGTCGCGCGGCCGCCGTCCGCGCACGCGGCACGGTGCGTGCCGAGGTCGGGGACGCGCGCGGCGCGGGCCGCAGCGGCGCTGGCGCCTTCCCGGGCGCGGGTGACGCCGTCGCGAGCGAGGGTGCGGGCGGCACCCGCGGGTCGGGCCGAGCCGCCCTCGGGGGCGAGGGAACAGCCGACCCTGCCGCGGCGTTGGTGCTGCTGCGCGAGGCGGCCGCGGAGCGCTCGACCGTCTGGGTCGAGCTCGTCGGGCCGCAGGGCGTGCCCGAGCGGCGGCTGCTGCGACCGGTGCACGTCGAGGGTGGACGGCTGCGGGCCGTCGACCCGGCGCGCGAGGCGGAGCTGACCGTCGCGGTGCACCGCATCGCGTCCGTGCAGCGCGCCGACGACGACCCGACCGGCACCCGGGGCGACACCACTGCCGCCGACGAGGCGAAGGAGACCACGTGACGAACGGCCCGCTGATCGTGCAGAGCGACAAGACGCTGCTGCTCGAGGTCGACCACGACCAGGCCGACGCCTGCCGGCGGGCCATCGCCCCCTTCGCCGAGCTGGAGCGAGCACCGGAGCACGTGCACACGTACCGGCTGACGCCGCTGGGCCTGTGGAACGCGCGCGCCGCGGGGCACGACGCCGAGCAGGTCGTCGACGTGCTCCTGGAGTACTCGCGCTACCCGGTGCCGCACGCGCTGCTCGTGGACGTCGCCGAGACCATGTCGCGGTACGGGCGGCTGCAGCTCGTCCAGCACCCCGTGCACGGCCTCGTGCTGCACGCGCTCGACGCCGCCGTCCTCGCCGAGGTCATGCGGTCGAAGCGCACCGCCGGGCTGCTCGGCGCGCGCCTCGACGACACCGACGTCGTGGTGCACCCGTCGGAGCGCGGGCACCTCAAGCAGGTGCTGCTCAAGCTCGGCTGGCCCGCCGAGGACCTCGCGGGCTACGTCGACGGCGAGGCGCACCAGATCGACCTCGCGCAGGACGGCTGGCACCTGCGGCCCTACCAGGAGCACGCGGTCGAGTCGTTCTGGCACGGCGGGTCCGGCGTCGTCGTCCTCCCCTGCGGCGCGGGCAAGACGCTCGTCGGCGCGGGGGCGATGGCGAAGTCGTCGACGACGACGCTCATCCTCGTGACCAACACCGTGTCGGCGCGGCAGTGGCGCGACGAGCTCGTGAAGCGCACGACGCTCACCGAGGACGAGATCGGCGAGTACTCGGGCGCCCGCAAGGAGATCCGCCCGGTCACCATCGCGACCTACCAGGTGCTGACCACCAAGCGGAAGGGCGTCTACACGCACCTCGAGCTGCTCGACGCGCGCGACTGGGGCCTGGTGGTCTACGACGAGGTGCACCTGCTGCCCGCGCCGATCTTCCGCATGACGGCCGACCTGCAGGCCCGCCGCCGCCTCGGGCTCACCGCGACGCTCGTCCGCGAGGACGGCCGCGAGGACGAGGTGTTCAGCCTCATCGGCCCCAAGCGGTTCGACGCGCCCTGGAAGGACATCGAGGCGCAGGGCTACATCGCGCCCGCCGACTGCATCGAGGTCCGCCTCACGCTGCCCGACCACGAGCGCATGCTCTACGCGACCGCCGAGCCCGAGGACAAGTACCGCCTCGCCGCGACCGCCGCCGGGAAGAACCGCGTCGTCGAGCGGCTCGTCGCGCAGCACGACGGCGACCAGGTGCTCGTCATCGGCCAGTACCTCGACCAGCTCCACGAGCTCGCCGAGCACATCGACGCCGACCTCATCACGGGCGAGACGCCCGTGCGCGAGCGGCAGCGGCTGTTCGACGCGTTCCGCGCCGGCGAGATCCACAAGCTCGTCGTGAGCAAGGTCGCGAACTTCTCGATCGACCTGCCCGAGGCGTCCGTCGCGATCCAGGTGTCCGGGTCGTTCGGCTCCCGCCAGGAGGAGGCGCAGCGCCTCGGCCGGATCATGCGCCCCAAGTCCGACGGCAAGACCGCGCACTTCTACACGGTCGTCGCGCGCGACACCGTCGACCAGGAGTTCGCGGCCCACCGCCAGCGCTTCCTGGCGGAGCAGGGCTACGCCTACTCCATCGTCGACGCGGAGGATCTGGACGTAGCGCAGTAGATCGTGAGGTCGGCCGGAGGCCGCACTCGCGATCTACGGAGCGGAGTCCAGATCCGACCACAAGCACGGAGGATCTGGACGTAGCGCAGTAGATCGTGAGGTCGGCCGGAGGCCGCACTCGCGATCTACGGAGCGGAGTCCAGATCCGACCACAAGCGCGGAGGATCTGGACGTCGCGCAGTAGGTGGTGAGGTCGGCCGGAGGCCGCACTCGCGATCTACGGAGCGGAGTCCGGATCCGACCACAAGCACAGAGATCTGGACGTCGCGCAGGCGGTCGGAGCGCAGTCCAGGTCCGACCACGAGCACGGAGGACCTGGACGTAGCGCAGTAGTCGGTGGAGGCCGCCTGCGGCGGCATCCGCCGACTGCGGAGCGCAGTCCAGGTCCGACCACGAGCACGGAGGACCTGGACGTAGCGCAGTAGTCGGAGCGCAGTCCAGGTCCGACCACAAGCACAGCGACCTGGACCCGACCTGTCGGCAGGGAACCGGCCCGACCTCAGCCCCGCGCTACGGCCCCGTCGCCCGTCGCCCACGACAGCCACCGCACCGCCTGCGACCGCATGAGCTCGCGGACGTGCTCGGCGAGGTCCCAGAGCGCGGGCCCGACGCGGGCGGCGTCGTGCGCCCAGGCGGGTGCCGAACCGGTCCACCAGGCGGCGACGGCGTCCCGCTGCCAGACGAGGCGTGCGGCGACGTCGGTCCGGGCGCGCTCCACGGCGGCAGCGACGTCGCCCACGACCTGGGTGACGGCGGCGTCGAGACGAGCGCGGTCGACGAGCGACCGCGTCCGGGCGTCCGGTGCGACGACCGTGCCCGCCGTGGCGTGACCGGCCGGGCCGGCGCCGTGGGCGGGTGCGGTGAGGGCGACGAGGCCGACGAGCGTGAGGACCGCGACCGCGGCCACGTGGCTCACGCGTCTGGTCCGCGGCACCTGCCCCACCTTCCTGTCGACGCGGGCCGGCGGGACGCGTTCGTCCCTGTGAGTCCGCTGTGTGCGACGACCCTCCCACCGCCGGCGACCGCAGGTCAACGTGCCGCGCCGCGCTGACCTGCGGCGACGCGCCACCGGCGCCGACAGGGCGCGGCCGGTCGACGGCGGCCGCGGGAACCCGGGCGGCCGGTGTCTCGTTGCGGCGGGTACCACCCTGAGAAAGGATCGTCGCGTGCGTCCCCGGTCCCGCGCGTCGTCGCCCGTGCCCCTCGTCGGTCCTGCGTGCGCGGCCGCTGCGCTCGCCCTCGCGGCCGTGCCCGCGCTCGCCGCCCCACCGGCCGCTGCGGTGCCGCTGCGCGCCGCCGAGCCGGTGTCGATCACCGCGGACATCACCGACGAGGTGGGCGCGCTCGGCGGGTCGGAGGGCGTGGTGCAGGCCTCGCTCGACGAGCTGTCCGCCGCGACGCCGTACGACCTGTACGTGGTGTACGTCGCGGACTTCGGGGGGCAGAACCCGGTCGACTGGGCGCAGGCGACGGCGGCGCAGTCCGGGTTGGGCGAGTCCGACTTCGTGCTGGCCGTGGCGACGGAGGCACGCCGGTACGCGCTCGTGCCCGAGTCGACGGGCGACCTGTCGAGCGGCGAGGTGCAGGCGGCCGCGACGGCTGCGGAGGACCACCTGTCGCAGGACGACTGGGCGGGTGCGGCCGTCGCGACGGCCGACTCGTTGCGCGACTCGGCGACGGGTGCCGGCGGGGGCGGCGGCTTCGGCTTCGGCGGGCTGCTGCTGCTCGGTCTCGTCGTCATCGGCGGGTTCTTCGTCCTGTCGGCCTTCCTCCGACGTCGGCGGGACCGTCAGTCCGGACCGCCCGCGCAGCAGCAGGCCGTCGGGCCGGTCGACGAGCTCGCGGCGCTCCCGACGGCCGAGCTGGACAAGCGGTCCTCGTCGGCGCTCGTGCGCATCGACGACGCGCTGCGCACGTCGGAGCAGGAGCTCGGCTTCGCGCAGGCGCAGTTCGGGCCGGACGCGACGCGCGAGTTCGAGCAGGTCCTCGCGACGTCGAAGCAGCAGGTCACCGAGGCCTTCCGCCTGCGGCAGACGCTCGACGACGACATCCCCGACACCGAGCCGCAGGTGCGCGACACGGCGACCCGCATCATCCGGACGGTCGCGCAGGTCTCCGCGGCGCTCGACGCGCAGAAGCAGGCGTTCGACGAGCTGCGCGACGTCGAGTCGCGGGCCGGCGACGCGATCGAGGCCCACGCGCGCGAAGCCGCGGCGCTGCAGGCGCGCGTCGACACGGCCCGCGCGACGCTGCAGACGCTCCAGACGCGCTACCCGGCGACGGCGCTCGCCTCGGTCGTGCACAACCCCGACCAGGCGCGCCTGCTGCTCGACGAGACCGGCGCGACGCTCGCCCAGGGGCGCACGGCCCTCGAGCAGGGCGACCGCGCGACGGCCGTCCGGTACGCGCGGGCCGCCGAGGAGGCGCTCGGCCAGGCACGCGTGCTGCTCGACGCGGTCGACCACGCGGGCGCCGACCTCGCGTCGGCGGGTCCGCGCCTCGACGCGGCGATCGCGTCGATCACCTCGGACATCGCCGACGCGCAGCGCCTGGGCCCCGCCCGGCCGGAGGTCGCCCCGCGCGTCGCGGCGGCGCAGACGGCCATCGCCACGGCGCAGTCCGCGCGGACGGGTGCGGGTGACCCGCTCGCGGCGCTGCGCACCATCACCGAGGCCGAGGCCGCGATCGACGCGGCCCTGGCGCCGCTGCGCGAGGCGCGGGAGCGTGCCGACCGCGCACGCAGCCTGCTCGACGAGACGCTCGGCCGGCTGCGCTCCGCGCTGCGTGCGACCAGCGACTTCGTCGCGACGCGTCGCGGTGCGGTCGGCCCCGAGGCGCGGACGCGGCTCGCCGAGGCGGAGCGGTGGTGCCGGCAGGCCGAGGACGAGGCCGGGACGGAGCCGGAGGCGGCGCTCGAGTCGGCGCGGAAGGCCGAGCAGCTCGTCGCCGACGCGCAGTACCTCGCGCAGGCCGACGTCGAGCAGGCCGACGCGTACCGCTACCAGTCGACGGGCCAGCGCGGTGGCGGCGGCCTCAACGGCGTCGGCGGGATGGTGCTCGGCGGCATCCTGCTCGACTCGATCCTGCGCGGCGGCGGCGGCTGGGGCGGCGGCGGAGGAGGCGGCGGCGGGGGTGGCTTCGACGGCGGCGGGTTCGGGGACGGCGGCTTCGGCGGCGGCTTCTGACCCCACGGGCCACCCGGCCGAGGACTGACGCCCCCGCCCGACGACGGCACAGGACGAGCACGACAGCATCAGCGCAGGACCACGGCACGACCACGGAGCGAGGGAAGGCACGGCGATGACCGAGAAGCAGAGCATCTTCGGGCGGATCACCCAGCTGGCGCGCGCGAACATCAACGCGCTGATCGACCAGGCCGAGGACCCGCAGAAGATGCTGGACCAGCTGGTGCGCGACTACACCAACTCCATCGCCGAGGCGGAGCAGGCCATCGCGCAGACGATCGGCAACCTGCGGCTCGCGGAGCAGGACTACAACGAGGACGTCGCCGCGGCGCGCGAGTGGGGCGGCAAGGCCCTCGCCGCGTCGACGGCTGCCGACCAGGCGCGTGCCGCGGGCGACGCCGTCAAGGCCGACCGCTTCGACAGCCTGGCCAAGGTCGCGCTCGGCAAGCAGATCCAGGCGGAGGGCGAGGTCCGCGAGGCCGAGCCGCTCATCGCGTCGCAGCGCGAGACGGTCGAGAAGCTGAAGTCAGGCCTGGCGCTCATGAAGGACAAGCTCGGCCAGCTCAAGACGCGCCGCGACACCCTCGTGGCGCGGCAGAAGTCGGCGCAGGCGCAGCAGACCGTGCAGACCGCGATCTCCTCGATCAACGTGCTCGACCCGACGAGCGAGCTCGCGCGGTTCGAGGAGAAGGTCCGCCGCGAGGAGGCCATGGCGATGGGCCAGGCCGAGCTGGCCGCGTCGTCGATCGACGCGCAGTTCGCGGAGCTCGAGGCGTCGGGCGCGCAGATCGAGGTCGAAGCGCGTCTCGCGGCCCTCAAGCAGGGCAGCGCGCCGCAGGCGCTCGGCACGACGCCGGTCACGCCGCAGCTGGAGGCCGCGCCCGAGCAGTGACGCCGCGGTCCGCTCGCGGCACCGCACGCACGACGACGGCCGGCTCCCCGGATGGGGGCCGGCCGTCGTCGTGCGGTCGTCGTCCGCGTCGTCGGGGCGGTCTTCTTCGTACGACGCCCTCGTGCGGGCCGTCGCCGGGGGGCGTCAGGCGGGCGTGCGGTCTCCGGCACGCGCCACGACGAGCGCCGCGAACGTGCGGGCGATCGTCTCCCCTGCGCGCGCGACGGACGCGTCGTGCTCGGCCGTCGCGGCGTCGACCGCGGCCGTGTCGACGTCGTCGTGCAGCTCGGCCCACGCGTGCAGCGTCGCGGGCGACGCCTCGGGGTGGAACTGCACGCCCCACGCCGACCCGACGCGGAACGCCTGGTAGGGGTACTGGCGCGAGTGCGCGAGCCACGTCGCGCTGCGCGGCAGGTCGACGATCGCGTCGGCGTGCATGCTCGGCATCGGGGTCGACCGGTGGTCCTCGGGCACGTCGACGTCCACCAGCGCACCGACGAGGGCGTCGCCCACGGCCTCCGGGCGCCAGCGCACGTCGACGACGCCCGACTCGCGGCCGGGCGGGGCGGCGACGTGCACGCGGCCGCCCGTCGCGACCGCGAGCAGCTGGGCGCCGAGGCAGATCCCGAGTGTCGGGACACCGGCCTGCACGGCGTCGGCGAGCAGCGCGCGGGTGGCCGGGATGCCGGGCGCCTCGTCGGAGAGCGCGGACATCTGGCCGCCGAGGACGAGCAGGCCGTCCAGGGTGTCGGCCGGGGGCAGGGGCTCGCCGAGGTCGGCGCGCACGAGGCGCACCTCGACGCCGTCGAGCCATCCGGCGAAGCGGTCGAGCGGCACACCGGCGTCGAGCTGGACGACCGTGAGCACCGGGGCGTGGGGGGACGTGGCAGTCACGAGGCAGCACCGTACCCGGTGCACGACCCGCCTCACCCGGGTCCTGTGGACCGTCCGGGGCGTCGGCCCACGTCAGCACGTGACGCGCGTCGCAGGTTCCACCCCCTCACGCCTGGTCGCGGTGCGCCGATGGGACGAGCGGCGTCGGGAAAGAGGCGTCGTCCTCGTCCCCCGCCCCCGAGAGGTCTCTCCGTGCTGCGTCCTTCCCTCCCCCGACGGCTGCGCGCCGTCGCGACGACCGCCGCGCTCGTCCTGGCCGCCGCCGTGGGCCTGTCCGCGCCCGCGAGCGCCGTGCCCGACGGCTACCCGGTCGCCGACGTCCCCGCCACGGGCTCGGTGCACACGACCATCCCGGTGACGGTGGTCTGCCCGTTGGTCGAGGACCAGCCGTGGACGATCGCGTCCTGGGTGACGTCGGAGGGCAGCGGCATCCTCAAGACCGCGCACGGCGTCCTCGCGGACGCGCAGATGGTCTACAGCGGCTCGGTCTGGTTCTCCTCCCCCGCGCCCGCGGGCTACGTCGACGTGAGGTGCGGGTACGAGGACGGCGACGGTCGCGAGACCTGGGTGTCGTCCGGCCGCTTCCCGATCTCGGTCGCCGCACCGGTCGTCGCGACGACCACCGCGGTCGCGGTCGCCCCGTCGGTGACGCTGCCCGCCACGCTGCCGGCCGTCGCCACCGTGGCCACGAGCGGCGGTGCGGTCACCACCGGCTCCGTCCAGTTCTCCGTCGACGGCGTCGACGTGGGTGCGCCCGTCGCGGTCGACGCGCACGGCGAGGCTCGCACGGACCTCGGGGCGCCGGCACCCGGCCTCCGCAGCGTCTCCGCGCGCTACCTCGGCGCGTCGGGCCTCGCGGCCTCCGCGTCGGCCGGCTCGCCCGTGCACGTGCTGGCCGAGGCCGGCGTGACGCTGACCCTGCCCACCAGCGCGACCGACGTCGACCCCGTCCTCCTGCGCGCCGCCGTCACCGGCACGGACGGCCTGGCCGCCCCCGGCGGGACGGTCGCGTTCACGTGGGACGACGGCTCGCTCGGCTCGGCCCCGGTCGTCTCGGGCGTCGCGGAGCTCACGCTGCCGCTCCCGGCGGGCACCTTCACCGGCGTCACCGCCACCTACTCGGGCGACGGCGTCCACGGCGGTGCCACGTCGGCCGCGCAGACGCTCGTCGTCGCCGAGCACGTCGCGCCCCGTCCCGTCGTGACCGTCGACGTGCCGTCGACCGTCGTCGCCGGTCCGGTCACGGCGACCGTCACGGTCGTCGGGCCGCACAGCGAGGCCGTCACGCCCGAGGGCGACGTCCAGCTCATCGTGCTCGACGCCGACGAGCACTACCTCCTGCACGTGAACGCGACGCTCGTCGACGGGAGCGTCGGGGTCACGACGCCCGCGCTCGCCGCCGGCTCGTACACGGTCCTCGCGCACTACTCGGGGTCCAGCACGCAGGGCGTGTACGCGCAGGCCGACTCGGCGTACCACGCGCTCACCGTCACGGCTCCCGTCGTGACGCCCGACCCGCAGCCGTCCGCCCCGACGCCGACCCCCACGCCGACGCCCGTCGTCCCGACGCCCGCACCGGTCCCGGCCCTCGCCGGCTCGACGTCGTCGACGACCCCCGGCTCGTCGGTCACGCTCGTCGCGCGCGGCTTCCTGCCCGGCGAGACCGTGCAGTTCCACCTGCACTCCGAGCCGGTGCTGCTCGGCACGGCCGTCGCGGACGCCTCCGGGGTCGCGACGCTGGTGACGACGGTCCCCGCGGGCACGGCCGCGGGCCTGCACCACGTCGTCGCGACCGGCACCACGTCGCAGCGCACCGCGCAGATCGAGCTCACGGTCGCGGTGGCCGGCACGTCGTCGGGCGCGCGGCTCGCGAGCACGGGCGCCGACCCGGCAGGCCTCCTGGGGCTCGTCGCGGCCCTGCTCGTCGCGGGCGCCGCGATGGTCGCCACGCCGCGGGTCCGCACGCGACGCTGACCCCGGCCGGGAACTCCGGTACCCAGCACCACCCGGACGGCGGTGCGCGGCACGCGTCGCGCACCGCCGTCGGGCGTCGTGGTGGCCGAGCGCGGCCCGCAGCCGCTCCACGGCGGCTGCCCACGGCGGCTGCCCACGGCGCGCGTGGCACGCAGCGCGCTCCCAGGCGGCACCCAGGAACCAGGACCAGACTGGGAGGATGACCGGTGCGCCCGCCCAGCCCGAGGCCCGCCTGCTCGTCGTCGACGACGAGCCGAACATCCGCGAGCTCCTCGCGACGTCGCTGCGGTTCGCGGGCTTCGAGGTGCACGCCGCCGCCGACGGCGGTGCCGCGCTCCGGCTGGCCCGCGACGTCGAGCCCGACCTCGTCGTCCTCGACGTCATGCTCCCCGACATGGACGGCTTCACCGTCACGCGCAGGCTGCGCGAGAAGGGCCAGCACGTCCCCGTGCTGTTCCTCACCGCGCGCGACGACACCGCCGACAAGGTGCAGGGCCTGACGGTCGGCGGCGACGACTACGTCACCAAGCCGTTCAGCCTCGAGGAGGTCGTCGCGCGGATCCGCGCGATCCTGCGCCGCACGTCGCCCGGCATCGAGCTGTCGTCGAGCGTGCTGCGGTACTCCGACCTCGAGCTCGACGAGGACAGCCACGAGGTCGTGCGCGCCGGGCACCCCGTCGAGCTCTCCCCCACCGAGTTCAAGCTCCTGCGCTACCTCATGCTCAACCCCGGCCGGGTCCTGTCGAAGTCGCAGATCCTCGACCACGTCTGGCAGTACGACTGGGGCGGCGACGCGAACATCGTCGAGTCGTACATCTCCTACCTGCGGCGCAAGGTCGACCAGCTCACCGACGACGACGGCAACCGCCTGCCGCCGCTCATCCACACCAAGCGCGGCGTCGGCTACCTGCTGCGCGAGTCGACGTGACCGTGTCGCCGTCGTCCCCGTCGTCCCCGTCGCCCGGCCCTCCGGTCACCGACCCGGCGCCCCCGGCGGTCCCCGGTCCGACGGCCTCGTCCTCCACGCCTCCCGTGCCGCCCGAGGACGAGCCCGACACGCCCGGCTCCGCACGCCCGACGCGGCCCACGTCGCTGCGCGCGCGGTGGGACGCCGTGCCGCTCGTCCACCGGCTCGTCGGCATCATCACCGTCCTCGTGGGTCTCGGCCTCGTGCTGGCCGGCGTGGTGAGCGCGACCCTGCTCGGCGGGACGATGGTCGGGCAGGTCGACGAGAAGCTCGAGTCGGAGGGCCTGAGCCTCGCGCAGCAGCAGCTCGACTCCCTCACGCCGTTCGGCAGCACCCTCGCGCCCAGCGACTACTACGTGCGCGTGCAGGTCGGCGGGTTCGAGAACGTGAGCCCGCCGTCGCGGTCCGCGCGGCTGCGCTACGGCGTGCCCGTCGTGCCCGACCTCACCGCCGCGCAGGCCACCGCGCGCCGCGGCGAGCCGTTCACCGTCCGGTCGACCACGGACGACTCACGCTGGCGCGCGGTGGCGTACCCGCTGACCGTCGAGGGCGCGACCGGGTCCGTGGTCGTCGCGCTGCCCCTCGGCGACGTCCAGAGCACCGTGAAGCGGATGGTGCTCGTGCTGGTCGTCAGCGGCGCGGGGATCGTCCTGCTGGGCGCGCTGGCCGGCGCGTGGGCCGTGCGGCGCTCGCTGCGTCCCCTGCGGGAGATCGAGTCGACCGCCGCCGCGATCGCCGCGGGCGACCTGTCCCGCCGGGTCCCGCCCGCCCCCGAGCAGACCGAGGTCGGGCGCCTCTCCGCCGCGCTGAACGGCATGCTCACGCAGATCGAGCAGGCGTTCGCCGCGCGCACCGCGTCCGAGGCCCGCATGCGCCGGTTCGTCGCCGACGCGTCGCACGAGCTGCGCACCCCGCTCGCCGCGGTCCGCGGGTACGGCGAGCTGTACCGGATGGGCGCGCTGCGGGAGCCCGCGCAGGTCGACGACACCATGCGGCGCATCGAGGACTCCGCGACCCGGATGGGCGGGCTCGTCGACGACCTCCTCGCGCTCGCGCGCCTCGACGAGAACCGTCCCCTGCGGCGCGAGCCGGTCGACCTCACCGTGGTCGCGGCCGACGCGGTCAGCGACCTGCACGCCCTCGACCCCTCGCGCACCGCGCGGCTCGTCCCGCTCGTCGCCGGCGCGCCGTCCGGACCGCACCTCGTCCTCGGCGAGGAGCCGCGGCTGCGGCAGGTCGTCGCGAACCTCGTCGGGAACGTCGTGCAGCACACCCCGCCGGGCACCCCCGTCGAGCTGGCCGTCGGCACCGCACCCGACGGGCAGGCCGTCCTCGAGGTGCGGGACCACGGGCCCGGCATCGACCCCGAGCACGCCGCACGGGTCTTCGAGCGGTTCTACCGGGTCGACGCGTCCCGTGGCCGTGACTCCGGCGGCGCCGGGCTCGGCATGGCGATCGTCGCCGCGATCGTGACCGCGCACGGCGGCACCGTGGGCCTCGCGGAGACGGACGGAGGCGGCACCACGGTGCGTGTCGTGCTCCCCGCGGCGCCCGCGGAGGATCCCGAACCGGGCCCCCCGGTGCCGTCGGGAGGCTCTACTATGGCGCGTCCTGACCATCGGCGTGAGGCTTGATCCATGGGCGTCCATGACGCACCCCAGTGGCTGTTGTCCGCGTTCCAGCGCAGCGCACAGGGGGCCGGAGCGACAGCGACGACGGAGGAGATCCGCGACGTCGGCCAGTCGCTCGTCGACAGGTGGTCCGCACCCGGCCGCGACTTCCACAACCTCAAGCACCTGGTCGACGTGCTCGTCCGCGTCGACGAGCTCGTCGAGGAGACCCACGAGCCCGACCTCGTGCGGCTCGCCGCCTGGTACCACGGGGCGGTCTTCGACTCCGCCGAGCGCAAGGCGTACGCCAACCGGGGCGGCGAGGACGAGATCGCGAGCGCCCGGCTCGCCGTCGACGAGCTGACCCGCCTCGGCGTCCCCGAGCGCGCGACCCGGCGCGTGCACGACCTCGTCGTCGCCCTGGTCCGGCACTCCCCCGACCCGACCGACTTCGACTGCGCCGTGCTGTGCGACGCGGACCTCGCGATGCTCGCCGCCGAGCCGCAGCGGTACAAGTCGTACCTGCACGACGTGCGCGCCGAGTACTCGCACCTGCCCGTCGAGGCGTACGTCCGCGCGCGGCTCAAGATCCTCGACAAGCTGCTGCGACGCCCCTCGCTGTTCTCGAGCCCGCTCGGTGCCGCGTGGGAGGAGCCGGCTCGGCAGAACATCTCCGCCGAGAAGCAGCGGCTGGAGAAGGAGCTCGCGAAGATCGACGCCGAGGCGCTCGCGGCGCAGCACGCCGAGGCCGCGGCGCTCGAGGCGTCCGACGGCGCCGCCGCTCAGGCAGCCGTGCGCGCGTCCAGCGGCGACCGGTAGGCCGCCGACCGGCGAGCACACGTGCAGGCGGGGCTCCGACCTCCGGCCTGCGCGAGCGCCGGCTCGCCACCTCGTGCGCTCGGCACGCTCGCCCGCCCGCTGTGGGCCCGCCTGCTCGTGCGGTCGACGTCGAGCCGTCCACAGCCCGGGTCGCCCGACCTCCGCGCACCGCGTCGCGGCTGGACCGTCCGGCGACCGGTGCCCGCTCCCTAGCGTCGTGCTCCACGAGGTTCCGCCACGAGGGCGGACCCGTCGGAGTCGGGAGGTCCGCATGAGCAGGTACGAGGTCGACAGCGCGCACGTCGCACAGGCCGCCGCGGGGGTGCAGGCACGGGCCGCGTCGATCCGCAGCGAGGTCGCCGCGATGCACCGGCAGCTCGCCGACCTGCAGGGCACGTGGCGCGGTTCCGCCGCGACGGCGTTCGCGGGCGTGGTCGCGAACTGGTCCTCGACGGAGGCGCGGCTCGAGCAGGCGCTCGACCAGATCAGCGCCGCGATGCACAGCGCCGCGCAGACGTACGCCGACGCGGAGGCCCAGGCGTCGCGACTCTTCACGGCCTGACGGTCACCGGTCGCCGATCGCAGGTCGCCCGCACAGCGACCCGCGGGGGCCGGCCCACCGGTGCGGTCGACGACGCGGCGGCACGACGGGGCACCTAGGCTCGGTCGTGTGACCGTGCTCGTCGACCCGCCGCTGTGGCCCCGGCACGGCACGACCTGGGCGCACCTCGTCAGCGACTCCTCGCTCGACGAGCTGCACGCCTTCGCCGCCCGGGCCGGCCTTCCCCGTCGCGCGTTCGACCTCGACCACTACGACGTCCCCGACGAGCGGATCACCGAGCTGGTCGCGCTGGGCGCGCAGCAGGTCAGCGCGGGAGACCTGATCCGGCGGCTGCGGGCGTCGGGACTGCGTGTCCCGGCACGCGACCGCGGCGGTTCCCGGCACTGACCGCGCGGTCGTCAGGCCGTCGCCGTCACGCTCCCGCGCGGAGCGCGGCGACCCAGCCACCCGCCCACGTGATGTCGGAGCCCGACAGCCCGGCCTCCGCGGTGCAGCCGAAGCCGACGACCCACGACCCGTCCTCGAGCTCGACCTGGCCGAGGTTCATCGGCCCGGGCAAGGCGGCGAGCAGGCGACCGAGGGCGCCGGGCGCGACCCGCCACACCTCGCCCGCGATCGGCGCACCGTGGCCCGGACCGACCCGGACCAGGCCGGGCTTGCGGGGGGTGGTGTCGAGCGCGACCAGCCGGTAGGCGTCGGAGGTGCGGACGGCGGCGACGAACCGCGCCCCCACGTCCTCGAGCTCGCCGTTGAGCGGCTGACCGCGCAGGTGCGCACCGACGACCAGCACGTCGACGCCCGCCGCGACGACCAGCGGCGCGGCCGGGACGGGAGCCTGGGGTGAGCCGGACGTCGACGGTGCCGCCGTCGACGGCGCCGCCGCGACGGGCGGCGTCGTGCCGGTCGGCGGGATCGCAGCCGGGAGGGGGGTGAGAAGGCGGGCGGCGAGGTCGAGGGCGAGCTGGTCGTCGAACGCCCGGGCGAGCACCGTCACGCCGAACGGGCCACCGTCGGCCTCGCCCGCGGGGACGGCGACGGCCGCGAGGTCGAGGAGGTTGACGAAGTTCGTGTAGGTGCCGAGGCGGCGGTTGAGCCCGACCGGGTCCGCCTGGACCGCGGCGATCGTGGGGTGCTCGGTCGTCGTGGGCAGCAGGAGGAGGTCGCAGCCGTCGAGCGTCACGAGCGCCTCCGCCCGTGCGGCGTCGAGGCGCGCACGGTCGGCGACGTAGGCGTGCGCGGGCACGTCGCGACCGCCGCGGATGATCGCCGCGACGGTCGGGTCGGCATCGGCGGGGTCGGTGTCGAGGAACGCGCCGACGGCCTCGTAGCGCTCCGCGACGATCGCACCGTCGTACAGCAGCGTCGCCGCGTCGAGCATCGCCGAGACGTCGACGGTGCGGACGCGGGCACCGGTCGCGACGACGGCGGCGACGGCCTCGTCGAAAGCGGCACGCCAGCCGGGCGACAGGGGCGCGAGGTCCTCGGGCCGCGGCACGGCGACGACCGGTGTCGCGCGCAGCGCGAGGCGCACGTCCGCGGGCCACCCGCGCCCGGACGGGTCGGCCGCGTCCAGGCCGACCATGAGGCGGCTCGCGAGCGCGCCCAGCGCGAGGTCGCGGCTGAACGTGGTCACGACGTCGTACGTGCGGCACGCGGGCACGACGCCCGCGGTCGGGACGAGTCCGACGGTGGTCTTGATGCCGACGATCCCGTGGAACGCGGCGGGCACGCGACCGGACCCCGCGGTGTCGGTGCCGATCCCGAGGTCGGCGATCCCGAGGGCGACCGCGACGGCGGAACCCGAGCTGGAACCGCCCGACACCCGGTCGGGCAGCGTGGCGTGCCGGACGGCGCCGAACGGGCTGCGCGTGCCGACCAGGCCGGTCGCGAACTGGTCGAGGTTCGTCTTGCCGAGCACGACCGCGCCCGCGTCGACGAGCCGCTGCACGGCGGGCGCCGTCACGACCGCCGTCCCCGGACGACCCGCGGGGGACGTCGCGTACGACGGGCACGCGGCGGTCGTCGGCAGGCCCGCGACGTCGACGTTGTCCTTGACCGCGAGCACCACCCCGGCGAGCGGCAGGTCCTCGCCGGCCGCGACGCGCGCGTCGACGTCGGCCGCCGCGGCCAGCACGTCGGCGCGGTCGACCAGGGTGATCCACACCTCGGGCCGGTCCACCGCGTCGAGCCGCTCGAACGCCGCCCGCACGCGCCGCACGGCCGCGCCACCGGCACCGCCCGCCACCGGCGCCGCGTCGACGCCTGCGACACCGCCGGTCGTCGTCCCTACCCCCACCAGGTCCGCCACGTCGTCCACCTTCTCCGTCGTCGCCGCGCTCCCGGCCTGCTGCACCACCGTCACGCGTCCCTCCCCGTCACGCACACCGTCCACGCTCGGTCGACCACCCGCCTCACGCGAGCCATCCGCGTGCCGTCGGCCCCCGGCTCACGCACACCCTCCGCGCGCCGTCGACCAGCCGGCCCGTGCACACCGTCCGCGCGCCGTCACGAGCCCACGGCCAGGATGGCGAGCGGAGCGCCGGGCGCGACCTGCTGACCGGGCGAGACGAGCACCTCGAGCACGCGCCCGTCGGCGGGGGCCACGACACCCAGCTCGAGCTTCATGGCCTCGAGCGCGACGAGCAGGTCGCCCTCGCGCACCTGGCTGCCCGAAGCGGCCTCGACCCGCCACACGCTCCCGACCATGGGCGCCTCGACGAGCACGTGCCCGTCGGCGAGCTCGATCTGCGCGGCCCCGGCGAGGTCTGCCCCGGCCGGGCCGGCGTCGGGTGCGGGCTCGTCGTGCGCGTCGAGCTCCCCGGCGGCGGCCCAGGCGGCGCGCTCCTCCGCGAACGCGGCGGCCTGGCGCGACTGGAACGCGGCGATGTCGTCGGCGTGCTCGGCGAGAAGGTCGAGGTGCTCGCGGTACGAGAACGTGCCGTGCTCGACCTCCACCTCGAGCCGTCCGGCGGCGAACGCGGCGCGCTGGTCGAGCAGGTCGGCGGCGCCGACGGGGTGCCAGACGACGCGGTCGAAGAACCGCAGCAGCCACGGCTTGCCGTCCTCGAAGACCCCACGCTGGCGGTGGCCGGACCAGATCGGCACGGTCCGCCCGACGAGCTGGTACCCGCCGGGCGAGTCCATGCCGTACACGCACAGGTACTGCCCGCCGAGCCCGACGGTGTCGGCGGCGGTCCACGTGCGGGCCGGGTTGTACTTGGTCGTCATGAGCCGGTGCCGCGGGTCGAGCGGCACTGCGAGCGGGGCGCCGAGGTAGACGTCGCCGAGCCCGAGGACCAGGTACTCGGCGCTCGTCATGGTGGCGAAGACGTCCTCCGTCGACGGGAGCCCGTTGATGCGCCGGACGAACTCGATGTTCGACGGCAGCCACGGCGCCTCGGGCCGGACGCCCGCCTGGTAGCGGTGCACGGCGTCAGCGATGACGGGGTCGTCGAAGGACAGCGGCAGGTGGATGCGGCGGCTCGGGACGACGAGGTCGGCGGTCGCAGGCAGGGCGGCCTCGAGCTCGACGAGCACCGCGACGAGCGCGCGGACGGGCAGGACGTCGGGGTCGACGTGCACGTGCAGCGAGCGCACGCCAGGCGTGAGGTCGACGACGCCGGGCAGGTCGCGCGCGCGCAGCGCCTCGGCGAGCGCGTGCACGCGCATGCGCAGGCCGAGGTCGAGCACCATCGGTCCGTACTCGACGAGCACGTTGTCGTCGCCGCCCCGCAGGTAGACGACCTCGGGCGTGCCGAGCGGGTCGGCGGGGTCGCCGGCGACGCGGGCGAGCACACCGTCGTCGCCGTCGGGGCCGACCCCGAGACCGCCGGGGACGGACGCCGCGGAGCGCAGCTCGTCCGACCCGCGCAGCGCGTCGGCGGTCGCCTCGGGGACCGGCACGAGCCGCACCGTGTCGCCGGGCCGGATCTGGCCCATCTTCCAGCGGTGCCCGGCGACGACGGTCACGGGGCACGCGAACCCGCCGAGGCTGGGACCGTCGGGTCCGAGCAGGATCGGGGTGTCGCCCGAGACGTTGAGCGCGCCGACGGAGTACGGGTTGTCGTGCAGGTTCGACGGGTGCAGCCCGGCTTCGCCGCCGTCGGGTCGCGCCCACTGCGGCTTGGGCCCGGTGAGGCGGATGCCGGTGCGGTTGGCGTGCGTCTGCACCTGCCAGGTCGCGTCGTAGAGCATCTGCATGTCGTCGGGCGTGAAGTACGTCGGGGCGGGCTGCGGCCCCTCCTGGACGGCGACCTCCCACGCGTGCACGAGCTGCGGCCGGACGTCGACGGGCACCGGGGCGACGGGCGGCGCGTCGGACGGGACCACCGCCGGGACCAGCGTGTCGCCGAGCGCGAGCGCCCGCCCGGTGTAGCCGCCGAACCCACCGAGCGAGAACGTCGACGCCGACCCCAGGTAGAGCGGCACGTCCAGCCCGCCGCGCACGAGCACGTAGGTGCGCAGGCCCGCGCCCGACGGCGCGCCGACGTCGAGCACCGCACCCGCGGGGACGACGACCGGCTCCCACTGCGGGACGGGTTCGCCGTCGACGGTGACGGGTGCGTCAGCGCCGGTCACGCACACGACGGCCTCGTGGCTGAACCGCAGCCGCGGGCCGGTGAGCGTGCACTCCAGCCCGGGCGCACCCTCGGGGTTGCCGAGCGCGCGGTTGCCGAGGCGGAACGACAGGTCGTCCATGGGGCCGGACGGCGAGATCCCGACGTCCCAGTGGCCGAGGCGTCCGGGCCAGTCCTGCACGGTCGTCATGACGCCAGGGCGCTCGACCGCGACGTGCGGCTCGTCGTCGACGACCCCGCCGAGCGTGCCCGTGGTGTGCGTCGCGGCCCGCACGGACGGGTCGGCGACGGCGGCACGCAGCAGCGGCAGGTTCGTCTGCAGCCCCGACATGCGCGTGCCCGCGAGCGCCGCGGCCGACGCGGCGAGGGCGGCGTCGCGGTCGTCGGCGTGCACGATCACCTTGGCCAGCATCGGGTCGTAGAGCGTCGTGACCTCCTGCCCCGTCTCGGCCCACGCGTCGACCCGCACGCCCGTCGACGGGTCGGGGTAGACGACCTCGGTGAGCAGCCCGGCGCTCGGCTGGTGGTCCTTGCGGGGGTCCTCGGCGTAGACGCGCGCCTCGACCGCGTGGCCGCGGATCTCCGGGCCGGCGTCGGGCACGTCGTCGAGGAACGACGCGTCTCCCTGCGCGAGCCGGATCATCCACGCGACGAGGTCCACGCCCGTGACGGCCTCGGTCACCGGGTGCTCGACCTGCAGGCGGGTGTTGACCTCGAGGAACGACACCTCGCCGCGGTCGACGTCGTAGACGTACTCGACGGTGCCGGCGGAGCGGTAGGCGACGGACGCCGTGAGTGCCCGCGCGGACTCGTGGAGCGCGGTGCGGACGTCGGCCGGCAGCGCCGGGGCCGGTGCCTCCTCGACGACCTTCTGGTGGCGCCGCTGGAGCGAGCAGTCGCGGTCACCGAGGCTCACGACGCGGCCGGCGCCGTCGCCGAAGACCTGGACCTCGAGGTGCCGCGCACGGGCGACGTACCGCTCGAGGAAGACGCCGGCGGACCCGAACGACGCGGCCGCGATGCGCTGCACGCGGTCGAACGCGGCGACGAGCTCGCCGGGGTCGGCGCACGCCTGCATGCCGATGCCGCCGCCCCCGCCGACGGCCTTCACCATGACGGGGTACCCGACGAGCTCGGCGGCGGTCAGCGCGTCGGCGACGGTCTCGAGGAGACCTGAGCCGGCAACCAGGGGCACGCCCGCGGCGCGCGCGGCCTCGCGAGCCTCGTGCTTGTCGCCGAACACCGACAGGTGCGCGGGCGTCGGACCGACGAACGCGAGCCCGGCGGCCTCGACCTGCGCGGCGAACGCGGCGTTCTCGGAGAGGAACCCGTAGCCGGGGTGGATCGCGCCCGCGCCGGTCTCGGCAGCGGCGTGCAGGACGAGCTCGGTCCGCAGGTAGCTCTCGGCGGCGGGGCCGGGTCCGAGGCGCACGGCCTCGTCGGCGAGGCGCACGTGCGGGGCGGCCGCGTCGGCGTCGGAGTAGACCGCCACCGTCCGCAGGCCCAGCTCGCGCGCGCTGCGCAGGATGCGGACGGCGATCTCGCCACGGTTGGCGACGAGCAGGGTGTCGAACACGGCGTCCCCCGGTGCGGTCGTCGGACCGGCCGCACCCGCAGCCTCGACGGCGGCGGATCACGATCGGCGGGTGTGTATACACCCCGGTATCCCGCACGCTACGAACCGGTTGTTTCCCACCCCACCACCCCGCGTAAACGTCGCGTTACGACCCCTCCCGTCGTCCCCGGCCGACGCCGCGGGACGCCCCGCACCGGTCGACCCGGGCCTGGGTACCGCTCCGACGCTCGTTCCGGTCACCAGCCCCGGGTCGCCCGACGCCGACGAGAGAGGAACGCGGCGAGGGCGACGCCGCGCAGCAGGTCAGCCGGCGAGGGCCATGCGGGTCATGGCGCTGGTGGCGCGCTCCATGACGACCTCGAGCGACTCGCCGACGTGCTTGTGCAGGGCGGTCAGCGCCTCGGGGAGGCGGCGCTCCAGGACGAGCTCGACGATGTCGATGTGCTCGTCGATGGTGAGCGCGATGCGGCCGGTCTCGACGAAGTCGTGCATGCGCACGGCACGGATCTTCTGGTTGACCGTGACGAGCGCGTCGGTGAGCTGGGCGTTGCCCGACGCGCGTGACAGGGCCTGGTGGAACCGCTCGTCGAGCAGCACGAACGACGGGTCTGGCTCGGGCGGCGCGTCGCGCAGGGCGTACCAGCGGCCGAGCTCCTCGCGCAGGACCGCCTCGTCGTGCCGGACCGACGGGTTCTCGATGGCGCGCGCGATGCCGCGCAGCTCGAGGGTGATGCGCAGCTCGTACAGGTTGCGCAGGTCCTCGAGGCTCGGGACGACGACCGCGTACCCGTAGTCGGTGCGCTCGACGAGCCCGTCGGACAGCAGCCGGGACAGCGCCTCGCGCACGGGCGTGCGGGACACCTCGAACGCCTTGCCGAGCTTGGG
This sequence comes from Cellulomonas sp. H30R-01, assembly GCF_010119915.1. Classification (NCBI taxonomy): domain Bacteria; kingdom Bacillati; phylum Actinomycetota; class Actinomycetes; order Micrococcales; family Cellulomonadaceae; genus Cellulomonas; species Cellulomonas sp. H30R-01. Next base: position 4,414,798 of record NZ_CP048210.1, on the reverse strand, counting down.
CTCGGTGAGCCGCTCGCGCGGGGAGATGCGGCCGTTGAGGATGTCGTCGCGCAGCCGGTGGTAGACGACCTCGCGCAGCGACCGCGCCTCGGCGGCGGCCTCGTCGGTCGTCCCCACGGGTGTCGCTCCGACCGTGCCGGGGGTCGGGTCGGCGGCCGTGGCGGACGGGCCGGTCAGGCCGGTGCTCATGCTCACGGAGCGTAGTCCTCCCCCTCGACGCGCCCGTGGCGCGACGCTCCCTCGCGGGCCACGGTCCTCGCTGCCGACGTGGCCCCGGCCTGGACCGCGACACGCACCGCCGACCAGCCCTCACCGACCACCGGACGCGCCGCCGCCGTCGTGCCCGCACCGACGGTCACAGGGCCATCGCCGCCCGCACGTCGGCCTCCTGGTCGACCCCGCCCGAGCCGGTGCTGGTGACGCGGCCGGACTCGAGCACGTAGTACCGCTGCGACGCGGCGAGCGCGAAGCCGACGTGCTGCTCGACGAGCAGGACGGTGAGCCCGCGCTGCGCGGTGAGCGTCGCGACGGCGTCCTCGATCTCCTGCACGACGGACGGCTGGATGCCCTCGGTCGGCTCGTCGAGGACCAGGACGCGCGGCCCGGTGACGAGCGCCCGCGCGATGGCGAGCTGCTGCCGCTGCCCGCCGGACAGCAGCCCGGCCCGCCGCGAGAGCAGCCCGCGCAGCGCCGGGAACAGGTCGAGCGCGTCGTCGACGCGTGACGCCCCGGCAGACCCGGCACCGTCGGCGACGAGCTGCAGGTTCTCGCGCGCGGTGAGCTGCCCGAACGACTGCTGCCCCTGCGGCACGTACGCGAGCCCACGGCGGACCCGCTGGTGCGGGCGCAGCCGCGTGACGTCCTCGCCGTCGAGCGTGACGCGGCCCGACCGGACGGGCAGCAGCCCGACGGCGGCGCGCAGGAGGGTCGTCTTGCCGGCGCCGTTGTGGCCGAGCACGGCGGTCACCCCCCCGTCGGCGACGGACACGTCGACCCCGTGCATGACGGAGGTCCGTCCGTACCCGACGTGCACCCCGGTGAGCTCGAGCATCACGACACCTCCGTGGACGACGCGGGCGAGGACGCGGGCGACGGCGAGCCCGCCGACGGCGGCGTGGACGACGAGCCGGCCGGCATGGACGACGAGACCGCCGCCGGCGCGGCGCCCACGACGGTCGCCGCCGACGCCCGCGCGCCGGCGTCCCGGCCGAGGTACACCTCGACGACCTTCGGGTCGGCCTGCACCTGCGCGACGGACCCCTCGGACAGCACCGACCCCTGGTGCAGGACGGTGACGGACGACGCGAACGCCCGCAGGAACTCCATGTCGTGCTCGACGACGACGACCGTCCGCTGCTCGCCGATGCGCTGGAGGAGCCGCCCGGTCTGCTCGCGCTCGGACTGCGACATCCCGGCGACGGGCTCGTCGAGCAGCAGCAGGCGCGCGTCCTGGACGAGCAGCATGCCGATCTCGAGCCACTGCTTCTGGCCGTGCGCGAGCACCCCGGCGGGCAGGTCCCGCACGTGCCCGAGGCCGACGGTGTCGAGCGCGGCCTCGACGTGCTCGGGCACGTCGGTCCGGCGTCGCAGCATCGACCACGGTCGACGCGACGAGCCGGCGGCGATGTCGAGGTTCTGGAGCACGGTGAGCTCGTCGAACACGGACGCCGTCTGGAACGTCCGGCCGACGCCCGCACGGGCCGTGCGGTGCGACGCGCGCCCGACGAGCTCGACGCCGCCGAACCGCGCGGACCCGGTCGCGGGTGCGAGGCCCGTGATGGCGTCGACGACGGTCGTCTTGCCCGCGCCGTTGGGGCCGATGAGGAACCGCAGGTCACCCTGGGTGACCGTGAGGTCGATGCCGTCCACGGCGACGAACCCGTCGAACACGACCCGCAGGTCGCGCACCTCGAGGTAGTCGTGGCGGAAGCGCTCGCCGGGAGCCGCGATGACGGCCTCGAGCGCCTCGGTGTCCAGGCCGGTCGTGCCGTCGACTGGCCCGTCGAGCGGGCCGCCGTCGACAGTGCGGCCGTCGACCGTGCCGCCGTCGACCGGCTCGCCGCCGGTCGGCCCGTGCGTCGAGGGCGCGGCGTGGTGGCGCTCGGTGCTCATGCGTGCCTCCCGCTGACGGCGGGGTCGTGGACCCCGGACTCGTGGTCGTCACTGCGCGGCGCGTCCCGCAGCACCGCGTCACCCGCGTCATCGCCGCTGTCCCCCGACCCGGCCACGGACCCGCCGCGCCGTCGCCGCCAGACCTGACCCAGCGTGGCCAGGCCGTTCGGCAGGAACGCGACGACGACGACGAACAGGGCACCCTGGAAGTAGGTCCAGAACGACGGGAACGACTCGGACAGGCTGGTCTCGGCCCACGAGACGCCGATCGCGCCGAGGACCGGTCCCAGCAAGGTGGCCCGGCCGCCGATCGCGACGCCGACGAGGAACGCGATGGACGGCACGACGCCGACGTCGGCGGGCGAGATGATCCCGACGATGGGCGTGAACAGCGCCCCGCCGATCGCGGCGAACGCGGCGGCGACGGTGTAGGCGACGACCTTGACGAGCGCGGGGTCGTAGCCGAGGAACCGCACGCGGTTCTCCTGGTCGCGGACCGCGACGAGGAGCTCGCCGTAGCGGGACCGCATGAGCAGCCGGACGGCGGCGACCATGAGCAGCAGCACGACCGCGGCGATGTAGTAGAGCATCCGCTTGTTGACGGGGTCGGACAGGTCGTAGCCGAAGAAGCCCTGGAACCCGTTGAGCCCGTTGGTGCCGCCCGTGACCTTCTGCTGGCCGATCAGCAGGATCGCGAAGGCGGCGGCGAGCGCCTGCGAGAGGATCGCGAAGTAGGCGCCGCGGACCCGTCGCTTGAACACGGCGAGACCGAGGAGCGCCGCCAGCCCCGCCGGGAGCAGCAGGATCGCGAGCACCGTGACGAGCGGTGACCGGAACGGCTCCCACCAGCCGGGCACCGTCCCGTCGCCGTACAGCAGCATGAAGTCCGGCACCCCACCGGGTCCGGCGTCGGCGAGCTTGAGGTGCATCGCCATGAGGTAGCCGCCGAGCCCGAAGAACACGCCCTGCCCGAGCGTGAGCATCCCGCCGCGGCCCCACGCGAGGCCGATGCCGACAGCGACCATCGCGAGGCACAGGAACTTGCCGAGCAGGTTGAGCCGGAAGTCCGAGAGGACGGCGGGTGCGACGCCGAGCAGCAGCGCCGCGGCGAGGAGGAAGCCGCCCCACACGCGGGCGCGCGGGCCGAGCCGGGCGCTCATGCGAGGCTCCGGGTCCGCACGGAGACCAGGCCCTGCGGCCTGACCTGCAGGAACGCGACGATGATGACGAACACGAGCACCTTGGCGATCGAGGCGGTCGTCGAGTACTCGATGCCGGCCTGCAGCAGCCCGAGCCCGACGGCCGCGATGACCGCGCCCTTGAGCTGGCCGATGCCGCCGACGACCACGACGAGGAACGCGTCGACGATGTAGTTGGTGCCGAGCGTCGGGCCGATCGACCCGAGCAGCGTGAGCGCGACGCCCGCGACCCCCGCGACGCCGGACCCGAGGAAGAACGTCAGCCGGTCGGTCGCGCGCGTCGAGATGCCCGACGTCTCCGCGAGGTCGCGGTTCTGGACCGTCGCGCGGATGCGTCGGCCGAGCGGCGTGAACCGCAGCGCGAGCGACAGCGCGACGACCGCGAGGACCGCGAGCGCGAGGATGAACAACCGCGTCTTGGGCACACCGACGCCGAGGATCTCGACGGCGCCCGACAGCCAGGACGGCGCCCGCACGTCGACGTTCGGCGCCCCGAAGACGTCGCGCGCGGCCTGCTGGAGCACGAGCGCGACGCCGAACGTCACGAGCAGGGTGTCGAGCGGCCGCGTGTACATCCGGGAGATGAGCGCGACCTCCAGCAGCAGGCCGAGCAGCCCGCCGACGAGGAACCCGATCACGAGGGACACGAGCAGCGAGACGCCCGCGTCGGCGATCACGCCCTGCACGACGAACGCGGTGTACGCGCCCGCCATCATGAACTCGCCGTGCGCCATGTTGATGACGCCCATCTGACCGAACGTCAGCGCGAGCCCGAGCGCCGCGAGCAGCAGCACCGACCCGAGGCTGAGCCCGGCGAAGAGCTGGGAGACGAGGGCGTCCATGCGCGGCCCGTCCTTTCCTGTGGTCCGGGGACGAGGAGGCGGTGGCGCCCCGACGCGCGTGCGTCGCGCCGGGGCACCACCGGTCAGCGGGTCAGGACAGGCCCTCGGCCCAGTCGTAGCCCTCGAGGAACGGGTCCGGCTCGATCGGGCCGTCGGACGACCACTCGGTGTAGATGAGGCCGTCGGGGCCGATCTTCCCGATGAGCGCGGTCTTGGCGATGTGGTGGTTGTCGCCGTTCACCGTCACGGTGCCCTCGGGGGCGTCGAACGAGACACCGTCGGCCGCCTCCTGGATGTCCGCGACGTCGAACGACTCGGCCTTCTCGACCATGCCCTTCCACAGGTAGAGCGACGTGTACGCGGCCTCCATCGGGTCGCTCGTCACGCGGTCGTCGCCGTACTTGGCCTTGAACGCGGCGACGAAGTCGGCGTTCTCGGGGCTCTCGACCGTCTGGTAGTAGTTCCACGCGGTGAGCTGGCCCTCGATGTTCTCGATGCCGATGCCGCCGACCTCCTCCTCCGCGATCGACACGGAGACGACGGGCAGCGCGTCGGCGGTGAGGCCGACGTTCTTGTACTCCTTGAAGAACGCGACGTTGGAGTCGCCGTTGAGGGTGTTGAACACCGCGTCGGCGCCCGAGCCCTTGAGCTTGGTGACGATCGTCGCGAAGTCGGTGTGGCCGAGCGGCGCGTACTCCTCGCCGACGATCTCGACGCCGTTCGCCTCGGCCCAGGCGACGATCTCCTTGTTGGCGGTGCGCGGGAACACGTAGTCGGACCCGACGAGGAAGAGCTTCGTCTTCCCCTGCTCCTTGAGGTACTCGACGCCCGGCAGGATCTGCTGGTTCGTCGTCGCGCCCGTGTAGAAGATGTTCGGCGACGCCTCCAGGCCCTCGTACTGGACCGGGTAGAACAGCAGCGCGTCGTTGCTCTCGAACACGGGGAGCATCGCCTTGCGCGACGACGACGTCCAGCCGCCGAAGACGGCCGCGACGCAGTCGGACTTGATGAGCTTCTCGGCCTTCTCGGCGAACACCGTGGGCTCGGACGCGCCGTCCTCGCCGACGATCTCGAGCTGCTTGCCGAGCACGCCGCCGCCGGCGTTGATCTCCTCCGCCGCGAGGTCGAGCGCGTCGCGGACGGTCTGCTCGGAGATCGCCATCGTGCCCGACAGCGAGTTGAGGAAGCCGATCTTGATCGAGTCGCCGGACGTGTCGACGCACGACGCGGAGCCCGACGCGCTGGAGTCGCCGGAGGAGCCCGCGTCGGTCCGGGAGCCGCAGGCCCCGAGGGCCAGGACGAGCGCGACGGCGGCCGGGACGGCGAGCGCGCGGGTGGTGAGGAGTCTGGTCAACGGACGTGCCTTTCGCTGGGGACGAGCTCACGGACGAACCGGACGAGGCACGAGGACAGCCGCAGGCACCGCGCTGTGTCCCGAGGTGTATACATCCCTGTGCCCATGCCCGGAGACGCTAGGGACGGGATGTTTCCGCCAGCCCCCCGCGCGCGTGAACGGTCTGTTTCGACCCGGTCCCGGTTCGGCCACGGCGGTCGGCCCGTCGGGCGCGGTCACGTCCGGCGTACGCTCCCGACATGCCGCACCTGCGTCCGCTCGACCAGTCCTCCAAGCTGAAGAACGTCCTCTACGAGATCCGCGGCGCGGCGCTCGACGAGGTCGCGCGGCTGGAGGCCGAGGGGCACACGATCCTGCGGCTCAACACGGGCAACCCGGCGGCGTTCGGTTTCGAGGCGCCGCACCAGATCGTGCGCGACGTCATCGCGTCGATCCCGAACGCCCACGGGTACACCGACTCGCGCGGGATCCTGTCGGCCCGCCGGGCGATCGTCACGCGCTACGAGACCGAGCCCGGCTTCCCGCAGATCGACGTCGACGACGTGTTCCTCGGCAACGGCGTCTCCGAGCTCATCACGATGGTCATGCAGGCGCTGCTCGACGAGGGCGACGAGGTGCTCATCCCCTCGCCCGACTACCCGCTGTGGACCGCGATGACGTCGCTGTCGGACGGCGTGCCCGTGCACTACCGGTGCGACGAGTCGAACGGCTGGCAGCCCGACCTCGACCACCTGGAGTCGCTGATCGGGCCGCGCACCAAGGCGATCGTCGTCATCAACCCGAACAACCCGACGGGCGCGGTCTACTCGCGCGAGACGCTGACCGCGATCGCCGACATCGCGCGGCGGCACTCGCTGCTCGTGCTGGCCGACGAGATCTACGACCGGATCCTGTTCGACGGTGCGGTGCACACACCCATGGCGACCGTCGCGCCCGACCTGCTGACGCTCACGTTCAACGGGCTGTCGAAGACGTACCGCGTCGCCGGCTACCGGTCGGGCTGGCTCGTCGTGACCGGCCCGCGCGAGCACGCCGCCGGCTTCCTCGAGGGCATCGAGCTGCTCGCGTCGACGCGCCTGTGCCCGAACGTGCCCGCGCAGCACGCCGTGCAGGCCGCGCTCGGCGGCGTGCAGTCCATCGAGGGGCTCATCGCGCCCGGCGGTCGGCTGCACGAGCAGCGCGAGGTCGCGTGGCGCGGCCTGACGTCGATCCCCGGCGTCACGTGCGTGCGTCCAGACGGCGCGCTCTACCTGTTCCCGCGCCTGGACCCCGAGGTGCACGAGATCCACGACGACGCCCGCCTGGTGCACGACCTGCTGGTGAGCGAGCACATCCTGCTGGTGCAGGGCACGGGCTTCAACTGGCCCACGCCTGACCACCTGCGCGTCGTCACGCTCCCCGAGGCCCGCGTGCTCGCGGAGGCCGTCGAGCGCATCGGCAACTTCCTGTCGTCCTACCGGCAGTGACGGCGGGCCGCGACGGCCGGTCGGCGCGCGAGGACGGACCTCAGCAGGAGAACCACACCGTCCGCTCGGGCCACTCCCCCGTCGCGTCGCGTTCGCGCGCGACCTTCCGCGCCACCCGCACCGCGCCGTGCGGGACGTCGTCACGCCCGTCGATGCGGCACGCCGTCCAGTCGTCCCCCGGCACGACGAGGATCCCGGCGTCCGGCTCGGGCGCACCGTCGTCGCGCTCCTCGGTGTACCGGTAGCGCGCGGCGTCGGCGTCGGCAGCGTCGAGGTGCCCCCAGAAGATCACGCCGCGCTCCCTCCGCCGGTCGGCGTCCAGCCGCGCCCCACCGTAGCGCCGAGTCCCCGGGGGCCGGCGGTCGGCGCGACCGGTGAGGCGAGCGGGCCGTTCGCCGGGCCGGGGTGCCGCGCGGCGCGTCGGTGGGCTGCGAGACTCACCCGGTGATCCGGTACCCCCGCCCCCTGGTCGACGGTGACGTCGTCGCCGTCCCGGCGCCGTCCGCCGGTGTCGAGCCGCGCCACGCTGCACGGCTCGACGTGGCCGTCGCGACGCTCCGGTCCCGCGGGTGGCAGGTGCGCGTGGGCGACCTGGTCCGCGGCGAGGGGATCGCGAGCGGTCCGGCACCGGCGCGCGCCGCGGAGCTCACCCGGTTCGCGACCGACCCTGACGTGCGCGCCGTCGTCCCGCCGTGGGGCGGCGAGATCGCGATGGACCTGCTGCGCCTGCTCGACTGGGACGCGCTCGGTGAGGACGCGACGTGGTGCGTCGGCTTCTCCGACATCTCGACGCTGCTGCTCCCGCTGACCCTGCGCACGGGTGTCGCGACGCTGCACGGCCAGAACCTCATGGACACGCCGTACCGGGTTCCGTCGCCGCTGCTGCCCTGGACGGACGTGGTCACCGCTCCGGCCGGCGCGACGCTCACGCAGGGCGCGGCCGAGGCGTACCGGGGCAGCGGCTTCGACGACTACGCGACCCACCCGGAGGTCGACCGGTTCACCCTGGACACACCGGGCGGCTGGACGCGGATCGACGCGGAGGGCGACGTCGACGTGCGCGGCCGGCTGGTCGGCGGCTGCCTCGAGACGGTGTCGCACCTGGCCGGGACCCCGTACGGCGACGTGGCGCGGTTCGCGGCGACGCACGCACCCGAGGGGCTGATCGTCTACGTCGAGTCCGCCGAGTCCGACGCCGCCGACACGACGCGCCGCCTGCTCGGCCTGCGGTACGCCGGTTGGTTCGACGCCGCGACGGCGGTGCTGGTCGGTCGCACGCGCGGCCTCGACCTGCCGGGGTGGACCCAGCACGACGCGGCACGGCACGCGCTCGGCGACCTGGGCGTCCCGGTCCTGGTCGACGTCGACTGCGGGCACGTGCCGCCGCACCTGTCGCTGGTCAACGGGGCGCTGGCGCACGTGACGCACACGGCGACGGGGTCCTCGATCACCCAGCACCTCGTCTGACGCAGCAGCGCAGACGTCGCACGCCGAGACGCCCGCCGGGTCAGGACGCGGCGAAGCGGGCGTGGACGCGCGCGGCGACCGTGATGTCCTCCGGCTTGAGGTCGAGCCCGCCCGCGACCCCGGCGGCCGCGGCCGCGCGCGACATCTGCGCCGCGCCCGGGTCGCCCGTCGGGCGGGACTGGTCGCCCAGCATCCCGGGGTCCGCGACGGCGAGCGGCCGGACGGTCGACAGCCCGAGCGCCTGCGCGTAGGTCGTGGCCGTCGCGACCGCGTCCTGCACCGCGCGGGTGCGGGCGTCCGCCGTGAGTCGCGTCCTCGTCACCTCGGTGAGCGCCCACTCGACGCCGCTCACGGCCACGCCGTCGCGTGCGGCGACGTCCTCGGCCCACGCGGCCAGGCGCGCAAGGTCCCGGAACTTCACGTCGAGCCGCACGGCGGCGTGGTGCACCAGGGGCAGCTGCTTGCCGTCCTTGTTCCACGGCCGGTCGGACCAGACGCGGATGCGGTCGGACGACCACCACGTGACGGCAGGCGCCGCGGGGTCGGCCAGGCGCTTCGCCTCGCCGGCCAGCCGGCCGTGCTCGCGCAGCGTCCGCTCGACGACGCGCTCGCGGTCGGGACCCTCGAAGCCGACCGTCAGCACGACGGTCCCGCGCTCGGCCGGGTGGTGGTGGTCGAACCGTCCTTCGACGGTCACGGTCGTCTCGTGCACACCGCGGAGCGTACGTCAGACGATCTTGGGGAAGGCCAGCAGGAACGCCGTGGCTGCCACGAGCAGCACGAGCGCCACGCCGAGGACGACCCAGCGCAGGCGCTCGGTGCGGCCGCGGGTCGACAGCGACGCGAAGAACAGCACGAGCGCGAACAGCACCGTGAGGAACGTGTAGCGGTCGCTGCGCTCGTCGAGGACGAGACCGCGGGCGAACCACTGCTCGGCGCGCTGGTCGGCAGCCGCGGCCTCGGCCGTCCCGGGCGGCTCGTACGACGGCATCGCGAACGGGCTGCGCGGCGCGGACGGGTCCTGCAGCGGCTTGAGCGCGAGCCACTCGTCGACCGCGGGCGCGAAGTGCGGGCTGAACCGCTGCCGGACGAACTCCGCCAACGGCTCGTCCTTCTGCGCGACGGCCTGCACCCACACCGCGAACGTCTGCAGGTCGTACCCGCGCGCCGCGTCGGCCTCCGCCGCCTGGCGGCTCGCCTCGATGCGTGACGACGACGCCTTCGAGAACGCGATCGACATCTCGCCGCCCCACTGGCTGGCCTCGAACACGCTCCACGCGGTGAGGACGGCGGTCACCGACAGGACGACCACGGTGACGATCTCGCGGACCTGGCCCTCGCGGCGCACGTGCGCGTGCGGCCGGTGCCCGTCCTCCGGCGCACCCACGTGCGCTGCGGAGGTGTCGCGCTCCCGGACCGCGGCCTCGTGCTCGTCCCCCATGGCGACCTCCCGTCGGCCGCCCGTTCCACAGCGGCTGCGGGCACCGTAGGTCGGCGCCCGACCCGCGCACGTCACCCGACGGGGGTGACCGTCGACGGGAGCACGACGAAGGGCCGGCCACCCTCAGGTGACCGGCCCCTCGTGCCGTGCGGGTCGTGCCGTGCGGCCGTCAGGCCGCGCGACTCACGTCAGCGGATCAGAAACCGCCGCCGAAGTCGTCGCCACCGCCGGCCGGGAGGGCCGGAGCCTTCTCGGGCTTGTCGGCCACGACGGCCTCGGTGGTGAGGAACAGCGCCGCGATGGACGCGGCGTTCTGCAGCGCGGAGCGCGTGACCTTGACCGGGTCGTTGACGCCCGCGGCCAGCAGGTCCTCGTACTCGTTGGTCGCGGCGTTGAGGCCGTGACCCGTCGGGAGGTTGCGGACCTTCTCGGCCACGACGCCACCCTCGAGACCGGCGTTGACGGCGATCTGCTTGAGCGGGGCCTCGATCGCGAGCTTGACGATCGCGGCACCGGTGGCCTCGTCACCCTCGAGCTCGAGCTTCTCGAACGCGAGCGCGCCGGCCTGGATGAGGGCCACGCCACCACCGGCGACGATGCCCTCCTCGACGGCCGCCTTCGCGTTGCGGACGGCGTCCTCGATGCGGTGCTTGCGCTCCTTGAGCTCGACCTCCGTGGCCGCGCCCGCCTTGATGACGGCCACGCCGCCCGCGAGCTTGGCGAGGCGCTCCTGCAGCTTCTCGCGGTCGTAGTCCGAGTCGGAGTTCTCGATCTCGGCGCGGATCTGCGAGACGCGACCGGCGATCTGCGCGGCGTCGCCGGCACCCTCGACGATCGTGGTCTCGTCCTTGGTGACGACGACCTTGCGGGCCGTGCCGAGGACCTCGAGGCCGACCGTGTCGAGCTTGAGCCCGACGGTCTCGGAGACGACCTGGCCGCCCGTGAGGATCGCGATGTCCTGGAGCATGGCCTTGCGGCGGTCACCGAAGCCCGGCGCCTTGACGGCGATGGACTTGAACGTGCCCTTGAGCTTGTTCACGACGAGCGTGGCCAGGGCCTCGCCCTCGATGTCCTCGGCGACGATGAACAGCGGCTTGCCGGACTGGATGACCTTCTCCAGCAGCGGCAGCAGGTCCTTGACGTTCGAGATCTTCGACTCGACGAGCAGGACGAACGCGTCCTCGAGGACGGCCTCCTGGCGCTCGGGGTCGGTCACGAAGTACGCCGACAGGAAGCCCTTGTCGAAGCGCATGCCCTCGGTGAGCTCGAGCTCGAGGCCCAGCGCGGACGACTCCTCGACCGTGATGACACCCTCCTTGCCCACCTTGTCGAGGGCCTCGGCGATGAGCTCGCCGATCGCGGTGTCACCGGCGGAGATGGCGGCCGTGGCGGCGATCTCCTCCTTGGACTCGACCTCCTTGGCCTGCGCGAGGAGCTGCGTCGTGACGGCCTCGACGGCCTTCTCGATGCCCTTCTTCAGCGCGATCGGGTTCGCACCCGCGGCCACGTTGCGCAGGCCCTCGCGGACGAGCGCCTGGGCCAGGACGGTCGCCGTCGTCGTGCCGTCACCGGCGACGTCGTCGGTCTTCTTGGCGACCTCCTTGACGAGCTCCGCGCCGATCTTCTCGAACGGGTCGTCGAGGTCGATCTCCTTGGCGATGGAGACACCGTCGTTGGTGATCGTGGGGGCGCCCCACTTCTTGTCCAGCACGACGTTGCGGCCCTTGGGGCCCAGGGTGACCTTGACGGTGTCGGCGAGGGTGTTGAGACCCCGCTCGATGCCGCGGCGGGCCTCCTCGTTGAAGGCAATGATCTTGGCCATGGGGCTGTGATCCTTCGCTCGGTTTGCGTGGTGGCCGCTGGGTGCCCGCGACGGACGACGCGCCCCGCGCGGTCATGTCCCGCGACGCGACGCACCTCACCGGGCGGCCGATGCTTCTGTCACTCTCGACCCGAGAGTGCTAAGTCAATGGTTAGCACTCGACCCCTGCGAGTGCAAGGCGCGTTCGCCCAGGGACGAGCCGTCGAGCCGACGCCGCACCGGTCCCCCGCTCGCCGGACGGACGTCGCACGCACCTCGCGGGCCCGTCGTCTCCTGGACGCCCGACCGGCCCGACCGCGGTCTCACCCGCGGAACCGCCCGGACGCGCACGCCCGCCGGTCTATCGTGCGCGTGTGCCAGGTCACACCGGGGTGGTCGACGACGTCGTCGACGCCGTCACCGTGCCGGGCGGCACCACGCCGGGCGGCACCGCGCCGGGCACGCTCGCGCCGCCCCGGGGACGCGCGGCGCCCCTGCCTCGCCCCGCCGTCGCACCAGCCCGCCCGCAGCCGCACCCGCGACCGAGCACCGCGCGCCGCACGCCGGGTCCGCTCGCGCGCGTGACCACCGCCACGCTCGGCGGCGCCGTCGCCCTGGCCGTCCTCGCCGCACACCTGCCCCCCGACGACAGCACCACCCCGCGCACGGCACCGCCCGTCGCGGTCGTCGGCCCGCCGACGACGTGGGCGCAGATCCCCCTCTACCAGGAGACCGTCACGCTGCTGCCCGACGGCACCCGGGCCGAGGTGCGCAGCGGCACCGACCCGACGTTCCTCGCCGGCTCGCGCGTGCTCGACCCCGCCGCGGCGACGCTCGCGCAGGCCTTCGGTGCGCCCTCGGCCGCGGCGGCGGCGACGTCACGCGGGCTGCCGGGGGCGGACGCGGCCGCGCAGGTCCAGCGTGACTGGCTGGAGGCCGGGACGGTCCCGGGAGCGGGCAGCCCGTACGAGCCGATGGCCCGCGCCGCGCTCCTCGACCTGCGCACGCTGCTGCTGCCGGGCGGCGCCGCCGTCGCGGGATGGTCGGAGCGTTGGCGGTACGTGTGGCCGCGCGACGCGGCGTTCGTGTCGGTGGCGCTCGCCCGCACCGGTCACGTCGAGGACGCGCTCGACGTGCTCGCGTTCCTCGACGGCGTCCAGGCCGCCGACGGCTCGTTCCAGGCGCGGTACCTGCCCGACGGCTCGGGTCCGCCCGACGACCGCGGCGTCCAGACGGACGGCACGGGCTGGGCGCTGTGGGCCGCGGGACTCGTCGTCGCCGAGCTCGACGACCCCGCGGAGCGCGCGGCCGCCGCGCACCGGCTGCACCCCCTCGTCGTCCGGTCGACGCAGCGCGCGACCGCGCTCGTCGCGGGCACGGGCCTGCCGCCCGCGTCGCCCGACTACTGGGAGGTGCCCGAGCGCTCGCTGACGCTGGGCACGGTCGTCCCGCTCGTCGCGGGCCTCCAGCAGGCCGACCGGCTGCTCCGGATGACGGGCGACGTGGCGCTCGCGGACGCCGCCGCCCGTGCCGCGACGCGCAGCCAGGTCGCCACGATCCGCGAGTTCGGCGGGTCGGGCTACGCCCGGTACGCGGCGGGCGGCCACGCGGACGCCGCGACCGCGTTCCTGCTCACACCGTTCCTGCGGGCACCTGCACCGGGCGCGCACGACGCGTGGCTCGCGTCGGTCCCGACGATGCGCCGCCCCGCGAGCGGGCTCGCGCCGGGCGCGGGCTGGCGGGACGACGGCGTCTCGTGGACCCCGCAGACGTCGCTCTACGCGTGGGTCGCCGCAGAGAACGGCGAGCCGGGGCTCGCGCGCGGGTGGCTCGACTTCCTCGACGCGCACCGCACGACCGCCGGGTCGATCCCGGAGAAGGTGCTCGGCGACGGGTCGCCGGCCGCGGTCGCGCCGCTCGCGTGGAGCGCCGCGTGCGTGCTGCTCGCGCTCGACGCGCTCGACACCGCGGCGTCGACGACGACGCCGCACGCGGCTCCGCTCCCCCGCTGACGCCGCTTCCCCCCGACGCCTCTCCGCCCGCCGACGCCGCTCAGCCGTCGCGCACCCTGCCGTCCTCGGGCAGGGACGCGCGAGGGCCGCGCACCACGGTGGGTGCGCGGCCCTCGCCGATGCGTCCGACGTGGATGTCCGGAGCTGGAGTGCCGGGGAGACGACGCCGGGGCGTCAGGTCAGACGGGGCGAACCTGCTCGGCCTGCGGGCCCTTCGTGCCCTGGCCGACCTCGAAGTCGACCTGCTGGCCCTCCTCGAGGGTCCGGTAGCCGTCGACCTGGATGGCGCTGAAATGCACGAAGAGGTCCTGCCCTCCGCCGGTCGGGGTGATGAAGCCGTACCCCTTCTCCGCGTTGAACCACTTCACGGTGCCCTGGGCCATGCGAACTCCTCGACGATCGGTGCGCCGCGGGCTCCGCCGGCCCCCGGTGCGCGTGAGCCTAGTGGTCACGGGCACGCCACGACCAGGGTCATCTCGGAGGTGACCAGGGCGTCGGCCCCGGTCAGGCGTCGGGGTCGGTGCGCAGGACGACGGCGATGCCGTCGCCCGCCTGGTCCGGGGAGAGCGTGACGGCGGTGAGCCCGAGCGTCTGGGCGACGAGGTCGGCGGTCGACCGCAGGTCCTCGCTCGCGTAGAAGACGGTCGAGTCGGTCACGCCCTCGCCGTCGGAGTTGCCGGTCGTCGCGGCGGTGAAGCCGGCCTCCTGGAGCTTGGCCTGCTGGCGGGCGGCGACCCCGCTGACGCCCGAGGCGTTGAGCACCTGCACGGGCGTGCTCAGCACGGGCTCGACCGCGGGCGGCGCCTCGCTCTCGACGGGCGGCTCCTCGGTCCCGTCGGCGGGCGTCTCCTCCGTGCCGTCGGTCGTGCCCTCGTCACCGGTCCCGCCGTCGTCGACGGTCGAGCTGCCGGGCGAGTCGTCGGCCCCGTTGATGATGCCCCACGCCGTCACGGCGCCGTAGGCGAGGACAGGAGCGAGGACGAGGACCGCGAGGAACGGCCACCACCGGCTCCACGCCGAGCGCGGCGCACGGTGGACGCCGCGCGGCGCGTCGGGGTCCGCTGCGGCGTCGAACTCGTCGTCCGGGTAGGGGTAGTCCGCCTTGCTCACGGCCGCAGGCTATCCGCTGGACCTGGGGCTCAGGCGTCGGTCGCGAGGCGACGCGCGGTACGGGCCCGCTGCCGGGACTGCCGCAGGCGCCGCAGACGCTTGACCAGCATGGGGTCGTGGGCCAGGGCCGCGGGCTCGTCGATGAGGGCGTTGAGCACCTGGTAGTACCGCGTGGCGGACATGTCGAACAGCTCGCGGACCGCCTGCTCCTTGGCGCCGGCGTACTTCCACCACTGGCGCTCGAACGCGAGGATCTGCTCGTCGCGCTCGGTCAGGCCGGAGGTTCCCCCGTCCGGCCCAGCGTCGACGGTGCCGATCGGGAGCGCGGTCGCGGTGTCCATACGGCCTCCTCGGTGGTGCAGGGCGGGTCGGTCAGCGGCCATCGTAGGTGCGAACCACACCGGTGTCATTCCGCCTCACCGCCCGTCACCGGCTCGGGTGGCCGACCGGGTAGCCTCGCCCGCGTGAACCCGGCTCCCCTCGCGTCGCTCGTCGCACCGGACTGGGCGCAGGCGCTGGCGCCGGTCGAGCCGCAGATCCGTGCGGCCGGGCAGTTCCTGCGCGACGAGGTCGCCGCGGGCCACGGGTACCTGCCCGCGGGCGAGTCCGTGCTGAGGGCGTTCAGCCGCCCGCTCGCGGACGTCCGCGTGCTCGTCGTCGGCCAGGACCCCTACCCCACGCCGGGCCATCCCATGGGTCTGTCGTTCTCGGTGCAGGCGGACGTGCGGCCCCTGCCGCGCTCGCTCGACAACATCTTCAAGGAGCTCGTCGCCGACCTCGGCGTGCCACGGCCGACGACGGGCGACCTGTCGCCGTGGGCCGACCAGGGCGTGATGCTGCTCAACAGGGTCCTGACGGTCCGGCCGGGCGCGCCCGCGTCGCACCGGGGTCGCGGCTGGGAGGCGGTCACCGACCGCGCGATCGCGGCGCTCGTCGAGCGCGGCGGCCCGCTCGTCGCGGTCCTCTGGGGGCGCGACGCGCAGTCGCTGCGCCCGGCCCTCGGGTCCGTGCCGCGGGTCGAGTCGGTGCACCCGTCGCCGCTGTCGGCGAGCCGCGGGTTCTTCGGGTCGCGCCCGTTCTCGACCGTCAACCGCCTGCTCGAGGAGCAGGGCGCGGACCCGGTCGACTGGCGCCTGCCCTGACCTCCCGGGGTCCGCGACGGCCGCGGCCGTCCGGCTCGGCGCCGCAGCGACAGTCGCGGCGGCTCCGCTCAGGGCAGGCACAGCGGCGGCATCCCGCCCTCGGTCGTCAACCGGACCTGCACCTCGGGCGTCGCGCCGATGTTGCCCGGGAGCGTCCCGCGGACCGTCGGCAGGTCGGCGCACCGCGACGTCAGCTGCGCCGCGTTGTTGACCTGCACCACCGTCGCGGCCGACCACACCCAGCCGGCCGGGACGGCGCGGTCGGGCACGGTGAACGCGAACTCGACGTGCTCGTCCTGCTGGATGCCGGGCGCGGAGAAGTAGACGGTCCAGTACGCGTTGCCCGTCCAGAAGTTCGGCGCACCCGTGCCGGTCACGGTGCACGGCGTCGCGCTCGCGCTGCCGTCGGCCTTCACGACGCGGCACGAGTCCGGCGCCGGACCCGGGAGGCGCCACGTCGCGGGGACGGCGAACCCGCCCACGAGCACGCGCACGCGCGTGACGGCGGTCGGCGTCGGCGCACCCGTGAGTGCGTAGGTCTGGGTGCCGCTCGCGAGCGTGCCCTGCGCGGTCCCGAGGACGCCGGAGGCGCCGAACAGCGTCACGACGACGGGACGTCCCGCGCACGCGGCCTGGTCGGCCGCGGTGAGACCGTCGAGCCGGACGGCCGTCGGTGCGGTGGTCGTCGTCGGGACGACCTGCACCGGGGTCGCGGTGCACGCGTTGCGGGCGACGACCGCGGCAGGCTGCGCGCGGACGTCGAGGCGCGACGCGCTCGCCGGTTCGACGGGGAGCCCGGCGCCGACGACGGCGAGGGCGAGGGCGGCGAGCGCGGCGACGCCGGGCCAGCGGCGGCCGAGGCCGCGACGACGGCTCATGACAGCGTCACCACCAGGGAGCGGACTGCGGTCGCGGTCACGGGCGCGAAGCCGCCGAGCCGGACGGACGACGCGCCGGCGGGCAGGGGCGCGCTCGCGGAGAGCACGACGGTCGCCGCGGCGTCGTGGCCGGTCACGGCGACGGTGCGTCCCGCGCACGCGGTCGCGTCGACGTCGAGGACGTCGATCGCGTCGACCCGCTCGGTGTCGACGCCGCCGGCCTGCTCGTAGACGAGGCGGGTCGTGACGTCGTCGTCGCACGGGGGCGTCACGACGGCCGTCCCGGAGGCGACGCGGTCGTGCGCGGCGACGTCCAGGCGCGACGCCGACGCGGCGGCGACGCCGCCGGCGAGGACGAGGGCGAGGGCGACGGTCGCGGTGCGCAGGCCGGGCGCCCGCAGCTCACGGGTGCGGGTCACGGGCCACCTCCTGCGCGGGCTGCTCGGTCTCGGGGCGGGCGCGGCCGGGCCACACCAGCCAGCCGGCGACGACGAGCGCGAGGGCGAGCCACGTGGTCGGCGACGCGAGCACAGCGGTCACGGCGCCGAGGCCCGGGACGTGCCAGCGGACCACACCGACGACGTCCTCGGCCGTCGGGTGCCAGACGTCGTCCCAGCCGTTGTTGTCGCCGCGCGTCGTCCAGCCGGTCGTGGCGTCGCCGCCGACGACGCGGTGGACGACGTAGCCGTCGACGCCGTCGGGCCGGTAGACGACCACGTCGCCGACGTGCGCGGTGCCGGCACGTGCGACGACGAGGTCGCCGGACGCGTACGTGGGCGCCATCGACTCGCCCGCGACGACGACGAGCGTGGTCCCGCCGCCCCATGCCGTCGGCCACAGGAGGACGGCGACGGCGACGACGAGGGCCGCGGGCACCCACGCCACGACCCGCCGCCAGGGCGCGCGGGTCCGCGTGGTCGCGGTCCTGGCGGCCGCGGGCGGCGTGGTCGTGGTCATGGGCTTCCTCCTCGGGGACGGGTGGTCAGGCGTTCTTCACCAGGACGACCGACACGGTGTCGAGCTCGTCGTGGCTGGTGAGCCCGCCCGCGATGGGCTGCGGGGCGGCGGGGTCGAACGCGATGCCGACGGTGTCGGACGCGCCGACGTAGACGGTGCCGGTCCAGTCGCCGAGGTCGACCCCGGCGGGCACGTCGGAGAGGGCGATCGTCAGGACGACCGGGACGGCACCGGAGGCGTCGGGCGGCGCGGTGCCGTCGCGCTCGGTGCTCAGGGTCGCGACGGCGCCCGTGAGGCCGTCGACGTCGGTCGCGACGCCGGACGCGACCCGGTCCTCGGCGCCGACGGCGAGCTGCGAGGCGGAGGCCGTGGCCAGGCCGGCGATGCCGAGCCCGACGAGGGCGACCGCGGCGAGCCGCTTGCGGTTGTCCTTCTTCTGGTTCGTCTGCGTGGTCATGGTGCACCTCCTGGTCCGCGCGCCCCGGTCGGTCCGAGGCGTTGTTGCGAACCGTTCTTGTTGACGCATCCAGGGTGCGGGTCCATGCGAACGCATCGATAGGACGCTGGTCCCAGCGAATTGGACAAGCGTCCAGACAAACCCGCGGCGACCAGCGATGACGCCGCACGGTGTGGATCGCGCCACAATGGCCCGCGTGAGCACCCCCGCCGACACCCCCCGCTGGAACCGCTACGTCGCGATCGGCGACTCGTTCACCGAAGGGCTCTGGGACTCCCCCGACGGCCCCGACTCGCCGACGCGCGGCTGGGCGGACGTCCTGGCCGCGCGCCTCTCGCAGCGTCGCACCGCCGCGGGCGAGACCCCGCTCGAGTACGCCAACCTGGCGATCCGCGGCCGGCTGCTGCGGCCGATCCTCGTCGAGCAGGTGCCCGCTGCCCTCGCGATGAAGCCCGACCTGGTCAGCCTGGTGGGTGGCGGGAACGACATCCTTCGCCCCGCCGCGGACGTCGACCGGCTCGCCCGGCTGCTCGAGCAGGCCGTCGTGCGGCTGCGCGACGCGGGCGTCGACGTGCTGCTCGGCACGGGTGTCGACGCCTCCGACAGCCCGCTCGTGCGGGCGACCCGCACGCGCGTCGGCATCTACAACGCGCACATCTGGTCGATCGCCCGCCGGCACGGCGCGCACGTCGTCGACCTGTGGGGCATGCGCAGCCTGCGCGACTGGCGGATGTGGGCCGACGACCGGATCCACCTCACGTCCGACGGGCACGCGCGCGTCGCGCAGGCCGCGCTCGTCGGCCTCGGGCTCGAGCCCGACGAGCCGCGCTGGGACGACCCCCTCGCGCCGCTGCCGCCCACGCCCCGGCTCGAGCAGCTCCGCGGCGACGCGCAGTGGCTCCGCGAGCACGTCTACCCCTGGGCGACCCGTCGCCTCCGCGGACGCTCGTCGGGCGACACGCGCGTGCCGAAGCGCCCGGTGCTGACCCCGCTCGACTAGCGCGTCACCCGCGCGTCCCCGTCAGCGGTCGACGACGCAGGTGGAGAAGGAGAAGCTCTGCGTCCCGGCGATGTTCGACGCCGTCCGCGAGGTGGTCTGGAAGACGTAGGGACCGCTGAGCGACGGCACGACCGTCCGGTCCAGGCGCCACTCCTCGCCGCCGTACCGCCAGGCGTCGGGCGAGCCGCCCACGGACCGCAGGCGCGCCACGGCGGCGGTCATGTCGACCGGCGTCTGCCAGGCGACGTAGAACGGCGAGGTGCCGTTGCCGGTGACCGTCGTGACGACGCACGCCTCGCGGTCCGTCCAGGTGCCCTGCGCGGACGACACCGTGTAGGCGGACGGGGTCACGACGGCACCAGGCAGGGAGTAGTTGCAGACGGTGACCGTGCGCACCTGGCCGGCGACGACCGTGTCGTACGGCTGCCAGACGTCGGTGCGCCCGGAGATCTTGATCAGCCCCGCCGCGCTGGGCGCGCCGAGCTGGTACTTCCACGACTCGTCGCCCTGCAGCGAGTACCCCGTGCGCGCGCCGTTGAACGGCGCCTGCGCGGTGTCGATCCAGGCGGACCAGACGATCGGCGTCGTGGACCGCGTCGTGACGCGGAACGTGAAGCAGGCCTGCTGCCCGCTCGTCGCGTTGGTGAGGTCCCACGTCACGGTGGTGTCGAACGCCGAGCCGTCGGGTCCCGGGTACACGGGACCGGCGGCGGCGGGCGGGACCCAGGTGGCGGCCACGGGCCAGCCGTCGCCCGCGACGAAGACGCGCGCGGCCGTCGCGGTCGGGGCGGTGAACGGGGCGCTCGTCGTGGCGGTGAACGCGCCGCCCGCGAGCGTGCCGGTGACGTCGAGCAGCACGGTCCCGGCGCTCGTCGCGAGGACGACGCGCCCGGTGGCGCACGTCCCGCCGAGCCCGGAGACGGCGACCTGCGTGTACTGCCCGCCGACCGCCGAACCGGTCGGCGTCACGGTCGCGGGACCCGCCGCGCAGCGCTGCACGGCCGCGGCGTACGGGAGGGCGGGCTTCGCGATCGGCAGGCGGGCCGCGCTCGCCTCGCTCAGCCCGAGCAGGGCGACGACGAGCACGAGCACCGTGACGACCAGGCCGGCGGTGCGCGGGCGCAGCAGGGTCCGGTGCACGGCGTCAGCCGCCGGCGGGGGTGAGCGCGGGGCGCCGGGTGCCGTCGTCGTCGACGGCCGGCGTCCCGGTGGGGAGGTCGTCGGCGGCCGGGTCCGGACCGCTGGCAGGTGCGGGGGTCGGGTCGGCGTCGTCGGTGTCGTCCTCGTCGCGCGACGACGGCCAGACGAGCAGCGCACCGGCGATGAGCAGGCACGACCCGAACACCCAGGGCGACGCGACGAGCCGGCCGACGAGCCCGACCTTCGCGACGTGGAGCTGCGCGACACCGAGGATCTGGTCGTTCGTGGGCGCGAACGGGTCGGTCCAGTCGTTGTTGTCGCCCTGGACGACCCAGCCGTTCGTGCCGTCGCCGCCGACGAGGCGGTGGATGATCCGCCCGCCGTCGAGCTGCTCGGGGCGGTAGACCACGACGTCGCCGACCTGCGGCTCGCCGCAGCGCGAGACCACGAGGTCGCCCGTCTCGTACGTCGGCTCCATCGAGTGCCCGGAGACGATCGTCAGCGTCGTGCAGCCGCCCAGGTTCGTCGGCCACAGCAACCACGCGGCGAGGGCGGCCGCGGAGTAGAGCAGGACCGACGCGACGGCACGCAGCACCCGGCGCGCGAGGGGCGCACCGGGTGCCGTCGTGACGTCGCTGGTCATCGGTCTCAGCCGTCGATGCTGACCGCGAACGAGGAGATCGTGTTGTAGTCGACGCCGGCCGGGAGGGCGAAGGCGACGAGGGTGGCCGTGGTGTGCGGCGCGGCGAGCGTCTTGGGGGTGAGCTCCGTGTACGAGCCCGACGCGGTCTTCCACGCGACGCGGATCGTCTTGCCCTGGCAGTCGGCGTCGATGTTGCTGAACTGCACCTCGGACGGGGCGAACCCGGTGGTGCCGAGCGTCGGCGTCTTGTACTTGGCGGTGACGGCGCCCGTCGCGGCCTTCTGGCAGGTCGCGTCGACGCTCACGGTGCCCGTCGCGGCGGTGCCGCTCGAGGTCAGGTTGAGCTGCGACGCGGACGCGAGGGACAGGCCGGCGACGCCGAGGACGGCCAGGCCGACGGCCAGGCCCTTGCGGGTCGAGAACTTCGCCATGGTGACTCCTGGATCGTGACGACGCGGGTCGGCGTGTCGTCGATCCGCACGGCCTCCGGTTGCGGAGCGCCGTCGCAGACGCTACGAACCTCCGATCGGCCGCCGTCGGCTCGGCCTGGGTGCCAGCACCCGGGCCGCCGGGAACGTCGTTTTCTTTCACCCGGAGCGGACCCGGCCGATCCTGGACGACCGTCCATGAAGCGGACAGGGCCCGTGTGACCTGGGCCTACGGCCGAACGGGTGACGCCGTGTGGCCGGCCGCGCCGAGCGGGATGCGCGCGACGAGCCGCGCGCCGCGACCGGCACCCGGTTCGAGCGCGACCGAGCCACCGACGAACGTCAGGCGCTGGCGCATCCGGGCCGTCCCCGAGGCGACACCCGCGGTCTCCTCGTCGTACAGCGCACCGTCGTTCTCGACCGCGACGACGAGCACGCCGTCCTGGACGTCGACCGACGCCACGATCGACGTCGCCGGCCCGTGCTTGAGCGAGTTGGTCACGCCCTCCTCGACGACCCGCACCGCGAGCAGCCGCTCGGGCACCGTGAGCCGCGGGTGCGCCGGGTCGTCGTAGGCGCGCACGGCGTCGGTCACGTCGAGGCGGGTCGCGATGCTCGCGGGGAGCCGGCCGAGCAGCGCGCGCACCGCCGGCACGAGCCCGAGCTCGAGCCGGTCCGGGTACAGCAGCCGGCTCATCTCGCGCACGTCGGCGGCCCGGGCCTGCTCGAGCTCGCCCCGGATCCAGTGCAGGTCGTCGAGGTCGCCGGGGTCGAGCGGCCCCTGCGCGGCGTGCGTCGCGATCTGCTCGAGCCGTGCCTCGACCAGCACGAGCTTGTTCTGCAGCGTGCCGTGCAGGCCCTCCGCGACCTCGCGGCGGACCCGGATCTCCTCCTGCTCGAGCGCCCGGACGGCGTTCTCGACGAGGACCGCCTCGCGCTCGGCGCCACGGATCTGCGCGCGCAGGCGGCGCCTCGCGACGAGCCCCCACATGCCGATCGCGCCCGAGATGACCCCGATGACCAGCCCTGAGAACAGCTCGGCCTCGACGACCTCGCGCGTGGGGTCGTCGTAGACGCCGAAGAGCTGCTGCGCGCCGATGCGCAGGACCGCGCACGCGGTCGCGGCGAACAGCAGCGAGACCGCCATGTGCCAGACGCGCGTCGCCCGGTGCGCGTTGACGACGGCGAGCACCGCGACGAGGCCGACGACAGCGGCGAAGTTGGCGCCGAGCCGGCTCCAGACGCTGACCGACTGCCAGTCCTCGACGACTCGGCTGTAGATGTACGTGGTCTGGAGGGCCGCGCCGATCGCGTAGCCGCTCGCGACGATCCCGCTCGCGCGCAGCAGCCCGACGCGGTCGCTGCGCAGGTCGCGGGCGCGGCGGGCGACAAGGGCGGCCGACTCGTCGTCGGCGGACGTGCTGCGGGTGGTGGGCATCGTTCGTCCCTGCGGGCCGTGCGGGTGCACCGGACGGGTGCTCGTGCGCGTGGCGTCGGTCACGTCAGACGCTCCGGGTGACTGACGCGTGGCGCGGCGACGACGATACTTGCCCCGATGAACGCTGCCGCGAACGGCCCGGTGCGCGTCGCCGTGGTCGAGGACCAACCACTCTTCCGCTCCATGCTCGAGCGGATGCTCGACGACACCGACGGCCTGCAGGTCGTGGTGGCGACGGGCACGGTGACCGAGGCGACACGCCTGCTCCCGCCCGGCGCGGTGGACGTCGTCGTGCTCGACGTGGACCTGCCGGACGGGAACGGGATCGCCCTGGGCGTCACCCTGCGGCGTCGGCAGCCCGCGCTCGGGGTGCTCCTGCTGTCCGCGCACGACGCGATGGACCTGCTGCTCGACCTGCCGCCCGACGTCGCCGCCGGGTGGGGCTACCTGTCGAAGACGTCCTCGACGAGCGAGGAGGTGCTCGTCTCGGCGGTGCGCGCGGCGGCGGTCGGCGAGACGGTGCTCGACCCGGCGCTGCTGGCCCGGATGGCGCCGCGCGCGGGGTCGGCCGTGTCGCGCCTCACGGACCGTCAGTACGAGGTGCTGCGGCTGCTCGCCGAGGGGCTGTCGAACGCGGGCATCGGCGCGCGTCTGGGGATCACGGAGAAGTCCGTGCAGAACCACGTGAACGCGCTGTACGCGACGCTCGGCATCGACACCGACCCGAGCCGCAACCCGCGGGTCAGCGCGGCGCTCCGGCTGCTCGCGGAGACGGGTCCCGTCTAGCGCCACTGGGCCCGTCGGCACTGGTCCGCGCCATTTCTCCGGTTCGGCTTGACCGGTACAGACCTGCGGTCTTACTGTACCGGTATAGCGATCTGTAGCGGTACAGATCGGAAGGGAGAAGGACCCGTGCTCGACCAGTCGATCGGCCTGCTGCTCGCCCGTGACGCCTCCGTCCTCGAGTCGCACAGCGCGCGCCCCTGGGCCCCCGTGGCCGAGGAGCGCCCCGCCCACGAGCCGCAGCCGCACCGTCCGCGCGTCCCGCGCACCCGCCGCGCCCTCGCCCGGGGCCTGCACCGCGTCGCCGACGCCGTGCAGCCGGCCTGCACGTTCGAGGCCGGCCACCCCGCCCGATGACCACGACACCCGCCCCGCTCGCCCCGGCCGGGACCAGCCCGGACGCGACATCCCTCGGGCGGCGCTCCCCGGTGCCCGGCGGCACGACCTACCCTGTCCCGCATGCCGCGGAACAGGGTGGCGTCGTGCCCCGGGTGACCCTCCAGACCATCGCCGACAAGGTCGGCGTCAGCCGCATGACCGTGTCCAACGCGTTCTCGCGCCCCGACCAGCTCTCCGCCGACCTCCGGCGGACCATCCTCGACGCCGCCGCCGAGCTCGGCTACGTCGGCCCCGACCCGTCCGCGCGCGCCCTCGCCCGCGGCACCACCGGCGCGATCGGCCTGCTCCTCACCGCCTGGGTCGGCGAGGCGCTGCGCGACCCCATCGCCGCGTCGTTCTTCGGCGCGATCGCCGAGGAGCTCCAGCCCACCGGGTACGCCGTCGCGCTGCTCCCCGGCGAGAAGGCCGCGCGCGACATCCCCCTCGACGGCGCGCTCGTCTACGCGTGCGGGGGCGACTCCGCCGCGCTCGACTGGCTCGTGCGGCGCAGGCTCCCGCTCGTGTTCGTCGACCTCGACCCCATCCCCGGGCACCCGTCGATCGTGCTCGACGACCACGCCGGCAGCCGGCAGGCCGCCGAGCACGTCCTCGCGCTCGGCCACCGGCGCATCGCGTTCTTCACCATGGGCGGCCGCGAGCGCCACGGCCACCTCGCCGACGGACGCACCGCGGGCCACGACTACGTCTCCCGCGCCCGCGTCGCCGGAGCGGTCGAGGCGCTCGACGCCGCCGGCGTCGTGCCCACCGCGTACGAGATCGTCGACAACGTCGACCCCTACGCGCACGAGGGCGCCCGCGCGCTCCTCACCGGCCCCGACCGCCCGACCGCCGTCCTCTGCTTCTCCGACCTCATGGCCACCGCCGTCCTCGACGTCGCCGCCGAGCTCGGCCTGCGCGTCCCCGACGACCTGTCCGTCGTCGGCTGGGACGACAGCCCGCTCGCCGCGCGCGTCCGGCCCGCGCTCACCACGCTGCGCCAGGACCTCGACGCCAAGGGCCGCGCCGCCGCGCGCACCCTGCTCGCCGCGATCGAGCGGTCCCGGGCGGGTGCGCCCGTCGACGCCGTCCGCACCGAGCTGCCCGTCGAGCTCGTGGTGCGCGAGAGCACCGGCCCGGCACCGACCGGCTGACTCCGCCCGCGCGCCCCTGCCGCCGCCGGCCGGGCGGTCGGCGGCGGCCCGTCACTGCTCCCGGTCGCCGATGTGCCCGGGGGCCGTCACCGACAGCACGCGCTCCACGAACGAGCCGTACTCCTCCATGTAGTGCCGCAGGAACTGCTCGAGCGAGGAGTCCGCGACCGACCCGTCGGCGCCGAACGTCTGCTCCGTGACCTGGAGGTACACCTCGGGCGAGTTGAGCTGCGGCGCGTTGAGGAAGCTCAGGACGCTGCGCATCGACGACTGCATGACGGCCGTGCCGACCGCCCCGATCGACGCGCCGACGATCCCCGTCGGCTTGCGCGCGAACGAGTTGGTCCCCCACGGCCGCGACCCCCAGTCGATCGCGTTCTTGAGCGCACCGGGGATGCTGCGGTTGTACTCCGGCGACACGAACAGGATCCCGTCCGACGCCTCGATCGCCTCCTTGAGCGCGCGCGCCGGCGCCGGGTAGTCGGCGTCGTGGTCCGGGCTGTACAGCGGCAGGTCGCCGATCGGGATCTCGGTGAACTCGAGCTCGTCGGGCGCGAGCCCGATCAGCGCCTGCGCGAGGCGCCGGTTGACCGAGCTGCTCGACAGGCTGCCGACGAAGTAGCCGATGCGGTAGGTCACGAACGTCTCCTCTCCGCGGGCCGGCGGAGCAGGACGCGCACACCGGCACCGGGGCTTGCGGACCCGTCCGATTCTCGTGCGGCACGCCGCGTCGCGCGCGGCGGGTGCGTGGAGCCCCCTGTCGGATTCGAACCGACGACCCCCTGTTTACAAGACAGGTGCTCTGGCCGACTGAGCTAAGGAGGCGGGCGGGGACAGCGTACCGGTGCCCCTCGCGCCCCTGGCCCGGGAAGGCGGCGCACGGCCCGGAAGCGCCGACGGGCGGACCGGGAGCCCCTCGCGGGGTCCGGCCCGCCCGTCGGCGGTGCTGCGCTGCGGTGCGGGTCAGCCCTTGGCGGCGGCGGCCTGCTCCACCGCGGCGCGCAGGGCACCGGGCTGCTGCCAGTTGCCGTCCCACTTCACACCGTCGATGAGGATGTACGGCGTGCCCAGGTCGGGGAACTGCTCGCGCGCGGACGCGTAGGCGGCCGAGACCCACGGCGCGAACGTGCGCCACTCGCCGTCCTTCTCGGTCGTGTCGTCGCCGGTCCCGACCTCGTACGTGCCGGTCACGGTCGAGGTGAACTTCGCGATGACGTCGTCCGGGACGCCGACCCCGGACGCGACGTCCGCGATCTCGGCGTCGGACAGGCCGGACGTGCCCTCGGCCGGCTGCGTGCCCTCCGCGTACATCGCGGACATGAAGTCGACGAGGTGCTCGGGCGACTCGTCCGCGATCACGGCGTACGCGTTGGCGGCGCGCGTCGAGTAGAAGGTGCCCTGCGACGTGTAGTCGAGGAACGCGAGCGGGTGGAACGCGACGGTCACGCCGTCGGTCTCGGTGAGCGCCTTCACGTCCTCGCCGTTGGTCTGCTCGAAGTCGCCGCAGACGGGGCACATGAAGTCGAAGTAGATCGACAGCACGGTGTCGTCGTCGCCCTGCTCGCCGACGCCGGCGGAGCTCACGGGGATCCCACCCTCGTCGTTCGCGGGCCCGGGGGCCTCGACGTCCGCGAGCGCGGGCGCGACGACGTCGTCCCCGCCGCCGCCGTACGCGACGCTGCCGTAGGCCTCGGCGCGCTCCTTCGACTGGTTGACGATGAAGAAGACGACGGCGCCGAGCGCGAGGACGGCGAGCACGAGGCCGCCGATCGCGAGCATCCGGTTCCGCTTGGCCTTGCGCTCCTGCTCCGCGCGCATCTGGGCGGCCTTGGCGCGCGCCTCGTCGCGTCGGACCGCCTTGGTGGGGCGGGGTTCGTTCGTGGGCATGGGTACTCCTGGTCCGGGAAGAAGAGGGTTCGTGCGGGTCGGTCAGACGGTGGCGACGGTGACCGGTGGTCCGCGGACCGGGAGGACGGCGACGAGCAGGCGGTCCCGCAGGACCGGTGCGGTGCGGTCGACGGGCGCGGCCGGCGCGACGGGCAGCACGACGGCCGCGTCGTCGAGGCGGACGACCCAGCGCCGCAGGAGGCGCGTGACCCCGCGTGCGGCACGGGCGACGACGACCGAGGCGCCGAGCCCGCTCGCCGCGAGCGCGACGTGCGTGAGGACGACCGGCACGGCGACGCTCAGCAGGAGCACCGCCCCGCCGGCGGCGGGGCCGAACGCGTAGGCCCCGTCGGGGCAGTCGGACGCGTCGCTCAGCAGGAGGAGTCGCACGCCCCACGGGCCGACGCCGACGGCGGACACGCACTGGTGCAGCAGCACGCGGCCGGACAGCGCGATCGCGAGCCCGAGCAGCGCGGCGAGGGCGGCGGCGGCGACGAGCGCGCGCGAGCCCGTGAGCGGGGCTCGTCGTGCGCGCATGCGGGACAGCGTAGGGCCACGACCTGTGCGGACCGGCCGGGTCGGAACGGTTCGCACCGACGGCCGCGTCGCGGTCAGGGCATCGTCGGCGTCGGCAGGGGCGACCAGGTGATCGGACGACCGTCGAGCAGGAGGGCGACCAGCACCGCGGCCGCGGCCAGCAGCACGACGACGGCCACGAGCGCCCCGAGCCGGCCGGGGGCGACGACCGCGAGCGTCCGGCGTGCGCCGACGCGCGTCATGCTCGACAGCGGGCCCCACCACACGACGAGGACGGCCAGCAGGACCAGCGCGCCGACGACGAGCGAGGCCGTGAGCCCTTGCACGGGCAGCCCGGACGGTGCCCCGTCGATCGTCCAGCGCCCCGAGTCGAGCAGCCACCACAGCACGCCCACGACGACCACCGCGACGCTCGCGCCGACGACGAGCGACGGCACGAGCCCGGCGGTCGCGCGCAGCAGGTGCCACGGCCCGGCCGCGACGGTGACGGGGACGTCGGAGCGGCGCACGCCGGACCGCTCGCGGCGGGCGTGCATCGACTCGACGGCGGTGCCGAACGTGCGGACGACGAGCATCAGGACGCCGACGACGACCAGCGTGGCTCCCGGGAACAGGGTGCCCGCGGCGGCGACGAGCAGCCCGGCGGCCAGCAGCGTGCCCCATCGCCGCTCCGTGGGCGGCCGCACGTACCCCGACCCCTCGGGACCGGGCTCCTCGGACGCGTCGAGGTCGTCCTGGATCCACTCGACGCCCTCGGGGTCCTCCTCGTCGGACCAGTCGTCCTCGTCCTGCGACCAGCCGTCCCAGCCGTCGTCGCCCGCCGCCGCGTCGTCGGTGCCGGGCTCGAACGTCCGCGTCGTCCCGTCGTTGGCGACGAGCGTCGCCGTGCCCGCGGGGGCAGCGACCCCGCCCGGCCGGGCGGCCGCGCCCGCGAGCAGCGCGGTGCCGGTCGCGTCGGCCGGGTCGAGCCGGGTCGTGTCCGTGGCGTCGCCCGGGCCGACGTGCGTGGTGCCGGTGAGGTCCTCGGCGTGCACGAGGGTCGTCGCGGTGGCGTCCTCCGTGACGACGTCGCCGTCGGTCGCGGCGACGGTCAGTGCGGCGACGACGTCCTCCGGGTCGGTCCGGGCGTCGGGGTCGGCGACGAGCGCACCGCGCAGCGCGGTCGCGGTGAGCGGGCCCAGCCCGTCGAGGTCGGCGGCGCCGGAGCGGGCGCGCGACAGCACCACCTCGAGCGGCCTCGTCCCGAAGGGGGCGCGCCCGGTCGCGGCGAACGCGAGGACGGCGGCCCAGCCCCAGTAGTCGCTCGCCGCGGTGGGCTCGTCGCCGTCGAGCAGCTCGGGCGCGAGGTACCCGGGCGTGCCGATGACCAGGCCGTCCGACGTGAGCGGCGCGTCGCCCGCGGCCTGCGCGATGCCGAAGTCGATGAGGACCGGACCGTCGTCGGTGACCAGCACGTTCGCGGGCTTGAGGTCGCGGTGCACGACGCCGGCGCCGTGCACGGCCGCGAGCGCGGACCGCAAGCCCTCGGCGAGGTCGAGCAGGTCCTGCGCGTCGAGCGGCCCGCGCTCGCGCACGTGCTCCTCGAGCGTGTCGCCGTCGACGAGCTCGGTCACGAGGAACGCCTCGGTGGAGTCGGCCTCGGCGTCGAGGATCGCGGCGACGCCCGGGTGCCGGAGCTTCTGGAGCGCGCGGACCTCACGGCGCAGCCGGTCGCGGGCGACGGCGTCGGAGCCGAGCTGCGGGTGCAGCAGCTTGAGCGCGACGGCCGTGCCGCCGCCGTCGACCGCCCGGTACACGGTTCCCATGCCGCCCGAACCGAGCGGCGCGACGACGCGGTACCCCCCGATGTCCGACCCCGGCGTCAGACCGATCCGCTCCATGCCCCGCAACCTAGCCCGCGGTGCGGACGGGCGTCCCCCAACGCGCGGGTGACGTGTGACGCGCGTCGCGTCCCGCCGTGACCAGGGGCGCTCACCTGGCCCGACGGCTAGGGTCGACGCAGACCCGAGGAGTTGATCTCGTTGCCTTCCGACGTGCCTGACGCCGGCTACGACCTGCTCGTCGTCGCGAACCGTCTCCCCGTGGACGTCGCGCTGGGGGACGACGGCGAGCCCACCTGGACCCGCTCCCCCGGCGGTCTCGTGACCGCCCTGGCTCCCGTGATGGCGGGGGCCGACGGCGCCTGGATCGGGTGGGGCGGCTCACCCGACCTCGACCTCGAGCCCTTCGAGGTCGACGGCACGCAGCTCGTCCCCGTGACCCTCAGCCAGACCGACGTCGAGCGGTACTACGAGGGGTTCGCCAACGACACCCTGTGGCCGCTCTACCACGACGTCATCGCCCCGCCCGCGTTCCACCGGCAGTGGTGGGACGCCTACCAGCGCGTGAACAAGCGGTTCGCCGAGGCCGCCGCGAAGGCCGCGTCGAAGGGCGCGACGGTGTGGGTGCACGACTACCAGCTGCAGCTCGTGCCGCAGATGCTGCGCGTGCTGCGCCCCGACCTGCGCATCGGCTACTTCCACCACATCCCGTTCCCGCCGCTCGAGATCTTCGCGCAGCTCCCGTGGCGGCGGCAGGTCGTCGAGGGCCTGCTCGGCGCGGACCTGGTCGGCTTCCAGCGCGCGGGCGACGCCGCGAACTTCGTGCGGATCGTGCGCCGCCTCACGGACCTCACGACGCGCGGCCAGGTCGTCACGCTCATGAAGCACGGCCGCGTGGACCGGCACGTGCGCGCCGCCGCGTTCCCGATCTCGATCGACTCGCACGCGTTCGACGACCTCGCGCGCAGCCACGACGTGCAGATGCGCGCCAAGCAGATCCGGCACGAGCTCGGCGACCCCGAGGTGCTGCTGCTGGGCGTCGACCGGCTCGACTACACCAAGGGCATCCGGCACCGCATCAAGGCGTACGGCGAGCTTCTCGAGGACGGCCGCCTGTCACCGAGCACGACGACGCTCGTGCAGGTCGCGAGCCCGAGCCGCGAGAACGTGGGCGCGTACCAGCAGCTCCGCGACGAGGTCGAGCTGCTGGTCGGGCGCATCAACGGCGACTTCGGCCAGGTCGGGCACGCGCCCGTGCAGTACCTCCACCAGTCGTTCCCGATGGAGGAGATGGCGGCGCTGTACCTCGCGGCCGACGTCATGCTCGTGACCGCGCTGCGCGACGGCATGAACCTCGTCGCGAAGGAGTACGTCGCGGCCCGGTCCGACGACCGCGGCGCGCTGGTCCTCTCGGAGTTCACGGGAGCCGCCGACGAGCTGCAGGGCGCGGTCCTGGTGAACCCGCACGACATCGACGGCATGAAGGACGCGATCACGTACGCCGTGCACATGGACCAGCGGGAGGCGCGCAAGCGCATGCGCCGCCTGCGTCGCCGCGTGCTCGGCCACGACGTGACCGCCTGGTCGAAGGAGTTCCTCGCGGTGCTGACGGCGATCCCCGCCCGGACGGACCATGTCTGACGGCCCCGCGGACGCCGCGGCCCTGCGCGACCTGCTCGCGGGTCTCGCCG
The DNA here is from genome assembly GCF_010119915.1 of Cellulomonas sp. H30R-01. Classification (NCBI taxonomy): domain Bacteria; kingdom Bacillati; phylum Actinomycetota; class Actinomycetes; order Micrococcales; family Cellulomonadaceae; genus Cellulomonas; species Cellulomonas sp. H30R-01. The sequence continues at coordinate 4,383,664 of NZ_CP048210.1, read as the reverse complement.
CCGACCCCGCGTCCCGCCCGCTGCTCGTCGCGCTCGACTTCGACGGCACCCTCGCACCCCTGCAGGACGACCCGCAGGCGTCACGGATCCTGCCCGACGGCGTCGAGGCGCTCACGCGGCTGGCCGCCGCCGAGGGCGTCGCGCTCGCGCTCGTGTCCGGCCGGGCGATGAACGACCTGCACGCGCTCGCCGAGGTCCCACCCGGCACGTACCTGGTCGGCAGCCACGGCGCCGAACGCGCCCGCGTCACGCGGTACGGGCTCGACCGCGACGTCGTGCAGCTCACCGACGAGCAGGCGGACCGGCTCGCGGCGCTCGGCGCCGAGGCCGCGCAGGTCGCGCGCGGACGCGACGGCGTCTGGGTCGAGACGAAGCCGACCGCGGTCGTCGTGCACACCCGGCTGGCCGAGCCCGACGTGGCCGAGCCCGCCGAGACCGAGGCGATCGCGCTCGGCGAGCGGCTCGGGTCCGGGGTCCTGCACGGCAAGGACGTCGTGGAGATCTCCGTGCTGCGCGCGAGCAAGGGCGAGGCGCTGACCGCGCTGCGCGACGAGCTCGGTGCGCAGGTCGTGCTCTACGCGGGCGACGACGTGACCGACGAGCACGCGTTCGCCGCGCTCGGCGAGGGCGACGTCACGGTGAAGGTCGGGGCGGGCGACACGTCCGCCCGGTTCCGCGTGGACGACCCGCACGCGGCGGTCGCCGCGCTCGCCGACCTCGCGGCCCGGCTGCACGCCTGACCCGTCCGGCTCTCGCCTCACGGTGGTGCCGCAGGGCGCGCCGCGCCCGCCTGCTCGCGGGCGTGGCCGTCCACCGGCGACCTCACCCGCTTCCCCGCCCGCGCCCGCGCGGACCCCGGGTTACCGTGACGAGATGTCCGGCCGGATGCAGGACGTGCACCTCGTCGAGGCCGACGAGCACGACGACCGGACGGTCGCGCCCTCCGGCCGCACGCGCACCCGCCGTGATCGCCACGCCCCCGACGCGGGGCGTCCCGCGGACGCGCCGGACGGTGCGGACCCGCCCTCGGCAACGTCGGAGGACGACCACGGCAGCGGACGTGCCGCTGCGTCCCCCGTGCTCACGTGGGTGCGCACGCACCTGCGGGTCCTCGTGCCCGCGGTGCTGGCCGTCGCCGCTCTGCTGGTCGGCGCGCAGCTGCTCCTCGACGCGCGCGAGCGGGCCCGGGTCGCGGCCCTCGCCGACGTCCGCGGCGTGCTGCGCCCCGTCGACCCGGGACTCGGGGTCCGCTGGGCGTCGGACGCCGAGGACGCGCGCGTCGTCGAGTCGGGCGTCCTCGTCGACGGGCTCGTCGTCGGCGCCGCCCCGCTGCCGGCGGCGCAGGTGCAGGTGCGTGCGCTCGACGAGCTCACGGGCGCACTGCGGTGGACCCGCGAGCTGGACCTGCCGACACCCGTCATGACGCCCGACGCCGCGTCGCCCGCGACGTGGACGGTCTGCACGACCGCGGGCGCGCCGAGCACGTCGACGGACACCCCGGACGACGCGCGTCCCGTCGTCGCCTGCCTCGCGCAGCAGCCCGGCTCGGACATCGGCCCGCCGCCCGAGGTGTCGCTGTGGTTCCTCGACGCGCGCGACGGCACGCTGCTGTCGACGCAGCACCTCCCGGGCGACGCGGCGTTCACGGTCCTCGACGGCCGGCTCCTCACGGCCGTCCGCGAGGAGGACGGCGACGGCGACGGCGACCGCTCGACCCGCTGGCGCGTGACGGCGACCGACCCGGCGACCCAGGAGGCGCTGTGGACGTGGACGACGCCGCCGATCCCCGCGCCGCGGGTCACGCAGCAGCCGACCGACGTGTGGTCGTCCTCGTTCGCGTCGCTGGACGCGCGCGGCGACCACGTGCTGCTCGCGGTGGGCTCGTCGTCGTGGCTGCTCGGCACGGACGGGTCGATGCTGCGCCGCGACGGCCTCGAACCCGGCTGGTGGCCGGAGCTCGCCCGCGGCGGCGCGGTCGTGCACTCGACGTGGTCGCGCGACGGCCGCCCGCAGTCGCGCCTGCTGCGCCCCGACGGGTCGCGCACGACGGTCGACGCGACGCCGCTGTGGCTCACGGTCGACGACGGCTCGGTCCCGGGCGCGGTGCTGTTCGCGACGCGTGACGTCGGGCCGTCGGGCGTGGTCGCGTCGGTGTCGGCGCGCGACGCGTCGACGGGCGACCTGCGCTGGCGCGTGACGGGCGTCGAGGCGACGTCGGCGGTCCTGCTCGACGACCGGCTCTACGTCGTCGGCGCCGACGGGCTCGCGGCGATCGACGCGACCACGGGGGCCGTCCGGTGGACGACGCCGCTCGGCCGCACCGTCGACGAGCTGTCGACGGACGGCCGCTGGCTGCTGCTGCGCGGGCCCGGTCCCGTGGTCGAGGCGTACGCGACCGCGGACGGCGGGCGCGCGTGGCGCGCCGACCTCACGGGCGAGGCGCTCGAGCCCGGGACGAACCTGCGGGTGGGCTGGCAGGTGCCGCGGATGTACGCGCTGCGCACGGACGGGTCGGTCGTGGTGCTCGGCTGACGGGTGCTCCGTGGGGGTCCTCGCGCGCCTCGCGCGCAGCCTCGCAGGCCCGCGAGGTGGTTGCCCGGGCCGACGAGACGTGCGTCACGCGTGTGGCATGATGACCTCGGACCGAGGACGGGCCTTTCGCCCCCCTCGGTCCGTGTCAGCGAAGACACTCTGACACCCTCCACAACGGATCGTCCGGCACGTACCTGCCGGTGAAGGGAACGGATCAGACATGGCTACGGTCACGTTCGACAAGGCCACCCGGGTCTACCCGGGCACGGAGCGCCCCGCGGTCGACTCGCTCGACCTGCACATCGAGGACGGCGAGTTCCTCGTCCTCGTCGGCCCCTCCGGCTGCGGCAAGTCCACCTCGCTCCGCATGCTCGCGGGTCTCGAGGACGTCAACGCGGGTCGCATCCTCATCGGCGACCGCGACGTCACGGACGTCCAGCCGAAGGACCGGGACATCGCGATGGTGTTCCAGAACTACGCGCTGTACCCGCACATGACGGTCGCCGACAACATGGGCTTCGCGCTCAAGATCGCCGGCACGCCGAAGGCGGAGATCCGCCAGCGCGTCGAGGAGGCCGCCAAGATCCTCGACCTCTCCCAGTACCTCGACCGCAAGCCGAAGGCCCTCTCGGGTGGTCAGCGTCAGCGTGTCGCCATGGGCCGCGCCATCGTGCGTCAGCCCCAGGTGTTCCTCATGGACGAGCCGCTGTCGAACCTCGACGCCAAGCTCCGCGTCCAGACCCGTACGCAGATCGCGTCGCTGCAGCGTCGTCTCGGTGTCACCACCGTGTACGTCACGCACGACCAGACCGAGGCCCTGACGATGGGTGACCGCATCGCGGTCCTCAAGGACGGCCTCCTGCAGCAGGTCGGCACGCCGCGCGACATGTACGACACCCCGGCCAACGTCTTCGTCGCCGGCTTCATCGGCTCGCCGGCCATGAACATCGCCACGGTCCCGGTGCTCGAGGGCGCCGCGCAGCTCGGCCGTGCGCGCGTCTCGCTGCCGCGCGACGTCATCGCCAAGTTCACCGAGGCCGACCGCAACCACATCACGCTCGGCTTCCGCCCCGAGGCGCTCGAGGTCGTCCCGCAGGGCACCCCCGACGCGATCCCGGTCATCGTGAACATCGTCGAGGAGCTCGGCTCGGACGCGTTCCTCTACGCGTCGCTGACGAACGAGTTCGGCGGCGCCGAGGCCGTGCACTCCGGTGCCGGCGACGCGCAGATCATCGTCCGCATCGACCCGCGCGGCGTCCCCGCCAAGGGCGAGACCGTCTGGGTCCGCATCCGCGAGGGCCAGCAGCACCTGTTCCACGCGGGCACCGGCGAGCGCATCACGGTCTGATCGCTCCCTGCAGCACCGCCGACGGGCGGGTCCGGCTCCGGCCGGGCCCGCCCGTCGGGCGTTCGGCAGGGTGCGCCCCGTCGACGGCACGCCCGCGCCCGCGCGTCCCGTTGTGCGGGACGCCCACACGTCCTCCCCGACTTCCGTGCCCGCCCGCAGGGTCGGTCGTCGGACCACTCTGAGAGGATCGGGTCATGAGCCCGACGCCGCAGCGCCTGCAGATCACCGCGGCCAACCCGGACCCCGCGCTCCTCGACCTGCCGTGGCAGGTGCCGCTGGAGGACTGGCCGGCCGAGACGCTGGCCGCGCTCCCCCGCGGCATCTCCCGCCACATCGTGCGGTTCGTGCGGCTCTCGGGCCGGGTCATCGCGGTCAAGGAGATCGGGGAGACCGTCGCCTACCGCGAGTACGAGCTGCTGCGCCAGCTCGACCGCATCGACGTGCCGAGCGTCGTGCCCGTCGGTGTCATCACCGGTCGGCGCGACCCCGACGGCGAGCCGCTCGAGGCCGTGCTCATCACCGAGCACCTGCAGTTCTCGCTCCCGTACCGCGCGCTGTTCAGCCAGTCGCTGCGCCCCGACACCGCGACGCGGCTCATCGACGCGCTCGCCGTGCTGCTCGTCCGCCTGCACCTCGCCGGCTTCTACTGGGGCGACGTGTCGCTGTCGAACACCCTGTTCCGCCGCGACGCGGAGACGTTCGCCGCGTACCTCGTCGACGCCGAGACGGGCGACCTGCACGACACCCTGACGACGGGCCAGCGCGAGTACGACCTCGAGGTCGCGCGGGTCAACATCATCGGCGAGCTCATGGACCTGCAGGCCGGCGAGTTCCTCGAGGAGGACGTCGACGCCGTCGCGATCGGCAACGCGCTCGCCGAGCGGTACCGCGAGCTGTGGCGCGCGCTGACCGAGACCGAGTCGTTCGGCTACGGCGAGCGGTGGCGCGTGCAGGCGCGCATCGACCGCCTCAACGACCTCGGGTTCGACGTCGGCGAGCTCGACATCACGACCGACGTCGGCGGCACGACCGTGCAGATCCAGCCGAAGGTCGTCGACGCGGGCCACCACTCCCGCCGCCTCATGCGCCTGACCGGCCTCGACGTGCAGGAGAACCAGGCCCGTCGCCTGCTCAACGACCTCGACGAGTACCGGGCCGCGACCGATCGGCAGCGCGAGGACGAGGCGTTCGTCGCGCACGACTGGCTCACCGAGGTGTTCGAGCCCGCGGTGCGCGCCGTCCCGCGGGAGCTGCGGCACAAGCTCGAGCCCGCGCAGGTGTTCCACGAGCTCCTCGACCACCGGTGGTACCTGTCGCAGCAGCACGGCCGCGACGTGCCGATGCCCGAGGTCGTCAAGAGCTACGTGAAGAACATCCTGCCGACGCGCCCCGACGAGGACGCGATCCTGGGCGTGCAGTCGGGCGACATCCGCGACACCGACATGTTCCCGCAGGTCGAGGACGACCAGCTCCTCGGCTGACCGATGTTGTCACTACTGCAACGCCTACTGCAAAGAGCATGTGGCAGTAGCCGTTGCAGCTGCCGTTCGCGAGTCTCAGGTCAGACGCCACGCCGCCCGTGGGTCTTTGGGTGACTGCCCCTCCCACGTGATCAGGCCAGCGTCCTGCAGTCGCTGAAGGTGGCGGGACGCCGTAGGGCGCGTGACACCTGCCGCGTCGGCCACCTGCCCTGTGCCGATTGGCCGCCCGACACGGCGCAGCACGTCAAGCACCTTCAGAGCGCCCGCAGGGAGCGACTCACGCACCTCACGCGGGAGCGCATCCGAGAAGAACAACGTCAGTTGCACGGCTCCGGCCGTCTGCGTGTACAACGGATCGGTGAGACCCCGAGCGCGCATCTCATCGAAGATGCGTCGTATGCCCTCGCCCAGTTCCTGTGCGATGCCGAGGTCCGAGCAGACGCGCGCAATTCGTGGATTGCGCGCGTAGCGGCTGATGTCGAGCGGTCGACTCGGGTCGACTAGTCCAGGGAATCGTCCAGGGCTAGCGATCTCCAACCGATCCGGGAAGATCTCCACCCGCACGTGATCGCCCGCCATGCTGTAGGAGCGATGAAGCACGGCATTGACGAGGCCTTCGAGCCACGCATCTCGAGGGATCACCGGAATGCGTTCGAACCGTCCGCTTGCCCCTAACGCACGACGATCGGGCAGGAACCACTCGATGACGTTTGCGGCCTCGGTGATCTGCTGCGGGATCGAACCTTCGCAACGAACGTCCGCGGCATCCTCGAGTGTGAGCCCAGCGCCCGTCCCGCGCTCCACGTCGCGGTACCGCAGGATGCGGACATGAGCATTCGGAAATGCGTCCTGCGGTCGCTCGCCGAACAACAGGTAAGCAGCAACCGTCAAACGCCCCTGACGTGTGAGGAGTCCGCGTGCGCGAAGCATCGACTCTGGTGACGACGAACCAATCGCCAGCTGATAGGCCGAGACCTGACTCGCGTCGAGGTCCTCGACCCCGAGGTCGACCGTTGTCCCGTCGAAGGGCGCTCCGCCGCGGTCGTACTCCAGTTCCTGACGCTGAGCGAAGCCAAGCTTCCGAGACTCGTCGCCTACGCGGAGATAACAGTCACCGCTCGTCGTTTCGTGCACTCTCTCACCGGGATCGACGCGCAAGAGGAGCACGTGCGCCCCGTCGGAGGTCGTCAACACCTCAGCCCGTGTCCGTACGACGGGTTGTGTGAAGTCCTGGGCGACCTCGCGCAGGTCGTTGAGGCGACCTTCGCCCACACCGTCGACCGCGCCGGAGTGGATCCCCACGACGATGCACCCACCCTCGGCGTTGGCGAACGCCACCAAAGGGACCGCGAGGTCCCGAGGCGCGATCCGACCAGACTTCCGCTCGAACCACTGCCCTTCGGGCAGGTCTGCGAGCGCCCTCATGGCGTCATCGACAGTCTGGGAGAGAGCGACGTCTACCTCTGCGGCGTACACCAAAGCGCTGTAACAGTTTTACAGTAACCGACGTCGCGCGCCTGACGGGCTGCCGTCAAGCCCGTGGGTACGGGTTACGACGCGCGGCGGCGGGCGACCTCGTAGAGCGCGATCCCCGCGGCGACCCCCGCGTTGAGCGACTCGACGGCCGACGCGATCGGGATGGACGCGATCGCGTCGCACTGCTCGCGCACGAGCCGGGACAGGCCCTTGCCCTCGGAGCCGACGACGAGCACGAGCGGGTCCTCGGCGAACGCGACGTCGCCGATCGCGACGTCGCCGCCGCCGTCGAGCCCGACGACGAACACGCCCGCCTCGCGGTACGCCTGCAGGGTCCGTACCAGGTTCTTCACGCGCGCGACGGGCACGCGCGCCGCGGCACCCGCGGACACCTTCCACGCCGAGGCCGTGACACCCGCGGCGCGACGCTCGGGCACGAGCACGCCGTGCGCACCGAACGCGCCCGCGGACCGGAGCACGGCGCCGAGGTTGCGCGGGTCGGTCACGCCGTCGAGCGCGACGACGAGCGCAGGCTGCTCGGACGCCTCGGCGGCGTCGAGCAGGTCCTCGTCGTCGGCGTACGCGTACGGCGGCACCTGGATCGCGACGCCCTGGTGCACGGACCCGTCGGTGAGCCGGTCGAGCTCGGTGCGGCTGACCTCGAGCAGCGGGTAGCCGGACTCGGCGGCGGTCGAGACGATCTCGCGCGTGCGGTCGTCGGCCTCGAGCCGTGCCGCGAGGTACACGGTCGACACCGGGATGCCGGCCCGCAGCGCCTCGACGACGGAGTTCCGCCCGGAGACGATCTCGTGCGTCGACGACGTCCGGCCGCCGCGGCCCCCGGCCGCGCTGCGCGACGCGGACGCCGAGCGCTGACCCGAGCGGCCCTGGCCCGCGACCGTGCGCTTCTCCGCGGCGACCTTCTTCTTGTACGCCGCGTGGTACGGGCGGTCCTCGGCTTTGGGCGTCGGCCCCTTGCCCTCGAGCGACTTGCGGCCGTGCCCGCCGGTGCCGACGGACGCGCCCTTCTTGGACCCCGGCTTGCGGGTGGCGCCTCGGCGCTGGGAGTTGCCGGCCATGGGTGCTGTCTCCTACGTCTGGTGGTGCGAACGTCTGGTGCGGGTCGGGCCCGCGCGGTTCCGGTCGGGCGGCGGCGGCCGCAGCGGGGTGGCGGTCAGCCCTCGGGTCGCAGGGACCAGCGGGCCCCCGTCGGCGAGTCCTCGACGACGACCCCGGCGGCCGCGAGGCGGTCGCGGATCGCGTCGGCGGTCGCGAAGTCGCGGTCGGCGCGCGCCTGGGCGCGGGCCTCGAGCTGCCCGGCGACGACCGCGTCGAGGGCACGTGCGTACCGCTCGTCGCCGCCGCGCGCGGCCCACTGCGGGCTGCCCGGGTCGAGCCCGAGGACGTCGAGCATCGCGCGCAGCGCGACCATCTCGGTCCGGGCCACGACCAGGTCACCCGACGCGAGCGCGCCATTGCCGAGCCGCAGGTGCTCGTGCACTACCGCGAGCGCGGCGGGCACGTTGAGGTCGTCGTCCATCGCGGCGACGAACGCGTCGGGCAGGTCGGCCTTGGCGACCTCGTCGAGGTCCGCGGCGCCGACCTTCTCGGCCGCGCGCTCGACGAAACCGGCGAGCCGGTCCCACGTCGCCTCGGCCTCGCGCAGCGAGTCGTCGGTCCACTCGAGCATCGACCGGTACTGCACGGACGTGAGCGCGTACCGGAGCACGGCAGCACGGACGCCCTGGAGCACGACGTCGACGAGCAGCCCGTTGCCGAGCGACTTGCTCATCTTCGCGCCGCCCTGCGTGACCCAGCCGTTGTGCAGCCAGTACTGCGCGAACCCGTACCCGGCGGCGTGCGACTGGGCCTGCTCGTTCTCGTGGTGCGGGAACCGCAGGTCGAGCCCGCCTCCGTGGATGTCGAACGCGTCGCCGAGGTACCGCCGCGCCATCGCCGAGCACTCGAGGTGCCAGCCCGGCCGCGCACGGCCCCAGGGGGTGTCCCACGACGCGCTCGTGGGCTCGCCCGGCTTGGGCGACTTCCAGAGCGCGAAGTCCCGCGCGTCACGCTTGCTGGCGCCCGACGCGTCGTCGGGGGCGGGGACCATGTCGTCGACCCGCTGGTTGGTGAGGGCGCCGTACTCCGCGTAGGAGCGGACGTCGAACCACACGTCGCCCGGGCCGGTCGTGTACGCGTGCCCGGCGTCGACGAGCCGGTCGACGAGCTCGACCATCGCGGGGACGTGCCCGGTCGCGCGCGGCTCGTACGTCGGGGGCAGGACGCCGAGCGCGTCGTACGCGGCCGTGAACGCGCGCTCGTTCGTCGCCGCCCACGCCCACCACGGCTCGCCCGCGTCGGCGGCCTTGGCGAGGATCTTGTCGTCGATGTCGGTGACGTTGCGGACCAGCGTGACGCGGTGGCCCGTGCGGCGCAGCCAGCGCACCAGCACGTCGAACGCGACGCCGGACCGGACGTGGCCGATGTGCGGGGGCGCCTGGACGGTCGCGCCGCACAGGTAGATGCCGACCTCGCCCGCGGTGAGCGGGACGAAGTCGCGCACCGTGCGGGTCGCGGTGTCGAACAGGCGCAGGGTCACGCCCGTCATCGTACGGGTCCTCCCCTCGCCGTCGCCGCCGTCATCGCTGCTCACCCGGGTCGGGTCGGGACGGGAGCCGGTCGCGCGGGGCGCCGGCCCCACCGCTCGACGGGACCGCGCGGGTCAGCCGGACGCCGCTCGCCCGCGCTGCCGCGCTCAGCCGAAGGTGCGCCCCTCGCCCCGGTACGTCGGCACGGTGGCCTCGACGGCGGTGCCGCGCACGAGGTGCACGTCGGCGAACCGCTCCATGACCTCGCCCGCCTTGGCGTGCCGGAACCACACGCGGTCGCCGACGCGCAGGTCGGCGCTCGACGACAGCCGCAGCGGCGTCTGCACCTCGCCCGCACCCTCACGGCCGCTGAGCGCGAGACCGCCCGGCCACACAGGGCGGGGCAGGCGCGTCTTCACGGCCGGACCGGACGCGACGTACCCGCCGCCGAAGACGGTCGCCCAGCCCGGCGCGGGCACGCGGACGACGTCGAGGCCGAAGAACGCGGCGGGGCGCGGCTCGAACGCGCGGTAGCGGTCGAAGAGCGTCGGCACGAACAGCCCGGAGCCGGCGGTGACCTCGGTGACGGTGCCGTCGGAGACGCTCGTCTCGACCGACCCGGACCCGCCCGAGTTCACGAGGTCGAGCGGGTGCCCGACGGCGTCCTGCACGGCCTCGACGACGGCGGCGCGCCGGACCGCCAGGTCGGCGACGGACAGCCGCTTCACGGCCCGCACGGCGGGGCTGGTGTCGGGCAGACCGGCGACCTGCGCCTCGTAGAACATGACGCCACGCACCACGAGCGGCCCGCGGGCCTCGACGGCGGCGGCGAGCACGGCGGCGTCGGCGGCGGAGTGCACCGGGGAGCGGCGGACGCCGAGGTGCGCGCGCAGCGGGCCGAGCCGCACGCGCAGCGACGCGTCGACGTCGAGGCACACACGCAGGGTCGTCCCGTGCGCGGTGGCCGCGGCCGCGGCGAGGTCGGCCTGCGCGACGTCGTCGACCATGAGCGTGACGGCCGCCGCAGCCCGCGGGTCGGTGGCGAGGTCGTCGAGCGCGCCGGTGTCGACGCTCGGGTAGCCGAGCAGCACGTCGTCGACGCCCTCGCGCGCCAGCCAGACGGCCTCGCGCACCGAGTACGCCATGACGCCCGCGAACCCGGGCCGGGCGAGCACGTCGTGCAGGACGTGGCGCACCCGGACGGACTTCGACGCGACGCGGACCGGCGTCCCGCCGGCGCGGCGGACCAGGTCGGTGGCGTTGGCGTCGAGCGCGTCGAGGTCGACCACGGCGAGCGGGGCCGGCAGTCCGCGCGTCGCCTCGTCGAGCCGCGCGCCGAGCGTCTCCGTCGACCGTGCCACCGCGTCCCCCGGGCGGTCGGTCGTCCCGCCGGGCGGGACGGTCCCGCGCGTGGCGGCGGTCACCGCGTGGCTCCGTCCGTGGGGACGGCCCCGCCCGTGGCGGTCACCGGGCCGGCCGACGTGGCCGCGACAGCGGTCCCGTCGTCGCCGCCGTCGCCTGCGCTGCGCCGCCCGAACCGCGGCGCGACCACCGCGACGGCGACGACGAGCAGCACGGGGACGACGAACCCGGCGCGCAGCGTCGACCCGGAGCCGATCGCACCGACGAGCACGCCGCCGAGCACGGCACCGACGTAGTTGAAGATGTTGAGCCGCGCGACGACGGCGTCGGCGTGCCCGGGCGCGAGCGCGCCGGCGGCCGAGAAGCACAGCGGCGCGATCACGCCGAGGCCGGCGCCGGTGACCGCGAACCCGAGCAGCGCGACGGGGGTGCCGGGCGCGACGACGACGAGCACGAGCCCGATCGCACCGACGACGGCGGCGACGCGGACCACGGCGGCGCGCCCGTGCCGGCGGACCAGCGGGTCGCCCGCGACGCGCGAGACGAGCGTCGTCGCGAGGTAGGCGGCGTACCCGAGCGGGGCTATGCGCGCCGTCGCGTCGAGCACGTCGCCCAGGTAGATGGTCGACCAGGTCGAGACGGCGGTGTCGGCGACGTAGTACGCGACGACGCCGAGGCCGAGGAGGAGGACCGGACCCCAGGGGACGCGTCCGGCGACGTCGGCCGACGCGTCGACCGTGGCCGCACCGCCCGAGAGGTCGCGACGCCACCCGGCGGCGGCGACGAGGACGGCCGCGAGCGAGGCGACGAGGATGCCCGACCACAGCACGTACGCGACGGGCTCGACGGGCGTCCGCCCGGCGGTCACGGACACGAGCACGGCACCGGCGATCCCGCCGACCGACCACGCGGCGTAGAAGCCCGTGAGCAGCGACCGCCCGTAGACGCGCTGCACGGACACGGCCTGCATGTTGGTCCCGGCGTCGACGAGCCCGAGCCCGAGCCCGTAGACGGCGAACCCGAGCGCGAGCACCGCGAACGTCGGCGCGGCGGAGACGACGGCGACCGCGGCGACGAGCACGCACAGTCCGGCCGCGAGCGCCCCGCGGCTGCCTGCGCGACCGCGCGCGACGCGGTCCGCGACGAGGGTGCCCACGGCGGCGAGCGCGCAGACGCCGAGCACGACGAGCGTGATCTGCCCGTCGTCGACGCCGTACCGGTCCTTGAACTGCTCGAGGCTGGTGAGCAGGAGCGCGTAGACGAACCCCTGGGTGGCGAACCCGCCGGACGTCGCGACCCGGGCGCGCCGGGCCGCCGTCGTGACCGTGCTGCTGCTCCCCCTGGCCTCGGTGCTCACGCGGTGGTCTGCTGGTCCGCGCGCGCGGACGTGCCGGGCGGCAGGCCGTGGTCGAGCGCCTCGGGGGCGAGCTCGACGGGGACGGCCATGGTCGCGAGGTACTGGCCGAAGCCCTGGAGGCCGCGACGGGCGGCCTCGGAGTCCCCGTCGACGAGCCACGCGAGCGAGAACCCGTCGACGACGGCGACGACGGCCCGCGCGACGTGCGCGCGGGGCACGGTCCAGCCGACGTGCGCGGCCTTCTCGACGAGCTCGAGCACCTGCTCGGCGGCGGACCACTGGCCGCGGTACTGCTCGATCGCGACCTGGTTGAGCTCGGCGTGCCGCAGCGACGACGTCGTGAGCTCGTACGAGAGCAGCTGCGGGCCACGTGCGGACGCGATGGTGTCCCACAGCGCGTCGAGCACGGCGCTCACGATGACCGTGACGTCCGCGCCCTCGGGCAGGTCGTCGAGGCTGCGGGCGAGGTTCTGCGCGGTGATGGCGTGCGCCATGGACCGCAGCAGCTCGTCCTTGTCCTGGAAGCAGTAGTGCACGACGCCGAGCGAGACTCCTGCCTCGGCGGCGATGGCGCGCACGGTCGCGGCGTCGATGCCGTCGCGGCTGGCGACGGTCAGCGCAGCCTCGATCAGCTGCTCGCGCCTCTCGGCGACGGGCAAGCGGTTCATCCGGGTCCCCTCCCTCGATGCGACGTCCCTCACCGGCCCGACCGCCGGTTGCGTCGAGGGTGCCGTCGCGTCTCCCCACGCCATATCTCAATGTCAGTCGTGACGATAGTCAAGGTGTGCACGCACTTGACTTGGACAACCGACCAGGAGGAACGTTGTCCAGGATGGGGAAGACGTCGGCCGCCACGCCCTGGCAGAACTGGGCACGCACCGCGCACGCGACGCCGCGCAGCGTGGCGCACCCCCGTGACCTGGGCGAACTCGTCGCGACGGTCCGTGCCGCCACGCACGCGGGCCTGCGGGTGCGCGCGGTCGGCGGCGGCCACTCCTTCACCCCCGCCGCGGTCACGGACGGCGTGCAGGTTCACCTCGACGCGATCGACGCGCTCGAGCGTGTCGTCCCGCAGCCCGACGGCACGACGCACGTCACGGTCGGCGCCGGCATCCGGCTGCGCGCGCTCAACACCCTGCTCGCGCAGCACGGCCTCGCGATGCGCAACCTCGGCGACATCGACAAGCAGTCGATCGCCGGCGCCGTCTCGACCGGCACGCACGGCACCGGCTCGCGCCTCGGCGGCCTCGCGACGCAGGTGGTCGGCGCCCGCCTCGTCCTCGCCGACGGCGACGTCGTCGAGGTCTCCCCCACCCGGCACCCCGAGCTCTTCGAGCTCGCGCGCCTGGGCCTCGGCAGCGTCGGCGTGCTCGCCGCCCTGACGCTCGAGGTCGTGCCCGCGTTCCGGCTCGAGGCGCGCGAGGAGCCGTGGCCGCTCGACCGCGTGCTCGAGGAGCTCGAGGGTCCCCAGGGCCTCGTCGACGGCAACGACCACTTCGAGTTCTACTGGTTCCCCCACACGCGCCGTGCCCTCACCAAGCGCAACAACCGGGTGCCCGACGACGTCGTCCGGCCGCTGAGCCCCGTGCGCTCGTGGATCGACGACGAGCTGCTCTCCAACGCGATGTTCGCGCTGACCAACCGCATCGCGACGCTCGTGCCGCCCGCGACCGTCGGCATCAACCAGCTGAGCAGCCGCGCGCTGTCCGCCCGCCGCTACACCGCCCCGTCGGCCGAGGTGTTCGTCTCGCCGCGACGCGTGCGGTTCCGCGAGATGGAGTACGCCGTCCCGCGCGAGAGCGTCGCCGACGTGCTCGCCGAGGTCGACGCGTGGATCGAGGCGTCGGGCGAGCGCCTGCCGTTCCCGGTCGAGGTGCGGTTCGCCGCCGCCGACGACCTGTGGCTGTCCACGGCTCACGGCCGCCCGACGGCCTATGTCGCGGTGCACCAGAACGCCCACCTGCCCTACACGCGCTACTTCACCGCGGTCGAGCGGATCGCCGCGCAGGTGGGCGGTCGCCCGCACTGGGGCAAGCTGCACTGGCTCGACTCCGACGCGCTCGCACGCGTCTACCCGCGGCTCTGCGACGCGCAGCGGGTGCGCGCCCAGGCGGACCCCGGGGGCACGTTCAGCAACGCCTACCTCGACCAGGTGCTCGGTCCGGTGCCGCACGACGAGAAGGCCCCGCGCGCGGCCTGAGGGGCGGATCGCTGGACGTCCGACCAGGTCGGGACCGGTCGGGTCACCCGGGCGAGTGATCGCGTGCATGCGGACGCATCAACCCTGGCGGCGAACGGGTGTCCGGTGCAGGCTGTGCCGGGTGAGTGTCACGAGCAGGGCTGTCGTCGCGACCGCGTTCGGTGGGCCGGAGGTGCTCCGCACCGTCGAGACCGCGCCGACGGACCCCGGACCGGGCAACGTGCTCCTCGAGGTGAGAGCCGCCGCGGTCAACCCGATCGACTGGAAGATGTACGCCGCCGGGCCTGGGAACGACCCCGCACGGCTGCCGATCCGGCTCGGCCTCGAGGTCGCGGGCGTCGTGACCGCCGTCGGCCCGTCCGTGCGCTGGCTCGCCCCGGGGGACGAGGTGATCGCGTGGCGCGTCACCGGCGGGTACGCGTCGCACCTCGAGGTGTCCGAGCAGGTGACGTGCCGGCGGCCCCGGACGCTCGACTGGCCCGCCGCGTCCGGGCTGCTGCTCGCCGGGACGACCGCCGTGCACACCCTCTCCGCGACCGGCACGCACGACGGAGACGTGGTGCTCGTCCACGGCGGCTCGGGCGGCGTCGGCCGTATGGCGGTGCAGCTCGCGGGCCTGCGCGGCGCGCAGGTCGTCGCGACCGGGTCGCCCGCGACGCACGACGACCTGCGGGCGCTCGGCGCGATCCCCGTCGCGCACGGTCCCGGGCTGCTGGACCGCGTCCGCGAGGCCGAGCGGACGACGGGTCCCGTGACCGTCGCGATCGACACCGTCGGCTCCGACGAGGCGCTCGACGTGTCGGTCGCCGTCGTGGCCGACCGGCACCGCGTCGCGACCATCGCCGGCTTCGGCCGCGCGGCGGAGCTGGGCATCACCGCGCTCGGCGGCGGTCCGGGCGCCGACCCCGGCACGGCGGTCCGGGAGGCGGCGCGCGCGCAGCTCGCGGAGCTCGCCGCCGACGGGTCGCTCGACGTGCGGGTCGCGCGCACCTTCCCGCTCGACGACGCCGCCGAGGCGCACCGCGAGAGCCGTGACGGTCACGCCCGCGGGAAGCTGGTCCTCATCCCCTGACCGGGCGTGCACGGCGAGCCCGCGCCCGGGTGCCGCCTGAGGCGACGTCGGTCCCCGGGGGACGTCGGCGGTGCCGCTAGAACGTCACGGGCGGCGGGGCGTCCTGACCGAGCGTGCGACGGTGCTCGTCGTCCAGGCCAGCCAGGCCCTGCTCGGTCGCCTCGAGCACCTCGGCGGGCACGCGCACGCGCAGCCGGACGCGGTTGCCCGGTTGACGCAGCGGGAGGGACGACGACCCGGAGCGGGCAGCCGAGAGCGCTCCCACGCCTTCTGGCGCAGACCCCTGCTCCTCGGACCACTCCGTCACGAACCGGGACGCTATCCCACGACAGGGCGGCCACGCGAGCCCCCGTGCGTGTGGTTCGTGGCGCCGCCGCTCACGACGCGGTGGGGCCGCCGATGCGGTCCGCGAGCGCACGCAGCTCGTCCAGAACGCGCCGCACGACGACCCGCTCGGCGCGGTCCGCACGGAGCAGCGCGTCGATGCGCCGGCCCGCCCGGACGTCCGCGAGAGGCACCAGGCGCACGCGCGGGTCGTCGACGAAGGTGTACCGCGGCAGCAGCGCGACACCGTGACCTGCGGCGACGAACGACGCGGCCACGTGGAAGTCGTTGATGCGGTGGACGACGCGCGGCGCGTCACCGGAGCGCCGGGCGACGGCCGCGAGCACCGTCGCGACCGGAAAGCCCTCCCGGACGGCGACCCAGTCGACACCCGCGAGCTCCCCGGGCGGCACGGACCGTCGCCGCGCGAACGGGTGGTCGGGCGGGACCGCGACGTCGAGCGGCTCGCGCAGCAGCGGGACGACCTCGACGCCGGGTGCGGACCACGAGCGGCCGTCGTCGGGGCGGTGCGCGACCACGACGTCGACCTGGTCGGTGAGCGCGACGAAGTCGTCCTGCGCCACGTCCTCGTCCGAGCACTCGACGACGACGCCCTCGAGGTCCGCGACCCGGCTCAGCAGGGCCGGCAGGAGCAGCTGCGCGCCGCTCTGGAACGCGCTCACGCGCACGACGCCCGCCGGACGCGCGAGGTAGGCGTCGACGGCGCCACGGGCGCGTTCGAGGGCCACGGCGACGTCCACGGCCGCGTCGGCGAGCGCGACACCGGCAGCCGTGAGGCGCAGTCCCCGGCCGACGCGCTCGGTCAGCGGGACGCCGACCTCGCGCTGCAGGCCGGCCACGTGCTGGGAGACCGCCGACGGCGTCAGGTGCAGCGTCGCGGCGGCCGCGGTCACGCCGCCCTGGACGTGCACGGCGCGGAGGATCTCGAGCGAGCGGGCGTCCACGCCGCCGACCTTACGCCCAACCGTTCAGTCCGGCTGCATCATCGCGTCGCGACAACTCGATGGTGCTGAAGGGTCAGCCCGGGTCATGCTGCGTGGCATGCCCGCCCGCGACCGCGCCCTCGCCGTCCTCGTCGCCGTGCTGTGGGGCCTGAACTTCACGGCCATCCACCTCCAGCTCGAGCAGTTCCCGCCGTTCCTGCTCGTCGCGCTCCGGTTCGCGCTCATCGCGGTCCCGACCGTCCTGCTCGTCCGCCGCCCGGCCGCCCCCTGGCGCTGGGTGCTGCTGTACGGCCTCGGGTTCGGGGTGCTGCAGTTCCTGTTCCTCTACCTCGCGATGGACTCGGGCATGCCGACGGGTCTCGCGTCGCTCGTGCTCCAGTCGTCGGCGCCGTTCACCGTCGTGCTCGCGGCCGCGCTGCTGCGCGAGCGGATCAGCGCCCGCCAGGGCCTCGGCGTCGCGGTCGCGGTCGTCGGCCTCGGCGGGATCGCGCTGCACCGCGCCGGGCTCGACGGCGGTGCGACCCTCCTGCCCGTCGTGCTCACGCTGTGCGGCGGGCTCGGCTGGGCCGTCGGCAACCTCGGCAACCGGCTCGCGATGCGTGCCGCTCCCGGCGAGCCGCTGCGGCTGCTGCTCTGGATGTCCGTCGTCCCGCCGCTGCCGATGCTCGCCGCGTCGCTCGTCGTCGAGGGCCCGGAGCGGATCGCCGCGTCGTTCGAGGGCCTGGCCACGACGCAAGGGCTGCTCGCCATCGGCGGCCTGCTCTACACCGTGCTGATCGGCACGCTGCTCGGGTCGGGCCTGTGGACCGCGCTCATGGGGCGGCACCCGTCGAGCACCGTCGCACCGTTCTCGATGCTCGTGCCGGTCGTCGGCATCGCGGCGTCCTGGCTGCTGCTGCGCGAGCCGACGCCGCTCGTCGAGATCGCGTGGGGTGCCGTCGTGGTCGGCGGCGTGCTGCTCGGCAGCACCCGCGCCGTCCCGTCGTGGTGGCCCGGCGTGTCCCGTCAGCCGCGGGCGGGTCAGCCGGCGACGGACGAGCCCGTCGCGGGGCAGCCGGCGACCGGTGCGCTGGTGGCACGTCAGCCGGAGACGGGTGCGCGCGTGCCGGGTCAGCCCGCGACGGGGACGACGAGCGCGGTCGCGACCGCCGCGACGCCCTCGCCGCGACCCGTGAGCCCCAGCCCGTCGGTCGTCGTGGCCGAGACGGTCACGGGCGCTCCCGCGGCCGACGACAGCGCCGCCTCCGCCTCCGCGCGCCGCTGACCGAGCCGCGGGCGGTTGCCGATCACCTGCACGGCGACGTTGCCGACCTCGAAGCCGGCGGCCCGCACGCGGCGGGCGGCCTCCGCGAGGAGCGTCGTGCCCGCGGCACCCTTCCACTGCGGCTCCGACGTGCCGAAGTTCGACCCCAGGTCGCCCAGGCCCGAGGCCGAGAGCAGCGCGTCCGCGGCGGCGTGCGCGGCGACGTCGGCGTCGGAGTGGCCCGCGAGCGGCCGCTCCCCCGGCCACGCGAGCCCTGCGAGGTGCAGGACCGCGTCGGGTGCGGGGTCGAGGTCGTAGGCGTGCACGTCGACGCCGATCCCGGTCCGGGGCAGCGGCAGGGTCACGGGGCCTCCTCGGCGGCGGACGTGGCGGAGATCGTGACCACGGCGGCGTCCACGCGCGGCCGCGCGTCGCCCGGCGAGCCGGTCGTGCCGGTCGAGGCGGTCGCGTCAGGCGCCGCAGCGGCCAGCACCAGCTCGGCGACCGCGAGGTCGCGCGCGGTGGTCACCTTGGCGGCGTCCTCGTGGCCCTCGACGACCCAGACGGGCCCGCCTGCGAGCTCGACGAGGCCCGCGTCGTCGGACGCGGCGAGCGCCTCGTCGTGCGCGACGTGCGACCCGTGCGCGTGCGCGGCGACGAGCACGTCGAACCGGAACCCCTGCGGCGTCTGGACGGCGCGCAGGTCACCTCGGGGGACGGTCCGCACGACGGGCAGGGCCACGGGCACGGCGCCTGGCGCCGCCGGCGACCCGTCCGCGACCGGGGCACCGGGGGCACCGCGACCGGGCGCGGCCTGCCCCACCTGCTTGACGGTGTCGGTCACGGGCACGCCGGGGACCACCGCGTCGTGCCCGGCGCGCACGGCCTCGACGACGCGCGCGACGAGGGCGGGCGGCACGAGCGGGCGGGCGGCGTCGTGGACGAGCACGACGTCGACGCCGTCACGGGACGCGAGGACGTCGAGCGCGGCGGCGACCGACGACTGCCGCGTCGGCCCCCCACGCACGACGACCACGTCGCCACCGAGTCCCTCGAGGAGGGAGCGGACGGTGTCGACGTGGTCGGCGGGTGCGGTGACCACGAGGGTCACGACGTGCTCACCGGCGGCCGTGCGGGCCGCCAGCAGCCGTCGTGCGGCGTGCACGACGAGCGGTTCACCACCGAGCGGCACGAGAGCCTTCGGCAGCGCGTGGCCGAGGCGCGAACCGCTGCCGGCGGCCGTGAGGACGGCGGCGACGCTCACCGGGACGCGGGGGCGGGGTGAGCGAGGCCGACGTGCTGGACGGGGGTCAGGACGCGAGGACCTCGTCGAGGATGGCCTCGGCCTTCTCCTCCTCGGTGTGCTCGGCGAGCGCGAGCTCCGAGACGAGGATCTGACGGGCCTTGGCGAGCATGCGCTTCTCGCCCGCGGACAGGCCGCGGTCGGCGTCACGACGCGACAGGTCACGGACGACCTCGGCCACCTTGATGACGTCGCCCGAGGCGAGCTTCTCGAGGTTGGCCTTGTAGCGGCGCGACCAGTTGGTCGGCTCCTCCGTGTACGGGGCACGGAGCACCTCGAACACGCGGTCGAGGCCCTCCTGGCCCACGACGTCACGTACACCCACGAGGTCGACGTTCTCCGCCGGCACCTCGATGGTCAGGTCCCCCTGGGCGACCTTGAGCTTGAGGTAGATCTTGTCCTCTCCGCGGATGGTCCTGGTCTTGATCTCTTCGATCAACGCTGCACCGTGGTGCGGGTAGACAACGGTCTCCCCAACAGTGAAAGTCATCTGCAGGCGTCCCCTTTCGCAGACGTGTATCTTATCACGCCCGATTTGACTCCCCGACGGCGTGAGACCTGCATCACTGCAGGTCAGCGCGGTGCTCGTCGGCAGCACCGCACACCGGCACCCTCGACGCGCGGGACGTCGGACCCACGACCTGGGCGAACGCCCGGGTAGGTTCCTCCCGGGCAGGTCGCGCGCGTGCGCCGCGCCCGGTCGCGGCCCGCGGGCGGCTAGGCTGACCGTGCGGTCGTCCTCGACGCTCGCCGGCAGCCCGCCGGCGCAGCCGTGCGACGGCCGTCGACCTGACCGGATCCCCGCACTGGGGCACCCGACGCCCCGAGGAGTCATCGTGACCTCGCCCCGCCTCCGCACCCCCCGGCTCCTCGCGATCGCCGGCGCCACCGCCGCCGCGCTCGCGCTCGCGGGCTGCTCGGCCACCAACCCGATCACGACGCAGGACGAGTACGCCGCGTCCGACGGCGTCCGCGTGACCGTCGGCGAGATCCGTGGCGACAACCTCATGGTGCTCTCGGACGGCGACGGCGCCCCGGGCGTCCTGCACGGCGGGCTCGTCAACGACGGGTCCGAGGACGAGCGCGTGACGTTCACGTTCGAGGGCTCCGAGCCCACGACGGTCGACGTGCCCGCAGGCGCCACGGTGCTGCTCGACGGCACGGACGGGGACGACCGCGCCGACGTGCGCCTCGCCGCGGTCGAGACGATCCCGGGCGGGCTCGTCTCGCTGACGCTGGGCACGGACACGTGGGGCGCGTCGACGTTCGACGTCCCGGTCCTCGACGGCACGCTGCCGGAGTACGCGGGTCTCGTCCCGACGCCGACCCCCACGGCCACCCCGACGCCCACGCCGACGGCCACCGAGACCGCGTCCGCGGAGCCGACGCCGTCCCCGACGGCGACCGCCGAGGGCTGACGCAGCGGCCGGACCCGCCCGCCCGCGGGCGGCGCGCTCGGCACCCGCACCACGCACCGCCCGTGCACCACGCACCGCCTGTGCACCACGCACCGCCTGTGCACCACGCACCGCCTGTGCACCACGCACGACGAAGGCCCGACCGGATCACCCGGTCGGGCCTTCGCGCGTCCCGGGTCGTGCCCGGCCGGGACGGGTCAGCCGAAGCGGCCCGAGATGTAGTCCTCGGTCGACTGCTCGCGCGGCGAGGAGAAGATCGTCGAGGTCTCGTCGATCTCGACCAGGCGGCCGGGCTGGCCGGTGCCGGCGAGGTTGAAGAACGCGGTGCGGTCGGACACGCGCGCGGCCTGCTGCATGTTGTGCGTGACGATGACGATCGTGTAGCTCGCCTTGAGCTCGGCGATGAGGTCCTCGATCGCGAGCGTCGAGATCGGGTCGAGCGCGGAGCACGGCTCGTCCATGAGCAGCACCTGCGGCTTCACGGCGATCGCGCGCGCGATGCACAGGCGCTGCTGCTGGCCGCCGGACAGGCCCGAGCCTGGGCGGTCGAGGCGGTCCTTGACCTCGTTCCAGAGGTTCGCGCCGCGCAGGGACGCCTCGACGAGGTCCTGCGCGTCGCCCTTCGAGATGCGGCGGTTGTTGAGCCGCACGCCCGCGAGCACGTTCTCGGCGATGGACATCGTCGGGAACGGGTTGGGGCGCTGGAACACCATGCCGACCTGGCGGCGGACCGCGACGGGGTCGATGTCGCTGCCGTAGAGGTCGA
Source organism: Cellulomonas sp. H30R-01 (assembly GCF_010119915.1). Taxonomy (NCBI): domain Bacteria; kingdom Bacillati; phylum Actinomycetota; class Actinomycetes; order Micrococcales; family Cellulomonadaceae; genus Cellulomonas; species Cellulomonas sp. H30R-01. Next base: position 4,362,229 of record NZ_CP048210.1, on the reverse strand, counting down.
CGCCGTCCATCGCGACCGTGCCCTCGACGCGTGCGCCCGGGATGACCTCGTGCATGCGGTTGAGCGTCCGCAGGAACGTCGACTTGCCGCAGCCCGACGGGCCGATGAAGGCCGTCACCGAGCGGGGCTCGACGGCCATCTCGATGTCGGCGACGGCGCGGAAGTCGCCGTAGAAGATGTTGAGGTCCTTGACGTCGATGCGCTGAGACATGCGGGGTCCTTAGCCGAGGTTCTTGGGAGCGAAGAAACGGGTGATGAGGCGCGCGAGCAGGTTGAGCAGCATGACGATGAGGATCAGCGTCAGCGCGGCGGCCCAGGCCCGGTCGTAGTTGATGGTCGCGACGCAGTCGACGGCGTCCGGCGCGCACGGCACGAGGCCCTGCTGGTACTGCCGGTACACGTAGACGGGCAGCGTCATCATGCGGCCCTCGAACAGGTTGAAGTTGATCGAGTCGATGACGCCGACCGTGACGAGCAGCGGGGCGGTCTCGCCGATGACGCGCGCGATCGCGATCATCACGCCCGTGCCGATGCCCGCGACGGCGGTGCGCAGCACGACCTTCACGATGGTGAGCCAGCGCGGCACGCCGAGCGCGAGCGCGGCCTCGCGCAGCTCGTTCGGGACGAGCCGCAGCATCTCCTCGCACGACCGCACGACGACCGGGATCATCAGCACGGACAGCGCGACGGAGCCGACGATGCCCATCCGGATGCCGGGCCCGAGGATCACCGCGAACAGCGCGTACGCGAAGAGGCCCGCGACGATCGACGGGATGCCCGTCATGACGTCGACGAAGAACGTCACCGAGCGCGCGAGCGTGCCGCGGCCGTACTCGACGAGGTAGATCGCGGTGAGCAGGCCGATCGGCACCGAGATGAGCGTCGCGAACAGCGTGATCTCGACCGTGCCGACGATCGCGTGGTAGATGCCGCCGGCGTCCATGCCGCCGAAGACGCCGCGCATCGAGTGCGTGAGGAAGTACGCGTCGAACCGCTCGATGCCGTGCGCGATCACGGTCCACGTGACCGAGACCAGCGGCAGCATCGCGATCGCGAACGCGCCGACGACGAGGCCCGTCATCATCCGGTCGCGGCGGCGGCGGCCCTTGTCGACGGCGGACAGCACCCGACGCAGGTCGGCGTTGCCCGCAGGGGCGACGGGAGCGGTGGCGGCGGTCATCAGTTGGCTCCCGAGAAGTCCTTGCGGCGCGCGACGATCGCGCGGGCGGCCATGTTGACGAGCAGCGTGATGACGAACAGCGCGAGACCCGTCGCGATGAGGGCGGAGACCCCCAGCGGGTTGGCCTCGGGGAACTGCGCCGCGATGTTCGCGGCGATCGTCTGCTGCTGGCCGGCGACGAGCAGCTTGAACGAGTACAGGAACCCGGGCGACAGGATCATCAGCACGGCCATCGTCTCGCCCAGCGCGCGGCCGAGGCCGAGCATCGCGGCGGAGATGATGCCGGACCGCGCGAACGGCAGCACCGCGGTGCGGATCATCTCCCAGCGGGTCGCGCCGAGCGCGAGCGCGGCCTCCTCGTGCAGGCGCGGCGTCTGCAGGAACACCTCGCGGCTCACGGCGGTGATGATCGGCAGCAGCATGACGGCCAGCACCAGGCCGACCGTGAGGATGACGCGCGCGGTGGGCGACACGTCGCCGCCGAACAGCGGGATCCAGCCGAGGTACCGGTTGAGCCACGCCCAGACCGGCTGGACCAGCGGCGCGAGCACCAGCGCGCCCCACAGGCCGTAGACGACCGACGGGATCGCGGCCAGCAGGTCGACCAGGTAGCCGAGGCCCGACGCGAGCCGGCGCGGCGCGTAGTGCGAGATGAACAGCGCGATCCCGAGCGCGACCGGCGTCGCGACGAGCAGCGCGAGCGCCGCGGCCAGGACCGTGCCGAACACCAGCGGGCCGACGAACGCGGCCAGCGAGTCGGCGCCGCGCAGCCACGTGATCTTCTCGGTCAGCTCGGCGGCGGGCGTCGTGAGCGCGGGCCACGCGCGGAGCACGAGGAAGACCGCGACCGCGGCGAGGACGACCAGGATCAGGGCGCCCGCACCGGTCGCGGCCCAGCGGAACACACGGCTCGCGCCCCGGTCCCGCACGCGGCCGGAGCGGCGCAGGGCCGGGGCGGTGCGCGACGGCGGCCCGTCGCTGCGTCGGCCCGCCGTCGGAGGGCTCGTCGTACTGGTCACGGTTCTCCTGATCTGAGGGAGGGGGCGCAGGCGCCCCACGTGCGAGGAGCCGGTGACCGACCCGCATCCCCCCGGTGCGGGCCGGTCACCGGCGTGCCGTCACGCGGCGGCGATCGCCTCGACGGCAGCCTGCGCGTCGGACGCGAGCGCGTCCGACAGGGGCGCGGAGCCCGCGGCCTGGGCGGCCGCCTCCTGGCCCTCGGTGCTCACGACGTAGTCGAGGAAGCCCTTGACCAGGTCGGCCGTCTCGGCGTCCTCGTACTGGAGGCACGCGACCGCGTACGAGACGAGGAACAGCGGGTAGGCACCCGACTCCGTGGTCTCACGGTCGATGTCGATGACGATGTCGTGCTCCGTGCGACCCTCGGCCCGCGGCGACGCGTCGAGCGCGACCGCGACGGCGTCCGCCGACGGGGCCACCCACTCCTCGCCGACCTTGATCGACGCCTTGCCGAGCGAGCCGGCAGCGGACTCGTCCGCGTAGGTGATCGTGCCGTTGCCGCCCTGGACCGTCTGGATCACGCCGGACGTGCCCTGCGCGGACTCGCCGCCCTCGATCGGCCAGTTGCCGTCGGCCTCGTGCGCCCACGCGCCGCCCGACGCCTTGCCGAGCCAGTCGGTGAAGTTCTTCGTCGTGCCCGACTCGTCGAGGCGGTGCACGGGCGTGATCGCGACCGCGGGGAGCGTCGCGTCCGGGTTCTCGGCCTTGATCTCGGCCGCGTCCCAGCTCGTGATCGTGCCCTCGAAGATGCCCGCGATGGTCGTCGCCGAGAGGTTGAGCTCGGTGATGCCCTCGAGGTTGAAGACGACGGCGATGGGGCTCACGTACACGGGGATGTCGATCGCGTCGGCCGAGCAGGTCTCCTGCGCGGTCGCGAGCTCCTCCTCGTCCAGGGCCGAGTCCGTGCCGGCGAACTGGACGGCGCCCTCGAGGAACTGGGTACGACCGCCGCCGGAACCGACCGGGTCGTAGTTGACGGTCACGTCGGGGTTGCCGCTCTGGAAGCCGGCGCGCCACGCGTCCATGGCCTTCTCCTGCGACGAGGCGCCTGCACCGTTGAGCTCACCGCTGAGGGTGCTGACGCTCTCGTCGGACCCGGAGGTCGGGTCACCGGAGCCGGTCGGGTCGTCCGATCCGCACGCCGCGAGCGCGAGGGCGAGAGCGCCGGTGAGGGCGACCGCCCCGGCGCGGCGGTGGAGGGAGAGCTTCACTGTGGTCCGTCCTTTCGTGCGCGCACCGGGGTGTGCGCGGCGTGGCCGACGGTAGGAAGCCCACGTGACGCGCCGGACGGCGGTGGGTGAACCCGGGGTGAACGGTGGCCGACGAAGTGCGCGGCGACCTTGCTCGTCAGGCGTCCCGGACGTATCGGACGCCCGGGCTGCTGCACCCGGGGCGAGAGAAACGCCCGAGACCGCGACACCGATGTCGCGGTCTCGGGCGGATGTCGCGTCCTCGCGACGGTCGCTGTCGGATCAGGCCTCTTCGAGCTTGTACCCGAGGCCGCGGACGGTGAGCAGGAGGGTCGGGTTGGCCGGGTCCTCCTCGATCTTGGCGCGCACGCGCTTGACGTGGACGTCGAGCGTCTTGGTGTCGCCGACGTAGTCCGAGCCCCAGATGCGGTCGATGAGCTGCCCGCGCGTCAGGACGCGGCCGGCGTTGCGCAGCAGCATCTCGAGCAGCTCGAACTCCTTGAGCGGGAACGGCACGACCTCACCGCGCACTTTCACGGTGTGCCGGTCGACGTCGAGCTCGACGGGGCCGCTCACGAGCAGCTCCTCCTCGACGACCGGACCCGCGGGTGCCGCGGTCGCGCCCGCGGTGACGGCCGCCTCGCGGCGGCGCAGCACGGCGCGCATGCGGGCGAGCAGCTCCCGCGACGAGTACGGCTTGGTGACGTAGTCGTCGGCGCCGAGCTCCAGGCCGACGACCTTGTCGATCTCGTCGTCCTTCGCGGTGAGCATGATGACGGGCACGTCGCTCGTGAGCCGCAGACGGCGGCACACCTCGGTGCCGGGCAGCCCGGGCAGCATGAGGTCGAGCAGCACGAGGTCGGCGCCGTGCTCCTCGAACCGCTCGAGCGCCTCGGGGCCGGTCGCGGCGGTGACCACGTCGTAGCCCTCGCGCTCGAGCTGGTACGTCAACGGCTCGCGGTACGACTCCTCGTCCTCGACGAGCAGGATGCGGGTCATGAGGCGGTCCGCCGCACGGTGTCTCCCTGGGGGATGGTCGTGGACGTCAGGTCGACGACGTCCGAGCTGGCGAGGTCGGCGCGCGGCAGGCGGATCGTGAACGTCGACCCCCGCCCCGGCTGCGACCAGACGGCCACGTCACCGCCGTGGTCCGCGGCGACGTGCTTGACGATCGAGAGGCCGAGGCCCGTGCCGCCGGTGTCGCGCGAGCGCGCGGGGTCGACGCGGTAGAACCGCTCGAAGACCCGCTCCTGCTCGGCCGCCGGGATGCCGATGCCCTCGTCGACGACGGCGATCTCGACCAGGCCGTCGACCTCGCGCACGCCGACGCCGACGTGCGCGGCCTCGCCCGAGTACGCGACCGCGTTGTCCACGAGGTTGCGGACCGCGGTGACGAGCAGGTCGTGCTGGCCGAGCACGCGCGTGCCGTGCACGCCGCCGATGTCGAGCCGCACCTTCTTCGCGTCGGCGCGCGTGCGGGCACGGTCGACGGCCTCGGTGAGGACCGCGTCGACGTCGACGACCGCGACATGGCCGACGGCGCCGGCGACCTGCAGGCGGGAGAGCTCGATGATCTCGTGCACGAGCGCGGACAGCCGCGCCGCCTCCGCCTGCATGCGGTCGGTGAAGCGGCGCACCGCGTCCGGGTCGTCGGCCGCGTCGTGCACGGTCTCCGCGAGGAGCTGCAGCGCACCGACCGGCGTCTTGAGCTCGTGCGAGACGTTGACGACGAAGTCGCGGCGCATCGCCTCGATCCGGCGGGCCTGCGTGAGGTCCTCCGCGAGGACGAGCACGTGGCGGGGCGTCACCTGCGCGACGCGCACCTGGACCATGAGGATGCCGGAGCCGACCGGGCCGCGCGGGACCTCGAGCTCCTCGTCGAGGATGACACCGTCCCGCCGCACCGCGGCGATCATCTCCCGGATGGACACGGGCACGATCCGGCCGTCGCGGACCAGCCCGAGCGCGTGCGCGGGCGCGCTGGCCCGCACGACCGTGTCCTCCTCGTCGAGCACGATCGCCGCCGAGCGCAGCACCGCCAGCGCTCGGACCAGCCCGTCGTCGAGCTCGGGCTCCGGCAGCGCCACCGGGACCTTCTGGGCGCGCTCGCTCACGCGGAACGCCAGGGTCGCCCCGATGCCGGTCAGCAGTCCGAGGCCGCCGGCGAGGAGCAGCGCAAGGCCGTCGAACCCGTCCACGCCTCCAGCGTAGGCCGCGGACGGGAGCGCACCGACGACGCCGCACGTCTGCGCAGGGACCGTCGCCCAGCGTTCACCGAGCCGTCCGCGACCGTTCACCACGCCGCGGACGGCGTGCGCCCCGTGTCGCCCCAGCCCGTCAGCCGAACGTCTCGAGCAGCGTCGAGCGCTCGCCCTCGGTGAGGTTCGTCGCGACGAGCGTCGAGTGCAGCCCGTGGAACCGCTCGCCGAGCCGGTCGAGGTCGCCGTCGGTCGTCACCGCGCACAGCAGCGACGTGCCGGGCGTGACCTGCTCGCGGATGGTCTGGAGCTGCGCCTCGTCGATCCCGACCGCGGCGACCGCCTTGGAGATCGAGCCGATCGCGGCGCCCGCGGCCGCACCGAGGAGCGGGACGAAGAAGATGCCGCCGAACAGCAGCCCCCAGAACGCACCCCAGCCGGCGCCGCGCTTCTTGTCGTCGTTGCTGTGGTGCACGTCCGGGCGGGCCGCGTCGGCGGGCCACTCCACGAGCGCGTGGTCGACGATCGTGACCAGGCCGTCCTTCGCGGCTCCCTTGAGCGCCTCCTGCGCCTTCCGGGCGCCGTCGGGGCTGTCGAACTTCCACGCGGTGAACGTCGTCATCGTGCGCCTTCCCTTCGTCCGTCCGGACCGTCAGGAGACGGCCCGCTCGACCTCCTCGCCGTGGACGATCAGCGCCCACAGCACCACGACGTCCAGCACGATCACCGCGAGCGACCACCACGGCGTGATCGGCAGGGACACGAACTGCGCGACCAGGTTGAGCACGACGAGCACGCTCGCGGTCCAGCGGGCCCACGCCGCGCCGGTGAACAGGACGAGCCCGAGCGCGACCATCAGGGCGCCGAGGATCAGGTGCACCCAGCCCCACGTGGAGACGTCGACGATCGTCACGCCCTGCCCGGACCACGCGAGCACCTTCTCCTCCGAGAAGACGGCGATCAGCCCGGACACGACGTTGAACAGCCCCACGGTGAGGAGGCAGAACGCGCCGAACCAGACCCAGCCGACCCAGCCCGTGACCGTGCGTGCCATGGCGTGCCCCTCTCGTCGCCCACCGTCGGCCCTGGTCCGGGCCGCTCGCCGACACTGTCGCGCGGCGCGCGGCACGGGTGCCTCACCCGCGTCGGGTGACTGCCGGGGACACCCCGCCGCGCATATCACCCGACGGGCGTGAGGCAGCGGTACCGCGCTCGTCGGGACCCTGGTCCGGTCGGTCCGACGAGGGAGCTGCCGTGCTCTACCACATCCGCGTGGACGGGTCGCCGGGGGGCGCCGACCTGGAGCAGCTGCTGCGCGAGCACGCCGACGTGGTGGCCACGCCCACCCCCGACGGGACGGTGCTGTCGTGCCGCCTGCCCGACACCGCGGCGCTCACCGGGGTCGTCGCGCTGCTGCACGACCTGGGGCTCGTGCTGGTCGAGGCGCACGCCGTCCCCGACCCCGCCGAGGACTGACGGGTCGGTCGCTGCACCGACGTCGGGCCCGCCGTGCGCCGGCGCGGCGACGTCGGGGAGCGTCGGCGTCCCACCGAGCCCGCGGCCGACCGAGCCGGCGGCTAGAGGAGTCCGCGCTCCGCGGCCACCCGGATCGCGTCGCGGCGGCCGGCGACGCCCAGCTTGCGGTAGATCGAGCGCTGGTGCGTCTTGACGGTGTTCGTCGAGACGAACAGGACCGCGGCGATCTCGGTCGTCGTCATCGTCGACCGCAGCCGCACGAGCACCTGGTGCTCGCGCTCGGTGAGGTCGAGGTTGCCCCACCCGCCGCGCTGCGCACGTCGCGGCGCGTCCCCGGCGACGAGGCTGGCGACGAGCGCCTCGTGCGCGCTCCCCCACCTCAGGTGCTCGAGCAGGAGGTCGTGCAGGAGCGGCTCGAGCTCGACGAACGGCCGTCGGACGCCGGCGGGCTCGGCGACGTCGAGGGCACGCTCGAGCAGCCGGTGCGCGGCGTGCTCGTCGTCCTCGGCGAGTGCGAGCGCGCGCTGGAGCACCGCGACCACGTCGACCGACGTGCGGCAGTGCGACGTCGCGATCCGCCCGAGCACGTCGAGGCTCACGTGCTGCTCGGCGCCCGGGTCGTCGGCGGGCACCGCGTGCCGCGCTCCCCCGGTGTCGGCCGTCTGCAGCGCGTCCTCGACGCGGCGCCGCGCGCGCTCGAACGCCGCACGGTCGTCCTGCGCGTGGCAGACCAGCGCGAGCGTCGCCGCGGCCCGGACCGCGACCGCGAGCTGCGCGGGACCGGCGAGCGCGAGGGCGTCCTCCAGGTCGGCGCGCGCGTCACCGAGGCGGTCCTGCCAGTACGCGACGAGCCCGCGGACCAGGTGCGCGGGGGCCAGGGCTCCCGTGCGGACCCCGTCCGCCGCCAGCAGGTCGACCGCGAGGGCGTCGGCGACCGCGAGCTCGCCCGCGTCGGCCAGCAGCAGCGCGCGCTCCGCCCGGCACGCGCTCGCGACCGTCGGGAGTCCCACCGCGTCGGCCGCCGCCGCACCGTGCGCGAGGTGCGCCGCGGCGGTCGCCGGGTCGAGGCCCTCGTGCGCCTCCGTGCGACCCAGCAGGTAGAGCGCGAGCGCCCGCGTCGGCGGCGCGACCCCCACGGCGTCGAGGTCCACGGTGGGCGTGGCGTGCGCGTCGTGCGGGACGCCGTCCGGGCCGACCGACGAGCCGAGCGCGCTCGCGAGCACCTGCGCGAGCAGCTCGTCGTCGGGCCCCCACGCCGCGACGACGCGCTGGATCTGCGGGAACACCGTCGGGTCGCCGCGCCCGTCGAGCAGGTCGGCGGCCGCCTGCGCGAGCAGCAGCCACGCGTCGCGCCGCCCTTGCGCGACGACCAGGGCGCACAGGCGGCGCAGCAGCGTCGTGTCGCCCGCCACGAGCACCTCGGGCCAGTGCGCCTGCAGGACGTCGACCGCGAGCGCACCGTCGCCCGCGGCGCACGCGTGCCGGACCGCGGCGGGCCAGTCGGTGTCGCGACGGTGGTGCGCGACCGTGCGGTGCGCGGCGGTCAGCGCGGCCGGGTCGCGGCGGGACAGCAGGACGCGGCACTGCGCGGCGAACAGCCCGTGCCAGCGGTACGCGGTCGCGTCCGGGGTCGTCGCGGGCGTGAGGAACAGACCGCGTGCGACGCAGTCGTCGAGCAGCGCGGCACCGCCGGGCACGAGCGCCTCGGCCAGCCCTGGGTCGATCACGTCGTCGACCGTCGCGAGCAGCACGAACGCGCCGAGCGGCGCGGGCAGACCCGCGAGGACCTCGTCGACGACGTAGTCCGCGACCGGGACCGCGCTCGACGGGACCGCACCGAGGCGCCGCGCCACGTCCGGGCCTGCCGCGACGCCCAGGAGGATCATGCGGACCGCGACCGCCCAGCCGTCGGTCAGCGCGCGCAGCTGCTCACCGCCCGCACGGTCGAGCGTCACGCCCGCCGCCGCGGCCACCCGCACGACCTCGTCGGCGCCGAGCGCGAGCGACACGGCGCGCACCTCGCCGAGGTCGCCCTCGACGCGCAGCCGGTGCAGCGGGACGCCCGGGTCGGCGCGCGCGACGAGCACGAGGCGCAGCGACGGGGGCGCGTAGCGGACCAGCCGGCCGAGCACGTCGCGGGCGGTCGGGCCGTGCACCTCGTGGACGTCGTCGACGACGAGGACCAGCGGTTCCGTGCGGGCGCCCAGGCCCACGAGCAGCGCGTCGAGACGCCCGCGTGCACCTCGGTCGGCGGCGCCCGCGGCGCGGCGCAGGTCGCTGCGCTCGGCGTCGGGGAGGGCCACCGCGACGGCGGCCTCGAGCCCCCGCACGAGCCTCACGGGGTCGTCGTCGGCCTCGTCGAGCGTGAGCCACGCGACGGGGTGCCCGGTCTGGGCGGCCCACGCGGCGACGAGCGTCGTCTTGCCGAAGCCCGCGGGGGCGACCACCGCGGCGACCCGGTGGCCCGCGACGGCGGCCTCGAGCTCGGCCGTCGGACCCGGTCGCGGCACGACGTGGAGCCCCAGGGGAGGTGTCGTGACCTTGACCCCCGGTGCCCCGACCTGCGCCACGTGCCGGACGCTCACGAGGCGAACGTATCGGGCAAACGGTGCGGAAGCGAGAGCATCCGGGTGACGTTCCTGCCGAGGACCGCCGTCGCACGTTCACCTCGACGCGTCCAGCCGTTCATCTGGCGGTGCGAGCCTGTCGACCGCGCGGCAGCGGGCCGCAGCAGGAGAGGACTACATGCGGGACATCTTCGACGCCGAGCTGGCGCAGCTCGGCCACGACCTCGTCGCGATGAGCGGCCGGGTCGAACGCGCGATCACCGACGCGGGTGTCGCGCTCCTCACGGCGGACGTGACGCTCGCGGAGTCGGTCATCGCGGCGGACGTCGAGATCGACGCGATCGAGCGCGACCTCGACGAGCGCTGCGTGCTCCTGCTCGCCCAGCAGCAGCCCGTCGCGACCGACCTGCGCATCGTCGTGTCGGCGCTGCGCATGAGCGCGACGCTCGAGCGGATGGGTGACCTCGCCCGCCACATCGCGCAGGTCGCGCGCGGCCGCTACCCGCGGCAGGCGATCCCGCACGGGCTGTCGGGCACGTTCACCGAGATGCACGACGCGGCCGTCCGCGTGGCGCGCCGCACGACGACGCTGCTCACCAACCACGAGCTGCCGCTGGCCGAGAGCATCGAGCAGGACGACGACCTGCTCGACGAGCTGCACGAGGACACGTTCGCCGCGCTGCTGTCGGGCGGCTGGGACGGGTCCATCCAGGAGGCCGTCGACGTCACGCTGCTCGGCCGCTACTACGAGCGCTTCGGCGACCACGGCGTGTCGATCGCGCGCCGTGTGACCTACCTGGTCACGGGCGTGCTGAGCCAGGAGCTCGACCGCTCGGCCAGCTGACGCCACGCTGACGTCGGGCACGCCAGGACTGCAGCACCGCGGTCTCGCGCCCGGCGGACGAAGGCGCCGCCACCCCTGCTCGGGTGGCGGCGCCTTCGTGGTTCCTGCGGGCCGTGCGGTCAGCGGCCCTGGTTCGCGACGGCCTTGATGGCCTCGGCGGCGGCCTCGGGGTCGAGGTACGTGCCGCCCTTCGTCACGGGCTCGAGGGTCTCCTCGTCCAGCTCGTAGAGCAGCGGGATGCCCGTCGGGATGTTGATGCCCGCGATGGTGCCGGCGTCGACGTCGTCGAGGTGCTTGACGATCGCGCGGATCGAGTTGCCGTGCGCGGCGACGAGGACCGTCTTGCGGGCCTTCAGGTCCGGCACGACGTCCGACTCCCAGTACGGCAGCGCCCGCTCGAGCACCTGCGCGAGCGCCTCGGCGCGCGGGATCGGCTCGCCGGCGTAGCGCGGGTCCGTGTCCTGCGAGAACTCCGAGCCGAGCTCGATGTCCGGCGGCGGCACGTCGTACGAGCGGCGCCAGAGCATGAACTGCTCCTCGCCGTACTCGCTCAGCGTCTGCTTCTTGTCCTTGCCCTGCAGCGCGCCGTAGTGGCGCTCGTTGAGGCGCCAGCTGCGCTTCACCGGGATCCAGAGGCGGTCCGCGGCGTCGAGCGCGTAGTTCGCGGTCGTGATCGCGCGGCGCAGGAGCGACGTGTGCACCACGTCGGGCAGGACGCCCGCGTCCGTGAGCAGCTTGCCGCCGCGCTTCGCCTCCTCGACGCCCTTCTCCGAGAGGGGGACGTCCACCCAGCCGGTGAACAGGTTCTTGGCGTTCCACTCGCTCTCGCCGTGGCGGAGCAGCACGAGGGTGTAGGTCATGCGCCCATCCTGCCGCAGGGTGCGCGGAGCGTCGTCGGGACGTCCGTCCCTGGGACGGTCGTCCGGGCGTGCGGTGCGGGCGGGCTCAGCGGGAGCGGCGGACCTCGGCGGCGACGCCGTAGACCTTCAGCACCTGGTCGGCGGCCGCGGACCAGCCGAACCGCTCGGCGCTGCGGCGCGCGGCCTCCCCGTACGCGGCGCGCACGGCCTCGTCGGCCAGGACGTCCGCGAGCACGTCGGCCCAGACCGCCGGGTCGTGCCCGCGCACGAGCCGACCGGACACGCCGTCGTCGACGATCGTCCGCAGCCCCCCGACGGCCGCGGCGACCACGGGGACGCCGCTCGCCTGGGCCTCCGCCGCGACGAGGCCGAACGACTCGCTGCGCGACGGCATCGCGACGACGTCGGCCGCGTGGTACCAGCGCACGAGGCTGTCGCGGTCGGCGGGCGGGCGGACGACGACGTCGTCGGCGACACCCGTGACGGCCGCCAGCGCCTGGAGCTCCCGGACGGCCGTGGACCGGCCGCTCGGGCCGCCGAGGACGACGAGCAGCGGCACCGGACGGCCCGACGCGCGCAGCACGCCGAGGGCCCGGACGAGCACGTCGGGGGCCTTGAGCGCCTGGACGCGGCCCGCGAACAGGACGACGCCGCGGTCGGCGGGCAGGCCGAGGGCGGCGCGGGCCTCACGACGCTCGGCGTCCGGTACGGGGGCGAAGCGGTCGAGGTCGACGCCGGGCTCGACGACGTGCACGCGCGACGGGTCGGCGCCGTAGAGGTCGACGAGCTCGCGGGCCTCGACGGGCGTGCTCGCGACCAGGGCGTCGGCGGCCGCGACGACCTCCTCCTCGCCGAGCACGCGCCCGCCGGGCTCGGGCTCGTCGCCGGGGGCGAGCGACGCGTTCTTCACGCGCGCGAGCGTGTGCGACGTGTGGACGAGCGGGACCTCCCAGCGGTCCGCCGCGATCTGCCCGACCTGCCCCGACAGCCAGTAGTGCGAGTGCACGACGTCGTACCAGCCGGGCCGGCGTGCGGCCTCGGAGCGCAGCACACCCGCGGCCATGCCGCACAGCACCCCGGGGAGGTCGTTCTTGTCGAGCCGCTCGAACGGGCCCGCGGGCACGTGGTGCACCAGGACCGGCGGGACGACGCCCGCGTCGACCTCGTCGGCCAGGAGGACCGCGCGGGACTCGTCGCGGGTCAGGGTGCGGCCGTGCGCGTCCGCGCCGGGGACGACGACCGTCTCCGGCAGGTCCGACGACGTGGCGCGCGTGAAGATCTCGACGCGCGCGCCACGGGCGGCGAGGGCCTTCGACAGCTCGAGGACGTAGACGTTCATGCCGCCCGCGTCGCCCGTGCCCGGCTGGTCGAGCGGCGACGTGTGGACCGAGAGCATGGCGACGCGCGGGGCATGCTCCGAGGTCACGTGGGCTCCTGAGGACGGGCGGCTGTCTGCGCCCATTGTCGCCCCCGGAGCGGGGTGAGCGCCGCGCGGGGCGGGAGATGCCCGTCACGTGGCGGCCGGCGCGTGGTCGGACGCGCCGGCCGCCCACGGACGCGATGCGTCGGGCAGCGGCCCCGCCGCCCCCCCGCGGGCCTCGTCCGGCGGCGGGTCGGCCGGGGTCGGCCGGCCGCCCACCGCCGGACACGGCGTCAGCGCACGACGAGGATCCGCGGCAGCGCGAGCGCCGCCAGGTAGGTCCCGTCGCCGCCGTACGTGACCACGACGAGCGACGTGCGCGTGGACCGCGGGAGGTCGACGACGGCGTGCCCGTCGGCGTCGAGCGTGCCCGTCGCGGCCTGACGGCCGTTCAGCCACACGGTCACGGTGCCCGTGGGCTCGTGGTCCGCGACGCCGTCGACCTGGACGTGCACCTGCTTGGGGTCGTCGCGGCCGACGGTCCAGTCGGTGCCGGCCGTGCGGACCTCGGGCCGGACCTTGCCGACCGTGAGGCGGCGCTCGTCCGACGACGACCCGGCGACGGGCGGGTCGGTCGACGTCGTGCCGCCGTAGACGGCGACCACGGTGTGCCGGCCCACGGCCAGGTCGGCGGGGAGCCGGACCTCGGCGACCGCCTGGTCGCGGCCCTTGGCCGTGAGGGGGCCGGTGGCCACCGCCGCGCCGTCCACCCGGATCTCGACCGTGCCGGTCGGAGTGACGCCGTCGGCCCGGACCGTGACCTTCGCGGTGACCGCCTTGCCGAACGGCGTCGACGACGGCAGCTGCAGCGACGTCGTCGACGCGACCGGGGCCGTCGTCGGGACGCCCGCGACCTGCGCGAGCAGGTCCGCCGCCTCGCCCGCCGAGCCCGCCATGAGGACGTGCTCGGCGTCGGCGGTCGCCGAGGCCGCGTCGGCCGGTGCACCGCCCGCGACGACAGCTGCCTGGGCCAGGTCGCGGAGCAGCGACACGACGAGCCCGGCCGCCGCCGCGGTCGTCCGGTCCGTGCCGTCGAGCGCCGCCGCGGCGTCGGCGAGCAGGGGGACCGCGGTGCCGTAGGCGGCCGGGTCGAGCGTGCTCCCGTCCCAGACGTCGGCGTCGAGCACGCCTTGCACGGCGTCGCGCGCGTCGCCGGCGGGCAGAGACTCGGCGGCCGTCGTCAGGCGGTGGCGCTGCGCGTCCGTGCGCAGGCCCCAGCCGTACGCGTACAGCGCGTCGTCGGCGTCGTCGCCCACGTTGACCGGCACCTGGTCCGCCGACGCGGGCCACGTGACCGGCAGGCGACCGGTGAACGGCTGGTCGCCGAACAGCACGTCCGCGACGCCCGCGCCCTCCGAGCCCGGCAGCCACGACGCGACCAGCGCGTCGATCGCGTCGAGCTTGTCGGTGACGAGCTGCGGACGTCCGGAGACGACGAGCACGACGCAGTCGACCGCGGCGCACACGGTGTCGATCGCCGTCCGGTCCGCGGTCGAGAGCGACAGGCTCTTGCCGTTGTTGCCGACGTCCCCGACACCCTCCGCGTAGGGCGTCTCGCCGACGACGACCACGCCGACGGTCGCGTCGCCGACGGGCGCGGACGCGTCCTCCGAGTACGTCACCGACGGGTTCACGGCCCGGATCGCCTCGACGATCGACGTGCCCGCCGTCGTGTCGCCCGAGCCGCCCTGCCACGAGACCGTCCAGCCGCCCATCTGGTTCCCCAGGTCGTCGGCGTTCGAGCCCGCGACGTAGACGTGCGCGTCCTTCGCGAGCGGCAGCGCGCCCGTGTTCTTGAGCAGCACCTGGCTGCGCGCCGCGGCCTCGCGGGCCACCGCGCGGTGCTCCGCCGAGCCGAGGTCCGCGGTGTGCGTGCGGTCGGCGAACGGCTGCTCGAAGAGCCCGAGCGCGAACTTCTGCGTGAGGATCCGGCGGACCGCGTCGTCCACGCGCTCCTCGCTCACGACGCCGCCCTCGACGTTCGCGACCGTCGACGTGATGAACGCACCGAAGTTGTACGGCGCCATCGCCATGTCGAGCCCCGCGTTCACGGCCCGCGCCGCCTTCTGCGCGTACGAGCCGCCCGGCAGCTTGTCGATGCCCTCCCAGTCGGAGATCAGGAAGCCGTCGAAGCCGAGCTCACCCTTGAGCAGGTCGGTGTTGAGCGCGCGGTTCTCGTGCATGCGGACCGGGTCGCCGCCGCCCACCGACACCGCCGAGTACGACGGCATGATCGTCCCGACGCCCGCCTCGATCGCGGGCACGTAGGGGTCGACGTGCAGGCGCCGCAGCTCGTCGAGCGACGCGACGTGCGTGACGCCCTGGTCGATCGGGTAGCCGTTGCCCGCCTGCTCGGGCACGTACGTCGTGCCGCCGTCGCCGACCCAGTGCTTCGCGGTCGCGAGCACCTTGTCCGGGCCCGAGAGGTCGGACGGGTCGTGGCCCTGGAGACCCGTCACGGCCGCCTCGGCCATCGCGGTGACCAGCGCCGGGTCCTCGCCGAACGACTCGTAGCTACGGCCCCACCGCTCGTCGCGCGTCACGCACAGGCACGGTGCGAACGTCCACGGGACACCCGTGCCGCGCACCTCCTGCGCGGTGACCTGCTGGACGCGCTCGACGAGGTCCGCGTCGCGCGCCGCCCCGAGACCGTTGTTGTGCGGGAAGATCGTCGCCCCGACCACGTTGTTGTGGCCGTGCACGGCGTCCACGCCGTACACGATCGGGATCTGGAGCCGGCTCGCGAGCGCCTCGCGCTGGAAGCCGTCGACCATGTCCGCCCAGCCCGCCGGCGTGTTGTCCTGCGGCACCGAGCCGCCGCCCGAGAGCACCGAGCCGAGGCCCAGCTCGCCGATCTGCGTCGACGACCGAAGGCCCAGGCGCTCGGCCTGCGTCATCTGACCGACCTTCTCCGCGAGCGTCATGCGGCCGAGCAGGTCCTCGACGCGCTCGGCGGTGGGCCGGTCGCGGTCGAGGTACGGCGCGCCGACGGCGTTGAGCACGATCCGCGGGTTCCGGTCGACCGCGGCGCCCGTCGCCGTGAGCGCGAGCTCGAGCGTGCGGGCGTCGTCCTGCGCGGCCGTGGCGTGCGTCGTGACGTCGACGGTCTGCGTCGTGCCGGACGGGGTGCCGGCGGCGAACGTGAGGGTGCCGTCGGCGGCGTCGTAGTGCTCGCCCGCCGTCGCGGTCCCGTTCGTCGTGGCGTAGGTGAGGGTGACGTCCTCCGGCAACGGTGCGCCGTCGGTGGTGGTCAGGGTGAGCGGCACCTGCGCGGTCTCCCCCGGGTCGACGAGGACGACGTCCTGCGCGGGCGTCACCTCCGCCGTGGGGGCCGGGACGGCCGAGCCGTAGAGCTGCACGTCGTCGACGGCCCAGCGCACCGCGTTCGCCGTGTTCGGCACGAACGTCAGCGCGTAGCCCCACGCCGACGTCAGGTCGAGCGTGCCGTTGCGGGTCGCCTCGTCACCCGGCTGGTAGCCGCCCAGCGTGAACTGGTCGAACGGCAGCTCGACGAGCTTCCAGCGGCTGCCGTCGGGCGACCAGTTGTCCTTGAACGTCGTCGCCCACAGCTCGGAGTGCTCGCCGTCCGGGCCGCCGTCCTTGAGCTCGACCTTGATGTCGTCACCGGCCGTCGGCGACGCGGGACGCGTGTCCTGCGACGCGTACCAGAGCAGCCGGATGCCGCGGAACGACGACCAGTCCTGCGCCGCCGCGAGGTTCTGGCTGAAGCCGCCCCAGCCGCCCGACGGGATCAGGTACTCGCCCGACAGGACGTGGTTGTCCGCGGGGCCGCCCTCGCGGTCCTGCTGCGTGACGTCGAGCGAGACCTCCGCGCCCGCCGAGCCCCACGTGAACAGGCCGACGGTCGTGCCGGGCTCCGCGATCGGGACGTCGCCCTCGGCGTCCTCGATCGTCGTCACCCGGTCGTAGAGGGCCACGTCGTCGAGCTGCCACGCGCCCGCGCCCAGGTCCGTGAGGGTGACCGCGAAGCCCGTCGACGCCGTCGGGTCGAAGCGCGCGTCGCTCGCCGGGTCGTTCTTCAGGCGCAGGTTCGCGAACGCGACGCTCACCTGCCGCCAGCCCGCGGTGTCGTCGACCACGCGCTCCTCGAACAGCTGCCCGCCGCTCTTGAGCTCGTAGCGCAGCAGCCCGCCGTCGCCCGTGCCGCGGAACCAGAACGTGAACCCGTCGTGGTCCGACCAGTCCGTCGGCGCGAGGTCGTGCGTGAAGCCGAACCAGTCGCCCGGCGCGGGCGTGCCACCGACCGTCGCGACCAGCACGTCGCCGCCGTCCGGCCGGTCGCCCGGAGCCGTCGTGAGCACGGGCGTGACGGGCGCGCTGATCCCCCACGTCGTGTAGCCCTGCGGCACGCCGTCCTCGTAGTCGTCGAGCACCGTGACGGCGCCGACGTCGGGCAGGGAGCCGTGCGGGGTGATGGTGAGCGTCGTCGTCGTGCGACCGCCCAGCACCAGGCCGTCCGACGGGTCGCTCAGCATGAGGACGACCGTGCGCGCGGGGGCGAGCGGGCCGTGGTCGACCGTGGCGACGTCGACCGTCGCGCTCGTGCTGCCGGGCGCGAAGGTGACGAGCTGGTCGACGGCGGTGTAGTCGCCGCCAGCGTTCGCGGAGCCGCCCGTGCTGGTCACGCGGACGCTGCGCTCGGCGTCCGCCGCGGTCGCCAGGACGACCGGGACCTGCGCCGTGCCGCCCGCAGGGACCGTGGCCGTCGACGCGCCGAACGCCACCGGGACCGCCTCGGGTGTGCCGAAGACCTCGACCGAGAACAGCGAGTAGCCGTACCAGTGCAGGACCGGCGCCTCCCAGTCGAAGCTCGTGCGCTCGTTCATCTGCACGCGCACGTACCGGGCGTCCGTCGGCGTGGCGAGCGCGACCTCGTCGGTGCCGCCGTCGCCCGCCGGCTCGGTGTGCACGGTCGTCCACGACGCCGGGTCGTCGGGCGCGGTCGCCGCGACCTGCACGTCGTAGGCCGTCGCGTACGCCGCCTCCCACGCGAGCACCACGCGGTCGACCTCGGCCGTCGTGCCCAGGTCGACCTGCAGCCACGCCGTGAACTCGACGTCCTCGTCCGGGCCGTTGCCGCTCGCCCAGCGCGTCGCCGGGTCGCCGTCGACCGCCGCGGACGCCGGGAACGTGCCGTCCGCGTCCGCCTGGGACTGCGACGCCGTCGCCGTGCCGGTGTGCGCGAGGTCGCCCGGCGTCGCCGCTGCTGCGGCCGGCGGCGCGACCGCGGTGGCGGTGACCGTCGCGACGAGCGTGAGCGGGGCGGCCAGGGCCAGCGCCGCGAGGGCGGCTGTCAGCGGGGACCGCTGCGGGCCGGAGCGGACGCCGGTCCGCGTGGCACCGAGCGGGTGGGCGGGGGCCCTGCGGGTGCGCAGGGTCGGACGGGCACGCAGCACGGTCACTCCTTCGTGACATCACGGCCGGGCCCCTGACCGGCCGGAGACCGCGGCCTGCCGTCGACGGGCTCCCTCGCCCGCCCGGCATCGCGTACGCCCGCGGCTGGCCTCAGTCGACCACAAAGACTTACAGGGCAGTAAGTGCAGAAGGTCACGATTCGGTCACGACGCCGCGCCGCCCCGCGCGCCCGCAGCGGCCACAGCAGGACCACCTCACGCTCCCCCGCCACCCCGCCGGCAGGCAGGAAGGGTGGTCGAGCAGGAGGAGGGGCAGGCAGGAAGAGTGGTCAGGCAGCAGGAGGGAGCAGGCAGGACGAGTGGTCAGGCAGGACGAGTGGTCAGGCGGGGAGGACGCAGGTGGGCGACGGAAGGTCGAGGGTCGAGACGACCTCGCCCGAACCGGCCAGCACCACCAGGCGGTGCGCGCGTTCCAGGGCGACGACGACCCACGGGCCGACGACCGCGAAGTGGCGCGGCCAGTGCCCGCCGAGCGGGTGCGAGCGGCCGTCGGACAGCTTCCCGTCCGGCCCGATCGCGTACCGCGTGAGGACGTCGGCGCCGCGGACCGTCACGAGCAGCTCGTCGCCGTCGACGGCCAGGTGGGACGGCAGAGCACCCGCGGGGTGGCGCACCGGGTCCGTCCGGCCGGTGTCGTCGCCGGTCGCCGCGCCGACGACCGCGGGAACCGTCTGCTTCGCGGATCCGGTCGCGGTCTCGGGGTCCCACGTCAGGACGTGGACCTGCACGTCGAGCTCCCCGGCGACGTACGCGGTGCGGCCGTCGGCGGCGAACCCCACGTGCCGCGGCCCGGTCCCGGGCGGCAGGGTCGCGGCGATCCCGTCGGGCTCGACTCCCCCGTCGACGACGCGGTAGCGGCGCAGCTCGTCGGTCCCGAGGTCGGCGACCAGCAGGTGCCGCCCGCCCGGCGCGAGGATCGCGAAGTGCGCGTGCGTCCCCTCCTGCCGGTCGGTCACGGGTCCGCTGCCCTCATGGCCGTAGGTGGCCGGCGCGGTGTCGCCGGCGGACGGCTCGGCGGCGAGCAGCCCCAGATGGCCAGACGCGTAGTTGGCGACGGCGACGAGACCGTCGACGTCGGTCGACACGTGGCACGGGTACGCCCCGCCCGACCCGCGGCGGGACCGCTCGGTCAGCCCGCCGTCCTCGTCGACCGCGAGCGTCACGACCTCGCCGTCCTCGACCTCGAGCGCGGCGTGCAGCGTGCGCCCGTCGGGCGAGGCCGCGACGAACGACGGCGACGGCAGCGTGACCACGAGCGACGCGTCGCCGAGCGCCCCGGTCGCGTCGTCGAGCGTCACCCGCCAGATGCCCTCGCCGAGCCCCACGGGGGTGCCGGCGCCCGCCTCGGGGTACGTGCCGATCCAGAGCTGAGTCACGGCCGTCGAGCCTAGACCTGGCCGCAGCCCCGCACCCGACGACGTCCGCGCCCGAGCGGCGGCGACGCCGACGGCCGGTCGGCGGCCTCGTCAGGCGAGGACGGAGGCAGCGGTCGCCGTCCGGCGGAGGCGGCGCCCGCGGGGCGTCGCGGTCAGGCGGGGTCGGTACCGTCGACGAGCCAGGCCGACGGGTCGGAGACGACGGCGCGCAGGACCGTGAGGGCGGCGCCCGTCATCGCGGCGTGGTCGCCCGCACGCGCGACGTCGACCGTGGGCTCGGCCCAGGGGGCGCCGATGACGTGCCGGTGCAGCGCGGCGAGGACGGGCTCGCGGACGTGGTCGGCGAGCGACGCGTACGTGCCGCCGAGGACGACGTGACCGACGTCGACGAGGTTGACGACGTTGGCGAGCGCCGCGCCCAGGACCGCGCCCGCGGCGGTGAGGGCGTCACGCACCCCCGGGGCGTCCGCGGCGGCCGCGGCGACGAGCGCGTCGAGGCCGTCGTGCGGGTCGAGGCCCGCGGCGCGCAGGAGCGCGTCCTGCCCGGCGACCTGCTCGAGCGTGCGACCGTCGCCCACGAGCGTGTGGCCGAGCTCGCCCGCCCAGCCGTGGCGTCCGCTGAAGAGGTCGCCGTCGAGGACGAGCGCGCCACCGACGCCGATCTCCCCGGAGACGTAGACGAACGACGGGCGCCGGCCCGGCGCGCGGCGGACGTCGGCCTCGGCGCGCGCGGCGAGGTCGGCCTCGTTGGCGAGCCTGGGCGGGTGGGCGGCGAAGGTCCGCGAGGCGCGGGCGGCGAGCGTGGCGACGTCGACGTCGCGCCAGCCGAGGTTGGGGGCGTAGCGCAGGGCACCCCCGCGCGCGTCGACCAGACCCGGCAGCGCGAGGCCGACGCCCGCGAGCCGGAGCGGACCACGCGGCTGGTCGGCCTCGCGTGCCACGGCGCGTGCGGCGAGCTCGTCGACCGCGGCATCGACGAGGGCACCGAGGCGGGGAAGGACGTCGGTCGGGTGGCTCCCCCGGAAGTCGCCGTGCTCGACGTGCTCGACGAGGACGCCGCGCGACAGGTCGAGGACGCGGACGCCCAGGTAGTCGACGTTCACCTCGGCCCCAAGGGCGGCGAGCGTGCCGGCAGCGGCGGTGAGCGGGACGGCGGGCCGCCCCGCGCGCTGCGTCGGGACGGGCTCGAGCTCGGCGACGAGCCCCCCGGCGACGAGACGGTCGACGAGCGACGAGACGGTGGCCCGGGTCAGTCCGGTCGCGGCGGCGACGTCGGCGCGCGACGGTGGGGTGGCACCGGTCGCCGCCGCGTCGAGCACCTGGCGCAGCACGAGCCCGAGGTTGTGCTCGCGCAGGCTCCCCTGCCGCGCCGCCGTCGCCTTCACGGGGTTGACCCTAGCCGGGATCCGCCATAAGTTCATCCATACAACAAATCTCGTGCGGCAGACCCCGCCGCGCGAGGGCACTCGACGACGAGAGGTCCGTGATGGTCCGCAAGCCCACCCGCGACGACAAGTTCTCCTTCGGCCTGTGGACCGTCGGATGGAACGCCCAGGACCAGTTCGGCAGCGCCTCGCGGCCGTGGCTGGACCCGGTCGAGTCGGTCCACAAGCTGGCCGAGCTCGGCGCGGCGCACGTGACGTTCCACGACGACGACGTCGTGCCCTTCGGCTCCGACGCGGCCGAGCGCGACCGCATCCTCGACCGCTTCAAGCAGGCGCTGTCGGACACCGGCATCACGGTCGAGATGGTCACGACCAACACCTTCAGCCACCCGATCTTCAAGGACGGCGCGTTCACGTCGAACGACCGCCGCGTGCGGCGCTACGGCCTGCGCAAGGTCGTCCGCAACGTCGACCTCGCCGCCGAGCTCGGCGCGTCGACGTTCGTCATGTGGGGTGGCCGCGAGGGCGCCGAGTACGACTCGGCCAAGGACCTCAAGGCCGCGCACGACCGCTACGCCGAGGGCATCGACACGGTCGCCGCCTACATCAAGAGCAAGGGCTACGACCTCAAGATCGCGATCGAGCCCAAGCCGAACGAGCCCCGCGGCGACATCCTCCTGCCGACGATCGGCCACGCGATCGCCCTGATCGACCGCCTCGAGAACGCCGACATCGTCGGCCTCAACCCCGAGGTGGGCCACGAGCAGATGGCCGGCCTCAACTACACGCAGGGCATCGCCCAGGCGCTGTGGGCGGGCAAGCTCTTCCACATCGACCTCAACGGCCAGAAGTCCATCAAGTACGACCAGGACCTCGTCTTCGGCCACGGCGACCTGTTCTCCGCGTTCGCGACGGTCGACCTGCTCGAGAACGGCTTCCCGGGTGGCGGCCCCCGCTACGACGGCCCGGTCCACTTCGACTACAAGCCGTCGCGCACGGAGGACTTCCAGGGCGTGTGGGACTCGGCGTCGGCCAACATGGCGACGTACATCCTGCTGAAGGAGCGCGCGCAGGCGTTCCGCGCCGACCCCGAGGTGCAGGAGGCGCTCGAGGCCGCCGGCGTGCTCGAGCTGTCGCAGCCCACGCTCGCCGAGGGCGAGACCCTCGACGACCTGCTCGCCGACACCTCGTCCTACGAGGACCTCGACGTCGACGCGGTCGCCGAGCGCGGCTTCGGCTTCGTCCGCCTCAACCAGCTCGCGCTCGAGCACGCGCTCGGCGCTCGCTGACCCGCGCGACGCCGCCCGCCCCGGCTCCGCACCGGGCGGGCGGCGTCGTCGGCCGTCCGGACGACCCGGCCCCGTCCCCCGGGGTCGGGTCGTCGCGGCACCGGCCCCTCGCTCCACCCCTCACCCGGCCCCGCTCCCGGACCGCGCGACGTCGCCGGTCCGCCCGCCGAAGGAAGCCTCATGACGCTCGTCGCCGGCGTGGACTCCTCCACGCAGTCCTGCAAGGTCGTCGTCCGCGACGCCGACACCGGGGAGCTGGTCCGCCAGGGCCGCGCCTCGCACCCCGACGGCACGTCCGTCGACCCGCGCCACTGGTGGGACGCGCTGCAGACCGCGATCGCGGACGCCGGCGGCCTCGACGACGTCGACGCGATCTCCGTCGGCGGGCAGCAGCACGGCATGGTCGCGCTCGACTCCTCGGGCGAGGTGGTCCGCGACGCGCTGCTGTGGAACGACACCCGTTCCGCGCAGGCCGCGACCGACCTGATCGCCGAGCTCGGCGACGGCGACGCCGAGAAGGGCGCGCAGGCGTGGGCCGACGCCGTCGGCTCGGTGCCGGTCGCGTCGCTCACCGTCACCAAGCTGCGCTGGCTGCGCGACGCCGAGCCGCAGAACGCGGACCGCGTCGCCGCCGTCGCGCTCCCCCACGACTGGCTGACGTGGCGGCTCGCCGGGAACGGTGCCAGCACGGGCGCCGCGGGGCTCGACCAGCTCGTCACCGACCGGTCCGACGCGTCCGGCACCGGCTACTGGTCGCCCGTGACCGACGACTACCGCCTCGACCTGCTGGAGCGCGCCCTGGGCCACCAGGTGCACCTCCCCCGCGTCCTCGGCGCGTCCCAGGCCGGTCCGCGTGCCGTCGTCGGCGCGCGCGAGCCCGTCCTCGGCCCCGGTGCGGGCGACAACGCCGCCGCGGCACTGGCGCTCGGCCTCGGCCCGGGCGACGTCGCCGTCTCGATCGGCACGTCGGGCGTCGTCTCCGCGATCGCGTCCTCCCCCACCGCCGACGGCTCCGGCCTCGTCACGGGATTCGCCGACGCGACGGGCGCGTTCCTGCCGCTCGCGTGCACGCTCAACGCGTCGCGCGTGCTCGACGCCGCCGCCCGGATGCTCGGCGTCGACCACGCCGGCCTGTCCGAGCTCGCGCTGTCCGCCCCTGCGGGTGCCGACGGCCTCGTCCTCGTGCCCTACCTCGAGGGCGAGCGCACCCCCAACAAGCCCGACGCGACCGGCGCGCTGCACGGCCTGCGGCTCGCGAACACGACGCCCGCGCACCTCGCGCGCGCAGCCGTCGAGGGCATGCTCTGCGCGCTCGCCGACGGGATCGACGCGCTCCGCGCCCAGGGTGTCGCCGTCGAGCGGCTCTTCCTCATCGGCGGTGGCGCGCAGTCGCGGGCCGTGCGGGAGATCGCGCCGACGGTCTTCGGGCTCGACGTGCACGTCCCGACGCCCGGCGAGTACGTCGCCGACGGTGCCGCGCGCCAGGCCGCGTGGGTCCTCTCGGGCTCCGCGACCGCCCCGTCCTGGACCGCCGCCGCGGAGGCGGCCCTGCACAGCGCCGACCCCGTCGCGCGCGTCCGCGAGCAGTACGCCGCCGTCCGCGAGCTGACGGGCACCCGCCCCCTCTGACGCCCCGCCCGCACCGACGCACGAGAGCCCGGCCCCTCCGAGGGACCGGGCTCTCGTCGTGGGGTGGGCGGGCGCCGGAAGCACGACGAGGGCCCGGCCTCTGCGGTGGCCGGGCCCTCGTCGTCCTGCGGCGCGTCAGGCCACGTGCGTCCCGCGGCGGCGCGAGCGCACCATCGCCGTCCCCGCGCCCAGCAGCGCGAGGGCCAGGAGCACCAGGCCCGCGACCTGCGCGCCCGTGGTGGCGAGGCTGCCGCCACCGGACCCGCCGGTGCCGGCCGAGGCGCCGCCGCCGGGAGCCGCGGCGACGACCTCGACGACCGTGGCCGCGAGGACCTGGTCGTCGACCGCGGCGGCGATGCCGTAGCGGCCGACGGCCGTGGTGGCCGGGATCCTCACGGACCCGGAGGCCCCGCCGGACGCGTCGACGGTGAACGACCCGACGGCGAGCCCGAGCGGGCCGGTGCTGCCGACGGCACGGGCCTTCAGGAGCCGTGCGTCGCCCTGGACCTGGCCGACGAGCGACTCCGCCCCGAGCACCACGTCGACGACCGTCCCGGGCGTGAACCCGGACAGCGCCACGGGCACGGTGCCGCCGCGCGCCACCTTGCCGGCCCCGAGGACGACGGTCGGCGCCGACGGCTCCGGCTCCTCGCCCGCGGCCTCGACCAGCCGGCCGACGCCCCAGCGCTCGGTCGTCTGGTAGCCGGTGCCGGTGGGCTCGGCCCAGGTGTGGATCGACGTCCGCGCACCGTCGGCGGTGGCGTCGTTGACCTGGACGTCGAGCCCGTGGAACGTGCCGGCGCCGCCCTGGTCGTGCAGGCCGATGGCGGCCTCGACGACGTAGCCCGAGGCCGTGCGACGCGTCGCGCTGGTGAGGTTGGCCTTCTGGTAGGCCTCGTCACCGGTGCCGACCGACACCACGTTGTCGGCGCTGATGCGGAGCTGGGTGTCGTCGTAGCGGTAGGAGCCGTTCTTCGCGTTGCCCGGGTCGACGAAGATCTCGATCGAGTCCTGCGTCCACGGGTCCGAGCCCGCGGTGTTGACGACCGCGTCCGTGACGGTGGCGAGGACGTAGAGCGTGTCGTCCTTCCACAGCGTCCTGACGTCCGCGACGGCACCTGCCGGGTCGGAGCCGGCGCCGACGACCTTCGTCGTCGTGACCGAGCCCGCGTCCGCCCACACCGCGTCCTCGTCGCCGTCGATCGTCGGCACGGCCGACGCCGGGGCGACCTCGAGGTACGACAGCGGCTCGACGAGCGTGAGCGTGCCGGTCGCGCCGAGCTTGTTCCAGCCGACCGTGGTGCCGCCGTCCGTCGCGGTCACGTCGAACGCGAGCTGGTCGCCGGCCGCAGCGGCGTCGAGCGACAGGTGGACCACCGCGGCCCAGCCGTCGCCCAGCTCCGTCGCGACCCCGTCGACGTCGCCCTCGCCGTCGCGCCCGAACGCGTACGTCTCACCGTCGAGCGTGAGCGTGAGGCCGTCCGACACGGCCGGGGTCGCGTCCTGCACGACGACGAACGCCGTCAGGTGGTCGGCCTCCCAGCGGAGCTGGAACGCCGCCGACTCGTCCATCGGGAGCAGCGGGAGCCGGTCCCAGTCCGGCGCGGAGGTCGCGTCGTCGTCCAGCGGCACCGTGCCCTGGAAGACGTTCGCGGCCCGCATGGGGGCGGGCAGCGTCGAGGCGTCGACGATGCCGTGGTACGCCGGCTTGGCCTTGACCTGGTCGTCGAAGACGAGCGGCGCGCCGGAGTCGTTGCGCCACGAGCGGCCGTCGACGAGGCCCCACACGGTCGCCGAGAAGACCTGGTCGGTCTCCGCGTGGAACGCGCGGAACGCGTCGAAGGCGTCCTGGTAGTAGTAGCCCTGGTCGACCAGCTTGGCCTCGGTCACGGGGGTGCCCGTCGTGACGTCGAACTCGGTGATCGCCTGGACCTTGCCGAGGTCGGCCATGCGGTCCAGCGCTCCCGCGAGCGTGCTCACGGGGGTCGCGAGGCTCACGTGGAACTGGTGGCCGATGCCGTCGAACTCGACGCCGCGGTCGATCATGCGCGCGATCAGGTCGTGGTAACGCTGCTGCTTGCCGGCCTGCTCGGTGTTGTAGTCGTTGATGAACAGCGTGACCGGGTGCGCCTGCCCGGGAGCCGCGTACGTGCCGTTGAAGGCGTCGTTCGCGTACGCGAAGGACAGGTCGACGAACTCCTCGCCGAGCACCTGGAACCACCGGCTCGTGCGCATGCCGCCGGGCGTGCCGCTGCCGTCGGAGACGACCTCGTTGACCACGTCGAACGCGTACAGCGGGTTGGTGGCGCTGCCGAACTTCCCGTACTTGTCGCTGAGGTACTTCGCGACGTTGTCGATGTGCGTGCGCAGCCGGGCCTTGAGCACCGCCTGGTCGGCGGGGCTGTCGGTGAGCCAGCGGCCCGAGCCGTCCTGGAAGAACCAGTCGGGCGTCTGGCTGTGCCACACGAGCACGTGCCCGTAGACCTTGAGGTCGTGCTCCGCCGCGTACGTCATGAGCGCGTCGGCCTCGGAGTTGGTCGTGACGAACGTGTGCGTCGGGTCGTTCGCGTCGTACCACGCCTCGGGCTTCATGAAGTTCTCGGGCGTGATCTGGTCGAAGTGCTTCGTGAGCAGGCGACCGTACGGGTCGGCCGTGTCACGCGCCTGGATCGCGGCGCCGAACGGGAAGTCCAGCGTGTCCTTGATCGGCGTCAGCCCCTCCTCGATCGACAGCGGCGACGCGACCTTCACGGTGATGTCGTCGACCAGGAAGTCGGACGTGTTGCCGTTGTTGTAGTCGGTCTCCAGGTAGAGCAGGTCGGAGCCCTCGGGCACCCGGATCGACGCCTTCACCTCGACCCACTGGCTGTTCGACTGGCCGGACACCTGCGCGAGCGTCGTGAACTTCTGCGTGCCGCCGTCGTCGTGCCGGACCGTGAGCCACACGTCGTCGGCGGGCTGACCCGCCGCGAAGCGCACCCACGCGGACAGCTCGTAGAGCGTGCCGGGCACGAGGACGCCGTCCACGTCGAACGCGAGGCCGTGGCCCTGCGACGAGCGGTTCGCGACGAGCGCGGACTGCGCGCCGCCGTGCGCCGCCGTCGTGGTGACGGTCGCCGTCGGCGAACCGCTGCCGGTCTCGCGGACGAACCAGCCGTCCATGCCGTCCTCGAAGTCGGCGTCGATCACCGTCGACCCGACGGGCTGCGACGGCGCGAGCGTCACGGACGGGAGCGTGAACTCCCAGCCGGCGTCGAGCCGCTCCTGCACGACGGCCTTGAGCGCCGCGACCGAGTTGGCGCGGTTGCCGCCGCCGTCGTGCACGAGCACGATCTCGCCGTCCTTCATCGCGGCGCGCAGGTTGGCCTTGAGCGCCTCGACGTCGGACTGCGTGGTCGCGTCCCAGTCGTCGATGAGGTTCGTGACCGCGAGCGGCTGCATGCCGAGCGACACCGCCGCGGCGGGCGTCTGCCCCCACGCACCGTTCGGTGCGCGGAAGAACGGCACCTGCGCGTTCGGGTCGCCGAGCGCCGTGCGGATGGTCGTGAGGTTCTGGGCCATCTTCTGCGCGGCCTGCTCCTGCGTCAGCCCGTCCATCGCGCTGTAGTCGGTGGAGTGGTTGCACAGGGTGTGGCCGTCGGCGACGATCCGCCGGAGCACGGCCGCGCCGTCACCGGTCGTGACGTTCTGGCCGATGACGCAGAACGTCGCGGGGATGTCCTTCGCGGCGAGGAAGTCGAGCAGCTCGGTCGTCGCGGCACCGTTCGGGCCGTCGTCGAAGGTGAGCGCGGCCCGCTTCACGCCGGGAGCGGACCCGGCCGCGGCGGTCGCGACGGGCGTCGTCGTCGGGTTGAGCGCGCCGCCCGGCGGGACGTCCGGCACCTCGCCGGGGCCCGTGGACGCCTGGCCGGTGACGACGACGTCGTCGACGAGGAACGAGGCGGTCGCGCTGTCGGACTCGACGTAGAGGTTGGTCGGCGGCGTCGCCGGGTCGACCGTGTACGTCCCGGACAGCTTCGTCCACTCCCCCGACGTCACGGCGACGCGGCCGCCGACCCACGGGTACTCGTTGGCCGCGCCGGGCGTCTGCATGCCGAGGTTGAGCTGG
Organism: Cellulomonas sp. H30R-01; assembly: GCF_010119915.1. Lineage (NCBI taxonomy): Bacteria > Bacillati > Actinomycetota > Actinomycetes > Micrococcales > Cellulomonadaceae > Cellulomonas > Cellulomonas sp. H30R-01. Next base: position 4,334,252 of record NZ_CP048210.1, on the reverse strand, counting down.
GCCGGGCCGGCCTCCCCGTCGGCGAGCCGCACCCACGCCTCGACGTCGTAGGTGCCCGTCGTCAGCAGCGACGAGACGTCGTGCTGCGCGCCGTTCCAGCCGGCGGCGCGCCCGGTGACGAGCAGGCTCGACGAGCCGCCGTGCGCCTGCATGGTCGTGGTCGCGACGGTCGTGCTGCCGGATCCGCGCGCGGTCCAGCCGTGGCCGGCCGACTCGAAGGTGCTGGTCAGCACCGCGCTCGGACCGACGGCGGGCGGCCCGGTGATGACGAGGTCGTCGACGAGGTAGGTGTAGGGCGCGGTCAGGTCCCCGGTGCCGAGGTAGAGCTGGAGGTCCGACGGCGCGGTCCCCGTCGCGGGCACGGTGTACGTCCCGCTCACGGTGGTCCACGCGTCCGCCGTCATGGTCGTGTTCCCGATCCACGTGTACGCGGGCTTCATGACGAACCGCACGCCGGCAGGGCCGCCGGTGGTCCCGCCGGCGAGGCGCGCGCGCATCGAGATCGTGTACTCGGTGCCAGGCACGAGGTCGGCCAGCGCGCCGGGTGCCGTCTGGACGCCCTCGTAGTCCGCCGCGCGGTGCGCGACCTGGAGGACCTTGCCGCCGTCGACGTCGACGACGCTCAGGGTGGGGTTGCCGCTCTGCTGCCAGATCCCGGTGGTGCCGTCCTCGAAGGTGGTCGACGAGACGACGGTCGGCGACGCCGCGGCGGCGGTGGTCGCGGTGGGCAGGATGCCCGCGATCGGGGCGGTGATGACGCCGAGCGCCACCACACCGATCCCGATAGTTTCGAAGCCTCTCGGCCGTCTCATCGACGCTCCTTTGCGCAATGTTGACAGGTGACCTGGCCAACCTAGGCAGCAGCCTGCCGATCCGGTATCAGCCGGAGGAGCGAATTATCGGGCTTCCGCGCGCAACTATCGAAACTGTGACGGGTCCGTGACCGGCTGCGCGGCCCGCGATGGGCGTCCAGCAGGTCCCGGCCCAGGCACGACGAAGCCCCCGGTGCTCGGCGGCACCGGGGGCTTCGGGAGTCGTCGCGTCAGTGCGCGGCGTCGTAGGCGGACTTCACCTCGGCGGAGATACGACCCCGCTCGGAGACGTGGTGCCCGTTGGCCTTCGCCCACTCGCGGATCGCCTGGGCGTCGCCCGAGGAGCGACGTGCGTTGCTGCTGCCGCCGCGGCCGGCGGGGCGCGCCGACGACGAACGGCCACCGACCTTGCGGGCGTGCCCGACCCACTGCGCGAAACCGTCACGCAGCTCCGAGGCGTGCGCCGCCGTGAGGTCGATCTCGTAGGTGACGCCGTCGAGCGCGAACGTCACCGTCTCGTCCGCCGTTCCGCCGTCGATGTCGTCGACCAGCAGGACCTGGACCTTCTGAGCCATTGTTTGCTCCGGGGTAAGTGCGTGGAGGGGATTTTCTCGCTTACCCGCCGAAGCATGACACCCGTACTATTCGGACGTCAAACGGTCGCGCTTCGATTCCTCATTTGTGCTGGCGGCTTCCCGCTGTGCGGCGAGGCGTTCCTCGGCGTCCATTCTGGCCAATGCCTGCCGTTCGGTGCGGTCCGCATTCACGAGCGCACGGATCGCGAACCAGAAGATCAGCCCGACGCCGATCGAGGGGAGGATCGCGGCCAGCGCCGTGGTGAGCCCGTCCACGCGTCAGCCCTGCGGCTTCACGAGCGGGAACAGGATCGTCTCGCGGATGCCGAGGCCCGTGAGCGCGATGAGCAGGCGGTCGATCCCCATGCCCATCCCTCCCGACGGCGGCATCGCGAACTCCATCGCGGTGAGAAAGTCCTCATCGATTCGCATGGCCTCGTCGTCACCCCGCGCGGCGAGCGCGGCCTGCGCCTCGAACCGCTGCCTCTGGATGACCGGGTCAACGAGTTCCGAGTAGCCGGTCGCGAGCTCCATGCCGCGCACGTAGAGGTCCCACTTCTCGACGAGCCCGTGCTTGCTGCGGTGGTCGCGCACCAAGGGCGACGTCTCGACCGGGAAATCGCGCACGAACGTGGGTGCCGTCAATGCGTGACCGACGTGGTGCTCCCAGAGCTCCTCGACCATCTTCCCGTGGTTGCGCTGCCCGGGAGCGAGCTCGATCTCGGCCTTCTCGAGCAGCTCGAGCAGGACGTCGTCGGTCGTGTCGTGCGTGATCTCGACGCCCAGCGCCCCGGACAGCGAGTCGTACATCGGCAGCCGCGCCCACTCGCCGCCCACGTCGTACTCGGTGCCGTCGGCCAGCGTGACCGTCGTCGTGCCGAACGCGTCACGCGCCGCCGTCTGGACCAGGTCCTGCGTGAGGTCCGCGATCGTGTCGTACGTGCCGTAGGCCTCGTACGCCTCGAGCATCGCGAACTCGGGAGAGTGCGTGGCGTCGACGCCCTCGTTGCGGAAGTTCCGGTTGATCTCGAACACCCGCTCGACGCCGCCGACCGCGGCGCGCTTGAGGAACAGCTCCGGCGCGATGCGCAGGAACAGCGGGATGTCGAAGGCGTTCATGTGCGTCTCGAACTGCCGCGCGGCCGCACCCTCCGGGCGGACCTGCAGCATCGGCGTCTCGACCTCGATGAACCCGCGGCGGTGCAGGTTGTCGCGGACCGAGCGGAGCACCGCGGCGCGCGTGCGGACCATGTCCCGCGAGCGCTGGTTGACGATGAGGTCGACGTACCGCTGGCGGACGCGCGCCTCCTCCGAGAGCTCGGTGCCCTCGTACAGGTTGGGCAGCGGGCGCAGCGCCTTCGCCGCGATCGACCACGCGTCGGCGAACACGGACAGCTCGCCGCGGCGCGACGAGATGACACGGCCGTGCACGAACACGTGGTCGCCCAGGTCGACGTCCGACTTGAACGCGGACAGCCGCTCGTCGCCCACCTCGGCGAGCGACAGCATCGCCTGGAGGCGGTTGCCCTCGCCGTCCTGGAGCGTCGCGAAGCACAGCTTGCCGGTGTTGCGCAGGAACACGACGCGGCCGGCGATCCCGACCTCGTCCTGCGTCTCGGTGCCCGGCTCCAGGTCCGGGTACGCGGCGCGGACCTCGGCGATCGTGTGCGTGCGCGGCACCACGACCGGGTAGGCCTCGGTCCCCTCGGCGAGCAGGCGCTCACGCTTCGCGCGGCGGACCTGGATCTGCTCGGGGGTGTCGTCGACGGTGGCGTCGGCGGCGGCGTTCTCGGCCGGGTTCTCGGGCGCAGCGGTCACCGGGCGATTCTACCGGCGCGGCCCGACCCGCCCGGCGCGACGGCCGTGAGATGCACGACGCCCCACGGCCACGACGTGCCGGACGCGGCGAGGCGCGCGCGGCGCGAGAGGCGCGCGGTGCACGTCCGCGCCGCGCCGCGCCGCCGGCCGTCCGTCGTCAGGACGCCTGCAGGTCCAGCGCGAGGTCGAGGATCGGAGACGAGTGCGTGAGCCCGCCGACCGACAGGTAGTCGACGCCCGTGCCGGCGACCTCGGCCGCGCGGTCGAGGGTCAGGTTGCCGGTCGCCTCGAGCTCGACGCGGCCGGTCGTCGGCTCGCCGGCCCGGATCGCGGCGACCACCTCGGCCAGGAGCGGCGTGGGCATGTTGTCGAGCAGCAGGAACCGTGCACCGGCGACGACGGCCTCGAGCGCCTGGTCGAGCGTGTCGGCCTCGACCTGGATGTCGACGTCGGGGAACCGCTCCTGCACCGCGCGGACCGCGGCCGCGACCGAACCCGCGGCGACGACGTGGTTGTCCTTGACCATCGCGACGTCGTACAGCCCCATGCGCTTGTTCGTCCCGCCGCCGCAGCGGACCGCGTACTTCTCGAGCGCCCGCAGGCCCGGGGTCGTCTTGCGCGTGTCGAGCACCTGCGCGCCCGTGCCGTCGAGCGCGTCCGCCCAGCGGCGCGTGTGCGTCGCGACGCCCGACGCACGCGACGCGAGGTTGAGCATCGTCCGCTCCGCGACGAGCAGCGTCTGCACGGGCCCGACGAGCACCGCGAGCACCTCGTCACGCCACACGCGGGCGCCGTCCTCCACCGTGAGCGTCGCGGTCACGGTGTCCGTGCCGAGCCGCTGCGCGACCTGGTCGACGACCTCCTGGACCACGACGAGCCCGGCGACGACGCCGTCCGCGCGCGCCACGAGGTGCGCGGTGCCGACGGTGTCCGGAGGGATCGTCGCCTGCGACGTGACGTCCCGGCCCGGTGCGGGGCCGAGGTCCTCGTCGAGCGCGACCTGGACCACCCGGGCGACCCACGCGGGGTCGAGCTGCTGCTGCACGCCGCCACCCTACGGACCCCTCGGCCCCGTCGTGCGGAAGGTCCGTCCCACCGGGTGCGACGGACCTTCCGCACGAGCGCCGGGTTCCGACGACGACGGCCCCGGACGGAGGGGTCCGGGGCCGTCGTGGTGGGCACCGCCCCGCCGGGCAGGGCGGCGGGGCGGTGTCGGTCAGGAGTACGTCACGCGCACCGGGGCGCTCGCCACGGCCTCCTTGCCGACGTAGGCCTTGACCTCGAACTGGCCGGGCAGCACCCAGACGGGCACCTTGACCTTGGTGCTCGCGGCACCCGAGGCGTCGGTCTTCACCGTGCCGAGCTCGGCGTCCTTCCAGTACCAGTCGTGCACGCCCTCGACGAGCTTGCCGAACAGCCCGCCGTACGACGGGGTCGCCGGCCGGTCGCCCACGCGGTCGAGCACGAGGGTCACCTTGGTCTTGGCCGGGAAGTCGGCGAGCGCGACGGCGAGCTTCTTGCCCGGCGCGACCTTGTCCGACCCGAGGGTCAGGACCGGCCCCGGCTCGACGACCGGTGCCGCGAGCTCGAGGACGCCCCAGCGGGCGGTGCTCTGGTACGAGCGGCCCGTCGGGTCGGTCCACGTGCGGACGGAGCCGCGCACACCGTCGGTGGCGTCGTTCACCTGGAAGTCCAGGCCGACCAGGTCGCCGGCGACCGCGTCGCGGCCCAGCGCGATCGACGCCTCGACGACGTACCCGCCGTCGATCAGCGCCGTGGCGCTGGTCAGCCGCTCGCCGATGACCGACAGGTCGCCGCTGACCGACTGCGCGTTGCTCGCGCTGATCCGGTACTGCCCGTCCTGCGGGGTGTACGCGCCGTTCTTGGCGTTGACCGGGTCGACGAAGATCTCGACCGAGTCCTGCTCCCACGCATTGGTGGCGGACTCGTCGACCACCGGGTCGGCGACCTTCACCAGCACGTCGACCGCGTCGTCGTGCCACAGCACCCGCACCTCGGCCGTGGCACCCGGGGTGCCCTCGACCTGCGTGTCCGTCGTGACGACCGGAGCGGTCGCCCAGACGTCGTCGACGGTGCCGTCGATCGTCGGGGCGGTGGTGGCCTGCGGCGCGGAGACGAAGCCGATCGGCTCGATGAGGGTGACGACACCGAGGCGCTCGCCGTCCTCCTGGCCGTGCGACAGGTCGTTCCACGACCGCTGGTCGCCCGTGACGCCGTCGGTCACGCGCACGTCGAACGGCACCGTGCCGCCCTCCGTGAGACCCGCGACGGGGACGGCGACCGCGAGGCGGTAGCCCGTGGCCGTGGCCTGGGCCTGCGTGCGGTTCACCGTGACGTGCGACTCGCCGGCGAAGACGTCCACGACGTCCTCGGTGCCGTCGTCGCTCGCGTCCGCGACCTCGACGTACGCGGTGAGGCCGTCGGCCGACCAGCGCAGCTGGAAGCCCGTACCGTCACCGATCGACGTCTCGGGCAGGAGCGCCCACGTCGGGTCGTCGACACCCGTGGGCGTGCCCTGGTGCGCGTCGGCCTGACGCGTGAGCGTGGGCAGCTCCGACCGGTCGACGATGCCCCAGTAGGCCGGCTTGGCCTGCAGGTCGTCGTCGAACGGCAGCGGCGCACCCTCACGCCACGACCGGCTGTCGTACGGGCCCCACAGGGTCACCGAGAACAGGTCCGGGTACTCCCGGAGCATGTCGAACACGTCGGCGTAGTAGTAGCCCTGCGCGACGAGCTTCTCCTGCGTGACCGCGCCGTCGATCGGCGCGTCGAGCTCCGTGACCGCCTGCAGCAGGCCGGTCTGGGCGAAGGCGTCGATGCTCGCCTTCATCTGCGACACCGGCTGGAGCAGGTTGACGTGGAACTGGTGGCCCAGACCGTCGAGCGGGACGTCCCGGTCGAGCAGGCGGTTCACGACCGTGAGCATCGCCTGCCGCTTGGCGGGCAGCTCGGTGTTGTAGTCGTTGAGGAAGAGCTCGACCGGGCCGTCGGTGTCGCCGCCGTTGAACGCCTCGCTGGCGTAGCCGAACGCGAGGTCGAGGAACTGCTCACCGAGGACCTCGAACCAGCGGCTCTTGCGCAGGCCGTCGCTCTCGCTCTCCGCGATCGCCTCGTTGACGACGTCGAACGCGACGATCGGGTTGCCGTCGGTGCCGTACTCGCCGTACTTGTCGCGGTAGTGGTCGGCGACCGTCTCGATGTGCGTGCGCATGCGGTCGCGCAGGATCTGCTGGTCCGCGGCGCTGTTCGTCAGCGGCGTGCCGTCGGTGTGGTTGAAGAACCAGTCCGGCGTCTGCGAGTGCCACACGAGCGTGTGCCCGTAGACCCGCTGACCGTGCTCGATCGCGCTGTCGACGAGGGCGTCCGCCGCCTCGAACGTGAACGTGCCCTCGGTCGGCTGGATGCTCTCGGGCTTCATCGCGTTCTCGGCGGTGATCTGGTCGTAGTGCTTGACCACGAGCTGCTCACCCGTGCCGACCGTCTCGCGCTCGTCGATCGCGACGCCGACCGGCCACGGCAGCTCGTCCTGCAGGGACGGGATGTCCGTCTGCACCGGCGGGGCGGTCGAGCCGCTCACGACGACGTCGTCGACCACGAACGACGCGAGCGACGACGCCGACTCGACGTACAGCAGCGCCGAGTCGGCGGCCGCCATCGTGTACGACGCCTGCACGTGGGTCCACGCGTCGGCCGTGACGCCGGTCGCGGTCGTCACCGTGTCGTAGGTCGACTCGCCCGCGTTGTCGCGCTGGACGGACACGCGCAGGTCGGCCGGCTCGGTCGCACCGGCGGCGAGCTTGAGCCACAGGTCGATCGAGTACGTCCGGCCCGTCTGGAAGACGTCCGTGACCGTGGCACCGATGCCGTTCCACGCCTGCGTGCGGTCCGCGACGAGGGCAGCCTGGGCCCCGCCGTGCGCGTCGTCGGTCAGGGTGACGGTGTTGTCGCCGCGCGGTCCCCAGACGCCGAGGCCCTGCTCGAAGTCGTTGCTCAGGCCGGTCGGCACCGAGCCGCCGTCGCCCTGGAGGCCCCCGGTCGGCAGCGTGAACTGCCAGCCCGCGGCCAGCCGCTCGTCCACGACGGTCTGCACCGCCGCGAGCGTGCCGGACCGGTCGCCGCCGCCGTCGTGCGCGAGCACGACCTCGCCGGGCTTCATCGCGGCCCGCAGGTTCGACGTGAGCGTCGGGACGTCCTGCGTCGCCCAGTCGTCGATCGTGTTCGTCACCGCGAGCGGCTGCATGCCGAGCGCGACGGCCACACCGGGCGTGACACCCCAGCTGCCGTTCGGGGCGCGGAAGTACGGGACCTTCGCGTCCGGGTCGCCCAGCGCGTCGCGGATGATGCCGAGGTTCTCGACGAGGTCCGCGCGGACCTGCTCCGCGGTCCACGCGCCCATGTCGGCGTACGACGTCGTGTGGTTGCACAGCGTGTGCCCGTCCGCCACGATCCGCCGCAGCACGTCCGCGCCACCCGGCGCCTGGATGTTCTGGCCGATGACGCAGAAGGTCGCCGTGATGTCGCGCTCGGCCAGGAAGTCGAGCAGCGCCGTCGTGGTCGCGCCGTTGGGTCCGTCGTCGAACGTCAGCGCCGAGACGTCACCCGCGCCGCGCGCGGTCGCGACCGGCGTGGTGGTGGGGCTCACCGCGCCGCCGGGGACGACGCCGCCCGGGTCGGTCGGCTCCTGGCCCGTGATCACCACGTCGTCGAGCAGGACGTCCGGGAACGGCGCCGCGTCGCCGCCGTCGAGGTACATGCGCGCGGCATCGAGGCCCTCCTCGAACGTGTACGAGCCGCTGATCGTGGTCCACGCGTCGGCGCCGAGCGTGCTCGGACCACTGACCCAGGTGTACGGGTTCGACGCCGCCGGGGCGTCGACCGTGAAGTGCACGCCCGAGGCGGGCTGCGCGGCGTCCGCAAGGCGGGCGCGCATGCTGACGGTGTACGTCTCGCCCGGCTCGAGCAGCGGGACGAGGTCCAGCGCGATGCCCTGCCAGCCGGCCGTGCGGCCCGCGATCTTGAGGCTCGTGCCCGCGCCGTCCGGGTCGGGCACGAGCGTCAGGGTGGGGTTGCCGCTGGGCGTCCACGGGGCGTACGTGCCGCCCTCGAAGTCGCTGCGGAGGATCTCGCTGTCCGCCGCTCGGGCGGTGGAGGTGGGTGCGGAGCCGAGCGCCGGCGCGGCCACCAGGCCCAACGCCAGCACCCCGACTCCGATAGTTTCGAACAGACCTGACCGACTCATCGACGCTCCCTTGCGCGGACGGGTCCCGTACTCCGGGGTTCGGGATCCGACCTTACGGTCACACCCGACGATCCGACCAGGGCTCGCGTCCAGAAACCGCGCGGTGCAAGTATCGAAACTATCGCGTCGCAGGTCGGGGCGTCGCGACGTGCGCCGTCTTCACCCGCGGCACGCCGACGGACGCGCCCTCACGCGCGCGTGGGGCCGGTCGGACGCACGTGAGGGCGCGTTCGGCGCCCGGCGCGGCGGGGCGGGCTCGGATCGCAGGCCTGGTCGCCCGCGAGCTCGCGGGCGCACGCGGCGTGCTGTTCCGCCGGGCCGTCAGCGGGCCCGTGGCGGCGGCGGTCAGTCCAGCGGGACGCGCGTCGTCGTCAGGGTGCCGTCGGGAGCCAGGGCGAGCTCGAGGCGCAGCCGCCAGGCCTCGTCACGGTCGGGGAAGTCCGTGCGGGCGTGCCCGCCGCGGCTCTCCGTCCGCTCCAGCGCCGCCGCCGTCAGGACGGTCGCGACCTGGTGCACGTTCGTCGTCTCCCACTCGGCGACCTGCGGCGCCGCGAGCGCCCGGCCGTCGTCGCGGCGCTCGTGCGCGTCGGTCGGCACAGCCGCGAGCGCGGACACGGCCCGCGTCAGCCCGTCCCCCGACCGGAGGACGCCAGGTCCGTCCGTCGCGATCCGCTGCACGCGCGACCGTGCGGCCGCGGCGACCAGCGCGGCGTCACCGGCCCGCTCCTGCGGCGTCCGACGCGGCAGCGCACCCGCCTGGACCTTCTCCGCGATGTGCCGGGCGGCCCGCGTCGAGAACACCAGACCCTCGAGGAGCGAGTTCGACGCCAGCCGGTTCGCTCCGTGCACGCCGGTGCACGCGACCTCTCCCGCCGCGTAGAGGCCCGGCACCGACGTCCGCCCGACGAGGTCCGTGACGACGCCGCCCGAGTGGTAGTGCTGCGCCGGTGCGACCGGGACCAGGTCGTTCGCCAGGTCGATCCCGTGCTCCTGCAGCCGCTCGTGGATCGTCGGGAACCGGCGCCGCAGGAACTCCGCGCCGAGGTGGCGCGCGTCGAGCCACACGTGGTCCGCGCCGGTGTCGGCCATGCGTCGCACGATCGCGTGCGCGACCACGTCGCGTGGGGCGAGCTCGGCCATCGGGTGCACGTCGGGCATGAACCGCACGCCGTCGGTGTCCAGCAGCAGCGCGCCCTCGCCGCGCACCGCCTCCGACACGAGCGTGAGCTGCCCCTTCACCCCCGCGCCGAGCCACAGCACCGTCGGGTGGAACTGCACGAACTCGACGTCGCCCAGCACGGCACCGGCCCGCAGCGCCGCGGCGATGCCGTCGCCCGTCGCCGACGCCGGGTTCGTCGACGAGCGGAACACCTGCCCGATGCCGCCCGTCGCGAGCACCACGGCCCGTCCGAGCGCCGCGCCCACGCCGTCACGCTGCCCCTCGCCGATGACGTGCAACGTCACGCCGCACGCGGCACCGGGGGTGCCGTCGGGTCCGGGCGGGCCGGTGAGCACGTCCAGCACGAGCGCGTGCTCGATGACCTCGATGCCCGGGTCGTCGCGCACCGCCTCGATCTGCGCGACCAGCGCGCGCGAGATCTCCGCACCCGTCGCGTCGCCGCCCGCGTGCGCGATGCGGTCCGCGTGGTGCCCGCCCTCGCGGGTCAGCGAGATCTGCCCGTCGGGCTGCGTGTCGAACACCGCACCGCGCGCCACGAGCTCGCGCACGCGCGCCGGGCCCTCGGTGACCAGCACCTCGACCGCGCGCGGGTCGCACAGGCCGACGCCCGCGACGAGCGTGTCCTGCAGGTGCGCCTCCGGGGAGTCCGACGGGTCGAGCGCGGCCGCGATGCCGCCCTGCGCCCACACCGTCGAGCCGGACACGAGCGCGTCCTTCGTGACGAGCAGGACGCGCGGCACGCGCGTGCGCAGCTCCAGGGCGGCCGTCAGGCCCGCGATGCCCGAGCCGACGACGACCGCGTCCGCCTCGACCGTCCAGCCCGCCGCGGGTGCGGCGAGCCGCGTCGCGAGGCGGGTGCCCGTGCCGGGACGCCGGCCCGCCGCGGGCGCGGGCGGCGTCGCCGGGCCGTCCGCGGCCCGGTCCGCGACCGTCGTCACCGGTCGGTGCCGACCTGCGGGAAGGGGTGCGGGTGCTCGACCAGGTCGCGGCCCACCGCGAACGGCACGCCGCTCGACACCAGGCCCGCGTGCTCGGTCCACTCGTCGGGGACCCGCCCGGGGTCCTCGCCGAGCTCGACGATCTTGTTCTCGGCGTCGACCAGCACGACGTGCGGCTGGTACGTCCGCGCCTCGGCGTCCGACATCAGGCCGTACGCGATGAGGATGACGATGTCACCCGGGTGCACCAGGTGCGCCGCGGCACCGTTGATGCACACCTGGCCCGAGCCCGCCTCGCCCGCGATCGCGTACGTCGTGAGGCGTGACCCGTTGGTCACGTCCACCACGTCGACCTGCTGCCCCGGCAGCAGGTCCGCCGCCGCGAGCAGGTCCGCGTCCACCGTGATCGAGCCGACGTAGTGCAGGTCCGCCTGCGTCACTGTCGCCCGGTGGATCTTGCCGGTCATCATGGTCCGCTGCAGCGTCGTCATGCGCGGGCTCCTTCCTGCGCGTCCGCCCCGGGCGCGAGCACGCCGTCGGGCCGGCGGGACGCCCCGAGCGTCACCGCCGTGTTGTCGATGAGCCGCGTCGTCCCCACGCGCACCGCGAGCAGCAGCAGCGCGACGCCGGCGGTGGTCTCCGCGACCGGGGTGAAGTCGTCCGGGTCGACGAGCGCGACGTAGTCGACGTCGTCGTCCGCGACCCCCGCCGCCGCGAGGGCCGTGCGGGCGGCGTCGAGCACGTCCTGCGCACCCGCACCCGCGCGCGCCCACTCGGCACCCGCGCGCAGCGCACGCGACAGGCCGAGCGCGCGCTGCCGCTCGTCGGGCGACAGGTAGGCGTTGCGGCTCGACAGGGCCAGGCCGTCGACGTCCCGCACCAGCGGCGCGCCCACGACCTCGGTCGGCACGTCGAGGCTGCGGACCATCGCCCGGACCGCGGCCAGCTGCTGCGCGTCCTTCTCGCCGAACAGCGCGACGTCGGGACGCGTCAGGTGCAGGAGCTTGAGCACCACGGTCAGCACGCCGTCCAGGTGACCCGGCCGCGCCGCACCCTCGAGCACGTCGCCGATCGGGCCCGCGCTCACGCGCACCGTCGGGTCCCCGTCCGGGTACATGACCGCGACGTCGGGCGCGAACACCACGTCGCCCGCACCCAGCAGGCCGGGGCCCGTGAGCAGCGCGAGGTCGCCGTCGAGGTCCCGCGGGTAGCGCGACAGGTCCTCGGTCGGGCCGAACTGGAGCGGGTTGACGAAGATCGTCGTGACGACGACGTCCGCGAGCTCGCGCGCGTGCGCGACGAGCGACAGGTGGCCCGCGTGCAGCGCGCCCATCGTCATGACGACGGCACGGCGGTACGGCTTCGTCCCGCGTGCGTGCGCGTCCTGGTCCGCGAGGGCCGACGCGAGCTCGTCACGCGTACGCGCGAGCACCGGCCTCGTCATCGTCATCGCTCGTCCTCCTGCGGGCGGTCGGGGCCGGTCGGCCCGTCGTCGGACCCGGCCGACGGGTCGTCGGCGGGCCGTCCCTCCTGCTCCAACCATCCAGCATCCCCGGTCATGCCCGGTGCCGCCGCCGGGGTGGCGGACGTCACGTCCGGGACGTCGCCCCCGGCGAGCGCGTCGAGCAGGCGGGTCGCGGCCGCGTCGGGGACGAGGCCCGCGGCGAGCGACCGCTGCGTCGCGGCCCGGGCGAGCGCACGGTAGCCCGCCAGGACGTCGACCGCCCCGGTGCTCGCGCCGAGCGCGCCGAGCACCGCGACGTGCTCGCGCACCGTGCCGTCGTCACCGCGCCGGACCGGGCCGGTGAGGGCGCTGATCGCGCCCGGCCCACGGTCCCCCGACGGGTCCGACGGCGACTCGGCGCGCAGCGCACCGTCGAGCGCGGCCTCGAGCAACGGCCCGAGCATCCGGCCCGGGTCGGCGACGCCCGCCGCCGCGAGCGCCTGCGCCGCCTGCGCGACCAGCACGACCAGGTGGTTCGCGCCGTGGGCGAGCGCCGCGTGGTAGAGCCCACGGGCGGACTCGTCGACGACGACGGGCTCGCCGCCGATCTCCACGACGAGCGCCTGGCCGATGGGCAGGACGGCGTTCGGGCCGGTGACGGCGAACGGGCATCCGGCGAGCCGCGACAGGTCGAGCGACGTGCCTGTGAACGTCATGGCGGGGTGGATCGCGAGCGGGATCGCGCCGACCCCCCGCGCCGCGGCGAGCACGTCGGTGCCGAACCGCCCCGAGGTGTGCACGACGATCTGGCCCGGCTGCCACGCACCCAGGTCACCGAGCCCGGTCACCAGGTCGGTCAGCGCGTCGTCCGGCACCGTGAGCAGCACGAGCTCCGCCCGGCGCACGACCTCCGGGACCTCGACCAGCGGCACACCCGGCAGCAGCGTCTCCGCGCGCTCGCGCGACCCCTCCGAGATGCCCGCCGCGGCGACGACCGGGTGACCCGCTCCGCGCAGCGCGTTGCCCAGGACCGCCCCGACGCGGCCCGTGCCGACCACGCCCACGCCCAGGCGACCCGGACGCGTCACGCGCCCGCCCCGGGCTCGGTCCGCACAGAGCTCGCCCCCGGCCCCGCGACGGGGTCGGGCGACAGCTCCGGCGCCACGGCAGGGCCGGACGGTGCCGGCTCCGCGGCGCCCACCTGGCCCGCCACCACGACGGGCGCGGCGGCCTTCCGCATCCACTGCTCCGGTCCCTCGCTCGCGCGGGCGGTGCGGGCGCGCTCGGACTGCTCGTCGAGCAGCGCGACGACGACGCCCGCGTCGAGGTGCGCGATGTCCGGGCTGACCGGGCCCGGCGTCGAGTGCACGACGAACGACGCGAGCCCGAGACGTCGCTGCAGCGGCCCCTGCTGAAGTCCCAGCGACTGCGTCCGCTCGTGCGGCACGACGTCGACCTGCCGCCACCAGCGCCCGCGCCGGATCACCAGCGCGCGCTGCGTGACGAGCACACCGTGCCGCCGCCAGCCCAGCGGGTCCACCCAGCGCGCGCGACGCGGCGCGACGGCGAACCCGTGCGCCTCGTCGGTGCCGGTCAGGGCCGCGTCGACGACGCCCACCGGGTCGTCCACGCCCAGGTCGTGCAGGACGAGCCACAGCGCGGTGCGGACCTCCTCGCGCGTGGCGACCGGGTGCAGGACGGTGTCCCGCTGCTGCTCGCCCGACGGCGAGTACCCCGCGACGTTCATCTCGACGCGCCACCAGTCGGGCCGCCGCCACCACAGCCCCTGGCTGATCCGGATCGCCTGCACGCGGCCCGGCGGGACGGTCTGCGCCCGCGACTCGGTCAGGCCGTGGCGCAGGCGGATGCCGTCGGGCGACGTCGCCGCGCGGAAGCTCGCGCCCTGGTTGATGCGGGACCAGACGTACGAGACGAGGCCGAAGAGCATCGGCAGCAGGAGGAACACGGTCGCGAACGTGCGGCTCAGGATGCCCGCGGAGACGGCCACGACCACCGCGAGGACGAGGCCGACCGTCGCGCCGGAGCGCAGCGTCGCGAGGACCAGCCGGCTCATCGGCACCTCGTACACCTGGTGCTCGGGTGCGGCCTCGAACGCGACGACCGGCCGGGGCGCGCCGGCGCCCGCCGCGGTACCGTCCGCCCCGTCACCCGCTGTGCCGTCGACCCGGCCGTCGAGCGCGTCGGGCGCTCCGCGGCCCGCCGTGGGGGCCGTGCCGGGACGCTGCAGCCCGGCGGCGAGCGCGAGCAGCTCGGCACGCAGCGCGAGCGCGTCCGACTCGCGCAGGAACGCCAGGCTCACCCCCGACCCCGACCCGCCCGCGACCTCGAGCTTGAGCTCCGCGAGCCCCACGAGCCGCGCGAGCAGCGGCTGCACGACGTCCACGGCCTGCAGCCGGTCGAGCCGCGCCTGCCGCTGCTGGCGGAACAGGATGCCCGTGTTGAGGTGCACGGCGTCGTCCGTCACCGCGAACCGCGTCATGCGCCACGCGAGCGCCGAGTACGCGAAGCCCACGACAGCGACCGCCGCGAGCCCGCCGAGGACGACGAGCCAGCGGTACCCGTCGACGAGCTCGAGCAGTCGTCGCACGTCGTCCGCCGCCTGGTACCCCACGACGACCAGCACCGCGACCACGATCTTCCAGCCCTTGAGGGCCGGGGTGACGGGGTGCATGCGCCGCCAGTCGACCGCCGGCGGTGCGGTCGTGCCGCTCACAGCCCCGCCAGCCGCGCCTCGCCGCGGGACGCGAGCCGGTCGCGCAGCCGCGCGGCCTCCTGCGGAGGCAGGCCGTCGATGGTCGCCGTCGTCGCAGGCGACGCGGTGTGCAGCTGCACGGACGCGATGCCGAGCTTCCGCGCGAGCGGCCCCGCCGTCACGTCGACGTACTGCATGCGGCCGTAGGGCACGACGACGAGCTGCCGGAACATGATCCCGCGGCGCACCAGCAGGTCGTCCGCGCGCTCGGCGTACCGCATCGCGCGCACCTGGCGCGGCACGAGGACCGCGATCCACACCACCAGCGCGAGGACCAGCACGGGGAACGACCAGAGCCACGCGACCTGCGTGAGGGCCGCGAGCGCGACCCCGGCCAGCAGCAGCGGACCCATCCAGATCGCGGTCACGATGAGCCGCGCCGACGCGAGCCGCGGCGACACCGGCGTCCAGTCGACGCCGAGCGGGTCGAAGAGGTCGGCCGGGGCGTCCGGCTGCGTGACGTCGGTCATGCGCCCATCCTCCCACCGAGCGCCCTGGTCAGGGTGCGGCGGGCGCCCCTCAGACCGACGGGTCAGGCGCCGCCTCCTCGCGCCGCACCGCGCCCTCGTCGGGCGGCGGCACGCGGCAGAACCGCTCGACGACCAGGCCCACGACGGCCAGCACGACCGCACCGCCCGTCGCGACCGCCGCCGCCGCGGCACGCGACCCGTTGCCCGGCACGCCGGGGTCGGTCACGAGCGACAGCGCCTGCCCCCCGTACCAGCCCGCGAGCAGCGCGCCCGTGTAGCAGGACGCCTTCGCGAGCACCGCGGTGCGCGCCGCGCGGATCGGGTCGAGACCCGGGCGCTTGCCGCGCAGGAACTGCCGGACCGCCCAGCCCATGCTGAGCACTACGCCGGCGATCACGACCTCGACGGCCGCGACGAGCCACGGCACCGACGGTGTGGACGTCCCGCGGTCCGAGAGCGCGTCGAGGGCGATCCAGGTGACGGCGGCGACGCCGGCCGCCAGAGCGAGGAGCGTGGTCCAGCGGGTCGCCTGCATCACGACGACGGCGTCCGCGGGCCGTCGTGCGGCGTGCCGAACACGGTCTCGCGCGTCGGCACCGGACCGGACGGGGCGTCGGCCTCCACGACCGGGACGCCGCTGGTGCCCGGCACGGGCGCGGTGAGCCAGTCGAGCGCGAGCCACCGGACCCCGCCGCGGTCTGGCGCGGTCGCCGCGAGCTGCGCGACCGGGCCGCCGCCCAGGCCGGGCAGGACCGCCTCCGGGTCGACCTGCGACCACGGCTCGAGGACGAACGCACGCTCGTGCGCGCGCGGGTGCGGCAGCTCGAGGTCGTCCGTCACCGCGAGCACCGAGCCGTACACGACGATGTCGACGTCGAGCGTCCGCGGGCCCCACCGCTCGGCTCGCTCACGCCCGTGCGCGTGCTCGACGGCCTGCGTCGCACGCAGCAGGTCGCGCGGCGACAACGTCGTGCGCGCCAGCACCACCGCGTTGAGGTAGTCCGGCTGCTCCGGGCCCACGGCGGCCGTGCGCGCGAGCGGCGACACGTCGGTGACCTCGATCCCCCGCGTGCCCGCGAGGTCCGACACCGCGTCGCGCAGCGTCTCCTGGGCCGACCCGAGGTTCGCGCCGAGCGCGAGCACGACGTCGACCGGCTCGGCCGGTGCGTCGTCCAGGGTGTCCGTGACGATCTCGCCCGTGACGACCTCGTCCGGGCGGCCGTACGCGTCGGGCTCGTCGTCGTACGCGGGCACCGGCCCGGGCATGACCTGGGTCGCACCCGGGTCCCACGCCTCGACCGCGGAGCCCGTCGGTCCGGCGGCGTCAGGCCCGGCGCCGACCTCGACCGGCTCGCCCGTGATCGGCCCGGGCGGCGGGGGCGGCGCACCGAAGACCGTCGTCGGTGCGTCGTCCGCAGGGACGGGTGCGCCGGAGCCCGGGGCCGGGTAGCCCGGCGCGACGGGCGCTCCCGACGGGACACCGGTCGACGGGGCTCCCGCGGGCAGCCCGGCCGGCGCCGACGGCAGCGCGCCACCCGACGTCGACGCGGGCGCCGCGAGACCCCCGCCCGCCATGCCCGACACCGGCAGGCCCGCGGCAGGGCTCGGCGTCCCGAGCGCGGGCGTCCGCGCGTCGGCACCGCCCACGTCCGCTGCACGCGGCTCCTCGTACGCCGCCGACGGTCCGTGCGTGTCCCCCGGCAGCGGCGCGACGAGCGCCGCGGCACCCGTGCGCGGCAGCGCGGACTCGCGCAGCGGACCGGTGTACGGCTCGGCGGCCGGCAGCTTGGTGCGGTCGCGCCGGATCGCGACGACGACGTCGCCGAACGGCACCGGGATGGGCGCCTGCGGCTTGTGCACGGCCACGTCGACCGCCGCCACCGTGCCTGCGGCGAGAACCGTCGCAGCGATCCGCTCCGCGACCGTCTCGATGAGGTCGACCGGCTCGCCCGCGAGCACCGCCGCGACCTGCTGCGCGAGGCCGCCGTAGTCCAGCGTGTGCGCGAGGTCGTCGCCCGCGGCCGCCCGACGCGTGTCGAGGTGCACGACGACGTCCGCGACGAACGTCTGCCCCTCGCGCCGCTCGTGGTCGAACACGCCGTGGTACCCGGTCGCCGTGATCCCCGACAGGCGGATCTGGTCGAGCCGCCGCCCGCTCGCGTCGTACGCCGCGCCGTTCTCCTCGTGCGTCGTCACGTGCTGCTCCTCATGCTCGCGTCCTCGTCGACCGGTAGCTCGTCGTCCGCCTCGGGCGGCGCCGCACCGGGCGGTCCCGTCGTGCCGGCGCCCGCCGCGGGGCCGGCACCGCGCGTCGCTCGATCCCCCGCCGGGCCTCCGCCCGCCGCGTGCCACGCGGCCGCCACCCGCACCGCGTCGGCCGAGCCTGCCACCTCGTGCACGCGCACGCACCACGCACCCGCCGCAGCGGCGAGCGCGGTGATCGCGGCCGTGGCGCGGTCGCGGGCCAGCGGCGGAGCGGGCGTGCCGTCGGGACGCGCCAGCAGGTGGCCGAGGAACCGCTTGCGGCTCGCGCCCACGAGCACGGGGAAGCCGTCGGCGACGAGCTCGGGCAGGCGCGCGAGCAGCGGCCAGTTGCTCGCGCCGGGCTTCGCGAAGCCCAGACCCGGGTCGAGCACGACCTGGTCGTCGGCGACGCCGGCCGCGCGCAGCGTCGCGACGCGCTGCGCCAGCTCCGCGCGCACGTCGCTGACGACGTCGCCGTACTCGTCGAGGTCGTCCATGACGTCGGCGTGCCCGCGCCAGTGCATCGCGACGTACGCGACGCCCGTCCCCGCGACGGTGGCCGGCATGTCGTCGTCGGCGAGCCCGCCGGAGACGTCGTTGACCAGCACCGCCCCACGCTCCACGGCGGCGCGCGCGACGACCGCGCGCGTCGTGTCGACGCTCACCGCGGCGCCGCGCGACGCGAGCGCCTCGACCACCGGCAGCACGCGCGCGAGCTCGTCCTCGACGGGGACACGTCGGGCACCCGGACGCGTGGACTCGCCGCCCACGTCGAGCAGGTCCGCGCCCTGGTCGAGCAGCTCGAGCCCGTGCGCGACGGCCGCGTTCGGGGTGAACCAGCGGCCACCGTCGGAGAACGAGTCGGGCGTGACGTTGACGACGCCCATGACGAGCGTGCGGCCTGCGTCGTGCAGGTGCGCCGGCAGGGGCGCCGGGCGAGGGCGCGCGACCGTCGTCGCGATGGCGTCGGGGCGGGTCACGGTGCCGAGCCTAGGGGCGCTGCGCGAGGGGCGTCAGCGGCCGAGGACCAGGCTCATCGCCTCGGCACGGGTCGCGACGTCGCGCATCTGCCCGCGCACGGCCGAGGTCACGGTGCGCGACCCGGGCTTGCGGACGCCGCGCATGGACATGCACAGGTGCTCGCACTCGACGACGACGAGCACGCCGCGCGGCTGCAGGAGCTCGACGAGCGCATCGGCGACCTGCGACGTGAGGCGCTCCTGCACCTGCGGGCGGCGCGCGTACACGTCGACGAGCCGCGCGAGCTTGCTCAAGCCCGTGATCCGGCCGTCGGCACCGGGGATGTACCCGACGTGCGCGACGCCGTGGAACGGCACGAGGTGGTGCTCGCACGTCGAGTACACCTCGATGTCCTTGACCATGACCATCTCCTCGTGGCCGAGGTCGAAGGTCGTGGTGAGGACGTCGGCGGGCTCCTGGTAGAGGCCCGCGAAGATCTCGCGGTAGGCGCGCGCGACGCGGGCCGGCGTCTCGAGCAGACCCTCGCGGTCCGGGTCCTCGCCGACGGCGAGCAGCAGCTCTCGGACCGCGGCCTCGGCACGCTTCTCGTCGTACTCGCCGACCGCGCGGCCGGCGCCCGTCACGCGGCTGATCGCCGACGGCACGCCGTCGACCACGTCACTCACCGTCCCGGCTCCAGCCCCGCGTGTCCGGCGTCTGCTCGGGCGGGAGCTCGACGACCTTGCGCGCCGGGTTCTCGTCGCCGACGACCGCGGCCTCGTCCTCGGGGATCACCGGGTGGCCGTTCTGCGCGGCCTTCTCGGCCGGGGTCAGCACGGGGCCCTGCGTCGAGACGGCCCGCTGCTCGCTCGACAGCCACACGCGACGCGGCGGGCGCTTCACGATGGGCTTGAAGATCTCGGCGAGCTGCTCGGCGTTCAGCGTCTCCTTCTCGAGGAGCTCGAGCACCAGGTCGTCGAGGACCTCGCGGTACTCCACGAGGATCTCCCACGCCTCGTCGTGCGCGCGCTCGATGAGCGCCCGCACCTCGAGGTCGATCGACCCGGCGACGTCCTCCGAGTAGTCGCGCTGGTGGCCCACGTCGCGGCCCAGGAAGACCTCGTTCGACTCCTGGCCCAGCCGGATCGCGCCGAGCCGGGCGCTCATGCCGAACTGCGTCACCATCCGGCGCGCCGTGGCCGTGGCCTTCTCGATGTCGTTGCTCGCGCCCGTCGTCGGGTCGTGGAAGACGAGCTCCTCGGCGACGCGGCCGCCCATGGCGTACGCGAGCTGGTCGAGCAGCTCGTTGCGCGTCGTCGAGTACTTGTCCTCGGTCGGCATGACCATCGTGTAGCCGAGGGCCCGGCCGCGCGGCAGGATCGTCACCTTCGTGACCGGGTCGGTGTAGCGCAGCGCCGCCGCGACGAGGGCGTGGCCGCCCTCGTGGTACGCGGTGATCTTCTGCTCCTTGATGTTCATGACGCGCGTGCGCTTCTGCGGACCCGCGATGACGCGGTCGATCGCCTCGTCGAGCGCGTGGTCGTCGATGATCTGCGCGTTCTTGCGCGCGGTGAGCAGCGCGGCCTCGTTGAGCACGTTCGCCAGGTCCGCACCGGTGAACCCGGGCGTGCGGCGCGCGACGGCGACGAGGTCGACGTGCGGGGCCATCGGCTTGCCCTGCGCGTGCACCGTGAGGATCTTCTCGCGGCCCTTGAGGTCCGGCGGCTCGACGGCGACCTGCCGGTCGAACCGGCCGGGGCGCAGCAGCGCCGGGTCGAGGATGTCGGGCCGGTTGGTCGCGGCGATGAGGATGACGTTCGTCTTGACGTCGAACCCGTCCATCTCGACGAGCATCTGGTTGAGCGTCTGCTCGCGCTCGTCGTGCCCGCCGCCGAGGCCCGCGCCACGGTGCCGGCCGACCGCGTCGATCTCGTCGACGAAGATGATCGCCGGCGAGTTCTCCTTGGCCTGCTGGAACAGGTCGCGCACACGGCTCGCGCCCACGCCGACGAACATCTCGACGAAGTCCGAGCCGGAGATCGAGTAGAACGGCACGCCCGCCTCGCCCGCGACGGCGCGGGCCAGGAGCGTCTTGCCGGTTCCCGGCGGGCCGTACAGCAGCACGCCCTTCGGGATCTTGGCGCCCACGGCCTGGAACTTCGCGGGCTCGGAGAGGAACTCCTTGATCTCCTGGAGCTCCTCGAGCGCCTCGTCGACGCCCGCGACGTCCGCGAACGTGACCTGCGGCGACTCCTTGCTCACGAGCTTGGCGCGCGACTTGCCGAAGCTCATCACGCGCGAGCCGCCGCCCTGCATGTTCGACATGAGGAACCAGAAGATCGCCAGGATGATGACGAACGGCAGGACGATGCCGAGCAGGCTCGACCACCACGACGTCT
The DNA here is from genome assembly GCF_010119915.1 of Cellulomonas sp. H30R-01. NCBI lineage: Bacteria > Bacillati > Actinomycetota > Actinomycetes > Micrococcales > Cellulomonadaceae > Cellulomonas > Cellulomonas sp. H30R-01. Next base: position 4,313,379 of record NZ_CP048210.1, on the reverse strand, counting down.
GCGGCACCTCGGACGTGTAGCCGTCCGGCAGGTCGGCCGACGCCACGGCGTCCGCGATCGCGGGCCCCTGCGGCACCACGTAGTAGAACTGCACCCGCTCGCCGAAGTTCTCGTCGTCCTTCACGAAGTCCTCGGACAGCGTGAGGTCGACCCTCTGCTGGCCCTCGGTGATCTTCGCCGACTCCGCCTTGCCGTCGGCCAGGAGCTCGAGGCCGTCGGAGGTGTCGATCCGGCTGACCTTCGGGGTGGCGAGCGCGGTCGCGCCGATCCAGAGGAGCACGACGGCGAGCACGATCCACAGGATCGGGCCGCGGGCAAGACGCTTGAGGTTCATGGGCGATCGGGGCCAGGCCCCTCATCCTCCGCTCGCAGGGCTGGTGGCCTTCGAACTTACACGGCGATCCTGTGGCGACCCCGCGCTGTTCGCCCAGGGCACATCCGAACCGTGGCCGACCCGCGTGCAGGTCAGGCGTAGACGTGCGGCGCGAGCGTCCCGACGAACGGCAGGTTGCGGTACTTCTCGGCGTAGTCCAGGCCGTACCCGACGACGAACTCGTTCGGGATGTCGAAGCCGACGTAGCGCACGTCGACCTCGACCTTGGCGGCGTCGGGCTTGCGCAGCATCGTCGCGATCTCGACCGACGCCGGGCCGCGCGAGCGCAGGTTCGACAGCAGCCACGACAGCGTCAGACCCGAGTCGATGATGTCCTCGACGATCAGGACGTGGCGCCCGTGCAGGTCGGTGTCCAGGTCCTTGAGGATCCGCACGACGCCCGACGACTTGGTGCCCGAGCCGTACGACGACACCGCCATCCAGTCCATCTGCGCGGGCGAGTGCAGCCGACGGGCCAGGTCGGCCATGACCATGACCGCGCCCTTGAGGACGCCGACCAGCAGCAGGTCCTTGCCCGCGTAGTCCGCGTCGACCTGCGCCGCGATCTCGTCGAGCCGCGCGTGCAGCTGCTCCTCGGTGAGGAGGACCCGCTCGAGGTCCGCGCCCATGTCGACTGGCTCCACCGTCACCGCTCCTGTCGCTCGTCGTGCACCGGCTGGGCCGGCCCGAGGAGAAGCCTGCCACACGCGCGTGAGGCGGCGACCCCGCCCGGCAGCGGCACCGGACCCTGCCCGTGCCAGTCCGTGAGGAGCGCGTCGAGGGCCAGCACGTGCCCCCGGTTGAGCGTCCCCCCGGGGCACCCGGCCTGCACGGCTGCGGCCCGCAGCGCGCGTCGCCGCACCGCGACGTCGGCCCCCAGGAGCACCCCCACGTCGAGCGCGACGGCTGTCCCCGGGTCGGCGGTCCGCTCCCTGGCGACTCCCTCGAGCATGCGACCTCCGCCCGGCGGGGAGGCAGCGATGCCTCCGTCTCCGGCGGATGCCTCCCCGTCGACGCCGGCGGGGGTGGGGGTGGCGGCGGCGGTGAGGAGGGTGGCGGCCAGGCCGTCGAGCGTGTCCGCGTCCTCGCGGAGCTGGTCGGCCGTGCGCGCGAGCGCCTGCGCGACACCGGGCCCGAGCTCGCGCTCCAGGAGCGGCAGGACACGGTCGCGGACACGGCTGCGCAGCGGCGCGTCGTCGGCGGTGCCCGCGTTGGTCGGGTCGTGCCAGGGCTCGAGCCCGAGGGCCGCGCACGCACCGACGGTGTCGGTCCGGCGCAGCCCCAGCAGCGGCCGGCGCAGGACGCCCCGGGCGGGCGGCATCCCCGCGAGCGACCGCGCGCCGGACCCGCGCGCGAGCCCGAGCAGGACCGTCTCCGCCTGGTCGTCGAGCGTGTGCCCGAGCAGGACCGCCGCCGCCCCGGTGCGACCGGCGACGGCGTCGAGCGCCGCGTACCGCGCGTGCCGCGCCGCGGCCTCGGGCCCGCCGGGAGCGTCGACGACCACGCGCTCCACGACGACCGGGTCGAGCCCGAGCGTGCGGCAGACCGCGGCCGTCCCGGCCGCCACGTCGGCGGAGCCCGGCTGCAGCGCGTGGTCGACGACGACCGCCCCGGCCCGCAGCACCCGCGGCCCGCGCCGCACCGACCGGTCGGCGACGAACGCGGTCGCCGCCGCGAGCGCGAGCGAGTCCGGGCCGCCCGAGCACGCGACGAGCACGAGCGCACCGTCCGGCAGATCGGCGACGGCGCCCGTCACGGCACGCCGGACGTCCGCGACGCGGCGGTCGGGACCGGTCATCGGCCCGGCGCGACCGATCCGGCACGCGCGGCCGTCACGGAGCTCCTCGTCGCCCGCCCGCACGGGCTGCCGACGTCCGCACGTGCGGAGCGCGCACCGGTCGCTCGCCGGTGCGGGAACCGCCGCGTCGGGCCTCCGCCGGCAGCGAGCGGATCCTCCGACCCGACGGGCCGAGGGCGGACGGCGGCCGTCGTCACCCGTGCACCCGGCGGACCCACGACGCCGGGTCGGCGATCTCGCCGGGCCGGGGCAGCGTGTCGGGTCCGGACCAGACGGCGTTGAAGCCGTCACGCCCGACGTGTCCCTGCACGGCGCGGACGAACGCGGCGCCGTCGCGGTACTGCGCGAGCTTCTCGTCGAGCCCGAGCAGCCGGCGCAGGACGCGCTCGAACCCCCGGGCCCGTGCACCCTCGTCGCGCTTGGCCTCGAACTTGCGGCGGATCGTCCGCACGGTCCGGACGACCTTGGGCCCGACCTGGTCCATCGCGACGTCGGCGTGGCCCTCGAGCAGGGCCATCACGGCCCCCACCTCCTCGAACACGGTCCGCTGCCGGTCGCTGAGGACGTCGAGGACGCTGCCGCCGTCGGGACCGAGGACCGCGCGGGACACCCGGGCGATGAGGTCGGCGGCGCCGGGGCCGTCGTCCTCGCCGCCGGGCGCGGACGCGGCGAGGTCGGCGAGCAGCTCGGCGGACCGGCTGCGCACGAGGTCCGCGAGCCAGGGTGCGGCGGCGAACTGCAGGGCGTGCGTCTGCTCGTGCAGCGCGACCCAGAGGCGGAAGTCGGGGCCGTCGACGCCGAGCGTCCGCTCCAGGTGCAGCACGTTGGGGGCGACGAGCAGCAGACGGCCCGGCTCGCCGGGCGCCGCGGTGAACGGGTCGAACTGGCCGAGGACCTTGCCCGACAGCAGCGCGAGAACGCCGCCGACCTGCGCCGCCGCGACCGTGCGGGCGCCCGGGGGCGGGACGAGCGGGCTCCCGTCGGGGCGGTGCGCGAGCGGCGCGGCGAGCGTGGCGAACATCTCGACGTTCGCACGGGCCCACGTCGGGCGGTCGACGACCAGCACGCGCGAGACCGCGTCCGGTGCGGTGCCGTCGACCGCGGTCAGGCCGGTGATGTCGGAGGCGTACCCGCCCGCGCGGTGCGCCGCGTCGCGCAGGCCGTCGACGAGGTCGTGCAGCTCGTCGCGGGTCGCCGTGGGCCCCGGGCGGGAGAGGCGGCCGGCGATGCGGGCGGCCGCGGTCCAGTCGACGGGCGCGGTCTCGTCCATCGGGCCACCGTAGACGTCGCACGTCCTGCCCGTCGCCGATCGCACCGATCGGCCGCGCCGCCCGCCGGTGCGCATGCCGGCGTCAGGCGCAGCCGCAGCCCGACAGGCTCGTCACGAAGCCGTCGATCGTCGCGCGCGGCCCCCACTGCCCGCCGGCGGGCGTCTGGTCGGCGAGGACGACGAAGACGAGCTGGCGGCGGTCGGCGTCGAGCACCGTGCCGGCGAGCGCGGTCACGCCCGGGAGGCTGCCGGTCTTGGCCCGCGCGAGCCCGCGCGCGGGCGACGACGTGTAGCGGTCGGACAGCGTCCCGGTGAGGCCGGCGATCGGCATGCCGGTGGCGACCTCGCGGAGCCCGGGGTGCGCGGGGTCGGTCGAGCGGCGCAGCAGCGCGAGCAGCAGGTCGGGCGACAGGACCGAGCCGGAGCCGAGGCCCGACGCGTCGGACAGGTGCGCGCCGGTCGTGTCGACACCGCCCGCGGCGACGGCGTGCAGGACGGCCTGCGCGCCGCCGTCGAAGCTCGCGGGCAGTCCGGCGTCGATCGCGACGAGCCGGGACACGACCTCGGTGATCGTGTTGTCGGACGTGTCGAGGAAGTAGTGCACGACGTCGCCCAGCGGCGCGGACCGCACCTCGCCGACGACGGGCGCCCCGTCGGGTGCGGACATGCGTGCCGGGGTGCCGGTGACGGTGATGCCGACCTCGGCGAGGCGCTGCACGAAGGTGCGCGCGGCGTGCAGCGACGGGTCGGGGTAGCGCGGCGGGTACTCGCCCTCGCGCATCTTCGCGATGTCGACGCCGAGCGCGGTGACGGGCGCGACGAACCCCGCGGCGACGTCGGCGGGGTTCCACGTCGGGCTGAGCGTCGGGCCGCTGAACAGCGAGTCGTCGAACCCGAGCCGGACGCTCGTGCGGCCCTGGAGCGTGAGCTCGCGGGCCACCTGAGCGGCGAGGTCGGCGAGGCCGGCGTGCCCGACGGTCGCGTCGGGGTCGCCCGCTCCGGCGGCGAGCATCATGTCGCCGCCGCCGACGAGGACGAGCTGCTCGCCGCTCTGCACGACGGTCGTCGGGAGGGTGACGTCGGGGCCGAGCGCGTCGAGCGCGGCGACGGCGGTGACGAGCTTCGCGGTCGACGCGGGCGTGCGCCCCTGGTCGGGCAGGTGCGACGCGAGGACCTCGCCGGTGAGCTGGTCGGCGACGACCACGCCGACGGACGGGCCCAGCCTCGGGTCGGCGACGAGCCCGTCGACGAGGCCCTGCACGCTGGTCGCGCCGGGGACGGGCGCCTGGTCGTCGAGCGGCCCGAGCACGGCGGCGGGGTCGCCGGGGTCGACCGCGCCGGGGGCGGTCGGGAAGGGTGCGGCGGGCGCGGGCGAGGGCTCGAGCGTGACCAGGCCGGGCGCGACGTCGTAGGCGTCCGCGGTCCCGTACGCCGCGCCCGCGAGCACGACGACGAGCACGGCGGTGCCGACGACCCGTCCTGCTGTGGCCATGATCACCCTGTCTCTACCGGGGGCGGGGCGGGACCCCCACGCGCCGGTGCGTCAGACTACTGTCCGAGACAAGGGCGCCCCCGACACCCCGGCGCGCCGTTCACGACGACCGACGAGTCGCCGGGTCCGCCGGCCCCATCGAGGCTGGGCGCGGACGTGGTGCTAAGGAGTGCTGTGGAGTTCGACGTCACGATCGAGATCCCCAAGGGGCAGCGCAACAAGTACGAGGTGGACCACGCGACGGGCCGCATCCGGCTCGACCGCATGCTCTTCACCTCGACCCGGTACCCCGACGACTACGGCTTCATCGAGGGCACCCTCGGTGAGGACGGCGACCCGCTGGACGCGCTCGTCCTGCTCGAGGAGCCGACCTTCCCTGGCTGCCTGATCCGCTGCCGTGCGCTGGGCATGTTCCGCATGCGCGACGAGGCGGGCGGCGACGACAAGGTCCTGTGCGTCCCGACGGGCGACCAGCGCGCCGCGTGGCGTCAGGACATCGACGACGTGTCCGACTTCCACCGTCTCGAGATCCAGCACTTCTTCGAGGTCTACAAGGACCTCGAGCCCGGCAAGTCCGTCGAGGGTGCGCACTGGACCGGTCGCGCCGAGGCCGAGGCCGAGATCGAGCGGTCGCGTCAGCGCGCGATCGACGCCGGGTACGACCACCACTGAGCGACGACCCGCACTCAGCCGTGAGCCGGCCGCGCCACCGCGGCGGCCGGGACGGACGACGACGGCCCGCCACCCTCGACGCGAGGGGGCGGGCCGTCGTGCTGCCGGGACCGGGCGGTCGCCCGACCGGCGTCGACCGGCGAGGTCGTCAGGGGCGACCCGCGTACGGCATGGTGCCCGCCCAGCGCATCGCGACGAGGCGCACGGGCTTGTTGAACGTCGGCGCCTCGATGATCTGGCCGTTGCCCGCCCAGATCGCGACGTGGTGGATCGCGTCGGGGTTGCTCGGGTCGGTCGACCAGAAGACGAGGTCGCCCGGGCGCAGCTGGTCGTACGAGATCTTGAGGACCTGCTTGTACTGGTCGCGCGACGTGCGGTTGAGGCTGACGCCGCCCGCGCTGCGCCAGGACGTGCCGGTCAGGCCCGAGCAGTCGTAGCCCTCCGGTCCGACGCCGCCCCAGATGTACGGCTTGCCGAGCTGGGTCCTCGCCCACTCCACGGCGGCCGCTCCCCCGCCGGCCGAGCCGCGCGAGCGTCCCGTGCCGAGCCCGTACTGACCGCCCGTCGACGGCGGTGTCGTGGGCTGCGCGGTCGAGCCGCCGCCCGTCGAGCCACCACCGGTCGAGCCGCCACCGGTCGAGCCGCCACCGGTCGAGCCGCCACCGGTCGACCCGCCCCCCGTGGAGCCGCCGGTCGAGCCGCCGCCGGTCGACCCGCCGTTCGAGCCTCCCGTCGACCCGCTGTTCGAGCCGCCCGTGGAGCCGCCGGTCGACCCGCCGGCGGAACCCGTCGAGCCTCCGGTCGATCCCGTCGACCCGCCCGACGACGCGGGCGGGGCGGCCACGGGCGGACGCAGCGCCGCCTGGCGTGCGGCCTCGTCGGCGCGCGCACGCCGGTCGGCCTCGAGAGCGTCCTGCCGAGCCCGCTCGAGCTCGGCGCTGGTCTGCCGGGCCGCCGCGAGGGCGGAGATGAGCTGGTCGCGCTCGGCGGCGCCCGCGACGAGTGCGGCGTCGCTGTCCTGCTGCGTCTTCTGCGCGGTGGCGAGCGCGGCGGAGGCGTCCTGCTCGGCAGCCTTCGCGTCGTCCTCGGCCGTCCTCGCGCGGTCGGCGAGGACGCTCGCGACGAGCTGGGCGGCCCGGAACTCCTGCACGGCCTCGTCGGCCTTGCCGGTCATCTGCTCGAGCGCGGTGGAGCGGCGCGCGACGTCGCGGAAGCCGTCGGCGGACAGCACGGCCTGGAGGGCCTCGACGTTGCCGCCGGAGCGGGCGGCCTCGCGGGCCATCGCGACGAGGGTGCGCCGGGCGTCCTCGGCGCGCGCGTCGGCGTCGGCGGAGCGCTGCACGGCGTCGGCGGCGGCGACCTTGGCGGCCTCCGCCGCGGCCAGCGCGACGGTGTAGTCCTCGCCGGCCTTCTGGACGGCGAGCTGCGCGGCGTCGGACTGCGCGGAGAGCTGCGCGAGGCGCAGCTCCATCTCGGCGACGGAGCGGGACGCCGCGTCGACGGCGCGGCGCGCGTCGCGGACGTCCTGCGCGGACGGGGGCGTCGGGTCGGCGGCCGCGACGTCGGCACCGATGATCCCGGAGGTGGCGACGACGACCGCGGCGGTCACCAGCCGGAGGGTCCGCCGGGGCACCCGGCGTCGGCCCTCGTCGGCACCGAGCACGCTGTCGAACCGCACCACTGCACTTCCTCCGGACGCTCGCACAGGCCCCTCCCCGGGCCTGTTCGCGGTTCGACGCTACCCACGTGAGTCACAGAAGTGAACACAAGTCACACGAGCAACACGAGTCACACCGTTGTGGTTAGGGACGTATCGGACGTACGCTCACCCGTTCGGCCGAGATCGCCCCGACGCGGCGTCGCGTCACCCCGTCGATCCGTCTCACATCACGGGACGACTGTGTCATCCAGCGGATGGTCGCTCGTACTCTCGGTCGCATGACCCGTCGAATGTGTCGCTGACCAGCGCACGTTCGGCATGCCCGCGGACAGGTGACCAGCCCCGGCCACACCCGCGACGAGCCAGACGCTCGACACGTGCGCCCCTCCCACCCCTTCCGCGGGACGGACGTCGGCTGCCCGAGCTCCCCGCGGACCGAGCACCACGGATCCCCGAGAGAGAGCAGACCGATGAGCAACGAGAGCTGGAGCTTCGAGACCCGCCAGATCCACGCGGGCCAGGCCCCCGACGCGAGCACGGGCGCGCGCGCCCTGCCGATCTACCAGACGACGTCCTACGTCTTCGACTCCGCGCAGCAGGCCGCGGACCGGTTCGCGCTCAAGGAGCTCGGCCCGATCTACACGCGCATCGGCAACCCCACGACCGAGGTCGTCGAGAACCGCATCGCGAACCTCGAGGGCGGCGTCGGCGCGCTCCTCGTCGCGTCGGGCCAGGCGGCGGAGACGTTCGCGATCCTCAACATCGCGGAGGCGGGCGACCACGTCGTCGCGAGCCCCTCGCTCTACGGCGGCACGTACAACCTGCTGCACTACACGCTGCCCAAGCTCGGCATCGAGACGACGTTCGTCGAGGACCCGCACGACGCCGAGTCGTGGCGCGCGGCCGTCCGCCCGAACACCAAGCTGTTCTTCGCGGAGACGATCCCGAACCCGAAGTCCGACGTCCTCGACATCGAGCTCGTCGCGGACGTCGCGCACGAGAACGGCGTGCCGCTGGTCGTCGACAACACCGTCGCGACGCCGTACCTCATCAACCCGCTGCAGTGGGGCGCCGACGTCGTCGTGCACTCGGCCACCAAGTACCTCGGCGGGCACGGCTCCGCGATCGCCGGCGTCATCGTCGACGCGGGCCGCTTCGACTACACCGCCGACCCGGAGAAGTTCCCCGGCTTCAGCAAGCCCGACCCGTCGTACCACGGCCTGGTCATCGGCGAGGCGCTCGGCAAGGACGGCGTCTTCGGCGTCAACCTCTCCTACATCCTCAAGGCGCGCATCCAGCTCCTGCGCGACCTCGGCGCGGCGGCGTCGCCGTTCAACGCGTTCCTCATCGCGCAGGGCATCGAGACGCTGTCGCTGCGCGTCGAGCGGCACGTCGCGAACGCGCAGAAGGTCGCCGAGTGGCTCGAGGCGCGCGAGGACGTCGTCACGGTCCACTACGCGGGCCTCGAGTCGTCGCCCTGGCACGCCAACCAGCTCAAGTACGCGCCGCGCGGCGCGGGTGCTGTGCTGGCGTTCGAGATCGAGGGGGGCACCGAGGCCGGTCAGGCGTTCGTGTCGGCGCTCGAGCTGCACTCGAACGTCGCGAACATCGGCGACGTCCGCTCGCTCGTCATCCACCCCGCGTCGACGACGCACAGCCAGCTCACGCCCGAGGAGCAGCTGCGCTCCGGCGTCACCCCGGGCCTCGTCCGCCTCGCCGTCGGCATCGAGCACGTCGACGACATCCTCGCGGACCTCGACGCGGGCTTCCGGGCCGCCAAGGGCGCCTGACCGTGCCGCCGTCCCCGCCGTCGCGTCCCGGCGAGCCCGCCCACGGCTCGCCCGCGGCGCGCGGCGGGGACGACCCGGTCCCGAGCGTCGAGACCACGCCGGGGCACCCCTCCGACCCGCCCGTAGATTGGGATCCCGTGCCCGACGACACGTTCACGTTCGCCCCGTCGAGGGCGCACGCGCGCACGCTCGCGAGCCGTGCGCCGCTCCCCGAGCGGCCGCCCGTGCGCGCGTCGTCGGCCTGGCGCGAGGGCGACCCCGTCGGGCGACGGCAGTTCGCCGACCTCGGCCCGTTCGCGCTCGAGTCGGGCGGGCGGCTGCCCGCCGTGCGGCTCGCGTACGAGACGTGGGGCACGCTGAACGAGGACGGCAGCAACGCGGTGCTCGTCCTGCACGCGCTCACCGGGGACTCGCACGTCACCGGCCCCGCGGGCGACGGGCACCCGACCGCCGGCTGGTGGCAGTCGATGGTCGGCCCCGGCGCCCCGATCGACACCGACGAGTGGTTCGTCGTCGCGCCCAACGTCCTCGGCGGCTGCCAGGGCTCGACGGGCCCCGCGTCGACCGCACCCGACGGGCGGCCCTGGGGCGGCCGCTTCCCGCTGCTGACCGTCCGCGACCAGGTCGCCGCCGAGGTCCGCCTCGCCGACCTGCTCGGCATCGACTCGTGGGCCCTCGTCATCGGCGCGTCCATGGGCGGCCTCCGCGTGCTCGAGTGGGCCGTCACCGCGCCCGAGCGCGTCCGCTCGATCGCCGCGATCGCCACGGCCGCGCAGACGTCCGGCGACCAGATCGCCGGGTTCCACACGCAGCTCGCCGCGATCCACGCCGACCCGCGCTACCGCGACGGCGACTACTACGACGCCGCCGACGGTGACGGCCCGCACGTCGGGCTCGGCATCGCGCGGCAGATCGCGCACCAGACCTACCGCAGCGCCGCCGAGCTCGACGAGCGGTTCGGGCGCATCCCGCAGGGGGCCGAGGACCCGCTCGAGGGCGGCCGGTTCGCCGTGCAGTCCTACCTGGACCACCACGGCGACAAGCTCGCCCGCCGGTTCGACGCCAACACCTACGTCGCGCTGACGCGCACGATGATCACGCACGACCTCGGCCGCGACCGTGGGGGCGTCGCCGCGGCGCTCGCACAGATCACCGCGCGCGCCCTGGTGATCGCGGTCGACTCCGACCGGTTGTTCCCGCCCGCGCAGTCCGAGCGCATCGCCGCGGGCATCCCCGGCGCGGGACCCGTGCGCACGGTGCGCTCGCCCTACGGCCACGACGGGTTCCTCATCGAGGAGGACCAGGTCGGCGCGATCGTCTCGGAGTTCCTGACCGACGAGGTCCGCACCCGCTGAGCCGCGAGGCGGGTGCCGTCGCCGTCTCCGCGTCCGCCCCTCCGCCGTCCCCGACCGACGGGCACCTGCTCGTGGCCACGCGGCGTCGACGTCCTGGTCACGCGGACGCGTCGACGTGTCACGACCACCGCCCGCGGTCCGCGGCCGCGGAATGACAGGTCCGGGCGACGGGACTGCGGCACGATGGACGGATGTCCTCCACCGACCTCGCCGCCGCGTCCGCCGCCCTGCACGGTCAGTGGGACCGCCTGCGGTCCTGGGTCGCGGAGGTGGTCGACGACGACGTCGTCGACGCGCCGTCGGTGCTCGAGGGCTGGTCGGTCGCGGAGCTCGTCGCCCACCTCGGCCGGGCGATGGACGCGCTCGCCGTCTGCACCCCGCTGCCCGACGGGACCGTCCCGTACACGCTCGCCGAGTACGTCGGGACGTACGTCGCCCGGGCGCAGGACATCGCGGACACGACGCGCGGCCTCGCGGAGCAGATCGCGCCGAACCCGCTCAAGGCCGTCGACGCGATGGCGGCGGCGGCCTTCGCCAACCTCGACGCGCTGGGCCCGTCCGACCGCGTGGTGCAGGCGCGCCGCGGCCCGGTGATGCTCTCGACGATGACGGTGTCGCGCGTGCTCGAGCTCGTGGTGCACGCCGACGACCTCGCCCGCTCGGTGCGCCGCGCGCGTGGCACCGGGGCGGGCCCGGACCCGATCGACCCCGCGGCCCTCGCCCTCGTGGCGGACGCGCTGCTCGACATCGTCGTCGCACGCGGCGGGTGGAGCCTCGAGGTCGCCGACGCGCGCCGCTGGGTGCGCCTCGCGGCGGGCCGCACGCCCTACGACGTCGACGAGCTGGCCCGCGCCCTGCAGCCCCAGCACACCTCGGAGGCCGTCCCCGACCTCGGCCGGATGCTCCCGCTGCTCTGACGACCGCGCCCGGCCGGCCACGCTCGGCGCGGCTCGTCGAGGTCGCGACCGTGGGCCGGCTCGTCGCGGGCGTGGTGGCGGCCGGGCCGCTGCTCCCGGCGCGGCGACGCGGCGTCAGGGGAAGCGTGTGAGGAGCTGACGTCCGACGAGCCCGACCGTCCGCGCGAGCGTGTCGCGGACCGCGGCCGCGAGCGCCGTGGCGCCCCGGACCTCCCACAGCACCTGCGCGGACACCCAGGCGGCGTCGCGCGCCTTGTCGATCGAGAAGTTCGTGACGAGGTCGGCGAGCGGCGACAGCGCGCCCGCGTGCTGCACGAGGCACGCGTCGAGGAACGACTGGCGGATCGGACGGACCACCTCGGCGAGCACCCGGTTGACTCGCTCGAAGTCGGCGTGCACGTCGCCGTCGTCGGGGTCGCAGCCCCGCGCCCGGCAGGTCGCGACGACCGCGAGCGCGAGGTCGAGGTTGATGTGCGCGTTCATCCCCGCGAGCGCGAACTGGACGGGTTCGATGCCGCGCAGAGCCCGACGCTCGACGAGCGGTGCCCAGGCGCGGGACACGGGCCGCTGGGCGGCGACGTCGGCGGGGACGTCGAGGAACAGGCGCGCGAACCGGACGTCCAGGTCCTCGACGAACGACGGGTCACGGAACGTGCCGTCGACGACGCGCAGCGCGACCAGCGCGGTGACCCGTCGGTAGACGTCGAGGAACACCCCGAGCCCGTCGTCGGGCGCCCACCCGGCGCGCAGCGCGTCCATCTCGGCGACGACCCGCCCGATCGCGACCGATCCGCCGCCCGGCACCACGACTGCCCCCATGACGGCAGCATCCCGAAGCCGCACCCGGTCCGTCATCACCCGCTCGCGCGCTGACGCCCCTCCCGCGATCCCCGCTGCCTCGGGCGGTCGGGGGGTGGGGCGACGGCAGGCGACGAGGACGGACGCGGGCCGGGAGTGGGGTGGTGCGCCCCCCTGAGGTGCGCGGACGGCCGGTGGTGGTCGCTACGGTGGCCGGGTGATCGCCGCCTACGCCGCCCGCTTCTCCCCCGACGACCCGCTGGCCGCGCTGGAGGTCGGCGACCGGCCGGCACCGGAGGCGCGGGACGGCTGGACGGTCGTCGACGTGCGCGCCGCCGCGCTCAACCACCACGACCTGTGGTCGCTGCGCGGCGTCGGGCTGCGCGAGCAGCAGCTGCCGATGATCCTCGGCACCGACGCGGCGGGCGTGACGGCGGACGGGCGCGAGGTCGTCGTGCACGGGGTGGTCGGGGGTGTGCCCGGGCAGGACGAGCCGCGGTCGCTGCTGTCGGAGAAGCACCCGGGCACGCTCGCCGAGCAGGTCGCGGTGCCCACGTGGAACCTCGTCGACAAGCCCGCCGAGCTGTCGTTCGTCGAGGCTGCGTGCCTCCCGACCGCGTGGCTCACGGCGTACCGGATGCTGTTCACGACGGGCCGCGCGACGCCGGGCCAGCGTGTGCTGGTGCAGGGTGCGGGTGGCGGGCTCGCGACGGCCGCGGTGGTGCTCGGCGCGGCGGCGGGGCTCGACGTGGTCGTCACGTCGCGGTCGGCCGAGCGTCGCGAGCGGGCGCTCGCGCTGGGGGCGACGGCGGCCGTCGAGACCGGTGCGCGTGTCCCTCGCGTCGACCTGGTGCTGGAGTCGGTCGGCCGTGCGACGTGGTCCCACTCGGTGCGGTCGGTGCGCCCGGGCGGCACGATCGTCGTCGCGGGCGCCACGAGCGGCGACGCCGAGCAGGCCGAGCTGCAACGCATCTTCTTCCAGGAGATCTCCGTGCTCGGCACGACCATGGGCACCCGCGACGACCTGCAGCACCTGCTCGCGTTCCTCGCCCGGACCGGCGTGCGGCCCCTCGTCGACTCGACGTTCCCGCTGGTCCGGGCCGCGGAGGCGCTGGGCCGCCTTGCGGCCGGGGACCAGTTCGGCAAGATCGTCCTCGAGCCCTGACGACGGGAGGCGCACGTGAGCAGGTGGGCGCCCGACGTCCTCGGTGACGACTACCGCGTCCGCACGCTCGACCTGCGACCCGACGACGAGGGCGCGGTCGTCGCGAGCCTCGTGCGGTACTCGCCGCCGACCGACGAGCCCGTCCGCGCGTCGCGCGCGGTCCTCTACGTGCACGGCTGGTCGGACTACTTCTTCCAGACGGGCCTCGCGGAGCACTGGCACTCGCGCGGCGCCGCCTTCTACGCGCTGGACCTGCGCAAGTACGGCCGGTCGCTGCGGCCGTGGCAGACGCCCGGCTACGTCGACGACCTCGCGACGTACGACGAGGAGATCGAGGCCGCGCTCGACGTGGTGCGCCGCGACGTCGGCGCGTACGGGCGCGTCATGGTCATGGGGCACTCGACGGGCGGGCTGGTCGCCGCGCTGTGGGCCGACCGGCATCCCGGCGAGCTCGACGGCCTCGTCCTCAACTCCCCGTGGCTCGAGCTGCAGGGGTCGTCGGTCGTGCGGCACGTGAGCGGGCCGGCCATCGCGCAGCTCGCCCGCTTCCAGCCGAAGGCGCCGCTGCCGAACATCGACCCCGGCTACTACGCGCGGACGCTGTCGGCCAGCAGCGGCGGCGAGTGGACGTACGACCTGCGCTGGCGGCCCGTGCCGTCGTTCCCGGTCCGCGCGGGCTGGCTGCGCGCCGTCATCGCCGGGCACGCGACCGTCGCCCGCGGGCTGCACGTGACCGCGCCGATCCTCACGCTCGCGTCGTCGCGCACCGTCATCAGCCCGCGCTGGAGCGAGGACATGCGCTCCGCGGACGTCGTGCTGGACGTCGAGCTCGTCGCGCGCCGCGCGGTGCAGCTGGGGCCGCTCGTCACGGTCGTGCGCATCGCCGGCGGCCTGCACGACCTCACGCTGTCGCCGCAGCCCGTCCGCACCCGGTTCTACGCCGAGCTCGACCGCTGGACGGCCGCCTACGGCTGGGGCTGAGCGCGACGGCGGCGCCGCTCGAGGCGGCGCCGCTCGAGGCGGCGACGCGTGCGGTCGGTGACGCGTGCGGTCAGTGACGCGTGCGGTCAGTACGGGCGCTCGACGCCCGCGGCCTCCGCGAGGGTCGGACCGCCGTCGCCGAGCCGCCACGCGCGCCAGCCGTCGACCGCGTAGTCGACGCCGATGACCGCGGCCGCCGCCTCGTCGGGGTCGGCGAACACCTCGCCGTCCTCGAGCTCGACGAAACCGTCGGGTCGCAGCATCGCCTCGAACCGCTGCCCGCGACGCTCCCGCACCCACACGAGGGTCGTGATGACCCGGCGACGCTTCGCGAGGATCGCGAGCTCGGGCAGCGGCTCGTCGAACGCCGGCGCTGCAGTCGGCTCGTCGACGTCCGCGGGCTCGAGCGCCGCGGTGGGGGCCGTGACGGCGTCCTTCTCGCGTGCGACGTCGAGCCGGTACGCGACGGGCGGCTGCTCGGGGGTGAGGGGCGCGGTCGGGGGCACGGCCGTCATGGGAGGCACGAGGTTCGTCGGGCTCAGCGGGTTGGACGCGGGGGCGAGGGCCCTCGGCGCGCCGGCGTCGGGCGTCGTCGGGTCGTCCAGGTCGGGCGTGCCCGTCGTCGGCAGCGCGGCAGGTGTCGGAGGCGCGGTCGGGGGTGCGGTCACGGCCGTGGGTGCGGTCGACCCGTCGCGCGGCGGCGCCTCGGCGGGACGCAGCGGCGCATCGCCCGGGAGGAAGGGGCGCGGGCCGTCGACCTGCGGCGGCTCCGCGGCGGTGCGCGGCCGGATCTGCTGCTCGGACGCCGTGCGCAGGCCGTAGATCGGCGTGAGCGTCATCGGCGCCGGACCCGTCGTGGTGGTCGCCGGGGTGGCGCGGGTCGGCGGGTTCACGTTCGACGGCGTGCCCGGGCGGCCCTGGTTCTTCGGCTCGCGCGCCGGGCCGAACGGCAGGGGGGTCGGCTCGGTGACGGTCGTGCGGCGCGCGATCGGGGTCGGCGGGGGCGGCGCCGGGCGCGGCGGCGGGGTCACCGACCGGAGCTCGCCGGTCATCGGACGCGTGCCGCGGTTGGTGCGCTCGGCCTCGTACGCCATCGCGGTCGCGAACGCCTCGGACGAGCGCACGAGCCGCAGCGCGGTCGGCTCGACGGGTCGGCGCGCGCCCTCGTGGATCGCGAGCGGGGACACGTCGAGCAGGCGCGAGTCGTCGACGCCGCGTACGACCCCGACCTGCAGCACGTCGACCTGCCGGCCGGGACCCCGCAGGAAGCCGAGCGTGTCGGTGGCCTCGGCGGCGACCTCGGAGCACAGGATCACGAGCCGGACACCCTCGCGGCGGCTCGCGACGGTGCCGCCCGCGACCTGCTCGCGGAACGCGGCGAAGTCGACGCCGAAACGGCTGGGGTCGGCGTGGTAGGCGCGGGCCAGGTCGGTGGTGGTCATGCGGCCCGCGGCGCCCGCGTGGCGCAGGGACGCGACGACGGCGTCGTCGTCGACGACCTGCACGACCTCGACGACGACGGGACGGCCCGTGGCGTCGAGCGCGAGGAGCTCGGGGAGGTCGGCGTGGTCGGGGGCGCTGGCCCGCCAGCGCACGGCGAACAGGGACTCGCCCGCGACGGCGCTGAGATGGTGGGTGAGGACCGCGGAGCACTCCTGCGCGAACGACCCCGCGAGGGGCTGCATCGGCTGGACGAGGCGCGGCCGCCCCTCGTCGAGCTCGAAGATGGGCATCGCGGTCCCGGCCTTCCTGGGCACGCAGCGGCCGACCGCCTGCCCCGTAGATCGCGCGCACACCCCCGACCGGATGTGCGTGCGTCCACACTTTCCCACAGCCGGGCGGCCCCGTCAGCCCGTCGAACGGGTGGTGCGGCGTGTTTCGGCCCACCCGACCGGTTTCTCCCGGTGCGTTCTTGGTCACTCGTCCGAGTGGTGGGCATCCGTCCGGGTTCGACGACCCGGTTCGTCCGGGATCGCTCCGAGCCCTCGGCGTCGGCCGGTCAGTCCTGCGCGAGCGCCGCCTCGACGCGCTCGACCTTGCCCGTGAGCTCGCCCGAGCGGCCCGGCCGGATGTCGGCCTTGAGCACGAGGCTCACGCGGTGGCCGTGCCGGCCGACGGCCTCGGTCGCGCGCTTCACGACGTCCATCACCTCGTCCCACTCCCCCTCGATCGTGGTGAACATGGCGTCGGTGCGGTTCGGCAGCCCGGACTCGCGGACGGTGCGGACGGCGTCGGCGACGGCCTGCGTGACGGACTCACCCGCACCGAGCGGGGCGACGGAGAAGGCGACGAGCATGCGCCCACCCTGGTCGCCGGGCGTGCCCGATGTCCACCCCGCGAACGCCGCCACGCGCGACGTCGGCGCCCGTACGCTCGGCACGTGCGGAGGGCGACGAAGCGGTGGGCCGTGGGCGCGGTCGTGCTCGTCGCCACCCTGGGCGGGTGCAGCGGCACCGAGCAGCCCGGGCCGGTCCCCGGGGCGGCCGAGGCGGCCGAGCGGTGGACCGGCGGCGGCGTCGACTCCTACGCGTTCTCGCTCACGTCGTCGTGCGGCGAGCGGCTGCTCGTCGGCTCGTACCGCGTGACGGTGACGGACGGCGCGGTCACGGCCGTCGAAGGGCTCGACGAGGTCGGGCGGCGCATCGCCGGCGAGGCGCAGGACCTCGCGGCCCAGGTCCCGACGATCGACACCCTGCTCGACCGCGTCGTCGACGCCGACGCGAGCACCGTCCCGGAGGCGACGTTCGACGACGCGGGCGTGCCGACGGCCGTCACGTTCGACCCCTCGCCGGGGATCGACGACGAGGAGTGCTACACGGTCGCCGACGTCGATCCGGCGGCCTGATCCCCGGACCGCGCGCTGTCAGAGGCGCGACGCGAGCAGCTCCGCGAGGTGGAGGCCCTGGACGCCCGCGAGCTGGTCGGCCTGGGTGCGGCACGAGTAGCCGTCGGCCAGGTAGACGTCGCCGGGGGCGGCGTCGCGCAGCGCCGGCAGCAGGGAGTTCTCGGCGACCGCCACCGACACGTCGTAGTGGCCCTTCTCCATGCCGAAGTTCCCGGCGAGGCCGCAGCAGCCCGCGAGCGCCGAGAACTGCGCGCCCGCGTCGGTGAGCAGCCGGCGGTCGGGCGTCCACGTCATGACCGAGTGGTGGTGGCAGTGCGGCTGGACGACGGCGGTGACGTCGGACAGGTCGGGCACGGTCCACCGGTCGCCGGGGCCGATCGGTGCGGGGGCCGTGAGGAGCTCGGCGAGGGTGCGCGTCTCGCGGGCGACGGCCACGGCGCGCGGGTCGTCGGGCAGCAGGTCGCGCAGGTCGCTGCGCAGGACGGCGGTGCAGGACGGCTCGAGGCCGACGATGGGCACGCCGTTGACGGCGAACGGGCCGAGGACCTCGAGCAGGTGCGTGAGCTGCTTGCGGGCGCCGTCGAGCTGGCCCGTGCTGATCCAGGTCAGGCCGCAGCACGCGTCGTGCTCGGGCACGAGCACCTCGTAGCCGGCGGCACGCAGGACCTTGACGGCGGCGTGCGCGACGGACGGCGAGAGCGTGTCGCTGAACGAGTCGACCCACAGCAGCACCGGCGGGCGCGTCTGCGCCGCGACCGACCCCGCCGTGGACCCGTCGTCGCGCGGCGCGGCACCGGAGCGCTGTCCGTCCGTCGTGGACCGCTCCTTCCACCCCGCACCCGAGGTGACCGTGACCGCACCGCCCGCGCCGTGCCGGGCCCACGCCCGGAAGGGCGTGCGTGCGAACGTGACCATCTTCCGGCGGGTGTCCATGCCGCCCGCGGCGAGCACCGCCTTCGCCACCGGACGGACGCCGAGGACCGCGTTGACCAGCGCCGACACCCCGGGGACGGCCGTGATCAGCCGCGCCCAGCGGGGTAGCCAGCCGAGCGCGTAGTGGTGCACGGGCCGCAGCCGACCGGAGTACGTGCGGTGCAGCACCTCGGACTTGTACTGCGCCATGTCGACGCCCGCGGGGCAGTCCGACGAGCACGCCTTGCAGGACAGGCAGAGGTCGAGGACGTCGTGCACCTCGGGCGACGTCCAGCCGCGGTCGACGAGGCCGCCGTTCGCCATCTCCTGCAGCACGCGCGCGCGGCCACGGGTGGAGTCCTTCTCGTCCTTCGTCGCGAGGTACGACGGGCACATGAACGAGCCCGTCTCCCGGCCGTCGGCCCGGCACTTGCCCACGCCGACGCAGCGGTGCACGGCCGTCGTGAAGTCGCCCGCGTCGTGCGCGAACGAGAAGCCGGAACCGGCGAGCAGCGAGCGCGCGGCGGGACGGCGCAGGTCCGCGTCGAGCGGGCGCGGGCGGACCAGCACACCGGGGTTGAGCAGGTCGCGCGGGTCGAGCAGGTCCTTGAACGCGGCGAACAGGTCGATCGCGCGCTCCGAGTACATGACGGGCAGCAGCTCCGAGCGCGCGCGGCCGTCGCCGTGCTCGCCCGACAGCGAGCCGCCGTGCGACGCGACGAGGTGCGCGGCGTCGGTCATGAACGCGCGCAACGGGTCGCCCGAGCGCTCCATCGGGACGTCGAGGCGCAGGTGCACGCAGCCGTCGCCGAAGTGCCCGTACGCGAGGCCGTCGACCTGGTGCGTCGCCATGAGCGCCTCGAGCTCGCGCAGGTACGCGCCGAGCCGCTCGGGCGGGACCGCGGAGTCCTCGAAGCCCGGCCACGCCTGCTCGCCCGACGGGGTGCGGCCACCGAGGCCCGCGCCGTCCTCGCGGATCCGCCACATCGCGACGGCCTCGGGTCCAGGCGGGAACAGGCCCACGGCGGTGGTGGCGGCGTCGGCCGCGAGCGCGCGGGCCCGGTCCAGGGCCTCGTCGAGGGTGTCGCCGCCGACCTCGACCATGAGCCAGCCGCCGCCCGGGGGCAGGTCCGGCACGGCGGCCGCGCCCTTGACGCGCCGCACGACGTCGACCAGCCGGGAGTCCATGCCCTCGATCGCGAGCGGTCCGTGCGCGAGGAGCGCGGGGACGGCGTCGGCGGCGGTCGGCATGTCGGGGTAGCCGAGCACGACGAGCACGGGGGCCGCGGCGACGGGGACCAGGCGGACGGTCGCGCCGAGCAGCGTCGTCACGGTGCCCTCGGTGCCGACCAGGGCCTTCGCCAGGTCCGTCCCGCGCTCCGGGAGCAGGTGCTCGAGCGAGTAGCCCGACACCTGGCGGCCGAACCGGCCGAGCTCGGTGCGGATGACGTCGAGGTTGCTCCGGACGAGCGCGTCGAGACCGGGCACCGCGTCGAGGGCACCGGCGCCGCTGCGCGCCTCGAACCGGCGGCCGGCGCCGTCGATCGCGTCGAGCGCGAGCACGTTGTCCGCGGTCCGTCCGTAGGCGACCGCGCGGGGGCCGCACGCGTTGTTGCCGATCATCCCGCCGAGGGTCGCGCGGGTCCACGTCGACGGGTCCGGCCCGAAGCGCAGCCCGTGCGGCGCCGCCGCCTTCTGCACGGTCGCCATGATCACGCCCGGCTCGACGCGGGCCGTGCGCGCCTCGGGATCGATCTCGAGCACCCGGTTCACGTGCCGCGAGAAGTCGAGCACGATGCCCGTGCCGACCGAGTTGCCCGCGACCGACGTGCCGCCGCCGCGCGACGTCAGCGGGACGCCCAGCGTGCGGGACACCTCGGCGGCCGCGAGCACGTCGTCCACGTCCCGCGGGAACGCGACGACCTGCGGCACCACCCGGTAGTTCGACGCGTCGGTCGAGTACTCCGCGCGTCGGCGCGACGAGTCGTCGACGTCGCCGCGCAGGGCGGACCGCAGGGCGTGCACGACGTGGTCGGTACGCACGGCGGAGTCGGTCGTGGCGGTCACGGGTGCAGTGTCGCACCGCGTGCGCGGGACCCCGCGCCCCGCCCCGCAGGCTGGGACGGGGCCGGGGGCCGACGGTCAGTCGAGCGCCGCGTCCAGGGTGATCTCGGTGCCCGTCAGCGCCTTGCTCACCGGGCAGCCCGTCTTGGCGGCCTCGGCGGCGCGCACGAAGCCGTCGGCGTCGAGGCCCTCGACCTCGCCGCGGACCGTCAGGTGGATGCCGCTGATGCGGAAGCCGCCGGCCGGGTCGGGCCGCAGCGTCACGTCGGCCGTCACGTGCAGCGCGACGGGTGTGCCGCCGGCCTCGGCGATGACCGCGGACAGCTGCATCGCGAAGCACGACGAGTGGGCGGCGGCGATGAGCTCCTCGGGGCTCGTCGTGCCGCCCGCGTCCTCCGCGGCGCGCTTGGGGAACGAGACGTCGTACGTGCCGACGCCCGAGCTCGTCAGCTCGACCTGGCCGCCGCCCTCCATGAGCGTGCCGTTCCAGGCGGTGCGTGCGGTGCGCGTGGGCATGCGGTCTCCTCGGTGTCGTGGCTCGGTGCACCGGTCCGGCGCACCGCGTCCCACGCTAGGAGCCCCGGCCACGGACCGCGCGCGCACCCGACGCGCGGGACGGAGCCGCTGGTCAGCGGGCGCGCTCGAGGTGCCCGGCGACGATCTGCGTCGGCGCGCCCGCCTCGCGCAGCGCCCACGCGGCCCGGGCGTGGACCGCGCGCCGGCGCGGCTCGTCGAGGCCCGCGTACAGCGCACCGCGCACGACGTCGTGCCGGAAGACGAGCCGGTCGGCGCGCGCGTGCACGAGCCCGGCGGCGAGCGCGACGCGCAGGGTCCGCCAGCAGTCGGGGACGGGGCGGCTCACGAGCGTCGCAAGGTCCGTCACGACGAACGACGTGCCGAGCACCGACGCGTGCGCGAGCAGGTCGAGCACGTCGTCGTCGAGGTAGTCGAGCCGCGTGCGGACGAGCGTGTCCAGCGCGGCGAGCCACGCTGCACCGTGCACGTCGACGACGCCGTCGCGTGCCTCGAGCGCGCCCGCGGACCGGGCGGTCCGCACGACGTCGGTGACGAACCGCGGGTTGCCGCCCGTCGTCGCGAGCGCACCGCGCAGCGCGGGCCCGACGGAGCAGCCGACGAGGCGTTGCGCGAGCTCGACGGTCGCGGCGGGCCCGAGCGGGCGCAGCTCGACCGGGCGGGCGCCGGCCCGGACCCACGCGTCGACGACGTGCGAGAGGTCGGTGCGCACCGGCACCGGGCGGAACGTCATGACGACGAGCGCACCCGGGACGTCCCCCTCGTGCGCGAGCGCGCGCAGCACGTCGAGCGACGCGGCGTCGGCGTCGTGCACGTCCTCCAGCACGAGCACCCACGGCCCGCCGTCACCGCGGCGGCGCAGCAGTGCCGCGAAGAGCTCGACCGCCCGCGCACGGCGCTCCTCCGCGAGCGCGACCCCGCGGACGGTCGCGCGGCGCACGTCGGCCCGCAGCGCGTCGATGAGGTCGGCGAGCTCGGACTCGACCGGCCCGCGCGCGACGCCGGGCGGGTGCGCGAGGAGCGCGTCGGAGAGCAGCGCGTACGGCTGGGGCCGCTCGGGGGTCGCGCGCGCGGTGCGCAGACCGAGGCTGAGCAGCCGTGCGCTCGACCCGAGGGCGTCGACCAGACCGGTCCGGCCGATGCCGGCCTCGCCCTCGACGAGCACCGTCGCACCGTGCCCGCCCGCGGCGGAGGCCAGCAGGTCGTCGAGGTCGTCGAGCTCCGCGGCCCGCCCGACCAGCGGCCACGTGCGGCCAGGTTCGGCCGAGGTGCTCATGCGCCCGATCGTAGGGCGACCTGGGCCGCCGCGGCGGGACGGTGGCACGACGACGGCCCGGGTGCGCCAGGCGCCCGGGCCGTCCGTCGTGCCGTGCTCGTGCGAGGTGACGTCAGCCGACGTACTCCCAGTGCCACGCCTCGGGCTTGCTGCTGCCCCGCTCGGCCCAGGACGGGTGCGTCCAGGAGAACTGGTCGGCGTTCGACTTCATCCAGGCGTACTGCTTGGTCCCGAAGGACTCGATGCCGCCGCCGAAGTCGATCGCGACGCCCGTGCCGTGGTTGGACGTGCCGGGCGTCGCGCAGAGCCAGCCCTTGGTCCGGCGGCACGCGACCTGGCCCGCATACGAGCGGTACGAGTCGGAGATGCTCATGTTGGTGCCGAACGCCGCGACGTAGGCGGCGTTGAGCTGCTCGAGCGCCTCGGCGGCGTCGCAGCGCAGCTGCACCGCGGAGTCCCACGAGACGCCGCAGAGCGCGGCGGCGGGGATCTTGCCGTTGGCGTAGCCGAGGAGCGACTGCTTCCACGCGGCGCGCTGGGCGGCCTGCTCGGCGGCGACGCGTGCGGCCTCGGCCTGGGCGGCGGCCTCGGCGTCGGCCTGGGCCTGCGCGGCGGCGGCCGCGGTGCGGTTCGCCTCGGCGGTCGTGCGGATCTCGTCCGTGAGCGCCGACACCTCGGCGGCGGCGTCCCGGATGGTCGCCGGGCTGGCGTCGTCCGCGTCGGCCCGCTCGACGGGCGCCTCGGTGGTCGCCGCGGGCGTCGGGCTCGCGGTGGTGTCCGGGGTGGCCTGCGCGGCCGGGTCGCTCGCGGTGGGCGTCGGCTCCGCGGCCTCGTCGGTCGTGGCGGGCGCCTCGGTGTCCGTGCGGTCGGCCGTGCGCGACGTGCGCTCGCGCTCGGGCCGGACGTCCTCCGGGAGCGCGTCCACGAGGGCTTCGAGACGGGCGGTCGCGGCCTGCAGCTCGGCGAGCCGCGCGGTGTCGACGGCGGCCTGCTGCCCCTCGGTCTGCGCGGCGGTGCTCGCCTCGATCGCGTCGTCCGCGAGGCCGACGGCCTGGTCGACGGCGCGGGCGTGGGCGGCGGCGTGCGCCTGGCCGACCGCCTGGTCCGCCTCCGCCGTCAGGGCGGCCTGCTGCTCCTCGCCCTTGGCGGACGCGGCGGCGGTCACCGTGCCGCCGAGCCCGATCGCGAGCACCGCGACGACGGCACCCTGCGCGACGCGCGCGGACATGCTGCCGCCGCGGGGCAGGATGTGCGCCCGTGCGCGCGGGGCGCGGTGCAGGACCGCGCGGGTCGCGCCGGTGTCGGCCGACACGCGCACGGTCGTGCCGGTGCCGGCGGGCACGCCGACAGCCGTGCCGGTGTCGACGGACGGGCGCACGGTCGCGCCGGCGTCGGCGGACGTGCGCGGTGTCGGGCCGGTGACGACGGGGGTGTGGTCGGTCCGGGCAGCGGTGCGGTCGTCCCGGGGACCGGAGGGGACGACGGGGGTCGCGGCAGTGCGCGGGGCGACATGTCTGCCTCCCCGCGACCGACGCGCCGGGATCGGCAATCTGTCACTCACGCGCTTCACGTTAAGTGAGTCGGACGGTCGCCCCGGACACTTGAGACGTAGATCATGTGGTGATCCCGTCACGTCTCCGTCACAGAATTCACAGGAAGTCCTGCAGCAAGCGCGTTCCCGCTGGTCAGGGGCTCGCCGAACGTCGCTTCGGACACTCCGGACACACCCGTTCGGCCGCTGTGCGATTCGTCACGCAAGCGCGACACAAGTCCTCCGGGGAGCGACCGCTACGCTGCGGAGCGTGCCAGCCGACGACCTCTCGACGACCCCCGCCCCGCGCGGGCTCGACGACCTCTACGACATCAGCCGGCTGGCCGCACGGCTCGGCGTCGAGCACTCCACGATCCGCGTCTGGCTGTCCCGCAAGGTGCCGTGGCTGCCCGCCCCCGACGGCCGCCTCAACGGCGGCGCGGTCTGGCGTGCGACCACCCTCGAGGGCATCGAGGAGCGCCGCACCCCCGGCCGCCCCGGCCGCAAGCCCGGCTTCGTCCCGTCGCGCGCCGCCGCCGACGTCGCCCGCACGAGCCCGTCCGTCCCCACCACGACCGGCGCGCTGCCCGTCGTCACGAGCACCGACGCGCTGCCCGTCGTCGCCACCACGACCGGCGCCCTCCCGCTCGTCGCGACCGGCGCCACCGCCGTCGTCGCCACGACCACCGGGCCGCTGCCCGTCGTCGCCACGACCACCGGCGCCCTGCCGCTGCTCGTGACCGGCGCGCTGCCCGTCGTCGCGCCCGCCGTCGACGCCCTCGCCGCGGCAGCCGCCGCCGAGGCCGCGCCGCCCGCGCTCCCGTCGCTCGTCGAGGCCCCCGCACGCACGGCCGCAGCCGCCGCCTCGTCCTGCTAGCGACACCCGCGCGCGACGCACCGGCGCCCTGCTGACGGCCCCGACGCGCGAGCGCCCGCCGCCGTAGGCTCGGACGATGGGCGCCACCACCGGCCCCGACCCCGAGCGCGCGGCCGACGTCGCGGACGCGATGCGCGCCCTCGCGCGCGAGCACTTCCTCCCCGACGAGCAGCGGCACAGGGCCGGTGAGGACCACCCGCTCCCCCTCTGGCACGGCCAGACGAGCTCGCAGCCGTCGACGGTCGCCGCGATGCTGCGGCTCCTCCAGGTCCCGGTCGGCGCGCGCGTGCTCGACGTCGGCAGCGGGTCCGGCTGGACGACCGCGCTGCTGGGCCGACTCGTCGGCCCCGGCGGCACGGTGCTCGGCCTCGAGCTCGACCCGCAGCTCGCCGACTGGGGCCGTGGCAACGTCGACGCCTGCGGGATGCCGTGGGTCACCGTCGAGCGCGCCGACCCGCACGTCCTCGGACGCCCCGTCGACGGCGGCTGGGACCGCGTGCTCGTGTCCGCGGCTCCCCGCGCGCTCCCCGAGGCGCTCGTCGACCAGGTCGCCGAGGGCGGCCGCATGGTCATCCCCGTCCGCTCGACCATGCACCTCGTGCGGCGCGTCGACGAGCGCGTGCTGGTCACGACGCACGGCTCCTACACGTTCGTGCCGCTGCGCTGACGCAGGTCGCGGCGACGGTCGCCCACCGGCGTCGGGACGCGCGTCCGACTCCGACGGGACCCCGACGAAAAAGACGACCGTGCACGGGGGTGACGAATGTCGTGACTCGTCAGTAACGTGCACGAGGCACCCGGGTGCGCGAGCCAGGAAGCGGCTCCTCGTCCGGGTGCACGCCGGTCCTCACCAGTCAGGGATGTGCACATGTCACGTCGTCCGTTGCTCGCCGGGCTCACCGCCCTGTCCGTCACCCTCGGAACCGCCGTCCTCGGCGCGCAGCCCGCCACCGCGGCACCGCCCCCGGACACCCCCAGCGCCGCCGACCCCGGCAGGCTCGACCCCCGCGCCGCCGCCCGCGTCTCGCGGGACCTCCAGGACGCGACCGGCCGCGTCACCGCGTTCGTCCAGCTCGACGCGAAGTCCGGCGCCGACGTCGTCGCCGACGGCGGCACGCCCGCGCAGGTCCGCGCCCAGGCCGAGGTCACCGAGGACCTCGCCGAGGACGTCGTCCCGCAGGAGCAGACCGCCCGCTCCGCCAAGGCCGCCGAGCCGCAGCGCATCGCCACCCTGACCAACCTCGTCGCGGGGACGCTCGTCACCGGTGACGCCGCCGAGGTCCGCGCGCTCGCGGAGAGCCCCGACGTCGTGGCGGTCTACCGCGTCGCCCGCAAGACCGCCGACAACAGCCACCAGGTCGAGTTCACGCGTGCGCTCGCGACGTGGCAGAGCACCGGCCAGACCGGCGAGGGCGTCCGCGTGGGCGTCATCGACACGGGCCTCGACTACACGCACGCCGACTTCGGCGGCCCCGGCACGGTCGCGGCGTACGAGGAGGCGTACGGCGAGGACGGCACGCAGCCGGTGCCCGCCGGCCTGTTCGACCCCGAGAAGTTCCTCGGCGGGTACGACTTCGCCGGGCCGCTGTACGACCCCAGCACCGACCCGCTCCCCGGCTCGACGCCCGTCCCCTCGCCGGACGACAACCCGATCGACGCGACCTACCTGTCGGACAACGTCGGTCACGGCACGCACGTCGCCGGCACCGCCGCCGGCTACGGCGTCCTGCCCGACGGCACCACGTTCGAGGGCGACTACACGTCGCTGACGTCGGTCGCCGACTGGCAGGTCGGCCCGGGCACCGCGCCCGAGGCCGGGCTGTACGCGTTCAAGGTCTTCGGCGACATCGGCGGCTCGACCGAGCTCACCGGTCTCGCGCTCGACCGCGCGGCCGACCCGAACGCCGACGGCGACTTCGGCGACCGGCTCGACGTCGTCAACCTGTCGCTCGGCGCCGACGGCGCCCCCGCCGACGACCCCGACACGATGCTCGTCGACGCGCTCGTCGCGCTCGGCACGGTCGTCGTCAACTCCGCGGGCAACTCGGGCGACATCACCGACATCGGCGGCTCGCCCGGCAACGCCGCGGGCGCGCTGACCGTCGCCAACTCCGTCGGCGCCCCGCAGACGTACGACGGCATCGACGTCACGGCGGCCGCGAACCCCGCGCTCGTGGGCCTGCACTCCGGCCAGAACTCGATCGCGTACGCCGGCCCCGACGTGACCGCCCCGGTCGCCTACGTCGGCGCGACGTTCGACGGCTGCACGGCGTTCACCGCCGCCCAGGCCGCGACCGTCGCCGGCAAGATCGCCTACCTCTGGTGGGACGACGACGACGCGACCCGCCGCTGCGGCTCCGTCGCGCGGTTCACCAACGCGGCCGCCGCCGGCGCCGTGGGCGTCCTGCTGCCCACCGAGCAGACCGTCTTCTCCGCCGGGATCTCCGGCACCGCCACGATCCCCGGCGCGCAGATGACGGCTTCCACGACCGACGCGCTGCTGCCGGAGATCCAGGCCGGCACGCTCACGGTCCACATCGGCCCGTCGCTCGCCGGCGCGGTCGTCGCCGACCTCGCGGGCGACGCGCTCAACCCGGGCTCGTCGCGCGGCGAGCACGGCTCGCTCGGGCACGCCAAGCCCGACGTCGCCGCGCCCGGCACGCTGATCTTCTCGGCGGCGTCCGGCACGGGCAACGAGCCGCAGTCGCTGTCCGGCACGTCGATGGCGTCGCCGCACGTCGCCGGCATCGCCGCCCTGGTCCGCAGCGCGCACCCGAGCTGGGACGCGACGCAGGTCAAGGCCGCCGTCGTCAACACCGCGACGCACGACGTGTGGACCGGTCAGAACCGCACGGGCGACGCCTACGGGCCGCGCCGCGTGGGCTCGGGCCGCGTCGACGCGCTGCAGGCCGTCAACACGAACGTGGTCGCGTACAACACGCAGGACCCGAAGCAGACCTCGGTGTCCTTCGGTGTCGTCGAGGTCGGTGCGCAGCCCGTCGTCCAGAAGAAGACGGTCACCGTGAAGAACCTCGGCACGGCGAGCGCCCGCTACAGCACGTCGGTGACCACGTCGACGACCACCGGGGACGCGTCCATCACCGCGTCGCCCGCGTCGTTCACGCTGCCGGCCGGCGGCTCCGCGATCGTCACCCTGACGCTCACGGCCGACCCGTCGACGCTCAGCCGCGACCTCGACCCGACGTCCGAGGCCGTCACCGCCGGCGTCCCGCGCGAGTACGTCTCCGAGGTCTCGGGCCGGCTCGTGCTCACGTCGGGCGCGCAGGAGCTGCGCGTGCCCGTCCAGGCCGCGCCGCGCCTCGTCAGCGAGCTGACCGCGGCCCCGGTCGCGTTCGCCGACCCCGCCGCCACCACCGCACCGCTCACGCTCGCGGGCCGCGGCGTCGCGGAGGGCGGTTGGTACTCGCTCACGACGCCGCTCGTGCTCGGTGCCACCGACGCACGTCGCGAGGCCACGCCCGACGGCTTCGTCACCTCGGAGTCGACGCTGGCCGCCGGTGACATCCGGTACGTCGGCTGGGCGTCGAACGCGCCGCAGGTGGCCGCGGCCGGCGGCGACCCCGCCGTGGAGGGTGTGATCGGACTCGGCCTCGCGACCGACGGCGAGTGGTCCTCGCTGGGCCTCGCGTGGCTGCCGATCTTCGACATCGACGTGGACGGCGACGGCCAGGTCGACTTCCAGACGGCCGTGCAGAAGCTGCCGGACACCGACATCACGCTCGCCAACACCTACGACTTCGCCACGGACGAGCTCGTCTCGCAGTGGCCGGTCAACGGGTTCTTCGGCGACGTCGAGGCCGGCGTCTTCGACAGCAACGTCCTCGTCGCCCCGGTGGACATCGCCGGGCTCGGCCTCGCGCCCGGCGCGACGCCGAGCGTCCGGGCGTGGACGTACTCGCCGGACTACGCGGTCGCGCCGCCGGTCATCGACGAGGCTGACCCGTTCACGATCGACCCGTTCGACCCGCCGTTCTGGTTCGAGCCGGACATCGCGGGCTCGTTCTCGTCGCTCGGTGACGACGGCACGCAGATCCCGGTGCACCGGTCCGCCGACACCACGTCCGGCCGGCTGCTCGTCCTGCACCACCTCAACGCCGACCCGGCCGCTCGCGCGCAGGTCGTCGACGTCACGGTGCCGGAGCCGACGGCCACGACCACGACGCTCAAGGCGAGCGGTGCGTCGAAGGCCGGCCAGGAGCTCACGCTCACGGCGACCGTCGCCCCGGCCGAGGCCACGGGCACGGTGCGGTTCCTCGACGGTGAGACGGAGGTCGCCTCGGCGGCCGTGAGCGGCGGCACGGCCACCGCGAAGGTCCGTCTCGGTGCCGGCTCGCACGCGCTCACGGCGGTGTTCACGCCGGACAGCGCGCTGTACGCGTCGTCGACGTCCGCGGTCGTCACGGTCGACCTCAAGAAGTCCGGGTCGTCCACGGCGGTCACGCTGTCGCGCAACTCCGGCCCGTACGGCGCCGCGGTCACCGCGACGGTCACCGTGACGGGTCAGACGGCGGCGCCCGCGGGCACCGTCGAGATCCGCGAGGGCACCAAGGTCCTGGGGGCGGGCACGCTGGCCGTCACGAACCTCGTCGGGACGGCGACGATCGCCCTGCCGCAGGACCTGACCGTGGGCACGCACCAGCTGACCGCGGTCTACACGGGCAGCGCGGACGTCTCGTCGTCGAAGTCGCAGCGGTCCTACCGCGTGACCCCGGCGCTCGCGAAGGCGACGCTCTCGACCGGCTCGTGGACCGTCCCGGCGGGCGCGAAGCCGGCCGTCACCGTGACGGTCTCGGGCGCTGCGGGCGCCCCGGCCCCGACCGGCAAGGTCACCGTGCTGTACAACCTGCGCACCGTGGCCGTCGCCCAGCTGAAGGACGGCGCCGCGACGGTGACGCTGCCCGCCGTGAAGGTCGGCGGCTACGTCACCGCCCTGTACGCGGGCGACAAGGGGTACCTCCCCACCGTCACCACGCACGCCATCACGGTGACGCGGTCCTGACCCGGTCGGGACCGCCCGCGCGGTCCCGACCGAGGCCCTGACCTGGGCTTCTCCTCACGAGGGCGGGTCCTCCGACCGGCACGACGCACGTCGTCCGGTCGGGGGACCCGCCCTCGTCGTCCGTCAAGTCCTGCCCCGGACGCGTCGATCAGGACCGTATGCCGCTGTTCCGTCGCACGCCCAGGCCCACGGACGGCTCCGTGGTGCCCACGCCGCACGGACCCGCCGGGGCCGAGCACGTGGACGCCGAGCCGGTCCTCGCGCCTCTCAACGCCGCCGAGCTCGTGTGGACCGCGCAGCAGCGCGCCCTCGTCGAGGAGCTGTGCGACGGCACGTTCGACGCGCAGGCCGTGGGCGACCTGTTCGACCGCGTCCAGGCGACGTGGCGCGCGACCGGCGACCGTCCTGACCCGGAGCCGCTCGTCAACGCGTTCGGCGTCGCGCTCGGCGACCTGCTGCTCCAGCGCGTCCCGGGGCTCGCGTGGGCGTCGCACAGCGACGGGTCGGGCACGCAGCTCGTCCTCACGCACCCGACGGGCGGGCTGCTGCTGTTCCCGATCGCGGCCGTCGGCGACGAGTGGGGCGCCGCGCCCGAACGATGGTTCGTCGCGACCGTGCACCGCTCCGCCGGCACCGCGCTCGCCACGCTCGCGGCGGGTCAGCCCGAGGCCGGGACCCCGGCCGGGACGGACGCTCCGCCGGCCTGACGGTCGCCGTCCGGCGCGCGCCCTGCGTCTGCCCTCGCTCTCCGCGAGTCACCGCGCCGGCGTCCGCAGGCGTGAGTCAGCCGTCAGCCGTCAGCCGTCAGCCGTCAGCCGTCAGCCGTCAGAACAGCGTGTCGACCACGACCGCAGGGTCCGACCGCTCAGGGGCGGGCGTCGCGGGCGCGGTGCGCGCGGCGGTGGGCGACGTCGTCCGAGCAGGCTCCGGCAGAGCCGCCGACGCGAGCGTCGGCTCCTGCGCGCGGCCGGCACCCCCGACCGCGTTCGCCGGGACCGACGACTGGGCGGACGAGGCACGCCCCTCGCGCGCCTCCCGCGCCGCGATCCCCGCGAGCTCGTCGGCACGCTCGTTGAACCGGTCACCGCGGTGCCCGCGGACCCACGCGAACGCGACGGGCCCGGGGCGCTCGGCGATGGCGCGGTCGATGGCCTGGATCAGCGCGAGGTTCTGCACCGGACCGCCGCCGGCCGTCCGCCAGCCCTTGCGCTTCCAGCCGTGCACCCACTCCGACGAGCACTTGATCGCGTACTGCGAGTCCGCCTCGATCCGCAGCGGCTCGTCGCCGGGGTGCGCGTGGATGGCCTCGAGGACCGCGGTGAGCTCGGCGATCTGGTTGGTGCCGGACGCGGCGCCACCGCTCGCGTGCGTGCCGTCGTGGTTCGCCCACGCCCAGCCGATCGCGCCGCCGGGGTTGCGCAGGCAGGAGCCGTCCGTGCTGACCGTGATCACGAGCGTCGATTCTGCCGTGCCCGCAGGGCCGAACGGTGCACGTCGCTCAGGTCGGGCGCGCGGCGCGCCGATGAACTGGCATGACGACGATCGACGACGTCGACCTCTTCGGTGAGGCGTTCGGTGGTTTTCGGTCGGTGGGCGTCGCGCGGCGACGTCACCCGGCGGTCCTGACCGTGCTGGCGCTGCTCGCGGCTGCGGGCGTCGTCGGTGCGGGCTTCGTGTGGGCGCGCGACAACGCCCGCGGCCCGGTGGTCGAGCACGTCGACGCCCGCACGCTGCTCCCGGTCCTCGCGACCGCGCAGGGTGCCGACGACGTCGTCGACCGCGCCGAGATCGGCTCGCTGGCCGTCGAGCCCGCGTCGACCCGGTTCCTCGCGGAGACCGACAGCGGGCGGCACTTCGCGGCGATCAGCGCGTCGGGCGACCTGTGCGTGCTGACCGTGCCGTCGGGCGATCTGGCGACGCTCGGCTGCGTCCGGTCGGTCGTGGGTGCGCAGCTCGCGTCGGGCGACGTGTGGCTCGCCGCGGAGGGCGGACCCGCCCCGGCGGCCGACGACGGCTGGCACGAGGCGGGTCCGAACCTGTGGGTGCGGGGCTGAGGGTCGCGCCCCGCTGATCCTCCGGTGCCGGGGGGTCACCCCACGCCGGAGGGTGTGGCGGCGCCGAGGGTCGCTCGGCGCCGAGCGGTCACTCGCCGGGGAGCCGGAGCCGTGCGCCGAGCGCGACCGCGGCGATCACGGCGCCCGCTGCGGCGAGCACGACGTCCTTGAGGACGTACTGCGCGACGATCGTCGGGCCGCCGGCGGGGAACAGCTCGTCGAAGAACAGGACGAGCGGCGACATGATGCCGACGAGCGCGCCCGCGAGCAGGACGAGCCCGGTCCGCAGGAAGCGCCCGGTGACGAGCGTGAGGCCGATGAGGGTCTCGAGGACGGCGGTCAGCAGCAGCGCCGCGGTCGGCCCGACGAGCCCGAGCGTGAGCTCGCCGATCGTGCGCTGCGCGAGGTCGGCGGCAGGGCTGACGCCGGGGAAGAACTTGAGCACGCCGAAGCCGAGGAAGACGAGGCCGAGCGCGATCCGCAGCGCGGTGACCGAGTGCCGCGCGAGCCCCCGGGCCAGGGCGGCGACCGCGTCGTCGACGAGCGCACGCGTGCGTGCGGGGCGGCCGGCGGCGCGCGGTCGGGTCGTGGTCGGCAGCGCCGTGCCGGACGTGCCGGGCGTGCCGGGCGTGCCGGGCGTGCCGGGCGTGCCGGGCGTGCCGGCGAGCGTGTTGTCGGGGATCGACGTCGTCGTCGGCCGCGCGGTGCGGCTGGTGGTGGTCGAGGTCATGGTGGTGCCTTTCCGGGCGGGCCGCGTCGGGCCGTGGGGTGCCGGCGGTCTCCGGCGGGGTCCTGTCGCTACCGGTCGGTAGCTCACGACCCAGCAGGAGGGCTCCCTCCCGATGTCTGATACGCCCGGTTTCACCAATCACCCGGACGAGCGACCAGGACGCCGGACCAGCCGACCGCGGCACGACCGGGCCCCTGCGGGCACGCGCCCGCGGAACCCCGTTCCCCCGACGGCACCCGCCCGCGAAGTCGCGTCCCGCCCGCAGTGCACGCGCCCGCGGGGCCCCGCCCCGTCCTTGCGGCCGGGCTCAGTCCGCCGACGCCAGCGCGTCGACCACCCGCTTGACGCTCGACGCGAGCCCCCACCGCTCGGCGAGCGCGACGAGGCGCTCGGGGTCCGCCGCGACCCTCGGGAGCGCGTCGGGCACGTCGCCGACGGGCGCGTCGGGCGCGACCTGCACGACCCGCGGCGCGACGGCCAGGTAGTCCGCGGCCTCGGTGAGCCGCCGCCGCTGCGTCGCGGTGAGCCCGGCGTCGCCCGCGTCGCGCGCCGCGAGGATCCCCTCGAGCGAGCCGTACCGGTGCACGAGCGCGGCAGCCGTCTTCTCCCCGATCCCAGGGACGCCCGGCAGGCCGTCGCTCGGGTCGCCGCGCAGGACCGCCATGTCGGCGTACGCCTGGCCGGACGCCACGGAGTACCGCTCGGCGAGCCGGGCCGCGTCGACGACCTCGAGGTCCTTGATCCCGCGCACGGTGTAGAGGACGCGCACGTGCGCGTCGTCGTCGACGAGCTGGAAAAGGTCGCGGTCCCCCGTGACGACGTCGACCGCGGACCGCTCGGCGGCGGGTCGCGCCTTCTCGCGCGCGACGAGCGTGCCGATGACGTCGTCGGCCTCGAAGCCTGGTGCGCCGACGCGCGCGATGCCGAACGCCTCGAGCACCTCGACGATGACCGGGACCTGCGGCGTGAGCAGGTCCGGCACCTCCTCGACGTCCGCGCCGCCGGGCACGGGCTGCGCCACGCGGTGCGCCTTGTAGGACGGGATCGCCTCGACGCGGAACGCCGGCCGCCAGTCGTCGTCCCAGCACGCGACGAGCCGCGTCGGCCGCCGGTCGTGGACCAAGCGGGCGATCATGTCGAGCAGCCCGCGCACCGCGTTCACGGGCGTGCCGTCGGGCGCCTTCACCGAGTCGGGCACGCCGAAGAACGCGCGGAAGTACAGCGAGGCGGAGTCGAGCAGCAGCAGCCGTCCGTTCGTCATGCTCGGACGCTACCGGCGGTCACCGACGCGGTGTGGAAGGTGCGTCGCGTCGGGCGCGACAGACCCTCCACACCGGGCGCGGCGACGGGACGGTCGTCAGGCCGGGACCGGGGTGCGGGGCGGCAGGCCCAGCTGCTTGCGGAAGAGGCGACGCTGGACGACCCAGCCGGCGGCAGCGAGCGCGACCCACGCCACGACCATGAGCACCTGCTCGGCCCCCTCGTCGGGGTGGCGCAGCAGCCCGAGGACGGACGGCCACAGCAACGCGAGACCGCTCAGCGTGAGGCTCGCGCCCGCGAGCACCGTGAGCCACAGGAGCGCGCGGCGGTGGTACTTCTCGGCGAGCGTCGCGGACGCGATCGCGACGGACAGGACCAGGACGCCGCCGAGCACGACGCTGGTTCCGGACGACCCGAGCGCGGACCACAGCTTGGCGCCGATGACGGCCCCCGCGGCCAGGCCGACGACGAACGTCGCGAACCGGAAGACGAGCGACACGACGAGCCACAGCACGACTGCGACGCTGGCCGCGACGAGCAGGGCGGTGCCCGTCGACGCACCGGTCGCGTCGGCCACGAAGTAGCCGAGCCCGAACCCGGACGCGAGCAGCGCCAGGTTCACGGACCGGATCCCGAAGAAGCAGAGCAGCACCCCGACCGCCAGGACGACCAGTCCTGTGCCCATCGCGCACCCCCTCGCGTCGAGCCCAGGCTAGCGAGCGACGCCGGCGGCGCACCCTCCTGCGCGGGTGAGACGAGGGGACGCTCGTGCGCTGCCCGCCACCGAGGTCGGCGGAGGTCGCGGTCGCGGCGGGTCAGGCGCTCGCGCGGACGACGAGCGACGTCGGCAGGGTGATCGCGGCGGGCGCCTCACCCTCGACGACCTCGAGGAGCAGCCGCACCATCTCGGTCGCGATGCGCTCGAACGGCTGGCGCATGGTCGTGAGCGGCGGGTCCAGGGTCGTGGCGAGGCCGGAGTCGTCGAACCCGCCGACGGCCACGTCGCCGGGGACGGACCGGCCGGACTCGCGCAGCACCTGGATCGCCCCGGCGGCCATGAGGTCGGACGCGACGAACACGGCGTCGAGGTCCGGACGCCGCGACAGCAGCTCGCGCATCGCCGCGGCGCCGCTCTCGCGCGAGTAGTCGCCGTGCGCGACGAGGCTCTCGTCGAACGCGTCGCCGAGCTCGGCGCGGTACCCCTCGAGCCGCATCTTCCCGCCGGGGGTGTCGAGCGGGCCCGTGATGGTCGCGACGCGGGACCGGCCCTGGTCGAGCAGGTGCCGCGTCATGCGCCGGCCACCGCCGAGGTCGTCGGCCGCGACGTACCCGAGCTGACCCTCGAACCCGAGCGGGATGCCGCACGCGATGGTGGGGATGCCCTGGCGGACGAGCTCGGCGAGGACCGGGCTGCCCGCGTGCGACGAGATGAGCAGCACGCCGTCGACGTGCCCGGCGCCGACGTAGGACAGCACCTGGCTCTGCTCCTCGGGCGTGCCGGCCACCATGAGCAGCAGCGGCATCGACCGGCCCGCGAGCGCCTGCGCGGCGCCGCGCAGCAGGATCGAGAAGGTCGGGTCCTCGAACAGCAGGTGCTGCGGCTCGGTGAGCAGGAACGCCACGGAGTTGGAGCGCCCGGTGACGAGCGACCGCGCGTGCTGGTTCATCGAGTAGCCGGTCGTGCGGATGGCCTCCTCGACGGCGGCGAGCGCCTCGGGCGAGACCCAGTGCCCGCCGTTGATGACGCGGGACACGGTCCCGCGGGACACGCCGGCGGCCGCCGCGACGTCGCGGATCGTGGGGCGTCGGCGCGGGGCGGGCGCGGCGGCGTCGGTCGTCGTGTCCATCGGACGGAACTCTATGCGTCGGGCCACGTCGTCAGGCCTTGACCGAGCCGGCGGCGAGGTCGACCTTCCAGTACCGCTGCAGCGTGAGGAACAGCAGGGCGAGCGGGACGATCGACAGCAGCGCGCCGGTGATGACGGACGTGTACATCGCGGGCTGCGACGCACCCTGGTTGAGCAGACCGTTGAGGCCGACGGTGATCGGGTAGAGCCGGTCGTTGCCGAGCATGATGTACGGCAGCATGAAGTTGTTCCAGATGCCGACGAACTGGAACAGGAACACCGTCACCAGCCCGGGCCCCATGAGCGGCACGGCGATGCGCGAGAACGTGCGCCACTCGCTCGCGCCGTCGGTGCGCGCGGCCTCGAGCAGCTCGTCGGGCACGGACGCCCCGGCGTAGATGCGGCACAGGTAGATGCCGTACGGGCTGATGAGGCTCGGCAGCAGCACCGACCAGTAGGTGTTGGTGAGGCCGACCTCGGCGAGCAGCAGGTACTGCGGCACCGCGAGCACGACGCCCGGGACGAGGACGCCGGCGAGGATGAGGTTGAAGACGAGCGTCTTGCCCGCGAACCGGTACTTCGCGAGCGCGTAGCCGGCCATCGACGAGACGAGCACGGACACGGCGGCGCCGACGCCCGCGTAGAGCGCGGTGTTCGCCATCCAGCGCCAGTACAGGCCGCCGCGGTACGCGGAGAGCTCGCCGATGTTGTCGAGCAGGTGGGTCGACGGCAGGAACGTGAACGTCGAGAAGAGCTCGCCGGCCGACTTCGACGACGCGACGAGCACCCACGCGACGGGCATGAGGCAGTAGAGCGCGCCGACCAGCAGCACGACCGTGCCGAAGACGGACGGGCGGGCCGTCCGCTCGGGCCGCAGGGCGGGCACCGATGCCGCGGCCGTCGCGCGGTGCAAGGTGGTCGTCGTCGTCACTTCGACTCCTGGGAGAAGGCGCGGCCGTCCTGGACGAGGCGCAGGAACAGGTAGGAGAACGCGAACGTCGCGAGCGCGATCACGACCGACGTGGCCGACGCCGCGTAGATGTCGCCGCGGGTGAACGCGTCGCGGTAGACCTTCATCAGCGGGCTCCACGTCGTGGAGATGGTGTTGCTCAGCGGCCGCAGCGTCATGGGCTCGGCGAACACCTGGAGCGTCGCGATCATCGAGAACAGGAACGTCAGGACGAGCGACGGCATGACGATCGGGATCTTGATCCGCAGCGCGACCATGAGCTCGGACGCGCCGTCGAGGCGGGCGGCCTCGTAGAGCTCGGTCGGGATCGACTTGAGCGCGGTGTAGATGATGATCATGTTGAAGCCGACGCCGCCCCACAGGCCGATGTTCGCGATCGCGAACACGACGAGCCCGGACGACATGACCTCGGGGACGTCCCAGCCGAGCTGGTCGAACACGTAGTAGAAGGGGCTGACGCGCGGCAGGTAGAGGAAGCCCCACAGCAGCGACGCGATGACGGCAGGCACCGCGTAGGGCAGGAAGATCGAGATGCGCGAGAAGCCCGTGGCGCGCGTGCGGCGCGAGTCGAGCAGCAGCGCGAACAGGAGCGCGAGGCCGAGCATCGTCGGCACGAGCAGCAGGCCGTAGACGGCGACGCGGCCCACCGAGGCGACGAACTCGGGGTCCTGGAGCGCGCGCGTGTAGTTGGCGAAGCCGGCCCACACCTCCTGGCGCGCGCCCGAGCCGAGGCCGAGGCCCTGGACGATCTCGGTGCGGAAGCTGAGGTAGACGGCGTAGCCGATCGGCAGCGCGAGGAACAGCGTGAAGAGCGTGAGCGCCGGCGCGAGGAAGGCGTACGGCGCCGCGCCGCGGCGGCGGGACCCGCGGCGCCGGGTCGGTCCGCTCGTCGCGGCCGCGCGGGGCGGGGCGAGGGTGGTCACGTGGGGTGTCCTTCCGGGACGCGCGGGCGCGACGGTCGTCGCGGGGTGGCGGTGGCGCACGGGCGCCGGTGAGGGCCACGGGCGGCCGCCCGGCGGGAGGGGTGCCGGGCGGCCGCGCGCGTCACTCCGCGACGGTGAAGCCCTGGTTCTCCAGGTCGTCGACCGTGGTGGCCTGCATGGCCGTGACGGCGTCGAGGAACAGCGACGCCTGCTTGGCCTCGGCGGCCTTGCCGAACTCGTCGTTGTACGCGGAGTACGCGACGTTGACGTTGGGGCCGTAGGTGAACGGCTGCACGCCCTTCGCCGTCTCGGCGGCCAGCGTGTAGAAGTCGGCCTGGTTGGAGAAGAACTCCGGCGGGCTCGAGAGCGCCTCGGCCTGGCTCGGGATGTCGGCCGGGTACAGGCCGCCCTCGGAGACGAGGAGGTTCACGCCCTCCTGGCTCGCGTTGAGCCACGCGATGAACTTCGCGGCCTCGGCCTTGTGCGTCGACTGCGACGTCACGGAGGTGGCGGACCCGCCCCAGTTGCCCGTGGCGTCGTCGCCCTCCTCCCACTGCGGCATGGGCGCCATCTTCCACTTGCCCGCGGTGTCGGGGGCGTTGCCCTGCAGGACGCCGGGCGCCCAGATCGCGGAGAGCCAGCCGACCTGCGACCCGTCGTTGAGCGCGGCGTTCCACTCGGGGGTGTACATCGGCTTGTTGTCGATGACGCCCTTCTCGACGAGGCCGCCCCAGTACTCGGCGACCTTCTGGACGGGCGCGGACTCGATGTCGACGCTCCAGGCGTCGCCGTCGATGCCCCACCACGACGCGCCGGCCTGCTGCGTGAGGCCCGTGAACCAGCCGGCGTCGTTCGCGGAGAACGTGCCGAGGTACTTCGACGGGTCGGCGGTGTGCAGCTGCTCGGCGACCTGCGCGTACTGCTCCCACGTCGTCGGGACGGAGAGCCCGTACTGCTGGAAGACGTCCTCGCGGTAGTAGAACTGCATCGGCCCGGAGTCCTGCGGGACGCCGTAGACCGCGTCGCTGCCGAGCGTGACGGACTGCCACGTGCCCTCGGCGAAGCGCTCCGCGGTGCCGTCGGGCAGCACGTCGGCGATGTCGGCGAGCGCGTCCTCCGAGACCAGCGTCGGGATCTTCTGGTACTCGGTCTGGAACAGGTCGGGCGCGCCCGAGCCGGCCTGGATCGCGGTGAGCAGCTTGGTGACGGCGGGGTCACCGCCGTCCTGCTTGTTGACGGTGACCTGGATGTCGGGGTTGGCCTCGTTCCAGACGGCCACCGCCTCCTCCATGCCGGGCGCCCAGGTCCAGAAGGTCAGCTCGACCTTCCCGCCCGAGCCGTCCGCCGTGTCGTCGCCGCCGTCGCCGCTGCCGCTGGAGCAGGCGGTCGCGAGCAGCGCGGTCGCGGCCACGGCGGCAGCGACCCGGATACCTGTGTGCAGGCGCATGTGACCTCCTCGTCAAGGGTCCGCCGCTGCCTCGCGACGGACGGGCGTCGTCGGTGACGCCGAGCCTGTGCGCGTTCACAGTGAACGACGCTCCGGAGACTTGTCAACTGCCGTCACCCTGGTGTTACCTACCCGTTGTGAACGGTCCCAGTGCCGGGGATGGCGCTTCCGCGGCTGTGCCGCTGCTGTGACCGATCACAACGGATGACCCAGACTCGACGGAGCGTCATGCCTCACCAGACCACCCTCGGAGCCGCGCGCCGCAGCTGGCCGCTCGGGCTCGACCGCATCGCCTACGGCGGCGACTACAACCCCGAGCAGTGGCCCGAGGAGGTCTGGCACGAGGACGTCGCCCTCATGCGCGAGGCCGGCGTCACCCTCGTCAGCGTCGGGATCTTCTCCTGGGCGCTGCTCGAGCCGCGGCCCGGCGAGCACGACTTCGGCTGGCTCGACCGGCTGCTCGACCTGCTGCACGCGAACGGCGTCCGCGTCGACCTCGGCACCCCGACCGCGTCACCGCCCGCGTGGTTCTTCGCCGCGCACCCCGACGCGCGCGTCGTCACGCGTGACGGCACCGTCCTCGGCTTCGGCTCGCGCGGGATGGCCGCACCCACGCACCCCGCCTACCGCGCCGCGGCAGTGAGCATCGCCGACGCGCTCGCCCGCCGGTACGGCCGCCACCCCGCCGTCGCGCTCTGGCACGTGCACAACGAGTACGGCGCACCCGTCGCCGAGGACTACTCCCCCGCCGCGGCGACCGCGTTCCGCGCCTGGCTGCAGGACCGGTACGGCACGCTGGAGGCGCTCAACGCCGCATGGGGCACCGCGTTCTGGGGCCAGCGGTACGGCGAGTGGGCGCACGTCGACGTCCCCTCCGTCGCACCGTCCGTCGTCAACCCGGCACAGCGCCTCGACTTCGCCCGGTTCTCCGACCAGGCGCTGCGGGAGTGCTACGTCGCCGAGCGCGACGCGATCCGCGCGCACTCCGACGTCCCCGTCACGACGAACTTCATGACGACCAACTGCCTGCCCGTCGACCTGTGGGCCTGGGCCGACGAGGTCGACGTCGTCGCCAACGACCACTACCTCGACGCCGCCGACGAGCGCACCCACGTCGGCCTCGCCCTCGCCGCCGACCTCACGCGCTCGCTCGCGCGCGGCAAGCCTTGGATCCTCATGGAGCACTCGACGTCCGCCGTGAACTGGCAGCCGCGCAACGTCGCCAAGCGACCCGGCGAGCTCGCCCGCAACGCGTACAGCCACCTCGGGCGCGGCGCGGACGCGATCCTGTTCTTCCAGTGGCGCGCCTCCCGGTCCGGTGCCGAGAAGTTCCACTCCGCGATGCTGCCGCACGCCGGCACGTCGTCCCGCGTGTGGCGCGAGGTCACCGCGCTCGGCGGCGAGCTCGCGCGGCTCGACGAGGTGCGCGGCTCCACCGTGCGCGCCGACGTCGCGATCGTCTGGGACTGGCAGTCGTTCTGGGCGCAGGACCTCGAGTGGCGCCCGACCGTCGACCTCGACCACCGCGAGCGCGTGCTCGCCTACTACGACCGGCTGTGGCGCGACGGGATCACCGTCGACCTCGTGCACCCGTCCGCCGACCTGTCGGGCTACCGGCTCGTCGTCGCGCCCGCGTCCTACCTGCTCACGGCCGCCGACGGCGAGAACCTCACGCAGTACGTCGCGGACGGCGGGACGCTCGTCGTCTCGTGCTTCTCGGGGATCGTCGACGAGCACGACGCCGTGCACCCCGGCGGGTACGGCGCACCGCTGCGGACCGCGCTCGGCCTGACCGTCGAGGAGTTCCAGCCGCTGCGCGCGGGTCGCTCGGTGCGTGTGGGCTGGTCGCACGACGGGGCCACCACCGAGCTCGTGGGCGACGTGTGGGCCGACGACATCGCGCTCGAGGGCGCCGACGTCGTCGCCGCCTACACCGACGGACCCGTCGCCGGGCGGCCCGCGATCACCCGGCACGCGCACGGGCGGGGCACGGGCTGGTACGTCTCGACGCGGCTCGACGTCGACCAGCTCGCCGTCGTGCTCGACGCCGCCTACGCCGACGCCGGCCTCACGCTCACCGGTCTGCCCGAGGACGTCGAGGTGGTCCGCCGGCACGGCACCGACGCCGACTACGTCGTCGCGATCAACCACGCCGACGCACCCGTGGCCGTCCCCGCCGACGGCACCGACCTGCTCACCGGAACCGCCGTGAGCGGGACTCTCAAGGTCCCGGCCGGCGGTGTCGCGGTCGTCCGCGAGGCGCGCCCGGCCTGACCACCGCCGTCGGACCCGTCCGGGCACGGCGCGTCCGTGCCCGGTCGGTCGGCGCCTGCGGCACGACGTCGGGTCCGCTCGTGCCGGCGGATGCGGCACGCACCCGCGCCGGGGCGCGAGAAAGGCCGGTCGGCGTCCCTCCACGCCGACCGGCCTTCGTCGCCCCCCGCTGCCCCCTGCCCCGCCGCTCGCGCGGCGGACGTCTCAGCGCGCCGCCGCGGTGAAGTCCAGGTCGGCGTCCGCGACCGCGACCACCGTCCACGTCCGGCCGTCCGACGACGACAGCTCGTAGGTCGGCACCAGCACCGCGGCACCGTCCGGCAGCGTCGTGAGCGCGAGGCCCAGGCGTGCCGACTCGATCGTCACGTCCTCGACCGGCCACGCGAGCGGCCCGAAGTCGGGGGTCGCGGGGACCGTCGGCACGTCGTCGGGAGCCGGCGCGTCGGCGACACCGGACTCCGCCCGCATCATGTCGTCGGCGGCGAACGGCATGATGCCGCCCGACGCCCCGAACCGCGGGTCGCCCAGGCGCTCGACCGCGGCGCGCGGGCTCACGACGTCGTAGTCACCGAGCTCGACGAGCGGCGCGAGCGAGCCCCACACCGACTGCACGCCGTCGCCCACGAGCGACACGTTCCACGCGACGCCCGACCGCTGCCCGTCGACCACCAGGTGGGCCGTGACCTGCGCGAGCGCGGGCGAGCCCGTGTCCGCCATGACCTCGAGCTCGTACGACGCCGGGTCGACGCCCAGCGCGCGCAGCAGGTCGGTGGCCTTCGCCCTCGCCGCGTCGCCCGTCGGGGCGGCGGGCAGGTCCTGGGGGTCGCAGCCCGCGCCGAGGCCCGGGTCCACCTGTGCCTTGTCGACCGACGACGACGTGCCGCCGCCCTCCGTCGCGCCGTCGAGCGTCTCCGGGGCCGACGCGACGCAGGACCACGGGTCCTTCGACGGGTCGTAGTACGAGATGCTGCCGGTGCCGTCGGGCGAGAGCGACACGGTCGGACCGGTCCCGTCGGTCGAGCCGACAGTCCACGCGCCGTACTCCTGCCGCGGCTCGCCCGCCACGCCGAGCGCGGCCGCGACCCGCGCGAGCGACTCCTGCGAGAACACCGACGCCGCGTCGAACGCCCACGCCGTCCCCGTCCCCGCCTCGTCCGACAGCCCGCTGCCGGCCGTGAAGACGGTGCGCCCCCCGTACCAGGCGAGCTTGGACGTCGCCGCCGTGTCGGCCGCCGCACCCGCCGACGACATCTCGCGGCCGGCCATCGGCTGCTCGAGCGACATCGCGGGCGCCGCCGCCAGGTCCGACGCCGCACCGCCGTCACCCTGCGCCGCCACACCGGCCGCGAAGCCGCCGCCGCCGACGACCGCGACACCCGCGACCGCGGCGGCGACCGTCAGCCAGCGCGTCCGCGACCGTCGGGCCCGGGCCGCCGCGAGCTCGTCCGGGACGGACACGACGTCGACCGTCTCCTCCGCGACGTGACCCGTCGCGCCGCCGACCGACGCCGCGAGCGCCGCACGGATGCGGGCCGCGTCGGGCTCGACGCCCGCGGCCGGGTCGGCCGCGCGGAGCCGCGCGAACGCGACGTCGTCGCCGCCCGCGTCGCCCGTCGCGACGTCGGACCGGTCCCCTGCTGCGGACAGGGGCGCCTCGGTCGGCGGGGTGGACGGCTCGTCGGCCGGGCTGCTCGGCTGCTTCTCGTCGGACACGGTCTCTCCTGGGGCGCGTCGGGAACCTGCTCTGCCCTGCTTGTGTGGCGACCGGCCCACCCCTTGCACCGACGGCGTGAGCCTCACCCGGTGCAGGCGTCCCGCCGGGCTCAGTGTCCGCCGGCTCAGGCGTGCGCGGGGCTCAGGTGTCCGCGGGCTCAGGCGTGCGTCGGGGGGCGCAGGCGTGCGCCGGGCTCAGGCGTGCGTCGGGGGCGCAGGCGTGCGCCGGGCTCAGGCGTGCGTCGGGGGCGCAGGCGTGCGCCGGGCTCAGGCGTGCGTCGGGGGCGCAGGCGTGCGCCGGGCTCAGGCGTGCGTCGGGGGCGCAGGCGTGCGTCGGGGGCGCAGGCGTGCGTCGGGCTCAGGCGTCGGCCGCGTCGAGCGCGTCCCACGCCTCCCGGAGCCGGGCGCGCGCCCGGCTGAGCGCCGCGTCCGCACCGCCGCGGGAGATGCCGAGCACGTCGGCGAGCGCCTGGCCGGCCAGTCCCTCCCACGCGTTCAGCAGCAGGATCTGCCGGTCGCGCGGCGCGAGCGCACCCAGGACCGTGCGGACCTGCTCGTCGCGCACCGCGACCACGGCCGGGTCGGTGAGGTCGAGGGTCTCGGGCACGTCCGCCACCGGCACGGGCCGGGCCTTGCGGACGTGGTTCGCCAGGACGAAGCCCGCGGTCCGGTACAGCCACGGCAGCTCGGCGCCGCGCGGCACGTCGTCCCGTCGCCGCCACGCCACCGTGAGCACGTCGGCGGTGAGGTCCTCCGCGTCCTGGCGGCCGACGCGTCGCACCAGGAACCGGTGCACGGCCGTCGCGTGCGTGCGCACGATCCCGTCGAACCACGTCCGGTCCGCCGGGTCCACGGGCCCCGAGGCCCCGTCCGCTCCGTCGCCACCGTCGCGCGTGGGGTCGTCGTCGCGCGGCCCGGAGACGCCCAGCGGCGGCTCGTCGGCGGTCACGTCGTCGACCGGTGTGCTCGGTGTCGGCGTCGGCACGGTGCTCCCGGGGGTCGTCGGAGGGTCCTCACCTGCTCTCTGTGCCGGGACCCCGCGATCTTGCACACCACCGACGACTCCGTCGGGACGGGTTACGCGACGGCGACCGCGACCGCGCGCCGCGCCTCGTCGAGCGCACCCGCGAGCGACCGCCGCGCGGCGACGGCGTCGAGGCGCACCAGCCCGGGACGGCCCGACCGGCCGAACTCGTCGACGAGCTCCGCGAGCAGGTCGCGCTCGACGAGCGGCTCGTCGACCTCGAGGACCGTGCCGTCGGCGTCGTGCACGACGTACGTGACGTGCGGGACGAAGCCCTGTGCGGGCGCGACGCGGAACCACGTGCCGTCGACCTCGACCGGTGCGGGCATCGTGCGGCCCGCGACGCGGATCCCGCGCAGCGCGGCGCGGACCGTGGCGGCGTCGTCGGCGTCGAGGCCGTCGCACGCGTCGAGCTCGTCGAGGTCGACCAGCACGACGCACGCCGGGCCCGCCTCGTCCGCGCCGGGGTGCCAGGCGGCGTCGAGCTCGAGGGTGAGGAAGCCGTCGTGGACCGCGAACGCCGAGCGGACCGCCTCGAGGCGCGCTGCGACGTCGAGGCCGCGCAGCGGGTTGCGACGCGAGTCGCACACCGACCCGCACGAGCAGGAGATCGTCACCATGCGCACCAGGGTGCCTCCGACCACCGACATCCGCGCGGACGACCGGCGGCGCGGCGCGGATCCGCGCCGCGCCGCCGGGCGAGCCGTCAGAGCCCGTCGGCCACGATGGCCGTCGCCCGCAGCCACGCGTCGCGCGTCGACGGGTTCAGGGCCTCGTAGTCGATGGGGCCGCCGGACACGAGCGCCTTGTCGTGCGGCACCTCGACGACCGCGCGCGTCAGGGCGCCGAAGTGGCCGCGCAGCCGTGTGCGCAGGTCCTTGTCGACCTTGGGCGAGGGCGCGGACAGGATCGTCACCGCCTTGCGGACGGCCTCCTCGTGACCCTTGGCGCGCAACGCGTCGAGCGCCCACGCGGCGGACTGCGCGGTGTCCTCGCGGATCGTCGAGACGACGACGATCTGGTCGGCCGCGTCGACGGACGCCTGCCAGTTGGACGCGCGCATGTTGTTGCCCGTGTCGATGACGAGCACGCGGTAGAACCGCGAGAGCACCTGGTGCAGCGCGACGAACGACGCCGCGTCGACGGACGACAGCGACGCCGAGCTCTCGTCGGACGCGAGCACGTCGAACTGCTCGGCGGCCTGCGTCCGGACGAACCCGTCGAGGTCGCCGATCCGCACGGTCGCGCGACCTCCGAGCCGTGGCAGGGCGTTGAGCAGGTCGACCGCGGTGCGCTGGTGCTCGGTGTGCGCGGACCGCCAGCCGAGCGTGCCGCGCGTCTCGTTGTTGTCCCACGCGAGCGTGTACCCGCCGCGCTGGATGCCGAACGTCGCGGCC
Source organism: Cellulomonas sp. H30R-01 (assembly GCF_010119915.1). Lineage (NCBI taxonomy): Bacteria > Bacillati > Actinomycetota > Actinomycetes > Micrococcales > Cellulomonadaceae > Cellulomonas > Cellulomonas sp. H30R-01. The sequence continues at coordinate 4,268,410 of NZ_CP048210.1, read as the reverse complement.
AGCAGCATCGTGGCGGTCGTCTTGTGCGCGCCGCCCTTCGGGTTGACGACGACGATCGTCTTGGGGCCGTCGAACGTGCGGCGCACCGACGCCGACTGCGACCGGCGGTTGCGCTCGGCGCGGCCGGGTCCCGGCGAGATCGCGCCGAACGTGACGCGTCGGATGCCGCTGCGCCAGCCGTGCTCCGCGGGGCCGTCGGAGGCCGGGTGCCGGGCCGCGAGCAGGTCGTCGAGCGTGGGCAGCGACGTCGCGTCCGACGCCGCCTCACGGCTGGTCGACGCACCGCTGCGCGAGGCCGCGGACCGGCTCGTGGCGGCGGACGACGTCGTCGACCCGGCCGTCGTCGGGTCGGACGGCGCAGGCTCGGCGACCACGTCGGCGGTCGCGGGCGCCTCGGCCGGGGCGGTCGGCGCGGGCGGCACGTCGACGTCCGCGGCGCCGTCGACGGGCGTCGGCGGCGGGCCGACGGGCGGGGTGATCGCGGTCGACGCGAGGTCAGCGGCGGCGATCCCCTCGGGCGGCGTCGGGGCGCCCGCCTCGTCGACCAGGCCGTCAGGGTGGATCAGGAGCGACCAGACGCCGTCGGGGTCGCGCACCTGCACGGGCAGCGGAGACCCGACGGAACCCGCCAGCGTCGCGATGCGCTGCGTGATGGCCGCGCCCGCCTCCTGGAGGTTCGCGGTCTGCACCTGCTCGACCACGCCGTCGACGGAGATCTCGCCCGTGCCGTCCTCGCGCACCTCGGCGCGGATCTCCGGCAGGCGCGTGGCGGCCGGTGCCTGTCCCTCGGTGTCGGTCATCAGTGGCCCTTCGCTGGCTGGTCGCACGTCCCAGAAACTACGCGCACCGGGCGTACGCCGCATCGCCGAGCCGCAGGCCAGGCCCCGTCCCGACGTCGCGAGGGGCGGTCAGTCGGCGATGTCGAGCTCGAACCAGACCGTCTTGCCGGGGTGCCCGTCGGCCCGCGCGGTGGTCCCCCACGACTCCGCGAGCGCCTCGACGAGCGCGAGACCGCGGCCGCTCGGGGCCGTCGGCTCGGGGTGCGACACGGTCGGGTGGCCGCCGCCGTCGTCGGTCACGCCGACCCGCACGGTGCGCTCGCCGACGCTCACGTGCACGTGCACGAGGCCGTCGGACGGCCCGTGCAGCACCGCGTTCGACACGAGCTCGCCCGTCAGCAGCTCGACCACCTGGTTGACCGCGCCGGTCACGCCCGACTCGGCCACGGTCCGCATGACCCAGTGCCGCGCGGCTCGCGGCGCGGAGCGCTCGGCGCGCACGACGACCTCGTCGTCCACCCGCCACTCGCGCCGGAGGCTCGCGGCACTCCTCAGGTCTCGCACGTCACCCACCCGTCAAGGGTGCCCGAACGTCCGCCGTCGCGCCGGGCGGACGCCGACGCGTCCGGGTGACGTGCACATGACCTGCACACCGACGCCGGTCGGGTGCCGTGCTCGACGAGCCCGACGACGCCGGTCGTGGGGGGTGCACGACGCGCCCGACGACGCCGGTCAGGGGCGGTGAACGACGCGCCCCACGACGCCGGTCAGGCGCGGTGCTCGACGAGCCCCACGAGGTTGCCGTCGGGGTCGCGCACGAACGCCTGCCACTCGTCGGTGCCGGCCGGCCCGAGGGCGTCGTCGTCGTGCCGGAAGATCACGTGCGGCTCGCCCTCGACGGGCACGCCCGCGGCGCGGAGCCGCTCGACGGTCGCGGCCACGTCGTCGACCCGGAGGTACAGCAGCGCGGAGGGCGCACCCGTGTCGAGCAGCAGGCGGACGCCGTCGAGGTCGAAGAAGAGCAGGCCGGGCGGGTCGAAGCGCGCGGTCGGCCCGCGGCCCAGGAGGTCGGTGTAGAACGCCGCGGCACGGTCGAGGTCGGTGGCGCGCTGGGCCACCTGCACGAGGCTCATCGGCCCATGCTCCCGCGCGGGCCCGCCGTCCCGACACCCCGGCGACGCGACCGTCAGGGCGACGGCAGCACGGCGAGGTAGCGGGGCGGGACCGCGGTGGTGAGCCACACGCCGTTCCCGGTGACCGCGAAGGCGTGGCCGTCGGCGTGCATCGCGGCCGCGTCGACGCGCAGGACGACCGGTCGGCCGCGACGGGCCCCGACGGCGGTCGCCGTCCGGACGTCGGCGGACAGGTGGACGGCGTGCCGCTGCCCCCGGACGAGCCCGTCGGCGAGGATCGCGTCGACCACCCCGGCGTGCGTGCCGTGGAACAGGACGGGCGGCGGTGTCGTCACCGGGAGGTCGAGGTCGACGGGGACGCTGTGCCCCTGCCGTGCGCGCACCCGGTCCCTCGCCGCGTCGAGCTCGAACCGCTGCTTGTCGCTGGTCGCGACCACTCGCTCGAGGTCGGCACGGGACACCACGTCGCCTGCCGCCGCGAGCGCCGCCAGCAGGTCCGGGACCGCGACCCAGCCGGAACCGTCGAGGGTGACGCCCACGGAGCCGGGGGCGTGCCGCAGGACGTACGAGAGCCGCTTCGAGGTCCGCACGTCGTCGGTCGTGCTCATCGAGGTCCCTCCCGGTCCTGTCGCAGGTGCCGGCGACCATCGTGCCGCGTCCACGGCGCCCGCAGGACCCGACCCGCCCGCCGTCTGGCGTCCGCAGGACCCGACCCGCCCCGCCGTCTGAGGTACCTCAGAGGCGCCTCACCCGCACAGGTGCGTCAGGACCCGTCGACCGACCGATCCGCGGCGGGGGGCCTCACGAGCAACGTCAGGGTCGACGAAGAAGGCATCGCGAGGAGGAGGACACCATGACCGAGCTCTGGGGACCGGCGCTCGACGCCGAGCTCGCGTTCCGTCGCGAGCAGCTCGTGCAGGCCGCGCAGCCGCGGGGGACGGCGCGCGGCACGACCCGTCCCGTGGTCGCGGACCGACGCACCGCCCGTCCCGGTCACCGCCGGGGGGAAGCGGTGCGTGGGTGGCTGCTGCGAGGATCGGGTGCGTGGCACGTGGCCCGATGAGCACACCGTTCGTCGCCCGCGCGGCGCAGGTCTCCGAGCTGTCGGACGGCCTGCGCCGCGCGGCTGCGGGCGACCCCGCGGCCGTGCTGCTGGCGGCCGACGCCGGCGTCGGCAAGTCGCGGCTGCTGCGGCACGTCGCCGACCAGGCCGCCGCGGACGGTGCCCGCGTCGTGCTCGCGCACTGCGTGGACCTCGGCGAGATCGGCCTGCCGTACCTGCCGTTCACCGAGGCGCTCGTGCAGCTGCGCGACCTCGACCCCGCGGCCGTCGACGCGGTCGTCGCACGACGGCCCGCGCTGCGGCGGCTGCTGCCCGGCGCGGAGGTGGTCGACGGGCCGGCGGACGACGCGGCCGGCCGGCTGCAGCTGTTCGACGGCGTCGTGGAGGTGCTCGCGGCCGTCGGGTCGGACGAGCACCCGCTGCTCCTGGTCCTCGAGGACCTGCACTGGGCGGACGCGTCGTCGCGCGACGTCCTGCGGTTCGTCGTGTCGCGGCTGCGCGACCAGCACGTCCTGCTCGTCGGGTCGTACCGCACGGACGACCTGCACCGCCGGCACCCGTGGCGCCCGGTCGCGGCGGAGCTCGTCCGGCACCCGCGCGTGTCCCGGCTGGACCTGCCCCCGTTCGACGAGGACGAGCTGCGCGAGTTCGCGGCGGCCGTCGCGGGCGGTCCGCTGCCGGAGACGACGCTCCGGCGCGTGCTCGACCGGTCGGAGGGCAACGCGTACTTCGCGGAGGAGCTCGTCGAGGCCGGTGCGGACGGCGACGCGCTGCCGTGGTCGCTCGCGGACGTCCTGCGCACGCGCCTGGAGGTGCTCGACCCGGCCGTGCAGCACCTGGCCCGCGTCGCGGCGGCGGCGGGGCGCCGCGTGACGGAGCCGCTGCTGCGCGCCGCGGTCGCGGCGAACGGCCACCCCGACCTGGCGCCGCCCGGCGCGCTCGACGCGGCCCTGCGGGAGGCCGTCGCGCACCACGTGCTGGTCGGGGACGGGTCGCACATCGCGTTCCGGCACGCGCTGCTGGCCGAGGCCGTGTACACCGACCTCCTGCCGGGTGAGCAGTCGGCGCTGCACCGTGCGTACCTGCAGGCGCTGCACGACGACCCGTCGCTCGGGACCGCGTCGCAGCTCGCGTGGCACGCGCTGCGCGCCCCGGACCTGCCGACCGCCGTGACCGCGTCGCGCGAGGCCGCCCGGCAGGCGCACGACCTGCTGGCCCCGGTCGAGGAGCTGCGGCACCTCGAGGTCGTGCTGCGGCTGTGGCAGGCCGTCCCGGAGACGACGGCGACGCTCGACGACGACCACGTCGCGGTGCTCGACGCCGCCGCGACCGCCGCGGGCAAGGCGGGCCAGCTCGACCGCGCGGTCCAGCTCACGCGCGCCGCGGTCGACGAGGCCGCCGACGACCCGACCCGCCAGGCCGCGCTGCGCACGTGCCTCGCACGGCACCTCACGAGCGCCGAGCGCGGGCGGGAGGCGATGGGCTTCGCGCGCCAGGCCGTCGAGGGGCTGCCGGACCCGTCGCCGGAGCGGGCGTGGGCGCTCGCGACGTACGCGCGCGCGGCGCTCAACACCGACGAGGACGACGAGGCCGAGCGCGCCGCGGGCGAGGCCGTCGAGGTCGCCCGCGAGGTCGGGGCGGTGGACGCGGAGGCCGACGCGCTGACGACGCTGGCGGTGCTCGTCGTCGACGACCAGGACCGCGCCGCGGGGCTGCTCGCCGACGCGCTCGTGCTCGCCCGACGGTCGGGGGACCTGTCGACCGAGCTGCGCACCATGTACAACCTCGCGAACAACCGGTACTACGCGGGCGACGTCGCGCGGGCCACCCGGATCGGCGACGAGGCCGTCGAGCGCGCGCGGACGTCGGGGATGCTGTGGAGCACCTACGCGATCGAGATGCTCATGCTCGGGCACCTGTTCCGGTTCGTGCAGGGCGACCTGTCCCCCGGGCCCGTCCGCACCGACATCCCCGAGCCGCTGGCACCGACCGAGCGCCTCATGACCCTGTACGCGGCGGTCGCACGCGGCGACGACGACGCGGTCGAGCGGGGCAGGACGCTCGAGGCGCACTGGTCGCGCGACGGGATCCTCGCCCTGGTGGGCGGCGGCTGCACGGTCGACGCGCTCACGTGGCGCGGCGAGCTCGACGAGGCGGTCGACCTCGCCCTGCGTGTCATCGAGCACCTCGGGCGGGAGTGGAGCGACTACTTCCTCGGCGGCATCTGGCTGTCCGCGCTGGGGCTGTCCGCGCTCGCCGACGCCGCCGCGCAGGAGCGCCTCCTCGGTCGCGACGTGAGCGCACGTGTCGCGCTGGGCGACCGCCTGCTCGAGCGCGCCCGGACGACCGCCGACCGCGGCCGGCCCCGCGGCGGCGTGCTGGGACCCGAGGGACGCGCGTGGCTGCTGCGCGCGCAGGCCGAGCACGGTCGGCTGGTCGGCGCGAACGACCCCGAGACGTGGCGCGCGACGCTCGCCGAGTTCGGCTACGGGCACCGCTACGAGCAGGCGCGGACACGCTGGCGGCTCGCGGAGGCGCTGCTGGAGCACGGCGAGCGGGACGCGGCGCGCGACGAGGCGGTGACGGCGCTCGCCGAGGCCGACGCGATGGGTGCGGTGCCGCTCGCGACAGCCGTGCGCGGGCTCGCGCGGCGCGGACGGCTCGACCTGCCCGGCGTGCGCGTCGCGGGTGCGGACGTGCTGACCGCGCGCGAGGTCGAGGTGCTCGGGCTCGTCGCGCAGGGCCTGTCGAACCGGCAGATCGGCGAGAAGCTCTTCATCTCCGGCAAGACGGTGTCGGTGCACATCTCGAACCTGCTCGCGAAGCTCGGGGTGTCGGGGCGCGCGGAGGCCGTGTCGGTCGCGCACCAGCGCGGGCTCATCGGCACGGACGTCTGACCTGCGGATCTCGTCCCGTTACTGTCGGGGCGTGATCGTCTGGCTCAACGGCACGCACGGCGTCGGCAAGACGACGACCGCCGCGCTCGTGCAGCGACTTCTCCCGGACTCCCGGGTGCTCGACGCGGAGAAGGTGGGTGAGACGCTGATGGACGTCTCGCCCGGCCTGCCGGCGACCGACAACTTCCAGCACTGGGCGCCCTGGCGGCCGCTCGTGGTCGACACCGCCCGGCGGGTGCTCGAGTTCACGGGCGGGACGCTCGTGATGCCGATGACCGTGCTGGTCGAGGCCTACTGGCGGGAGATCCGGACGGGGCTCGCGGAGCACGGCATCCCCGTCCGGCACGTCGTGCTGCACGCCGACCGCGCGACGCTGCTGGCCCGCATCGCGGGTGAGCACGCCGTCCCGTCGCCGTTCCGCCTCCAGTACGTCGACGCGTACGCCGAGGCCGCGCGCACCTGGCTGCACGCCGCGGCGGAGGTCGTGGACACGACCCACCTCGCCCCGGACGAGGTGGCGCGGCGCGTGGCCGACGTCGTCGGCGCCGGCGCGGCGCCCGGGGTGTCGACGCCGTCGACGACCGCCTGACCGCCGGGACGTCGTCGCGCGGACCGGGCCCGACGCGCCGACCTGCACGGGCGCGTGTCGGGGGCCGGCCCTACCGTGGGGCGCATGTCACCGTCGAAGACGCCCGCGGTCGAGCTCGACGTGCGCGGCCGCACGGTCCGCGTCAGCAGCCCCGACAAGGTGTACTTCCCCGAGCGCGGGCTCACGAAGCTCGACGTCGTCCAGTACTTCGTCGCCGTGGGCGACGGGATCCTCGGGGCGCTGCTCGACCGCCCGACCACGCTCGAACGCTGGCCCAAGGGTGTGTTCGAGGGCGCGAAGCTCGCGACCCGCATGGACTCGACGGGCGACGCGTTCTACCAGAAGCGCGTGCCGCAGGGCGCCCCCGACTACGTGCGCACCGCCCGCATCGCGTTCCCCAGCGGCCGGACCGCCGACGAGGTCGCGCCGAGCGAGCTCGCGGTGGTCGCGTGGGCCGCCAACCTCGGAACCCTGACGTTCCACCCCTGGCCCGTGCTGGGCGACGACGTCGACTCGCCCGACCAGATCCGCATCGACCTCGACCCGCAGCCCGGCACCGACTTCTCCGACGCCGCACGCGTCGCCCCGCACGTGCGCGAGCTGCTCGCCGAGCACGGGATGGAGGGCACGCCCAAGACGTCGGGCGGGCGCGGCATCCACGTCTTCGTCCCGATCGAGCCGCGGTGGTCCTTCACCGACGCCCGCCGGGCGACCATCGCGTTCGGCCGCGAGCTCGAGAGGCGCATGCCCGAGCAGGTCACGATGAAGTGGTGGAAGGAGGAGCGCGGCCAGAAGATCTTCGTCGACTACAACCAGATGGCCCGCGACCGCACCATCGCCTCCGCCTACTCGATCCGCACCAACCCGCACGCGACCGTGTCCGCGCCGCTGCGCTGGGACGAGGTCGGCGACGTGCACCCCGACGACTTCGACGTCACGACCATGCCGGCGCGGTTCGCCGAGGTCGGCGACCTGTTCGCACCGCTCGTCGCGCACGCCTCGCCGCGCTACTCGATCGAGTCGCTGCTCGAGCTCGCCGACAAGCAGGAGCGCGACGACGGCCACGGCGACCTGCCCTACCCGCCCGAGTACCCGAAGATGCCCGGCGAGCCGAAGCGGGTCCAGCCGAGCCGCGACCGTGACAGGCCGCGCTGACGACTCCGGGCCCACCCGGCCCGACCCGGGCGCGGCACCTCGCGGCGACCCGAGCGCGTCGACCGTGGTCGAGTACCGGTCCGCGCGCGGGCGGTGGGTGCTCGTCGCGACCGTGCTGGGGTCCGCGATCGCGTTCATCGACGCGACCGTCGTCACGATCGCGCTGCCGCGCATCGCCGACGAGCTCGACGCGACGACCGCCGACCTGCAGTGGACCGTCAACGGCTACGCGCTGACGCTCGCCGCGTTCCTCCTGCTCGGCGGGTCGCTGGGCGACCGGTTCGGGCGACGGCGCGTGTTCCTCGTCGGCGTCGTCTGGTTCGCGGTCGCGTCGCTCGCGTGCGCGCTCGCGCCGACCGTCGGGCTCCTCGTCGCGGCGCGCGCCCTGCAGGGCGTCGGCGGCGCGCTGCTCACCCCCGGCTCGCTCGCGATCATCCAGTCCACGTTCGCGGGCGAGGACCGCGGCCGGGCCATCGGCGCGTGGTCGGGGCTCGGCGGGATCGCGGGCGCGGTCGCGCCGTTCCTGGGCGGCTGGATCGTCGAGGTCACGTCGTGGCGGTGGGTGTTCGGCATCAACCTGCCGATCGCGGCCGTCGTGGTGGTCGTCGCGCTGAAGGCCGTCCCCGAGACGCTCGACCCGGGGGCCGTGCGCCGGCTCGACGTCGCCGGGACCGCGCTCGCCGCGCTCGGCCTCGCTGCGCTGACCTGGGCCTTCACGGCGTGGACCGAGGACGGTGCCCTGCGGCCCGCGGTCGCCGCGGTGCTCGCCGCGGGCGTGCTCGCGCTCGTCGCGTTCGTCGTCGTCGAGTCGCGCGCGGCCGCCCCGCTCGTGCCGCCTCGGCTGTTCCGCTGGCGACCCTTCGCCGGCACCAACGCGGCGACGCTCGTCGTGTACGCGGCGCTGTCGGGCGTCTTCTTCTTCCTCGTCGTCACGCTCCAGGTGGTGTCGGGCTACTCGCCGCTCGCCGCGGGCCTCGCACCGGTCCCCGTCACGCTGCTTCTCCTGCTGCTGTCGTCGACGTCCGGTGCGCTCGGCGTGCGGCTCGGTCCGCGCCTGCCCATGACCGTCGGTCCGATCGTGTGCGCCGGCGCGACCGTGCTGCTCGCCGGGATCGGCCCGTCCGCCGCGTACCTGACGGACGTCCTCCCGGGCGTCCTGCTGTTCGGGCTCGGGCTCGCGGCGGTCGTCGCCCCGCTCACCACGACCGCGCTGGCGTCCGCGCCGGACCACCTCGCGGGCGTGGCGTCCGGCGTCAACAACGCGGTCGCGCGCGTCGCCGGGCTCCTCGGGATCGCCGTCCTGCCGCTCGTCGCGGGCGTCGGGAGCGCGGGGCTCACCGACCCCGGCACGCTCGCCGACGCGCACCGCGTCGCGATGCTCGTGTGCGCCGGGCTGCTCGCGGTGGGCGGCGCGGTCTCGTGGTTCACGGTGCCGTCGTCCGCCGACGCGGTCCGCCCGCCCGCCGACCGTCACGCGGACTGACCGACGCGTCGGGACGACCGAGCGTCGGGCACGGGGTCCGCACCTCCGCCCGCCCGCACGCCGCGACGAGCTCGGTCGGGGCAGCGCCCCGGACGCCGTGCCCGCGGCTCAGCCGCGGTACTCGAAGTGCCAGTACTCGGGGTTCGAGCCGTTCTGCCGCGCCCACGACGGCACGACCCACCCGTACGACGGCCCGTTCGCGACCAGCCAGTCGCGCTGCGGCGTGCCCCACCCGTACTCGCAGGGCAGCTCCGGCACGTCCATCGCGAGCCCGGTCCCGTGCGAGGACGTGCCCGGTACCGCGGCGATCGTCCCGAGCGCCTCGCGCATCGCGACCTGCGTCGCGTAGTCGCGGTAGGTGAGATCGAGGTCCAGGTCGTGCCCGAACCGCGCCCGGAACGCCCCGTTGAGGCGCTCGAGCGCGGCCGCCGCGTCGTTGCGCAGGTAGTACGGCGTGCCCCGCGGGTCGACGTCCCACGACACGGCCGTGAGCGCCGACGGCGGCAGCTTCCCGTTGGACCCGTCGCCGCCGTCGGTCGCGGGCGACGTGTAGAACGGCGGCCCGTCGTACGTCGTCCGGCACGACGGCGGCGTCCCCGTCGCCGTGCCGCCGCTGCTCCCGGTGCCGCCGCCGCTCGGCGTGGTCGGGCGGGCCGCGCGTGCCGCCGCAGCGTCCTGCGCCTGCTGCCACTCGACCTGCGCCTGCGCGACCGTCGCGTGCGCGGCCCCGAGGGTCGCGGCGACCCGTCGTGCCGTCGCGGCCGACGGCCCGGGCGTCGCCGCGGCCGCGTCCGCCTCCGCGAGCACCGCCGCGAGCGCCTGCCGGGTCGCGTCGTCTGCGACCTTCCCCTCGCTCGCCGCGAGCGTGGCGCGCGCCTGCTCCGCGAGCGCCGCGAGCGCCGCACCCGCCTCCGCGCGGGTCGTCGCGGTCACTGCCCTGCCCACGGTCGCGTCCGACGCGCCCCACAGGGCGACGTCCGCGTCGCGCGACCCGACGGCGTCGTCGACCCGCACCAGCGCCGCCTGCTCGGCACGCTCACGCTCCTGGTGGTCGACGTGCGCCCATGCCCCGGCACCGCCGCCGACGACGGCGACGACGGCCACGGCGGCGACGACGAGACGGAGCTGGATACGGGACTCCCGGGGACGTGGACGGCCGTGCGCGTGCCGTCGTTCGGCGGCCAGGCTAACCAGGCCGCGGTGACCGCGCCCACCGGCCGCGCGTCACCGCGGGCATGACCGCAGGTCACGCCCGCCATACGGAGGAACCGCCGGGCGGCGTCTCAAGAGCGTCCGCGTGACCGACGATCCACCGGTATGAGCGAGGACCGGACGTCCCCCGCGCAGGCCGCGACCATGCCCGGCCTGCGCCCTCTCACGGTCGGCGAGCAGGGCCACCTCGACAGCCTCCGCGCCCACGTCCGCCGCAGCCGCACCGACGTCACGGACGTCGCCGACGTCGCCCGGCTCGTGCACGAGACGTTCACCGGCTGGGCCGGCGACGCGGGGGCCGCGGTGCCCGAGGGCGTCGTGGCGGCGCTCGGCGTCGTCGTCGGCGACCTCGTCGTCGCGCGCGCGCCCGGTGCGCACTGGGTCCTGCGGACCGCGGGCCCCACCCCCACGCCGTGCGTCGTGTCGCCCGACGGCGAGGCGGCCGTCCTGCCCCTCGACGACATCCGCGCGCGCTGGGACATCGGCGTCACGCCCGACTGGGCGTCCGGCTACGTCGCGGCGGCCGCCGCCCACCTCGCGGTGTCCGGCCTCCCCACGGAGGACGCCGATCGGACGCCCGCGTTCGAGGTCCCCCAGCAGCGCACGCCCGCGCCCGCGGGGTCGCTCCCCCGTCGCACCGCGGCACCGGCCCCCGACGACACGCCGGCACCGTCGACGGGGTACCGCACACCCGGCGACCTGCCCGAGCCGCCGTCACCCGCGACCCAGGACCTCGGCCTGCGCGCCCTCGAGCACGCGCTCGACGCCGTGCTCGGCGGCGAGTGCCCGCTCGTGACCTTCGCGATGACCCACGACGGCGTGCACCGCGTCGTCCAGACGTTCCCCGGCGACTCGCGCGAGTCCGCGGACCGCGCGCGCGCCTGGGTGCGGGCGTCGGGCGCCGCGGCCGCGGTCGTCGCGTGGGAGGGCGAGCTGCCCGGCGACGAGCCGGGCACGCACGCCGTCGTCGTCGAGGCGTCCGGCCCGGGCCGGCCGAGCATGGTGGTGGGTCACCGGTACGCGCCCGCGAAGACGAGCGGTGAAGGGCGTGCGCGTGCGCCGCGCCCGGTCGGCGAGCCGATGATCGTGGGCCAGGGCGACCCGCTCCTCTGACCGACGTGCCTCCCGGCGGTCCTCCCCCGGCGTGACGGTCCGTCCGGCCGACCGCCGGACCTGACCCGACGTCCCGCGCGCGACCGGGCGGGTGACCGCCGGACAATGAGGACGACACCCCCCGACGCCGCTGCCAGGATCGCCGACCATGACACGCCAGCACCTCACGAAGACGCTGGTCTCCTGGGCCTCGATCCTCGACGACAAGGCCCGCGACCAGGCCGTCGCCACGTCCACCCTGCCCTTCGTCTACCCGCACGTCGCGCTCATGCCCGACGCGCACCTCGGCAAGGGCGCCACCGTCGGCTCGGTGATCCCGACCCTCGGCGCGCTGATCCCCGCGGCCGTCGGCGTCGACATCGGCTGCGGCATGATCGCCGTCCGCACGCAGTGGACGGTCGAGCAGGTCCGCGCCGCCGGGCCGCTCGCACCGCTGCGGCAGCGGATCGAGCGGACCGTCCCGCTGTCGGCCGGCGCCGCGAACCAGCGCCTGACACCCAGCGCGGAGGCCCGCGTCGCGACGCTGGAGGCCGCCGCGGAGAAGGCGGGCTTCGACCCCGGCGCCTACGCGGGCCGGTGGGCGCTCCAGCTCGGGTCGCTCGGGTCCGGCAACCACTTCATCGAGGTGACCGCCGACGAGAGCGGCACCGTCTGGCTGTTCCTGCACTCCGGGTCCCGCGGCGTCGGCAACAAGATCGCGCAGCACCACATCCGCGTCGCCGCCGAGCTGTGCCAGAAGTGGTGGATCTCCCTGCCCGACCGCGACCTCGCGTACCTCGTCGAGGGGACCCCCGAGTTCTGGGCCTACGTGCGCGAGCTGCGGTGGGCGCAGGAGTTCGCCCGGCTCAACCGCGAGGAGATGATGGACCGGGTCGTCGCCGCGATCGCCGAGCACATGGGCGAGGACGTCGTCGAGGCCGAGCGCGTCAACTGCCACCACAACTTCACGGAGCAGGAGACGCACTTCGGCAAGTCCGTGTGGGTGTCCCGCAAGGGCGCCATCCGGGCCCGCGCCGGCGACCCCGGCCTCATCCCGGGATCGATGGGCACCGCGTCGTACGTCGTCGTCGGCAAGGGCGACCCGCTGTCGCTGTGCTCCTCGCCGCACGGCGCCGGGCGTGAGCACTCCCGCACAGCGGCACGGAAGCTCTTCACGCGCGACCAGCTCCGCGAGGCCATGGCGGGGATCGAGTACCGCGACACCGACGCGTTCCTCGACGAGATCCCCGCCGCGTACAAGGACATCGACCGGGTCATGGCCGACGCCGCCGACCTCGTCGAGGTCCGGCACGTCCTGCGTCAGCTCGTCAACGTCAAGGGCGACTGAACCCGACCGTCGCCCTCGACGTCACCGTCCGGGCCCGGCGGCACGGCACCACGCCGTCGCCGCCGGGCCCGCCACGTCCCCCGGCGGGCGCCGTCAGACGCGGTACCAGCGCGCGCCGAAGCGGCGCGTCACCGAGCGGCCGCTGATCTCGGCGAGCTCGTCCAGCCGTGCGAGGACGGCCCACCCGATCTGACGCGCGGCCTGGTCGTCGTCCGCCTCGTACCGCACGGTGACGCGAGCCTCGCCTCGGACGACCTCCACGTCGTGCGCCTCGACCGCGGTGCGGGCCCGCGCGACGGCGACGGCCTCGGGCAGCACGTCGGGGGCCGCGACGCCGGGACGCAACGTGCCGACGGCGGCGCGGACGCGGTAGGACGGCACGGCACCCCTCTCGGCAGGTCATGGCGAGGTCCGCCGTGAGGTCCGGCGCACGCGCCCCAGGGTCGCACGCCGCGGGGCACGCGCCCGGCGCCGAGACGGTCACGGCGTCGACACGGTCAGGCCGTCGCGACCGACAGGCCGTCGGGGACGGACAGGCCGTAGCGACGGACAGGCCGTCGGGACGGACACGCCGTCGGGACGGTCAGGGCGCCGGGACGGTCAGGGCGCCGGGACGGTCACGGCGTCGGCACCTGGACGAGCTGCCACGACCCCGCAGCCACGAGGAGGCCGCGTCCGGGGACGCCCGCACCCAGCGCGGACCGCGGCAGACGCAGCCCGAACAGGTCGCCGTCGTTGGGCGACGACGGGGCGAGCAGCAGGCCGTTGCGCGACTTCTTCATCGTGGCGGCCGGCCCGCGGTAGCCGCTCGACAGCTCGTCGGCCGAGCCGGCCGCGACCACCAGACCCGGCCGGTCCCGGAGCGCGCCCAGGTGGGCGACGATCGCGTCCGCGAGGGGCCCGTCGGTGCCGACCAGCTCGAGGTCGTCCACGAGCAGCACGGTCGGGGTGTCCCCGGCGGGCACGAGGCCGGCGAGCAGCGCGGTGATGTCGTCCCGGGACGCGTCCAGGTCGAGCGACCCCAGGACGCCCGGGTGGTCGGCGAGGTCGCGCAGCGGGCTGCGGCGCGGCGTGACGATCCCGACGGTCCAGCCGCGCTCCAGCGCGGACGTCCCCATCGTGAGCAGCGTGGTGCTGCGCCCGGAACGGCGTGGCCCGACGACGAGCACCCCCGGCCCGTGCTCCTCGGTGTCGAGCCCGAACAGCGTGAGCGAGTCCCCTCCGACACCGGCCGGCAGCGCCGTGCGGCCGAGCGGGCCGCCGCCGAGCGCGTGCGCCTCGGCGAGCGTCAGGCGCGCGGGGAGCGGGTCGACCCGGAACGGGACCTGCCCAGCGGGTGCCGACGGGGTGCGCGGGTCGGCGGCGTGCCGGGCCGTGGCCTCACGGGCGAGCCGCTGCAGCTCGGCGACCTGTGCCGGCCCCGACGTGTCCTCGACCAGCAGGGCCACCTGCAGCTCCTGGCTGCCCTGCGACCGGAACGCGCGCCCGTCGGGCAGGTTCGTCGGGACCTCGCGCGGGGCCAGTCCGACGGCGCCGTAGTCCCCCACGTCGGACATCGGCAGCATGACGCGGTCCTCGGTGAGCGTCGAGACGCGGCCCGCGAGCAGCGACCGGTCACCGCTCACGACGACCTTGACGCCCGCACCCGGGCCCTCCTGCAGGATCTGCGTCCAGAGGTCGACGAGGGCCCCACCGTCGTAGTCCTCGAACGCCTGGATGAACCCCTCCCACCGGTCGAGCAGCACCAGCAGGTAGGGCAGGCGGTCGTCGGGCGCGACGCCCGCGCGCTGCTCGGCGACGTCGGCGAACGACTGCTCGGCGAGGACCTGCTGCCGACGCGAGATCTCGGCGCGCAGCCGCCGGGTCAGCCGGGCGACCCGGTCGGGCTGGTCGCGGGGCACGACCGCGCCGGTGTGCGGCAGGGCGACGAGCGGGAGCAGCGCGTTGTTCCCGAAGTCGAGGCCGTACAGGTGGACGTCGCGCGGCGACACCCGCTCGGCGACGGCGGCCGCGAAGGCGCGCAGCACGCTCGACCGGCCCGTGCGCGGGGCACCGACGACCGCCAGGTTGCCGGCGCTCTCCAGGTCGTAGCCGGCGACGTCGCGGCGCTGCTCGGCGGGCAGGTCGACCAGGCCGTACGGCAGGTGCAGCGGTCGCGCGGCGAGCGTCGCGCCGCCCTGCGCGACCAGGTCGGTGGTCGTCACCGTCGTGGGCAGGGCCGGCAGCCACGGCGGAGGAGGCGCGGCGACACGGGCGAGGTCGGCGGCGGCGCGCACCGCCTCGACGAGCGCCGCCAGGTCCGTGGGCGCGTCGTCGTCGTCCTGCTCCGCGCGCGGCGCGACGGCGGGCGGGCGGCCCACGTCGCCCCACGTCAGCGGCGCGAGCGTGACGCTGTCCGCCGGACCGGACGCACCCGGCGGACGGCCCCCCACCCGCGACGACTGGAACGCCACGAGGCTCGTGTGACCCAGCCGCGCGTACGCCCGACCGGGCAGGCTCGGCGGGATCTCGGCGGCGTCGCCCGACTCGATGACGTCCTGGCTGTCGTTCTTGTCGGTGACCCGCAGCGCGATCCGCAGGTTGGTGTTCGACTTGATCTCGGCGCTGACGACACCCGCGGGTCGCTGCGTCGCGAGCAGCAGGTGCACGCCGAGCGACCGGCCCCGGCGCGCGATGTCGACGAGGCCGCTCACGAAGTCCGGCAGCTCCCCGACGAGCGCGGCGAACTCGTCGATGACGATCATGAGGCGCGGCATCGGCGCGTCGTCGGGCCCGCGGCCCGCGAGGTAGTCCTCGATGTCCTTCGCGCCCGCACCGGCGAGCTGGTGCTCGCGGCGGCGCAGCTCCGCGGCGAGGCTGTCGAGCGCGCGCCGCGTCAGGTGCTCGTCGAGGTCCGTGACCATGCCGACGGTGTGCGGCAGGTGGTTGCAGTCCTTGAACGCCGCGCCACCCTTGTAGTCGACGAGGACGAACGTCATCTCGTCGGGGCGGTTCGCGACCGCGAGGGACGCGATGAGCGTCTGCAGCAGCTCCGACTTGCCCGAGCCCGTGGTGCCCGCGACGAGCCCGTGCGGGCCGTCCGCACGCACGTCGACGGTGAACGGCCCGTCGGTCGTCTCGCCGATCACCGCACGCGTCGTGCGGCCGCCGCGTGCCCACACCTGCGCGACCGCCTCGGCCCGCGGCGGGTCCAGGTCGAGCACGTCGAGCAGGCGGGACGACGACACGAGCGTCGCGGCCAGGTCCTCCGAGCCGATGTCGCGGATCGGGGCCAGCGACCGGCCGAGCCGCTCGAACCAGGCGAGCGGGACGACGTCGGCGCGCACGCCGTCGACGGGCTGCCGGCCGGCGACCGACACCGTCGTCCGCGGACCGTCGACGACGACGACCGCCTGGCACTCCTCGGGGAGCTGTCGCTCCTGCTCGTCGACGCAGACGAACATCACGCCGACCGACGGCCCCTCGCGCAGCAGGGTCACGAGCCCCGGGAGCAGCCGGATCCGCCGGGCTCCGTCGAGGACGACGAGGACCGGTGCCCCCGCCGGCTCGCTCCGCATCCCGTTCCCCCGTGCGGCCGACCGGCGGCGCTCGACGAGGTCGAGCAGCTCGGCGACCCGGCGGGCGGTCGTCTCCTCGTCGTTGCCGACCGCGGCGACCGGGCCCGTGTCGCGGCGCGCGTGCGGCAGCCAGCGCACCCAGCTCCACGCGTCGTCGCCCTGCCCGTCGGTCAGCACGACGACCGAGACGTCCGCGGGCGAGTGCGCGGTCACGACCTGCGCGAGCATCCACGCGGCGACCGCGCGACGCTCGTCGGGCGGTCCGGCGACGCCCGTGACACCGGCAGCGGCGAGCGGGACCGCGACGGGCACGTCGGCGGCGCTCCAGTGCCGCTCGCGCTCGTGGTCCTCGCGAGCCGGGTCGTGCAGCGACACCTCGCTCTGCACGTCCGCGGTGCCGATCCGCGCAAGCATCCAGTCCGGGTCGGTCCGTCGCCGCTCCCACAGCCGGGCGCGCGGGCCCGTCGCGAACAGCAGGACCGAGGCCGGGTCGGGCAGCTCGCGGCGGCGCGCGGCGCTCTCCTCGCCGAGGGCGTCGTAGGCCTGCCGCTCGATGCGAGCCGTGCGCTCCGCGTAGGTGCGGACGGCCTCGACGTGCTGCGTGCGCCGGGTACCGCGGGAGGAGACGTAGTTCGACACGGCCATCATCGGCGACAGCACCATGATCACGAGGCCGTAGGGCGACTTCGTGAACAGGTACATCGCGACGCCCATGACCAGCGGCAGGACCATCATCGCCAGCGGGAACCGCAGCTTGTCGGGGCTCTTCGGCTCGGCCGGCAGACGGAAGTCGGTGGGACGCAGCGGCGGCAGGAGCCGCGGCGGCCGGTTGTAGTCGAGCGTGGCACCCGCGGGTGACGGTGACAGCGACGCGTCGGCGGGCAGCACGTCGGCGGTCTCGAGGACGACGTCGCCCACGACGAGCGACTCACCGGGTCGCCAGGGTCGCGGGCCGTCGAGCACCGTGCGGTCGACGTGCACGAGGGGGCGGTCGAGCTCCGGGTCGACCTCGACGACGCCGTCGAGCCCACGGCGGGCGTCGGCGAGCCGTCGCGCGTACCGCTTCGACGCCGTGCGCGGGGCGGCGTCCGCGTCGGGACGGCGCACGACGATCGGCCCCTCGAGCGGACGCCGTCGTGCCGGGGCGGGCCGGGTGACGCCGAGGACCGACGGCTCGGGGTGCAGCGTCCGCGACCCGTCGAGCCCGACCTCGAGCACGACCGCGGACGGCGGGACGTCACCGTCGACGGGCACCGACGCGGACGCCCCGCTGCCGATCACGTGCCGCCCCACGCCGAGCCGGTGCACGCGACCGGCGCCGGGGCCGGACACGACCCGTACCTCGCAGGCGCCCAGCGGCTCGTCCCAGGGGTCACCGGGATCCGCACCGACGCCGACCACCGACCCGTGGCGCAGCGGGCAGGTCTCGACCGGCTCGTCGGGGTCGAGCTCGCGTCCCCGCCACCACAGCGGGGGCGCGTCCTGGCCCCACGGCTGCACCTCGACGACCCCGAGGTGGCCCGAGCCTCGCGGCACGACACGCGCCTGGACCCCGGACGTGTGCCCGGCGACGGCACGGGCGACGTCGCGGACGCGCGCGCCGGGCGCGCAGTCGAGCACGACGTCGACCGGCTCGGACGCCGCGTCGAGCGCCGCACTGAGGATCAGTCGCACTCCCTTGCCCTTCTTGCCGGCGGACCTCGCCGCAGACACGTCCGGCCCGCCGCGACGGGCGGGCCGGACGTGTCGTCGCTCAGATGCGGTCGCCCTCGCCGGTGGCCGCCGCGATGTTGTTGTGGTTGGTCCGCACGTCGCTCGCTGCGCCGTCGAGCGCCTCCTGGAGACGGTCGAGGTTGGCGCGGTAGTCCTGCCACAGCGAACGGAAGTCGTCGGCGTACTTGCCGGTCCACTCCGTGGCGTTCAGCCCCTGGTCGACGTGCGACTTGATGTCTGCGGCCTGCTGGGCGTTCTGCTGGAACGTCTTGAACAGCGCCTGGAGAGTGCTGAGCTCGGCACCAACTGCCACGGTGGTTCCTCCTCGGTACGAGCGCCGCCCGGTCAGGCGACGCGACATGCGGACATTACCGGCAAACCCCACCGCCACGGGCGGGTGTCACCCGGTCAGGCCCCCGACCCCCCGGCCTCGGACGGCTGGGGCGCGAGGTCCTCGACGACCGCGCGGGTCGCCGGGCTCATGGCGTGGACACCGGCCGTGCGCAGGGTCGCCGCGAGGTCGCCCGCCGCCTGCCGGACCGCGTCGGGCCCGCCGACGAGCGCCGCCGCACGCATCAGGTCGCGCCACAGCAGCTCCTCGGTGGGCGCGAGGCGCAGCCCGGCCCACGCGGCGGCCTGCGCGGCGCCGGGGTCGTCGTCGTGGTGGCACAGCACGACGAGCCGGTGCACCGCGTCGACCAGGAGCGCCCGCGACGCCCGCTCGAGCCGCACACGCGCGAGCCACGCGTAGCGCCCCGAGGGCCGCACCGACAGCACCGTGCCGTGCGCGAGCTCGAGGGCGGCGGCGAGGTCCGCGCGCTCGGCCTGCGGGCTCGTGGCGCTGCGGGACCGTGCGAGCAGGGTCGTGACGACGTCCCAGTCGACGACCGCCTCGGGTCCGAGCGCGACGCGGCCGTCCGCGCGGCGGACCAGCCGGGGGCGTCCCGACGCGTCGGTGCCGAGCCAGCGGGCCGCCCGCTCGAGCGTGGCCTCGCGCACCTCCGCGGTCACCCCGCCGGGCCACAGCGCGGCCGCGAGCACGTTCGCGTGGACGCCCTCCGGGTGGAGCGCGAGGAAGACGACCAGCTCGGTCAGCAGCGCGCGCCGGTCCTCGTCGAGGACGCCGAGGCTCTCGACGCGAGGCTCGCCGAGCACGAGGACGCGCACCGGAGCCGCCGTGAGGTCGTCCGGGGTCCGCGGCCGCACGGGCGCCGCGACGTCGGGCCGCTCCACGGCCCCCTCGTGCGCGACGGCGTCGTGCCGCGCGTCGAGAGCCGGGGCAGGCTCGGGCGCCTCGGTGAACAGCTCCCCGAGAGCCCCCACCTGCCGCGGCGTGAGGCGGTTGGACTGCACGTCGAGGCCCAGCAGGCGGGCGACGAGCCGACCGTCGGGCTGCGCGACGAGCTGCCACCGGGCGCCGGGCAGGTCGCCGACGCACACGACGCCGAGCGGCGACCGCCGGTCCGTCGTGGCGATCGCGACGACCTGCTCGGCGAGCGCACCGGTCGGTGCCGCACCGAGCACGAGGTACTCGGGCACCCACGTCGTCGCACCGTCCGGCCGCACCCGCCCGGACAGCACGTCGCCGTCGTGCGCGCCGACGCGACGTCCACCGAGCCGGTCCAGCACGTCGGACGCGGACGCGGCGCGCGCGTACCGACCGCCGGGCAGTGCGTCGAGGCCGTCGGGCAGGTCGACACCGGTGACCCGGAGCCCGTCGGACCAGCGGTTCGTCGCGAGCTCGGCGGCGAGCGCGGTCGCGACCTCGCGCGCGACCTGCGGGTCGCCGACGACGGAGACGGGCCCCTGCGCGCTCTCGAGGTCGAGCAGCACGTCCCGGCCCAGCGCGTCCCGGCCCAGCGACACGAGACCGGGGAACGGGGCCGGACCGCCCGCCTGCGCGCCGTCGACGTCGTCGGCGGCGAGCCGCCACGTCGTGCCGTCGGCGGCCGCCTGCCACGGCGCCGGTGCGTCGGGCCTCGACGGCGACAGCCGCAGCTCGAGCGCGTCGTCGGAGACGACGGCGGCGACGACACCCGGCAGGGGCCGGCCGGTCGCGCGGTGGGCGGCCGCGAGCTGGCGCAGCCCGCGGTCGAGCAGCAGCGCGCGGCGGGGGTCGGCGCCGACCCGCAGCGCGACCTCGAGCTCGACGGCGTCGTCCGACGGCTCTCCCGTCCGGTTGCGGCGGCGGAGGCGGTCCAGCGCGGCGAGCAGCCCGACGGCGAGCAGGCCGCCGCCCACGAGGAGCGCGGTGCTCGACGAGGACTCGTGCACGTCTGCGGCGGGAAGGGGCTGCGTGCCGTCGAGCACGGGGGCGTGCTCGGGCAGCGGCGCGGGCGTGACGGGAGCGGGCGCCTCCGGCGCGGGCGCGACGGGGGTGACGACGGCGGTGACGCGCTCGACACCGGCCGCGTCCTCCGGCATGACGAGCAGCCAGTTCGGGTAGATGAGCCGCTCGAGCGTGAGCTCGTGCCCGTCCGGCTGGTCGCGCCCCTTGTTGAGCTCGAACACCTCGCTGTACCGGCGGCCGTCGCCGAGGGTCCGCTCGGCGATGTCCCAGAGGTTGTCGTGGTAGCGCCCGTCGGGCACCTTGACCACGTACACGCGCTTGCCGAGGAGCTCGGCTCCCTCCTCGGGGCTGAGCTGCACGTCGCCGAGCCAGTACGTCGTCTCGCCCTGCGCGGCCTGCGCCTCGGCGGGTGCCGCCACGGTCGCCGCGACCTCGCCCGCGACGGCGGGCGCGGAGATCGCGACACCGACCTCGCTGTGCACGGGCGCCGACGGCGCCACCGCGGCGGACGCCTGACCGGCCGCGCTCGCCAGGAGCAGGACGGACACGACGAGCGTGCGGGCCAGCCGCTGGCTCGGCCCGGCGAGCGGGACGCGTGCGGGCAGCCCGACCCCGGACAGCGCGGAGCGCAGCTCGACCACGGTGCAGATCGTGAACTGGAGCCAGGCGAGCCAGACGATCCACACGAGCACCGCGAGCAGCTGCTCGACGCCGATCGTGCCGGTGAGCGCGTCCGGCGACGGCAGCGAGCGCGGGATCGCCGGGGCGGCGTCGAGCGCGAGCAGCCCCGCGGGCACCCCGACCACCAGCAGGAGCAGGAGCACGGCGGACAGGACCGACGAGGCGACACGGCGCGGCCGCTGCTCGACGTCGTCCTGCAAGAACCTGGCCGGCCCGGTCTCGCGGTCCGCCCGCAGCTCGGTCTCGTTCACGGTGCTCCCCCGATCTCGGTGACGATCCCGACCGCCGCGCGCGCGGTCGCGCTGCCCTCGACGGTGAACCTGTCGACGCCCACCAGCTGCAGCAGGACCGTCGGCACGACGTCCTCGACCTCGACGGTGACCTGGTCGTCGGCGGCGGTCACCGTCATGCGCCCGGGTGCGTACCCGCGCACGGACAGGAAGTCGACGGCCGCGTCGCGAGCGGCGCCGGGGTCGATGCGCGCCTCGCCCGTCGCGCGCAGGTGGGCGACGTCGAGCTGGTTGGCCGCGGCGCGCGCCGCCTGCTCCGCGTCGTCGACGATCGCGACGCGCGCGTTGACCGCCCGCCCGCCGTCCGCGACGAGGCCGACGACGGCGAACAGGACGAGCACGATCCCGATCACGAAGACGGAGGCCGACCCTTCGTCGGACCGGGGGCGGTGCGGGCGGCGGTCGTGCACGGTCATGCTCCTGTCCTGCGGTAGCGGTCCACGGGCGCAGCGGACGACGCCTCGACCTCGACCGTCCCGGGGAGCCCGAGCATCCCGAGGTCCGACCAGGACACCGTGCAGGCGACGTCGACGCGGACGACCTCGCCGGCCGCGAACGTTCCCCCGAGGTCGACGGGGTCGCACGTGAGCGACGCCGGGGTGCCGGCGAGCGCCGTCGCCCTCGCGGCGGCCAGCGCGCTCGCGCTGTCGCGCTCGAGCGTCGCGGCGCGGACCGCGTCCCGCGCGATCGCCTCCGCCTCGCCCTCGGCGGACACGTACCGCCCGGCGGCGACCACGAGCAGGGCCACGAGCAGGAGCACCGGGATCAGCACGACGACCTCGACGGCCATCGAGCCGCGATCGTCGCGCACGGTCCGTCCCACGGGGGCCCTCCTGCGTCCGTCCGCCGCGCGCGTCACTGGTCCGCCCGGAACCGCTCGACGGGGCCTTGCACGAGCGCGCTCACCCGCGGCGCCATGCCCTGCACGATCTCCTTCGAGCGGGCCGAGACCTCGACCCGCACCGTGTCGGGCGTCGGCCGGCTGATGTCGACGTCGAGGTCCTGGAGGTTCTGGCCGCCGATCAGCTCGGCGAACTCGACCGCCCGGGCGCGGGCGGCCGTCTCCGACTGGGGCGTGCCGCCGCCGGTCCGCACGACGCGGGCGGTCTCCCGCGCGACGGCACCCACGAGCTGGTTGCCGTGCCACGTGAGCGCGAACTGCACCGTCACGAGGATCACGAGCATGAGCAGGGGGGTGTAGAGCGCGAGCTCGATCGAGCTCGCGCCACGGTCGCCCCCGCCGCCCGCGGACGTGCGCAGCCGTCGGCGGACCGGGGTGAGGAGCCGAAGGGTCACGGTCCGCCCGGGGCGTCGGGCATCTCGATCGACTCCGCGGCGTCGTTCGCGAGGTTGTAGATCACCGTGCCGACCACGCCCGCGAGCAGCACGAGGACGCCCGTGATGATGACCCACTCGATGACCGACGCACCGGCGTCCTCCGCGAGGCGGGCGCGCTGGTAGCGGCGTCGCAGCTCCATGACGAGGTAGTCGACGACTCCCCGGTGGGGAAAGCTCATGTCAGCACCGTCCTTCTGTCGAGTGTCCGTGTCGTGCGGTCGTGGCCCGTCCGGTCGCGCCGTGCGCGGGTCATGTCTGGCCCAGCACGCTCTGCAGCGCCGGGTAGAGGAGGAAGACGAGGAAGCCGACGGCGAGCAGGAGCTGCGCGACGAGCATCGACTCGGAGCTCTCGCCCGCCTTGCCCTCGGCCTCCGCGAGCTCTCGTCGGCGCATCGAGCCCGCGCGCGCCGCGAGCGAGTCGCGGACCTTCGCGCCGTCCTCGGCGACGAGCGCGAGGGCGGCCGCGAGGTCGCGCAGCTCGTCGACGCGCAGCTCCGTGCCGAGCCCGCCCAGCGCGGACCACGGCGTCTCGCCGCGCAGCCGCGCGCCGCCGAGCGCGTCCCGGATCCGCACCATGGCCCACCCGTCGCTGAGCTCGGACGCGCCCTGCAGCGCCTCGGGGACACCGCGGCCGGCTGCGAGGCTCATCGAGACGAGGTCGAGGAACGAGCCCACGACGTGCCGGAAGTCCCGGCGGCGCGCGGCGGCCTGCGACCTCACGGCGAGCCACGGGACCGCCGCGGCGCCGACGCCGACGAGGACCGAGACGAGCAGCGGCACGGACATGTTCACCCCGACGCCCACGGCCACGAGCACCGCGGCCGTGACGAGCGGGGCGAGGAAGCCCCCGACGAACGCGAGCACCGTGCGCGCGAGGAACGCGTCGAGCGTGAGCCCGGTCATCGCGAGGTCCGCCCGGAGGGTGTCGAGCGGCAGACCGGTCGCGGTCACGCGCCGTGCGGCCTCGCGCCCGAGGGCGAGCCGCCACCGCGCCCCCTCCCCGGCGCGCGGGTCGACGCCGACCGCGCGCGCGTAGGCGCGGCTCTGGCGGCGTTCCTCGTCGAGCCGGGCGAGGGCGCTGCCGGCGTGCGTCGGCGGGGGTGCCAGCACGACGACGAGCAGGAGCACACCGAGGCCGACGACCGCCCCCGCGAGGAGCACGAGCGTCATGACGTCCCCCCCACCGCTGCCTTGGCGTCGACCTGCGGCTGACCGTGCCGGTCGGGCGTCGCGACGAGGAAGCGGGCCGGGACGTCGACGCCCGAGAGCCGCTTCATCCACCAGAACCCGGCGGCGAAGAGCGCGATGACGACGACCAGCACCGCCTGCCCGGTCGGCGTGCCGTACGGCGCGACGTACGTGGGGTTCAGGATCGCCAGGCCGAAGATCATGAGCATCGAGAAGCCCATGACGATCTGCGCGGACCTGCGGGTCGAGGAGCGGCCCGCCGCCACGCGCTGGCGCATGTCGAGCTCGGCGCGCGCGGACTCCGAGACCGACGTGAGGACCTGGCGCAGACCCGGGCCGCGCAGGCGCGAGTTGAGGATCAGCGCCGCGACGACGAGGTCGGCGCTCGGGTCGTCCAGGTCGTCGGCGAACCGCTGGAGCGCGGTGCTGAGCGGCACCCGGACCCGCAGCCGGTCGACGAGCATGCGGAGCTGCGGCTGGATGGTCGGCGACGCCGCGTAGACGGTCGCGGGGATCGCCTGCTCGAGGCCGACCGCGCCGGCGATCGTGTCGCGCAGCGACTCGGCCCACGACGCGAGGCCCTCGAGCCGGGCCATCGCCTGCCGCTCCGCCTTCGCCCCGCCGAAGAGCGACGTCCACGACAGGACGAGCGCCGCGGCGGCGACGGCCGCGACCGGCCATCGCGTCACGACGAGGACCACCACGGCGGCGACGGCGGCGAGGAGCGCGCGGCGTCCGAGCCGGTCCACGAGCGACGGCCCGCCGTGCACGACGCCCGCGCCCCGCGTCCGGGGGCGCAGCGACTCGACGAGCAGCGCGATCCCGAGGCCGACGACGGCACCCGCGAGGACGATGAAGACGGTGGACGGCGCCATCACAGGCCCCGCATCGCGTAGCCGGGCGAGTAGCCCACGGCGACGAGCTCGTCGAGGCAGGCGATGGGCGCGGACGCGACCGCGACGCCGTCCGGCCCGGGGGCGAACACCTCGCTCGACAGCACGCGGCCGTCGATGCCGTTGACCTCCCGGATGCTCGCGACGAAGCGGCGCAGCCGCCCGCCGTGCAGGTAGTGGTTCTGCTTCTGCACGAACACCACGAAGTCGATCGCGCCGGCGATGAGCATCATCGTCGCCTCGACGGGCAGGCGCTCCTGCGACTGGATCGCGTAGGTCGAGATGCGGTTGAACACCTCGATCGACGAGTTCGCGTGGATCGTGGACAGCGACCCGTCGTTGCCCTGGCTCATCGCGTTGAGCATCGTGACGATCTCGTCGCCGAGCACCTCGCCCACGATGACCCGGCTGGGGTTCATGCGCAGGCTGCGGCGCACCAGCTCCGCCATGCTGATCGCGCCGTTGCCCTCGGAGTTCGGGAGCCGCTCCTCGAACGCGACGACGTTCGGGTGCAGGTCGGGGAACTCGCCGAGGCCCAGCTCGAGCGCGCGCTCGACGGTGATGAGGCGCTCGTGCGGGCGGATCTCGTTGGCCAGCGCCCGGAGCATGGTCGTCTTCCCGGCGTTCGTCGCGCCCGCGATCATGATGTTCTTGCGCGCCGCGACGGCCGCCGACAGGAAGGCCGCGATCTCGTTGGTCACCGACCCGAGCCGCACGAGGTCGTCGAGGTGCACGCGGGACAGGCGCGCCCGCCGGATCGAGATCGAGGGGCGTGCGCAGACGTCCATCACGGCCGACATGCGGCTGCCGTCGGGCAGGCGGATGTCGAGCTGCGGGTTCGCCGAGTCGAACGGTCGGCTCGACAGGCCCGAGTACGCGCCGAGGATCTGGATGAGCTCGACGAGCTCGTCGTCGGAGTCCGCGACGGGCGGCATCCGCGCCTCACGGCCGTCCGCGTACTGCACGAAGACGTTGTCGCAGCCGTTGATGTCGACGTTCTCGACGTCCCGGTCGTCGAGGAGCGGCTGGAGCCGGCCGACACCGTAGAGCGCGGCGTGGATCCCGGACGCGAGCTCGCTCTCCTCGACCGGCGACGGTGGCGTGCGACCGGCGGCGATCTCCGCGCGCGCGTAGGCGTCGAGCACCCGGTTGACGACGGCGCGCGCGAACTGGCGCTCGTCCTGACCGGACATCTGGGCCACGCCCGCCGCGGCGTCGTCGCGACGCTGCCGCGCGAGGATGTCCGCGACCTCCTCGCGGAGCCGGCGCACGAGCGCCTGGTCGACCGCCACCCGCGCCCCCTCAGATCCCGGCCCGCACGGCGCCCTGCGACGCGGCGAGCTCGGCGACGGGTGCGACGAGCTGACGCACGGACCGCACGAGCAGCGAGCGCTCGACCCCGCGGTCGAGGCGCCCGGAGACGACGTCGGCGGCACGCTGGTCCTCGGCGACCTGCCCCACGACCGTCACGGGCAGGCCCTCGTGCGCGAGGAGCTGCGCGAGCTCCGTGAGCGAGCGGCGGTCCCTGCCGTCCGCGAGGAGCGCGACGCCGAGGGCGGGCATCCGGCGGGTCGACGTCGCGCGCATCTGGGCGAGCCAGCGCAGGCGCTCGCGCAGGTGCGCGTACGACTCCAGGCGAGGGCGCGCGAGCAGCACGAGCACGTCGGCCGCCGCGACGACGGGCATCACCGGGCTGCCGGCCTGGACCCGCCCGCAGTCGACGACGACGTCCCGCGTCGGGTGGTGCGCGAGCGCCGACGCGAGCGCTGGCACGGCGGGCGCGATCCCCGTCATCTGCTCGGGGCTCGTCACGCCGCACAGCACGTCGAGACCGCCCTCGAGCTGCTGCAGGTGGTCGTCGAGGCTGTCGTTCGCGAGCCCGCGACGGGCGTCGGCCGCGAGCGACAGGATCCCGCGCTCGGGGTCGAGCGGCCCTCGCGAGGCCGTCCGGCCCAGCAGCGACACGTCGCCCCCGGCGGGGTCCGCGTCGACGAGGACCACGTCCGACGGCCACACGCCCGCGAGGACGCGTGCGGTCGTGCTGACACCGGGCGAGCCCTTCGCGGAGCCGATCGCGACCAGCACGCTCAGCCCCCCTGACCGACGACCGGCGTCCCGCGGCTCACGAGCACGGCCGAGAGCGACGCCTCGGCGGCCGCTGCGGCCAGCTCGGCGCCGTCGGACTCGTCGACGATGAGCGTGGCGGTCACCCGACCGCCGTTGGCGCCCTCCGCCGGGGTGGTCGCCGAGCTCACGAGCGCGTCGGCCACGAGGACGGTGCCCTTGCCGTCCACGACCTGGACGAGCTGGACGACGTCCCCCGCCACCAGACCGGACGCGGGCGCACGCCCCTCCTCGAACGACGCGCCGACCGCGACCTTGCCGTCCTGCAGCGTCCGGGTCGCGGTGAGCATCGACGTGTCGACGAGCTGGCCCTTCGTGACGGCGATCCGCGCGAACTGGCCGACGACGAGCTCCTGCTGCGACGCGGGCACCAGGAGGGTGCCCTCGGACGCGACGGGCGTGGTGGCGAGCGCGTCGGCGGTGATCTCCTCGCCGACCGCGATGTCGCGCGCGGCGACCAGCACGGGGACGCGGTCGTCGGCACGCAGGGCGAGCAGGCCGGCCGCAGCCGCACCGCCCACGATGAGCAGCACCGCGAACGCCGCGAGCAGCGGTCGCCGCTCGCGCGGTGCGTGCGGGAGCCGTTCGGCGCGGGCCGCGCCGGCCGGGGACATCCCTCGCTCGTCACGGGCGCGGCGGCGGTCCTGCGCGGCCACGCCCCCGGGCGTGCTCGTGTTCACCGTCATCGATGGGGGTCCAACCTCGCTGCGGGGGGTCGTGCAAGGACTGCATGACTATAGGGGCAAATCGGACGGTGGCGGTCGCGCCCGGTCGGGGTCGCGCCCGGTCCCGGCGCGTCTACCATGGCGGCCGACCACAGCCCGAGGGAGGCCTTCCATGGCGACGAGCGCGCACTTGCCTGCGGCGACAGCTCTCGCGCGACGAGGGACCGCCCGTCAGCGCGCAGGGGGCACCCGGTGACCGCACGCCCGCACACTTCACCCGATCGGGTGGCGACCGTCCCGGCGACGTGGCCGCTCGTCCGGGCACAGCTGCGACCGGACGGCACCGGCACCGTGCACGTCAACGAGCACGCCTCCGCGTGCGCCGCCGCGTCCACCGCCCGCCTGCGGGCGGGTGCGTTCGCGCGGGCGGTCGCGGTGGCCCGCACCGTGGGACGACCGGTCCGCATGGTGCTCGCCGACGCGTCCGGCGCGTCGCTGCTGGCCGCGCACCCCGACGGCACGCTGCGTACCCTGCCCGCCGAGGGCGCCGGCACGCCCGTGGACGTCCCGCCTGCGCCCTGCCGGCGGTGCGGGGCGGACCAGCCCGTCGCCGCGCTGGCGTGCGGTGCGTGCGGGACGCTCGAACCGCTGCGCGTCGAGACCGACCCCGTCGCGCTGCTCGACGCGGCCACGCTCAGCCGACCCGACGAGGGGCTGCTCGCGTCGCTCCCGGCGCCGCGTCCCGTCCCTGCGGTCCCGACCGTCCCGGACGCGCTGCCGGACGCCCTCCCGGGCGGGCTGCCGGGGGCCCTCCCGGACGGGCTGCCGGACGGGCTGCCTGACGGGCTGCCTGACGGTCTCTCGCCCGTGTCGGTCCCGGTCCTGCCGCCCGAGCCCGCAGCGGTCGGGGCGGTGCGCGACGAGGCCGCCACCACGTCACGCGGGCACGTGCTCGTCCTGACCGTCGACGGTGGCGCGCCGGTGCGCGTCCCCGGCGGCGCCTCGCTCGGCCGCGACCCGGTGGCCCCCACCGGGCGGACCCCCGTGCGTGTCGTCGGGGCGACGGTGTCCAAGACCCACGCGCTCGTCGACGTCGAGCCCGACGGGACCATCCTCGTCACCGACTTCAGCTCGACGAACGGGACGCACGTGCTGCTCGACGCGCCCGTGCGGCTCGTCCCGCACACCCCGGTCGCCGTGCCTGCCGGGACGGTGGTCCTGCTCGGCGAGGTGCGCTGCACGCTCGGCCTGAGCGTCTGAGCGTCTGAGCGCCTGAGCGCCTGAGCGCCTCAGCGCCTGAGCGCCTCAGCGCCTGAGGGCGAGCACCGGCGCGGCTGAGCGCTGCGAGAGCGGCCGGCCGGCCGAGCGCACGCACGGCTGACGCCCGGGCGACACGCGACCCGCGGACGCGGTTCGCCGCGCGGGCCGGTGACGCTAGCGCGAGACGACGCCCTGGATCTCGGCGACCGGGATCTCGGCGGTCGCGGAGATCGTCTGCGCGGGCAGCGCCGTCGGGTTCGGGTCCTCCGAGGACACCCACGACGCGGTCCAGGTGGCCTGCGCCGTCAGCGTCGCGGTCGGCTGTGACTGCCCGGCCTTCACGGCCTGGTTCGCGCTGGACCGGAAGAACCGCAGCGCGCACGTCGTGGACGCCGCACCGCCGCCCCACGGGGTGCCGGTGTCGGGACACGTCACGGAGTCGGCGCCCGGGGCGCTGACCTGCAGCGCGGACAGCGCGGCGTCGACGCGCGCCCACGTGCCCGACGGGATCTGGGCGGTCACCGAGACCGTGGTGGCGGCGTCCTCGACCCACACCCAGGTGTCGGCGCCGACGACCGTCGCCCCGGTCCCCGTCATGCTCGGGTTCCAGCGGATCGTCCCGCGGGGCAGGTCCATCGACTCCGACGCGATCTGCGCGAGCACCTCGGGGTCGACGCTCGCGTCCTGCGGCGGCACCGGGTCGGTCGGGCCGACCCAGATCGCCGGGTGGGAGAGGTGGTACGCGACCGCGACGTCACCGGGGGCGCCGGCGCTGCACGAGGACTCGTACCAGTGCCCCTCGGTGTCGGTCGCGTGCTCCTCCCAGCCCTGGTGCAGGAGGCCCTGGTTGGCGTAGTCGTCGAGGGTGTCGGACTCGCGGGCCGGGCCGCCGAGCTTCCAGTACTCGTAGTACTCGTACCCCGTCGGGCCCCGGCCCATCCAGCACAGCGGCGCGACCGTGCGTGTCGTGGTGCTGCTGAACGACCGCCCGCCCGACGTCGACCCGGACTGCGAGACCGTCACCTGGATCGACCCGCCTGACGAGCCTCCGCTCGTCCCCGTGCCGGGGCCGCTCGAGCCGCCGGGTCCGGCGGTCTCCTCCTGCCCGAAGGGAGGGTCCTCCGCGGCGGCGGCCGTCACCTGCGCCAGGACCAGCGCGGCGGAGAGGCCGAGGACGACGGCGGACCGCCTCAGCACGTGCCCGACACCTCGTTGGTCGCGACCAGCCACCGGTCCTCGCCGGGCACGCGGGTCAGCGTGTAGGCCTTGTGCTTCTTCTCGCCGAACCCCGCCTCCGCGGGCGTGTAGGTGCGGGTCGCGTCCGCGAAGGTGGCCTGCGAGAAGTCCTCGCAGATCTCGCCGGTCGCCTGGTCGCCCGTGACGACGACGTCGCTCACGCGGGTCTCGAGGACGCCGCCGATGGACGCCTGGATCGCGGTGTTCTTGTCGACGACCTTCTGCATGGCGCCCTGCAGCTCGGGCGAGGCGAGGAGGGCGAAGGCGGGGCTCACCGTGTTGGTGCGCATGGTCCGCCAGTACTCCTTCTCGTACGTGGCGAGCCAGTTGTAGACGTCGGCCTCGTCGCCCGTGAGCGCCGGCACGTCCGTGAACACGATCCCGAGCTCCGGGTCGGACAGGTCGTCCACCTCCGGGTCGGGGGTCGGCGTGGCGCTCGGCGTCGGCGTCGTGGTCGGCGCCGCGGTGAGGCCCGCGGGCTCCTCCGCCCCGCCGCACCCCGCGAGCAGGCCCACGACCAGCGTCGACACCACGACCACCACGAACCGGCTCATCTGCGCCCTTCCCGCGACCACGGCCCGGTGGACCGAACCGACCGATACCGTACCGAATGCCCCGTCCGCGCGCGGCGCCCGGGAGGGCCTCGTCGGTGCGGGGCCGTCCGGGTGACGGTGGACGAGCGGTCACACCACCCCGGCGGTCACCACTAGGGTGCTGTCCGAAATCGCCGGATTCGAAGGGTGGACGTGAGCATGGCTCGTCTGGACGTCGTGCGGCGCAGGGTCGCCCTGAGCGAGGACGAGCTCGAGACGCTCCGCCTCCTGCACAACGGGGAGCCCGCACCCGACAAGGCGCGCGCCGCGCTCGTGCAGGCCGGCGTCGTCGACGAGGACGGCGCGGTGAGCCCGCTCGTGGTCGACCTGGTCCGGACGGTGACGGACCCGATGATCCAGGCGTCCGTCGAGACCGCGGGGCCGCAGGGTCCGACGCTCGCCGTGCTCGCCGTGCGCGAGGAGACGGTCTGGTACACCGACCCCTGGCCCCAGGGCGACGACGGGACGGTGTACTGCCAGGACGAGCTGCCGCAGATCCTGTGGATCCTCGCGCGGCTCGCCGGGCTGCGCCGCCGGGAGGTCCCGAAGATCGCGACGCCGTTCACGGTCCCGCTGCGCGCGGTCGACGCGGTCGTACAGACGATGAGCCTGACCGACGACACGTGGGAGCCGGCCCGGGTCGTCGCGACGGCGCAGCTCGAGCGGTTCTTCGGCGAGGTCGCCGAGGCGGACCGGTCGATGCTCCTGGCGACGCTGTCCTTCCTGGAGTCGACCGCGCGCGTGAGCCTCGTGTGGGGCCCGGACGCCGCGACCGACGCCCGCGGCCTCGCGCTGTGGGACTGCGGGCCGGGCGGGTACTGGGTGCGGGAGCAGCCCGCCGAGCCGCTGCGCCCCGAGGACGTCACCCCGGACGCGCTCGCCACGTTCCGCCCGGTGTCCGGGGGCGAGGTGTGGGAGCTCCTCCGGGACCTCCTGCCGTCGTCGGCGGACCTGCGCGCGGTCCTCGCACGGGTCGGCGCGTCGTGACGGTCAAGGTCGACAAGGAGGTCCTCGCTGCGACGGTCGTCGCGCTCGAGGACCTCGCCGAGGACCTGCCGGCGCTGTTCGACCGCGCGTCGGCGCTCGACGCGCGGGTCGACCTCGCGGGCCTCAACGGTGCCGAGCAGTGGGCGCGCGACGTCTCGAAGGACCTGCGCCAGCGGATCGGCGTGCTCGAGCACATGGCGCAGGCGA
The DNA here is from genome assembly GCF_010119915.1 of Cellulomonas sp. H30R-01. Classification (NCBI taxonomy): domain Bacteria; kingdom Bacillati; phylum Actinomycetota; class Actinomycetes; order Micrococcales; family Cellulomonadaceae; genus Cellulomonas; species Cellulomonas sp. H30R-01. Next base: position 4,236,637 of record NZ_CP048210.1, on the reverse strand, counting down.
ACCCGACGTTCGGCGGCGTGAGCATGACCGCCGACCAGGCGGCCGCGATCGCCGGCCAGTCGATGTCGGTCGAGGACGCGCTGATCGCGGTGCACGCGACGAGCACGGCCCCGAACGCCTGGAACGACACGGACCCGGCCAACCTCGCCGAGTGGTTCGAGCAGCTCCAGGCCGAGGCGCTCGAGAAGCTCGCCGGCATGACCGACAGCGAGCAGGCCACGGCCCTCGTCGACGCCTACCACGACGTCCAGAACTTCGTCGTCGGCGGCGGCGCTGCGGTCGCCGCCGCGGGGACCCTGATCTTCCAGGGGGGTCCCGCCCTCGCGCGCTGGCTCGCCGACCGCAAGATCATCCAGCCGGGCCTCGCGGCGCTCGCCGAGTCGGACGCCGCCTGGGCGAACAGGCTCTCCGCAGCCCTCACGGCGGCGGACCGCCGGGGGCTCGCCGGCAAGGTGCCCTTCAAGTACCCCGGCTCGTTCGTCCCCAACACCGTCGGCAACTACCTGCTGAAGCTCGCACCGACGGTCGAGGACTTCGACGCGTGGGTGACCCGCATGTCCTCCGCGACGCAGACGTACGCGGTCAACGGCGAGATGCAGCCCACGCTGCTGGCCAAGCTCCTGCAGAGCGAGAAGGGCGTCCAGGCGACGACCTGGGTCTCGCGGGTCCTCGGGACGACGCGCACCGGGCAGCTCGCGACCCGGCTCGCCACGTGGGGCAACGCGATCGTCGGCAAGCCGTGGATCAACCCGGCCACGGGTGCGGTCGTCGCGCGCGGCGCGGGCAACCTCCTGACGATGGCCAGCCAGTCGGGCGTCACGACGATGCTCAGGTCGGCGGGCGCGCTGCGGGTCCTCGGCGTCGCGGGCAGCGCGTTCGCGACGGTCGACGGCGTCGTCGGGCTCGTCAACAACTTCGACGAGAACAACAGGCTCTGGTCCGAGGGCGGCACGGAGGGCAAGGCGCACGTCATCGGCGAGTACGCCGAGACCGCGTTCAACGCGTCGATGACGGCGGCCCTCATCGCGCCGAACCCGGTGACGCTGGGTCTCGTCGCCGTCACGGGGGTCGTCTGGGCCGGCGCGGAGGTCGTCGAGCACTGGGACGACATCACCGCGGCGGTCGACACGGCCGCCGACTGGGCCGGCGACCGGGCCGAGGAAGCCGGGGAATGGGTGGGTGACCGCCTCGACGACGTCAAGGAGTCCGACCTCAACCCCATGAACTGGTTCTGAGAGGGCGCGATGACATCGACCGAGCTCTTCGCCAAGGCGCAGGCCCTCGACGCCCTCGCGGGCGACGTCGAGACCGCGATCGACCCCGCGAAGTCCATCGCCGACTCCCCCGACTGGGAGTGCGCGAACGCGAGCGACGTGCGCAACGCGCTCAACGGCTGGCGGTCGGCCGCGCAGTCGGCCGCGCGCAACCTGCGCGACGAGGCGTCCCGCGTGCGCGGCGAGGCCCGGCGGGCCGAGGAGCGTGAGGAGCAGGAGGAGCGCGACGCGCGCCGCGAGAGGCAGCCCCAGTGACCGTCGACGTCTGGGCACCGCTGGGCGTCGCGGGCGTCGTGCCGGTCGTCGACGAGCTGAGCATCCCCGACTTCCACCACATGCCGAAGGACGTCCCGTTCGCGGCCCGCACGCAGGTCGACGTCGCCGGGCACCAGGTCACGGTCGTGTGGCGGCACCGCGTGCTCGTCGCGTCGCTCGCCGACGAGTCGGCCCCGGGCGGCGCGCGGGAGATCGCGAGCGGCTTCCGCCAGCCCGCCACCGGCGGCCCGGACAGCATCCTGTGGAACTTCGTCCTCATGCCCGTCGACGTGCTCGGCGAGACCGTCGCGGTCGACCGCGAGCGCAGCGGGCGCGACCGGTGGCAGCTGCGCGTCTCGGGGCCGGCCGGACGCTCGTGGCAGTGGCGGCCCGCGGGCCGGATCTTCGCCGACCGGATGGAGCTGACCCGGTGGGACGACGCCGCACCCGTCGTCACGCACGTGCTGCGCCCCGTCCCGGGCCGCCCGGGAACGGCGTCCGGGCCGCCGGAGGTCGGCTGGGAGGCGTCCGCGAGCCTCGCGGAGGTGCTGCTGCCGCTCCTGTGGGTGCTCGACCGGGCGCACACGTGCCTGCTGCCGAAGACCCAGCGCGTCCTGCGCGGGGAGTTCCTGTGACCGCCGCGGGCGGCGACGGGCCGGACCCTAGGATGTCCCGGTGATCCGGTACGAGGAGCGCGCGTCGCGACGCCGTTCGACCCTGGCCCTGGTCGTCGTCTGCGTCGTCCTGTGGGTCGGCCTCGCGCTGACCGACGGCGGCTGGGTCCTCGCGACGATCCTCGCGAGCATCGCCGCCGTGCTGGGCGCGGTCCTCGTCTGGAGCGTCGGCCGCTACACCAACATCCGCGTCACCGACTCCGAGCTGCGCGTGGGCCGCCTCAAGGTCCGCCTCGCCGACCTGTACCCGGGCGTCTCGCAGCCCGGCGAGATCGTCGAGGGCAAGCTCGCCGGCGGTCAGTGGGGCACGACCGCGTCGACGGCGCACCCGCGGATCGTCGCCCTGACCCGGCGTGACGGGCAGCGCATCATCGTCTCGACGCAGGACCCCGACGCCTTCCGCGCGGCGCTCGGCGCCGTGTTCGCCGAGCGCGCCTAGCACCCGAGCACGCCCCTCACCCGAGCACGCCCAGCACCCGAGCGCACCCGACCCGCGCGGGCCCGGAGCCGGATCGGCCACCCCCCTCCTCGCTGACCGCCGTGGGGCGCTGACACCCCCGCCTGGTCGACCGCCCGTGACGGCGCTGGTGGGACCTAGGTCCGGCATCCGTGCGCCTGGGAGCGGCGATGCTGCCGGGAGTGCCCCACGACGGCGCACGCCGTCCTCCGGCGGCCAGGCAACGTGGGGTCCGACGGAGGTCGGGCGACGTGGCTGTGGCGACCGCGACCCGTGAGCCTCCGGTGGGCGGCCCCTCCCCCTCGGGGCCGCCCACCCCCGTCGGACGACCCGCCCGCCCTCGAGGTCACCGCACACGGCCGGCGAGTGCGAGCACGCGACACCCGCGCCATCCCCTCCGCCCCGCACGCTTCCGGCCGCCGTCGACGCGCCCCCGGGCGGGGTGGACCGCCACGCGGCGCGTCGGGTCCCGGGTGCGCGCGACCGTGCATGATGCTGGGTCGTGCCCCACAGCCACCTGCCGACCGTGCCCGCGCCGGACGAGGCCCCGACGGACCCCGCCGCCCTCCGCGTCACGGCCGCGCGCGCACGCGTCTGGCTCGCGGCCGTGCTCGGGCCCGTGCTGCTGCTGACGCTCGTCGGCGCGTGGTGGCTGTGGCCGTCGGCGGGCGCACGACCGCCCGTGCTCGACACGACGGGGCCGGGCGTCACGTACACGACGGGCGAGATCACGCAGGTCCGGCCCGACGCGACCGGGATGGACCAGGCGGCCGCGCGCCTGGCCGACGGGGAGGTCGTGGACCTGCACGTGCCGCCCGAGTACGTGCCCGAGGTGGTGGTCGGCGACCGGGTACGGGTCGCGGCGATGTCCACGGCCGACGTCGGGGACCTCACGGACGTCACCGTGCAGCCGACGCTCACCACGACGTACCTGTTCGTCGACTTCGAGCGCGGGCCGCCGATGCTGCTGCTGGCCGCAGTGTTCGCCGGGCTCGTCGTGCTGGTGGCGCGCTGGCGCGGGCTCGCGGCGCTCGTCGGGATGGGCGCGGGCCTGCTCGTCGTCGGGGTCTTCACGCTCCCGGCGCTGCTGCAGGGCCGGCCGGCGGTGCCGGTCGCGCTCGTGACGAGCGTCGTCATCATGTACGCCGTGCTCTACCTGGCCCACGGCGTCTCGGTGCGGACGTCGACCGCGCTCGCGGGCACGCTCGTCGGGCTCGTCGCGACGGCCGCGATCGCGTCGTGGGCGAGCGGGTCCGCGCACCTCACCGGCCTGTCGGGCGAGTACGCGCTCGACCTCATGTCGGCGGCGCCCGAGGTGCGGCTGCGGTCGGTGCTGCTGTGCGGCATGGTCCTGGCCGGGCTGGGCGTGCTCAACGACGTGACGATCACGCAGGCGTCGGCGGTGTGGGAGCTGCACGCGGCACGACCGGGCAGCACGTGGCGCGAGCTCGTCGGGCGGGGGATGCGGATCGGGCGCGACCACATCGCGTCGACCGTCTACACGATCGTGTTCGCCTACGTCGGTGCGGCGCTGCCGCTCGTGCTGCTCGTCAGCCTCACCGACCGAGGGCTGCTGGGCGTGCTGAGCAGCGGGGACATCGCCGAGGAGGTCGTGCGCACGCTCGTCGGGTCGATCGGGCTGGTGCTCGCGATCCCGGTGACGACGGTCCTCGCGGCCGTCCTGGTCCGGCGCAGCGCGACAGGCACGACGGCGCGTCCCGACGACGGGCACGGCGACGCGCACGGCGACGACCCGGACGGCCCCACGCCCGGGACCCGTGACACCGACCGCGCGCACCACCCGCGGTCCGGTGAGGGCGCGGCGGACGCCGACCGCGCGCAGGTGTCGTCGTGACGCTCGACGCCCCTCCCGCGACGCGGACCCGCCGCTCGGGGACGCCGCGCACCGCCGTCGTCCTCGTCGTCCTCGTGGTGCTCGCCACGCTCGGCGCGCTCGTCGGGACGCTCGCGACGTGGCCCACCGACGAGAGCCGTCCGGAGACGGGCTTCGTCGACGTCGACGTCGAACGCGTGTCCGCGACCGTCACGGGTTCGCGCTGGGACACGTGCGACGGCACGGTCGAGGACATGGCCCCCGACGGGTCGGTCCCGTCGACGGTCCGCTGCCTGCACGTGACGGCGGAGGTCGACGGCGGCAGCGAGGCGGGCACGACGGTCGAGGTCATCGCGACGTCGGGACTCACGCGCGCCGACGTCCCGCCCGGCACCGCTGTCGTCCTCGAGCACTACCCGTCCGACGAGAACGGCGACGAGGTCTGGGCGTGGGGCGACTTCCGCCGTGGCGTGCCGCTCGCGACGTTCGCGCTCGCGTTCGCGCTGGTCACCGTGCTCGTGGCCGGGATGCGCGGGTTCCGCGCGCTCGTCGGGCTCGCGATCGCGTTCGTCGTGCTCGCCGTGCACCTCGTGCCCGCGCTGGTCCAGGGTCAGCCCGCGCTCGTCGCGACGCTGTCGGCCGCGACGCTGGTGGTCGTCGCCGTCCTCTACCTCGCGCACGGGTTCTCGCTGCGGACCACGACCGCGCTGCTCGGCACCCTCGGCGGCCTGCTCATGGTGACCGTGCTCGGCGTCGTCGGGGCGCGCATGGCGCACCTGCACCCCGGCTCGACCGAGGACACCTACCAGCTCGCACGCCTGCTCGGCGACGACGGCGTGCGGATCCTGCAGGGCGTGTTCCTCAGCGGCGTCGTGCTCGCGGGCATCGGCGTGCTGAACGACGTGACGATCACGCAGGCGTCGGCGGTGTTCGAGCTGCGGGCGTCCGACCCGACGGCGTCGTGGCGCGGGCTGTTCGCGCGCGGCATGCGGATCGGCCGCGACCACATCGCGTCGACCGTCTACACGATCGCCTTCGCGTACGCGGGCGCGTCGCTGCCCGTCCTGCTGCTCCTGGAGCTCTACGACCAGCCGCTCGGCATGACGCTGACGTCGGGCGCGTTCGCCGAGCAGATCGTCAGCACGCTCGCGGGCTCGATCGGCCTGGTCCTCGCGATCCCCCTGACGACAGCCGTCGCCGCGGTCGTCGCCACCCGCCTGGCCCCGACGCACGTGTCCGGCGGCGGCCACCGGCACTGACCCGGGCAGCCCGTCGGCGCCGCAGGGACGACGAAGGCCCGGTCACCGTGAGGTGCCGGGCCTTCGTGCTGGAGCCGCCTTGGGGAATCGAACCCCAGACCTTCTCATTACGAGTGAGACGCTCTGCCGACTGAGCTAAGGCGGCGTCGCCGTCACCGTGGGCGGACCCCCGGATCGACGAGCGCGCCCACTGTACCCGGCGCAGGGCCCTGGCTCCAAAGCGGCTAGCAGCGGGTGCCCTCGGGCGGGACGGTGCCGGTGAGGATGTACTCGTCGACGGCGTCGGCGACGCAGTCGTTCGACGAGCCGTAGGCGGTGTGCCCCTCGCCCTCGTAGGTGAGGAGCGTCGCGGTGGACAGGGTCGTCGCGAGCTTCTCGGCCCACGCGTACGGCGTCGCGGGGTCGTTCGTGGTGCCGACGACGAGGATCGGCGCGGTCGCGTCCTTCGCCGAGTAGTCGTCGAGGCCCCCGACGACGGGCACGGGCCAGTCGGCGCAGATCGTGCCGCCGTAGGAGAAGAACGAGCCCATGGTGGGTGCGACGGCCTCGATGCGGTCGGCCTGCGCGCGCATATCGGCGGGGTCGGCGCTCTGCCGGTCGTCGAGGCAGCCGATCGCCCAGAACGCCTCGGTCGCGTTCGTCGAGTAGGTGCCGTCGGCCTCGCGGTCGAAGTACGCGTCGGCGAGCTGCAGCAGGATCGAGCCGTCGTTCTCGTGGATCGCCGCGTCGAGCGCCTGCGTGAGGTACGGCCACGACGGCTGCGAGTAGAGCGGCAGCGCGATGCCGTAGAACGCGAGCGAGCCGGTGAGACGCCGGTCGCCGCCGGTCGGCAGCGGGTCGGCGACCGCGTGGTCGAGCAGGGCGCGGATCTGGCCCATCGCCTGGTCGACGTCGCCGGTCAGCGGGCAGCTCGCGCCGGCCAGGCAGTCGGTGACGTAGGCGCGCAGCGCGTTCTCGAAGCCCTGCGCCTGCCCCTCGGCGAGCTCGTCGGCCGTGAGCGTCGGGTCGAGGGCGCCGTCGAGGACGAGCCGGCCGACGCGCAGCGGGAAGAGGGCGGCGTACGTCGCGCCGAGCTGCGTGCCGTACGAGTAGCCGAGATACGTGAGGGCGTCGTCGCCGAGCGCCGCGCGCAGCACGTCGAGGTCGCGTGCGGCGCTCACGGTGTCGACGTGCGCGAGCGTCTGGCCGGACCGCTCCTGGCACGCCTCGCCGACACCGCGGAAGACGTCGATCGCCTCCTGGATGCCCGCGTCCGTCGAGTAGTCCGCGTCGTAGGCGACGACCTTGTCGAGATCCTCGCCGTCCAGGCAGGTGATCGGGCTGGAGCGCTGCACGCCGCGCGGGTCGAACGCGACGAGGTCGAGCTGGCGCAGCACGTCCTCGCTGATCATCGAGGCGGCCTGGTCGAGGAAGTCCACGCCCGAGACGCCGGGGCCGCCCGGGTTCACGAGCAGCGACGCGACCGCCGAGCCGCCGGTCGCGGGGCGACGTGCCAGCGCGATGCCGATGGTCGCGCCGGACGGGTCCGCGTAGTCGAGCGGGACGGTCGCGGTCGCGCACTCGCCCTGCGCGCACGTCGTCCACTCGAGCTGCTGGTCGTAGAACGGCGCGAGCGCCTCGTCCGGGGCGCCCGACGTCGCTGCGGACGTCGGCACCTGCGCCTGGTTCTTCGCCGGGACGCAGCCGCCGGCCACGAGGACGACGACCGCGCTCAGCGCGGCGACGACGACGGCGGCACGCCGCCCCGCACCCGGTCGGGCGGTGGCGGCGGACGGTCGGGGCGAGGCGGTCGTCACGGGCACGCGCCTACGGTAGTGGGCACGCCTGTGCGGTCCGGCTCATGCCCGCCGGGCGTACCGCAGATGGACCACACCCTCGGAGAAGGTGCGCTCCTCGACGAGGCGCAGGTCCAGGCGCAGGCCGTCGGGCAGGAACCGCGTGCCGCCCCCGACCACGACGGGCACGACGAACAGCAGCACCTCGTCGACGAGGCCCGCGCGCAGCGCGTGCGCGGCGAGCGTCGGCCCGCCGATCGACACGTCGGCCGGGGAGTCCTCGACCAGGGCGCGCACGTCGACCGGGTCGAACGTCCGCGCGAGGCGCGTGCGCGCCGTGGTCACCGCGTCGAGCGTCGAGGAGTAGACGACCTTGTCCGTGTCCTGCCAGACGGCCGCGTAGTCGAGGATCACGTCGGGTGCGTCGGGCAGCGTGTGCGCGGTCTCCCAGAACTGCATGACGTCGTACATGCGCCGGCCGTACAGGTAGGTGCCGACCGGCCGTTCGAGGTCGTTGACGTACGCGTGCACGTCGTCGGGCGGCCGCGCCCAGTCGAACGCCCCGGTCGCGTCGGCGGTGTACCCGTCGAGCGACGTGATCCCCGCGTAGAGCAGCGCCACGACGCCCCCTCCCCTCGGCCCGCCCCGGGGCGGACGTCCGCTCAGCCCTGCGGTCGCAGGGCGATCGCCATCGCCTCGACCGCGAGCAGCGGCGCGACGTTGCCCGCGAGGCGCGTGCGTGCCTGCCCGACGGCGTCCATGCGCCGCAGCGTCTGCTCGGGCGTGCTCTGCGCGGCGAGCGTGCGGACGCCCTCCGCGTGCTCGACGTTGACGAGCTCGACGCCCGCGCCGAGCTGCACGACCAGCACGTCGCGGTACAGCGACAGCAGGTCGACCATCGCGCGGTCCAGCACGTCGCGCTGCGCGCGCGTCGCCCGCCGCTTCTGCTCCTCCTCGAGCTGCCGGACCTGCGAGCGCAGCGCGGGCGGGAGCGTCGTCGCGCCCTCCGCACCCAGCGACCGCAGCAGCTCGGCCTTCTCGGCGGCGTCCCGGTGCTCGGTCGCGGCCTTGGCGTCGGCCTGCGCGGTCTCGACGAGGTCACCGGCCGCGAGCACCGCGTCGCCCACCCCGCGGATCCGCGCCGCGACGGCGAGCACCGCCGAGCGCCGGGCGCGCGCCTCCGGGTCACGGGCGAGCCGTCGGGCGATCCCGACGTGGCTCTGCGCGGCGCGCGCGGCGACGCCCGCGACCTCCGGGTCGATGCCGTCGCGGGACACGAGCAGCGCGGCGACCGCGTCGACCGGCGGCACGCGCAGCGCGACCGACCGGCTGCGCGAGCGGATCGTCACGAGCACGTCCTGGGGGCTCGGCGCGCACAGCACCCAGACGGTGCGGGCCGCGGGCTCCTCGATGGCCTTGAGCAGCGCGTTGCCGCTCGTGTCGTTCAGACGGTCGGCGTCCTCGACGACGATGACGCGCCAGCGGCCCCGCGACGGCGAGCGCTGCGCGAGCTCCACCAGCGGGCGGACCGTGTCGGCCCGGATGACGACGCCCTCGGTCGCGACGTACGTGACGTCGGGGTGCGTGCCGCCGAGCGTCGTCGTGCAGTCGTGGCAGCGGCCGCAGCCGCCGTCGACGCACTGCAGCGCGGCCGCGAACGCGCGCGCCGCGTTCGAGCGTCCGGACCCGGGCGGGCCCGTCAGCAGCCACGCGTGCGTCATGGCCGACGGGTCGTGGACCGCCGTGCGCAGCACCTCGACGGCGGGCTCCTGCCCGACGACGTCGTCCCAGACGCTCACGACGACACCGCGCTCTCGTCGGCGGCCGGGAGCGCCGTGCCGTGCGCGGCGACGTCGCCCGCGGACGACCCGCCCGCCGCCGCGAGCAGCGCCTCGACGCGGTCGCCGATCACCGCGGCGAGCTCGTCGGCCGGGCGGGTCGCGTCGAGCACGAGCCAGCGGTCGGGGTCGGCCGTCGCGCGGTCGAGGAACGCGAGCCGGGTGCGGCGGTGGAAGTCGTCGCCCTCGCTCTCGAGCCGGTCGGGGGCGCTCGTCAGGCGGGCGCGGCCCACGTCGGGGTCGAGGTCGAGCAGCACGGTCAGCGCAGGCAGCAGGCCGCGCGTCGCCCACAGCGACAGGTTCTCGACCTCGTCGGCGCCGAGGTCACGGCCCGTGCCCTGGTAGGCGACCGACGAGTCGAGGTAGCGGTCCGTGACGACGACCGCGCCACGCTCCAGGGCGGGTCGCACGAGCGACGCCACGTGGTGCGCGCGGTCCGTCGCGTACAGCAGCGCCTCGGTGCGCGCGTCGACGTGCTCGCCGTGCAGGACCGCGTCGCGGAGCGTCTGGCCGAGCGCCGTGCCGCCGGGCTCGCGGGTCAGCACGACCTCACGGCCCAGCGCCCGCAGCCGCTCGGCGAGCAGCCGGGCCTGGGTCGACTTGCCGGCGCCGTCGCCGCCCTCGAACGACACGAACAGCCCCGCAGCAGAAGTCACGACCGTCAGGGTAGCCGCGGCCACCCACGGCCTCGTCACTCGCCGGGGTACGTGACCCCGACCTGCCGGCGGACCTCGTCCATCGTCGTCATGACGGCGAGCGTGTCGTCCCACGTCAGGCGCGGGCTCTCGACCTCGCCCGCCGCGACACGCCGCGCGACCTCGGCCGCCTCGAACTGCAGACCCTTGCTGCCGGGCTGGTCGAAGGTCCACACGCGCCCGTCGTCGCGCTGCACCCGGAACGACGTCGGCCGGTAGAAGCTGCCCGCGACCTGGATGCTGCCCTCGGTGCCGCTGATCAGCGCGACCGTGGGCGTGCGCGACCACAGCGTGGTCGAGAGCGTCGCCTGCGCGCGCTCGCCGTACGACAGGACGATCGAGACCTGCCCGTCGACGCCCGTCTCGGTCAGCGCGCCCACGGCGTGCACCGCGTCGGGGACGCCGAGGAAGTCGTGCGCGAACGACACCGGGTAGACGCCGAGGTCCAGCAGCGCACCGCCCGCGAGCTCGGGCGCGAACAGGCGGCTGGCGGGGTCGAACGTGAACGCCTGCCCGTGGTCGGCGGACAGGTTGACGATGTCGCCGATCTCACCGGCGTCGATGACCTGGTGCAGCGCGGCGACGTGCGGCAGGAACCGCGTCCACATCGCCTCCATGACGAAGACGCCGGCCTCGCGCGCGGCCGCGAAGATCTCCTGCGCCTCGGCCACGTTGCGCGTGAACGACTTCTCGACGAGCACGTGCTTGCCGGCGCGGATCGCGAGGAGCGCGTGCTCGCGGTGCTCGGAGTGCGGCGTCGCGACGTAGATCGCGTCGACCTGCGGGTCCTCGACGAGCTGCCGGTAGCCGACGTGCGTCGTCGGGATGCCGTGCGCCGTCGCGAACCGCTCGGCGCGGTCGCGGTTGCGCGACCCGACGGCGACGAGCTGCGCGCGCGTGTGCTCCCGGACGGCGTCGGCGAAGGCGGCGGCGATGCCACCGGCGCCGAGGATGCCCCAGCGGATCGGCGGTGCGGTACGGGGGTCCTCGGTGCGAGCCATGGCCGACAACCTAGCGCGACGAGGTGGACGGGTCCTGGTCGGGGGCCCGTCCACCGCGCGCACGGCTACTTCTTGGTCGCGGCCTTGGTGCGGGTCGTCGTGCGGCGGGCCGGCGTCTTCTTCTTCGCCGGGCCCTGCGCGCGCTTCTCCGCGAGCAGCTCGACGGCCTGCTCGCGCGTGATCGACTCGGGCGTGACGTCGCGCGGGAGCGTGCGGTTCGTCTCACCGTCCGTGACGTACGCGCCGAACCGGCCTTCCTTCACCACGATCGGCTTGCCCGACGTGGGGTCGTCGCCGAGCTCGCGCAGCGGCGGCGCCGCGGTCGCGCCACGCCCCCGCTTGGGCTGCGCGTAGATCGCGAGCGCCTCCTCGAGCGTGGTCGTGAACAGCGCCTCCTCCGACGCGAGCGTCCGCGAGTCCGTGCCCTTCTTGAGGTACGGGCCGTACCGGCCGTTCTGCGCGGTGATCTCGGTGCCCGACTCGGGGTCGACGCCCACGACGCGCGGCAGCGACAGGAGCTTCAGCGCGTCGTCGAGCGTGACCGTCTGGAGCGACATCGACTTGAACAGCGACGCGGTGCGCGGCTTCGGCGCGGCCGCCAGGGCCTTCTTGCGCGCGGCCGCCGACAGCGACGGGTCCAGCTCGGGCTCGGGCAGCAGCTCGGTCACGTAAGGGCCGTACCGGCCGTTCTTCGCGACGATCGTCGTCCCCGTCGACGGGTCCTCGCCGAGCACCAGGTCGCCCTCGGGCTGCGTCTCCATGAGCTCGCGCGCCTTCTCGACCGTGAGCTCGTCGGGTGCCAGGTCGTCGGGCACCGACGCGCGGCGCGGGTTGCCGTCCTCGCCCAGCACGTTCGCGTCCTCGAGGTACGGGCCGTACCGCCCGACGCGCAGCGTGAGGCCGTCGCCGATCTCGATCGAGTTGACCTCGCGCGCGTCGATCTCGCCGAGGTTCGCGACCAGGTCGCGCAGCCCTTCGCCCTCGCCGGGCAGCGCCGGGTCGCCGAAGTAGAACTGCGCGAGCCAGTCGCTGCGCTCCTTCTCCCCGGACGCGATGAGGTCGAGGTCCTCCTCCATCGACGCGGTGAAGTCGTAGTCGACGAGCCGGTCGAAGTTCTCCTCGAGCAGGCGTGTCACGGCGAACGCGAGCCACGACGGCACGAGCGCCTGCCCGCGGGACGTCACGTAGCCGCGGTCGAGGATCACGGAGATCGTCGCGGCGTACGTCGACGGGCGTCCGATCCCCCGCTCCTCCAGGGCCTTGACCAGCGACGCCTCGGTGTAGCGCGGCGGCGGGGACGTGCGGTGCCCGTCGGCGGCGAGGTCGCGCGCGGTCAGCGTGTCGCCCTCGGCCATCGTCGGCAGGCGGGACTCGCCCTTCTCGCCCGACGCTCCCTCGGCGGCGTCGTCCTCGTACCGCGAGACGTCGCGACCCTCCTCGTACGCGGCGAGGAAGCCGCGGAACGTGATGACGGTGCCCGACGCCGAGAACACGGTCTCGACCGGCGCGTCGCCGACCGACGTGCCCGCGGTCGGGGTCGCGGTCGCCGCGATCCGGACCGACGCCGTCTGCCCGCGCGCGTCGGCCATCTGGGAGGCGACGGTCCGCTTCCAGATGAGCTCGTACAGGCGGAACTGGTCGCCGGTGATCTCGCGTGCGACCTGGGCCGGCGTGCGGAAGTGGTCGCCCGCGGGGCGGATCGCCTCGTGCGCCTCCTGCGCACCCTTCGCCTTCGACGTGTACACGCGCGCCGCGTCCGGGATGTACTCGGGCCCGTACAGCTCGGAGGCCTGGCGGCGGGCCGCGTCGATCGCCTGCGACGACAGCGCGGGCGAGTCGGTCCGCATGTAGGTGATGTAGCCGTTCTCGTACAGCGTCTGCGCGGTGCGCATCGTCTGCCGGGACGACATGCGGAGCTTGCGGGACGCCTCCTGCTGGAGCGTCGACGTCGTGAACGGAGCCGCCGGGCGCCGCGTGTACGGCTTCGTCTCGAGGCTCGCGACGGACCAGGCGGCCTCGTCCAGACCGGCGACGAGCGCGTGGGCCGCGGCCTCGTCGAGGTGCACGACGTCCCCGCCGCGCAGGCGCCCGCGGTCGTCGAAGTCACGGCCGGACGCGACACGACGGCCACCGACACCCGTGAGTCGCGCGGAGAACGCGGGCTGCGTCGCGTCCTCGACGGCGAACGTGCCCGTCACGTCCCAGTAGTCGGCGGCGACGAACGCCATGCGCTCGCGCTCGCGCTCGACCACGAGCCGCGTCGCGACGGACTGCACACGGCCCGCGGACAGGCCCTGACGGACCTTGCGCCACAGCACCGGGCTGACCTCGTAGCCGTAGAGGCGGTCGAGGATGCGGCGGGTCTCCTGCGCGTCGACGAGCCGGTCGTCGAGGTCACGGGTGCTCTGCAGGGCGCGCTGGATCGCCTCGCGCGTGATCTCGTGGAAGACCATCCGCTTCACGGGGACCTTGGGCTTGAGCTCCTGCAGCAGGTGCCACGCGATGGCCTCGCCCTCGCGGTCCTCGTCGGTCGCGAGGTACAGCTCGTCGGAGTCCTTCAGCAGCTTCTTGAGCTCGCTGACCTTCTTCCGCTTGTCCGGGTCGACCACGTAGTACGGGACGAAGCCGTTGTCGACGTCGACCGCGAACTTGCCGAACGGGCCCTTCTTCATGTCGGCGGGCAGCTCCGACGGCTGCGGGAGGTCGCGGATGTGCCCGACGCTCGCCTCGACGTCGTACCCCTCGCCGAGGTACCCGGCGATCGTGCGCGCCTTCGCCGGCGACTCCACGATCACGAGCTTGCGCCCTGCACCCATTCCGTCAGGCCTTCCTACCGAGTCCGCGAGCCACTCCGGCCCGCGTGCACCTCACCGCTGGGGACTCTACGTCGTGCCGTCAACTCTCCGGCACACGGGAGGCCGCAGCCTCTCGCAGCACGAGCAGCAGCGCGAACGCCACGCACGCGGCGGCGAGCGCCCCCGTCGCACCGCCGGCGTAGGCCAGGACCTCGTCGGCGCGCGAGGGTACCGCGTCGACGTCGCGCCACGTGTGCGACAACGACCAGACGGCCACGACGCCCGCGACCGCACCACCCACGAGCAGGCTGCTGACGACCACGCGCAGCGACCCGCGCCCCGCGGCAGCCCCGCCGCCGACCTGGCGCAGCGCGCCCGTCGACGTCACGGCCCGGGCCGGGGTCAGCGCCACCATCGCGCACGCGACGGCACCCCACGCGAGCACCACGAGCACCCCGGCGACGACGTCCGACGGGCGGTGCCACTGCCCGATGAGCGTCGAGACGCCCGTGACCGTCGTGTACCCGGCGCCCGCGACCGCCGCCCACGGCCGCACGCGCGGCGGGACGACGAGCAGCAGCGCGACCGACACCGACGCGGCCGCGGTCGTGTGCCCGCTCGGCAGCGTGTTGCCGTAGCTCTCCGCGACCCCGAGGTCCGGACGGTAGAAGACGGCGAACTTGAGCAGGCGGGTCGTGACGTTCGCGCCGATCATCAGGACCGCGACCTGCACGGCCAGCTCCCAGCGGCGGCGGATCACCGCGATCGCCATGGCCCCGAGGATGACCGCCGCGATGAAGCCGACCGACACGACGTCGAGCACCCGTTCCGCCAGCCGCCACAGCTGCGTCTGGCCGTACTCGGCGCCCCGCAGGGCCGCGAGCTCGACGACCTGGCCCGACGTGGTCGTCACGAAGACCTTCCACAGCGCCCAGACCCCGACGACGCTCGCCACCGCGACGGCGAGGCACAGCACGACGACACCGGCACGGCCCTGGCGCGGGCGCGACGGGACCACCGGCGTGGGTCGGGTCACGGGGGCGCTGCTCACCACCACACGGTAGGTCACGCCGCAGCGCCTCGTTCCTCCGCCGGACGTCCCGGCGACGCTCGTCACACGACCTGCACACGACGCGCGTCAGCCCACCGGGAGCGGCTCCCCCGCGGCCACCACCACGGCGTGCCGGCACCCGCCCAGGCGCCGCCGCGCCTCGTCGTCCGCGTTGACGCACAGCAGGCACCCGCCCCGCCGCTCGAGCTCCGCCGCCGCGACGTCGATCACCTCCGCCGCCCGGCCGCTGCGCAACGACGCCGCCTGGAGGTCCAGCACGACGAGCGACGCGGACGCCGACAGCGCGTCCAGCAGCGCCCGCAGGCGCCCCACGTCCTCGCGCCCGAACGACCCCGCGGGTCGGACGTTCGCGGTCAGCCAGGTCGTCTCCCACGTCGTCGGCCCGGCCGAGCGGCTGGTCGTGCGGCGGGTCGTCGGGTCGGTCGTCTGCTCGTCGGTGCTGGTCATCGTGCCCTCCGGTGCCGCGGGGACTGCGTCGACGACCATCCGACCGCCGCCGGCTGTGACGTCCCTGGGTGCGGGCCCCCGGCTCGCTGAGAGCCTCCCGGCGTCCCTCAGCGTGCGGTCCGCGTCCCGACGGCCTGCCCGCGCGGCGGTGCGGGTCAGTCGGCGCCGGTCGGTGCCGTCGGTGCCGTCGGCCGCAGGCGCGGTGCGTCGTCGTGCCACACCCACGTGCCGAGGATCCCGTCGAGCGCCTCGACCGCGCGTGCGTGCCACGACGACGAGAGCACACCGACGACGAACGCCCAGCCGTCCCGGTCGACGTGCGTGTCCGTGAGCACCGACGGGCCGCCCGCGCTCGCCGTGACGCGCCATCCCGTGCCGAGCGGCGAGTCGACGCGGTCGACGGGTCCGAACGCGCGCCAGCCGTCGGGCGGCTGCGTCACGAACCGCTCGGCGCGGGCGGTCGCCGGCAGCACCTCGTGCTCACGCCAGCGCGCGCCGACGCGTCCCAGGCAGACGACGAGCAGGTGCACGCCGTCCGCGAGCGCGACGCGCGCGTCCTGGCGGGAGCCGTCCGGACCCGGCTCGCCGCCGCCGACGTCGGGGCCCGGCGCCCGCAGCGACCAGCCCGGGCGGCCGTCGCCCAGCGGGGCCACCTCGACGTCGTGCGTCCGCGCGTACGGGTCGACCGGGACCGGCGTCGACGGGCCCCGCAGCGGTGCGGACCGGAACGCCCGGCGCAGCGCGTCCGCCTGCTCGGGGAACTGGTGGACGAGTCGTCGCAGGGTGCGCTCGCGCCACCACACGACCCGCGCGACGTACCCGAGCACGCCGACGCCGACGATCACCACGAGGACGACCGCGAGGTCCACGACGGCGCCCGTCGGGTCGTCGGCGAGCGTGCCGGCCGCGCGAGCGACGGTCAGGGCGGTGGTGGGCACGTCAGCGGCATCGGCCGGCGCGTCGGCCGACTTGAGCGGACGGCCGTGCGCCCCGGGACGACGTCAGACGGCCCGCTCGACGTGCACGTGCACGACGGACGACGACTGCCGCACGGACGCGACGCGGTAGGCCGCCGGCAGGTCGTCGAGGCTCTCGAACAGCCGCTCGCCGCGGCCCAGCAGCACCGGCACCACGGCGTACCGCAGGTCGTCGACGAGGTGCGCGGCGAGGTACTGCCGCACGGTCGCCGCTCCCCCGCCGAGCCGCACGTCCAGACCGCCCGCGGCCTCGCGCGCCCGGTCGAGGGCCGCGTGGATCCCGTCCGTCACGAAGTGGAACGTCGTGCCGCCTGCCATCTCCAGCGGCGGGCGCGGGTGGTGCGTGAGGACGAACACGTCGCAGTGGTACGGCGGGTCCTCGCCCCACCAGCCCTGCCACGACCCGTCGCCCCAGTCGCCGCGGACCGGACCGAACATGTTGCGGCCCAGGATCCACGCGCCGATCCCCTCGAAGCCCGCGTCGACCGCCTCCTCGTCGAGCGCGTCGGCGGGCTCGCGACCCTCGGCCTCGTCGAGGTCGCGGAACCGCTGCGTGCCGAACATCCAGCCGTGCAGCAGGTGCATCGCGCCCACGCCGAGCGGCTCGTCGAGGGACTGGTCGGGGCCTGCGACGAAGCCGTCGAGGCTCATCGACATCGTGTGCACGCGCAGCCTGCCGGTCCGGGTCATGGCGTCCTCCTGGTCGTGTCGGGATGCTGTCGTCGGGTGGTCGGAGCCGGCGCCCCGATCTCGACACGGCGACCGTGTCGAGAACCGCCGGTCGGCTCCGACCAGAGCACGGACCACCCGCCCGGGCGGTCGACCGACGGAAGGACAGACCCATGAAGTACATGCTGCTCATCTGGAACCGGCCCGGCTTCACGGACGAGCTCACCGAGCAGGAGCGGACGGCGCTCTTCGCCGAGGTCGGCGAGATCATGGACGAGCTCACCGAGCGCGGGGAGCTCGTCGGCGGCGAGGCGCTCGCCGACCCGTCCGCCGCGCGCACCACGCGGTTCGTCGACGGCCGGACGACGCTCACCGACGGGCCGTTCGTCGAGAGCAAGGAGCAGTTCGCGGGCTACGTCGCGATCGACGTCGAGACGCACGAGCGTGCCGAGGAGATCGCCGCACGCTGGCCCGACACCCGGTTCGGCGGGGCCATCGAGCTGCGGGCCGTCATGGTCGGGTCGGGCGAGGAGATGTGACGGTGCCTCCTGCACCGGCGTCCGGGGCGGCCGGATCTGCGTCGTCGAGCTCGTCCGGCGCGCCGCGCTCGACGGCCTCGTCGGCCTCGTCGGCCTCGGTCGAGGACGTGCTGCGCGCGGCGGGTCCGCAGGTGCTCGCCGCTCTCGTCCGGCGGCACGGGCAGTTCGACGCGTGCGAGGACGCCGTGCAGGAGGCCCTGCTCGCCGCCGCCACGCAGTGGCCCGTCGAGGGGGTGCCCGCCGACCCGCGGGCGTGGCTCACGACGGTCGCCCGACGGCGGCTCACCGACGCGTGGCGGTCCGACTCCGCACGCCGGGTCCGGGAGGCGACGGCCGCCCGGGACCCGGCCGTGCGGCGCGCGGCTCCCGGCGCCGACGAGGAGCCGCCGTCGCACGACGACACGCTCACGCTGCTGTTCCTGTGCTGCCATCCGGCGCTCACGTCCGCGTCGCAGGTCGCGTTGACGCTGCGCGCCGTCGGCGGGCTCACGACGGCCGAGGTCGCCGCCACGCACCTCGTCCCCGAGGCGACCATGGCGCAGCGGATCAGCCGCGCCAAGCGGACCGTGCGCGGGGAGCCGTTCACGCTCCCCTCGGCGGCCGAGCGGCCCGCGCGCGTGGCTGCCGTCCGCGAGGTGCTCTACCTCGTCTTCACCGAGGGGTACACCGCGTCGGGCGGGTCGGACCTCGTGCGCGTCGACCTCACCACCGAGGCGATCCGCCTGGCGCGCCTGCTGCACGCGCTGCTGCCCGACGACGGCGAGACGACCGGTCTGCTCGCGCTCATGCTGCTCACCGACGCGCACCGCGCCGCCCGGACGGGGCCGGACGGGATGCTCGTGCCGCTCGCGGAGCAGGACCGCGCCCGCTGGGACCGGCGGCAGATCGACGAGGGCGTCGCGCTCGTGTCGGCCGCGCTCGCCGTGCACCCCGCCGGCCCGTACCTGCTGCAGGCCGCGATCGCCGCCGTGCACGCCGAGGCCCCGACCGCCGCCGAGACCGACTGGCCGCAGGTCGCCGCTCTCTACCGCCTGCTCGACCACGTCGCACCCGGCCCGATGGTCACGCTCAACCGGGCCGTCGCGGTCGCGATGGTGTCCGGGCCGCGTGCGGGCCTCGACCTGCTCCGCCCGCTCGACGACGACCCGCGCACCGCCGGCCACCACCGCCTCTGGGCGGTCCGCGCGCACCTCCTGGAGCAGGCCGGCGACCTGGCCGGGGCGCTCGACGCCTACCACCGCGCCGCCCGACTCACGACGAGCCTCCGGGAACGCCGCTACCTCGACTCCCGCGCGGCCCGACTCGACCCGTCCAGGTGACCGGCGCCGTCGGCCTCGGGCGCCGCCGCGCGAACCCCGGGTGCACCGGAGCCGGGCGGCGTCAGGCCTGAGCGCCTCCCTGGGACACGTCCGCCGCGGGCGCGTCCCACGGCAGCATCACGTCCTCGCCGTGGCACGCGCAGTCGTCGACCTCGTCCAGGTACTCGGAGACCGCGACGCCCGCGTCGTGCCACTCGACGGTGAACGCCACGGGCGGCGCGAACGGCTCCGGTCCCGCTCCGGGCTGCTCCACCGGCACGACGACGAAGTCGCACAGGCACCGCCGGCACTCCAGCCGCCACTCGAGCAGGTCGGGCCGGAAGACGACGGGGTCCTCGGTGTCGACCGGGTCGTCGGCAGCGCGGCGGTGCAGGACGTCACCGGCCACGCGGAGCAGCGCGAGCCGCGCACCCGGCTGGCGCGCCTGGTCGCAGATGCGCGCGACCATCCGGCGGGCGGCGGTGCGCAGCTCCTCCTGGTCGTCGGGGCCGAGGGGCAGGTCGTCGACGAGGAAGGGGTAGGCGTCGTCCTCGTCGACGTCCCGCGGCACGTGCAGCAGGTCGAGCTCGCGGGCGACGTCGAGCACGGCGAGCGGCGCGCTCCCGCGGGCGACGTCGCCCAGCAGCTCGAGGCGGGCCGGCCCGTTGACCACGAGCCCCACGACGGCGTCCTCGACGCTCTCCATGAGGCGGGCGACGCGCTCCGCGACGGCGCGGTCCGCCACCTGCGCCACGACGGACGACTCGGGCACGACCTCCCACCAGATCCGCGGCTGGTCGACCATCACGACCCGGTACGTGCCCCCTTCGGGGAGGATCGCGCTCGGCATCGCCCCTCCTCCCGCGACCTCGTCGCCTCCCGTGCCCGCCCGTGGGCTGCGCCGAACCGGCCGGGACCCGGGGGGAAGGCTACGGCGGCTCCGCCCGACCGGGCCCGGGATTACGGGTCGGTCCACCCGTCAGGGTGGACCGACCCGGCCGACCGCGCGGCCTCAGGGAGGTCGACGCCGCCGACGGCCTCGCCCAGGGCAGCGCTGTCGTCGAGCCACGACACCACCGGATCCACGCTCGTCACGGCGTCCGAGAGGATGGCCCGGACTTCCGCCTCGAGGGAGCGGTCGTGCTGCACCGCGCGTCGACGCAGGCCGTCCATGACCTCATAGGGCAGGTTCCTCACCACGATCTGCGCCACCACGGAGCCCCTCTCGTCGACGTCACCGATGATCTCGGCCGAGGGCGCGTCGGCGATACCGACGTGGATCTCGTTCGGAGCCGATCAACGGCAGCCATGTCGGTGTCGAGTCCACCGCGACGGGCGACGGTCCCGGGGCGAACCGCGGCGCGACGCGGAGCACCGCTCCGTCCCGGGGTGTCGCGACCGGAGGGACGCGACCGCCCACAGTGCTCCCGGGACGGAGCGGTGGATCGGGGGCGACCGGCGCGAGGGCGGGCGGTCGCGGGTCAGGCCCGACGGCGTCGGGCGGGCGGGTTCGAGCGGGCGGGGCTCAGCGCAGGGCGAGCTCCCGGGGGACGGGGACGGGGGTGAAGCCCGCGGCCTCGACGCGGCCCGGGTCGTGGCGGAGGCACGCGACCGTCCGACGGGGGTCGTCGCCGGGGACGTCGGGGGCGACGAGCTCGGGCTGGACGTGCGCGCACGCGTCGAAGACGAACGGGCAGCGCGCGCGGAACGGGCAGCCGGAGGGCAGCCGGGCGAGGTCCGGCGGGGAGCCGGGGATGCCGCCGAGCTCGCGACGAGGACCGCGCAGGGGCGGGAAGGAGTGCAGCAGCCCGTTCGAGTAGGGGTGGCGGGGGCGGCGGTAGACGTCCTGCGCGGTGGCGTCCTCGACGATCTCGCCGGCGTACATGATCGCGATGCGGTCGGCGATCTCGATCAGGAGCGAGACGTCGTGCGTGATGAAGATGACGGAGAACCCGAGGCGGTCGCGGAGCTCGGCGATCTGCTCGACGATCTGCCGCTGCATGACGACGTCCAACGCCGTGGTGGGCTCGTCCATGATGAGGACCTGCGGGTCCAGGGCCAGCGCCATGGCGATCATCACGCGCTGCCGCATGCCGCCGGACAGCTGGTGCGGGTAGGCGCGCAGCCGGTCGGGCGAGATGCCGACCATGTCGAGCAGGTCGGCGGCGCGCTCCAGGGCCTCCTTCTGCGACACCGACGGCCGGTGCGCGCGGATCGCGTCGGCGATCTGCCGCCCGACCCGGAACACGGGGTTGAGCGAGTTCATCGCGCCCTGGAAGACGATCGCGAGGTCCTGCCAGCGCGACGCGCGGAGCTCGGCGTCGGACATCGACAGGATGTCGGCGGTCGAGCCGTCGCGGCCGTGGAACAGCACCTGCCCGCCGGTGATGAGCCCGGGCGGCGGGAGCAGCCGCGTCGCGGCGTACGCGAGCGTCGACTTGCCGCAGCCGGACTCCCCGGCCAGGCCGAGGACCTCGCCGCGGTTCAGGGTGAGCGACGCCTGGCGCAGCACGTGCACCGGGTTCTCGTCGTAGCCGTAGTCGACGGACAGGTTGCGGATCTCGAGCACCGGGTCCGCGGTGCGCCGACCAGGTGCGACGGGGACGGCGCTCACGACCGGTCCTCCTTGGCCTCGTGCACGACCGGCGTGAAGCCGATGCGCGGGCGGATGCCGCGCTTGCGCAGCGTGCGGGCGTGCAGGCCCGTCGAGCGCAGACGCGGGTTGACGAACTCGTCGATGCCGAAGTTGATGAGCGTGAGGGCCATGCCGAGCAGGGCGATGCACAGGCCCGCGGGGACGAACCACCACCACGCGCCGCGCTGGAGCGCGAGGTTGCCCTGCGCCCAGAACAGGATGGTCCCCCAGTTCCACTCGGACACCGACGTGACGCCGATGAACGCGAGCGTGATCTGGGACAGGACCGCGAACGTCACGGTGCCGACGAACCCGGCGGCGATGATCGCGGTGAGGTTCGGCAGGATCTCCGCGAGCACGATGCGCCAGGTCCGCTCGCCGTTGGCGCGTGCGGCCTCGACGAAGTCGCGCTTGCGCAGGGACAGCGTCTGGGCGCGCAGGACGCGCGCGCCCCACGCCCAGCCGGTGACCGCGATGACGGCGGCGACCGTGAGCCCGCCCGCCGACGGGAGCTGGCCCGCGATGAGGATGATGAGCGGCAGCTGCGGGATCACCAGGAAGATGTTCGACAGCGCGGACAGCGTCTCGTCGCCCGCTCCCCCGACGAACCCCGCGGTGACGCCGATGAGGACGCCGATCACGGTCGCCAGCACGCCCGCGACGAGCCCGACCACGAGCACGCCCCGGGTCCCGACGAGCACCTGCGACAGGATGTCCTGGCCCAGATGCGTCGTGCCGAACCAGTGCGCGCCCGACGGTGGCTGCAGGATGTCGGGGCTCACGGCGCTCGGGTCGTAGGGCGCGATCCACTCGCCGATGACGGCGAGCACCGCGAAGAACCCGAGGATCGCGAGGCCGGTGAGGGCCTTGCCGTTGCGCAGGAACAGCAGCTTGCGCTTGCCGGCGACGGGTGCGGTCGCGTCGGTCGCGACGTCCTCGGTGTCGGTGAGGACGGATGTCTCGACGGCCATGTCAGCCCTCCTGCCGGGTGCGCGGGTCGAGCGCGGCGTAGACGAAGTCCGCGACGATGTTCGCGACCAGCACGGACAGGGTGATCACGAGGAAGCAGCCCTGCATGAGCGTGTAGTCGTGGTTGGTCGTCGCGTTGTAGAGCAGGAAGCCGATGCCCGGGTAGGAGAAGACCATCTCCATGATGAGCGTCCCGCCGACGATGAAGCCGAGGGACAGGGCGAACGACGAGATCTGCGGGAGCACCGCGTTGCGGGCGGCGTAGCCGAAGATCACGGCCCGCTCCGACAGGCCCTTCGCCTGCGCGACCGTCACGTAGTCCTCCGACGAGACGGTCACCATCATGTTGCGCATCCCGAGGATCCAGCCGGCGATCGACGAGACGACGATCGTGAGCGCGGGCAGCGTCCCGTAGTAGAGGACGGACCCGATGAACTCGGGGGTGAACGCGGGCACCATCGACCGGTCGTAGGCGCCCGACGACGGGAACCAGCCGAGGTTCACCGAGAAGATCGCGATGACGACGAGCCCGAGCCAGAAGTACGGGACCGCGGAGAAGAACGTCGAGATCGGCAGCAGCGAGTCGGCCCACGTGCCGCGCCGCCACCCGATGCCCGTGCCGAGCAGGGTCCCGACGACGAACGCGATGATCGTCGCGACGCCGACCAGGCCGACCGTCCACGGCAGCGTCTGCTGGATCATCTCCGCGACGGGCGTCGGGTAGTACGTGAACGAGACGCCGAGGTTCCCGTGCAGCAGCAGGTTCCAGTAGTCGAGGTACTGCTGCCAGACCGACCTCTGCTCGTCGAGGCCGAAGAGCGTGCGGATCGCGGCCTCGGCGGACGAGTCCAGACGGCCCTGGCTCTTCGCCATGATCGCCTTGACGGGGTCGCCGGGCATGAGCCTCGGGATGATGAAGTTGATGGTCACCGCGGCCCAGGCGGTGACGACGTAGAAGATGCCGCGGCGGACGAAGAACCTCACCGGTCGCCCTCCTTCAGGGTCTCGACGGCGACGGTCTCGGTCGGCGCCTCGTCGTCGGACGCGTGCAGCAGGTCGACGTCGATCGCGGGCCGCTCGCCGTACGCGTCGAGCACGTCGCCCAGCCGCGGCCGGTCGGGCCGGTCGGAGTAGCCCCAGCACGCGGCCTCGCGGCCCTCGCCGACGGCGAGCAGCGGCGGCACCTCGGTGCGGCACAGGTCGACGGCGAACGGGCAGCGCGGGTTGAACCGGCACCCGGTCGGCGGGCGCACGAGCGACGGCGCCTCCCCGCGGGCACCCCGGGCGCGCGCGTCGAGGTCGTCCGGGTCGGGCGCGGACCGCACGAGGAGCTGCGTGTACGGGTGCTTCGGGTCCTGCGTCACCGACTCGGAGTCGCCGGTCTCGACGATGCGCCCGGCGTACATGACCATCGTCCGGTCGGCGAAGTACCGGGCCGACGCGATGTCGTGCGTGATGTAGAGGATCGCGATCTGCAGGCGGTCGCGCAGGTCGCGCAGCAGGTTGAGGATGCCGAGGCGGATCGACACGTCGAGCATCGAGATCGGCTCGTCGGCCAGCAGGACCTCGGGGTCCGCGGCCAGCGCACGCGCGATCGCGACGCGCTGCCGCTGCCCGCCGGACAGCTCGTGCGGGAACTTGTCGACGTACCGCTCGACGGGCGTGAGCTGCACGCGCTCGAGCAGCGTCGTCAGGGCGTCCTCGAGGTCCGCGCCGCGCAGCCTGCCCTGGTGGATCCGGACGCTGCGGGTCAGCGTGTAACGCACGGTGTGCACGGGGTTCAGCGACCCGAACGGGTCCTGGAAGATCATCTGGACGCGCCGCACGTAGCGGCGGAACGCGCGACGGCTGCGCGCCGTCGCGTCCGCGCCGTGCAGCAGGATCTGCCCGCTCGTGGCGGGCGTGAGCTGCGACAGCAGGCGCGCGATCGTCGACTTGCCCGAGCCGGACTCGCCGACGAGCGCGACGACGCGGCCGCGGTGCAGCGCGAGGTTCACGTCGTCGACCGCGTGCACGAGCGCACGACGCCGGAAGGAGCCGGTGACGAAGTGCTTGCGCAGGTCGACGGCCTGCAGGACGGGGGTGTCGGGGGCGCCGGGATCCGCCGGGCGGGTGTCCGGCGTGGCGGGGAGGGTCATGGAGCTCACCTGTCGGCTGGTGGAGGGTCGACGAGGGGTGGCCCCGGGTGCGCGACGGGGAGTCGGCCGCGCGCACCCGGGGACCGGGTCGGTCAGTCCTGCGTCGGCTCGAGCTTCATGACGATCCGCGCCGCCTGCGGACCCGTCGGCTGCGGGTTCGCGTACAGGTCGTCGGCCGTCGGGAAGCCGGTGTAGTTCTTCGTCGAGTACTGCGCGACGGCCGGGCGCGACCAGATGACCAGGCCGGGCACGTCCTCGACGTACGCCTTCTGGATCGTCTCGATCGCGGTCTGCCGCGCGGCGTCGTCGGACGCGCCCTTGAAGTCGGCCAGGGCCTGCGTGACGGCGTCGTTCTTGTACCGGCCGAAGTTCCACGTCGCCGTCTCGCCGAGCGGCACGTACGAGTTGCCGTCCATGAGGTTGGCGTACATGTTCCACGGGGTCGCGCCGCCGTCGGTCCAGTGCAGCGTCGCCTGGAAGTTGCCGAACGGGATGATGTCGTTGAACCAGGCGTCCTGGTTCGCGGCGTTGACCGTGGCGTCGACGCCGAGCTGCGCGGCACCCGTCTTGATGAGGTCGAGCGCGGTCAGGTAGTCGTTCCAGCCCGCGGGGTTCACGAGCTCGAACGTCACGACCTCGCCGTCCGGGTCGACGAGCTTGTCGGACCCGTTCCACGTGTAGCCGGCGTCCGTGAGGATCTGCTTCGCCTCGTCGACGTCGACCTTCAGCTCGTCGCCCTTGAACTCGGGCGCGAGGTACTGCTCGCCCGACGGCATCGGCATGCCGGTCACCGAGTCGATGACGGGCCACACGCCCGAGCCGGCGAGCTCGGAGATCTGCGCGCGGTCGACGACGAGGTTGAGCGCCTTGCGGAACGCGACGTCGTCGAACGGCTTCGTCTCGTTGTTGAGGTAGAGGATGTCGGAGCCGAAGCCACCGCCCGCGACCTGGTGGTGGTGGTCGGGGTCCTTCGCGATGAAGACGTCCTCGTAGTCCGCGATGAACGTCCAGCCCCACTGCGCCTCACCCGTCGTGAGGGCCGTCGTCAGCGCGTTGTTGTCGTTGTACGACGAGTACTGCAGCTTCGCGACCTTCGGCTCGCCGCCCCAGTAGTCGGGGTTCGGGACCAGCGTCGCGGCCTGCGGAGTCCAGGTGTCGAGCAGGTACGGGCCCGTGCCGACCGGCTCGGTGTCCGTGAACGTCGTCGGGTCCTCGTCCTTCCAGATGTGCTCCGGGACGATGACCTGCTGGAGCAGCTTGACCTGGTTGACGTACTGCGACTCGGTGAACGTGATCGTCACCTTGCCGTCGGCGTTCTCGACCTTGTCGATCTGGTCGGGGAAGTTGTTGTTGATCGCCGGGTAGTCGATGAGCAGCTGCAGCGTGAACGCGACGTCGTCCGCCGTGAAGTCCTCGCCGTCGGACCACTTCACGCCGTCGCGCGGGGTGATCGTCGCGGCCGTGTAGTCGTCGGTCCACTCGACCGACTCCGCGAGCCACGGCTCCGGGTCCTCGAGCGGGTTCACGTCGTTGACCTGCATGAGCGACTCGTAGATCACCCACGCGTAGCCGAGCGACTTCGCCGCCGAGCCCGTCGGGATCAGCGGGCTCTGGTTCTCGTTCTGCGGGCCGTTCGGCATGCCGACCGTCAGGACGGCACCGTCACCGCCGGTGCTGTCGTCGGACGTGCCGCCGCCACCCGAGCAGGCGGTGGCGAGCAGCGCGACGGTCGCGACACCGGCCACTATCGTTGCGAGCTTGCGCGTTCTCACGAGTGCCTCCTTGCACTGACTGCTGGTTGTGGGGTCCTGCGGTGCTGCGCTGTGGGATCAGGGGGCGGTCGACGGGATCTCGACGTCGACCGTGAGGCGCAGGTCGCCCGAGGAGCGACCGACGCGGAGCGTGTACGTCCCGGCGGGGGTGACCCAGCCGTGGCCTGCGGTGTCCCAGGTGCGCAGCGTGTCGGCGGGCACGTGCACCCGGGCGGTCGTGCGCTCGCCGGGGGCGGCGTGCACGACGGTGAAGCCGCCGAGCCAGCGGACCGGGCGGTCCGCGGCGGCGGGGGTGCCGGAGCCGGCGGGGGGCTCGACGTAGACCTGGACGACCTCGCGCCCGGCGCGGGGTCCGGTGTTGACGACGGTCACGTCGAGGTCGATCCCGTCGCCCGTCGCGGCGGCGCCCGCGGCCGCGACCTCGGCCGACTCGTGCTCCCACGTCGTCCACCCGAGCCCGTGCCCGAACGGCGCGGCGGGCGTGCGGCCCAGCCGCAGCCACGACCGGTACCCGACGTGGACGCCCTCGTGGTACTCGACGACGCCGTCGACGGGCACCGCGTCGGGCACGGGCACGTCGTCCTCGTGCGCGGGGAGCGTCCACGGCAGCCGGCCCGACGGCTCGGTCACTCCGGTCAGCACGTCCGCGAGCGCCTCGGGCCACTCCTGCCCGCCGAGCCACGCCCAGACGACGCACGGCACCTCGTCGAGCCACGGCAGCAGCACGGGCGCACCGGCGTTGACGACGACGACCGTCCGAGGGTTGGCCGCGAGCACCGCCTTGACGAGCTGGTCCTGCGTGCCGGGCAGCGCGAGGCTCGTGCGGTCGTAGCCCTCGGACTCGATCTCCTCGTTGGTGCCCACGACGACGACCGCGAGGTCGGCCTGCTCGGCGGCCGCGACGGCGTCGGCGAGCAGCTCGTCGGGCGACGTGCCGGGCACGCGGTGCACGAGCTCGGCGCGCGCGAACGACGCGTACCCGACGGGGTGCACGGCCTGGACGTGCGCGTCCACGCCGACGCTCGTCGGCTCGGTCACGTCGAGCACGAGCGTCGCGGGGACGGGCTGGTTGACGGACGAGTCGAGGATGACCTCGGCGCCGACGACCTGGTCGCCGGTCGAGACGACCTGGCCGCCGATCGCGATCAGGTGCCGTCCGACGGTGCCGACGCCGACCTCGTGCCGGCCCGGCTCGTCGAGCCGGACCGTGGTGCGCAGGCGGACGGTGACGGCGTCGTCGCGGACGTCCCGCAGCCAGCCGCCCCAGGTCGTGGTGGTGTGCGCGTCGAGGACCGTGCCGTCGGCGTCGAGCAGCTCGACGAGCACGCCCGCGTCGCCGTCGGGCGTCGTGCAGCGGCCGGCGAGGTCGAGCTGCGGGGGCAGCAGGCGGGAGACCGCACCGGCATGGACGTCGACCTGCGCACCGGCGAAGGCGCCGGTCAGCGCCTCGGCCGGCGTCGACGAGCGCTCGGGCCGGACGTACGCGGAGCCGCCGCCCTGGACGAACGGGCTCACCGCGTTGGGGCCGAGCAGGGCGATGCGGCGGACGTCGTCGGCGGCGAGCGGGAGCGCGCGCTCCTCGTCGCGCAGCACGACCATCGACCGGCCGACGAGCCGGCGCAGCGTGCCGCGCACGTCGACGTCGGCCACCTCGTCCCGGTGCTCTCCGGACGCCTCGACACCGTCGAGCGCCCCCACCCGCTGCGCGAGGCGCAGGATCCGCAGCACCTTGTCGTCGAGCACGGACTCGCTGACCCGGCGGGCCCGGACCGCGTCGAGCAGGCCGTCGCCCCACGGCCCGTCGGGGCCGGGCATCTGCAGGTCGAGCCCGCCGTACGCGGCCTTCTCGACGGTGTTCGTCGCGACCCAGTCGGACACGACGACCCCGTCGAAGCCCCACTCGTCCTTGAGCACGCCGGTGAGGAGCGGCCGGTGCTCGAGGACGGGCGCGGCCGTGGTGCCGTCGTCGACGCCCGAGTACGCGCCCATGACGGACCACGCGCGCGCCTCGCGGACCAGCCGCTCGAAGGGTGCGAGGTAGACCTCGCGGAGCGTCCGCTCGTCGACGCGGGACAGGTACGTGGTGCGCTCGGTCTCGGAGTCGTTGGCGACGAAGTGCTTGACGCACATGCCGACGCCGCGGTCCTGCGCGCTGCGCACGACGTGCACGGCGATCTCGCCGGTGAGCGCGGGGTCCTCGGAGTAGCACTCGAAGTGCCGGCCGCCGACGGGTGTGCGCTGGAGGTTGACCTGCGGCGCGAGGACGAGGTCGACGCCGTGCCGGCGGGCCTCGGCGGCGAACAGCGTGCCGACCTCGTCGGCGAGGTCGACGTCCCACGTCGCGGCGAGCGCGCTGGGGGCGGGGAACGACGCCGCCGTCTCGGTGGGGTCGTCGCTCACGCCGCGGACGCCCGCGGGGCCGTCGGAGACATGCATGGCGCGCAGGCCGATCCGCGGGATCGCGGTCGTGGACCACAGGCCCGCCCCGACGACCAGACGCACCTTCTCCTCGGTCGTGAGCTGCCGGAGCAGCCCGTCGAGGTGGGCGTCGGGCCGGGTGGCCGCGGTGGTGTCGGTCGACACGGGATGTCTCTCCGTCCGGACGTCGTCGTTGCCGTCGAAGCGCAGTCAAGCACAACTTACTGACTTGTTAGTAAGTCGGTAGGTCACAGTATGGTTTCGGCCATGGACGACGCCGTCACCCCCGGGACGGGCACCCCCGCGCCCGCCAAGCGCACCCGCCGACCCCGGCAGGCCACCGCCGAGCGCCGCGCGGAGATCCTGCGCGCCGCCGCGCACACCTTCGGCTCCAAGGGCTACAAGACGGGGTCCCTCGCCGAGGTCGCCGAGCAGGTCGGGATCACGCACGCGGGCGTCCTGCACCACTTCGGGTCCAAGGAGCAGCTGCTCGTCGAGGTCCTCGAGTACCGCGACAAGGAGGACGTCCGCGACCTCGAGGGCCAGCACATCCCCGGCGGCATCGAGCTGTTCCGGCACCTCGTGCGGACCGCCCGCATGAACGCCGAGCGCCGCGGCATCGTCCAGGGCTACACCGTCCTCACCGGCGAGTCCGTCACCGAGAACCACCCCGCCCGCGGCTGGGTGACCAACCGCTTCAGCATCCTGCGCGGCGAGATCGCCGACGCGATCGGCGAGGTCGGCGGTCCCGGCGTCGACCGCGAGACCGCCGAGCGCGCCGCGAGCGCGATCATCGGCGTCATGGACGGCCTCCAGGTGCAGTGGCTGCTCGACGACGCCGTCGACCTGTCCGAGTCCACCGCGTTCGCGATCGAGGCGATCCTCACCGCTGCGCTCGCCGGCACCGGAAGGCCGCACCCGCTGCGCTGACCTGCGGCGCCGCCGGGACCCGTCGCGCTCAGCAGATTCACAGGAACGGTTCAGGGCCGGCCAAGGTCGCGCACCGACGATCGGGTCATGACGACCTCGACCCTGCGCCGGCCCGACACCCTCACCCGCGCCGACGGCTCCCCCGTCCGGGCGCTCGTCGTCGACGACGAGCCCACCCTCGCCGAGCTCCTGTCCACCGCCCTGCGCTACGAGGGCTGGACCGTCGAGCACGCGCTCACCGGCCACGCCGCCGTCCGCCAGGCCAAGGCGTCGACCCCCGACGTCATCGTCCTCGACGTCATGCTCCCCGACCTCACCGGCCTCGAGGTGCTGCGCCGCATCCGCGCCGGCCACCCGAACGTGCCCGTCCTGTTCCTCACCGCCAAGGACGCCGTCGAGGACCGCATCACCGGCCTCACCGCGGGCGGCGACGACTACGTCACCAAGCCGTTCAGCCTCGAGGAGGTCGTGGCGCGGCTCCGCTCGCTCCTGCGCCGCGCCGGTGCCGTGTCCGCGCGCGAGGAGGCCGTGCTGCGGGTCGGTGACCTGACCCTCGACGAGGACTCGCACGAGGTCACGCGCGGCGGCGACGACATCCGCCTCACCGCGACCGAGTTCGAGCTGCTGCGCTACTTCATGCGCAACCCCAGGCGCGTGCTCTCCAAGGCGCAGATCCTCGACCGCGTCTGGCAGTACGACTTCGGCGGGCAGGCGAACATCGTCGAGCTCTACGTCTCCTACCTGCGCCGCAAGATCGACAAGGGCCGCACCCCGATGCTGCACACGCTGCGCGGCGTCGGGTACGTGCTCAAGCCCGCGTGACCAGCGCCGGCCCAGCCGCGCGCCGCCCGTCGGCCACCGCGACGGCCGGGCCCGTCGCGCGGCTGCGCGACCGGACGACAGCGCTGCGCGACCGCGCGACCGGTGCGCTCCCCCGCCCACGCTGGACGCTGCGCCGACGGCTCGTCGCGCTCGTCGTCGCGCTCGTCGCGGTCGTCGCGGTCGCCGTCGGCGGGCTGACCACGCTCGCGCTGCGCGGGTCGCTCGTCGCGCAGCTCGACGACGACCTCACAGGCGCGCACAACCGCTTCATGATGTGGTCCGACGACGGGCCCGTCGGGACCGGCGCGGCGTCCGGCGGCGGTGACGTCGTCCTCCACCGCTTCCCGGCGGAAGCGCCGCCCGTCGGCCTGCCCGGCCAGGAGGTCGGCACCGTGACGTTCGCCGCCGAGCCCGGCCAGACCGCCGCCGACGTCACCGCCGCCTACCTGCTCCGGTCCGGCGAGCAGCGCGTCGTCCCGACCGAGGCCGTCGAGACGCTGCTCGCCCTGCCGCACGACGGCCAGATCCGTGAGGTCGGCCTCGCCGGGGTCGGCGAGTACCGCGCGCTGGTCAGCACGACGCGTGGCGGCGACGCAGCCGTGACCGCGATGCCCACCGCGACCGTCACCCGCACCCTGGGTGCCTACGTGCTCATGGTCGGCGTCGTCGCGCTGCTCGCCGTGCTCGCCGCCGCCGCAGCCGGCCTCGTCCTCGTCCGCCGCGAGCTGCGCCCCCTCACGCGTGTCGCCGCGACCGCCGCGCGCGTCTCGCGCCTCCCCCTCGACCGCGGCGAGGTCGTCCTCGCCGACCGCGTCCCCGCCGCCGACACCGACACCGCGACCGAGGTCGGGTCCGTCGGCGCCGCGCTCAACCGCCTGCTCGGGCACGTCGAGGGTGCGCTCTCCGCCCGGTACGCGTCCGAGTCGCAGGTCCGGCAGTTCGTCGCCGACGCGTCGCACGAGCTGCGCACGCCGCTCGCGTCGATCCGCGGCTACGCCGAGCTGGTCCGCCGCCTGCCCGACGACCTGCCGCCCGAGGCCCTCGTCGCCATGGCGCGCGTCGAGTCCGAGTCGCAGCGCATGACCGCGCTCGTCGAGGACATGCTGCTGCTCGCCCGCCTCGACGCCGGCCGCCCCCTGGACACCGAGCCCGTCGACCTCGCGATGCTCGCCGTCGACGCCGTCACCGACGCGCACGCCGCCGGCCCCGACCACACGTGGTCGCTCGACCTGTCCGGCCTGCCGGACGACGAGAGCGCCGACGAGCCGGGCGCCGTCGTCGTCGGCGACGACCACCGCCTCCGCCAGGTGCTGGCCAACCTGCTGTCGAACGCGCGCCTGCACACGCCCGCGGGCACGTCGGTCACCGTGCGCGTGGCCCGTCGCGGCTCCGAGGTGGTGCTCGACGTCGTCGACCACGGTCCCGGCATCCCCGCCGACCTGCGCGACCGGCTCTTCGAGCGGTTCGTCCGCGGCGACGCCTCCCGCAACCGCGCCGCAGGCTCGACCGGCCTCGGCCTGTCCATCGCGCACGCCGTGGTCACCGCCCACGGCGGCACCCTCACCGTCGGCGAGACCGCAGGCGGCGGCACGACGTTCACCGTCCGCCTCCCGGCAGCCCCACCCGACGACGCCACCATCCCCACCTCCCCCGCACCCGCCCTCGTCGACGCCTGAACCGGCTCCGCCGGACCGGCGCGATGACTACGGTCGGCTCCGTGACCCACGAGACGACGCAGGCTCCCGCACGCGACCTGCGCACGCGCGACGGCGAGGCAGCCCGGTGACCGCCGCCTACGACCTCTGGTTCGAGACGGCCGACGGTGCGGCCGACCACCCCGCACGCCCGGCGACGTGGCCCCGGCCCGCGTCGGCGCCGGCGGGGTGGATCGGGAGCGCCGGGCCGGGCATCGACCCCGCGACGTGGCCGCGCGGCACGCAGACCGGCCTGCCGATGTTCCACGCGATCACGCTGCTCCTGCCGCCCGCGTTCCGCCGTCGCGGAGCCGACCTGCCCGCGATCGCCTTCTTCCAGGGCGAGGGACAGTTCGCGCGACCGCGGACGGCCACCGACGAGGACGACCCCTTCGTCGTCGACTGCGCTCAGGCCGTGGACCACCCGAACCTGGGCCGACGCGTCGACCTCATCGACGGCGAGTTCGCGCTCCTCTGGCTCACCCGGGACGAGTACGACCGCGGCCCGACCGCCCCGCCCGCCGACCCGCGACGACCCGGTGAGCACGTCGCCGACGACGAGGGTCCCAACGCGTGGGACTCGCACGAGCCGACACGACTCGTCTGGCTCGTGGACCGGCCCGACCCCAACGCGGGGCACGCGCCCGTCGACGCGATGCACGCCGGCGACACGCCCGGCTACGTCTCCCCGTACGACGCCGGCTTCCAGCGGCTGCCGTGGGCGGCCGCGCTCGCGTGGAGCCACCTCGGCGGGACCGCGTTCCCCGTGCAGTCACAGCAGGACGGGTTCACGCCCTGGTACCTCGAGCTCGACGAGCTGCCCGGTCTCAACTTCGGCGGCGGCAACGCCCAGGTCGACCTCGAGTCGGACGCCTTCGACTGGTCCTGCGGCTGACGCACGCCCCGCCGCCGCGTCGCCGGTTGTCGCGCGGCGGGCCGCGACCGGCTGGGCTGCCGCGCTGGCTGTCGCGCGGCGGGCCGCTACCGGGTGGGCTGCCGCGCGGCGGCGACGAAGCGGTCGAGCGCGGCGGCGACGTCCGGCCCGGCACCGGGCTCGTGCCCGGGCACCGGTGACGACCGGATCGCGAGCGCCGGCCGTCCCGTCGCGCCGAGGCGGTCAGCCGCGAGCAGCGCGGCCCCGGCGGCGACAGGCTCGGCCTCCGCGACCAGCCGCAGCGGCGTGGGGCTGATGCGCGCCTTGAGGCGCAGCCACGCCGGGTTGGCCGTCATCGGCCCGCCGAGCACCGCGACCGACGTCGGCGCTCCGGTCCCGGCGAGACGGCTCTGCTCGTCGAGCATCCATCGCGCCTGCAGCGCCAGGCCGGCGAGCAGGCCGAACGTCGCCTGCGCGGTCGACCGGCCGTCGACGGCACCGAGGACGCGCGGTGCGGCGGTCGGGTCCGGGTCGGGGGTCTGGCGGCCGGAGACGTACGGCAGGACGAGCAGGTCGAGCGGGGCGTCGCCGAGGTCCGCGACCTCGGCCATGAGCGTGTCGACGTCGACACCGGACGCGCGCGTCCGCAGCCACCAGCCGACAGCCGCCCCCGCGCTCGACGAGCCCGCGAGCAGGGCAGGGTGCTCGCCGGTGACCGTCCGGACCAGGCTCATCCCGGCCGCGGCGACAGGAGCGGGCACGGGGTCCGACGTGAGGATCGTGCAGACCGCCTCCGCGGTGCCGACCGAGTCGGCGGCCTCTCCCGGGCGCCGCACGCCCGCGGCCCAGGTGCCGACCGGGTGGTCGTGGCCCGCGATCGTCACCGGCGTCCCGGCCGCCAGCCCGGCGTCGGTGAACGGGCCGTCGACGACCCGTCCGAGCAGCTCTCCTGGGGCCAGCACCTCGGGCACCTGCGACGGCCGCAGACCGACCTCGGCCAGCAGGTCGGCGTCGAAGGCGGTCGGGAGGTCACCTGGTCGCCCGAGCCGGTAGGCGCCGGTGCGTCCGGCGAGCGTGTGGTCCGTCGCGAGCCGACCGGCGAGCAGCAGCCCGACGAGGTCGGCCGCGCCCGCCCACCGGCCGGCGGTGCCACCGGCGTGCAGGGCGTCGGGGTCGTGCGTGCGCAGCCACTGCCACGTCGCGAGCGGGACCTTCGCGCTGGCGCGGACCCCGGTGGCGGCGAACAGGTCGGCGCGGCCGATCCGGGCCGCGAGCGCGTCGGCCTCGGCACCCGCGCGGTGGCCGTCCCAGCGCAGCCAGTCGCCGCGCGGGGTGCCGTCGGGGGCGAGCGGCACGCCCGTCTCCGCCATCGACGCGATGCCGACGGCGACGGGGGCGGGGCCGGCCGGGAGCACGCGCGCGACGAGACCGGCGAGGACGACGGCGGCCTCGCCGGGCGACGGTGTCGGCGCGGCCGACACGGCGAGCACGCGCGGCGTGAGCACGTCGACGAGCGCGACCTTGGTGTTGGTGGTCCCGACGTCCACCCCGAGCGCGGTCAGCACCGCCCCATCCTCGGGCATCCCCGACCGACCGCGCCGAGTTCGCGAACCCGGCACCTGGTGGCGGGCTCGGCGACCGCGCTGACGAGTCGCGAGCCGGGGGCGGGGCAGCCCCGGGTCAGGAGCGGGGGCGCCAGAGGACCAGGGCGCCGGTGTCCTGGCGCGGGCGGCGGCGGGTCTCGCGGACCGTGCGCTGGACGGCGACGACGTCGCCGCGCGGGTCGGCGGTGAAGACGCGACGGCCGGGCTCGACGAACGCGCGCAGGTACTCGACCTGGCGGCGCAGCCCGTCGACCTCGGCCTCGAGCTCGAGGATGCGCTTGATCCCGGCGAGGTTGACGCCCTCGTCCTGCGAGAG
This sequence comes from Cellulomonas sp. H30R-01, assembly GCF_010119915.1. Taxonomy (NCBI): domain Bacteria; kingdom Bacillati; phylum Actinomycetota; class Actinomycetes; order Micrococcales; family Cellulomonadaceae; genus Cellulomonas; species Cellulomonas sp. H30R-01. Next base: position 4,201,606 of record NZ_CP048210.1, on the reverse strand, counting down.
CCGCTGCACCTCGCGGAGCGTCGCGATGTCGCGCAGCGAGTACCGCCGTCCGCGCCCGCTGGTCCGCCCCGGCGACACCAGGCCGAGCCGGTCGTACTGGCGGAGCGTCTGCGGGTGCATGCCCGCGAGCTCGGCGGCGACCGAGATCACGTAGACCTTCGCGTCGTCCGACACCACGTCACCTCACCACCTCTCGCGTCGACCGGTCCTGGCGTCTGCCGGGTCGACGTGAGGTGCCGGGCGGTCGTCGCACCGGCACCTCACGTCGGCTCACTTCCTGGCGGCGTCCAGCAGGTCGGCGCGCACGTCCTCGCCGGACGTCGCGATGCCGAACGCCTGCACCGCCTCGCGTGCCGCGGCGGACAGCCGCTGCGGCACGACGACCTGCACGGTGACGAGCAGGTCGCCCACGCCCTTCGGCGTGGTGATGCCCTTGCCCTTGACCCGCAGCACGCGGCCCGACGGCGTGCCCTCGGGCACGCGGACCTTGACGGTCCCGCCGTCGAGCGTCGGCACCTCGATGGTCGCGCCGAGCGCGGCCTCGTCGAACGCGACGGGCACGGTGACCCGCAGGTTCGGGCCGTCCGACGAGAAGACGGGGTGCGGCGTGACGTGCACGGTGACGACGAGGTCGCCGGGCGGGCCGCCCGCGTCACCGGGGCGCCCCTTGCGGGGCAGCCGGATCTTCTGGCCGTCGCGCACGCCGGCGGGGATGCGGGCGGTGAACGAGCGACCCTCGACGGTCAGGCCGACGGTCGACCCCTCGGTGGCCTGCCGGAACGGCAGCGTCACCTCGGCGGCCAGGTCGGCCCCCTGCTGCGGTCCGCGAGCGCCGCCGAAGCCGCCCTGGTTGAACAGCCCGCCCAGGAGGTCCTCGAACCCGGCCCCGCCGGCGCCGCCCGCACCCGGGGACGTCGAGTAGCGGACGCGCCCGCCGGGACCGTTGGCCCCGCCGAACATGCCGCCGAACAGGTCCTCGAAGCCGGCGTTGCCGCCGCCGCGACCGCCCGCCGTGAAGCGGGCGCCGCCCGCCATGGCGCGCAGCTGGTCGTACTGCTGGCGCTGCTCGGTGTCGGACAGGACCGCGTAGGCCTCGCCGATCTCCTTGAACTTCGCCTCCGCGACCGCGTCACCCGGGTTGTGGTCCGGGTGCATGCTGCGCGCGAGCTTGCGGTACGCCTTCTTGATGGTCGCGGCGTCGGCGTCCTTGGGGACGCCGAGAACCGCGTAGAAGTCCTTCTCGAGCCAGTCCTGCCCGGTCACGGCGCCTCCCTCCTGGTGGTGATGATCGTCAGCCCTCCGGGTCCACGACCGCCACGCGGGCGGCACGCAGGATGCGGTCGGCCGTGCGGTAGCCGTGCTGGAGCACCATCTGGACGGTGGGCTCCGTGACCTCCGCGGAGTGCGAGTGCATGAGCGCCTCGTGCACCGCGGGGTCGAAGGCCTCGCCGGCCTGACCGTACTGCTCGACGCCCGCGCGCTGGAGCGTGGTCGTCAGCTTCTCGGCGATCGACGCGAACGGGCCGGTCAGGTCGCCGTGCTGGCGGGCCAGCTCGATGTCGTCGAGCACCGGGATGAGCGCCTCCGCGAGCGACGCGACGCCGCGGTCGTGCGCGGCCAGGACCTCGGCCTTGGACCGCTTCACGTACGCCGAGTACTGCTGCTCGAGGTTGTAGTGCGCCGCCTGCGCGCGCTGCAGCTCCTCGAGCCGCTCGGCCGCGAGCTTCTGCGACTCGATCAGTCCCTCCAGGACGACCTCCTCCTCCGCTCCCTGCGCGATCGACTCCGCGTCGGCGAGCACCTGCTCCTCCGGCGTGGGCTGGCGCACCTCGCCCGTCTCCGGGTCGATGCGCCGCTTGTCGGTGAACCGGGGCGTCCCCTCGGCGGGGTCGGGCTGGCCCGACCCCGCCTCCGGACGGTCGTTCTCGCTCGTCACTTCTTGTCGTCCTCGTCGTCGACGATCTCGGCGTCGACGACGTCCTCGTCGGAGGTCGTCGACTCACCCGGGTTGTCCGTCGCGCCGGGCGCGTCGGCCGGGGCCGACTGCTGCTGCGAGTAGATCGCCTCGCCGATGCGCTGGCTGACGGTCGCGAGGTGCTGCGTCTTGGCCTTGACGGCCTCCACGTCGGTGCCCTCGAGGGCCGTCTTGAGCTCGCCGACCGCGGCCTGGACGTCGGTCTTGACGTCGTCGGGCAGCTTGTCGGCGTTGTCGACGAGGAGCTTCTCGGTCGAGTAGACGAGCTGCTCGGCGGAGTTGCGCGCCTCGGCGTCCTCGCGACGCTTCTTGTCCTCGGCCGCGTGCTCCTCGGCCTCCTTCACCATGCGGTCGATGTCCTCCTTGGGGAGCGCGGACCCGCCGGTGATCGTCATCGACTGCTCCTTGCCCGTGCCGCGGTCCTTGGCGGAGACGTGCACGATGCCGTTCGCGTCGATGTCGAAGGTGACCTCGATCTGCGGCACGCCGCGCGGCGCCGGCGCGATGCCGGTGAGCTCGAACGTGCCGAGCGGCTTGTTGTCCCGCGCGAACTCGCGCTCGCCCTGGAACACCTGGATGAGGACGGACGGCTGGTTGTCCTCGGCCGTCGAGAAGATCTCCGAGCGCTTGGTCGGGATGGCCGTGTTGCGCTCGATGAGCTTCGTCATGACGCCGCCCTTGGTCTCGATGCCGAGCGACAGCGGCGTGACGTCGATGAGCAGGACGTCCTTGCGGTCGCCCTTCATGACGCCGGCCTGCAGCGCGGCACCGACCGCGACGACCTCGTCCGGGTTGACGCCCTTGTTGGGCTCCTGCCCGCCCGTGAGCTCCTTGACGACCTCGGTCACCGCAGGCATGCGGGTCGAGCCGCCGACGAGCACGACGTGGTCGATCTGGTCGAGCTTGATGCCCGCGTCGCGGATGACCGCGTGGAACGGGGCCTTGGTGCGGTCGATCAGGTCCTGCGTCATCTGCTGGAACTGCGCACGCGTGAGCTTGGTGTCCAGGTGGACCGGGCCGTTCTCGCTCATGCTCAGGTACTGCAGGCTGATGTTGGTCGCCGTCGCGGACGACAGCTCCTTCTTGGCCTGCTCCGCCGCCTCGCGCAGACGCTGCAGGGCGATCTTGTCCTTCGACAGGTCGACGCCCGTCGTGTTCTTCACCTCGGAGACGAGGTGGTCGACGATGCGCTGGTCCCAGTCGTCACCGCCGAGGCGGTTGTCGCCGGACGTCGCGCGGACCTCGATCGTCGAGAAGCCGTCGTCGTCCTTGCCCACCTCGAGGAGGGACACGTCGAACGTGCCGCCACCGAGGTCGAAGACGAGGATGAGCTCGTCCTCCTTGCCCTTCTCGAGGCCGTAGGCCAGGGCCGCCGCGGTGGGCTCGTTGATGATGCGCAGGACGTTGAGGCCCGCGATGGTGCCCGCGTCCTTCGTCGCCTGACGCTCGGCGTCGTTGAAGTACGCCGGGACCGTGATGACCGCGTCGGTGACGGGCTCGCCCAGGTACGCCTCGGCGTCACGCTTGAGCTTGGAGAGCACGCGCGCCGAGATCTCCTGCGCCGTGTACTTCTTGTCGTCGATCGCGACGGACCAGTCCGTGCCCATGTGGCGCTTGACCGACGTGATGGTGCGGTCGACGTTCGTGACGGCCTGCCGCTTGGCGATCTCGCCGACCAGCACCTCACCCGTCTTGGAGAACGCGACGACGGACGGCGTCGTGCGCGACCCCTCCGCGTTGGCGATGACCGTGGGCTCGCCACCCTCGAGGACCGAGACGACGGAGTTCGTCGTGCCGAGGTCGATGCCGACTGCTCGTGCCATGTGTGGTGCCTTCCTTCTGCTGTCCGGGTCTGCGGGGCCCTGGTCGCGGTGCTGCGAGCGGGCCACTCTTGAGTCCGCCGGGCTCAAGTCTGCGTCGCGGTGTCCCGCTGCGCAACCTCGGACCGTCGAACTTGAGTCTGCTTGGCTCAACTCCGGGCGGCCACCCGTTGTTCCCACGGCGCGCCTGACGACCGAGACACGAGGAGGCCGGAGCTACCGGCTCGCTCAGAGCTCCCGGACGGTCAGCAGGCTCCGGCCGTCGACGGACCGGGCCACCACCGTGCCCGTCTCGTGGAACCCGAGCTTCTCCAGCACCCGGCGCGACGCCACGTTCCAGTCCCACACGGTCGCCCACAGCCGGGGGCAGCTCGACTCGCGCGCCCAGCCGACCACCGCCTGGCCGGCCTCGGTGGCGTAGCCGCGGCCGTGCGCCGACCGCAGCAGCTCGAAGGCCAGCTCGGGCTCGTCGGGCGGCGCGTCCGCGTGGTCCATCAGGCCGCAGTACCCGATCACCTCGGCCGTGTCCCTGCGTCGCACGGCGAGAAGCCCGGGCTCGTCCGCGAGCTGCCCGGCGACGTCCGCCACAGTCGGCCGGCCGTCGGCGTCGATCCGCCGATGCGCCGGCACCCGCAGGTCCCTCTCCGTCCACAGCCGGCGGTACGTCGCAGCCTCGTCGACGCTGCGCGGGCGCAGCACGAGGCGATCGGTCTCGAGAGCGCGCGGCACGCGGATCGGCGCCATGCGGCGATGGTGTCACGACGAGGTGACCGAGCAGCCGTGGGTGCTCGCGGTGTCAGTCCTCGCCGGTGAGCATCGTGCGGAGCTCGCTGATCCGTCCGTCACGGACCGTGATGACGTCGATCCCGCGGACGACCGGCGCGCCGGGCGGTCCGAACCTCCAGGCGAGCGCACCCGTGCTGGTGCCGACGTATCGGGGGCCGTCCTCGGCGAACTCGAAGGTGGCGGGGACCCTTCCGAGCAGCGCCCCGGCCCGCTCGTCGAGGGCGGCGCGGCCCGTGACGGTCCCCTCAGGCTCCGTGAACGTGACGTCGTCGGTGTAGGTGTCGGCGATCACCCGGCGGCGAGCGTCCGCGTCCCGGTTGTTGAAGACGCGGTGCAGGTTGGTACCGAGGAGCTCACGAACGTCAGCCATGGGACCTCCATCGAGCGGGTGCGCGATACCGGGGCGCGGGTGCTCGTCGAGGAGGTCCACAGCCCCGCGCCGGTCGTCCGGGCATCGTCGCACCCGCACGCCCCTCCGGGTCAACAGGCCGAGGTCGACGGACTACTGCTCGATCCCGACCGCGTCCTGGCCGACCCAACCGGGCGCCTCCGGGTCCACCGTGGAGCCACCGACGAGCGTCCGCAGGCTCGCCTCGAGGTTCGCGAGCTCCGCGGCGCCCAGCTTCGCCTCCCACCGGGCGCGAAGGTCCTCGAAGACGGCTTCGCCCTCCCTCAGGAGGTCCAGCCCCCGGGCGGTGACCCGGAGCCGGTTGCGGCGGGCGTCGGACGGGTCCGGGTCGCTCGCCACGTAGCCGCGCGCGACGAGGACCGCGATGGTCTTCGCGGCCGCCTGCTTGGACACGGACAGGCGTCGTCCGACGTCGGACGCGCTGTCGGCACCGGCGATGATCGCGCGCATCGCGAACTCGTGCGTCGGGCGGAAGTCGTCGTAGCCGCGCGCGGCCAGCTCGGCCATCGCACCGTCCACCAGCGTGCGGAAGCCGCCCAGCAGCAGGAGGGCGAGGTCGGCGCCGGATCGCGACATGACGAGGAGCCTAGGCACTCCGATGGACATCGACAACCAGGCTGTCTATTGTTGGTAGACAACCGGGTTGTCTATTCGAGGAGTCCGCGATGCCTACCACGAGCGCGACCATCCCCGCGGTCGTCCACCACACCGCACGGATCAACGGTGCGCAGATCCACTACGTGACCGCGGGCGTCGCCGGGTCGCCCATCCTGCTCGTGCACGGGTTCCCGGAGACGTGGTGGGCGTTCCACAAGGTCATCCCGCTGCTCTCGCTCGCCCACCGGGTCGTCGCCGTGGACCTGCGCGGCTTCGGCGACTCCAGCACCGCCGACGACGGCCACGACAGCACGACCGCGGCGGAGGACCTGCACGGGCTCATCGAGCACCTCGGCTGGGGACCTGTGCACGTGACCGCGCAGGACATCAGCGGAGGAACCGTCTTCCGGCTCGTGGCCGCGCACCCGCAGGACGTCCTCAGCCTCACGGCGATCGAGACGGGCCTGGCCGGGTTCGGCCTCGAAGGTCTGGCCGACGTCACGCGCGGCGGTTCCTGGCACATCGGCGCCCTGACGGCGACCGGCATCCCGGAGCTGCTGTTCGCGGGCCGAGAGCGCGACCTGCTCGCCCAGTGGGCCTTCCCGAGCATGACCGGCGTCGCCGGCTCGGTCACCGACGCCGACGTGGACGAGTTCGCGCGCACCTACGCCCGCCCCGACGGCTGGCGCGGGGCCGTCGGCCTCTACCGCTCGATGCTCACCGAGGGCGACGACCTCCGGGCCTTGGCCGGGTCGAGCCCGCTGACCGTCCCCGTGCTCGCCGTCGGCGCCGGCGGTGGACCGTTCACCTCCGCGACGCTCGGCCAGGTCACGGCAGGTGACGTCGCCGCTGTCCAGCTCGAGGGCGTCGGTCACTACGCCGCCCTGGAGGCTCCCGAGGCGCTCGCGGCGGCGATCCTCGACTTCACCGGCTCCGTCGATGCGACGTGACCAGGGACGCCGGCGCGGTGGCCACTGCTTCGGGCCATCACATGCATCGCCTCCACCCTTGTGCAGCGGCGACCACGAGCCGATGAACTTCCCATGGTCACCAGACGGTTCGACGTCGAGGTCCCGGACGGGCAGCACCTCGGCTTCTCACGGGACACCGACGGCGCATACCGCGCGCACCTCTTCGACGACGACACGAACCGCCTCGTCGGGCACGCCGAGCTGAGGGAGCCGGACGAGGACGAGTCGGAGTGGTCGGGCGCCTACGGGTCCGGGTCGAGCTCGACGAGGCCGGAGGCTCGCGAGCTCACTCCGGAGGAGATCGCGCAGGCGCTCGAGGCGCTGGCGGCCCTCGTGCTGGTGGTCGCGTCGCTCGCGTCGGCTGCCGCGCCGCACGTCAGGCGATGGTGGACGGGCGCTGCCGGTGCGGCGAGAGCGGCAGGCGCGCGGGGGCGTTCGGTCGCGAAGTCGTCCACGGAGCAGGCGGTCAACGCCCTCCGGTCGACCTGGGGGAAGGTCGCCCGGACGGGGAGGCCCGACGGGCCCCGCGCGTACGAGGTGGTGTCGACCGACGAAGCTCGACCCCAGGCCGCGTCCTCCACCGCGCTGGAGGTGGCCTTCCAGGACTACCGCGCCCGCATGAGCAGTGCCGAGGCGCGGGAGCGGTTCGTCGCAGCCCTCCTGGCGAAGGCGTTCAGCGAGGAGCAGATGCGGCTTCTGCGCAGCGTGACGATCGAGGACGACGACGGCGAGGTGGCGCTCGGAGACCTGCTCGAGACGCCCACCCCGCAGCAGATCGGCGAGACCGTACGACTCATGCTCGAGAAGAACCCGTCGTTGCTCGACGGCGACTCGTTGGCCGCACTGGGGGACCTGTTCGGGAGGGGAGCGCCGGGCCGTGAGCACCACCCGCTGAAGGTGCGACGGCTCGTGGATCCCGCACCAGGACCCGACGGTCCGCACGCGAGCGCAGGGCCGCGCTGAACGCAGGCCGCCTGCGGGGGCTCGTCGGACTCGCCCGTCGCCGCGCTCATCCCGAGCGGTGATTCCGCCGATGCAGGGCCATGCGCGTCTTCCCCTCCCTCTTCGGCGACGTGCTCAGCCCGGTCGGCGCTGCCGTCCTGCTGCTCCTCGTCGTCGCCGGCCTCCTGCTCGCGCGGAGACGCCGGTAGCCAGGCAGCGACGGTGAGCGCCTCGCGAGCCGTCACCCGGCTGCTCGGCTCGACGTCGGGGCGTCGCGACGCCGTCGACGGTGCTCCACGTCAGCTCGACGTGGAGCACCGCCTCCGGTCAGTCGCGCGCTCCGGGCGTGCTCAGGCGCTCAGAGCGTGATCACGACGGTGGAGATGCTCCGTGCGGGCACGTCGACCGTCACCTGGCTGCCGTTGACGCTCGTGGTCCGGGCCGCGCGGCTGGAGTACTGCGAGGTCATCGTGTGGAGCGCAGACCTGACGTCCTGCGGCGCCTGGATGACGGCGCCGTTCACCGCGCTGGTCGAGCGGTTGAGGATGACGAGGGTGACCTTGCCGTCGCCCTGGTACGCCGTGACGTCGAGCGGCGACGCCTTCGCGCTCTCGGTCACGCCGACGCGCTGGTAGCCGGGGCGGACGTACTTGGAGTACTGCGAGAAGGCCCAGCCGCGCTTGAGGACCGCCCCGCCGGTCGTCCCGTACGCCGACTCCCCGTCACCGATGAACGAGTAGTAGCGCCGCCCGTACCACCAGACGTACGCGCTCCAGTTCGCCTCCATGGTGCGGTTGACGGAGGGCATGATCCTGTCGAGCGTCTCGTTCCACGCGGCGGCGTTCGACGGGTCGCCCCAGATGCGCGACCCGCTGCCGTCGGCCTCGTGGAAGTTCCACTCGGTCATCCACTGGTTCTTCCCGTACTGCGCGGCGAGCGGGTACCGGGAGAGGTTCGGACCGGTGTCCTGGCCGTAGACGTGGCCGCCGATGTAGCCGATGTTGCTGCGGGCGGTCGCGTCGTTGAGCGTGGGGTCGGTGTAGGCCCGGTTCGAGCCGAGCGACTCGGCGACCATGAGCTTGGTGCCCGTGATCTTCGCGCCGTGGTCGCGCACGAAGGTGCGGAGCGTGTCGCCGGTCCACGCCATCGAGTCGTAGTCGGGGTGCCAGTCGGGCTCGTTCTGGATCGACGTGACGTCGATCGTCACGCCCTGGCTCTTCATGTACTGCACGTAGCTGTTCAAGTGGTTGGCGTAGTCCCCGTAGCGCGAGGTCAGCAGGGTGCCGCCGTTGATCCGGCTGTTGTTCGACTTCCACGCGGCCGGCGCGGTCCAGGGCGAGGCGAGGATCTTGACGTCGGAGCCGTACGCCTTCGCCGTCTTCAACGCGCTGACCTGGGTGCCCCACTCGCTCGACACCGGCGAGATCCCGGTGCGGACGATCGACAGGCCGAGCTGGTTGTCGCCCATGCCGACGAGCGTCTGCGTGTCGGCGGTCGACCACGCGCCGCCCCAGATCGACACGGCCGCGCCGAAGCCGTCGATCGTCTGGTACCTGGTGCCCGTGTTCACCGTGAGGTCCGCGGGCGCGCTGGTCGGGTTCGGCGTCGGCGTCCGGGTGGCCGAGGGTGTGGGGGTCGGCGTCGCCGTCCCCGTGGGTGTCGGCGTCGGGGTGCCGCTGGGGGACCCCGTGCAGGTGGTGCCGTTGAGCGCGAAGGAGGTGGGCGCGGGGTTGGCGCCGCTGTGGCTGCCGTTGAAGCCGAGCTCCGTCGACGCCCCGGTGCCCAGCGAGCCGTTGTACGACGCGTTCCTCGCGGACACGGCCGCGCCGCTCTGGGTGACCGTGGCGCTCCAGGCCTGGGTCACGGTCTGCCCCGCGGGGAAGGTCCAGGTGAGGACCCAGCTGCTCACCGCGTCACCGAGGTTGGTGACCTTGACGGCGGCCGTGAACCCGCCGCTCCACTGCGAGGAGACGACGTAGTCGACCCGGCAGCCGGTCGCGGCGGACGCCACGGGTGCCTGGGCGACCGTCACCCCGGTGAGCAGCGTCGCCGCCGCCAGAGCCACCGTCCAGGGCCGGCGCCATCGTTGGGCTCTACGCATGATTTCGTCCGATCGTCGTTGGTCGTCACGTGCGCCCGACGGTCCCCGCTGGCAGCCGGCGGACAGGGACCAGGACGCACCGGTCGGCGTGACTATGTCGGGCCGGATCGGACCTGTCCAGCGCCCCCGGACCTAATCGTTTGGGCCGATCGCGGGCCCCGCGAGCCCCGTGCCAGAGTGGGCCGGTTCCGCCATGTGAGCGTTCACATCGGGATCACCCCGCAACGGCGCGGCCATCTCCAGGAGGCACACGACATGCACCGAACCGTCCGACGGCTGCTGGTCGCCGTCACGCTCTGCGTCGCACTGGCCGGGGGTGTCGTCACGCAGTCCGCGCCCGCCACCGCCGAGAGCAACGGCGGCACTCGCGTGATGCCCCTGGGCGACTCGATCACGGACGGCGTCGGCATGACCGGAGGCGGCGGCTACCGCGTCGGGCTGTGGCAGCGCCTCGCGCAGAACGGCTACACCACGGACTTCGTGGGGTCGGGCTACAACGGGCCGGCCAGCCTCTGGGACCACGACCACGAGGGGCACTCCGGCTGGCGGATCGACCAGATCGACGCCAACGTCGTCGGCTGGCTGCGCACGTACCAGCCGCGCAGCGTGCTGCTGCACATCGGCACCAACGACATCAGCCAGAACCGCGACCTGGCGAACGCCCCGGCCCGCCTCGCGGCCCTGGTCGACAAGATCACGAGCACCTCCCCGCAGACCGACGTCTTCGTCTCGACCCTGATCCCGGTGTCGTACGCCGACGCCAAGGTCCGGGCCTACAACGCCGCCATCCCCGGCATCGTGTCGAGCAGGGCCGCCAGCGGGAAGCGCGTGCACCTGGTCGACATGTACAGCGCGGTGAGCCTCGCCGACCTCCCCGACGGCGTGCACCCCAACGCGGCCGGCTACGACAAGATGGCGGCCGTCTGGTTCGCCGCGCTGCGGTCCGTCCCGGGCAGCATCGGCAGCCCGGCCGGGAACCCCCAGAACCCCTCCGGCCCGGTGGACACCGCGGCCTGGTACACGCTCGTCAACCGCAACAGCGGCAAGGCCATCGACGTCTACAACCTGTCCACCGCCGACGGCGCCCGCATCACCCAGTGGTCGCGCAACAGCGGCACCCAGCAGCAGTGGCAGTTCGTCAGCACCGGCAACGGCTTCTACCAGCTGAGGTCGCGGCTGTCGGGCAAGGTCCTCGACGTGGCCGCGAGATCGACCGCGGACGGGGCGGCGATCCAGCAGTGGAGCGACAACGGCGGCACCAACCAGCAGTTCAGCATCCAGACCATCGACGGGTACGTCCAGCTCATCGCCCGCAACAGCGGCAAGGCGGTCGAGGTGCAGGGCGCCTCCACCGCCGACGGCGGCAACATCGTCCAGTACTCCGACTGGAACGGCACCAACCAGCAGTGGCAGCTGGTCCGGGTGGGCTGAGCCCGCCGCGTCACCAGGGTCGCGCGTTCGTCCGCGCGGTGCCTGACCCGTCCGGCAGGATCGCCGTCGAGGTCAACACGCGCGGAGGTCGAGACGGTGCGAGTGCTGTTGGACGAGCTGGTCAGCGTCCACTACGGGTTCATGGCGGTGGAGCCGTTCGACGCCGGCGTCACCGCCGAGCTGATCGAAGGACGCGGCGGCCAGCGGAACGGGCTGTGCGGGGCGGCGTCCCCCGGAGCGCTGTCGTTCGTCGTCGGTCTGCACACCGGGTCCGTCCCGGTGCGCATCGAGCTCCACGACGACGCCCCGCCGCTCGCCCCGGACTGGGAGGACGTCGTCGAGGCCTCGTTGACACCCGTCGAGGGCGAGCCGTACGCGCTGACCTCCTTCGATGCCGCGGAGCCGCTCGACCTGCCGACCGCCAGGTCCTTGCGCGCCCGCTGGAGCGCGCACGGACCTGCCGACCGCCAGGTCCTTGCGCGCCCGCTGGAGCGCGCACGGGATGGACGACGCGCACCAGGGCGGACCTGAGGAGGGAGAGCCGCCGCTCGACCGGTACCTCCTTCAGCTCTGGCCCGCTCCCACCGCCCCGGACGAGGTGGTGCGGTGCGGCAGCGGGATCGCCCGGTACTGGCACGGCGTCGCCGAGCGGACACCCCCGCCGCCGACGCCCGAGGAGCGCGCGCGTGCGCGGCTCGCCGAGGAGGCGTCGGACCGGGCCCGCGACGAGGCTGCGCGCCGCGCGTGGGAGGAGCGCGCGGAGACCGCCGCCTGGGGCGGTCGGCCACCGAGCGACGAGCTCCGCGCCTGGGGGTGGCGCGCGCGTCAGCTGGCGGGGCAGGACCGCCGTCTCGTCGACGCGATCGCCGGGCTCGAGCCCGAGCAGCAGCGCGTCGTCGCGACCTGGGCCGCGACGCGGGCGTGCGAACGGGCCGCGATCCTCGACAGGCCCGGAGTCGCCGCGGCACTCGCCGCCATCGCACGCGGTGCGACGCCGGCCGCGCCGTGGACGAGCTTCGACGAGGCGTGGGACGCCCTGTTCCCGGAGGAGCCCGACGGGGACGACGCGGGGGCATCGGGACGGGTGTCCACGATCGTCGCGACGATCTCGGTGGGTCCGGCGATCGCGGCGCGGGCGCCGCTCGCGCCGGAGGCCGCGGCGATCGACGCCGTGCTCGCGGCCGCGGACCCGCACCCAGGCACGGCGGCGGCAGGAGCGGTCGACGGTCTTGGGTCCGGCGCGCTCGACCTTGACGCCTGCCTCGCCGAGGTGCTCTCCGTGGTGCGGTCGCTGGCCGCGCGGTGACGCACGCAGCCGCGGGACGCGTCCGGTTCCCCCGAGATGCGAGGTGCGTCCTCGCGCTGAGATGGTGGGCCGCCCGGACCGACCCCGGTCCCGACGATGACGGAGACCCGCTGTGCGCCGCACCCTCGCCGCCGCTGCCGCCGCCCTGCTGACCGCAGGTGCCGCCCTCGCCGGAGCCGCCCCCGCCTCGGCCGCCCCGACCCTCGACCTCGTCGTCCAGAAGAACGGCGTGTGGAAGGGCTACGCCTCGGTCAACGGGTCCACCGGGCGGCTGTGCGTCCGCGCGTACCACTCGACGCCGGGGGCCGTCGCGGTCGCGAACGTCTGGTACGAGGGCCAGCTGCTCGGGCGCGTGTCCGACCCGGGCGGCGACTCGGAGCCGACGTGCGGGTACACGCGCACCGACCCCGGCTACTGGGCCGGTCTCGAGCTCCTCTTCTACCCGGAGACCGGGAGCACCCTGCGCGCGTACGACAACTTCTTCTTCCCCCGCTGATCCACGAGGCCGCCCGGTCGTCGCGCACGTCGACGGCCGGGCGGCGGCGTCCCCGGTCTCGCACCGCGGCCTGCCGCACGCGCACACCGGGTCCAGCTCGTCGTCGTGGCCGACGAGTCGGGTCTCGTGGTGGCATGCCAGGGCGACGACTCACCCGGGTCAGTCAGCCGATGAGGAGCCCGAGCGCCGCGAGGAACCCGATCCCCGCGAGGACTGCGAGCAGCGCCCACCGGCGCGCGTGCGGGACCTGGCGGCCGAACACGACCGCCGCGAGGACGAAGAGCACGCCGGGCACGCCCCAGACGAGCCACGTGGCGCCGAAGTTGAACCACCCCTGAGCACTCATGTCGCTGATGCCCTTGTCGAGCGGCTCCATGAGCCCCGCGAGGGTCGCCAGCTTCACGACGGCCTCGGCGAGCGGGTACGCGAGCTGCACGGCGCCGGCTCCCCAGAGCCCGCCGAGCACGACCCAGCCGGGCAGTCGCCTCCCCCAGGACTGGATGGACGCCAGGGCCACGGCGACCGTCACGAGGCGCAGGCCGATCGCCAGCACGACGACCTCCTGGTCCTGCGCGCTGCTCCCCCGGAGGCGGGACCAGACCAGGGCGCCACCGGCGACGAGGCAGAAGGTGCCGACCCATGCGGCTGCGAGTGCGGCCGGCCAGCGCGGGGCCCGATGGTCCGCGGTGACGAGCGACGGTCGTGCGGCTCCTGATGTCATGGCACGACGCTGCCCTCGCGGGCTCGCGCGGCGCATCGGGCATGACCCCGGACCGCGCCCTGGCCCGCTCGCGACCGGACCCTGACCCGGCGACGGCACCGCCGGCCTCCGCGCTCCGCCTGACGGAGGAGCCACGTCGTGCGTCCGAACCGTTTCGGACGTCGTCACGGGGGTCCCGGGCCCGCCGAGCGCTGGCACGATGGCGGCGATGTGAGCGCTCACATGGGCTCGGCGACCGGCAGCCGACCCCGGCTGAACGCCCGTCGACCACCACCACGACCACCGCACAAGGGAGTGCTCTCGTGAGAAGTTCTCGTCGTCGTCGCTGGTGCAGCGCGCTGGCCACGACCGCTCTGACGGTGTCCGCGATCGCCCTCGGCGTGCCCGCGCAGGCGGCCGCCCCGGTCGCGACGGCGGCCGCCCCCACGGTCGAGGAGCCGGCACCGCTGCCGCCGCTCGGCTGGAACAGCTGGAACACGTTCTACTGCAACATCGACGAGCAGATGATCCGCCAGACGGCGGACGCGATGGTGAGCTCGGGGATGGCGGCCGCCGGGTACCAGTACGTCGTCGTCGACGACTGCTGGATGCAGGACACCCGCGACGCGAGCGGCAACCTGCGCGCCCGGACCGACCGGTTCCCGTCGGGCATGAAGGCGCTGGGCGACTACATCCACGGCAAGGGCCTGAAGTTCGGGATCTACCACGCGCCGCGCGAGAAGACCTGCAACCAGTACTTCGCCAACCTGCCGGGGACGTCGTCGTACGGGCGGGAGACGCAGGACGCGAACCTCTTCGCGTCGTGGGGTGTCGACTACGTCAAGCACGACTGGTGCGACCCGCGCGGCAGCGCCAGCGAGCAGGCGACCGTGTTCAAGCGGTTCGGTGACGCGCTCAAGGCCACCGGCCGCCCGATCGTCTACTCGATCAACCCGAACAGCGCGCACTCGAACACCGCCCCGACGTACTCCGGCTGGGGCGCCTTCTCCGACATGTGGCGGACGTCCGAGGACCTGTCCGCGTCCTGGTCGACGGGCTGCTCGCCGTCCGCCGACTGCTTCGTCGGGATCACCGAGGCCCTCGACATCGTCGAGCCCATGCGCGAGTGGACCCGGCCCGGCCAGTACAACGACCCGGACATGCTGATGGTCGGCGTCCGGAACGCGCTGACGGCCACCGAGAACCGGGCGCACATGAGCATGTGGGCCATGCTCAGCGCACCGCTGATCGCGGGCAACGACCTGCGGAACATGTCCGCCGACGTGCGCGCGGTCCTCACCAACCGCGACGTCCTGGCGATCGACCAGGACCCGCTCGTGCGGCAGGCCGACCGCGTGCGCGACGAAGGCGACGCCGAGGTCTGGGCGAAGCCGCTCGCGGACGGCTCCGTCGCCGTCGCGCTGCTCAACCGCGGCTCCGGCACGCGGCAGATCTCGACGACGCTCGGGCAGGTCGGGCTGGGCTCGGGGACGCACCAGTACCGGGAGGTCTGGACCGGCGCGACGGGCACGACGACGGGCCAGATCTCCGCGCAGGTCGCGCAGCACGGCGTCGCGCTGTTCCGGGTCACCCCCGGCGGCACCACGCCCCCGCCGACCGGCAGCACGCTCGTCAGCGCGTCGTCGGGGCGCTGCCTCGACGTGCCGGGGAGCGCCACCGCGAACGGCACCGGCCTCGTGATCTGGGACTGCCACACCGCGCCCAACCAGACGTGGACCGCAGGCACGGACGGCACGCTCCGGTCGCTGGGCAAGTGCCTCGACGCACCCCTGACGGCCACCGCGGGCACGCGCGTGCAGCTGTGGGACTGCAACGGCGGCACCAACCAGCAGTGGACGACGCAGGCCGACGGCACCATCCGTGGCGTGCGGTCGGGGCTGTGCCTCGACGTCGACCGGAACCTCACGGCCAACAACACCGCCGTGCTGCTGTGGACGTGCACGGGCGCGGCCAACCAGCGCTGGTCGCGGCGGTAGGAGCAGGCACCGGCGCGGGCGTCGTGGGGAGCGGCGCCCGCGGCGGCACCGTGGGGTCGCGCACCGGCGTGGCCCCACGGTCGCCGGCGCCGACGTCGGGTCAGGCGCGCAGAGCGCGGGTCTGCTCCCACCGGTCACGCGTGATCTCGTAGCGGTAGCCGCCCAGGTCGGCGCCCTCGACGGCCAGCATGTCGTCCGGCGTCTCGAGCGCCTCCGCGACCGTCATCCCGACCTTCTCCATGACGTGCTGCGAGGCCGTGTTCAGCGCCATCGTCGCGCCCCACACGACGCGCACGTCGAGCTCGGTGAACGCCTTCTCGACGAGGGCCGCCGACACCTCGGTCGCGTAGCCCCGGCCCCACGCCGCCTGCCGCAGGCGGTAGCCGAGCTCGACCTCGTCCAGCGGACCGTCGCGCTCAGGGCGCAGGCAGAACCAGCCGAGGAACGCGTCGTCCTCGGTCGCGTAGGCCGCGAAGAGGCCGAACGCGCCCGCCCACCGGTCGTAGCCGGCGAGGATGCTCGGCAGGTCGCGCTCGCGGATCAGCTCCGGCGCCGTCGGCTCGCCGCCGGACAGGAAGCGCATGACGGCGGGGTCGCTGTCGAGCTCGACCAGCAGGTCCGCGTCGTCGGCGCGGAAGGGGCGCAGCGTCACACGACTGGTCCGGAGGTAGGTGTCCACGGGCGTCAGCATGCACGACCGCGACCGGCGACGGGTCAGGGCTGCGCGTGGCGGTCGAGGCCGAGCGTCGCGAGCAGGTCCTCGTGCAGCTCGAACCAGGCCCGGTGGCAGGAGTCGAGGTCGGAACGGTCGACCCAGCCGTGCTCACCCGTCCGGGCACGCCGGAGCGCCGCGTCGATGCGCGAGTCGTAGTCCGCGAACCGGGTGAGGACGTCACGGAGCCGTCGGACCAGCGGCGCCAGGCCGCGGGCGATGGCGCCGAGCTCGGCGAGGACGTCGGCGTCCCACGCCCCGTCGGCGTGGTCGTTGACGGCGAGCGCGTCGGAGGGTGTGGGGCGCATCTGCCAGCGGGTGCAGGCCGCGAGCAGCCGCGCGTTGAGCGGGAGGAACTCCCGGTGGACCGCGTCGACCTCCGCGCCCGCACCTGCGGCGGCGAGCTCGGCGGCGAGCTGCCGCTCGTTCTCGGCTCGGCCGCGGTCGGTCAGCGACCACCCGCTCAGGTCGGCGAAGGTCGAGCGCGTGACCCAGCCCCACGCCTCGGCGTCGCCCAGCGTCTCGCCGACCTCGGCGACGTCGAGGCCGAAGCGGCCCGCGACGGCCGTGGTGTCGGCGAAGCCGAGGATGCGGACCGCGTGCAGCGTGAGCAGCTCGGGTGGCGACGGCCGAGTCATGCGCCGGCCCGGTTCGTCAGCCGCGCGTAGTGCTGCTGGCACGCCTGCGGCGAGTTGAAGCCCATCGCGTCGGCGATCTGCGCCCAGGTCAGCCCGGCGCTCCGCGCGACGAACAGCAGGCCGGCCTCGAGCCCGTCCACCTCGGCTCGCGCCGCGGGCAGCAGTGCCAGCGCCGCGAGCAGCCCAGGGCCGTCGAGATCCGGCGAGCGCCAGAGCGCGAACTGCGCGAGGTCGGTCGCCGACGGCGGCACCGGTGCGGGCCGCCACGGGCGGGCGACGAGGCTGTCGGCGCCCTCCCGCAGGAGCCGGTCGCGCGCCTGGTCCTCGCGTCGCGCCCTGTCCTGGTCGACGGTGGCTCCGTGTGGGTCGGGGTCCTTGCGCGTCATGCTCCGACCTTGCACACTCGACGGGACGCCGTCAACACAACGTTGATGACCAGGAGGGAGGCCGACCGATGCTCGTGCCGCTGACGGATGCCAGCGCCCGCACCTGCGGAGGCAAGGCGGGCGCCCTCGGCGACCTGCTGCGCGCGGGCCTCGCGGTGCCGGACGGGTGGGCCGTCCCGCTCGACGTCTACCGGTCGGCCGTCCGCGACGCGAGCAGCGCGTCGGAGACGCGCCGGAACGGGCCGGCGGCGATCGCCGACCGCCCGGTGCCCGCGGACGTCCGGGCAGCGCTCGCCGACGCGGTAGCGACGCTCGGCGGCGCCCCGGTGGTCGTGCGGTCGTCCGCGTCGGACGAGGACGCCCACGACGGCGCGGCGGCGGGCCTGTACACGAGCACGCTGGCCGTGCGAGGCGTCGACGCGGTGGTCGCGTCGGTCCGCGCCTGCTGGGTGTCGCTCCACGCCGACCCGGCGGTGGCCTACCGCGCGGCACGCCGGCGCGACGCCGACCCGGCGATGGGCGTCGTCGTGCAGCGGCACGTGGACGCGGACGTCTCGGGCGTCATGTTCACACCCGCCCGTCCCGACGGCCCGACGCGGATCGATGCGTCGTGGGGGCTCGGCCCCAGCGTCGTCGAGGGCGCCGTGAACCCCGACGCGTACACCGTCGGCGCGGACGGCTCGGTGGATGCGGTCACGGCGGAGAAGCGGACCCGCCTGGACCGTCGCGGAGACCGGCTCGTGACGCGGGACGTGCCCGCCCCCGGCCGTCACCGACGCGTGCTCGACGACACCGACGCCCGGCGGCTCGCCGACCTCGGACGCGTCGTCGGTGCCGCGCTCGGCGGTGCGCAGGACGTCGAGTGGGCGATCGCGGACGGTCAGGTCTGGATCCTGCAGGCCCGGCCGGTCACCGCCGACCTCCCGCCCGCGACGCCCCCGTCGCCCACCGTGCGCCCGGCCGCGGGCGCGACCGTCCTCACCGGGGCACCCGGCAGCCGCGGCACGGCGACGGGTCCCGCGCGGGTCGTCCGGGACCCCGGCGACTTCGTCCACGTCCGGCGCGGGGACGTCCTGGTCTGCCCGTGGACCGACCCCGGCTGGACGCCCCTGCTGCGGGTCGTCGGCGGGGTCGTCACCGAGACCGGCGGGGTGCTGTCCCACGCTGCGATCGTCGCGCGCGAGCTCGGGATCCCTGCGGTGCTCGGCGTGCCCGACGCGACCCTGCTGCTCGGGGACGCGTCGCTCGTCACGGTCGACGGGAGCGCGGGCACCGTCACGAGGGCGGTGGGGTGACGACGACGCGCAGCGTGGTGCGGCACCTGTACGTCGCGCGGCACGGCGAGGCCGACGCGTTCGGCGCCCTCACCGACGTCGGTCGCGTGCAGGCGAGCCTGCTGGGTGAACGCCTCGCGGGCGTGCCCGTCGACGCGGTCTGGCACTCGCCCCTCCCACGCGCGGTCTCCACCGCGCACGCGCTCGCCCGGCACCTCCCCGGCGTCGCGCCGGCCGAGGCCGCGGAGCTCGTCGACCACGTCCCGCACGTCCCCGACCGGGCCGACCTGAACCCCGCCTGGGCGGGGTTCTTCGACGGCGTCGACCACGCGGAGGCAACTGCCGGCAGCAGCCTGGCCACGGCGCTGGTCGACCGGTTCGCGACCGCGCCGGACCCCACGGTGACCCGCGACACGCACGAGGTGCTCGTCACGCACTCGTTCCAGGTCGCCTGGCTCGTGCGGCACGCGCTCGACGCGCCCGCGTCCCGGTGGCTCGGGCTCGACAGCGGCAACACCGGGCTCACGGTCCTCGAGTACCGCGCGGGCCTCCCGCCCCGGCTCGTCGCGTTCAACGACATGGCGCATCTGCCGGCGGAGCTGCGCTGGACGGGCTTCCCCGACGGCCCTCGGCCCTGATCCCGCACCGTCGGCGGGTGCAGCGCGCACCCCCGCACTCCCGGACGGTCGGCGCCGGCGCGCCCGCGGCTTGTGGCGCGCGGTGGGCGGGCGCACGATGGCCGGACGCGTCGGGTCGAGGGGGGACCATGGCTGGTCGGGGGGGACGTCGTCGTGCGCTCACGGGCGCGGCGGTCGGGGCGGTGCTGGTCGGCGCGGTGCTGGTCGTCGCAGGGGCGTCGCCGTCGGCGGCAGCCGCGGAACCTCCGCCGACGCTGTGCTCCGACATCCCGGGCTCGTCGCTCGTGGAGCAGAGCGTCGAGGGCGACCTCGTCGTCGACGTCGACTGCTGGATCTTCCGCGGGACGGTCCACGGCGACGTCACGGTGCTCGCGGGGGCGACGTTCTCGGTCGGTCGGGCGTCCGTCGACGGCGACGCCGAGGTGGCCGGGCGGCTCGAGCTGGGTGACTCGCGGGTGCGCGGCGACGTGACCCTGACCAGCAGGGACACCGCGTCGCTCAAGATCTGGGTGGGCGACGGTGCCGGCGGCTCGGTCGACGGCGACGTGACCGGCGAGGCGGTCGACGTCTCCCTCGAGGCGGCCCGCCTGTGGGGCACCTACGACGTCGAGGTGCGCGACGCGACGCGCGTCCGCGGCCGCTCGGAGCTCATGGGGCCCGCGGCGGTCACGGGCGGGCGGCTGCTGGTCCACGGCGCGACGTTCTACGGCGGCCTCACGAGCACCGGATCCGGCGACGTGCTCGTCTGCGGCGCGACGGTCGCCGGGGACCTGCGGGTGACCGGCCTGACGGACTTCGCGAGCATCGGTGCCGAGCCGCGGCGCGACCAGCGCGACTGCTACGTCCTCGTGACCGGGTCGCTCGTGCTCGTCGACAACCCGCACAGCGTCGACCTCGGGTACGTCGCGGTCGCGCACGACCTCGTCTGCACCGGCAACACCGGTCCGCGCGGGGTCACCGGGACGAGCTGGACCGAGGTGCACGGCGACCGCACGGGGCAGTGCGTGCGGTGACCCGTCGCGCTCGCAGCCGCACGCGTCCCGCTCTACAGCGCGCGCGGCGCGGCGGCGAAGGCGACCGCCCCCACGAGGGCGACGGCCACACCCCACCAGAGCAGCCCGGCGGACGCCGCGAGGACCGCGACGACGACGAAGACGGCGACCTGACCCATGAAGCGAGGCCAGCGTCGCTCGACCCGGTGCGCAGAGCGCGGGGCGAACCAACGGCCCCACACGAGCACCACCGCGAGCGGCAGGACGACCGCGAGCACCAGCGCCGTCCACGGCGGCTCGCCGAGCCGCCAGCCGGTCACCGCCGCGAGCACCACGAGCGCGAGCTCCGCCACGAACGCCGCGACCGCGGCCGGGTGCGTCGCGGTGCGCCACTCCGCACCGGTCGGCTCGTCCATGCCCGCAGCGTGCCACGGGCGGTGGCGGCTCACGTCCTCCGGTGCGGGCGAGGTCAGGCGCGCGAGGTCAGGCGGGCGTGGTCGTCGTGCGGGCGCGCAGGACGACGCGAAGTCGCGGCGGGCCGGCTCGGCTCAGATCAGCTCGACGCCGTCGGCCTGCGGGCCACGGTCGCTCTGCCGCACCCGGAACCGGACGCGGTCGCCCTCCTCCAGGAACTCGGTGTTGCGCACGACGGAGACGTGGACGAACAGGTCCGGGCCGCCGGAGTCGGGCGTGATGAAGCCGAAGCCGCGGTCCGCGTCGTAGCGCGCGACCACGCCCTCGCCGCCGCGCGCGGGTGCACCGCCGCGCGCGGGTGCACCGCCGCCCGAGTGCGGGCCCGACCGCCCGCGGGCCGGCGCCGCGGGTGCGCTCCGACGCGGGCGTCCGCCGACGAGCCGGACGTCGCGGGCCTGCGGTCCGCGCTCGCCGGGCTCGACGTCGTAGGTCACGCGGTCGCCCTCGACGAGCTCGCTCAGCCCACCGGTCAGCGAGCGCGCGTGGACGAACACGTCGTCGCCGCCGGCGTCCTGGGCGACGAACCCGAAGCCCTTGTCGGGGTCGTACCAGGTGACCGTGCCGTCGGCCCCGTCGTCGGCAGCGGCCGCCCCGGCGGCCTCGGCACCGAGCGGGAGCAGGTGGTCTGCCTGCGGGCCCTTTTCCCCCGGCACGACGAGGAACGCGACGCGCTGCCCCTCCGCGACCACGCCGCCGCCGACGATGGCCGAGCTGTGCAGGAAGATCTCGGCGCCGCCGCCGTCGGGGGCGACGAACCCGTAGCCCTTGGCGGGCTCGTACCAGCTGACGGTGCCGAGCACGCCGAGCGCGGCGTCGGCGGCCACGCCGCCGATGACGCGGACGCGTCGTGCGACGGGACCGCGGTCGCCCTCACCGGCCTCGAACTCGACCTGCTGCCCCTCGCGGAGCACCCGCGGCCCGTCGTCGCCGACGATCTCGGACGCGTGGACGAACAGGTCGTCGGCTCCGTCCCCGAGGTCGAGGAAGCCGAAGCCTCGCTCGGCGTCGAACCAACGGACAGTTCCCTGGGGCACGGCTCACTCCTCGTTCACGGACGTTGCTGCACTCCAGTCTCCCCCCACCGGGGGCCGACGTCCGCCCGGCGCGTCTGCGTGCCGGCGCGTCAGCCGGTCGCAGGCGCCTGCTTCTCCGCGCGGCCGTGCGCTGACGAGGGCGTCCATCCCTCGTCGCCGCGCGTCGCGCGCATGATCCGCCGGCTGATCTCGCGCAGCTGCCGGGCCTGCGCCTGCGTCAGGGGGTCGAGGACCAGGCGGTGCACCGTGCGCACGTGGCCGGGGGTGGCCTCGTGGACCTTCTCGGCACCGGGGTCGGTCAGCGTCGCGAGGGTGTAGCGCCCGTCGACGGGGTCGGGAGCGCGACGCACCCAGGCGCGCGACTCGAGCCGTGCCACCGCGCGCGAGAGGCGCGACAGCGAGCTGTTCGCGTAGCCGGCCAGGACGCTCATCCGGAGCGTGCGGTCCGGGGCGTCGGCGAGCGCGTAGAGGATGCCGTACTCGAAGTGCGACAGGCCGGCGTCGCGCTGCAGCTGCGCGTCGAGCGCGGCCGGCAGCCACTCCAGCACGGTGGCCAGGGCGGACCAGGTCTCGAGGTCCTCACCGGTGAGGGTCGGCGCGTCGACGGGGTCCGGCATGCGTGCAGCGTACGGGAACGCGAGCCGTCCGGACGCGGATGATGACTTGATCAAGAAAGTCATCACCCGTACGGTTCGCTTGATCAGGAAAGTGATTCGCACGGAGGTGGGGACAGCATGGATCTGGAGCTGACGGGCAAGCGGGCCTTCGTGAGCGGCTCGACGCAGGGCATCGGGTTCGCCGTCGCGCGCGCCCTGCTCGACGAGGGCGCGTCGGTCGTGATCAACGGCCGCAGCGCGGAGCGGGCGGACGCGGCCGTGCGCCGGCTCCGGGCCCAGGTCCCGGGGGCGCAGGTCTCGGCGATCGTCGCGGACTTCGCCGACGCGTCGCAGGTCGGTCGGCTCCTGGACGACCTGGGCGACGTCGACGTCCTCGTGAACAACGTCGGCGTGTTCGAGCTCGCCCCGTTCGAGCAGCTCACCGACGCCGACTGGCAGCGCTACTTCGAGGTCAACGTCATGAGCGGGGTGCGGCTCTCGCGCCACCTGCTGCCCGGCATGCTCGCGCGCGGGTGGGGTCGCGTGGTCTTCGTCAGCAGCGAGTCGGGCGTGGACGTGCCGGCCGACATGCTGCACTACGGGTTCACCAAGGCGGGGATGATCGCGCTCGGCAACGGCCTCGCGAAGCTCACGCGCGGCACCGACGTCACCGTGAACACGATCCTCGGCGGACCGACGTACTCGGACGGCGTCGCGGCCACGGTCGCCGAGATCGCGGCCGCGCAGGGCATGGCGCCCGACGACCTGAAGGCCGCGCTCGCCACCGGCAACCGGACGTCGCTCCTGCAGCGGTTCATCGAGCCGCGCGAGATCGCGCACCTCGCGGCCTACCTAGCGAGCCCGCTGTCGTCCGCGACCAACGGCGCGGCGCTGCGGGCCGACGGCGGGGTGCTGACGACGCTGACGTGACGCGTGCCGTCGTCGCGGGCGACCGGCGGCGCTCGACCGCACGACCGGGCGTGCCTACGCGTCGTCGGGGCGGCGGTCGAGGCGGTCGAGGAGCTCGACGGCGGCGCGCGCGTACCCGCTGATCCAGCGGTCGTGGATGCGCTTGATGGGCAGCGGCGCGAGCGACAGGTGCCGCTCGCGCCCGACCTTGCGGCCGGTGACGAGGTCGGCGCCCTCGAGGACGCGCAGGTGCTGGAGCACCGTGGTCCGGTCCAGGTCCGGCAGCAGCGCGCACAGCGACCCCGTCGTGTGCGGCGACTCCTTGAGCGCGTCGAGCATCCGGCGCCGCACGGGCGACGCGAGGGCCTTGAACACCCGGTCGTCGTCGGAGGCCTGGTCGGCCGGTGCTGACATGTGGTAAAAGTACAACATGAATGACACCGGGCGTCTCGACGCGCTGTCCTTCACCGTCTCCGGCCGCGTGAGCCGCCCCTGCGCCGAGGTCTACGAGGCGATCGCCGACCCGGAGCAGCTCTCGCGCTACTTCACGACCGGCGGCGCGCGAGGCCGCCTGGAGACCGGGGCCGTCGTCACCTGGGAGTTCCACGACTTCCCCGGCGGCTTCCCCGTCACGGTCGTCGAGGCCGACCCGCCCCGCCGGATCGTCGTCGAGTGGGGCGGCGAGGCGACGACCGGCGCGAACGGCACGACACGGACGACGTTCGAGCTCGAGCCGCTCGACGGCGACACCCGCACGCTCGTCACCATCACCGAGTCGTCGTGGCTGCCCACGCCGGACGGCGCGAAGAGCGCCTTCGGCAACTGCGCCGGCTGGACCGGCATGCTCGCGGCGCTCAAGGCCTGGCTCGAGCACGGCATCAACATGCGCGACGGCTTCTACGCCTGACGCCAGGCGGTCGCGACGTCGACCCCCTGGACGCGCGGGGGGCGGCGTCGGGACCATGAACCGGAGGCGATCGCCATGACGACCCTGGGCCACGGCAAGATCTGCCACGTCGAGCTGCCCGCGGTCGACCCGCGGACGTCGGCGGAGTTCTACGCACGCGTCTTCGGCTGGAAGGTCCGCGAGGCGCACGGGACCTGGTTCTTCGAGGACTCGACGGACGAGGTCAGCGGGCACTGGGTGCCGCACCGCGAGCCGACCCCGCCCGGGGTGCTCGTGTACGTCTGGGTCGACGACCTCGCCGAGGCGGTCGAGCGCGTGACGGCCGAGGGGTGCGCGATCGTCCAGCCGCCCGGCGGCGACCCGGGCGAGCTGACCGCGCGGTTCCGCGACCCGGGCGGGAGCGTCGTCGGGCTGTACCAGGAGCCCTCCCGGTGAGCCGGCCCCTACCCGTCGCGGGCTGACGGTCCTACCGTCGTCCCGTGGGGTTCGAGGCGGGCGCCGATGCGTACGACCGGTTCATGGGGCGGTTCTCCCGGCCGCTCGCGCGTCGCGTCGTCGAGCTGCTCGACGTACGGCCGGGCCAGCGGGCGGTCGACGTGGGTTGCGGTCCCGGCGTCGTGACGGAGGTGCTCGTCGAGACGCTCGGTGCGGACGCGGTCAGCGCGGTCGACCCCACCGAGCCGTTCGTCGCGGCCGTGCGCGAGCGGCTCCCGGGCGTCGACGTGCGACTCGGAGGCGCTGAGGACCTGCCGTTCGACGACGACGCGTTCGACGTCGCCGTGGCGAGCCTGGTCGTGACGTTCATGGCGGACCCCGTCGCCGGGCTGAGCGAGATGCGGCGCGTCACGAAGCCGGGTGGGCGCGTGGCGGTGAGCGTGTGGGACCACGTGCACGACCGGGGTGCCGCGTCGACGTTCTGGCAGGCGGCGCGCGACGTCGACACCGGCCGGGTGAGCGAGAGCAGCCACCTGCTGTGGGTCGAGGAGCACGTCGCGGAGCTGTGCGCCTCGGCCGGGATCGTCGACCTGCGCGCGCAGGAGGTGCCGGTCACGCTCACGTTCACGTCGTTCGCGCAGTGGTGGGACCCGTTCCTGCTGGCCGTCGGGCCGGCCGGTGCGTACCTCGCGACGCTCGACGACGACGTGCGTGAGGCGGTTCGACAGCGGGCGGCGGAGCGGTTCGGCCCGCCGCCGTTCGAGGTCACCGCGACGGCCGTCGTCGTGCTGGGCACCGCGGCCTGACGCCCGCGGACCTTCGTCGAACCGCTTGCGAGGTGAAGCGTTTCGACGGCTGCGCGCGACGGCGCGGTCTGGTGGGCTGCGAGTCCGTCGCCGGGGCCGCCCTGCCCTCGGCCGCCCTGTCCGAGAGGAAGTCCCGTGCGCTCGCTTCGCCAGGTGCTGTCCGTCGCCGCGGCCGCCGCGGTCGCCGTCGCCGGTTCGCTGGTCGTCGCCGACCAGGCGAGCGCGGCCGCCGGCTGCCGCGTCGACTACACCGTCACGAACCAGTGGCAGAGCGGCTTCGGCGCCGACGTCCGCGTCACCAACCTCGGTGACCCCGTCTCCTCGTGGGACGTCCGCTTCTCGTTCGGTGCGGGCCAGACGGTCTCCGCGCTGTGGAACGGGTCGGTCACGCAGTCCGGCGCCGCCGTCTCCGTCCGGAACGCGGCCTGGAACGGGTCGATCGGCACGGGCGGCACCACGTCGTTCGGCTTCAACGGGACGTGGTCCGGGTCCAACCCCGCGCCGACGGCCTTCACGCTCAACGGCGTCGCGTGCACCGGCAGCCCGGTCACCCCCACCAGCACGCCGACCACGTCGCCCACGCCGACCCCGACGGCCACGCAGACGCCGCGGCCGACCCCGACGCCCACGACGACGACCGGGCCGGTCGGCGGCACCGCCGCGCAGCTCGTCACCGCGATGGGCAAGGGCTGGAACCTCGGCAACCAGCTCGAGGCGAACATCGACGGCGTGCCCAGCGAGACCGCGTGGGGCAACCCCGTCATCACCGGCGCGCTGCTCGACCGCGTCAAGGCCGCGGGCTTCTCGACGATCCGCATCCCGGTCTCGTACCTGAGCAAGATCGGTCCCGCGCCGAGCTACACCGTCGACGCCGCGTGGCTCGACCGGATCCAGCAGGTCGTCGACCTCGCCTACGACCGCGGGCTGCACGTCGTCATCAACATGCACGGCGACGGGTACAAGAGCGTGAGCGGCTCGTGGCTCATCTGCGACGCGGCCTCCCAGACCGCGATCAAGGAGAAGTACCAGAAGGTCTGGCAGCAGGTCGCGTCCGAGTTCACGACGTACGGCGGCCGTCTGATCCTCGAGTCGATGAACGAGAACTTCGACGGGCAGTACGGCAACCCCACGCAGCCCTGCTACTCGAACATCAACGCGTACAACCAGATCTTCGTCGACACCGTCCGCAAGACCGGCGGCAACAACGCGTCGCGCTGGCTGCTCGTGCCGGGCTGGAACACCAACATCGACTACACGACCGGCGGCTACGGGTTCGTCATCCCGACCGACCAGTACCGCTCGTCGGCGATCCCCAGCACCGAGAAGCGGCTCATGATCTCGGTCCACTACTACGACCCGTGGGACTTCACCGGCGCGGAGAACGGCACCTACACGCAGTGGGGCCCGAACGCGACCGACCCGTCGAAGAAGACCTCGTGGGGCCAGCAGGACTTCATGGACGCGCAGCTCAAGAAGACGTACGACGCGTTCACGTCGAAGGGCTACCCGGTCTTCGTCGGCGAGTACGGCTCGATCGACAAGACGGCGTTCGACGCCGCGAACAACCGGTACCGCGCCGACTACGCGCGCGCCCTGGTCGCGACCGCCGCGAAGTACGGCGCCGCGACCGCCTACTGGGACAACGGGCACAACGGCCAGTACGGGTTCGCGCTGTTCGACCGGGCGTCCGCGACGGTGACCCAGCAGGGCATCATCGACGCGATCATGGGCCGCTGACCGCGACCTGACCGGCTCCGGGCCGGGCGTCTCACCACCCGCGGGATCGCGGTCGAGACGCCCGGCCTGCGCCATGCTGAGCGGCGTGCGCGCCCCGACCACCACAGCCGTGCGGCCCCGGCCGCTCGAGGTGACCGACCTCCTGGTGCGCGTCGAGGACGGCCGCCGCGTGCCGGTCCGGCGGACCGACGTCGTGGACGAGCTCCGCGGCCGCGGGCAGGCGCGGGCGGCACGGCTCGCGGCGCGGCTCCCCGTGCGTGCGGGCGACGTGCTCGACGAGCGGGCCGTCGACGCGCTGCTCGTGCGGATCCACTGCGAGCTCCAGCGTCTCGAGGAGGAGCTGCAGCAGCCGCGACGCTGCGCCGAGCTCCTGCGGCCGTGGGTCGAACGCTGGCGCGCGCAGGACCCGGACCGGCCCGTGCGGGTCGTCGACGTCGGGTGCGGGATCGGCTACGTCGTCCGGTGGCTCGCGCACAGCGGCGCCCTCGGGCCCGGCGTCGAGCTGGTCGGGGCGGACCTCAACCCGGTGCTCGTCGAGGCCGCGCGCCGGCTCGCGCGCGCCGACGGCGCCGACGACGCGACGTGCCGGTTCGTCGCGGGCGACGCGTTCGCGCCCGGCGGCGTCGTCGACGACCCGGACCGCACGATCGTCATGTCCGTGGGGCTGCTGCACCACCTCTCCCCCGACCAGCTGCCCGCGTTCTTCGCCGCCCAGGCGGCGCTCGGCGTGGCCGTCTTCGCGCACGTCGACCCCGACCCCGACCCGTGGTCGACCGCGGCCGCGTGGATGTTCCACCGCGCCCGCATGCGCGAGCCGGTGTCGCGTCACGACGGTGTGCTGTCGGTCCGGCGCGCCCACCCGGGACCGGTCCTGCTCGACGGCGCCCGGCAGGGCGCGCCGGGGTACGACATCACGGTCA
Source organism: Cellulomonas sp. H30R-01 (assembly GCF_010119915.1). Lineage (NCBI taxonomy): Bacteria > Bacillati > Actinomycetota > Actinomycetes > Micrococcales > Cellulomonadaceae > Cellulomonas > Cellulomonas sp. H30R-01. The sequence goes on along the minus strand of NZ_CP048210.1, from coordinate 4,173,617 downwards.
CCGACGGGCGACGGCTGCGCCCCCGCGTGCACGCGGCGCTGCGGCCCGTGACCGGTGTGCGGCGGGAGCCGTGAGGGGCGGCGGGGGGCGCGAGCGCGGCGGGCGCCGCGAGGGCGGCGGGGGCGCGAGCGCGGTGCGAGCCGTGAGCGCGGCGGGGCCGCGAGCGCGGTGCGAGCCGTGAGCGCGGCGGTCGTGGCCGGTGCCCTGCTCGCCCTCGCGCTCCTGGACGGCGCGTTCTGCGGGTTCCGCTCCGCGCACGGGCGCGACGGGCGCGTGCACCTGCCCGGCGCGCGCCTGCGGTCGCAGGTGCACGGCGCAGCGGCCACGTCGGTCGTGCTGGCGCCGGTCGTGATCGGCGCGTCCGTCGACGTCGCCACCCGGCCGGCGGCCCTCGACGCCTACGTGCGCGCCGGGGCCGCGATGCTCACGGTCGACGTGCCGTACGCGGTCGTGGTGCTCCTGGCCGTCGGCGCGTACGCGCTCCTCGACTGGCGGCTCCGCTTCCTCGCGACCGCCGTGGTGCTCGGGCCCGGGACGTTCCTGCGGCCGGCCGTCGCCGTCGCCGGCGGGGTGCTCGCCGTGCGGGCCGCCGCCGACGCGCGCGTCGCGGTGCTCGCCGCCGCCGCGGTCGTCGCGGTGCTGGTCGTCGAACCGTCCCTCGACCGGCGGTGGCGCCGCCGCGCCCCCGAGCTCGCGCTCGTCGGGCCCGCCAGCCGCGGCGTCGACGACACCGGGTCGCCGCTCTCCTAGGGCGCGACCGCCCGCTCGTCGACGACCTCGACGGTCAGGTGCGGCCAGTGCTGGAGCGACGCCAGCGCGTCGAGGGTCAGGACCTGCGGCGACGGCTGGACGAGCGGACCCGGGAGGAACGTGACGGTGGTGCCCGTCGTGCCGTCGGGCTCGACCGGCACCAGGTCCGTGACCGGGATCCCACGCTCGTAACGCTGCTCCCACGACCCGTCGCTGCGCCGGTTGCGGTGCACGAGCCAGTCGCTCAGCGCCGACACGACCGAGACGCCGCGGCGCGGGTGCCCGTCGGGCAGGACGGGCCCGTCGACCGCGTCGAACACCCGCAGGTCGCGCGTCGACATCACCGGCTTGCGCACCGCGCGGCCGTGCTCGTCGAGGCGCGTGTCCGTGCCGCGGCCGTCGTCGGCGACGCTCACCGAGCCGTCGTGCCGGAACGTCACGCGGCACCGGCCGCCGCCGCGCTCGGTGGCCTCCTCGGACGCGTAGGCGAGGACCTCCAGGACCAGGTGCAGCACGCCGCCGGGCGCGAGGTCGGCTGCTCGCTCACGGACGTCCGCGAGGTGCGCCTCGTCGACGGAGGCCGCCCAGTCGTGCGTCGTGCTCGCCCATGTCTCCCGGTCACCCACGGGTCCATCCTGGAACCCGAAGGCCCCGGTGACCAGGACGAACGGCCTTCTCGCGCCGCCGGCCCCGGTGCTCACCGCGTCCCGCCCTGGCGCCCGTCCGACGCCTCGCGCGCCCGCGCCCGGAGGACGTCGAGCTCGCAGCCCGGGGCGTCCGGGTCGAAGCCGTGCTCGATCAGCCACCGCGACGCGACGAGGCTGCGCAGCGACCACCAGGCGCGGATCACGTCGCGGTCGGCGCCGGGGCCGTAGCCGTCGAGCAGGTCGTCGAGCCGCTCCTCGTGCCCGAGGGTCAGGGTGGCGAGGTCGGCCATCGGGTCGCCCGGTCCGGCCTCGGACCAGTCGATGACGCCGACGACCTCGTCGTCCTCGACGAACACGTGCGTGAGCTGCAGGTCGCCGTGCACGAACGTGGGCGGGCGTGGCCGGAGCGCCGCCTCGGCGATGTCCCGGTTGAGGCCGATGACGTCGGCGGGCAGGACCGCATGCTCGAGCAGCCACGCGCACTCGCGGTCGAGCTCCGCCCGCACGTCGTCGAGCGCGACACCCGGCCACGGAGGCAGCGGGGCGTCGTGCAGCCGGCGGACGGCCGCACCGGTCGCCGCCCACGCGGCCGACGACGCCGGCGACGGCTCGCCGAGCACGCCGAGCGCGCGGCCGGGCACGGCGGCGATCGCGAGCACGGGCGGCTGGTGCCAGACGACCGTGGGGGTCGGGACGGGTGCGAGCGCCATGGCCCGCACCTCGACGGCGGTGCGCGTCGGGTGCGCGTCGACCTTGAGGAACAGGTCGCCGACGCGCAGCGTCGTGCGCTGCCGGTGGGCGACCACGATCTCGATCTCGTCCATCACCCGCCATCCTGACGACCGGCCGTCGCGGGCGTCGCGCGAAAACCGGAGGCGCCGCGCGACGCCCGCCCGACGCGCGCTACGCGGTGCGGTCCTGCTGCGCGAGCCACGCGAGGAGCAGCCCGGTCGTCTCGTCCGGCCGCTCCTGCTGGATCCAGTGGCCGGTGTCGAGCGTGACGACCTCGACGTGCGGCACGTACGTCGTCAGGTGCGGTGCCGGCGGGATCGTGTCCCGGGCGCCGTAGACCATGAGCGCAGGCTGCCGGACGACGGGGTCGACGCCGGCGAGCAGGTGCCAGCTGCGGTCGAGGTTGCGGTACCAGCTGATGCTGCCCGTGAACCCCGTGCGCGCGAAAGCGGACGCGAAGACAGCGAGGTCGTCGTCGTCCAGGAGCGGCGCTCCGGGCGGGTTCTCCGCACGGGCCAGGTCGACGAGCGTCATGCCCGCCCCGGGCGGCGCGGGCGGCACGTCGACCCGGTAGAGGTTGCGGAGGAACCGCGCAGGGTCCTCGTCGAAGACGGCGGCCGCGACGCCCGGGCGACGGTTGAAGTGGACGACGTAGGAGTCCTCGCCGAGCACCTCCTCCATGACCTCGACCCACGGCCGCTCGCCGCGCTCCTGGTACGGAAGGCTCAGGGCGACCACGCCGTTCACGCGGCGCGGGTGCAGCAGCGCCAGGCCCCACACGACGAACGCACCCCAGTCGTGGCCGACGAACGTCGCGTCCTCGTGGCCGTAGTGGTCGAGGAGCGCGACGAGGTCGCCCGTCAGGTGCACGAGGTCGTACTCGGTGACCTCGGTGGGGCACGACGAGGCGCCGTAGCCGCGCTGGTTGGGCACGATCACGTGGTAGCCGGCCGCCGCGAGCGCGGGGACCTGATGACGCCAGGAGTAGGCGTGCTCGGGCCAGCCGTGGCAGAGGACGACGGCACGCCCTCCCCGTGGGCCGGCCTCGACCACCTCGAGCTCGACGCCGTTCACGGCGACGAGCGTGGGCTCGGGGAGGTCGGTCGGGACGGTCGGTGCACCTGCCTGTGTGGTCATGGCGTCATGCTGACCGGCAGAACCGGCCATCTCATGACCGGTTTCCCTGCCAGTCTCGGCACGTGCGCGCCGACCGGCTCATGGCCCTCCTCCTGCTGATGCAGCGCCGCGAGCACGTCACTGCGGCCGAGGTCGCGCGCGAGCTCGAGGTGTCCGAGCGCACGGCGCGCCGCGACCTCGACGCGCTCGGCACGGCCGGCGTCCCCGTGTACTCGGTGCAGGGCCGCGGCGGCGGCTGGCGGCTGGTCGGCGGGGCACGGACCGACCTGACCGGGTTGACCGCGGCCGAGGTCCGGGCGCTGTTCCTCGTGGCCGGGCGGGCCTCGGCGGCGACACCCGCCGTGCGGAGCGCGCTGCGCAAGCTCGTCCGCGCCCTGCCGGAGCCGTTCCGCGCGCAGGCCGAGGCTGCGTCGTCGTCGGTGGCCGTCGACCCGCGGGGATGGGGGTCCAGACGCGTCGAGCACCGGGCGCCCCACCACCTCGACACGGTGCAGGACGCGGTGGTCCGGGGCGTGCAGGTGCGTCTCGGCTACGTGGACGCCGCCGGGGCCGCGAGCGAGCGGACAGTCCACCCGCTCGGCCTCGTCGCGCAGGGCACGTCCTGGTACCTCGTCGCCGACACCGCGGCCGGGCGGCGCACGTTCCGGGTGGACCGCGTGTCGGCCGTCGAGCCGATCGAGGACCCCGCGCACCGGCCGGACGACTTCGACCTGGCGGCCGCGTGGCGTGCGATCGCCGAAGAGGTGGATCGTCGGCGCTGGCCGCTCGCGGTGCGCGCGCTGTGCACGCCGGACGGCCTCGACGTGCTGCGGATCGGGTTCGGCGGTCGGCTCGACGTGGGCGGTGCCACGGCCGACGGGCGCGTCGAGGTCGTGATCCGGGGGCGCGACGAGCGCACGGTCGCGGGCGAGCTCGCGGGGCTGGTCGAGTGGGTCGAGGTCGTCGACCCGCCGGGCGTGCGCGAGCACCTGGCCGCGACCGGCGCGGCGCTCGTCGCCCGGTACCGCTGACGCGACCGCTCCGCGCGCTCGCCGGCGTCCGCCCGCTCGGCGAGGCGGTCGCGGCCTCAGCGACCCCCGCTCGACCAGTCAGCGACCCTCGCTCGACCGGACGGCGACGCCTGCTCGACCGGACGGCGACGCCCGCTCGACCGGTCAGCGACGCCCCGCGCCGGTCCCCGCGAGCCCGCACTCGTACGCGAGGATCACCGCCTGCACGCGGTCGCGCGCACCGAGCTTCGCGAACACGTTCCCGACGTGCGTCTTGACCGTCGCCTCCGAGACGAACAGCTCGGCCGCGATCTCGACGTTCGACGCGCCCTCGGCGATGAGCCGCAGGACGTCGAGCTCGCGCGGGGTCAGCGCGCTCAGGCGCGGGTCGAGCGCCGCGCCGCCCGGGTCCGGCACCTGCCCGGCCGGCAGGTGGGGGGCGAACAGGTCGAGCATCCGGCGCAGCACACGCGGCGCGACGACGGACGTGCCGCTCGCGACCGTGCGGATCGCGTCGACGAGCTCGTCGGGGCGGGCGGTCTTGAGCAGGAACCCCGACGCCCCGGCGCGCAGCGCGGCGAACGCGAGGTCGTCGACGTCGAACGTCGTGAGCACCAGCACGCGCGACGACGGGTGCTCGGCGACGACCCGTCGGGTCGCCTCGATGCCGTCCATGCCGGGCATGCGGATGTCCATGAGCACGACGTCGGGCGCGAGCGCGGCCACCTGGTCGAGCGCGACGCGTCCGTCGGCGGCCTCGCCGACGACCTCGAGGTCGGGCTCGGACTCGATGACCAGCCGGAAGCCGCTGCGCAGCAGCGCCTGGTCGTCGACGAGCAGGACCGTCGTCATCGGGCGTCTCCCTCGTCGTCGGACCACGGCAGCACCGCGTGCACGCGCCAGCCGCCGTCCGGCCGGGGACCGGCCTCGACGTGCCCGCCGAGCAGCGCGGCGCGCTCGCGCATGCCGACGATGCCACGCCCCGTGCCGCCGCCGCTCCCGGCGCGCGTGCCGCCCCCGTCGAGCACGTCGACCTCGACGGTCGTCGGGGTGCGGCGCACCGCGACCTCGACGGACGTGGCGCCCGGCGCGTGCCGCAGGACGTTCGTGAGCGCCTCGCCGAGGATGCGCAGGACGGCGAGGCGCACCGCGGTGTCCTGCGGGAGCGTCGTGTCGAGGCCCGTCGCCGTGACGGGGACCCCGGTGACCGCGAAGCGCTCGACGACCGTCGACAGGTCCACCTCGGTCGGCTCTGTCCCGTCGCCCCCGACCGGCGACAGCGCGCCCAGGACCCGCTGCATGTCGGCGAGCGCGGACCGGCCCGTGCGCCCCACCTGGCGCAGGGCCTCGCGCGACCGGTCCGGTGCGCGCTCGAACGCGGCGTCGGCGCCGTCGGCGAGCGCGACCATCACGGTGAGGTTGTGCGCGACGACGTCGTGCATCTCGCGCGCGATGTGCTGGCGCTCGGCCGCCCGGGCGAGGGCCGCGCTCTGGTCGCGCTCGCGGGCCAGCGCGCGGTACCGCTCGACGAGGTCGGCGGCGTGCAGCCGGCGCGCGCGGGCCGCGGACCCGACCGCGACGCCGAGCACGAGCAGCGCGAGCAGCAGCAGCACCGAGCCCGAGCGACGGCCCGGCGAGAACGACGGCTCGGGCAGGTTCGGCGACCACTCCCCCGGCGCCATGACGGGCGTGCCGGACCACGCGAGGATCTCGACGAGCCCGATGTCCTGCCACTGCCACAGCGCGACGGTCACGATCGTGAGCACGACGCCGCACGTCGTCCACGCGACCGTCGCCGACCGCTCGGCGGCGACGCTGTAGAGCGCGCACGCCAGGCAGGCGCCGAGCACGCCGAGCACGCCGTCCGCCAGGAGCGACGCGAGCGCGGCGACCGTCAGCAGCGCGGTCACGGTGAGCGGTCGGGCGCGCCGCATCAGCAGCAGCGTCGCCCCGACGGCCGTCCCCAGCAGCCAGGTGGTGACGACGGACTCCTCGACGCCCGAGTCGAGCGGGTAGAGGCCGAGCGCGACGGCACCGCCGACGGTCTCCCAGGCGAACCCCGCGCCGACCAGGCCGACGAGGACCACCACGGCCGCGACCGCGGCGTCCATGACCCACGGCCGGGCGGTCACGAGCCGGGCGACCGGGCTCGCGCCGCGCACCTGCTCCTCGGTGAGCGGCTCGTCGTCCCCGCGGACCTCAGGGGCCGCGAGCGCGCGTCGGATCACCACGGGCCCACTCTCCCACCGGTCGGCGTCGGGCCCGAGCGCGGGTGCGGCGGCCCGGTCCGCAGGCGCGTCCGGCCGTTCCTCCGGCGCGTCCGGCCGGGTCCGCGGTGCGTCCGACGGCACGCGCGGAGCGGGCCCGTCAGCGGACGTCATGGCGCCGCAACCGGTACGCCGCCCCCGCGAGCACGACCACGGCCCACGCCGCGGCGACGACCCCGCCGCCCCAGACGCCGAGCTGCGGTCCGCGCGTCGCGTCGTCGAGCGCCGCGAGCGCGGCGTCGTCCTGCAGCAGCCGGGCCCCCGCCGACGGCAGGAGGGCACGGACGGTGTCGGTGACCGGGCCGGGGTTCGCGGCCAGGAGGTGGTCGCCGATCACCGCGAGGACGATCCCGCCGACGATCGCGTCGGCGGGGCGACGCAGGAGGGCGCCGAGGCCGAGGCCGAGCAGCGCGACCGCGACGGACGCGAGCACGAACCCGGCGAGCGCGCGGGCCGTGCCCGGGACCGCCAGGTCGACGGCGGGACCGCCGGCCGCCCGCACGCCCGTGGTGGCGAGCCACGACGCCCCCAGCGCGAGCGTCGCGGTGACGAGTGCGGCCGCGGCGGTGACCGCGGCCTGCGCACCCAGGACGGGCAGGCGCCGCGGCACCGCGGTGAACGTCGCCCGCGACGTGCCCGTCGTGTGCTCGCCGGACCCGACGAGCGCGCCGAGCACGAGGAAGCCGACCTGCGCGAGCACGAAGCCGGAGGTGACGACCCAGGACCCGGACCGCGCGTCGCCCGGCCGCACGAACAGGCCGAGCCCGTACGCGGTGACCGCGGCGGCGACGACCGTGCCGAGCGCGAGCCAGACGTGCGCCGGGACGCTGGTGAGCTTGGTCGACTCGGCCCGCAGCACGCGGGCCGCGGTCACGCCCCGACGCGCGGGGGCGCCGCGCACGGTGCGCTCCCGCGTCGTCGGCGGGGCGGTCGTCACCGGACGTCCCGGGTCCGGAGCCGCACGGCGGCGGCGACCAGCAGTGCGGCGATCCACGCCGCGAGGACGAGCCCGCCGCCCACGGGTCCGAGGTCGGGAGAGCCGTCCATCGGGCCCGACGACGCCGAGGTCGTCAGGAGACCGCCCGCGGTGCCGGGCAGGAGCACGTTCAGCGTGCCGACGACGGTCGGCGCCGCGGCCTGCTCGGGCGCCGCGAGCGACGCCGGGTCACCGCCGGCCACGAGCGGGTCGCTCGCCATCATGAGCGCGATGGGCAGGACCATCACGAGGAACAGCGCCGTGACCAGCGCGGGGACGGTCCGGCGGAGCAGCGCGCCGAGCGCGTGCCCGAGCAGCGCGAGCCCGACGAGGAACAGCACCATGCCGAGCAGGAGCGCGGGCGCGTCACCGGCGGTCAGGTCGACCGGCAGGTCGCGCGACGCGGCGGCGGGCAGGATGCCGGCGACGCACGCGACCGTCGTCAGCACCGCGGTCCCGAGCGCGGAACCGGCCACGGCGAGGCTCTGCGCGACCAGCACCGGCCACCGGCGCGGCACCGTCGTGTACGTCGAGCGGAACGCGCCTGTGCGGAACTCCCCGGCACCCACCAGGACGCCCAGCACGAGCGGGCCGAGCTGCGCGAGCATCAGGCCGGACGACATCGAGTCGATCGGCTGGAACCCCGGGTCACCCGACGACGCCTGCGCGCTCAGGTAGGTGATGACGCCGCCGACGACGACGGTCACCGCGGCGGTCCACCACGGCGAGCGCAGCGAGACGACCTTGGTCCACTCCGACGCGAGGACCCGGGCGGGCGTCGGTCGGCGCGCGGTCGACGACGCCCCGACGGCACGCGGCGCCGTGGTCGCGGCGCTCATCGCGCACCGCCCGCGGTCGCGTCCGTGCGGTACTCGACGGCGTCGCTCGTGAGCTGCAGGTACGCCTCCTCGAGCGACCCCGACCCGGTGCGGTCGACGATCTCCTGCACGGGCGCGTCGGCCAGCAGGCGGCCGCGCCCGATGATGACGACGCGGTCCGCGCACAGCGCGAGCTCGTGCATGAGGTGCGACGACAGCAGGACGGTGCGCCCCTCGGCCGCCAGCTCGCGCACCAGGCGTCGCACCCACAGCACGCCGTCGGGGTCGAGGCCGTTGACCGGCTCGTCGAGGATCAGCGTCGCCGGGTCGCCGAGCAGCGCCCCCGCGATGCCGAGCCGCTGCCCCATCCCGAGGGAGAACGTGCCCGCCCGCCGGCGGGCCGCCGACTCCAGGCCCGTCTGCGCGAGCACCTCCCGCACGCGGGCCTTGCCGATGCCGTGCGTCTGCGCCATCGCGAGCAGGTGCGCGTACGCGGTGCGGCCCGGGTGCACCGACCGCGCGTCGAGCATCACGCCGACCGCGTGCAGCGGAGCCGGCAGGTCGGCGAACCGTCGACCGTCGACCGTCGCCCGGCCCGACGTGGCGCGCTCGAGCCCGACCACGACGCGCATCGTCGTCGACTTGCCCGCGCCGTTGGGCCCGAGGAACCCCGTGACCGTCCCGGGCCGGGCGGTGAACGTCAGGCCGTCCACCGCCGTCGTGCTGCCGTAGCGCTTGGTCAGCGCCTCCACCTCGATCATCGCGTCTCCTCGTCGCCGGGCCCCTGCGGGCATCCGTCGACGACGCTACGAATCGGGGTGGACCGGCCAGCACCGACCGGTGGAGGAGATCGTCGGGGCGCGCGGCTCCGCCCACGGGATGAGGGCGTCCGCCGACGGCCGGGCGGACGACCCCCGCACCGCCCGGGGCTCAGACCACGTCGACCTCCTTCCAGAACGCGACGTAGCCGCTGAAGTCCGTCCCGACCCGCTCGATCGCGGACGGGTACGGCTCGGGGTAGCTCCACGCACGGTCCTGCAGCGCCGCGTCGCCGCCGTCGCGGACGGAGTAGTACTGGCACGCGCCCTTCCACGGGCAGGTGTACGGCGTCGGCGACTCCTCGAGCAGCTCGCGGCGCACCGCGGACGGCGGGAAGTACACGTTGCCCTCGATGCGCACGACGTCGCTCTCGGGGGCCTCGGCGAGCACGGTGCCGTGCAGCGTGGCGGTGGGCATGGGTGCCTCCAGGCAGGGGACGCGTGCGGCGGACGCACGCACGGGTTCGACGCTAGGCGCGCGGCGACCGGCGCGCGCGCGGACCTCGCGCCGGTCGGCGGCGCACGCCTTCAGCCGCGATGCCGCTCGTGGGTCGCGCGCCGCAGCAACGCGTGCGCGTCGGCGAGCGGGCCGAGGTGCGCGAGCTTGTCGGGGTTCGTGACGCTCCGGATCGCCTGGACCCGGCCGTCGGCGATGTCGAGCGTCATGGTCACCACGACGTTGCCGTCGCCGTCGCGGACGACCACGCCGGGCTGGCCGTTGATCTCCCGCTCGTCGAGCACCGCGCCGACGGCCGCGAGCGACGGAGCGGTCGCGGCGACCAGGCGGGACACGTGGTCGACCCCGAAGAACATCCCCCGCCCCCACAGCGGACCCTTCCCCCCGGCGTCGGCGACCATCTGGACGTCGGCCGCGAGCAGCTCCCGCAGCGCGTCGACGTCGCCCTCCCGGACCGCGTCGACGAACCGGCTCGCGAGCTCCTCGCGCTCGCGACGGTCGACCTCGAACCGTGGCCGGCCCGCGTCCATGTGCCGCCGCGCGCGTGAGGCGAGCTGACGGCAGGCCACCTCGCTCCGACCGACGGCGCTCGCGACCTCCGCGACGTCGAAGCCGAAGACGTCCCGCAGCACGAACACGGCGCGCTCGAGCGGGCTCAGCCGCTCCATGAGCACGAGCGCCGCGGTCGACAGCGAGTCGGCGAGCTCGGCCGCACGCTCGGGCTCCTGGTAGGGGTCCTCGAGCAGCGGCTCGGGGAACCACGGGCCCGGGTACGCCTCGCGGCGCACGCGCGCGGACCGCAGCACGTCGATCGCGACGCGCGTGACGATCGCGGACAGGTAGGACTTGAGCGACGCCGGCTCGACGCCGGACGCGTCCCATCGCAGCCACGTCTCCTGCACCGCGTCCTCCGCCTCCCCGACGCTGCCGAGCAGGCGGTACGCGATCGAGAACAGCAGGGGGCGCAGCTGCTCGAACTCCTCGGCGCGGCTCACGCGTCCACCCTGGCCTGCGGCAGCGGCGGCGTCACGCGGTCCGCCCGCGCGAGCGTCCGGGCGCGGGCGGACGCCGACGACGGCAGACGCGTCGAGCCCGGCCGGCGCGCCTCGCGCGTGAGGCCCTCGACGATCTGGCGCGTGACGCCCTCCTTGAGCAGGCCACCCGCGCGCCCGGAGACCTGCAGCGCGACGGCCGTGTCGTCCGGGCGGGACGCCTGGAACGTCGCCGCCCGGCGGCCGAGCGCGATGCACTGGCCGAAGAACACGTTGTCGACGGGCTCCGGGACCCGGCCGTCGAGGTGCGCCAGCACCGTGTCGGCCGCGCGGGCGCCCAGCGGGACCGCGGCCTGGCAGCTCGCGCGCTGCGGCACGCCCGAGGGGGCGACCGCGTCGCCGGCGCCCACGACGCGGTCGTCGTCGACGCTGGTCAGCGTCTCGTCCGTGAGGAGCCGCCCGGCGGCGTCCGTCGTGAGGCCGCTGCGCCGCGCCAGGTCGGAGACCGCGAACCCGGTCGCCCACACGGTGAACCCGTCGAGCGTGCGGCCGTCGTCCAGCAGCAGGGACCGCGCCCGCACCTCGGCCGCGCGCGGCCGCTCGAGCACGGTGACGCCCAGCCGTGCGAGCCGACGCGCGATCGCACGCTGCGCGTGCGGGCGGACGTACGGCGCGAGCACGCCGCCGCACACGAGCGTGACGGTCCGGCCCGTCTCGGCGAGCTCGGCGGCGGTCTCGATGCCGGTGGGCCCGCCGCCCACGACGACCACGGGGACCCTCGGCGTGGCGTCGAGCGCCGTCCGCAGCCGGGTCGCGGCCTCGAACGTGCTCACCGCGAGCGCGTGCTCGGCGGCCCCCGGCACGCCGGCGTCGCTCGCGTGGCTGCCGACCGCGTACACGAGGTGGTCGTAGAGCAGGTCGGTGCCTCCGGCCAGCACGACCTTCCGGTGCGCCGTGTCGATGCGCGTCGCCTCGTCGACGACCACGCGCACGCGCTCGCCCAGCACCTCCGCGTAGTCGTGCAGCGCGCCGTGCGTGCCGGCCGCGACCTGGTGCAGCCGCACGCGCTCGACGAACCGCGGGCGCGGGTTGACCAGCGTGACCGCGGCGTCGTCGCGGCCGGACAGGCGGTTCGCGGCCATCACGCCGGCGTACCCACCGCCGAGGACCAGGACCTGCGTGCTCATGAGGTGCCTCCTGTCGTCACCGAGCACCCGTGCGGCGCTCTCGTGCACATGACGAGACAGCGCCTGCGCGTGTGACATGTCGGCGCCGGGCAGGCGTCCCGCCGCCCCCCTGTTCGCCACGCGGTGCGCGCGCCTACCGTTCCCCCATGACGGAGGTGTCGGCGGACTGGCGGGCGGACTGGCGGGCGGTCGACGGCGTCGCGACGGCGTGGTTCGACGCGCCGTCGCTGACCGCGGGGGCCGCGCTCGCGGGACGCCTGGTCGACCTGCCGGGCGACGTCCTGGTGGACGTGCGCGCGACCGGCGTGCGCGTGCGCGTCGGGTCGGACGAGCACGCGGGTGCGGCGTCGGCCGCGGCACGCGACCTCGGCCTGGCCGCCGACCCGTCGGTGCCGCAGCGGCTGAGCGTCGTCGTGGAGTCGCCGGACCCGGCCGCGGTGCGCCCGTTCTGGCAGGGCGTGCTCGGCTACGCGAGCGGCGGCGACGGAGACCTCGTCGACCCGCTGCGCCGCGACCCCGCGCTGCGCGTCCGGAGGTCGGGCGAGCCGCGCCCGCTGCGCAACCGCCTGCACCTCGACGTGGTGCGCCCGGGAGCCGTGGCCGAGCAGGTGCGTCCGGGCGAGCCCTACGGCGCCTTCGGCGTCTGCCACGCCGACGCGGACGGCAACGAGGTCGACCTGGTGCCCGCCGGCGGGCTCGACGACGCTCCGGGGACGGCCGACTGGCACGCGGTGTTCGGTGCCGTGGCCTGCTACCGCGTCGCGTCGTCGTCGCCGCAGCGGGACCTGGTCACGGCGGCGGCGACCCTCGCCGACGCAGCCGGGTTCCCGCTGCTGCTCGACGTGCGGCCCGGCCTCGTCGTGCTCGACACCGGCAAGGACCGGTGGGACGCCGACGCGCACGGCCTCGACGTGGACTTCCCCGCGCTCGCGGCACGCGTCCAGGCCGCGGCCCGCGACCTCGGGGCGACGGCCGACGACGCCCTGCCGCGGTTCGTCCAGCTCTTCCTCGACGCCGCCGACGTCAGTGCGGTCCGCGCGTTCTGGCGTGCGACGCTCGGGTACGTCCCCGACGGGCGCAGCGCGCTCGACGACGTCGTCGACCCGCGCTGGCTGAACCCCGTGCTCGCGTTCCAGGAGATCGACGCCGCCGACACCGCGCGGCGGCGGCAGCGCAACCGCGTGCACGTCGAGCTCGCTGTCCCGACGGACCGTGCCGCCGCGCACGTCGCGACGGCCCTCGACGCCGGCGGCCGGCTGCTCGACGAGTCGTCCGGGCGGTGGCGTGTGGCCGACCCGGAGGGCAACGAGCTGGTCGTCGTCGCGGGCTAGGCGCGCGCGAGGCCGCCTGCGGTCGGGCGGACGTCGCCGGACCGGGGACGTGGCCTCGGCACGACGTGCGTGCACCCGTTCGTGAAGGCCGCCCCCGGCACACCCGGTGGCCGGTAGATTCCGTGCGGCCGGTGCCGCCGCCCCGGTCGGCCCCACGGAAGGAACCCGGTGGACCAGCTCACGAAGGGCGCGAACGCGCCGCTGACGGCGTCGCGCGTCACGCTCACGGTCGACGTCCCCGCCCCCGCGGACCTCTCGGCGCTGCTCGTCACCGAGAGCGGCCGGGTCCGCTCCGACGCCGACTTCGTCTTCTACAACCAGCCGACCGGCCCGGGCGTGCGGTGCGTCCAGCCGTCGGCCGGGCAGCCCTGGCGCGTCGAGGTCGACCTCGCGGCGGTGCCCGCCGAGATCCACGCGGTGCGGCTCGTGACGAGCCTCGACGACGCGTCCTCGACGTTCGGGCGCGTCGGGCAGCCGGTCGCACGCGTGACCGACGACGCCGGGACCCCGCTGGCCGCGTTCACGATGACCGACCTGGCGACCGAGAGCATCGTCGTCGCGCTCGAGCTGTACCGGCGGGCCGGTGCGTGGAAGGTGCGCGCCGTCGGTCAGGGGTACGCGGGCGGGCTCGCCGACCTGGTCACCGACCACGGGGTGTCCGTCGAGGACACGCCCCCGCCCGCCGTCGCCGCACCGGTCGCCGTGCCCGTCGCCGCACCGGTCGCGACGCCCACCGCCGCGGCGCCGCCCGCACCCCCGGCACCGATGCCCGCCGCCGCGCCGCCGCCCGCTCCGGTCGCGCCCGCGCCCCAGCCGCCCACGGCGGACGCCGCCGGAGCCGGCGAGGTGCGGCTGACCAAGGCCCGCCCCGTGAACCTGTCGAAGGGCCAGCGGGTCTCGCTCGTCAAGGACGGCGGCGTCGCGCTCACGATGATCCGCATGGGCCTGGGCTGGGACCCGGTCCGCAAGCGCGGCATGTTCGGCAGCCGCGAGGTCGAGATCGACCTCGACGCCTCCGCGATCCTGTTCGCCGGCAAGGACCCCGTCGACGTCGCGTTCTACAACAACCTGCGCACGCGCGACGGGTCCGTGCAGCACACGGGCGACAACCGCACGGGCGACGGCGAGGGCGACGACGAGACGATCCTCATCGACCTGACCCGCGTCCCGGTGCACGTCACGGACGTGATGCTCGTCGTCACCTCGTACGAGGGCCACACGTTCGAGCAGGTGCAGAACGCGTTCTGCCGGCTCGTCGACCACACCACGGGAGCCGAGCTCGCCCGCTACACGCTCGCCGGCGGCATGCCGTTCACCGCGATGCTCATGGCGCGCGTGTACCGGCAGGGCCCGACGTGGAAGCTGCAGGCGGTCGGCGAGGGCATGCAGGCCCGCACGCCGATGGAGACGGTGCCGTCGCTCGCGCGGTACGTCGGGTGACCTCACCGCTGGTGCTCGGACGAGGGCAGAACGCGCCCTGGCCCGACGCGGGCGTGCTCGTCGAGGTGGTCGGGACGGCAGCCGCCGAGTGCGACGTGTCGGTCCTCCTCGTCGACCAGGCGCAGCGGGCGGCGTCGTCCGACGACCTCGTCTTCTACAACCAGCCGTCGGCCCCGGGCGCGACGCTCGAGGCGGGCACGCCCGCCCGCGTCCGGCTCGACCTCGACGCGCTGCCCGCACGCGTGCACGCCGTGCTGTGCCTCGTGAGCGTCGACCCGGACCGTCCGACGCTCGGCGCCCTCCCGCCCCTCACCGCGGTGCTGCGCGGCGGCGACGGGTCCGTACGGGCGCGGTTCCCGCTCGTGGACCTCACGTCCGAGCGCGCGGTCGTCACGGTCGAGGTGTACCGCCGCGGTGCCGGGTGGAAGGTCCGGGCCGTCGGGCAGGGGTACGACGGGGGCCTCGCGCAGGCGGTGACCGCGCACGGCGTCGAGGTCGACGACGCCGACGACCACGCGACCCCCGTGTCGTCGGCGCCCGCTGCCGCCACGGCGTCACCGACCACCCCGCACACCGCCGCGACCCCCGCGCCCGCCACGCCCCGTGCCGCTCCCCCGACGTCGGCCGCCGCGCCGCGACCGGTGCACGCCGCAGCGCCCACCGGCCCCACTCCTCCCCCGCCGCCCGGCACGAGCGCCGGCGAGCGCCTGCTGCGGCAGTCGTCGGCGATCCTCGAGGACGCCGCGCGCTCCACCGCCGCGCTCCGGTCCGCGGTCGCGTACGCCGACCGTCGCCGCGACGACGCGCTCGCCGCCCTCGTCGCCGACCCCAGCACCCGGGGCGGTCCGGGGCAGCAGAGCGCCGCCGCGCAGGCCGAGCGGGAGCACGCCGACCTCGTCGCGCGTGCACGCGAGCGCCACGACGCCGACCTGCGCCAGCTCGCCGCCGAGCTCGCGGACCACGAGCGTCGCCTCCCGGCCGCGATGGCACCGTGGACGGCCGCCGCATGGCGCGGCTGGCGCCCGTCGCCCGTGCCGGCACCCGGCGTGCGCGTCGGCGACCTGCACGTCGAGGAGGTGCCCACGCTGCGCTTCCCGATGCTGCTGGGACTGCCGCTGTCGCAGCCGTTGTGGGTCGACAGCGCGAGCGGAACCGATGCCGCGACCGTCAGTGCGGTCCGCGCGCTGGTCGCACGGCTGCTGGCGGCCTACCCGGTCGGCGGCCTCGACGTGCTCGTCGTCGACCTCACCGGCGGGCTCGCGCCGTCGCTCACCGCGCTCGCCCAGCCGGGCAGCCGGGCCATGTCGACCCCCGCGGCGACGTCCGTCGCGGCCGCCGGCGCGGTCCTCGACGGCCTGGTCCGCCGCGTCGACCTCGTGCAGATGGCGCGGTCCGCAGGGGCGATGGACGCGCTCGGCGGGGACGACGCGCACCGCCTCCTCGTGGTGCACGACTTCCCGACCGCGTTCGACGACGCGGCCGTGGGCCGCGTGCGCTACCTCGTCGACGAGGGCCCGTCAGCGGGCGTCCAGGTGCTGCTCACGGGCGCGCAGAGCCCCGTGCACGAGGGCAGCCCGCTCGTCACGACGCTGTTCCGCGAGTCCGTGCGCCTGCCCGTCGAGCCCGACGACCACCTCGCGGACGCCTGGACGCACACGCAGTGGCGGTACACGCCCGACCTCGGCCCGGACGACGCGTCGGTGGTCGACGGCGTCCTGCGCGCCGCGGCCACGGACCTGCGCTGACCGTTCCACCCGGGGCGCCACCGGTCGGTCGACCGGGCCTGGCATCATGCGGCCGTGACCTCGTGGGACGAGCGCGACAGCGCTGACCTGGCACGCCGCCGCTCGCTGCTGTCGCTGCCGATGATCCCGCTGCGTCGCGACGCACGCCGCTGGCTGCAGCCGGAGGGCTGGCCGGACATGCGGCGGTGGGTGTACGACCCGGTGGCGGTCGGCGTCGGACCGGACGGGCGGGTGCTGTCACTCGTCCGCGACCGCGAGCGCGGGGACCGCCTCCTGCTGGACCGGACCGACGCGGCCGCACCTCCCGTCGTGCTCGACGGCGCGGTGGACGCGACGTTCGTGCAACCGCTCCCCGGCGGAAGGGTCCTGCTGGTCGCGGCGCGTGCCCGTAGACGCGAGACCAACGCGCAGGTGTGGGACACGGACGGGCGGCTCGTGACCGCCGGCTTCGTCGGTGACGCGATCGAGCACGTCCTCACGACACCCGCCGGGGCAGTGTGGATCGCGTACTTCGACGAGGCCTCCGACGACATCAGCACACGCAGGCTCGTCCGCTTCGACGAGGACCTGCACATCCGCTGGTCGTACCCAGGTTCGGAGCGCGGCCTGCCGGGCCTGTTCGACGTGTATGCGCTGAACGTGAGCGGGGAGGCCGCCGTGTGCTACGCGTATACGGAGTTCCACCTGGTGCGCGCCGAGGGCGACGCGGCGACGGATCTCGGCGCGACGGGCGTGACGGGCGCGGCGGCCGTCCTGGTCGACGGCGATCGCGGCGCGTTCGTCGGTGGCTACGGCGCCGACTTCGACGTCGTGACGCCGTTCCGGCTGTGCCACGACGGGATCGAGGTCGGCGAGCCGCTGGGCCGTCTCGTCATGCCGGACGGGCGGGAGCTCCGGCGCAGGAGGCTGACGGCGCGTGGTGGCGAGCTGAACGTGGTCGGGGAGCACCGGCTGCTGCGCCAGGTCTCGCTCGACGACCTGCTCGACGGCCCCCGGCACTGAGCCCGTGTCGTCTCGCTGCCGCGAAAGGCGGCCCGAGCGACTGAGCGCGTCCGAGCGCGGCAGAGGGCGAAGGTCCACCGCCGTGGAGGCGCGTCGCGCGGCTCAGCAGAGTCGGACCCGTCCCAGCGCCGAGTTCACCGCGGCGGTGTAGGCCTCGTACCCGTCGGCCGTCGGGTGGAACGCCGCGGGGTCGGTGGGTCCGAGGATCCACGGGTCCGGTGCGTTCGCACCGTGGTCCGTGAACCGCTTGCGGACGTCGACGTACTGGAACCCGGCGCGGTCGGCCGCGGCCGAGATCACGGCGGCGAGGGTGTCCGCCGCGGTGTTGAGCGCGGTGAGCTCGGCCACCGAGGCCGCGAGGTAGGCCCCGTGCTCGGGCGAGAAGAGCCGCGGGTACCCGGTGACGACGACGCGGGCGTCGGGCGCGGCGGCCGCGACCTGCGCGTAGACGGTGTCGAGGAGGGCGGGGAGCTCGCCCCGGATGCGCGCGTCGACGAGGGCCGTCGCGCCCGCGCACTGCGCGTCGGTGCCGCCGAGGCACGCGACGACCGCGGTCGACCAGCCGACGTCGTTGCCGCCGATGCTCAGGGTCACGAGGTCGGTGTCGGCGTCGAGCGCGGTGAGCTGTCCGCCCGCGACGAGCGAGACGGTCGTGGCGCCCGCGCAGGCGACGAAGTCGTCGAGCTGCACGCGGTGTCGCCCGTCGAGCTGCACCGGGTAGGCGGACTGCGACCGTCCGCACGCGGTGTAGGGCGGGACCCCGTAGCCGGAGGCGTAGGAGTCGCCGAGCGCGTCGTAGACGACGCGGTGCCGTGGCCCCGCGGACGCGGTCGTCGCGACCGAGCCGACGAGGAAGAGCGCGGCGATCACCGCCAGGAACGCGGACGTCGTCGTCCGCCGAGGACGCGTCATGTGTGTGACGGTAGTCACATCCACGCCGCCCTGCGCGCCGCGGCACAGACGGTCAGCCGCGGCGCACGGCGAACCGGGTCCAGACGGTGCCGTTGCCGAAGGCGCGCTGCTCGACGAGGTCGAGGTCGAGGCGCACGGCGTCGGGCCAGAAGCGCAGCCCGCCGCCGACGGACACGGGCGCGACGTAGGGCTGGACCTCGTCGACGATGCCGGCGCGCAGCGCGTGCGCGGCGAGCGTCGGGCCGTCGATGGTGACGTCGTGGTCGAGCGCGTCGACCTGCACGCGCACGGCGACGGGGTCGAAGGCGCGCTCGACGGTGGTCCGCCGGGTCGTGGGGGCGTCGAGGGTCGTCGAGTAGACGACCTTGTCGGCGGCCTGCCAGACCTCGGCGTAGTGCCGGACGAAGTCCGGCGGGTCGGGGGTGTCGAGCGCGGTCTCCCAGAACGACATCGTCTCGTACATGCGGCGGCCGTAGAGGTACGTGCCGACGGACCGCGACTGGTCGGACACGAAGTCGTGCAGCACGGGGTCGAGCGCTCCGCCCCAGTCGCTGCTGCCGTCGGTGTCGGCCGCGTACCCGTCGAGCGAGGTGAACATCGAGCAGATGAGCTTTCCCATACGTCGAACGTAGGACGCTCGCTTGGTCTTGACAAGATTTGTTGTCAAGGGCCACGGTGGAGCCATGCAGGACGTCGAGGTCATCGAGGACGCGGAGGCTGCGGCCGCCGCGCTGGACCCGGTCCGGGCACGGCTGCTCCGCGAGCTCGCCGTCCCGGCCTCCGCCGCCGGGCTCGCCGCCCGCGTCGGCATCACCCGCCAGAAGGTCAACTACCACCTCAAGGCGCTCGAGGCGCACGGGCTGGTCGAGCTCGCCGAGGAGCGGCGGCACGGCGGGATCACCGAGCGCGTGCTGCAGGCGTCCGCGGCGGCGTACGTCGTCTCCCCCGCGGCCGTGACCGTGTCCGCCGCCGACCCCGACAAGAAGGCCGACCACCTCTCGGCCGCGTACCTCGTCGCGCTCGCCGGCCGCCTGGTCCGCGAGGTCGGCACGCTCGCGCGCCGGGCCGGCACGTCCGGCAGGCGGCTGCCCACGCTCGCGATCGACACCACGATCGGCTTCCGGTCGGCCGCCGACCGCGCCGCCTTCGCCGACGACCTCACCGCCGCGGTGCTCGAGCTGGCCGCGCGCTACCACCACGACGACGGGCGCCCGCACCGGCTCGTCGTCGCCGCCCACCCCCTGCCCGACACCCACCCCCTCCCCGAGGAGACGAGCTCATGACCACCACCACCACGCCGGACGTCCCCTACCGCCTGGAGTTCAGCGTCGAGGTCCCCGGCACGCCCGAGCAGGTGTGGCAGGCGATCGCCACCGCGACGGGGATGAGCGGCTGGTTCACCCAGACCGAGCTCGAGGAGCGCGAGGGCGGCGCCCTGCGCTTCGTCATGGGCCCTGAGATGGACTCCGTCGGCCGCGTCGTCCGCTGGGACCCGCCGCACCGCCTCGTCTACGAGGAGGACTGGGCCCGGCTGATGGGCAAGGACCCCGACGCGCTGAGCCCGCTCACCTCCGAGTTCGTCGTCGAGGCCCGGTCCGGCGGCACCTGCGTCGTGCACGTCACCAGCAGCGGCTTCGGCATCGGCGCCGACTGGGAGTCGGAGTGGTGGGACGACCTCGGCCCCGAGTGGCGGCCGTTCTTCGACAACCTGCGCACGTACCTCGCGCACTTCCCCGGCCAGCAGGCGACGCACCTCGACGTCACCGCGTCGCACGCCGGCGACGTGCCCGCGGTCTGGACCGCCCTGCGCGACGGGCTCGGGCTCGGCGCGGAGGGCGAGACGATCGACGTGCGCGGCTCCACCGGCGTCGTCGAGCGGGTCGGCGAGAAGCAGGCGCTGGTGCGGCTGACCGCACCCGTGCCGGGCGTGCTCAACGTCTACGCGTACGGCGAGGGCGACGGGAAGGCCACCGCCGGCGTGCGCGCGTTCCTGTTCTCCCCCGACGCCCCCGACTACCTGCGGCGCGAGGAGCCGCGCTGGCAGGCCTGGCTCGACGAGCTCGCCATCCCGGCCTGATCAGCGCGCGCGTGCCGCGGCGGCGCGGGCGGCGGACTCGACGCGGGCCCGGTGCTCCTCCCGCGCGGCACGCGCCGCGTCGTCGACGGGCGCGACCGGCCCGTCCGCCATCCCCACCGCACCGTCGAGGCCCTCCCGCAGGATGTCCGCGTGGCCCGCGTGGCGGGCCGTCTCGGTCAGCACGTGCACCATCACGTCGAAGAGCGTGACGTCCGGCTGCGGCCACCACGGCACGCGGCCGGGCGCGTCGACCGGCAGCGCGGCGACCGTCGCGTCGGCGTGCGCGCACGCCCGCCGGTACCGCTCGACGACGTCGTCCCGCGACTCGTCCTCCGTGACCCACAGGTGCGCGCGGTTCCCCGCGGCGTCGTCCCAGCGCGGGATCGGATCGGGGAACGGCCGGCCGAAGACCTCGCCGAGGTAGCGGGCCTCCGCGACCGCGAGGTGCTTCACGAGACCCAGCAGGTTCGTGCCCGTGTCGGTCAGCGGGCGACGCACGTCGTACTCGGACAGGCCGTCGAGCTTGCCCAGCAGCGACGCGCGCGTCCACCGCAGGTCGTCGAGCAGGTGCGCCTTCGCGACGTCGTCGATCATGCGCCCAGCGTCCCAGCCGACGGCGGACGACGCAGGGCTCGCCGACGTCGCCGTCGCGGACCCCGTCACGGCGTGGCGAGCTCGCGCGGGTAGGCGAGCACGTCGACCAGCGCGCCGTTGCGCCAGACGGTCACCTCGATGCGCCGGTCGATCGCGTCCTCGACCATCAACCGCTGCACGGCCGTCGCGGTGACGACCCGGTTCCCGTCGAGCTCGACGACGACGTCCCCGCGCCGCAACCCGGCCTCCTCCGCCGGGCTGCCCGGGGACACGTCGGCCACCTGCAGCCCGGTGCGCGAGCCCATGCGCGCGGCCAGCTCGGGCGACAGCGCGACCTGGATCCCCGCGATGCCGAGCCATGCGCGCCGCACCCGCCCCCGCGTCATGAGCGCGTCGACGATCCGCCGCGTCGTCGAGTTGACCGGCACGGCCAGCCCGACGCCGATGCCCGCGAGCGCCGTGTTCACGCCCACCATCCGCCCGGCGCCGTCGGCGAGCACGCCGCCGCTGTTGCCGGGGTTGAGCGCCGCGTCGGTCTGCACGACCTCGTCGACGACGCGCCCCGACGCGGTCGGCAGCGACCGACCGAGCGCCGACACGATGCCCGCCGTGACGCTGCCCGCGAGGCCGAGCGGGTTGCCGAGGGCGATGACGAGCTGCCCGACGCGCAGCCGCGCGGCGTCGCCGAGCTCGACCGGGTCGGGCAGGTCGTCGTGGGCGCGCAGCACCGCGAGGTCCGACAGCGGGTCACGCCCGACGACGTCCGCGTCGACCGTCGTGCCGTCGAGGAACGCCGCCTCGACCCGGCGGGCTCCCGCGACGACGTGCGCGCTCGTCAGCAGGTGCCGGTCGCGCGTGATGACGCTCGCCGAGCCCGCACCCGTGCCGCGGGGCGTCACGACCGTGAGGCTCGCGACGCTCGGGAGCACGCGCTCCGCGACGCCCGAGACGGTCCGCGAGTAGGCGTCCAGCACGTCGTCGTCCATGCCGTAGTCCAGCGCGCCCGACCGCCGCAGCGATACCCGCGTTCGCCGAGGGCGAGCGGACCGCGGCACGCCACCGCCGCTGCGCAGTCGGGCGTGAACCGTTTCGGACCCCTGCGCCCGGGCAGCGTCGTCCCTACCTTCATCGGTGTAGATCGTCACCCGCACGTGTCGGCGACCGTCGGCACGCGTCTGACCACGCGGGGGCGGACCAGACGAGCCGGAGGAGCCGACCGTGCGCCAACCCACCCCGACCCGCCTGCGCGGGACCCTGCTGACGGCCGCCGTCGCCGTCCTCGCGCTCGTCGGGCTCACCGCGCCCGCGGTCGCGGCCCTCCCGGACACCGTCCGCACCGCGGGCTCGGTCCGCGCCGCGACCACCGCTGGCTGCGGGCGCCCCGCTGGGCTCGCGACGGGCACGCACACCATCACGAGCAGCGGTCAGTCCCGCACGTTCCGCCTCGACGTGCCGTCCGGGTACGACCCAAACCGCGCGTACCGGCTGGTCGTCGGGCTGCACTGGTGGCACGGCACCGCGTCCGACGTCGTCAACCAGAACTTCTACGGGCTCAAGCCGCTCGCCGGCACCAGCACCGTCTTCGTCGCGCCGCAGGGCATCGACAACGCGTGGCCCAACAGCGGCGGCCGCGACGTGCAGTTCGTCGACGACGTGCTGCGCACCCTCGAGGCCGCGCTGTGCATCGACACGACGCAGCGGTTCGCGACCGGGTTCTCCTACGGCGGCGGCATGAGCAACGCGCTCGCGTGCGCCCGCGCCGACGTGTTCCGGGCCGTCGCGGTGCTCAACGGCGCCCAGCTGTCCGGGTGCGACGGCGGCACCCAGCCGATCGCGTACCTCGGCTCGCACGGCGTCGTCGACGACGTCCTCAACATCTCGCAGGGCCGCGCGCTGCGGGACCGCGCGCTGCGGAACAACGGCTGCCAGGCGCAGCAGGCGCAGGAGCCCGCCGCGGGCAGCGGCACCCACACGCGGACCGCGTACACCTGCCGCGACGGCTACCCCGTCGTGTGGCTCGCGTCGGACAGCGGGCACCAGTGGGACGCGCGCGACCGCGGCCAGCAGCAGTCGTGGGTGCCCGGCGAGATCTGGCGGTTCTTCACGTCGCTCCCGTCCACGACGACGAACCCCACGCCGACGCCCACCCCCACCGTGACGCCGACCCCGACGCCCACGCCGACCCCCACCACGACGCCGACGCCGACTCCGACGGTCACCACGCCGCCGCCCGCGGGCGCGTGCACGGCGACGTTCAAGGTCATGAACTCGTGGCCCGGCGGATTCCAGGCGGAGGTGACGGTCCGGGCGGGGTCGCCCACCTCGTCGTGGAGCGTCGCGTGGCGCACGTCGGGCGAGCGGGTCGACCAGGTCTGGAACGGCTCGCTGACGACGCAGGGTGACCAGCTCACCGTGCGCAACGTGTCGTGGAACGGCTCGCTCCCCGCCGGTGGCACCGCCACCTTCGGGCTGCTGGGCAGCGGCAGCGGCACTCCCCCGACACCGGCGCTGACGTGCACGAGCGCCTGACCCGGCCAGGGGTGGGCGTCGGCTAGCGGGGCTCGAGCACCACGACGGGGATCTCGCGGTCCGTCTTCTGCTCGTACTCGGCGAACCTCGGGTACGCCTGCTTCTGGCGCTCCCAGATCGCACGACGCTCCTCGGGGTCGGCGACGCGCGCGGTGAACGTGCGCGTCGCCGACCCGACCTCGGCGCTCACCCCGGGGTGGGCGACGAGGTTGTGGAACCAGGCGGGGTGGACGTCGCGCCCCGCGAACGACCCGAACACCGCGAGGCGCCCGTCGCCGAGGTCCTGGTACATCATCGGGCTGACCCTCGGCTCACCGGTGCGGGCTCCCGTGGTGTGCAGGAGCAGCAGCGGCTCGCCCGCGAAGTGGCCGCCGACCTGCCCGGCGTTCGCGCGGAACTCCTCGATGACGTGCGTGTTCCAGTCGTTCATGCGGTGCTGCTCCCGGTGGCGTCTCGACGTTCGGTGCGGTCGCCCCAGTGAACGACGCCGGTCGCGCGTCGGCGACCGCACCACGCCGGTCAGCCGCCCTCGACGGGCAGCCACAGCTCCACGGTCGCGGTGGAGAAGTCGTCGGCACGGTCGAGCACCGCGACGACCTCCGGCCCGGGGCGCAGACGCCACGGGTTCGACGGGAACCACTCGGTCGCGGTGGCGGCCCAGAGGGTCTGCAGCGTCTGCGGGTAGGGGCCGGACGCCCGGAAGACGGCCCACGCCCCGGCGTCGACGGAGATCACGTCCAGGTCGCCGGGGACCTCGGCGACGTCCGAGACCGCGACGCCGTGCAGGTAGGTGAGCTCCGAGCCCTCGCGGCGGTCCGGGTCGAGGTCGGCGCTCACCGCGAGCAGGCCCGACGGCTCGGTGTCGGCGAGCGCCTTGAGCCGCTGGTGCTCGGTGGGCGCGATCGACACGACGTGCTGCTGGATCGCCGGGTTGACCCCCTCGTGCACCAGCGGGACGCGCGCGGCGTGCCCGACGAGACGGAACGCGGGGCGGGTGACGAGTCGGACGTCCATGGGACTTGCTCCTTCGACGGTCAGGCGGAACCTGAGGCGGGGTTGCGAACGGAAGGGACCGCCGTCCCGCCGGGCCTGGCCCGGGCCGACGCCGTGCACCGACTGGAACGCCCGGCCGAACGCCTCCGCCGAGCCGTACCCGTAGCGCACGGCGACGGTCAGCAGGTCGTCCGCACCGCCGACGAGGTCGGCCGCGGCGCGCGTCATCCGCCGGCGCCGCACGTACTCCGACAGCGGCATCCCGGCCAGCGACGAGAACATGCGCCGCAGGTGGTACTCGCTCGTGCCGAGCATGGTGGCGAGGCGGACGACGTCGAGGTCCTCGGTGAGGCTGTCCTCGACGGCGTCGACGAGCCGGTTGAGCCAGGCGATCACGGTGCTCCCTTCCGCTCCTCAGCCTCGCGGCCGTGGCCGCCCGTCCGCCCGATCATCGGTGCCCGGTGCGATCAGTGGGACGTCGCCGTCGGGGAGGTGCACCGCCAGGGCCGTCGGCCGGGCGTCGTCGTGCCCGGCCAACACCCCACCTCACCGCAGGTGCCGGTCGAAGAACCGCGCCCCGTCCTCGAGCTCGAACCGTGGGGTGCCGAGGTGACCGCCCGGGTTGGCGTGCAGCGTCTTCTCGACGCTGCCGAACGCGTCGAACAGGTCAAGCGCCCGCTGCCGCGGGTTCCCCTCGTCGTCCCACTGCAGCAGGACGAGCACCGGGATCGTGACGCGCGGTGCCTCCGCCCGCACGGCCCGCGGCACGAACCCGCCCGCGAAGAAGCCCGCCGCCGCGATCCGAGGCTCGGTCACCGCGAGCCGGATCCCGAGCGCCATCCAGCCGGAGTACCCCACCGGCCCGGCGACGTCGGGCAGGTCGAGCAGGGCGTCGAGCGTGGTGCGCCACTCCGGGGCGGCGTCGTCGACCATCGGGCCGACCATCGCCTCGAAGATCTCGTCGACCGGTTCGCCCGCCTGCAGCGCGCGACGCAGGTCGACGCGCAGCTGGTCGGCTTCGGCGGTCCGGGGCCGGTCGCCGCAGCCGGCGGCGTCGATGGTCGCGACGGCGTAGCCGTACGTCGCGGCGTGGAACCGGGCGCGCGCGACGAGCCGCGCGTCACGTCGGGGAAGGCCGTTGTTGTGGGCCATGAGGACCAGCGGGGCCGGTGCGGAGCCGGTGGTCCAGAGGGTGCCGGGGATGTCGCCGAGCGCGAAGTCGCGCTCGAGGACCCCGTCGTCGTGGCGGTGCTCGGAGGTGAAGTCCATGGTCGTGCCTCTCGGGAGTGCGCGTGGGCGGCGCTCCCGGGCGACCTATCGCCCGACCGTGACCCCGGAGGGGAGCACCCTGATCGATCCAGCGTTCACGGGTACCACCTCCTCGTCCTGTCGCACGGCTCTCGCAGGATAGGCAGCGCCACGACACGCGTCACGGGAAATGTCGTGGCGTCGTCCCATCGCACCGCGACCATGGTCCGGTGCGAGACACGACGCGGAACGAGGCGCAGGCGACGTTCGCCGACACGGTGCGGCTCTGGCGCCTCGACGAGGCGACGACGCGCGACGTCGTCGACGCGGCCGTCGGGTGCCTGCTCGGAGGTCTCGACACCCCGACGCTGCGTCAGCTCGCGGGGGAACCGTCGTCCGCCCTGCGGCCCGACGTGTGGCCGATGGTCGACCGCACCCTCGTCGAGCTCGGCCTGCCCGACGCGGTCACCGAGGATCCGCTCCGCGGCGCGACAGCCGCCATGGTCGGCCGGTACGTGCGCCACGAGATCAGCGCACGCGACCTGTGCCGGTGGGCGCACGGCGTCGTGGGGCACGGGGAAGACCCGGTCAGCGCCGAGCTCGCGCTCCTCGACGGCGCCTACGACCCGGACGACCTGGGAGTCGTCGGAGCCGGTCGCGCGATTCTGGAGGCGGAGCTCGAGGCGGACCTCCGGCGCGAGACGGACCAGGCTGTCGCTCGGTTCCTCGCCCGGCCCGAGGAGTCCTGACCGCCCGGCGGACCGCGGGACAGGGTCCCGCGTCGCTCAGATGCCCAGCCGGTCGAGCACGTCCTCGGCGAGCAGCTCCAGGTACTCCAGCGGCGGGGCGGAGTCGGGGTAGCCACCCCCGAAGACACGTTCGGTGGTCTCGACGGCCTGGCGTGGCGCGGTGATGCCGAGGTGACGGAACAGGACGACGAGGTCGTCGAGGTCGCGCTCGCGTCCGGCGAGCATCTTCATCGCGAGCAGGTGCTCGGGCGAGGCGACGGCGGCGGACAACCCGGGGACGTCGAGCTCGGTCTGGCCCTCGTCGCTCACCAGGCCGACGACGGCGGACGTGACCCGGTCGTTGAGCCACTCGGGGTCGAGCCCGTGCCGGGCCGCGACCTCGCGGGCAGCGGTGCGCAGACCGTCCGTCTCCGTGCGGAACACCGCGTCGACGTCCCGCGTGACCCGGCGGGAGTCCAGGGTGATCGACATGGCGGCGCCCCCGACGACGTAGATCGTCGCGTGCAGGCCGTCGCGGTGGAGCACGGCACCGAGCTCGGTGAGCAGGCCGATGACCTCGGCACGGGACAGCGTCGGACCGTGCTCGCTCATGCGGTCGTGAAGTTCCGCTCGTCGAACCAGATGCCCAGCCGCGCGAGCTCGACCGGGGTGCGCTGCATCGCGACGGCGGCGCGGGCACCGCGTCCCGTGGGCCACCACCAGGCAGCGAGCGGGCGCCGACGGGTCCAGTCGGGCGCCCCGACGCCGGCCCGCCGGGCGACGTACCGCACGCTCCCGGCGATCAGCGCGTCCCAGCGCTCGTCACCGGTCGACGGTGGCTCGGCCAGCATCTCGTCGACGCGTCCAGCCGCCGCCGCACGGGGCAGGGAGTTGAGGCCGTCGAGAAGCATCCGGAGGGCAGCAGGCTCGTTGCCGTCCCGCAGCTCGGGGCGGACGTCCTCGACGATCTCGGGCACGGTGCGCCACCAGCGCGGAGACGGCTCCTGCGTGCGCAGGCCGTCCTCGTAGTCGAACGCGTCGCGCGCGGCGCGCATGTACCCGTTGGACCAGTTCGGTCGCAGCAGCGTCCGACGACCACGTGACGTCGTGAGGACCATCCCCGTCTCCACGAGGCGGGAGACCTCGCGCGCGACGGTCGACAGCGGCTCGTCCAGCTCCCGCGCGAGGTCGCTGGCCGTGATGGCGTCCGCCGCGCGCGCCAGTGCCCGCAGCACACGTGCCTGGGTGTCGCTGCGGAAGATCGCCGTGGCGTTGGCCATGGCCCGAGCCTATCTCCGACAATGCGGCAGATACATCCGGCTACGGACCACCCGCCAGGCACCGGCATGCTGGGGCGGTGCTGAGCGACGCGCGACTGCGGGACGTGGCGGAACGCCTGGTCGAGGTGCCCGGGGTGCGGGCCGTCGTGCTGGGCGGGAGCCGGGCGCGCGGCGACCACACCGCCGAGTCCGACGTCGACCTGGGCCTGTACTACCGGCCACCCCTCGACGTGGACGCGCTCGGCGCGGTGGTCCGTGAGATCGCCGGTCCCGACGCTCGCGTGACCGCACCCGGCGAGTGGGGGCCGTGGGTCGACGGCGGCGGGTGGCTGCAGGTCGACGGCACCGCCGTCGACGTCCTCTACCGCGACCTGGACCGCGTGCGGCGCAGCTGGCAGGAGGCGCAGGACGGCCGGTTCGCGTGGCACGCGCAGGCCGGTCATCCGCTCGGCGTGCCGTCGTTCGCCTACGCGGGCGAGGTGGCAGTCGCGGTGGTGCTCGCGGACCCGTCGGGCGAGGTCGCGGCGCTGCACGACGCGGCGTCGGCTTACCCCCGGGCACTGCGCGACGCGGTCGTCGCCCGCCTCTGGGAGGCAGCGTTCACCCTCGACGTCGCGGCCAAGGCGGCCGGGCGGGGCGACAGCGCGTACGTCGCCGGGTGCCTGTTCCGCGCGGTCCTGCTGTGCGCGCACGCCCTGCACTCGCACGCGGGTCGCTGGGTCACCAACGAGAAGGGTGCCGTCGCCGCGGCCGGACGACTGCCCGACGCTCCACGGGACTTCGGCGTGCGGGCGCAGGCGCTGTGCGCCGCCGTCGGCGCGGACCCTGACGCGCTGCGTGCGACGCTCAGCGCCGCTCGCGACCTCGTCGACGAGACCGCGACCGTTTGCACGGAGGGGTCGTGACGGCGTCGCTGGTGCTGCGGCCGCTCACGGCGGCCGACGAGGCGGAGGCGTGGGCCGCGCACGACGAGCTGGCACGTGAGGGGTTCGACTTCCTGCTCGACGGCCGCCGCGACGACTGGCCCGGGTACCTCGCGCACCTGGCCGACGAGCGCGCCGGCGTCCGTCTGCTGCCCGGCCGCGTGCCCGCGACGTTCCTGGTCGCAGACGTGGACGGTGTGCTCGTCGGGCGGGTGTCGGTGCGGCACACGCTGAACGAGGCCCTCGCCCGCGTCGGCGGGCACATCGGGTACGCCGTGCGGCCCGCGCACCGCCGACGGGGCTACGCGACCCAGATGCTGCGGCAGTCGCTGGTCGTCGCCCGGTCCGTCGGTGTCGAGCGGGCGCTCGTGACGTGCGACGACGACAACGTCGCGTCCGCGCAGACCATCGAGCGGTGCGGCGGGGTGCTCCAGGACCTCGTCCCGGTCGACGGGCGGCCGGCCAAGCGCCGGTACTGGGTGCCGACGGCCTGACGTCGCCCGGCGACCGGCCCGCGCAGCGGGGCCACGGAGCGGGCCGAAGGTCGCGTCGGGAGTCGGTGCGCCCGGCCGGGTGGTGGTGCGGCGGCCTCCCCCGAGGCCCCGGTGCGCTCCGTGCGCCGGCCGGGCGACGACGGGTCGGTGCGCGGCCGCATGCCGCTGAGCGCGGCGGGGCCGGCGGTCAGCCGAACCCCTTGACCCTTCACTTGTTTTTTGCAAGTGTGGTGGCGTCCGCACCGCTCGCACCCCCGCTGAGGAGAGCGCCATGACCGCGATGTTCGTCAACCTGCCGGTGACTGACCTGGAGCGTGCGAAGGGCTTCTACACGGCGCTCGGCTTCACCATCAACCCGATGTTCACCGACCACAACGCCGCCTGCGTCGTCGTCGAGGAGGACCACAGCGCGTTCATGCTCCTCACGCGCGAGTACTTCCAGACGTTCACGGACCTGCCGCTCGGCGACCCGGCGGTGAGCCCGTCAGTGTCGACCGCGATCTTCCTCGACAGCCGCGACGCGGTCGACGCGACCGCCGCCGCCGGACTGGCCGCGGGGGGCACCGAGCCGCGACCCGCGTCCGACTACGGCTTCATGTACCAGCGCGGGCTCACCGACCCCGACGGCAACGTCCTCGAGTTCGGCTGGATGGACCCTGCGGCCGCCGCACAGGGCCCCGACGCGGTCGCGAGCCAGCAGGCCTGAGGCCGATGGCCGCACGCGACTACGGGCAGTACTGCGGGATCACGCGCGCCCTCGAGCTCGTCGGTGAACGGTGGGCGCTGCTCCTCGTCCGCGACCTGCTCGTCGGGCCCCGCCGCTATGGCGAGCTCGCCGCAGGGCTCCCCCGCATCCCGAGCAACGTCCTCGCGGCGCGGCTCAAGGAGCTGCAGGCGGCCGGCATCATCCGTCGCGCACCCCGGTCGCGCGTCATCGTCTACGAGCTCACGCCGTACGGCCGCGAGCTCGAACCCGTCGTCCTCGCGCTCGGGGCGTGGGGGTTCAAGGCGATGGGCGATCCCCGCGAGGAGCAGGTCGTCACGCCCGACGCCCTGACGATGACGCTGCGCACCGCCTTCCGACCCGAGGTCGCGGCGACGCTGCCGGCGACGGCCTACGCCGCCCACCTCGACGACGCCGGCCTGCTGATCCGGGTGGACGGCCCGTCGCTCGACGTGACGCGCGGTGACGGGCCCGTCGACCTGGCGTTCACCGCCGGCCCCGACCTGCACCGGCTCATCTCCGGCGACCTCTCCCCCGATCGCGCCCTCACCACGGGCGCGGTCGAGGTGCTGCGCGGCCCCGGCGACCTGCTCGCCCGCTTCGCCACGACGTTCCACCTCGCCGCCTGACGGTCGACCGCGACCGCCGCGCCGGGGCCGAGCACGGCGCGCTGTCGGACCGCGTCGCTACCGTCGCGCGATGGAACCTGCGACGGCGCGCCTACCCGAGGGCACGCTCCGCGACCTGCACGACCGCCTCGCCCGGACGCGCTGGCCGCAGACGCTGCCCGAGACCGGGTGGGAGCGCGGCGTGCCGGCCGACGTCCTGCGCGACCTGGTCGCCGCATGGCGCGACCACGACTGGGCACCCTGGCAGGCCCGGCTCGACGCGATCCCGCAGGTCGTCGCGCAGTTCGACGGTCAGCGCGTGCACGCCCTCCACGTGCGCAGCGACGACCCCGACGCACTCGCGCTGGTGCTCACGCACGGCTGGCCAGGCTCGCTCCTCGACTGGCTGCCGGTGGTCGACCGGCTGCGCGACGCCTTCCACCTCGTCGTCCCGAGCCTGCCCGGCTTCGGCTTCTCGGCGCCCCTCGCCGGCGCGGGCGGCGACCACCGCCGGATCGCTGAGCTCTGGGCCCGGCTCATGGCGGACCTCGGCTACGCGCGGTACGGCGCCGCGGGCGGTGACTCGGGCTCGATCGTGTCGCCGTGGCTGGCGCGCGTGGACCCCGAGCACGTCGTCGGGGTGCACGTCCATGGCTCGCTGGACGTGCCGGACGTCGACGAGACCCGGCTCAGCCCGGCCGAGGTCGACCGCCTGGCAGCCGCGCACCGGCGCACGGCGGAGGACACCGGGTACGCGGTGCTGCAGGGCACCCGTCCGCACACCGTCGGCTACGGGCTGACCGACTCGCCCGTCGCGCAGCTCGCGTGGATCGTCGACAAGGTGCACGACTGGGGCACCTGGCCGCCCGACGTCGACCACCTGCTCGCCACCGCCACGCTGTACTGGTGCACGGGCACGGGCGCGACGTCCGCGCACCTGTACCGCGACACGCGCGCCGAGCCACCCCACCCGCCGAGCGACGTGCCGACGGCCGTGGCCCTCTTCCCGACGGACCCGACGATCCGGCACGTCGCCGCGCAGCAGCACCACCTCGTCCGGTGGACGGAGCACGCCGTCGGGTCCCACTTCGCCGCCGTCGACGCCCCCGACGCGCTCGCCACCGACCTCCGTGCGTTCTTCGCTCGGTGCGGTCCGGCGACCTGAGGGGGCCCTCGCGCTGGGCCTCGGCGACCGACGACCCGGTCGAGCCGTCAGGCAGGCCCCGACGTCCACCCGCCGACCGGCCGGTCAGTCCCGACGCGTCGACGCGCGCGTCAGGCGGTCGACGGCCAGCTCGATCTCGTCGCAGTCGCGCGGCTCGGTGTCGAGGGCGCGGTGGATCGTCAGGCCCTCGATCATCGCGTCGAGCAGGCGGGCCGTCGGCGGGTCGAAGTGCCGTTCGAGCGCGTGCCGGCTGCGGGCCATCCACGCGTGCGTCAGCCGGCGGTAGCGCGGGTCGCGGGCGGCGAGCGTGTAGAGCTCGTGGGTCAGGACGAGCTCGTGCGGGTCGGTGAGCACGTCGACCGCGACGAGGTCGACGACGGCCTGCCGGGCCTCCTCGACGCCGTCGACCGCCGCCATCGACGCCTCGAAGCGGTCGCTCATGCGCCGCGTGAACCGCTCGAACGCCTCGAACAGCAGCGCGTCCACGCTGTCGAAGTGGTACGTGATCGACCCGAGCGGCACGTCGGCGGCGGCGGCGACGCGGCGGCTCGACGCACCCGCCACGCCGACCTCCCCGACGACCTCGAGGCACGCGTCGACGATGCGGTCGCGCCGCTCGGGGTCGTGACGGCGCCGCCGCCGCTCGGTCACCGCGCCTCGCCCTGGGGGCCGATCTGCCGCACGACACGGGCGGGGTTGCCCACTGCGACGACGTTGGCGGGCAGGTCGCGCACCACGACGGACCCGGCACCGACGACGGTGTTGTCACCGATGGTCACGCCCGGGCAGACGATGACGCCACCGCCGAGCCAGACGTTGTCGCCGAGCGTGATCGGCTGGGCGGCCTCGAGCTTGTCGCGCCGCGGCTGCGGGTCGACCGGGTGGGTCGGGGTGAGCAGCTGGACGTTCGGGCCGATCTGGCAGTCCTCGCCGATCGTGATGGTCGCGACGTCGAGCGCCGTGAGGTTGTAGTTGACGAACGTGCGCGCGCCGACGTGGATGTTCTCGCCGTAGTCGACGAACAGCGGCGGCTTGACGTAGGCACCCTCGCCGAGGGTGCCGAGCAGCGCGACCAGGTGCTCGCGCGCGTCGGGCTCGCCCGCGGACTCGGCGCGGTAGTAGGCGTCGGAGAGCCGGAACGCCTCGCGGGCGATGCGCCCGCTGTCCGGGTCGTCGGCGATGTAGAGGTCACCGGCGAGCATGCGCTCGCGGTTCGTGCGGGGGTCACCGGCGAAGTAGTCGGTCGTCATGCGGACGATCGTACACAGTATGTGTACGAGTGAACATATCGACCCGCGGCGCGCGACCGTCCTCCGGTACCGTCACGACGAACGCGGCCCGGAGCGCGACGGGGAGGACCGGATGACGGCAGGAGCGGCGCCCGTCGGGGACGCGCAGGTCCATGCACGCGGTGACGGGTCCGCGCCCGTCGTCGTGCTCGTGCTCGCGCACCCCCGACCGGACAGCCTCAACCACGCGCTCGCCCGGAGGCTCGGTGACGCCGTGACGCGCGCCGGCGCGCACCTCGTCGCCCACGACCTCTACGCCGAGGGGTTCGACCCGGTCCTGCGCGCCGAGGAGTCGTACGTCGTCGGGCCCGACCTGGACCTCGGCGGTCCGTCCGGCGACCCGTTGCTCGACCGGCACCGCGCGGACCTCGCGACCGCCGACGCCCTCGTCGTCGTCCACCCCTCCTGGTGGGGGAAGCCGCCCGCGATCCTCGCCGGCTGGCTCGACCGGGTCCTCGTGCCCGGCGTCGCGTACCTCCTGCCCGACGCGGGCGGCCTGCCCGAGCCGCTGCTCGCGGTCCGCCGTCTGGTCGTCGTCAACACCACCGACACCCCGGCCGAGCGGGAGGCGACCGTCTTCGGCGACCCGCTCGCCGCGATCTGGGAGCGGTGCGTCGGCACGTACCTCGGCTCCCCGACGTCGCCCACGGTCGTCGAGCGGACGGTCCTCGCGTCGGTCAACGAGGCCGACGACGCCCAGCGCACCCGTTGGCTCGACGAGATGGAGACCATGGGCGCCCGGCTGGTCCACGCCCTGGCCTGACCCTGGTGCGGCGCGAGCGCGGCGCGCGCGACCCACGTGAGGACGGTCGCGGTCCGGGAACGGACGCCGCGGCGCCGGTCGACGGCGACGGCAGTCGGCTCGGTCCCGGTCCCGGTCACGCGGCCGAGCCGTCCGCGAGGGACGCGTCGAGCCGCTCGTGGACCTCCCGGACACGGTGCCCCATGCCGCTCGCGACGATCTGGTCGCGACCGATGGGTGGAGAAGCGCTCCGACGGCGCCTCCGCGCACACCCGGCGCTTGTCTCTACACCGGTGAAAAACGATTCGGACCGACGCTCCACCCCCGCTCGCCTCGACAGCGTACGAAGCGCTTCGCGAAGGTGGAGCAGCACGTCATCGCCTCGCTGCGCGCAGGAGCACCGCCCGCGCGGACGCACCGGGGCCCGAGGAGGGATGTGGGATGGCACAACGACGACACAGGTGGGCAGCCCTCGCGGTCACGCTGCTGACCGGCGCACTGATCGGCAGCACCGTCCTGCCGCCCGCCTCGGCCGCCGCCGGCGGGTCCGGCCCCTACCCGGCCGACCACGAGACCTCGTCGAGCCTGCCGAACCACACGATCTACCGGCCCGTGAACCTGCCGTCGAGCAGGCTCCCCGTGTTCGTCTGGAGCAACGGCGCCTGCTCGGCCAACGGCACCTCCGCGCTGCCGTTCCTGCGCGAGATCGCGTCGCACGGGTTCCTCGTCATCTCCAACGGCAGCCCGAACGGCGGTGGCTCGTCGACGTCGTCGTGGCTGACGCAGTCCATCGACTGGGCCGTCGCGGAGGCGTCCCGCTCCGGCAGCCCGCTGCGCGACCGCATCGACACGTCGAAGATCGCGGTCGCCGGGTTCTCGTGCGGCGGTCTCGAGGCGTACGCGGTGTCGGGCGACCCGCGGGTCACCACGACGATGATCTTCAGCAGCGGCCTGCTGAACGACGCCGACGACTACCGGCTCCGCCGCCTCGACCACCCGATCGCGTACATCATCGGCGGCCCGGGCGACATCGCGTACCCGAACGCGATGGACGACTGGGGCAAGCTGCCGGCGGGCCTGCCGGCGTTCATGGGCAACCTGCCCGTCGGCCACGGCGGGACGTACGACCAGCCCAACGGCGGCGAGTTCGGGCGCGCCGCGGTGCTGTGGGCGAAGTGGCAGCTCAAGGGCGACACGCAGGCCGGGCGGACGTTCGTCACGTCGGGCTGCGGGCTGTGCAGCGGCGGGCAGTGGACCGTGCAGCAGAGGAACCTCGTCCTCGCACCCGACCCGACGCCCACCCCGACCCCGACCCCCACTCCGACACCCACCCCGACCACCACGCCCACCCCGACGCCGACACCCACGCCCACCACGACGCCGGACCCGACCGCCGCGTGCTCCGCGACGTACACGGTCGTCAACCAGTGGCCGGGCGGCTTCGTCGCGAACGTCGACGTCACGGCGCAGCGCGCTCTCGACGGCTGGCGGGTGCAGGTGACGCTCCCGTCGGGGGCCTCGGCGACGCAGGTGTGGAACGGCGTGCGGGCGGGTACCGGTCAGCCGATGACCGTCACGAACGCGGCGTGGAACGGCGCCCTCCGAGCCGGCCAGGGCACCGGCTTCGGGTTCCAGGGCACGGGGACGGGCGCGGGTGCCACCGTCTCCTGCCAGGCTGCCTGACCACGTCGTACGGCGAGGTGCCCGCCCCGGGGAGGGGCGGGCACCTCGTCCTGTGCGGCCCGGAGCCGCTGCACCGGGAGGGCGACGGGCCGCGCGCCGCCGACCGGCGCCGCGTCAGCGGGCGAGGAACGCGAGCAGCGCCTCGTTGACCTCGGCCGTGTGCGTCGTGAGCAGCCCGTGCGGCGCACCCTCGATCTCGACGTACTCGGCCGACGGCAGCGCCTTGACGAACCGGCGTGCGGTCACGTCGACGTCGAGGATGCGGTCGCCCGTGCCGTGCAGGATCAGCGCGGGCACGTCGATCTTCGGGATGTCGTCGCGGAAGTCCGTGCCCCACGTGAGCGGCGCGGCGGCCGACGCGACCGACCCGGAGCCCGCGGCGACGTCCCACGCGTGGCGCACCTGCTCCTCGGAGATGCGCGTGCCCAGGTTCTCGTCGAGGTTGAAGAAGTCCTGGTAGAACGCGGTGAAGTAGGCGTACCGGTCCTTGCGGACGGTCGCCGCGATGTCCTCGAAGAACGACGCCGGGGCGCCACCCTCGG
Organism: Cellulomonas sp. H30R-01; assembly: GCF_010119915.1. Taxonomy (NCBI): domain Bacteria; kingdom Bacillati; phylum Actinomycetota; class Actinomycetes; order Micrococcales; family Cellulomonadaceae; genus Cellulomonas; species Cellulomonas sp. H30R-01. The sequence continues at coordinate 4,137,798 of NZ_CP048210.1, read as the reverse complement.
GGTTGTCCTCGGTCTTGGTGAGGAACGGCTCGAGCGACGCGAGGAACGCGGCCTTCGCGACGCGCGTCGAGCCGTACGTGCCGAGGTAGCGCGCGACCTCGCCGGTGCCCATCGAGAAGCCGACGAGGACGACGTCGCGCAGGTCGAGCGTCTCCAGCACGACGTTGAGGTCGGCCGCGAACGTGTCGTAGTCGTACCCGACGGACGGCTGGCTGGACTGGCCGAAGCCGCGGCGGTCGTACGTGATGACGCGGTAGCCGGCGTCGAGGAGCGCGGCCGTCTGGCCCTCCCACGAGTTGCCGTCGAGCGGGAAGCCGTGGATGAGGACGACCGGCTGGCCGGTGCCCTTGTCCTCGTAGTGCAGCTCGATGTCGACCGAGTTCTCCGTGCCGACGGTGATGCGTCCCATGGCCTGGCTCCTTCTCGTCCGTGGGAGAACGATCGTTCTCCGCCGATGTCGCCTACACTAGAGAACGAGCGTTCTCAGCGCAAGGGCCGGGAGCAGAACGCCGGGTGACGGCCCGGTGAAGGGCGGTGGACCGTGACGCGGGCGACCGAGCAGACCGCGACGACCGACGCGCGCGACCGCGTCGTCGCCGCCGCTGACGCGCTCTTCTACGCGCGCGGCATCCAGGCCGTCGGGATGGACGAGGTCCGCACCGCGGCCAACGTGTCCCTCAAGCGCCTCTACGCCGAGTTCCCCGGCAAGGAAGCCCTCGTGCTCGCGGTGCTCGACGCGCGGCACGGGATCTGGGAGGCAGGCCTGAGCGGTGCGCTGAGCGGCGTCGACGACCCGCGGCGGCGGTTGCTCGCGATCTTCGACTTCCTCGCCGAGTGGTTCACCGACGACACGTTCCGCGGCTGCGGGTTCATCAACGCGTTCGGCGAGCTCGGCGCGACGTCGCCCGCCGTCGCCGACGCGGTCCGCGTGCACAAGCAGTCGTTCCAGGACCACGTCGCCCGGCTCACCGCCGACGCCGGGGGCGACCAGGCCCTCGCCGCGCAGCTCGCCCTGCTCGCCGAAGGGGCCCAGACGACCGCCGCCATCGCCGGCCGCGCGGACGCCGCCCGCCAGGCACGCGCCGCGGCGGAGGTGCTGATCGACGCCGCGCTCGGCGCGCGCTGAGGTCGCGGCCCGCATGACCGACCACGACGGACACGACGAGACGCGACGCGACACGACGGCCCTCGGCACGAGCGGCCGCGGCACGACCGACGACCGCGCGACCGGCGTGCGCGTCCGGCCGGGTCGCGCCGACGACCTCTCCGCCCTCGCGCGGTTCGCCGGCTCGCCGGACCGCGCACGGTGGCGCGTCGACGAGGCGCGCGACGGCCGCGAGACGCTGCTCGTCGCCGAGGACGCCAGCGGTCCCGTCGGCACCGTCAGCGTCCGCTGGGACAACGACTGCGACCCGCCGCACCCCTGGCTCTACGGGCTGCACGTCGACGCCGGACACCGCGGCCGCGGGGCGGGCGAGCGGCTCGTGCACGCCGCCGAGGACGCGGCACGCGACCGCGGCGCCGCCGCGTTGAGCCTCGACGCCGACCGCGACGACCCCGTCGTCGGCTGGTACGAACGTCGCGGCTACCGGCGCGTCCGCCCGCACGAGCACCGCTGGACCAGCGTCGACCCGCGGACCCGCCAGGTGACCGCGTCGGGGACCGCGGCGACGTGGGTGCTGCGCCGGTCGCTCGACGGGCACGACGCCGACACCCGTGCCCGCACGACCGACGCCGGCAGCGGCACCGGGGAGGCCTCGTGACGTCCGCGCTGGAGCGGTACGACACCCTCCCGCCCGTCGCCACGACCGACCTGCGCGGCACGTGGCGCGGTGCGGGGATCCCCACCGGTCATCCGCTCGACGGCGTGCTCGAGCACCTCGGCTGGTTCGGCAAGAGGTTCGACGACGACGACACCGCGCACCCGCTGCTGTTCCGGTCGGGCCACGGCGTCGTGCGCGTCCACCCGGGCCTGGTCCCGTTCGGGCTCGTGCTGCGCACCGCCCCGCTCCTGCGGACACCGCCCGCCGCCGCGGCGTTCGCGCTCGTGCGGCCGTTCGTCACGACGCGTCGCCCGCGCGCCCGGCTGCGCGAGGTGCGCTACCGCGGGGTCGTCTCGGCCGCGATGGTCTACGACGACCTGCCGATCGTCGACGCCTTCAGGGCCGACGACGACGGGTCGGTGGTCGGTGCGATGGACACGCGAGGCATGGCCGAGCCCTACCTGTTCCGGCTGCGCCGGATCCGCTGACGCGCGACGACGAGCAGCGACCGGTGCCGACCCCGGAGATGCGCCGGGCGGGCGGTCGTCGAGGGCGACGCGGGGGTCGCGGTGCCGCGGTCGACGTGACCGCGCGGTCAGGAGACCGGACCGCGGTCAGGCGGCACCGGTCCGCGGTCAGGCGGCACCGGTCCGCAGTCAGGCGGCACCCGAGCGCGGTCAGAACGTGAGCAGCACCTTCGTCGCGCGGCGCTCGTCCATCGCCCGGTAGCCCTCGGCCGCCTTCTCGATCGGCAGGGTGAGGTCGAAGACCAGGCCGGGGTCGATCTCCCGGTCCCAGATGAGCCGGATCAGCTCGGGCAGGAACCGGCGCACGGGTGCAGGACCGCCGTGCAGGTGCACGCCCGAGAAGAACAGCTCCCCGCCGGGCAGCGCGACGTCGTGCGAGACGCCGACGTACCCGACGTGACCACCGGCCCGGGTCGCGCGGATCGCCTGCATCATCGACTCCTGCGTGCCGACCGCCTCGATCGTGCTGTGCGCGCCGAGCCCGTCGGTGAGCTCCTCGATCCGTGCGACGCCCGCGTCGCCGCGCTCCTCGACGACGTCCGTGGCGCCGAACCGGCGCGCGAGCTCCTGCCGGTCCTCGTGCCGGGACATCGCGATGATCCGCTCCGCGCCGAGCTGCTTCGCGGCGAGCACGCCGAGCAGGCCGACGGCCCCGTCACCGACGACGGCCACGGTCTTGCCCGGGCCCACCTCGGCGGCGACGGCTGCGAACCAGCCGGTGCCCAGCACGTCGGACGCCGCGAGCAGCGACGGGATCAGGTCGGGGTCCGGCATGCCGGGGGTGGCGACGAGGGTGCCGTCGGCCAGCGGGACGCGCACGTACTCGGCCTGCGCGCCGGGGAGGGCGCCGGGCTGCCGGTGCACGCAGTGCGTCTGGTAGCCCGCCCGGCAGATCTCGCACGTGTTGTCAGACGCGAAGAACGTGCCGACGACGAAGTCGCCGACCTTCACGTGCGTCACGGCGGAGCCGACCTCCTCGACGACGCCCACGTACTCGTGACCCATGGGCTGGCGGTCGACGTCGTCGGCCCCGCGGTACGGCCACAGGTCGGAGCCGCAGATGCAGGTGGCGGCGAGCCGCAGGATCGCGTCGGTGGGCTCGACGATCGTCGGCCGCTCGGTCTCGTCGACCCGGACGTCGCCCGGGGAGTGCATGACGACTGCTCGCATGGTGGTGGTGCCTCTCGGTCGGGGATGCCTCCAGCGAACCCGACCCCCACCGACGCGAGGAGTCCCTGACGAAGGGTGTACCCGCGGTGCACCCCACGTCGTGGCCTGTCTCCGCGACGCGCACCGGCCTACCGTCGACGGCATGGACAACCGGTCGGACGTGCGTGAGTTCCTCATGTCGCGGCGCGCGAAGGTCAGCCCCGAGGCGGCCGGCGTCGTGGGCGGCGCGAACCGCCGCGTGCCCGGCCTGCGGCGCAGCGAGGTCGCGGCCCTGGCCGGGGTCAGCGTCGAGTACTACGCGAAGCTCGAGCGCGGGGCGATCGGCGGTGCGTCGGCGTCGGTCCTCGACGCGGTCGCGCGGGCGCTCATGCTCGACGACGCCGAGCGGGCGCACCTGTTCGACCTGGCCCGGGCCGCCGACGGCATCCCGTCGTCCGGACGCGTGCGCCGACGGACGACGCGCTCGACGACGCCCCGGCCGAGCCTGCAGTGGGCGCTCGCCGCGATCACCGACGGCGTCGCGTTCGTCCGCGACCAGCGGCAGGACCTGCTGGCGACCAACGCGCTCGGCCGCGCGTTCTACTCCCCCGTGATCGGCGACGGCGGCCGCACGCCCAACCTCGCCCGGTTCCAGTTCCTCGACCCGGCGGCGCGCGACTTCTACCCGGACTGGGACCTGTTCGCGGAGATGTGCGTCGCGATCATGCGCGCGGAGGCCGGGCGCGACCCGCACGACAAGGGCCTCCAGGACCTGGTCGGCGAGCTGTCGACCCGGAGCGAGACGTTCCGCCGGCTGTGGGGCGCGCACGACGTGCGGACGCACGGCGCGGGCACCAAGCGGTTCCACCACCCGGTCGTCGGCGAGCTCGTGCTCGCGTACGAGGAGCTCGCGATCACCGCCGAGCCGGGCCAGGTGCTCATGGTCTACACCGCGGAGCCGGGGTCGCCGTCGGCCGAGCGGCTGCGCCTGCTCGCGTCGTGGGCGGCCGACCCGGTCCACGCGGCGACGCCGCCCGCATGACGCGCCCGCCCGCCGACGAGGAGACGCCCGTGGACCTGCAGGACTTCCTCGACCACGTCGGGGCACGCCGGCTGCTCGAGGCCGGCTCGCCCGCGCACGCCTTCCTGCACGACGCCGCCCAGGAGGCGATGCGCGTCGGTGCCGAGCTCAACACCGGGTACCGGACGCCCGACGAGGTGCGCGCGCTTCTGTCCCGCCTCACCGGCCGCCCGGTGCACGAGTCCGTGACGCTCTTCCCGCCGTTCCACTGCGAGTTCGGCAAGAACCTGACGCTCGGGCGGGACGTCTTCGTCAACATGGGCTGCCGCTTCCAGGACGCGGGCGGCATCGCCATCGGGGACGGCTCCCTGATCGGTCACGGCTGCACCGTGGTCACGTTGAACCACGCTTCCGACCCGGCCCGTCGGGGCGACATGCTCCCCGCACCCGTGGTGATCGGGCGCAAGGTGTGGCTCGGCGCCGCGGTCACCGTCGTGCCGGGCGTGACGATCGGCGACGGCGCGATCGTCGGCGCGGGTGCGGTCGTCACGAGGGACGTGCCGCCCGACACGGTCGTCGCGGGCGTGCCGGCGCGCGTCCTGCGGCCGACGGGCTTCCGCTCCACCGACGGCTGACGCCTCACGTCGGACCCCCGGCACGCGAGGCCCGACGCCCGGTGCGTCGGGGACGGCTGCGCCGACCAATTCGCAACCGCTGGTTGCGTCGGGGCGCCGCCCGGGTCTACCGTCATACGCAACCAATCGTTGCGAACAACGGGAGCAGCCATGGAGTTCGGCAGCATCGAGCGCGAGATCCACGTCGACGCGGCGCCGGAGGTCGTCTTCGAGGTCCTCAGCAGCCCGGAGCACATCCGGGACTGGTGGAACGGCGCGGAGACGGACCTGTCGGCCGAACCCGGGACCGGCACCGAGGTCGCGTGGGGACGCGGCACGGACGACGAGCACGTCGAGCGGCTCACCGTCGTCGCGGCCGACCCGCCGCGGCTCTTCTCGTTCCGCTGGGTCCCCGACGACGCCGACGACCCCGTCGCCGCCGCGCTGCTCGTGACCTTCGAGCTCGTGCCCGCCGGGTCCGGGACGCTTCTCCGGCTCACCGAGACCGGCTTCCGCGAGAAGGGCTGGGAGGCCGCCGTCATGGAGGCCGCCTACGCCGACCACGTCAACGGCTGGGACGTGTTCGTCCCCGCCATCGCGGCGCACGCCGAACGGCTGGTCGCGACGCGATGAGCACGGCCGTCGACGACGACCTCTGGTCGGCGGTCGGGGACCCGACGCGTCGCCGCATGATCGACCTCCTGCTCACCGACGGACCGGGCACCGCGACCTCGCTCAGCGAGCGCCTGCCCGTGACGCGTCAGGCCGTCGCCAAGCACCTCGTCGTGCTCGACCGCGTCGGCCTCGTGCACGTCACGCCCGCCGGCCGCGAGCGGCGCTACGAGGTCGACGAGGCCCAGCTCGCCCGCGCGGTCGCCCAGCTCGCCGGCGTCGGCCAGGCCTGGGACGCCCGCCTGCAGCGCATCAAGCGCATCGCCGAGGCGATCGCGCGCAGCCAGGAGAAGTGACCGGAACCGAGGAGAGAGAAGGGTTCGAGATGGTGGACATCATCCACAGGGTCGGCATGCGGTCGGCAGCCCTGGACGACGTGTACGCGGCGCTCACCACGATCGACGGTCTGTCGGGCTGGTGGACGACCGACACGACCGGCGACCCGGACGTCGGCGGGCTGCTGGCGTTCCGCTTCCCGCAGGGCGGCTTCGACATGGTCGTGCTCGAGTCCGAGCCGGGTCGGAAGGTCGTCTGGGAGGTCGTCGACGGTCCCGAGGAGTGGATCGGCACGACCGTGCGCTGGGAGCTCCGGCAGGACGGCGAGTACGTCATCGTGCTGTTCGCGCACGAGGGCTGGCGCGAGCCCGTCGAGTTCATGTCGCACTGCAGCACCAAGTGGGCCACGTTCCTGGTGAGCCTCAAGCAGCTCGTCGAGACCGGAGCAGGCGCCCCGGCACCCGACGACCTCGCGATCTCCGACTGGCACTGACCCGGGAGGGCCCGCCGGCTACGGGTGGACCGTGTGCGTCACGGGGTACCACTCGTCGCCGGCGGGCTCGCCGTCGAGGTTCCAGCTCCACGACTCGGTCGGTCGCACCCGCACGTACCATCCGGGGCCGATCATCCCTGCGCGCTCGACAGGGTCGTCGGCGATGCCGTAGACGCGCACGCCGCGCGCGACGAACGGGTCCAAGGACGGCACGTCGTCGAAGACGATCGCCACCCGGCGCCGGCCCGCGAGCACGTGGCGGACCTTGCGCGTCCGCAGGACCGCCTCACCGCCCCCGAACCAGAACGCCTCCCCGTCGAACTCGCACGCGACCGGCACGACGTCCGGCTGGTCCTGCTCGCCGACGGTCGCGACGCGTGCGACCGGGTGCTCGCGCAGGTAGGCGGCCTCCTGCGGGGTGAAGGCGGTGCCGTCCATCGACCCTCCCGGGGTGTCGGTGCCCGAAGGGCAGCGTCGTCGCGGTGAAGCCTTTCGGTCGGCCGACGGGCGCTCTCGGCCAGGTCCCACGCCCCTAGTGTGCGCACCACGCCGACACCCGGGAGGGCTCGATGACGAGACGGACGCGGTTCGGACTGACCGTCGGGGCGGTCGCGGTGCTCACGATGCTGCTGCCCGCGCCTGCGTGGGCCGGCGACGTGCAGCGTGAGGAGTTCACGCGCCCGCCCGCCGACCCGTGGCAGGTGATCGGGTTCGGCGGGGGCCCGGTCACGAGCACGCGCGGCGGCGCGATCACGATCGGCCGCGAGACGCTCGTGATGCTGCTCGAGACCGCGGGGACGTCGGAGTGGACCGGCGCGTCGGGGCGGCTCACCGGGTGGGACGTCGACGTCCGGATGCGGCTCGGCCGCGACGCGACGGGCGCGTGCCTCGACGAGGAGTCGGGCACACCGCCGCCGACGCTGCTGTGGGTCGGCGACACCATGGACCTGCTCCAGGTCGGCTTCGCTCCCGGCGAGCTCTGCGTCCTCTACCCGTACGAGGACCGCCAGGTGATCCCGCTCGACACGCACCGGTGGCACCGGTACCGCCTCGAGGCGCGCGGCCAGCAGGTCCGGCTGACCGTCGACGGCCGGACGGTGCTGGACCGGACGTTCACGGGACGCGGCGCGGGGACGGTCGGGCTGGGGTTCGAGACGTACCGGGGCTCGTCCACGTGGGACTACGTCCGGTACGACACCGCCCCCGGCCACCCGTGCACGATCCGCGGCACCGACGGGCCGGACGCCCTGACGGGCACGCCGGACGCGGACGTCATCTGCGCCGGCGCGGGCGACGACCGCGTCTCGGGGCTCGGCGGCGACGACGTGCTGATCGGGGGCGACGGCGACGACGTGCTGCTCGGCGGCGACGGCCACGACCTGCTGCAGGGCGGCTGGGGTGCCGACGTGCTCGACGCGGGCGCGGACAGCGGCCGGTCGGAGGGCGGTCAGGGCGGCGACCGCTTCGCCCTGGGCGCGGCCCCCGACGGCGCCCACCAGGTCGTCGGCGGTCCCGGGCACGACGTCGCGGACTACGGCGCGCGCTCGGCGCCGGTCACCGTGACGCTCGACGGCTTCGGCGGCGACGGGTCGGCCGGCGAGGGTGACGCCGTGGGTGCGCCGCCGCCGTGGAACGCGTCGCCCGACGTCGAGGAGGTGCGCGGCGGTGCGGGCGACGACGTGCTGACGGGCTCGCCGTGGCGGGACGCGCTCGTCGGCGGCCTCGGTGCCGACGTGCTGCGCGGACTGGGTGACGCGGACACGCTGCGCGGCGCCGACGGCGTCGAGGGCAACGACCGGCTCGACGGCGGCGACGGCACCGACGCGTGCACGGCCGATCCGCTCGACGTGCTGACGTCGTGCAACGACCGCTACCCGCCGTACCCGACACCGACGCCGGTGCCCACGCCGTCCGGCACACCGACCCCGGCCCCGACCGCGACGACGTCCGGCGGCGCGGCGCCCGGACCGTCCGGCGGCGTGTCGCGCATCGGGCCCGCGCGCGTCCTGCCGACCGTCGCACCGCTGTCACCCGACCGTGGCTGAAACGTTTACCTCACGTCCGGACGGGCCGCCGCTGTAGCGGTCAAGCGCTGACGGGCGCACCCTCCTCACGAGCGGTCGCGCACCTCGCCGGTGGACGTGGCCGTGTCGCACCCACCACGCACGAGGAGCTCCATGTCCCAGCGCACGAGAGTCGCCGCGCTGCTGTCCGCGGCGGTGCTCGCCATGTCGGGGATCAGCGCGATCACCGCCATGTCGGCACAGGCCGCGGCCGGCTGCAAGGTCGACTACGCCATCACGAACCAGTGGAACCCCGGCTTCGGGGCCAACGTCACCGTCACCAACCTCGGCGACCCGGTGTCGTCGTGGACGGTCGGCTGGACGTTCCCGTCGGGCCAGCAGGTCACGCAGGCCTGGAACGCCGAGGTCACGCAGTCGGGCAGCGCCGTCACGGCGCGCAACGTCGCGTGGAACGGCGCGGTCCGCACGGGCGGCACCGCGAGCTTCGGCTTCAACGGCACGTGGAGCGGGTCGAACGCCGTCCCGACGCAGTTCACGCTCAACGGCGTCGCCTGCACCGGCTCCACGACCGGGACCCCGACGCCCACGACGTCGCCCACCCAGAGCCCGACGCCGACCCCCACGCAGACCACGACTCCCCCGCCGCCGACGGGGACGACGCCCGTCGCGATCAACGGCCAGCTGCGCGTCTGCGGCGTCAACCTCTGCAACCAGTACGGCAAGCCGATCCAGCTCCGCGGCGTCAGCACGCACGGGCTGCAGTGGTTCGCGAAGTGCTACAACACCGCGTCGCTCGACACGCTGGTGAACGACTGGAAGGCCGACGTCCTGCGGATCGCGATGTACGTGAACGAGGACGGCTACGTCACCGACCCGGCCGGCTTCACGTCGCGCGTCAACTCCCTCGTCGACCAGGCCGAGCAGCGCGGGATGTACTCGATCATCGACTTCCACACGCTCACGCCCGGCGACCCGAACGTGAACCTCGAGAACGCGAAGACGTTCTTCCGCAACGTGGCGAGCCGGAACGCCGCCAAGAAGAACGTCATCTACGAGATCGCGAACGAGCCCAACGGCGTGTCGTGGGAGCAGATCCGCACCTACGCCAACCAGGTCATCCCGATCATCCGCGCCGCGGACCCCGACGCCGTGATCCTGGTCGGCACCCGCGGCTGGTCGTCGCTCGGCGTGTCCAACGGCTCGACGTCGGCGGAGATCGTCGCGAACCCGCTCGCGTTCACGAACATCATGTACACCTTCCACTTCTACGCGGCGTCCCACCTGGACAACTACCGCAACGAGGTGCGCAACGCGGCGACGAAGCTCCCGCTGTTCGTGTCCGAGTGGGGCACCACCAGCGCGACCGGCGGCGGGACGGTCGATCTCGCCTCGTCGACGACGTGGCTCGACCTGCTCGACTCGCTCAAGATCAGCCACGTCAACTGGACGTACTCCGACGCGAACGAGAGCAGCGCGGCCTTCCGCGCCGGCACGTGCTCGGGCTCGAGCTACGGCACGTCGCAGCTGTCGCAGTCCGGCCAGTTCGTCCGCAGCCGCATCGTGACGGCGGACAGCTTCCCGACCGGCTGACGCCCGCACGACCCGCACCACCCGCCGCCCTCGGAGGTCCGCCTCCGGGGGCGGCGGCACGTCGGGCGGCGACGGATGTCGTGAACGGAGGTCCTCGCCCGTCACCCGGGCATGACTCCCACCGTCACGCCCACCGCGCACCGCGCCACGACCGCCCTGTTCCTCGTCAGCGGCCTGTCGTTCGGCGGCTTCGTCGTCCGCTCCGCCGCGCTCAAGGTCGAGCACGGCCTCGACGACCGCGCCTACGGGCTCACGAGCGTGCTGTTCGGCGCCGTCGCGATCGCCACGATGCAGGCGCTCGGCCCGCTGCTGCGCCGCGTCGGCCCGGAGGCCGTCGCCCGCGTCGCGGTCGTCGCGCTCCCCCTCGCCGTCGCGCTGCTGGGCGCGGTGCCCGGCACCGCCGGCTACGTCGCCGCGATCGCGGTGGTCGCCGCCGCCAACGGCGCGCTCGACGTCGCGATGAACGCGACGGCCGTCCGCGCCGAGCAGCGGATCGGGCGCCCGATCCTCAGCGGGTGCCACGCCGCGTGGAGCATCGGCATCACCGTCGCGACGCTCGCCGGGACCGCGAGCCTCGCCGCGAGCGTCCCCACCGCCGCGCACCTCGCCGCCGCGGCGTGCGTCGCCGTGCCCGTCGCGCTCGCGGCCGGGACGCGGCTGCCGCGGGCGGTCGACGGGGAGGGGCCGCAGGCCATCACCTCGCCGAAGGACGACGCTCCGCCGTCCGGGTCCACGCACGGGCGCCCGGCTGGACCGGTCGGCTCGCGGTCCGCCTGGTCGCCGGCGTTCGCGCGCGTGGCCGTCGTCGGCGTGGTCCTCATGGTCGCCGAGGGCGCAGCGCTCGCGTGGGGTGCGGTCCTGCTGCACGAGCAGCGGGGGGCGACGCTCGCGGTCGCCGCCGCTGCGACGACTGCCTTCACCGCCGCCCAGACCCTGGGCCGCCTCGTCGGCGACCGGCTGCGGGCGGCGTGGGGCGACGCGCGGCTCTTCCGCCGCGGCGCGGTCGTCGGCGCGTGCGGGCTCGCGCTGGGCGCGCTCGCACCGGACCCCGTGGCGGCCGTCGCCGGGTTCGCGCTGCTGGGGCTCGGCGGCGCGACGCTCGTGCCCATCGCGTACGCCGAGACGGGCCGTCTCGACCCGAGCGGGCGCTCGGCCGCGCGTCTCTCGGTCTTCGTCTACGCCGGTGTGCTGGCCGGTCCAGCGGCGATCGGGCTGGTCGCGGCGGGCGCAGGACTGACCGCCGCCGTCGCCCTGGTCGCACCGCTCCTGGCCGCCTCGGCGCTCGTGCTCCCCGGCTCGGACACGTCGCGTGCCCACCCCGCCGCGACGACCGCCGGTCGCGCGCCGTCCTGAGCCCCGGACGCCCTGGCCGCGTCCGCGTGACCCACATGGCGTGGGTGGCTGTCCGGCTGCGGCGCCGCACCACGTCGAGTCAACGACGGCTGTCGCGTCCGGCGACAGGCCCTTGACTGGCGGCGGCGGCCGTTCGTATCGTCCTCTCCACGACGCTGCAAGAACTCGACAGTTGTGACGCACAAAGTTGTGTGTCGCTCGGAACACCAGCACGACGGCGTCGGGCCGCTGCCTGCGCACTCAGCGGTCGCTCCTGGTCCACCACTGAACGCCGTGCACGTGCCGGCGGGGTCAGCGACCCCGTGACGCGTCCGGGGAGCACGCGGCCGACGACGACCGCGACGCGCCCGGCTGCGCCCACGTGCCCGGCCCGGACCCGCCGCTGAGGCGGGAGAACGAGGACGACCCATGAGAAGGAACGTCAGGCACGCGGTCGTGGCGCTCGCCACGGCGGCGCTCGTCGCACCGCTCGGCCTCGCGCTCGTCGCGCAGGGCGCCGCCGCGGCACCCGTCAACCTCGCCGCGGGCAAGCCCGCGACGGCCAGCAGCACGACCGACGTCTACGGCGCCGGCAACGTCACCGACGGCAACCAGGCCACGTACTGGGAGTCGACCAACAACCAGCTCCCGCAGTGGGTGCAGGTCGACCTGGGCGCCGCCGCCACGGTCACGGACCTCGCGCTGAAGCTGCCCACCTCCGGGTGGGGAGCGAGGACCCAGACGATCACCGTGCAGGGTTCGACCACCGGCTCGACCTTCACGACGCTCAAGGCGCAGGCCGCGTACACGTTCGCCCCGGCGTCCGGGAACACCGTCGCGGTGGACGTCACCGACACGTCGGTGCGGTTCGTGCGGCTCAGCATCTCGGCGAACACCGGCTGGCCCGCCGGGCAGCTCGCGGAGCTCGAGGTGTTCGGCACGGCGGACCCGACGTCCACCCCGACGACGCCCACGACCACCCCGCCGACCGGCAAGGACCTCGCCGCCGGACGGCCGGTCGTCGCGTCGTCGACCGAGTGGACGTACGTCGCCGGGAACACGGTCGACGGGTCGCTGAGCACCTACTGGGAGGGCGCGGGCGGGCAGTACCCGTCGACCCTCACCGTGAGCCTCGCGTCGGCGAGCCAGCTCTCGGGCGTCGTCGTGAAGCTCAACCCCGACGCGGCGTGGGGCAACCGGACGCAGACGTTCGAGGTGCAGGGTCGTACCGGGACGGGCGCGTTCACGACGCTCGCACCCTCGGCGGCCCGCGCGTTCAGCCCGTCGTCGGGCAACATCGTCACCGTCCCGGTGACCGGCACCGCGTCCGACGTGCGGCTCGTGTTCACGGGCAACACGGGGGCGGGCAACGGGCAGGTCGCCGAGCTGCAGGTGCTCGGCACGCCCGCGCCGAACCCGGACCTCACGGTCACGGGCGTGACGACGTCGCCCGTGAACCCGACGGAGTCGACGGCCGTCACGCTGAGCGCGACCGTCCGCAACGCCGGCACGGCCGCGTCGGCCGCGACCTCGGTCGCGTTCCAGGTCGACGGGCAGACGGCCGCCACCGCGTCGGTCGGCGCGATCGCCGCGGGCGCGACGGCCACCGTCACCGCGTCGATCGGCGCACGCGCCGCGGGCTCGTACACGGTGGGCGCGACCGCCGACCCGGCGAACACGGTCGTCGAGCAGGACGAGTCGAACAACGCGTACAGCAGCCCGACGAGGCTCGTCGTCGCGCCCGTCCCGACGTCCGACCTCGTCCCCGTCGTGAGCTGGAGCCCGGGCAACCCGGCGGCCGGCGCAGTCGTCACGTTCACCGGGGCGGTCGCGAACAACGGCAACGTCGCGACGTCGTCGGGCGCGCACGCGCTCACCGTGACGATCAAGGACTCGACCACGGGTGCCGTCGTGAAGACCCTCACCGGCTCGCCCAGCGGCGCGATCGCGGCGGGCGCGACGAGCGCCACGGTCAACCTCGGCACCTGGACCGCAGCGAACGGCACGTACACGGTGTCGAGCGCCGTCGCCGCCGACAGCACCGAGGTGCCCGGCAAGCAGGCCAACAACGTCGTGACCGGCGGGATCTACGTCGGCCGCGGCGCGCACCTGCCGTTCGACATGTACGAGGCGGAGGACGGCCGCACGGGCGGCGGCGCGGTGCTCGTCGGGCCCAACCGCACGGTCGGCGACCTCGCGGGCGAGGCGTCGGGGCGCCGGGCGGCGACGCTGTCCGCCACGGGCGCCTACGTCGAGTGGACGCTCAAGAACCCGACGAACACGCTGGTCACGCGCTTCTCGATCCCGGACAACGCCGCGGGGACCGGCCAGAACGGCAGCATCGACATCCTGGTCGACGGGACGTTCCTCAAGCGCCTCGACCTCACGTCGCGGTTCGCGTGGCTGTACGGCAACGAGACCAACCCGAACAACCAGCCGGGGTCCGGCGGGCCGCGGCACATCTACGACGAGGCGAACACCCTGCTCGGCACGACCGTGCCGGCCGGCGCGACCATCCGCCTCCAGCGCACCGCGAGCAACCCGCTCCCGGTCACGGTCGACTTCGTCAACACCGAGGTCGCGACGGCGAACCCGAACCCGAACCCCGCGCAGTACGTGCAGCCCACGGGCTTCACGCACCAGGCGGTGCAGGACGCGCTCGACAAGGTGCGCATGGACACGACCGGCGCGCTCAAGGGCGTCTACCTGCCGACCGGCGACTACAGCACGAGCAGCAAGTTCCAGGTGTACGGCAAGCCCGTCGACATCGTCGGCGCCGGACCCTGGTTCACACGGTTCTTCGCGCCGAGCGGGCAGGAGAACACCGACGTCGGCTTCCGGGCCGAGGCGTCGGCGAACGGCTCGAAGTGGCGCGGCTTCGCGTACTTCGGCAACTACACGTCGCGGATCGACGGGCCGGGCAAGGTCCTCGACTTCACGAACGTCGCGAACATGACGGTCGACGACCTGTGGGTCGAGCACATGATCTGCATGTTCTGGGCGTCCAACATGGACTCCTCGACGATCACGAGCTCGCGCATCCGGAACACGTTCGCCGACGGCATCAACATGACCAACGGGTCGGCGAACAACCGGGTCGCGAACATCGAGGCACGCGGCACGGGCGACGACTCGTTCGCGCTGTTCGCGGCGACCGACGCGGGCGGCACCGGCCAGACGGGCAACGTGTACGAGAACCTGACGTCGCTGGTCACGTGGCGGGCCGCGGGCCTCGCCGTCTACGGCGGGTACGGGAACACGTTCCGCAACATCTACATCGCGGACACGCTCGTGTACTCCGGCATCACGATCAGCTCGCTCGACTTCGGCTACCCGATGGACGAGTTCGGTTCCGCCGCGCCGACGAGCTTCCAGAACATCTCGATCGTGCGGGCCGGCGGCCACTTCTGGGGCAACCAGACGTTCCCCGCGATCTGGGTCTTCTCCGCGTCGAAGAAGTTCCAGGGGATCCGCGTGAGCGACGTCGACATCGTCGACCCGACCTACTCGGGGATCATGTTCCAGACGAACTACGTCGGGAACCAGCCGCAGAACCCGATCACCGACACGACGTTCACGAACGTGTCGATCACCGGGGCCCGCAAGAGCGGCGACGCCTGGGACGCGAAGTCCGGGTTCGGCATCTGGGTCAACGAGATGCCCGAGGCCGGTCAGGGTCCCGCGGTCGGGTCGGCGACGTTCACCAACCTGCGCCTGAGCGGGAACGCGCAGGACATCCGGAACACGACGTCGACGTTCACCATCAACCGCAACTGACGCCGACGCGCTGACCGCCCGGGCCGGGTCGCTCCCCGGCCCGGGCGGTAGTCCGACCGGGCCGCGCGGGCCTACCGGAGCGGGAAGCGGAACGGGATCGGGATGCCGCCGCAGCAGCAGACGCCGCTCACGTCGGACTGCGCGAGCAACGCCGCGGCTCGGTAGCAGGCGAGGAGCTGCAGCGCCGTCGGGACGACCGACCGCACGACGCCACGCCGGGCGACGAACCCGCGGACCGCGACCGAGCAGGAGTCGCCGCCGTGCGCGACGCGGTGCGCACAGCTCCAACCCTTCCGGGGCGAGAGCCGACGCTGGTACGCGGCGATGAGGCGGTCGGCGGCGCTGGCGAGGGGGCCCATCGGGTCACGGTAGGTGGCGCTCCGCAGGCTCGCGCGGCGAGCGGTCGACGACGCCCGGGCCGCCCCTGACGCCGTCGCGGCCGCCGTCAGGCGTCGTCGCGCAGCCGCCGGTACGTCGTCGTCAGCCGGTAGTCCTTGCGCGGCCCGACGGCGTGCCAGACCTCCTCGTACGCGTCGTCGCCGACGAACCGGCCGGCCACCGTGTACGTGTCGTCGCCGCAGTCGTGCACACCGGACCACCGGTCGTCGCGCAGGTCGAACCCGTAGAACGGCCGCCCGTCGCCGAACAGCACCTCGACGGACCCGTCACCGGCGCCGCGCAGCAGCAGCCGTCGCGCCGCGGGCCGCTCGTCCCCACCGAACGCGAGCACGCCCTCCTCGACGCACGCGAGCCCGCCGTCGTCCGTCGGCGCGAACGCCGCCGTCCCGCGGAACGTCCCGTCCAGCCCGGCGCGCGCGTCGGCGACGGCGCGGTCGACCGACCACGCACCGGCGAACCTCGCGAGCACGTCCACGGTCGTGACGCTCTCACGACGGGCCGGTCCGCCGGAAGCTCGGAGAGCCGGCCCGCCCGGTTGCGACCCGCAGCGCCGCGCGTAGCGTGCGTGCTGGTCGACGACGACGACGCCTGAGGGGGCCAGCATGGTCGCGCGCACCGAGGTCGAGCACGTCCGGACGGACCCTGACCTCCCGCCGGTCGCGGTGGTCGAGCGCGGCCCGCTCCCGGCCTCGCGTCGCGCCGTCCTCACGGTGGTCGCCGTCGTCGGCGCCGTCGCCTGGTCGATCCTCGCGCTGGTCCGCGGCGAGCACGTCAACGCCGTGTGGTTCGTCTTCGCGGCCGTCTGCACCTACGTCATCGCGTACCGCTTCTACGCGCGGCTCGTCGAGTCGAAGGTCGTGCGGCCGCGCGACGACCGGGCGACTCCTGCCGAGCGGTACGACAACGCCAAGGACTTCATGCCGACGGACCGGCGCGTCCTGTTCGGGCACCACTTCGCGGCGATCGCCGGGGCGGGGCCGCTGGTCGGTCCGGTGCTGGCCGCGCAGATGGGCTACCTGCCGGGCACCGTGTGGATCATCGTGGGCTGCGTGCTGGGTGGCGCCGTGCAGGACTACCTGGTCCTCACGCTGTCCGTCCGGCGGCGTGGCCGGAGCCTCGGTCAGATGGCGCGCGACGAGCTCGGCAGGTTCGGCGGCGTCGCGGCCATGGTCGCCGTCTTCGTCATCATGATCATCCTCATCGCCGTGCTCGCCCTCGTCGTCGTGAACGCGCTCGCCGCGAGCCCGTGGGGTGTCTTCTCGATCGCGATGACGATCCCCATCGCGCTGTTCATGGGCGCGTACCTGCGGTTCCTGCGGCCCGGTCGGGTGTCCGAGGTGACGATCATCGGCGTCGCGCTGCTGCTGCTCGCGATCGTCGCGGGCGGCTGGGTCGCCGAGACGGACTGGGGCCAGGACTGGTTCTCCCTGAGCCCGGTCGCGCTCGCGTGGTGGCTCGCCGCCTACGGGTTCGCCGCGTCGGTCCTGCCCGTCTGGCTGCTGCTCGCACCGCGCGACTACCTCTCCACGTTCATGAAGGTCGGCACGATCGTCCTGCTCGCCGTGGGCATCCTGGTCGCGCGGCCCGAGGTGCAGGCGCCCGCGGTGTCCTCGTTCGCGCTGCGCGGCGACGGACCCGTCTTCGCCGGTGCGCTGTTCCCGTTCCTGTTCATCACGATCGCGTGCGGGGCGCTCTCCGGGTTCCACTCGCTCATCGCGTCGGGCACGACGCCGAAGCTGCTCGAGAAGGAGAGCCAGGCGAAGCCCATCGGCTACGGCGGGATGCTCACCGAGTCGTTCGTCGCGATCATGGCCCTCGTCACCGCCGTGGTCATCGACCAGCACCTGTACTTCGTGATGAACGCGCCGGCGGGTGCGACCGGTGGGACGCCCGAGACCGCGGCCGCGTACGTCAACGGGCTCGGACTGGGCGGCACGCCCATCACTGCGGGGGAGATCGAGAGCGCCGCGCAGTCCGTCGGGGAGGAGTCGATCGTCTCGCGCACGGGCGGCGCGCCGACGCTCGCGTTCGGCATGTCGCAGGTGCTCAGCACGGTCCTCGGCGGGTCCGGCCTCGCGGCCTTCTGGTACCACTTCGCGATCATGTTCGAGGCGCTGTTCATCCTCACCACGGTCGACGCGGGCACGCGCGTCGCGCGCTTCATGCTGTCCGACAGCCTCGGCAACGTCGGCGGACCGCTGCGACGCTTCCGGGACCCCTCGTGGCGCGTCGGGGCGTGGGTCTGCTCGGTCGTGGTCGTCGGCGCCTGGGGGGCGATCCTCCTCATGGGCGTCACCGACCCCCTCGGCGGCATCAACACGCTCTTCCCGCTGTTCGGCATCGCGAACCAGCTCCTCGCCGCGATCGCGCTGACCGTGGTCACCGTCGTGGTCGTCAAGAAGCGGCTGTACCGGTGGGTGTGGATCCCCGCGGTCCCGCTGCTGTGGGACCTCGCCGTGACGATGACGGCGTCGTACCAGAAGGTGTTCTCCGACGAGCCGCGGATCGGCTACTGGGCCCAGCACCGGGCCTTCCAGGACGCGCGCGCCGCGGGCGAGACGACGTTCGGCGTCGCGACGTCGCCGGGCGAGATCGACGCGGTCATCCGCAACACCGCCGTGCAGGGCACGCTGTCGATCGTCTTCGCGGTGCTCGTGATCGTCGTCGTGCTGGTGGGTGCCGTGGTCGTCGTCCGGTCCGTGCGCGCCGGAGGCCTGCCCACGACCGAGGAGCCCGACGAGCCGTCCCGCATCTTCGCGCCCCGCGGGATGGTGCCGACCGCAGCCGAGCGCGAGGTCGAGGAGCTGTGGGACGCGCACGCCCGCGCGGCGTCCGGGACGGGGACGCGGTCGTGACCGGGCGGGGCGCCACCGTCGGGGTCCGCGCGGTCGCGCGCGCCGTCACGCGCGTCGCCCGGGGGGTGCACTGGTACACGACGTCGCTCCTCGGGGACCGCGACTACGACCGCTACGTCGCGCACCTCGCGCGCGTGCACCCCGACGTCGTGCCGCCGTCGGCCGCGCAGTACTGGCGCACCCGCCACGCGGAGGCCGACACGCACCCCGGCGCGCGCTGCTGCTGACGCGCCGCTCCGGTCCGGTCCGGTCGGGGCCGGTCCGTCCAGTCCGGCCAGGCCCGGTCCGGTCCGGTCCGGTCCGCCGAGCGTCGGACGACCGTCTCGGGCCGACGACAGCCGCCGTCTCGGGGCCTAGCCTCGGGACATGGCCGACACCGGCGTCCCCGGCCGCCTCGCACCGCTCCTGTCGCAGTACGACTGGGCGTGCGAGCGGCTCCTCGCGCGCCTCACCGGACCCGACGCGGACAGCGGCGACGGCGAACGCGTCGCGGTCCCGCCGCTCACGGACGTCGAGTACCTGTGGGAGCCGGCACCGGGAGCCTGGTCGGTCCGGCGGAAGGTCGACGGGCCCGGACGCGGCGCGACCGTGCTGGTCGGCGCGGGCGAGTGGGGTCGCGACGGTGGCAGGCCGCACCCGTGGCCGCCGCCCCTGACGACGATCGCCTGGCGCATGGCGCACGTCGCCGAGATGCTCCTGCTCCGCGCCGAGTACACCGTCGGCAGCCGGCAGGGCTCCGAGGCGGACCTCGTGTACCCCGGCACGGCCGACGCCGCCGTCGACCTCCTCGCCCGCGGGGTGCGCGCGTGGCGCGAGGCGCTGGTCACCGCCGACGACGCCGCCCTCGACCAGGTAGGCCGCTGCACCTACCCCGACGGCGACGACGCCGAGCAGCCGTTCCTCGAGATCGTGTGGTGGGTCAACCAGGAGGTCCTGCACCACGGCGCCGAGATCGCCCTGCTCCGCGACCTGCACGGCGCGCTGCACACGGGCTGACCGTCCGACCGTCCTGCGACCGCCGGTGCGTCGACCGGTCGGACGACGCCCTGCGGCCCTTTGGGTCGACCGGTCGGAGGACGCCCTGCGGCCCTTTCGGTCGACCGGTCGGAGGACGCCCTGCAGCCCGTTCACCCGCACGACGCACGGGACCGGCTGCGACGGTCGACCGATCAGGGGAAAAGTGCGAAACGGACATCGCGTACCGTGGGAGCGCGTGCACACTCGGGGGAGCGACGCAGGACGGCGTCGGTCATCGACGCCAGGAGGACCCGTGCTCGGCATCCGCAGGACCCACGACGACCAGCCGCTCCCGGCGCACGGAGACGACTGGTCCGCGGACCGGCTGAGCGTCTTCCACCGCCGCCTCGCCGTCGCCGCGTCGGGCGCACCCTCGCCCGGCCAGGTCGACGCGCTGCTCGACGAGGTTCCCACGACCCCGCGCAACGTCGCCGCGCTGCTGGAGCACCTGGTCGACGAGCACGCGCGACGAGCCCGCGCCGCCGGGCGCTCGCGCGCCGTGGTGAGCGCGCCGCTGCCCGACGGCGCCGTCGCACGCGTCGGGCACCTGCTCGTCGTGCGCTGGCTCACGCGCCGCCAGGAGATGGGACGCCGGGTCATCCGCCGCGTCGCGCACTCCCCCGCCGCCGTCACCGCGCCGTCCGAGCGCACCGGCTGGCTGCTCGTCCGCCACCTGACGGACGGCCTCACGACACCGGCGCCGGCCTGACCGTCGACCCTCCGCGACGCAGGCCGGCGCCGGCACCCACCGTGCCGCGCGGTCGACGGTCGACTGCCGTCCTCGACGACGGGCAGGCGCTCCGCTCGTCGTGACCGACGCCCCGACGCGCCCGTGCGTGCTTGACTGCGGCGCGTGACGTACACGCCCGGGGGTCCCGATGGCGCCTGAGACCGACATCTCGAAGCCTGAGGCGGTCGCGGCGATCCAGCGACGGACGCTGCGGGTCGTCGTCGCGAGCCAGGTGCTCGGCGGGGCAGGGCTCGCAGCGGGCATCACCGTGGGGGCGCTGCTCGCGGAGCAGATGCTCGGCTCGCAGCAGCTCGCGGGCGTCCCGGCCGCGCTCATGACGACGGGCGCGGCGGTCAGCGCGTTCCTCGTCGGGCGGCTCACGCAGCGCCGCGGACGACGGGTCGGCCTCGTCTCCGGGTTCGCCGCGGGCGGGCTCGGCGGGCTCGGGGTCGTCACCGCGGCGGCCTTCGGCAGCGTGCCGCTGCTCCTCGGCGCGTTCCTCCTCTACGGCGCCGGGACGGCGACGAACCTCCAGGCCCGGTACGCGGGGACCGACCTCGCGCTCCCCGACCGACGCGGGACGGCCGTCTCGGTCGCGATGGTGTCGACCACGCTCGGCGCGGTCGCGGGTCCGAACCTCGTGGCTCCGCTCGGCGAACTCGCGACCCGCCTGGGCCTGCCCGCGCTCGCCGGCCCGTTCCTCCTCGCCGGAGCGGCGTTCCTCGCGGCGGGCGCCGTGCTGCTCGTGCTGCTGCGCCCCGACCCGTACCTGGTCGCGCAGCGCCTCGACGCGGCGACCGCGCCGTCGACCGACCACGTCCCGGGACCCGTCGTCGCCCCCGGCCGCGGTGTGGCGGTCGGGGCGACCGTCATGGTGCTCACCCAGGTCGCCATGGTCGCGATCATGACGATGACGCCCGTGCACATGCGCGCGCACCACCACGACCTGACGGCCGTCGGGCTGGTCATCGGCATCCACGTCGGCGCGATGTTCCTGCCGTCGCTCGTGACCGGCCCGCTCGTCGACCGCGTCGGCCGCATCCCGATGGCGATCGCGTCCGCCGTGACGCTGCTGCTGGCGGGCGTCACCGCCGCCCTCGCGCCGGCCGACTCCATGCCGCTGCTGATCGTCGCGCTCGCACTGCTCGGGCTGGGCTGGAACTTCGGGCTCATCGCCGGCACGGCGCTGGTCGTCGACGCGACGGTCCCCGCGAACCGCGCCCGGACGCAGGGCTCGCTCGACGTCCTCGTCGCGCTCGGCGGCGCGGGCGGCGGCGCGATGTCGGGCGTCGTCATGGCCGCCACGAGCTACGCGACGCTCTCGCTCATCGGGGGCGTGCTGTCGCTCCTGCTCCTGCCCGTGCTGCTGTGGACCCGGCGCCCCGTGCCCGCACGCGTCTGACACGGCCGTGCGCGCACGGCGTCGCGCCCCTGCCCGGCCCTGGCCTCCCCCGGCCCGAGCGCACGCGTCCGGCGGGGAGCGGTGCCTACACTGGCCGCGCCGTCGGCCGGTGGCCCGCGGACTCCCCCTGAACCTCTGAGGAGCAGCCATGCGCGCGACCGTCATCCACGGCGAGCGGGACGTCCGCGTCGAGGACGTCCCGGACCCGGTCCTGCGCGAGGACGGCAGCGGGCGCGACGCGGTCGTGCGGGTCGTCGCGGCGTGCGTGTGCGGGTCGGACCTGTGGACGTACCGCGGTGTGCAGCCTGTGCGGTCCCCGAAGCGGATCGGGCACGAGTTCATCGGGGTCGTCGAGCAGATCGGCGACGCGGTCGAGCACGTCGCGGTCGGCGACACCGTGATCGCGCCGTTCTACGTGTGCGACGGCACGTGCGTGAACTGCCGCAACGGCGTGAGCACGTCATGCCTGCACGGCGGCTGGTGGGGCTCCGACGACCGCGAGGGCGGGTTCGCCGACGGCGGCCAGGGCGAGCGCGTCCGGGTGCCGCTGGCCGACGGGACGCTCGTCGTCGTGCCGGACGTGGACCTGGAGAGCGAGTCGGGCCGCGCGCTCGTCCCGCACCTGCTCACGCTGTCCGACGTCATGGGGACCGGCCACCACGCGGCCGTCTCCGGCGGTGTCCGCGCCGGCTCGACGGTCGCGGTCGTCGGGGACGGCGCGGTCGGTCTCTGCGCGGTCGCCGCCGCCCGCCGGCTCGGGGCGTCACGGGTCGTCGCGATGTCCCGGCACCCGCAGCGGCAGGAGCTCGCGCGTCGCCTCGGGGCGACGGACGTGGTGCCCGAGCGCGGTGACGACGGCGTCGCGCGGCTCAAGGAGCTCTTCGACGGCGTCGGCCCGGACGTCGTGCTCGAGTGCGTCGGGACGGCCGAGTCGATGGACCAGGCCCTGCGGTCCGCGCGGCCCGGCGGCCAGGTCGGCTTCGTCGGGGTCCCGGCGGGCGGTCCGGAGCTTCCGGTGCGGACGATGTTCGACACCAACGTCGGGGTGCGCGGTGGCGTCGCACCCGTGCGCGGCTACATCGAGGAGCTGCTGCCCGAGGTGCTCGACGGGCGCCTCCAGCCGGGCGTCGTGTTCGACCTCGAGCTCCCGCTCGAGGAGGTCGCCGAGGCGTACGCCGCGATGGACGAGCGCCGCGCGACGAAGGTGCTGCTGCGCCCCTGACACGTCCCGCACGGCCACGCCCGAGCCGCGCGGGCGCCGCCGGACGACCGTGCGTGCGACCGGGCGCGGCGGACCGGCGACGTGCGCGGACGCGCCGACGTCGCCCGCACCGCAGCCCCTACGGTTCGGGCGTGACCCGACTGCTGCCGTACGCCGCCGCCCTCTGCCTCCCCGCCCTGCTGCTCGCAGGGTGCTCCAGCACACCGGAGGAGGCCGAGCCCGCGACGGCGGTCCCGGCCGGTTGGCTCGACGCCGCCGCCACGGGCTGGCCGGGTTCGGCCGGCCACGGCAGCTCCGCACCCGTCCTGTCCGGCGACGACTGCGTCCTGACCGACGAGGTCGTCGCGCGTGGCGCGACGGCGCGCACCGACCTCAGCGGCTGGGGGCCGTACGGCGACGACGCGTCCGCCGACGACGCCTTCCGCTACGTGTGCGAGTTCCGCGGCGACGACGTGAGCGCACAGCTGCAGCTCGTCCAGGCGGGCTCCCCCGCCGACGCGCTGGCGACCGTCGACCTCTTCCTCGACCAGCGCACGACCTCCGACCAGGAGAACGAGGCGTCGACCGTGCAGGTGGCCGGCGTCGACGTGCACGTCAACCACCGCTGGTACCCCGGTCCCGGGTACGGCGAGGCGACGGCGCTGTTCCACGACGAGGACGCGGACGCGCTCGTGCAGCTCGAGGTCTCGTCGCTCGACGAGGACGCGTTCGACGCGTACACCGCGCAGCAGGTCGCCGACGACCTCATGGAGCAGCTCGGCCGCGCCTGAACGCCGCCCGCGCTGACCGGGCCGCGCTGACCGGACCGCGGGGCCGACCGCGCAGGCCGACCGCGCAGGCCGACCGGGCAGCCCGACCGCGCTGACCGGCCGCTCAGGCCGACCGCCGACGTCAGGCCGCCACCGGCACGGTGGGCGCGAACGGCAGGATCTCCTCCTCGCCCCCGTCGACGACCAGGCAGCTGCTCTCCGGCACCTCGAGCCACGCCCCGCGCAGGTCGCCGAGCGGCTCGGAGACGACGATCCGCGTCTCGTCGGACAGGTCGTGCAGCACGGGGTTGTCGGGGTACTGGTGCCGCAGCACCGCGACGTCACGGTTCCGGAACAGCGAGCGCGAGCGCCCTTCCGACGAGTAGCGGAACGCCCACAGCCGGCGGCCGTCGGTCACCGCGACGGTGCCCTGCACGGGGTAGGCGACGCCGTGGCGCTGCCCGGTGTCCTCGACGAGGCCGAGCGCGGCGGCGACGGCGGACGGCGGGTCGTCCTGGAGCCCGAGGGTCAGCGCGAGGTGGAACAGCGTCTCGGAGTCGGTCGTGCCCTCGATGAGCGGGAAGAGCGACGGGTCGACGGCGAGCTGCAGGTCGCGCTTGAACGTCGCGAAGCCGTCGACGAAGCCGTTGTGCATGAAGAGCCAGCCGTCGTGCCGGAAGGGGTGGCAGTTGGTCTGCTGGACGGCCGAGCCGCTGGTCGCGCGGACGTGCGCGAAGACGGTGCCGGACCGCACGTGCGCCGCGAGCTCGCGCAGGTTCCGGTCGCTCCACGCGGGCTCGATGCTGCGGAACAGGCCGGGCGTCGGGGAGTGCTCGTCGTACCAGCCGACGCCGAACCCGTCGCCGTTGGTCGGCTCGGCGCCGAGCCGGCTGTGCAGGCTCTGCACGACGAGGGAGTTCGCGGGCTTGTAGAGCAGCTCGTCGAGCGTGACCGGGGACCCCGTGTAGGCGAGCCAGCGGCACATGGTCGGCCTCCTTGCCGGCGCCCGCGGGTCGGGCCCGTCGTGCTCACTCTGCGCCGGTTCGTCGGCGTTGCCCAGCCCCGGGGTCGGTCACGAGCGCCGCAGTGACCGGGCGACGGCATGCGGGACCGCCGCGCGGCGGGTCGACGCCGGCAGCGGGCACCACGAGTATCGAAAGTCACGGTCCTGAGCCTCGCTCGTGCACTGCCGCAACGACGCGGAGCCGGGCGGTCGACACTTAATCGGTTCGGGACTCCGGCAACCCCTCGGAATCGCCCACGAGTTGGGCCACACTCGGCGTCGATAACGATATCGACGCTGTCGGGCGCTCCTCACGCCCCTCGGCACGTCCGGCCGGCGACCGCACCGCACCGCGCCGCGGAACACCTCCGGACGACCTCCGCCCGTCCCGACGATCGGCACGAAGGAGTGCACGATGACCGATACTTTCGTTCGAAGCCGCGGCGGCCCCCGCCACCGGCGACGCCGCCCGCTCGCGGCGCTGACGGCCCTGCTGGCCGCCGGCGCGCTCGTGGCCGCCGGCCTCGCGATCGCCAGCCCGGCGTCCGCCGCGGTGACGTCGAACTCCACCGGCACCAACAACGGCTGGTGGTACTCGTTCTGGACCGACAGCCCGGGCTCCGTGTCGATGGACATGGGGTCGGGCGGGCAGTACTCGACGCAGTGGAGCAACACCGGCAACTTCGTCGCCGGCAAGGGGTGGCAGACCGGCGGCCGCAAGACCGTCAGCTACTCCGGCCAGTTCAACCCGTCGGGCAACGCCTACCTCACGCTCTACGGCTGGACCCAGAACCCGCTGATCGAGTACTACATCGTCGACAGCTGGGGCACGTACCGGCCCACCGGCACGTTCATGGGCACCGTCACGAGCGACGGCGGCACGTACGACATCTACCGCACGCAGCGCGTCAACAAGCCGTCCATCGAGGGCGACAGCTCGACGTTCTACCAGTACTGGAGCGTGCGTCAGCAGAAGCGGGTCGGCGGCACCATCACGTCCGGCAACCACTTCGACGCGTGGGCCAGCAAGGGCATGAACCTCGGCAACCACAACTACATGATCATGGCCACCGAGGGGTACCAGAGCAGCGGGTCGTCGAACATCACGGTCTCCGAGGGCTCGGGCGGGGGCGGCAGCACCGGCGGCGGCAACACGGGCGGTGGCAACACCGGCGGCGGCAGCTCCGGCTGCACCGTGACCGCGACGCGCGCCGAGGACTGGTCCGACCGGTTCAACGTGAACTACACGGTCAGCGGCTCGAGCTCGTGGACCGTCAACCTCGCGCTCAACGGCGGCCAGTCGATCCAGAACTCGTGGAACGCCAACGTCACGGGCAGCGGGTCCACCCGCACCGTCACCCCGAACGGCTCCGGCAACTCGTTCGGCGTCACCGTCATGAAGAACGGCAGCAGCACGACGCCGTCGGCGACGTGCAACGGCGGCAGCACCGGCGGCGGTGGCGGGACGACGACACCGACGCCCACGCCGACGACGCAGCCGCAGTCCTGCTCGGCGGGCTACGTCGGCCTGACGTTCGACGACGGCCCGAACAGCGGGACGTCGAACCAGATCATCTCGACGCTCAACCAGTACGGCGCGACCGCGACCGTCTTCCCGACCGGGCAGAACGCGCAGAACAACGCGTCGCTCATGCAGGCCTACAAGAACGCCGGCCTGCAGATCGGCAACCACAGCTGGGACCACCCGCACCTGGTGAACATGAGCCAGAGCGACATCCAGTCGCAGCTCTCGCGTACCCAGCAGACGATCCAGCAGACCGCCGGCGTCACCCCGACGCTGTTCCGCCCGCCGTACGGCGAGACGAACGCGACGCTCAAGTCGGTCGAGCAGTCGCTCGGCCTGCGGGAGATCATCTGGGACGTCGACTCGAACGACTGGAACAACGCGAGCGCCGACCAGATCCGGCAGGCGGCGTCCCGCCTGACGAACGGCCAGATCATCCTCATGCACGACTGGCCGGCAGCGACGGTCCAGGCCCTGCCCGGCATCCTGCAGGACCTGCGCTCGCGCAACCTGTGCGCCGGGCACATCTCGTCGTCGACCGGGCGGGCGGTCGCACCGTCCGGCGCCGGTGGCGGGAACACCGGTGGCGGGAACACCGGTGGCGGCGGCACGGGTTCGTGCACGGTCACCGCGACGCGGGCCGAGGACTGGTCGGACCGCTTCAACGTCACCTACACCGTGAGCGGCTCGAGCAGCTGGGTCGTGACCCTGACGCTCAACGGCAGCCAGTCCGTGCAGAGCAGCTGGAACGCGACGCTGAGCGGCAGCGGCAGCACGCGTCAGGCCCGCCCCAACGGGTCGGGCAACTCCTTCGGCGTGACGTTCTACAAGAACGGGAGCAGCACGACTCCGGGTGCGACGTGCGCGACCGGGTAGACGTCACCTGAACGGGAGGACTGACCGGCCCCTCCCGGACCGAGGCCGTCCGCGCACGTCACCGCGGGCGGCCTCGGTCGCGTCCGGACGCGGCGAGACCGCGTCGTCGTCGGGAACCCGGACCGCCACACCGCAAGCACGGACGTTGCCACACCTCACGCGAAACGATAGCCTTCTATCGTTTCTCGATAGATCTCTTCACAGTGAGGTGCCCATGGGCCGGTTGGCCATCCTCGCCCTGCGCGTGGTGATCGTCCTCGCGTTCACCGGGCTGCTGTTCGTCCAGCTGTTCCTCATGCCGGTCGTCTACCTGGACCTCCAGGACGCCGGCCCCGACGTCGCACACCTGCGCTGGGGTCTGCCGGTCGTCGGCTTCCTGTTCGCGCTCGCCGCCGAGGTCGCGCTCGTCGCCATCTGGAAGCTCGTGACGATGGTCAAGCGCGACACCGTCTTCTCGACGCGCGCGTTCCGCTGGGTCGACGTCGTCATCGGGTGCGCCGTCGCCGCGACCCTCATCGCCGTCGTGCTGTCGTTCCTGCTCGCCCCCGGTGAGGAGGTGCCGCCCGGCATGGTCATGCTCGTCGTGATCGGCGGCGTCGGCACCGCGCTCATCGCGCTCGTCGTGTTCGTGCTGCGCATGCTGCTCGCGAAGGCCGTGGCGCTCGACACCACCGCGACGACCCTGCGCGCCGAGCTCGACGAGGTGATCTGATGCCCATCGTCGTCGACATCGACGTCATGCTCGCCCGCCGCAAGATGTCCGTCGGCGAGCTCGCGGACCGCGTCGGCATCACGCCCGCGAACCTCGCGGTCCTCAAGAACGGCCGCGCCAAGGCCGTCCGCTTCACCACGCTCGAGGCCCTGTGCGCCGTGCTCGACTGCCAGCCCGGCGACCTCCTGCGCTGGGAGGCCGCCGCCGAGGGCGACCCCGACGACGACCTCCGCGCGGCCGGCTGACACGTCGGCCGGCCGCACGCGCACCACGGGCCCAGCTCCCCGACGGGGCCGGGCCCGTGCGCGCTGCGCGCCGACGTCAGGACGTCGCGCGCGCCGCCGCCGTCCTGGCGGGATCGGTCGACAGGACCACCGTCGCGCCACCCGCCTCGACGGCCTGCAGCGTCCGCAGCTGGAGCAGTCCCGGCTGCCCGTCGAGCAGCCGCGCCGCGTTGGCCAGGGCGCGCGTCGCCGCGACCTCGGACCGCGCCCGCTCCAGAGCCGCGAGCCCCTGCGCCCGCGCCGTGACGACCTCGGCCGCCGCCCGCCGCAGCTCGGCCGGCACGATCACGTCGCGCAGCGCGAGCCGCTCGACCGCGAGCCCGACCTCGGCGGCAGCCGGCGCGACTTCCGCGACCAGCTCGTCCGGGACGACGGTCCGGTCCGCGAGCAGCTCGTCGAGGGTCCGGCGGGCGACCGCCTCCCGCAGCGCGACCTGCATCGCGGCGTGGAGGAACGCGTCCGGCCCGTCGACGGCCTCGAACCACGTGCGCGGCTCGGCGACCCGCACGGCCGACGTCAGGCTCACCCTGACCGCGAGCCCGTCACCGGTGAGGACCTCCTGCAGCGGTACCAGGACCACGCGCGGTCGCACCACCACGCGGACCGTCCGACGCCGCCACGCCGGGAGCCGGTGCCGACCGGGGCCGAGCACGCGCTCGAACCGCCCGTCCTTGTACACCAGGACCCGCTCCCACTCCTGCACGACCAGCCTCATCTGCTCGACCTCCTCCCGTCCGACGACCCGGCGCCGACCGTCGGCCCGGGAATCCTGCGTCCTGCGCGGGGCGCACCGGCCGGCGCGTGGTCGGGCCGGACGCGGGGGACGTCCCGTCGTCGACGGGCGTCGCAGACCGCGTCAGGCCCGCACGACCACGCGCCGGTCGGCAGACTGGGAGTCGAACCCACAACGCCTCCAAGGGCGCCTGCACCTGACGCAGGTGCTCCGGACGACACGCAGGACCCGCGACGGCGACGCCGTCCGGCTGCTCCCGGAGCGTGGGCGAGCGTAGGCGCAGGTGGGCGACCGTCGCACCGCGTTATCCACAGCGTTCCACCGGGACGCGCGCTAGCGTCGGGAGCCCGCCTGGAGGAGGAGCCGTGCACCGCAGCCGCGTCTCGACCCTGCTCGTCGACGTCCCGACCGACGAGGCCCCGCGCGCCGCCGCGTTCTGGTCGGCAGCTCTCGGTGTGGAGGCCCGTCCCGTCCCGGGCGAGGAGCAGTTCATCAGCCTCCCCGGCGGCGTGCACGGGCTGGTCACGGCCGTGCAGGCCGTCGACGACGCACCGCGGTACCACCTCGACATCGAGACCGACGACGTCGCCGCCGAGACGGACCGGCTGCTCGGGCTCGGCGCCGTCGAGGTCGGCCGCTGGCTCGAGTGCCGCACGCTGCGCGTGCCGGGCGGGCAGCTCGTGTGCGTCATCCCGCTGCACAGCGACCCTGAGGAGTTCGCCGCCCAGGCGCGCACGTGGGAGTGAGGGCCGGACGGGGGTGGTCGACGTCGCTGCCGGGTGCCGCCCTCAGTTCAGCGAGGCGTCCTCCGCGAACGTCGACACGATCGCCAGGTCGCCACCCTGCCGGCGCAGCACGCGACGCCACAGCGTCGAGGGGTCGGCGGTGACCACGTCGTCGGGCTCCGCCGGCAGCACGTACCACGAGCCGTCCTCGAGCTCGCCCTCGAGCTGACCGGCCCCCCAGCCCGAGTGCCCCGCGAACACCCGCACGCCCGTCACCAGACCGTCGAGTGCCGCCGGGTCGGAGTCGAGGTCGACCAGGCTGAACGGCCCGACCAGCCGGTCGACCGTCGCGGGCAACGGCGCCCCGACCGGCGCGGTGACCACGCCGATCGCGCCGTCCAGCCCGACGGGACCGCCCTGGAAGAGGGTCGCGGGGAGGCTCACGTGGTCCTGCCACGCGGGCAGCACCACGTCGACGTCGACCGGGACCGGCCGGTTCAGCACGACGCCGAACGCGCCCTCGTCGCCGTGGTCCAGGACCAGCACGACGGCACGGTGGAAGTTCGGGTCGACCAGCCGGTTCTTCGCCACCAGCAGCCGGCCGCTGAGCGCCGGGTCCTCCGTCACCGTCCCATCATCGGCGAGCAGCGCCCCGCACGCAGCGGCCGGCGGCACCCGACCGGGTGACCGTGCTCACGAGAGACCGCTCGACCGTCGACATGTCAGGCCGCACGCCACATCGATGATCGAGAGGGAGCAGCGATGAGCACGCCGACCGCGGTCTGCGACGCTCTCGACTGCCAGCCCGGGGACCTGTTCACGGTCGCCGGACGCCGGCTCACGGCCGGCGGTAGACGGAGACGTGCGAGGTGGCGTCCTCGTCGAACGGTGCGCCGGACCAGTCCGCCCACCGCGACTCGAGCTCCAGGCCGGCGATGCGCGCCATGAGGTCGAGCTCCGCGGGCCAGACGTACCGGTGCGGGCTGCGGCCCAGGCGGACGCCCTCGTCGCCGCCGAACCGCACGTGGTGCGAGACGACGAGCTGTCGGACGACGTCCACCGTGTCGACGCCCACGTACCCCGGCTCGACGGCGAACACCGTCGCGTGCTGGCCCGGGGGGAGGATCCGCAGCTGCGGGACCCACAGCTCGACGACGAACCGGCCGCCCGGCTCCAGGTGCGCCGCGGCGTTGCGGACGCACTCGACCTGCGCGTCCTGGCTCAGCAGGTTCGAGATCGTGTTGAACACGAGGTAGACGAGCCGGAACTCGCCGTCGACGCGCGCCGTCGCCATGTCGCCGTGCACGACGGGCAGCGCCCGTTCGTCGACCTTCTCCCGCAGCTTCCCGATCATCGCGCGCGACAGCTCGAGCCCTGTGACGGGCACCCCGCGCTCGGCCAGCGGGATCGCGACGCGGCCCGTGCCGACGGCGAGCTCCAGGGCCCGCCCGTCACCCGCGAGCGCGGCGAGACGGTCGACGGTCGGCCCGAGCACCTCGGGCGCGAACATCCCCTCGCCGGGGGTGTCGTACCGCGCGGCGGCGTCGGCGTCCCACAGCTCGTCCTGGGTGAGGTCGAAGATCGAGCGCTCCATGCCGGCCAACCTCGCACGTCGGACGTCGCGACGGGCAGTGCTTTACCGCTGCCGCCAGGTATTCGAGCGGACCGC
Organism: Cellulomonas sp. H30R-01; assembly: GCF_010119915.1. NCBI lineage: Bacteria > Bacillati > Actinomycetota > Actinomycetes > Micrococcales > Cellulomonadaceae > Cellulomonas > Cellulomonas sp. H30R-01. The sequence goes on along the minus strand of NZ_CP048210.1, from coordinate 4,106,659 downwards.
GTCGCACCGCGGTGGAAGGATCCGCCGGGTGACCGACACGGAGAGCAGCCCGGACACCGCGCCCGCACCGGCCCCCGCCGCGACGTCGTCCGTGCGGGCAGGCCTCGACCGGACGCGCGCCGCCTTCTCGTCGCTGCAGGACCGGCGCTACCGGTGGTGGTTCTCCGGTCAGGTGCTGTCGTCGTCGGGGCACGTCACGCAGGCCGCGGGCCTGGCGTGGCTGGTGCTCGACCTGTCCGGCCGGGCGGTCGACCTCGGGCTCGTCACGACGGCGGCGATGCTGCCGATCCTGGTGGGCGCCGCACCCGCGGGGACGCTGGTCGACCGGTTCGACCGTCGCCGGCTGCTGCTCGTCACGCAGGTGCTGCTCCTGTCCGTCGGGGCGCTGCTCGCCGTGCTCACCGCGACGGGCCTCGTCACGGTGACGGTCGTCCTCGCCATCGCCTTCGCCTCCGGGGTGGTCGCGGCCGTGGACGGTCCGGCGCGTCAGGTGTTCGTGCTGGACCTCGTCGGTCGCGAGCGCCTGGCGAGCGCCGTGAGCCTCTACGAGGTCGTCATGAACGCGGCGCGCGTCATCGGACCGTCCGTCGGCGGCGTCCTGCTGGCGCTGGTCGGCCCCGCCGCCTGCTTCGCGTTCAACGCGGCGACGTACCTGCTGCCGCTCGGCGTCCTGGTCGCGCTGCGCGGGCTGCGCGCCCGGACCGCGACGCACACCGGTGAGCGGGCCGCCGCCGGGTTCCGTGCCGGCGTCGCGTACGCCTTCGGCCAGCCGGTGATCCGCGCGTGCGTGCTGCTCGCCGCGGCCAGCACGATGATCTTCAACCAGGGCGTCATGGTGCCCGTGCTGGCGACCGACGCGCTCGGCCTGCCGCCGCAGGGTTTCGGTGCGCTGATGGCCGCGTTCGGGCTGGGTGCGCTGCCCGGTGCCGTCGCAGCGGCGGGCGGTGGGGCTCCGACGGGGCGGCGGGTCGCCGTGCTCGCGTTCGCCACGGGGGTTGCGATCCTGCCCGTCGGGCTCGCTCCCGGCTTCGCCGTGGCCGTCGTCGCCGCCGCCGTGCTCGGGTTCGTCTCGATCTGGTGGGTGGCTGCGGCGAACACGCTCGTCCAGCTCGTCTCCGCGCCGCACCTGCGCGGTCGCGTCATGGGGGTGTGGACGGCGGCGCTCCCCGGCAGCGCCCTGGTCACCGCGCTCGCCCTCGGGGCCGTGACCGACACGTGGGGCGTCCGGTGGGCGTACGTGGCGCTCGCGGGGTCGTTCCTCGCCGCTGCGGCGGCGGGTGCCCGCGCGCTCGTCGCCCACGACCGGACGACTGCCGACCCCGACGGTCCGCGCCCGACGACGAGCCCCTGACGCCCCGCCGCAGCGTGGTGGGCGGCCGCGCCACGTCCGTGCGACGGACCCGCTCGACGCCTCTCGCTGTCCGGCGGCGCGGCGGCTCCGCCGTGGATCAGGGGCGGATGGTCACGACGGCTCGGTGCGGTCGAGGGTGCCGAGCTGGACGGCGTCCTTGTCGACGAGGACCAGCTGGCCGCCCTCCAGCCGGCCGGCCACGGCGAGCGACAGCCAGGGGTCGACCGCGGGGCAGGACATGCGGGTCGTCGACCAGGCGGAGAAGGAGACGCCCTCCGTGCTGCGGGTCCACTCGCCGACCATCCGGTTGCAGCCGTCGGACGCGGTGGCCGACCCGTCCTCGGCGAGGTCCAGGGAGGCCTCGCCCACGACGGTTGACGCGCCCCACGACCCGGTCACGTCGTCGTCGCTCGACGTGGGCTCGGCGGAGCCCGTCGCGCACCCACCGAGCACGGCGAGACCGGCCAGGACCCCCAGGAGCACGCGCAGCGGGCGCATGACGTGATGCTAGCGCCGGGTTCGTCCTAGTCTGTGGAACGCCCTGTGGTGCGGAGCCGGACCGTCAGGAGGCGGCGTGTCGGACGCGGCGATGAGCCTGCTCGTGCTCGTCGGCGTCGTCGGCCTGTTCGTGTGGAACCGGCTGTCCGTCGGGGTCGTCGCGATCCTCACGGCGCTGGCGCTCTGGGCGACGGGCCTCGTCGACGCCACTGCGGCCGTGTCGGGGTTCGGCGACCCGGTCGTCGTCTTCATCGCGACGCTGTTCGTGCTGAGCGAGGGGCTCGAGTCGTCGGGGGTCACCGCCTGGGCGGGACAGCTGCTGGTCAACCGGGCGGGGACGCGGCGCGGGCCGCTGCTCGTCGCGGTCATGCTGCTGTCGGCGCTGATGGCCGCGTTCGTCACGCCGAACGGTGCGGCGGCGGCGCTGCTCCCCGTGGTGGTGCTGGCCGCACGGCGATCGCGGCAGGCGCCCGCGCAGATGCTCATGCCGCTCGCGTTCGCCGCGAGCGCGGGTGCGCTGCTCGTGCTGTCGGGCAGCACGGTCAACGTCATCGTGTCCGACGCGCTGGCCGACGTCACGGGCGAGCGGTTCGGCTTCTTCGAGTTCGCGCTGGTCGGGGCCCCGCTGGTCGCCGTCACGATCGCGGTCGCCGTCGCGCTGGGGCCGCGCCTGCTCCCCGAGCGGCAGCCCGACGTCGTGCCCGCCGACTTCTCCGACCACCTCGGCACGCTCGTCGAGCACTACCGGCTCGAGCGGGGCTTCTTCCGGGCGCGCGTGCGGGCGTCATCGGACCTGGTCGGCGCCGCCCTGACGGACGTGCGCGCGCCCGACGACGTCGTGGTGCTCGGCGTGCAGCACGCGGACGGGCGACCGGGCGGTGTCGACGAGGCGATCACCGCCGACGACGTGCTCGTGGTGAGCGGGCCGAGCGACGCGGTCGCGCCCCTGGTCGCCGCGCACGACCTCGACGTCGTCGCGACCCCGCTGACCCGGCACACGCGCGAGGCGCTGCTGGGACGCGAGGTCGGCGTCGTGGAGCTCGTCGTGCCGCCGCGGTCCGCGCTCGTCGGGCGGCCCGTCTTCCCGGGGCTGCGGCACGCGGACGTCACGGTGCTGTCCGTCCGGCGGCTCGGGCTGCCCCGCGGCGCGCGCACGACCGAGCTCGCCGAGGGCGACATGCTGCTGGTCCACGGGACGTGGCCGGCGGTCGAGGCGCTGTCCGGGTCGGACGACGTGCTCGTCGTCGACGACCCCGACCTCGTGCGCCGCTCGGTCCCGCTCGGCGCGACGGCGTGGCGGGCGGTCGCGGTGCTCGCCGTGACGGTCGGGCTGCTGGCGAGCGGTCTGGTGCCGCCCGCGATCGCCGGTCTGGTGGGCGCCGTCGGGATGGTGCTGCTGCGCGTCGTGCGGCCCGCCCAGGCGTACCGGGCGGTGTCGTGGCAGACGGTCGTGCTGGTCGGCGGGCTCATCCCGCTGTCCACCGCGATCAGCACGAGCGGGGCGGCCGACCTCGTCGCGGGGTACCTCGTCGACCTCGTCGCGGGCGGGGACGCGCGGCTGCTGCTCGCCGCGCTGTTCGTCCTCACGCTCGTGCTCGGGCAGGTCGTCAGCAACACCGCGACCGTCCTCATCGTCACGCCCATCGCGGTCGCCGCCGCGCAGGAGTCCGGGGTCGCGCTCGCGCCCGTGCTCATGCTCGTCGCCGTCGCGGGGGCGGCGTCGTTCCTCACGCCGATCGCGACGCCCGCCAACATGATCGTGATGAACCCGGCGGGGTACCGGTTCGGCGACTACTGGAAGCTCGGGCTCGCGACGACGGCGGCGTGGTTCGTCGTCGCCGTGGGCCTGATCCCGCTCGTCTGGCCGACCGGCTGACGGGCTCGCAGGGGCACCGCAGGAGCACCACCCGGCACGCGAAGGAGACCACCATGGCGTTCGACCCGGTCCCGTCCCTCCCGCTCGTGCGCGCGCTGCGCGTCGAGGTCGTGCCGCCCGACGCCGCGGCGCGGACCGTCGGCGTCGGCGTGACCAGCGACGGCGACCTCCCGCCCGGAGTCGGGCTCGACCGCGACGCGCTCGCCGCGTGGGGGTTCCGCGCGACGCCCGGCGCGACGCTCGCGCTCCCCCGGCCCGGCGACGAGCCGTCGCTCGTGCTCGTCGGGCTCGGTCCTGCCGCGGACGTCACGCCCGCGGTGCTCCGCGACGCGGCCGCGGCGTTCGCGCGGGCCGACGGGCGGGCCGCGCACCTCGTGACCGACCTGGCCGCGGTCCCGCTCGCGGGCGGGCGCGGTGCCGACGCCGCCGCGCAGGCCGTGGTCGAAGGCGTCGTCCTCGGCCGCTACCGGTACGACCCGTTGCGCTCCGCGCCGGACACGGTCGCCGTCGAGCGGCTCGACCTGCGGATCCCCGACGCCGCCGCGTCCACCGCACGCGACGGTGCCGCCCGCGGCCTCGTCCTCGCCCGTGCCGCCGCGCTCTCCCGCGACCTCGCCAACACCCCCGCGGGCCACCTCACGGCACCCGACGTGGCCGACGTCGCGCGTCGCCTGGCCGCCGAGGCCGGGCTCGAGATCACGGTCCACGACAAGGCCGCGCTCGTCGCGCTCGGGTGCGGCGGGCTGCTCGGGGTCAACGCCGGGTCGGCCGTCGAGCCGCGCATGGTCGTGCTGCACTACGTGCCCGACGGCGACGCGGCGCCCGGGCACCTGGGGTTCGTCGGGAAGGGCATCACCTACGACTCGGGCGGCATCAGCCTCAAGCCGACCAACGCGATGCACGCCGCGATGAAGATGGACATGACGGGTGCGGGCGCCGTGCTCGCCGCGATGACGGTGCTGCGCGAGCTGCGCGTACCCGTGCGGGTGTCGGCGTACCTCGCGCTCACCGACAACATGCCGTCCGCGACGGCGACCAAGCTGGGCGACGTGCTCGTCACGCGCGCGGGCCGGACGATCGAGGTCGTCAACACCGACGCGGAGGGGAGGCTCGTCATGTCCGACGCGATCACGCTCGCGCAGGAGGACGGGGTCGACGCGATCGTGGACATCGCGACGCTGACCGGCGCGTGCCTCGCGGCTCTCGGGCCGCTCACCGCGGGGCTGCTCGGCAACGACGACCGCGTGCAGGGGCTCGTCGAGGACGCAGCGGACGCCACGGACGAGCGCGTCTGGCGTCTGCCGCTCGACCGCCGCTACCGGTCCTGGATGGACTCCGAGGTCGCCGACCTCAAGAACCTCGGCGGGGAGTACGCGGGCGCGATCACCGCGGCGCTGTTCCTCGCGGAGTGGGTCGGCGACACCCCGTGGGCGCACCTCGACATCGCCGGGCCCATGCGGTCGGAGAAGGACGACGCCTGGCGGACGAAGGGGGCCACCGGGTTCGGGGCGCGGCTGCTCGCGGAGGTCGCTGCGGCGTACCGAGCCCCAGCATGACCGACCCGCCGCACGGCGTCCCGACGCCCGGTGGCACGGACCCGCCGGAGGGCGTCCCGGGCACCGGCGGAGCGGACACGCCGCACGGCGCCCCGCGCACCGGTCCCACGGCTCCGGTGCGCGACGGCGCGCGCGACGCCGACGAGCGGAGAGCGCTCGTGGTGTCGATCGCCGCGTCGGCGGTCGTCGGCGGCGGTGCGGTCGTCTGGGGCGTGCTCGCGGACTCGGGTGTCCTCGTGTTCGACGGCGTGTTCCTGCTCGCGGGCATCCTGCTGTCCGGCGTCTCGCTGGCCGCGGCCCGGGCGGCCGCCTCCCCGCCGAGCGTCGAGTACCCGTTCGGCCGGCACGCCGTGACGCCGCTCGCCGTCGCTCTGCAGGGCGCGGCGCTGCTCGGCACGATCGCGTACGCGGCGGCGGACGCCGTGACGACCCTGCTGTCGGGCGGCTCCGACGCGAGCCCCGCGACGATGCTCCTCTACGGGATCGCGAGCGCGGTCGTGTCGCTGGGAGTTGTCGCATGGCTGCGCCGGACGCGCGGCTCGGACCTCGTCGATGCGGAGGTCGCGCAGTGGCGGGCCGGTGCCGTGCTGAGCGCGGTCGTCGGGGCCGGCGGGGCGGCGGCGCTCGCCCTCGACGCGGCGGGAGCGACGGCGGCGACACGCTACGCGGACCCGGTGCTGCTGATCGTCGCGTGCGCCGTGATCCTGCCCGTCCCGGTCGGGCTGCTGCGCGCCGCGTCGCGCGAGCTCCTGGAGGCCGCGCCGTCGGGCCCGGTGGCCGCGGCGCTCGCTGCGGCCGTCGCGGACGTGCGCGACCGGTTCGGGCTGCCCGAGCCCGTCGTGCGCGCGACGAAGCTCGGCCGCCGGCTGTACGTCGAGGTCGACTTCGTCGTCGAGCCGGGCACGTGGGACGTCGACGCGGAGGACCGGGTGCGGCGTGCGGTCGTCGACACGCTCCGGGCGCTCGACGGGGACGTGTGGGCGACGGTCGAGGTCACCGCCGACCCGGACCTCGCCGCCTGACCGGCCCGGCCCGCGCCGGTCACTCCAGGTAGATCGACGCGCCCGGGCCGAGCGGGATGCCGAGCAGGTACCAGACGACGAGCAGCGCGCTCCACGTGACCAGCAGCGCGACCGTGTACGGGAGCATGAGCGAGATGACCGAGCCGACGCCGACCTTGCGCCGGTACCGCTCGGCGAAGATGACGATGAGCGCGAAGTACGGCATGAGCGGCGTCGCGACGTTGATCGGCGAGTCACCGACGCGGTAGGCGGCCATCGCGAGGTCCGGCGAGACGCCGAGCTGGATGAACAGCGGCACGAAGACGGGCGCGAAGATCGCCCACTTCGGCACGACGCCGCCGATGAAGATGTCGATCACGGCGGTCATCGCGATGAGCCCGAGGATCAGCCAGACGGTCGACAGGTTCGCGGCCTCGAGCGCGTCCGCCATGCCGACCGCCGCGATCGTGCCGAGGTTCGAGTAGTTGAAGTACGCGATGAACTGGCTGATGACGAGCAGCAGGAAGATCAGGCCCGACAGGTTCGCGATGGTCTTCGTCATCGGGTTGATGACGTCCATGCTGCCCTTCACCGTCCCGGCGCCCTTGCCGTAGCAGAGCCCCATGCCGAAGAAGAACAGCAGGATGAGGAAGATGATGCTGTTCAGCAGCGGGGAGTCCTCGACGAGGCTGCCCGTCTCGGGGTTCCGCAGCGGCGCGCCCGGCGGCAGCGACAGCGCCAGGACCAGCAGCAGGACCCCGACGAAGCCCCAGAACGCCCAGCGCAGGCCGTTGCGCTCCTGCGGGCTGAGCTCCCCGCTCGCCGCGGCGGGTGCCGGGCCGACCTCGGGGTCGTCGGACGCGGGCGCCTCCTCCTCGCGGCGGTAGGTGCCGAGGCGCGGCTCGACGAACTTCTCCGTCAGGAGGGTCGCGACGACCGCGACGAGGAACGTCGAGGCGATCCCGAAGAACAGGTTGCCGGTGATCGACACGTGCTGCGCGGGGTCGGTGATCGCCTCGTTGGTGATCTCGGTGAGCATCCCGTCGACGGGCGTGATCAGCAGGTTCACGCCGAACCCGCCGCCGACGCCCGCGAACGCGGCCGCGAGCCCGGCGAGCGGGTGCCGGCCGAGCGAGGCGAACACCGCGGCGGCGAGCGGGATGAGGACGAGGTACCCGGCGTCGGTCGCGATCGACGAGATGACGCCGAGCAGCACGATCGAGAACGTCACGAAGCGAGGCGGCGTGACCTTGACGAGGCGCTTGATGAACGCCCCGATGAGCCCGACCTCCTCCGCGAGCCCGACGCCGATCATCGCGACGACGATGACGCCGACCACGCCGAAGCCGTTGAAGTTGGCGACGGCCGAGGTGAACACGAACCGGATGCCGTCGGCGTCGAGCAGGCTCTGCGCGCTGACCGTGACGGTCTCGACCTCGTCGGACCCGAGCTGCGCCTGCTCGAACGTCACGCTGCTGCCCGTGGCCTGGAACACCGCCGACAGCACCATGATCAGCGCGATCAGCGCGAGGAAGATGATCACCGGGTGCGGGACCTTGTTGCCCGCCCGCTCGACCGCGTCGAGCACCCTCTGCAGCGCACCCCGCTGCACCACTGGTTCCTGCACGACGTCGCTCACCGCACACCTCCGGACGGCTGGCACGGGCCGGCCCGTCGGCCGGGCTCCCCCGCTCGCGACGCTAGAGCATCCCGGACAGATCCGGCGGACGACGTGCACAGGCCTGGTCGTCCAGCCATCCGCCGCGGATCGAGGCGCCACGCATACCAACTAGTCGGTTGGCTCTTCCGTCGGCCGCTCGTCGCGCGTAACGTCGCCGATGACACGAGTCGTCGACTCGTCCGACTCCTGGGAAGGCACATCGATGAAGATCCGACCCTCCGGAGGCCGTCTCGCCACCGTCCTGCTCGCCGCCGCCCTGGCCGGGATCGCCCCGGCCGGCGCCTCCCCCGCGCTCGCCGCCGACAACCCGTACGAGCGCGGCCCCGCACCCACCACCGCCTCCGTCGAGGCGGTCCGCGGCCCGTTCGCCACGTCGTCCACGTCCGTCTCCCGGTGGTTGGTCAGCGGGTTCGGCGGCGGGACGATCTACTACCCCACCGACCGCTCGCAGGGCACGTTCGGCGCGGTCGCCATCTCGCCCGGGTACACCGCGCGGCAGTCGAGCATCGCCTGGCTCGGCGACCGGATCGCGTCCCAAGGTTTCGTCGTCTTCACCATCGACACGACGACGACGTCCGACCAGCCGTCCTCGCGCGGCGACCAGCTCCGCGCAGCGCTCCGCTACCTCACGACCAGCAGCGCCGTCCGCGACCGCGTCGACGCCACCCGGCTCGCCGTCGCCGGGCACTCCATGGGCGGTGGGGGCACGCTCGAGGCCGCGAAGGACGACCCGTCCCTGCGCGCGGCGATCGCACTCACGCCGTGGAACCTCGACAAGACCTGGCCCGAGGTCAGCACGCCCACGCTGATCGTCGGCGCCCAGAACGACTCGATCGCGTCGGTCACCACCCACGCCGAGCCGTTCTACGCGTCGCTCCCCGCGACGACGCCGCGGACCTACGTCGAGCTGCGCGGCGCGAGCCACTTCGCGCCGAACACGTCGAACACGCCCATCGCCCGCAACGCGATCGCGTGGCTCAAGCGGTTCGTCGACCAGGACACCCGGTACACGCAGTTCCTCTGCCCGCCGCCGTCGGGCCTCGCCTACTCCGAGGTCCGCAGCAGCTGCCCGTTCTGACGGTCGCCGTCTCCCCGCAGGGCTAGCCTGCGGGGAGACGCACCGCCGACGACGGAGGACGCATGGACGACGCACAGGCACCGCAGCCCGACCCGCGCGACCCTCGCGCGCGCTGGGCGACGCTGCCCGAACCCGTGCGCATCGGCGACACCATCACGTCGCAGGCCAGCAGCGACGCGCCCGACCCGGTGATGGGCCGCGACACCGAGACGGAGTTCATGCTCCGCAACGCCGGCTGACGGGACGCCGTCGGTCGCCGGAACGCCCGCGCGGGGTGCGAGGGAAGCGCTACGTTCACGTCCACCAGCACGCCACGGCTCCCTGGAAAGGCCACCAGCGGCATGCTCCGGTCGACGACCTCGACGCCCCTCCCCGCCTCGCTCCGGCGGGGTGGCGCCGCGTCCTGGCGGGCTGGGCGGTGGTCGGCGCGGTGCTGGCGGCGGTGAGAGGCGCCTGGCTCGTCGCCGAGTGGGCCAACCACTGGTACGTCGCCGAGCGCTTCTACGCCGTCCACCTCGATCCCTCGGACCCCGGAGACCCCACCTACTCGGACATCGCGCGCCTGCTCGGGTCGGGCAACGAGGCGCTCGTCACGGGGGTCGTGCTGCTCGTCGTCGCCGCCGGGCTCGTGGCCGCGGCCCGGCTGCTGCGCCGCACCCGGCCCGCCCGCTGACAGGCCACCTCAGCCGGTCGTGACGGCTGCCTCCACCCGCGATATCTTGATGTCGAGATATCTGGTGACGGTGTCGGAGGTCGGTCGTGTGGGACCCGGAGCAGTACGCCCTGTTCGCCTCGCACCGCGGGAGGCCGTTCGCCGACCTCCTCGCGCGCGTGAGCGCCCAGCAGCCGCGGCTGGTCGTCGACCTGGGGTGCGGTGACGGGCCGCTCACGCTGAGCCTGACGCGGCGCTGGCTGGGGGCACGCGTCGTGGGGCTCGACTCCTCGCCGCAGATGCTCGACGCCGCCCGCGCGCTCGACACCGACGGCCGCGTCGAGTGGGTGCAGGTCCGGGCCGAGGAGTGGGACCCGACGACGCTCGACGCACCGGTCGACGTCCTCGTCACGAACGCGGCGCTCCAGTGGGTGCCGGGACACCTGGACCTGCTGCCGCGCTGGGTCGACGCGCTCGCCGACGACGGCTGGTTCGCGATGCAGGTGCCGTCGAACTTCGACGCCCCGTCGCACGCGCTCATGCGCGAGGTCGCCGCCCGGCACCCGCGCGCCGGCGACCTGCTCCCGGTCCTGCACCGGGCCGCTGCCGTCGCCTCCCCGGCCAAGTACCTGGGGGCGCTCGCGTCGCTCGGGCTCGACGCCGACGTCTGGCAGACGACGTACGAGCACGTGCTCGACCCCGAGGGCGCTCAGCGCTCGCCCGTGCTCGAGTGGGTGCGCGGCACCGGGCTGCGGCCGGTGCTCGACGTGCTCGTCGACGACGCCGAGCGGGCCGCGTTCCTCGACGACTACACCGCCGCGCTCGACGCGGCGTACCCGCGGCAGCCGTGGGGGGTCGTGCTCGGATTCACGCGCACGTTCGCCGTCGGGCACCGGCCGCCGCGCGCGTGACGGCCCGATCGGTTCGGCTGCACAGCGTCCGCTGACGCGCGCCCGACGGGTGGACGGCGTCAGCAGGCGCGCACGCGGGAGGGCACGGCGTCAGCGGTTGACCATCGACATGCCGGCGGCGTTGTAGCGGTTGCCCGCGACGCCGACGCGCGCGGCCAGCCCGTCGAGGTCGGCGACCTCGTCGGCGGACAACGCGAGCGCGGTCGACCCCGCGTTCTCGGCGACCCGCTCGATGCGGCGCGTGCCCGGGATCGGCACGACCCACGGCTGCTGCGCGAGCAGCCATGCGAGCGCGACCTGGCCCGGCGTCGCGTCCTTGGACTCCGCGAGCGCGCGCACGTGGTCGACGAGCGCCTGGTTCGCGGTGCGGTTCTCGGCGGTGAAGCGCGGGACGCGCTGACGGATGTCGTCGTCGGCGAACGTCGTGGACGCGTCGACCGTGCCCGTCAGGAAACCCTTGCCGAGCGGGCTGAACGGCACGAAGCCGATGCCGAGCTCGGCGCACGTCGGCAGCACCTCGGCCTCGGGGTCGCGGGTCCACAGCGAGTACTCGCTCTGCACGGCCGCGACCGGGTGGACCGCGTGCGCGGCACGGATCGTCGCGGCGCTCGCCTCGGAGAGCCCGAACGCGCGGACCTTCCCGGCGGCGACGAGCTCGCCGACCGTCCCGGCGACGTCCTCGATCGGCACGTCCGGGTCGACGCGGTGCTGGTAGAAGAGGTCGATCACGTCGGTGCGCAGGCGACGGAGCGACGCGTCGGCGACGCGGCGGATCTGCTCGGGCCGGGAGTCGAGCCCGACCATCTGCCCGTCCTCGATGTGCCAGCCGAACTTCGTCGCGACCACGACCTGGTCGCGGACCGGAGCGAGCGCCTCGCCGACGAGCTCCTCGTTGACGTACGGGCCGTACACCTCGGCGGTGTCGACGAACGTGACGCCCAGGTCGACGGCGCCGCGCAGGACGCCGATCATCGCGTCGCGGTCGCCGGGGTTGGGGCCGTAGCTCATCGACATGCCCATGGCGCCGAGGCCGACGGCGGAGACGTGCAGGTCGGGTCCGAGCGAGCGGGTGTGCATGGTTCGACCGTACGTCCGGGCGCGCGTCGGTGGGATGCCCTGCCGGTACACGTCTCGACGAGGACTCCCCGCGGCCGCCGCTTGGTGGTCGGATGGTCGTGACGGCCGCGACGGCGACCGTCGGCACGGAAGGACAGCCGCATGGAACAGCTCGACACCCCGCCGACCACCAAGGGCCCCGCCGCCTGGTTCACGGGCGACGTCTGGTTCGACGTCCTCGCCGCACCGCCCGCGCCGTCCCGCCTGCGTGTCAACCGCGTCCGGTTCGCGCCCGGAGCCCGCACGGCCTGGCACCGGCACGCCGCCGGTCAGGCGCTGCACGTCACGCAGGGCGTCGCCCGGGTCGGCACGCGCGACGGGCGCGTCCTGACGCTGCGTCCCGGCGAGTCCGTGTGGTGCCCGCCCGACGAGTGGCACTGGCACGGCGCGGGCCCCGACGCGTTCATGGAGCACCTCGCCATGTGGGAGACGGACACCCCCGACGGCGGCGCGACGTGGGCCGAGCACGTGACCGACGAGGAGTACGGGCGATGAGCACCTGGACCGCTGAAGAGCTGGCGGTGGTCGAGTCGGCCGACGAGCTGCGGGTGGCGTCGTACCGGCCCGACGGGACCCTGCGACCGGGCGTGACGATCTGGGTCGTCCGCGTCGGCGACGACGTCTACATCCGGTCCGCGTACGGGCCGTCGAACGGCTGGTTCCGGCACGCGCAGGCGTCCGGGGCCGGCCGCGTCCAGGTCGGCGGACTGGAGAAGGAGGTCGCGTTCGTCGCGCCCCCGCCCGACGTGCATGCCGCGCTCGACGCCGCGTACCACGCGAAGTACGACCGCTACGGCGCACGGATCGTGAACACCGTCGTCGGCCCGTCCGTCGTCGACGTGACCCTGCGTCTCGACCCCCGCTGACCGCGCGTCTCCGCCGTCGGGGGCAGCGAGGCCACGCCCCGAGCTCCACGGAGCGGGTGCACAGCGGCCGGCCCTAGGCTCGACCGGTGCTCCGCCTCACCGACGCCCAGCTCGCGTTCGTCACCGAGCGCCACCTCGCGACGCTGACGACGCTGCGCGCCGACGGGACGCCGCACGTCGTGCCGGTCGGGTTCACGTGGGACGAGGTCGCCGGCGTGACGCGCACGACGACCGGGCCGGGCAGCGTCAAGGCGGCCAACGTGCGTCGCGCCGTCGAGGGCGGTCGCGTCGCCCGCGCCGCGCTGTGCCAGGTCGACGGGCGGCGCTGGCTCACGCTCGAAGGCGAGATGACCGTCGTCGACGATCGTCCCGAGATCGAGGACGCCCTGCGCCGGTACGCCGAGCGCTACCGGCCGCCGCGGCCGGGCGTCGAGCGCGTCGTCCTTCGTCTGGCCGTCGACCGCGTGATGGCGTCGCGCGACCTCCGCTGACCGGCTGACGACCGCGCGCGCCGGCTCACGGCCGCGCGCCGGGTGTCGGTGCTGTCGAGCGGGTCGGTTCAGACGAGCACGACGCCGTCGCGGGCGACGACGCGGCCGCGCGACACCACGACGGCGCGCGGCGGGACGCGGACGAGGGCGTCGGGGACGTTCTCGGCGTCGACCAGCACGAGGTCGCCGGGCGCGCCGACGACGAGGTCGTGCACGTCCCGCCCGACGAACGCGGCGGCGGACGACGTCGCGAGCCGGACGGCACCGGTGAGGTCGTCGTCGGTGCGCAGCCCGTGCAGACGCGCGAAGCCGAGGGCGATGCGCAGCAGGTCGCCGTCGCCGAACGGGGACCACAGGTCGCGGATGCCGTCGGTGCCGAGCCCGACGGGGATGCCGCGCTCGCGCATCCCGCGCCACGGGAGCGGTGCGGTGCCGACGGGCGCGACGGTCGCCCACCCGATGCCGGCGTCGCGCAGCTCGTCGAGCAGGTCCTCCTGCCGCCCGGCGGGGAGCTCGCCGAGCGCGAAGCCGTGCGACACCGTGACCTTGCCGTGCAGCCCGGCGCGGCGCGTGCGCTCGACGACGAGCTCGACCTGGAACGCGCCGAGGTCGCCGCGGTCGTGCAGGTGCACGTCCACGCCGACGCCGCGCCGCTCGGCGATCTCGAACAGCCCGTCGAGCTGCGCGACGGGGTCGCGGTCGATGCCCGCGGGGTCGAGCCCGCCGACGTGCGTGGCGCCCGCGGCGGCGGCCTCGTCGAGCAGCCGGAGCACGCCGGGACGCCGGACGACGCCGTCCTGCGGGAACGCGACGACCTCGACGTCGAGGACCCCGCCGAGATCCTCGGCCGCCGTCCGGACGTGCTCGATGCCGCGCAGCCCGACGCCCAGGTCGACGTCGACGTGGGTGCGCGTGGCGGTCGTGCCGTGCCGGAGGAACTCGCGCAGCACCGCGGTGGTCGACGCGACCGACGGGATGCCGTACCGGTCGCGCTCGGCGCGCTCGTGCGCGATCCGGCCCTGCGTCGTCGCCTCGCCGCCGTAGGACACCCACGGCTGCCCCCACCAGGACTTGTCGACGTGCGCGTGCGCGTTGACGAACCCGGGCAGCGCGAGCAGGCCGCGCCCGTCGACGACCTCGGCGCCCTCCGGTGCGACGGCGGTGCCCGCCGGGACGACGGCGCTCACGACGCCGTCGGTCACCACCACGTCGGACGGCTCGGTTCCCCACGGACGGACGTTGCTCACGACGAGGTGCATGCGACCGACGGTAACCCGGCCGGTCGGAGGGTCCGGCCGGGCGACGTGTTCGGCCGGCCGCCGGGGACCGGGCCCGGACGGCTCGGGAGGCGGACGACCGGGCAAGACCGGCCGACGCCTGGTTCGCTACCGGGATGGCTCCCCCGCTCACCGCCCCGTCCGACGCCTGGACCGTCGAGTGCCGCGGCGTGCTGTTCGACGTGGACGGCACGCTCGTCGACTCGGCGGACGCGATCCGCTCGGCGTGGCGCTGGCTCGCGGAGACGATCGGGATCGACCCCGAGCCGATCGTCGCGGCGTCGGTCGCCGCGCGGGCGCAGGACCTGGTCGACCGGTTCGTGCCGCCGGACCTGCAGGCGCGGGCGCTCGACCTCTCCCGGGAGGCGGGCCTCGCCGCCGCGGCGTCGGTCGTCGCGCTGCCCGGGGCAGCCGCACTGCTCGACGCGCTCCCGTCGACGGCGTGGGGGTGCGTGACGTCGGGCCGCGAGCAGATCGTCACGACCCGGTTGCGAGCGGCGGGCCTGCCGATCCCCGAGGTGTTCGTGACGTCGGAGGACGTGTCGCGCGGCAAGCCCGACCCCGAGCCGTACCTGCGGGGCGCCCAGGTGCTGGGCCTCGACCCCGCCGACTGCCTCGCGTTCGAGGACACGACGGACGGTGTCGCGTCGGCGCGCGCGGCGGGCATGCCCGTCATCGCCGTGGTCGGCACGTTCGCGCCCGACGCGCTGCTCGACGCCGGAGCGACCGCGCTCGCGCACGACCTGCGTCGCGTGTCCGTCGGCAGCGCCGACGGCGTGCTCCGGGTGGCCGCCCGATGACCCGCCGCACGCTGCCCGGTGCCGGCTCGACGGCCCGTCGCACGCTCCCGGCCGGCGGACCGACGGCGCGGCGCACGCCCCCTGCGCCCGGCCGCCTCTCGCGCGGTCCGGTGACGTCGTCGAGCGGTGTGCCGACCGCGCGGCGCGTCGCGACGCTCGCGCCGTGGCAGCCGTCGGACGCCGAGGCGCTGGTCGCCGCCGTCGCGGAGAGCCCGGACCTCGTCCTCCAGCTCGGCGGCGGTGCGGTGCCGAGCGTCGACGCCGCGCGCGAGCTCATCGAGAGCCAGCTCGTGCAGTCCGCGGACCCGACGTGGGCGTTCGCGGTGCGCGTCGACGGGAGGGCGGTCGGGCACGTCGCGCTCGCGCACGTCGAGCACCGGCACGCGACGGCGTGGGTGTCGTACTGGCTGACGGCGAGCGAGCGGGGACGAGGGCTGGCGACGCGCGCGGTCGCGTCGGTCGCGCGGTTCGCGTTCGACGACCTGGGGCTGTTCCGGCTCGAGCTCGGGCACCGTGTGAACAACCCGGCGTCGTGCCGTGTCGCGGTGGGTGCGGGGTTCGCGGCCGAGGGCGTCGAGCGCGCGAAGCTGCGGTACGGCGACGAGCGCTTCGACGTGGAGACGCACGCGCGGCTGGCGTCCGACGCCGACCCGGGTGTGGCGCTCCTCACGCTGAACGCGGGGTGAACAGGCGCCGCCTCCGATTGCACTGAGTGCAACGGTGCACTTAGTGTCGCAAGAGTGACCATCGGACGACGCGCCGCGCTGCGGGAGAAGCACCACCGCGCGATCGTCGACGCCGCCGCGGCCCTCATGCGTGAGACCGGCGGCACGTCGTTCAGCGTCGACGAGCTCGCGCACCGCGCCGACGTGTCCCGCCGCACGGTGTTCAACCACTTCGAGTCGCTCGACGAGATCGTCATCACGGTGTGCGGCGACATCCTCGGCACCGTCGTCGACAGCTTCGAGTCGCACACGGCGCCCGACGCCGACGCGACGATGTTCGACGAGCTCGCGCACGCGCTGCGCGCCACCGACCTCGTCACGCCCATCGCCTACCTCACGCGCGTGCTCGGCAAGGACTCCGACGACGCGCTCACACCGCGCCACGCCGCGCTCATCGGTCGTGCGTTCACCGAGGTCAGCGGGCGCATGTCGGCCGAGATGATGCGACGCCACCCCGACGCCGACGAGCTCGACGTCCGCCTGCTCGTCGGCTCGCTCATGAGCGGTGCGCTCGTCCTGCACGGCTACTGGCACCAGGCCACGGGCGGTGGGGACGACGACCGCTCCCGCCAGGTCTGGGCCGACCTCGTCGAACGCCTCCTCGCCGCCGCCCGCACGGGTTACGGCGCGACGGGCGCGCCACCGCCCACGCCGCACTGACGCGCCCGGAGCGGCACACCCGCCCCCGAGCCACCACCGGCCACGCCACGGCCGGCACCGCACGACCAGCCCGCACCGCACCCGTCCTGACCGGAGAGACCCACCATGGCAGAGCTCCTGTACCGCCTCGGGCGCGCCTCAGCCCGCCACGCGCGCGCCGTCGTCGCCGGCTGGTTCGCCGTCCTCGTCGTCGTCGGCATCACGTTCGTCGCCTTCGGCGGCACGCTGGCCAGCGCGTTCACGATCCCCGACACCCCCACGGCCGAGGTCACCGACCAGCTCCAGCGCGAGCTCCCGTCGGCCGCAGGCGGCACGGGCACGGTCGTGCTCTCGACCGAGGACGGGTCGGCGTTCACGGACGAGCAGAAGGCCGCGATCACCGACCACATCGACGCAGCGCGCGACGTCGACGGCGTCCGCGACGTCGTCGACCCGTTCGCCACGCAGGCCGACCTCGAGGAGCGGCGCCAGCAGCTCGACGACGGCCGCACCCAGCTCGAGCAGGGCCGCGCGCAGCTCGACGCGGGTCAGGAGCAGCTCGACGCGGGCAAGGCGCAGCTCGACGCGGGGCAGCAGCAGCTCGACGCGGGTCGCGCCCAGCTCGAGGCCGCCGCGCAGCAGGCCGCGGGCGCCGGTCCGGTCGCGCAGGCGCAGCTCGCAGCCCAGCAGGCGCAGCTCGACGCGCAGCAGGCACAGCTCGACGCCCAGCTCGCGGTCGTGGCCGAGCAGCAGGCGACGATCGACGCGGGCCGCGACGAGCTCGAGGCGTCGGAGCCCCAGCTCGAGGCGGGGTCGACGCTGCTCGACATGGCCTCCGAGATCCGCCTGGTCTCGTCCGACGGCAGCGCCGTCGTGGTCCCGGTGTCGTTCACCGAGGCGTCCATGAACCTGGCCGACTCGACCAAGGAGGGCCTGCTCGCGGCGTTCGACGAGCCGATCGACGGCGTGCAGGTCGACTACTCGTCGGAGATCTCGGGCGGCGTGCCCGAGCTGCTCGGTGTCGGCGAGGTCATCGGTGTCGTCGTGGCGGGCGTGGTGCTCGTCGTCATGCTCGGCACGTTCCTCGCCGCGGGCCTGCCGATCCTGCAGGCGCTGCTCGGCGTCGGCATCGGCGCGCTCGGCGCGATGTCCCTGTCGGGCGTCGTCGACATGGTGTCCGTGACCCCGATCCTCGGCGTCATGCTCGGCCTGGCCGTCGGCATCGACTACGCGCTGTTCATCGTCAACCGGCACCGCCGCCAGCTCAAGCAGGGCTACGACGTGCAGGAGTCGATCGGGCTCGCGAACGGCACGTCGGGCAACGCCGTCGTCTTCGCCGGCGCCACGGTGCTCATCGCGCTGCTCGCGCTCAACATCACCGGCATCCCGTTCCTCGGCCTCATGGGCACCGTCGGCGCGTTCTCCGTGCTCGTCGCCGTCCTCATCGCGATCACCATGACGCCCGCGCTGCTCACGATGCTCGGCACGCGCGTCCTCAACAAGAAGGAGCGCGCCGCGTTCACGGCCGCCGGTGCCGGGACGGGCGACGTCGTCGTGGCCGCACCCACCAAGCCGCTGCGACCCATGACCACGTGGAAGGCCGTCCTGGCCGCCCTCCTCAGCGTCGGGGCGCTCGTCGTCGTCGCGCTGCCTGCGACCGAGCTGCGGCTCGGCCTGCCCGACGGGTCGTCCGAGCCGCACGACTCCACGCAGTACCGCGCCTACTCGACGATCGACGAGCGGTTCGGCGAGGGCCAGAACGGCACCCTCGTCGTCGTCGCGACGCTCCCCGAGGCGCCCGCCGAGGGCCAGGAGACCGTCGAGCAGGCCCGCATCGGCTCGGCGATCTTCGCGCAGGACGACGTCGTCGCCGTCGCGCCCATCGGCTCGTCCGAGGACGGCACGACGATCGCGTTCCAGGTCGTGCCCGCCGAGGGCCCGACCAGCGAGTCGACCGAGGAGCTCGTGCACACGCTGCGCGACCTGTCCGTCGACGGCGTGGACTCGATCGGCGTCGCGGGCCAGGCCAGCGGCAACATCGACGTGTCCGACACGCTCGCCGACTCCCTGCCGACGTACCTCGCGGTCGTCGTCGGGCTGTCGCTGCTCATCCTCATCGTCGTGTTCCGGTCGATCTTCGTGCCGGTCGTCGCGACCCTCGGGTTCATCCTGTCCTTCTTCGCCGCGATCGGCGGGGTCGTCGCGATCTACCAGTGGGGCTGGCTGTCCGGCGTCTTCGGCGTCGAGACGCCCGGCCCGGTGCTGAACTTCCTCCCGACGATCCTCGTCGGCATCCTGTTCGGCCTCGCGATGGACTACCAGCTGTTCCTCGGGTCCGGCATGCGCGAGGCGTACGCGCACGGCGCCCCCGCGCGCATCGCCGTCGTGCAGGGCCTGCGGGCCGGGCGGGCCGTCGTCACCGCCGCGGCGATCATCATGATCTCCGTGTTCGGCGGGTTCGTGTTCTCGCACTCGGCGATGATCCGGCCCATCGGGTTCGCCCTCGCGTTCGGCGTCCTGGTCGACGCGTTCGTCGTCCGCATGGTGCTCATCCCGGCCCTCATGCACCTCGCCGGTGACAGGGCGTGGTGGATCCCGCGGTGGCTCGACCGCATCCTTCCCGACGTCGACGTGGAGGGCGCCGCCCTGGAGCGCCGCCACCCGCACGAGCACGAGACGCACCTCGACCCGGAGCCGTCGGCGACCGCCTGACGACCCCACCGGTCCGCGCCCGGGCCGTCGGCACCCCCGACGGACCCGGGCGCCGCCGTCTGCCCTCGCCCGGACCCCCTTCCGCCCGTGTCCGCACCCTTGCCGCGCCTCCCGACCCCGGTCTTCCCTCCTCGACAGCGCCGACCACGACATCGCGTGCGGTTCGTGGGCTGCGGACGCCGCTGATGTCGTGGCCGGCGCGCGCGTCGCCCGCAGGCGACGACCGGCGGTCGTTTGATGAGATGGGGCGCGTGACCGAGTGGACCGTGCCCCAGCCCTCAGGCCCCGACGACCCGCGTCGGCCCAACACCCCGTACGACCGTGTGCCGCCGCCGCTCCCGCCCGGGCAGGAGGCTCCCGTCAGCGGACCGCCGACGACCGGGGCGGGTGCGTGGTGGTGGGGGCTCGGGCTGCTGCTGTGCGTGCCGCTGCTGAGCAACCTGCTGGTCGTCGCGGGCGCGCTCGGGTACCGGGCCGCCGTGCGGAAGACGCTGACGCCCACCGGTGAGGAGGTCGTGCGTCGGGCGGTGAACTGGCACCTGAGCCAGCTGCTGTACACGGCCGTCCTGCTGGCGGTGCACGTCGTGCTGCTCATGACGTTCGCGAGCGACGAGCCCGTGCCGCTCGCCAGCCCGGTGAGCACCGCGATGGGTCTGCTGGTGCTGCTCGTGGTCTACGGCCTGGTGCTGTCGATCGTCTCCGCCAACCGCGCGTCGCGCGGCGACCTGACCCGGACGGCCGGCGCGATCCCGTTCGTCCGCGCCTGACGGTCGGCGCCCGGTCCCGTCCGTGCCCGCCGGACTCCCGGGCGGCAGGTTCGCCGGCCCCGTGACGACCCGGTCGCGCACCCGTCACCCCACGCGCACGCTGGACGACGGGAGTGGTGCGCGTGGAGTGGTTCGACGCCGAGGGCTACGCGGTGGCGCGCGAAGCCGTGCAGCGCGGGGTCGCCGCCGTGTACGTCGTCGCGTTCGTCGCGGTGCTGCGCCAGTTCCGGCCGCTGCTCGGCGAGCACGGGCTGCTGCCGGTGCCGTCGTTCGTGGCGCGGGTCCCGTGGCGGTCGTCGCCCAGCCTGATGCGCCGGTACTCGGACCAGCGGCTCGTGGTCGTCGGCTGGGTCGGGCTGCTCGTCGCGCTGACGCTCGTGGTCGGGCTGCCGCAGGCGGGTCCGTGGTGGGTGCCGATGCTGGCGTTCCTCGTCCTGTGGGTGCTCTACCTGTCAGTCGTCAACGTCGGGCAGGTGTTCTACGGGTTCGGGTGGGAGTCGCTGCTGCTCGAGGCGGGTTTCCTCGTCGCGTTCCTCGGGTCCGACGACGTCGCGCCGCCGATCACGGTCCTGGTCCTGCTGTGGTGGCTGGTGTTCCGGCTCGAGCTCGGGGCGGGCCTCATCAAGTGGCGCGGCGACCCCGCGTGGCGCGACCTCACGGCGCTCTACTACCACCACGAGACGCAGCCGATGCCCGGCCCGCTCAGCCGGCTGTTCCACCTGCTCCCCCGCCCGCTGCACCGCGTCGAGGTCGCCGCCAACCACGTCGCGCAGCTCGTGGTGCCGTGGTTCCTGCTGGTCCCCGGACGCGTCGCGGCGGTCGCGGCGGCGGTCGTCGTCGTCACGCAGCTCTGGCTCGTGCTCTCCGGCAACTTCGCGTGGCTCAACTGGCTGACGATCGTGCTGGCCCTGTCGGCGATCGACGACGCGTCCTGGGCGGCGGTCCTGCGCCCGCTCGGCATCGCCGTCGGCGACGGCGCCCCGCCGCGCGACGAGCCGGTCGGCTACGTCGTCGTCGCCCTCGCCGTCTCCGCGCTGTGCGTCGTGCTGTCGTGGTGGCCGCTGCGGAACCTCGTCTCGCGGCACCAGCGCATGAACGCGTCGTTCAACGTGTGGCACCTCGTCAACGCGTACGGCGCGTTCGGGACGATCACCCGGCAGCGCACCGAGGTCGCCGTCGAGGGCACGCGCGACGCCGTCCCCGGGCCGGACGCCCGCTGGGAGGAGTACGGGTTCCACGGCAAGCCCGGTGACGTGCGCCGGCTGCCGCGCCAGTTCGCGCCGTACCACCTGCGGCTCGACTGGGGCATGTGGTTCCTCGCGCTCGGGTCGTCCGCACAGCTCCGCTGGTTCGTGCCGTTCCTCGTCAAGCTCCTCGAGGCCGACCGTGCGACGCTCCGCCTGCTGCGGCACGACCCGTTCGACGGCGAGCCGCCCCGCTGGGTGCGCGCGCGCACGTACCGCTACCGGTTCGCGCGCACCGACGAGCACCGGGCGACGGGCGCGCGCTGGGTGCGCGACGACACGGGCGTGATGATCGACGCGCTGGACCTGGCGACCATCGCCCGCCGCCGCTGACCACGTCGCGGCAGGATGGGCCGACGGCTCGGGGTGGACGGACGGGAGGCTCGGCGACGTGCGAGTGGTGTGGGCGACGATCTTCCTCGACCTGCCCGAGGACCGGTTCCCCGACGGGGTCGCGTTCTGGCAGGCGGTGACCGCGACGCACCTGTCGGCGCCGCGCGGGCCGGGTGGGGAGTTCGCGACGCTGCTCCCGCCCGACGGCGACGCGTTCCTGCGGGTGCAGCGGTTCGACGACGGGCCGCGCGTGCACCTCGACCTGCACGTCGACGACGTGGCAGGGGCGGCGGCGCGAGCGGTCGATCTGGGTGCCACCGAGCAGTATCGCGAGGAGCACGTGGTGCTCGCGTCGCCCGGCGGGTTCGTGTTCTGCGTCGTGCACGACGAGGGCGAGCGACGACGGCCCGCGCCTGTCGACGGCCCGCGGGGCGGCCGGGCGCGCGTCGACCAGCTCTGCCTGGACATCCCGGCGCCGCTGGTCGACCGCGAGCGCGCGTTCTGGTCGGCACTCACCGGCTGGGCGGTCGCGGGCGACGCGTCGCTCGAGCTCGTGCCCCTCGCGCGCCCGGACGGGATGCCGGTGCGGCTGCTCCTCCAGCGGCTCGGCGAGGACGACGGGCGGACCGCCGTCACGGCGCACGTGGACGTCGCGGCCGCAGGCCCCGACCGGGACGACGTCGTCGCGGAGCACGTCGACCTCGGCGCGCAGGTCGTCGCGCGCTTCGCGCAGTGGACCGTCATGCGCGACCCGGCGGGTCTGACCTACTGCCTGACCGGCCGCTCCCCCGACACGGGCGTCCGACCGGTCTGAGCAACCCCGGCGTCACCCGATCT
This sequence comes from Cellulomonas sp. H30R-01, assembly GCF_010119915.1. NCBI lineage: Bacteria > Bacillati > Actinomycetota > Actinomycetes > Micrococcales > Cellulomonadaceae > Cellulomonas > Cellulomonas sp. H30R-01. The sequence goes on along the minus strand of NZ_CP048210.1, from coordinate 4,084,248 downwards.
CTCCGCCCGACGGCACGGGCGGCGTGTGTAGCGTCGGCGCATGACTGCCGCTCCCACGCGCTTCCCCACCGACGCCGACGCCTGGCCGGCGTTCCTCACCGAGACCGTCGACGCGTCCCTCGACACGGCCCGCGCGCACCTCGCGACCCTCAAGGACGGCACCCCGCGCACGACCGCGCAGGTGCTGGAGCTGTGGGACCGCAGCGACCTGGCGCTGGGCCGTGCGTCGGCCGCGGCCCACCTGCTGGCCGAGGTCCACCCCGACGCCGACCTTCGATCCGCCGCGGAGGAGCGCGCGCAGGCCGCGGAGGACCTCGCGACGTCGCGCGGCCTCGACCGCGACCTGTGGGAGGTGCTGGCGGCGACCACGGAGGACGGGCTCGACGACGACGCCCGCCGCCTGCGCGAGCACGTGCTGCGCGACTTCCGCCGGGCGGGCGTCGACCAGTCCGACGAGCAGCGCGCGCGGCTCAAGGCGCTCGCCGAGCGCTGCACCGAGCTGGGGCTCGAGTTCGCGCGCAACATCCGCGAGGGCACGCGCAGCATCCAGGTCCGCCCCGAGCAGCTCGACGGCCTGCCCGACGACTTCCGCGCCGAGCACCCGGCGGGCGACGACGGCCTCGTCACGCTGACGACGGACTACCCCGACCTCATCCCGGTCCGGACGTACGCGCGCGACGCGTCGGTGCGCGCGGCCCTGACCTCGGAGTACCTGCGCACCGCGTGGCCCGAGAACGGCCCGGTGCTCGCGGAGCTGCTGCGGCTGCGCGACGAGCGCGCCCACCTGCTCGGGTACGCGGACTGGCCGAGCTACGACGCCGAGGTCAAGATGATCGGCTCGGGCGCGGCGATCCGACAGTTCGTCGACCGGCTCGACGACCTGACGGCGGACCGCGCCCGCGACGACGTCGAGGTGCTGCTCGCCCGGTTCCGCGCCGACGACCCGGCGGCCGCGGCCGTCACGCCCGCCGACAGCCTGTACTACGACCAGGTCGTGCGCCGCGAGCAGTACGACGTGGATGCGCAGGAGGTCCGCCGGTACTTCCGCTACCCGCAGGTCCGCGACGGTGTCGTCGGCACGGTCAGCCGGCTGCTCGGCCTGACGTTCGTGCCGGTCGAGGCGCCGACGTGGCACCCCGACGTGGACGTCCTCGACGTCGAGTCGGACGGCGAGCGCATCGGCCGCGTCTACCTCGACATGCACCCGCGCCCGGGCAAGTTCAACCACGCCGCGCAGTTCCCGCTCGTGCCCGGCGTCGTCGGCGAGCACCTGCCGGAGGGCGTGCTGGTCTGCAACTTCCCCACGGGCACGATGGAGCACGACGACGTCGTGACGTTCTTCCACGAGTTCGGGCACCTGGTGCACGAGATCGTCGGCGGCGCGCAGCGCTGGGCCGCGTTCACGGGCGTCGCGACGGAGTGGGACTTCGTCGAGGCGCCGAGCCAGCTGCTCGAGGAGTGGGCGTGGGACCCGGGCGTGCTGCGCACGTTCGCGACGGACGACGCGGGCGAGCCGATCCCGACGGACCTCGTCGAGCGGATGCGTCGGGCGGACGCGTTCGGGCGCGGGGCGTGGACGCGTCGGCAGCTCAACTTCACCGCCCTCTCGTACGGGCTGCACGCGGCACCGCCCGAGGACCTCGACGCGTACACCGCGGAGATCGACGCGCGGTTCGGCCCCTACGCGGCGCTGCCGGAGACGCACCAGGTCACAGGGTTCGGGCACCTCGAGGGGTACGGCCCGGCGTACTACACGTACCTCTGGAGCCTCGTCATCGCGAAGGACCTGCGGACGGCGTTCGGGGACGACCTGATGAACCCCGAGGTGGGCCGCCGCTACCGCGACGCGATCCTCGCGCCCGGCGGCACGGCCGACGCCGCGGACCTCGTCGAGCGGTTCCTCGGCCGGGCGACGTCCTTCGACGCGTTCGAGACCTGGCTCGCGACGCGCCCCTGACGCCCGCCCGCACGGGCGCCGGGGTCGCCGCCGCGCCGGTCAGGACGGCGGCGGCCCCGGCGGTCCGCGGCGCGCTGCTCGGGCGTCGGCACGATGTGCCGTCCCGGAGCGTCGCCCTCAGGGCGTGGTGCCGAACGTCCCCCACCGCTGCGGCCGACGACCGTCGACGAGCGAGGGGAACCAGGGCGTCTCGCCCACGGCCTGCTGGTGCGCGGTCAGCGCCATCGCGGCGGCGGCACGGCTGACCCGGTCGACACCGCCGGACCGCGTGAAGCCGACCTGACGGCCGCGGTCGTCGCGGTCGACGAGTCGCGTGATCGTGACGACCGACCCGTCGGCGAGCTCGACCGCGCGGCTGCGCCCGTACCCGGGGCGGATGCCCACGCCCTGCACCACGGTGGCCCCGGCGAGCGCCGCCTCGAGCCGCCGCAGGTCGCGCGCCGCGAGCGGCCGCAGCGCGAGCCACGCGGCGACCGTGCCGACCGGGACGCCGACGGCGCTGCCCGACAGCCACACGGCGACCGCGACGAGCGCGGCGACCAGGAGTCCACCCTGCGCGACGACACCCAGGGCGGCCGTCGTCCGGACACCGCTCGGCGCACCGATCGCGCCGGCGACCAGGGACAGCGCGGGCACCAGCGCGAGCGTCGTCGCGGTCACGACCACGGCGCGCATGACCCGCGGGCCGAGCGCGGCGTGCAGCCGACGTCGCTGGTGGCGCACCCCGCGCGGAGCCGCGACCGGCGCCGGCGGGGCGGCGGGGACGAGGACGCGCGCGTCGGTGACGACGGTGAGCGGGACTGTGGCGACGGCGACGGGCACGGCGCGCACGCTATCGGCGCCGATATGCCCGACTTGAGGGTTCGACGTCCGATTCGCCCGACCGGAGCAACGGGGTCAGGAGAGACCGAGCACGCGCCCGAGGCCCGCGGTGACGGCGAGGCCGACGACGGTCCACGCGAGCATGCTGCCGCCGAGGTACGCGACGAAGCGCCACCGGTTCGCCGGGGTCCCCTCGAAGCGCGGGGCGGGGGCCCAGCGGACGGTGTCGACGAGCGCGGCGACGCGCTGGCCGATCGGCTCGTCGTGGCGGGCGGTGACGGGTCCGGGAAGGGTGTCGGTGGCCATCGGGACGCTCCTCGTGAGTGCGCGGGGGCGTCGCACGGACGCCCGGGGATGCGGGGTCGCCGGGGTCACCGGCCCCTCCATCGTCCCATCATGTGGACGCTCGTGGCCTGGGCCGAAAGGGCCATCTTGGTCACACCCGGACGCCTGTCCAGGCAGGTCGTCGCCCCGCCCGCGCCGGTCCCGGGTCACGGTCCGGCGACGAACCGGAGGATTGGGGGCGAACCGTCACAACCGGGCGGTACCAGGCAGTAGGTTGTGCGGCCGTGGCCGTCACCCTCCAGTACATCGCCGAGCGCCCGACGCCTCTCGACCCCGAGGAGCTGTCACGGGTCGCCCGCCTCGTCGAGCAGGGGAACGCCGGCGCCCCGGACGGCGCTCCGCGTCTCGTGCCCGACACCGACCTGCCGGAGGCCGTCGTGCTGCGCGGCCGGACGGAGCTCCCCGTGCACCCGCTGCACGCCCTCACGTCCCTGCTCCACTGGTGCGCGACGCTGACCGAGCTGCGCCGCGCGGTGCCCGACGCGTGGTGGTCGGTGCGCCTCGACCGCGAGCAGGTCCCCTGGGACGACGCCACGGGGTACGCGGTCCCGGGCATGGACGACCCGGAGCTGCTCGCGGCGCTGCGCTGACGGCCCGGCCCGCGGGCAGCTGCGGCAGGCGCGGCCCGGTGTGGCCCGGTGTGGCCCGACCTGCCGGAGGCCGTGGAGGTGCTGCTCGTGCGCGTCTGCGGCCGGCCTATCCGTTGGGAGCGTGACGGCACGCCGGGCTACCGTGCTCGACGTGTCGTCGCGGATCGTCGAGTCCGTCGTCCCGCACAGGCTCGGCACCGGGTTCCGGTGGCTGCTCGCCTCGTCGTGGACGACGAACCTCGGCGACGGCATCGTCCTCGCCGCCGGTCCCCTGCTGGTCGCGTCACGGACGGACGACGCCTTCCTCGTCGCCCTGGCCGCGCTCCTCCAGTGGCTGCCGCCGCTCCTGTTCGGCCTGTGGGCCGGCGCGCTCACCGACCGGCTCGACCGCCGACGCCTCGTCGTCGCCGTCGACTCCGTCCGGGCCGTCGCCCTCGCGCTGCTCGCCACGGCCGTCGCCGTCGACGCCGCCCCGATCGTGCTCGTCCTGGTCGCGATGTTCCTGCTCGGCACCGCCGAGACGTTCGCCGACAACGCCTCGTCGACGCTCGTGCCGATGCTCGTCCGCCGTGACGACCTGGCCGTCGCGAACTCCCGCATCCAGGCCGGGTTCGTCACCGTCAACCAGCTCGTCGGCCCGCCCGTCGGTGCCGCGCTGTTCGCCGGGGGGCAGGCCGTGCCGTTCTTCGCGGACGCGCTGCTCGTCGCCGCCGGAGCGGTCATGGTGTCCCGGCTGCGCGTCGCGCCCGTGCACACCGAGCGCAAGGCGACGCACATCCGGCACGACATCGCCGAGGGCGTCCGGTGGGTCCTGCACCACGCGGCCGTGCGCACGCTCGTCCTGACGATCCTCATCTTCAACGTGACGTTCGGCGCCGCGTGGGCGGTCCTCGTCCTCTACGCACAGCAGCGGCTCGGCCTCGGCGCGATCGGGTTCGGGCTCGTCACGACGGTGCAGGCCGTGGGCGGGCTCGTCGGGACGTTCTCCTACGGGTGGCTGACCGCGCGGATCAGCCTCGCGAACCTCATGCGCATCGGCCTGATCATCGAGACGCTCACGCACCTCGCGCTCGCGCTCACGACGACCGCCTGGTTCGCGATGGTCGTGTTCTTCGTGTTCGGCGCGCACGCCTTCGTCTGGGGCACGACGTCCGTGACGATCCGGCAGCGGGCCGTGCCGACCGCGCTCCAGGGACGCGTCGCGAGCGTCAACCTGGTCGGCGTCTTCGGCGGGCTCGTCGTCGGCGCCGGGGTGGGCGGGGCGCTCGCGCAGCACAACGGCGTGACGGCGCCGTTCTGGTTCGCGTTCGTCGGGTCGGCCGTGTTCGTCGTGCTCATCTGGTCGCAGCTGCGGCACGTCGCGCACGCCGACGAGCAGGACGCCCCCGAGCCGGAGTGACGGCCCGCGCACGACGGGCCCGCAGGTCGCGCAGCGCGACCACGCCCGTGACGGCACGCGGCGACAGGACGACGATCCCCAGCAGCAGCGCCTCCCAGAACGCCCACGTCGACGGTCCGTGCACCACGACCGACTCGACGACCCAGCGCAGCATGAACCACGTCGACGGCAGGAACACCGCGACGAAGAACGCCGCCGCGAGCGCGTACCCCGACACGTGCACCCACCGGTACCAGCGCGCGACCGCCAGGTCCCGCGCGGGCGCTGCCGCGAGCGCCGCCGCCTGCTCCGGGCTGAGCCGGCGGACCGTGCGCCGCAGCATCAGACGCGTCGTCCGGTCGAGCGAGGTGCAGCCGAGCAGGGCCGTCATCACCGCGTACACGTCGGAGCGGAGGAAGACGAAGAGCTGCACGACGATCGCCGTGAGCTCGATCATCACGACTGCCGCGAGGAACGCGTCCGGTCCCACGCCCGCCGTCCGCAGGGCCAGCGCCGCACACAGCACCGACGCGTCGAACCCCATCCCGGCCAGCAGCGGCCCGACGCGGCGGCGCGGCGGCAGCGCCCACAGGCCCGTCAGGTTCGTCTCGAACGTGAGGAAGTACGTCCGGCGGGTCACGCGCAGTCGCGCCGGGACACCGAGCGCGGCCGCCGCGAGGACGTGCGCGAGCTCGTGCACGCCCGCGAGCACGTACGTCACGACCACGACCGCGGCGATGCTCTGCGCGGGACTCGCCAGGAAGAACAGGTCGAGCGCGTGGGGACGCACGCGCGGGACGGCGGTGACGAGCACGACCGACGCGAGGGTCGCGAGCGCGGCGAGCACCCCGGCGGTTCGCCCGAACAGCCACGGCAGCCGGATCCGCGGGGCGACGGCCCAGCCCGTGCCTGCCGGACCGACGTCCCCCGGTGGCGGTGCGGCCACGGCGGACTCGTCGACCGCCGCGACGAAGCCGAGCCGGACCAGCGAGCGTGCGAACGACACGACGTCGACGGGCTCGGGCGCGTCGGGCGGTGTCACCGCGCGCTCGACGTCGGCGACGGTCCGCCCCTCGGCGAGGAGGGCCAGCGCCTGCGCGCCGACGGCGGGCAGCGCCACGAAGCGGCCCGTCGCGGGGTGACCGACGACGACGCGGTCGCCCTGCGCGGTCGTCGTGAGGTCGTGGAGCCGCAGGACCGACGACGGGCTGACGAGGTCCGCGTCGAGAGCCGGGGCCGTGACAGCAGGCGTCGTCATGGCGTGCCTCAGGCCGCGCGGCGGGCGGTGCGGGCGGGAGCCGTCGCGCAGACCGGGCAGTCGGGGTCGGCCGGCCACGGGTCGGTGCGCGTGGTGCAGTCGCCGCCGAGGTCGACCAGCTGGTAGCGCCCGGCCGCTGCAGGCGACGTCAGGCCGGTGAGGTACCGCAACGCCTCCATCGCGACGAGCCCGCCGAGCACCTGCGCGACCGGCCCGATCCCACGGTTGCGGTGCTCCTGGCGCAGCACGAGCGGCCACTCCATCGCGACCCGGTCGACGCCCTCCGCGAGCCGCTCGCGGTGCCGCACGAGGCACTCCTGGCAGGCGCTGACACCCGGGTCGACCGACCAGTAGAGCCCTTGCGTGTACGCGAGCCCGCCGCGCACGAGCGGCACCCCAGCGGCGACGCACGCGCCGTTGACCCAACGGTCGACCTCCGCGGGGTCGTCGATCGCGTGCACCACCAGGTCGGGACGGAACCGTCGCAGCAGGTCCGCGACGTCCTCCTCGGAGTCGACGCGTCGGCGCTCGGCCGTGACGCGCAGCGACGGGTCGAACGCGCGCAGCCAGTCGGCCACCCGCTCGGCCTTCGGCTGCCCGACCTCCGCCTCCGTGTAGGTGAACTGGCGCGCGAAGTTGCGGAGCTCGACCAGGTCCTGGTCGACGACCGTCAGCGTGCCGACGCCGAGCCCCGCGAGGCTCATCAGCGCGGCCGACCCGAGGCCGCCCGCACCCAGGACCAGCACGTGCGCGGCACGCAGGCGGCGCTGCGGCTCCTCACGCGGGACGTCGAGCGTCGTGAACGCGTCGAACCAGAACAGGTTGCTCGCGTAGCGCTCGCGGTCGTGCGCGTCGAACGTCTCCGGGGCTGCGGCGTCCTCGAGCCAGCCGAGGCCGTCGAGCTGGCGGACGACGGTCGCGACGTCGTCGTCGGAGGCGGCGAAGCCCTGCGACCGGAGCGCCGCGGCGAGGGCCGGGGCGTCGCGCGTCCCGTCGAGCAGCAGCCGCAGGAGCGCGAGGACGCGGCCGTCCGGGTCGGCGACCCGCACGCGGGACGTCGGGTCGAGGCTGACGATGAGCTCGCCGTCGTGGGCGAGGCACGTGAGCGACTTGAGTCGGGGAACCATGACGTCCTCGTCGGGGTCGGGGGGACGGCGGCGTGGGCCGCCGGTGCGCGTCCGGGTCGCGGCTCGTGACCGCCCGACCCGGTGGTCGGGGCGCCGGGACCGTGCGGGTCCGCCGGTGCCCTCGACCGGGGGCGTCGCGCCGCGCGTCGGGCGGGCAGCGCGGCGGAGGCGCGTCGGGCGCGAGGGCCGCGACGCGTGGAGGCCGGCCCGGCGGTGGGCCGGGCCGGCCTCAGTGCGTCGTCAGGCGGCGCCGTAGACGTAGGCGTCCGGGTCGAGGTGGATCCGCGTCGCGGTGATCTCCTCGACCTCCATGATCTCGATGGTCATCTGCTGTTCACCCCCCTGCTGTCGTCGTCCGGTGCGCTGCCGTACCGGGCAGCAACACCCGACCAGGAGAGGGCCCCGGCGACTTTGATACTCCGGAGTAGTTTTCTCACCCGGCCGCCGTCGGACCACGCTCCGGGACGGCCCTGGCCGACACCCGCCGGCGCGCGGGACCATGACCGGGTGCGACGACGCCCACCCGCGGCCAGGCAGGCGGCCGGACCGGACCGCCCGACGTCCCCACCGGCAGCCCGCCCTGCGGCCCCGCCGGCGGACCGCAGGCCGCCGCCCGCGGCCTCCCGACGGGCGCGCCACGTCGTCGTCCTCGGCGCAGGCGTCGCAGGCCTCCTCGCCGCCGCTGCGCTCGCGCGCCCCGGGCGGACCGTCCTCCTGCTCGAGCGCGACGACCTGCCCGGCACGCCCCGGCCCCGTCGTGGCGTCCCCCAGAGCCCGCAGCCGCACGTCTACCTGCACCGCGGGCTCGAGGCCGTCGAGGAGCTGCTGCCCGGCGCCCGCGCGGACCTCCTCGCCGCCGGGGCGGTGCCCTTCGACACCGGCGACCTCGCGTGGCTCGCGGCGACCGGCTGGACCCCCCGGGTGCGTCAGCTCGTGATCCTGTCCGTGAGCCGCCCCGTGTTCGAGCACGTCGTGCGGCGACGCGTCCTCGCCCTGCCCGGGGTCGAGCTGCGGACGGGCGTGCGCGTCGACGGCGTCGCCCACGCGCCGGTCGGCGGCCCGGACTCCCACCCGTGGGCCGTCGAGGTCGCCGACGGCGACTCGGTCCCGGCGGACCTCGTGGTCGACGCGACCGGCCGGTCGTCGCGCCTGCCCGGCTGGCTCGAGCACCTCGGGGTAAGCCCCGCCCGCACGGACACGATCGACGCCCGGGTCGGGTACGCCTCGTGGCTCGTCGACCTGCCGCACGACCGCGTCGCGGTGCCGGGGATCGTCGTGCAGGCGCAACCGGGCTCACCCGGCGGCATCGCGCTGCCCGTCGAGGACGGCCGCTGGATCGTCGGGGCCGTCGGCGCGGGCGACCAGCGCCCCCCGCGCGACGCCGACGCGCTGCGCGCGTTCCTCGACGAGCTGCCCGACCCCGCGCTCGCCGAGCTCGTCGACGCGGGCCGCACGGCGAGCGAGGTCGCCGTCCACCGGCAGACCGGCAACCAGCGGCACCGCTACGACCTGCTGCCCGACTGGCCCGACGGGCTGCTCCCGATCGGTGACGCGCTGTGCGCCTTCAACCCGATCTACGGCCAGGGGGTGACCGTCGCCGCGCTCGAGGCGCTCGCGCTGCGCGCCGCGGACCGACGCGGGGCGCTCGGCCGTCCCGGCGGCGCGCACGCGCTCGTGCGCCGGTTCCGGCGCCTCGCCGACCTCCCCTGGGGCATCGCGACCGGCGTCGACCGCGCCTTCGTGCCGTCGGCTCGGCGCCCCTCACCCGTCGACCGGGCCATGGGCTGGTGGATCGGCGAGGTCAACCTCGTCGGCGCGCACGGCCACACCCGAGCCCAGCTCGCGCTCGGGCGGCTCTACCACCTCGTCGGGTCACCCCTCGCGCTGCTGCACCCCGCGGTCGTGGCGGGCGTCGTGCGCGCCCGCGCGCGCGGCTACGGCCCCCCGGTGCCCCGCCCGCAGATCCTCGTGCCCGCCCCGGCCACCGCGCCCGACCCGGCCTGACGACGCGTCGCCCGCTCCCTGACCGTCGGTCAGGGACGGGTGACCCACGCGCGGTCCCGGAGGATCGTGCGGCCCGCGAGCTCGTTCGCCTCGCGCCACGCCTGGACGCTCCGCGGGCGGGCGTGGAACCACGTGTACTCCTGCGGCTCCGCACGGGGGTCGAACCCGGTGGCCGCGGCGAACGCGTCCGCGACGTCGTCCGGCACGGAGTCCGACGCCTCGACGTCCGCGTCGACGAGCACGACGTCACGCGTCTGCCCGAGTGCGAGGCGAGCGCGGCGGGTCGCGACGAGGTTGCGCGCGGTCGGGGACGCGGCGGTCGTCGAGACGAGGATCGACTCGCCGTCCCAGAGGAACGACAGCGGCACGAGGTACGGCTGGGCGTCGGCGTCAGCGGTCGCGACCCACAGGTCGACGTCGGTGCGGAGCCGGTCGAGCGTGTCGGCGACGCGCTGCTCAGCGGTCCGGGCGGCGGGCGTCTCGGTCATCGCACTCCTCGTCGACGTGGGACGGCCCGAGCAGCCCGCCCGACGGCCCGAGTCTGGCAGACGTCACCGCCCCACCCGCCCGACGGTCCCACGCGCCCACCCGCCACACCTGGCCGACGGTCCCACCCGCCCGCCAGCCCCTCGCCTCCCGCGGCTTCCTCCCGCGAGCTCGTCAGCGGGTGCCGAGCTCGTCAGGTGGAGCTGACGCACCCGGCCCGAGCTGACGAACCCGACGACGTGAGGTCGCGGCAGCGCTCGGCCGGCGACGACGGCGTCGTGCAGCGGCGCTCGGGCCTCTGACGGTGGCGACCTGACGCCGTCGGGCGGCTCAGCCGGCGGTGACGTGCGCGACGACCTCGGCGACGACGTCCGGGTCGCGGAGGATGCGGCGGTGCCCGAGGCCCGTGGTCGTGACGAGGCGCGCGCCGGGCCACGACCGCGCGAGGCGCTCGCCGTCGGCGTGGTGCGCCTCCTTGTCCTGCGTGTCGTGCACGACGAGCGCCGCGGGCAGCGGCCCGTCGAAGGACTCGACGCCGCGCGCGACGTCGAAGTCGGTGAGCGGGCGCCCGGCCCGTCGCTCCATGAGCGCGAGGAACCGCTGCCGGGTCGACTCGCTGAACCCGAGGACCTCGGCGAAGTCGCGTGTGTACGGCAGGGGGTCGGCCATGGGCGCGACGAGCGCGACGCGGTCGGCGGTCAGCCCGTCGAGGAGCGCGAGCGTCGTGGTGCTGCCGCCGAAGGAGTGCGTGACGATCGCGTGCGCAGGGCCCCGGGCGGCGACGACGGCGGCGAGGGTGTCGGCCATCTCGGGCATCGTCGCCTGGCGGGGTCCGAACTCGCCGGGTCCGGACTCGCCGTGGCTGAGCGCGTCGAAGGCGACGACCTCGTGACCGGCGGCGACGAGCGGCTCGACGAACGCGGCGAGCTGGCCGCGGTGCCCGCCCCAGCCGTGCACGAGGTAGACGCGCGGCCCGCGCCCCCACGTCTGCCCGGCGACGTGCCCCTGGCCGACCGGCAGCGTCCAGCGGGTACCGCCGGGGACCGTCGCCGTACGACGCGTGCCGGTCGGTCGGCACCAGAGGAAGAACGCGGCGCGGGCGACGAGCGCCGGGGCGACGCGGTCCGTGAGCCTGAACGCGGTGCGCAGTCCACGCGGTGGCCGCACGTGTGAACGAACGGTCGTGCTTTTTTGAACACCTGTCGTGGTCACGGTGAGCTCCTGACATCGGGAGTGGGGCGGAGTCGGACGGGATCGGACGGGTCGGTCCGGGCGGGACAGGGGAGGGCTGGACGGTGCGGGCCGCGGTCAGCGGCCGGGTGCCCCGGAGCGGCCGACGACCGCGAGGTCCTCGGCCGGCGTGCGGATGCCCGCGAGCAGGCGCTCGAAGGCGTCGCGCGACCGGCGCTCGGCCGCGGGGTCCCGCAGCAGCCGGTACGCGTGGAAGTGCCCGAGCATCACGCCGTAGAGGTCGTGCGCGAACTGCTCGGGCGACAGGTCGTCGCGGAACTGCCCCTCCTGGACACCCGCGCGGTACATCTGGGTGATCGAGTCGACGAGGTCGCGATGGTCGCGCACGAGCTGGTCGCGCACCGCCCCGGGGTCGTCGTCGAACTCGGTGGCCGCCGACACGAACAGGCATCCCGCGGCGCTGGCCTGCGACGTCGCCAGCCAGTGCTCGAACAGCGCGCGCACCCGCGGCTCGCCGCGCGTCGTCGCGAGCGCCGGGCGGACCACCTCGTCGACGAAGCTCTCCCGCGCCCGGGCCAGGACCGCGAGCTGCAGCGCCTCCTTGGAGCGGAAGTGCGCGAACAGCCCGCTCTTCGACATCTCGGTGGCCGTCGCGAGCGAGCCGATCGTCAGACCGGCGATGCCGAGGCGCCCGGCGATCTCGACCGCGCGGTCGACCACCGCCTGCCGCGTCGCCTCACCCTTCCCCATGCGGCAGTTGTAGCACGATCGTGCTGAGGTGCGGAAGGGCGTGCGCGACGACGACCCGCCCGGTGAGGTCCCGGACGGGTCGTCGTCGTGCCGTCACGCGCCGCAGGTCCCGAGCGCGCGGCGTCGTGCCGGCGTCAGCGGAGGTACACGTTCGGCTTCGCGGGGAGCGTGAACGGCGAGCCCAGGAAGAAGCCGGGGTGGGGCGGCTGGTTGTACGCCGTGTTCTGCCACGCGATCGCGACGCGGTACTGCTGGTCGTGCAGCAGGGTCCACAGCCGCGTGTCCGTCGGGACGGGCGTCGCGTAGATCCGCAGCGCGCTGTCGTCGGACGTCGGCCAGATCACCTCCTCGCGCCAGTCCCCGAGGATGTCGCCGGACAGCGTCGGCGTCGCCTTCGTGCCGTTGTTGCTGTGCACGCCGGACCCGGTCAGCAGACGCGTGTCGCCGCCCGTGCCGTACTTGTCGATGCGCGTCTGGTCGAGCAGCTCACGCGTCGTGTCGCCGTCCCACCAGGCCAGGAAGTTCGCCGACGACGGCTTGCGCGCGACGCCGGTGCCGGACGTGTTGCGCAGCTGCGAGTCCGACGACGACCAGGACTCGGCACCCGCCGAGCCGGACCAGATGTCGCCCGAGACCCCGCGCCCGTTGTCCGAGCCCGACGGCGTGCTCCAGAGGATCTGGCCCGTGCGGGCGTCCGCCATCCAGGAGTCGGGCTGGTTCGTCGACTCGGTGACCTTGTAGTACTCGAGTCCGGGCCGGCTCGGGATGAGGTCGCCGACGTGCCCGGCGTCGCCGTGACCCGTGCGGTTGGTCCACAGGCCCGTGCAGTTGTCGTCGATGGCCGCCGCGCCGTACAGGACCTCCTGCCGGCCGTCCCCGTCGACGTCGGCGACGGACAGCGAGTGGTTGCCCTGCCCGGCGTACGCGCTGTTGCCCGACGCGTTCGAGTCGAACGTCCACCGCCGCGTGAGCTTGCCGTCGCGGTAGTCCCAGGCGACGACGACGGCCCGCGTGTAGTAGCCGCGCGCCATGATGATCGACGGCCGGACGCCGTCGAGGTACGCGGTGCCGGCGAGGAACCGGTCGACGCGGTTGCCGTACGAGTCGCCCCAGCTCGACACCGTCCCGCGCGGCGGCACGTAGTCGGTCGTGGCGGCGATCGCGCCCGTCTGGCCCTGGAACACCGTGAAGTACTCGGGGCCGGACAGGACGTAGCCCGACGAGTTGCGGTGGTCGGCGCTCGCGCTGCCGATCACCTGCCCCGTGCCCGACCGGGTGCCGTCGGCCGTCTTGACCGCGACCTCGGCCTTGCCGTCGCCGTCGTAGTCGTAGACCTGGAACTGCGTGTAGTGCGCGCCCGCCCGGATGTTGCGGCCCAGGTCGATGCGCCACAGACGCCGTCCGTCGAGCTCGTACGCGTCGAGGAACACGTTGCCCGTCACGCCGGACTGCGAGTTGTCCTTGGCGTTGGTCGGGTCCCACTTGAGGACGACCTCGAGCCGGCCGTCACCGTCGAGGTCGCCGACCGAGCCGTCGTTCGCGACGTAGTCGGACCCCGGCTTGCTGATGGGGACGTCGAGGTAGCCGTTCGCGAACGTCAGGGACGTCTCGGAGGCGGCCTGCTCGGCGCCGTCCACGACGGCCCGGACCGTGTAGGTCGCGCTCGCCGCGGCACCCGCGTCGAGGTAGCTCGTCGCGCCCGTGAGCGGCGACGCGTTCACCTTCGTCGCGCCGCGGTAGAGGTTGAAGCCGGTGCTCGCCGGCTCGGTCCCGAGCAGCCGCCACTGCACGAGGTTCCCCGACCCGCTGCGGACGCTGATGAGCCCGCGGTCCAGGTCCTCGGCCTGCCACGCGCCCGACGGCGGCGGGGTCGTCGTCGTCGGTGTCGGGGTCGGCGTGCTGGTCGGGGTGCTCGTGGGCGTCGACGTGGGGGTGCTCGTCGGCGTCGTCGTCGGCGTGGTGCCACCCGTGCAGGTCGTGCCGTTGAGCGCGAACGACGTCGGCGCGGGGTTCGACGAGCCGTTCCACCCGCCGTTGAAGCCGAACGACACGGTGCCGCCGGTCCCGATCCTGGCGTTGTACCCGGCGTCGCGGACGGTCACGGTCGCGCCCGACTGCGACGCCGTCCCGTTCCACGCCTGCGTGACCGTCTGGCCCGCGCCGAACGCCCACGTCAGGGTCCAGCCGTCCACGGCGTCGCCGAGGTTGTCGATCTTCACGTCGGCACCGAAGCCGGTGCTCCACTGGTTCGTCACGGTGTACGTCACGCGGCAGCCCACGGCTGCCTCGGCGCCCGCGGCGGCGACGAGACCGCCCGTCGCCATCGTCGCGGCGGCGAGGAGTCCCGCGGCCGCCCGTCGTGCTGTCATGGCTTCCCCTTCGGTTCGCGCGCGGGCGGCGTCGCTCGCGCGCTGCGGACCCCGCGCCGCGGCCGGCAGTCCTCGGGCGGGGGTGGGTCGTCGCCTGACGTTAGGGAAGCGCTCGCCCGTGCGGGAGGCCTGGACCCCCGGTGAAGCGTTTCGGGTTTGAACGATTCAAGACCGCAGGGCGATGTGCGCGCTCACATCCTCGGGTGGCGTGACCGACGCGTCCGGGGGGTACGACATCGGGGGCCGCCGTGCCACCGCTCCACCGGTGCACGCCAGGGCTGGCCGACGGCGGCTCAGCTCGCGAGCTGGACGAGATTGCCGCACGTGTCGTCGAGCACGGCCGTCGTCACCGGCCCCATCGCCGTCGGCGGCTGCACGAACCGCACGCCCGCGGCGGTCAGCCGCTCGTACTCGGCGTGCACGTCGTCGACCCCGAACGACGCCGCGGGGATGCCGTCCTCGACCAGACCGGCCTTGTACGGGCCGACGACGGGGTGCTTGTCCGGCTCCAGCAGGAGCTCGACACCGTCGGGGTCGGCGGGCGAGACGACGGTGAGCCACCGGTCCTCGCCGAGCGGGATGTCGTTCTTCGGCACGAAGCCGAGGACGCGGGTGTAGAAGTCGAGCGCCTTGGCCTGGTCGTCCACGAAGACGCTGGTCACGGTGAGGCGGATCATCGGTCGGTCCCTCCGGGGGTGTGGGTCTCGCTGGGGGCGCTCCCGCCTGTGCCACCGACGTCACGGACCGGCCAGCGGCGCGTGATCTCGGCGAGCGGGGACGTGTCGAGGTGGTGGAGCTTGTACCGGCCCTCGCGCCGGACGACGACCAGCCCTGCGGCCTCGAGCACGTCGAGGTGCTGGGAGATCGCCTGCCGGGTCGACGACAGGCCGTGCTTCATCGCGAGGCGCGAGCAGATCTCGAACAGCGACTGCCCGTCGCGTTCCTGCAGCTCGTCGAGGATCACGCGGCGCGTCGGGTCCGCGAGCGCCTTGTACACCTCGTCGGGCATGGGACCGTTATAGGCAAGTCGCTACTTGCCTGTCAATGGGGACGGGTTCTTTGTCGATTCCGGCTACCGCCGCGCGTCATCCCGGTGCACGGTGTCCCTGGACGCCGGGCCGACCCACCTCACCCACCCGGCACGCCGCCGGCCCGCCCGCCCGACGAGGAGCTGACATGACCGACGACCGCGACCGCTGGATGGTCCTGCTGTACGAGGACGAGAACCTGTGGGCGAACGCCACCCCCGAGCAGCAGGAGGTCTACCTCGTCCGGCACCGCGACTACGAGCAGAACGCCGCGGAGCACGACGTCGTGATCCTCTCGAGCGACGCGCTCCGGCCGACCGCGACCGCCACCACGCTGCGACCCGGCGAGGACCGGCTGACCACCGACGGGCCGTTCGCCGAGACCACCGAGCAGCTCGGCGGCTTCTACCTCGTCGAGGCCGCGTCGCAGGACGCCGTCGTCGACCACGCCCGCCGGCTCCCGCCGTCGTACACGATCGAGGTCCGGCCCGTCGCGGTCCTCGACTTCTGAGGCGATGTCGATCGGGACACGGCTCCCCCGTCATCCCGCCGACACCCCGCACCGCCAGGAGGCCCCGATGCCCACGCAGCCCCGCCGTCGCCGCCCGAGTCTCGCGACGCCCTGCACCACGGCGACGGACCGGGGGGCGTCCGCATGAGGTTCGTCGTCCTCCGCTACGGCGGCACGTCGACCCGGCCCGCACGCGGGACGGACCTCCTCGACGAGCTCACGACCGGCGGGCTGCGCGGCACGCGCCCGGGCCCGCAGCCCGCCGGTCCGGCGCCGGCCTCCGCCGACCCGGCACCCGCGTCCGCCAATCGTGGCTCCGATCCGGACGGTCGGGGCTCCGCCTCCGCAGGCTCGAGCCCCGCACCCGCCGGGCACGGACCCGGTCCCGGCGACGACGAGGTCGCCGCCGCCCTCGCCGCGATCCTCGCTCCGCCACGCGCACCGCGCGACGACCTCGCCGCGCTCGCCGCGGTGCTCGGCGTCACGACCGTGCTCGACGAGACCCTCGGATCCCCCGACGTCGCGACCACCGTCCGTTCCCGCGCGGAAGGGCTGACCCTCACGGACGGGACGGCCGCCGCACCGGACGGACCGCTCGTCGGGCTGCACGTCCTCGACGCCCCCGACCTCGACGCGCTCGTCGACGTCCTCACCCTGCTCCCCGCGGGCACGTTCGAGGTGCACCCGGTGGTGGCCGCATGACCGCCCCCGACCCGGCCGACGGCCCGCGTACGCCACCGACGGGAGCGGACGCGTCCACCCGGGCGAGCGCGCTCGCGGGCGCCCCGACCTCGGCGCCCGGTGCGAGCACCGAGCAGCAGGCGGCCGACGCGGTCGCCGCCGCGTGGCAGCAGCACTGGTCACGCCTGATCGCCCTGGTCATCGGGCAGTACGCGCGGCCGGACCTCGCGGAGGACGCGGTGTCCGACGCGTTCGAGTCCGCCGCCCGACGCTGGCCCCTCGACGGCGTCCCCGCCAACACGGGGGCCTGGCTGCTGACGGCGGCGCGTCGACGTGTGCTCGACCGCCTGCGCACCGAGTCGGTGCAGCGGCGCAAGGCGCCGCTCATGGTGGTCGACGACGAGATGCGCGCGGCCGCGTCCGCCGCCGTCGACCCCGGTGCGCACGTCGCCGACGAGCAGCTCCGGCTCGTCTTCGCGTGCTGCCACCCGGCGATCGCCCCCGACGACCGCGTCGCCCTCACGCTACGGTTCGTCGTCGGGCTGTCGACAGCGGAGATCGCCCGGCTGCTGCTCGTGCAGGAGTCCGCGATGGCGGCACGTCTGACCCGTGCGAAGAAGCGCCTCGCCGCCTCCGGCATCCCCTTCGCGACACCGCCGGCCGACCGGCTCGACGAACGCCTCGACGTGGTCGCGACCGTCGTCTACCTGACCTTCACGTCGGGCTACCAGCCGGGTGCGGGGGACGTCCCGCTGCGCGTCGACCTGGGCGACGAGGCGATCCGCCAGCTCCGCGTGCTCGACGGGCTGCTCCCCGACCGCGCGGTCGTCCGTGCGCTGCTCGCGCTCCTGCTGCTCCAGCACTCGCGCCGCGACACCCGCCTCGACGCCGACGGCGGGCTGGTCCTGCTCCCCGACCAGGACCGCACCCGCTGGCGCCACGACGACATCGACGAGGCCCTCACCCTCCTGTCCACCCTCACCCCCGAGGTCGCGCCCGCCGACCGCCCCGCGCCCACACCGGCCGACCGGCCGCCCGCGCCCACCACGCGTCCGCCGATGTCGCGGCTCGCCCGCGAGTACCTGCTGCAGGCGCTGATCGCTGCCGAGCACGCCACCGCACCGACGTCGGAGGCGACCCGTTGGCACGTCGTCGCCGCGCGCTACGCGGAGCTCGAACGACTCACCGGCTCGCCCGTCGTGCGCCTCGCCCGGGCGGTCGCCGTCGCGGAGGCCGACGGCCCGGACGCCGGCCTGCGCCTGCTCGACGGCCTCGACGAGGCGCTCCCGCGGCTCCACCGCGTCCCGGCCGTCCGGGCCGAGCTCCTGGCCCGCGCGGGCCGCCGAGCGGCGGCCGCGGCCTCCTACCGCCACGCCCTCACCCTGGTCACCAACCCGACGGAACGCACCCACCTGGAGTCCCGCCTGGCAGAGGTCACCTCGGCCTGACCACGACCACTGGCGCGACTCTGACGGCGCCGACTTCGTCAGCCCGCGCCGAGTTCGTCATCCGGAGCTGACGACGTCGGCACCAGGGCGTGAGCGGCCGCGAGGTGCACGGTGGGGAGCACCCCGGGACCGACGTCGGGACTCCCAGGTCGTCGCGTCATGGCGAGACGGTGACCGTGTCGACCCCTTCGAGCCGACGGCTCCCGGCGACCTGCGGACGCCACGGCGCACCACCGACCCTGTGTGCGGCTCACCGACGCTCACCGGCGGGCGCGGGAGGGCAGCGGCAGCACGCCGGTCGAGGCTCAGGTGGCGAGGAGGAGGGTGAGGAGGGTGAGGTTGAGGGCCACGACCAGGGCGACCACGACGACGAGGGCCGCGTGCAGCCACGGGCCGTTGCGGTCGGCGCCCATGAGGGCGCGGTCGCGGGTCAGGCGGACCAGCGGGATCACCGCGAACGGGATGCCGAAGCTCAGCACGACCTGGCTGAGGACGAGGGTCCACGTGGGGTCTGCCCCGACGGCGAGCAGCACGATCGCGGGCACGAGCGTCACGACGCGGCGGACCAGCAGCGGGATCCGGCGGTGGATCAGGCCCTCCATGATCGTCGCGCCGGCGTAGGCCCCGACGGACGTCGACGCGAGCCCGGAGGCGAGCAGCCCGACGGCGAACGCGATCCCGACGGCGGGTCCGAGCGCGGAGACGATCGCGGCGTGCGCGCCCTCGATGGTGTCGGTGCCGTCGACGCCGCGCAGCGCGGACGCGGCCAGCAGCAGCAGACCGATGTTCACCAGCCCGGCGATGACGAGCGCACCGCCGACGTCCCAGCGGGTGGCGCGCAGCAGCCGGACACGCCCCTCGCCCGCGGGCGCGTGCCCGTGCCGGTCGCGCACGAGCGCGGAGTGCACGTAGATCGCATGCGGCATGACGGTCGCGCCGAGCATGGACGCGGCGAGCAGGACGGAGTCGGTGCCGTCGAACCGCGGGACGAGCCCGGACAGCACGCCGCGCGCGTCGGGCGGGCTGACCAGCAGCCCGACGAGGAAGCCGACGGTGATGACGGCGAGGAGCGCGACGACGACGGCCTCGAAGCGACGCTGCCCGTACACGTTCTGGGTGGCGAGCAGGACCATCGAGACGACGCCGACGATGAGCCCGCCGAGCGGCAGCGGCACCCCGAACAGCAACTGCAGGGCGATGGCGCCGCCGACGACCTCGGCGATGTCGGTGGCGGCGGCGACGAGCTCGGCCTGGCCCCAGAACGCGAGCCGCGGACCGCGTCGCATGCGCTTGCCGAGGACGCCCGGCAGGGAGTCGCCGGTGACGAGCCCGAGCTTGGCGGACTGGTACTGCACGAGCACGGCCATGACGTTGGCGGCGACGAGCACCCACAGCAGCAGGTACCCGTACCGCGCGCCGGCGGTCAGGTTGGCGGCGACGTTGCCGGGGTCGACGTAGGCGATCGCGGCGACGAACGCGGGCCCGAGCAGCAGCGGCGTGCGACGCGCCTTCCGGCGTCCACCGGGGCCGAGGGCCTCCGCGCGCTCGACGTCGACGTCGACTCGGGTCACCGCTCCTCCTGGAAAGTTCGGGTGCCCGAAACTCTATACCCGGTCACCCGCATCCTCAGGACGACAGGCCGAGGTCAGGCCGCCTCGACCTCGCGCACCCACGCGGTGGCCGTCTGGTGGAAGCCGACCTTGCCGAAGTACTCGCGCATCGCCGGCGCGGGCTCGACGTGCAGCTCACGCAGGCCGTGCTCGGCGAAGACACCGGAACGCCGGTACACGAACTCACCCGGCGTGAAGTCGCGGAACCGGGTGGTCACCCAGTCGAGGTCGACGACGCCGACCCCGTCCCCGACGTCCCGGACGACGACCACCCCGACGACCTCGTCCCCGCGCGCGACGAGGAACGCCGACGCGTCGTCGGCGAGCGCGAAGCCCGGCTGGAAGCGGCGGATCTCCTCGGCGTGCACGTCGAGGAAGTGCCGCACCCACGCGTCGCCGGTCCCCACGTCGACGACCGTGTAGGCGCGCTCGTCGTGCCGCTCGCGCAGCAGGCGCCACAGCCAGTAGACGTCGATGATCGCGATCGCCCCGTTCATCACGGCGAACGCCCAGATCCCGACGATCGCGTTGTAGCCGGTCGCAAGCACGGCCCCGACCAGGTTGAGCACCCGGAACCGCAGGACGCGTGCCTGCATGAGCGACACGACGACCAGGACCGATCCGAGCCACCCGACGACCTCGAGCCAGAGCATGCCCGCCAGTATCCCCGCCTCCGCGGGAGCTGCCCGGCCCGGGCGTGCACCGCTGCGCCGGACGGGTGGCTGCGGCGGGTCGGGAGCGAGGGATCCGCGTCGTTAAAGGTCTCGACCCGGCCCGGCGGACGGGTCGACCCTGGACGGCATGGCGTCATGGTCGATCCACGAGGTGCCCGTGCCCGAGTCCGTCGACGCGCCCGGGGCCGGACCGCTCCTCGCGCTCACCGACGTGGCCAACCGTGTCATCGCGCACGAGTGGGGCAACCACGACTACGACCGCACGCCGCAGGAGGTCCTCGGCGCGCTCCGCGACCAGGCGTACGTGCGCAAGCCGCGCTTCCTCGTCACCGACGACGACGGGACGCCGCTCGGCTACCTCGCGATGCTGCTGCCGCTGCAGGAGAACACGCACACCGCGTACGTCGAGATCGGCGTCCTGCCCGAGCACCGCGGCCAGGGCATCGGGTCCGCGCTGCACGACCACGCGCTCGACGTCGCGCGCGCCGCAGGCCGCCGCTCGCTCACCGGGAGCACCGACCACCGCCAGGAGCCGCCCGCGGGCGACGGCACCCTCGTCCCGAGCACGGGCACGGGACGCGTCGCCGCCGACGCCCCCGCCGTCCGGTTCGTCGCGTCGCGCGGCTGGCAGCTCGAGCAGGTCGCGCGCCGATCCGTCCTCCCGGTGCCGGTCGACCCGGACGTCCTCGCCGCGCACCGCGCGCAGGCGCAGGCGTTCGCGGGCGACGAGTACCGGATCGTGCACTGGGGGTCCGCCGCCCCCGACGAGTGGGTCGACGAGTACGCGACGCTCAACACGCGCATGAGCACCGACGTCCCGCTGGGCGGCCTCGACTTCGAGGAGGACGTCTGGGACGCGAAGCGCATCCGCACGACCGAGGCGCAGTTCGTCGACCGCGGCATCGAGCTGGTCGTCGCGGCCGCGGAGCACGTGCCGACGCACACGCTCGCCGCGTACACCGTGCTCATGCTGCCGCCGGAGAACGAGGAGTTCGTGCACCAGGAGGACACGCTCGTGCTCAAGGAGCACCGGGGTCGACGGCTGGGGATGCTCGTCAAGGCGGCGAACCTCCAGCGGCTCGCGGAGGTCCGGCCGGGCGCGCGACGGGTCGCGACGTGGAACGCCGAGGAGAACTCCTACATGCTCCGCATCAACATCGACCTGGGGTTCGCACCGAGCGGCGGCTCCGGGGAGTGGCAGCTCCGTCTGGAGTGACGGGGGCGTCAGGCCCGGCGCACCCCTGGTGAGCTGGAGGTCACGCGCCGACGGCCGTGCCGTGCGGCTGCGAGCGCGCCCACCAGCCGGACCAGCGCTCCTCGACCTCGGCGAACGTCGCGTCGTCGATGCCGTACGTCGAGAGCACCGCGCCGACCGTGCCGTGCGGCGGGTGGCTCGCGACGGGCACCTCGGTGATGACCAGGAACGACTCCGTGATGCCGTGCAGCTGGATCCCGAACTGGTGCTCCGCCTTGTAGACGAGCGTCCCGCCCAGCAGCGTGCCGTCGGGGCGTCGTGCCTGCACGTGGCCGCCCACCGGGATGCCGCGCACGCCGTGCAGCCCCGCACGGTCGAGCAGGCGGTCGCTCCGGTCGCCCGCGTCGAGCCCGAACACCGACAGGGTGCGGCGCTCCTGGCCCGGGTGGGTGCGCAGCAGGAACTGCAGCTGGTGCGCGAACTGGATCCAGCCCTCGTCGATCGGGTCGTACACGCCGTCGTACGTCGCGAGCCCGTCGTGGCTGCGGCGCGTGATCGTCAGGTGCGTGTGCCCGGGGTCGTGCGACGCGGCGGTCACGGCGATGACGTCGTGGCTCGGCGTCGTGAGCGTGTGCGAGAGGTTGTCGCCCTCGTAGGACTGCCCGACGACCGGCTGGGCGATGAAGTAGTCGCGGATCTCGGCGTCGAGCCCGTCGTAGTCCCAGCCGAACCACTGCCGGACGAGCTCCGGCTGGCGCAGGTGCGCCCAGGCGGTGTGCAGGTCGGCGTGCAGGTCGAGCGACACGATCTCGCGGCGGTCGAGCGTCATTCGGACATCACCTCGGCGTCGTCGGCGGGTCCGTCACCGCCCGGTGCCGGACCCTTCCGACGGTAGTGCGACCGGCGCGCCGCCGCCTCACCACGCCGTCCCTGAGACGGGCGACGTCGCCCGGGGAGCCGTCATCCCGGGGCGTCGAGCGGCAGGACGGCCAGGGCGTCCGGGTCGACGGCGAGCGGGACGACGCTGCCCGGGTCGAGCTGCACCCCGACGGGCGCGAGCGCGGTGACCGGCCCGATCCCGTCCACGTCGACGCGCACCTCCGACCGGCCGCGCCGCGAGGTCACCGCGAGCACCACGCCCTTGACCCCGTCCTCCCCGATCGCCCCGACGACGCCCGGCGACGGGACGCGCTCCACGACGAAGGCGCCCTCCGCGAGCGCGACGACGTCCCGGTCACGGGGAGCCGGCGTGGCACCGCCACCGTCGGCGGCGCGCGGGACGGCGCCGACCTCGCCCCGGTGCGCGAGCGCACGGACCAGCGGCGCGGCCACCGCGGCCGTGACCGGCACGAACGCCTCGTACCCGAGGAACTCGGCGACGCGACGGTCGGCGGGCCGCTGCCACAGGTCGGCGGGCGTGCCGACCTGCAGGACCCGGCCGCGATCCATGACGGCGACACGGTCGGCGACGGCGAACGCCTCGTCCTGGTCGTGCGTGACGAGGACGGCGGTGGTGCGCGTCGCGACGAGCGCGGCGCGCAGGTCGACGGCGAGGCGCTCGCGCAGCGACCGGTCGAGCGCCGACAGCGGCTCGTCGAGCAGCAGGAGCCGGGGGCGGGGAGCGAGCGCGCGGGCGAGCGCGACACGCTGGCGCTCACCGCCGGACAGGGTCGCGACGGGTCGCGGTCCGTACCCGGCGAGGCCGACGAGGTCGAGCAGCTCGTCGACCAGCGCGGCGCGTCCCCCGGCCGCCCACGTCCGTCCGTCATCGCTGCCGGGGCCGGCCCCACGCCCTTCCGGGCGCCGCCCCGCGAGCCCGTACGCCACGTTCCCCGCGACGTCGCGGTGCGCGAAGAGCTGGCCGTCCTGGAACATCAGGCCGAAGCCGCGTCGGTGCACGGGCAGGCCGTCGACCGGCTTCCCGTCGAACGCGACGGACCCGCCCGCGAGCGGCTCGAGCCCGGCGACGGCGCGCAGCAGCGACGACTTGCCGCAGCCCGACGGTCCGAGCAGCGCGACGACCTCGCCGGCGCCGACGTCGAGGGAGACGCCGTCGACGGCGGTCGTCCAGCCGCGCCGCCCGGCGGGGTACCGCACGACGACGTCCTGCACGCGCAGTCCGCTCACCAGTCACCTCCGGGGTTGCCGGCCCGCAGCCGTTCGCAGGCGGCGACGATGCCCGCGGTGAGCACCGCGAGCACGACGGACGCGGCGAGCGCCGTGCCGTAGGAGTCCGCACCCGGCCGGCCGATGAGCCGGAAGATCACGACGGGCAGCGTGGGCCGGTCGGGGCGGGCGAGGAACGAGGTCGCGCCGAACTCGCCGAGCGACGCGGCGAACGCGAAGCCGACGGCCAGGCCGAGGGCGCGCGCGGCGACGGGCAGGTCGACGCTCGCGAGGACGCGGCCGGGTGCGGCGCCGAGCGTCGCGGCGGCCTCCCGCAGACGCGGGTCGATCGCGCGCAGCACGGGCAGGACGGTCCGCACGACGAGCGGCACGGCGACGACGGCCTGCGCGATCGGCACGAGCACGGGCGAGGTCCGCAGGTCGACGTCGAGCCCGAACGGCTGGTGCATCGACAGCAGGAAGCCGAAGCCGACGGTCACGGCCGAGACGCCGAGCGGCAGCATGAACACCGCGTCGAGCCCGGCGACGGCCCGGCGGCCGACCGCGCGACGCGGGCGCCGCGACACGACCAGCGCGACGAGACCGCCCACGACCAGCGCGATCGTGGTCGCGTCGAGCGCGACGCGCAGCGACGTCACCGCGGCGTGCAGCGGGCTCACCCCGAGCGTGTCGGCGGGCGCGGCCAGCGCGACGTAGTGGTCGACGCCCCACCCGTCGGCGGTGCGCAACGAGCGCAGGACGAGGTTGACGAGCGGGAGCGCGAGCAGCACGACGACGACGCCCGTCAGCGCGGCGGCGGCGAGGTCGAGCGCGTGCCCGTCGCCGCGCGGGACCCCGGGGGGCCGCCGGAGCGTCAGGGCGCGGACGGTCGCGGTCGGGGCGCCGAGGTCGAGCGCACGCTCCCGCCGGGCCCGCGTGCGCCCGGCGACGAGCAGCGCCCCGGCGACGACCACGAGCTGCACGACCGACAGCACGGCGGCGGCGCGCAGGTCGAGGAACTGCGTCGTCTGGATCCAGATCTCGGTCTCGATGGTCCCGAACCGCAGGCCGCCCAGGACGAGCACGGTGCCGAACGCCGTCGCGGAGAACAGGAAGACGAGCGACGCAGCCGACGCGACCGCGGGCGTGAGGGCGGGCAGCGTGACGGTCCGGAACGCGCGCCACGGCGACGCGCCGAGCGCACGCGCGGCCTGCTCGGCGCGCGGGTCGAGCCGTTCCCACAGCCCGCCGACGGCCCGCACGACGACGGCGTAGTTGAAGAACACGAGCGCGGCGACGACGGCCGCGAAGGTCCCGTCGAGCCGCAGGAACCCGAGCGGCCCGCCGTCGACCAGCAGCGACCGGAACGCCACGCCGACGACGACCGTCGGCAGCACGAACGGCACCGTGACCAGCGCGCGCACGGCTGCCCGCCCGCGGAACGTCCGCCGGTACAGCACGAACGCGCCGGGCACCCCGAGCAGCACCGACACGATGGTCGCGACCGACGCCTGGGCGAGCGTCAGCCCGACGATCCGCCAGGTGCGCGGGCGGGAGAACACGTCCGCGAAGCCTGAGAGGTCGAGCGCGCCGTCGACGACGAACCCGCGCGCGACCATCACGACGACGGGCCACGCGAAGAACAGCCCGAGGAACAGCAGCGGGACCACGACGGCCGCGGTCCAGAACGCGACCGTCCCCGCCGACGCGCGCGCCCGCCCGCCCGGCGCCGCGGGGGCGTCGGGTCGGGCGAGCGTCGTCGTCATCGGGGTCAGCCCGCGACGATCTCCGACCACGCCGCGAGCCACTCCTCGCGGTGCGCGTCGACGTCGGCGGGTGCGACCTCGAAGGGCGCGTCGGCGAGCGGGGCCCAGCGGGCCCACTCCTCGGGCAGGTCGACGGCCGTGCTCACCGGGTACATGTACATCGACCCCGGGATGTCGGCCTGGACCTCGTCGGAGAGCAGGAAGTCGAGCAGCTGCCGCGCGCCCTCGGGGTTCTCCGCGTTCGTGAGGACGCCCGCGTACTCGACCTGCCGGAAGCACGTGTCGAGCAGCGCGCCCGTCGTCGGCTCGTCGGCGCCGTCCGGCACCGTGAACGGCGGGGACGACGCGTACGACAGCACGACCGGGCGCGGCCCGTCGCCGCCGCCGCCGCTGAAGTCCGTGTAGTAGGCGTCCGACCAGCCCTCGGACACCTGGAGGCCGTTCGCGACGAGCGCCGTCCAGTAGTCCTGCCAGCCGTCCGCACCCTTCGCGCCGACGGTCGCGAGCAGGAAGGCGAGCCCCGGCGACGACGTGACGGCGCTCGGGACGACGAGGAGATCCTTGTACTCGGGCTTCGTCAGGTCGTCGAGCGACGCGGGCTCCGCGACGCCGTGCTCGGTGAACCACGCGTGGTCGACGTTGAGGCACACGTCGCCGAAGTCGACCGCGGTCAGCGCCTCGGACCCGTCGACCGCGTACTGCGCGGCGTCCTCCGCCGCGGGCGCGGACGACGTGTACGGCTCGACGACTCCCTCGTCGATCGCGCGCGACGCGAACGTGTTGTCCACGCCGAACACCAGGTCGCCGAGCGGCGCGTCCTTCGTGAGGACGAGCTGGTTGACCAGGGCGCCCGCGTCGCCGGGCTGCACGACCTCGACCGTCAGGCCGCTCTCCTCCTCGAAGGACTCCAGCAGGCCGTCGGACAGGCCGAACGAGTCGTGCGTGACCAGGGTGACGGTGCCGCCGGACCCCCCGGACGCGGACGGCGCGGGGTCGCCGCCGCCGATCGCGGAGCAGCCCGCGAGCGCGAGCGCGAGGACGGTCCCGGCGGTCAGCGCCAGGACGGGGACGGACGTGCGGCGGGGCGTGCTCGCCATCGGTGGTGCTCCTCCCTCGTCAGCAGGAGGGGGTCCCCGCACCCGTCGCACGGCGGCACCCTCGCAGGGGCGCGCCGACGACGACTGCGGAGACTGAGAAGCCCGACTCCCTACGCCGGTGTGAACCGGATCAGGTTCGAGGGTCTGCGGTGGTCCGCACTCTCAGCGTCCTGGCCGTCGGCGGGGCTGCCGGCGACGTGACGCTCCCCTGTCGTTCGCCTGCGATCCTACGCCCGTCCGACCAGCGGTCCGACCCGTCCCCGGCTAGCGTGGACGCCGGTCCCGTCCCCGACGCCCGGAGGTCTCCCCGCATGGACAAGCAGTCGACCGTCGCGAAGCTCGTCGGGATCGGCGGCGCGCTGGTCGCCGCGTGGCTCGCGCAGCAGGTGGTGGCCCAGGGGTGGAAGGCGACGCGCGGTCACAAGCCGCCGAAGCCCGAGGACGAGGGCGACTACCGGCTCGGCGAGGTCATCGCCGCCGCGGCGATCACGGGCGCGCTCGTCGGCGTCGCCCGCGCGCTCGCGACCCGCGGCACCGCCGCGTTCACCGCCCGCACGGAGACGGGCCGCGAGCTGGTCGACTGAGCCGAGTCCGGCGCCGACGTGTTGGAGGCGGTGGCCGTCTGATCGGTGCGTGTCCCTCGCCGTCCACGTCGTCGACGACGCGGTCGTCGTCCTAGATGACCGGCCACGCCTCCGTCGCGCGGTCGGGGGCGAGGGTCGGCACCTGGTCGGTGTTGAAGACCTCGCGCAGGACGCGTCGCGCCGCGAACCAGCCGGACAGCCCGTGCACGCCCGGACCGGGCGGGGTCGACGCCGAGCACAGGTACACCCCGTCCCGCCCGGAGGCGTAGGGGTCCCGGCGCGCGCTGGGGCGGGCGAACATCTGCGTGATGGTCGCGGCGCCCGCGGAGATGTCGCCGCCGACGTAGTTCTGGTTGTGGTGGTGCATCTGCGCGGCCGGGATGCAGCGCGACGCGACGACGACGTCGCGGAACCCGGGCGCGTACCGCTCGACGTGCGCGGTCACGGCCTCGGTGACGTCGACGTCGGACCCGGCGGGCACGTGCGCGTACGTCCACAGCGGCCGCAGGCCGCCGACGCGGCGGGACTCGTCGACGACGGTCGGGTCGCTCAGCAGCGTCATCGGCCGGCGCGCGTGCCGGCCCGCCTGCACAGCCCCCTCGGACTCGACCATCTCGGCGCGCGTCCCGCCGAGGTGCACGGTGCCGGCCCGGCCGACCTCGGGCACGGTCCACGGCACGGGCTCGGACAGCACGAAGTCGACCTTCGCGGCGCCGTTGCCGTACCGGAACCGTTCGAGCGGCCGGCGGGCGCGCGGCGGCAGGCGGTCGCCCATGACGTCGAGGAGCGTGCGAGGTGAGGTGTCGAACAGGTAGGCGTGCGCGGGCGGCAGGTCGTCGCACGAGCGGACGGGGTGGTCGGTGACGATCTCCCCGCCGTGCTCGACGAGGTCGTCGACGAGCGCCGCCACGATCGCGCCCGAGCCGCCGCGCGGGATCGCCCAGCCGGCACCGGCGTGGCCGAGCGCCGCGAGCAGCAGGGCCGTCCCGGACCCCGCGAGCGACGGCAGAGCCGTGATGGTGTGGGCGGCGACGCCGGTGAGCAGCGCGGGAGCGACGTCGTCGATGAAGGGGCGGTCCCACAGGCGGGTGCCCTGCTCCAGCACGCGCAGGCCGAAGTGCACCGCGGCGGGGGCGCCGTGCGGCAGGAGGCCGCGCGGGATGCTGCGCTTGTCGCCGAGCGCGACGCGCACGACGTGCCCGGGGTGCGCGGCGAGGGGCCCGACGAGAGACCGCCACGCGGGCCCGTCGACGCCGAGGCGCTCCACCGTGCGGTCGAGGTCGTGGTACGCGATGCCGGCTCGCCCGCCGGGCAGGGGCTGCGCGAACGAGATCTCGGGCGTCAGCAGCTCGACGCCGCGCGCGCGCAGGTCGAACGAGCGGAAGAAGGGCGACGCCCACGCCATGGGGTGCACGGCCGAGCACAGGTCGTGCACCATCCCGTCGGCCAGCCCGAGGTCGAGCGTGCGCGCACCGCCGCCCACGGTGGGCCGGCCCTCGAGGACCAGGACGCCGAGGCCCGCGCGGGCGAGCGTGACGGCAGCGGCGAGCCCGTTCGGGCCGGACCCGACGACGACGACGTCCCGGTGGTGCGTCATGCCTCGATTCAACTCCTCGGCGCGTCCTCGCGGCGGGCGAACCTGGGCGCGTGCCTCAGAGCGGCCCGATGTCGTCGCTGTCGGCCCGGCGCTCGCGGTCCGCCTCGGCGGCGTCGCTGCTCGACCGCGCTCGCTCGAGGTCGGCCGTGAGCTCGTCGACCACGAGCAGGTCCCCGCGCACCTTGCCGGTGCGGTAGCCGGCGCGGCCGACCATGTGCGCGGCGACGGGCGCGGTGAGCATCTGGAACAGCGCGACGAGGACGAGCGCCCACACGGCACCGCCGGACCGCAGCCGCAGCGCGAGGCCGATGAGGCACAGCACCAGGCCGAGCACCTGCGGCTTCGTCGCGGCGTGCATGCGCGCCAGCAGGTCGGGGAAGCGCAGCGCGCCGACGCCCGCCGCGAACGCGAGCAGCGCGCCGCCGAGCAGGAAGATCACCGAGGCGACGTCGGCGACGGTGTCCCACCAGCTGTTCATCGGACCTCCCCCTCCGCCTGGCCGCCGTGCAGCTCCTCCTTGTCCTCGGGCTGCTCGCCCAGCGCCTCCTGCTCGGCCGCGGCACGGGCGGCCTCCTCGGCGGCGATCTCCTCACGCGTGCGGACCCGACCCTCGCCCTCGGGCTCGACGGCGGCGAACCGCGCGATCGTCACCGAGCCGACGAACCCCACGAGGGACAGCACGACCAGGATCGGCACGACGTCGGCCCGACGGTTGGCGGCGGCGTAGAGCGCGACCCCGACGATCATCGTCGCGACGACCACGTCGAGCGCGACGGTCCGGTCGAGCATCGACGGGCCCTTCTCGGCCCGGACGATCGCGAACGCGGCGCCCAGCACGAGCAGCACGCTGCAGACGACGACGACGACGGTCATGGCGGTCATGCGGTCACCCCCGCGGCGCGCAGCTCCTCGTCGGACGCGAACGCACGCAGCACGCGCTCCTCCTGCTCGAGCACGGTGCGGCGCGCGGCCTCGATCCCGCCGCTCGCGTGCACGTCGAGCACATGCAGGTAGAGCATCCCGGTGAGGCGGTGCGCCTCGACGACGAGCGACCCCGGCACGAGCGAGCAGAGCTCGGCCGTGAGGGTGAGGTACAGGTCGGAGTGGCTGCGCAGCTGCACGCCGATGACGGCGCCGCGCGGCGTGTACCGGGGCCGCAGCGCGATCGCGCTGACCTCGGCGGACGCGCGGACCACGTCGAGCACGAACCGGCCCACGAGCACGGCGAGCCCGCGCGGCCGCACGCGGCCCTGGAACTGGATCGGCGCCATGCGCAGGCCCGTCGTGACGAGCAGCGCGAGGGCGGCACCGGCGATGACGTTGCCGACGGACAGGTCGCCCCAGAGCAGCACCCACACGACGGTCAGCCAGACGACCGTCGCCCACTGGGTGCGCCACCGGGACCGGCGCGGGTGCAGGCTCATCCGCCCACCTCCGCGACGTCGGTGCGCACGGCCGCGTCGGCGGCGGGGTCGGTCGTCCCGGGCACGTCGGCGGCGCTGCCGGTCGTGTCGGCGGCATCCGTGCCCACCTCGCCGCCCTCGCCGCCGTGCGCGGCCTCCTCGGTCACCTCGACGGAGACGCCTTTGCCGCGCTCCCCGTCGGGCAGCACGGCCTCGACGTACGGCGTGCGCGTGGTGAGCGCGTCGGCGGCCCGCTGGGTGTACGCGTAGAGCGGGCCGGCGGCGACCGTCAGGCCGAGCCCGAAGAGGATGAGCGCGGCGGCGGGGCCGACCATGCCGAAGGGCAGCCGGACGGGCGGCCGCTCCTCCTCGGGCACCTGCCAGAACGCCTTGTTCCACGCCTTGACCAGGGCGTACAGCGTGAGCAGGGACGTCACGACGGACCCGACGACGAGCACGTACGCGAGCGGTGTGCCGACCTGCACGCCCGCCTCGAGCAGCCCGAGCTTGCCGAGGAACCCGGACAGCGGCGGGATGCCCGACAGGTTCATCGCGGGCACGAAGAACAGGATCGCCAGCAGGGGCGCGAGCTTGGCGAGACCGCCCAGCTTGGTCAGCGACGTCGAGCCGCCCGCACGTTCGACGAGCCCCACGACGAGGAACAGCGCGGTCTGGACGGTGATGTGGTGCACCACGTAGTAGATCGCGGCGGTCCACCCGGCGTCGGTGGACAGGGCGATGCCGAACACCATGTACCCGATGTGGCTGACCAGCGTGAACGACAGCAGACGTTTGATGTCGTCCTGCGCGACGGCGCCGAGGATGCCCACGACCATCGTCGCGAGCGCGGCCCACATGAGGGCGTCGTCGAGCCGACCCTCGGGGAACAGCAGCGTCTGGGTGCGGATGATCGCGTAGACGCCCACCTTGGTGAGCAGGCCGGCGAACACGGCGGTGACGGGTGCGGGCGCGGTCGGGTAGGAGTCCGGCAGCCAGGCGGACAGCGGGAAGACCGCCGCTTTGATGGCGAACGCCAGGATCAGCAGCACCTGCAGGACGAGCCGCACCCCGGGGTCGATCTCCGGGAGCCGGATCGCGAGCTGGGCCAGGTTCACGGTGCCCGTCGCGGCGTAGATCGAGGCGAGCGCGACGAGGAAGAGGATCGACGAGAGCAGCGCGACGACGACGTAGATCGTGCCCGCGCGGATCCGCTCGCGCGTGCCGCCGAGGGTCAGCAGCACGAACGACGCGGCGAGCAGGATCTCGAAGCCGACGTAGATGTTGAACAGGTCGCCCGAGAGGAACGCGTTCGCGACGCCCGCCGTCAGCACCAGGTACGTCGGGTGGAAGATCGAGATCGGCGCGGACTCCTCGTCGTCCTCCTGACCCTGGGCGAGCGAGTACAGCAGGACGCAGAGGGTGACGGTCGCGGAGACCGTGAGCATGAGCGCCGACAGGCGGTCGGCGACGAGGTCGATCCCGACGGGTGCGGCCCAGCCGCCGACGTCGACGACGAGCGGGCCGTCGTCCGCGAGCACGAGGAGCGCGGCCGAGACGATCACGACGATGACGAGCGCGACGACGCTCACGATGCGCTGGAGCGTCGGGCGCCGGTACAGCGCGAGCGCGAGGCCGGCGGCGGACAGCGGGACGACGACGGGGAGCGGCACGAGCCAGGTCCAGTCGGTCATCGCTCCCCCTCTCCTGCGGTGCGGGCCGGGTCCCCGGTCGGGCGGGCGGGCGCACCCTCGTCGGTCTCGTCGCGGATGGACGCGGCTTCCTCGTCGATCGAGCTGCCGGTGCCCTCGGTGTCGTCGTCGGTCGTCGCGCGTTCGTCGATCGCGGCGAGGCGCGCGATGCGGCGGTCCTCGACGTCGTCCTGCACCTCGTCGTGCCGGTGCAGCTGCCACGACCGGTACGCCATGGCCAGCAGGAACGCCGACAGGCCGAGCGTGATGACGATCGCCGTGAGGACCATCGCCTGCGGCAGGGGGTCGGTCATCTGGCCCTCGGGCGTCGCGCCGACGATCGGCGGCCGTCCCGCGGCACCGCCCGCGACGAGGAACAGCAGGTTCGCGCCGTTGCCCAGCAGGATCACGCCGATGAGGACGCGGCTCAGCGAGCGCTCGAGCAGCAGGTAGACGCCGACGGTGAACAGCGCGGCGATCGCGACGACCAGGACGATGTTCGGGCTCATGTCGATCACGGCTGCTCACCCGCCGCCCGCGCCGCCACGATCCGGTCCGCCTCGCTCACGGTGGCCTGCTCGTCGGGCGAGGAGCCGACGCTCGTGTCGTCCTCGCCCGTCTCGGCACGCCGGTCGATCTCCGCGCCGAGGCTGCGCAGGATGTCCAGCACGAGCCCGACGACGACCAGGTAGACCCCGATGTCGAAGAACAGGCTGGTCACGAGGTGGATGTCGCCGATGACCGGCAGGTGGATGTCGAGGATCCACGACTGCAGGACCGACCCGCCCGCGAGCTGCGCGACGAGCCCGACGCCCGCGGACAGGAACAGCCCGAGGCCCAGCAGCAGACCGGGCTGCACGGGTGCCGCCTCACCGAGCTCGTACCGGCCACCGGCGAGGTACCGCACGATGAGCGCGATGCCCGTGACGAGCCCCGCGGCGAAGCCGCCGCCGGGCGCGTTGTGGCCGGAGAACAGCAGGTAGATCGAGTACACGAGCATCGTGTGGAACAGCAGCCGCACGACGACCTCGAAGATGACGGACCGCCGCTGCGGCGCGAGCGTCTTGCCCGCGCTGAGCCACAGCCGGTCCCGCGACGACGAGGAGCCGCCCTCGGCGGGCAGGTCGTCCCGGCGGCGGCGCAGGACCGCCATCGGGTCCTCGTTGCCGCCCCACACCGCGCGGTCCGCGGGTGCGTCGCCTGCGCGGTAGATCGCCCCGCCGCGCCGCGAGAGGAAGACGAGCGACGCGACGCCGGTCGCCGCGACCAGCAGCACCGAGATCTCGCCCATGGTGTCCCACGCGCGGATGTCGACGAGCGTCACGTTGACGATGTTCTTGCCGCCGCCGAACTCGACGGCCTCCTCCGCGAAGTGCTCGGACACCGGCACGTGGATGCGCGCGTTCGGGACGACGAGCGCGATCCCGGCGACGGTCAGCCCGACCGCGAGACCGACGCCGAGCCGCACCCACCGGCTCGCGGCGAGCGGCCGGTCGGAGAAGTACGGGGGGAGCCGGCGCAGGACCAGCACGAACACCACGAGCGTGACCGTCTCGACGAGCACCTGGGTGAGCGCGAGGTCGGGTGCGCCGTGCAGCAGGAACAGGCCCGCGACGGCGTACCCGCCGATCCCGAGCAGGATCACGGCCTTGAGGCGGCGGCGCGCGCGGGCGGCGAGGATCGCCGACGTGACGGCGACGGCCGCGAACACGATCTGCGCGGGGTTGTCCCAGCGCCGCATCGACTCGGGCACGCTCGTCTGCGTGATGAGGACCGTCGCGACCGACCCCACGAACACGATGAGGATGATGCCGAGGTAGAGCGGCAGCGAACCACGCTGCGTGACGGCGGTGACGTCGGCGGCGAAGTCGTCGAGCCGGCGCATGAACCTGCGGTAGACGCTGTCGGCCTCGGGCCCGCGGTACAGCCCGGACTGCCACTGCTCGACGCGCGCGCGGGCGAGGAACATGAGCGTCCCGACGCCGAGGATCCCGAGCGTGAGCCACAGCACCGGCCCGAAGCCCGCCCACAGCGTGAGGTGGCCCGGCTCGCCGAGCGGGTACGTGTCGGCGTAGGGCGCGAGCAGGTGCTCGCCGAGCTGCGGCAGCAGCGCGACGGCCAGGCCGAGCACGGCCAGGATCATCGCCGGCCAGACCAGCAGGAGCGTCGGGTGCGTGATCGGTGCGGGGGTCGCGTCGGGCTCGGCGCCCTCGTGCAGTGCCGGTCCGCCGCTCGCGTCGGGTGCCGCCGCCTCCGGGATGACGGCGTTCTTCGTCGCGAACGCGCCCCACCACAGCCGCAGCCCGTACGCGACGGTCAGCACGGACCCGACCGCGACCACGACGAGCACGATCGGGCCGATCACGCCCTCCTCGAGGTGCGCGACGCCCTCGAGCCCCGCCTCCTTCGCGACGTACCCGGCGAACGGCGGCAGGCCGATCATCGACGCCGTCGCGAGCCCGCCCGCGAGCGCCGTCAGCGGCAGCTCCTTGCCGACGCCGGACAGCCGCCGCAGGTCACGGGTCCCGGTCGCGGCGTCGACGACGCCGACCACCAGGAACAGCGACGCCTTGAACATCGCGTGCGCGCCGATCATCGCGAGGCCGGCGAGCGCGGTCGCCTGCGTGCCGAGCCCCACGAGCAGCACGATGAGGCCGAGCTGGCTGACCGTGCCGAACGCGAGCACGAGCTTGAGGTCGTGCTGCCGCAGCGCGCGGTAGCCGCCGAGCAGCAGCGTCCCGCCGCCGAGCACGACGATCATCCAGCGCCACACGGGTGCGGTCGCGAACGCGGGCGCGAACCGCGCGACGAGGTAGACACCGGCCTTCACCATCGCGGCGGCGTGCAGGTACGCGCTCACGGGGGTCGGCGCGGCCATCGCGGCGGGCAGCCAGAAGTGGAAGGGCAGCAGCGCGGACTTGGTCGCGGCGCCCAGCAGCAGGCAGACGATCGCGACGGTGGCGATCGTCCCGCCCGGCGGGTCGGCGATGACGGCGGACATCCGGTACGTGCCCGCGGCCTCGCCCAGCAGCACGAGGCCGACGAGCATCGCGAGGCCGCCCGCGGTCGTGATGACGATGGCCTGCATGGCGGCGCGACGGCTCGGCTTGCGCTCCGAGTAGTGCCCGATGAGCAGGTACGACGTGACGGTCGTGAGCTCCCAGAACACGAACAGCAGCAGCATGTCGTCGGCCGTGACCAGCCCGAGCATCGCCCCGGCGAACGCGACGAACACGCCGCCGAACCGGCCCAGCCCGTGCGCCGTCACGGAGAAGTACCCCGCGCAGTAGACGAGCACGAGCGCGCCGACGCCGCCCACGACGAGCGTCATGAACCACGAGAGGGTGTCGAGCCGGAACGTCAGCTCGAGGCCCAGCGCAGGGATCCACTCGACGACCTCGACCGGGCCGTTCCCGGCCTGCACCTGCTGCGTCCAGGTGAGCGCCCAGACCGCTGCGGAGGCCGGTGCGAGGGCCAGCACCCAGAACGCGCGACGCCCCAGCAGACGGACCAGGGTGGGCGCGACGACGGCTGCTGCGAGGTGCACGGTGAGCAGCAGCAGCACGCGTCCGGCTCCGTCCTGTCGGGGGCGGGTGGTCGGTCGGGAGGCTTCAAGGAGTTGGTCAAGATCCTATCAACCGCTTTCCCGTGGTCCTCCCACGGCGGCCGCCGCCACCCGTGCGCCGCAGCGGCTCCGGACGTCCCGTGAGCGACCGTGGGGACGCGGTTACCGTGTGCGCGTGAGCGTGCTGCAGTGGGTGTGCCTGGCGGTCGTCGTCGCCGCGACCGTGGTCGGCGTCGCCCTCTTCTCCCGAGGCGTCGTCGCGATCGTCCGCACCGTCCGCGTGGGGCGTGCCGCCCCCGGCCGGTCCGGACCCGTCAGCACCCGCCTCGCGACGCTGCTGCGTGAGGTCGTCGGGCACGGGCGGTTCCAGCATCGACCCGTGGTGCGCGTCGCGCACTGGGTGGTCATGGTGTCGTTCCCGCTGCTCGTGCTCACGCTCGTCGCCGGGTACGGGCAGGTCGTGTCGCCGACGTGGGCGCTGCCGCTGATCGGGCACCTGTGGCCGGTCGAGTGGGTGGTCGAGGCGTTCGCGTGGGCCGCGCTGCTCGGGATCGTCGCGCTGTTCGTCCTGCGGCTGCGCATCTCGCCGCGCGCCGCCGCGCCCGAGGTCGAGCGTCGCCGGTCGCGCTTCTTCGGGTCGAACCAGGCGCAGGCGTACTTCGTGGAGGCGACCGTGTTCGCCGTCGTCGCGGCCGTGCTGGCGCTCCGCGGGCTCGAGTACGCGCTGCTGTCGCAGGCGGGCGAGACCGGCCTCGGCCTGCACTTCCCGCTGACCGCGTGGTTCGGCGGCCTGTGGGCGGGCGCGTCGACCACCGCGCTGGAGACGGCGGTCGTCGTCGTCGCGACCGTGAAGATCGTGGTGTCGATGTCGTGGTTCGTCGTCGTCGGCCTGCAGCCCACGATGGGCGTCGCGTGGCACCGGTTCCTCGCGGTCGTCAACGTCTACGCGCGTCGCGAGCCGGCCGGCGGCCCTGCGCTCGGGCCGCTCGCCCCGCTCACGCTCTCCGACGGCACCGCCGTCGACCTGGCCGCGCTCGAGGACCTGCCCGACGACGCCCGTCTCGGCGCGGGCGCGATCGAGGACCTGTCGTGGAAGCAGCTCCTCGACACCGCGACCTGCACCGAGTGCGGCCGCTGCCAGGACCAGTGCCCGGCCTGGGCGACCGGCAAGCCCCTGTCCCCCAAGCTCGTCATGCTCTCGCTGCGCGACCACGCCGCCGCCACAGCCCCCTACCTGCGCGCGACAGCCGCAGCAGGCGCGGTGACGGAGGGCACGGCGGCCCCGGTCGACCGCCGCGCAGCGGTCGAGGACGACCCGCACGCCGGCGTGGACCTCGTCGCCGCGGGCGTCATCGACCCCGACGTGCTCTGGGCGTGCACGACCTGCGGTGCGTGCGTCCAGCAGTGCCCCGTCGACATCGAGCACGTCGACACGATCGTCGACGTCCGCCGCTACCAGGTGCTCATGGAGTCCGCGTTCCCGAAGGAGCTGGGCGGCACGTTCACCAAGCTCGAACGGCAGGGCAACCCGTGGGGCCTGCCCGCGCGCGCCCGGCTCGACTGGGCCAAGGGCCTCGACTTCGAGGTCCCCGTCGTCGGCGCCGACGTCGAGTCCGCCGCCGACGTCGACTACCTGTTCTGGGTCGGCTGCGCGGGCGCCTACGAGGACCGCGCCAAGAAGACGACGCGTGCCGTCGCCGAGCTGCTGCACGCCGCCGGGGTGTCGTTCGCCGTCCTCGGCGACGGCGAGACCTGCACCGGCGACCCCGCACGCCGCGCGGGCAACGAGCTGCTGTACCAGATGCTCGCGTCGCAGAACGTCGAGGTGCTGAACGAGGTCGGCGCGCAGCGCATCGTCGTGACCTGCGCGCACTGCTTCAACACGATCAGCCGCGAGTACCCGCAGCTCGGCGGCCGCTTCACGGTCCTGCACCACACCGAGCTGCTCAACACGCTCGTCGCCGACGGGCGGCTGGTGCCGGTGGAGCCGGGCGCCGACGCGGGTGGGGGCACGGTCGGCCAGCGGATCACCTACCACGACCCCTGCTACCTGGGCCGGCACAACCAGGTCTACACGCCCCCGCGCGAGCTGCTGGCCGCGATCCCCGGCGCCGAGCTCGCCGAGATGCCGCGCAACCGCGAGACGTCCTTCTGCTGCGGCGCGGGCGGCGCGCGCATGTGGATGGAGGAGTCCGTCGGCACCCGCATCAACGCGACGCGCGCCGCCGAGGCCATGAGCACCGGAGCCGACGTCGTCGCCACGGCCTGCCCGTACTGCACGGTCATGCTGTCCGACGGGGTCGCGGCCGTCGCCGCGTCCGCCGCCTCCGCCGGTGCGACCGGAGGCACCCCGGACGCGGGCACTCCCGCCACCGCGACCGCGGGGGCCGAGCCCGTCGGCACCGCGTCGCCCGCCGGCCCGACCTCCCGCGCGCACGGCCCGGGTGCCCCGGTCCCTGCGGGTGCCCCCGCGCGCGCGACGGTCGGCGTGCCGGAGGTCGCCGACATCGCCGTCCTGCTCCGCGACTCCCTCCGCGCGCCCACCCCCTGACGCCGCCCCAGCGGCCTGCCGCTCGCCGGCGACGGCGCGCGGCTCGGGGCGCTCCGCGCGTCGACGTCGACGTGACCCGGGGCTCGCGAGCGCGACGACGCCCCGCGAGCGCGCCCTCGACGTCGCAGTCCCGGGGCGTCGTCGCGAGGTCCGCGGCCGGAGCTCGGTGGCGCCCGAGGCCGGGCGCGTGCGTCGTCAGCCGTCCTTCGGCTTGGTGTACGCCGCGTGCATCGCGGCCTTCGCCTTGTCGGGCAGCACCGCGGCGGCGGCCGTCTGCATGCGGGCCTTGAGCGAGTGCACCTCGATCTTGTCCTTGCCCTTCATCAGCGCCTCGTACCCCTGCCGCGCGACGTCGGCCGGGTCGTCCTTCGGGCTGTCCGCCACCACGGTGTCCTCCATGTCCGCCTGCTCGAAGAAGCTCGTGTCGGTCGGCCCGGGCGCGAGCACAGTGATGGTGACGCCCGTGTCCTTGAGCTCGTGGCGCACGGCCTCCGCGAACGACGTGAGGAACGACTTCGACGCCGCGTACGTCGCGTAGTACGGGCCGGGCTGCGTCGCGGCGGTCGAGGACGTCACGAGGACGCGTCCGGCGCCGCGCTCGACCATCGCGGGCAGGAGCGCCTTCGACAGCCGCACGGTCGACTCGACGTTGAGGCGGATCGTCTCGAGGTCGCCCTCCAGCGGCGTCTCGACGAACCGTCCGCCCTGCGCGGTGCCGGCGTTCAGCGCGAGCGCGTCGACGGGCCGGCCGAGCGCGCGGATCGCGTCGAGCAGCGTCTCGACGCCCGCGACGGTCGACAGGTCGGCCTGGACCGCACGCGCGGCGACCTCGCCACCGAGCCGGTCGGCCACCAGGGAGACGTCCGCCTCCAGGGCCGTGAGGAGCAGGTCGAACCCGCCGTCGGCGAAGCACTGGGCGAGCTCGAGCCCGATGCCGCTGGACGCGCCGGTCACGACGGCGAGCGGGCGGGGCTGGTCGATCGGTCGGTCGGTCACGGCGGACTCCTCGCGCATCGCGGGCCCACGCCGGTTCCTCACGCAGGCCTTCGACGCTAGGCGCGCCCCGCCTCCCCCGCACCTCGGCTCCCCTCCCCCGCCCGCCCTGCCCCTCGGCCACCTCACACGCCGGCTCGGCCCGCCCCCGGCCCGGCCCCTGCCCCTGCCCCTGCCCCTGCCCCTGCAGTTGCCCCTGCCACGCCTCCCGCCCACCCCCGCCGACCCGCGGCGCGTCGAGTTCGTCAGCTCGCGTCGAGCTCGTGAGCTGGAGCTGACGAGCTCGACGCGGAGTGACGCACTCGACGACCTGCGGCGTGTGCGGGGGTTTCCCCCACCTCGACCTCGTCGGGCCACCCGATGGATCGGGCGGCGCCGCGCGGGCGACGGTGGACGTGTCCGCATCGTCCGGTCCGTACCGACCGGACGTGCCCCCGACACCGGGCGACCGCCCGCGGAAGGAAGTCCCATGCGCAGCACCGCACCGACCCACCCCGCGACCCCCGACCAGCCCGTCCCCGACGGGACCGCGACCTCCGGCGCGCGCCACCTGCGCCGTCGGCGCGCGCTCCGCGGTGCGGCCGCGCTGCTCGCGGCGGGCGCACTCGTCGGCGGCACGCTCGTCGCGCCGGCGACGGCCGGGGTACCCACCGGCGCGACCGGCGCACCCGCACCCGCGCCCGAGCGGGCCGACCCGGCGCGCGGCGGGCACGGCCGCGACTCCGTCCGGCGCGCGGTCGACGCGCTCGTCCGCGACGACGGGTTCCCCGCCGCGCTCGCGTCGGTCCGCGACGAGCGCGGGCGCACGCGCCACCTCGTCGCCGGGGTCGGCGACCTCAGCACGGGCGCGCGGGTCCCCACGGACGGCCAGGTCCGGTTCGCGAGCAACAGCAAGACGTTCGTCGCGGTCGCCGTCATGCAGCTCGTCGGCGAGGGGAAGATCGACCTCGACGCGCCGATCGGCACCTACCTGCCGGGCCTCGTCGACAACCGGCGCGAGGGCGCCGAGCGCGTCGACGGCGCCGCCATCACCGTCCGCCAGGTCCTGCAGCACACGAGCGGCATCCCGGAGTACCTCGACGTGCTGCTCTCCGACGGTCTGTCGGGCGTCGACGCGATGATCGACACGTACGTCCAGCCCCGCGCGCTGCTCGACGCGGCCATGACGCGACCTGCCACCTTCGCGCCGGGCGCGTCGTGGTCGTACAGCAACACGAACTACGTCGTCGCGGGCCTGCTGGTCGAGAAGGTGACCGGTCGCCCGCTGCACGAGGTCCTCACGCAGCGTGTGATCGAGAAGGCGGGCCTGCGTGACACCTACGTCCCGGCCGTCGGCGAGCGCGAGATCCGCGGCCGCCACCCGCACGGCTACCACGCGGACACCCCGGGCGGGACGCTGCGCGACGTCACGGAGCTCGACCCGGGCGCGGCGTGGGCCGCGGGCGACGTCGTCGGCACGCCGAGCGACCTGATCCGCCTCTACACCGCGATCCTCGACGGCCGCCTGGTCGGCGCCGCGGAGCTCGCGGAGATGCAGAAGACCGTGCCCGTGCCCGCCGAGTGGGGCCCGATGCGCTACGGCCTCGGGATCGCCGAGACGGCCCTGAGCTGCGGCGGGGTCGCGTGGGGTCACGGTGGCGACATCTTCGGCTACTCGACGCGCGAGGGCGTGACGACCGACGGCCGCGCCGCGTCCGTGGCGGTCACGGCGCTCCCGTCGTCGGTGTCCGACCCGGAGGCGATGCAGCACGTCGACGCGGTGATCGACACGGCCCTCTGCGCGTGATCCACCCGGGGCCCCGCCCCGTCTGACCCGTCCCTCGCACCCAGCACCCAGCACCCAGCACCCCAGCACCCACGAGAACGACATCAGCGCCGGTAGGGACCCCCTCCGCGGCGCTGATGTCGTTCTGGGCGCGGGCGGTCGGCGGCGTCAGGGGGTGGGGTCGTCGGCCAGGCGGCGCAGCAGCGTGAGGAGCTCCGTGCGCTCGTCGGGGTCGAGCCGGTCGAGGCGGCCGGCGACGCCCTCGTGGCGTCGGGCGGAGACGTCGGCGAGGAGCGCGCGGCCGGCGTCGGTGAGCTCGATGAGCGTGGCGCGCCGGTCGGTCGGGTCGGCGATGCGGCGGACGAGCCCGTCGGCCTCGGCGGCGTCGACCTTGGACGTGACGGACCGGGGCGCGACGTCGAGGGCGGACGCGACGTGGCCGAGCCGCAGCGGCCCGTCGCAGTGCTGGAGGACGCGCAGCATCCGGACCTGCCCGGGCGCCTGGCCGGCGGGCCCGAGCGACGAGGTCGCGGACCGCCGGATGTCGCGCAGCAGCCGGTGCAGGAGGTCGAGCAGCTCGGCGGACTCGTCACCGGCCGCGGGCGCGGGGGCCGGGTCGGTGGCAGCGTCGTCGTGCGGGCTCACGGCCGTGACGGTACCCGCCTCGCGAACAGTTGTGAACCAACGACATAGTGAGTTAACCTCAGCATCGCGTGCGCACCCGGCACGTCCCCCCGCACGAAGGGAGACGCCTCATGTCTCTCCCCCATCACCCCGGCCCCGCGCCCACCGGCATGGGCCGTGGCGGCGGCAACCCGCAGATGCGCGGCTTCGCCCGCGACCGGTCCGTCAGCCGCCGACGCCTCTCGCGCGCCACCCTGCGCCGGATCCTCACCTTCGCCCGGCCGCACCGCCGCGCCCTCGCCGTCTTCCTCGTCCTCATCACGCTCGAGGCCGGCGCCGGCGCGCTGCCGCCGCTGCTGTTCAAGCACCTCATCGACGACGGCATCACGCAGGGCGACACGCGCCTCGTCGTCCTCATCGCCGCCGCCGTCGCCGCGCTCGCGCTCCTGTCGGCGGGCCTCGCCGTCGCCGACCGCTGGGTCTCGTCCCGCATCGGCGAAGGGCTCATCCTCGACCTGCGCACCGCGGTGTTCGACCACGTGCAGCGCATGCCGCTCGCGTTCTTCTCCCGCACCCGCACGGGCGCGCTCGTGCAGCGGCTCAACGGTGACGTGCTCGGCGCGCAGCAGGCGTTCACCTCGACGCTCCAGAACGTCGTGAGCAACGCGCTCACCGTCGTGTTCGTCCTCGCCGCGATGCTCTCCATGTCGTGGCGGCTCACGCTGCTGTCGCTCGTGCTGCTGCCGCTGTTCGTGCTGCCCGCCCGCTGGTTCGGGCCGCGGATCGCCGCCGTCACGCACGAGTCGTACGAGCTCAACGCGCAGGCCGCGCAGACCATGCAGGAGCGGTTCAACGTCGCCGGCGCACACCTCGTCAAGGTGTTCGGCGACCCGGAGTGCGAGTCCGCCGCCTACGCCGAGCAGGCCTCCCGCGTCCGCGACATCGGCGTCAAGCGCGCCCTGTACGGGACCTGGTTCCGCGTCGGTCTCACGACGCTCGCCGCGATCGCGACCGCCATCGTCTACGGCCTCGGCGGCCTCGCGGCGATCCAGGGCGAGCTCACCGTCGGCGTCGTCGTCGCGCTCGCGTCGTACCTCGGCCGCCTCTACGGCCCGCTCACCGCGATGTCGAACGTGCAGGTCGACGTCATGACCGCGCTCGTCAGCTTCGAACGCGTCCTCGAGGTCCTCGACCTCGAGCCGACCGTCACCGACGCGCCGGACGCGCGCGACCTGCGCGGCGACGTCGCGCGGCACGGCGCGAGCGTCGAGCTCGACGCGGTCGGCTTCCGCTACCCGACCGCCGACGAGGTGTCGCTGGCGTCGCTCGAGTCCGTCGCGACGCTCCGCGCCGACACCGCCGAGGACACGCTCGGCGACGTCTCGTTCACGGTGCCTGCCGGGCACCTCGTCGCGCTCGTCGGTCCGTCGGGCGCGGGCAAGACGACGATCTCCCAGCTCGTCACGCGCATGTACGACCCGACGCGCGGCTCGGTCCGCATCGCCGGTACGGACCTGCGCGACGTCACGCTCGACTCCCTGCGCGCGACCGTCGGGGTCGTGAGCCAGGAGGCCCACCTCTTCCACGACACCATCGCGGGCAACCTGCGGTTCGCCCGGCCCGACGCGACCGACGCCGAGCTCGAGCGCGCCCTGCGCCAGGCGCACGTCTGGGAACTCGTCATGCGCCTGCCCGACGGCCTCGAGACCGTCGTCGGCGACCGCGGCTACCGCCTGTCCGGGGGCGAGCGCCAGCGGCTCGCGATCGCGCGGCTGCTGCTCAAGGCGCCCGACGTCGTCGTGCTCGACGAGGCCACGGCGCACCTCGACTCCGAGTCCGAGGCCGCCGTGCAGGCCGCGCTCGACGAGGCCCTGGTGGGCCGCACGTCGCTCGTCATCGCGCACCGCCTGTCGACGGTCCGCCGCGCCGACTCGATCGTCGTCGTCGACCGCGGTCGCGTCGTCGAGCACGGCACGCACGCCGAGCTCGTCGCCCGCGGCGGC
This sequence comes from Cellulomonas sp. H30R-01, assembly GCF_010119915.1. Lineage (NCBI taxonomy): Bacteria > Bacillati > Actinomycetota > Actinomycetes > Micrococcales > Cellulomonadaceae > Cellulomonas > Cellulomonas sp. H30R-01. The sequence continues at coordinate 4,041,082 of NZ_CP048210.1, read as the reverse complement.
CTGTACGCCGACCTCTACCGCACCCAGTTCGCCGCGGACACGGTCGACGCCGCCTGACCCGTCAGCGGTGGGACGTGCGGACCAGGCCGCCCGCGACCGTCTGGACGAGCGCGTCCTCGATCGCCGCCGCGCGCCAGTCGGGGCGCAGCGCGTCGGGACCGTCCGTCGCGGCCCACCGTCGCCAGGCCGTCCCCGCGTACGACCCGGCGTACGCCGCACCGAGCCCGACGAGCGCGGCGACGACGTGCGACCCGGGACTCCGCCGCTCGACGACCGACAGGGCGACGGCACCCAGTGCTCCCCCGACGAGCCGGCCGGTGAAGGCGGGGAACGCGGTCCGCGGCGGCGCCGACGGCAGCTTGTCCCCGGCCGTCTCACCCAGCACCGCGAGAGCGGCGAGCCCGCGCAGCAGCGCCGGTCCCGGCCCGTGCCGCCCGCGCGTCCCCGCGCCGACGGGCACACGGATCGCTGCGGAGGCTCGCCCGCCGACGGCGAGCCCGAGGACGGCGGACCGGATCACCACACCCATGCGCCGTGTCTACGCGCCCGACGCCGCTCCGGCATCTCGACCGCGTCCTCCTCGGGCGGAGGCGGCCGTCAGGTCAGCGGAAGCGGCCCAGGTGGATGCCGGCGAACGCGAGGGCGGCGATCGTCTCGCCGTCGCGGATCGTCCCGTCGCCGACGAGCGCCAGCACGTCGGCGAACGGCACGGTCCGCACGGTGTCGATGCCCTCCTCGACCCGGCCGGCTCCGTCGTCGTCGGCGAGCCGCGACAGCCCGCGCGCGAGGAACACGTGCTCGGGGGCGTCGGCGATGCCGTTGAGCGCGTCCATCCGCCCGACGGCGGTCCACTCGCGTGCGGCCAGGCCGGTCTCCTCCGCGAGCTCGCGCTGCGCGGCGACCAGCGGGTCCTCGCCGTCGGTGCCGCCCGCGGGGACCTCGACGGAGACGGCGCCGGTCGTGTAGCGGCGCTGCGACACGAGCACGACCTCGTCGTCGTCGGTGAGCGCGACGACGAACACCGAGTGGTTGCGCACCTCGACGACCCCGTAGACGCCGGGTCCGCCGTCGGGGCGCAGCACCTGGTCCTCACGCACGCGGATCCACGGGTTCTCGTAGACGACCCGGCTCCCGGTGGTGGTCCAGCCGGCGTGCTCGCTCACAGGTCGGCGGGGTCGACGAGGAAGTCGGCCTCGTCGGCGATCTCGCCCCCGAGCACGGCGTGGAGGGCGCGCGTCACGGCCTGGACCTGCGGTGCGGCGCGCCCGCGCGCGACCTTGTGCGGGAACGACGGCTTCTCCATCTCGAGCTCCTCGACGAGGAGCGGCTCCCAGTGCACGCGGTACGCGACGACCCCGCCGGCGGTCCACGGCAGGTCGCGCAGGAGCGGCGGCAGCTCGGTCTCGGCGGCGGCCTCGACCGCGATGGTCCCGTCGACGCCGAGGTCGACGAGGATGCCGTAGGACTCGGCGGGCGGCGGCGACGCGACCATGAGCTCGTCGAACGCGGCAGCCTCCGCCATGAGGCGGGCGCGCTCGACCTCGTCGTCGACGCCGAACTGCTCGAGCGCGGCACGGAGACCGGACCCACCCGCCTCGGTGATGCCCCCGGCGCCGCTGGTCGACCCGCGCCCGACGCCGGCCATGGGCCCGTCCCAGCGGGAGGTCGGCTCGGACAGCCGCGCACGCGGCACGACGGTCTGCACGACGCCCAGGGCCTCGGCGGGCTCGAGCCAGCGGTCGGTCAGCAGCGTGAGGTCGATCGCGCCGTCCACGTCGGGGGTGAGCACGACGCCGGACCCGCCGACCCGCACGGCGCCGCCGAGCCGGCGGGCGCACGCGACGAGCCACTGGACGACGCGCTCCTCCTCGCGGACGGGCAGCCCGTCGGGGAACGCGCGCTTGAGCCCGTCGCGGTCACCGCCCGGGAAGGGCCGCTCACCGCGCTCACGCGGGCAGTCGAGGTCGTACACGACGGCGGTCGACGCGGGCAGCCCGAGGCCCACGGCGTCCTCGGGCGAGACGCTGAACGGTCCGCTGAGCGCGGACAGCCGCGCGAGGCGCAGCGCGCGCACGGCGGGTGCGGCGGAGACCGCGCGGATGCCGAGCGCGGCGGTCACGGGTCGCACGAAGCCGCGCTGCTGCGGCACCTCCTGCGTCGACTCCTCCCAGTGCGCCTGCGCGAACCGGGAGATCGCGAGGACCTCGATCTCGTCGACCTCGATCCCCTCGGGCAGCCCGAGCAGGTGCCGGTCGCGGATCGCGGCGTCCTTGACGTTCAGCCGCGGGAGTGCGTCGGCCATCTGCTCAGACCTGCGTCCGGTGGAACGACTGGAAGGACCGCGACGCGGTGGGCCCGCGCTGGCCCTGGTAGCGCGAGCCGTACGCGGCGGAGCCGTAAGGCTGCTCGGCGGCGGACGTCAGGCGGAAGAAGCAGAGCTGGCCGATCTTCATGCCGGGCCACAGCAGGATCGGCAGGGTCGCGACGTTCGACAGCTCGAGCGTGACGTGCCCGGAGAAGCCGGGGTCGATGAAGCCTGCGGTCGAGTGCGTGAGCAGCCCGAGGCGGCCGAGCGACGACTTGCCCTCGAGCCGCGCGGCGACGTCGTCGGGGAGCGTGACCTGCTCGAACGTGGAGCCGAGGACGAACTCGCCCGGGTGCAGCACGAACGGCTCGCCGTCCTCGACCTCGACGAGGCGCGTGAGGTCCGGCTGGTCGACCGACGGGTCGATCACGGGGTACTTGTGGTTGTCGAACAGCCGGAAGTACCGGTCGAGCCGCACGTCGATGCTGGACGGCTGGAGCATCGCCGGCTCGTACGGGTCGAGGCCGACGCGGCCCGACTCGAGCTCGGCTCTGATGTCACGGTCGGAGAGCAGCACGGGCCCACGGTAGTCGTCCGGACGCCCGTCCGGTTCACCCCGTCCGGGTCGGTGGACACGCGTCGCCCGCGGGCGCTGCACGGACGTGCGGAGGGGCGACGTTCTCGATCTCGCGTGTGACGGCTATCATCCTTCCGTGAGGCGCGTGGGAGCGCTCTCGCACCGATCAGACGCCGCGTCAGACATCCCGACGACGGACCGCGCCGACGCGGATCCACGGGGAGGCGGGCACGGACGTCTCCGAGCACCCGAGGAAGTCCAATGCGGTTCGGCCACTTCGACGACGCGGCGCGCGAGTACGTCATCACGACGCCCCACACCCCCTACCCGTGGATCAACTACCTCGGGTCGGAGCAGTTCTTCTCGCTGCTCTCGCACCAGGCGGGCGGCTACTCGTTCTACCGCGACGCCAAGATGCGCCGACTCACGCGCTACCGCTACAACAACATCCCCGCCGACGCGGGCGGCCGCTACCTGTACGTCAACGACGGCGGCGACGTGTGGACCCCGTCGTGGCTGCCGGTGAAGGCGGACCTCGACCGCTTCGAGGCGCGGCACGGCCTGGGGTACTCGACGATCACGGGCGAGCGGAACGGCCTCGAGGTCGAGACGCTGTTCTTCGTCCCGCTCGGCGAGAACGCCGAGGTGCAGAAGGTCACCGTCACGAACACGTCCGACGCCCCGAAGTCGGCGACGCTGTTCTCGTTCGTCGAGTTCTGCCTGTGGAACGCGCAGGACGACCAGACGAACTACCAGCGCAACCTGTCGATCGGCGAGGTCGAGGTCGAGCAGGACGGCCCGCACGGGTCGGCGATCTACCACAAGACGGAGTACCGCGAGCGCCGCGACCACTACGCCGTGTTCGGCGTGAACACCCGCGCGGACGGCTTCGACACGGACCGCGACACGTTCGTCGGCGCGTACAACTCGCTCGGCGAGGCGGCGGTCCCGCGCGCCGGGAAGTCCGCGGACTCGGTCGCGTCGGGCTGGTACCCGATCGGCTCGCACTCGGTCGTGGTCGAGCTGGCGCCGGGCGAGTCCCGCGAGCTCGTCTACGTCCTCGGCTACCTGGAGAACCCGGTCGAGGAGAAGTGGGCCGACGACGCCCACCAGGTCGTCAACAAGACGGGCGCGCACGCGCTGCTGGGCCGGTTCGCGACGAGCGAGCAGGTCGACGCGGCGCTCGAGGCGCTCAACGCCTACTGGACGAACCTGCTCTCGACGTACTCGGTGTCGAGCACGGACGAGAAGCTCGACCGGATGGTCAACATCTGGAACCAGTACCAGTGCATGGTCACGTTCAACATGTCGCGCTCGGCGTCGTTCTTCGAGACGGGCATCGGCCGTGGCATGGGCTTCCGCGACTCCAACCAGGACCTGCTGGGCTTCGTCCACCTGATCCCGGAGCGCGCGCGCGAGCGGATCATCGACATCGCGTCGACGCAGTTCGCGGACGGCTCGGCGTACCACCAGTACCAGCCGCTGACGAAGCGCGGGAACAACGACATCGGCTCGGGCTTCAACGACGACCCGCTGTGGCTCATCGCGGGCGTCGCCGCCTACATCAAGGAGTCGGGCGACTGGAGCATCCTCGACGAGCCCGTGCCGTTCGACAACGAGCCGGGCTCCGAGGTCCCGCTGTTCGAGCACCTCACGCGCTCGTTCCAGTTCACGGTCCAGAACCGCGGCCCGCACGGCCTGCCGCTCATCGGCCGCGCCGACTGGAACGACTGCCTCAACCTCAACTGCTTCTCGACGACGCCCGGCGAGTCGTTCCAGACGACCGAGAACCAGGCGGGCGGTGTCGCGGAGTCGGTCTTCATCGCCGCGCAGTTCGTGCTGTACGGCGCCGAGTACGCGAACCTCGCGGAGCGTCGCGGCCTGGCCGACGTCGCGACCGAGGCGCGCAAGTACGTCGACGAGGTCCGCGCCGCGGTGCTCGAGCACGGCTGGGACGGCCAGTGGTTCCTCCGGGCGTACGACTACTACGGCAACCCGGTCGGCACCGACGCGAAGCCCGAGGGCAAGATCTGGATCGAGCCGCAGGGCTTCGCCGTCATGGCGGGCATCGGCGTCGGCAGCGGCCCGGACGACGCGGACGCCCCGGCGATCCAGGCGCTGGACGCGGTCAACGACATGCTCGGCACGCCGCACGGCCTGGTGCTCCAGTTCCCGGCGTACACGACGTACCAGATCGAGCTCGGCGAGGTCTCGACGTACCCGCCCGGCTACAAGGAGAACGGCGGCATCTTCTGCCACAACAACCCCTGGGTGATCATCGCCGAGACGGTCGTGGGACGCGGGGCGCAGGCGTTCGACTACTACAAGCGGATCACCCCGGCGTACCGCGAGGAGATCTCCGACACGCACAAGCTCGAGCCGTACGTGTACGCGCAGATGATCGCGGGCAAGGAGGCGTCGCGCGCCGGCGAGGCGAAGAACTCGTGGCTGACCGGCACGGCGGCGTGGAACTTCGTCGCGGTGTCGCAGTACCTGCTGGGTGTCCGGCCGGACTACGACGGCCTGGTCGTCGACCCGCAGATCGGCCCCGACGTCCCCTCGTACACGGTCACCCGCGTGGCCCGCGGCGCGACGTACGAGATCACGGTCACCAACTCCGGGGCGCCGGGTGCGCGCGGTTCGCTCACCGTGGACGGTGCCCCGGTCGAGGGCAACACCGTGCCCTACGCTCCCGCGGGGGCGACGGTCCGCGTCGCGGTCACGGTCTGAGCACGGCCACGAGGGACGGGGCAGGGACATGACGTTGCTCGACGCGGCGCCCACCGAGGTGCAGACGGACGACCCGCGGGTCGTCACGATCGCGGACGGCACCTGGGAGGTCGACGTCCTCCCGGGCACCGGTGCGTCGCTCGGTGCGGGCCGCATCCGCACGTCGGACGGCGTCTGGCGCGACCTGCTCCGTCCCACCAGCCGTGGCGGCCGCGGGGTCGTCGAGAAGTGCGCGAGCTTCCCGATGATCCCCTGGTCGAACCGCGTGCGTGACGGCGCGCTGACGTTCCGCGGCCGGACCCACCGGCTGCAGCGCGACTGCGCCGACGGCACCGCGATCCACGGCGCCGTCCGGTACGCGCGGTGGGACGTGCTCGACCGCACGCCGGCGTCGGTCACGGTCGGCATCGACACGCGCGAGCACGTCGGGATCAACTTCCCGTGGCACTTCACGTCGACGATCACGTACGCGGTGCGCGGCGGGGCGTTCGAGGTGACGACGACGCTGCGGAACGTCGACGCCGAGGCGTTCCCGGGCGGCTTCGGCCACCACCCGTACTTCCAGCGGTCGCTCGCACCCGTCGGCGCGGTCGCTCCGCGCCCGCTCGGCCACCCGGTCGTGCAGGTGCCGGCGCACGCGTGCTACCCGGGCGTCCCGATGCCGACCGGCCCGTCGGGCCCGCTCACGCCGCGTGCGGACTTCCTGGCCCCGCGCGTGCTCGACGGCGCGTTCATCGACGACGTCTACAACGCGCGTGACACCGACAAGCCGATCACCATCCGGTACGAGCAGCCGGACGTGACCGTGAGCCTGACCGCGGACCCCGTGTACGAGCACCTCGTGTTCTACGCGCCGCGCGGTCGCGCGTACTTCGCGATCGAGCCCGCAACGAACGTCAACGACGGCGTCGCGCTGTTCGAGGCCGGCGTCCCCGGTACCGGCGTCTTCGTGCTCGAGCCCGGTGAGGAGCGCACGGGGACGTTCGCGATCGCCGTCACGCTCTGACCTCACGCTCCGACGCCCGGGCCGCACCATCGTGCGCCCGGGCGTCGTCGTGTCCCGGCCCGGGTGCCCGACTCTCACGGACGTTCGCGGACCACACCCCGCGGCGTCGACGCACGACGCGCGCTGGCCGACGCGAGCACCGCCATCGCCGACCGGCACCGCGAGGCCGTCGGGGAACGGGTCTACACGCTGTTCGTGCGAGTCCTCGCGGACGTCGCCGACCGTCAGGAGGGCTGGCGCGCCGACCGACCACCCGCGGACGTCTGACCGCCACCCTCCGACCCCCGGGGCGCCGTCGGGCGTCGACCCGGACAAATCACCCGGACGGGCGGCGATCGCGCCCCTGACGTGCCCCTACGCTGACGCCGACCACGGTCGTCCGGCCACGTCGTCGCAACGGACGCGTCGCCCCGAGGCCACCCCGACCAGCGCCAGGACCGACCGTTGCCGAACCCCCGCCCCGTGGCCGCCGCGCTCGCGGCCGCGCTCGTCGCCGTCGTCCTCACGCCGCTCGCCGCATGGAGCGCCCCGACCGGCACAGCCCTCGCCGGCACGGCACCAGCCGGCACGGCACCAGCCGGCACGGCACCGACCGGTACAGCACCGGCCGGCCCGTCCGCGGACCCCGGTGCTCACGCCGACCTGCCCGCCTACGAGCACCCGGCCCCCGCCCCCGTCGAGCCCGACCAGGTGCTCGTCCGGTTCGCGCCGTCCGCGTCGCGATCGGCCCAGGGCTCGTCGCTGTCTGCGGCAGGTGCGACCGGCACGGGGGTGCCCGTCCCGGGCACGCGGTACGTGGCGGTCCCGGTCGGTGACGAGGACACCGAGGCCGTCGCCGCACGCCTCGCCGCCGACCCCCGCGTCGCTGCGGTCGAGGTCGACCACGTCCGGCACGCGTCCGGCGGGACCGACGACCCGCTGCTGCGCGACCTGAGCGGCGCGCTGGAGGCGATCCGCCTGCCCCGCGCCTGGGAGGCGAGCACCGGCGAGGGCGTCGTCGTGGCCGTCCTCGACTCGGGTGTCGACACGACGCACGAGGACCTCGTCGCGCGGATGCTCCCCGGCACGGACCTCGTCGACGGCGACGACGACCCGGCCGATCCGAAGGGCCACGGCACGCTCGTCGCCGGGAGCATCGCCGCGACGGGCGACAACGGCACGGGCGGCGTCGGCGTCGCCTACGACGCGTCGGTCCTGCCGGTCCGGGTGCTCGACACCCTGCTCACCACGACCGACTCCCGCGCCGCGGCGGGCATCGCCTGGGCGGTCGCGCACGGTGCCGACGTCGTCAACCTGTCGTTCGGCGCGCCCGAGCCGTCCGGCGTGCTGCTCGACGCGATCCGGTCCGCGGTGGCCGCGGGCGTGGTCGTCGTCGCGGCCGCGGGCAACACGGGCGACCAGGTGCCGCAGTACCCGGCCGCCTACGCGCCGGACGTCGACGGGCTCCTGTCGGTGTCCGCCACGAACGACGCGGGTGCGCTCACCGGCTGGGCGTCGTGGGGCGACACCGTGTCCGTCGCCGCCCCCGGCACGCTCGTCGTCGGGCCTCGTCCCGGCGGTGGGTACCAGTGGGGCTGGGGCAGCTCGTTCGCGGCGCCGCTCGTGAGCGGAGCGGCGGCCCTGGTCCTCGCCGGCACCCCGGGACTGGCACCCGCCGCCGTCGAGCAGCGGCTCGTGTCGACTGCGCGCGACGCCGGACCGCGCGGGTACGACCCGTACTACGGCGCCGGGCTGCTCGACGTCGCCGCTGCGGCGACGGCCACGTCGACGGTGCACGCGGCCGCGGGCGTGCCGCTCGACCGCGCCCCCGCCGACCCCGGCCCGTCCGACGACACCGCGGCGACGGCACAGCCGCTGGTGGGCGGCACGACGACCGCGACGCTCTCCCCCGAGGGCGACGTCGACTGGTACGCGGTGGACGTCCAGGCGGGCACCTACCAGGTCGAGGCGGGGTACACGGTGCCCGCGAGCTCGGGCATCGAGCAGATCCTGGACCCGAGGCTCGAGGTGCGGGACGCCGCCGGGCTCGTCCTCGCGACCGCGAACGCCGAGTCGGGCGGCTCGCCCGAGCGCGTGCAGGTCCAGGTCGCCGCAGCGGGCACCATCCGCGTCGGCGTCTCGAACGTGAACGGCTCCGCACCGCTCCCGGTCTACCGCTACCGCCTCACGGTCGAGCGGGCCTCCTCGGACGCGGCGACGACGCCCCCGACGCGCAGCTGGTGGACGTCGGCCACCCCGGCGCCGCACACCTCGGGCGTCGAGGCGCGGCCGACGGTGCGCGTCGGCTTCGCACGTGACCTGCGGACGTCGGACCTCACCGCCGCGCACGTCAGGCTGCGCGACGAGGCCGGCGCCGCGGTCTCCGCGACCGTGGGCTGGGACGCACCGGGCCGCACCGTGACGGTCACGCCGACGTCCGACCTGTCGCCCGGGCACCACTACTCGCTGGTCGTGGCGGGCGTGCGCGACACCGCGGGCGAGACGCTGCCCACCCCTGTGCGGGTGCCCTTCACCGTGGGCGCGGGCGGCGACCGGTACACCGCTGTGGAGCCCTTCCGCCTCGTCGACACCCGTCAGCCCGCCCCCGACGACACGTTCGGACCGGTCGTCTCGGGCAGGCGTCTGGTCGTGTCCCTCGCCGGCCTCCTGCCGCCCGACGCGACCGCCGTGGTGGTGTCCCTCGCGTCGACGAGGCACGACGCGGTCGGCAACGTGCGCGTGTTCCCCGTCGCCGCCGACGGCTCCGGTCCCGCACCGCGCGTCGCGAACCTCAACGTCGTCCCGGGGGTCGACCAGCCGAACCTCGCGACCGTGCAGCTCGGCCCGGGGCAGACCATCGCCGCGATGCCGGAGGGGCCGCTCACCGACCTCGTGCTCGACGTGTTCGGCTACTACAGCCCGGGTGGCGCGTCGGGCTACGTCCCGGTCACCCCGGTGCGCGTGCTGGACACCCGGGACGGCACCGGCGCCCCGGTCGGACCGGTCACCGGCGGGCACTGGGTCGACCTCGCGGCGGCGGGAGCGCACGGCGTCCCCGCCGACGCGACGGCCGTCGTGCTCAACGTCGCGGGCACGGGCGTCCGCGGGGGCACCTTCGTGTCCGTGCTGCCCACCCCCGACCTCGGCGTCGCGTGGACCGGACCGACGACGTCCAACCTCAACCTGTACCCGGGCCGCGACCAGGCCAACCTCGTCACCGTCAAGGTCGGCGAGGACGGCCGCGTCCGGTTCTGGGTCGACCGGTCCGCGACGCACCTCGTGGCGGACCTCGCCGGCTACTACAGCCCGTCGGGCCGGGACGGCCTGGTCCCCGTCGCGCCCACCCGCGTCGCCGACACGCGCTCCGCGCTCGGCTTCGCCGGGATCCTGCGCGCGGGCGTCCCCGCGGACGTCCGCATCGGCGGGACGTCCGCCGTGCCCGCGCAGGCGACCGCCGCCGTCGTCAACCTGGCCGGGGTCCAGCCGGCCTCCGGCACCCACGTCCGGGCGTTCCCCACGACCGTCCCCGCGACGCTGCCCGACGTCGCGAGCATCAACCTCGTGCCCGGCCGCGACGAGTCGAACATGGCCGTCCTGACCCTCGGTGCCGAGGGGAGGTCGACGTTCTACGCGCGGTCGGCGGACGTGCACGTGGTCGTCGACGTCTTCGGCTGGTTCCGCACGTACCGCTGACACGCCGGACGCACGATCGGATCACCCGACACTTCACCCGATCAGGTGGCGTCGCGTCGCTGGCCTGGGCCTACGCTGGCGCCGATCCGGACCGTCCGGTCACGCGCGCCGTCGCTGCGGGCACGCGGGCCTGAGGTCGTCCGACCACCTCAGGACCGACGATGCTGAAGTCACGCCCCGCCGCCGCCGCGCTGACGCTCGCGGTCGCCGCCGTCGCCCTCGTGCCCGCCGTCGCCTGGAGCGCTCCGGCGCCCGCGGCCGCCGCGGACCCGAGCACCGGCCCCGTCCTGCACGGTCGGGACGACCTCCCGGCGTACGAGCCGCCCGCACCCGTCGAGGCCGAGCCGGACCAGGTGCTCGTGCGGTTCGCCCCGGGCGCGTCACGGTCGGACCAGAGCGCGACGCTGTCCGCCGCGGGCGCGACCGGTGCCGGCAAGCCCGTGCCCGGGACGAAGTTCGTCGCGGTCCCCGTCGGGGACGAGGACCCCGCCGCCGTCGTGGAGCGCCTCGCCGCGGACCCGGACGTCGCAGACGTGCAGGTCGACCAGGTACGGCGCGGCTTCGGCTGGACGAACGACCCGCTGCTCTCCTACACGTGGCCGTACCTGGACCTGACGCGTCAGCCCCGTGCGTGGGAGGCGTCGACCGGGCAGGGCGTCGTCGTCGCGGTCCTCGACTCGGGCGTGGACTCCACGCACGAGGACCTCGCCGCGCGCATGCTCCCCGGCTGGGACTTCGTCGACAACGACGCGACGCCGACCGACCCGAACGGGCACGGTACGCTCGTCGCCGGCACCGCCGCGGCCAGCGGCAACAACGCCAAGGGCGCCGTCGGGGTCGCGTACGACGCCTCGATCCTGCCGGTCCGCGTCCTCGACGCCGCGGGCAACAGCACCGACTCGCGCGTCGCGGCCGGGATCGCCTGGGCCGTGGCGAACGGCGCGGACGTCATCAACCTGTCCCTCGGCGGGCCGGGCGCGTCCACCGCGCTCCGCGACGCGGTCCAGTCCGCGGTGAGCGCCGGCGTGGTCGTCGTCGCGGCCGCAGGCAACGAGGGCGACGAGGTGCGGCAGTACCCCGCCGCCTACGCGCCCCAGATCGCGGGACTGCTGTCGGTGTCGGCGACCGACTACTGGGGCGCGCTCGCCGGCTGGTCGACCTGGGGTGACACCGTCTCGATCGCGGCGCCCGGGAACGACGTCGTCGGCCCCGGCTCCGGCGGCGGGTACGTCATCGGCTCCGGCACGTCCTTCTCGGCCCCGATCGTCAGCGGCGCCGCCGCGCTCGTGCTGGCACGGACGCCCGCGCTCTCGCCCGCCGACGTCGAGCAGCGTCTGGTGTCGACCACCCGGGACGCCGGCCCGCGCGGGTACGACCCCTACTACGGCGCCGGACTCCTCGACGTCGCGTCCGCCGTGACCGCCGCGTCGACACCCCGCGCCGCGACGGGCGTCGCGCTCGACCGCGCGGCCGGCGACCCCGGGCCGAGCGACGACACCCCCGCCACCGCACGCACCCTCACGGGCGGCGCCGCCACGGCGACGCTGTCGCCCGAGGGCGACGTCGACTGGTACACCGTCACCGCCCCGGCCGCGGGCACGTACCGGGCACACGTCGGGCAGACGTCCGCCGGCGACCCGTCCACCGGGCCGCTCCTCGACCCGGTGGTGCAGGTCCAGGACGCGTCGGGGGCCGTGCTCGGCCAGGCGGACGACGGCGAGGTCGGCGAGCCGGAGGACGTGTTCGTACGGGTCGCCGCGGCGGGCACCACGCTCCGCGTCGGCGTGTGGAACGCGAACGGCTCCGCACCCACGGACAGCACCTACGAGGTGCGCGTCGAGCAGGGCCCGACCGCGCCGTTCACGCCGACCTTCACGCCGCCGGCGGACCCGACGCGGTGGGACGTCGGCGTGCTCGCCGCGGGCGACCTCACCGGCGACGGCAAGGACGACGCCCTCACGGTCGAGCTCCGCGGCGGCGTCTACGTCTACCCGGGGACGGGCGCCGGCACCCTCGCGACGCCCGTCAACGTGCCCGTGCCCGGCATCGCGATCGACGGCCACGGCGTCGCCGTCGCCGACCTCGACCGCGACGGCGACAAGGACGCGGTCGCGACGACGACGACGGGCTTCGTCCTGCTGAAGCAGGCGGCGGGCGCGCTCAGCGTCGCCGGCCAGACGGCCGTCTCCTTCGGCGGCACCGCATGGGGCGGTTTCGACATCGCCACCATCGACTGGGACGGCGACGGCGACCAGGACGTCGTCGTGTCGACCGCCCGGCCGAGCATCCAGGTCTTCCGCAACGACGGGACCGGGCAGTTCACGGCGATCGCCGAGGCGCAGTCGCAGCAGTACCTCGCGGTGGGCGACGTGACCGGCGACGGCAAGCCCGACGTGGTGACGACCCACGCCGTGCACCCGCAGGCGGTGGACGGCACGCTCGCCGCACCGATCACCCTGCCGTCGGCGGGCGGCCCGCTGGTCACCGCCGTGGCGGTCGGCGACGTCACGGGCGACGGGCGGCTCGACGTCGTCCGGCTCAACGGCAGCGCGGTGCGCGTCGACGCCGCGCTCGCGGGCGGCGGCTTCGCCCCGACCAAGGAGTACCCGGCCGGCGGCGAGTCGGGCGGCGACCTCGTCATCGGGAGGATCGACGGCGACGCGCGCGACGACGTGCTCGTGTCGAACGCCTTCGACATGCGCGTCAGCCTGCTCCGCGGGCTCACCGACGGCACGCTGTCCGCACCCCTGCCGTCCCCGATCGAGCAGACCGTCTACGACCGGCCCGGCCAGCTCGCGCTCGCGCACCTCGACGCGGACGGACGCGTCGACGCGGTCCTCGCCGAGCAGGGCGTCATCGCGCTGCAGCAGACCGTCCCGTCGGCGACGACGACCCGCGGCTGGGTGCTCGCGACCAGCCCGGCACCGCACACGTCGGGCATGCTGCCCCGCCCGCCCGTGCAGGTCACCTTCGCGCGCGACCTCCGCACGGCCGACCTGACCGAGGAGGCCGGGTACTTCCGGCTGCTCGACGCGACCGGCTCGCGCGTCCCCGCGACCGTCGGCTGGAACCCGACGACGCGCACCGTGACGGTGCTCGCGAAGAGCGACCTGGAGCCGGGCCAGCACTACTCGCTGCTCGTCTCGGGCGTCCACGACGCCGCCGGCGCCACGCTCCCGGCCCCCGTCCGGGTGCCGTTCACCGTCGCCGCGGGCGGCGACCGCTACACCCCCGTCGACCCGTTCCGCGTCGTCGACACCCGCGACGCGGGCGTGCCCGAGACGTTCGGCCAGCTCGCGTCCGGCGAGCGGCTCGTGGTCTCGTTCGCCGGGCTGCTGCCCGCCGACGCGACCGCCGTGGTCATGTCCGTCGCCTCGACGCGGCACAGCTCGTTCGGCAACGTCCGGGCGTTCCCGACGCAGGTCGACGGCTCGGGCCCCGCACCGCGGGTCGCCAACCTCAACGTCGTGCCCGGCGTCGACCAGCCCAACCTGGTCACCGTGCAGCTCGGCCCCGGTCAGACCGTCGCCGTCATGCCGGAGGGCCCGACGACCGACCTCATCCTCGACGTGTTCGGCTACTACAGCCCCGGTGGCGCGGCGGGGTACGAGCCCGTGACGCCCGTCCGCGTGCTCGACACGCGCGACGGCACCGGCGTCCCCGCCGGACCCGTGATCGGTGGCCGCTGGGTCGACCTGAAGATCGCGGGCGTGCACGGCGTGCCGGACGACGCCACCGCCGTCGTCCTCAACGTCGCCGGCACGGGCGTGCAGGGCGGGACGTTCGTCAGCGTGGTCCCCACGCCGGACCTCGGGGAGCCGTGGTCGGGTCCCAGCACGTCCAACCTCAACCTCTACCCGGGCCGCGACCAGGCGAACCTCGTCACCGTGAAGGTCGGCGAGAACGGGCGCGTGCGCTTCTGGGTCAACCGGTCCGCGACCAACCTCGTCGCCGACCTCGCCGGCTACTACACCGCGACCGGCACCGACGGGCTCGTCCCCGTCGAGCCGGTGCGCGTCGCCGACTCGCGCTCGGCACTCGGCTTCTCCGGCCAGCTGCGCGCAGCGACGCCTCAGAACGTGAAGATCGGCGGCACGACCTCGGTGCCGATCGACGCGACCGCGGTCGTCGCCAACCTCGCCGGTGTGCACCCCGCGTCGGTGACGCACGTCCGCGCGTTCCCGACGACCGTCCCCGCCACGCTGCCCGACGTCGCGAGCATCAACCTGGTGCCGGGCCGCGACGAGTCGAACATGGCCATCCTGACGCTCGGCGACTCCGGCCGGGTCACGTTCTACGCGCGGTCGGCGGACGTGGACATGGTCGTGGACGTCTTCGGCTGGTTCCGCACCTACCGCTGACCACGGGGAACGCCTCGTCCCGCTTCGGACCCGACGACCGGGACCGACGTCCCGTCGGCCGGCCGGCCGACCACCCGGTCGGATCTCCTCAGGGTGGCCGAAGCGCCGCTAAGGTGTGCGCCGCACCGCCGCACCCGTCGCGGTGCGGCCCTGGGGCTCGCCCAGCCGACGAAACGGACCACCGATGGCCCCGCCCCGTCTCGCGACCCGCGCCACGCTCGCCGGCGTCACCCTGCTCGCGCTGGCCGTCCCGCTGCCCGCGGTGGCCGCGCCGGAGGACGCCGGACGGTCGCCCCGCGCCGATCTGCCGGCCGACCCGGACCGCAGCGGGATGACCGCGTACGCCCCGCCGACGGGTGGCGCCCGCGTCCCGGAGCAGGTGCTCGTCCGCTTCGCCCCTCGCACCTCGGGCGCGCAGCAGCGGTCGGTGCTGGGCGAGGTCGGCGCCGCGACCGACGCCACCGTGCCGGGCACCGGGTTCGTCGCGGTGGACGTCGCGGGTGCGGACCCGCAGGCGGTCGCCGACGCGCTGGCCGCCGACCCGCGGGTCGCCGAGGTCCAGGTCGACCACGTGCGCACCGCCTTCGCCTGGACCGACGACCCCGCTCTCGGTCTCGCGTGGCCGTACCTCGATCTGGTGCGCGCTCCCCGCGCCTGGGAGGCGGCGGCGGGTGCGGACGTGACGATCGCTGTGCTGGACACCGGTGTGGACGCCACGCACGAGGACCTCGCGGGCGCGGTGCTGCCGGGCACGGACCTCGTCGACCATGACGCCGACCCGTCGGACCCGCAGGGTCACGGCACGATGGTCGCGGGCATCGCCGCGGCGCGCGGCGACAACGGGATCGGCTCCGTCGGGACCGCCCACCGCGCCTCGATCCTGCCCGTGCGGGTGCTCGACGCCGACGGGTTCGCCACCGACTCGACCGTGGCCGCCGGCATCGCCTGGGCGACCAGCCACGGTGCCGACGTCGTGAACCTGTCGCTCGGCGGCGATGCACCGTCCCCCGTCCTCGCCGCGGCGATCCGCGGCGCCGTCGACGCGGGCGTGGTCGTCGTCGCAGCCGCGGGCAACGACGGTGACCAGTCGCCCATGTACCCGGCCGCGTACGCGCCCCAGATCGACGGTCTGCTCGCGGTCACTGCGACGGACGACGCGGGCGCGCTCACGACGTTCTCGAACACCGGTGACTGGGTCACGCTGGCCGCTCCCGGTGACCGGATCATCGGCCCCGGCCCGGGCCAGGCGTACCTCGCGGGGACGGGCACGTCGTTCGCGGCGCCCTCCGTCGCGGGCGCCGCCGCGCTCGTCCTCTCGCACGAGACGGGGCTCGGCCCCGCGCAGGTCGAGGCCCGCCTGGTCGGTACCGCCCGCGATGCCGGCCCCAAGGGCATCGACCCGTTCTACGGGGCAGGGGTGCTCGACGCGGCGTCCGCGGTCACCGCGACGGACGCGCGGCCCGCCGCGCTCGCCGTCCCGATCGACCGTGCGCCGGGTGACGCGGTCGACCGGTGGCGCTCGGACGACGACACGATCGACCCGGCGCCGCTCTCGCTGGCCGCCCAGCACGTGCGGACGCTGTCGCCCGAGAACGACCTCGACTGGACGCAGCTCGACGTGCAGCGCGGCTGGTACGACGTCCGGGTCCGCGCCGGCGGGGACCTCGACCCGCGCGTCGAGGTCCAGGACGCCGACGGTGACCTGCTGGGCCGCGTCGACGACTTCGGCGACAGCGACGAGGCCACCGTCCGCATCCGTGTCCGGGACGCCGGACCCGTGCTCGTCGGCGTCTCGCAGCGCAACGGCGCGGCGAGCGCGTCGCCCTACACGGTGGACGTCGAGGCCGCGGACCAGCCGCTGTTCACGCAGGGGGACGTGCTCGCAGGCACCGACGGCTCCACCGGCGTCGCGGTGGGTGACGTCGACGGCGACGACGTGGCCGACATCGTGGCGGGGACGTTGCCCGTCCACGTCTTCCGCGGTGCGGCCGCGGGCGGCTTCGGCGCTGCCGAGACGCTCTCGGTGCCGGGCAGCGGTGCGCGTGTCGAGCGGCCGGTCGTCGCGGACCTCGACGCGGACGGTGACGACGACGTCGCGGTGCCGACCTCGGAAGGCGTGCAGCTCGCGCTCGGCGGTCCGGACGGTCTCACGCTCGGCGCGGTCCTCACGACGACCGCGCCGCGGCTCGTCGGCGGGGACGTGGACGGCGACGGAGACGTCGACCTGGTGGCCGGCGACGACACGTCCGCACGGGTCCTCGTCAACGACGGCGCCGCGCGCTTCACCGCGGGTGCGGGCGTCACCGGGTCCCTGGGTGTGCGGCTGGCGCTCGGGGACGTCGACGGCGACGGCCGGCTCGACGCCGTCGGCACGCATGCCGTGAGCCTCCAGCGCCCCGACGGGACGTTCGCGGCTCCGCTGACCCTGGCGGAGCCCGGGACGCTCTGGCTGCACGGCGTCGAGGTCGCCGACGTCACCGGCGACGGACGCGTGGAGATCCTCCGGACGCGGTCGGACCCGCCGGCCGTCCTCGTCAGCTCGGTCACCGGCGGTGCCGTCCAGACCCGCGAGGTGCCGGCCGTGGGCGGGCCAGGTCCCAAGGCGATCGCCACCGCCGACGTCGACGGGGACGGCCGCACCGACGTGCTGACCTCGAGCTCGGGCGGCCTCCTGACCTTCCTGCAGCGGGCGGACGGGACTCTGGCCGCTCCGCTCGTGAGCCCGTCGCGCGACGACGCGTCGCACGAGCCGTGCACGCTCGCGACCGTCGACGCCGACCGCGACGGCCTGCTCGACGTCGTCGAGCTCACGTGGACGGGCGTCGCCGTGCGGACGCAGTCGAACCTCGACGCGCCTCCGACCGAGGCGGGCTGGTTCGGCAGCTTCGGCGGCAGGGTCTCGCACAGCTCGGGCGAGTACCACCCCGCGAAGCCGTTCGGGACGGAGTTCGTGTTCTTCCGGCGGGCCCTCGACGCCACGTCGGTCACACCGGGCACGGTCCGCCTCGTGGACATGACCACGGGTGCCGACGTCCCGGCGACGCGCGTGTACGACACCACGGGCAGCCCACGCGTCGGGACGATCCAGGTGCGGCCGACGGTCGCGCTCACGCCGGGGCGGACGTACCAGGTCGTCATCGACGGCGTTCGCGACCCTGGCGGTGCGGTCCTGCCCCGACCGATCCGCCGGTGGTTCACCGAGGGCGCGTCCGGGGACCGGTTCACACCGGTCGAGCCGGTCCGGGTCCTCGACACCCGCCGCCCCGAGTACGGGGGCCCCGTCTGGCCGGGCAACTGGGAGCGTCTGAACCTCAGCGCCCATGTGCCCGCCGACGCGACAGCCGTCGTCCTGTCCGTCGCCGCCACCCGGCAGGACTCTCTCGGCAACGTGCGCGTCTTCCCGCGTCCGTCCGGGTACAAGCCACCGCCTGTGGTCGCCAACCTCAACGTGGTGCCCGGGGTGGACCAGCCGAACCTCGTCACGGTGCAGCTCGGAGTCGAGCAGTCGGTGGTGCTGCTGGGCGAGGGCATGAGGACGCACCTCGTCGTCGACCTGTTCGGCTACTACGCGCCGGGCGGTGCGGCCGCGTTCGCGCCCGCCACGCCGACACGCGTCCTCGACACGCGCGACGGCACGGGTGTCAGGCCCGGTGCCGTCACGGGCGGCCACTGGGTCGACCTCGACGTGGCCGGGGCGAACGGCGTGCCCGACGACGCGTCGGCCGTCGTGCTGAACGTCGCGGGCACCGCGGTGACCGGCCGGACGTTCGTCAGCGTCTACCCGACGCCCGACCTCGGCTCCGGCGTCGACCGGCCGACGACGTCGAACCTCAACCTGTACCCGGGGCGCGACCAGGCCAACCTCGTGACGGTCAAGATCGGCGAGGGCGGCCGCGTGCGGTTCTGGGTGGACCAGGCGTCGACCCACCTGGTCGCGGACCTGGCCGGCTACTACTCGGAGACGGCGCCGAACGGGTTCGAGCCGCTCGCACCGACCCGGATCGGCGACACCCGGAACGCGGTGGCCTTCCCGGGCCGGCTGGCCGCCGGGACGCCGGTGGACATCACGCTGGCCGGGAGCGACGTCCCGCCTCGGGCGGTGGCGTTCGTCGCGAACGTGGCCGGGGTCCACCCGGACCACGTGACCCACGTCCGGGCGTTCCCGACGACGTCGCCCGCCTCGCTGCCGGACGTCGCGACGATCAACCTGGTGCCAGGGCGCGACGAGTCCAACCTCGCGGTGCTCCGCCTGGGGGTCGACCGGAAGGTGACGTTCTACTCCCACTCGTCGCGGACAGACCTGGTGGTCGACGCCTTCGGCTACTTCGCGACGTTCGACTGAGGAGCGGCGGTGGTCGTCAGAGGTCGAGGACGAGCGTCGCCCCCCAGTCGTGCGTGCGCTCGCGCCGGAACCCGACGCGCTCGTAGAACGCGATCGCCCCGGTGTTGCGTGCGTCGACGCCCAGGTGCAGGCCGGTCACGCCGCGGGCCCTCAGCGCGTCGGCCAGCGCCTCGATGAGCCGGCGCCCCCAGCCGTGCCCCTGGGCGCGCGGCAGCAGGTCGATGTGCAGGTGGGCGGGGTACCGGTCGTACAGCTCGTCGGGGCTGCCGGTCCACTCGTGGATGCGGCGGACCAGCACGTGGTCCTCGGTGCCGTCGCCCGGGTCATCCCGGACGGGGTGCTGGGCGCGCAGCGTCGGCCACCAGTGCGTCTCGAGCCACGCGTCGAACGCCGGGGTGTCGGCCGTGCCGACGACGTAGCCCACGACGCCCTCGTCGTCGACCACGACGAACGCGAGGCCCGGGTCGGCGACGGGGTACGGGCCGGCGTAGACGTGCGCGAGCAGGTCGGGGTTGCGGTAGAGGTGCGTCGCGTCGCCGCCCGCGGCTCCCGTGAGCAGGCAGATGCGGTACATCGCGGCCAGGTCGGACGGGTGGTACGGGCGGAGCACGGCTGCCATGCGCCCGACCCTCTCACGGGCGCCGCGGGGGCCGGGCGGGTTCGGGTGCGCGGCCGTGCGGACGCGACTTCGCGGGGCACGCCGTGCCGGGTATGCTGTCGGGGCCGACGACGGCGACCGACGTCTCCGGGGCTCCGCGAGCCCCTGACGAGCGCAGAGGTCACCGACCGGACGGTCACGCGGGTGTAGTTCAATGGTAGAACTTCAGCTTCCCAAGCTGATGGCGCGGGTTCGATTCCCGTCACCCGCTCCACGCGATCGCCTCGGCCGGTACCCCTCGGGTGCCGGCCGTCGTCGTTCCCGGGTCGCGTGTGCGCGGGCGCGCTACTCGGCGGCCGGGTTCCAGCCCGGCATGCCCGGCCAGTGCGCCCACTCCTCGAAGTGCCGGACGCGACCGTCGCCCGCGAACCGCAGGATCCACAGGTCCCGGTACTCGTGGGGCTCGTCGCCCCCGTAGTGCACCTCGACCCGGACGACCGCGGTGTCGCCCTGCACCGCGACGGGTTCGGCGCGCATCGTGAAGGGGGTGTCGTCCGTCCAGAACTCCCGGACGGCCTCGAGGCCGTCGAGCCCGTCGTCGTAGGCGGACCGCAGGTAGCGCACGTCGGCGGTGAAGAGCTGGTCGAGGCCCGCGACGTCGTTGCCACGCCACGCCCGCTCGTACCCGTCGACCCACGTCATGACGTCCATGGGGTCGAGTGTCGCGCCCGGCACGCGGCTCCGCACCGGCAGGCCCGGACGGGGCCGGAGGGGCAGCGGGCGCCCGTCCGGACCGCGCGCCGCCGGAGGCGGTCGCCGACGGCACGAGCCGGCCCGCGACCAGGGCGGACGTCCAGTTGCGCACGTCCGGTGAAGGGCCCGGTGAGGCCCTTGTGGCGCGCGCGAGGGCGTCGAGAGGGTGGGGGCGGCGCGTGCCGGCCAGCAGGCCGCACAGGGGCGGCCGACGGCACGCCGGCAGGGGGAAGCATGCAGTTGCGCAGATCAGCACGCACGCTCGTCGCGGCGCTCGCCGCACTCACCGTCGCCGCCGCGGTCGTCCCGACCGCGACCGCCGCGTCCGCGGCACCCACCGGCGGAGGTGACAGGACGTCCCGCACCGAGGCCGCACGCGTCGACCGCGTGAAGGTCCCCGACCTCGGCTGGTTCGACTGCAGCCCGCTCTTCGGGTCCACCGCCCAGTGCGGGGTGGCAGCGCTCCCCCTCGACTACGACGAGCCGCGCGGGGCGACGACCGACGTCGCGGTGCTGCGGATCCCGGCGAGCGACCCGGCGCGGAAGATCGGCACGCTGTTCCTCAACCCCGGCGGGCCCGGCGGGTCGGGCGTCGAGATCGCGGCCGCGGCGCCGCAGTTCCTGGCCCCCGAGCTGCTCGCGCGCTTCGACATCGTCGGGATCGACCCGCGCGGCACCAACTACAGCAGCAACGTGCAGTGCTTCAAGGACGTCGGACAGCAGGCGGCAGCGGTCTCGGGGCTGACGGACGTCGCGTTCCCGGTCGACTACGCGGAGACGAAGGCCGCGGTCGCGTCGTCGGAGAAGTTCGGGCGCGCGTGCTCGACGACGGGCAAGCCGCTCTCCGGGTCGATGTCGACGGCCGAGGTCGCGCGTGACATGGACGTGCTGCGCCGCACGTTCGGCGACGCACAGCTCACGTACCTGGGCTTCTCGTACGGGACCTACCTGGGCAGCGTGTACGCGAACCTGTTCCCCGACCGCGTCCGCGCGCTCGTGATCGACGGCGTGCTCGACCCGACCGCGTGGGCGGGGACGCCCGCGACCGCGTCGGTGCCGCAGACGCAGCGGCTGCGCTCCGGCGAGGGCGCGTGGAAGGCGCTGCAGGAGATCCTCGACCGGTGCGCCGACGCCGCGGACGTGTGCCAGACGGCCGCGCTCGGTGAGCCGCACGCGGTCTACGACGAGGTGATCGACGGCCTCAAGCAGCAGCCGGTGGACATCGTCGACCCCGACACCGGCGAGGTCGTGTTCACGCTCACCTACGCGACGTTCGTCTCGTTCCTGCTGTCCGACCTGTACGCGCCCGACGGCTGGCAGTGGGTCGACTCCGACCTCTCGTTCGTCGCGTCGCTCCAGGCCGGCGGCACGGGCACGCCGGAGGGCGCCCAGGCGAACGCCGCGCTCGTCGAGCGGTTCCGCACGCTCCAGGCGGAGCAGGACGCGGCCGCGGCGCAGGAGGCCGCGCAGCGCGCCGCGCTCGGCCTCGGCTTCCCGTACCCGAACGGGCTCGACGCGTTCCAGTCGGTGCTGTGCACGGACGGGCTGAACCCGTCGAAGGCGTCGCAGTG
The DNA here is from genome assembly GCF_010119915.1 of Cellulomonas sp. H30R-01. NCBI lineage: Bacteria > Bacillati > Actinomycetota > Actinomycetes > Micrococcales > Cellulomonadaceae > Cellulomonas > Cellulomonas sp. H30R-01. Next base: position 4,019,167 of record NZ_CP048210.1, on the reverse strand, counting down.
GCCCGCCGCGGCCAAGCGCGCCGACGCGGACGCCCCGGGCTTCGGCCCGCTGTGGACGTGGGCGTCGGCGCCGTGCGCGACGTCGACGTGGACCGTCAAGGACGAGGACGCCTACCGCGGCCCGTTCTCGCGCTCGTCGGCGCACCCCGTGCTCGTCGTCGGCAACTACTGGGACCCGGCGACGAACTACGACGGCGCGGTCGGGGCCGACGCCGTCCTCGGCAGCAGCCGCCTGCTGTCGAGCGACAGCTGGGGCCACACGGCGTACGGCACGTCGGCGTGCGTGACCGACGCCGTCGACAGCTACCTGCTCGCGGGGACGCTGCCCGCCGAGGGCACGGTGTGCGTGGGTGACGCGCAGCCGTTCGTCGTGCCGGACCAGGCGCGCAAGGCCGCACCGCAGCGCACGCTGCCGCCGGTCGTGCCGCCGCTGCCGGGGGCCGCACCGCGCGGCTGACGTCGCCACGCCGCGCGACGCGGGGAACGAGGGCCGGGTGCCGTCCGACGGTGCCCGGCCCTCGTGCCGTCGCGCGAGATCCCGCGCGTTGACGGCGTACAGACGCGGGAGAACACTCCGAAGCATGCGGACCCCCGCGGGCGACGGCGCCCGCGGCGCGGCGGGTGCGCGGCCCGGCGGCCGGCGCACCACGGACGAGGTGCCCATGTCCCCGGTCGACGACTACCGCGACCTGCTCGACGCCGCCCGGCACCGGGCGGTCGAGTGGCTGGACCAGGTGCCGGAGCGACCCATCCCGCCCGCGGCGGACGTCGGCGAGGTCAAGGACGCCCTCGGGCGGACGCTTCCCGAGTCGACGCAGGACCCGCGCGCGGTCCTCGACCGGCTCGCCGACGCGGTCGAGCCAGGGCTGCTGGCCAGCCAGTCGCCGCGGTTCTACGGCTGGGTCATCGGCGGCACGTACCCGGTGGCGCTGGCCGCGGACTGGCTCGTCAGCACGTGGGACCAGAACGGCGGCATGCGGCACTCGTCACCGAGCACGACGGCCGTCGAGGACCTCGCGGGCGAGTGGCTGCTCGACCTGCTGGGGCTGCCCGCGGCGTCGGCGGTCGGGTTCGTGACGGGCGCGACGACCGCGAACCTCGTCGGGCTCGCCGCCGGGCGCGAGCACGTGCTGCGCAAGACCGGCTGGGACGTCAGCACCGAGGGCCTGACGGGCGCGCCGCGCGTGCGGCTCATCGCGGGCGCGGAGCGGCACGGGTCCGTCGACCTCGCGGCGCGCTACCTCGGGCTCGGGGCGGCACGGCTCGTGCCGTCCGACGACCAGGGACGCATCGCGGTCGACGCGCTCGCGGACGCACTCGCCGACGGCGACGGGCCCGCGATCGTCTGCCTGCAGGCGGGCAACGTGCACTCGGGCGCGTTCGACGACGTGGGCGCGGCGGTCGCGGTCGCGCACGAGGCCGGTGCGTGGGTGCACGTCGACGGCGCGTTCGGGCTGTGGGCGGCGGCGTCGCCACGGCTCGCGCACCTCACGCACGGGTACGAGACGGCGGACTCGTGGGCGACGGACGCGCACAAGACGCTCAACGTGCCCTACGACAGCGGCATCGCGATCGTCGCCGACCGGGAGGCGGCGCGGTCCGCGCTCGGCATCCGCGCGAGCTACCTCGTCGCGGCCGAGACGAGCGACCCGCACGAGACCGTCCCCGAGATGTCGCGCCGCTCGCGCGGGGTGCCCGTGTGGGCGACGCTCGCCTGGCTCGGGCGGCAGGGCGTCGCGGCGCTGGTCGAGCGGCTCGCCGACGGCGCGACCGCGCTGGCCGACGCGCTCGCGCGCATCGACGGTGTCGAGGTCGTCAACGACGTCGTCTACACGCAGGTGTGCGTCGCGCTGGCGGACGACGCGCGCACGCAGGCCGTCGCGGCGGCGCTGCGTGAGGAGGGGGTCGCGTACGCGTACACGTCGCACTGGCAGGGCCGGGACGTCGTCCGGTTCTCGGTCAGCAACTGGGCGACGGACGACGCCGAGGTCGCGGCGACGGTCGAGGCGGTGCGGCGGGCGGTCGCGGCGGTCGACGGAGGCTGAGCAGGTGGCGCGCGAGGGCCGGAGCCTGCGAGCGCCGCACGGACCGGCGGCGGCGTCCGCGCACGTCACACGACCGCAACACGCTCGTGGCGACAGCGACACCGCGCGGGTCGACGCTGGGGACATGACGCCCGTGCCCCCGCCCGAGGCCCCCTCCCGGGCCGACGTCGCCCTCACGCGCCCGCACCACGGCTCCGACTCGCAGCACCGCTCGGCGTTCCCCGCGATCGCGAGCTACGCGTTCCTGTCGGACTGCGAGTCGAACTGCCTGATCTCGCCGACGGGCGCGGTCGAGTGGATGTGCGTGCCGCGACCGGACTCGCCGAGCGTGTTCGCGTCGATCCTGGACCGTGCCGCGGGCTCGTTCCGGGTCGGTCCGCACGGGATCCAGGTGCCGACCGCCCGCCGCTACCTCCCGGGCACGCTCGTGCTCGAGACGACCTGGCAGACGCCGACGGGCTGGCTCGTGGTGCGCGACGCGATGGTCATGGGGCCGTGGCACAACACGACCGAGCGCTCGGCGACGCACCGCCGGACGCCCACGGACGACGACGCCGAGCACATCCTGCTGCGCACGATCACGTGCGTGAGCGGGACCGTCGACCTGCAGGTGGAGTGCGAGCCGGCGCTCGACTACGGCCGTGGGCACACCGAGTGGGAGTACACGGGCGCCGACTACCACGCGGTGCGGACCGTGCCGCAGGAGGAGGGCGACCTCAGCCTGACGCTCACGTCGAGCCTGCGGCTCGGGGTCGACGGGCGGGCCGCGTCGGCGCGGACGCGCATGTCGAACGGCGACAAGGCGTTCGTCGCGCTCTCGTGGTCGCCGCTGCCCGCGCCGCGCACGTGGGAGCAGGCGGCGGACATGTCGTGGCGCACGCAGGAGTACTGGCGGGAGTGGATCACGCTCGGCGTCTTCCCGGACCACCCGTGGCGCACGTACCTCCAGCGGTCGGCCCTGACGCTCAAGGGTCTGACGTACGCGCCGACGGGCGCGCTGCTCGCGGCGGCCACGACGTCGCTGCCCGAGACCCCCGGCGGCGAGCGGAACTGGGACTACCGGTACGCGTGGATCCGCGACTCGACGTTCGCCCTGTGGGGCCTGTACACGCTCGGCCTCGACCGTGAGGCGAACGACTTCTTCGCGTTCATCCACGACGTCTGCCGCGGGAACAAGGACCTCCAGATCATGTACGGGGTCGGCGGTGAGGACCGGCTCGACGAGTCCGAGCTCGGGCACCTGTCCGGCTACGAGGGCGCGCAGCCCGTGCGCGTCGGGAACGCGGCGTACGACCAGCAGCAGCACGACGTGTGGGGTGCCGTGCTCGACTCGGTGTACCTGCACGCCAAGTCGCGCGAGCAGCTGCCCGAGTCGCTGTGGCCCGTCCTCAGGCTCCAGGTCGAGGCCGCGATCAAGCACTGGCACGAGCCCGACCGCGGCATCTGGGAGGTGCGCGGCGACCCGCAGCACTTCACGTCGTCGAAGCTCATGTGCTGGGTGGCGCTCGACCGCGGTGCACGGCTCGCGCGGATGCACGACGAGCACGACTTCGCCGAGCAGTGGGCCAAGCTCGCGGCCGAGATCCACGCCGACATCTGCCGCAACGGCGTCGACTCCCGGGGCGTGTTCGTGCAGCGGTACGGCTCCGACGCGCTCGACGCGTCCCTGCTGCTCGTGCCGCTGCTGCGGTTCCTGCCGCCCGACGACCCGCGCGTCCGCGCGACCGTGCTCGCGATCGCCGACGAGCTCACCGTCGACGGCCTGGTCCTGCGGTACCGCGTCGAGGAGACCGACGACGGGCTCGAGGGGGAGGAGGGTGCGTTCACGATCTGCTCGTTCTGGCTGGTCAGCGCGCTGGTGGAGATCGGCGAGCTCGAGCGCGGCCGGGCGCTGTGCGAGCGGCTGCTGTCGTTCGCGTCGACGCTCAACCTGTACGCCGAGGAGATCGACACCCGCACCGGCCGCCACCTGGGCAACTTCCCGCAGGCGTTCACGCACCTCGCGCTCATCAACGCGGTCATGCACGTGATCCGCGCCGAGGAGCGCGCGGGCCACGACGGCATCCACTTCGAACCCCCGAACCGCGGCGGCTGACCCCTCACGACGCCCTCCTCCCGCCCGCACCCCACCTCCCCCAGCCCGCTCCCCACCCGCGCCCTCCCCACCTGCTGCCCCCACCTCGCCCCCCCGCCCACCCCTCCCGCCCGCTCCCGTCGCTGACTTCGCGCCTTCCTGCCGAGTTCGTCAGCGGGAACCAGCGAGCTCGGCGCGAGCTGACGAACTCGGCGCCGGACGGCGTGGTGCAGAGAGGCAGGACGGGCGTGGGCGGGTGTGGGAAGTGGGGTCCAGCGGCAGGTCGTGACGGTCGTGCGGCGGGGCGATGGGACAGACTCGTCCCCGTGACGGACCTGCTCTCGACGCCGGTGCGACCGGCCGACGGGTCGGACGCGGGCGTCACGCTCGACGACTTCCGCCCCGACTGGTCGCGCGTCGTCGACCCCGGCGACGAGCCGACGCCCGCCGACCTGGCCCGCGCGCACGCGGAGGCCGAGCGGCTGCTCGCGGACCACGGCGTCACGTACGGCGCCGACGCACCGGAGGGCGGCGCGCACCCGTGGCGGCTCGACCCGGTCCCGGTCGTCGTCGACGAGCCCGAGTGGACGGCCCTCGACGCCGCGCTCGTGCAGCGGGCCGAGCTGCTCGACGCGGTCCTGCAGGACGTCTACGGCGCACGCCGCCTGCTGACCGACCAGCTCCTGCCGCCGACCACGGTGCTCGCGCACCCCGGGTTCCTGCGGCAGGTCGACGGGCTGCGGATGCCGGGCGGGCGCGAGCTCGTGCTCACCGCGACGGACCTCGTCCGGGACGGGTCCGGCCAGTGGTGCGCGGTCGCCGACCGCACGCAGGCGCCGTCCGGTGCGGCGTACGCGATGGAGGACCGCCGCGTCGTCGCCCAGGTCATGGCGGGCACCTACCGGCAGGCGTCGATCCAGCGGCTCGGCCCGTTCTTCCACGCGCTGCGCCAGGCCCTGCGCGACGCGGCGCCGCGCGAGTCCGACGAGCCGCGCGTCGCGCTGCTGTCGTCGGGGCCGGCGAGCGAGACCGCGTTCGACCAGGCGTACCTCGCGTCGATGCTGGGCCTGCCGCTCGTCGAGGGCGGCGACCTGCTGGTCCGCGAGGGGCGCGTGTGGATGCGCGGGCTCGACGGGCTCGAGCGCGTCGACGTGCTGCTGCGCCGCGTCGACGCCGAGTGGTGCGACCCGCTCGACCTGCGCGCCGGCTCACGGCTCGGCGTCCCCGGCCTGGTCCGGGCGGTGCGCGCGGGCACGGTCAGCCTGGTCAACCCGCTGGGCAGCTCGGTGCTCGAGAACCCGGCGCTGCTCGCGTACCTGCCCCGCCTGGCGCGCACGGTCCTCGACCAGGACCTGCTGCTGCCGTCGGCCGCGACGTGGTGGTGCGGCGACGACGCGTCCCGGCAGCACGTGCTGACGAACCTCGCGAGCCTCGTGCTGCTGCCGACCGCGCGCGGCGCCGACGGCGGCGCGATCCTCGGCTGGACCCTCGGCCACCGCGAGCGCGCCGACCTCGCGGACCGCATCGCCGCCGAGCCGTGGGCGTGGGTCGGCCAGGAGCCCGTCGGCCCCGCCGGACCGGTCGTCGACGGCGCACCCGTGGGCGTCGGGTCCGAGCTGGCCACCGCCGACGGCGTCGGTCCCGCCGACCTCGGCCCGCGCGCCGCGGTGCTGCGCACGTTCGCGGTCGCGCACCGGTCCACGTACGCGGTGATGGCGGGCGGGCTCGCGCGGGTCGCGCCCCAGGCAGTGGTGTCGTCGGCGACGGGGGCGACGGCGAAGGACGTGTGGGTGCTCGCGTCGTCGGCGGAGCCCGTCGCGGAGGCCGCCGACGAGGCACCCGCGGACACGGTCGTCGCACGCATCCCCGCGACCGGCATCTCGCCCCGCACCGCGGAGAACCTGTACTGGATGGGCCGCTACGCGGAACGGGCCGAGGACCGCACGCGCGTGCTGCGCGTCGTCGCCGACCGCTGGGACGACTTCCACACGCGTCCGGCGTCGGCGGGCGGGCGCGCGCTCGCGGTGCTGCTCGCGAGCCTGACGCCCGACGCCCTGCCCGGCGAGCACGACGACGCCGCCGTCCCGGTCTCGTCCGGGTCGGCAGCCGGGTCCGTCGCCCACGGGTCCACCGCGCCCGGGTCCACCGCGCCCGGGTCCACCGCGCCAGGGTCCGTCGCGCCTGGGGCCGTCGCGCCGGGGTCCGTCGCGCCCGGGTCCGCCGCGCCGGGGTCCGTCGCGCCCGGGGCCGTCGCGGCCGAGTCCGCCGCCCCCGGGCAGGCCCCGGCCCGGCCGGTCGTCCCGGCTCCCCCCGCGCTGCGCGCGCTCGCGCTGGACCCCCGACGCGACGGCACGGTGGCGCGGTCGGTGCGTCGTCTCGGCGCGTGCGCGGCGGCCGTGCGCGACCAGCTCTCGACCGACACGTTCGGCCCCATCGCGCGCATCGAGCGCGCGTTGCGCGACGAGCGCGCCCGCAGCCGCACCCCGCGGTCGGCGTCGTCGGCGGCGGACCTGCGAGCCGTCACCGCAGGGCTGCGGCCCGCGCTCGACGGCGTCCTCGAAGGGCTGCTGGCCGTCGCGGGCATCGCCGCCGAGGGGCTCGTCCGTGACGTCGGGTGGCGGCTCCTCGACGCGGGCCGTCGCATCGAGCGCGCGCAGCACCTCGTCGAGACGCTGCAGGCCACGCTCGCCGACCAGCGCCCGGTGACCGTCGACCGCCTGGTCCTGGAGTCGGTCCTCACGACGCACGAGTCCGTCATCACCGCGCGTCGCCGGTACCAGGGTGGCGCGCGCGTGCCGCAGGTGCTGGACCTCCTCGTGGTCGACCGCACGAACCCGCGGTCGCTGGCCTACCAGCTCGACCGCCTCCAGGAGGACCTCGCGGCCGTGCCCGTCGCGGGCGCGTCGACCGACCAGCGCGACCACCTGCTCGGTGACGTCGTGGCGCTCGTCGAGGAGCTCGACCCCGCCGCGGCCTCGGTCGTCGGCACGGACGGCCGGCGGACGCGGCTCGCCGAGACGCTCGAGTCGATGCGCTGGCGGCTGCGCTCCGCCGCGGACGAGATCGAGAAGGTGCACTTCGTCCGCCCCGCGCCCGGCCAGGCGCTCGAGGACCTCTGGGACGCGCCCGCATGACCCGCACCTACGACCTCGTGCACCGCACGACGTACACCTACGCGCAGCCCGTCACGGACTCCTACGGCCGCACGACGCTCACGCCGCGCGACGTGCCCGGCCAGGCGTGCCTCGCGACGACGCTCGACATCGACCCGGCGCCCGCCGACACCGCCGCGCACGTCGACTACTTCGGCAACCGCACGACGTACTTCGGCGTGACCGAGCCGCACACGCGCCTCGTCGTGACGTCCCGGTCGACGATCGAGGTCTCCCGCGCGGCCGAGCCGGAGCCCGACCGGCTGCCCACGATGCCGTGGGAGGAGGTCGCCGAGTCGGTCCGCGACGGGGTCGCGACCGTCGACGAGCACGCGCTCGTCCGGCTGCGGGAGGCGCTGCTCCCGTCGCCGCACGTCAGCCGCACGCGGGCGGTCCGGGACTTCGCGGCGCCCACGCTGACCCCGGGCCGCCCGGTCGGCGAGGTGCTCGTCGACCTCGCGCACCGCATCCGCACCGAGCTCGCGTACCGCTCGGGCTCGACGACCGTGCACACCACGCAGGACCAGCTCCTCGCGCAGCGCGCGGGTGTGTGCCAGGACTTCGCGCACCTCATGATCGCGGCCCTGCGGCTGCACGGCCTGCCCGCCCGCTACTCGTCGGGGTACATCGAGACCCGCCCGCCCGCGGGCCGGGAGAAGCTGCGCGGTGCCGACGCGTCGCACGCGTGGGTGTCGGCGTGGGCGCCCGGGGCCGGGTGGGTCGAGATCGACCCGACGAACGACCAGCTCGTCGACGACCGGTACGTGCTGCTCGGCTGGGGGCGCGACTACCACGACGTCCCGCCGCTGCGCGGCGTCATCTTCACCGAGGGTCGCGGCGCGCACCCGTCGGTCCAGGTCGACCTGGTCCCGTCGGGCAGCGACCCGTTCCTCTGACGTCGCGCGGGCGGCAGGCCGACGGACCAGCGGACGGGCGGCCGTGCAGACGGGCGCACCGGCGGACGGACGCACCGGCGCACCGGCGGACGACCGCACGGCAGACCGGCGCACGCCGGCGGACCGGCGGACGGGCGGACGGGCGCAGCGGCGGACGGGCAGACGGCCGATCCCGTCGTCAGCGCAGGTCGCGCGCCCGGTCGGTGAGCTCGTCGGGCGTCACGACGAACCCGCCGCTGTCCACGACGGTCCCGCCCGCGACCCGCCACAACGTCGCGGCGACCCGCGCGACGGACGGGGTCACGCGCGACCGCGCGATGAGGTGCAGCTGCGACGGCTGCTCCTGGAGCAGCTCGGTCGAGTCCGGCGGCTGCCACGCGACGTGGTAGGCCCACGTCCCGTACTGCCGCTGGTCGACGGTGGAGAGCACGAGCGGGACCTCGCGCGCGCGGGCGGCGCGGATCGTCACGACGCCGTCGTACTCGAAGGCGGCGGCGACCGAGAACGGCTGCGCGGTCGGGTCGGCGGGCTCGGGCGTCGGCGCGTCGGCCGGGCCGATGCGGGCGCCCGCGAGGGCAGGCCGGACGAGCGGGACGACGTCCTGCGGAGCGAGCGGGAGCGGCGACCAGAGGGTGAGGTCGACGGCCGCGGCGGGGTCGGGGGCGACGACGCGCGACCCGTCGGCGGGCAGGACCGCCCCGCGCACGCGCCGCGCGGCGGCGACGGTCCATCCCTCCGCGAGCTCGTGCCGTGACGCGGGGTCCCCGGGCGCGCCGTCGGTCCGCGCGGGCTCCGACCCTGACCCGTCGTCTCCGGCACCCACGACGAGGCTCCAGGCGTCGAGCTCGCGCGCGCCGAGCCCGAGCGCTCGCGCGACGGGCTCGCCGAGCCGGACGGGACCGTCGAGCGCGGCGGACGCGTCGAGCCGGAGGAGGCCGGTGGTGGGGCGCGGCGCCTCGACGACGATGCCGCGGAACCGCGCGCCCGTGGGCCGGGCGGCGGCGGGTCGCTCGCCGGGGTCGAGCGGCTGGCGTTCCCACACGGCGCCCGGGAACCACGCGGCGGCGAGCGGGCGCACGTCGGTGCCGGCGGGCAGCACCAGGACGTGCCGGCCGACGAGCGGCGCGGGGATGACCTCGGCCAGGATCATGCGCGGACCGTACCCCCGGATTGCTGCGGGCAGGTTTCGGCGTGGTGTCGGGCGCGGCGAGTCCCTCGGACACGCCGGAACCGCAGGTCAGGGCCTAATCGCTTCAGGTGTCCACATCGACGCAACACTTTGCACACCGCTGTGGACAGACCCTGTGGACAAAAGTTGCGGCGCGCCCGCACCGGAGCCCCTCAGCGGGACGGGACCGGTCCGAGGGCGCCGCGGGCGCCGGGCGACGACGACGTCAGGCGCGCACGTCGTGCAGGTGGTGCACCAGGTCGTGCACGAAGTACTGGCCGAGCGTGCGGACCGTGAACACCGACCCGTTCGACCGGCGGCCCGGGCGCTCCACCTGGTCCTCGCGCACCGCGTCGAACCGGTCCGCGATCACGTCGGCCGCGTCCGCGAGCTCGTCCGCGACCACGACCGGGTCCTGCAGGTCGTAGCGGTCCGCGAGCGCCGTCGCGTCCTGGTCCCAGTTCTCGAAGAGCGGGTCGTCCTGCTCGAGCATCAGCGCGAGCCGGCGGTCGAACACCCGGAGCACGTCCCGCACGTGCGCGCCGTACTCGAGCACGCTCCACACCTGCGGCTCGGGGCGCACGCGCGCGTCCTCGCGGTTGAGCGCGGAGATCCACCGTGGCGTGAGGTCGCGGACCGTGCCACCGATCGCGTGCACGTCGACGTCGGCGGCCTGGAACCCGCACTCCGGGCACGGCTCGCGCAGCACCCAGGTCCAGTCCTTGGTGTCGGGCTCGATCGCCGGTGCGGGCTGGGCGGCGGGGGCGTCGGTCGTCGGCTCGCTCGTCATGCCCGCACGCTAGACGCTCCGCGCCGCCGTGTCGCCGCCTCGTCCACACCTGTCGGCTGCTCGACGACGCGTGTCCGTCGGGGCACGCCGACGACGTCGCGGGACCGTCGACCGCACCCGTGCCGACGTCGACCGCGACACCCGTCAGACGACCCCCGCCGCGTGCAGCGCGCCGTACTCCTCGTCCGTGAGCACGCGCGACCTGAGCAGGAACCGCACGCCCTCGGGCGCCTCGAGCGAGAACCCCGCACCGCGGCCGGGGACGAGGTCGATCGTCAGGTGCGTGTGCTTCCAGTACTCGTACTGCGCGCGCGTCATCCACACGGGCACGGCAGCCCCGTCGCCCAGGTCGAGGTCGCCGAGGTGCACGTCGACGTCGCCCGTGATCAGGTCACCCGCCGGGTAGCACATGGGCGACGACCCGTCGCAGCACCCGCCCGACTGGTGGATCATCAGCTCGCCGTGCTGCGCGCGCAGCGTCCGCAGCATGTCGAGCGCGGCGTCCGTCGCCGCGACCCGCTCCGGAAGTCCCATCCCGCCTCCTCCCCCGCCCGGCGACGACCGGTGCCCCGGCCGGCCGCCGTCGGGCGGCGTCGCCCGTCGTCCTGACCTGGTGCCCCACGATCGCGGCGGAAGCTCCCCTCCGAACCTCCGCCGCGACCGCGTGCCCGCCCGTCAGAACAGCCCGAGCGACTCCTGCGTGTACGACACGAGGAGGTTCTTCGTCTGCTGGTAGTGGTCCAGCATCATCTTGTGGTTCTCGCGGCCGACGCCCGAGCCCTTGTAGCCGCCGAACGCCGCCGCCGCGGGGTACGCGTGGTAGCAGTTCGTCCACACACGGCCCGCCTCGATGTCGCGGCCCGCGCGGTACTGGATCGCCGCCTCGCGGGACCAGACGCCGGCACCGAGGCCGTACAGCGTGTCGTTGGCGATCGAGATCGCGTCCTCGTAGTCCGAGAACGACGTCACCGCCACGACGGGACCGAAGATCTCCTCCTGGAAGACCCGCATGGAGTTCTTCCCCTCGAAGATCGTCGGCGTCACGTAGTACCCGCCCGCCAGGTCGCCCGACAGCTCTGCCCGGTGCCCGCCCGTCACCACCCGCGCCCCCTCCGCGCGGCCGATGTCCAGGTAGGACAGGATCTTCTCGAGCTGGTCGTTCGACGCCTGCGCGCCGACCTGGGTCTCCGTGTCGAGCGGGTCGCCCTGGCGCATGCTCTCCGTGCGCAGCTTCACGGCCTCCAGGAACTCGTCGTAGATCGACTCCTGGATGAGCGCGCGCGACGGGCACGTGCACACCTCGCCCTGGTTGAGGGCGAACATCGCGAAGCCCTCGAGCGCCTTGTCGTAGAACCCGTCCTTCTCGCGGACGACGTCCTCGAAGAAGATGTTGGGGCTCTTGCCGCCGAGCTCGAGGGTCACCGGGATGATGTTCTGGCTGGCGTACTGCATGATCAGCCGGCCCGTCGTCGTCTCGCCCGTGAACGCGACCTTCCGCACGCGCGGCGACGACGCGAGCGGCTTGCCCGCCTCGACCCCGAACCCGTTGACGACGTTGACGACGCCCGCGGGCAGCAGGTCCCCGATCAGCTCCATGAGCAGCAGGATCGACGCGGGCGTCTGCTCGGCCGGCTTCAGGACGACCGCGTTGCCCGCCGCCAGTGCCGGCGCGAGCTTCCACGTCGCCATGAGGATCGGGAAGTTCCACGGGATGATCTGCGCGACCACGCCCAGCGGCTCGTGGAAGTGGTAGGCGATCGTGTCGCCGTCGATCTCCGAGATCGACCCCTCCTGCGCCCGGATCGCGCCCGCGAAGTAGCGGAAGTGGTCGATCGCGAGCGGGATGTCGAACGCGAGCGTCTCCCGCACCGGCTTGCCGTTCTCCCACGCCTCCGCCGCCGCGAGCATCTCGAGGTTCTGCTCCATGCGGTCCGCGATCTTGTTGAGGATCACGGCCCGCTCCGTCGCGGTCGTCCTCCCCCACGCGCGCGACGCACCGTGCGCCGCGTCGAGCGCACGCTCGACGTCGTCGGCGTCGCCCCGGCCGACCTCGGTGAACGTCCGGCCCGTCACGGGGCTCGGGTTCTCGAAGTAGCGGCCGGACGCGGGCGCGACGAACTCCCCGCCGATCCAGTGGTCGTAGCGGTCGCGGTAGGAGATGAGGCTGCCGGGCTGTCCCGGCGGCGCGTAGACGGTCATCACGCCTCCCTGGCGAGGTCCCCGGGCGAAGGCTTGTGGCGCAACCCGGGGTCACGGCGTCGTTGCCGCGACACGTCCACGCTAGGCACGCGCCGTTGCACGACCGTTGCACCGGCTGCTGCGTGGGCGGCGCGGGCGGACCGTCCACCCGGTGCTGGGTACCGCGCCGCGGCCGTGGGCGGTCACGAGACCCGGGTCGACCGGTCGCCGTGTCGTCGAGCGCGCCATCGGGTCTGGTTCGAGGGCGCGTTCGCCCGGGCGCTCGACGGCCGGGGCCGTGGCGGGGCCGCCTGCAGGGCGGTGCGCGGTGACGTCAGCCGGCGCGGTGGGTCGTCAGGCGGCGGGCCAGGAGGTCGAGGCGGCCGCGGGCCTGGACGTGCGCGGGGGTCCCGCGCGGGGCGAGGACCGCGAGGCGCTGCCACGCCTGCCAGTCGTCGGCGCCGTCGTCGGACGACACCCACCGTGACACCGCGCCCTCCTCGGGGCTGGCCAGGACGGCGGCGCGCAGGTCGGCCCGCAGGTCCTCGCGGATCCGCTCGACGCCGGGCGCGACGGACCGCGGCAGGACGACGCCGGGGTGGTTGGCGAGCGCGGCGACCACGTCGCCGACCTCCAGCAGACCGCGCACGGTGTCCGCGTCGGACCGGATCGGCGCCGTGAGGCGGTACGGGCGGGACGGCGACAGCAGGGGCCCGACGACGCGGCGCAGGCGCGACACCTCGGCGCGCACGGTCACGTCGGACAGCACGTCGTCGCTGAGCTGCACGGCGAGCTCGTCGGCGGTGAGCCCGGCGGGGTGCTGCGCGAGGAGCAGCAGGATCTCGGCGTGCCGCAGCGTGAGGCGCACGTCGCGGCCGTCGAGGTGCAGCGTCGGCACCGCGGGACCGAGCACGCGGAGCCGCGCACCGACGGCCGTCCGCTGCCCGCCGGTGATCGCCGTGACGACCCGGTCGGACGGCATCTGCAGCACGGGTCCGGCGGCGACGCGCGCGAGCTCGGCCTCGACGGCGGCGACGGTCGCGCGCACCAGCGACATCATCACGGCGGTCGCGACCACCGGGCCGCCCGTCACGTCGAGCACGCCGAGCACCTGCCCGGACGGTGCGCGGACGGGCGCGGCGGTGCAGTTCCACGGGTGGACGGTGCGCGCGTAGTGCTCGGTCCCGACGACCTGCGCGGGCCGCTCGGTGACGAGCACGACACCGGGCGCGTTCGTCCCGGCGCGGTCCTCGCTCCACACGGCACCCTCGACGAACCCGACGCCCTCGACCTTGCGGCGCACGTCGCGGTCGCCCTCGACCCACAGCAGGCGACCCGCGTCGTCGGTCAGCGCGGTGATCCACCCCGCGCCCGCGCCCGGCCGGACCAGGAGGTCGCGCACGACGGGCATCGCGGCCGAGAGCGCGTGCCCGCGGCGGTAGGAGGTGAGGGCGCGGCCGGCCATGTCGACGGGTGGCGCGGGGACCTCGGGGTCGACGCCGCTGCGCGCGCTGCGTCGCCACGAGTCGGCGACGAGGCGTCGGACGTGCTGCCCGGCGAGCCGCCCGGTGGTGACGAAGTACTCGTGGGCGACCCGCACGGAGTCGTGCTGCGACATGACTCTCCCCTCGACCCACCGCCGAGCACTGCCCCCGTGACCTCCGAGTGTACGAATCGTCCGCTATTTCCGCGCGGGTGTCCGGGAACGTGTCGTCGCGGTCTCGCCGGGCCCCGGGGGCCTCCGCTCGGACCGGCGGCCGTCGGGCGTACTTCCCGTGCCGTCGCGCGCTCCTTCTTCGTGGCGCGGCGGACGTCCACCGGCGTGCCCGGGCAGCGTCGGCTGCCCTTTCGTGCACGGTCTGCCGCGGCCCGGGGCCGCGCGACTAGCCTGACGAAGGTCGAGGGAGACGGTATGGCCGAGCGCATCTGCGACGTGTGCGGCGCCGTGAACCCGGCGACGGCCGAGTTCTGCCGGGTGTGCGACACGTACTTCGGCTGGGACGGCGGGCAACCGCCGACCGGCCCGACGAGCGCGCCCACGACGACCGCGCCGGTGACGGGCCCCGCGCCCGCGACGACGGCGACCGCGCCCGCACCGACGACGAGCCCCGCGACGACCGCACCCTCCCCCACGACGCCCGCACCCGCGACGCCGGCGGCCGGGACCGGGCCGGTCGGGGTCGCCGCCGGGGCCACGCCCGCCGCGGAGCTGCGGCCCGAGGAGCGCGCCGAGGTCCCCGTCGTGTCGCCCGAGCAGGCGGCGGTCGTCGTCACGAAGGACGCGCCGGGCACGTTCACGCTGTCGCTGAAGAACGTGTCGCCGGTCGTCGACGGGATGGTCGTGCACGCGCTCGCGCCCCCGTCGTGGCTCGTCGTGACGCACGACGACGCGAACCTCATGCCGGGCGAGGCGCGCACCGTCACCGTGACGCTCGCGGCCCGCGCCGGGGAGCCCGTCGTGGCGCAGAACCTCGACCTGCCGATGCTCGTGCGGTCGTCGCTCGACCCCACCAAGGCCGCGCCCGTCGCCGTGCGGGTCACCGTGCCGCCCTACGGCCCGCCGCCGACGCTCACGACACGCCCGCACCTGCTGCAGCTCGACGACGCGACCGACGGCGCGTTCACCGTGACGGTCGACAACCGCGCGTCGAACCACCCGCGGCACTACGCGCTGACCGTGCAGGACGACGAGGACGTCGTGCGTGCCGACGTCGTGCCGCCCGCCGTCGACGTCCCGGCGCTCGGCACCGCGGACGTGCGCGTGCGGTTCAGCGCGCCCGCACCCGACCCGGGCCGCGAGGCGACGCGGCGGCTCACGTTGTCGGCGTCCGACGACGACGGCCCCGTGTCCACGTCGGTCACCGTCGTGCAGCGGACTGCCGCGGAGGAGGAGCCCGAGCCGTTCACGGTGCGCCTCGAGCCGAGCCACCTGCACGTCGTCGGGACGGACACGGGCGCGTTCGACGTCATCGTCGACAACCGGGCCGAGGACGACGGGCTCGCGGTCGACGTGACCGGCCGCGACCCCCAGCGCCTCGTCGCGTTCTCGTTCGGGCACGACCGGTTCGTCGTGCCGGGCGGCCGGGCGACGCGCGTGCACGCGCTGCTGCGGACCAGCGCCCCGCCGCCGGGCACGTCGGCGGCGCGGCCGTTCTCGGTCGTCGTGTCGGACGGGCGGCGCGAGGTCGAGGCGACGGGGGTGCTCGACGTGAGCGCACCGGCCGACCCGATCACGACCGCACGGCTGCAGGTGTCGCCGGCGACGTTGTCCACCGAGGCGCGACGCGGGGCGTTCGCGGTCGACGTCGACAACCGTGCCGGCACGTCGCCGCTGACGGTGCGGCTCGCGGCCCGTGACGAGCTCGGGCAGGCGCGGTTCACGTTCTCGCAGGACCAGCTCGCGGTCGCTCCCGGTCAGGTCGCGCGCGTGCAGCTCTCGTTCGACGCCCCCCTGCCCGACGGCGGGACGCAGCGGTCCCGTGCGGTGACCGTCGTGGCGAGCGACGCCGCAGGGTCGGTCGAGGGCGCGGCGACGCTCACGCAGACGGCGCGCGACTGGCGGCCCGTCGCGAAGCGGTGGCTCGTCTGGCTCGGCGCGCTCGCGATGATCGCGGGGGCGCTGCTGCCCTGGCTCGACGGTCAGGTCGTCGACCTCGAGCTCGTCGTGACGGAGGCGTCGACGGGCAACGAGGTCGCGATCAGCATCGCGGCGGCCGTCGCCGCGACGCTGCTGGTCGCGCTGCTCGCGCTGATCATGCTGCTCGGGCTGACCGGGACCGGGAAGCAGATCCGGCGGTCGGCGATCCTCGCCGCGCTGCTCGGGGTCGGGGCGCTCGTCGCACAGCTGCAGTTCCCCGTCGACGACGCGTTCGTCGTGACCAACGGTGTGCCGCTGATCCTCGTCGGGGCGGTGCTCGGGTTCGTCGGCGGGGTGTTCGCGCGGCCGCGAGCGCGCTCCTGACCAGCGGGCGGGCACGGGGACGTGTTTCTGACAGAACGTGAGACGATGTCACCATGCCCAAGATCATCGGCGGGTCGCTGCACGAGCACCGCGAGCAGACGCGCAGCAAGCTCTTCGCCGCGCTGTCCGCCCTCATGGCCGAGCGCGGCTTCGACGCCATCACGCTCGCCGAGATCGCCCAGGCCGCCGGCGTCGGACGCACCGCCGTCTACAACCACTTCCCCGACAAGGAGGCGCTGCTCCTCGGCTTCATCACCCACGAGACCGAGCAGTACACCGCCACCCTGCAGCGCTCGCTCGACGACATCGACGACCCCGTCGAGCAGCTCCGCACCTACGTCCGTCAGCAGGCGTCGCTGACGCGCGTCTACCACGTCGCCCCCGGGCCCGAGCTGCGCTCCGTCCTGTCCCGCGGCGCCCAGCAGCGGGTGCGCGAGCACGTCGTCGTCGTCGAGCAGATCCTGCGCCGCATCCTCGCCGCCGGGATCGAGTCGGGCGTCTTCCCCGACCAGGACGTCGACACGATCGTCCCGCTCGTCAACGCGTGCCTGTCCGGCCGTGGCGTGCCCCAGGGCGGCGCCGAGCGCGAGCGCGCGATCGAGCAGACCGAGACGTTCGTGCTCCGCGCCGTCGGCGCCCTCACGCCCGTCCCCGCCTGACGTGCCGCACCGCGACAGCCGACCCGGCCGACGCCCAGGGCCGGGCGGCCAGGGCCGTCCGGGCGGCGGGGGGAAGCGTCCCGACGACCAGCGCCGACAGCCCACGTCCGACGACCGGCGCGCCCGCCCCGGCGGTGACGACCGACGCACCCGCCCGAGCGGTGACGACCGACGCGCACGCCCGACGAACGACGAGCGACGCGCACGGCCCGGCGGCGTCGACGACCGGCGACCGCGGTCCAGCACCGACGAGCGGCGCGACCAGCGGCGGGAGCGGCGCGGCACGCCGCCTGCGGCACGGTCCGCGCGCGAGCGGGGGACGTCGCAGACCGCAGCGCGCCCGACGGGGACGCTCGTCGAGCTCACCTACCTCGACGGGCTGCGCGACGTGCTGCACGACGAGGTCGTCGAGGTGCTCGCGCCACGGCGCGCACCCGTCGACGTCGCGGGCCGGGACGACGCTCTCGCGGTCCGGCTCGACGGCCCCCTCGCCGACGTGCTGCGGCTGCGCACCGCCGTCGCCGCGTACGTGTCGCTGCACTTCGACGTGCCGCGGCCCAGGTCGCTGACGAGCGGCGACCACCTCGCGCGGATCGTCGACGCCGTCTACGCGTCGCTGCGCGTCGCGGGCTCGTCGTCGTTCCGGTTCGAGGCGGCCGGTTCGGACTCCGCGGTCTTCGCCCGCCTGGCGGACCTGCTGCACGACGCGACCGGCCTGAAGCACGACCCCGCCGACGGCCAGCTGGTCCTCCGCGTGCGTCGCGGCGCGCGCACCCCGGGCGGCGGCGCACGCTCCACGGTGGGCGGTGCTCGCTCGGCGGCGGGCGGTGCGGGGGCGTCCGGCAAGGACGGGCGTCGCGAGGGAGCCGACGTCGACCCGGGCTGGGACGTGCTCGTGCGCGTCGGTCCGCGCCCGCTGTCCGCCCGCACGTGGCGCGTCACCGACTACCCCGGCGCGCTCAACGCGACGATCGCGGCGGCGATGGTCCGCCTCGGCGGCGTGCGTGACGACGACCGCGTGCTCAACCTCATGTGCGGCTCCGGCACGCTGCTCGCCGAGCGCCTGCTGGCGGGCCCGGCCGCGACCGCCGTCGGTGTCGACGTCTCCGCCGAGGCGCTCGACGCGGCCCGCGCCAACCTCGCCGCCGCGCACGTCCGCGCGACGCTCGTCGCGGCCGACGTGCTCACGAGCACCCCCGGCGCCGACGGACCCTGGGAGGCCGGGGCGTTCGACCTCGTGCTCGTCGACCCGCCGTGGAGCGGGCTGCACGGCGACCACGCGTCGGCCGTCGACGTGCACGCCGGGGTGCTGCGGTCCGCACGGGCCGCGGCGGCACCGGGAGCACGGAGCGTCGTCGTGACGCACGAGGTCAAGGTCATGGAGCGGTGCCTGCGCGAGGCGTCGGCGCTGTGGTCCGTGCGGGACACGCTGCGGGTCTTCGCGAAGGGCCATCACCCCCGCGTCTACGTGCTCGACGCGGTCTGACGGCTCCGGCGCCGACCCTCCTCGACTACCCGTCGGTCGGCGCTCGCCCGTCACCGGGAGCACCGAGGTCGGCCGACGCGACGTCCGGCCCCGCACCCGCCGCCACCGCCGCAGGCCGGCTCTCGGACGCGGTCCCGGCCACCGGCGGCTCGTTCTGCTCGATCCACTCGTCGATGCGCAGCCACGACGCGAACAGCCACTCCTCGGCCGCGTCGCGGTCGCGCGGCACGTCCGCCGGGGCGACGCTCCACCCCTTCATGACGATGCGCTTGTCCATGGGCAGCTCGCGCCAGATGTCGTGCACCGTGACCAGCCGGTCGAGCCCGGTGTGCCCGACGAACACGACGCCGGCGTCGGGCGCCTCGTCGAGCGCGGACAGCACGCCGCCCGCGTGCGGCGCCATCACGTTGGTCATCTGCTCGGCCTGCACGACGAGCTCGTCGCGACCCTCGCGCCGCAGCGCGTCGATGCGGGCGCGCCGCCGTCGGGGCGTGAAGTTGCCGCCCTCGGGGAAGATCAGCAGCGCTCCGCGCGGCCCGAGCCCGTCCGCGAGGTCCCCGACGGCCGCCGCGAGACCGGGAGAGCCGTCGCGGCGGGCCTTGCGGGGGGTGATGAACTGCGTGGGCAGCCGGTTGAGGAGCACGTCGATCGCCGGGTCCCACTGCAGGGTGTCCTTGAGGACGATCCGCGGCTCGCGGTCGAACCAGTTGAGCAGCGCGTGGACCAGGATGAACGAGTCGCCGGGTCCGGCGTGCCGGCTCGCGACGACGATCGGCTGCCCGGTGAGGACGGTGCCGAGGTCGGCGTCGACGATGTCGATCCTCAGGCGCAGCGTCCAGCGGACCTGCCAGAACAGCACCTGCAGCATGCGGCGGGCCAGCCGGTAGTGGGCCCGCTCGAACGCCGGTCGGTGGATCGCCCACCCGAACCCGGACCCGATCCACAGACCGAGCAGCGCGACCAGGCACGCGGCGTCCCACAGGACGTAGAAGCTCGCCATCCACAGCGCGCGCGGGATCCGCAGCCGCCCCGGCAAGGCCCACGTCACCGCGCCCAGCACCAGCAGGACCAGCATGAGGCTCGTCGGCACCAGCAGGACCGCGAGCGCGACGATCGCGGGCGCGAGCACGACCCGCCGCACCCACCGCGGCGGCAGGCGCCACGTCATGACCGGGCCTCGAGGTACGCGCGCGTCGCCTCGCGGGCGGCGTCGATGCGTCGTCGGGTCGCGTCCATCCGCCGGTACGACCCGAGCTTCTCGTCGCCGGGTGCCGGACCGCCGCTCGGCAGGACGTGCACCGCGACCCCCTCCGGGACCCGCTCGATCTCGCGCGTGAACCGGTGCCGGCGCGCGATCTCGAAGCTCACCCGCGCCACGTCGCTCGGCTTCTGCGGTGCCACGACCGCCTCCTCGATCCGTCCGACCTGGAGCACGTACACCGTCGTCGCGCCGCGGTCCACGGCCTCGCCGAGCGGGATGGAGTTCACGATGCCGCCGTCGACGAAGTGCTCGTCGCCGATCTTCGTCGGCGGCAGGACGCCCGGCACCGACGACGACGCGAGCACCGCGGGGATGAGCGGCCCGCTGTCGAACCAGCGCTCCGCCGTCCGCTCGATGCACGCCGCCGCGACGGCCAGCGGGACGTCGAGCTGCTCGAACGTCCGGTCGGCGCCGAGCATCTCCTCGAGCAGGCCGCGCAGCGGTGCGGGGTCGTTGAGGTGCGTCTTCGAGCGTGCGAGCCGGCGCAGCTGCTTGGGCCACGAGTCGCCGTAGACGGCCGCGGCGGCCGGCGACGCCCACGCCTGCAGCAGCGTCTCGACGACCGACGGCGTCGGGTCCGCCGCGACGGCCGCGCCGTTGATCGCGCCGATCGACGTGCCGACGACCGTGTCGGGCCGGATGCCCGCCTCGAACAGCGCCTGGAGCATGCCGACCTGCACGGCGCCGCGCACACCGCCGCCGCCCAGCACGAACCCCACCGTCATGACCGGATCGTGGCACAGCCGACGACGCAGGGCCCGGCGACGTCCCCAGGCCGCCGCCGCTGGTCACGGCCGGGCCGCCCGGTGTCGAAAGTGAGGCGCGAATCGCTTCAGACGGTGGCCCGAAAGGGCAGGTCGTCCGCAGGGTGGAGGCCCTAGGGGGACGCGACCTCGGCGGACGGCAGCGAGGCCGGTGCCGGGACGCGCTCACGGGGCCGTCCCGCATCGAGAGGAGACCCGCACACATGACCGTCCGTGCACGCCCACGCACGCTCTTCGCCGCCCTGGCGGCGGTCGCGGTGGCCATCGGCGCCGCCGTCGTCACGTCCGCACCCGCCTCCGCCCACGGATCCGTCACGGACCCGCCCACCCGGAACTACCGGTGCTGGGAGGTCTGGGGCTCGGACCACCTCAACCAGAACATGAAGAACGTCGACCCCATGTGCTGGGGCGCGTACCAGCACGACCCGAACGCGATGTGGAACTGGAACGGCCTGTACCGCGAGAACGTCGGCGGCCGGCACGAGGCCGTCATCCCGAACGGGCAGCTCTGCTCCGGCGGCCGCACCTTCTCGCCGCGGTACGACTACCTCGACACGCCCGGCCCGTGGGTCGCGAAGAACGTCCCGACGAAGTTCCAGCTCACGCTGACCGACGGTGCGAAGCACGGCGCCGACTACCTGCGCATCTACGTCTCGAAGCCGGGCTACGACCCGACCACCGAGGCGCTCGGCTGGGACGACATCACCCTGGTCAAGGAGACCGGGCGCTACCCGACGACGGGCCTGTACCAGACCGACGTCGACCTCACGGGCTACAGCGGCCGTGCCGTGCTGTTCACGATCTGGCAGGCCAGCCACCTCGACCAGCCGTACTACCTGTGCTCGGACATCAACATCGGCGGCACGAGCACGCCGACGCCGACCGTGACCCCGACGCCGACGGTCACGCCGACCCCGACCGTCACGCCGACGCCGACGGTCACCCCGACGCCGACCGTCACGCCGACGCCGACCCCGACGCCCACGCAGACCTCGGGCCCGGGCACCTGCACCGCGACGGTGAAGGTCGTGAACTCGTGGAGCACCGGCTTCGTGGGTGAGGTCACCGTCAAGGCCGGCTCCAGCGCGATCACCGGCTGGCACACCGCGATCGGTGGCACGACCGTCCAGCAGGCGTGGAGCGCCACCCTGTCCGCGGCGAACACGCTGACCAGCGTCGACTACAACAGCAAGCTGCCCGCGGGCGGCACCGCCACCGCCGGGTTCATCGGCAGCGGCAACGGCCAGGGCGTGTCCGCGGTCTCCTGCGGCACGCACTGACCGACCCGTTCCACCGCACCACCCGGACGCCCGTCGTCCTGACCCGCACGGGTCGGGCGGCGGGCGTCCGTCGTCGTGACGCGCGGAGGTGGGGCGGCGCGCGTGCGTCGTCGTGAGTCGCACGGGTCTGGCGGCGCGCGTCCCCGACCCGCCGCCCGTCGTCCCGGACGAGGCGCGGGGCACGTCGCTCCTTGGTCGTCGTCGCGGCGCGCGGCAGGATGAGGCCGACCGACCGCCCAGCCGACCACCGACGGAGCGTCCCGTGCCGAGCGACACCCCCGACCACGAGCCCCGCCCGCAGGACCCGTCGGGCACGCACGACCCCGAGCCGCCCGCCCAGTTCTGGCGCCGCCGCGGCTACTGGCTCCTGCTGGCCGTCGCGGCCGTCGTCGCGCTGGGCCTCACGTTCGTCTCCCGCCTCCAGTGACGCCGCACCGTCCCCGACGACGGGCGGCACGGGCCTGGCCGGCGCCGCGCGCGTGATCCACTAGGGGCGTGACCGCGAGCAGCACCCGCCTCCCCCGTGTCCGCGCCTCCGAGCTCGTCGGGCGGGGGTGGCTCAACACCGGCGGGAAGGACGTGACGCTCGCCGACCTGCGCGGCAAGGTCGTCGTGCTGGACTTCTGGACCTTCTGCTGCATCAACTGCCTGCACCTGCTCGACGAGCTGCGCGAGGTCGAGGAGCGGTTCCGCGACGTGCTCGTCGTGGTCGGGGTGCACTCGCCGAAGTTCGTCCACGAGGCCGACCCGGTCGCGCTGGCAGCGGCCGTCGAGCGGTACGAGGTGCACCACCCGGTGCTGGACGACCCGGAGCTCGTCACGTGGTCGGCGTACACGGCACGCGCCTGGCCGACGCTCGTCGTGATCGACCCCGAGGGGTACGTCGTCGCGCAGATGGCCGGCGAGGGGCACCGGCACAACCTCGAGGTGCTGCTCGACGAGCTCGTCGCCGCGCACGACGCGAAGGGCACGCTGCACCGCGGCGACGGCCCGTACGTGCCGCCTGCGCCGACCGCCGGGACGCTGCGCTTCCCCGCGAAGGCCGTCACGCTGCCCGGCGGCTCGCTGCTCGTCGCGGACGCGGGGCACCACGCGCTGACCGAGGTCGCGGCCGACGGGGCGACGCTGCTGCGGCGGCTCGGGTCCGGCGAGCGCGGGCTCGTCGACGGCGGTCCGGACGACGCCCGGTTCAGCGAGCCGAACGGCCTGGCCCTCGTGCCGGACCACCTGCGGGACGCGCTCGGGTACGACGTCCTCGTCGCCGACACCGTCAACCACGCGCTGCGCGGCGTGCGGCTCGCCGACGGGCACGTCACGACGGTCGCGGGCACGGGCGAGCAGCTCATGGTCGGCGCGGCCGACAACGTGCGCGGCGGCGGCACGGGCGCCGGGTACGACGGGCCGGCGCTCGACGTGCGCCTGTCGTCGCCGTGGGACGTGGTGTGGTCCGACGCGCTCGGCGCGTTCCTCGTCGCGATGGCCGGCAACCACACGCTCTGGACCTTCGACGGGACGCGGCTGCGGCACGTCGCCGGGACCATGAACGAGGGCCTGCTCGACGGACCCGGCACGGACGCGTGGCTCGCCCAGCCGTCGGGGCTGTCGGTCGGACCCGACGGGCGCGTCTGGGTCGCCGACTCCGAGACGTCCGCGCTGCGCTGGCTCGACCCCGCCGACGGGACCCTGCACACCGCCGTCGGCGAGGGGCTGTTCGACTTCGGCCACCGCGACGGGCGCGCCGACCAGGCCCGCATGCAGCACCCGCTCGGCGTCGCCGCGCTGCCCGACGGGTCCGTCCTCGTCGCGGACACCTACAACGGCGCCGTGCGCCGCTACGTCCCGCCTGCCGACGGCGAGAGCGCCGGTGCCGGCGAGGTGACGACGGTCGCGCGCGACCTCGCGGAGCCGAGCGGGCTCGTCGTGCTGACCGGGGCTGCGGCGGGCGACGGAGGGCTCGACGTGCTCGTCGTCGAGTCCGCGGCGCACCGCGTCACGCGCGTCGCACTGCCCGCGGGTGCCGGCCAGGTCGTCGACGGCGGAGCGCACCGCACGCAGCGGCCCGTGACCGAGCTCGCGCCCGGCGACGTGCTGCTCGACGTCGTCTTCACGCCCGCCGCCGGGCAGAAGTACGACGACCGGTACGGCCCGTCGACGCGTCTGCAGGTGTCCTCGACGCCGCCCGGCCTGCTGCTCGACGGCGCGGGCGACGACGTCCCGCTCACGCGCGCGCTACGGCTCGACCCCGCCGTCGGCGCGGGCGTGCTGCACGTGACCGCGCACGCGGCGTCGTGCGACGCCGACCCCGCCGTCGAGTACCCCGCCTGCCACCTCAACGCGCAGGACTGGGGTGTGCCGGTGCGCGTCGTCGAGGGCGCGCCGACGACGCTCACGCTCCCCCTGCACGGCTGACGCCGCACCGAGGCACGGGTCAGGAGGCGCCCAGGACCGCGACGGCGACCAGCGCGTCGAGGGAGGTGTCGACGACCTCGCCCGTCGCGGCCGTCGCGGACACGCCGATCTCGACCACCCACGGGCCGTGCTCGACCACGGTCGTCGACGACTCGGCCTGCGTCACGTCGACAGGCGCCCCACCGCGCGCGACCGCGGAGGCCGGCCCGTCGGACGGGTCACCGGGACGGCGCATGAGGACGGCCCACCCGGCACCGCCGAGCGTCTCGGTGGCGGCGGCCGCCAGCGCACAGAGCCGCGGGACGATCCCCGACTGCGCGGCGACGATCGCGGCCGTGCCGGCCACGACGACACGCTCGGCGGTCACGGCCGGGTCGGCGGTCGTCGGTGCCGCAGCCCGCAGCGCGCGCGCCCGGGCCCGCTTGGCCCGGTACTGCGCCATGTCGGCCTGCCGGAACAGGTGCCGCGCGGACGTCGCACCGGTCACGGCCGTCGTCGCGATGCCGTAGGAGATCGCCGCGCCGTGCGGCAGCGGGAACTCGGCGACGGTCGCCGCGAGGACCTCGGCGACCTCGACACGACGCCGCCCGACCGTCACGAGGCAGAACTCGTCACCACCGATGCGCGCGGCGGTCGTGCCGGGCAGCGCGTCGGACGCCCGCCGCAGGACGTCCGCGACCGAGCGCAGCAGGTCGTCGCCGGTGTCGTGGCCGAGCTCGTCGTTCACGCGCTTGAGGCCGTCGACGTCGCACATGACGATGCACGTCTCCAGACCCGACTCGAGGGCGGCCTCCGCGGCGGAGTCCGCGACGCGGCGGTTCGCCAGGCCTGTCAGCGGGTCGTCGGCGACGAGGTGCCGCACCTGGCCCTCGAGGTCGACGCGCGCGATCGCTCCGCCCAGCAGCGCCCCGAGCACCTCGGCACGGGCGAGGTCGTCGACGCCGAACAGCGGCGACCCGAGCTCGCGCATCGCGTACAGCTGGCCCCAGACCGCACCCATGACGACGACGGGCGACGCGAGCGCCGACGCACCGTCGATCTCACGCAGCGTCTGCACCTCGATCGCGTCACCGGCACCGTCGTCGGAGCCCGTCACGGGCCGGCCGGCGACGTCCACGGCGTGCGCGACCCAGCTGACCCGGTCACGGATGAGCCGGCGCAGCGCGGGGCGGTCGTCGGCGCGGTACGACGCGCGCACGCGCCAGACGATGCGCGGGTCCGCCGGCTCCGGCACGACGCGGACCACGCGCGCGGTGTCCTGCTCGATGCGCAGCACGGCGAAGGAGCTCGCGCCCAGCATGTCGACGCCCGCGGACGCGGCGACCTCGACGACCTCGTCGAGGGTGCGGCACCGGTCCAGCCGGTGCGCGGCGGTCGCCAGACCTCGGACGCCGACGAGCGCCGCAGCAGACCGATGGTCCCTGCGGGTCCCCTCGGCGGTCCCCCGGCGCGTCACGCGCCCATCATCGTCCCTCGGACACCTGTCCGAACAGTTGAGGGCATGAGAGGTCCATGAGATCACCCCGCCCCCGCGTCGGATCGGCCCGCCGGCGGGTCCGGTGCGGCACCAATTGCCCCGATCGTGCTGAGCCGAACGGGTGAGGCGGACGCGACGCGCGTCGGCGCACCGCCGTCCCGGCGCCGAAACCATTCGCCGGGTTGTCGACGCCCGGCCGGCGCGACGACCCTGACCCCACCCTGCCCCCTGGCGGCTGCGCGACCCGGCGAGCCGCCGGCAGGAGGCGCCCCGCGGCGACGACGCCGCACGTCGGAAGGAGTCCCGCCATGTCCACCGTCACCGCCCTGCGACGCAGAGCCCTCGTGGGCGCCGCGATCGCCGGGCTCGCCGCCGCGACGCTCGTCGCGCTGCCGGCGTCGCGCGCCGAGGCCCACGGCGGCCTCACCTACCCGCAGACGCGCACGTACGCGTGCTACCTCGACGGGCTCGCGGGTGGGCAGGCCGCCGGCCAGGCGGGCAACATGCTGCCGACCAACCCGATCTGCCAGCAGGCGCTCGCGGCGAGCAGCTACCCGTTCTACAACTGGTACGGCAACCTGCTGGGCACGATCGCGGGGCAGCACCAGACGATCGCCGACGGCACGCTCTGCGCACCGGACCCGAAGTTCGCGGCGTTCAACACGCCGAGCACCCAGTGGCCCACGACGAAGCTGCAGTCGGGCGGGCGGATCACCTTCCAGTACGCGGCGACGGTGCCGCACCCCGGCTGGTGGACGCAGTGGATCACCAAGGACGGCTGGGACCCGAGCCAGCCGATCGGCTGGGACGACCTCGAGCCTGCGCCGTTCGACCGCGTGCTCAACCCGCCGACCCGCTCGGGCGGCCCGACGGGCCCCGAGTACTACTGGACCGCGCAGCTGCCGCAGAAGACCGGCCGGCACGTGATCCTGTCGATCTGGGAGCGCACCGACAGCCCCGAGTCGTTCTACAACTGCTCCGACGTGGTCTTCGACGGCGGCGGCACGACCGACCCCGGCGACCCGGGCGACCCCGGTGACCCGGCCGACACGACGGCGCCGACCGCACCCGGCACCCCGACCGCCGCAGCCGTGGACGGGACCACCGCGTCGCTGACCTGGGCGGCCTCGACCGACGCGGTGGGCGTCACGGGCTACACCGTGCACGACGCCGCGACGGGTGCCGTGCTCGCGCGGCCGACGTCCCCCGCGACGACCCTGTCGGGCCTCACCCCCGGCTCCTCGTACTCGGTGTACGTGACCGCGACCGACGCCGCGGGCAACGTGTCCGCACGGTCCACGACGCTCACGTTCAGCTCCGGGACGGTCCCCGTCGGGTCGTGCTCGGTGAAGTTCGACGTGTCCAACGCCTGGTCCGGCGGCTTCGTCGGCAACGTCACCATCTCCAACGAGTCGATGACGCCCGTGAACGGCTGGCAGCTGACCTGGACCTTCACGAAGGGCGAGAAGGTCACGCAGGCCTGGAACGGCACGGCCACGCAGTCCGGGGCCGTCGTCACCGCGCGCAGCGCCGCGTGGAACGGGACGATCGCGCACCACGGCGCGGTGACGTTCGGGTTCATGGGGTCGAGCAGCGGCGCACCGGGTCAGCCGACCGGGGTGGCGCTCAACGGGCTGCCCTGCGCGCTCGCCTGACGAGCGCCTCGCCGCGGGTCACGAGGGTCCGGTCGCCGCGGCGGCCGGGCCCTCGGCCGTGCTGGTCCGGTCGCCGCAGCGGCCGGGCCCTCGGCGGTGCTGGTCCGGTCGCCACCGCGGCCCGGACCTCGGCCGTGCTGGCGGTGCGCCTCGCGGGCGGGAGCCGGGGTCAGGCGCTCGCGGTGATCGCGCCGACGACGCGGACCTTCACGGCGACGCCGTCGACGGCCGGGGGCAGCGGGGTGGACCGCCCGCGCGCGGACACGTTGACCTGCAGCAGGTACCCGTCGCCGTCTGGTGTGATCCCGATCCCCCGCACGTCTGGTCGCCCGGCGAGGTCGGCGCGCAACCGTTCTTTCGCTGCACGCGCCTGCTCGAGATCCGCCATGCTGCACCGCTTCCCGCCGGCCCACGCCGACGTCGGGCTGCTCGCCGGGCAGGGTCAGGTGGCGAGCGTCGCACCGAGGGCGTCGAGCACAGCATCGATCGGGTTGAGATAGGTCAGCCCGGACCCATTCTCGCCTCCCGTCTCCGAACCCGCAAAGAGCAAGCCCAGGGCGACACCGTCCTCCCGGTACACGAGCGACCCCGAGTCGCCGCCGCGCGAGAACGCCGACGCACCCGTCGACTCGACCTCGATCTGCCCGTCGAACGCGATCTCGCCGAGCTCCTCGCCGTAGCCCACGACGACGTCGTCGAGCTCGATCGCGGTGACCTTGCCGTGCGTGACGGACGTGGTCCGGCCGATCTTCGCGACCTGCTCGTTGCCGACGGCCGGTGCGGTCGTCGTGACGAGCCCCACCGGGTAGCGCAGGTCGACCTCGGGGTCGTCGAGCAGCGCGACCGCGCAGTCGACAGTGGCCCGGCCGTGCGGTTCGAGCTCGACGCGGCCCGCGAGCTCGCCGACCTTGTCGCGCGAGGTGCGGCCGCCGTCGGCCGGTCCGGGCTGGAGGACCGGGTCGCCCATCCGGGCCGACGGCGTGCCCGACAGCACGTGGTAGTTGGACAGCGCGTGCATGCGCCCGTCGACGACGACGAACGCGCCGAGGGTCCCCGCCGACACCTTCGCGTGCGCGATCGAGACCCCCGGCCGCAGCGGCCGCACGCGACCGGTCTCGCCGAGCGAGCGGGCCGTCACGACGGGCGGACGCAGGGTGATCGACGGACCGCCGCCAGGTCCCGCGAGCGTGCGGATCCGACCCGTGCGCCGCACGTCGGCGGCCGGCCCGACCTGCTCCGCGACCTTGCGCGCGATGCTCCGCACCGCCGGGAGGCCCAGCCGGTAGCGCACGGCGACGCCGTACCCGCCGTCGGCCAGCGGGGCGAGCCCCAGCCCGACCAAGGCCCCGGCGGGCACGTCCTGGACCTGCACGCGTCGCTGCGCGAGCTCCCGCACGTAGTCGCTGACCTGCGCCTTGACCTCGCGCGCCTCGCGCTCGTCCATCGATCCCATCGACCCCCCTGCCGATCACCGCCCGGTGACGTCCGGGTGCTTGGCGGCCAGTCTGCCGCGTCGTACCGACACCCGCCGGGCGACGTCCGCGGTCGTGACGAGTCACGCGCCGACCGGCCTGCGGCACCGGGACCGCAGCTGCCAGGGGACGGGCCTGACGGGTCAGCCGCGCGGGGGGAAGATGCCCTGCAGCGCGATGATGAAGGTGAGCACCAGGTAGGGCGGCAGGTTGTCGTGCGGCTGGCCGCCGCCGGTGACGGCCAGCGCGCCGGGGCTCATCGTCAGCGCGCCGGGGCCGCTCCCGTAGAGCTCCTCGGTGACCCGGCCGATGCGGCTCGTCGCCCACGCCGCACCCGACGGGTTGCCGGTCGTGCCGCGCGTGCCGTCGGGCAGGGTCGCGACGGTGTGGCCGTGCAGGGGCATCTCGGACTCGAGCAGCGTGACCGTCGACGACCCGAGCTCCTCACCCAGCGCGACGGGCTGCAGGCCCGGCCCCTGACCGTGGTGCACCGGGCTGCGCCCCTGCAGGTCGGGCAGCCCGAACGTGCTCCTGCCGTCGCCGCCGTAGGTGGTGCCGAGCAGCGAGAACAGGGCGGTGTTCTGGGAGATGGGCAGGATCTGCCCGTTGCACAGGGCCCACCCCTTGGGGGCGAAGTTCCCGGCGAACATCCGGATCTCGGCGACGAACGGATCAGCCATGGGTCAGTCCCTGCTGGGGAAGATGCCGACCAGCGCGATGACGGCCTGGAGGGCGGCGTACGGGGGCATGTTGGGGTGCGGCTGCGAGCCGCCGGCGTTCGCGACCAGCCCGTCCGCCATGACGGCCTGGGGCGTCGGTCCGTAGTGCGGGGCGTCGGTGGCGGCCCAGCGGGCACCGCCCGGGAGCGCCCGGTCGCCGGCGGACGCGGCACGCACCGCGTGCGTGTGCGGGGGGAGCTCGCCCACGGTCAGCGTGTGCGTCTCGGCGCCGCCCACCTGGCCGAGGGTGAACCCCGGGCCGACGTGCATCGGGACGCGTCCGCGCAGGTCCGGCAGCGCGAAGTTCACGCGCCCGTCGCCGCCGTACTGGGTGCCGAGCAGCGAGAACAGCGCCTGGTTCTGGTTGATCGGCAGGAGCTGGCCGTTGCACTGCGCCCAGCCGCGGGGCGGGTAGCCGAACGCCGTGAGGCGGATCTCGGCGAGGAAGGGTTCCGACATGGCGTGTCCTCAGTCCTGCTGGGGGTAGAGGCCGAAGAGCGAGATGATGAACGACACCGCGAGCACGGGGTGCCGGTTCTCGTGCGGCTGCGAGCCGCCCGCCGGACCGACCGCGTCGGCCGCGAGCGCGGTGCTCGGCGCGACCGACGGCGGGACGAACGCGGGTGCCGTCGACGCCGCCCACACGGCGCCGGCGGGTGACGTACCCGTCGCGGCGGCGACCGACGCCTGCGGGCGGTGCGTGTGCTGCGGGATCTGCTGCGTCGACAGCGTCACGGTCTCGACGCCGCCCGTCTCGCCGAGCACGTACGTCGTCGTCGAGCGCGTCCCGCGCCCGACGTGCAGCGGCGAGCGCCCACGCAGGTCGGGCAGCGCGAACGTGTTCTCGCCGTCGCCGCCGTACGTCGTGCCGAGCAGGGTGAAGAGCGTGTCGTTCTCGGAGATCGGCACGAGGCTGCCGTCGCAGAACGCCCAGCCCGCAGGGGCGAAGTTCCCGGCGAACATGCGGATCTCGCCGATGTACGGCGTGGACATCAGGTCTCCGTCCCGGCGTCGGCGGCGGGGCCGCGCGTGCCGTCGGTCGTCGGGTGGGTCAGGTCGGTGGGGTCGGCGTCGGCGGGGTCGGCTCCGGCAGGGTCGGCGCCGGCGGGTTGGGCTCCGGCAGGGTCGTCGTCGGGGACGACGAACGTCGCGACGAGCAGCGCGCCGTCGGGGTGCGCGGCGCTCGGGACGGCGAGCAGCGTCTGAGGGCCCGCGAGAGGCAGGTCGAGCACGACCGTCTCCTGACCGGTGCCGGCCGGGGCCAGGAACGTGACGTCCCACGACGCCCAGCCTGCCGAGGTCCGGCGGTCCGAGCAGGACCGCACGGTCCACGTGCCGTGCGGACCGACGGGGACGACGGCGCCCACGGCGGCACGCCAGTCGGACCAGGTGGCGACGGTCACGGGCGGGCCTCCAGCTGCACGTCGAGCACGGTCCCGGCGGTCGGCGAGGGGGCCTCGGCGTCGTCGACCGGGACGAACCCGAGCCTCGCGTAGAGGGCGGCCGCGCGCACGTTCGTCGCCCGGACGTGCAGCCGCACGGTCGCACCGGCCGCGTGGGCGTCGGCGAGCACGCCGCGGAGCACCGCGGTGCCGGTCCCCCGGCCCTGGTGGTCCGGGTGCACGGCGACGTCGAGGACGTGCACGACGCCGGCCTCGCGCCGCGCGGTGACCAGGCGGCCGACGGGGACGCCGTCGACCTCGACGACCGCGTCGCCGGTCGCCGTCGCCGCGAACGCGGCCTCACGTGCGGCGTGCTGCCCCCGCAGGAACGCTGCCGTCGTCGCGTCGTCCCAGCCGAACCCGGCGACCTCGTCGGCGCGCGTCGCGGCGTAGAGGTCGGCCACGAACGCGGTGTCGGCGGGCGACGTGCGGCGCAGGGTGAGCACGGCCGGTCCTCCCCGGAGACCCACTAGACGGTCCGGTCGACGACGGCCTCGAGGTCCGTGCCGTCGGGGCCGACCGGTCCGACGAACAGGACGAGGTCGCCGTCGTCGTGCGAGAGCGTGCGGATCGCGCCGGGCAGGTCCTGCGTCGACGCCGCGCGGAACGTCAGGGCGAACGCGTCGGCCGTCGGCGCGGCACCCGCGGGTCCCGTCACCGCGGCCAGCGTGAGGACGTGGGTCGTGCCGTCGGCGTCGGTGCGGAACCGGCTGCCCACGAGCGCCCGCATCGCGGCGAGCTCGAGCGGGAGGGTGCGGCGCGACAGCGGGACGCCGACCGCGACGGCGACGGCCCCCACCGCCACGGCCCCGGCGCCACCGGCGAGGACGGCGCGGCGCGAGACGGTGCGGCGCTGGAGCACGGCGTCCTCCTGTCGGGCGGGACGTGCCGGGGGCCTCGAGGGCAGGTCGGCACGGTGGTCAGGGGTGTGCGCGACGGGGGTGCGGAAGGTCGCGCGGCGTCGTGAGCCTACGAGGTTTCACCCCCGCCGCCGGGCCCTCGCAGCGGGTGAATCCTTCTACGCTGACCCGGTGCCGCACCGCGCTGACCTGCGATTTCACCGATTCGTCGCCATTGCGGCGGTCCTGGCGGGTGGTTTGTCGGGGTCGGTCCTGGCCGCCCCTGCCGCCGTCGCCGCGCCGACGCCGCTCGTCGTCACGACGACCGCCGACGCGTCCGTCGACGGGACGTGCTCCGACGCGACCCCGGCGACCCTGTCGCTGCGCGAGGCGCTGTGCCAGGCGCAGTCGCTGACGGACGCCTCGGTGACCCTCCCGGGCGGCGTCGTCACCCTCACCGCCGGTGCGCTCGTCTACGCGCCCACGTCGGGCGGACGGACGCTGACCGTCACGGGCGCGGGTCGGGACGCCACGCGGATCGACGCGCACGGCGCGTCGCGCGTGCTCGACCTCGACCCGCTCGGCGTGGGGCGCGTCGACGTCACCGTCAGCGGGCTCACGCTCACGGGCGGCCGCCCGACGCTCGCGGACCCGTGGTGGGGCGGCGGTGCGATCGTCGCCGGCTCGGCGGTCCCCGGTGCGCCCGACTC
Organism: Cellulomonas sp. H30R-01; assembly: GCF_010119915.1. Lineage (NCBI taxonomy): Bacteria > Bacillati > Actinomycetota > Actinomycetes > Micrococcales > Cellulomonadaceae > Cellulomonas > Cellulomonas sp. H30R-01. The sequence continues at coordinate 3,986,730 of NZ_CP048210.1, read as the reverse complement.
CCTCACGCTGAGCTCGTGCCGCGTCACCGGCAGCACGAACGTGCCCGCCGGCGTCTCCGACCAGGGCGCGGTCGGCGGCGGGGTGCAGATGAGCGGCGGGTCGCTCACGGTCCGCGACTGCCTGCTCGACGGCAGCACCGCGACCGACGCGGCCGGCGGCGCGATCGGCTTCGTCGGCGTCGACCCGGACGACACGGTCGTCGTCGAGCGGTCGCGGTTCGAGCTCAACACCTCCGTGGGCGCGCTCGGCGCGGGCGTCACGGGCGGCGGTGGGCTGTTCGTCGCGGGCGACGTCGACGTGACCGTCACCGGCTCGACGTTCCTGGGCAACCGGGTGACGACCACGTCGGGTGCGTCGGCGCAGGGCTCCGCGGTCCTCGTCGAGTCCGGCACCGCGACCATCACCGGCTCGACCGTCTACGGCAACGTCGTGACCGCCGCCGCCGGGACGCCGTCGTCGTTCGGCGCGCTCGTCCTGGCGCGCGGGCAGGTCACCGCGTCCCGCCTCGCGGGCAACGGCACCACCGTCGGCGGCAGCTCCACGCGCGACGCCGTGCGGGGCGGCGCGACCGTGCCGGGCAACTGGTGGGGGTGCGTCGACCCGGCCGCCGGGACGGGGTGCGACACGGCGCCCGACGCAGCGACTCTGGCGCCGTTCGCGCGCCTCGCGCTCGCCGCGTCCCCGACGATCGACCTGCCCGGCCGCACGTCGGCGATCAGCGCCGCCGTGACGATGTCCGACGGATCGGCGGTGCCCGCCGCACTGGCCGCGGTGCTCGCCGACGTGCCGCTCGGCTGGTCCACGAGCGCGGGCTCGCTCGCCGGGTCCGACGCGACGCTGGGGTCCGACTCGGCCGCGGGCACGACCCTGACGATCGCCGCGGGCGACCCGCGCGTGTCGCTCACCGTCGACGGATCCACGGCGGGGACGACCGTCACGACCGCCGTGCCGGCGAGCATCACCGCGAGCCCGACCGGCGCGAGCGTCGTCGAGGGCGCGACCGCGACGTTCGGCGTCGCCGCGTCCGGCACGCCCGGACCCACCGTGCAGTGGCGCACCGCGGCCCCCGGTTCCTCGACCTGGGCCGACGTCCCCGGCGCGACCGGCACGACGCTCGCCGTCCCCGGCACGACGCGCGCCATGGACGGCACCCGGTACGTCGCCGTCGTGCAGAACGGCTACGGCGCACCTGTCACGTCCCTCGCCGCGACCCTCGACGTGCGGTGGGGTGCCGAGACGACGGCCGACCCCGCCGACGTCACGGTCGTCGCAGGCCAGGACGCGGTCTTCACGAGCGAGGCCGCCGGCAAGCCGCAGCCGGCGACCACCTGGGAGCGGTCGACCGACGGCACGACGTGGGCGCCCGTCCCGTCCGCGACGGGCACGACCCTCACGCTGCCCACGGTCGCCGCGACCGACGACGGCCTGCGCGTGCGGGCGGTGCACACCGGCGAGACCGTCGCCCGGTCCACCGCCGCACGCCTCACCGTGCAGACCCCGCCGACCCTCTCCCCCGTCGCCGGCGTGACCGTCGCCGACGGCGGCACCGCGCAGCTCACGACCGTCGTCGGCGGGTCGCCCGCGCCGGCGGTCCGCTGGCAGCGGCTCGTCGACGGGACGTGGACCGACGTGCCCGGCGGCGTCGGCGCGACGCTGTCCGTGGCCGTCGACCCCACCTTCGACGGGGCCCGGTACCGGGCCGTCGCGACGTCCGTCCTCGTCACCGGGACCGTGTCGGTCACGAGCAGCGAGGCCGTCCTCGACGTGCGGTACGGGCCGGTCGTCGACGTCCACCCGCTGCCCGTCACCGCTCTCGCCGGCGGGACCGCGCTGCTCACCGCCGCAGCGCACGGCAACCCCGCCCCGAGCGTGCAGTGGCAGACGTCCGCCGACGGCACGACGTGGACCGACGTGCCCGGTGCGACCGGCGTGTTCTACTCGCGTCTCCTGACCGCGTCCGACGACGGCCTCCAGGTGCGCGCGCGGTTCACCGGCCACGGCGCGGTGGAGACCGCCGCCGCGACGCTGACCGTCCAGACGCGACCGACGCTGGCGCCCGTGGCCGACGTGACCGTCGCCGACGGTGCCACCGCGCAGCTCACCACCGTCGTCGGCGGGTCGCCCGCACCGGCGGTCCGCTGGCAGCGGCTCGTCGACGGCACGTGGACCGACGTGCCCGGCGCCGCCGGAGCGACGCTGTCCGTCGTCGCCGACCCGTCCCTCGACGGCGCCCGCTACCGGGCCGTCGCGACGTCCGTGCTGGTCGACGGCACGTCCACCGCGACCAGCACCGAGGCCGTCCTGCACGTGCTGCACGGGCCCGTCGTCGACGTCCACCCCGTCGCCGTGACCGGGGTCGTCGGCGGCAGCGCGCTGTTCACCGCGGCCGCGCACGGCAACCCGACGCCCACCGTCCAGTGGCAGACGTCGACCGACGGCACCACGTGGACCGACGCGCCCGGCGCGACCGACGTCTTCTGGACGCGCCTGCTGTCCCCGTCCGACGACGGCCTGCAGGTGCGCGCCCGCTTCACCGGTCACGGCGTCACCGACACGCACCCGGCCACGCTCACCGTCCAGGACGCGCCGACCGTCACCGACCCCGCCGCGACGACCGTCGACGCCGGCGGGACCGCCACGTTCACGGTCGTCGTCTCCGGCCTGCCCGCACCGACGGTGCAGTGGCAGACGTCGGCCGACGGCAGCACGTGGACCGACGTCGCGGGCGCGACCGGCACGACGTACACCGTCACGGCGACCGACGCCCTCCACGGGTCGTCGTACCGCGCCGTCGCGGCCAACGTGCGCGGCACCGCGACGTCCGCCGCCGCGACGCTGGGCGTCCGCACGCCGCCGGCCGTGAGCTCCCCGGCCGACGTCGTCACGCGCCCCGGCGAGGACGCCACGTTCACGGTGACCGTCTCGGGCCGTCCCGCGCCGGACGTCACCTGGGAGACCTCGACCGACGGCACCGCCTGGACGCCCGTCGCGGGTGCCGTCGGCACCACGCTCACGGTCACGGCCGACGCCGCCGACGACGGGCTGCTCGCCCGTGCGGTCGCGACGTCGACCCTCGGCAGCGGTCCGGCGACCGTGCGCAGCGCCCCCGCGACGCTCACCGTCGTGCCCGACCCCGTCGAGGTCGCCGGGCCGAGCGTCGGCGCGACCGTCGCGTCCGTCGCCGGGACCCCCACGACCGTCACGTTCGTCGTCCTCGGGTCGGGCCTGCAGGGCCGGTGGGAGGAGTCGCGCGACGGCGGCGCCACGTGGGCGCCCGTCGGACCGTCCGTCGTGACCAGAACGATCACGGGCGTCGCCGCCGTCCGGTCGCTGCGATCCGCCGCCGCACCCGCCACGCGCACCGCGTTCACCGCGACGTTCACGCCCACTCGCGCCGACGACGGGATGCAGCTGCGGCTCGTCGTCGTCGACGCCGCGGGCGAGACCGTCCTGCGGCCCGTGACCGTCTCCGTCGCTGCGGCCCCGACCCCGTCGCCGGGCGCCACGCCCGGGGGGACCGGGACGGGCCCCGGCACTGGCGCGTCCGCGGGTGGCTCGCGTGGGACCGGCACCGGTGGAACGGTCGCCGGCGGGCGGCTCTCGAGCACCGGCAGCACCGTCGCCCCGATCGCGGCGGCTGCGGGGCTGCTGGTTCTGCTGGGCGCGGCAGGTGCGCTGCTCGGCAGGCGTCGCCGCGCCTGACGGGCCGTCGGGTCTGCCGCGTCGCGCCCACCGTCGCCGTTCCTCGCGGGGCGCACTGCCTGACGTGTCGCGTCAGTCGTCGTCCGCGCGACGCCCGACCGGCCGGGCGTCGTCAGGCGGCGCGCCCACGACCGCGACCGGCCTCGCGTCGTAGGGCTCGGCCGTCACGTCGGCGCGTCGGACGCGGTCGAGGCGGAACCAGCGCACGTCGTCGCGCGTGCGGCACCATGCCGCGAGGTACCAGCGGCCGTGCGTGCGCGTGAGGACGATCGGCTCGACGCGACGGTGCGACGCGTCACCGGCGACCGTCGCGTACTCGATCGCGAGGACCCGCTCGCGGGACAGCGCGTCCTCGACGGCCCGGAGCACGCCGGGCGAGGCAACAGCCGCGACGCGAGGCGCGGACGACCGGGCCGGCGAGCCCTGCGCGCCGCCGTCGGACGACCCGCCCGGCGCGTCCGGCGCCCTGCCGTCGGACGACCCGGTCGGCATGCCCCGCACACCGCCGTCGGACGGCCCGGCCGGCGAACCCTGCGCACCGCCGTCGGACGACCCGCCCGACATGCCCTGCGCCCCGCCGTCGGAGGGCCCGGACGCCCCGCTCTGCGTGCCCGCGCGTCGCGACCATCCCACGCGCGCAGCGGCGTCGGCCGACGCCGCGTCGGGTCGCGTCCACACCCGCTGCGAGAGCGCCTGCGCGCGGGCCCGGTCGGCCGCGGGCATCGCGTCGAGCACCTTGTCGCGCGCCGTCCGGGCGTCGACGCCGAACGGGCTGCCGGGCGGCAGCGCGTCGACCGCGAGCGCGAGCGCCACCGCCTGCGCGGGCGTGAGGGCGACGGGCGGCAGCGTCGCGCCGACGAGCACGTAGCCGCCGCCCGCTCCGGCCTGCGCGACGACCGGCAGGCCGGCCTGCTGGAGCGCGCTGACGTCGCGCTTGACGGTGCGCGTCGTGACCTCGAACAGCCGCGCCAGACGCGCGCTCGTGGTGCCGCGCGGGCCGACGCGGCGCAGCTCCTCGGCCATCGCGTACAGGCGGTCGGTGCGGTTCACGAGCGGGCTCCCGGGGTCGTCGTCGGACCTCCCATGATGGTGACACGAAGGTGACATGCCGGTGTCACCGACGTCGCGGGACGCTGGTGCCATGACCACCACGCACCTGATCCTCGTCCCCGGTTCCTGGCTCGGCGGATGGGCCTGGGACGACGTCCTGCCCGGGCTGCGCGACGCCGGGCTCGTCCCGCACCCCGTCACGCTCCCGGGCCTCGACCCGTCCGACGACGCGTCGACCGTGACGCGCGCCGATCATGTCCAGGCCGTCGTCGAGCTCGTCGACCGGATCGCCGACGACGACGACGTCGTGCTCGTCGGCCACTCGGGCGGCGGCGCCGTCGTCGGGGAGGTCGTCGACCGGCGGCCCGACCGCGTCCGCCGTGCCGTCTACGTCGACAGCGGTCCGCTCGAGGACGGCAACGCGCTCGTCCCGGACCTGCCCGCCGACTCGGCGGGCCAGGCGTTCCCGTCGTGGGAGGAGCTCGCGGACGGCGGGTCGAGCCTCGAGGGCCTCGACGACGCCGCGCTCGAGCGGCTCCGGGAGCGGGCGCTCCCGCACCCCGCCGGCGTCGCACGCGCCGCCGTGCACGTGAGCGACGAACGCCGGTTCGCCGTCCCCGTGACCGCGATCTGCACGAGCCTGCCGTCGGAGGTGCTGCTGACGATGGTCGACGGCGGCCCGCCCCTGCACACCGAGATGGGCCGGTACGACGTCACGTACGTCGACCTGCCGACCGGGCACTGGCCGATGTTCAGCCGTCCCGACGACCTCGCCGCCGCCCTGGTCGACGCCGCGCGAGCCTGACCCTCGGTCCGGGTCTGGGACGCGCGCCCGGTCGGACGCTGCACCACCTGCACCTCGGGAGCGCCCCGCTCCGCTCGGCCCGCCTGTCAGCGCGAGCCCGACACCAGTCCGAAGGTCAGGCGGCCGGAGCCCCCTGCCCATGTCCGCGCAGCGCGACGCCCCGGCGACCGTCGGGTCACCGGGGCGTCGTGGCTGTCCGGGCGGGAGTGCCGCCGGGGTCAGGCGCCCGCGGGGGGCGCCGGAGGCGCCTGCGGGGGCTGCTGCTGCTGGACGGGCTGCACCGGGGTCTGCTGCACCGGCTGGACCGGCTGCTGGACCACGGGCTGCGCGACGGGCTGGGCCGTCCCGACCGTGCGGTGGTCGACGACCTCACGGTGCGACGTGTTGCTGCGCTGCGCGTTGATGATGAGCGACAGGATCAGCGCGAGCACGCCCGCGCCGATGCAGATGTAGCCGATCATCGTCAGGTCGATGGCGTCGATGCTGTCCCGGACGCCGAACGCGAGGATCGCGCCGATGACGATCAGGGCGATGCCGCCTCCGATACCCATGCGTGGCTCCTTCCGTCCCGTCGAACTCCCGTGTGGGACGCCCGCCGAATCTCGTCGATCTGGGCGGCGCTCGACTCTTGACAGAGGAGTTTGGCGCGGGTAGTGGAACACCGCATCCGGAGGCGGCATCGTCACCCGGTCAGGTCACCCGGTCACCTCGTCCGTCAGCCCAGGACCTCCGGGTACACCACGTCGGCCCGGCCCAGCACGTGCTGCGCGAGGAACGCCTCGACCACCTGGTACCAGACGACCGCGTGCTGCGGGCTCAGGATCCAGTGGTTCTCGTCGGGGAAGTAGAGGAACCGGTGCGGTGTGCGGCCCTCGTCGTCCGCCGGCAGACCGGACCGCGACACCAGCTCGTACCAGAGCCGCAGACCCTCGCCGATCGGTACCCGGTAGTCCTTGTCGCCGTGCACCACCAGCATGGGCGTCACGATCTTGTCGACGAACCGGTGCGGGGAGTTGTCGAGCGCCATCTCGGCGGTCATCTCGCGCTCCCAGTAGTACGCCGCGTCCGTCGTCGGGCCGAACTGGTCCAGCGCCCACAGGCTCGCGTGCGTGACAATCGCCTGGAACCGGTCCGTGTGCCCCGCGACCCAGTTCGCCATGTAGCCGCCGAACGAGCCACCCATCGCCGCCGTGCGGGACGCGTCGACGTCGTCGCGCGCCTCCGCCACGTCGGTGATCGCCATCAGGTCCGTGAACGGCGCCTCGCCCCACGACCCCCACCCGGCCTGGATGAAGTCCTGCCCGTAGCCCGTCGACAGCGCCGGGTCCGGCAGCAGCACCGCGTACCCCTGCGCGACGAGCAACCACGGGTTCCACCGCCACGACCACGTGTTCCACGACCCCAACGGGCCGCCGTGGATCCACAGCAGCAGGGGTGCCGGGGTCTCGGCGCTCGCGCCGTCGGGCAGCGCGAGCCACGCGCGCACACGTCGCCCGTCCCCGACGGTCGTCTCGACCTCGGTCAGGGTGCCCGGGACGCTCGGCGTCGCGACGGGCCCGACGAGCGGCGTCGCCGGGACCGGCGCACCCGTCTCGACCGCCGCCGCCAGGTCGATGCGGACCGGGTGCGCGGGCGCCTCGTACGACGAGCGCAGCGCGTACGCCGTCCGCCCGTCCGGGCTGACCTGCACGTCGGTGAACACCGCGTCGTCCGCCGTCACCCGCGTCACCGCACCCGACGCGAGGTCCACGCGGAACACCGGCCCGCGGCCGTCGTCGTCCGCGAGCACGAGCAGCGCGTCCGAGCCCGGCAGCCACACCGGGTCGTGCGGCCAGCGGTCCCAGCCCTCCGTGAGCGGGCGCGGGTCGCCGCCGGCCAGCGGGACGACCTGCAGCGAGACGTGCGGCGCCTGGTGCGGCGTCGACACCGTCTCGCGCGTGAACACGACCCACCGGCCGTCGGGCGACACGACCGGCCCGTACACGTCCGCGCCGTCGTCGGCCACGAGCGTGCGCCGCTCGCCGCTCGCCACGTCGATCGCGACGACCTCGCTGCGCTGGTCGCCGCGCGCGAGGTACCGGGTCCACCCCGTCACGACCGTGCGGCCGTCCGGCGTGATCGCGGCCGACTGCTCGACGAGCGCCGCACGCGCGTCGGGCGTGGCGTCGCGCAGCGTGAGCCGCGGGTCGCGGTCGCCGGCGAGCGGCGTCACGACGTCCGCCGACAGGTCCGCCGTGAACAGGTGCGGCGCGTCCGGGCCCAGGTCGTGGTCCCAGTACCGGATCGGGTACGCGTCGTGCAGGATCGCCGCGATCTTCTTGTCCTTGCGGGCCTTGCGCAGCTTCTCGTCGGTCTCCGCGTCCGGCGCCGACGGCAGCACGTCGCTGCTCACCAGCACCACCGACGCGTCCTTCGCCGTCCGCACCCCGCCGACACCCGCCGCCCGGTCCGCGACCACGCGGGCCTCCGCGTAGTCCGCGGGCAGCAGCCACAGCGCCGGGACGGGGTCGTCGTCCCCGTCCTTCGCGTCGGGGTCCGGGCGCGCGCTCGTGAAGAGCAGGTCGCCCGACGCCGTGAACGCGGCGCTGGCCTCGCCCTTCGCGCTGCGGGTCAGGCGCCGGGCGGGCTTCTCGCCCGACGGGTCGACCTCCCACAGCGCCGTCACGTACTTGGTCCGCTTGGTGTCGAGCGTGGCCACGGCCGTCACCAGCCGCGTGCCGTCCGGCGAGAGCACCAACCCGGACACCCGCGGGATCCCGACGTACGCGTCGAGATCGTGGAACGGCGTCGCCGCCGACGCACCGTCCCCGGCGTCACCACTCCCCGCGCCTCCGGCCGCCGGTCCGCCACCGCCGCCGCCGGTCGTCTGCTGGTCGAGGGTCTCGTCCGCACCGCCGCCGGCGCCGCTGTCAGTCGTCATCGTCACCGCCCCGTCCTATCACGCCCACCTGACCAGGCTCTCCCATCGACCCGGTCCTGGTGACCGGACCGGCCGCGGAAGCGGTGCTCATCGCCGGGTCGCCGAGACCGACGTGGTCGTCGACCCGGTCCTGGTGACCGGACCGGACGCGGAAGCGGTGCTCATCGCCGGGTCGCCGGTCCGCCCAGACCCGACGTGGTCGTCGACCCGGGGCTCGTGACCGGAAATGCTGACGACGCGGTACCCAGGACCGGGTCGCCGGTCGCATGCGAGCGATGCGGCCACCGTCCTGACCAGAGCCCGGGACGCGCCGAGGTCGGCGGCCGTGAACCGCAGCAGGCGCACCCGCCCCGTCGCCAGCAGCGCGTTCTGCCGACGACGGTCGCGCAGGAGCGCCTCGGGCGCTTCGTGCACGTCGCGGCCGTCGATCTCGGCCAGAAGCCACCCGCCGTCCCGCAGACGCCAGCCGAGATCCGCGCGGCCGAGGAACGTCCCGTCCGCGGAGCGGACGACGACCTGGAGGTCGTCCGGCGGCAGTCCCGCAGCGATGCAGTCCAAGCGAGCGAAGGTCTCCAGCGGTGACTCGGCACGCGGGTCGACGAGGTCCCAGACGTCTCGCACGGATGCTGCGCCTCGTCGGCGCTCGACCAGTCGGCGCACGTCGGACAACCCGTGCGCCGGCAGCAGCCCTCGTCGCAGGACGTCGTCGAGGACGGCGACGGCGTGACGTGCGCCCAGCTGAGGGACCGCCTGCGCGAGCGCCCATGGCAGCCGGGCGACATTCCCCGCCCCGTACCTGCTGACAGGGAAGGGAAGGGGGTCACCGAAGCATCGGACGGTGATGCCGTCACGATCGCGGAGATGACGTCCGCCCGGGAGCGCCACCTCCGGTCGGACGACCGCCGGCAGTCCGGCGACGCCATGCAGCACGAGCGCCGCGCCACCCACCGCGATCGCCTCAGGACCGAAGGCGAGGAGCCCGAGCCACGCGCTCTCCTGACGTCGCTCGTCGATCGAACGCCTGCGCCCGGGCTCGACGTCGTACACCGACCACGTGCGGCGCGACCATCGACCCGATGAGACGAGCCGCGAGCGTCGGCTTCCGCCGATCCCTGCGAGCGACGCCTGCGCGGCCGAGACGAGCCCGCCCTGACGCCGAGCGAGCGTGAGCAGCGACAGCGGGACGTCGGACCTGGCTGGCATGCGCCGACCTCACCGCGTCCGATCACTGCGGGTCTCGCTTTGCGACCGGACCTGTGGACGCGCACGACTCACCTGACGCCTGTGCACGTCTCGATGCCGCGATCCACCGGCCGCTACCCCGCGGACCCGGGTCTCGTTACCGCTAGGTGCACCTTTGCGGTACCCAGACCCGGGTCGGACTGCTGCCGAGAGCGAGGACGCCGGCGGCCGGAGGGCCGCCCGGCCGGCCGGCGGGGGTTGTCAGGCGCCGGCCGGGCGGGCGGGCGGCGCCTCAGGAGCGGTAGACCTGGACGACCGACGGGCGGGGGCCGCCCCAGCGGCCGCCGGACAGGGAGCCCGGAGACACGTAGTCGGGGAAGTAGGACTGCTGGGCCGCCCACGTCCCGTCCTCGCCCGGGTGCTGGACGGCGACGTAGACCATCTCGTCGCGGTCACGGACGACCGGGCCGCAGGTCTCGGCGCCGCGCGGCACGGCCAGGAACTGCTGGACGCGGCCGCGCTCACGGCCCTCGAGCGGCACCTTGAACAGGCCGTCGCAGTACCCGATGGTGCCGGGCTGCCCGTCGGTCGAGATCCACAGGTTGCCCGACGAGTCGAACGCGACGTTGTCGGGGCAGGAGATCGGCGACACCTTCTCGGGCGGGAAGCCCGCGAAGTACGTCCCGGTCGTCGTCGCGGGGTCGCCGCAGAGCAGCAGGATGCTCCAGCCGAACGTGAGCGACCGCGGGTCGTTCCCGGCCTCGGTGAGCTCGACGACGTGCCCGTGCCGGTTCGTGACGCGCGGGTTCGGCTCGGTCGCGCCCTCCTTGCCGGCGGCGCCGCGGTCGGTGTTGTTGGTGCACGCGACGTACACGCGCCCGGTCACGGGGTTGGGCTCGACGTCCTCGGGGCGGTCCATCTTGGTCGCGCCGACGGCGTCGGCGGCGAGCCGCGTGAAGACCAGGACCTCCTCCGTCGTGAAGCCCGGCACCTGCGACACCCCGTCGAGCACGAGCGGGATCCACTGGCCCGTCCCGTCGAACGCCCCGTCGGACGGCAGCGCGCCGGTCCCGGTGATCTCGGAGACGGGCGAGTCGCCGAGGAACCGCGCGACGTACAGGTTGCCCGCGGTGAGGAGGCGCTTGTTCGCGTCGCGGTGCCGCCGGCCCTCCCGGTAGCGGTCCTTCGAGACGAACTTGTACAGGTAGTCGAACCGCTCGTCGTCGCCCATGTACGCGGCGACGTGGCCGGACCGCCCGACGATGACGTTCGCACCCTCGTGCTTGAACCGGCCGAGCGCGGTGTGCTTGACGGGTGGCGCGGTCGGGTCCTCGGGGTCGACCTCGACGATCCAGCCGAAGCGGTGCGGCTCGTTCTCGTAGCCGGGGTTGCGCGCGTCGAAGCGCGGGTCCACGTCCTCCCAGCCGCGCGTCGTCGCCTTGTCCGCGAACCCGTACCGCTTGTCGGCCGCCGACGTCCCCGCGGTGCGGAAGTACTGGTTGACGTTCTCCTCGCCCGACAGGACCGTGCCCCACGGGGTCGTGCCGCCCGCGCAGTTGTTGAGCGTGCCGCGCGGCGTGGTGCCGGCCGGGTCGGCGACGGTCCGCAGCAGCGCGGAGCCCGCCGCCGGGCCGGAGAACGTGAACGGCGTCGACGCGGTGATCCGCCGGTTGGCGCGCGCGCCGACCTGGTACGTCCACGGCTTGCCCTTGCGCTCGCGGTACAGGCCGACGACGGACAGGCCGTGCGACGCCATCGCGACGCGGCGCTGCCGGTCCAGCTCCTCGGGCGTCGTCGCGGGCGGGAACATGATGCTCTCGTTCGTGTACTCGTGGTTCACCACGAGCACACCCGAGCGGCCGTCGCGGTCCTCGAGGACGTCGACGTAGTCGCAGTTGTAGCCGAACAGCCGCTCCGCGACCTCGGGCGTGACCGTCGCGGGGTCGAACCGGTCGCGCGACGACAGCAGCGGGTCGCCCCACCGCACGAGGGGACGCCACTGGTACCCCGACGGGACGGTGAACGCGTCGGTCGCGGCGGGGACGGGGGCGATCGGGGTGAAGCCCAGGCGTCCGCGTGGCCCGCCCCCCGGTCCGTGCGCGGCGGCCGGCGTCGCGTCGCCGAGGACGGGCGCGATCGCAACGGCCGCACCGGCCACGACGGCGCCCGCGAGGACGGCGCGTCGGCTCAGCGCGGCGTCGACGACGTCGCGGAAGTACGGGTTGTCGGTGGTGTTCGGGACGGGCTGCGCGCACGCGTCCCCGCACTTGAGGTGGCACGTCACGGGCGAGCGCTTGCCCGACGTGTGGCCCGCCATCGGCAGGAACGGCAGGAGCGCGCGGCGGGAGGGGGTGGGTCCGGGACGGTCGTCGGTGGTCGTCATGCGCGGGCCTCTCGGAGGGCGTCGGGCGGGGGCGACGACAGCCAACAACCCGGAGGATCCCGACGAACCGCCGCCCGGTGAGCGACCGGTGAACACCCGGCGAACGTTCCCGCCCTCACCCGCTGGGCTCCCGACCACCGCGACCCGGGTCTCGGTACCGGAACTGGACGTCGACCGGTCACGACGCCCGGGTCGCCGACCGGACGTGCGGTGGTGGCGGTGAGCGTGCTGACAGCCCGGCGCTCGGGTCGAGGGTCAGGTGGTGGGCGTGCCCGCGTCGCGCTCGTCCGCGCGGCGGGCGGCGCGCGCGTCGACCTGGTGGGCGTCGCGCTCGGCGAGGCCCGCGAGCATGGCGTTGTACTCGTCGAGCTCGACGTCGCCCTCGCGGTCGACCTTCCGGTCCCGGCGACGCGCGGTCCGTTCGTCGTCGCGCGCCCATGCGAACCCGACGCCGATCGCGAGCGCGAGCGTCGGGATCTCGCCGATGCCCCAGGTGATCGCGCCGCCGATCTGCTGGTCGGCGAGCGCGCTCGGCCCCCACGGGCGGCCCATGAGCCCGAACCAGTCGGCGACCAGCAGCGTCTCCCCCGAGACCAGCGCGACGCCGAAGAACGCGTGGAACGCCATGGTCGCGAAGAGCAGCAGGAGCCGCTGCGGGTACGGGAGCCGGCGCGGGCCGGGGTCGATCCCGACGAGCGCATTGACGAACAGGTACCCGGCGAGCGTGAAGTGCACGACCATCGCGAGGTGCCCGACCGGGGACCGCAGCGACCACTCGAACAGACCGGTGTAGTAGAACGCGATCATCGAGCCGACGAAGTTCACGGCCGCGACCACGGGGTGCGCGAGGAACGACCCGACGCGGCTGTGCACCAGCACGAGGATCCACTCGCGTGGGCCGCGGGAGACGTCGTCGCGCAGCCGCGTCGAGCGGACGGGCAGGGCGCGCAGCGCGAGCGTCACGGGCGCGGACAGCGCGAGGAAGATCGGCACGACCATCGCGAGCACCATGTGCTGCACCATGTGCGCGCTGAACAGCACGTGGCCGTAGAGCGCAGGCCCGCCCGACGTCGTCCAGCCGAACAGCAGCATCCCCGCGGTCCACGACGCGGTGCGCGCCCACGACCACGTGTCGCCGCGCCGACGCAGCCGCAGCACCCACCGCCAGTAGACGACGAGACCGGCGACGGCGGCCGACGCGAGCAGCAGGTCCCAGCGCCACTCGGTGAGCCAGCGCAGGCCGGCCGGCTCGGGCGGGAGGGGGTGGCCCGTGAGGCGGTACGCGGGTGACGGGTCGACGGGCGGCTCCTCGGGCACGGGCGGCGCGGTCGAGCCGAGGGCGACGGCGACGCCCGACACGGCACCCATGACGGCGAGCTCGACGAGCACGAGCCGCCAGAAGAGCGCACTGCTCGCACGTCGCGCGGCGTCGACGGAGGCAGCAGCGGTTCCTGTCGTGCCGCGTGCGCTGGACGACCCGCCGGCCGACGGGGCGCGGGCGGAGGAGGCGGTCGAGGAGGTGACGCGCGCGGCGCCGGACGTCGAGCTCGCGGCGGGCGACGCGGTCGACGACGATCCGTCGGACGACGCACCGGCGGCCGACGACCCCGTCGTCGCCGGACCGCCCGAGAGCGCGTCGACGCGCGGCGCGACCGCCGCACCGCCCGTCAGGCGCGGGATGACGGCACGCCGGTGCGCGAGGCCCAGGAGCCCGAGCACCCCGAACAGCGCGACCTTCGCGAGCAGCAGCACCCCGTAGGTCGTCGTGAGGTCGGACCAGCCGTCGGTCCGCAGCAGGCCGTTGACCAGGCCCGAGACGGCGACGGCGACGAAGCACCACCCGGCGATGACGGAGTACCGCGCGACGGACGCGGACAGGTCGGTGCCGACCCACCGGACGACGACGGCGAGCGCGGCGAGCGCCCCGATCCAGACGGCGGCGCCGACGAGGTGCACGACCATCGACGACGTCGCGAGGTCGTGCCCGGACGCCCCCGCGGCGTGGCCCGTCTGCGCCTGCTGGTAGAGCGCGACGAGGACGACGACGGCGGTCCACGCGGCGCCGGTGGGCGTCGCGACGACGAGCGACAGCGCGGTGACGACGGCGGCCGCGGTGGTGACGAGCAGGAGCGTGCGGCCGAGGTCGATCTGCGTGACGAAGACGCCGAGCTCCTGCCCGAACTGCGCGGAGTCGACGGGCCGCCCGGCGACGTTCGCGTACGTGAGGACGAGGTGCACGAGCGACGCGACGGTCCACACACCGCCGGCCCATGCGGCGACGACGAGGCTGCGCGGGTACGCCCGGCCGTCGGCGCGACCGGGTGCGACGCGCACGTCGGCGGCGAGCACGGGCTGCCGACGCGGCAGGACGCCGATCGCGAGGACCAGCGCCCCGAGGGCGACGGCCCCGGCCAGCTCGGTGAGCGTCTCCGCGACGGGCAACCCCCACCGGACGGCGGCGCCGGGGTCGGCGAGGACGCGCGGCGCGACGGCGCCGGAGAACGCGACGCCCGCGACGACGGCCACGACCGCCGACGCGACGAGCACGACGACCCGCGCGGCCCCCGGCAGCGCAGCCCAGCGGGCACCTCTCTCAGGACGCGGCGACGCTCCCCCGCCGGCGCGCGACGACGCGACGGACCCACCGGTCGGGCCGGGGGTCCGTGCGTCGCCGCGCACCGGGGTGGTCATCTCTCCAGCCTAGGTCGCGCTGCTCAGGCCGTCGGCCCGGCCGGGTCGCCGCCGGGCGCCCTCGTCCCGGCCCCCGGGCCGCCGGCCTCGTCGGGCCGGCGTCGCAGCAGGTACCAGGCCGCGACGCCGCCCGCGATCACCAGGACTGCGCCGACGCCGATGAGCACCGGTCCGGCGACGGCGGGCTCGTCGGCGGCGCTGTCGCCGGCGTCGGGGACCGCGGACGGGGTGGGGTCCGCGGTGGGTGCCGAGGACGCGCTCGAGGTCGTCGCCGGCGACGGCGACGCGGCGTCCGCCGTCGGCTCGGGTGCCGGGACGGGTGCGCCGCCGGTGCCGGCGACGGTGGCCGCGGTCGCGGTGAAGCCGAGCGACCCCTCGATGGGGTGCCCGTCGGCGGACGTGACGCGCCACGCCACGGCGTAGGCGCCCGCGGGCAGCTCGCCCGCGAGCGGCTGGGCGACGGTCGCGTCGACGAGCTCGGCCGGACCCGCGCTGACCACGCGCCCGTCGGCGGCGGTCACGACGACCTCCGTCCCGATCGCCGTGGCGGGCATGTCGAACGTGAGGGTCACCCGGTCCGGCGCGAAGGCCACCGTCGCCCCGTCGGCAGGGTCGCTGGCCCGCAGGGTGTTGTGCGCCTGCGCGGCGGGCGCCCCGAGCAGCGCGAGCGCCCCGACGACACCCGCGGCGGCGACGACACGGCCGATCGCCGCCGCCGTGGCGCCTCGCACCCCCCGCGACCCGCGGCCCTCGGTGCGGGCGTGCAGCGACGGCGGAGCGGCCCGACGGGCGGCGGTGCGGAGCATGTCGTCCAGCATCGCCCACCTCATGCCGTCGCCCCGCGCCGCCGGGTCGTGACGACCGCCACGACGAGCGCGGCGAGCCCGAGGATCAGGCCGACGCCCCCGAGGACGCGCGCGACGGTGTCGGGTTGCTCGTCTGCGGTGCCGGTCGCCGCGCCGGACGCGTCCACGTCGGCCGCGGGTGCGGCGGTCGCGTCGTCGGCTGCTTCCGCGTCGTCGCCGGGGGCGGCCGTGGTGGTGAAGACGGGCGCGGGGTGCTCGGGCTCGCTGCCGTCGGTGGCGACCTCGTCCCAGTCGACGACGGTGCCGTCGCTGTACGACTGGTGCGCGGGCAGGACGAGGTCGAGCCCGACCTCCTCGGGCAGGGGCCCGGCGGAGATCGCGAACTCCTGGAACTGCCCGTCGCCGATCTCCGCGCCGGGCGTCGCGGTCCAGGTGACCCGTGCGGGAGCCTCGGTCAGCGTCGTGCCGTGGCTGTCGACGGGAGTGTCGAGCGGCGCCTTCTCGACCGTCGCCGTCCAGCCGGGGACGGGCCGCGTCGAGACGTAGAGGAAGGGCGTGTCGGTCGGGAGGTCGACGACGACCTGCGTCGTGACCGCCGTCGCCGACTCGTTGGGCACCCGGAACGTCAGCGCGCTCCAGCCGCCCGCGACGGTGCTCTCGGGGATGACGCGGACGTGCGCGTCGGCGGCGCTGGGCAGCACGGCGACGCCGAGCCCGAGCGCCGCGACGGCCGCAGCCCGCCGGACGACCCGTCCCGCACCCCGCGCGGCGCCGGCGGACAGCGAGCCGCGGGGTCGCGAGGAGCCTGCGGCGTACGCGAGCGCGGCGTGCTCGTCGCGAGCGGTGCCGGAGTCGCGGACCGTGCCGGGCACCTGCGCGAGCACTCGCGGGCGGCCGGTCGCGGCGAGGTGGGTGGGCGTGGGGACGTGCTGAGACATGAGGATCCTTCGGGCGTCGCGGACGTCGTGTCCGCGGGGTGGTCGTGGAGGGCGCGGTCGACCGTGCGCACGACCCGACGCATGCCGGGACCGTGACGCGGGTACCGCGAGGCCCGCGCGACGACCAGCCCGCTCCGTCGTCAGGCGGAGCTCGGTGCGGTCGCGTCAGCGCGCGGGCGGTGCGGGCGGGGGCGCAGGTGGCCCTCGACGCGGGTGCGCGCGGGACCACGGTGCGCGGTGGGGCGCGACGGCGACGACGGGGCCGACGAGCGTCCCGCCGACCGGCACGACGACGGGGCCCGGCACGGCGACGCGGGGCCGCAGCCAGGCGAGCAGCCAGTGCAGGGCGCGGTCACCGCCCGCGACGACGAGCGCGGTGAGCACCGTCGCGACGACGTGCAGCACGAGCATCGCGGACGCACCGAGCAGCGGGGTCGCGACGCCGTGCGGGTCGGCGCAGGCGAGGGTGCCGACGGCCTGACCGGCGTGCGCCAGGTGGTCCGTGGCCGGGCCGGCGAGGTGCGCGGCATGCTCCGTCGCCTGGCCGGCGACGTGCCCGGCGTGCTGCGCGGCGGTGTGCGCGGCGTGCGGGTCGACCGCGGCGGTGGCCGGTCCGGCGGACGTCGCGCAGCCGGTCGCGGAGAGGACCGTGAACGCGTGGTGCAGCACGAGCTGCCCGACGCCCAGGACAGCGGTCACGGCGACGCCGCCGAGCCGCCGCCCCGCGAGCGCGACGCAGGCTGCGAGGACCAGCGACGTCAGGGCGACGAGGACGACACCGGCGGGCAGCGCGCCACCGCCGAGGACGTGCGCGAGCCCGGCGAGCGCGACGACGACGGACGCGACGACGCCCGCGCGCACCAGGCGCCAGGGTCCCGACGTCGCGGAGGGCATCCGGTCACGGTAGCCGCGGGGGCGGAACCGCCCCGAGCCCGTGAAAAGTTTCGTGCGGCCGCGACCAGGAGGGACGCGCGCCGTCACCCGCGGGTGTGACGGGGAACACGCGGGTGCATGCTCGGTGTTGGGGACGAACGGCCGCACGCGCCGCCGCTCTCCGCCACGCTGTCAGGTCGAGCCCCGGCCCCGACCCCGCCCGACCCCCGCGGCGTCGCACCGCCTCGCCCGCGACACGGACGCCGCACCGCCCGCACGACGCTCGACCGCCCGACCGCCCGACCGCTCGGCCCGCGCCGCCGGCGCCGCCCGTACCGCCCGCACCACCGTTCCGCCGCATCGCCCGCTCCACCGTCCCCCGCACCTCGCACCTCGCCGCCGAGAAGGACCGATGTCCGCAGACGCCGCCACGGCCACCGCCCCGCCGACCACGTTCCACGCCCCGACCCACCGGGAGATCCGGACGATCCTCGGCGGGCTCATGCTGGGCATGTTCCTGGCGGCGCTCGACCAGACGATCGTCGCGACGTCGATCCGCACGATCGGCGACGACCTGCACGGCCTGTCGCTGCAGGCGTGGGTGACGACGGCGTACCTGCTGACGGCGACGATCTCGACGCCGCTGTACGGCAAGCTCTCCGACATCTACGGGCGCAAGCCGTCCTACCTGCTCGCGATCGCGTTGTTCGTCACGGGTTCGCTGCTGTCCGGCACCGCGGGGTCGATGTACGAGCTCGCGATGTTCCGCGGCTTGCAGGGGCTGGGCGCGGGCGGTCTCATGGCGCTCGCGATCACGATCCTCGGCGACCTGGTCGCGCCACGGGAGCGCGCGCGGTACCAGGGGTACTTCCTCGCGGTGTTCGGCACGTCGTCCGTGCTCGGGCCGGTCATCGGCGGGTTCTTCGCGGGGGCCGACGAGATCCTCGGGATCACCGGGTGGCGCTGGGTGTTCCTGGTGAACGTGCCGATCGGCATCCTCGCGTTCGTGGTGATCCTGCGCGTGCTGCACCTGCCGCCGCTGCGCCGCGTCGAGCACCGCATCGACTGGCCGGGCGCGGTCGCGCTCGTCGTGGCGCTGGTGCCGCTGCTGCTGGTCGCGGAGCAGGGCCGGGAGTGGGGCTGGTCGTCGACGCGCTCCCTCGGCTGCTACGTGACGGGCGCCGTCGGGCTGCTGCTGTTCTGGCTCGCCGAGCGGCGGGCCAAGCAGGACGCGATCCTGCCGCTCTACCTGTTCCGGAACCGCACGTTCGGCGTCGGGGCAGCGGCGAACATCGTCATCGGGCTCGGCATGTTCGGCGGCCTCGCGACGCTGCCGCTGTACCTGCAGATCGTCCGCGGCCAGACGCCGACAGAGGCCGGCCTCACGCTCATCCCGTTCACGGTCGGGATCATGTCGGGGTCGGTCATCGCCGGCCAGACGACCGCGCGCACCGGCCGGTACAAGGTGTTCCCCGTCATCGGGACGATGCTCATGGTCGTCGGGGCGCTGCTGTTCTCGCGGCTCGCGGTCGAGACGCCGTTCTGGCAGATCTTCGCGGCGTCGGTCGTGTTCGGGCTGGGCCTCGGCCTGACGATGCAGCCGCTCGTGCTCGCGGTGCAGAACGCGGTCGCGATCCGCGACATGGGTGTCGCGACGTCGTCGTCGCTGTTCTTCCGGCAGATGGGCGGCACGCTCGGGACGGCTGTCTTCCTGTCGATCCTCTTCTCGACGGTCGGCGGCAACATCCGCGACGCGTTCGCACGGCTGCTGCCGACGCCGGACTTCCAGGCCGCACTCACCGACCGCGCCGTGCTGAGCGACCCCGCGAACGCCGCCGTGGCCGACGCGATCCAGGGCAGCGGGTCGCTGCCGTCGCTCGACGACTCGTCCTTCATCGGCTCTCTCGACCCGCGGCTCGCGCAGCCGTTCCTCGAGGGCTTCGCGCAGTCCGTCGACCTCGTGCTGCTGATCGCCGCCTGCATCATGGTCGTCGGCGTGGTCCTCACGATCCTGCTGCCCGAGCTGCCGCTGCGGACCGTCTCCGGCATCGAGGGACGCCTGGCCGAGGGCGACGGCACCACGCCGCCCGCCGCCGACCCGGACGTCGAGACGCCGCGCACCGCGGGCGGTCCCGTGACGGCGATCGGCGGCGTCACCGCGACCGTCGCCGACGCCGACGCGGCCCGACGTGAGGCCGCCGCCGCGCCCGGCGCGCACACCGACCTGCCGGAACGCTGAACCTCCGGGCCCGTGCCACCGTTGAACCGGTGACACGACGGAGCCCAGCACCGGAGGCCGCGATGCCGCAGATCCAGGAGTCCCCCGCCCTTCCCACCGACGCCCCCGACGCCGCGCACGCGTGCGGCGGGTGCCTGGACCGCCGGCAGGTGCTGCAGCGTGCCGGTCTCGTCACGATGGGTGTCGCCGCCGCGGGCGTGCTCGCCGCGTGCTCGTCGGGCGGGTCCGGCGACGGCGGGTCCGGGGGCGGCGGTGGCGGGGGTGGCTCGACGCCCGCGGCCGACAGCGCGCTCGCGCAGGTCTCCGACATCCCCGTGGGCGGCGCGATCTCCGCGACCGGCGCCGACGGCAAGCCGATCCTCCTCGTGCAGCCCGAGGCGGGGACCGTCGTGGCCCTGTCCGCGATCTGCACCCACCAGGGCTGCACGGTCGTCGTCGACGGCGACGAGCTCAGCTGCCCGTGCCACGGCTCGGTGTTCGACCTGACCGGCAAGAACGTGTCCGGTCCGGCACCCGAGCCGCTGCCCCCTGTCGAGGTGCACGTCGCCGACGGCGCCGTGCTGCCCGGGAAGGCATGACCGCCATGACCGCCTCCACCACCGGCACCCCGCGCACCGCCGCGGGTCGTCGACCCATCGCGCTCGGCCTGCGCGTCGTGCTGGCCGTGTGCGTGATCGCGTCCGCCGTCGTCCACCTGATCCTGTGGGACGACGGCATGAAGAACGTCGACGTCGTCGGCCAGGCGTTCCTGCTCAACGGCGTCGCCGGCCTCGTCCTCGGCGTGCTGCTGCTCGTCTGGCGGTCGGTGTGGCCGCTGCTCGGCGCGATCGCGTTCGGTGCCGCGACGCTCGGGGCGTTCGTGGTCGCGACGACCGTCGGGCTGTTCGGGGTGCACTCCCGCTGGGAGGGCACGAACGAGTGGATCTCGGCGATCACCGAGGCGCTGGCGATCGTCCTCGGGATCGTCGCGATCGTCGTCGAGCGACGCCTGGTGGCCGCCGCGCCCACGACGGCGACCGCCGTCTGACGCGACGCCCGGCCGGCCCGCACCCGGGAGCGGCTGACACGCCGCTCGGCGTGTCCGCACCGGGACCGGGCCGACGCGACGCCCGGCCGGGCGCACGCAGGGGGTCAGCCCCAGACGAGTCCCTGCGCGGGGTCGGCGAGCACCGACGCGACGTCGGCGAGCACCCGCGCGCCGAGCTCGCCGTCGACGAGGCGGTGGTCGAACGACAGCGCGAGCTGCGTGACGTGCCGCGGCTTGACCTTGCCCTTGTGCACCCACGGCTGGAGCCGGATCGCGCCGAACGCGAGGATCGCGGCCTCGCCGGGGTTGAGGATCGGCGTGCCCGTGTCGATGCCGAAGACGCCGACGTTGGTGATCGTGATGGTCCCGTCGGCCATGTCCGTCGGCGACGTGCGGCCCGCGCGCGCGGTGGCCGTGAGCTCGCCGAGCCCGCGCGCGAGCTCGAGCAGGCTCAGGCGGTGCGCGTCCTTGACGTTCGGGACGACGAGCCCGCGGGGGGTCGCGGCCGCGATGCCCAGGTTGATGTAGTGCTTGTAGACGATCTCCTGCGCGACGTCGTCCCACGACGCGTTGATCTCCGGGTGGCGCCGCACCGCGAGCATGAGCGCCTTCGCGGCGATCAGCAGCGGGGTGACGCGCACGTCGGCGAACTCCTTCTCGCCGCGGAGCCGCTCGACGAGCCGCATCGTGCGCGTGACGTCGACCGTGTGGAAGACCGTGACGTGCGGGGCGGTGAACGCGCTGGTCACCATCGCCTCGGCGGTGCGCTTCCGGACGGACTTCACGGGAACGCGCGTCTGGCGGCCGTCGGACGAGACGGTGCCGCTCGCGAGCCACGGCTTGTCGTCGCCGGGGTACGTCGCGAGCGTCCGCGCCTCGGCCTGCGCGGCACGGGCGAGCACGTCCTCGCGCGTGACGATCCCGCCCGGCCCGGTCGGCGTGACGGAGTCGAGGTCGAGGCCGAGCTCGCGTGCGAGCTTGCGCACGGGCGGCTTCGCGAGCGCGTGGGCCGACGCCCGGGCGGTGCCAGCCGCGGTCGGAGAGCCCGCACCGGCGGCAGCCGCCTCCGCCGTCGTCGTACCCGCACCACCGGGCGAGGTGCCGGTCGCGGTCGCCGTAGCCGTCGACGTGCCGCCGCGGGGACGACGCGTCGCACCCGGGTCCGCGAGCCCATACCCCACGAGCACGGCCTGACGGCCCTCGCCGGCCGCGCCGCCGTCACCCGCGGGCGACGTCCCGCCTGCGGCCGACGACGTCGCCGCGCCGCCCGCGGAGGCGCCGGTCGCACCGGCTCCGCCGGACGTGGCGGTGGTCAGCCCGGCCGACGCCCGCTCGGCGGGTGTGCCGCCGAGACCTGCCGCCGCGCGCGCCGCGGTCCCGTCGGCGCCGACCCCGGCCGCCGTCCGGGTGCCCGTCGCGCTCGTGCCACCGTCGAGACCTGCGGCGTGCTCCTCGCGCGCCTGCTGCTCCGCCGCACGTCGCGCCGCCTCGGCCTGCTCGCGCACGGCCGCGACCTCGTCGGCACCACCGGGCTCGACGCCCGCGTGCCGGTCGCCGCCGCCGCGGTGCCCGTGCTCGATCGCGCCGCCGTGCCCCGTCCCGGGTGCGGGGGCCTCGCCCGTCGGGTCGGTGTCGATCTCGATGATCGGGGTGCCGACGTCGACCGTCTGCCCGGGCTCCACGAGGATCGCCGAGACGACGCCCGTCCACGGGCTGGGCAGGTCGACGAGCGACTTCGCCGTCTCGATCTCGACGATCGTCTGGTTGACCTCGACGGCGTCCCCGACCGCCACGTGCCACGCGACGATCTCGGCCTCGGTCAGGCCCTCGCCCGCGTCGGGCAGCGGGAACTGCTGGTAGGTCGGCACGGGCGGGTCCTCCTCGGACGGGGTCTGTCGGCGAGCGGGTCGGGTGAGCCCGCGCCGCCGCGTCAGGGGTGGCGACGCAGCGGCGCGGGCAGAGCCGTCAGAACGCGAGTGCGCGCTCGACGGCGTCCAGGACCCGGTCGAGACCGGGCAGGTAGTCGTGCTCGACCTTCGCGACCGGGTAGGGCGCGTGGTACCCGCCGACGCGCAGCACCGGCGCCTGCAGGTGGTAGAAGCACTCCTCGGTGATGCGGGCCGCGACCTCGCCGCCCGTCCCGTACAGCACGGGGGCCTCGTGCACGACGACGCAGCGGCCGGTGCGGCGGACCGACTCGGCGACGGTCGCGGTGTCGAGCGGCGACAGCGCGCGCAGGTCGACGACCTCGATGCTCGTGCCCTCCGCGGCGGCGGCCTCGGCGGCCTTGAGGGCGGTCTGCACGGTCGGCCCGTAGGCCACGACGGTGACGTCGGTGCCCGCGCGCACGATCCGCGCCTTGTCGAGCAGCGGGCCGTCGGCGGGGGCGTCGAGGTCGACGTCGCCCTTCTCCCAGTAGCGGCCCTTGGGCTCGAAGAAGATCACGGGGTCGGGCGACGTGATCGACTGCTGGATCATCCGGTACGCCTCGACCGGGCTGGACGGGCTGACGACGCGCAGGCCCGCGGTGTGCGCGAACAGCACCTCGGGCGACTCCGAGTGGTGCTCGACCGCGCCGATGCCGCCGCCGTACGGGATGCGGATGACGACGGGGAGCGTCAGGCGGCCCTGCGAGCGGTAGTGCATCTTCGACAGCTGCGTCGTGATCTGGTCGAACGCCGGAAAGACGAAACCGTCGAACTGGATCTCGCACACCGGGCGGTAACCGCGCAGCGCCAGGCCGATCGCGGTGCCGACGATGCCGGACTCCGCGAGCGGCGTGTCGACGACGCGGTCCTCGCCGAAGTCCTTCTGCAGGCCGTCCGTCACGCGGAAGACGCCGCCGAGCTTGCCGATGTCCTCGCCCATGAGCAGCACGCGCGGGTCGTTCTCGAGCGCGCGCCGCAGGCCGAGGTTGATGGCCTTCGCGAACGTCAGGCGCTGCGTGCCGCGGGTGCCCGCGTCCGCCGCGCGCGCCTCGGTCGTGGTCGTGCTCACCGGTGGCTCCCTTCCCGCGACTGGTCGGCGTCCGTGAACGACGCCTCGTACCGCTCGAACCACGCCCGCTCGCCCTCGACGACGGAGTGCGGCGTGGCGTAGACGTGCTCGAACATCGACGCCGACGACGGGCGTCCCATCGCGCGCACCTCGGTGCGGATGCGCTCGCCGAGCGCGTCGGCCTCGTCGGCGACCTGCTCGACGAACTCGGCCGACAGCTCGCCGAGCTGCTCGAGGTGCAGCCGGAGCCGGTCGATCGGGTCGCGGCGGCGCCAGTACTCCTCCTCCGCGCTGGACCGGTAGCGCGTCGGGTCGTCCGACGTGGTGTGCGCGCCCATGCGGTAGGTGAACGCCTCGACGAACGTCGGGCCGCCGCCGGTGCGCGCGCGCTCGAGCGCCTGCTGCGTGACGGCGTAGGTCGCGAGGACGTCGTTGCCGTCGACGCGCACCGACGGGACGCCGAACCCGGGTCCGCGGTCGGCGAGCGGCACGCGCGCCTGCTTGGTCGTCGGCTCGGAGATGGCCCACTGGTTGTTCTGGCAGAAGAACACGACGGGCGCGTTGTTCACGGCGGCGAAGACGAGCGCCTCGTTGACGTCGCCCTGCGACGTCGCGCCGTCGCCGAAGTAGACGACGACCGCCGCGTCCCGGTCCGGGTCGCCCGTGCCGACCAGGCCGTCGCGCTGCAGGCCCATCGCGTAGCCCGTCGCGTGCAGCGTGTGCGAGCCGATCACCAGCGTGTACAGGTGGAAGCCGTGGGCGACCGGGTCCCAGCCGCCGTGGTCGATGCCGCGGAACAGCCGCAGCACCTGCGCGAGGTCGACACCGCGGACGTGCGCGACGCCGTGCTCGCGGTAGCTCGGGAAGACGTGGTCGCGCGGGCTCATCGCGTGCGCCGAGCCGATCTGCGCGGCCTCCTGACCGAGGCCCTGCGCGAAGAGGGCGAGCTCCCCCTGACGCTGCAGGGACGTCGCCTCGGTGTCGAAGCGGCGCACGAGCACCATGTCGCGGTAGAGCGCGCGCAGGCCGTCGGCGTCGAGGTGCGCGACGCGGGCGTCGAGGTCGGGGTGCGGGACACGCTCACCCGTGGGAGTCAGCAGCTGGACGAGACCGTCGTCGGTCGGCGGGCTGGTCTGGCTCACGCGGTTCTCCTTCACGCCGGCGGCGGTGGCCGCTCGTGGTCGGGCAGTCCGGGTCGTTGGCTCGAACCTACGTCAGCGTAGGCTACGCATGCGTAGGTTGCCCGCGAACCCGACGAACAAGGCTCGTCCGGACGCGTTGTGGAACCCCTACAGACCCCGCCGCAGTTTTCAGCCGCTCACGTCCCCCAGAACCCGCCGCGACCAGCCGATGACAGTGGTAAGGCGGTGAGCGCCACCGCGGGAAGGGGCCCGACGATGCGCGACGACGAGACCGGCACGACCGGCGGCACCACCACGCCACCGGACTCCTCCCCCGCGGTCGCGGCCGCGCACGTCGTGTCCGAGCACGACGTGCGGCTCGCCCTGACCGCCCTCGAGCTGGAGGACCGCGCCCTCACCGTCCACCGGGCGACGGCCTTCCTCACGGCGCTCGGCGTCACCGTCACGCACGCGCCGCTCCCGGCGACACCGTGGTCGGCCGACCCTGCCGCCACGACACCCGCCACCACGACACCCGCCGAGGCGCACGGTCCTGCGGTGGACCTCGGGGACGGGAACCTCGCCCGCTCCGAGCGCGCGTCGGGTCCCGTCTCCCGCGTGACGGTGCGGATCCCCGCCGGCGAGAGCGACGACGACTCCGTCGAGGGCGACATCGCGAACCTCCTGGAGGTGCTCTCGCACCTCCAGGACCGCCTGCCCACGCCGACGCCCGAGGAGCTCCGCAGCCGCCCCCGCGTCGCCCTGCCGCACGCGCAGCCCGCGCGTCCGACCGTCCGCGCCTCGGTCCGCCGCCGCTCGATCGCCTGACGCGATCCCCCTCCCGCCTGCTCGCCCACCCACCCGGGTGCCGCCCTGTTCACTCCCTCACGCAGCCGTCGCGGCTGCCCACTGCCGCGCAGCCGGTGTCCCGCGTTCTCGTCCCGTCCCGCGTGCTCGTCTCGCTGACCGGCCCGTCGCCACCGGGAGGCCCGCGACCCGGTGGCATGCTGGAGCCGTGAGCCGAGTCCCGCTGCGCAAGGCCCTCGCCGACCTCCCGCCGTACGTCCCCGGAGCTCGCGCCCCCGTCGGCGCGGCCGCGTACAAGCTGTCGTCGAACGAGAACCCGTACCCGCCGCTGCCCTCGGTCGTCGCGGCGATCGCGGACGCGGCCGTCGACGTCAACCGGTACCCGGACATGTACGCGACCGAGCTGGTCGAGGCGATCGCGACGTCGCTCGGCGTCGCCCCGGAGAACGTCGTCACGGGCTGCGGCTCGGTCGCGGCCCTCGGTCACGTGCTCACCGCCGTGTGCGAGGCGGGCGACGAGGTCGTCTTCCCCTGGCGGTCGTTCGAGGCGTACCCGATCGCGGTCTCGCTCGCCGGGGCGGACGGCGTGCGCGTCCCCGTCGGTGCCGACGGGCGACTCGACCTCGAGGCGATGGCCAAGGCCGTGACCCCCCGGACCAAGGCCGTGCTGGTGTGCACGCCGAACAACCCGACCGGCCCCGCGGTGCACGCCGACGAGCTCGCGGGCTTCCTCGCCGCGGTCCCGTCGCACGTGCTCGTGGTCGTCGACGAGGCGTACGTCGAGTTCGTCCGCGACGACCGTGCCGCCGACGGGCTCGCGGTGTTCGCCGAGCACCCCAACGTCGTCCTGCTGCGCACGTTCTCGAAGGCCTACGGCCTGGCCGGCCTGCGGGTCGGCTTCGCGGTGGCCCGTCCTCGACTCGCGGCGGGGATCCGCGCGGCGTCGACGCCGTTCGGCGTCTCGCACGTCGCGCAGCTGGCCGCGTTGGCGTCGCTGCGGGCCCGCGACGAGCTGCTGCACCGCGTCGACGCGATCGTCGTCGAGCGCGCCCGCATGCTCGCCGGGCTGCGCGCCCAGGGCTGGTCGGTCCCCGACTCGCAGGCGAACTTCGTCTGGCTGCCGCTCGGCGACCACGCGTCGTCGTTCGCGGAGCGCTGCACCCGCGCCGGCGTGCTGGTCCGCCCGTTCGCGGGCGACGGCGTCCGCGTGAGCGTCGGCGAGCCGGAGGCGACCGACCTGTTCCTCGAGGTCGCGGCGGACGCCCACCGCCGCTGAGCGCCGCTCGGAGACGAGGCGGCGTCGTGTCGCGCGTCGCCGTCGTCGGGCCGGCCGCCGCGTCGTCGTCGCCGGGGGGGTCGGGTCGACGTCGTCGGGCCGACCGCCGGGTACTCGTCGCCGGGGAGGTCGGGTCGACGTCGTCGGGCCGACCGCCGGGTACTCGTCGCGGGGAGGTCGGGTCGACGTCGTCGAGCCGACCGCCGGGTACTCGTCGCCGGGGAGGTCCGGTCGCCGTCGTCGGGGCCGACCGCCGGGTACTCGTCGCGGGGAGGTCGGGTCGAGCGGCCAGGCCCCCGAGTCGGCCCTCGGTCCCGCTGGTCGGTGACCGTCACGTCGACGCCACGTACAGATTCATGGACTCGACGCGCCACACCCCCGCGTACCACGTGAGGGTCGCGAGGACGTCGTACCGACCCCCTTCCGTGACGCCGACGACCACCCCATCGGCGTCGACGAGCTGCGCATCGTCCTCGACGAGCACTCCCGTGACCGCGTACCAGGATCCGGGGGTGGCCTCGGTCGGTGACGGGGCGACGAGCGTGAGCCCACCCCCCACCTCGGTGATCCCGCTCGCGGCGAGCGTGACGACCCGTTCGGCGACCTCGGCGCAGACGCCGCACGTGTCCGCGTACGTCCCCTCCAGCGCCGTGGCGGAGCCCGTCGTGCGCGCGTACGTCCACAGGTCGAGGACGTGGTCGAGGGCCGCGACAGCTCCGGCGCCGTCGCCGACGGCCATCGCAGCGGGCTGCTCCGGCGCCGGAGCCGCCCGGTCGGGCAGGACACGCTCCGTCGACGTCTCACCGGACGTCGGCCGCTCAGGCCGCGCAGGTCGCCGCGACGCGTCGCGGGTCGGCGCGGCAGTCGCGACAGCCACCGCCGGCGCATCGGTGCTCGGGGTCGACGCGGGTCCTGTGCACGCCGTCAGCACGGCCGTCGCCGCCACCACCACAGCGAGCCAGGTGCGGCGGCGCCGTCCGCCGAGACGCCCCGACCCGCCGAGTCGCCCGGACGGGCCGCACGCGGGCGGGCGCCGATGGCAGGATCGACGCATGTCGTTCGTGGTGAGGGTGCTGATCAACGGCGTCGCGATCTGGCTCGCGACCCTCGTCCTGTCGGGCCTGACGATCGTCGGTGCCGACTCCAACCTCGAGCAGGTGGCGATCATCCTGCTCATCGCGCTCGTCTTCGGGATCGTCAACGCGGTGGTCAAGCCGATCGTCGCGTTCCTGTCGATCCCGCTGTACATCCTGACGCTCGGCCTGTTCACGCTGGTGGTGAACGCCCTGATGCTCATGCTCACCGCGTGGATCACGGAGCAGACGAGCTGGGGCCTGCGCATCGACAACTTCGGCACCGCCGTGCTGGGGGCGCTGATCATCTCCATCGTGAGCTTCGTCCTCTCGGTCATCGTCCCGGGCGACAGGGACTGAGCACCCGGCGCCACGGACCCTGCGATGTCGAGCGCCGTCACCGGGTCCTCCCGGGCGGCGCGGTCAGCGGGCCGCCGGGCGCCAGCCGGTCGGGGCGCTGCAGCCCGGTGAGCGGGTCGGTCGCGACGACGTGCGGATCGCGCGTCGCGATGAACTGCTGCGTGGTCGACGTCGTCCCCTCCGGGCCGAGCACGGACTCGACGGCGCGCGCGAAATCGCGGAGCTGCGGGTCGTCGAGCTCGAGCTCCACCGCCTCCGCGAGACGCACGTACCGGGCCGCGCTGTGCGCCTCGACGAGGTTCCTGACCGGCGGTGCCCCCGCATCGGCTGCCTGACCTGTGACGATGCGGACGTTCGGCCCCCCGCGGTCGGGTCGGCCGTCGCTCTGCGGCGCGATGTCCCCGCCGTCGCGCAGGTGCAGGACCTGGACGCCGGGCGGCATCGGTCCGCGCGGGATGTCGGGCGATCCCGCTGTCACGACGGCCGCGATCGTGTACGTGCCCGCGAGCGCCGTGGCCACGCTGGTCGCGACCATGCCGCCCTGGCTGTGGCCTGCGAGGAGCACGGGGTCTTCCTCGCGGATGCCGGCGAGCCGCATCGCCTCGATGACCGCCGGGGTCATGGACTCGGTCATCGCTCCCGCCAGGCCGAGGTCGGTGCCGACGTCCATCGGGTTGGTCCCGTTCAACGAGGGCGACTGGGTCCCCGGGATCTCGACGGCCCACGACATCGACCCGTCGGGCTTCTCGAACCGCTGGATCGAGATCGTGCCCGGCGGGGTCCCCGGCACCGCCGCCACCGAGCCGTCGTCGTAGGTGCGCGCCGTGTTCGCGATCACCCCCGCGACGTCACGTGGCGTCGGGAGCTGCGCGCCGCCCACGCGCGGGACGACGACCGTGGGGCCCGGTTCCGGTAGGAGCCGGGCGAGCTGACGGACGAGCATCGGCACGCGCAGGTCCGGTGGCACGCGCGAGGCCGTCGGCCCGAGGAGCGTGGTCGCGAGCCCGAGGGTCAGCAGCTCGGCCCGCCCGTCGGCCACGAGCACGGCGGCGAGCCGCTGGAGGGACTGGACGCGCTCACGCACGACGTCGTCGGCTCGGCCCGACGGCAACGCCCACGCGGCGCGAAGGACCGTGTCGAGCGCGACCGCACGCAGCGCCACGGACGCCGCGCCGGCGGCGGCGACGCCGAGCAGCGGACGGACGATCGGCAAGGTCGGGAGCAGCGCGTCGAGCATCGGCTCGCCGCCGACGACGAAGCGCATCAGCCGGTGCACGCCGGACTCGGCCGAGTCGTAGGTGACGATCGCGGCACGGACGCGACGCCCCAGCGCGCGCGCCTCGTGCGCGCAGCGCCCCGGCGACGCCGTCCCTTCCCGCGCGGAGTGCAGCGCGGCAGACGCAGCCCTGCCCTCGTCGGTCAGCAGCGCGGGACGAGCGGCGTCGACCGCGACCGCGAGCGCGCGGTCCGCGAGGTCGAGGTGGTCGGCGACGCGGCCGAGCATCGCCTCGGCCCGCTGCATCTCCGCGGTGTCGACGAGGTCCGGGCGGCCGCCCCCGACGACCGTCAGGCCGCCGTCGCTCACCAGGTGCCGCCGAGGAGACCGCTCGTGGGCCGGACGACAGCGGCCGCGTCGGCGGTGCTCGCAGCCCGTTCGGCGACCTCGATCGCGTCGACCGTCCGTGCCAGCCGGGCGTGGAGGTCCTCCAGCGCGTGCAGGTAGCGCCCGACCGTCGGCGACCGCCACTCGACGCGACGCGCGGCCAGCACGAGCCGGCGCGCCTCGTCGACGTGGAGGCGCGCCGTGCGGACGTGGGGAGCGATCGCGCTGGTCATGGCGGGGACGCTAGGAGCGGGGCCCTGGGCGTCGTCGGGCACCCCTCTGCACCAGTGGACGAGGCCCCGCTGGTCCGGGCTGTGGACGGCTGGACGTCACGGCGCGCGGCGGGCGCAGGCGCGTCCGCGACAGCGCCCCCGGCAGACGGTGATCGCGCCGTTCGGAGGCCGACCCACGACCCACAGGAGCACCGTCCGCCCGCCCGCGCACCCCGCACCCACCCGCGAGGCGCGGCGCGTCCCCGTCGGACCGCCGGGTTAGCGTGCGCACGTGCCCCACCGCCTCCCCGCGCCGCTCGGCGTGCTCGCCGTCGTCGTCGGGTCGCTCCTGTTCGCGGTCAACGGCACGGTCGCCAAGCTCGCGATGCAGGCCGGCCTCAGCCCCACCCGGCTCGTCGAGATCCGCTGCGTCGGGTCGGCCGTCGTGCTCGTCGCCGCGGTCCTCGTGGTCGGCGCACGGCGGCTGCGGCTGCGTGACCGGCGCGAGCTCGTGTCCCTCGCGGTCCTCGGCGTCGTCGGGGTCGCGCTGGTCCAGTGGCTCTACCTCACGGCGATCTCCCGGCTCCCCGTCGGCATCGCGCTCCTCATCGAGTACACCGCTCCCCTGCTCGTCGCCCTGTGGGCGCGGTTCGTGCTCAAGGAGGCCGTGCACCGTCGCGTGTGGTGGGCGCTCGTGGCGTGCCTGGGCGGGCTGGCGCTCGTCGCGCAGGTCGGCGAGGGCGTCGTGCTCGACGCGCTGGGTCTGCTCGCCGCGGCCGGCGCGGCCGTGTCGCTCGCGGCCTACTACCTGCTCGGCGACAAGCTCCTCACGACGCGCGGCCCCCTCTCGACGCACGCGTGGACCATGGCGTTCGCGGCACTGTTCTGGGTCGTCCTGCAGCCGGTGTGGACCTACCCGTACGGGATGCTCGACGACGGGGTCGACGTCCCCGGCACCGTCACCCCGCCCCTGTGGCTGCTCGTCGTCTGGATCGTCGTCCTCGGCACCGTCGTGCCGTACCTGCTGTTCCTCGTGGGCATCCGGTCGCTCGGTCCCGCGCGCGCGGGCCTGCTGGGGATGGTCGAGCCCGTTGCCGCGTCCGCCTCCGCGTGGGTCTTCCTCGGCGAGGCGATGACGGCGGTGCAGCTCGTCGGCGGCGCGGTGGTCCTCGGTGGCGTCGTCCTCGCGGAGACCGCCCGCCAGCGCCGCCCGGCCGACGCGCCCGCGGGCGTTCTCCCGGACACCGTCGCGCCATGACGAGGCGACGCGCGACCGAGCCGGTCGGTGCAAGCACCGCACGTGGCCGGCGGACGGTCCACGCGGAGCTGGTCGACCTCGTCTACACGTTGGAGAAGGTCGTCACGGTCGCCTCGTGGCGCCGGCCCGCCGGCCCTGCGCGGCGGCGCGCTCGTCGACGGCCGTGACACCGACGGCGGTCGTCATGAGCTCGACGCGGGCGCCGGACGCTGTCTCGAGCAGACTCCGGACGCCGCGCGCGGAGACGCGAGGTCCTTCGATCCGCAGCAACCGTGGGGGCACGTACGCCGCTCCGGGTGCCTCACCGGGTCCGAACGCCCAGGCGTACCACGGGACGTGGCGGGGGTCGTCGACGTGCTGGAACACGGCTCCGCGTCGTGCCCGCGGCAGGTTGAGGGCGGCGAGGATCTCTTGCCGGACGCCCCGCGACGCGACCACACCCGGACCGACGACGGCGAGGATGCGGCGCACAGAAGGATCGTCCGGCTCGCCGACGACCAGGCCTTCGGACGCCGACCCTGCCACCACCAGACGGACCTGGGTCACGCGCGCGCGCACGGAGTCGGTGGGCAGCGGGACCTGCCCGCGGCGTCGTGGCGCGAGCCAGTACCGGATCTCGTCGAGGGCGATGCGCGCGTTGTCGCGGGTGATCAGATCGGAGTCGTCGTGCGCCTCGCAGACGAAGAGCGGCACGCGGTCCGTCGTGAGGCGCCGACGCTCCCGCACGAGGTGGCCCATGCACTCGACGGCCATGGACCGGACGAGCGTGCGGGGCGAGCGGGCCGCGATGTCGAGGAGGTACGACTCGAGCGTCGCCTGGTCCTCCGCGCCGCGCGTCAGCTCCATCATCGAGTAGGGGATCTGCGCGTCGGGCGTCCCGGCGTCCTCGATCTCGGCGACGAGGTCGAGGTCGAGCCCGGTCGTGGTCGCGGTCGTCACGACGCCTCCTCGTCTCTGTCGCTCCGTCCCGTGGAGCCCGGCGAGCGGAGCGCCGCCGCGCGTGCGCCACGCTATCGCCGACTGCCCCGCGCGCCCCATGCACCTGACCGCCGCGACGCCGGTCCGGCACCGAGCGCGTCAACCGCGCCGTGAGCCACGGACGGCGATCGCCGCTGCGTCGGTCAGGTCACGGGGCGCGGACGCACCGGCAGCTCGGTCGGGGGCTCTGGGATGATGGCGGCATGTCCTCCCCCGACGTCACCGCCCCGTCCGCGCGCGTCCGTCTGGCCGACGCGTCCCCCGCGATCGCGCTCGGCCCGCTGGACGGCCGGTACCGCGCGGCGGTCGCCCCGCTGGTGGACCACCTGTCGGAGGCGGCGCTCAACCGCGAGCGGGTGCACGTCGAGGTCGAGTGGCTGATCCACCTGACGCGGCACGGCGTGGTGCCGGGCGCGCCGACGCTGTCCGCGGCGGAGGAGCAGTACCTGCGCGACGTCGTGACGACGTTCGGCGCCGCGGAGGTCGCGGAGCTCGCGGAGATCGAGCGCGTGACGGTGCACGACGTGAAGGCGGTCGAGTACTTCCTCAAGAAGCGCCTCGCCGACGCCCCGGCCGCGCTCGGCGACGACACGGTCCTGCCGAGCGTGAGCGAGCTCGTGCACTTCGCCTGCACCAGCGAGGACGTCAACAACCTGTCGTACGCGCTGATGGTGCGGGGTGCGGTGCGGGACGTGTGGCTGCCGGCGGCGACGGCGCTGACGGACGAGGTCGCGGCCCTCGCGCACGAGCACAAGGACCAGCCGCTGCTGGCGCTCACGCACGGCCAGCCGGCGACGCCGACGACGCTGGGCAAGGAGCTCGCTGTGCTGGCGCACCGGCTGCGGCGGCAGCTGCGGCGGATCGCGTCGGACGAGTTCCTCGGCAAGATCAACGGCGCGACGGGGACGTTCGGTGCGCACGTCGTCGCGGTGCCGGGCGCGAACTGGCCGATCGTCAGCCGGACGTTCGTCGAGCACCTGGGCCTGACGTGGAACCCGCTGACGACGCAGATCGAGTCGCACGACTGGCAGGCGGAGCTGTACGCCGACGTCGCGCGGTTCAACCGCGTGCTGCACAACCTGGCGACGGACGTCTGGACGTACATCTCGCGCGGGGTCTTCATCCAGATCCCCGTGGCGGGCGCGACGGGCTCGTCGACGATGCCGCACAAGGTGAACCCGATCCGGTTCGAGAACGCCGAGGCGAACCTGGAGCTCTCCTCGGCGCTGCTGGACACGCTCGCGTCGACGCTGGTCACGAGCCGCCTGCAGCGCGACCTCACCGACTCGACGACGCAGCGCAACATCGGGCCGGCGTTCGGGCACTCGCTGCTCGCGATCGACAACGTGCGCCGTGGTCTGCGGGCGCTCGACGTCGACGCGGCCCTGCTGGCGCGTGAGCTCGACGAGAACTGGGAGGTGCTCGGCGAGCCGGTGCAGTCGGCGATGCGCGCCGCGTCCGTCGCGGGCGTGACCGGCATGGAGAACCCGTACGAGCGGCTCAAGGAGCTCACGCGGGGGCGCCGGCTGACGGCGGACGACATGCGCGAGTTCATCGGCGGCCTGGGGCTGCCCGAGGACGTCGCGGCACGCTTGCAGGCGCTCTCGCCGGCGTCGTACACGGGGCTCGCGTCGGAGCTTGTCGCGTACCTCGACCACTGAGCGGTTCGCGTCGCGCGCGTGCGGTCCGCTCGTCGGGTCGGGACGAAGGTCCCGGGCGACGGACCGCCGCGGGCAGGACCGTCGTCGGAACCGCGTCGACGTCGCGACGAGCCGAACGAGTGAATCGGACAGTTCGGACAGATCGTTCTCGCCGGGCCGTTCGCGCTACTGTTCGACACGACGTCGGAGAGAGCGCTTCCAGCAAAGCTGCAGGTCCATGCGTTCGTAACGTTTCGACATGCGCCCACCGCGCTCCCAGCGGATCGAACCGCTTCGACCGGGAACGCTCTCACCACGTGTGACCTGCGGAAGCACACCCGTGGGACACGGACGGGTGACGCGATCTGGACAGGTGCCCGTGAAGGGCTGCACAATCGTGCACCGATCCGTCCTGTTCCTCCGGTTCCTCCCTCTTCCCGGCAAGGATGCCCACCGTGACCCTCATGCAGAAGGCGATCACACCAGCGCTCTCCCGCGCGATCCTCACCGCCGGGCACGACCGTGTGGCCGGCTACGTGGTACGTGCCGAGGACGTCGGCTTCGCGACCACCCCGGCGCAGCTCTTCGAGGTCCACGGCCTCGGGTACGAGGGCTCGCCCTTCAGCCCCTGGGACCGGTCAATCGACATCCTGCGGTTCGAGTCCTCACCGCAGCTCCAGTACCGCGACGTCCCCGGCTACATCCTCCCGCTGTGGTGGCTCCGGCACTCCCGCATCCCCCCGGGCGCCGAGCTCATCCGGGTCTACGAGGACGGCACCGCCACGCTGCTCGCGCGCTACGGCGACGTCGGCACCGGCTGGACCGTGACGCAGCTCGGGGCCCGACGTCCGGCGCTGGCATCGCTCTCACGCTGCGTCGGCCCCGTCGCCAAGTGGCACGGCGCGTACCTGGAGGCGGACGTCGTCGACGGAGGCCACACGGTCGTCCTCGCGCTCGCCAACCCGCCCCTCGCCGAGACCGGCTTCCACCAGGCGCCGTCGGGCCGCTGGTACCGCCGGGTCGCCCGCGAGGACGTCACCGAGCTGTTCGAGCTCGACCTCACGGCTCGCTGGAACGGCCTGTCCGTCCGCGTCGTGGACCAGTGGCAGGACGCGCAGCGCTACGTCGTCGCGCGCATCTCGCACCTCGGTGACGACATCGAGCGGGCCGAGCGCCTGCACCTCGAGCGCGTCGAGGCCGGCGTGTACGAGGGCATCGTCTACGCGGCCGAGCTCACCGACATCCAGACCAACCAGGTCGTCCCGCACACCTGGGCCCCCGGGCCCGCCGCGCAGCGGCACCAGGTGGCGTACTGACGACCGCACGGACCGAGGGAGCGGCGATCCCCCCGCTGTGATCCCTCTCGAACGCGTGCCGGGCCTGGCCCTCCCCCCCGTCCAGGCCCGGCACGCACCATGTCCGGGGTGCGCCCCTCGCTGACACGTGCAGCCCACGCCCGCGGAGAGCCGGAGGATCGGGGCCCCGACGCGCTCACCTGCCGGAGGGTCGGCCGATCGCCGACCCTCGTCGACCGGCCGACGCGCTCACCTGCCGGAGGGTCGGCCGATCGCCGACCCTCGTCGACCGGCCGACGCGCTCACCCGCCGAACGCCACCAGCCGGAGGGTCAGCGGGCCGCCGACGCACCCACGGTCGCCGGCGCCGGACCTGCGACCGCAGTCGCGACGTTCGGGACCTCGATCGCGGCCAGCTCCGCGAGCGCCGCCGCGTACGCGACCGCGTCGCCGGCCCGCGCCGCCTCCCGAGCCCGGACGGTGGGGCCGTGCAGCGTCGACCGGGTCCGCCGGCGCAGCGACCGCTCGGCCCGCTCGTCGCGGGCGTCCTGCGGCAGGGCGGCCAGCGCGGCCTCGAGCCCGCCGAGCACGCG
Organism: Cellulomonas sp. H30R-01; assembly: GCF_010119915.1. Classification (NCBI taxonomy): domain Bacteria; kingdom Bacillati; phylum Actinomycetota; class Actinomycetes; order Micrococcales; family Cellulomonadaceae; genus Cellulomonas; species Cellulomonas sp. H30R-01. The sequence goes on along the minus strand of NZ_CP048210.1, from coordinate 3,950,901 downwards.
CGTGCGCTGCGCGACGACCGCCGGGTTCCACTCGCGCACGCGCTGGTCGGCCTCGTAGGCGTCGGCCGCGGACACGACGATCCGCCGCGCGGACTCGACGGCTGCGTGCTCGGCAGGGGCGTGCTCGGCGACGGTGTGCAGCGTGACGAGCCGGACACCGGGCAGGTGCCGCACGCCCGGGTCGACGTCGTGCCGCAGGGCGAGGTCGACGACGGTGAGGGGGCGGGCGTCGACCCGCGCGCGCGCGGCGGCGAGCGCGTCCACCTGCAGGACGGCACCCGCGGCACCGCTGCACGCGACGACGAGGTCGACACCGCCGAGCTCGGCGGCCAGGTCGGCTCCCGCGGGCAGGGCCCGGACGCCGCGGGCGGACGCGAACTGGCTCGCACGACCGCTCGGCGAGTAGACGCGGACGTCGGTGCACCCCCGCGCCTTGAGCGCGGCGAGCGTCGCGCCGGCGTAGGAGCCGGTCCCGACGAGCACGCACGAGACCTCCGACCACGGCACGAGCCCGCGCTCGGCGATGTCGAGGGCGACGCCCACCACGGAGCGGCCGGCGGCGCCGAGCCCGGTCTCCGACTCGACGGCGCGCGACACCCGGGACGCGGCCTGGAAGAGCGACTCGAGGGCGGAGGTCGTGGTCCCGTCGCGGCGTGCGGTCGTCAGGGCGCGGCGCACCTGGCCGGCGATCTCCCGCTCGCCGACGACCATCGACTCGAGCCCGCTCGCGACGGCGAACAGGTGCTCGCCGGCTGCGTTCCCGGTGAGAGGGCGCAGGTGCGTGAGGACCTCGTCGGGGGCGTACCCGGACCGGGTGGCGACGGCCTGCGACGCGGCGGCCAGGGCGGCGGGCGTCTGGTCGACGTCGTCGACCTCCAGGTACAGCTCGAACCGGTTGCACGTCGCGAGAACGACGGCACCGGTGACGGGGGTGGACGCGCGCACGAGCTCGCGACCCACGGCGTGCACGTCCGACGAGAGACGCTCCAGCACGGCGAGGTCGAGGTCGTGGTGACTGGCGACCAGGGACAGCAGCACCACGTCCCCGATTCAATCATCCCGACATTTGTCGGGCACAATCGAGGGGTGCCTCTTCCCGTCACACATCCCCTCGCCGACGGTCGCACCGCGCATTCTCCGCTGGTGCGCGCGTATTCCGGCGAGCGGCCCTCGCGGCGCCCCGTCTGGTTCATGCGGCAGGCCGGCCGGTCGCTGCCCGAGTACCGCGCGCTGCGGGCCGGGACGGCCATGCTCGACGCGTGCCTCGACCCGGAGATGGCGAGCGAGATCACGCTGCAGCCCGTGCGTCGGCACGACGTGGACGCGGCGATCTTCTTCTCGGACATCGTCGTGCCGCTGCGGCTCGCGGGCGTCGACGTGGAGATCAAGCCGGGCGTCGGTCCGGTCATGGGCGCACCGGTGCGCACGGCGGCGGACGTCGCGGCGCTGCGCGACCTCGGCCCGCTCACCGCCGAGCGCCTGGCGCCGGTGAGCGAGGGCGTCGCACGCACGGTCGCGGCCCTGGGGAGCACGCCGCTGATCGGCTTCGCGGGTGCGCCGTTCACGCTGGCCGCGTACCTCGTCGAGGGTGGCCCGTCGCGCGACCACCTGGCCGCCCGCACGCTCATGCACGCGGACCCGAGGACGTGGACGGCCCTGACGACCTGGGCGGCCGAGGTCACCGGCGCCTTCCTGCGCGCGCAGGTGCTCGCGGGCGCCAGCGCGGCACAGCTCTTCGACTCGTGGGCGGGCTCGCTGGGCCTCGCCGACTACACCGCGCACGTCGCACCCGCGTCGGCGCACGCGCTCGCCGCGATCGCCGACCTCGACGTGCGTCGTGTGCACTTCGGCACCGGCACGAGCGAGCTGCTGGTCGCGATGCGCGACGTCGGCGCGGACGTCGTCGGCGTCGACTACCGGCTGCCGCTCGACGAGGCCAACCGCCGCCTGGGCGGCCGCACGCCGCTGCAGGGCAACATCGACCCCGCGCTCCTCGGGGCGCCGTGGCCCGTGCTCGAGGCGCACGTGCGCGACGTCGTGGCCCGCGGCGAGCAGGCGCCCGGGCACGTCGTGAACCTGGGCCACGGCGTCCCCCCGGACACCGACCCCGAGGTCCTGACCCGCCTGGTCGGGCTCGTCCACTCGCTGTGACCACCGGCGACCCGACCTGGGACGCGGTCGTCGTCGGGGGCGGCGTCGCGGGGCTGGTCGCCGCACGCGAGCTGGCCGCGGGCGGGCTGCGGACGGTCGTCCTCGACGCCGACTCCGAGCCCGGCGGGGCCGTCCGCGGGCACACCGTCGCGGGCCTGCGGCTCGACGCGGGTGCGGAGTCGTTCGCGACGCGCGGCGGGACGGTCGCGGCCTACCTCGAGGACCTCGGGCTGGCCGACCGCGTGTGCCTGCCCGCCTCGCACGGGTCGTGGGTGCACCTGCCGTCGGGCGACGGCCCGCTGCCGCGGACGGGGCTGCTGGGGATCCCGTCGGAGCCGTTCGCGGCGGACGTGCGCCGCACGATCGGCCTGGTCGGGGCGCTGCGGGCGTCGCTCGACCGCGTCCTGCCCGCCCGCGTCGGGGCGTCGGCGACGTCGCTCGGCGCTCTCGTCCGGGCCCGGCTCGGGGCGCGCGTCCTGGACCGGCTCGTGCGGCCCGTCGTCGCGGGCGTGCACGCGTCCGACCCGGACGACCTCGACGTCGGCGCGGTGTCGCCCGGGCTGCCAGCGGCCCTGCGCGAGTCCCGCTCCCTGACCCGGGCCGTGCGGACGCTGCGCGCGTCGGCGCCCGCAGGGTCCGCGGTGCAGGGCCTCGAGGGCGGGCTGCACGTGCTCGTCGACACGCTCGTCGCCGACCTCCGGGCGCATGGCGTCGAGGTCCGGACCGGCGCGCGCGTGCGTCGTCTGCGGCCGTCGGCAGCGGGTGCCGCGCCGACGCAGCCCGCGTCGGTGCCGGCGCGCGAGGCACTCGCCGCGCACGACGACGACGCGACGCGGACCGCACCGGCCGACGCTTACGCGGGCGGGACGGAGCACGCCCGGATCGCCGCGGGCGGGCGCGACGGGCAGACGTACGACGTCGAGCTCGACGACGGCACGACGCTGCGCAGCCGCCGCGTGGTGCTCGCCTCACCGGTGGCCGCCGACCTGCTCGCCGAGCACGCACCGGGCCGGACGCTGCCGTCGCTCGACGCGGGCGCCGTGGTCACGCTGGTCACGCTCGTGGTGGACGCCCCGACGCTCGACGGAGCGCCGCGCGGCACGGGGGTGCTGGTGGCGCGCGCGGCGTCCGACGTCACCGCCAAGGCGCTCACGCACGCGACCGCGAAGTGGCCGTGGCTCGCGCGCACCGTCCCGACGGGGCGGCACGTGGTGCGGCTGTCCTTCGGGCGGGCGGGCGACGCCGACCGCGTCCCTGACGACGAGGACGCGCTCGTCGACCTGGCCCTGCGGGACGCCTCGGTGCTGCTCGGGGTCGGCCTGGACCGGTCGGTGCTGGCCGGCAGCGCGGTCGTGCGCTGGACGCAGGCGTTGCCCCGGCCGAGCGCGGCGCACCGGGAGGCGGTCGCGCAGGTCCGGGCGGCGGCCGCGGCCCTGCCCGGGGTGGCCGTGTGCGGGGCGTGGACGGCGGGCAACGGTCTGGCGTCGGTCGTCCCCGACGCCCGGGCCGCCGCGACGGCGCTCGTCGCCTGACCCGCCGCTCCGCCCCGGCCGGCGCACCGTCCCGACGCCGCATCGGACGACGGGCGGCCGCCCGGCGCACGCGGCCCCGACCGCCCGCCGACCACGCCGGTGGCCGCCGTGAGGATTGCCTCACATTTCCGTCGGCGCTTTTCTGACAGCCTGTCGTGACCCTTCGGAAATCGTGACGCACGACATTCACGGGGCTCGCAGAAACTCCCGCCGGCGACATTTTCTGACAGCTTGTCAGTTCGATGTCACACGGTTCGCGTGAGCATTACCACGAAGCCCCGCCACGCTTCGACACGGGCCGCCGACGCGAGGGACACTGGGCGGCATGCCCCAGCACGTCCGCATCGGCACGCGCGCGAGCACGCTCGCGCTGACCCAGACGGGCCACGTGGCCGACGCCCTCGCCGCGCACGGCGACCTCGACGTCGAGACCGTGCGCGTCCGCACCGACGGTGACCGCCTCACCGGCTCGCTCGCCACGCTCGGCGGCACCGGCGTGTTCGTCACCGCACTGCGCGACGCGCTGCTCGACGGGCGCTGCGACGTCGCGGTGCACTCCCTCAAGGACCTGCCGACGGGCGACGCCGACGGACTCGTCATCGCCGCGGTCCCGCTGCGGGAGGACCCCCGCGACGCCCTTTGCGCGCGCGACGGCCTCACGCTCGCCGGGCTGCCGGACGGCGCGCGCGTCGGCACCGGCTCCCCGCGCCGTGCGGCCCAGCTGCTGCGCGCCCGTCCCGACCTCGACGTCGTGGACATCCGCGGCAACGTCGACACGCGGCTCGGCCGCGTCGCGGGGTCGGCCACCGGGCCGGGCGACCTCGACGCGGTCGTCCTCGCCCGGGCAGGGCTGGCCCGCATCGGACGGCTGGAGGCCGTCACCGAGCTGTTCGACGCCGACGTGATGCTCCCCGCCCCCGGACAGGGCGCGCTCGCCGTCGAGACCCGCGCGTCCGGCCTCACGACGGAGCTCGCGACCCCGTTGGCCGGCGCGCTCGCCGCCCTCGACCACCGTCCGACGCGTGTCGCGGTGCTCGCCGAGCGTGCGCTGCTCGCCCGGCTGGAGGCGGGGTGCGCGGCCCCGGTCGGCGCGCTCGCGACGCTCGACGGCGACGTGCTCACGCTCGAGGCCGTCGTCGTCCGCACCGACGGCAGCGACGCCCTGCGGCGGCGGGGCAGCACGACGCTCGGCGGCACACCCGCCGAGGACGCCGTCGCGGCTCGTGCCCTCGGCGCGAGGCTCGCGGACGACCTGCTCGCGACAGGCGCCGCCGACCTCGCCGACCTGGGGCACGCCCGATGACGGCCCCGCAGCCGCCCGCCGGCGACGCGCGCGCGGAGCGCACTCCGGCCGGCACCGCGAGCCGCGAGCGCGGTCTCGGCGGCACGAGCACCTCCGCCGGCCCCGGACCGCTCGCCGGATGGCGCGTCCTGGTCCCGCGGCCCGCCGCAGGCGTGAGCCCGGCCGCCGTCGCGCTCGCCGCCGCCGGCGCGGACGCCGTGGTCGTCCCTCTCGTCGAGACGGTCCCGCCCGAGGACCCGACGCCCGTCGACGACGCCCTGCTCGCACTCGGCGCGGGCTGGTACGGATGGCTCGTCGTCACCAGCCAGGCCGCGGTCCCCGTCCTCGAGCTGCGCGCGGCGCGCGCGGGCCGGACGCTGGCCGCGATCGTCGGTGACGCGGGCGTGCGCGTCGCGGCCGTCGGGCCCGGCACCGCGCGAGCGCTGCGCGAGGCGGGCGTGACGCCGTCGCTCGTCCCCAGCGGCGAGTCGACGGCCCGCGCGCTCGTCGCGACCTGGCCCGCGCTCCCGTCGACCGCCGACGGCGGGACGGGACCGGCGCAGCGCGTCCTGTTCCCCCGCGGCGACCTCGCCGCCCCGACGCTCGCCGACGGCCTGCGGGCGCGCGGCTGGCAGGTCGACGACGTCGTCGCCTACCGGACGGTGCCCGCGGCCCCGCCGTTGGCCGAGGTCCGCGCCGCGTGGGCCGACGGGTCGATCGGGGCAGCGCTGCTGACGTCGGCCAGCACGGTCCGGGAGCTCGTCGCGCAGCTGGGTGCTCCGCCCGCCGGGACCGCGCTCGTCGCGATCGGCCCGACGACCGCGGCGGAGGTCGAGCGCCTCGGCCTGCCGCTGGCCGGCGTCGCGCAGGAGCAGACGATGACGAGCCTCGTCGCCGCGCTCGCGTCGGCGGTCGGCGGGTCGACCACGGCACCCGCGGCGAACGCGCACCCGCCCGCGACCGACGACGTCACCCGTTCGTCCGCCACCCCTGACGGTGAATCCGCGACGCCCACCGAGGCCGCCGCACCGACACCCCCCACCCCCCGCTCCGAGGAGCACGCGTGACCACCTCCCTCCCCCGCCCCGGCCGGGTCCGCCCGCGCCGCCTGCGCTCCACGACGGCGATGCGCCGCCTCACCGCCGAGACCCGCCTGCACCCCGCAGAGCTCGTGCTCCCCCTCTTCGTCCGCGAAGGGCTGACCGAGGCGCGCCCGATCGCGTCGATGCCCGGCGTCCTGCAGCACACGCGCGACTCGCTCAAGGGCGCGGTGTCGGACGCCGCCGCAGCCGGGCTCGGCGGCGTCATGCTGTTCGCGATCCCCGAGGTCCGGGACGCGGTCGGCTCGCAGGCCACCGCACCCGACGGCATCCTCAACCTCGCCATCGCGGACGCCGTCGCCGAGGCCGGTGACGCGCTCGTCGTGCAGGCGGACCTGTGCCTCGACGAGTTCACCGACCACGGCCACTGCGGCGTCCTGACGCCCGCGGGCGCGGTCGACAACGACGCGACGCTCGTGCGTTACGCGGAGATGGCGCTCGCGCAGGCCGCCGCGGGCGCGCACCTCGTGGGGCTCAGCGGGATGATGGACGGCCAGGTCGGCGTGGTGCGCGACGCGCTCGACGACGCCGGCCACGAGCAGGTCGCGGTGCTCGCCTACGCGGCGAAGTACGCGTCCGCCTTCTACGGCCCGTTCCGGGACGCCGTCGAGTCGCAGCTCGAGGGCGACCGCCGGACCTACCAGATGGACCCCGCGAACCGTCGGGAGGCGGCGCGCGAGGTCGCGATCGACATCGCCGAGGGTGCCGACGTGGTCATGGTGAAGCCGGCGATGTCCTACCTGGACGTGCTCGCGGACGTCGCGGCCGTGTCCACCGTTCCGGTCAGCGCCTACCAGGTATCGGGCGAATACGCCATGATCGAGGCCGCCGCCGCGCACGGCTGGATCGAGCGCGAACGGGCGATCCTGGAGTCCGTGCTCAGCATCCGTCGTGCGGGTGCCGATCACGTGCTCACCTACTTCGCGACGGAGCTGGCCGCGTGGCTGGCGGAGGAGAAGTCATGAGCCGGTACGGCAGCAGCGAGGCGGCGGTCGCCGGCCGCACGAGCGCGGAGACGTTCGCGCACGCCCAGGCCGTGATCCCCGGCGGTGTGAACTCCCCCGTGCGCGCGTTCGGCGCCGTCGGCGGCACCCCGCCGTTCATCGCGTCGGGCAGCGGCCCGTACGTCACGGACGTCGACGGGCACGAGTACGTCGACCTGGTCGGCTCGTGGGGTCCGGCGCTGCTGGGCCACGCGCACCCGGACGTCGTCGAAGCCGTCCAGGCCGCCGCGGCGCGCGGACTCGGGTTCGGCGCCCCGACGGTCACCGAGGTCGACCTGGTCGACGAGATCCGCTCGCGCGTCCCCGCGGCGGAGATGGTGCGACTCGTGTCGACCGGCACCGAGGCGACGATGACGGCGCTGCGCCTCGCGCGCGCCCACACCGGCCGCGACCTCGTCGTGAAGTTCGCCGGCTGCTACCACGGTCACGTCGACGCGCTGCTGGCGTCCGCGGGCTCGGGCGTCGCGACGCTCGCACTGCCCGACTCGGCGGGCGTCTCGACGGCCGTCGCAGCCGAGACGATCGTGCTCCCGTACAACGACGTCGACGCCGTCGCGGAGGCCTTCGCGACGCACGGCGACCGGATCGCCGCGGTCATCACCGAGGCCGCGCCCGCGAACATGGGCGTCGTCCCGCCCGGGCCGGGCTTCAACGCCGAGCTGCGCCGCCTGACGGCCGAGCACGGCGCGCTGCTCATCCAGGACGAGGTCCTCACGGGCTTCCGGGTCGGCTTCTCCGGCTGGTGGGGCCTCGAGGGCCTGCGCGAGGGATGGGCCGCGGACCTGTTCACGTTCGGCAAGGTCATCGGCGGCGGGCTCCCCGTCGCGGCCGTCGGCGGGCGCCGGGACGTCATGGGCAACCTCGCGCCGGTCGGCCCGGTCTACCAGGCGGGCACGCTGTCGGGGAACCCGGTCGCGACCGCGGCGGGCCTGACGACGCTGCGTCTCGCGGACGCGTCGGTCTACGCGCGGATCGACCAGACGGCGGCGACGCTGCGCACCGAGCTGTCGCGCGTCCTGGCCGACGAGTCCGTCCCGCACAGCGTGCAGTGGGCGGGCAGCCTCTTCAGCACGATGTTCGGCCCCGAGGCGGCGACCCACGGCGTGCGCGACTACGCGGCGGTGCAGGCGAGCGAGGCGTGGCGGTACGCGCCGTTCCACCGCGCGCTGCTCGAGGCGGGCGTCTACGCGCCGCCGTCGCCGTTCGAGGCGTGGTTCGTCTCGGCCGCGCACGACGACGCCGCGGTGGACCGCGTCCTGTCGGCGCTCCCGGCGGCCGCGCGCGCCGCGGCAGCAGCGACGCCCCCGGCCTGACGCCCGGCGCCGCTGCCCGACGGCGGCCGCTCGCCGCGCCGCCGACCGACGACTGCCGACTGCCGACGACGGCCGCTCGCCGCGCCGCCACGAGCACGAAGGCCCGCCACCGTCCAGCACGGTGGCGGGCCTTCTCGTCCGTGCCGCCCGACGAGGAGAGGGCGGCGTCCGGACGGCGCCCGGCGGCCGGGGACGGCCGACCGCCGGACGCAGGTCCTCAGTAGGTGAACGCGGCGACGCGCGACCGCAGGTCCGCGGACATGCGCGCGAGCTCCTCGACGTTCGTGCCCATCTGGGCGAGCACGTCGGAGCTCGTCGCGGCCGACGTGGCGACGCCGGTGATGTTCGTGGCGATGTCCCCGGTGCCGGCTGCGGCGTCGGCGACGCCGCGCGACATCTCGGTCGTGGTCGCCGTCTGCTCCTCGATCGCGGACGCGATGGTGAGCTGGTGGTCGTTGATCGCCTCGATGATCGACGAGATCTCTCCGATCGCGGACACCGCGCCGGTGGTGTCGGTCTGGATCGCCTCGACGCGGCGCGCGATGTCCTCGGTCGCCTTGGCGGTCTCGGACGCGAGCTCCTTGACCTCGCCCGCGACGACCGCGAAGCCCTTGCCCGCCTCCCCGGCGCGCGCGGCCTCGATGGTCGCGTTGAGCGCGAGCAGGTTCGTCTGCTCGGCGATCGACGTGATGACCTTGACGACGTTGCCGATCTCCAGGCTGGACTCGCCGAGCTTCGCGACGCGCTCGTTGGTGAGCTCGGCCATCTGCGTCGCCTGGTGCGCGACCTTCGCGGCCTCGGACGCGCTCTGCGCGATCTCGCGGATCGACGACCCCATCTGCGCCGACCCGGCCGCGACGGACTGCACGTAGCGCGAGACCTGGTCCGCGGTGGACGCGACGACGCCCGCCTGCGCGCTCGTCTCCTCCTGCGCGGCTCCGACCTGCTGCGCGGCGGCCGACAGCTCCTCCGCCGCGGCGGCGACGGTCTCGGCCGCCTCGACCACGCCGGCGAGGGTCGACCGCACGGACCGCTGCGCGACGCCGAGCGCCTCGGCGGTCTGCCCGACCTCGTCGCGCGAGCGCACGGGCGCCTCGACGGTGAAGTCGCCGCGGGCCATCGCCTGCAGGCTGCGACGGACGTCGTCGACCGAGCGGCGGATGCCCCGCACCACGAGCCAGGTCAGCACCGCGGCGAGCACGAACGCCGTGACGAGGTTGGTGAGGAGCACGATCATCGCGTTGCTCGCACGGTCCTGGGACTGGCGGGCCAGGTTCGTGATGAAGGCGGTGTTCTCGGCCGCCGTCTGGTCGAGCTCCGCGACGTACGCCTCGATGGCGGGCTGGCCGAGCTCGTCGCGGATGCGGGCGTACTCGTGCAGGTCCTCCTCCAGGGCGGCGGGGACGAGCTGCTCGTCGCGGATCTGGAGCCAGGCGTCGTACTTCGTGAGGAAGTCCTGCCAGGACTGCTCGCCGCCGGCGGCGCTCGCGGTGTAGGCCGCGATCTGCGGCTCGAGCTCGGCGTCGTTCGACTCGAGCGCGCGGCGCCAGTCGCTCTTCGCGGTGGGCTCGTCGGAGGCGGCGATCTGGGCGACGATCATCCGCGCCTTGAGCTGGTTCTGGTGCACGAGGTCGCGGACGTCGCTGATCTGGCTCTGCCCGTCGGCCATGGTCTTCATGTCCGCACGCGTCTGCTGCAGGACGAGCACCGCGTACCCGGACGAGAGCAGCACGATCGTGCCGGCGACGCCGAGCGTCGCGAGGATCTTCGTCTGGATGCCGCGGTCCGCGAACCACGACAGGCGGCGGCGGGACGACGTGGACTGGGGCATGCGGGCCTCTCGCTTCGGACGGCGAAGGGGGCGGACGTGCGGACGACCGGCGGGCTTGCCGGGTCCTCGACGCCCCCTGCGACGGCGCCGTGACGCGTGGCGTCGCCGTCCTTCCGTTCGGTCGGTCCGGCGTCCTGCTGAGCGTTTTCTGTGAGGTCGATCCGTCGGGTTCGACCCGGAGCGTCCTGGACGTTCGTCCGACTGGAGACGCTCGTCACGCCCCGTGCGACCGTGACCTGCGCACGCGTCGTCGGGGGGGTGACCCGGACCGCGCCGGACGACGGCGACGACGGGAGCGGGTGTGCGCCCGGAGTCAGCCCCAGGTGGGCGGGTCCAGCTCGCTCGACGGAGCCGGACGGGGGAACGGGACGCTCGGCGTCGGGCGCCAGGCCACGTGCGGCTGCCACACCGTCGGCCGGTCGTCGGGGCCGTCCGACGGCTCGTCGGCGTGCGGCCACAGCGAGTGCGTGGGATGGCCCGGCGCGCGCTCCGCGACGTGCGCGTCGGGCTTGTCGTGCAGCGCGTGGGCCGGTCCGGCGACCTGCCCGTGCCTGCTGGCGTCGTGGCCGAGCGCGGCGAACGGGTCGTGCCGCACGACCGGGACGGCGGTGACGGGCTGCACCCGGGTGTTCCACGTGCCGGCGTGCGGCCGGTAGGTCCGGCCGGCCGTCCCCGGTGCCGCGTCGTCGCGGTGGCCGGGCTCGTCGTGCATCGTCACGTCGGTGTCGCCTCTCGTCGCTGGCGGGACGAGTATCCCCGAGAAACGGGGCTCATGCGACATATCGGACGCCGTGCACCGCATCGGGTGAGGGGTCGGGCGACCGCAGAGGGCGCCTCACCGGATCGGGTGACGGGCGAGCGAGCGAGGCCTGCGGGGACGGGCGACCAGGCCGGGCGACCAGCCCGGGCGCGGGTCGTGAAGCGCGCGTCAGACGGCGGTCGCGACGACCTTCTCGTCCTCGACGGCACCGGCGGTCTCGACGGCCTCGGCACGGGCGGCGGCCTGGTCGGCGCGGTAGGCCCGCACGGACCAGACGATCGCCACGACCCAGACGACCGCGAGGACGCCGAGGACGACGCCCTCCTGCGGCGCGCCCTTCCAGCCGACCCAGTCGCTGCGGACGAGCGTGCGGGTGTTGGTGAGGACGATGACGCCGCCGACGGCCGAGCCGAGGATGCGCGGCGGGACGTGCCGCACGAGCCACGCGGCGATGGGCGCGGCGACGAGCCCGCCGAGCAGCAGCGCGAGCGCCCACGTGAGGTCGACGCCCTGGGACCCGATCGCCACGAGGAAGCCGACGCTCGCGGCGAGCGCGACGAGGAACTCCGAGGTGTCGATCGAGCCGATGACCTTGCGCGGCTCGAGCCGGCCGCTCGCGAGCAGGGCCGGGGTGCCGATCGGGCCCCACCCGCCGCCGCCGCTCGCGTCGACGAAGCCGGCGACGAGGCCCAGCGGGGCGAGGAACCGCTTGCGCAGCGGGAGATGGCGGCGGTCGGTGCGCAGGCCGAACAGCGTGAACCGCACGAGCAGGTAGACGCCGAGGCCGAGCAGGATGAGCGACATGGCGGGCGCACCGGCCTCCGTCGAGAGCCGCGACAGGAACTGCGCCCCGACGAACGCGCCGATCGCCCCCGGGACGCCGACGCGGAGGACGACCTTCCAGTCGACGTTGCCGAACCGCCAGTGCGACACACCCGACGCGAGGGTCGTGCCGATCTCGGCGAGGTGGACCGTCGCGGACGCGGCCGCGGGGTTGGTGCCGATGGCGAGCAGGAGCGTCGAGGACGTCACGCCGTACGCCATGCCGAGGCTGCCGTCGACGAGCTGCGCGGCGAGGCCCGCGAGGGCGAGGAGCAGGAGCTGCGGCACGGGAGACCTCGGGGGACGACGACGGAGGACGGCTTTCCCGATAATCCCGAGTGACTTACTTGCATTTCAACCGTCGACCGGATGTTGAGACCCGGTGCTCAGGGATTGGTCCAGGCGTCCTCGTGCGCGGCCATCTCCCGCACGTGCGCGGGGAGCTCCCCCGCGACGAGCGCCGCGAGCGTGACCTCGTCGAGCACGCTGCGCACGCTCGCCCGCAGGGCGATCCACACGTCGAGCAGCGACGCGGCCGACCCCTCGTACTCGAGGCTCGGCGGGCGCTCGTCCCGGACGGTCACGAGCGGGCCGTCGACCGCCCGGATGATCTCGGCGAGCGTGATCTCCTCCGCAGGCCGGGCCAGCCGGAACCCGCCCGACCGGCCGCGCACGCTCGCGACCAGCCCACCGCGGCGCAGGTCGCCGAGGATGCGCTCGAGGAAGCTCGACGGGAGGCCCTGACCGGTCGCGAGGTCCTCCGACGCGACCGGGTCGCCGTGCGGGCTGCTCGCCAGCTCGGCGCACGCCCGCACCGCATAGTCCGCCTTCGCCGAGACACGCATACCGGCATTGTGCCCTCGCCGGACGTGGGACCTCGGCACCTGCCGGGTGCCCGAGTCGTCCCGCAGGCGCCCGAGGTCAGGCGCCGACCGCGCCCCGCAGCAGGTCGTCGAGCGTGACGCCGTCGAGCACCTCGCGCAGCCGCTGGTCGGTGAGCTCCCACAACGCGGGCAGGTGCCGCGCGACGCCGTCGTACGTGAGACGGCCCGGCGGCACGGCCCGCACCGTCACGAGCGGCCCGTCGAGGCCCCGCACGACGTCGCCGACCGCGATCTCCCCCGCCTCGCGCGCGAGCGAGTAGCCGCCGTGCGCGCCGCGTCGCGACGTCACGAAGCCGAGCTTGCGCAGGTCGTTGAGGATGCCTTCCGCGTACTGCTGCGGCAGGTCCTGCTCGACGGCGAGCTGCTCGACCTTGACGACCTCGGGCGCGTGCTGCGCGAGCAGCAGGAGCGCCCGGACCGCGTAGTCAGCCTTGGCGGAGACGTGCACGGCCGGTCACCCCCGCACCTGCTGGGACGACCGAGGGCGTCGGTCGGGTCGCGGACGGCTCACGCGGGACCGCTGACGGACGACGGCACGCGCGCGGGCGGCGGCACGGAGACGGCGGCCGCGGACGCGTGCGGCCGCAGCCACACCCGCTGCCCCTCGACGAGACCGAGCCCGTCGGCCTGACCGCGGGTCAGCTGCACCCACGGCGTCGACCCGTCCTCGGCGCGCGTCTCGGCGCGCACCTCGTACCCGACGCGCAGCAGGCGCGTGACGGTCACCGGCAGCGCCTCGGGGCGGTCGTCCTCGACGATCTCGATGTCGTGCGGCCGCACGAGCCGGCCGCCCAGACGCGTCGTCGGGCCGAGGAACTGCATGACGAACTCGTTCGCCGGCCGGTCGTAGAGCTCGGCCGGCGAGCCGACCTGCTCGATCCGGCCCTGGTTGATGACGACGATCGTGTCGGCGACCTCGAGGGCCTCCTCCTGGTCGTGCGTGACGAAGAGCGTCGTCACGTGCACCTCGTCGTGCAGGCGGCGCAGCCAGTCGCGCAGCTCCTTGCGCACCTGCGCGTCGAGCGCGCCGAACGGCTCGTCGAGCAGCAGCACCTCGGGCTGCACGGCGAGCGCGCGCGCGAGCGCCATGCGCTGGCGCTGCCCGCCCGAGAGCTCCGACGGCAGGCGGTCCGCGAGCTGCTCGAGGTGCACGAGCTCGAGCAGCTCGTCGACGCGCTTGCGGACCTCGTCCTTCGGGCGGCGGCGGATCTCGAGCCCGAACGCGACGTTGCGGCGCGTGCTGAGGTGCTTGAACGCGGCGTAGTGCTGGAACACGAACCCGACGCTGCGCCGCTGCGGCGGCAGTGCCGTCGCGTCGCGCCCCGCGATCTCGATCGTCCCGGTGTCGGGGTGGTCGAGGCCCGCGATGATGCGCAGGAGCGTCGACTTGCCGCCGCCGCTCGGTCCGAGCAGCGCGGTCAGGCCGCCCGCGGGGACGTCGAGGTCGATGTCCGTGAGGGCGGGGAACGTGCCGAACCAGCGGTTGACCCCGCGGACGACGATGCTCATCTCTTCTCCTTCGGCCGCAGCGCGGTGATCACGACGATGAACAGCACGGCGACGAGCATGAGGACGAAGGCCGCGGCGAACGCGGCGCGCTGCGCCTCGGGCCCGAACTCCTGGTAGGCGTCGTTGACGAACAGGGTGAGGGTCTGGGACTGCCCGGCGACGCTGCCGCTGACGACGCGCACGGCCCCGAACTCGCCGAGCGACCGCGCCAGGCTGAGCACGACGCCGTACGCGAGCGCCCACTTGATCGTCGGGAGCGTGATGCGGCGCAGCCGAGCCCACCCGCCCGCACCGAGCGACTGCGCGGCCTGCTCCTGCTCGACGCCCGCCTCCTCGAGCGTCGGGACGACCTCGCGGACGACCAGCGGGAGCGACACGATGACGGTCGCGAGGACCATGCCCGGGACCGCGAAGATCACCTGGAACCCGGCCTGCTCGAGCGCCGGCCCGAACCAGCCGTTCGTGCCGTAGACGAGGATCAGCGCGACGCCGACGACGATCGGCGAGATCGACACGGGCAGGTCGATGACCGCGTTGAGCAGCCGCCGGCCGGGGAACTCGTAACGGGCCAGCAGGATGCCGATGCCGACCCCGAAGATCGTGTTGACCACCACCGCGAGACCCGCGACGACGAGCGTCAGGCGGGCTGCGGCGACGAAGTCGGGCGAGGTCAGCACGTCGAGGACCGGCACGAGGCCGTCGGCGAACGTGTACCGGACGACCGTCGCGACGGGCAGCGCGACCAGCGCGAGCACGTAGGTCACGGCGATCACGCGCAGCACGAGGCGGATCGCGGACGGCCGGCGCCGTCGGCGGGCGGGGGGTCGGGCCGCGGTGGGCGCGGGTGCCGGGGCGAGCGCAGGGGCGGTGCCCGTGCCGTCGCGGTCGGTCAGGGTCGTCGGCTCAGCCACGGCGTGCCGTCCTTCGCTGCAGGGCGTCCAGCAGGACGAGGACCACGACGGCCACGACCAGCAGCAGGACCGCGACGCTCGCGGCGCCGACCGGGTCCTGCGACTCGATGAGCTTGAGGACGTACGCGGACGACACCTGCGTCTTGCCGATGAGGTTGGCCGAGATGAGGATGACCGACCCGAACTCGCCGAGCGCCCGCGCGAAGCTCAGCGCGGCACCGGAGACGATCGACGGCGCGATCGTCGGGAGCACGATGCGGCGGAACGTCGTCGCGCCGCTCGCGCCGAGGGACGCGGCCGCCTCCTCGACGTCGCGCTCCATGTCGATGAGCACGGGCTGCACCGACCGGACGACGAACGGCAGCGTGACGAACAGCAGCGCCAGCACGACGCCGGCCTGCGTGCCGACGAGGTTGACGCCGAACGGCCCCTGCGGGCCGTACAGCGAGATGAGGACCAGGCCGGCGACGATCGTCGGGAGCGCGAACGGGATGTCGATGACGACCTCGACGGCGCGCTTGCCCCAGAAGTCGTCGCGCACGAGCACCCACGCGACGAGCGTGCCGATCACGGCGTTGACCGCGGTCACCAGCAGGGCGGCGCCGACCGTGAAGCGGATGGTCGCGACCGCCTCGGGCGTGGTGACCGCGTCCCAGAACGCGCCGAACCCGTCCTCGAAGGCCGTCGACGCGAGCGCGGCGATCGGCAGCAGCACGAGCAGGCTCAGCCACAGCACGCCGACGCCGAGCCCGACGGCCGACCCGCGCCCGAGGCGGGAGCGGCCGTCGGGGGCGGGGCGACGCCCGCGCGCGACCGGCGCGGGCGTCACCTCCTCGGTCCTGGTCAGGAGCGTCATGGCCGTTACTTGCGCAGCTGCGCGACGAGACCGTTCTCCTTGTCGAAGAGCTCGGTGTTGACCGTCTTCCAGCCACCGAGGTCCTCGACCGTGAGGATCTTCACGTCCGGGAACGGCTTCGACGGGTCGTTCGCGCCCTCGACGTCCGTCGCGGCCTTCGCGTCGCCGACGGGGCGGAAGCCCTTGCTGCCGAGGATGAGCTGGCCCTCGTCGGACCGCACGAAGTCGAGGAAGTCCTTCGCCTGCTGCGGGGCGTCGACGGTCACGGCCGCGGCGTTCTCGATGAGGAAGGTGGTGTCCGGCACGACGTAGTCGAGCGCGATGCCCGACGCGCGCGCCGCGATCGCCTCGTTCTCGTAGGAGATGAGCACGTCGCCCGTGCCGTTGACGAACGCCTCGGTCGCGGTGCGGCCGCTGTCGTTCCAGCTCACGACGTTGTCGACGAACGCGCCGAGGTACGCCTCCGCGGCGGCCTTGTCGTCGTTCTCACCGAGCGCCTGCGAGTACGCGCCGAGCAGGTTCCACTTCGCCGAGCCGGACGTGCCCGGGTCGGCGGTGACGATGCCGACGCCCGGCTTCACGATGTCGTCCCAGCCCTCGATGCCGAGCGGGTTGCCCTCGCGCACGGCGAGGACGACGACCGAGTGGGACACGATGCCCTTGTCCTCGTCGGACGCCCAGTCCTCGGCGACGAGGCCCTCGTCGGCGATGGCCTGCACGTCGGGCGTGAGCGAGAGCGCGACGACGTCGGCGGGCTGGCCGGCGATGACCGCACGGCTCTGCGCGCCGCTCGCGCCGTACGACGCGGCGATCGTGACGTTCTCCCCCTCGGGCGTCTCGGCGAACGCCTCGCCGAGGGCGTCGTAGGCCGACTTGATGACCGCGAAGCCGACGAGGTCGATCGTGGTCGGCTCGGCGGCCGCCCCGGAGTCGGCCGTGCTGTCCGTGCCGCTGTCCGCGGCCTCGGAGGACGCGCAGCCCGCGGCCGTCAGCAGGGAGACAGCCGCGATCGCGAGCGCCGTTCCGATCCGTGCTCGACGCGTGGTCTGGGCGTTCATGGGACTCCTCGAGGAGCGGGTCGTGCGGGGGCACGACGACGGGTCGATAAACCTGAGTAGGTCGGTCGCAATTGTAGGGAACAGCGTCCACCCTGTGGCCAGTCCGTCTCACGTGCTGATCGGGAATACCCCCGGGGGGTACCGTGTTGGGACGGACATGACGACGACCGGGGAGGCCACCGTGCACGGGTACACCGACGCGAAGGACGACTACCTCAAGCGGCTGCGCCGCATCGAGGGGCAGGTCCGCGGGATCGCCCGCATGGTCGACGAGGACGTCTACTGCATCGACGTCCTCACCCAGATCTCCGCCGTCACCAAGGCGCTCCAGGCCGTGAGCATCGGCCTCGTCGAGGACCACCTCGGCCACTGCGTCGTCGACGCGGCCCGCAAGTCCCCCGAGGAGGGCGCCGCCAAGGTCCGCGAGGCCTCCGACGCGATCGCCCGCCTCGTCCGCAGCTGACCCCGCTCCCCCACCCGATCAAGGAGAGACCCATGTCCCAGACCACCACGTTCGGCGTCGACGGCATGACCTGCGGCCACTGCGTGCACGCGGTCACCACCGAGCTGTCCGCCCTCCCCGGCGTCACCGACGTCGCCGTCGACCTCGTGGTCGGCGGGTCGTCCACCGTCCGCGTCACGTCCGACGCCCCGCTCGCCGACGACGCGGTCTCCGAGGCCGTCGTCGAGGCCGGCTACGCCGTCACCCCCCGGAGGTCCCTGCTGTGAGCACACCGGACGAGCGCCCCACTGCGGGCGCACCCGTCGCCCTCGTCGACCTCGACGTCGAGGGCATGACGTGCGCGTCGTGCGTCGCGCGCGTCGAGCGGCGCCTCAACCAGGTGCCGGGCGCGTCGGCGACCGTGAACCTCGCGCTCGAGACGGCGCACGTCGAGCTGCGGCCGTCCGACGACGGGAGCGTCGCGGACGACTCCGCGCTGCTCGCGGCCGTGCGGCGCGCCGGGTACGACGGGCGCGTCACGGCTCGTCGCGGGGACGCACCGGCGTCGACCGAGGCGCACGAGGCGCACGAGGGCCACGACACCCACGGCGCTCACGACGCGGCGCACCACGCGGCCGGGCAGGGCTCCGGCACCCGCGTCGTCGACCCGCACGCGACGGTCGACCACGCCGGTCACGGCGTCGCCACGGTCCCGGCCGGCCACGACGGCGCGCACACGCACGGCATGGACCCGTACGAGCACGCGCTCTCGGGCCACTCGATGGCGCCCGGGCACGAGATGGACGCCGACGAGGA
Source organism: Cellulomonas sp. H30R-01 (assembly GCF_010119915.1). NCBI lineage: Bacteria > Bacillati > Actinomycetota > Actinomycetes > Micrococcales > Cellulomonadaceae > Cellulomonas > Cellulomonas sp. H30R-01. The sequence goes on along the minus strand of NZ_CP048210.1, from coordinate 3,932,630 downwards.
CACGTCCGCCCCGACCGACGCGCGCGGCACCGACCTGCGCCGCCGGCTGCGGGTCGCGACCGTCCTCACGGTCCCCGTCCTGCTCCTGTCGATGATCCCCGCGCTGCAGTTCACGGGGTGGCAGTGGGTCGTCGCCGCGCTGGCGCTGCCGGTCGCGACCTGGGCGGCGTGGCCGTTCCACAAGGCGGCCGCGCGCGCGGCCCGGCACCGCGCGTCGACCATGGACACGCTCGTGTCGATCGGCATCGTCGCGGCGACCGGCTGGTCGCTGTGGGCGCTGCTGCTCGGCGGCACGGGCGAGCTCGGCGTGACGATGACGCCGACGCTCTTCCCGGCGGCCGACGACGGCATGGGCGAGGCGATGCCGGAGCTGTACTTCGAGGTCGCGGCCGTCGTCACGACGTTCCTGCTGGCCGGCCGCTACGCCGAGCACCGGTCCCGCCGCCGCGCGGGCGACGCGCTGCGCGCGCTGCTCGACCTCGGCGCGAAGGACGTCGCGCTGCTGGTCACCGGCCCGGACGGGCGTCGCGTCGAGCAGCGTGTCCCGGTCGCTCGTCTGACCGTGGGCGACGAGTTCACCGTGCGGCCCGGCGAGAAGGTCGCGACCGACGGCGTCGTGGTGTCGGGCACCAGCGCGCTCGACACGTCGCTGCTCACCGGCGAGCCCGTCCCCGTGGACGTCGGACCCGGCGACGAGGTCACCGGCGCGACCGTCAACACGTCGGGTGCGCTCGTCGTGCGCGCGACCCGCGTCGGTGAGGAGACGCGGCTGGCCCAGATCGGCCGGCTCGTCGCCGCGGCGCAGACGGGCAAGGCGCCCGTGCAGCGGCTCGCGGACCGCATCTCGGCGGTGTTCGTGCCGGTCGTGCTCGTGCTCGCGGTCGGCACGCTCGCCGCGTGGCTGCTCGCGGGCGGCTCGGTGCAGGCTGCCTTCACGGCCGCCGTCGCGGTCCTCATCATCGCGTGCCCGTGCGCGCTCGGGCTCGCGACGCCGACCGCGCTCCTGGTCGGGACCGGCCGCGGCGCGCAGCTCGGCATCCTCATCAAGGGTCCCGAGATCCTCGAGAACACGCGGACCGTCGACACCGTCGTGCTCGACAAGACCGGCACCGTCACCGAGGGCCGCATGGCGCTCGTCGACGTGCTGCCCGTCGCAGGCACGACGCGCGACGACGCCCTGCGCTACGCCGCCGCCGTCGAGCAGCTCGCCGAGCACCCGGTCGCCCGCGCGATCGCCTCGGCCGCGCAGGGACCGTCCGGCGACGCGGTGCTCGCCCCCGCGGGTGGCGCGTCCGCCGTCCGCGCGACGCCCGACGCCACCACCGGCGGGGACGCCGCTCCGGGTGTCGGCGCCGACGGCGTCGTCATCGGGTCCGACCAGGTCCACGACTTCCGCGCGCACGCGGGTCACGGCGTCTCGGGCGTCGTCCGCACGGCGCACTCGGGCGTCGGGCTGGCGCGTCGCGTGCTCGTCGGCCGGACCGGCTGGCTGCGCGACGAGGGCGTCGACACGACCCCCGTCGACGACGCCGTGCGCCGCGCGGAGGACGACGGCGCGACCGCGGTCGTCGTCGCGTGGGACGGGGCCGCGCGCGGCGTGCTGGTCCTGCGCGACCCCGTGAAGCCGACGTCCGCGCAGGCGGTCGCCGAGCTGCGGGCCCTGGGACTGCGGCCCGTGCTCCTGACCGGCGACAACCTCGGCGCCGCGCGCGCCGCGGCCCGGACCGTCGGGATCGCGGAGGACGACGTCGTCGCACAGGTGCTGCCCGCCGACAAGGTCGCGCAGGTCCAGCGGCTCCAGGCCGAGGGGCGGCGCGTCGCGATGGTCGGCGACGGCGTGAACGACGCGGCAGCGCTCGCGACGGCGGACCTGGGCCTCGCGATGGGCACGGGCACGGACGTCGCGATCGAGGCGGCCGACCTCACGCTGGTCCGTGGCGACCTGCGCACGGCCGGTCAGGCGGTGCGGCTGTCGCGGAAGACCCTGTCGGTGATCCGGCAGAACCTCTTCTGGGCGTTCGCGTACAACGTCGCGGCGATCCCGCTCGCGGCGCTCGGGCTGCTCAACCCGATGATCGCGGGCGCGGCGATGGCGTTCTCGTCGGTCCTCGTCGTCGGCAACAGCCTGCGCCTGCGCACCTTCGCCTGAGCACACGACGGCCCGGCTCCCCGCGTGGGGGCCGGGCCGTCGTCGTGTCGTGCGGGTCAGCGGAAGCGGCGGCCCTCGTCGCTGCGGTACGCCAGGGCCGCGAGGACGGCGAACAGCACGGTCCAGCCGACCAGCACCGGGACGGCCCACGCGTACGCGTCGTAGCCCGTGGTCGCCTGGACGGCGAGGTCGCGGGCCGCGCGCGACGGGAGCGCCTTCGAGATCGCGTCGAGCCACGTCGGGAACGCCTCGGGCGGCAGGAACAGCCCGCCCGCGAACGCCAGCGGGAACAGCGTCGCCTGGACGACGGCGATGGCGGCCTTCGACGACATGCGGTAGCCGATCGCGACGCCCAGCAGCAGGAACGGCACCGCGACGAGCGGCACCACCACGACCGCGGCGAGCGCCCGGCCGACGGGCAGGACGGCCTCGGTGAGCAGCGCGCCGATGAGCACGAGCGGCACGAGCGCGAGGTACGCCCACAGCACGCCGTTGAGCACGCGGCCCGCGAGCCGCGGACCCGCACCGGCGGGCAGGGTCCGCAGGTACGGGTCGAACGGGAGCGCGCGGTCCTCGGCGACGCCGACGCCGAACGTGAACAGGCACGTCGACATCACGGCGAACGTGCCGAGCTGCGTGACGGCGGCCGTCGCGACCAGCGGGTCCTCCGCGACGGCCCGCTGCGGCACGACGAAGAACAGCAGCGCGAGCGCGGGGAACAGCAGGTTGCCGAGCACCGCGATGGGGATGCGGACGGTCTCGATGAAGTTGAGCCGGGCGTGCAGCAGGGCGAGCGGCCAGAACGGTCGCACCCGCGCGACCGGTCGAGACGTGGCGGTCGTGGTCATCGGAGGGCCCCCTCGACGTCGTCACGGCGGGACCGGTCGGCCGCGCCCGGGTCGGCACCCGCCGCGCCGCCCCGCTCGGTGAGCGCGAGGAACGCCTCCTCGAGCGACGCGCCGCGGACCTCCAGGTCGGTGAACGGCGCGCCCGTGCCGACGAGCGCGCGGACGAACGCGTCGGCGTCCTCGGCGAGCACGGTCCAGCGGCGGCCGCCGGCGTGGTCGTCGGCCTGGGCGGTGTGCGCGCCCGGCAGGGCGCCCGGGTCGAGCGTCGACGCGGGCGGGAGCGTGAGCAGCACGCGTCGCAGCCCGACGAGCCCGATCACGGCCTGCAAGGTGTCGTCGGCGAGGATGCGCCCGCCGCCGACCACGACGACCCGCTCGGCGAGCGCCTCGACCTCCTCGAGGTAGTGGCTCGTGAGGACGACCGTCGCGCCGTCGGCGTGGTAGTCGCGCAGCGCCTGCCACAGGATGTGCCGCGCCTCGACGTCGAGGCCGGTGGTCGGCTCGTCGAGCAGGACGAGCCGCGGGCGTCCGACGAGCGCGAGCGCGACCGCGAGCCGGCGCTTCTGACCGCCCGACAGGCCGCCCGTCTGGCGCTTCACGAGGTCCGTCATGCCGAAGCGGCCCAGCACCTCCGCGCGCGACATCGGGTCGGGGTAGTGGCCGCCGACCAGGTCGACGACCTCGCCGACCGTGAGCGTCGAGGGCAGGCCCGTCTCCTGCGGCGTCGTGCCGAGGCCGATGCGGGAGGCCGCGTTCCGCGGGTCGCCGCCGAACAGCCGGACCGTGCCGCTGTCGGGCTTGCGCAGGCCGCTGACCAGGCTGAGCAGCGTCGTCTTGCCCGCGCCGTTCGGGCCGAGCAGGCCGACGAGCTCGCCGTGCTCGACCCCGAGGCTCACGTCGTCGAGCGCGGTCACCGCACCGAACCGGCGCGTCACGTGCTGGAGGTCGAGGACGGCGTTCACAGCCGCCCCCCGAGCAGGTCGCGCAGCGCGCGCGTGTACCGGGCGAGCGCGGCGCGCCCGGTGTCGCTGAGCTCCACGTAGGTCACCGGTGTCCGGCCCTCGTGGGTCTTGGTGATGGTCACGTACTCCGCCTCCTCGAGTCGGCGCAGATGGGTCGAGAGGTTGCCCGCGGTCATGTCGAGCAGCTGCTGCAGCCGCGGGAAGCTGATGCGGTCGCCGCGCGCGAGCGCGGAGAGCGCGGACACGACGCGCAGGCGCGCCTCGGTGTGGATGACGGGGTCGAGCGGGGCGTCAGGCACGGCGCCTCCGGCGACCCCGGACCGCCACGTACGTGCCGGCGACGAGCATCCCGCCCCCGCCGGCGAGCGACATCGTGAGGTAGGTGCCGGGCAGGCCGACGTGCGCGCTCGCGCCGCCGACGACGGCGATCCAGGCACCGAGCAGGTACATCGGCAGGTCGTCCCAGAGCGCTCCGCCGGCGAGGTAGAGGAGGCCGACGACGAGGGCCGCGAGCGCGTTGCCCGCGAGCGCGGACACCTCGGGGGGTGCGCCGGCGTCGGCGAGCGCGGTGACGATCAGCGCCTGGGTGACGAACCCGATCCCCCACGACCACCCGTACAGCGCCCCGGTCCGGGCGCTCGTGCCGACGAGCCCGCGGCTGCGGTGCAGGACGTGCCACAGCGTCCCGACCGTGCCGAGGACGCCGAGCGTGATCGCGACACCCGCGGCGAGCCCCGACGGCGTGCCGTCGTCGTTCGCGGAGAGCCACATGAGCCCGTACCCGACGAGCCACACCGTGCCCCAGAGCGAGAAGAGGAACGTCCCCGACGGGTAGGCGGCGACCGCGGAGCGTCGCCCGGCGGCGATGACCGCGAGCGCCTGTGCGGGGTCGAACGGCTCGTCGCCCCGGCCGCGCTCGGCGTCGCGCGGCTCGTCGCCCGCCCGGTCGCCGACGGTGCCGTCCGTGTCGCCAGTCATCGCCGCCCCCTCGGTCCACGCCGCTTCGTCCGACTTTGTCTCACAAAGTAGTTTGTGAGCCCGGCCGAACGCAAGAGTCGGCATCGACGTGCCGGCCGCCGCCGCGGTCTGGGCTGCACCGCGGTCAGGGCTGCAGGGTGGTCGATCCGGGCATTCCCCCGTTCGGGTGCCCGGCGCGCACGGGCCGGTTGCCCCGCGCTACTGTCTGCCACGCGCCCGACCTGGGCGCATTCGCACCGTTCCGGAGGTACGTCGTGAAGGTCAGGAAGAGGTCGGCCGTCGCGGCCGCCGCCGTCGCGCTGGTCATGGTCGGGGTCGCCGCGCCGGCGCAGGCCGCGGACTTCACCGTCTACTCCACGACGTACAAGTCGAGCGTCTACTACAACGACGCCAACAACACGCTGCGGCTGTGCGACGTCGTCGACCGCGATGGCGACGGCGCCCACATCAGCACCTCGCTCGGCCACTGGACGTGGGTCTACAACGGCTGCACGTGGATTCAGAACGTGCCCGACAACGTGCGGATGACCGTCGACGTGTGCGACTGGATCTACATGTCCTCCAACCGCAACCGCTGGTTCTGCCAGAGCGTCACGATCACGTCCTGACCGCGCTCGCGGCACCGCCCCGGCCGGCTCGTCCTGCGACGGGCCGGCCGGCGCGCACCCGGACCCTCGAGCACCGCCGCACGCCCCGGCGCGGCCGCGCGTCCCGGCACAGGCTGCTGTCAGCGCACGTCCAGGTGCGCGACCTAGGCTCGGACGCATGACGACGACGGCGCCCGGCGACGCGACGCCCGCCGACCCGGGGCGCACCGACGGCGCCGCAGGCTCCACCGTGACGTCGCCCCCCGACGACGACGCCCGCCCCCCGTTCGCCCCGCCGCCCGGTCCGCGCGCGGTCCGCCGTCGTCTGACCGCGGAGATCTGGATCGTCCTCGGCCTGTCGCTCGGCCGGTCCGGCGTCTACGCCGTGGTCGCGATCCTCGACCGCCTCACGCGCGAGGAGTCGCTCGGCAGCCAGACGGCGACGCTCAACCCGAGCCGCTCCCCCCGCCCGTGGCTCGACCTCACCTACCAGCTGCTGTCGATCGGGTTCGCGCTCGTCCCCGTCGCGCTCGCGCTGTACCTGCTGTCCGCCAACGGCCGCTCGGCGGTGCGCCGCATCGGGCTCGACGGCACCCGGCCGTGGCGCGACCTCGGCGTCGGCGCCGGGCTCGCGGCGCTCATCGGGGTCCCCGGACTCGGCCTCTACGCGGTCGGACGCCTGCTCGGCATCACGGTCGAGGTGCAGGCCGCGGCCCTGAACGCCGCCTGGTGGACCGTCCCCGTCCTCGTGCTGTCGGCACTGCAGAACGCGCTGCTCGAGGAGGTCATCGCCGTCGGGTACCTCATGGAGAGGCTGCGCGACCTGCGGTGGAGCGGCCCCGCGATCGTCGTCGCCAGCGCGCTGCTCCGCGGGTCGTACCACCTGTACCAGGGGTGGGGCGCGTTCGCGGGCAACGTCGTCATGGGGCTCGTGTTCGCGGAGTACTACCGCCGACGACGGCGGGTCATGCCGCTCGTCGTCGCGCACACGCTCATGGACGTGGTCGTGTTCGTCGGGTACGCGCTCGTGCCCGACGAGTGGCGGGACGCGCTGCTCCTGTCCTGACGCGCCCCGCCGCTCGCGGGCCCCGGCCGCCCGCTAGACGACCGCCGAACCGCGGCCGACCGCGCGCACGAACGACTTCGTGGCGAAGCCGCTGACGATGAGCACGACACCGCCCACGAACGCGAACAGGCCCAGCAGGACCATGACGACCGCGATCGTCTCCTGCGGGTTGATGAGCACGAGCAGCCCGAACAGGAACGACACGAGCCCGAACGTGAGCACCCAGTACCAGCCGATGTCCCGCGCCCGGTACAGGGTCACCGACGCGATGATCGCGAGGACGCCCAGCACCAGGATCCACAGCGAGATCAGGTAGAATACGACGGTCACGGACTTGTCCGGCCACACCATCGCGATCACGCCGAACGCGATCCCGACCAGGCCGGCGACCGCCCACCAGCCCGCACCCGGCTCCCTGCGGTTGCCGAGCCACATCCCCAGCGACAGCACGCCGTCGATGACGGCGAACACGCCCCAGATCCACATGAGCAGCGTCGCCGTGTCGATCGGTCGGACGAGCATCAGCAGACCCAGGACCAGCAGCACGGCTCCTCGCAGGACGGGGAGCCACCAGATCTTGCGCAGCGTCGTCTCGACCTCTGCGCCCACCTCGTCGACCACGTGACCTCCTCGGGCACACGCCCCGGGGCACCTCGCGGGACCGCACCCGCACGCCAACGGTGTCCCTCGTCGGCCACGCTAGACCCGGGCATCGGGACGAAGCGCGCCGAACACGCCCGCACCGGACACCCGGTCCCGTCCCACGTCACGTGCAAGCTCCCGGGCAGACGGGCCCCCGCTGCCTAGACTCGCCGGTATGTCGTCGACGCCGCCCTCGGGTCGTGCGGCCGCGGTCGACGCGGACCGCACGCGCGGCGGCGCGCCCGCCGGACCGACGGTCGACGACCACGGCGGCGACCCGGCGGACGCGCGCGTCGTCGTCGAGGACGTCCCGACCGTCCGGGTGCACCACCCGACCGACCTGCTGAACGCCGTGCTGGCCGCGGTGGGCGTGGTGCTGGTCCTGGCGCTCGCGCTCTACGCGCCGAACACGACGAGCGGCGTCGCGGAGGACGTGCAGGGGTTCGCGAGCCTGCTGCGGCGGATCCTGTTCATCCCCGTGCAGCTGCTCGAGGTCCTCGTCGCGCTCGTGATCCCGCTGGCCGTGCTCGCGGAGCTCGCGATCCGCCGGCTGGGCCGCCAGCTCCTCGAGGGCGTGACCGCGGCCGTCGTCGCCGTCGCGCTCAACGAGGCGCTGCGCTTCGTCATCGTCGAGTGGGGGTCCGAGGACCTCGCGACCGGCCTGTCGATCCGGGTCAGCGGTGACCTGGTCGTCTCGCTGCCGCCCGTGTTCGCGATGGTCGTCGCGCTGCTGACCGTCGCCGGTCCGCGAGGGCGGCGCCGCAGCGTCGACTGGTCGTGGAACGTCGTCTGGATCAGCGGCGCCGTGCTGCTCATCATCGGGCGCGTGTCGCTGCCCGGCCTCGTCGTGTCGCTGCTGATCGGGCGCGTCGCCGGCATGGTCGTCCGGTACGTCTCCGGGGTGCAGTCCGAGCGGGCGTACGGCACGAGCCTGCTCGACGGCATCCGGCGTGCCGGGTTCGAGCCCGCACGCCTGGCTCGCGTCGCCGACGACACGACCGACGCCGACGCGGCCCGCCTCGCCGAGCGTGAGGGCACGGACCCGGTCGAGCTCGACGGCTCTCCCGCGTCGCGGGCCCTCACCCGCTCGACGGGCCACCGCGTGTACGAGCTCACGACGACCTCCGGCGACGCGCTCGACGTGCTCGTCATCGACGGCGACCGGCAGGTCGTCGGTGGTCTCGAACGGCTGTGGCGGTCGATCCGCATGCGCGGCATCGAGGGCCGTTCCGTCGTGTCGCTGCGGCAGGCGACGAGCCGGGCCGCCCTCCAGGCCTACGCCGCACGCGCCGCCGGCGTCCGGACCCCGCAGCTGCTGTCGATCGCCGAGGCCGAGGACTCGATGCTCCTCGTGCAGGAGCGACCCGGCCGGGCCGTGCCGCTCGCCGACCTGCCGCCCGAGCGGCTCACCGACGACCTGCTGCGGGAGATCTGGGCGCAGCTCCAGCTCGCGCACGCTGCCGGCGTCGCGCACCGCGCGCTGACCAGCGACGTCGTCCTCGTCGACGACCTCGTCGGCCAGCCCGTCGTGTGGGTGGTCGGGTGGGAGCAGGGCGACGTCGCGTCGTCGGACCTCGCACGCCGCATGGACGTCACCCAGCTCGTCGCGCTGCTCGCGCTGCGCGTGGGTGCGAACCGCGCGCTCGAGTCGGCCGCCGCCGTCCTCCCCGAGTCCGACCTCGCCGCCGTCGGCCCGCTGCTCCAGACCATCACGCTGCCGCGCGAGACCCGCGAGGAGATGCGCGCGCACAAGCAGGTGCTCGCCGACCTGCGCACCGCCCTCGTCGCGCGTCTGCCCGAGGCGTCGGTCGAGCCCGAGCAGCTCGTCCGGTTCGGTGCGCGCACCGTCGTGACGATCCTGCTGACCGTCGTCGCGATCTTCGCGATCCTCGCGACGATCAACGTCGAGGAGATCGGCGACGCCCTCGCCAAGAGCGACTGGCGCTGGTCCGTCCTCGCGTTCGCGCTCGGCATGAGCACCCTGGTCACCGCCGCGCTCGCGTTCGTCGCGTTCTCCCCGGTGCGGCTGCCCGTCTGGCGCGCGACGCTCGTCCAGACGGCCGCGACCTTCGTCGCCCTCGCCGCGCCGGCAGGCATCGGCCCCGCGGCGCTCAACCTCCGGATGCTCACCAAGCGCGGCGTGTCGACCACGCTGTCCGCCGCGACCGTCGCCCTCGTGCAGGTCAGTCAGTTCATCGTGACGCTCGTCCTGCTCCTCGGGCTCACGATCATCTCCGGCCGGAGCGAGTCGCAGCTGCCGATCTCGGGCGCGATGCTCGTCGCCATCGGCATCGTGGCCGCGCTCGTGGGCGCGTCCCTGCTGGTGCCGCCCGTGCGGCAGTGGGTGCTCGCGAAGTCGCTGCCGACCCTGCAGCGCACCTGGCCCCGCCTCATCGAGGTCCTCGGCCAGCCCTGGCGGCTTGCGCTCGCGGTCGGCGGCAACCTCGCGATGACCCTCGGCTACATCCTCGCGTTCGACGCGTGCCTCCAGGCCCTCAACCAGGACGCGAGCCTCATCCAGGTCGCGCTCGTCTACCTCGCGGGCAACACCGCGGGTGCGCTCGTGCCGACGCCGGGCGGCATGGGAGCCGTCGAGTTCGCCCTCGCGACGACCCTCGCGGGCGTCACCGGGATGAACCTCGGTGTCGCGACGTCGATCGCGGTCCTGTTCCGGGCCCTCACCTACTGGCTGCGCATCCCGTTCGGGTGGGCCGCGATGCGGTTCCTGCAACGCAGCGGCGAGCTCTGACGGGCTGCGTGAGCTCCTCGGGCGTGCCGGCGCCCTGGTCGAGCGGGGCCTGGGCCTCCGTGACGTGCGCGGCCGGCGACTTCCCGACGACCTCGCGCACCCGCCCGCCGTCCGCCCGAGCACGCGAACGGCCGGCCCCGGGCTGAGCCGGGACCGGCCGTTCGTGCGGTGGGGTCGTCGTCAGGCGGCGAGGTAGTCGCGCTGCGCCGGGACGAGCTCCAGAGTGTGCTGCCGCTCCGCGAGTGCCGCCCATGCCTGCAGGCGCGAGGCCGGGAGGACGAAGGGGGTGGCTGCCTCGGAGGGGTCGACGGAGAACCCGCGCTGGTCCATGTCATCTTCCTGTCTGTTCGGTAGCCCGGCTGACCTCGTGGGTCCCGTGGCTTTGCGTCCCCCCCTTGCGGAGGGTTTGCCGTTTCGCTGACAAGTCCGACATTAGAGCAACATGAGACGAGAAGGGAAGCGCTACCAGTCACCAGTTTCGTACGGCCGTCCAATTCACCCGGTCGGCGCACACCAAAGGCCTCTTCCGCATGAAGACGCGGCTCGGCACGTGTCACCGCGGCCCGTCGTCCACGATCCGGAAGGCCAGCTGCGTCTCCCAGCGGCTCATGTCGGGCTCGACGCGCGGGTCCGTCAACATCAGCTCAAGTCGACAGCCCCACGCCTCGCCGCCCTCCACCGGCCACCTGTCCCACGCCTCGCCGTGCGCCTCCGCCCACGCCAGCACGTCCGCGGTCACCTGGACCAGCTCGTCCGGATGACCCACGTGCGTCGTGACCACGTAGCGGCCCGCGGGCAGCACGTCGGGCGTCACGTCCCCGTCCGCCTGCGCGACGGGCTCGTCGAGCGGCAGCCCCGCCTCGACCAGGAGCTCACGCTCCATGTCGATCACCCGGTACCGGAAGAACGGCGGACCGGTGGGCGTCAGCGAGTGCGCCTCCGCCCACGCGAACAGGTCGTCGAAACGACCGGCCAGCGACGCGAGCGACGCGGTCGTCACGCGCGCGGCGATCCCCACGTACGGCACCTCGGGCCGCTCGACGACCACGGGCTCCGCGCGTCGACGCTCCATGCGCCGAGCGTAGGGCGACGCCCGTCACCGCGCCGCACGACCGCGGGGTCGGTGCGTTCACGCGTGACGCCCTGCTCAGTGCGTCCCCGTGCGGCTCACGACGGGTCGAGCGCGTCCCCGCAGAGCGCCGCGCGCACGGACGCCGTGCCGACCCCCGCCTCCCACGACCCGCCGGCCCCGGCCGCACCCAGCACGTGCCGCGGTACCGGGAGGACCAGACCGCCGAGCACCTGGCCGTCGTCCGGGACGAGCGTCCCGCCGCGCACCGTGCCGCCCAGCTCGGCCACGACGTCCCCCGACGCGTCGCTGACCCGCACGCTCAGCCGCGTCCCGTCGGGCGCCTCCTCCTGGTCGGCGACGACCCACGTCACGGTCGCGTCGGCGGGACCACCGACCTGCCGCGTCACCCCGAGCCGGGTCTGCCGTGCGACCTCCGGGACGCGCAGCTCGACCGAGGCGATCGGCGGGTCCTCCCCCATCGCCCGGTCCGCGAACCCGCACGTGCGGTCCGACGCCGGTGTCACCGCTGTCGACTGCACGGCCGCGAGCGCGACCGCCGCGACGCAGAGCGCGGCGGCACCGGCCGTCGTCGCGACCGCACCACGGCGTGCGGCACGCGCCCGCGGGCCGTCCACGGCGGAGCCCCGGCGACGACCCCGAGACCCGTCCCGTCGGGCGACGTCGCGGCCCGCTCGCACGTCGGTGCCGCACAGGGAGTCCGCGAACGTCCGGCGCTCCGAGTCCCACAGCGGTCGCACGAAGCCGACGAGCAGCAGCACGTCGAGCACGTGCGCGGCCGCCCGGACCAGCGTCCGCACGGGGCCCAGCGGCCGGCCGTCCGCGCGCCCGACCACGACGACGCCCACGACCCGCTTGCCCGGAGTCGCACCGGTCCACGCCTGCAGCGCGAGCAGCACCAGCCACGTCACGCCGACCGACACCAGGACGCCGACGCCCGGGACGGGGTTCGTGCCGCCCAGCACGACCGACCACTCCCACGGCCACCCGCCCGGTCCGACGACGAGGAACGTCACCGCGCCGACCACGGACGCGTCGAGCGCGAGCGCCACCGCGCGCCGCCACCAGGGCGCGAACGACCGCGGGTCGACGTCCTCGTGGACGTCGTCGGGCACGTCCACGGCGGCTGTCACGCCGAGCATCCTGGCAGGACGGTGCGGTCACGATCGGGTGAAATGCCGGATCCTGTGGACGGCGACGTCGGCGGTCAGACGGCTGCGGCGGGCCCCTGCGCATCTGCCCGGAGCGCCGTCGTGCGCAGCCCGGGGGACGGCGTGCGCGCGGACGGGCGCGTCAGGTGCGCGACGGCGTGCGCGCGGACGGGCGCGTCAGGTGCGCGACGTCGTGCGCGCGCCGGACGCGTCAGGCGGGCGGGGGCGGCGGCGGGGTCGGGGACTCGTCGCGGAGGCGGGGCTCGGTGCGGCGGGACGGCGTGTGGCCGGCCTTGTCGGCGTAGAACGCGCGGATCTCGTCCATGTCGGCGCGCACGTCGCCGGTCAGCGTGAGCGTCGGGCCCAGTCCGGTCGTGCGCGTCGTGCGGTCGACGTAGCCGAGCGTCACGGGCAGGTCGGTCGCGCGGGCGATGCGGTAGAAGCCCGACTTCCACCCGTCGCCGCGGCGCGTGCCCTCGGGCGTGACGACCAGGTAGAACCGCTCGCCGCCGCCCAGCCGGGCGACGATCTCGTCGACGAGGCCGGCCGGGTCGCGCCGGTCCACGGGGATGCCGCCGAGCGCGCGCATGAGCGGGCCGGCGACGCCGCGGAACAGCGTGTGCTTGCCGAGCCAGCGGAACGTCAGGTCCGCCTCGCCCGCGATGGCCAGCATGAGGACGAAGTCCCAGTTCGACGTGTGCGGCGCGCCGATGAGCAGGCCGGCACCGTCCGCCGGGACGCGCTCGGTGCGCAGCGTCCAGCGGCTGACCCGCCAGTACGCGCGCGCGAGCGAGCGGCGGACGCTCACGAACCCGCCACCGCGTCGGCGGTCGCGCCGGGCACGTCGGGCACGTCGGGCACGTCGACCACACCGGTCGCACCCGCCTGCGCGCGCACCGCCGCGAGCAGGCGCGCGACGATCTCCTCGCCGCCCGCGACGCCCGCACGGCGCGTCACCGTGAGGTGCGGGGTCTGCCAGCCGGCCTCGTGCAGCTCGCCGTGGGCCGGGCGGAACGCCCGGTCGGCGGCCACGAGCAGGTCGGCGTCGAGCAGCGAGTCGCCGGCCGCGAACGTGAGGTCGGCGCCGACGCGCTGCGCGACCTCGGCGACCGCGGCGGACTTCGTGAGCGGGGCGGGCACGCAGTACACCTTGCGCCCCTGCAACGACACCGTCCACCCACGCTCCGCGCACCACGCGGTGAGCTCGTCGACGAACGTCGGCGGCAGCTGCTCACGGTGGACGACGAGGTACGTGAACAGGTCCTCGGCGACGCGGTGCTTGCGGACCCACGGCTGCTCCGCGACGACGCGCAGGTGCTCGACGACCTCCGCGAGCGGCGCGCACTCCCCCAGCCGCGCGTGCACGGTCGCCGACCAGTCGGCGCACGGCTCGCCGTCGACGAGGATGTGCCCGCCGTTCGACGTCACCGCGTACCGCGGACCCGGCTCGGGGAAGCGGACACGCGCGTACTGCTTGCGGGTGCGCGTCGTCGTCGGGACGAACCACGCCGCCTCGACGAGGTCGCCGATCATCTCCTCCGCGTCACGCGTCCAGAACGACACAGGCTCACCCTCGAACACCTCCGCGACCGTCATCGCGGGTGCCTGCTCGTCGTCGCCGCCGAGCCGCAGCGCCGCCGCCGAGTAGATGAGCGTCCGGTCCAGGTCGCACGCGACCACCACGGCGCTCACGCGTCGGCCCGCACGGTCAGGCCGTCGGCGCCCGTCGCGCCGGCGGTGAACCGCGGGTGGATCAGACCCACGCACGAGTAGGGCAGGTCGGCGACGGTCTCCACGGGTACTCCTCGTTCGGCGGCCAGGTGCCGGACGTGCGCGACGTCGGCGGGGTCGACGTCGGGTCGGACGAGGACACGCCACGGTACGCGCCGCAGCAGCACGCGCGTCGTCTCGCCCACGCCCGGCTTCACGAGGTTCACGTCCCCGATGCCGTACGCCTCGACGATCCGCTCGACGGCAGCCCAGCCCGCCCAGTCGACGTCCTGGTGCGCGGCAGCCAGGTCGCGCCAGTCCCGCTCGACGGCGTCGCGGACGTCGCCGAACCGCGCCTCGACAGCGTCGAGGAAGCGACCCGACACGTCCGCGGGCGCGAGGTCCGCGTAGAACTTCGCGCCGTGGAACTGGTCGGGGCCGATGAGGTCGCGGTTGAGCACCGTGCGCGACACCAGACCCGACACCGTGGAGTTCAGGCACGCCGACGGGACCAGGAAGTCGTCCCGCGTCCCCGCGAGCCGCACGCAGCGGCCGGGGTCCGCGAGCACCGCGAGGTCCCGGGGGAACGCGACGCCCGTGCGTCGCCCGTGGTCGGCCAGCGCCGCACCGAGCTCGCGCGCGATCGCACCCTTGCCCGTCCAGCCGTCGACGAACACCACCGACGCCGGGTCGTGGTGCACCGCGAGGAACCGCAGCGCGACGTCGTCGATCCCGCGGCCGCGCACGATCGACACCGCGTGGTGCGGCAGGTCGAGGCCGTGCACCAGGCGTGCCCAGCGGCGGACCAGGATGCCGACCGGGGTGCCCGCGCGGGCCAGCGACACGAGCGTCGCGCCGTCGCCGCGCGCCGCCAGGATCTGCTCCGCGACGACGCCGACGGCGTGCGCGAGCCGCTCCGCGCCCGCCTCGAGCGCCTCGTCGAACAGCCGCACGTACGCCGCGCTCGGCTGGTACTCGACCGGGAGCGACTCCGCGTAGTGCGCGCCGCCCGACTGCACGGCCTCCTCGCGCTCCTCGACCGGCGCCTCGAGCGCGACGCCCGACAGGTCCGTGAGCAGCCACGTCACCTCGTCGGGCGCGTACGACCCGAACGCGGGGCCGCGGAGCGGGGCGGGCAGCGCAGCCGCGTCCGGACCGGCCGGACCGGGCCGTGCGTCGTCGTCGGGACGTGTCCCGACGACGGACCCGACGCCCGCGGCGGGGCGCGCGTCGCCTCCCGGGCCGGCGCTCGTGGTCGCGCCCGCCCGGACGGCGGTCGCGCGCCGGGCCGCGGAGCCCGGGAGCACCACGAGCAGGACGTCGCCGGTGTGCGCGGCGAGCTCGTCCAGCAGCCCGGCCGGTGCGGTCAGCGCCGGGGTGTCGCCCGGGGCGTCGGTCACCACCACGACGGCGTCGAACCGGTCGCCGGGCGTGGTCGGCGCGACGTTGTACGCGAAGCGGCGGTGGCCCGGAGCACCGGGCGCCGCGTCGGCGGGGTCGTCGTGCGCGGGGAAGGTCAGCGACGACCGGATCGCGTACGCGGCGTCGTCGACGGCCAGGACCGGCGAGCGCGTCGTCGTCGAGAAGCGCACCTCGGTCGTGCCGTCGAGAGCGACCGCCAGCGACTCCGCGAGCCGCAGCGGCGCGTCCATGAGCTCCTCGGTCCCCAGGACCAGGACCCGGCCGCCCGCGTCGAGCGCCGGTGACGAGCCACCCGCGAGCGCGTCACGCAGCGCCGCCGTGCACGCCGGGAGCGCGACGTCGAGCGCGCGACGGTCGTCGGCGTCGACGCCGTGCCGCGCCGTCTCGGGCAGCGCGGCGGGCCACCCGACGTCGACGCGGCGGACCGGCGCGTGGCCCGGTCGCCCGGCGGTCGCGGCAGGTGCGCCGTCGTCGTCGCCGCGCGCCTCGGTGCCGCTCGCGTCGTCCTGGCGCGCCGCGTCCGCGTGAGCGTCGGAGGGCGTTGCTGCGGCGGCGCGCGGGACGGCGACGGCGGCATCGACCTCCGCGACGAGCGCGGCGCCGCGGGTCACCACGTCGTCCGGGGCATCGACCCGGCCCGCGACCAGCGCGACGACGTCGATGCGCACGCCCAGCCGGTCCGCGAGCGCCGCGGCACGGGCGCGGTCGTCGTCGGTGCGCAGGTCGACGAGCGTCGCGACGACGTACCGGTCCCGCGCGGCGAGCCGGTGCACGGCCTCGATCGTGTGCAGCGCGGTCGTGCCCGTGGACAGCTCGTCGTCGACGAGCACGAGGGGGGCGGCCGACGCGAGCAGCGCGGGGTCGGCCGGGAGCAGCAGGTGCGTCGTCGCGTGCGAGTGGTCCTCCTCGAACGCGCCGACCGACGGCACGCCCGCGACGGGTCGCCGCGTCGAGTGCAGGTACGGCGCACCGCCGAGCGCGTCGGCGACCGCGTGGCCCAGGGCCGTCGCCGTCTCCGCGTACCCGAGCACCACGGCCGACGCGGGCACGTCCGCGACCAGGTCGGCGACGACGCCGGTGAGGAGCGTGGGCGCGACGGGGTCGCCGTCGAGGGCGTCCCGCAGGACGGCGCCCGCGCTCAGGAGCCGCTCGTCGAGGTCCGCGCCCGCGTCGGTCGCCTCGACCGGCGGCGGCTCGACGAGCGACCGCGCCGCGAGCGCACCCAGCAGCAGGCCCGCGCCGCGGACCACGCGCGGGTCCGTCGGGACGTGCTTGCCGAGCACGCGCGACACGAGCAGGTGCGCACGGCGCGGGTTGCGGCGCACCGCCAGCCCGACGAGGTCCGTCAGGTCGAGGCCGACTGCCGAACCGGTCGTGCGCAGGGTGAGGTCGAGCCGGTCCGACACCCACGCGCCGGTCCACGTCCCGGCCGAGGCACCGGTGGACGCGCCGGTCCGGAGCGCGTCGACGGGCGCCGTCACGCGCGTCCCGCCGTCGCGGCCAGCAGGTCGACGAGTCCGACGTCCTCCGCGGCGACGCCGAAGGCCCGCGCGCGCAGGATCGTCCGCTCGGCCCAGGACAGGTGCGGCTTCGACTCGTTCATCTTGTTGCCGTAGCGCGACGCGGAGACACCGGACCGGCCGGCCGCCTCCAGGACGTCGGTCGCGTCGGCGTACTCCTCGTGCGTGACGACGGACAGGGCGTGGACCACGGGCACGTGGCTCGGGTGGATGACGGTCTTGCCGGTGAGGCCGTTGACCTTGTCGAGCACGACCTCGCGGATGAGCCCGTCGAGGTCGCGCGTGATGAGGTCGGCGCGCAGCCGGTTCGCGTCGTGCTGGTCGAACGGCGTGTGCCGCAGCTGCGGCTTGAACAGCCGCTCGTCGCTGCTGAAGTACTCCCACACGGGCCCGGTGACCACGAACCCGGTGCCGTCCGTGCGGCCCAGGACGTTGATCACGTCGGTGAGCACGCCCGCGACGAGCCGCACGTCCCAGATCGTCAGGTCCCGCCCGCGCCGGATGCCGTACACGCTGCACAGGTCGGTCGCGCCGGTACGGACCGCGAGGACCGACGAGCGGTGCTTGTCGAGCAGCCGCTGCACGCCGAGCAGCGCGTCCTCGCGCGTCTCGCGGTGGATGATCTCGGGCGACTCGATGACGGGCATCGCGAGCAGCCGGACGCCCGCGCTCGCGGAGGTGTCGTCGACCGCGTCGAGGAACGCGGCGCCGTGCGTCTCGGTGAACTTCGGCAGCACGAAGCCCGACAGGATGCGCGCGTCGTCGCCGAGGGCCGTGACGATCGCCGGGATCTGCTCGGGGTTGCGCACGCGCACGAACACGAACGGCGCGGCGGCCTCGTCGCGGGCGAGCTCGCGGAGCTGCGCGACGACGTTGCGCTCGGCCTCCGGGACGTCCGCGTCGGCGACCGCGTCCTCGAGGCACACGACCGAGCTCACCGCACCGGCTGCGGCGCGTCGCACCAGGTCACGGGCCAGCTGCGGCCGCGTGCCGGGCATGTAGAGCGTCGCGCCCAGGGCCACCGCGAGCAACGCCGGCGGGCACGAGCGGCCCAGCGCCTCGGGCGGCCGGGAGAACAGGCGCTCGACGTCCTCGTCGGGCAGGTGCGAGAAGTGGCGCGCGCTCACGCGGCGCCCGGTCCCGGGGGTGTGGTGACCTGCATGTCGACTCCGTCCGTCTGCGGCCCGCCGTGGGGTGGTGCGGGGCGCGCGCACACGGTAGCCCAGCGGTGCTGCGCGCACCGCGCGTCCAGGTGAACGTCCGGTGCACGCCGTGGGTTCCGCCGCCGCCGACAGCGGTCGCGCCGCCCACCCGACCGGCCCGTCCTCGCGCCGGGTGTCACCATCGCGGCCCCGACGCCGTCGACCCGGGCCTGGTGACCGGTGCGGTGCCCTGAGCGGTACCCAGCCCCGGGTCGCGCCGGTCGAGCGTGGGTCGTGCGGTGGCGCGGGGCGCCGGTCGAGCATGGGTCGTGCGGTGGCGCGGGGCGTCGGTCCGTCGTGGACGCCGCGGTCAGGTGAGGGGGGTCCAGGGGTCGACCCACGTGATCGACGTGAAGCCGTACGCCAGGCACGCGTCGCGGAAGGTGCCGTGGACCAGCTCGTCCTCCGCGCGCAGCACGAGCTCGCCCGCGACCTGCGTGATCGACAGCGCGACGAGCACGCCCGACGCGGGCTCACGGTCGAGCGCGACGTCGACGCGCCCGCCGTCCGCCGTCTCGACGAGCAGCGCCCCGCCCCACCGGAGCGTCCCCCCGGACGGCGAGAAGGCGAGCACGACGAGCCGCTCGAGCCGCCGGACCTGCCGCAGGTCGAGGCGCAGGACGTCACCGTGGTCCCGCGCGGCGACGACGACGTAGCGCGAGGTGCCGACCGGCGCGACGGACAGCCCGCGCGCCTCGTCGAGCACCGACGACTCCCCCGTCGCGAGCCGGTACGCCGCCGCGAGCCGCAGGTCGCCGATGTGCTCCGACACCGCCGCCCGGACGGTCAGCACACCGATCCCGGACTGGAGGCGGTCGAGCGTGAGCGTCGGGCGGTCGTCGGTGAGCGACGCGCGCCCACCCGGTGCCAGCCGGTCGGGCGCGTAGCCGAGCACGAGGTCGCCGGCCGCCGCGGACGGACGCGGGCGCACCGGTCGCGACGCCGCCGTGGGGGTCGTCGCGCCGGACAGGTCGAGCGACGCGCCTGCCGGCGCCGACGACCCACGCGCGGGCGACGACAGGTCCAGCGACGTCCCGGACGCGGACGCCGGCGCCGACGGGCGCGCGGACGACGGCAGGTCCAGCGACGTCCCGGACGACGACGACGGCGACAGGTCGAGCGACGTCCCACCCGCCGGCGCGGAGGAGGGTGCGGACAGGTCGAGCGACGTGCCCTGCGACGCGGACGGTCG
The DNA here is from genome assembly GCF_010119915.1 of Cellulomonas sp. H30R-01. NCBI lineage: Bacteria > Bacillati > Actinomycetota > Actinomycetes > Micrococcales > Cellulomonadaceae > Cellulomonas > Cellulomonas sp. H30R-01. The sequence goes on along the minus strand of NZ_CP048210.1, from coordinate 3,913,362 downwards.
CGGAGCGGGAGACGCCGGCACGGCCGGCGCAGGAGCGGCAGGCCGCGCGGGCGTCGCGGACGGACGCGAGAGGTCGAGCGACGTCTCGGGCGCGGACGTCCCACGGGCGGGTCGGGCACCCGACGACGTCCCACCCGGGGCGGGACGAGCCGGGGCGTCCGGGTGCAGGCGCCGGCGCCGCAGCCAGGGCAGGTCGTGCCGCGGCGGTGCGCCCGCCGGACCGACGCCGACGCCGCTCACGACCGCAGGCCGTGGTCGCGCAGGATGCCCGCGATCCCGTCGGCGTACCCCTGCCCGACGACCTTGAACTTCCAGTGCGGGCCGTTGCGGTAGAGCTCGGCGAGCACCAGGCCGGTCTCGGTCGACAGCGCGGGCGCGAGGTTCTCGGACACGACGAGCTCGTCGTCCCCGGCGAGGTCGAGCACGCGGACGCGCGCCTCGCGCAGCTGGCCGAGCGAGCGCCGGTGGCCCAGGCCCTCGTTGATGTAGGCGACGACGACGATGCGCGACACCTCGGGCGGCACGTCGCGCAGGTCGACCTCGATCTGCTCGAGGTCGCCGGAGGAGCGCGCCTTCTCGAGCTGCGCGACGGACAGGTCGGGCGACGTGAGCTGGTTGAAGAACACGACGTGCTCGCGCGACAGGAGCTGGGTCGCGTCGTCGCACAGCAGGGTCGCGACGACGAGGTTGTCGACGAGCACCGTCTCGGGCGACGCGAGCGCGACGCCGACGACGACGCCCGTGAGGTGCGGGATCTCGCGCGTGAGGTTGGCGTTGCCGCCGCGGGGCATGGGTCGGGCTGCCATCAGAGGTCTGCTCACAGGTCCAGGTCGGAGCGGGCGAACTTCGTACGGAGGAACGAGCCCTGCGTCATGAGGGCGTCGGCGTCCTGGTGCTGCACGGCGTCGAGGGTGGCCGCGACGGACGTCGTGAGGGTGTCGATCTGGATCATCAGCGCCTGCGTCGGCGTCACGCCGCTCCCCCGCGGGACGTCGCGCAGCGACTCGTCGACGGCGAGGTACGAGCGCAGCGTCGTCGGCAGGTAGTCCGTCGCGGTGCCCTGCACGGACATCACGGCGTACACGTCGAGCGGGCGCACCTCGGAGGTGTCGACGACCTCGCGCAGCAGGTCGGTCAGGCGGCGCGCGTTGACGACGGCTGCGACGGGCAGGTCGCCCGACCGGGAGTTGACCAGGCGGACGACCTCGGCGACGGCACGGCGCAGCTCGGCGGGGCTGTCGCCGGACGCGACCGGCGGCTGCACGACGGCGACGGGCTCGTCGCGGTCGCGCAGCCGCTGCCAGAACCCCCGGCGGCGACCGCCGCTCTCAGGACTCGAGCTCACGCCGGCGGGTGCGCTCCAGGTACGGCTGGGCGCGCTGGATCTGGCCCTCGAGGGCGGTGACGGTCTGCGCCATGGAGTCGACGGCCTGCGCGCGGAAGGTGTCGAGCGCGTCCATCGTCTGGAAGACGTTGTCGAACGCGGCCTGCAGCTTCGCGACGTCGAGCGTCGCCTCGGACGCCTGCTGGTTGATCGCCGCGCCCTGGATCTTGAGCTGCTCGGACGTCGACTCGATGAGGTTCGAGGTGACGGTGTTGAGCGCCGTGATCTGGTCGAGCACGAGCTTCTGGCGCGAGAGCGCCTGCGCGACGATGACGGCGGTCCGCAGCGCGGCGACGGTCGTGGTCTGCGCGCGGTCGACGCCCTTGATGAGCTCGAGGTTGTTGCGGCGGACCAGGTCGAGCGCCATGTAGCCCTGCACGGACACGGCCATCTGCGTCATGAAGTCCTGGCGGCGCTGGCGGACGGGGAACAGCGCGTCGGCACGCACGGCGTCGGCGTCCTCCTGGCGACCCGCGGCCTCGAGCTGCGCGATCTTCTCGACGAGCGCGTCGTCGAGCGCGGACGCGAGCGAGTTGTACTCGGCGAGGCGGCCCATCGCGGCCCAGAGGTTCGCCTTCTCGGTCTCGATGGCCGCGTTGTCCTTGCGGAGCTCGTCCTGGCCGGACGCGAGCGCCTTGATGATCGCGTCGAGGTGCTGCTGCGCCGACTGGTACTTGGCGAAGTACTGGTCGATCTTCGAGCCGCCCGGGATCCACTTGAGGACCTTCTTGGCGCCCGTGAGGTCGGCCCGGTTCGGGTCGAGGTCCGTCACGGTGTTGCGCAGGTCGACGAGCGTGTTCGCCACGCGCGTCTGGGCGTCGCCGGTGTTCTTGCCCTTCACGATCGCGGCCGGGCGGTCGAGCATGCGGCTCGACACCGTCGCGGCGGCGCGCATGTCCTGCTCGCCCATCGAGGTGATCGACGCGACCTTCTGGCTGAACGCGGGCGACTTGGCGTCGATCGCGGTGAGCTCGGCGACGAACGCGTTCGCCTTCGTCCGCAGCTCGACCTGCTTCGCGTCCTCGAGGGGAACCGCCCCGACGGCCTGCTCCTCCTTGACCACGACGACCGCGGCGGGCGGCGTGAGGACGAGCGCACCGGGCGCCGGCGCCGCAGGGGCGGGGGCGGTGGGCGTCGACCCGAGGTCGAGCTCGGACATGGGGAGACCTCCAGGCAGGGCGTTCGGGCGGGTGGCCCGGCGCCGCCGGGCACGGGAACGACTCTAGGACGCGGCGGGGGTGCGTGTGCTCGTCCGGCCGGGCGGATCCTCCTGCGGACCGACGTCGTGGCCCGGTCCGCGTGGATAGCATCGCTCGGAACCCCGGCGCCGGAACGGTCGTTGGGATCGTCCGACGGGCGGGAGAGCCGCTCCCCCCGGTCCGCGAAGGAGGAGCACGTGTCTCTCAGCCTCACCAAGGGCGGGAACGTCAGCCTGACGAAGGCGGCGCCCGGGCTGACCGCGGTCGTCGTCGGTCTCGGCTGGGACCTGCGCACGACGACCGGCGACGACTTCGACCTCGACGCCTCGGCGATCGTGGTCGGCGCCGACGGCAAGGTCCTCTCGGACAAGCACTTCGTCTTCTTCAACAACCTCACGAGCGCCGACGGCTCCGTGCAGCACCTCGGCGACAACCTCACGGGTGAGGGCGAGGGCGACGACGAGCAGCTCAAGGTCAACCTCGCCGGTGTGCCGGCCGAGGCCGACAAGATCGTCTTCCCCGTCTCGATCTACGACGCCGACAACCGCCGTCAGACGTTCGGCCAGGTGCGCAACGCGTTCATCCGCGTCGTGAACCAGGCGGACAACAGCGAGCTCGCGCGCTACGACCTGTCGGAGGACGCCTCGACCGAGACCGCGATGGTCTTCGGCGAGCTGTACCGCAACGGCGAGGAGTGGAAGTTCCGCGCGGTCGGTCAGGGCTACGCGTCCGGCCTGGCGGGCATCGCCCGCGACTTCGGCGTCGGCGTCTGATGGGCGTCGTCCTCGCCAAGGGCGGCAACGTCTCCCTGACGAAGGAGGCGCCGAACCTCACGAAGGCGCTCGTCGGGCTCGGCTGGGACGTCCGCACGACGACGGGTGCCGGGTTCGACCTCGACGCCAGCGCGCTGCTCGTGGGCGCGAACGGCAAGGTCCTGTCGGACGCGCACTTCGTCTTCTACAACAACCTCACCAGCCCGGACGGGTCCGTGACGCACACGGGCGACAACCGCACGGGCGAGGGTGACGGGGACGACGAGGCGATCGTGCTCGACCTGGCCGCGGTGCCGGCCGACGTGCAGCGGATCGTCTTCCCCGTCTCGATCTACGACGCGCCCGCGCGGCAGCAGAGCTTCGGGCAGGTGCGCAACGCGTTCATCCGCGTCGTCGACCAGTCCGACGGCAACGAGCTCGCGCGGTACGACCTCTCCGAGGACGCCTCCACCGAGACGGCGATGATCTTCGGCGAGATCTACCGCAACGGTGCCGAGTGGAAGTTCCGCGCGGTCGGCCAGGGCTACGACACGGGCCTGGCGGGCATCGCGACCGACTTCGGCGTCCAGATCGGCTGAACCGTCGCACGGCCGGCCGCGGTCGCTCCTAGACTGCGGTCGGCCCTGCAGCGGTCACCCCACCCCTTCACGAGATCGAGAGTCCCGTGTTCTTCCGCATCTTCGGCTGGTCGCTCGCCGTCACGATCGTGTCGCTCGTCGTCGCGTTCTTCTACGGCGGCTGGAACGCCTTCGTGCTGTGCCTCATCCTCGGCGTCCTCGAGGTGTCGCTGTCCTTCGACAACGCGGTCGTCAACGCGAAGATCCTGGAGCGGATGAGCCCGTTCTGGCAGCGGATCTTCCTCACCGTCGGCATCGCGATCGCCGTCTTCGGCATGCGGCTCGTCTTCCCGCTGCTCATCGTGGGCATCACCGCGAACCTCAACCCGGTCGAGGCGATCTCGCTCGCGATGGAGAAGGGCGACCCGCACGAGCCCGGCACCTACGGGTACCTGCTCAACGAGGCACACCCGCAGATCGCGGCGTTCGGCGGGATGTTCCTGCTCATGCTCTTCCTCGACTTCATCTTCGAGGACCGCGAGATCACCTGGCTGTCCTGGCTCGAGAAGCCCCTCGCGAAGATCGGCAAGCTCGACCAGCTGTCCGTCGTCGTCGGTGGCATCGCGCTCGTCCTCGCGGCCGAGCTGCTCGCGGACGACCCGGCGATCGTCATGGTCTCCGGCGTGCTCGGCATGATCACGTACATCGCGGTCAACGGTCTGGGCTCGCTCTTCAACGTGCCCGACGCGGCCGACGACGAGGCGCCCGCCGAGGCCGAGGCCGTCGCGGACAAGGCCGTCGCCGAGAAGTCCGGCCGCTCCGGCCCGACCGAGCTCGCGAAGGCCACCGGCAAGGCCGGCTTCTTCCTGTTCCTCTACCTCGAGGTCCTCGACGCGTCGTTCTCGTTCGACGGCGTCATCGGCGCCTTCGCGATCACGCCCGACCCGATCATCATCGCCCTGGGCCTCGGCTTCATCGGCGCGATGTTCGTCCGGTCGATCACCGTGTTCCTCGTCCGCAAGGGCACGCTGTCCGAGTACGTCTACCTCGAGCACGGCGCGCACTGGGCGATCGGTGCCCTCGCCGGGATCCTGCTGGTCAGCATCGGCTTCCACGTCGACGAGATCATCACGGGCCTCGTGGGCGTCGCGTTCATCGGTGCCGCGTTCGCCGCGTCGGTCCGCCGCAACCGCCGGGAGCGCGCCGCGCGCCCGGACAGCTCGGAGGGCGACCGTGAGCCGCAGCTGACGTCGACCCCCTGACCTCCTGACCCACCCGCCCCGTCGAAAGGCCGCACGTGTCCGTCAACCTCACCAAGGGCCAGACCGTCTCGCTCACCAAGTCCGACGGCGGCACCCTGACGCAGGTCCGCATGGGCCTCGGCTGGGACGCCATCAAGGTCAAGGGCCTGTTCGGGCGCGCGAAGGAGAAGTCGGTCGACCTCGACGCCTCGGCGCTGCTGTTCGACGCGAACGGTGCGCTCGTCGACCAGGTGTGGTTCAGCCAGCTGTCGAGCAAGGACGGCGCGGTGCAGCACACCGGCGACAACCGGACGGGTGCGGGCGACGGCGACGACGAGTCGATCCGCGTCGCGCTCACCGGCGTGAACCCGGCGGTCACGACGCTCGTGTTCGTCGTGAACAGCTACACCGGCGAGACGTTCGCGCAGATCGAGAACGCGTTCTGCCGCCTGATCGACGAGACGACCGGCCAGGAGGTCGCCCGCTACGACCTGTCGGGCTCGGGCCCGCACACCGCGCAGATCATGGCGAAGGTGACGCGCGCCGGCGCCGGCTGGAGCATGACGGCGCTCGGCGTCCGCACCAGCGGCCGCACGATCAAGGACATGCTGCCCGCGGTCTCCCAGGTCCTCTGACCGACCACCCACAGCGCCCGAGGGCGGGTCACCTTCCGGGGTGACCCGCCCTCGGGCGTCGTCCCAGCCACTGGCGGCAGCCTTCGTCGAGCGGACGGAGAGGACGTCCTCACCCGTCACGCCGGTACCCGTCGTCCACTCGCTGAGGCCGCTGACGAGGACCCGGTTGCGGGCGGACGACGCCTCGCGCAGCACCACCGCGAGCAGGTACGCCTCCAGGCTGAGGCCGTCGCTCCGTGCCCGCGCCGCCAGCACGTCCCGCACGTCCTCGGGAACGTCATCGATCCGCAGCGTCACCACGTCGGCAGTCTGCCTCGGCGACCTTCCTCCCGGCACTCCATCACTGGTCGGCCGCCGTCAGCCCTCGACGGTCGTGAGCGCTCTCGGCTCGCGACGGACCCCGAGGTCGAGGCTCCGATCGGAGAGGACGGTCTGCCCGCGACGTCGCCGGTGACGGCGGCGGAGCTCCGCGGGGATCGCGTGGGCGCGGCGGCGGGACGGCAGGAAGCGCAGGAAGAAGACGAGGCGCAGGGTCCAGGCGAGCGGGCCGGTGATGCTCAGGCCCCAGATGTCGGCGACGCCGTGGCCGACGCCGAACGCGGCACCCTGGCCGAGCCCCAGGTAGCGGAACGGCAGCCCGGGGCGGCTCTGCAGCGCGCGGGCGACGTTGCGGCCCACCTGGTCGCCGGCCTTGATCGCCCACAACGCGTTCGCGGGGACCGGTTCGTGCGTGCGCGGGTGCAGCACGCGTGCCGCGTCGCCCGCGGCCCAGACCCCGTCGCGGACCGTGAGGTCGGGCAGCGTGCGGAGGCGGCCGTCGTCGTCGCGGGCCAGGGGCTCGGTGCCGGGCAGGCGGACCGCCCGCTGTCCCGTGGTCGCGAGAACCGTGCGGGTGCGGACGCGGGTGCCGTCGGAGAGCGTGACGCCGTCGTCGTCGGCGGACGTCACGGCGACGCCGGTGCGGACGTCGACGCCCAGGCGAGCGAGCTCGTGCTCGACCCGCCGGGCGAGGCGTGGGCGGCGCGCGTGCAGGGCGGGGACGACGCGGTCGCCGCGGTGGACCAGGACGACGCGCCCGGGCCGACCGCCGCAGCGGTCCGCGAGCGCGGCGGCGAGCTCGGCCCCGGCGAGGCCGCCGCCGACCACGACGACCGGGTCGGCGTCGTCGTCGGCCGCCTGAGCGCGGGCCGCAAGCGCCTCCAGACCGCCCGGGTGCCGCAGCGTGAGGCCGCGGCCGATCAGGCCGTCGACCTCGTCGACCGGCTCGCCCGCACCCGTGCCGAGGACGAGCGCGTCGTACGACGTGGTCCCCCGAGCGCTCCCGTCGGCGGGCCGGTACGTGACCGTGCGGGCGGACAGGTCGACGTGCTCGACGCGGGCGTGCACGACGGTCGCGAGCGGCATGGCCTCGGCGAGCGGTGTCTGCGTGAGGTGTGCGGGCAGCAGGCCCGACACGACCTCGCCGGTGAAGCCGTGGAAGTTGTGCACGAGGTTGTCGGACACCACGACGATCTCGACGGACCCGTCGCGGAGCATCCCCCGGACGCGGCGCACGAGGGCGCCGTAGGCGTGCAGCGTCACGTACCCGCCGCCCAGCAGGACGACCCGCCGCGTCACCGCGCCGCTCCTGCCGCGACGAGCGCGCCCCCGGTGACGCCGTCCACCGCCTCGACACCGGTCGCCGACGTGCTCGCGCCGCCGGGACCGCCGACCACGGCCGGCGACCCGGCGGTTGTTGCCGGCTCTCGCGGTGTGTGCGGTGACGACGCCCGGGTCGCGGGGCTCGTCGTGGCGAGGACCGTCGGGTGCGGGTCGGCGGCGGGGACGGCGAGCGGGCGGCCGAAGGTCGTCGGCGGGGCGGCGCGGAACCCGAGGCTCGCGAAGCGGCGGGCGATCGCGCGGACGTGGTCGACCTGGTCGAGCGTCGGGACGCCCAGCGAGAAGTGGCCGGTGTGACCGGACAGGGCCAGCAGCGCGGTCTCGGCGAAGCAGCCGTACGTGAACCCCGGCGGCTGGCCGATGTCGCCGCCGCGCAGCCGCAGGCCCGGGACCGCGACGACGCCGCCGTCGAGCACGGTCACGTCGGGCCGCTCGACGAGCAGGTCCGGGGACGTGTTGCGGGGTTGCGTCGCGTCGAGCACGACCGCACCGGGTGCGAGGTGCTCGGACCGCAGGACGGCGTCGGCGGCGGCGGTGAGGAGCACGACCACGTCGCACGCGCGCACGTCGTGCAGGTCGGTGGAGAGGGTCGTCGGGACGCGCCGGCAGACCTCGCCGGCCAGCGTGCCGAGCCGGCCGCCCGCACGGGCGACGAGGGTGAGGTGCTCGACGGCACGGTCGCGGGCCAGCAGGCGGACGAGCGTCGTCCCGACGCTGCCGGTGGCGCCGACGACGGCGACGCGGCGCGCGCGGTCCGGCCGGGCGGCGAGCACGGTCCGCAGCTGGTCCTCGACGATCGCCGCGGTGTACGCGTTGCCGTTGGTGATCCCGACGTCGGTGCGACGCGCGAGCGTCGACCCGCCCGACGTGACCGTCGCCGTCAGCGCCCCGAGACCCACGATCCCGGCGCCCCGCCGTGCCGCGAGGTCCACCGCGGCACCGACGCGGTCGCGCGCGGCGTGCGGGGCGTCGAGCATGTGCCGGGCGCCGAACGGGACGAGCACCACGCGGCCGACGGGGTCGGGCGTGACGTCGGGCAGGTGCACCCGGGCCATCGTGAACGGCCGCAGCGGGAGCCTGCGGACCGCCCGGTCGGCGAGGCCCTCGGGGACGCGACCGAGCGGCGACCAGACGCGCGCGAGGTCGTCGGACACCCGGGCCCGCGGGTGGACCAGGAACGCGAACGGGACGGCACTCATCGGCGGTTCTCCAGGGGGTCGCGGCCGCGCTGGGCCGGTCGTGGGTGCAGCCCGGGGGCCGCGACGGAGGTGAAGAGGTCCGGCGGCGGCGGCCAGATACGTGGGTCACCCGGCCGCCCGTGCACGCCCATGCTCGCCGCGCGCCGCACGCCGGGGCGTCCGCCGTCGGTCGCGTCGTCGACGGCGCGGCGTCCCCCGACGGTCTGGTCCTGCGCTCGCGCATCCACCGGGCGACGGACTTCGGCACTCCGTCGGGCCCCCCGACGTGGGGGCAACCCTGAGGGGACATCCGGGGGGGATACCGGATGTCGACGCACCGGCCGGGCTCCCTAGGTTCGGGCCATGACCTCCGACCAGCCCAGCGCGACGCTGACCGCCCCGCCCACGGCCGCCGCTCCCGCCGTCGCCGCCCCGCCGCCGGCCGCGCTGGACCGCCGCTCGCTGGCCCCCGACCTCGCGCGCGGCATGCTGCTGCTGTTCATCGCGCTCGCGAACGTGTGGGGCTACCTGTGGTCGACCGGTGAGTCTGGGCCCGGCGGGCGACCCGCGGGCGGGTCGGACGTGGACCACCTCGTCGACGCGCTGACCGCGTTCTTCGTCGACGACCGGTCACGGCCGATGTTCGCGATCCTCTACGGGTTCGGCCTCGCCACGATGGCGAGCCGGCTCGCGGCACGCGGCGCCGACCGCAGGGGCGCGCGTCGGGTGCTGGCGCGGCGCGGCGCGTGGCTCGTCGTGCTGGGCCTCGTGCACTCGGCGTTGCTGTTCGGCGGCGACATCCTCGCGGCCTACGGCGTGACGGGCCTGGTCGCGCTGGCGTTCCTGCACCGGTCGCGCGTGACGCTGTGGATCTGGTTCGCCGCGGGCACGCTGCTGTCGACCGCGGCGGGCGTCGTCGTGCTGGTGTTCTTCGAGGAGGGCTTCGGTGGCGACGGCACCCCGACGACGAGCTACGTGGCGTCGGCCGGCGAGCGGCTGGTGTCGTCGGGCGCCTCGATCGGGCTCGCGGTCGTGCTGCTGTTCTTCGTGCCGCAGGTCGTTCTCGGCATCCTGCTGTCCCGTGCCGGCTGGCTGACACGCCCGTGGGAGCACCGCCGCCGCCTCGGCCAGGTCGTCGTCGTGGCGCTCGCCGTCAACGTCGTCGGCAACCTGCCGTGGGCGCTCGTCGTCGGGCACGTGTGGGAGCCGTCGGCCACGGTGGGCGGGGTGCTCGAGATCGTCCACATCGCGTCGGGCGTCGTCATGGGCCTGGGCTACGTGTGCCTGTTCGGCTGGCTCGCGGCCGTCTGGCACGACCGCCGCGACCTGCCCGTGGTGCGGGCCGTGACCGCGGTCGGCGAGCGGTCGCTCACGTCGTACCTGCTGCAGTCCGTGATGCTCGCGCCGCTGCTGAGCGCGTGGGGCCTCGGTCTGGGCGGCCGGATCGGCACGGCGACGGCTGCCGCGCTCGCCGTCACCGTCTGGCTCGTCACGGTCGCCGTCGCCGTCGCGCTCGACCGCACGGGACGCCGCGGGCCTGCCGAGGTCCTCCTCCGCCGCCTCACGTACGGCCGCCGGGCACGGTCGGCCGCGTGACGCCTCAGGCCTGGGCGCCGGGCAGGCGCGAGCGCCAGGTGTGGGTCGGCTCGTAGCCGAGCAGGCGGCGGGCCTTGTCGATCGACAGGAGCGTCTCGCGGCCCTCGACGGGACGGCGGAGCTCGACGTCCGGGAACTCCGCGGCCAGCAGGTCGGCGGACGGGGTGTCGAGGACGGTGTCGGGTGCGGCGATGATGAACGCCTCGAAGCCCGTGAGGTCGCTCTCCAGGGCCAGGCGCACGGCCTGCGCACCGTCGCGGGCGTCGATGTAGCCCCACAGGTTCCAGCGGCGCGACTGCGCCGTGAAGTCGCGGAACGCCGGGTAGTCCTCGTCGACCATGACGTTCGAGAACCGCAGCCCGATCAGCTTCGCCGACGGGTCCCAGCGCGTGAAGTGGCGCGCCATCTCCTCCTCGACGGCCTTGCCGAGCGAGTACGTGCTCTCCGGGCGGACCGGGTACTCCTCGTCGACCGGCGCGTACGGCGGCGGGGTGTCGAACGGCAGGCCGAGGACCGTCTCGCTCGACGCCCAGACGACGTCGCGGATGCCGGCCCGGCGGGCGGCGGCGAAGACGTGGTGGGTCGAGACGACGTTGTTCGCGAACGTCGCGCCGCTCGGGATGAGCCCAGGTGCGGGGATCGCCGCGAGGTGCACCACCGCGTCGACGCCCTGGTAGCGGTCGTCGATGCCGGTCAACGCCTCGGTGACCTGGCCCAGGTCGGTGAGGTCGACGCGTGTGAACAGCGCCGGCTGGCCCGGCGGCGGGGCGGCGACGTCGACGTTCACGACCTCGTACCCGTGGGCGGCGAGGTCCTCGACGACCGCCCGCCCGAGCTTCCCGCTGCCACCTGTCACCACGACGCGCGTCATGCCTCGACGGTAACCCGCGGGGCCCGTCCGACGCCGACCGGTCGGGCCGTCCCGGCGGGACCGGCGCCCGCCGACGGGGCTACGCGTACCGGCGGTGCTGCAGGGGCAGGAAGCGGTCGACGGAGTGCCGCAGGCTGAACCGCGGCTTCCGCAGCCGCACGTCGACGGAGTAGTAGTCGGCCCACTTCCGGAACGCCTCGTAGCCGCGCCAGTCGAGGTCCAGGCCCTCGGCGACCTCGACCGCGCGCGCCGCGAGGTCCGGCCAGCCGAACCGTCGGGCCGCCTCGTACGGGTCCGTGACGCGTGCGAGCAGCGGGTCGCGGCCGTCCGACGGCGGGACCTCGCCGTCGAGCACGAGCTCCGCGATCGCCCGGACGCTCGTCGCCCGGTCGACGAACGGCAGGGTCAGACGCGTGAAGTCGTCGACGATCACCTGCGGGAACCCCGGCGTCTGCGCGGTGTACTCGCCGCGCCACCCGAACGCCGTCGCGGCCTGGTTGAACTGGTGCACGAACCGCTCCCCGGCCGTCCGCTCACCGGAGGCGGGCGTGCACTCGACGGTGATCGTGCGGACCCGGTCGACGCGGGCCTGCGGCTCGCACCGCACGACCATGGCGACGTCCCCGGACCGCCCCCGGAACACCGGTCCACCGCGCGTGAAGCCGCGCTCCGCGAGGAGCGGCTCGAGCGCGCCGGGCAGGTCGAACGCCGCACCGGCGGCCGTCTCGGCACTCACTCGGCGTCGAGCCAGGTCCGGGCGGGCGGGAGCAGCGCCTCGAGCTCGGGCCACAGCGCGTCGGGGAGCTGCGCCGACGCGGCCGCGACGGTCTGCGCGACGCGCTCCGGACGGCTCATGCCGACGATCGTCGCGGCGACCCGCGGGTCGCGGAGCGAGAACTGCAGCGCCGCGGTCGCGATGTCGGTGCCGTGCTCGGCGCACACGCGTCGCATGGCCTCCGCCGCGTCGAGCACCTCGGGCGGCGCCTCGCGGTAGCCGTACGTCGTCGGACCGCCCTCCTGCTTCGCGAGGATGCCGCCGCCGTGCACCGCCGCGTTGAGGATGCCCATGCCCTGCCGCTCGGCCTCGTCGAGCAGCGGGCCCGCGGAGCGGTCGAGCAGCGTCCAGCGGTTGTGCACGAGCAGCACGTCGAACACCCCGAGCGCGAGGTAGCGCGCGATCTCCTGCACGCGGCCACCCGCCAGCCCGATGGCCCCGACCTCGCCGGACTCTCGCAGCGCGACCAGCGCCTCGACCGCGCCGCCCGGGCCCGCGAGCTCGTCGAACGGCCACGTCTCCGGGTCGTGCAGGTGCACGAGCGGCAGGTGGTCGAGGCCGAGGCGCTCGCGGCTCTCCGCGACCGACGCACGCACGCGGTCGCCCGAGTAGTCGCCGTCCTTCGGGTCGACCTTCGTCGCCACCGTCACGCCCGCGGGCAGCCCGCCGACCTGGCGCAGCGCCGCACCGATCCGCCGCTCGCTCTCGCCGTCGCTGTAGCCGTTCGACGTGTCGACGAAGCGGATCGGGCTGTCGAGCGCGGCGAGCACGGTCGCGACACCCTCGTCGGCGGGGACGTCACGGCCGAACAGGTTCGGCATGCTGCCCAGCGGACCACCGCCCAGGCAGACCGCCGACACCTCCAGACCCGTGCGTCCGAGCGGGCGGATCCAGCCGGGCGTGCCGGGGGCGAACGAGGTCATGACGGGCTCCAGTGGGCGATCACGGATCGGCGGCGATCCGACGGCGGCGGGCTCGTCGCATTCCATCACGGGACGACGCACCCGGCCGCGCACGTCCCGCGGCCGGGGCGACGACGAGGTCGACGTCCGCCCACGTGGCGCGGCGCGCCCGCCACCCCCCGAGCTGCCCCGCGGTGCGACGGGCCGAACCCGACCGTGCCGCGGTCAGCGCAGGCGGGCGAGCGAGTCCAGCGCGGCGACGGGATCGGGTCCGAGCGGGAACAGGACCGCCGACGACACGCCCGCGTCGAACAGCGCGTCGAGCCGGGCACGCGCCGCGGCGGGCGTCCCGACGATCCCGAGGTCGTCGACCCACGCGTCGGGCAGCGCGGCACCGAACTCCTCGGGCGACCCGACCGACGCCCGCAGCGCGGCGATCTCGTCGGCGTACGGCAGCGGCGCGAGGTGCGGCGCCCAGTCCGGCTCCCCCACCCACGCGAGCGCGGGCCGCGCCAGACGACGGGCCGCGTCGGCGTCGTCGTCGACCGCCGCGACGCAGTACGCGACGATCCGGTGCTCGCGCGTCGGGGCGATGTGCGCGAGGGCCGCAGCGACGTACTCGGGCGTCACGGGCTCCGCGAGGACGGTCCCGTCGGCGTACCGGCCCGCCACGGCCAGCGACCTCGGCCCGCGCACACCGGCGAGGATGCGCGGCGGCTGGGCGGGCGGCGACTCGAGCTGCACGCCGTCCAGGTGCACGTACCGGCCGTCGGCGTCGACGCGCTCGCCGTGCACGATCGCGCGGACCGCCCGCAGGTGCTCCTCGAGCATCGTGAGCGGGCTCGCGGGCCACGCGCCGACCTGCCGCATCCACGCGGGCATGCCGTGCCCGATGCCGACGTCGAGACGACCCGGGAAGAGCTCGGCGAGCGTCGCGGCCTCCATCGCCGTGAACGCGGCGTCCCGCACCGCGGCGGGCAGGATCCCGATGCCGACCCGGATCCGCTCGGTCCAGGCGAGCACCGCCGCGGCCTGCGCGACACCGCCGCGGAAGAAGCAGTCCTCGACGACCCAGATCTCGTCGAAGCCGAGCTCCTCGGCACGGAGGGCGAACTCCCGTACCCGTCCGACGGGCAGGTCTCGGGGCAGCAGCACGCTGGTCGCGCGGTCGGTCATCGTCGTCCTCCTCGTGGCGCACCCGCCCAGGTCCGGGCGGACGACGACCGCGGCGTCAGCCGGCGGCGGCCTCGAGGAAGCGCTCGAGCAGCGGGCCCGCGGTCGTCGAACCGTAGTCTCCGACATCCACGAAGACGGCGACCGCCAGGTCGCCCTGGATCGCGATCATCCACACGTGGTTCTGGAGGTTGGCCGCGTCGCCGAACTGCGCCGTGCCGGACTTCGCCATGACCTCGCCACCGGGCGTGTCCTGCAGGAACGACCCGCCCCCCTCGGTGACGACCGCGCGCATGAGGGTCCGGAGCGCGTCCGCCTCGCCGCTGGTCAGCGGGACGTGCGGCCGCGACGTCGCCGCTGCGGGCGCCGGGGTGGGCCCGTCCGACGCACCCGTGGTCGCGTCGTCCTCGGTCGTGGCGGTGGCAGCGTCGGCGTCGACGACGAGCCGCGGCGTGACCGTCGCCCCCGCCGCGACCGACGCGGCGACCGTCGCCATGCCGAGCGGCGACGCCAGCACACGCCCCTGCCCGATCATCGACGCGGCGTGGTCCGTGCCGTCGGAGTCCGACGGGACGGCACCGAGGAACGCCGCGAACCCGAGGTCCGCGTCCGGCACCAGGCCGAGCGAGCCCGCGGCGTCGACCAGCGCCGACTGCTGCGCCTTGTCGCGCGCCGAGATGAAGGCCGTGTTGCACGACTGCGCGAACGCCGTGCGCAGCGGGACCTCGCCCAGCGCGCTCGACGGGTAGTCCGGGAAGTTCGAGAACTGGCGGCCGTCGACGCTCGTCGTGGGCGGGCACGACACCGGGGAGTCCGCGGTCAGGCCCGACCGCAGCAGCGCGAGGGCGCTCGCGACCTTGAACGTCGAGCCGGGCGCGTACTGGCCGAGCGTCGCGGTCGACATGCCCTCGCCGCCGGGACCGCTCGCAGCGGCGACGACGTCACCCGTCGACGGGCGGATCGCGACGATCGCGCTCGCCGGGCCGACGTCCTCGAGGATCGTCTCGGCCTCGGTCTGCGTGGCCGGGTCGATCGTCGTGCGCAGGTCCGTCCCGGGCGTCGGCTCGGTGGCGAACAGCTGCCGCACCGCGACACCGTCGGCCGGGACCGCCTCGACCGTCAGGCCGGGGCGCCCGCGCAGCAGCGCGTCGTACTGGCGCTGCAGGCCCGACAGGCCGGTGAGGTCACCCGCGGCGATCGCGCCCTCCGACTTCTCGACGATCTCCGCCGTCGCCGAGCCGACCGTGCCCAGGATCGGCCGGGCGAACCGCCGGGTCGGGGCCAGCGGGATCGTGTCGGCGACCGCGCGCACCCCGGGCGTCGCGACCAGCGCGTCGACGTCGTACTGCGGGTCGCCGTCGCGCACCACGATGGCCTCGACGAACGCCTTCGGGCCGGCCGCCGCGACGCGCTGCACGTAGGCCTCGACGTCGAGCGCGAGCGCCGCGCCGAGCGCACGGGCCGCCGCCTCCTGCCCGGCCGCGTCGACGAGCGTCTTGTCCACGCCGACGCGTCGGACGCCGCGCGGCTCGACGATGACCTGGTCGCCCGCGCCGAGCACCCGGCCGCGCTGCGCCTGCACGCGCGTGACGCGCAGCGTCTCGGTGGGCTGCAGGTCGGGGACGAGGACCCCGGGCGTCCACGCGACGCGCCACACCTCGGCGTCCTCGGCGTCGCGCGCGAGGGACACCTGCGTCGCGTAGGTCCAGTCCGTGTCGCTGTCGTCGACGTCCCAGGTGTACGTGAGCTCGGCCGTCGCGGAGTCCGGGTCGTCCTCCGGGACCGTCACCTCGCCGCGCTCGACGTCCGGCACCCACGGCTCGACGCCCGCGAACGTCGCCGTGCGCAGCTCCGCCGCGGCGGCCGCGTCGCCCGAGCCGGCGGCGAACTCCACGGCGGCGAAGTCGCCGGTCTCGATGGCCTTCGTGAGCGTGTCGATCGCCTCGTCGGGGCCCGGGGGCTTGGGCGAGCACGCCGTGAGCGTCCCGACGACGAGGAGCGTCGCCGCGCCGACCAGCCCGAGCGCCGCAGGTCCGCGGCGGTGACGCGGTCGCGGTCGGAGGGCGGGCGCGTCGTCGCGCGCGCGGTCGAGCGTCATCAGGTCTCCTGTCGTCGGACCGGCGGCGGCGCCGGCCCGTCTGCGTTCCGTCCGATCGGTCATCCTGGCCCGTCACGCAGGCCGGGGGCCAGCGAGTTCGCGAGGCGGGACGTGTCCGGGCAGCGTGGCACCACCCGCGGCGGGAGCGGGTGGGAACACGGAACCCTTCACCCTTCCTCCTCACCGCCCGGCCGTCCGTTGGGCGGCGACCGGGACGTGGGTCCCGGGTCGGCGGGCGGGACGACGGCGCGGGCGTGAGCGCGAGCTGGTGGCGGGGCGGGTGCGGCCGCCGGCACGGACCGGTCGCGGCGCGCGGTCCCGACGGGCCGTCGGGGCTCGGCGCCGGCGCGCGACGGGACGGCTCAGCGGTCCGGCAGCGACGACCCCGTGAGGTCCTCGGCGACGTGCCACAGCCGCGCCGCTGTCGCGTCGTCGCGCATCCGCCGCGAGAGGCGCGCCGGTCCGGGCGGGCCGACGATGCCGAAGGTGCCCGACGGTCCGAGGTACGCGCCCTGCGCGACGTCGCCCGTCGCCGCGAGCAGCAGCGACCCGACGCCCTCGGCGGGCGACATGGACGGCAGGAGCGACCGCTCGCCGAACGGCGAGCGCGGTGCGGTGTCGCGACCGAGCGACGCGCCCGCCGTCTGCAGGTTGGTGCGCGTGAACCCCGGGTGGGTGGCGGTCGAGAGCAGCGGCCAGCCACGTCGGTCGGCGACGTGCGCGAGGTGCCGCGCGAGCAGGACGTCCGCGAGCTTGGACTGCGCGTACGCGCGCCACGCGCCGTAGCGGCGACGGCCCTGGAGGTCGTCGAACCGGATGCGCCCGACGTGCGCGACGCCGCTGCCGGTCCACACGACCCGCGGCGTCGGGGCGTCGAGCAGCAGCGGCAGCAGCCGGTTGGTGAGCGCGAGCGGGCCGAGCGCGTTGGTCGCGAGCTGGAGCTCGAACCCGTCGACGGTCTCGTGCCGGTCCGGGACCGCCATGACGCCGGCGTTGTTGAGGAGCGCGTCGAGGTGCGGCAGGTCGCGTGCGAGCGCGTCGGCGAAGGCGGCGACGGACGACAGGTCGGCGAGGTCGAGGAGCCGCAGCTCGACGTCCGCGTCGGGGACGGCGGCGCGGATCTCGTCGACGGCGGTCGTGCCCTTGGCCTCGTCGCGCGCGGTGAGGACGACGTGCGCGCCCGCGGCGGCGAGGCGCTGCGCGGCCTCCCGGCCCAGGCCGCTGTTCGCGCCGGTCACGACGAACGTGCGGCCGGTCTGGTCGGGGACGGGCTGCACGGTGCACTCCGGGGCTGGACGACGGGGGGACGACGGGCTGGACGACGGGCCGGACGACGGGCCGAGGACGCGGCGTCGCCCACTCTCGCACGCGCACCCGGCCCCGGCGCGACGCGGGGCTACGGGTCGTCGAGGACCCGCGACGCCGGGCTACGCGTCGTCGAGGACCGGCGCGACGCGGGGCTACGCGTCGACGACGACCGACGCCCGACGTGGCCAGAGCGCCGCGGCGGCGACGGTCGCGCCCGCGCACACGACGGCGAGCACGACGGCGGCACCGGTGAGACCGGCGGCGCCCAGCCACCCGGCGACGGGATAGGTGATGAGCCAGCACGCGTGGGACAGCGAGAACTGCGCGGCGAAGGCGGCGGGACGGTCGGCCTCGGGCAGGTCGCGCACGACGAGCCGCCCGACGGGGACCTCCGCGCAGGCCCACCCCGCCCCGACGACCAGCCAGAGCACACCCACGAGCACGAGCCCGGCGGACGACGGCACGCGCAGCGCGACCGGGACCAGCGCGGTCGCGGCGGTGAGCGCGACCGCGCCGCCCAGCATCACGGTGCGGTCGGGCAGCCGGCCCAGCACGCGCGGCAGCAGGAGCGCCGCGGCCATCGACCCGGCGCCGTTCGCGGCGAGCAGGAGCGCGACGGCGGTGTCGCCCTGCCCGAACGTCGAGCGCGCGATCACGACCGTCTGGACCAGGACGAACGCGCCCGCGGCGGCGACCGCGAGGTTGAGCACGAGGACGGGCCGCAGCGCGTGCGTCCGGACCAGGAGCACGGCGCCGTGCCGCACGCGCGCCCCGAGCGGCAGCTCGGCGAACCCCGGGTCGTCGCTGCCCGTCGACGCCCGCGGTCGCCCGATCGCGACCGTCGCGACCAGGACCGCCGATGCCGCGAACCCGACCGCGGTCCCGACGAACAGCGCGTGCGACGGGATCAGCAGCAGGAGCGCCGCCGCGAGCACGGGCGACAGGACCATCTCGAGGTCGTCGGCGAGCCGGGCGAGCGACAGCGCCTGCGTGTAGTCGCGCTCGTCGGGCAGGACGTCGGGGACGAGCGCCTGCCACGTGGGGGTGTGCGTCGCGGACGCGGCCTGCAGGACGAGGACCAGGAGGTAGACCTGCCAGGTCACGTCGACGAACGGCAGGCACAGCGCGGCGGCGGCGCGGACGACGTCGGCCGTCACGAGGACGGCCCGGCGCGGCAGCCGCACGACGAGGGCCGCGGCGAGGGGGGCGACGACGACGTACGCGACCATCTTGAACGCGAAGACCGTGCCGAGGACCTGGCCCGCGCGGTCGCCCGCGACGTCGTAGGCGAGCAGCCCGAGCGCGACGGTCGCGAGGCCGGTGCCGGCGAGGGAGACGACCTGGGCGGTGAAGAGCCGGCGGAACGTGGGGTGGGCGAGCGCGGTCACGAGGTCGGGTGGCTCCGGTGGTGGGCGGGGACGTCCTCGATCGCGTGCTGCGCCTGGTAGACGGCCTGCGTGACGAGCGTGCGGGCGTGCTCGTCGACGAGCGAGTAGAAGACGCGAGTGCCGTCCTGGCGGGCCTTGACGATGCGTCCCCAGCGCAGTCTGGCGAGGTGCTGGGAGACGGAGGTGGGCGACTTCTCGACGATGTCGGCGAGGTGGTTGACCGACAGCTCGCCCTCGCGCAGGGCCAGGACGATGCGCACGCGCGTGGGGTCGGCGAGCAGCGAGAACACCTCGACGACGAGGTCGACGTACGGGGAGTCGACGCCGAGATCGCCTTCCTGCATATCTGCGTGCATGCGCAGATAGTAAGCCACCAGGCGGTGCGCCGGTGCGAGTTCGGGCGTCCGGATCTGCGTCTTCGCAGGTCACGCACCTCGAAGTTCCGAGACCGTTCTCACAGGCCCCCGGTTACCCCCAGGGCCGGAGCGGCCCGTACGGTCGGTCGCCGGGGTCGCCGCCGCGCCCCCCGGCCCCCCGCCGCCCTCGACCGGAAGTCCCACGATGTCGACCTGGGCGCTGCTCCTGATCGCCCTCAGCCTGTCCGCCGACGCGTTCGCCGTCGCGCTCGGCAAGGGCCTGCACATCCGCCGCCTGTCGTTCCGCGACACCGCCGCGATCGCCGTCGCGTTCGGCGCGTTCCAAGGGCTCATGCCGCTGCTCGGCTGGCTGCTCGGCGTGCGGCTCGCCGACTCCATCACCGAGGTCGACCACTGGGTCGCCTTCGGGCTGCTCGCCGTGATCGGCGGGAAGATGCTCCACGAGGCGTTCACGCAGGGCGACGACGACGCGCCCGACGAGGACCACATCGGCCTGCGCGAGCTCCTCGTGCTGTCGGTCGCCACGAGCATCGACGCGCTCGCCGTCGGGATCGGGTTCGCGTTCCTCGACGTGCCGATCGTCGGCGCGGCCGTCCTCATCGGCGTCGTGACGCTCGTCGTCTCGCTCGCCGGGGTGCTGATCGGCCACCGCGTCGGCGTCCGCTTCCGCGGGCCCGCCGAGGTCGTCGGCGGCGTGATCCTCATCCTCATCGGCGTCCGGATCCTGCTGGACCACCTGGGCGTCTGGTAGCCGCGCCGCGCCACGGCTCGGCGCCGACGACCCGGGTGCCCTCGCGCGCTCCTGGGGCGACGTCAGGTGAGGACGATCAGCAGCGCACTCCCGGACAGCAGCAGGCCCTGGACGACGAGCCACGCGGCCGCGACGGCGCCTGGTCGCGTCGCCGTCGTGGTGATCCGGGCTCCCGGCACCGCGGGCGGCATGTGCCGGCGGTACTCGCCGAGCACCGCGGCGGTCCGGGTCGCGTGGGACGGGCGGCCGCCGAGGACGTCGGTACGGATGATCTGCAGGTCAGGGCTGCAGACGGGCCATGATCCCGGCTCGGGGCGGGAGGCGAGGACCCCGGCTCCCGCGGCGCTCGCGTCGATGCGGGTGACGGCTTCCCACGGCAGCGTGCGGGTCATCCACACGCGGCGGAGCACGAGGCCGCGCGGCGACCACTCGACGCACGTGTGGAACCCGCCCTGGAGCGTCGCGTACCCGAGCACGGCGGTCAGGGCACTGGCCACGAGCGCAGCAGGAGACTCCCCCACAGCCCACAGGTCGAACCCCAGGCCGAGGACGAGGAAGACGGCGCTCATGGCCACGCCGAAGACGCGTTGTCCGACCGAGGTCCCTCGACGGCCCCCCGCGAGAAGCTCCGGGTCCTCGCCGGCCGTGGCTGTCATGTCGGCATGGTGCCCGACGTCGGCCGTGCCGAGGGCGCTCCGGGGCGCACCTTCCCGGAGGTGCGTGTCCGGCCGGGTGACGGGGCAGCCGACGCCACCCCGGCGACGCGGACGACGCTACGGGCGCAGGCGGGTCGTCGGGACGATCTCCGACGTCTGCGACGTGCTCGACCACCGGAGCTCGGCGACCGCGTTCCGCAGGTTGTCGAAGTACTCGAGGACGATCGGCACCGACTGCCCCGCCGTCAGCGTGACCGTCCCGGTGTCGACGCGGCGGGAGTGGTTCGTCCACTGGTCGATGACGAGCTTCCCGTCGACCCACAGCCGCACGCCGTCGTCGGACGTCGTCGCGAACGTGTACGTCTGCGAGTACCGCGGCACGACCGAGCCGCTCCAGCGGACCGAGAACGTGTCCGCGCCGATGCCGCTCACGGGCGCGGCGAGCCCCCAGTCGAACGCGATGCTCGGGTCGGTGCGCGTCACGGTCGTGCCGGTGAGGTCGACGTCGTCGTAGTAGACGGCCCGGAGCCCGCGCAGCCCGAGCGTCGCGGTCAGGGTCGCCGCCGCAGACGGTGTCCGCCACGTGCGGCTCGCGGCGGTCGACCCGTCCGACCACCGGTCGAGCTCGTAGGTCCGCCCCTGCGCGTCCTGCTGCGACGGGACCGCGAGCCGCAGGTCGAAGCCCGCCCACGACGTGAGCGTCGTCGGGCCCGTGACCGTCTGGCCGTTGACGGTGAGCGTGCGTCCCACGGGTGAGGTGGCGAGCGTCACGTCGACCTTGCGCGGCAGGAAGTCGCGCGTCACGGTCGTCGTCGCACCCTGCGAGTCCGTCGCGGTCAGCGCGATCCGCAGGTGGCTGTTCGCGGCGGCCGCGAGGTCCTCCGGGCCGGGGGCCTCGAACGACACCGACGTGCCCGTCACCGGGCCCAGGAACGGGTGCGTGTGCTGGTCGTGCACGCGCACGACCGTCCACGAGAGCCGCGACCCGGGCACCGTGCCGTCCTGCGCGTCGGTCGCCGAGCCGCTCAGCGTGTACGACTGGCCGACGACGAACGTCGCCCCCGCGGCGGGCGAGGTGATCTGCGCGGTCGGCGCGGTGTTGCCCGAGCTGATCCGGATCGTCACCGCGGCCGACGTCGCGCCCTGCGGGTCGCGCACGCGCAGCGTCGCGGTCCACGTGCCCGCCGCGTACGTGTGCTGGACCGTCGGGCTCGTCGTCGTCGCGTCGGGCGTGCCGTCGCCGAACTGCCAGAGGTAGGTGAGCGCGCCACCGTCCGGGTCGCTGCTGCCGCGGCCGTCGAGCGTCGTGGTCAGCGGTGCCGCGCCGCTCGTCGGGGACACGGTGAGCGCTGCTGTCGGCGAGCGGTTGGCCGTGCCCGTGTACGCGAGCCGGCGGATCTCTCCGCCGTTCGCGTACGTCGTGTAGTAGAGCGCCTGGCTGCCCGACCACGGCCCGAACTCCAGGTGCACGGCCGCGCCCAGGCCCGTCGAGACGTCCGTGCGCACCCCGCCCTCGAGCATCATGAGCTTGCCGCAGTTGTAGTCGCTGAACAGGTACCCGTCCTCGTAGGCCGCGGGCCAGATGCCGTCGGGGACGAACGCACCGCCCGTGATCGAGCCGCAGCCCGTGCTCCGGCCGTAGTCGTGGATCGGGTTCGTCATCCCGGCCGGGAGCGCGCCGCCACAGCTCGTCGCCGATCCCGTCTGGGCGCAGTGCCCCTCGCGCACCGGCCAGCCGTAGTCCGCGCCCGACGTCCCGAGGTCGATCTCCTCCCACACGTTCTGCCCGACATCGTTGACGTGGAACACCGTGCCGCTCGCGTCCGGGTCGAACGCGAACCGGAACGGGTTGCGCAGGCCCCACGCGAAGGTCTCGCGGCAGATCGTCCCGGGCGCCGCCGGGGCCAGGCGGCAGCTCGCGGTCCCGGTGCCGAGGAACGGGTTGCCCGGTGCCGGTGCGCCGGTGGTCCGGTCGACGCGCAGGATCTTGCCGTTCAGCACGTTGCGGTCGCGCGACGCGTCGTTGTTGCCGCCGCAGCCGCTGTCGCCCTTGTAGTCGCAGCCCCCGTCGCCCGTCGAGACGTAGAGGTACCCGTCCTTGCCGACGTGCACGTCGCCCGCGTTGTGGTTGCCCGCCGGGCTCGCGATGCCGTCGAGCAGGACCGTCTCGCTCGCCTGGTCCACCACGTTGTCGTCGCCGAGGACGAAGCGCGACACCCGGTTCACCGGTGCACCGGCCGGGGTGCCGCCCTGGCTCGTCGGGCACGTCGTGCCGGTGCGCGCCGTGTAGAAGAGGTAGATCGCGCGCGTCGCCGGGTCGGGGTCCGTCGCGACGCCCAGCAGGCCGCGCTCCGAGTTGGTGCACAGACGGCTCGACAGGTTCAGCGCGGGCGTCGCGAGCAGCGTGCCCGCGGCCGTGCGCACCCGCAGGCTCCCCGACTGCTGCGTGACGAGCATGCGGCCGTCGGCCGTGAACGCGATCGCGGACGGGTTCGGCACGGTCGCGACGAGCTGCTCCGTGAACCCCGCCGGGACCGCAGCCGTCGCGGGTGGTGGACCGGCCACGACCAGCCCCGCGGCGACGAGCGCCCCCGTCACCACGGCCACGAGCGCGCGCATGCCGTTCATCGAGGGCCCCCGTCCTCGTCGACGCGTCAGGCCGCCACCATCCCCCCGCACGCGCCGGACCGCAACGCCCCGGACCGATTCAGCGACGGTCGGAGCCGCGCCACGCCGGGTCTGGGCCCTCGCTGTCGTCGACCCGGCGCTGAGTACCGGAGATCGACCGGTTGCGGTACCCAGCCCCGGGTCGCCGAGGTCAGGGTGGGCGAGGGTGGCGGGCGGGTGAGGGTGGCGGGCGGGTGAGGGTGGCGGGTGGGGCTGGTGGTGCCGGGTCAGCCGCCGATGATCACCGTCGGGCAGCCCGGGCCCGGGACGACGGGGGTGCCGTGCATGCTCGTGTCGGCGAGGCGCGCCGCCGGGAAGTTCCCGATCAGCACCGTCAGCGAGCCCATCGCGATGCCGTTGGGCGCGGGCGACACGCACGGGATGCCGCCGGGCATCGCGTTGGCGACGGCGGCCGGCTGGTTGCCGATGAGGACGGTCATGACGCCGGCCGCGGGTGTGATCGGGCCGCCGACGTGCGGCTTCGGGCCGTCGAACAGCGGGCACAGGGCGGTGTCGCCGACGCGCAGCGCGGGTCCCATGTGCATCTGCGGTCTCCCGTCGGGCGGACCGCCGGGGCGGTCGCTGTGCCTGCGGTCGGGGCGCCCGCGGTCGGGACGCCTGCGGTCGGTGTGCCTGCGGTCGGCGGGCGGACGGTCAGGGTGCGGGCGGTGGGGCGGGGACGGCGAGCTGGCCGCTGAAGACGAGCGCGTCGTCGCACTGCGTGGGCGGTGACGTCTCGTTCTGCGGCTGCCCGGGGGCTCGGCAGATCACGGACATCGTGAGGGCCGTGCCGGACGGCAGGACGATCGGCGTCTGGAAGTGGAAGTCGTTGTCGCGGAAGTTCTCGAGCGCGACGTCGAACAGCACCGCGGGGTCGCCGCCGGCGGGGGTCTGGGTGAGCAGCAGCCGGCCGAAGTCGCCCTGCGGGTTGTTGAGGACCAGGTCGGTGAGCCGGAACGTGCCGCCGTCGGGCACGACGAACGGGTCGGCGTCGACCGCGGTCGGCGACGGCGGCGTCTGCACCGTCATGCGCTGCGTCGTGGGCGTGAGGATCTCGGTGGGCGGCAGGAAGTTCTGCGTGAGGTCCTCCATCTGCGCGACCTGCTCCTGCGCCGCGGCGGCGGCCTGCCCGGCGCCGGTCGACGACTGCTGCGCGGCGGTCGCGGCCTGCTGCGCGGCGGCGGCGGCCTCCTGCGCCTGCGCGACCTCGTCCTCGACCGACGACTTCGCGGCCGACTCGATGACCGGCTTGAGCAGCGTGAACCACAGCAGCGCGAGCAGGGCCAGCAGGAGCAGCAGCGCGAGCAGCGCCTTGAAGAACCACTTCGGGATGGTCGCGACCTGCACGTGCGCGCCGTCGAGCAGGACGGGCGTGGTGTTCTCCGCGGCGGCGGTCACGGTGAACGGCATCGTGACGTCCGGGCCGCGCCACAGCCGCGTCTCCGGCTTCACGCGCACGTCGGCGAACTCGACGGTGCCGGGGTTCACGGCGAGGATCTGCGGGCGCACGCGGAAACCGAGCGCGCCGTTGTCGTCGGCGGCCGTGAGCGACACCGTCACGGGGACGTTGCCGCGGTTGTCGAGCGCGACGCGGTGCCGCGCCCCGCTGCGGCCGTGCGACGTGCGCGGCAGCAGCTCGGCGGTCGTGTCGAGGAATGGCAGCACCTCGACGACACCCTCGGGGATCACCGTCTCGTCGACGTGCTCGAACGGGACGACGCGGATGCCGAAGTCGAGCGTCCCCGCGGGCACGGCGGCGGACCGCGGCGGCGCGAACCGCACGGTCGCGGTCGTGCTGGTGCCCGGGTACAGACCCTCGATGACGGCCGGCTCGACCGTGGTCCACGCGGCCGGCGCGCCCAGCACCTCGATGCGGTAGCCCTCCACCACGTCGCCCGTGTTCCGGATCTGCAGCGGGACGACCGCCTCGGTGCCGGGGCTGAGCTCCACGCGCGCCGAGTCCAGCTTCGCCGTCGTCGTCATGCTCGCGACGCTAGGAGCGGGGTCGCGCGCGCGGAACGGCCTGCGGCCCGGCCGGAGGGGCACCGCGGCTGCCCGTTGAGTCGTTGTTGACTGCACGATCAGTGCGCCCCGGCACGCTGTCCGTCAGTGCACCCGAGCAGCGGGTGCCACGGCGCAGGGGGCGACGATGGACAGGGTGGCCGTGTGGGTCAGCGCGAGGGACCCGATCTCGGAGGCCGGGGTGGTGAGCGCGCTGCGGCCGCGGCCCGAGGTGCGCGTGGTGCCCGCGGAGGAGGCGCCGAACGCGCAGGTCGCGGTCGTGATCGCGGACTCGGTGGACGACGACGCGCTGCGCCTGGTCCGGATGGTGCGGCGGCAGAGCGCCGCGCAGGCCGTGCTCGTCGCGGGCCGCCTCGAGGACGGCGACGTGGTCACCGCGGTCGAGGCCGGCGTGCTCGGGCTCGTGCGCCGCGCCGAGGCCACGCCCGACCGGCTCGTCCGCGTGATCTGCGGCGCCGCGACCGGTGAGGGCAGCGTGCCCCCCGACCTGCTGGGACGCCTGCTCGACCAGGTCGGCACGCTCCAGCGGCAGGTGCTGCGGCCGCGCGGGCTCACGTTCACCGGGCTCGCGTCGCGCGAGATCGAGGTGCTGCGGCTCGTCGCCGACGGGTACGACACCTCCGAGATCGCGCAGCACCTCGCGTACTCGGAGCGGACCGTGAAGAACGTGCTGCACGACGTCACGACCCGCCTGCAGCTGCGCAACCGGTCGCACGCCGTGGCGTACGCGCTGCGCGAAGGTCTCATCTGACCGCTGCCCCTTCGGCACCCGCCGGCTGCCCCGACGGCTGACCGGGCGCGGGTGCTCGGGCCGTGCGGCGGGCGGCACCGTGAGGGGTCCGCACCGCGGAGGGCAGGAGGAGGCGTCGTGCGCCGAGCACTCACGGCCGGGCTGGTCGCCGCCGTCGTGCTGCCCTCGGCGGTCCTCGCGGCGTCGGGGGTCGGGCCGCGGCCCGCGGCGCTGCCGACACCGCTCGTCACCGAGCCGCGGCTCGCGTACGCGGACTCCGAGCAGCGCCTGATGTCGGTCCTCGTCAGCGACCCGCCCGAGCCCGAGCCCGAACCTGAGCCCGAGCCCGAGCCCGAGCCCGAGCCCGAGCCCGAGCCCGAGGATCCCGGCGGGATCGCCGCCGGCCCCGGCGGTGCCGGTGGGCTGCTCGGCGCGGCCGCCCCTCCCGTCGCCGGCCGGACCGTGCTGCCTGCCTTCGGCGACCTCGACGTCGAGGACGTCGGGTTCGACGACGTCGTCGAGCAGGACCACCGCTACGACGCCGAGGGCTCGGTGCAGCAGCCGGGAGGTCGGCCCGGCGGCCGGTTCGAGACGCAGCCGCCGACGGCGTTCGTCAGCGCGCGGCACCTGCCCGAGGGCGACGTGTACGTGCGCTACGAGGCCACCGAGGACCTCCCGACGCAGGTCGTGCGCGTCACGTGCGACGCGGCCGTCGAGTCGCACCCCGTGATCTCGCCCGACGGCACGTGGATCGCGTGGGCCACGACGCGCGACGGGACGTGGTCGATCGTCCGGGCCTCGATCGACGACCTCGCCTTCCCGGACGACCTCGACTGGTGCGAGGAGGTCGGCGACCAGGCCGAGGCGGTGACGACGGGCGGGGCCGACGAGACGTGGCCCGCGTGGACGTCGGACAGCGACCGGATCGTCTACAGCAGCACCGAGTCCGACCCGCTGGGCGACCTGTGGTCGGTGTCGACCGACACCCTCGTGCCGGTCCAGCTCACCCGCGGACCGGCCGCCGAGACGCAGCCGACGGTCTCCCCGTGGGGCGACACCGCCGCGACCGTGGCGTTCACCACCTCGCAGTTCCGCCCCGACGGCTCCCTCGGGCTGGTCGGCATCGGCAGGGACGGGCAGCCCGCGAGCCTGTTCGAGGGCAACGACGGCGCGGTCGTCGACCTCTACCCGCCCGGCGCCGGCACCGAGGAGTACCCGGGCCGCGTCCAGGCGTCCGAGCCGACGTTCGGCCAGGTCGACGACGTCGCGTGGCTGGCCTGGACGAGCCGGGAGGTGGACCCCGCGGGCGACGTGTGGGTCGGGTTCCTCGACGACAGCGAGGCCGGCATCACCGTCGAGTTCCAGGAGCCCGTGATCGCGACGCTGGGGCGCAGCGAGTCGCACCCGTCCTGGGGGTCCGTGTTCGAGAGCGGCGAGGGCGAGACGCCCGCGGCGTACCTGACCTTCACCGACGCACCGCGGCTCATCGACATCCACGACGTGCGCGCCGACGGCAGCGGGGACCTGCGGATCCTGGCGAACCGCACCGAGCAGCCGCCGCCCGACGAGCCGAGCGCGCCGCCGCCCGAGCCGCTGCACGAGCTGTCGCCCGCGTACCACCCGGCCGGGGACGAGCTCGCGTACGCCTCGGAGAACGCGGCGCCCCTGCCCTTCGGGTGGTCCCTCTCGCAGGTGCTCCGGAGCACGCCGGCCGACCAGAACGCGGGGACCGTCCTCGACTACCCGGCGGGTCCGTTCGACGCCGAGCCGGCGTGGTCGCCCGACGGCACGCGCGTGGCGTTCGCCCGCTCGCCCGACCCGACGGGCAACGCGCCGACCCTGCTCTACGTCGCCGACCTCTCCACGAGCCCCGCGACGGTCACGCAGGTCACCGAGGGGGCCGAGGGGCTGCTCTTCGAGGACCACGACCCGACGTGGACGCCCGACGGGTCACGCCTGTTCTTCAGCCGCTGGTTCCTCGACGACCGTGGCGAGGACGTGCCGCCCCCCGAGCGGTACGCCGTCACGGCCACGACCATCTGGTCGGTCGACGCGGCAGGCACGGCGCCCGCGCAGCCGTTCGTCGTGGGGGACCCCTGCTTCCCCGCCGCCTCGTGCCCGCAGGTGGTCGCGGGGCGTTCCCCCGCCCTGTCGCCCGACGGAACGCGCCTCGCGGTCGTCGACCTGGGCACCCGCAACCTCGGCCTGGGAGGACTGCCGCTCACCGGCGCCGTCGCGCTCGGCGGGATCGGGATCCTCACCCTCGACACGACCGGGACCGGATCCCCCGTGCAGAGCGCCGTCGCCCTCACCGGCATCCGCGACGACGGCAGCGCGACGCCCTCCCGCCCGGTCGTCGACGGCACCGACAACCCGGCGTGGTCGCCCGACGGCACCGAGATCGCGTTCTCCGCGCACCGCGCGGGACAGCCGAAGCAGCGCGGCATCTGGGCGGTGTCGGCCGCCGACGGATCGGGCCTGCGGGTCGTCACCGACACCCAGGGGAACCAGGACGAGCCCGCGTACCGGCCGTACGCCGACCTCGCGGTGACGCTCGCGGCGGCGCCGGCGCCCGACGGCTCGACGACGCTCACCGTGACCGTGAGCAACGCCGGTCCCGGCCTGGTGCGCGCGGCGCAGGTCGACGTCGAGCTGCCGCCCGGGCTGACGACGACCGGTCTGCCGGGCTGCACCGTCGCCGGTCAGCAGCTGACGTGCCCCGTCACGACGCCCCTGCCGCCGGGCGGGGCACCCGTCGCGCTCGCCGTCCCGGTCCAGGGCGCGGCGACCACGGCCGGCCCGATCACCGCGGTCGTCACGAGCACGAGCCCCGAGCGGGACGTCACCGACAACACCGCGACGCTCACGCCGGCCGCGCCCGGCGTGTCCGTGACGGTGGCGGTCACGCCCACGCTGTGGGTCGGCGGGCTGCCGGGCACCGCGACGTTCACGGTGACGAACCTCGGGTCCCAGCCGGCCGAGGACGTCACGCTCACGACGACGTTCCCCGGGCTCGTGACGACGACGGGCGGCGATCCGTGCACGTCCGGTCCCGGCGTCTGCGCGCTCGGGACGGTCGCGCCGGGCACACCACGCGTCGTCGAGGCGACCCTGCGCGCCGCGGCCGTGACCGGTCCCCCGCAGAGCGGGCTCGTCACGGGTGTCGTCGGCACGTCGTCGTCCGACCCCGTCGCCGCCGACGACACCGCGAGCGCACCCGTCGAGGTGCGGGCGCCCGAGCTGCTCGTCGTGCCGACCGTCCTGCGGCCCGGCGGCGTCGCGTTCGTCAACGGCCGCTGGTTCCCGCCCGGCGAGCCCGTCCGGCTCTCGTGGTCCACCGGGATCATGAGCGCACCCGGCCCGTACGTCCCGCTGGCCGACGGGTCCTTCCAGGCGTCCGTGCCCGTCGTCGCCGACACGATCCTCGGCCCGCGCCGCATGGTCGGGACCGGCACGTCACCCGGACCGCTGTTCGGGGAGGTCGACACCGACCTGCTGGTGAACCCGAACTCGGTCGCCGCCCCCGACTTCCTGTTCCGGAGGTGACGTCGTGATCGGCTCGGTCGACGAGGCGCTGCGCGCGCTGGTGCGCGAGGCGGTGGACAGCACGTCCGTCGAGGTCGTGCTCGACGCCCCGACGAAGGACTGGGCCGCGCGACGCAACGCGCCCACGGTCGACATGTACCTGTACGACCTGCGCGAGGACCTGCGGCGACGGTCGCGCGGGTTCCTCGAGAACCGGGTCGAGGGCGCGGTGCAGACCCGGTTCCAGCCACCGCGGCACTTCCGGCTGTCCTACCTGGTCACGGCCTGGACACAACGCCCGGAGGACGAGCACCGGCTGCTCGACGCGGTGCTCGTGCACCTCCTGCGGTTCGACGCGCTCCCCGCACGCGTGCTCGAGGAGCGGCTCGTCGCGGCGGGGGCGCGCGTCCCGCTGTTCGTCGGCCTGCCGCCGCCCGAGGACCGCGGGTTCGCGGACGTCTGGTCTGCGCTCGGCGGCGAGCTCAAGCCGTCGATCGACGTCGTCGTCGACGTGCCCGTCCTCACGCCCGTGCCCGGCGACGTCGTCGGACCGCCCGTGCAGCAGCCGCTGCAGGTCGACCTGCGTGACACCGACGGCGGGGGCACCGACACCGGAGTGCACCGGCACGTGCCGCCGCCGCCCGCGCCCGACGGCTCTCCGGGGTCGACGTCCGGGTCGTCGCCCAGCGGCGACGCGCGCGGCGGTGCCCGGCCCGTCGCACGCGCCCGGAGGCGACGGTGAGCGCGGAGCCCGCCGGTCGGACCCCGGCCGGTGCCGCGTTCGGGTTCGACACGGGTGCCGCGCCCGCGGTCGCGGCCGGTGCCGCATCCCGCGCCGTGCGACCCGGGGACGCGAGCACCGCGCACGTCCTGGCCCGGCTCGCGGCCGTCGAGGAGCGCGTGCGGGCGCTCGTCGACCGGCGTCGCGTCGGGGACCCCCAGCCCGACGACCCGTTCCGCGGGCTGTACCTCAACGACGAGACCGTCGACCGGCTGCTCGCGGGCCACGGCACCGAGGTCCTGTCCGCCGAGGTCGACGACCGGACGCGCGCGGCCGAGCAGGCCGCCGACGCCGCCGAGGCCGCGGGCCACGTGCTGCGGCTGCGCACGCTGACCCGCGCGTTCGCGCTCGACGACCTCGACGTGGAGCTGCTGCTGGTGGCGCTCGCGTGCGAGGTCGACGTGCGGTTCGAGCAGCTGTTCGGCTACCTCAACGACGACGTGACGCGACGGCGGCCGTCCGCGGCCGTCGCGCTCGCGCTGTGCGGCGTGCCCCTCGCGTCGGCGTCCGGCCGGCACCGCCTCCAGCACGGCCCGCTCGTGCGCGGCGGGCTGCTCGAGGTGGAGGACCCCGACCGTCCGCTGCCGGGCCGCCCGTTGCGCGTGCCCGACCGGGTCGTCGGGCACCTGCTCGGCGACGACGCGCCCGACCCCGCCCTCGCCGCGGTGCTGGTCGACGACGAGGACGTGCCGTGGGGCGACCCCGGGCGGCTCGTCGCGGCGCTGTCCGCCGGGGCGCCGCTCGTCTACCTGCGCGAGCCGCCGACGGGGTCCGGCCGCGTGCTCGCCGTCCGGGCGCTGCAGGCCGCGGGACGCGGTGCGCTGGTCGTCGACGGCGCCGCGGTCGCGGCCGTGCCCGACCCGGAGACCATCGCCCGCACCGCGGCGCGCGAGGCCCTGCTCACGGGCGCGGGCCTCGTCGTGATCGGCACCGAGCCGCTCACGGACCAGCCGCGCGCGTCCCGGGCGCTGCTCGCCGCGTCGCCCGTGCTCGTCGTCGGGCGCACGACGTGGGACCCGGCGTGGAGCGAGTGGCCGCCGCTGCTGCTCGACGTGCCGCCGTCGACCGTCGCCGAGCGCACGACGCTCTGGCAGCAGTCGCTCGGCCGGGCGACCGACGGGTCGTCCGACGGCGACCCGATCGACACCGCCCGCACGACCGCGCCCTACCTGCTGCGTCCCGAGCAGGTGACGCGCGCGGCGCGCGCGGCGCGGCAGCAGGCCACGCTCGACGGCGGGCTCACCGCCGAGCACGTGCGGGTCGGCGCACGCGCCGAGAACGGGACCGCGCTCGAGCGGCTCGCCCGGCGCATCGAGCCCGCGGTCGGCTGGGACGACCTCGTCCTGCCGCCCGACGTGCTCGGCTCGCTGCAGGAGGTCGCGACCCGCGCGCGGTTCCGCGAGCAGGTGCTCGGCGACTGGCGGATGCGTCCCGGCGGCGGGCGCGGGCACGGCGTCGCGGCGCTGTTCGCGGGCGACTCCGGCACGGGCAAGACGATGTCCGCCGAGGTCGTCGCGCACGAGCTCGGCCTCGACCTGTACGTCGTCGACCTCGCGACCGTCGTCGACAAGTACATCGGCGAGACCGAGAAGAACCTCGAACGCATCTTCGCGGGCGCCGCCGGGGTCAACGCGGTGCTGCTGTTCGACGAGGCCGACGCCGTGTTCGGGCGGCGCAGCGAGGTCAAGGACGCGCACGACCGGTACGCCAACATCGAGTCCGCGTACCTGCTGCAGCGCATGGAGACGTTCGACGGGCTCGCGATCCTCGCGACGAACCTGCGCGCGAACATCGACGACGCGTTCATCCGCCGCCTCGACGTCGTCGTCGACTTCCCCGTGCCCGACGCCGGGCAGCGCGTCGCCCTGTGGGACCGCAGCCTGGGGGTCCGGGTGCCGCGCGACCCCGACGTCGACCTGACGTTCTGCGCGGACGCGTTCGAGCTCGCCGGCGGCGCGATCCGGTCCGCCGCCGTCACCGCCGCGTACCTCGCCGCGCAGGACGGCGGGACCGTCGCGATGCGGCACGTCGTGGCGGCCGTGTACCGCGAGTACCGCAAGCTCGGCCGCCTCACGCTCCCCAGCGAGTTCGGCCACTACTGGAGCCTCCTCGCCTGACCTCCGGGGCCGCCCTGCCCGATCGGGCCGAGCGGAGTGCCCGACGGGGTGGACCGGGCGCTCCTGCCGGGCGGCGGCGTGCGGTGGCAGCGTCGAGCGGGTCGAGGAGGACCTGCGTCGAGAGGGGCCGACGATGCACAGCCACGACCACCTGGAGGGCACCGAGACGCTGCGGCCCAAGGCCGCCCGCGCCGACGAGCGCGACACCGCCCCGGTCGTCGCGCGGGCGCTCGCGGAGGGACGCCCGGACCGGCTCGACGCGAGCGGGCTCACGTACCTGCAGCGGACCGCGGGGAACGCGTCGACGGCGGGCCTGGTCGAGGAGGAGCGCTCGCCCGTGCTCGACGTCGTCGGGTCCGGCGGCGGCCGCCCGCTCGACGCGGACACGCGCGCGGACATGGAAGGCAGGCTCGGCGCCGACTTCGGGGACGTCCGCGTCCACACCGACGGGGCGGCGTCCGACTCGGCCCGTTCGGTCGGGGCGCACGCGTACACCGTCGGCTCGGACATCGTCTTCCAGCGCGACGCGTACGACCCGACGTCCACGGCCGGCCGCACGACCCTCGCGCACGAGCTGACGCACGTCGTCCAGCAGCGCAGCGGGCCCGTCGACGGCACGCCGACGGGGAGCGGCATCAGCGTCTCCGACCCGGGCGACCGGTACGAGACGGCCGCCGCCGCGAACGCGGAGCGCGTCATCGCCGAACCCGCGCCCGCCGCCGCGACCGCCTCCCCCGACACCGCCCGCGCCGCCGACGCCACCGTCGTGGCGCAGCGTCAGGACGAGGAGCCGGTGGAGGAGGAGCAGGTCCAGGGCTCCTTCGTCCAGCGCGAGGAGGCCGCCGAGGAGGAGATGGAGGAGGGCTGAGCCCGCGCGGACGTCCGGCTCGCGCCGACGCCCGATCGGGCAACGACACCGTCCCTCAGGGGCGTCCGGGCGGACCACCGCGCTCCCGACCGCCCGCAGCACGCTGACCAGTACGACTCCCTGTGCCCGAAGGAGGGGACATGCCGACCTACCTGTCACCCGGCGTCTACGTCGAGGAGGTGGAGGCGGGCACCCGGCCCATCGAGGGGGTCGGGACGTCCGTCGCCGCGTTCGTCGGCCTGGCGGCGAAGGGACCGTTCAACACGCCGACGCTCGTCTCGAACTGGACGCAGTACGCCGAGACGTTCGGCGACTTCCTGCCGAACTCGTACCTCGCGCACTCCGTGTACGGGTACTTCCTCAACGGCGGCTCGAACGCGTACGTCGTGCGGATCGGCGCCGACGGTGCCACCGCCGACGACCCCGAGGCGCAGCCGCGCACCCGCACCTCGCCGAAGGCGCTGCCGGCGGTCCCGCAGGCTGTTCTGGGCGCGTACAAGGTGTCGGCGTCGGACAAGGCGCCGAAGACGAAGCGGCTGAGCGTCGAGGTGGCCGAGCCGAGCGGCGACAACCCGCCGGACGACCACTTCAAGCTCGTCATCCACGTCGACGGCAAGGCGACCGAGACGTACGACCACGTCACCACCAAGCGCGGCGACGACAACGTCGCGACCAAGGTGAACGCGCAGTCGAAGCTCGTCACGATCGAGGAGCTCGCCAGCGGCAGCGCGCTCGCGAAGCCGGACAAGGGCATCGCGGACCTGATCGAGCCCGAGCCGGAGCCCGAGCCGCCCGCCACGGGCGACCTCGGCGCCGACGACTACATCGGCGACGCGGCCGACCGCACCGGGTTCTCGGGTCTGGAGGCGATCGACGAGATCACGATCGTCGCCGTCCCGGACCTCGTGGCCGCGCTCGAGCAGGGGGCGATCGACCTCGAGACGTTCCAGGCCGTGCAGCTCGCCGTCATCGCGCACTGCGAGCTCATGGGCGACCGCATGGCGATCCTCGACCCGCCGCCCGGGCTCGGCCCGCAGGCGATCAAGGACTGGCGCGTCGACACCGCGGGCTACGACTCCAAGTACGCGACGCTCTACTGGCCGTACATCAAGGTGTTCGACCCCGCGTCCGGCTCGAACAAGTTCGTGCCGCCGTCGGGCCACATGGCCGGCATCTGGGCGCGCAACGACGACACCCGCGGCGTGCACAAGGCGCCCGCGAACGAGGTCGTCCGCGGGGCGATCACGCTGCAGACGCAGATCACGCGCGCCGAGCACAACCTGCTCAACCCGGTGGGGATCAACGCGATCCGCACGTTCCCCGGCCGTGGGGTGCGCGTCTGGGGCGCCCGGACCCTGTCGTCCGACCCGGCCTGGCGGTACGTCAACGTGCGACGGCTCTTCAACTACCTCGAGGAGTCGATCCTCATCGGCACCCAGTGGGTGGTGTTCGAGCCGAACGACGACGCGCTGTGGGCCCGCATCCGCCGGACCATCTCCGCGTTCCTCGTCAACGAGTGGCGCAAGGGCGCCCTGTTCGGGCTCAGTCCCGAGGAGGCGTTCTTCGTGCAGTGCGACCGGGAGACGAACCCCGCCGAGGGGATCGACGCGGGCCAGGTCGTCTGCCGCATCGGGGTCGCGCCGGTGAAGCCCGCCGAGTTCGTGATCTTCCAGCTCTCGCAGTTCTCCGGCGGCACGAGCCTCGTCGGCGAGTGACCGGTCCCGACGACCACAGGAACGGTGAAACATGGCACTCCCCGACACCTTCGACCTCGCCACCGCGTACTCGTTCAGCGTGAAGATCGACGGCATCCAGATCCCGCACGTCATGGAGGTCAGCGGGCTCAAGGCCGAGGTCGACAAGGTGACCTACCAGCAGCAGGCCGCCGACGGGAAGTTCGTCACCCGGCAGATGATGGGCCGGCAGAAGGCCGGCGAGTTCAAGGTCAAGCGCGGCCTCACCGACTCGACGACCGTCACGGACTGGTTGAAGGCGGTCTTCGAGGGCAAGCTCGCCGACGCGCGCAAGACGGCGGAGGTCGCGATCTACACGTCCGACAACCAGCTGCTCAAGCGGATGAACTTCCGCAACGTCTGGGTCAAGGACGTCGAGCTCGGCGGCACCCTCAAGGCCGGGTCCACCGAGCCGCTGTCCGAGACGTTCACGGTCTGCTGGGACGAGATGGAGTTCGCCTGATGCGACGCTCCCTGCCCGTCCAGCTGGACGCGCCCGAGGTCGACGAGGTGCCCGCCGGCACGTCGTCGGCCTCGGCCGTCCGGCGGGACGCGCTGCGCACCGAGTTCGACTTCCAGCTCCCGCGCGGGTACCTGGACGGCGACGGCGTGCTGCACCGGCACGGCACCATGCGGCTCGCGACGGCGCGCGACGAGCTGCTGCCCCTGTACGACGCACGTGTGCAGGAGAACCCCGCCTACACGACGGTCGTGCTGCTGAGCCGCGTCATCACGTCGCTCGGCACCCTCGGCGCGGTCACGCAGAGCGTCGTCGAGAACATGTTCGCGTCGGACGTGGCGTTCCTGCAGGACCTGTACCGCCGCATCAACGCCGAGGGGCACACGCGCGCCGCCGTCACCTGCCCGTCGTGCCAGCACCGCTTCGACGTCGACATCTCCGGTGGGCGCCTGGGGGAATCGTGACGTACGCGCCGGCCCGCATCCGGGAGGAGGTCGCGTACGTCGCCTACCACTTCCACTGGTCCCACGACGAGATCCTCGACCTCGAGCACCCGCAGCGGATCGCCTACGTCCAGGAGATCGCGGCGATCAACCGTCGCATGAGCGAGGAGCGCTGACGTGCGCTGGCCGTGGCAGCGGGACCGTGGAGTCCCGCCCGTCGCCGACCCCGGGACGCGCGCGTCGCACCCGGGTGCGGGCGTCGCGGGCCGCGTCTCCGGCGCGACGGAGCCGTCGACGGGTGCGTCGACGGATTCACCCTCGCCCGCCCAGACGACGGACGCGCCCGGTGCGCGGGAGTCGACCTCCGGGTGGGCGTTCCTCCCGCCGCTGCAGCGGACCGTCCGGCCCGTCGAGCTGACCAGCCGCCCGGTCGCGTTCCTCGCCGACCTGCCCACGCGCGCGTCGCTGCCGTTCACCGGGTCGATGACGCACGTCGTCGACCAGCGCGCCCCGTCGGGCGTCGTCGACGGCGACGGCGACCGCTCCGCGCCGCCCGTCCAGCGGTCCGCCGACGTGGACCTCACGCTCCTGCCACCCGCCCCGCGTGCCGCCGCCCCCGTGCAGCGCCGCACCGGCGGCCTGGTGGCTCTCGACTCGGCGCCGGCGGGAACGCCACGACTGCGGGCCGTGCCCGTGGACCCGCCGGCGCCGGACGTCCCGACCGTCGCCCCCGCGGGCGAGCCCGCCGACGCCCTGCCGAGCGGGGACGGCTGGACCGCCGACGGGTGGACCGCGCCCGGCGTGACCGACGCCCCCGCCGCCGACGGGTCCTGGCGCGACGGCGACGCGACGACGGTGCCGATCGGGTCGGCGGCGCCGGCCGCCGCACCCGCAACGCCCGCCCGGGCCGACGGCACCACCGTGCAGCGACGCGTGGGTCTCGGGGCACCGATCAGCCGGTCACCGCTCGCGAGCACCCCGCCGGACCTGCCGCTCGTGCCGCGCGACGCGACCACGTCGGCGCGTGCGGGGCGCGGGTCGGCGACGACCCCGGGCGCCGGTGGCGGTGCCGCCTCGCCGACGGTCCAGCGGTCGACCCGTGACGCGGCGTCGGCTGCCGCACCCGCGGACCGCCCGGCACCTGTCGACGGGTCGGGCGGTGACGGCGAGGCGCAGCCGCCCGCTGCTACCGGGTCGGCGACGGCGGCCGTGCCGCGCACGACCGACACCCCCGGCGGTGGCCGCGCCGAGCCCGCCGCGACGTCCGGCGCTGAGACCGTCGCGCAGCGGTCGACCGACCGCTCGGGCGGTGTCCCGGCCGTGCGCGCCGAGGAGCCGACGCCGGCCGGCGCGCCCGTGCTGGACGTCGTCCGGCCGTCCCCGGACGGGCCGTCCGTGCGAGGTGCCGTCGCCGACGCCTCCGCCGGGCCGGGCGACGCGAGCTCGCCGCCGCCGCCGCCCGCGGCGAGCATCGTCGCAGCCCACGGCAGGGTCGGTGCCGCGCCGCACGTCCAGCGCGCCGTCGGCGACCCGGCGACGCCAGGCGGACCGGGTGAGCGGACGGCCCCGACCACGGCCTCGGCATCGCGCCGGACGGACACCACCGACGGGTCGTCGGCCCCGGCCGTCCGGCCCGCCGCACCGCGTCCGGCACCCTCGTCGGCGGACGCGCTCGCCGCGGTGCAGCGACGCGCCGACGCAGGTGCGTCGACCGGGGAGGGCACGGCGCGCCCGACGGACGACGCCGCGGTGCCGTCGGGGCCGCCGCCCGTCGGCGACGCCACCTCCACACGGGGCACCGCGGACGCGACCGGCGTCCGGGCCGCGCACGACTCTGCCGAGGCGGCGGAGACCGGGCCGACGCCCGACGGTCCGGGCGGGAGCGCGGGCGGGTCCGGCGCACGTCGGACGGACCCCACCGACGCCACGGGCACGGGAGCCGCGGCGGCTGATGTCCCACCGCCGGCCGGCGCAGGCGCGTCGGCGAGCCCGCTCGACGCGCCCGCCTCCGGCGCGTCCGCGCCGGCGTCGGTCCCCACGCTCGGCGGGGCGACGCCCCTGACGACCGGCCCGGGCGACGGCGACCGACCGCCGAGCGCGTCGGGCGCCGGACCGGCGGGGCGCGGTGCCGGACCTGCCGCGGACCTCACGCTCGCGACGCCCCCGGCGCGCGTCCAGCGGTCGACCGGGTCGGCCCTCCGCGCCGGGGTGACGCGCAGCCCCGACCGCGGCTCGCCCGCCGGCGGCGCGCTGCCTCTGCGCGACGCGACGGCGCCGCGAGACCCGGGCGGGACCGCGCCGACCTCCGCGAGCGGCACGTCCTCCGGGCCCCCGACGACGGCACCGGCTGCGCCGCCGACCGTGGGCCCGGCATCGACGTCGACGGCGGCAGCGGCCCCGGCATCGACATCGACGGCGGCAGCGAGCGCCCCGGTCGTCCAGCGCGCGGTTCCCGGCGCCGACCACCCGGCCGCACCGGCCGCACCGGCCGCACCGGCCGACATCGCCGACACCGACGGCACCGGCGGCGGCCCCGCGTGGACCGACATGTCGCCCGCGGCACCCCGGGACGGCGGTGCGGCCGTGCCCCTCGACGCCCCCCGAGCCGCGGCCGCGTCGGACCTCCCGCTCGTCGCGCGCTCGACCGCCGCGCCGGACGCGACGGCCTCGTCGGGACCGGGCGCGACCACCGTCCCCGGTCCCGGCCCCGCACTCAGCGTCGGTCCCCTGCTCACGGGCCGCCCGGCGCCGGTGCAGCTCGTGGACCGCCGCTCCCCGACCCTGCTGGCCGGCCGCACCGGCGCACGTCGCGCGGTGCCGGTCCAGCGCGTCGTCGTCGGTGCCCCCGCACCCTCGGGCCCGCTGCCGGGTGGAGCGACGCCGGCCGCCCTCGTCCTCGACCGCGCCCCGGGGGGTGCCGCGCCGGAGGTGGGTGGCGGCGCGTCCCGCCGCGCGGACGGGCCGACGGGCTCGAGGCCGGGCCCTCGGGCCGACGTGACCGACGCCCCGGCCGACACGTCGCCCGCACGCACCACCACGCACCCCGACGCCGCCGTCGCACCGCCCACGGACACGCTCGGCGCGCTCCCCCTGCCCTCCGCCACCGCCTCGTCGGGCGACGGAGCCCTCGCGACCCTCCAGCGCACCCGTGCGCCCGGCACGTCCGCGACCACCGGCCGGCCCGTGCCGCCCCTCTCCCCCGGTGGCCCCGGGGCGCCGGTCGGCCCGACGGCGTCCCGCTCGACGACACCGGTCCCCGCCGACGCCACGGCGACGCTCACCACGTCGACCGACGGCGCAGCGACCGGGACGTCGGGGGCGTCGAGCCCGCTGCCGCTGGTCCAGCGCCGCACCGAGCAGACGCCGACGACGACCCCGCCGGAGCCGCCGGCCGCACCGCCCGCGGTCCAGCGCAGCGACGACGCCGCTCCCCCACCGCCGGTCGCGACGCCGGTCGTCGCCGCCGACGCGGCGGGTGCGGCACCGGAGGGGTCGGGCGCGTCACCGTTCGCGACGGCGACCCCGGCGGACCTCGACGAGCTGGCCCGGCGGCTCATGACACCGCTGATGCGCCGCGTCCGCGGACAGCTGCTGGTGGACCGCGAGCGCCGCGGCACGCGGATCGACCGATGACGAGCAGCAGGAGCAGCGCGAGCGCCACGACGAGCGGGAGGAGGGACCGATGCTGGAGGACACCGCGACAGCCGTCGGGCTGCAGTACGTCGTGACGGTCGACGGGCACAAGCTCGGCACGTTCGCGTCGTGCGAGGGCCTCGGGCTGGAGGTCGTCGTGGAGAGCCGCGAGGAGGGCGGCTTCAACACCGGCGTGTGGCAGCTGCCGACGCGCGTGAAGTACCCGAACGTCAAGCTCACGCGTCCGCTGGGCAAGGAGACGGCGGACGTCATGGCGTGGCTGTCGACGGTGAGCCAGGGGCTGGTCGCGACGACGGCGAGCATCGAGGCGCGCACGACGGACGGCACGACGGTCGTGCGGTGGACGCTGCAGGGCGTCGTGCCGATCCGCTGGACGGGCCCGTCGCTCACCCCGGACACGACGAAGGTCGTGACGGAGACGCTCGAGCTCGCGCACCACGGCTTCGGCAAGGGGGCGTGACGTGGGATCGGCGACGGGGTTCAACGCGAGCGCGGCGTCGGCGGCACCGGCGGGTGCGTCGACGCTGACGCACGCGAAGCTCGACCTGCACGAGCCGTCGAAGGACGGTGCGCTCGACAAGCCGGGGCCGCTCATCGGGTCGGTGGACTTCCAGTTCAACCCGAAGGAGCTCACGCTCCAGAAGTCGGCGAAGTGGACGCGCCCGACGACGAAGGGCAGCAAGCGCTCGAGCCCGCCGCAGTACCAGGGGCCGCAGCCGTCGAAGCTGACGCTGGAGATGTTCCTCGACGAGTCGGTGTTCTTCGACCCGGCGAAGAAGCAGGACGGGTCGGTCGTGAAGACCGTCGAGCAGCTGTTCAGGTGCTGCGTGCCGACGGACGCGTCGCACGGCCAGAAGAAGGACTCCCCGCCCTGGGTCAAGTTCTCGTGGGGCGGCCTGACGGGGTTCCTCGCGTACATCGAGCAGGTGCAGGTGAAGTACACGCTGTTCACGCCTGCCGGACTGCCGGTGCGGGCGGTGTGCACGGTGACGCTGCAGGAGCTCGCGGGCGAGCCGCCGGGCACGAACCCGACGTCGGGCGGCCGGGTGCCGCACCGCGAGCACGTGGTCGTGCAGGGCGACACGCTGCCGGGCGTCGCGTACCAGGAGTACGGCGACGCGGCGCTGTGGCGGGCGGTCGCGGACGTCAACGGGATCGACGACCCGGCGCGGTTGCGTCCCGGTCGGCGCCTGCTCCTGCCGACCGCCGACGAGCTGCTGCGCCAGGCCCCGCCGACGGCGCCGCGCACGCCGGTGACGACGCCGCGCGCGGGCTCGCCCGCGGTGACCCCCGCGCTGCGCAGGGAGGTGGCCGGTGCCGTTCGGTGAGGAGCACAGCGCGACGCTGCTGGTGTCCGTGGACGGGGCACCGTTGCCGGCCGACGTCGCGCCGCTGCTCGTGTCCGGGTACGTCGACAGCGCGCGCAGCGTGCCGGACCTGTTCGTGCTCCGGTTCTCCGACG
Source organism: Cellulomonas sp. H30R-01 (assembly GCF_010119915.1). NCBI lineage: Bacteria > Bacillati > Actinomycetota > Actinomycetes > Micrococcales > Cellulomonadaceae > Cellulomonas > Cellulomonas sp. H30R-01. Next base: position 3,872,379 of record NZ_CP048210.1, on the reverse strand, counting down.
AGCACGGGACGGTCCTGAAGAAGGGCGGCTTCACGATCGGCGCCCAGGTCGAGCTGCAGGTGCAGTCGAGCGGCCCGGGCGGCCCGAAGCCGCTGCTCAAGGGCGAGGTCACGGCGGTCGAGGCGGAGCTCGACGCGGAGGGCCTGCACACGGTCGTGCGCGGCTACGACGTGGCGCACCGCCTGTTCCGCGGGCGCCGGATGGAGGCGTACCGGCTCATGAAGCCGGGCGAGATCATCCGCAAGGTGGCGCAGCGGGCGGGTCTCACGGTCGGCACCGTGTCGTCGGAGGGTTCCGTCATCGAGCACGCCGTGCAGGACGACGTCGACGACTGGACGTTCGTGTCCACGCTCGCCGAGCAGGTGGGGTGGGTCGTGCGCGTCGTCCAGGGCAAGGTCCAGGCCGGCCCGCCCGCGGAGGCGACCGCGGCACCCGCGACGAGCGGCGAGGCCCGCAAGGACCCGCTCGTGCTCGAGAAGGGCGTCAACCTGCAGTGGCTGCGCGCGACCGTGACCGCCGCCGGTCAGGTGCCCGACGTCGAGGTCCGCAGCTGGGACGTGAAGCAGAAGAAGGCACTGGTCGGCACCGCCACCGCGACGACGGTGAGCGCACAGCTCGCCGACGCCGACCCGGCGAAGCTCGCGAAGACGTTCGGCAGCCCGACCCTCGTCGAGCCGGCGCCCCGGCTGGACACCCAGGCGGCCGTGACCGCGCGGGCGAAGGCGCTCGCGGACCGGATCGCGGGCGGGTTCGCGGAGCTCGAGGGTGCGGTGCACGGCAACCCGGCGCTGCTCGCGGGCGGGTCGGTCGCGGTGCGCGGGATCGGCTCGCCGTTCGACGGGCAGTACGTGCTGACGGCCGTGCGGCACGACTTCGACGCCGAGGGCGGTTACGTCACGTCGTTCACGGTCGCGGGTGCCTCCGAGCGGTCGCTGCTGGGGACGGTGCTCGGATCGACCGGTGGGGGTGTCGGGGCGGCGGGCGGGCCCACGGGTCGCACGCCGACGCTCGGCGTGATGCCGGCGATCGTCACGGACGCGAAGGACCCGGACTCGATGAACCGCGTGCGCGTCAAGCTGCCCGTGCACTCGGACACGTACGAGTCGGGGTGGGCGCGCGTCGTGCAGCCGGGCGCGGGCGCGGGCCGCGGCACCGGGATGCTGCCCGAGGTCGGCGACGAGGTGCTCGTCGCGTTCGGCGAGGGCGACCTCGCGCAGCCGTACGTGCTGGGCGGCCTCTACAACGGCAAGGACGCGCCCGACAAGGAGCAGGTCGGTGGGACCGACGGCAAGATCCAGAAGCGCGTCTTCGTGTCCCGGACGGGCATGCGCGTCGAGCACCTGGAGAAGCCCGACGCCGAGGAGCTGACGATCTCCACGAACGCGGGCGCGCAGAAGGTGCGGCTCGTCCAGAAGCCGAACGCGGCGATCGAGATCATCTCCGAGGGTCCCGTCACCGTGACCGCGAAGAAGGAGGCGACGGTCACCGCGCAGAACGACGTGTCGGTGACGAGCAAGGCCGGCGCGGTCACCGTCAAGGGGCTCGACGTGACGCTCGAGGGCTCGAAGTCGGTCACGGTCAAGGGGCCCAAGGTGACCATCGAGGGCACCGCGACGACCGACGTGAAGGGCGCCGTCGTCAAGGTCGCCGCGCAGGGCACCGCCGAGCTGTCGGCGTCCGGCATCACCACCGTCCGCGGCTCGCTCGTGAAGATCAACTGAGGGGGCGCGACGTGGGTCAGGAGTTCATCGGCGCCGGGTGGGCGTTCCCCGTGCGCACCGACGCGACGGGCCGCATCGCGCTGTCCCGCGAAGGCCGCGAGATCGAGGAGAGCATCCGCCTGATCCTCGCGACGGCCCCTGGCGAACGACCCATGCGGCCCGAGTTCGGCTGCGCGGCGCACGACCACGTGTTCGCGCCCGCCGACGCGTCGACCGCGGGCGCGATCGCCGACGCGGTGCGCGTCGCGCTGGACCGGTGGGAGCCGCGCATCGACCTGCAGGACGTGCTGGTCCGCTACGACGAGGTCGACCGCGGCCTGCTGTACATCGACGTGCAGTACGCGCTGCGCGGCACGAACGACCCTCGCAACCTCGTCTTCCCCTTCTACACGATCCCCGACGAGCGCCCCGGCACCCCCGCGGGCACGGGCGCCGCCGGGCCGATGGGCGGAGGTGCCTGACGTGCTGCCCACCCCGAACCTCGACGACCGGCGGTTCCAGGACCTCGTCGACGACGCGAAGCGCATGGTGCAGCGGCGCTGCCCGGAGTGGACCGACCACAACGTGTCCGACCCGGGCGTCACGCTCATCGAGACCGTCGCGTTCATGGCGGACGAGCTGTTCTACCGGCTCAACCGCGTGCCCGACCGCCTGTACGTCGCGTTCCTCGACCTGCTGGGCGTCACGCTGCACCCGGCCGGCGCGGCGACGGTCGACGTGACGATGTGGCTGTCCGCGCCGCAGCCGGAGACGGTGGTCGTGCCCGAGGGCACGGAGTCCGCGACGCAGCGCGGCGAGGGCGAGGAGCCCGTCGTGTTCGCGACGACCGCGGAGCTGCGCATCCCCCCGCGCGAGCTGCGGCACGTGCTCACGCAGCGGCCCGGCGGCGAGCCCGTCCCGCACGACGAGCAGCTCTCCTTCCGCGAGCAGTTCCCCGTGTTCGCCGACGTCCCGCAGCTCGACGACGTGCTGCTGCTCGGCCTCGACGACGCGGCACCGTCCTGTGTCGTCGTCCTGCGCTTCGACTCGGACGTGCAGGGCGTCGGCGTCGACCCGCGCCACCCGCCGATCGTCTGGGAGGCGTGGGACGGGCGGGCGTGGGTGTCGTGCGACGTCGACAGCGACGGCACCGGCGGCCTCAACCGCCCCGGCGACGTGGTGCTGCACGTCCCCCCGACGCACACCGCGCACGTGCTCGCCGACCGGCGCGCGGGCTGGCTGCGCTGCCGCGTCGTCCCGCCCGACACCGACTACACCGGCTACTCGGCGTCGCCGAGGGTCCGCGAGGCGAGCGCGTTCACCATCGGCGGGACCGTCGCGGCGATCCACGCGGCGACCGTCGAGGACGAGGTCGTCGGGCTGTCCGAGGGCACGTACGCGCAGGTCTTCCCGCTCGAGCACGGGCCCGTCGTCGCGGGTCCGCCGCTCGTCCTCGAGGTCGCCGCGGGGCCCGGCTGGGACACGTGGGCCGAGGTCGACTCGTTCGCCGGGCACGGGCCCGACGACCAGGTGTTCCGCGTCGACCGTGCGGCCGGTGAGCTGCACCTCGCGCCCGCCGTCCGCGAGCCCGACGGGACGCTGCGCGCGTACGGCGCGGTCCCGCCCAAGGGTGCCCCGATGCGCCTGCCCCGCTACCGCACCGGCGGCGGGCCCGACGGCAACGTCGCCCCCGGGACCATCCGGGTGCTGCGCGGTGCGGTGCCGTTCGTCGACCGGGTCTCCAACCGGCGCGCGGCGGTCGGCGGGGTCGCGGCCGAGACCGTCGACGAGGCGAAGGAGCGCGGCCCGCTCGCGCTCCGCGTCCGCGACCGGGCCGTCACGACCGAGGACTACGAGGAGATCGCGCGCGGTGCGACGACCGGTGTCGCACGCGTCCGGGCCGTGGCCGCCGGGGACGGCGCCGACGCGGGTGCGGTGCGGGTGCTCGTCGTCCCGACCGCCGTGCCCGACGCGGCCGGGATGCTGCGGTTCGAGGACCTCGTGCCACCCGCCGAGACGCTCGCCGCGATCGCCGACCACCTCGACGACCGCCGCCCGGTCGGCGCGCGCGTGCTCGTCGAGCCGCCGTTCTACCAGGGCGTCACCGTCGTCGCGCGCCTGTCCCCCCGCCCCCGGGCTGACGTCGCGCTGCTCGCGACCGAGGCCGAGCGGGCCCTCTACCGCTACTTCGACCCGCTCACCGGCGGGCCCGACGGCGACGGCTGGCCCTTCGGCCGGCCTGTCCAGGCGGGCGAGGTCTACGCCGTCCTCCAACGGCTGTCGGGCACCGAGCTCGTCGAGGACGTCAAGCTGTTCGCGGCCGACCCCATCACGGGCCGCCGCGGCGAGGCGGTCCAGCGCATCGACCTCGACAAGCACGCGCTCGTCTTCTCCTTCCGGCACCAGGTGAGGGTGGCGAAGCGCTGATGCCCGACGTGCGCAGCAGGCGCGGCATGGTCGACGGGCTCACGACGCCCGTCCCGATCGGCACGCGCCTGCCTGCCGTCCTGCAGGAGGACGACTTCCTGCTGCGGTTCGTCGCCGCGATCGACGACACGTTCGCGCCCGTCCACCTCACGCTCGACGCGCTCGCCGCGTACGTCGACCCGCACCTCGCACCCGCCGACTTCCTCGAGTGGCTGTGCGCGTGGGTCGGCATCGAGCCCGACCAGACGTGGAGCGTCGAGCGGCGCCGCGAGGTCGTCGCGCACGCGTCCGCCGTGCACCGGTGGCGCGGCACCACGCGGGGCGTCGCCGAGGCCGTCCGGCTCGTCGTCGACGGCGACGTCGAGGTCACCGACACCGGTGCCGCGGACTGGTCCGCGACCCCCGGCGGCCCGGTCCCCGGCGAACCCGTGCCCGGCCTGCTCGTCCGCGTCCGTGCGGGCGGTCCCGTCGACCGGCGCCGCGTCGAGCGCGTCGTCGCCGCCGTGACCGCCGCACACGTGCCCGTCACGCTCGACCTGGAGGAGGAGACCTCATGATCGTGTGCCCGTCGTGCGGCAGCCGGAACGAGGACGACGAGCAGTTCTGCGGCGAGTGCGGCAACTACCTCGACTGGGACGAGGTCCAGGTCGTCGAGGAGCCCGCCGCCGTCGCCGCACCCGCGCCCGCGCCCGCCGCGGCGTCGGCCACCGCAGCCCCCGCACCCGCCGCCGAGCACGCACCCGCCGCTCAGCCGGGGCAGTCGACCGACCCCGCCCGCGCCGTCCCCACCGAGCCGGCGCCACCCGCGACCGTCGCGGAGCGCGCACACGCCGCCGGGCCCGCACCGGCCGCGGCACCCGCCGCCGGACCGCTCGCCGCCGGGTCCTCGATCGGTGCCGACGTCCCGACGCGCGACGTCCCGTCGCCTCGCACCTCGGCGCGCCACCAGGGCACGACCGACGCAGCGGCACCGTCGACGAGCAGCGAGATTCCCGGACGGGCCGCGGACGACGGCGCTCCCGGTCCGGGCGTCGCCGCCGCCGCGGCCGGGGCGTCGACGGCGGACGCGCAGGCCGCCGCCCGCGACGCCGAGAGCCGCGCAGCGGCCGAGCGCGCCGCCGCGGACCAGGCGGCCGCCGAGCGCGCGACCGCCGAACGCCGCGCGGCGGAGCGCGAGGCCGCCGACCGTGCGGCCGCCGAGAAGGCCGCCGCGGACAAGGCCGCCCGCGACGAGGAGGCCGCCCGCCAGGCCGCCGCCGACGCCGCCGCGGCGCAGCGGGCCGCCGAGGCGCGCGCCGCCGCGGAGCAGGCCGCGGCCGAGAAGGCGGCGGCCGAGCGCGAGGCCGAGGCCAGGGCCGCCGAGGAGAAGGCCGCGCAGGAGCGCGCCGCGCGGACCGCCGCGGCGGCGGCCCTCGTCGCCCCGCCACCCCCGGCCCGTCCAGCTGCCCCCGTCGCTCCGCAGCAGCCGGCGGCGGTCAAGCCGGGGACGCCGCAGGCGCCGCGCAAGCCGCGCCCCGTCCCGAAGGCCGACGACACCCCGCCCGCGCCGGGTGACCTCGTCTGCGGGCACTGCGGGGCGGGCAACGCGCCCACGCGCAAGTTCTGCCGCCGGTGTGGGACGAGCCTCGCCGACGCGCCCGTCGCGCAGCGCCGGTCGTGGTGGAGCCGGCTGTGGCGCCCCGACCCGAAGGCCGCGCGCGCCGCCGGCTACCGACCGGCGCGCCGGCGACGCTTCCCGACGCGGCCCGTCGTCGCGATCGTCGTCATCGGGGCGATCGTCGCCGCCGTCCTCGCGTTCCGGCCGGAGATCGAGCGGGCCCGCATCTCGCTGCTCGACCGCATCCAGGGCAACACCGCCGTCAACCCGACGCAGATCGCCGCGTCGAGCGAGCTCCCCGACCGGCCCGCCGGGCAGATCCGCGACGGCGCGACCAACCTCGCGTGGTCTCCCGCGGCGCCCGGCGACGGCGTCGGGCAGTTCGTCGACATGGCGTTCGCGCAGCCGTTCCGGCTCACGCGCGTGCTCGTCATCCCCGGTGCGTCGGACGTCGAGAAGGACTACCTCGAGGGGTCGAGCCCGCGCGTGCTCACCCTCACGGCCACCACGTCGGCGGGCACGCAGCAGACCGTGGACCTGCCGCTCGCCGACCGCGTCGGCCTGCAGAGCGTCGCGACCGCGATCGACGACGTCGTGGCGATCCGCCTGACCATCAGCTCCACGTACCGCGCGACGCCCGAGACCCACGTGGCGATCGCGGAGGTGGAGCTCCGCGGCCGGTCGTGACGGCCGGACCGGCGGCGACGGGCGACGAGGCGGGCGCGACGACGGGCGCGACGGGCGTGAGCCTCGGCACGGGACGGCTGCGCAGCGGTGCCGCGCCGGTCCCGCGGTCGGCGACCGGCACCACCGGAGACGGTTCGTCACCGACGGCGACCCCGAGCGTGTCGAGCATCGCGCGGTAGCCCTGCGAGGCCCGGTGCGCCGCGGCGGCGTCCCCGGCGGCGGTGAACGCCGTCACGAGCACGCGCCACGCGTGGTCCCGGCACTCGTCGAGCCGGATGGCCCGGGTCGCGGCGGCGACGGCACGGTCGAAGCGGCCGCGCCCCATCTCCAGCTCGGCGAGCTCGACGGCGGCGTCGGCGACCGTCAGCCGCAGCCGCTCCCGCTCCGCGACCACCCAGTCGGCCGGACCGTCCTCGGGCAGCAGGTCGCCGGCGTACAGGTCGACGGCGCGGGCGAGCTCGGCGCGGGCGCCCGCGTCGTCGTCCGCGGCCCGCAACCGCCTGGCCTCGCGCACCGCACGGTCGAGCTGCGCGACGTCGCTCGTCGACCCCGGGCGCAGCACGAGCGTGTACGTCTCGCCGTCGCGCACGACCAGCCGGCTGCTGCGGGTCGGGACGCCCGGCTCGAGCGCGCGCCGCACCGCGGACAGGCTCACGTGCAGGTTGTGCAGCGCCGCGCGCGGGTCGAGGTCGCCCCACAGCGCCTCGGCGAGCTGCTCACGGTGCACCGGCCGCCCCGCGTGCAGCGCGAGCACCCGCAGCGCGGCGCGGGCCCGCGGGCGGACACCCGACAGGTCGGCGTCGACCCCGTCCACGCGGAGCCGGAACTCCCCCAGGCAGCGGACGTCGACGAGCGGCACCCCGCCCCACACGGGGTCGTCGACCGCGTGGGGCCGCCGTACCGGTGAGCCGGGCGTCGCGGCGTCGAGCACCGCCCAGGGCCGCACGTCCACGCCGTGCTCCTCGGCGGTCGCGGTCGCGAGCGCCCGCAGCTCGGCACCGCCGTCGGGGTCGGTCGCCGCGAGCGCGGCGTACGCGTACGCGAGCGCGCCCGGCGCGCCCGCCCGGCGCGCGACCGCCTCCGCGGTCCTGGCGTCCTCGCGCGCCTCGGGGAGCTGCTGCGCGGCGGACGCGAGCGCCCGGCACGCCGTCGTCCACGCCGCCGGCACGGCCGCGCCGAGATCGCGCCAGCACCGGTCCAGGTCGTCCCAGACGTCGGGCTCGGCCGTCCCGGCAGTCAGCGCGGCGAGCGCGGCCCACGTCCGCACGAGCGCGGCACCCCACGGGTCCCCGGACCGTTCCGACCGGGCGGCGGTCGCCGCCGCCTCCGCCCTCGCCGTGCGCGTGCCGTCCGCGCCGACCACCAGGCCGTGCGCGAGCCGGGCGAGCCACGGCAGGTCGTGCGCCCGCGCCGCGGTGTGCACGCGGTCGAGCGTCGTGAGCGTCCGCCCGGGGGCTCCGGGCGTGAGGACCGCGTCGGCGAGCGCGGCCCCCAGGGCGAGGGCCGGCGGCGCGTCGGGGTCGGCGGCCGCGCGGCGCAGCGCGTCCCGACCGGCTCGGTGCGCGCCTGCGAGCACGAGGCACAGCCCTTCCGCGAGCGCCCTGTCCACGCCGGTGAGCCGCGCGGCGTCCCGCGCGGCCGTCGCCGGGTCCCGCCGGGTCGCCACCCGGACGACGGACGCCCACGAGCCCGCGGCCGTGGACGTCCAGTCGGTGTCGTGCGCGTGCACCGGCGGTGGCGTCGGTGGTGCGTCGCTGCGCGCGACGAGCTCCGCCCGCTCCTGCCATGCGAGCGTCGCGGCGGGGCCGAGGTGCGCGGCGTGCGCGGTCCGCAGGTGGCGGTGCAGGACGCGCGGCAGGCGGTAGCGGACACCGTCGTCGGTCCGCGCGAGCGACCAGCGCCGGTCCAGGGTGCGCAGCGCGTCCGCGGCGCCGTCGGCGGCCGGGTCCGGCTCCCCGACGAGGTCGGTGACCCGGCGCGCGGTGAGGTCGTCGAAGGCCGAACCCCAGTGCAGGACGTCGAGCTGCGCGCGGTCGAGGGGTGCGAGCACCTCGTCGACCAGGTAGTCCCGCACGTAGCCGGTGTCGGTGTCGAGGCTGCGCACCGCGCGTCGCCGGTCCGCGGGCAGCAGCCCCGACGTCGACCGGTGGAACAGGTGCACGGCCGCCGCCCAGCCCTCGGTCTCGTCGGTCAGGAGCTCCACGTCGTCGGGCGCCAGCGGGTGCCCGTACACGTCGCGGAACAGCCGGTCGACCTCCCAGACGCGCAGCCGCAGGTCGTCGGCGTCGAGCACGGTCGGCGGCGGGAACTCGGACCGCGCGAGGCTGAACGTGGGCCGTCGCACCGTGCCGAGCAGCACGTGGACGTCGGGGGTCGACGGCAGCAGCAGCCGCTCGAGGTCGTCCTCGACGCGCCCGACGAGCAGCTCGTGCGCGTCGTCGAGGACCAGCAGCGTCGGGGCACGTCGCGCCAGGACCGACCGCCCGACCTCGTCGGGCGCCAGCAGCTCGGTGCGCGTCCCCGACCGCACCGCGATGCCCGCGGGCGTGCAGCGCCCCCAGACGACGGGCAGCCGGCTCGTGCGCGCCCACTGCCGCATGACGGTCGTCTTGCCGGACCCGCGCGGGCCCACCACCAGGCCGCAGCGCGTCGTCAGGACGTCGTCCAGCCGGTGCATCAGCGCACGCCGGACCACGCCTCGCCCGGCGGTCGGGACGCTCGCGCCCACCACCGGGTCGGCGACGGCATCGCGCCCTCGCGACATCGAGCCCCCCGGACCCCCCTGGGTGCCGGGCAGCCCCCGTCGCCGGCACCTCTCCGGCGATCCTCGCAAAGTCATGGGCGCCACGACAGGGCGATACCGGGCGAAATACTGCGATACGGGATGGGCGACGGCCGGTGCGGTCCGTGCGGCGGGCGGCGTGACCTCGCGGTCCGGGCGGATGTCTGCCTAGGGTCGGGGCGCGAGCCGGAGCAGGTGCCGGGGACGACCCATCCGCCGGACGGTGGGCTCCGAACCCATCGACGACGCACCTGCTCGGGTGCGGAGAGCGGGAGGAGGGGCACGTGCGACGACGCGACGACTGGCGCCGTGCTCTGCTGACCGCTGCGGCCGGGGCCGGCCTCTGGGCGGGTGCCGCGGCGCTGGCCGCGCCGGCCCAGGCCGCCGACGAGCCGCCCGCAAATGAGGTGCTCCCGGTGACGCAGGTCGTGGACCTGGTCGGCGGGTCGCTGGGCGGCGTGGTCGACGCGGTCGACGCGCTCGTCCCGGTCGCGCCGGCCGTCGAGGCGGTGGCTCCGGTGACGGGACCTGCTCCCGCCGTGCTCGAGCCGGTCGCCTCCGTCGTCGCGCCCGTGACGACCGCCGTCGGCGCCCTCTCGGCGCCCGTGACGGCACCGGTCGCGCAGGCCGTCACGCCGGTGACCACGCCCGTGCTGGACGCGGTGGCGCCCGTGACCGCGCCCGTCCTCGACACGCTGGCACCCGTGACGACCCCGGTCGTCGAGGCCGTCGTGCCCGCGCTCGCGCCGGTCCGTGACTCCCTCGCCGCCGTGACCGCGCCGCTGGCTCCGGTCACGGCCGGCCTGGCGTCCGTCGTCGGCGGGCCGCTGACGCCGGTCGTCGGCGCCGTCGCCCCGAGCACGCTGCCGGGTCGCGACGTGGCCGTCCCGTCGACGCCCGCGACCGAGGCACCGGCCGCGGGGCCTGACACGGCCCTGCCCTCCGAGGCCGGTCGCACGGCGGGTCCGATCTCCGCCGGAACCCGCACGGACGGGCCCCGCTCGTCCGCCCCGGCGCCGGACGCCCCGGCGTCGCTGTCGGCCGTCGCTCTGCCGTCGGGCACCCCGGGGCAGACGCCGCCGTCCGCGCCCGTCGCCCCGCTGCCCGCCGCGCCGTCGACGGCCGCCGGCGGATCCACGAGCTCCTCGGCCGGCCAGGCCGAGGTCGCGGCGCCCACGGGCGCCGCCCCCGTGCCGACGCTGACGGCGCTCGGCACGCGCACGGCCGGCGACGACGTCGTCCCGGCCGGCCTCGCGTCGCGCCCCGGCGCCCGGCCCGACTGACCCCTCCCCGCTCCGCGCACGACGCCGCCCGCACCCGCGGGCGTGCGGCGCCGCCCCACCACCGGTGCGGGCCGGCGACGCGGACCCACCCCGCGGTGGGTGCGCGACTCCCGGAACGTGGAAGGAACACCTGTCATGAGCACGAAGATCTGGACGCGGGCGCTCGGCGTCGCGGGTGTCACCGGCGGCCTGGTGCTGCTGTCCGCCGCCGCCTCACAGGCGTCCGACGGCCCCCTGAGCGGTCTGACCGACGGCCTCCTGGGCGGTGGCTCGTCCACCAGCCAGGACGCCACGTCGTCCGAGGGCGACGCGGCGGGTGAGGCCGCCGTGCAGGCGCCGATCACCCTCGGCGGTGCCGAGCTGGGCCTGTCGACGTCGTCGACGCGGTCCTCCGGCTCGACGACGACGGTCACCGACGGCGACGGCGGCTCGGTCTCGCAGTCGCGCGAACAGTCGTCGGCCGACGCGTCCAACCTCGGCGTCGACCTGGGGTCGGTGAGCATCGACCCCGCCGCCCTGCTGTCGGGCTCGACCTCCGGCGGCGCGACCAGCACGGACGGCGCCGCGTCGGGGTCGACGGCCTCGGACGGGTCGCTCGCGGGTCAGGTCACGGCGGCCGCGCCGATCGACCTCGACGGGCTGTCGATCACCGGCACCCACCAGCAGGCGAGCACGCAGGAGGAGGAGCGCACCGTGACCACCGACGACGGCGCGTCCAGCACGACCGGCTCGGCCTCCGAGCAGCAGTCCACCACCACGGGCGGTCTCGAGCTCGAGGGCGTCACGGCCGACCCGGCCGCGACCGTCGGCGGCCTGCTCACGGGCGGCACCCTGTCGTCCGACCAGGGCCGCACCGACGGCACGTCCACGGACGGTGCGGCGACGGGCGGCGTCGACGCATCGGCGCCGGTCACGGTCGGCGGCCTGACCGGCTGGATCGACGACGCCCGCAGCACGGAGCGCTCCACCTGGGCCGAGCGGACGGACGAGGACGGCGACACGACCGGTCGGGCCCACCGCTCGGCCGACACGAGCCGCACCGGAGCCGACCTGGGCACGGGCGCGGTGACCGCCGACCCGACGGCCACCCTGACCGGGGTCCTGTCCGGCCAGCGCACCACCTGGACCGGCACGACCGAGCGGTCGGAGAACGCCGGTCTGCTCCGCGGGGGTGCCGACCTGGCCGCCCCGGTCCACGCCGACGGCCCCTGGGCCGACGCGTGGAGCCAGCGCACGAGCGCCGAGGCGACCGACCGGTGGACCAGCACGGACGACGGCACCGCACGCTCCACGACGTGGAGCCGTGACGCGGACGCCTTCGCCCCGTCGTTCACCACGGGCCCGGTCGACGCGGACGTCCTCGCGTGGGCGTGGGGGCACCTCACCGGGCAGTCCTCCTCCCAGGACTGATCCGGTCCCGGTGACGCCGGCCTGACCGGCGCCACCGGAGCCCGCCAGGGGGCGGGCGGTCACGGCCACGACCTGACCGCCCGCCCTCGGTGCGTCGACGCTCCCGACGGTGCACGGCCTCGCTCCGACGCGCGGGTCCGCGTGACCCGACGTAGCGTGGCGCGTCCCCGACGCACACGGAGCGTGGTCCCGATCGTGACCGGTCCCCATCACCACGACGTCCTCGTGATCGGCGGCGGCAACGCCGGCATCTCGCTCGCGGCGAAGCTCCGCCGCGACGGCTGCCGCGACGTCGCGGTCGTCGAGCCGAAGGACGTCCACGAGTACCGCCCGCTGCTGTCCTACGTCGCCGGCGGCATGGCGACCCTCGACGACCTGCGACGACCGCAGGCCGACGCGATGCCGCCCGGGGTGCGGTGGTACCAGGACGCGGTCACGGCGATCGACCCCGCACGGTCGGCGGTCCGCCTCGCGAGCGGCGGCGAGCTCACGTACACCGACCTCGCGGTGTGCCCCGGTTCGCAGGTGGACTGGGACGCGATCCCAGGCGCGCTGGACGCGGTGCGCGCCGGGTCCGCGTCGACGAGCTACCTGCCGGAGCACGCACCGGCGGCCTGGGAGCTGCTGTCGTCGCTCACGTCGGGGACGGCCGTGTTCGCGATCTCCGACCGTCACGTCCCGTGCGCCCCGGTCGGCCTCAAGCCGCTCTTCCTGGCCGCCGACAACTGGCGCCGGGCGGGGGTCCTCGACGAGATCCGGGTCGAGCTGCTGCTCGAGGGCGACCGGCTGGTCGACCTCCCGAAGTCCGACCGTGAGCTGCGAGCGGCGGCGGCCGAGTACGGCGTGCACGTCCGGACGTCGATCGCGGTCGAGCACGTCGACGGGACCGCCCGGCGCCTCCGGCTCCGGACCCCCGGCGGCACCGACGACCTCGCGTACGACGCCCTGTTCCTCGCGCCACCGCACCGCGCGCCGCAGTGGCTGGCGTCGAGCGGGCTGACCTCGTCGAGCAGCGACGGGTTCCTCGCGGTCGACCCGCGGACGCTGCAGCACCCCGACCACCCGACCGTGTGGGGTCTGGGCGACGCGGCCGAGGTCGACGCCCTCCCCTCGGGCGGTGCGCTGCGCAAGCAGGTCCCCGTCGTCGCGCACAACATCGCCGCGCGGCGGACGGGCACGACGATGCGGCACTACGACGGGTATTCGGTCGCCCCCGTGACGACGTCCCGCAGCCGGCTGCTGCTCGCGGAGTTCGACCGTCGAGGCCGACCCGAGCCGACCGTCCGGGTGCCGGACCTGGCGCGACCGCGCCGCAGCCTCCTGCTCTTCGACCGGTACCTCGAGCCGCCGATCTACTGGCGACGGCTCTTGCGCGGCAAGGTGTCCTGAGCGACGCCGGCGCCGGCTCTGGTGACCAACCCACTGCAGGCGCCCGTCGGGGCGGCTGAGGCTAGCTCGACGCCATGCCCGGCCCCCAAGCTGCGAGGTCCACATGCCTGCCCTCCCCGACGACGACGCACCGATCTTGGAGGCGCTCCGTCGCGAACTGGAAATCGACCACCGAGCGCGGTACATCCTTCCGGCGGATACCCGGGCAGAGGTGCGGCCATCGTCTTGGCGCACCAGCATCCCGATGTCGTCGTCGACGAGTCGCTTCCCGTCGCCCGCACCACCAGCGTCAACGAGCTGCGCAACTGGTTCGGCGCCGCACAGCGCAGCATGGGCATCGAGCGTGGCCCGATGGCGAAGCCGCCGCCGCGACGACGGAGGGCGGATGGCGCGTTGCGCCCTGACGCAACCGCGCCGTAACCGTGCCGTAGCCCCGAGATCATCTGGACGGCGAACCCATGCCTCGGCGGGGCGAAGCCAGACGGCCACGGCCCCCCAGGCGTTACCCGAGGTGTCCGTGGCCGTTCAGGCGGGACGAGTCGCTGCTACTTGAACGCGAGGTAGATACAGGCGGACACGATCCCGCTGTTGAAGCCGAGGGCCGCTACGGCGCACGCGATGCAGCCCGCGCCAGCGGTGAACGCGCACACGACACCGCACGCGGAGCCGATGAGGACCCCGACCCACGCCGGGATGCCTGCATCCGAGAGACACTGCTTCAGCTTGTTGAGCGAGAACCCGGCCTGCTGGACGCCACTGGTCGGGGGGTCGAGCGACGGGTCGTGGACCTGCACGTCGCTCACCAGCACACCGTCCTGCCAGACGCGCAGGCTGGCGTGGGACTGGTCGTTGACCTGAGCGACCAGCTCCGTCGTCGTGGCTGTCTTCGTCTTCGCGTCCCACACGTAGCCGACCTTCGTCAGCTCTGCCAGGTTCGTTCCGGCCAGCGGCACGATGATGTAGGTCTGGTTACCGACAGTCGTGACGGTTGCCTCGTCGAAGTTCTGGGCGAGGCCGGACTTCGGGACGTACCCCGACGTCTGGGCCGCCTTGATGAACTTGGCCTCGCGGGCGCCGGTCACCACCACCTGGTCGTCCTGGACTTGCTCGATGGTCGTCGCTGCGCGCTTGGAGGCAGCGATCTGCTCGGGAGAACCGACCGTCACCTCGGTCTTGGACACAGCCGTGGTGATCGTGGGCTTCTTGCTCTCCGTGAGATTCAGCGCGGTCGGCACACCGGCGGTCGACACGGCGTTGGCGGCCTGGAGCGTGATGCCGACACCGACAGCGAACGCGACGACGAACGCTGTCGCGACCAGGAACCCCTTGCGTGAACGGCTGGACTTGTTCTGGTAGATCGCCGATCCGGCCGCCAGTCCGAACAGCACAATCGCGGCGAGGATCATGACGACCGCGAGGTCGTTGAAGATGATCGACAGCAGCAGCAGAGTCGTTCCGGCGAAGATCGGCACGACTGTGGTTGCCCGGGCGCGTGCATCCATTGAGATCCCCCTTGAAGTCGACAGATACGTCGTCGTCGCGGCCACACCGCCGAGACAGCAACACGCCCGTGGGCGTCGGCGGAACCCTATTGGCCCAGGTGAGGACGATGTCCAGTTTCGTCCTCCATGCTGAGACGGTCGTGTGGAGAGTGCTCGATCCGCGCTGCCTGCCGGAGCTGACGCGGATGCCGGCCGCGAGCTCGACGCAACGCAGGACGACTGAGTCGCCCCAACTACCCGCAGCACCTCACGTTGTCGCGGCGCGCCCATCACGGGTGGTTCGTTGCGCGAGGCTTGGTCTCCCCGGCTGGCCGATGCGCAGGTCGTAGACGTGATGTCAGTCGAGAAGTCTCACGTCGCGCTGTGCGCGCTCCGGCGCGCTCCGCCGCCTACGCGAACTGCGAACCCCGACAAGCGGCGAGCCGCGAAGCAGTCCCGCCACGACAGAACCCCGTCACGAAAGTCGCTCCGCCCAAACCAGCGGAACGGAGGACGGAGCCCGAAGGGTGGAGTCCGTAGTGGTGCTACATGTAGCCGCGCACCGGCTCCGGCCGGGCGGCATCGGCCCGCTCCGGGGCGTCGTCGTACCACCGGAAGCGGATGACGAGCGCCCGGGCGGCGCGCACGCGTGACAGCGCGACGAACGCCACGTAGCCGAGCGCCCCGCCGACGACGTTGAAGAGCAGGTCGTGCACGTCGGCGACGTGCCCCCCGCCCAGCAGGTGCGCCGTGACGACCTGCGTGACCTCGATCCCCAGGCTCACGACGGCCGCCGCCGCCGCCGCGCGCCACCACGTCACCCGAGCCACGACCAGCGGCATGAGGAACCCGAGCGGCACGAACACGAGGATGTTCATGACCGCGTCGGCGACCTCGTACGGCGTCCACGGCACGACGACGACGCTGCTGGTCCAGGGCGCGCTGCTCACCGGCTTGTCGAGGTAGATCGGGAAGACCGTGTT
Source organism: Cellulomonas sp. H30R-01 (assembly GCF_010119915.1). NCBI lineage: Bacteria > Bacillati > Actinomycetota > Actinomycetes > Micrococcales > Cellulomonadaceae > Cellulomonas > Cellulomonas sp. H30R-01. Next base: position 3,856,640 of record NZ_CP048210.1, on the reverse strand, counting down.
CGCGACGACCCCGGCGGCGTAGATGCACAGCACGACCGCGACGGCGGCACGCGGGACCGAGAGCCGTCCGCGGCGGACCAGCGACCGCAGCAGCACCGCGAGGACTGCCGCGGCGAGGGGGACGACGACCGCGAGGACGGGGACCTGACAAAACACGCGTGACCTGTTCTGTACGACGACGCTCCGGCACGTCGAGGGAGTCGACGGCACCCCGCCACAGTGCCAGCCGGCGCGTCGCAGGTCATCCGCCCGTGGTCGGACCTGGGTCGGGTGCGTGTCGGGTGCGGGTCGGTCGTGAGCCCGCCGCGAGCGCGTCGGGGAGAGGGGCGGGGTGCCGGTGGCGTGCCGAGAGGGGGGTGGCACGCCACCGGCGCTCGGGCGGTCCGCGGTTGACGCGACCGTCGGCCCACCCGCCCGGACCCGGCGGACTCGCCGTCGGGTCCGTCTGCGAATGTAGCGATCCGGACATCTCCTGCCCAGGGGTGCAGCGACCCTCCCCGACGTCCGCCGTGCCGAGAGGCCTGTCCGGGCCGTCGGGGCGGTGAGGCTCGGTCGGCGGTCGGACCCGGTCGGCGCGGTCGGACCCGGTCGGCGCGGTCAGGCCGTGTCAGGACGGTCGGCCCGGCTCACTCGGTGCGGCGTCGGGCGCGGTCGGTGCCGGCGTCCCCGACGTCGCCCGCGACGCGGCCGCGGCCGCGGCCGCGCGCTCGGTCAGCAGCCGACGCTCGCGGGGGGTGGGCGCGATCGTGGCGGCGTGCTCGAGCTCGTCGGCGGCCTCGTCGTGCCGGCCGAGCCGCGTGAGCACGTCGGCGCGCACGGCGCCGAGCAGGTGGTAGCGCGCGAGGCGCGGGTCGTCGCGGATCGCGTCGACGGCCGCGAGCGCGGCCTCGGGCCCGTCGGCGTGCAGCACGGCGACGGCGCGGTTGAGGTCGACGACGGGCGACGGCGCGAGCTGGGCCAGCGCGTCGTACAGCGCGACGACCGCCTCCCAGTCGGTGTCCTCGAACCGCGCGGCGCGGCTGTGGCACGCGGCGATCGCGGCCTGCAGCGTGTACGGGCCGAGCGGCCGGCCGAGCGTCGTCGCGCGGTCGAGCGCCGCGAGCCCGTGCATGACGAGCGTGCGGTCCCAGCGCGTGCGGTCCTGATCGGCGAGCAGCACCGGCTCGCCCGACGCGTCCGTGCGCGCGTCGAACCGCGACGCCTGGAGCTCCATCAGGGCGACGAGCCCGTGCACCTCGGGCTCGCGCGGCAGCAGGCCGGTGAGCGCCCGGCCCAGCCGCATCGCCTCCGCCGCGAGGTCGCGCCGCACCCACGTGTCGCCGCTGGTCGCGGAGTGCCCCTCCGTGAAGACGAGGTAGACGACCTCCAGCACCGACGCGAGCCGCGACGGCAGCTCGTCGGCCTGCGGCACCTCGAACGGCACGTGCGCCTCGGCGAGCGTGCGCTTCGCGCGGGAGATCCGCTGCCCGATCGTCGGCGACGGCACCAGGAACGCACGCGCGACCTCGTCGGTCGTGAGCCCGCAGAACAACCGCAGCGTGAGCGCGACCCGCGACTCGCGCGGCAGGACCGGGTGGCACGTGAGGAGCACGAGCGCGAGCAGGTCGTCGTCGACCGGCCGGTCCACGACCGCGTCGGCGCCGGGCTCGTACCGCCCGTCCACGGCCGCGAGCGCGTACTTCGCGTCCCGCGTCTGCTCGCGCCGGATCACGTCGACCGCGCGCCGCCGCGCCGCCGTCATGAGCCATGCGCCCGGCCGGTCCGGGACGCCGTCGCGCGGCCACTGCTCGAGCGCCTGGACGAACGCGTCCTGCGCGAGCTCCTCCGCGAGCCCGACGTCCCGGACCAGACGGGTCAGCGAGGCGACGAGCCGCGGCGACTCGATGCGCCAGACGGCCTCGACCGTGCGCCGCGAGTCGGTCATCGTCGCATCCCGTCGCCCTCGTCGCCTCGTCTCCCGGCGTCAGCCGTGCTGCGCCTTGATCTGCTCGGCGAGCTTCTCCTCCGCCGCCGCGACCTCCGGCGTGTACGCGTCGCCGAAGTCCTCGATCGACGCGATCGGACGGATCTCCAGGACCGCGCGCGGGCCGGACTGGTTCGCGGGGCAGCGCTTGGCCCACTCGACGGCCTCCTCGAGCGAGGACACCTCCCAGATCCAGTACCCCGCGATGAGCTCCTTCGCCTCGACGAACGGGCCGTCGACGACCGACGTCGTCCCGCCCTCGAACACGACGCGCGCGCCGCGCGCGCTCGGCAGCAGCCCCTCGCCGCCGAGCATGATCCCCGCCTGGACCAGCTCCTCGTTGTAGCGGCCCATCTGCTCGAACATCTCGGTGGTCGGCTCGATCTTCGCCTCGTCGGCGCCCGCACCCTCGATCATCACCAGGACCTTCATGACCGTCCTCCTCCTCGTGGTGGTCCGCCCGACGCTAGTGCCGGAGCGGCTCTCACTCCCCTCGTCGAACGGCCCGGACGTTCTTCGACACGCCCTCCCGACGAGTTTCCGGACGGGTCTGCCGAGGCCACCGCACGACCCCGATGAGGGCGCCGACGGCGAGGCCCAGCCCGTGGCCGTCGAGCACGACGGTGAGCGCGACGGCGACGACGCCCGCGAGCGCCGCGGCGGCCGGGAGCGCGACGCGGCCGCCGCGGTGGCGCAGGTCGGCGACGAGCAGCGCGACGACGACGCTCGCGACCGGGCCCGCCACGAGGTAGCCGGGGCCGATGCCCGTGAGCAGGACGTACGGGACCCAGAACGTCGCGTAGACGAACGGCAGCAGGGGTGGTCTCGCGCGCTCGCGCCACGCGCGGACCAGCAGCAGCCCGACGAGCCCGCCCACGGCGTCGGAGGTGCCCGCCTCGACGAGGGTCGGGTCGGCGACCGTGAGGACGACCGCCGCGACGAGCCCGCCGCCGAGCGCCGCGGCCAGCCACCACGCGGTCCCCCACCGCCGCTCGACGGCCCACCCGACGAGCACCAGACCGGCGAGGTTGAACGCGTACTGCCCCCACCACGTCTGCACGAGCATCGACGAAACGAGCCGCCACCACTCGCCGTCCGCGACGAGCGCGGGGTCGCGGGTCAGCGCGTCGTGCACGTCCGGGAACAACAGCCCGACGACGCCGAGCACCGCGACCAGGACCGCCGCGACGAGGGTCGCCCACGGTCGCCGTGCCCCCCAGTCGCGCTCGGCGGGCGGTCGTGGGTCGGGCGGCGCGGGCGGGTCCGACGGCGGCAGGGTCACCGCCGGGGGACGCCGCGGCGGATGCGGTCGGTGAGCGCCTCGTAGGTCGATCCCGGACCCTCCCAGCGCGACTCGACGAACCACGTCGCGCCGGCCTCGGCGAGCGCGTCCGCGTGGTCCTGGGCCTCGGCCGGGTCCTCGGGCAGCACGCCCTGCAGGACGATGTCGAACGGTCCGGCGTCGGGTGCCCGGTGCTCGCGCACCCAGGCGGCGATCTCGGCGACGTGCTCCGGGCCGAGGTTCTCCATCGCGCGGTCGCCGCGCAGCTGCGGGACGACGCCGTCGTAGCGCAGCGCGCGTCCCATCGACCGGTCGCTCGGGAACGCCCCGACGACCCAGATCGGCACGCGCGGTCGCTGGACGGGCCGGGTGCTGATGCGCAGGTCCTCGACCTTGTGGTGGTGGCCGTCGTAGGAGAACGTCTCGCCGCGGAAGGCCAGGTCCAGGATCGCGAGGTGGTCGTCGAGCAGCTCGGCGCGCTCGCGCGTGCTCGTGAGCTCCCCGGACACGCCAACGAAGCCGCGGTCGATCGGCACGCCCAGCCCCGCGGGGATCACGAGGCGGCCGTTCGACAGGTGGTCGACGGTCACCGCCTGGCGCGCGACGACCCACGGCCGGCGGCGCGGGAGCGCGAAGACGAGCGCGCCGAGCGTGATGCGCTGCGTGCGGACGGCGGCCGCGGCGAGCACCGCCCACGGGTCCCACACGTCGCCGTCGAGGCCGAGGTCGATCGCGTCCCACGTGAAGAAGCCGTCCCAGCCCGACTCCTCGGCGTCGACCGCCATGCCGAGCACCTGCTCCGTCGTGCCGAACGTGCCGACGATGCCGAACTTCATCGTTCCCCCTGTCGTCGCAGCCGATGCCGGCGACGCTACCGACGACCACCGACATCCCCCGGCCCGTCGCGGGACGGGCCAAAGGCCTTGGGCGTGTGGGTGGTCCGTCGGAGGATGGCCGCGTGACCGACGACGCCCACGCACCGGCGAGCCCGGCCCAGCCCGATCCCCGTGCTCCGCAGACGCCCCCCGACGTCGACGCGTCCGCGGACGACACCACCCCGCCCGACCGTCCCGGCTGGGTGCGCGACACCGTCGTCTTCCTGTCCGGCCAGACGGTCTCGCTCTTCGGCTCGATGCTCGTGCAGTACGCCGTGCTCTGGCACCTGACGCTCGAGACCCGCTCGGGTGCGGTCCTCGCGCTGTCGTCGGTGTTCGGCTTCCTGCCGCAGGCCGTCGTCTCGATCTTCGGCGGTGTCTGGGCGGACCGGCACAACCGCAAGCTGCTCGTCGTCGGCGCCGACGCGACGATCGCGGTCACGACGCTCGCCCTCGCGCTGCTCATGCTGTCCGGCCACGACGACCTGTGGCTCATCTACGCGGCGCTCGCGATCCGCTCGGCGGGTGCCGGCGTGCAGACCCCGGCGGTCGCCTCGCTGGTCCCCCAGATCGTCCCGACGCGCCACCTCATGCGCGTCAACGGCATCAACGCGACGATCCAGTCGGCGATGATGCTCGTCGCCCCGGCCGCGGCGGCCGCGGTCTACGCGAGCGCGGACATCGTCGCGGTGTTCCTCGTCGACGTGGTCACCGCGGTGATCGGCATCGGGATGCTGCTCCTGGTCCCGGTCGCGACGATCGTGCGGACGCAGGGCGACGACGGCCCGACGAGCTACTTCGGGGACCTCGTCGGCGGGCTGCGGTACATCGCGGGGCACGCGTTCGTCCGCTGGGTGCTCGTGCTGTTCGCGGTCGTGTTCGTGCTCATCGTCGCCCCGTCGTACATGACGCCGCTCATGGTGGCGCGCACCTTCGGGCCCGAGGTCTGGAAGCTGACCGCGAACGAGCTCGCGTTCAGCATCGGGATGCTCGTCGGCGGCGCGGTGGTCGCCGTGTGGGCGGCGAAGCGGAGCCGGGTCGGGCTCATCATCGGGTCGACGCTCGCGTTCGGCGGCATCTCGATCGGCCTCGGCGTCTCGACGAACCTGTGGGTGTTCCTCGGGTTCATGTTCCTGCTCGGGCTCGCTGTGCCGTTCTTCTCGACGCCGTCGACGACCGTCCTGCAGGAGACCGTCGAGCCGGAGATGCAGGGCCGCGTGTTCGGGTTCGTCGGGATCGTCATGGCCGTCGCGATGCCGCTGGGCATGGCGGTGTTCGGGCCGCTCGCCGACGTCGTCAGCGTCGAGCTGCTGCTGGTCCTCGCGGGCGTCGCGCTGTTCGTCGTCGTGGGCGTCGCGCTCGCGATGCCGTCGGGCCGACGCGCGGTCGAGGACGCCCGACGTCAGTCGGCGGCCACCGAGAAGGACGCGGTGACGACGGACGCGTGACTGCCGCCGGCGTGACCGCCGCGTGAGAGGGACGCCGCTCGCCGGCGGGTCTCAGGAGGTCCGCGCGACCGGCTGGCGCAGGATCGTGCGCAGCCTCTCCGGCGCGGTGCGGCGCGCGTCGCCGAGGTAGATCTCGTGGTGCTTGCCCGTCAGACGCAAGCCCTGCGCGGGCACGAACTCGTGGTGCAGCGCGTCGAGCACGGGCCCCTCGGCGTCGTACGGGCCGACGTGCAGCGTCTGGACGCACAGCCCCTCGTCGAGCCGTTCGAGCCGGACCTCGTCGAGCCGCGGCGCACCGCCCTTGCGCGCGACGGTCCCCCGCGCGGTCTCGACGTGCTCGGCGGTCAGCCAGTCGGGCGTGAGGACCAGCAGCGTCCAGTCCCAGCGCGACTTGTCGCGCGCGCTCGTGAACGACTCCATGTCGGCCGACCACCACAGCCCCTCGAGCGGCATGACGGTGTAGTCGCGGCCGAGCTGCGTCTTGCTGAGGAACTTCAGCGCGTACGCGAGCGGGTACAGCGACGACACGGCCGCGGTGTACGCGGGTGCGGTGTTCGGGTCGCCGTGGCCGTCGATCGCGAGGTACGTGAGCGGGGGGACCTCGACGACGTCGAACCGGCCGCGCCGGGCCGTGTACGTCGGGATCTCCTTCTTGAGGTCGACCTTCCCGGCCGCCGGCCCGTCGCCCATCCGTCCTCCGTCGCCTCGATCACCGTCCGTCCAGCATCGTGCCAGGTCGCGACGCGTCGGCGGCCGGGCGCTGCGCGGGACGACGCAGCGGGCGCCCGACGCCGGCGGACCGGTCGAGCGGTCGGGCGTGCACGCCGCGACGATCGGGATGCGGGACCGGTCCCGCTGCCGCAGGCTGAGGCCCCGCCCGCTGCTCCCCTCCCGGAGGTCCCGTGCCGACTGCCCTGCCGCCCGTCCGCGGAGTCGCCCTCGACGACGCCGTCACGCAGGTGCTCGGACCGGACGCGACGCTGCGCGACGCGCAGGCCGACGCGCTGCGGGGGCTCGCCGAGCGGGACACGCTGCTCGTCGCCCGGACCGGTGCGGGCAAGTCCGCGGTGTACGCGATCACGACGCTGGTCGCCGCGCGGCTCACCCTCGTCGTCTCACCCCTCGTCGCGCTGCAGCGCGACCAGGCGCAGTCGCTGCGGGAGGTCGGCCTGCGGGCGGCGACGGTGAGCTCGGCGGTGTCGCGCGCCCGTCAGGCGCAGGCGCTCGACGACGCGGCGCACGGGCGGCTCGACGTGCTGCTCCTCGCACCCGAGCAGCTGCACCGCGGGCCCGTGGTCGAGGCGCTGCGGGACGCCGACGTCGGACTGGTGGTCGTCGACGAGGCGCACTGCGTGAGCGAGTGGGGTCACGACTTCCGGCCCGACTACCTGCACGTCGCGTCGGCGGTGCGCGCGCTGGGCGGACCGCGCGTGCTCGCGATGACGGCGACCGCGTCGGCGCACGCGCGCGACGAGATCGTCGAGCGGCTGGGCCTGCACGACCCGCGCGTGCTCGTGCACGACGCCGACCGCCCGAACATCTGGCTCGGTGCGGTCCCCGCGTCGACACCGGCCGACCGCGACGCACGCGTCGTCGACGAGGTCCTCGCCACGGACGGTGCGGTCGTCGTGTACGCGCGCACCCGGTCGCACACCGAGGAGCTCGCCGAGCTCCTGGACCGCGCCGGACGGCCCGCGCTCGTCTACCACGCGGGCCTCCCGGCGAAGGAGCGGGCGCGCGTGCAGGACACGTTCCTCGACGGGCGGCACGACACGGTCGTCGCGACGAGCGCGTTCGGCATGGGCGTCGACCGGGCCGACGTGCGGGCCGTCGTGCACGCGGGTCCGCCGCCGTCGCTCGACGCGTACTACCAGGAGGTGGGCCGGGCGGGACGCGACGAGGAGCCCGCGCGGGCGGTCGTCGTGCACCGGCCCGACGACACCGCGCTCAACCGGTTCCTGCGCAGCGGCGGCGGTGCCAAGCCCGGCACGCTGCGTGCGGTGCTCGCGGCCACGTCGGACGGCCCGGCGGACCGGGCGACCGTCGCCGAGCGCTCGGGTCTGGGCGCCCGGACGGTGTCGCGTGCGCTCGCCGAGCTCGCCGCGGCCGGTGCGGTACGTGACGAGGACGGGCTCTGGACCGCGACGGGCACGTCCGCGGGCGAGGCCGTGGCCGCCGTCACCGAGGCCCGCGAGCGCCGCGCGACCCTCGACGCGTCGCGCGTCGAGCTCGTCCGGACGTACACGGACACGACCGACTGCCGCCGGCGCCTGCTGCTCGAGCTGCTGGGCGAGGTGCGCCCCGACCCGTGCGGCGCGTGCGACTCGTGCGACCGCGGGACGAGCGCACCGGCCCGCTCGACGGGCGTCCGTCCGGGGCAGGCGGTGCGGCACGAGCGGTTCGGCGACGGCACCGTCTCGGTCGTCGAGGCGGACCGGCTCACGGTCCTGTTCGAGGAGCACGGGTACGTGACGCTCGACGCCGCGGTGGCGCTCGACTCGGAGCTGCTGACCGTCCGCTGACGCCGTCGACCGCCCGCCTCGCGCTCGGTCGACGGCCCGCTGGCCCCGCGTCCGGCAGCGACCTCGGTGTCGGTCGTCTGACCTGCGTCGCGACCCCTCTTCCGCGACGCCCGCACCCCGGGTCATGATCGGCACGGGTGCCCGGTTCGTCCGGTGCGGCCCGCGGCACGTCCCGTCACACCGCACGACGCTCCACGCTCCCGCACCGGACGCCCGAGAAGAGGACGGACCATGACGACACCCGACACGATCGTGCTCGTGCACGGCTTGTGGATGACCCCGCGCTCCTGGGAGCACTGGGTCCCGTACTACGAGGCGAAGGGCTACCGGGTGCTCACGCCGGGGTACCCGGGCTTCGAGATCGAGGTCGAGGCGCTCCGCGAGAACCCCGAGATCATCGCCCGGCAGACCGTGCCGGAGGTCGTGGACCACCTGGCCGCCGTGATCGAAGGTCTGGACGCGCCCCCGATCATCATCGGCCACTCCTTCGGCGGGACGCTCACGCAGCTCCTGCTCGCGCGCGGCCTCGGCGCCGCGGGCGTCGTGATCGACTCGGCGCCGACCGAGGGCGTGCGCGTGACGCCGCCGTCGCAGCTCAAGTCGCTCAGTCCGGCGTTCACGAGCCTGCACAGGCGGCACGAGGCCGTCGCGTTCACCCCCGAGCAGTTCCACTACGCGTTCGCGAACACCCTCAGCCGGGAGGACTCCGACGCGGCGCACGCGCGGTACGCGATCGCGGCGCCGGGCGCGTGGATCTGGGCGTACGGGCTCATCGCGAACTACAAGCCGGGTCACCAGGAGACGTGGGTCGACTACGGCAAGGACCGCGCGCCGCTGCTGTTCATCGCGGGCGGCAAGGACCACATCATGCCCGCGTCGGTGAACCGCTCGAACGCCAAGCACTACGCGAAGTCCCCCGCGGTGACGGAGCTGTTCGAGTTCCCCGACCGCGACCACTGGACGTGCGCGGCGCCCGGCTGGGAGGCCGTCGCCGACAAGGCGCTCGACTGGGCGGTCGAGCACGCCCGCGCACGCGCCGACGCCTGAACCGCCACCGCCCGGACGCTGCCCGGCGGTAGCGTCCGGGCATGGCGCGCGACGGAGGGCTCCGGCCCGTCGAGCTCGAGGAGCACGACGGAGACCCCGGCCCGCCTTCGACGCCTCCGCACGACGGCGACGACCCGCCGGAGGGCCGGACCGGGAGGCCTGGCACGCGCCGCGGCGCTCGGCGCTCGGCCGTCCTGGTCGGTGCCGCCGTCGTGGCGGCGCTCCTCGTCCTCGGCGGCGTGCAGGTCGTGCTGGACCGGCGCGCGGCCGCCGTCGACGCCCGGATCGCCGCGCTGCCGGGCGCGAGCGTGGACGTCGGCACCGCGCTCACCGCGCTGTGGGAGGTGCCGCCCGACGTGCTCTGGTACCCGATGCTGACTCGGGGCACGGTCGCGATCGGCCCGGCCGTGCTGGACGACGGCGCGCACGGGGTCGCCGCACGTGATCTGCGCACCGGCCGCGTGGCGTGGTCCGTGCCGATCGGTCCGCCGGTCGAGACGCAGGTCGACGGCTGGACGGGCTCGCTCACCTGCGCGCCGCCGCCGGCGCGCCTCGCGGACCCGAACCACGTGCCCGACGTCCTGGTGTGCCACACGACGGACGTGCGGCCCGACGCCCCCGGGACGGCGCCCGGGGCCGAGTCGTGGTCCCGGGTCGTCGCGGTGGACCTGCGCACGCACACCGTCCGGTCGTCCGTCGACGTCGCGCGCGCACCCGCCGCGGCGGTGCTGGGTGACGTCGTCGCCCTCGGTCGCCTCGACGGCGGACGGCACGTCGAGGTCGTGGCGGTCGACACGGCGACGGGCGCCGAGCGGTGGCGCTACCGCGACCCCCAGCCCCTGCCCGCGTACGCGGACGACTCGTCGTCGGTCTCGTTGGGCGGGGCCGGTGACCACGTCCTCGTCTTCGGTGCCTCGGGCGAGTCCTACGCGCTCGCCGGCGACGGCACGCGCATCGACGGCTTCCGAGCGGACCTCGGCTGGATCGACGCGGGGTGGCTGGCCGTCCCCGCTGACGACGGCACCCGGCGTGTGCTGCGTCCGGGCGAGCCCGACCTGGTGGTGCAGGGCGCCCTCGCGCGGCGCACGCTCGACGACGGCAGCGCCCCCGGTCTGGAGGTGTCGACGACCGGGTCACGCACGTGGGGCTGGGACGCGAAGACCGGCGAGCAGCGCTGGGAGAGCGAGGTGGACGCCTCGTCCCCGTCGGAGCAGACGGTCGTCGTCGCGGAGGGCCGGGTCCACACGACGGCCACGTCCGGCGTCAGGACGCTGGACGCGCGCACCGGGGCGCTGCTGTGGTCGTACGACCTCCCGGCGGGCGTCGTGCGCACCGGCGTCATGTGCGACGGCCCGCACGTCTCCGTCGTCAGCAGCACGGAGGACGAGCTCGCGCTGGTCGTGCTCGACCGCCGCACCGGCGAGCTCGTCCGGACGATCCCGCTGCCCGGGCACGTCGAGTGGGCCTACCCGCTCGGGCCGTACGTCCTCGCGGCGAGCGGCGACCGGGCGACCGTCCTCGGCTGAGCGGTCCGCGACCGAAGGTCGCCCCGCCCCGCGGAGGTACCCTCCGCGCATGGCCCGCGGTGAGCGTCTCTCCTTCGTCGAGCTCGTCGAGGACGACGACCACGACGTCGCCGCGCCCACCCCCGGGGCACCGACCGCCGAGGTCGTCCGCGCGCGCCGGTGGCGACGGCCCGCGACGGTCGTCGGCGCGGTGGTCGCCGTCGTCGTGCTGGCCCTCGTCGCGGTGCAGAGCGTCGTGGACGCGCGGGCGCGCGGCGTCGACGCGCGGATCGCGGCGCTGCCCGGCGCGCTCGCGGACGTCGGCGACACCCTCGAACCGCTGTGGTCGCCCGACGACGCGTGGTGGCCGACGGCGACGTCCGGCGGTGCCGCGTTCGGGATGACGATCGCCCGGGACGGGACCGCGGCTCTCGTCGCACGCGACGTCGAGACCGGCGAGGAACGCTGGTCGACTGCCGTGAGTCCCGAGGTCGCGGGCGCGCAGCCGACCGACGCACGGTGCGCCCCGCCGGAGGGGGAGGGCGCGCCCGAGCCGACGACGATGGTGTGCTTCGTGACCGACGCGCTGGACTCCACCGGCTCGATCGACCCCGACGCGGCGCCGCGACCCGGCACGTGGTCCCGCGTGACGGTCGTGGACCTGCGCGACGGCACGGTGGTCGCCGCGCACGACCTGGACGAGCCCGCGCTGCACGCGGCCGTCCTGCGGGAGGTCGTCGCGCTCCTGCGTGTCGACGCCGCGGGGCACGTCGAGGTCACCGCTGTCGACCCCGTGTCGGGTGACGAGGCATGGCGCTACCGCCACCCCACCGTGCTCCCGGGCGCGCGCGACGACCGCTGGTCGTACGTCACCGAGTCGGCCGGGCACGTGGTCGTGCAGACCCCGCTGCAGGTGCTCGTGCTCGACCCGACGGGCCGGCTGCGGGAGGACCTGCGCGGTGCCGAGACATGGGCGGGGCCGTTCCTGCAGGCTCCCCGCGACGGCCGCACCCTCGTGGTCCGGGCGGGGCGGCCCGACCTCGAGGTCCTCGGCGACTTCGCGGTCCGCCAGCTCGACGACGGCAGCCTGCCCGGGCTCGAGCTCTCCTCGAGCGGCGGCCACGTCTACGGCTGGGACGCGGAGACCGGCGGGCAGCGGTGGGAGGTCGTGCTCGACACGGGCCCGATCTGGTCGGCCCTCGTCGTCGACGGGCGCGTCCACCTGGCGACACGCACGGGCGTCGCGGCGCTCTCGGGGCGCACGGGCGAGGTGCTGTGGACCTACGAGCTGGCACCGGGCAGCACACCGTCGCAGGTGCTCACCGACGGGCCGCACGTGCTGGTCGAGCAGGTCGACCCGCGGGGCGTCGACGGGTCGGTGCTCGTCGTGCTGGACCGGCGCACCGGGGTGCACGTGCGCGACCTGAGCATGCCGACCGGCGTGCAGGGCGTCGTCCCGTTCGGGCACCGGCTCCTCGCGTTCGCGTCCGAGCCGGTCGTCCTGGGCTGAGCCGCCGGGCCCGACGACGGGGCGGTGCGGGCGGGACGTCAGGTGCCGTCGAGGAGACGCGCCGCGCCGCGCCCGCCGACGAGCGGTGCGGGGAACCGCGGCACGACGGAGGTCCCCGCGAGCCACCCGCTCAGCCGGTGCGCCTCCGCCTCGACCGCGGCGGTCGCCTCCCGCCCGACGTCCTCCAGCGGGTAGAGCTCGACCCGACCGTCCGCGGTGACCGTCCACGCGCCGACGATCCGCCCGTCCACCCAGATCGCGGCGCCGCCGTTGCCGACCGAGTCGTACACCTGCGCGCGGTGGGGGCCGACGTACCAGTCCCGGTCGGTCCAGCCCATCGTCGTCGGGTCGAGCCACGGCAGCAGCGCGACCCACGGCTCGACGGGCCCGACGGGGTCGACGTCGTCGGGCAGCACCCACCCGGTCGCGCCGCCGTCGAGCGCGACCTCGACGGCCCGGACGTCCGCGAGCGCGCGCCGCACGTCGCGCAGCGTCGACCCGAGCCACCACCTCACGTCCGCCTCGGTGGCGGGTCCGAACCGGCCGAGCCACGCGCGCACGAGCGTCGCGCGCGCCTCGTGCTCGTCGAGCGGCTCGATGTCGCCGCCGAGCCAGTCGCGCGCGAGCACCCACGTCGGCCGCGACGCCGTCCACCGCCCCAGGTTGCCCGCGCGCACGACCGTCCCCGCCGCCTGGAGGCACGTGAGCACGCGGGACGCGATCGAGAACGTGCCCGCCCAGGGCTTGTCGCCGCCGTAGGCGACCTGCGCGTCGATCATGGCGAGCCGCTGCCGGAGCTGCGTGGACGTGAGCGGCTCCCCGCCGGCGAGCTCGGCGACCGTCGCGGCGACCGCCTCGTCGAACCAGCGCTCGCCGTCCGTCGCGAGCCCCGCCGCCACGACGTCCTTGACCAGCCGACGACGCTCGGTCGCGGCGACCTTCGCGCTGCACGCAGCCTGCACGACCGGGAGCGTGTCGCGCGGGACGGCGAACAGCGTGCGACGCATCGCGAGGTGCTTGACGAGCGTGCGGTCGACGTAGAACGCGCGGTCGAGGTCGTCGACGGTGAACCCGTCGGTGCGCGCCCACGCCGACAGGTACAGGCCCGCGGGGTCGGTCGCGTGCAGGCACACGACGCTCGCGGCGGCGTCCTCGACGGTGGCCCGCCGGTACGGGGCGGCGACGGCGTGGCGCCGGGCGAGGCGGGCGCGCCGCTCGGCGGTGTCGAGGTGCTGCACGCGCCGATCGTCGCAGGTGGGCCCGACGTCAGCCGACGAAGACGCAGAAGGGATGGCCGGACGGGTCGGCGTAGACGCGCAGCGGCTCGACGGGGTCGTCGGTGCGGTCGAAGAGCAGCCGGGCGCCGAGGGCGGTCGCGCGCTCGTGGGCGGAGTCGAGCGCGGCGACGTCGGGCACGCTCGTGTCGAGGTGGAGCTGCTGCGGGATCGTGTGGTCGGGCCACGTCGACGGCGGCAGGTGCTCGACCTTCTGGAACGCGAGCGGCACCCCGTCGTCGTTGCGGAGCACGAGCCAGTCGTCACCGTTCGGGTCGGGCTCGCCGGGGGCGGGCGGCTCGTCGCCCTCGCGGTAGCGGAGCCCGAAGAGCTCGCGGTAGAACTCGGCGAGCCCGCGCGGGTCGGTGGTGTCGAGGACGACCTGGCGGATGACGGGACGGACGTCGGGCATCGGGGACCACCTCCGCGGGCCACACTGGTCCTGCGCGCCAGGCCCCGCCAGTCGGTGAACGCTCAGCGCGCGTCCCCGGCGTCCGATTTACTTACTGACCAGTTGGTAATCGCTCGTTAGACTCCTGCCGCGCTCGAATCGATTCGCCCGTCGGTACGCACCGCACCCGCACCACCCGCACCAGCCCGCACCCGCTCGTCCGCCCTGCACCGCCGCCGTGAGAGGACCCGTCCGTGCCGCACCCGTACCAGGACCCTGCGCTCCCCGTCGCCGAGCGCGTCGCCGACCTCGTCGGGCGGATGACCCTCCCCGAGAAGGTCGGCCAGATGATGCAGCTCGACGCGCGCGAGGACGTCCGCAGCCTCGTCGAGGACATGCACGTCGGCTCGATCCTGCACGCGTCCCCCGAGCACCTGCACGAGGCCGTCGAGCTCACCGCGCAGACGCGGCTCCAGATCCCGCTGCTGGTCGGCGAGGACTGCATCCACGGCCACTCCTTCTTCGAGGGCGCCACGATCTACCCGACCCAGCTCGGCATGGCCGCGTCGTGGGATCGCTCCCTCGCCCAGCGCGTCGCGCGCGCCACCGCGGTCGAGGTCGCCGCGACCGGCATCCACTGGACCTTCTCGCCCGTCCTGTGCATCACGCGCGACCTGCGCTGGGGCCGCGTCGACGAGACGTTCGGCGAGGACCCGTTCCTCATCGGCGAGCTCGCGTCCGCGATGGTCGCGGGCTACCAGGGCGACGGGCTGCACGACCCGACCGCGATCCTCGCGACCGCCAAGCACTTCGCGGGGTACTCCGAGACGCAGGGCGGACGGGACGCGTCCGAGGCCGACATCAGCCACCGCAAGCTCCGGTCCTGGTTCCTGCCGCCGTTCGAGCGCGTCGCCCGCGAGGGCTGCCGCACGTTCATGCTCGGCTACCAGTCGACCGACGGCGTGCCCGTCACCATCAACGACTGGCTCCTGTCGGACGTCCTGCGCGGCGAGTGGGGGTACACCGGCACGCTCATCACGGACTGGGACAACGTCGGCCGGATGGTCTGGGAGCAGCACATCCAGCCCGACCACGCGCACGCCGCCGCCGCCGCCGTGAACGCCGGCAACGACATGGTGATGACGACCCCGCAGTTCTTCGCGGGCGCGCAGGAGGCCGTCGCCGCCGGGATGCTCGACGAGGCCGCGATCGACGCCGCCGTCTCGCGCATCCTCACGCTCAAGTTCGAGCTCGGGCTGTTCGAGGACCCGCGTCGCCCCGACCCGGCCCGTCAGGCCGAGGTGATCGCGTCCGACGAGCACACCGCGCTCAACGTCGAGGTCGCCCGGCGCTCGCTCGTGCTGCTGACCAACGACGGCACGCTCCCGCTCGCGGGCGGGCTGACCGCCGACGCCGGGTCGGGGCGCGCGCTGCCGGCGGACCGTCCGCGTCGCGTCGCCGTCGTCGGACCCAACGCCGACGACCCCGACACCACCCTCGGCGACTGGGCCGGCCGCTCCGGCCAGGCCGACTGGCTGCCCGACGGCCACCCGCGCCACATGATCTCGACCGTCCTCGACGGCCTGCGCGACCACGTCCCCGCCGACTGGACCGTCACGCACGCGCGCGGCGCCGACATCCTCACGCTCGAGCCCGACCCGGCCGGGGCCTTCTTCCCCGACGGCCAGCCGCGCCCGCCCGTGGTCGTGCCCGCGGTCGTGGACGACACCCTGATCGCCGAGGCCGTCGCCGCCGCGCGGGACGCCGACTACGTCGTCGCCGTCGTCGGCGACCGCATCGAGCTCGTCGGCGAGGGCCGGTCCACCGCGACGCTCGACCTCGTCGGCGGGCAGGTCGCGCTGCTCGACGCGCTCGAGGCCACCGGCACGCCGATGGTCGTGGTCGTCGTCGCGTCGAAGCCGCTCGTCCTGCCGCCGTCCGCGCACCGCGCCGCCGCGATCCTCTGGGCCGCGAACCCCGGCATGCGCGGCGGTCAGGCCGTCGGCGAGGTGCTGCTCGGCCTCGTCGAGCCGACCGGCCGCCTGCCGATCTCGTTCGCCGCGCACGTCGGCCAGCAGCCCACGTACTACAACCAGATCCCCGGCCAGCACGGCGACCGGTACGCCGACCTCACGCAGCGCCAGCCGTTCGCGTTCGGCGAGGGGCTGTCGTACACGACCGTCGCGTACTCCGACCTGCGGATCGCCACGCCCGAGGTCGGTGCCGACGACACCGTGCGGGCGACGGTCACGGTCGCGAACACCGGCGCGCGCCCGACGCGGGAGACCGTCCAGGTGTACGTGCGCGACGTCGTCACGTCCGTGACCTGGGCCGACAAGGAGCTCAAGGCCTACCGGCAGGTCGACCTCGCCCCCGGCGAGTCCGTCGTCGTCGACCTGACGCTCCCCGTCGCCGACTGCACGATCGTCGACCGCCGCGAGCGCCGCGTCGTCGAGCCGGGCGCGTTCGACCTGCTCGTCGGCCCGTCGTCGCGCGACGAGGCCCTCCTGTCGGCCCGCTTCACGGTCGCCTGACCCCCTCCGGCTGTCATCTCGTCCCGGGGCCGCCGAGGCGCTCGCTCGCGCCGAGCTCGTCAGCTGCACCTCACGAGCTCGGCGCGGACCGACGAACTCGACGAGGTCGACGAGGTGGGAGCGGGCGGAGAGGGCTGGGCGGCCGGGCGTGCCGGGGGCGGTGGGCGGCCGCGCGTACGACCGGGGGTGGACGGGCGGACCCTGAGGCCTGCGGCCTCGGTCCCAGGGTCCGCTCCGGGACGGTCCCCGATGTGCCGGGGGTGGGCGGCGCGCGAGGCTGGGGTCACCGCCGAGACGCGACCGACGCGTCCGGCGGCCTCGAAGGGAACCACCGTGAACATCCACGACCAGATGAGCCGCCAGGGACTGGTCCGACCCGTCCAGGGCCGCGTCCTCGCCGGCGTGTGCGCCGGCCTGGGTCAGCGGTTCGGCATCTCGCCGTGGGCGGCCCGGCTGCTGTTCGTCCTGCTGCTCATGGTCATCCCCGGCAGCCAGATCCTCGTCTACCCGATCCTCTGGATCCTCATGCCGTCGGAGTCCCCGCAGCCGGCCTACGCCTACGGGCCGCCGCGCGCCTGACCCGACCCACGACCGGCGGCCGCGACCTTGGAGGGGGTCCGGCCGCCGAGTCGTGTCGTCAGGCGTCAGGGGGCGACGCGGCCGTGGGCGTTGAACGCGGCGTGCGTCAGGGGCATCAGGTCCGCCCAGAGGGACTCCATCCGCTCCGCGACCATCTCGATCTCGCGCTGCGGGAACGACGGCACGGTCGCGCGCTCGTCCTTGGTCCGCAACGACAGGAAGTGCATGAGCGAGCGCGCGTTGCACGTCGCGTACATCGACGAGAACAGGCCCACGGGCAGCACCGCGCGCGCGACCTCACGCGCCACCCCGGCGGCGAGCATGTCCTGGTAGGCGTCGTACGCGCCCTGGTACGACGCGAGCATCGAGCGGGTCACGACGTCGTGCTGCTCGGGGGTGCCGTCGACGAACTCGTACCGGCCCGGCTTGCCCTGCTGCACGAGCTTGCGCTCGGGCGACGGCACGTAGAACACCGGCTGCAGCTCGCGGTAGCGGCCCGACTCCTCGTTGTAGGAGAAGCCCGCGCGGTGCCGGTGGAACTCGCGGAACACGAAGATCGGCGCCGAGACGAAGAAGGTCATCGAGTTGTGCTCGAACGGCGTGCCGTGACGGTCCCGCATCAGGTAGTTGATGAGGCCCTGCGAGCGGCTCGCGTCCTTGTCGAGCTCCTCGAGCGACGCCTCGCCCGCGGTCGACACCCGGGCCGCGAACAGCACGTCGGCGTCGTGCGCGGAGTGCCGGACGAGCTCGACGGTGACGTCGTCGCGCACCTGCACGGGCTCGTGCGCGGGGGCCTGCGTCGCGGGCTGGGTGTCGGGCTGCAACGACACGTCGGGATCCCTTCGTCGGGCGCCGCGGCGCGACGCTCCGCACACCCTACGGCTCCCCGGTGCCCCGCCCGGCGACGGCCCACCGGACGGTGGTCGACGTCCCGCGGGCGCCCGCCGTCAGGCCCGCGCGGACGTCGTCGGAGCCGCCGGGCGCGCCGCCCGCCGCACCCGCAGGTCGACCAGGTCGTACCCCTGCGCGACCTCGTTCCACCGGACCACGGGCGGCCCCGCGACCTCCAGGTCGACGGCCAGGAGCGTCGTGACGAACGCCTCCGTCTCGGCCATCGCGAGCGGCGCGCCAGGGCACTTGTGGTGCCCGTCGCCGAAGCTCAGCAGCGTCGGCGGGACCGTGCGCGGGACGTCGCGGCCCGGGCACAGGCGGTCGCCGTCCGCACCCGCGACGCGTGCGTCGGCGTTCGCGGCCCGCACGTCGACGTCGAGCACGGACCCGGCCGGCACGTGCACCGGGCCGTCGGGACCGTCGAGGGTCAGCGGTGCCGTCGTCTCACGGAGCACGTGCGCGACGACCGGCTCGAGCCGCAGCACCTCGTCGAGGATCGCGAGCCGCTCCGCACGCGGCGCGGCGCGGTACCGGGCGCGCAGCACGTCGTCGTCGAGCAGGTGCCAGACGGCCGCGGTGATGAGCTCGCGCGTCGTCGCCATGCCCGCCGCCGCGTAGGTCACGCACTCGGTGAGGACGTCGAGGTCGCTGAAGCCGTCGTCGAGGAGCTGGCTGACGAGGTCGTCGCGACGGCGACGCCGGCGCGCGCGGATCGCCGGGCGGACGTCGAACACGTAGAACCGCAGCATCGCGGTGCTGCGCCGCGCCGCCAGCCAGCGCCTGCGCCACGGGCCCGCTCCCGGCGGGTCGGGCGCGAAGAACGTGTCGAGCCGCCGGTGCAGCCCCGCCGACGCGGCCCGGTCGATGCCGATGACCGACGCCGCGACCTGCACCGCCATGCCCATCGCGAGCCGTGCGACGTCGGACCACGCGTCGCGGCCGACCGTCGCCACCAGCCGTCGGGCCGTCCCCTCGAGCCACGGGCGGTACGACTCGACCGTGCGGGGCGCGAAGAACCGGGCCGCCGCGCGGCGCTGCGCGTGGTGCTGCTCTCCCTCGAGGTAGAGGATCGGCGGCCGGATGCGCGGACCCGTCGTGCCCCCCGCGCCGCCCGTGCGGTGGAAGCTCTCCGCGTTGAACCCGCCCTGCCGCGTGTGCTCCGGGTGCCGCAGCACCGTCCGCGCGAGCTCGAACGAGCGGATGCGCCAGCGTCCCTCGCCGACCTGCTCGAGGTCGGGCACGGTCCCGTCCCCGGGCTGCGTGAGCTTGCGGGCCGGGCAGCCACCGGCCTCCACGGGAGCCGTCATGCGGGGAGCGTAGGTCGGACCGCCCGCGGCGGCCATCGCGAGCGGTTAGCCTGACGCTCGTCCAGACCTGGGGGTGGTCGTCGTGCCGGTCGAGCGCATCGCGCTGGTGTCCGACGTGCACGGCAACATGACGGCGTACGACGCGGTGCTCGCCGACGTCGACGCCCGCGGGATCGGGACCGTCCTCAACCTCGGCGACGTCGCGGGCAAGGGTCCGCGCGGCTCGGCCGCCGTCGCCCGCACCCGCGAGCGCTGCGCGGTCACCGTCCGCGGCAACTGGGACGACTTCATGCCGGGGCCCGGGCCGTTCGAGGACCCGGCCGTGACGTGGTGGCGTGACGAGCTCACCGCCGACGACCGGGAGTGGCTGCGGTCGCTGCCGTTGTCCCACGACCTGGTGGTGTCGGGGCGGCACGTGCGGCTGTTCCACGCGTCCGCGACGAGCGTCTACACGCGCGTGTTCTTCAAGCACACCGACGACGAGTTCGACGGGATGTTCGCGACGACACCCCTGACGGGGGACGGCCCGACGCCCGACCTGGTCGTCTACGGCGACGTGCACGACGTCTACGTGGAGACGCGCGAGGCCCGCACGCTCGCGAACGCGGGCAGCGTCGGCAACCCGCTCGACGAGCCGACCGCGTCCTACCTCGTGCTCGAGGGCGTCGTGGGCGGCACGCGCGACGACCCGTTCGCGCTCGGGGTCGTGCGGGTGCCGTACGACGTCGAGGCGGAGATCGCCGTGGCCGTCGCCGTCGGCATGCCGACCGTCGAGGCGTACGCGGTCGAGCTGCGGACCGCGGTGTACCGCGGGTTCCACGCGGAGCGCGGGCTGCGCGCCCCGGACGTCGCACCGACGCGCTGACGTCGCGCGTCGACCGGCGGCGCCCCCGGCGCGCTGCCGTGGCACGTCGGCTGGCGTCGCACCTGCACGCCGACGTCAGCGCGTCGGCACCTGCCCGGGGCGCGGAGCCCGCGCGCGCGTCCTACTGGTCGCCGACCTTCTGGTCGGCCGCGTCCTGCGCCGTGTCGATCTGCTCGTCGTGCTTCCCGCCCGTGACGGACGACGCCGCGTCGGCGCCCTTGTCCAGCGCGGAGTCGCTGGCCTGCTCGCCCTTGTCGCTCTTCAGCGCGTCGGACGCCTTGTCGCCCAGGTCGTCGATGCCCATGGGGTGCTCCCTGCTCGGTCCAGCCGTCACGCCGCACTGCTGGAGCGCCGTTCCATGCTGCGCCCGTCCGGCGGCACCCGCACCCGAGACGGGCCGCTGCGCCCGATGAGTTCCCGGGGCGCACCGGGTCGGTAGGGCAGCGGCGCCGCGGGAGACGGCGCCGCACCGCACCGACGACGGAGGACCCGATGACCACGACGCCCGTGACCGCCCCCACCACCGGACTGCTCGACGTGGGCGACGCCCGGCTGCACTACGAGCTGCGCGGGTCCGGCCCGCTGGTCGTGCTCGTCGCGGCGCCGATGGACGCCGACGCGTTCGCGCCGCTCGCGGACCTGCTCGCGACGGACCGGACGGTCCTGACGACCGACCCGCGCGGCATCCGCCGCTCGACCGTCGGCGACCCGGACGCCGACGCGACCGTCGAGCTCCGCGCCGACGACGTGGCGGCGCTCGTCGCGCACGTCGGTCTCGGACCGGCGGAGCTCGTGCTCGGGTCGAGCGGGGGCGCCGTGACGGTGCTCGACCTGGCGACCCGGCACCCCGACGCCGCCCGCGTCGTGCTCGCGCACGAGCCGCCCCTGCACGCGGTCCTGCCCGACGACGCCGAGCTCGCGGAGCGGACGCGGCGCATGGTCGACACGCACCTGTCGGGCGACGTCGTGGGGGCGTGGCAGCAGTTCATGGAGATCGCCGACATCCCGATGCCGCCCGAGCTGGTCGCGCAGATGTTCGGCGGCGACCGGTCACCGCAGGACGTCGCCGACGACCACATGCAGTTCGCGCACATGCTCTGGCCGACGGTCCGCTACCGGCCGGACGTGGACGCGCTGCGCGCCTCGCCGACGCGGGTCGTCGTGGGGATCGGCGAGGAGTCCGCCGGGCAGCTGTGCGACCGGTCGTCGCGGGCTCTTGCCGCTCTGCTCGGCGTCGAGCCGGTCCTGTTCCCGAGCGACCACATCGGCTTCGTCGAGGACCCGCCGGCGTTCGCCGCGCGCCTCCGCGAGGTCCTGTTGCCGGCCCCGCCGACGGCGGCCTGAGCGCCACCGGCCACCGGCCACCGCCTGCCGACCGCGTCGACCCGGTGCTGGTGACCGGAGACCGGGCCTCAGCGGTCACGATCACCGGGTCGACGGCGGTCTGGCGGCCGGACCCGCGGTCAGGCAGGCGGGTCCGCTGTCAGGCAGGCGGGTCCGCGGTCAGGCGGGCGGCGCGGAGGGTGAGGTAGCGGCGCTCCGGGACGGACGTCGCCGCGGCGGCGGCCCGCTGGTACGCGGCGCGCGCGGCGGCGGTGTCGCCCGCCGACTCGAGCAGGTGCGCGCGGACCGCGTCGAGCCGGTGGCCGGGGAGGTCGACGTCGTCGAGCAGCCGCAGCCCCGCCTCGGGCCCGTCGACCATCGCCACGGCGACCGCCCGGTTCACCGCGACGACCGGGCTGCCCGTCATCCGCTCCAGCAGCCCGTACAGGGCGACGACCTGCGGCCAGTCGGTGTCCGCCGCGGTCGCGGCGCGATCGTGCACGGCGGCGACGGCGGCCTGGAGCTGGTACTCCCCGACCGACCGCGCCGCGATCGCCTCGTCGAGCAGCGCCAGCCCTTCGGCGACGAGCGCGCGGTCCCACCGCGTGCGGTCCTGCTCAGGCAGCGGCACCAGGTCGCCCGACGCGTCCGTGCGGGCGGGTCGGCGCGCGTCGGTGAGCAGCATGAGCGCCAGCAGGCCCGTGACCTCCGGGTCGGCGGGTTCGAGCGCGTGCAGCCACCGGGTCAGGCGGACGGCCTCGTCGGACACGTCGACCCGGTGCAGACCACCGCCGGACGTGCTCGTCGACCCCTCCGTGAACATCACGTAGAGCACGTGCAGGACGCTGCGCAGGCGCGCAGCGCGCTCGTCGGGCGCGGGCATGGCGAACGTCGACCCGGCGTCGGCGACGCGCCGCTTCGCGCGGCTGATGCGCTGCGCCATGGTCGCCTCGGGGACCAGGAACGCCCGCGCGATCTCGGCGGTCGTGAGGCCCCCGACCGCGCGCAGGGTGAGCGGGATCGCCGACGACGGTGTCAGCGCGGGGTGGCAGCAGAGGAACAGCACGGTGAGCGAGTCGTCGTCGCCCGCGGCCCCCGGCGTGACGGCCCTCTCCGCCGCCCACCGCTCCTCGCGTCCCCGCCGCGACCGGTCGGAGCGGACCGCGTCGAGCAGCCGCCGGGTCGCCGTCTGGAGCAGCCAGCCGAACGGCTTCTCCGGCACGCCGTCGCGGGGCCAGTGCGTCACCGCGACGACGAGCGCCTCCTGCACGGCGTCCTCCGCAGCGGCGAAGTCGCCGGTCCGGCGCCCGAGCACGCCGAGGACCTGCGGCGCGAGCGTGCGCAGCAGGTCCTCGGGCAGAGCGGTGGCGTCCGGCGTGGTCAGGCGACGCCGTCCGCGGTGCGCAGGTACTCGCGCATGCCCTCGACGTCCGACGCGCCGCCGTCGTCCATGACGCGCCGCACGTGGATGGGCTGGCCCGTCGGCACCCCGCCGCGCCCCGGGACCGCCGACACCCGCGCGGCGATCTCGACCGCCCGCTCCTCGGTGTCCACGTCGACGATCTGGTACCCCGCGAGCCACTCCTTGAACTCGGGGAACGGGCCGTCGGTCACGACGGGCGCACCGGCCGCGTCGACGCGCACGATCTTCGCGAGGTCGGGTCCGGTGAGGATCGTCGTCGCGACGAGCTCGCCGTTCGCCTCGAGCTCGCGGTTGAGCGCGGCGTAGTAGTCGAGGTGGGCGGCGATCTCCTCGGGCGCCCACTCCTCCATCGGCGTGGGGTCGGCGCCGGGCTGGAAGTCGACACCGATCAGGTAGCGCGGCATTGTCGTCACTCCTCGTGCTCGTCGTGCCCAGACTGGCACTCTCACCCGGGGAACGGAGCCGGTGCGCGGTTCTCGACATCGGCTGCCGTCGTCGTCGCGACGCGTCGTGCGCGGCCGGTGGCGGCGAGTGCCACGGCGGCCACGAGCACGACGGCCGCGGCGGGCAGGGGCAGCGCGGCCGGGCCCGACCGGTCGACGACGGCGGCGCCGAGCGCGGCGCCGACCGCGATCCCGAGGTTGAAGACGACCGGGATCACGGTGCCCGCGGTGGCGCGGTGCTCGGGCCCAGCGGCCCGCAGGATCGCGGTCTGCGCGAGCGGCGGCAGGGCGCCGGTCGTCAGGCCCCAGGCGGCGACGACGGCGAGCGCGACGACCGGGTGCACGCCGACGGCGAGCAGCGCGACGAGCGAGCCCGCGACCAGCACCGTCGTCACCACCAGCGTCGCCGCGGGCCGCCGGTCCCCGACCTTGCCGACGACGGCCACGCCCACCGCGGACGCGACGCCGAACAGGAGCAGCAGCCCGCTGACGCCGCCGGGCAGGTCCGCGGCGGGCCGCTCGACGAGCCGCGTGACGAACGTGAACGCCGCGAAGTGCCCGACGAGCACGAGCCCGACGAGCCCGGCGACGACCAGGACGGGCAGCAGCGAGGGCCGTGCCGCCGCACCCGTCGCGGCGCCGGCACCCACCGCGGCGCTCGCACCCACCGCGGCGCTCGCACCCGTCGCGGGATCTGCGCCGCCGCCTGCGGGCCCGGCGACCGGCCTCACCACGACGCGCACCAGCACCGCGGCCACCACCGCGAGCACCGCGAGCGCGACCAACGCCCGGCGCCAGTCCCACGCCTGCGCGACGACGCTCGCGAGCGGCGTCCCGAGGACGGTCCCGAGCGTCGCCCCGCCGAGGACGACCGCGACCGCCCGCGCGAGGTGGGACGGGTGGACCAGGTCGGCGGTGTGCGTGTTGACGGCGGCCCACAGCAGCCCGGTCGCGGCGGCGCCGGCCACGCGCGCGCCGACCGCGACGGCGTACGTCGGGGCGAGCGCCGTGAGCGCGGCGCTGGCGGCGAACACGACCAGGGCGGCCGCGACGACGGTCCGCCGGTCGTACCGTGCGGTGAGCCGGACCAGCGGGAACGTCGCGACGACGACGGTGAGCGCCCACACCGACACGAGCAGCCCGGTGCGGGCCTGCGGGACGTCGAGGTCGGCGCTCATCGCGGGGAGCACGGCGGTGGGGAGCATCTCGCCGGTGACCATGACGAAGGTCGCGCCGCCGAGGACGAGGAGGCTGTGCCAGGGAAGACGCCCGGTGATGTCCATGAGTGCGACGCTAGAGTTTGACATCAGTGTGAAGGTCAAGGGGTCGACGCACCCGGACGTCGGCCGCGTCGAGGGAGCGGTGGTCGTCGTGAAGATCGGTGAGCTGTCCCGCCGCACGGGCGTCTCGACGCGCCTGCTGCGCTACTACGAGGAGCAGGGCCTCATCTCCCCCGCACGCTCCGCCAACACCTACCGCGAGTACGACGAGGCCGACGTCGCCCACGTCGAGCGCGCGGTCGGGCTGGTGCGGTCGGGCCTCCCGACGCGGCTGGCCAAGGTCGTCCTCGACCTCGAGCGGACGCAGGACGAGGACCTCGCGGCGTCGTGCCCCCGGACGGTCGCGGAGATGCTGGCCGAGGAGCTCGAGGGCCTCGACGACCGCATCGCGTGCCTCACCGCGAGCCGCCGGACCATCCACGACTTCCTGGTCCGCACGGCGCACGCGGCCGACGTCCTGGAGGCCGCGCGCACGTCGTGACCGCGGCTGCCGGCGGTCAGGCGGGCGTGAGCCAGGCGAGCGCGGCGACGACGAGCGCGCGGGTCCCGGTGTCGAGCGTCGGCTGGAGCACGGGCGCGAAGGTCGCCGAGTGGTTGACCGGGACGTCCTGCGCGACCCGACCGGCCTCCTCGGCCGTGCGGTAGGCGTCGGCGTCCGTCCCGCCGATCCCCCAGTAGGTGGACGGAGCACCGAGCGCCACGGGCAGGTGGCCGAAGTCCTCGCTCGCGCTCTGCTGCGGCAGGACGCCCGCGTCGTCGCCGAAGTGCTGCGCGAAGGCCGCGGCGACGCGGGCGGTGACGGCGGCGTCGTTGTCCGTCAGCGGGTACCGGTCGAACAGCTCGATCTCGGGCTCCCGGGGCGAGCCCGAGGCCGCGCACTCGGCGCGCACGATCCGGTCCACGGCCGCGAGCACGCGGGAGCGCACCCCGTCGTCGTAGGTGCGGACGTTGAGCTGGAGCTCGGCGTGGTCGGGGATCACGTTGCTCGCGGTGCCCGCCTGGACGCTGCCCACGGTGAGGACCGCCGTGTCGCCCGGCGCGACCTCGCGGGCCACGACGGTCTGCAGGCGGACGACGATCATCGCGGCGAGCACGACCGGGTCCACGGCGGCCTGCGGCATCGACCCGTGCGCGCCGCGGCCGTGCACCGTGATCCGCAGGCTGTCGGCGGCCGAGAGCGTCGGTCCCGAGCGCGTCCCCACGGTGCCCGCGGGGAGCGGGAGCACGTGCTGGGCCATCGCGACGTCGACGTGCCCGACCAGGTCGGCGAGCCCGTCGTCGAGCATCCCGCGCGCCCCGTCGGCCGTCTCCTCCGCGGGCTGGAACACCGCGACGAGCGTCCCGGACCACGTCGGCGCGCCCTCGGCCAGCAGCGCCACCGCGCCCAGCAGGCACGCGACGTGGACGTCGTGCCCGCAGGCGTGCATGAGCGGCTCGCCGTCAGCGGACGTGTCGGTGCTGGCGTACGGCAGGCCGGTCGCCTCCCGGACGGGGAGGGCGTCCATGTCGGCGCGCAGCAGCACCGTCGGGCCGTCGCCGTTGCGCAGCAGGCCGACGACACCCGTGCCGCCGATCCCGTCGTGCACCTCGCACCCGGTCGCGCGCAGCCGCTCCGCCACGACGGTCGCCGTCCGGTGCTCCTGGTGGGAGAGCTCCGGGTGGGCGTGCAGGTCCCGGTAGAGCGGTTCCTGCCACGCTCGGACACCGTCCGGGCCCGCGAGCACCTCGTCGTCGCCCATGTCCCGCCATCATGCGCCGCGCTGGCCCGGCGGGCCCGGCACGTGGATGTCGTAGCGCACCCCGAGCATGCGGACGACGAAGCAGAGCACCGCACCCGCGAGCGCGGCGGGCAGCTCGGCCAGCCCGGCCTCGGTGGCGACGACGACGACGAGCGCGCCCGCCAGCGCCGGGACCGCGTACAGACCGCTGCTCAGCACCGAGGGGATCTCGCGGACCAGCACGTCGCGCAGCGTGCCTCCGCCCACCGCGGTGAGCGCACCCAGGATGACCGCCTGCGCGGCACCGACCCCGAAGTCGAGGCCCTTGAGCGCGCCGCTGACCGCGAACAGGCTGAGACCGATGGCGTCCAGGACGACGATCGGCGTCGCCCAGCGGTCCAGCCGGCGTCCGAGCACGAACGCGACCAGGCTGCCGGACGCGGCGACCGCGAGATAGCGCCAGTCGCTGAAGGTCGCGGGCGGCAGGGCGTCGAGCACGATGTCGCGGAGCATCCCGCCGCCGAGCGCGGTGATCATGCCGAGCGTGACGACTCCGACGATGTCGAGGCGGACGAGCTTGATGGCCGTGAGGGCCCCGTTGAGGGCGAACGCGAAGACGCCTGTCAGGTCGAGCACCAGGTACACGGGCGACGCGGTGTCCATCCGGCCAGTCTCCCGACCGGGGAGGCGGTCCGCCCGGAGACGGGCGGGCGCACGCACCTGACACGCCTGCGCGACGGATCGGACGGTCGTCCTATTCCTTTGTGACTGGTGTCACGGCTAGCATGCACCGTCCGGTTCGCACCACGACGGAGGTCCGCTGTGCAGCAACGCCACAAGCTCACCGTCCTCGTCTCGGCCCTCGCCCTCGCCGGCGCGGCCGTCGCGACACCCGCCGCCGCCGCCGACACCCTCGGCGGCCCCGGTCACGGCGGAGGCCACGGCTACCCGCCGAGCGCCGCCCAGAAGTTCTCCAAGAAGGTCACCGAGCGCGCCGTCTTCCGGCACCTGCAGGAGCTCCAGCGCATCGCCGACCGCAACGACGGCAACCGCGCCGCACTCACCTCCGGCTACGAGGCCAGCGCGCGCTACGTCGAGAAGACGCTCCGCAAGGCCGGCTACACCACCACGCGGGACCCGTTCACGTTCGACCTCGAGGTCGTCGACGCCGCCACCCTCACCGTCGCGGGTGGCGCGACGTACACGGTCGACCAGATGACGTTCGCCGTGAACACGCCCGTCGGCGGCGTCACCGCGCCGACCGCCTCGCCGCTCGACACGTTCGGCTGCACGGCGGAGCAGTGGGCCGGCGTCGCGCTGACCGGCAAGATCGCCGTGATCAGCCGCGGCGGCTGCAACTTCTCGGTCAAGGCGCAGCTCGCGCAGGCCGCCGGCGCGGTCGGCGTCGTCGTCTACAACAACCTCCCGGACACGCTGCTCATCGGCACGCTCGGCGAGGACAGCGGCGTGACGATCCCCGCCGCCGGCGCCACGCTCGAGGACGGCCAGGCGATCGCCGCGACCCCCGGCGTCACCGTGACGCTCGAGACCCGCGCGCACACCGAGACCCGCGAGAGCTTCAACGTCATCGCGCAGACCAAGGCGGGCCGGCAGGACAACGTCGTCTTCCTCGGCGCGCACCTCGACGGCGTCGAGGACGGCCCGGGCATCAACGACAACGGCACGGGCTCGGCGACGCTGCTCGAGACCGCCGTCCAGCTCGGCCACGACAAGAAGATCCCCAACGCCGTGCGGTTCGCGTGGTGGGGTGCCGAGGAGCTCGGGCTCATCGGGTCGACCGCGTACGTCGAGGACCTGGCGGCGCAGCCGGGCGAGCTCGACAAGATCGCGACCTACCTGAACTTCGACATGGTCGGCTCGCCGAACTACGTGATCGGCGTGTACGACGCCGACCAGTCGACCTACCCGGCCCCCGTGCCGGTCCCGCCGGGCTCGCCCGAGACCGAGGACGTCTTCACCGACTACTTCGACTCCATCGGCCAGCCCTGGGTCGACACGCCCTTCTCGGGCCGGTCCGACTACCAGGCGTTCATCCTCAACGGCATCCCCGCCTCGGGCCTGTTCACCGGCGCCGACGACGTGAAGACCGAGGAGGAGGTCGCGCTGTTCGGCGGCACCGCCGGGATCACGATGGACCCGAACTACCACTCGCCGGGCGACGACCTCTCGAACGTGAACCGCGAGGCGCTGCGGATCATGACGGGTGCCATCGCCTACGCGACGTACAGCCTCGCGCTCGACACGTCCGCCGTGAACGGCGTGGAGAGCCCGACCAAGCCGCGACCCGGCCACGGGCACGGGCCCGGCAAGGGTCGCAGCGGCGTCGGGACGTACGGCCACCAGGAGGGGTGGGACCGGGCGTCCTGACAGGGGCACGCACCCGCGCCGGTCGGAGGAGGGACCGGTCGGCGCGGGTGCGGACCGCGCGGCACGACGGGGTGCGTGCGCGGCGCCGATCACCCCGCGCGCGCCGGCGTGCGGGGTGATCGCGACCTCCGAGGCCGTCGCGGCGACGTGACGTCACTCCGGCGCGCGCCACGACGTGACGGCCGCACCACCGCACCGTGACGGCGATCGCGGAGCGCCGCGTCAGGACGGGCGCGTCGCCTTGCCGTCGAGCCACAGCGTGTCGGAGTCGTCGCGGTGCGTGCCCGACGTGCCGACGTGCTTCTGGCTGATCGACGGGCCCTTCGTGATGACGTGGACCATCGCCATGCCGTGCCCGCGGCCGAGCCCGTAGTCGTCGGCGAGCCACGCGAGGATCTCCCCCGCCTTGGTCCCCGGGCCGTAGCCGCGGGCCGTCGCCTGCTCGAGCAGCTGGCGCGGCGTGAGGCCGGTCTTGTCCTCGACGGCGTCGAGGTAGGCCTGGAACGACATGGGATCCTCCGGTGGCGCTGGGTGGGTCCGACGGGTCGCACCGCAGGTCGGTGCCCGCGCCACGCTCGCCGCTCGTGGACGATCCTTGCGGCGACCACCGACAGGGGGAAGGCTCGACGTCTCGACGGGACACCCGTCGGCGACCGGACGGAGGGGCATGGGGCACGGGCACGACCACACGCACGGGATCGCGGACCACCGCGGACGGCTGGCGGTCGCGTTCGGCATCTCGGTGGCGATCCTGCTCGCGCAGGCCGTCGGGGCGGTCGTCACGGGCAGCCTCGCGCTGCTCGTCGACACCGCGCACGTGCTGACCGACACCGGCGGGCTCGCGCTCGCGCTCGTCGCCGCGCACCTGTCGCTCCGACCGCCGTCGCCGACGCGCACGTGGGGCTACCGGCGGGCGGAGGTGCTCGCGGCGCTCGCGCAGTCGGCCGTGCTGCTCGTGGTCGGCGTGTACGTCCTGGTGGAGGCCGTGCAGCGGCTCATGGACCCGCCCGAGATCCCGTCGACGGCCCTCGTCGTGTTCGGCCTGGTCGGCTTGGCCGGCAACCTCGCGGCCCTCGCGGTGCTCGCGTCGAGCCGGTCCGCCAACCTCAACCTCCGCGCTGCCTTCCTCGAGGTCGCCAACGACGCGCTCGGGTCGCTCGCCGTCGTGATCGCGGCCGTCGTCATCGCGACCACGGGCTGGCTGCGGGCCGACGCCGTCGCCGCGCTCGTCATCGGCGCGCTCATCCTGCCGCGCGCGCTGCGCCTGCTCCGCGACGCGACGCGCGTGCTGCTGGAGTCCACGCCGCCGGGCCTCGACCTCGACGAGGTGCGCGCGCACCTGCTGCGCGTCGAGCACGTGCGCGAGGTGCACGACCTGCACGCGTCGCTCATCGCGACCGGGCTGCCGGTCATCAGCGCGCACGTCGTCGTCGACGACGGGTGCTTCTCCGACGGGCACGCGGGCCGGATCCTCGACGAGCTCCAGGAGTGCGTCGCCCGGCACTTCGACCTGTCCGTCGAGCACTCGACGTTCCAGGTCGAGACCGCGTCGCACCGCCGGCACGAGCACCCCAGCCACGCCTGACGGTCGGTTCGGCGCTCCGCCGTCCCGGACGAACCGGGCGCGCGGCCGGATCCGTGCGCTGATCTGCACAGGTCCTCCACCGGGCCGTCGCGCGACCGGGTCCGCGCGGGCGCCCGGCTTCCTACCGTCGAACCGTGCCCACGACGCGCCACACCGCCGCCCCTCGACCGCGTGCCGCCCGGCACGCCCGACGCCTGCGTGGCCGGCCCTGGCTGCGCGTCACGGCCGTGACCGCGGTCGCCGTCGTGGCCTTCGCGGGGACCACCGCCGGGGCGCTCTACCTGCGTCTGCGGGCCAACGTCGAGACGGTCGACACGAGCGGCCTGATCGACGTCCCGCACCCGACGGACACCGAGCCGCCCGACCCGGACGACCCGAACGCCGGGCGGGCCGTCAACCTGCTCGTGATCGGCTCGGACGACCGCAGCGGCGAGAACGGCCAGATCGGCGGGTTCGTCGAGGGGCAGCGGTCCGACACGACGCTCCTCGTGCACCTGTCCGCCGACCGGCAGCGGGTCGACGTCGTCTCCATCCCCCGCGACTCGCGCGTCGACATCCCCGCGTGCAACCTCACGGGCGGCGGGTCGATCGATCCCCGGCGTGGCAACTTCAACGACGCGTTCGCGCTCGGGTGGGACCACGGCGGGGACATCGCGTCGGCGGTCGCCTGCACCGTCATGACGGTCTACGAGAACACCGGGATCCTCGCCGAGCACACCGTGATCGTGGACTTCAGCGGCTTCCAGGGCATGGTCGAGGCGATCGGCGGGGTGTCGATCTGCGTGCCGGCCGACATCGACGCGGACTACGTCGACCTCACGCTCACCGCCGGGGAGCACCACCTCGACGGGCCGACAGCGCTCAACTTCGCGCGCGCCCGCAAGGGCAAGGGCCTGGGCGACGGGTCCGACACGAACCGCATCGGCAACCAGCAGCGGCTCGTCGCGGCCATGGTCGACGAGGTGTTCGCGAAGAACGTGCTCACCGACGTGCCGCAGCTCGTCAACTTCCTGGGCGCCGCCACGCAGTCCCTCACCGTCGACCCGGCGCTCAAGGACTCGATGATCGGGCTCGCGTTCAGCCTGCGGTCCGTGCGCGCCGAGAACATCACGTTCCTGACCGTGCCCTTCGTCGACAGCACGGAGAAGCGCTACAAGGTCGACTGGACCGCGGAGGCCGACACCCTGTGGGCGAACGTCCTCGCCGACGCGCCCCTCACGCCGGCCCCCGCTCCCCCGCCCGGCACGACCGACGGCGGCGGCACCGGGGGTGCTGCCACGCCTCCCGCGACGTCGGCACCGCCGCAGACCCCGGCCCCGGTCGAGACGAAGAAGGCGGGCCGCGAGCCGTTCACCGTGAACGACACGACGGCGGTGTGCACCTGACCGGAGAACACCAGGGTGGGCGTCACGCGGTGGCGGGTCGCGTCAGCCGGCGTCCGGGTCCTGCTGGGCGTGGCGGTCGAGGAACGCGTAGACCTCGGTCGCGTCGACGCCCGGAAAGGCGCCTGTCGGGAGCGCCGAGAACACCTGCTGGTGGATGCGCGCGCTGGGCCACGAGGCGTCCGCCCAGCGGGCGGTGGCGTCGGCGGGCGGGCGGCGGCAGCACGCCTCGTCGGGGCAGGTCGAGCGGTGCCGGACGGTCGTGTCGCGGCCGCGGAACCACGTCGCCGACGCGAAGGGGACGCCGACGGCGAGCGCGACCTTGCCGGTGGTCGCCCAGCCGGTCTGCGTCGAGCACCAGAACGTGCCGGCCGGGGTGTCGGTGAGCTGGTACGACTCGGTGGCCTGGTCGCGGCGGGCGAGCGCGCGGCGCACACCCCAGCGGCGGCACACCATCTGGCCCTCGATCGCGCCGGTCACGTCGGTCGGCAGGACGAGGCCGTCGTTGGCGTAGGCACGGAAGATCGCGCCGTCCTCGGCGACGCGCAGGAAGTGCAGGCGGATGCCGAGGTGGTGCGTCGCGAGGCTCGTGAACCGCTGCGCGGCGGCCTCGTGCGTCACGCCGAACGCGTCGCGGAAGTCCTCGATCGCGAGGTCCTTGGCGCGCTTGCGCTCCTCGAGGAAGCCGACGGCCGCCGACTGCGGCATGAGGCAGCACGACGCGAAGTAGGTGATCTCGAGGCGTTGGCGCAGGAATGCCTCGTACGACGTGGGGCGCTCGTGGCCGAGGACGCGGTGCGCGATCGCCTGGAGCGCGAGCGAGCGCAGGCCGTGCCCGCCGGGGGTCGACGCGGGCGGCAGGTAGATGCGGCCGTTCGCGAGGTCGGTGACGGTGCGGGTCGAGTGGGGCAGGTCGTCGACGTGCCGGATGGTCAGGCCGAGCTGCTCGGCCATGCGGGACACCGTGCGGTGCGTGAGGGCGCCCGACGTGTACCCGGCGCGGCGGGCCATGTCCTCCGCGAGCGCCTCCAGGTCGGGCAGGTAGTTGTCGCGGGCCTGCCGCTCGAGGCGGAGCTGCGTGTTGACGCGGCGGGCCTCCTCGGGGGTCGCGACGGCCTCGGTCGCGCGGCGGGTGAGCTCGGTGTGCAGGCCGACGAGCTGCTCGAGGACGGGGTTCGGCAGGCTGCGGTTGGGGCGGACCGTCGGCAGGCCGAGCTGGGCGAACTCGGGGGTCTGCTGGGCGCGGTCGAGGGCGATCTCCAGGGCGGCGCGCCGCGTGGGCGGCTCGTCGTCCAGCAGGTCGGGGACGGTCACGCCGAGCGCGTCGGCGAGGTCGCGCAGGAGTGCGAGGCGGGGCTCGCGGCGGCCGTTCTCGACCAGCGACAGCAGGCTCGGGGTCACGCCGACGGCCTTGCCGAGCTGGTCGAGCGTCAGCCCGCGCGCGGTCCGGGCGTGCCGCAGGCGGCGTCCGAGCGTCAGGGCGTCCGCGGCGGGGACGTTGCTCATCCCTTCACGATATGTCAAGAACGTCGATACTTGACGGCCGCTGCGGTCGGCAGACCCGCGGTGGTTGACGTGAGGATCGAAGGGAGACGTTCCTTCGACCCTCGCCCCCGTCTGGAGCACCTGATGACCGTGACCACGCTGCCGCCCGCCCGCACCGACGCGCCCGTGCGCGACCTGCGCGCGTGGGTCGCCGACGTCGCCGACCTCACCGAGCCCGACGCGGTCGTCTGGTGCGACGGGTCCGACGCGGAGCGCGACGCCCTGATCGCGGGCATGGTCGAGACCGGGACGCTCCTGCCGCTCGACCCGGTCCTGCGGCCCGGCAGCTACCTCGCGCGGTCGGACCCGTCCGACGTGGCCCGCGTCGAGTCGCGCACGTTCATCTGCTCGCGCTCGGAGGCCGACGCCGGCCCGACGAACAACTGGCGCGACCCCGACGCGATGCGCGCCGAGCTCGCGGGGGTCTTCGCCGGGTCGATGCGCGGCCGGACGATGTACGTCGTCCCGTTCTCGATGGGTCCCGTCGGCGGCCCGATCTCGCAGGTCGGGGTGCAGCTCACGGACTCGCCGTACGTCGTCGTCGGCATGGGCACCATGACGCGCGTGAGCCGGGCGGTCGTCGACCTCATCGACGGCGGGGCGCCGTTCGTCCCCGCGGTGCACTCGGTCGGGATGCCGCTGCGGACCGCCGACGGGACCGAGCGCCCGGACGTGCCGTGGCCCTGCGACGACACCAAGTACATCGCCCACTTCCCCGAGACCCGCGAGATCTGGTCGTACGGCTCCGGGTACGGCGGCAACGCGCTGCTCGGCAAGAAGTGCTTCGCGCTGCGCATCGCGTCCGTCATGGGCCGCGACGAGGGCTGGCTCGCCGAGCACATGCTGCTCGTCCGCGTCACCTCGCCGCAGGGCCGCCGGTACCACGTGGCCGCCGCGTTCCCGTCGGCGTGCGGCAAGACGAACCTCGCGATGCTCACGCCCACGCTGCCCGGCTGGCGCGTCGAGACGCTCGGCGACGACATCGCGTGGCTGCGCCCCGGGCCCGACGGGACGCTGCGGGCGATCAACCCCGAGGCCGGGTTCTTCGGCGTCGCACCCGGCACGTCGGTCGCGACCAACCCGGCCGCGATCGCGACGCTCGACCGGGACACGATCTTCACCAACGTCGCGCTCACGCCCGACGGCGACGTGTGGTGGGAGGGCCTGACGCCCGAGCCGCCCGCGGGGCTGGTCGACTGGACGGGTCAGCCGTGGACGCCCGACTCCGGCCGACCCGCCGCGCACCCCAACTCACGGTTCACCGTCGCCGCGGCGCAGTGCCCGACGATCGCCGACACGTGGGAGGACCCCGACGGCGTCCCGCTCGACGCGATCGTGTTCGGCGGCCGCCGCGCCACCAACGTGCCGCTCGTCGTGCAGGCGCACGACTGGGAGCACGGCGTCTTCCTCGGCGCGACGATCTCCTCCGAGCAGACCGCCGCCGCCGAGGGGACGGTCGGCGAGCTGCGCCGCGACCCGTTCGCGATGCTGCCGTTCTGCGGGTACGACATGGCCGACCACTGGGCGCACTGGCTGCGCGTCGGGGCCTCGCTCGACCCGGCGACCCGCCCCCTCATGTTCCAGGTCAACTGGTTCCGGAAGGACGCGTCGGGCCGCTACCTGTGGCCCGGGTTCGGGGAGAACATCCGCGTGCTCGCGTGGATCGTGGCCCAGGTGGACCGCGCGCGCGGGGTGCGGACCGACGTCGGCGCCGTGCCCAGCCCCGTCGGACTGCTGCCCGCGGCGGGCGCGCTCGACCTGACCGGCCTCGACCTGCCCGACGACGACCTGGCGGCGCTGCTCGACGTCGACCCCGCGACGTGGTCGGTCGAGGCGGACCTCACGGAGGACTTCCTCGCCGGCTTCGGCGGCCGCGTCCCCGAGGCCATCCACGCCCAGCTCGCGGCCCTCCGCACCCGCCTGACGTCCTCCTGACCCCGCTCACCGCCCGAGGATCGCCGCCCCTGGCCCTCGCTCTCGCCGAGCACGACATCACGCGCGCTACGGGGATCGCACCCGCCGCGCTGTTGTGCTCGGCGGCGCGGGCGAGCGGCGGCCTGGGGGCGGGCGTGGCGCAGGGTGGCCGGGACCGGGCGGCGCGCCACGTGGCCCGGTCCTCGACGGCCGCTCAGGGTGGCCGGTCATCGGCGATCGGTCAGGGCGCTCGGACTGCGGCGGTCGGAACGGGGCGGCCGGAGTGCGGTGGCCGGACCGGGGGCGGTCGGACCGGGGAGTCGGTCAGGGGTGGTCGGTGCGGAGGCGGGCGTGCAGGTGCATGTCGTGGTGGCCGTCGGCGTGCAGCGCGTGGCCGCGTCGGACGCCCTCCGCCCGACAGCCCAGCAGCTCCGCGACCCGGCACGACGCGTCGTTGCGCGTCGAGTGCTCGACCTCGACGCGGTGCAGGCCGAGCTCCTCGAACGCCCAGCGCAGGGCCTCGGCACCCGCGCGGACGGCGACGCGGTGACCGCGCGCGGACGGCACCACCCAGTACGCGAGCGTGCCGAAGCCTTCGTAGAGGTTGAGGTGGTTCAGTGCGACCCGACCCACCACCGTGCCGGCCGGGGGTGCGTCGAGCCTGCGCAGGGGCGGCGCCGCGAGGTGGCGGGGAGGCACGGCGCGCGGCACGGGTCCCGACGTCGGCGCGGTGCGGGGCACGGGTCCCGGATCGAGCGCGACGGGCGCCTCGGCCGACGCGTCGGCGGCAACCGACGACGGCCGGACGTGCGCGCCGACTCCCGCGAGCGCGAGCGCCGGTGCGGCTGACGGGACGGGCGCGGGTGCGGGTGCGGGCTCCGGGACGCGCGCCGGTGCCGGCGGCTCGTCGGACGCTGCGGCAGGCGACGGGGCGACGACGACCGCCCACTCGGCGGCGCGCTCGTCGCGCCACGCCGCGTTCTTGGCGTCGATCCAGGCCAGCGCCTCGTCGTCGTCCGACATGGACCGCGCGTGCCACCAGCGGATCGCGGGGTCCTCGTAGGCGGTGCGGACGGTCGCGACGTCGCCAGGCGCCCAGGGCCGCAGCAGGAGGCCGTCGGCGACGAGCGTCGGCTGGGCGCGCACGCCCCAGCGACCGGACAGGACGTAGGGCGCGGCGAGCAGCGGCACGGCGGAATCATCCCGGTTCGAGGACCCGTGAGGCACGACGCCACGCGGGTGCGGGCCCTACTCCCCCACGAGCCCGTCGACGGACTGGCGCAGCAGGTCGGCGTGGCCGTTGTGCCGCGCGTACTCCTCGATCATGTGGACGAGGATCCAGCGCAGCGACGGCGTGGTGCCGTCGGACGACGGTCGTCGGGCGAGCGTGTCGAGCCCGCCGTCGGCGAGCGCCCGCTCGGTGCGCACGCGCGACCGCTCGACGGCGCCCTCCCAGAGCGCGCGCAGCTCCTGCGGGGAGTCGGCGCCGGCCGACGTCCACTCCCAGTCGCGGTCGGCGTCCCAGTCGGCGACCTCCCACGGCTCGTCGGTGGGCTCGTCGTGCAGCCGCGCGCCGAACCACTCGTCCTCGACCCACGCGACGTGCTTGAGCAGCCCGCCGAGCGTCATGTCGGTCGGGGCGAGCCGGGCGGTCAGGCCGGCGGTGTCGAGGTCGGCGGTCTTCCAGCGCAGCGTCGCGCGGTGGAAGTCGAGGAACCCCAGCAGGGTGGAGACCTCGTCGGCCGCGACCGGCGGCTCCGGGCGGCCCTGCTCGTCGATGACGCTCATGCGCCCATCCTGGCGGACTCCCCGGACGCCGCGGGCGGGCCGACCGCATCGCGGCTGCGGCTGCGACGACGGGCCACGACGGCTACGACGCCTGCGGCGGGTCCTCCCCGACGAGCCCGTCGACGGCCTCGCGGAACAGGTCGGCGTGGCCGGTGTGGCGGCAGTACTCGTCGATCAGGTCGACGAGGACGCGCCGCAGGTTCGGCGACCAGCCGGAGTCGGTCGTGAACAGCGACGGCTGGTCGAGC
Source organism: Cellulomonas sp. H30R-01 (assembly GCF_010119915.1). NCBI lineage: Bacteria > Bacillati > Actinomycetota > Actinomycetes > Micrococcales > Cellulomonadaceae > Cellulomonas > Cellulomonas sp. H30R-01. Next base: position 3,819,610 of record NZ_CP048210.1, on the reverse strand, counting down.
CCGCCGCGCGCCAGGGCCGCGGCCCACCCGGCTTGCGAGCGTGCGACGGCCCGCTGCCAGAGCGCGTAGAGCTCCTCCGGGGTGTCGGACGCGGCGGAGTGCCAGTCCCACTCGGGGTCGGCCTGGAAGTTCTCCTGCCGCCACGGTTCGGTGAGGTGCTCGCCGTCGACGAACTCGGCCATCTTCATCTCCTCGACGAGCGCGAGGTGCTTGACGAGGCCACCGAGGGTCATGGCGGACGGCGGGAAGGGGCGGCGCAGGGCGTCGGCGTCGAGGCCGCCGACCTTCCAGGCGAACTGGGCGCGGGCGCGCTCGAGGGAGAAGAGCAGCATCTCGGTCTCGTCGGCAGTCGCGGAGGGTTCGGTGATCCGGGTGTCGAGCGTGTTCTGGGTCATGGCGGCGACGCTAGGGTCGATACCGGACGTTCTGCTTCCGGTTGGAGAATCCGATGCCTGACGCGAGCCCGACGGCACGCGCGCTGCGCACCCTCGAGCTCATCCAGGGCCGCCCCGGCATCACGGCGGAGGGGCTCGCCGGTGAGCTCGGCGTGACCGAGCGTGCCGCCCGCCGGTACGTCGGCGTGCTGCGCGAGGCGGAGATCCCGGTCGAGTCGACGCGCGGCCGGTACGGGGGCTACCGCCTCGGGCGCGGGGTCCGCCTCCCGCCCGTGACGTTCAGCGCGGCGGAGGCCCTCGCACTCGTCATGGCGGCGCTCGACGGCCACCACGAGGCGGGCGACCCGGCGGGCCCCGTCGGCGCGGCGCTCGGCAAGCTCGTGCGCGCGCTGCCGGCGGGCGTCGCCGCGCAGGCGGAGGTCGTGCGCCGGACCACCGCTCCTGCGCCGGACAGGTCTGCCGCGCGCCCCGACCCGACGACGACCGCGGTCCTCGTGCAGGGCTGCGCCGAGCACCGACGGATCCGCCTCACGTACCGGTCGGGCAACGGCACCGAGTGGGACGCCGACGTCGAGCCGTGGTCCGTCGTCGTGCGGCACAGCCGCTGGTACCTGCTGTGCCGGACGGCCCGCGACGAGGTGCGCGCGTACCGCGTCGACCGCGTGCGCGCCGCGACCGTGCTGGACGAGGTGTTCACGCCGCCCGCGGACCTGGACCCGGTCGCGCTGCTCGAGGAGAACCTCGCGACGGGGTGGGAGTACGCGACGGAGGTCGAGATCGACGCACCGCTCGACGACGTCGCACACTGGGTGTCCCCCGCGCTCGGCCGGCTCACGGCGGTCGACGAGCGGACGACGCGTCTGGTGGGGAGCACGAGCAACCCCTGGTGGTACGCCGAGCAGCTCGTCCGGACGCCCGCGCCCTATCGGGTGATCGGCTGCCCCGAGCTGCGGGAGACGACGCGCGCGCTGGGGCGACGCCTGCTCGACGCGGCCGGCTGAGCGTCGCCGGTCCGGCGATCTGGCGGCGCGGTGAACTGGACGTACGTCCATGACCAGGGCCCAAGGACTGCCGCATGTCACCCGGATGAGTGACACTAGTCAGACACCCCTTTCTTCCGCGCACATCCGCGCGCCCGAAACCGATGGGACCACCATGAGAGCCCTCACCCGCCGCACCCTGACCGCCGGCGCCGTCGTCGCGACCTCCGCGATCCTCGGCGTCCTCGCCCCCGCCGTCGCGTCCGCCGCCGACAGCACCGGCGAGGCACCCACGACCACGACCGGGCAGGCTGACGTCGAGGAGGTGACGTCCGTGTCCGCGATCACCGCGATGTGGCTCTGGGACAACTCCGTCGACCCCGCGCAGGACGGTCGCGGCACCGGCTACGCGTTCGCCACGCCGGGCGGCGTCGTCGCGTTCGCGCAGGAGCACGGGCTCGAGACGATCCACGTCTCCGCGCCGTGGGCGTCCGACGAGGGTCCCGTCGCCGCCTGGATGACCGACACGCTCGTCGCGCTCGACGCCGCGGGCATCGACGCGGGCGTGCTCGGCGGCGACGCGCCCTGGCTCGACAACCCCGCGCTCGCCGTGCAGTGGATGACCGCCGCGACCCACGACCGCCCGGTCACGCACGTGCAGCTCGACGTCGAGCCGTGGACCCTGCCCGCGTGGCAGGCCGACACGCAGGCCGCGAGCGCGCAGTGGCTGCACATGCTCGACGTCGTGCGCGCCGCGATGCCCGCGGGCGTCGACCTCGCCGTCGACGCGCCCTGGTGGCTCACGACGGTCGCGAGCCCCGACGGCACCGGGACGCTCTTCGACGACGTGCTCGAGCGCGTCGACCGCGTCGGCATCGTGACGTTCATCGACCACGCCGAGGGCGAGACGGGCATCCTCGCGAAGTCGGCTCCCGCGGTCGCCGCGGCCGAGGCCGCCGCGATCCCGTACACGATCGGCCTCGAGACCGACACCCCGGCCGTCGCCGGTGGCGCCGAGTTCACGTTCTACGACGACGGCGCGCAGGCGCTCGAGCGCGAGGCGCACGAGGTCGCGGTCGCCCTGGCCGGCCAGACCTGGTTCCGCGGGATCGCCGTGCAGCACTACGAGGCCTGGCGCGACCTGATCGACCGGAGCTGACCCGCTGCCGGCGTCCCGGGAACCCGCCGTCCACGGCGCCCCGGGACGCCGGCCCCCGGCCGGTGCGCACGGCCAGCGGATGCCGGACCGTCCCCGGGTCGGCAGGGTGGGGGCATGTCCTCCGTCACCGTGCCCCGGTCCGCACCGCTCGCCCCGACGTCGTCCGACCGCGTCCGCCAGGTCGTGGTCGTCGTCGGCGCGCTCCTCGCGATGGCCGGCGCAGCCCTCGGGTCCGGTGCGTTCGGGGGGCAGCAGGTCGAGGACGCGGCGGGCGGCGCGCTGTCCGCCGACGCCACACCCCTCGCGCCCGACACCCCGGCGTTCCGGATCTGGTCCGTCATCTACCTCGGGCTGCTCGCGTACGCCGTCTACCAGGCCTTCCCGCGCCACGCGGCGACCCCACGCCTGCGGGCGACCGGCTGGTGGGTGCTCGCGTCGATGGTGCTCAACGCCCTGTGGATCGGCGTCGTCCAGCAGGGCTGGGTCGTGGGGTCCGTCGTGGTCATCGCGACGCTGCTCGCGGTCCTCGCGGTCCTGCTCGTCCGCCTGGTCCGCACCGCCCCCGACAGCGCGGCGCAGGCCGTCGTCACCGACGGCACGATCGGGCTCTACCTCGGCTGGGTCAGCGTCGCGACGCTCGCGAACATCGCGGCGACGCTCGTCGTGCTCGACGTCGGCGGCCTCGGTCTGGGTGCCACGGCGTGGTCCGTCGTCGTCCTGACCCTCGCCGCCGCGCTCGCGGTCGCGTACGCCGTCTTCGCCCGCACCCGGCCGGTGCTCGCCGTCGCCATCGGGCTCGCGATGGCGTGGGGGCTCGCGTGGATCGCGGTCGGCCGCACCTCCGGCGCACCGCGGGACGCGGTCGTCGCGGCCGCCGCCGCGGTCGCGTCCGTCGTCGCGATCGCCGCACCCGTCGTCACGACGCTCCTCGCCCGCCGTTCCGCCCGCTGACACCCGACGCTCCACCCGCTACCGCCCGGCGCTCGGTCAGCCGACGCGCGATGCTCGGTCGCTGGCGCCCGACCCGCTGACTCCCGGGGCACACCCCGCGCGGACGCGTGACGCACCCGACGGCGACGCCCGACGCACCGCACGCCGACGCGGGGCCGGCATCGCGCCGACCCCGCGTCGCGGTCAGCTGCGCGCGACCTGCGCCGCCAGGACCTTGTCGACCGCCGGCAGGAACGCGGGCAGGTCGTCGGGGTTGCGCGACGTGACGAGCGGGAAACCGCCCGCGTCGTCCGTCACGACCTCCTGGTCGCGCCACTCGCCGCCCGCGTTGCGGACGTCCGTGCGCAGCGACGGGTACGACGTGAGCGTCACGCCGCCCAGCACGCCCGCCTCGACGAGCGCCCACGGACCGTGGCAGATCGCGGCGATCGGCCGGCCCGACGCGGCGAACGCCCGCACCAGGCCCACGGCCTGCTCGTCGAGCCGCAGGGTGTCGGCGTTGATCGTGCCGCCGGGCACGAGCAGCAGGTCGTAGTCACCGGCGTCGACGTCCGCGAACGTCGTGTCGGGGGTCACGGTGCGGCCCGGGTCCTTGTCGCCGACCAGCGTCTGCACGGGGTCGCTCGACTGCGCGGCGACGGTGACGTCGACGCCCTGGTCGCTCAGGTGGTCGACGGGCACGACGAGCTCGTCCTGCTCGACGCCGTAGTTCGTGACGATCGCCAGGACCCGGCGACCGGTGAGGGTGCTCTCGGACACGTCTGCCTCCTCGCGGTGGCGGGGGCGCCGTCGTCTTCAGCGCGCCCGGTCACCGTAGGCACGCCCGGCGCGCGTCACCACCGCTGGGGCGGCGGGGGCTGCGGCGGCTGCCACGCATCGGCGGGCGGCGCGGGGGCGGGTGTCGACGGCCCGGTGTAGAGCGGGACGGTCGGCGCGGAGGAGAACCTCGGGTCACCGAACCCACCCCCCAGGGGCGGGGCGACGAGGCGGCCGCGGGGGTCGCTCGAGCCGGCAGCCGCCTGCGCGGTGAGCAGGCGTCCGCGCAGGGCGCGCACCTCCGCCTCGACCGGCCACTCCCTGAAGGCGAAGACGAGGAGCGCGACGAGGCTCACGACGGGAAGGACCCCGAGGACCCCGAGCCAGGGGCTGTACCCCGCCTTGCGCGCGATGCGCACGCAGATCCAGACCGACACCGCGGTGACGACGCCGTACATCAGCAGGTACGCACCGACGTAGCCCGCCATGTAGGCCGGGGACGGCGTGCAGGTGCCGCCCGTGCAGTCGACGGCGGTCAGCATGACGCTCCCTCACGGTGCGGGCGCTCGCCGCACCTCCTGCCCGTCCGATCGACGGCCTGACGCTGCGGTTGACCGTCGGCGCGGGCGCCTCACCCGTCGGGGGCGCGACGTCACCCGGACGGCCCAGCCGCGCGGCCGTGCCGCGTCAGCCGACCCGGTCGAGGAACGCCAGGACCCGCTCCCGGAGCAGCGCAGCGGCGTCCTCGTCGTACGCGGGCAGGCTCGCGTCGACGAACAGGTGCTGGTCGCCCGGGTAGAGGAACAGCTCGCCGTCGGGGACCGCGTCGACGAGCTCGCGCGCCGCCTCGACGTCGCCCTCGCCGACGAAGACGGGGTCCGCGTCCATGCCGTGCACCTGCACGGGCACGTGGTCCGGCCACGCCGACCCGAGCGCCTCGGGCGGCACGCACGACCCGACGAGCACCGCGCCGACGACCCCGGGCCGCTGCTGCGCGACGGTCTGCGCCGACATGACGCCGAGCGAGATCCCCACGACCACGAGCCGGTCGGGCAGCCCACGCACGGCCGCGACGCCGCGGTCGACGACCGTCTGGAATCCCGTCTGCTCGGCGTACCCGATGCCGGACTCCAGGTCGTCGAAGGTCCGCCCGTCGTACAGGTCGGGCACGTGCACCGTGTGCCCGGCCGCGCGCAGCGTCTCCGCGAGCGTCTGCACGCCCGGCGTCAGCCCCTGCGCGTGATGGAACAGCACCACCTCGGCCACGTCGTGCTCCCTCCGTGATCGGCCCGCGGGCCACCGTCGGCCGCGGCACGCGACCGGGCTCGAGCCTGTCAGCACCCTCCGACACCGCGCGCGCCGAGCGCCGTGCGGACCTGGCGCCGCAGGTCGGGCGCGACGGCGCGGCGCCGGGGTGCGCGGCGCGGCCCGACGGGTTGTGATGGACGCAGGCCCTCACCCACGACAGGAGCAGCACCCATGACCGTGCCCACTCTCACGCTCAACAACGGCGTCGAGATCCCGCAGCTCGGCTTCGGCGTCTTCCAGGTCCCGCCGCAGGACACCAAGGGCGTCGTGCTCGAGGCGTTCGAGGTCGGCTACCGGCACATCGACACCGCGCAGATGTACGGCAACGAGGCGGGCGTCGGCGCGGCGCTCGCGGAGTCCGGCCTGTCGCGCGACGACGTGTTCGTCACGACGAAGCTCAACAACGGCTTCCTCGAGCACGACGCCGCGCTCGACGCGGTCAAGCGCTCGCTCGACGCGCTCGGCACCGACCACGTCGACCTGCTCCTCATCCACTGGCCGCTGCCGACGGTCGCGGACTACGTCGCGCGCTGGCGCACGCTCGAGCAGGTCTACGCCGACGGCGGCGCCCGCGCGATCGGGGTGTCGAACTTCCAGCCCGCTCACCTGCACCGGCTGCGCGACGAGACGACGGTGACGCCCGCGGTCAACCAGATCGAGGTCCACCCCTACCTGCGCAACGACGAGGCGCGCGCCGCAGGGCAGGAGCTCGGGATCGTGACCGAGGCATGGTCGCCGATCGCGCAGGGCAAGGTCCTCGACGACCCGGTGCTGCTGCGGATCGCGGAGTCGGTGGGCCGCACCCCCGCGCAGGTGACGCTGCGGTGGCACGTGCAGCGCGGTGACGTGGTCTTCCCGAAGTCGGTGACGCGCAGCCGGATGGAGGAGAACTTCGCGCTGTTCGACTTCGAGCTGTCGGCGACCGACATGGCCGACATCGACGCGCTCGACCGCCACGAGCGCACCGGTCCGGACCCCGACGTCTTCGACTACGTCCCGGCGACCTGACGGGACGTCCTGACTGGACGACCTGAGCACGACGACGTGACGACGACGGGCGGGGCCGGCCGGGTCCCGCCCGTCGACCGTCGCGCGGTCGGTCAGGCGAGCGGCAGCACCAGGAGCGTCTCGTTGCGCGAGGGGTCCCCGTCCGGCGACGGGTCGGTCACGTACTCCTCCCAGAAGTCGCCGCGACCCGGGCGGCCGTGCTCGGCACGCGCCGCCTCGACCTCCGCCCACGCGGCACCGAGGTCGTCGTACGAGCCGACGTGCAGCCCGACGAGCGCGGGCCCGCCGGCGAGCTCGACGACCTCGACCCGACCGGCGAGCGGACCGTTCTCGAGCCCCTCGACCGGGAATCCGGCGGCGACGTCGACCGTGTCGGTCGGCATGCCGTGGTACCAGCCGAGCGCCGGCCCGGAGATGCGGGCACCGGCCTCGCCGACCGTGCGCGCGACCTCGCCGTACGCGGTGTCGTAGAACGCGGCGAGCTCGTCCATGCGCACGTGGCGGCGCACGACGGCGACGGTCCGGGTCGGCTGGTGGCGGACGTCGACGTCCATGGGTCCTCCTCGAAGGCTCGCGGTCCCGCCCCAGCATCCCGCACGAACCGGGCACCCGGGCGTCGCGAGCACGGTAGCCTCCGGAGCGCTCGAGGTCCCGCCCGCCCGTCGGGCGTCCGCCGCTGCGAGGAGTCCCATGGCCGAGCCCGTCGTCGTCGCCCCGCCGAGCGCCGCCTACCCGTGGGCGCGCGTCCTCGGCTGGACCGCGCTGCTGCTCGCGGCCGTCGCCGCAGTCGGTGTGATCGGGGCCGTCGCGTACCTCGTGGACGGGTGGCTGCACCCGACGTCGTGGGGGGACCTGGCGGGCGCGATCCTGCTCACCTGGTCGTGCGTCCCCGCGCTCGTGGCGCTGCCCGTGGGCCTGCTGCAGGCGCACCGCGGTGTCGGTCCCCGCTGGCGGTCCGTCGCGACCGTCGCGATGGCGGCGCCGGCTCCGGCTCTCGCGGTGACGATCCTGCTCGCCCGCACGGTGGCCGACGTCCTGGCCTGACGCGACGCGCGTCAGTCGTCGGCGCGCCAGCGGGCTGCGGCGTACCAGGCGAGCACCACGGTCGTCGTGATCTCGATCGCGGAGAAGTAGGCGTAGTGCAGCGCGGTCTCGCCGACGAACAGCGAGCCCACCTGCACGACCGTCATGACGGACGCCGCGACGACGGTCCCCCAGCGCGCGACGCGATGGGGCGCGACGCGCGAGACGAGCACCATCCCGATGGGGATCGTCATGAGGACCGACGCCCCCAGAAGGAACCCGTCGCTCATGACGACGCCGCCGATCTCGCCCGAGAGCACAGCCCGCAGGTCCTCCGCCCGGAAGAGCGTGAGCACGTCGCAGTACAGGTAGCAGAGCAGGACGAAGAGCCACAGCGACGCGACCACCGTGCGGCGCGGAACGCGCCGGTCGGTGACGGTGGACGTGGTCGGTGCTGGGCTGGAGAGCGTGGTCACGGGAGTCCTCCTCGGTCGGCAACAGTGCCTTACGGCGTAAGACTTACGTTGTAAGGGCGACCGTACAGCGTAAGGTCGACGCGTCACAAGGGAGCTCTGCCATGCCGTCGTCGCCGCGCCCGTCGCCGCCGCCACCGTCGACCTCGTCCGCCGCAGCGGGCCGCGAGGCCCTCAGCCGCGAGCGCGTCGTCGCCGCCGCCGTCGCGATCGCCGACGCCGACGGCCTCGGTGCCGTCACCATGCGGCGGGTCGCCGCCGACCTGCACTGCGAGGCGATGTCGCTCTACCACCACGTGCCGAGCAAGGACGCGCTCCTCGCGGCGCTCGCCGACGAGGTGCTCCGGCAGGTCGCGCAGGCCACCGCCGCGGTGACCGCGTCGGCGTGGGACGTCGCGGTCCGCAGCCGCTGCCTCGCCGCGCGCGACGTCATGCTCCGCCACCCGTGGGCACCCGGCCTCGTCGCGGCGCAGACGACGTCACCGCCGTCCGTGTGGCCCGTCTACGAGCAGCTCGTCGGGACTCTCGCCGAGGCCGGCTTCGACGACGACCTCGCGCACCGCGCCATCCACGCGCTCGGGAGCATGCTGCTCGGCTTCTCCCGCGAGCTGTTCGAGCCCGACGGCGACACGCTCGCACCGGACCCCGGCGAGACCCCGGTCGGCGAGGACCTGCCGAACCTCGCGCGCATGGCCGCCTCCGTCGTGCACGAGACCGACGGCGCCCTGTCGGTGTGCGACACCCGCGCCGAGTTCGAGTTCACGCTCGACCTCGTCCTCGCCGGGCTCGACCGGCACCGCCTGGCCCGCAGCGGCGCCTGAGCCGGGGGACCGAGCACGGCGACCGGGTCAGCCGGTCTGGCGGCGCGGGATCCGCCGCACCGCGCGCTTGCGGCCCGGCATCCACACCCCGACCGGCCTGCCGGACTCGACGGCCTGCGCGTCCTCGACGCGACCCGCCTCCCGGTACGCCTCCGCCAGGGCCGCGCGGCTCGCGATCGTCTGCGCGTCGTCGGGGCCGAGGATCCGCTCGTCGTCGACGCACGCGCGCTCGAGCAGCTCGACGATGTCGTCGAGGCGGTCCTCCTCGCGGTACACCTCGATGAGCAGCAACCGGCTCGCGGCGGTGTCGACGTGGTCCGGGCCGAGCATGCGCTGCCGGTCCCGGAACGTCTTCTCCAGGAGGGGGACGGCCTCCTCGGCGCGGCCGGCCTCGCGGTAGGCGACGGCGAGGTTGTTGCGGCTGGTGAGCGTCGCGGGGTGCAACGGGCCGAGGACGCGCGCGCGGTCGGCGAGCGTCGCCTCGAGCAGCGAGAGCGCGTGGTCGGTGCGTCCCGCGTCGTGGTGCACGAGCGCCAGGTCGCCGCGCGTCGCGAGCGTCTCCGGGTGCTCGGCGCCGAGCACGCGCTGCCGGTCCGCCATGACGCGTTCGAGCACGCGCACCGCGTCACGCAGCCGGCCCGCGTCCCGGTAGGCGAGGCCCAGGTTGTTCGCGCTCGTCAGCGCCTCGGGGTGGTCCGGGCCCAGGACGCGCTCACGGTCCGCGAGCGTGCTCTCCAGCAGCGGGATCGCCCGGTCCAGCCGGCCGGCGTCGTGGTACGCCAGCGCGAGGACGCTGCGGCTCGTGAGGGTGTCGGCGTGCTGGTAGCCGTGCGTGCGCTCCGCGTCGGCGAGCATCCGCTCGAGCAGCGGCAGCGCGAGGTCGGGACGTCGGGCGTCGCGGTACGCGAGCGCGAGGTTGCCGCGGCTGGTCAGCGTCACGGGGTGGTCCGGGCCGAGCGCGCGCTCGGCGTCCCGCAGCGTCGCCTCCAGCAGAGGGAGGGTCCGGTCCAGGCGGCGCGCGTCGCGGTGGAACGGCGCCATGTCGTTGCGGCTCGTCAGCGTGTCCGGGTGGTCGCGGCCGAGCAGGCGCTGGCGGTCCGCGAGCACCCGCTCCAGCAGCGGGTACGCCCGGTCCGAGCGGTGCGCGAGCCGGTGCGTGAGGCCCAGGTCGCGGCGCGCGGCGATCGTGTCGGGGTGGTCGGGGCCCAGGATCCGCTCGGCGTCCTCGAGCCCGCGGGCCAGCAGCGGGAGCGCCTCGTCGAGCAGGCCCGCGTCGCGGTACGCGAGCGCGAGGTTGGTGCGGCTCGCGAGCGTGTCCGGGTGCTCGCCTCCGAGCGCGCGGCGCGACGCCGACAGGTTGCGCTGCAGCATCTCGAGCGCACGCTCGGTCATGCCCGCGTCGCGGTACGCCATCGCGAGGTTGTTGCGGCTCGTGAGCGTCGCGCGGTGCACAGGCCCCAGGACGCGCTCGGCGTCCTCGAGCGTCGCGACGAGCAGCGGGATGGTCCGGTCGAGCCGGCCGACCTCGCGGTGCGCGAGCGCCAGGTTGTTCCGCGCGGTGAGCACGTCGACGTGGTCCTCGGGCAGCAGACGCGCCGCGGTGTCGACCAGCCGCTCCCAGTACGCGACGGCCTCGTGCGTCAGGCCCGCGCGCGTCAGGCTCGTGCCCGCCTCCCACAGCACCGGGTGCCCGTCGGGCTCCCACAGCACGCCGCGGACGTCGAGCGCGGCGACCGTCGCCGCGCACCGGCGGAACACGTGCGCGGTCAGCGCGGCGTGACCGAGGCCGTCGTCCGCGGGCCACGCCTCGAGCAGCGCGTCGGCGACCGCCCGCAGCACGGTGTCGACCGTGCCCTCGTCGAGGTGGTCGCGCGCGACCTGCTGGACGAGCGGGTGCACGTGCGCGAGCGTCGCGTCGTCCGCCGACCCGTCGACGAGCGCAGCGAGCCCGACCGCGCACAGGTTCAGCAGGCCCTGGTGCAGCTCCTCGGGGGTCACGGCCGCGGCCGACGACGTCCACCGCCGCCGCCAGGTGCGCGGGCGGACCAGGTCGTCGATGCCCGCGACCGCCGACGACGTCGCGAGCAGCTCGACGGGGAAGGTCGGGCCGAGGACGCTCACGAGCACGAGGACGAGCTGCGCGACGCCGAACGGCTCGAGCGCGTCGGCGTCGTCGACCGCGAGCGTGCCCGTGGCGAGCACGGACGCCGGGACGTCGGCGCCGCCGTCGTCGGGCAGCTGCAACGCGCGGCGGCGCTCGGCGAGACGCTCGACGTAGTCCTCGACCGTGCCGCCCGCGACGCGCAGGTCGCCGACGGCGTGCGTGAGCGCGAGCGGCACGCGGCCCAGGTCGTCGACGAGGCGCTCGACGTGCTCCGCGGACGCGTCGGGCGCGACCGTCGCGACGAGTGCGCCCGCCTCGTCGCTCGACAGCCGGTCGACCGCCACGGCCCGTCCGCCCGAGCGCGGCAGCACGTTGTTGCTCTCGCTCGTCAGGACGACCTGACCGGTCGTGCCGCGCGGCCACAGGTCCGTCAGCAGGCTCGGGTCGGGGACGCCGTCGAGCACCACCAGCCACCGCCGCCGCGTCGACACCAGCCACGCCAGGAACGCCGCGGCCGCCGACTCGTCGGCACCGCTCGACGTCGTCGGGTGCACGACGCGGTCCGCCGCCGCGAACGTCGTGAGGATCCCGTCGCGCGTCGACCCGGGGACCCAGACCAGCAGGTCGACCGCGCCCGCGTCCCACATGGCGTGCGCGTGCGCGCCCGCGGCGGCCGTCGCGCCGTACCCGGGCGGGCCGGCGAGCAGGGTCGTCGTGCCGACGGCGAGGCCGCCGTCCTCGTCGGTCAGGGCGGCCGGGAGCTCGGTGCGCACGGGGTGGTCCGGCGCGTGCGCCGGGGGGTGCCCGACGCAGACGGGCCAGCTGACGTCGGCGCGCGCGTCCTGCTCGCGGCGGCGGCGCAGCTGTCCGGGTGTCGCGGTCGACTGCGTCCAGCGGCCCGGGCCGGCGTCGGCGGCGACCCAGCCCGCGATGTCGGCATGGTCGGCGAACTTGCGGGCCGGGACGACCTGGAGCGCGGGCGCGTTGGGCTGGTCGGGCCGTGGGTCGCTCAGCAGGACCCCGACCAGGAGGTCCTCGGCCACGAGCGCGCCGCCCGCGTGCCCCGCCCAGGAGCCTCCCGGCGGGCCTCCGGGGGGTGCGGTCGCGAGCTCGACCGACCAGCCGCGCGCACGGGCGCGGGCCCCGGGCCGGACGACGATGCCGAGCTCGCTCGCGAGCGAGCTGCCGTCGGCGGTGCCGGCACCACCGGTGCCGCCGTTGACGTCGGTGCCGTCGGTGCCGTCGGCGTCCGGGGCGACAGGTGCGACGGGTGCCACCGCGCGGCCCGCGGCGAAGCCGACCACGAGGCACTCGGTCGCCTCGTCGGGCTCCGACCACGCGGTCGTGAACCCGTCCGACGACGGCACGAGCGGCTCGTCGTCGGTGCACAGCAGCAGCGCGATCTCGGCCTGCGGGTGCGTCCAGATCAGCGCGGCCGAGCGCAGCCGCGTGCCGCCCGCGTCGCCGAGCGCGCGGACGCGCAGCCGGACCGGCAGGTTCTGCTTGCTCAGCCACTCGGGTGTCACGCCGCCCGACGGCGGGCGCAGGCGCGCGACGGGCAGGTTCCGGCCCAGCACGCGGCGCGCGGTGAGCACGAGGCGCGGCGTGATCAGGTAGCCCGCGGCGACCGCGTTGCCGTCGTCGGACTCGATCCGCACGACGCGTGCGAGGGGGACGTGCGGGGCGTCCGGCGCGTCGGTGGCGACCTGGTCGAGGGCAGGCTCGGCCGACGGCGTGACCGGCTCGTCACGCTGTGCGGCGACCTCGACGTCGACCATCCCCGGACTCCTTCGCGCCACCCGTGGCAGGCGGCAACGTGCGCGTGTCACGGCGGTCGGGGTGGTGGTGCGGCCATCGCCCCGTCGCCGCGTCGGCCGAGTGTGCCACGCCACAGCCGCGCGACGGTTGCCCAGGGCGCGCGCTTCTGGACGGGCGCCCGACACGTCGTGCCGGAGACGGCCGTGGCGCGCGTCGTCGCTGGTCACAGCGTTGCGCACGCGTGTCACGCCCCGGTGTGCGGGTGGGCGGCGCGCTGCCGCGAGGACATCGCCGCAGGTGCGGACCCCGGCCGTCGACGCGGTCCCGCCGCCCGCACCCCGCCATGGCGGCCCGGCGCGCGTCAAGCCCCCGGAGGACGACTCCGACAGGACGGGACATCCGGACCGCGGGCACCCGACGTCCCGACGCGCACGGAGCGGCGCGTCGGGACCGGTCCGTCCCGGATCGTCCGCCCGTGATTTCACCCGCGCCCCGGCCGGGACTGCTACGGCGATCGGGGGACCCCGCCGGGCGACGTAGGCTCGGACCGTGGCCACGTTCTCCGCCGTGACGCGTCAGCACATCCTCCAGGCGATCGGGGAGCACGACTCCCGCGGTCGCGACGACTTCCTCGGCGTCTACGGGTTCACGCCCGACGACGGCTACGCCCTGCTGCACGAGGGGCGCGTCTACGAGCCGCGCGCGATCGTCGGCGTCGCCCACCGGTACGCGACGGGCCGCCTCGGGATCGCCGACGAGGTCGCCGTCGACGCCGCGACCGCCGTCCTGCGCAAGCGCGGGTTCGACGTCACCGAGCCCGCCGTCGCGACCCGTGCCCCCGTGGCCGCCGCCCGGCCGGCGCGCGCGCCCCGGTCCACGACGCGCACGTCGACGCCCCGCACGACGACGCGGGCCAGCAGCGCTGCGCCCGAGCGGGTCGCACCGATCTGCCCGACGTGCTCGATGACCCTCCCGGCCACGGGCGTCTGCGACTACTGCGGCTGACGGCCGCGACGGCCTGCGCGCACCGACCCACCGCGCCCGGCAGCCGCTGACAGCCGACGGCGCCGACGGCGCCCTCGCCGGGGCGCTCAGCCGCGCGGCTCCAGGACCACGACCGCGGTCTCGGTCGGGCGGCGCGTCGCGAAGCCGTCGAGGTCCTTGCCGAGCTTGCGGTACTCCGACCACAGCCGCTCGCGCTCGGCACCCGCGGCCGCCCGCGCCCGCACCGCCCGCGGCCCGTCCTTCAGGACGACCGTCGCCTCGGGGTGCGCCTGCAGGTTGAGCCACCACGCCGGCTCGGGCGCGGCCCAGCCGTTCATCGCGAGCGTGACCAGGTTCGGCCCGTCCTCCATGTACGCGACGATGGCCTCGCGCTCCTGCCCGGTCCGCCGACCCGTCGTGCGCAGCACGAGCGTCCCCCACCGGTCTGGGCGCGGACGCCAGAGCCCGCGCCGACCGCCGGTCACCCGGTACATCGCGCGGTGCACCACCCAGGCGGTGCGGACGAACCACCGCGGCGGCAGCCGGGGGCTGCGCGCCTCGTCGACCTGACCTGCCGTCTCGTCCATGGCCGCTCCCCGGTCCGGGCGTCCGCGGTCCGGCGCCGGCCCGCAGGTCGCACGCTACCGACGCGGCCCGGTGCCCGGGAACACCCGTTGCGTCCGGATCGGTAGCGCGGTCCCGCACCAGGCGGACGCGCGCGCGTGGGCAGGCAGGCGGCTCGGCCGCCCGGGCGGTCAGGTGAGGACGACGCCGCCCTCGGACGTGACCTGGTCGACGTCCGCGTCGTCGAACCACCGACCGTGCTCGCCGAGGTACCGGAACGTCACCGTCGAGCCGACCGGGACCTTGACGGACGCGCTCGACGTGCCGTTCGACCGCTTCTTCAGCGGGTGCAGCCCCGGTGTCCAGCCGTTGAACGAGCCGACGACGCTGACCGGACCGTCGAGCGTCGCCGTCGGGAGCGCGAACGTGAGCGTGCAGGTGGCGGACGCGGCGGAACGGGACTTCTTGAGCACGGGCGGACCACTCTTTCCCTCGGACGGGCGACCCTGACGCGCGCATCGTGGCGCGCCCATGTTTCGCGGAGCACCGCTGCCGGGTTAGCACCAGGTGACGTCGCGACGACAAGCGTCCGCGAGGCCGGCTTCACCCGGTCGCCGGCGCTGCGGCGAGGCCTTCAGGGCTTCACCTCGACATCTGGGGACCTCGCACCGGCAAGGCCACAGCCGCGCCGTGCCGGCGATCCTCACGCGACCGGCTCGGTACTGGTGATCCCGAACAAGCGTGACGTCGTCGAGGCCATCCGTGACGTGCGGGCGCAGCACGGACCGGTGCGTAGGTTTTCGAACCGCAGGCGCTCTCGCTCGAGGAACCCACCTGCTGGTGCACCCGCTGATCTACGTCACTGACGAGGTCGGCGCCGCCCGCCTGGCTGAACACTTCGCCGCGAGCTCGCGCGACCCCCGCGCGCGCACCGCCGCCCACTTCGACGCAGCCGGCCAGGACCTGCTCGCCGCCCTGCTGCTCGCGGCCGCGCTCGACGGCGCCCGATCACCATCGTCTACACGTGGCGGACGAACCAGCAGGTCGCCGCCTGGGTCACCCCGCAAGGGCAGGCCGACCGGCGCCCGCGGTCCGACCCACACGAGTTCGTGCGCGGCCACGGCGCCGCCCTCCACTCGCTGTCCAAGGAAGGCCGCGGCACCGCCGAGCCCCTCGTCACCGCGCTCACCGTGGCCGTCGTCGAGGCCGCCGAGGAGCTCGCCGCACGCTCACCCGGCGGGCGGCTCACCACGCCGCTGCTCGGCGTCCTCGACGAGGCCGCCAACGTCTGCCGCTGGCGCGAGCTGCCCAACCTCTACAGCCACTACGGCTCGCGGGGCATCGTCCTCATGACGATCCTGCAGTCCTGGTCGCAGGGCGTCGAGGTATGGGGCGAGCACGGCATGAAGAAGCTGTGGTCCGCCGCGAACGTCAAGGTCTACGGCGGTGGCGTCAGCGACGCACACTTCCTCGACGACCTCTCACGCATGATCGGCGACTACGACCGCCTGGCCTCCTCGACCTCGAGCGGTCGCGGACATCGCACCGTTTCCCAACAGCTGCACCGCGAACGCATCCTCGACGTCGCTGACCTCGCCGCCATACCCAAAGGCCGCGCCGTCGTCCTCGCGTCCGGCTCACGCCCGACCCTGATCCGCACGCAGCCCTGGATGACCGGCCCGCACGCAGCCGCCGTGCGCGCGTCGATCGCCGCGCACGACCCGCAGGCCGCGCTCACCATCGACGAGGCACAGGCCGAGCTCGAGACCGTCGCGGCAGGTGAGACCAGGGAAGCACCATGACGGACTGGGGCACCGACGACGAGCAAGACGGCATCGAGGCCGAACCGATCGACGTCGACGACGTAGTCGCGCGCGTCGACAGCGCCTCGCCGACCAGGGCCAGCCTGTACTACGGCTCGGTGGACGAGTTCGTGCGCGAGTACCTCCGCCACGTCTACCGCCGCCGCATCGACGGCCGCCACCGGGTCTGGGCAGGGGAGTGGTGGCGCTACGACGAAGCGCTCATCCGCCTCGAGGCCCTGTGGCGGGCGTGGGAGCACCTGCGCCTCGATGCGAGCCTGGGCATGAGCGTGTGGTGGCGCGACCATGCCGACCACCACATGACCATCCTCATGGACCCCGACGGCCCGTTCGCCGACGCCATCGACGGCGCCATGAACACCTGCAAGCGAGGCGAGCCACTGCCGTACATCCCCCCGCCGCAAGGCCTCTTCACTGACGACCGGTGACCCTCTTGGCAGGCTTAGCTGCGGAGCATGCGTTGACTGTTGCGCCGGGCTTCGCCCCGGCTGGCGTCGGCCCGCATGCTGGGATTGACGAGCCCGCCGGTCGAGCGCAAGGGCAGCGCACGAACTGCGATCGATTCGGGCTGTTGGGGGCGATCAGTCGCCGAGCTTCGGTGGGCCCTCTCCAGGCCGCGTGTACGCAATCATGCCGTCCCACGAACCGTACACTTCGGCAACTTTTGTTGTGCCGTTGAAGAGTTCACTTTCGAGCGAAAGCGGAAAAGCGTCGAGCAGCGTGTCGGCCAGAAGCGCCGGCTCTAATGGGCCAAGTCTCCCATCTGACTTGACGCCGATTGAATTCAACCACTCACGCGCGCGTGCATCGCCTAAGGTAACGCGAAGAATGGCGCGATCGGCGCCCTGGCCTACCGCCCACCGCAGCAGCGAGGCCCATACTGCGCGTAACCGCTCAACCTGCGCTTCCTCGTCTAGGCTCACCCAGCGTGTATCCAAAGTGGATTCGCTCAGTGGTGCCACGAGACCATTGGGCCCCATCAGGGCCGCAAACGCCGGCAGTGAAGGGTGGACAATGTACGCCCCCATCAGTGAACCTTCTTCCCCCACCATCGATAATGCTGAAGCGCTATATGGCGCCCACTCTTTTGCTGGATCTTTCCTCGGACCCAATGAACATATGGCCGAATGTCGTCAGCCTTATCGAGTTTGAGATAGCGAAGGCTTCCAAATTTTGAACTAACGTATCGCACGCCGATGGTGGCAGGACTCTTGAACGGCGCATGGATCGATGCGACGGAGCGCGCAGAGTGGGCCACCTCCTGTGCGGCGGTTTTGACGCGCGTGGATACCACGGCGGCCGCCCGTTGAATCTTTGGAAGAGCGCGCGCTACAACCTGCCCCTGGCGCACCAGTCGTGCAGCCTTCACTCCTCCGGCCACGACCCCGAGGCCGACGAGAGTCGCAGCGGCGCCGATTGCGGCCATCTTGGCAGCCTCGCGGTCACCGGTCAGGAGGTAGGCACCAGCCGCGAGGCCCCCTACAGCGGCCCCGACGGGACCCGGGATAAAGCTCGAAGAGATGTCTGCGACGACCGCGACAGCCTTGAGGAGGCCCTTCCAGGCGAACGTGCCTCCGAGGTCGGTGCAGTTGACGGGGTCGGCGTTGCAGTAGTCGTAGGCGTTGACTGATCCGCCGGCGACGGGGTCGACCTGCAGGAAGCGGCCGAGGGCGGGTGCGTACAGCCGCACGCCCATCAAGATCACCCCGGTAGGCGTGTCGGCGGAGCGCTGCGCGGCGCCGAGCCACCCGTACCGGGCCGGGGGAGCGTTCGAGGTCGACCCCGACGTCATGGGCTGGGGCACGCCGAACTCGTCGAAGACCGTGCGCCGCAGCGTGGTGGTGCTTGCCGCGGTTTGCCCGTCGGGGATGTCGAGGGTGGCGGTGATGTCGCCGTGCAGGTCGACCAGCTGTAGGACCTTGTCGCCGGTTTTGCCTGTCTGGACTGCGACGTTGCCGTCGGCCCCTTCGATGTACCGGGAGATCTTGTCGGGCTGAGTGATGTCCTCGGCGATCCAGGAGGGCTCGTCGCCGTCGCCGTCGTAGTGGTTAACGGACTCGGTCGAGTTCGCCCAGGCGTTGTTCACCCACGCGAAGGTGTTCTGGCCGCTGAACCGCTGCAGGGGGTCCAGCGTCCACGTCGTGCGTTCGACGCCGGGCACCTCCTGGCTGGCGACCAGGTCGTTGACGAAGTACCCGGTGCTGGCGACCTTCGAGCCGTCCGCGGTGGGCATCGCGGTGATCCGCCCGAGCCGGTCGTAGGTCCACTTGTCGCCGGTGGTGCCGGTGGTGGACACGAGGCGGTCGGCGCTGTCGTAGGTCGAGGTGACGGTCGCCGGGATGCCGCTGGTGGTGGGGCACGGCGCGCCGGTGGTGCCGGTGGCGGTGGTGAGCGAGGTGCGGTTGGTGTGGTTGTCGAACCCGTACTTGCGGGCCGTGCACATGCCGCCGCTGGTCTGGGTCGTGTCGGTCAGGCGCCCGAGCCGGTCGTAGGCATAGGTCTGCACACCGACGTCGGTCGTGGTGTGGCTGATCCACTGCCCGCGGTGGTTCTCCACCACCGAGTCCGCAGCGATCACCACGCCGTCCGAGGCGCGGGTGTACGTGCGCGACGTGGGTACCCGGGCGGTGTCGTACCCGATGGTGAGCTTGACACCGCCGGGCATGGTCTGGGACTCGAGCTGGCCGTCCGGTCCCCAGGTCGGGACGATCTGGCCAGCGACGGAGTCGTCAATGAGCGTGACGAACCCGCGCGGTTCGATGGACCGGTCGTAGCGGTAGGTGCGTGAGCCGACGGTCGATCCGTCCTGGGCGTAGTCCGTGACGGTGTACGGCTGCCCGAGCCGGTCGTAGGTGGTGGTGGTCCATGCGCCGGTGGCGTCGGTGTACTTCGTGAGCCGGCCTAGGGCGTCGTACTGCTTGGTGACGGAGACCCTGTTGCCGCCGGCGTCCGTGTACCAGTTCGCGGTGACGTCCCCGGTGACCGGGTCGTAGTCGGTGGACGTGGTCGGCAGCGCCTGCCCGGCACCCGGCCCGGTCGCGGTGAGGGTGACGCTCTTGACACGGTCGGCGGGGTCGTAGGCCGTGGTCGAGGTGCGCTCGACCTTGGCGGCGCCGCTCCCGACTGTCTCGCTCACGGTGGTCGGCGAGCCGAACTGGTTGTACCCGGTAACCCGCTTGACCGGCAGCTCGGTCGACATGCGGGCGGGGTCGTGTCCGGTGACGGGGCCGCCGGCGCGGGTCACGCACGGCTGGCCTGCCCACTCCGGACGGTTTCCGCAGTCGACGTCGTCGGGGTTGGCACCGGCGGTGTAGAAGACGGCCACCGTGGTGCCGGCGTCGGACCCGTTCGAGCCCGGCTTGGATGAGCGGATCGCGCGTCCACGGGCGTCGTAGACGACGGTGGACGTCAACGCGGTCGGCTGCCCTGCGTCGACAGTGACCGCGCTGGGCTGCTTGTGCACCCACCCCGAGGTGGGACCGGTAGCGGGCGCCCCGTCGATGGGGGTGTAGGCGTTGGTGGTGACGATCGGGTCGAACGCCTGCCCGGTCGTCAGGTCGACCCCGTCGGTCGTGGTGGTGGTCAGGAGGTGGAAGACACCGCCCGGGCTGCCCTGGTCGTAGGCATTGCGGGTACGTGCACGCAGCGGCCGCACGTCACCCAGGTCGTTGGCGACGGCCAGGCGCTGCACGGGCCCGAGGGTGGAGATGACGTCGAGGCCGTCTTCGCTGTAGGTGGTGCGCGAGTCGAGCGCCTGGGCGAGATCCCTCGAATCAGTCATGTAGTCCAGGCCCCATGCCATCAGCGCCTCGTTGGCTCCGGGGAGCTTGCGCAGGGCGAGCAGCCGGTTGGTGGCGTCCAGGGTGCGCACGACGTTGCCGCGGGCGTCGTACTCGGCGGTGTCGATGAACCCTTCCGCGGGGCCGTCCTTCGCGGCGGGAGCTGCGCTGTTCACCTCGAGGCCCGAGGCGTTGAGGTAGGACACCGTCGCCTTGCGGTACTCCGCGGACGTCGGGGTCTGACCTGGCGCGAACGTCGTCAGCGGGTCGAAGACCGCGGTGGCGTCGGTCGGACCGTCGTACTGCGCCCAGGCTGCGATCGCCGTCGGGTCCAGGTTGTAGGGGCCGCCTGCGGTCACCGTGAGAGGCACTGCGTACTTGACGGTGGTGGTGCTGCTGTCGGGCCCGACGGTGTTCTGGGTGCCGGGCTCCAGGTAGGCGTGGGTGACGGTGAGCAGGCGGCCCGGGGCGGGGTCGATCCAGTCGCCGTTGCCGGTCTTGGTCTTCCCGCCCGGCCCGTAGCCGTAGATGTAGGGGTGCTGCTCGCCGCCCGCTCGGACCTTCCACAGGCGGCCGTCGCTGTCGTACTCGTAGACGGTGACCTGCGCCTGGCCGCCGGCAGCAACGATGCGCGGGTCGTGCACCTGGAGCAGCTGTCCCTTGGCGTTGTAGGCGTAGGACGCCACGGGGACCTTGACCATCGCGGTGCCGTTCCACGTCCACACCGACACGGTCGACACACGACCGGTGTAGCTGCCGACGGCGGAACCGACGGCGGTGGTGGTGGTGGCGTAGTCCAGCTCCATGACCTCGCAGCCGCGGACGGGAGTGGGCGAGGTGCACGCTTGGAGGTTGCCTTCCTTACCGTCGAACCACCCGTCGACGCCAGGCTCGATCGGCGCGATGAGGCGGGACAGTCGGGACACACCTGGCACCGAGCCAACGTCATAGACCGGCCGTGCCGCACCCGGTGCACCGGGGGGCGTGGAGGACTGCACGAGGAAGTCGCCCGTGGTGCCGGGCCGGGAGAACAGCGTGACGGTCCCGTCGAGCTCGGTCAGCTTCCAGGACGTGGCGGAGGTTTGGGTGAGCGAGAGGGCTTCAGCGCCGGGCTGCGGCCACCAGGTGCCGGTCGCGCCTTCGGTGAACCAGATGTCGCCCCCGCCGGTGACCTCGACGGCCGCGACGTCGTCGTACGGCTTGGAGATCCGCGTGTACGCCGATCCCGAGGCGCCGTCGACGGTGCCCATCGACCACTCGGGACCGAACGGGGACCACAGCTCCTGGACGAACACGTCGTCGTAGTAGACGACCTTGCTCTGGTCGGAGAACCCGTTGTAGAGCCGGACGAACGCTTCGACCGCACCGTCAGGGACGGTGTAGTCCATCGTGAGCTGCTGCCATGCGCCGGCCACGGTCGCGGCCGCGCTGCGCTGCTCGGTGTACCCGCTGGTGGCGGTCTTGCTGAACGCGACGATCTTCAGGCCGCGGTCGGGGTGGTTGGGGCTGAGCCCGGTGCTCTCGGGGACGTAGATCCACGCGCTGATCCGGTAGGTGCGTCCTGGGCGCAGACCGGCACGCAGACCAGTGCCCAAGTTCCCGCCGACGCCGGTGTAGGAGTCGGTGTTACCGCCGGGCGGGGTGACCTTGTAGGAGGTCGTGCCGGAGTGGAACCGGCCGGTGTCGATGGTGAGGATCGCGGTGCCGGAGTTCCCGGTCAGGGTGCTGGCTTCCTGCTGCTCCTTGGTCAGCCCGTTGGCCTGGAGCTGGTAGCCGCTGTCGATGTCACGCGAGGAGTTGGTGCGTACCAGTGACAGGCCGAACTCCTCTGCGTCCGTCACCGACAGTGTGTGGTCACCGGTGAGCAGGTTCACCGACCCGGGGCCGATGGTCGTGCTGGCGGCGCCGTCGGCGTCGGGATCCACGATCACGGTGATCCACTGCGTCGGCGTGGGGTTCGACCCGTTGGCAGAGGTCGAGAGCATGGCGCGCACCTGCGCCGGCCCGCCGCGATAGCCGAGTTCGGCGGCGACGTCCCATGTCGTGGTCGGTGTCGCGCCGGTCGGCAAGGGCTGCCAAGGCGAAGGCCACTCCACACCGGACGCCGTGCGCAGGTTCTCCTTCGGAATGTCCTTGATCGCCGTGGCGTCGGGGCCGTTGCGCCACTGGAAGCTGACGTACTGCAGCTCGGGCTTGCCCTCCACGGCGAGGCGGACCTGACGCACGACGCGGGTGGCGTCGTCCGGCGAGACGATGCCGGCTTCGCCGACCCGGAAGACGTACTTCACGACGCCGGAGACGTTGCCGGCCCGGTCGACGGTCTGGACCTGCAGGACGTGACGTCCGGCGTCCTTCGGCGTAACCGTCAACGTCGGAGCGGTGCCGGGAGTGGCGGCGACCTGCTGGGCCGGGTCAGGTGCCTTGTCCAGCCCCCACCGGTATCCGACCAGCGAGTAGTCCACCGCAGGCATCGCGATGGTGAACTCCGCCGCGTCGCCCGGCTTGCCCTTCCACTCGGTGGAGTTGGGGAACGCGGTCGAGGTGACCGTCGGGGTGCCCGGCGCGATCGTGTCGACATGGAACCAGAAGCCGGCAGACGGGGGGCCTTCGATCTTCCAGTCGCTGCCGCGGACCTGGAAGAAGTAGGTCGTGGCTTCCTTCAGGTACCCGGCCGGGACGTCGTACGTCGCGGCGCTACCGCTGGGGACGAAACCCGACGCCTTGGCCAGGACCAGAGCGTTGCCGTGATCCGCGTCGTAGATGTAGAAGTTGCCGTCGACCAGTTCACCGTCGGGGTCGCGCAGGACCGCCGACAGGCGCGGGGTCTTCGTCGAGGTCCACGAACCGTTGAAGGTGGCGTCCGGCGACCCGGAGATCCGCAGGCTGTCGGGCGCGGTCGGTGCGGAGTTGGCGTACGTGACCCAGATCGTCGGGACGTAGGCGCCGTTGTCGGCGGAGTAGAACTTCTTCCACCCGTAGTTGTCGGACTCGTTCTCGGCGCGCAGGCCGACGTGTCCCTCGGTCTCGTTCGTGCTGGCCCACAGCTGCGCGAAGCTCGTGATGCTGGCGTTCGACCAGTCCGCCGGACAAGCGGCGGAGTTCCCGTGCGTGTCCGCGCTCGTCGCGTAGTGGGTCGCCCAGCCCGGCTGGTTCGCCCAGGTCGTTGCGGTGTTGGCGGGATAGACGTTCCACACCTGCCAATTGCGGGCCTGGCACGACCACGAGTGCCAGTTCGCCAGCTCCAGGCGCGCCGAGATGATGCTTTTGCCCGCCAGCGGGGCGACCGGGAAGTGCAGATAGGAGCGCGCCACGTGCGCGCCGCCGTCATAGGTGCCGATCTGCAGATCGGTGCGCCCCGACCGAGGGTCGGAATAACCGGACAGGACGTAGGTGTCGAAGCCCCACGCGAAGTTGATGTCCGGGTCGACGACGACGGGATACGTCGTCGACGGGTCCTGCAGGAACTCCTCCTGAGGCGTCAGGCTGACCTCGGCCACGTTCGGTGCGGTGTGCTCGACCTCGCGTGCCACCTCGACGCTGCCCGCCGACAGGTCCACGGCACCGTCACCCACCACGGCATCAGCAGCTCGAGACTCGGCCGTGGGCTCCGCCCGCTCGAGCGCCTCGGCGTCCGTGGCCGACTCCCCGTGGTCGTCGCTGAGCACCCACGCCGGCATCGGCGACAGACGCGGCGCGTCCACGTCCTCCGCTGGGCGGGTCTCCGTCACCGGATAGGCGCGCCCCTGATCGGACTCCGCATCCCACATCAGCGGCGCCGGCGCATTCGCGAGCACCGTCCCGGCGTCCACGATCGCGAGTCCACCGTCGGGCTGCGTCGCGAGCTCCGCACCGTCGGTCGTGACGGTCATCGGGAAGTCGGGCGCCTCGCCCGCCGGCGGGCGCTCGTCCAGCACGAAGAACTGCTCGAAGCCCGTCGCCGTCGCCTCAAGCACCAGATCGACGCCCGGACGCACATCGGCGTAGACGGCGCGACGACCCTCGATCGTGGGTTCGGGAAGGGCGCCATCCCAGCCCACGCGCGTGGTGATGCCGGTCTGCGGATCGGTCGCCGACACCAAGTCGACCGTTCCGTCCACCGCGGCCGACGCACCAGCGAAGGTCAGATCACCGGTGTGCGCGGCCGGTCGCACCAGGCCGTCCTCGCCGACCGACAGGGACAGGTCGACCGGAGCCCAGTCCTCGGCGGCCGTGCCGTCGCCGCCCTGACGCACCCACACCGGCCCCGAACCCTGACCGGTCGCCATCGTCCCGTCCGGCAGGACGAAGACCGACCCGAACTCCGTGCGCTCGCCCAGCACCTCGACCGGACGGCCTTCCAGCCGCGCAATCGTCCGAGCCGAGGCCACATCCGGCGCCGTCAACGGCTCGGTCGATGCCTCTGCGGCGACGTCGGTCGACGCTTGGCCGACCGCTGACACGTCCGCCCGCGGCTCAGCAGCAGCCGGGACGCCGGATGCTGCCACTCCGACCGCGCACAGCATCGCTGACACCGGCACGAACAGCCGCCACCGGGAAGGGACCCCGAACGAACGATGCAGAACGCCCAACGAGACCTCGCCCCGCCAGCGGCCGGTACCCGGCCGACCCGCACGGTCGCCGTCGACCGTCACCCGATCGTGCGACGAGGCAGGGGGAACCTAGCGACTGTCCGTGCTCACCACACTGACTTCAGTCACTTGTCGCCCTGATGGCGGAATTGACAGCCGCGCCTCACATCCGACTCGGCGGCACCGGCTGGCGCCAGGGACAGGCGACGCGCGACGACGACGCGTAGGTTTGGACCGGCACCGCTAGGACGTGAGCACCACGAGGCGCTGGGTCGCGCGGGTCATCGCGACGTAGCGGTCGACCGCTCCCTCGACCCCGTCGCCCAACGACTCGGGCTCGACGAGCACGACGAGGTCGAACTCGAGGCCCTTCGTGAGGACGGGTGCGAGCGACCGCACCCGGTCGCCCTCGGGGAAGGTCGGGTCGCCGACGACGCACGCGACGCCGCCGTGCGACGCGAGCCACTCCTCGACGACGCTCGCGAGGTCGGCCCGGCGCCCGTGCTGCACGGGCACACCGGTCCGTCGCACCGACGTCGGCACGTTGGCGTCGGGCAGCGCGGCACGGATCACGGGCTCGGCCTCGGTCATGACCTCCTCGGGCGTGCGGTAGTTGAGCGTGAGCGACGCCGTCTCGACGCGGGTCAGGCCGACGCGGGCGAGCCGCTCCTGCCACGACTCCGCGAAGCCGTGCCGGGCCTGCGCGCGGTCGCCGACGACGGTGAGGCTGCGCGACGGGCAGCGCGCGAGCAGCATCTGCCACTGCGCGTCGGTGAGCTCCTGCGCCTCGTCGACGACGACGTGCGCGAACGGCCCGGCGAGCGGGTCGGTGGGCCCGTCGTCACCGGCGGGGTCGACGAGCGCGTCGCGCAGGTCCTGGCCCTTGAGCATCGACATGAGCAGCAGCTCGCTGTCGTCGGCGGCGATGAGCTCGTCGACGACGCGCTGCCGCTGCTGCTGCTCGACGGCGAGGTCGGCCTCCCGGCGGCGTCGCCGCGCGGGTGCGTCGGGGTCGCCGAGTCGCGCGCGGGCGGCGTCGAGCAGCGGCAGGTCGGACGTCGTCCACGCGCGCGGGTCGTCACGCTGGAGCAGGCGCACCTCGTCGGGCGTGAGCCAGGGTGCGCACAGCCGCAGGTAGGCGGGCACCGACCACAGGTCGGCGACGAGGTCGGGCGCGTCGAGCAGCGGCCACGCGCGGTTCACGGCGCGTGCCAGGTCGCGGTCGCGCAGCAGCGCGCGGCGCAGCTGGTCGGTGGGCACGTCGTCGTCGTGCTTGTCGACGAGGATCTCGAGCAGCGCGTCCCACACCTGCGCGCGCGCCTCGTTGTGCGGGGTGCCGGGCTCGGGGGCGTCGAACGCCTCGGCCCAGTCGGTCGCGCTGAGCCGGACGTCGGCCCACGGCGTCTCGACGGTCATGGGCGCGGTCGGCGGCCGCTCGGAGAACCGGACGGCCGGCTCGATCGCTCGCACCATCGCGGCCGACGCCTTGAGCCGTGCGACCTCCGGGTCGCCCTCGTCGACGGCCGTCGCCCCCTCCGGCACCAGGTCCGCGAGCGTGCACGTCCGCACGCCCTCCTCGCCCAGGCTCGGCAGCACGTCGGACACGTAGTCCAGGTACGGCTGGTGCGGCCCGACGAACAGCACGCCGCCGCGCCGGTGCCCGAGCCGCGGGTCGTGGTAGAGCAGGTACGCGGTGCGGTGCAGCGCGACGACGGTCTTGCCCGTCCCCGGTCCGCCGTCGACGACGAGCGTCCCCTGCGAGCCCGCGCGCACGATCGCGTCCTGGTCCGCCGCGATCGTGCCGAGCACGTCCCGCATGCGCGCCGACCGGTCCGCGCCGAGGCTCGCGACGAACGCCGACTGGTCGTCGAGCGCCGCGTTCGCCGAAAGCCCGTCGGTCGTGAACACCTCGTCCCAGAAGTCGGTGACGCGCCCGGCCGTCCATCGGTACCGCCGCCGGCTGACGACGCCCATCGGGTTGCCGTGCGTCGCGCCGAAGAACGGCTCCGCGACCGGGGACCGCCAGTCGACCAGCAGGCGGCGGCCGTCCGCGTCGGTCACACCCAGCCGCCCGACGTAGGCCGGCTCGCCGCCGTCGGCCGGGACGACGCGGCCCAGGCACAGGTCGAGGCCGAACCGCTGGAGCACTCGCAGCCGACCCGACAGGCGGTGGATCTCCTGGTCACGCTCGAGGGCCGCCGTGCCGTGCCCGCCCGGTGCGCGACGCGCCTCGTCCAGGCGGGCCGCCACGTCGGCGCGCTGGTGCTCGAGGGTGGCCGCGAGCGCGGCGAAGAACTCCTCGTCGGCGGCGACGAGGGCCGGGTCGGCCTTGGCCGCGAGGGAGTCGGCGAGGTGGAACGCGCTGGTCGTCTGCGAGGTCACGGTCGGCGATTCTTCGCCGCGAGGGGGGTCTTGCCGCAAGACCCCCGGTGCTCTAT
Organism: Cellulomonas sp. H30R-01; assembly: GCF_010119915.1. Taxonomy (NCBI): domain Bacteria; kingdom Bacillati; phylum Actinomycetota; class Actinomycetes; order Micrococcales; family Cellulomonadaceae; genus Cellulomonas; species Cellulomonas sp. H30R-01. The sequence continues at coordinate 3,792,718 of NZ_CP048210.1, read as the reverse complement.
ACGTTGAGAGTGGCGGGGATGTCCCCGCCGTCGTCGTGTCCGGGGGCGTCCACGCGCTCGCGCGGGCGCGGGCGCCGCTCGACGGCTCGCCCCCAGAGCGTCGCGGCGCCGATCGACGCCGCGAGCAGCACCGCGGTCCCGACGACGTCGAGCACGTAGTGGTTGCCCGTCGTGAGCACGACACCCGTCATCGCCAGCGGGAACAGCCACGCCGCCCACGCGACGCGCGGGTGCGAGGTCCGCAGCGCGAGCCACACCGCGTACGCGCACCACGCCGAGAACCCGACGTGCATGCTCGGCATCGCCGTGTACGAGGAGCCGGCGGTCGGTGCGCTGCGGTCGCCGAGCGGGTCGTACCGCCGCACGACGTCGACGACGCCCGCGAGCGCGAACCGCGGCGGCGACATCGGGACCGCCCAGTACACGGGCAGCACCAGCAGCATCATCGCCAGCAGGGTCCGCCGCGCCCGCAGGTACACCTCGGGGTGGCGCACGAACACCCACACCAGGACGCCGAGCAGCACGAGGTAGTACGACCGGTAGACGTAGACGGCGGCGACCTCGACCCACGTCGGCTGCGCGACCAGCCACCGGTTCGTCGCGAGCGCGACGTCGATCCCCAGCGTCCGCTCGACGTCCTGCAGCGCGAGCGCGTGCGCCGTGGCGGCGGCGACGTCCCGCGCGACGTGCGCGTGCACCCACGTGAACACCGTGAATGCACCGAGCACGACGACGAGCTCGACGAAGACCCTCGGGCGTCCCGTCGACCGTCCTGGCTGCGCAGGTCCGCCGGCCACGCGGCGATCCTGCCAGCGGTGGGGACGTCCGCGACAGACGTCCAATGGACCCGGCTGTTGTACGGCACATGTACGGCGTACGCTGGAGGACCAACCCGTGAGGAGCGACCCGTGCCGAAGACTGACCGCATCGAGGTGCGCACCGACGAGACCACCGGTGAGCTGATCCGTCGTGCTGCCGAGCTGTCGCGCGCCTCGACGTCGCAGTTCATCATCGCGGCGGCAGTCGATCGCGCGGAGGCTGTCGTGGCCCGCGCGGACGTGACGCTCATGCCGGCGGTTCAGTTCGACGCGATGATCGAGGCGATCGACCGAGCGAACCCGATGCCGAACCTCGCCCGTGCCGCGGCCGCGCCGCGGAGGTTCAGGGGTTGAGCGAGGACGCGTACTACTCGCACTGGCTCACGACCGACGACGACCTTGGCGCGTTCGACTGCGGTGTCGAGACTCTGAACCGCTGGCTGAAGCAGCACGCGCTGCGAGCACAGGCGCAGGACGTGACCCGCACGTTCGTGTGGACGGAGTTCCACAACCCGCGTGTGGTGGCCTACCACTCGATGTCGCCGACCCAGGTCGCCCGAACCGACGTCACCTCGGGCCTGGCCGGCGGGAACGCCGTGATCCCGGCCTACCTGATCGGCCGGCTCGCCCTGGACAAGTCTCTGCACGGGCAGGGCCTGGGCTCGCAGCTGCTCATCGACGCCTTGTGGAAGGTCTGCGGCGCCTCGCAGTACAGCGGCGGACGTCTCGTGGTTGTGGACCCGATCGATGAGGTCGCCGCAGCGTTCTACGCACGGCACGACTTTCAGCGAGTCCAGGGATCGACGCGCATGTACGCCAAGATCGCGGCCGTCCGCGCCGCGATCGGCTTCGACGAGTAGAGCACCGTGCTGCCCGCCCCACGGGGGACGCGTCCTAGTCGTCGCGGGCGGGACGGCCGGGGCGGCGGACCGGTGTCGCGTCGCGCGGCAGGCGGCCCGCGTCGGCCAGCGCACGGCGCAGGATCAGGTCGACCTGGGCGTTGAGGCTGCGCAGGTCGTCGGCGGCCCACCGCGCGAGCGCGTCGTGCGTCGCCGGGTCCAGGCGGAGCAGCACCTGCCGGCGCTCACGCCGCGGGGGCGTGGCGCCGGCGGGCTCGGTGCTGCTCTCGCCGGGGGTCACCGGAGGCTCACGAGTAGAGCGTGCCCGCGTTGACGACGGGCGTCGCGCGGCTCTCGCCGCACAGGACGACGAGCAGGTTCGACACCATGGCGGCGCGGCGCTCGTCGTCGAGGGACACGATCCCGTCGCGCTCGAGGCGTCCGAGCGCGTCCTCGACCATGGAGACGGCACCCTCGACGATGCGCTCGCGGGCGGCGATGATCGCGCCGGCCTGCTGACGCTGGAGCATCGCCTGCGCGATCTCGGGCGCGTACGCGAGGTTGGAGATGCGCGCCTCGATGACCTCGACACCGGCGATGACGACGCGCGCCGCGACCTCGGAGGCGATCTCACCCGACACGAGGTCGGTCGCGCCGCGCAGCGACCGCTCGCCCGCGTCGGCGTCGTCGTAGGGGTGCGACATTGCGACGTGCCGCAGCGCGGACTCCGACTGGACCTTGACGAAGCCCTCGTAGTCCTCGACGGCGAACGTCGCGCGCGCGGTGTCGGTGACCTGCCAGACGACGATGCACGCGATGTTGACGGGGTTGCCGTCGGCGTCGTTGACCTTGAGCTCGCTCGTCTCGAAGTTCCGGACCCGGACGGAGACCTTCTTCTTGGTGGTCAGCGGCACGGTCGCGACGAGGCCCGTGCGGCGGATCGTGCCGAGGTAGCGGCCGAACAGCTGCACGACCTTGGTCTGCCCCGGGCTGATGACGGTGACGCCCGACGGGACGAACAGCGACACGACGAGCAGGAGCACGCCGAGGGCGCCCAGGCCGGGGGCGTCGTCGGCGTCGGCGAGCGCGATCAGGACGATGCCGAGCGCGATGAGCCCGAAGAACGCGAGCAGGACCAGCAGCGCGACGGCGGTGCCGCCGGACGGTGCGGGGCGTTCCACCACCTCGACGCGCGCCCCGGCGTGGCCGACAGGACGGCCGCTGGGGTCGCCGCCGACGGAGTCCTGCGGGGGCGTGGTCGGGTCGGGCATGGTGCTCAGCTCCTCGGGTCCGGCGCACCGTCGGCGCGCGACACCTAATGTGATATCACATTAGCGAGGAGCGGGGAATGCCGACCGTGGCCGCGTCAGTCGTCGGACGAGAGCCTGCTGCGCAGCAGCCCGAACACCTTGCCCATGTTGACCGTCCACCCCACGCCGAACACCTTCGGACCGATCAGGTGCTCCGCGTCCGGGTCCCAGACGCGCTCCTTGAACCGCTCGACCGTCGGCATGCGGAACTCGTACGGCACGAACCCGATGACCTTGCCGTTCCACTCGCGCTGGTCGGCCGGGGTGCGGAGCTCCTTGACGACCGCCGTGACCGCGAGGGCCAACGAGATCAGCCGGAGGATGCCTTGCAGGTCGGGCCGCCGCCGGGCGGCTTCGTCGTGGGACACGCTGCGCCTCCTGAGTCGTGGTGAGCCCATGATCCACCCGCCGTCGTCAGCGGTGAAGGGTCACCTCGGCGCCGCCCGACGCGAGGTCGAGCACGCGGACGTGGTCCACGAGCATCGTCGCGGGCAGGTCCGGCTCGTCGACGTCGTTCCCCGGCCACCGGCCCCCGACCGCCAGGTTGAGCAGCAGGTGGAACCCGTGCCGGAACGGCCACGACCCGGGCACGTCGTCGGGCGTCACCCGGTGGTACTCGGTGCCGTCGAGGTCCCAGACGACCGCGTCGTCGGTCCACGTCACCGCGTAGACGTGGAAGCCGTCGGCCAGCGGCGCGGACGCCTCGCGCGACCCGCCCACTCCCCCGCCGATGCCTGCGTAGCCCGGGCCGTGGACCGTCCCGTGCACCGTGCGCGGCTCGGCACCGACGTGCTCCATGACGTCGATCTCCCCGCACGCCGGCCAGCCCACGTCCTCGAGGTCGTCGCCGAGCATCCAGAACGCCGACCACGTCCCCGCGCCCCGCGGCTGCCGGATCCGCGCCTCGACGCGACCCCGCCGCACGGTCAGCCGCCCGAGCGTCGTGAGCCGCGCCGACGTGACGCCACCGTCCGCCTCGCGCCGTGCGGTGATCGCGAGCCTGCCGTCCCCGGTCAGGCGCGCGTTCCGCGTCGACGCGGTGTACCGCTGCAGCTGCTCGTCGCCCCATCCGCCCGCACCCGTCTCGTGCCGCCACACCCGCGGGTCGGGCGGCGCCCCCGCCGGCCCGGCGAACTCGTCGGCCCACACGACCCGTCCGTCGTCGACGCGCGCCATCCCGCCTCCTCGCTCGCCGGTCGTGCGCGCCGATCGTCGACGCCGCGACACGCCACCGCAACCGGGCCGAGACGCCTGCTCGCGGTCGGAGGCGAGGGAGGACGTCGACCGTGCTGCACGGCGGACGGCGTTCGGCTCGTCGGTCCGCGGGTCCGAGAGATCTATGACGCCCTGATCGGCCCCGCCGACGAGATCAAGTGGCTTCCCGGAGCAGTGGCCCATCCGGACGGCAGCGCGCATGCCTACTGGGTGCCGCACTTCCCGGTCCACCACGACCTGCTCAACCACGACCTCTCGACTTTCGGCCCCAGCGGCCTACCGATTCACTCCGTCTTCTCCGCCAGCAGACTCGCCGGCCATGCCGTCACCGCCCAACCACGAGCGTCCCTGACCACCGTCCTTGCGATCGCCGTCGCCGACGCTCTCGCCGCCCAGGCGGTCACCGGCGGCGCCGTCATGGACGTCCCGATCGGGCCCTGACGGGCAGCCACGCCGGCCTTCGCCGGTCACACGCTGCCAGGCCGTCGAACCCTGCTCGGTTCGGCAGTGCGCCGCTCGCGTCGGGTTCGTCGGGACGACGCGACGGGCGCGACACCTCGCGGTGCCGCGCCCGTCGCGGGGGGAAGACCTCAGAGGGTCAGGACGCCGAGCAGGTGATGCTGGGCCACGTCCAGTTGCCACCGTGCTGGACGGTGAAGCCGAACGAGGTCGTCTGGCCGGCCGACAGCGCACCGCTGCCGCTCGGACGCATCGTCATGACGTTGCCGGACGAGTCCCACGTCGGGGAGCCGTTCCAGGTCGCGATGATCTTCTGCGGCGAGCGCACGGTCACCGTGGACTGCCAGCTGCTGATGTTGGTGTTGGCGCGGATGGTCACCGTGCCGTTGAAGCGGTCGTTCCACTTCTGGCCCTCGGAGTACGTCGCCGTGCAGCTCGGGGTGCTGCCGCCCGGGTTCGTCGGCGTGGGCGTCGGGTTCGGGTCCGTCGGCGTGGGCGTCGTCGGGTTGGGGTTGGGGTTGGTCGTCCCGCCCGCGTTCAGCTGGTTGAGGACGCTCGTGTAGGCGGCCTTCTTGTTGCCGGAGCCGTCGAAGAGCAGCGGCGTGCCCGAGGCGCGCCACGAGTCGGAGTCACGGACGCCCCAGACGGTGATGCCGGTGCAGCGCGCGACCGAGAGGCAGGCCTGCACGACGCCCTGGTACTGCTGCGCCTGCGAGGAGCCCGAGCCCTCGATGTCGAGCTCGGTGATCTGCACGTCGACGCCGAGGGCGGCGAAGTTGCGCAGGGTCACGTCGTAGTTGGACGGCACCGGGTTGCCCGAGTTGAAGTGCGCCTGGAAGCCGACGCAGTCGATCGGGACGCCGCGCGACTTGAAGTCGCGGACCATGTTGTAGACGCCCTGCGTCTTGGCGTGCGACCAGTTGTCGGTGTTGTAGTCGTTGTAGCAGAGCTTCGCGTTCGGGTCGGCGGCGCGGGCGGCGCGGAACGCGGCCTCGATCCAGTCGTTGCCGGTGCGCTGCAGGTTCGAGTCGCGGCGGCCGCCGGACGAGCCGTCCGCGTAGGCCTCGTTGACGACGTCCCAGGCGTAGATCTTGCCCTTGTAGTAGGACGCGACCTGGGTGACGTGGTTGAGCATCGCGTTGCGCAGGTCGGTGCCGGACAGGTTCTGCATCCAGCCGGGCTGCTGCGAGTGCCAGGCCAGCGCGTGGCCGCGGACCTGCTTGCCGTTCTGGCGGGCCCAGTTCACGATGCGGTCGCCGTTGGAGTAGCTGAACTGGCCACGGTTGGGCTCCGTGGCGTCCATCTTCATCTCGTTCTCGGCCGTGATCATGTTGAACTCGCGGTTCGCGATGTTCGTGTACGTGCCGTCGCTCAGCTTGTTCGCGGCGATGGCGGTGCCGAAGTAGCGATTGGTCTCGCCGGCGGCGGCCTGCAGCGTGCTGCCGGCGGCGGCGGCCGGGACGGCGATCGTCACGGCCAGCGCAGCGGCGGCCAGACAGCCGGCGGCGGCGGCGAGACGGCCTCGCCGGTGCGTCGGGCGTGGGGTCGTCATCGAACCCTCCTTGGTGGTGGTCGGTGGCTCCAACGGGAGCCGGCACGTCACCTTCGTCGCGTCGAAACTGGCGGTCAACGCGCTTGACCGGTACGGAAAGTTGCGAAACCCGGAACGAAGCGTTTCAGCACACCATCGGGTGACTTCACCGGTGTAGATGGGCACCTGAACGCGTGATTGGTTGCGATCCGGCCAGGCCAATGGGATCGATTCCACGCATCGCGACCGCAACTATCGGCTCGCCGCCCGTCGGCTTTCGGCGGGACGGCCCGCAACATGGGCCGACGGTTCCGCGCGTCAGCGGCGGGTCGGGGTGCTCCCGCGCTCGATGATCCGCATGTCCGCGACGCGCAGCACGGGCTCCGCAGGGGCCGCGCCGGTCAGACGCTCGTGCAGCAGCGCGACGGCGACGTCGGCGATGTCCCGTCGACCCGGGTCGACCGTCGTCAGCGCGGGCATCGAATACTGCGCGTCCTCGATGTCGTCGAACCCCACGACGGCCACGTCGTCCGGGATCGACCGGCCGCGCACCTGCAGCGCGTACATCGCCCCCAGCGCGAGCGCGTCGTTGAACGCCACGACACCGTCGACCTCGACTCCCGAGTCGAGCACGTCCGCCATCGCGCGCGCACCGTTCCCCCGGTGCCAGCCGTCGTCCGCCCAGCCGAGCAGCCGCGGGTCGACCGTGATCCCTCGCGCCGCGAGCGCCTCCCGGTAGCCGGTGAAGCGCAGGTTCGAGGACCCCGCGGTCGGCGAGTGCAGCATGCCGATCACCGCGATCTGCCGGCGCCCGGCGTCGAGCAGCAGGTCGGTCGCCGCGCGCGCACCCTCGACGTTCTGCATCGTCACGTGGTCGACCTTGGTCGAGAACATCTGCTCGCCGAGCAGGACCAGCGGGTAGCCGAGGTCGTCGAGCAGGTGCGCGTCGGCCTGCTCGAGCGCCGCCGGGCTGAACAGCAGGCCGTCGACCAGCTTGCGCCGCGGCTCGCGCAGCGCCGCGAGCTCGCCCTCACGCGTGAAGCCCGTCGGCTGGATCAGCACGTGCAGGCCGCGGCGGCGGGCGGCCTCGAGGATCTCGTCGGCGAGCTCGCCGAAGTACGGCTGGCCCAGCTCCGGGACGGCCAGCCCCACGACGCCCGTGCGGCCCGAGCGGAAGATCCGCGCCGTCACGTTGATCTCGTACCCGAGCTCGTCGACCGCGGCCATCACACGCTCACGCGTCGACTCGCGGATGTAGGGGTAGCCGCTCAGCACGTTCGAGACGGTCTTCGCGGACACGCCGGCGCGGCGCGCGACGTCCGCCATCGTCGGCACAGCCATCCCCTCCCGTCCGGGACCCGGCCGCGGCGCGGACCGGGACGGCGCGGGCGCGGGCAGCCGCAATCTACCCGAGCAGCTCCCCGCCCCCTCGGCGGCCGCGACCTCTCGCTACCCGCGATCCCCCACGTACGCGACCGCGTCGACCATGACGAGGCACGCCGGGTCGAAGAAGTCGGTCGTCGCCGTCATGCGCGCGGGCGGCTGGTCGCCGAAGAACTCGGCGAACACGTCCCATGCCTCGCGCGTCTCGTCGGTGAGCTCGCGCAGCCACAGGGTCACCTGGACGACGTCCTCGAAGCCCGCACCCGCCGTCGCGAGCGTCTCGCCGAGGCTGTGCAGCGTCGCCCGGGTCTGCGCCGCGTACTCCCGACGGTCGAAGCCGCCCGCGTGGTGCGCGAGGAACAGGAAGCCGCCGGCGCGGACCGCGCTCGCGCAGGTGGGGTCGCCGACGTGCGTCGGGAAGCGGGTGATCACGACGCCGACCGTACGACCGACCACCGACAGCGTCCGCGCTGGTCACACACGCCGCCCGACGACCCGCCGCCTGCGACGCGACGCAGCGCCGTCGACGCCTCAGCCCGGGGGCGTCGCGGGGGCTGCCGACGGCGACCCGGCGACCGTCGCCGGCTCGAGCGTCGGCATCGTCACGTCGCGGCACGACATCAGGCGAGGGTCGCCGCCCGCGAGCGCCGTCACCCGGGCGGCGGCCTCCGCGAGACGGTCCTCCGGGAGGCGTCCCGACGCGACCGCGTCGACCAGGGCGTCGCGCATCCGCACCGCCTGCGCGCCGTCGGTCGCGAGCACCGCGTCGGCACCCGCCGCGACGGCCATGACCGCCGCCTCGGGGAAGTCCCAGCGCGTGTTCACCGCACCCATCCCGACCGAGTCGGTGATCGCGACGCCGCGGAACCCCAGGTCGCGCAGCAGCGCGTACGCGCGCGGGCTCAACGACGCGGGCAGGTCCGGGTCGAGCACGGCGTACTCGAGGTGGTTCATCATCACGACGGGCGCACCCGCGTCGATCGCGCGCTGGAACGGCACCAGGTCCGTCGCGGTCAGGTCGTCGAGCGTCGCCTCGACGAGCGACGACGCGGTGTGCGAGTCGACCGTCGAGCGGCCGTGCCCCGGGAAGTGCTTGACGGTCGGCGTCACACCGGCGTCGGCCAGGCCCGTCGCGTACGCGAGCCCGTAGTCGGCCGCGGTCGTCGGGTCGGCGCTGAACGACCGGTCGCCGATCACGCCGCCCGCCGGGCCGTCGTCGAGGTCGAGCACCGGGGCCAGGTCGACGTCGACCCCCACCTGCGCGAGCACGGTCCCCGTCTCGGCGGCGCGCGCCCGGACCTCCTCGGGGGTCTCGCGCGCGGCCATCCGCCGCGGGGACGGACCTGCGCCGACGAGCTCGCGCATGAGCGCGACGCGGCCCGACTCCTCGTCGGTCGCGACGACGACCGGCCGGCCCGCCTGCGCACGGAGCCCTTGCGTCAGCGCGGTCACCTGACGCGTCGAGACGACGTTGCTCTCCGAGAGGAAGAACCCGCCGACGCTCAGACCCGCGACCTCGGCCGCCAGCGGGTCGTCCGGCCGTGTCACACCCGGGAGGCCGACCACGAGCACCGCGGCCGCCTGCTGCGCGACGGGCGCGGGGGTGCACGTCGGGGTCGGCGAGGCCGACGGTCGCGGGGTCGTCGGCTGCGGCTCCGCGGTGCCGGAGTCGGCCGCGCGCAGCGTCGCCGCGTCCTGGGCCCCGTCGTCGGTGCTCGCCGCGACCGTGCCCGCACCGACGGTGAGCAGAGCGGCGACGACGAGCACCGCGCTGCGGGCCCGGCCGAACCGGCGCGCGGGCCGCCCGTGCCGCGGCGCGGACCGCTCCGGCTGCGCGGGGACGTCGGGGGGCGCTGGCTGACTCACGCGCGGCAGGTTAGGTCGGCCCGCCGCTCTCGGCACCCTGGCACGGTCGCCGGTGCGCCGACCGGGTGACGACGAGGCGCGCCGCCGAGCGCGTCCCCTCCTGGACCGAGCGGGCTGCGGTCGGGGCGCCGTCCCTCATCCCCTCCCGGAGCGAGCGGGCCGCGAGGCCCGGCCGTCGTCCCTCAGCCGGCGGTCGTCAGGCGCAGGCGGTCCCCCACGGCACGGGCGACCGGCCACGCCGCGCGCGCCGTCGTCCCGGCGACCGTGACGGTCGCCTCCGGTCCGGCACCCGCACGGGCCGGGCGGTGCGCCGACCAGAACGAGACGCCCGCGTCCTCCCCCTCGAGCTGCACGACGCCGGGCGCCTCGGGCGGGAGCCACAGACCGAGCCCGTAGGCGTACTCGCCGCCGTGCGTCGTGGCGTGCGGCGTGGTCGCCTGCGCGAGCAGGTCCGGCGGCAGGATCCGGCCGCCGAGCAGCGCGTCCCAGAACCGCTCCATGTCCGCGGCGGTCGTGTACGCGCCGCCGTCACCGCCCGCGACCACCGGCAGGTGCAGCACGTGCGAGCGCCACGCGTCGCCCACGCGCACGTACCCGATCGCCGCGTCGGCGGGGAGCTCGTCGGAGCGCAGGAAGTCGGTGCGCGACATGCCGGCCGGGCGCAGCACGCGCTGCCGGACGAGGTCGTGGAACGGGACGCCCGACGCGCGCTGCGCCAGCAGCGACAGCAGCACGAACGCGGCGTTGCGGTACTCGAGCGGACCGCCCGGGGGGTGCTCCGGGACGACCCGTGCCAGGACCGGCAGGTAGTCCTCGGGCGAGACGAGCGTGTGCACCGGCACGTCCAGCAGGTACGCGTCCTCGTCGGCGTCGTCGTCGATCACGTCCGAGAGGCCCGACGTGTGCGACAGCAGGTGCTCGAGCGTGACGTCGTCGGGGATCGCCGGCAGGTCGTCGCCGAGCAGGTCGCGCGCGGTCGTCGTGAGGCTCAGCTTCCCGTCGGCGACCAGGGTCAGGACCGCGAGCGCCGTGAACCCCTTGCTGCCCGACGCCATCGGCATCCGGTCGTCGGGCGTGAGCGGTCGCGCCCAGCGCCGGTCGACGACGCCCCACACGCGTTCGAGGAGCACCTCGCCGTCGACGCGGACCCGGACGACGCCCGCCGCCTCGCGCGGACCGTCCTGATCGAGCGCCTCGTCGACCAGCGCGTCCAGCTCCGTCGTCGACACCGCGTGCACGTCACCCATCCCAGGAGCCTACGGACCGGTCCGCAGGTCAGCCGTTCGACGGTGCGAACCCTCGTCCGTGGTCACGCCGTGCCGCCCACGCGACGGCTCAGGTCGGCGGCGGCGCGCTGCGCGGCGCGGGCGAGCTGCTCGGCGGTCGCGTCGTCGGCGTCGGTGCGCGCGAAGGTCACCGCGAGGCCCGCGATGGGGTGTCCGGTGTGGTCGTGGACCGCGACGCCGACGGACGCGAAGCCGGGCGTGACGTCGCCGTCCTCCGAGGCCCAGCCGCGGCGGCGGACCGCGACGAGGACGTCGCGCAGCTCGGCCGGACGGCTCGGCCCGAGGCCCGTGCGGTCGACGAACGCGGTGCGGTCCGGGAAGAGCGCGCGCACCTGCGGGCGGGGCAGGTCCGCGAGCATCGCGCGGCCGCTCGCGGTGAGGTGCGCGGGGAGCCGGACGCCGACGTCGGTCACGAGCGCGGGTCGGCGGGCCGCGCGCTCCTCGACGACGTACAGCACCTCACGCCCGTGCAGGACCGCGAGGTGCGCGCTCTCCCCCACCTGGTCGACGAGACGCGCGAGCACCGGGCGGGCCGCGCGCGCGAGGGGCGCCTGCCGCGAGTACGCCGAGCCCAGCTCGAACGCGCCGAGGCCGAGCCCGTACCGGCGCTCCTCCGGCAGGTGCGCGACGAACCCGTGCTCGCGCAGCACCGTGAGCAGGTGGTACGTCGTCGAGCGCGGCAGCCCGACCGCGTGCGCGAGGGCCGCGGCGGGCATCGGGCCGGTGCGCGCCAGGTGCCGCAGGATGCGCAGCGTCGCGTCGGCGGCGGGGACGTCGGAGCTCGGCACGGCCGCCCACCTCCGCTCGCACGTCGTCTGGTATCCCAGACGGTATCGCCTGCCGGACCGGCGACCCGGGGGCGGGCGCGGCGGTGTCATGGGCGCATGAGCACGACCGTCGAGCCGTCGCCGGACCCGGCGTCGGCCGTGAGCGCGGGACCGGCGGGGCCGGCCGCTCCGTCCAGGCCGACCGCGCCGCCAGGGCCGTCCGCAGCGTCGACGTCGGCCACCGGCCGGGCCGACGAGCGCCGCAGCGTGCCGGCGGCCGGGCCCGGTCGACGCACGGTCGTCGTCGGCGTCGGGCCGGTGTCCGCCGAGGACGTCGTCGCCGTCGCCCGGGGCAGGGCCGGGGTCACCCTCGCGGCCGAGGCGCTCGACGCCATCGCCGCCGGCCGGGCGGTGGTCGACGCGCTCGCCGACGACACGCAGCCGCACTACGGCGTCTCCACGGGGTTCGGGGCGCTGGCGACGCGGTGGATCCCTGCCGACCGGCGCGCCGACCTGCAGCGCAGCCTCATCCGGTCGCACGCGGCCGGCACCGGGCCGGAGGTCGAGCGCGAGGTGGTCCGTGCGCTGATGCTGCTGCGGCTGTCGACGCTCGCGACGGGTCGCACGGGGGTCCGCCCGTCGACCGCGCAGGCGTACGCGGCGATGCTCGACGCCGGGATCACACCCGTCGTGCGGGAGTTCGGCTCGCTCGGCTGCTCGGGCGACCTCGCGCCGCTCGCGCACTGCGCGCTCGCGCTCCTGGGCGAGGGCGACGTCCGGGACGCGTCGGGGACGCTCGTGCCCGCGACCGACGCGCTCGCGCAGGCCGGCCTGGCACCCGTCGTCCTCGCCGAGAAGGAGGGCCTCGCGCTCGTCAACGGGACCGACGGGATGCTCGGGCAGCTCGTGCTCGCGCTGCACGACCTCGACCGGCTGCTCGCGACGGCCGACGTCGCCGCCGCGCTCAGCGTCGAGAGCCTGCTCGGGACCGACGCCGTCTTCGCCGACGACCTCCAGGCGCTCCGCCCGCACCCCGGTCAGGCGGCGTCGGCGGCCCACCTGCGGGCGCTCCTGCGCGGGTCGGGGATCATGGCCAGCCACCGCGGGCCGGGCTGCACGCGCGTGCAGGACGCGTACTCGCTGCGGTGCGCGCCGCAGGTGCACGGCGCCGCGCGGGACACCGTCGCGCACGCCCGGACGGTCGCGGAGCGCGAGCTCGCCGCCGCCGTCGACAACCCCGTCGTCACCGTCGACGGACGCGTCGAGTCCAACGGCAACTTCCACGGCGCACCGATCGCGTACGTGCTCGACTTCCTCGCGATCGCCGTCGCCGACGTCGCGAGCATGTCCGAGCGGCGCACCGACCGGTTCCTCGACGTCGCCCGCAACCACGGCCTGCCCGCGTTCCTCGCGCACGACCCGGGCGTCGACTCGGGCCTCATGATCGCGCAGTACACCGCGGCGGGGCTGGTCAGCGAGCTCAAGCGCCTCGCGGTGCCGGCCAGCGTCGACTCGATCCCGTCGTCGGCGATGCAGGAGGACCACGTGTCGATGGGCTGGCACGCGGCGCGCAAGCTCCGGCGGGCCGTCGACGCGCTCGGGCGGGTGCTCGCGATCGAGGTGCTCACCGCGACCCGGGCCCTCGACCTGCGCGCGCCGCTCGCACCCGCCGCCGCGACCGGCGCCGTCCGCGACCTGCTGCGTGCGCGCGGTGTCGCCGGTCCGGGGCCCGACGCGTACCTCGCGCCCGACCTCGAGACGGTCGCGACCCTCGTCGCGTCCGGCGAGGTCCTGGCCGCGGCCGACGGGGCGTCGTCGGCGCCCACCCCACGCCTCACGACTCCCGAGGAGCGCGCATGACCGCCGGACCCCGACCCGTCCGCGCCCCGCGCGGCACGACGCTCACGGCCCGCTCGTGGCAGACCGAGGCGCCGCTGCGGATGCTCATGAACAACCTCGACCCGGAGGTCGCCGAGCGTCCCGACGACCTCGTCGTCTACGGCGGCACCGGGCGGGCCGCGCGGTCGTGGGACGCGTACGACGCGATCGTCCGCACGCTCACGACGCTGGGCGACGACGAGACGCTGCTCGTCCAGTCCGGCAAGCCCGTCGGCGTGCTGACGACGCACGAGTGGGCGCCGCGCGTGCTCATCGCGAACTCGAACCTCGTCGGGGACTGGGCGACGTGGCCGGAGTTCCGCCGGCTCGAGCACCTCGGCCTCACGATGTACGGGCAGATGACGGCCGGGTCGTGGATCTACATCGGCACGCAGGGGATCCTCCAGGGCACGTACGAGACGCTGGCCGCGGTCGCCGCGCAGCGTTTCGGCGGGACGCTCGCGGGGACGCTCACCGTGACGGGCGGGTGCGGCGGGATGGGCGGCGCGCAGCCGCTCGCGGTGACGCTCAACGGGGGTGCGTGCCTCATCGTCGACGTGGACGGGTCACGCCTGGCGCGGCGGGTGCACGACCGCTACCTCGACCGCGTCGCCGGCTCGCTCGACGAGGCGTTGTCGCTGGTCCTGGCCGCGAAGCGGTCCCGGACGGCGCTCTCGGTGGGCGTCGTCGGGAACTGCGCGGAGGTGCTGCCCGCGCTGCTGCGACGCGGCGTCGAGGTGGACGTCGTGACGGACCAGACGTCGGCGCACGACCCGCTCGCCTACCTGCCCGTCGGGGTCGCGCTGGACGAGTGGGCCGACTACGCCGCCGCCAAGCCCGACGAGCTCACCGACCGCGCGCGCGAGTCCATGGCCCGGCACGTCGAGGCGATGGTCGGCTTCCTCGACGCGGGCGCCGAGGTGTTCGACTACGGCAACTCGATCCGGGACGAGGCTCGTCGCGGCGGCTACGACCGCGCGTTCGACGTCCCCGGGTTCGTGCCCGCGTACATCCGGCCGCTGTTCGCCGAGGGCAAGGGCCCGTTCCGCTGGGCGGCGCTGTCCGGCGACCCGCGCGACATCGCGACCACCGACGCGGCCGTCCTCGACCTGTTCCCGGACGACGACCACCTGCACCGCTGGATCCGCGCCGCGCAGGAGCGCGTGGCATTCCAGGGGCTGCCCGCGCGGATCTGCTGGCTGGGGCACGGCGAGCGCGACCGGGCGGGGCTGCGGTTCAACGAGCTCGTCGCGTCGGGCGGCGTCGCCGCGCCGGTCGTCATCGGGCGCGACCACCTCGACGCCGGTTCGGTCGCGTCGCCGTACCGCGAGACCGAGGCCATGGCCGACGGGTCCGACGCGATCGCCGACTGGCCGCTGCTCAACGCGCTCGTCGCCGCGTCATCCGGGGCGACGTGGGTGTCGCTGCACCACGGTGGCGGCGTCGGGATGGGCCGGTCGATCCACGCGGGGCAGGTGTCGGTCGCCGACGGGACCGACCTCGCCGCCCGCAAGCTCGCGCGGGTCCTGTCCAACGACCCCGCCATGGGCGTCATCCGGCATGTCGACGCCGGGTACGCGCGCGCCGACGAGGTCGCGGACGCGCACGGCATCCGCGTCCCGATGCGGGAGCACGACGCATGAGCGACGTCGGGGCGGCCACCTTCCGGCGAGCGTGGGCGGATCTCGCGCCGGTCGGTCGGGCAGGCGACGGGCGCGGCTACCACCGGTTCGCGTGGACGCGCGACGACCACACCCTGCGCGAGTGGTTCGCCGGGGAGGCCGCTGCGCGCGGGCTCGACCTCGTCGTCGACCGCGCCGGCAACCAGTGGGCGTGGTGGGGCGACCCCGACGCGACACCCGGCGTCGTCACGGGCAGCCACCTCGACTCCGTGCCCGGCGGCGGCGCGTTCGACGGGCCGCTCGGGGTCGTCAGCGCGTTCGCGGCGCTGGACGTGCTGCGGTCGCGCGGCGCCCCACCCGCGCGCCCGCTCGGGATCGCGTGCTTCGTCGACGAGGAGGGCGCCCGGTTCGGCGTCGCGTGCGCCGGGTCCCGGCTGATCACCGGGGTCCTCGACGCGGACCGTGCCCGCACGCTGCGCGACGCCGACGGCACGACGATGGCCGACGCCCTGCGCGCGGCCGGGCGGGACCCGTCGACTGTCGGGCCTGACCCCGAGGCGCTCGCGCGCGTCGGCGCGTTCGTCGAGCTGCACGTCGAGCAGGGGCGCGGGCTCGTCCACAGCGGGGCGGCCGTCGGCGTCGGGCGCATGATCTGGCCGCACGGCCGTTGGCGGGTCGAGCTCCGCGGCGAGGCGAACCACGCGGGGACCACCCCGCTCGCAGACCGTCGGGACCCGATGCTCGGCCTGGCAGCCTTCGTCCAGCACGTGCGGACGGCGGCCGTCGAGGCCGGCGCTCTCGCGACCGTCGGGAAGGTCCGGGTCGAGCCGAACGGCGTCAACGCGATCCCGTCGCAGGTCACCGCGTGGCTCGACGTCCGCGCCGAGGACGAGGCACGCGTCCGGGCGGTGCTCGCGGCGCTCACGTCCTGGGCGCCGGCGGAGGAGTCGTGGACGCCCGTCACGTGGTTCGACGCCGACCTGGCCGACGAGGTCGCGACCGTGGTGGGCGCGAGGGGCACCGGGCCGTCCGGCTCGACCGGCGGTGCCCGGTCCGACGCGCGTGCGCCGGTGCTCGGGACGGGCGCGGGCCACGACGCCGGGATCCTCGCCGCGGCGGGCGTCCCGACCACGATGCTGTTCGTCCGCAACCCGACGGGCGTCTCGCACGCGCCGGCGGAGGACGCCGACGAGGCCGACTGCCTCGCGGGGGTCGACGCGCTCGCCACGACGCTCGAGCACCTGCTCGCGCAGGACCGCCCGTGAGCACGTCGCCGCCGACGTTCTGGGCCGCGCGGGCGTGGCTCCCCGACGGACTCGCGCAGGACGTCCGGATCACGACGCGGTCCGGCCGGATCGCGGTCGTCGACGTCGGCGTCCCGGCAGCGGCCGGCGACCACCAGCTCCCCGGCATCGTCCTGCCGGGGTTCGCGAACGCGCACTCGCACGCGTTCCACCGCGCGCTGCGCGGTCGGACTCATGGCGACGGCGGCACCTTCTGGACGTGGCGCGACCGCATGTACGCGCTGGCGGCGACCCTGACCCCGGACACCTACCTCGACCTCGCGCGCGCCGCCTACGCGGAGATGGTGCTGGCCGGCGTCACGGCGGTCGGCGAGCTCCACTACCTCCACCACGCGCCCGGCGGGACGCCGTACGACGACCCCAACGTCATGGCCGAGGCGCTGCGCACGGCAGCGCGCGAGGCGGGACTGCGCGTCACGCTGCTCGACACCGCCTACCTCACGGGCGGGTTCGGCCGTCCGCTCGACGGCCCGCAGCTGCGGTTCGGCGACGCCGACGTCGACGCCTGGGCGGCCCGCGTCGACGCGCTCCGTCCCGACGACACGCTCACGGTGGGCGCGGCCGTCCACTCGGTCCGCGCGGTCCCCCGCGACGCGATCGCCGCCGTCGCCGCGCACGCGCGCAGGAGCGGCCGACCGCTGCACGTCCACCTGTCCGAGCAGCGCGCGGAGAACGACGAGTGCCTCGCCGCGTACGGCACCACACCCGCGCGGACGCTCGCCGACGCGGGTGCGCTGGGCCCGTCGACGACCGTCGTCCACGCGGTCCACGTCTCCCCGGCCGATGTCGCGCTCCTCGGTGCAGCGGCCGTCGGCGCCTGCCTGTGCCCGTCGACCGAGCGGGACCTCGGCGACGGCCTGGCCCCCGGCGCAGCCCTCCGCGCGGCCGGGTGCCGCCTGTCCGTCGGCTCCGACCAGCACGTCCGCACCGACCTGCTCGCCGAGGCCCGGGACGTCGAGCTGCACGAGCGCGTCGCCCGGGAGTCGCGCGGCGTGCTCGACCCGTCGTCACTCGTCGACCTGCTCACGTCCGGCGGTCACGCCGCGCTCGGCGACCCCACGGGCGGCCGCCTCGCCGTCGGTGCACCCGCGGACCTCGTCGCCGTCCGCACCGACACCCCGCGGACGGCGGGTGCCGACCCGACGCAGCTCGTCCTCGTCGCCGGGAGCGCGGACGTCGACACGGTGGTGGTCGGGGGCGCGGTCCGCGTCGATGGCGGGCGGCACGTCCTCGGCGACGTCGGCGCGCTGCTCACCCGGGCGGTCGCGGCCGCCTGGCGCGAGGCGGAGGAGGCCCGATGACGTCACACCTCGTCACCGGCATCGCGCAGCTCGTGACCCACGACGAGCGGTTCACCGGCCCGCTGGGCGTCCTGCCCGACGCGGCGCTCGTCGTCGACGACGGGCGCGTCGCCTGGGTCGGCCCGGCGTCGTCCGCACCCGACGCGGACCGTCGCACGGACGTCGACGGCCGCGCCGTGCTCCCCGGCTTCGTCGACTCCCACACGCACCTGGTCTTCGCGGGCGACCGCGCCGACGAGTTCGCGCACCGCATGGCCGGCGCCCGCTACACCGGCGGCGGGATCGCCCGCACCGTCGCCGCGACCCGGGCCGCCACGGACGACGAGCTCCGCACCCGCCTCGCCGGTCTCGTCGCCGAGGCCCGCGCGCAGGGCACCACGACGCTCGAGGTCAAGAGCGGCTACGGCCTCGACGTCGCGCACGAGGAGCGCCTGCTCCGGCTCGCGCGCGAGGTCACGACAGAGGCGACGTTCCTCGGCGCCCACGTCGTGCCGCCCGGCGTCGACCGGGGCGAGTACCTCGCGCTCGTGACCGGTCCGATGCTCACCGCCTGCGCGCCGCACGCCCGGTGGGCCGACGTCTTCTGCGAACCCGGCACGCCGCTCGCGTTCGACCGCGACGAGGCGCACGCCGTCCTCACCGCGGCCGCGGGCGCCGGTCTCGGACTGCGCGTGCACGGCAACCAGCTGCGCCCCGGACCGGGTGCGCGTCTGGCCGTCGAGGTCGGTGCCGCGAGCGTCGACCACGCCACGTACCTCGACGACGCCGACGTCACGGCGCTGGCCGACGCCGCCCGGCACGGCGGGCCCGTCGTCACCCTGCTGCCGGGTGTCGAGCTGTCGACCCGCTCGCCCTACCCGGACGCCCGGCGGCTGCTCGACGCGGGCGTCGAGGTCGCGCTCGCGACCGACTGCAACCCCGGGACCTGCTTCTCGACGTCGATGCCGCTCATGGTCGCGCTCGGCGTGGCGCACCTGCGGATGACCGTCGAGCAGGCGGTCCGTGCGGCGACGCTCGGGGGTGCCCGCGCGCTGCGTCGCGACGACGTGGGCCACCTGCGCGTGGGGGCGCGCGCCGACCTGTGCGTCGTCGACGCGCCGTCGGTCGCGCACCTGGCCTACCGCCCGGGTGTGCCGCTCGCCCGCGCGCTCACGCTCGACTGACGCGCACCGCGCGAGTCGCGACCGGCACCGCACGGTCGCCGGACGCCGCGCCTCGGACCGTCCCGCTCAGCACCCGTCCTGCTCAGCACCCGTGCCGCTCAGCACGCGTCCTGCTCGGTTCTGATCCGGCTCGGCGCCAGCCGTACCCCTCAGTACCAGCCGTGCGACTCCGAGTGCGCCCACGCCCCGCACGGCGAGCCGTACCGCCCGTGGATGTAGGAGACGCCCCACCGGACCTGCGTCATCGGGTTCGTCTGCCAGTCCGCGCCGGCCGACGCCATCTTGGTGGCGGGCAGCGCCTGCGGGATCCCGAACGCGCCCGACGACCGGTTCGTCGCCGCCGGGTTCCAGCCGGACTCGCGCTGCCAGAGCGCCTCGAGACAGCCGAACTGGTCCGCCCCGACCAGCGACGCCGCGTACTGCTTGACCTCGCCGACGGGCGTGCGCGACGGGAGGACCGGCGTCGACCCGGCCGAACCCCGACGGGCCGCCTTGTCGCGCGCCGCCTTCGCGACGGCGGCCTCGTGCTCCGCCTGCGCGGCGGCCGCGGCGGCGGCCTCCGCGGCGAGCCGCTCGGCCTCGGCCTTCTCGGCGGCGATGCGGTCGACCTCCGCGCGGATGGCGGGTGCGAGCCATGACGCCTCGGCGTCGGGAGCCGTCCACGACGCGTCGGCGGGGGCGGTCACGGCGTCGGCGACGGGCGCGAGCCGCGCGGCGGACAGCACGTCGTGCGGCGGCTCGGCGCCCACCGCGGGCCCGCGTGAGCTCGCGCTCGCGCTGGTGAGGACCGCGACTGTCACGATGCCGACGCTCACGAGCGGTGCGACGGCGCGCGACCGGCACCACGCGGGTAGGCGGCGCGGCGCGGGCTCGGCGCGGTGCCGATGGCGCTTCGGTGACGCGGTCATGGCGGGCGGGCTCCTCACGTCGGGCAGCGGGTGCCCGGTCCGTGGTCGTCGGACGCACTCACCAGATCGGCACGTCGCGCGCCGCACATGAGCACCCGCCGTGAGGTTGACGCGACCTCGGCGCCCCGGGGACCCCGGGGGTGTGCGCCGCCGTCAGGGGACGTTCGCCCCGCCGTTGACGTTGATGACCTCGCCCACGACGAAGCTCGACTCCGGCGACGCGAGGAAGACGTAGGCGGGTGCCTGCTCGACGGGCTGGCTGGTCCGGCCCAGCCACGACGACTCGCCGAACCCGTCCAGCTTCTCGGCCGGCTGCCCGTCGCTGACCTGCAACGGCGTCCAGACGGGACCGGGCGCGACGGCGTTGACGCGGATGCCGCGCGGCGCCAGGTCGGCCGCGAGCGCCTTGGTGAAGCCGATGATCGCGAACTTCGTCGACGCGTAGTTGATGATCATCGGCGACGGGTTGTAGCCCTGCACCGACGTGCTGTTGATGATCGTGGCGCCCGGCGGCAGGTGCGGCAGCGCGTCGCGCGTGATCCAGAACATCGCGTACAGGTTGGTCTGGATCGTGCGGTCCAGGTCCGCCTCGTCGAGCTCGTCGAACGACGGGTGGTAGACCTGGTGGGCCGCGTTGTTCACGAGGATGTCGAGCCCGCCGAGCCCGGCCACCGCGTCGGCGACCATCGTGCGGCAGAACTCGCGGTCGCGGATGTCGCCCGGCAGCAGCACGCACGTCCGTCCCTCCGCCCGCACGACCTCCGCGATCGCCTCGGCGTCGACCTGCTCCTCGGGCAGGTAGCTCAGCGCGACGTCGGCGCCCTCGCGGGCGAACGCGATCGCGACGGCCGCGCCGATGCCCGAGTCGCCGCCCGTGATGAGCGCCTTGCGTCCCGGCAGACGGCCCGTGCCGCGGTACGTCGTCTCGCCGTGGTCGGCCTGGGGGTCGAGCTCGGCGTCGAGGCCGGGGAGCGGCTGCCACGACGCGTGCGGCTTGATGTGCGCGTGGCGCTCGACGGGGTTGTCGAACGTGAGCTGGTCGGACGACATCGTCTTCTCCTTCACGGGTGCGGGACCCCGGCGGCGGGGGCGGCGGTGGTCCTGGCGTTCGACCCTAACGGCTTCGACATCGTTATCGGACCGGGCCGTCCGGCCGCGGCTCGGGCCCGCGGCACCCCCGTCGTGCGACTGCACCCGACCGGACCTACCGTGGCCGGGCGGCGCACGCGCGACGCTTCCCACGACGGAGGAGCACGGCATGACGCACGACGACGACACCGCCCGGGTCGACGACGACATCGCCAAGGTCACGGAGCTCATCCGCGACTCCAAGGTCTCGATGCTCACGACGGTCGCCGCGGACGGCCGCCTGGTGAGCCGCCCGATGGGGATCCAGGAGGCCGAGTTCAGCGGCGACCTGTGGTTCTTCGCCGACGCGGACAGCCACAAGGTCGACGAGATCGCGCACGGCAGCCCGGTGAACGCCGCGTTCGTCGGCGGCACGTCGTGGGTCTCGGTGTCCGGGACCGCGGAGGTAGTCCGTGACGTCGCGAAGGCCCGTGAGCTGTGGAACCCCGTCGCCGAGGCGTGGTTCCCCGACGGTCCCGAGACCCCCGGGCTCGTGCTGCTGGTCGTGCACGGCGAGACGGCCGAGTACTGGGACGCGCCCGGCAACAAGCTGACGACCGCCCTCAGCCTCGTGAAGTCGAAGCTCACCGGCGAGCGCTACGACGGCGGCGAGAACGAGACCGTCCACCTCTGAGCCGACCGAGGGGCGTGTCCGGATCGTGGCGGTCCGGGTGCGGTGCCGGCGGATCGACCACACTCGCCCCGGCGCGTCGACGACGGGCCGGGGCGAGAGGGGGGGCGGTGCGGGTCTTCCTCGTGCGCCACGGCGAGACGGACTGGAACCGCGAGCGGCGCCTCCAGGGCCGCACCGACATCCCGCTCAACGCGACCGGTCTCGCGCAGGCAGAGGCCGCCGCGCGCCTCCTGACGGGGGTCGACGCCGTCGTCTCGTCCCCGCTCGCGCGCGCCCGCCGGACCGGTGAGATCGTCGCCCGCGTGCTGCACCTGCCCGCTCCCGCCCTCGACGAGCGCCTCGTCGAGCGGTGCTACGGCGCCAAGGAGGGCCTGACGCCCGCCGAGGTCGCACGCACCTTCCCCCCGGGTCAGCCCGTGCCCGGTCTCGAGCCCGTCGAGGACTTGCGGGCTCGGGCCCTCGCCGCGCTCGACGACCTCAGCCATCAGGTCCCGGCCGACGCGTCGGTCGCCGTGACCACGCACGGTGCCGTCATCCGCGCGGTCGTCACCGGGGTCGCCCCGGGCGTCGCGGACACGCTCGACGTGCCGATCCACAACGGGTCGGTCCACGTCTTCGACTGGGACGCCCGCACGGACCTGCGCGGGCTCGTCGAGTTCGGCCTCGTGACGGTCTGACGGTCTGACGGTCCGACCGTCAGCCCGCCTCGCGCGCCAGCCCGGCCACGGTCTCGGCGAGGACGTCGTGGAACGTGGGGAAGGTCTTCTTCACGCAGGCCGGGTCGTCGAGCGTGATCCCGGGCGTCCGCAGGCCGGTGATGCTGAAGGCCATCGCGATGCGGTGGTCGCGGAACGTCTCGACCTGACCCGCCGTCGGCGTGCCCGGGTGGACTCGGATCCAGTCGGGGCCGGTCTCCACCTCGATCCCGAGCCGCGCGAGGTTCTGCGCGCACGCCTCGAGCCGGTCGCACTCCTTCACGCGCGTGTTCGCCACGTCGACGATGGTCGTCGGGCCGTCCGCGAACGGCGCGATCGCCGCGAGCGTGGGCATCGTGTCGGAGATGTCGCGCATGTTGACGGTCACGCCGCGCAGGCGGCCGCCCACGACGGTCGTCGACGACGCCGTCTGGCGCACCTCGGCACCCATCTGCTCGAGCACCCGGACGAAGCCCAGGTCCCCCTGCAGCGCGTCCGGCCCCAGCCCGGGGACGGTCACGGTGCGGCCCAGCACCGCCGCGGCCGCGAAGAAGTAGCTCGCCGAGGACGCGTCCGGCTCCACCGCGTACGTGTGCGCGCGGTACGTCGCCGGCGGGACCGCGTACGACGCGCCGTCGACGGCGACGTCGACCCCGAACGCCCGCATCATCGCGAGCGTGATCCCCACGTAGGGGACCGACACGAGGTCCTCGACCTCGATCGTCAGGCCGTCGCGGAACAGGGGCGCGACGAGCAGCAGCGCGGTGAGGAACTGCGACGACGTCCCGGCGTCCAGCCGGATCCGGCCGCCGTCGACCCCGTCCGCCACGACGTCGAACGGGTGGTGGTCCGGCTCCCCGCGGAAGGTCAGACCGACGCCGAGCGAACGCAGCGCGTGCGTCAGCGGCGCCATCGGCCGGCGTCGCATCTGGTCCGACGCGTCGAACGCGAACGTGCCGTGCCCCGTCGCCGCGAGCGCCGGCAGGAACCGCGCGGTCGTCGCACCGTCACGGCAGAACACCTCGGCGGTCGGCACGGCGGGACCCGCGGGCCGCCCGTCGACCGTCCACTCGCGCCCCGCGTCGGCGACCGTATAGCCCAGCGCGCGCAGGCCGAGGACGAACGCCTCGGTGTCGTCGGACCGCAACGGGTCGACGAGCGTGGTGCGGCCGTCCGCCGCCGCGGCGAGCAGGAGCGCGCGCGCGGTCACGGACTTCGAACCGGGGACGGTGACGACGGCCATGGGCCGCGACTGTAGCCACCGGGCACAGCGGCGGCGGCCGTCGACCGGAGTGCGGACCGGACGTCCGACGACGCGGCCACCGGCCGGCCGGCCGGCTGTCAGACCAGGGCGTCGAGCGCCGCCGGGGCGTCCTGCTCCACGACGACACGGACGAGCGCCGCCGCGACCCGCGCGCGCTCGAGGGCCGTGCGCGGGTCCGGCCCGACGGCGCGCACCGACGCGACACGGTCGCTCGACTCCGCGAGCGGCCGGACGTCGGCTCCCGTGGCCCGGAGCACGTCGACCGCGACCACCCCGTCGGCCGCCCGTGCCGCGTCGAGGCCGCGGAGCTCGACGAGCCGGCCGGCGACCCGGGCCGGGACGAACCAGATCGCGGACGCCGCGCCGCGCGGGTCTGTGACCGGGGCGGACTCAGGCCCGAGCCGCAGGACGGACCGCGCCGCCTCGCGCTCGGGGACGACGCCCGTCGTGTCCTCGACCAGACGCGGGATGTCGTCGCCGCCGAGCCGCAGGTGCGTCTCGATGATCCGCGCGCCCCGTGCCGTCAGCACCAGCTCGGTGTGCGTGGCGCCCTCCGTCACCCCGAGCGCGGTCACCGCCGCGACGGCCGCCCGGGCGAGCGCGTCCCGGTCGTCCGGCGCGACCGGCGCGGGCGCGACGTGGCCGAGCTCGACGAACGACGCGGGGTCCGAGTACTTGCGGACCACGCCGAGCACCCGGTGCTCACCGCCGTGGCCCACCATGTCCACCGAGAACTGCGGCCCGACCAGGTACTCCTCGACGACCACGGGGGCGTCGACCGCGTCAGGTCGACCGCCCGTCGCCGCGAGGAACGCGCGCGCGGCGTCGGCGGGCCGCTCGACGAGCGTGACACCGCGGCTGCCCACGCCGTCCCCCGGCTTGACGATGCACGGCGTCCCGACCGAGGCCACCACGTCCTGGGCCTGATCGACGCGCGTGACCGCCCCCCTCCGGACGTCGTCGAGGCCCGCGGCGGCGAGCACCGCGCGCGTGCGGGTCTTGTCGTGCACGTCCCGCACCGTCGACGGCGCGTGCGACCGGGCGCCGAGCGCCTCCCCCACGGCCGCCGCGACGTCCTGGAGCCACTCCCCGAACGCCGCGACCACGTCGACGGGCGCGGCGTTGTGCACCCCGCGCGCCAGCTCCACCCACTCGTCGACCGGGGCCCCGGCCGTGACGCCCACGAGCCGGCTGACCTGGGCGAGGTCGCGCACACGCGGCACCGCCGCGATCTCGCAGAGCACGGACACGGTCGTCGACGGGTCGAGCGCGCGCAGCGTCGCGGGCATGTGCCGGCCGTGGCCGAGGATCAGGACGTGCACGTCGTCTCCTGGACGTCGGGGCGGGGCCGGGCGGCCGCACGCAGGACGAGGGCGGCACCGGCGAACGCGACGGCGAGCGCCGCCCACCCCGCCGTGCCGGCGATGAGGAGCGCGGAGGTCACCGCGCCGGGCCCGAGCGCCTTCTGTGCGCTGACGCCGACGTTGAACGCGGCGACGTAGCGCGCGCGGCCCCCCTCCGGGACGAGCACGAAGGACAGCTCCCACCCGGCGACGGCCTGCAGGTTCTCCGCGATGCTGAGGGCGACGACGGCCACCGCGAGCAGCCCGACGGCGAGCGCCTCCGGTGTACCGGTGGTGACGAACGCCATCGCGGCGCACGCGCCCACGAGCAGCACCGCCGCGGGCAGGACGAGCGACGCGACGGGACGGCCGCGCGCCAGCGCCCGCGCGATCACCGCCTGCGCCGCGACCGTCAGGACGGCGTTGAGGACGAGCGTCAGGGGCACGAGGCTCAGCTCGAGGTCGGTGCGTTCGACGAGCCACAGCGGGATGCCGATGAACAGCAGCGCGTCGTGCAGGGACAGCACCGCGTTGCCGACGGTCAGCGCCACGTAGCGGCGGTCGCGCCACGGGCTGCGCACGCCAGGGCTCGCGTGCGGGGGTACCGACGACGCGGGTTCCGCGACGGGCGCCCCGGTGACGGTCGCGGCCCGCCGCAGCCGCAGCGCGACGCCGGCCAGCCCCAGGAACGACACGGCGTTGAGGACGAACGACGCCCGGACGGCCGTCGGGCCGAGCGCGAGGGTCGCGGCCGCCAGACCGAAGCCCACCGCCAGACCGACGTTGCGCACGCTGCGCACGCGGGCCATCGCCGTGACCCGGCGGTCGTCCGGAACGGCCTGCGCCACGAGCAGCTGGAACAGCGGCGACGCCGCCCGGTCGCTGCACACCCCGACGAGCAGCAGGGCGACGTAGGCCGGCGGGTCGTCCACGAGGACGAACCCGAGGTACGCCAGGCAGCGCACGACGCTCACGACCGCGTATGCGAGCGGCACGTCGACGCGGGCGACGGCGCGCGTCGACGCCGCCTGCACGAGCAGCGCGACCACACCCGCGACCGTCGCCGCCGTCGCCGCCTGGGCCGCGGTCACGACACCCGTCGAGACGAAGAACACGGTGGCCGACGCCGCGAAGACTCCCGTGCCCACCGAGTCCAGTCCGGCGGCGAGGACGAGCGGCCGGACCCGGCGGTCCGCGGCAGACGCGCGGTCGGCGTCGGCGGCCGCGAGGGCGGTCACCGGCCGACCTCGGTCGTGACCCGGGTGCGGGCGTGCACGAACGCCACCGTCGCGTCGAGCCTGCGCTCGAGCTCCGCGTCGTCGCGCCCGCCGACGAGGGCGAGGCCGAGGCGACGGCCCGAGGACAGCGCCCCGTCGGGGACGGTGTCGCCGACGCCGTACGGCAGGTGCACCGCGCGGACGCCGGGGAGCGCCGCGACGTCGTCGTCCGCGGGCCGCGCGACGATCCGCCCGGGCGCCGCCGACAGGAAGGTGAACCCGTACGCGTCGGTCGAGACCGGTGCGGGACGGTCGACCGGCCGGCCCGAGGCGAGCCGAACGGCGACCTCCCGCAGGTCCGTGCCCCAGCGTGCCGCCACCGTGTGCGGGATGAACCCGCCGCCCGGCCGCGCGCCGCACTCGGAGAACACCGCGCCGCCGTCGGGCCGGACGAACAGCTCGAGGTGGAACACCGACCGGGTGAGCGCGAGCGCGGCGACCGCGCGCGCCGCGAGGTCGCGGGCCGCGGCGTGCGCGGGGTCGGTGTCGTCGACGAGCGTCGAGCGCAGCACCGCACCGTCACGGACCGCGAGCACGTTCGTGCCGTAGCGGGACACGGACGCCAGACGAAGCTCGCCGTCCTCGGTCCACCCGTCGACGTGGTGCTCGCGGCCCACGACGAGCTCCTCGACCAGCGCAGGGCCGCCGGCTGCGCGGTGCACGTCGCGCACGGCGGCGTGCAGCTCCGCGACGGTCCGCGCGACCGTCGTGCTGCCGGCGCCGACG
Source organism: Cellulomonas sp. H30R-01 (assembly GCF_010119915.1). Classification (NCBI taxonomy): domain Bacteria; kingdom Bacillati; phylum Actinomycetota; class Actinomycetes; order Micrococcales; family Cellulomonadaceae; genus Cellulomonas; species Cellulomonas sp. H30R-01. The sequence goes on along the minus strand of NZ_CP048210.1, from coordinate 3,766,001 downwards.
CCGTCCACGGGCTTGACCACGACGGGCAGCCCGCCGCAGGCCTCCGCGGCCCGTTCCACCCCGGACGGGTCCGCGAGCTCCGCCGCCTCGACCGCGACCGCGCGCGCGACGGGCAGGCCGGCGGCGCGGACCACCTGCTTCTGGACCGCCTTGTCCCGGCACGCCACCGCCTCCGCCGGCCGCAGGCCGGGCAGGTCGAGCGCCGCGCGCAGGAAGGCGGCCGGGAGCACGGCGCGCTCGCTGAGCGCTGCCACGCCCGCGAGGCTCCGGCGGGGCCGCCGTCGCCTCAGAGCGGCGAGCACGGCCGCCGGGTCGCCGGGCGCGTCGACGACGAGCAGGTCGGCGGGATGCTCACCGGGACCGCAGGCACGGCCCGCGTCGTCCGGGCCGACGACGACGAGTGCGGGGACGCCTGCCCGTGCGAGCACCTGTCCGAGCCCGGGCTTCCAGCCGAGGACGAGGACCTCGCCCGTCACGACGCCCTCCCGGCGGCGAACCAGGACGCGAGGTCCCGGAGGCGGTCCCCGAGCGCACCCGGGTCGGCCTCCCGCGCGACCAGCCAGCCGGCGGCCACGTCGGAGCCGCTGCGCGGGTCCCGGCTCGGCGCGCCCGCGACGTCCGCCCACACCACCCCCCCGAGGGCCAGGGCGTCCTGCGTCGAGAACAGCTCGCGTGCGTCCGGTCCCGGGACGAGCCGCAGCTGGCCGACGGCCTCGTCCGCCGGTGCGACGCCTGTCGCAGCCGGGGCACCCAGCGCCGCGTCGACCCACGCGACGTGCAGGTCCACCCCCGTCGACTCGCGGAAGGCGCGCGCGATCCCGCCCCCGCCCGCCCGCCCGGCGCACTCGCCGAAGACCAGCCCGTCGGGCGTCTCGAACGCCTCGAGGTGGAAGATGCCGTCGGCGTGCCCGATCGCGCGGAGCACCGCCGTCGTCAGCTGCTCGGCGTCGCGGTAGAGGCCGGGTGCGCGGTGCGGCGGCTGGATGACGCTGCCGACCGCACCCCCGTCGCCGACGCGGATGAGGTTGTCGAGGTAGCGCGACACCGTCAGCAGCGTGACGGCGCCGTCCCGGACCACGCCGTCGACGTGCAGCTCGCGCCCGTCGACGTACGACTCCACCAGCACGGGCGGAGCCGCACGGGTGAGCGCCGCCGCGCGCTCGAGCGCCGCCTCGTCGTCCGCCCGGAGCACGAACGTGTCGTGCGAGCCGCCCCCCGACACCGGCTTGACCACGACGGGTGCGGAGAGGTCGAGCGACCGCAGGTCGTCCGCGTCGTGCAGCAGCCGGGTGTCGGCCGTGGGCACCCCGGCCGCCGACACGGCGCGCTTCTGCGCCACCTTGTCGCGCAGGCGGACGGCCGTCTCGACGGGCATCCCGGACGCACCGGCCGCACGGGCGAGGACCGCGGCGGTGACGAGCGGGAACTCCTTGGCGGAGAGCACGTGCGTGCGGTCGTCCCACGCCACGCCGTCCCGCACCAGCGCCGACACGACCGCGGCGGCGTCGGCGGGCGCGCCGCACCGGACGACCCTCACGCCGGGCAGCGCCACGTCCCGCGCGGGCTCGACGACGCAGGTGACGTCGGCGCCGCGCGCCACGAGCTCGCGCAGCACGGGCTCCTTCCAGCCCAGGAGCAGGACGCGCGCGCTCATGCGAGGCTCCCGGCGCCGCACACGACGACGACGAGGTCGTTCACGTTCGTCCCGGTCGCGCCGGTCGTCAGCAGGTCTCCCGCTGTGCGCAGGACGGCCGTCGACGCGTGGTCCGCGAGCGCGGCGTCGACGTCGTGCCCGCCCTGGGACGCGCGGTCCACCGTGCCCGCGTCGACGAGCGCGCCTGCGTGCTCGGTCGGGCCGTCGAAACCGTCGGAGTCCACGAAAGCGGCGACGACGTCGGCGCCCACCGGCAACGCCCGCGCGAACGCGAGCGCGGCCTCCTGGTTGGGACCACCGGTGCCCGCGGTCATCGTGACCCCGCCGAGCGAGACGGTCGTCTCGCCCCCGGCAGCCAGCAGCACCACGGGCCGCCCGCTCGCCGCGGCGGCGCGCGCGTGGTCCGCGGCGGCCGTCGCGAGCCGTGCCCCGACCTGCGTCGCCTCGCCCTCGAGCGGGTCGAGCGTGACGGGCTCGAGGCCGAGCTCGTGCGCTCGGCGGACCATCGCGCGCAGCGCGTCCTCGCCCGACGTGACGGTGACCGTCGTGAGGTCGGTGGCGGACAGGTCGGGCGGCTCGGGCGCCGCCGCGAGGTGCCGGCGCACGGACGGGTCGACCGCGTCCCACAGCCCCAGGCGGTCCAGCACGTGCCGTGCGACGGCGGGCCCGTCAGGATCCGGGTAGGTCGGGTCCGTGAGGTAGGCCGGGTCGTCCCCGACGACGTCCGACACCGTGAGGTTGACCCAGGTCGCCGCGGCACCCGCCGCGAGCAGGCGCCCGCCCTTGATCGCGGACACCGACTTGCGCACCGCGTTCACGTCCTGGATGCGCGCCCCCGACGCGAGCAGGAGCCGGTGCAGGTGCTGCTTCGCGGCGGCGGTCACGCCCGGCGGCGGGGCGCTGACGAGCGCGGAGCTCCCGCCGGTGAACGCTCCGAGCACCAGGTCCCGGCGGCCGACGGTCGCCGCGAGCGCCAGCAGGGCGCGCGCCGCGGTCTCGCTCGCGCCCGACGGCACCGGGTGGTCGGCGACCACGGTGCGCACGCGGCGCAGCCCGACGTGCGCGTCGGCGGGGCGCAGGACGACGAGCCCGTCGGTCACGGCGTCGCCGAGGACGTCCTCGATGCCCGCGACCAGCCGCGCGGTCGCCTTGCCGGCGCCCACGACGAGCACCCGGTCGCACCGGGCCAGGTCCAGCCGGCGTCCGCCGACGGTGAGCACGTGGCCGTCGAGCCGCAGGTGGCGGGCCGTCGCCGCGCGCGGGTCGGCCGCGTCGAGCCCTGCCGCGACGAGCGAGCGGACCGCCGTGCGCGAGTCCAGCACCCGTCCGACGGCACCCTCGAGGGTCGTCGTCATGGTGGCCTCCACCCCCTGTCCGGTCGGCCGGCTGAGGACCATAGCCGAGCCCGACAAGGCCGTCCAAAGGCGTCCAGACCGGTGTGGACCACCGAAAAGTTCGCCTGATGGCCGTGCTACGTTCCTCCGCCGTCGCCCGCGGCAACCCTTGGTCGGGGCTGTCCCGCGGCGACACCGGTGGAGTGCCGAGGGGGCCGCCACCCTGCCACGAGGGGGACCGATGACCGCCACCACGGCGTACCTGCACCTGTCCGAGCGCGAGGTCGTGTCGACCGGCGTCACGGCGCCCGCTCAGGTCACCGCCCTGTGTGAGGAGGTCTTCCACCTCCTCGCACGGGGCGACTACCTGATGGGCGGGCCGCACGGCGACAGCCACGGGCTCGGGCTCGACTTCCCCGAGTCCTCGCCGTTCCCCGGGATGCCGCTGGCCGGACCGGACCGGCGCTTCGTCACGATGCCCGCGTACCTCGGCGGACGCTTCGACGTGTGCGGCAACAAGTGGTACGGGTCGAACCACGCGAACGCCGCGGCAGGCCTCCCCCGCTCCGTCCTCACGCTGATGCTCAACGACAAGAGCACCGGCGAGCCCCTGTGCCTCATGTCGGCCAACGCGATCAGCGCGGCACGTACGGGGGCCGTGCCGGCCGTCGCGGCGCAGCACCTCGCCCCCGAGGCCCGCACGCTCGCGGTCGTCGGCTGCGGGGTGATCGGCCGCGCGGCGCTCGTCGCGCTCCTGCACCGGCTGCCCCTCGTGCGTGAGGTGCGGTTCTTCGACGTCGTCGAGGCGCAGGCACGCAACCTCGCGCACGACCCCGCGCTCACCGGGACGACCGTGGTGGTCTGCACGAGCGCCGCGCAGTGCGTCGACGGCGCCGACGTGGTGTCGGTGGCCGCGTCGCGCAGCCACCCGCTGCACCTCCCGGCCGCGGCGTTCTCCCCAACCGCGACGATCCTGCTGTCCGGGCCGCTGACCGGGGACGACGACCTGTGGCGCACGAGCACCGTCGTGCTCGACCACGTCGGGCTGCACGAGGAGTACGTCCGGGAGGCGTCGGTCGCACCCGACCCGGAGCGCCGCCTCTCGGGCCAGATCGGCGGCCCGCTCTACCGCCTCGCGGCACGCGGCGAGGTCGCGCCGCTCGCGGACCTCACCGACCTCCCCGGCCTGGTGAGCGGGTCCGTGCCCATGCCCGACGACCGCGGGCGCCGCGTCGTGGTCGCCAGCGGGATGGCCGTCCTCGACGTCGCGGTCGGTCACGAGGCGTGGACCCGCGCCCGCGCGTCCGGCACCGGCACGCCGCTCGACCTGTGGGGCTGACGGCCTGACGACCCGCCCGGGGCCGCGCGCACGCCGCCGTCGTCCCGGCACCACCCGCGCCCGCGACCGTCGCGACCACGCGCTGCCCTGGCACCGCCCTGCGTGGGCCCGTGCCGTCCGTCACCACCTCTGGAGGAACTCCGTGCCCGCGATCGCGTCCGTCTCCGCCCGCCAGGTCCTCGACTGCCTGGGTCGACCGATCCTCGAGGTCGACGTCGTCACCGACACCGGCCACCGCGGTCGGGGGGCGGCACCCACGGGCCAGTCCGTGGGCATGCACGAGGCGGTCGTCCTACGCGACGGGGACCCGGAGCACTACGGGGGACGGGGCGTGCACCGTGCCGCCGAGAACGTGACCCGGGTCATCGGACCCGCGCTCGTCGGCCGGGACGTCGCCGAGCAACGCGCGATCGACACGGTGATGCTCGAGCTCGACGGCAGCGAGCGCAAGGCGCGCCTGGGCGGCAACGCCCTCTACTCGACCTCGATCGCGTGCCTGCGCGCGGCTGCCGCGGCCGCCGGCCGGCCCGTGTACGAGCACCTCGCGCGCGGCCCGCTGACCACGCTGCCCGTCCCCACCTTCAACATCGTCAACGGCGGTCGCTCCGGACGTCTGGTGCAGGCGTTCAACGAGTTCATCCTCGTCCCGTCGGGCGCCACGACCGTGGCGGAGGCGGTCGAGATCGGCGTCGTCGTCTTCGAGCGGCTCGCGGCCGTGATCGAGCGCTGGACCGACGCACCCGCCGGGGTCGCTCCGTCCTACGGGTACCGCGCACCGTCGTCGGACCCGCGCGTCGTCCTCGAGCTGATGCGCGAGGCCGCCGACGAGTGCGGCATGGCGGACCTCGTGACGTTCGCGCTCGACTGCGCGTCCAGTGAGATGTACGACCCGGTGGACGACACCTACGAGCTCGACGGCCGCCGCGTCCGGCGGGACGAGCTCATCGAGACGACGCGTGACCTGGTCGACGACTTCGGGCTGCTGTTCGTCGAGGACCTGCTCGACGAGAACGACTGGGACGGCTTCGTCGAGGCGAAGCGGACGCTCGGCGCCACGCTCGTGCTCGGCGACGACCTCGTCGTCACCGACGTCGCCCGGCTCGAGCGCGCGGTCGCGCTCGACGCGGTGGACGGCTTCCTGCTCAAGCCCAACCAGGTCGGCACGATCACCGAGGCGCTCGACACGTTCGACCTGGCCTCCCGGCACGGGCTCGTCACCGTGCCGTCCGGCCGCTCGGGCGGTGTCGTCGACGACATCGTCATGGACCTCTCCCTCGGGCTGCAGGTGCCCTTCCAGAAGAACGGCGCCCCGCGGTCGGGCGAGCGGATCGAGAAGCTGAACTTCCTGCTGCGGGCCGCTGACGCGGTGCCGTCCGCGCGCCTCGCCGACCTGGGCGCGCTCCGGCGCTCCCGCGCCGCGCTGCGCTGACGGCCCCGGCCCCGGGCGCCCCGCCGGGATGTCCGACCTGCGGCGTACGTTCGGCGTCATGGTCGACATCGAGTTCGAGGACCGGCGGGGCAGCCGGTTCCAGCACCAGGACCTGCGGGGCGCGCAGTTCGTCCGCGACCGCATGGGCGGCGCCGAGTTCCGCGACGTCGGTCTCCAAGGCGTCCGCATGCGCGGCGTCGAGCTGACGGACGCCGAGATCGACGGGGAGATCGACGGCCTGACCATCTGGGGCGTCGAGGTCGCCCCCCTGCTGGTCGCCGAGCTCGACCGCCGGCACCCGGAACGTGCGGCGCTCCGAGCCCGCACGCCCGACGAGCTCCGCGCGGGCTACGAGGCGCTCGTCGCCGTGTGGGACACGACGATCGCCCGCGCCCGCACGTTGCCGCCCGGCACGGTCGACGTCTCGGTCGACGGGGAGTGGTCCTTCACCGAGACGGTCCGGCACCTCGTGCTCGCGACCGACGCGTGGCTCAACCTCGCGATCCTGCGCCGCGAGCAGCCGTTCCACCCGCTCGGCCTGCTCTTCTGGCAGGCGCAGGGGCTCGAGGACCGGTACGGGCTCGTCCCGCTCGGCACGCCCGTGACGCTCGACGAGGCCGTCGGCGCACGAGCCGACCGGGTCGCGCAGGTCCGCGCGTACCTCGCGGGTCTCACGGACGACGAGCTCGAGCGGGACGCCGGTCACGACCCGTGGGGCGACGGCGGCGCGGACGAGCCCACGGTCACCGTGCGGCAGTGCCTCGGCGTGATCTTCGAGGAGGAGTGGCAGCACCACCGGTACGCCACGCGCGACCTCGCGACGATCGCGACCCGCGCCTGACGGGCCTGACCCGCACTGACACTCGCCGAGAACCTGCGGGCGACGCGCGGCCCGTCACACCGTGGCGAGCAGCACCCCGACGCCGACGAACAGCCCGCCGAAGACCCGGTTGATGACACGCCGGCCGTCCTCGCGCGCGACGACCCGCGCCAGCCCCCGCGCTGCCGGTGCGAAGACGCACCACATGACCAGCACGTCCACCACGACGACCGTCGCGACCAGCACGCCGTACTGCGGCACGAGCGGCCGGTCGGGGCGCACGAACTGCGGGACGAACGCGAGGAAGAAGACGATCGCCTTCGGGTTGGTGAGGTTCACGAGCAATCCGCGGCGGAACATCGGCCAGACGCCCTCGACGACGCGCTCGGTCCCGGCGTCGTCCGCTGTCGGCCGTGCGCGGAGCTGCCGCACGCCGAGGTACACGAGGTACGCGGCCCCGACGTACCGGATGATCTCGAACGCCGTGTGCGAGCGGCTGACGAGGGCCCCGACGCCCGCGGCGACGATCGCGACGTGCAGCACCAGGGCGGCCTGCTGGCCGAGGATCCCCCAGATCGAGCGCGCCCAGCCCGAGCCCAGCGAGTTCGCCATCGTGTTGATCGCACCGGCGCCGGGCGTGAGCGAGATGACGAGGCACGCGCCCACGAGCGCGAACCACAGCGACAGGCTCATGACGCGAGCACCCGGACGACCATTTGCAGATCATCTCCTGCCACCGGTCCCGGCCGGGCACGCACGCTGCGGACGTCCGTCCCGCGCCGCGACGTGCGCGACGCGGACGGCACGAGAGGGGCCGGGTGCAGGGAACCCGGCCCCTCTCGCGTGCGGGAGACCGCTAGGAGGTGCAGGCCTGGCCGTTGAGCCGGAACTGCAGCGGCGCCTGGGCGTCGCCGGTACCGCTGACCACCACGGTCGCCTTCTTCCCCGGCGCCAGGACCGCTGCCCGCCCTCGCGGTGCCGTCACGGTGACGGCGCTGCCCCGCTGTACGAACGTGCCGCCCGTGACCGTCTTCACCCGCTGGTCGCCCTCGAACTCCCAGGACAGCCGCCAGGGGTTGAGTCGCTCGGTCCCGCGGTTCTCGACCGTGAGCGCAGCGACGAAGCCGCGGTGCTTCGGACCGCCGACCGCGGTGCCGTGGACCTTGACGTGGCAGGTGAGCGGCTCCAGCTCGGGGACGGCGAGGGAGATGAGCTCGCGCGCCTGCTGCGTGAACCACTGACCGGCGGCCGGGTCCGCCATGCCACGCGCCGGGTCGAGCGGGCCGGGCGTGCCACGGAAGCACTGGCCGTCGGACTCGCCGGGCACCTTGATCCACAGGTAGGCGTCGACCAGCGGGTTGCCGGTCTGCGTCGTCGGACGGACGCCGAGGCCGCGGTCGGGCGGGTTGCACCAGTCCTCGTGCGCCGGGTAGACGTCCGGCGGGTACTGCCACGGCCCCAGCGCGTTGCGGCTCGTGTCGATCACGAAGGTCGTGGTCGGTTCGACGTCACCGAGGATCGACGCGTAGCGCGACTCGATCCCCGCGGTGTTCAGCGCCGGGTCGGTCGCGGTCGACGACCAGCGGCCGTACTGCGACATCGCCACGCCCTGCCAGTCGTTGGCCGGCCCGCCGTTCCACCACTGGTTGCCGCAGCTCGCGTAGTCGCCGACGACGACCTCGGTGGCGTAGGCGATGCACGACGAGACCCAGGTCCCGTAGGCCGTGCCGTTCTCGGTGAACTGGTAGTTCGACGCGTTGAGGAAGAACCCGGTGGCCCGCTGCACGCCGGCCTTGACGAGGCGGTCGCTGATCTCGCCGACGGTCAACCAGGCCGACGACGTGCCGTCGAGGTACACCTTGACGTCCGGCAGCGCCGCGAGGGCGTCGACCGCGTGGTTGAGCTGCTCGTAGCGGTTGGCCGCGGCGGTCGCCGGGTCGGCCTCGGCCGGCTGGCACCAGTCGGCCGTGCCGTCGAGGCTCGTGTAGTGCGGGATGATCCCGAGGCCGTCGGGCTCGAGGATCACGGTCGCGGACCGGTCGCCGATGCCGGCGGCGAAGCCGTCGATCCAGGCGTTGTACGCGGCCGTGTCGGCGGCGCCGCCCGACGAGTACTGCGCGCAGTCCCGGAACGGGAGGTTGTACGCCGCGAGCACGGGCTCCTGGTGGGCGGCCGCGGCGGCGGTGACCAGACGGTCGACCTCGGCCTCGACCTCCTGCGGCGTCCCGCCGGTGAACCAGTCCGCCGACGGGACGCTGCCGAGCAGCTGCGCGTCCGCACGCGCCTGCCCGGTGAGCTTCTGGGCGGCCTCCAGGGTCGTGCTGTGCGGGTTGGTGTAGAACTCCGCACCCGACGGGGGCGCGGACGTCGCCGTCGCGGTGGGCGCAGGCGCGGCGCCCGTCGGGCCCGGGCGGGCGGGCCCGGCTGCGTGGACGGGCGCGAGCGTCGTCAGCGTGACCGCGAGCGTCGCGGACGCCGTCAGGGCGGTGCGCCACATCGGGGCGCGGGTGCGAGGCATAGCTCTCCTCAGTCGTCGTCGACCGTGCTGGTGGGACCCAGAGTGGGACCGCTTCCACAAATTTCCAGTCATTGTTCCCATCGCGGGACGAAACGTCAACGGCGGCCGACCGCGACCTGCACGCCGCGTCCCGCGCAGCGGCCCGGCCGGCTCGGCACGGACCGTCCGGCGCGGGGAACCTCGCCGGTAGGGTTCGTCGCATGGCAGACCCCACCGCGGCCGGTGCCGGGAACGGCCAGGGCGAGGGGTCGCCTCGGGCCGACGCGGTGCGGACCCGCAAGATCCCGACCCTCGACGAGGTCGCCCTCCGGGCCGGGGTCTCGCGATCGGTGGCGTCACGGGCGATGAACAACACCCGCAACGTGAGCGCGGTGAAGCGCGAGGCGGTCGCGCGTGCGGCCAGCGAGCTCGGCTACGTCCCCAACCCGACGGCGCGCGCCCTCGCGACGAGGACGGTCGGGTCGGTGGTGCTCGCGGTCTCCGACGACGACCCGACGCTGTTCGGGGACCCGTTCTTCTCCCAGGTGCTCGTCGGTGTGGCGGCAGCGCTCGAGAGGTCGGAGCTCGACCTCACCCTCATGCTCACGTCCTCGTCCCGGGGGCGGGCGCGACTCGAGCGGCTGCTGCGGTCGCGCCAGTCCGACGGGGTGATGCTCATGGGCCTGCGGCGGGACGACCCGCTGGGCCGGGTCGCGGCCGCGACCGACCTGCCGGTGGTGCTCGGGGGCCGTCCGCTCGACGCGGACGCCCGGTGGTACGTCGACGTCGACAACCGCGGGGGCGGGCGCCTCGCCGCCGAGCACCTGCTGAGGTCGGGACGTCGGCGCGTCGCCACCATCGCCGGGCCCATGGACCTGCACGCGTCGGTCGCCCGCCGGCAGGGTTTCGCCGACGTCATGGCGGCGGAGCGGCTGCCCACGGACTGGGTCGAGCACGCCGACTTCACCTACGAGGGCGGCGCGGAGGCGATGACGCGGCTCCTGGCCGCGCACCCGGACGTCGACGGCGTGTTCGCCGCGTCGGACAACATGGCGTCGGGGGCGCTGCGTGCGCTCAAGGACGCGGGCCGACGGGTGCCGGAGGACGTCGCGGTGGTCGGCTTCGACGACCTGGAGATCGCCCGGCACACCGATCCGGCGCTCACGACCGTCAGCCAGCCGATCCGCGGGCTCGGCCAGGAGATGGCCACCATGCTCGTCCGTCTGATCGACGGTGACTCGCCGACCCCGATCCTCCTGCCCACGCACCTCGTCGTCCGCGGCTCGGCGCCCGGCGCGACCTGATCGTCACGCCGGGCACCTCGAGCGCATCGGTGCTGGTCAGTACCGGGTGTACTTGACCCAGTCGTACGTCGCCTGGCGCTGCCCGTTGTAGGAGAAGGGGCCGAGCCAGCTGTCGACCCCGGTGCCCGGCCACAGGTTCATCATGATGCGACCCGGGTGGGTGGGGAGCTTCCCGCGCGAACCGTTCTCCTGGTGGACGAGGCGGCCGTCGACGAACCAGTTGATGGTGCCCCCGTTCCACCACTCGAACGCGTAGGTGTGATAGCCGGCGGCGGCGTCGAAGCCGAGGTCGATCAGCTTCTCGTGCCCGCCCACACCGTTCGTGTAGTAGTTGGTCTGCATCTGCCAGGTGTTCTTGCCGAGAATCTCGATGTCGATCTCGTCCCACGGCTGGCCGTCGCTCGGACCGGTGTAGGTGAAGAACGAGGTGACGGTCCCCGAACCGCCCCTCGCGGCCTTCATGCGGACCTCGTAGCGCCCGTACGAGTACATGTCGTTCGAGCGGTACTCGCCGGAGGCGTACGGCTTGCCGGAACAGCCGCTCGGGCAGCCGTAGTTGTCGAGGTTGATCCCCATGACGCCGCCGCTGTGCCAGACGTGGTCCGCACGCCAGCCGCTGTTGAACATCCCGCCGTTGCTGTAGCCGTTGGCCTTGTGCCACCGCGAGGTGGCGAATCCGTCGAGGTTGTCGACGAAGCTGCCGCCGATCGCGGCCTGCGCGGGCGTCGCGAGCGCCGGGGCGGCCACGAGGGCCACCAGGAACGCCGTGACCATGAGCCGTCGGCGCAGCGCGGGACGGTGTCGATGCGTCGTCGTTGATCGCATGTGTACCTCCATCGGTACTCGTCGTTCGTGTCGTCCCGGCGTCAGGCCGGGCTCGGTCGCTCAGCGGTGCAGGCAGTGGTCCGCAGCGCGGCGGTGCGCAGCGGGGCCGACCTGGGCAGACTGGAAATCAGTGGAACCGGTTCCAGTCGCTCATGCTGGCCGTCCCCGGAAGCCGCGTCAAGGTGCCGTCGGAGTGACAGCACCGGCGGCCACCCGTGTCGCCGAGGAGTGGAAGCTCCTGGGTGCGGGACGGGCTGCGGCCCCGGGCACAGGCGGGCTCGGGACCCGGGCGTCATGGAGAAGGTCGATCCAGTCCCAAAACGATTCGCCTCTGGTTCGTCCACGTGCCGTGGTGCGAATGTGACCGCTCACATCGTCAGTCGCCGGGTGACCACGCCGGGCGACCGCGGCCCGGTGGGCAGACGGCGTCGTCCGTCCACCGGCTCAGCGCCGACAGCCCCCGGCCTGTCCCGTGGGTGCTCCGAGAGAGGTGTTCCATGACGACCACACCACGACGAGGGCGACGCGCAGTCGTCGCCGCGTCCTTGACCCTGGCGGTGGCCGCCGCGGGCCTCGCCGCGGCCATGCCCGCACAGGCCGCGGCGAGCACGCTCGGTGCGGCAGCCGCGCAGAGCGGCCGCTACTTCGGCACCGCGATCGCCGCCGGCCGGCTGAACGACAGCACCTACCAGACGATCGCGAACCGTGAGTTCGACATGATCACGGCCGAGAACGAGATGAAGATGGACGCCACGGAGCCCAACCGTGGCCAGTTCAACTACACCAACGGCGACCGGATCCTGAACTGGGCGCAGAGCAACGGCAAGCGGGTCCGCGGGCACGCCCTGGCGTGGCACTCCCAGCAGCCGGGCTGGATGCAGAACATGTCCGGCACCGACCTGCGCAACGCGATGCTCAACCACGTCACCCAGGTCGCGTCCTACTACAAGGGCAAGATCTACGCCTGGGACGTCGTCAACGAGGCCTACGCCGACGGCTCCTCGGGTGCGCGTCGTGACTCCAACCTGCAGCGCACCGGCAACGACTGGATCGAGGCGGCGTTCCGTGCCGCCCGGGCCGCCGACCCGAACGCGAAGCTCTGCTACAACGACTACAACACCGACGACTGGTCGCACGCCAAGACCCAGGGCGTCTACAACATGGTCCGCGACTTCAAGTCGCGTGGGGTGCCGATCGACTGCGTCGGGTTCCAGTCGCACTTCAACGCCCAGAGCCCGGTGCCGAGCAACTACCAGACCACGCTGCAGAACTTCGCCAACCTGGGTGTCGACGTGCAGATCACCGAGCTCGACATCGAGGGCTCGGGCTCCTCGCAGGCGCAGAACTACCAGCGGGTCGTGCAGGCCTGCCTGAACGTCGCCCGGTGCACCGGCATCACCGTGTGGGGCGTGCGCGACACCGACTCCTGGCGCTCGGGCGGCACGCCGCTGCTGTTCGACGGCTCGGGCAACAAGAAGGCCGCGTACACCTCCGTGCTCGACACGCTGAACTCGGCCACGCCGAGCCCGACGCCGACGCAGACGCAGACGCCGACACCCACGCAGACACCGACGCAGACGCCGACACCCACCCCGACGTCGAACCCCGGCACCGGATGCTCGGTCAGCTACACCGCGAACTCGTGGAGCACCGGCTTCACCGCCAGCGTCAAGATCACCAACCTCGGCTCGGCGATCAACGGCTGGACGCTCACCTGGGCGTTCCCCGGCAACCAGACGATCACTCAGGCGTGGAGCACGACCGCCACGCAGAGCGGCAACCAGGTCACGGCCAAGAACGTCGGCTACAACCCGCAGATCCCCGCAGGCGGCACGGTCGAGTTCGGGTTCAACGGCGCGTACAGCGGCAGCAACCCGTCGCCGACGAGCTTCAGCCTGAACGGGACCGTGTGCGACGGGGGCGTCGCACCCACCCCGACGCCGACCCCCACGCCGACCACCAGCCCCACGCCGACCACCAGCCCGACGCCGACCCCGACCCCCACGCCGACCAGCACCCCGACGTGCTCGCTGCCGTCGACCTACCGGTGGACCTCCTCGGGCCCCCTCGCCCAGCCGCGGTCCGGCTGGACGTCGCTCAAGGACTTCACGAACGTCGTCCACAACGGCAAGCACCTCGTCTACGCGACGAAGGTCGAGAACGGCAGCTACGGCTCGATGGCGTTCAGCCCGTTCACGAACTGGTCGGACATGGCCTCCGCGAGCCAGAACGCGCTCCCGTCGGGCACGGTCGCCCCCACCCTGTTCTACTTCGCGCCCAAGAACATCTGGGTGCTGGCGTACCAGTGGGGCCAGTGGCCGTTCATCTACCGGACCTCGACCGACCCGACGAACGTGAACTCGTGGTCGTCGCCGCAGCCGCTGTTCACGGGCAGCATCTCCAACTCCGGGACCGGTCCGATCGACCAGACGCTCATCGCCGACGGGCAGAACATGTACCTGTTCTTCGCCGGCGACAACGGGAACATCTACCGGGCGAGCATGCCGATCGGGAACTTCCCGGGCAGCTTCGGCTCGAACTACACGACGATCATGAGCGACACCCAGGCCAACCTGTTCGAGGGCGTGGAGGTCTACAAGGTCGCCGGTCAGAACCAGTACCTGATGCTCGTCGAGGCGATGGGCTCGCGCGGGCGGTACTTCCGCTCGTTCACGTCCTCCAGCCTGTCGGGCACGTGGACACCGCAGGCGGCCACCGAGAGCAACCCGTTTGCGGGCAAGGCCAACAGCGGCGCGACGTGGACCAACGACATCAGCCACGGTGACCTGGTCCGGTCCAACCCCGACCAGACCAAGACGATCGACCCGTGCAACCTGCAGCTGCTCTACCAGGGTCGTGACCCCAACCAGAACCCCGACTACAACAACCTCCCCTACCGCCCGGGCCTCCTGACCCTCCAGCGGTGACAGCCGGCGTGCGGGGTCCCGCCCGGAGTCACTGACGGGCACGGAACGGCGCACCCACGACCGTGGGAGCCGACGAGGGTGGGCTCGATCCGATCGAGCCCACCCTCCCCGTCTCCGTGGCCCGTGAGCGACTCGCTACCAGTCGGTGGCGTGGATGTAGCGGGCTGCGGGTTCTCCGAGCCACTGGGTGATCTGCATGACCAGCCCCATGTCCGCGAGCCGCGCCGTCTTGAGGTTGGTGAGCCGGTTGGGCGTGCAGTGGAGCTCGACGCCCACGGCTGCCCAGGTGAGCTCCCGGTTCCGGCGGCGCGCGTCGACCGCGGCGTGCAGCTCTGCGAGGTCCCAGCGCAGCTGCCGGTCGGGCCCGGCCTCGGGGAGCCGGGCATCGCCGACATCCGCCCTCTCACCGACGAGGAAGTCCTCGGGCGGTCGGCCGAGCCATCGCAGGAGCGGCAGCGCGTACTGGCACGACATCGTCCCCCGCAGGGAGGTGCGGTAGAGCGCACCCGGGCACAGCGCGTCCCCGCCCAGCCGGGCGTTGAGCACGGCGGTCTGCTCCCAGAGCTCGACGGCGAGCCTCGTCCACGTCAACCCGCGCGCGGTCCGTTCGTCGTCCAGCGCGTGGATGAGCTGCTCGCCGTCGAACGCGGCCCGCGTCCTGGTGACCCCGACCATGATCGGACCGTAGGCCCGGCCGGTGACACTCGGCCCCTCGGCTCGAGATCAGCTGCGACTCCACCGCTGGTTGCTGCCGCCGGTGCAGGTCCAGATGGCGACCGGGCTCCCGCTGGCGGTGGCCGCACCGGTCACGTCGAGGCACAGCCCCGACTCCACGCCGACGACGGTGCCGTCGGGGTTGAGCCGCCACTGCTGGTTGGCGCCGCCGTTGCACGTCCAGATGGTGACCCGGGTGCCTGGCGCCGTGGCGTGCCCCGGCACGTCCAGGCACTTGTTGCCGTAGACCACGAGCTGGTTGTTGGCGGTCGCGGTCCACTGCTGGTTGCTGCCGCCGTTGCAGTCCCACAGCGCGGGGACGGTGCCGTCGGTCTGGCTGGCGCCCGGGACGTCCAGGCAGCGCCCGGAGCCGACCCCGCGCAGCACGCCGCTCGATCCACCGGTCCCGGTGCCGGGCGTGATGGTGAGGTTGTCGAACTGCGCGGTGACGCCCTGACCGGTCGCGTACCCGACCTGACCGGCGCCCGACGTGTAGTCGGTGACCGTGCCCACGGTCGTACCGTCGACGGCCGCCGTGATGGTGCCGCCGCTGAACGTCAGCGCCAGACCGTGCCAGCGCCCCGTGCCGAGCGCCGCGACGCTCCCGCTGGCGAGGGTCCGCACGTTCCCGCTGGTGTCGTTGCGCCGGATCGACCACGCCCCGCCGGTGTCCACCCGCAGGTAGTACGCGGTGAGGTTCGCCGGCGCCTGGAACTGGTACGACGCCGCGCGGCCGATCAGCTGGGCGTACCCGCTCTTCTCCAGCAGCACGTCGGACGAGACCGTGTAGTTCGTCCAGCTCGTGTCGCCCAGGAGCGTGTACGGCTCAGCACCCTGGGACGTCCACTTGATCGGCGCCTGCTCGGACATCTGCCGGACGCACCGGCCGGTCCGGCCGCCCCCGCAGGCGACGATCTCGAACGACCCCTCCTGGTCCATGAGGTACCTGGCCTCGCTCGCGAGGGCGTAGCCGTCGTAGGTGTCGCTGTAGGGCAGGGCGAGGTTGCCACGAGCGGGGCTGGTGGCGGAGCCCTTGCCCTGACCGGTCGTGGTGGTGAGGGAGTAGACGCGGCCGGGCTGGACGGTCAGCGAGAAGCGGCCGCCGGACGGCGTGAGATCGGCCTGCCGGACGAAGTGGTCGGTGGGGCTGTTGGACCTCACGTCGGTGGACCAGACGTGGACGGTCCCCTGGGACAGGCCGCCGGCCACCGTGAAGGTGAGGGTCTGAGCGCTGGAGGCGTCCATCGTCTCGACGACCGCGCTGTAGTCGCTCCCCGTGGGCGACCGCAGCGAGACGTAGCTGCCGTTGCCGCGGTTGCCGCCGATGTACCCGCTGGACGCGTCGAGGTACCGCCACCCCGGCGCCGCGAACTGCGTGGTCTGCGCCATCACCCAGGCGTTCTTGCCGATCGAGTAGTACCCGGACCACGGCTGCGGCGCGGTCGCGACGCCCATGGTCGGCCACGGCAGGTTCGGGGTGAGGGCCGCGATGATCGGCCAGTTCATGTACGCCGTCATCCGGCCGTCGATGTATCCACGGTTGATGCCGCGCGCCACCGCCTCGGCACCCAGGTTGAAGTCGTCGGACCCGTTCTCGCTCGCCCACAGCGGCTTGCCGGTGGCGACGGCGTTGGAGGAGCTCGGGCAGCTGGTCTGCGCGCTGCGGTACCCGCACACGTAGTGCGAGCCGAAGACCGCCACGGCCTGCGCGATGGACGGGTCGCGCAGCGCCTGGTCGGCGGCGGCCCAGCCGAAGTCGTCGGACGCGACGATCTTCACCGAGCCGTAGCCGCGGGCGTCGAGGGCCGCACGCAGGTTCTTGTACCAGGTGGCGTTGAACCCCTTCTCGTTCCATCCGCCGAGGTAGTCGATGGTCAGCCCGTGGAACCGGGCGCATCCGAGCCAGTCGGTCAGGTAGGTGATGGCGTCGTCGGTGAAGAAGGTCGAGCCGATCCAGCCCGGGGCTCCCCAGGCCAGCCCGACCAGCTTGATCCCGGGGTTGCGTGCCTCGGCCTGCTCGGCCAGCCACCACTGGTACCCGCGTCTGCAGTCGACGACGCCGCGCGTGTGCTCGTGGCTCGGCTCGGCGCCCGACGTCGTGTTGGTGTCGCCGCCGATCTCGAGCTTGAGCAGCTGCACCGCAGCGCCGTAGCCGGGCCTGAACAGGTAGTCGAGGATCTGGCTCCGCTGCGGCTCGGGGTAGTCGATGAGCAGCCGGCTGTTGCCCCCTCCCCCGCTGATCGCGCCGACGCCGTCGAAGACCCGGCCGCCCGACGAGCCGTCGATGGTGATCGACGCGTCGGCCGAGGCCGGTGGGGCTGCGACCAGGACGCCGGCGCTGGCGGCGACGATCGCCGTGACCAGTGCGAGCACCGCTCGGCGCGCCTTCGCGGCCGTGCTGTGCGTGGTGGATCCGACCATGGCTCTCCCCCTCGGGTTCGACCGTGCCCAGACCTCAGACGAAGCGCCAGAGGTGGTCGTTCGTGCCGTTGTCGTCCCAGACGAGCGCCTGGGCGCCCACCGTCGTCGACATGTCGGTGACGCCCAGGACGCGCCCGCCGGCTGCCTGGATGCGGAAGGTGTCGCCCGCGGAGTACCGCAGCCGCCACTGCTGGCTGCTCGCCCCGGTGTCGGTCGCCTGCACCGCGCGGGTGCCGTTGCCCGTGCCGCCACCCTCGACGGCCAGGACCTTCCCGGTGTGCTGGTTGCGCAGCCGGACGTAGCCGTTGCTCCCCACGACGGCGGTCCACAGGTGGTCCGCGGTGCCGGTGTCGCCCCACTGGATCACCGCCGCACCATCCGCCGTGGACATGTCCCGGACGCCGAGCACCAGGCCGGTGTGCACGTTGAGGATCCGGCGAGCCCCCGACGGGACGAACCGCCACCGGTTGTCGGCCGAGCCGTTGTCGGGGTCCATCACGACCGCCGCGCCACGCGCCGTCGACCCGCCCGCCGTGCCGAGCAGCTTGCCGGTGTGGTTGTTGCGGACGCGGTGGGTGCCGTCGCCGTTGTCGAGCACGGTCCACAGGTGGTCGGCCGTTCCCGTGTCGCCCCACTGGACGACCTGGGCGCCGTCGGCCGTCGACATGTCCCGGACGCCGAGGACCTTCCCGCCGTTCGCGCAGCGCAGCTTGAGGGCGGAGCCCGAGACGACCAGGCCCCAGTCGTGGTCGGCCGTACCGCTGTCGTCCCAGACGAGGGCCGTGGCACCGTCGGCCGTCGAGGCGTTCTGGATGCCGAGGACGAGCCCGCTCGCCGCGTTCGCCAGACGGAACGCCCCGGTGGTGCCCGCGGCGGAGCCGTTGGTCGACCAGTACACGGTGTAGTTGAAGCCGTGCGCCTCGTAGAACGGGACGAGGTTCACGGTGGACCCGTTCGCCTGGGCCGAGAACGCGAGCGCCGTCGTGCTGGTACGCGTGATCGACGACGTCACGGGCACCGGCGGGCCGGACAGCGACGCGCTGCCGTAGCTCCCGGCGAGGACGACGGGCCCGTAGAGGATCGCGGCCACCGCGGGGTTGTCGTTGGTGGGTTCGACCCGGACCGCCATCGGCAGGCGGACCGTCACCGTGTCACCCGACGCCCACGACCGGGTGAGGCTCGCGTACGTGCCGGGCGTCGTCGGGATCGCCTGGACGGCGCCGTTCACGGCGACCGTCGCGCCCGTCGCCCACGAGGGGATGCGCACGCGCATCGTCCACGAGCCGGAGACGGAGCCGGTGACCGTGAGCGTCGTGGTGTCGCTCGCGGGGTACGTCGTCGTCTGCGTGACGGTGATCCCCCGCTCCGCCCACGTCAGCACCGACGGCACGAACAGGTTGACCGTCAGCGTGGTGCCCGTCCGGAAGTACACGGAGTCGGCCAGCTTGGTGTTCGTCTCGATGCCGGTCCCCTGGCAGCACCAGAAGCTCGCGTAGTCGGTGCTCCACGTGCCGCCGCCCCAGGCCGGTCCGACGCCCTTACGGCCGCCGGGCTGCAGCGGCGTGAAGTAGGTGATGTGCCCGTGCCCGCTGGTCGGGTCCTGCGCACCGATCAGGTGGTTGAGGAGAGCCCGCTCGTAGAAGTCGAAGTACGAGGCCTTGTCCGGCTCCATCATCCAGAGCTCGCGCGTCAGCTTGAGCATGTTGTACGTGTTGCACTGCTCGCAGGTGTCGTTGCGCAGGTAGGTCGAGATCGCGTTCGGCGCCCGGAAGTGCTCCGCCTGGCTGTTCCCCCCGATCGCGTAGGTGTGCGCGCCCACGGTGAACGCCCACGCGTTGCGGGCGATGTCGCGGTACCTGGTCGTGCCCGTCGCCTTGTACTCGCGGGCCGCGCCGATCCACTTCGGCACCTGCGTGTTGGCGTGCAGGCCGTCGAGGCGGTCGGTGCTGGCGGCCAGCGGGTCGAAGACCGCGGCGTGGTCGAACCGTCGCGCGACCGTCAGCCAGCGTGCGTCGTTCGTCATGAAGTGCAGGTCCGTCAGGACCGCGTTCATGCCGCCGAACTCGACCCGCAGGGTCGTCTGCATCTGTGCGGTGCTGAGCCTGACCGTCCGCGTGTCGACCCAGGCGGCGAGCCTCAGCAGCACGTCCCGGGCCTGCGTGCTCTCCAGGTAGCGCCAGACGTCGAGGAGCCCGGCCAGGGTCTTGTGCAGCGCGTAGTACGGCACGTTCCCGTTGCCGGTGCCCGTCTCGGCGACCGAGAAGTCCGACTCCGGGAAGCCCGCGAGGTAGCCGGCGGCGAAGCCCTTGGCGCCGTTGTTGGCCTGGCACTTGGCGAGCTCGGCCACCATGTACGAGGCCTTGTCCCGGCACACGGTGTCGCCGAGCGACGCCCACGCCTGCGCCCACGCCGAGAGGAAGTGGCCCTGGCTGTGGGAGCGGAACGGGAAGCTCGGTGCCTCCCACCCGCCGAGCGGGGCCGCGCCCGCGGTCGACAGGCCGTGGTTGGCGCGGAAGTTGTACAGCAGCCGGTCGACGTCGACGAACCGCAGGTACGCGAGCGTGCGGTTCTGGTTGTCCATCCACCGGCTCGCCGTGAGGCGGACCTGATCGAGCGAGAACTCCGAGGCGCCGACACCGACCTCCCCCCGGGCGGGCGGCACGACGGCGACCGCTGGGGCCGCGCTGAACAGGGACGGACCGATCGCCGTGACCGCTCCGGCGAGTGCGGCACCAGCCAGGACCGTACGACGGCTGACCTGGGCGGATGCTGGGGTCGCAGACTGCTGACGTGTCATCGGATTCTCCATCGAATCGGCGCGGAGCGGCGATGTTAACGCTCACAATTGCACCGGGTCCGGAGAGCGAAACGGTTCAGTCGACGGTTCAGCGCTGATCGGCGAGGCCCTGCCTTGTCGTCGCCAGGCCGCTACTCAGCGTCCTGCACCTCGATCAGGTCGAGGTCGCGGACGCAGAAGCGGTGGTGCTCGAAGGTCTCGTTGAGCACCGTTCCGAGGCACTGCCGCACCGAGCCACCCCGGGCGTACGGCGGCCAGACGTCGTCGTCGGGCACCGGCGCTCGCGCTGCGAGCTGCACAGCGGTGACCTCGTCGAGCCAGGCCTCGAGCTCGGCGGCCTGGGCGTCACGCACGCTCACGATCTCGTCGAGCGACGGATCGAGCGAGAGGTCGAGCCCGTGCGCCCCACGGTAGGGCTCGACGGTCGGCCCGATGCCCATCGGCGTGAACTGCTCCGTCGAGCCCAGGCAGCAGCGGCGGAACCACGAGTCGTGGACGAAGACCAGGTGGCGCAGCGTCTGCACCGCCGACCACTCGTCGTTCACGCTGCGGCGCTCGATGCCGGGCGTGCGGCGGATTCGCTCGATCGTGGCGGCCCAGCCGGCACGGAGCTGACGCGCTGCCTCGCGCAGATCGGCCGGGTCCTCGGAGCGGATGAGCACCCGGACCGGATGACGCCGGTCGAGCTCCGCCTCGACGTACTCGGTGACGTCGACACCGTTCACCACGAGGTTGGTGACGAGCCCGTCGATCACGGCATCCTGCATGACGACGCCGACCAGGCGTGCCCCGGTCAGATCGCACTCCCGGAACTCCGCACCGCGCAGATCCTCGTCGACGTACCGCGTCATGCTCCGCACACTAGGTCCGCACACCGACATGCCAGCCACGACAGGAGCCGTGGGAGGACGAGCAGCACGAGGGCGCCGGCGACGACGTCCAGGTGGGTGACCCACCGTCCCGGGCAGGGGAAGCGTTCTCCTGGACTCCAGGGAATGTCGCCAGGGGGTGGAGACCAAACTCTCACGCAGGCGTGAGGCTTGATTCCTTGTGCGCCGCGCGAGCGCCGGACTTATCGGACTCGACGATCCAGAACGGCTCGTCGTCGGAGGCCCGGAACTGCTGCCCGTCGAACGTGAAGTCGGATGTCCGACGCTCGACCGTCGTCCCCGTCGTGCGGCCCTGCGAGGTGTTCCAGTGGACCTTCTGACCCGCTCGCATCCTGCCTCCTCGCTGGTTCACCGGCTCTACCAAGCGGTTTGTCGGGAGCCGTCTCTCGCGTGTGGTGCTCGCATTTTCAGAGTCGGCAGCATCTCGACGATCGCCGATGCTCAGGCCTGCATGTCGACGAACCGCGAGTAGTGCCCCTGGAAGGCGACCGTGATGGTGTCGGTCGGGCCGTTTCGGTGCTTGGCGACGATCAGGTCGGCCTCGCCCGCGCGCGGCGACTCCTTCTCGTAGGCGTCCTCGCGGTGCAGCAGGATCACCATGTCGGCATCCTGCTCGATGCTGTTGTGGACGGCGATGCCGTTGGCGACGAAGTTGTGAGTGCCGAGGACGGTCGCGTCGAAGACCGGCTGCTCCCCCATCGGCTCGATGGCGACGACCTCGTCCCACAGCAGGTCGTTGACGGCCATGATCTCCAGGTCCTCGCTCCCGAGGACTTCGGCGATCCGGCCGAGTCGCTGCCGCGACGGCGCGTGCTTCCACATGGTCGAGCCGCAGAACTGCGTGCCCAGGGCAGCCGCGGGCTCGCGGTGCGTCATGCCGTTCTCCACGAGAAGCTCTCGCACGTCGTCCCACACCTGCCTCGGGACGGTGTCGACGTTCGGGTTGCCCGTCTTGGCGCGGACGATCTCGAGCAGTCGCTCGGCCTGGAGCCCACGTGCACCATGGACGCCGATCTCCTGCAGGAACCTCCGCTGGTCGTCGCTGCCGGAGACGTCGAGCGTGTACCCGTCGCGGTATCCGGCCTTCGGCGTCGCCCTGCGGATGCGGGTCGAGATGCCGAAGCGCAGCAGCAAACGGGACAGGTCGTCGACGAGCCGACGCGACGTGGACGCGTAGTAGATCCGCCCGCCCTGGCCGTTCGCGTTGACCGTCACGGAGCCGTCGGTCGCCCAGATGTGACGCAGGAAGAGCGCAATCTGCTCCTTCGGCAGGTGGAACACCGCGTTCGGCACGAACTTCTCGTGGCTGCGCGCGCCGAACAGACCGAAGTCGTCGAGCCACTCAGCGATGGGGCTCCGCTTGCCGCGGGCCAGTCGGGAGGGCGCCGGCAGACGGAGGGTCGTGACGCGGGCAGCCGTGTAGTCGTCGCGGATCGGCGTGATGCCGAACGCCGTCGCGGCGTCGGAGACCGCCGACAGGTTTGCCTCGTCGACGGACGCGTACCGGACCGGCTGCCGCTTCACGAACGATCCGTCGCCGAGCAGGTGCGCGAGCATCACGACCTTGCGATCGTCCCACGCCGCCCGCTGCTCCGGGCCGGGCACGTGCCGCGGGACCCCGAGCCGCGATCCGACCTCGAGCTCGCCGAGCGGCGTCCAGCCCTCGTACGTGAGGAACGGATGGTTCGCGGTCGCGGTGACCTCCTTGCCGGAGGCGAGCCGCAGCCGGTAGACGGGCTTCACGCCGGTCGGGAAGACGTGCGTCATGTGACGACGGACGTACTGCAGCCGCTCGTCGAGCGCCCACACCGGCACGTCCTTGGCGCCGAGCGCGTAGAGCTCGCCGAGCGTCGTCTCCGCACCGGTGTCCGCGCGCAGGATCCGCGTGTCCTCCGTCAGACAGCCGGACTCGCGGAGGTCGCTCATCTGCGGCTTCTTGTCCGTGCGCTGCTCGGGACCACGGTTCAGCTGCGAGATGGCGATGACGGGGACCTCAAGCTCCTTCGCCAGCAGCTTGAGCGCTCGCGAGAACTCCGAGACCTCCTGCTGACGCGACTCGACGCGCTTTCCCGAGGTCATCAGCTGGAGGTAGTCGATGATGACGAGCTTGAGGTCGTGCCGCTGCTTGAGCCGCCGCGACTTCGCACGGATCTCCATGAGCGACATGTTGGGCGAGTCGTCGATGAACAGCGGCGCCTCGGAGATCTTGCCCATGGTCGCGGCGACCTTCGCCCAGTCGTCCTCGCCCATCTGACCCGTGCGCATCTTCTGCAGGTGCACGCGGGCCTCGGCGGACAGCAGACGCATCGTGATCTCGTTGCGGCTCATCTCGAGCG
This sequence comes from Cellulomonas sp. H30R-01, assembly GCF_010119915.1. NCBI lineage: Bacteria > Bacillati > Actinomycetota > Actinomycetes > Micrococcales > Cellulomonadaceae > Cellulomonas > Cellulomonas sp. H30R-01. The sequence continues at coordinate 3,742,714 of NZ_CP048210.1, read as the reverse complement.
AGAACACGACGGACGTCATCCCGTGCTTGATCGACGCCGACCGCACGATGTCGATTCCCAGGGTTGACTTTCCAATTGCAGGCCTCGCTGCAACAACGATCATCTGCCCCGGGTGCAATCCATTCGTCAGGCGGTCGAGGTCGGAGAATCCCGTCGGGACGCCGATCATGCCCTCGCCGCGATGACCCGCGGCCTCGATCTCGTCGACCGTGCCGCCGATGATCTCGCCCAGCGGCAGGTAGTCCTCCGACGCGCGCCGCTCGGTGACGGCGTAGACCTCGGCCTGCGCGTTGTTGACGATCTCGTCGACGTCGCCACCGTCGGTGCCGTAGCCGAGCTGGACGATGCGCGTGCCGGCCTCGACGAGCTTGCGGAGGATGGCGCGCTCGCGCACGATCCGCGCGTAGTAGCCGGCGTTCGCGGCGGTGGGGACGGACGCGATGAGCGTGTGCAGGTAGGGCGCGCCGCCGATGCGGCCGATGTCGCCGCGCTTGGTGAGCTCGTCGGAGACCGTGATGGCGTCGGCGGGCTCGCCGCGGCCGTAGAGGTCGAGGATCGCGTCGTAGATCGCCTCGTGCGCGGGGCGGTAGAAGTCCGTGCCCTTGATCTGCTCGATGACGTCGGCGATGGCGTCCTTGGAGATCATCATGCCGCCGAGCACGGAACGCTCAGCGTCGAGGTCCTGCGGCGGGGTGCGGTCGAAGCCGCCGTTGCCGCGACCGGAGTCCGGGGGCGCCCCGTACTCGAGCTCCTCGATCGTCACTGGCCGCCCATCCCCGTCGTCCGTTACCGTCGAACATCTGTTCTAGCAGGGGCCACCGACAACCCCGCACGCTCGCACCGCACTCGCGTCCGGTCCTGCCTCGCCCGTGAGGTTAGGACGGTCCGAGCGGGGTTCCAAACGGGCCTGTGGACAACCCTGTGAGGTCTCCTGTGGACGGCGGCGGACCCGCTTGTGCACAGTCCGTGGACAGTCCTGTGGATACGGTGGATGAAAGAGTCCTCACGAACCGCTGACCGGCCCTGACGCTGTGCACGGCATGTGGATGCGAGAAAGGTTGGACGAGATTTCATCTGACGGACATCACACGTCCGCCGTCGACCGGCAGATTCTGTCCCTCGCCGTCCCGGCGCTCGGTGCGCTCGTCGCGGAGCCGCTCTTCGTCCTCGTCGACTCCGCGGTCGTCGGCCACCTGGGGACGGCGTCCCTCGCCGGTCTCGCACTGGCGTCGACCGTGCTCGTCACGGTGGTCGGCCTGTGCGTCTTCCTCGCGTATGCCACCACGGCGGCCGTCGCGCGACGGCTCGGTGCGGGCGACCGCGGCGGTGCGCTGCAGGTCGGCGTCGACGGCATGTGGCTCGCGCTGGGCCTCGGCGTCGCGCTCGGCGCGCTCACGTGGCTGACGGCCCCCTGGGTGATCGGCGCGCTCGGCGCGACCGGCGACACCGCGCACCAGGCCGTCGTCTACCTGCGCTGGTCCGCCCCCGGCCTGCCGGGCATGCTCCTGGTGCTCGCGTCGACGGGTGCGCTCCGCGGCCTCCAGGACACGCGCACACCGCTCGTCGTCGCCACCGCCGGCGCCGTCGTGAACGCGGTCCTCAACGTGGTCCTCGTCTACGGCGCGCACCTCGGGATCGCGGGGTCCGGGTTCGGCACCGCGCTCACCCAGCTCGCCATGGGCGCCGTCCTCGGGGGCGTCGTCGTCCGCGGCGCCCGAGCCGCCGGCACGCGCCTGAACCCGCACGCGGCCGGCCTGTGGGCGAACGCCCGCGCCGGCGCACCGCTGCTGGTCCGGACGGTCACGCTGCGCGCCGCGATCCTGCTGACCGTCTGGGTCGCGACCGCGCTCGGCGCGACCGCCCTCGCCGCGCACCAGGTCGTCAACGCCGTCTGGGGGCTCGCCGCGTTCGCCCTCGACGCCCTCGCGATCGCCGCGCAGGCCCTCGTCGGTCACGCCCTCGGCGCCGCCGACGTCCCCCGCACCCGCGCGCTCCTGCGCCGCACGCTGCAGTGGGGCGTCGGCGCGGGCGCCGTCCTCGGGCTGGTTCTCGGCGGCGCGTCCTGGCTCTACGTCCGGGCCTTCACGACGGACCCCGACGTGCAGCGCGCCGCCGTCGTGGCCCTCGTCATCGCGGCCGTCACCATGCCGATGGCCGGGTGGGTGTTCGTGCTCGACGGCGTCCTGATCGGCGCGGGCGACGGGCGGTTCCTCGCCTGGGCGGGCGTCCTCACGCTCGTCGCCTACGTCCCGGTGGCACTGGCCGTGCGCGCGTGGGCGCCCGAGGGCGTCGCCGGGCTCGCGTGGCTGTGGGCCGCGTTCGCCGGCGTGTTCATGCTCGCCAGGGCCCTCACGACCGGATGGCGCGCCCGCGGCACCGCGTGGATGGTGACGGGCGCCTAGGCCCACGACGCGCCGCGCGTCAGGCGCCTGTCGACTCCTCCGCGTACCGGGAGGCGAACGCGCCCGGCGTCATGCCCGTGACGCGGCGGAAGTCGCGGGACAGGTGCGGCTCGTCGGCGTACCCGAGCCGCGCGGCGACCTCGGCGACCGTCGTCCCGCCCGCGCGCAGCAGGCCCGCCGCCTCGTGCAGCCGACGCCGCTGCACCAGCCACTTCGGCGACAGCCCCAGCCGTCGCCGCGTCAGCCGCTGCAACGACCGCTCCGTCATGCCGAACCGGTCGCACAGCTGGGCGACGCGCAGCAGCTCGGGATCGTGCTCGACGGCGTCGACGATCGCGTTGACCTGCCGACCCTCGTCGTCCACGGGCAGCCACCGCCGGAGGAAGTCCCCGACCAGATCCGTGGCCGCGCGCTGCCGCGACTCGTCCGCCGGGTCGGGCGTCATCTCCGCGCGCACGCGCGCGACCAGCGCCTCCGCGTCGGCCGGAGCGGTCGTCGTCGCCAGCGCCGGCGCGAGGTCACCGTGCCGACCGGTCCACGTCGCGACCGTCCCACCGGTCAGCAGCGCGCCCGCGGCCGGCTGGAGCAGCACGCCCACCGCCCACCCGCTGCCGGTGAGCGTCGTCGTCGAGAGCCCGGGCGCGACGCCGTAGAAACGCGCGTACGCGTCCGCGACCACGATCAGGCAGACGGGGTACTGCAGCACCTGCTGCACGGCCGACCCACCCCCGGGCACGTCCCACGTCGGCACCCAGTACCGCCGCACGAGGTCCGCGAGGTCGGGCTCGGGCGCCCACCGTCCGATGCGGAACGACCGGTCCGCCGGGTCGACGAGATGCGCACGCTCGACCTCGTCGACGGCCGCGCCGCCGACCGCACGAGCCGGAGGCCGTTCAGCACCGCCCGCCGCGCTGTCGGGTTTCATCAAGCCACCCCTCCCCTCGCCGCCTAGCGTCGCAGCCATGACCGACAACCCGACCCTGCAGACGTACGCCCGCCACGCCGACGGCATGCAGGCGACCCTCGACGCGATCGCCCCGTCGTCCTGGGACGCCCCCTCCGCCTGCGCGGGGTGGACGGGACGCGACGTCGTCGCCCACCTCGTCGACACCCAGCGCGACTTCCTCACGACGCACGGCGCCGACCTCGGACCGCGCCCCGACCTGGCCGACCCGGCCGCCGCGTGGCGCACCCACGCCGCTGAGGTCCGCGCCGTGCTCGCCCGACCGGGCTTCGTCGAGCGCGAGTACGACAGCCTCGGGTCCACGACGACGGTCGGCGCGACGCTGGACATGTTCTACGGGTTCGACATGATCGCCCACCGCTGGGACGTCACCGCCGCCGACGGCCGCGCCTACGCGTTCGACGACGCCGACCTCGACGTGATCGAGGGCATGGTCGCGGCGATGGGCGACATGCTCTACTCGAGCGGCGTGTGCGGGCCGGCCGTCGAGGTCGCCCCCGACGCGGACCGGCAGACGCGGGCTCTCGCGGCGCTCGGTCGGCGGGCGACGGTCGCCGTCTGAGCTCCTGATCCGACGGTCACCGACGGACCTCCCCTCCAGCCCGCTCGTGCCTGTCCGCTCAGGGCAGACACCGCACCGTCCCTGCGGTCGGCGACCCGGGTCTAGCGTGGCGGACAGGCGCGACGACGACGGGAGCCCCCATGACGCACGAGCTGACGGCCCGACCGCACCGGGTCGCGCACCCCTCGGCCGGCGGTGCCGGGCCGAACGGCCACGTCGTCGAGCACCGGGTCGAGCCCCTGCTCCGGCGGCTCGTCGGCGCGATCCTCCGCGAGCGTCGCGAGGACCAGGGCCGCACGCTGCGCGACGTGGCCGTCGACGCCCGCGTCTCGGTCGCCTACCTGTCGGAGATCGAGCGCGGTCGGAAGGAGGCGTCGTCCGAGGTCCTCGTCGCGGTGTGCCGCGCCCTGGGGATGCGGCTCGTGGACCTCGTCGGCGCGGCGCACGCGGAGCTCGCGCGCGCGGAGGGCCGCGTCGTCGTCGACCTGGCCGACCCCCGGCGATCCTCGCGCTACCCGGAGGCCGCGGACGCGACGCGGCCCGTCGTCGTGGACCTGCACGCCCGCACCTCAGGCCCGGGACGCGGCACCACGACGACCGACGCCGTCCTCCTGGCGGCCTGAGCCCGCGACGGGCCCGGCACCACCCGGCTCCGTCGCCTCCGATCACCCGCCGCACACCGGGCCGCGCGCCGAGGGTGGGTGTCGTGCGCCGACCGCGCCAGATCGCGCTCGCCTGCGTGCCCGCGACGGCAGCCGGGCGTGCGGCCGGGTCCCCTGACGGCCCCGACCGCACGCGCGGTCACGCGGCGGGCAGCGCGGCCGGCACCTCCTTGAGGGTCGTGACGACCCGGTCCGCGAGCCCGTACTCGACGGCCTGCTCGGCGGTGAGGATGAGGTCGCGGTCGGTGTCCCGGCGCAGCCGCTCGACGGGTTGACCCGTGTGCCGGGACAGGATCTGCTCGACCTGCGCGCGTTGCCGCTGGATCTCGGCGGCCTGGATCTCCAGGTCGGCGGCGGTCCCCTCGGCTCCCCCGGACGGCTGGTGCAGCAGCACGCGCGCGTGCTCGAGGACGTGCCGCTGCCCGGGCGTCCCGGCGGCGAGCAGCACCGCGGCCGCGGAGGCCGCCTGCCCGAGGCAGAACGTCGCGACGGGCGGCCGGACGTACTGCATGGTGTCGTACACCGCCAGCAGCGCCGTGAGGGACCCGCCCGGCGAGTTCACGTAGACGTGGATGGGCAGCTCGGCGCTGTCCGACTGCAGGTGCAGCAGCTGTGCGATGACGACGTTCGCGACACCGTCGTCGATCTCGGTGCCGAGGAAGACGATCCGGTCGGACAGCAGCCGCGAGAACACGTCGGACGCGCGCTCCCCCGTCGGCCGCTGCTCCACGACGTACGGGATCGTGTACTGGCCGGCCATCAGAGCCCCGCCTTCCGCAGCGCACCGTCGGGGCGCACGTCGTCGAGGTGCTCGACGACCTTGTCGACGAACCCGTACTCGAGCGCCTCGGCCGCGGTGAACCACCGGTCGCGGTCGGAGTCACGCTCGATGGTCTCGACGGTCTGGCCGGTGTGCTCGGCGATGAGGCCCTGCATGGTGCGCTTCACGTGCGCCATGTTCTGCGCCTGGATCGCGATGTCGACGGCGGTCCCGCCGATCCCGCCCGACGGCTGGTGCATGAGCACGCGGGCGTGCCGCAGCGCGAACCGCTTGCCGGGCGTCCCGGCGCTGAGCAGGAACTGCGCCGCCGACGCGGCGAGCCCCATCGCGAGGGTCGCGACGTCGTTCGGGATGAGCCGCATGGTGTCGTACATCGCGAGCGCCGCGCTGACCGAGCCGCCGGGCGAGTTGATGTAGAGCGCGATGTCGCGGCGCGGGTCCTCCGCGGACAGCAGGAGCAGCTGCGCGCAGACCCGGTTGGCGACGGCGTCGTCGACCTCCCGCCCCAGCACGACGATGCGCTGGTGCAGGAGCCGGGTCGCGAGGTCGTCGTCGAACGGGCGGGTCGGCGGGGCCGCCGTGCGGGCGGTGGTCGGGACGGTGTCGGTCACGGTGAGGTCCTCTCGGGCGGCGGGACGATGCGCTCGACGCTGCCACCGCGACCGCCCGCGTCGGCCCCACGTCTGCCGTGGGCGGATCCGCGCAGGGCAGACGCTCGTGCGGACGACCGCCGCGCTCCCCGTCGCCCTCCCCTGCCCACGCTCGTACGACGCTCGCCGACACCGAAGACCCACCCGCGCCGGTGCCCGCACCTGCGCACCCGCCCACCCGCTCGACGCTCGCTCACCGCTGACCGGACGCGTGCGAGTGACACGTCCGTACCCACCGCGTGCAAGTGATTATGACTCGCACGGTGTGCTCAGCCCGACGCGCGTCGGGGCACCCGGACGGGCCGTCGCCGCAGTTCAGAGCCGCTCGCTCCGGAATGCGCACCACCGCACAGTCGCTCGTCTCGCAGATCCGGTGGCCCAAACCGGCCCCGGACGAGGTGCGCTTGTCATAGTTTGTGGCCTGCCACGTGGCCGACGGCGCCCGCCGGAGCCACAGATCGGAGATGCTCCGCATGCCGCACACCACCCGCATCGGCTCCTTCGCCGCAGCCCTCGCGCTCGTCGTCGCCGCGATCGTCGTGCCGGCGGGCTCCGCCACCGCGACCAGCGGTCGGATCTGCACCACCGCCTGGGGGACGCTGTCGAGCACGGAGGTCAAGGTGCCGGCCAACGGCGGCCCCTACGTGCCGATCGGCGGCCACTACACCGACTGCTACATGAAGGCGGGCGCCAACATCACGGGACAGGGCGTCAAGGCGCTGCAGCAGTCGCTGCGCATCTGCTACGGCCAGACGTCGGTCGCGATCGACAGCTCGTTCGGCCCGGCGACCGCCGCCGGGCTGCGCACCGTGCAGGCGAGCCTCGGCATCTCGGCCGACGGCATGTACGGCAACCAGTCCCGCGACAGCCTGCGGTTCTTCATGGGCTACTTCGGACCGGTCGCGAACTGCGCCAAGCAGCCGTACTACCCGAACAACGACATCAACGACGGCCAGAACTGACGTCCGGCGACCCGGCACGCGCCGCCCGCCGACCCCCGACCCTGAAGGAGTTCTCCCGCATGCCGAAGCTGTCTCGCGCGCGCTCCCTGCTCGTCGTCGCGGCCCTCGCCGTGGTCGCCGTCGTCGGCCCCGCGGGTCCCAGCTCCGCCACGTCCAACGACCCGTGCAACTCGACGTTCGGCCTCGCGGGGTTCGACAACCACCGCGTGCCCTCGAGGAACAACCCCTACATCCCCGAGGGCGGGCACATGACCGACTGCCGGATGTACAAGAACATGGGGTACAGCCCGGGCGTCCTGCTGCTGCAGCGGTCGCTCGTCATCTGCTACGGCCAGAACATCAGCGCCGACGGCTACTACGGCGACAAGACGATAGCCGCCCTGAAGAACGTCCAGGCGCAGCTCGGCATCCAGGTCGACGGCCTGTACGGCAACGAGACGCGTGACCACATCAACTTCTTCCGGGGCTACTTCGGCCCCGTGGCCTACTGCGCCGGCGACCCGTACTTCCCCCAGCACGACGTGATGCACTACTGAGGCACGCACGACGAAGCCCCCGGACCGTCGGGTCCGGGGGCTTCGTCGTGCGGGAGCGGGTGTCAGCCGGCGACGACCTTGACGGTCACCTTGGCGGCGACGTCCGCGTGCAGGCGGACGGACACCTTGTACTCACCGGTCGCCTTGATCGGCTGGCCGATCTCGACCTTGCGCTTGTCGATCGCCGGGGCGCCCGACGCCTTGACCGCGTCCGCGATCTCGGCGGTCGTGACGGCACCGAACAGGCGACCCGAGTCGCCCGCCTTGGCGGTGATGACGACGGCCTTCGACTCGAGCGAGTCGCGGACGGCCTTCGCGTCGTCGAGCGTCGCGATCTCACGGGCCTTGCGGGCCTTGCGGATCGCGGTGACGTCCTTCTCGGCACCCTTGGTCCACGGCGTGGCCAGGTTGCGCGGGATGAGGTAGTTGCGGGCGTACCCGTCCTTCACCTCGACGACGTCGCCGGGGGCACCGAGACCGGTGACCTCGTGGGTCAGGATGATCTTCGCCATGTCAGGTCTCCTTTCTCAGCGGGCCGACGACGAGTACGGCAGCAGGGCCATCTCGCGGGCGTTCTTGACGGCACGCGCGATCGCGCGCTGCTCCTGCACGGACACGCCCGTCACGCGACGCGCGCGGATCTTCCCGCGGTCGGAGATGAACTTCCGCAGCAGGGCGGTGTCCTTGTAGTCGACCGTCTCGATCTTGGCGGCCTTGAGGGGGTTCTGCTTCTTCTTGGGCTTGCGAACAACGGCCTTGGCCATCGTGGTGCTCCTTCGTTCGGAGCCCCGGGCTTTGCCGGACCCGGGGATGGGATGTCTGGGGGTTGGGGACCCGCCGGTCAGAACGGGGGCTCGTCGGAGTAGCCGCCGCCACCGGAACCACCCGCGGGCGTCGCCCACGGGTCGTCCTGCTGGCCGCCGCCGCCACCGCCGCCGTAGCCACCGCCGCCACCGGAGTAGCCGCCGCCACCGCCGCCGCCACCGCTGAAGCCGCCGCCACCCGAACGCTGGGTCCGGGTGACCTTGGCCGTGGCGTAGCGGAGCGAGGGGCCGACCTCGTCGACCTGCAGCTCGTACACGGTGCGCTTCTCGCCCTCACGGGTCTCGTAGGAGCGCTGCACGAGCCGGCCGGTGACGATGACGCGGGTGCCCTTGGTGAGCGACTCGGCGACCGACTCGGCCGCCTCCCGCCAGATCGAGCAGCGGAGGAACAGCGTGTCGCCGTCCTTCCACTCGTTGCTCTGGCGGTCGAACGTGCGCGGCGTCGACGCGACGGTGAAGTTCGCCACCGCCGCACCCGACGGGGTGAAGCGGAGCTCGGGATCCCCCGTGAGGTTCCCGATCACCGTGATGGTGGTCTCACCAGCCATGCCAGCTCCTCGCTCGTTCGATCAGTCGGAAACGGCCCTGGGGACCGCACGTCGGTTCCGCACGGTACGCGCGGCGACCGACACTCACGCGTCGGCGCGCAGCACCTTGGTCCGCAGGACGACCTCGTTGAGGCCGAGCTGGCGGTCGAGCTCCTTGGCGGTCGCGGGCTCCGCGGTGAAGTCGACGACGGCGTAGATGCCCTCGGACTTCTTCTTGATGTCGTACGCGAGGCGACGACGGCCCCAGATGTCCACCTTGTCGACGGTGCCACCGTCGGTCTTGACGACCGACAGGTACTTGTCGAGCGACGGGGCGACGGTGCGCTCCTCGATCTCGGGGTCGAGGATGATCATGATCTCGTACTGACGCAGGCTCATACCCACCTCCTCTGGTCTCAGCGGTCACGGTCGTTCCGTGACAGGAGGGTTCTGTGCGTCGCTGCGCGTGCTCGACGGGCCGATCTGCGGCCGCCGGGCACAGGCACAGCAAGGGCCAAGCCTACCGGCCCGCCGCCGACCGCCGAAATCGCGGGTCGACGACGGGCCGGCAGGCCCGGACGTGCGGGAGCGGCGTCAGCCGCCGTTGCCTCCACCCCCGCCGTTGTTGCCGCCCGCGTTGGCGGGCTGCGTCGGCTGGGGCGTGGGCTGCTGGGTCGGCGGTGGCTGCGTCGCCTGCGGCTTCGGTCCGGTCGAGACGACGATCGTCACCGTGCTGCCGACGGGCACCTGACCACCGCGGGGGTCGGCGCGGATCACGCGGCCGGTCGTGACGGTGTCGGACGACTCCTTCTGGACGACCACGACGAGACCCAGCGCGTCGATGGTCGCCGTCGCGTCCGCCTCGAGCTTGCCCTCGACGTTCGGCACGTCGACGACCTGCGGCTCCGCCGGCGCCTCCGTCGGCGCCTCCGTCGGCGTGGCCTCCACCGTCGGCGTCGCGGTCGGCTTCTTGCCGACGTTGGCGCGCGGCGGGAACTGCTTGACCTCGGAGTACGGCGGGAGCGTGAACGCCTGCTTCATGTAGGACTGCCACACGAAGGCGGGCCACGTGCTTCCGGTCACGTGCTTGACGCCGCCGAAGCCCGTGATGGACTCGTCGGACTGGTCCTCGGCCTTCTGCGAGATCGCCACGGCCGTCGCGAGGTCGGGGGTGAAGCCGACGAACCACGCCGCCTTGTTGTCGTTCGTGGTGCCGGTCTTCCCGGCGATCGGGCGTCCCAGTGGCTTGATCCACGTGCGGCCGGAGCCCTGCTGCACGACCTGCTCCATCGCGTACGTCGCGTCCGCCATGACGTCGGCCTGGAAGACGCGCTCACCCTCGCTGGGCGCCTGGTACGCGGTGGTCCCGTCCGGGTTCGTGACCGTCGCGACCACGTGGACGGGGAACTTCACGCCCTGGTTCGCGAACGTCGCGTACGCGCCGGCCAGGTCGACGGGGTGGATCGCGTCCGTGCCGAGCACGTTCGAGAGGTTCTGCGGGTTGACGCCCGGGACGCCCGCACGCGTCGCCACGTCCGCGGTCTTGTCCGGCCCGACCTGGATGTTCAGCTGCGCGAAGACGGTGTTGACAGACTTCGCCGTGGCCGTGACCAGGTCGATGTTGCCGAAGTTCTCGTTGTCGAAGTTGCCGACCGGCTTCGTGCCACCTTCCCACTCCGGGAACTTCTGCCCCGAGCGGCCGTTGTAGGTCGTGTTCAGCGAGATGCCGTTCTCGAGCGCCGCGACGAGCGTGAACGGCTTGAACGTCGAGGCGCCCTGCACGTTCTCGTAGGTGGCGTGGTTGCGCTGGTCGAGCTCGTTGTTCGGGCCGCCGTAGAGCGCGACGATCCCGCCCGTCTGCGGGTCGACCGACGTGATCGAGTACTTGGTCCGCTCGGCCGGCACCGCGCCGTCCTGCCCCTCGAGCGTGCCCGCCCGGAAGCCGTCGGCCGTCGCGACCGCCATGTCCTGCAGCGGCTTGCGGATCGTCGTCACGACGCTCATGCCGGCGCGGTTGATGTCGTCCTCGGACATTTTGAGCGGCGCACCGCCGAGCTCCTTCTTGACCATCTGCAGGAGCAGGCCGTTCGGGCCCATCTTCGACTGCGACGGCTGCTCGGGGATCAGCGTGTCGGACGGGAAGACGAGCGCCGCGCGCTCGGCCGCCGGCAGCGCGCCGATGTCGACCATGTTGTCGAGCACGTAGTTCCAGCGGGCCTCCGCCTTCTCGGGGCTGACCGCCGGGTCCCAGTTGTTGGGCGACGGGATGATGCCCGCGAGCACCGCGGCCTCGGACACGCTGAGGTCCTTCGCGCCCTTGCCGAAGTACGACTGGGCGGCGGCCTCGATGCCGTACGAGTCACGGCCGAAGTAGATGGTGTTGAGGTAGCGCTCGAGGATCTTGCTCTTGTCCTCGGTCCGCGCGAGCTTGATCGCGAGCAGCGCCTCGCGCGCCTTGCCGACGTAGTCGGTCGTCGTCGAGAAGTAGTACCGCTCGACGTACTGCTGCGTCAGCGTCGAGCCACCCTGCGTCTTGCCGCCGCGGACGTTGTTGACGAACGCGCGCGCCATGCCGACGGGGTCGACGCCGGAGTTCGTCTCGAACGTCTTGTCCTCCGCGGCGATGACCGCCTTGCCGACGTACTCGGGGAGGGTCGCGAGCTCGACGATCGTGCGCTTCTGGACCGCGAACGTGCCCATGACCTCGCCGTGCGGCTGGTCGGCGCTCTCGGGGGCGAAGTAGACGGTCGTCGTCTGGGCCGTGTTGTCGGCGTTGGGGTCCGGGATCGTCACGCTGCTGTACGCCGCGACCGCGCCGCCGAGCATGAGGAACACGAGGGTCACGAACGACCCGAGCACGAAGCGCCACGACGGGAGCCAGCGGTGCAGGCCCGTGTAGCCCGAGCGCGGGTAGTCGAAGAACTTCCGCTTGCGGGGTTCGACGCCCACGGCGCCCGTGGTCGAGGCGGCGGCGCTGGACGCCGGACGGGTGCGCGTACCGCGCCGCGACCGTGCGGGCGCGGCGCGCCGGTTCGTGCCTGCCAAGGCGGTGCCTTCCTGACGACGACTGGTCCGCGGGACGTCGTCCCGGAAGGCCAGGGGGTCGGCCGGATCCGGACGCACGTCTACCGCGGAGCCCAGTATGGGGGCACGCGCTGTGTCCGCCCAGGGATGGGAGGGCCCTCCCGGCGGACCCTTCACACGATCGGCACGGGGTGCCCCGCGCTCCCCCGCGTCGGGCTCTTCCTGTGTGGCCTGGGTCACGACGCCGCAGGTGACGCCGCGTCCTGACGCGCCACCGAAGGCGTCCCGACGCGCCTCGAGCGGCGCCGTGGCGCGCACGACTTGTCCGGAGGCATCGCGTCGACATACTCTCCGGATGTATCGAGTTGATACATCGACGGACACCCGCCTCGACGAAGCGGTCCGGACGTCGTCCTGCTCGTCCGGTGCGCCTCACGCGCCCCGGACCGTACCAAGCCCTGGGGAGGTAGCGCCGTGCGTGGTCGTTCCGACGTGCTCGAGCCCGCCATCCTCGGGCTCCTCCACGAGTCCCCCATGCACGGGTACGAGCTGCGCAAGCGGCTCAACCTCGTGCTCGGGTCGTTCCGCGCGCTGTCCTACGGCTCGCTGTACCCCTGCCTCAAGTCGCTCGTCGACCGCGGCTGGATCGTCGGCACCGAGTCCGCCCCCGGCGCCGCCCACGGCGTCGGCAGCAAGCGCGCGCGGATCGTCTACCAGCTCACGGCCGACGGCAAGGAGCACCTCCAGCAGGTGCTCGCGTCGTCCGGGCCGTCCGCCTGGGAGGACGAGAACTTCGACGTCCGGTTCGCGTTCTTCGCGCAGACCGACGCCGAGACCAGGCTCCGGATCCTCGAGGGCAGGCGCACCCGCCTGACCGAACGGCTCGAGACGGTCCGACAGTCCTTCGCCCGCACCCGCGAGCGCATGGACGAGTACACGCTCGAGCTCCAGCGGCACGGCCTCGAACAGGTCGAGCGAGAGGTCCGCTGGCTCGACGGGCTCATCGACAACGAGCGCGGCCACCGTCGCGCGCGTACCGCAGGCACCGGCCGCCCGGCCGGAGCCGACACCACCGCTGTGCCGTCCGACTCCGTCGACACGGCGAACACCACCGAGAAGGAGCGAGGATGACCTCCATCCGCGTCGCCATCGTCGGCGTCGGCAACTGCGCCGCGTCGCTGGTCCAGGGCGTGCACTACTACGCCGACGCCGACCCGAACGGCACCGTGCCGGGTCTCATGCACGTGCAGTTCGGTGACTACCACGTGCGTGACATCGAGTTCGTCGCGGCCTTCGACGTCGACGCGAAGAAGGTCGGCTTCGACCTGTCCGAGGCGATCGTCGCCTCCGAGAACAACACCATCAAGATCGCCGACGTCCCGCCGCTCGGTGTGACCGTCCAGCGCGGTCACACGCTCGACGGCCTGGGCAAGTACTACTCGCAGACCATCGAGGAGTCCGACGCGGAGCCGGTCGACATCGTCGCCGCCCTGCGCGAGGCCCGCGTCGACGTCCTCATCTGCTACCTGCCCGTCGGGTCGGAGGCCGCCGCGAAGTTCTACGCGCAGGCCGCGATCGACGCGAACGTCGCGTTCGTCAACGCCCTCCCCGTCTTCATCGCGTCCGACCCCGAGTGGGCCGCGAAGTTCGAGGCCGCCGGCGTCCCGATCGTCGGCGACGACATCAAGTCGCAGGTCGGCGCGACCATCACGCACCGCGTCCTCGCGAAGCTGTTCGAGGACCGCGGCGTCGTGCTGGACCGCACCTACCAGCTGAACGTCGGCGGCAACATGGACTTCAAGAACATGCTCGAGCGCGAGCGCCTGGAGTCCAAGAAGGTCTCGAAGACGCAGGCCGTCACCTCCAACCTCACCGGCCCGCTCGGTGGCAAGAAGGAGGACCGCAACGTCCACATCGGCCCGTCGGACTACGTCGCGTGGCTCGACGACCGCAAGTGGGCGTACGTCCGCCTCGAGGGTCGTGCGTTCGGCGAGGTGCCCCTGAACCTCGAGTACAAGCTCGAGGTCTGGGACTCCCCGAACTCGGCCGGCATCATCATCGACGCCCTGCGCGCCGCAAAGATCGCCAAGGACCGCGGCGTCGGTGGCCCGATCCTGTCCGCGTCGACGTACTTCATGAAGTCGCCGCCGGTGCAGATGGAGGACACGCAGGGCCGCGCCCAGCTCGAGTCCTTCATCCGCGGTGAGGTCGAGCGCTGACCTGAGTCGCAGCGTAGGTCGAGAGGGTCGGTGCGTCAGCACCGGCCCTCTCGGCCGTAGCGGAGCGCAAGGCCAGCGCGACAGCAGATACGAGCGCGATCCGTCTGGTGTGGAAGGTGTGTCGCGCCAGACGCAACGCACCTTCCACGCCACGGGCGCGTGGCGTGGGCGGACGCCGCGCGCGCCGGTGAGCGCCGAGCGTCGTCCACAGGGTGCCCACGCCGTCGCGGGAGCGTCGGCATGCTGACGGCATGGTCATCCGCGCCTCGCGTACCCCGGCACGAGCCGGTCGGCCGTCACACCCGGCGCCGCCGTCGGCGCGACTGGCAACGCCGGTCCGGCTCCCCGGCGAGGTCGACGCGGCCTCGCACGCGACTCTCGCACGCGACGACCTCGTCGCGACGGCCGCGGACCTGGCCCGCTGGGGCGTGAGCCGCTCGGTGATGAGCCGCCGGGTCGCCTCCGGCGAGTGGACCCGCGCGTTCCCCGGGGTCCTCGTCGTCCACCCCGGACCCCTGACGTGGCGGCAGCAGGCTCGCGCCGCCCTCGTGTACGCGGGCCCCGGTGCGGCGCTGTCCCACCGGTCGGCCGCCTTCGTGCACAAGATCCTGCCGGAGCCCGGCCGGACGCTCCACGTGAGCATCCCGGCCGGCCGCCGGGTGGCGTCGCAGCCGGGGCTGGTCGTGCACCGGCGGCGCTCCATGCCGTTCGCGTCGGGCCGGCTGCGGGCCGTCGTCACGAGGTCACTGTTCTCGACCTCGTCGAGGGCCTCGCGACCGCCGACGACGTGGTGGGTCTGGTCTGCGAGGTCGTCCGCGCCGGCGTGCGCCCGGGCGTCGTGCTGCTGCACGCGGAGGAGCGTCGTGCGTTGCGGCACCGTGCGCTGCTCGTCGGGATGCTCGGGACGGATGGGCTGCTCGACCAGGGCGTCGAGTCGCCGCTCGAGCACCGATACCTGCGGGACGTCGAGCGGGCGCACGGCCTGCCGTCCGCGACGGCGCAGCGGCGGGATCGGGTGGGTGGCCGGTGGATCCGGGCGGACCGCGTGCACGTCGCGCTCGGGGTGCGCGTCGAGCTCGACGGGCAGCTCGCGCATCCGCACGGTCGCACCGACGACGACGTGTGGCGCGACAACGCCGTCGCCGTCGAACGCTCGGAGCTGACGCTCCGGTACCGGTGGCGACACGTCGTCGCGCAGCCGTGCCGGACGGCGGCTCAGGTCGCGGCCGCGCTCACGGCGCGCGGCTGGCAGGGGCACCCCCGCCGCTGCGGACGCGACTGCACAGTGGCGCCATGACCCGCGCGACGGCCACGCTGCACCCTCGTGTGGAACGTCTGTCGCGTCTGGCGCGACGCACCTTCCACGCGAAGCCGACCCCGTCCAGGCGCTCGACCGCGAGCAACGCGGTCGACGTGGACGCGACGCATCCGCCCGGGAGCTACTTCGTGCCGCCTGTGGCGACGAGCCAGACGGCGAACGCGACGACGGCGGCGACGAGGACGAGCACCGCGACGGCGACGCCGAGGCGTGCGGTGCGGTTGCCGCCGACGGGGACGGCCGCGCCGTCGGGACCGGTGACTGCGGGAGCGGCGACGCGGGCCGCGACGGAGACGAGGGCCGGGATGCCGACGCCGAAGACGAGGCTGAGGCCGAGGACGGTGAGGACGGTGACGATCACGGGGTGCTCCTGGGCGCTCAGACGACGACGGGCGTCGGGGCGGGCGGGACGACGTCGTCGCTCGCGGACCTGGCGGACGCAGGAGCGGCGGACCCGGACCCGGCACCGGCACCCGCGGGCACCGGCGCACCGGAGGTCGCGGCACCGTCCCAGTCGGCGGTGACGTTGTGCGCGTCGACGGCCGCGCGGCGCGACAGCCACCAGATGACCGCGCAGACGGCCGCGACGACGCCGAGGACGACGGGGATGCCGGCGTCGCCGTCGACGACGTGCTCGAGGCCGACGGCGAGCGCGCCGAACGCGGCCGCGGCGGGCAGCGTGACGAGCCAGGCGACGCCCATGCGCCCGGCGACGGCCCAGCGGACCTTCTCGCGGCGCCCGACGCCGGAGCCGAGGATCGAGCCGGTCGCGACCTGCGTGGTCGACAGCGGGAAACCGAAGGCGCTGGACACGAGGATGACGGACGCGGACGACGTGTCGGACGCCATGCCCTGCGGCACCTGGATGTCGGTGAGGCCCTTGCCGAGCGTGCGGATGACGCGCCACCCGCCGAGCGCGGTGCCGGCGGCCATCGCGAGGGCGCACGACACGACGACCCACATCGGCACGTCGGACCCGGCGGGCACCGCTCCCCCGGCGACGAGCGCGAGCAGGATGATGCCCATGCTCTTCTGCGCGTCGTTGGTGCCGTGCGCGAGCGACACCATCGACGCCGACGCCATCTGACCCCAGCGGAGCTGCTTGTCACGCGCGTCGACGGGGACGCGGCGGGTGATGCGGTAGACGAGCGCGGTCGACAGGGCGGCGACGGTGCCCGCGATGACGGGGGCGAGGAGCGCGGGGACGACGACCTTCTGGACGAGGCCCGACCACACGACGCCGCCCGTGCCGACGGCAGCGAGCGTGGCGCCGACGAGCGCGCCGACGAGCGCGTGCGACGACGACGACGGCAGCCCGAGGTACCAGGTGACGACGTTCCACACGATGGCGCCCGCGAGCGCGCCGACGACCAGGGGGAGCGTCACGACGCCCTGGTCGACGATGCCCTTGGCGATGGTCGCGGCGACCGCGAGCGAGAGGAACGCGCCGACCATGTTGAGCGCGGCCGACAGGAGCACGGCGACGCGGGGCTTGAGCGCCCCGGTGGCGATGGACGCGGCCATCGCGTTGCCGGTGTCGTGGAAGCCGTTGGTGAAGTCGAACGCGAGGGCTGCCGCGACGACGAGCGCGAGGATGAGGGTCCCGTCCACGGTGTAGAGCGTGCAGGGTCGCGAGGGGTGCTCGGGGCGGAAATGGTCCCAGTTCACCGAGCGTTCATCTTCGGCGGCCTGAAGTTCATGCGTTTCGGTGGCGGCTGTGGTGGATGTCACCTCGGCGCACGCCCTCGACGGGGGCGCGCGGTGCCCCGGGCGACCGGAGGGGACGCACGCGCGACGCCGCCCAGGGCCCGTTGTCCGGCGCGGGTGCGAGGATGGCGGCGTGCAGGTGATCGCCGACCTCCGGGCGCTGTGGCCGCTCGAGGGCTTCCGCAGGCTGTTCGCCGTGCGCCTCGTCAGCCAGACCGCCGACGGCATGTTCCAGGTCGGTCTGGCGACGCTGTTCTTCTTCTCCCCCGAGAACGCGAGCACGGCGACGGGCGTCGCGGCGGCCTTCGCCGTGCTCCTGCTGCCGTTCACGATCGTCGGCCCGTGGGCGGGCGTGCTGCTCGACCGGTGGCGCCGCCGGCAGGTGCTGCTCTACGGCAACCTGGTGCGCGTCGTCCTCACGGTGACGATCGCGGTGCTCATGGCGACCGACGGCGTCTCCCCGGCGGTGTACGTCCTGGCGCTGGTGAACCTGTCGATCAACCGCTTCCTGCTGTCCGCGCTGTCCGCGTCGCTCCCGCGGGTCGTCGACGGCCCTCTGCTGCTCACCGCGAACTCGTTGACGCCCACGCTGGGCGCGGCGGCCGCGGGCGTCGGCGGGGGCGTCGGTCTGGTGCTCGGGCTGGTGCTCCCCGCGGGCCGCGTGAAGGACGCCGCCGCGCTCGCCCTGGCCGCCGCCGTCATGGGCACCGCCGCCGCGCTCGCGACGCGGCTGGGCCGCGACCAGCTCGGTCCGGTCGAGCGGGCCGACGCCACGGAGCTGCGCCACGCGCTCGGCACGCTCGCGCGCGGGCTCGTCGCGGGTGCGCGGCACCTCGTCGAACGTCGGACGCCCGCCTACGCGCTGGGCATCATGGCGACGCACCGGTTCCTGTACGGCGTCACCTTCATCGCGAGCATCCTCATCTCGCGGAACCTGCTGTCGGACCCCGCCGACGCGGGCGCCGGCCTCACGACGTTCGCCACCGTGCTGGGTGCCTCCGCCGTCGGCTTCGCGCTCGCCGTCGTCCTCACGCCCGTGCTGTCGCCGCGCACCGGCCCGCACACCTGGATCGTGCTGTGCCTCGGGCTCGCGGCGCTGAGCCAGGGCCTGCTCGCGGTGACCGTCGCGCGCCCTGCCGTGCTCGTGGGCGCGGCCGCGCTGGGGCTCGCCGCGCAGGGCGCGAAGATCGCGGTCGACACGATCGTCCAGCGGGACACCGACGACGCGTTCCGCGGACGGGCGTTCGCGCTCTACGACGTCCTCTACAACGCCGCCTTCGTGGGTGCCGCCGCGCTCGGCGCGGTGACGCTGCCGGACACCGGCTGGTCGCGCGGTCTGTTCGTCGTCCTCGCCGTCGGGTACGTTGCGGGCGCTCTGCTCTACGGCGCCGCGACGACGCGCGTCGTCGGCCGCACCGGCCGGACGGACGACCCCGCACCGGGTCCCGGCCGCCCGTCCGCCGCTCCGACGTCCCGGGAGGTGACGGGCTCATGATCGACCTGACCCCCGAGGAGGCCCTGCGCCTCGCGCTCATCGACGGCGAGGTCGCGGCGTGCATCAGCGACCCGACGCAGCCCGACGACCCGCTGATCTGGGTCAACCCCGCGTTCGAGCAGCTGACCGGGCACCCCGCGTCCGAGGTGCTGGGGCGCAACTGCCGGTTCCTGCAGGGCACGGGCACCGACCCGGCCGCGCTCGGCGAGCTCCGCACCGCGATCGACGAGGGCCGGACGGCCGGGGCGCTGCTCCTCAACTACCGGCGCGACGGCACCCCGTTCTGGAACCAGCTCGTCATCATGCCGGTCCACGACAGCACGGGTGCCGTGGTGCGGCGCGTCGCCGTGCAGACCGACGTCACGGCACGCGTCGAGGCCGAGCAGGGGGGACTCGGCGACGACCGGTCCGCGGCTCGCCTCGACCTGCTCGCCCGCGTGAGCGACGAGCTCGCGCTGCACCTCGACTACAACGACGCGGTCGACGCGCTGGCCGACGTGGCGATCCCGCCGCTCGCGACCTGGGGCTTCGTCGCGGTCACCGACGAGCGTGGCCGGTTCGAGCACGTGCACGTCGTCGCGGGCAGCGCGGCGGACGTCGCGCTCGCCGACAGCCTGGGCGCGCAGGACGTGAGCTGGCTCCAGCGCTCGCCGCGCACCCTGGAGGCCCTCGCGAGCCCGCCCGGCTACGTGGCGGAGCCGTTCCCCGTCGACGTCGGCTCGCTCCCCGCCCGGACGACCGCCGCCCAGCTCGCGCTCCTGCAGCGCCTCGGGCTCGGCAGCGCGATGGTCGTGCCGCTGCGCGCCCGCGAGCGCGTCCTCGGCGTGCTGTGCCTGGTGCACGAGAAGACCGACGGCTTCACGCCCGACACCGTCCTCACCGCCGCGCACCTCGGCCGGCGCGCGGGTCTCGCGCTCGAGAACGTGCGGCTCTTCCTCGCGCAGCGCAGCGCGGCCCTCACGCTCCAGCACAGCCTCCTGCCGGAGATCCCGCGCGTGCCCGGGCTCGACGTCGCCGCGTCGTACCTGCCGTCGAGCCGTCTCGCGGAGGTCGGCGGCGACTGGTTCGACGTGCTGCCCCTCGCGGGCGGGACCGTCGGCCTCGCGGTCGGCGACGTCGTCGGGCACGACCTGCGCGCCGCCGCGGCGATGGGTCAGCTGCGGTCGCTGCTGCGGTCGTACGCGTGGGAGGGCTCCGCACCGGGTGCGGTGCTCGACCGGATCGACGGCGTCGTGCGCGGGCTCGACCTCGCGGACATCGCGACGTGCGTGTACGCGCGCTGGACGACCGACGGCGCGGGCGACGTGCGGCTCGACTACGCGCGCGCCGGGCACCCGCCGCCGATGCTCCGGCTGCCGGGCGGCCGGGTGCAGCGGCTCGACGGCTCGCTGCGCACGCCCGTCGGGCTGCCCGGCCTGCCGTCGGTGCCCGACGCGAGCGTCGAGGTGCCGGAGGGCGCGACGCTCGTCCTCTACACCGACGGCCTCGTCGAGCGGCGCGACCGGGCGCTGGCCGACGGGCTCGCCGCGCTCGAGTCGGCCCTCGCCGCCGTCCCCGACGGCACCGACGCGGCCGGGGTCCGCGATGCGCTCGTCGGCGCGCTCGTCGGGGCGCAGCAGGAGGACGACGTGTGCCTCCTCGTCGTGCGCCGCGCCTGACGCGACGCCGCAGCGCGGTCCGGTGAGGCCGTCCGCCGCCGCCACGGGCGCACGGTCCGCGCACCGAGCAGCAGGCCGCGGTCGGCGTCAGCCCGCCGTGCGGGCCCCCCACCACGCGAGCAGCTCCGCGCGTGCCGTGTCCTCGCCGAGCGGACCCCGGTCCATGCGCAGCTCCAGCAGGTGCTTGTACGCGGCGCCGACGTCACGGCCCGGGCCGATGCCGAGGATCTCCATGATCTGCGTGCCGTCCAGGTCCGGGCGGATCGACGCGAGCTCCTCCTGCTCGCGCAGCGTCGCGATGCGCTGCTCCAGGTCGTCGTAGGCCGCGGACAAGCGAGCCGCCTTGCGCTGGTTGCGCGTCGTGCAGTCGGACCGGGTCAGCCGGTGCAGGCGCTCGAGCAGCGGGCCGGCGTCGGTCACGTACCGGCGGACCGCGGAGTCGGTCCACCCGCCCTCGCCGTACCCGTGGAAGCGCAGGTGCAGCTCGGTGAGACGCGCGACGGCCTGCACGGTCGCCTTGTCGAACCGCAGCTCCTTGAGGCGCTTCGCGACCATCTTCGCGCCCACCACCTCGTGGTGGTGGAAGCTCACCCCGCCGCCCTGCTCGAAGCGGCGCGTGCGCGGCTTGCCGATGTCGTGCAGGAGCGCCGCGAGCCGCAGCACCAGGTCCGGCCCCGGGACGGCGCCGTCGGGGCCGGTCTCGAGCGCGATCGCCTTGTCGAGCACCGTGAGGGAGTGCTCGTAGACGTCCTTGTGCCGGTGGTGCTCGTCGATCTCCAGGCGCAGCGCGGACAGCTCGGGCAGCACGTGGTCCGCGAGCCCCGTCTCGACCAGCACCTCGAGACCCGCGCGCGGCTGCGCGGACAGCAGCAGCTTCGACAGCTCGTCGCGGACCCGCTCGGCCGACACGATCGTGAGCCGCTCGGCCATGTCGGTGACGGCCGCGAGCGCAGCCGGGTCGACCGCGAACCCGAGCTGGGCCGCGAACCGCGCGGCGCGGAGCATCCGCAGCGGGTCGTCGTCGAACGACTGCCGCGGGTCGACCGGGGTGCGCAGCACTCCGCGCGCGAGGTCCGCGAGACCGTCGAACGGGTCGACGAACGTGAGGTCCGGCAGGCGCACCGCCATCGCGTTGACGGTGAAGTCGCGGCGCGACAGGTCGCCCTCGAGCGAGTCGCCGAAGACGACCTCGGGCTTGCGCGACGACGGGTCGTACGCGTCGGTGCGGTACGTCGTGACCTCGACGACCACGTCGCGGGTGCTGCCCCGGCGGCCGCCCGGCATGCGGCGCGCGCCGATCGTGCCGAACTCGCGGCCGATGTCCCAGTGCGCGTCACCCCACCGCGCGAGGATCGCCTCGGTCTCGTCCGGCGTCGCCGACGTCGTGAAGTCGAGGTCCGCGCTCAGCCGGCCGAGGAACGCGTCCCGGACCGGGCCGCCGACCAGCGCGAGCTCGTGGCCTGCCGCCCGGAACAGCTCACCGAGCTCGATCGCGTCGCCCGACAGCCCGGCGAGCACGCCGAGCGCACGGCGGCGCAGCGCCGCGAGGGCGGCGGAGGGGTCGGTGGTGCTCACGCCGGTCGCGGCGCCGGTCGGGTCCAGGGAGGGCACTCGTCCAAGCCTGCCAGACGCGGTCGTGGTCGTGCGGCACGCAGCCGGGCGGCCGCCGCGGAACCGGACGCTCCCGGCGAGTCGTTACAGTGGCCGCATGTCGAGCCCGGCGCAGCCCTCCGTGCCCGGGGGTGTGCCCGCGCCGCCCGGTGGGCACGCGCTGCGGATCGACCCCCGGCACGCCGTGGTGCGGCCGGCCCCGACCCCCCTGCCCGTCGTCGACGAGACGTCCGCGGGCGGGATCGTCGTCCAGCAGCGCGACGGCGTCTACCAGGCCGCGGTCATCGCGCGCCGCAACCGCGCCGGCCGGCTCGAGTGGTGCCTGCCCAAGGGCCACCTCGAAGGCACCGAGACACCCGAGCAGGCCGCGGTCCGCGAGATCGCCGAGGAGACGGGCATCACCGGGCAGGTGCTGCGGCGGCTCGGCGTCATCGACTACTGGTTCTCGGGCGACGACCGCCGCGTGCACAAGGTCGTCCACCACTTCCTGCTCGGCGCCGTCGGCGGCACCCTCACGGTCGAGGGCGACCCGGACGGCGAGGCCGAGGACGCGGCGTGGGTCGCCGTGACCGACCTGCACGACCGGCTCGCGTACCCGAACGAACGGCGTCTCGCCGAGGCGGCCCTCGTCGTGCTCGTCGGCGAGGCATGAGCGCGGCCCTGCGCCGCGGCCAGGTCCACCGCGCGGCCGTCGTCCTGCTCGTCGCCGCGCTCGCCGTGCTGTGCCTCGGGACGCTCGCGGTCGTGCCGCCCGCAGGGGCGACCAGCACCCCCTCCCCCAGCCCGACCGCCACCTGGCCCGTGTCCGTGCAGGTCACGCGCGTGACACCCGAGGTGCTGCGGCCGGGCGAGGACCTGACGGTCACCGCGACCATCCGCAACGACGGCGCCGAGGCCGTCGCCTCGCCGTCCGCCGTCCTGCGGATCAGCCGCGTCCGTCCGCACACCCGCGCCGACCTCGAGGCGTGGGTGTCCGGCGGGCTGTCGTCCCGCAGCACCGACGCCGTCGCCGGGATCGAGGGCCCGCTCGAGCCCGGGGCGAGCGTCCAGGTCGAGCTCACCGTGCCGGCCGCGGACATCCGGCTCGCCGACGGCGCCGACGTGTGGGGACCGCGCGGTCTCACGGTCGACGCCCGCGCCGGCAGCCGCGTCGTCGGGCAGCAGCGCACGTTCCTGCTGTGGCTCCCGTCCGACGACGTCCCCGCGACCGACGTCTCCGTCGCCGTCCCCGTCGTCGGGCCGCCCCTCGCCCCCGCCCTTCCCGGCACCGACGCCGGG
Source organism: Cellulomonas sp. H30R-01 (assembly GCF_010119915.1). Classification (NCBI taxonomy): domain Bacteria; kingdom Bacillati; phylum Actinomycetota; class Actinomycetes; order Micrococcales; family Cellulomonadaceae; genus Cellulomonas; species Cellulomonas sp. H30R-01. The sequence continues at coordinate 3,719,534 of NZ_CP048210.1, read as the reverse complement.
GCCGACCAGCCGGCCGGCGGCGCCGCGACCGACGGTGCCACCGGCCCGGAGACCGACACGGGCGACGCCGACGCCGTCCCGAGCCCGTCGAGCAGCCCTGCGGCTGCCGTCAGCCCGCCCGACCCGTCGTCCGTCGCGCGGCTCGAGGAGGCGACCGCGACCGGCGAGCGCCTCGCCCAGCTCGCGCGCCTCCTCGGCGAGGCCCCCGCGGTCAGCGCCGTCGTCGACCCGGCGCTCCTCGCGCAGTCGGCCCTCGCGGGACCGCGCGCCCGGCAGTGGTCGCACCAGGTGACGCAGGTGCTCGCGGAGCGCGACGTGCTGTCCCTGCCCTGGTCCGACCCCGACGTCGCCGCCGTCGCGCACGGCGGCCGCCCCGACCTCGCCGCCGCGGCCGGAGCCGCCGCACGCAGCTGGGCCGAGCAGAGCGGGACCGGCGACGTCCCCGTCGTGCTGTGGGGCACCGGCACCCGGACCCCGGACGAGGCGACGATCGGCCTCGCCACGAACGCGGGTGCCGCCGCGTTCGTCCTGCCCACCCGCGACCCCGACGACGACGAGGACGCCACCGCGGCCCGCACGCAGGTCCGCACGGCCGGCACGACGGTCGCCGCGCTCGCGCCCGACGCCGTGCTCACGCACCTGCTCACCGACCCGCGCAGCGTCGAGCCCGACGCGTCGCCCGCGACGGCCGTGCAGCGCACCCTCGCCGAGCTCGCGGTCGCGACCCGGCAGGAGTCCGACCCGCCCGACGTGCTCCTCGCCCCCGACCGCGAGTGGATCCCCGACGTCGCCTACACGACCACGCTCCTGCGCGCCCTCGAGGACGCACCCTGGGTCCGGCTGCGGCCCGTGTCGTCGCTGCTCGACGGCATGGCCCAGACCCGCACGTCGGCGTCCGACTCGGCGTCCGACGCCGCGGAGATGCCGCCCGCGCAGGTGCAGGTCCTGGCCGCGGCCCGCGAGCGCACCCTCGCGTTCGCCGAGGTCACGTCCGAGCCCGAGGCGCTGCTGACCGGCGTCGACCAGGAGGTGCTGGCCCCGCTGTCCGTCGCGTGGCGTGCCGACCGCACCGGACGCGACGCGCTCGTCGCCGCCGTGGTCGCGGACCTCGACGCGCGCACCAGCGGGCTGACGATCGTCCAGCCGCCGACCGCGAACATCTTCGGGTCGTCGACCGACGCCCGGATGACCGTCCGCAACGCGCTCGCGGTGCCCGTGACCGTGCAGCTCGTCGTCGCCCCGGGCAAGCCGTGCCTCGAGGCGCAGCCCGTCGAGCCGGTCGAGGTCGACGCGCGCGACGAGCGCAGCGTCGTCGTCCGGTTCGTCGCGCACGCCAACTGCGAGGTCCGCGTGCTCGCGCACCTCGAGACCGTCGACGGCGCCCCCGTGTCCGCACCCGTCGAGTTCAGCGCCCGCGTGCAGCCGACCATCGAGGACGTCGGCACGGTCGTCGTCGGTGTGCTGCTGCTCGTCGGCCTCGTCCTCGGCATCGTGCGCACGGTGCGCCGCGGCCAGAGCGCACGGCGCGGCGCCCGCCTCGAGACCGAGTCGGACGCGCCCACCGCGCTCGGCGTGCTCGGCGGTGTCGCGGACACCGGCGGTGCCGCGGACGACGGCGGCGGCGACGGTGGCGGCGGGCACGGCCGCGACGGCCGGGACGCCCCGCCCGTCGGGACGCCACCCGCACCACCCCGACGAGAGGACCCCTCATGACCGGCCCCGGCAGCATCGGACGCGGCGCGGCGCTCATGGCGTCGGGCACCGCCGTGTCCCGGGCCACCGGGCTGCTGCGGATGATGGTGCTGATCGCCGCGATCGGCGTCACCGGCGAGGCCGCCGACGCGTTCTCCGTCGCGAACAAGCTGCCCAACATCCTGTTCATGCTGCTCGCCGGCGGCGTCCTCAACGCCGTCCTCGTGCCGCAGGTCGTGCGCGCCTACAAGCGTGACGCCGGCCAGGAGTACGTCGACCGCCTGCTGACCCTCGGGTTCGTCGTCCTCGCCGTCGCGACCGTCGTCCTCACGTTCGCCGCCCCGCTCCTCGTGCACCTCTACGCCGACGCGGCACCCGACCAGATGGCGCTCGCGACGACGTTCGCGTACTGGTGCATCCCGCAGCTGTTCTTCTACGGCGTGTACGCGCTGCTCGGGCAGGTGCTCAACGCGCGCGGCTCGTTCGGCCCCTACATGTGGGCGCCCGTCGTCAACAACCTCGTCGCGATCGGCGGCTTCGTCGCGTTCGTCGTCGTGTTCGGCAGCCCCGAGACGAGCGGCGTCTCGGCCGCGTCGTCGTGGACCACCGGTCAGGTCGCGCTCCTCGCGGGCATCTCGACGCTCGGCGTCGTCACCCAGGCCGTCGTGCTCGTGCCCTCGCTGCGTCGCGCGGGTGTCCGCTACCGGTTCCGCTGGGGCCTGCGCGGCTCGGGCCTCGGCCGTGCCGGCCAGGTCGCGACGTGGACGCTCGCCGGGCTCGGCATCGGCCTGCTCGGGAACCTCGTCGTGTCGCGCATCGTCTCCCGTGCCCCCAGCGAGGCCGAGGCCACGACCGTCGCGTCGAACAACGCCTACGACGTCGCGTTCAGCATCTTCATGCTGCCGCACTCGCTCGTGACCGTGTCGCTCGCGACCGCCCTGTTCACGCGGCTGTCCGGGCAGGCGCACGACCAGGACGTCGACGGCGTGCGGTCGACCTTCTCCTACGGCGTCCGCGTCGTCGGGCTGTTCACGGTCGCCGCCGCCGGGCTCCTGCTGGTCCTCGCCCGGCCGGTCACCGACATCATCGCGGTCAACGCGCCCGCTGACGCCGTCGACGCCACCACGCGCGTCGTGCAGGCGATGGTCGTCGGCCTGCCCGCGTTCGGTGCGTGGTCGATGGCGCAGCGCGTCTACTACGCGTACGAGGACGCGCGCGGCATGGTGCCCATCCAGGTCGCGATGGCCGCGGTCGTGGTCGTCGGCACGCTGCTCGGCATGGTCCTCGCGCCGCCGTCGTGGTGGACCGCGTCCGCGGGCCTCGCGATGAGCGTGTCCTATGCCGTCGGCGCCGTCGCGGCGATCTGGCACCTGCGGCGCCGGCTCGGCCGCGTCGACGGCGGGCGGATCGTGCGCGTGCACGTGCGTGCGCTCGTCGCCGTCCTCCCCGCGGCGCTCGTCGCGTGGCTCGCGACGCGCGTCCTGTCCCTCGGGCTCCCCGACGGCCTGCTCGGGTCCGTCGTCGTGTGCGTCGTCGCCGGTGGGCTGGGCGGTGTCGCGTACGTCGGCGCGCTGCGCCTGCTGCGGGTCGAGGAGCTCGACGGGCTGCTGCGGCCCGTCCTCGCGCGGCTCCGGCCCGGCCGGGGCTGACGGACCCGCGGGTCGACGCCGAACGGTCCGTTCGCGCGGGCCGCGATCCGTCGGTGCGCGAGCGAGCCGTCCACAGCCCGCGTCGCTCGACCGCCGTCCCCAGGCCGCCCCACGTCGCCCGACCCGTCCCCACCTGTCCTGGTCCGTCCGGATACCATGCCCGTCTGCCGTGCTGTCCAGGGCCGCCGTCTACCATGCAGGTGACCTCCGCGTCGCCCGCCCCGTAGGGTCGGCGGAGGTGGACTGACGTGACGAACCCGGAGGAGGTGCTGGTGAGCGAGGTCGGACGAGGCACCGTGCTGGCGGGCCGCTACCGCATCGTCGCGCCCGCACCCTCCGACCTCGACGGCGCCACCGCGTGGCAGGCCACGGACCAGATCCTCGACCGCCCGGTGCGCGTCCGGGTCCTCGAGGCCGGTGCCGTCGCACCCGCCCTCGACGCCGCCCGTCGCGCCGCGCTCGTGACCGACGCCCGCCTGGTCCGCGTGCTCGACGTCGGCACGCACGAGGGCGTCGGCTACGTCGTCTCCGAGCAGGTCACCGGCCCGTCGCTCGCCCAGCTCGTCGCGCGGGCACCCCTCACCCCGGACCAGGCGCGGGCCGTCATCGGCGAGGCCGCGTCCGCGCTCGAGGTCGCCCGTCGCCGCGGTGTGCACCACCTCGCGCTGCGCCCCTCCGTCCTGCACGTCAACTCCGACGGCCGCGTGCTGCTCGGCGGGCTCGCGATCGACGCCGCGCTCCTCGGCACGGCCGGCGGCGACGCCCGTGCCACCACGCGCTCCGACACCGTGGGGCTCGTCCGGCTGCTGTACGCCGCCCTCACCGGCCTCTGGCCCGCGGGCGACCGTCCCGGTGCCGGCGACCCGCTGCCCGAGGCCCCGCTCCTCGGCGCGCGGCCCGTCCCGCCGTCCGACCTCGTCGCCGGCATCCCCGCAGACCTCGACACCCTGTGCGCCGTGACCCTCGGCCCGCACGACGACGGCCCGCACAGCCCCGGTGAGCTCGTGCGCGAGCTCGAGCCGTGGGGGGAGATCCGCGCCGTCGCGGGCGTCCCCGACGCGACCGCCGTGCTCGGCGGTGCCGTCGCGGCCGCGACCGAGCCGACGCTCGCCGACATCGTCTCGCAGGACACCGAGCCCGTGCGCGTGCAGCGTCAGTCGGTCCGGAGCGCGTTCGACTCGCCGCCGCCGGGCGCCAACCGACCCGGCACGCCGCCGCCCGCGGCGCCGTCGCGGTCCAGCGCGTTCTCCGCGGCGGGTCCGGGTGCCGGGGCCGCCGCCGGTGGTCCGCCCGAGTACGTCGACCCCACCGTGCCGATCGCGCCCGATCTCGTCGGCGGTACCCCCACGGCAGCGTTTGCCGGTGCCGGTGCCGGTGCCGGTGCCCAGTCCGGGGCGGACGCCGTCGGGACGACGAGCGTCCTCCCCGCGGGGGGTCCCCCGACGGCCGTCGCACCGCCCACCGCAGCACCCGGTGCGTTCGCGTCCCACGGCGCACCCGTGTCGCCCGCGGCCGCGTCGGTGCCCCGAGCTCCCGTCGCGCACGTCCCGCCGCCCCCCGGCGACCCGAGCGGCCCGGCCGGAACGTACGGCGCCGCACCCGTGCGTCGACCGACGTCCGCGTACCGCACCGACGGCTCCTCCGGGCTGCCCCCGGTGCTTCCCCCCGACGACGGCCTCGAGTCCTTCGACGAGCTCGGCTGGGGCGAGCCCGACGCCCCCGAGCGCCGCCGCTTCGACCCCACCAAGCTCGTGCTCGCCGTCGTCGCGGTCGCCGTGGTCATCGGCGTCGTGCTGGCCTTCCGTGCGCTCTTCTCGTCGCTGGACCCCGGGGACACCGGGGCGCAGCCCGACGACCAGACGCAGGAGCAGCCCGCCGAGTCCGCGGCACCGGAGCAGCCCGCCGAGCAGCCCGGTGAGACGCCCGCAGGTGAGGCGCCCGCCGCTGCCGCCCCCGTGATCGCGTCGACCACGTCGTTCGACCCGTCCGACTCCGACGGGGAGCACGAGGAGGCCGTCGCGCGCGCCTACGACGGCGACCCGTCGACGTTCTGGTACACCCAGACGTACAAGCGCGACGACTTCGCCGGCTTCAAGAACGCCGTCGGCTACGTCGTCAACCTCCAGGCCCCCTCGACGCTGTCGAAGGTGACGCTGCACGTCAACGGCACCGGGGGGAACGTCGAGATCCGGAACACCACCGCGGCCGACCCCGGCGGTGGCACCGTCCTCGCGTCCGGGCCCGTCGGCCCCGACACGGTCTTCGAGTTCGACCCCGTCGAGACGTCGACCGTCGTCGTGTGGATCACCCAGCTCCCGACCGCTGCCGACGGCGGCTTCCGCCTCGAGCTCAACGAGATGTCGCTCGGCTGACCCTGAGGCCACGGGACGCGCGGAGCCGCCCGGCGCCACGTGTCCCGGCGGTCCGGACTGGAACAGATCCGGCCTACGATCGGTTGAGCGAACAGCCCGCAGCCGGCACCCCGCCGGCCCGCCGTACCCCAAGGACTCACGTGAGCGACCAGCCCAGCACCGTGCGCGACCTCGTCATCGTCGGATCGGGCCCCGCCGGCTACACCGCCGCGATCTACGCGGCCCGCGCGGGCCTCGCGCCTCTCGTCGTCGCCGGCTCCGTCACCGCCGGTGGCGCGCTCATGAACACCACCGAGGTCGAGAACTTCCCCGGCTTCCCCGACGGCATCCAGGGCCCCGAGCTCATGGACGCCCTGCAGAAGCAGGCCGAGAAGTTCGGCGCCGAGGTGCTGTGGGACGACGCCGTGTCCCTGTCGCTCGAGGGCGACGTCAAGACGGTCACCGTCTCCGGCGGAGAGACGTTCGCCGCGCGCGCCGTCATCCTCTCCACCGGCTCGGCGTACCGCGAGCTCGGCCTCGACGACGAGAAGCGCCTCTCCGGACGCGGCGTCTCCTGGTGCGCGACCTGCGACGGGTTCTTCTTCCGCGACCAGGAGATCATCGTCGTCGGCGGCGGTGACTCCGCTGTCGAGGAGGCCACCTTCCTCACCCGGTTCGGCAAGCGCGTCACCCTCGTGCACCGCCGCGACCAGCTCCGCGCGTCCAAGATCATGGCCGACCGCGCCGCGGCCGACCCGAAGATCGAGTTCGCGTGGAACTCCGAGGTCGTCGCCATCCACGGCGAGGACAAGGTCACCGGCGTGACCCTGCGCGACACGGTCACCGGCGAGACCCGCGAGCACCCCGCCACCGGCGTGTTCGTCGCGATCGGCCACGTGCCGCGCACCGACCTGCTCGTCGGGCAGGTCGACCTCGACGACAACGGCTACGTCTCGGTGCAGGGTCGCTCGACCCTGACCAACATCCCCGGCGTCTTCGCCGCCGGTGACGTCGTCGACCACACCTACCGCCAGGCGATCACCGCGGCCGGCTCCGGCTGCGCCGCCGCGCTCGACGCGCAGCACTACCTCGCCGCGCTCGGCGACACCGCGCACGACGTCGTCGACCCGGTGCCCACGACCGTCGCGCCCGTCCTCGTCCAGGAGGCCTGATGAGCACCCTCACCGCCGTCACCGACGACACCTTCCAGTCCGAGGTCCTCGAGTCCCCCATCCCGGTCATCGTCGACTTCTGGGCGCCCTGGTGCGGCCCGTGCCGCATGGTCGCGCCCGTCCTCGACGAGCTCGCCGCGCAGTACGACGGGCGCGTCAAGATCGTCAAGGTCAACGCCGACGAGAACCCCCAGGTCACCGGCGACTACGGGATCGTGTCGATCCCCACGCTCAACGTGTACGTCGGCGGCGAGCTCGTGAAGTCCGTCATCGGCGCCCGCCCCAAGGCGTTCTACGCCGGCGAGATCGAGGACGTCCTCACCGCAGCCTGACATCCGCCGCACGGCGCACGGGCCGTCGTTCCCCCGCCAGGGACGGCGGCCCGTCCGTCTGCCACACCACCGGCCGGCGCCCGATCGGCACCACTCCGCACGTCTCGCCGCACGCATGCTGCGCGGGCACGGCGTCGTGACGTGCGACACTGCCAGGATGACCACGCAGCCTGGGCCCCCGCGCGAGACGTCGGGCGGCCACCCCACGTCCTCCGCCGCGGCGGGAACCGGCACGCGCCTCGACCCCTGGCTCTCGGCGTACGCCGAGCGCACGCACGGCATGCGCGCCTCCGAGATCCGCGCCCTCTTCGCCGTCGCGAACCGGCCCGAGGTCGTCTCGCTCGCGGGCGGCATGCCGTTCCTCGAGGGCCTCCCCCTCGACGACCTCGCCGAGCTCGCCGCCCGCGTCGTCGCGACGCGCGGCCTCCAGGCGCTGCAGTACGGCTCCGGCCAGGGCGACGAGACGCTCCGCGAGCAGATCCTCGACGTCATGCGGCTCGAAGGGATCGACGCCCACCCCGACGACGTCGTCGTGACCACGGGGTCCCAGCAGGCGCTCGACCTCGTGACCAGGATCTTCGTCGACCCGGGCGACGTCGTCGTCGCCGAGGCCCCCTCCTACGTGGGCGCGCTCGGCGTCTTCCGCGCGTACCAGGCGGGCGTCGTGCACGTCCCGATCGACGCCGACGGGCTCGACCCGGACGCGCTCGAGTCGACTCTGGCGTCGCTCGCCGCCGCCGGTCGCACCGTCAAGCTCCTCTACACGGTGCCGAACTTCCACAACCCCGCGGGTGTCTCGCTGTCCGCCGAGCGCCGACCGCGTGTCCTCGAGATCGCGCGGCGATACGGAGTCCTCGTCGTCGAGGACAACCCGTACGGGCTCCTCGGCTTCGACAGCGAACCGCGCGCCGCCATCCGCTCGCTGGACGCCGACGGCGTCGTCTACCTCGGGTCCTTCTCCAAGACCTTCGCGCCCGGCTACCGCGTCGGTTGGGTCGTCGCCCCGCACGCCGTCCGGGAGAAGCTCGTCCTCGCCTCCGAGTCGGCGATCCTCTGCCCGTCGAACGCGTCGCAGCTCGCGATCTCGACCTACCTGTCCACGGCGGACTGGCGCGGCCAGATCAAGGTGTACCGCGAGCAGTACCGGGAGCGACGCGACGCCATGGTGTCCGCGCTCGCCGAGCACCTGCCCGAGGCGTCGTGGAACGTCCCCGACGGCGGCTTCTACACCTGGGTCAGGCTGCCCGACGGCCTCGACGCCAAGGACATGCTCCCCCGGGCCGTCACCGCCCGCGTCGCGTACGTGCCGGGCACCGCGTTCTACTTCGACGGCTCGGGCGCCGACCACATGAGGCTCTCGTTCTGCTACCCGACGCCGGAGCGCATCCGCGAGGGCGTGCGGCGGCTCGCGGGCGTCGTCGCCGGGGAGCGCGAGCTCGTCGAGCTCTTCGGCACCAGCGCCGGCGGCGGATCCGACAGTGTGCAGTCCCCCGGTCCTGACGTCGCCTGACCTCGCATGTCCGTACCGCCGTGAGTGCCTCGCTGACCGCTCGCCGGACGTTCGTCGTGCTCGTCGCCCCCCGCGTCGCGCGTCGCGCCGACGACCGACGACTCCTCCCGCCGGTCGTCGGTCCGGCGTCCGCGGCCTCTCGTCTCCCCTCGACGTCCGCCGTGCTGGTTGAACCCGGAACCGCGCGTCGCGCCTGCGCCCGGTATGTCCTCGCACCGCCTGTCGGTTCTGCCTCGGCTGCCTCTCGAGTCCTGCCGGCCGCGGTGCTGGTTGAACCCGGTACCGCGTCTCTCGCCTGCACCCGGTACCTCCTCGCACCGGCTGTCGGTCCTGCCGCGGCGGGCTCTCAAGTCCCGACGGCCGCGGTGCCGGTGGACCCCGACACCGCGCGTCGCACCTCCGCCCGACGCCTCCCCGCACCGGGACTTCGTTCGGCGTCCGCGGTCTCCGGCGTGCACTCGACGTCGGCCGAACCCCGCGAGCGTCGGTCGCAAGGTCCGGTCTCCTCCAGAACCCCGGCGGACCGCACACGTCGGAGCTCTCACCGCCGCGCCGTGTGCCACCGTCGTCCTCGACCCGTACCGCCTCGCGCTCTCGGAGGAACCACGCCGTGACCATCCCGCCTTCGCCACGCGTCGCCGTTCTCGCGGGCGGCCTCTCGCACGAGCGCGACGTGTCCCTGCGCTCAGGGCGGCGCGTCGCCGAGGCTCTGCGGTCGGCCGGCATCGAGGTGTCGATCCACGACGTCGACTCCGATCTCGTCCCCGCGCTCAGCGAGCTCCGGCCCGACCTCGTGTGGCCGCTCCTCCACGGTGCCTCCGGTGAGGACGGGTCCGTGCGGGACGTGGTCCAGCTGCTCGGTCTGCGGCTTCTCGGTACCGGCCCGCGCGCGAGCCGCGTCGCCTGGAGCAAGCCGATCGCGAAGACCATCGTCGCCCGGGCCGGCCTCGCGACCCCCGAGTTCGTCACGCTGCCGCAGTCGCTCTTCCGTGAGCTCGGGGCGGGGCGCGTCCTCGACACCGTCGTGGCGCGGCTGGGGCTGCCGCTCGTCGTGAAGCCGTCGCGCGGCGGGTCGGCGCTCGGCGTGAATCTCGTGACGTCCGCCGACGACCTGCCGCGCGCGATGGTCGACTGCTTCTCCTACAGCGACACCGCACTCATCGAGCGAGCCGTCGTCGGGACGGAGGTCGCGGTCAGCGTCGTCGACACCGGTGACGGTCCCTTCGCTCTCCCTCCCGTCGAGATCGTGACCGACGGGGCGTACGACTACGACGCGCGCTACAACCCGGGGCGGGTCGAGTACTTCACCCCTGCCCGGCTCGACGACGAGTCGGCGACCGCCGTCCGCGAGGCGGCGGTGACCGCGCACCGGGCGCTCGGGCTCACGCGCCTGTCGCGGACGGACCTCATCGTCGACGTCGAAGGGCGGGCGTGGTTCCTCGAGGTCAACGTGGCCCCCGGGATGACCGAGACCTCGCTTCTACCGCAGGCAGCCGAGGGTGCAGGGCACAATCTAGGAGACTTGTACCGATCGCTCGTGCTTGCCTCTCTGACCTAGCGCGAAGGGGCGCGAACCCGCAGGTCCGCGCCCCTTTCGTCCCGGTTCAGTCGAACTGACGGGTCAGCTCTTCAACAGACCCGGGTCCTCGGGCGCCAGGCTTTCCAGGATGCGGTTGAGGTCCTGCACCGACGCGAACTCGACCGTGAGCCGACCGCGCGTCTTTCCGAGCGCCACCTTGACCCTCGTGTCGAAACGGTCCGACAGGCGCGCGGCGAGGTCGTCGAGCGCCGCGTTGCGGTCCCCCGCTCGCGGCGCAGCGCGACGCGTCGGGGGCGCGCCGTCGACGCCGAGCGAGACGATCTCCTCGACCGCGCGCACCGAGAGTCCTTCGGCGACGATGCGCTGCGCGAGTCGCTCGATCGCCGCGCCGTCGCTCAGACCGAGCAGAGCGCGAGCGTGGCCCGCCGACAGCACGCCGGCGGCGACCCGGCGCTGCACGAGCGGCGGCAGCTTGAGCAGACGGAGCGTGTTCGAGATCTGCGGCCGCGACCGGTGGATCCGGGTCGCGAGCTCCTCGTGCGTGCAGCCGAAGTCGTCCAGCAGCTGCTGGTACGCCGCCGCCTCCTCGAGCGGGTTCAGCTGGGCCCGGTGCAGGTTCTCCAGCAGCGCGTCGCGCAGCAGGTCAGAGTCCTCGGTGTCCCGCACGATCGCCGGGATCGTGTCGAGCCCGGCTGCCTGAGTCGCGCGCCAGCGGCGCTCCCCCATGATCAGCTCGTAACTGTCGCCGACGGCGCGGACGACGACGGGCTGGAGCACGCCGATCTCGCGGATCGAGCCGACCAGCTCCTCCAGCGCCTCCTCGTCGAAGACGGTGCGAGGCTGGCGCGGGTTGGGACGGATCGCGCCGACCGGCAGCTCGGCGAAGCGGGCGCCGGGGACCGGCACGAGTCCGTCGGGGTCCGTGTCCGGCACCGCGTGCGTCGACGTGCCGTTCGAGCCGGCCTTGTCGCCCGCACCCGGCCCGGCGTCGGCGGCAGCGTCCGCCGACGTCGGTGCCGCGCCGACGCTCACCGAGCCGTCGACGCCGTCGCGCGAGGACTCGGTCGTGGTCGCGTCCTGGACGACCGCAGCAACCGTCGTCGTGCCGTTGGTCGGCACGCTGTCGCCACGAGCCGCGGTGCCGTCCGATCCGCTCGCGGCGGCGGCGCCATCGGAGGCGTGCTGCTCCGTCGACGGAGCGGGTGCGCCCTCGCCCGCGTCCGTCGCGCCACCGTTGTCCCGCCTCGCGTCGGGGAAGAAGACGTCGACCGGACGCTCACCCGATGGCCGCTGGCCGTCCAGTCCTGTCGGGATGAGTGCCCCGAGGCCCCGGCCGAGCCCGCGTCGCTTCTCGCTCACTGGTCCTCCTGATGTGCGGCCATGACAGGCTCGCCGTGGTGCTGCTCGTGGGTCGCGGCGACGGCGGTCGGCGCGGCAGTGTGCGGGTCGACCGCGGTGTGCTGGTCGGTTGAGGCGTTCGCGTTCGCACCGTGTCCGTGCGTGACGGACTCGGCGGCCACGCTCGCCGACGCCACACCGTCCGCGCCGTCGGTGGATCCGTCGGCCGTGGCAGCGCCCCGCTCGGCGATCTCACGCGCCGCCTCGAGGTACGCCAACGCGCCCGAGGAGCCTGCGTCGTAGGTCATCACCGTCTGGCCGTAGCTCGGCGCCTCCGAGATCCTGACCGACCGCGGGACCGTGGTCCGCAGCGTGCGATCCGGGAAGTGCGTTCGCACCTCCTCCGCGACCTGCTGCGCGAGATTGGTCCGGGCGTCATACATGGTGAGCAGGATCGTCGAGACGTGGAGGTCGGGGTTGAGGTGGGCCTGGATCAGCTGGATCGACTTGAGCAGCTGGCTGAGCCCTTCGAGCGCGTAGTACTCGCACTGGATGGGGATGAGGACCTCACGTGCGACCACGAACGCGTTGACCGTCAGCAGCCCCAGGCTCGGTGGGCAGTCGACGAAGACGTAGTCGATCGGCTCGAGTCCCTGCGCTGCGCGCCACTCCAGGTATCGGTCCAGGGCGTTCCGCAGCCGCGTCTCCCTCGCGACCATCGAGACCAGCTCGATCTCCGCGCCCGACAGGTCGATCGTGGCGGGCAGGCACCACAGGTGGGGGACGTCAGGGCTCTCCTGCACGGCCTCCTCGATCGGGGCGCCGTCGACCAGCACCTCGTAGATCGACGGGGTGCCGGCCCGGTGGTCGATGCCCAGGGCGGTAGACGCGTTCCCCTGCGGGTCGTTGTCGAGCACCAGCACGTTGAGGCCGGCCTGGGCCAGCGCAGCCGCGAGATTGACCGTGGTGGTCGTCTTGCCGACGCCGCCCTTCTGGTTCGCGACAGTGATCACGCGCGTCGCTGACGGGCGCGGGAAGCGGCGACCGCGGAGCTCGATCCGACGGCGGGCGTCCAGCTGGAGCTCGGCCATCAGCGGGGTCTCGTGATCCGCCTGCGGGAGGCTGTTCACGAGAGCGGCGCGTCGGTGCTCGTCGCTGTCGACGTGGAGAGGGACAGGGTCGCCGCCGGCAGACAGCGGCGAGTGTTCAGGGTTCACGTGCAGTTCGTCGTCCTCATCGGGCGCCGCGGCGCGGTCGTCGAGACCGCTCGGGGTGATGGCCTCCTCAACCCCGTCCGCCCGCGCATCGCTCTCCGCTCCAGGCGCCACGAGTTCCGGGGCGAGCTCGAGACCGGCGGACGACTGAGCGGCGGTGCCAGCCGCATCGGGCGCAGCAGGGTTGTCGACAGATTCTCCCCCATCACCGTCAACCCCCGTGACCGTCGAAGGGGTGCTTTCCGTCGTCGCGTCGGCGCCCGCGTGAGAGGCGTTCGGTGCTGACACCGTCTCGTGGAAGATTCGGACGCTGCCCTCGACGTTCGACGTCGCCGTTTCACGTGAAACGAGTGAGGCGTCTTGAGGCTCCTCGCTCGCACGCGCGGCTCCGACCGGCTGACTGTCCGCGGGAGGCGCCGTCGTTGGCTCGGACGGGATGAGCGGCGCGCCGTCGTCGGAGGTCGCGCGCCACTCGGGAGCCGACGATGCCGACCTCGCATCGGCCTGCAGCACGTCGTGGCGCGCCTCCGACGAATCCCCGCTGCGCTCGCCGTCGGGTGCCAGTGACCAGTTCGGGCGGAGGGCGAGGTCGACCTCATCCGGAGCCGTCGGCGCGTCCGTCGTCGTTCCACGTGAAACGTCTCCGAACCCGCTGTCCGCGGTCGGCGACGGCAACCCGTGCGCGACGGCCGGACCGCCTGTTCCACCCGGGGAGGGCTCCACGCTCGCCCACGCGCTTCCGAGAGTCACTGGCGAGTCGACATCGCTACCAGACGTCGCGCCGCTCCCCCTCGGTGGGGCGCTCAGCTCGGTCGTCGCGTCGCCGGCCGGCGTCCAGACGGGCGCCTCAGGGTCGCCTCCGCCCGATGCGGCGCCGAACGGTGTCGGCGCCGGCATCAGGTTCGGCTCCGCCGACACCGGCTCCGCCTTGCGCTTCTTCCTACCGAACACCTGCCACCTCCCGTACGACTCGGACGACTCGAGTGGGCTCGACTCCCGCGATCGTCGACGCCAAGGCCACCTCGGCAACGCCCGCACCCCACTTCTTCCCGACGTGCTTGGCGTCTTGCACTTCCTGCTCAGCCTTGTCGCCCTTGAGCGCGACGAGGACTCCGCCTGGGCGTAGGAGAGGAAGTGCCATGCGGTAGAGCTTGTCGAGCGAGGCGACTGCGCGCGCCGTGACCGCATCGCCGACGAGTCGGCCGTGGACGTCCTGTGCCCTGTTCCGCTCGATGACGACGTTCTCGAGGTGCAGCTGCGCGGCGACCTCGGTCAGCCAGTCGGTACGACGCTCCATCGGCTCCAGGAGCACGACCTCGCACTCGGGCCGCATCGCGGCCACCACGATCCCCGGCAGGCCGGCGCCGCTGCCGAGATCGATGATCCGCCCCTGCTCCGGTAGGAACGGCACGACTGCTGCGGAGTTCAGGAGGTGTCGAGACCACAACCGCGTGACTTCGCGGGGTCCGACCAAGCCGCGGAGCACACCCTCGTCGACGAGCATCGAGTGGAATCCCGCGACCGCAGGCCACGCCGCCCCGAAGAACTCGGTCACCGCCGGGTCGCCCGTCAGGGGATCACCAGCGCCTGTCACGTCGGGGGCCTCACCCGTCACTACGTCCCCCGTTTCACGTGAAACAACGCTCTGTGTGGCGCCCCGCGTGCGCACGGTGTGCGTGGTGAACCTCCACACGCGCCGCCCGTGGGCCGCGGCGACGACCCACCGTACCGTGCGGTCCGGCGCCCTTCTGGCCCATCCACAGGCGGGTCGCGCACCCATCGCCGACATCCCGCCCGACACGCCGATGTCGACCCTGGCCCCTGTGCCGCACGCCGGCCGCCGCCGTCGTCTCCGCACGCTCGTGAAGCCTCACGGACCCTGCGATCCATCGATCGACGAGGTGGCGACACCTTTCCGGTTCCTCGACCAAGCGTCCGGTGGCTCGCGGGCCCGCACGACCGGTCACTACCCCACCGCTCAGGCATCCGGACACCCGCACGTCTGGCATCGAACGCCGCCTGGGTTCTCACCGGCCGTCGCGCCGTCCGGACCGCTCCGCCGGGTGCCGGCGCCCGGGGTCGGAGGCTGAGTGAACGCACGCCGAGCCCTGGGCCCGATGCCCGATGCCCGATGCCCGGCGCTCGGCGCTCGGCGCTCGGCGCTCGGCGCTCGATGGTGCTCTGCGCGCGGTCATCGGCGGTCGGCTTGGCGCTTGGCGCTTGGCGCTCGGCGCTCGGCGCTCGGCGCTCGGCGCTCGGCGCTCGGCGCTCGGCGCTCGGCGCTCGGTCCCCGGCACTCGGCGCTCGGCGCGCGGTCCCCGGCGCTCGGCGCGGACCTTCAGTGCACAAGCCTGGCCTCGCGCGCCTGCGCTGAGGACGCGACGCACGGCGCCGACGACGCGTGGTCGTTGGACGGCAGTCGGTGCGTCATGCGCCGTGCGTATGAAGCGGTGCGGCCCCCGCAACTCGCCCCACGACGTCGGCGGTCGTAGCTCGACCGCTGCTCCGCAGTTCGTGCGCTCGGCTGCCGCTCCGCGGGACCCCGAGCTTGTGTGGACGATCGCTTCACCTTCGCGCTTCCTGGGCCGCCCACGCCCGGTGGGTCAACCTGCCAGCCAGCTGCTCTCTGCCATCGGCACCCAGTTCTCCGATCGCTGCTTTCGGCCTCACTGCCCGTGAGCGCTCCAACCGCGCGGGGCCGTGCCTCCTCTTGCTGCCTGCTCCCCCGTCGTCTCGTGGCCTGCCTCCCGTTGGAGCCCCAGCTCCTGGTCCACCGCACTGCTGCCTCCCGGTCGCCTCCTCCTCGACATTCCTGGACCACGGTTCTAGTGCGCCCGGCCGACTCGCTGTTTCCCCGTCCTGCCCGACCTCCAGGCCAGGTTCGCCATCAGCCTCCTGGTCGACCGCTCCCCCGCTCCCTGCGGCTTCGGTTCGCTCCGCCCTCCGGTCCGCTGCTCCCCCGCGCTCCTCTTCCTCGTCTCCACGTCTGGTCCCCGACTCCCCACCCGGCCCGGTCTCCGTCCCCTTCTCCCGGTCACGCGCTCCAGCTGTCCGATCCGCAAGCCACCTCCCCCGGCCTCTGACTCCGCCTGGGCGCCTGGTCCGCTGCTCCTTCCCACGGCCTGGACCCCGCTCTGCCCGCCCCAAGGCCGCGCGACTCCTCGTCCTCCGTTGCCCAGCCTTGACTCCGCACCTATGTCGGCCTGCTGCGTGCATGCGGGCGGAGTTCGCTGCCCGGAGCCCGGGTGCTCGGTGCTCGGTGCTCGGTGCTCGGGTGCCCGGGTGCCCGGGTGCCCGGGTGCTCGGGTGCCCGGGTGCTCGGGTGCCCGGGTGCTCGGGTGCCCGGGTGCCCGGGTGCTCGGGTGCTCGGTGCTCGGGTGCTCGGGTGCTCGGTGCCCGGGTGCTCGGGTGCTCGGTGCTCGGGTGCTCGGGTGCCCGGGGTGCTCGGTGCCCGGGTGCCGGGGGTGCTCGGGTGCCCGGGTGCTCGGTGCTCGGGTGCCCGGGGTGCTCGGTGCCCGGGTGCCGGGGGTGCTCGGGTGCTCGATGCTCAGTGCTCGGGCGCCCGGGGTGCTCGGCGCTCGGTGCTCAGTGCTCAGTGCTCAGCGCTCGGCGCTCGGTGCGCGGTGCTCGGTGCTCAGTGCTCGGTGCTCAGTGCTCAGCGCTCGGCGCTCGGTGCGCGGTGCTCGGTGCTCAGTGCTCGGTGCTTGGTGCTCGGCAGTTCGACACCCGACACCCGGCACCCGGCACTCAGCACTCGGCACTCGGCACTCGGCACTCGGCACTCGGCGCTCGGCGCTCGGCGCTCGGTGCCACGCTGGCCGCTGGAACCCGGTGCGCAGTGCCCGGCTCCGAGCGGCTCGCTGCTCGGTGCTTGGCACGAGATTCGGTACTCGCGGCAGTGACTCAAGGACCGCGGCGTTCGTTGCAGCTGACCGGCGACTGCCGGTCGGCTGCCACTGGCGCGCGGGGACGACGCCGGCTCGGGACCGTGGCCGACTCGCCCCGGAGCGCGTCACGCGGTACCGGGAGCCTGCCATCCGGTCGGCGCGGGCTCGCGCCGTTTCGGCGCTCATGCCCTGCCTCCAGACGGCCTCCGCAACCCGTGCAGCTTATGCCCGCCCGCTCGCCGTCTGTTTCACGTGAAACCAACGCGCGGCCGAGCGACAACGGTACGTCCGCGGGTGGCGCGTGCAACGGCCCGCGGGGCGGGGCGTGTTTCACGTGAAACTCGAGCGGTCCCACGTACTCGAGATCAGCGCTCCGTGGCCGCCCGCACCATAAGAGGCCTGAGAGCGACTGCGTCTCCGCTGGGTTCTTCACCCGCCGCGTCTCACACGCCGCCAAACCTCAAGCCGTTCGGAACGCAATCGCTCGCCCGACCCCGTGGGCGACACGTGCTGCGCGGCGCGCGAGTGTGCCTTGACGTCTGTTGCTGCGCTCGGTGCGTGGCCTGCACGCACCTTGTCGACCGACTCGTGCAGGGGCCTCTGTGGCACGACTCTGGGCTCCCCCGGTGTGCGCGCCTCGCGTACCCGACCGACGCTCCCGCGCGGCGCGCGGCGTGACCCGCCTGCCGCGCGCCACACTGCGCCGCGCCGCTGGCACGGTTCAACACCGATCGTCATGAGATCGAAGCCTGGTTGGACGCTCCCGCCGGATGGACGGCGCCCACATAGCTCCGCCGCGTCAGCGGCGCCCGGACCGTGCGTCTCACAACTGACGGCGGATCAGTCCGCCTGGCAGCGACACCGCGCACCGTTTCACGTGAAACAGCCGTTCGCCTGCGGAGCGAGACGGTCATGGTCCCGGGCAAGCCCGGGTGGGCGGGACGCTTACGCCCGGAATGCTCGCCCTCTCGACCGACGCGCCCGGTGTTCAACCCGACGTGGGCGGACGCCCGCCGCCCGGGCGAACTCATGACGAGTGAGTGGTCCGTCGACTTCTCGGAGCATCACCCTCGGGGAACATCGGACCCGCGCAGCCCTCACACGCGGACCTCCCGCGCTGCATTGCCCGTCGGCCTCTGCTCACACTCGACTCGCGCTGGAGCGAGGCGCCAGGAGGCAAGGCGTCCACCAGCGCATGGGGCGTTCAGCTGCGGGCACCGCGCACGGTGACCGGCGTCGATCGACGCGCACCGGCTTGTGCAGCGGCTTTCCCATCGTGGCGGCGCACCGCCCGGGCCGGCAACGCAGTCGGGGGGTCCTGCGGCGATCTGGTCCGCCCTGCCGGACGCCCCGCCTGCCCCTGCGGAGTCCATCTACTCCGCCGGCCCGGCACAGAGTGTCTGTTGTTGGGCGAGAATTGCTGATGACGTGATGCGCGCGTGCTACTCGCCTTCAGACGTTCTCCTCCAGTCCCTGCAGCTCATCCTCAGCCGGACGTGTCACGTCGATGGCGGCTCGGGAAGCCTCCGCTGTGAAGAGATGTCCCGCGGGGTCTCTTCGCGCAAGCCCGCACGTGGGTCGACGCTCCGTGTCGGTGATCAACCGCCTGAGCGAACGAACGTCTGTCGTCCGGTGAGCGTCTCCGGTTCGTAGCCGAGACGCTGTCTCTTGCCCCGCGCCGAGTGGACGTGGCCACGACGTCCGTGATGGGAACGACGCCGCACTTCCGCTTGTCAGACGACTCGGTGCCGACATGGCTCCCATCCGGCGAGGCTCGCAGCGCGTGTCAACGCTTCCTGCGAAACGACACGTCGTCAGTTCGACCCCTTCGCAACAGAAGCTCACTGCTTACCGCTCGACGCCAGCCGCCCGCAGGCGGCGGCCTCGGCGGGCTCGTCGCGGGCCTGCTCCTTACCGCTCGCCGCTCACCAACGCGCGAGCCACCCGCCCGCCGTCACGTGAAACGCGTCGACTCGACGCTCCGCGCGATTGCTGATGCTTGACGGTCCCGCGCCACCACGCCCTCACGCGGCGATGGGAAGGCCGAACCTCACCGCGTACCCGAGCTGCGCCGACGCTGAGAGCACAAGTCTGCAGACTTGATCCAGTTCGCCCAATGCCCACCCCTGCGGCGTGCGCGCGCCCGCCGACAACCTCTCCACGTCCGGGATTTGACCTCTTGATGGCATATGACCCGCCTGAAGAACACTGCGTCCATCTGTTTGCAGCCGGCGGCAAGCGAAGGCTGCTCACCCGCAGCCACCGCGTCGAGGTGTCTATCGAGCCGGGGGCCGCCCCGGGGCTCCAGCGAGTGCGGTTGAGGAGGGCCTCACAGCAGGACCAAGCCCGTCGGCCCCACCTGACATCCGAAGCCCACCCGCCAGCGAATCCCCCGCGAACCTACGAACTCGTCGCGGCCCTCACCCGTAAGCACAACGCAATCGGCCCGGCGCAACTCCGCTCCACCGGTCAGCTGAGCGCGCCCGGGCCGGCACACAACAAGTCAGCCGACTGACATCCGGATCGAACGGAGATCCGCATCAGAGCGCTGCCTGTTCGTCAGGGATGCCACCCCACGCCTGCGTGCGGTCCGCGACGCGGCGGTCGGGTATCGGAACCGGATCGGAGGACGTCCCTGATCACGGTCCAGACGTCTTGCGATCTCGAGCCTGCAGCGGCCAGTGGCACATGGGTGGGCCGCTGGGATGTTGAGCGTGAGCCGACGAGCGCTGCCGCCACCATCGCGCACAGTTCGAGGCACCGGACGCAGTGGTGTCCCCCTCCACCGGAACGACCGGCAACCTCGCGCGAGCCATTCGTCGGCAGAGTGACCGCCAAACAGGCCTCGACTCGCTATGGGCATAGCCCTCGGGCGAGATGTCAGCGACGCCCAACCAGTCCTGTTTCACGTGAAACAGCTACGAAGCGTGAAACGTTCGTCGCGAGACGCGCCGACACAGTCAGCGACCCGCCTCCCACTCGCCTACCGGCCACCCGGGTTGCGACTAGCCAACAAGCGCTTCGCAGACGCAAGTCCGTCGACAGAGCGACCTTCGACCGCACCTCCAGTCGGCTCGTCCCGTGTTTCACGTGAAACGCGCACACTCACGGCTCGTTGGCGCCGGTCGCCGAGGGGATGACGGCGGCGGCCTGGCGCAGTGGTCGGTAATCCGTCGTCCGTCGTCGTTGCCGTCCGGCGTCCGGCGTCCGGCGTCCGGCGTCCGGCGTCCGGCGTCCGGCGTCCGGCGTCCGGCGTCCGGCGTCCGGCGTCCGGCGTCCGGCGTCCGGCGTCCGGCGTCCGGCGTCCGGCGTCCGGCGTCCGGCGTCCGCGGCGAGGGTAGCCGCGTCATCCTCGTGATCGTCCCCGCTTCCACGCGGGACTGCACTGGCGTGAGTGCCCTCGGTCGTGGCAAGTCGCCCCGGGACCACATCGGAGACGACAAAGGCGGGGCGACCGAAGTCACCCCGCCCTGTGGACGATCTCCCCGGATCAGGCCGGGCGGATCACCACGTGCCGATCGGGCTCGACGCCCTCCGAGTCGCTCGACAGCCCTGCAGCGGCGACGGCGTCGTGGACGACCTTCCGCTCGAACGGGTTCATCGCCGTGAGTGCGACGGGCGCCCCCGACGTCTTGACGCGGGCGATCGCGTCCTCCGCGACGCCCACGAGCTCGGTGCGCCGAGCCGCACGGAACCCCGCGACGTCGAGCATGAGGCGGCTGCGCTCCCCCGTCTTCGTCTGCACGGCGAGGCGTGTCAGCTCCTGCAGGGCGTCGAGCACCTCCCCGTCGCGGCCGGCGAGGCGACGCAGCGAACGGTCTTCCGGGTCCTCGGAGACGATCTCGACAGCGGCGCGACCGTGGTCGATGTCGATGTCGATGTCACCGTCGAGGTCGGCGATGTCGAGGAGCTCCTCGAGGTAGTCCGCGGCGATCTCGCCCTCTTCCTCGAGGCGCTTGGTGCTGGTGGACTCGACCGCTTCGTCGGGCGAGCTCGGGCTCATGAGGTCTCTCCGATCGTCGACAGGATTGTCGGCTGACGTGGGTGGACGGGTTCTACGACCGCGTCGGGCTGTCGGGGCCGGCACCGTCGCCGCCCGCACCGCCCTGCGCGTCGCGAGAGGGCTGGGTGCGAGAGGCACCGCCGCTGCCGGGCTTGCTTCCACCGGACTTGGCAGGGCCGGTCTTGCCCGTGCCGGGCTTCGCACCGCCGGACTTGGCGGGACCGGCCTTGGGTGCGCCGCCCTTCGGCTGGCCACCCTTGGGTGCCGCGCCCTTGGCGCTCGGACCGCCCGCGGGGGT
Source organism: Cellulomonas sp. H30R-01 (assembly GCF_010119915.1). Lineage (NCBI taxonomy): Bacteria > Bacillati > Actinomycetota > Actinomycetes > Micrococcales > Cellulomonadaceae > Cellulomonas > Cellulomonas sp. H30R-01. The sequence continues at coordinate 3,698,548 of NZ_CP048210.1, read as the reverse complement.
GGTCGCCCCGCTGGCGGTGACGGAGCTCGACGTCGGCGCTGCCGCGTCGCCGCTCTCCGTGCCGGATCCTGCGGCAGAGCCCGGGGCGCCGGCGACTCCCTTGGCCCGGTCCTTCCGCTTGGGCTGCTGACGCTGGCCGCGCGGCTTCTCCTCGATGACGGCGGTCGAGGTGGTCGGCTCCTCGAGCGTGATGCCGCGGGCGGCGGCGCGCCGGGCCTTGCGCTCCTTCATCAGGCGCTCGGCCTCGGAGCCCGGTGCCGGCATGCGGCGGATAGTGTAGAACTGCTGGCCCATCGACCACAGGTTGGTGGTGGTCCAGTAGATGAGGACACCGATGGGGAAGTTGACGCCGGAGAAGGCGAAGATCAGCGGCAGGACATACAGGAGCACCTTCTGCTGCTGCGCCATCGGGCCCTGCAGGGCGGCGGGCGGCATGTTCTTCATGGTCAGCTGGCGCTGCGTGAGGAACGTGGTCGCGGACATCGCGATGATGAGGACGACGGTCACGACGCGGATGTGCCAGTTGTCGCCGGCGGTCATGAACGTGCCGGACAGCGGGGCGCCGAAGATGGTGGCGGCCTCGGCCTGAGCGGCGAGCTCGGGCGTCATGGGGCCGATGGGGTCGTAGGTGCCGGCGGCGATGCGCGGCAGCTCGATGAGCACCCGGAACAGGGCGAAGAAGATCGGCGACTGGAGCAGGATCGGCAGGCAGGACGCGAACGGGTTCGTGCCGTGCTTGCGGTAGAGCTCCATCGTCTCGCGGCTCATGGCCTCACGGGACGCGGGGTCGGTCTTCCCCTTGTACTTCTTCTGGATCGCCTGCATCTCGGGCGCGAGCAGCTGCATGCCGCGCGACGCCTTGATCTGCTTGAAGAACAGCGGGATCAGCAGGATCCGGATCACGATCACGAGACCGACGATCGACAGGCCCCATGCAGCGCCGCTCTCGGGGTCGAGCCCGAGCGTCGTGAACAGGGCGTGGAACTGGACCATGATCCAGGCCACGACGGTCATGATGGGACTGAGCAGTCCGTCGAACCACGACATCCGGGGGCTCCTCGGAGGGGATCAGTGCGTGGACGGAGCCACGTCAGGGTGACGGTGAAGACGGTGGTGGTGCGGAGGACGCGCCGGTGGAACGTCGTCGACGCCCCCGGGGTTCCAGGGGTGGCACCGCAGCAGCCGGCGCGCGGCGAGCCACGAGCCGTAGAGCAGCCCGTGACGCGTGACGGCGATGACGGCGTACTGCGAGCACGACGGGTAGAAGCGGCAGGTGGGCGGTGTCATCGGCGAGATGAACCGCTGGTACCCGCGCAGGAGGAGCAGCACGAGCTGGGCCGGCAGGCGCACGGCACCACGCACCACGGATCGCCAGGTCATGGGGCGGCTACGCCTGGGCCGGGCGACGCGTGAGGCGCCGCGTCGCGGTGGCGAGAGCGGAGTCGAGGTCGGCCCCCAGCCGCGCGTAGTCGGCGGTCGCTGCGGGCGGGAGCGCCCGGACGACGAGTCCCGCGTCGGCGGGAAGCGTGTCGAGGTGGCCCCGCACGAGCTCGCGCAGCCGTCGCTTGACGAGGTTGCGGCGGACCGCCGTGCCCACGGCCTTGGACACGACAAGACCGACCACGGGACCGTCGGGTCCTGGGTCGGTCTTGGTCGTCAGGTGCACCACGAGGGTGTCCCGGCCGCTGCGCGCACCACGGCGCACCGCCTGCTCGAAGTCGGCAGCGCGGCGCATCCGGTGCGCTGCGGGCAGCACCGGCGCTGGCGTCAGGCCGAGAGCTCGGAGCGACCCTTGCGGCGACGGGCCGCGAGGATCGCGCGACCCGCGCGGGTGCGCATGCGCAGACGGAAGCCATGCGTCTTGGCGCGGCGCCGGTTGTTCGGCTGGAACGTGCGCTTGCTCACGAGAGTCTCCACTACATCCGGGTTGGGCCCCGCGCGTGGGCGCGTGACCTGGTCTGTCTGCCGAGCTCGACTGCTCCAAGGACACGCACGCGGCGTGTGGCGTCAGGGCGCGCCAGCAGGAGCCATCAGGAAGGCTGGACAACGGTACGCCGCGTCGTCGCGGCCGGTCAAATGGGCCGGAGCGCCACGTCCGCCTGCCGGGAGCCTACCTGGACAGCTGGTGAGGTCACCCGGCAGGACGCCTCCCCCGGCGCGTCGTCGGGGGCTAGCATCGTTCGTCGTCGCCGTGCCTGTGGACGTCGTGGACCATCCCGTGTGGAGAGGTCGTCCGCGACGGGCCGCCGTCGGCGCACCACGGCCCGGCGTCGTGCCGTCAGGACGGGTGCGAGGCGACCGCGCACAGGTGTGGACAAGTATGTGGACAACGGGGGCCGTGCGAGACTCGACCACTCCACGATCGATCAGCTGAGGTAGGACGTTGTCACAGGACGAAGAGCTCGCCCGGGTCTGGGGTCACGTCGTCGCGACCCTCGAGGCGAGCCCCGACATCACGCCGCGGCAGATCGCCTTCGTCCGGCTCGCGCGTCCGCTCGGGCTCCTCGACGGCACGTTGCTGCTGGCCGTCGGCAACGACCTGACGAAGGACTACCTCGAGACGCGCGTGCGGTCGGAGGTCACGGACGCCCTGTCGGACGCCCTCGACCGCGAGGCCCGCTTCGCGATCACGGTCGACCCGGAGCTCGCGAGCGACACCACCCCGTCCCTGCGCGTCGTCCCTCCCGCTCCCCCGGCTCCGCTCGACCGCAACGACGCGTCACCGCACCGTGAGGACGGGTCGGACGAGGCCTCCGACCGGCCCGACCGCCCGGACCTGAGCGTCGTGCACGGCGGGCAGGACGACGACGGCGCCGGTCCCGGCCGGTCCGCGATCGACCACCGCCCGCTGCCGGCGGGCCGCAAGCAGGCGTCGGAACCCGCGCGCCTCAACCCCAAGTACCAGTTCGAGACGTTCGTCATCGGCTCGTCGAACCGCTTCGCTCACGCGGCGGCGGTCGCCGTCGCCGAGGCGCCGGCCAAGGCGTACAACCCGCTCTTCATCTACGGCGACTCCGGTCTGGGCAAGACGCACCTGCTGCACGCGATCGGGCACTACGCCTACAACCTGTACCCAAGCGTGCGCGTGCGGTACGTGAACTCGGAGGAGTTCACGAACGACTTCATCAACTCGATCTCCGAGGGCAAGGCGGGCGCGTTCCAGCGCCGCTACCGCGAGGTCGACGTGCTCCTCATCGACGACATCCAGTTCCTGCAGGGCAAGGAACAGACGATGGAGGAGTTCTTCCACACGTTCAACACGCTGCACAACGCGAACAAGCAGGTCGTGATCACGTCCGACCTGCCGCCGAAGCAGCTGAACGGCTTCGAGGACCGCATGCGGTCACGGTTCGAGTGGGGCCTCATCACCGACGTCCAGCCGCCGGACCTCGAGACGCGCATCGCGATCCTCCGCAAGAAGGCCGGCAGCGAGCGGCTCCAGGCGCCGCCGGACGTCCTCGAGTACATCGCGAGCAAGATCTCGACCAACATCCGTGAGCTCGAGGGTGCGCTGATCCGCGTGACCGCCTTCGCGAACCTCAACCGTCAGCAGGTCGACCTGTCGCTCGCGGAGATCGTCCTCAAGGACCTCATCACGGACGAGCAGACCGCGGAGATCACGGCGACGCAGGTGATCGGCCAGACGGCTGCGTACTTCGGGCTCTCGATCGACGACCTGTGCGGCTCGAGCCGCTCGCGGGTGCTCGTCACGGCTCGGCAGATCGCGATGTACCTGTGCCGCGAGCTCACCGACCTGTCCCTGCCGAAGATCGGCCAGGCGTTCGGCGGTCGTGACCACACGACGGTCATGCACGCGAACCGCAAGATCCGCGAGCTCATGGCCGAGCGCCGGTCGATCTACAACCAGGTGACCGAGCTCACGAACCGGATCAAGCAGCAGAGCCGGGGCTGATCCGCCCTTCCTGTCCGGTTCGTGGCGGATCCGTCCTCACGGTTGTCCACAGTTTCCACAGGTGGCTGGGGATGTTTGTGACGCTGTTCACCCGTTCGGATCAGCGCGCGCGAGCACCGCGCAGAAAAGCACTCTGAACTGCAGCTTCGCGCCGCCGACGCGCCACCCGGTGCGCGCTCGACGTCATCAGCGATGAGACAAGTCTCATCGTCGAATCGATGCGAGAGCCTTGACCGCAACCCTCACGTTCCGGATGAAACATGCATGGGACGAATGTTCACACCTGTGCACACACCTGTGGACGACGGTGGACGACACGCCTCTGCACTGTGGAGGACCCGGCACTCGTCCGTGGATGCCGCGAGGGCCTCTCCGGGACGTCCACGAGCGTCCACCGGGTCACCGGCGCGCCGCCCACAGCACGTCCACACGCCCTCGGCGACCTGACCTGCACGGACGGCCGAGATCCACACCATGCACACGACCGATGACGACGACGAGACTTCTCTCTGCTGATGATCCACACACCGCCGATGGCTGACGGCGGCGGGCCGGGACGCCGATCGGCACGATCGACGCCGCCCGGGCGCTGCACTGCTGGAGAACCTGTCGTCCACACGCTCCTCGGACCTGTACCGAGCGTCGGACCTCTCGCGTAGTGTTCGCGTGATGCCACGGACAGGCCGTGTCGTGCGTGCGACCAGTGCGCTCACGAGGGCCCACCGGCGTCGACGCACGAGCGCCCCACGCCGGAACCGTGCGACGACGCCCCGGGCAGCACTCGAACGACGAAGAGGTGACACATGAGGTTCCGGGTCGACCGTGACGTCCTCGCCGACGCGGTCACGTGGACGGCTCGCAGCCTGCCCACCCGCCCGCCGGTCCCCGTGCTCGCGGGTGTCCGCATCGAGGCCGACACGACCGGCACGATCCAGCTGTCGAGCTTCGACTACGAGGTCTCGGCACGTTCGCAGATCCCGGCCGACGTCTCCGAGCCGGGCACGGTCCTGGTCTCCGGACGTCTGCTCGCGGAGATCTCGCGCGCGCTGCCCGACAAGCCCGTCGACGTCGTCCTCGACGGCACCAAGGTCGTCGTCACCTGCGGCGCGAGCCGCTTCACGCTCCTCACGATGCCCGTCGAGGACTACCCGAACCTGCCGTCGATGCCGGCCACGGCCGGCACGGTCGACGGCGACGAGCTCACGCACGCGGTCGCGCAGGTCTCGGTCGCCGCGAGCCGCGACGACACCCTGCCGCTCCTCACGGGCGTGCGCGTCGAGATCGAGGGCGAGAAGGTCACGCTCCTCGCGACGGACCGTTACCGTCTCGCGCTCCGCGAGCTCACGTGGAAGCCGGCGTCGCCCGACATGTCGACGGTCGCGCTGGTGCGCGCCCGCACCCTCTCCGACGCCGCGAAGTCGCTGGGCAGCGCCGGCTCTGTCACCGTCGCGCTGTCGACGGGCGCCGGCGTGGACCTCATCGGCTTCGAGGCCGGGGGCCGGCAGACGACGAGCCTGCTCGTCGACGGCGACTACCCCGCCGTGCGCCGCCTGTTCCCCGACGAGACCCCGATCCACGCGATCGTGTCGACGCACGCGCTCGCCGAGGCCGCGAAGCGTGTCGCGCTCGTCGCGGAGCGCAACACCCCGATCCGGCTGGCGTTCTCGCAGGGACAGGTCGTGCTCGACGCGGGGCAGGGCGACGACGCGCAGGCGTCCGAGGCGCTCGAGGCGACCCTCGTCGGGGACGACATCACGGTCGCGTTCAACCCGCAGTTCCTGCTCGACGGCCTCGGTGCGCTCGACACGACGTTCGTACGGCTGTCGTTCACGCACCCGAACAAGCCGGTCGAGTTCACGGGGCAGGAGTCGCTGGACGGCGACGACAAGCAGGAGTACCGCTACCTGCTCGTCCCGATCCGGTTCGCGAGCTGACGCGTCGCCGTCGACCCGGCGGCCGCAGGAGCGGACCGCGGGACGGTGCGGCAGAGTGACCGGTGGACGCCGGTCGGCGAGGTCCGGGACACCGGGAGAGGCGAGGGGTCATGCACATCGGTCTGGTCGGTCTGGGCAAGATGGGCGCGAACATGCGGGAACGCATCCGCGCCGCGGGCATCGAGGTCACGGGGTACGACCGCAACCCTGACGTGACGGACGTGCCCTCGCTCGAGGCGCTGGTCGACGCGCTGCCCGCGGGTGAGCGTGTGGTCTGGGTCATGGTGCCGTCCGGTGCGATCACCGACGCGGTCATCCGCGACCTCGGCGGCCTGCTGACCAGCGGCGACGTGGTCATCGACGGCGGCAACTCCTACTACCAGGACGACCAGCCGCACGCGGACCTGCTCGCCGAGAACGGTGTCGGCTTCCTCGACGTCGGCGTCTCGGGCGGCGTGTGGGGACTCAAGAACGGCTACGGCCTCATGGTCGGCGGCGACGCGGACCTGGTCGCGCGCGTGCTCCCGGTCTTCGACGCGCTCCGGCCCGAGGGCCCGCGCGAAGAGGGGTTCGTGCACGCCGGTGCGATCGGCGCCGGCCACTTCGCGAAGATGGTGCACAACGGCATCGAGTACGGCCTCATGCAGGCCTACGCGGAGGGCTACGAGCTCCTGGCCGCGAAGGACCTGGTCACGGACGTGCACGGCACGGTCAAGGCGTGGCGCCGGGGCACGGTCGTGCGGTCCTGGCTGCTGGACCTGCTGGTCGAGGCGCTCGAGGCCGACCCGTCGTTCGGCGAGATCGACGACTGGGTCGAGGACTCGGGCGAGGGCCGGTGGACGGTCGACGAGGCGATCGACCTCGCGGTGCCGGCTCCGGTCATCTCCGCGGCGCTGTTCGCGCGGTTCGCGTCCCGGCAGGAGGAGTCGCCCGCGATGAAGGCCGTCGCCGCGCTGCGCCAGCAGTTCGGCGGGCACGCCGTGAAGCCCGCCGGCACGACGGGTCCGATCAGCGACACCACCCCGGTCCCCGACGCCGCTGTCCCCCCGCACGCCTGACGACGGGCCCCGCCCGCTCGGCGTGCTCGGCGAGCGAGCGCGACCAGCCCTCCGACCCGCGCCGCTCGCCGCGCGCGAGCCAGCCCGGCTCCGGCGCCCCGCGGTGCCGCCGGTGCCCGGCGGCGCCTGACCCGCCTCACCACGACGAAGAGACCTGATGTACGTCGCCCACCTGTCGCTCACCGACTTCCGCTCCTACGCGCAGGTCGAGCTCCCCCTCGACGCGGGCATCACCGCGCTCGTCGGGCCGAACGGGCAGGGCAAGACGAACCTGGTCGAGGCGATCGGGTACGTCGCGACGCTCGGCAGCCACCGGGTGCCGTCGGACGCAGCGCTCGTCCGCTCGGGTGCGAGCCGCGCGGTCGTGCGGACCCGTGTCGTGCGCGATCTCGAGCCGGGGCACCCGCGCGCGACGCTGGTCGAGGTCGAGGTCACGCCGGGCAAGGCCAACCGGGCCCGGGTCAACGGCGGTTCCCCGGGCCGGGCACGCGACATCCTCGGGATCCTGCGCACGGTGCTGTTCGCGCCGGAGGACCTGTCCCTGGTGAAGGGCGACCCGGACGGTCGGCGACGGTTCCTCGACGACCTGCTCGTGCAGCTCGTGCCCCGGTTCGCGGGCACGGTGCAGGACTACGAGCGGGTGCTGCGGCAGCGGTCGGCGCTGCTGAAGACGGCGGGCTCGGCGATGCGGGGGGGACGCGGCACGGCGGACCTGCGGACGCTCGACGTGTGGGACGCGAAGCTCGCGCAGACGGGCGCGGAGCTCGTGGTCGCCCGACGCGCGCTCGTCGCGGCGCTCGCCCCGCACGTCGCGGCGTCGTACGCGCAGGTCAGCGCCGGTCAGGGCGAGGCGGTCGTCACCTACCGTGCGAGCCTGGACGCGGCGCTCGCCGACGAGGGGCGCGGTCGGTCGGGCGACGGCACGGCAGCGTCGGGCGGGCCGGACGCGGCCACGCCGGTCGCGTCGGACGTGCCCGCGACGACGAGCCTGGTCGAGGCGCAGCTGCTCGAGGCGATGGGTCGGCTGCGGACGAAGGAGGTCGAGCGGGGGGTGTGCCTGGTCGGGCCGCACCGCGACGACCTCGTCCTGACGCTCGGCGGTCTTCCCGCGAAGGGGTACGCGAGCCACGGGGAGTCGTGGTCGTACGCGCTGGCGCTGCGGCTCGCGTCGTACACGCTCCTGACCGACGGCGTGCCGGCAGCGCCCGCCGTCGCGACGCCCGCCGCCGTCGCGACGCCCGCCGCCGTGGCGTCGACGGCGGCCGCCACGCAGGACGCGGTCGCCATGGGGTCGACCCCCGGCGCAACGCCGGACGGCGTCCCCGGCGCGGCGCCCACGGGCGACCGTGAACCGGCGACGCCGGCCGGGCGTCCGGGCACGGCCGTCGAGGAGCCGACGACGGACTGGCTCGGTCGCGGCGCGGACTGGGGGCCCGACGGCGAGCCGGTGCTGATCCTCGACGACGTGTTCGCCGAGCTGGACGCGCGTCGTCGGGAGCGGCTGGCCGAGCTGGTCGCCCCCGCACGCCAGGTCCTGGTGACGGCGGCCGTGGCGGAGGACGTGCCGGAGCCGCTCGCGGGCGCGCGTGTGGACGTCATGGGTGGTGAGGTGGCCCGTGTCCTCTGACCGCGGCGACGACCAGGCCGACGACGCCCTGCTCCCCCCGGTCCGCCGCGCCCCGACGGACGGCGCCCCGTTGCGGCAGGTCGTGGACCTCGTCCCGGAGCGGCAGGTCGCGGTGGCGGCGTTGAACCGGGCGAAGGAGGCGGCCCGTGCGAAGGGCATCCGCCCGGGGGACGCCCCTCGCAGGCGGGCGCTGCTCGACGTGAACCCGGGAACGGCGGGGCCGGGGGCGCGCGACCCGCAGGCGGTGGCGGACACGCTCGGGGCGCTCGTGGGGCAGTTCGGCTGGGGGTCCGGGCTCGTGTCGGGCACGGTGCAGCACCGGTGGGCGGACCTCGTCGGGCCGCAGGTCGCCGAGCACTGCACGTACGTGTCGCTCGAGGCGGGCGTGCTGACCGTGCAGGCGAGCTCGACGAGCTGGGCGACGAACCTGACGTGGGCGGTGCCGACGATGCTGCGCCGGTTCGCGGAGGAGCTGGGCGAGGGCGTCGTGTCGGAGATCACGGTGCTCGGGCCGTCGGGTCCGGGGTTCGGCCGGGGCAAGCGACGCGTGGCCGGGAGAGGACCGCGGGACACGTACGGCTGACGCGCCGACGACCGTCGCGGAGCGCCCGCACGTGCGTCGTCACGGAACCTGCCAGAACTTCCCTCCCCCGCCGACGTCGACACGAGGGGTAACGGGCCGGGGTCCAGGTAGACTGTGAACGTCAATTCTGGCGCGCTTGCGCCGGTACCAGAGCCGAGAACTCCAGTCTCCTGGGGTGATCCGCCCTCCGAGGTCCTTGGCGGGGCGCTCTGTCGCGTGTGAGAGCTTGAGGAGTACATCCGCCCGTGGCCGACGAGAGCACGACCCCGCCCAGCAGCCCGAACGGCGCCGGCGGGTACGACGCCAGCGCGATCACGGTCCTCGAAGGGCTCGAGGCTGTCCGCAAGCGGCCCGGCATGTACATCGGCTCGACCGGTGCCCGCGGACTGCACCACCTGGTCTACGAGGTGGTCGACAACTCGGTCGACGAGGCGCTCGCGGGGTACTGCGACGCGATCGAGGTGACGCTGCTGGCCGACGGCGGCGTGCGCGTCGTCGACAACGGCCGCGGCATCCCGGTCGAGCTGCACCCCACCGAGGGCAAGCCGACGCTCGAGGTCGTCATGACGATCCTGCACGCGGGCGGCAAGTTCGGCGGCAGCGGGTACGCGGTCTCGGGCGGTCTGCACGGCGTGGGCATCTCGGTCGTCAACGCGCTGAGCAGCCGTGTCGAGTCCGTCGTGAAGCGCGACGGCTACGCGTGGGAGATGGACTTCGAGGACGGCGGCAAGCCGACGGGTCCGATCCGCCAGGGCGAGGCGACGACCGACACGGGCACGAGCCAGACGTTCTGGGCCGACTCGACGATCTTCGAGACGGTCGACTACGACTTCGAGACGCTGCGCTCGCGCTTCCAGCAGACGGCGTTCCTCAACAAGGGCCTGAAGATCACGCTCACCGACGAGCGGCCGCAGCACACCGGCACCGAGGACGAGGTCACGGACGCCGAGCCGGCGCAGGACGAGGACCAGCCCGTCGACGCGCCGCAGCACCGCACGGTCACCTACAAGTACGACGGCGGCCTCGTGGACTACGTCGCGCACCTCAACGCGGCGAAGAAGGTCGAGCTCGTCCACCCGGACGTCATCGAGATCACGTCGGAGGACACCGAGCGCCGCATCTCGGTCGACATCGCGCTGCAGTGGACGAGCGCGTACTCGGAGTCGGTGCACACGTTCGCGAACACGATCTCGACCACCGAGGGCGGCACGCACGAGGAGGGCTTCCGGGCGGCGATGACGTCGCTGATCAACCGGTACGCCCGCGACAAGAACATCATCAAGGAGAAGGACGAGAACCTCACGGGTGACGACATCCGCGAGGGCCTCACGGCCGTCATCTCCGTCAAGCTCGGCGAGCCGCAGTTCGAGGGCCAGACGAAGACGAAGCTCGGCAACACCGAGGCGAAGACGTTCGTGCAGAAGGTCGTGAACGAGCGGCTGGGCGACTGGCTGGACTCGCACCCGAACGAGGCGCGCGACGTCATCCGCAAGTCGATCCAGGCGGCCGCCGCGCGCATGGCGGCCCGCAAGGCCCGTGAGGCGACGCGCCGCAAGGGCCTGCTGGAGTCGGGGGGCATGCCCGGCAAGCTCAAGGACTGCCAGAGCAACCGGCCGGAGGAGTGCGAGGTCTTCATCGTCGAGGGCGACAGCGCCGGCGGTTCCGCCGTGCGCGGTCGCAACCCGCGGACGCAGGCGATCCTCCCGATCCGCGGCAAGATCCTCAACGTCGAGCGCGCGCGCCTCGACCGCGCGCTGGGCAACCAGGAGGTCCAGGCCCTCATCACGGCGTTCGGGACGGGCATCGGCGAGGACTTCGACCTCGCCAAGCTGCGGTACCACAAGATCGTGCTGATGGCCGACGCGGACGTCGACGGCCAGCACATCCGGACCCTGCTGCTCACGCTGCTGTTCCGCTACATGCCGGAGCTCATCACGCAGGGGCACGTCTACCTGGCGCAGCCCCCGCTGTACCGGATCAAGTGGTCGAACGCGGACCACGACTACGTGTACTCCGACCGTGAGCGCGACGCGTACGTGAAGGACGGCCTGGAGGGCGGCAAGCGGCTGCCCAAGGAGAACGCGATCCAGCGCTACAAGGGTCTCGGCGAGATGGATTACCAGGAGCTCTGGGAGACCACGATGTCGCCCGAGCACCGCACGCTGCTGCAGGTCTCCCTCGACGAGGCCGCCGCGGCGGACGAGATCTTCTCGGTCCTCATGGGTGAGGACGTCGAGTCCCGCCGCTCGTTCATCCAGCGGAACGCGAAGGACGTGCGCTTCCTCGACATCTGACGGAGCCGCGCCGCGCCGGCCGCCACGAGGCAGCGCGCCCGCCCCCACGTCCTCCCCCGCCGCACGACAGAAGGAACCCCGTGACCGAGACCCCGGACCAGATCGAGCACGGCCGCATCGAGCAGGTCGACCTCCAGCTCGAGATGCAGCGGTCGTACCTCGACTACGCGATGTCCGTCATCGTGGGCCGCGCGCTGCCCGACGTGCGCGACGGCCTGAAGCCGGTGCACCGTCGCGTGCTGTACGCGATGTACGACGGCGGCTACCGCCCGGACCGCCAGTTCTCGAAGTGCAGCCGCGTCGTCGGCGACGTCATGGGCAAGTACCACCCGCACGGCGACTCGGCGATCTACGACGCGCTGGTCCGTCTGGTGCAGGACTGGTCGCTGCGGTACCCGCTGGTCGCCGGCCAGGGGAACTTCGGCTCCCCCGGTGACGACCCGGCCGCCGCGCCGCGGTACACCGAGTGCAAGATGGCCCCCCTCTCGATGGAGATGGTGCGGGACATCGACGAGGACACGGTCGACTTCGGCGACAACTACGACGGCCGCACGCAGGAGCCGCTCGTCCTGCCCAGCCGGTTCCCGAACCTGCTGGTCAACGGCTCGGCGGGCATCGCGGTCGGCATGGCGACGAACATCCCGCCGCACAACCTGCGCGAGGTCGCCGACGGCGTCCAGTGGTACCTCGAGCACCCCGAGGCGACGAAGGAGGAGCTCCTCGCGGCGCTGCTGCTGCGGATCAAGGGCCCGGACTTCCCGACGGGCGCGACGATCCTCGGTCACCGCGGCATCGACGAGGCGTACCGGACGGGCCGCGGCTCGATCACGATGCGCGCGGTCGTGAACGTCGAGGAGATCCAGGGCCGCATCTGCCTGGTCGTCACCGAGCTGCCGTACCAGGTGAACCCCGACACGCTCGCGAAGAAGATCGCGGACCTCGTCAAGGAGAACCGGGTCTCGGGCATCGCCGACATCCGCGACGAGACGTCGGGCCGCACCGGCCAGCGCCTGGTGATCGTGCTCAAGCGCGACGCCGTCGCGAAGGTCGTGCTCAACAACCTCTACAAGCACACGCAGCTGCAGGACACGTTCGGCGCGAACATGCTCGCGCTCGTCGACGGCGTCCCGCGCACGCTCAGTATCGACGCGTTCGTGCGGCACTGGACGACGCACCAGCTCGAGGTCATCCAGCGGCGCACCCGGTACCGGCTGCGCAAGGCCGAGGAGGCCATCCACCTCTACCGCGGGTACCTCAAGGCGCTGGACGCGCTGGACGAGGTCATCGCGCTCATCCGCCGCTCCCCCGACGCCGACCAGGCGCGGGCCGGCCTGATCGAGCTGCTCGACATCGACGAGCAGCAGGCGCAGGCCATCCTCAACCTCCAGCTGCGTCGGCTCGCGGCGCTGCAGCGCCAGGAGATCATGGAGGAGCACGCGAAGCTCGAGGCGCAGATCGTGGAGTTCAACGCGATCCTCGACTCCGAGCAGCGCCAGCGCGACATCGTGAGCTCCGAGCTCAAGGCGATCGTCGACAAGTACGGCGACGAGCGGCGCACGACGATCCTCCCCTTCGACGGCGAGGTGTCCGTCGAGGACCTCATCGCCGAGGAGGAGATGGTCGTCACCATCACTCGCGGCGGCTACGCCAAGCGGACACGGAGCGACAACTACCGGGCGCAGCGTCGTGGCGGCAAGGGCGTGCGTGGCGCGCAGCTGCGCGAGGACGACATCGTCGACCACTTCTTCGTCACGACGACGCACCACTGGCTGCTGTTCTTCACGAACCTCGGCCGCGTCTACCGCGCGAAGGCGTACGAGCTGCCCGAGGGCGGCCGTGACGCGAAGGGTCAGCACGTCGCGAACCTGCTGGCGTTCCAGCCGGGCGAGACGATCGCGCAGGTCCTCGACGTGCGCAACTACGAGCAGGCCGAGCACCTGGTGCTGGCGACGCAGCGCGGCCTCGTGAAGAAGACACGTCTGACGGAGTACGACTCGAACCGTTCGGGCGGCGTCATCGCGATCAACCTCCGCGAGGACGACGAGGGCAGGCCCGACGAGCTCGTCGCCGCGCGCCTCGTCAACTCCGACCAGGACCTGATCCTCGTGTCCCGCAAGGGCCAGTCGGTGCGGTTCACCGCGTCCGACGAGGCGCTGCGCCCCATGGGTCGTGCGACGTCCGGCGTCACCGGCATGAAGTTCCGCGACGACGACGAGCTGCTCGCGATGGACGTCGTCCGCGAGGACGCCTTCCTCTTCACGGTGACCGAGGGCGGCATCGCGAAGCGCACCGCCCTCACGGTCGAGAACTACCGGCAGCAGGGACGTGGCGGCCTCGGCATCAAGGTGGCCAACCTGCCCGAGGCGAACGGCGACCTGGTCGGCGCGCTCGTGACCGACACCGACGACGAGGTGCTCGTCATCATGGAGCGCGGCAAGATCGTGCGCTCCGCGACGAGCGAGGTGAACGCGACCGGCCGCACCACGCAGGGTGTGATCTTCGCGAAGCCCGACGCGGGCGACCGGATCATCGCCGTCGCCCGTAACACTGAGCGACACCTCGGTGAGGATGCCGGTACCGTGGGCGGCGAGAACGGCCAGGGATCCGACGAACCGGACGCCTCGGGGGCCCCCGGCGCGGACGACGCGACCGGTGAGCAGGCCGTCGCCGACCAGTCCTCGGAGGACGCATGACCGACTCCACTCCGCCCTCGATCCCGCCGCGCCTGCGGCCGACGACCCCGACCACGGCACGTCCGGGGACGTCGTCGGGTGCGAAGTCGACCGCGAAGTCGCCCACGGCGGCACGCAACGGCCGCAGCCGCACGGAGTCCGCGTCGTCGGCGCCGAAGGCCGTCAGGCCCGCGCCGGCCGACGAGAAGCCGAGCAGCGAGACCGACGGCGTGTCGACCCCGAAGCGCGACGAGCCCCCGTACCGTGCGTCGGCAGGGGTCCCTCCCCGCACGTCCGCGTCGACGGCCGCCTCAGCGTCCGACGAGGGCGAGCAGCCCTCGCCCCTCATGGTGGCGGTCGACACCGCGACCGTGTGGTTCAAGAAGGCGGCCGGCGCGACCAGCGCCGCGTTCGCCTCGGTCACCCGACCCCGTACCGAGGACCCGACCATGAGCAGTCCGGCACCGGCCCCCGCGGCCGCCACGTCCCCGACGGCGGCGCGCACGTCGACCCGCCCTCCCGCGACCGGCGCGACCTCGCAGGTCCGGCCCGCGACGGGCCGCATCCCGACGGTCGGCGGCCCGCGCCGCGTGCGGCTCGCGGTGTCCCGGATCGACCCGTGGTCGGTCATGAAGCTGTCGTTCCTGCTGTCCGTCGCGATCGGGATCATGATCGTCGTCGCGGCGGCCGTGATCTGGCTGACGCTGGACGGTCTGCACGTGTTCACCGAGGCCAACAACCTCGTGAAGCAGATCACGGGCGAGGAGAGCTCGATCAACATCCTCCAGTACGTCGAGTTCCGGCGGGTGGTCTCGGGTGCGACCCTCATCGCCGTCATCGACGTCTTCCTGCTGACCGCGCTGTCGACCATCGGCGCGTTCCTCTACAACATCGTGGCGGCGCTCGTCGGCGGCGTGCACGTCACCATGACCGACGAGTGACCTCCACCACCGGCTGACCGCTGCCGCGGGAGCCGGTTTGGGCGGGACACCTCGGCTGGGGTAGTCTCGTCCGGCGCGCAGCGCACGTGTTCGCACGTGCGGAAGCGACACGGGCCTATAGCTCAGACGGTTAGAGCGCTTCCCTGATAAGGAAGAGGTCACAGGTTCAAGTCCTGTTAGGCCCACTCCCGACCCGTGGGGGATCCGATGAAGAAGCTCCTGCTCGTGGTGGCGGTCGCCGCCGTCGGTTACGTCCTCTGGCAGAAGTACCAGCAGGACCAGGACGAGCGGGACCTCTGGTCCGAGGTCACCGACACCTTCGAGTGACCGCCTCCCCCACGTGATCGCCGCCCCCCGGGCGGCACCGGGGGCCATGGCGCAATTGGTAGCGCACCTGCTTTGCAAGCAGGGGGTTAGGGGTTCGAGTCCCCTTGGCTCCACACGCGAACGAAGGGCCGCCGACACGTGTCGGCGGCCTTTCGTCGTCCTCAGACCAGACGGATTGGCTCCGGTTCGGTGTAGATCAAGAAGTTGTCGATGTACCTCTTGTTGATCATGACCTTCAGCGCGCGCTCAGCACCGTCGGGCTGCTGCCCCTGCCGGAAGCTTCCGAGGACCACCTCGAAGTTCGCCGCGTTGACCTCCAAAATCATCATGCGCTGGAACCTCACCGACTCCTTGAACTTGCGCGCGTAGGAGAGCGGGTCGAACTCCTTGCGACCCTTGTGCCCCACCGACCGCCGCCACTCGTTCCAGGCGATCGTCGCGACATCGCCGTTGTCCCGAGAGTGCTTGGTCGTGTGCTCGTAGATGACGTACCAGAACCGCCCGTACTCCTCGACGCACCGCCTGATGTCGTCCGCGTCGTTCCCGGGCGACTCATGCTTGACGATGTCGGACGCCTTCAGGTCGCCGTAGTAGTCGACCGAGAGTCGGCTGCGGAAGACGAGGTCGAAGTCGTACCGTCCTCTCCGCTTGTCTTTCTGGAACTCGACGAGGTGCAGCATCGAGCCTGCCCGTACGAAGGCGTCGAAGCGGTACTCGAGATAGAAGCCTGGCCACTCCGCCTGGAACCGGTCCGGCCATCCCGCGGCGTGCATGTCCTGCACCGCCTCGAGCGCCGCGATCTCGCACCCGTCCAGCAGCTCCGCGTTGAACCTCCTGAAGACCTCGAGCCTCGGGTCCTCCGGGGCGACCCCACCGAGCAGGTAGCGGCTCAGCTCGTCGTCCCGGACGCTCGTCAGGTGGTTCCCGTTACGGTCGACGCGGGAGAACTGACCGACGACCTGTGCCTGGTGCAGGTCGTTGGTCGCCACATGCGCGGCCGAGTTGTTCGCCTTGCGGAGCACGTAGGTGCTCGGGTCGAAGTCGACGAAGATCGTGACGTCGCGGTAGTTGTAGATCCCGACGAACCGCACGACGAGACCCTCAGCCCGAGCGCGCGCCTCCACGGTGAGCCAGCGCTTCGGGATCTGGATGCGCTTCTTGAACGCGGGCCAGGGGTTGCCGAGATGAGTGATCTGCTTCTTCAGGATGATCTGGTCGCGGTACCTGACGACGCGTTCTCCGGCGAACGTCTCGACGACGGCGCCCGGCAGAGCGGTCAGGAGGAGATCGTCCTTGCGGCCGTTCGAGAGTCTCGTGTCGACGTCGTGGATCAGCTCTCCGTCCCGCCCGATCTGGTCGACCACGACGGACCCCATGACGCCTCCCAGCCTGTCCTGGCACGCATCCGGTGCCCGTGCACCACGACGATGCCTGACCTGCGGACAGACGCTAGCAAGCGACGCGCCGACGCCAGCCTCGGCTGGCCGAGCTCGTCTCGCGCCGGATGTCGGACGGGCAAGCTAAGCTGTCCGAGCTTGGGCCGCGCGCCGAGTTGCGCGCCGGGTGTCCGAGCTGTCAAGCTTCGAGGATGGAGATCGGATGAGCACGGCGAGTGCGGCGTTCAGGTACATCGACCTGTTCGCCGGCATCGGGGGCTTCGCTGCGGCGCTGGAGGCCTTCGGGGGCGAGTGCGTCTACTCCGTCGAGATCGACCCCGCCGCGTCCAGGGTCTACGAGCGCAACTGGGGCCACTCTCCGCTCGGAGACATCACGAAGGACGCGAACGACGTCACCATGAACGTCCCTCCGCACGACGTCCTGGCCGCAGGCTTCCCGTGCCAGCCGTTCTCGAAGTCGGGCGCGCAGCGTGGCATGGAAGAGACGCGGGGCACGCTCTACTGGAACATCCTCAAGATCATCCAGGCGCACCACCCGACGATCGTCATGCTGGAGAACGTCCGGAACCTGGCCGGCCCGCGGCACAAGCACGAGTGGGACGTGATCATCCAGACCCTCCGTGCTGAGGGCTATCGAGTCTCGGAGAAGCCCGCAGTCTTCTCGCCGCACCTGCTGCCGTTGGAGCGAGGCGGACGTCCTCAGGTTCGTGAGCGCGTGTTCATCACGGCGACCTACGACCCGGACGGCGTCCTCGACGGCGTGGTCGCGAGGCCGCCGCTGGAGCATGTCTCTCTCCGTGGAGGCGAGGAGTGGGATCTCTCCGCCGACCTCCCGCTCGACGACCGCGTCGTGCCAGGGACAGCCCTCACTCCCGACGAGGTGGAGTGGATCGACGCCTGGAACGACTTCGTGACGACCATGTGGCCCGTCGTCCGCGCCGCGCACACCGACACGCAGCGGGAGGCGACGCTGCCCGGCTTCCCGATCTGGGTCGACCGCTGGATCAAGTCGGAAGAGCTCGAGGCGTGGGCTGCCGGTGCTGCACGGATGCCGTACCGACACCAGGTCGACCTCCCCGACCGGTGGGAGGACGTCCCCGCCTGGAAGCAGGCCTTCCTCGTCAAGAACGCCTGGTTCTACACGCGCTACAAGGCGCAGCTCGACCGGTGGCTCGAGCGCCACGACGTCGCGTCGTTCCCCGCGTCACGGAGGAAGCTCGAGTGGCAGGCTCAGCAGACCGAGACGCTGTGGGACTGCGTCCTCCAGCTGCGACCGTCGGGTATCCGCGCCAAGCGGCCGACGCACCTGCCCGCGCTCGTGGCGATCACGCAGACCTCGATCATCGGCCAGCATCGCCGACGGCTGTCGACGAAGGAGGCCGCACGCCTCCAGGGGTTCCCGGACAACTTCGACTTCGGGGTCCAGACCGACGCGGCGACGTACAAGCAGCTGGGCAACGGCGTGAACATCGGTGCGGTGTGGAACATGCTCCGGGCGCACGCCGAGCGCGACAGGGCGATCCTCCAGACGACCCGTCAGGGCCGTGACCTTTACAGGGCCATCGTCGAGGAAGCACCGTCGAGCCCCGACGAGCGTCTCGAGCGCGTCGTCGAGGCTGGCCAGCGACGCTACGCCGACTCGATGCTCCGGGCAGTCGCCGTCTGACGGGCAGCGCAAGTCGTGGAGTTCTCACCTCCTGTCCCCCAGCGCGTGCCCGCACACCCGGGCTCGTCCTCAGCCGAGGTGTCACGGAGGATGAGCACGGCTAAGCGTCGCGACACCTCGGCTGAGCTTGCACTGAGGCACGAGCTGCACCGGCGCGGGATGCGGTACCGGGTCGCGTTCGCCGTTCCCGGCCAGCGACGCCGCACGATCGACGTCGCGTTCACGCGGGCGAGGGTCGCTGTCTTCGTGGATGGCTGCTTCTGGCACGGGTGCCCTGATCACGGAACCAGGCCGCGGGCCAACAGTGAGTGGTGGACCACCAAGCTTGCCGCGAACCACGCCCGCGACAAGGACACCGATCGCCTGCTGGACGAGCACGGCTGGACGGTTGTGCGGGTCTGGGAGCACGAGGCACCGGACGCAGCGGCCGATCGCGTCGAGGCAGCGCTTCGACACGCTCTCGCTCGTCTTCGTCGAGCGATCGAGGTCTGACGCACGCGGTCGGCGTGGGATCGACCCTGGTCGAGGTGTTCGACGTCCCCGCCGGGCTTGCGGCGGGTGTCCGGCTATCGGCTCTCGACGAGCTGCTTGAGCAGGGTGAGGTCGGTGCGGACCAGGGACTCGTCGCGGTCGAGCTCGGCGTCGGTCATGCCGGGCGTCGGGCGGAGGGTGAAGACGACGTCGCACGCGTCGTCGCCGTCGGGGATCGCGCGCAGCGGCACGTGGACGGTGTCGCCCGACGGGGTCAGCACCTCGTGGTCGAGCACGCCGAAGGGGTTTCGGGGAGCGAACCGGACGCGGGCGCGGCCCTCGCCGGTCTCGACGTACCACTCCCCGTCCTGGTGCACGACGCCCGACCCGAGTCCGGGCGCCCATCGCGGCAGGTTCTCCGGGTCGGACGCGAACGCGTAGACCTCGGGCATCGGCCGGTCGATGTGCACGCTGAGGTGGCGCGTCCTCGTCGTCATGCGGAGATCGTGGCACGAGGCGGGGACAGTCGCGGGCGGACGACGGACGGCGGACGACCTCGCCGCAGGGTAGGCGCACGGCCGGCCTCCGCGGCGGACGAGGTGCTCTCGCGGAGGGAGGGCGGCGCGCGGGTCAGGTGCTGAACTGCTCGGCGTAGCGGGCGACCTCCTGGTGCCAGGCGTCGCCGTCGGGCCTGTCGAACGTCCGGTCGATCACGCGCGCCACCTGGACCCGGACGCGGACGGCCACGTCGTCGCCGTAGCGCCCGCGGTGCGCGTCGAACCAGCCGAGGTAGGCGACGAGCGCCTCGGGGTCGTGCGTGTCGGCGAGGGCGCCGAGCAGCCGGGTCGCGACGTCGACGGTCTCCGGGTCGGTGAGCGGGCGGGCGTGCAGCAGCGCGACGATCCCCCGGACGGCGCCGCCGGTGAGGTTCGGCAGGCGGAGGAACCGTTCGGTGAGGCCCGCGACGTCGCGGGTGGTGCGCAGGAGCAGCTCGAACCCGGCCGTCACGGTGACGGGCGAGGTGGTGGTGGCGACGTCCCGGAGGACGGTGGCGTCGTCGGCACGCTCGTCGATCCAGCGACGGATCGTGGCGACCGCCGCAGGGAGGCCGTCGTCGGGGAGCAGCAGCCCGCGCACGACGAGCGGGTCGGTGGCGACCACGAGCACCGGGTCGTCGGCACCGGGGAGCGCCTGGTCGGCGTACGGGACCTCGCGCAGGGTGTCGGGCGGGAACCGGGGGGCGCCGGGCGGTTCGCGGCGGTCGGGCGGCCGGGCGGTGACGAGGTCGACCGCGAGAGGTGCGTCAGGGGCTGCGCCGAACACCGGCTGGTCGGGGACGACCTCGACGTCCAGCGCGAAGCCGTCGCCGCGGAAGGGGGTCTCGTCGGCGGGTACGGGCCGCTCGTCGACCAGGTGGGCCGTGCCGACGAAGGCCGCGGACGCGGACTCGACGGCGTCGAGCCAGGAACGCGCGGCGGGTGTGCGTCGTGGCCCCGCGGACCGCCTGCTCATGCGCCCACCTCCCGGTCGCGCGACCTCACCAGCTCGACTGGACGTTGGTCGCGACGTCGTTGGCGACGGGGTCGTTGTGCAGCGGCCACTGGCCGCCGGTGCTGTCGCCCGTCCCGGTCACCCTCGCACCGGACGTGGCGGTCGGCGTGACGACACTCGCGGCGGGCGAGGCGGAGTTGAACGCGACGGTCGTGCCGTAGTCCACGAGCCAGTCGGCGTAGTTGAGCATGATCGCGGTCGTCGAGGACGTGTCCTTGACCGCGAGCCAGCTGCGGAACCGGTCGCGACCGTCGGTCCGCACGAGGTGCTGCGTCGTCGTGCCGGACCCGACGGTCCACGGCTGGTTGGTGGAGGGGGTGTCCTGCATCGACGTGTTCTGCGTGGCGGGGTCGGTCGCGCTGAAGGCGAGCACCGTCTCGGGTCCGTACCAAGGGCGGAAGCCCGCGTCGCCGTCGCGGACGGGCAGCGTGCTGCAGGTGTCGGACACCTTGGTCCGCTCGCCGAAGATCGTCGGGGCGATGCGCGCCAGCAGACCCGGGCTGTGGCCGGTGGGTTCGTAGTAGAAGTTCCGCGACGACTCGTACACCGTCTGCAGGAAGCCGATCTCGTACTGGCCGACGCGCGCGGCCGGCCCGGACGCCCGCACCGTGCCGCTCGCCGTGTAGGTGGCGGAGGACAGGTCGAGGTCGGTGCCGGTCTTGGTGACGGCCAGGGGCCGGGCGACCGCGGCGCTGAACGCGCTCGAGTCGAAGGTGACGGCGCCCATCACGGATGCTGCTCCTCCGCGCGCGGTCGCGCCGAAGACGGACGCGACGTTCGCGACGGCGCTGTCGGTGGTGCTGAACCGCTGCGGCGGGGTCGCGCGAGCAGGGCCGCGCCGGTCGGGGCGGCCGTCGTCGGGACGGGCGGCACGACGGAGGTCGTCGCGTCGGCGGTCGACGTGCTGCTGGCCGGTGCGTTCGCGGTCGTCGTGCCCGTGGTCGACGGGCTGGCCCTCGGGCCGGTCGGTGGGCGGCCGTGACCTGCCGAGCAGTCCTGCGACGGCGCGGTTGCCCGCGGAGCGCTGCAACGCCGTGACAGCACGACGGGTGGGGGCGGGGCCGGTGGTGACGACCGGCGACACGAGCGCCGCAGGAGTCGTCGCACCCGGGCCCGGGGCACGCGCGGCGGAACCGCGCACGGAGGTGTCGGTGACGTCGTGGTCGAGCGGGCCGCCGTGCGGGCGGTGGGCGCGGCTCTGCGTCATGACCGGCCTCCTTGGTCGCTGCGCGCGTCGACGCGCGGAGGATGCGTCCAGCGTGCCGACGGGCTCGCTGCCCTCGCAACAGGGGTGCCGCCCGCCGATCGGGCACCCGTCGCTGCCCGAAAGGGCTCGGTCAGTCGCCGACAGCGGGGGGCGCGGGGAGCAGCTCGCCGCGCAGCGCCGCGACGCCGACGAGCGTGACGGGAGGTCGCATCGACTCGGGTCGCGCCTCCCACTGTGCGCGGGTCATGACGAAGCGCCGGTTGAGCGCCGCCTGGCCGTCGCGCACCATCGGGTCCTCGCCGTTGTCGGCATAGCCGAGCCGACGCGTCACGCCGAGCGAGCGCGCGTTGTCGGCGAACGCACCGGTCGTGCAGCGCTCCGCGCCGAGGCCGTCGAAGAGCAGGTGCAGGATCATGAGCCGCATCCGGGTGCCGACACCTGCGCCCTGGTGGCGCAGGCCGAGCCACGAGCCCGTCTCGGCGGTCCGCAGCAGCGGGTAGTGCTTCGCGTAGGCGCCCTGGATGCCGAGCACCTCGCCGTCGCGGACGACGCCGAGCTCGATGCGCCAGTCGTCCACGCCGAACGAGGCGCGGTTGCCCCACTGGTAGGTGAGGACGTTGCGCGCGACCTCGGCAGGCGTGCCCTGCGTCCACGGCACGGAGAACGGCATGAGGTCGGGGCCGTGGACGCCGTCGCCGGCGAGGCGTGCGAGGTCGGCGAGCAGGTCGTCGTCGAGGTAGCGGAGCTCGAGGTCACCGCTGGTGACGCGGACGCCGGCGAGGGGCCAGAGGTCGACGAAGGGGGCCGTCATGCCCGTCAGGGTGTCCGCCGGCCGGTCGGACGGCAACCCGTTTCCGCCGGTCACCACGCGTCGCCGCCACGCGCGCGGTCGGTGATGGCGGCGAGCACGTCGTCGGGGTAGACGGGTTCGGCGTGCGGGGTGACGGGGCCATCGTCGAGCGTCGTCCACTGCCAGTGCGGCGCGACGCGTGCAGTGGTGCCGTGCTCGGCGAGCCGCAGGTCGAGCAGGACGCCGTACCGGTAGCCGAAGCGGCGCTGGATCGCCTGCGCGGTGCCCAGGTCGAGCGCGCCCGGGCTGTCGGCGGCGTCGGCGGAGAGCTCGACGAGCAGCAGGTTGTGCTCCGGGCCGAGGCGGCCGCGACGGTGCACGATGAGGTGCGGGGCGCGGGCCGTGCCCTCGTCGAGGCGCACCGACGACTCCAGGACCATGCCGGACCGGTCGTACTCGGCGTCGACGTCCCACGTGCTCTCGATCGTTCCGCGCAGCGCCCAGCCGAGGTGGAACGAGATGGTGCGCGGGCTCGGCCGGCTGGTGCCCGACGACGGCGCGAACAGGGTCCACTGGTCGACGAGCGTGTTCGTCAACGCGATCCGGACGCGGGCCTGCAGGTCGGCGAGCAGCATGCGCGGACCGTACTCCCCCGCCGCGGCCGTCCTGCGGGACCACCGGCCCGCGACGGTGCCGCAGCCTCGGCCGACGCGGGGCGGGCGCGTCCCGCGCGATCCGGTTACCGACCGGTCAGGTTTGCCGTCGACTGTGTGGGTCCGGACGTCTAGGTTGGTCCGCTGTGACACCTGTCATCGCCGCCCGTGGCCTCACCAAGACCTTCGGCGACCTCACCGCCGTCGCCGGCATCGACTTCGAGGTCGCGTCGGGCGAGTCCTTCGGGCTCCTCGGCCCGAACGGCGCAGGCAAGTCGACGACGATGCGCATGGTCGGCGCGGTGTCGACGCGGTCCGGCGGCGACCTGCACGTCCTCGACCTCGACCCCGACACGCACGGGCCGGAGATCCGGTCGCAGCTCGGCGTCGTCCCGCAGGAGGACAACCTCGACACCGAGCTGACCGTCCGCGACAACCTGCTCGTCTACGGCCGCTACTTCGGCCTCCCCCGCCGCGTGTGCGCCGAGCGTGCCGACGAGCTGCTCGAGTTCGCGCAGCTCACCGAGAAGGCGAAGGTCAAGACCGACAACCTGTCGGGTGGCATGAAGCGGCGCCTGACGATCGCCCGCGCGCTCATCAACGAGCCGCGCATCCTCATGCTCGACGAGCCGACGACGGGCCTCGACCCGCAGGCGCGGCACGTGCTGTGGGACCGGCTGTTCCGGCTCAAGGAGCGCGGCACGACGCTGGTCGTCACGACGCACTACATGGACGAGGCCGAGCAGCTCTGCGACCGGCTGGTCGTCGTCGACCACGGCCGGATCATGGCGGAGGGCAGCCCGGCCGACCTGATCCGCGAGTACTCGACGCGCGAGGTCGTCGAGCTGCGGTTCGGGTCGAGCCGCAACGCCGAGGCCGCCGAGCGCATGGGCGGCGTCACCGAGCGCATCGAGGTCCTGCCCGACCGCGTGCTGCTGTACGCCGACGACGGCGAGGCGGTCGTCGAGAAGGTGCTCGCCCTGGGGCTCGAGCCGACGACGAGCCTGGTCCGCCGGTCCAGCCTGGAGGACGTGTTCCTCCGCCTCACGGGGCGGAGCCTCATCGAATGACGACCACGAGCGCCCCGACGCCGACGCCCGCGGCGCAGCGCGCGCTGGACGCGGGCGTCCTGCCCCGCCGGTTCGGCTGGTGGTACGTCGCCGAGGCGCAGCTGCGCAGCATGAAGGCGTACGGCTGGACGATCGTGGCGAGCGGAGTCGGGCAGCCGCTGCTCTACCTGCTCGGCATCGGGCTCGGCCTCGCCGCGTTCCTCGACGTGTCCGTCGCCGAGGGCCCGGACGGCCCGATCGACTACGTGACGTTCGTGGCGCCCGCGCTGCTGGTCACCGCCGCGGTGGGCGTCGCGATGGACGAGTTCACCTACGCCGTGATGTCGGGGTTCAAGTGGCGGCGGCTGTACTACGCGCCCAACGCGTCGCCGGTGTCGCCGCCCCAGCTCGCGACCGGCGTGGTCGTGGCGTGCGCCGGCCGGATGCTGTTCACGGTGGTGGTGTACTACGCGCTCATGGTCGCGTTCGGGGCGGTGGGCGACCCGGTGTCCGGCCTGCTGATCCCGCTGGTCGGCATCCTGGGCGGGCTCGCGTTCGGCCTGCCGGTCATGGCGTACTCGGCGTCGATCGAGGACGACCGCGGCCAGTTCGCGCTCATCCAGCGCTTCGTGTTCACGCCGATGTTCCTGTTCTCCGGCACGTTCTACCCCCTCGACTCGGTGCCGCTCGCGTTCCAGTGGATCGGGTGGATCTCGCCCGTGTGGCACGCGTCCGAGATCGGCCGGGCGCTCAGCTACGGCTCCGCGCCCGGCTCGTGGCCCGTCGGCGTGCACCTCGCGATCCTGCTGGTCATGGCCGGTGTGGGCGGCGTCGTCGCGGGCCGGATCTTCACGCGGAGGCTGCGGGGATGACGACGACCGCGACCACCCGTCCCGCGGAGCGTCGGCGCTCGCGCGGGGGCGTCCGCGCGCTGTACTCCGGCAACGCCGGCGCCGTCGTCGAGCGCGGGCTGCGGGCGACCCGGTCCGGCAACTGGGTCATCGTGCTGTCGGGCTTCTTCGAACCCGTGTTCTACCTGCTCGCGATGGGGTACGGGCTCGGCACGTTCGTCGGCGACGTCACGATGGAGTCCGGCGAGACGATCTCCTACGCCGCATTCGTCGCGCCCGCGCTCCTCGCGGTGTCCGCGATGAACGGCGCCGTGTACGACTCGACGTGGAACGTCTTCTTCAAGATGCACTTCGGCAAGATCTACGACGCGATGCTCGCGACGTCGATCGGGCCGCTCGACGTCGCCCTCGGCGAGATCTCCTACGCGCTTCTGCGGGGCGGTGTCTACGCGCTCGGGTTTCTCACGGTCATGCAGGTCATGGGCCTGAACCTCGCCTGGACCGCGTTCCTGTCGTTGCCTGCGCTCCTGCTCATCGCGTTCGGCTTCGCGTCGGTCGGGATGGCCGTCACGAGCTACATGAAGACCTTCCAGCAGATGGACTGGATCAACTTCGTGATGCTCCCGATGTTCCTGTTCTCGGCCACGTTCTACCCGCTGACCGTGTACCCCGAGGCCGTGCAGTGGTTCATCAAGGCGCTCCCCCTGTGGCACGGCGTCGAGCTGGTCCGCGGCCTGACGACCGGGGAGCTCTCCCCCGCCATGTGGGGGCACGTCGCGTACTTCGTCGGCATGGTCGTCCTGGGCGTCGCGTTCACGACGACCCGCCTGCGCGCCCTCTTCCTCGACTGAGGTCCTCCCGAGGCGACGACGAGACCGCGACATCGGCGCGAGCGCGACATCCCGCGCGAGAGGGAGACATCGATGTCGCACTCTTGCGCCGAAGTCGCACGCGCTCGACGGTGCCGCGCCCGTCCGGGACGACGAACGGGCCCCGGTGCACGCGAGGTGCGCCGGGGCCCGTCGACCGTGGCGGTCGCCCTGAGGTCAGCGGGTCAGCCGCAGACCTCACCGTTCACGGTGAACGACGTCGGGTCGGTGTTGGTCCCGGTG
The DNA here is from genome assembly GCF_010119915.1 of Cellulomonas sp. H30R-01. Classification (NCBI taxonomy): domain Bacteria; kingdom Bacillati; phylum Actinomycetota; class Actinomycetes; order Micrococcales; family Cellulomonadaceae; genus Cellulomonas; species Cellulomonas sp. H30R-01. Next base: position 3,672,452 of record NZ_CP048210.1, on the reverse strand, counting down.
TGGGAGCCGTTGAACCCGATGTCGACGCTCTGACCAGGCTGGAGCGTGGCGTTCCACGACGCGCCCGTCGCGGTGACCGTCGTCCCGGTCTGCGACCACGTGGCGCTCCAGCCCTGCGTGACCTGCTGGCCAGAGGGGAAGGTGAACCCGAGGGTCCAGGTCAGGGGCTTCGTGCCCGTGTTGGTGAGCTTCACCGCGCCGGTGAAGCCGGTGTTCCACGAGTTCGCCGTGTACGCGACCTTGCACGAGGCGGTCGTCGACGTGGGCAGCGTCGTGAAGGTGACGGCCGCGGACACCGCGGACGTGTTGCCGGCCCCGTCCTTGGCCCGGACCACGTAGGTGTACGCGGTGGCGGGCGCCAGACCGGTGAGGGCGACCGACGCGGTGGTCGGCGACGCGACGAGCGTCTGCGTCGTCCCGCTGACGCGCAGCACCTCGTAGCCCGACAGGCCGCTTCCGCCGGTGTCGGTCGACGCGGTCCACGTGAGCGTGGCGCCCGTCGTGCTGACGTTCGACGCGACGGGCGTCCCGGGGACGGTCGGCGCGGTGGTGTCGACCGGCGGTGCGGTCGTCGTGAACGTCACCGAGGCGGAGACCGCGGAGACGTCGCCCGCGGTGTTCTTCGCCCGCACGGCGTAGGTGTACGCGGTGCCGGGCGTCAGGCCGGTGAGCGTGTGCGTCGTCCCGGTGGTCTGCGCGACGACGGTCGCGGTGGTGCCCTGGACGCGCAGGACGTCGTAGCCGGCGACCGCCGGGGTGCCGGTCGACGCGGCCCACGTGAGGGTCGCACCGGTCGAGGTGACCGCGGACGCGACGGGCGTGCCCGGCGTGGTCGGCGGCTCGGTCGTGCCCTGCGTCTCGGTGGTGAACGTGACCGCGGCGGACGCGGCGGACACGTTGCCGGCGACGTCCTTCGCCTTCACGACGTAGGAGTAGGACGTGCCCGGCGTGAGGTCACGCAGGATGTAGGCCGCCGCGGTGGTGGTCCCGACGAGCGTCTGCGTCGACCCCTGGACCCGGTACAGCTCGTACCCGGCGACGCCCGACCCGGCGTCGGTCGACGCCGCCCAGGTGAGCGACGCGCCGACGGTCGTGATGCCCGACGCGACGGGGGTGCCCGGCACGGTCGGTGCGGTCGTGTCGGTCGTGGTGCCGGTCGGCTCCTTGCCCCAGATCAGCGTCGAGCCGTCGTAGAGCGTGATCGCGGCCGTCTTCGCGAGGGCCGTCGAGCCGAGACCCGCGAACGACGGGTCGTTCGCCGCGTTCCAGCCCGTCGGGCCGGTGAGCCGGAACTGGATCTCCCGGCGGTGCTGCGACTGGCCGCCGGGGTGGATGTTCTGGCCGACGCAGGACAGCTCGACGTAGCCGAGGTTCCCGCCGGCGCTGACGCCCTTGCCGGACTGCGCGCCGCACTCCGAGTAGTTCGACGACAGCGTGACGTCCGACGCGGCGAAGCCGTCGGTCGTGAACCAGTAGCGGATCTTGCCGTTCTTGAGCGAGCGGGCCGGGAACGCCGACTGGTTGCGGATCATGCCCTTGATCTCGGTGTACGTGGTGCCGGGAGGCTGGTTGAGCATCGCCTCGACGAAGATCTCGTCGCCGTCGGGCGCCTCACGCGTCGGGAACGACGCGAGCGCGGTGCCGCCGTACTCGTCGACGAGCCGCGCGAGCGCGCTCGTGAAGCCCGCGTTGTAGTCGGTCGCGACCTCGTTGGCGACGTAGTCCTGCCGCGAGTCGGTGTACGCGTCGTTGGGCGAGCCGGGCCCGCCGACGAGCGCGCCGTACAGCACGTGGCGTGATGCGGCGGGCGTGGTGATCGAGTCGAGCCACGACCCGTGCGCGGTGCGGTGGTGCGGCATGGTCGGCGGGTTGGTGCCGAAGCCGACGACGTACGACGACTTGCGCGGGTTGTCGCCGAGCGCGTAGTTGATCTGGCGCACGCCGAAGTCGTGGTACCGCGCCTTGCGCGTCGCGTCGGTGAGCCAGTCGGAGTAGACGAGCGCGACGAACGACGTGTTGGCGGCGTACCGCAGCGCACCCCACGAGTCGAGGACGGCCATGCCGCCGGGCGAGTACGGCACCTTCTGGCCGTTGACGCCGACGGTCCAGTAGTCGAGCCAGCGGTTCGCGTCCTCGACGTACTTCTGCTTGCCGGTCTCCATCGCGAGCAGCGCGTACATGCCGAACTGCTTGTTGTCCCACGCCACGGTCCACTTGTAGGACTTCGTGGTGCTCTGGTTCTCGGTGCCGAGCTTGTCGTACTCCGTCTCCGCCTTGCTCAGGTACGACGCGTCACCCGTCGCCTTGTAGAGCCAGTAGGCGCCCCAGACGAGCTCGTCCTGGTAGCCGGACCACGACTTGTAGTACGCCGAGGCGGCGGTGACGCAGTCGGAGTAGCTGCCGCGGTACTGGTCAGCGAAGGAATAGAGCTGCTTCGCGTGCGAGATCAGCGTCGCGGCGTACGTCGGGTCGTCGCCCTTGAACAGGATCGACGCGGACGCGAGCGAGGCCGCGGTCTCGGCGGCGACGTCGGAGCCCGGGCAGGACGCCGACACCTTGTACGACGGGCGGGCCATCGTCATGACCTCGGCGGGTCCCCACCACTTGTGGTCCGCCTCGCCGTCGCCGACCTGCACGTACAGCTCGTTCGGGGCGGTGTGCGCCTTGACGAAGTAGTCGTTGACGAAGCGCAGGTTGTCCTTGAGCTCGTCGAGCTGGCCGGACTTCGTGTACCCGCCGGGGCTGTCGATCGCGCCCCACGCGAGCATCGTCGCGCTGAACGCCATCGGCAGCCCGAACTTCACGTGGTCGCCGGCGTCGTACCAGCCGCCGGTGAGGTCCTTGCCGACGTCGGCGCCGTCGGTGAGGCCGGAGTCGCCGCGCCACGAGACGGGGAAGTTGTCGGGCAGGTCGCCGGAGCGCTGCGCCTGGTAGAAGAACATCGACTTCTGGAGCGCCTCGGCGTAGTTGTACGCGGGGGCGGCGCTCGCGGAGGTCGCGAGCGGGGCGACGAGCAGTCCGGCGGCGACGGCGAGGGCGGAGGCTCCCGCCGTCGCGGTGCGACCGCGGGATCGGGGCGCGCGTGGCGCCGTGGCATGGCCGAGCATGGGGTCCTCTTCCGGGCACGGGAGTGGTGGAGGGCGTCCCGTGCTGACCGCTGTCGCTCCGGCACGACGCGCCTGGGGCGCATCGTCCAAACCGGGCGCTCCGCCGGTCAACGGCCTAAACGATTCGGTGCCGCCGACCTGGCACGACGCCTGCGTCCGGGCAGCACCACGCCCCCCGGGCTCGAGGCCGGCGGAGGGCGTGGGAACCTGCAGCCCGGCTCGTGGCCGGGGACCCGGGTCAGGCCGGGGGCGTGTCCTTCTGGTCGTCCGTCGTCGGGTTGACGACCGGGTCCGGGGTCGGCTCGGCGGAACCGGCGTCGACCGTCTTCGGCGCGGTGCGACGCACGCGCTTCGCGGCCTCCGTCGCGCCGTCCTTCGCCTCGGTGACCTTCTCGGTCAGGTCCTCGCGCGCCTCGGCGACCTTCTCTGCGGCCTTGCGCGTCGCGTCACGGCCCTTGGCGACCGCCGCCCCGGCGGCCTCCCCCACGGCGTCCGCGGCGTCGCCGACCTTGTCCGTCAGGTCGTGGCGAGCCTCCTGCGCGCGCGACTTGAAGTCGTGCGTCGAGCCGCCGAGCGAGTCGGACGGCTCCCACGGCTCGGCCCACGGGTCGACCTGCGACCGCGACCGGCTCCACGCGACCGCCGCCGCACCCACCGCCGCGACGCCCGCGACGACCCAGAACACCTTCGCGCCGGTGTGCTTGCGCTCCCTCTCGGCAGCCGCGGCGGCTGCGGCAGCGGCGGCGGCGGCCTTCGCCGCCCGCTTGGCAGCCTTCTTGCTCGTGTCCGAGGAGACGTCCGCGGCCTTCTCGACGGCGGCGCCGGCCTTGACGGCGGCCTCGTTCATCGCGGCGACGAGGCGCGGCAGCAGGTCGTCGACGAGCTTGTCGTGCGCCGTGTCGATCGCGGGCGACGCCTTCGCGGCGGCCTGCTCGACCTTCGGCGCTGCAGCGATGAGGCTCTCCTTGTACGCGTGCTCGACGCGCGGCAGGAGCCACTCGACGAACGCCTCGACACGTGGCGTCGTCCACTCCTTCGCGTGCACCGCGGCGTCGGACGCCTTCGAGGCGGCCCCCTTGGCGCCGATCGCGGCCGCGATCTTGGCCTGCGCCGCCTTGTCGGCGAGCGTGGCGGCCAGCTCGGCGGCCTGCTCCTTCACCTGCTCCGTGTCGACGTCGATCGTCGTGCGGCTCTTGCTGAAGCCCATCGTCACTCCCGGCTGCTGTGCGGGCGGGTGGGGCATGACCCATCCGCGCTGGTCGGCGGCACTGGAGTCCCACTCTGCCACCGGACCTGCTGAGATGCAGTCCGGCAGCGCGACGGAGCACCCGTCCGCCTCTCCCGTCGTCGGTGCTGCGTGCGAGACTGTGGCCATGTTCGCGACCCTGCACACGTCCGCCGGTGACATCCGGATCGAGCTGTTCCCGAACCACGCGCCGCGCACCGTCGAGAACTTCGTCGGCCTGGCGAACGGCACCAAGCCGTGGACCGACCCCGCGACCGGTGAGCAGCGCACCGACGCGCTCTACTCGAACCTCGTCTTCCACCGCGTGATCGACGGCTTCATGATCCAGGGCGGCGACCCGCTCGGTACCGGCCGCGGCGGCCCGGGCTACACGTTCGACGACGAGATCCACCCCGAGCTCGCGTTCTCCGAGCCCTACCTGCTCGCGATGGCGAACGCCGGCAAGCGCATGGACCCCACGACGGGCAAGGTCGGCGGCACCAACGGCTCGCAGTTCTTCATCTCCGTCGCGCCGACGACGTGGCTCAACGGCAAGCACACGATCTTCGGCAAGGTCGCCGACGACGAGAGCCGCGCCGTGGTCGACGCGATCGCCACCGCGCCGACGCGCCCCGGTGACCGCCCTGTCCAGGACATCGTCCTGCAGTCGGTCTCGATCGAGGACTGAGCGGTCCCCATCTCCGAGAACCCCACGCCGGACGCGGCCGCACCGCCGGTCTGCCCGCGACACCCCGAGCGGGTGTCGTACGTACGCTGCCAGCGGTGCGGCCGGCCCGTGTGCCCGGACTGCCAGCGCCCGGCCGCGGTCGGCGTGCAGTGCGTGGACTGCGTCGCCGAGGCGTCGCGCGGTGCGCGCCCGGTGCGGACCGCGCTCGGTGGCCGGCGGCGCGAGGGTCGCCCGGTCGTCACGTTCACGATCATCGGCCTGTGCGTCGTGAGCTTCGTGCTCCAGCAGGTCGTCCCCGGGTGGACGGCCCGGTGGCTGTTCGTCCCCGTGCTGCCCGACGCGTTCGGGCTGCCGGTCGCGACGCTCGAGGCAGAGCCGTGGCGGTTCCTCTCCGCGGCGTTCCTGCACTCCCCCGGCGGCGTCGTGCACCTCGCCGTCAACATGCTCGCGCTGTGGATGATCGGCCCGTACCTCGAGCAGGCGCTCGGTCGGGCCCGGTTCGTCACCCTCTACCTGATGAGCGCGCTCGGCGGGTCCGTGGCCGTCGTGCTGCTCGCCGACGCGCTCGACGCCTGGCACGTCGGCGTGCTCGGGGCGTCGGGCGCGATCTTCGGCCTGTTCGGCGCGGTGCTCGTCGTGATGCGACGGCTCGGCGGCGACGTGCGCGGCATCCTCGTCGTCATCGGGCTCAACGTCGTCGTCGGCTTCGTGGTGTCCGGCATCTCGTGGCCCGCGCACCTGGGCGGCCTGTTCACGGGCCTGGCCCTCGGCGCCGCCTACGCCTACGCCCCGGTGGCGCGCCGCCGGCAGGTCGCGGTCGTGGCGCCGGTCGTCGTCGCGTCCGTGCTGGTGGGAGCCGCGTGGCTCGCGTACGCGGCGGTCGGGCTCGTCTGACCCTGGTCGGCTCGTCCGACTCGTCCCCAGGTGGCGCGCGTCACCCGTGTACGACGGCCGCTCTGTCCACAGCCTGTTGACCTGGGCGAACGCCGCCTCTGTCCCCAGCGGTGCACAACCCTGTGCATAACTACACGGCTGTAGTTCCACAGCTGTGAGCAACCTTGGGGACGGCCCCGACGGCCCTGGATCGTTCGTCAGGACGGCCTGTGAGGATGCTACGAGACGGGTCTGACATCGCCTCGGGGGCGCGTCGTCGAGCCGTGCCCGGTCAGGGAATCCCTGCCAGCGGACGAGGTGCGCCCGCCACGACGCCCCTCGGTGTCCGGGGGAACGACGACGGCGGAGCAGGTCGTCGTCGACCCACCCCGCCGTCCAGTCCTCGGCGCCGCCTCAGCGCCAGCGCGTCGTCATCCCGAAGCCCGCGATGATGAGCGTGAAGCCCACCGCCAGGTTCCACTGGCCGATGCCGGGGATCGGGTAGTCCGAGCCCGTCAGGTACGTGATCACGATCCACACGAGACCGACGAGCATCAGCCCGAGCATCACGGGGACGAACCACGGCGGGTTCGGCTTGGGGCCGGCCGACTTCTCGGGCGGCGGGATGTACGCGGCCTTCTTGCGCGACCTCGACTCAGGCACGTCCGGGCTCCTGTCCAGCGGCGGTACGTGACGCGGGGCGTCACGCGAACGGACGGCGACGGGGTGTCACCGTGCGACAACGATGTGGCGTGGACGTCACGCACCGTCACGGGCGCCACGCAACGTGACCTAGCGTAGTGGGCACCAGCCCCGCGCCCGACCCTCTCGAGAGGACGACCGTGACCGAGCACTCCCACCGTGCGCGGCGTCTCCTCGCGCGCGGGACGCTCTCGGTCGCCGTCGTGCTGGCGCTGTCGGGCGCGCTGTTCGCGGCCAACGCGCGGTTCGCGCAGGCCAACGAGGGGGAGCGGCACCCGCAGGACCTCGCCGGCCTCGCGAGCGTGCAGAACGACCGCGTCGCGCGGCTGTCGAGCGAGGTCGACGACCTGCGGACCGAGGTGAACGCGCTCGCCGAGGACGGCAGCGCCGACGCGAGCACCCAGCCGGGGGAGCCCGGCGCGGGCTACGTCGTCGAGGGCGGCGCCACACCCGTCACCGGTCCCGGGATCACGGTGCAGCTCGAGGACGCGCCTGCACGCGAGGGCGTCGACCAGGACCTGCTGCTCGTGCACCAGCAGGACATCCAGAACGTCATGAACGCCCTCTGGGCGGGCGGTGCCGAGGCGATGACGCTCCAGGGGCAGCGGGTGATCTCGACGAGCGCGTTCTGGTGCGTCGGCAACGTGCTCAAGCTGCACGGCCGCGTGTACTCGCCGCCCTACGTCATCGAGGCCATCGGCGACCCGTCCGACCTGCGCGACGGCCTCGCCGCGTCCCCCGCCGTGGGGCTGTACCTGCGCGACGTCAAGGCCGTCGGACTCGGCTGGTCCGTGAACCAGTCCGACGCGATGGAGATGCCCGCCTACTCGGGTGCGACCGAGCTCGAGTACGCCCGCGTCCCCGACGGCGTCGAGATCCTGCCCGGCCTCGAGGCCGCCGAGGAGGCCGCGAAGGACGAGGCCCGCGCGACCGCGCAGACCCGCAGCACGACCGCCCCGGGCCCGGGGGGCGACGATGACTGACCCGGCGGCCACGGCGACCGCCGCACCCGACGGACCCCCGCCCTCCGACCAGCCCGCACGCACGCGGCGCAGCACCCGGCCCCGACGCGGGGTGAGCCCCGCCCGGCGGCGCGCCTATACGGCCGTCGGCGTCGTCGGCGAGGTGCTCATCACGCTCGGCGTCCTGCTGTTCGCGTTCCTCGCCTGGCAGTTGTGGTGGACCGACGTCGAGGGCAACCGCGCGCAGGCCGAGATCGTCCGCGACCTCGACTGGCAGGTCGCGCCGACCCCCGAGCCCAGCGCCACCGAGACCGGTCCGCTCGTCGCCGAGCCGCGACGCGACGAGCCGCCCGTCCTGGACGAGCCGCCGCACGCGACGACCTTCGCGACGATCCAGGTCCCGCGGTGGGCGGGCGAGCCCGAGCGGCCCGTCAGCCAGGGCACCGACCGGGCGACCGTGCTCGACGTGCTCGGCGTCGGGCACTACGAGGGCACCGCGATGCCGGGCGGCGTGGGCAACTTCGCGCTCGCGGGCCACCGCACCACCTACGCGAAGCCGTTCAACCGCGTCGCGGAGCTGCAGGTGGGCGACCCGATCGTCGTCCGCACGTCCGACACCTGGTACGTCTACCGCGTCACGTCGACGGAGATCGTCATGCCGTCGCAGGTCGACGTCATCGCGCCCGTCCCCGGCGACCCGGGTGCCACGCCCACCGAGCGGTTCATCACGCTCACGACGTGCCACCCGATGTTCTCCGCGCGGGAACGGTTCATCGTGCACGGCACGTTCGACTACTGGGCGCCCGTGACGGACGGGACTCCCGCCGAGCTGCTGCCGGCCGCATGATGGGCGCGCGGCGAAACCACGTGACAGGAGGCCGATGATGTACGGGTGGCTCTGGCGGCACCTGCCGGGTCCGTCCGTCGTCCGGGCGCTGATCCTGGCGGTCGCCGCGTTCCTCGTGCTCGCCGCGTGCTTCCTGTGGGTGTTCCCGGCGGTCGCGCCGTTCATGCCGTTCAACGAGACCACCGTGGGGGAGTGACGTGACCCGGATCCTGGTGATCGACAACTACGACTCGTTCGTCTACACGATCGTCGGCTACCTCAACCAGCTCGGTGCGGAGACCGTGGTCGTGCGCAACGACGCCGTCCCGCCGCTGTCCGAGCGCGAGGACTTCGACGGTGTCCTCGTGTCCCCCGGGCCCGGCACGCCTGCCGAGGCCGGCCAGAGCATGCAGGTGATCCGCGACTGCGCCGAGACGGGCACGCCCATGCTCGGCGTGTGCCTCGGCCACCAGGCGCTCGGTGAGGTGTTCGGGGGGACCGTCACGCACGCCCCCGAGCTCATGCACGGCAAGACGAGCGAGGTCGAGCACCACGGCGAGGGCGTCCTCGTCGGCCTGCCGACGCCGTTCACCGCGACCCGCTACCACTCGCTCGCGGTCGTCGACGGGACCGTGTCCGACGACCTCGAGGTCACCGCGACCACGCACGGCATCATCATGGGCCTGCAGCACCGCACGCTCCCGCTGCACGGGGTGCAGTTCCACCCCGAGTCCGTGCTCACCGAGGGCGGCCACCGGCTGCTGGCCAACTGGCTGGCCGTCTGCGGCGACGACGAGGCCGTCGCGCGGTCGGAGGGGCTGCACCCGCTCGTCCGCCTCTGACGCCCGTTCGTCAGCCGTCGACGCGGCGGGCGCCCCACCTCGCGCTCCCAGTCCGCGCCCGAACCCGCACCCCGCACGACGAAGGCCCCGCCTGTCCCGGAGGGACGAGCGGGGCCTTCCCCGTCTGGCGCTACGGCTTGGGCGTCTGTGTCGGCTGACCGTTGTTGTTGCCCCCGCCGCCCGGGCCCTTCGAGACGTGCAGGTCGATCTGCTGCCCCGGCTCGACCTCGGACCCGCCGTCGGGCTCGACGCGGATGACCTGGTTGACGGGCGACTCCGACTGCTCGTCGACGCGCCGCACGTTCGTCAGACCGGCCTGCGCGAGCGCCTGGACGGCTTGGTCGTAGCTCATCCCGACCAGGTTGTCGGGCACCACGGGGTTCTCGGGAGCGATGGCGATCTCGATGTTGATCGTCGTGTCCTGCGGGACCAGCGAGTTCGCGGGCTTGTCCTGGGAGATCACGGTGTCCGGCGGGAACTCGTTGGTCTCCCGCTCGCGCGAGTTCGCGTTGAGCGACGCGTCGTTGAGCAGCTGCTCGGCCTCGGCCCGCGTCTTGCCGGCCAGGTCGGGCACCTGCACGTTGCCGGACGAGACGAACAGCTTCACCGGGCTCCCGGACGACGCCGACTCGCCCTCGGCGGGCACGGTGCGGGTGACACGGCCCTTGGGCTGCTTCGGGTCGTCCTCCGAGGTGCGGTTCGGGTCGACCGTGAGCCCGGCGGCCTCGATCGCGGCGACGGCCTCCTGCTCCGTCATGCCGGCCAGGCCCGTCGGGACGGTGGTGGTCGCGGGGCCGGTGGAGAACGTGACGGTCACGTTGTCGAGCTTCTCGACGGGGGTGTCGGCCGCGGGGTCGGACTTGATGGCCTCGCCCTCGGGCACCGTGTCGGACGGCTCCTCCGCGGGCGTGAACTGCAGCTCCGCGTCCTCGATCGCCGCCTTGGCCTCGTCGCGCGTCATGCCGACGACGTTCGGGACGGTGAGCTCCTCGGGAGCGTTGTCCCGCGAGTTCGCGACGAGGAGCGCGATGATCCCGGCGACGGCGAGCACGGCGATGCCGATGAGCACCCACATGAGCCACGGCTTGCGGCGCTGGTCCTCGTCGTCCTCGGGGAGGCCGGCGGGCGTCGTCGGCTGCAGACCGGTCTGCGCCCACGGCGAGGTCGGCGCCATGGCCTGCGTCGCCGCGACCGCGGGGGGCGCCATGACCTGGGTCGCGTCGGCGGCGGCCACGGCGGCCCCCGCGGCGATGACGCCCACCGCAGGCGCGTTGACCACGCCACCGCGCAGCACGGCCTCGAGGTCGGCGCGGAACTCCGCGGCCGTCGAGTAGCGGGCGTCGCGCTCCTTCGCGAGCGCCTTCGCGGTGATCCGGTCGAGGGCCTCGGGGACGTCGGACGCGAACTGCGACGGTGTGGGCGCCGTCTCGCGGACGTGCTGGTAGGCGACCGCGACGGGGGAGTCGCCGGTGAAGGGCGGGCGGCCCGTGAGCAGCTCGAACAGCAGGCAGCCCGTCGAGTACAGGTCGGAGCGCGCGTCCACCTGCTCGCCGCGCGCCTGCTCGGGCGACAGGTACTGCGCGGTGCCGATGACGGCCTGCGTCTGCGTCATGGTCGCGGCGGAGTCGGCCACGGCGCGGGCGATGCCGAAGTCCATGACCTTGACCGCGCCGGTCGGCGTGAGCATGACGTTCGCGGGCTTGATGTCGCGGTGCACGATGCCCGCGTGGTGCGAGTACTCGAGCGCCGACAGCACGCCGGCGGTGATCTCGACGGCCTCCTCGATGGGCACCGCGTGCCCGTCGCGCAGGATGCCGCGCACCGTGTGACCCTCGACGTACTCCATGACGATGAACGGCACGTGCGCGACGACGCCGGTCGGCTCCGTGTAGACGTCCTCGCCGGTGTCGTAGACCGCGACGATCGCCGGGTGGTTCAGGGCCGCGGCGGCCTGCGCCTCGCGCCGGAACCGGTTCTGGAACGAGGGGTCGCGCGCGAGGTCGGAGCGCAGGATCTTGATCGCGACCGTGCGGCCGAGACGGGTGTCGTGGCCGATGTGCACCTCGGCCATGCCACCGCGCCCGATGAGCTCGCCGACCTCGTACCGTCCGCCGAGGATCCGGGATCCGTCGTCCACCACTAGGCGTCCTTCACTTCCGTCGTCAGCGGGCGCGCGGAGTCGTGACCGCGCCCGTCCACCGAGATCATCCCATCGGGACTGCCGCGACGAGGGTACTGACTGCCGTCGTCGCGTGGGGACGTGCTGTGCGCGACGACGGCCCCGGGCGGTCCGTCGAGGGGTGCGGCCCTGGTCAGGCCGTTGGCGAGGGCCGCGCCGAGCAGCGCGACCAGGAGGAGCACGAGCGCGAGCAGCGGCCACCGGAACCGCGAGAAGCGGCCCAGGCGCGGCCCGCTGGTGCGCAGCGCGGCGACGTTCACGTGCCGCGGGGTGCCGGAGACGCGCGCGCGCGGCTCGTCGCGGCGGGTGCGGCGCGGTGGGTACGTCGGCGGCGGCGCGTCGGACGTGCCGCGTGCCGTCGTCACCGCGGTCGCGAACGTGTCGGCCGGGCGCGAGATCTTCGAGACCAGCACCGGGATGCCGCTCGGCGGCGTGCGCGGTACCAGCTTGTCGAACAGCCCGGCGAGCTCCTCGCCCGACTGCGGGCGCTGGGCCGGGTCCTTGGACAGCAGACGCATGACGAGCGCGGCGAGGGGCTTGTCGACGCTCGACGGCAGCGGCGGGACCGCGTTGTTGACGTGCGCGACCGCGATGTCGACCGCGGTCGGGCCCGTGAACGGGCGGTGGCCGACGAGCGCCTCGTACGCGACGACTCCCAGCGAGTACAGGTCGGACAGCGGCGTCGCGGCCTTGCCGACGGCCTGCTCGGGGGACAGGTACTGCGCGGTGCCCATGACCATGCCGGTCGCGGTCATCGTGATCTGGTTCTGCGCCAGCGAGACGCCGAAGTCGGTGATCTTCACGCGGCCGCCGCGGCCCAGCAGGATGTTGCCCGGCTTGACGTCGCGGTGCACGACGCCCGCCGTGTGGGCCGCGTGCAGGGCGCGCGCCGTCTGGGCGAGGATCGGCAGCAGCCGCCGTGGGGTCAGCACCGGCTCGCGCTCGAGCAGGTCGGACAGCGGCTCGCCGACGACCAGCTCCATCACGAGGAACGCGGAGCCGTCCTGCTCGCCGTAGTCGAACAGCTGCGCGATCGACGGGTGGTGCAGCGACGCCGAGTTGCGCGCCTCCGTGCGGAACCGCTCGAGGAAGCCGGGGTCGCCCGCGAACTCCTCCTTGAGGACCTTGACCGCGACGGGACGCGCGAGGGCGTCGTCGTGCGCCTCCCACACCTCGCCCATGCCGCCGGTCGCGATCGGCTTGATGAGCCGGTACCGGCCGTCGAGGGCCACGCCTGCTGCCGTCCTCACGATCCCAGCACCGCCTGGATCACGGCCTTCGCGATGGGCGCGGCGACGCGGCCGCCGGTCGCCTCGTTGCCGGCGCTGCCGCCGTGCTCGACGATCACCGCGACGGCCACGCGGGGCGCGTCGGCGGGCGCGAACGCGGTGAACCACGCGTGCGGCGCCTGGTCGTCGCCGGTCTGGGCCGTGCCGGTCTTCCCGGCGACCTGCACCCCCGGGATCTGCGCGGCGGTGCCCGACCCGTCGGCGACCACACCGACCATCATGTCGCGCAGCGCGGCGGCGGTCCCGGGCGACACGGCGGTCGACAGCAGCTTCGGCTCCGTCTCGTCGACGGTGTGCAGGTCGGCCGACCGCACCGTCTGGACGAGGTACGGCTGCATGAGCCGGCCCTCGTTGGCGATCGCGGCCGACACCATCGCCATCTGGATGGGCGTCGCGCGGACGTCGCGCTGGCCGATCGCCGAGCCCGCCGTCACGGGCGCGTCCAGGTCGTCGGGGAAGACGGACGGCACGACGACCGTGGGGATGGTGAGCCCTTCGTTGAAGCCGAACCGCTCGGCCTGCGTGCGGATCGCGTCGTCGCCGAGGTCGAGGCCGAGCTGCGCGAACGAGGTGTTGCACGAGACGCGCAGCGCGTCCGCGAGCGTGATGGGGTCGGCGCCGCAGCCACCGCCGCCGAAGTTGCCGACCGTCGCGGTGGTCTGCGGCAGGTCGAGCTCGACCGGCGCGGGCAGCGGCGACTGGGGCGTGTACGAGCCGCTCTCGAGGGCCGCTGCGGCGGTGACCAGCTTGAACGTCGACCCGGGCGGGTAGACCTCCTTGGTCGCGTTCGACCGCAGCGGGTTGCCCTCGGCCGTCGACAGCGCGGAGAACGCCTCGCCTGCGGCCTTCGTGTCGTGCGTCGCGAGCAGGTTCGGGTCGAAGCCGGGCGTCGAGACGAGCGCGAGGATCTTGCCTGTCGACGGCTCGATCGCGACGACCGCGCCCTCCTGGTCGCCGAGCCCGTCGCGTGCCGCCTGCTGCGCGGCCGGGAGCAGCGTCGTCTCGACCGCCGCGCCCTCGGGCCGGCGGCCGGTGAGCACGTCGCGCACGCGCGTGAAGAACAGCTGGTCGCCGCGGCCGGTGAGCGCGTCGTTCGCCGCGAGCTCGAGCTCGGTGCGGCCGTTCACCACCGAGTAGAAGCCGGTGACCGCGGACCACAGGTCGCCGCCCGTGTACGAGCGCTGGTAGCCGAACGCGTCGTCGACGGGCGCGGACGACGCGACCGCCTCGCCCGCGACGACGATCGGGCCGCGCGCGTTGCCGAACTCGCGGTACAGCGTGCGGACGTTGCGCGGGTCGTTGTTGAGCGAGTCCGCCTGGACGTACTGCACCCACGTCGTGCCGCCCATGAGCACGACGAACATGACGAGGACCACGGTGGCGAGGCGGCGCAGGGGAGTGTTCACGAGAGCCCCTCGATCCGCTCGGTGGGCTGGTCGCCGCCCGTCGGTCCGGCGGTGCCGCCGCCGCTGCCGACGCTGCCGCCGTTCGCCCGCGCCGCGGACGCGACCGGGGTGCCGACCTCGGGCGTCAGGACCGCGCGCACGACGGGTGCGGGCCGGCGGGCCTCGTCGGAGATCCGCAGCAGCAGCGCGACGATGACCCAGTTCGCGACGAGCGACGAGCCGCCGTACGCGAGGAACGGCGTCGTCAGGCCGGTCAGCGGGATCAGGCGCGTCACGCCGCCGACGACGACGAACGTCTGGAAGGCGACGACGAACGCGAGGCCGCCCGCGAGCAGCTTGCCGAACCCGTCGCGCACGCCGATCGCGGTCCGCATGCCGCGCTCGGTGAGGATCGTGTAGCAGAGCAGCAGCGCGAGGAGGCCCGTGAGGCCGAGCTCCTCGCCGAGCGACGCGACGATGAAGTCCGACTCGGCGTACGGGACCAGGTCAGGCCGGCCCGAACCCCAGCCCGTGCCGAACAGGCCGCCGTTCGCGAGCCCGAACAAGCCGCGCACGAGCTGCCCGGAGCCGCCCGGGAACCGGTCGAAGACCTCCTGGTCGAACGGGTGCAGCCACGCGTCGAAACGGGCCCCGACGTGCGGGAACGCGGTCGCGGCGACGAGCGCGCCGCCCACGAACAGCAGGAGGCCGATGACGACCCAGCTGAGCCGCTCGGTCGCGATGTAGAGCATCGCGACGAACAGGCCGAAGAGCAGCAGGGACGTGCCGAGGTCACGCTCCAGGACGAGGACCGCGAGCGAGACGCCCCACACGATGAGGATCGGGCCCAGGTCGCGGGGCCGCGGGAGCTGCAGGCCCAGCACCTTCGGACCCGCCAGCGCGAGCGTGTCGCGGTGCGTCACCAGGTAGCCGGCGAAGAACACGGCCAGCGCGATCTTGGCGAACTCCGCGGGCTGCATGCCGACGCCGCCGACGCGCACCCAGATCTGCGCGCCGTTGATCGACTGCCCGATGCCGGGCACCAGCGGGAGCACCACGAGGCCGAGCGCGACGATCATCGCCGTGTACGTGTAGCGGCGCAGCGTCCGGTGGTCCCGCAGCAGCACGAGCACGAGCGCGGCCAGCACCACGGAGATCGCGGTCCAGCCGAGCTGCCGCTCGGCGAACCCGGCGGCCTTGTCGCGCGCCTCGTACGCGATGTCGATCCGGTAGATCATCGCCAGGCCGACGCCGTTGAGCGCGACCGCGACCGGCAGGATCACCGGGTCCGCGTACGGCGCGCGCCACCGCAGCACCAGGTGCAGCGCCACCGCGAGGCCCGTCAGGCCCGCCGCGTACCCGATGACGTCCGCGGGCACGCTGCCGTCGATGCCGAGGCCCACGAGGGCGTAGCCGGCCACGGCGATCGCGAGGGCCAGCACGAGCAGGCCGAGCTCGACGCCGCGCCCCGCCCGCACCTGGTGCGGCTGCACGGTCGCCATCACGTCCACCTCACGGGCTGGTCACCCCGGCAGCAGGGTCGACCGCAGGAGCCGTGGTCGGCTGCGGGGCCGGCAGGAGCGGGGTCGCCGTCGGCGTGGGCGTCCGGGTCGGCTCGTCGGCCTGCTCCTCGGCGTCCTGCTCGAGCATCCGGACCAGGTCGCGCGCGTCCTCCAGGGACGTCGCGTGGATCGTCTGCTCGACGCGTCCGCGCAGGTAGGCGGAGCCGAGGTCGTCCATCGACGTGCCCGACCGCTCGACGACCGTCGACAGCGCGACCGGGCCGAGGGTCTGCGGCAGGCCGCGGAGGATCACGACCTCACCGTCCTGGTCCGCGACGTAGTACTGCGTCTGCGTCCACAGGTAGCCGAGCACCAGCACCGCGGCCGTCAGGAGACCCGCGAAGGTCCACACGAGCCCCGGGCGCAGGCGGCGACGCCCGACGGGCTCGTCGTCGTCCTCGTCCTCGTCGCCCACCGCGCTCACCGTGACGGGGACCGCGGGCAGGTCGGCCGGGTCGTCGTCCTCGTCGTCCGCGGGGTCCTGCGACGTCTTCTGCCGCGCCGCCGACTGCGTGAGCGACGCCGCGCGCGCCGCCGGTCCGTCCGCCGCCGACGTCGGGTTGTTGCGGGTCGTCGCCGCCGCCCCCACGACCGTCGCGGCCGTCGTCGGGCCCGCACCGTCCGCGACGTCGTCGAGCTCGATGACGTCCGCCAGCACCACGGTCACGTTGTCGCCGCCGCCCGCGCGCAGCGCGAGCTGCACCAGCCGGTCCGCGCACGCGTCGACGTCCGCGATCGTGCGCAGCGTCTCCTCGATCGTGTCCGCGCTGACGAAGCCCGACAGGCCGTCCGAGCACAGCAGCCAGCGGTCGCCCGGACGCGCCTCCCGGACCGACAGGTCGGGCGTGACCTCCGCGTCGAAGTCGCCCAGCACGCGCATCACGACCGACCGCTGCGGGTGGTGCTCGGCCTCCTCCGGCGTGATCCGGCCGATGTCCACCAGGTGCTGCACGAACGTGTGGTCCGTCGTGACCTGCGTCAGCACGCCGTCCCGGAACAGGTACCCCCGCGAGTCACCCAGGTGCACCATCGCGAGCTTGTTGCCCGCGCGCAGGATCGCGATGACCGTCGTGCCCATGCCCGCCAGGTCCGGGTCCGCGTCGACGCGCGCCAGCAGGTCGTCGCGCGCCGACTCCAGTGCCGCCTCGAGCTGGTCCAGCGCGTCGTCCGGACCGTGCGACTCCCCGTCGAGCGGCGCGAACGCCGCGACCGCGACCGACGACGCCACGTCGCCGCCCGCGTGCCCGCCCATGCCGTCCGCGACCATGAGGAGGTGCGGACCCGCGTAGGCGGAGTCCTGGTTGTTCGTGCGCACGAGCCCGACGTCCGAGCGCGCCGCATACCTGAGGGCGACGGTCACCGGGTTACCTCTGCAGCTCGAGCACGCTCTGTCCCACGCGGACCGGTGTACCGGTCGGCAGGGGGATCGGTCCGTCGACGCGCTGGTCGGCCAGGAACGTCCCGTTCGTCGAGCCGAGGTCCTCCACGAACCACTGGCCGTCCTGCGGGAAGACGCGCGCGTGACGCGAGGAGGAGTAGTCGTCGTCCAGGACCAGCGTGCACGACGGCGCGCGGCCGATGAGCACCGGCGCCGACCCGAGCGGGACGATCGTGCCGCGCAGCGGACCCTCCGTCACGACCAGCTTGCGCGGGCCCGAGCCGCTGCGCGCCGCACGCGGGGTGCGGACGGGGGCGGACGCGGCCGGGGCGGGGGCCGCCGCGGGGGTGGGGGCGACTGCGGCCGCGTCGACGGGCTGCGGACGGGCCGGCGCGGCCGACGCCGCTCGGTTGGCCCGGCGACGGTCCGTGATGCGCGTGCCGTACAGGTCGCGGCGCAGCACGCCGATCGCCGACAGCACCAGGACCCACAGCAGTGCGAGGTACCCCAGCCGCAGCAGGGTGATCGTCAGCTCACTCATGCGCCGGCGTCACTCGTCCAGGTCCGGCTCGCCGCCCGTCCAGAACAGGATCCGGGTGCGGCCGATCATGAGGGTGTTGCCGTCGACCAGCGTCGCCGCCGGGACGTGGTGCCCCTCCACGTACAGGCCGTTCGTCGAGCCCATGTCGGACGCGATCACGCCGTCCGGCGTCACCCGGATCTCCAGGTGGCGGCGCGAGACGCCCGGGTCGTCCACGATGATGTCCGCCTCCGAGCCGCGGCCGATGACCGTCACCGGGCCCGTGAGGATGTAACGCTGGTCGTCCACGATCAGCAGCGGGTGGCGCGACGTCGGCGCCGTCGCCGCAGCCGGCGCGACCGCGCCGCGCACCGTCGCGCTGTGCACCCGGAACCGACCCGTCTCGAGGTCCGCGTCCTCGCCGAACGACACCGTCACCGGCCCGACGAACGCGTACCGCTGGCTCGCGGCGTGCTCGGTCACGGTCGCGGCGAACTCGTCCGCCATCGCCTCCGCGCCCCACTCCTCCACATGGTCGTAGTCGGCAGACGCGAGCTCGATCGTGAACTCGTTCGGCACCACCGTGCGGTCGCGTCCCACGACCGCCGCACGGTCGTCCAGCTCCCGGCGCAGCGCGCTCGCGAGCTCCACCGGCTTCAGCTCGCTGCGGAAGGCCTTGGCGAAAGCGTTGTTCACGACGCGCTCCACGCCGTTCTCGAACTTGTCGAGGAAGCCCACGCCCACCTCCCTTACCCGTGCTGTGCCGTGGCGGCGCCGATGGTCGGTGGCCGTCCTGGACGTTGATGGTATCCGTGCCGCGCCCGCCACGGCCGGGTGAGGCGGGTGTTGTCGTGGGAGGACTCGGGGGAGGTCCCGTGCGGTGGTGCGTCGCGGGGTGCGTCCGAGCGTGTCGGGGGCGCCCGCGCGGGCGTCCTCGCACGTCATCGGGGCGAGTCGGGAACCACCCCGGCGCCGTGCTAATGTTCTCCGGCGCGCGCGAGTGGCGGAACGGCAGACGCGCTGGCTTCAGGTGCCAGTGTCCGAAAGGGCGTGGGGGTTCAAATCCCCCCTCGCGCACAGATGTGGTGGTTCCCGAAGGAACCGCCCGAGCAGTACCGAGACTCCCGGTCAGGGTTCCTGGCCGGGAGTTCTCGCGTTCGTGGGGTCTTGCGGCGGGTCGGGGCCGGTCGTCGGGCAGCGAGGAGCCCCGCCGAGCGGCTCGACGGGGCTCCGGGCTGCGGGATCGACGGTGACCGGGCGCGTCCTGGCCCGCGTCGTCCTGCCTCAGGGAGACGTGCGCGCCCGGCGCCGCAGCAGGACGAGCGCCCCGCCGACCACGATCAGGCCGAGTGCGGTCGGGAACATCCACGGCTCGGAGAAGCCCGTCGCGGGCAGCCTCCCGCCCCAGGCGGCGCCGGTGCGCTGGGCGACCGTGCGGCTGCCGGAGCCTCCCGACGGACCGGCGGGGTCGGCGGGAGCCTGTGCGCCGGCGCCGGAACCCGGCGGGTTCGCGGGCACGGGCCCTGGCGGGTCGACCGGGCCGGGGCCCGGCGGGTCGGTCGGCTCGGGGGCGATCTGGACGATCGGACCACCGCCCAGCCACGCCATGCTCTCCGCGCCCTCGGCGAAGGTGCCGACGGCGTCGCCGGCCTGGGCGGCCTGGGCGGCGAGAGGCACGCTCACCGCGTCGTAGAGGGAGGACTGCACGGTCGCCGGCAGGGTCGGGTGCGCCTGCTGGAACTGCTCCGCGGGCATCGCCTCACGCGGCGTGTCCGGGAGCGTGACACCGCCGACGATGTCCATCCAGTACTCCATCTCCCCGAACGTCCACTCGTACCGGAAGAGCGGCGTGCTCAGCTGCTCGAGGTACTCGTCGAAGACGTCCTGCGGGTCCCACGCCGTGCGCGCCGGCCAGGCCGAGACGTCACCGGAGCCGATCACGTCGTGGAACGCGCCCGGGCGCTCGGCGTCGCGCTCCGTCAACCACTGGGCGGCCACCCGGGACGTGTACACGCGACGCAGGTCCGCGTACTCCGGGGCGGTGTTCACCCGCTGCTCGAGCAGCGGCGCGAACGTGTCGGCGATCCGCTGCGTGTTGCGGTCCACGACGTCCTGCGGCGCGTCCTCGCAGAGGTCCTCGACCTGGCCCGGGGGGCGCCAGTCGATGTCCATCGGCTCGTACCGGGCCGCCAGGGGCGCGTCGAGGATGTACAGCTGGTCGCCGTCCTCGCGGACGGTCGCGGGCTTGGGCTCGACCCACATCCGGTACGACCCGTGGCAGATCAGGCCGTCGGAGGTGCGCTCCATGGAGTCCCAGAACGCCTTGCCGTGCTCCGTCGCCGGGTCCATTTAGGCGTTCTGCGTCTCCTTGAACCGCAGGTCCGCCTGCAGCAGCACGCGCCCGGCGTCGGTGGTCGCGAACTGCGGGTCGATGATCGACTCCGGCGTGTCCGGGTTGAGGTTGACCCAGAACTGGCTCTGGTCGAGGGACAGCCAGGTGAACAGCGCGTCCGAGGACAGGTCGAGCGCGGCCTCGCCCCCGTACCCGGGCTCGGCCTCGCCGTCGTCCGGCAGCTCGGCGGCGGAGAAGGCGTACCCGAAGTCCTTGGTCTGCGGGTTGTCCGACACGTAGTGCAGCTCGAGCGACGTCCAGTCGATGCCGCCCGGACGCCGCGGACCGAAGCCCTGGCGGCGCTGGTCGTTCGCGAAGTCGTCCGCGAGGCGCCGTGCCTCGCGCGCGTCGGCGGCGGTCCGGCCCGAGCGCTGGGCGAGGTCCTTGGCGGCGCCGCCGGTCGGCCTGTTCGGGTCGGGGTTCATCGAGCTGTTGCCCGGGTTCGCCGCCGGGTTCTGCAGGCGTGCGGTGGACTCCAGCACGACGTACCGCACGCCGTGCTGGTTCATCAGCCGGACCTGCCCGGGCAGCGGCTCCTGGCTGAAGACGTAGTACACCTTCCAGCCCGACCCGCGCATGAGCGCCTGGTCGGCCCGCAGCTGGTCGAGCTTGAGCGGCGATCCACCGGACTTGAGCTCGTAGGCGACCTGCCGGTTGCGGTTCACGGAGTCGTACCGGCGGTCGTACCCGAGGTTCTTCTCCTTCGCGAGCTGCGTGTCCTCGCACATCCAGTCCGGGCCGCCGAGCTTCAGGCGCCGCCCGACGTTGCGGTGGAACCCGTCGCCCCGCGAGTCGTTCGCCATGTTCGGGATGTACGTGTTGCGCCAGCGCTCCCACTCCCACTCGCCGCCGCTGGTCGTGTACTCCTTCCAGCGCCGGAGCATGTGGTCCTCGGACCCGGCGGGGAAGCCCTTGTAGTCGCCCTGCAGCGCGTCGAGCTCCGCACCGGTCGGCGCCGCACGGTTCCGGTACGCCTCGGCGGGGTTCTCGTACGTGTAGTCCGGGATCTTCTCCTTGTGCCCCGCCGGCACGTTCTTCCCGCCGGGCAGGCCGTCGTCGCCCGCGATGCCGTCGATGCCGTCGATCAGCTCGTCGCACTGGATGTCGAAGCGGGGTGCGGCCTCCACCTCGCCGACCGGGACGAGCACGACCGTGACGGCGAGCGCGAGCCCGGCGGCAAGACCGAGCAGGCCTCGGAGCCGGTCACGGCGCCGGTCCGGGCGCGGGAGGTTGCTTCGTGGCACGTCCATCTGGGCCCCCTGAGACCAGCGACGACGCAAACCCCGCCAGGCTGTCGCAAACCACTCAGAACGGTCAAGGAGCTACTGGGACCGCTCCCGCTCGACCCGACGTCAGCGGGCGTCGACGGCGGCCGTGGTGCGCGCCGCCGCGTTGGAGGCCGGGGGCCGGTCGACGCGTAGGCCGGCCGCGAAGGCGACGACGGCGTCGTGCAGGTCGTCCGCGTACTGCGGTGCGGACGTCGTGCCGGTGACCACGGCGAGCCAGATGCTGCCGGGCACGGGGGCGGCGACCTGCGACGTCGAGCTGAGAGCGCCCGTCACGGTGCGCTCGACGCGGCGCGCGACCAGGCCGGGCCCGATGCCGGTGTCCACGCGCTCGTCGCTCTGCACGACGAGCCGCGCCAGGGTGAGGTCCGCCCGCAGCGGGGCGGTGCGGAGCCACGTCAGGGAGATCGTGCTGACCTCGGGCTCGGAGGTCACGTCCCCCGCCGAGCCCAGACGCAGCAGCGTCACCACAGCACCGCTGCCCGCGCTGGCCCGGGCCACCGACACCAGCACCGCGGCCGCGCCGCGGCGACGACGCTCGTCGAGCGCCGCCCACAGGGGAGTCCGTGCGACGAGGCCGACGAGGTCGTCGCGCATCGACGGCGCGTCTCCTCGCAGGGCGTGCCAGCCCTCGGGCGCGGTCACACCGAAGCCGAAGGGGGGCCGTGAGGGGACGCCCGGCAGGCCGGGTCCCGGGGAGGTGCGCTCGACGCTAGGGTGCACACCCGGACGATCCCATACGAATCGACCCGCGACGCGCAGGGGGTGACGACGTGACCGACGAGCTGACCCGGGCGCAGGGCCGCGTCGACGACCTGCGCCTGCTGCTGCGACAGGTGCGCGAGGCGCGCGAGGGCGTCCCGTCCCTGCACCGCGCCGCCGAGGCCGTCGGGTCGGCCGGCACCTGGACGGGGACGGCGGCCGACCGGCTGCACCGCGACGAGCTCGCGCCGGCCGCCGCCGCGCTCCCGCGGACGCTGGTCCGGATCGAGGAGGCCGTGGCGGACGAGCTCGCGCACGCCGAGCGCGCCCTGGGGCGGGCACGCGAGGACGCGGAGGGCGTGGCGTGACGCGTCTCGTCGAGGTCTGCCCGGAGGCGCTGTCCGGGGTCCGCTCGGACGTGGCGGCGACCCGCGACGCGGTGCGCGACACGGTCGGGCCGTTGCGGCACCGGATGGTCGCGCTGGGTGTGCCGACCGGGGCGATGGACGAGGCGCAGACCATGGCGGATCGTCTCGGGACGCACGTGCTGGGCACGCTCGACCCGTACGTCGCGCGCGCACGGGACCTGGCGGCGATGCGCTACGACGGCGCCTTCGGCGCGACCCTGCCGGTGGTCGACGACCCGGACCCGTTCGTCCCCGCCAGCCCGTTCACCCAGACCGCGCTCGCCGGCGGGGGATCGGCCCTGACGTGGAGCGCGGCACCCGTCGAGGAGCAGGAGGCCGACGAGCGCGACACCGAGAGGTCCCGCGGGATCGACGACTGGTTCGGCGACCGCTGGGACGACCTGTCGGGGGCGGTGTCGGACGGTGTCGACCGGTTCGCCGACGTCGCCACCGACGCCTGGGACGGCGTGCTGGACGCGGGTGGGCAGGTCGCTGACTGGTGGGACCGGACCAGCGGCGATCTCGGCGGCTGGATCGACGAGAACCTGGACGGGCTGCGCGACTTCATCGGGGATCACGTCGCGGTGTTCCGCGTCCTCGCCTCGGTGTGCCGGGTCGTCGGGTGGGTCGTGGTGGCCGTCGGGGCGGTGCTCACGATCGCGCTCGCGATCATCGGCGGCATGGGCGGGGCCGCGATCGGCGGCGTGTTCGGCTTCGGGGTCGGCGCCGTCCCGGCCGGAGCCGCGGGTGTCGTCGCGGGACTGTCCTTCGGGCTCAAGGTCGTCGGCGTCGGCTTCACCCTCGTGTCCGTCGGTGACTTCCTCGACGTGGCGGCCGACTGGGGCGAGGGCACGATCGACGGGCAGCAGCTCGTCCAGCAGGGCAGCCTCGAGCTCGCCCTCGCCGTGACGTCGCTGCTGGGTGCCGGCGCCGTCGGGAAGATCCTGCAGAAGACCCTGCGGCACCTCCCGGCGTCGTGGCGTTCGGCGCTCGACGACCTCTTCTCCCGCCCGGCGCCGACGCGGCCCCGCGCCCCGTTCACGTCGTCCGACCCGTTCGTCGCCGACGCCGCCAACGCGATCGAGGCCGCGTTCCCGGGACAGGTCCGGGACATCAACAACCTCGTGCCGATGAGCAACGGGCTCTCGCGCGAGGTGGACGTCGACCTGGGCGATATCGTCGTCCAGGTCAAGGAGGGCAACGCGCGAGGGCTGACCGGCCAGATCCTCAAGACCGAGCAGACGACAGGCCGCCGGACGATCGGGTTCGCCCCGGACATGCCCGACGGGGCGTGGCAGGCCGCCGCGAGGCAGGGCATCCCGATCGCGCGGTCGCTCGACGAGCTCGTCGCCATGGTGGGAGAGATGCGGTGAAGGGTGCGCTCGTGCTGAGCGAGGACGCGGGCCTGTTCGAGGTGGCCCGCGACGTGATCGTCGGTCGGGGCGGGACCGCGGTCGAGGACACGGCCCAGCTCCGGGGGCCGGACGGCTTCCTGCTGACGCTCTTCCGCGACGAGTACCCGGGCGACGACTTCCGCGAGCAGCCCTTCACCCCGGCCGACGGCGTCGAGGACGTCCCGCAGATGACGCAGGTGCACGGTCTTCCCGTCGAGTGCCGGTCCGAGGTGCTGTTCGTCGACGTCGTCCGTGCGATCTCGGCCGCCGCCGCGGGGCCTGTGTGGGTCCTGGACAACGAGTCGGTCCTCTGGGCCGCGGAGCAGCTGGACCCGACGACGATCTCGCTCTGAGCCCGACAGGCAGAACGGCGCCCGAGCCGCAGGGACCAACGTCCGTCGGAGGTCAGCGGCCCGTCTGTCGCGTGTCAGCGGCTCGAGGCCATCACGCGCGTGAGGGCGGCGACCTTGTCGAGGCACGCCTCGAGGCCGGCGGCCGACAGGTCGCGTGACGCCTCGGTCGCGTAGCCGCGCTCGGTCACGGTGATCCGCGTCCCGTCGTCGGCGGTCTCGAACGTCACGACGTGCGGGACGGGATCGGGGACGCCGTCGAGGCCGGAGGCGGCCGGGCCGACGTGGTGCCCGTCGGCGTCGACGAACCGCAGGTCGTAGCGCAGCTCGTGCGGCTCGTCGACCAGCGTGTACGTCCACGCGGTGTACGTCGTCGCGCCGCCGATCTCCGCGGGTGCGCGCATCCCGAGCAGCGACGTGCCGCCCTCGCGGACGTCGAGCACGGCGACGGGACAGGTGAACGGGCCCGGGCACCACCACTGGCGGACCAGGCCGGGCTCGGTCCACACGCGCCACGCGTCGCGCGGGTCCACCGGGACCGTCCGCGCGGCGACGACGTCGTGGGTCTGCTGGGTCTCGGGCATGGCGTCCTCCTCCTGGGTCCGACGGTCGTGGAGTACGGACCCGCAGCGCCGCGAGGACTCACCGGCCGGCGCCGCGGTGGCCGCTGCGACGCGGACGAGCGGCTCGACCGACGACGTCGTCGTCACCGAGTACGACGACGTGACGCCCGTCTTCACCGAGGACGTCGCGGTCACGCCCGTCGTCGAGGAGGACGTGGAGGTCGTCGTCACGGACGTGCCGCCCACCGGGACCCTGCCCGCGACCGAGGACGGGACCGACCCCGGCACCCGGATCTGACCGTCAGCCGCGGGATCAGCACGCCGTCGTGGCACAGTCGCGCGTCAGACGCAGGGGCGGCCCGCGACCGCAGCCCGTCAGCGTCGGAGCAGGGTGTCCTTGATCTGGACGCCGGTGGACGTGACGGACACCGTGAGTGCGCCGCCCAGCTGCTCGCTCGAGCAGGCGATCGCCACGAGAAAGCCGTCGTGGTGCGACGACACGGACACGGTGTCGACCGATTCCCGGGTGATCTCGACGATCACGGTGCCCGCGGCGTCGCTCCAGACGACGTGCACCGATCCGGCGATCTCGTCCCACGTCAGCTCGACGGACGCGACGCCCGCGGCGTCGAAGGTCACCGTGCGGACCCACGGCTCGTCACCGACCTGAGCGTCCAGCCCGAGCTCGGCGAGCTCGAGCGCGGTCGGTGCGGTGAGGGGCGACGCCATCATCTTCCTCCCACGGGGATGATCGGGGTCAGACGACAGCCGTCGTCGGTGACCTACCAGGCGGTCTCCAGCGTGAGCAACCCTCCCGGTCCGACCAGGGGGCTGGACGTGCGGACGGCCGCCGGTCACGTGGACCGGCGGCCGTCGTCGCACCGCGGGAGGTCGCGCCGTTCACGGCGCGCGACCCGTGCGCGTCAGGTGCAGGGCGTCCCGTTGACGGTGAACGCCGTCGGGGCGGTGTTCGTGCCGCTGTACGAGCCGTTGAAGCCGATGCTCGTCGAGCCCCCGGCCGGCACGGAGCCGTTCCACGGCGCGTTGGTGACCGACACGGTCGACCCCGACTGGCTGTAGGTCGCGCTCCAGCCCTGCGTGACCTTCTGGTCGCCCGGGAAGGTGAAGCCCAGCTGCCACGACGACCACGGCGACGTCGAGGTGTTGGTGACCGTGATCGACGCGGTGAAGCCGGTGCCCCACGAGTTCGCCGTGTAGGAGACGCGGCACGCGCCCGGCGGCGGGGTGGTGACCTCGGGGAGCGTCCGGAAGGTGACGCTGGGCGACAGCGCGGAGAGCTGCCCGGCGGTGTCCTTGGCCCGGACCGTCAGCACGTGGTCCGTCCCCGGCGCGAGGCCGGTGAGCGTGACCGACGGGGTGCTCGACGTCGCCACGACGGTGCCGTCCTGCGCGCGCAGGACGTCGTAGCCCGTGACGCCCTTGTCGTCGGTCGACGCCGGCCACGTGAGCGTGGCCCCCGTCTGCGTGATCGCCGACGCGACCGGGAGGCCCGGCGTGCTGGGCGGCAGGTCGGTCGTGGAGCCGGTGGTCCGCACGGTGACCGGCGACGAGTCGGAGGACAGCCGGGCGTTGTTGCGGGCGCGGACGACGAACGTGTACGAGGTGCTCGGCGTCAGGCCCGTCACCGTCGCCGAGGTCGTCGTCGTCGACGCCACGACCTGCAGCGCGTCGCCAGCGACGCGGATCACGTCGTACCCGGCGATCCCGCTCTCGGGGTCGCTCGACGCGGTCCAGGTGAGCGTCACCGACGTGTCCGTGACGGCGTTCGCGGTCGGCGTGCCGGGCACAGTCGGCGGCGTGGTGTCGACGGCCGGCGTGCTGCCCGCGTGCTCGGCCGCCCAGCTCGCGAGCCAGGCCAGCGCCGAGTTCCAGTTGATCGCGACCTCGTTCACCGAGTACGCCTCGATGTGGTCGACGAAGCACTTCTGGGCCGCGCAGCCGCCGAGCTGGGCCGCGGCGATCGGGTCCTGCAGCTCGCTGTTCGGGCCGCCCGAGAACGACCCCGGCGGCGCGATCGGCAGCGACGCGTCGGCCTGGTGCGCCCAGAACCGGTGGTGCACGTTCTGCACGGCGCGCTCGCCGTAGCCCGCGATGTACGACTGGTTCAGGGGGTTGCGACCCTGGAAGTAGTCGAGGGCCGCGTAGACGCCCGTCCGGTACTTCGCCTGGCCGGTGAAGTCGTAGGCCAGCGCGAGCGCGTTCGCGTTGTTGGCGACCTGGCCGTTCGAGCCCCAGTAGTAGACGGACCCGGCGTTGTTCGGCGCGGGGTACGCCTGGGCGTTCGCACGGGCGAGCGCGGCGTCGGCGAACGACACGATCGCGGCGCGGGTCGCGGCGACGTCGGCGGCGGGAAGACCCGTCGGGACCAGCGCGAGCGTGGTGTCGCCGAGCCCGCCGGTCCAGCCCCAGTCGTACCCGCGCTGCGCGAAGCTGCCGCCCTTGTACAGCGACGAGCCGGTGACGTCGGCGCGGTAGGTGTCGGAGCCGGTCGTCGCGTAGAGCTCGGCGGCGGCCCAGTAGAACTCGTCGGTCACCGAGCTGTCGCTGTACGCGCCCCCGCCCGTCCCGTCGGTGCTCGAGGCGAGCCGGTTCGGGTTGGCCTTGGCCGCCGCGTACGCGGTCTGCGCCGCCGCGAGGGCCTTCGCGGAGAACGTCGGGTCGATCGTCTTCCACAGCCGTGACGCCTGCGCGGCCACCGCGGCCATGTTGAGCGTCGCCGCGGTGCTCACCGGGGACAGGAGCCGGCGCTGGCTGTCCCGCGCGGGGATCGTCGGCAGCGCGGTCCAGTTCTCGTCGTGGATCTTGTGGTGCACCATCCCGGCGTCCGTGCGGCCCGCCGGCACCTGCATGCGGAGCAGGAACTCGACCTCCCAGCGCGCCTCGTCCAGCACGTCCGGGGCGCCGTTGGCGCGCTCGGGGATCGCCATCGTGCCGTCGGCGAGCGCCGTGGCGTCGGCGCCCGCGACGTGGAGCGTCCGCTCGTACGCGTTCTGCAGCTGCCACGTGGCGATGCCGCCGTTCACGACGTACTTCCCCTGGTCACCGGCGTCGTACCAGCCGCCGCGCACGTCGAGGCTGTACCCGCACGACTGCCGGCACGGCACGCTCGTGTCGCCCTGGTTCGGCGCGACGCCCAGGTGCCCGGCAGCCCGCGCGTACGTGCCGCCGACGTACTGCGACTCGATCGCGATGCCGCTGCGCTGGTGGTAGAAGAACGCGAGCGCGTCGTAGCGGAGCTTCTTGACGGGGTCCGCGGAGATGTCGAAGGGCAGGCTGCTCGCGCCGCCCGCGGACAGGACGTAGCCCGCGCCCGGGGTGTCGAAAGCCGAGAAGTCGATGAGGTGCGTCGAGTCACCGGAGAGCGCGTCCGCGCCCCGGACGGTCGACTGACCGGATGCGACGGTCGTCCCCGCGGCGTTGCGGAGCGTCCACGCGACCGGCGACGTCGACGTGCTGACGAGCGTCGCGACCTTGGCGACGCCCGGGACGTAGGCGACCTGGTTGACCTTGACCTGCGAACCCGGGTCGGGGGCGGCGAACGCCGCCTGCGGGGCGACGACGCCGCACACGGCCAGCGCGGCGGCGACCGCGACGGCGGCGACGCGGGCCCGGCGCGGCCCTCGGGGGTGGGTGTTCCGTGACATGGCGGTCCTTCGTTGGACGGACGTCGGGTGGG
The DNA here is from genome assembly GCF_010119915.1 of Cellulomonas sp. H30R-01. NCBI lineage: Bacteria > Bacillati > Actinomycetota > Actinomycetes > Micrococcales > Cellulomonadaceae > Cellulomonas > Cellulomonas sp. H30R-01. The sequence continues at coordinate 3,644,123 of NZ_CP048210.1, read as the reverse complement.
CGGTCACCCGCGAGGAACCGGCCGGCCAGGCGGTCGTCGCAGGCACGCTCCGTCCACGCTAGGGCGCGCCCGGATCCGGTCAGGGGCGCTCCGACAGCGGAATCGATTAGGCCGTCACGGGCCGATTCCCGTGCGGGGGCCACGTCACGGATCTTCGTGGTGCCCACCACGATGTGCGGCACCGCCAGGGGGCGAAGGCTCGTGCCGACGGAGGCGACCAGCGCCTCGGCAGGCACACCGGGAGACGGATCATGCCCAGCATCACCAACCCCAACCTGACCCTGAGCGAGTCCGAGGGCCAGGTCACGCTGCGCGTCGAGTACGACGCGACGTTCACGGCCATCGACCGGCACCTGGCGGCCCTCGGGCTCAACTTCCACGCGCACACGACCGCGCACGGCTCCGACGGCGGGATCAAGGGGTCGACGCTCACCGAGTTCCCCCGGCACCGGTTCGAGGTCACCGAGGGTGACACGGACCAGGTCTTCCGGAACGTCGTCGAGCGTCACACCGTCGCCCGCTCGGTCCTCGGCGAGGACCCCGTCGGCGACGCCGACGAGATCATGGTCAACGTCCGCGTGCACAGCCCGCTGCCGCCGATCTTCACGGACGACGAGCTGTCCGACATCGAGGTCCTGACCTCGGCGGGGTGACCGCCCGGTTCCCGTCCGCCTCCGCCCATCCGCACGCCCGACACCAGACGCGAACGAGGTCGACCATGTGCTGGCACAGAGAGGACAACGCACCACCGAGCTTCACCTGGACGCTCGCCGTGACCAACGTCAACGGGGCGACCGTGCGGCACCACGTCCCGGCGGGTGCGATCGGGCTGGTCGTGCTCTTCGACGGCGGAGGCGGCGGGAGCGTCTGGTTCCGGCTGATGGAGAACCGGCTGCAGGTCGAGGCGCTCGTCGACGCGGGCTACGCGGTCGCGGCGCTGGACAGCGCCGGCCCGAGCGGCGACTACGACATGACGGCCGACCCCGTGACGAACCAGGACCTCGTCAACGTGGACGCGCTGATCTCCCTCCTCGGGTTCGCCGGGTCGGACGTCTACTACCTCGGCTTCTCCTCGGGGGGCGCGTTCGCGAGCCTCGCGACCCTGTTCACGCCCGCCCGGGCGCTCGCGCTGTTCAACGTCCGGGGCGTCGCGAGCACGTTCTCGAGCACGGTCGTCCTGCCGCCCCCGACGCTGTGGGTCGTGGGCCGGAACGACCAGCGCATCCCGCCCACGGACGCAGGGCTGGTCGCGAACTGGGCCGCCGTCGCGGCGAGCGGGGTCGACTGGGAGCTCTACGTCAACGAGCCGGCCGGACTGCTGCCCGAGGCCTTCGAGCGCATCAGCGACCCGACCTCGAGCGTGAGCCCCGCCGACTCGGCCGACGCGGTCGCGGACCTCCGGGCGGGCGCACAGCTCGACGCGTGCTCGGTCCCGGTCGGGCCTGCGAGCGCGATCAGCTGGGCCGTCGTGTCGCCCGGGCCGTCCTTCACGGCGGACTTCCAGGCCGAGGCGCAGCGCCAGGTCGACGAGCTGTACGGGTCGCACGTCCTCACGAGCGACTTCCGGCAGCAGGTCGTCGCGTTCTTCCTGGCCCACACCTGACGTCAGCGCGCGGCCGCACCGGCCCGTCCCGGCCGCGCGAGGTGCGGCCCACCGAGGGCGCCGGGGAGCTCGGCGCGGCTGCGGACGCCGAGCTTCTGGAAGGCGTGCGTCAGGTGCGTCTCCACCGTGCGCCGGGTGACGTAGAGCTGGCCGGCGATGTCACGGTTGGTGACCCCCTGGCTCGCGAGGGTCACGACGCGGTGCTCCGCCGGGGTGAGCGAGCCGGGTCCGGTCGTCGCCGGTCGTCGTGGACGCGCGCCGCTGGCGTGCAGCTCGTCGCGGGCACGCCCGGCCAGCAGCGTCATCCCGTGCTGGTCGGCGAGGTCGAGAGCCCCGCGCAGCGGGAACCGCGCGTCGCCCCGTCGGTTCGACCGGCGGAGCGCTGCCCCGAGGTCGACGAGGCAGCGGACGTGCTCGAGCCGCGCGGGGGAGGACGCGGCGAGGTCCGTCGCCTGCGCGAGCAGCGGCACGCGTGCCGGGCCGTCGATCGTCTGGGCGAGGGTCCGCCTGCCGGTGGCGCGGGCCGCGGGCGTGCCGAGCACGTCGGCCAGCCGGAGCTGCTCGCGGGCGACCGCCTCGGCCCGCCGCCGGTCACCGAGCGCGACGAGGGCCTCGACCTGCGTCACCCGCCACGACGCGAGGACCGGGTGCTGCACCGTCAGCTCCTCGCAGCGGGTGCGGGCCTCCTCCGTGTCGGCGTAGGCCTCCTCGAAGCGCCCCTGCGCGAGCCGCAGGCGCGCGCGGCTCTGCAGCAGCAACGGCGAGCCCATGGCCCCGAGCGGCGGCGCCCCGCAGTGGCCCGTCTCCAGCAGCACGGTCTCGGCTTCGTCGAGGCGGTCCGCCTCGGTGAGGACGTCGACGAGCGTGTGCAGCGCCCACGTGAACGCCGCGGGCGGGGTGTTGCCCTGGATGACCCCGAACAGCAGGCGGGCGTCGGGCTCGGCGTCGCGGATCCGGCCGGCGCGCACCAGTGCCATCGACCGTCGGAGACAGCCTTGGGTGAGGGCGAGCAGCCACCCCCGCGGACGCGCCACGTCGATCAGCGCCGTCGACCAGGCGACGGAGGCGTCGAGCTCGTCGATGCCGATGAGGACGACGGCCGCGGCGGTCGGGAGCAGGGAGTCCATCTCGGTGCGGAGCACGTCACGGACCAGCGCGGGCGCGAGCAGCCGGCTCACCGTCGTCGCCGGGAGCCCGGCCCAGGTGGCGCCCATCGCCGCGTTCACGGCGGCCAGACCCGGCAGCAACGGGTCCGACGGCGCGGCGCGCAGCCGTCGGACGGCCTCGGCGTGGGTGCCGGCCTGCATCGCGGCGTCCATGACCAGCTCCTGCTCCAGGCGCTCACGCTCCTCGGCGGCGCCCGGGACGGCGCGGTCCGGTGCGGCGCCCGCGCCCGCGAGCCCTCTCCGCGCCAGGTCCACGGCCTCCTCGAACATCCCCGCGATCCCCAGCGCGCGAGCTCCCCGCAGCGCCGCCGCGACCCGCGCGTCCGACGAGTCGGCGAGCGCGACCGCCGTGCGCAGCAGGGCCGGCGCGTCGGGCTGCCACCGCGCCGCCTGCGCGAGGCCGAGCTCGAGGTGCACCGCGGCGGAGGTCTCCCGGTCCGCCGGGGGCTCGACGAGCGCGCGACGCAGGTACGCCGCCGCGCTCTCCGGTGCGCCGCGCGCGCCCGCACCCGCAGCCGCGGCCCGCAGCGTGCGCACCACCGCGGCGTCGGCCGCGGGGTCGGTGCGGAGCAGGTGCAGCGCCACCCGCTCGGGCTCGGCCGCCTCACCGGCCAGCAGGTCGGCGGCCTGCCGGTGCAGCCGTGCGCGCTCCCCGTGCCCCAGGTGCGCGGCGAGCGACGACGCGATCAGCGGGTGCGCCAGCGTGAGCTCGTGCTCGCCGCGCACGAGCCCGGCGGCGCGCATCGCGTCGGCGAGCGCGGCAGCCTCTGCGGGCGAGCACCCCGCGAGCACGGCGGCGTGCCGCACGGGGGCGTCCCGACCCAGCACCGTCAGCGCTCCGGCCAGCCGCTCGGCGCCGGCGGGCAGGCGCCCGAGCTGCCGGACGACGCTCCGCGCCGCCTGGTCGGCCCCGACCAGGTCGAGCCGTTCGGCCGACGCGCGCGTCGGGGCGATGCCCTCGGCCTGCACCTGGGCGACCAGCACGCCCAGCAGGAACGGGTTGCCCGCGCACGCGGCGTGGCAGGCCTCGACGAACGCCGGCTCCGCGTCCGGCAGCGAGCCCACGACGATGTCCTCCACGGCGGCGAGGCTCAGGGGACGCAGCCGCACGGTCGGGTCGGGCGCCGCGGCCAGGAGCTCGGCCAGGAGGTCGGCCGACGGGGCCGGCTCGCCGGAGCGGACCGCGCACAGCACCCCGACCGGGAGGTCGACGAGCCGACGCGACAGCGTGGCGAGCCAGCGCAGGGAGGACGCGTCCGCCCAGTGGGCGTCGTCGACCACGAGGAGCACCGGCTGGCGCTCGGCGAGGTTGCTGGCGAGCCAGACCAGCCCGTGCACCGCCGCGTGCATCGCGTCGGCGCCGGGCGCGGGCTCGGGTGCGGCCAGCGCGAGCGCAGGACCGGCCAGTGCCGCCGCGCCGGTCGTCAGGTCCGCCCAGTCGTCGCGCCTGCGGACCGGCTCGAAGATCTGACGGGCGATGCCCCAGACGGCGTCGCACTCGAGCGGTCCGCCGCGCGCCGAGCACGTCACGAAGCCGTCCGCGGAAGCGGCGCGGGTGACGGCCGCCAGCAGGCTGGACTTGCCGATCCCGGCCGGACCCTCGACGACGACCACCCGGCCCGCACCGGCCCGGATCGAGGTGAGGTGCCGGGTCAGCGTGGCCAGCTCGCGGTCGCGGTCGAGCAGCCCGGTGCTCACGAAGTCACCGTACTCCGGGGTCGGACGCGGCCGACGAGGCCGGTCGGCGGGGGCGGTCGAGCGGCCTGGACGACGTCGACCGGCAGACGGCTACGGCGCGACGGGTGTGGTGTCCTCGGCGTCGACCGTCGGTCCGACGTCGTCGGGGCGCCGCACGAGCCGGGTCGCGACGACGGCGAGCACCGCGCCGACCAGCGCGCCGATCGAGTTCGACAGCCAGTCGTTCGTGTCGCACGACCGCCCGAGGACGGGCAGGAGCGCCTGGGCCGTCTCGATCGTCGCCGACGCGAGGACGCCTCCCGCGAGGGCGAGCCACGGACGACGGCTCGCGATCCCCGCGAGCAGCACCGGCGGGACGAACAGCAGGACGTTGGCCAGGAGCTCGACCCGGCCGAACGTCGGGAGCACCCAGCCGACCGCGCAGCGCTCGAACACCTCGCGCTGCGTCGGGACGAGCGTGAGCAGCGCGACGGGGACGAGCGAGACGCCGCAGAGGATCCACGACAGGCGCGGCGGGCGGCCGAGGAGCCACCAGCCGAGCAGCGGGCCGGCGACCACGAGGACGGCGAGCACCGTCGGGCCGAACCACGGGTGGGCGACGAGCAGGGTGGAGATCACGAGGGCAAGGGCTCCGGGGGCGGACGACAGGGCTGGGGAGGGGTTTCCGGCGGGCCGGGCGACGGGCTACGACGCGAGGCGCGCGCCGCCGCCGGGCGACGTGCGGTCGAGCGCGTCCGCGGGGTCCTTGACCGCGTCCCACACGGCGTCGAGCGAGAGGCCCAGGACCTCGGCGATCGCGGCGATCGTCGGGAACGCAGGGGTGGCGACGCGGCCGGACTCGATCTTGCGCAGCGTCTCGGGGGAGATGCCGGCGTCGAGCGCGACGGTGAGGATCGACCTGTCGGCCCGCGCACGGCGCAGCAGCGCGCCGAGGCGCTGTCCTCGGGCGACCTCGTCGGGCGTCAGCGGCAGGCGGACCATGCGACCGATACTAATACCGGGATAGTGTTGCCGGGATAGTTATCCGTACCGCGGAAGGCATGGCCCGATGATCGAGATCCTGTCGCCCACCGAGGTGCGGCGCGCCCGCGACACCGGCGCGCTCGTCGCCGAGATCCTCCAGACGCTCCGCGGACGCGCGACCGTCGGCACCAACCTCCTCGACATCGACCGCTGGGCGCAGCGCATGATCGCCGACGCGGGCGCCGAGTCCTGCTACGTCGACTACGCGCCGTCGTTCGGGCGCGGCCCGTTCGGCCACTACATCTGCACGTCCGTCAACGACGCCGTCCTGCACGGCCTCCCGCACGACTACGCGCTCGCGGACGGCGACCTCCTGACGCTGGACCTGGCCGTGTCGCTCGGGGGAGTGGTCGCCGACTCGGCGCTCAGCTTCGTCGTCGGCTCCGCCGTGCGCGCCGAGGACGTCGCGCTCATCGACGCGACCGAGCGCGCCCTGGCCACTGCGATCGCCGCCGTCGGGCCCGGCGTGCGGCTCGGCGACGTCTCGCACGCGATCGGCACCGTCCTCACCGGCGCCGGCTACCCCGTCAACACCGAGTTCGGCGGGCACGGCGTCGGGACGACCATGCACCAGGACCCGCACGTCCCGAACACCGGCCGGCCCGGCCGCGGGTACACGCTGCGCCCCGGCCTGCTCCTCGCGCTCGAGCCGTGGGTCATGGCCGACACCGACGAGCTCGTCACCGACCCCGACGGCTGGACGCTGCGCAGCGCGTCGGGGTGCCGCACCGCGCACTCCGAGCACACCGTCGCGATCACCGACGACGGCGCGGAGGTCCTCACGCGGCCCCGCTAGCCCGACCGCGTCGCTCGTGGCCGCCGGGACCCTCACGGCCCGGTCTCGTTCGACCCTGCGCGCCGACGTGCCGATCGCGACGCAGCGACGGACCCGGAGACGCCGAGAGGCGCACGACCCCGAGCGGGGCCGCACGCCTCTCGTGCCCTGAGCAGGGTCAGGACATCCGACGCCGGGCCAGCGTGGCCACGCCGATACCCGCGGCGAACAGCGCGATTGCGGCGACCAGGCGGCCGAGGTTCGTCGCCCCCGCGCCGTCGACCCCGGCGATCTCGATCGAGTACGCCGTCGCGCCGACCGCCCCGTCCGGGGCGCCGTACGCCATGCCCTCGGCCTGGGCGCGCTCCGCACCCGCGGCGAGCACCGCGTACTTCACCCCGAAGTCCTCCGCCGTGGCCTGGCCGCTCGCGACGACCTGCGACGTGCCCTCGTCGGACAGCTGCTGCGTCCCGTCGACGAGCTTCGGCGCGCCCTCGGAGGCGGAGCCGAGTCCGTCTGACAGCGCGCGTGACCCCTCGGCGGCGCGCGCGATACCAGCGGAGAGCTCGTCGGCACCGTCGTCGAGGCGGCTCGCCCCCGCGCCGAGCTGCGCGAGACCCGAGGCGAGAGTCCCCCCGCCGGCGCTGAGCTGGTCCATGCCCGCCTGGAGCGAGTGGACGCCGCCCCGCAGGGTGTTGTCGGCTCGGGTGTCGTCGGCGTCGCCGACGCCTGCCCGGACCTTCGTGATGACGCCCGAGATCAGCTGGCTGACACCGGCGTCGACCGCGGCAAGACCGTGGACGACGTCCGGCCGGCTCGTGTCGCAGGTGCCGGGGATCGACGTGCTGTCGAGCCCGCACTCGATCATGGCGAGCGTGCCCGCGGCTGTCGCGAGCCCGCTGGCGAGCGCCGAGGCCCCACCGGCGATGGTCGCGGGGTTCGTCGTGTCGGTGAGGACGGGGACGCCCGCGGAGAGCTGGGCGACGACGTAGTCGTACTGCGGGAGCAACGCTGGGTTCATGCCGGCTCGCAGTCCTCCGAGCCCTGTCACCGCGTCCTGCAGCTGCCCGCCGAGGGCGACGGCACCCGAGGAGAGCTTCGTCGCGCTCGTGGCGGCGCCCGCGACTCCCGTACGGACCTGGTGGACCGCGCCGGTGAGTGTCGCCGCCGCCGTCCGGAGCTTGGTGATCCCTGCCTGGAGCTCCTTCACCTTCGGGTCCTGGTCCAGCGCGCCGATCTCGCCGTACATCTTGACGAGTCCGGCGTCCACGAGCGCGAGCCCTGAGTCGACCTGCGCGAGGCCGTCGAGGAGCTGTGGAGCCTTGGCGCGAGCCTGCGCGAGCCCTTGGTCGAGCTGCTCGGCACCCGCAGCGAGCCGCGCGGCGCCCGGGGCGGCCGAGTCGTTGAGGCCGGCCGACAGGTCGGCGGCGCCGTCGCGGAGCTGGAGGAGGCCTGCGAGGAGCTGCGCGGCGCCGTCGTGGAGCTGGAGGACGGAGTCGTCGATCTGCGTCGCGCCCGCGGTGAGGTCGACTCCCTTCTGAGCGCCCGAGCGGTAGCTCTCCGCGCCGCCCTTGAACGACGGGTAGTCGAGCGGGGAGACGGGCATCGACGTGAGGGTCGCCGGCGGGACGACGGCGCCGCGGACCTGCGCGGTGTAGCCGAACTCGGCGGTCGCGGAGCCGATGGGCGGGAAGAGCGTCATCTGGAACTGCAGGCGCGTGCCGCCACGGCCGTCGCCGGCGAGGCCCGCCTCGTCGGACCGCACGTCCGTGAACGTCGACGGCAGGACGGTGACGAGCTGGCCGATCATCGGCACGACGGTCTCGGCGGAGGCGGTGGCCTCGGTGCCGGTGCCGTCGTCGTAGGTGACGTCCTGCGTCTTCCCGGTCGTGTTGGTGACGGTGTAGTGGACGCCGAGGGTGCCGGAGCGGCCGACGACGGCGCCGGGCTGCACGGGCTCGCCGTCGAGCGTGTACTCGACCTCGACCGTGAGGGGCAGGTCGCGGTCGTAGGTGCTGACGGTGCGCGCGCGGCGCTCGCCGTCGACGTCGACCGTCGCGACGAGACGCCCGTCGACGACGCGATAGCCGCCGAAGCCGTCGAGGTTCCGCAGGCCCTTGGTCGACACGGGGTTCTCGACGGTCGCGCTGCCGTGGCCGGTGAACGCGAGCTGGTCGTAGACGCGGGCCTCCTGGAGCGCGCCGGTCGCGGACAGACGGGCCTGCACGGTCTCGGTGTTGGTGACGGTCACGTCGCCGGAGCCCGAGCCCGAGCCGGAGCCGGAGCCCGAGCCCGCGGCGAGCGCGGGGGACCCGGCCGTGCCGACGAGGAGCGGGATGAGCACGACGGCGGCGGCCGCCGCGGTGGTGGTGGAGCGGCGCACGTCAGGCCTCCGGCTGCGGGTCGAACGGACGGGTGGCGGGCGCGCCGCGGCGGGCGGGGTCGGGGCTGGCGTACGGGCGGGCCGGCGCGTGGGTGCCGGCGGCCTCGTAGCCTCCGACGGGCTCGGCCGCGGTGGTGACGGCGGGCGCCGGGGAGGACCCGTCGGCGGGCGCGTCGGCGCGCTCCTGCGCGCGGTCCTGCTCGACGACGACACCCAGGAGCGACGTCGCGACGAACCCGGCACCGGCCGCGAGGAGGATCGACGTCGCGGTGGCGGCGGACGACGCGACGAACGCCGAGGGGTCCGCGGCGTAGGTGGCCTCGTACGCGCCGGCCATGGCGGCGGTGCCGAGCAGCGCCGCCCACAGGGGGAGGCGCCCGCGCGTCGCCCCGGCGACGGCCAGGCAGATCGCGAGGACGACGAGCACGGCGACGGCCCGTCCGGCGGCGGAGTCGGGCAGCGCGGCGGCGCGCAGCGCGTAACCGAGCCACGCGGCGAGGAACCCGACGGCGAACGCGCCGGCGCGCGCGCCTGGGGACCGGTCGGGCACGAGCCCGAGCGCCCCGCCGAGCGCGGCGCCGAGCAGGGTGACGCCCTGGAGGTCGGGGCCGGAGAACAGGACGATCGCGGCCGCGAGGACCGCGAGGGCGAGGCCCGCCAGGATGTGACGCCTCATGCTTGACCACCTCGTCGTGGTGACCGCCGCCGGGGTGCGCCCGGGGCGGTGGTGCGGGGACACGGTGGCCCGACGGGCCCGCTACCTGCACCGTCACCGTTGACGGTGGTCGTCGAGCGGGCCCTCGGGCGCAACCGAGCGACTGTCTAGCAGTCGGGCCAGCACCTGAGCCACGCGGTACTAGGTAAATCGGCGCGGTACCAGGTACATCGTTATGTCGCCGTGATCTTCGGTGCGTGAAGCACAGCGGCCGGGACCACGGACGGACGACTCGGGCGGTCCGCGGAGAGCGGCGTCGTCGGAGCGGGCAGCCGGCGCCCTACGCTGGGCCGCGTGACCCCCGCGTGCGGCCTCCGGCGTCGTTCATGACCGTCGTCCGCCGGTGGGTCCTCACCACCGCATGGCGGCTGGGGGCCTTCCTCGTCCAGACCCGGTGGATCGTCCTGAGCGTCGTGCTCGCGGCGGCCGGTGTCATCGGCCTCTACCGAGCGACGCCCGCGTGGCTCAACTGGTCGCTCGCGCTCGTCTCGCTCGTCCTGCTGGTGCTGGAGGTGCGCGCGCACGCCGCACGGCTGGCCTCGGTGCAGTTCGTCGACCGGGTCGACGACTTCCAGGACGTCGCCGCCTCCCTCCGTGGCTCTGACCGGTTCCGGGTGGTCGACACGGGGGCGGGACACGTGGTGCTCGACTCCGTCGCGGCGGCCGCGATCGCCCGCGGCACCGTGGTGGCCAGGCTCAGCCCCACGGGCTACGTCCTGCCGCGTGAGCTCCGCGGCTACGGGGCCGCGTTCTGTCGGCGCCGCGTCTCGCGCGGTGCGACGTACAACGGCCATCTCCTGGGGCTCGGGACCGACGTCGGCACCGGGCCCACCCTGCCCACGACCACGTGGAACCTCGTCCCCGCGCGGTACTGGGACCACCTGGGGAGCGACATCTTCGCGACCAAGGACGTCCTGGTGTCCGGCCGGCTCGAGAGCGGATTCGGGCGCTCGCTGTTCGTCGACCGACGAGGGCGCCTGCGCGACCACGGCGAGAGCTGGCTGCTGAACGCGATCGGGACGTCGGTGCTCGCGCTCACGACCGACGGTCGGCTGGTCGTCGTCTCGCAGTCCGCCCACAACGAGTCGAGCGGCGGGTTGCTCGCACCGAGCGGCTCGGGGTCCCTCGAACCCGCCGACGCCGGTGCGGCCGGGGCGTCCGACCTCGCGACGATCGCCGCGCACGGTGCGCTTCGCGAGCTGGAGGAGGAGACCGGGCTCCGTCGCGACGACGTGGTCGACTGGCGGCATCTCGGCTACGGCCGTTGGCTCGAGAAGGCTGGGAAGCCGGAGCTGTTCACCGTCGCGGCGCTGCGGGTGGACTCCCACGAGCTGCACCGGCGACGGATCCCCTCCGCCGACCGGCCGTACACGCTCGGTGCCGAGGCGGTGCGTCTCCGTGCCCGTGACGAGTGGGACGCCGACCCGAGGTCGACGGTCGACCCCGCCGTCCGCCACCGGCTGAGCGCCCCTCTCGTCGCCGGGCTCAGCCTGCTGGTGACGGCCGCCGGCGACGCCGCGAACCCCGCTCACCGACTCGTGGTGGGGCGACTTCCCGTGGCCTAGGACGACGGCGTGCCGGTGCGCTGGAGGATCCCCGACGGCGTGCCGGTCGGCCCCGCAGCGGCGCCGCCGGTCAGTCGCGCAGCAGCGGGAGCAGCTGGTCGCCCTGGCGGCGGATCTCGCGGAGGTACGGGGTGTCGGAGAGGACGAAGTGCGTGACGCCCAGGTCCTGGTAGCGGCGCAAGGACTTCGCGACGTCCTCGGCGGACCCGACGAGCCACGTCGTCCCTGCGCCGCCGCCACCGAACCGCCCGGGAGCCGTGTAGAGGTGGTCGTCGAGCACGTCGCCCCGAGCGGCGAGGTCCAGCAGGCGCTGCTGGCCGACGGCGGTGCCGCGGTGCCGGTCGACGGGTGCGGTGCCGCGCGTGCGGGCGAGCTCGGCGACCTTCGCCTCGGCGTCCGCCCAGGCCTCCTCCGTGGTGTCGCGGACGAACGTCGTGACGCGCAGCCCGAACTGCAGCGGCGGGTGCGCGCGACCGAGCCGCTGCTCGAGGGTCCGGAGGCGGTCGATGCGCTCCTCGACCCCCGCGAGCGGCTCGCCCCAGAACAGCTGGACGTCGGCCTCGGTGGCGGCGACCCGCTCGGCGGCCTCGGACGCACCGCCGAAGTACAAGGTGGGGTGCCGCCGGTCGCCGCGCGGCTCGATGCGGGGCTGGACCGTCGACCCGGTGACCTGGAAGTGCTCGCCGCGGAAGTCGACGTGCTCCTGCGTCCAGAGCCGTCGGACGAGCTGGAGGAACTCGCGCGTACGGGCGTACCGGTCGGCCTGGTCGCCGTCCGCGTCGCCGTACGCGGCGAGGTCGTCCTTGCCGGAGACGACGTTGACGCGCACGCGGCCGCCCGTGAGGTGGTCGAGGGTCGCGGCGGCCGACGCGAGCTGTGCGGGGCGCCAGTAGCCGGGGCGGATGGCGATCAGCGGCTCGAACGTGGTGGTGCGGGCGGCGAGCGCGGCGGCGACCGTGAAGGTGTCGGGCCGTCCCCAGCCGGTGCCGAGCAGTGCGCCCCTCCAGCCGTGCTGCTCGAGCGCGACGGCCTGCTCGGTGAGCGTGTCCAGGCTGTTGTGGCGTGCGGACACGGGCTCGCCGCGGTGACCCGGTGCGACCTGGTTGGGGATGTACCAGAGGAACTCGGCGCTCATCGGTGACCTCCTGTCGGGAGCGCGCACTGTCCCCCGCGTCTGATGGCGTGTCCAGGGGTCCGTCGGGACGTCCCGCGTGGTGAGAAGCGTGCGGAGGTGCTCGCCCGGGCTCGCATCGCTGCAGGTCAAGAGCCTTTTCACGTCGCGAAACGTTTAGCCGTTGAGTCTGCGGAAACCGCTGTCCTACGATCGAGAAACCGGTTACTCACACGGTGGGTGACGTCTGCAGAACCCGCGACGACGCGGCGCAGCGCCCTCGACGGCGCGCGGGACGCACCACGGCACTGCCCCTTCGACGACGAGGTGAGAGGCAACGATGAACCGACCAGTCGCAGTGCGACTCCTCGCAGCAGGAGCCACGACGGCCCTGGCTGCCACGATCGGCCTGACCGCCCTGGCCGCCCCCGGCGCGGTCGCGGTCACGGGTTCCGCGAACGGCTTCGCGGCGACCAACGGCGGCACGACCGGTGGCGCGGGCGGCACGACCGTCAAGGCCACCACGGGGACCGCGATCCACCAGGCGCTGTGCAGCCGCTCCAGCAAGACGACCCCGATCACCATCCAGGTCGAGGGCACGATCACCGTCGGCAACACGTCGCAGGTGTCCGGCAGCGGGTGCAGCACCGCCTCGGGAGTCATCGAGCTCAAGGGCATCAGCAACGTGACGCTCGAAGGCGTGGGCGGCGGCGCCACGTTCGACCAGATCGGGATCCACATCCGGGACTCGAGCAACATCATCATCCAGAACGTGACGGTCAAGAACGTCAAGAAGTCGGGCTCGCCCACGTCCAACGGCGGCGACGCCATCGGCATGGAGAGCACCGTCCGCAACGTCTGGGTCGACCACGTGACGCTCGAGGCGTCGGGCGGCGAGTCCGAGGGCTACGACGGCCTCTTCGACCTCAAGAACGACGTCGAGAACGTGACGCTGTCCTACAGCATCCTGCGGAACTCCGGCCGCGGCGGCCTCATCGGGTCGAGCGAGACCGACACCGGAAGCGGCAACATCACGTTCCACCACAACCTGTACTCGAACATCGACTCGCGCACCCCGCTCCTGCGCGGCGGCGTGGCCCACATCTACAACAACTACTACGTCAACCTGCACGAGTCCGGGATCAACTCCCGCGCCGGTGCCAAGGCCAAGGTCGAGAACAACTACTTCGAGGACTCGAAGGACGTGCTCGGCACGTTCTACACGTCCGAGCGGGGAACCTGGCAGACCGCCGGCAACATCCTCGACAACGTGACCTGGTCCTCGACCGGCTCCGACACCTACCCGGCCGGCCCCAGCATGGCCTCGACCACCACGGTCTCCGTGCCCTACTCCTACAGCCTCGACGGCGCGTCGTGCGTCCCGAACCTCGTCGTCGCCACCGCCGGCGCCAACAAGGGCCTGAAGACGTCGAACGGCTCCTGCACGCCGACGACCCCGAACCCGACGCCGACGCAGACCTCGAACCCGACGCCGACGCAGACGTCGAACCCGACGCCCACGTCCAACCCGACCTCGCCGAGCGGCACCAACCTCAGCATCGGCGCAGGCGCCGACGGGTCGAGCAAGGCGTCGGGCACGAGCTACGGCAACGTCATCGACGGCTCGACCAGCACGTACTGGTCGCCCTCCGGCTCCACCGGGAAGATCTCGGTGAAGTGGGGCTCGGCGAAGACGATCTCGAAGATCAACGTCGTCCAGGCGTCCGGCGGCGGCTCGATCACCTCGTGGAAGGTCCTCAACGGCGACAACGGCTCGACCCTCGCGTCCGGCAGCGGCGCACCCGGCGTCGTCTCGTTCTCGTCGACGTCGCTCAAGAAGGTGACCCTGGAGATCGTCAGCGCGTCGGGCACGCCGCGCATCGCCGAGCTCCAGACGTTCGCCGGCTGACCCGCCGCTCGACCGGCGGCACCGACGGCCGCGTGAGCGGCCCACGGACCGGGTGGACGACAGCCCGGTCGACCAGGGCGGAGCCCCGAGTAGTCCTGCACGAGGACCCTCGGGGCTCCGCCTCGTCGTGACCCGGTCGCCTCGCGGACCGTGCGACCCGTCGCGCGCGTCCGCTCCGCCGCGGAGCGGGGCGGAGTAACGTCCAGCGACCGTGGACGCCTCGTACCCGCCGCCCGCCCCGCCGACCTCCACGACGCCGCGCCGCTCGCTCGTCGGCCCTGTCGTCCTGACGTCGGCCGGCGCGCTGCTGCTCGTCGCCACGATGGTCGCCGCGGTCGTGGTCGTGCGCACGTTCCTGTCGCTGCTGCCGCTCGGCGTGATCGACGCGCAGGGCGAGGCGGGACCCTCGGCGGTGGCATGGACCGACGTGCCGGGCGCGGTCGACGTGGACCTCGCGCCCGGGCGCTACGACGTGTTCCTCGTGGTCGACGACGTCGACGCCCACACGGGCCTCGACGCGGACGTGCGGGTCGTCGGGCCCGACGGGTCGCCGGTGGAGGTCGACGACGCCCCGGGCGTCAGCATCAACGCGCAGCGCGGCGACCGTCGGGCGTCCAACGTGGCGGCGTTCACCGTCGCGACGCCGGGTCAGCACACGGTCGTCGTCCCGGGATCGCCGAGCGACGGTGCGCTCGCGGTGGTTGCGGAGGGGCAGCGGACGTCGTCGTTCCTGCTGGGCGTGTTCGGCACGATCGGGGGCGTGTTCCTCACGATCGTCCTCGGCCTGCTCGGGCTGGGCCTGACGGCGGGCGGTGTCGTCTGGTGGGCGCTGCGCGCACGGGCACGTACGGTCGGACCGTCGGGAGCCGTGGGCCGAGGAGGGGCATGAGCTGGGTCGAGCACTGCATCTGGTGGCACGTCTACCCGCTGGGGTTCACGGGGGCGCCGATCCGGACCGAGCACGACGCGGCGCACCGGCTGCGGCACCTCGAGGCGTGGCTCGACTACGCGGTCGAGCTCGGCACGTCGGGGCTGCTGCTCGGGCCGGTGTTCGCGTCGGAGTCGCACGGGTACGACACGCTCGACCACTTCCGGATCGACCCGCGTCTGGGCGACGAGGCGGACCTCGACCACCTCGTCGCGGCGTGCCGTGACCGCGGGCTGCGCGTCGTGCTCGACGGCGTGTTCAACCACGTCGGCGCCGGTCACCCGTGGGTGCGCGAGGTGCTCGACGGAGGTCCTGACGGCCCGCTCGCCGATGTGCTGCGTGTCGACTGGTCCGACCCGGCGCACCCGCGGCTCGGCGACTTCGAGGGGCACGGGTCGCTCGTCGCGCTGAACCACGCGTCGCCGCAAGTCGTGGACCTCGTCGTCCAGGTGATGACGACGTGGCTCGACCGCGGGATCGACGGCTGGCGGCTCGACGCGGCGTACGCGGTGCCGACGGAGTTCTGGGCGCAGGTGCTGCCGCGGGTGCGCGAGGCGCACCCCGACGCGTGGTTCGTCGGCGAGGTCATCCACGGCGACTACGCCGCGATCGCCCAGGCGGCGACGTTCGACTCGGTGACGCAGTACGAGCTGTGGAAGGCGATCTGGAGCAGCCTCGTCGACGGCAACTTCTTCGAGCTCGACTGGGCGCTGCAGCGGCACGCGGAGATCCTGGACAGCGTGCTGACCAGCACGTTCGTGGGGAACCACGACGTCAGCCGCATCGCGTCGACCGTCGGGCCGGAGGGTGCCGTGCTGGCGCTCGTCGTCCTCATGACCGTCGGGGGCGTGCCGTCCGTCTACTACGGCGACGAGCAGGGGTACACGGGCGTCAAGGAGGAGCGGCTGGGCGGCGACGACGACGTGCGCCCGTCGATGCCGGGGTCGCCGAGCGACCTCGCGGCGTGGGGCGCCGACACGTTCCGGCGGCACCAGGAGCTGATCGGGCTGCGTCGTCGGCACCCGTGGCTGGTCCGGGCGACGACGGCGGCGACGTCGCTGACCAACACGCGGTACGTCTACACGGCGCGCGCGGGCGACGAGGCGCTGCACGTCGAGCTCGACGTGACCGACGGTCACCGGGCGGTCGTGCGTGACGACGCCGGGACGGTGCTGTTCGAGTACCGCGCCTGACCGGGTTGCCCGGGCGGTCCCGACGCCGTCGCACGCGTACGTGCGGGTGACGCGCGTGCGCGGGGCGGGTGCGGGCGGTGTCCCTCGTCCGGGGACGACTTTCTCCTTCCGCTTGACTTTGTCCGGCGTCGCCACCAGCCTTGACGCTCAACGCCGGTGACACGAGTCAACGACCGTGACCAGGCCTCAGAGACGAGGCCCTGCGCCGGCGACGGACTGCACCACGGCGGTCACGAGCCGCCCGCACCACGCCGGCCACGAGGCACGGTCCGCGCTGCGACAGGGACGTCGCGGCGCCACCGCGCCGACGACCGGCACCCGCCCCGCACCGGCGCCGCGTCTCGCGACGCCGGTGAGACCAGCACGTCCCGGCGCGCACGTCCCCCGACGCCCGCGCCGCCCCCGGTGCCGCACGACGCGTCGACGACGACAGCCGCGCGGCACCCGACCCGAGAACGGAGACCGTCGGATGTCATCCCATCCCCTGCCGGTGAGGGCGCGAGCCGTCGACCGGCGCGCCCTCGTGGCGATGATCGTGGTCGGCGCCCTGGTGGCGTACCTCGTCCAGGCGCTGTTCCTGCCCGTCCCGCGCGCCGCCGCCGTCGCGGTGGGCTCCGGCAGCTACGCCGAGGGGACGCCGAGCGGCGGTGCGGTGCCCACGGAGTGCAACGGCACCCCGGTCACCAACCCGCGTGCGCACGTCACGTCGAGCTTCCCGGCCGGGGCGATCCCGACGAACGACTGGTGGACGTCGCTGCTGTGGCGCAAGTTCGACTGCAACGCGATCTCCGAGAACCTCGTGGCCCACCCGCTGACGTTCAAGGCGTTCACGAACGGTCTGGGCGTGAGCTACGCGACGACGCCGAGCGTCTCCGGCACGTCGACGGGCGTGAGCGAGTACCACTACTCGTACGCCGAGGACTTCCGCCTCGGCGTCGCGGGCCTGTCGTCGGACGGCAAGGTCGACGGCTACTCCGACTGGACCGTCAGCGAGCTCTGGACGAACGGCTCGAGCAGCCTGCGCACGACGTTCGGGCACGGCCTGCCGTTCGTCTACGCGACCAAGACCGGCGGCAACGCGACCCTGACGACGACCGGCACCCCGACCGTGTGGAGCAACACCAACGCGGCGCTCGGCTTCACGGTCAACGGTCACGACTACGCGGCGTTCGCACCCTCTGGTTCCACGTGGAACATCTCGGGGACGTCGATCAGCTCGTCGCTGAACGGCAAGGACTTCTTCTCCGTCGCGGTCCTCCCGACGGCGTCGGGCAGCAGCACGTCGGACAAGGTCGCCGCGCTCAACGCCTACGCGACCTACGCGCACAACCACGTCACGGGCACCAAGGTGTCGTGGTCGTACGACGAGTCGACCGCGCGCATGACGGCGACCTACGCGTTCACCACGACCGCCAAGCAGGGGTCGGCGACGGGCACCGTCTACGCGCTCTACCCGCACCAGCGCGACCAGCTCTCGGGCGTCACGCCCAGCAGCTACGCGTACGTCTCGCCGCGCGGCCCGATGCGTGTCGTCCTCGGCTCGTCCCAGTTCCAGACGGTCACCGCGTTCAACGGCGTGCTCCCGCAGCTCGCCGCCACGGGCTTCACGCCCGGCTCGGCCGACGCGACGCAGCTGAACGGCTACGTCGACCAGGTGGCTGCGACCGACCCGTTCGCGGGCTTCGGCGAGGACACCTACTGGACGGGCAAGGCCTTCGGCCGGGCCGCGCAGGTCATCCAGATCGCGAACCTCACCGGCAACACCACCGCGCGCGACAAGCTGCTCGCGTCGGTGAAGACGCGCCTCACCGACTGGATGACGGCGTCCTCCGGCGAGACGCAGCGGGCGTTCTGGTACAACCCGTCGTGGGGCACGCTCATCGGCTACCCCGCGTCGTACGGCTCGGACACCGACCTCAACGACCACCACTTCCACTACGGGTACTACGTGGTCGCGGCCGCGAACGTCGCGCAGTTCGACCCGTCGTGGGCCGCGGACTCCGCGTACGGCGGCATGGTCAACACCGTCATCAAGGACGCCGCCAACTGGGACCGCACCGACACCCGGTTCCCGTTCCTGCGCGACTTCGACATCTACGCCGGCCACGACTGGGCCTCCGGGCACGGCGCGTTCGGTGCGGGCAACAACCAGGAGTCGTCGTCCGAGGGCATGAACTTCGCCAGCGGGCTCATCCAGTGGGGCCAGGCGACGGGCAACAAGACCGTCCGTGACCTCGGCATCTACCTCTACACGACGCAGGCGTCGGCCATCGAGAACTACTGGTTCGACACCGACGACGAGGCGTTCCCGGCCTCCTTCGGGCACTCCACGGTCGGCATGGTGTGGGGCGACGGCGGCGCGTACTCGACGTGGTTCTCCGCCGAGCCCGAGATGATCCAGGGCATCAACCTGCTGCCCAGCACCGCGGGCCACCTCTACCTCGGCTACAACCCGTCGTACATCGGCCGGAACCTCACCGAGCTCGAACGCAACAACGGCGGCAAGGCGACGGTGTGGCAGGACATCATCTGGGAGTTCCAGGCCCTGGCCGACGCCCCCACCGCGCTGTCCGAGTTCCGGTCCCAGGCCGGCTCGTACACCGTCGAGGAGGGTGAGTCCCGGGCGCACACGTTCTACTGGCTGAAGAACCTGTCCGTGCTCGGCACCGTCGACCGGTCCGTCACGGCGAACACCCCGCTGCACGCGGTCTTCGTCAAGAACGGCACGCGCACCTACCAGGCCGCCAACATGGGCAGCTCGGCGATCACCGTGACGTTCTCCAACGGCGTCACGCTGTCCGTGCCGGCGCGGTCCGTCGCGTCGACCACGGGTGGCTCGACGGGCGGCGACACCACGGCGCCCTCGACCCCGTCGGGGCTGAGCGCATCCGGCACGACGTCGTCCTCGACCTCGCTCTCGTGGTCGGCCTCGACCGACAACGTCGCGGTCACCGGCTACGAGGTGCTGCGCAACGGGACCGTCGTCGGCTCGACGTCCGGCACGACGTACACGGCGTCCGGGCTGTCCGCCGGCACGACGTACTCGTTCGCGGTCCGGGCGTACGACGCGGCCGGCAACCGGTCGTCCTCCAGCACGTCGGTCAGCGTCTCCACGCCGTCCGGCACCGGGAGCGACACCACGGCACCGTCCACGCCGGGCGGTCTCGCCGCGTCGGGCACGACCTCGTCGTCGACGACCCTGGCGTGGTCCGCGTCGACCGACAACGTCGGGGTGACCGGGTACGAGGTGCTGCGGAACGGCACGGTCGTCGGCTCGACGTCCGGCACGTCCTACACCGCGTCCGGCCTGTCCGCGTCCACGGCCTACACGTTCGCGGTCCGGGCGTACGACGCCGCCGGCAACCGGTCCGCGACCAGCGGCTCGGTGTCCGTCACGACGTCGGCCGGCACGGGCACGGGCGTCGACGCGACGTCCCGCATCCAGGCGGAGGCGTTCAACGGCCAGTCGGGCACCTCCACCGAGGCGACGTCCGACACCGACGGCGGCCTCAACGTCGCCTGGATCGGCAACGGCGACCACCTGCGCTTCGACAACGTCCGCTTCGGCACCACGGCCCGCACGCAGTTCAGCGCACGCGTCGCGTCCGGGGCGGCGGCCGGGGTCAGCGGGCTCGTCGTCGTGCGGCTCGACAGCCCCACCGCCCAGCCGGTCGGCAGCTTCGCGATCGGCAGCACGGGCGGCTGGCAGACGTGGAAGACGGTCCCGACGAACATCGCGGGCGTGACCGGCACCCACACGGTCTACCTGACGTTCGAGTCCGGTCAGCCGGCCGACTTCGTCAACGTCAACTGGTTCACGTTCCAGTAGGCCGACCGACGACAGGGCGCACCCACCGGGCTCCACACCGGCGGGTGCGCCCTCGTCGTGTCAGGACGGCGCGCAGTCGCTCCGTGGGGACGTCCGGCCGGGACGCGACGACGCGACCGCGACCTTGACGGCCGGGCTCAGGTCGACTCGCGCGCGACGACGTGGAAGACGTCGCTCGTCTGGGACGGCGGCCGGACCGCCGGGTCGAGGGCCGCCAGCACGGACGCGGCCAGGTAGGACGCCTGCGCGTCGATGGCCTGCCAGATCGTGGTCAGCGGGGGTGCCGCGAGCTTGGCGGTCGGGATGTCGTCGACGCCGATCACGGCGACGTCGGCGGGCACGCGCAGCCCTTCGGCGCGCAGCCCGGCGAGCACCGCCAGCGCGACCTCGTCGTTGTACGCGGCGACCGCGGTCACGGGCTCGTCGCCGGACCGCCACGCGTGCACGGCCGCTGTCGCGGACTCCACGTCCAGCCCCACGGCCGCGACGCGCGGCGCTGGAAGCCCGTGGTCCTGGCACGCGGCCTGGACGCCCGCGAGTCGCCGGTCGGCGAACGCGGACAGCCGGTCGTCGGCGGGAGCGGCGTAGGCGAGCTCCCGGTGCCCGCGCTCCACGAGGTGGTCGACCTGGAGCGCGCCGATGTTCGTCTGCGGCACGGAGAAGATCTCGGGGTGCGGGTCCTCGTCGAGCGCGGTGCCGACCACGGGGATGCCGGCCCGACGCATCGCGTAGGTGTCCTCGTCGGCGAACGGCGCGAGGCCCAGCACCGCGCACGGCGTCACCGCGCGCCACAGGTCGGCGAGCGAGCCCTTGCCGCGTCCGCTGTGCACGAGGACGGACAGGCCGTGGTCGGCGAGCGTCGTGGTGAGGTGGTCGATGAGCGTGTCGATGACGGGCCCGACGGTCCAGTCCGGGAGCACCACGAGCACGAGGTCCGACCGGCCCGAGCGCAGGGTCCGGGCAGCCGCCGACGGCGTGTAGCCGAGGCGGGCCGCCGCGTCGAGGACGCGCTGCCGGGTCGCGTCGGTGATGACGACGCCGTCCTTGGCGTTGAGCACGTAGCTCACCGTGGTGCGCGAGACGCCGCTCTCCCGGGCCACGTCGGCACTGGTCACGCGCGGCACGGTCTTCCTCCTCAACCTGGCCGGACTGCGCCGCCCACCCTAGACCCGCGCACCCGCGCGGAGACCGCGCGTCGTCGAAGAACGCGCGCGCGGCGCAACGACGCCCGTCCGGGCGCCGCGTGGACAGGCGCACGCACCGCCGCAGCGGGCGTCAGGACTGCTGCGAGCGGGCGACGAGCTTGTGGCCGAGCTGGCCGGCGGAGTGGGCGTCGAGCATCTGGGTCTGCGCCTCGACGATCCGCAGGAGCGCGGGGTCGTGCCGCTGGACCTCCGACGACTGGAGCAGCACCGTGCCCTTGCCGGTGAAGTCGAACTGCCGCTCCTCGCCGGACTCGCGGCCGAACATCATCTGGACGCCCGCGACGAGCGAGTGCGCCATCCAGTTGTAGTCGTAGTGGTGGCTGGGCGACGGGCAGTCGGCCCAGCCGAGCAGCGCCTCGGGGTCGGCGCGGAACGGCGGCTCGACGAAGATGACCGGGCCGTTCGACGACGCGAGGAACTTGCCCGTGCCGATCAGCGTGACGAAGCCGGGCACGATCGACTGCTTGAGCTCCAGGGCCGTCTCGAAGGCCAGCAGGTTGGTCTGCTTGATCGTGAGGTTGCCGTCGGCGAGGTCGTACGAGTTGATGTCGTTCCCGCGGTCGCCGATGACGAGCTTGCCGTGACCGGAGGCGACGACCCACTCCTGCGCGTAGAGCGGCGACGAGAACCGGGCGGCGACCCACGCCGCGCGCGACGCGTACGCGCTGACGGCGGAGAAGTCGATGTTGCCGTAGTACGCGATCATCGCGCCCTTGGACGTGAACCACTCACCGTTGAGGTCGATCGCGAACGCGTACGGGTTGACGTTGTCGTTCGACGGGAGCGTCCGGGCGTCGTAGACCGCCGTGTCGATGCCGCTGATCATCAGAACTTCTCCTCGGACGCCTGGACGTAGACCGTGCCGTGGCCCGACACGTGGAGCTGGAACGCCTCGCCGGAGCCGCGGCCGACGAGGTCGCGCAGGCCGACGCTGGCCTTGAGGTCGACGTTCAGGGCGCCGGTGTGGCCGACGTACGCCTGCGGGTCGACGCCGACGACGTCCCCGGTGAGCTGCAGCGGGAACGTGCCGCCGTGCGACAGCAGCGCGACCGACCCGTGCCCGGAGATGCGCGTGGTGAACAGGCCCTGCCCCGTCATGGCGCCGCGGACCGCAGAACGGATGCCGCCCTGGCCGATGAACTCGACGCTCGTCTGGAGGTTCGCGTCGTGCGCGAGCAGCCGGTCCGCCTCGACCGTGAGCGAGTCGCCCGTGAGGTCGACGACCGTCACGTGCAGGCCGCGGAACCCGTACAGGACGGAGCCGTTGCCCTCGGTCGCCATCATCGGGTTGGACTCGCCGGACATCGCGGCCCCGACGAACCCGCCGACGCCCTGCCCCTGGCCGCTGATCGGGCGGAACGACACGTTGCCCTCGTACCCGAGCATCGCGCCACGCCGCGCGAGCACCGGGTTCTGCGTCGTCACGGGGATGCGGACGACCTTGCTGTTGACCTTCTCGAACGCCATCGTCGTCGCCCTCTCAGCGCTCGGCCGGCTGGATGTAGACGGTGCCGTTGCCCTCGAACCGCAGGGAGAACGGCTCGCCCCCGTCCTCGCCGATGACCGATCGCCACGAGACGCCCGACACGAGGCTCATCTGCGTCTGGCCGGTGCCCGCGACGTAGACGTCGGGGTCGACGACGAGCGGCTCGCCGGGTGTGACGGCGAGGGCGATCAGCGGGCCCTCGGACATGATCGCGACCTGGCCGGTGCCGGTGACGGTCGTCGTCGCGAGGCCCTGCCCGCTCGTCATGCCCCGGAGGCCGGCGAACTGCACGTCGAGCTGGAGCCCGTCGGTGACCGCGAGGATGTGGTCGGACTCGACGGTCAGCCGGTCGTTCTGCAGCTGCACGACGGTCACGTCCATCGCGTCCTGCGCGAGGTAGACGCGGCCCGCGCCGCTGCACGTCATGAGCGAGATCGACTCGCCGGCGACCCGCTGCTTGAGCGCGGCGCGGAACCCGCCGCCGCCGCCCATGCCGGCCGACTTGAACTCGACCTTGCCGGTGTAGGCGACCATCGAGCCGGACGCGGCCCGGACGGAGTCGCCCTGGAGGTCGGCGTGCAGGACGCGCTTGTCCGCGGTGAGGACGGCCACGGTTCCCCTGTCTGACGGGCACGCGCGGGAGCGCGCGGGCGGAGGTCGACGCCACGTCCGGGGGCGGTGGGCGTCAGGACTCCGGGGAGCCTAACCGTGCGGTGCGACGCCCGCGCCGTGTTCGGGCCGGGAGAGCAGGTGATTCCCCGACTCGGGGGAACCGCTGCCGACGCGACGACGCGACGACGCCCCGACGGCGCGACATCGATGCGTCGCGGCCACGCCGGTGTCGCTCGCCATCTCTGGCAGTCGCGGCTGGAACGCGGTCTGCTCCGCATCACCGTCGTCACGCGGCACCTCACGCCCGGGATCGAGGCGCGGGCGGTCGAGGTGCAGATCCTTCTCGCCGAGCGCGGCGAGCACCGATCAGCCTCCGTCCCTGACCTTCTGGTGGCGGCGACGGCGGAGAAGCTGGGCCTCACGGTGCTCGCGGTCGACACGGACTTCGACCTGATCGCGCAGGTGACCGGCCGGCGGGTCGAGACGCTCGACTTCGCCTGAGGGCGTCCTGCCCCGGAGAACCGGCACCGGGGGCGGGGGTTGGCACCTACAGTGCACGGGTGCCTGACGACGGGACGAGCGGGACGACGATGCAGAGCGCCTTCCAGGTCGACCTGCGCGGCGTCGTCGAGCTCCTGAGCCACCACCTCTACTCCGGCCCGCGCGTGTACGTGCGCGAGGTCGTCCAGAACGCTGTCGACGCGGTGACGGTGCGCGGTGCGCGCGACGACCGTCCGGCGCTGCTCCTGGTCCCGGCCGACGTGTCCGACGACGGCCGCCTGCACGCGATGGACTCGGGCGTCGGGCTCGACGAGGACGACGTGCGGACGTTCCTCGCGACGATCGGCCGGTCGAGCAAGCGCGACGAGCTCGGGCTGGCGCGGTCCGACCTGCTCGGGCGGTTCGGGATCGGGCTGCTGTCGTGCTTCATGGTCACGGACGCGATCGAGGTCGTGTCCCGCCGCGGCGACCGGGGCGACGAGCCGCCGGTGCGGTGGGTCGGGGAGGCCGACGGGACGTACCGGCTGCAGCCGTGGGCGGGGCGTGAGCAGGCGGACGACGAGCGTGCCGACTGGCTCGCCGCCGGACCGGGCACGTGCGTGGCCCTGGCACCGCGCCGCGGGTCGGAGCACCTGCTGAGCAGCGCGAGCGTCGTCGAGCTGGCCCGGCACTACGGCGCGTACCTGCCGCACCGCGTGGTCGTCCGCACGCCCGACGGCGACGTCGAGGTGAGCGACCGGACCCCGCCGTGGCGCGAGTCCGACCCCGAGCGGCGCCGCGACGCGTGCGTGCGGCTCGCGGAGTCCGAGCTCGGCGGGACGCCGTTCCACGTGCTGCCGATCCGCGTGCCGGAGGCCGGGCTCGACGGGGTCGCCGTGATCGCCGGCCAGCGCTCGTCGAGCGCGCGGCACGGGCGCCACCGCGTCCACCTCAAGGGCATGCTGCTGTCGGACCAGGTGCCGGACCTCGTGCCCGAGTGGGCGTTCTTCGTGCGGTGCGCGGTCGACGCGGAGCTGCTGCGCCCGACGGCGGACCGCGAAGGGCTCGTCGACGACGACCTGCTGGAGCACGTCCGCACGTCGATCGGCGAGCAGGTCCGCGCGTGGCTCGTGCGGCTCGCGGCGACGCAGCCGCACCGCCTCCGCGAGTTCCTGTCGCTGCACGACACCGCGGTGAAGGCGCTCGCGCTGCACGACGACGAGCTGCTGCGGATCGTCCTGCCGCTGCTGCCGTTCGAGACGAACCAGGGCGTCACGACGCTGCCCGAGCTGCTGGCCACGACGGACGTCGTGCGCGTCACGCAGTCGATCGACGACTTCCGGCAGGTCGGTGCGGTGCTCGCCGCGCAGGGTGTCGCGGTCGTCAACGGCGGGTACACGTTCGACCTCGCGCTCGTGCACCGGCTGGTCGACGTCCGGCCGGACGCGGTCGTGGAGCGCGTGACGCCGACGGACGTCGAGGGGCACGTGCGGTTCGTCGGGGAGGAGCGCGCGCGTGAGGTCGCGTCGGCGCTCGACGAGGTCCGGGCGGTGCTCGACGCCGTCCAGGTGGACGTCGAGCTGCGCTCGTACGCACCCGCGACGCTCCCGGCGCTGCTCGTCGAGGACGACGCGGCGCAGGACCGGCGCGAGGTCCGGGCCGTGGCCGCCGAGGTCGACGACGCGTGGGGTGCGCTGCTGGGGGCGTTCGACGACGGCGGGAGCGACCGCCCGCGCCTGCTGCTCAACGACGCCAACCCGACGGTCCGGCGCGTCCTCGCGCTCGACGACGCGACGCTGCGCGGCCTCGCCGCCGAGACGCTGTACGGCCGCGCCCTGCTCGCCGCGCCGCGACGCCTGCGCCCCGCCGACTCGGCCCTGCTCGACCGCTCGTTCAACGCCCTGCTGGACCGCGCGGTCGCGACGGCGACTCCCGCCACCGAGACCCCCGCCACCGACCCCGAGGGGACGACCCGATGACCGTGACGCGCGCCGAGGTCGAGGAGCTGTTCCAGCGGCTCGCGCAGACGCCGCCGAACGCGAAGCCCGACGTCGCGACGGAGCTCGTCCAGGTCGCCGACGCGCAGGGCGACGCCGACCTGCGGTTCCGCGCGCGCCTGGCGTACGTGTCGTCGCTGCACCACGCCAACGACCGGCACCGCATGTTCGCGCCGTTCGTCTACGTGCTGCAGCAGTACGACGCCGCCCCCGGCTGGATGACGGACGAGCAGCGCTGGGAGGTCCTCTGGCTGCACAAGTGGATGGTCACGTGGCTCGTCGACCACCCGCAGGTGCCGCTCGCGCAGCTCCAGGAGGTGCTCGACGGCATGCGGCGGCGGTACGCGGAGGCCGGCGAGGGGCTCGCCCCCGTGCTCGGCTGCGCCTACGTGCTGCGCGCGCACGTCGACGGTGAAGCCGCGGCCGAGGCGGAGTTCGACGCGTGGGTGCGCGCCCCGCGCACGCACCTGTCGGACTGCGAGGGCTGCGAGCCGTCGGCGCGCATCGCGCACCTCGCCGAGCTGGGCCGGCACGCGGACGTGCTCGCCGAGCTCGCGCCCGTGGTCGACGGCGACGTGGGGTGCAGCGAGCAGCCGCAGGTCGCGATCGGCGAGGCCCTGACGTCGCTCGTCGTCGTCGGGGACCACGACCGCGCGGCGACGCTGCACCGCACCGCGTTCCGGGCGAGCCGGTCGAACCCCGCGGACACGGCCTCGGTCGCGCGGCACCTGCACGTGCTCGCGCGCACCGGCAACCTCACGCGCGGGCTCGAGGTGCTCGGCGAGCAGCGGCACGCGCTCGAGCACCCGTCGTCGCCCTACGCGGGGATGGAGCTCGCCGCCGCGGCGACGCGGTTGCTGCACGCGGTCGTCGCGGCCGGTGACGGCGACGCGACGGTCCGCGGTGGCGGTCGGCCGCCCGAGCGCGCCGCCGACCTGCTGGTCCGCGTCGAGGAGCAGACGTGGTCGCTCGCGCGCGCGTTCGACGAGCGCAACGGCACGACCGCCGTCGGCGACCGCGTGCGGGCCTGGGTCGAGGCGCCCGACCTGCCGCACCTCCCGCTCGGCCCCGTCACGGCACCGGCCGAGACGGTCGCGCGCCTCGACGTGGTCCGCACCCCGCTCGACCCGACGTTCGGCGTCGACCCGGGCGGCCTCGACCTGCCCGCGCTCGCGGAGCTCGTGATCCTCGCGCGCCGCCGTGCGTCGACGCCGACGTGGACGCGTCTCGTGGCGCACTGGAAGGGCCGCCGAGACGGTGAGCTCGACGCCCTCGACCGCACCGACCCGGTCGCCGTCCGCGCCGCGGCCGATCTCGACGCGTTCGCGCTCTGGGCACCGTCCTCGCACCCCGACCTGTCCCTCGCGACGAGCGCCGCGGAGCTCTACCGCACGCTCGGCGACGAGGCCGAGGCGGTGCTCGTCGAGGTCCTGGCCGACCTGCACGCGGGTCGCCCGGTCGACGTGGCCGCCGTGGTCGCGGCCGTCGACGCGCACGGCACCCCCGTGCAGCGCGCCCGCGTCCGGTCGCGGGTCGCCGCCGAGGCGCTCGAGGAGCAGGCACGCGAGCTCCACACCGACGCCTACGCGATCCTCGTCGAGGCCCGCCCGGCGTCCGCCGAGGACCGGTCGGTCGCGGCGCGCGTGCTGCTCGACGTCACACCGTTCGGCCCCGACCGTGCGGCGGTGCTGCAGAGCGCGCTCGACCTGCTCGACGACGGCGACGAGCCGATGCTGCGCGCGCAGGTCGCCGCCGAGCGGGCCGTCGCGAGCGCGCAGGAGGGCGACCTCGACGCGGCGCACGCGCACTTCGACGAGGGCGCCCGGGTCGCGCGCGTCGCCGGCGCCCCCGAGGTGCTGCTCCAGGTCGAGGCGCGCCGCGCGCACGTGCTCGCCGGGACGGGTCAGCCCGACCGCGCGGAGGCGCTCGCGCTCGCCGTCGCCGCGGCCGCGCGCGAGGTCGAGCGTCCGGACCTCGCGATCGAGCAGAGCACGCTCGCGGCCCAGCTCATGGCGTCGCGCGGCCGCGAGCTCGAGGCGGTCGAGGTCGCTGAGGCCGCGCTCGGGCTCGTCTACCCCGACGCCGCCGTGTCGCGGCAGCACCGCGCGCTGCGCCGCCACCTGCGCGCCCAGCTGCTCGACCTCACGTCACGCCTGTCCGCCGCGCTCGGCGAGCAGGACCGCGCCGTCGCGCTCGCCCGGGAGGCCGTCGACCTCGCGAGCGGCCCCGCCGAGCCCGGCGCCGAGCCCGACCCGGGCGCCGCGGCCGTCGTCGCGCGCCTCGCCGGGCTCGTGGAGGACGACGACGCCGTCGAGGCGACCCGCCTGTACGCGCATGCGCTCGACCTCGCGGAGCGTGCCGGTCAGGACGCGTTCGCGCAGGTCGTGCGCCGGGAGCGCGTCGCGGCGCGGTTCGACGCGGACGGGGTCGACGCGGCCCTGCGCGACGTCGACGACGCCGCCCGGTGCAACGCGGCGGCCCACGCCCGCACGCTGGCCGACCCGGACGCGGCGGCGGCATGGCAGGGCTGGGACTTCGCGTGGGAGGACGTCGTGCTCGCCGGGATGCGCAGCCGGGTGCTCGCGTCGGCGGGCCTCGTCGACGACGCGCTCGCGGCCGTCGAGGGGCTGCCCGCGCGGTGGGACGAGGTCGGCGGGCGCGTCGAGGCGATCGACGCCGAGATTCTGCGCGGCCGGCTGCTGCTGCACACTCCCCGCCCG
The DNA here is from genome assembly GCF_010119915.1 of Cellulomonas sp. H30R-01. Lineage (NCBI taxonomy): Bacteria > Bacillati > Actinomycetota > Actinomycetes > Micrococcales > Cellulomonadaceae > Cellulomonas > Cellulomonas sp. H30R-01. The sequence goes on along the minus strand of NZ_CP048210.1, from coordinate 3,615,725 downwards.
GACGACGGCGTCGCCGCGCTCGAGTCCGCCGCGCTGCGCGCCCGCGCCGCCGGGGAGACGTCGCTCGTGCACTCGGCCGCCGGCACCGCGGCGAGCTGGCTCGACGAGTCCGGCCGTCCGGCCGAGGCGCAGGCGCTGTGGGACCGCCTGGTCGCGGACGTCTGACGACGTCGGGGCGAGGCCCGCGGGCTGCAGGGAGCGCCGTGCCCGCGGCGTTGGCGCGAACGTCAGTCGAGGCCGAGATAGCGGCTGACGGTGTGCTCCAGCTCGGCGAGCTCGTCGGGTCCGAGATAGTCGACGGGGTCTCCGTGGATGTGGTCGACGTCGACCGCCCGCAGCTGGTCGACGAGCAGCACGGTCGTCTGACCGGCGAGCTCGAGCTGCGGACGGAAGCGAGCTGGCTGCGCCCGAGTGCTGGTCGGGACCACGACGACGACCGACCAGGCCACACCTGTGGCGGGCGCGAGCACGACGCCGTAGCGGCGACCGCCCTGCTCGTGACCGCGCGCCGCACCGAGGTCGACGCGGTACACCGCGCCGCGGATCACCAGGCGTCGGGTTCGGTCGTCAGGTCCTCGTCGGCCAGGCGCTCCATGTCGTCACGGGCACCCTGCCACCACATCTCGCGGTCGAGGAGGGCGAGGCCGCGCTTGATCGCGTCGCTGGTCGAGGTGCCGTGCTCTGCGGCCCGCGCGAGCACGTCGAGCTCGGCGGGGCCGGGCCGGAAGCCGATCGTCTTGCTCATGCTTCGATGTTACACATCTGTGCAACAGAGGTTCGCGGGAACGAGATCGTGGAGGCTGCTCGCTCGGCGGCGCGATGATGGGGTGATGTCGAGGATCGCGGTCCGCACCCGGGTCACCCGGATCACCGTCGACGGCCCGCCGCGGCACGTCGAGGACCTGCTCGCCGCCGAGGAGCCGCTCGAGATCCGCGTCGGCGGTCGGTCGCTCGTCGTCACGATGCGCACGCCCGGCCACGACGTCGAGCTCGCGCAGGGGTTCCTGGTGTCGGAGGGCGTCGTCTCGCGTCGGGAGCACGTCGCCGCGGCCCGGTACTGCGCGGGTGCGACCGTCGACGGCGAGAACACGTACAACGTCCTCGACGTGACGCTCGGCCATGGCGTGCCCGCACCGGACGCCGGTCTGGAGCGTGCGTTCGTCAGCACGTCGGCGTGCGGGCTGTGCGGGAAGTCGAGCATCGACGCCGTCCGGACGCACTCGTGCTGGACCGTCGACGGCGACGACCTCGTCGTCCCGCCCGCGCTGCTCGCGACGTTCCCCGACCGGCTCCGCGAGCAGCAGGACGTGTTCGCGAAGACGGGCGGCCTGCACGCGGCGGCACTGTTCGACGGGCGCACCGGCGAGCTGCTCGTGCTGCGCGAGGACGTCGGGCGGCACAACGCGGTCGACAAGGTCGTCGGCTGGGCGCTGGCCGCGGGCCGGCTGCCGCTGCGCGGGACGGTGCTGATGGTGTCGGGGCGCGCGTCGTTCGAGCTCACGCAGAAGGCGTGGATGGCGGGCATCCCGTTCCTCGCGGCGGTGTCGGCGCCGTCGTCGCTCGCCGTGGACCTCGCGCGGTCGGCGGGGATGACGCTCGTCGGGTTCCTGCGCGGGCCGTCGATGGTCGCCTACGCGGGTGCGGAGCGGGTGGTCGCGCCGTCGACCGCCGCCCCGCCGTCGTCGGCCGACGCCCTCCCCGCCCCCGTCCGGCCGCAGCCCGTCGAGGCGGCCGCCCGATGACGCGTCGACCGCCCCTCGTCGACGCAGCCGCCGCGCCCTCGACGGAGGTGCACGCGCCCGCGTCGTGGGCCGTGGGCCTGCCGTCGGTGTCGAACGCGATGTCGTACGCGGTCGGGGAGATGGGCGCGGCCCGCGCCCTGCGGCTGCTCACGAAGCTCAACCAGAAGGACGGCTTCGACTGCATGAGCTGCGCGTGGCCGGACCCGGACCACCGCGGCATGGCGGAGTTCTGCGAGAACGGCGCGCGCGCGGTGAGCTGGGAGGCGACGCAGCTGACCGTCCCGACGTCGTTCTGGGCGGAGCACTCGCTGACGGACCTGGCCGACCGCTCGGAGTACTGGCTGGGGTCGCAGGGGCGGCTCGTCGAGCCTGTCCACAAGCCGGCCGGCAGCGACCACTACGTGCCCGTGACGTGGGAGGACGCGTTCCGGATCGTCGCGGACCGGCTGCGCGGCCTCGACTCGCCCGACCAGGCGGCGTTCTACACGAGCGGCCGCGCCGCGAACGAGACGGCGTTCGTCTACCAGCTCTTCGTCCGGGCGTTCGGCACGAACAACCTGCCCGACTGCTCGAACATGTGCCACGAGTCCACGGGTTCGGCGTTGGGCGCGACGATCGGGATCGGCAAGTCGACGGTCACGTACGCCGACTTCGCGCAGGCCGACCTCATCGTCGTCATGGGACAGAACCCGGGCACGAACCACCCGCGCATGCTCACCGCGCTCGAGGACGCCAAGCGGCACGGCGCGACGGTCGTGGCGGTCAACCCGCTGCCCGAGGCGTCGCTCAAGCGGTTCCGGAACCCGCAGACGCTGCGCGGGGCCGTCGGCCGCGGCACCGACATCGCCGACCAGTTCCTGCAGATCCGCAGCGGCGGCGACATGGCGCTGCTCCAGTGGGTCTCGAAGCGCGTGCTGGAGGCGGAGGACCGCGCGCCCGGCACGGTGCTCGACCACGCGTTCCTCGACGCGCACACGCTGGGCCTCGACGACCTCGGTCGGCACCTCGCGGACCTCGACGAGCAGGAGGTCCTCACGGCCACGGGCCTCACGGTCGCGGAGATGGACGAGCTCGCCGACCGCTACCTCGCGGCGAACCGCGTCATCGTCACGTGGGCGATGGGGCTCACGCAGCACCGCAAGGGCGTCGACACCATCAAGGAGATCATCAACCTCCTGCTGCTGCGGGGGAACATCGGGAAGCCCGGCGCCGGTGCGTCGCCGATCCGCGGGCACAGCAACGTGCAGGGCGACCGGACGATGGGCATCTGGGAGCGGCCGCCGGACGCGTTCCTCGACGCGCTGGCCGCCGAGTTCGCGTTCGAGCCGCCGCGCCGGCACGGGCTGGACTCGGTCGCGTGCGTCGAGGCGATGCAGCGCGGCGACGTCAAGGTGTGGTTCTCGCTCGGCGGCAACTTCGTCGGCGCGATCTCCGACACCCGCGCGGCCGAGGCGGCGGTGCGCGGCACCGACCTGACCGTGCAGGTGTCGACCAAGCTCAACCGCTCGCACGTCGTCACGGGCACCGAGGCGCTCATCCTCCCGACGCTGGGCCGCACGGACCTCGACCTGCAGGAGACCGGCCCGCAGTTCGTGTCCGTCGAGGACTCGGTGTGCGCGGTCCACGCGACGCACGGCCCGCTCCCGCCGGTGTCGCCGCTGCTGCTCTCGGAGATCTCGATCGTCACGCGCCTCGCCCGCGCGGTGCTGGGCGACGACGGTCCCGTCGACTGGGCGGGCTTCGAGCGCGACTACGACACGATCCGCGACTCCATCGCGCGCGTCGTGCCGGGCTTCGAGGACTTCAACGCCCGCGTCCGCCACAAGGACGGGTTCGTCCTCCCGCACGGGCCGCGCGACTCGCGCACGTTCCCGACGCCGAGCGGCAAGGCGCACATCACCGTCAACGACCTCGTGCCCGTCGAGTGCCCGCCGGGCCGGCTGATCCTCCAGACCGTCCGCGCGCACGACCAGTTCAACACCACGATGTACGGCCTCGACGACCGCTACCGCGGCATCCGTCGGGGGCGTGACGTCGTGCTGGTGAACCCGGATGACCTCGACGACCTGGGCCTGGCCGACGGCGACCGTGTCGACGTGCACAGCGAGTGGCCCGGCGAGCCCGACCGCGTCCTGCCGAACCTTCGCGTGGTCGCCTACCCGACATCGCGTGGCTGCGCGGCGGCGTACTTCCCCGAGGCGAACGTCCTGGTCCCGCTCGCGAGCACCGCGCTCGACAGCAACACCCCGGTCTCGAAGGCGATCGTCGTCCGCCTGGAGCGCCGGGCGACCGACCGCTGACCGCGCAGGCGTAGACACCAAAAACGCAAGCGCCGCGTTCATGCGTTGTGTTTCTGGTGTTTGTGGCTCTAGCGTTGGTCCATGCGTACGGCGTCGGATGCCTCCTGGGGTGAGGTGGATGAGCTCCTCACGACCGGAGAGGTCGCTCGTCTGCTGGGCGCGTCGCGGCAGCACGTCGTGAACCTGACCGAGCGCGGCGACCTGCCGTACGAGATGTCGGGCGCCCACCGACGAGTGCGCCGGTCCGACGTGGACAGGCTGCGGTACTCGACCCAGCGACTGTCCGCCGACCAGCGCCGGTCGCTCTACCTGGCATTCGCGACCGCCGGGAAGCTCGTCCTTCATCCTGAGCTCGTCGAGCTCGCCAGGGAGAACCTCGCGCACATGCGGACCAGGCACACACGCGGCCGCCCAGCGCAGTGGTTGGCGCAGTGGCAGCAGCTCCTGGACGGCCCCTTCGACGACCTCCTGCTGGCGCTCACGTCGCCGTCGCAGCGCTCGCGCGAGCTCCGGCAGAACTCGCCGTTCGCTGGTGTCCTGACCGAGGACGAACGCCTCGCCGCTCTGGACGCAGCCCGATGAAGCGCTCCGACCTCGCGCACATCCTCCGAGCCGCGTCCACGATCACGAGCACGCCCGACATCGTCATCGTCGGGTCGCAGTCGATCCTGGGGTCGTTCGACGAGGACGACCTGCCGGACGAAGCGGTCGGCTCGATCGAGGCCGACGTCGCGTTCCTCGGCGTGGACGCCGCCAAGAAGGCTCTGGCCGTCGACGGTGCCATCGGCGAGGACTCGGGCTTCCACCAGATGTACGGGTACTACGCCCAAGGGGTCGAGATCGACGGCCTCATCGTGCTGCCTGTCGGGTGGCAGGACCGGTTGGTGCGATGGGAGTCGCTGTCGTCGGCACCAGGACGTGCACTGTGCCTCGAACGGCACGACCTGGCCGTGTCCAAGCTCGCTGCGTTCCGCGAGAAGGACCTGGACTTCGTGCACGCGCTGCTCCGCGCCGGGCTCCTGGACCCGCCGGTCGTGCTGGAACGCCTGGACCTCGCCGATGTCCCGGGACCGCACGCGCGTCGGCTCCGGGCGTGGGTCGAGGCGGTCACCGCGCGACTTCAGGCGAGCGGGTGATCACCGCAACTGTCAGCCCTGGTCATCGCGGCGCGACGACCACCCGGCCCTCGCGGACGTCGACCGCCCAGGTCGTCAGGTCAGGCGTCACGTCCTTCGGCGTCTTGCCGCCGGTGTCCAGGCACTCGCCGGTGCGCAGGTCCCAGACCTGCTTGTGCATGGGCGAGGTGACGGTCGGGGTGTCGCCGACCGACCCGACGATGCCGCGCGCGACGACGTTGGCCGCCGCGAAGGGGTCGCGGTTCTGCACGGCGAGGACGGTGTCGTCGGCGAGACGGAACAGCGCGACCTGCACGCCGTCGACGAGGGCGGCGGCCCCGCGCTCGGGGACGAGCGCGTCGAGCGCGCAGACGTCGGTGCTGAGGGCGATGGCGGTCACCGGGTCACCTCCAGGGTGAGCGTGCGCGCGACGCGCGGGTCGTGGTGCGCGACCTCGCCGGGCTCGGCGGGGCGGACCTGCCCGCGCAGCGGCGTGTACGCGAGGTCGGGGTCGTGCGCGTCGGGGGCGTTGACGAACGCGGTGAACCGGTCGAGCTTGTCGGGGTCCTCCAGGGCGGCGGCCCACTCGTCGCGGTAGTCGTCGACGTGCGCGGCGACGTCGGCCTCGAGGTCGGCGGCGATGCCCTCGCTGTCGTCGACGACGACAGCCCGCAGCGCCTCGATGCCGCCGGGGTACTCGGCGACGAACGGCGCGGTCCGCTGGAGCCGGTCGCCGCGGCGGACGTAGAGCGCGAGGAACCGGTCGATGACCGCGACGAGCGCGTCGTCGGTGAGGTCCTCCGCGAGCAGGTCGGCGTGCCGCGGGGTGGCCCCGCCGTTGCCGCCGACGTAGACGTTCCAGCCGCCCGCAGTCGCGATGACGCCCACGTCCTTGCCGCGTGCCTCGGCGCACTCGCGCGCGCACCCGGAGACGCCGACCTTGAACTTGTGCGGCGTCCGGAGCCCGCGGTACCGGTTCTCCAGCAGGATGCCCATGCTCACGGAGTCGCGGACGCCGAACCGGCACCACGCCGACCCGACGCAGGACTTCACGGCGCGGAGCGACTTGCCGTACGCCTGCCCGGACTCGAACCCGGCGTCGATGAGCCGCTGCCAGATCGCCGGGAGCTGGTCGATGCGGGCCCCGAACATGCCGATCCGCTGCGCGCCCGTGATGCGCGTGTAGAGGCCGAACTCCGCCGCCACCTCGCCGAGAGCCACCAGCTTCTCCGGCGTGATCTCGCCGCCCGGGACGCGCGGGATGACCGAGTAGGTGCCGTCCTTCTGCAGGTTCGCCATGACGTGGTCGTTGGTGTCCTGGAGCCCGGCGTGCTCGCGCTCCAGCACGTGCCCGGCGCGCAGCGAGGACAGGATCGACGCGACGACCGGCTTGCAGACGGCGCAGCCGCGGCCGGTGCCGTGCGCCGCGACGATCTCGGAGAACGTGCGGGCCGCACCCGCCGCGACGAGCGCGTACAGGTCTGCGCGGGGCATCGCGAAGTGCTCGCACATGGCCCGCGAGACCTCGATGCCCGACGCCTCGAGCTGCGCGTTGACGATCTTGGTGACGACGGGGACGCACGAGCCGCACACCGTGCCGGCCTTGGTGCACGCCTTGACCTCGCCGACCGTCGTGCAGCCGTGCTCGGTGACGGCCTCGCGGACCGTCCCCGCGGTGACGTTGGTGCACGAGCAGACGACGACGTCGTCGGGCAGGTCCGCACCGGTGTCGGGCGCGCCGCCCTCGGGCGCGAGGAACGCGGACGGGTCGGCACCGAGCGGGCGCCCGAGCATCGGCCGCAGCTGGGGGTAGAGCGCCGCGTCGCCGACGAACACACCACCGAGCAGCGTGCGCGCGTCGTCGGACACGACGAGCTTGCGGTAGGTCTTCGCGACGGGGTCGGTGAACGTGACCTCGAGCGCGCCCGGTGTCAGGGCCAGCACGTCGCCGAACGACGCCGCGTCGATCCCGACGCCCTTGAGCTTCGTGCCCTCGGGAGCGGGCGTGTAGAGGCGCGGGCCGCCGAGCAGCCGGTCGACCACGACGTCGGCCATCGCGTTGCCCGGGGCGACGAGGCCGGTGCACTCGCCCTCGAACGACGCGCACTCGCCGATCGCCCAGATCGCCGGGTCGGACGTGCGGCACGACGCGCCGACGACGACGCCGCCGCGCTCGCCGATCGCGAGGCCCGACTCACGCGCGAGCCGGTCGCGGGGCCGCACGCCGGTCGAGAAGACGACGACGTCGGCGGGGATCTCGTCGTCGGTCGACAGCCGCATGGTCGCGACCGCGCCGTCGTCCGCCGCCGCGAGACCCGTGCAGCCGGTCGTGGTGCGGACGTCGATGCCGAGCCCGTCGACGAGCACCCGCAGCGCCTCGCCACCGCCCGCGTCGAGCTGGACGTTCATCAGGTGGTCCGCGAACTCGACGACGGTCGCGCTCGCGCCGAGGTGCTGCAGCGCCGCCGCAGCCTCCAGACCGAGGACGCCGCCGCCGACGACCGCGCCGCGCAGCGGCCGCCCGAGCACCGCGGACCGGTCCGCGACCCACTCACGGAGCTCGTCGAGGTCGGTCAGCGTCCGGTAGCGGAACACGCCCGGCAGGTCCGTGCCCTCGGTGCGCGGCGTCCACGCCCACGACCCGGTCGCGAGGACGAGCTGGTCGTAGGGCAGCACCACGCCGGAGCGGGTCGTCACGGTCTGCGCGTCGCGGTCGAGCTTGTCGACGGCGTCGCCCGTGATGAGCGACGCGCGCGGGTCCTCCCACACGCCGGGCTCGAGCGCGAGGTCGGCTGGCGTGCGGTCCGCCGTGATCAGCTCGGACAGGTGGACCCGGTCGTACGGGGCCCACGGCTCGTCGCCGACGACGGTGACGTGCCAGCCGCCGGCGGGCGCCCGGTCGAGCAGGCCGGCGACGAGGCGGTGGGCCACCATGCCGGCGCCGACGACGACGACCCGGCCGAGTGCGGGCGGAGGAGAGGTGCGCATCGGAGTGGACTCCTGTGGGGGACGAACGGTGCTGCGACCAGCATCCGTGCACGTCCGAGGCCCGCGACGGGCCCTTGGACCCACGCAACCTCACACCGCCGACGGCCCCGGTGAGAGAACGAGCTCGTGCGTCTCGTCGCCACCCCGCCCACGCGGACCCGTGCTCAGACGTCCGTCGACGTACGGGCCCGCGCTAGAAGCCGCGGAAGACGCCGTCCGGTGGGGTCGAGTCGGCGAACTCGAAGAAGTCCATGTTCCCCAGCGCGAGGTTCGTGGTGATCGGCTCGACCTCCTCGGGCACCGCTCGGAAGGTGCGCCCGATCTGATCGTTGTACTCGTTCAGGTCGACGAACAGGACGGTCTGGTCATGCATCGTGCGGGCGTCCGCGACGGCGAGCACGGAGATGTAGCCGTCGCGAGGCAGCAGCACCAGGTCGTCCGGGGTCAGGCCGGCCAGCTCGGGACGCTGGACCGGCTGCAGGCAGGCGCCGCCGCGCTCGAAGTCCCCGACGTCGTACGCCGCCGTCGCGGCCTTCAGAGCCACCAGCCACGCGGACTCGTCGGAGTAGTCCGTCCGCACCAGGAGGACGTACATGTCGGCGGGCTCGGGCAGGAGCATGTTGCCGAGCCTAGGAGCCGACGGGCGGCGAACCCGGGATGCGGCCGGGGCTAGTCCCCGCCACCGTCCGAGCCGCCTCCGTCGAAGCCTCCCGACCACCCGTCGTCGCCGCCCCCGGCATGTACGGACGAGCGGTGCGAGTCCTGGCCGGACCGGCGCGTGCCGCCGTCGCGTCGCGGGATGAGCGAGATCAGGATCGCGACGACGACGAACACCACGACGAGCGCGACGGCGCCCGGTGGGAACCCGGGGTCGGGTGAGGCGGCAGCGGCAGCGGCAGCGGCCGCGATGGTGAGCACGCGGTGTTTCTAGCGCACCGGCGCCTGCCGCGCGCGGGTTCAGGACATTCGTCCTGCAGACGGGTGACGCCGGACTGGGAAAGTCGGCTTGAAAGGTTTCAAGACGAGGCGCGAAGGCGAGACGACGATGACCCGCACGGGAACGCGGTCCAGGGCCGACCAGGCGCTGCGCGAGGAGATCCTGTACTACTGCCGCGAGTCGGTGCAGGCGGGCCTCAACTTCAACACCCAGGGCAACATCAGCGTCCGCGTGCACGGCGACGACGGCTTCGAGGGCATCGTCATCACGCCGTCCGACATCCGCTACGACGCCATGCGCCCCGACGACATGCTCGTCGTCGACATCGACGGCACGGTGGTGGAGGGCGACCTGCTCCCGTCGACCGAGCTCCCGGTCCACCTCGCGCACTACCGTCGCCGGCCCGACGTCCAGGCGATCGTGCACACCGAGTCGACGTTCGTGAACGTCCTCGGCGCGCTCGGCCGGACGATCGACCCCGTCCTGCTCAACATGGTCCTGTACGCCAAGGGGCCCGTGCCGGTCATGCCGTTCGAGTTCTCGACGTGCGCCGCCTTCGGGGAGCGCAGCGCGGCTCTCATGGGCGACGACGTCGACGCGGTCGTCTGGGCGAACCACGGGCTGCTCGCGGTCGGCGCCTCCCTGAAGCTCGCCTTCAAGGTCGCCGTCGCGGTCGAGGAGAACGCCGAGGTCCTGTTCCACGCGAGCCGCGTCGGCACCCCGCACGTCCTCGCCTACGACGCCATCGCGGTCCCGGAGGGCGCACGCCTCCCGTGACCCGCAGCGGGCTGTGACGGGGTCGACACTCCAGGCGCCCGCCGGGCACGCCGATGCCCTGGGGTGCCCAGACTGCAGAACCCGGCCCTCCGTCTCGCGGCCGCCGTCGTCGGCGCGGCGACCGTCGCCGGCGCTCTCGTCGCGTGCGAGGAACCGCCCGTCGCGACCGTCGTCCGGGTCGTCGACGGTGACACCGTCGACGTGCGGCGCGGCGACGACGAGGTCAGGGTGCGGCTGCTCAACGTCGACGCCCCCGAGTCCGTGGACCCCGACTCCGAGGTCGAGTGCCTCGGGCCGGAGTCCGCCGAGTTGCTGCGGACGTTGCTGCCCGCGGGCACGGAGGTGCGACTCGAGCTCGACGTCGAGCCGACGGACCGGTACGAGCGTCTCCTCGCCGGGGTCTTCGTCGACGACCTCCTCGTGAACGCGGAGATCGCCCGACAGGGACTCGGTCACGCCGTCGTGTTCGAGCCGAACGACACGTTCTACCCCGACGTGCGCGCGGCCGAGGACGAGGCGCGGGAGGCCGGACGCGGCCTCTACTCGGCCGACGTCGAGTGCACGCTGCCCGCCGAGGTCGCCGCCGCCGAGCTTGCCCAGCAGGACGCGGTCACAGCGGCCGCCGGTCTCGGCGTCGGCGTGGGGCTGGAGGAGATCGACCGCCACCGGACGGCGCTCCTCGCCGCGGTCGGCGTGGCGAGCGTGCTCGTCGACGCGCTGGACGCCGGCGGTGACTCGACGTGGCGCGGGTACGACGACGAGGACCGCGCGGCGTGGCGGACCCGCGCCGCGGAGGCACGCGACGCGGCGCAGAAGGCGATGCGCGAGGTGGACGCGATCCGCCACGCCGAGGAGCAGCGGATCGAGGCCGAGCGACTGGCCGCAGAGGAGGCAGCGAGGCTGGCTGCCGAGGCCGAGGCGGCCCGTCTGGCCGAGGAGGCGCGCCTGGCGGAGGCGGCGCGCCTGGCGGAGGCGGCGCGCCAGGCGGAGGCGGCCCGTCAGGCCGAGGCGGCCCGCCGGGCGCAGAAGTCGCAGTCCTCCGGCGGCTCGACGAGCGGCTCGACGAGCGGCTCGACGAGCGGAGGGACCGGGGGGTCCGGCGGCGGCACGGTCGACACGTACACCGGGTGCCGCGCCTACGGACCGGCGGGGACGTCGATCGACTCGAAGGGTCGCCGCTACACGAAGATCGACTGCACCACGAAGCTGCCGATCGGCTGACCTCAGCCGTCGAGGCGCTGGCGGTCCGCCTCCGCGGCCTCGGCGGTGCGCCAGAAGCCGCGCAGGATCGCCTCCTCGGGTCCGAGGGGGTCCGAGTCCGCGCGAGTCGCGTCGTCGTCGGCCGCCATGGCCTTCACCTCGTCGTGGATCCGCTCCATCGACGCGTCGAGCGACGCGGCGACGTCGGCCGCCAGGCGCAGGGAGTCCATGAGGTGCTGCGGCACCTGCCGGTGGTACTTGTAGAAGATCTTGTGCTCGAGGCTCGCCCAGAAGTCCATCGCGATGGTGCGCAGCTGGACCTCGACGACGACGTCCTCGACGCGGTCGGAGAGGAACACGGGCACCTGCAGGATGAGGTGCAGCGACTGGTAACCGTTGGGCTTGGGGTGCGCGATGTAGTCGCGCTCCTCGAGCAGCGTGAGGTCCGCCTGACCGACGAGCATGTCGCGCACGCGGTAGATGTCCGAGACGAACGAGCAGGTCACGCGCACGCCGGCGACGTCGAACATCTGCTCGCGGATCGCGTCGGGCGTGAGCGGGATGCCCTTGCGGCGGCACTTCGCGAGGATCGACTCGAACGACTTCAGCCGGGACCCGACGTGCTCGACGGGGTTGTAGTCGCGCATGTGCCGGAAGTCCTCGCGCAGGATCGAGAGCTTCGTCATGACCTCGTCGATCCCGAACTTGTACGTGAGCACGAGGCGCCGCAGGTCCGTCATGAGGGCGCGGATCTCGGCGGGGTCGGGCACGGGGTGGTCGGGGCCGACGGGTGCTGTCTCGGTCACCCATCCACGGTACGTCGCGGCCCCGCAGGCCCCTCCGGGCCGGAGGTCCGGGGTGCGGGTACCGGCATCTCCGCCGCGTCCGGCGCGTCCGGCGCGACGGCGCGGGCACCCGCGAAACCGTGAACGGGCCCGGTGCCTCACCTGCGGCGCGCTCGCCGAACTGGCTGTTCACGACCAGCAGCGACCGCCCGACGAGACGTCGCCGCGCGGGCTGATCGCGACGTCGTTGACGAACGTCGGCGCACCGGTCGGCGCGACCAGCCACGAGCCGACGAGCACGCGCGTCCGGACGTCGTACGCGAGCACGCGACCGGTGGACCCGCCCGCGACGACCAGCGTCCGCCCGTCCGTCTTCATGCCCACCGCGGACGTGCGGCCGTCGGCGCCACCGGCCAGGAACGGCGTCGCCGTCGGGTCGTCGAGGTCGCCGCGGTAGACCGTGCCGTCGGTCGTGCTGCCCACGGAGAAGTCGTCGCCGTGCACCGCGACGCCCTCGGGGTAGACGTCGTCGGACGCCGGGCCGACGGGGTCGAGCAGATAGCTCGCCGGCCGGTCGTGCCCGTGCCCGCCTCCGGGCCCGTGACCACCGCCGTGACCGCCGCCGTGCGCGACCGCGGCGGCCGGGGCGGCGACGACCAGCGCCGCGGCCAGGAGCCCTGCGGCGAGACGTCGGGTGCTGCGTCGGACGGTCATGGCGGTCCCCCTCGTCGACGTGCTCGACGGCGACCGTGCGCGGTGGGCGCGGCGTGCGTCGTCGCGCGCGGAGCCTCCGCGAGGTGAGGTCGGCGCGCGCGCGCCCGCATCCCGGAGCGGTGATTCGGATCGCCGCGCCCGGCCGCCGCAGAGGAGGATGGCCGCATGAGCACCCCGACCCTCGACCGCCTGACCTCCGACCTCACGACCGCCATGAAGGCGCGGGACTCGTTCCGCACCGGCACGCTCCGCCAGCTCGTCGCCGCGGTGCGCGCCGAGGCCAAGGCCGGTCCCGTCGAGAAGGACCTGACCGAGGACGACGTGCTGCGCGTGCTGGCCCGCGAGGTGAAGAAGCGTCGGGAGAGCGCCGAGATCTACACGACCGCGGGCGCCGACGAGCGGGCCGCCAACGAGTCCGCCGAGGCCGACGTCGTCGAGGAGTACCTGCCGCAGCAGCTGTCGGACGACGAGCTCGCCGCGCTCGTCCACGACGTCGTCGCCGCCACCGGGGCCGGCAGCCTCCGCGACATGGGTGCCGTGATGAAGGAGGCGACGGCCCGCGCCGGGCTCAGCGCCGACGGCAAGAAGCTGTCCGCCCTGGTCCGCGCGGCGCTCGCGGGCTGACCGGGGGCGACGCCCGCCGCAGACGACGAGGCCCGGCCGTGGAGGGATCCCCTCCTGGCCGGGCCTTCGTCGTGCTCGGGTACCCCCGGGCTCAGTCCTCGGTGCGCTCCGGCTCCGTGTTGAGCCCGCGCTGCATGGCCGTCGCGCGGCCGCTGACGAGGATCGTGCGGTCCTCGGACAGGAACGGGTTCGGGTCCGTGAACGCGTGCGTCAGGTTCTGCGCGGTCGCGCGCGGCGCGACGTTGTCGTGCGGGTTCATGTCGTCCTCCTGCGTGCCCTCTGCGAGACGTTCTGGGCGCCCGTCCAGTGACGGCGTGCGTCCGGCAACATACCCGGACCATCGGCCGCCCCGTGGCCGATGTGAAGGGAAGGAGACGTGTCCAACGCTCCGGATACCGGGCGAAATCACCGCAGAACCACCCATCCGCGGTGGTCCCGGCCGTACGCTCGCTGCGTCGCGCGACGCGGTCGGGACGCCCGGCGGCGGTCCGCGACGTCGCGCCGGCGTCGTCGACGCCCGCGCCAGGGGTGGCGGCTGGGGGGCACGCGATGACGACGAGCCTGGACGACCCGCCGGCGGGTGCGCCGCCGGGGGCCGACCGCGCCGTCGTCGACGTGGACGTCCGCGTCGTCCCCGACGGCGACACGTACCTCGCAGTCGTGTCCTGCGACGCGTTCGGCACGTCGACCACCCGCCCCTTCACGCCTCCGGTCGCGGCCGACGTGACCGCGTTCGCCGACGCGCTCGCGGACGCCCGCGGCCGCACCCGTCCCGACGCCGACGCCGCCCGTGCCCTCACCGAGCGGACGGAGACGCTGGGCCGCGCGCTGTTCGACGCGGTGTTCGCGGACGACGCACGCGACCTCCTCGTCACGGCGCGCGACCGCGCGGGGCGGGACGGCGGCGCCGTCCGGGTCCGGCTCCAGCTCGACGACGCCCCCGACGTCGCGGCGCTGCCGTGGGAGCTGCTGCTGCACGGATCGACGTACCTCGTGCACACCGACGGCGTCTTCGTCGTCCGCTACCCCGACGCGTCCACCCCGGCCGACCCCGCACCGCTCGACGGGACGCTGCGCGTGCTCGTCGTCGCCGCGTCGCCGAGCGACCTGCCCCCGCTCGACGTGGACCGCGAGGTCGACGCGCTCCGCGAGGCCCTCGCGCCGCTGGGGGACCGGGTCGAGCTGCACCGGCTCGCCCCCCCGACGCTCGACGCGCTGCGGCGCACGCTCGACGACCGCTGGCACGTGCTGCACGTCGTCGGGCACGGCGGTGCGGACGCGCGCGGCGGGGTCCTCGCGCTCACGGCTGACGACGGCACCGCGGACGTGCTCGACGCCCGCACGCTCGCCGACCACCTGCTGGCCGCACCGCACCTGCGGGTGGCCGTCCTCAACGGGTGCAGCACGGGCGAGGTCAGCACGCAGGAGCCGAAGGCCGGGTCGGCGCACCAGCTCGTGCGTGCGGGCGTGCCCGTCGCGGTCGCGATGCAGTACCCGGTGACGGACCGGTCGGCGCACGCCGCGGCGGCGGCGCTGTACGAGCGGCTGGCTGCCGGTGCGCTCGTCGAGCAGGCGGTCACCGCGGCCCGACGTGCGCTGCTGCGCGGGCCGGAGTGGGTCACGCCCGTCCTCTACACGCGCACGTCGCCGCGCGTCTTCGTCCCGCCCGCCGCGTCGCCCGGGACGCCTGTCGCCGCGGTGCCGCCCCGGGACCGCGTGCCCACGGGGGTCGTCCCGGACGTGCTGCAGCCGCGCTGGTGGGCGGTGCGCGAGGTCGCCGCGTGGATGGACAGCCCGTCGACGGCCCTCCTGGTCACGGGCGACGTCGGCTCGGGCACGTCGGTCCTGGCCGGATGGCTCGCCGGTGCGGGTACGACCCCCGCCGAGCCCGACGCACCCGTCGACCTGCTGGAGTCGGTGCGCAGCCGCTGGAGCGCGGTGCACGTGAGCCCGCCGGGCGGCGGGGGCGCGGGCGTCGACCCGCGGTCCGTGGTGCGCTCCCTGGCCGAGCAGCTCGCGACGACCGTGCCGGGCTGGCAGCCGGTCCGTGCCGACGCCGCCGGCCCGTACGGGCTCGCGCACCTGCCGCCCGAGGAGCTGTTCGCGGTCCTCGTCGGGCAGCCGCTGCGCGCTGCGCTGACGGTCGCGCCGCAGGGGACCACCGTGCGCGTGCTCGTGGACGGGCTCGACCACGACGGTCTCGACCCCGTCCTGCGCCTGGCCGCCGTGCCCGGTGTGCGCGTGCTCGTCGCGGGCACCGACCCTGCCGTCGCGACCGCGCTCGACGCGGTCTCCGCCGCGCGTCTGGACCTCGCGAGCCCGCACCGGCGCGCGCTCGTCGACGCGGACCTCACGGGCTACCTGCGTCGTCGCCTCGACGGGAGCGGGCGCGGGGACGACGAGGTCGCCGCGCTCGTCGCCCGGGCCGGCGGGAACTTCCTGGTCGCGCGCAACGCGGCCGACGAGCTGCTCGCGCGTCCCGACGTGGCGCTCGAGGACCTCGAGCTCCCGCGCGACGTCGACGCGTCGTCGGAGCGGCACCTGCGCGCGACGCTCGAGCAGTCGTTCGGGCCGACGTGGCGCGACCAGTGGGCGGCGGCGCTCGAGCCGCTGCTCGCCCACCTCGCGGTCGCCCGCGGGCCCGTGCCGCTGCCGGCGCTCGTCCGGTGGCTCGGCTCGACGCTCCCGCGGGTCGCGGCGCTCGTCGACGGCCTCGGCGGCCTCGTCGTGACCGACGCCGACGGCTGCCGGCTCGCGCACTCGTCGCTCGTCGCGACGCTCCGCGCGGCCACGCTGCCGTCGGGCGGGCCGAACCTGCTGCGGGTCGACGAGGCGGCCGCGCACCGTCGGGTCGTGGGCGGCGCGGTGGCGCTGACGGCGACGGACCTCGCGCATCCCGACGACGTCGGCGCGTCGTACCCGCTCGTGCACGCGCCCGGGCACCTGCTCGAGCTGCCGCACGACGACGGGGTCGCGCCTCCGGCACCCGCGGGGCCGGATCCCCGGCGCGAGGTGCGGCTCGACGCGCGGCGCGCGCTCGGCGACCGTGCGCTGGAACCCGACTGGGTCGGCGCCCTCACCGCCTCGGTGCACGACCCGCTGCTGCTCGGTCTGCCCTACCGCGACCTCGTCGCGCTCCACCTGCGCGCGGGCGACACCGGCGCCGTCGAGCGCGTCGTCCGGTTCCTCGGGACGTCCGACGTGCCGCTGCTGCGCGGGGCCGTGTTCGACGTCCTCTCGACCTACGCGGAGCGGTCACCCGCCGCCGCGACCGCCTTCCTGGTCCGGGTCGCCGTGCACGACGCGCCCGAGCTCCAGCGCATCGCCCTGCACGCGACGTGCCTGCTGCCCGCCGCCGCGCAGGCCGACGTGTACGCGGGCGTCGTGACCGACCCCGACAGCACCGACGCGCACGCCGTGGCCGCCGCGTTCGCGCTGTACTCCAACGGCACGTCGGACCCGCAGCGGCTCATCGGCGACGTGCTCGACAGGGTCGTCGGGCGGCTGCACGTCTTCCCGCCGCGCCGCAGCACGTGGCCGCTCGTCACCTTCTTCTCCCAGGTCACCGTGACCAACTACGTCAACGGGTGCGCCGACCCCGCGGTCGTCGACGCGACGAGCCGGCTGTGGCGGCACGTCCTGGTCGACCGGATCGGGGTGCTGCGCCCGTGGGGCCCGCTCGTGCAGCGGCTCGTCGTCGAGGGTGTCGTCGCGCGCCGCATCGCCCGTCGTGTGCTGCTCCTGTTCACCCCGCCGGGCCGGCCCGACGGACCGGTCGAGCTGGGCGGTGACCGTCCCGAGGCGCCGGCCGCACGACGCGTGCTCGCGGGCCTCGACCCGCACGCCGACGTGGGCACCCTGACGCCGGACCTCCGCGCGCTGCTGGCGTCCGACACGACCATGTTCCGCGTGCTCGCCGCGCTGGTCGTCGCCGTGCACGGCCTCGCGGACCCCACCGGGACCGACGCGCTCGTCACCGCGCTGGCCGACGGCGCCGACGCCCGCACGCAGCGCGCTCTCCTGGTCGCGCACGCCGTCGTCGCGCCGGACCGCACGCCCGCGTCGTGGGTGCCGCGGCTCGACCGCCTCACGCGGCTGGTCACCGCCCGCCCGCACGACGAGCACGCCGCGGCCGGCCCGCTCGGCGGCCGGCACCTCGTCTTCGTGCCGCTCGGCCTCGCGTGCGCGGGGACCGGCACGTCGCTCGACGTGCTCGACGAGTGGCTGCGCCCCGACGCCGACCCCGGCTGGCGGTCCTGCTGCCTGCGCGGGCTCGGCGCCGTCGGCCTCTACCACCCCGACGCCGTCCTCGGGACGTTCGAGCGCCTCGACCGCGCCGGCACGCTGCCGCTCGACGCGGCCGTGCCGTCCCTCGCCCTCATGGCCGGCCTGCACCCGATGCGCACCCGCACGTGGCTCCTGCGCGCCGGGCGTCGCGACGTGCTCGACGCGGTCTTCGGGGCCGCAGACCCCGCCGACAGCCGCGAGCACCTCGAGCTGCTCGGCATGTACAACGCCGCGGTCCACGGGTGCGTCACGTCACCGCGGGTGCGCGACCGGGTCGTGACCGAGATGTTCGCCGGGTTCCTCGACTGCCGGACCGGGCGCGAGTGGTCGCGACGCTTCGGCTCCGCCGGGGTGCGCGCGCTGCGCGAGGACGACTGGGAGCTCGCGGCGTGGACGTCGTGAGCCGTCGCGCTTCGCGGGCGGCGAAATGAGTTGGCGGTCGCGCGGACGCGACGTAGCGTCGACAGCACACGGGAAGGAGGTGGTCCGGAACATGAAGTCTTCCAGGACGCGTGAGGTGACTGTCCGCTAGTCGCCCGAACAGCTCGGGACGGACTGCACGTCCGCCCGTTGCTTCCCGCCGTCGGACGGCGAGGGGCGGCGAGCGAATACCCGGCAGTCACCGCAGCCCGTGGGAGCCGCGACCTCGTCCGCCGCGGCAGGACCGTCCAGGTCCGGCCCACGGGCTGTCCCCTGCCCGGACACCTTCCTCCCTCGGGTGGGGCGTCGGCTCTGCCCGGCCGTCTCGCGACGGTGCTGCTCGTCCGCCCTCGCCGGGTGGTGCGGCGACCGTCCGGCCGTGGTCCGGCCCCGGTCCGGCGCTGCGGCGACGGCATGACAAGGTGGTCCCGTGGCCCTCAAGAACCCCGCCCAGATCGAGGCGATGCGGCCGGCCGGCCGGTTCGTCGCCGGAGTCCTGCAGTCGCTGCGCGACGTCGCGCGGCCCGGGATGACGCTCCTCGACCTCGACGCGCACGCGCACCGCATGATCGACGACGCGGGCGCGCAGTCCGTCTACCTCGGCTACCACCCGTCGTTCGGCGCCATCCCGTACCCCGGCGTGCTGTGCACGTCGGTCAACGACGCCGCGCTGCACGGCCTGCCGTCCGCGCAGGTCCTGGAGGACGGCGACGTCCTGAGCATCGACTTCGCGGCGCAGGTCGAGGGCTGGGTGTGCGACTCGGCGCTCACGTTCCAGCTCGGCACCCAGACGCCCGAGGCGCAGCGCCTCATCGAGACGACCGAGCGGGCGCTCGACGCGGGCATCGCGGCCGCGCGGGTCGGGGCGCGCATGGGCGACGTCTCCGCGGCGATCGGCCGCATCGGGCGTGCCGCCGGCTACGGCATCAACGCCGACTTCGGCGGGCACGGCGTCGGGCGGACGATGCACGAGGAGCCGCACGTCGCGAACCTCGGCCGGGAGGGCACCGGGGTGCGGCTCAAGGCCGGTCTCGTCGTGGCGATCGAGCCGTGGTTCATGGCGGGCGGCGACGACTACGTCATCGACGACGACGGCTGGACGATCCGCACCGCGGACGGGTCGCTCGCGGCGCACGCGGAGCACACGGTGGCCCTGACCCCCGAGGGCACGGTCGTCCTCACGGCGCGCGACTGACCGGACGCCCCCGCAGGCGGGGCCGGCGCGCCGACCGCTCAGGGCTCGTGCCGGCCGCCCGCTGCACGCTCGACGCGGGTGAATCGGGGCGTCCCCGGCTGCGCCCTGTCGGTGGTCCGTGCTACTCAGGTGCGTGAGGCACTCGTCGCCACACGTGCCCGAGGCACCCGTACGTGTGGTTCCGGCCTGTCCTGTGGACGAGGGGAACGCGGATCCGTCCGGTTCCTGGCAGGATGCTCGGGTCGTCCTGCCCTGGGACGCCGAACCGCGAGGGGGTTGATGTGAAGTTCGCGATGGGATCCGACGTCCTCTCGACGCTGACGAAGAAGACGTCGTCGTCGAACGAGGACCTCGGCGCGCTGGTGCGTCAGCTGGCGGCGGCCGCCGAGCCGCTGCAGGGCAAGTTCAACGGCGCCGGTCGTGCGGCGTTCGACAAGTTCAAGGGCGAGACCGACCGCATCGCGGTCGACCTCAACGGCGCCCTCGCCTCGGTGCTCCAGGGCATCGGCGGCATGGACAAGTCGTTCGGCGAGGGCGACCTGCAGATGGCCGACGAGACGCAGGCCGCGCAGGGCGGGTCCGCCTTCGACGCGGCGCGCTTCGGTTCGGCGAAGGGCTGAGGGGGAGAGCGATGAGCGGCAACAGCATCGACCGTCGGGACTTCGACCTGGGCGCGTCCACGACCGCGCAGGAGAACTTCAACGCCGTCGCGCAGCGCCTCGAGGCGCTCATCGACGCGCGTGACCGCGACGTCAAGACGGCCATGGCCGACTACCAGGCGTCGGGCGTCTCGGAGGAGTACGCCGCCAAGGAGGCCCGCTGGAACCGGGTCGCCGGCGAGGTCCGCACCATCATCCGCACGCTCCGCGGCGCGCTCGAGAAGAACGACGCCACGGCGCAGGACACGCTGAAGAAGGCCAAGGCGGCCGTCGACGCGATCGGCTGACGCCGTGACGAAGTGGCACATCGAACCGGCAGGGGTCCAGGACGTCCTCACCAAGGTGGGGACCGTCGCCGGGCTGCTGTCGAGCGTCGTCCAGGCCATGCCGGGCAAGGCCGAGTCCGCGGTGACGGCGGGTAACTCCCCGATCATCGGCGACGCCATCGCCGGGTTCTTCGAGCACCACAAGCCGACGCTCGAGGCGATCGGCAACCGCATCAACGCGTCCGTCGGTGGCGCTGCCGCGGCGACGCGGTGGTACCTCGAGGGGGACGAGACGATGGCAGCCCAGCAGCAGTCCGCCGCGGCGTCGTGCACCGGTGCGAACGCCCCGACCTTCCAGGTGCCGACTCCGTGACCGACCAGTGCTACGCCTCGGGCATCAACCCGTACGCCATCCCCGGCGCCGACCTCGACCCTGACGGCGTCATCGCCGCCGCGGACGGGCTGTCGGCGCAGGGGGCCTCCGTGCGCGAGCACGGCGCCGACGCGCTCAACAAGTGGCGCGGGCTGGCCGGGCACTACGAGGCGCCCGAGGCGAGCACGCTGTTCGTCGTCATGGACCCCGTCGAGACCAAGTCGCGCCAGTTCGGCGACGACGTCGAGAAGGTCGCGGCGGCGCTCAAGACGTACGCGGAGGCCATCCGCCCCATCAAGGCGTCGCTGGCGACGATCAAGAGCGACGCGTACGCGTTCCGCAGCAAGATCGCGTCCAACGCCGAGTGGGAGTACGACCAGGACCTGGTCGACGAGAACACCGCGCTCGTGTCCCGCGTCAACGCGGAGCAGGTCAAGCTCTGGGAGGCCGAGCGGACCTGCGCCAACGCGATCCGCGCGCTCTACGGCGCCGAGCCGTGGCACGCGATGACGGGCGAGGACGACCCGCTCGGCTACGGCCTCGACTCCCTCCCGACCGACGCGGCCATGCCGTGGGGGTCGGAGGTCGAGCGCAAGGACCACTGCCCGAAGTCCGCGGCCGTGCAGGTCAAGCGGTTCGTGTGGGACGGCGTCGTCGTCGACGGCCTGTGGGGCACCGTCGTGGGCCTCGGCCAGCTCGTCGGCATCAAGGACTGGTCCTGGTCGTGGGACACCATGAAGACCACCTGGGTCGGCATGGGCGGGCTCATCGGCTACGCCGACGGCGAGTGGTCCTGGGGCAACGCCGGCAACGCGTGGCTCGGGCTCGGCAAGGGCCTCATCTCGTGGGACACCTGGGAGGACGACCCCGGGCGTGCCGCGGGCGGCGCGATCTTCAACGTCGCCACGATCTTCATCCCCGCCGGTGCGGCGGTGTCCGGCTCGAAGGGCGCGGCCACGGCGGCCGGCGCCGCGGGGAAGGCCGCACGCGTCTCGTCGTGGCTCAGCAAGGGTGCGCGCGTCCTCGAGTTCGTCGACCCCATCTCGCTGGGCCTCAAGGGCGTCGGCGCGCTGCCCAAGCTCGGCGACCTGCTGACCAACATGAAGATGGTCGACGACCTGGGCAAGGCGATCGACGTCGACGTCGCCGACGTCGGCACCACGCTCGACGACGTCCCGACCAACCTCGGCGACGACCTCGGCTCGAACATCCCCGTCCGCGACCCCGACCGCGTCGACGTGGGCGACACCACGGGCGCCGACGTGCCCGAGCCCGTCAAGGTCCCCGAGCACCAGCTCGTCGGCACCGACGGCAACCCCGTGCACGACACCCCCGGCGGCACCGGCTCGGGCGGCGACGACCTGCTCGACGGCGGCACCACGCGTCCTCCGGGCAGCATGACGGGCGGCACCGACGCGCCGACCGGCGGCTCGCACGAGCCCGCGACGGACGCCGGCGGTGGCGGAGGACGCGGGCCCGGCGGACCGCCCCGCGGTCCCGGTGACGACCTGCCGCCCGCGCACGGTGGCGGCGACGGGTCGTCGGGCGGCGCCGGTGACGGCACGCCGAACGGGTCGGGCAAGCCCGACGGTGCCGGTGACGGCACGCCGAACGGTTCGGGCAAGCCCGACGGTGCCGGTGACGGCACGCCGAACGGGTCGGGCACGCCCGACGGTGCCGGTGACGGGACGCCGAACGGATCCGGCACGCCCGACGGGTCGGGCACGCCCGACGGAGCCGGCTCGCCGGACGGGTCGGGCAAGCCCGACGGTGACACCGGTACCCCCGGCGGCGACGCGGGCTCGACTCCCGTGGCGGTCGGCACGAAGGCAGTCGACGGCAACGGGGTGGAGCACACGCTGGTCCTCGGCGACGACATGCTCGCCGGCGCCGACTCGTGGGAGAACGTCCTCGAGCGCGAGCTGGCCGACCGCGGCATGAGCCGCGGCGAGTTCAACGGGCTCGTCGCGAAGCCCATCCACATGCTGTCGCGCGAGTCGCTCACGACGCTGCTGCAGATCCGCGACGCCATGCCCCCTGTCGTCGTCGACGACATCATGCAGAAGGTCATCCCGCCGGAGGTCGCGGCGGCGACGATCGGCGACTCGCACTTCAAGCTGTTCGCGGAGCCGGACGTCCAGCACGTCGTGGACGGCGTCACCGCCTCGGGGAAGACCGTCTACCCGGCGACCACCATGTCCGGCTTCGTCGCGCGTGCGGCCGACGTCGCCGGGTGGGACACGAAGGCGATCTTCCAGCGCCTGGGGCTCGACTACGACGGCAGCACGTTCGGTGCGAACCAGTCGATGTTCGCGGTCCGCTACACCGCCGGCGACATCACGGACGCGACCGGAGCGACCGTCCTACCGCCCATCGCCCGCGACCCGCTCGAGCTCGTCCGCGAGGCGATGTACACGGCAGCGCCCGACGGCTCGGGCCGCTCCGTGTTCGACAGCATCACGTCCCACGTGGACGAGGCCGCGCGTGCCGACGCGTGGGTGGACTACGCGAAGAGCCAGGGCGCGGACGTCACGAGCGTCGAGCGCGCGGTCGACATCCTCAACCCGTACCGCGGCAACGGCTTCGCCGGCGCCGGCTGGGACTACGCGCCCGAGGTGTCGTACACCCCGGGCGTCCGCTACGACCTGCACCAGCCGGCGGAGATGTGGCAGATCATGCCCGACGGCACGCAGCGTCCCGTCGCCGTCTTCAACGGCGCGAAGTGGATCCCCGTCGTATGAGGGCGGGCAAGTACGCCGTCGTCGGAGGTGCCGCGTACGAGGCGTCGTTCAGCCGCGGCAGCGACGGAGTCATGCTCGTCGTCCCGTCGCGCGACGACCGCCCCGACGGGTTCGAGTGGGACGAGCGCTACGGGTGGACTCGCGACGTGAGGTGGGCCGACGTCGAGCGGATCTACGAGGTCGAGACGTGGGCGCGCGACGCGGTCGGCTATGCGCTGCGGGTGTACATGCCGCCTCGGAACGGTCGCGTCCAGGTCGTGCAACCGCCGGGAGGCGGGCCGTACGACGACGTGCCGGACGGGCATCCCGCGTACCTGGTCCACAACACGTACGACCGCGAGTGGCAGGGCACCCTGCCGGTGGACGAGCTCCGCGACGCACGGGAGATCGAGCACGAGCGTGACCTCGCGGCCTACGCCGAGGGCAGGCCCGACTCCCCCCGCTCGTGAGCACCCGTGCGTCTGCGACCGAGCACGGCGGCTGTCCGGAGCCGGTCCGCAGCGGGGGCTACGCGGAGCTCGACGGCGTCGTGTACGCGTGCACACCCCGGCTCCCAGGTCCGCTGGTCGAGCTCGTCGTCCACGGTCCCGAGGCGCCCGCGGGGTTCGAGCTGCGGCGGGACCGCATGTCGTGGGTACACGTCATGCCCCGCGCCGACCTGTCACGTCTCTTCCAGGTGAGGACGTACGCGACGTGGCTCGGGCACGAGGTGCGGGTCGAGGCCGTCCGGGGTGAGCGGGCCTCGCTCTGGAGCCAGACGTACCGTGAGCCGGACGACCCGCGCGTGGTGCTGGACCGAGGCTCGTGGTCGGCGGTCGTGCCGGTCGACGAGCTGCGCGACGTGGTCTCGGTGACGACTGAGCTCCCGCTCCCGTGAGGCGGTGCAGGACCTGACCGTGGACGCGCGCGAGGATGGCTGACGTGCGGGTCGGGTACTACGTGGTCGTCGGGGGCGTGGAGCACCCGTGCGAGGCGCCGTTCGCGGCGCGTGTCCGCTCGGTGTCCTCCGGTGGAGAGGACGACACCCAGAGGGTGGTCACGGCGCACGAGCGGCTCGCCGTCGAACGCGTCCTCCACGTCACCACCACCGCACGGTGGCGCGGTGCGGCGGCTGACGTCGAGGCGGTCCGACCGGACGGGGCGGTGATCACCGGTCGGGGCGTGGGGCCCGAGGGTGCGCGGCGGCTCGCCGACGGGACGTGGCTCGCCGTCGTCGACCCGGACGAGCTGACCGACGTCGAGGAGCGCCAGCGGGACGTCCTGCGGTGCCGGCCGCGCTGGGTGGCCGGCGCACGGCCGGAGGCGACCCGGGTCGGGATGTACGCGCGCGTCGGCGACGAGGTGCTGCCGTGCGGCGAGCCGTGGGAAGGGCTGCTGCCGGTCGGGTTCGGTGTGACGGGCGACCCCGGAGCCGGTCCCGCGACGGGGCTCAGTGGCGACCGGCTGGTGGCGCTGTCCGAGGTCCGCGGCATGGAGACGGTGACGACGACGGCGTCCTGGCGCGGGCACCGCGTCGCGATCGCCGTCGTCGAGGGCGACGCGGCGCTGGTGTCGCTCGCGGACGGGTCCACCGAGGTCGTGGCGCTCGACGAGCTGAGCCTCGTCGCGGAGGAGGTGCGACCCGCGCCGGTCCCGACGGCACCGGTCCGGGCGGCTCCGTCGTCGGGGCCGTCGCCGCGGCTGCCTCCGGGCGCCCGGCCCGCCGAGTTGGCCGCATGGGTGAGCGACGGAGGCGCCGGGCACCGCGAGCTCCGCGACCTCGTGGCGGCCGTCTACCGGAGCGCGGACGCCGACGGGGTCGCCGCGCTGGTCCGGGCGCTGCCCCGCCTGCGCGCCGCGGACCGGGCCGCGGACGCCGCCTGCGGGTACCGGAGGCTCGACTGGACGCTGCGCGTCGCGACCGCGACATGGGTGGCCGCGGCCGGGCTGCACGAGACGGCGGCCTCGATCGCGGACGCCGCGCCGGTGATCGACGACGAGACCGCGGTCGCGCTGCTGGACCCGTTGAAGCGTGCGCTGGCGGCGCTGCAGCAACGTGTCGTGGAGACGAGCGACGGGCCCGCGGACGAGTGGCAGGACGTCGAGTGGCGGGCCGCTCGGAAGGGTGGCCGTGCCGATGCGCTCGTCGCCGTCTCGAAGACGGTCTGCCTCGTGCGCGCCGTCGGCCGGGGTGACGGCCGGTACGCCGGGGCGGTCGCCGCCGTGTGCGTCCGCGCGTCGGAGGTGCGCGCCGCCGCGGCGCGGGTCGTCGCGCGGCGTGGCGTCGACCCGGGTCTCGACGTCGCGCGCCACCCCGTCGGGGACGCGTTCCGGCGTTCGGCCCTCGACCTCGTCCGCGACGCCTCGCGTCCCGGGTCGTGAGCCGACGCGGCGACGGTGGCGCGGCCCAGGGCGAGGGGCGCCCCGCGGCGGACGACGGCCATCGCGGGGCCCGTCGCCCGCACGCGCGACCCGGCGCTCGCGGACGACGCGTCGCGACGCGTCCCGCCGCTGCCGACCGGGTGGGGCTGTGGATGGCGGGCGGCCGGGTCGGCGCGCGTGGGACATACTCGCCGGAGCGTCTGGAGCCGAGTCGAAGGAGCAGTTCCTCGTGACCGTCATGCAGAAGGCCGTCACCCCGCAGATGAGCGCGGCGTACCTGGAGTCCGGGTACGACCGGGTCGCGGGGTTCGTCGTGCGGGCGGGGGACGTCGCGTGGGCGACGACGCCGGCGGCGATCTTCGAGGCGCACGGGCTGGCGTTCCCGGGGGCTCCGTTCAGGCCGGACATGGAGCACGTCGACGTGCTGCGGTTCCCGGCCGGGCCGACCATGCGGGTCGTCAACGCGACGGGCGGCACGGACCAGCGGACGCGCGAGCTCACGGGCGGGCCGTTCGTCGACCGGCCTCCGTTCACCGGGCTGGGCTTCGTCGCCGTGGCCGACCACGTCGTGCCGCTGTCGTGGCTCGAGCACACGCGCATCCCCGCGGGCTCGGAGCTCGTGCGGATCGGCCGGGACGGCTCGTCGACGGTGATCGGGCGCTACGTGGACGTCGGGCACGGGTGGACGTCGGACGTCGCGACCGTCGGGACCCCTCGCGACCCGCGCATCTCGCGGTTCGTGGGGCACCTGGTCGAGTGGAACGGCGGGCACCTGTCCGCCGACGTGCTGGACGACCGCGCGGTGCTCGCGCTCGAGGTCGAGCCGCGCGCGGAGCTCGGGTTCACCCGCACGGCGATCGGTCGGTGGCGCCGCGAGGTGCCGCTCACGGAGCTCGGCGAGCGGTTCGAGCTGCACGTCAGCGGCCGGTGGAACGGGCTCGAGGTGCGGCTCGTCGACCAGTGGCCCGCGGAGAACGGCGGCACGGTGTCGCGGGCGTTCTACACGGGGCACGACGCCGACCTCGCCGAGGGGCTGCGTCTCGTGAAGGTCGACGCCGCCGCGTACGAGGTCGTCGTCCCGACGGAGAACGTCGTCGACGTCGTCCCCACGCAGCTCATCCCGCAGGGCTGGTCCTGACGATCGCCGCCCGGCGTGGTCGAACATCGATGAACGAGGCATCCGTCCGTGCTGACCTGGGCCGACGGGGTGGTGGTCGGCCGGTGGAGCGCTCCGCTGGTCGCCCGACCGGCCGAAACGTGCCAGGATCGGCGCTCGCAGAGCGGTTGCGGCACCTGGCTGTGACCCAGGTCCGACCGAGGGGGTGACGCGGGCCGTGGGCGACCCCGTCGTGGCCTGGTGCGGCGTCTGCGCGGCATCCCTTCCCGCCGGTGCGGCGACCTGCCCGCGGTGCGGGTCGGCGGTCCTGCGCGGGCGTCGTGAGCCTCTCGCGGTGCTGGAGGGCGCGCGTCGCGCCCCGACCGCCTCCGTCGTCGTCGGCCTCGTGATCGACGTCCTCCTCGTGCTCGTCGCGCTCGCACCGGCCGTCGCCGGTGCCGTCGGCACGTCGTCCGCCGGCCGGGCGCTCGTCGCCCTCGGTGCCGTGCTCGCGGTCGCCGTCGTCGTGGTGCTGCTCGTCGTGCTCGGGCGGACCGGGCGGACGCCGGGGCTCGCCGCGCTCGGGCTGCGGCTCGTCGACGGCGCCTCGGGGATGGCCCCCGGGCGCGGGACCGGACTCGCGACGTGGCTCCGCGACGGTGTGGTGCTCGACGTGCGCGGCGGCGTCGACACCGCGCGACGGGCGACCGTCGGGACGCGTGAGGCGATCGGTCGGCTGCGCCCGGCACCTGCTGCGGGCGGCACCGTCGCTGCCGGCGACGCAGGGGCGGGGTCGGCCACAGCGGCCGGTGCCCGTGGTGCCGGCGCCGCGACGTCGCCCGCCACGACCGGCACGGCCGGCCCGAGATACGGCGTCGCACCCGCCGCGGACGACACCCGGTACGGCACCGCCGCGGGCTACGGCGTCGCGCCGCGCACGGGTGACGGCTGGTCCGGTGCTCCCGCTGCTCCGGGCGCGGCGCCTGCGACGTCGTCCGGGGCGGCCCTGTCCGGTGCCGCGAACCCGTGGGCCTCGACGGCGGCAGCCGCGTCGGCGGACACCGGCGAGGCCGGCGCCCAGGCGGCTCCGGCGGCCGGCGGTCGGCGAGCCGCACGACTCGCCGCCGCGTCCACGGACCCGTCCGGAGCTCCCGGTGCGCAGGCGTCGTCGCCGACGCCTCGCGTCGCGCACCCGCCGTCGGGCGCGTTCCCCACCGTCTCGACCGGCACGCCCGGTCGCGGTGCCCCGACCGCGGGCGGTGCGGCGGCGGGCGTCGTCCTCCCGCCCGTGCGCGCGCTCGACGACGCCGGCCACGCCGGGTCCTCGGCGGGCTGGACCCCGACGCGCGGGAGCGAGCCTGCGTCCGGCGGCACGCACGGTGCCCCGGGCCGGGCCGGCGGACCCGCGGGCCCGTCCGGGTCGACGGCGCCCCAGTCGGCAGCCGTGCCGGTGGTCGGAGCGGGCGGCGCGGCGGGTCGGCCGACGGGCGCGGCGCACGGGATCGTGCTCGTCGCGGACGACGGCGAGCGGCTGCTCGTCACCGGCCTGACGCTGATCGGGCGCAACCCCGAGCCGCGGCCCGGCGAGGTCGTCGCCGGGCTGGTCCCGATGATCGACATGACCCGGTCGGTGTCGAAGACGCACGCGTCGGTCCGCTGGGACGGTGCGACGCTGTGGGTCGCCGACCGCGGGTCCACGAACGGCACGGCGCTGGTGCGCCCGGGTGCGCAGCCGCTGCGCCTCGGCACGGCGACGGAGGAAGAGGCCCCGGTGGGCTCCCAGCTGCGGCTCGGGGAGCGCGTGTTCCGCGTGGAGGCGACGGCATGACGGTTCCGCACCCGGCGCTGGACGCGCGCGCGGGCGAGGTCCTGGTGACGGAGACGCGCGCCGAGGTCGCGTACCTCAGCGAGACGCGCGCCGACCTGCTGGTGCGTGCGCGCGCCGACGGGCGGCGCGTCGCGCTCGTGAGCGACGAGGTGACGCGGCTGTCGTACCCGATGCGGGAGGCGCTGCGGGACTCGGGCGGCGCGTGGGTCGTGCGCGGGATCGACGGCACGCTGCGCGACGGGTCCGACGGGCGGCGGCTGTCGTCGGTCGGCGAGATCGCGACGCGCGGGCCGATCACCGCGGCGGAGGACGTCGCGGTCCGGTTCCTGCGCCCCGTCGCGCCGCAGTCGGTGCAGCTCGTCGTGTCGCAGGCCGTGCGGCACCGCGCGACCGTCGACACGCAGCTCGGCGGCACGGCCGAGCTGTTCGCCGAGGACCTGACGGGTGCGGCACCGAGCGGCTGGGGTGCGCACGAGCCCGCCGTCGTCGCGTGGGACCGAGCGCGGCTGACCGAGCTCGCGCGGAAGCGGATGCCGGAGGAGACGACGGTCGTCGTGGCGGGGACGCCCGAGCGGCCGCTGGTCGGCACCATCCGCACGACCCGCACCGAGCACGGCCTGGAGGAGACGACGCAGCTCGTCGTCGGGGTCGGCGCACCGGGCAGCCCGCAGGCGCGCGCCGCGATCGACGCGCTCCCGGGCACGTTCGAGCGGCTCGCGACGCGCAGCATGCCGCTGTTCGGCCTCGTCATGGGCCGGCAGGGCCGCCGCGACCTCACGTTCCCGTCCGTCCTCGAGGCGCCGCCCGTGCCCCTCGGGATGCTCGTGGGCCCGCCCGGCGTCCGCGACCTCGGTCTGCCGGTCGACGACCTCGTGCGGACCCTCGGCGCACGCGTCGTCGGGCGGCCGCGCGTCCCCGGCCTCTACTTCCCGCTGGGCACGCTCGAGCGCGACGGCTGGCAGGCCTTCGACGAGGTGCTGCGGGCGATCGGCCACGACCGGGTCCGGGAGGCGCTCGGTGCGCCGCGCGGACCGTGGGAGGGGGTGCTCGATGGCCCGCGACCCTGATGCCGTGCTGCTGGAGTCCGTGCGCGTGCACCGCGCGCGGCTGCGCGCCGCGTTCCTGCACGGCGACCTGCGCGACCGGCGGACCACCAACGACAACGTGCGACGGTTCGTCGGGAGCGTCGTCGTGGCGGCCCTCGCGTGCGCGGGCTGCGCGGGGTACTCGTTCGTCCAGGCGAACAGCGGGTCGCTGCGCGGTGGCCCGGCGAGCCCGCAGTCGACGATCGGAACGACACCGTGAGCACCTTCACCCGGCTGACGCTGGTCGGCACGGAGCGTCGCGCCGAGGTGGTCGTGCCGTCCGACGAGGGCGTGGCTGCGATGCTCCCGCAGCTGCTCGAGCTGCTCGGCGAGTCGCCGCGGCTCGCGCCGCAGGCCGTCGCGCTGGTCCGGGTCACCGGCGACCAGGTCGACCTCGCGCTCGACCCCGCGTCGCAGGGACTGCTGGACGGCGAGGTGCTGCGCGTCGTCCGCGCCGCAGCGGCCCCGCCGCCCGCAGAGGTCGCCGACGTGACCGACGCGGCCGCGGAGGAGCTGCGCGTACGGACCGACCGGTGGTCGGCGTCGTCGCGGCGCGTGCTCGCGGCGGTCGGCGTCGGCCTCGCGACGGCGACGACGATCGTCGCGGTGCCGCTCGTCGAGCAGCCCGTCGTGGGCGCTGCCGGGGTCGCGGTCCTCGCGCTCGTGCTCGCCGTGATCGCGGCCGGTCTGGGACGGGCGGGCCGCCGGTACGCCGGCCTGGTCCTCACCGCGGCGGTGGTCGGTGCGGGGGTCCCCTTCGCGGCGCTGCTCCTCGCGACGGGTGACGTGGCGCTCGCGGAGGCCGCGACGGCGGGGTCGCTGCTCGCGTGGGTCGCGCTCGGTGCAGGTGCCGGGATCGGCCGGTCCGACCGGGGCGCCGCCGTCGGCGCCGTCGCGGGCATCGTCCTGACGACCCTGCAGCTCGTGCTCGGTGCGCTCCTGCCCGAGGTGCGCGCGGACGCGGTCGTGGCCGTCGTCGCCGTGATCGCGTGCGGCCTGCTGCCCTGGTGGGCGATGACGACGTCAGGGCTGACGGGCCTCGACGACGCCGCGCTCGACGGCACACCCCCGCGCCGTCCCGCCGTGCGCGTGGCGCTGGGGGACGCGTACGCGGGCCTGACCTGGAGCACCGTCGCGGTGACCGTCGCAGCGGCGACGTCGTGCGCGGCGCTCATCGCCTCCCGCGACACCGGCGCGACCGTCCTCGCCGTCGTCGCGCTCGCCGTGCTGGCGCTGCGGACGCGCAGCCTCCCGCTGCGGCCGCAGGTCGCGCTGCTGTGGGCGGCGGTCGTCGTGCCGCTGCTCGTCGGCGTGCTCGGTCCGTGGGGCGGCGGCGAGCCCGCCGCCGCAGCCGGTGGGGCGCTCGCGCTCGCCGTGGTCGCGGCCGCCGTCGCGGGCTTCGACCCGTCGGGTCAGCAGCGCGCGCGCTGGCGGCGGATCGGCGACCTCGCCGAGCTGCTCGGCGTGCTCGCGATGCTGCCCACGCTGCTCGGGGTGCTCGGCCTCTACGCCGACCTGCTCGGGACGTTCTGATGGCCGGTGCACGGCTGCGGGAGGTCGCTCGGCTGACCTTCGGGGGGTCGACCGGTCTCGCGCGGACGCTCGAGGAGGCCGACCAGGGCCTGCGCCGCGCCGTCTCGACCAGTCGACGCGTCGCCGTCGTGCAGGCCGACGGCGGCGCGGGTGCGACGACCACGCTCGCAGGAGCCGCGACCGCGCTGGCGCAGCGCCGGCCGGCCGCCGTGCTCACGGTCGACGCCGCCGCGGGTGCGGCCGCCCTCGTCGCGGCGACCCGAGCGCCCGAGCCGCTGCCGTGGACGGTCGCGCGCGGCGCGACGGCGGGCCTCGCGCGTGGCGCCGACGCGCGCGCCGCGCTGCCCGTCGGTCGTGGCGGCCTCCGCGTGCTCGGGGACGGGACGGCGTCCTCGCCGTGGCCGCCGGGCCCGCGCGCGTGGCGGGAGGCCGTCGACCCCGTCGGGCGCTTCTTCGACGTCGTCCTCACCGACTGGGGCGTGCGGTCGGCGGTCGACCTCGGCGTCGTGGCCGGCGACCACCACGTGGTCGCCGTCGTCGCGCGCGCCGACCGCGGACCGGCCGAGCGCGGGGCCGTCCTGGCGGCACGGCTGGTCACCGGGGCGCACGACGGCTTCGCACCGGGTCGGCTCGGCGCCGACGGTGGCCCGGCCGCGCACGGTGGCGCGTCCGGCGTCGGTGGATCCGCGGCCGGGCTCGCGTCGCGCG
Organism: Cellulomonas sp. H30R-01; assembly: GCF_010119915.1. Taxonomy (NCBI): domain Bacteria; kingdom Bacillati; phylum Actinomycetota; class Actinomycetes; order Micrococcales; family Cellulomonadaceae; genus Cellulomonas; species Cellulomonas sp. H30R-01. The sequence goes on along the minus strand of NZ_CP048210.1, from coordinate 3,583,991 downwards.
ATGCCGAGCCCGTCGACGGCGGGTGGCGTGCTCCGGCCGTCGTGCTCGTGCTCGTCGACGTCGGCGGCACCGCCGGACGGACGGACGCGGTCGCGCGGGACGCGCTCGACGGCCTGCCCGTCAGCGTCGTCGCGGTACCGCACGACACGATGCTCGGTCGCGGCGACCTCGTCGCGGGCACGGCCGTCAAGGCCGCGTGGTCCGGGCTCGCGTCGCACCTGCTGGCCCGCGCGTGCGACCCGTCGTCCGCGCTCGCCGACGGGCAGGTCGCATGACGCGCCTCCTCGTCCACCGCCCCGCGCGCATGGTCCGGCCGCTCGAGCAGCCGCCGGACGTGCCCGTCGCGTCGCCGCCGCAGACGAACGACGCCACGGGCGGCGCGGGACTGCAGTCGCTGCTGCCCGTGGTCGGTGCGGTCGGCTCGATGACGATGATGCTGGTGCTGCGCGGCAACCCGCTGTTCGTGCTGGTCGGGATCATGGTGCTCGTCGTCGCGCTGGTCGGCGGCGTGGGCATGGCCCTGAGCAGCCGCGGGACGGCGGCCCGGACGCGGCGGCTGCAGCGCGAGCGGTACCTCGACTACCTGGAGGAGCTCCGCGCCGATCTGGCGGACGCCGAGGACGACGCGCGCAGCACGGCCCTCACGGTGCACCCGGACCCGGTCGCGCTGGTCGACGTCGTGCGCGACCCGGAGCGGCGCTGGGAGCGGCGGCGCACCGACCCCGACTTCCTGGACCTCCGCGTCGGCGTCGGGGACCGGCCGTGGTTCTCGCTCGTCGTCCCGGAGGACCCGAACCCCACGCAGCCGTTCGACCCCGCGATGGCGGCCGAGGCGCGCACCGTCGCGACCCGTCACGCGCGCGTGCCGCAGATGCCCGTGACGGTGCGGCTCGACCGTGCGGGCGAGGTCGCGGTCGTCGGTCCGCGCGACGCGGGGCTGGCCGTCGTGCGGGCGCTCGTCACGCAGGCCGTCGCGCTGCACGCGCCGGACGACCTGCAGGTCGCGGCGGCGTTCCCGGCGGCACGGGCCGGCGACTGGGCCTGGCTCGGTGCGGTGCCGCACGTCGTGGACGACACGCTCTTCGACGGTCCTGTCGCGGCGCGCCGGGTCGCAGGCGACCTCGCAGGGCTCGTCCGCGTCGTCGGGCCGACGCTCGTCGACCGCGCGCAGGCGGCGGCCCGGGCACGGCGCGGCGGCGGCATGGGCGACGGTGCCGCGTTCGCCGCGCGCCTGCTCGTGCTGTCCGACGACCACGGCGACGTGGCGCAGGTGCTCCCCGCGGTCGACGCGGCGCTGCGGCCCGCGGACCTGGGCGTGACGGTCGTGCACCTCGTCGAGGACCGGCGGCACGAGCCGTCGGACACCGCGGTCCGGCTGACGGTGGACGCGGACGGCTCGGTCGTCGTCGAGGACCTGCGTGACCCCGACGCCGTCCCGGTGCGCGCGACCGTCGACGACGTCCCCGTGCCCCTCGCGTCGGGCCTGACGCGCGCGCTCACGCCGCTGCGCCTGTCGTGGGAGGACAGCGCGGAGGCCGGCGAGGCCGCCGCGATCGGCACCGACGCGCTGCTGGGCGTCGAGGACGTCCGCCGCATCGACCTGCGCCGCACGTGGGCACCGCGCTCGTCGCGCGACTTCCTGCGCGTCCCCGTCGGCGTCGACGACACGGGCACGCCGCTGCTGCTGGACCTCAAGGAGTCGGCGCAGCTCGGCATGGGACCGCACGGGCTGTGCGTCGGCGCGACCGGGTCCGGCAAGTCCGAGATGCTGCGGACCCTGGTCGCGGCGCTCGCGATCACGCACCCGCCCGACGACCTCGCGATGATCCTCGTCGACTACAAGGGCGGTGCCGCGTTCGCGCCGTTCGCGGACCTGCCGCACGTCGCGGGCATCATCGACAACCTCGCCGACGACGCCGGCCTCACCGAGCGGGCGCGCGCGAGCATCGCCGGGGAGGTCGTCCGTCGTCAGCAGGTGCTGCGCGACGCGGGCTCGTCGCCGTCGATCACGCACTACCGCGAGATGCGCGCGACGACCAGGCCGGACCTGCCGCCGCTGCCGCACCTGCTGCTCGTCATCGACGAGTTCGGCGAGCTGCTCACGGCCGACCCCGACTTCGTCGACCTGCTGCTGACGATCGGGCGCATCGGACGGTCCATCGGCATGCACCTGCTGCTGTCGAGCCAGCGCATCGAGTCGGGCCGCCTGCGCGGGCTCGAGACGTACCTGTCGTACCGGATCGGCCTGCGCACGTTCTCCGAGGCCGAGAGCTCGGTCGTGCTCGACACTCCCGACGCGTTCCACCTGCCGGCGGTGCCCGGGTACGGGTACCTCAAGGTCGACACGACGGTCTACCAGCGATTCCGCGCGGGCTATGTGTCCGGGCCGCTGCCGACCGACGACGTGCCCGAGCCCGAGGTGACCGACGAGACGCGCCGGCCGCTGCTCGTGCCCGTGCACCACGGCGTCCTCGCGGCGAACGGCCTCGGTGACGGCGCACCCGGTGAGGTCGAGCTCGTGCGGCCGTCCGTCGGCGCGTCGATGGTCGACGTCGTCGTCGAGCAGCTCGCGTCCGCCGCCGACGCCACGACGCCCGTCTGGCTGCCGCCGCTACCCGCACGCGTCGCGCTCGGCGGGCTGGTCGGCGAGCAGCGGCCACCGCACCTCACCGTGCCGGTCGGTGTGCGCGACGACCCCGCGAAGCAGCGGCAGGAGACGTGGCGCCTCGATCTCACGCGCGCGGGCGGCCACGTGGCGATCATCGGCGCCCCGCAGTCCGGGCGGACGACCGTGCTCTGGACGATCGCCGCCGGGCTCGCCCTCACGCACGACCCGCGCCAGGTCGCCGTCTACGGCATGGACCTCGCGGGCGGCGGGCTCAGCCGGCTCGAGGCGTTCCCGCACGTCGGCGGCGTCGCGACGCGCTCCAGCCGCGACCGGCTGCGCCGGCTGCTCGAGGAGCTGCACGGCATGCTCGCGCACCGCGAGAAGGTGTTCGCCGAGCACGGCATCGACTCGCTCGCGCTGCTGCGCGCCCGGCACGCCGCCGGGCAGGTCCCGGAGCTCGCGACCGCCGACGTCGTCCTGCTCGTCGACGGCGTCGGTGCGGTGCGCGGCGACTTCGAGGAGCTCGACGAGACGTTCACCGCGCTGCTGTCGCGCGGCAGCGGCTTCGGCATCCACGTCGTCATGACCATGGCGCGCTGGAACGAGGTGCGCATGCAGAGCCAGCCGCTCGTCGGCACGCGCGTCGAGCTCCGGCTCAACGACCCCGGCGACTCGACGGTCGGGCGCAAGCTCGCCGCGACGCTGCGCGCCGACCAGCCGGGCCGCGCCCTCACCGACGACGGCCTGTTCGCGCAGGTCGCCCTGCCGCTGCCCGACACCGCGGCGCTCGACGGCGACGTCGCGACCGTCGGTGCCGGGCTCGACGCGCTGGCCGACGAAGCCCGTCGCCGCTGGGGTGGCGCGGCGGCCGCGCCGAAGATCCGCGAGCTTCCCGAGGTGCTCGAGCTCTCGTCCCTGCCCGACCCGCTCGACGAGCCCGACCTCGTCCCGTTCGGCCTGCGGCAGGACACCATGTCGCCCGCGCTGCTCGACCTCGTCTCGCGCGACCAGCACCTGCTCGTCTTCGGCGACCCGCGCTGCGGCAAGACGACGCTGCTGCGCACCGTCGTCGAGGGGCTGGTCGACCGGTCCACGCCCGACGAGCTCGTCGTCGCCGTGTTCGACCCGCGCGGCGGGCTCGCCGACGTCTGCCCCGAGGACTACCTCGGCGGTCGCGCGACGAGTGCGCCGCTCGCGCTGCAGCTGTCGACGGCCGTCGCCGCCGAGCTCGCGAAGCGCACCGGCGACGGCCCGTCCGGCGGCCCGCGGATCGTCGTCGTGGTCGACGACTACGACATCCTCGCGTCCGGCGGCACCGACCCCCTGCGCCCCCTGCTCGAGCACCTGCCCGCCGCGCGCGACCTGCGGCTGCACGTGCTCCTCACCCGGCCCGTCGCCGGCGCGTCCCGCGCGCTCTACGACCCGGTCCTGCAGGCCGTCCGCGACACCGGCGGCAGCGGGTTCCTCATGGCCGGCGAACGGTCCGAGGGGCAGGTCTTCCCCGGCCAGTACGCGGAGCTGCTCCCGCCCGGACGCGGCAAGTGGCTGCGCCGCGGCGAACGGCCCACGCTCGTCCAGGTCGCCACGTCGCAGGAGGTGCCCGGTGCCCCGTGAGCTCGTCGTCCTCAGCCCCACCGCGCCCGACGCGCGCGTCCTCGTCGAGGCCGGTGCCGCCGTCGACCCCGACCTCGGGCTGCGCACGCTGCACGACGGCGCCGTGCACCAGGTCGTGCGTGTCGACCCCGCCGACCCGTCGCAGGGTGCGGGCGTCGTGAGCATCATGCAGCCGCTGCGCGTCGACAACGTCGCCGAGGTCCGTCGCCTCCTGCCGACCCTCACGGCGCTGCCGTCGTGGCTCGGCGCCGGGCAGCCGGTCTGGTGGGTCGAGGCCGTCGCGCCCTGGGGCGACCTGGGCCGGACCGGGATCGCCGTCGTGCAGGAGATGGCCGCGCGCCTCGGCGGCGTGTGCGTCGTGCAGGACGGCGAGTAGCCCGTGTCGTTCGTCGCACCGCCGCCGGCCGCGCTCGCCGGGCTGCCCGAGACCGTGCTCACCGCGCTCGGCCGGCCGCTGCCCGCGACCGGTGCCGTGCACGTCGCGGGCGTCGGTGGCGGCGTCGGGACGTCGACCGTCGCCGGGCTCGTGTGGTCCGTCCTCGCGCTCGCGCACCCGGGAGCCGTCGGGCTCGCGTCGCACGCCGCCGTCGTCGGCGGCGGAGGGCTCGGGGGCGGGCGGGTCGTCGCGCGCGTCGACGGTGACGTGCCCGCGACCGCGCCCGTCGTCGTGCACGACCGGGGGCCGCACGCCGCGGTCGTCGCCGAGTCGGAGCCCGGGGCGTCGCGCGTCCTCGTCGTCGTGTGCCGCGCGAATGCGGGCGGGATCGTCGACGCCGCTCGCGCGGTCGAGCGCGTCGGTGCCCGCGGGCCCGACGACCTGGCGCGCGTCGTCGTCACCGCCGTCGCGACCACCGGTGCCGCGCCCGGCACGCGTGCCGTCGCCGACGCCGCCGCCCGCGTCGGGCTCGCCGTGCCGCTCGTCGTCGTCCCGTTCTCCCGGCACCTCGGTGCGGGTGGCGCCCTGCCCGGCCCTGACCCGCGTCCGCTCGCCGCCGCGGGAGTCCTCTCGGCCCACGTCCTGGCGGCCGTCGCCTCCTGACGTCCCGCTCGTGAGGGCCGCACCCGCGCGGGCCGCACTCGCGACCGCCGGACGGGCGACGACGCGGGTCGCCCACCGGCCTCGTCCGGTCGTCCGTGCGCCGGCGCGGGTCGCCCACCGGACTCGTCCGGTCGTCCGTGCGCCGGCGCGGGCGACCCGGTCATGAGAACCGCTCCGGCGGTGCCTTCCGGTCACCATGACCGGGTCGCGGCCGGGGGTCCGTCGGGGGGACCGCTCCGTCCGCGCGCGGCCCGGCTCTCGCCGCGGCATGCGCGCCACGACCCCGTCACGGGGACCGTTCCGACGGAGTGTCGGGTCTCCATGACGGGGTCGTGGGCTCACGGGGCCGAGCGGCGCCGAGCCCGGCCGTCAGTCAGAGCGAGCGCTGGTACGCGCGCATCGCGGCCACCGACCAGGCCGCCACGACGACCGCCAGGACCGCCAGGAGGGCGGAGCGGGTGCCGATCAGGGTCCAGTCGACGTCGGTCGACATCGCGGTCCGCGCGACCTCGGTCGCCCAGGTGAGCGGGTTGAACCGCGCGGCCGACTCGACCCACGCGGGCAGCAGGGCGGGCGGCATGAGGGCCGTCGAGACGAACGTCGCGGGCAGGACGATCGTCGTCGAGATGCCGATGAGCGCCGTCTGGTCCCGGGCCAGCAGCGCGACGGCCGCGGACAGCGAGCAGAACGACGCCGCGAGCAGCAGGGACGCCCCGAGCGCGACGGCCAGCCCGACGACGCCGCCGTCGAACCGGGCGCCGGCCGCCCACGCGATCGCGAGGACGATGACGCCCTGCACGGCCGTGAGCAGCAGCTGCTGCACGAGCTGCCCGACGACGAGCGCGGACCGGTGCACGGGCGACGTGAGCAGGCGGTCCATGACACCGCTGCGGATGTCGTCGATGAAGCCGGTGCCCGCCCAGGCGCCCGAGTACAGGACCGTCATCATGAGGATGCCGGGCACCAGGAACGTCAGGTAGTCGTCGGCGCCGAACCCGGGCACGGTCGCGACGGACTCGAAGACGTTGCCGAAGAGCACGATCCACACGAGCGGCTGCAGCACCGAGACGCCCAGGCCCCACGGCTGCCGGACGGTGTCGACGACCCAGCGTCGGCACACCTCGCGGGTCTGCGCGAACCAGGACGCGCGGCGGGCCACGGTGGCGACGGTGCGCGTCGGGGTGAGCGTGGCGGTCATCGGGTCACTTCCCGCGCGTCGCGCCCGTCGGCGGCGGAGGCCCCGTCCGTGTCGCGCCCGGCCGGGCCGGCTGACGAGCCGGACGCCGAGCGACCGCCCGACGCGCCGGAGGTCGTGCGGGTCGGCGCAGCCGACGCCGAGCGGTCGGTCGACGAGCCCGTCGGGCGGGCCGGCGACGAGTCCGACCACGAGCGGCCCGCGTAGCGGAGGTAGACGTCGTCGAGCGTCGGCCGGGAGACCGCGACGGCGCCGTGCCGGATGCCCGCCGCCTGCAGCGCGGCGATGGTCGCGCCGACGACCGCCGGACCGTCCGGGGTGCGGGCGACGAGCCGGCCCGTCGGGCCCTCGACGTGCACGACGACGTCCGCGAGCACGCCGGCGACCGCGTGGCGCACCGCGTCGGCGTCGGGCTCGACGAGGTCGACCGTCAGGGTGTCGCCGACGAGCGTCGCCTTGAGCTCGTCGGGCGTCCCGGCGACGACGACACGCCCGCGGTCGACGATGCTGAGCCCGTCGGCGAGCCGGTCGGCCTCCTCCAGGTAGTGCGTCGTGAGGAGGACGGTGAGCGCGTCCTCGCCGGCCAGGCGGCGGATCTCGTCCCACATCGACGCGCGCGCCTCGGGGTCGAGGCCCGTCGTCGGCTCGTCGAGGAACAGCACGCGCGGAGCGTCGACCAGGCCGAGCGCGACGTCGAGCTTGCGCCGCGTCCCGCCTGACAGGCCACCCGTGCGGCGGTCGCCCGCGTCTCCGAGGCCGAACCGGTCGACGAGCGCGGTGGCACGGTCGGACGCGGCGGACCGCGTCGCGCCGCGCAGCCGTGCGGCCATGACGAGGTTCTCGCGCGGCGTCAGGAGCGGGTCGGCGCCCGTGCCCTGCGAGACGTAGCCGATGCTGCGGCGGACCGCGTCGGCGTCGACCACGACGTCCTGCCCGACGACGCGGGCCGTGCCGCTCGTCGCGCGCGACAGCGTCGTGAGGATCTTCGTGGTGGTGGACTTGCCGGCGCCGTTCGGGCCGAGCAGCCCGTGGACGGTCCCGGCGGGGACGGTGAGCGTGAGGCCGTCGAGGGCGCGGACGTCCGGGCGGCCACGGCCGCCGGGGTACGTCTTGACCAGGTCGACCGCCTCCACCGCCGGTGGGCGGATGGGCATGGTGGTGCTCCTTCTCGGTCGGACCGGGACGCCACCTATGCTGGTCGGTGCAGCGGATCGCACAGGTGTCCCGCCTCGCGGCAGGGCTCGGTCGGTTCGTCGTCGGTCGGCCCGGGTGTGCCAGCACCTGGGCCGACCTCGTTCCCGGGGACGGTTCCCCGGGGGTCGTGGTGGCGACGGCGGCGCGACGGCCGCCCTCGCCCGTCAGCGGTCGGGTGGGCCCTCCTGTCCCGACAGGAACGGCGACAGCGCGTCGGCGACCGCCTCCGCGAGCTCGTCCGGGTCGATGCGGCCTGCGGCGTTGGTCCGCGCGTGCAGCGACCGCCACATGTCGACGTGCTCGAGCGTGCCGTCGGAGATCGACGCCTCGAGCCCCACGACGAAGTCGAGCTCGGCACGCAGCAGCCCGATCTCGTACTCGGCCTCGAGCGCGAAGATCCGGGGGAGCCCTTGCCGACGGGCCTCGTCGACCGTCGTCTCGAGCGACGTGAGCGTCGTGCGCACCGACGCGGCACGCATGCGCAGCAGCCGGGCGACGTCGTCGGGCGCGAGCAGCGGGAGGAACGACAGCGCGGCCTCGAACTGCGGGAACTCCTTGACGGGCGTGCGCACGAGGTCGCTCAGCCAGTCGACGGCCTCCGTCGCGCCGGCGTCGGTGATCCGGTAGACGGTGCGCGTCGGGCGGTTGCCCTCCCGCTCGGTCGACGCGGCCTCGATGAGGCCACGCTTCTCCAGCCCCTCGACGACCGAGTACAGCGAGCCGAAGTTGAGACGCACGGTCTCGTCCTTGCGGCGCTCGCGCAGGGTCATCGACATCTCGTACGGGTGCATGGGCCGCTCCCAGAGCAGCGTGAGCACGGCCAGCGCCAACGGGTTGCTCCGCCCCCGCCCTGCCATCTCGCCCACCTCCCGCCGGTCGCCCGCGCGACCTACTCGCCGCCGAATGCTCGCCCTAGAGTATATCGCGTCTATATCGCGTCTCAACCCCCGACGGCATCGCGCCCGCACTGATCCGTCGACGAGGCCGCAGGCCGGGGCATGGACCGCCCGGCGACCCGGCGCTGGTGACCGCAGCGGACCGTCCACCGGTCACCAGACCCGGGTCGCCGGTGGCCCGGGGCGTCGACGCTCCGGGATCCGCCCCACGGGGCGCACGCCGCACGGGGCGCACGCCGCACGGGGCGCACGTCGCACGGGGCGCACGCCGCACGGGGGCGCACGCCGCACGGGGGCTCACGCCGCACGGGGCGCCGCCAGGATCTCTGGACGGCCACCCGTCGTCGTCTCGGCACCGGCCTGTGCGTCATCAGCCCGTCGCGATGCCGGCCCGTCGCACCGCCGACCGCGTCCCGCTCGGGGCCTGCCGCGCTCCACCGCACGTCCGCCCGTTCCGGTGGCCGACGGTCCGCACCTCGGCAGGATGGGCGCGTGGAGCTCGAGTTCGACGGCGAGGTGTTCTGGTGGAAGGGTCCGGCGCCCTTCCACTTCGTCGCGGTGCCGGAGCCGGAGGCGGGTGAGCTGCGGGCCGCGTCGTCGCTGGTCAGCTACGGCTGGGGCGTCATCCCGGTCGCGGTGGACGTCGGCGGGACGCACTGGACGACGTCGCTGTTCCCCAGGCAGGGCGGCTACCTCGTGCCGCTGCGCGACGCGGTGCGTGCGGCCGAGCGCATCGAGCTCGGCGACGTCGTGACGATCCGCCTGACGGTCGACGTCGACCGCGCCGGTCGCCGCTGAGCCGGACCGACGCCGGGCGGCGGCGGGCACGACGACCCGCAGGTGGTCGCGCGCGTCACCCCTGATCAGGCCCGACCGCAGGCGACCCGCCGCAGCGCGACCTCGAACGGGCCCTGCCGGCCGGCGCGCTGCAGGGCGACGGCGACGCCGACGGTCACGAGCCAGACGGCGACGGCGAGGAGCCCGCCTGGGTGGTCGAGAGGTGGCCGCCGAGGCCGAACCCCCAGTCGCTCAGGAGCGGCGCGAAGAGCAGGGACTGCAGCAGGCAGCACGTGAGCGACCGCGCGACGACGGCCGTGACGGCGGTGACCAGCCCGTGCCGGCCCCGTCGGCCCACCCGGGCCCCGCGACGTGGCAGGCCCCGCCCGATCGGGCACCGCACGCTGCCCGCGGTCCCGCGCCGACGGCCGTCCCGCGTACGCGTGGTCTCTGCGTCTGCTGGACCATGGCCAGGCAGGCGCGTCCCGCCCCGGACGTCGGCCCCGCGCCACCCCGACGGCCGCCGACGCCCGTCACGTCGCCGCACGGGGCGTCCGGCGTGCCCCGGACGCCGACCGTCGCCCCGGCCGCGGGCGCGCCCCCGCAGGCGCTGCTCTCGCTCCAGGCGCTCGCGGGCAACCACGCGGTGACCGGCCTCGTCGAGGCGGGCGCCCCGACGCTCCAGCGCCAGCAGGTGCCCGCCGCACCGCCCGCGGCACCACCGGCCGCCCCGCCGGCCGCGGGTGCAGGGACCCCGCTCGCGGCCCCAGCGGAGCCGCAGCACCGCTTCGCGCGCATCGCGACGTGGACCGGCTGGACCGACTCGGCGGTCACGACGCACGACGTCGTCGGGGCCGTGCCGATCGCGCACCACGTCACGCCGATCGACGCCGTGCCCGCGTCGATCACGCCCGTCGGCTGGACGCCCGGCCAGTACGAGTCGCTGGCCGCGGCGACGGCGGCGATCAAGTCCGCGGGGACGGCGGGCGCCGTCTTCCTGGAGAACGGCAGGTACGTCGCCTACCACGCGAGCGGCGAGACGCTGCTGAGCGCGTTCACGCTCGCGAACGTCCTGTGGTTCCCGGAGAAGCCGTGGACGGCCGTGCGGTTCGACACGGACGCGCAGGTGATCGTCACGGAGGACGGCGCCGAGCTGCGGCCGACGCAGTTCACCACGAAGGACGACGCGAAGACGCGCATGGCGGACCAGGCGCTCATGCCGGGTGCGGGCACCGCGTCGACGGACCCGTTCGCGGGCTACAAGCAGGGCCTCGACCTCACGAAGCCCGCGGTGCTGGAGCTCGCGTTCGGCGCGGCGATGCGCGACAACGCGCTCGCGGTCCTCGCGTCCGCGCGGGTGCGGGTCCAGCGCGACGTGGACCGTCGGTTCGCGTCCGGCACGGTCTCGCAGGCGGAGATCCAGACGATGCGGAGCACCGCGGAGTACCTCGCGGGCATCGACGCCGAGATCGCCGCGATCCCGAAGACGCTCCCGAGCGGCACGCAGGAGTCGTACGCCGAGTTCCAGGCGAACCACCAGCGCTTCCAGGCGCTGCAGGCCCGTCGTCGGGTGGTCCTCGCGCGGTACCCGGCGCTCGCCCGGGTCGACGCCACGGCGTTCGCCAGGCTGAGCCCCGAGGAGCAGAACGCGCAGCTCGGCGCGGACGCGCTGCAGGTCCTCGAGGACATCGACACGACCCGCAACAACATCCACGACGGGTCGGTCAACCTGTGGAAGATCCGCTCGGTCGTCGACTCGACGATCGCCGGCCTCGGCATCTCCGACCCCGAGGCGCGCAAGCAGGTCGAGAACCTCGTCGCGGCGAACCAGACGTCGATCGCCGAGACGGTCCTGACGCTGTTCACGCTCGCGTTCGGCATCGGCGCGGCGTTCGCGACCGGGCCGGTCGGCGTCGCGCTCGCGGCGGGCGCGTTCGGCCTCGGGGTCGCGGACGCGATCTCCCAGACGGAGGCGTTCTTCGCCGAGCACGCGGCGTCGAACACCGACCTCGACCCGGCGCAGTCGCTGCTGTCGCCCGAGGAGGCGCGGTCCTGGGGCTGGCTCGTCGTCGCGTGGGTGGGTGTCGTCGCCGACGCCGCGCAGGTCGTGACCGCGCTCAAGGCGGTGAAGGCCGCCAACGGCACGCTCGAGGTGGGCGTCACCGCGCTCGCGAAGGGCGACCAGCGGCTCGCCGCGGACCTGCGCCGCGCCGCGGGCATCGCCGACGCGGGCGAGGTGCTCACGGAGGCGCTGCGGCCCGGGCTGTCGCGACGCGTCGGCACGACCATCGAGGTCAACGCGTCGCTGGCGCCGCGCGAGATCCGGGTGGACATCCTGGTCGACGACGCGGGACGCGTGTCCGTGCAGGGGATGGTCGTCGGCGCGGAGGCGACGGTCGGCGAGATCCTCGCGCACGGGCAGGTCGTCACCATGGTGCGCCGCTACGACGGGCTCGTCGGCAAGATCCGCGAGCTCGTCGACAAGGTGCGCTCGCTCGCCGGCTTCCCCGCGCCGGGCGTCAACCCGTTCACCGCGGGCTCGCAGGCGTACGAGTCGTTCTTCGAGGTCATGAAGCTGCCCGACATCATCGCGGCGCGGCGGTCCGCGCTCGGGCGCGCCATCGGCACCGCCGAGGAGGACGTGCTGCGCCGCGAGGTCCGGTTCCTCGAGTCGGAGCTCGTCGAGCACTCCGCCGCGGTCGAGCGCATGGCCGCCGAGAAGGGCTCGGGGTTCGTCGCCGCCGCGGGCGAGGAGACGCGCAACGCGATCCGGTCCGGCGCGGTCCCGCCGCTCGAGGGCAACGCGCTCGTGAAGGACCCGTCGGCGTACTACTACCGGCGCAACCCGGCGGGGGACCCGCCGTTCCTGCTCACCCGGTTCGCCGACTCGAAGGAGCCGGCGCTCACCCTCGTGCGCGAGGGGTCAGGGTGGAAGATCGCGACGGGTGCGCTGTCGCGGCGCGAAGAGGGTGCGGCGCTCGTCGCGTCGTGGAGCGACGACCTCAAGCGCGGGTTCGCGGCGCTCGTGGGCCGATTCGCCGACGCGACCGTCGTGCCGCTGCGCGGTGTCGCGACCACCCGCCGCCGGCTGCAGGAGGTCGTCACCGGGGCGCAGCAGTACGAGCTGCGGCAGATCCTCGCCGAGGCGCTGCGGACCCACCCGGACCCGCTCGTCGAGGCGACGCAGTCCGTCGACGCCCTCCTCGCGCACGAGATCGTCGTCGTGCGCGGCACCGACCAGCTGCGCGCGTACAACTACAGGCTCGCGTTCGAGACGGCGTCGGGCGCCCCGGCGTCGGGCGACCTGCACCACCTCATCCCGCTCTACCTCGGCGGCGACCACCGCCGGCTCGTCGACATCGAGCCGCTGCTGCACGACCGTCTGCACACGCTCATCGAGGGCATCCCGATCGGGGACGGCGTCACGCTCGCGCCGTCGTCGATCCAGAACTCGGCCGCGCTGACGTTCGACTACGGCGCGGGCATCCTGTCCAGCAACGGGCGCGTGCAGCTCGGCCGGTTCGCGGCCGACGGCACGTTCGTCCCGGTGCCGTGAGGAGGGCGCACGTGCGGACGCTGTGGCACGCGGAGGTCGGCGCGGGGTTCTACCTGCCGCGGCACCGGCCGCTGCTCCGCGACCGCACGGTCACGGTGCGGGCCGGGGGGACGGTGGCGGCGGTCGACGCCGTGACCGGCGACGCCCGGTGGGCCGTCGACCTGCACCACCCGTCGGACGACGGACGCTGGTTCCTGCCGACCCCGCGCGGCCTCGTCACGGACGTGGCGCACGTCGAGGACGGGCTGACCGAGGTCGTGGGTGTCGAGGACGGGTACGCCGCGTGGCACCGCGTCCTGCCGGTGCTCGACGCGACGTCGTGCGCGGTCGTCGAGGGTGAGCGGCTGCTCGTCACGGGCGCCACCCCCACCGGCCACGCGCTGCTGCTCGCCCTCGACGCGGGCGCCGGTGCGGGCGCCTCCGCGGGTGCGCCGGACGTCGCGACGCTGCCGCTCCCGTGGCTCCCGCTCGGGCTCGTCACGCTCGGCCCGGGCCGGCTGCTCGCGATGCACCGTTTCGGCGCGGCGACCCCCGGCCTGTTCGAGGTCGACGTCGCGACGGGGCGCTGCACGGCACGCGCCGACGACGACGTGTGGCCGCTCGAGGCGTCCGGCGACGCGGTCGCGACGGTGTGCGCCGCGGCCGGTGGCGGTCACGTCCTGCGTGTGCTCGACCCGGTCGGCCTCGAGGCGCGCTGGTCGGCGCCGGTGTCGGCGGACTGCGCGGCGCTCGCCGGCGACGTGGTCGTCGCGGGCCGTGGGGGACCTGGCGACGGAGGGGCGCGGGTCGTGGCGTTCGCGGTCCGGACCGGTGAGGTCGTCTGGGAGGCACCGGTCGGCGACGGCCCGGTGTTCGACGTCAGCGGCGCGGCGGGCGTCGTCGTCGTGACGACCGGCGCCGGGGTCGTGGTGCTCGACGCGCGGGACGGTCAGGTCCTCGACACGGGCGCCCGCGCGTGCGCGCCGCCGCACGTCGGCGACGGTGCCGTCCACCTGCTGCGGGACGACGGCCTGGTCGCCGCCGCGGTGCCCTGAGCACCGCGGTGCTCGGGGCAGGGTGCGGCAGGATGGTGCGGTGACCGAGCCGTACCGCGTGATGACCGTCTGCACCGGCAACATCTGCCGCTCGCCCATGGCGGAGATCGTGCTCCGCGACCGCCTCGACGCCGCCGGCCTGGGCGACCAGGTCGTCGTCGACTCGAGCGGCATCAGCGACGAGGAGCACGGCCGCCCGGTCGACCGCCGGGCGCGCGACGTGCTCGCCGCCCACGGCTACCCGGTCGGGGAGGGGCACCGTGCGCGGCAGGTCCGCGCGACCGACCTGCCGGCCCGGGACCTCGTGCTCGCGATGACCGCGCAGCACGCGCGGGCCCTGCGGCGCCTCGCCGGGTCGGGGGACGTCGCGGACCGCGTCGTCATGTACCGCGCGTTCGACCCGGCCGCGCCGGTCGTCGCGCCCGGTCAGCCCGAGCACGTGCTCGACGTCGACGACCCCTGGTACGGGGGGCCGGAGAACTTCGAGACGTGCCTCGCCGAGGTCGAGGCGGCGGCCGACGGGGTCGTCGCGCACGTGCGCGCGGCGCTCGCCGCCCGCGACGGGGCCCCGACGGCCTGACGCGCCGCCCTCCGCGACCGCCGGTCCCTCGCCCGACCGTCGCGGCCGTCCGGAGCACTGGGCGCTACAGCCAGCGGTTGCGGCGGAACGCGCGGTGCAGCAGGACGCACGACCCGGCGATGACGACGAGCACCGCCCAGAAGCCGAACGCGGTGTCGGCGATCGGCAGGTTCCGCACGTTCATGCCGTAGATGCCCGCGATGGCGGTCGGCACGAGCCCGATCGCCGCCCACGCGGAGATCTTCCGCATGTCGGCGTTCTGCTGGACGCTCACGCGTGACTGCGCGACGGTGACCTGCGCGAGGTCCGCCTGGAGCACCCCGGTCAGCAGGGTGTCGGCGGCCTCGATCGAGTCGGCGACGCGCAGCGTGTGGTCCTCGACGTCGCGGAAGTACTCCTGGAGGTCGCCGGGGATGCCCGGGACCTGGCCCGACGCGAGCCGGTGCACGGGCCCGACGAGCGGCACCACGGCCCGCCGGAACTGCTGCACCTCGGACTTCAGCCGGTAGATCCGCTCGGCGTGGTCCTCGCCGGGCACGGACCCGAACACCTGGTCCTCGATCTCGTCGAGGTCGACGTCGACGGCCCGCGCGACCTCCAGGTACTGGTCGACGGTGAGGTCGAGCAGCCGGTGCAGGACGGCCCACGGGCCGAGCGCCATCGTCTCCGCGTCCCCCTCGAGCGTCTGGCGCGCGCGCGACGGGATGCGCGAGTCGCCGTGCCGGACGACGACGACGAACCGGTGCCCCACGAACACGGCGAGCTCGCTGACGTCGACGACCTCGGCGTGGTCGACGTACCGGACGGGCTTGACGATGGCGAACGTGAGGTCGCCGTACCGCTCGAGCTTGGGCCGCTGGTGCGCGCGGATCGCGTCCTCGATCGCGAGCTCGGGCAGCGAGAACCCCTCGGCGAGGGCGTCGAACTCGTCCGCCGACGGGTCGACGAGGCCGATCCACACGAAGCCGTCCTCGTGCTCCGCCTCCTGCGCGGCGGCGAACACGTCGTCGAGCCGGTGCTGCCGGACCCCGCGGGTGTAGAGCGCGCAGTCGACGATCACCTTCTGATGCTCCTCTCGTCGCCCGGGCCCGTCGACCCGGTGCGTCCGCCCACGGGCGTCCGGGCGGCGTCGGTGGCGCCGCGGCCGGGTGGGCCGCACGGCAGGATAGGGCGGGTGAAGGTCGCATCCCGTGCGCACGTGCCGCCGTTCGCCGTCATGGAGATCCTCGCTGCCGCGAACGCGCGCCGCGCCGCGGGGGTCGACGTGCTCAACCTGTGCGCGGGCGAGCCGTCGACGGGTGCGTCGGAGGTCGTGCGGCAGCGCGCCGTCGAGCTCCTGACCAGCGGCGACCTCGGCTACACCGAGGCGCTCGGCGCCCCGGGCCTGCGCGCGGCGATCGCCACGCACTACCGCACCTGGTACGGCGTCGACGTCGACCCCGCGCGCATCGCGGTCACGACGGGCTCGTCGGGCGGCTTCATGCTCGCGTTCCTCGCGGCGTTCGACGTCGGCGACCGCGTCGCGCTCGCCCGCCCCGGGTACCCCGCGTACGCGAACATCCTGCGCGCACTGGGCTGCGAGGTCGTCGAGCTGCCGTGCGGGCCGGCGTCGCGGTTCCAGCCGACGGTCGCGCACCTGGAGGCGGCCGGCCCGCTCGACGGGCTCGTCGTCGCGAGTCCCGCCAACCCGACGGGCACGATGGTCGGGGCGTCGGCGCTCGCGGACCTCGCCGCGTGGTGCGCGGAGCACGGCGTGCGGCTGGTGAGCGACGAGATCTACCACGGCATCACCTACGACGCCGACGCGCAGGTCGCGACCGCGGCGCAGTACCTCGACACGGGCGCGGTCGTCGTGAACTCGTTCTCGAAGTACTGGGCGATGACGGGCTGGCGGCTCGGCTGGCTGGTCCTGCCCGACGACCTCGTCGCACCCGTCGACGCGCTCGCGGGGAACGTCGCGCTGTGCCCGCCCGCGCTCGCGCAGCACGCCGGTGTCGCCGCGTTCAGCCCCGACGGGTACGCGGCCGCGCGGGCCAACGTCGAGCGGTACGCCGCGTCGCGGACCTTGCTGCTCGAGCGCCTGCCCGAGCTCGGCTGGACGCACGTCGCTCCCGCCGACGGCGCGTTCTACCTGTACGCCGACGTGTCCTCGACCGGCCTCGACTCGGTCACGTGGTGCGCGCGGCTGCTCGACGAGGCCGGCGTGGCGCTGACGCCCGGCACCGACTTCGACCCCGTCGACGGGCACCGGTTCGTGCGGCTGTCGTTCGCGTCGTCGCCGGACGTGGTGCGCGAGGCCGTGGACCGCATCGTGCGGTGGCAGGCGACGCTCGCGGCCTGACGCACGCGCGGGCACGATCGGGACGGGCCGCACGTTGACCCGTCGACCGCCGAACCCGGGAGGACCGACCATGCGCTGCCCCGTCGACCAGGCCGAGCTCGTGATGTCCGAGCGGCAGGGGGTGGAGATCGACTACTGCCCGACGTGCCGCGGCATCTGGCTGGACCGCGGTGAGCTCGACAAGATCCTCGAGCGCGCCGCCGCGCCCGACCCGGGCCTCGGCGTCGGGGGTGCCCGTCCGGCCGACCCGCGCCCGCCCGCCGACCCCCGGGCGCCCTACGACGAGCGCCGCTACGACGACCGCGGCGGCTACGACGACCGTCGGGGGTACGACGACCGTCGCGGCTACGACCCGCGCTCCGGCGGCGATCCCCGGTACTCGGGCGACCCGCGCTACCGCAAGAAGAAGAAGGACTCCTGGTTGGAGGACCTCTTCGACTTCTGAGGCGACTCGGCCCTGCTGCGTCCCGGCCGGCGTGCGCGCCGAGCCGGGGCGGGCGGTCCCCGTCCGGGGACGACCACGCCGAAGGCGCGTGCATCGTTGGAGAACAGGACGCCGATGAAGCGATTCACCTGCTTGTGAGGCCCGCCGTGGGCCGGGACGTTAGCGATCACATCGCTAGCTGACTCCCACCCGCGGAAGGACCTCCATGCCCTTCTCCCTCCGGCGTCGTGCGCGCGCACGCCGCCTCCTGTCGCTCGCCGCTTCGGTCGCGCTCCTCGGTGGCGGTCTCGTGGCCGCCTTGCCGGCGCAGGCCGCGGCGCCCGCGCTCCGGTCGGCCGCATCAGGACGGTGCCTCGACGTCGCCGGCAACAGCACGACCCCCGGCGCGGCGATCCAGATCTGGGACTGCAACGGTGTCCCCGGGCAGGGCTGGACGCTGACGTCCGCGGGCGAGCTCCGCACGTTCGACGGCACGCGCTGCCTCGACGCCCTCGACTGGGGCACGACCGCCGGCACCGCCCTCGTCTCGTGGACCTGCACCGGCGGCGCCAACCAGAAGTTCGCCTGGGGCGCGAACGGTTCGCTGCGCGCCCAGCAGTCCGGCCTGTGCGTCGACGTCACGAGCAACCGCACCGCCAACGGCACGGCAGTCTCGCTGTGGACGTGCAACGGCCGCGACAACCAGCGGTGGACGAGCGTGTCCGGCGGCGGCACGACCTACCCGAACCCCGGCGTCGTCACGGGTGCGAGCTGGGCGCACGACCCGACCGTCGTCAAGCGCCCCGACGGCTCGTACCTGGTCGCCACGACGGGCCGCGGCATCCCGCTCACGACGTCCCGCGACCGCACCGCCTGGACCGACGCCGGTGCCGCCTTCCCGAACGGCACCCCGTGGACCGCGGCGCACACGACCGGCGACCTGTGGGCGCCCGACCTGTCGTACCGGAACGGGCAGTACTGGCTGTACTACTCGGCGTCGACGTTCGGCAGCCAGAACTCCGGGATCTACCTCGCGACGAGCCCCACCGGTGACGCCGGGACGTGGACCAACCGCGGCCTGGTCCTCAGCACGACGAGCAGCAGCGGCTACAACGCGATCGACCCTGACCTCGTCATCGACGCCCAGGGGCGGCCGTGGCTGAGCCTCGGGTCGTTCTGGTCCGGGATCAAGCTGATCGCGATCGACCCGTCCACGGGCCTGCGGTCCGGCACCGCGATCCACTCGCTCGCGACGCGCAGCGCGGGCATCGAGGCGCCGGACATCCTCTACCGCGACGGCTACTACTACCTGTTCGTGTCGTTCGACGCGTGCTGCCGGGGCGCGCAGAGCACCTACCGGGTCGCGGTGGGCCGCTCGACGTCGATCACCGGTCCGTACGTCGACCGCGCGGGCGTCGCGATGACGAGCGGCGGCGGCACGGAGATCCTCGCCGGGCACGGGTCGGTGCACGGCCCCGGACACAGCGCGACGCTGCGCGACGGCGACGGTGACGTGCTCTTCTACCACTGGTACACCGACGCGGGGGACTCCCGGCTGGGCATCAACCTGCTCGGCTGGGACGCCGCGGGCTGGCCCTACGTGCGCTGAGGACGCCGACCCCGGGCGCCACGGGGAGCGACGCCCGGACGACGGACGCGGCGGTCGACGTGGTCGTGGTCACCTCGTCGGCGGCCGCGCCTGTGCCTGCGGGCCGGAACGTCCCGCGCCGCGAGATCGACGGTCGTGCGACGGCCCGGACGTCGCACGCCGACGTAGGTTGGTCGACGTGCACGTGCCCCCGCTCGTCGAGCCCGGCCCGCCCCTGACCGCCGCCCAGGTGGCCCGCGGGTCCCGCCATCTGCTGCTGCCCGGTCTCGGCGTCGACGGCCAGCGTCGGCTGCGGAACGCGCGCGTCCTCGTCGTCGGCGCGGGCGGGCTCGGGGCACCCGTGCTCCAGTACCTCGCGGCGGCGGGCGTCGGCACGATCGGCGTGGTCGACGACGACGTCGTCGACGTCACCAACCTCCAGCGCCAGGTCGTCCACGGCACGGCCGACGTGGGCCGCCCCAAGGTCGAGAGCGCACGCGACGCGATCGCGGACCTCGACCCCGACGTGCGGGTCGTCGTCCACGCCCTGCGGCTCGACGAGGAGAACGTCGACGACGTCCTGCGCGGCTACGACCTCGTCGTCGACGGCACCGACAACTTCCCGACCCGCTACCTCGTCAACGACGCGTGCGTGCGGCTCGGGCTGCCCGAGGTGTGGGGGTCGGTCCTGCGGTACGACGCCCAGACGACCGTGTTCTGGGGCCGCCCGCCCGCCGGCTCGGGCGTCCCCGCCGTGCAGCTCCGCGACCTGTTCCCGTCCCCGCCGCCGCCGGACACCGTCCCGTCCTGCGCCGAGGCCGGCGTGCTCGGGGCGCTGTGCGGCCAGGTCGGGTCCGTCATGGCGACCGAGGCCGTCAAGCTCGTCACCGGCCTCGGCGAGCCGATGCTCGGCCGCGTCCTCGTCGTCGACGCCCTCCGCGGCCGCTGGTCGGAGGTCCCGCTCGTCCCGTCCCCGCGCCGCGTCGCGGACGAGCTGCTGCCCGCACCGTCCGCGGGGGTGCCTCTCTCGTCGAGCCCCACCGCGTCGTCCGCGCCGACGACCGGTGGTCCGCGGCGGCGCGACGACGACGTCCCGACCGTGACGGCCGCCGAGCTCGTCGCCCGCCTCGCCGCCGACCCGTCGACCGTGCTCGTCGACGTGCGTGAGGCGGCGGAGCTCGAGGTGGTCGCCGTCCCCGGCGCCACGCACGTCCCGCTCGGACGCATCCTCGACGGCTCCGGCGTCACGGACCTGCCCCGCGACCGGCCCGTCCTCGTCGTCTGCCAGGTCGGCGCCCGTTCGATGGTCGCCGCCCGCGCGCTCCGCGCGTCCGGCGTCGACGCGGTCAATGTCGAGGGCGGCGTCCTCGCCTGGCTCACCACCCGCTCGTGAGGGTCGCGGACGGACCGTCCGGCGAGGAGATCGCCGTCGTCTGGACGGCCTTCCCCGGACGAGCCGGGCACGGCGCCGGCGTGTCGCGTGAGTCGGTGTGGTCTGTCGTCGCGCAGCGCTTCGCCGAGCTGCTCGCCGACGGGGGCGGGTACCTGGAGGTCGGTCCGGCCGGGGATGGGCACCCGCTGGTGGCGATCGGGTTCGACGAGCACGTCGCCGTCGTCCACCTCTTCCCGGACCCCTCGTCCTGCCTCCTGCTCGTCGGTGACCGATCGCGTGCGTCCGACGACGTCGTCCGCGTCCCGGTCCTCGACTCGACGGCCGAGTTCGAGGGCGTCTTCGCGACGGCCCCGCGGGACGCCTGGCGCGTGGTGGAGCGCGTCCTGCGGCACGGAGCTGACGGCTCGCACTGGTTCGAGGTCTGACGCAGGGACGCAGAGCGTCGGGTGAGGCGGCAGGTGCGTTTCTCCCGGTGGTCCGTGCCCGCGCCTCCTGACCGGCGGGTGGCAGGATCGGGGGGTGCCGACGACCACCGCGATGCGCACCCTGGACGAGCACCGGGCGGCCGCCCTCACGCTCGCCACGCCGCTGCCGACCGCCGTCGTCGGGCTCGCCGACGCGCTCGGGCACGTGCTCGCGCAGGACGTGCGGACCGACGAGCCGCTGCCGCGCTGGGACAACTCCGCGATGGACGGCTACGCGGTCCGTGCCGACGACGTGCGCGACGCGTCCGACACGTCGCCCGTGACGCTGCGGGTCGTCGCCGACCTTCCTGCGGGATCCTCGGGGCGGCCGTCGGTCGAGCCGGGCACCGCCGCGCGGATCATGACGGGCGCTCCCGTCCCCCCGGGTGCGGACACGGTCGTCCCGGTCGAGGACACGGACGCGGGCACGACGACCGTCGAGGTCAGGGCGTCGAAGGCCGCCGGCCAGCACGTCCGGCGCACGGGCGAGGACGCGGTACCCGGCGACCTGGTCGTCGCCGCGGGCACGCTGCTCGGCCCGGCGCACGTCGCGGCGGTCGCGTCGGTCGGCGTCGCGCAGGTCGCGGTGCACCGGCGGCCACGCGTCGCGGTGATCAGCACGGGCGACGAGCTCGTCACGCCCGGCACGACGCTCGCCCACGGGCAGATCCCTGACTCGAACTCGTGGCTCCTCGCCGCCGCGGTCCGCGAGGCGGGCGGCGAGGCGATGCGGCTCGGGCCCGTCGGCGACGACCCCGACGCGCTGCGTGACCTGCTGCACGGGCTCGACGGCGGCGTCGACGCGATCGTCACGTCGGGCGGGGTCAGCGTGGGCGCGTTCGACGTGGTCAAGGCGGCGCTGCTCGACGAGCCCGACGTCGTCTTCGTGCCCGTCGCGGTGCAGCCGGGCAAGCCGCAGGGCCTCGGGCGTCTGCCGGGCGGGACGCCCGTGTTCGCGCTGCCCGGCAACCCCGTGAGCTCGTTCGTGTCGTTCGAGCTGTTCGTGCGACCCGCGCTGCTGCGGATGCGCGGTCTGGCCGACGTGGAGCGCCCGACGACGACCGCCGTGGTCGACGACGGCTGGCGCACCCCGCCCGGCCGCGCGCAGGTCATGCCGGTGCGCTTCGTCGCCCCGCACACGAGGCCCGCCGACGCGAGCGCGTCCGACGACCGCGACGTCGCGGTCGCGGTGCAGGACGGGTCCCACGCCGTTCCTGCCTCCCCGACGCCCCCGCACGTCGTCCGCGCCACCGCGGGCGGCTCCGGGTCGCACCTCGTCGCCCGCCTGGCCCTCGCCGAGGGCCTCGCGATCGTCCCGCCCGACACCACGGTCGCCGCCGGCGACCTCGTCACCGTCCTGAGAGTCGCCCCATGACGCAGCCGTTCACCCACCTCGACGCCGCGGGCCACGCCCGGATGGTCGACGTCACGCACAAGCAGCCGACGGTCCGCGCCGCGACCGCGACGGGTCGCGTCGTCTGCGGGCCGGACGTCGTCGCCGCGCTGCGCGACGGCACTGTCCCGAAGGGCGACGTGCTCGCGGTCGCGCGCGTCGCCGGGATCGCCGCCGCCAAGCGCACGGCCGAGCTGCTGCCGCTCGCGCACGTCATCGGCGTGCACGGCGTCGTGGTCGACCTGCGCGTGGAGGACGACGGCGTCGCGATCGAGGCGACCGTGCGGACCGCCGACCGCACGGGGGTCGAGATGGAGGCGCTCACAGCCGTCTCGGTGACCGCGCTCGCGGTCGTCGACATGGTCAAGGGCCTCGACAAGTCCGTGTCGATCGCCGACGTCCGGCTCGAGGCGAAGACCGGCGGCAAGTCCGGCGACTGGCGGCGCGAGCCGTGACGTTCGACGCGGTCGTCCTCGCGGGCGGTCGCGCGCAGCGGCTCGGCGGTGCCGACAAGGGGTCGGTCGTCGTCGCAGGTCGTGCGCTGGTCGACCACGCGCTCGCGGCGGTCGCGGACGCCCGGACGGTCGTCGTCGTCGGTCCGCCCTCGGTCGCGCGCCCGGGCGTCCCGACCGTCCAGGAGTCGCCCGCGTTCGGCGGGCCGGTCGCCGGTCTCGCCGCGGGTCTCGCGGCTCTGCCCGCGTCCACGACCGCGATCCCGCGACTCCCGCTCGCCGGCGACGTCCCCTCCGAGCACGCCGCGCCGCCGAGCACTCAGCCACCGGTCGCCGATGACGCCGTGCCCGTCGACGAGGACGCCCTCGTCGTGGTCCTGGCCTGCGACGTCCCCGGCGCCGGCCGCGTGGTGCCCGCGCTGGTCGCCGCGGCGCTCGTGGACCCCGAGGCGGACGGCGCGCGGCTGGTCGGCGCCGACGGGTCGCCGCAGCACCTCGTCGCCGCCTACCGCCGGTCCGCGCTCGACGCCGCGCTCGACGCGCTCCCGGACGGCCCGCGCGACGCGTCGGTGCGGAGCCTGGTCGCCGGGCTGCGGCTCGTCGACGTGCCCGACCCCGACGACGCCGCCGCGGACGCGGACACGTGGGACGACGTGCGGCGCCTCGACGTCCGCCTGTCCGGTGGCACCATCGACCCTGACGACGATCGGAGGACACCGTGAGCACAGACCCCCGCAGGGCGCCCGGCGCGGACCTGCCCGCCTGGGTGGAGCACGTCGCCGCCGAGCTCGGCGTCGACCCCGGGCTCGTCGACATCGAGCGCATCCTCGACGTCGCGACGGACGTCGCGCACTCGGTCGCGCGGCCCGCCGTCCCGGTGACGATGCTGGTCGCGGGCCTGGCGATCGCCTCCGGCCGGTCCGGCGAGGACGTCCTCGCGACCGCCCGTCGCGCCGCGCTCGCGTGGGCGTCGGACGAGAACGTGCTCCCGTGACGACGCCCCCGCGCGGCGCGACCGCCACGACGTCAGCCGTGACCGACGCGAGCGACACGGCACCCGGGACGGCAGGCACGGCCGGCGCGCCCGTGACGACCGCGGTCGGGGCGGTGTCGGTGCGCTACTTCGCCGCCGCGGCGGAGGCGGCCGGCGTCGACACCGAGACGGTCCCCGCGGGTACCGCGGCCCTGGTGGTCGCCGAGCTGACGCGTCGCCACCCCGACCTCGCGGCGGTGCTGAGCCGCTGCGCGCTGCTCGCCGACGGCACGCGTGTCGAGCGCGACGACGAGGTCCGCGCGGGTGTGACGCTCGACGTCCTGCCGCCCTTCGCGGGCGGCTGACCCGCCCGGCAGGTCGCACACCGGGCGGGTCGACGCCTCACCAGGGCAGCGCGCCCGCCCGGTCGTGGAACGTCCCGGACGGCGCGTCCGGACCGACGGTCGCGGCCGCGACGACGGCCTCGGCGCCCTGCTCGACCGTCTGGAACCCCTGGTGCCCGTTGAGGCCGGTCGCGGTGTAGCCGGGGTCGACGGCGAGCACCTGGTACCCGTCGAGCACCTTCGCGTACTGGCTCGTGATCATGTTGAGCGCGGCCTTCGACGACGGGTACGCGAGCCCGGCGATGGTCGACTCGAAGCGTGCCGGGTCCGTGGTCACGCCGAACGAGCCGAGCCCGCTCGACACCATGACGACGCGCGGCTGCGCGGACCGGTCGAGCAGCGGCAGGAACGCGTGCGTGACCCGCACGGGCCCGAGCACGTTGACGCCGTAGACGGGCAGGAAGTCGGCCGGCGGGGTGTCCCGCGGCCCGACGAGGCGCCCGCTGACGCCGGCGTTGTTGACGAGCACGTCGAGGCGCCCGTGCGTGGTGTCGACGACGCGCACGGCGTCGGCGACGGAGGCGTCGTCGGTGACGTCGAGCCGCACGGCCCGTGCGTCGCCGCCGAGCTCGCCGGCGACCCGCTCGCCGGCGTCGAGGTCGCGCGCACCGACCCACACGGTCCAGCCGAGCGCGACGAGTCGGCGGGCGGTCTCCCGCCCGATTCCCTGGGTGGCCCCCGTGACGAGGGCGATGGTGGTGTCCATGCCGTCGACCCTCCGCCGCGGCACGCGCGGGCTCCAGGGCGTGCGCACCCTGGGACCGGCGGTCCCATGCTGACGCCACCCGCGCGCCGCCGTGCGGGTGGATCCTGGGCGCATGGATCGCGGGGAGCTGGCCCAGGTGCTGCGACGTGCGCGGGGGCGCCTGTCGCCGCAGGACGTCGGGCTCCCGGCGGGCGAGCGTCGCCGGGTCGGGGGTCTGCGGCGTGAGGAGGTCGCGCTGCTCGCGGGCGTGAGCGTCGACTACGTCGTGCGGCTCGAGCAGGGTCGCGGCCCCCGCCCGTCGGCGCAGGTGCTGCGCGCGCTGGCCCGGGCGCTGCGGCTCGACGACGACGAGCGTGCGGAGCTCTTCCACCTGGCGGGCTCGCCGCCGCCGCTGCCGGGGACGGTCGACGACGTCGTGCGGCCCAGCGTGCAGCGCCTGATGGACCGGCTCGTCGACCTGCCGGTGCTCCTGCTCGACGCGCGCGGCGACGTGCTCGCGTGGAACGCGATGGCGTCGGCGTTGCTCGGCGACTGGTCGTCGGTGCCGGAGCGGGAGCGCAACGTGAACCGGATCCGGTTCCTCGGGACGACGCCGTACGGCCCGCGGACCCGCGTCGCGATGTCGCACGACGAGCGCGAGGCGACCGCGGCCCAGGCCGTCGCGGCGCTGCGGACGGCGGCCGCCCGGTACCCGAAGGACGCCCGCCTGAACGAGCTCGTCGCCGAGCTCCGGCGGGAGAGCCCCGACTTCGAGCGGATGTGGCAGGAGGGCGGCGCGAGCGTGTGGCGCAGCCACCGCAAGTCCGTGGACCACCCGACGGTCGGGCGCGTGACGCTCGACTGCGACGCGCTGCACGTGCCCGACAGCGACCAGGCGATCATCGTCTACTCGGCGCCGGCCGGGAGCCCCGCCGCCGACGCGCTGGCCCTGCTCCGCGTCATCGGGACGCAGTCGATGACCCCGGCGGAGACGCGGGCGACGACCCAGGGCTGAGCCCGCGGGACGGGCCGTGCGGGCTCGTCGGGGGGCCAAGGGTGCGCCGCGTCGGCACGGTCCGCACGCCGAGGGACGGTGCTCCACCGGAACGGGCGACAGGATCCGCGCTCGCCGCGCGACCCCGTCGGAGCCGACCTAGCGTGGCCCGACAACCCCGTCCCGAGCGAAGGGAGCACGGCATGCCGACGATCGACCAGACCATCGATGTGGCCGTCCCGATCAGCACCGCCTACGACCAGTGGACGCAGTTCGAGGAGTTCCCGCACTTCATGGGTGGCGTCGAGGAGGTGCGCCAGGTGACGGACACGCTCACCCACTGGCGGACCTCGATCGGCGGCGTCGAGCGCGAGTTCGACGCGCAGATCACCGACCAGCACCCGGACCAGCGCGTCGCGTGGCGCAGCGTCGACGGCCCGACCCACGAGGGCGTCGTGACGTTCGAGGCCGTCGACGCGGGCACCACCCGCGTGCACGTCGAGACCCGGTGGGAGCCGGACTCGCTCGTCGAGAAGGCCGGTGCCGCCGTCGGCGCGGACGACCTGCAGGTCAAGGCCGACCTCAAGCGGTTCAAGGAGTTCATCGAGAACCGCGGCACCGAGACGGGCGCCTGGCGCGGCGACGTCTGACCGCCTGACGCACGACGACGCCCGGTCCTCCGCGTGGGGTGGCCGGGCGTCGTCATGTGGCGGCTGGGCCGTCGCGGAGCCGCGAAGACCGGCGTGCACGTGGGCCGTCAGTCGTCGAGCGGCCGCGCGTGCGCCTCGAGCCACGCGGCGACGTCCTCGAGCGGGAGGTGCTCGTCGCCGCCGACGGTACGGACGAACCGGTCGACCTCGCGTGGGTCGGCGACGAGCCGAGAGCCGTCGAGCCGGTACAGCACGTCGGTCATCGTCCAGGAGAGCCGCTTGTTGCCGTCGAGGAGAGGGTGCGATCGGTTGAGGGCGTCGAGGAGGGCGGCCCCCTTGAGGTGGAGCCCTTCATAGGCCTCGACGCCCCACACGACGGCCGCCGGCCGCGCCAGGGCGGATGCGAGGGCGCCCTCGTCGCGGATGTAGAGGCCCAACAGCTCGCAGAAGTCGAGCGCGTCCTCCATGTCGACGTACGTGAACGTCGTCATCGCGACAGCAGGTCGAGCGCCTCGGCGTTCTCCGCGATCGAGTCGCGGATCGCCCGGGCCGCCGCCGACCGCCGCGCCGCGCGGGCGGCGAGAGACGCGTCCTCGTCGGCCGCGTCCAGCCGGGCGGCGTGCTCCCGGACGGCGATGGCGACGACGTCCGTCATGGTCCGCTTCTCGCGCTCGGCGACAGCGCGCAGCAGGTCCTCGTCAGCCGGGTCGAGCCGCAGCGTCATGGCCATGGGAGCACTCCTCGAATCGCCTCAGGTATCTGTGAGACACCACCTTATGCGGTGATACCCGCGAGACACCAGGCGTCTCGGATCAGCCGCCGATCGCGCTCATCGGACGGTCGGGCTGCCGGAACGTCGGCTCTCCGATGCCGTGCCCCGCCTTCTTGCCCGCGAGGCAGCGCCGGAACGCGTCGGCGACGGCCTCGTCGTCGAGCGCCTCGTCCCGCACCACCGCCCGCACGTCGACCTCGTCCTGCGCGAAGAGGCACGCGCGCAGCTGCCCGTCGGCGGTGAGCCGAAGCCGGTCGCACGCCGCGCAGAAGGGCGCGGTGACGGACGCGATGACGCCGACCGTCTGCGGGCCGCCGTCGACGTACCAGAGCTCGGCCGGCGCGGCCCCGCGGCCGGGTACCTCGGTGAGCGTGAACGCCGAGGTCAGCCGGTCGAGGATCTCCTTTTGGGTGACCATCTGCGTGCGGTCCCACGTGTGCCCGCCGTCGAGCGGCATCTGCTCGATGAACCGCATCTGGTACCCGCGGTCCACGGCGAACCGGGTGAGCGCGACGACCTCGTCGTCGTTGACCCCGCGCATCGCGACGGCGTTGATCTTCACGGGGTGCAGCCCGGCGGCGTCGGCGGCGGCGAGGCCGGCGAGCGTCTCGACCAGCTTGTCGCGCCGGGTCAGCTCGATGAACTTGCCGCGGTCGAGCGTGTCGAGGCTGACGTTCACTCGCGACAGCCCCGCGTCCCGCAGCGGCGACGCGAGCGCGGGGAGGCGGAGCGCGTTGGTCGTGAGCGACACCTCGGGGCTGCCGTGCGGGCCGGTGAGCGCGGTCAGCCGCCGGACGACGTCGACGACGTCGACCCGCAGCAGCGGCTCGCCGCCCGTCAGCCGGATCTCGGTGATACCCATCTCGACACCGACGCGCGCGACCCGCACGATCTCGTCGGTGCTGAGCATGGTCGAGCGCGCCAGCCACGGGACGCCCTCGGCGGGCATGCAGTACGTGCACCGCAGCGAGCACCGGTCGGTCAGCGAGATGCGCAGGTCGTGGTGCGGGCGCCCGAACCGGTCGACCAGCGGGCCCTCGACACGGCTGTCGGCCTGGGGCGCGTGCTCCAGGGGCGCGCGCTCGTGAGGAACGTCGTCCTGCGACGGCGCGTGAACGTCACCGTCGGGCACCGAGGACCGCACTGTCGGCATCGGCAGGTCCGTCATGTCATCCCCACCCACACGTGCGACCCGTCCGCGAGGACCTCGCGCTTCCAGACCGGCAGCTCGGCCTTGACCGTCTCGACGAGCGCCCGGCACACCGCGAACGCCTCGGCGCGGTGCGCGGTCGCGACGGCGCACACGATCGCCGCCTCCCCGACCTCGAGCCGCCCGACGCGGTGGCTCACCGCGAGCCCGAGCACGTCGTCGTGCGCCGCCGCCCGCTCGGCGAGCCGCGTCAGCACCGCCGCCGCGTCGGGGTGCGCGCTGTACTCCAGTGCCACGACCTTCCCGTCCACCGACGGGTCGTGGTCGCGCACCAGCCCGACGAACGTCGCGACCGCCCCCGCCCGCGCGCTGCTCACATGTTCCACGTGAAACAGCAGGTCAAGCGGACGGTCGTCGATGCGCGCCAGCACGGTCATGCGTGGTCACCCCCCGCGACCTGGTCGAGCAGGTGGTCGAGCAGCGGCAGCAGCGTCGCGAGGTTGTCCCGGACGCCTCCAGGGGAGCCGGGCAGGTTGACGACGACGACGCCGTCGGCGGTCACGCCCGCGAGCCCGCGGGACAGGACAGCCGTCGGCACGGTCCGCGCCGACTCCCGCCGCAGCAGCTCGGCGATCCCGGGGAGCTCGCGGTCGAGCACCGCGCGCGTCCCCTCGGGCGTCCGGTCGCGCGGCCCGACGCCGGTCCCGCCGGAGGTCACGACGAGCCGCGCACCGTTGCGCACAGCCGCCTCGATCGCGTGCTGCACCGGGAGTGCGCCGTCCGGCACGACGACGACCTCACCGACCGCGAAGCCGGCCTCGACCAGAAGCTCGTGCGCCACCGGCCCCGACCGGTCCTCGCGCGTCCCGGCGGCCGACCGGTCGGACACGACGACGACCACCGCACGCCGCTCGTCCGGGTGTCCCGTGGTCACCGCGTCAGCCTAACGACGCCCCCTGGATCTGCCTCCGGTGCCCGCACCGTGGAAAACCGTGCGGACCGCGACAGCCGTGCCAGCATGGGCGCGACCCCGACGAGCGACCCCCGGAAGAGCCCCGATGCGCACACAGGCCCCGACGTGGCGACGGAAACGGCGGCTCCTGCTGAACGCGGCTGTCGTGGTCGTGGTCGGGCTCGCGCTGCTGCGCGCCGCGACGCGGGGGTCGACGGTGATCGCCGTGGCGGCGGTGCTCGCGGTCGTGGGCACGGTGTGGCTGGTGGTCGACTCCGTGCGCCGCCGACGCCGGCGTGCCCTCGCGCCGCTCGACCGCCGACGCGCCGACCGGGCGCACTGAGGGCTGCGACGCATGCACCGCGGCGCGCGCCGAGAGCTGCGAGGCACGCACGACGGTGCGCGCGACCCGGGCGCCGGCGTCTGGTCGCCCGACGGGCGGGGCGCGTCCTACGGTGCCCGGGTGGGACTCGAGCGGCGGACCGGGCGACTCGTCATGCGGCAGTGGACCGAGGCGGACCTCGAGCCGTTCGCGCGGATGAACGCGGACCCGGAGGTCATGGAGCACTTCCCGGCGCCGCTGACCCGCGAGCAGAGCGACGCGCTCGCGACGCGCGCGCAGGCGGGCCTGGAGCAGAACGGCTGGGGCCTGTGGGCGCTGGAGGTCGACGGCACGTTCGCGGGCTTCACGGGGCTGAGCCGCCCGTCGTGGAACCGGGACCTGGTCGAGGTCGGCTGGCGGCTGCCGCGCTGGGCGTGGGGGCACGGGTACGCGTCGGAGGCCGCCCGCGAGGCGCTCCGTGTCGGCTTCGACGAGGCGGGTCTGGACGAGATCGTCTCGTTCACGGCCGTGCTGAACGTCCGCTCGCAGGCCGTGATGCGGCGCATCGGCATGACACGCGACCCCGCCGACGACTTCGACCACCCGTCGGTCCCGCACGGGCACCGGCTCGAGCGGCACGTGCTGTACCGCATCGCCCGACCGGCGGTCAGCGGCGGGCAGGCGACCGCGGGTAGGCTGGCCCGGCAACGCGACAACTGAACACGCTGCTCGAACCGACGCGGGAGAGCTCCGGACACCACGAGCCGGACGCCGAAGGAGCAACCCTCCCCGGGAATCTCTCAGGCCCCTGTACCGCGACGGCGAGGCAACTCTGGAAAGTGGTCGACCTCTCGCGGGGACCGACCCACCGACGGTGCAAGTCGGCGCGCCCCGGGCCCGTAGCGGCCATGGCGGACCGGCAAAACTCTCAGGTCGCACGCCCCGGCGCGCGGATGACAGAGCGGGGAGCCCACACGCCCGTCCCGGCGCGCCCGCCGGACGACCCCCGGAGCAGCCCGTGACCGACCTCAGCTCGTTGCACGACGTCGTCGCCCGTGCCGGCACCCTCGCCGTCCCGCCCGTGCAGCCCGACGCCGACGTCCCCCACGCCGGCCCCGCGGCCGAGAGCCACACCGCCGCGGTCAACCTGACGGCCGTCGAGCAC
Source organism: Cellulomonas sp. H30R-01 (assembly GCF_010119915.1). Lineage (NCBI taxonomy): Bacteria > Bacillati > Actinomycetota > Actinomycetes > Micrococcales > Cellulomonadaceae > Cellulomonas > Cellulomonas sp. H30R-01. Next base: position 3,553,376 of record NZ_CP048210.1, on the reverse strand, counting down.
ACGCCCGCCGCCGAGGGCTTCGCCGACCGGCACATCGGCCCGCGCGGCGAGGAGACGCTGCGCATGCTGTCGACGGTCGGCTACCCGACGGTCGACGCGCTGATCGACGCCGCGGTGCCTGCCTCGATCCGGACGGGCCGTGAGCTGGACCTGCCGGCGGCGCGCAGCGAGGAGGACGTCCTCGACGCGCTGCGGAGCATCGCCGGCCGCAACCGCGTGCTCACGTCGATGATCGGCCAGGGCTACTACGACACCGTGACGCCGCCGGTGATCCGCCGGAACGTGCTGGAGTCGCCCGCCTGGTACACCGCGTACACGCCGTACCAGCCGGAGATCTCGCAGGGCCGCCTGGAGACGCTGCTCAACTTCCAGACGATGGTCACGGACCTCACGGGCCTGGACATCGCGAACGCGTCGCTGCTCGACGAGGCGACCGCCGTGGCCGAGGCCGTCGCGCTCATGTGGCGCGGGCAGCGCAACAAGCCGGGCACGGTCGTGCTCGACGCGGACCTGTTCGGCCAGTCGCTGGCCGTGACGGTCGGGCGCGCCGAGGCGATCGGCCTGCCGGTCGTCGTCGCCGACCTGTCCGAGGGGCTGCCCGAGGTCGAGGGGACGCTGCTCGGGGTCGTCGTGCAGCAGGTCGGCGCGTCGGGTGCGGTGCGCGACCTGCGGCCGGTGATCGCGCAGGCGAAGGAGCGCGGCGCGCTCGTGACGGTCGCGTCCGACCTGCTGGCCCTCACGCTCGTGACGACGCCCGGCGAGCTCGGGGCGGACATCGCGGTCGGGTCGGCGCAGCGGTTCGGCGTCCCGCTGTTCGGCGGCGGTCCGCACGCCGCGTTCATGGCGGTCCGCACCGGCCTGGAGCGCTCGCTGCCCGGACGCCTCGTCGGGGTCAGCATCGACGCGGACGGCGCGCGCGCCTACCGCCTCGCGCTGCAGACGCGTGAGCAGCACATCCGCCGCGAGAAGGCGACGAGCAACATCTGCACCGCGCAGGCGCTGCTCGCGATCGTCGCGTCGATGTACGCGGTCTACCACGGCCCCGACGGCCTGCGGGCGATCGCGCTGCGCGTGCACGGGCACGCCCGGTCGGTCGCGACGGTCCTCACCGAGGTCGGCGTGACCGTCGAGCACGCGACGTACTTCGACACCGTGCGCGCGGTCGTGCCGGGTCGCGCGGCGGACGTCGTCGCGGCCGCGGCGGACCTCGGCGTCAACCTGTGGGCGCCCGACGCGGACCACGTGCAGGTCACCTGCGACGAGCGGACACGCCCCGAGCACGTCCTCGCGGTCGTCCTCGCGTTCGCGCAGGCCGGCACGACGCGTCTCGAGGCGGACGACGACGGCACGTTCGCGTTCGGCTTCGTCGGCGCGGGCGACCTCGACGGCCCGTCCGACGCCCTGCCGGACACGCTGCGCCGCACGACGCCGTACCTGCAGCACCCCGTCTTCCACCTGCACCGCTCCGAGACCGCGATGCTGCGCTACCTGCGACGCCTGTCCGACAAGGACCTCGCGCTCGACCGGACGATGATCCCGCTGGGCTCCTGCACCATGAAGCTCAACGCGACGGTCGAGATGGAGGCGATCTCCTGGCCCGAGTTCGCGTCGATCCACCCCTTCGCCCCCGCCGACCAGACGCAGGGCTACGCCGAGCTCGTCACCGAGCTGCAGGACTGGCTCGCCGAGATCACCGGCTACGCGGCGGTGTCCGTCCAGCCCAACGGCGGCTCGCAGGGCGAGTTCGCAGGCCTGCTCGCGATCCACGCCTACCACCGCAGCCGCGGCGAGGAGCGCGACATCTGCCTCATCCCGGCCTCCGCGCACGGCACGAACGCGGCCTCGGCGGCGCTCGCGGGCCTGCGCGTCGTGGTCGTCGCGACCGCGCCCGACGGGTCGATCGACCTCGACGACCTGCGCGCGAAGCTCGACCAGCACGGCCCCCAGGTCGCGGCGATCATGATCACGTACCCCTCGACGCACGGCGTCTACGAGGAGGGCGTCCGGACGGTGTGCGACCTCGTGCACGACGCGGGTGGCCAGGTGTACATCGACGGCGCGAACCTCAACGCGCTCGTCGGGCTCGCGCGGCCGGGCGAGATCGGCGGCGACGTGAGCCACCTCAACCTGCACAAGACGTTCTGCATCCCGCACGGCGGCGGCGGTCCCGGTGTCGGGCCGGTCGCGGTCGCGGCGCACCTCGCACCGTTCCTGCCGGGCGACCCGACCCCGCCCCGCGGCGGCGAGACCACAGGCGTCGCGAGCAGCGTCGCCCCGGTGTCCGCAGCCCCGTGGGGCTCGGCGGGCATCCTGCCGATCTCGTGGGCGTACGTCGCGCTCATGGGCCCCGACGGCCTGCGCGCCGCGACGGAGACCGCGGTGCTGGCCGCGAACTACCTGGCCACGCGTCTCGCGCCGCACTTCCCCGTGCTCTACACGGGCCCGAACGGGCTCGTCGCGCACGAGTGCATCCTCGACCTGCGCGACATCACGAAGCAGACGGGCGTGACCGCGGAGGACGTCGCGAAGCGGCTCATGGACTACGGGTTCCACGCGCCGACGCTGTCGTTCCCCGTGGCGGGCACGCTCATGGTCGAGCCGACCGAGAGCGAGGACCTCGCCGAGCTCGACCGGTTCGTCGAGGCGCTCGTCGCGATCCGTGCGGAGATCGACGCCGTCGCCGACGGTCGCTGGGCCGTCGAGGAGTCGCCCCTGCGGGGCGCCCCGCACACCGCGGCAGCCGTGACGTCCGACGACTGGGACAAGCCGTACCCGCGCCGGCTCGCGGCCTACCCGGTCGCGTCGCTCGGCGAGAACAAGTACTGGCCGCCGGTCCGCCGCATCGACGGCGCGCACGGCGACCGCAACCTGATCTGCTCGTGCCCGCCGGTCGAGGCGTTCGCCGAGTGAGCACGCCCGAGCCCACCCCGACGACGCCGACGGCCGCGACGGCCGCGACCGAGCCGGACCCGACGAACGGAGCGACCGTGAGCGACCCGACGGCGGACACCCTGTCCCCGCTGCACGACGAGCACGTCGCCCTCGGCGCCGCGCTCACGTCCTTCGCCGGGTGGCAGATGCCGCTGCGGTACTCGTCCGACATCGCCGAGCACACCGCGGTCCGCACCGCCGCGGGGCTGTTCGACCTGTCGCACATGGGCGAGCTCGAGATCACCGGCCCGCAGGCGGGCGCCGCGCTCGACACGGCCCTCGTCGGCCACCTGTCGGCGCTCGCCGACGGTCGCGCGCGCTACACGATGATCGTCGACGAGCACGGCGCGGTCCTGGACGACCTCGTCGTCTACCGGCTGGCGCCCGAGAGGTTCGTCGTCGTCGCGAACGCGTCGAACGTCGACGTCGTCCGCGCGGCGCTGGTCGAGCGGCTCGCCGGCTTCGACGCGACCCTCGACGACGCCTCCCTGCGCACCGCGCTCGTCGCGGTCCAGGGCCCGCGCGCGGAGGAGATCGTCGCGTCGGTGACCGAGGCGTCCGACGTCGACGCGGTGCGCGCGCTCAAGTACTACGCCGCGGTCCCCGCGACCGTCGCGGGCCTGTCCGCGCTCGTCGCCCGCACCGGTTACACCGGCGAGGACGGCTTCGAGCTGTTCGTCGACGCTGCCGACGCCCCCGCCGTGTGGCGCGCACTCCTCGCCGCCGGCGAGCCGCTCGGGCTCGTCCCCGCGGGCCTCTCCGCGCGCGACAGCCTCCGCCTCGAGGCCGGGATGCCGCTCTACGGCAACGAGCTCGACCGCACGACGACGCCCTACGACGCCGGCCTCGGCCGCGTCGTCCGGCTCGACAAGACCGGCGCCGACGGCAAGCCGCTCGACTTCGTGGGACGTGCCGCGCTCGCCGCTCGCCACGACTCCGAGCCCGCGCGCGTGCTCGTCGGGCTGCAAGGGCTCGGCCGTCGCGCCGCCCGGCACGGGTACCCGGTGCTCGCGTCGTCGGCGCCGGACGCCCCGCACGTCGGGACCGTCACGTCGGGCGCCCCGTCGCCCACCCTGGGGCACCCCGTCGCGATGGCCTACGTGACCCCGGAGGTCAGCGCACCCGGCACGGAGCTCGCCGTCGACGTGCGCGGACGCGCCGAACCCGTGCGCGTGGTGGCCCTGCCCTTCTACCGTCGTCCTCGATGACGCCGTCTCGTCGGGGCCCGTCCCGGCGAGACCCGACCCGACGACACCCGTCCTCGACGAGCCCGGCCCGGACCCACCTGGAGACGCCATGACCGACCTGCCCACGCACCTGCACTACACGCTCGAGCACGAGTGGCTCCAGGACGGCGCCCCCGCGACCGTCGGCATCACGTCCACCGCAGCCGAGGCGCTCGGCGACATCGTCTACCTCGAGCTCCCGGCCGTGGGTGAGACGATCACCGCCGGCGCGGTCGTCGGCGAGATCGAGTCGACGAAGTCCGTGTCCGAGCTCTTCTCGCCGGTCTCCGGCACCGTCGCCGAGGTCAACCAGGACGCGGTCGACGACCCGTCGCTCGTCAACTCCGACCCCTTCGGCCGGGGCTGGCTGCTCAAGGTCGACGTCACCGAGACGGGCCCGCTGCTCACCGCCGAGGAGTACGAGGCGCACGCCGCCGGCTGACGGTCGCCTCCGGGAGTGAACCAACTGCTGCGCTGATCCGTATATCGGACGTTACGGACCCGACACCATCGGCCGAACGGGTGAACCGCGCGGTCTCCTGCAACCCGGGTGTATCAGCATCGCCCCCCGGCGTTCATTGTGGGTGGCAGCGAGACCGGTACGCAGCGCTTCGCGAAAACGAGTTGGTGAAAGTGGCGTCATGACGCCCTGGTTGTCGCCTCTCATCCGGTACGCCGCCTCAGGCGGAGCCGGAGAAGTCGGCATCCATGCAGCACAACCGGAGGACACGATGAGCATGTTGGAGACGAGCGAGACGGTCGGGACCGTCACCGAGGCGCTGACGCGTCGCGAGCGGGTGGTCCTCGGCGAGCTCGGCGAGGACGTGACGCTCGAGGAGATCGCCACCCGTCTGTTCGTGACGCGCAACACCGTCAAGTCCCAGGTCCGCAGCGTCTACCGCAAGATCGGCGTCTCCACGCGCGCCGAGGCGGTCGCGTGGGCCGTCGCGCACGGCATCCGCTGATCTGACGAAGCCGACTTCCCGGCGGCCCGGTCACCCGGGCCGCCGCACGGCAGCCGGTCGCCACGTCCGAGTCGCCACCGGGACTGGCAGACTCCTCGCATGACGTCACCCGTGCTCGTCGTCGCGGCCGCCGTGGTCGACGACCTGGACGAGCCGCGGGTCCTGCTCTCCGCACGTCGCGCGACGCCGGCGAGCCTCGCAGGTCGATGGGAGTTCCCCGGCGGCAAGGTCGACGCCGGGGAGACCCCCGAGACCGCGCTCCACCGTGAGCTCCGGGAAGAGCTCGGCGTCCGTGTCGCTCTCGGCGACGAGGTCGTGGGTCCGGACGACGGCGTCTGGCCCCTCACCGACCGGTACGTGATGCGCCTCTGGCTCGCGGAGGTCGTCGACGGCGTCCCCGAGCCGCTCGTCGAGCACGACGAGCTCCGCTGGCTGCCCGCCGGTCAGTGGCACGACGTCCCGTGGCTCGACGCGGACGTCCCCATCGTCGACGCCCTCGTCGCACTGGTCCGCGACCGCGTCTGACGTGTCCACCCCGGCGATCGCTGCCGCACCCGGGCATGAGACGGCCCGCGGAGGGCCGGCATCGACGGCGGCGGGACCGTGCGCCGGCCCGCTCCGCGGGCCGTCAGCTCACCAGCGGTGGTTGCTGTTGCCCGAGCAGATCATTCCGGTGCCCCGGCAGAACGTGCACTCGCCCTTCCACCGCTTGCGACCCTGACCCTCGCAGTGGCTGCACTCCGCCACCGGGGACGTGCACTCGTCGCACCTCTTCATGTCGGCCTCCTCGCCAGGCTCGTCGTCGTGCCCGGACCTCGTCGCCGTCTGGACCGGCACGGGGTCTTCAGTCGTCAGCATCGGCAGGACGGGCGTCCACTTGAGCGGCGCAACCCGACCGTGACCTGGACACCTGCCCGCAGGGCGTCCTGGCCAGGACCTATGTCGCGATTCGCGCGCTGTGTCCGTGCGTCCCGCGGCAGATTCGCCCGTTCGGCGCAAGGGTCGTCGGCGCGTCGCTGCCCCGACCGGGCCGCCCGTCGGGGCTTCGCCGCGCGGACCGGATTCGACGGGCTCGTCGACTCCCCGGCCGGCCGGTTCGACGGGCTCGTCGACACCCCGACCGGACCGGTTCGACCGGCTCGTCGACGCCTCAGGGCGGCTCGTCGACGACTCGGCTGGACCGCCCGGCGGGCTCGTCCGACCGCGTCGGCGGGACGTCAGCCCAGGGCCGCTGCCAGGCGCCGTACACCCTCGCTGAGCGTCGCCGTCGACGCCGCCAGGTTGAGACGCGCGAAGCCGACGCCCTCGGGCGCGCCGAACGTGGGCCCGGGGTTGAGCGCGAGGCGACCGCGCTCGAGCGCGAGACGTGCAGGGTCGGCGCCGTCGCGGACCGCGGGGACGTCGCGCAGGTCGAGCCACGCGAAGTACGTCGCGTCGGGCGGTGTCCAGCGGGCCGCGGGCAGGTGCGTCGCCAGCAGCGCGGACAGCAGCCGCTGGTTGTGGCGCAGACCGTCGAGGACCCGGTCCAGCCAGTCTCCGCAGTCGCGGAGCGCCGTCGTGTGGGCGACCGCGCCCAGGTGGCTGACGCCGTGCAGCACGATCTCCGGCAGGCTCGCGAGGTCGGCGCTCGCGTCCGGTCCCGGGACGGCGACCGCGGCCTTGAGCGCGGCGAGGTTGAACGCCTTCGACGCCGAGTGCAGCGCGATCGCCGACGGGATCACCGTCGTCGTCGGGACGAACCGCGACGACGCGCCCTCCTGGCCGGTGTCGCCGCCGTCGGGGTTGCCGGTCGCGGCGTCCCGGGCGCCGGCACGGTCGGTCGTCTGCGTGCTGCGGCCCATGACGAGCGGCGCGTGGATCTCGTCCGCGACGACCCGGACGCCGTACCGCCCGGCGAGCTCGCCGACGGCCGCGAGCTCGGCGGCCGTGTGCAGGGTGCCCGTCGGGTTGTGCGGGTGGCACAGCAGGTACGCGGCGCGACGGCCGCCCGACGTGGCAACGGCGAACGCGGCGTCGAGCGCGTCGAGGTCGAGGCGACCGTCCGGGCCGAGGGGGGCCGGCAGCGGGCGTCGGTCGGCGTGCTCGACGAACTGCACGAACGGCGGGTACACCGGCGGGTTGATCACGACGGCGTCGCCGGGGTCGGTGACGAGCCGCAGCATCTCGACGATGCCCAGCATGACGTCCGGCACGAGCCGGCAGTCCGCGACAGGCACGTCCCAGCCGTACCGGGCGGCGGCGAAGCCGGCGAGGGCCTCGGCGTAGTCGGGCCCGTGCACGTACCCGGTGTCGCCGGCGCGCATCGCGTCCGACACGGCGCGCACGACGGCCTCGGGCTGCGGGACGTCCATCTCCGCGACGTACATCGGCAGCACGTCGGCCGGGTAGCGGCGCCACTTCTGGCTCGTCCGGCGCCGCAGCGCGTCGAGCGGCACGGAGTCGAAGATCGTCGTCCCGTCGGCCACGTCCGCGTCCACGCGCCGACCTTACGTCGGGTCACCCGGAACGGGCCGACGAGCCGGTGCTGGGGCGATCGGCTGGGGACGGCGGAGGGCCGGGTCCGTGGTGGACCCGGCCCTCCGGTGGTGCGGTGCGCCCGTCAGGGCGTGTGCGGCGTCAGAGCGTCGCGCGGACCGCCCGCGTCGCCTGCAGGATGTGCTCGAGCGACGGGGTGACCTCCTCGTAGCGGCGGGTCTTGAGGCCGCAGTCGGGGTTCACCCAGAGCTGGTCGAGCGCGATCGCCTTGACCGCCTCGGTGAGGAGCTCCTCGACCTCGCCCTCGCTCGGCACGCGCGGCGAGTGGATGTCGTAGACGCCCGGGCCGACGGCGCGCGGGTAGCCCGCCGCGGCGATGTCGCCGAGGATCTCCATCTTCGAGCGGGCCGCCTCGATGGACGTGACGTCGGCGTCGAGGCCGTCGATCGCGCCCATGATCTGGCCGAACTCGCTGTAGCAGAGGTGCGTGTGGATCTGCGTGTCCTCGCGCACGCCCGCCGTCGAGAGGCGGAACGAGCGGACCGACCAGTCGAGGTACGCCGCGTGGTCCTCCGCGCGCAGCGGCAGGAGCTCGCGCAGCGCGGGCTCGTCGACCTGGATGATGCCGATCCCGGCGGCCTCGAGGTCGGCGATCTCGTCGCGCAGCGCGAGGCCGACCTGGTTGGCGGTGTCGCCGAGCGGCTGGTCGTCGCGGACGAACGACCACGCGAGGATCGTCACCGGCCCGGTGAGCATGCCCTTGACGGGCTTCTCCGTGAGCGACTGCGTGTACGACGTCCACGCGACCGTGATGGGCGCCGGGCGGGACACGTCGCCCCAGAGGATCGACGGACGCGTGCAGCGCGAGCCGTAGGACTGGACCCAGCCGTTCTGCGTCACGGCGAACCCGTCGAGGTTCTCCGCGAAGTACTGGACCATGTCGTTGCGCTCGGGCTCGCCGTGCACGAGGACGTCGAGGCCGATCTTCTCCTGCAGCTCGACGACGCGGCGGATCTCCGCCTTCATCTCGTCCTCGTACTGCTCGGCGGTGAGCTCGCCCTTGCCGAACGCGGCGCGCGCCTTGCGGATCTCCGGCGTCTGCGGGAACGAGCCGATCGTGGTCGTGGGCAGCGGCGGCAGGTCGAAGCGCGCGGCCTGCGCGGCCTTGCGGCTCTCGAAGTCGCCGCGGTTGAACGCGTCCTCGCCGAGGGCGGCGACACGTTCGCGCACCTCGGGGCGGACCACGCCGGGGGCGGTCTTGCGCGACGCGACGGCGTCGGACGCGGCGAGCAGCTGCTCGTGGATCGCCTCGCGGCCCTCGGTCAGGCCCTCGGCGAGCGTGACGACCTCGACGACCTTCTGGTCGGCGAACGCGAGCCACGACTTCAGCGTCGGGTCGAGCGTGGGCTCGTCCTGCACGTCGTGGGGCACGTGGAACAGCGACGTCGACGTGCCGACCGTGACGGCGCCCGCGCCGAGGTTCTCGAGCTGCTCGAGCACCTGGAGCTTGGCGTCGAGGTCCGCGCGCCAGATGTTGTGGCCGTCGATCACGCCCGCGACGAGCGTCTTCGACTCGAGGCCGGGAACGGCCTGCGTCGGGGCGGGGCCGCGGACCAGGTCGACGCCGATGGCCTCGACGTCGGTCGCCGCGAGCACGCCGAGCGCGTCGCGCAGGTCGCCGTACGGCGCGGCGACGAACAGCGCCGGGCGGCCCTCGACCGCGGTGAGCGCGCCGTACGCCTCGGTGACCGACGCGAGCAGGCGCTCGACGGGCACGTCGATCGAGTCGGACACGAGCGCGGGCTCGTCGAGCTGGACCCACGTCGCGCCGGCGGCGGCGAGGTCGCGCAGCAGCGCGGCGTAGACCGGCAGCACGTCGGCGAGGCGGTCGATCGGCGCGAAGTCGTCCGGCGAACCCTCGGCGGCCTTGGCGAGCGCGAGGAACGTCACCGGGCCGACGATGACCGGGCGGGTGAGCACGCCCTCGGCCAGCGCCTCGGCGAACTCGCGGACCGGGCGGTCGCTCGCGTAGCGGAACTCGGTGTCCGGGCCGATCTCGGGGACCAGGTAGTGGTAGTTCGAGTCGAACCACTTGGTCATCTCGAGCGGCAGGTCGTCGCCGCGGCCGCGCGCGACCGTCGAGTAGCCCGCGAGGTCCAGACGGCCGTCGGCGTCGACCAGGTCGGCGAAGCGCGGCGGGATCGCGCCGAGCACGGTCGCGGCGTCGAGCACGTGGTCGTAGAACGAGAACGCGCTGGGGATCGCGGGCACGTCGGTGCGCAGGCCGAGCTCGGCCAGGCGGGTGCGGGTGCGGCGGCGCAGGTCGGCGGCGACGGCCTCGACCTCGTCGGCGGAGGAGCGGCCGGCCCAGAACGCCTCGATCGCCTTCTTGAGCTCGCGACGGGGACCGATCCGGGGGTAGCCCAGGACGGAGCCGGCGGGGAACGTGGGGGTGGTGGTCATCGCGGTGTCTGTCCCTCGTGGGTCGGGTCGGGTGCCGTCGTGGTCGGTCCGGGTGTGCCGGGGGTCGTCGCGGTGGGGGCCGTGACGGGTACGGCGCTGCGGCCGGTGCGGGCCCCGCCGTCCAGACCCGCTCCTTCGAGCAGGTCGAGCGCGGCGTGGTGCTGGTTGAACGTGTAGAGGTGGACGCCCGGGGCGCCGCCGTCCAGCACGCCCTGGACGAGGTCGACGCCGGCGCGGATGCCGCGACGGTGCCGCTCGAGGTCGTCGTCCGCGGACCCGAGCAGGTCGAGCAGGTCGCGCGGGACGGGCACACCCGTGAGGTCCTGCACGCGCAGCAGCCGTGCGGGGTCCGTGCTGGGGATGATGCCCGGGATGATCGGGATGGTGACGCCCGCGTCGCGCGCCTCGGCGACGAGCCCGAGGTACGACTCGGCGTCGAAGAACACCTGCGTGATCGCGAAGTCCGCGCCGGCCTCCTGCTTCGCGAGCAGCGACGCGACGTCCTGGGCGCGCGTGCCGCCCGTCGCCGCGTTGCCGCGGGGGAACGCCGCGACGGCGACCGACAGGGGCCGGACCCGGGCGCGCACGGCCTGCGACGGGCTGCCCGCGCACCGGCGCGACTCGATCTCGCGCAGCAGCGCGACGAGCTCGCTCGCGGTGTTCACGCCGTCCGGGTGCGGCTGCCAGTCGTCCTGCCCCGCGGGCGGGTCGCCGCGGAGCGCGAGGAACGAACGCGCACCCTCGTCGAGGAACTCCTCGACGATGGCCGTGATCTCGTCGCGCGACGTGCCGACGCAGGTGAGGTGCGCGATGGGGTTGAGCGACGTCTCGCGCAGGAGCCGGCTGACGAGCGCGCGGGTCGTGACGCGGGTGCGGCCCGAGGCGCCGTACGTGACCGACACGAAGTCGGGGTGCGCCTCGCCGAGCCGCTGGATCGTCTCCCAGAGCCGCGGTGCGGCGTCGGGGTTGCGCGGCGGGAAGAGCTCGAACGACACCGTCGGCCGGTCGATCGCGGCGAGCGGGCGGTCGGGCGCCACGTGCGGGCCGGTCGTCCGACGCGGGGTGGTGTCGGCGACGGTGCCGGTCTGGTCGACCGTGCCCGGCAGCGCGTCCACGACGGGGACGCTCACCGGACGACCGGCGTCGGTCGGCCCGCGCGGGGGTCGCGGGGGCACGCGGGGTGCTGCGGCATCGTTCACTCCATCGACCCTGGCGGAAGCACCCACACCCTCGCCAGGAGGGGGGTTGCTGCGGCGTCGTCGAGCCAGGTCTCTCGGCCGCTCTGGATGGTTGTCGAGATGCTAGACCGCCGACCACATGGTGGGCAACGTTGCTCGACCGGTGAGACGCCAGCGTCCGCGCGGCAAGCGGTCCGTCGAGGTGGGAACGTCGCGGTCGAGAGCCGTCGGACTCGCTGGCCTCCTCCCTGGCGTCGCGGCGTCGACGCACCGACGGTCGATCACGCGCGGTGGCGGACCGTGCCCGGCGACGCGGGATGACGACGGCAGAACCGGAGGGCGTCCGGTCCACCCCTCGGATCAGCGGCGGCGGCGCGGGGTCAGGTGGCCGGGCCGGAGCCGGCTGCGCTGCGTCGGGACGTCGAACCACGAGGTCGGCGACCCGGCCACGACACCGAGCAGGCCGTCCTGGACGGCGGCCAGCACCTCGGCGTCGACGTCCGAGGGGGTGGACATCGCGGCGGCGGCCCCGCGCACGGCGTCGAGCCGCCCGTCGGGGTCCGTCGTGTCCGTCATGCCGGGCATCCTAACCTCCACCCGAAAGAGGGTCGGAGGTGCGCGCCGAGGCGTCACTCGACGGGAGCAGCAGCCTCCCGTGGGCGCCGCGCGGAGCGGTCGTCGACCGCCACCAGGGTGCGTCGGCTGCGGTGGTCCGCGGCCGCCCGGGTTCGTCGGACGCGGTGGTCCGCGGCCGCCCGGGTTCGTCGGACGTCGGCCGTCGTGCTCCGCGCGGCGGCACCGTGGGCGGCGGAGCAGGCGCGCGTCAGGGCACCGTCACCGACGGGCACGTCGCGAGGTGGTCGTCGACCAGCCCGCACGCCTGCATCGCGGCATAGGCGGTCGTGGGTCCGACGAACCGGAAGCCGAGCGACTTGAGCTCGCGCGCGAGCGCGCGTGACTCCGGGGTCACGGCCGGCACGTCCGTCCAGGTCGCGGGCCGGACGTGGTCGGCGCGGTCGGGTGCATGGGACCACAGGACCTCGTCGAGCGTGCGTCCCTGCGCGTGCAGGTCCCGCAGCGCACGGGCGTTGGCGATCGTCGCCTCGATCTTCGCGCGGTTCCGCACGATGCCGGCGTCGGCCATGAGGCGTGCGACGTCGCCGTCGCCGAACCCGGCCACGACCTCGGGGTCGAAGTCGGCGAAGGCCGCGCGGAAGGCGGGACGCTTGCGCAGGATCGTGATCCAGGCGAGCCCCGACTGGAACCCCTCGAGGGCCAGCCGCTCGAAGAGCGCGTGCTCCCCGTGGACCGGGTGCCCCCACTCCTCGTCGTGGTACTGCTCGTAGAGGGGGTCGCCGTCGCCGAAGCACCGGCCCGTCACGAGCGGGCGTGCCGGGGTGGCGGCGGGGACGTCGGGCGTCGCGGCGGCGTCGGGGGTCTGCGTGGGCACGGCGCCAGTCTGGCGCGGGACGCCGACACCGCGCGGGCGGGCGTCGACGGCTGGCGGTGCCGGTGCGCCGACGCGGGCTGTGGACGGCTCGCGGCGGGCGTGAGAGTCACGATCCCGTGCGACCCTCCGCCCGTGCGATGAGCGCCGCGATGCCGTCGAGCAGCAGGGTCGTGCCGAACGAGACCGGGCCGTCCTCCATCGCGGCACCGAAGGCTCCCGCGCTCGCGGCCCGGACGAGCGCGGGGTGCTCGTCGGGCGTCGCGACGGCCAGCAGCATCCCGTCCATGTCGTAGGACCGCGACGTCGCCTCCTGCACGGCCCGCTCCCGGTCGGTCCACGAGGCGAACAGCCGCAGCTCGTCCAGCTGGTGGCTCGCGATCGTGCCGACGGCCGTGACCTTGGTCGCCTCGTCGAGCGGCGTGTCCTCGAGGGCCGCGACCATCGCCTCCATCCAGGCGAGCCGGTTGGGCCCGACCGCGTGCAGGACGGTGCCCGTCTGCGCGAGCCACGGGTGCGAGAACAGGACCGGCTGCTGGATCGACACGAGCAGCTCGATGCGCGCGCGCCAGTCGCCGACCTCGCGCCCCACGGCGGGTGGCCGGCCGCTCGCGCGGTCGGACATGAGGCTGACGACCTCGTCCTTCGACGCCACGTAGCGGTAGAGCGACATGGTCGTGAACCCGAGCGACTCCGCGAGCCGCGCCATCGACACCGCCCCGATGCCCTCCGCGTCCGCCAGCGCGATGGCGGCGTCGGCGATCTGGTCGAGCGTGAGGCTCGGCCGGGGGCCGCGCCGGGGTGGCTCGGGGGAGCGCCACAGGACGGCCAGGTCGGGCGGGAGCGCGGACGCGTCGACCGTCGTGGTGGCGGGCGCGGTCCCGGCCCGGGCGGCCTCGCGGCGCGCCTTCTCGGCCTCGCGAGCGGCGCGCTGCTGCGCGAGGGCGGCGTCGCGCGCAGCCTTCTCGGCCTCACGGAGCGCCCGGCCGGCCTCGCGTGCGGCGTCACGGGCGGCGCGCTCGCGCTCGGCCTGAGCGCGCTCGGCCTCGCGGCGGGCCTCGGTCTCGCGGCGGGCCCGCTCGCGCTCGACGTCCTGCAGGGCTCGGGCGCGGGCGGCCTCGGACTGCTCGAGCGCCTTGACGCGGTCGCGCTCGGCCTTCTCGTCGTCGCGGCGGCGACGGTCGGCCTCCTTGCGGGCGCGCTCGGCGTCCTTGGCGGCCTCACGGTCGGCCTTCTCGCGGTCCCGACGTGCGCGGTCGGCCTCCTTGGCGGCAGCGCGCCCCGCCTTCTCGCGGTCGCGGCGCAGCGCCTCGGCCTCCTTGCGCGCGTCGTCCGCCTCGCGCCGTGCGACCTCGGCGGCCCGGTCGTCGCCCGCCTCGGTGCCGTCCGGGTGCGGGTTCGCTTCCTCGTCCACGTCGTACCTCCTTGACGCCCGATCCTATAAGTGTGTATGACATACACACACAGTTTACGACGTACACAGAAGGAGGCCACGCGATGACCGCACCGATCGTCGTCGCCCGCGGACTGCGCAAGTCCTACGGCGACCTCACCGTCCTCGACGGCGTCGACCTCGACGTCCACCGCGGCGAGGTCCTCGCCCTGCTCGGGCCCAACGGCGCGGGCAAGACGACGACCGTCCGCATCCTGTCGACGCTCCTGCGACCCGACGGCGGCACCGCGACGGTGGCCGGCGCCGACGTCGTCCGCGACCCCGCGGCCGTCCGCGCCGCCATCAGCCTCACCGGCCAGTACGCCGCGGTCGACGAGCTGCTGACAGGCGCGGAGAACCTGCACCTGATGGCCCGGCTGGCGCACCTCAGCGGCCGCGAGGCGCGCACGCGCTCGCGCGACATGCTCGAGCTGTTCGACCTCACCGACGCCGCGGGACGCCTGGTCAAGACGTACTCGGGCGGCATGCGGCGGCGGCTCGACCTCGCCGTCAGCCTGCTGAGCCGTCCCCAGGTCGTGTTCCTCGACGAGCCGACCACCGGCCTCGACCCGCGCAGCCGCGGCGACCTGTGGGACGTCATCCGTGACGTCGTCGACGCGGGCGCGACGCTCCTGCTCACCACGCAGTACCTCGAGGAGGCCGACCGCCTCGCCGACCGGATCGTCGTCGTCGACCACGGCCGCGTCATCGCGCAGGGCACCGCCACCGAGCTCAAGCGCACGGTCGGGTCGGCGCACGTCGAGCTCGTGCTGCGCGACGGCACGGTCCAGCGCGTGCCCACCGACGGGTCGGTCGCCGACGTGCACCGGATCCTCGGCGACGTGTCCGCCCGCCCGCTCGACGTCGCCGCGTGGCAGGTCCGCGAGCCCACGCTCGACGACGTGTTCCTCAGCCTGACCGGCAAGCCCGCGGACACCGCCGACGCCCGCTGCACCACCGGCGCGGGCAGCACCGAGGACCGCACCCGCCCGTCCGCCGACGCGCTCGCCGCTGCCGGCCCGCACCCCCGGGAGACCCGATGACCGCCCTGCTCGCCCCCGCACCCACGACGGTCCGCCCGGGTGCGGGCCAGACCGTCCGGGACACGACCGCGCTGATCGGCCGGACGCTGCGCCGCACGACCCGGCAGCTCGACACGCTGCTGATCTCGGTGATGCTGCCCGTGATGCTCCTGCTGATGTTCACGTACGTGTTCGGCGGGGCGATCGACCCGACCGGCCGCTACGTCGACTTCGTCGTGCCGGGCATCGTCCTGCTGACCGCGGGGTACGGGGCCGCGAACACCGCGGTCGACATGGCGTCCGACATGACGAACGGCATCATCGACCGCTTCCGCTCGATGCCGATCCGCGCGACGGGCGTCGTGACCGGCCACGTCGTCGCGAGCATGGTCCGCAACGCCGTGTCGACCGCGCTCGTCGTCGGTGCCGCGTTCCTCGTCGGCTTCACGCCGGACGCGACGCTGCTCGACTGGCTCGGTGCGCTCGGGATGGTCGCGCTGTTCGTCCTCGCGCTGACGTGGGTCGGCGTCGCGGTGGGCATCATGTCGTCCGGGCCGGAGGCGGCCAGCGGCTTCACGTTCTTCATCCTGTTCCTGCCGTACGTGTCGAGCGCGTTCGTCCCGCCGGAGTCGATGCCGTCGGTGCTCGAGGCGATCGCCGCGTGGAACCCGGTGACGCCGGTGACGGACACGATGCGCGGCCTGCTCCTCGGCCTGCCGCTGGCGACGTCGACGTGGGTGTCGGCGGCCGCGTGGTGCGTCGGCATCTTCCTGGTCGCCCGGACGGCTGCGGGCCTGCTCTTCGCCCGCCGCCGCTGACGTCCTCCCGTCCACGAGCCCGCGACCCGGGCCCCGGCGCGTCGCGCAGAGGAGGGACCCGACGTCAGAGGGCCGCGAGGGCCTTGCGGATGCGGGTCGGGGAGACCGGGACCGGCGTGCCGAGCTGCTGCGCGAACAGGCTGACGCGGAGCTCCTGCAGCAACCAGCGGACCTCGTCGAGCGCGGCGTCCCGGGCCGCGTCCGGAGAACCCGCGCGCGCCCTCGTCACCGCCGCGTCGTAGAGGTCCTCGAGGTCGTGGACCTGCCACGCGAGGTCGCCGTCGCGCTGCGGGTTGTCGCCGGCCTTCGCGAGCCGGTGCCTCGCGGCGCGCAGGTAGCGGGTCAGCTGCGGCAGCCGGACCGCGCCGACCTCGGCGACGAACCCGGCGTGCACCAGGTCGGCGGACTGCTCGCGCACGTCCTGCACGGTGGCCAGCAGCGCGAGGCTCGCCGACGCGCGCAGGTCGCCCTCGAGCTCGCGCCACGCGCCGAGCACCGCGACCAGGTCGGTGACGACCGCGTGAACGGCGTCCTCCAGACGGTCGCGGACGGCGGTCCGCAGCGCGGCGTAGGCGTCGGCGTCGCGCACGTCGGCGGGCGTGCGGTCGCCCAGGTGCGCGGTCATGAGCCGGTCGATCGCCGCGAGCTGCACGTCGGTGACCAGCGCGTCCGTGCTCGGGTACGGGCTCGCGGCGAGCGTGAGCGCCTGCGTCCCGGTCCACCGGGACGTGATCCGGCCGCTCGCCAGCCCGACGTCGAGCAGCAGCAGGCGGCGCAGGCCGCGTCGGGCCGTCGACGGGACGGCCGCCGCGTCGGCGAGCGTCCGCACGGCGACCGACGTCGTCTCGTCGACGAGCACGGGGAACGCCCGCACGGTGACTCCCGCCGCGGACGCCTCCAGGACCTCGGGGAGCCGCCCCCCCGGCAGGTCGTCGGGCCACGTGCGCAGTCCGGAGCGCTCGAGCGAGACGGGTGCGGCAGCGGGCGCCGACGAGCCGGGTGCGCCGGGCGTCGGCACCGCGCCCCGACCGGGACCGGCACCGGCACCCGGCGCGGCCGCAGCGCCGACCGCCCCGGTGCGTCCGTCATCGCCGGTCTTCCCGCGGCCATCGGCCGCGCCACCCGACCCGACCTGCCCTCCGGGAGCCGACCCACCGCCACCCGGCCCGACGGCAGCAGCTCGCGCCTCCTCCATCGCCGCCCGCACGGCGGTCCGGACGGCCGCGTCGACCGCCTCCTGCGTACGCGACGCGAGCCGCCGCTGCAGGACCAGCAGGTCCTTGCCCTCGTCGACGACGCCCCCGCGGTCCCCGACGACGCGGAACGTCATGCGCAGGTGCGGCGGCAGCTTCTCGTCGTCGAACGCGTCGTCGGGCACGTCGACGTCGCGCACCGCCCGGACGGCCTGCCGGAACAGCTCGCGGAACGACGGTGCCGCGTCGCCGGCCCGGACGGTGTCCTCCCACGACGCGGTGTGCTCGCGCAGCCACGCCTCGACGGACCGTGCGACGTCGGGTGCGGGGACGAGCTGCACGCGGACGGGCTTGGGCAGGGAGCGGATGGTCGCGGTGACGAGCTCCTCGCGCAGCCCGGGCACCATCCAGTCGAACCCGTCGGGCGTCAGGCGCGCCAGGGCGGTGATCGGGATGTGCACCGTGACGCCGTCGGCCTCGGTGCCGGGCTGGAACTGGTAGGTCAGCGGCAGGCGCAGGTCGCCCTGCGGCCAGCGGGACGGGAACGCGGACTCGTCGATGGCGTCGGCGTCGTCGGCGACGAGCAGCTCGCGCGTGAACGTCAGCAGGTCGGGGTCGCGTCGTCGGGCGCCCTTCCACCACTGGTCGAAGTGCCGCGCGGAGACGACGTCGGACGGGACGCGCTCGTCGTAGAAGGCGAACAGGACGTCGTCGTCGACGACCAGGTCGCGGCGCCGGGCCCGCGCCTCCAGACCCTCGGCCTCCGCGAGCAGGCGGCGGTTCTCGTGGAAGAACTGGTGGTGCGTCGTCCACTCGCCCTGCACGAGCGCGTGCCGCACGAACAGCTCGCGCGCGTGCTCGGGGTCGACCTTGGCGTACAGGACGCGGCGCTGCGCGACGATCGGCACGCCGTACAGCAGGACCTTCTCCGACGCGGTCGCCGCACCCTGCTTCGACGACCACGCGGGCTCCGAGTAGGTGCGCTTCACCAGGTGCGCGCCGACCTCCTCGGCCCACTCGGGCTGGATGCGCGCCGCGTCGCGCCCCCACAGGCGGGACGTCTCGACGAGCTCGGCGGCCATGACCCACGACGGCGGCCGCTTCGCGAGCCCCGACCCGGGGAAGAGCGCGAACCGTGCCCCGCGCGCGCCGAGGTACTCGTTGCGCGCCCGCCGGTCGGGCCGCCGTCCGCGTCCGCCCGTGCCGGCCCCGCGCGCCGGGGCGGCGACCTCGGTCGCCTCCTGCATGCCGATGTGCGAGAGCAGCCCGGACAGGATGCTCACGTGGATGCGGTCGGCGTCCCACTCGAGCCGCAGCGCCCCGCGGGCCGTGTCGTCGGGACCGCGACTTCCGCCGGGCCCGGACACATCGCTGTCGCCGTCCCGAGCGGAGGTCGCGCCCTCGACGGCGGGGGCCGCGGTCGGACGGGATGACGACGAGCCCGGTCGCAGCGGTGACACGTGGATCCCCAGCGGCTTCGCGAGCTCGCGCAGCTGCGTCACGACGTCCTGCCACTCGCGGATGCGCAGGTAGTTGAGGTGCTCGGACCGGCACAGCCGCCGGAACGCGTTGCCCGACAGCTCGCGCTGCTGCTCGCGGAGGTACTGCCAGAGGTTGAGGTAGGCCAGCAGGTCGGACGTCGGGTCGGCGAATCGGCCGTGCAGCTGGTCGGCGCGGTCGCGCTCCTCGGCGGGACGCTCGCGCGGGTCCTGGATCGACAGGGCCGCGGCGATCACCATGACCTCGCGCGCGACGCCCCGACGGCCGCCCTCGACGATCATGCGCGCGAGCCGCGGGTCCATCGGCAGCTGCGCGAGGGCCCGGCCGGTGTCGGTGAGCCGCGTGACGTTCGTGGTCCGCCCGGACCCGTCGGCGGCGGCGACCGCGACCGTCTCCAGCGCCCCGAGCTCCGTCAGCAGCTGCACGCCGTCGCGCACGGCGCGCACGTCCGGCGGGTCCACGAACGGGAAGTCGGTCACGTCGTCGGGCGACGCGGCGACGCCCACCGCGATCATCTGCAGGATCACCGAGGCGAGCGACGTGCGCAGGATCTCGGGCTCGGTGTACATCGGCCGCGACGCGAAGTCGTCCTCGGAGTACAACCGGATCGCGATGCCGTCGGCCACACGCCCGCACCGCCCGGACCGCTGGTTGGCCGACGCCTGCGAGACGGGCTCGATCGGCAGCCGCTGCACCTTGGTCGCCTTCGACCAGCGCGAGATGCGCGCGGTGCCCGGGTCGACGACGTACCGGACGCCCGGGACGGTCAGCGACGTCTCGGCGACGTTCGTGGAGAGCACGACGCGGCGGGACGCGTGCTGCTCGAAGACGCGGTGCTGCTCGGCGGCCGACAGGCGGCTGTAGAGCGGCAGGAGCTCGACCGCCTGCGGGTGGCGCGGATCGGTGACGCGGGCGCCGAGCGACGTGCGCAGCGCGTCCTCCGCGTCCCGGATCTCCCGCTCGCCCGACAGGAACACGAGGATGTCGCCGGGCCCCTCGGCGGACAGCTCGTCGACCGCCTCGGTGATCGCGGTCATGAGGTCGCGGTCCTCGGTGGCCCTGGCCCGCGCGCGGCGTCCGGCGTCCTCCGCGGGTGCCTCGACGTCCGGCGACAGGGGCCGGTACCGGATCTCCACGGGGTACGTGCGGCCGCTGACCTCCACGACGGGCGCGGGCACACCGGCCGGGTGCTCGGCCGTCGGCGGGCCGGCGAAGTGCTGCGCGAAGCGGGCCGAGTCGATCGTCGCCGACGTGATGACGACCTTGAGGTCCGGCCGCTGCGGCAGCAGCCGCGTGAGGTAGCCGAGGATGAAGTCGATGTTGAGCGAGCGCTCGTGCGCCTCGTCGATGATGAGCGTGTCGTACGCCCACAGCATCGGGTCGCGCTGGATCTGCGCGAGCAGGATGCCGTCCGTCATGACCTTGACGAGCGTCTCCTCGGACGACGTGTCCGTGAACCGCACCTGGTAGCCGACGAGCTCGCCGAGCGGCGTGCCGACCTCCTCGGCGATGCGCTCCGCGACCGACCGGGCCGCGATCCGACGGGGCTGCGTGTGCCCGATCTGCCCCGCGCGCCCCCGGCCCAGGTCGAGCGCGATCTTCGGCAGCTGGGTCGTCTTGCCGGACCCCGTCTCGCCCGCGACGACGACGACCTGGTGGTCACGGATCGCGGCGGCGATCTCGTCGCGGCGCGCGCTGACCGGCAGGGCCTCGGGGTAGACGATCGGCGGGACGACGACCTGCTCGCGGACCGCCGCGGCACGTGCCCGACGCGCCTGCGCGCGCTCGTCGTCACGTCGCCGGTCCTGCTGGTGCCCACCACCCCGCGCACGCTGGCCCGGCTGCCGGGCCTCGTCGGGACGCCGCGCCTCGTCAGGGCGCCGACCGCGCCCACCGCTGCGACCCCTGCGCCGGCGCGGGCCGGAAGGGCGCCCGGTCGACGGCTCGCTGGTGGTCACGACGCACGATTCTCCCAGGTGCTCCGCGCGGACCGCGCGCTCATTGCTCGAGCAGCACCAGCGCCTGGATGACGGGACCCGCGACGGCGACGTACATGACGGCGAAGAACAGGGCGTACAGCAGCGTGAACGCGGTCGCCTGACCCGCCGCACGCGGCTCGCGCAGGTGCGTGACCGTCTTGCTCACGACCCGCCACGGCCGGGCGACGTCCCAGCTGTTGAGGCGCAGGTGCCGGCCCAGGTACATGCCGAACGACACGAGCAGCAGGACCACGGGGACGAGCACGAGCGTGTCGCCCGCGAGCAGGGACGCCGCGGTGTCGCCGTGCCGCGTGATCGCGAACTCCAGCTGCACCAGCAGCACGTTGAGCACCGTGTTGAGCACGCCGGCCATCGCGAGCGAGATGACGAGGACGACGTCGAACCACATCGGCACCCCGTCGTCGTCGCGCCGGTGGCTGAGGTTGAGCTCGGTGACGAGGTAGCCCGCGTTGGGCAGCAGCAGCAGCCAGACGACCAGCAGCAGCCCGACCATCGAGAGGACGACCGTGCGCGGCACCCCCACCGCGAGCAGGAAGATCAGCGCGTACGACAGCAGGAGGACCAGCAGCGGCGCCGCGGACAGCCCGAGGTTGAGCAGCATCGGCCGGTACACGCGCGTGCCGAACACCGGGCCGCGGGCCACGACGAGCCCGAGCGCGAGCGTGTTCATGAGGAGCACGCCCAGCAGCAGGCTCGCGATCACGGGCGACGTCCGGACGTGGTCGGCATGGCGCCATGGTCGTGCGTCACGCCTGGTGAGGCCACCGGACGGACGCGCGGTGCGTCGCGTGCGCTGGCCGCGTCGCCGTCGCCTCCCGGACGCGCGAGCGGAAATGCGGTGGCGCGACCGCGGCGACCCTGCCTACCGTTCCCGGGTGCTGATCTGACCACCGCGCCGAGTCCCTCTCCCGACTCCCGCGCCCGTCGTGCTGCCACGACGTCGGCGCACCCCGGTGGTGATCGCATGAACCCAGTCCTCCGTGCCCGTGCCCTGACCCGTTCCTACGACGGGCGCCCCGTGCTGTCCGGCGTCGACCTCGACGTCGACCCCGGCCACCGCCTCGGCGTCGTCGGGGAGAACGGCATCGGCAAGTCCACGCTGCTGCGCCTGCTCGCAGGCGTCGAGCCGCCCGACAGCGGCGACGTGACACGCCCCGCCGCGCTCGAGCTGCTCACGCAGGAGCCGACGTTCGCCGCGACGGACACCGTCGCCGACGTCATGGCCGCCGCGCTCGCCGACGTGCGTGCCGTCGAGCAGACGCTCGAACGAACGTCGTCGGCGCTCGCGGACGACGTCCCCGGTGCCGACGACACGTACGCCGCGGCGCTCCTCGCCGCCGAGCTCGCGGGGGTGTGGGACGCCGACCGGCGGGCCGAGCTGGCCCTCGTCGGGCTCGGTCTGGCGGACGTCGACCCGGACCGGCCGACCGCGCGGATGTCCGGTGGGCAGCGGTCGCGGCTGGCGCTCGCGGCGCTGCTGGTCCGCAGCCCCGCGGCCGTGCTCCTCGACGAGCCGACCAACCACCTCGACGACGCGGCCGCCGAGTACCTCGCGGGTGCGCTGCGCGCGCTGCCCGGCGCGGTGGTGCTGACGAGCCACGACCGCGTGTTCCTCGACGAGACGTGCACCGAGATCCTCGACCTCGACCCGTCGCTCGACGGCCCGACGCGGTACGGCGGCACGTTCACGGACTACCTCGCGGCCAAGCGCGTCGAGCGCGCACGCTGGGAGGAGCGGTGGAAGAACGAGCGCGAGGAGCTGGTGCGGCTGCGGCACTCGGTGCGGGTCACCGCCCGGCAGGTCGGGTACGGCCGCGAGCTCGGCAACAACTTCAAGATGGACTACGACGCGCAGGGCGCGCGCGTCGAGCAGCAGGTGTCACGGCGGGTCCGCGACGCGCAGCGGCGGCTCGACGAGCTCACGCGCGACCACGTCCGCAAGCCTCCGCCGCCGCTGCGGTTCGCGGTGCCGGCGTCCTGGTCCGGTGCGGCGGGCGGGCTCGTGCTGCAGGTGCGCGACGCCGAGGTGCCGGGGCGCCTCGTCGTCCCGTCGCTGGACCTCGCGGCGGGGGCCAAGGTGCTGGTGAGCGGCCCCAACGGCGCCGGGAAGTCGACGCTCCTGCACCTGCTCGCCGGTGACCTCGCTCCGTCTCGCGGGTCGGTGCAGCGGGCCCGTGGGGTCGAGGTCGCGCTGCTCGAGCAGGACGTGGGTCTCGCCGACGACGCGCGCACGCCCCGGGCCCTGTTCGACGCCGTGACGGCCGACCTGCCCTCGCCGGTGCGGCTCGTCGACCTGGGGCTCGTCGCGCCGCGCGACGTCGACCGCCCGCTGCGGGAGCTGTCGGTCGGGCAGCGTCGACGCGTCGTGCTGGCGCTGCTCGTGGCCCGGACGCCCGGGGTGCTGCTGCTCGACGAGCCGACCAACCACGTGTCGGTCCGGCTCGCCGACGAGCTCGTCGACGCGCTCGAGGTGTCGCCCGGGGCGGTCGTCGTCGCGACGCACGACCGGTGGCTGCGGCGGCGCTGGACGGGGACGCACCTCGTCGTGCAGGACGGACGTGTGCACGGGGCCGACGCCCCTACAGTGGCCGGATGAACGAGACGGCCGGGTCCGGGGACGTCCACGGCGCGGCCGCGGGTGCGACGCCCGAGGTGCCCGAGGCGCGCGAGGTGTCCGACGGGGAGCGGCGCTCGGCGGCGGCGCTCGAGGCGTCCGGCATCGGGTACGCGATCACCCGGCACGGTCCCGTGCGGTCGCTCGCCGAGGCTGCCGCGGCCCGCGGCGTCGAGCCCGCCGACATCGTCAAGACGATCGTCGTGCGGCGCGGGGACGACGACTTCCTCTTCGTCCTCGTGCCCGGCGACCGGACCATCTCGTGGCCCAGGCTGCGCGCCCTGCTGGGCGTCAGCCGGCTCTCGATGCCCGACGCGGCGACGGCACGCGACGTGACCGGGTACGAGCGCGGCACGATCACGCCCTTCGGCTCGCTGACGGCCTGGCCCGTGGTCGCCGACTCGCGCGTCCCGGACCGGGCGGTGTCGATCGGGGCGGGTGCGCACGGCGTCGCCGCGACGGTCGACGGGGCGGACCTGGTGCGCGCGCTCGACGCGACCGTGGCGGACGTCACCGAGCCGGAGGGCTGACCGCGCGTTGACCGGCTCGGGATCGTCTTGTGTCGATCTTTGACTGTTTCTGTACAGGCGTCCGACTCTCCCTTGACCTGACGTGTCGAGCGGTCGATCCTTGACGAACACCGCGGGACGGACGCGGCGCGCGGGGAACGCATCTCGACCGGCGGCCGTTGGGGCTCTCGAGTGGCGGCGTCGGCGATGGCCGATACCGTCGTCAGGCCGCCGGGCCCCCTGGTCCGGACGTGCAGGAGTGAGGAGCCATGGAGCTGATCGACCACACCGCCGCCGCCGGGACGATCCGGGTCGACGAGCAGGACGGCCGCACGGTCGTCGTCCTCGTCGGTGAGGTCGACGCCGCGCTGCGCGACGAGGCGAGCGCGACCATGGCCCGCGCCCTCATCAGCGGTGACCCCGTCGTGGTCGACACCACGCACGCCACGTTCATCGACTCGTCCGGCATCGCGTTCGTCCTCCAGCTGCACCTCGCGGCCCGCGAGGCCGGGATCCCCGTGACGCTGCAGGACCCGCACCGCGTGCTGCGCGACGTGCTCGAGATGATCGGCATGGGCGACGAGTTCGCGGCCGAGCCGTCCCTCGTGGTGCCCGAGCCCGCCTGACCCGTCGGTCTCGCGGCGGGCGCGAGCCGTCCACAGCCCGGGATCACACGCGGACGTCCACGACGCTCCGGACCGCCTGGGCCGTCGTGTCGGACGCGGCGGTTAGCGTCCTCGGCATGCGGATCCTGCACACCTCCGACTGGCACCTCGGTCGGACGCTGCACGGGGTCGACCTCCTCGACCACCAGGCGGCGTACCTCGACCACCTGGTCGAGGTCGTGCGCACCGAGCCCGTCGCGGCCGTCGTCGTCGCGGGCGACGTGTACGACCGCGCGATCCCGCCCGTGGAGGCCGTGAGCCTGCTGTCCGACACGCTCGCCCGGCTGTCGGAGCACACGACCGTCGTCGTCACGTCCGGCAACCACGACTCCGCGACCCGCCTCGGCTTCGGGTCGGCGCTCATGCGCGAGCGCGTCCGGCTGCGCACCCGCGTCGCCGGTCTGCACGAGCCCGTCGCGCTCGGCTCCGACGACGGCGACCTGCTCGTCTACGGCCTGCCCTACCTCGACCCGGACACCGTGCGCGGTGCTCTCGCCGAGGACGGCCCTGACGGTGAGCGACGCGTGCCGGCGCGGTCGCACGAGGCCGTGGTGGGCGCCGCGATGCGCCGGGTGCGGGCCGACGTCGACGCCCGCCGGTCGGCCGGACGCGGGCGGCGGGTGCGCAGCGTCGTCGCGGCGCACGCGTTCGTCGTGGGGGGCGTGGCCAGCGAGTCCGAGCGTGACCTCGCGGTCGGCGGCGTCGAGCACGTCCCGGCGGGTGCCTTCGCCGGCGTGGACTACGTGGCGCTCGGCCACCTGCACGGCCCGCAGCGGGTCGCGGGTCCCGACGGCACCACGCTGCGGTACTCCGGGTCGCCGCTCGCGTACTCGTTCTCCGAGCTGCGGCACACCAAGTCGACCGCGCTGGTCGACCTCTCCGGCGAGCAGCCGTCCGTCGAGCTCGTGCCCGCGCCCGTCGCGCGCCGGCTCGCCGAGGTCACGGGCACGCTCGACGACCTGCTCGGCGTCGCAGGCGAGCCGCACGTCGACGACTGGGTCCGCGTCACGGTGACCGACGCGCAGCGCCCGGCGGACCTCTACCGGCGCGTCACGCAGCGGTTCCCGCACGCGCTGGTCGTCCAGCACCGCGCCCCCGAGCAGGCCCGGACGACGGGCGCGACGCTCGTGACCGCGGCGCACGACCCGGTCGACGTCGCCGCGCAGTTCGTCCGGCACGTCACGGGCGCCGACGCCACGGACGTCGAGATCGACGTGCTGCGCCGGGCCTACGAGGACGTGCTGGCCGCGGAGCGGAGCGCCTGATGCAGCTGCGCACGCTCACCGTGCAGGCCCTCGGGCCGTTCGCGGGCCGGCACACCGTCGACTTCGCCGCACTCGCCGCGTCGGGGCTGTTCCTGCTCGACGGCCCGACCGGGTCGGGCAAGTCGACCCTGATCGACGCCGTGGTGTTCGCGCTGTACGGCAAGGTCGCGTCCGCCGACGCGAGCGACGACCGGCTCCGCTCCGCCTACGCCGCCGACGACGTCCCGACGGTCGTCGACCTGACCTTCGAGGTCGCGTCGGGCGTCTACCGGGTGCGGCGCAGCCCCGGCTACGACCGTGCCAAGAAGCGCGGCACCGGGACCGTGCGGCAGCAGCCGTCCATCACCCTGTGGCGGCTCGCGCCCGACGACGACGGCAGCGGCGACCTCGACGACGTCCCGACCGGCGAGGTGCTGTCGACACGGCTCGACGAGGCCGGTGCCGAGCTGCAGCGCGTGGTCGGGCTCGACCGCACGCAGTTCGTGCAGACCATCGTGCTGCCGCAGGGCGAGTTCGCGCGGTTCCTGCGCGCCGACCCCGAGCAGCGCCGCGGCCTCCTGCAGAAGATCTTCGGCACCGAGGTGTACGACCGGATCGGCAGGCGGCTCGTCGAGCTGCGGCGCGAGTCGGCCGAGGCCGTGACGACCGCGCGCGCCGCCCTCACGACCGCCGCAGCGCACCTCGTGGGCGCGGCGCGGCTCGACAGCGACGCGGCCGACGCGCTGCGGCTCGAGCTCGACCAGGCCGTCGCCACGGGCACGGTCGACGCGGTGGGCGGCGTCGTCGGGGCCCTCACGGCCACCGTGACCGAGGCGGCGGTCGTCGCCGAGGCCAGGGCGTCGTCCGCCGGGCAGCGGCGTGCCGACGCGCGCACGGCGCTCGACGAGGCGACCCGCACCGACCACCTCCTGCGCCGCCGCGACACGCTCCGCGCCGAGCGGGCCGCCCTCGACGAGGCCGCACCCGTGCACCGCGACGCCCAGGCCCGTCTGACGACCGCGCGCGCCGCGCAGGCCGTGCGGCCGCTGCTCCGCCGGTCCGACGACGCGCGCGTGGCCCTGGAGTCGGCCGAGAAGGCGCTCGACGCCGCCGTCGACGCGGCACCGTCCGACCTCGCCGAGCTCGCGCGGCGGTCCGCACCCGACGGGACGGATCTCGACGGCGCGGATCTCGACGGGTCGCCGCTGCCGGGCGTGGCGCAGCCGACGCTCTTCGACGACCTCACGGTCGAGCCCGTGCCGCCGACGGTCGACCGGCGTCGGCTGCTCGACGCGGAGCGCGAGGAGTCCGTCGGGCAGGCGGCGGCCGTCGAGCGGCTGGTGGCCGTCGAGGCCGGGCTCGAGGGCCGGCGGCAGGAGGTGCGCGCGGCGCGCGCGACGGTCGACGACCTGCGCGCCGAGATCGCCGTGCACGATGGCTGGCTGGCCGCGCGTCCGGACGAGCGGACCGTGCTCGTCGACGCGCACCGCACCGCTGCGGACCTGGCTGCGTGCGTGCCCGAGCGGACCGCTGCGGTCGAGGCGCTCGCGCAGGTCGCCGCCGCGCTCGTCGCCCTCGACGACGCCACCGACCGGCATGCGGCGGCCGAACGGCACCTGGCCGTCACGGCGCGCACGGCCGCGGCGGCCGTCCAGGACGAGGCCACGCTGCGGACCGCACGGATCGCCGGCCTGGCCGGTGAGCTCGCGTCGGCGCTCACCGACGGGCACGCGTGCCCCGTGTGCGGCGCCGTCGAGCACCCCAGCAAGGCCCCGCTCGGGGTCGACCACGTCACGGCCGACACGGTGCAGCGGGCCGAGGACGCACGCGTCGCCGCCGAGCGGGACGTGCGGACCGCCGAGGCGGAGGTCGCCCGGTGCGCCGAGCAGGTCGCGGCCCTGGTCCGGCAGGTCGACGGCGCCACAGCCGAGGACGTCGCGACGCGGCTCGCGGCAGCCCACGAGTCGCTCGCCGCCGCCCGTGCAGCGGTCACGACGGCCGAACGCCTCGTGCGCGAGGTCGAGGCGCACGACGCCGCGACCACCCGCCGGACCGAGCAGCGGCAGCAGGCGGTCACCGCGCTCGCCGGCGCCGAGGTGCGCGTCGAGGCGCTCGTGCAGCAGCTCGACGCCGCCGAGGCCGACGTGGTCGAAGGGCGCGCCGATCACCCGACGGTCGCCGCCCGGCACGCCGCGCTCCGGGGCCGGGCCGCGGCCGCAGGCTCGCTCGCCGACGCACTCGTCGCCGTCGAGCGCGCGCACACCGACGACGCGGTGCGCCGCACCGAGCTCGCCGACGCGCTCGCCGAGCACGGGTTCGCGGACGCCGACGAGGCCCGGGACGCCCTCCTGGAGCCCGCGGTGCTCGACGAGCTGACGTCGACCGTCGAGGCGTACCTCGCCGCGGTGGCACGCGTGCATGCGGGCCTGTCGGAGGAGGCGCTCGCGGACCTGCCCGACGACCTCGTGGTCGACCTCGCGGCCGCCCGCGAGGTCGAGCGGGCGGCCCGGCTCGACCACGAGGCCGCCGCCGGCGAGGCGCGCAGCGCACGGGACCGGGCGGACGCCGTCGAGGCGGCCACCGCCGCGGTCGCCGCCGCCGCGCGCGTGCTCGTCGAGCGGACCGCCGAGCACGCGCCGATCGCCCGGCTCGCCGCGGTCGCCGGCGGCACCGGCGGCGACAACGCGCAGGCCCTGTCGCTCGCGACCTACGTCCTGGCCCGCCGGTTCGAGGACGTCGTCGCGGCCGCGAACGACCGTCTGCTCGGCATGTCCGACGGGCGGTACGAGCTCGTGCGCAGCGACGTCAAGGAGGACGTCAGCACGCGCCGCACCGGCCTGTCGATGCGCGTCGTCGACCACCGGACCGGCCACCCGCGCGACCCGCGCACCCTGTCGGGCGGCGAGACCTTCTACGTGTCGCTGTGCCTCGCGCTCGGTCTCGCCGACGTGGTGAGCGCCGAGGCGGGCGGGATCGACCTCGGCACCCTGTTCGTCGACGAGGGGTTCGGCACGCTCGACCCGCACACGCTCGACCAGGTGCTCGCCGAGCTCGGCCGGCTGCGTGCCGGCGGGCGGGTCGTCGGCGTGGTGTCGCACGTCGAGACGCTCAAGCAGGCGATCCCCGACCGCATCGAGGTCCGGCCGACCCCTCACGGCCCGAGCACCCTCACGGTCCGCGCCGGCTGACCTGCGCCGCGCGGGACGGCCTGCCGAGAGTGGCGGGCGGGCGGGCGGGCGGCTCCGTCGGCCCGCTTCCGTGACGGCCGGACGTGCACGGCGCGGAGGCCGACCGCACGTGCCTCAGGACGACACGGCCCGGTTCGCGGCTCGCAGGGGGCCGGCAGGTCGCCACGTGGCGTGTCCGGCAGGTCGCCGCGACGCGTGTCCGGCGGTTCGCCTGAACCTGTGGCGTGCGTCACATGCGCGACCTAGCCTGGGGGAAAGCAGTCGACGAAGGACCTCACGATGTCGTGGGTATTGCTGGCCGCAGTGCTCTTCGTGCCGGCGCTCGTCTTCAGCGCCCTGTGGTCGCTCCTCCCCGGCGCCGACGAGCCGCCGCGCTGGCGCGTCGTGCTCGCCGACCGCCTCGAAGGCTGGGCCCACCGGCTGCGCCCGCCACGCCCCGTCCCGCCCGACCCGTTCGACGCGCTGCGCGTCCAGGAGCGGCTCGGCGCCGTCGCGGACCACGTGCGCGAGCTCGAGCTCGACCCGCACACGTTCGCGCGCGCGGAGCGGATCATCGCGTCCCAGCTCGCGTACGACCAGCTGCTCGCCGAGGCGTGCAGGCTCGCGGGCGTGGAGGTGATCCCCCGACCCAAGGGCGACCCGGCCGAACGGTTCCGCGAGGAGGTCGAGCTCGCCGCACGCGGCTGGACGTGGTGAGCACGCGCTGCGGATGTGCACCGAGGTCAGGGCCCCTACGGTGGGCGCGTGCGCACCCGGACCGAGCCCGCATCCGCCCCCGACCCGAGCCCTGCGCCTGCGCCCGTCGCGCACGCGGCGTCTGACGGGGCCGCGCCGGTCCTCATGGCCGGGGCGGGCCGATGAGCGGGCGCGCGGTCGCCGTCGTCGTGTCGACGGTCGTCGTGCTCGCCGCCGGGGTCGTCGTCGCGGACCGGGTCGCGGCGTCGACGGCCGAGCGCCGTGCCGCCGAGTCGGTCCAGGCGAACCTCGACGTCAGCGGGACCCCGACCGTCGCGATCGACGGGTTCCCGTTCCTCACCCAGGTGCTCGCCGGCTCGCTCGACCACGTGACCGGCAGCGTCGACGGCGTGACGCTCGACGGCGGTCTCACCGCGACCGACGTGACGTTCGACGCGCAAGGAGTGAGCACGTCCGAGCCCTACACGGTCGCGACGGGCTCGATCACCGCGACACTGCCGACCGCGACCATCGAGCAGGTCGTCGCCGAGCAGACGGAGCTCGACGTCACGGTCGCCGTCGACGGCGACTCCCTGGTCGCGTCGGGCGAGGTGCTCGGCGTCGCGCTGTCCGCGGCGCTCGAACCGCGCGTCGAGAGCGGCCGCCTGCTCGTCGACGTCGGGCAGATGTCGCTCGGCGGGCTGACGATCACGGTCGACGACTTGCCGGAGCGCGTCGCGTCCCGGCTCCGCGGGCTCGAGGTCCCGGTGACCGGCCTGCCCGAGGGGCTCGTGCTGTCGAGCGTGCAGGTCGTCCCCGACGGCGCACGCGTCACCGCCACGGGTGAGGACGTCACGCTCACCGCCCAGCCCTGAGGCGGCGCCGGTAGGGTCCCCCTGCCTGCGGACACGCTGCGGGCGGGACGCCGAGGAGAGCCGTGGACTGGTGGAACGAGACGTGGCAGTCGGTCACCACACCGCTGCCCGTGCCGGACACGGCCGTCGTGGTCGTCACCGCCGCCGTCGTGCTGCTGGCCCTCGTCGTGCCGCGGCTCTGGCACCTCACGCGGCACGCGCTCACGATCGTCCACGAGGCCGGTCACGCGGCCGTCGCCGTCCTCGTCGGACGGCGCCTGTCCGGGATCCGGGTGCACTCCGACACGTCCGGCCTGACGGTGTCGGTCGGCAAGCCCCGCGGTCCCGGCATGGTGGCCACAGCGGCGGCCGGCTACCCCGCACCGGCGCTGCTCGGGCTCGGTGCGGCGTGGTTGCTGTCGGAGGGCTACGCCGTCGCGCTGCTCTGGCTGCTCGTGGTCGTCGTCGCGCTCGTGCTCGTCCAGATCCGCAACTGGTACGGCCTGTGGTCCGTGCTCGTCAGCGCGGCGGTGCTCGTCGGCGTGACGGTGTGCGGCTCGGCCGCCGTGCAGTCGACGTTCGCCTACCTCGTCACCTGGTTCTTCCTCCTCGGTGCGCCGCGTGCCGTGCTCGAGATGCAGTCCGGGCGGCGGCGCGTCCGGCGTCGCGGTGGCTCCGACGTCTCCGACGCCGGGATGCTGGGCCGCCTGACGCACCTGCCGGGACTCTTCTGGGTCGGCGTCCTCCTCCTCGTCTGCCTCGCGTGCCTCGCGCTCGGCGGTGCGTGGCTGATCGGCCTCCAGCTCGCCTGAGGCCCCGGCCAGCGCCTGACGTGGTCTGGTCACGTCGTCGCGCACCCGTCGAGAGCGTGGGCGAGGGCTCGTCGCTCGTCGCGGGTGACGGACAGGCGGTACGCGGACTTCACGAGCACCTGCCGCACGGCGTACGCGCAGCGGTACCCCGTGTTCGGCGGCAGCCACTGCGACGCGTCGGCGGCGCCCTTGTCCTGGTTGGTCTCGCCGTCGACGGCGAGCAGGTTGGCCGGGTCGTTCGCGAACGCGGTCCGTGCGATGTCCGACCAGCCGGCCGCACCGGCGGCCCACGCGTCGCCGAGCGCGACGACGTGGTCGATCTGCACGTCGCCGGACGCTGCACCGCGCACGAACGCGACCCGACGTCCGGTGTACGGGTCGTCGAGGGCCCCGCTGAGCACGACGCAGTCCCGCGTGCCGGGCTTGGTCACGACGTCGGCGAGATCGCGGCGCAGGACGTCGTTGCGGGTGTCGCAGCCGTTGCGGTCGACGTCGGCCCACGCCTGCCCGAACGCGTCACGGTCGTACGGGTCGGCCGGCGGCGGTCCACGCACGTCGAGCATCGCGAGCGCGGCACGCGCGACCGTGAGGTCGTCGGGGTGCACGGGGTAGCGCGCCGACGAGCGCGCCTGCGTCCACGCCGGGATGCTCGTCCCGAGCGTGACGCACAGGACCAGCACGCAGACCGACGTCCGACGCGCGCGCAGGTGTCGACGCACCGCCCGGACGTGCGGCCCGACGAGGCCGCCCACCGCCCGCGCATCCGCACTGGTCCGAGCGCGAGGACCCGGGGCCGGGTGGTGCCGTCCCGCCGGAGGGCAGGTGAGGTGCCCGTGGGCGCGCGTGGTCATGGCGGCAGCCTCGCCCGCACCCGGCCCGCAGGGTCGGTCGCCGTCGCCAGCCGTGGACGCGACACCTCGTGAGAGGGCTGTGGTCAGGTCGGCTGCGCGGGCTGGCGGCAGTTCAGTCGAGGGCGGGTCGGCTGAGCGGGCGGACGGCGCGTCGACTGTGCGGGCTGTGGCCGGTCGGGTCGAGGGCGGGTCGGCGCAGCGCGTGTGGACGGTTCAGCACCGAGACGGGTGGTGGTCTTGACTTCGAGTGCGCTCGAAGCGCCACCATCGGACCCATGAGCGTCGTCGCGGAGCGCGTGAGCCTGAGCATCGCCGAGGCCGCGGAGGCCACGGGCCTCACGGCCCACACGCTGCGCTACTACGAGCGCGACGGGCTGCTGCTCGACAGCGTCGACCGGGCCGCGTCGGGCCACCGCCGGTACACCGAGCAGGACCTCGGGTGGATCCGGCTCGTCACGAAGCTGCGGGCCACGGGCATGCCGGTGCGCGAGATCCGGCTGTACGCCGACCTGGTGCGGGCAGGCGAGGGCAACGAGGACGAGCGGCTCGCGCTCCTGCGGGCGCACCGGGACCGGGTTCGTGCTCAGCTCGACGAGGTCGCGACGCACCTGCTCGCGATCGAGGGCAAGATCGCCGTCTACGAGGGGACGTCGGACACCTGCACGTCCGCGTGACCTCCGCGCCGTCCAGGGCACACCTCACCCGGTGCGAGCGGCGACGGGGCCCGCTCGCGTCGGCCTGGGTCCGGGACCGGCTGTCCTCGGCCGGTGGGACAGGCCGCTCGCGCGTCCGCCGATCGCCCGTCCGACCTGCACGGCGCCTCCACGCGTTCGGCGGTCGCGCCCCGGCCGGTCCTGCCTAGGGTGTGCGCGTGCCTGCCCGACCGCGCCGCGCCCTGCTCCTCGTCGCTGCCGTGGTCGTCGTCGCCGGGCTCCTCGTCGCGACGCGGGCGACCGGCCCGGTCGCCGACCCGGCGGGCGACGCTCTGTACGCGGCGCTCGTCTACCTGCTCGTGCTGCTCGTGGCACCCCGGCTCGCGCCGTGGCAGGCGGGTGCGGTCGCGACGGCCGTCTGCGCGGTGGTCGAGCTCGCGCAGCTGACGGGTGGGCCCGCCGCGCTGGTGCAGGCCGTGCCGGTGAGCCGGTTCGTCGTGGGGACGACGTTCGTGCCGGTCGACCTGCTCGCGTACGCGCTGGGTGCGGGCTTCGCGACGCTGGTCGACGCGTCGACGCTCCGCATGGTGCGCAGGTCCCGGGAGGGGCGTCCGGCACGCTGACACACTGAGCCGTCCACAGCCCTGGACGCACGTGTCGGTGTCCACCGGCCGGCTGTGCCCGGGGTGCCGAGCACACGCATCCCCGGCATGCTGTCCCACGTCAGGGCACGCCGGCGAAGGGGCTGAGATGGCGACGTCGACGAGCATCTTCCGACGCAAGTCCGTAGAGGACTCGCTCGCCTCCGCGGAGGACCCGGACCGCCATCTCAAGCGGAGCCTCTCCGCGTGGGACCTCGCGGTCATGGGCGTGGCCGTCGCAGTGGGTGCGGGCATCTTCTCCGTCGGGGCGACGGCGGCCGCGAACTACGCAGGCCCCGCGGTCATCCTGTCGTTCGTCATCGCCTCGATCGTCTGCGCGCTCGCCATCATGTGCTACGCCGAGTTCGCGTCGACCCTCCCCGTCGCGGGGTCGGCGTACACGTTCTCGTACGCGTCGATGGGTGAGTTCGTCGCGTGGATCATCGGCTGGGACCTGATCCTCGAGATGCTGCTGGCCGCGGCGGTGATCGCGAAGTTCTGGGGCGTCTACCTGTCCGACGCGTTCGGGCTGTTCGGCATCGACGTGCCGACGACGCTGCAGGTGGGACCCGTCGACGTCGAGTGGGGTCCCGTCGTCATCGTGGCGATCTTCACGACGCTGCTCGCGATCGGCACGAAGCTCAGCGCCCGCGTGAACAGCGTGTTCACGATCATCAAGGTCGGCATCACGGTGTTCGTCATCGTCGCGGGCTTCTTCTACGTCGACGCCGCCAACTACACCCCGTTCGTCCCGCCGTCGCAGCCGGCGGAGGGCGCGACGTCCCTGGAGCAGCCGCTCACCGCGTTCCTGCTCGGCATGGACCCCTCGATGTACGGCGTGATGGGCATCCTGTCCGGCGCCGCTCTCGTGTTCTTCGCGTTCATCGGCTTCGACGTCGTCGCGACGACAGCGGAGGAGGCGCACGAGCCGCAGCGCACGATCCCGCGGGGCATCCTCGGCGGCCTCGCGGTCGTGACCGTCCTCTACATCCTCGTGACGATCGTGGTCACCGGGATGGTCTCCTACACCGACCTCGCCGAGTCGGACTCGCCGTCCCTCACGACGGCGTTCGTGCTCGTCGGTGCGGACTGGGCGGGCCGGATCATCAGCGTCGGCATCCTCGTCGGGCTCACGTCGGTGCTCATGGTGCTGCTGCTCGGCCTGACGCGCGTCGTGTTCGCGATGAGCCGCGACGGGCTGCTGCCCCGCGGCATGTCCCGCACGTCCCCGCGGTTCCGGACGCCCGCCCGCCTGCAGATCGGCGCCGGCATCGTCGTCGCGCTCATCGCGGGCCTGTCCGACGTCGAGCTCCTCGAGGAGATGATCAACATCGGGACGCTGTCGGCGTTCGTGCTCGTCAGCTTCGGCGTCCCGATCCTGCGCAGGCGTCGCCCCGACCTGGCTCGCGGTTTCACGGTGCCGTGGTCCCCGGCGCTGCCGATCTTCGCGGGCGTCGCCTGCATCTGGCTCATGCTCAACCTGACCGCGCTGACCTGGGTGCGGTTCGCGGTGTGGCTGGTCGTCGGGATCGTCATCTATGCGGTGTACTCCTACCGGCACTCCGTGGCCGGGCGCGAGCAGAGCGACGAGCCCGCGACCGTCCGGACGCCCTGACCCACCCGACGACATGACGACCGCGCCGCAGCCCGGTGCGTGCGACGAGCGAGCCCGCAGAGGAGACGCACACGATGGACCCGTCCTACGCGCTCTGGATCCGCGTGACGTGCGAGTTCATCGGCACCGCCATCCTCATCATCCTGGGCAACGGCACCGTCGCGAACGTCCACCTCAAGGGGTCGAAGGGCTACCGCGGCGGGTGGTCGCTCATCGCGATGGGGTACGGGTTCGGCGTGATGATCCCCGCCGTCATGTTCGGCGGGATCAGCGGCAACCACATCAACCCGGCGTTCACGCTGGGGCTCGCCGCGTGGGGCCTGTTCCCGTGGTCCAACGTGCCGTACTACATCGCCGCGCAGATGCTCGGCGCCATGGCCGGCCAGCTGGCCATCGTCGTCACGCACAAGCCGTACTACGACGCGACGACCGACCCCGACGACATCCTCGCGACGTTCTCGACGGTCAACGCCGCACGGTCCCGGCTCAACGGGTTCGCCAACGAGCTGCTCGGGTCCGTGATCCTGTTCTCGTGCGCGCTCGGGATCGTCCACTCGCCGCTCACGACGACCGAGCCGGGGCTCGCGCACGTCGTCATCGGCTTCCTCGTCTGGGGCCTCGTCGCCGGGCTCGGCGGTCCGACCGGACCCGCGCTCAACCCGGCGCGTGACCTCGGACCGCGCATCGTGCACGCGCTGCTGCCGCTGCGGCACAAGGGCGGCTCGGACTGGCGGTACTCCTGGGTGCCCGTCGCTGCGCCGATCGTCGGCGGGCTGCTCGGCGTCGGCGGCTGGAAGCTCCTCCTCGGCTGACGCGCACGGCCCGCACGTCACGGCGACCCGCGCCGGCCGCAGCCAAGCACGGGACCGGGACCGGGACCACGCGCGCGCCCGGCAGCAGACCAGCATCGGGCCGGCTGAGACGCGGGGTGCGTTCGTAGCCGGCCCGGGTGCCGGTCGGCGGCGGGTCAGGGCTCGATCGGCGTGAGGACGAAGAGCGGGATCTGGCGGTCCGTCTTCTTCTGGTAGTCGTCGTACGCCGGCCACACGGCGGTCGCCCGCGCCCACCACTCGTCGCGCTCGGCCCCCGTCGCCTCGTGCGCCTCGTAGTCGCGCTTCACGGCACCGTCCTGCAGCTCGACGTGGGGGTGCGCGACGAGGTTGTGGTACCACGCGGGGTTCTCGGGGGTGCCGCCCTTCGACGCGACGACCGCGTACCGACCCTCGTGCTCGACGCGCATGAGCGCGTTCTTGCGGAGCTTGCCGCTCGTCGCCCCGACCGAGGTCAGGACGATGACGGGCTTGCCCTGCAGCGTGTTGCCCTCGCGGCCGTCGGTGGCCTCGAAGAGCTCGGCCTGCTTGCGGGCCCACTCGGACGTGCTGGGTGCGTACTCACCGGTCAGAGGCATGTCGTTCGCAACCTTCGGTCTCGTGGTGCCATTCCCGCTGCGGGCGGTCGACCGTGGCGGGGCGGCCGAGACGTCCGTACCGATGGCGCTGTCGTGGTGCGCCATCGGTCTTGTGGTGTCATTCCCGCTGCGCACGGTCGACCGTGGCGGGGCGGCCGAGACGTCCGTACCGACGGCGCTGTCGTGGTGCGCCCAGGCGTCGTCCGCCCGACCGCAGGCGGGTGCCCGTCAGTGCTTCTTCTGCTCGTCGAGGAAGTCCTTGGCCTTCTCGACGACCTCGTCGACCTTCGCGTCGGTGCCGTCGTCCGTGCGCGACTTCACGACGCCGGCGGCGCGGTCGAGCGCGTCCTTCGCCTGCTCCTCGTGGCCCTGGAGGGCGCCCTTCGCCTTGCTGACCAGGTCGTCGATGCCCATGTCGTCTCCTGCCGGCTCGTGGGGGTCGCCGGATCGCCCCGGCACCCGTCAGTCTGCGTGGCCCGCGACGGGCCCGCCTGTCGGGAGACGTGGTGAGCGGGGGCGCCGGTGTCTAGCCTGGGTGTCGAGGTGAGCGACGATGCACGCTGAGGTGGGTGACACGGTGGTCGTCCACGGCCGGACGGTCGGGACGACGGATCGCCGCGGGACGGTCATGGAGGCGCGCGGCTCCGACGGGCCGTACCTGGTGAAGTTCGACGACGGGCACGAGAGCCTGGTCTTCCCGGGTCCGGACGTGTCCGTCGAGGCACGGGCCTGAGCCGCGCCGGGCGCCGGGCGCCGACGGTGGTGGGCGGTCGACCGGCGGCGAGCGCGGGCCCCTACGCTGACGCGCATGGGTGAGCGGCCGGGCGGCGACGGGCAGGACGACGGGTACCGCATGACGGGGTTCGTCGTGCGCGACCACCGGGTGCGCGTCCCGGTCGACCGTGCGGACCCGGCGCGGTTCGGGGAGATCGAGGTGTTCGCGCGCGAGGTCGTCGACCCGCGTCGTGCTGCGGAGGACCTGCCGCTGCTGCTCTTCCTGCAGGGCGGCCCGGGCGGGATGGGGCCGCGGCCGGCGCAGGGCGGCTGGCTCGCGAAGGCGCTCGAGAAGCACCGCGTCGTGCTGCTGGACCAGCGTGGGACGGGCCGGTCGTCGCGGGTCGACGCCCGCACGGTCCAGCGGATGACCGCGTCGGGCGCGGACGCGGCGACCGTCGCCGACTACCTCGCGTGCTTCCGCGGCGACGCGATCGTCGCGGACGCCGAGCACCTGCGTGCGACCGTCTTCGGCGGGAGGCGGTGGGCGACGCTCGGGCAGTCCTACGGCGGGTTCCTCACCATGACGTACCTGTCGCGGCACCCCGAGGCGCTGACCAGGTGCTACGTGACGGGTGGCCTTCCGCCGCTGACGGTGGACGCCGAGACGGTCTACCGGCACACGTTCGACCGGCAGGAGGCGCGCAACCGCGAGCTCGCACGTCAGCACCCCGACGACGTGGCCCTGCTCGGCGCGCTCGCGGACCGGACCGCCGCCGGGGACGTGGTGCTGCCCGGCGGCGACGTCCTCACGCCCGAGCGGCTGCAGACCCTCGGGATGTCGCTCGGGATGAGCACAGGGATCAGCGGCCTGCACTGGCTCCTCGACACGGCGCTCGACGACGCGACCGGCGAGCCGTCGGTGCCGTTCCTCGCCGAGGTCGCGGCGCGCACGGGCTTCGAGACGAACCCGCTGTACGCGGTGCTGCAGGAGGTCATCTACCACCAGGGCGAGCGCACGGGCGGGTGGGCGGCGGCCGCCGAGCACGACCGGCGGTCCTCGTTCGCGTCGTCGGCGCGCCCGCTGCTGCTCACGGGCGAGGCGATGTACCCGTGGATGTACGCGCAGCAGGCGGCGCTGCGCCCGTTCGAGGCGGCCGCGCACCTGCTCGCCGAGCGGACGGACTGGCCCGAGCTGTACGACCTCGACCGGCTCGCGTCGAACGACGTGCCCGTCGCGGCGGTGCAGTACTACGACGACCCGTACGTCGACCTGGACCTGGCGCTGCGCACCGCGGACGTCGTCGGGAACGTGCAGGTGTGGATCACGAACGAGCACCTGCACGACGGGCTGCGCGTCGCGGGTGACGCGATCCTGCCGCGCCTCGTCGACCTCGTGGACGGCGTCTGGTCGGTCACGGGCCGCTGAGCGACGCGGTCAGCGCACGGGCGTCCAGCCGAGGTGGGGGGCGACGGAGGTCGCGACGTTCTCGAGGATGCGGCGGCTCATCGCGTGCGACGCGTTCGCGGGCAGGACCACGTCGAGGCCGGTGGCCTCACGCAGCGCGACGTCGGCCCGCAGGCTCTCGACGACCGCGTCGGCCGGGCCGTGTGCGTCGGCGAGAACACGCCGAAGCCGGTCCCGGGGTGCGGGCGCCCGCGCGAGTCGAAGCGACCCGCGTACCAGGCGACGTACTCCGCGACGAGGTCGTCGTCGGCGGGCGTGACGCTCGGCAGCACGATGCGGCCTGCGACGACGCGTGGCGTCCGGCCCGGCACGTCGAACGCGTCCTTGTAGGCGAGGATCTGGTCGCGCTGGCCCTCCTCGAAGGAGCGCCCGTCGTCCTCGGTGTTGAGCGTCGAGACGAGCAGGTCCATGCCCTGCTCCGCGGTCCGCACGGCCGTCGCACGTGAGCCGGGGCCGTACCAGACGCGGTCGGCGAGGCCCGGGCTGTGCGGCGTGACGGTCAGGGGCGTGCCGGGCTCGGCGATCCGGAAGCCCGACGACGGCGCGACGGCCACGGGCTCGCCGCGCAGCGCCGCGCGCAGACGGGCGATCCGGTCCTGCGACTCGTCGTCGAACGAGCGCTCGCCGGCGCCGTACACGCCGTCGAGGATCGTGGCCGCCGGCTTGATCCCGCCCGCGACGCCGAGCTCGAGCCGCCCGCCCGACAGCAGGTCGACCGTCGCGGCGTCCTCCGCGACGGACACCGGGTCCGCGTACCGCATCGGCAGGACGGCCGTGCCGAACCGCAGCCGGGTGGTGCGCTCGGCGATCGCCGAGAACAGGGGGAACGGCGACGACAGGAACCGTTCGAGGTGCCGGACGCGCACCCAGCCGACGTCGTAGCCGAGCTCCTCGGCGAACCGGAACAGGTCGACCGCGTCGCGCAGCGACCGGCCGGCGTCGGCGGGGTCGTCGTAGGGGACGAAGGTGAGGAACGAGAGCTCGAGGCGCGGCGTCACGTGCGCACGGTACGACGAGGTGCTCCGTGCCGTCGTCCGCCGGCGGGCGCGTCCCGCGAGGCGGGCGGCGTCAGCCCCACCAGCGCCACCAGCGGGGTCCGGCGGGGATGCCCTCCGGTCGCGGCCGGGACCCCGTGGACGCGGGTGCGGTGCCGTCGTGGGCGGTCGCCGACGGGCTCGACAGGCTCGACGGGCTCGACGGGTCGGCCGCGGGGTGCGGGGTGTCGCGGGCGTGGTCGGCGCCCGCAGGTCGCGTCCCGCGCTCGCGTGCTTCCTCGCCCTGCGCCGGTGCCGTCTCCATGTCGGCCAGCGTGGAGGGGATCCGGGCCGGTGGCCAGCGGAATCGTCGCCCACCACCCGCCCGGCGTCGTCAGAGGCGCGCCGTCGTGCGCTCCGCGTACGCCTCGCGGACGGTGGCCTCGGCGGCCTTGCCGTACACGCAGTAGTCGTCGTCGGCGGCAGCGTCCGCCTCGTCGTACAGGGACGCGGGCCAGTCCCACAGCATGAAGCCCTGGACCCAGGGGCGGCGGGCGCTCGCCGTGAAGGCGGCCTCGTACCAGGCGACCTGCGCCTCCTGCGACGGTGCCCCGGGCAGGGACCAGTCGTTCGGCAGCGCGGGCGACCCCTCGCGGCTGGGGCAGCCGGCCTCCATGAAGAAGAACGGCTTGCCGGACCTCTCGACGACGGGCTCGATGCGGTCGAGCTGGTTCTCCCAGTCGTCGACGGGGTAGTAGCCGGACGAGGAGATGACGTCGACGGCGTCCCACCAGGTGACGCGGTCCTCCTGGTACTTGTCGCAGTTGTACGTGACGAGGCCCGGGTACACCTCGCGGACGGCGGCGATCAGCGCGCGCCACTCGTCGGCCCGGCGGTCGGTCTGGACCATCTCGCAGCCGATGCAGAGCATCTCGGCGCCCTCCTCGGCGGCGATCCGCGCGTGGTGGACGACGTAGGCCGTGTAGGACGCGAACCACTGCGACCACGTCGGCTCGCACGGCACGTCGTGGTCGAAGAAGTTGACGTGCGCGCGCCAGGTGCCGTCCGCGACGTTGACGACGGGCTTGAGGACGACGCGCAGCCCGCGCGCCTTGGCGGCGCGGATCGCCCACCGGACCTCGTCGTCGCTGACGGTGGGCTCCGCGGTCCACCGGACGTCGACGGACTGCGCCGTGTCCTGGTAGGCGGCGAACGTGATCGCGGTCCAGGTGACGCCGAGGCGCTCGACCATGAGGTCCATGGACCGTTCGGCCGCCGGGCCGTCCCAGGTGCCACGGACGCCGGTCCAGCCCCAGGTCATGCCGGCGACGTACCCGCCGGGGATCTGCTCGCTCACGTCGCCTCCTGTCCGACCCCGCTCCGTCGCGGCGTCGCGGACAGCGTAGACGACTTATTCAGTCCACCGAACTTAGTACCGAGCGGTGCCCGAGGCACGCCGCCTCACGCGTCGTGGCGGGCGGCGAGGGTGCGTGCCCGCTCGAGCACCGCGTCGAGCATCGCGGGCGTGAGCCGGCCCGTGAAGGTGTTCTGCTGGCTGACGTGGAAGCAGCCGAGGAGCGTCAGCGCGGTCCGCCCGCGTCCGGTGCCCGTCCGTCGCAGCCGCACCTCGACGCCGTGCCCGAAGGCCGGCCGCGGACGGGGCACGTCCCAGCCCTGCTCCGCGAGGGTCGTGAGCACCGCCTGCCAGCCGAACCCGCCGAGGACGACCATGACGGCCGCGTCGACGAGCTCGATCTCGCGCGCCAGGTACGGCCCGCACGTCCGGCGCTCGGCAGGCGTCGGTGCGTTCGCGGGAGGTGCGCACCGCACGGGCGCCGTCACCCGGACCCCGGTGAGCGTCAGGCCGTCGTCCGCACGGACCGACAGCGCCTGCGACGCGAACCCCGTCCGGTGCATCGACGCGAACAGGAAGTCCCCCGAGCGGTCGCCCGTGAACATCCGGCCCGTGCGGTTCGCGCCGTGCGCGGCAGGCGCCAGGCCCACGACGAGCACGCTCGCCCGCGGGTCGCCGAAACCCGGCACCGGCCGTGCCCAGTAGGTCTCGTCGCGGAAGGCCGCGCGCTTGACCTCCGCGACCTCCTCGCGCCACGCGACGAGCCGCGGGCACGCGCGGCACCCGACGACCAGCGCGTCGAGGTCGTCGAGGGTCGCGGCGTCCCGCGCGACGAGCGGGCGGCGTGCGTCGTCCGGCACGGCGTCGGTCGCGCCGGTCACCGGTGACCGCCGAGCAGGGCGTCGACGGCCTCGAGCGCGGCGCGCGCGTCGGGGACGTGGTGCACCGCGGGCCGGGCCGACGTCCCGCCGGTCAGACGCTCCGCGGTGACGCCCGGCGGTGGTGCCGGCTCGTGGCCGTCGGCCGCGCGGACGACCCAGCCGCCGACGGCGACGACCGGCACGCCCGTCCGGACGGCGAGCGCGACCTCGCTCAGCGTGCCCCAGGACCCGCCGACGCTCACGACGACGTCGCTCGCGCGCACGAGCAGCGCGTTGCGGACCTCGCCCAGCCCGGTCGGGAGCGCGACGGTGAGCCACCGGTTCCCGGCGCCGCGGTCGGCGCCCGGCAGCAGCCCGACGACCGTGCCGCCCGCGTCGTGCGCGCCCCGCGAGACCGCCCCCATGACGCCGCCGAGCCCGCCGCACAGCACGACGTGGCCGCGTGCGGCCAGACCGCGGCCGACCTCCTCGGCGACGTCCAGGTCGACCCCCGACGCCTCGCCCGGCCCCACGACGCCGACGTGCCCGCCGCCCATCGCACCTCCCGCACGTCCGCCCGTCCCCCCATCGGACCACACCGCGACCGGATCGGGACCAGTTCGTGACCTGGGAGGCTTTCCTGGCAGCGCGACCACCCCGCATCCTTCCGGCACGTCGAAGGAGGCGAGACATGGAGCGAGCCGTCACGGGTTCGTCCGACGAGCCGGCGGGCCGGGTCGGCTGCTACTGCGGCTGCCCCACGTGTCCCGGGACGGGCAGTGCCCCGGCGGACGCGTCCGACGCGGAGTGGCTGCACAGCGTGCTGCCGCCGTCGACGTCGCAGCCGTGGGTGCTGCTGCCGTTCGGCGCGGTCTGGTCGGGGCGCTCGACGGTCGACGTCACCGACTGAGCCGAGGGGCGTCAGCCCTCCGCCGACCGCCGACAGAAGACCGCCCGCCGCAGACCGCCGCCGGTCGGCGAAGGGCGACCGGCGGCGCTCAGGCGAAGCGCGACGCGTCGCCCGCACCGACGCGGACGACCTCGGGCGCGTCCTCGGTCCAGTCGACGACGGTCGTCGGGACGGTGCCGCAGTCGCCCGCGTCCACGACGGCGTCGACGACGTGGTCGAGCTCCTCCTTGATCTGCCAGCCGTCGGTGAGCGGCTCGTCCTGGCCGGGGAGCAGCAGTGTCGACGACAGCAGCGGCTCGCCGAGCTCGCGGACGATGGCCTGCGCGACGCGGTTGTCGGGGATGCG
Source organism: Cellulomonas sp. H30R-01 (assembly GCF_010119915.1). Lineage (NCBI taxonomy): Bacteria > Bacillati > Actinomycetota > Actinomycetes > Micrococcales > Cellulomonadaceae > Cellulomonas > Cellulomonas sp. H30R-01. Next base: position 3,510,371 of record NZ_CP048210.1, on the reverse strand, counting down.
CACGCCGACGGACCGCTTCTTCGGGTGCGCGAGCCGACGCGGCACCTCGGGCGTGGCCTTGAGGATGAACGTGTACGGCCCGGGCGTGGCCGCCTTGATCGCACGGAAGGCCGCGTTGTCGAGGTGCACGAGCTGCCCGAGCTGCGCGAACTCCGCGCAGACGAGCGTGAAGTGGTGCCGGTCGTCGAGGTGGCGGATGCGGCGGATCCGCTCGGCGCCCTCCTGGTCGCCGACCCGGCAGCCCAGCGCGTAGCAGGAGTCGGTGGGGTAGACGACGAGGCCGCCGCCCCGGAGCAGGTCGACGACCTGCGCGATCGCCCGGGGCTGGGGGTCCTGCGGGTGGACGTCGAAGTAGCGGGCCATGCGCCCGAGCGTAGGCCCGGCGGCCGCGACGTCGCCGGTCGGACGGGTGCGTCAGGCGGGCACGAGGTGGTCGGGGCAGACCTCGAAACGGTCGGGGGTCACGGTCAGCTCGGCGCGGCCGCCCGTGAGCGAGCGCAGGTCGAGCGCGTACCGGGAGAGCTCGGCCTCGGGCACGGACGCCTCGATCCGGACCGTCCCGTCGTCGAGCGACGCCGTCGCGGTGATCCTGCCGCGCCGCGACGACAGGTCGCTCATGACGTCGCCCTGCGCGGCCGTGGGGACGACGACCGACACGTGGCAGATCGGCTCGAGCACCACGGTCCCGGCGGCGGCGAGCGCCTCGCGCACACCGGTCGCGGCGGCGGTGCGGAACGCCATGTCGGACGAGTCGACCGAGTGCGACTTGCCGTCGTACACCTCGACGCGCAGGTCCACGACGGGATAGCCGTGCGGGCCGCCGTGCTCCATGGCCTCGACGACGCCCTTCTGCACCGCGGGCAGGTAGCCGCGCGGGATCGCCCCGCCGACGACCTTGTCGACGAACTCGAACCCCGACCCGTGCGGCGCGGGCGAGACGCGCAGCTGCACGACGGCGTACTGCCCGTGGCCGCCGGACTGCTTCTTGACCTTGCCCTCGGCCTCGACGGGCTTGCGGATCGTCTCGCGGTAGCCGACGGGCACGGGCGACGTGCGCACGTGCACGCCGAAGACGCGGGCCAGGCGCTCCAGGGCGACGGCGAGGTGGGTGTCGCCGAGGCCGCGCAGGATCGTCCGGTCGGTGCTGCGGTCGACCGTCAGCGTGGTGTCCTCGGCGACGAGCCGGGTCAGCGCGGCGGACAGCCGGTCGTCGTCGGACTGCGTGAGCGGCTCGAGTGCGAGCGCGTACACCGGCGGGCGGGTGCGGGGCGGGACGGCCGTCATGGAGGCGCCCGGGCCGGTGCGGTCCGCGAGGAGCGACCCCGACGGCGTGCCCGTGAGCTTCGCGACGGCCGCGACGTGCCCCGCCGGGACGGTGTCGACCGGCACGTGCTCCTTGCCGCGCAGCCGGAAGAGCCCGGGGATGCGCTCCTCGGTCCGGGTCGTCGTGTTGACGAGCCTGTCGCCGGGGCGCAGCGTCCCGGACAGCACGCGCAGCAGCGTCACCTGCCCGACGAACGGGTCGGCGAGCGTGCGGAAGGCGTGCACCAGCAGGGGGCCGTCGGGGTCGGCCGCGACCTCGACGACCGTGTCGCCCGCGAGCACGCGCGACGTGCGGTCCGCGGGGGACGGAGCGAGCTCGCACAGCAGGTCCGCGAGCCGGTCCACGCCGACCCCGGTGACCCCCGAGACGACGAGGACCGGGAATGCCTCCCGGTCCCTGACCTCGTGCGCGAGCGTCCGCTCCAGCTCGGCGGCGCTCGGTACGTCGCCCGACAGGTAGCGCTCCAGCTGCTCGTCGTCGTGCGCGACGATCTCCTCCGTCACCTCGTCGTGCAGGCGGTGCTCCTCGTCCACGACGTCGGCCGGCAGCGGCTCGCTGTGGTGGTGGCCGTCGGCGTCGTACGCGAGGCCCTCCTCGGTGAGCACGTCGGCGACGCCCGTGAACGCGGACTCCTCGCCCAGCGGCAGCTCGAGCGGCACGAACCCGTCACCGAACGCCGCGCGCAGGTCGGCGACGACGTGCCGGAAGTCCGCGCGCGCCTTGTCCTCCTTCGTCACGACGACGATCACGGGGAGGCCCGCGTCCGACGCCGTGCGCCACGCCGCGTGGGTGCCCGCCTGCACGCCGTCGACCGCGCTGACCACGACGAGCGCGAGGTCCGCGGCCGACACCGCGGCGTCGCACGCGCCCACGAAGTCCGGCGACCCGGGGGTGTCGAGCAGCGTCACGTCGTAGTCGCCGTCGGGGGCGCGCCATCGGAACGGCGCCACGCCCAGCCCCAGGGAGATGCCGCGGGCGACCTCCTCGGGCTCGTGGTCGCTCACCGTCGAGCCGTCCTCCACGCGCCCGGGCCGGGTCAGCACCCCGGCCTGGTGGAGGAGCTCCTCGACGAGCGTCGTCTTGCCCGCGCCGGCGGCGCCCAGCAGGGCCACCGTGCGGATCCTCGGCGTCGTTGCCTGGTCCATCGTCGTCTCCCGGCCGCCTCCCGGCGGTTCCCCGGGGGCACGTGCGACCACACTAGCCAGACCGGCGCGGGCGCGGCAGGACGAGAGGCCCTGGTGCCCGCGACGGCCGCGTGCCCCGTGCGGACGCGGCTCCGGCGCAGGCCTGGCGGGGACGGCGACGGCCCGGGACGCACCCTCGCGAGGAGGGGCGTCCCGGGCCGTCGGGTCCGGCGTGCGTCAGCGCGCGTCGAGGATGTCGACCACGAAGACGAGCGTCGAGTTCGCCGGGATCGAGCCCTGCTCCTGGGCGCCGTAGCCCTGGTCCGGCGGGACGACGAGCAGGACCTGGCTGCCGACCGGCTGCCCCTGCACGCCCGTGTCCCAGCCCTGGATGACCGCGCCGGCGCCGGCCTGGAACTCGAAGGGCTCGCCCTTCTCCCACGCCGAGTCGAACTGCGTGCCGTCCCACAGCCAGCCCGTGTACTTGACGGTGACGAAGTCGCCCTCCTCGACGACCTTGCCCGTGCCCGTGATGAGCGGCTGCGTGACGAGGGTCGTCGGGGCCGCGCCGGCGACGGGGGCGATCGACGGTGCGCCGTCCTCGCCCAGCGTCACGGCCGGCAGGCCGGCGGCCGGTGCGACGGCCGCACCCTCGGCACGCGTCGGCAGGCTCGCGGGGTCGGCACCGTCGACCGCGTCGACGACCTCCATCGCGTACACCTGCGTGTTGTTCTCGCCCGACGACAGCGCGACGAGCACGCGGGCGCCGACGTGCGCGCCCTCCAGCTCGGTGTCGAGCTCCGCGATGCTGGTCTGGCCGACCTTGATGCGCTGCGGGGTGTCCGTGTCGTACGTCGAGCCCATCGTCGAGCCGTCCGTGCCGTTGAGCATGAGCATCTGGATGGACATGATCTGCCCGTCCGTCAGCTCGTCGCCGTCGCCGTCCTCGACGAGGTGCGCGACGAACGTCGTCACGTTGAACGGCGTGCTCGGGAGCGTCACGGTCGGCTCCTTGCCCGCCTCGCCCTCGATCTTCACCTTGGCGAGCGCGGCCTTGTCGGCGGCGACCGCGGCGTTCGCGGACGCCGACGCGTCGGCCGACGGCGAGTCGTCGGAACCGCCGTCGCCGCTGCACGCGGCCAGCGAGAGGGACAGGACGAGCGCGGTCGCCGTGGCGACGACGGCGCGAGCGGTGGTCGTGCGACGCACGAGGGTCCTCCGTCGTTTCGGGTCCCGCCCGGGGTCAGGCGGCGGACCCCGGCACGGTACGCGACTTTCCTGGACGTCCGCTGAGGGCGACCGTCCGAAACCCTTCACCCACGGCGTCGTCGTGGCTCGGGTCCGCCGCGCGGACGTGCCGCGCCGGTCGTCACCTGCACGGGTCAGCGCGTGCCGAGCACGGCGGCCAGGTCCTCGGGTGAGGTCGTCGGCCGGTCGCAGACGAAGCCGCGGCAGACGTACGCGGCGGGGCGGCCGTCGACGAGCGGGCGGTCGCGCAGCAGCGGGACGACGAGGTCCAGGTCCGGCGCACCGGCACCCGCGGGGGCGCTCGTGCCGCCGTCGGCCGGCCGTGCGTCGGGCGGCGCGGCGGGTGGCCCGACCGCGACGACCAGACCCGGTGCCGGGGAGCGCAGCGCGACGCGGTGCAGCGCGCGTGTCCCGTCGTCGTCGGCCCGGCCGACGACCGCGACCTCGCGCGGGCCGTCGAGCAGCGCCTCCGCGACCGCGAGCGCCCACCCCGCCGCCCGCGGGTGCTGGACGGCGATGCGCAGCGGCTCGGCGAGTGCGCGCTCCGCGGCCTCCCGGTGGCGCGTCGACCCCGTGAGCGCCGCATACGTGAGCAGCGCCCCCGCGGCGGCCGCCTGGCCCGACGGCGTGGGGCCGTCCGCCGGGTCGTGCGGGCGGCGCAGGCGGGCCAGCACCGGGTCGGTCTCGTCGTCCGCGGTGTCGTAGAAGCCGCCGTCCCCGTCGGGGAAGCGGTCGAGCACCGTACGGAGCAGGCCGCCCGCGTGCCGCACCCAGCGCCCGTCGCCCGTGACCGCCGCGAGCGCGAGCAGGCCCTCGGCGACGTCCGCGTAGTCCTCGAGCACGCCCGCCGCCGCACCGGCGATGCCGTCCCGCGAGGCGCGGACCAGCCGGAGGGGGACGTCCGCCGGCTCGTGGTCGGTCGGCACGCTCCCGGACGTCGTCGCGTCGGACGCGCTGCGGTCGGGGCGGACGTGCCGGTCGACGAGCAGCGTCGCGGCGGCGACCGCGGCGTCGACCCAGTCGGGACGGTCGAGGAGCGCGCCCGCCTCGGCGAGCGCGGCGACCGCCAGACCGTTCCAGGCGGACACGACCTTGTCGTCACGGCCGGGCTGCGCGCGGGTCGCCCGGTGCGCGAGCAGGCGGGCGCGGACCGAGGCGGCGCGGTCCTCGTCGTCGGGGTCCGTGCGCAGCGTCGGGACGGACGTGCCGTGCTCGAACGTGCCGGCGTCCGTGACGTCCAGGAGCGCGGCCGCCCACGCGGCGTCGTCGTCGCCGAGCACCGCGCGCAGCTCGGCGGGCGTCCACACGTACGTGGCGCCCTCGGTGCCCTCGGTGTCGGCGTCGAGCGACGACGCGAAGCCGCCCTCGGCGGTCCGCAGGTCGCGGAGCAGCCAGTCCGCCGTCCCGGTGACGACGCGGTGCGCGAGCGGTGAGCCCGTGCTGCGCCACCAGTGCGCGTAGACGCGCAGCAGCAGCGCGTTGTCGTAGAGCATCTTCTCGAAGTGCGGGACCGTCCACGTGGCGTCGACCGCGTACCGCGCGAACCCGCCGCCGAGCTGGTCGTGGATCCCGCCGCGGGCCATCGCCTCGAGCGTGTGCTCCGCCACCTCCAGCGTGCGGGCGTCGCCGGTGCGCGCGTGCCGGCGCAGCAGCCACTCGAGGACCGTCGAGGGCGGGAACTTGGGCGCGCCGCCGAACCCGCCGTGCACGCGGTCCTGGGACACGAGGAGGCGGCCGAGCGCCCGGTCGAGGAGCGCGTCGTCGACAACCGTCGCGGGGGCGGCGACGAGTGGCGCGCCGTGGTCGACGGTCGCCCGCGGGTCGCCGTTCACGTGCGGAGCCGTCGCGTCGGGTGCCGGGCCCGACCGGGGGGCGGCGAACGCGTCGCGGATCGTCGTGGCGGTCGCGTCGACCTCGTCGCGACGCGTCTGCCAGGCGGCCGCGATCCCGGCGAGCACCTCGGGGAACGACGGGACGCCGTGCACGGGCCGCGGCGGGAAGTACGTGCCGCAGAAGAACGGGGTGCCCTCGGGCGTCGTGAACACCGTCATCGGCCAGCCGCCCTGACCGGTGAGCGCCTGCGTCGCGGCCATGTAGACCGCGTCGACGTCGGGCCGCTCCTCGCGGTCCACCTTCACGTTGACGAAGTGCGCGTTCATGAACGCGGCGGTCGCGTCGTCCTCGAAGGACTCGTGCGCCATCACGTGGCACCAGTGGCACGCGGCGTACCCGACGGACACGAGCAGCGGGACGTCGCGACGACGGGCCTCCGCGAAGGCGTCGTCGCCCCACTCCCACCAGTCGACGGGGTTGTCCGCGTGCTGCCTCAGGTACGGGCTCGTGCTGGCGGTCAGGCGGTTCGTCATGACGCTCCCCTCCGGGGCGTCCGGCTCCCCGGGAGCGTCCGACGCTACGCGCGGAGCGGCGACGCCGCGCGGGCGGTGGGACCCGCGCGGCGTCGGGCGATCAGCGCGCGGCGCCCTTGAGGGTGCCGGTGACGAGCTCGCCGTCCGTGTCGAGGACGCACTGGATGACGCGGTCGTCGACCGTCTCCCAGCCGCCCTGCGACGGCGTCAGCGGCCAGACGTACAGCGCCGAGTCGTCGTAGGGGATGCCGACGAACGTCTCGAACTCGGCGGCGCAGAACTCCTCGCCCTGCGCCACGAGCGCGTCGTCGCCGGGGAAGTCGCCCTCGGGCAGCTCGGTCTGGGCGATGATCTCGCCGTCGTGCGGGTCGGCGCAGGGGACCACCGGGAGCGACTCCATCTCGGTGTCGTCCTCCATCGCGCTCGCGTTGATGCAGTCGCCGACCTGCACGGAGAACACGTCGGCGTCGGCCGACTCGGTGATCTGGCCGCCGGGGGACTCGCGCGGTGCGTCCTCGGGGCCGAGGAGCGCGCAGCCGGACAGCGCGAGGAGCAGGAGGGCGGGGGCGGCGACGGACGTCGCGACGCGCCGGGTGGGGGACACGGGTACTCGATTCCGGGGGGCAGACGGGAGCCAGGGGCAGGGGCCCGGACTGGCGACGCGGCATCCAACCACGGGCGCGAACCTGTGCGTGGGCTGTGTGACCCGCTTCACAACCACTCGACGGAACCGCAGGTCCGCCGTTCACCGCGACGTCGCTCGCCGGGCCTACCGACGTGTCGGTGGTCGGGTCCACGATGGGCGCGTCCGCACCGGATCGACGAGGAGGCCCCCATGGCCGTGATCCTGAACCCGTACCTCAACTTCCGCACGGGTACCCGCGAGGTGATGGAGTTCTACCAGTCCGTCTTCGGGGGCGAGCTCAACGTCAGCACGTTCGCCGACCTCGGTGCTGCGCAGGACCCGGCCGAGGCGGACCTCGTCATGCACAGCCAGCTCACGACGCCCGACCTCACGCTCATGGCCGCCGACGTGCCGCCCCGCATGGACCTCGCGTCGGGCTCCACGATCTCCGTGTCGCTGAGCGGCGACGACGACGCGAAGCTGCGCGGCTGGTACGACGCGCTCGCCGACGGCGGGACCGTCCTCGAGCCGCTCACCGTCGCACCGTGGGGCGACGCCTTCGGCATGGTCGTCGACAGGTTCGGCACGACATGGCTCGTCAACATCTCCGGGTCGGGTGCGGGGGCGGAGGCCTGACGCGTCCCTCGTCCGACGCCCGTCGAGGCCCGTCCACGCTCGTCGCCGCCTGCCCGGGATGCCGGGCGGGCGGCGCGTCGTCCCGTCAGGCGTGGACCGGCGCGTCGGCGGCGTCGGACGTGGCGCGGGGCCGGTCGGGGGCCGGCCGGCCCAGGAGCGCGCGCGGCGGCAGCACGCGGTCGATCCCGACCAGCGCGAGACCGAGCACGGAGAACCCCACGCCGTAGATCGCGACGTTGAGCGCGAGCCCGCCCCAGCCGAGCTCGTCGAGGTCGATGAAGCCGTACGGGTAGCCGAGGTCCCAGACCAGCCCGCGGACCGTCGCGAACGCGCAGTACGCGAGCAACCAGCCGAGCCAGTACGCGGCGTGCCGGAGCCGCAGCCGGCGGTGCGCGTCGAGCAGCACGAAGTCGAGGAACGCCGCGATCGGCGTGATCTCGTGCTCGATGGTGCCCGACGTCAGCCCGAACGCGACCGCCGGGGCGTCGGCGGCCTCCGGTGCCAGCACGAAGTACGAGATCAGGCCCGTGATCGCGAGGAACAGCGTGACGCCGCCCTTGAGCCACGCGGGCGGCTGCGGGCGACCGAGCAGCGACGCGAGACCCGCCCAGACCATCACGACCGCGAGCATCAGGCCCGACTGGTTGGTGAAGTAGACGAGCCCGTCGAGGTCGCCGTCGAGCCAGATCTCGTGGGTCCCGACGAGCGCCAGCGTGGCGATCGCGAACCGCACGAGCGCGACCGGGACGTTGACGGCGGAGACGGACATGGTGCGGGGCCCTTTCGACGACAGCGGCGTTGCTGTGGACGGAACCTTCGCACCTCGACCGGGAGCGCCGCACCCACCGCGCCGGTGACGTGACGACGCGGGTCGTGCGGCGCGGGCTCGCTGCGCAGCCGTCGGGCGGTCGTGCGGGGCCGTCGTGCGGGGCGGTCGTGCAGCGAGGGCGTCAGCGCGTCGCGGCATCCCCGACGATCGCGTCGGCGTGGTCGGCGACCCACGCCATGAGCGGCAGCAGGCGCGCGACGAGCTCGTCGCCGAGCGGGGTGAGGGAGTAGTCGACGCGCGGCGGGACGGTGCCCGTGACCTCGCGGTGCACGAGCCCGTCGGCCTCGAGGGTCCGCAGCGTCTGGGCGAGCATCTTCTCGCTGATCCCCTCGACGACCCGACGCAGCTCGCCCCACCGCATCGACCGCTCCGACAGCGCGACCAGCAGCAGGACGCCCCACTTGCTCGTCACGTGGTCGAGCAGGACCCTGCTGGGGCACGCCGAGGCCAGGACCCCGTCCGTCAGGAGGCGGTCCATCACGCTGACCTCGTTGCTTACCGTCACGTCTGTACCTTACGTCGAAGTGGGTACCTCCTGACGGGAAGGTGTGTCGACAGGTCCCGGTTGACCACGAGGACACACCCGCCGCCCGCGCCGTCGGGCCACCGAGAGGACCACCATGTCGATCGTCGTCACCGGAGCCACCGGCCACCTCGGCCGCCTCGTCGTCGAGCACCTGCTCGACCGCGGCGTGCCCGCGCAGGACGTGGTCGCGACCGGCCGTTCCGTCGACCGGCTCGCCGACCTCGCCGCGCGCGGCGTCCGCACGACCGTCGCCGACTTCGACGACCCCGCCACGCTGACCGCCGCGTTCGAGGGCGCCGACGTCGTGCTGCTCGTGTCGGGCAGCGAGGTCGGTCAGCGCGTCCCGCAGCACACGCGCGCCATCGAGGCCGCCGCCGCGGCCGGCGTGGGCCGCGTCGTCTACACGAGCGCCCCGCACGCCGACACGACGCCGCTGCCGCTGGCCGTCGAGCACCGTGCGACCGAGGAGGTGCTGCGCACGTCCGGACTCACGTGGACGGTCCTGCGCAACAACTGGTACTCCGAGAACTACCTGCCCGTGCTGGAGCAGGCGGCCGCGACGGGCGTCGTCGTGTCGAGCACCGCGAGCGGACGGGTCGCCTCCGCGCCGCGCGACGACTACGCGGAGGCCGCCGCCGTGGTCCTGTCGACCGACGGGCACGACGGGCGCGTGTACGAGCTCAGCGGTGACGTCGCGTGGACGCACGACGAGCTCGCCGCGGCCGCCGCCGAGGCGCTCGGCCGGCCCGTCGAGCACCGTGCCGTGTCGCCCGAGGAGCACCGGGCGATCCTCGAGGGCGCCGGGCTCGACGCGGGGACGATCGGTTTCCTGCTGACGATGGACGAGGGCATCGCGCGCGGCGACCTGGCCGACGCGACCGCCGACCTGCGCACGCTCGTCGGCCGCCCGACGGTGCCGCTGGTCGACACGTTCCGCGCCGCCCGCGCCTGACGTCCGACACGCGCGGCGCATCACGCTGACCGCGCCGGTCGACCGCATCCGAGGTCGACCCGGGTCTGGGTACCGCTGATCGCGCAGGCGCGGTACCCAGACCCGGGTCGCGCGTCGAGGGCGGGTGGCGCGGGCCGGCGAGGCGGTGGGGGCGTGGGCCGGGTTAGCCTCGGGCGGTCCGGGTCGACGGAGAGGCGGGCGCATGGGCAACGGTGGACCGGTCACGTTCGGGGTCGTCGGCAGCGGCTGGCGCGCGGAGTTCTTCCTCCGCGCGGCGCGGCTCATGCCGGACAGGTTCCGGTGCGTCGGGGTCGTCACGCGGACCGCCGAGCGCGGTGCCGAGGTCGAGCGGGCGTGGCAGGTGCCGACGGTCCGCACGATCCCCGAGCTCGTGGCCGACCGGCCCGACTTCGTCGTCGTCTCCGTGCCGTGGCCCGTCACACCCGAGGCGACGCGTGAGCTCGTCAGTCTGGGCGTGCCTGTGCTCGCCGAGACGCCGCCTGCGCCCGACGCCGACGGCCTGCGTGCGCTGTGGGCCGACGTGGGCGCGTCCGGGCTGGTCCAGGTCGCCGAGCACAGCCCGTCGATGCCCCAGCACCAGGCACGGATCGCGCTGGTGGACGAGGGGCTGCTCGGGACGCCGACGAGCGTGCAGATCTCGTCGACGCACCTGTACCACGCGGTCGGGCTGGTCCGGCGGCTGCTCGGGGCCGGCCGCGGCGAGGTCGACGTGCACGCCGTCTCGACGACCGCGCCGCTGCTCGACCCGAGGAGCCGCGACGGCTGGACCGGCGAGACCGAGCCGCGCGAGCGCTGGTCGATCCTCGCGACGCTCGACTTCGGCGGCGGGCGCAGCGCGCTGTACGACTTCACCGAGAACCAGTGGCACAACCCGCTGCGCACCAACCGGATCGTGGTGCGCGGCTCGCACGGCGAGCTCGTCGGCGACACGCTCACGCGCTGGGTCGACGAGCGGACCGTCGTGACGTCGTCCCTGGTCCGCCGCATGTCGGGCGTCGAGCAGGACCTCGACGGGTTCGACCTCGAGCACGTGAGCCTCGACGGGCGCGCGCTCTACCGGAACCCGTTCGACGGCGCCCGGCTGGCCGACGACGACATCGCCGTCGCGACCCTCATGGCCGGCACGGGGGCGTGGGTGCGCGGCGACGGCCCGCCGCCGTACCCGCTCGCCGACGGCTGCCAGGACCACCTGCTCGGCCTCGCGATCGAGGAGTCGGCGCGCACGGGCAGCACCGTCCGCACGGCCCGGGAGGCCTGGGCGGACGCGTGAGGCGCGACGCACGACCCGGCCGTCGCACGACGCACGACCCGGCCGTCGCCCGCGCTGGTCGCGGTCGTGGCGGCGTCGCCGCGTCACGCTGGTCCGCAGCAGCCGCGCCCTAGCTGGTGACGGTGGCCTTCTGGCCGCTGAGGTACGCGACGAGCGCCGGCATCGCGAGCCGGAGCGCGCCGACTCCCTCGGCGGCGCCGGCCGTCCTGATCGTGTCCCACAGCGCCGCTGACTCCGCGGTGAGCAGACCGGCGAAGTGGTGCGACAGGACGGCGCCGGCCGTCTGCACCCACCGGCCCGCGGGCGGGTTCGCGGGCAGGTCGACGTGCTGGAGGGAGTCCGACAGCGCGCGGATCTCCACGATGAACAGCTTCTCGGCGGCCTCGTCCGCGCCGGCCCGGGTGTCCATCGGGTAGGCGCCCATGCCGTACAGGCGTCGGTCCCGGATCTCCTTCTCCCCGGGGAAGGGGTCCTTCTGCTCGAGGGCCGGGTCACGCTTCCCCCACCCGATGGGCGGGGACATCAGGTCGCGTCCGGCCCTGCCGTAGCCCGGGACGTCCCCGCAGATGCTGGCGAGCCACTGCTGCACGGTCGGGCCCGCGGTGACGACGTGGACGACCTGCCCCGCGTGGCCCTGCGCCTTCCGGATCTGGAACATGTCGCGGAGGTCCGCGTCCTGCCCGACGACGTCCGGGTCCGCGAGGTACGGCGACACGGGGAAACGTGAGGACATGGTCAGCCGGGAGCCGAGGACCGGTTCGATGCCCACCGCCGTGGCCCCGGCGGCCGGTGTCATGAGCGCGCGGAAGGTCGCCTGGTCGGGCTCCGACAGGCTCAGGAAGGCTGCCCGGAAGCTCGTGCGAGCCATCAGCCCGAACGACGCCTTGGGCCCGTCGGTCGTCCCCAGGTCCCACCACTGCCCGTCCAGCAGGACCGACGTCTCGGTCGGCTTCGCCACCTTCTCCGGTCCGCGGCTGCCCGCCTCCAGGTAGTACGCGACCATGCTCAGCAGCCCGCTGACCGCACCGGAGAGCTGCTGCTGCCCGGACCACGCCGAGGTGCGCTCGCGGACCTTCGCTCCCTCCTCCGCACGGATCTTCCGGATCTCCCCGGTCATGAACGACTCGTTCTTCGCGACGGGCACGTCCATCGCGTGGCCCAGCAGGGTCGCGATCTTGTCGAGCGGCACGCCGATCGTGGCTTGCGGCGTCGCCGTGAACTGAGGATCGGGCACGCGGAGGCGGGCGTCACGGAGCCACCTGCCGGCGTACGGGCCGGCGCCAGCGCGCGCCACCCGGTCACCGTGCTCGCCCAGGTCCCGGGCGACCAGGCTCGCGCCGTGCACGGCGGCCAGTGCCTCGGGGATGTCGTCGGTCGCCCTCGTGACGAACTCGAGATCGGCCTGCGTGGCCGTCGCGTTGTCGCCCTCGACGCGGAAGAGTCCCTCGGAGCCCTCGTAGACGCGCTCCTTCTCCGCCACGGCGGGGATGTCGCCGCCCGGGACGAACGTGTTCCTCACGCTCTGGAACTCGAACCCGAGCTTGCGCTGCACGACCGGCTCCGCACCGGCGAGCAGCCGGCTCACCGCGCGGTTGCCCGCGAGCCGGCCCATCGCCGACACGGCGGCAGGGCCGTGCACCGGGCCGACGAGACGAGCCGACTCCTCGCGTGCGCGGGCCTGCGGGGCGGGTGCCGGCAGCATCGCCTCGTCCGTGCCGCTGCGCCGTCTCATCGGCCCACCCCCGGCGGTGACGGCAAGGCGCGCGACGCCCCGGCGGCGTCTGCCCTGCTCCCTGTCGACAGGCTAGCCGTCATGTTCCCCGGGGCAACCGCCGCGGCCGCAGGACGCGACGCGCGCGCCACTAGTCCCGGACGACACCCGCCTCGACGGCGACGATCGCCGCCTGCACGCGCGACGCGCAGCCGAGCTTCGCGAGCACCCGGCTGACGTGCGTCTTCGCGGTCGACTCGGTGATGACGAGCGCGGCGGCGACGTCCGCGTTGGACATGCCCGCGCCGAGGCACGCGAGCACGTCGCGCTCGCGGGCCGTGAGCGATGCGACCGCCTCGGCCCGCACCGGGCCGGGCGGGACGTCGGGCTCGGGGGACGGTGCGGCGGCGACGAGGTCGGCGAGCAGCCGGCGCGTCACCTCCGGCGCGAGCACCCCGTCACCCGCGGCGACGCGGTGCACGGCGTCGACGAGCGCCGCGGCTCCGGTCGTCTTCAGCAGGAACCCGACGGCACCGGCGCGGAGCATGCCGAGGACGTACTCGTCGAGGTCGAACGTCGTGAGCGCGAGCACGTCGGCGAGCCCGTCGCGCGTGATGACGCGGGTCGCCTCGATGCCGTCGACGCCGGGCATGCGGACGTCCATGAGCACGACGTCGGGACGCAGCGCGCGGGCGTTCGCGATCGCGGCGGCACCGTCGGCGGCCTCCCCGACGACCGTGATCCCGCCGTGCTCGAGCAGCAGCCGAAGGCCCGCGCGGATCGCGGCGTGGTCGTCGGCGAGCAGCACGGTGGGTGCGCGGCCGTCCGCGGGGGCGAGGTCGGACGGTCGGCCGCCCGCCGCCGGTCGGGTGTGGGACGACGGGTCCGTCGTCGTCGGCGCGGAGTCGGAGGACCGGTGCGTCGCGGGCTCGGCGCCCGGTGCGTGTCCCGGCGACGACCCTCCGGCGGCACTCATCCGACCACCGCCGGCAGGTGCGCGCGCACGGTCCACGTGCCGTCGCGCGCGCCCGCGTCGAGCGTCCCGCCGAGCGCCTCGGCACGCTCGCGCATGGTGAGCAGCCCGGTCCCGCCGTGCAGCGGCGGCGCGACGGACGAGCCGTCGGTCGCGTTGGTGACGGTGACGTCGAGCGCGTCGGCCCCGGCGTCGAGCACGAGGTGCGTCGTCGCGTGCGGTGCGTGCTTGGCGGCGTTCGTGAGGGCCTCCTGGACGATGCGGAACGCGGCGTGGTCGGTCGCCGCGGCGAGCCCGTCGGGCACGGAGCCGACCACGACGACGTGCTGCCCGGCGGCCCGGACCGTGCGCAGCACGTCGTCGAGGCGGTCGAGCCCCGCGGGGGCGGTCACCGCGTCAGGGCGGCCGCGCAGGACGACGATCATCGCGCGCAGCTCGGCGAGCGCGTCGAGCGTCCCGGCGCGGACCGCCCGGAGCGCGTCCCGGTCCGCGTCGAGGTCCGGCGGCCCGGCGAGCGCGGCCTCGGCGCGGATCGCGACGGCCGACACGTGCCCCGCGACGACGTCGTGCAGGTCGCGCGCCGTGCGGGCCCGCTCCTCGCGGACGGCGGACTCGCGGTCGAGGTCGGCGATGCGCGCGAGGTCGTCGGCGTGCGCTCGGGCGAGCACCGCGGCGGCCCGCTCCGCGTCGGCGCGCTGCCGCTCCGCCTCCGCGCGGCGGCCCTCCGCCGCGGCACGGTCCGACTCCAGCGCGGCCAGCTCGTCGCGGCGCCGCACGTCGTGCGCCCACCACAGCGGTGTCCCGAAGATCGCGACGGACTGCAGGAGCATCAGGACGGCCTCACGGCCCGGTGCACCCAGCGCGAGCGTGACGACCGGCGACAGGACGACGAGGACGACGACGGCCACCACGATCCGCCGGCGCACGGTCTCGCGGGTCAGGAGCGCGGCGGTGTAGAGCGCGTCGAACAGCGCGACGAGCGTCGCGACGCTGCCGCCGAGCAGGGCGTCGAGCAGCGCGCACGCCGCGGTGACCAGGAGCACCGCCACCGGGTGCCGACGCTTGACGACGAGCGCGGTCGACGCGACGACGAGCAGCGCGACGTGCCACAGGCCGACCCGGTCGGCGACGACGTCGGGGACCCACGGCGCCGCCGAGCTCGCGACGCCGAGCCCGAGGAGCACGAGCCCGAACAGCAGCGTCCCCACGGCGGCGGTCCGGTCGTCCCACCAGCCGCGCTCCCGTGCGAGCCGCAGGAGCCGCGCGCCGCGGTCCCACCAGCCCGTGCGGCCCGCGTCCGCCGGGAGGGTCGACGCCGGCGGTCGGGCGGCCGTGCCGCCGACGGGCTCGGCAGGTCGCGTCGCCCGGGCGTCGCGCGGCTCGTCGCCCGGGCCGTCAGGTGCCGCCCGGCCCGCGACGTCCCGCACCTCGCCCGTCGCCCCCGTCACCCGCCCATCCCAGCACAGCGGCCGACGGCAGCCGTCGTCCGAAGGATGTACGCCGTCGCACGGGATGGGCACTCCGCCCGACGCGGCGGACAGGTCGGCGCCGCGAGGGTGACGGCATGACCGAGCTGGTGGAGCTGATCCGTGAGAACCCCGTCGCTGCGCTGGTCGTGGCGTGCGAGGTGGCGTTCTGGGTGTTCCTCGTCGCCGCTGTGGTGGCGCGCTACGGGTTGCGGTGGCGGCGGACGTCGACCGTCCTGCTGCTGTGCGAGCCGGTGCTCGAGGTCGTGCTGCTCGTCGCGACCGTCGGGGACCTGCTGCGCGGCAGCGAGCCGACGTGGACCCACGGCCTGGCCGCGCTGTACCTGGGGTTCACGGCGGGGTTCGGGAAGTACACGATCCACAAGGTCGACGCGTGGGTCGCGTGGCGCTTCGCGGGCGGGCCGCGGCCCCCTCGCGTGCCGAAGACAGGGGCGCCGGCACGCGCGCACGAGTGGCGCACGTGGGGCCGCGTGGTCGTCGCCTGGGCGGTGGCCGCGGTCGTCCTCGGGGTGCTCCTCCTCATCGCGCAGGAGCCCGACCAGCGCGAGGTGCTGCTCGGGTGGCTCGGGCGCGCGACGCTCGTGCTCGTCGTCTGGTTCGTCGCGGGACCCGTCTGGACGGAGCTGTCGACGCGCGGCCGACCGGCCGACGGTGCCGACGACGACGCCGACGAGCGCGAGCGAGCCGACGCCCGCTGACCGCCACCGGACCAGGGCGCCCCCGGATGCGGGTCGCCGGGACGGGTGCGACGGTCGGGAGATGACGCGATTCGGCTACACGCTCATGACCGAGCAGTCCGGCCCCAAGGAGCTCGTGCGGTACGCCGCCGCGGCTGAGGAGGTCGGCTTCGACTTCGAGGTGTCGAGCGACCACTACTTCCCGTGGCTCGACGCGCAGGGCCACTCCGGCTACGCCTGGTCGACGCTCGGCGCGGTCGCGCAGGCGACCAGCCGCGTCGAGCTCATGACGTACGTGACGTGCCCGATCCTGCGGTACCACCCGGCCGTCGTGGCGCAGAAGGCCGCGACGCTCGGGGTGCTGTCCGACGGCCGGTTCACGCTCAACCTGGGCGCGGGGGAGAACCTCAACGAGCACGTCGTCGGCGAGCGCTGGCCCGCGGTCGGCGAGCGGCACGACATGCTCGAGGAGGCCGTCGAGATCATCCGCGAGCTCCTCACGGGCGAGCGCACGACGTACGACGGCGCGTACTTCCGCGTCGACTCCGCACGCGTGTGGGACACGCCGGACAGCCCGGTCGAGATCGGCGTGGCCGTGTCCGGCGACCAGTCGGTGCAGCGCTTCGCGCCGCTCGCCGACCACCTCGTCGCCGTCGAGCCCGACGGTGACCTCGTCGCCTCCTGGGACGCGGCCCGCCCGTCGGGTGCGGCGCTGTCCCGCAAGATCGGCCAGGTGCCGATCAGCTGGGACCCGTCGCAGGAGCGGGCGGTCGAGCGCGCGCACGAGCAGTTCCGGTGGTTCGCCGGCGGGTGGAAGGTCAACGCCGACCTGCCGACGACCGAGGCCTTCGACGCCGCGAGCCAGTTCGTGCGGCCCGAGGACGTCGCCGAGCAGATCGCGTGCGGCCCCGACCTCGACGCGTTCGTCGAGTCTGTCCGGGCGTACTGGGAGGCCGGGTTCACCGACGTCGCGATCGTGCAGGTCGGCGACGAGAACCAGGCCGAGTTCCTCGAGAAGGCCGCCGGCCCGCTGCTCGAGAAGCTGCGCGCCGCGTCGAAGGCCTGACCGCGGCGGACGGCCGTCCTGCGCGCCCGGCCGTCTGCCCATCTGCACGTCTGCACGTCTGCACGTCTGCACGTCTGCCAGGCGCACCACCGATGAGAGGAGCACCGACCATGGCCGTGACCGCCTTCCAGGACCTCCCGCTCGCCGACCGTGACCGCGCGTGGGACGGCGCCGCCGCCGAGAAGCGCGTGCGCGCGTGGGCCGACGCGCAGGACGAGCCCAACGAGAAGTACCGCGACGCGCACGTCTGGTACGACGCCGACGCGAAGGACAACTTCACCGCGTACAAGCTGCTGATCGCCGACGTGGTCGACGGCCGGCTGCGGGCGGTGCCGCGCGGTGTGTTCGCCGCCGCCGCGGTCATGCAGGGGTCACGCGGCGGCGTCGACCTGCCCGACAAGGACCGCGACCGCGTGAAGAGCCACCTGGCGAAGTACTACGCCAAGCTCGACGAGACCCCGCCCTGGGACGACTGACGCAGCCGTCGCCCCGACCCGACGTGGGGTCGATACCGACATGAACGCCTTCGCGGTCCCGCGAACGTCGTTCGTGTCGGTGTCGAGGAGCCGCTCCAGCATCCGGTCGCGCCCGAGGACGGCGTATCTCTCCCTGGACGTCCTGCACCTCTCGTAGGCGGGGGGACGACGGCGTCGGCGGCTGGAGGGTCCGAGATGAAGGTGTTCCGTGCTGCGCCCGGGTGGCCGATCCCGCCGAGAGCATGGCGTCCGCCCCCAGGATGGGAGCCCGACCCCTCGTGGCCGGCGGCCCCCGACGGTTGGGAGTTCTGGGTCGACGAACCGCGCACCGGGAAACGCCGGGGCCTTGTCGCCGGCGGAGTCGTCGCAGCGTTCGTCGTGGGGCTCTTCGCCGGTATCAGCGCCGCGTCGGACGCGGACCAGGAGCGGTCGGAGCGGGAGCTCTCCGCGCTCGTCGACCGTCAGGCTGCCCAGCTCGAGAGCGCGGAGGGCGCTCTCGCCGATGCGCAGGCACGTCTGGAGGTCGCGGAGGCCGCAGCGACGGACGCACAGGCGGCCGTCGCTGCCCTCGACGCCGACCGGACGTCGCTCGCGCTGCAGAAGGAGCAGCTGGACGCGCGCGCCCTGGAGCTGGACACGTTGGCGGCGTCGCTGTCGGCCCGGGAGGTCGCCGTCGTGCAGCAGGAGGCGGACGCGACGGCGAGCTCTGGTCAGTCGTCAGGGACGGCCGCCGCGCCGGCCGCCACGTCGTACGCGAACTGCGACGCCGCACGGGCCGCAGGGGCGGCACCGGTGTACGCCGGCGAACCGGGCTACGGCCGCCACCTCGACCGGGATGGTGACGGTATCGGTTGCGAGTGACGGGTTCCGCGAATGGCAGGGATCAGTAGCCCGGGCGGAGGCGGACGCGGGGCTGGTTGTCGGCCGAGCGGCCCGACTCGACGATGCTCGGGCGGTCCGCGACGAAGTCCCCGAACGACCTGTACCCCAGCGAGCGCTCGCTGAACGCCGGGTCCATGCGCGTCATCTGGTTCTTGAGCTCGCCGAACGACACCCACTCGTCGTCGGGCTTCTTGGTGCGGACCAGGCGCATCGCGCGCATGAGCAGCTGGGTCGCCGCCCGGTGGGCGGCCTTCCCGGTGCGAGCGGGCGGGCGGTCGGCGGCCTCGGCGTCCGCGTCGTCGGTCCCGTCCGCCGCAGCGCTGCCGTCCGCCACAGCGCTGCCGTCCGCCGCAGCGCGCGCGTCCGCCGCAGCCCCCGCACCCGCCGCGGCCGACCCGGCGGGGGCGCCGTCGTCGACAGCTGGTGCACCGCCGCCCTCGGACCCGTTGCGCGCCTTCCTGCCCGACCCGCGCCCGGCCGCCGCGGCGGGACGGTCCGCGGCGGTGACCTCCGCCGGCTCGTCGTCCTCGGGCTCGTCGGCCGCCGACGTCTCGAGCAGGTCGTCGTAGTCGGCGAACTCGTCGCACGCCGCCATGAGCGCGCGCGACGTGGCCCCGGCGACGCCGATCCCGACGACGTACCGCCCGAGCCGCTTGGCGCGCTGCGCGAGCGCGACGTAGTCGGAGTCGCCGGCCACGACGACGACGTGCGTGACGTCGGGCAGCCGGAACAGGTCCTCGACGACGTCCACCGCGAGCCGGATGTCGGCGCCGTTCTTGAGCCCGGCGGTCACCGGGAAGAGCTGCGTGAGGTCGACGGCGCGGTCGACGAGCTGGCGCTGGTAGGCGGCGTTGGCGGGCACGGACCAGTCGGCGTACGCACGGCTGACGACGACGGACCCGAACGAGGACGCGTAGTCGAGGATCGCGCCGACGTCGACGCGCGCCTGCGCGAGCCGCTGGGCGACGGGGTCGTCGGCGCGCGCGTCCATGCGGTGCTCACGGGCGCTGTCGCGGTACCAGTCGCCGCGGCGGAAGGTCTGGTCGTAGCGCGAGATGACGATGTTGTCGAAGTCGACGTACACGGCGACGCGGGCGGTGGTGGTCTCCGGCATGCCGCCCATCCTCGCCTGCGCGGGACGCGTGCGCGGTGCGAACGCGTCATGTCAGCGGTGCCGACGCGTCCGACCGGTGGTGCGAGCGCGTCGGGTGCGCGGTGCGAGCGCGTCAGAGGCGCACGGCGGACGCGTCAGGCCTGAGGCGCGAACCGGGCCAGGTCGGCGGGGACGTCGTCGTGCCGGAGCTCGAACCAGACGGCCTTGACGGCGACGCCGCCCTCCTCGGGCGTCGTGCCCCAGCTGCTCGAGAGCCGGTCGACGAACATCACGCCGCGACCGCCGAGGGCGCTGGGCGGCGGGTTGCGAAGGACGGGGTCCTCACGGGCGCCGTCGGTGACCTCGACGCGCGTGCGGACGTCGTCGACGTCGACGCGGAGCGTGACGGGCGGGTCGGCGTGCGCGACCGCGTTCGTCACCAGCTCGCTGACGAGCAGCACGAGCACCTCGAGCCGGGCGGGCTCGACCCCGGCCTCGACGAGCCGCTCGCGTGCCCACCGGCGCGCCGGCGCGACCGCGGAGAGCGCGGGGGCGACGGACGTCTCGGCGCGCATGCGGGGCCTCCTGCTCGACCTCGTCCGGGAGTGATGGGGGGGACTCCGCCACGGTTGTGCACATCCGGCGATTCGGCAACTCGAACTCGTCCCTCGGGACGACCCTCCACCCGCACGCGTGTGAGCATGGTCGCCGTGGTCCCCGTCGCACCGCCCACCCCGCACCGACCGTCGCCGCGCCAGGTGCGCAGGTGGCGGCGCTATCTCGCCGACGAGCGGGCCGAGGCGGCGGTCTACCGGGACCTCGCGGCGCGCCGCACGGGTGAGGAGAAGGCGATCCTGCTCGCGCTCGCGGACGCGGAAGGCCGCCACGAGCAGCACTGGCTGGACCTCCTGGGCGACGACGCGGGCCGGCCGCTCAAGGGCGACGCCCGGACGCGCGTGCTGGGGTGGCTGGCCCGCCGGTTCGGGTCGGTGTTCGTCCTGGCGCTCGCGCAGCGTGCGGAGGCCCGGTCGGAGTACGCGGACGAGGCCGACGCGACGCCGCGCATGGCCGCGGACGAGCGCATCCACGAGGAGGTCGTGCGGGGGCTCGCGACGCGAGGTCGCAACCGCATGTCGGGCACCTTCCGGGCGGCGGTGTTCGGCGCGAACGACGGCCTCGTGAGCAACCTGGCGCTCGTGCTCGGCATCGGTGCGAGCGGCGCGTCGCAGGCCACGGTGCTGCTGACGGGCCTGGCCGGGCTGCTCGCGGGCGCGCTGTCGATGGGTGCGGGCGAGTACGTGTCGGTGCGGTCGCAGCGCGAGCTCCTGGAGGCGTCGCGGCCCGGTCGGCACGCGGCCGAGGCGCTGCCGCACCTCGACGTGGACGCGAACGAGCTCGCGCTCGTCTACCGGGCGCGGGGCCTGGACGCCGACGAGGCCCAGGAGCGTGCGGCGCAGGTCCTCGCGACGTTCGGCCCGGGCGGCTCGCGGACCGAGGCCGTGACCGGCCTCCCGGCGGTGGCGCGCGACGCGCTCGCGGTCGCGGCGGGCGAGGGCGACGAGGACGCCGTGGTCGAGGTCGACGAGCACGAGACGATCGGCACGGCGATGGGCGCGGCGGTCGCGAGCTTCTGCTTCTTCGCGTCGGGTGCGGCGATCCCGGTCCTGCCGTACCTGTTCGGCGCCGACGGGCTGGTCGCGGTCGCGTGGGCGGCGGCGCTGGTCGGGCTCGCGCTGCTCGGCACGGGCGCGACCGTCGGGGTGCTGTCGGGCGCGTCGCCGGGGCGTCGGGCGCTGCGTCAGCTCGCGATCGGGTTCGGGGCGGCCGCGGTCACGTACCTGCTGGGGCTGGCGTTCGGCACGTCGGTCGCCTGACGACCGCCCGGCCCCGAGGGACGCGGACGGGACGGGCTGTCGCCCGGTGGATGGACGAGGTTTGGCAATCCTTACTTAGTTGAGGCTAACCTGTGCGTGTGCCCACGACGCCTCCGTCCGACGACGCACCCGCCACGCCCGGCGTCCCCGCGCTGCGCGGTCACGACCTGCGCCTGGCCTACCACGGCACGGTCGTCGTCGAGCGCGCCGGTCTCCGCCTGCTCCCCGGCGAGGTCACCGCGCTGATCGGCCCCAACGGCTCCGGCAAGTCCACGCTGCTCCGGGCTCTCGCCCGGCTGCACCGGCCCGACGCCGGGACGATCGCGCTGCCGGACGTCGAGGACGCCCGCGCGCTGTCGGCGCAGCACTTCGCGCGCCGCGTCACGCTGCTGTCGCAGTCCCGGCCCACGCCGTCGGGCGTCTGCGTCCGCGACGTCGTCGGCTACGGCCGCCACCCGTACCGCGGCCGCTGGCGCCAGGACGACCCCGACGGCCCCCGCGCGATCGCGTGGGCGATGGACGTCACGGGCACCACCGACATGGCTGCGCGGCCCGTCGACGAGCTGTCCGGCGGCGAGCTGCAGCGCGTCTGGCTCGCGACCTGCCTCGCGCAGGACACGCGCGTGCTGCTGCTCGACGAGCCCACGACCTACCTCGACCTGCGCTACCAGGTCGAGATCCTCGACCTGGTGCGCGACCTGGCCGACGAGCACGGCGTGGCCGTCGGCGTCGTCCTGCACGACCTCGACCAGGCAGCCGCCGTCGCGGACCACGTGGTGCTGCTGCGCCGCGGCGAGGTCGTCGGCGCGGGCCTGCCCCACGAGGTGCTCACCGCCGACGCGCTCACCGAGACCTACGGCATCCGCATCGACGTGACCGTCGACGACCACGGCCGCGTGCGCACGCGCCCCGTCGGCCGGCACACGCACCGCGCCCTCACGCCTGCCTGACCCGCCCGACACACCCGCGCCTCGCCCCCCGCGAGGCGCACCACCACCACCCGAGGAATCCCATGCGAACCCTGCGCGCCCTGCCCGCCGCCGTCGTGACGGGCACCGTCGCCGCCCTCCTGCTGACCGCCTGCGGCACCACCGAGGAGCCCGCCGCCGCGGCGGAGTCCGGTGCGCCCGAGGCGACCGGCGGCCCGGTCACCATCACCGACGACCGCGGCGAGGAGGTCACGCTCGACGCCCCCGCGACGGACGTCGTCTCGCTCGAGTGGGGCCTCACGGAGAACCTGCTGACGCTCGGCGTCACGCCCGTCGGCCAGGCCGACGTCACGGGCTACAACGTGTGGGACACGGTCGTGCCGCTCGACCCGTCGGTCGCCGACGTGGGCATGCGCGGCGAACCGAGCCTCGACGCGATCGCCGCGCTCGACGCGGACCTGGTCGTCACGACGACCGACCTCCCGGAGGAGGTCATCGCGCAGATCGAGAAGACCGTCCCGGTCATCGCGCTGCGCGGGTCGGACGCGACCGACCCGATCGGCCACATGGAGCGGACGATCGAGGTCCTCGGCCAGGCCACGGGCACCGAGGACGAGGCGACGAAGGCCCTCGAGGAGTTCGACGCGGCCGTCGCCGACGCCAAGGCCGAGCTCGAGGACGCGGGCCTGTCCGGCGCGAAGGTCGCGATGGCCGACGGCTGGCTCTCCGACGGCGCCGTGTCGATCCGCGCCTACACCGAGGGCTCGTACCTCGGCGGCATCGGCAAGCTCCTGGGCCTCGAGAACGCGTGGTCGCTCGAGGGCGACCCCGACTACGGCCTCGGCGGCACGGACGTCGAGGGCCTGACCGCGCTCGGCGAGGGCGTGCACTTCCTCTACATCGCCAACGACACCGAGGGTGGTGACGCGTTCACCGAGGGCCTCGGCACCAACGCGATCTGGCAGCAGCTCCCGTTCGTCGTCGCCGGCGACGTGCACCGCCTGCCCGACGGCATCTGGCTGTTCGGCGGTCCCGCCTCCGGGGAGGCGTGGATCGACGCGACGGTGGACGCGCTGACCAAGTGAGCCTCGGTCTCGACGAGCAGGTCGACGCACCGGCGGGCACGCGCCCGGGCCGGGGCGGCGCGACGGCCATCCCGGCCGCGCCGCCCCGCACCGCAGCGCTGCCGCTGGTGGGCGTGTTCACCGTGGCCGTCGTCCTCGTGGCGGCGCTCGCGGTGCTCGACCTCACGCTGGGCACCTCCGACGTGGGGGCCCTCGACCTGTGGCACCTGCTGCGGGGCACGAGCGACGACCAGACCCTCGCGGTCCTGATCGCGTCGCGGGCCCCGCGGGTGCTCGCCGGCCTGCTCGTCGGGGCCGCGCTCGGCGTCTCGGGCGGTGCGCTGCAGTCCGTGGCGCGCAACCCGCTGGCGTCGCCCGACACGCTCGCGGTCAACGCGGGCGCGTACGTCACGGTCGTCCTGGCGGCCGTCCTCGGGATCTCGCTGCCGTTCGCGCTGAGCGGCGCGCTCACGTTCGTCGGCGGCCTGGCCGCGGCGGCGTTCGTGCTCGCGATCGCGCGCGGCGGCGCGGCCGGTCCGTCGCGCCTGGTGCTCGCGGGCTCGGCGACGATGCTCGCGCTCTCGTCGATCACGTACCTGCTCATGCTGCTCTTCGAGCAGGAGACGCAGGGCATGTTCGCGTGGGGCGAGGGCACGATCGTCCAGTCCGGCACGCAGAAGGTCGCGCAGGCGGCGCCCGTCGTGCTCGTCGCGATCGTCGTGCTGGTCGTGTGGTCGCGCCGGCTCGACGTCCTCGCGCTGGGCGACGACACCGCGTCGGTCCTGGGCCTCGACGTCCGCCGGACGCGCGTCGTCGCCGTCCTGCTCGCGGTGCTCCTGGCCGCGCTCGCCGTGACGGTCGCCGGTCCCGTCGGCTTCGTCGGCCTGTCCGCGCCGGTCATCGCGCGGCTCGTCGCGTCGCGTGTCCCCGGCCTGTTCCGGCACCGGCTGCTGCTGCCGTTCGCGGCTCTCGCCGGGTGCGCGGTCGTGCTGGCCGCCGACGTGCTCATCCGGGCGCTCGTGCCCGCGCGGGCGGGCGTGATGATCCCGACGGGCGTCGTCACGACCCTGCTCGGGGCGTCGCTCATGGTGTGGCTCGCGCGTCGGCTGCGCGCGTCGGGGCCCGTGCGGGCCACGGCCTCGGTCGGTGCGCGGGCGGCCTCGCGGACGCGCGTCGGCGTCGTCGTCGGGCTGCTCGTGGTGCTCGTCGTCGGGCTGCTCGTCGCCGGGCTGCTGCTGGGCGACCGGCTGCTGCTCACGGGCGACGTCGCGCACTGGCTCGCCGGGACCAGCGGGCGGCAGGTGTCGTTCGTGCTCGACCAGCGCGTGCCACGCGTCCTCGCCGCGCTGCTCGCCGGTGCCGCGCTCGGCCTCGCCGGGACGTCGGTGCAGGCCGTCGCGCGCAACCCGCTCGCCGAACCCGGGCTGCTCGGGATCACCGGCGGCGCGGGTGTCGGCGCGGTGCTCGCGACCGTCGTGCTGCCCGGGACGTCCGTGTGGGGTGTGTCCGTCGGCGCGGTCGTCGGCGCCGCGCTCACGTTCTCGCTCGTCTACGGGCTGTCCTCGCGGCGCGGGCTCAGCTCCGACCGGCTCGTGCTCGTCGGCATCGGCGTCTCCGCGGCGGCGACCTCGATCATCACGCTGCTCGTGGTGCTCACGAGCCCGTGGAACACGACCATGGCGCTCACGTTCCTGTCCGGGTCGACGTACGGCCGGACGGCCGCGCAGGTGTGGCCGGTCGCGATCGCGCTCGCGCTGCTCACGCCCCTGCTGGTGCGCTGGCGGCGCGACCTCGACGTCATCGCGCTCGACGACGACGTGCCGCGCGTGCTCGGCGTCCCGCTCGAGCGCACCCGGCTCGGGCTGCTCGTCGTCACCGCGCTGCTCACGGCCGTCGCCGTGTCGGCCGTCGGCGTCGTCGGGTTCATCGGCCTCGTCGCGCCGCACCTCGCCCGTGCGCTCGTCGGGTCGTCGCACGCCCGCGTCATCCCCGTCGCGGCCCTGCTCGGCGCGGTCGTGCTCAGCGCGGCGGACACCGTCGGGCGGACCGTCATCGCCCCCGCGCAGATCCCCGCGGGCCTGGTGGCGGCACTCATCGGCGCGCCGTACTTCGTCTGGCTCCTCTGGCGCAGCCGCCGCGCCTGACCGCGCCGTGACGCACCCGGGAGGGGTGCTGCTACGCTATAAGCATCGTCAGTCGGGAGCTGAAAATGCTTATGAGCGACGTGTTCGTCGCCCTCGCGCAGGCGCACGGCATCGTTTTCCGGCCGTCGCCGGCCCTGGGCGTGCACGCACCGCTCACGCTGACCGGCCCGGACATGCCCGCGACCCCGTACGACGTGCACACGACCGGTGCGCTGTACCCCTCGCGCGTGCGCCGGTACAGCGTCGACCGGTACGCGCTCGCTGCGGCGCGACCTCGACCGCTCGTCATCGCCGCATCCGCGACGCGCGCGGCTCGCGACACCGCGCTCGAGGTCGGCGTGTCGCTGCTCGTCGCCCCCGACGGCGGCCCCGTCACCGGTGTGCTGATCGACGCGAGCGGGCGCACGCACGTCGTTGACGCGCCGACCGCGCACGAGGCAGCGGACGAGGCACCACGGCGTTCGGGCCGCACGCCGTGGGGCGCCTACGCACTCGCGATCTCCCTGCTGCACGACCCCACCCCGCGCAGCCAGGCCGCGCTGGCGTGCGAGGTGTCCCTCACGCAGCCGCGGGTCTCGCAGGCGCTCAGGGACATGCACGACTTCGTCGCGCGCGAGCCGGCCGGCTGGGCCGTGCGGGACTCGGACCAGCTCGCGCGCTGGCTGCGTGACCGGTACCCGCAGCCCCGGACCAGCGCGACGTGGCTCACGCTCGACGCCCCCGTCCTGGCGACGAGGGCGATCGCTGGTGCACTCGAGGACGCCGGTGTCCGGTACGCGGTCACCGGGCAGGTCGCCGCCGACTCCTACGCACCATGGGCGCGGCCGACGCGCACGACCATCTGGGCCGACCAGCTCGTCGACCTGTCCGCTGTCGGCTGCACACCCGCACGGGCGACCGACGCCACCGTCACCATCGCGGTGCCGGACGACCCGTACGCACTGCAAGACGCGACGTTGCGTGGAGGACTGCACCTGGCTGATCCGTGGCGGGTCTGGCTGACGCTGGCCCAGGACGGCGACGACGCCGCGGCGGACCGGCTGCGCGAGAAGCTGGTACAGGCGGCATGAGCTCGCTCGTGCTCGCGTCGACCTCGAAGGCGACCGACGCGGGTTGGCTCGCCGCCGGCGCGGTCGGTGTCCCCTACCGGCTCGTCGGCGGCCTGGCGGTCGCGCTGCTGGTCCACGTCCACGGCGCGGACGAGCTCGCTCCTGCCCGCGAGACCGACGACGCCGACCTCGGTGTGCCGTTCGACGTGTGCGCAGACGATCGGCTTCGGCAGGCACTTCTCGACGTGGGATATGGCCAGATGCAGGGCAACCGGTTCGTGCGCGTCGACGCGGACGGGCGCGAGCTGGTGGTCGACGTGCTCACGACGTCGTACACCGGCCGGATGGAATCGAACCAGGAGCGCGGCCAGCTCGTCGTCGACGCCATCCCCGGCCTGCACACCGCGCTCCGCGAGCCGGCGACGGCCGTCGAGCTCACCGCCGTGCTCACCGACGGGACCGAGCTGCACACCACCCTCCTGCTACCGGACGTCGCCGCAGCCCTCGTGCTCAAGGCGTACGCATACCGCGGCCGGTACGCCGGGTCCGACGCCGTGGACATCCACCGGCTGCTCGAGGCCGCGAACGTCGCGGGTCGGACCGCGGCCGACTGGCCCGGGCGGACCGAAGGGCGAGACGCCGCCCACGTGCTCCACACGTCGTTCGGGGCTGTGCGGCGTCCGAACGCTGCACTGCGGGAGCAGACGCGCGCGTCCGGCTCCTGGTGCAGAAGATCGTCGCCACGCACTGACCTCCGGCGCGGCCGACAGGCGATACGCACCTGCAGTGTCCATGTGACGAACACCCGGGTTTAGGCAAGCCTCACCTTCGCGTAGGGTGGCGGGCGTGACGACGACCACGACGACGGACACCACCGCCGCCGCGACCGACGCCCTGCCGTTCCGCATGTTCGCGGTGCAGGTGTCCGACGTGCAGCGCCTGTGCCCCAGCGTCCTGCGCCTCACCTTCACGGGCGAGGACCTCGACCGCTTCGCGGACAACGGGTTCGACCAGCGCATCAAGTTCTTCCTGCCGCTGCACGACGCCGGCTACGACGAGCTGCTCTCGCTCGACGGCAGCGCCGACTGGTACGGCCGCTGGCGCGCGCTGCCCGACGAGCGCCGCCACACCGTCCGCACGTACACCGCGCGCGCCGTCCGCCAGCACCGCCGCGAGCTCGACGTCGACGTCGTGCTGCACGGCGACCTCGGACCGGCGTCCCGCTGGGCCGGCACGGCCGCCCCCGGCGACGAGCTCGTCATCCTCGGCCCCAACGCCGACGCGGTCGGCCCGCACGGCGGCGTCGACTTCGTGCCCCCGGCCCGCACGGACCGCCTGCTCATCGCGGGCGACGAGACCGCGCTGCCCGCCATCGCGGGCATCCTCGAGCGTCTGCCCGCCGACGCGCGGGGCGAGGCCATCATCGAGATGCCGCACCCCGAGGACCGCCTCGACCTCGTCGCCCCCGCGGGTGTGACCGTCCGCTGGTACGGCCGCGGCGACGAGCCGCACGGCTCGCTGCTCGTGCCCGCCGTCCAGGCCGCGTGCGCCCGCATGCTGCCCGGCCAGGCGCCTGCGCCCGACGTCGTCCTCGAGGACGTCGACGTCGACGAGGGCATCCTGTGGGAGGTGCCCGTCGACTGGTCGACCGGCGCCCCGCTCGCCGAGGAGGCGCACCTCTACGCGTGGCTCGCCGGCGAGGCCGCCGTCATCAAGACGCTGCGCCGCCACCTCGTGTCCGAGTGCGGCGTCGACCGCAAGGCCGTCGCGTTCATGGGTTACTGGCGCGAGGGTCGCTCCGAGGCGAGCTGACCGCTCGTCGACCTGTCCGGCTCGCCCTCGGCGCGGCTGCATCGCGGCGCCCGGCAGGCCCGTCAGCCGTCGCCCGCTCGGCGGCAGGCCGACGACACCCCTCTACGACGCGCCGCGCTCCGCGGTGACCGCGCGCACGGCAAGCCCGACGGCGGTCCGGAGGTCGGCGACGCTCTCCGGCGTTCCCGGCGGCGGGCCGCTGAGTGACCCGGCCCCGATGAGGCGGTCGAAGACGAGCCCGTCGACGAACGCCACGAGAGCGTCGCCGCGTCGCTCCGCGTCCGGCACGCCAGCGCGGGCCAGCAGGTCACGGGCCTGCACGCGGAACCCGACCCCGTGGGCGAGGACCGTGCGCAGCTCGGGGTGGTGCGTGGCCTCGAGCAGGCAGGCGTAGCGCACGAGCGTGCGGGTACGCCCGGTGCTGAGCCAGGCGTCGAGGACGACGGCGACCTGGGCGGCGAACGCGTCCACGTGGTCGGGCTGCAGTGCGCCCGTGAGGTCGGCTGACTCGTCCCCCGAGCCCACGAAGCGCAGTCCCTGGTCCGCGAGCTCGGCCTGGTCCAGGTCGGCGAGCCGTTGGACGACCGCCTCGACGAGGGCCCGACGGGTGCGGAAGTGCACCGAGGTGGTGCCCGTCGGGACCCCGGCCTGCGCGTCGACCGCGCGGTGGGTCAGCCCCCGCATCCCGGCGTCGGCGACGACCTGGATCGCCGCGTCCGTGAGCACCGCGAAGCGCGGTGGCCGTTGCTGACTCACGACGTCTCCCGACATCTCCGCCCTCCCTCCACTTCTACATGTGTAGTAGCCTCGATTCTACAGGTGTAGTAAGAGGGCGGGGACGGACATGCGGGAAGCACGGAGTGCGGTCGTGGTCGGCGGAGGCATCGGCGGCCTGGCGGCGGCCGTGGCGTTGCGGCGGATCGGCTGGTCGGTGACCGTGCTGGAGCGCGCCCACGCGTTCGAGGAGGTCGGCGCCGGGATCAGCCTCATGTCCAACGCGCTCGCCTGCCTCGACGCGCTCGGTCTCGGAGACGCCGTGCGCGACGGCTCGCGCCCGCAGCTCGGGGGCGGCATGCGCGCGCCCTCCGGCGCCTGGCTCTCCCGGCTCGACGGCGCGGCGGTGGAGGAGGAGCTGGGCGTCAGCGCCGTCGTCCTGCCGCGCCCGCAGCTCCTGGCGCTGCTCCTCGGTGCGCTGCCGGAGGAGTCGGTGGTCACCGGCGCGACGCCCTCGGCGATCGTCGACGACGAGGACGGCGTCGCGGTGCGCTACGTGCGCGACGGTCACGAGGACACGCTCCGTGCGGACCTCGTCGTAGGCGCCGACGGGCTGCGCAGCTGGGTGCGCGCGCAGCGGTGGCCGGACGCGCCCGGACCCGTCCACGACGGGTCCACCGCCTGGCGCGCGATCACGACGGGCCCGGTCGGGACGGACGTCGAGATGAGCCAGACGTGGGGTGCCGCGCAGGAGTTCGGGTGCATCCCCCTGGCCGACGGACGCGTGTACTGGTACGCCGCCGCGTCGGCGCCGGAGGGAGAGCGGGCCCCCGACGAGCTCGCGGAGGTGCGCGCACGGTTCGGCGCCTGGCACGCCCCCATCGCCGACGTGCTCGCGGCCACGGACCCCGCGGCGGTGCTGCGGCACGACGTCTACCGGCTCCCCGACCTGCCGACGTACGTCCGCGGCCGGGTGGCCCTGCTGGGCGACGCCGCGCACGCGATGGTCCCGAACCTCGGTCAAGGCGGTGCCCAGGCCGTCGAGGATGCCGTCGTCCTGGCGGCGTCGCTCGCGTCGACTCCCGACGTCACCGCCGCGCTCGAGGCGTACGACCGTCAGCGGCGACCGCGGAGCCAGTCGATCGGCCGGGCCGCGACGACGATCAGCCGGTTCGGGCAGAAGCTGCGCCACCCCGTCGCGGTGGCGGTGCGCAACACGGCGATGCGGCTCACCCCCGACCGTGTGGCGCTGAGCTCGATGGCCCGCTTCGGGCGGTGGACACCCCCGGTGCTGCCGGCTCCCGGTCCTCGCTGACGCGGGACCGGTCACCCCTGGCGGTCGCTGCGCGGTCCGTGGCGGTCGCACCCTTGGCAGGGCGCGCCGGAGTCGACAGAGTCGTGCCATGCCCGAGGCTCGCGTGCTGCCCGCGTTCGACGGTGAGGTCCTGGTCCCCGGTGACCCGGGGTACGACGAGGCGCGCGCCGTCTGGAACGGCGCGATCGACCGCAAACCGCGTTACGTCGTGCGGTGCGCCGGCGTGGAGGACGTCCGGCGCGCCGTCCGCGTCGCACGCGAGCACGGGCTCACGCTCGGCGTCCGCGGTGGTGGCCACAGCGCCGCCGGCTGGGCGGTGCCCGACGACGGGCTCATGATCGACCTGTCCGGGATGCGCGACGTCGCGGTCGACCCCGCCGCCCGGACCGCCCGGGTGCAGGGCGGTGCGCTGCTCGGCTCGCTCGACGCGGCGACCCAGCCGTTCGGGCTCGCAACGACCGCGGGGATCGTGTCGCACACCGGCATCGGCGGGCTGGCGCTCGGCGGGGGCGTGGGATGGCTCGCGCGGCAGGTGGGTCTGACCTGCGACAACGTGCGCGGGTTCGAGGTCGTCACGGCGGAGGGGGACGTCGTGCACGCGACCGCCGACGAGAGTCCCGACCTGTTCTGGGGGCTGCGCGGCGGCGGCGGCAACTTCGGCGTCGTCACGCGCTTCGACCTCACGCTGCACGACGTCGGCACGCAGGCGCTCGTCGCCGAGGTGGACCTCGACCCCGAGCACGCGCTCGACGCGCTGCGGACCTGGGTGGCCCGGGCGGCGGACGCGCCCCGACCCGCCACGCTGTACGCCGACCTCGTCGCGGGCGGTGCGCTCACGCTCGGGTTCTCCTGGGTGGGGGACCCCGCGGGGGCCGAAGGGCTCGTCGCGGAGCTCGACCGGCTCGGGACGCCGCTGGCCCGGCGCGTCGAGCCCCGCTCGTACGTCGAGCTCCAGAGCCAGTCGGACGTCCCGACCGCGCACGGCTTCCGGCGCTACGCGAAGAGCCACTACGTCCGGGGTCTGACCGACGCGGCTCTCGAGGCGTTCCTGGCGCACGTCGACGCCCGCCTCGGCGCGGCGAGCCTCGTCGCGTACGGCGGCGCGATCGCCGACGTCGACCCGGACGCGACGGCGTTCGTCCATCGCGACGTGGAGTTCGAGTACGACGTGGGTGCCCGCTGGGAGGACCCCGCGGACGACGAGGCCGTCGTCGCGTCGTGCCGGCGCCTGGCGTCGGGGCTCGAGCCGTGGAGCACCGGCGTGTACGTGAACGCGCTCGCCGACGAGGGTGCCGCAGGCGTCCGGCGGGCGTACGGCGAGGGCACCTACGCACGGCTGCGGCAGGTCAAGGCGGCCTGGGACCCGGAGAACGTCTTCCGGCTCAACCAGAACATCCCGCCGGCCTGATCCTGCGACGCCCCGCCGAGCGGGTCCGGCCGGGGCGAGCGCGCGCGACGCCGACGTCGGCCGGTTGCCGGTCGGCGGTGCGCCCCGCAGGCTGGGAGGACGACGAGAGGGGACGCATGAGCTCGACCGACCCGTATCGCAACCCGGACCCCGACCCCGACGAGACGCCGGGGCTCGAACCCGGTGGCGGCGTCGCACCCGGGGACACACCGCCCGCGGAGTCGTCCACGTCCGGCGCGTCGGACCGGCAGCCGGGGACCGGGTCGACGCGCTCCAACTGGATCGCGTACGGGGTGATCGGAGCGTTCGTCGTCCTGATCGGTCTGTTCTTCGTGGGGTACGCGATCGGGCTGCTCGACTGAGTCCCGCGTCCTCCGCCGTCCCGCCGTCCACGTCTGCGGACGGGGGGGATCACCACCGGTGCGTGACGAGCGCCACCCGTCCGCCGGCCCGCCGGCTCCGAACCACGGTCGACCCGTCCCGACGAGCCGACTGCGAGCGTCCCCATGTCCACCCTGGTCGTCTGCGCGACCCCCGCGCCGCCCTCCCCGTTCGCCGGGGTGGCGGCGCGCGTTCGTCGCGGACGCGAGCCGTGGGGCACACTGACCGGCGTGACGAACCCCGCGCGCGAGTCGGTGGCCGACTCCGCGCAGGGCCTCATGGCGGCGGTGGCGACCGGTGACCAGGCCGCCTTCGCGAGCCTCTACGACCTGCTGTCCCGCGCCGTGCACGGCACGTGCCTCGGCGTCCTGCGGGACCCCGACCACGCCGCCGAGGTCGCGCAGGAGGTGTGGGTCGAGGTGTGGCGCACCGCCGCCCGCTACGAGGCATCGCGCGGGTCGGTGCGCACCTGGGTCACGACGCTCGCGCACCGCCGGGCCGTCGACCGCGTGCGGGCCGTGCAGGCGCAGCGCGACCGCGACCAGCGGGTGCTCGACGAGAGCACCGAGCGCCCGTTCGACGTGGTCGCGGACGACGTCGAGCACCGCCTCGAGCAGTCCGCCGTCCGCGACTGCCTGGGCTCGCTGACCGAGACGCAGCGCACGGCGGTGGTCCTCGCCTACTACGGCGGCCGGACCTACCGTGAGGTGGCGGCCGAGCTCGACGCGGCGCTGCCGACCGTGAAGTCCCGCATCCGCGACGGGCTGCTGCGCCTCAAGGACTGCCTGGGGGTGACCGCGTGAGCGAGCACGACGACGTCCGCGCCCTGCTCGGCGCGTACGCGCTCGACGCCGTCGACGACGACGAGCGCCGCGCCGTGGAGGCCCTCGTGGCCGCTGATCCCGACGCCGCACGCGAGCTCGCCGACCTGCGCGCCGTCGCCGCACGACTGGGTGCCGCCGTCGACGCCGAGCCGCCCGCCGCTGCCCGCGCCGCGGTGCTCGCGGCGATCGCGTCCACGCCGCAGGACGCCCCGGGGAGCACGGCGCGGACCACCGGAGACGTGCCGCCCGCGACCCTCACCCCCGGAGCGTCGGCGGCTGCGCCCGAGGCCGTCGCAACGCCCACCGTCGCCGCGACCCCGGTCGTCCCCACCTCCGACGTCCCGCCCTCCGCCGTCCCGACCGTGTCCGAGCGGCCCCTCCCGCGTCGCGGTCCCGCGCGCTGGTACGCGCTCGCCGCCGCGGTCGCGATCGGGGCGGCCGTCCCGGGTGCGCTGCTCGTGCAGCAGGTCGCCCACACGCGCCAGGTCCAGGCCGAGCAGCAGCAGGTCGCGGACCTCCTGACCGACCCGTCCGCGGTGCTCGTGCACCAGGACGTGGCCGACGGCGGCGACGTGACGGCGATCCTCACCGACACACGGGCCGTCTTCACGGCGGAGAACCTGCCCGCCCCCGAGGACGGCCGCGTCTACCAGCTGTGGGTCGTCCGCGAGGGGCAGCCGCTCTCCGCGGGTGTCATGACGAGCGACGACGGGACGGTCCGGCAGTTCGCCGACGACTTCGCGCCCGGGGACGCGCTCGCCGTGACGGTCGAGCCGGCCGGCGGGTCCGCGCAGCCGACGAGCGACCCGATCGTGGTCCTCGCCGCGGCCTGACGCCGCACGCCGCACGCCCGCCGCACGCCCGCCGACCTCGCCGCGGCCGGCCGTCGAGCGTGCGCCCCCGTCGTCCCGGCGGCCCGC
The DNA here is from genome assembly GCF_010119915.1 of Cellulomonas sp. H30R-01. NCBI lineage: Bacteria > Bacillati > Actinomycetota > Actinomycetes > Micrococcales > Cellulomonadaceae > Cellulomonas > Cellulomonas sp. H30R-01. The sequence continues at coordinate 3,476,651 of NZ_CP048210.1, read as the reverse complement.
GCTCGCACGCCCGACGACCCTCGGCGCGCGGGCGTCGCCCTGACGATCCCGTCGCGCGCGGACGCCGTCCCGACGAGCCGCACCCGGGACGACGAGAGCCCCCTCGCCGCAGGAGGCGAGGGGGCTCCGTGCTCCCCGACGGGCACCATGTCCGGGCACCGCACGGGTGCCCCCGTCGAGGAGCGGGACGGTCCGGCACCGCACGGGACCGGACCGAGTCGTCACATCGTCGGCATGAGCACCGAGTCGATGAGGTAGACGGTCGCGTTGGCGGTGTGGACGCCGCCGCAGACGACCTTGGCGTCGTTGACCATGAGCTCGTCGCCCGAGCCGGTGACCTCGACGGTGCCGCCCTGGACGGTGGTCTGCGTGCCGACGACCTGGTCGGGCGTGAGCTGACCGGGCACGACGTGGTACGTGAGGATCGACGTGAGCGTCGGGGTGTCGGTCTTGAGGCCCTCGATCGTCGCGGGGTCGATCTTCGCGAAGGCGTCGTCGACGGGCGCGAACACCGTGAACTCGTCGCCGTTGAGCGTGTCGACCAGGTTGACGTCGGGGTTCAGCTGACCGGAGACGGCGGCGGTGAGGGTCTTCAGCATCGGGTTGTTCGACGCGGCGACCGCGACGGGGTCGGTCGACATGCCCATGACCGAGCCCGGGCCGTCGGGGACGGCGGCGGCGTAGTCGGCACAGCCCGGGCCGACGAGGTCCGCGGCGGGGTCGGCGGTCATCATCCCGTCGTCCTCGGGCGTCGACTCCTCCATGGGCGTCTGCTCCATCGCGGCCGTCTCGTCGGCGCCGGCCGTGTCGTCGCCCGCGGAGCACGCGGTGAGGGTGAGCCCGGTGACACCGGCGAGCAGGACCGCGGCGACGCGGGTGCGGGTGGTGGTCTTCATGGTGGTTCCCTCCTGAGTCCTGAGGGAGCGGCCCGGTGCCCGGTGGCTCCCCTGTCGAGGGTGGTTCGGGGCCGTCGACGGGGTGGATGGGTGCGGATGTCGACGAGTTTCCGACGCGTCCCGGACCCATCCGCGGGGGTCCTCGGCGGCGAACGTCGGGCATGGACCTGCTCACGCTCGCGCTCATCGGCCTGGTCGGCGGCCTCGTCACCGGCATCTCGCCGTGCATCCTGCCCGTGCTGCCCGTCGTGCTCGTCGCGGGTGCGACGGGTGCGACTGGTGCATCGGGCGCGTCGGGGACGCCACGTGCCGCGTCGGCCATCGGCAGCCGTCCGCGCCTCGCCGCCGACGCCCCGTCGCCCCGCTCGGGCACCTCGGGCGGCGCGCCCCTGCCCGGCTTCGGCGTCCTGCCGGTGCCCGACTTCCTGCGCGACACCGCGTCGGGCGCGACGGCGGGCGGTGCGTCTGGGAGAGCCGCAGCGACGACGACGCTCGACGACCCGCCCTCGGGTGACGACCCGGCCGCGACGCGCGCCCGCCGCTCCGCCCGTCCCTACCTCGTCGTCGCCGGTCTGGTCACGAGCTTCACGCTCGTCACGCTGCTCGGCAGCGTCGTCCTGTCGGTGCTGGGCCTCCCGCAGGACCTGCTGCGCTGGACCGGCATCGTCGTGCTCGCGGTCATCGGCCTCGGGCTGCTCGTGCCGCGGCTCGAGGCGGTCCTGGAGCGACCGTTCGCGCGGCTGGCCCCGCGCAACGCGCCGGGGTCGGGCCGCGGCGGGTTCGTGCTCGGCCTGGGTCTGGGCGCGGTCTACGTGCCGTGCGCGGGCCCGGTGCTCGCGGCGATCACGGTGGCGGGCGCGAGCGGGAACGTCGGCCCGGGGACCGTCGTCCTGACTGTGGCGTTCGCGCTCGGTGCCGCGGCGCCGCTGCTGGCCGTCGCGCTGGCCGGACGTCGCGCGTCCGAGCGCGTCAAGGCGTTCCGGTCGCACCTGCGCGCGGTGCGGGCGGTCGGCGGTGCGCTCATGATCGCGCTCGCCCTCGCGCTGTCGTTCAACCTGACCGACGCGATCCAGCGGGCGCTGCCGGGCTACACCGACGGCCTGCAGGAGCAGATCGCGGCCGACCCGCGCGTGCAGCGCGAGCTCGACCTCGGCGGCCTCGTCACCGCGGAGAACGAGCGCCTGAGCGAGTGCACCGACGGCGCCGACGAGCTCGAGGAGTGCGGCCCGGCGCCCGCGATCCGCGGCATCGACACGTGGCTCAACACGCCCGACGGCGCACCCGTCGACCTGGCCGACCAGCGCGGCAAGGTCGTGCTCGTCGACTTCTGGGCGTACTCCTGCATCAACTGCCAGCGGTCCGTCCCGCACGTCGTCGCGTGGGACGAGGCGTACCGCGCCGCCGGGCTCGTGGTCATCGGCGTGCACACGCCCGAGTACGCGTTCGAGAAGGAGACGCGCAACGTCGTCGACGGCGCGCGGCGCTTCGGCATCGAGTACCCCGTCGCGCAGGACAACGCCTACGCGACGTGGACCGCGTACCGGAACCGGTACTGGCCGGCCGCGTACCTCGTCGACGCCGACGGGCAGGTCCGCCACGTGTCGCAGGGCGAGGGGAGCTACCAGGCGACGGAGACGATGATCCGCGAGCTGCTCGTCGCCGCCGACCCCGACGTCGTGCTCCCGCCGCGCACGCAGGTCGACGACGCGACTCCGCAGGAGGACGTCACCCCCGAGACGTTCCTGTCCGTCTCGAAGCGCAGCAACGTCGCCGGGGAGTACGTGCAGGGCGAGCACACCTACGCACTGCCGACCGGGCAGGATCCCGACACGGTCGCGCTCGGCGGGACGTGGACGACGGACTTCCAGGGCGCGAACGCCGGCGCCGACGCCACCCTCCGGCTCCGCTACCACGCGGCCGTCGTGCAGACCGTGCTCGGCGGGACGGGCGAGGTGGGCTTCGTCGTGCGCGACGCCGACGGGAGCGTGGTGGACCGCGGCAGGCTCGACGTCGCCGGGTCGCCGCGGTCCTACCCGCTCGTCGACGGCGACGAGGTCGCGGAGAGGACCGTCGAGCTCGACGTCCCCGAAGGAGTGACGGTGTACTCCTTCACCTTCGGGTGACCGTCGACCGTCGACCGTCGCGTCACGGACGGCGCCGCGGATCCCCCGGGGTTCGCGGTGTCGTCGTCCGTCGCTCGCGCCGGTCGGGTGAACCGCGTCGCGTGCGAGCGGAGCCACCGGGTGGTCGCGCGCCGCGGGCGGCGAGACGCGTCTGCCAGGGTGGACGCCATGCGGAACACGACCCTGACCTCGACGATCGTCCTGTGCGCGCTCACCCTGGCGGGGTGCGCGGGCGGACCGGAGCCCGTGGCGACGGCCGAGCCGGGCGTGTCGGCGCCCGCCACGTCGCCGTCGCCGACGGCCTCCGCCGCGACGGACGTCGCGCCGGACGTGATGCTCACCGAGGCCGCGTGGACGGTGGTGGGGCCGGGCGCTCCGCGCGACGAGTCGACGGGCGTCGTCGACTGGCGCCTGCCGGAGGCGTGCGCCGCGGGCGACCCGACCGGCGCGTCGGCGATGCGGACCGTCTCCCAGGGCTCGGGTGAGTTCGAGGCCCCCGTGGGCGTGCAGCAGGTCGCCGTGCTCGCGGACGCGGACGCCGCTGTCGCCGAGGCGGAGCGCCTGACGGCGGCGCTCGGCACGTGCACCGAGGGTGAGCCGCCCACGCGCTACGTCGCCGAGCCGCTCGCCGTCGGCGCGCAGGGTCTCGGCCTCGCGACGGACTACTACGGCGCGTCGGCGTCGGGTGCGCTCGACGACGCGATGGGCACGTACGTCGCGGTCACGCGGCGCGGCAACGCCGTGATGCTCGTGGGGCTCGACGGCGGGGAGGGGACCGTCGGCTCCGCGCGCACGACCGTCTCCGGTCTGGCGCAGCAGGGCTGGGAGCTGCTCTGCCCGTTCGACTCGGCGGGCTGCTGACGCACGGCGCGGGCCCGCCGCCGGCACCCGTGTCCTGACCGGACCGGTCCCGTGCGATCGGCACGCGCCCGGTCGGTCAGGCGACGTCGGCGACTGGGCCGTCGACGTGTCAGGACGTCGGCCGGAGCACGGTCAGCCGCAGGGCGGCGCGCGCCCCCGCCGGCACGACGGGCGCACGCGGCGCGACAGGCGCGACGCGGACGTACGCCTCCCCGAGCGGGGGCCGCGCGTCCCGGTCCCCGGCGTTCGGCCAGAGCGCGCACGCGCGTTCTGCCTGGGCGGTGATCGTCAGCGACGGGTTGACGCCGAGGTTCGCGGTGATCGTCGAGCCGTCGAGGACGTGCAGGCCGTCGTGGCCGAAGACGCGGTGGTACGGGTCGACGACGCCGTCCGCGGCGCTCGTGCCGATGGTGCAGCCGCCGATGAAGTGCGCGGTCATCGGCACGTCGACGATCTCCCCGAGGCTGCTGAACGCCCCGCCACCGACGTGCGCGGCCATGCGTCGGTAGGCGGCGTTGGCCCGCGGGATCCACGTCGGGTTGGGCGCGCCGTCACCGGGTGTCGAGGTCAGGCGCCAGCGGCCGAGCCGCGTGCGGCGGGGGGAGACGGTGATCGACGCGTCGCCGGTCTGCATGACGAGCCCGATGACGGTGCGCTGCGACCACGACCCGAGCCCGGTGAGGACCGACGCGGCGCGCGCCGGGTGCCGCGCCACCTGACCGAGCCACCGCACGGGCCGCGGGACGCGTCCCCCGCCGTCGGTGAGCACCGTCGCCAGGAGCCCCATGAGGTTCGACCCGCGCCCGTACCGGACCGGTTCCAGGTGGGTGCGCTCGTCGAGCCAGACCGACGACGTGATGGCGACGCCGCTGTTCAACGGCTCGCGCCGCCGCCACCCGCGCACGCGCCGCGCCGCCCCGCCGAGCGACTCGGAGTTGGTCCGGGTGAGCGCGCCGAGCCGGTCGGACAGGCCCGGGAGCGTCCCGTCGGCCTTGAGCCGGTGCAGCAGCGACTGCGTGCCCCACGCACCCGCGGCGACGACCACCTGGTCGGCGACGAGCCGGCCGACCGGCCCGCGCCGCCCGGTCGGCACCGTCGAGACGGCCCACCCCCCGCCGGGACGCGGCGCCAGCGACGTCACCGTCGTGTCCGGGACGATCCGCGCGCCCGCGCGCTCGGCGAGCCACAGGTAGTTCGTCTCGAGCGTGTTCTTGGCCCCGTGCCGGCAGCCGGTCATGCACTCGCCGCACTCGAGGCACCCGCGTCGCTCGGGCCCGGCCCCGCCGAAGAACGGGTCGGGCACCGCGGCCCCCGGCGTGCCGAACACGACGCCGACCGGTGCCGGCCGGAACGACGAGTCCACCCCCAGGTCGCGCGCCGCCGCCAGCACCACGCGGTCCGCGGGCGTGACCGTCGGGTTGTCGACGACCCCGAGCATCCGCCGCGCCTGGTCGTAGTGCGGCGCGAGCTCGTCCCGCCAGTCGGTGATCCCGGCCCACTGCGGGTCGTCCCAGAACGCGGCCGACTCGGGCTCGTACAGCGTGTTCGCGTAGACGAGCGACCCGCCGCCGACTCCCGCCCCCGCGAGGACGACGACGTCGGGCAGCACGTGGATCCGCTGGATGCCGTGGCAGCCGAGCCGCGGCGCCCACAGGAACCGGCGCACGTCCCACGAAGTCCGCGGCAGCGTCGCGGGCGTGAAGCGTCGGCCGGCCTCGAGGACGGTGACGCGGTACCCCTTCTCGGAGAGCCGCAGCGCCGCGACCGATCCGCCGAACCCGGACCCCACGACGACGACGTGCGGGCGCGCGTCGCTCCCCGCAGACGTCATCGTCGACCTCCGGCACCACCGCCCGCGTCGGTCACGGACGTCGTGATGATAGGACGACGCCGACCTCGGGCCGGGGTCAGCGTCCGGCCAGGGCGGGGACGGCCTCGCTCGTCGCGTCGAGCGGGCGCTCGTCGGTCGCCGCGACGAGGGCGCGGACGAGCGGGTGCCACGGACGGGTCGTCGGGCCGGTGAGCACGAGGTCGCGCGTCAGCGTGGGCGCGAGCGGGGCCATGACGACGCCGTCGGGGAGCAGGCCGCCGCCCAGGCTGGGCATGACGGAGACCCCGATGCCCTCGTCGACCATGCGGAGCATCGTCGCCAGCTCGCGGACACGCTGTCCGGGGGAGAACGGCAGGCCGGCGGTGCGGTGCAGGCGTCGGACCTGGGCCTCGCACCCGCCCCCGGACACGAGCAGCCCGTCGTCGACGAGCTCGGTCAGCGGGATCGGACCGGCGTCGACGAGCGGGTGGTCGGTGCGGACGACGGCACGGAAGTCGTCGCGCGCGACGAGCCGGGCGCCGTCCGGCGCCGGGTCCGGGTCGACGAGCACCGCGGCGTCGACGATGCCGCCCTCGAGCCAGTCCGCGAGCTCGTCGTCGTCGCCCTCGAACACGCGCACGTGGACGAGGGGCAGGCGGTCGCCCCACGTCCGGAGGAGCGTCGGCATGAGGCCCTGGCACACCGTCGGCACGGCGGCGAGCCGGACCGTCCCGGCCGACCGCGCCGAGGCGTGCTCGGCCGTGAAGGCGTCGGCGGACGCGATCGCGGCGCGCGCGTGGGGGAGCAGGCGGGCGCCGAGCGCCGTCGGCACGACGGGCGTCGCGCGCTCGACGAGCCGGCCACCGGCCTCCTGCTCGAGCGCGGCGACGGCGTGCGAGACGGCGGACTGGCTGACGTCGAGCGTCGCGGCGGCCTCGGTGAACGACGAGCGGTCGACCACCGCGACGAGGACCCGGAGCTGCACGAGCGTGGGCATGAACCGACCGTATCGCGGCATGAGCCAGATGCGTTTGCCTCATGTCAGAGGTCTCGGCCACGGTGGTGCACGTGACCCGGGACCGGACGATCGTCGTCTACTACCTCGCCGCCGCCCTCGTGTGGGGCGCGAGCTTCCTGTTCATCAAGGTCGGGCTCGACGAAGGGCTGAGCCCGGCGCAGGTCGTGCTGGCGCGGCTGACCCTGGGGGCGGTCGCGCTGCTCGTCGCGATGCTCGTGCTGCGTCGGCGCTGGCCACGCGGTGCGCGGACGTGGGGGCACCTCGCGGTGCTCGGCGTCATCCTGTGCGTCGTGCCGTTCCTGCTGTTCTCGTGGGCCGGGCAGCACGTGACGTCGGGGCTCGCCAGCATCCTCAACGCGACGACGCCGCTCATGACCGCCGCGTGGGCGGCGGCGCTGCTGCCCACCGAGCGGCTGGTCGCCCGGCAGCGGGTCGGCCTGCTCGTCGGCATCCTCGGCGTCGTGGTGGTCGTCGCGCCGTGGACCTGGCTCGCGGGCGGCGTGTCCGCGAGCGTCCCGGCCGTGCTCGCGTGCCTCGGGGCGACGGCGAGCTACGGGATCGGCACCACCTACCTGCGCCGGTTCGTCACGCCGCTGGGCCTGCCGCCCGAGTCGGTCGCGGCGGGGCAGATCGGCGCCGGTGCGCTCATGGTGCTGGCCGCGTCGCCGTTCGTCGTGCCGGCGAGCGCGCTCGGCACGCTGGAGGTGTCGTGGCCGCTGGTCGGTGCGATGGTCGCCCTCGGCGCGCTGGGCACCGGCGCGGCGTACGTGTGGTTCAACCGGATCGTCGACGCGTGGGGCGCGCAGCGGGCGTCGACGGTCACGTACCTGACCCCGCTCGTCGGGGTGGTGCTGGGCGCGCTCGTCCTGGGCGAGCGGGTGCACTGGTACGAGCCGGTGGGTGGGGTGCTGGTCGTGCTCGGCGTGGTGGTGGCGCAGCGGGGCAAGCGGCCACCGGTCGTCGACGCCGCGCCGGGCGAGGCGCTCGGGGCGCGGACTGCCTGAGCTCAGCCGGCACGACCTCGGGTTCTCCACCTCGCCGTGTTTGGTCGAGCGGGCATCCGGGTGCACCATGGACGGCGATCTGCGTCGCGGGACGAGCCCGCGACCGCGAGCACGAGGTGCATCTCGATGCAGCAGGGAAGCGAGGCGGCCGTCCTGGCCTCCTCAGGCGCGGGCCCGACGCCCGCCCCGCACGCCTGACGCCTCACGGCGACGACCCGTCCGGACCTGGTCCGCGCGGGTTCCTCGGTGCACCCCGGCGGGCCGTCTCCCTGACCCGTACCGTCCCCGGCCTCTCGATGGTCGGGCGACGGCTCCTGCCGCACGAGAGCCGAGACCCATGCTTCCCCTGACCGAACAGCAGATCCGCACGTCCTTCGTGAACTGCTCGCGCCGCGAGGCCGCGCAGCTCACCCTCCCGTCCGACCTGGCCGACCTGCGCTGGGACCGCCTCGACTACCTCGGGTGGATCGACCGCAAGGCGCCGCTGCGCTCCTACGTGGTCGTCCCCGTCGACGACGGGATCGTCGGTGTCACGCTGCGGGCCCCCGAGGTCGCGTCGCGCCGCCGTGCCGTGTGCGCGTGGTGCGAGGACGTCTACGCGACCGACGACGTGTCGATGTACGTGGCCCGCCGGGCCGGCGCGGCCGGTCGCAACGGCGACACCCTCGGGACGCTCGTGTGCACGGACTTCGTGTGCTCGCGGAACGTGCGCCGCAAGCCGACGCTCGTCGAGGCGGGCCAGGACCCGGCCGGTGTCACGCAGCGCCGCATCGAGACGCTGCGCGAGCACTCCGTGCGGTTCGTCCGCGAGGTCCTGCGCGAGTCCTGACCGCTGACGGTGCGGCGTCGGCACGTCCGGCGCCGCACCGGCCCGCGCCCGTCGGGGTCGTCCCTCGCGGTCAGGTGGTCGCGCGGTGGCAGGCGGCGAGCAGCGTCTCCATGCCGACGCGGATGTCGTCGATCTCCCGCCGGGACAGGCCGAGGCGGTCGACCATCGCGGCGGGGATGCCGACGGCGTCGGCGCGCATCGCGCGGCCCTCGTCGGTGAGCGCGATGACGAGCTGCCGCTCGTCGTCGCCCGCACGCGTCTTCGTCACGAGGCCGAGGGCCTCCAGGCGCTTGACCAGCGGCGACGTCGTCGCGGGCTCGAGCTGGAGGACGGTCGCGAGCCGCTTGAGCGACAGGTCGCCGTGCTGCCAGAGCGCGAGCATCGCGAGGTACTGCGGGTGCGTGAGGCCGAGGGGCTCGAGGAGCGACCGGTAGACGCCGACGAGCGCGCGGGCGGCGGCGGACGTCGCGAGGCAGAGCTGCGCCTCGAGCGCGAGGGGGTCGACGTCCGAGGCGTCGGTCACGGTGGTCGGCATGCAGGCATCCTAGTGATAAGTTCGTGCACGAATCATCCGCGCACGAATGGAACTCACGATGGGCTTCGCCGACCGGTTCGACGCGCTGAACAACCACGTGACGCTGTTCTTCCTGCGCTTCGTCGGCCCGCCGTCGGTGGGATCGCCCGACGGTCGCGGCCGCGCGGTGACCGACCAGGAGCGCGCTCGTGAGACCGAGATGCGGCAGACCTTCGATCGCGTCACCGGCCCGGACGGTCGGCCGTACCTCGTCGAGCGCCCGTCGTCGGAGGGCTAGACGCCCAGGTGGACGCGGAAAGTGCGGTCGGCGCTCGCCTTGGCAACGGATGATGCGCGGCACTGCTGCTGCGCACGGAGGCCGCGAGCTCGTCGCAGATCGAGAACCTCACGTCATCCCCGAAGGCGATCGCTCTTGCCGAGCTCGGTCGGAAGGGGCGGGCGAACGCCGACGAGGTCGTCGCCAACGTCGCCACGATGGCCGAGGCCCTGAACGTCGCCGAGCGGCTGGACGGCGCCGCGATCCTCGCGATGCACCGGACGCTGATGGCCGACCACATGCCGTCGGCTGCCGGACGATGGCGCGAGGAGGCGGTGTGGATCGGGGGGAGTGCCCGGAGCCCGCACGGGGCGACGTACGTCGCCCCCGTGCACACCCGCGTCCCGGACGCGATCGACGACCTGGCCGTGTTCATGGCGCGCGAGGACGTGCCGGTACTCGCGCAGGCGGCTCTCACGCATGCGCAGTTCGAGTCCATCCACCCGTTCCCGGACGGCACCGGCCGCACCGGGCGGGCGCTCCTGCACGCCCAGCTGCGGCACGGGGGGCTTGCCCGGGAGGCGATCGTCCCGGTGTCGGCGGGGTTGCTGACCGACACCGACCGGTACTTCCGCGCCCTGTCCGTCTACCGGGACGGCGACGCCGAGCCGATCGTGGTCGAGGTCGCCGACGCCGTCTTCCCGGCGCTGGCGAGCTCGCGACGGCTCATCGCCGACGTCTCGGACACGCGCGCCGGGTGGGGCGAACGGATCAGGGCGCGCCGGGGCGCGGCCGCATGGGCGCTCGCCGACCTCCTCACGACGCGGCCGGTCGTCGACGTCCGTCTCGTCGCCGACCGGCTCGGGATCACCACGGTGAACGCCCGGCTCGCGGTCGACAGACTCGTGGAGGACGGGGTCCTGACGCAGGTCGGGAACGGCGCGCGTGACCGAGTCTGGCAGGCGGCCGAGGTGCTGGACGCGATGGATCGGTTCGCCGCACGGTCCCGACACCGCGTCGTGTGAGCCGGAGCGCCGAGCCGGCCGTCGCTCACGGCAGGGGGTCGGTGGCCCACGGGTAGGACGGCTGGGCGCCGAGGCGCGTGACGGACGCCGCGGCGACACGGGTCGCGAACGCCGCCGCGTCCCGGAGGGCGTCTCCGGCGGCGAGCCGGGCGGCGAGGGCGCCGACGAACGCGTCGCCGGCACCGGTGGTGTCGACCGCGTCGACGCGCACGGCGGGCCACGACCAGGACGCCCCCGCCTCGTGCCCGACGACCCCCGACGTCCCGAGCGTGACGACGACCGACCCCGGCCCGCGCGCCGCGAGCTCCGCGGCAGCGCCGCGGGCACCCTCGGCACCCGCGGTGATCGGGCGTCCGAGCAGGAGTGTCGCCTCGTGCTCGTTGACGACGAGCGGGTCGGCCAGACGGACGACGTCGTCGGGGAGCGTGGTCGCGGGTGCGACGTTCAGCAGCACCCGCACGCCGGCACGGTGCGCGACGTGCGCGGCACGGCCGACGGCGTCGAGCGGGATCTCCGCCTGGAGCACGCACACGCGGCCGCCCGCGACCACGTCGCGAGCGGCGTCGACGGCCGCTGGTGTCACGGCGGCGTTGGCGCCCGGGACGACGACGATCGTGTTCTCGCCGTCGTCGGCGAGCGTCACGACGGCGAGCCCTGTCAGCCCGTCGACGGTCGCGACGTGGGTGAGGTCGACGCCCGCCGACGTCAGCAGGCTCAGCGCGACGGCGGCGTCCGGGTCGGTGCCGACGGCCCCGACCAGTGCGACGGACGCGCCGAGCCGGGCGGCGGCGACGGCCTGGTTCGCGCCCTTGCCACCGGGCAGGGTCACGGCGTCACGGCCCAGGAGCGTCTCCCCGGGCCGTGGGTGACGGTCGACCTGCAGCACGAGGTCGGCGTTGACCGACCCCACGACGACGACGTCGTGCCCCATGGCGACTCCTCGTGCTCGACGAGGACATCGTGGCCGCGACGGCGTCGCGTGTCGCGGCCGTGCCCGCCGCACGGGTCCCCGGTTGCGCTTCGCGGGGGGTCGCCTACCGTCGGCAACGGTCCAGCAGAGGTCGTCGGGCGCCGTTGCGCCGAGGCGGCGACGGGCGCACCCGGACGGCGGACGTCGTCGGCACACGATCGGGTGACCTGGGTCCAACCAGCCTCAGTCATCCCAGGACTTCAGGGAGGCTTGTGGGATGGACATGCGGATCGAGGTCACGAACGCCGACGTCGCCGCGGCCAAGCGCGCCTGGGCGCGCGCGGTGGAGAGCGGCGAGAGTGCCGCCCGAACCCAGCTGCTCTACGACAGCCTGCGTCGCGTCATCAACGCGCAGGCCCAGCAGATGGCGGAGGACTTCCGCGCGAAGCGCGCGAGCTGACCAGCGGACCTCCGCGCACAGCGCGCGAGCTGACCCGGCGGACGACCGCCGGGAGCCGCGAGCCGACCCGGTGGGCCGCAGGCAGCCACGGCCTGCGACCCACCGGACCTGTCACGGGTAGGACGTGACGAACGACGGGGTCCCCGTGTTCGAGTTGTCCACCTGACCACCCACACCGTTGACCACGTGGCGGATCGTGCCCGCGCTGAGGTTGACGGTCATGACGTGCTTCAGCGTCACGCCCGGACGCTGCGGCACCTCGAACCCGTTCTCGGTGACGATCGACGGGTTGTTCTGGTTGAACACGTAGACGCCCGCGCCCCACAGCTGGTGCGTCTTCACCTTGTCGCCGACCTTGTACCCGGCCCACCCGAGGGTGCCGTCGGGCTCGGTCCAGTCGGCCTGGGTCGGCGGGTCGTACGGCAGCTCGTTCTGGTAGAGGACGACGCGTCCGCGCTCGCCGTTCCAGATGGTGTTGTGCTGCTGGAAGTGCTCGACGAACAGGCCGGTCGCGGTGACGTCGTCGCCGTTCACGACGACGCCGTTGCGGCCGATGTTGGTGCGCCACCGCTCGGTGTCGCCGTTCACGCCCTCGGTGAAGCCCTCGACGCCGTGGTCGGCGCGCCACACCCAGGTGTGGTCGACGAGGACGTCGTCGGCGTTGATCTCGAGCGCGACGTCGGTGCTGCCCTTGTGGGGTCCGCCGACACGGAAGTAGACGTCGCTCAGCGTGATCGGGTCGCGACGGCTCTTGGTGCCCCAGTCGGGCGCGTGCCGGTGGTCGAGGCCGACCTTGAGGAGCACGGACGACTTGGTCGGACCGGCGTCGATCGTGACTCCGGCGACGACGATGCCGGGCACGTCGGCGACGAACAGCGGGGTCGCCCCGCGCGCGGACGTGAGCGTCGCGTGACCCGTGCCTAGCACGACGGTGCCCGGGCGCCAGACGGCGATCGTCGAGGCGATGTCGTAGACGCCGGGCGTGAGCAGCAGGTGCTTGCCGAGCGCGAGCTGCGCGTTGATCTTGAGCACCGAGTCGCCGGGCTTCGCGACGTAGAAGTCGCGCAGCGGGATGGAGCGGCCGGGCGTCATGCCGTTCGCCCACGTGATGCCGCGCGTGCCCTCGGCGGCCGACGGGACGCGGACCTGCCACGTGCCGCGCGCGTCGACGTAGAGGTACGGCTTCTCCCGGCTGACGGGCGTGGTGTCGAGCGTCGTGTACGGCGGGTCGGGGAACGTCGTGTCGGCGGGCGCGCCCTCGACGCCGGCGAACACCTGGTTCCACACGGCGTTGGACCAGCTCCGCACCGAGCTGTTGCGGGTCAGCCACTGCTGCTGCGACCCGTTGACGACGTCGCCGAACCGCGAGTCGGCGATGAACCCGCCGCTCGCGAACTGCGGACCCGCGGTGCAGTAGTCCATGAGCGAGAACCCGGGGTCGCCCTCGTTCGCGAGGACGTTGATCCGGCGCAGCGACACGGCCTGCGACACGGCCCAGAAGTTGGCCGACGCGCGGCACCCGTCCTGGCCGGCGCCGTCGATGTCGAGCGTGAGGTTCGACAGGGTCCGCCAGAAGTTGACGAGCGCGAGGCAGTTGGGGTTCGCGGGGTCGTCGGACAGGCAGCGGTTGTACGTCTCGATCTTGCCGTGCACGACGACGTCGGTCGGCGACGCCCCGAGGCCGGCGACCTCGGTGTAGTACCCGACCTTCATCTGCAGGGGCTGCGCGGCGGTGCCGTACTCGCCGGGCTTGAACAGCAGGCTGTACCGGGCGGTGCCCATCTCGGCGTCGACCTGCTGCGCGTGGATCTGGTCGACCTTCGCCTGGATGTCGGCGACGGGCATGCTCGGGTCGAAGACGACGACGTTCGGGCCGAGGTTCGGCGTGGCGGGCTGACCGCCGCCGTGCGCGGTGGCGGGCGCGGCGGCCGTGGCGGCGAGCGCGAGGGCGAGGGTCGCGATCAGCGGGGTGCGACGACGTCGTCGTGACCGGCTGCTCGCAGGGACGTGCGGGTCCATGCGGGGTTCCTCTCCGTCGAGGGTGGACACACGGGAGGAAACCACACTTACCGACCTGTTAGTAAGAGGCCGGTGAAACGTGTCCACGAACAGGCCTCGGGCGTGCGCGACGGCCGACGCACCGCGCGGGCACCGGGCCCCGGGTCTACTGTCGAGAGCAGCGGCGTCCACGACGGACCCGGGGGTTCGGACCCAGCCTCTCTCTTCCTTCGCGGCGGAGCCGCGAGGAGGACCCATGCCCGTCCACGCAGCCGAGGCGGTTGGCCGCTACACGTACGACGAGGGCGGTCGCTGGTGGTGGTCCGACACCATGCAGGCGACCTACGGCCCCAGGACGGGCGGCTCACAGCCGGGCGCCGTGGGCGTGGGACGCCTGCTGCACCGCATCCACGAGGACGACCGTAGGCGGGTCACCGACGCGCTCGCCGCCTGCGTGACGCACGGGACGTCCTTCGCCGTGTCGCACCGCGTGCACGCGGCCGAGGGCGACGGCCGACGACGCGTCACGCTCACCGGCGCCCGTGAGCGCGACGACGCCGGCGCGCCCCGCGTCGGGGGCTTCGTCCTGGACGTCGACGAGGCCGTCACCGCCGCCGCGCGGCACGACGCCCGGCTGCAGCTCGATACCGCGCTCGCCTCCCACGCGCTCGTCGACCAGGCCAAGGGCGCCCTCATGCTCGTGTACGGCATCGACGAGCAGGAGGCGTTCGACCTGCTGCGCTGGAGCTCGATGCGGCTCAACGTCAAGCTCGCGCTGCTCGCCCAGCGGGTCGTCGCAGTCGTGCGCGCGGCCGAGAGCCTGGCACCGTCGGCCCGCGACGCACTCGAGCGCATGCTCGACGACCCGGACGCCCCGCCCCGTCGACGTGCCGACCGCGGCGAGGTCACCACGACGACCTACGGGCCGCACGGCCCGGTGGTCACGGTCGGTGGCCGGGTCGACCCGTGGACCGCGCGGCTGCTCGCCGAGGCGCTCGGCACGGTGTGGTCCGAGGCCCGCGCGCAGGGCGGCCTGGTCGTCGACCTCGAACGCACGGCGGGGATCGGCGCCGCGGCCCGGCACCTGCTCGCCGGGACGGCGCGGCGCGCGGACTCCGACCACGTCCGGCTGCGGGTCGTCGTCCCCGCCGGCGACCCCGCCGGGATGGTCGGGACCCTGCCGGCGCGCGTCGTGCGCGCCGCGGACGGGGCCCTCGCGCCGGGACGTCGCCTCGGCGCCGTCGGCGCCTGACGAGCAGGACACCCGACGAGCCTCGCGGGGGGCGGAGGTGGTGCTGATGGACGACGCGGTGCGCACCGTGCGCTGGGACGGTGGCTGGGCGACCCTCGTCGGCCGGCGGCTCGAGGGTGAGCCGACCGCCGACGCGTGGCACGCGATCGCGCGCGGACGGCGGACGGCGCTGCGACTCGGGCGACCCCACCTGATCGACCTCCCGGACGAGACCGTGGTGGAACGCGTGAGCGAGCTCGACGACAGGGCCGACCAGGCGCCGTGGGCCGCGCCCCCGACCGACCCGCGCGCGACTCTGAGGTCGCGCTCCGCGGTCGAGCGCGCGACGCGTGCGCGCGGGCGGCTGGCGGAGCCGCAAGGGGGACGCGGGTCGTCGCGTCCCGACGTCGGCGACGCCGCGGGCTCGGCCCGGGAGGTGCAGCGCGCCGCGGCGGCCGTGCGCGCCCGGTCCGCCGATGTGTTCGAACGAGCGGCCCTCGCGCACGAGGCCGCGGCCGACGTGCACGAGCGGCTCGCACGGCTCGGGTCGGACTCCGGTCGCCACCGCTCCCGAGCGCGCGAGCACCGCGAGGCGGCCGAGGTCGACTGGCGGATGAGTCGCGCGGGGCGCCCGCGACGGGCGAGGGCCGCGTCCCAGCGGCCGGGGTCGACGGACGAGGAGCTCCGGTCCACGGTGGAGGAGCTGGAGACGGCGAACGAGGACCTCCTGTCGACGCACGAGGAGCTGGAGACCGTGGGCGAGGAGCTCCAGTCGATCGAGCTCGAGCCCATCGCCGGCGACGCGGGGCAGCGTCCGTGGACCGTCCGGGTGAGCGAGGTCGACGACCTCACGGAGGAGGTGCTGTCGGCCCGGCGCGTGCGGGACGAGCGGCGCGATCCCTCGTGACGATGCTCCCGATCGCGTGAGCGCGGCGTGCGGAGACGCGTCAGGCGGGTGGCGTGTCGTCGAGTGCGCTCGCGACGGCACGCTCGAGTCGGCCCCCCTGGGTGCCGAGGTCGCCGCGCGCCGCGACGGCTGCCTGCATGACGAGCCGTGCGGCTGCGGTCACGTCGACGTCGCGCCGGTCCGCGCTCCACCGGAGCATCTCCAGGGCGCCGGCCCGGTCGACCCCGTAGACCAGGCCGAGGCACCCGATCGCCTGCTCGACGACCGGACGCTCCGCGAGCAGCTCGGGCAGCTTCGCGTTGACGGCCCGCGCGGCACGCGCGCGGACATCGGGGGACACGTCGACGACCACGCCGCGCACGTCGTGCCCCGGTCCCGCCGGCTCCGCGACTCCGGCGATCGCCATGACCCGGGACTCGCCCTCGAGTCGCTTGACGGTGTGCACCTGGGCGAACGCGGCGCCCCCGCGCGCGCACTCCTCGACCGCGCGGCGCAGCGCCTCCCGCTCGTCGACGCGGACGTGCCGCAGCAGCGCGTCGAGCGTCGGCGGGACGTCGCCGGGGGACATCCCGAGGACGGCGTACAGCTCGTCCGACCACCAGGGGCGGCCCTGGACCGGGACGAGGAACTGTCCCGACTGGAGGTCGTCCATCACTCGTGCTCCGCGACTCCCGGCTCCCGCGCGCCCGTGGCTGGACACCCTCGGCCGGATGATGCGCCCAGCGTAGTCACGGCGTCTTCTCGCGGCATCCGAGTCCCGTCCCGGTCCCGCACCAGGGGACACGGGCCGGCGCACCGACGGAGAAGCGGCTCGCGGTGCGCTCCTCCGCGAAGCGGGCAGGTGAGCGGTGGCGCCGATGGCGCTCTGACGGACCGGCTCGTAGCGTGGACGCGTCGAGAACGCCCCGGTCAGGCCGGGGCCTGGCGGCAGGCGTCCCGGGAGAGGGAGTCGCATGGACCGCGCACAGGACGACAAGGACCGGGGGCCGCTGAGCGCCGGTCACGGCCCCGACGAGTCGGAGCTCGACCCGACCAAGACGGACGCGACGGACGCGTCGGAGTCGTCGGAGTCGTCGGAGGAGGACCGCTCGGACGCGGGCTGACAGCAGGGGGACCCCCTCGCCCCGCCGCCGCGGGGCGACACGCACCGACGTCGCAGGTCGCGCCGCCGGGAGAACCGCTTCGGCTCGCCGACCCGGGAGAAGCGGTTCATATTGAGGGGAGCCCTGAGGCAGTTCGGAGCGCGTCAGGGGCGACGTCGGTCGCCCTTCGAGCCAGGCGGAGGCTCCGATGCGTGCAGTGCGATGGGCGGTCCCGGGTGCGGCGGTCCTGCTGGTCCTGACGGCGTGCGCCCGAGGGACGGGCGGCGGCGACGGGACGGCGGCACCGTCGTTCGACCCGGACGCGGACGTCTCCGGGAAGCTCACCGTGATGGGCTTCGGCGCGGGCGACGAGATCGGCCAGACGCGTCTGGACCGCGCGAAGGAGTCGATGCCCGACGTCGACGTGTCGCTGATCGAGGGCGACCTCGACATCCAGGCGTTCCTGTCGGCCGTCGCCGCCGGTGACCCGCCGGACATCGTGTACGCGAACCGCGACCAGATCGGCACGTTCGCGTCGCGCGGTGCCGTGGTGCCGCTCGACGAGTGCTACGCGTCGCAGGACATCGACCAGGACGCGTTCCGGGACGCCGCGCTCGCGCAGGTGACGTTCGGCGACCAGCTGTACGGGGTCCCGGAGTTCAACCAGGTGCAGCTGACGATGGCGAACCAGTCGCTGCTCGACGCGGCGGGCCTCACGATCGAGGACGTCAACGGCTCCGACTGGGACGCGGTCACGGCCGCGACGACGGCCCTGTCGAGGTCCAGCGGCGGCACGGTGAGCGTCATCGGCTACGACTCGAAGATGCCGGAGTTCCTCCCGCTGTGGGCCAAGGCCAACGGCGCGGACCTGCTGTCGGAGGACGGCCGCACCGCGCAGCTCGACGACCCGAAGGTGCTCGAGGCGCTCGAGTTCGCGGTCGACGTCTACGACGTGCAGGGCGGGTTCGCGGGCGTGAAGTCGACGCGCGACGCGGCGGACTTCTTCGGTTCCGGCAACCAGTTCGCGTCGTCGACGCTCGGCGCGATGCCGATGGAGCAGTGGTACGTCAACGTGCTCAACGAGAACTCGCCGGACGCGCCGATGGCGTTCGACGCGTTCCGCACGCCCGAGGGTGAGCCGCTCGCGTACGCGACGGGCTCCGCGTGGGCGATCCCGGCCGGCTCGGCGAACCCCGAGGCGGCGTGCCGGTTCGCGGCGTCGATGGTGTCGTTCGACAGCTGGATGGCGGCGGCGCAGGCCCGGGCCGACGCGCGCGAGCAGGAGGGCCTCGTGTTCACGGGAGTCCTGACCGGCAACGAGAAGGCGGACGACGAGATCCGCTCGACGCTCGTGACGGTCACCGACGAGCCGTGGGCGTCGGGCGTGAACGCGATGTACGAGGCCAACGACCACACGTTCGCACTCCCCGCGAACCCCGCCGACAGCGAGTTCAAGACGGCGTGGCAGGACGCGGTGAACCGCGTGCTCAACGGCCAGCAGGAGCCCGCGGACGCGCTCGACCAGGCGCAGAAGGAGGCGCAGGACGCTCTCGACAAGGCGTGGGAGCGCTGGGACGGCGGGACGACGGACTGATGGCGGCGACGACGACGACCGCGCCGGCCGGGGTCGAGGCCCCGCGCCGGAGGCGGTCCAGCGTGTCGAGCCGGGACGCCCGCAACGCGTGGTGGTTCATCGCCCCGTGGATCGTCGGCTTCCTCGTCTTCACGGCGTGGCCGATGGTCTACAGCGCGTACCTGTCGTTCACGGACTACGACGTCATCAACGACCCGCAGTTCGTGGGCCTGGACAACTACCGGGAGCTGTTCGCGGACCCGAAGGTCGCGCTGGCGCTGCGCAACACGCTCATCTACACCGTGATGGCCGTGCCGGCGCACATCCTGCTCGCGCTCGGCCTCGCGCTGCTGCTCGACCGGGCGGCCCGCTCGGCGGGGTTCTTCCGCACCGCGTTCTTCCTGCCGAAGATGACGCCGCCCGTCGCGATCGGCGTGCTCCTCCTGCTGCTGTTCAACGGCCAGCGCGGTGCGATCAACACGATGCTCGGCTGGATCGGGATCGACGGCCCGGCGTGGACGACGGACCCGGACTGGGTCAAGCCCGGGCTCGTGATGATGGGCCTGTGGACCGTCGGCTCGACCGTCATCATCCTGCTCGCGGCGCTGCGCAACGTCCCCGCCGACCTGTACGACGCGGCCCGCGTCGACGGCGCCGGGTTCTGGCACCGCACGCGCGCGGTGACCCTCCCGATGATCAGCGGACCGCTGTTCTTCGTCGTGGTCGTCAACACCATCGCCGCGCTCCAGCTGTTCACCGAGGCGTACACGGCGTTCTTCGGGTCGGGGAACACGACGTACTCGAACGACGCCGCGCTGTTCTACGTCATCTACCTGTTCCAGCAGGCGTTCGAGTTCCTGCACATGGGCTACGCCTCCGCGCTGGCATGGCTGCTGTTCCTCGTGATCATGGCGATCACCGGGGTCCAGATGCTCGTCAGCCGCCGCGTCGTCTACTACGAGGGGGACCGATGACCTCCGCCGCCGCCGCGACGCGCATGCCCCAGGGCGTCGTCACCGCCGACCCCGAGACCCGCACGGCCCCGCGTCGGCGCCCGCCCCGACGGCTCGCGCTGCGCGTCGCCGTCCTCGGCGCGCTCGTGCTCGCGACCGTCGCGTTCGTCTACCCGTTCGTCTGGCTGCTGTCCGCGTCGTTCAAGCCGCGCGGCGAGGTGTTCGACAACCGGCTGATCCCGCAGACGTTCACGCTGCAGAACTACGTCGAGGTGTGGCAGGTCGCCCCCATGGCGACCTGGCTGGTCAACACCGTGATCGTCACGGCGCTCGCCGCGGTCACCGTGACGTTGTCCTCCGCGCTCGTCGCGTGGGGCTTCGCGTACTTCCGGTTCCCCGGCCGTGGGCCCCTGTTCGGGCTGGTGCTCGCCACGATGATGCTGCCCGGCGCCGTCACGATGGTCCCGACGTACCTGATCTGGAAGCAGCTCGGGCTCGTCGGCGGCCTCACCCCGCTGTGGGGCGGCAACCTGTTCGGCAGCGCGTTCTACATCTTCCTGCTGCGGCAGTTCTTCCTCTCGCTGCCGCGTGAGCTCTTCGAGGCAGCACGGCTCGACGGCGCCGGCAACTGGACGATCTTCGCGCGCATCGCCGCGCCGCTGTGCCGGCCCGCGCTCATCCTCACGCTGCTGTTCGAGATCCAGGCCGCGTGGACCGACCTCATGCGGCCGCTCATCTACCTGCAGGACTCCGCGACGTTCACCGTCCCGCGCGGGCTCAAGGCGATGCTCGACCAGTTCGGGTTCGGCGGGGAGTGGCACTGGGAGATCGTCGTCACCGCCAGCGTCATCACGACGATCCCGATGATCCTCCTGTTCTTCCTCGGCCAGCGGCACTTCGTCCAGGGCATCGCGACGACGGGCTCGAAGGGCTGACGTCCGCGACGCCACCCGCGGGAGTTCCTCTCCGTCCTGATGCACGGTCCGTGCGGGCCGCACGACCGCCGGGGTCACGTGCGGGAGCGCCGCGGCGTCCGCTCCGACGCCGCGGCGCGGGACAAGGCACGGGCGAGCCGGCGCCCCGGGTAGTCCTCGATGCCGCCACCGGTAGCAGCAGGCCCAGTAGCGCGTGGTTCTCGTGCGTCACCGGCGGTGTGGCACCAGCGGTCGTACGGCCGCGAGACGCCGCCCGGAGAAAGCCACCGTTCGCCCCCACGCCGTAGGCGCGACCGGACGACCCGATGCTCGGCACCGACCCTGTCGACGCACCGTGGTGTCGGCACGCGCCCGCGAGGATCAGGCGGTGCGTCGCCGGCGGGCACGCCGTCGCACCCCTGCGTAGGGTCGAGAGGACGGTCAGGACGTGGCCGACGAGCCCGTCGCCGAGCTCTCCACGGCGACGTACCCGAGGAGTCCTCATGGTCACGGCCGACACCGACCGACCCGGCGACGCGTCCGGCGAGCAGCACAGCACCGGTAGGCACACAGGCCCGCGCGCCGACTCCGTCGCCGACCGGTTGGCCCAGGCGCTCGAGAACGCGCACCAGCTCGACCCGATCGTCGAGCGGGTCGCCGCGCTGTGGCGCGGGCCTCTCCAGCACGACGGCCTGCGGCGGCTGCTGCGCGGCAAGCCGCTCGGCCACGCCGCGCACCCGCTGCTCACCGACGTGCCGCTCGGCCTGTGGATGAGCTCCGCGGTCCTCGACGCGGTCGGGCAGGAGAAGGCGGCGCGCCGCCTCATCGGTGCCGGGATCCTCGCCGCCGGACCGACGGTCGTCACCGGGTGGGCCGACTGGTCGGTGGCCGACGACCGGACCCGGCGCGTCGGCGTCGTGCACGCGGCGTCCAACGGCGTCGCGCTCGCGTGCTACACGGCGTCGTGGCTGGCCCGCCGCAAGGGCAACCGGGGTGTCGGGCTGCTCGCGTCGGCCGCCGGTGCCGCGGCGCTCGGCGTCGGCGGGTTCCTGGGCGGGCACATGGCGTACGTGCTCGGCTCGCCCCCGCGGGACCCGGACGCGCCGGTGCGCTGAGCCGAGGCCGGTCCGGCGCGCGCGCCCGACTCGGTCGCCTGACTCGAGGCCGATCCGGCGCCCCGCGTCCGACGCGGTCGCGTGAGGCGGGCCACCCCGGCTGACCGCCCTACGTCCCGTAGGCGACCGCGTCGTCGTCGGTCACAATGTCCTGCGCGCGATGCACCGAGCCGCGCACGCCCCGGGCAGCGTCGCCCGCCACGACGACGCGACCGAGGACGACACCATGGCCACCACCGACACCCCGACGCTGCCCACGGCGATCCCGCACGGGCGCGCGGAGGACCTGCTGGGCCTCGTGACGGGCGTCGTGCTGGTCGCGGTCGGCATGTCGCTGCTGCGGACCGGCGGGCTCGTCACGGGCGGCATCGCGGGTGCCGCGCTGCTCCTGGGGCACGTCGTCGACGTGCCGCTCGGCGTCCTGTTCTTCGCGCTCAACGTGCCGTTCTTCGCGCTCGCGGCGCACCGGTCGGGCTGGTCGTTCACGCTGCGCAGCGCCGCGACCGTCGGGCTGGTGTCGCTCGGCACCGCGGTCACGGCGGCGCACCTCGACGTCGCGTCGGTCGACCCGTGGTTCGCCGCCGTGGTCGGCAACCTGCTGTGCGGGACGGGCATCCTCGTCGTGTTCCGGCACCGGGCGAGCGTGGGCGGGTTCTCGATCGTCGCCGTCCTGCTGCAGGAGCGGTCGGGGATCCGTGCGGGGCACGTGCTCATGGCGCTCGACACGCTCGTCGTCCTCGCGGCGTTCACCGTCGCCCCGCCGCTCGACGTGCTGGTGTCCGCCGCGGGCGCGGTGCTGCTGAGCCTCGTGGTGACGTTCAACCACCGGCCGGGCCGCTACACCGGCTTCTGACCTGACCGGACCGGCCGGCGGCAGCCCACGTCGCGGCGCCAGACGTCAGCCGCCGTAGAACGACTTGAGCAGCTCGTACGCGACGATCGCGGGCCACACGAGCGCCTTCGGGATCGCCAGGACGAAGTCCCAGAACCCCTCCCCGGCCGAGAAGTAGTAGACCGCCGCCCCGATGATCCCGAGGCCGTAGACCGCCCCGCCGCCCGCACCGCCCGCGTCCGAGCCCTTCGCCATGTCCCGCTCCCGTCGCTCGCGCCGTCGTGCCCTCGACGCGCACCCTCCCGCCGCGGCCACGTCCGCGGCATCACCCGTGGCGGGGGGTTCCGTCCTGCCGGGCAGGGGCGCCGTGTGGGTGGTCCGCGGGACGATGGGCCGGACGCCGCCGGGGACGTCCGGCGGACCGACCGAGGGGGTCTCCCGTGGAGTTCAGGCTCGAGCTCGTGATCGTCCCCGTGAGCGACGTGGACCGCGCCGTCGCGTTCTACTCCGAGAAGGTCGGGTTCGTCGTCGACCACGACCAGCGCGTGAGCGACGACGTGCGCTTCGTCCAGCTCACGCCGCCCGGCTCCGCGTGCTCGATCGCGGTCGGGCTCGGCCTGACCGACGCCGCGCCGGGATCGGTGAAGGGGTTGCAGGTGGTCGTCGACGACGCCGACGCGGCGCGCGCCTTCCTCGTCGAGCACGGCGTCGAGGCACCCGAGGTGCAGGAGTTCCCGTGGGGCCGGTTCACCGGCTTCCGGGACCCCGACGGCAACGAGTGGTCGGTCCAGCAGCTCCCGGCCTGGCGCGGCTGACGCGCACCTGGCGCGCGGCCCCGCGCCTGTCGCGGCGCGACCGACGCCGACCCGGCTCTCGACGCCCGAAGCCCGACGGTCGACGGACGAGACCCGACGCCGACGCTCGACGACCGACGACCGACGACCGACGACCGACGACCGACGACCGACGACCGACGACCGACGACCGACGACCGACGACCGACGACCGACGACCGACGACCGACGACCGACGACCGACGACCGACGTTCGACGGACGACGACCCCCGACCCCGGCGGCGGACCGGGACCGGGGGTCGCGTCGGTCACGGCCGCGGCAGCCCGATCCCGGTGCGCGCGAACCCGTCGGCGGCGGCGCGCAGCGACTGCGGCGACGAGTCGAGCCGCCAGTCGTTCGTCGAGCGCCCGCTGCCCTCGCCCGAGGTCACGGCGAGGCTGAACCAGCCGATGCCGATGATGTCGCTGTTCTCCGGCCGGGCCAGCCCGTCGAACAGGCTGCTGATCCACTGCGCCTTCTTGCCGCCGCGCTCGGTCGCCCCGATCTCCGCGAGGAAGATCGGCTTGCCGGGAGCGGCCTCGCGCAGCATGGGCAGGGTCATCGCGTACGTGTCGTCGAAGGTCGGCACGGGGTCGCCCGGGCGGTAGTAGCCGGACATGCCGACCCAGTCGACGTACTCGGGGCCGGGGTAGAACTGCCGCGGGTGCGGCTGGCTGGGGATCTTGTTGACGCGGTTGGGTGCCCACAGCCACACGACGAGGTCGTTCGCGCCCTCGGCCTCGAAGATGTCGTGCACGTGACGCCACATCTCGACGTACTGGCCCGGCTTGTTGCCGTTGACGGACCCGCCGTCCCAGCCGCGGATCTCCGACCACGGGTACCACGAGCCGTTCATCTCGTGGTCGAACCGGATGACGAGCGGCAGCCCGGTGGCGGCGATGTCGCGGGCGTACTGGTGCAGGTAGTCGTCGAACGCGCCGCCGATGATGCGGCTGAGCGAGAACTCGGGCACGTAGTTCGTGATCGAGCCGATCTGGCTCTGGCTCTCCCACGTGAGCAGGGGGATCTGCCCGCGGCTCCACGCGGCCTGCACCGCGTCGGGGCGGAACGGGGTGTCCCACGACTGGAAGTAGCCGCTGACGTTCGCGTTGCGGTTGACGGCGGCCTCGACGCCGTTGAACTCGGCGTAGTCGAACGGGCTCTGCGTCGTGTAGAGCCCGAACAGCTGACTGGCGGCGAGGATCTGCGACTTCGTCATCGACGCGGTCACGGGCGGTGGCACGTAGCCCTTGGGGTTCTCGACCTTCCAGGACAGCTCCTGCACCTGCCGGCGCAGGTCGGCGATCTTCGCGGTCGTGTCGACGGCGGCGGCGTTGTGCCGCTCGCGCGTCGCCTTGAGCTCGCCGTTGACGACGTTGGCGGTGTTCGCCTGCGCGGCGGCCTCGGCCTCGGCGCGACCGAGGGCCTGCTGGGTCGCGACGAGCTCGGCCTGCAGCGCGTCGAGCTGGGCCTTGAGGTCGTCCGCGCGCGCCTTCTGGACGGTGTCGAGCACGGGCGGCCGGCCGCCGGTCAGCTTCTTCTCCGCGGCGGTGAGCTGGGTCTTGAGGTCGTCCGCCCGGGCGCGTTCGGTCTGCAGCGCGACCTCGGCCGCGGAGGGCCCTTCCCAGAAGCGCTGGCCCTGCGGCGTCGACCACGCGAGGCCCGTGACCAGCAGGAGTGCGACGACGAGGGCCGCACCGCTGATGCGCTGACGGCGGCTGAGGCGGAACAGGCGGTCAGAGAACATAGGCGAGCGCCTCCACGCTGAGCAGGGCACCGCCGAGCAGGTAGGGCACGGCGGCCTTGGGGTTGAGCCGGCGCCGTCGGGCCGGGGGAGCCGGCTGCGTCCGGACGTAGGTGAGCGTCTCGGTGCGGCGCTCCGCACGGGTGCCGGGTGCGGTCCGCGTCGCCTGCGGGCCGTGGCCCGAGCCGCCCGCGATCGGCACCCCGGACGGCGGGGTGTCGCCGACGGACGGCAGCGCCGCGTCGATCGGGCGGTCGGGGTCGGCGCGCAGCGCGTCCTCGGCGACGTCGAGCACCCCGTCGGAGCGGTCCGCGGAGTACGCGTGCGCGCGGGTGCCCCACGACGCGACGTGCGCCATGCGGAAGAACCCGAGCAGCCGGATCGGCATGAGGAAGAACGTCGAGAACACGATGTACGCGGGCAGCAGGAGCAGGTCGCGCGGGACCTCCCGCAGGTGCCGCATCTGCCGCAGCGCCATCGACAGCCAGCTGGCCGCGACGACGAGCCCGACGAGCAGCACGACGCCCTGCCACCCGGGCCGCAGCTCGAGCAGCGGCTTGTAGAAGTTGTAGCCGGTCTGGGTCAGGGTCCGGTACAGCCCGCCGACCCACGTCCCGAGCAGCAGGAACGGCAGCAGGATGTCCATGACGAAGAAGAACCCGAGCACGGGGGCGTGCCCGGTCATCCAGGGCAGCATCCGCAGGGTGTTGTACTGGCTGCCGCGCGCCCAGCGCAGCTGCTGCTTGGCCATCTTGCGCAGCTTCAGGGGCGCGTCGGTGTAGACGAGGCTCGTGTGCTGGTAGACGGTCCGGTACCCCTGCTTGAGCGTGAGGTTGGTGAGCGTCCGGTCGTCGGAGACCTCGAGGAAGATGCCGAGGAACTCCTCGCCGAGGAACTGCGGCATCGCCCGCTGGAGGACGTCGCGGCGGAACGCGATCGTGCGGCCGGGCAGGCACCCGACCTGGCCGAGCGCGGACTGCGCGGGCATCGCGTACAGCGCGCGGCTGTTCTCCAGCCAGTCGGCCCAGCGGGTGATGAACTTGCGCCGCGGGTCGAGGATCCGCTGCCGGGTGGTGACGCCGCCGACCTTGGGGTCGTTGAACGGCTTCACGAGCTCGGTCAGGGTGTGGGGCGTCCAGATGGTGTCGCTGTCGACGAGCGCGATGACCTCACCGGTCGACACCTCCACCCCGATGGCGACCGCGTTCCTTTTTCCGGCGACCGGCGTCCAGATTCGGCGCACCTCGGGGAAGTCGTCGCAGACGGATTCCAGGGCCGTGTTGCGCGGTCCGTTGATGACGACGACGACCTCGTGCGGCTGCTGCTCGGTGATGCGGCGCAGCACGTCGTGGAACAGGTCGAGGGGCTCGTCGACGACGGGGATGACGACGGACGTGGTCGCGCGGCACGGCTCCGTCCACGTGCGGTAGCGCGCGGAGAGCACGACCTTGACGAGCCAGATGAGCCAGACGAGGGCGGTGAACAACGCGAAGAGATAGATCTCGAACGGGGCGTCGGAGAGCAGGTCACGGACCTGCAGCAGGAAGATGAGCACGCGGGAGCTCCTCGGGTCGAGGCGTCGGCGTCTTCAACGCGGCGGGTGTCGGGCCGCTCGGGGTCGGCGGCGAGGGCGTCGCGGGGGAAGGGCTGCTCGGCGTCGAGCGGTGAGGCGGCGCGGCACGCGGTCGGAGTCCCCCCGGTCCCCGAGCAGTCGTGCGGCGCCGGATCCCGGCGTTCGGGAGCGGCCAGGTCCGGCGTACCGGACAAGTGCTCACAGTTTCCACGAGTCACCCGTGAAGGGAAATACCCGTCCACAAGTTGGTCAGTACAGATATGACTATCTAGACAATTGTCTAGGACCTTCGTCCTATATACACGTCCAAGTGTGTGCTCGTACGCTTGTTCGGTCAGCGAGAACGGCAAACCTGCCGCGAGGCAGGGACGCAAAGCCATGGGGCCCTCGAGGTCCGCCAGGCTGCCGAACGACTCAGGGGGCTCTTCACTTGCGCACGTCCACGCCCGTTGCGGGCGCCATCACCCATGCCCAGATCCACCCGACCCGCCGTCTCCGGGGCACCCGTGCGCTCCGGCCGGGCACGACCCGCCGGCGCGCCGCCGTGGTCGTGACGGCCCTCGTCGCCGGCCTCCTCGGCACCGGCGTCGCCGCACCCGCGACCGCCGCCGAGCCCGCACCGGGCAGCGCCGCCGCGGCCCTCACCCCGCAGAGCGGCCTTCTCTTCGGCGCGTTCGTCGCCAAGGGCACGTCCACGCAGGAGGACGCCGTCGCGACGTTCGAGGACACGGTCGGCCGCAAGCTCGACACCCAGCGCCTCTACCGGCAGTGGGACGAGGACCTGCGCGCCGGCGGCGTCGCCTCGGCCGTCGAGCGTGGCCGCACGCCCGTCCTGTCCGTCGCGACCAAGCGCGTCGACGGGACCAAGGTGAGCTGGGCGTCCATCGCCCGTGGCGACCAGGACGCGACCATCGCCGCGCAGGCCGCGACCGTCGCCGGCCTCGGCGTCCCGCTCTACCTCACCTTCCAGCACGAGCCCGACTACGCGACCGGCTTCGGCACCGCCGCCGAGTACCGCGCCGCGTGGCGGCACTACGTGCAGGTGTTCCGCGACAAGGGCGTGAGCAACGTCGTCTGGACGTGGATCGTCACGCCCACACCGTTCGCCGTGAACGCGACCACGACCGCCGACGCGCTCTACCCCGGCGACGACGTCGTCGACTTCGTCGGGCTCGACGTCTACAACTGGAACGGCTGCAACCCCGGCGGACCCACGTCCTGGCAGAGCGTCGCGACCCAGTCCACGGCCGTGCGCGCGTTCGCGCAGAAGCACGGCAAGCCGATGATGGTCGCCGAGTGGGGCTCCGTCGAGGACCCGACGAACGCGCAGCGCAAGGCCACGTGGCTGCGCGACTCGATGACCACGTGGACCAGCTGGCCCGAGGTCAAGGCCGTCCTCTACTTCCACCAGCAGGGCAGCTGCCCGTGGTGGGCGGACTCCTCGCCGACGACGCTCGGCGCGTTCCAGTCGATCGCGGCCGACCCCGCCGCCCGCACCCGCACCACCGCGTGGCTGCGCGTCTCCGCGACGCACGGCGCCGCACCGCTCGCCGTCACGGTCGACGCGTCCCGCTCGTCGGCCGCCGGCTCGACGCCCGGGGCCGGGATCGCCTCGTGGACCCTCGACCTCGGTGACGGATCGGCACCCCTCACCGGCACCGGCACGCCGCCCGCCACGGTGAGCCGGACGTACGCCGGCGGCACCTATGCGCTGCGGCTCACCGTGACCGACACCGCCGGCCGCACGTCGACCGACCGGGTCTCCGTCGAGGCCGCACCCGTGCCGACGGTCACCGTGTCGGCCAAGGACGTCACGACGACGTCCGCGACGTCGCAGGCGCTCGTCGACCTGCACGGGTTCGCGGGCACCGTGCGGTCGGAGTGGGGTACGACGACCGCCTACGGGACGACCGGCCCGGTCACGTCCGTCCCGGCGGTGTCCTACGCGAAGGCGGTCAACCAGCCGCTCGGGACGCTGCAGCCGAACACCACCTACTACGTGCGCACCACGACCACGACGCCCGCGGGCACGACCGTCACCACGAGCAGCTTCGAGACCGCCGGGAAGCCCACGTCGTCGAAGCAGTGGACGTCCGGCACGACCGCGACGTCGACCACGTTCGTGGCGCAGGTGCACCCGCACCGGCTCGCGACCACGGCGTGGATCGAGTGGGGCACGACCACGGCCCTCGGCCAGACGTCACCCGTCACGTCGGTCGCCGCCCTCACGTACGAGAAGTCGGTGTCGAGCGGGCTCCTCGGCGGGCTCGCGCCGAGCACGACGTACTACTACCGGGTCGTCGCGCAGAACTCCGCGGGCACCCTCGTCGGGCCGATCGCCAGCGTGAAGACGCCGCGCCTGTCCTGACCGCCGGCCGCGGCCTAGGGTCGGCAGCATGGCCGTGACCGACGCCGACCTGGTCCACCTGCGACGGTGCGTCGCGCTCGCGCGCGAAGCGCTCGACGACGGCGACGAGCCGTTCGGCTCGGTGCTCGTCGACGCCGCCGGGACCGTCCTGCTCGAGGACCGCAACCGCGTCAAGGACGGCGACCAGACCCGGCACCCCGAGCTCGAGATCGCCCGCTGGGCCGCCGCGCACCTCCCGCCGGAGGAGCGCGGCGGCTGCACGGTCTACACGTCGGGCGAGCACTGCCCCATGTGCGCCGCCGCGCACGGGTGGGCCGGGCTCGGGCGGATCGTCTACGTCGCGTCGAGCGGGCAGCTCGTCGCGTGGCGGCGCGCGTGGGGGCTGCCGGCCGGGCCCGTCGCGCCGCTGCCCGTGAAGTCCGTCGTCCCGGGCGCGGTCGTCGACGGGCCCGCCGAGGCGCTCGTCGACGCGATCTGCCTGCTGCACCGCGAGCACGCCGACCGGTCGCGCTGAGCCCGGCCGGCAGCGCGGGCCGGCGCCGCCCGCGTCGACGTGACGAGGTCGTCCGACGTCGCCGTCGCCGGCCGCGTCGACCGTGAGGAGGCCGTCCGACGTCAGGCGCGGGACGTCGGGGCCGCCGCCTCGCGGCCCGTGCGGTCCGTGCGTCCCACCGCCCAGCGGTTGACCAGGTACAGCACCACACCGATCGCGAGCAGCGCGCCCGCCCGCACGTAGACGGCCGGGTCGCGGCCCGTCAGCGGCGACGCGAGGACGAGCGACACGACCGCACCCGCGACCGGGGCCCACGTCGGTGCCCGGAAGGTCGGTCGCGCGGCGTCGTCTGCGGCGGTGCCGTCCGCGTCCGCGTCCGTGCCGTCGTCCGGCCGGCGCCGCAGCACCAGGACGGCGACGTTGACCGTCGCGAAGACGAGCAGCAGAAGCAGCACCGTCGTGTCCGCGAGCCCCGCCAGGTCGCCCGTCGCCACGAGCGTCAGCGCGATCACCACCGTGAACGCGATCGCCACGTACGGCGTCTGCCGCCCGCCCACGCGCCCCAGCACGCGCGGCACGATCCGCTCCTGCGCCATCCCGTAGACCAGCCGCGACGCCATGAGCATGTTGATGAGCGCCGTGTTCGACACCGCGAGCAGCGCGATCACCGCGAACAGCGCGGGCGGGAACGTCAGCCCTGCGACCTTGACGACCTCGAGCAGCGGGCCCGTCGACTCCGCGAGCACGTCCGTCTCCACGAGCATCGACGACGTGAACGCGACACCCACGTAGATGAGGCCCGCGACCGCGAGCCCGCCGAACAGCGCGCGCGGGAAGTCGCGGCGCGGCGCGTGGCACTCCTCCGCGAGGTTCACCGAGTCCTCGAACCCGAGCAGCGCGTAGAACGCGAGCGCCGTCGCGCCGAGCACCGCCATCCACGCCGACCCGTCGGTCTCCAGCACGAACGCACGGCCCGGGTCGCCCTCGCCCGTCAGCAGCGCCCACGCACCGATCGCGAGGATGACCAGCAGGCCCGTCGCCTCGACGATCGTCAGCACGACGTTGACGCGCACCGACTCCGAGATCCCCAGCAGGTTCACGCCCGTGATGAGCAGCAGGAAGAACCACGCCGCGACCAGCGTCGGCACCGACACGAACTCCGCGAGGTAGTCGCCGCCGAACGCCCGCGCGGCCGCGCTCGCCGACGTGATGCCCGACATCATCACCGCGAACGCCACGAGGAACGTGAGGAAGGGACGACGGAACGCCCGGTTCGCGTACAGCGCGGCACCCGCCGCCTGCGGGAACCGGCCGACCAGCTCGGCGTACGCCGTCGCCGTCAGCGTCGCCAGCACGAAGGCGCACACGAACGGCAGCCAGATCATGCCGCCGACCTCGGCCGCGACCTTGCCCGTCAGCGCGTAGATGCCCGCGCCCAGGATGTCGCCGACGACGAACAGCAGCAGGACGCGTCGGCCGATCGTGCGCCGCAGCGGCGGGCCGTCGGCCGACCGCGCGCTCGTCGTGGCCGTGCTCGGGTCGCTCATGCCGACCTCCCCCTGCCGTCGCGTGCCGCCAGTGTCGACCCGCGGATGCTCGTGCGCGCGGCGTGACGACGCGGTGTCCACCGACGCGCCGCCCGCACGTGGCGCCGGTCTCGCCCGCCGCACGGCCGCGAGGGGGTGGCGTTCGACGCGCGCACCTGCGGGCCGGTGCCTACGCTCGGACCTTCGGACGGGCGGCGCGCACTGCGGACGTCGCCGCCACAGACCCACGGGAGGACCGCTCATGAAGGGCAAGGTCGTGTTCGCCGTCGGCGTCGGGCTCGGGTACGTGCTCGGGACCCGCGCGGGACGGGGTCAGTTCGAGAAGATCAAGGGCTGGGCGAACGACGTCTGGCAGGACCCGCGCGTCCAGGGCTACGTCCAGGACGTCGAGAGCCAGGCGACCGAGTTCGCCAAGCAGCAGGGTTCGGCGCTCAAGGACAAGGCCGTCGAGGCCGCGAAGTCTGCCGTCGCGGGCAACGCACCGTGGCGCTCCTCCACGACGACGCCCGAGGCCGACGACCCGACGCCGGACGTCCTCGCCGGCGAGCCGATCATCGACGCGGAGGACGCGCGCTACCGCACCCCCTGACGAGTCGCCGCTCCCGCTGGCCTGGGAGAAGCACCGGGAGCGACCGACCACGACGACGCGCCCCCGACGACCGCCACCCGGCGGGACGTCGGGGGCGCGTCGGTGCGTGGGGGGCGTGTCGGCGCGAGGGTGCCGCCGGGGCACCTCGTCCGTCGCCCGCTCGTCCCTCGCGGGCCGGTCTCCGCGTGTCGGTGCGAGAACGTCGACGTCCGCGTCGCGTGGGGCGCGTGCTCCCCGTCGGTCAGGCGCCCGTGACGGGGGCGCCGGGCCGGTGCCGTCAGGCGTTCAGCGCCTCGACGACCGCGGCCGCGGTCTGGGCGGGGTCGCGGTGGACGGACAGCTCGACGCCGTCCTCGCCCGGCCCGAGCGGCTCCAGCGTCGCGAGCTGCGACTCGAGCAACGACGTCGGCATGAAGTGCCCGCGCCGCCCCGCCATGCGCCGGGCGAGCTCGTCGTGGCCGACGGCGAGGTGCACGAACCGCACGCGCCCCTCGGCGCCGCGCAGCACGTCCCGGTAGGTCCGCCGCAGCGCGGAGCACGCGACGACGGTCCCGCGACCGGCCTCGGCGTGCTCCGTCATCGCGGCCGCGACGAGCCGCAGCCACGGCCCGCGGTCCTCGTCGGTGAGCGGGACGCCCGCGGCCATCTTCTCGACGTTGGCCGGTGGGTGGAGGTCGTCGCCCTCGACGAACGGGGTCCCGAGGGCCTCGGCGACGAGCCGCCCGATCGTCGTCTTGCCCGTCCCGGACACCCCCATCACGACCACGTGCTGCACGCCCACCGACTCTCCTCCGCTCACACTCCCGGACCGGCCCACCCTCCCACGCCCCACCCGCCCCCCGCCCACACCCACCCCGCCCACGCCCCGCCCACGCCCACCCCGCCCACGCCCCGCCCACGCCCACCCCGCCCACGCCCCGCCCACGCCCACGCCCCGCCCACGCCCCGCCCACGCCCACCCCGCCGAGCCCCACCCCCGCCCGCTGCCCGCGCCCGCCCGCGGCGTGAGGGGGTGGGACTCGGGGCGCACCGAGGGCCGTGAGGGAGGGCGCGGGCCCGGCGGCGGACGCGCGGCGGGGACGGGTGCCTCGGGCGACGTAGGGTGGCGGCGATGTCCGTGCTCGTCGACACCACCCCCCTCCGCGTCAGCCCGGCGTTCCGGCGGCTGTGGTGGGGCCTGTCCGTGTCGAACCTCGGCACGCAGCTCACGGTCGTCGCCGTCGGGCTCCAGGTGTACGACCTCACGGGCTCGACGTTCTCCGTCGGCGTCCTCGGTGTCTGCGCGCTCGTCCCGCTCGTCGTCTTCGGGCTGTACGGCGGCGCGATCGTCGACCACTACGACCGCCGCCGGGTCGCGCTCGTCGCGTCGCTGGTCGCGTGGACCGTGGTGCTCGGGCTCGCGGTACAGGCGTGGCTCGGCAACGAGCACGTCGGGCTGCTCTACGCGCTGGTCGCCGTGCAGTCGGCCGCCGGTGCGGTGAACAGCCCTGCGCGGACCGCGATCATCCCGCGCCTCGTCGACCCGACCCTGCTGCCCGCCGCCAACGCGCTGCAGACCACCGGCTGGAACGTCGCCCTCACCGTCGGCCCGCTGCTCGGCGCCGGCCTCGTCGCTGCGTTCGGGTACGCCGCCGCGTACACGCTCGACGCCGCGCTGTTCACGTTCGCGCTCGCCGCGCTGCTGCGTCTCCCACCGGTCCCGCCCGAGCCGTCGTCCGTCCGGCGTGCGCGCGTCGGGCTCGGCTCGGTGGTCGACGGCCTGCGCTACCTCGGCACGCAGCGCAACGTCCGCATGACGTTCGCGGTCGACCTGGTCGCCATGATCACCGCCTCTCCGCGCGTGCTGTTCCCCGCGGTCGCGCTCCTCTACCTGGGCGGCGGCGAGACGACGACCGGCGTGGTCAGCGCCGCGGTCGCCGTCGGGGCGGTCCTCGCGGGGGTGTTCTCCGGGGGGCTCGTGCACGTGCGCTGGCAGGGCCGCATCATCACCGTCGCGATCGTCGTCTGGGGGCTCGCGATCGCCGGGTTCGGCGCGGTCCTCGTCACCGTCGACGCGACGCGGCCCGACCAGGTGCTGTGGGGCGCGCTCGCGCTCGCGGTCCTCACGCTCGTCGTCGCGGGGGCCGCGGACGCGATCTCGTCGGTGTTC
This sequence comes from Cellulomonas sp. H30R-01, assembly GCF_010119915.1. NCBI lineage: Bacteria > Bacillati > Actinomycetota > Actinomycetes > Micrococcales > Cellulomonadaceae > Cellulomonas > Cellulomonas sp. H30R-01. The sequence continues at coordinate 3,443,021 of NZ_CP048210.1, read as the reverse complement.
CGGCAGAGCATCCTGCAGACCGCGACGCCCGACGACATGCGCGGCCGCCTCCAGGGCGTGTTCGTGGTCGTCGTCGCGGGCGGGCCCCGGCTGGGCGAGCTGCTGCTCGGCGGTCTCGCGACGCGCGTCGGTGAAGGCTGGACAGCGGTGATCGGTGGCCTCACGTGCGTCGTCCTCGTGAGCGTCCTGGTGCGCGTCCAGCGCACGTTCTGGCACTACGACGCCCACCACCCCACCCCCTGACCGGGTGCTGTCGATTCCGGCGGGGCTCGTCCGTCACAGTGGTGACACGCCGCCACGGAGCGGCCGGCACACGAGGAGCGACGATGACCCGGTACGCCATCTACTTCCAGCAGAACTGGGTCGGGGACCACCCGGCCGAGTGGTTCCAGTCCCGCGTCGAGCCGAGCACGGCGGTCGTCCGCGACATGGAGGCGGCCGGGGTGCTGGTCTTCGCCGGCGGGCTCGAGGAGGACCTGGCCGAGGCGTTCACCGCCGACGCGACGAGCGGGACGGTCACGATCACCGACGGTCCCTACGCCGAGACCACCGAGTACCTGGGCGGGATCACGGTCATCGACGTGCCCGACCTGGAGACGGCCAAGATGTGGGCGGGACGGGTCGCCGAGGGGTGCGGCTGGCCGCAGGAGGTCCGGGTCATCAAGTAGCGCGCCCGGGCGCCGGCTCGTCGACGCGCGAGCGGGTCGACGAGCACGGGCGACGCTCCGGCGCCGAGCGCGGTGCACCGACGCGGGCGTGTCGACGCGAGCGCGTCGACGCGGGCATGCCGACGAGGGTGCGCAGCACTCCGGAGCGGCCGCGCGACCGATCTACGCGAGCGAGTCGAGGAGCGTGCGCAGGGCGTCGGCGAGGGTCGTGCGGTAGCCCGGAAGCCAGTCGCCCGCGAACGACCGGGGGACGATCTCGGTCGTCAGGATCAGCGTGAGGAACGTCCGGTACAGCGCGAGCCGCGTCTGCGCCGACGGGCTCGTGACGTCGATGCCACCGGGCACGACGCTCGCGTAGCCCGCGAGCACGCGCGGGTTCACGGGGCCGACGTTGTGGCAGTCGGCGCCGACGAGCTCGTGCAGCGGGTCGCCCCAGAACGCGCGCTCGGGGTCGATGACGCCGACGATCCCGCCCGTCGCCGGGTCGACGAACAGGTTCCCGGCCCAGAGGTCGGTGTGGACGAGCGTGGGCGTCGTGACGTCGTCGAGCGCGTCGCCGTGGCGGCGCAGCGCGGCGCGCACCTCGTCGGCGGGCAGCTCGACGCCCCAGCGCGGGGCGTCGGTCAGGACGGCCTCGACCATCGCGGTGAACGTCCCGCGCCACGTGGGGGCGTTGAGCCCGGCCGCGGGGTTCGGGTAGCCGAAGCCGCCGTCGGGCGCGGGCAGTCCGGCGGTGTGCAGCCGGGCCATGTACGCACCGAGCTCGTGCTCCGCGCGCGCGGTGCGGGGGTCGTCCTCCGCGGTGCCGAAGCCGGCGTCGACCAGCGGCACCCCGGGCAGGTGGCTGACGACGAGCGCGTCCGACGGCACGTGCGTGCGCGTGAAGTCGGTGAGCAGCACGCGCGGCATGAGCAGCTCCGGGTGGTGCTCGGCGAGCCGGTAGACGTGCGCCTCGGACCGGACCAGGTCGTGCTCGTAGGTGAGCAGCGCGTCGGTCGCGGTGGGCGCGGTCTTGACGATGACGCGCGTGCCGTCGTCGAGCGTGACGCGGTAGCTCGTCGCGAACATCCCGCCCGTGAGCCGCTCGACCCCGGCGATCACCCCGAGCGGTGCGAGCACGGCACGCAGGGCGTCGACGGGCACGTCCGCCGGGGCGTCGTCGGTCGGTGCGGTGCCGGCGGCGGGGGCGTCGGCGGGCGCACCCGGCCCGTCCGACGGCAGGTCGGACAGGGTGGCGGAGTCGGTCACGGGTGTCGCGTCGGCGAGGGTCACGACGCGCACGGTACTGCGGGGTCGTCGCGTCGGGGGAGGGCCGATGGGCCGTTCGTGGTGTCGAAAGTGGACGAGCCCGGGGTGTCGGGAGTCGCCGCGGCGACGAGGCCGGTGACGCCCTGCCGGAGAGCCCGCGGCGGCGTTCAGCCGTCCTCGGCGACGCCGGTCGGCCGGGGTGGCGCGGGGTGCTCGACGGCGCTGCCGACCTCGCCGTCGGTCGCGCCCCGCTGCTGCGGCACGGCGCTGCGCGGGTCGACGCAGTCGGCGACCTCGCACGCGGCGACGGCCGCACCTGCGGTGGCCGACGGCGACTCGTCCTCGACGGCGCGCGCGACGCGCTCGTCGGCGGCCTTCGCGTCGGGACGCGGCCGCAGCGTGCGGTACGCGGCGAGGGTCGCGACGAGCGCGAGCCCGGCGGAGACGATGACGACGAGGAACCCGCCGTGCGAGCCGTCGGCGTCGATGCGGGCGCCCGCGATGGACGAGCCGAAGGAGACGCCGACGCCGAGCGACGTGCCGACCCAGGTGAGGCCCTCGGTGAGCCGCGCGGGCGGCACGAGCTGCTGGACGAGCGCGTTGCCGTTGATGAGCGTGGGCGCGATGGCGAAGCCGGTGACGAACATGACCGCGGCGAGCACGACGAGGTTGGTCGCGACGACGAAGAACGAGACCCCGACGGCGAGCACGACGACGCCGATCGCGAACCGCTGGTGCAGCGGCCGGACCCAGTGCCGCGTGCCGTAGAGCAGCCCGGCGATGAGCGACCCGAACGCGAACACGGCGAGGATCACACCGGCGATGCCGGTGTTCCCGGACTCCTCCGCGAACGCGACGGTCGAGACGTCGGTCGCGCCGAAGATCGCGCCCATGGCGACGAAGACGAGCGCGAGCACGACCATGCCGGGGTTCGCGAGGACGGAGCCGCGCACGCGCTCGCCGCCGGCGCTGATGGTCGGGGCGGGCTCGGTGGCGCGCAGCGCGAGGAACCAGTACCCGCCGACGACCAGCGCGACGAGCGGCACGACCAGCCCGGCTGCGGGGTCGACGCCGGTCGCGAGGACCGTGGCGAGGACGGGGCCGACGATGAAGACGAACTCGTCGATGGTCGACTCGAGCGCGTACGCGGTGTGCATGGGGCGCGGGTCGCCCCCGAGCACGCCGGACCAGCGGGCGCGCACGAGCGAGCCGAACGACCCGACGGCGGCGCCCGTGACGGCGGCGGCGACGTAGAGGAGCCACGGGTTGCTGTCGGCGCGCGCCGCGACGACCAGTGTGACGAGACCGACGGACGCGACGGCGACGGCGGGGCGCATGACGCGGGCCTGGCCGTGCCGGTCGACGAGCCGGGCGAGCTGCGGCGAGCAGAGGGCCTGCGCGACGACGTAGACGGCGGAGACCCGTCCGGCCAGCCCGTAGGAGCCGTACAGCGCGGAGATCATGAGGACGATGCCGATCCCGATCATCGACATCTGGAGGCGCGCGACCATCCCCGCGACGGAGAAGGCGAGGGCACCCGGGCGCGACAGGATCTCGCGGTAGGGCTGGAGCATGCCCTCAGTCTCGCACCGCGCTCCGACGGTGGCCCGGGGCTGGTGGTGGGGCGCCGTGTGCCGCACGATCGGTGCATGACGGACGTGCTGGTCAGCGACGCGCCCGAGGCGCACCGGTTCGAGGCCCGCGACGAGGCGGGTGAGCTGCTGGGGTTCGCGGTGTACGACGTGGTGGGCCGGACGGTCGTGTTCACGCACACCGAGGTGGACCCGCGCGCGGAGGGTCGCGGGGTCGCGTCAACCCTCGTCCGCGAGGCGCTGGACGCCGTCCGGGAGAGCCACCGGGACGTCGTCGCGCTGTGCCCGTACGTGAAGGCGTGGGTGGCGCGTCACCCGGACTACCAGGACCTCCTGCACCGCCCGTGACAGACCCCGGTGCCAGCCTGACGAACACCGTCCTCCCGAGCAACTTCTTGTAAATTTCGTGTGAAGTTGCCTCGGGCAAAGCGGACATGTCAGGTCAAGAGGTAAGCGCTTCCGGTGAGCGCCGTCACTTTTGGACGCTTGTCCGTCTCAATGTGCTGTTACCGGCTGGTAAGTTCGATTTACCGAGTTCGCCGGGCTGTGGTCACACGTGGGTCCACCGCACCGCGACCGGTCCGTGCGCCTCCATCTGCAGGGGGCGGTTGCGCACGTCCACTCGCAGGTCAGAGGCCTATGAGTGGTCCTTCGACGCGCCCGCTGGGTCCTCGCTGACCCGCCGGTGACGTTCACGCTGGATCGCCGACGACGCCGTGACAGCTGGTCAGAAAAAGCCACCACCGTGTCGGGTAGGCCATTCAGATGTTTGTTTTCGTTCTTCAGCTGCGTCATATGCTGGAAGGGCAGTCGGAGTTTTATCTCTTCGCTGTCTTCTCCACGCTGATCTGGGCGTTGTGGCTGCTCAAGGTGCTGCTCTCGCGGCGGTACAAGCCGTACACCGGCGAGTACCACGGCACCACCTCGGTCGTCGTCCCCGTGGTCGACGAGCCCCTCGACCTCTTCCACGACGTGCTCTCGCGGATCGTCGCGCAGCAGCCCGACGAGGTCATCGTCGTCATCAACGGCAAGCCCAACCCGGGCCTCGAGCGCGTCAGCGAGCAGTTCGCGCCGCTCGTCCGCTGGGTGCACACCCCGATCCCGGGCAAGCGCAACGCCGTCAAGATCGGCACCGAGATGTCGCGCGGCGAGATCACCGTGCTCGTCGACTCCGACACCGTGTGGACCGACGGCACGCTCCCCGAGCTCGTCAAGCCGTTCGCCGACCCCAACATCGGCGGCGTCACCACGCGTCAGCGCATCCTCGACCCCGAGCGCTCCTGGATCACCCGCTGGGCCGACTGGCTGGAGAACACCCGCGCGCTCTACTCGATGCCCGCGCAGTCCGCGCTCGGCCAGGTCGGCTGCCTGCCCGGACGCACCATCGCGTTCCGCCGGCACATCCTCATCGACGTCATGGACGACTTCATGCACGAGAAGTTCATGGGCGTCTTCCTCGAGGTCTCCGACGACCGCACGCTGACCAACCTGACGCTCAAGGCCGGCTACAAGTGCGTGTACCAGTACACGAGCCTCGTCTACACGGACGCCCCGCTGCAGGTGAAGAAGCTCTTCAAGCAGCAGCTCCGCTGGGCCCGCGGCAGCCAGTACAACACCCTGCGGATGCTGCCCTGGATGATGGGCCACGCCCCCGTCCTGGCGATCTTCTTCGTGATGGACATCATCCTGCCGTTCCTGCTGGTCGGGACGATCGCGGGCTGGATCTACCGCGCCGCGTCCGGCACGGGCGTGAACCTCTACCAGGCGATCCTCGAGACGTACACGGGGCTGCAGGGCTGGGTCTGGGTCGTCGCCACGATGGTCATCTCGTCGGTGCTCTCCATGGCGATCCGCCAGATCCGCCACCTGCACGAGAAGCCGTCCGACTTCCTGCGGCTGCCGGTCTTCATCATCGTCTCGACGTTCTTCCTCATGCCCGTCCGCCTGCTCGGCTTCCTGCGCATGGCGCACGCGTCGGGCTGGGGCACTCGTGCCGGCGCCTACGCCGGCGGTGACCTCATGGAGGAGCTCGAGCAGGCTCCGCAGGGTCCCGTCGACCTCGTCGACCGCGCCCCCGACGGAGTCGTCCCGCACCAGCGGTCCGCCGACGGCACCGTCCTGACCGAGGCGCCGGCGCGCGTCCGCCGCGCCACCGCGGCCCCCGCACCGGCTCCCGCGCCGCGTCGCCGCCGTCGTCTCAACCCGCTCGCCGGCATCCCCTACGTGGCCGCCGTGCTGATCTTCGCCCTGGAGGCACTCGTCTATGTCTGAGCACACCGCCCACGGCTGGTGGACCCGGGCGATCCGCCCGTCCCCCCGCAAGCGGCTCACCGCAGCCGCGATCGCGCTCGCCCTCGTCGCCGTCACCGTCGGCGTCTGGCTCTCGCCCTCCGTCGACGGCGTCGTCCCCACCCGCGCCAGCGCCGAGGAGATGCGTCTCCAGGCGGAGAACGAGAAGCTGCGCTACTCGCTCGAGGCCCGCGAGCAGGAGGTCCTCGACCTCGAGCGCTCGCAGCGCAAGGCCGCCTCCGAGCGGTCCGCCGCCGCCGAGCGCGGCAAGGCCAAGGCCGCCGAGGAGAAGGCCGCCGCCGACGCCGCCGCGCAGCAGAAGGCCGCCGAGGAGCAGGCCGCGGCCAAGGCCGCGTCCGCCGCCAAGGCCGCGTCCGAGAAGAAGACCGCCGCCGAGCGCGGCAAGGCGCGCGACCGTGCCGCGCAGGCCGAGGCCGCGCTCGCCCGGGCCCGCGCCGCCGCGGCCACGCCGTCGTCGTCCGGACCCGCCCCCGAGGTCAGGCCCACCGCCCCGTCGCTCGCCGAGCTCCGGCAGCCGACGGCCCGCCAGTTCGGCCTCTACACCCCGCAGGCGCCGTTCAGCTGGGCCGAGCAGGACGCGGTCGCCGCGCAGCTCGGCACGCAGCCGAGCATCGTCGGGTACTTCCAGGGATGGGACGGCAACTTCCGTGCCGACGCCGTGACCCGCTCGTGGGCGAAGGGCGCCATGCCCATGCTCACGTGGGAGTCGCGCAACCTGGCCACGGCGAACGACGTCGTCGAGGAGCCCGAGTGGTCCCTCAAGGAGATCATCAACGGCCGCTACGACGCGTACCTGCGGCAGTACGCCGCCGACGTCACGGCCCTCGGGCTGCCCGTCGCGATCCGTCTCGACCACGAGATGAACGCGTCCTGGTACCCGTGGAACGAGCAGGGCTCGGGCGGCGCGTCCGTCAACGGCAACAGCCCCGGCGAGTACGTGGCCATGTGGCGTCACGTGCACGACGTGTTCGAGGCCGCCGGCGCCAACCAGTACGTGCTGTGGGTGTGGGCGCCGAACATCGTCAACAACCTGCCCGCCGCGAACCAGTCGCTCGCCTACACGAAGTCGCTCTACCCGGGTGACCAGTACGTCGACTGGGTCGGCCTGTCCGGCTACTACCGGCCGCCGTACCGCGACGGCCAGACGCCCACGTTCGCGTGGACGTTCGACAAGTCGCTCGACCAGCTGCGCGCCATCACGCACAAGCCGATCTTCCTCGCGGAGATCGGGGCGTCGGAGAGCGGCGGCCAGAAGGCCGCGTGGGTCACCGACCTGTTCGACGCGCTCGCCAAGCCGGAGAACGCCGACGTCGTCGGGTTCGCCTGGTTCAACCACGCCGTCACCACCATCAGCCAGGGCGAGCGCGTCACCAACGACTGGCGCGTCGAGTCCCGCGCCGACTCCCTCGCCGCGTTCGTCGAGGGACTGCACGACCCCGCCGCAGGCTTCGCCCTCCCGGGCGGTGCGTCATGACGCCCGCGACGCCCACCGCCAACCCCCGCCGTTCTAGGAGAAACGACATGACCGAGCAGCACACCGAGGACCTCACGGTCGCGGACCACTTCCCCCGGCGCGTCTTCGACGCCGACGCCCCCGCCCCTCGCATCTCGGTGCTCGGCACCGGCTACCTCGGCGCCACGCACGCCGTGTCGATGGCCGCGCTCGGCATGGAGGTCGTCGGGTACGACGTCGACCCCGCCAAGGTCGCCGCGCTCCAGGCCGGCAAGGTGCCCTTCTACGAGCCCGGGCTGCCCGAGCTCCTCGAGGAGCAGCTCGCCACCGGCCGCCTGCGCTTCACCTCCGACGTGGCCGAGGCCGTGGCGTTCGCGGACGTGCACTTCGTGTGCGTCGGTACGCCGCAGACCAAGACCAGCCACGCGGCGAACCTGTCCTTCGTCGAGGCCGCCACCACGGCCATCGCGGAGAACCTCACGCACGACGCGCTCATCGTCGGCAAGTCCACGGTGCCCGTCGGCACCGGTGCCCGTCTGCGGTCGCTGGTGGCGGAGAAGGCGCGCAAGGACGTCCGCGTCGAGCTCGTGTGGAACCCCGAGTTCCTCCGCGAGGGCAAGGCGGTCCAGGACACGCTGCACCCCGACCGCATCGTCATGGGCGGCACCACCGCCGACTCCGAGGCCCTGCTGCGCCGCGTGTACGCGACGCCCATCGCCGAGGGCTCGCCGGTCGTCGTGTGCGACCTGCCCACCGCCGAGCTCGTGAAGGTGAGCGCCAACGCGTTCCTCGCGACCAAGATCTCGTTCATCAACGCGATCGCCTCGGTCTGCGAGGCCGCCGACGCCGACGTGACCGTCCTCGCCGACGCCCTCGGCCACGACGTCCGCATCGGTCGCCAGTTCCTCGACGCCGGTCTCGGCTTCGGCGGCGGCTGCCTCCCCAAGGACATCCGCGCCCTCATGCACCGCGCCAACGAGCTCGGTGCGCACCAGGCCTCGGCCCTGCTCCAGCAGGTCGACGAGATCAACATGGGCCAGCGCGGCCGCGTCGTCGACCTCGCCCTCGAGGCGTGCGGCGGCTCCGTCCTCAACCGTCGCGTCGGCGTCCTCGGGGCGGCCTTCAAGCCGCACACCGACGACGTGCGCGACTCGCCGGCCCTCAACGTCGCCGCGGCCCTGCACCTGCGCGGTGCCCAGGTCACCGTGTACGACCCCGAGGCCGGCGACACCGCCCGCGCGTCCTTCCCGACGCTCGGCTACGCGACCTCCGCCGAGGAGGCCGTCGAGGGTGCGGACGTCGTCCTCGTCCTCACCGAGTGGGACGAGTTCGTCGGCGCCGAGCCGGCGAAGCTCGCCGCCCTCACGCACAACGCGAACGTCATCGACGCGCGCGGCAAGCTCGACCCGCAGCGCTGGCGCCAGGCCGGCTGGTCCTTCCGGGGCCTCGGCCGCACCGCCGCCTGACGGGTCGCCTGAACGGCCGCCGGGGTGTCGGCGGCCGACCTCGGGCCGCCGGAGGCACGGTCCGGCGGTCACCCCCGCACGCACCACCCGACCGCGTCGGGTCGGGGGTGCGTGCAGCGGACGGCGTCGCGCCCCGACGCCGCTCCGCACGACGGGCCGCGCACCTCGCAACCAGGTGCGCGGCCCGTCCGTGTCCCCGGTCGACGCGACCGGGCGACCGTCGCCGACGCTCCCGGCCGTGGCCTCACTCCGCGCGCGACGCCCCGCCGTCCCGGGTCGACGGCGTCCAGGCGAACGTTGTGAGCATCCGGTCCCATCGGGCGACGGCCACGTCGTGCGGGTCCTGGAACCACGCGTGGGCGGTGAGGACGCCTACTACGAAGGCATGTCCGTCCTTGTCGACGTGCGAGTCGGTCAGCGTCACCCCCCGGCCCGTGATCGTGCTTCGGTACCAGGTCCCGGCGGCGCTCGGCACGGTCAGCACGTCGGTGCCGACGCGTGTCCACCCGACTCCACCGTCGGGTCCGGTGAAGTCCCGGGCTCGCTCGTCGGCCGGCACGATCACCTCTCCCGCGTGGACGTCGCCGAGGCGCCCGAGGTGGACGACGAGAAGGTGCGATCCGACCGTCGTCATGACCTGCACCGACTCGGCGCTCAGCTGCGGACGGGTGGCGCGAGCAGGCGCCAGGAAGGACAGGCCGGGGGCGTCCATATGCTGGAGCCGGATCCGGTGGCGGAGGCGGTCGGGACCGCCGCGAGGCGAGGCCGGAGCCCACCGGGCCGCGAACACGGCAGCCCGCCAGCGCGCGGGCCGTTCGGGATGCGAGCGCACGGCACGGTAGATCCGCCTCCGATGCGGGAGGTCCGTCGCCAGCGCCCCGGCGAACAGGAACGCGCCCACGACGAGCGCGAGGACGACGACCGCCTGGCTCGGGCTGAGGGACTGGTCCAGCAGAGCGCGAACTGACACGCCCCATCATCGGCGCGGCCGCCGCCGGGGATGAGGCCCCGGCTCGAGATGGCTTCTCAGCCCTCCGTTGCGCTGCGGCTCGACTCGGGTGCGTGGGTGATCGCGGACAGTCCCGCGTTCACGGGCTTCGAGAAGGTCGTCACGTCCGTGATGCCGAAGCCCGCGAGACGCGCGGTGTGCTTGGCGAGGTAGCGCTCGGCCGACGCGCGGTCGGTGAACAGGTACGCGCCGCCCGCGGTCCCGGCCTCGGCGTCCTCCGTCCAGACCTTCCAGAGCAGCCCCTGCTCGGCGGCGATGTCCGCCGCCAGGTCGCCGAACGCGGTGACGGCCTCGTCCCCGACGGGCCCGTCGGTCGGGAAGTCGAAGAACAGCAGGTGCGCCATGATCGGTCCTCTCCGCCGTGCGATGGGCCGGCGCCCATCCGGTGCTCAGAAGACCACCGCCCACCGACATCCCGCCTCGGTGGATCGCGCGCTCTCGTGTCGGCTCAGCCCCCTACTCTGCGGCCGCGCACCGGGTGTACGTCGACGAGACGAAGGCGAAGGGCTACGTGCTCGTGGCGAGCGCGCTGCACCCTGCCGAGTGCGCGGTGGTCCGCGGGCACGTGCGGCGCCTCATCCTCCCCGGCCAGCCACGGTTGCACATGAAGGCGGAGAAGACGCCGTGGCAGCACCTCGTCCTGTCGACTCTCGTGAGCCTCGGTGTGCGCGCCACGGTCTACGAGGCCGACGCGCGGACGCACCGGACCGACATCGAGCGTCGTCGCGCCTGTCTTGCGAGGCTGATCGGCGACGTCGCCGGGACGTGCGAGCACCTCGTGCTCGAGTCCGACGAGTCGCAGGACGCGCGTGACCGCAGGGACCTGGTCGAGCTCACTCGGGATGCCGGGTGCCGCGACACCTTGCGGTACGAGCATCGGACGGCCGCCGCGGAGCCGCTGCTCGCGATCCCCGACGCGGTCGCATGGGCCTGGGCACGAGGCGGTGACTGGAGACGCAGGGTCGCGCCGCTCGTCGAGCGGGTCGTGGCTGTGTGAACCCAGACATGCGAAAGGCCCGTGCGCCACGTCCCAGACGGGTCACGAGCCTTCGACTTCCACGGAGATCAACTCTCCGGGCGCGGACAAGTCTACGGATTCCCTGCCCCGTGCCGCTACCCCGCAGGGGGAGGGGATCCGTCGACCGTCAGCTGCCGAGGGCCTGCGAGACGACCTGCTTGGCCTCGTCCTGGACCTGCTGGAGGTGCTCCTCCGAGACGAACGACTCGGCGTAGATCTTGTAGACGTCCTCGGTGCCCGACGGCCGTGCCGCGAACCACGCGTTCTCGGTGGTGACCTTGAGGCCGCCGATGGCCGCGTCGTTGCCGGGCGCGTGCGTGAGGCGCGCGGTGATCGGCTCGCCCGCGAGCGTCGTCGCGGTGACCTGGGAGGCGTCGAGCGCGGCGAGCGTCTTCTTCTCCTCGCGCGTCGCGGCGGCGTCGACGCGCGCGTACCAGGACTCGCCGAACTCCCCGACGAGCTCGCGGTGGATCTGCGACGGCGACTTCCCCGTGGTCGCGATGATCTCGGACGCGAGCAGCGCGGGCAGCATGCCGTCCTTGTCGGTGGTCCACACGGTGCCGTCCTTGCGGAGGAACGACGCGCCCGCGGACTCCTCGCCGCCGAACCCGACGGACCCGTCGACGAGGCCGGGCACGAACCACTTGAACCCGACGGGCACCTCGAGCAGCCGGCGGCCGAGCCGCGCGGCGACGCGGTCGACGAGGCTCGACGACACGAGCGTCTTGCCGATCGCCGTGCCGGTCGGCCAGCCCGGGCGGGCGCCGCCGTACAGGTAGTGGATCATCACGGCGATGTAGTGGTTGGGGTTCATGAGACCGCCGTCGGGCGTGACGATCCCGTGCCGGTCGGAGTCCGCGTCGTTGCCGGTCGCGACGTCGAACGGTGCCTCGCCGCCGGCCATGCGCCGGACCAGCGACGCCATCGCGTACGGCGACGAGCAGTCCATGCGGATCTTGCCGTCCCAGTCGAGCGTCATGAACGACCAGCGCGGGTCGACCTGCGGGTTCACGACGGTGAGGTCGAGGCCGTAGCGCTCGCCGATCGCGCCCCAGTACTCGACGGACGCGCCGCCGAGGGGGTCGGCGCCGATGCGCACGCCCGACGTCCGGATCGCCTCGAGGTCGAGGACGTTCGCGAGGTCGTCGACGTAGGCGGACAGGTAGTCGTGCTTGCGCGTCGTCTCGGCGGCGAGCGCCTGCTCGTAGCTCACGCGCGGCACGGACCGCCAGCCCGACGCGAGGATCGCGTTGGCGCGGTCGGCGATCCACGCGGTCGCCTGCGACCCGGCGGGGCCGCCGTCCGGCGGGTTGTACTTGAAGCCGCCGTCGCGCGGCGGGTTGTGCGACGGCGTGACGACGATGCCGTCGGCCAGCCCGGGCCCGGACGTGCGCACGCCCTCCGACGAGCCGGCGCCGTTGAAGCTGAGGATCGCGTGCGAGACGGCGGGCGTCGGCGTCCACGAGTCCCGCGCGTCGACGCGGACCTCGACGCCGGCCGCGGCCAGCACCTCGAGCGCGGACCGGAACGCGGGGTCGGACAGGCCGTGCGTGTCGCGGCCGATGAACAGCGGGCCGTCGGTGCCCTGCCCGCGGCGGTACTCGACGATGGCGGCGGTGATCGCGACGATGTGCGCCTCGTTGAACGCGGAGTCGAGGGCGGACCCGCGGTGGCCGCTCGTGCCGAACACCACGCGCTGCGCGGGGTCGTCGAGGTCGGGCTCCCGATCGAAGTAGGCCCCGAGGAGGGCGTCGAGGTCGACGAGGTCGGACGGCTGGGCAGGGGTTCCGGCGCGCGGGTCCATGCCGTCGATCCTTCCGTATGACCTGTGCCCGCGCAGCCCCCGACGGTCCCGGTCCGTGGACCTGGTGTGGAAGGTGTGTCACACCCGGTGAGACAGACCTTCCACACGAGCGGTCGGGCGGGCGCCGTCACGCCCGGTAGCCTCGGGGCATGGCCAGGAACACGCCCGACTTCGTGCTGCGTCCGTTCGAGGGGCTGCCCGGTGAGCCCGACTGGGTCGCGCTCAAGGAGCTCGTCCCCGCGGCGACCGCGACCGCCCGCACCACGAAGGAGCACGGTGCGCGCGACGTCCTCGTCACCACCGTCCTCCCGACGGCGTGGCCCGCGCTGCACCGCGCCGACGGCGTGGTCCTCCTCGCGCTCCAGACGGTCGGCTCGTCGGGCGACGCCAGCCGCGACCTCGCTGCCTCGCTGCTCGAGGCCCTCGAGGTCGAGCCCGGCACGGCCGTCGAGACGGTCGGACTGCCCGGTCCGGGCCCGCGCCTCCAGGACGTGCTCGACCTGTCCGTGCCGTTCGAGGTCACGGTCCACGAGTCGTTCTCCTACTGGCTCGCGCCCGACACCGAGCGCACGCCCGACCTGGTCGCGGCGATGGAGGAGGCCGACGCGGGCATCATCGACACCCGCAAGCTCGCCGCCGCCGAGTCCGCGTACTGGTGCCGCATGGGCGCGCGCGAGTTCCTCCGCTGGGCGCAGCCGCACGACGAGCAGGTCGTCCTCGACGCGCTCGCCCGCCTCCACGCGCGCCGCGCGTCCGGGTTCGACGGCGGCAAGTTCGTCGGCTACTTCCGGTCGAGCGGGCTCGTCGTCCCCGTGTGGGAGCTCGCCCGCGGGTCGGAGGCCGAGGACGTCGAGGCGCCGCTCGCCGCGTTCGCGCCCTCGTTCGCCGAGGCGCTCGCGTCGACCGAGCCGCTCGACGCGAACGAGCGCCGTGCCCGCGCGGGTCTCGTCGCCCGCCAGGTGACGCTCCGCTGACGCCCGCCGGCCCCGCACCGCGGACGCCGACGCCGCCCGCCGGACGGGTGCCGTCGGCGTCCCGGCCTGCGGTTCCGGGCGGGCGGTCCACGTCCGGCTCGCTAGGCTGACGCCCGTGACGCGCAAGGGCGGGAAGGCCGCCGACGACCAGCCGGAGGCCGGCCCGACCGACGCCTCGACGGCCGCTGCGACCGCGCCCGCGCGCACGCGTGGCCGGACGCCCGCCGCCGCGAAGGTCGGCGAGGCCCCGACGCCCGCCGCCACGACGGTCGACGAGGCCACGACGCCCACCGACACGGGTGTCGACGCCCCTGCCGCGACGTCCGACGCGCCCCCCGAGGCCCCGGCCACGGGCGGCCGTCAGCGACGCGGAGGCCGCGACGCCGGTCGTGACGCGGCGCGTGAGCCCGCGCACGACGCACGCGAGCCCAAGCCGCACCGGCACAAGCAGCGGGTCGCCGTGATCATCCCCGCGAAGGACGAATCCCGGCGCATCGCCGCCACCGTGCGGTCCGCGCGCGCCATCCCGCACGTCGACCTCGTGCTCGTCGTCGACGACGGCTCCGAGGACAACACCCAGCACGTCGCGCGCGAGGCCGGCGCGGTCGTGGTCCGGCACTCCCACAACCGCGGCAAGGCCGCCGCGATGGAGACCGGGGCCGCCGTCGTCGCGATGCGCGACGCCCCCGACCGACTGCCGCGCGTCCTGCTGTTCATCGACGGCGACCTCGGGGAGACCGCCGTCAACACCGCGCCGCTCGTGCCGCCCGTCGTCGACGGGCACGCCGACCTGTCGATCGCGCTGCTGCCGCCGCAGCCCGGCGCGGGTGGTCGCGGGATCGTCGTCGGCGCCGCGCGTCGTGCCATCGCGTCGATGACCGGGTGGACGCCCACGCAGCCGCTGTCCGGCATGCGCTGCCTCACGCGTGAGGCGTTCGAGGCCGCGACCCCGCTCGCGCGCGGGTGGGGCGTCGAGACGGGCATGACGATCGACCTGCTCCGGCAGGGCTTCCGCGTGATCGAGGTGCCGTGCGAGCTGCGGCACCGGCCGTCCGGGTCCGACCTCAAGGGTCAGCTGCACCGGGCCGCGCAGTACCGCGACGTGCAGCTCGCGGTCAGTGCGCGCCGGGTGCGGGGGGCGGCGGCGTCGGTGAAGCAGACGGTCGCACCGCGTCAGCGTCCGCCGCAGACGCACCGCTGACCTCGTCCGTCGCGACCGCGGCGGATGCACCGCTGACCTCGTCGGTCCCCACCGCCGCGGTCGAACCGGCGCGGTCGACCGGCGCGTCCTGCGCCGACCCGCCGTCGGCTGCGTCCGTCGCGACTGCCGTCCCCGCCCGCGCGGCGACGCCTGCGGGAGGTCCGTCGGCGACGGCGGCGGCCGTCGGCTCGGGGTTCTCCAGCCGCCACTGCGCCGCCGCGGCGACGAGGCACGGCACCGCGACCGCGATGCCCGTCGCGGGGACGACGATGCCGGAGTCGTTGATGAGGAACCCGACGCCCAGGCCCGCGCCGATCGCGAGGACCGCGGGTCGCAGGAGGGGGACGGCGGCCTGGAGCCCGGCGAGCGGGCTGCGCGGACCCATGAGGGCGCCCCGCCGCGGCCGGTCGCCGGCCAGGACGATCCACGTGAGCGCGATGCCGAACACCGCGAGCACGAGGTAGCGCCAGTTGGTGAGCACGCGCAGGTTGACGGACAGCTTGCGGTAGACGACGTCCCACAGGCCACCGTCGAGGACGGTCGCGAAGAACCGTCCCAGGTGCGTGCGGTCGGCGGGCGGGCGCATCCAGTCGAGCACCGCGAACCCGCCGACGACGAGCGCGCCCACGGCGAGGATCAGCGCGAGCGTCCTCCACTGCACGCGACGACCGCTGACGACGATGCCGAGCAGCGCGAACGCGAGGATGAGCGCGGGCGGGCCGCCGAAGTCGGAGCCGAGGCCGGGTGCGCCGTCGACGACGACGAGCAGGAGCCCGAGCGCGGCGACCAGGACGGTCGCGAGGACGCGTCGGCCGCGGCGCACGAGCGGGTCGGCGATCGCGACGGCCACGAGCAGGCCCGCGGCGGTGAGCAGCGCGAACGCCTGGTTGCTCATGCCGTAGAACCGGGCGGCGAGCAGCCGGTGCGCACCCATCGGGGTGTCGATGACGAGGTGCGAGCCCGTGCACGCGTCGACGACGAGCACGCCGACGGTCACGGCCGCGACGAACCCGGCGGGGCCGAGGACCGACCGCCGCCACGGCCCGACGAGCGCCAGGGCCGTGATGAGCGCGATCCAGGCGAGGACGGTCCACCAGAACGCCATGCGCGGGTCGGCGGCGCGCCACCACGGGACCAGGCCGGTGAGGAACGCGGTGACCGGCGCGGCCGCGAGCGCGAGCGACGCGATCTTCAGCGCGTGCAGCGCGGGCCGCAGCGGGCGTCGGTCGGAGCGGCCCTTGCGCGTGAGGATGATCGCGGCGGCGACGAACAGCACGGCCTGCGCGAGCACCATGCGCGTCGAGAAGCCGCCGCTGACGCGCGTGACCCACTGCGCCTGCTGCTGCACGTCGAGCAGCATCGCCATCCGGGCGGACGCGGTCGCCGGGCCCGCGGTCGGCACGATCGTGGCGCCCGCGAGCGCCGGCGCGTCGTCGTCGAGGTCGAGGGCCGCCAGCAGCGTGGGCGTGACGTCGACCGTCTGGACCAGCCCGGGCTGCCGCGTCGCGCCCGACGTGAGCAGGTTGCGCGCGTACTCGTCGCCGTTCGGTGCGGTGCCGAGCGCCGCGGCGAGCTGCAGGGTCGCGCGGCTCGAGTCGGCGAGCGACACGACGAGGACCGTCGCCCCCGTGCGCTCGGTGGCGCGCAGGACCGCGCCGATGCGGTCGTCGAGGGTCTGCGCCTGGGCCGAGCGCGTGGGCTCGACGATCGCGCCGGGCGTCGGGAGCTCGGGGTCGGTCGGGTCCGCGATGCCGGGGATCTCGTCGCCGAGCTCCTCGTCGGGCGCCGTCGACGACCCGCGGGCGGCGGTCGCGTACCCGGGGTCGCGCAGCACGCCCGCGTCGACGACGACGAGCTGCGAGGTGGCGAGCGCGTCGCGGACGGTGCGCGTGAGGGCCGCCGTGCTGCCGGGACGCGCGACGTGCGTCCCGACGGGCAGGCCGTCGGCGTCGGCGAGCGCGATCGCGGCACCCGGTCCGATGCCCGTGGCGGGCGTGCCCGAGCCGGCCAGCAGGTCGCCGAGCAGGCCGGGGCGGGCGCCGTACGACTCGGCGTCCGCGGACGCCTCGTAGTCGTCCCACCCGGGGACCACGCCGTCCTCCCCGGGGTCGCGGAGCGTGCGGCACGTGCGGTCGTCGGCCGGCAGGTCGGCGGCACGTTCGCCCGACGAGACCGCGAGCCAGCCGTCCGCGGGGCACGAGCGCGACGCGACGGAGCGCGCGGCGACGAGGCCGATGGACCCGTCGCGGGACAGGTCCCACAGGGTCGGCGTGGTGAGCGTCGTGACGTCGTCCCAGCGCAGGCCGGTCACGCCGACGAGGACGACGGGCGCGGTGGCGGCGTCGTCGGCAGCGGTCGCGGTGACGGCCGCGGCCGACGGGGCGGGGGTGGGGGTCGCGGCGTCCGCCGTCGGGGCGGTGAGCAGCACGGTCGCGGCGGCGAGCAGCGTGCCGGCGAGCGCGCGCACGCGGTGACGCAGGGCGCGCGGGCGGGCGGAGGTCGGCACCGGTCAAGCCTACGGGCGCACTACCCTCGACCCCGGCGGGTGGGGTCGACGCCGCGTGGAGCGCCTGAGGAGGAGCTGTGATGTCCGAGGCAGGAGCGGTCGCGTCCGGCACGTCGACGTCGGGGCGGGGCGGTCGTCCGCGGTACGCGTACCTCGGTCCCGCGGGCACGTTCACCGAGGCCGCGCTGCGGCAGGTCGTCACGCCCGACGACGCCGAGTACCTCCCGCAGACCGACGTCGGCGCCGCGATCGAGGCGGTCCGCTCGGGCGACGCGGACTTCGCGGTGGTCGCGATCGAGAGCACCGTCGAGGGCGGCGTCACCGCGACGCTCGACAGCCTGGCCGGCGGCGCGCCGCTCGTGCTGCTGCGCGAGGTGCTGGTGCCCGTGCAGTTCACGCTCGCGGGTGCCCCGGGCGTCGCGCTGAGCGACGTGCGCCGCATCTCCGCGCACCCGCACGCGTGGGTGCAGTGCCGCCGCTGGCTCGCGCACCACCTCCCGGGTGTCGTGCACGTCCCCGCGACGTCGAACACCGCCCCCGCCGCGCTGCTCGCGGGTCGCGCCGCGGACGGCGAGCCCGTCGAGCTCGGGTTCGACGCCGCGCTCGTCCCGCCCGCCGCCGTCGAGACGTACGGGCTCGTGCCGCTCGCCGAGCACGTCGCGGACAACCCGAGCGCCGTGACGCGGTTCGTGGTCGTCGGCCACCCCGGCCAGGTCCCCGCGCCCACGGGGGCCGACAAGACGACGCTCGTCGTGCACCTGCCCGACAACGAGGCCGGTGCCCTGCTCGCGATGCTCGAGCAGTTCGCGGTGCGCGGCGTGAACCTGTCCCGGATCGAGTCGCGGCCCATCGGCGACGCGCTCGGCCGCTACTCGTTCTCCATCGACGCCGAGGGGCACATCACCGACGAGCGCGTGGGCGAGGCGATCATGGGCCTGCACCGCCGCTGCCCGCACGTGCGCTTCCTCGGGTCGTACCCGCGTGCCGACGCCGTCGAGCCGACTGTGCACGTCGGGACCACGGACGCGGACTTCGTCGGCGCCCGCGACTGGCTCCGCGCGGTACGCGAGGGCTCCGCGACCTGAGCCGACGCCTGTCTGCGACGGCCGGTCGGGGCGAGGTCAGCCCTGCGCGGCGACCAGCACCTCGGCCGCGGGGACCGCGCCCACGTCGACCCCGCGCAGCAGCCGGTCGGCACTGACGCCGTCGCGAGGGTCGGGCGCGTCGAGGCCCGCGGACTCCGTGAGCGCGACCGGTCCGGAGAGCCCTTCGGCGGTGCCGGTGCCGCTGCCGGCCTCGTCGCCGACCGGCTCGGCGTCCGAGTCCGCGAGCGCGTGACCGGGCACGACGACGGCAGTCGTCGGCGTGTGGCCGACGGGCAGGGTCCATCGGACGCGGTAGACGCCCGCCGCGACGTCGTCGAAGACCGCGGTCCCGTCGGACCCGGTCGTCGTCGCGGCGACGGCGCTGCCGTCGAGATGCCGGGCGGGCTGAGCGTCGGCGGTCTCCAGGTGGGCGACGACCCCGGCGAGCGGTGCCTCTGTCCCGCCGCGCAGGCCGTCGCCGTCGTCGTCCGACCAGGCGCGCGACACCAGCGCGAACGCGGGCGGGGCCACCGTGCGGTCGTCCAGCAGCACCGCCGGGCGGTCGCCGTCGGGCGGGAAGGCCGTCTGCCCGACGAGAGCCGTGGCGGCGAACGCGGCGACGGCGGCGACCGCCGCGAGCGCTCCGGCGGTGGCGAGCACGAGCGAGGCGGACGTCGTCCGGCGGGACGGTGGTGCTCCGACGACGGGAGCACGCCCCAGCGTGGGCGACGAGGGTGTCGAGAGGGGCGTGGGCCTGACACCGCGGAAGGCGTCCGGCGACGGCGCGACGCGCGGCGGCACCGGGACCACCGGTGTGGGCGCCGTCCGGTGCGGCGACCCGCCCGGGGGCTCGGGGCGGCTCTCGGTGGTCACCGTCCTCCTCGTCCGCGCTCCTCGGTGGTCCTCCGTCGACGAGCCCGCCGCTGGGGGTCGGGCGAGCCGAGGCTCGTCGCGCCCACGCGCACGTCGGCGGCGACTCGTCCACGGTAACGGCGACGTCGGACATCGGGGGAGGAACCGGACGATCTTCACCATCCCGGAGCAACGCCGAGGCGGCCCCGACGGACGGGCGGCGTTCAGCTGGTCGGGACGCGCACCACCAGCGCGCCGGGGTCGACCCGGGCCGTGAGCTCGGTGACCCGCCCGACGACGTCGCCGTCGACCTGCACGTGGTCCCCGCCCGGCACGACCAGCCGCACCTCCTGCGCGCGCGTATGGTCGATCCGGCCGATCTTCGCCGGCAGGTCGTTGCGGACCCCGACGCCTTGCAGCACGACCTCGCCGAACAGCTGCGCCCACCCGGCGATCCCGGCGCGCGTGTCGATCGCGGCGACGTCGAACCAGCCGTCGTCGAGCTCCGCGTCGGGCAGCAGCGTGATGCCGCCGGGCAGCTTGCCGCAGTTGCCGATGAGCAGGCTGCGCAGCCGGGTCGTGGTGACGGGCTGGTCGTCGAGCCGGACGTGCACGCGGCTGCGCCGGCCGTGCAGGTGCTTCATGCCGGCGACGAAGTAGGCGATCCAGCCGACGCGCGCCTTGAGCTGCTCGTCGGCGTCCGCGACCATCGCCGCGTCGAACCCGACCCCTGCGATGACCAGGAAGATGTGGTCGCGCGGGACGTCCCCGTCGTCGGGCAGGTCGTCCGCGGCCTCGGCGACGTCGTCGTGCACGTCGGACTCCCAGCGCTGCACGCGCAGCCAGCCGACGTCGATCGTGCGGTCGCGGCCCTCGACGGCGACGCGCATCGCGGCGAGCGGGTCCGACAGCGGGATGTCGAGGTTCCGCGCGAGCAGGTTGCCCGTGCCGAGCGGCATGAGGCCCATCGGCACGCCCGTCCCGACCAGACCCTCGGCGACCGCCCGGACCGTCCCGTCGCCGCCCATCGCGACGACCACGTCCGCGCCGCGCTCGACCGCCTCGCGCGTCTGACCCACGCCCGGGTCCTCGACGGTCGTCTCGAGCCAGAGCGGCTCGGGCAGCTCCTGCTCGGCGCACAGCCGCAGCACCGCGGCGCGCAGGTGCGCGACGTCGGGCTTCGACGGGTTCGCGACGAACGCGACGAGCTGTCCGCTGCCCTCGATCTCGCGCGCGAGCCGCAGCGCGCGGGCCGACCGCGCGCTGCCGGGCGACTCGATGCGCCGCCGGAGCTCGCGCTGCCGGACGAGCAGCACGAGGACGAGGAGCAGCGAGAGGAGCGCGAGCGCACCCGCGACGACCGCGACCCACCCCTCCCACGACACACGGGCAATCTACGGCCACCCCCGCCCCTGACCCGCCCGAACACCCCGAGCCCCCTCCCTCCCCCTTCCCCTCGCGGAGCCCGCGCCCTCCCCTCGGCGCGCTCCGCGAGCTCGTGAGTCCGCGTCGAGCTCGTCCGCCAGGACGCACGAGCCGGACGCGAGGTGACGAGCTCGGCGCAGCGGGGGCAGGGCGGGGCGGGGGATGCGGGGTGGTCGGTAGAGTCGGCGGGTGATCGATCTGCGGCTCCTGCGGGAGGAACCCGAGCTCGTCCGGACCAGCCAGCGGCTCCGTGGCGACGACCCGTCCCTCGTCGACCAGGTCCTCGACGCCGACTCCCGCCGCCGCGCCGCCCTCACCGAGTTCGAGACGCTGCGTGCCGAGCAGAAGGCGCACGGCAAGAAGGTCGCGCAGGCGCAGGGCGAGGAGAAGCAGGCGCTGCTCGCGCACGGCAAGACGATCGCCGAGAAGGTCAAGGGCCTGCAGGCGGAGGCCGACGAGGCCGAGCGCCACGCCACGGACCTGGCCCGGCGGATCGGCAACGTCGTCGAGGACGGCGTCCCGGCCGGCGGCGAGGACGACTACGTCGTGCTCGAGCACGTCGGGAGCCCGCGCGACTTCGCCGCTGAGTACGGCGACGACTTCGCGGTGCGCGACCACCTGGCGCTGGGCGAGGGCCTCGCGGCGATCGACACCGAGCGCGGCGCGAAGGTGTCGGGTGCGCGGTTCTACTTCCTGACGGGCATCGGCGCGCGGCTCGAGCTCGCGCTGCTCAACGCGGCGGTCGACCGGGCGCTCGCGGCGGGGTTCACCCCCGTCATCACGCCGACGCTCGTCAAGCCCGAGGTCATGGCCGGCACCGGGTACCTCGGTGCGCACGCCGACGAGGTCTACCACCTGCCCGCGGACGACCTGTACCTGGTCGGCACGTCGGAGGTCGCGCTCGCGGGGTACCACAGCGGCGAGATCCTCGACCTGACGAGCGGCCCGAAGCGGTACGCCGGGTGGAGCGCGTGCTACCGGCGCGAGGCCGGGTCGTACGGCAAGGACACGCGCGGCATCATCCGCGTGCACCAGTTCCACAAGGTCGAGGCGTTCTCCTACACGACCGTCGAGGACGCGGCCGACGAGCACCGCCGCATCCTCGGCTGGGAGAAGGCGATGCTCGACCTCGTCGAGCTGCCGTACCGCGTGATCGACACGGCCGCGGGCGACCTGGGCAGCAGCGCGGCGCGCAAGTTCGACTGCGAGGCGTGGCTGCCGAGCCAGCAGCGGTGGCTCGAGCTCACGTCGACGTCCAACTGCACGACGTTCCAGGCCCGCCGCCTGGGCGTGCGCGAGCGCACCGCGGACGGCACGGTCCGCGCGGCGGCGACCCTCAACGGCACGCTCGCCACGACGCGCTGGATCGTCGCGATCCTCGAGAACCACCAGCAGGCCGACGGGTCGGTGCGCGTCCCGGAGGCGCTGCGCCCGTACCTGGGCGGCCTCGAGGTCCTGGAGCCCGTGCGATGAGCCGCTGCACGCTGGTCGCGCTCGACGTCGACGGCACCCTCATGTCGTACGACGGCGTGATCTCCGCCGACGTGCGCGAGGCGATCACGGCGGTCCGCGAGGCCGGGGTGCACGTCGTGCTCGCGACGGGTCGTGGCGCGCACTCGGCGGTGCCGGTCGCGCGCGACCTGGGGCTCACCGAGGGCTGGGTCGTGTGCTCGAACGGGGCGGTCACGGCCCGCATCGACGGCACCGACGACGGCTTCGAGATCACGAAGTCCGTGACGTTCGACCCCGGTCCCGCGCTGCGGACGATCGCGATGGAGCTGCCCGACGCGCTGTTCGCGGTCGAGGACCTCGGCGTCGGCTTCAAGGTGTCCGCGGACTTCCCGGCGGGTGAGCTGTCCGGGCGGGTCCAGGTCGTGCCGTTCGACGAGCTCGCGTCGACGCCCGCGACGCGCGTCGTCATCCGCGCGCCCGAGGCGAGCCCCGAGGAGTTCCACGCGCTCGTCGAGCGCGTCGGCCTGCACGAGGTCGAGTACGCCGTCGGGTGGTCCGCGTGGCTCGACCTGACGCCCGGCGGGGTGTCGAAGGCCAGCGCGCTCGAGGAGATCCGGCAGCACGAGGGCGTCGAGCCGTTCGCGACGGTCGCCGTGGGCGACGGGTCCAACGACGTGCAGATGCTGCGGTGGGCCGCGCGGGGCGTGGCGATGGGGCACGCGTCCGACGTCGTGCGCGCCGCGGCCGACGAGGTCACCGGGACGATCGAGGACGACGGCGCCGTCGCGGTCCTGCGGAGCCTCGTCGACTGACGAGAGCCGCCCGCGGGCGTCGTCGCAGGTGCCGCGCGCAACGGCGGTCAGGGCGCTGACACGTGTGCGTTGCCCAATTGTGACCGTTCTGTCCCCGTGCGCCGGTTGCGAAACCCTTGCGCAACGACTTGCATCGCTGGGGAGGGCGCGACGGGGTGGAGTCGCGCCGTCCGGACCATGACGACGTGGAGGTCTCATGAACGGCTTGCGCAAGCGCCGCGGCTACACCGCGGCAGCGGCGGCGGGGGCGGGTCTCGTGCTCGTGCTCACCGCCTGTTCGGGCAGCGACGACGACGGGGGCAGCGGCGACGGTGCGTCGTCGACGACGGACTGCACCGCGTACGAGGACTACGGCGACCTGTCGGGGAAGACGATCAGCGTCTACACCTCGATCGTGGACCCGGAGTCGCAGCAGCAGATCGACTCCTACGCCCCGTTCGAGGAGTGCACGGGCGCGAAGATCGAGTACGAGGGGTCGCGCGAGTTCGAGGCGCAGCTCCCGGTGCGCCTGCAGGCGGGCAACCCGCCGGACATCGCGTACATCCCGCAGCCCGGGTTCCTGAAGTCGATCGTCGAGCAGTACCCGGACGTCGTCGTGCCGGCCCCGCAGGCCGTCATCGACAACGCGAACGAGTACTACACCGAGGGCTGGGTCAACTACGGCACGGTCGACGGCACGCTCTACGCGACGCCGCTCGGCGCGAACGTCAAGTCGTTCGTCTGGTACTCGCCGACGGCGTTCGAGGAGAACGGCTACGAGATCCCCACGACGTGGGACGACCTCATCGCGCTGACCGACCAGATCCGTGAGGACCACCCCGACGTGCAGCCGTGGTGCGCGGGCATCGAGTCCGGCGACGCGACCGGCTGGCCGGCCACCGACTGGCTCGAGGACGTCGTCCTGCGGACCGCAGGCGCGGACGTCTACGACCAGTGGGTCAACCACGAGATCCCGTTCAACGACCCGCAGATCCTCGAGGCGCTCGGGACCGTCGGCTCGATCCTCAAGGACTCCGAGCGCGTCAACGGCGGCTGGGGCGACGTGACGTCCATCGCGACGACCCCGTGGAACGAGGCGGCGCAGCCGATCCCGGACGGCGCCTGCTTCCTGCACCGTGCGGCGAACTTCTACCAGGCCAACTGGGACGAGAGCCTCAAGGTCGCGGAGGACGGCGACGTCTACGCCTTCTACCTGCCGGGCAAGACCGAGGACGACAAGCCGCTGCTCGGCGGCGGTGAGTTCGTGACGGCGTTCGCCGACCGTCCCGAGGTCCAGGCGTTCCAGGCCTACCTGTCGAGCCCCGAGTGGGCGAACAAGAAGGCCGAGGTCACCGGCCAGGGCTGGCTGTCCGCGAACAACGGCCTCGACCCGGCGCTGCTGCAGTCGCCGATCGACAAGCTGTCGTTCGACCTGCTCACCGACGACTCGTACACGTTCCGGTTCGACGGGTCCGACCAGATGCCCGGTGCCGTCGGCGCCGACGCGTTCTGGAAGCAGATGACGGCGTGGATCGCGGAGAACCAGTCCGACGAGGAGACGCTGGACAACATCGAGGCGGCCTGGCCGCAGTGACGCCTCGACCGGTGTGACACCGACGTGGTGGGGGTCCGTCAGCGGGCCCCCACCACGGCCGTCCCACCGGCGGTCCCCTGCGCGCACGGCTCGCGCGCCTCCCCCCGTGCATCGACGCCGGCCTGGACGGCGATGAAAGGTGAGCCATGGACTGGTTGATCCGCCCTGACACGACGGGCGAGAAGCTGACGCTGATGGTGCTCGCGATCCTGCTGTTCGTCGTCGTGATGGGTCTGATCCTGTTCGGCGTCGACCGGATCAAGCGGCTGCCCGTCTGGGTGGTCGCGCTCGGGTTCCTCGGCCCGACGCTGCTGTTCCTCACGTTCGGCCTGCTGTACCCGGGCCTGCGGACGATCCGCGACTCCTTCTACACGAACAGCGGTGACGCGTTCGTCGGGTTCGACAACTACGTGAAGGCGTTCACGGAGGACCAGTTCCAGATCGTCCTGCGCAACACCTTGCTGTGGGTCGTGCTCGTCCCGCTCGCGGCGACGTTCATCGGCCTCGTGTACGCCGTGATGGTGGACCGGACCCGGTTCGAGTCCTTCGCGAAGACGCTGATCTTCCTGCCGATGGCGATCTCGCTCGTCGGTGCGTCGATCATCTGGAAGTTCGTCTACGAGTACCGGCCCGACCAGGGCAACATCCAGCAGATCGGGCTCGCGAACCAGGTCCTCGTCTGGCTCGGGCTGCCACCGCAGCAGTTCCTGCTCAACCAACCGTGGAACACGCTGTTCCTCATCGCGGTCATGGTGTGGATCCAGGCCGGCTTCGCGATGACCGTGCTCTCCGCGGCGATCAAGGCCATCCCGGACGACATCGTCGAGGCCGCGCGCCTCGACGGCCTGGGCGGCGCCAAGATGTTCCGCTTCATCACCGTCCCGAGCATCCGGCCCGCGCTCGTCGTCGTGCTCACGACCATCGCGATGGCGACGCTCAAGGTGTTCGACATCGTCCGGACGATGACCGGCGGCAACTTCGGCACGTCCGTCGTGGCCTACGAGTACTACACGCAGTCCTTCCGGGCCCAGAACCCCGCGTTCGGTGCGGCGCTCGCGGTGCTGCTCTTCGTCCTCGTCATCCCGATCGTCGTCTACAACGTGCGGCAGCTGCGACTCTCGGAGGAGATCCGATGACCGTCATCCCGCCCACCAACCTGGTCGACGAGACCGAGGCCGACACCCGCGCCGCCCGGCCGGCGCGCAAGATGTCCCGCGCGGAGAAGCGCGCGATGGCGGTCAAGGGCAAGCTCAGCTCCCCGTGGGCGTCGGGCATCGCGATCGTCATCGCCGTCCTGTGGACCGTCCCGACGTTCGGCCTGTTCGTGACGTCGTTCCGCCCGCGCGCCGAGATCCGGTCGTCGGGCTGGTGGACGCTCCCGTGGAACCCCGAGCTCACGCTCGAGAACTACCAGGAGGCGCTGTTCGGGTCCTCGACGAGCCTGGCGACCTACTTCCTGAACTCGCTCGTCATCACGCTGCCCGCGGTGCTCATCCCGATCTCGCTCGCGCTGCTCGCGGCGTACGCGTTCGCCTGGATCGACTTCCGGGGTCGCAACCTGCTGTTCGTGGGCGTGTTCGCGCTCCAGGTCGTGCCGATCCAGGTCACGCTCGTCCCGCTGCTCTCCCAGTACGTGTCGTGGGGGCTCGCGGGCTCGTTCTGGGTCGTGTGGCTGTCGCACTCGATCTTCGCGCTGCCGCTCGCGATCTACCTGCTGCACAACTTCATGAAGGACATCCCGCCGTCGCTCGTCGAGGCCGCGCGCGTCGACGGCGCCGGGCACGTGAAGATCTTCTTCCAGGTGCTGCTGCCGCTGCTCACGCCCGCGATCGCGTCGTTCGCGATCTT
Source organism: Cellulomonas sp. H30R-01 (assembly GCF_010119915.1). NCBI lineage: Bacteria > Bacillati > Actinomycetota > Actinomycetes > Micrococcales > Cellulomonadaceae > Cellulomonas > Cellulomonas sp. H30R-01. The sequence goes on along the minus strand of NZ_CP048210.1, from coordinate 3,416,725 downwards.
CCAGTTCCTGTGGGTGTGGAACGACCTGCTCGTCGCGCTCGTGTTCGCGGGCGGCACGCCCGACGTCGCGCCGCTGACGGTCCGCGTCGCCGAGCTCGCCGGCACGCGGGGGTCGCAGTGGCACCTGCTGTCCGCGGGTGCGTTCATCGCGATGATCGTGCCGCTGATCGTCTTCCTCGCGCTCCAGCGGTACTTCGTCCGCGGCCTGCTGGGCGGCGCGGTCAAGGGCTGACCCGACCGTCCGACCGCACGACCCGCGCCCCGCGCACCCTCCGGGGTGACGCGGGCCGCGTCGTGCCAGGACCGGCGCGCAGGTGGGCGGCGTGCCCGGGCACGCGCCGTCGGGCGGGCGTCGCGCCGGTGCCTACGCTGGGCGGGTGCCCGCGCCGCTCCTCTTCGTGCTGTCGGGCCTCACCCAGTACCTCGGCGCCGCGATCGCGGTCGGGCTGTTCGACGTGCTCCCGCCCGCGGTCGTCGCGTGGCTGCGGCTCGCCGTCGCCGCCGTGGTGCTCGTGCTGTGGCGACGGCCGTGGCGGTCACGCGGGCTGTGGACGCGCCGGGCCGTGCTCACCACGGTCCTGTTCGGGGTCGTGCTGGGCCTGATGAACGTCGCGTTCTACGTCGCGATCGACCACCTGCCGCTCGGCACCGCCGTCGCGCTCGAGTTCGTCGGACCCGTCGCCGTCGCGGCCGTCACCGGGCACGGGTGGCGCGACCGCGTCGCGATCGGGGTCGCCGCGCTCGGCGTGGTGCTGCTCGCCGGGGTCACGCTCGGGTCGGGGGCGGTGCCGGGCGGCGACGCGGTCGTCGGGCTCGTCGCGATCGGGGTCTCCGCCGCGTGCTGGGCCGGCTACATCGTGCTCGGGCGACGCGTCGCCACCGCCGAGAGCGGGGGCGTCACCGGTCTGTCGGTCGCGATGACCGCGGGTGCGCTCGTGCTCGCGCCGTTCTTCGTGCTCGACGCCGCACCCGTCGTCGTCGACCCGCGGCTCGCGCTGCTCGTCGTCGGCGTCGCCGTCCTGTCGTCCGTGGTGCCCTACGCGCTCGAGCAGGTCGTCCTGCGGCGCGTCCGGCCCGCGACGTTCGCCGTCCTGCTCGCGCTGCTGCCCGCGACCGCCGCCGTCGTGGGGGCCGTCGTGCTGCAGCAGGTCCCGCACCCCGCCGAGCTCGTCGGGCTGGTCCTCGTGTCGGGCGCGATCGCGCTCACCGCGACCGACCGCACCGCCGCCGACGAGGCGCCCCCGCCGGCCTGACGATCTACAGGTACTGACCGGTGCCGGGGCGCTCGGGCTCGTCGGGGTCGCCGATCGCCAGGCCGGGGTGCCCGGGACGGCCCGACATGCCACCGGGGCCCGGCGGGAGCGCGCGGCGCATCTGCGACAGCTGCGCCTGCGCCGCCATCTGCTGCGCGACGAGCGCCGTCTGGATGCCGTGGAACAGCCCCTCGAGCCACCCGACGAGCTGCGCCTGCGCGATCCGCAGCTCGGCGTCCGACGGCGTCTGCTCGTCGACGAACGGCAGCGTGATGCGGTGCAGCTCGGCCACGAGCTCGGGGGACAGGCCGTCCTCGAGCTCCTGGAGCGACCGCTCGTGCACCTCGGCCAGGCGCGCGCGGGCGGCGTCGTCGAGCGGCGCGCTGCGGACCTCGTCGAGCAGCTGCTTGATCATCGTGCCGATCCGCATGACCTTGGCGGGCTCGCCCACGAGGTCGGAGACGTCCTCCCGGCCCTCGTCCTGGCCGTCGTCCGGCGCGCCGTCGCCGGCCCCGGGAACCGGCACCACGACGACGCGCGGCCCCGCGCCCGTCGGACCCTGTGCGTGCTGCTCCGTGCCGACCTCGTCACGTGCCTCGTCGTCGCTCATCCGGGCATTGTGTCCCGCCCGTCCTGCGGCGTGCAGCCTGGACCGGTCGCCGGTCCACCGTCGGTAGGGTTGACGCATGTCCTGGCTGACGACGCCCGCGCACGCCCGGTGGCTCGAGGGCGAGACCGACCGGTTGCTGGACTTCGGGAGGGCGTCGGCACTGCCCGGCGGCGGGTTCGCGCGGCAGGACGAGCAGGGCGGCGCGCAGGACGGCCCGCTCGAGCTCTGGATCACGTGCCGCATGACGCACGTGTACGCGATCGGGCACCTGCTGGGACGCCCCGGCTCGGCGGCGCTCGTCGACCACGGGCTCACGGCGCTGCGCGGCGTCTTCCACGACGACGAGCACGGCGGCTGGTTCGCCGAGGTCGAGCGCGACGGCACCCCGCGCGACACCGACAAGGCCGCCTACCCGCACGCGTTCGTCATCCTCGCCGCGTCGAGCGCGACGGCCGCGGGCCGCCCGGGCGCGCGCGAGCTCCTCGACGAGGCGCTCGCGGTCTCCGAGCGGTGGTTCTGGGACGAGCAGGCGGGCCTCGCGGTCGAGCAGTGGGACCGCACGTTCACGACGCTCGACACCTACCGCGGCGTCAACGCGAACATGCACACCGTCGAGGCGTACCTCGCGGCCGCCGACGTCACCGGGCACCGCGTCTGGCTCGACCGTGCGCTGCGGATCGTCGAGCGCGTCGTCGACGGGTTCGCGAAGGGCAACTCCTGGCGGATCCCCGAGCACTTCGACGCGGACTGGGTCGCCGACCTCGAGTACAACGCCGACACGCCCGCGCACCCGTTCCGCCCCTACGGCGCGACCATCGGCCACTGGTTCGAGTGGGCGCGCCTCACGCTGCACGCGCGCGCCGCCGTGACCGCGCGCGGCGACGTCGCCCCGACGTGGCTGCTGGACGACGCCGTCGCGCTGTTCGACGCCGGCGTGCGCGAGGGCTGGGACGTCGACGGCGCACCCGGCTTCGTGTACACGGTCGACTGGGACGGTGCGCCCGTCGTGCGCGAGCGCATGCACTGGGTCGCCGCCGAGGCCGTCGCCGCGGCCGCCGCGCTGCACGCCGCGACCGGCGAGGCGCGGTACGACGACCTCTACACGCAGTGGTGGGAGTACGTCGGCGCGCACCACCTCGACCGCGAGGGCGGGTCGTGGTGGCACGAGCTCGGGACCGACAACACGGTGTCGCGCACGGTGTGGGCGGGTAAGGCCGACCTCTACCACGCGGTCCAGGCGACGCTGGTCCCGCGGCTGCCGCTCACGCCCGTGATCGTCCCGGCGCTCGCGGCGGGCCTGCTGGACTGACGCCGGTCGCGGCGCGGCGCTCAGGGGACCAGCAGCACCTTCCCGAAGACCTCGCCGCGCTCCATCATGCGGTGCGCCTCGGCGGCGTCCGCGAGCGGGACGCGCGCGTGCACGACGGGCCGGACCGTGCCGTCGGCGACGAGCGGCCACACGTGCCGCGCGACCCCGTCGACGATCGCGGCCTTCTGCGCGTGCGGGCGCGACCGCAGCGTCGTGCCGATGACCGACGCGCGCCGCGCGAGCAGCAGGCCGAGGTCCAGCTCCGCGCGCCGGCCCTGCTGCATCCCGATGACGACGAGGCGGCCGCCGTCCGCGAGCAGCCGCAGGTTGTCCGCGAGCGCGCCCGCGCCGAGCACGTCGAGCACGACGTCGACGCCGCGGTGGTCGGTCGCGGCGCGCACGCGGCCCACCAGGTCGTCCTCCCGGTGGTCGAGCGCGACGTCCGCACCGAGCCCCCGGACGCGCGCGACCCGGTCCGGGCCGCCCGCCGTGGCGAGGACGCGCGTGCCGAGCGCTCGGCCGAGCTGCACGGCCACCGAGCCGACCCCGCCGGACCCGCCGTGCACCAGGAGCGTCTCGCCCGGCGACAGGTGCGCCGCGCGCAGGTTCGACCACACGGTCGCGACCGCCTCGGGCAGCGCGGCGGCGTCCTCGAGGGGTACGGAGTCCGGCACGGGCAGGCACAGGTCGGCGTGGACCGTCACCCGATCGGCGTAACCTCCGCCTGCCAGGAGCGCGGCGACCCGGTCGCCAGGCGCCCAGCGACCCGCCACGGCGTCCCCCACGGCCACGACGACGCCCGACACCTCGAGGCCCGGCCACGGTGGCGCACCCGGCGGAGGGGGGTAGCGGCCCTCGCGCTGGAGGAGGTCCGCCCGGTTGACCCCTGCCGCGCTGACCTGCACGAGCACCTCGGCGGGGCCCGGCACGGGCTCGTCCACGTCGGCCACCCGCAGGACGTCCGCGGGACCCGGCTCCGTGACGACGACAGCCCTCATCTGCGCACCCTAGCGGCCCGTCAGGACGCGGCAGATAGGGTGCGCACCTGGCCCCGTCCCGGCGTATCCCATCGGGTGAGGTCCGTGGCAAACTCTGGCGCGGGCTAATGGTCCGGTGTCCAGGAGCCGATGGTGGCGGTGGACCCCCTCGAGGGTTCCGACAGGACGCAGGGCCGACACGCCCCCCGGTGGCAACACCCGTGTCGGGTGGAGGAGAGGAACGACATGCTGCGACGGCTTGGCATCCGCGCCAAGATCTTGGCTGTCCTTGCCGTGCCCATGCTCGTCCTGTTCGGCGCTGGGGCGTTCATCTCGTACGACGCGATCCGCGAGGCGCAGCGTGTGCGGGCGGCCGAGGGTGCCGTGGCGGCGCTCCAGGCGTACGCCCCGCTCGCGAGCGCGATCCAGACGGAGCGCGTGCTGTCGGTGAACGCCGCGCCGGTCGAGGAGATCGCGGCCGCGCGGTCCGCGACCGACTCGATGCTGGCGAAGGTCCGGCCGATCACGCGTGAGCTCGACCTCGAGGAGTTCCCGCCCTCCGTGGTGCGGCAGTTCCAGGAGGTGCAGCTCGCGCACAACACGGCGCTGCCGCAGGTGCGCACGCTCGTCGACGGCAAGGGCGACCGGAACCAGACGGCCAACAGCTACGAGGCCATCATCAAGGGCCAGATCGACCTCGTCGAGCAGGTCGCGAACGTCCTCGACGACCGCACGCTCGCGCAGTACGTCACCGCGTACCGCGACGTCTCCGCGACGGCCGACGGCCTCGTCACCGAGATGCTCGCCGGGCAGGGCCTGCTGCGTGCCCGCCAGGCGCAGGCCGCCGGCGCCCGCGTCTACCAGAACCTCGTCACGACGACCGAGGTGTCGCGTGCCCGTGCCCGTGCCGCCGTCGAGCGGCTCGGCGAGAACGGCATCGCGATGCCCGCCCGTGACCCCTCCTCGTCCTTCACGTCGATGCGTACGTGGATGCAGCAGGGCAACTCGCAGGGCTTCGACCGTATCGACCCTGCCGCGTACTCCGGTGACATCCAGCAGCAGCTCGCGTCGCTCGTCAGCGTCAACGACGCCGTCCTGAAGCGCGCGTCCGAGATCGCCGACGACGCCGCGACCGCGTCCGAGACGCGTGCGGTCTACACGATCGCGATCGCCGTCGCCGCCGCCGCGCTGTCCCTGTTCTTCGCCCTCGTCATCGCCCGTGCGATCGTCACGCCGCTGCGGCGCCTGACCGCCGCCGCCGCCGACGTCCGCGAGCAGCTCCCGAAGCTCGTCGAGCAGGTGGCCGTCCCCGGTGAGGGCCCCGAGATCGTCCTGCAGCCGATCCCGGTCAACTCCCGCGACGAGGTCGGCAAGCTCGCCGACGCGTTCAACTCCGTGAACGCCACGACCGTCCAGGTCGCCCAGGAGCAGGCCGCACTGCGTGGGTCGATCGCGGAGATGTTCGTCAACGTCGCCCGCCGCGACCAGGTGCTGCTCAACCGCCAGCTGTCGTTCATCGACTCGCTCGAGCGTGCGGAGGAGGACCCGTCGACGCTGGCGAACCTCTTCCGGCTCGACCACCTGGCCACCCGCATGCGTCGTAACGCGGAGTCGCTCCTCGTGCTCGCCGGCATCGACTCCGGTCGGCGCCTGCGGGACGCGATGCCGCTGTCCGACGTGATCCGGACCGCGTCCTCCGAGATCGAGCAGTACGACCGCGTCGAGCTCGACCTCCAGGTCGACCCGCACATGCTGGGCTTCAACGCCCTGGGCGCCGCGCACATGCTCGCCGAGCTCCTCGAGAACGCGACGATCTTCTCCGAGCCGGAGACGCCCGTCACGGTCACGACCGGTGTGTCCGGCCAGCACGTCTACGTCCGCATCCTCGACCACGGCCTGGGCATGACCGAGGCCGAGCTCGCGGCGGCGAACTCGAAGATCGTGTCGGTCTCCGCGAGCGACGCCCTGGGCGCCCAGCGCCTCGGCCTCTTCGTCGTCGGCCGCCTCGCGCAGCGTCTCGGCGCCGAGGTCCGCCTGCACAAGAGCTCGCAGGGCACCGGCACCGAGACCATCGTCCGGTTCCCGTCGACGCTGTTCGCCGCGACCGAGACCGCGCTCTACGGCGCGCCGTCCGCGCCGCAGCAGGCCGCGCAGCTCCCCGCCGCGCCGGCCCCGGCCGTCGAGGACGCGCCGGTCGTGCGTGAGGTCGACCTCGCCTCGCTCACCGACGGGCAGACGGGCCTCGGCCTGCCGCGCCGCAAGCGCACCGACGACACGGGCGAGAACGAGGTCGCGCCGTCGGCGCTGCCCGTCCGTGGCGGCGGCCAGCCGAGCGGGCTGCCGACGCGCTCCGCGAAGACGTTCGACGAGGACAAGATCGTCCTGCCCGAGGTCCCGTCCGGGAACCTCAGCGCCGACCTCGGCTCTGCCGGGGGCGAGTGGACGCCGCCGACGATCGCGACGACGCCGCTGAACGCCGGTCTGCCGAGCCGCTCGCGGGCCTCGACCGCCGCGTGGGCGTCGACCCCCGAGCCCGAGGCCACGCCCACCCCGGCCGCGCCGTCCTCGCCCGCCGCCCGTGCCGGCCTGTTCTCCGGGTTCCGCGGTCGCGGCGACCTGGCGACGGGTACCCCTGCCTCCGGCATCGAGATCCCGGGGCTCGCCTCGGACGACGACGGCCGTCCCGCCGACCCGGTGCGCGCGCCGTGGATGTCCCTCGGGGCGCACTCCGCCTCGCCGGAGCCCATGGTCGTCCCGCAGCTGGCCGACGACGACGAGTGGTCGCCCACGCCGGCCGAGCAGGCCGAGGACACCGAGCGGACCGACGAGGTCGCCGTCGAGGCCACCCCCGACGTGCAGGAGCCCGTGTGGGCCCCGACGCCTGCTGCCGAGGTCGAGGAGCCGGCCTGGTCGCCGACGCCTGCTGCCGAGGTCGAGGAGCCGGCCTGGGCGCCGACGCCCGCTGCCGAGGTCGAGGAGCCGGCCTGGTCGCCGACCCCTGCTGCCGAGGTCGAGGAGCCCGTCTGGGCGCCGACTCCTGCCGCCGAGGTCGAGGAGCCGGCCTGGTCGCCGGCCCCTGCTGCCGAGGTCGAGGAGCCGGCCTGGGCGCCGACTCCTGCCGCCGAGGTCGAGCCCGTCTGGGCGCCGACGCCGGCCGCTGAGGTCGAGGAGCCCGTCTGGGCGCCGACGCCGGCCGCTGAGGTGGAGGAGCCGGCCTGGGCGCCGACGCCCGCTGCCGAGGCCGAGGAGCCCGCGTGGGCCCCGACGCCCGCCGCCGAGGCCGAGCCCGCCTGGGCCCCGACGTTCGCGCAGCCCGACGCGACGCCCGCCACCGCGGCACCGGCCGCCGAGTCGTGGAGCGCCCCCGAGGCGCCGGCCGCCCCCTCCGCGCTGCCGACGCGCGCCGCCGCCGCGGCCGCTCCTGCCGCGTCGTGGGCCGCCCCGGTCGACGAGGCACCCGCCGCCCCGGCCGCTCCCGCCGCCGACGCGCCCGTCTGGACCTCGCGCCTGCAGGGCTTCACGTCCTACAGCGGGTACGCCGGCTGGGCCGGCCGCTCCGCGACGCCGCAGACCGACGTCCCGTTCGAGAAGGCTCTCGACGAGGCGCGCGCCTGGCACACGGGCGCCGTCCCGGTCGTCCCCGAGCCCACGGCCGCCCCGGTCGCGGAGCCGCAGGAGCCCGCCGCCGAGGCCGACGCGTGGCCGACCCCCGCGTGGGAAGCGCCCGCGTGGGAGCCGCCGACGTGGCAGGCGCCCGCGTGGGAGACGGCCGACCCGGCCGCCGAGTCCGCGCACGCACCCGTCGCCGAGCCGGTCGCCGAGCCCGAGCCCGCCGCCCCGACGTTCGAGCCGGTCCGGCTGGTCCCCGACGACGAGCCCGAGCGCACGTGGGAGGCGCCGGTCGCCGAGCAGCAGCCTGCGTGGGAGGCGCCGGTCGCCGAGCAGCAGCCCGCGTGGGAGGCGCCCGTCGCCGAGCAGCAGCCCGCGTGGCAGCCGCCGGCCGCGGACCAGCAGCCCGCGTGGGAGGCACCCGTCGCCGAGCAGGCGTGGCAGGCACCCGTCGCCGAGCAGCAGCCCGCGTGGCAGCCGCCCGTCGCCGAGCCGCCGGCCGCCGCCGAGCCCGCCGCCGAGCAGCCCGCCTGGAACGTTGCGCAGCCCGCGTTCCTCCCGGTCGAGGCGCCCGCGCAGCCGACCGCACCGAGCGCCGGTTTCAACGACCTCGTCCAGGGTGGCGAGCAGGACAAGCCGAAGCGTCGCTGGGGCTTGTTCGGCCGTCGCAAGGGCGAGGACGGCGTCGAGACGGCGTCCGCGCCGACGCCCGCCGCGCCCGCGCCGGTCGCCGAGCAGTCCGCCCCGGCCCGCACGTCGGCCTGGAACGCCGAGCAGCCGCCCGCGCCCGCCGCCACGCCCTCGTGGGCCGCGGCGACGTGGTCCGCACCGGCCGCCCCGGCGCCCGCACCGGCCCCGGCTCCGGTCCCGGCCTCCGCCGCGACCGAGCAGCGCCCGGCTGCCGGGTGGGCGCCGCCCGAGTGGGCACCCCGCCCGCCGGCGGCTGCCGCTCCCGCCGCGACCGTGCCGCACCCGTCGCTCCCGCCGTCGGTCGCGCCCCGCATCGGGACGCTCGACGACGAGGTCGCCGCGATGCTCGCGATGCGGTCCGACATCCAGGAGCAGGCTCTGTCCGAGCTCAGCCAGCTGTCGGCCTACCGGCCCGCCTCCATGGGCATGACCGGTGAGACCCTGCAGCGGCGTGTTCCTTCAGCTGTGCCGTCGGCCGTCCCGGCCGCGGACGAGGGCAAGCCCGTCCAGCGTGACGCGGACCAGCTCCGCTCCCGCCTGTCGAGCTTCCAGTCCGGGACCAGCCGTGGCCGTCGTGCCTCGGACGGCCCCACCGGCCCCAACGGCCAGGCCTCATGACGGCCTACGATTCCCGACCAGCCGTCTCCGCCCAGGTGACGTCTCACCCCGCAGTCGTCACCGACTGCACCAGCAAGGAGGAAGTGTGACCGCGCTCAGCACCGAGGCAGCCAACTTCGGCTGGCTCCTGGACAACTTCGTCCGGACCGTGCCCGGCACTCGCCACACGCTCGTGGTGTCGGCGGACGGTCTGCTCATGGCGATGTCGGAGCAGCTCGACCGCACCAGCGGCGACCAGCTCGCGGCGATCGTCTCCGGCATGTCGAGCCTGACCCGTGGCGCGTCGCGCCAGCTGCGTGCGGGGGAGGTGCGTCAGGCGATCATCGAGATGGACCACTTGTTCCTGTTCCTCATGAGCGTCTCGAACGGCTCCGTCCTCGCCGTGGTCGCCGAGTCGAGCTGCGACGTCGGCCTCATCGGCTACGAGATGGCGATGCTCGTCTCGCGCACCGAGGCGACCCTGACCCCGCAGCTCATCTCCGAGATGCGCGGCCAGCTCCCCGTCGACGGCGCGACCCGCGCCCCCGTGGCCTGACCCGAACGGAGACGGCTCGAACATGAGTGAGCACATCGAGTACGAGGCCAGGACGGTGCGGCCCTACGCCGTCACCGGCGGCCGCGTGCGCTCGGCGCGCTCCGACCTGCCTCTCGAGGCGCTGGTCGAGGTGATGCCGGGCGCCGTCACGAGCGCGGGGCTGCCGCCCGAGAAGCGGGCGATCCTGCAGCACGCCGCGCACACCTACATCTCTGTCGCGGAGCTGTCGGCTCTGCTCCACCTCCCTCTCGGGGTGGTCCGGATCCTCGTGTCCGACCTCTCCGACCAGCAGTACGTGCGCGTGCACACCTCTCAGCCGGTCGAGGTCAACACCGGTGAGTCCCCCGCCCTGTCCCTGAGCGTGCTGGAGAGTGTTCTCAATGGCATTTCCGCCCTCTGACGCCGCCGTCGCCGCTCCGGCGGGGACCGCGGGGTCTGTCGCACCCACCGTCGTCAAGATCGTCGTCGCGGGCGGCTTCGCCGTCGGCAAGACGACCTTCATCGGGTCCATCTCGGACATCGAGCCCCTCAACACCGAGGCCGCGATGACCGAGCACTCCGTCGGCGTCGACGACGCCGGTGGCGTGTCGGACCGCAAGACCACCACGACCGTCGCCATGGACTTCGGCCGCATCGCGCTGCCGGGCCAGCTGTGGCTCTACCTGTTCGGCACGCCGGGCCAGGACCGCTTCCTCTTCATGTGGGACGACCTGGTCCGCGGCGCGATCGGTGCGGTCGTCCTCGTGGACACGGACCGTCTCGACCAGTGCTTCCCGGCGGTCGACTACTTCGAGAGCCGTGGCATCCCGTTCGTCGTGGGTGTCAACTGCTTCGACGGCGTCGCCAAGCACCAGCTCGACGACGTCCGTGAGGCCCTCGCCATCCCGGCGCACGTGCCCGTGCTCTACACGGACGCCCGGTCGCGTGCCGCCACCAAGCAGGCGCTCATCTCGCTCGTGCAGCTCGCGATGGAGCGTCTGCGCAACCGGTGAGCCACCCCGCACCGATCGACGGCCGGTCCCCGCACGGGGGCCGGCCGTCGGCGCGTCCGGCCCTCGTGACCGTTGCGACCGTCGCCTCGACGACGGTCCCGTCGACGGCGGGGGTCCCGGACGCGGTGCGGGATCATGGAGGGGTGCCGTCGGTCGTCCCCCCGCAACCGCCCGAGCGCCGTCCGGTGCTCGGGCGCGCGGTGCTGCTCGACGGTCGCGCCGCGGAACGCTCGCGTGACGCCGTGGTCCGGGTCTCCGCCCTGCCGCAGCCGCGCACACCGGGCGACGACGGCACGACCGTCCGCCCCGTGCCGTGGGCGCCGACCGCGACACCGACGCCCGTCCGCGGCGCCCCGCACCCGTTCGGGCCGGTGCAGCCGCCCGGCAACCCGCCCACCGACGACCCGGCCGTCCGCGACCCGGCCCCCGACGACCCGGCCCCCGACGACCCGGCCGTCGGCGACCCGGCAGCCGACGACCCGGCCGTCGGCGACCCGGCAGCCGACGACCCGGCAACCCACGAACCTGCCGTCGACGACCCGTCCCTCGACGACCCGTCCCTCGACGACCCGTCCCTCGACGACCCGTCCCTCGACGACCCGTCCCTCGACGGCGTGGCGCTCGGCCGACCGGCGGCCGGCGAGCCGACGGCCGACCTGCGCACCACCGCCGGCGCGGACGCGGCCGACCACGCGTCGGCCGGACCGTCGGCCCAGCCCGAGCCGGTGCCGTGGTCGCTGGTCGCCCGTCGCGCGCGTCCGCGGGTCTACGTCGACGGGTCGGCGCTCAGCCGGTACCTCGCCGGCGCGCCGTCGCGTGACGCGTGGCTCGCGTGGGTCGCCGACCACGAGGACCGGCTCGTCACGACGTTCCTGGGCGTGAGCGAGCTGCGCCGCGTCGCACGCCCTCGCGGGGTCGAGGCGCACGGAGTCGCGCACGACGTGACGGACCGCGTCGAGGTGGTGCGGTTCTCGGACCAGTCGCTGCACGCGGCCGCCCGCGTCGCGGCGGTGCTGCCGTCGTTCGTCGCGCTGCACGTGGGGGCGGCGGTCGCGCACGCGCAGGTGGGGGCGGTCGCGACGTACGACGTCCAGCTCGCGCAGGTGGCCGTGCTGCACGGGCTCGAGGTCGTCAGCCCGGGGTGGCCGGCCGGCTGGTGGGAGCGCGCGCGGGCGTCGTCGTGACCGTCGCGCCGGCCCGGAACGGGGGTCGGCGCACGGAGCCGCTGTGGGAGGATCGTCCCCAGCGCGCGGGCCTCGAGCAGGCGGACCCAGCAGCGTCGGGAGGGCTGTCTGAGCGGCCGAAAGAGACGGTCTTGAAAACCGTTGGGGCGGGACACCCCCGTCCTCGTGGGTTCGAATCCCACGCCCTCCGCCCCACCCCGACGTCGGGGTCACCCGTCGGGGACGAGGATGCGCCGCGGCGTGCGGGCCTACCGTCGACGGATGACGGAGGAACGAGGGCTGGAAGCCGGGCGCCGTCGGGCGGAGCGTGCCGCGCCCCCCTCGGCGGAGCGTGTCGCCCGGGCTGCGGAAGGGCGCGCCGCGCGCAAGCGGGTGCCCCGCTCGGCGCTCGCGGAGGTCGCGGGGCGCGGTGGGCGGCCGGGCGCGCTGGACCTGCTGGAGGCGCAGGCGACGACGCGGCTGCCCGACCTGGTGCCGGTGCGGTACGGGCGGATGGCGGAGTCGTCGTTCGCGTACCTGCGGGGGTCGGCGGTCGTGATGGCGGCGGACCTGGGCGCGTCGGCGGACTCGGGGCTCGGGGTGCAGCTGTGCGGCGACGCGCACGTCGCGAACTTCGGCACGTACGGGTCGCCCGAGCGCAACCTCGTGTTCGACCTCAACGACTTCGACGAGACGCATCCCGGGCCGTTCGAGTGGGACGTGAAGCGCCTGCTCGCGAGTCTCGAGGTGGTCGCGCGCACGCTCGAGGTCGGGCGGCGGCGTCGGCGGGAGATCGTCGTGAGCGCGGCGCGGGCGTACCGCGAGGCGGTGCGGGACTTCGCGGGGCAGACGGCGCTGGCGGTCTGGTACGCGCGGATCGACCTGGGCGACCTGGTCGGCGCGGTGCCGCAGGACGAGCGCATGGTGCGGCGGGCGCGGACGGCGCTCGACAAGGCGCGACGGCGCGACCACCTGCAGGCGGCGGCGCGGCTCACGCGCGTGGAGGGTGACGAGCGGCGGTTCGTGGCGGACCCGCCGCTGGTGTCGACGCTCGAGGACGTGCTGCCGGCGGACGCCGCACCCGTGTTCCGGCGCGGCATCGCGGACCTGCTGGTCGACTACCGCGCGTCGCTCGCGCCGGACCGGCGGCGGCTCGCGGAGCGGTACCGCGTGGTGGACATGGCGCGGAAGGTCGTGGGGGTGGGCAGCGTCGGGACGCGTGCGTTCGTCGTGCTGCTGCAGGGCGTGGACTCCGACGACGTGCTGGTGCTGCAGGCGAAGGAGGCGCAGGCCTCGGTCCTGGAGCCGCACGTCGGACGGAGCGGGTACGCGCAGCAGGGCCAGCGGGTCGTCGAGGGCCAGCGGCTCATGCAGGCGGTGAGCGACGTGATGCTCGGGTGGCAGCGGTCGGCGGGCCCGGACGGGGTCGCGCGCGACTACTACGTGCGGCAGCTGCGGGACTGGAAGGGCGGGCTCGACATGACCGGCGCGCGACCGGCGGGGCTCGAGGTCTACGGACGGCTGTGCGCGTGGACCCTCGCGCGGGCGCACGCGCGGTCGGGGGACGCGATCGCGATCGGCGCGTACCTGGGCGGGTCGTCGGCGGCCGACGAGGCGCTCGCGGACTTCGCGGCGTCGTACGCGGACCGCACGGAGGCGGACCACGCGGAGCTCGAGGAGGCGGTCGACGACGGGCGGCTGCCTGTGGTCCGCGGCGTCTGACACCCGCGCGACGCCTGGACGCCCGGACGACGGGACGCCTGGACGACGGGACGCCTGGACGACGGGACGAGAGGGCGCCTCGACGGCGGGGCGCCGGGTGGCAGAGGGTCGACCTTGTCGGGTCCAGACGCCGGGTCTAGTGTCGAAAATCGGACACCTCACCCGAGGGGGCGCTGCGATGAGGGGCCGTCAGACCGTGCGAGCGCACCGCGACACGGAGCTCCGCGACGAGCGGGTGTCGTGGGTGGGGCGCGGTCATGACGGCGGGGTCGCGTCGCGGCGTCACCGGGACGACCCCGCGCTCGTCGACCTGCAGCGCCGGGCGGGCAACCGGGCCGTCGGGGCGTACGTGGAGCGCATGTCGGCGCGCGGGCTGCCCGTGGACGTTCCCGTCGCACGCGGGCTGCGGGCGGCGGAGTCGGTCGTCCTCCTGCCCGACCAGCCGGCCGTCGAGGCAGGCAGCGACCGGGTCTTCGAGGCGTCGGGGCTCGCGTCCCCCGTCGAGGTGCCGGCGACGTCGCTCGCCGCCGGCGAGGGGTTCGAGGCGCTCGCAACGGCGCCGACCGCGACGGCGATCGCGACGGTGCAGAACGGCGGCAGCGCCCCGAACCCGATGCGGCTCGGGCTGACGACGGCCCCGACGGGCTTCAAGGCGCCGAAGTTCGACTTCGGGACGAAGGCGGTGCCGGGCGGTGCCGGACCGGCGACGTACACGTGCTCGCCGACGTGGCTGCAGCACATGGACGAGGGCACGAACATCTGCCAGTTCGTCGGTGCGGGCACCCACAAGACGACCGGTCAGCAGGGCGGGAAGGACGTGTTCTTCGAGCTCAGCGCGGCGATCGCGGCGCGCAACAGCCAGGCGGAGGCGGAGCACGCGGACGACATCAAGCACGCGCGGGACATCTCCCTCACGGAGGCGGAGCAGGTGCTGACCGACCACGTGATCGGCAAGACGTTCCCGCCGATGGCATCGGCCGCCGAGGCGGAGAAGAAGGTGCTCGACGAGATCACCGCGAAGCTCACGCACGCCGGGCTCGGCAACGACCAGACGAAGTGGGCCGGGATCTACGACACGCTCTTCATGAAGACGGGGATCCGGGACCGCAACGGCTGGCACTCGTTCGGCGCGGCGGGCACGCGGACCACGCCGGCCGGGATCGTGATCACGATCGGCAACGGCTCGACGAGCATCGGCACGAAGTCGTCGGCCGACCTCATCACCTACTGACCGCCATGGGATCGATCGTCACCCCCGTCACGACGTTCGCGGACGAGCCGGCGGCGTGGCTCGACCACCTGGACCGGCGGACGCGGTCGACGGTCGGGGCACGCTGCGCGCGGGCGGACCTCGTGGCGCTCGGTCAGGGGCGCGGGGGCGACCTGGAGGTGTCGACGGTCCTGCTCGGCGACGCCCGTCGCGCGTCGGACGGCGTCGTGGCGCTGCCGCCGCCGTCGCGGGACTTCGACGGGTCGCAGGCGCTGGCCCCGTCGGTGCTGGAGCGTGAGCGTGCGCTCGTGTTCGCGGTCGTCCGGGACGACGGCCCGCCGGTCCCGATCGACGGGCCGGGCGCGGTCGTGGGCGAGGAGACGAGCGCCGACCTGGAGCGGCAGGTCGCGGCCGTGCGCTGGTACGCGGCGCTGCCGACCGGCGACGCACGCGAGGCGGCGCTGCTGGCGGCGGCCGGGGACGGCGACCCGGCGGTCGTGTCGAGCGCGCTGCGGGCCCTCGCGGACGAGGGGCGGACGTCGGCGGTCGACGCGCTCGAGGCGCTCGCCACCGCGGCGGACGCGCCGCCGGTGCGCGGGTCGCTCGCGGCGACGGCGCTGTGGGTCCTGGGGGCGCGCGACCGGGCGCAGCGGGTGCTCGACGAGGTGGTGGACCGCACGGGTCGTGACCGCTTCCGGCGGCTGTGGGGCGTGCGGGAGGTCGACGGCGACGGGGCGCTGCTGATCGCGCCGGACCCGCAGCACGTCGCGTTCGCCTGAGCCGCGGCCGCCCCGCCCGCACGTCCGCCCGTCCTCTCCCTTGCCGCGCCGGCCGTGCGCGCGTAACGTACAACCACATGGTTGTAGGAATGGACACCGCGCACGTCGACCGGGTCTTCGCGGCCCTGGCCGACCGGACCCGCCGGGACATCGTCCGGCGCGTCCTGCACGAGCAGGAGTCCGTGTCCGCGCTGGCCCGGCGGTACGACATGAGCTTCGCCGCCGTCCAGAAGCACGTCGCCGTGCTCGAGCGCGCCGCGCTCGTCACCAAGACCACGCAGGGCCGCGAGCGGCTCGTGCGCGGCAACGTCGAGGCGATCCGGGCAGCCGCCCGGCTCCTCGACGTCTACGAGGAGATCTGGCGCGGACGCATCGACCGCATCCACGCCCTGCTGGACGAAGGAGAGGACGCATGACCGTCGTCGAGAGCCACAAGGACCCGCAGGCGCTGACCCTGACCATCAAGGCCGAGTTCACGGCCACGCCCGACAAGGTGTGGCAGGTCTGGTCGGACCCGCGCAAGCTCGAGCGGTGGTGGGGGCCGCCGACCTGGCCCGCCACGTTCACGTCGCACGACTTCGTGCCCGGCGGCCGCGCGCAGTACTACATGACCGGCCCCGAGGGGGAGAAGGCCCACGGCTGGTGGGAGTTCGTCACGATCGACGCCCCGAACGCCCTCACGTTCGACGACGGGTTCGCGGACCAGTCCGGCGCGCCCCAGGACGACGGCCTCGTCACGCGCGCGGTCGTCAGGCTCGACGGCGCGTTCCCCGGCACGCTCATGACGATCACGTCGCAGTTCCCGTCGGCGCAGGCCATGGAGCAGATGGTGAGCATGGGCATGGAGGAGGGCATGGTGGGGGCGCTCGGCCAGGTCGACGCGATCCTCGCGGAGGACTGACCGGGACTCCTGCACGACGACGGGCCGTGGCGCGCGACGTGGGCGCCGCGGCCCTCGTCACGCCCGCGCCCGGCCGCGCACCGGGGACGCACGGCGAGCGCGGCGCGCCGACGCCACCGACGATGGGGCGATGAGCGACGCCACCACCGACACCCGCACGCCCGACCGGCCCACCGACGACCACCTGCCGCCCCCCGGGGTCAGCGACGAGGTCGTCGAGGCCGTCGGCGGCGTGACCGCCGCGTTCGAGGTCATCGAGCACGCCCGCGGCATGCTGTACGCCTTCCACCGCCTCGTGGGCCGCGCGGACGCCGAGCTCGCCGAGGCGCTCGACCAGCTCGCCGAGGCGGGCCACCCCGACGTCGCGGACGAGCTCCGCGCCGAGGTCGTCGGGCGCAACGTGCTGGACGGGCGCTGGACGTTCCAGATCGTCGAGGAGTTCGACGACGGGTACTACCGGACGTTCGCCGACGCCGAGCGGCGCACGCGCGAACGGCTCATGGAGGGCCGCCGGCACGTCTACGAGGCGCAGCTGAAGGAGCGGAACCGGACGCACGGCCGACCCGGCCACGAGGCGCGCCCGGAGGTCTGAGGCACCCGCCGACCGTCGCCGACCGGGCCCGGTGGGCCCCTATGCTCGTGCACCGCGCGCGAGGCGTCAGCCCGCGGCGGGGAGGGGGACGATGAGCGCGGTCGCCGTCGTCCTCGTGCTCACGAGCTCGCTCGCGCACGCGGTCTGGAACCTGCTCGTCAAGCGCGTGCCCGGCGGCGGCCCGGTGTTCGTGTGGGTCTACTCGGTCCTGTCCGTCGTGCTGCTCGTGCCCGTCGCCGCGACGGTCGTGGTCCGGGGCACCGGGCTCACGCTCGCCGTCGCCGGCGCGAGCGCCGTGTCCGCGGTCCTGCACATGGTCTACGCGCTCGCGCTCCAGTGGGCGTACGCGCACGCCGACATGAACGTCGCCTACCCCGTCGCGCGTGGCGTCGGGCCCCTCGTCGTCGTCGCGGTCGCGGTCGTCGCGCTGCACCAGAGACTCACGTGGCTCGCGGTCGCGGGGGTCGTCGCGATCCTCGTCGGCGTCGCCGTCGTCGCGCGCGGCGGCGCCGGTCCAGCGGGAGCGACGACCGGCTCGGGTGCCCCGTACGGCGTCCTCGTGGGCGTGACGATCGCCGGGTACACGCTGTGGGACGACCACGCGATCAACGTCGTCGGGGCCGACCCGCTCGTGTACTACGTCGGCACCGCGGTGCTGCAGTGCCTCGTCCTCACCGCCCTGTGCTGGCGGCGCCGCGCGCAGGGCGTGGCCGTGCTGCGCACCAGCTGGCGGACCGCGGCCGCCGTCGCGGTGCTCGTCCCGCTGTCCTACGTCCTCGTGCTCGTCGCGATGCAGGACGCACCCGTCGCGCTCGTCGCGACACTGCGCTGCACGAGCATCGTGTTCGGCAGCCTCGCCGGCTGGCTGCTGCTCGGCGAGCGCTCGGGCCCGCACCGGCTCGCGGGCGCGGCCGTCGTGCTCGCCGGCGTCGGTGCGCTGGTCGCCCCGGGCGCCGTGTGACGCGACGCGGCGACGGGCGGGTCCGCCCGGTCCTGCGACGCACGGCGTGCTCCACCCGTCGCGACGTGCGCGTCGTCCGGCCCGCGACGCCGAGCGGTGCGCTCAGTCGGCCGCGACGAGCAGCGTCGCCGGCTCGGTGACCCGGCTCGTCGCGGGGACGTCGGCACCGACGGGGTCGAGCACCGGCTCGTGGACGTCGGCGCCCGTGGACGCCGCCCGGGGGAAGCGCGACGTGAGGTAGCCCGCGTAGCCGCCCGGCGACCGGCCCTCGCGCCGGCCCGAGGTCAGCACGTCGACCACGTCCGACGCGACGATCCGCGCCCCCGCCGCGTGCAGCGCCGCGACGAGCCCGACGTCCTCGTGCTCCCGCCGCGGCGCGAAACCCCCCGCGGCGACGTACGCGCTCGCCCGGACACCGAGGTTCGCGCCGTGCACATGGCCGTTCGGCCGCCCGGGCACGCGCGTGCCCTGCCACTGCACGACCTCGTCCGCCAGCAGGTCGCGCGGGTCTGGGCGGACCGTCCCGACGACCACGTCGGCGCCCGCGTCGGCGAGGCGCACGTGGTCGGTCAGCCAGCCTTCGGGGACTTCCGAGTCGGCGTCGGTGCACGCGACCCACACGTCGGCCAGGTCGCCGCGGACCTGGCCGAGCGCCGCGCGCACCCCGGCCGCACGAGCCCGCCCGACGTTGCCGCCGCGCGTCACGACCGTGCGGACGGCCGGGAAGCACGCGACGACGTCCGCGGTGCCGTCGACGCAGCCGTCGAGCACGACGACGACGTCGACGGTCACGTCCGACGGGAGCCGGCGTGCGGCCGCCGACACGGACGCGAGGCACCGCCCGACGAGGTCCTCCTCGTCGCGTGCCGGGATGACGACCGCGACGTGCCGGACGCTCATACGAGCCCCGTCCGTCGGGCCACGGACCGCGGGTCGGCGGCGAGCACGTCGAGCACGAAGTCAGCCTCCTCGTGACGGACCAGCGGGGAGAGGTCGAGGGCGTGCCGCAGCACGCGGTGGACCTCGTCGCCGGTCAGGGGGTAGTCGGCGACGGGGTGCCGCCAGTGCACGGCCACGACCGTGCCGCCCGGTGCCAGCGACGCGCGCAGCGCGCGGGCCGTGCGGAGCAGGTCGGCACGGGACAGGTAGTAACCGACCTCGGACAGCACGACGAGGTCCCACGGGCCGTCGGGCACGCGCGCGGCGACGTCGCCGACCTCGACGCGCACGTGCGCGGCGGACGCGACGCGCTCGCGGGCGCGGGCGACGGCGGCGGGTGCGACGTCGACGGCGAGCAGCTCGTCGCCGCGCGTCGCGAGGTCCGCGGTCAGCACGCCGATCGAGCAGCCGACCTCGAGCACCCGGCCGTAGCGGGCGTCGGGCAGGGCCGCGAGGGTCACGGCACGCTTGCGCTCCTCGTACCAGCGGTCCTCGAAGCCCCACGGGTCGTCGCGGCGCGCGTACGTCGCGTCGAAGTAGCGCTGCCCCAGCGTCGTCGCGGACGCGTCGTCGACGACGAGCACGTCGACGTCGCGGTCGAGCGCGGCGACCAGGTCGGGCGACACGACGGCCGCGTCGCGCGGGTCGTCGGACGACGGGTGCACCTGCGAACGGTGCGCCGCGACGGCCCGGTGCCGCCGGACGACGGACCCGTCGGCGAGGTCGACGACCCGCAGCCGCTCCCACGGCACGCGCGCGTCGTCGGGCGTCGCCCACTGCCACATCCACAGCGGGTACTCGACGAGCCGCGCCCCGGTCTCGTGCGCGAGCGCGGCGCCGATCTCGCCCGCGACCCGGTGGTCGCGATGGCCGTCGCCGCGCCACGGGACGACGAGCGTGTCCACCGGCGCCGTGCCGAGCAGGCGGCGCAGGTCGGCCTCGGCGGCGGCCCGCACCTCGCGCAGGCCGCCGTCGGGGTGGCCCAGCAGCGTCACGGGCGACGCCGGGGACAGGACCGCGACCGCCGCACGCACCTCGTCGGCGCGGCGGGCGACGAGGTCCGCGGGGCTCAGGGTCGGGGAACCGGGGTGCGACGCGGCGCCGTCCGTCAGGACGACGACCTCCGGCGGGTTGCCGCGCGCCGCGAGCTCCGCGACCAGCCCGCCGACCGCGAGCGACTCGTCGTCGGGGTGCGCGGCGACCACGACCGTCCGGCCCGCCGGGAGGGCGAGCGCGGGCAGGTCGGCCCACCGGGCGTCGGCGGCCCAGGCGTCGCGGGAGGCTGCCGGGGCGTCCCGGCCCTCGAACACGACCCGCCCGGCCGCCGCACCCGCGGAGGCGTCGCGGTCGTCCACGCTGGTCCGCTCACCCGCACCCGCGCCCGGGGCGTCGCCCGTCGTCGGGGCGCTCGCGTCGCGGGTCACCACGGTGCCTCGCCGCTCGCGGCGAGCGCGGCGCCGAGGGACGCGTCGTCCCGCTCGGCGTGGTGCTGCCGCACGTAGACCTGCAGGTCGGCGTTGCGCTTGGCGTGCTCGGGCTCGAGCGCGAGCGGCGCGGGGCCGAGCGCGTGCCCGACCCGCGTCAGGACGTCCTCGCACACGCGCGCGACGGTCCCGCGCACGCGCTTGGCGAGCAGGCGGCCCGCCTCGGCGTCGAGCGTCCCGGCGTCGACCAGGGCCGCGGCCTCGGCGAGCGCGCGTCGTGCCGACTGCAGCCCTTCGTCGACCGCGCCGAGGTGCGCGTGGAGGAGCGCGGCGTCCTTCCCCCGGACGCCGTCGTGGAGGCGTCGTGCGAGCCCGACCGCACCGCCGTACCAGCACGCGGCGACGCCGACCCCGCCCCACCAGAAACCGGGTCGCGTGAGGTACCAGCCGGGTGCGCCGACGGGCTCGGCGGGGACGTCGTCGAACCGGACGGACGTGCTGGGGATCTCGACGAGCCCGCGCGCGGCCCACGGCTCGTCGCCGCACGTGACCCCCGCGCCGCGCAGTGCGACCGCGAACAGCCCCCGCCCGCCGTCGGGCAGGTGGGCCGTCACGAGCGCCGCGTCGAGCCGGTCGGCGAGGGAGCACCACGGCTTGACGCCGTGCAGCCGCCAGCCGTCGTCGCCCTCGACCGCGTCGAGCCGGACGCCCGGACCTTCGGCCGCGTACACGCCCCACGTCGCGTCGTCGCCCGCCACCGTGGGTCGCACCCCGGCCTGGCCGAGGATCGCCCGGGCGTCGAGGTGCGGCTCCACGGCCCGCGCGACGGCGAGGTCGGACGCGGCCAGCGTCGCGAGCAGCTCCCAGAGCCGCGCGGTGGCGCCGGCTCCCGGGACGAGGTCGTCGGACCACGTGCGCACGGCGGCGAGCGCGTCGTCGACGGTCCGGGGGACGTCGACGTCGCCGCGCTCCCGCACGCGCGGGACGGGGTCGAGGTGCACGGGGATCGTCGGACGGCCCTCCGGTTCGCGTGGCTGCAACGGGGCGAGTGGCGACGTGATCGTGCGGTGCGGTGGCCGCGCCTGCAACCGGAGCGAGCGATGTCGCCCGTGCGGACGCGCCCGGCGGGGTCGGCCGATGGGCGCCTCGTCGTGGCTCGCGTCGGCGCCCGGCGGCCTCCCGGGACGGTCGTCGGAGCCCGGCGGGCGCTCGCCCGGGGACGCGGGGCGTCGGTCGGGGTCGTCAGGCGGTGCAGCGGCGCACGAACCGCACGATGCGGTCGAGCGCGGCGTCGGCGTCGGCGCTGCCGGGCTCGAACTGGTACTCGTGCGGCAGCGCGGGCGTGTGGTCGTCGGGGAAGAACAGGGTCTCGACGTCGACGCCGTGGTCCTGCAGCGTCGCCGTGAGCGCGAGCGACTGGCCCCGCAGCGGGTCGGCGTTGCCGACGGTGACGAACGTCGACGGGAAGGCCGCGGTCACGTGCCGCCCCACGGACATCGACGACAGGAACGCCTCGTCGTCGAGGAAGCGCCGGTTGCCGCTGTACGCCCAGCCGCACGCGCGCAGGACGTCCCGCAGCGGGGACCGCGGATCGAGCCGGGCGAGGTCGAACACGCCGCAGCACAGCACGACGCCGCGCAGCTGGGCCGGGTCCACGGTCGGCTCGACGCCGAGGGTGCGCGCATAGGACGGCGCCGTCGTGAGCGTCGCGACCTGGGCGCTGATCTGCGCGCCCGCCGAGTCGCCCGCGAGCACCAGGCGCGACGGTTCCACGTGGAACCGTGCGGCGTGCTCCTGCACGTGCCGCAGCGCCGCGGCGACCTGCCGGACGGGCGTGGGGTAACGCGCCTCGGGTGCGCGCGTGTACCGCGGGGCGACGACGGTGACGCCGTGGCTCGCGAGCAGCCGGAACCAGCCGCGCAGCTCGTCCTTCGTGCCGCCGACGAACGCGCCGCCGTGCGTCCAGACGACGGTCGCGAGCGGCCCGGCCGCGTCGGCGGGGTGGAACACGTCGAGGACGTCGTCGGCGCCGGGCCCGTACGGCTCGTCGAGGACCGCGGTGACGCCGGCCGGTGCCTGCGCGTCGAGCCGGGCGGTGCGGTCGACGACGCCGCGCGCGAACTGCCGACGCACCAGCAGGACCGTCGGGCGGGGGCTCACCAGGAGCGACGCGCGGAGCAGCCCGAGCGCGGCGCGCCCGGCGAACCCGCGCAGGCCCGCCGGGCGTGCGGCGGAGACCGGCGTGCGGCTCGTGCCGGTGTCCCCGGTCGTGGCCTCGTGCGGCACGGTCATGGCGGGCAGCCTAGGGCGGCCACCACCTGTCGGGACACCCCGTCGGGACACCGCGCCGCGGCACCGCGTCGGTCGGGCGGCCCACGGTCGTCGTCGCAGGTCACCGCCCGACGGCGCTGCGGGAGCGGCGGGACCGTCCTACGCTCGCGAGGTGCCCCGACGCCGCGTCCACCTCGCCCCGCCGCCGGCCGTCGCACGCTCCGCCGACGCCGTCGACGCGGACGTCGAGCGCGGCCTCGCCGACCTGCGGGACCAGCTCGACGTCCCCGCCGCGTTCCCCGCGGACGTCGTCGCGGAGGCGGAGTCCGCCGCGACCGCCGGGGCGCCGGCCGACCTGCCCGACGCGACGGGCGTGCCGTTCGTCACGATCGACCCGCCGGGCTCGCGCGACCTCGACCAGGCGGTCCACATCGAGCGGCGGGGCGACGGGTTCCGCGTGCGGTACGCGATCGCCGACGTCGCGACGTGGGTGCGTCCCGGGGGCGCCGTCGACACCGAGGCGCGCCGCCGCGTCGTCACCCTGTACGCGCCCGACGGCCGCACGCCGCTGCACCCGCCCGCGCTGTCGGAGGGGGCCGCGAGCCTGCTGCCCGACCAGGACGTGCCCGCGCTGCTGTGGACGATCGACCTCGACGCGGGCGGCGCCCCGACGGCCGTCGACGTGCGGCGGTCCCGGGTCCGCTCGCGCGCGCAGCTCACCTACGACGAGGTGCAGCAGGCGTACGACGCGGGGACCGCGGACGGGACCCTCGCACTGCTGCGGGACGTCGGCCGGCTCCGGCAGGACGCGGAACGCGCCCGCGGCGGGATCACGCTGCCGACGCCTGAGCAGGAGGTGCAGCGGGTCGACGGTCACTGGGCGCTCGTGAGCCGCTCGACGCTCGACGCCGAGGAGTGGAACGCGCAGATCTCGCTGCTCACCGGCCTGTGCGCCGCGCAGCTCATGCTCGACGGCCGCATCGGCGTCCTGCGCACGCTCCCGCCGGCCGACCCGCGGGACGTCGCCCGGCTGCGGCGCGCGGCGGACGCGCTCGACGTCCCGTGGCCCGAGGGCGCGCCCGTCGGCGACGTCGTCCGTGGCCTCGACGCGGCGATCCCCGCGCACGCCGCGCTGCTCACCGAGGCGACGACCCTGCTGCGCGGTGCGGCGTACGTCGCGTTCGACGGCGAGGTGCCCGAGCAGGAGCAGCACGCCGCGCTCGCGGCCCCGTACGCGCACACGACCGCGCCGTTGCGGCGGCTCGTCGACCGGTTCGTCGGCGAGACGTGCGTCGCGCTCGTGGCCGGGCAGGAGGTGCCGGACTGGGCGCGGTCCGCGCTGCCCGACCTGCCCGGGCTCATGGCGGGCGGCGACCGGCGGGCCAACGAGTACGAGCGCGGGTGCCTCGACCTGCTCGAGGCCGCGCTCCTGACCGGGCGCGTGGGAGACGTCTTCGACGGGGTCGTCGTCGACGCGCACGACGACCGCGCGTCGGGTGTCGTGCAGCTGCGCGACCCCGTGGTGCGGGCGCGCGTCGAGGGCACCGACCTGCCCGTCGGGCAGCACGTGCGGGTGCGGCTCACCGAGGTGTCGGCGGCGCGACGGGCCGTCCGGTTCGCGCTCGACGGGCAGCCGGCCGCACGCGCGTCCGCGCCCGGGGCGACCGTGCACCCGGCGGGCACGCCCGAGCAGCCCTCGCGCGCCGCGGAGGGCTGACCCGTGGACCTGGACGACGTCGCCGACGACCTCTACGGCGCGCCGCCGGACCAGTTCGTGGCCCGTCGCGACGCCGCTGCCAAGGAGGCTCGTGCGGCGGGGGACCGGGACCTGGCCGCCGACATCACGGCGCTGCGCAAGCCGACGGTCGCGGCGTGGCTCGTCAACGCGCTGCTGCGCGACGTCCCGGGGCTCGCGGAGCAGCTCGTCGCCCTCGGCGACAGCCTGCGGGAGGCCGAGCGCTCGCTCGACGGCGCAGGCATGCGCGACCTGTCGCGGCAGCGTCGTGCGCTCGTGACCTCGCTGGTGGGCCGCGCGAAGGCGCTCGGGAGGCAGGCCGGGCACAAGGTCGGCGACGCGGTCGCGCAGGAGGTCGACGCGACGCTCACCGCCGCGCTCGCCGACCCCGGGATCGCGCGCGACGTGACGTCGGGTCGCCTCACGGCCGGGCGGGAGTTCGTGGGGTTCGGTGGGATCGCGTCGGGCGAGCCGACCGACGCGCCGTCCCGCGCGTCGCGGGCGCCGTCGGCACGCGCGACCGACGCCGACGACGGCGGCGCCGCCGCGAAGACGAGCGCCCCGCGCAGCCGCGCGCACCTGCGCGTCGTCGAGCCACCCGAGCCTGACCCCGAGCCGGAGCCGCGCGAGACCGCTGCCGACCGCCGCCGTCGGCGCGAGCGCGAGGACGCGGTGGCGAACGCCCGGCGCGCGCGGGAGGAGGCCGCCGACGCGTCGCGCACCGCCCGGGAGCAGCTCGACGACGCGACCCGTGAGCGTGACGAGCAACAGCAGGCCGCGGCGGACGCCGAGCAGGCGGCCACCGACGCGCGGCAGGAGGTCGACGACCTCAACGCCGCGCTCGTCGACCTGCGGCACCGGCTCGCCGCGGCGCAGAAGGCGTCGACCCGCGCCGACGAGGCCGAGACCCGCGCGACGTCGACGCTGCACGCGCGGGAGAAGGAGGTCACGTCCGCGCAGCGGGACCTGCGGCACGCGGAGCGCGCCGAGGCGGACGCGACGCGGGCGGTCGAGCGGGCCGAGGAGGCGCTCGCGGACCTCGACGGCGCCTGACGGCGGTCAGCCGGTGGGTCGACGCCCGACGGCGGACCGCCCAGCGTCGTCGGCGCGGGTCAGCTGCTCGTCGTCGCGATCACCGACGCGGTCGTCGTCGCGGGTCAGCTGCTCGTCGTCGCGATCACCGACGCGGTCGTCGCCGCGGCCACCGCCGCGGTCACCGCCTCCGCCGCGGCGATGGCGCGACGTACGGCCTCGCCGCCGACCTGCCCCTCGGCGACCGCCGCGGCGCGCCGCCGGACCTCGCCGCGGGACAGCCCGAGGTCGCCCACGACGTCCGGCACCCGGCCGACCGCGTGGACGACGGCGACGAGCGTCGCGTCGCGCGCGTCGGGCGCGCGCGACCCCGCCACCACGTCGCGGACCCGGGTGCGCAGCGCGGCGCTCGGCCCGGCCGGCTCGACGGCGGGCCAGCGGGTCGTCCAGGTGACGCCGAGCGCCCGCACGGGCTCCGCGCGCAGCACGCCCGAGGCGCCGAGCCGGTCGTGCAGCGCGTCCCGCAGCCCCTTCGCGAGGCGCGGCAGCACCTCCTGCGGCTTGCGTGGCCGCGCGTCGAGCGCGAGCCGGTGCAGCGCCTCGTCGAGGACGGGGTCGCCGGTCGCGGGCACCGGTCGCACCGCGACGCGCCCGGGGGCGACGAGCGGGTGGCCCGGTCCGGCGATGTCGACGTGGCCCGACAGGACGAGCTCGACGAGCACCGCACCGGCCGCCGCGAGGCCCACCCGCTCGCCCGACGTGAGGGCCCGCCCGGTGACCGGGTCGGTGAGCAGCAGCAACGTCTCCTCGGCCAGCAGCAGCATGCCGTCACCGTAGTCGCGCCGGTGTCGCACCGGGAGGGGACAATCGGGCCCATGACGGGTCAGGAGGACGCGCCGCAGCTGCACGTCGAGACGGTCGAGGAGTGGCGGGACTGGCTGCTCGCGCACCACGCGACGGAGACGGGCGTGTGGCTCGTGTCGTGGCGCCGGTCCACGGGCCGGCCGTCCGTCCCGTACGAGGCCGCGGTCGAGGAGGCGCTCACGGTCGGCTGGATCGACGCGACGCAGCGGTCCCTCGACGACGAGCGGACCGCGCAGTGGTTCGCGCGCCGCAAGCCGGGGTCCGGGTGGGCGCGCACCAACAAGGAGCGGCTGGTCCGGCTCGAGGCCGAGGGGCGGATGCTCCTCGCGGGCACGGCCGTCGTCGACGCCGCGAAGGCCGACGGGTCGTGGACGCTGCTCGACGACGTCGAGGCGCTCGTCGTCCCGCCCGACCTCGCCGCCGCGTTCGACGCGCACCCCGGCGCGCGCGCGACGTGGGACGCGTACCCACGCTCGGTGAAGCGGCTGCACCTGGTGTGGCTGGTCGACGCGAAGCGCCCTGCGACCCGCGCGGCGCGCGTCGAGGAGATCGCCGTGAAGGCCGCGGCCGGCGAGCGCGCCCGGTCGTGACCGGCCGGCCATGACACGCGACGGCGGCGGTGCGGCCGACGGTCCGGCGCCGCCGGGCGCCGCCGGCGTGCCGTCCCGCGGCGCCGGCACGCCGACTCCGCGCGCACCCCGCGGCGCCGGCACGCCGACTCCGCGCGCACCCCGCGGATCGTGGCGCGACGTCGCCCGGGCGGTGCTGCGGGACGTCGGGCGGACCGTCGGCCGGTCGGACGTCGCGCTGGTCTACGGCGGTCTCGTCACGCTCGGTGCGCTCGTCATGGCGTTCCTGTCCGACGCGATCGTCGACGCGATCACCGCGCACGCGAGCGGCAACCTCGACAACATGCGTGCGCGCCCGGTCGAGTCGCTCGTCCTGAGCGGCCTCGTGCTGCCGCACCCGTCGAACCTGGTGCTCGTGGTGGGGCTCGTCGTCGCGGTCGCGTACACGCAGCGGTGGCTGGGCCGGGTGGCGACGCTCCTCGTGATCGTCGCGGGCCAGGTGGTCCCGTCGCTGGTGGTGGGGGCGGTGCTCACGACGGGCATCGCGCGCGGGTGGCTGTCGCCCGCGCTCGCCGACGCCGACGACGTCGGGGTGAGCTACGTGGTCGCGTGCGTGACGGGCGTGCTGGTCGCGCGCGTGCCGCAGCGGTGGCGGTGGTGGTACCTGGTCCTGCTGGTCGGGGTGTGGGTGCTGCCCGGCGTGTGGCAGCGGACGTTCACGGACGTCGGCCACGCGAGCGCGCTCGCCGTCGGCCTGGCCGTGGCGTTCGTCGTGAGCCGTGGCGTCGACGCGGCGGCGAGCCCGGACGGATGGGACCCGCGGCGGACCCACCGCCGGTCGCACGGTGACGAGCGGCACACGCCCACGACCCCGACCGGGACGACGGTCCCGGGCGACCGGGGGCCCCTGACCGGCCATGATGGCCTCGTGCCCACGGAACCCGACGACGACGAGCTCGAGCTCATCCGCCGCTCGGGCGTCGCGCTGCGCGTCGGCCGGCTGAGCCTGTCGGCGGGCACCGGGTCATACCGCGTCAAGGCGTCGATGGCCCGCATGGCCCGCGCGCTCGGGATCGACCGGCACGAGGCGCACGTGACGCTCACCGAGATCACGGCGACGTCGCACCGGGGCCGGTCGTTCCGCACCGAGGTCACCGAGGTGCGGTCCGTCGGCATCAACGCCGACCGGCTGTCGCGGCTCGAGGCGCTCGTGTCCCGCCTGGAGGACCGCAAGCTGCGCGACGGCGTCGAGACGACCGTCGAGGAGGCCACCGCCGCGCTCGACGACATCGCCGCCCGCGCGCCCCTCTACCCGGCGCTGCTCAACGCGCTGTGGTCCGGGATCGCGTGCGCGGCCTTCGCGTTCCTCAACAACGGCGGCCCGGTCGAGGTGATCGGGGTCTTCGTCGGGGCGTCGCTCGGACAGGCGCTGCGACGGGCGCTCCTGCACCGCGGCTACAACCAGTTCGGCGTGACGATGCTCGCGGCCGCGCTCGGTGCGTTCACGTACCTGGGGTTCGTCACCGTGCTGCACGGGGTCGGCGCGATCGGCGTGCGGCACGAGGCCGGGTACGTCTCCGCGGTCCTGTTCCTCATCCCCGGGTTCGCCCTGGTCACGGGTGCGCTGGACCTCGCGAAGCTCGACTTCTCGGCCGGTGTCGCGCGGCTCGTCTACGCGCTCATGATCCTCACGTCGGCCGCGCTCGCGGTCTGGGGCGTGTCGAGCATCGTCGGTCTCCAGCCCGACCCGCCGCCCCCGCTCGGACTCGACAGCGGCCTGCTGCTCGCGCTGCGGTTCGTCGCGTCGTTCCTCGGCGTGCTCGGGTTCGCGCTCATGTTCAACAGCCCGTGGCGCATGGCGGTGGGTGCCGCGACCGTCGGCATGGTCGCCAACGTCGTCCGGCTCGAGCTCGTCGACGCGGGCGTCGTCGTGCAGGCCGCCGCCGCGCTCGTCGCGCTCCTGGTCGGGCTGCTCGCGGCCGTCGTCGCACCGCGGCTGGGCGTCCCGCGCATCACGATCTCCGTGCCCGCCGTCGTGATCATGGTCCCCGGCGTCACCGCCTACCGCGCCGTCTTCCACCTGTCCGACGGGCAGACGACGTCCGCGCTCGCGTACGGCGTGCAGGCCGCGCTGGTCGTCGTCGCCCTGTCGATCGGCCTCGCCGTCGCGCGCATGCTCACCGACCGCGTGTGGGCCTTCGAGCGCTGACCCGCGCACGGCCGGTCGCGCGGGCCGCCGGTGCCCGGCAGGCGCCCTCGAGCCGGATGCCGTCGGTGTCCGCGCACCGGGGAGCCACGCGTCGTCAGCGCGCGGCGGGGACGGTCGAGCCGCGTCGTCAGGGCGCGCCGGGCAGCCGCTCGCACGCGACGCCGTTGTCGTCCCCGTCGAGCTCCGCGACGTCGCCGAAGTGGGGCAGGTACGTCTCGAACCATGCCTGCGCCTCGGACCACGTCGCGAAGTCCCCGCAGTTCACCGCGTTGCCCGGGTTCGCCGGGACGCCGCCGCCGGGCGCCGGAGCGGGGACGGGGGCCGGGTCGACGGGCGCCGGGTCGACGGGCGCCGGGGCCACGCGCTCGGGCGGCAGCGTCGACCCCGCGGGCAGCGGCTCGTCCGGGCACGACGCGAGCACTCCCGCGATCGCGTCCCGCTCGGCGGCCGTGACCCACAAGCCGTACGCGTACTTCACGGCCACCTGGCGCGCGACGTACGCGCACCGGTAGGCCGTGTTCGGCGGCAGCCACGTCGCCGCGTCGCCGTCGCCCTTCTGCGTGTTCAGCGGCCCCGAGACCGCGAGCAGGTTGAGCGGGTCGTTCCCGAGCCGCTGCCGGGCGGCGTCGTCGAGCCGCTGGGCGCCCTTCTGCCACGCGTCGGACAGCGCGACGACGTGGTCGATCTGCACGTCCGCCGACGTCGACTCCCCGCGCACGAACGGGATCGACGTGCCCGAGTACGGGTCCGCGAGCGTGCCCGACAGCACGACACAGTCCTGCGTCCCGGGCTTGAGCGTCACGGCCGTCAGGTCGCGCCGCAGCACGTCGTTGCGGGTGTCGCAGCCGTTGCCGTCGAGGTCGACGCCCCGGTACGCGAACAGGTCGCGGTCGTACCCGGTCTTCGGCGCGCGACCCTTGACCTCGAGCAGCCCGAGCGCGACGAGCGCCGACTGCCCGCGGGCCGCGTCGAGCGTCGCCGTCGTGTCGGTCGTCGGCGCGGACTCCGGTGCGGCGAGCCCGGCGGCCGCATCGGCGTGGAGCCCTTCGTCGTCCTCGACGGAGCCCGCCGCGGGACTGGTCGCGTCGAGCGGCCCGCAAGCCGCGGTCGCGGCGAGGAGGGCGGCGCCGAGCAGGGCGACGAGGGTCCGGCGTCGACCCCGGGTTCCGGAGGTGAGGCTCACGAGGAGGAGTATCGGCACAGCCACCGACACCCGTGAGCAGCGGTCCGACGGCCGGTCCCGGTGCTGGTCAGCGCACGCTTTGCCGCCCGGTCAGCACGGCAGGTACCCTGTGCTGCACTTGGAGACGTCGCATAGCCAGGTCTAGTGCGCGACCCTGCTAAGGTCGTGAAGGGGCAACCCTTCCGTGGGTTCAAATCCCACCGTCTCCGCTCGAGGCAGTGCTCGTCGCTGCCGTCAGCGGTCGTTCCGAACGCCCGTCCGGGTCTCTCCGGGCGGGCGTCGCTGTTCCCGGCGACGTGCCTGGCGACCGACCGGCACGTCGCCCGAGGTCGAGCGTCGTGCCGGTCGCGGTCGCCGGCTGGTGGTCGCGGGTCAGGCGCCCGCGGCGGACAGGCGCGCGACCTCGTCGGGCGTGAGGGTCAGTGCGGCCGCCTGCGCCGAGTCCCGGATCGACTCCGGCCGCGACGCCCCCGGGATGGGGATGACGACCGGTGCGAGCGCGAGCTCCCACGCGAGCGTCACCTGGAACGGCGAGACCCCGTGGTCGGCCGCGACGTCGAGGAACGCGGCGTACTCCGCGCCGAGCTCGCCGGACCGCGCGAGGGAGATGCCGCCGAGCGGGCTCCACGGCAGGAACGCGATGCCGAGCTCGGCGCACAGCTCGAGCTCGGGGAGCGACGAGCGGAAGCGGGGGGAGAACTGGTTCTGCACGCTGACCAGCCGACCGCCGAGGATGTCGTTCGCCTCCCGGATCTGCGCCGGGTCGGCGTTCGAGATCCCCGCCATCTGGATGACGCCCGCGTCGAGCAGGTCGCGGATCGCGCCGACGGAGTCGGCGTAGGGCACCGCGGGGTCGGGGCGGTGGAACTGGTACAGGCCGATCGCGTCGACACCGAGCCGCCGCGCGGACTCCTTCGCGGCCGACTTCAGGTAGTCCGGGTCGCCGTTCTTCGTCCACGAGCCGTCGCCGGGACGCAGGTGGCCGCCCTTGGTCGCGACCAGGACGTCCGACGTGTCGCCGCCCCAGGACCGCAGGGCGCGCGCGATGAGCTCCTCGTTGTGGCCGACCTCGTCCGCGTCGCGGTGGTAGGCGTCCGCCGTGTCGATCAGGGTCACGCCGGCGTCGAGCGCCGCGTGGATCGTGGCGACCGAGCGCGCCTCGTCGGGGCGGCCCTCGATCGACATCGGCATGCCGCCGAGCCCGATCGCGCTGACCTGGCGGTCGCCGATGCTGCGAGTCTGCATGGGTGCTGTCTTCCTCTGGTCCGACGTCGTGGTCGAGCGGGTCGCCCGGATCCCGAGCGTAGGTCGGCCCGGCCGCGACCGCCGGTCCGTCGACCGCCTCGGGTGTCCTTGCCACACGCAGCGGGCGGACGGACACTGACGGGATCCCGCTCGCTCGGAGGTGGTCGGCGTGCTCGACTCGTCCTCGTTCCCTGACGCCCTGCCGGTCCTGTCCGCCGGACGCCACCGGAACCCGCGCGACGGCGGCTGTGCCATGGAGTGGGCGAGCCTGCTCGCCGGTGAGCGGTGGAGCGACCACCCGGCGTGCACCGACCCGCTCCTCGCGCACCTGACCCGGTCGGTCAACGACCTGGTGGGCGACCGCGCCCGGGAGGCGCTCGCGCACCTCGTCCCGACGCTCGTGGGCCTGCGCGGCGACGACGCGACCTGGGCGCTGGAGGTCGCGTCCGTCTCCGTGCGCCACGCCGTGCGGCAGGCGCGCCCGGTCGACCGGCGTGACCTGGTCGTCGCCGTGCTCACGCTCGACCACCTGCTGGCGGCGTCCGACGCGCGACCGCCGACGCGCCGGCGACCCGCGACCACTGCGCTGCTCGCGACCGTGCCTCCGGGAGACGCCGCGTGGGCCGAGCGGTTCACGCGCGCGATGGGTGCGCCGCGGCGCGTCCGAGGGCTGACGCGCCGGGTCGTCGAGGTCTCGGTCGCCACGGTGGCCGCCGCGCCGGACGCGGACGACGCGCTCGTCGCGATGCTGTCCGACGCGGTCGGCACGTGCCAGGGGCTCGCGCGCCGCCCCGGACGGGACGCAGCCGCACCGGAGCCCGCGGCACCGGCCCGCCCCGCGGAGCCCACCGCGTCGACGCTCGTCACCCGGCGGGGTTGAGCAGCACCTTCGTCCAGCCGTCGTCGCGTGCGTGGACGATCGTCGACGACGGCACGCTCGGCGACGCCCTGCTGACGGGCACGGCCGCGTCGACCGTGGTGACGCGCACGCGCGGCGGTGAGACGGTGCCCGGTGACGAGCCCGACGGGAGCGTCGCGCGGCTGCGCGAGCCCGACGGCTCGGTCCGCTGGGAGGTGCCCGGGCTCGACGTGCGGACGGCCATGGCGGTGGACGGCCTGGTCGTGGCGCGCACGGAGGACGAGGTCGTCGCGGTGGACGCGCGCACGGGGCACGTCCGGTGGCGGGTCGCGGTGCCCAGCGAGGGCGGCTCGGTCTACCAGCTGCTCACCGACGGCCGCGTGATCCTCGCGTCGCGCGGCACCCAGCTCGACGCGCTCTCGTTCCAGGGCGACCGGCTGTGGTCGGTGCACGTCGAGCCGACGGGTGAGCGGCACGTCGTCGTGCTCGGACCGGCGCCCACGCCGGGACCGACCCCGGACCCGGCGGCCACGGAGGCGCTCGGGGGCGACGAGGTCACCTGGAACGCGTCGCCGGACGGCCGGCTCGTGCTCGGTGTCATGGACCTGCACGGCGACGGGCAGGATTACGTCGTCTTCGGGCACGGCTGACCGGGTGAACCGGGCGGAGCGATGGTGCCGCCGACGCCCGTGCGGTCCCAGGATCGTGCGGTGACCCACGACCCGCTCGCCCCCTCCGGCTGGTACCCCGACGGCGCCGCACCCGAGCTGCGCCCCGCGCCTGCACCGGGTCCGAGCGTGCCGGCGTCGACCTTCGGCCAGGTGCCGACGTCGACCTTCGGCGGCGCGCCGTCGACCTTCGGCCAGGCGTCGACCTTCGGCCAGGTGCCTGCGCGCCTGGGCGACTCGCTCAACCTCGCCGACACCGTCTCGCAGGGCGCGGCCTACCAGCTCAACCGGCTGGACGAGGCGCGGGCCGTGCGCCGCACCGCGTTCTGGTTCCTCGGGTTCGCGCTGGGGGTGCTGGCCCTGTCGGGTCTCGTGAGCGTCTGGATGCGGTCGGTCGTCAACACGTTCTCGGTCCTGCTCGTGCTGGCCGCGGTCGCGCTCGCGTCGCGTGCGGTGCGCGACTACCGGCGGGCGCTCTTCCGGGGCGCGCCCGCGCTGGGACCCGGGGGGTGGCTCGTGGTCGTCGTGGCGTTCCTGGTCGCGCTCGTGCCGGTCGTCGCCGGGCCCGTGGCCGCGGCGCGCGACCTGGAGCAGCGGCTCCAGGAGGAGAGCACCGCCGTCTACTGAGCACTGGTCGTCGCGCGTGCCGCACGTCCGTGGCGGGCGTCACGGCCGTGCGGCGGAACTCCCCGGGCTGCGGCATCGTTGAGCCGAGGCGAACGTTCCCTACCTGGAGAGAGATGGACGGCGGCTGTAGTCCCTACCCACCCCACCGACGACGACGACCGGTGAGGGTGGGTGAGCGCTGAGATGTGGGTGCTGTCCCTGCTCGTCGGCATGCTCGTGGTGCTCGCGATCACCGCGGCGACGGGCTGGTTCGTGGCGCAGGAGTTCGCGTACATGGCCGTGGACCGGTCGCGCCTCGGTGCGCGGACCGCGGCCGGCGACCCCGCCGCTCGTCGTGCGCTCGCGGTCACGAAGCGCACGTCGTTCATGCTGTCGGGCGCGCAGCTCGGCATCACCGTGACGGGCCTGCTCGTCGGGTACGTCGCGGAGCCCTTGATCGGTGAGTCGCTCGGCGAGGCCCTGGGCGGCGTCGGCATCCCCACCGGCGTCGGCATCGCGGTCGGCACCGTGCTGGCGCTCCTGTTCTCGACGCTCGTGCAGATGGTGTTCGGCGAGCTGTTCCCGAAGAACCTCGCGATCGCCCGCCCCGAGCCC
This sequence comes from Cellulomonas sp. H30R-01, assembly GCF_010119915.1. Lineage (NCBI taxonomy): Bacteria > Bacillati > Actinomycetota > Actinomycetes > Micrococcales > Cellulomonadaceae > Cellulomonas > Cellulomonas sp. H30R-01. The sequence continues at coordinate 3,382,585 of NZ_CP048210.1, read as the reverse complement.
GTCGCGATCGCGCTCGCCGCGTCGACCACGCTGTACCTGCGCGTCATGGGGTGGCTCATCCGGGTGTTCGACTCCGCGTCGAACGCGCTGCTGCGTGTGCTGCGCATCGAGCCCGTCCACGACGTCGAGCACTCCGCGACCGTCCGCGACCTCGAGCACATCGTCGCCGAGTCCGCGCAGTCCGGTGACCTGCCGACCGAGCTGTCCGTGCTGCTCGACCGCATCCTCGACTTCCCCGAGCGCGACGTGGAGCACGCGATGATCCCGCGCTCCCGCGTCGACGTCGTACGTCCCGACGACACCGTCGGTGACCTGCGCCTGCGCATGAGCACCGGCCACTCGCGCTACCCCGTGGTCTCCGACGACGAGGACGTCCTCGGTGTGGTGCACCTCCAGGACGTCCTGGCGACGACCGAGCCCGACGACGCCGCCGTCGCGACGCTGCTGCGCCCGCCCGTCCTCGTGCCCACGTCGATGGCCCTGCCCGACGCGCTGCGCGCGCTCACGGGCACCAACCAGCTCGCGTGCGTGCTCGACGAGTACGGCGGCCTCGCGGGCGTCGTCACCGTCGAGGACCTGGCCGAGGAGCTCGTCGGCGAGATCACGGACGAGCACGACCCGGTCACCGGGTCCGCGCCGGTCCTCGACGACGGCGCGTGGGTCATGCCGGGCGACGTGCACCTGGACGAGGTCGAGCGCGCGATCGGCCGCGACCTGCCGCGCGGCGACGTCGAGACCATCGCGGGCCTCGTCATCGAGGCGCACGGCGCCCTGCCGCCCGTCGGCACGAGCGTCCTGGTGCTGCTGCCCGCCGACCCGGCCGAGCTCGCGCACGCCGACCACGCGGAGGAGGTGTGGATGCGCGTCGACGTGCTCGAGGTCGACCGCCACGTCCCGGCGACCGTCCGCGTGACCGTGCCCGCCGAACCGCCGCCCACCGCCGCCGAGATCGCGGCCGCCACGTCGGAGGAGTCCCGATGAGCCCGCTCGTCGTCGCCGTCGTCACCGTCGCGCTCATCGCGCTGTCGGCGTTCTTCGTCGCGGTCGAGTTCGCGTCGCTCGCCGCCAAGCGCCACCGCCTGGAGGACGACGCCCCGACGAGCCGCTCGGCCCGCGCCGCGCTGCGCTCGTCCGGTGAGCTCACCGTCCTGCTCGCGGGTGCGCAGCTCGGCATCACCGCGTGCACCCTGGCGCTCGGCGCGATCACCAAGCCCGCCGTGCACCACTGGCTGACCCCGCTGTTCGAGTCGTGGGGCGTGGCCGCGTGGGTGTCGGACGTCGCGGGGTTCGTGCTCGCGCTCGTCGTCGTGACGTTCCTGCACCTCGTGGTCGGGGAGATGGCGCCGAAGTCCTGGGCCATCGCGCACCCCGAGTCGTCGGCGACGCTCCTCGCGCTGCCGATGCGCGGGTTCATGTGGCTCACGCGTCCGCTGCTGCGCGGGCTCAACGAGGCCGCGAACTGGTGCCTGCGTCGCGTGGGCGTGGAGCCGACCGACACGGTCGCGAGCGGGCAGAACCCGGACGACCTGCGGCACCTCGTCGAGCACTCGGCGAACGTCGGCGCGCTCGACGCGGCCTACTCCGCGCAGGTCACGGGCGCGCTGGACCTGCAGACGCTCACGGTCGGCGACCTCGCGCGCTCCGACCGCGACCCCACCGCCGTGCCGTCGGGCGCGAGCGCCGCGGACGTGCGCGCGGCGACCCGGGAGACCGGGCACCTGCGCGTGCTCGTCGGGGCGCGCGACGCCCTCACCGGCGTCGTGCACGTGCGCGACACCCTCGTGCGCGGCGACGACGAGCCCGTCGACGACCTCGTCCGGCCGGTGCTCACGCTCGACGCGGGGACGCCCGTCTACGAGGCGCTCGCGCAGATGCGCGAGGAGCGGCAGCACCTCGCCGTGCTGCGGGACGACGCGCGGTTCGCGGGCGTCGTGACGCTCGACGACCTCGTCGCGCGGCTGTTCCCGAGGCTCGCCGACGCGGTCTGACGGGTCGGCTCGGCGGTCGGTGCCATCGGTCGGCAGCCACGCCCGGGCCCGACGACTAGGCCGCAGCCCGGTCCCCCTCGCGGGCTCGGGCTGCGGCCTTCGCACGTCGGGCGGCGCGGACGTCGCCGAGGATGACGGCCAGCAGCACGGCGTTCGCGAGCCACGACAGCGTCAGCGGCGTGACGACGGGCGCGAGCAGCACGAGCGCGAGCGCCGCGGCCACGCCGCCCAGGTGCCAGACGGACCAGCGACCGCCGGTCGCCCGCCGGAACAGCGCGTTGCCGAGCAGGTAGACGGCCACCGCGCCGCACATGATCCACGCCGTCCACCCGTCGGTCGCGCCGTGGTGCCCCTCGGGGTGCGCGAGCACGAGCTCGTCCGCGACCGCGGTCGCCACAATGCCCATGACCAGCAGGAACGGCACGTACGTGTAGGCCGTCTGCGCGACCATCCCCGTCTCGTCGCGCGACGCGAAGTACTCCGCGGCCTTCCGCTCCGACCGGTCGAAGAACAGCAGCCACATGAGGACCGTCGACGCGAACGCTGCGAGGAACGCCACGACCGTCACGGGCGTCACCGCGAGGTCCCCGAACGCGGTCCCGGTCACGATGATCGACTCGCCCAGGCTGATGATCATGAAGAGCGCCACGCGCTCGGCCATGTGGTCGCCGCGCACCTCCCACGTCGACGCGTGCGTCCCGCGCATGCCCGGCACCCAGAACATCGACCGTGGCCCCGCCATGTCGATCACGGCCGCGACCGCCCACAGCAGCAGCCGCTGCTCCTCCAGCAGCGCACCCGCGACCCAGAACACGCCCGACACCGACAGCCAGATCGTGATCCGCACGAAGTTCACCGCGTTGACCGGCCAGTGCCGGCCCATCGCCCACGCCGTGAACAGAGTCCGCCCGACCTGGATCGTCACGTAGGGCACCGCGAACAGCAGCGCCTTGTCCCCGAACGCCTCGGGGATCGCGCTCGACATCAGCAGGCCCAGCAGCATCAGCACGATCAGCATCGCCCGCACCGGCAGCCGCTCGGGGTCCAGCCAGTTCGTCACCCACGTCGTGTCGATCCACAGCCACCAGATCGCCCAGCCGAGGATCAGCGTCTGCACGACGTGCTCGCCGTCGGGGTGCGCGATCAGCAGGTGCGACAGCTGCGTCACCGCGAACACGAACACCAGGTCGAAGAACAGCTCCACGTACCCGACGCGGCTGCCGTCGTGACCGTCCCCGTGCCGCAGCACGTCGGCCCGCATCCCGACCCGCCCGCCGCCCGTGCCCAGCCGTCCGGTGCTCGTCATGGCCGCGATCCTGCCAGCCACGACGCGGCGTGCCGAGGGTCACGTGATCCCGGTTTGGGGACTGGCCGGTCGTCCCTGTATCGTTCAGGACGGCCCGCGAGGGTCACGCGCCCGTAGCTCAATGGATAGAGCATCTGACTACGGATCAGAAGGTTGGGGGTTCGAGTCCCTCCGGGCGCACAGCAAGCCCGCTCCACCGCCACGGTGGGGCGGGCTTCGTCGTTCCGGGACGTCGTCGTCCCCGGAGGGTGCCGTGCCCGCGGCGGATGTCAGATGCCGGGCTCGTCCGGCGGTGTCCCCGGCAGACCGCTCAGCGCCCACGGCAGGACGCCGCCGTATGACACGGCGCTCACGACGACGCCGTCGGCGTCGTACCCGAGGAAGGTCGGGTAGCCGCCGTCGCCGTACCCGGCGCTGAAGACGACCGCGTCGACGCCGTGCTCGATGTGGTCGCGACGACGGGCCCACGACCGTCGCGCTCGAGCTGTCGTGGCGGGACGTCGCGTCGTCGGCGGACCCGTCGCGCCAGCTGGCGGTCCGCACCACGACGGCCGGTGGGACGGCGGAGAGCGGCGTCGACGTGACGTCGGGGTGGACGAGGATCCCCCTCGAGGGCGCGAGCGCCGGGACCGTCGACGTCGACGTGCTGGTCGACGGCACCCGCCTGACCACGTGCTCCGCGACCGTCCCGACGGTCCCCGGCGACGGCGACGGCGTCGAGGAGTAGGTTCCCGCCATGCACTGGTCGCCCCCGACCGACCTGCCCGGCCGCCTCGTGCCGTCGAGCGGTGGCCGCGTGCCCGTGCGGGTCCGCGGGTTCGTCGAGGAGCCGACGCGGGCACCGTCGCGCACCCCGGACCGCGGGTTCGCCGTGGTGCTCGCGCGCACCGAGCACGACGTCGTGAAGGTCGTGCGCGGCACGACGGTGCTCGGCTACCTGCCGCCCGCGTGGTCGCAGGTCGTCGACTTCGAGCTGTGGTCCTGCGAGCAGGCGGGCGAGCCGGCGCTCGCGCGGGCGCTGCTCGAAGGGCGCCCGGGTGAGCGGGACCTGTTCGTCATGCTCGACTGGCCGCGCCGACGCTCCTGACCGCGGCGGGCGCGGGCGGGATACTGGCCGCAGGGACGACGGGGCCGGCACGGCGCCGCGCGTGACGACGGAGGGCGAGCGACATGGCCGGGCACCGGATCTTCGGGATGAGCTTCGCGAGCATCTACCCGCTGTACGTGGAGAAGGTCGAGCGCAAGGGCCGGTCCCGCGAGGACGTCGACCAGGTCGTCACGTGGCTCACGGGGTACGACGACGCCGGGCTGCGGGAGGCGGTCGCCGACGAGCGGACCCTGGAGGAGTTCTTCGCGCGGGCGCCCGGGCTCAACCCGAACGCGTCGCTCATCACGGGCCTGATCTGCGGGTACCGGGTCGAGGAGATCGAGGACCCGCTCATGCAGAAGATCCGGTACATGGACAAGCTCGTGGACGAGGTCGCGCGCGGCAAGAAGATGACGTCGATCCTGCGCGGCAGCACCCCGGCGGCGGTCTAGCGACCTCTCCGTTCGACTCCTGCGCGGGTGCCGAAGTCCCTCGCCGGAGGGTCAGGCGAGGGCGCGGGTCGCGGCGAGGAGGATCCCGCGCTGCGTCGCCGCGTGGGCGCGGAGGCGGTCGGCGAGGTCGGGCAGCCAGGGGGAGTCGGCGGGGTCGACGAGGTCGTCGGGCGGGAGGTCGAGCACGCGTCGCACGTCGACGACATGGGACGCGGCCAGGGCGGCGACGTGCGGCAGCAGCGCGTGCGGCGTGACGACGGTCCCTGACGTCCGGGCGAACCCGTCGAGGAACGCGTCGAGCAGGTCGGGGTGCGCGGGCGTGGTCGGGTCGGCGCCGAGCAGGTCGCGGACCGCGGAGGCGACGTCGGCGGCGGCCGGTCGTCGGGCGGCTTCGTCGAGGTCGAAGCACACGGGCCGCCAGCCGCGCCAGCGCAGGTTGTCGAGCTCGTGGTCGCCGTGCCCGACGACGAGCGGCGCCGGTGGCACGTCGCGCAGGGTGCGGGTGAGCGCGGCCGCGGCGGTGGCGAGCGCGTCGTCGGCGTCGTCGAGCAGCGCGGCGAGCGGGGGAGCGGGTGCGGTGTCGACGACGTCGGCGTGCCGGGCGGCCGCGGCGTGGAAGCGGGCGAGCCCCCGGCCCCATGCGGCGGCGAGGTCGGGCGTGAGGTCGTCGACGTCCGTCTCGTCCCCGTCGACCCGGCGCACCGCGGCGGCGAGGACGTCGCCCAGCGGGGTCGCGACGCGCTCGAGCAGGCGGCCGGACGACGACGGGACGAGCGCGGCGACGTCGGCGTGGTCGGCGGACAGGCGGGCGTGCAGCAGGGTGCCGCGGGCGAAGCCGCGGGCGCCGTCGGCGGACTCGGGCACGAACCGCAGGTAGACGGGCCGGTCGACGCCCCGCACCCCACCCGGGACCACGACGACGTGCGACGCCGACGACCGCCAGAGCAGCGCCGACCCGGCGGGCGCTCCCCACGCGGCCGCGACCGCGTCGGCGACGGGCGAGCGCCACGCGTCGTCGACCGTCCGGCGCAGCGCGCGGATCTGGTTCAGGGTGAGCACGTTCGCATCGTGGGCACGTCGCGACGCGGGGGGCCAGTCGAATACCCGCCGTCTCGCGGCGCGTCGCCGTCGCCTGCAGCCGGTCTCGGCGGTGGGTGCCCGGGCCCTGGGTCCTACGTCCCGCGCCGCTGTGCGGGCGAGCATGACGACGTGACGACGGACCCGGGTGCGACGCAGGACGAGGGCGCGCGGCAGACGCCCGTCTACTACTACTCGTCGACGTCGGGCCTCGTGCGGACGTTCGCCGAGCGGCTGGACCGGCCCGTGCGCAACCTCGCGGAGCGGCAGCACCGGCTGTCCGAGGTCGACGGGCCGTGGGTGCTCCTCACCCCGTCCTACAAGACGGGCAACCCGGCGAACGACACGATCCCCGAGGGGGTGCGGCGGTTCCTGCGCTCGCCCGTCAACCGGCGTGCGCTGGTCGGCGTCATGGGGTCGGGCAACCGCAACTTCGGCACGCACTACCAGATGGCCTGCCGCGAGATCGCGGCACGGTCCGGGCGGCCGGTGCTGTTCGAGTTCGAGCTCGCCGGGACGCCGTGGGACGTCGCGCGGTGCCGGGAGATCCTCGCGGACCTCGACCTCGCGCTCGCGGGCGCGCACGCGAGCACGGTCGCCGGCTGACCTGCGCGCGGGCGGCGGACGACCGGGCCCTGCGGACGGCGTCGCTCGCGCCGGACCGGCCGGGCAGGCGCGGAGGACACGCGGGCCGACCGGTGTGGGACCGTGCACAGTCGGGCGTCGGAACGTGCGAGAGTGGGGCGCCGGCGGACGCCCGACAGGCCGGCGACCCCCGACGACGAGGAGCCTCTCCGTGCCCGACCACCTCCCGCGCGTGCGCCCCACCGGCTGGTCGGAGCCGCTCACCCGGCCGGCGATGGCGAACGACGAGGACGTGCGGCCCGGGCTCGCGCTGACGTCGCGGTGGCTCGAGCGCGACGGCACGCCCTGGATCCCCGTGTCGGGCGAGGTCCACTACTCCCGCGTCCCGCGGTCGCGGTGGCGCGAGACGCTGCGGCTCGTGCGGTCGGGCGGCGTCGACGTCGTCGCGACGTACGTGATCTGGGCCCACCACGAGCCCGTGCGCGGCGCGGCGCGGTTCGACGACGGCCTCGACGTCGCGGCATTCGTGCGCACGTGCGCGGAGGAGGGGCTGCGCGTCGTGCTGCGGATCGGGCCGTGGTGCCACGGCGAGGTGCGCAACGGCGGGTTCCCCGACTGGGTGCAGGACGCGCCCGTGCGGCACCGCACCGACGACCCCGGCTACCTCGACCTGGTGCGCGGGTGGTTCGGGCGGCTCGGCGTCGAGCTCGGCGCGCTGTGCGGGCCGGACGGTCCGGTGCTCGGCATCCAGCTCGACAACGAGCTCTACGACCAGCCCGGTCACCTCGCGACGCTCAAGCGGCTGGCCCGGGAGGCCGGGCTGAGCGCGCCGCTGTGGACCGCGACGGCGTGGGGCGGCGCACAGCTGCCCGCGGGCGAGGTGCTGCCGCTGTACGGCGGGTACGGCGACGGGTTCTGGGTGGACGCCGACGCCGGGTGGCACGACACCTTCCGCGCGCACTACCAGGTGTCGCACACGTGGGACGACCCCGGGATCGGCGCCGACGTCCGCGGCGAGGAGGGCGCGCCGACCGTCGACCGCGACACCGCGTTCCCGCCCGCGACGTGCGAGCTCGGCGGTGGCATGGCCACGACGTACCACCGGCGTCCCGTGCCGTCGGCGCTCGACGTGGCGGCCGTCGCGCACGGCAAGGTCGCGTCCGGGTCCGCGTGGCAGGGCTACTACATGTACGCGGGCGGCTCGAACCCCGGCCCGGACCTGCAGGAGTCGCACGCGACCGGCTACCCGAACGACCTGCCGTCGTACGACTACGACTTCCACGCCCCGGTCGGCGCCGCCGGGCTCCTCGCGCCCTCGCACGCGGCCCTGCGCACGCAGCACGCGTTCCTCGCGGCGTTCGGGCCGGTGCTCGCGACCATGCCCTCGACGCTGCCCGACGTGCTGCCGTCGGGCGTCGACGACAGCGCGACGCTGCGCTGGTCGGTGCGCGAGGCCGACGGCACCGGGTTCGTCTTCGTCGTCTGGCACCAGCCGCACGTCCCGCTGCCCACGCTGCGCGGCGTGCAGGTGCAGGTCGACCTGCCGTCCGGGCCGGTCGTGCTGCCGTCGCGGCCGACCGACGTGCCCGCGGGCACGCTCGCGCGCTGGCCGTTCGGGCTCGACGTCACGGCGGCCGGCGGCGTGCCGGTGCGGCTGCGCTGGGCCACGGCCTCCGCGCTCACGACGCTGCCCGACGGGACGCTCGTGCTCCTCGCGTCGGCCGGGGTGCCGGTCGAGGTCGTCGTCGACCCCGACGTGCGCGTGTCCGGCGACGGCTGGACCGTCGCGCCCGGTGTCCGTGCGCTCGACGAGAGGACGGGGGGCGTCGTCGTGCTGCACGCGCCTCGGGGGCGCGCGGCCCACGCGGACGACGCGGACCGCGCGGCTCACGCGGGCGCCGCGGGCGGACGGGTGCTCGTCCTCGGTGCCGCCGACGCCGATCGCGTGTGGGTGCTCGACGGGCCCGACGGTCGGGTGCTGCTGCGCAGCGCCGAACCGCTGTGGCTCGAGGACGACGAGGTCGTCGTGCGTGCGTCGTCGCTGCCCCTCGTGCAGCGGTGGACCCCGGACGGCTGGCAGCGGCTCGACGTGCGTGCGGGGACGGGCCGGGCCGCCGACGACGGGTCCGCGGATGCTGTCGGTGACGTCGCGGCGGGGGCCGTCGGGGCCGTCGCGGTCGTGACGACGGCGGTGCGCGCCGTAGGCGAGCCCGCGGTGTCGTACGGCGCGCACGAGGGTCGGGCGTCGGCGCCCTCGGCGGACCGGGTCGCGGAGCTCTCCGCCGAGCACCGGCTCGCCGACGTCGGCGTGCCCGTCGACGGGACCGTCCGGCACCTGCACGTCGCGTGGGCGGGGGACGTCGCGCAGCTGCTCGTCGACGGTCGCGTCGTGGCCGACCGGTTCTGGGACGGGACGCCGTGGGACGTCGACCTCGACGTGCTGCCCGGCGCCGAGGGGGACCGCGTGTCGGTGCGCGTGCTCCCGCTGCACCCGGACGCCGCGGTGTGGCTGCCCGCGGAGGCGGCGGACCGTCGCCGCTCGGTCGAGGGTCCGCTCGGCTCGCTGGACGCGGTCGCCCTGACCCGCTCGAGGACCTGGCGCGCCCCGCTGACCTGACGTCCGGTCGCTTCCGCTCGACGGCCCCGCGCGCCCCGATGACCTGACGTCTGGTCGCTCCCGCTCGACGGCCCCGCGCGCCCGGCCGCCGGACGCGCCCGCGCAGGACCGGTCGCGAGTGGACGCTCTCGCCACGGGGAGTGACCCGGATGTCGCGATCTCGTGGCGATGTCGCGGGTTTCGCCGACGCGGCGACTGCGCCCGGCTTAGCATCGCCGCCGTGGCGAGGGTGCGGAGGCTGGTGACGGTGGGCGCGGGCGTGCTCGGCGCGGCCGTGCTCGGGACGTTCCTCGTCGTGCAGGGCGTCGGGCAGTCGGCCGTCCGCGCGTCGGTCGAGGACGTCGCGGACACGCCCGTCGTCATCGTCCCGGGGGCGGGGCTGCGGCCCGACGGCAGCCCGTCGACGTACCTGCGGCGTCGCCTCGACGCGGCCGCGGACCTCTACGCGCGCGGCACGGTCCAGGTGGTGCTCGTGAGCGGCGACAACAGCACGCGCTGGCACGACGAGCCGACCGCGATGCGCGACTGGCTCGTCGACCGGGGCGTCCCCGCGGGTCGCATCGTGCGGGATCACGCCGGGCTCGACACGCACGACACGTGCGTGCGCGCGCACGACGTGTTCGGCGTCGAGCAGGCCGTCGTCGTCACGCAGAGCTACCACCTGCGCCGCATGCTCTTCTCCTGCCGCGAGGCGGGGATCGACGTGACGGGGGTCGGGGTGTCGGCGGCGAGCGTCGAGCCCGCGAAGGCCGTCGTGTACCGGGTCCGGGAGGTGCCGGCGTCGCTGCGTGCGGCGTGGGACGCCGCGACGTCCCGCCCGCCCGCGCTCGGCGGCCCGCGCGAGACCGGCGTCGACGACGCGCTCGCGACGGCCGACGGCTGACCGCACCGCCGCGACCGCCGGCGGCCCGACGCACCGGAGCCCGGCCCCCTGGGGGACCGGGCTCCGATGGTGTCGGCGTCGAGGCGTCAGGCGGTCGTGACCGCCCGGCGACGCCGCACGGCGACCAGCGTCGCGCCGAGGGCGAGGAGCAGGAGCGCGGCCCCGCCGACGGTCGCGACCTCCGCGCCGGTCGTGGCGAGCGCCGCGCGCCCGTCGACCACCTCGACCGTGACGGTGCCCGTGGTGCGGGCGCCCTGGTCGTCGACCACCGTGTAGGTGAAGGTCACGGTGCCCGTGAAGCCGGGCGCCGGGGTGTAGACGAGCTTGCCGTCGACGATCGCCACGACGCCGGACGACGGCTGCGTGACGTCGACGACGGTGACCGTGCCGCCGTCGGGGTCGGTGACGTCGGCGAGGACGTCGATCGTCACCGAGGTGCCCGTGCCGGTCGTGACCTTCGTGCCGCCCGAGGGGGCCTTCACGACGACCGGTGCGGCGTTCCCGACGGTGACGGTCACCGTGGCGGTGGTCGTGTCGGTCCCGTCGTCGACGGTGTAGGTGAAGGTCACGGTGCCGGAGAACCCGGCGGGCGGGGTGTAGGTCGCGACGCCGTTCGTGACGGTCACGGTGCCGCGCGTGGTGCCGTCGGCGCCGGTGGGGGTGCCGACCGTCACGGTGAGCGGGTCGCCGTTGGCGTCGGTGACGCCGTCCAGCAGGTCCAGCTCGACGGGCGTCGCGTACGGGGTCGTCCCGGTGACCGCGGGGGCGACGGGTGCCGCGTTGGCGACGGTGACGACGAGCGTCCCGGTGTCCGTGCCGCCCGCACCGTCGGACACGGTGTAGGTGACGGTGACGTCGCCCGCGAAGCCCGCGGCCGGCGTGACGGTCAGGCGGCCGTCGGTCTCGACGACGACTGTCGCACCGTTGTCGGCGGTGGCACCGGTGACGACGAGCACCTGGTCGGTGCCCGGGATGTTCGCGTCGGTGTCGTCGCCGAGCACGTCCACGGTGACGGGCGTGCCGGACGCCGTGGAGGCGGTGTCGTCGACCGCGACGGGCGCGGCGTTGGCGACGGTCACGGTGACCGTGCCGGTGGCCGTCACGTCGCCGTCGGTGACGTCGTAGGTGAACGTCACGGTGCCGGCCCAGCCGGTCGGCGGCGTGTAGCGGACCTCGCCGTTCTCGATCGCGGCCGTGCCGCGGGCGGTGCCGCCGGAGTCGCGGGGCGTCGTGACCGAGCCCGGGACGATCGACAGCACGTCGGCCGTGTTCGGGTCGGTGTCGTTGTCGAGCACGTCGACCAGCACGGACCGGTCGGTCGGCGTGGTGACGGGGCCGTCGGCGACCGCGGACGGCGAGCCGTTGGCGACGGTCACGCGGAGCTCGCCGACGTCGGTGCCGCCCGCGCCGTCGCCGACCGTGTAGGTCACGACGATCGTGCCGGAGAAGCCGGTCGGCGGGTGGACGCTCAGCGTCCCGTCGGTCTCGACGTCGACCGTGCCGCGGTCCGCGGTCGCGGAGACGATGCGCAGCGACTGCCCGGGGACCCCGGCGGTGACGTTCACGTCGGTGTCGTTGGCGAGCACGGCGACGTGGCTCGCCGACGTGTTCGTCGCGGTGCTGGCGGTGTCGTCGACGGCGACCGGCGGGGTGTTCGCGACGGTCACGACGACCTCCGCGGTGTCCGTGAGCCCGCCCTCGTCGGTCACCGTGTAGGTGAACCGGTCGGTGCCCGCCCAGCCGGTGCTCGGCGTGTACCGGACGGTGCCGTCGGCCTGCACGGCGGTCGTGCCGTGCGCGGGGGCGCCGGTCACGGTGACCGTGAGGTCGCCCTCGGCGTCCGCGTCGTTCGTCAGGACGTCGACGTCGACCGACGTCTGGCCGGCCGCGACTGTCGCGGTGTCGTCGCCGGCTGTCGGTGCGCCGTTGACGGTGAAGGTGACCGTGACGACGGTCGACTGCGCGGTGCCGTCGGACACCCGGTAGGTGAACGAGTCCGTCCCGCGGTACGAGCCGCTCGGCGTGTACGTGCCGGTGCCGTTCGGGTTGAGCGTCAGCGTGCCGTGCGCCGGACCGGTGACGAGGACCGCGGTGAGCGGGTCGCCGTCGGCGTCGGTGTCGTTGGCCAGCACCGAGATCGACCGCGTGGCGCCCGTGTTGACGGTGTAGGAGTCCGCGACCGCGACGGGCGCGTTGTTCGTGACCGTGACGGTCACGACGGCCGTGTCGGTCAGGCCGCGCGAGTCCTCGACGACGTACTCGAACGTGTCCGTGCCCTTGAAGCCGGCGCGCGGTGTGTAGGTCACGGTGTCGCCGTCGAGGACGGTGACCGTGCCGCCGTTGGCGCTCGTCGGTCCGGCGGACCGCAGGCGCAGCGTGTCGCCGTTGGGGTCGGTGTCGTTGACGAGCACGTCGACGTCCACGGGTGTCCCGCCGCGGGTCGTCGCGACGTCCGCGACGGCGTTCGGCGCGGTGTTGAGCACCTCGATCTGCACCGACGTGGTCGCGCGGTAGCCGCCCGGGTCCTGGATCGTGTAGGTGAACACGTCACGACCGGCGAAGTCGTCGCGCGGCGTGTAGCGGATCCGGCCGTCGGGCAGGATCTCGGCGGTGCCGCCCGCGGTGTCGGTGACGGCGACGACCGTCAGCACGTCCCCGTCGGGGTCGCTGTCGTTCGCGAGCACGTCGATGTCGAGCCGGCGCTGCGAGGGCCCGGGCGTGAACGTCAGGACGTGCGGCTGTGCCACCGGCGGCCGGTTGAGGCCCGGCAGGGGCGTGGTGACGACCGGGTTGAGCAGCACGTTCGACGCGGACGCCGCTGCGGCGTACGTGGTCGCGCCGCGGTACGTCATGGCCGCCGAGTTGACGATCTTCTGGGTGTCGCGGGCGTCGGCGTTCACGCGGACGTCGAAGACGACGGTGTGCTGCGCGGTGGACCCGGACGCCGAGACGGGGACGTCGCCGCCGTGCACGGAGGTCGCGCCCGAGCCGAGGTAGGCGATCACGTGGCCGTTCTGCGAGCCGTCGTAGTGGCCGACGTCGCCGTCGCCCGCCGCGTCGGTCTGCCGGACGGTGTCGACGACGAGCGAGCCCGGCACGTAGGTGGTGCCCGTCGGGATCGCGTCGAAGAAGCGCGAGTCGGACGCGGTGTCGAGGCCGATGTTCTGCACGGGGACCGTGTAGCGCAGCACGTCGCCGGGCTCGACGAGCCCGCCGTTGACGTCCTCGACGCTCTTCACGCCGAGCAGCTTCGGGTCGTACAGCTCGGTCGCGAACGTGACGACGCCCGGGTAGAACGTCTCGCCGCCCGTGGTGAGGGTGAGGTTCGCGCTCGTCGCGCCGTTCGGCAGGATCCCGTCGGCGTTGAACAGGTCGGCGTCGAAGCCGAGCTGGTTGCTGTACGACGGCGAGCGGCCGGGCACCGCGACGCCGTGCCGGCTGATCGACGAGTTGAACGGGTTGGTCGCGGGGTTGAGCGCGTCGGAGATCGTCGTCGAGTTGAGGCGGAACGCGTCACCGGTGAGGCCCATGTCGCCCTCGTAGGTCACGGCCCCGAGCGTCGTCTTCACGGGCCCGCTCGGCGGCGTGAGGAAGCCGCTCACGGTGAACGTCGGCATGCCGTTGCCCGACGCGACGGAGCCGAAGCCGGTGAACACCGTGAGGTTGCGGGCCGGCGCGGCCGGGTCCGCGACTGCGACGACGAGCGACCAGCCGGCGTAGTCGTCGGTCGTGCCCGTCGTCGACTGGACGTTCGCGACCGTGTACACGCCGCTGCCCGCGGTCGCGACGAGGCCCGTGACGTCGAGGTACGACTGGTATCCGTTGTCCGACGTGTTGACGTCGACCTGGCTGGCCGTGAGGTCGCGGTACGTCGCGGAGCCCGGGACCTTGAGCTTGACGTTCCCGCGGAGGGCCGAGTTCGACCAGGTCGCGTTCGCGGTCTCGGTGCGCCCGCCCCAGACGAGGGCCGCGAACAGCACGGAGCCGTTCTCGGGCACGGTGAGCGTCGCGCTCGACGCGTTGAACGTCGAGGCGTCCGCGTCGTCGTTGACGAACTGCGCGGTGAAGTCGTTGTTGGAGTACGCCTGGTTGACGCTCGACGCGCGCGCGGCGGCGCAGTTCGTGTAGTTGGTGCCCGAGGTGGCGTTGCACGTCATGAGCGTGTTGGCCGCCACGAGGATGTCGCCGTTGGTGTTCGCGGAGAACACGGGCGTGAAGGCGCGCACCGTCGCGGCGGCCGCAGGGCTCGCGAGGCCGAGGGCCGTGAGGGGGGCGAGGAGGAGCGCGACGAGCACCGCGAGGGCGGTCGTGCGTCGGGCCGGCCGGCGGGCCCCGGTGGGGGGCGCGGACGGGGCCAGGGGGCCGGTGGGCATGAGGGGGCCACAGCTTTCGTCGGGGATCAGACCCTCGATTTCTTCGGGGACCTGGACAAGCGTCCGGTCTCGCGCGCGGATTTTGAACCTTCAACGACCCACGTCACACGCCGCGCCACCCGTCCGGCCGAGGACAACCGCGACGAACCGTCGTGACCTGCGCCAACGGCCCACACGTGGACGACCGGCCCACGACGGCGCAGGGTGGACGGACAGGGGGAGAGGACGGACGGATGGACGAGGCGACCTCGGCGCGCGCCACCCGCGCCGCACCCGTCGACTGGGTGGTCCCGCCGGGCCCGCGCGACTGGCTGTTCGGCACCGGTGCGACGCGCGCCGAGCGCGGAGTCGTGTGGGCGACGACGGCGCTCGCGGTCGGCGTCCTGGTGCTCACCGCACCCGACGACTGGCCCTGGCTCACGTGGGTCGTCGTGCTGCTCGTCGCGGTCGACGTGACCGGCGGCGTCGCGGCCAACGCCCTCGGCTCCGCCAAGCGGCTGTACCACTCCCCGCTCGCGCCGCCCGTGACCCGGCTCGACCGCGTGCTGCACGACCCTGTCGCGTTCACCGCGCTGCACGTCCACCCGTTCGTCCTCGCCGTGGTCGTGCCCGACGTGACCTGGGTGTGGGCGCTGTGGTGGTACCTCGTGCCGGTCGCGGGCGTCGTCGTCGTCCGGTCCGTCCCCGCCTACCTCGAGCGGCCCGTCGCGCTCGGGTTCGCGACCGTCGCGCTCGTCGCGGCCCCCATCGCGGGAACGCCCGAGGGCCTCGCGTGGTTCGGACCTGTGATGGTGCTGAAGCTCGTCGTCGCGCACGCCGTCCGGGAGGAGCCGTACCGGCCGGCCGCGCGCACCGGCGACGTCGGCCCGGGGTCCGCCCCCGGGGGCACGCCCGACGCCGCTCAGGGTCCGACCAGGGCCTGACCAGGGACGTCACCGATGTCCCCGACCCCGCCGCACGAGGACCATCGTCCGTGGCGGGCACGCGTCGGCGTGCCGTGAGGTGAGCACGGACGTCGGACGACGTGCGGTGAGAGGCGGAGGACATGGCGAGGGACACGACCCCGATCGCGAGCGCGCGCGGGCTGGTCAAGACGTACGGCAGGGGCGACACGGCGGTGCACGCGCTCGCGGGCGTCGACGTCGACTTCGGCCGCGGCGAGCTGACCGCGATCATGGGCCCCTCCGGGTCGGGCAAGTCGACGCTCATGCACTGCATGGCGGGGCTCGACCGCACCGACGCGGGGACGGTCGTCGTGGACGGCCTCGAGGTCTCCGGCATGAACGAGC
This sequence comes from Cellulomonas sp. H30R-01, assembly GCF_010119915.1. Classification (NCBI taxonomy): domain Bacteria; kingdom Bacillati; phylum Actinomycetota; class Actinomycetes; order Micrococcales; family Cellulomonadaceae; genus Cellulomonas; species Cellulomonas sp. H30R-01. The sequence goes on along the minus strand of NZ_CP048210.1, from coordinate 3,366,928 downwards.
GGAAGCTCACCCGGCTGCGCCGCGACCGCCTCGGGTTCGTCTTCCAGGCGTTCAACCTGGTCCCCACCCTGACGGCGCTCGAGAACATCACGCTGCCGCTCGACATCGCGCGGCGTCCCGTCGACCGCGCGCACCTCGACACCGTCGTGCGCGCCGTCGGGCTCGAGGACCGCCTCGACCACAAGCCGTCCGAGCTCTCGGGCGGGCAGCAGCAGCGCGTGGCGTGCGCGCGCGCCCTCGTCTCGCGGCCCGCCGTCGTGTTCGCCGACGAGCCCACGGGCAACCTCGACTCCACGTCGTCGGCCGAGGTGCTCGGCTTCCTGCGCCGGTCCGTCGACGAGCTCGGGCAGTCCGTCGTCATGGTCACGCACGACCCGACGGCCGCGTCGTACGCGCACCGCGTGCTGTTCCTGGCCGACGGGCGCCTGGTCGGCGAGGTCGTCGACCCCACGACCGAGTCGGTGCTCGCCGCTCTCGCGGCGCTTCGCCCGGCACGGTCGACCGAGCCCGCCGCTCCCGCCGCGTCCGCCGCGTCCGCCGCTCCCGTGGCGACGTCGTCCCCCGCCGCGCTCTGATGGGCCGCGTCGCGCTCCGCGGGATCCGCGCGCACCTCGTGCGGTTCCTGCTCTCGCTGCTCGCCGTCGCGCTCGGGGTCGCGTTCGTCGCGGGCACGTTCGCGCTGCGGACCATGCTGTCGGGCACCTTCGACGGGATCGTCGACGCCGCCGCGCCCGCCGACGCGTACGTGCGCGTCGACCAGCCCGACGACGCGTCCGTCGTCATGGGCACCACGACCGCGCAGAGCGTGCCGCTCGAGCTCGTCGACGAGGTCGCCGCGGTCGACGGCGTCGCGCACGCGATCGGCGGCCTGTCGGGCACGATCGTCCTGGTCGGCGCCGACGGGACCGCGGTGCAGTCCACGCAGGCGCCCAGCCTCGCCCTCAACTACGTGCCCGACGACCCGTCGCTCCACGTCGTGGAGGGGCGCGGGCCGGAGCGCACGGGCGAGGTGGCGCTCGAGACGGCGACGCTCGAGTCGTCCGGGCTGTCCGTCGGCGACACCACGACGGCCGTGCTCGGCGGTGAGGTGACCGAGGTCGAGATCGTCGGACGCGTCGACCTCGGCGGGCCGATGGCCGGCGCGACGATCGTGCTGGTCGACCAGCAGACCGCGCTCGACGTGCTGTCGCCCGACGGCGGCGGCGTGAACGAGATCGCCGTGTACGCGGCCGACGGCACGACGCCCGAGCAGCTCGCCGAGCGTCTCGCACCCTTCGCGGGCGACGGCCTCGAGGTCGTCACGGGCGACGCGCTGCGCGCCGACAGCAAGGCCGACATCGCGTCCCAGCTCGGCTTCATCACGACGTTCCTGCTGGTCTTCGCGGGCATCGCGCTGTTCGTCGGCGCGTTCATCATCTCCAACACGTTCGCGATGTCCGTCCGGCAGCGCATGCGCGAGCTCGCGCTGCTGCGGGCCGTCGGGGCGTCCCCGCTGCAGGTGTTCGCGTCGGTGCTCGTGCAGGCGGCCGTCGTCGGGCTGCTGGGGTCGGCGCTCGGCGTCGCGGGCGGTCTGGCCCTGGTGTCGGGGCTGCGCGTCGTGCTCGGGTCGATCGGCATGGACCTGGTCGGCGACATCCCCGTCGACGCGACGACGGTGGTCGTGTCGCTCGTCGTCGGGACCGCCGTGAGCGTGCTCGCGGCCGCGTTGCCCGCCCGCCGGGCCGCGCTCGTGCCGCCCGTCGAGGCCATGCGCGACGACGTCGCGGTGCCCGAGCGGTCGCTGCGCTGGCGTGCCGTCGGCGGCCTCGCGATCGGCGCGCTCGGCGTCACCGCCCTCGCCCTGGCCCTGACCCGGCCGGAGGAGGACGCCGCCGAGACGCTGCTCGGCGTCGGCGCGGGCGCCGTGCTCGTCGGGGTGCTCATGCTGTCGCCCGTCGTCGCGCGCGCCGCCGTGGGCGTCCTCGCGTGGCCGTTCGTGCGGCTGCTGCGGCCCGTCGGCCGGCTCGCGCGCGGCAACGTCGTGCGCAACCCACGCCGCACCGCGAACACGGCGGGCGCGCTCATGATCGGCATGGCGCTCGTGGGGGCGGTCTCCGTCATCGCGGTGTCGGCGCAGCAGTCCGTGACGGGCGTCGTCGAGGCGCAGACGAACGCCGACGTCGTGGTCCGCTCGGCGACCATGGTCATCCCGTCCGGGGCCGTCGACGAGGTCGCCGCGCTGCCCGAGGCCGGCACCTCGGACGCGGTCGCGTTCGCGCCGCTCGCCGTCTCCGGGCCGGGCGAGGAGCCCGCGGTCGACTACGTGATCGGCCTCGCCGACGGCACGCTCGGCCGGTCCGTCGAGGTCGAGCTCGTCGACGGGTCGCTCGCCGCGCTCGAGGCGCTCGACGCGGGGCAGGTCGCCGTCACGGAGGCCGCCGCGGACCAGCACGGCTGGCAGGTCGGCGACGACCTGACCGTCGCCGGCGCCGCGGGGCCGCAGGACCTGTCCGTCGTGGCGGTCTTCACGACGAACGTCCTCGGGGCGCCGCTCGTGGTCGACCAGCAGGTGCTCGACACGCTCGTGCCCCGCGAGCAGCAGCAGGTCGACACGATCCTCGTGACCGCGGCCGCCGGGGTCAGCGCGACCGAGCTGCAGGACGCCGTCGCGGACGTCGTCGCGCCCTACGTCGTCGTGTCCGTGCTGACGCGCGACGAGTTCGTGTCGAACCTCGCGGCCCAGGTCGACCAGCTGCTCGTGATCCTCTACGCGCTGCTCGGCCTGTCCGTCGTCATCGCGGTCCTCGGCATCGTCAACACCCTCGCGCTGTCCGTGATCGAGCGGACGCGGGAGATCGGGCTGCTGCGGGCCGTCGGGCTCGGGCGCCTGCAGCTCGCCGGGACGGTGACGATCGAGTCGGTGCTGACCGCGGTGTTCGGGACCGTGCTCGGCCTCGCGGTCGGCGTCGCGCTGGCCGCGACGATGCCGACCGTGTACGCGGACGACGGGCTGTCGGAGCTCGCCGTGCCGTGGGCGAACCTCGGCGGGATGGTCGCGCTGGCCGTCGTCGTCGGCGTGCTGGCCGCGTTGTGGCCCGGGATCCGCGCCGCCCGGCTCAAGGTGCTGGACGCCGTCGCGTACGAGTGACGGCCTCGCGACGCGGACCGTGCGGACGCCCCGCGTGGTCCGCGTCGTGCTGCCCCGGTCGTAGCGACGTCGCGCGCGCCCCGGGTCGTGAAGCGCGCCCGTCCGTGTGACAGTCGACAGGACGTGTCCGGCATGGGGCACGGGCGGGTCCGGCGCCGGCCACGGCCCGCGGGGGAGGAACCGTGCGTCGCCCTGCCGTTCCCGTCGCGTCCACCGTGCTGCTCGCGGTCCTCGCGGTGCTGGGCGCGGTCGCCCCCGCCGCGGCCGCGGTCGACCCCGACGTCACCGGACGGCTGTCGCTGTTCAAGCGCATCGAGAACCTCGACACGGGCGCGAGCGAGGGGCGCCGCGAGCTGTGGACGATGACCGCGGTGAACACCGAGGACCCCGCGTACACGTTCACCGGCAACGGCCTCAACGGGGTCCAGTCGCTCGTCGTGCCCGCGGGCGACTACACGATCAGCGAGTCCGGCGGTGTGCCCGGGTACGCGTTCGTGAGCTGGGACTGCGGGGCGGCGGGCACGTTCACCGACCCCACGCCGACCGTCACCGTCCCCGCCGACGGCACGCTCACGTGCACGGTCCGCAACGACGCGATCCAGCCGAGCCTCACGCTCCGCAAGGTCGTGACGGGCGGTCCGGCGTCGCCCAGCGCGTGGAACCTCACCGCCCAGGGCCCCACGACCGTGACCGGCCCGGGCGCCGCGAGCGGACCCGTGCGGATCGGCGAGTACCAGCTCTCCGAGACCGGCGGCCCGTCGGGGTACACCGCGGGCGACTGGGTCTGCACCGGCGGCACGCAGACCGGCCCGTCGAGCGTCGTGGTGTCGCTCGCCCAGGACGTCGAGTGCGTGATCACCAACTCGCGGTCGCAGCCGACGCCGCACCTCGTCACCCTGCGCAAGGAGGTCGTCGGCGGCCCGGCCACGACCGCGGACTTCCTGCTGTCCGGGACGGGCCCGCCCGGCACCGTCGAGGGCGTGTCCGGCTCGCCGACCGTCACCGAGGTGCCCGTCCCGTCCGGCACGTACACGCTCGCGGAGACGCCCACGACGCCCGCCGCCCAGGCCGGGTACACGGCGTCGGCGTGGTCGTGCACCGCGGGGACCGTCAGCGGCAGCACGCTCACGCTCGCCGACGGCGACGGCGACGCGGTCTGCACCGTCACCAACACGTGGACCGGCGGAACGCTCACGCTGGTCAAGCAGGCCGTGGGCGGGTCGTTGATCCCGCAGGCGTGGACCCTCAGCGCGACAGGACCCGTCACGGTGTCGGGCGTCTCGGGCGTCTCGGGCGGTCCCGCGGTGACCGGCGCGCAGGTGCCCGCCGGGACGTACGCGCTCGCCGAGTCCGGGCCGACCAACTACACCGCGTCGGGGTGGGTGTGCGACGGCGGGGGCGGCGGTGCGACCGGCACGGTCGAGATCACCGCCGGCGCGGACGTCACCTGCACGATCACCAACACCATCGAGCGCGGCAGCCTCACGCTCGCCAAGGTCGTCGACAACCGTGCCGGCGGCACCGCGCTCCCCGGCGACTTCACGCTGACCGCCGTGGACGCGCCGGACGGCGTCGTCCTCAGCGGGCCCGCAGGCTCGCCCGCCGTCACGCGGCAGGCCGTCGACGTGGGCTCGTCGTGGGCGCTGTCCGAGGACGGGCCGCCCGGGTACACCGCAGGCCCGTGGACCTGCGACGGCGCCACCGTCGCGGCCGACGTCGTGACCGTCGACCAGCCCGCCGACGTCGTCTGCACCGTCGTGAACACGTGGTCCGGCGCGTTCCTGACCCTCGTCAAGGAGGTCGAGGGCAGCAGCGCCCCGCCCGCGGCGTGGACGCTCACCGCCACGGGTCCGGAGGCGACCGTCTCGGGCGTCAGCGGGTCTCCCGCCGCCACCCGCGTGCCGGTGCCCGCCGGCGCCTACACGCTGGGGGAGTCCACGATCGCCGGGTTCACCGCGTCCGGCTGGACGTGCGGCGCCGCCCCGATCGCGGGCGACGTCGTGACCCTCGCCGCCGGGGACGACGTCACGTGCACCGTCACCAACGTCGCCACGCAGCCGCACCTCACGCTCACCAAGCTCGTCGCCAACGACGCGGGCGGCACCGCGACCGCGTCGCAGTGGACCCTCTCGGCGACCGGGCCCACGTCGTTCAGCGGCACCACCGGCACGCCCGCGGTCACGCGCGTCGCGATCACCCCGGGCACCTACCAGCTCGCGGAGTCGCCCGCGACGACACCCGGCTACGAGGCGTCCGACTGGATCTGCCAGGCCGGCGGCGCGTTCGTCGACGCGCCCGACGGCGTGCTCGTCGTCCCCGCGACGGGTGCCGACGGGTCGCCGTTCACCGACGACGTGCGGTGCGCGATCGTCAACTCCGACGTGGCCCCGGAGCTCACGCTCGTCAAGACCCTGGACAACCGCGGCGGTGGTCCCGCGCAGCCGTCCGCGTTCGTGCTGCTCGCCATCGGCAGCGGGGGCCTGCTCGTCGGCAGCACCGGCAGCGTGACCGTCACCGACGTGCCCGTCGGCGCCGGCACGTACCGGCTCACCGAGATCGGGCTGACGAACTACGTCTCGCAGGGGTGGACGTGCGTCGACGCGTCCGGCGGGACCGTGCCCGTCGCCGCCGACGGGTCGATCACGCTCGCCCTCGGCGACGACGTGACCTGCACCGTCACGAACCGCTGGGCGGGTGCGCAGCTCACGCTCGCGAAGTCCGTCGACGGCGGACCGGCCGCGGCGCAGGACTGGACGCTGGTCGCGTCGTCGCCGGGTGGCTCGTCGTTCAGCGGCACGTCCGGCAGCGCCGGGGCGACGGGGGTCGTCGCGCCGGGCACGTACACGCTCGCGGAGGTCGCACGGACCGACGTCGCCGGCCGCGGGTACGACCTCGACGCGTGGGACTGCGGGCCCGACCATCCCGTCGTCGACCGGACCGTCGACCTCGCTGCCAACGACGAGGTGACCTGCACCGCGACCAACACGTGGATCGGCGGGACGCTCACGCTCCAGAAGGTCGTCGTCGGCGGCACCGCGCAGCCGGCGGACTTCACGCTCGTCGCGACCGGCCCGACGGGCACGTGGCGGGGTCCGGGAGGCAGCACCGCGGTCCGCTCGATCCCCGTCGTGCCGGGCGTGTACCGGCTGGCCGAGGGGCTCGACGGTCCCGCCGACTACCGGTTCGCCAGCTGGACCTGCGACAGCGCGACCGTGCTGGGCGACGTCGTGATCGTCGACGAGGGGGCGGACGTCACGTGCGCCGCGCTCAACGTCTACGCGCCCCCGGTCGACCCGCCCGACCCGCCGCAGCCGCCGGTACCCGTCGACCCGACCGTCCCGGACGCGGGCGCCGGGGGCGGTGACGCCGCCCTCGCCACGACCGGTGCGTCCGCCGTCGCGCTCGTCGCGCTCGCCCTCGGGCTCCTCGTCGGCGGCGCCGCGCTGCGTCTGGTGGTCCGCCGCCGGACCACCTGACGACGGACGACGTCGCGCGGGGCCAGGTGCGTCGCGCGCGGCGACGTCGCGTCCGTGCTTGGCTGACCCCGGGTGCGACATCCGACGCTGGGGGGCGGGATGACCGACGGCCGAGCAGAGCCCGCGCGCAGCGCCGGGCCCGACGACGACGCGCCCCCGAACCCGGAGCACCCGCCGACCGCCGCCGACGCGGACGCCCCCGACACGACCGCGACGGACGAGCGGCTCACCGCGGCCGACGACCCGGCTGCGGACCGCGAGCCGCTCCCGGCGGCGGACCACCCGGCCGCGGACCGCGAGCCGCGCACCGCAGCGGACGACCCGGCCACGGACCGCGAGCCGCGCACGAGCCGGGACCGCCCGCTCCCGAGCGAGGCGACCGCACCCGCCGGGCCGACCGCGCCCGTCGCGGTCGTCGCGGGACCGTCCGCGACGCCCGTCCGCACCCCGCCCCCCGCAGCCCCGACCGTGGCACTCCCGCGCTCCGTCCCGCCCGCGCCCACCCCGCCGGCGGCGATCGGGGCGGCGGTGGGCGCGGTGCTCGTCCCGGACGCGTCGACAGCCGTCCTGGAGGCGGCGGGCGTCGGCGTGCGCGACCGCTCGCGCTGGCTGGTCCGCGGTCTCGAGCTGAGCCTCGCCGCACGCACGGTCACGTGGCTCGTCACGCTCGACCCCTTCGCGCGCGACGCGACGGCCCTCGCCCTCGCGGGCCGGCTGACCGTCGACGAGGGGCACGTGCACGTCGTCGACCCGCGGGACGCCACGCGCCGCTCCGGCCGGGCCGTGCGTCGCGTCGTCGGGATCGGCTGGGTGCCACGGCTGCGGCTGCTGGAGGACCGTGCCCGGGTCGGCGAGGTCGTCCGGCAGGCGCACCGGCGGGCGGGCACGCGGCTGGACGACGAGACGCTCGAGACGCTGCTGACGGACGCCGGGCTCGCAGGGACGGCGGGTCAGCCCGCGGACGACCTGCCGGCGTCGCACAAGGCGCTCCTGGGCCTCGTCGTGGCGGTCGCGGGCGACCCGCCGGTCGTCGTCGCGCCGTTCCCGTCGGGCTCGACGCAGGACCGCGACGCGATGACCGCGTTCACCGAGCGGCTGGCCCGCGAGGGGTCGACGGTCCTCGTCGTGACCGCGGGCGACTTCCGCCCGCCCGACGCGGGCCCGCTCACGCGCATCGTGGGTCGTGCGGCATGAGGGCGACGCAGGTCGTGCGCGGGTGCTCCGTGGGACGTGCCGCATGAGGGCCGCGCTGCTGACGCTCGCACGGTTCGTGCGCGACCGGTTCGCGGCCGTCGTGCTGGTCGGCGTGCTGGCCGTGCCCGCGATCTACGGTGCGGTGCTCGTGTGGGGCTACTGGGACCCGTACGCGCGCTCGGGCCACATCCCCGCGGCGCTCGTGAACCTCGACGAGCCGGTCCAGACGGCCGACGGCAGCGACCTCGCCGCGGGCGACGACCTCGAACGGGCCGTCCTCACGTCGGACACGCTCGACTGGACCGCGACCGACGCCGAGACCGCCGCGCAGGGTCTCGAGGACAAGACGTACTACGTCGTCGTCACGATCCCGCCGGAGTTCTCCGCGCAGGTCGCGTCGCTGTCCAGCGCCGACCCGCAGCAGGCGCGCGTCGAGGTCCGCACCAACGACGCGGGGAACTACCTCGTCGGGGTGCTCGCGGGCGACGCGTCGCAGGCCGTCGAGGGCACCGCCGGGAGCCAGGTGCAGGCGGACTACCTCGACGTGGTCTACGGCCTGCTGGGACAGGCGAAGGACGCGGGCGGTGAGGTCGGCGGGTCCGCGCAGGAGCTCGCGGACGGGACCCGGGAGGCCGCCGACGCCGCCCGGCAGGTCGCCGACGGCGCTGCGCAGGTCGCGGACGGCGTCGCGCAGGTCGCCGACGCGCTCGCCGACGTCGACGACGCCGTGCAGGACGCTCCCGCGCTCGCCGACTCGGTCGCGAACGTGGCCTCGTCGGTCGCGGCCCGCACCTCGGGGGCGGCCGACGCCGCGCAGGACGTGTCGGCCCGGCTCACGGCGCTCGAGCAGCAGCTCACGGCCGCCGGGCAGGTCGACGCGGCGGCGCGGGTCGCGGAGATCCGCGACTCGTTCGAGGCGACGGTGCTGCCCGCCGTCGAGGACGCCGCCGACGACGCGTCGGACATCGCCGACGACGCGAGCGCGCTGTCCGACCTCGCGACGGAGGCCGTGACCGCCGCCGACCGGGCCAGCCAGCAGGGCCAGGCGCTGTCCGACGGCGCGCAGGCGGTCGCGGACGGGTCGGAGGACCTCGCGACGGTGCTGGCCGACCAGCTCGCACCCGGCGCGCAGCAGCTCGCCGACGGGCTCGCGCAGGCCGCGGAGCAGCTCGACGTGCCGATCACCGACGTCGACCGCGAGACGTTCGGGGAGGTCCTGTCGCGGCCGGTGACGGTCGAGCAGGTGCGTGACAACCCGATCGCGCACTTCGGCGACGGCTTCACGAGCTACTTCGCGGGCCTCGGCCTGTTCGTCGGCGCGGTGTTCGTCTTCCTCGTGCTGTCCCCGCTGGACCGGCGCGGGCAGCTCTGGGGTGCGGGCCCGCTCGCCGTCGCGGGGGCACCCCTGCTGGCGGGCGGTGCGGTGGTGCTGCTGCAGGCGGGGCTGCTGTTCGGCGCGCTCCTGCTGGTCGGCGTCGCCCCCGACGCGCCGTGGGTGCTGCTCGGGGTGCTCGCCGCGTCGGGCGTGTGCTTCGTCGCGCTGATGCAGCTGCTCAAGGCCGCGTTCGGGCTCGTCGGCGAGTTCGTCGGGGTGATCCTGCTGGTCCTGCAGGTCGCGGCGGGCGAGGGGGCGTACCCGATCCAGACGTTCGGCACGTTCTTCCAGACCGTGCACCCCTACCTGCCGATGAGCTGGACGAACGACGCGGTGCGCCGCTCGGTCGCGGGCGGGCCGCTCACGCCGTACGTGTGGGTCGACGTCGGGCTGCTCCTCGGCACCGCGGCCGTGGCGTTCGCCCTCACGTGCGTGGCCGCCCGCCGGCGCGAGCGCTGGACCCCGGCCGGCCTGCGCCCGTCGGTGGAGCTCGTCTGACACCCCCGAACCGGTGAACGCGCAGGTCCGCAGTGACCTAAGTCCCGCGTGAACGCCCCGCGGGGGGAGTGGGATTGCGGGCATGGCCCCGGGCAAACCGGCAGGTGCGGCCGGTCGGGGCAGCAGGGGGCACGACGCCGGTGCGTGGGGACGCGCTCCGGCGAGGAGGAGGGCGCGTCCGACCCCCGGTCCCCGCGCGCCCTCCTCCGTGCGCCTGCCCGAAAAAGGGCGGATGACCTGCGGCGACACCGCGAAGAACGTGGGACTTGGGTCCCGTACGTGAAGCAGATGTGAACGCAACGATCTTCATGTGAGCCCGATCGGCTCACCGGATCTGGGGAGATCCGCACTCCGGGGGTACCGAAAGGTCACGAACCATGAGCACCAGCACCGTCACCACCAAGTCGCCGGCCCGTCTGATCGGCCTGATCGTCATGATCCTCGGCGGCGTCTTCCTCGTCGCGGGCGCCGTCACGTGGGGCGCCGTGTCGAGCAACCTGCGCGCCGAGAACATCACGGTCTCGGAGGACGCGGACATGTTCGCGAACCAGATCGTCGACACGCCCTGGGAGGCGTACTCGCAGGCCGCGATCATCAACCACCACGCGCTCGAGGCGTCGGGCGGCAAGACCTACGCCGAGCTGGACCGTGAGGACCCGGTCCGCGCCACGGTGATGAACGGCTCGTTCCTGCGGGCGTCGCTGTTCACCTCGGTCGTCGCCTTCGGTGTCGCGCTCCTCGTCATGGGCGTCGGCGTCACCTTCGGGCTCGTGGGCTGGGCCATCCGTTCGCTCGGCACCGTCGTCGCCGGAACCTCGACGGTCGAGCGGCCCGTGGTGGCCGCGGTCTGACACCGCACGGCGAACCCGCCAGCACGGCGGTGACCCCGCCGCGGTGAGGACCACCGGGAGGCCGGCACCCGACCAGGGGGTGCCGGCCTTCCGCATGCGCGCCGGGCGCCGACCCTCGGGCCGTCCCGCGCACCTGCACGACCCCTGCCGGGCCACCCGGACGACCGTCCGACGGGCCGGGCAGGGTGCCACGACCTGCACCGTCACCGCAACGGTGACCTTCTGGGAGGAGCGCCGCTACCGTGAGTGAGGTGACAGCGAACACCGAACCCGTCGCGACGCGTGAGCGCACTGTCGAGGGCTTCGTGCGGGAGTACCTGCGCGAGCTGAACTTCGGGCAGGGAGTCGACCTCTCCCGTGCGTCCGTCAACGACCAGTACCTCGCGCTGGCCCGCACCGTCCGCCACTACCTCATGGTCCGCTGGCTCGAGACCCTGCGCCGGCAGTCCGAGCTCCAGGCCAAGTCCGTCGCCTACCTGTCCGCGGAGTTCCTGCTGGGGCGCCAGCTCGACAACGCCCTGCTGGCCGCCGACCTCACCGACATCGTCGAGGAGGGGCTCGCGGGCCTCGGGATCAGCCTCGACACGCTGCGCCAGGCCGAGGTCGAGCCGGGCCTCGGCAACGGCGGCCTCGGCCGTCTGGCGGCGTGCTTCATCGACTCGCTCGCCACGATGAACGTCCCGTCGATCGGCTACGGGATCCGCTACGAGTACGGCATCTTCCGTCAGACGTTCGTCGACGGCTGGCAGGTCGAGAAGCCCGACTCGTGGCTCACGCTCGGCTCGCCGTGGGAGTTCCCGCACCCGGAGATGGCCGTCAACGTGAGCTTCGGCGGGACCGTCGAGGACTACGAGGACGACGACGGCACCACCCGCAAGCGCTGGCTCCCGGGCTGGAGCGTGCTCGGCGTCCCGTACAACTACATGGTCCCCGGCTACGGCAACGGCCGCGTCAACACCCTGCGCCTGTGGTCGGCCCGCGCGACGCGCGCGTTCGACCTGGAGATCTTCAACTCCGGCGACTACGCCCAGGCCGTCCGCGCGCAGACGTTCGCCGAGAACATCTCGAAGGTCCTCTACCCCGAGGACTCGACGCCGCAGGGCAAGGAGCTGCGGCTCCAGCAGCAGTACTTCTTCGTCGCGTGCTCGCTCAAGGACTTCGTCGACCAGGTCCTGCCCAAGGACTTCGACCTGACGAACCTGCCCGACCGCATCCACTTCCAGCTCAACGACACGCACCCCGTCATCGCGATCCCCGAGCTCATGCGGATCCTGGTCGACGAGAAGAAGTGGTCCTGGGACGACGCGTGGAGCGTCGTGCGGCAGGTCTTCTCGTACACGTGCCACACGCTGCTGCCCGAGGCCCTCGAGGTGTGGTCCGTCGAGCTGCTCGGCCGGCTCCTGCCGCGCCACCTCGAGATCATCTACCGCATCAACGAGCAGTTCCTCGTCGGGCTGCGCGCCGCGTACCCCGACGACGAGCTGCGGGCGCGCCGCATGTCGATCATCGCGGAGTTCCCGGAGCGCGGGATCCGCATGGCGCACCTCGCGACCGTCGCGGCGGTCAAGGTCAACGGTGTCGCGGCGCTGCACTCGCAGCTGCTGCGCGACAAGGTGCTGCACGACTTCGCCGAGTACTACCCCGGCAAGTTCACCAACGTCACCAACGGGATCACGCCGCGCCGGTTCCTGCGGCTGTCCAACCCCGGGCTGTCCGGGCTGGTCACCGAGGTCCTCGGGTCCGAGAAGTGGGTGACCGACCTCGACGAGCTGCGCGCGCTCGAGCCGCTCGCCGAGGACGCGGAGTTCCGCCGCCGGTTCCGTGACATCAAGGCGGCGAACAAGCGCCGGCTCGTCGACCTGCTCGCCCAGCGCGACGGCATCGTGCTCGACCCCGAGACGATGTTCGACGTCATGGTGAAGCGCCTGCACGAGTACAAGCGGCAGACGCTCAAGCTGCTGCACGTCGTGTCGCTCTACGAGCAGATCACGTCGGGCGCGCTCGACCCGGCCGACGTGACGCCGCGGACGTTCGCGTTCGGTGCCAAGGCCGCACCCGGGTACCGGATGGCCAAGCAGATCATCGGGCTCATCAACGCGGTCGGCCGGACGGTGAACGCCGACCCCGCGGTCGAGGGGCGGCTCACGATCGCGTTCCCGGCGAACTACAACGTCACGCTCGCCGAGACGCTCATCCCCGCGGCCGACCTGTCGGAGCAGATCTCGCTCGCCGGCAAGGAGGCGTCCGGCACGGGGAACATGAAGTTCATGCTCAACGGTGCCCTGACGATCGGGACGGACGACGGCGCCAACGTCGAGATCCGCGAGCTCGTCGGCGACGAGAACTTCTTCCTGTTCGGCCTCACCGAGCCGGAGGTGGCGGACGTCGTCGAGCGGGGCTACCACCCGACGTCGTACTACGAGACGAACCCGCAGCTCCGGCACGCGCTCGACCTCGTCGCGTCGGGCGCCTTCTCCGACGGTGACCGCAGCGTGTTCGAGCCCGTCGTCTCCAACCTCCTCCACGAGGACCGCTTCCTGGTGCTCGCGGACTTCCAGGCGTACGCCGACGCGCAGGCCCGCGTCGACGCCGCGTACGCCGACCCGGAGGCCTGGACGCGGTCGGCGATCATCAACGTCGCCCGCGCCGGGTTCTTCTCGTCCGACCGGTCGATGCGCGACTACCTCGACCGCGTCTGGCACGCGGCGCCCGTCGACCCGAGCGCCTGAGCCGGGTCCGACCCGACCGACCCGGGGGCCTCGTCGCGACGAGCGGCGGGGCCCCACGGGCGTCGGGGGCGCGCGTGGTCGTTAGGGTGGGCGCGTGAGCCCCAAGAAGCCGCAGGAGATGAAGCCGTCGACCGCGGCCGCCAAGCTCGACGTCTACCTCCCCGCGACGCCGCCCGAGTTCCAGGCCGGCCCGGTGACGCGCGACGAGCTCGCCGAGCTCCAGCGCAACCCCCCGCAGTGGCTGGTCGACCTGCGCCGCGACGGGCCGCACCCGCGCACCGTCGTCGCCGGCCGCCTGCGCGTGTCGATCAGCGGCCTCGCGCGCGGCGGCGTCACCGACCCGCTCACGACCGCGCAGATCGACGCCCTGATCGCCGACCCGCCGGAGTGGCTGGTCCGCGAGCGCGCCACGTTCGAGGAGGTCCGGCGCGAGGAGCGCCGTCTGCGCGCGCGTGAGACGGACCGCCGCGCGGAGGCGGCCAAGCGCGCGGAGGACTGAACGCCTCCCGCCGTCGCCGTCGAGCTCGTCGGTCCGCGCCGAGCTCGTGAGCTGCGCCTGACCTCGGCACGGAGTGACGCGCTCGGTGAGCGATGCGCGCCGTCACCGCCCCTGGCGACGGCCTCGGTTGGTCCCGCCGCGCTGCGGGCGGCCCGACGACGACCCGCCCGCGCGCCGTCCTGACGCCCCACCCGTCTTCCCGGCGCTCGTGCCGCCCGACGTGCCACGCGCCTTCGTGGACTTCCTGTCGCCCTTCGCCGACCGCCCCGCGGGCTCGGGCGCACCGCGTCCGCGCGACGAGCCGGCGGTGCGGCCGCGGACGATGCCGATGAACTCCTCGGTCAGGTCGTCGTGGGTGTCGGTGAGCCACGTGAGGGCGACGACCGAGCCGGGGGCGTCGGTGACCGGGCGGGAGACGAGGCCGCGGCGGTGGTGCAGGCGCGCGACGGACAGGGGCAGCAGGACGACGCCGATCCCGGCGGCGACGAGGTCGACGGCGTCGGCGGTGGTCGCGACCGGGCCGCCCGCGAACGGCTCGCCCGGGGCGTCGGTCCAGCGCACCAGGTCGTCGTCGGGGCGGACCACGGTCTCGTCGGCGAGGTCCGCGGGCGCGACCTCCTCGGCGACGGAGAAGACGTGGTCGCGCGCGGCGACGACGACGGTCTCCTCGGTGTAGAGCGGGATCGCGGACAGCGCGTCGCGGTCGACGGGCAGCCGCAGGATCGCCACGTCGGCGTCGCCCGCGCGCAGGGCGGGCTCGGCGTCGGGCGGCTCGACGACGACGAGCTCGAGCGGGACGTCGGCGAGGCGCTCGCGCCACACGCGCAGCCAGCGGTCCGGGTTCACGCCGGGCACGACGAGCACGCGGAACACGCGACCTGCTCCGCCGGTGTCGTCCGCCCCGGGTGTGGCGTGCTCGTCGGCGGTCATCGGGTTCTCCTCATGACGACGTCGCGGACCTCGTGGCCCAGGTCGATCCCGCGCTGCTCGAACTTGGTGACCGGGCGGTGCGCGGGGCGGGCGACGAACCCGTCGGCGGGGTTCTCCAGGCCGGGGTCGGCGGTGAGCACGTCGAGCATCTGGTCGGCGTAGTCGGCCCAGTCGGTCGCGCAGTGCAGGGTGCCGCCGACGCGCAGCCGGGACCGCAGCAGCGCGACGTGCGCGGGCTGCACCAACCGCCGCTTGTGGTGCCGGGCCTTGGGCCACGGGTCGGGGAAGAAGACGTGCACGGCGTCGAGCGTGCCCTCCGGGACGTGCCGGCGCACCAGGTCGAGCGCGTCGCCGTGCGCGACCCGCACGTTCGTCAGGCCGGCACGCTCGACCAGGACCAGCAGGTTCGCGACGCCCGGCAGGTGCGCCTCGACGGCCAGGTAGTCGCGGTCGGGGTCGGCGGCGGCCATGGCGACGGTCGTCTCGCCCATGCCCGACCCGATCTCCAGCACGAGGGGCGCGGCCCGCCCGAACAGCGCCGCGACGTCGAGCGACCCGTCGGCGCGCAGCGGCGCCCGGCCGAGCGCGTCGTCGTGCACCGAGAAACCGAACCGCGGCCACAGGTGCGCGAGCGCGCGCTCGCGATCGCGCCCGAGCGTCGCGCGTCGTGGGTGGAACGTGCGCAGCGGCTCGTGGGCTCGCGACGCGACGTGCCGGAACGCGTCGGAGGGCAGGGTCACCCCGCGAGCCTACGGAACCTGGCGCCGGTGCCCGTCCTCGTGCCCCGCCCTCGGATCGGCCCCGGCGCCCGTCGGGCCGATCCGCGGACCGGCACGGCAGGCGGCAGGATCGACGTCAGGCCTCGTCGTCGCTCTCCGCGATGAGCGCGAAGACCTCCCCGAACGGGCCGGAGACGATCGACATGCGGCCGTAGGGCGTGTCGGACGGCGGGCTCAGGACGGTGCCGCCGAGGTCGACGGCCCGTCGGGTCGCGACGTCGGTGTCGGGCGTGCCGAAGTACAGCGTCCACGCGGCGGGCGTCTCGGGGTCGACCTTGTCGCTGTAGCCGCCGATGCCGCACACGAGCTGACCGTCGAGCCGCACGGACGCGTACGCGAAGCCCGGCCCGCTCATGTCGTCGGCCGTGAACCCGAACACGTGCTGGTAGAAGGCGAGCGACGCGGGCTGGTCGTGCGACATGACCTCGGTCCACACGATCGCCCCGGGCTCGTCGGTGACGTCCCACCCGGTGTGCCCGTGCGGCTCCCAACCGCCGAACACGGCACCCGTCGGGTCGACGAAGATCGCCATCGAGCCGAAGTCGACGATCTCCATGCCCGGCAGCAGCACCTGCCCGCCGGCCTCGGTGACGGCGTCCGTGGTCGCGGCCAGGTCGTCCGTCGCGAGGTACAGGCACCAGGCCGACGGCGGCGCGGGGTCCTCGCCGGTCGGCTCGCCCATCCCGACGACACGGCGGCCGCCGACGAACGCCTGCGTGTAGCCGCCGACCTCCGGCCCGCCGCGCTCGAACCGCCAGCCCAGCAGCGCGCCGTAGAACGCGATGGCGCGGTCCAGGTCCGGCACGGTGATGTCGGCCCAGGCGGGGGTGCCCGTGGGCCAGCTGCCCCGGTGCGTCGTCATCGGTCCTCCTCGTGGTCGGTGCGTGCCCATCCCACACCGTTCCTCCGGGTCGCACCACGCGAGCGATGGTGCTAGTCACGGACGCATGATGCAGCCGGGTCCGGACGAGCCCGCCGTCGACGTCCTGGGGGTGCCTCAGGAGGCCGAGGACGACGGGCACGGCGAGTCCGCGCTCACCGTCGCGATCGCGCTCGGCGCGAACGTCCTGATCGCGGTCGCGAAGACCGCCGCCGCCGTGATCACGGGCGCGGCGTCGATGCTCGCCGAGGCCGCGCACTCGTGGGCCGACGCGGGCAACGAGGTCTTCCTGCTCATCGCCCAGCGGCGCGCGGCCAAGCCCGCCGACACCTCGCACCCGCTCGGGTACGGCCGCGAGGTGTACGTGTGGTCGCTGTTCGCGGCGATCGGCCTGTTCGCCGTCGGGGCGGGCGTGTCCATCACGCACGGCGTCCAGGAGCTGTCGCACCCGGAGCCCGCGTCGGACTTCGGCATCGCCTACGCGGTGCTCGGGGTGTCCCTCGTGCTCGAGGGCGTGTCGTTCGTGCAGGCGTCGCGGCAGGCGAAGCGGGCCGCCGCACGACGCGACCGCGACCTCGTCGACCACGTCCTCGCGACGTCCGACCCGACGGTCCGGGCGGTGTTCTTCGAGGACGCGGCGGCGATCGTCGGCATCCTCATCGCGACCGGCGGCATCGCCGCGCACCAGATCACCGGCTCGGCGGTGCCCGACGCGATCGGCTCGATCCTCGTCGGGATCCTCCTGGGCGTCGTCGCCGTCGTGCTCATCGACCGCAACCGACGCTTCCTCGTCGGGGAGGCGGTCGACCCCGCCCTGCACGCCGCCGCGGTCCACGCGCTCCTGGCGCTGCCCGAGGTCGCACGCGTGACCCAGCTGCGCCTCGAGTTCGTCGGTGCCCGCCAGGTCTACCTCACGGGAGCCGTCGACCTCGACGGGGACCCGGGCGAGACCGAGGCGTCGCACCTGCTCGCGTCGCTCGAGCGCCGGATCTCCGCGACGGCCGGCGTCGTCGGGGCCCTGCTGTCGCTCTCCGAGCCGGAGGAGCCGTCGATCCACGACTGACCGGCGGTCATCCGTGAGGGGTGACGCGCACGACGCGCCGGTCCGGGGACGCTGGGCGGGCACGCGGGGACGGGGGGTGGCGATGACCGAGCCGACGACCGAGTTCCGCGTGCCCGTGCGGCAGCTGCTCGAGCTCACGATCCCGGCTGCCCTCGTCGGCATCCTGTGCGGGCTCCTGCTCATCGGCCTCAGCGCGCTCGCGTCGGTGGTGGAGGGCTGGCTCTGGGACGACCTGTCGGGCCTGTTCGGGCTCGACCGCGACTCGCCCGTGTGGATCGTCGTGATCCTCACGCTCACCGGGCTGCTCGTCGGGCTCGTCATCCGGTTCGCGCCCGGGCACGCCGGCCCGGACCCCGCGTCCGCGGGGCTCGTCGAGCCGCCGCTGCCGCCGCGGGTCCTGCCCGGGCTCGCGCTCGCGATGGTCCTCATGCTCGCGGGCGGCGTCAGCCTCGGTCCCGAGAACCCGATCATGGCGATCAACGCCGCGCTGGTCGTGTGGCTCGGCGCGCGCGTCGCCGGACGCGTCGGGGTGCCGCAGTGGATGGCGCTGTCGACCGCCGGGACGCTCGGCGCGATGTTCGGGACGCCGCTCGCCGCGGCGCTCATGTTCAGCGAGCTCGACCCCGGCGACCGGCGCATCCCGCTGTGGGACCGGCTGTTCGCACCGCTCGTGTCGTCGTCGACCGGTGCGCTCACGATGCTGCTGCTGTCGGACCTCGACTTCGCGATGGACGTACCGGCCTACCCGGGGATCCAGGTCGCCGACCTCGCGATCGCCGTCGCCGTGTCGCTCGGTGCCGCCGCGGTCGGGCTGCTCGCCGCGTACGTCTTCACGCCCCTGCACCGGTTCGTGCACCGCGTCCGGCAGCCCGTCCTGCTGCTGACGCTCGGCGGCCTGGTCCTCGGGCTCCTCGGTGTCCTCGGCGGGCCGATCACGCTGTTCAAGGGCCTCGAGCAGATGAAGCAGCTCCCGGGGATGGTCGGCGAGACGACGGCCCTCGGGTTCCTCGCGTTCGCCCTCATCAAGCTCGTCGCGCTGCTCGTCGCGTCGAGCGTCGGGTTCCGCGGCGGCCGGATCTTCCCCGCGACCTTCGTCGGCGTCGCGCTCGGGTACACCGTCGCCGTGGCGTTCCCGTCGGTCCCGACCGCGCTCGCCGTGGGCTCCGCGACCGTCGGCATCATCGTCGCCGCGACCCGTAGCGGGTGGCTGAGCATCTTCCTCGTCGTCGCGATCATCCCGCAGGCCACGCTCATCCCGCCGCTGCTCTTCGCGACGCTCGCGGCCTGGCTGCTCGTCACCAACCGGCCCGAGCTGCGGGCGGCACCGCTCGACGAGCCGACACCCGCCGAGGCCGGCTCGGGGGCGTCGCTCACCCCGCCGGACACCACCGAGGAGCAGGGGTCCGTCGACCGTACGTGAGCGCCCGTCCGGCCGAGGCCGCCCCCGGGGGCGGACACGACCGGTGACCGCGGACGTCGACCGGCGCGGCCGGCTCAGGCCCCGGCGACCGTCCCACCGTCGACGCCCGCGCGCCACGCCACGACCGCCGCCGTCACGTCCGCCCCGAGCACCCGCGTGAGGTCCCGCGAGCGGTACGGCGACGTCGACGCCGCCGCGAGCGGCGCCGAGTCCTGCACGCGCGCCGCGAGCCGCGTCAGCGCCGTCCGGCCCTGGTGCTCGTACGCGTCCTGCTCGCCGTCCGTGAGCGCGACCAGCAGCGAGCCGCTGACCGGTCCCTGGTTCACGTGCACGTCGAGCAGCAGCGACCCGTCCGACTCCAGCAGGAACCACGACGACGGCTCGTGGTCGACGACCTTCACGACGCCTCCGGGCGACCGCCCGTCACGCGGTCGAGGAAGCCGACGACCTCCTTGAGGTAGCGCTCGCGGGCCGGCGCCGGCGACAGCGCCAGGTCGTGCGCGCCGCCCGGCACCTCGACGAACGTCACGTCGGGGCCGAGCCGCGGCGCGAGCGTGCGGATGTGCGCGACGTCGAGCACCGAGTCCGTCGTGAGCAGCGCGTCGTGCTCGCGGTCGTCCGGGCCGGACGCGTCGGACGCCAGCACCAGCACCGGGACCCGGATGTCGAGCCCGTGCGCGACCCGCCGGTGCCCCGCGCGCACCGCGCGGACGAACCCGGCTCGCGCCGGGAAGCCGTCGTGCGGCTTCCACGTGAGGTCGAAGTCCCACTCGCCGCCGGTCTCGCTGTGCAGCGCGCGCCCGTAGTGCGGCGCGATGTGCCCGACGACGACGTCCGGTGCGACCCGCCCGACGACGCGCAGCGCCTGCGTGAGCGCGTGCCGCTCGAACCACGAGCCCCGCAGGTCGAGCCACGGGCTGTTGAGCACGACCGCGTCGACCGCACCCGGCCGCCCGTTCGTCCACAGCGCCGCGACCAGCCCGCCCGTCGAGTGGCCGAGCAGCGACACCGACGCGTACCGCTCGCGCAGCAGCCGCACCGCCGCGTCGATCTCCTCCGCGTACACCGACAGCTCGCGCGCGGCGTTCGGGACGCGGCCGTCGCGGATCGACCGCCCGAAGTCCCGCAGGTCCAGCGCGTGCAGGTCGTACCCGTGCTGGGCGAGCGCGTCGGCGACGTGCGGGTGGAAGAAGTAGTCGACGAACCCGTGCAGGTAGAGCACGGCCCGCTCGCGCCGCGGCCCTTCGTCGCTCAGCGAACCCGCGGGGCTGACGAGGGTGGCGACGGGGTCGACGCCGCGCGTCGACCGGTGGTCGGGCCGCAGCGGGATCGTCCGGGCGGTCCACCCGTCGCCGAGCACGTCGGGCACGTCGATGACGTCGTCGTCCATGCGGCGATCCTGCCACCGGACACCCGCGCGCCGGCAGCACACGCCGACCGGCCGTCACGGACCGCCGCGCCCGCCGACCCGGTTGTGGGTGACCGCCGCGCCTGCCGACCCGGTTGTGGGTGACCGCCGCGCCTGCCGACCCGGTCGTGGGTGACCGCCGCGCCTGCCGACCCGGTCGTGGGTGACCGCCGCGCCCGCCGACCCGGTCCTGGGTGACTGCCGCGCTCGCCGACCCGGTCCTGGCGGTCGCTGGACGCGCCTGAGCGGTACCCAGGACCGGGTCGAACGGCGGGTCGTGCGTCAGGCGACCGACGGGACCGCCGTCGCGGTGCGCATCGGGCGGGCCGCGATGTGGCCCTGGTGCGCGACGTCGACGGCGAGGCTCGTGATGCGGGGGGTGCCGTCGCGGTCGACATCGACGGTCGAGACGGACGCGTTCGGGAGCGGCACCAGGCCGACCTCGTCGACCGTCGCCAGGTACGCGCCGAGCGTGAGGCCGTGGCCGACGACGAGGACGTGCCCGTCCTCGTGCTGCGCGGCGATGCGGGCGAAGACGTCGCGCGTGCGGTCCATGAAGTCGCGCGCGTGCTCGCCGCCGGGCAGGCCGGGGTGGCGACCGGCGAGGACCTCGGTGACCAGGTCGGGCCACGCGACGACCTGGTCGAGGACGCTCTCGGGCTTCTGCTCGTAGATCCCGAACGCGTACTCCAGCAGCCCGCGGTCGGTGCGCAGCGGGATGCCGTCGTGGTGGCGCAGCAGCTCGACCGCGGTGGCGACGGCCCGGCCGGACGGCGAGGACCACGCGGCGGTGAACGGGACGTCGGCGAGGTGCCGCGCGGTGGTCCGCACGCCGGCGCGGCCGTCGCGGGTCAGGGGGGAGTCGCAGCGTCCCTGCAGGACGCGGCGTGCGTTGAAGTGGGTGCGCCCGTGCCGGACGAGCGTCATCGTGAGGGTCATCGTCGCCCTGCTCTCTCTTCGGTGTCGCTCGCGACGCTAGGCGCGCGACGTGTCGCCCGGCCGACGGGGAGGTGACGCGTCGGCGACCGTTCGCCGGCAGCACGCCCGCGCGACGGTCGGACCATCCGAACGGCTGCCCGATCGGACCGGTGACGGCCGCAGGGTGCGAGGACACTGGGCTCGTCACGTCCCCACACGTCGGGAGCAGGACCATGCGTGCTCATGTCCGCCGGCTGACCGTGGCGCTCGCCGCCGTGACGCTCGCGACGGGTGCCCTGGTCGGACCCGCGGGGGTCGCGGACGCGCGGGAGCGGACGGGGCACGGGTCCGGGGTGACCCGCTGCAGCGCCCTGCCGTGGCAGGCGCGTGACGTCGTGGTCGACGGCGACCTGCTCGTCGACGGGCCGTGCGAGCTCACCGACTCCGTCGTGCACGGCGACGTGCGGGTCCTCGAGGCCGAGGGCTCGTACCTGCTGCTGCGCGACTCGACCGTCGACGGGACGCTGCGCGTCGCCGGGTCGGTGCAGGTCTACGGGTCGGACCTCGGCGCGATCCGCCTGCGCGCCGCAACCGCGGTCGTGCTCGCGTTCGGCTCGACCGTCGCCGGTGACGTCACCGGCCCGGGCCAGTGGCTGGAGCTCGCGGACGTGCACGTGCTGGGCGACGTCCGGTCGAGCGCGTTCGAGACCGACCTGGAGCGCGCGACCGTCGACGGCGACGTCCGGATCACCGACGGCTGGACGTGGATCCTGGACTCGACGCTCGGCGGGTCGCTCCAGATCACCCGACCGCCGTTCGGCGTGATCGTGTGCGGGACCGACGTCGCGGGAGGCGTGACCGTCCGCGACGCAGCGGCCGCCGTCGACGTGGGTCCCCGCGCGACGTGCCCCACGGGACCCGACGCACCGACGACGACCGTGGGCGGCACGCTCACGCTCCTGCGCAACGTGGGCCCGGTGCGGGTCGGCGACGTGCGCGTCGCGGGTGACCTGGTGTGCCGCGCGAACGTGGGCGGGGTCGCCGTGCTCGACGGGGTGACCGTCGACGGGACCCGGCGCGGCCAGTGCGCGGGCAGGCCGACGTCCTGACGCGTCGGCGAGGGTGCCCGGACGGCCGGCCCCGCCGTCGTCACCGATCGGATCGGGTCGCTCGGCCAAGTTGAGCGGAATAGACTCAAGTTTGGTCGATGTTGAGTCGGGCAGACCCCGATACCGCTCGGACAGGAGATTCCGTGGACGCCAAGTTCACCACCCGCTCGCAGGAGGCCCTCGGCGACGCCATCCAGCAGGCGTCGGCCGCCGGCAACCCCCAGCTCGAGCCCGCGCACGTCCTCAACGCCCTGCTCCAGCAGGAGGGCGGCGTCGCGAACGCGCTGCTCGACGCCGTCGGCGCCGACCGTGCCGCGCTCGGCCGCTCGGTGCGCTCGACGCTCGTCGGCCTGCCGTCGTCGGCCGGCCAGACCGTCGCGCAGCCGTCCGCGTCGCGCGCGACCGCCGCCGCCCTGGAGGCCGCGTCCGCCGAGGCGCGCGCGCTCGGCGACGACTACGTCTCGACCGAGCACCTGCTGCTCGGGCTCGCCGCCGGGCAGTCCGGCGTGGCCGACGCGCTGCGCTCCGCCGGTGCGAGCCGCGACGCGCTCGCGGCCGCGCTGCCGAACGTCCGGGGCAACGCGCGCGTGACCACGCCGAACCCCGAGGGCACGTTCAAGGCGCTCGAGCAGTACGGCATCGACCTGACGCAGCGCGCGCGGGACGGCAAGCTCGACCCGGTCATCGGGCGCGACTCGGAGATCCGCCGCGTCGTGCAGGTGCTCTCCCGCCGGACCAAGAACAACCCCGTGCTCATCGGCGAGCCCGGCGTCGGCAAGACGGCCGTCGTGGAGGGGCTCGCGCAGCGCATCGTCGCCGGTGACGTGCCCGAGTCCCTGCGGGGCAAGCGGCTCGTGAGCCTCGACCTCGCGGCGATGGTCGCGGGCGCCAAGTACCGCGGCGAGTTCGAGGAGCGGCTCAAGGCCGTCCTCGCCGAGATCACCGGTGCCGAGGGGCAGGTCGTCACGTTCATCGACGAGCTGCACACCGTGGTCGGCGCGGGCGCCGGGTCCGAGGGCGCGATGGACGCGGGCAACATGCTCAAGCCCATGCTGGCCCGCGGCGAGCTGCGCCTGGTCGGCGCGACGACGCTCGACGAGTACCGCGAGCGCATCGAGAAGGACCCCGCCCTGGAGCGTCGCTTCCAGCAGGTGTTCGTCGGCGAGCCGTCCGTCGAGGACACCGTCGCGATCCTGCGTGGCCTCAAGGAGCGGTACGAGGCGCACCACAAGGTGACGATCTCCGACGCCGCGCTCGTCGCCGCCGCGACCCTGTCCGACCGGTACATCACCGGCCGTCAGCTGCCCGACAAGGCGATCGACCTGGTCGACGAGGCCGCGTCCCGGCTGCGCATGGAGCTCGACTCCTCGCCCGTCGAGATCGACGAGCTGCAGCGCGCCGTCACGCGCCTGGAGATGGAGGAGGTCGTCCTCCAGGAGTCCGACGACCCCGCGTCGCTCGACCGTCTCGAGCGGCTGCGCAAGGACCTCGCCGACCGGCGCGAGGACCTCGCGTCCCTCACCGCGCGGTGGGAGAAGGAGAAGGCGGGTCACAACCTCGTCGGTGACCTCAAGGCGCGGCTCGACACGCTGCGCACCGACGCCGAGCGGCTGCTCCGCGAGGGCTCGCTCGAGGCTGCGGCGCGGCTCCAGTACGGGGAGATCCCGGCGCTGGAGCGGGAGATCGCCGAGGCCGAGGCCAGCGAGGAGACGACCGACGACGAGGTCGCCGCGCAGGGCACACCGATGATCGCCGACAAGGTCGGGCCCGACGAGGTCGCCGAGGTCGTCGCCGCCTGGACCGGCATCCCCGCGGGCCGGCTGCTCGAGGGCGAGACCGCGAAGCTCCTGCGCATGGAGGACGTGCTCGGCGAGCGGCTCATCGGCCAGCGCCCCGCCGTCGCGGCCGTGTCCGACGCGGTCCGCCGTGCGCGGGCCGGCATCTCCGACCCCGACCGCCCGACGGGCTCGTTCCTGTTCCTCGGGCCGACCGGTGTCGGCAAGACCGAGCTCGCCAAGGCGCTCGCGGACTTCCTCTTCGACGACGAGCGGGCCATGGTCCGCATCGACATGTCGGAGTACTCCGAGAAGCACTCGGTCGCGCGGCTCGTCGGCGCGCCCCCGGGGTACGTCGGGTACGAGGAGGGCGGCCAGCTCACCGAGGCCGTCCGCCGCCGGCCGTACTCCGTCGTGCTGCTCGACGAGGTCGAGAAGGCGCACCCCGAGGTCTTCGACGTGCTGCTCCAGGTGCTCGACGACGGCCGCCTCACCGACGGCCAGGGCCGCACGGTCGACTTCCGCAACGTCATCCTCGTGCTCACGTCGAACCTCGGGTCGCAGTTCCTCGTCGACCCGCTGCTGTCCGCCGACGCGAAGCGCGACGCCGTCATGAGCGCCGTGCGGACCGCGTTCAAGCCCGAGTTCCTCAACCGGCTCGACGACGTCGTGCTGTTCGACCCGCTGTCGCTCGACGAGATCGGGCACATCGTCGAGCTGCAGGTCGCGTCGCTCGCCCGGCGGCTGGCCGACCGTCGGCTCACGCTCGACGTCACGCCCGCCGCGCGCGAGTGGCTCGCGCTCGAGGGGTACGACCCCGCGTACGGTGCGCGCCCGCTGCGACGGCTCGTCCAGCGCGAGATCGGCGACCGGCTGGCCCGCTCGCTGCTCGCCGGCGAGGTGCACGACGGGCAGACGGTCCGCGTCGACCGCGACGGCGACACGCTCACGGTGACGTCCGCGGCCTGACCCCCGTCGCCGCGGTCCGCCCGCGTGGAAGGTCTGTCGCACCAGGCGTGACAGACCTTCCACGCCACCGGCGGACGGGGGGTGACGGGCCGGGGCGCGCGGTCTGCCGGGCGGTCGCCGGGGGCTCGCCGCGCGGGCGTCTGGCACGCTGGCCCGATGCCCGCCGACCTGCACCTGCCCGACCCGCGCACGCCCGACCCCGCCGACGCCCCGCCGCTGCGCTGGGGTGTCCTGGCGCCCGGCTACATCGCGGGGCGCTGGGCCACGGCCGTCCGCGAGCACAGCCACCAGCAGCTCGTCGCCGCCGGGTCGCGGTCGCGCGAGCGGGCGCAGGCGTTCGCCGACGAGCACGGGTTCGAGCGCGCGCACGGGTCGTACGAGGAGCTCGTCGGGGACCCCGGCATCGACGCCGTCTACGTCGCGAGCCCGCACAGCCACCACCACGAGCAGGCGCTCCTCGCGCTGCGCGCCGGCAAGCACGTGCTCGTCGAGAAGGCCTTCACGCGCAACGCCGCCGAGGCGCGCGACCTCGTCGACGCGGCCCGCGAGGCCGGCGTGCTGCTCATGGAGGCGATGTGGACGCGGTACCTGCCGCACACGGACGTGCTGCGGCAGCTGCTCGACGACGGCGCGCTCGGCGACGTCCACCGCGTCACCGGCGACTTCGCGGTGCGCGCCGAGGTCGACCCCACGCACCGGCTCGTCGACCCGGCGCTCGCGGGCGGTGTGCTGCTCGACCTCGGGGTGTACCCGGTGGCGTTCGCCTCGTTCGTCGCCCGGCACGCGGGTCTCGGCGTCGCGCCGTCGGCCGTCCAGGCGACCGGGTCGCTCACGTCGACCGGGGTCGACGCGCAGGTCAGCCTGCAGGTCGCGTACGGCGCGGCGCAGGCGCAGCTCTTCACGTCGATGCTCACCGCCGCGGGTCAGACGACCGCGGTGCACGGATCGCTCGGCCACGTGCGCGTCGACGAGTCGGCGTACGTCCCGTCCGCGCTCACCGTGACGGTCGGCGACCGCACGGCCCGCTGGGACGCCAACCGCGTCACCGGGTACGACGGGCTCGCGTACCAGGCCGCGGCCTTCGCGACCTACGTCGCCGAGGGGCGCACCGACTCGCCGCTGCTGCCGCTGGCCGAGACGGTCCGCATCCTCGAGACCGCCGACGAGGCCCGCCGCCAGCTGGGCGTCGTCTACCCGGGCGAGTGACCCGCCGCGCGTCCGTCGCGGGCGGATGACAGCATCGGACCGATGAGGTCCCCCCTGCAGCTGGCCGCCGGTCTCGGGCCCCACGCGACCCTCGCCACCACCACCTCGGAGGCCGAGC
Source organism: Cellulomonas sp. H30R-01 (assembly GCF_010119915.1). Taxonomy (NCBI): domain Bacteria; kingdom Bacillati; phylum Actinomycetota; class Actinomycetes; order Micrococcales; family Cellulomonadaceae; genus Cellulomonas; species Cellulomonas sp. H30R-01. Next base: position 3,340,604 of record NZ_CP048210.1, on the reverse strand, counting down.
TCACCGGCCTCGTCGGGTGGGTCGTCTCCGTGATCGCCGCGCTCGGACCCGTCGGGGTCGGGCTGCTCGTCGCGCTCGAGAACGTCTTCCCGCCGCTGCCGTCCGAGGTCGTGCTGCCCGTCGCCGGGTACGTCGCGAGCCAGGGGGAGATGTCGCTCGTGTGGGCGATCGTCGCCTCGACGCTGGGCTCGCTGATCGGCGCGTGGGTGCTGTACGGGATCGGCGCGAGCGTCGGGCGGGTGCGGCTGCGCCGCTGGCTCGGCAAGGTGCCGCTCGTCGAGGTCGAGGACCTCGACCGGTCGGAGGAGTGGTTCGTCCGGCACGGCGGCGCCGCGGTGCTGGTCGGGCGGTGCGTGCCGGTCGTGCGGAGCCTGGTGTCGATCCCCGCGGGCGTCGAGCGGATGCCGCTGCTGCGGTTCAGCGTCTTCACGGTGATCGGCTCGGGTGTCTGGAACGCGGGCCTGATCCTCGCGGGATACGCCCTCGGCGACCGGTGGGAGGACATCGGGCGGTACAGCGACTGGCTGAACTGGCTGGTCTACGCGATCCTCGCGTGGCTCGTCGGCCGGTTCGTGTGGACGCGCACCCGCCGCCGCCGCGCCGTGCCCGACCGCGGCTGACGACCGCTGCGCGGCACCACGTCCGCGCGTCGGGCCGGTCGTGGGCAGGGACCCGCGGGCCGACCGCGCCGCGGCTCAGGGCGGCGCCGGCTCAGGGCAGCGTCGCCGACCCGTCCAGGAACGACCCGGTCACGCCCCCGCCGTCCACCACCGCGAGGCACAGCCCGCGACGGTCGCCGCGCGACCAGCCCTGCTCGGTCGGCGCCCACGTCACCGGTCGCACACCCGCCGCCGTCTCCGCGTCGTCGAGCACGCACGCCTTCGCGACGCGCGCGTCGGCCGCCTGCTGACCCGGCCACACCGCGTTCTCCGCGAAGTCGTACTCCGTGACGACCTGCGCCTCGTGCGGCTGCGCGCACGGCACGACCCGCACCACGTCGACCGACCCGTCGGCGGGCAGCTGCTCGACGCACGTGCCGGTCACGAGCTGCACGGCGTGCGCGTCGCGCGCCGACCCGACGTCGCCCGGCAGGGGACGCGTCGTCTGCGCGGTCACGAGCCCGACGACGACGGCCACGACGACGCCGAGCGTCCCCAGGGCGCCGAGCACGATCGCGGCGACCGCCATCCCGCGGCCCCGGGTGCCGTGCGCCGACGTGCGGCGCAGCGCGACGATCCCGAGCACCAGCGCGAGCGGGGCCAGCAGGAGCACGCCCGCGGCGAGCGCCCAGCCCGCGAGCGGCTCGCGACGTGCGGGGGCGTCCTCCCAGCCCGCGGCGTAGTACGGCTCGGGGTAGTCGTCCCCCCGCCCGAGCGGCTCGTTCAGGAGCCGACCCCCTGCCCGGCGACCTGCAGGTCACCGACGACGATCGAGCCCGTGAGGTCCGGGTCGTCCGCGGTGTACGTGCAGAGCGCCGTCGACCCGCCCGCCTGGTCGAAGTCGTCGGGGTGCGGGTAGTACACGTCCGGGAACCCGCCGACGTCGAACAGGCCCGGTGCGCGCGAGTCGATCGCGGTGAAGCAGACGTCGACCGCCGCGTCGTAGGCGGGGTCGTCCACGTCGTCGACGATCGGCCCGTCCAGCTGGACCAGGGCGACGATCTCGGTGCTGTGCGGCTCGGAGCACGCTACGACCTCGGCGTCGCTCATGTCGTACTGGTTCGGGTACGCGGCGAGGCACGTGCCGACCGGCAGGTCCGTCCGCAGCTCCCAGTAGCCGAGCTCGCCGGACGCGTCCGGCCCGGTCTGGCCCTCGTCGACGGTCTCGCCCAGGTCGTCGAGCGCGGTCTGGACGCTGTCGTCCGTGGCGACCCGTGCGAAGAGGATGAGGCCCACCACGATGCTGACGGCGATCACCGCGGTGCCGATTGCCCCGACGACGATGCCGGCGATCGCGAGACCGCGCCCGTCCTGACCGGTCCGCCGGATGCGGCGCAGCGACGCGATGCCCAGCCCGAGGCCGACGGGGGACAGCAGGCCTGCGGTGAGCAGCAGGCCACCGGCGCTCGTCGCGATCGAGGCGATCGCGAGCCCGTCCGTCGTCCGGGTCGCCGGGGCGTACCCGGGCTGCTGCCCGTAGGCGCCGTAGGCCTGCGGCTGCCCGTAGCCCGGCTGCTGCCCGTAGCCGGGCTGGCCGTACCCGGGCTGCTGGCCGTAGCCGGGCTGCTGGCCGTAGCCGGGCTGCTGACCGTGGCCCTGCTGCTGACCGTAACTAGGCTGGCCGTACCCGGGCTGCTGGCCGTAGCCGGGCTGCTGACCGTAGCCGGGCTGCTGACCGTGGCCCTGCTGCTGACCGTAACCAGGCTGGCCGTACCCGGGCTGCTGCGCGGCACCGGGCTGGCCGTACCCGGGCTGCTGGCCGTAGCCGGGCTGCTGGCCGTAGCCGGGCTGGCCGTGCCCGGGCTGCTGCCCGTAGGTCGGCTGCTGCTCGCCCGGCTGACCGGTGGTCGGCTGCTGCCCGACGGGCGGCTGTCCCGCCGCCGACGCGGGGTCCGGCACGGCCTCGTACCCGCTCGGGGGAGGCGGGACGGGCTGCGTCGTCCCCGGGGACGGCTTCGGGGCGTCCGGGGCGGCGAAGGGGTTCTGCTCGGGCGTCGGCCCGCCCGGCTCGTTGCTCATGGCCGCAACCTAGCCGACCGCGCCCACGCGCGGACCTCCCGCTCAGGAGGTCGGTCGGTCGCCGATGTCGAGGACGACGGGGACGTGGTCGGAGGGCGCCTTGCCCTTGCGCTCGTCCCGCACGATCGCCGCGCCCGTGACCCGTGCCGCCAGGGCGGGCGAGGCGTACGTGAGGTCGATGCGCATGCCCTGGTTCCGCGGGAACCGCAGCTGCTGGTAGTCCCAGTAGGTGTAGGTGTGCTCGGCGGGCAGGTGCTCGCGGGAGACCTCGGTGAGGCCGGCCCGGGCGAGCGCGGTGAACGCGTCGCGCTCGGCGGGCGTGACGTGCGTGCGGCCCGCGAACCAGGCCGGGTCCCACACGTCGGTGTCGAGCGGCGCGATGTTCCAGTCCCCGACGAGCGCGAACGGGGCGGCGGGGTCGGCGGCCAGCCAGCCCTCGGCCGCGTCGCGGAGCCGCGCGAGCCACTCGAGCTTGTAGACGTAGTGCGGGTCGTCGACCTCGCGCCCGTTCGGGACGTACAGGCTCCAGACGCGGACGCCGCCGCACGTCGCGCCGAGCGCACGGGCCTCCGCGACGGCGGGGTCGCCCCACGTCGGCATGCCGGGGAACCCGACCTCGACGTCCTCGATCCCCACGCGCGACACGATCGCGACACCGTTCCACTGGCTGTGCCCGGCGGTCGCGACCTGGTATCCGAGGGCCTCGAACGGCTCACGGGGGAACTGCTCGTCCTTGCACTTCGTCTCCTGCAGCGCGAGGACGTCGACGCCGCTGCGCTCGAGGAAGGACACGGCCCGCTCGGTGCGGGCGCGGATCGAGTTGATGTTCCAGGTGGCCAGACGCATGGACGGCGACGTTACCGGCCCTGGCCGACACCTCCGTGCGACGGCCCCGCTGGTCCACGACGCGGTCGCGGGCGCCACCCGCCCGGCCGCGGTTGGACCGGGTGGGTGTCGACCGGACGGACGAAAAGGACGTACGGGCTGTTCCTGGGGCGAAGCGCCTCGATACCGTTCCGCCAGCGACGCCGGGTCCGGGGACCGGACCCCGGGCTGCCCGGCTCGCGCGCACCCGTCACGAGCGGGTCAGGGAGGACGACGTGGGCGAAGGGCTGAAGGGGCGACGCGCGCTGGTCACGGGCGGCGCGAGCGGGATCGGCCGCGCGGTGGCCGTCGCGCTCGCACGCGCCGGTGCGGACGTCGCGGTCACGCACCTCGCGCACGACCCGTCGCAGGTCGTCGCGGAGATCGAGGAGGAGGGCCGCTCGGCGACGGCGGTCCAGGTCGACGCGCGGCACTCGTGGGACGTCGACAAGGCGGTGAGCACCGCGGCCGCGGCGCTGGGCGGCGGGATCGACCTGCTCGTCAACAACGTCGGCGGCATCGTGGAGCGGCGCACGCTCGCCGCGATGGACGACGCGCACTGGCACCACGTCCTCGACCTCAACCTGTCGTCGGTGTTCTACGCGACGCGTGCGGCGCTGTCGGTCATGCCGGACGGCGGCCGCGTCGTGAGCATCGGTGCGCAGGCGGCCCGCAGCGGCGGCGGCACGGGCATGGTCGCGTACACGACCGCGAAGGCGGCGCTCGAGGGGTTCACGCGGGCGCTGGCGCGCGAGCTCGGGCCGCGGCGCATCACGGTGAACGCGGTCGCGCCGGGGTTCGTCGCGCACACGCCGTTCCACGCGACGCACACCCCGGAGCCGGCCCAGCGGGCGGCGGTCGCGGCGGCCGCGGTCGGTCGCGCGGGGATCCCCGACGACGTCGCGGAGGCGGTCCTCTACCTGGTCTCCGACGGCGCGGCCTTCGTGACGGGCGCGGTGCTCGACGTCAACGGGGGCGCGTACTTCAGCTGACGTCGACCGACACCGGCGGAGGCGCCGCGCCCGGCGGGGCGGACGGACCCGTCGGACTGGCATGCCGCGCCGGGCGGGACGGATGGAACCGTCGGACCGGTGCAGCGGCGTGCCGCGCCCGGAGGGCGGACGGTCCCCGTCGACCGGCGCAGCACGACGGGACCCGGCCGGCGTGAACCGGACGGATCCCGTCGGTGCGTCAGCGTCCCGCTGTGGCGGGCGGCTCAGGCGAGCGCGCGGCGCGCGCGACGGCCGGTCGACTCCACGAGCCGCAGGCTGCGCGACACGAGCGTCGGTCCGCCCTGTGCGTGCTCGACGCGGGACGCGATCTTCCCGGCGACGCCCGAGACGACGGGCACGACGACGGCGGCGATGAGGACGGTGCGCACGCGGCGCATCAGGAAGGCCCACATGATGGCTCCTCGGGTCAGTCGGGCGGCTCCCCGGCCGACGTCGTCGGGCCCAGGTCGCCGCGGTCCGGCACGTCGGGCGCGTCGGGTGCGGGTGGCGCGTCGCTCGGCAGCGGGTCCTCCTCCCGGCGGGGGTCGTCGGGCGGGAGGTCGTCGAACACCGGCGAGTCCGGCACGCGTCCGGGGTCGGGGATCGGGTTGCTCATGGGTGCTCCCTCTTCCTGGGAGCGGCTGTGCGGTCGCTCCGCCGTGGTGACGGGCGTCCGCCCTCCCCGACGGTATGTCGACCTCGCGACGCGCGCGCGTCAGGTGAGGTCGTCGAAGTCCCCGCGGGTCCAGGCGGCGTGCCGCTCGGCCGACCGCCGGACGACGGCGGTCGCGTCCGCGGGGATGACGCCGTCGAAGTTGTTGTAGAGCCGGTCGAACGGTCGCCGCGCCACGTGCTCGGCGACCCGCAGCGCGACCGCGCCCGACAGCGGGATGCGGTTGGGGTAGGACCGCATGAACGACGCCGTGCGGTCGGGGTTGGCGAAGATCGTGTCGCCCGACAGCAGCACCCCGCGGCCCTCGGCGCCCGCGGACCAGTGCACGACCGCGCTGCCGGGGAAGTGCCCGCCGGGCTGCGACAGCACGACGCCGGGCAGCACCGCGCGCTCGCCCTCCCACGTCTGGACCACGGGGTCGGGCCGTTGCACCCAGCCCGCGTCGGCCGCGGACACCAGCACGGGGATCCCGCCGAGCGCGCGGCTCCACTCGACCTGCACGCCGAACATGTGCGGGTGCGACGCGGCCACGGCGACGACGTCCCCGAGCGCGCGGACCGCCGCCACGGCCGCGTCGTCGACGAAGCCCAGCGGGTCCCACAGCAGCATCCCGGCGGGTGTGCGCAGCAGCTTCGACTCCTGCGAGATCCCCACGCCGGGCGACGCGGTGAGCCCGAAGAGGTCCGGCTCGAGCTCACGGACCGCGACGCGGTGGCCCTCGGCCTGCAGCGCGTCGAGCGTCGTCCACTCCTGCCCGGTCTGCGGCACCCACTGCCGCTCGTCGGCGCAGATGGGGCACACGTCGGACCGTGCGGCGCTCTCCACCGCGCACGTCCGGCAGATCCACCACGTCATCGTCGTCTCCTCCGCCGCCCGCGGCGCACGCGGCCGCGGGTCCGCCGCCCATGCTGCCGTGGACCACCCACGACGAGGGAGGGGCCACCGAGCCGCGCCCGGTGACCCCTCCCGTCGTCGTGCGACGCGTCCGTCAGGACACGGCCGCCACCTTCGGGCACGTGAAGCCGCGCGGCGGCGCGACGTACACGAACGGCACGGCCTTCGTGGTGCCGCCCGGCGTGGTGACCCGGACCTCGGCCTTGCCCGCGGCGTGCGCCGGGACCCGCACGGACACCGCGGTGTCGCTGACCACGCGGAACGACGCCGCGGCCGTCGACCCGAACGTCACGCCGGTCGTGCCGGTGAGGTTGCGCCCGGCCAGCAGCACCGTGGTCCCGCCGGCGGTGCACGCGACCGGCGGCAGCACGGCCGTGAGCACGGGCTTCACGGCCGCCGGTGTGACGACGAGGTCGAGCGTCGAGGTCGACGACGCGAACGTCGTGTCGCCCACGAACGCCGCCGTGACGACCTGCGTCCCGGCCGTGCCGGCCGTGACGGTGAGCGACGCGGTCCCGTCGACGAGCGGCACCGTCCGGGGCTGGCCGCCGGCCACCGTGAACGCGACCGCGCCGCCGGGGACGACGCCCGCGGCCGCCACCGTCGCGGTGAGGGTCACGGAGCCACCGCTCGGCACGGTCGCCGGCGTCGCGGTGAGCGTGGTCGCCGTCGGCACGTGCTCGTAGGTGTACGCCACGGTGCCGTCGCTCGCGCCCCGGTCGGTCGTGACGACCACGGGCGCCGGCCCCGCCGCGTGGGCCGGCGCGGTCGCGCGCAGCGTGGTGGGGGACTCCACGACGACGCCGGTGGCCGCGACCCCGCCGAACGTCACCTCCGGCGTCCCCACGAAACCGCTGCCCGTGACGACGACCTGGGTGCCGCCGAGCGCCGACCCGGCGGCCGGGTCGACGGACGAGACCGTCGGCGGTGCGGGCTCCGGGTCGGTCGACGTCGTCACGGCGAACGGCACGCTCACGTACTGCCGGTCGTGGACGGCGTCGCCGACGTACTCGACGCCGATCTGCGGCGTCCCGCCGTCGGTGGCCCACTCGACGTCCGGCACCGTGAAGGTGACGTCCGCGCGGCCGTCCTCGAGGAGCGCGTCGCCGAGGAACCCGGTCGGACCGTAGATCCCGACGGCACCGGTCGGCGTCGTGCCGTCACCCGTGACGGTCACCCGCACGGTCGCCGGGCGGCCGACCGGCGCGGGCTGCGGCGAGGACACCGCCGTGACCTGCGCGGCCGCGGTGCCGCGCGGCGGCACGACGAGGTGCAGGCCGTCGACGGTCTGGCCCGCCGCGACGTCGAGCGGCACGGCCTTGCTGCGCTGCTGCGTGCCGACGCCGCCGTCGTAGTACGTGGTGACGCCGTCGTAGAAGCCGCTCGAGCCGCGGCTCTCCGCGACCACCGAGAGGATGTGGCGGCCCGGCACCACGTCGCCGGCGGTGAACGCGCCGTCGACGACGTAGCGCAGCAGCGTGTCGTCGTACCCGCCGCCGACCGGCGTGACGTACAGCTCGGAGCTGAACCCGGAGCCGTCGGGCTTGACCGCGGTGCCGGTCAGCGTGCCGCCCGCGACGATGCGCAGGTCACCGGTCGCCGTGTCCTCGCCGAGGGTCACCCGCACCGTCTCGGCGTCGGCGCGCGTCGGGACGCCCGGGTGGTAGACGGCGATGCCGCCGCCGAACGCGCTGGCCTGGACCACGTAGTCGCCGCTCGCGAGGCCGCGCACGACGAACCGGCCGTCGGGTCCCGCGGTCGCGCTGCCGTAGGCCCCGTCGTCGCTCGTCACGGTGACGTTGCCGGCCGTCGGCGTGCCGTCGACCGCCAGCAGGCGTCCGGTGATCGTGCCGCCGACGGGCATCGTGACCGGGTCGACGTCGACGCAGTCGCCCGCGGCGAGCGTGAGCACGGTCGCGTCGTCCCGGCCGGTGCTGCCGGGGTAGAACCCGTCGGCCAGGTCGTCGTTCCACGTGCTGACCTCGAGGAGGTAGTCACCGGGAGCCGCGTCGGAGACGCGGAAGGTGCCGTCGAAGCCCGTCGTGCCGTGCGGGCTCGCGGTGCCGCCGTCCGCCGGGTGCAGGAGGACCAGGGCGCCGGAGACGGGGGTGCCCGCGGCGCTGCGCACGACGCCGGTGAGGCACACGCCCTGGCGCAGGGAGGCGTCCACGCGCGCGGTCGTGCCGCCCGCGGTGACGGCGACGGGGGTCGCGGACGCCCAGTCGTCGACGCCGTCGAAGTACTCCGACCGCAGCCCGGAGCCCGCCGCGGGGCGGAACTGGAGCTGGTACTCGCCCGCCACCAGGCCGCCGATCGCGTAGGTGCCGTCGGGCGCCGTGGTCGTCATCGAGGAGAAGCCCGGGCTCTGCTGCGTCGCCCAGACCGACACGCCGGCCACGGGCGCCCCGTCAGGGCCGGTGACCGTCCCCGTGATCGTCGCGCCGGTGGTCAGCGCGATGTCCCCGAGCGCCGTGGACCGCCCGGCGACGGCGGTGACGACGCCGGCCTGCGTCTGGTCCTGCGTGCCGGGCCAGTACGTCGTCATCAGCCCCGAGCCCCACGGACCGGTGACCTGCACCCGGTAGTCACCCGCGGGTGCCTTGATGCGGAACGTCCCGTCCGTCCAGGTCGAGCCGAACCCGCCGCTGAAGCCCGAGGTGGCGGTCAGCGAGACGGACGCCGTGGAGACCGGCTGGCCGGCGGCGAGCACACGGCCCTCGACGATCGCCGCCGTCTGGAGCACGGTGTCGCCGACCTGTGTCGTCGCGCCCGTGGTGACGGACAACCACGTCGCCTCCCACGCGCGTGACCCGCCGTGGTAGCCCTCGAGCAGAGGGCTGTCGCCGGGAGGCATGACGTGCACGAGGTACGTGCCGGGGGCGACGGACCCGACGGTGTAGCCGCCCTGGGCGTCGGTGAGCACGACCGCCCCGGTCGACATGCCCATGGTGGTCGTGAGCTCGACGGTGACGCCGACGACGGGGGTCCCCGCGCTGTCGACCACACGGCCGGTGACGGTGCCGACCGCGTCGTCGGCCGACGCGGCGGTGGCCAGGCCGGTGAGGGTGAGGAGAGCGGCGAGGGCGGCGGCGACGAGGCGTCGCACGGTCCGCGGACGGGCAGGTGAAGGCATGGGGTCTCCTGGTGCCGGGTGCGCTGAGGTGCGCGACTCGGCGAGACCTTATCGACCGGATCCGACAGGTGTGAGGCGTTTTGGCACCCGCGTCACGTGGGGCGTGACCGGCGGGTTCGCCCGGGCATGCCGAGGGCCGGGTGGCCTGCGGTCCACCCGGCCCTCGTGACGGTCGCGGCTGCCCCGGTGCCGCGACCGTCCCCCGTGACGTCCTTACTGCACGTCGTCGTCGACCCAGTCGAAGGTCCTCGTGACGGCCTTCTTCCACAGGCGGTACTGACGGTCCCGCTCGGTGTCGTCGGCCGCGGGCTCCCAGCGCTTGTCCTCGGCCCAGTTGTCGATGACGTCCTGCTCGCCGGACCAGTAGCCGACGGCGATGCCCGCGGCGTACGCGGCGCCGAGGGCGGTGGTCTCGGCGACCTTCGGCCGGATGACGGGCACGCCGAGGATGTCGGCCTGGAACTGCATGAGCGCGTCGTTGGCGACCATGCCGCCGTCGACCTTGAGCTCGGTGAGGTCCACGCCGGAGTCGGCGTTCATCGCGTCGAGCACCTCGCGCGTCTGGAAGGCGGTGGCCTCCAGGGCGGCGCGGGCGATGTGGCCCTTGTTGACGTACCGCGTGAGCCCGACGAGCGCACCGCGCGCGTCGGCCCGCCAGTACGGCGCGAAGAGGCCCGAGAACGCGGGCACGAAGTACGCGCCGCCGTTGTCCTCGACGCTCGCCGCGAGCGTCTCGATCTCCGGCGCCGACGAGATGATCCCGAGGTTGTCGCGCAGCCACTGCACGAGCGACCCGGTGACCGCGATCGAGCCCTCGAGGGCGTAGACCGGGTCGGCGTCGCCGATCTTGTAGCAGAGCGTGGTGAGCAGGCCGTTCTTCGACGGGATCGGCTTCGTGCCGGTGTTGAGCAGCATGAAGTTGCCCGTGCCGTACGTGTTCTTGGCCGTGCCGACCTCGAAGCACGCCTGCCCGAACGTCGCGGCCTGCTGGTCGCCGAGGATGCCCGCGATCGGCACCCCGGGCACCATGCCGCCCTCGCGGCCCGTGCCGTACACCTCGGACGACGAGCGGATCTCGGGGAGCATCGACAGCGGGATGCCCATCTCGCCCGCGATCTCCTCGTTCCACGACAGCGTGTCGAGGTTCATGAGCATCGTGCGGGACGCGTTGGTGACGTCGGTGACGTGCACGCCGCCGTCGACGCCGCCCGTCATGTTCCACAGCACCCACGCGTCGGTGTTGCCGAACGCGAGGTCGCCGCGCTCCGCCTTCTCGCGCGCGCCGTCGACGTTGTCGAGGATCCACTTGATCTTCGGGCCGGAGAAGTACGTCGCGAGCGGCAGGCCGACGCGGTCCTTGTAGCGGTCCGCACCGCCGCCGAGCGCCCCCAGCTCGTCGGCGATCTTCTGCGTGCGCGTGTCCTGCCAGACGATCGCGTTGTAGACCGGCTTGCCGGTGGTGCGGTCCCAGACGACCGCGGTCTCGCGCTGGTTGGTGATGCCGACGGCGGCGATGTCGCGGTAGGTCAGGTTCGCGCGGGTGAGCGCGAGGCCGACGACCTCACGCGTGTTGACCCAGATCTCCTCGGGGTCGTGCTCGACCCAGCCGGCCCGGGGGAAGATCTGCTCGTGCTCCTTCTGGCCGACGGACACGATCTGGCCGCCGTGGTCGAAGACGATCGCACGGGAGCTGGTCGTGCCCTGGTCGATCGCCAGGACGTACTGCGTGTCGGGCATGGGGGTCTGCCTTTCGGTCGGGGGCCGGGGTCAGAAGATGTAGACGTTGGCGAGGAGGCCGGCGAGCACACCGCCGACGAGCGGGCCCAGCACCGGCACCCACGCGTACGACCAGTCGCCGCCGCCCTTGTTCGGGATGGGCAGGACCGCGTGGGCGATGCGGGGTGCGAGGTCGCGTGCGGGGTTGATGGCGTACCCGGTGGGTCCGCCGAGGCTCGCGCCGATGCCGACGACGAGCAGGGCGACGGCGAGCGGGCCGAGCCCGGACGGCGTCGGGCCGAACGCGAGGACCACGAAGACCAGCACGAACGTCGCGATGACCTCGGTGACGAAGTTCCACGCGTACGACCGCAGGGCCGGACCCGTGGAGAAGACCGCGAGCTTGATGCCCGGCTCGGCCTCCTGGTCGAAGTGCTTCTTGTAGGCCATCCAGGCGAGGACGGCACCGATGAACGCGCCGATCAGCTGGGCGAGGATGTACCAGAACGCGTTGCCCACGGTCGGCTCGATCGTGACCGTGACCATGTCGTCCGGTCCGGTCTTGGTGGCGAACGGCTGGTCGGCCGTCAGGAGGCCGATGGTGACGGCGGGGTTGAGGTGGGCGCCTGACTTGAAGGCGGTGAAGACACCGGCGAAGACGGCGAGACCCCATCCGAAGTTGATGAGGAGCCAGCCGCCGCCGAAGCCCTTCGTGCCGGGCAGGATCACGTTCGCCACCACACCGGCGCCGAGCAGGATCAGCATCGCGGTGCCGAGGATCTCGGAGACGAACGCCTGGGACATGAGTGTGCCCACGGCCTATCCCTTCTGTTGACGAGACGTCGTTGTCACGTGCACCCCGCGCACGGGCCGCGGGGAGTTCGGGGTCGTGCTCAGGTGCCGGCGGGACCTGCCGATCCGCGGCCGCGCGGCGACCCGGGCTTGGTCCCGGCGCCGACGACGTCGTCGAGGCGGCGCATGGGGGCCAGGTCGGCGGCGCGCAGGCGCACCTGCTCGGCGGCCGCGTCGTCGTGCTCCTGCGCGGCGGCGTCCTCGGCCTCGGCGCGCGCGACGTAGGCGGCGATCTCCTTGCTGCGGGTCCGCTCGTCCCAGCCGAGGACGGGCGCGATCAGGTCGACGATCTCGTCGAGCGCGCCGACGCCCTTGTCCGCCTGCTCGTAGTTGAGCCGGGTGCGGTGCATCATCACGTCGTCGAGGTGCAGCGCACCTTCGTGGCTGACGGCGTAGACGATCTCGGCGCCGATGTACGCGGGCGCGTTCTTCAGCGGCTCGGCGAGCGACGGCTCGGCGTCGACGAGGTCGATGAGCTCCGCGAGCAGCGAGCCGTACCGGTGCAGCAGGTGGTCCATGCGCGGCCGGTCCCAGCCGTACCTCGCGCCGATGGCCTTGGACTGCCGCTGGAACACGCGCAGGCCCTCGGCGCCGACGAGCGGCAGGTCGTGCGTGAGCGACGGCAGGCTCGTGGCGCGCGAGCCGATCGCGAAGTCGACCGCGTCCTTGGCCATGACGCGGTAGGTCGTGAGCTTGCCGCCCGCGATGACGGTGAGGCCCGGCGTCGGGGACGCGACGGTGTGCTCGCGCGACACCTTGGCCGACGACGTGCCCTCCTTGACGTGCGGCTGCAGCAGCGGCCGCAGGCCGGCCCAGGTGCCGATGACGTCGTCGCGGCTGATCGGCCGGGACAGCACCGCGTTGGCGTGCTCGATGACGTAGTCGATGTCCGCGCTGGTCGCGACGGGGTGCACGAGGTCCTGCTCCCACGGGGTGTCGGTCGTGCCGATGACCCAGTAGCGGGACCACGGGATGATGAACAGGACCGACTTCTCGGTCTGCAGGATCAGGCCGGTGTTGCCGGCGATCCGGCTGCGCGGCACGACGATGTGGATGCCCTTGCTCGCGAGCACCCGCAGACCGCCCTCGGACCCGGCGAGCGACTCGGTCTGCTCCGTCCAGACGCCCGTCGCGTTGATGACCGCGCGCGCCCGGACGTCGAGGTGCTCACCCGTCTCGAGGTCGACCAGCTCGGCGCCCGTGACCGCGCCGCCCGTCGTCGTGTGCAGGTCGAGCACCTGGGTGCGGCTCGCGGCGTGCGCGCCGTACGAGACGGCCGTGCGGACGAGCGTCTCGACGAGGCGCGCGTCGTCGACGCTCGCGTCCCAGTACCGGACCGCGCCGACGGCCGCGTCGTGCCGCAGGTCGGGGAAGAGCCGCTCCATGCCCTTGCGGGTCAGGTGCTGGTGCATGGGCATCGCACGCTTGCTGCCGTTGACGGTCGCGAGCGTGTCGTAGAGCAGGACGCCCGCGCCGACGTACGCGCGCTCCCAGACGCGGTTCTCGAGCGGGTAGAGGAACGACACCGGCTTCACGAGGTGCGGCGCGAGCGTGTTGATGAGCAGGTCGCGCTCGGTGAGCGCCTCGCGCACGAGGTGGAAGTCGAGCATCTGGAGGTAGCGCAGGCCGCCGTGCACGAGCTTGCTGGACCGGCTCGACGTGCCGCTCGCCCAGTCCTGCGCGTCCACGATCGCGGTCGAGAGGCCGCGCGTCACGGCGTCGAGGGCGATGCCCGCGCCGGTGACACCGCCCCCGATCACCAGGACGTCGAGCTCGTTGCCGCGCTCGCCGCTCGCGCGCATGACGTCGAGCGCGTCCTGGCGTGCCTGGACCGTCAGTGGTGCTGTCCGCATGTGGTTCTCGTCCCCCGGGTGATTCGTCTGCCTCGGATCGCTGCGCCCGTGGCCGCTCGCTATCGTCATCACGGGGCGAACGGACGCGCAACCGGGGTGCACATACGTGCATGCACAGGCGTCCGTCGGAGGAGGGGTGCATGTACGTCGAACGGGAGCAGGACGTCCTGCGCGCGGCGTCCATGTACTACCTGCAGGACCTCAAGATGGAGGTCATCGCGCGGCACCTCGGGACCTCCCGGTCGACCGTCTCGCGGCTCATCAAACGCGCACGACAGGCCGGCCTGGTCGAGATCACGCTGCGCCCCGCGAGCACGCGTGCACCGGGCCTCGGGCGGTCGGTCGCCGCGACGTTCGGCGTCGACGCGTACGTCGTCCCCGTGCCCGACTCCGCGTCGCACATCGAGCGGCTCGACCAGGTGTCGATGACCGCCGCACGCCTGCTGTCGTCCTGGTTCGACTCCGACATGGTGATGGGCGTGGCGTGGGGCACCACGCTCGCGTCGGTGTCGCGCTACCTCACGCCCAAGCCGACGCGGGGGTCGCACGTCGTGCAGCTCAACGGCGCCGCGAACATGCGCACCTCGGGCATCGAGTACGCGTCCGACCTCATCTCGTCGTTCGGGACCGCGTTCGGCGCGGCCGTGCACCACTTCTCCGTGCCCGCGTTCTTCGACTACCCCGACACCAAGCGCGCGATGTGGCGCGAGCGGTCCGTCATGCGCGTCCTCGACATGCAGCGGCGCGCGGACATCGCGGTGTTCTCCGTCGGCGCGGTCGCGGGCGCGGTCCCGTCGCACGTCTACTCCGCGGGCTACCTCGACGACGCCGACGTGCGCCTGCTGCACGACGAGGGCGTCGTGGGTGACGTGTGCACCGTCTTCCTGCGCGCCGACGGCTCGTGGCAGGACGTGCACCTGAACGAACGTGCGACGGGCCCGACGCCCGAGGAGCTCCAGCGCGTGCCGCGGCGCGTGTGCGTCGTCGCGGGCGACAACAAGGTCGCGCCGCTGCTCGCCGCGCTGCGTGCGGGCGTCGTCACGGACCTCGTCGTCGACGAGCTCACCGCGACCGGGCTGCTCGACGCGGCCGAGCCGCCGCTGTCTCGCCGGACCGCGCGACGGACCCCCGACGCGTCGGCACGCGCCTGACGCGTCGGCACCGGGCGGCGCTGACGGCCGCCGCGGGGCACCCGCTCGTCGTGCGGGACCGCGGACGCGTGCTGATACTCGCTCGGTGACCGACACCGCCACCACGCCCGACGACGTCGACGCCACGCGCCTGCGGCGCACCGTGTCGGGCCGCCTCCTGTTCCTCTTCATCCTCGGCGACGTGCTCGGCGCCGGCGTGTACGCGCTCGTCGGGGAGCTCGCGGGCGAGGCCGGCGGCATGGTGTGGGTGCCGCTGCTCGTCGCGCTCGGCATGGCGCTGCTCACCGCCGCGTCGTACGCGGAGCTCGTGACGAAGTACCCGCGGGCCGGCGGCTCCGCGGTCTACGCGCAGCGCGCCTTCGGCCGGCCCGTCGTGTCGTTCCTCGTCGGCTACTGCATGCTCGCCGCGGGCGTCACGTCCGCCGCGGGGCTGTCGCTCGCGTTCGCGGGCGACTACCTCGGGGTGTTCCTCGACGTGCCGGCCGTGCCCGCCGCGCTCGTGTTCCTCGCGCTGGTCGCGGCGCTCAACGCGCGCGGCATCCAGGAGTCGCTGCGCGCGAACGTCGTCATGACGACGATCGAGCTCAGCGGGCTCGTGCTGGTGGTGGTGCTGGGGGCGATCGTGCTCGGCCGCGGCGACGGCGACGTGTCACGGCTGACCGAGCTGCCCGAGGGCACGGGCGTCGCTGCGGCGACCCTCGGCGGCGCGCTCATCGCGTTCTACTCGTTCGTCGGCTTCGAGACGTCCGCCAACCTCGCCGAGGAGGTCCGCGACGTGCGCCGCACCTACCCGCGCGCGCTGTTCGGGGCTCTGCTCACCGCGGGCGTCGTCTACCTGCTGGTCGGGATCGTCGCGCCCGCCGTCGTCGCGCCCGCCGACCTGCAGGCGTCGAGCGGGCCGCTGCTCGAGGTCGTGCGCGTCGCGGGCGGCGTGCCGCTCGAGGTGTTCTCCGTCGTCGCGCTCGTCGCGGTGGCCAACGGCGCGCTGCTCACGATGATCATGGCGAGCCGCCTCGCGTACGGCATGGCCGAGGAGGGGCTGCTGCCGTCGGTGTTCGGGCGCGTGCTGCCGGGGCGCCGGACGCCGGTCGTGGCGATCGTGGTGACCACGGCCGTCGCGATGGTGCTCACCACGACCGGGTCGCTCGTCGACCTCGCGTCGACCGTCGTGCTGCTCCTGCTGCTCGTCTTCCTCAGCACCAACGTCGCGGTGCTGGTGCTGCGTCGTGACCGCGTCGAGCAGCCGCACTTCCGGGCGTGGACGCCGCTGCCCGTGCTCGCCGCCGCGACGTGCGTCGGCCTGCTCACGCAGCAGGAGGCGAAGCACTGGCTGCTCGCCGGCGTGCTGCTCGTCGTGGGCCTGGCGCTCTACGCCGGGGCGCGGTTCGCGGCCCGCCGTTCGTCGCGCACCTGACGCACCGGCGCGGGACGCCCACCCGTGACTCGGCGGAGGCGCGGGCATGACGCGTCGGCGGGACGTCCGTGCGGGGCGTCGGGATCGCGCCGCCGACGTCACCCGTCCGGGTGGTTCTCGGGCGCGCGCAGGCGGTGACACGCATCCTCGGGCCGCTGCGGCGTGGCGCGATGTCGGTGACGCACGGCACGATGCGGTCATGACCGATGACGACGCAGTCTCAGGGCGCTATGACCGCGCAGGTGGGCGGGGTCGTCGGACGGTCACGACACGCCCCGGACCGCTCGCGGCGGTCCTCGCCGGGATCGTCGGTGCGACCCTCGCGCTCTCGCCCGAGCTCCTCCTCGTGCCCGGCGGCGCGTACCTCACCGTCCCGGCGCTGCGGTCGCCGCTGCTGCTCGTCGCGATCGTCGCCGTCGTCGTCGGCGTGCTCGTCGCCCGCCGCCACCCCGGCTGGGCGACCCTGCTGGTCGTCATGCCGTTCGCGACGACCGTCTGGACCGGCTGGTTCGTGCTCGGCTGGTGGGCCGGCCTCGTCGCGGTCGCGGCCGTCGCCGCCCACCGCGCGCCGTGGCGCGCCCTGCTGCCCGCCGCCGCCGCGGTCGCCGTCACCAGCTGGTTCACGGTCTCCGACATCGTCGCGTCCGTCCCGCTCGGGTCGAGCGCCGTGGGCGACGCCGGCCGGGACGGGCTCGTGTCGTTCGCCGCCATGCTCGGGCTCCTCGTCGCCGCCGTCGCCGTCGCGACCGTCGGCGGGATGGTCGACCGGCGTCGCGACGCGGCCGACGCCCCCGTGGACGACCTCGACGCCGCCGAGCGCGCACGCCGCGCACGCGAGCTCACCGACGCCGCCACCCGACGCATCTCGCTCGTCGCCGCCCGTGCCGAGATGGCCCCGCCCTACCGCTACCGCGACGGCGGCGCCGACCGGCGGGCCGCGCTCGCCGCGCTCGCGGTCGACGCCCGGCGCGCGCTCGGCGAGCTCCGGCACGCGCTCGTGGTGCTCGACCACGCCGACGCCGAGCGTCCCGGCGCGCACCGGCCCGCCACGGACAGCCGGGCGGAACCCCGTGCCCGGGCGGGTGCGCTGCGCTAGCGACCGCAGGGTGCGCGGCCTCGGGGAGCCCGTGAGCCCGACCGAGCGCCGCAGGCGGGCCGCCGCGACGTGCACCCGCCGTCCGTGACCCTCCCGGACGGGCACCCGCGGGCGACGGTTACCGTGAGCGCGTGACGACCGACCAGCTCACGATCCGGCCCGCCCTCCCGGCCGACGTGCGCGCGATCCGTGCCCTCGTCCAGCCCTACGCCGACCAGCGGATCCTGCTCGCCAAGGAGTGGGTCGGCTACTACGAGGCCGTGCAGGAGTTCGTCGTCGCCGAGGCGCCCGACGGGACGGTCGTGGGCTGCGGCGCGCTGCACGTCATGTGGCAGGACCTCGCCGAGATCCGCACGCTCGCCGTCGACGCGACCTACCGCGGCCAGGGTGTCGGTCACCTGCTGCTCGACGCGCTCGTCGACCGCGCCCGGGGCCTCGGGCTGCGCCGGCTGTTCTGCCTGACGTTCGAGGTCGACTTCTTCACCGCGCACGGGTTCCACGCGATCGAGGGCACGCCCGTCACGCCCGACGTGTACGCCGAGCTGCTGCGCTCGCACGACGACGGCGTCGCCGAGTTCCTCGACCTCGCACGCGTGAAGCCCAACACCCTCGGCAACACCCGCATGCTCATCGAGCTCGACGACCCGACGCCCTGACGGCCCGACGTCCTGACGTCTCGTCGCCCTGACGGCCCGACGTCCTGACGTCTCGTCGCACTGACGTCCCGTCGCACTGACGTCCCGTCGCACTGACGTCTCGTCGTCGGCCCCGCCGCTGACCTCGCGCCGCGCCGCCGCGGCGCTACGCCGCGGTCGTGACCGCCACGGGGTCGAGGACGACCAGGACCTGACCGGGACCCACCTGGTCGCCGGGGGTGACGGTGATCTCGACGACCGTGCCGCCGCTGGTCGCGACGACGGGCGCCTCCATCTTCATCGCCTCGAGCGCGAGGAGCTGCTGGCCGGGCTCGACGACGTCGCCCGGGCGGACGTCCACGCGGAACACGGTCGCGACGAACGGTGCCTCGACGCCGTCGCACCCGTCGGGCACCACGACACCCGTGACGGCTGGCGCGGTCGGCTCGGGGTCGCGCCGGTCGAACTCGCCGGCCGCCTCCCACGCCGACCGCTCGGCGCCGAACGCGTCGGCCTGCCGCGCCTGGAACTCCGCGATGGACGGCGCGTTGGCGGCGAGGAACCGCTCGTGCTCGGCGAGCGAGAACGTGCCCTCCTCGATGCGGACGTCGTGCCGGCCCGCGGCCATGTCCCCGCGCAGGTCGAGCAGCTCGTCGGCGCCGACGGGGTACCAGCGGATCGTGTCGAAGAACCGCAGCAGCCAGGGCGTGCCCGGCTCGAACGGCCGGTGCCGGGCGTACGTGTCCCAGACCTGGATGGTCCGGCCGACGAACTGGTACCCGCCCGGTCCCTCCATCCCGTAGATGCACAGGTAGGCGCCGCCGATGCCGACCGCGTTCTGCGGCGTCCACGTGCGGGCGGGGTTGTACTTCGTCGTGACGAGGCGGTGCCGCGGGTCCAGGGGCGTCGCGACGGGCGCGCCCAGGTAGACGTCGCCGAGGCCCAGGACCTGGTACGACGCGTCGAACACCGTGCGGTGGACGTCGTCGACGGAGTCGAGGCCGTTGATGCGGCGGATGAACTCGATGTTCCACGGGCACCACGGGGCGTCGTCGCGGACGCCTGCCGTGTAGCGCTGGATCGCCTCGCGGGTCGACGGGTCGTCCCACGAGAGCGGCAGGTGCACGGTGCGGCTCGGGACGACCAGGTCGTGCGTCGCGGGCAGCGTCTCCTCGACCTCCTCGACGATCGCGAGCGCGCGGCGCAGCGGCAGCACGTCCGGGTCGACGTGGAGCTGGAGCGAGCGGATGCCGGGCGTGAGGTCGACGACGCCGCGCAGGCCGTCGTGGTCGACGCGCTGCTGCACGGCCTCCATGAGCGCGTGCACACGCATGCGCGACGCGAGGTCGAGCCTCATCGGCCCGTACTCGACCAGCAGGTTGTCGTCACCGGAGCGGCGGTAGGTGACCTCCGGGTCGGTGGTCGTGCCGTCGCCGAGCGCCGTCGCAGCCGTGGTGCGTGCCGGGCGGGCCGGCGTGCGGCCCAGGACGCCGCCGTCGACGTGCGCCGCCCGGCGCGGCACCGGGTCGGCCTGCGGGCGTCGGCGCAGGTCGTCGGCCTGCGCCTCGTCGACGGGCACGAACCGCACCTCGTCGCCGGGGCGCAGCTGCCCGAGCTTCCACAGCTGACCGAGCGCGACCGTCGCGGGGCACGTGAACCCGCCGAGGCTCGGGCCGTCGGGGCCGAGCAGGATCGGCAGGTCGCCCGTGTAGTCGACGGCACCGACCGCGTACGGGGTGTCGTGGATGTTCGACGGGTGCAGGCCCGCCTCGCCGCCGTCGGGACGCGCCCAGGTGGGCTTCGGCCCGACGAGGCGCACGCCCGTGCGGGCCGAGTTGAAGTGCACCGACCACGTGGCCGCGTAGAACTCCTCGACGTCGTCCGTCGTGAAGAACTCCGGCGCCGCGTGCGGGCCCTCCAGCGCACCGATGTGCCACGACGACGGGATGACGGGCCTGTCCGCGACGGGCACGGCGTGCGCGTCGGGTGCGTCGACGGGCGCGGTGCCCAAGGAGATCAGGTCGCCGGGGCGCAGGGGGAGGCCCGTCGCGCCGCCGATACGGCCGAGGTCGAACGTCGCCGCCGAGCCGAGGACGTCGGGCACGTCGAGGCCGCCACGCACGAGCACGTACGACCGCATGCCGGCGGTCGGGGTGCCGACCGTCAGGACGCCGCCCGCGGGCACGTCCACGGGCTCCCACTGCGGCACGGGCGCGCCGTCGACCGCGACCGGCGTCGGCGCGCCCGCGACCAGCACGGTCGCGCCCGTCACGAAGCGCAGCTCCGGCCCGGCCATCGTGCACTCGAGCCCCGGCGCACCCTCGGGGTTGCCGAGCGCGCGGTTGCCGAGGCGGAACGACAGGTCGTCCATGGGGCCCGACGGCGGGATGCCGACGTGCCAGAGGTGCGTCCGGCCCGGCCAGTCCTGGATCGTCGTGAGCATGCCCGCGCGGACCACCTCGACGCGGGGCGTCGCGTCGCGGACGTGCGCGAGCGTGCCCGTGTGGTGCAGCGCGTCGGCGACCTCGGGCGTCCGGACGATGCTGCGCAGCAGGCCGAGGTTGGTCGCGACGCCGTCGAGGCGGCTCACGGCGAGGGCGTCGTCGAGCGCGGCCCACGCCGTGGCGCGGTCGTCGCCCGCCGCCACGACCTTCGCGAGCAGCGGGTCGTAGTGCGTCGACACCTCCAGGCCGGGCTCGACCCACGTGTCGACGCGCACGTCCGCGGGCACCGCGAACGCCGTCACCGTGCCTGCCGACGGCAGGTGGTCGCGGTCCGGGTTCTCCGCGTAGACGCGGGCCTCGACGGCCGCCCCGCGCGGGTGCAGCGGCGTGTCGAGCGGGCTGGTGTCGCCCTGTGCCAGCCGGATCATCCACGCGACCAGGTCGACGCCGTAGACGGCCTCCGTGACCGGGTGCTCGACCTGCAGGCGCGTGTTGACCTCGAGGAACGCCGCCTCCTCGCGCTCGGCGTCGTACACGTACTCGACCGTCCCGGCGCTGCGGTACCGCACCGACGCCGCGAGGTCGCGGGCCGCGTCGGCGATCCGCTGCCGCACCGCGTCGGGCAGCGCGGGCGCCGGAGCCTCCTCGACGACCTTCTGGTGCCGCCGCTGCAGCGAGCAGTCGCGGTCGCCCAGCGTCACGACACGACCCAGACCGTCGCCGAACACCTGCACCTCGACGTGCCGCGCCGCGGTGATGAGCCGCTCCAGGTACACGCCCGCCGACCCGAACGCCGCGCCCGCGGTCCGGCGCACCGCCTCCCAGGCCGTCGCCAGCTCGTCCGGCGTCGCGCACGCGCGCATGCCGATCCCGCCGCCGCCCGCGGTCGCCTTGAGCATCACCGGGAAGCCGATCCGGGCCGCCTCGGCCTGCGCCTCGTCGAGGTCCGCCAGCAGACCCGTGCCCACGAGCATCGGCATGTCGACCGCCGCCGCGGCCGCACGGGCCGTGTGCTTCGCGCCGAACAGCTCGAGCTGGTCCGGCGTCGGGCCGACGAACGCGACCCCCGCCGCCTCCGCCGCGCGCGCGAACCCCGCGTTCTCCGACAGGAACCCGTAGCCCGGGTGGATCGCGCCCGCGCCCGTCGCGAGCGCCGCCTCGACGATCGCGTCGGCGCGCAGGTACGACTGCGCCGCGGGCGCCGGGCCCAGGCGCACCGCCGTGTCGGCCAGGTGCACGTGCGGGGCGCCCGCATCGGCGTCCGAGTAGACGGCGACCGTGCGCAGCCCCAGGTCGCGCGCGGTGCGCAGGATGCGGACGGCGATCTCGCCGCGGTTCGCGACGAGGAGGGTGTCGAAGCTCATCGTGCGGCCTCCGGGCTGTGCTCGTCGTCGGGGCTGTGCCCGTGGTCGGGGTGGTCCTGCGTTCCGCTCCCGGCGGGCGCCGCTGCGCGACCCCCACCCTCCGCTGCGCTCCGGCCCACCCCTCCGGTCACGACCATGCGGACCGGCGTCGGGTCGAAGCCGTTGCACGGGTTGTTGACCTGCGGGCAGTTCGAGACCACGACGAGCACGTCGCGCTCCGCGCGCAGCGACACCGCGAGCCCCGGCGCGGAGATGCCGTCGACGATCCCGAGCGCGCCGTCCGGGTCGACCGGCACGTTCATGTACCAGTTGACGTTCGACACCAGGTCCCGCTTGCCGAGCCCGTGCCGGCCGCCCTCCACGAGGAAGTTCTCGACGCACGCGTGCTGCGCGCGGGTGTGGTGGCCGTAGCGCAGCGTGTTCGACTCCTGCGAGCACGCGCCGCCGAGCGTGTCGTGCCGGCCGCACGTGTCCGCGACGACCGTCATGAGCTCGCCGTGCTCGCAGTCGCGCAGCACCGAGCCCGTCGTGAGGAACACCGAGTCCTGCGCCTGGATCGTGTCGGGCGCGCTGTACCGCAGCGACGTGTCGTGCGCGTCGTAGACGAGGAAGTCGACCGCCTGGTTGCCGCCCAGGTCGACGATCGTCAGCACGTCCCCGGCGAGGACGACCGCGGACCACGGTGCGCGGGCCGGGACGACCTCGTCGCGCAGCACCTCGCCGGCCGGGACGGGGCCGGCGTCAGTCGCACCGGTCGTGGGCGTGGTCGTGGTCATGCGATCCCCCGGGCGGTGAGGTCGGCGACGGTGTGGGTGAAGGCCCGGCGGCCCTCGGGGGTGGCGGTCCACAGCGGGTCGTCGGGGGCCGTCGGACGGCCGGTCCACGCGAGGACCTCGAGCGGCGACGACGTGAACTCCGGCCGCGGGTCGAGCGGGTGCGCGGTGTTCGCGACGAGCAGCAGCAGCGGCACCTCGGCCCGCAGCGTGACCGCGGCACCGGCACCCGCCGAGCCCTCGAAGTGCGGGCGGCCCTCGTCGTCGACCCGGACGCCCTGGAAGAACGACACGCTCGGCGGCAGGTCACGGCGCGTCAGACCGTGCTTCGCCGCCGCCAGCGCGAACAGCTCGCGGCCCGCGGGCGACTGGCCGTGCGCGTCGCCGTCGCCGTAGCGCTGCGCGTTGCGCGCACGGGTCGTCGTGCCGAACAGCGCGTCCTGACGCCCCGACGAGTCCTGCACGACCGACGCGAGCACGCGGCCCGCGTCGGACAGCAGCAGGTGCCCGGCCGTCAGGTACACCTGCCACTGCACCTTGACCGTGTCCGCGACGTTGAGACGCTCCCACGGCCGGTCCAGCCGGTACGCGAGCACGTGCGCGCACGCGTCGCCGTCGAGGTCGGTGAGCCGGACGTGCGTGCCGCGCGCGACCGCGAGGTGCGTGTACCCGCCGCCCGCGACGACCTCCGCGTGCACGAGGTCCGCCGGGTCGACGCCGGCCGGGGGTTCCGGCCAGGCGCTCGCGGGGAGCGTCGGCATCGCGTGGACGCGGCCGGCGGCGGCGGCCTCCTGGGCGCGGGCGTGCGCGCGGGCGCCGGCGGTGGTCCCGGTCCCCGCGTCGGTCGTCGGGGGAGCGCTGGCGGTCGTCATGTCGGGCTCCTGGGTTTTCTGTCGTCTGACAGAAACAGCCTCGCGACGCCCTGTTCCCCGCCGATCACGACCCCGTAAACGTTGCGTTACGCCACCCGCGACGCCCGGACGACGGATCCGTGCCGACGGTTGGCCGGCCCCGGACGGACGCGGACACCGACGTGGCTGCCGTTCCCCCGGCACCGGACGGCAGCCATGTCGATCGACCTCGACCAGCGGTGTCGACGTCGACCGGGAACGCGTCCGACGGCCTGCTCGGCCTCGACCCGGGCGTTGTTGCCGGAATCGCGGCCGTACCGGTCACCAGACCCGGGTCGGCGCCCGGGGACGGCGGTCGGGACGGCCCGTCGGGAGTCGTCCCGTCGCGAGCGGGCACGTCACGGGCCGGTGGTACGTTCCCCAGGCCATGGGACGCAGACCGGGACGACCACGCGCCACCGGCGACCCGCACGAGCAGCGCGACACCCGCCGGGACGTGCTCGACGCGGCCGCGGCACTGTTCTGCACCGTCGGCTACGCGGCGACCAGCACCCGTGCCGTGGCCGACCGGGCCGGCGTCCGGCAGGCCTCGATCTACCACCACTTCGCGAGCAAGGACGCGATCCTGCTCGACCTGCTGCTCGGCTCGGTCCGGCCGTCGCTCGACCTGGCCGACCGCCTGGCCGGCGCGGTCGACGCCCCGCCCGCCGCCCGGCTCTGGGCCCTCGCGCACGCCGACGTGCTGCTGCTGACGACAGGTCCCGTCAACGTCGGCGCGCTCTACCTGCTGCCCGAGGTCGACGGCGAGCAGTTCGCCGAGTTCCACGCCCTGCGCGACCGGCTGCGCGCCCGGTACGACGACCTGGCTGCCCAGGTCCTCGCCGGCGCCGACGCGCCGGGCGGCCCGTCCGGTGCCGGACCCGCCGTGTCCGTCGACGCCGCGGGTCCGCTCGTGCTCGGCCTCGTCGAGTCGGTGATCCTCCGTCGACGCATCGGCGAGCGCCTCGACGAGGCCGTGGTCGCCCGGTCGGTCGCCGACGGCGTCCTGCGGCTCCTCGGCAGCGACGTGACGACGATCGAGACAGCCCGCGCGGGCGCGAAGAACCTCCTGCCGACGCTCGCCACGGTGCAGCGCGGCGGCCCCGTGGCCCCCGCTCCTGCGTCCGCCCGCCCGTCGACCGCCGCCGCACCGGGAGCCGTCGCGACCACCGTGCCGGACGTCACGTCCGGCGCCGCAGCCGACCGCACAGCCGGGTGAGCGTGCCGGCCCTCCGCCGCGCGGGGGAGGTGGCGGTCCCGCGCGCGGCCCTGGTGCGGGGCGGGTCCCGGCAGCGAGCATCGACGTCATGAGCACCCTGCCCCTCGCGGGTCCTGCCGCCGCGGCCGTGCCGTCAGTGGTCGTCGCGCTGCGCAGGACCTTGCCGTCGCTCGTGCTGGCGACGCTGGTCGGCGCGTTCCTGCTGGCGAGCCCGGGCCTCCACGACGTCGTCAGCCGTGACGGCGGGTGGGTCTCCTACGGCACGAACCCCGGCGCGTCGTCGACCTACGTCCTCGCCGCGACGGTGGTCGTCGTCGTGGGCGTGCTCCTGGGGCGGGCGCACCCCGCCTGGGCGACGGTGCTCGTGCTGCTCCCGTTCCTGGGCTACGCGTGGCTGGGGTGGTGGGCGTACGGCTGGTGGCTGGGCCTGGTCGCCGTGGCGGTGCTCGCCGCACTGGACGGCCCGGTGCGGGCTGTCGTGCCGGTCGTCGCCGCCGTCGTGGTCGCGTTCTGGTTCTGCGCGGCACCGGTCGTCGCGGCCGTGCCGATCGGCGCGACCGACTCGGGGTCCGGCTCGGGATTCTCGGCCTACACGTTCGTGGTGCACGTCGTCGCGCTCGGCGGTGCGGTCAGCCTGGCCGCTGCCGCGGGGTCGTCGGCGCGCAGCCGGGTGCGGACCCGGGCGGCGGAGTCGCAGGAGCAGCGCGCGCTCGAGGTCGAGTCGGCCGCGGCCGAGCGCGCGCGGCTCGCGCGCGACCTGCACGACGTCGTCGCGCACCACGTGTCGCTCGTCGTCGTGCGCGCCGAGAGCGCGCCGTTCCAGTACCCGGACCTGGACGCCGACGCGCGCGAGGTGCTCGCGGCGGTCGCGGCGGACGGGCGGCAGGCGCTCGGCGAGCTGCGGCAGGTGCTCACGGTGCTGCGGCGGTCCGAGGCGGCCGAGGGGGCCGAGCGGGCGCCGCAGCCCGGGGCGCAGGACGTCGACGTGCTCGTCGCCGCCGCCCGGGACGCCGGTCAGGAGGTCCGGGTGTCGGGCTCCTGGCGGGACATCGACGAGCCGACCGGCTACGTCCTGTACCGCGTCGTCCAGGAGTGCCTGACGAACGCGCGACGGCACGCGTCCGGGGAGCGCGTCGACGTCGAGCTCCGCAGCGACGCGCGCGGCGTGGGCCTGGTCGTCCGCAACAGGATCCCCGAGCCGGTGCCGGGCCGCGCTGTCGTGCCCGGGCGGGGGCTCGTCGGGATGCGGGAACGGGTCGAGGCGCTCGGCGGTCTGCTCGACGTGCGGACGGCGGGCGGGCAGTTCGTCGTCGAGGCCCTGCTGCCCGACGGGACGCCCGACGCGCCGGCCACCGTGCCCGGGACGCGCGCATGACGCGCGTCGTCGTCGCCGACGACCAGCCGGTCGTCCTGCAGGGCTTCGCGGCGATCCTCGGCTCGGCGCCGGACCTGGAGGTCGTCGGCACCGCCGCGGACGGGCGCGCGCTGGTCGAGCTCGTCGCGCGCACCGAGCCGGACGTCGCGGTCGTCGACGTGCGGATGCCCGTGCTCGACGGGATCGCGGCGACGCAGCAGGTCGTCGCGCGCCACCCGTCGACCCGCGTCCTGGTCCTCACGACGTTCGACCTCGACGAGTACGTGCTCGACGCCCTGCGCGCCGGGGCCAGCGGGTTCCTGCTCAAGGACGTCACCGCGGAGCGGCTGGTCGAGGCGGTGCGGCTCGTCGCCGACGGCTCGATGCTGCTGGGCCCGAACGTCACGCGGCGGCTCGTCGAGGACTTCTCGCGGCGCGTCCGCCGGCCGTCGCCGGAGTTCGACGCGCTGACCCCGCGCGAGCGTGAGGTCGCGCTCGCGGCCGCGCGCGGGCTGTCGAACGGGGAGATCGCCGCCGAGCTCTACATCGGCGAGTCGACGGTGAAGACGCACCTGTCGGAGGTGCTGCGCAAGCTGCGCTGCCGGGACCGGGTGCAGCTCGTCGTGCGGGTGCACGAGGCGGGCCTCGTCGAGGGCTGACGCCAGGTCTTGCGTGGGGCCCTCGCGCGCGTGCGCGTGTGCCCGCGTCCGCGCGGTCGCTGCGGAGCGTGATTTAACACAGCCGTATCGCGCGTGCAGCGACGCCGACACAGCCCGGGTGGTCAATGAACCTGTCGAGCGACAGAAACCCTCGACACGCGCTCGTGACCTGGCCACCGCGCCGACCCGGGAGAGCAGCCCGGCGCCGCCGCCGTCCCTCCCGGAGCCACCATGATCATCGCCGGAGTCGGGCTCTCCGTCCTCGCCGTCGTCCTCGTCGGCATCCTCGTCGCCCGCAAGGTCGACGGGGACAGCGCCAACTACCTCGTCGCCGGGCGCCGCCTCGGCGTCCCGCTCGTCGCCGCCTCCCTCATGGCGGCCGCGGTCGACTCGAACGCGACCGTCGGCAACACGGACCTCACCTCGTCGTTCGGGTTCTGGGCGGGCACGTCGCTCGCGCTCGGCCTCGCGATCTGCCTCACCCTGACGGGCCTGTTCCTCGCCAAGCCCATGCACCGCATGAAGCTCTTCACGCTCGGCGACTTCTACCGGATCCGGTACGGGCGGGGTGTCGAGATCGCCGCGTCGATCCTCATGATCTTCGCGTTCGCGATCCTCATGGCCGGCAACCTCGTGGCCTGCGGGTTCCTGCTCGAACGGTTCCTCGGGCTCGACTACACGGTCGGGGTCGTCATCGCGGTCGCGCTCGTGCTCGTCTACACGATCGGCGGCGGCATGTTCTCCGACGCCTACACCGCCGCGATCCAGATCGCGATCACGGCCGTCGCCACGGTCGCGCTGCTGTGGTGGGTCGGCTCGACGGTCGGCTTCCAGATCGACCCGGGTATGGGCCCCTTCGACCTCGAGCAGCTCACGTCCACCGACGCCGGTGCGCCCATCAACTGGGCGACGCTCATCTCGCTCGGCATCGGCGACATCGTCGCGATCGACTTCATGCAGCGCGTGTTCTCCGCGAGGTCGCCCGAGATCGCCCGCCGGTCCTGCTTCACCGCCGCCGCGGGCACCGCGATCGTCGGCGTCGCCTACGGCCTCGTCGCGCTCACCGCCGTCTCCGTGCTCGGCATCACGACCGCCGACGGGCCCGTCCTGTTCACCCTGCTCGACGACTACGCGCCGCCCGGCCTCGCGATCCTCGTCCTGTCGGGCATCGTCGCCGCGTCGTTCTCCACCGCGTCCGGCGCGATCCTCGCGACGTCCGCCGTCGCCGTCCGGAACATCTTCGGCGTCCGCCGCGTCGTCGACACCCCCGGCGTCAAGGACCCGCTGCTGCGCTGGACCCGCCTCGCGATGGTGCCGGTCGTGATCCTCGGTGTGACCGTCGCGCTCGAGGTCGCCCAGACCGGCATCCTCCTGACCCTCGCGTTCGACCTCATGCTCGCCGCGCTCGTCGTGCCGTTCCTGCTCGGCCTCTTCTGGAAGCGCGGCGGTCGCGACGCCGCCGTCGCCGCGATGGCCGTCGGCCTCACCGTGCGGCTCGGGCTCTTCGTCCTCACGCCCACGATCTACGGCGTCCCGAACGACGTCCTCTACATCCCGAACGACCTCGTGCCCGCGACGTTCGACGGCTGGCCGACGTTCTACGGCGCGATCACGTCGCTCCTCGCCTACCTCGTCGTCGCGTTCCTCCGCCCGCGGTCGATCGAGGAGGAGGCGTGGGCCCTCACGGACACCGCCACCGCCGAGCCCGCTCCCGCGGACGCGTCGGCCGTCCCTGCCGGCGTCACCGCGCAGTCGTCGGACGCCGCGACGAAGCCCGTGGTCGCCCGCGCGACCGACCCCGACGTCGGAGACGGCCTGCCGTCCCCCGCCTGACGCCGCACCCGCCACCACGGCGGGCCGGGCCATCCCCGGCGAGCTCCCGTCGTCGAACGCGCCATCACGCACGTCTCCGGTCTTCCGGGCGTGCGTGATGGCGCGCTCGGCGTCGTCGCCGGGCCGGGGGCGGGTGCGCCCAGGAGTCGTCAGCGGGGGCGCTCGACGAACGGGTCCGCGAGGTCCAGGTCGCCCGACGTCTCGACCACCACCAGGACCGCGTCGGTCACGGCCCATGTCTGGTGCATCTCGCCGGGCTCCCAGACGACGAGCGTGCCTGCTCCTGCCGGGACGCGCGGCGCGTCGTCGGTCTGCACCTCGACGTCCCCCGACACGACGCCGAGCACCTGCCGCCGCACCGCGCGGTGCCGCCCGATCGTCCCGCCCGCGTCGAGCCGCGCGACGTGCACGCTCGTCGCACCGGTCGTGGGCGGCACGGCCTCGAGCAGCACGCCCGCGCTGTCGAACCGGTCGAGCGGGTAGCGGACGACGTCGTAGAGGCGCATGCCCGCACCGTCGCGGCTCGCACGACGACCGTCAAGCGGGCAGGCGGTAGGTCGGCGGTGCGTCGTCGTCGCGGCCCGGGTCGCGCACGACGAGACCGTCGGCGACGAGCGCGTCCACGCACCGCTCGCGCTGCACGACGTCCGTCCAGACGGCGTCGATCGCGTCCTGCGGGACGGACCCGATCGCCTCGCGCAGCAACGACATGACGCGGCCGCGCACCTGCCGGTCCGTGCCCGCCCACGCCTGCGTGCGACGTCGCGCGGCGTGCTCGTCACCGGGTCGGCCCGCCGCACGCCACGCACAGCGGTCGGCGACCGGGCAGGCGTCGCAGCGCGGCGACCGCGCCGTGCAGACGAGCGCGCCGAGCTCCATCGACGCCGCCGCCCAGCGCGCTGCCGTCGCATCGTCGTCGGGCACGAACGTGCGTGCCAGCGCCACCTCGCCGACGGTCTGCGACGGCGCGGGCAGGGCCGTCCCTGCCGCGACGCGGGCGATCACCCGCCGGACGTTCGTGTCGAGGACCACCGACCTGCGCCCGAACGCGAACGCCCGCACGGCCGCCGCGGTGTACGCGCCGATCCCGGGGAGCGCGAGCAGCGCGGCCTCGTCGTCGGGGACCTCGCCGCCGTGCCGCTCGACGACCGCCCGCGCGCACTCCTGGAGCCGCAGCGCGCGCCGCGGGTAGCCGAGCCGGTCCCACGCCCGCAGCACGTCCGCGGTGCTCGCGGCGGCCAGGTCCGCAGGCGTCGGCCAGCGCGTCATCCACGCGCGCCACGCGGGCTCGACCCGGACGACGGGCGTCTGCTGCAGCATGACCTCGCTGACCAGGACGCCCCACGGCGTGCGGTCCGCGGCGCGCCACGGCAGGTCGCGGGCGTGCTCGTCGAACCACGCGACGACGTCGTCGCGCACGCCGGCGGCGTCGAGGGTCGGGGGCACCCGGACATCCTCCCCGACGCCACCGACGCCGCGTGCGTCTCGGCCCGCGAGTCGGGTCCGGTCCGCGTGCACCACCGCCGTACTGTGGTCGCCCGTCAGGCCTCCTCCGTCAGCGAGCGTCCGGCCGACACCGCGAGCGACCGACCGAGAAGCCGACCGAGGGGGGTGCGATGGGCGTCGTCCGGCCCGCTGGCCCGCTGCCCGCCCGCGTGTACTGGGTGCGGCGCGTCGTCGTCCTCGGGATCCCGCTGCTGCTCGTCGTCCTGGTCGTGTGGCTCGTCGCCGGCCGCGGCTCGGCGACGCCGCCGGCCGACGCGTCGCCCCAGGACACGCCGTCGTCCGAGCCGAAGACCGAGGTCGAGACGCCCGCAGCCGACGACGACGAGGACACGGAGGACACCTCGGGCGTCCCGCCGACCTGCACGGCCGAGGTCCTCGCGCTCGCGATCGCCGCGACCGCCGAGTCCTTCCCCGAGGGCACCAGCCCGTCGTTCACGGTCAGCATCACCAACACCGGCACGCAGCCGTGCGTCGTCGACGCGGGCGACACCCAGCGGGAGATCGTCATCACGTCCGGGGTGGACCGCGTCTGGTCGTCGAAGGACTGCCCGGTCGCAGGCAACGAGACCCGCACGCTGCTGCTCGCGGGCGGCGCGGCCGACGAGTCGACGCTCGCGTGGAACCGGGTCCGCTCCGCCCAGGGGTGCCCGGCCGATCAGCCGACACCCGGCGCGGGCACCTACTCGGCGGCGTTCACGCTCGCGGGTGCGACGGCCACCCCGGTCGTCTTCGGCCTCGGCTGACCGGTTCGTCGGCGCGGGCCGACCCTGTGCGGGTCAGCCGATCGAGTCTCTAGACGTACCGCTCGAGGATCGACGACTCCGCGAGCCGGGACAGGCCCTCGCGCACCGCACGTGCCCGCTGCTCGCCGACGCCGTCCACGGCCATGAGGTCGTCGATGCTGGCGGCCAGGAGCTTCTGCAGGCCGCCGAAGTGCGCGACGAGCCGGTCGACGATCGTGCCGGGCAGCCGGGGGACCTTCGACAGCAGCCGGTAGCCGCGGGGGCCGGCGGCCGCGTCGAGGGCGTCGCCGCCGCCGGGCAGACCGAGCACGCGGGCGATGTGCGCGATGTCGAGCAGCTCGGTCGACGTGAGCTCGCCGAGCGCGGCGAGGACGGTGTCGACGTCGCGGCGGTGGGTGTCGACGTAGTCGCGGATGACGAGCGCGCGGTCCGACCCGAGCCCGCCGACGAGCTCGTCGAGCTGGAGCGTGAGGAGGCGTCCGTCGGTGCCGAGCTCGACGACGTAGCCCTCGATCTCCTCGGAGATGCGGCGGACCATCTCGAGCCGCTGGACGACGGTCGACACGTCGCGGACGGTGACGAGGTCCTCGATCTCGAGCGCCGAGAGCGTGCCGCTGACCTCGTCGAGGCGGGCCTTGTAGCGCTCGAGGGTCGCGAGGGCCTGGTTGGCGCGCGACAGGATCGTCGTCGAGTCCTCGAGCACGTGCCGCTGGCCGCCGACGTAGAGCGCGATGATCCGCATCGACGCGGACACCGAGATCACGGGGAAGCCGGTCTGCTTGGCGACGCGCTCGGCGGTGCGGTGACGCGTGCCGGACTCGGACGTCTCGATGGTCTGGTCGGGCAGCAGCTGCACCGCGGCGCGGACGATGCGGTCCCCGTCGACGACGACGGCGCCGTCCATCTTGGCGAGCTCGCGCAGGCGGGTGGCGGAGAACTCGACGTCGAGCTCGAACCCGCCGGAGCAGATGCTGGCGACGAGGTCGTCGAAGCCGAGGACGATGAGGGCGCCCGTGCGGCCGCGCAGGATCCGCTCGAGGCCGTCGCGAAGCTCACCGCCGGGGGCGACGGCGGCGAGGGTGGACCTGAGGAGGTCGTCGGGGGCGTGCGAGGTCGGCACCTGAGCATGGTAACGAGCCGTGTCGAGCGAGTTCCGGACGACCCGCCTGACGGGCACGACGAGTGCGGACGTCCGCCCGTTCGCCGCGCTCACAGCGCGGGCAGTCGACGGTGGTCGATGAGCGCCGTCTCGACGCCGCACGCGGTGCACCGCAGGCGGTGGACGGTGCTCTCCACGTCGGTCCAGAGCACGACGGGCGACGGCTCCCAGGCGACGTCCCGGTGCGCGCAGGCCGCGTCGCCCTCACGGGATCCGTCGTGCTCCGCGGCCTCCCCGTGCTCGCGCTCCCCGCTCACGCGCCGATCCCGGCGGCGCTGACGGCCTGCGCGAGGTCGCCGACCTGGAGCACGCGGATGCCGTCGGGCGGGGCGACGCCGTCGAGGGAACCGGCGGGCACGACGGCCCGCGTGAACCCGAGCCGTGCGGCCTCCGAGAGCCGGCGCCCGACGCCGGACACGCTGCGGATCTCCCCGGCCAGCCCGACCTCGCCGACGGCGACGAGCCCCTGCGGCAGCGCGGTGTTCTCCCGTGAGCTGACGGCGGCGAGCGCGAGCGCGAGGTCGGCAGCGGGCTCGACGACGCGTGCGCCCCCGACGGTCGACACGTAGACGTCCTGGTCGGCGAGGCGCGCACCGAGCCGGCGCTGCAGCACCGCGAGCACCATCGCGAGCCGGGAGGAGTCGACGCCGCTGGTCGTGCGGCGGGGGTTCGGCACGGCAGACGGAGCGACGAGCGCCTGGACCTCGGTCGCGAGCGGCCGGCGTCCTTCGAGCGTGACCGTCAGGCAGGTGCCGGGGACGGCGGCGTGCGACCGGGACACGAACAGCCCGGACGGGTCGGCGAGCCCGACGATGCCGTTCTCGGACAGGTCGAAGCAGCCGACCTCGTCGGTCGGGCCGAAGCGGTTCTTGGTCGCGCGCAGCAGCCGGAGGCGGGAGTGCCGCTCGCCCTCGAACTGGCAGACGACGTCGACGAGGTGCTCGAGCGTGCGCGGCCCGGCGACCGACCCGTCCTTGGTGACGTGCCCGACGAGCACGACGGGCAGGTCGCGCGACTTCGCGGCGGCGATGACGGCGGCGGTGACCTCGCGGACCTGCGCGACGCCGCCCGCGGTGCCCTCGACGGCGGCGGACGCGATCGTCTGCACGGAGTCGAGGACGAGCAGGTCGGGGTCGACGACCTCGATGTGGCCCAGGACCGTCGCGAGGTCCGTCTCGTCCGCGAGGAGCAGCTGCTCGTGCAGCGCGCCGACGCGCCCGGCCCGCAGCCGCACCTGGCCCGCGGACTCCTCGCCGGTCACGTAGAGCACCCGGCGTCCGCCTCGGGCGGCCCGCGCGGCGACGTCGAGCAGCAGCGTCGACTTGCCCACGCCGGGCTCGCCCGTGAGCAGCACGACCGCGCCGGGCACGATGCCGCCGCCGAGGACCCGGTCGAGCTCGTCGACGCCGGTCGGGCGGGCCCGCGCGGCCTCGACGTCGATCTCGCTGATCGGGCGTGCGGGGGAGCGGGTCGGGGCGGTCGCGACGGTACGCGGGGCGCCGCCGCCGGGTCCGAGGTCCTCGCTCACCGTGCCCCACGCCTGGCACTCGCCGCACCGGCCGACCCACTTCGTGGCCGTCCAGCCGCACTCGGCGCAGCGGAAGCCGGGGCGGGCGCTGCGGTCGGCGCGCTTGGTGGTCGTCGTGCTCACGCCCGGCACCGTACCGACGCCCACCGACACGCCGGCTCGTCGACACCCGGGCGTGCCACGTCCGGGCCCTTGCGCCGAGCCTGAACGCGTGTTTAGTCTGGTGAACGTGCGTTCAGCCACCGACGACCTGACCGCCCGCGCCCGCATCCGGGACGCGGCCATCGCTCGCTGGGGTCGGGAGGGCTTCCGGGCGGGGATGCGGGCGATCGCCGCCGACGCGGGCGTCAGCGCACCCCTCGTCGTCCACCACTTCGGATCGAAGGACGCGCTGCGCGCGGCGTGCGACGAGCACGTCCTGGCGCGCATCTTCGAGGAGAAGTCGGCGGCCGTCGCCGGCACCCCGCCCACGGACGTCGTCGCGAAGCTCGCGATGCTCGAGGACTACGCGCCGCTGTTCGCCTACGTCGTGCGCAGCCTGCTCGACGGCGGATCGCTCGCGGCGCGGTTCGTCGACGGGATGGTCGAGGACGCGGAGAAGTACCTGGAGGACGGCGTCGCCGCCGGCACGATCCGGCCGAGCCGGGACCCCCACGGCCGCGCCAGAGCCCTCATCGCGACCACCGTCGGCACGATCGTCATGGCGCAGACCGACGCCGCCGCGGGACGCGGCCCGGCCCCGACCGAGGACCCGACCGCCGCGATGAAGGCGATGTACGACAACGTCATGGTCGGCAGCCTCGAGCTCTACACGTACGGCCTGTTCACCGACAGCTCCTACCTCGACGCCTTTCTCGCCTACGAGGAGAACCCCCATGAGTGATGCGATCGTCACGCGCGACCTGGTGAAGTCGTTCGGCGCCAAGCGTGCGCTCGACGGCTTCGACCTCACCGTGCGCACCGGTGAGGTGCACGGCTTCCTCGGGCCGAACGGCGCGGGCAAGTCGACGACGATCCGCGTGCTGCTCGGGCTGCTGCGCGCGGACTCGGGCGACGTGCGGCTGCTCGACGGCGACCCGTGGCAGGACGCGGTCGCGCTGCACCGCCGGCTCGCGTACATCCCGGGCGACGTGAGCCTGTGGCCGAACCTGTCGGGCGGCGAGGCGATCGACGTGCTCGGGCGGCTGCGCGGCGGGCTCGACCCGCGACGTCGGGCGGAGCTCGTCGAGCGCTTCGAGCTCGACCCGCGGATCAAGGGCCGCGCCTACTCGAAGGGCAACCGCCAGAAGGTCGCGCTCGTCGCGGCGCTCGCGACCGACGCCGAGCTGCTGCTCATGGACGAGCCGACGAGCGGCCTCGACCCGCTCATGGAGGCGGTGTTCCAGGACGTCGTCCGGGAGGCCGCGGCCGAGGGGCGGACCGTCCTGCTGTCGAGCCACATCCTCGCCGAGGTCGAGGCGCTCGCCGACCGCGTCACGATCATCCGGCAGGGGAAGGCGGTGCAGTCGGGCTCGCTCGACGAGCTGCGCGGCCTCACCCGGACGACGGTCGTCGCCGGTGTCCGGGACGGTGCGGCCGCGGAGACGGCGCTCGGCACGCTGCCGGGCGTGCACCACCTGCGCCGCGACGACGGCCACGTCACCGCCGACGTCGACACGGCCGCGCTCGACGGAGTCCTGGCCGCGCTGCCCCGGCTCGGCGTCACGTCGCTCGTCGCGCACCCCCCGACGCTCGAGGACCTGTTCCTGCGGGAGTACAGCGACGAGCTCGCGACGCTCGGCGTGCGGGAGGGGGACGCGCGATGACGACGACGACCGCCCCGGCGCGCGTGCCCGCCGCCGCGGAGCGCTCCGGGCGCGACGACCCGCTCGTCGGGACGGGAGCGCTCGTCCGGGTCGCCCTGCGGTTCGACCGCTGGCGCATCCTCGTGTGGGCCGTCGCCGTCGCGGGGATGGTGCAGGTCTCCGTCGACGCCCTCGCGCAGGTGTACGCCGACCCCGCGACGCGTGCCGCCCGCGCGACCCTCATCTCGTCGCCCGCGGCGACCGCGCTGGCCGGCCCGGGCTACGGGCTCGACGACTACACGCTGGGCGCGATGACGGCGAACGAGATCGCGCTCTGGGTCATGCTGCCCGTCGCGATCATGGCGATCCTCGCCGTCACGCGGCACCTGCGCGCCGCCGAGGAGGACGGCCGGCTCGAGCTCGTGCGGTCCGCCCCGGTCGGGCGTGACGCGCCCGTCGTCGCGGGCCTCGTCGCCGCCGTCGTCGCAACCGTCGCCGTCGGCGGGCTCACGTTCCTCGCGCTGCTGACGACCGACCTCGACCCCGTCGGCTCCGCTGCGATGTGCGCGGGAGTCGTCATGGTCGGGCTCGTGTTCGCCGGCATCTCGGCGGTCGCGTCGCAGCTCTCGTCGCACGGGCGCACCGCGTCGAGCCTCGGCATGGCGGCCCTGGGCGTCGCGTTCCTGCTGCGCGCGGTCGGCGACGTCCGCGGGCCCGAGAGCACGAGCGTCCTCACCTGGTTGTCGCCGTTCGGCTGGGCGCAGGCCACGCGCGCGTACGTCGACGAGCGCTGGTGGCCGCTGCTCGTCGGCGTCGCCTTCGCAGCCGTGTGCGTGGCCGTCGCGTTCCGCCTCGTCGGGCGGCGCGACCTCGGCACGGGGCTCGTGCCCGAGCGCCTGGGCCGGCCGGCCGCGCGACCCGCGCTCGCGGGCATGACCGCGCTGACGCTGCGCCGGCAGACGGGTGCGATCGCGTCGTGGGGCGTCGCGATCGTCCTGTGCGGTGCGCTCATCGGCGTCCTCGCCGGGGCGATCGTCGACTTCCTCGAGGACGACGCGACGCTCGGCGAGATGTTCGGCAGCGGCACCGACGCCACCGCGGGCGCCTTCGCGCTCTACACGATGTTCCTCGCCGTCATGGCCGCGTCCTACGTCGTGACGGGCGTCGCCGCGGTCCGGCACGAGGAGGTCGCGACGCGCGGCGCCCGGGTGCTCGCCGGACCCGTGTCGCGGTGGCGCTGGCTCGGCACGCAGGTCGGCGTCGCAGGGGTCGCCGGGCTCGTCCTCATGCTCGTCAGCGGGCTCGTCATGGGCGTCACGGCAGCCGTGAGCCTGGACGACCCGAGCCAGGTCGGCGTGCTGGTCGGCGCCGCGGCCGTCACGCTGCCCGGCATCGCGTGCGTCCTCGGCCTCGCCGTCCTGGTCTACGCCGTCGCGCCGCGCCTGCTCGGGTTCGTGTGGGCGTACGTCGCGTACGTGGGCGTCGTCGGGATGTTCGGCGAGCTGCTGCCCGACGGCTCGGACGCGCTGTCCCCGTTCACCTACCTTCCCGGGCTGCCCGCCGACGACATGACGTGGCCGCCCGTGGTCGCGGTGACCGCCGTCGCGGCCCTCCTGCTGGCCGCCGGGTTCGCCGCCTTCCGGCGTCGCGACGTCGTCGGCTGAGCGCCCGTCGGTAGGCTGCGGAACGTCCGGCGGGCGTGCCGGGCAGGGCGAGCGATGGGAACCCGATGACCGAGACCGGCGGATCCGGCGGCAACACGAGCCCGCACTGGGGGCGGCTGGGCTGGGCGCCGACGGGTGCGACGGCCCCCGCCGACGGTGCCCCCGCGACGGCTGACGGCCCGAGCACGCCGCCCCTCGTCCCCGCGGTCGTGGCCTCGAGCCCCGCCCCTGCGCCGTCGCCCGGCGCAGTCCCGACGTCCGCGCCGTACACCCCGACCACGACCGCGTCGTCCACCCCGACCGCGACCGCGTCGTCCGCACCGGGCGCGACCGTGCCGTCCGCACCGGGCGCGACCGCGGCGTCCGCACCGGGGGCGACCGCGGCGGCAGCGACCGTGCCGGCCGCCGCGACCGTGACCACGCCCGCCGACCCGCCGTCGGTCGCACCGCCACTGCCGCGGCGAACCGCCGCGGGGGCCGCTGACCCGTCTCCCGGTGCGGGCGCGCTCGCCGCCTTCAGGGCCGGCGCGGCGGCGGGTGCCGCCGCGGGCGCGGCGCCCACGACCGCGACCGTGGCCGTCCCGCCCGTCAGTCCGCCTCCTGGCCTCGTCCGGCCGGTGCCGCCCGCGGCGACCGCTTCGGGCGCCGCCGCGCGTCCCGCGTTCACCGCGCCGACACCGGCGGCAGCGCCCGCGAACGGGACGCCGCTGCCGACGCGCACGCCCACGACCGCCGTGGCGACGTCGGTGGCCGGTGCGGCCTCGCCGTCGCCCGCGGCCCCGCCGACCGCCTCGGCCGGTCCCGCCTCGGCTGCGCCGACCGCCTCGGCCGGTCCCGCCTCGGCTGCGCCGACCGCTCCCGCCTCGGCTCCGGCGGCGGGGAGCGCGCCCTCGGCACCCACGTGGGCCCGTGTCTCCCCGCCCGCCGCTCCGCCCACGGGTCCCGCGGCGTCGTCGACCGACGCCGCCGCGGCGGCCCGTCCGGTCGACTCGCCGTCGGGTCTGCCGACGGCTCCGCCGACGGGACCTGCGACCGGCCCGTCACGACGCGTCCCCGTGCGCCCGTCGTTCGGCAAGCCGTCGACGCGGCCGGTGAAGGCGGTCGCCGCCGCGGGCTCCGCGGCGCCGGGCTCGGCCGAGGAGTCCGGCGCGTCCTCCGGCGGCACGGGCGGCTCGGGCGGGCGGCCGCGCTGGCTGCTGCCGGCGATCATCGGCGCCGTCGTGGTCGTGATCGCGGTGGTCGTCGGGGGGATCCTGATGTCGCGGAGCACCGGCGACGAGACGCCCCCGCCGGTGGCGAGCACGATCCTGCTGCCGTCGCCCACGCCGACGATCCAGCCTGCGGCCCGGACCGCGACGACGGCCTTCGCGACGGCGCTGCCGACGACGGTCCTCCAGTACGCGCTGACGGGCTCCGCGCCCGACGACGAGTGGCTGGCGGCCGGTGCGGTCGAGGCGTACACGGACACGTTCGGCGACGGCGCGGACGGCGAGGTCGTCGTCCGGGCCGGTCAGTGGGAGACGCCGGAGGACGCGTCGGCGTTCGCCGCGCAGCTCGTCGCCGCCCTCCCCACTGCGGCCGCCGGGCCGAGCCCGTCCGCGACCGCCGGTGCGGCCGACACCGGGCTGCCCCAGTCGGGTGAGGTCGTCGCGGGTGGCACGCCGGCGGGGACGTACACGATCGTCGACGCCGGTGACGGCACCGGTGTCGCGGTGTGGACCAACGGCTCGTCGGTGTTCCACGTCGTCGGCCCGGTCGACGACATCGCGGACCTCTACGCGGCCTTCCCGCTGTAGTCGACGGTCCCACCGTCGGGCCGTCACGGCCCGCGCGAGGCCGTGACGGCGCGGCGTGCGGTCAGGAGAAGACGAGCCTCAGTGCGCTCACGACGCCGAGGGCGGCGACCCCGAAGGCGAGCACGAGCACGGCGAGACGGATCTGCCGCTCGTGCGCCGCCTGCGGATCGGCGGTGGGGCTCGTGTGCTTCTGCTGGACCACGTCGAGCGCGGGGCGCCACACGTCCCCGGTGGAGAGGTCGTGGACGAGCTGCTTCGCCTGGTGCTGCGCGCCGCCGACGAGCGTGCCGTCCGCGACACGGAGCAGCGCCCAGGACGCACTGGCGCTGCCGAGGTACGAGACGCGTCCCGAGGACCCGAGCACCGAGCGCCGCGTCACCATGTCGGCGCCGACCTGGGTGGGCCGGACGTGCAGGACGTGCGTCACCGGGTGGCCG
Source organism: Cellulomonas sp. H30R-01 (assembly GCF_010119915.1). Lineage (NCBI taxonomy): Bacteria > Bacillati > Actinomycetota > Actinomycetes > Micrococcales > Cellulomonadaceae > Cellulomonas > Cellulomonas sp. H30R-01. Next base: position 3,301,500 of record NZ_CP048210.1, on the reverse strand, counting down.
TCCTTGGTGTGCAGGGCCTCGCGTGCGCAGGCGCGTGCCAGGGGAGAGATGCCGGCGGCGTCCACGGTCGTCAGCGCCACCACGACGGCTCGTGTCGCGTCCAGCCGTGCCGTGGCGGTGTCGACGACCGCCTGAGCCGGGCCGACCGCCGCCTGTCGCCTGGCGACCTCGGCGGTGAGGCGCTCGAGGTGGGCCTTGAGCATCTCGATCCGGTCGGCCGTGACGTCCTTGTCGGCGACGGCGTCCGCCCAGGCCGACTGCGCCGACATCGCGGCGGCCTTCCGGTCCGCGAGCTCAGCAGCGACGGGCGCGACGAGCTGGCGGAGGGCGAGCGTCTCCGCGGTCAGGCCGTCGACCTTGCCGGCGAGGTCCCGCAGGGCGGCGAGCGTCGGCCCGGCGGCGCGCGCGACCTCGAACCCGTCGAGGGTCACGCGGTTCTCGGTACCAGCGCGCGGCCCGAGTGCTGTGGCGGTGAGCGTCGCCAGCAGCGCCGAGTCGGCGCTCACCTCGACTGCGCTCACGCTGAAGTCCGTGGCGGTGAGCTGCACGAGCTGGACCGCGGTGCCGAGGGCCGAGCCCGCGGGCGGCTCCTTGGCCTCGGCCTTCTCGGCGGGGGCCGCCGCCTGGGTCGCGTCCGCGGAAGTCGCGTCCCTCGCCGTCGGTGGTGCGGGCGGAGGGGGTGATGGTCGCTCATCTCTGCTGTAGTCGTCGACGGCTGCGCGCAGCGTCTCTGCCGCGGTGCGCACGACCTCGATCAGCCGGGCGAGCTCCGTCGATCGCTCGGTGAGCGAGGTCCGGCTGAGCGTGGCCTGGACGTCTGCGGTGAGCAGGTTCGCGTCGGTGGTGACGAGCACGTGCCAGGACGGTCCGGGGACCTTCGCAGCGACGGCGGCAGCGGCGGCGATCGCGTCCGCCGTCTCGTTGACGACCTGGTGAGCGAGCAACGGACCGAGGGTGCCGGCCTTCGCCCCGACGGTCACCTCGCCCGTGGATCCGCCCGCCACGCCGGGTGCCAGCGCACTCAGGGCGGCCGTCCTGGCTGCAGTCAGCTTGGTGCGTGCCTCGAGCACCGCGAGCTCCGCGGCCAGCTGCTTCGCCTCGTCCGCCCCTGTCGTCGCGCCGTTCGTCGTCTCCGTCATCGCTGGTGCCTCGCTTCCGACTCCGGCGGGGCGGCATCCCTTGCGACGCCTGCTGACGTGCTCTCGCGCCCCCTGTCCGATCGTGGACCTGAGGTCGGCTGCGGACCAGACCTGACCCGTCCCGCGCATGTCCGGGTGGCGGAGGAGCGTCGCCCACGGCTGGCTCCACGGCGCCCGTCACCCGTCCGGGCGATCTGTCGGGAGTCGTCCTGCGGCCGCTGCGGCGTGTCGCGCCCCGGCGCGTCCGGGCGAACTGGACGCTGCCCTTGTGGACCCGGTTGTGCACGGTGCTGTGCGGCTGCTGGGGACGCCTGTGGACGGTCCGCGAACCCGCAGGTCGGGGGCTCTGTCGGACCTCGGCGATACCCTGGTTTCTCCACAGGGTGAAGTTGAACGACACGGATGTAACACAATCCCTAGTGGTGGCTTGTGAGTCGCACCCCTAGGTGTAGTGTTGAAGTCGACGCGGTGGGGGAACCGCGATCGGCTCTGCAAGGGGCCCACGGACCATCGCGACCCACTCCGGGGGGAGCGTCGCGCGACAGTGAACTAGGAGCCACGATGACGATCACGGTCTACAGCAAGCCGGCGTGCGTGCAGTGCAACGCGACCTACCGCGCGCTCGACAAGCTGGGTGCCGAGTACACCGTCGTGGACATCAGCGAGGACGCCGACGCGCGTGACTACGTCATGTCGCTCGGCCACCTCCAGGCCCCCGTCGTGATCGTCGACGGAGACCACTGGTCGGGCTACCGCCCGGACCGCATCAAGGCGCTCGCCGACCGCATGGCCGCCGCCGTCGCCTGACGCACGCGGGCGGCCGGACGGGTCGCCCACCACGGACGCCCCGGGCCGGCGCAGGACTCGCACCGCGTCGGCCCGGCGGGCATCCGCCCCCGGTACCGGACACGACGAGGGTCGGCTCCGCCGTGCCCTCGCACCGACACCGCACCGAGACCGCACACCGAGCGCGACGGTCCGACCGTCCGAACGAGGCGAGGGGAGCAGGCCGATGAGCTCGCTGGTCTACTTCTCCTCCGCCTCGGACAACACGCACCGCTTCGTGGAGAAGCTGGGCCTGCCGGCCCAGCGCATCCCGCTGCGGCCGACTGACCCGTTCCTGCACGTGACGGAGCCGTACGTCCTGGTCGTCCCCACCTACGGCGGTGGCAACGAGGGCGGCGCCGTGCCGCGGCAGGTCGTGAAGTTCCTCAACGACGAGGGCAACCGGTCGCTCATCCGCGGCGTCATCGCGGCGGGCAACACCAACTTCGGCGAGGCCTACTGCATCGCGGGGGACATCGTCGCGGCCAAGTGCCGCGTCCCCTACCTGTACGGGTTCGAGCTCATGGGAACGAACGAGGACGTGCACCGCGTCCGCGAGGGATTGAGGACATTTTGGCAGCGACAGTCGCAGATACCCGCGTAGAGCTGACGGGGCTGGACTACCACGCCCTGAACGCGATGCTGAACCTCTACGACGCGGACGGGAAGATCCAGTTCGACAAGGACCGTGAGGCGGCGCGGCAGTACTTCCTGCAGCACGTCAACCAGAACACGGTCTTCTTCCACGACCTCGACGAGAAGCTCGAGTACCTGGTCGAGAACAAGTACTACGACCCGGCCGTCCTGGCGCAGTACGACCGCGCGTTCATCAAGACGCTCTTCGAGTACGCGTACTCGAAGAAGTTCCGCTTCCAGACGTTCCTCGGCGCGTTCAAGTACTACACGTCGTACACGCTGAAGACGTTCGACGGGAAGCGGTACCTCGAGCGCTTCGAGGACCGCGTCTGCATGGTCGCGCTGAGCCTGGCCGAGGGCGACCAGGACTTCGCGATCAGCCTCGTCGACGAGATCGTGTCGGGCCGCTTCCAGCCGGCCACGCCGACGTTCCTCAACCTCGGCAAGGCGCAGCGCGGCGAGCCGGTGTCCTGCTTCCTGCTGCGCATCGAGGACAACATGGAGTCCATCGCGCGCGGGATCAACTCCGCGCTGCAGCTCTCGAAGCGCGGCGGTGGCGTCGCCCTGCTCCTCAGCAACATCCGCGAGCACGGCGCGCCCATCAAGCACATCGAGAACCAGAGCTCGGGCGTCATCCCCGTCATGAAGCTCCTCGAGGACTCGTTCTCGTACGCGAACCAGCTCGGCGCGCGCCAGGGCGCCGGTGCGGTCTACCTGCACGCGCACCACCCGGACATCTACCGGTTCCTCGACACCAAGCGCGAGAACGCCGACGAGAAGATCCGCATCAAGACGCTGTCGCTCGGCGTCGTCATCCCGGACATCACGTTCGAGCTGGCGAAGAAGAACGAGCCGATGTACCTGTTCTCGCCGTACGACGTCGAGCGCGTGTACGGGGTGCCGTTCGCGGACATCGACGTCTCGGAGAAGTACTACGAGATGGTCGACAACGCCGCCATCCGGAAGACGAAGATCAACGCGCGCGAGTTCTTCCAGACGCTCGCCGAGCTGCAGTTCGAGTCCGGCTACCCGTACGTGATGTTCGAGGACACGGTGAACCGTGCCAACCCGATCAAGGGGAAGATCACACACTCGAACCTCTGCTCGGAGATCCTCCAGGTCTCGACGCCGTCGACGTTCAACGAGGACCTCTCCTATAAGGAGGTCGGCCGGGACATCTCCTGCAACCTCGGCTCGATGAACATCGCGCTCGCGATGGACGGCCCGGACTTCGGCAAGTCGGTCGAGACCGCGATCCGCGCCCTGACGGCGGTGTCCGACCAGACGGACATCGAGTCGGTGCCGTCGGTCAAGCGCGCCAACCGCGGCGGGCACGCCATCGGCCTCGGGCAGATGAACCTGCACGGCTACCTGGCGCGCGAGCGCATCTTCTACGGGTCCGACGAGGGCCTCGACTTCACGAACATCTACTTCTACACGGTCGCCTACCACGCGATCCGTGCGTCGAACCTGCTCGCGCAGGAGCGCAAGCAGGCGTTCTACGGGTTCGAGGACTCGAAGTACGCGACGGGCGAGTACTTCCAGAAGTACGTGGAGAAGGAGTGGGCGCCGCGCACCGAGCGCATCCGCGCGCTGTTCGCCGACGCGGGCGTGCACATCCCGACGCAGGACGACTGGCGCGAGCTGGCCGCCCTCGTGCAGGAGCACGGCATCTACAACCAGAACCTGCAGGCGGTCCCGCCGACCGGCTCGATCTCGTACATCAACCACTCGACGTCGTCGATCCACCCGATCGCGTCGAAGATCGAGATCCGCAAGGAAGGCAAGATCGGCCGCGTCTACTACCCGGCGCCGTTCATGACGAACGACAACCTGGAGTACTACCAGGACGCGTACGAGATCGGCTACGAGAAGGTCATCGACACCTACGCCGAGGCGACGCAGCACGTCGACCAGGGCCTGTCGCTGACGCTGTTCTTCAAGGACACGGCGACGACCCGTGACCTCAACCGGGCGCAGATCTACGCCTGGAAGAAGGGCATCAAGACGATCTACTACATCCGCCTCCGCCAGCTCGCCCTGGAGGGGACGGAAGTCGAGGGCTGCGTCTCGTGCATGCTCTGACCGCGCTCCGCTCGCTCGACCTGACGAAGGAAGAAGTTCGATGACCCCGACGGGGAAGCTGAAGCTGATCGACCGCGTGTCGGCGATCAACTGGAACCGGCTCGAGGACGAGAAGGACGCCGAGGTCTGGGACCGGCTCGTCGGCAACTTCTGGCTGCCGGAGAAGGTGCCGGTGTCGAACGACATCCAGTCGTGGGCGACGCTCACCGAGCAGGAGAAGACGCTCACGATGCGCGTCTTCACCGGCCTGACGCTGCTCGACACGATCCAGGGCACGGTCGGCGCGGTCAGCCTGATCCCGGACGCGATCACGCCGCACGAGGAGGCCGTCTACACGAACATCGCGTTCATGGAGTCGGTGCACGCCAAGTCGTACTCGTCGATCTTCTCGACGCTGTGCTCCACCAAGGAGATCGACGAGGCGTTCCGCTGGTCGGAGGAGAACCCGAACCTCCAGCGCAAGGCCGAGATCGTCATGCAGTACTACAAGGGCGACTCGCCGCTGAAGCGGAAGGTCGCGAGCACGCTGCTCGAGTCGTTCCTGTTCTACTCGGGCTTCTACCTGCCCATGTACTGGTCGAGCCGCGCGAAGCTCACGAACACGGCCGACCTGATCCGCCTGATCATCCGAGACGAGGCGGTGCACGGGTACTACATCGGCTACAAGTTCCAGAAGGGTCTGGAGCAGCTGTCGGCCGAGGAGCGCCAGGAGCTCAAGGACTACACGTTCGAGCTGCTCTTCGAGCTGTACGACAACGAGGTGGAGTACACGCAGGACCTGTACGACGGCGTCGGTCTGACCGAGGACGTCAAGAAGTTCCTGCGCTACAACGCCAACAAGGCCCTGATGAACCTCGGCTACGAGGCGCTGTTCCCGCGCGACGAGACGGACGTGAACCCGGCGATCCTCTCGGCGCTGTCGCCGAACGCGGACGAGAACCACGACTTCTTCTCGGGTTCGGGCTCGTCGTACGTCATCGGCAAGGCCGTCAACACCGAGGACGAGGACTGGGACTTCTGATCCGGACCTGACCGCACCTCACGAGAGGCCCGCACCCCGCTCGGGGTCGCGGGCCTCTCGCGCGTCACGGGGCGGTGACCGCGGCGGTGGCCGCGGCGGTCGCCGCGTTGCGTGCGGCGAGCCGGGCGAACGCGTCGGTCAGCTCGGGCGGACCGACGACATCGACGTCCGCGTCGAAGCGGTTGAGCGACGCGGCGAGCGCGACCCACGACCAGGACCCGGTCGTGAGGCGGCAGCGGTCGGGGCCCACGTCCTCGACGACACCGTCGCCGACGAACGACCGCACGTCCGTCGCCGGCAGGTGGAGGACCACCGTGCCGCGGCAGGGCTGCCCGTCGGGGGGCACGGCAGCTCCGGTCGCGCCGGTCGAGCCTGCCGGGGCGGACCCCTGGAAGCGCGCGAGGACGTACCCGGCGACGTCGCCACCCGGCACCTCGCGCGGCGTGAAGCGCGGGCCGTTCGGTGTCCGGAGGGACATGCGGTCGGCGCGGAACAGGCGCCAGTCGGCGCGGTCGAGGTCCCACGCGACGACGTACCAGCGGCCGCGCGCGGTCACGAGGTGGTGCGGCTCGGCGCGCCGCGCAGGTCCGGGCGCCGACGGCGAGCCGGAGCGCGGGTCGGCGTAGTCGAACCGCAGGACCTCGTGCGCCCGGACCGCGGCGGAGATCGCGACGAGCACGTCGGGTGCGACGGCGTCGGGAGCGGCGCCGGTGCGACCGGCGGGGAGCGTCGTGAAGTCCAGCGCGTCGAGGCGGTGGCGCAACCGGGTCGGCATGACCTGGCGCAGGGTGGCCAGCGCGCGCACCGCGGCCTCGTCGATCGCCGTCCCCGTCGCCGGTGCGGCCCGCAAGGCCACGGTGAGGGCGAGGACCTGGTCATCGTCGAGGAGGAGCGGCGGCAGGTCGGACCCGGCGTCGAGGCGGTAGCCGCCGTCGGCGCCCCTGGTCGCCTCGATGCGGTAGCCCATCTCCCGCAGGCGGTCGACGTCGCGGCGCACGGTCCGGCCGCTGATGCCGAGCCGCTCCGCGAGGACGGACCCGGGCCAGTCGCGCCTGGTCTGCAGCAGGGAGAGCAGCCGCAGGAGGCGGGAGGTCGGTGTCGCCATGCGGGAAGCCTAGGCGTGTACTAGGACCGTTCCTGACCTAGATGCTCGGGAGGGTGGTGGTCGCCGGGAACGACCCGGCGGAACGGCCGTCAGGAGCGGACATGAGCCTCACCACCACGACCCACCTCAACTTCCACGGCGATGCGCGTGCGGCGCTGGCCCTGTACGCGTCGGCCGTGGGTGGCGAGGTCGACGCGACGACCTACGCCGACCTCGGCATGCCGGGGGACGCCCCCGGCGCCGACGGCGTCGTGTTCGGCCTCGCCGCCGCCGACAACGGCTTCCGTGTCATGGCGTACGACGTCCCCGGCCCGCGCGGTTCGGTGCCCGCCGGGACGACTCGTCGTGAGAACGGCCTCACCCTCACCGACCAGCCGTTCTTCGTCTCCGTCCGCGGGGACTCGCTCGACGAGGTGCAGGCCGTCTGGGACGGTCTCGCGGACGGCGCGACGGTCGTCGAGCCGCTCGCCGCGTCGGCGTGGAGCGCGGGGTTCGGCATGCTCACCGACCGCTTCGGCGTGACGTGGGTACTCGACGTGGCCACCCCCGCCTGACCTGAGCGGAGGGCGGGACCTTCGCCTCGCGCGACGGTCCCGCCCCGCTCGTAGCGTGCGGAGCAGGTCCCGACGGAGGGGGTGGAGGTCTCGTGTCCCGTCACACGCCGACGGCACGTGCGCGGCTCGACGACGTCCCGGGCCCGCGGCTCGGCGAACCGCTGCCGCGGTTCACGTCCGCCGGCACCGCCGGTCTTCCCGAGGCGACGAGGCGCTGGCTGCGGCACGCGATCGCCGAGGGCACGCCGCTGCACCGCTCGGCGGCACTGACGATGCACGGCGAGATCAGGATCGGCTCGTGGCGCCCCTTCACCGCGCGTCAGCTGATCGTCCCGGGCTCCGCGTTCGTGTGGCAGGCCCGGACCGCGATCCTCGGGCTGCCCGTGCGCGGCTTCGACCGCTACGTCGACGGCGTGGGCGAGATGCGTTGGCGGCTGGCGGGCGTCGTCCCGGTGATGAGCGCCCAGGGCGACGACGTCACGCGCAGCGCGGCCGGGCGGCTCGCCGGGGAGGGCGCGCTCGTCCCGACGGCGTTCGGCGTGGCGACGTGGACCGCGGACCGCGACCCCGACGCGTTCGTCGGGCGGTGGCTGATCGACGGCGACGAGCACGGCGTGCGGTTCGAGGTCGGACCGGACGGACGGCTGCGTCGCGTGACGATGGACCGGTGGGGCGACCCCGACGGGCGCGGCCACGCGCTGCACCACTTCGGCGTGACCGTCGACGCCGAGGCGACGTTCCACGGCGTGACGATGCCCGGACGCTTCCGGGCGAGCTGGTGGGCGGGCTCCGAACCCGAGGAGGAGGGCGAGTTCTTCCGCGCGACGATCACGGACGCGTCGTTCTCCTGAGGCCGTCGCGGGGTGGATCTCGGGGACGTCCGCTTCCCGAGGAGGATGCTGGGTCCCATGGACCACGACGCACTGCACGACGTCCGACCCGTCACGACACGTCTCGTCGATCCGCGGGACATGACGCACGAGGTCACGGCCCCCGTCTTCCGGGTCACCTTCTGGACGGGGGAGCGTCACGACGACGCCGGCACCCCGGCGAGCCAGGAGGCGACGTACGAGCTCGAGGGGGTCGACGTCGTCGACGCGATCGCGTGGGCGCGAGCCCACGCACGGACGGTGTCCCCGCTCGTCCTCGTGCAGCTCGCGGTCGTCGCCGACGACCCCCGGACGGACGGCCGCACGGCGATCAGCCTGTGGTCGTGGGACGGCCACGCGGATCGGTAGGCGACGCGCGAGGCGGACGGCTCGCGCCGCGCGCGCGGCGGGGTGAGGCTGGTCGTCGGCCCGGTGGACGCCGGCCGCACACAGCAACGAGGAGCTCGCATGGAGTACCGCCAGCTGGGCCGGACCGGCCTGAGGGTGTCCGAGATCGGGTACGGGGCCTGGGGGATCGGGGCGTCGCAGTGGAAGGGCGCGCAGGAGGACGAGTCGGTCGCGGCGCTGCGCCGCGCGATCGAGCTCGGCGTGAACTTCGTCGACACGGCCCGCGGGTACGGCGAGAGCGAGCGGATCGTCGGCAGCGTGCTGCGCGACTACCCGGACGTGCTGGTCGCGACGAAGGTGCCGCCGAAGAACATGGTCTGGCCGGCGCCGGACGGCCTGCACCCGGACGAGACGTTCCCGGGCGACCACGTCCGCGCGAGCCTCGAGACGAGCCTGCACGCGTCGGGGCTGGACCACTTCGACGTGCTGCAGTTCCACGTCTGGTCCGACGAGTGGGTCGGCAAGGGCGACTGGCTCGAGACGGTCGCGGCGCTCAAGGACGAGGGCAAGATCCGCTTCTTCGGAGTCTCGATCAACGACTACCAGCCGGAGAACGCGCTCGCCCTGGTCCGCAGCGGTGCGGTCGACACGGTGCAGGTCATCCACAACGCGTGGCACCAGCAGCCCGAGGAGCAGCTGCTGGGCGCGTGCGAGGAGCACGGCGTCGGCGTCATCGTGCGCGTCGCGCTCGACGAGGGCGGGCTGACGGGCCGGATCACGGCGGGCGCGACGTTCCCGGAGGGCGACTTCCGGAACACCTACTTCGGTGGCGACCGGCCGGCGCAGGTCGAGCAGCACGTGACGGCGCTCGTCGAGGACCTCGGCATCGAGACGGACGCGCTGCCCGACGTCGCGCTGCGGTACGTGCTCGACCACCCCGCGGTGTCGACGGTCATCGCGGGCATGCGGACCGTGCGGAACGTCGAGCGCAACGCGGCGACGAGCGACGGGCGGCGGCTCACCGACGAGCAGCGCGCGGTGATCCGGCGGCACCGGTGGGAGCGGAACTTCTACCGGGCGGTCGACGCCGAGGACTGACACCACGGGCTCGAGCTCCGCGCACCCGGACCGGCATGTCGTCCGCTGCGCGGGGCAACCGTCCGCGCGTCCGGGCGACGGCGCCCGGGTCGGGCAACACAACGGGTCAGGTGGGTCAACAGCGCGGCACGGCGGCCGATGAGGTCGGTGGGACCGGTGGCGACACACCGGTCCTCCGCGACCCAGGAGCACAGCCCATGCCCGTCTTCACCCCGAAGCGCACCGCCGACGTCCCGACCCAGCGGTCGTCGCCCGAGCCGGCCCCCGAGAGCCGCGCCGCCACGAGCGGCGGCGGGGGTGCGAAGCCGCGGCGCCGGCTCGTCGCGGACCGGTCGGTGCGGACCAAGATCCTCGGCCTCGTCGGGATGCTCGCGGCCGTCCTCGTCGCCGTCGGGGCGTTCGGCGTGATGTCGCTGAGCGCGCTCGCCGACCGGTCCGCCGCGACGTCGCGCGCGAGCTCCGAGGTCACCGGGCAGCTGGCGACCCTGTCGAACGCGCTGTGGACCGTGCGCAACGGCATCTCGAGCGTGCCCGGGTACCCGGACGACGAGGGCAAGCAGAAGGCGATGGCAGCGGTGCGTGCCGCGTACGCGTCGTTCGACTCGGCGACGGACGACTTCGCGGAGGTGTACGCCGGCGCGTACGGGTCGATGCCGCCCGAGTGGGACGCGTTCCTCGCGCGCTACGACGAGTACAAGACCAGCGTCGACGCCGACGTGCTCCCTCCGGCGATGGACGACGACCGGGTCGCGTGGGCCACGCAGAGCGACGAGGCGGCACGCGTCGGCACGGACCTCACCGCGTCCCTCGCGGCCCTGAGCACGCACGTCGACGAGGCCGTCGCGCAGGACCAGGCGGACGCCGGTGCGGCGGCGTCCCTCGCGCGCTGGACCATGATCGGCGTCGCCGGGGCGGGCCTCGTGGTCGCGCTCGCGCTCGGCATGCTGTTCGCCCGCAGCGTCCGCCGCGCGGTCGGCGACGTGCAGCGGAGCGTCGACGCGCTCGCCACGGGTGACCTCACGGTGACCGCCCGTGTGCGCAGCGACGACGAGCTGGGCCGGATGGCCGCGGCGCTCGGCCGTGCGCAGTCGGCCCTGCGGACCACGCTCGCGGGCGTCACTGAGGCGTCCGGGACCGTCGCGACCGCGTCGGAGGAGATGTCGGCCGCCGGCGCGCAGGTCGCGGCCGGTGCGGAGGAGACGTCCGCCCAGGCGGGGGTCGTCGCGACAGCCGCCGACCAGGTGAGCCGCAACGTGCAGCTCATCGCCGCGGGCGCGGAGGAGATGGGCGCGTCGATCCGCGCGATCGCCGAGAACGCGAACGAGGCCGCACGCGTCGCGGAGGAGGCGACGGCCGTCGCCGCCCGCACCACCGACACCGTCGCCCGGCTCGGCACCAGCTCGCGCGAGATCGGGGACGTCGTCAAGGTCATCACGTCGATCGCCGCGCAGACCAACCTGCTGGCGCTCAACGCGACCATCGAGGCCGCGCGCGCCGGTGAGGCGGGCAAGGGGTTCGCGGTCGTCGCGGGGGAGGTCAAGGACCTCGCGCAGGAGACGGCGAACGCGACCGACGACATCGTCCGCCGGGTGCAGGCCATCCAGACGGACACCGAGGGCGCGGTCGCGGCGATCGAGCAGATCTCGCACATCGTCGCGCAGATCAACGACTACCAGCTGACGATCGCGTCGGCGGTCGAGCGGCAGACGGCGACGACGAACGAGATGTCGCGCGGCGTCGTCGAGGTCGCGACCGGCGCGGGCGAGATCGCGGCGAACATCACCGGCGTCGCCTCGGCCGCGCGCTCCACGACCGAGGTGCTCACGCAGATGGGCGAGTCGATCCGCGAGCTCGCGGTCATGGCGCAGGACCTCGAGCGCCGGGTCACCGCGTTCACCTACTGACGCGGGCGCTCCTCGACGCGGAACACGGGGAAGTCGGCGGCGACGCGCCGGAAGTCCGCGAGCGGTGCGGTCCGGGCTACGGGCACGTGCGGGCGCGCGCCCGGCGCGAGGTCGAGGTAGCGGCGCAGGATCTCGGGGCGGTCGTCGACGGGCACCTCGACCAGCCGGACCGCCCGCGCGCGGCCGCCGGCGACGAGCGTCGCGCGGCCGTCGTCGGCGCGCACGTTCCGCACCCACCCGGCGTCGTCGCCCAGCATCGAGACCAGGTAGTGCGCGCCGCGGTGCTCCGCGACCACGACCGGCAGGGTCAGCGTGCGTCCCGTCGTCCGGCCGCGGACCTGGAGCGTCGCTCCGCGGCCCAGCGACAGCCAGCCGCGGGCGTAGAGGCGGCCCCACACGTCGTTCAGGGCACGCGCCAGGCCGTGCGGTCGACCACCGCGGTACAGCCAGCGCTTCTGCGCGTACCACGCACGCGCCAGGGCACGAGGGCGAGGTCCGCCGACGGGACCGTCCACGTCGTGCTCCTCTCGTCCGGGCCGCGTCGTCGGGACGAGCCTGTCGTGCCGCCGGCGCCCGCGCGACGGCCGAACGTCCCTCTCGGCCGAGGCGCGCGCCCGGCGGTCGACCGTCCCCTTCCGCCGACGCGCACCGGTCGGGCGTCGCGCTCGGCGAACCCGCTCGCGGTGGTCGCAGGGCGTGCGTGACCTGCGCAGGGACTGCCGCGACGCGGACCTGGACACGCGGCCTGGTGAGGCTAGCCTCACCTGAAAACCGGCTCTGACCTGCGCAGAGACCCCGTCGCTTCCCTAGGCAGGACCCGCGCGACGGGTCTAGCGTCGGTGAGGTACGCCCCGTCCCTGGATCGTGGAGGTACCGATGAGCACGCTGATGGACCTGCCCCCGGTCGCCGAGTGCTCGGTGGCCGGCTGTTCGTACAACGACCACTCGCACTGCCACGCGGCGGCGATCACGATCGGCGGGCACGCGGGCGACGCGGCCTGCGCGACGTTCATCCCGCTCGGCGTCAAGGGCGGGCTCGAGAAGGTCGTCACCCACGTCGGCGCCTGCCAGCGCGACGACTGCGTGCACAACTCCGCGCTCGAGTGCGCCGCGGACTCGGTCCGGGTCGGTGCCGGCCAGGACTTGGCGGACTGCCTCACCTACACGCCGCGCTGACCCGTCGTCGAGACCGCCCCGCCCGCCCGTCGGGCGTGGGCGGTCTCGTCGTCCGCGAGCGGTGTGGGCGGTTCGGTGCATTTGACCGCCGCCGGGAAGGTGACGTGCACCCTCCGGCCTCCCGCGGCCTCGGTCGACCTCCGTAGGGTGCGGCTGCCGCGTCTCCCGAGGCGGCCCTCGTCCGAAGGAGGCCCCGGTGAGCGCACGCGCCGGCTGGTACGCGGTCCCCGCCGAGCCCGGCACCATGCGGTACTGGGACGGGTCCGCGTGGACCGAGCACCGGCAGCCGCTGCCACCTCCCGCGGACAGCGTCCCGATCGCCGCTCCGGCACCCGCCGCACCCGCACCCGCCGCACCCGCACCCGCCGCACCCGCACCCGCCGCACCCGCACCCACCGCACTGGCACCCGCCGCCGTCGCGACCACCGCGGCCTCGACGGCGTGGTCCCCGGCGCCGCTGTCGCCGCGCCCGTCCACGCCGTACCCGGCGGGTGCCGTCACCGTCCCGCAGCCGAGCCGCTCCGCGGATCTCGCCGCCCGCGGCACGTCGACCACGGGCGTCACCCCGTACCCCTCGCTGCCGCCGGGCTTCAACGGGCCGACGGGGCCCGTCGCGGTCGTCCCGCCGCAGCTCGCGGGGGTCGCCGCGGACCTGTGGGCCTCGGCGTCGCGGTACGCGGCGAGCGAGCAGGGGCGCAGCGCGGGCGCGACGGCCGTCGGCGGGGCGTTGGTCGCGGACGGCATCGTCGGGTTCGGGCGGAACCGCGAGGGCATCGGCGGCGCGGTCAAGATGATGCTTTTCGGGCTCGTCTTCTTCGCCGTCGGCATGCTCCTGGTGAAGCCGATGCTCATCGACGCCGGGACGGTCGGCGCGGGCGAGGCGAAGACGGTGGGCACGGTCACCCACCGCAACGAGTCGCGCGACGACGACGGCGACCGGCTGTGCTCGCCCGACGCGACGTTCACCGTCGACGGCACGGTCTACACGACGTCGGCGGGCTACCGGTCGAGCTCGTGCCCCTCGGTCGGCGGCTCCGTCGACGTCATCTACGACGTCGCCCGCCCTGCGGACGCGCGCATCGCCCCCGACGCGACGTTCCGCCTGCTCGGCTGGGTCTTCCCGCTGGCGGGGCTGCTGTTCTTCGTCGTCGGCCTGTGGACGGCCGTCGTCCGAGCGGGCCAGATCGGCGTCGGCGGTGCTCTGCTGCTCCGGGGCCTGCGCGGCCGCCGGTCCACGGCGGGAGCCGGGACCCCCTGAACGACGGCGAGGGCCGCCTGCGCGCACCGGGTGGCCCTCGTCGTTCCCCTGCCGGGCGGAGGGTGTCGTTCCCCGGCCGGTCGGCGGGGTGCCGGCGTCAGTGCTCGGGCGGCGCCGCGACGGCGACGAGCTCCCGGATGAGCGCCGCGGCGGCGGGCACGAGCTCGCGCTCACCGGCGACGAGCGACGGGTCCTGCGACCGGACCGCGGCGGCGTCGTCGAGCGCGCTGATCAGGTCGGTGCCGACGCACGTGAGGAACGCGGCGAGCAGCGCGCGCGCCGCGGCGGAGTACTCGCCCCCGGCGTCGACGACCACCTCGGCGATGATGAGCGCGGTGAGCGCGACGTCGAGCTCGGCCGGGCCGCTGCGCGCGTTCGACCAGTCGATGAGCGCAGGTCCGTGCGCCTCGCTGAGGATCACGTTGGCGGGGTGCAGGTCGAGGTGCACGACCGTCGGGCCGCCCGTCACGTGCGGCCACTGCGACCGCGTGTCGCTCCAGCCGTCGGGCGCGGGGATCTCGTGCAGCCGACGGTGCAGGTCGGCGAGGATCTGCGCGCCGTCGTGGATGGACACCTCGCCCGCCGTCAGCGCCTGCAGCAGCGTCGGCCCGTGCAGCCGCTCGGCGACCAGGTCGGGGCCGTGCACGCCGAGCACGGCGGGGGCGGGGAAGCCGTGCGCGACGACGTGCCGCAGGATCTCGGCCTCGCCCGACGCGTCGCGTCCGTCGCGGTCGCGCCGCAGGACGCGTCGGTCGTCGAGCGCGTAGACGTCCGCGACGGTCCCGGTCGCGAGGAGCGGCCCGGGCGGGTCGGCGGTGAGGTCGACGTCCAGGTCCCCGAGGTCGGTCGGGACCCCGGGGTGGTGAGGCTGCGACGGGACGGCGGCGCCGCTCGTCGGTGCTCCCTCGCCGGCCGGGTGAGGGGCGGAGGCGTCGCCTGCGGGCGCAGGGTCGGGGGCGAGCTCGGCGGGGTTCATACACAGACGGTAGACGCATCCGCCCGGCTTGTCCCGGGCACCCGTCCGACTCCGCGCTGACCTGCACCGTAGCGACAGTTGAACCCTCGCCTATCGGCGCTTGACCTTCGACACGCCGCTGCGTGGGTCGCCTGTCAGGGGCGCGAGACCCGTCGCAGCGCGTGCACGGCCTCCTCGTGCGTGGCCGGCAGCCGCTCGACCCAGACGCGGACGGGCTGCCGGGTCGCGGCACTGACCTCGAGCCGGTCGACCCTCCGCGCGATCTCGACCTGCAGCCGCTGCACGCGCTCCTCGAGCGGGTCCTGCCGCCGGGACAGCACCGCGAACACGCCGCCGCCGAGCGTGGCCATCGGGTGGCCGTCGCCGAACGTCGCGGTCATCGCCGCACCGACCGCGGCCGACCGGGCCGCCCGTGTGAACGGGTCCACCGCGCCCGCGGCGACGTCGACGAGCACCAGGTGGTGCGACTCCTGCGCGGCCAGCGCCGCGCGCTCGCCGTCCTGGTAGGTCTCGGCGAGCCGGACCGCGAGGTACTGACGCGTCGGCAGGCCGGACTCGGGGTCGAGCGAGGTGCCGAGAGTGACGGCCGCCGCCTGCGCGTCGGCCCAGCCGTCGCACAGCGCACGCACCGCGAGCAGCGGGGGCTGCACCTCCCCGCGCGAGCGGTACAGGCACGCGAGGTCGTCGATCGTCTCGGCGATCCCGACCCCGTCGTAGCCGCGGGCACGGCCGAGCTCGGCGGCCGCGAGCGTCGGGTCGCGGTCGCCGAGGACCGCGCCGGCCAGGTCGTCGACCGCGGGGTGGTACCAGTCCGCGGGCCGCAGCCAGACCGAGCCGAGGCTCTCGTGCCGCCAACGCTCGCGCAGCGCCACGCCTGCGGCGTCGTCCCTGCCGATGTCTGTCGTCACGCCAGATGAGAGGGCGCCACCCGCCGGCGGTGACGCGGGATGCGGAACTTTTCACCCACCCGATCGAGCGCTTTCCCCGCTGCTCGCCGCCCGGAACCGCCGGAGCATCACGTACGTTGCAATTGGGCGATTGCGGTCTGGACACCCGATCCATCCGTTGTGGCAGGCTGTGCGCTCGACGAAGAACGCTGACGGGAGCAGGTCGTGGTGGCAAGCACGCGGCTCGGTGACGGCGTCACAGGGGACGCCGAGCTGATCGCTGCCGTGCGCACGGGTGACGCCGCCTCGTTCGGCACCCTCTACGAGCGTCACGCGGGTGCCGCGTTCGTCGTCGCCCGCCAGTACACCGACTCGCACGCCGACGCGGACGACGTGGTCGCCGACGCGTTCACCGCCGTGCACGGCGCCCTGCAGCGGGGCAACGGCCCCGAGTCCGCCTTCCGCGCCTACCTGTTCACCGTCGTGCGCCGCACGGCCGCCGACCGCCGCGAGAAGGCCCGTCGCGTCGAGCCGACCGACGACCTGGCGACCCTGGAGCGCGGGACGGCGTGGGCCGGCACCGCGGAGGATCCGGCCCTCGAGGGGTTCGAGCGCGGCGTCGTGTCGCGGGCGTTCCACTCGCTGCCCGAACGCTGGCAGGCCGTGCTGTGGCACTCGGAGGTCGAGGGGCTCTCGCCCGCGCAGATCGCCCCGATCCTCGGCCTGACCGCGAACGGTGTCGCCGCGCTCGCCTACCGCGCGCGCGAGGGCCTGCGGCAGGCCTATCTCCAGCAGCACCTGCAGGACCCGCTCGACGAGGGCTGCCGGGCGGTGTCCGGCAAGCTCGGCGCCTACGTGCGCGGCGGACTCGGGACACGCGAGAACGGGCAGGTCGAGAAGCACCTCGACGGGTGCGGCGACTGCCGCGCGCTGGTCCTCGAGCTCGGCGACGTCAACCACGGCATGCGCGCGGTCGTCGCGCCGCTCGTGCTCGGGATCGTCGGCCTCGGTGCGCTGGCCCACGTGCTGCCCGTCGGTGGCGGGATCGCCGCGGGCGCGGCCGCGCTCGGCAGCGGTGCGGGGGCCGCCGGCGGTGCCGGCGGTGCTGCCGGGGCCGGTGGGGCAGGTGCCGCGACGGCTGCGGCGACGGGGACGACGGCGGCCGTCAGCGCCACCGCGGGCACGGCTGCCGCGGGTGGCGTCGCCGCGCTCATCTCCTCGATCCCGCTGGGTGCGGTGGCCGTCGCAGCCGGCACCGTGGCGGTCGCCGCGATCGCGGCCGTCGGCATCTACGGGCTGACGCGCGGCACGGACGAGCCGGAGGCCCTGCCTGCGCCGTCGGTGTCCGTCCCGGACGCGAGCGCGACCCCGACCCCGAGCACGTCGAGCGCACCCGCTCCGACGCCCACCCCGACCCCCTCGCCGACCGACGTGCCCGACCTCGACGGGTCGGGCGCGCTGCTCGCGGACGAGCCGCAGGACGACACGACGCGCACCCGGACCCAGCCGGGCACCACCGACGACGAGACGCCCGACGACGAGACCACGCCGCCGCCCGCACCCGCCGACGTCGACGTCGTGCTGCCCGACGGCGGGCTCGTGCTGGCCGCGGGCCTCGCGGGGCAGGAGCTCGCGTTCGGCGTGCAGAACACGGGCGGGACCGTCGCGACGAACCTCGTCGCCGAGGTGACCCTGCCCGTGGGGGTGTCCGTCGACGGGATCGCCGGCGCGGCGCTCGAGGGCCTGACGCCCGGCCGGTTCGCGGTCACCGCCGCCGGTGGCTGGGTGTGCACGCCCGACACCGGCAACGGGGTCGTGCGCTGCACGCTCGCGACGCTCCCACCCCGGTCCGTGGCCCGCCTCGCCCTGAGCGTGTCGATCGACGAGGCCTACGACGGCGTCGACGCCGCCGTCGGGCTGCGCGTCGCCGGTGGCGGCATCCAGTACCGTCCCGCGCCGTTCCCGCTGCACATCCAGGCCTCGCCCGCACGGCTCGCGCTCCGCAGCGCGCCCGCGTCGGTCGCGCTGCTGTCGGGGCGCTCGACGCAGCTCGACCTCGACCTCGCGAACGTCGGCGGCTCGCCCGTCGGCCCCACGCCCGCGACCGCGACGCTGCAGCTCCCGCGCGGCGTGTCCTGGTCGCCCGTCGCGGGCAGCGCCTGGACGTGCGCCGACTCCGCCGCGGGGGTGACGTGCGAGGTCCCGCGGATCGGGGCGCGTGCCGCCGCGCCGCTGTCGCTGCTGCTCACGGCCGACGAGCCCGGCGCGGTCGGTGCGCGCAGCATCGGGATCGACCTGCGGCCCACCGGCGTGCGCGCCCCCGAGCACCTCGAGGTGCCGTTCACCGTCCAGCGGCCCGCGCGCCTCGGCCTCACCGGCGACGTCCGCACGACCCTCGCGCGCGGCCGGGCGTCGAGCGTCGCGCTCGCCGTCTCCAACCTCGGCGACGTGCAGGCGCCCGGGCTCGTCGCGCGCCTCACCCGGCCCGCCGGGACCGCGTGGCCCGTGACGCCCGTCGACGGCTGGACGTGCGGCCCGACCGACGCGGTCGAGATCTCCTGCACCCACGACGCCCTGCCCGGTGGCGGCAACGTGCCGCTCACCGCGCACCTCGACGCGCTGCCCGGCGCCGTGGGCGGTCTGGGTGACCTGCTCGTGCGCGTCGACGCACCCGGCGCGGACGCCGCGCAGGAGCACCGTGTCGCCGTCAACGCGACCGCGCCCGTGCTCACCGTCACGCAGCCCGTCGTCACGCTCACCGACTCGTCACGGTCCGGCACCGTCTCGTTCGCCGTGAACGCCGCCGGCGGCGACCTCGCCGCGGACGCCGACGACGTCGTCGCGACGCTGACCCTCCCGGCGGCGTTCACCGTCGACACCGAGGGCGGCGGCACGACGACCGAGAACTGCGTCGCCGTCGACGCCCGCCGCTACCGCTGCGACGTGGGCCCCGTGCCCGCCGGCGGAACCGCCGAGGTGCTCGTCAACGCCCGCTGGTCGGGGAGCGCCCGTGGGGCGTTCGTCGTCGCCGCGCAGGCCCCCGGCGCTGCGCCCGTCAGCGCCTCGACCGACGTCAGCACCTCCTCCGCGGGCCTGAGCCCGCGCGCCCGGTTCGAGGGCGGCTGGGCCGTGACCGAGGTCGGCGCACCGCTGCTCACGTGCCGCACCACGCTCACGACCTGCGTGCCCGCGCTGCAGAACGGCGACCGCGACAACAACAGCTTCGACATGGTCGAGCTCGACGAGGGGCCGGACCTGCCCGGCGCGAACGGCACCCGCCCTGCCGTCCGCACGTCGTCGTTCACGCAGCTCGACGTGCCCGCCGGCCGGCAGATCGCCTTCGCCGGCCTGTACTGGTCCGCCAACATCGGGCCCGGCGACACGTGGAGCGGCGACCCGGCGGTCGTCCGGTTCCGCGGGCCGAGCTCGGCGTACCAGACGCTGCGCGCCGCCGACGGCGACGTCGACCGCCTCACCGACAACGCCGGACGCGCCTACTACCAGTCGTTCGTCGACGTGACCGACCTCGTCGCCGCCCAGGGCGGCGGCACGTGGTCCGTCGCCGACGTCGCCGTCCGCGCCACCAGCAAGGACCCCCAGCGGTCCTACTACGCCGGCTGGTCGCTCGTCGTCGTGTACGCCGACCCGTCGACCGACTCCAACGTCACCGTCTACGACGGAGCCGCGTGGATCGGCACGACCGCGGCCCCGCCCGTCTTCGAGTTCGCCGCCCGCGCCGGGACCAGCGCCCGCATCGGGGTCGTCGCGTGGGAGGGCGACCGGACCGCCGTCGGCGACCGGCTGCTGCTCGACGGGAACCGCCCCCTGATCCCGGTGCGCTGGGACGGCACCGCGCCCGGTTCCGGCGTGAACAACGCGTTCGACTCGACCGCGCACGGGTGGCGGTGGCCCAACTCGCTCGGCGTCGACGCCAAGGCGTTCGTGCCCGCGACGCTCTCCGGCGACGTGTCGTCGCTGTCCGCCACCACCAACGGCGACCAGTACCTCATCGGCGTCGTGACGCTCCGCACCGAGCCCGTCGTGACCTCGGCGAGCATCCCCCGCTGACGCGCCGCCTGCGCGGCTCGGCGCTCAGTCCGCCGGCTCGACCACCGCGGCCACGGCCGCCTCGACCGGCACGACGCCCTCGGTGAGCTCCAGGACCAGCCCGGCCGTCGCCGGCGCGTGCAGGACGGCCGCGAGGACGTCCGCGACGTCGGCGCGGGGGATCGAGCCGCGCGGCACGTGCGCGTCGAGCTGCACGCGGCCCTGCGCGTCGTCGTCCGTCAGCCCGCCGGGACGCACGATCGTCCAGTCGAGGTCGCGCGACCGCAGGTCCTCCTCGCTCGCCCCCTTCGCGCGCAGGTAGGCCGCGAACACCTCGTCCGTGCCGTCCGGCGGCTCGGAGGTCGCCCCCATCGACGACACGAGCACGTACCGCCGCACACCGGCCAGCTCGGCGCCGTCGGCGAGCAGCGCGGCCGCGCCGCGGTCAACCGTGTCCTTGCGCTCGGCGCCGCTGCCCGGACCCGCACCCGCCGCGAACACGACGGCGTCCGCACCCGCGATCGCCTCGGCGACGTCCCGAGCGTTCGAGCGCTCGAGGTCGAGGACGACCGCCTCGGCGCCGTCCTCCGTCACGTCCTGCACGTGCCCGAGCTGCCGGACCAGCGCGACCGGGACGTCACCCCGCGCCGACAGCGCGCGCGACAGCAGGCGCGCGACCTTCCCGTGCCCGCCGGCGATCGCGATGCGCATGCCCTCGACGGTAAGGCGGGGTCGTCCCCGCGGCGACCTGAGCCGTTCGGTCCCCAGGGTGTCGGCCCCTGCGTGTCGCGCCGTCCTCGGCCGCACGGCTCGGGCACCTCACCGGAGCGCGTCCCGTCGGCGCTGCGGCCGGCGGTGTCGCGCTGCCGGACCTCCCGGGTCCCCCAGACCGGCGGGTGGTCCGGCAGCGCGTGCGTCGACCGCGTCCCCCGAGCCGTCGACGAGGCGCGATGCTGGCACCGGTGCCGGGCGCGCCCAAGGGGTCGGCGCCACCGTCTCAGGATGCGGAAGCGACAGGGGAGCGCGCGGGTGGTGGTCTCCCGCCAGCCCGCCGGCCCGTCGGCCCGTCGGCGATCGTCGTCGGGCTCGGGGCCTCGGACCGGGCCACGTCTCGCGGGTGCGTGCGCCGTGAGCGGACACGCCCGTGGGTCGACCGACCCGGTCGAGCCCGTCCTCCACGCCGCCCACGGTCGCCCGTGCGCCGTGCGCCGTGCGGCCGTGTCGCGGTGCGGGCCGGCGTCAGACGATCCCGTAGAGCCGGTCGCCCGCGTCGCCGAGGCCCGGGACGATGTACGCCTTCTCGTTGAGCCGCTCGTCGACCGCCGCCACGACGACCTTCACGTCGGCGCGGTCGCCCACGAACTCCTCGACGACCTTGAGCCCCTCGGGAGCCGCGAGCAGGCACACGGCGGTGACGTCGCGCGCCCCGCGGGCCAGCAGGTAGTCGATCGCCGCGACGAGCGTGCCGCCGGTCGCGAGCATCGGGTCGAGCAGGAAGCACTGCCGGCCGGACACGTCGTCGGGCAGCCGGTTCGCGTACGTGACGGCCTCGAGCGTCTCCTCGTCGCGCTGCATCCCGAGGAACCCGACCTCCGCGGTCGGTAGCAGCCGCGTCATGCCGTCGAGCATCCCGAGGCCCGCGCGCAGGATCGGCACGACCAGCGGCCGCGGGTCGGCCAGCTTGACGCCGGTCGTCGTCGTCACCGGCGTCTCGATCTCGACGGTGTCGACGTGCACGTCCCGCGTCGCCTCGTACGCGAGGAGCGTGACGAGCTCGTCCACGAGCTGCCGGAAGGTCGGCGACGGCGTGCCCTTGTCCCGCAGGACCGTGAGCTTGTGGGCGACGAGCGGGTGGTCCGCGACGTGCAGGCGCATGCGCACAACCTACCGGCAGTCCCACCAGGTGGACGTGGCGAAGGTCCCCGCGAGGAGCGTGTGCTGCGTCATCATGGCGGGCATGACAGACGGTCCCCGGCGGGCGGTGCAGCCCGCCGACGCGTGGGCGATGGGCCTCGCGCTCGACGAGGCCCGCCGGGCGGTCGCGACCGGTGACGTGCCCGTCGGCGCGGTGGTGATCGGCCCGGACGGCGACGTCGTCTCCCGTGGCCGCAACGTCCGCGAGGCGACCGACGACCCGACCGGGCACGCCGAGGTCGTCGCGCTCCGCGCCGCCTCGGACCGGCTCGGCCGCTGGCGCCTCGACGACTGCACGCTCGTCGTCACCCTGGAGCCGTGCCTCATGTGCGCGGGGGCTCTGGTGCTGGCGCGGGTCGCGCGGCTGGTGCTCGGGGCGTGGGACCCCAAGGCGGGCGCCTGCGGGTCGCAGTGGGACGTCGTCCGCGACCGCCGGCTCAACCACCGCGTCGAGGTCGTCGGGGGCGTGCGCGCCGACGAGTGCGGCCTCCTTCTGCAGCGCTTCTTCGAGACCCACCGCGACGGCGTCCCGCACCTCTGACCGACCGGCACGGCCCCGGCTCTCGACCGTCGCGTCGCCGCTCGCTGGCGGGCTCTCGTCCGTGCCCCCGTCTCGCAGCGTCGAGCCGTGCCTCGGTACCGCTTCCGTCGCACGCCCGGTCACCAGGCCCGGGTCGACGGCGAGCCGCGACGGCCCTCGGCGCCCGCTGACGTCAGAGCGTCGCGGCGAGCGTCGTCAGCGTCTCCGACGTCCCCGCGTGGAGCGTCACGGTCGCGTGGCGGTCCCCGCGGGTCGTGCCGCGGTTCACGATCACCACGGGCTTGCCCGTCTGCGCCGCGTGCCGCACGAACCGCAGCCCCGACTGCACCTGGAGCGACGACCCGGCGACCAGCAGTGCGTCGCCGTCGTCGACCATCGCGTACGCCCGCTCGACCCGCTCCCGCGGCACCGTCTCGCCGAAGTAGACGATGTCCGGCTTGAGCATCCCGCCGCACACCGCGCAGTCCGCGACGACGAAGTGGCTGGTCCGCTCCACGACCGCGTCGGCGTCGGGCGCGATCTCCACGTCGGCGACCTCGTCGGCGAAGTGCGGGTTGAGCTCCTCCAGCCGCTGGGCCAGCTCGGTGCGCGCGATCACGTGGTGGCAGCTGAGGCAGACCACGCGGTCGTAGCGCCCGTGCAGGTCGATGACGTTCCGCGACCCCGCTGCCTCGTGCAGCAGATCGACGTTCTGCGTGATGACGCCGAGCACGGTCCCTGCTTGCTCCATCTCCGCGAGCGCTCGGTGCCCCGCGTTCGGCTGCGTGCGGCCCACGTGCCGCCAGCCGACGTGGTTGCGGGCCCAGTAGTGCCGGCGAAACCGCTCGTCGCCCGTGAACTGCTGGAACGTCATCGGTGTGCGCGGCGGCGAGTCCGGGCCGCGGTAGTCAGGGATCCCCGAGTCCGTCGAGACGCCTGCCCCGGTGAGCACCGCGAGGCGTCGGCCGCGCAGCACGTCGACCACGTCGGCCAGGGTGCCTGCGGGATCGAGGACGGCATCGCTCACGTCCCCACGGTAAGCCGCGGGCCACTGAGGAGCCGATTCGGTGCAGCGGCTCCGACCGGGTACTCTTCTCCGCGAGGTAGCGTGTCCGAGCGGCCTAAGGAGCACGCCTCGAAAGCGTGTGTGGGTGAAAGTCCACCGTGGGTTCAAATCCCACCGCTACCGCCACCCGAAGGGTCCCACCCGCATGATGATGCGAGTGGGACCCTTCGTCGTTCCTGCTGGTCTTCCTTCGCTCCACCTAGGGTCGCGAGTCCGCCCTGCGATGACGACACTGCGTCCGGGCCGACGTGCAGTCGCGGGACGTAGTGCCGCGGCGCGTGCTCTCGTCCGTGTGCCCGAGAATTGCCGTCGGGTCCCCATCCACCGTGGCGCCGCCATCCTGGAGCTGCGGCAATCACTAGCATCCAACCGTGACAGCCGAACTCTCTACCGCACTCGTAGCTGCCGCGACCAGCATCGTCGCTGCGACACTCGCAGTTGTGTCCGCGCGTTCAGCGCGGCGCTCCGCCGACGACATTGACCGGCGTCGCCATCTTGTCGCCGCGATCGACGAAGATCGACGCACGTTCAATGACGCTTACGCGGGGTTCATGGCCGCTGCCGGCTCCGTCGATGGCCGTGACGCAATGCGCGCGGCCATGTTCGCTGCGCAGACCCTCATCGTCCACCCGTCGTCGGATCGAGATGTCCGTGATGCGGCTGCGACCGTCACGAATGTCATGGCGGCGATCGTCTTCAGGAACGGACCGAGTGATCCTCTGAACGCGGCCATGGAAAGACTGACTCTCGCCGCGCGCGCAGTGAACGAGCGGATGGCAATGGCGCGGAGCGAAGCCGCCTCGCAAGCCGCGGCTCGAGCAGGTGGGTCCACTTCTCGGCGAGCCCCCACGGCGGCGTAGACGTAGTGGACCCAGGGCCCCGCGCCCGCTCCGAAGCAAGTGGCGTGCTCGACGCCTGCGCGGATCCGGCCTCAACTGCCGTCGCGGCCGACGTGATCGTCGCGGCTGCTGTGGGGGATTTATCCCGGCATTCCTGACCGGACCGTCGCTGGTCGCGCGCGAGGACTCCCGCGGGACGCGTGAGACGCAAGTGACGCCTGGTCGTCAGCAAGCGTGAGTCGCCCTTTGTCCTTCCGCGTCGTGGGTCAGCAACGCTTCGAAACGAGATCTGTCTTGCGATTAACTCTCGGGAGATGACAGTATTGGGACTGTGGCAATCATTCGTTCTCTGGTCAGAGGGTCGTCGGATGTCTCGCGTCACCGGACGAGTTGTGATGCGACGTACCAAGTGATCAACGATGCGACCGGCACTCTGCTTCACGTGAGCACGTACGGGTCTGACGAACGCGTGTCCGAGGCAAAGGTCAGCCAGACGATTCAGGTTGACCGAGACGGGGCAGAGGTCCTGATCCGGGCGATTCGAGAGGCGTTTCCTGGCCTGTAGCCAGCTGCTCCTTCTGGCAGGCACGCTCCCTGCGCGGCGACGTGCTCGGGTAAACCCGCACCACCGCACGCACGCTGCGGCGCGTGAGTCAATCGCTGCGGAGCTGTTCGGCCCCACCTGCCGCTCAGGCCGACTCGCGGACGACGAGCGCGATGGCCTCGGAGCGCGGGGGACGCGGTGGCGTGCCGCCGGCGAGGCGTTGGAGGACGGCGGCGGTGAGGTAGTCCATGACCGCGTCGCCGTTCTGGCGGACGGTCGTCAGGGGCGGGTGCGCGAACGGCGCCAGCGGGGTGTCGTCGACGCCGATGATCGCGAGGTCCGACGGGGCGCTCAGGCCCAGGGACCGCATGCCCGCGAGCAGGGCGAACGCCTGGTCGTCGTTGTAGGCGCACACGGCGGTCACCGCGGGTGACTCGGCCCGCCACGCGGCGACGACCTCCGCCGCACCAGCGACGTCCATCGGCACGACGCGCGCGGACGGCTCGGACAGGCCGAGCTCGAAGGCGGCGGTGCGGACGCCGTCGAGGCGCAGGTCGCGGAAGACGGTGACGCGGGGGTCGTCGGGGAGGCCGTAGCCGATGTGCCGGTGGCCGGTCGCGGCGAGGTGCTGGAGCTGCGTGGCGCCCATGAGGGTGTGCGACAGCGTGAGCACGCCCTGGGCGGAGCGACGCGGCCGGACGAGCGCGCTGACGACGGGGATGCCGGCGTCCTCCATGGCGCGCTGCTCGGCGTCGTCGAGCCCGTCGAGGCTGACGACGGCGGCGGGTGCGACGGTCCGCCACAGCCCGGAGAGGGCGGACCCGCCGGTGGTGCGACGCACGAACAACGACAGGCCCTGCGCCTGGAGCCGGTCCGTGAGGCCCTCGACCAGGCCGACGACGGCGGGGCCGATCGGCCAGTCGGGGAGCAGGAAGAGCACGACGTCCGAGCGGCCGGTCCGGAGCGCGCGTGCAGCGCCGTGCGGCGCGTAGCCGAGGCGCGCGACGGCTTCCTGCACGCGCTCGCGGGTGTGGGCGGGGATCGTCTGACCTGGGGTGTTGTTCAGGACGTAGCTCACGGTGGCCTGCGAGACCCCGGCTTCCCGGGCGACATCCGTCGCGGTGACCCTCCGACGTGCAGTGCCGTCCGGTGCCGACGCGCGTCTTGACGGGGCCATGCGGGCAACTTTAACGTATCAGCGGCACTGATACGTAAAAGTGGGTCGACCACCGGCCCGCCACCCACAGTCCCCCTCCACCTCCGGAGTCCCCCATGGCCACGAACCCCTACGGCACCATGCCGCCGACGACGGCGGCCGCGGTCGCCTACGACGTGCTCGAGCCCCGCGAGCGTCACTGGTTCAGCGAGCCGACCCGCAAGGTCGGTCCGCGCTTCACGATCGCGCTGTTCGTCGCGCAGCTCGTCTTCTTCGTCGCCCTGCTCGGCCCCGCCATCGTCGGCATCGCGGTCAAGGTCGACTCGATCGTCCCGGAGGCGCAGCGGACCTCCGCCGTCGCCCTCGTCGCCGGGTTCGGCGCCGCGGCGGCGTTCATCGCGAACGTGCTCTTCGGCCGGTTCTCCGACCGCACGACGTCCCGCTGGGGTCGGCGGCGGCCCTGGCTCGTCGGCGGCACCGTCGTCATGACGCTGGCCTTCGTGATCATGGCGCTCGGCACGAACGTCGCGATGGTCACGCTCGGCTGGTTCCTCGCGCAGATCGGCGCGAACG
This sequence comes from Cellulomonas sp. H30R-01, assembly GCF_010119915.1. NCBI lineage: Bacteria > Bacillati > Actinomycetota > Actinomycetes > Micrococcales > Cellulomonadaceae > Cellulomonas > Cellulomonas sp. H30R-01. Next base: position 3,274,960 of record NZ_CP048210.1, on the reverse strand, counting down.
CCACGCTCGCCCCGTTCGTCGCGACCCTCGCCGACCAGGTGCCGAAGGTGCAGCGCGGCAAGATCGCCGCCGCGCTCGGCGTGGCGCAGAACATCGGCATCTACGGCGGGACGCTCGTCGCGCAGTTCTTCCAGGACCGGCTGCTGATCATGTTCGTCGGGCCCGCGGTGCTCGCGGTCGTCGCGATGGCCGTCTACGCGTGGGTCCTGCCCGACCAGGTGCTGTCGACCAAGCCGGGCAGCATGTCGCTGCGCGAGTGGGTCACGACGTTCTGGGTGAGCCCCCGCCGGCACCCCGACTTCGCGCTCGCGTGGTGGTCCCGGTTCCTCATCATCCTGGCGACGTTCATGTTCACGACGTTCCGGCTGTTCTACATGCAGGACCGGATCGGGCTCGACGCGGGCGACGCCGTCGCGGCCGTCTCCACCGGTGTGCTGATCTACACGCTCGTGCTCGTCGCGGTCTCGCCCGTCGCCGGCTGGATCTCCGACCGGACGGGACGCCGCAAGGTCTTCGTCGCCGGGTCCACGCTGATCTTCGCGATCGGCACCCTGATGCTCACGCAGGCGAGCACCGTCGGGCAGTTCTACGCCGTCGAGGCCGTGCTCGGACTCGCGTACGGGATCTACGTCGGCGTCGACCTCGCGCTGGTCGTCGACGTGCTGCCCAACCCCGACGACTCCGGCAAGGACCTCGGCGTCTTCAACATGGCCAACGCGATCCCGCAGACGCTCGCGCCCGCGCTCGGCGGTGTGCTCCTCGCGGTCAACAGCGCCGTCAACCAGAACTACGACCTGCTGCTGTGGGTCGCCGGCATCGCGAGCGTCATCGGCGCGCTCGTCATCGTCCCGATCAAGAAGGTCCGCTGAGCGTCGCGGCCACCGCCGCCACCGCCCGGAACCCGCACACCCCAGGAAGGACCGACATGACCGTCACCGACACCACCCGCGCCACCGACAAGGGCGCGATCCGCGCCCGCGTCGAGGAGCTCCTCGCCGACATGACGATCGAGGAGAAGGCCGGCCAGCTCACGCAGTACTTCGCGTTCGACCTGCCCGAGGGCGAGGCCAGCGTCAGCGACCTGCCGCAGAAGCCCGGCGAGGTCGACGACGCGCTCGCCCGCGGCGGGGCCGGCTCGCTGCTGTTCGTCAACGACGCCGCCCGCACCAACCGCCTGCAGCGGCAGGCCGTCGCGGGCTCGCGCCACGGCATCCCGGCGCTGTTCGGCTACGACGTCATCCACGGGCTGCGCACGATCCTGCCCGTCCCGATCGCGCTCGCCGCGTCGTGGGACCCCGACACGATCGAGCGGGGTCAGGCGGTCGCGGCCCGTGAGGCGCGTGCGGTCGGCATCCACTGGACGTTCGCGCCGATGGTCGACATCGCGCGCGACCCGCGCTGGGGTCGCATCGTCGAGGGTGCGGGCGAGGACCCGTACCTCGGCTCGGCCGTCGCGGCGGCGCAGGTGCGCGGATTCCAGGGCGACCGCCTCGGCACGCCCGACCGCGTCGTCGCCGGTCCGAAGCACTTCGCCGGGTACGGCGCCGCGATCGGCGGACGCGACTACGACGAGGTCGACCTGTCCGACCAGCAGCTCCGCAACGTCTACCTGCCGCCGTTCAAGGCCGCGGTCGACGCGGGCGCGGGCAACATCATGACGGCGTACATGCCGCTCAACGGCGTCCCCGCGACGGCGAACGAGTGGTTGCTCAAGGACGTGCTGCGCGACGAGTGGGGCTTCGACGGCTTCCTCGTGAGCGACGCGAACGCGGTGCGCAACCTCACGACGCACGGCTTCGCCGCCGACCTCCCCGACGCCGCGGCGCGCGCCGTCGAGGCCGGCCTGGACCTCGAGATGGCCATCTCCGACCCGGCGTACGCGCACCTCCCGCAGGCCGTCGCGGACGGTCGCGTGAGCATCGAGGCCGTCGACGCGTGCGTCCGTCGGATCCTCGAGGTCAAGCTGCGGCTCGGGCTGTTCGACGACCCGTTCGTCGACGAGGACCGCGCCCGCGAGGTGCTCGCCGACCCCGCGCACCGCCAGGTCGCCCGCGAGGCCGCGCAGCGCTCGGCCGTCCTGCTGCGCAACGAGGGCCACCTGCTGCCGCTCCGTGCGGAGACGCTCACGTCCGTCGCTGTCATCGGCCCGCTCGCCGACTCGAAGCGCGACACGCTCGGCCCGTGGGTCTTCGACTACGACCTCGACGAGACCGTCACGATCCTCGACGGCCTGCGCGCCCGCCTCGGCGGCACGGCCGACGTCCGCTACGCGCCCGGTGTGCGCCCCGCGCAGCGCACGTTCCCGTCGATGTTCGAGATGTTCCCCGGCAACGCGACGCCCGACCCGGAGAACTTCGACGACGACGCCGAGCTGGCCCGCGCGGTAAAGGTGGCGCGCAGCAGCGACGTCGCCGTCGTCGTGGTCGGCGAGTGGCAGGGGATGATCGGCGAGGCCGCGTCGCGGTCGTCGCTCGAGCTCCCCGGACGCCAGCTCGAGCTGCTCCAGGCCGTCGTCGCGACGGGCACGCCCGTCGTGCTGCTCGTCATGAACGGCCGCCCGCTCGACCTGCGGTGGGCCGCGCAGCACGTGCCCGCGATCCTCGACGTCTGGTACCCCGGCACGCAGGGCGGCGCGGCCGTCGCGGACCTGCTGCTCGGCGACGTCGCCCCCGGCGGCAAGCTGCCGTTCTCGTGGCCGCGGACCGTCGGGCAGGTGCCGATGATCTACTCGCACACCACGTCGTTCGAGCCGCAGAACCAGGGCCGTCGCTACTGGGACGAGGAGAGCACGCCGCTGTTCCCGTTCGGGTTCGGGCTCGGCTACGGCGAGTTCACGTACTCCGACCTGAACCTCGACGCGGCGACGATCTCGGGCGACGGGCGCCTCACCGCCTCGGTCACCGTGACCAACACGGGCGCGCACGACGGCGACGAGGTCGTGCAGCTCTACCTGCACCAGCGCCACGGCCGCGCCGCGCGACCCGTGCGTGAGCTCAAGGGCTTCCGCCGCGTGCACCTCGCCGCGGGGGAGTCGCGGACGGTGACGTTCGAGGTCGGGCCCGACGAGCTGCGCTACTGGAGCGCCGCCGCACGCGACTGGGTCGTCGACGCGTCGACGTTCGACCTGGGCATCGGGGGCGACAGCACCGTCCCGCTGACGGCGTCGTTCACGACGACGGCCTGACGTCCACGACCCGCACCCCCGCGCACCCTCGTACCGGTGCGCGGGGGTGCAGCGCGCGCAGCGCGCGTCGGCAGTGCGACGCACCGACGCACCGACGGTGATCGCACCGACGTCGCGCCCGACGCGCCCTCCGGCGAGGCTTCCGCTCAAGAAGGACACGTCCATGGCTCCGTCTGGAGCCGTGATGTGGAGGGCGCGGTGAACGACCCGGCGAGGTCGGGTCGAGGGCGGTGTCGTTCTCGCGAGTGCTCGGCGCCCGAGGCGTCAGCCGACCGACGGCGGCCAGCGGTGCCGACGCCACGCGTCCCACGTCGCGAAGCCCGGCGGTGGGGCGCCGACGGGTTCGGTGCCGGCGAGCTCTCCCGGCGACGGGACGTCGATGACGGCCGCCCACGCGGCCAGCTCCTCGTCGGACATGTGCCACGTCGTGTCCGGCTCCTCGGCGTGCCGGCGGTCCAGCCGTCGACGCTGCTCGTCGGGCGGGAGAGCCAGGTAGCGCAGCTCGACGAGGGCGCCCCGGTCGGCGGCCGCCTGGCGCAGCGCGGACCGCTCGTCACGGGACCACAGGCCGAAGTCGACGACGACGTCCGCGCCGAGCTCGAGGGCGCGCAGGCCGACCTCGATCAGCCGTCCCTCGACGACGGCGGTCGCGTCGGGCGGGTTGGCGCTGCCGTACAGGGCCTTGACCCACTCGTCCTTCGTGAGGCGCAGCGCGTCCCGCTCGGCCTCGATGCGCCGCGCCTCGGTCGTCTTCCCGGTGCCCGGCAGGCCGACGGTGAGGTACAGGGTCGGTCGGGTCGTCATCGTCCCCCCTCCGTGTCGGTGCCGTCATCATCGCCGACGCCGCCCGCGGCAGCGGCGGTCGCGGCGGACGCACGCCGGTCCGCGTGGGCGGAAACCCTCAAGTCACGGGGCGTTCCCGCCGACGGGGAACTCATGGCCAGAAGGAGGATCCCCGCGGGCTGGTATCCCGACACGCGTCGGCGAGGGCACCACCGGTGGTTCGACGGGCGCGAGTGGACCGAGCACACGCTGCCGACGACGGCCGTGCCCGGGCCGCCGCCGCCGGGCCCCCGCCCGGGTCGCAACCGTCGAGGGGTCGTCCCTGCCCCGCCGTCCGTGGTCTGATCGTCCGTGGTCGCGCGTCGGGGCGCGGCCCCGACCCCGGAGGACGCCATGGCGACGCTCGTCTCGACCTTGTTCATCTCCCTCGACGGAGTCGCGGAGATCGACCCCGCGTGGCACTTCCCGTACTTCGACGAGCGGATGGGCCAGGCGGTCGGCGAGGACTACGAGGACGTCGACGTCCTGCTGCTCGGGCGCGTCACGTACGACAGCTTCGCGGGCGCGTGGCCGGACCGTGAGGCGGCCGGCGGCGAGGACGCGCCGTTCGCCGCGACTCTCGGCGACACCCGCAAGGTCGTCGCGACGCGCGGAGACCAGGACCTCGGCTGGCGCAACGTCGAGCGGGTCGACGGGGACCTCGTCGCCGCGGTCACCGCGCTCAGGGCCGACGCGGCCGTCGGCAAGATCCTCGTGCCCGGGTCGCTGTCCGTCGTCCGGCAGCTGCTCGCCGCGGGGCTGCTCGACGAGCTGCGCCTGCTCGTCCACCCCGTCGCGGCGCGCAGGGGCGAGCGGCTGTTCGACGAGGGCGAGCCGATCTACCCGCTGCGGCTGCTCGCGTCGGAGGCGCTGCCCACGGGTGTCGTCCGCCTGATCTACGCGCCGAGCGAGCTGCCCGGTGCGGCGGGGTACGAGGACGTCGTCGACAAGGTGCCGGGCGCGGGCCAGGACTGACGCCTCGGCGACACCGGCGACGGCGACCGCCGCCCGGCGCGAGGGCGCGCGGCGCGCGGCGCACGTCGTCGCCCTGACGTCGGGCCAGCCGGCGCAGGTGCGGGTCGGGCCGGCGTCGGCTCAGGTCGGCGACCTCGCGCGCCGACTACACGTGCGTGAGCGAGCACGCGCCCGGGTGGTACGCCGACGGTGTGACGCCCGGCGTCCTGCGCTGGTTCGACGGCGCGGGCTGGACCGAGCACACGACGCCGCAGCCGCCGCCTGCACCGGTCGCCGCGGTACCGGCAGCGGCGCAGGTGCCGACCTGGGGCGGCGCGGCGCCCGGCTACGCGACCGCGGCCGCCGGTGCGCCCGGGTACGCCGCACCCGGCCCGACGTGGGGCGGCGCGCCTGCGCAGCACGCGACCTTCGGTGCCACGGGCTACGCCGGAGCCGCGTACGGCTACGCCCCACCGACGGCGACCGACGAGAACGGCCCCCGCAACGCGATGCACTGGGTCGTGCCCGTCGGCAGGTCCTGGCAGTCGATCCTCGCGGGCTACCTCGGGCTGCTCGCGCTCGGGATCTGGGTGCTCGGGCCGTTCGCGATCGGCGTCGGCGCGTGGGCGCTGGTCCGCGCGCGGTCGGGCGGTCACGGGAGCGGGCGCGGGGTGTTCGGCGTGGTCGGCGGGCTGCTCGGCACCGCGGCGATGATCTGGTTCGTCGCGTCGGGGGCGATGACCGCGCCCTGACCGGCGCGGCGAGCGAGGCGGAGAGCGGGCCGGTCGACGGGCGCCGCTGCATCGCCCTTCCTACGATCGAGCCGGTCAGCGGGCGCCGGCGCCTCGGCCTTCCTACGATCGAGCCGACTGCTCGCGGAGGAGACCGGCGTGATCGACCTGACTGCCCTGGCGGACCAGCACCTCGAGAGTGCCCGCACCGACCCGCACGGCCGCAGCGCGGAGCTCGTCGCGCACGACGGCGAGCTGCGGCAGACCGTCCTCGCGCTCACGGCGGGCTCGCGGCTGGGCGAGCACAACTCGCCCCCCGGCGCGACGCTGCAGGTCCTGCGCGGGCGGGTGCGCGTGGAGTCCGACGACGTGCAGGCCGAGCCGGGCGCGGGTGAGCTGTGGGTGCTGACGCACGAGCGGCACTCCGTCGTCGCGCTCGAGGACAGCGTCTTCCTGCTCACGACCGTGACGAACGTGGACCGCGGCACGTACGCCTGACGGTCGGCACGCGCGTCAGAGCAGCGTCGCCGCGTACTCCTCGACGCCCATGAGGTGCGCGGCCATGTGGACGCGCGCGCGGTCGGCGTCGTGCGCCTCGAGCGCTGCGAGGATCGCCCGGTGCTCGGCCTGCGCGACGCGCACGGCACCGTCCTCCCGGATCGCACGCCACAGCCGGGCGCGCGCGGTGCTGCCGGCGAGCGAGTCGAGCAGCCCGGCGAGCACGGGGTTGCCGGACGCCCGGTGGACGACCGCGTGGAAGCGCAGGTCGGCGTCGATCACGGCGGTGAGGTCGTGGTCGGGCTCGCCGAGCAGCGCGTCGACGGAGTCGAGGAGCGTGCGCAGCTCCCGCAGCGTGGCGTCGTCGATCTCGACGGCCGCGCGACCGACGCCCTCGACCTCGAGGACGCGACGGACGCGCGCGAGGTGCACGGCGTCGTCGCGGCCGGGGAGATCGGCGAGGAACCCGACGGGCTCGAAGAGGCGGGCCGGGTCGAGCGACGTCACGTAGGTGCCGTCGCCGCGCCGCGTGCCGAGGACGCCGAGCAGCACGAGCGCGCGGACCCCTTCGCGCAGCGGGCCGCGGGAGACGCCGAGCCGGGCGGCGAGGTCCTTCTCGACGGGCAGCCGTGACCCGGGTCCGAGCTCGCCGGACAGGATCATCGCCTTGATGCCCTCGATGACGACGTCCGTCTGGGAGGCCGTCGGGTGGGGCGCCGGGCCGCGCATCGAGCCATCGTAGTGACGGCCGCACGACGGGCGCCGTCCCCCGTGGGGGCGAGGGGACGGCCCGGGGGGCACCCGTCCGGCGGTACGCGAGTCGTTGCCCGGTGCACCGCCGCTGAGGTCGTGGGCGTCGCGCTGAGAATGCGCTGAGGCGTGCGTGCGGCCGCCCCCGCGCGCGCCCTAGCGTCGGCATCAGGTCGAGATGGGTGCCGCGGCACGGGCCGCGCGACGACGACCGGCCGGTCAGGGGGACGCGATGAGCGCGGCGACGGTGTGGGGTGCCCGGCCCGACGAGGTCGAGGCCCGGTACGCGTGCGACGACGAGGCGGCGGACCACCCGGTGCGTCTGCTGCGGGCGGTCGACGTGGCCGCGCCGGCGGACGTCGCGTTCGCGTGGCTGTGCCAGCTGCGGCTCGCGCCGTACAGCTACGACCTGCTCGACAACGGTGGCAGGCGCAGCCCGCGGACGCGCACCGTCGACCCGGAGGACCTCGTGCCCGGCACCACGATGATGCAGATCTTCGAGCTCACGTCGGTGGCGCCGGGCGAGCACCTGACCATGCGGATCGTCGACCGCCGCGCGCTCGCGGTGTTCGGGCCGGTCACGGTCACCTACGCGGTGCACGCCGACGCACCGGGCCGTTCGCGCTACGTCGCGGTCCTGCGGATCGGCTCGCCGCGGCGGGGGAGGCTCGTCTCCGTCGGGCGCGCGCTGCTCGCGTGGGGCGACCTCGTCATGATGCGCAAGCAGCTGCTCACGCTCGCCGCGCTCGCGGGACGCGAGGCACGTGAGGTGCGAGGGGTCAGCCGCGCGACCGGCCGGCGCTGACTGCCTGCCGCGCCGACCGGCCCGACCGCACGTCGCGCTGCAGGTAGTTCCACGCGAGGACCGCGCAGGCGACACCGTTGACGAACCCCATGGTCACGTCGGTGAGCGAGTGCATGCCGCGGTACAGGCGGCCGATGCCGACCGCGAACGGCACCAGGACGCACAGGATCGTCGCGACCCACCGCAGCACGGGGTTCCCGATGCGCTGGCACAGCGCGGCGAGCGTCAGGTAGAACGCCGTCGCCGCCCCGGTGTGGCCGCTGGGGTACGACGACGTGGGCGGGGAGTCGTCGAGGTGCTCGACGTCGGGGCGGGTGCGGCCCACGACGAGCGCGGACGTGAGGAAGACGATCGCCTGCAGCGACACCGCGAGGCCGGGCACGACGGCGAACCACCACTGCTTGGTCTTCCACCAGATCAGCGCGATGGCGAGCGCGCACGCGCCGATGATGAACTCCGTCTGACCGATCCCGGACAGGAACGTCGTCAGGGTGTTGAGCGCGTCGGTGCGGCGGCTCACGAACCACTCGTTGACGCCGGCCTCGGCGGGCAGGCCGCCGAGCGGCCCGACGATGAGCAGCCCGACGCCGACGATGACCAGCCACAGCCCGACGCCGGGCAGGAGCGCGCGGCGGGACAGGTCGCGCCAGAACTGGCGGGACGTCGGGGCCGACGTGTCCAGCTCGTAGCGGTGCAGGAACTCGTGCACGTCAGGGCTCCTCACGGGGGACGGGCGTACCGGCCGGGCGCCGGTCGCCGCGGGCGGGGGTGGTCGACGGGACGCCGTTGTCGCGTCGACCGGTCTCGGGCACGGCGTCGCCGCCGTGGGGGACGTCGGGGACGTCGGGGACGTCGGCGGGCGGGGGCGTGTCGGCGCCCCAGCCGCGGTAGCCGACGTAGGACGCACCGGCGATCGCGACCCCGAGCAGGACCCCGGCGACGACGTCCGACGGGAAGTGCACGCCGAGCAGCACGCGGTCGGCGGCGGTGAGGATGACCGCGAGACCCGCGACGGTGGGCACGGCGACGCGTCCGACGCGACCGAGCAGCGGCCACACCAGGAGCGTCAGCGTGACGGCGGCGACGGCCGTGTTCGTCGCGTGCCCGGACGGGAAGCTCGAGCCTGGCGCGTGCTCGACGGCGTCCTCGACGACGGGCCGGGCGCGCTGCACGACGCCCTTCGCGGCGAGCTGGAGGCCCCACCCGGCGGCGATCGTGACGGCCGCCCACAGCGCGCGCGTGCCGAGGCGGTGCCGTCGCCACACCCACACGCACAGCAGCGCGCCCGCGGTGTTGACGACGACCGCCTGGAACGCGGTCTGCCAGGCCACGAGCACGCTGCGCAGCGCCGGGTTCGCGCGCGTGAGGTCCGTCGCGGCGACGATCGCGGACTGGTCGACGTGGACGATCGCGGTCACCTGCCCGCGCACGAGGAACGCGAGCACCACGACGGGGAGCGCGACGGCGGCACCGAGCGTCGCGGCGCGCACGAGTGCGCGTCGTCGGACGGTCGTGGCTCGCATGCGGTGAGGGTAGGGGCGTCCACGCGCGTCCGCCCGGCGAGACGGTGAGTTCATCCGTCGGCGGGCACGGGCGGGCGTCCGCGGCGGTCGGCGGGACGGCGGGACGGCGTGACGGTCACCGGGCGCCCGGCGACGGGCCCACCTCCCGCTGCGTCGGCGCCGGCCCCGGCCGGTCAGCCGACGGTGGTGACGACCGTCCCGGCGGGCGCCTGCCACAGCACGTCGAGCACGTCGTCGGTGACCCGCACGCACCCGTTCGACACGGCGCCGCGGCCGCGGAGCGTCGTCGTGTGGATCGCGGTGACGGCCGTGCCGGTCGGCTTGTCGTAGTGGTCGATCGTCTCGCTCTGCGTCGACAGCGGCAGGACGCGCGGGGTCGTCGTCCCCGGCTCCGACCAGCGCAGCCCCAGCAGGAACGCCGGCCCGTGCGGGGTCGGGGTCGCGGGAGCACCCGTCGCGACGACGGGGAACGTGCGCACCGACGTGCCGTCGTCGACGGTGAGCGTCTGCGCCGCGACGTCGACCACGACCGACCAGTCGGTGCCCGACGGCATCAGGTCGGTCGTGCGGACCCATCCCGTGCGGCCGTTGACCTGCGCGCGGTCCTCGCGGGGGAGCGCGCCGCGCGTCGCGAGGAGCACGCGCACCCAGCCGGCGGCCTCGTCGACGACGGGCAGCACGTTCGCGGCGCCGAGCACGTCCGTCGGCAGGACGCCGACGGCGGGGCCGCCGACGCTCGCGTGGACCGCGGTCGGCTCGGACACGACGACGGTCCGCCACCGGCCGAGCGACGGATCGTCGTTCTCGAGCGGCGTCAGGCCCTCGCTTCCGGGCAGCCCCGGGACGACGTGCAGGACGTCGACCACGGGCAGCGTCGCGAGGTCGACGGGCGGGGGTGGCGCGGGCGCGGCGGCCTTGGCGACCGCGACGGGTGCGGCGAGCTCGACGGGCGGGGGAGCCGCGACAGGGCTGTCCGTGGCGCACCCGGCCACCCCGACGGCGAGCGCGAGCGCGACGGCCGCACCGGCCGCGCGGCGGCTGGCGGGGACGGACGTGCGCACGAGGACCTCCGGGGTCGGGATCCCATCGTCCGTCAGCGGGGGTCCGCGCGGCAAAGGCGCGAGCGCCGCGAGAACGCGGACGAGCCCCGCGCGAGGGGTGCGCGGGGCTCGCCGGTGGCGGTGGGCAGCTCGCCGGGACGCGTCAGATCGCGGTCGCGTCCCCGATCCGGTGGTACGTGCGGTCGTGGTAGACGAGCGGGGCCACCTCGTCGGTCGTGCCGTGCGCGAGCGCGCGGACCGACACCAGGTAGGACCCACCGACGGGTGTGCGCTGCACGACGCGCCCGCGCACCCACGACACGGCGCCCTCGATCACGGGCTCGCCGGTCGGCAACGCGGTCCAGCCGCCTGCGGCGAACCGGTCGATGCCGCTGGTCGCGAAGCGGGCGGACACGTCGTCCTGCGCGCCGGACAGGAAGCTGATCGCGAGCGTCCGGGCCCGCGAGACGGCCGGCCAGGACGACGACGTCGACGCGAGCGAGAACGCGAGCAGCGGCGGCGCGGCCGACACCGAGATGACGGACGTCGCGGTGAACCCGACGAGCCGGTCGCCGTCGGTGAGGGTCACGACCGCGACGCCCGCGGGGTGGCGGCGGAACACCTCCTTGTACGCGTCGGGTGTGAGCTGCTGCTCGTCCTGCTGGACGAGGTCGGCGTCGAGAGCGCGCAGGATCTCGGCGGTCATCGCAGCGCCTCCGCGAGGTCGGCCGCGTCGCGGACGGCGCGGCGCAGCGGTTCGGCGGCCCGGTCGAGCCAGTGGTCGACCACGGCGTCGAGCGCCGTGGTGTCCCGCAGGTCGGCCTCGGTGACGACGAGCGCGCGCGTCGGGACGTTCGCGCCGAGCTCGACGAGCAGCGGGCGCAGGTGCACCTCGCCGACGAGCGCGTGCGCGGGCGAGCCGGTGACGACGAGCGGGACCGCGACGACCCCGGCGAGACCGTCGGGGCCGTACCCGTCGAGGAACGCCTTGAGCAGCCCGGTGTACGACGCCTTGTAGACGGGCGTCGCGACGACGAGCACGCCCGCGGCGGCGACGGTCCGCAGCGCGGCGTCGGCGGCCGGGCGCTCGGGGGCGAACAGCTCGCCCGCGACGTCGGCGAGGTCGACGGTCGTGACGCCGGCGGTGGTGGGGCCGGCAGGGTCGGCGCCGAGGTGCGGCAGCAGGCGGCCGGCGACGTGCTCGGCGGTGCTGCGGGTGCGGGAGGCCGGGCGCGGGTTGCCCACGAGGGCGACGACGCTCGGACCGGTCGGGTGGCTCACGGTGCGGCTCCTTCACGTTCACGCTTGCCGCACCGGGTGGTGCGGCCTGGTCATCTCCCGGAGCACCCCGTCGTGGAGGGGTTGCTGACCAGCGAGCCGGGGCTTGCGTGCTGGTGCTCGTGACCTGGCCGCGGTTTCTACCAGCGGTCGCGCCGACGGCAAGGGGTCGGGCGACTCCTTCTCGATATGCGGACAAGACCGGTCGGGATTTCGCGTCTCTTCGCCGGATCGCGCGGGCGTCACGGCCTCGCCGCGACCGCGACCGGGACCGGGCCCGGGACCGCGCGAGCGTCGCCGGCTCGCCGCCGCCGTGCCACGATCGCCGCATGACGGACGTCGTCGACCCGCACGTGCTCCCCGCGACCGCCGTGACCAACCTCCGTGACCTCGGCGGCCGCCCGACCGCGGACGGCGGGACCGTCGCGCGCGGCGTCGCGTTCCGCTCGGCCGAGCTCACGTCGGACGGCGTGCCCGACGACCCCGTGCTCACCGCGCTCGGCGTGCGCACCGTCGTCGACCTGCGCACCGCCGCCGAACGCGAGGCACGTCCCGAGCGGCTGCCCGCAGGCGCGCGGCTCGTCGAGCTCGACGTGCTCGCCGATCTCCCCGGGAACGCCGCCGCCCAGGCCGCCACGCTGCTCACCCGCCCGGCGGTACTCCTCGAGACGCTCGACGGCATGGACGTCCCCGAGCAGATGCGCGCCACGTACCGCCGGCTGGTGTCCTCGCCCGCGGCGCTCGCGGGTTACGCGACGTTCGCGCGCACGGTGATCGACGCGCAGGGCACCCCGGTGCTCTTCCACTGCACAGCCGGCAAGGACCGCACGGGATGGGCCGCGACCGTGCTGCTGCTCGCGGCAGGAGTCGACGAGGACGGCGCGACGGACGAGTTCCTCGCCGTCAACCCGGCGGTCCGGGCGACGTTCGCGCCACTGCTCGCGCAGCTCGAGGCCGCGGGCGGCAACCCGGCTCTCGTCTCCCCGTTCCTCGAGGTGCGCGAGGACTACCTGCGGGCCGCGCTCGACACGGTCGAAGCCCGGTTCGGGTCCTTCGACGGGTACCTCGCCGACGGGCTCGGGCTCACGCCCCTCGAGGTCGAGGCGCTGCGGCGCACCCTGCGCGCCGACGCCTGACAGAGGCCGCGCCGCACGGTTCGTCCGGTTGGTCCGTTCGGGTGGTCCGGTATGTCCGATGTTGCCGGGCCTCCGACGGGCGCTGACGATGGTGCGACCGAGCCGACGGAAGGCGGACGCATGCACGAGGACGAGCTGGTCTCCCCGATCCGCAAGGGTGCGCACGACATCGCGCTCGACCGCGAGCGCATGCGCCGTCGTCGCGTCTACCGGCTCGCCGCCTTCGTGCTCGCGGCCGAGGCGTACGTGATCGTCAGCGCGCTGCTGGGCCGCGACCCGCTGCCGTCGCTCCCGGCGGTCGACCCGCTGATCCTGGTCCCGGTCCTGTTCTTCGGGGCGATGCTGCTCCTGCTCGTCGGCACGCAGGTCGGGTCCGCGCGGTCGCCGCACCTCACCTACCGGCCCGAGCAGGTCGACGTCCGGCTCGACGACGTCATCGGGATCGACCCGGTGAAGGAGGACGTCCGCCGCTCGATCGACCTGTTCCAGACGCACCGGCAGTTCGCCGACCAGATGGGCGGCACCCCGCGGCGCGGACTGCTCTTCGAGGGCGCGCCCGGCACCGGCAAGACGATGACCGCGAAGGCGATGGCCGCAGAGGCGGGCGTCCCGTTCCTGTTCGTGTCGGCGACGTCGTTCCAGTCGATGTACTACGGCGCGACGGCGCGCAAGATCCGCGCGTACTTCCGGGCGCTGCGCCGCGCGGCACGCACCGAGGGCGGGGCGATCGGGTTCATCGAGGAGATCGACGCGATCGCGCTGCGCCGCGGCGGGATGCTCGGGGCGTCGTCGTCGCGGACCCTCGTCGGTGCGGCGTCCGCCGGTGCGCCGGGCCTCGTGACGAACGCGATGATGAGCGAGGGCACGGGCGGCGTCGTCAACGAGCTCCTCGTGCAGATGCAGTCGTTCGACGAGCCCACGGGCGGCGACAAGGCGTACAACCGGCTGGTCGCCGCGGTGAACCTGTTCCTCCCCGCGACGCGCCAGATCCGCCAGCGCCGCCCCGGACGCGCACCGATCCTGCTGATCGCGGCGACGAACCGCGCCGACTCGCTCGACCCCGCGCTGCTGCGGCCCGGCCGGTTCGACCGCCGGCTCATGTTCGCCGCGCCCGACGCGCACGGCCGTCGCGCGCTCGTCGACCACTTCCTCGCACGTCGCGCGCACGACGCGGAGCTCGACGACCCGGTCGCCCGTGACCGCGTGGCCGCGTCGACGAACGGCTGGACGCCCGTGATGATCGAGCACCTGCTCGACGAGGCGCTCGTGAACGCCCTGCGCCGCGGCTCGCTCACGATGTCGTTCCAGGACGTCGAGACCGCCCGCATCACCGAGATGGTCGGCATCGGCCAGCCCGTCCGGTACACGCGCGCCGAGCAGGAGCTCATCGCGACGCACGAGGCCGGGCACGCGGTCACGGCGTGGCTCGTCGCGCCGAACCGGTCGCTCGAGGTGCTGACGATCATCCGCCGCGGTGAGGCGCTCGGGCTGCTCGCGCACGGCGACTGCGAGGAGGTCTGGACGCGGTCGCAGGGCGACCTGCGGGCGCTCGTGCAGATCGCGATGGGCGGCTGGGTCGCCGAGGAGCTGTTCTTCGGCCAGACGACGACCGGCCCCGCGAGCGACCTCGCCGCGGCCACGCGCACGGCCGCGCAGATGGTCGGCGCGGCGGGCATGACCGGGTCGCTGGTGTCGTTCCTCGCGACGGAGAAGCCGCTGGTCGACGCGGTCGTCGGGGACGGGCGGGCGCGGGAGCAGCTCGAGCAGGTGCTCGAGGACGCGCGCGCGACCGTGCGGCGGCTCCTGTCGCGCCACCGGTACCTCGTCGAGGCGCTGCGCGACGCCCTGCTCGAGCGGCACGAGCTGCTCGGCCGGGAGATCACCGACGTGCTGGTCGCCGCGCACGAGGCCGCGACGCGGTCGTCGGGCGACGTCGTGCCGCAGCTCGCGGACGAGCCGTCGCGCCCCGCGCCGGCCGCCTTCCCGCTGGCGGGCCCGACCGTCTGACACCCATCCGCGGGTCGACCGCCCGGCGCCGTCCCGCGGGTCGACCGCCCGACGCCGACCGCCCCCTCGCAGGTGCGACATCCGCTCGAGAGCGCGACATCGATGTCGCGCTCTCGAGTCGTCGTCGCACCGGCGGCACCCACCCCGGCGGCGGCGGCGACGCGACGGCGACCGGGCGGGAGGCGGCAGCACGCGTTAGCGTGCGTGACCGTGCCCGAGGGTCATACCGTCCACCGCATCGCCCGCCAGTTCACCGCCGACTTCGCCGGTCACCGGCTCGCCGTGTCCTCCCCGCAGGGTCGCTTCGCCGCCGGGGCCGCGCGCCTCGACGGGCAGGTCCTCACCGAGACGGCCGCGGTCGGCAAGCACATGTTCGCGACGTTCGAGAGCGGCGACGTCCTGCGCGTGCACCTCGGCCTGTACGGCGCGTGGGACTTCTTCGGCGTCGTCTCGCCGATCGTCGACGGCCAGGACGTGCGCGGCTCGATGGGCGCGCCGCGGCTGCGCCGGGCCGTGCGGATGGGCGAGGACGAGCGCGAGCCCCCGTCGGCGGAGGGCGGTCTCGTCGCGTCCTTCCCGCCCGACCCCGTCGGAGCGGTGCGCGTGCGGCTCGCGACCGAGGAGTCCGTCGCCGACCTGCGCGGCCCGTCGGCGTGCGAGGTGCTCGACCCGTCGGAGGCGCAGGCCGTCGTCGACCGCCTCGGCCCGGACCCGGCGTCGACGGACGACCTCGACGCGGCGGGGCAGGTCGTCGTCGAGCGGATCACGTCGCGCGGTGTCGCGGTCGGGCAGCTGCTCATGGACCAGTCCGTCGTCGCGGGGATCGGCAACATCTACCGCGCCGAGCTGCTGTTCCGCGCCCGGCTCGACCCGCACACGCCCGGCCGCCGCGTCCCCCGCGAGGTCGTCCGCGCGATCTGGGACGACTGGGCGGTGCTGCTGCCCGACGGCATCCGCACAGGCGCCATGCTGACGCGGGAGGACCTGGACGCCGACGGACGTGCGCGCGCGATCGTCGACACCAGCGAGCGGCACTGGGTGTACGGCCGTGGTGGCCTGCCGTGCCGCGTGTGCGGCACCCCGGTCGTCGTCGAGGAGATGGCGGGTCGCAAGCTCTACTTCTGCCCCGTCTGCCAGCGCTGACGCCGGCACGTCGGCACGTCGGCACGTCGGCGCGTCGCCGGTGGTCGGCGGAGGCGCCGGTCGGCAGGACGGCCGCGCGTGCCTCTGCGGGCGCTGTCAGCCGGTCGGCTCGTCGGGGAGCGGGAAGGTGCGCTCGCCGACGGGGAGGTCGACGGTGACGGTGTTCGCGCGCGTGGCCAGCGGGCACGCCCACGACGGGTCGTAGGCGCACGACGGGTTGTACGCGAAGTTCAGGTCGACGACCAGCAGCCCGTGCGACGTGCCGAGGTCGGCGCCCTTGATCGTGTCGAGCACGTACCGCCCGCCGCCGAACGTGCCGCCCGGCTGCCCGCCGGACGCGTCGCGCACCGGCAGGAACAGCCCACCGCCGTAGGACCGCAGCGCCCAGACGGCGAGCGTCCCGACGTCAGGCAGCTCGACGACGCCGACGCGCTCGAAGGGCACGACCCCGTCGGTGCCGGTCGCGACGTCGAGCCGCTGCGGGTCGGCGGGGCGGACCTCGACCTCGAACCGGTAGGCGGCGTCGTAGCGCGCGACCTCGAGCCCGGCGAACGACGCGCGCGTCGGCCCGTCGAGCGGGGACGCGGGGTGCTCGGCGAACAGCTCGTCACGGCGCTGCACCCAGACGGCGTGCGCGGCGGGCGGGTCCTCGACGGCGATCCGGCGGACATCGGCGTACGTCTCGGCCACGCGGCGTCGCCAGTCGGCGACCGCGAGCGCGTCGGCGGCCCGGGCGGACGAGGTCAGCGGTCGGTGCGGCACCCCTCCACCCTCGCACGCGCCCGGCGACCCCGCGCCCGCGCAGGACGCCTCTGACCGGCCCTCTCACCCACCTCACCCCTGACGACCACTCCCCTCACACCCGCCTCTTCACGCCTGGCCCCACCTGGCCGCGGGTGCGGCGGTCGCAGGTGCGGCAGTGTCCCGTGCGCCCCCACCACCGGTGGCGACGGCGTGCGGTGCCCGCGGTGCGTGTGAGGGTGGGGGCATGGATCTGCGCATCTTCACCGAGCCCCAGCAGGGGGCCACGTACGACGACCTGCTCGCGGTGGCGAAGGCCACCGAGGACCTGGGCTTCGACGCCTTCTTCCGTTCCGACCACTACCTGACGATGGGCGGCGACGGCCTGCCGGGCCCGACGGACGCGTGGACGACGCTGGCAGGGCTGGCGCGGGAGACGAGCCGCATCCGGCTGGGCACGCTGGTGTCGTCGGCGACGTTCCGCCACCCGGGGATCCTCGCGATCCAGGTGGCGCAGGTCGACCAGATGTCGGGCGGCCGCGTCGAGCTGGGGCTGGGCACGGGCTGGTTCGCGCAGGAGCACGCGGCGTACGGCATCCCGTTCCCGGAGAAGCGCTTCGGCATCCTCGAGGAGCAGCTCGCGGTCGTCACCGGCCTGTGGGGCACGCCCGTGGGGGAGACGTTCGACCATGCGGGCGCCCACTACACGTTGACGGACTCCCCGGCGCTGCCGAAGCCCGTCCAGCAGTCGCCGCTCGACCCGTCGAAGGCCGGTGTGCCGGTGATCGTCGGCGGCAGCGGCCCGCGTCGCACGCCGGCGCTCGCGGCGCGGCACGCGGCGGAGTTCAACCTCGCGTTCCCGGCGTTCGACGAGGTCGAGGCGAAGCTCGCGAACGTGGACCGTGCGCTGGAGGAGGCGGGCCGCGCGAAGGAGAGCCTGGTCCGCTCGGCGGCCCTCGTGCTGTGCGTCGGGTCGGACGAGGCGCAGATCGCACGCCGCGCGCAGGCGATCGGCCGCGAGGTCGACGAGCTGCGGGAGCACGGGATCGCGGGCACGGTCGACGAGGTCGTTGACCGCCTGGGACGGCTGCGCGAGCAGGGCTTGTCGCGGGTGTACCTGCAGGTCCTGGACCTGCAGGACCTCGACCACCTGGACCTCGTCGCGCGCGAGGTGGTGCCGCGCCTGGGCTGACGAGCCCGATCGGGTGAGCCGGGTCCCCCTCCGGTGAAACCCGTTGCCCGGAGCGACGTCCCGTGTCTCGCGCCCTGAGACATGGGACGTCTCTCCGTGGACGTCACACGGGTGGCCTGGGCCGACGCCGCCACGCATGGCCACCTGCCCGTTCGTCCTGCGCGTTCATCTCCGGTTCGCCCGATCTGACCCGAACTGTGACCCGGCGCACACCGGGCGCGCGTGGACTAACCGGGCATACGTCCGTACGTTCGAAGACATCACGGGGCGGCGACGCCCGCCGGGAACCCACCCGACGCAACTGGGTTCCTGCGGCGCCTCCCGCTTCTCGTGGGCCCGGCGCCAGCGTCGCCGTCGCAACGGAGGGTTCTGTCACGAGCCCTCCGCTCGACCGGACGACCACCATGGGGGCGCTACGTGGCCACAACTTTCGACAGGCTCGTGATCGAGCCGCGCAGGACCGAGTCCGAGCGGATCAGACCGACCCGCACACCCGAGAACAACGAGGCCCAGAGCCCGTCGCTGCTGCTGCTCGTGCTGCTGGCGGCGACCGGCGTCATCGTCTACGCGATCTTCCTGCTCAACCCGGCCAACCGGGGTGACTGGCTGCCGTACGTGATGGTCATGCTCGCGGAGACGGTGCTCGTGGTCCACGCGCTGCTGGCGATGTGGACCGTGCTGTCCAGCGGGCACAACCCGCGCAACTTCGGGTTCCACCTCGCGCAGGACAGGCTGTACGACATCGCGGAGATCGTCCGCGACAAGACCGAGAAGCGTCCGCAGGACTGGCGGATGTACCTCCAGGAGTGGCCGATCAGCGTCGACGTCTTCATCACGACGTACGGCGAGGACCTGGACACCATCCGACGCACCGTCACGGCGGCCGTCGCCATGCAGGGCCGCCACGACACCTACGTGCTCGACGACGGCCGCAGCGACGAGGTCCGCGACCTCGCCGCCGAGCTCGGGGCCCGCTACGTGCGGCGCCTGTCGAGCAACGGCGCGAAGGCCGGCAACATCAACCACGCGCTGTCCCTGACCCGCGGCGACTTCTTCGTCGTGTTCGACGCGGACTTCGTGCCGAGGCCCGAGTTCCTGCACGAGACGGTGCCGTTCTTCGCGACGGACGACGTCGCGTTCGTGCAGACCCCGCAGACGTACGGCAACCTGCACACGATCATCTCCCGCGGCGCCGGCTACATGCAGGCCGTGTTCTACAAGTTCGTCCAGCCGGGCCGGAACCGGTTCAACGCCGCGTTCTGCGTCGGCACCAACGTGATCTTCCGCCGCGCCGCGATCGACTCCATCGGCGGCATCTACTCCGACTCGAAGTCGGAGGACGTGTGGACGTCGCTCATGCTCCACGAGAAGGGCTGGCGGACGATCTACATCCCCACGACCCTCGCCGTGGGTGACACGCCCGAGACCGTCGAGGCGTACACGAAGCAGCAGCTCCGCTGGGCGACCGGCGGCTTCGAGATCATGCTCACCCACAACCCGCTGTCCCGGAAGCGTCGCCTGACGATGGACCAGCGGCTCATGTACACGGTGACCGCGACGCACTACCTCACGGGGATCGCACCGCTGCTCCTGCTGCTCGTGCCGCCGCTGCAGATCTTCTTCGACCTCACCCCGATGAACCTGTCGATCACGCCCGGCCAGTGGGCGCTGTACTACGCCGGGTTCTACGTCATGCAGATCATCCTGGCCTTCTACACGCTCGGCTCCTTCCGGTGGGAGGTGCTGCTGCTCGCGTCCGTGTCGTTCCCGATCTACACGAGGGCCCTGGTCAACGCGATCTTCCGCAAGGACCAGAAGTGGCACGTCACCGGCCAGAAGGGCGCCTATCGCTCGCCGTTCGCCTTCATGCAGCCGCAGGTCATGTTCTTCGTGTTCCTGCTGCTCACCACCGTCGTCGGCGTCTGGAAGGACCTCGGCAACGGCTACCTGAGCCTCGCGCTCGCCTGGAACGCGACGAACACGCTGATCCTCGGCGGTTTCGTCATCACCGCCTGGAAGGAGGGGCACGCCGGCCGTCTCGCGGCCCGCGCCGCCCGCGCCGACCAGGAGTCCACCCGTCGCAACGACGCGGCCGACCCGAAGCTCGCACTCACCGGAGGTGCCGCATGACCTGGGCCAGCCGCATCCGACTCGTCGTCGGCGTGATCGTCGTCGCGATGATCGCCGCGCTCGCGACGTACCAGCTCAACGAGACCCGGGGGGTCGCGACGAGCGACTCCGCGCAGATCCTCGCCCGCACGTACAGCGTCGGGACCCCGTACTCGGGTCTCGTCGTCGACCAGAAGGTCGACGTGGGCGACACCGTGAAGACGGGCGACCCGCTGTTCGTCATCGACTCCGCGACCCTGCAGTACGACATCCGCAACGGCTTCGCCCGCCAGGCGACCGAGGCCACCCAGATCGACCCCGACGGCAAGCTCGTCATCCTCGCGACGGGCGACGGCACGGTCACCAAGGTCGGCTCCGAGCGCGGCACGTTCGTGCAGTCGGCGTCCGAGCTCGCCACCGTCCAGCGCGCCGGCACGCTCTACGTGCAGGCCGAGTACCGGCTGTCCGCCAAGGAGTACGCCCGCGTCCCGGACGGCGCCGACGTGACCGTCGTGCTGCCCGACCAGCGGGAGATCGCCGCGACGGTCGAGCGGAACGACGTCGAGACCGTCGGCGGGCAGGCGCAGGCCGTCTTCACCATCACGGGCGACGAGCTCGTGGAGGGTGACGGTGACGGGCTCGTCTCGGCCGGCACCCCCGTGACCGCGGAGCTCCACCTCACGAACGACGGGGTGGTCACCCGCACCGCCGACTCCGTCAAGACCTACCTGAAGGGCCTCTTCGGATGACGGCACGCACCACGGACCACCCGCCCCTGTCCCCGCCCGCACCGGCGCCCCGTCGTCGCCGCTGGCTGATCGCCGGGATCGCCGCCCTCGCGGTGGTGACCCTCGCCGCGGTCGTCGTGCTCGTCGGCCCGTGGGGGCGCAGCGCCCCCGCGGCCGGCGGGTCCGGCGGCGGTTCCGCACCGGACGCCCCGGTCGCCGGCCCGCCCGACGCCCGCACCCCCGAGGTCGACACGGCCGCGCTGACGGCCGGCGTCGAGCAGAAGGCGGTCGGCAAGATCGCGCCCGTGCGCCTCGCCGAGGGCGTCGTCCCGCCGACGAACCGCTGGTACAGCGGGCTCGTGTTCGGCGACGAGCCGCAGCCGGTCTTCGCGCAGCCGGTCTCGTTCGCGCTCACCGACACCGGCTTCACGCTCGGCCTGCCGGACCCGGTGGCCAGCGACAAGGCGGTCGTCGCACCGCACGTCCCGGCCGTGACCGTCGACGCGGGCGCCGCGTCCGCACAGGTCAGCGCCGCCGACCCCGTCAGCGTGACCGTCGACCTGCTCGACGCGACCGGCGCGGTGCTGGGACACGTCGTCCTCGCCGAGGGCTCGCCGTTCGTCAGCCTGACGGCCGAGCGGGACCTCACGCTGGACGCGACCGCCGAGGGCGGCTCGTTCTCGGGCGGCGGCGACGGCGAGCCGGCGACGGCCACCGTCGCGGGCACCGACTGGGCGCTCGTCGGCGCCGAGGGCGGCTCGACCACCCTCGCCGCGGGCGACACCGCGACCTGGTACCCCGTCCCGCAGGACGCCGACACCGACGCGGCCGCCGCGCTCGCGACCGCCGCCGCCGACCCCGTCACGGGGGTCGACGTCACCTACGGCGTGGACGACGACGTGGCCCGCACGACGCTCACGTACAACACCGCGGGCGGCACGCCGTCCGCCTACGTGCTCGCGCCGCACCAGCGCACCGGCACCCAGCCGGAGCGTGAGGGCTGCGACCTGGGCACCTACCCGAGCGTGTACGGCACGCTCGAGCTCTGCGCCGGCTCGCACCTGTCGGCGTTCGCGCCCACCGTGCGGCCCACGGGCGCGCTCGACCTCGACGGCGTCCCCGACGACCGTCGGACCGCGATCGTCGACGCCCTGCGCGCCGACGTCGCGGCCACCGAGCCGTTCCCGTCGGACACGTACTTCGGCGGCAAGGCGCTGTTCCGCGCGGCGTCGCTCGTGACGCTGGGCGAGCAGCTCGGCGCCGACGACGTGGTGGCCGACCTGCGCACCCGCACGACCGACGCGCTGCGCGAGTGGGCGGAGCCCGACGGCTGCGCCGAGCGGGACGCGCGCTGCGTCGTCTACGACGCGGCCGCCCGGTCCGCGATCGGCCTCACGCCCTCGTTCGGGTCGGACGAGCTCAACGACCACCACTTCCACTACGGGTACCTCCTCGCGGCGGCGGGTCTGCTGTCCGCCGACGACGAGAAGCTCGCGGACGACCTCGCACCGGTCATGGACCTGCTCGCGGCGGACATCGCCGCGGCGACGCCGTCCGACGAGCTGCCGCAGCTGCGGTCGTTCGACCCGTGGTTCGGGCACTCGTGGGCGTCGGGCACGTCGCCCTTCGCGGACGGCAACAACCAGGAGTCGTCCTCGGAGGCCGTGAACGCCTGGAACGGCCTCGGGCTGTGGGCGCAGGCGTCCGGCCAGGACGACCTCGCGACGCAGGCGGCGTGGATGACCTCCACGGAGGCCGCGTCGGCGCGCGCGTACTGGACGGCCCCCGACCTGGACGACCCGGCGCTCGACGGGTTCGGCCACGAGGTGTTCTCCATCAGCTGGGGCGCGAAGCGCGACTACGCGACGTGGTTCAGCCCCGAGCCGACGGCGATCCTCGGCATCCAGCTCATCCCGATGGGCCCGGTGCAGATGTCGCTCGCGACGGGGGTCGACCCCGAGCGCATCGCGGCCGCCGTCGAGGAGTCCGGGTTCACCGGGCCGCTCGCCGACTACGTCGTGACCTACTCCGCGCTCGCGGGGAAGGACGCGGCGGAGAAGGCGTGGGCGACGGCCACCGGGCTGTCGGAGGACGCGATCGACGACGGGTCGTCCCGCGCGTCGATGCTCGCGTTCATCGCGTCGGCGCAGGCGAACCCGCCCCGCAGCTGATCCGGTCCCGCCCTGCCGTCAGACGGCGTCGCTCGCCCCGTGCAGCGGCGCCGACTGCGGTGTCCGGGGTCCGGCGGCTCCTGCCGGCTGGGCCTCGACCGCTCGCGCGGCGCCCGCACCGGGCTCGTCCGCCGCAGGGGCGGCGTCGAGCGCGGGCGGGAGGTCGTGCGCGGGCGGCCGCAGCAGGGCGCGGGCGGTCATCACGAGCAGCACGACGAGCGCGACGTTCCGGGCCGCGAGCACGGCCGTCACGAGCAGACCGCCGCCGAGGATCTGGTCGTACCCCCAGGGGAAGACGACCTGCGTCGCGGCCGCGACACCGGCGACGGTCCACGCCGTCGTCCGCCACCCGGGCAGCCGCAGCGCGAGAGCGACCGCGACGGGCGGTGCGAGCCACCCGATGTACTGCGGCGACCCGACCTTGTTGAGCACGATCGTCGCGAGGACCAGCAGCAGCGCCCCGCGCACGACGAGCTCGCGCTGCGCGACCGCGTCCTCCCAGAACCGGTCACCGAGGTGCCGCCGGCGCCACCACAGCAGCACCGCGCAGGCCGCGAGCCCGACGAAGAACAGCGCGCCGAGCGCGTCGGCCGCCCCCGCCGTGCCCGGGCCCGACACCTCCCACGTGACGATCGGCTCGTTGAGGTGCCGTCGCACCGCGTCGCTGAACACGCCGACGAGCACCCACGGCGTCGCGCCGACCGCCTCGATCTGCAGCCCCCGCTCGTCCTGCTCGCCGAGGAACGACGCGACGTGCGCGCCACCTCCGAGCGCGAGCACGGCCCCCACGACGACGACGCTCACGACGGCCGCAGGCAGCACGACGTCGCGCCACGGCCGCCGGACCGCGACGACGACCGCGAGCAGCAGCGCGCCCGGCGCGACCTTGACCCACGCGGCGACCGTGAGCAGGACCGACGACACGCGCGGGTGCCGCAGCGTGACGGCGAGCGCGACGACGACGACGGGGGCGACGACCGCGTCGAGCCGGCCCATCGCGATCGGGCCCAGCAGCGCGAGGAACCCGATCCACCACCACGCACCGGTGGTCGTGCGGGGCTCGTGCGGGCGGCGGCCGGTGCTCCCGACGGGGCGCGCGAGCCGTGGCGCGTGCAGCAGCACCCCGAGCGCGGCGGCGTCGAGCGCGGTGACGAGGACGGCCCAGGTCGCGGCGTACTCCGGGCCGGTCCACCGGCCGGTCACGGTCGCGGCGAGCATCGGCAGGATCGCGCCCACCGGGTACACCCAGTCGCCCGAGAGGACGGGCCACTGGCCCTCGTGCACGCCGAGCCACATCCAGTACCGGTAGAGCTCGAGGTCCCAGAAGGCCTTCTGCGGGATGAGGACGACGCCGACGTACGCGAGCCACGCGTGCACGGCGAGGAACGCGACCCAGACGGCCGTCAGGGAGCGCAGCAAGCGGTGCAGGGGAGCCTCCGGCGGCCGTGCGGGACGAGGGCGGACGAGCGGCCCCAGGCTATCGGGGCGTCAGGTCCGCCGTGCCGGGCTTCCACACCCGCGCCGCCGAGCCTCCCCGCCACGACGCCGGGCTTCACCACCCACGACGCCGGGCTTCACCACCCGCGCCGCCGGGCTTCACCGCCCGCGCCGCCGGGCTTCCGCCCACGACGGCGGACGCGGGGGCCGGGCGCGCGACGACGGCACGCCGACGGTCCGGCCCGCGGCACGGTGCGCGGGCCGGACCGGACGTGCCGGGCTACTCCTGGATCGGGCGCGCCGGCGGCGGCGGGACCGCCGGACCGGCGCCGACGACCGGGACGACGCGCGGCGTCGAGTCGTCGATGTAGCTGCTGTCCTGCGCCTCGACGTCGTCGGGCGCGGGTGCCGCGTGCGGAGCGGTGTCACGGACGGGGTCCGGTGCGCCGCCCGCGATGACGCCGGACGGGGCGGGGCGGGTCTCGGGGACGTCGGGCTCGGTCATCGTGGACTCCTCCTCGGTGGGTGGGTCGCGCTCCTTGCCGCTCACCGTGGCACGTGGGACCGCGGTCCGCGCGTCGAGCGCCGGGAGGGCCGTACCCTGCGGTGCAGCCGGCGCAGCGAGCGGGCCGGCGACGATGCGACGGGAGCGGTTGATGGCGGGTCTGGGCTGGTCGGTGCACGGCGACGGGCGGGACGTGCGACCGGGCGAGGTGGTCTCCCCGGACGAGCGGCTCACGTGGCCCCGGACGGTCGGGATCGGCCTGCAGCACGTCGTCGCGATGTTCGGCGCGACGTTCGCCGTGCCGCTCATCACCGAGTTCTCCCCGCAGACGACGTTGTTCTTCTCCGCGATCGGCACGGTCGCGTTCCTGCTGATCACGCGCAACCGGCTGCCCAGCTATCTCGGCTCGAGCTTCGCGTTCATCGCCCCCGTCGTCGCGGCCACCGCGAGCGGAGGGCAGTCCGTCGCCGTCGGCGGCATCCTCGTGACGGGCCTGGTGCTCGCCGCGGTCGGCGCGGTCGTGCACGTCGCGGGGTCGCACTGGATCGAGGTCGTGATGCCGCCGGTCGTGACCGGTGCGATCGTCGCGCTCATCGGGTTCAACCTCGCGCCCGTCGCGTGGGGCTCGGTGCAGAAGGCGCCGCTCACGGCGATCGTCACGCTCGCGGCGATCGTCCTGACGACGGTCCTGTTCCGCGGCATCCTCGGCCGGCTGTCGATCCTCGTCGGCGTGGTCGTCGGGTACGTCGCCGCGCTGCTGCAGGGCCAGGTCGACTTCACGCGCTTCCACGAGGCCGCCTGGGTCGGCCTGCCGCCGTTCACCGCGCCGTCGTTCGACCTCGAGATCCTCGGCCTGTTCGTCCCCGTGGTCCTGGTCCTGGTCGCCGAGAACGTCGGCCACGTGAAGTCCGTCGCCGCGATGACGGGCCGCGACCTCGACCCGCTCACCGGTCGCGCGCTCTTCGCCGACGGCGTCGCGACCTCGCTCGCGGGCCTCGGTGGCGGGTCGGGCACGACGACGTACGCCGAGAACATCGGCGTCATGGCCGCGACGCGCGTCTACTCGACCGCGGCGTACTGGGTCGCCGCGGGCGGCGCACTCGTGCTCAGCCTGTCGCCGAAGTTCGGCGAGCTCATCAAGACGATCCCCGACGGGGTGCTCGGCGGCGCCACGACGATGCTGTACGGCATGATCGGGCTGCTCGGCGCCCGCATCTGGATCCAGGCGCGCGTCGACTTCTCGAACCCCGTCAACCTCGTGCCTGCCGCGATCGCGCTGGTCGTGGGCGTCGCCAACTACACGTGGGTCGTCGGCGAGCTGCGGTTCGAGGGCATCGCGCTCGGTACCGCGACCGCGATCGGGCTCTACCACCTCATGCGCGTCGTGGCCCGCTGGCGCGGCACCGGTGAGGAGCCCGCGACCCCGGCCTCGGTGCCCTCCGCGGAGGAGCGGCGCGACCGCGCGTAGGACCCGGCGAGACGCGGGCGGCCCTGCGCGGGGCCGTCCCGCGCCGGGGCGAGCCCGGCCCGCGAGGAGCCCGGCCGTCGGAGGAGCCCGGCCGGCGAGACGAGCCCGGCCGTCGGAGGAGCCCGGCCGGCGAGACGAGCCCGGCCGTCGGAGGAGCGCGGCCCGCGGGCGAGCCCGGCCGTCGGAGGAGCGTCAGCCCTGCGGGGCCTGCTCCTCCGTGCCCTCGGCCGGTGCCTCCTCGGCGCCCTCACCCGTGCCGTCGGCGGCGGGCGTCTCCGGCTCCGGGGTCTCGACGGCGGCCTGGTCGAGCGGCACGCAGCCCTCGGGCGCCACGAGCGGCACGGACGGGTCGAGCACGACCTGGTCGGCGGGCGTGAGCTCCGCGAACTGCGTGCCGAGCGTCATGTCGACGGACGGGTCCTCGCGCGCGACGAGGTGCAGGTCCTCGCCCTCGAGCTGCGCGGCCAGCGTGTAGGCGGCGGCCGCACCGGCGACGCCGAACGAGATCCGCGCGACCCCCTCGAACGCGGGCTGCGTGTTGCCCGAGCCGGCGACGACGAACCCGCGCTGCGTGAGCTCCGCGGCCGCGCCACCCGCGAGGCCGACGCGGCTCGTGCTGTTGAGCACCGTCACGGTCACCTGGTTGTACGCGAGCGGCAGCGCACCCGCGGGCGGGCAGGGGTCGGGGTCCGGGACCGGGGGAGGCGGTGCGGTGCTGAAGCCGCGCGCGACGAACGGCAGGCTCACGCTGCCCGTGTAGACGGCCGTGGCACCGAGCCCGGCGACCGCGAGCCCGGCGAGCAGGACGCCGAAGATGACGGCCTGCCGCTCGTGCATGTGCCGGCGGCGCAGCGCCCGGGCGCGGTCCAGGTCGCTCACGGCTCGACCGTCTCCGACGTCGCGTCCGACGCGAGGTCGTCGGCGGGCTCGCCGCCGGGCTCCTCCGCCGCCGACGCACCGCCGCCCGACTCGACGACGAGCACGCGCGCGTGCAGCACGGCGCGCTGCTGGAGCGCGGCACGCACGGCACGGTGCAGGCCGTCCTCGAGGTACATGACGCCCTTGTACTGCACGACGTGCGCGAACAGGTCACCGTAGAACGTGGAGTCCTCGGCGAGCAGCGCGTCGAGGTCGAGCGTGCGCTTGGTCGTCACGAGCTGGTCGAGGCGCACGACGCGCGGCGAGACCTCGGCCCACTGCCGGGGGCTCTCGTACCCGTGGTCCGGGTAGGGTCTGCCCTCGCCCACCGCCTTGAAGATCACGGGTGGCAGTCTAGGTGGGACCGGCTGCCGGGCGTGCCGCGTCCACGATTCCTGTCCGGTATCACCCGGTGGGCGGCACGCGAGGCGACGACGGGCCGACGTCGCGTCCGTCCCCGGTCGGACGCGCGGGGGTCGACGGTCGGACCGCGGTCGCCGTCGACCCGCCCGACGGCGGGACCGCCGGGGGACGCGCACCGCCCGCGCGCCCGGGCACGCTGGACGGCATGAGCACCCCTGCCACCGGCGCCGTCCCCACGGTCGGCGACGCCGCGACCACCGTCCGTGTGTCCGCCCGCGGCCTCGTCAAGCGCTTCGGCGAGACGACCGCGCTCGCGGGCATCGACCTCGACCTCGCCGACGGCGAGGCGCTCGCCGTGACCGGCCCGTCCGGGTCGGGCAAGTCGACGCTGCTGCACTGCCTCGCCGGGATCCTCGTGCCCGACGCGGGCACCGTCGCGCTGCGAGGCCGTCCCGTGCACGGCCTCGACGAGCGCGAGCGCTCGCTGCTGCGCCGCTCGCACTACGGGTTCGTCTTCCAGAACGGGCAGCTCCTGCCCGAGCTCCCGGCGGTCGAGAACGTCGCGCTGCCCGCGATGCTCACGGGCACGTCACGCCGGGAGGCGACCGACCTCGCGGCCCGCTGGCTGCACTCGCTGGGTCTCGCGGGCATGGAGGGCCGTCGACCCGGCGAGCTGTCCGGCGGCCAGGCGCAGCGGGTCGCCGTGGCACGCGCGCTCGTGACGCAGCCCGACGTGGTGTTCGCCGACGAGCCGACGGGTGCGCTCGACCAGGCCAACGGGTTCGAGGTCATGCGGCTGCTCACGCAGGCGACCCGGTCCGTCGGGGCGTGCCTCGTCGTCGTCACGCACGACCCGCAGGTCGCCGCGTGGTGCGGGCGCCGCATCGAGGTCCGCGACGGTCGCGTCGTCGAGGAGGTGCGGCAGTGAACGCGGTCGTCGCCCTCGCGCCGCACCTGCGCCGCGCGGGTGGCCGCGACACGCGCGTGACGACCGCGCTGTCGGTGACCGCGTTCGCGGTGTCGACCGCGCTCACCCTGTCGGTCCTCGGTGGCCTGCTCGGGTTCGCGGAGCGAGCGGCCCACCCGGCCGACGCCCTGCAGCGCGAGCTCGGCACGCTGTACGTGCAGCTCGCGTGGACCGCGCTCATCCTGCTCGTCGTCCCGCTGGTCACGCTCGCCGGTGCCGCCGCGCGCATGGGTGTGGCCCGGCGCGACGCGCGTCTCGCGACGCTGCGGCTGCTCGGTGCGACGCCGCGGGAGGTCGTCGCGCTGTCGCTGCTCGAGACGTGCGTGCAGGGGCTCGTCGGGGCCGTGGTCGGCGTGCTCGGGTACGTCGCGCTCCTGCCGCTGTGGGCGCTCGTGCCTTTCCAGGGCGGCACCTTCTCCGTCGGCGAGCTGTGGGTCGGCCCCCTCGTGGTGCTCGCCGTCCTCGTCTCCGTCCCCGTGCTCGCCGCCGTGAGCGGCCTCGTGTCGCTGCGCCGCGTCGTGGTGTCGCCGCTCGGCGTCGCCCGCCGGACCACGCCGCCCGGTCTCAAGGTCGTGCGCGTCGTCGTCCTCGCGGTCGCGCTCGTCGGGTTCGCGATCGCGACCGCCGCCGCCGGCCGCCTCGCCGCGGCCCTCGTCGCCGTCCTGCTCGGGTTCCTCGCAGCGGGCTTCGGCGCCATGAACCTCGTCGGGCCCTGGGTGCTCGGGATCATGGGCCGCGTCCAGGCGCGCCGCGCCCGCACCCCCGTCCGGCTGCTCGCCGCCCGTCGCCTCGTCGACGACCCCCGCGGCGCCTGGCGTGTGGTCGGCGGCCTCGGCCTCGCCGGGTTCGTCGCGGGCGCGCTCGCCGTCGTCCCGATGTTCACCTCGGGCCAGCAGGTCGACCGGCAGGGCGAGATCCTCAACGACGACCTCGTCACGGGCGCGATGCTCACGCTCGTCATCGCGTTCCTGCTCGCCGCCGTGTCCGCCGGCATCCAGCAGGCGTCGACCGTGCTCGACCGCCGCCGCGAGTACGCGCTCGCGCACCTCGCGGGCATGCCCGTCGAGCTGCTCGACGCCGTGCGTCGCCGCGAGGTGACCGGGCCGATGGTCCGCGTCGCGGGCGGGTCGTCGCTCGTCGCCGTCGTCATGCTGTCGCCGCTGTTCAAGACCGCCGCGTTCACCGACTGGCGCGGGATCGTCCTGCTCGTCGGGTGCCTCGTCGGCGGGTGCCTGCTCGTGCTCGCCGCGACCGAGACCAGCCGCCCGCTCCTGAGGTCGGTCCTCACCGAACCCCTCGTCCGCGCCGACTGACCGGACAGGGCCGCCTCAGTCGATCTCCGTCACCGACGTGACGGTGCGGCCGGGGCGGCCTCGGGCCCAGCCGTCGAGGAGCGCACGCACGCCCGTGGCGGTCCCGCTCAGCCCCAGCGTCCGCTCAGGCGACCACGCGTCCGGCTCGTCGTGGTCGTGCCCCGGTCCCGGGCGGCCCGTCGAGCAGGCCACGCAGAGGCGGCGCACGGTGGCCGTCCAGTCCTGCGCCTCGATCCCGGCGGCGGCAGCGGCCTCCTGCAGCGCGGCGGTGCAGTCGTCGGACGGCGCGACGACGTCCGCGGTCCACGTCGGGACCGTCGAACGTGCGAGGACGGCGATCTCGTCGAACACCGGCACCCACCGCCGCCCGTCGAAGCGCTCGCCGTCCGGGACGCCGTCGACCAGCAGCACGTCGCCGAACCGGTGGCCGCTCGGAGGTGTCGGGACGCTGACGACCTCGACGTGCGCCGGGGACAGCCGGCGCGCCCACACCACCTCGGCGGCCGGCCCGCCCGAGCCGTCGTCGTCGGGGTTGAGGCGCACGGGGACGTGACCCAGCGGCAGCTCGACGGGGCCCGTGCCGTCGGGTACGTCGACGCCGTAGGCGCGCCACGCGCGACGCGCCTCGTCCCACTCGCCCAGCGCGGTCGCTGCGATGCCGAGGTTCCACGCCGCGGGCTCGTCCCGGGTGCGTGTCGCCAGTGCGAGCGCCCGCGCGTTGCACCGCAGGCTCTCGCGCCAGTCGCGGCGCGCCTTGGCGTACAGGCCGAGGTTGAACCACGTCGCACCGTCGTCGGGATGCTGCTCGACGAGGAGTCGTGCGAGCCTCTCCGCACCTGCGGCGTCACCGCCCGCGTCGAGGGCCAGGTAGTCCTGCCGCAGGCGTCCGACCTCGTCCCGCCGCCACCATCCCATGGGCGCCGATCGTGGCACACGAGCCTCCGCCGCTGGTCGTCCCGTGCGGCACGTCACCCGTACGTCGTCGCGCCGCGGCGCGCCGCGACGGCGGCCGACCGTCCCACGCAGCGCGGCCCGGCGGGGACAACGGGCGCGCGGGGTGATATCTCCGTTGCATGACCGGTACGACGCGCCCCTCCGACGACTCCCGCTGCCCGTGCGGCACCGGCCTGGTGCTCGGGGAGTGCTGCGGCCCGGTCCTCGACGGGCGACCGGCGCCGACCGCGGAGGCGCTGATGCGCTCGCGGTTCACGGCGTTCGCGGTCGGCGACGCGGCGTACCTGCGGGCGACGTGGCACGCGTCGACGCGCCCGCGCGACCTGGTCCTCGACGACGACGTCGAGTGGCGGTCGCTGGAGATCCGCTCGACGTCGGCGGGTGGTCCGTTCGACGACGCGGGTGTGGTGGAGTTCGTGGCCCGCTACCGCGAGGGCGGGGTGCGCGGGGCGCTGCACGAGAGGAGCCGGTTCGTGCGGGAGGGCGGTCGGTGGTCGTACGTCGACGGGACGCTGTCGCCCTGACCGGACCGTCGGGCCGCACGGACGCGACGAGGCCCCGGCCGCTGCTGCGACCGGGGCCTCGTGCTCAGAGCGTCTGCGTGGAGACGATCAGAGGGGCGTGATGTTCGACGCCTGCGGGCCCTTGGGGCCCTGCGTCACGTCGAACTGCACCTTCTGGTTCTCCTCGAGCGAGCGGTAGCCGCTCGTCTGGATGGCCGAGTAGTGCGCGAAGACGTCGGGTCCGCCGTCCTCGGGGGCGATGAAGCCGAAGCCCTTCTCCGCGTTGAACCACTTCACGGTGCCAACAGGCATGTTCTCTCTCTTCTCACGTGCGGTACTGACAACCCCGACAGACCGGGACCGGTGATCACGGTGGTCGTCGTCCGACACCGGCAGGGGTCCTGACGGCGAACGTGACAAGCGAGGCAACGCGACTACGGGAAGAGGGTACGCGAGAGAGCCCTTCGTGGCACTGCCCTTCTTGAGCCGGTCTCACCCGGTCAGACGAGGACGGAGTCGGGCAGACCCGGTCAGACCCGGTACGCCGCGACCATCGGGCACACGAACGGGTCACGGTCGCCCAGCCCGACGGTGTTGAGGTGACGCACGACGATGGCGTACGACCTGGCCAGCGACACCTGCGTGTAGGGGATCTGGTGGGTCGCGCAGTACTCGCGGACGATCGGCGCGACGCGGCGCAGGCTGATCGACGGCATCGACGGGAACAGGTGGTGCTCGACCTGGTGGTTGAGCCCTCCCATCACGACGTCGAGCCAGCGGCCGCCGCGGATGTTGCGGCTCGTGAGCACCTGGCGGCGGAGGAAGTCGATGCGCGCGTCCTTGGGGACGAGCGGCATGCCCTTGTGGTTCGGCGCGAAGGACGCCCCCATGTACAGGCCGAAGAGCCCGAGCTGGACGGCGAGGAACACGGCGGCCTTGCCGGGCGACATCACGGCGAGGACGAGCGCGAGCCAGCCGCCGAGGCGGACGGTGAGGAACAGCGCCTCGACCCACCGGCGCTGCATCGGGCCGGGCTGGGCGAGCCGCTTGACGCTCGACACGTGCAGGTCGAGGCCTTCGAGCAGCAGCAGGGGGAAGAAGAACCAGCCCTGCCGCGCGAGGAACCAGCGGGCGAGCGGGGAGCGGCGCTTCTCGACGTCGCCAGGGGTGAACGAGAGCACGGGCAGGTCGATGTCCGGGTCGGCGTCGACCTGGTTCGGCTTGGCGTGGTGCCGGGTGTGCTTGCGCTGCCACCAGCCGTACGACAGGCCGACGAACAGGTCGGCGAGGACGAGGCTGGCCCAGTCGTTGGCGCGACCGGAGCGGAAGATCTGCTTGTGGGCGGCGTCGTGGCCGAGGAACGCGATCTGCGTGAAGACCACGGCGGCGACGGCGGCGAGGGCGACCTGCCACCAGGAGTCGCCGATCAGGACGACGCCCGCGACGAGGCCGGCGACGGCGACGACCGCGCCGCTGAGCCGCGCGGCGTAGAAGCCGTAGCGGCGGCGCATGTACCCGGCCTCCTGGATGGTGCGGGTCAGCGCGGTGAAGCTGCTGGTGGGGTGGGGGCGCTCGGCGGTGCTGGTGCCTGCGCGGGCGCCGGCGGGGCCGGCGGGGCGAAGCTCGGTCACGGTGGTCCGTCTCTGCCCCGTGCGGGGCCGGTCGCGTGCGGGTGGAGCGGATGCCTGGTGCGCGGCGGCGATGGACGACGGCGACCCGGGGTACGACGCGGGCGCCCCAGCACGGTCGTGCTGGGGCGCCCGGTCAGGTGCGGCGCTGGGTCAGGCCGGCGTGATGTTCGAGGCCTGCGGGCCCTTGGGGCCCTGCGTGACGTCGAACTGGACCTTCTGGTTCTCCTCGAGCGAGCGGTAGCCGCTGCTCGCGATGGCCGAGTAGTGCGCGAAGACGTCGGGACCGCCGTCGTCGGGGGCGATGAAGCCGAAGCCCTTCTCGGCGTTGAACCACTTCACGGTGCCCAGGGGCATGATGCTCTCTTCTCTGTCGGTGTGGTGCGTGACAACCCCGGGTGTCCGGGACCGGTGAATCACGGTGTGTCGTCCGTCCGCTGCCGAGAGAGTCTCGAGAACGTCGTGCCGGGGTCGCCCCGCGGCGGTGATGACAACTGCGACTACGTGTCCACCGTACGGCACGCGAGGCGATTCCGGGTGGCGGGTGCCGGATGTGTGCACGACGGGCACGCGTCGAGCACGGGGTTCGGCCGCGTGGCCGGGCGTCGCCGAGCCCGGTTCCGCGTCGTCGGCCGGGCGGATGTGCGGTGGACAGCGGTTTCCGCGGGGTGGTGACGCTCCCACCGTGAGTTTCCGACGAATCGTCCGTCCGGGGTTCAACCGGGACGGACCGCCGGGGTACGGTCGCGAGCAGGCCAGGGGCAACGGCGCCCCGGCCGCTCTTGCCGTCCGGGGAGCCCTAGCGCTTTGAAAGGATTCAAGGATGAGTCTTCCCCGTCTCCACGGCCGCCTCGCCGCGGCCACCGGGACCGCAGCCCTGCTCGTCGGCTGCCTCGCCGTGCCGTCCGTCGCCGCCCCCGGGGTGCCCGCGACGGGTGCGCAGGGCGCGAGGCACGACGGGCCCGACCGCCTCACGCTCGAGCGGCTCGACCGCGGCCTCGTCGCCGCGACCACCGGCCAGGGCGTGTTCCTGTCGTGGCGGCTGCTCGCCCCCGAGGTCACGGGCGCGACCGCCACCGGCCAGACCGGCCCCGACTTCGCCGTCTACCGGGACGGCACGAAGATCGCCACGGTCGCCGACTCGACGAACTACCTCGACGCGTCCGGCACCGCCGGGTCGCGCTACCGCGTCGCGGCCGTCGTCGACGGGGTCGAGGTCGACGGCGCCGACGCGAGCCCGTGGGCGCAGGCGTCGGTCGACATCCCGCTGAAGAAGCCCGCGGACGGGGTCACGCCCGTCGGCGAGGCGTACACGTACTCCGCGAACGACATGAGCGTCGCGGACGTCGACGGCGACGGCGCGTACGAGTACGTCGTCAAGTGGGACCCGTCGAACTCCAAGGACGTCAGCCAGGTCGGGTACACGGGCAACGTCTACGTCGACGCGTACGAGCTCGACGGCACGCAGCTGTGGCGCATCGACCTCGGCGTGAACATCCGCGCGGGCGCGCACTACACGCAGTTCCCCGTGTACGACTTCGACGGCGACGGCAAGGCCGAGCTCATGATGAAGACGGCGCCGGGCTCGAAGATCACGACCTACCGCGCCGACGGGACCGTGAGGTCGGAGAAGTACGTCTCGATCCCGAAGGACGACCGCAAGGCCGGCGTGACCGACACGACCGACTACCGGCTCAGCAAGCAGGGCTACTACGAGCACGTCGTCGAGATGTTCACGGGCTGGGCGACGCGGCCCGAGGTCACGTCCGGGCAGTGGCCCGCGACGCTCGAGGAGGCCTTCGGCATCGCGCCGCAGTACACCTACCCGCTGTCCGACGCCGACGCCCGCGCGCTCACCGACTACTTCATGGACGTGTACGCGCCGAGCCGCAGCGCGCGCAACGTGCTGCGCAACTTCGAGGGCTTCGTCGTCGACGGCCCCGAGTACCTCACGGTCTTCGCCGGCGACACCGGCAAGGAGCTCCAGACGGTCGACTACAAGCCGGGTCGCGGGGACGACGGCCTGCTGTGGGGCGACTACGCGATGGCCCGCATCGAGCCCGGCAACCGCGTCGACCGGTTCCTGTCCGGCGTCGGCTACTTCGACGGGAAGACCCCGTCGGCGGTGTTCGCGCGCGGCTACTACACGCGCACGACCGTCGTCGCGTACGACTGGGACGGCAAGAGCCTGAAGGAGCGGTGGTACGTCGACTCCGGGCACGTGCCGCTGACGAACCCGTTCAACGACGGCCCGCACGGACGCGACGGCACCGACCCCGAGTTCGGCACCATCACGACGCAGGGCTTCCACTCGCTGTCGGTCGCGGACGTCGACGCCGACGGCCGTCAGGAGCTCGTCTACGGCTCCGCGACGATCGACGACGACGGTTCGCTGCTGTACTCGTCGTTCGACACCCTGCCCGCGGGCAGCGCCGACCCGGGCGCGGTCGTCCGGCTCGGGCACGGCGACGCGATGCACGTGACCGACATCGACCCCGACCGCCCCGGCCTGGAGATCTTCACCGCGCACGAGGGCGCCACGTTCGCGCCCTACGGCATGGCGATGCGCGACGCCGCGACCGGCGAGGTGCTGTTCGGCGTCTACTCCGGCCGCGACACGGGCCGGTCGATGATCGGCGACGTCCTGCCCGGCACGCGTGGTCTGGAGGCGTGGGCGTCGCTGCCCGGCGGCACGAACTCGCTCGGCCTCTACTCCGCGTCCGGCGTCGTCACGCCCGGCCCGATCCCCGGCACCAACCAGTCGATCCGCTGGGCCGGCGACGGCACCACGCAGATCGTCAACGGGTCCGGCGACCAGGACGTGACGATCGACGACTGGACCCGCGGCCGACTGCTCACCGCGACCGGCACCCGGGCGAACAACGGCACCAAGGGCAACCCGTCGCTCGTCGCCGACGTCCTCGGCGACTGGCGCGAGGAGCTCCTGGTCCGCACCGCCGACTCCTCGGCGATCCGGATGTTCGTGTCCACCGAGGTGACGAGCCACAAGCTCGCGACCCTCATGCACGACCCGCAGTACCGGGCCGAGGTCGCGCGCCAGCAGACGACGTACAACCAGCCGTCGTACCCCGGGTTCTACCTCGCGTCCGACACCGACTACACGCAGGTGCCCGTCGCGGACTTCTGGGCGCCCGGCAGCATCGACGCCCTCGAGTCGGCCGTGAAGGCCCGGATCGACGCCCGCGAGATCCGCGGACCCGTCGCCGCCGTCCTGCTCGCGGCCGTCAAGACCGCCGACGTCGCGGCCGACCACGGCAACGAGAAGATCGCCGTGAAGTCGCTCGAGGCGTTCGTCACGGCGCTCACGCCGAAGAGCCGCGTGTCGAGCGTCTCGGACAGCGCCCGGGTCGCGCTGACGCACCAGGCGGAGCAGGTCGCCGCGATGCTCGACTGACCGACCCACCCGGCCGGCACCCCTCCGCCGGCCACGCCGCCGCAGCTCCTCCTGCGACGGCACGAGCGCCCGGGACCCCGACCAGGTCCCGGGCGCTCGGTCGTCCGTGCGTCGAGGCAGCCCGCCCGGCCGCGGCCGCGGCGGTGCGCGCGTCCTGACCGCGCCGCGCGGAGGCTGCGCGCCGGATCAGTGGATGAGGTCGCGCCAGTTCTCCGGCACGCGGTCGCGCGGTGCGGGCGGGCGCTGCGCGTCGGGGCGCGCCTCGGGCGGGGCGAGCGGCGGGCCGTCGACGGGCACGCCGTCGGCGTAGTCCCACCACCAGTCCTCGCCGGGCTCGAACGAGCGCATGTAGCGGTGGCCCGTCTCGCGCCAGTGCGCGGTCGCGTGCTGGGCGGGCGACGTGTCGCAGCAGCCGACGTGGCCGCAGTGCGCGCACCTGCGCAGGTGCACCCACCACCCGCCGTCGGCGTCGCACTCGGCGCAGCCGGTGCCGCTCGGCGGGACGGTGGTGTCGACGTCGATGCTCACGAGGCCTCCGGTGGGGTGAGGGGCAGGCGGACGAGGAAGCGGGTGTCGCCGGGGTGCGACGTCACGCGGAGGTCGCCGTGGTGCTTGCCGACGACGATGCGCCACGAGATGTCGAGGCCGAGCCCGGTGCCGGACCCGACCGGCTTGGTCGTGAAGAACGGCTCGAACACGCGGTCGACGATCTCGGGCGGGATGCCGGGGCCGCTGTCGGCGATCTCGACCTCGAGCCAGTCGTCGACGCGACGCGTCGTGATCGTGAGGCGGCGCTGGTCGGGCGGCATCTCGGCGAGGGCCTGGCGGGCGTTGTCGATCAGGTTGGTCCAGACCTGGTTGAGCTCGGCGCCGTGCACGAGGACGGGCGGCAGCGACCGGTCGTAGTGCCGGACGACGTCGACGCCCTTGAGCTTGGCATCGAGCATCGTCAGGGTGCTGTCGAGCAGGACGTGGACGTCGGCCTCCTGCTGCGCGGCACGGCCGATCTGCGAGTACTGCTTGGCGGCCTCGACGAGCGTGGAGATGCGGGTCGTCGCGTCCTCGACCTCGTTCATCAGCAGCTCCGTCTCGAGCGTGTAGCCGAGCCAGTGCGCGGCGCCCGCGACGACGTTCTCCGGGATCCCGCCGACGTGGTCCTCGAGCCACTGGGGGTCGATGCCGGCCTCGACGAACGAGTGCGCCATCTCGGCGTTGTCGCCGACGCCGTGGTCGTCGAGCCAGTCCGCGACCTCGTCCTCCCGGTCGGACGTGTCCAGCGCCGACAGCGGCGCCCGCCCGCGCGCCTCCTCCAGCGCGGCGACGGCCTTCTCCTGCAGCTCGATGATCTGCACGAGCTCGTCGCGGTCGTACGCGCCCGACGCGACCAGTGCGAGCTTGCTGCGCATCCGCGCCACGCGCTCGCGCAGGGTCGCGGTCGCGCGCGTCGCGGCCGACGCCGGGTTGTTGAGCTCGTGCGTCAGGCCCGCCGACAGCGCCCCCAGCGCCAGCAGGCGCTCCCGCTGGGCCGTCGCCGTCTGCATGCTCTTCTGCCCGAAGAACAGGCCCTCGAGCAGGTGCATCGCCATCGGGAACCAGGTGTGCATGATCTCGGAGAAGTCGGCCGCGGGCAGCACGTAGAACCGCGACGGTGCCAGCACGCGCAGCGAGTGCAGGTAGCGGCGCGCCTCCTCCTGCTGGAGGTAGGCGTGCCAGGCGCCCGCGTAGACGCCGACCTGCGACGTGCGGCTGATCTCGACGTCGTCGGTGCCGACCCGCCGGTACAGCGCGAGCGAGCCGTCGAGCAGCACGTAGAACGCGTCGGCGGGCTCGCCCTCACGGAAGACGAAGCCGGGCTCCTGCCGCTCGACGTGCCCGCGCGAGCAGAGGAACAGCAGCTGCTCGTCGTCGAGCTTGTCGAACAGGAAGAGCGTGCGGAGCTCCGCGATGTCGCAGGGCAGGCGGTCGGGTGTCGTCGTCACAGCTGCTCCAGGTACCGGTGGACGAGCATGACCGCCATCGCGCCCTCGCCCACGGCGGACGCGACGCGCTTGGCCGACTCGGCACGGGCGTCGCCCGCGACGAACACCCCCGGTCGGCTGGTCTCCAGGTGGTAGGGCGGGCGGTCGAGCGGCCAGCCGCTCGGCGGTCGGCCCTCGTCGAGCAGGTCCGGCCCGGCGAGCACGAAGCCGCGCGCGTCGCGTGCGACCGTCCCGTCGAGCCACTCGGTGCGCGGGACGGCGCCGATGAACACGAACAGGTGGCTCGTCGCCACCTCCTCCTTCTCGCCCGTCGTCGAGTCCCGCAGCACGAGCCGCTCGAGGTGCTCGTCGCCGATGGCCTCGACGACCTCGCAGCAGGTCCGCACGTGCACCTTGGGGTTCGCCGCGATCTGCTCGATCAGGTAGTGCGACATCGACGCGGACAGCCCCTCGCCGCGCACGACGAGCGTGACCGACCGGGCCGTGCGGGACAGGTGCATCGCCGACTGCCCCGCGGAGTTCGCGCCGCCGACGATGTAGACGTCCTGGTCGGTGCATGCCGGCGCCTCGGTCAGCGCCGACCCGTAGTAGACGCCGCGCCCGGTGAGCGCCGCGAGCCCCGGGCCGTCGAGCTCCCGGTAGGACACCCCGTTCGCGAGGAGCACCGTGTGCGCCCCGACGACGCTGCCGTCGCCCAGCCGCACGTGCCGCGCGGCGCCGTTGACCTCGAGCGACACGACGTCCGCCGCGAGCACGATCTCCGCACCGAACCGCAGTGCCTGCCGCCGCGCCCGTTCCGTGAGCTGCGCCCCCGAGACCCCGTCGGGGAAGCCCAGGTAGTTCTCGATGCGCGAGCTCTGCCCCGCCTGACCGCCCGTCGCGACGCGCTCGATGAGCGCCGTGCGCAGGCCCTCCGACGCGCCGTACAGCGCCGCCGACAGGCCCGCGGGGCCGCCGCCGACCACCACCAGGTCGTAGAAGTCCGTCGCGGGCGACGTCGCGAGCCCGACGCGTGCGGCCAGCGTCGCGTCGTCCGGCGCGCGCAGCGGCTCACCTTCAGGGGTCACGACGAGCGGCACCGCCGACTCGTCGGCGCCCGCCGCCTCCAGCAGCCGGTGCCCCTCGGGCGAGTCCGAGGAGAACCACCGGTACGACACCTGGTTGCGGGCGAGGAACTCGCGCACCTCCGACGACCGCGCCGACCAGCGGTGGCCCACGACCTTCGCCTGCGGCACGGGCGGTGGTGCGCTCGCGGCCCACGCGTCGAGCTGCGCGTCGATGACCGGGTACAGCTTCTCCTCCGGCGGTGCCCACGGCTTGAGCAGGTAGTGGTCCAGGTCGACGACGTTGACCGCGTCGATCGCCGCCTCCGTGTCCGCGTACGCGGTGAGCAGGATGCGCCGGGCGGTCGGGAACAGGTCCATCGCCTGCTCCAGGAACTCGATGCCTGTCATCCCCGGCATCCGGTGGTCCGCGAGCAGCACCGCGACCTGCTCGCCGCGCAGCTTGAGCTCGCGCAGCGCCTCGAGCGCCGCGTCGCCCGACTCGGCGCGCACGATCCGGTACCCCGCGCCGTAGCGGCGGCGCAGGTCGCGGGCGACCGCCCGGGAGACGGCCGGGTCGTCGTCGACGGACAGGAGCGCGGGGCGCGGGGCCGTGTCCTCCGTGGGGCCTTGCGCGCGGTCGGGGCGGGTGGTGAGGGCCGGGGTGCTCGACGTCACCCGGGCATCGTGCCTCGCGATCGGCCTGCTGTCAGCGGTCTGGTGCGATCCGGTGGCCGAACCCACCGCGGGGCCGCCTCGCCGACGCGCCGCGTGGACCGGTGGATCCGTCAGTCGTCCGAGCCCCAGCGTCGCCACACGAGCACCGCCGTCAGGACCAGGAGCGGGAGGACGACGAGCGACTCCGGCCGCGCCGCGAAGGCCAGAGGGCTGTCGATGCGCACGACGTCCGCGTCGAGCAGCGCGAACGCGACCGCGTTGGCGACGCCGTGCTCGACGACCGCCGGCCACACGCTGCCCGTCCGCGCACGCATGACGCCCAGCACGACGGCCATCGCGAGGACCGCGACGGTGAACAGCGGGACCTGCAGCGCGAGCGGCACGTCGGTGTACTCGGAGCCCATCGCGAGGATGTACGGCACGTGCCAGACGGCCCACAGCGCGCCCACGGCGAGGTGGCGTCGCAACCCGCGCACGCCGAGCGCCTGCAGCCGCGGCTCCAGGTAGCCCCGCCACCCCCACTCCTCGAACAGCGCGAACAGCGTGCGGGCCACCAGGCCCGTCGCGACGAGCGTGCCGAACAGCGACAGCCCCCCGTCGCCCGCGTGCACGCGGCCCGTGAGGGCTCCGACCAGCAGCGCGACCGCGCTCGCGGCGGGCAGCCACAGGGCGCCGAAGACGTACCAGCCGCGCTCGCGGCCGATCCCGAGGCCGGCGTCGGCCCAGCCGTCGCGGCCGACCGTGCGCAGCGCGACCGCCATGAGGAACGGGCTCAGGACGAACAGCAGCGCGCCGGGGCTCGTCGCCCGGTCCTCCGCGCCGGCGAGCGCGAGCGCGCCGAGGACGGACAGGACCATGACGCCGACGGCGTAGATCGTGACGTTGCGCCACGACGCGGGTCGGGGCGTGCGGGTGCGGGCGGGGCGAGTGGCGGTGGACACGGACATGGCGAGCCTCCTCGTGCGGCGCGGTGCGGTGCGGTGGGTGCGGTGCGGGGACGGGCGGTGCGGTGCAGTGCGACGGGCGGTGCGAGCCGGTGCGCCGTCCCGTCGTCGTCGAAAGGGCGCGCGGGGTCGGTCGAGACCGACATGGGTGCGGTGCCGGGGTCCGGAACGGCACCCGTGTCGGTGTCGACCGGGGGTCAGGCGTGCGGTGCCGGGTCGGACGTCGGCCGGGGTCCCGGTGGGGCGGTGCGACGTCGGAGGGCGTGGGGTCAGGCGTCGTCGAGCTCGGTGAGCAGGTCCTCCACCCAGGTGAGCTCGGCGCGGGCGTGGACCAGGCCGTTGGACAGGGTGGCGAGCCGCAGGCGGACGGGCAGCGGGACGTCCCCGCCGGCCTGCGCGAGGGCCTGGTCGTTGAGGTGGCGGGTGTGCTCGAGGACCGCGACGAGCTCGCGGGCCTCGGCGGCGCGCTCGTGCAGGACGGCGCGCGCCTGCTCGACGCCGAGGCGCCCGACGAAGAACAGGCGCACGAGGAACGACTCGCGCGACGGGACGTACTCGACGGGTGAGGCGAGCCAGCGGTCGAGCTCGGCCTCGCCCGCCGGGGTGATCGAGTGCTCGCGCCGGTCGGGGCGGCCCTCCTGCGGGATGGTGCGGACGTCGACGAGCCCGTCGGCGGCCAGCACGGTCAGCGTGCGGTAGATCTGCGCCTGGTCGGCCGGCCAGAAGTGCGCGACCGACTCCTCCATGTGCTTGCGCAGGTCGTAGCCCGTCATCGGTGCGACCGACAGGAACCCGAGCACGGCGTGCTTCAGCGACATGCCCTGACCATAGATGACACGTCCTATATAAGACAAGACATCTATCGAGCGATGGTGCTTCCCCCGCTGGCCGGTAGCCGGCTCAGTCGAGGAGCAGCTCGCAGCGGACACCCGGGGCGCGCGCGAGGCGGCGGTCGCGCGTCAGAAGGGGGCAGCCGAGAAGCTCTGCGAGGGCGACGTAGGCGGCGTCGTACGCGGTGACGGCCCCCGACAGCCGCCTGATCTCCGTCTGCAGGGTCGCGAACGGCCAGAGGTCGAGGGGCAGTGCCGTGAGCCCGTCGAGAGCGAGCGTCGCCTCGGCATCGGAGAGCGCACCGGTAGCCCGGTGCCGGCGCAGCACGTTCGTGACCTCGTACGGCAGTAGGTCGGGCGCGGCAGCACGGGCGTCTGCGAGACGACGTGCGACCGCCTCGCCGTCGCCCGCCGGGTCCAGGAGGAGCGTGACGACGGCGGAGGCGT
Organism: Cellulomonas sp. H30R-01; assembly: GCF_010119915.1. Classification (NCBI taxonomy): domain Bacteria; kingdom Bacillati; phylum Actinomycetota; class Actinomycetes; order Micrococcales; family Cellulomonadaceae; genus Cellulomonas; species Cellulomonas sp. H30R-01. Next base: position 3,232,756 of record NZ_CP048210.1, on the reverse strand, counting down.
CGACGACGAGCAGCGTCACCGCCGGTCGGCGTCGAGGTCGTCGATCACGCGCGCGAGATCGAACGGCGGGTACGTCCGCGCGCGTGCGCGGATCGCGGCGACGGCGTCCGCTGCGGTCGGGTGGGCGGAGAGGTCGATGAGCTGCGCCCGCAGGTACTCCTGCAGCGACCGCCCGCTCCTGGCCGCGCGGGCGGCGAGCTCGTCACGCACGTCGTCAGGGACGTCGCGCACGGTGATGGTGACGCTCATGCCGCCATCGTAGCGGCGATGCATGCAGAATGCAGTCACGACCTGCGTACAGCGCCGCGACTCGGCGGGGGTCGCGACGGCCGTCTGTCAGGCGCGGTAGGCGGCGGTGATCGGGCAGGCGAACAGGTCGCGGTCCGGGCGGCCGACGGTGTTGAGGTGGTCGACGATCATCCGGTACGAGCGCACCAGCGACACCTGCGCGTAGGGGATCCCGCGCGCCTCGCAGTAGGCCCGCACGATCGGCTGCGCCCGGCGCAGCGTCGCGCGCGGCATCGACGGGAACAGGTGGTGCTCGACCTGGTGGTTGAGACCGCCCATGAGCACGTCGACCCAGCGGCCGCCGCGGATGTTGCGGCTCGTCAGCACCTGGCGGCGCAGGAAGTCGACGCGCGCGTCCTTGGGCAGCAGCGGCATGCCCTTGTGGTTCGGCGCGAACGACGCGCCCATGTAGAAGCCGAACAGCGCGAGCTGCACGACGGCGACGACGAGCGCCTTGAGCGGCGACATGACGGCGAGCACGAGCGCGGCCGCGCCGACCAGGCGGACCGCGAGGAACGCGATCTCGGTGCTCCGACGCTCGAGCGGCTCGCGCGACAGCACGCGCCGCACGGCGGCGACGTGCAGGTTGACGCCCTCGAGCAGCAGCAGCGGGAAGAAGAAGAACCCCTGCCGGGCCAGGTACCACCGCGACCACGCCGACTCGCGCGCGGCGATCTGCTCGGGCGTGAAGGACAGGACCTTCATGTCGATGTCGGGGTCGGTCCCGACCTTGTTCGGGTTCGCGTGGTGGCGGGTGTGCTTGTGCTGCCACCAGCCGTGGCTGAGGCCGACGAACAGGTTCGCGAGGACCAGGCTGGCCCAGGTGTTGGCGCGGCCCGACGCGAAGATCTGCCGGTGCGCGGCGTCGTGCCCGAGGAACGCCACCTGCGTGAGCACGACGGCCGCGACGACGGCGACCGCGACCTGCCACCACGAGTCGCCCACCAGCACGACCGCGGCGACGAGGCCCGCCATCGCGACGACAGCCCCGGAGAGGCGAGCGGCGTAGTGTCCGGGCCGGCGCGCCATGAGGCCCGCGGCCTGCACGGCGTGCGCGAGCTCGGTGAAGTCGCTGACCGCGCGGCGGCGCGAGCCGGCGGAGCCGTCGACGTGCGAGGCGGGGAGGGCGGTCGTGCTCATGGGCTGTCCGTCCAGTCGGTCCGGCCGCGACGCGGCGGGGCGCGAGGCGACGGAGTCTCGGGCGCACGTCGCCGGATCGCCCTGGCTCGACGGAGACGACGAAGGCCCCGGCCGGGTCGACGGCCGAGGCCCGTGCTGTGAAGTCCCGCCCACGGTACGTCAGAGACGGTGCTCGCGTGCGGTGAACCGTCCACCGGTCACACGCGTGCCTGTGAGTTCGCGACGGCTCAGCACGACGGCCGCGTTCCGTGCGACGGCAGTGCTCCGCACGACGGGAGGGCGCCGCACGACGGGAGGGCGCCGCGCGACGGGAGGGCGCCGCGCGACGGGAGCCCGGGACCGTCGCGACCCGGGGCTCCCGTCGTGCGGGCGTGCCGTGCGTCAGGCGGTGGCCCGACCGGCGCGCGCCCTCCGCCGCGTCGCGACGACGACTGCCGCACCGCCGAGGAGGAGGAGCAGCACACCCGTCGCGAGAGGCGCCGCGAGGTCCGCGCCCGTCGTGGCGAGCGACGCGCCGGCGACCCGGATCTCCACCTGCGCGAGCACCACGCCCGTGGCGTCGCGCACCTGCAGGTGGTGGAGGCCGGGGGACAGCGTCGTCGGGATCGTGACGGTCGCCGTCGCCGTGCCGCCCACGACCGGGACGGTCGCGAGGCGCTGGTAGGTGCTGGCGACGCCGACCTCGACCTGCGAGCCGGCCACGCCGGTGACCGTCACGGTGACCGTGTCGCCCGGCCGGACCGTGGTCCTGCCGGCGGTGATCGCCGGACCGCTCGCCGACGCCGACGCGGTCGGGGCGGGCGTCGTCGTCGGGCTCGACGTCGGCGTGGTCGTGGGCGTGCTCGTCGGCTCGTCCGTGGGCGTGGTCGTGGGCGTGGGCGTGGCCGTGGCCGTGGGCGTCACCGTCGGCGTGACCGTCGGTGTCGGGGTGGCGGTCGCCGCGGGTTCCAGCCCGTCGACCGCATCCGTCACGAGGGCCGTCACGCTGTCCACGTCCTGCTGCGTCGGCTGCCCGGCGGCGAGGATCACGCGACCCGACGCGACCGCGTCGTCGAGGACCGCGACCGACTCCGGGGTCCACGCGTCGCGGTCGACCGCGTCGGCCGACGCGAGCGCCGCCTGAAGCGCGGTCGTGTCGACGGTCGTCGCCGTGACCGTCGGCTCGAGGCGCACGTCGTCGATCACGCCCCATGCGGGCGCGTCGAGGCTCAGCCACGCGCCGACCTTCACGAGGCCGTCGTCGCCCACGACCACGTCCGGGACGGTGAACGTCGTCGGCGTGTTCCAGCCCGCGAGCCACACGGGCGTCGACCGGGTGCCGCTCGTCTCGTTCCAGGCCCAGATGTTCAGGTCGGTGCCGGTCTGGTCGCCGCCGTGCAGCGTGGCCGACAGCGTGTACGTGCCCGCGGGGACGCCCGTGAGCTGCTGGCTGAGGTCGACGGTGAACGGCGTGCCCGCCCAGAACGCGACCGCACGGCTGCCGTCGGTCGCGTTGCCCGTCGTCTTGATGGCGTTGTCACCCGACGCGACCGAGTACGTGAGGTCCCACATGCTCGTGTCGGCGTCCTCGAAGGACCCGTTGACGACGACGTTCTGGGCGCGGACGCGGACGGTCGCGACCGTGTCGACGCCCGTCGACGTCCGCCCGGGGATGCGGTAGGTGCCGGTCCCGCGGATCCAGCTCAGTGCGCCGCCCCACGTGACCGACGCGGTCTCCTGCGTGCCGTCGTTGTACCGGACGGTGATCGTCGACGGCAGCGTCACGGGGTCGCCGAGGCGCACGTCGACCTCGGGCTTCTCGACGGACGTGGGGACGCGCTCGGTCGTCGCGCCGGTGCGGACGTACCGGAACACGTCGAGGGACTCGAGCGGCGTGCCGTCGAACGCGAACAGCGCCTGGTTGTCCCACGCGGAGCCGCCGTGCCAGTCGCGCGCGTCCTCGTCGTACCCGCCGGCGTAGCTCGACGCCCAGCCGGAGCCGTGCTGCTCCCACAGCGCGTTCTGCGACGCCCAGTCCGCCGGCCCGCCGACGGGCAGCCACGCGGGCTCCCAGTAGAAGACGCCGATGCCTGCGTCGCCGACGGCGTGCACGGCCGCGATCACGTCGCGTACCAGGTCGGCCTGGCCCTGCACGCTGATCGGGTACACGGGCGTGGTGGAGGTGTTGATCGTGTTGCCGTGCTGGTCGCCGTTGTCGGTCGTGTACGCCCACGACGTCTCGGCGACCATGACCTTCTTGTCGTACGTGTCGGCGACGTGCCTCAGGACGCTCGTGAGGTTCGTCAGCGAGCCGTGCCACATCGGGTACCAGGAGCTCGCGAACACGTCGTAGTCGACGTCCGCCCGGTCGAGGATGCCGGCGTAGGTCGCGTACCGGCCGTTCTCGGGGTTGGTGAAGTGCAGCGCGACGAGCGCGTCGTCGCCGTAGTCGGACGCGCGGACGGCCGCGGACCCCGCCTCGTAGACGGCGACGCACGGCGCCCACGACGCGTCGGTGGCGCTCCCGGACTCGCAGCGGATGCCCGCGATGCCGTTGTTCGACTCGTTGCCGATCTGCACCATGCCGACGTCCACGCCGGCCGCCGCGAACGCGTCGAGCGCGTCGGCGGTGAACTCGCCCGCGGCGTCGGCCCGCTCGGAGTCCGTGAGGGCCGCCCACGCCTTCGGCACGTGCACCTTCGCGGGGTCGGCCCAGAAGTCGGAGTAGTGGAAGTCGACGAGCACGCGCAGCCCGGCCTCGGTCGCCCGCCGCCCGATCTCGACCGCGCGGGGCACGTCGACGGTCCCGCCGCCGTAACCGTGGCCCTCGGCGTCGTACGGGTCGTTCCAGACACGGACGCGGACGTACGTGACGTCGTGGTCGGCGAGGACCTCGAACAGGTCCGTCTGCTGGCCGTCGGAGTCGCGGAAGACCGTGCCGCTCTCCTCGAGCGACAGGACCGAGGACACGTCGACGCCGGCGGCGAAGTCCGCGGGGAGGCCGTCGACCTTCTCGACGAAGATGCCCGCGTCGACGGGACCGGGGTCCTCGGCCGCGGCGGACAGGGCGGTGGGGGCGAGGATCGCCGCACCCACGGCGATCGCGGCGGTGGTGGCTCGCGCGGCGCGCGTCGAGCGGGATCTGGTGGGCGTCATGACACTCCGTCGAGTCGAACGCGGTACCGCACGCGCGTCGTCGCGCTGTGCACGGTCCCAGCCTGAGACCGCGCACAACATACGCCAGGACCAGCCTCCGGGCGCAAGAGGGCGTCCACAGGCGAGACGAAACCGTGACCGTTCACAGCGAGCGGGCGCGGTTGGTGGCGACGGGTCCAGCGCGGCGGGCGACGCCCCCTCCACGTCCGGCAGGCGACGCAACGGTCGACCAGGCGGGCCGCAGACGGCGTGCGGCCCGGAGGCTCAGAACCAGGGACGGACGGGCGAGGTCAGGCGCCCGACAGCAGGCGCGCCTTCGCCGCCTCGAACTCCGCGTCCGACAGGTGCCCCGCCGCGCGCAGCGAGCCGAGCCGCTCGAGCCGCTCCAGGAGGTCGCCCTCGCCCTCGGGGCCCGCGGAGCCCGTCGTCGGCGCACCCGACGTCCCCGCCTCGGCAGCGGTCGGCTCCGGCGGTGCCGCGACGACGCTGAACGGTCGCTTCGCCGCGGCCGCCTCCTCCTCACGCTTCTCTTCGAACGCGTGATACCCCTCGCGCGCCGCGTCGACCGCACCCTTGCCCGCCACGACCGCACCGTTCGCGATCGCGACCCCGGTCTCCGCCGCGATCGCCACCGCCTCACCGCTGCGCGTCGTCAGCATCGACTTCGTCTCGTCGCTCACGGGGAGGAAGCCGATGCCCTTGCTGAGCCCGCGGTGCACGTCCCGCGCGAACCCGTGCCGCTGCAGGCGGGCGTCGAGGTTCGAGCGCGTCTCGTCGGTCATGTCGCCTCCGTCGTCGTCCGTGGGCGCAGCGCGCGGCTGCGTGCGGTCATCCGCGTCAATCTAGGCCACGGTGCGAGAAGACGGCGCGTCCAGGCGCACCCTCCTCGCCGACGTCACCAGTCGGCGCGCGGCGACGTCGGCAGCTCCGTGGCGTCGTCGCCGAACCCGAGCCCGCACAGCACCTCCGACGTCCCGTCGACGTCCTGGGCGAACTCGACGAGCGCGCCACTGCCGGCCTCGTCGAGGACACCGCGCGGGATCGTCAGCTCGGGCACCTGGGTCACGTCGTCCGTCCAGGCGGCACCGTCCCGGAACGTCACCGTCGAGCGCCACGCCGCGTCGCCGTCCGCCCCGATCACCGCCACGTCGAGCGTGGTCCCGTCCGGGTCGGCACCCGGAGCGAGCGTCCACGACAGGACGACCGGCGGCCGCGCCGGGGACAGCCGCCGGATGCCGAGCCGCGTGACCCAGACGTCCCCGGGCTCGCGTCCGGACAACGTCGCGAGACCCGAGGCGTGGTCGGGGGCGAGCGTGCACTCGACCGTCGTCTCGCCGCTCTCGGTCGCGGCGGGGGAGAGCACCAGCGCCCCGGCGGTCACGGTCGCGACGCCGACGACCACCGGCACCGGCACGTCCACGCGCGCCCGCACGACCACCGTCCGCACGACCGAGTCGGCGAACGTCTGCCGCCGCGGGTGCCACAGCGGCCGCAGCCAGCCGACCAGCAGGATCCAGTCGAGCGCGTGCAGCAGGTCGCGCAGCACCGTGACCAGAAGCCCCGCGGGCGCACCGTCGCGCTCGCGCACCACGCGGATGCCGACCATCGCCTTGCCCGGCGTCATGCCGGTGAACGCCTGGAGCACGAGCAGCAGGACGACCGCGCCGCACGTCCACCACGAGAACCGTCCGTCGGGCTCGATGCCCGGCACCGCCGCGAGCGGCCACCACGGTGCGGGCCGGAACGGCACGGGTGCCACGGACCCCGTCGCGAGCCAGGCGACCGCCGCGACGAGCAGCCCGTCCGACACGGACGCGAGCGCCCGCCGCCACCAGGCCGCGTACCGCGGAGCCGCGGGCGCGCCCGGCTCGGTCGTCGCCGTCGCCGGCACGTCGGTCGTCGTCATGCGCGGATGCTCCCACCACGGGGCCGCATCGCGGGGGCGTTCGGGCGACGACGCGTGAGCGGGACGACGAAGGGCCCGCGCTGCACGGTGGCAGGTCACGGGCCCTTCGGGCGGCGGAGGATGGGGGATTCGAACCCCCGAGGGCTTTCACCCAACACGCTTTCCAAGCGTGCGCCATAGGCCACTAGGCGAATCCTCCAGGCGGGCCCAGGGTACTCGACCCGACCGCGATCTCCGAAACGGGCGACGGGGACGGGGTCGGGCGGCCACGATGGGGTGTCGGTCGAGGACGCGGCGACGAGGAGGGCGCGATGGTGGTGGCGCAGGACGCGGACGGCGACGTCGCGACGGTCGAGGGCGTGCAGATCCGGCGGGCGCGCCCGGCGGACCTCACGGCGACGCGGACGGTGCTCGCCCGGGCGCTCGCGCACGACCCGCTGATGGACTGGATCTTCGGCCTGCGGGCGGACCGGTCGGCGGCGGTCGCGGCGTTCCTGTGGGGCGCGATCGAGGAGTACGTCCTGGCGGGCAACGCCTGGCTCGCGGTCGACGATCGCCGGGCCGTGGGTGCGGCGGCGTGGCGGGTGCCGGGCACGGAGGCGGCGGGAGCGGACGGCGGTCCGGCGCTGCCCGGGCCGTCGACGCTGGGGCTCCTGCTGCCCGCGGACCGCGTCGTGCTGGTGCGCGAGGGGTTCGCGGCGATGCACGGCCTGCTCCCCGACGAGCCGCGCGCGCTCCTGCACTTCCTGGGCGTCGACGCCGACCGGCGGGGCTTCGGGCTCGGTGCGGCGCTGGTCGAGGCCGGGCTCGCGGGCGTCCCGGACCACCTGCCCGCGCACGTCAACACGACGCTCGAGAGCAACGTCGCGTTCTACGTCGCGCGGGGCTTCACGCACGTCGGCGCGGTGCGGCTCGGGCCGCGCGGACCGCAGATGCACGGGCTGCGGCGACCCGCACGCCGCCCCTAGTCTGGCGAGGTCCGGCCCGGCGCGGACGGCGCCGGGCACGAGCGCGACGAGCGGAGCGACGGCCATGGCGCACGGCGACATCACGCATGTCGACATCCCTGCGGACGACATGCAGCGGGCGACGACGTTCTACCGGACGGTGTTCGGGTGGGACGTGCAGGAGTTCCCCGGGTTCGAGGGGTACCCGATGTGGCGGGCCCCGAACCAGATCAGCGGCGGCGGCTTCGGGCCGCGCGGCGGCGACCTGCAGGTGCCGCGGTCGACGATCGAGGTCGACTCGATCGAGGACGCGCTCGCCGCGGTCGAGGCGAACGGCGGCAAGGTCGTCCGCGGCAAGGAGGAGATCACGCCGACCAGCTGGTGGGCGGTGTTCGAGGACTCCGAGGGCAACCAGATGGGCCTGTACGAGGGCACCACGGAGACGGACGCGGGCTGACGGACGGCGCACGGGACGTCGCACACGTCGACGTCCCGGCCGCCGACGTCCCGCGCGCGCCTCAGGGCCGGTCGAACGCCGCGTGCACGGACGGCTGCAGCCAGGACGGCAGCGCCGCCCGCGCCCGCAGCGCGGCCTGCACGAGCTCGGGCCGCTCGAGCGCCCGCAGACGTCGACGTCGTCGGGCGCTCGGCCGTCTGTACGCGGCGACCTGCGCGGCGGTCCCGGCGATCGCCCGGGCCGCGTCGAGGTCGCCCGACCGCAGTGCGGTCACGTAGTCGTCGAGGGTGATCTGGAACAGGCGCGGCACGACGAGGTCGCGCACGTAGTACCGCTGCATGCGGACGTCGTCGGGCGTGGTGCGCGCGAGCTTGTCGAGGAAGGCCACGCGGCTGGCGCGGAACCGCTCGCCCGCCGACGTGCTCGTCGCGTGCACGCGGAACCGGGTGAGCGACTCGCGGACGAACTCCGCGTGCCAGCCCGCGCGGAACATGCGGATGAACAGGTCGTCGTCCTCGTACCCGACGAGCTGCGGGTCGAACCCGCCGACCTCGCGGTACGCGTCGGCGCGCAGGACGGACGCGGACGGCACGACCATGAGGTCCGACGCGAGCAGCTCGAGCAGCGTGCGGTGCGGGTGCGGCAGCTGGTACGTGCGGATGTACGAGCGCGTGACGGTGCCGCCCTCGCCGTCGATCTCGTCGAAGTCGCTGTACGACCACGCGACGTGCTGCGAGCGCTCGAACGGCCGCACGAGCCGGGCCAGGTGCTGCGGGTACCAGGTGTCGTCCTGGTCGAGGAACGCGAGCAGGTCCCCGCGCGCGGCGGCGGCCGCGGTGTTGCGGGCGGCGGACTGCCCGGCGTTGTCCTGCCGCAGGACGCGGATCGGCACGGGCGAGTCGAACGCGGCGGCGAGCGCGCCGCCTCCGTCGGTCGAGCCGTCGTCGACGACGAGGACCTCGACGGGCAGCAGGGTCTGCGCGGCGATCGAGCGCAGCGCGTCCCGGACGTACCCGGCGCCCTGGTAGAGCGGGAGGATCGCGGTCACGGCGGCCGACCGCGGGTGCGCGGTCGCGGCCCCCGGACGGGCGGCGACCGGCGCGGGTGTCCGGGGGACGACGGCGACCGGCGCGGGGGTCCCGGGAGCGACGACGTCCGGCGACGCGGGGGTCCGCGACGCGTCGGCGTCGGCCCGCGCGATGGTCCCGACGGGAGGTGCCGCCGGCGCGAGCCCGTCGACGGGGTAGCGACGGGCGACCTCGGCGCTGTCCGCCGCGTCGACGGGCCAGCTCACGGGACCGGCGGGCGGGCCGACCTTCTCGGCGACCACCCACGCCCCGGACTCGCTGGCGACCGCGGGCATGAGGTACGCGTGCTCGCGCCAGTGCGCCGACGGCGTCACCGTCACGCCACCGGCCATGCCCGTGCGCAGCGTGCGGAAGCCCGTGGCGGGCCCGAAGAGCTGGCGCAGGCCCGCGTCCGAGAGCCGCCAGAAGTCGTTCGGCTGGGCGTGCGTGGGCCAGGTCCACGGGACGACGTGGCACGTGAGCCCGCCGGGCGCGAGCACCTTGCCGATCTCGGCGGCGACGAGCCACGGCGCCGCGACGTGCTCGAGCAGGCTCCGCGACACCACGACGGCGTACTCGCCCGCGGGCACCGCCGTGGACAGCGCGTGCACGTCCGCGACGACGTCGACGCCCGGACCTGCGTGGATGTCGAGGTGCCGGACGACGCGTCCCGCGAAGGGGGCCTCGAGCCGCTCGTACTCGTCGGGCCGGTCGGTCCGCGAGCCCAGCCAGAGGACCGGTCCGGGCGGTGCGGCGGCGGCGAGCTCGGCCAGGAGCTCCTCCTCGTCGAGCTCCGCGACCTCGTCGTGGCGCGGGAGCGGGTGGTCCGGCAGGTCGAGCGGGACGCGGTGGTCGCCGCGCGCGGTGTGCACGACGAGCGTGACCTCGCCGTGCGGGGTGCCTGGCACGTACGCCGCGAACCCGGTGTCGACCACGTGCGGGTCGCCGGGCCAGAACGCCGCCAGGTCGGGGCGGGGGCGCCGCGCGGCACGGACCGAGGTGCCGCGGACCTCGACGGACACGCCGCTCGCGGGCTCGGGCGCGGTGTGCGCCCAGCCCTCGAGGTACACCCCCGACGCGTCGCACCAGTACACGTCGACGCCGTGGTGCACGGGAGCCTCGACGGGGCGCAGCGGTGCGACCTCCTCGACGGCACCCTGCGCGGCGGCGAGCGTGACGTGCTCCTGCGCGATGGCGGCCAGCGCCTGCGCGTGCGGGTCGTCCGGGTGCTCGCCGGCGGCGTCGGCCGCGGTGGTGAACCACAGGCGCGCGGTGCGCGGGTCGCCGGTGTTGAGCGCGCGCATCCCGAGCGAGAGCAGCGCGTCGAGCGCGGACGTCCTCCAGCGGCCGTCGCCGCGGGCCAGGCGGGGTGCGGCGTCCGCGACGGGTCCGACGAGCGGGCCGGCGTCGTCGTACCGGCCGCGCGCGACGAGCTCGACGAGGACGTGGCAGCGGCGGCCGGCCACGCGGTCGCGTCCGTCGGGCGTGGACGTGTCGAGGTGCTCGGGCAGCTCGAGCGCGAGCGCGGCCGCGTCGGCGGGTCGGGTGCGGGCCAGGGCGACCGCCCGGTGCACGGCGGCCTCGAACCGGACGTCGAGCGCGTCGAGGTCCGTCGGGTGGGTGCCGATCCACGTGATCGCGGCCTGCTGCGCGAGCGCGAGGTACCGCTCGGCGGCGGTGACGTCGTCGCGCGACAGGAGGCAGGTCATGCCGATCGCGTGCGCCGCCCCGGGCAGGGCCCACGACGCGTCCGCCCCGGCGTGCAGCGCCGCGAGCGCCGCGTCGGGGTCGTCGAGGTCGACGCCGTGCCGGGCGCGGACCGTCTCGACCATGCGGGGGATCGCCTTCTCGGCCTCCGCGAACGCGCCCCGGGCGACGAGCGAGCGCACGAGCCGCGTCGCCGTGCCGACGGCGAGCGCGCCGGACGGGTCCGCCTCGGCGGCGCGGTGCGCGTAGTAGTCCTCGAGCACGGCGGGCGGCAGGTGCCGGTCCCAGTGCGGTGCGGGCGCGGAGGTGTCGTCGGTCGCGAACGCGACGAGCGTGAGGCCCTCGCGGCGGACCTCGGCGACGGCGAACCCGGCCTTCCGCAGCAGGTCGCGCAGGCCGTCGCGGGTCGCGAGGACGGTGTGCAGGCCGGCGCTCAGGGCGGCGACGACCTCCGGCTCGGGGGACTCGGGGGTGACGTGCTCGGCGGCCGGGGTCGTGAGCAGGACGATCCCCGTCGGGCCCGCGTGGCGGCGCAGGACGCGCGCGAGGTCGAGCGGTGCGGGCACGTGCTCGATGACCTCGCTCGCCAGGATCAGGTCGAACGTGCCGCCCAGGTCCGACTCCGTCGTCAGGAAGTCGTGGACGATCGGCACGCCCAGCTCGGCGGCGCCGCGGACCGCCGCGTACGACGGGTCGATGCCCAGCACCTCCCAGCCGTGCGCGAACCGGGCGACGTCGAGCGCGAAGCCGTAGTTGCAGCCGACGTCGAGGAAGCGCCGCACGCGCGCGGGTTCGACGGCGGCGAGGGCCGTCGCGATGGTCCCGACCCCCGCACCGCCCTCGACGTACTCGTCGACCTGCACGTCGTCCGAGCCGGACGCGCCGGCGACGGGCAGCAGGTCGAGCGCGCCGCACGTCGCGCAGCGCACGCCGTGGATCTCGGCCCCGTCGGGTCCGGCCGTCGTGACGACCCCGTCGGCCGTGCCGCGCGTCCCGCAGATGCGGCAGTCGAGGTCCCGAGCGGGCCCTCCCCACGTGAGCCCCGCCACCGGTCCTCCTCCGTCACACCTCGCTGAACCGTGCCACCGCGCGGATCTTGTTCGTCGCGTCCAGCGCCGCGACCTTGTACGCCTCGGACAGCGTCGGGTAGTTGAGCACGGTGTCCACGAGGTAGTCCACGTCGCCGCCGCACGCCATGATCGCCTGGCCGATGTGCACGAGGTCGGTCGCCGACGTCCCGAAGATGTGCACCCCGAGCAGCTCCCGCGTCTCCGTGTGCACGAGCAGCTTGAGCATCCCGTAGGAGTCGCCGACGATCTGGCCGCGTGCGAGCTCACGGTAACGCGCGATCCCGACCTCGTAGGGGACCGAGTCCGCGGTGAGCTGGTCCTCCGTCCGCCCGCAGTACGAGATCTCCGGGATCGTGTAGATCCCGATGGGCTGCACGGCCGCGAGCTCGCGCGCGGGCTCGTCGAACGCGCGGTACGCCGCGAGCCGGCCCTGGTCCATGGACGTGGCCGCGAGCGCGGGGAAACCGATGACGTCGCCGACGGCGAAGATGTGCGGTACCGCGGTCCGGTAGTCCCCGTCGACGACGATGCGCCCGCGCTCGTCCGCCTGCAGCCCGGCGGCCTCGAGGTTCAGGCGGGCCGTCTGCCCCTGTCGCCCGGCGGAGTACATGACGGTGTCGGCGGCGATCTTCTTGCCCGACGCGAGGCGTGTGACGGTCCCGCGTGAGCCGGTGTCGACGCCCGCGACCTCCTCGCCGAGCCGGAACGACACCGACAGGTCGCGCAGGTGGAACTTCAGGGACTCGACGACCTCGGGGTCGCACATCTCCAGCATCGTCGGGCGCTTGTCGATGATCGTCACGCGGGTCCCGAGCGCGGCGAACATGGACGCGTACTCGATGCCGATGATCCCGGCGCCGACGACGACCATCGACCCCGGCACCCGGTCGAGCGCGAGCACGCCGTCGGAGTCGACGACGGTCCGCTCGTCGAACTGCACGGTGTCGGGCCGGTGAGGACGGGACCCGGTCGCGATGACGACGAACCGGCCCGAGAACCGCGTGCGCCTCCCGTCGTCGTCGGTGATCTCGACGGTGTGCGGGTCGACGAACGCCGCGGCCCCCGCGTGCAGGTCGACGTGGTTGCGCAGCAGCTGCGCACGCACGACCTCGATCTCGCGACCGATGACGTGCTGCGTGCGCGCGAACAGGTCCTCGATCGTGATGTCGCTCTTCACGCGGTAGCTCGCGCCGTACATGTCACGCTGCGCCATGCCCGTCAGGTAGAGGACGGCCTCCCGCAGCGTCTTCGACGGGATCGTGCCGGTGTTGACGGAGACGCCGCCCATCATGTGCCGCCGCTCGACGACCGCGACGCGGTGCCCGAGCTTCGCCGCGGCGATCGCCGCCTTCTGGCCGCCCGGCCCGGAGCCGATCACGACGAGGTCGTAGTCGTACCGCTCGGTCCCCGGCGCAGGTGTCGCCGGGGGCGCGGCCACCGGTCCCGGGATGCCGTCGCTGCTCACCTCTCCGAGTGTGGCCCGGTCGACCGTCCCGCACACCCGCTGGACGCGCGCCCGACCGCCGGGTACACCTGCGGCGTGAGCCTCGACCGTCCGCTGCCCGTGCGACGCGTCCAGCCGTCGGGCGTGCCGGACGACGCGGACGCGCCCTGGTACGCCCGCATCCCCGCCGTGCGGCAGGTGATGGCGGAGGGCTGGGACCTCGACCCGGTGACGATCCTCGTCGGGGAGAACGGTGCCGGGAAGTCGACGCTCGTCGAGGCGCTCGCCCTCAGCCGCGACATGGGGCCGGAGGGCGGGTCGATCGGGTCCGCGCACTCGACGCGCCCGTCGGAGGCCGAGCTGCGGTTCCGGCTCGTGCGCGACGTCGGCGCCGGGCGGTTCGGCTTCTTCCTGCGCGCCGAGACGATGCACTCCTTCTACACGTACCTCGAGGAGAACCCGGGCATGCGCCCGGAGCCGCGGTTCCACGAGATGTCGCACGGCGAGTCGTTCCTGTCCCTCGTCGGAGACCGCATGTTCAAGCCGGGGCTGTACCTGCTCGACGAGCCCGAGGCGGCGCTGTCGTTCACCGGCTGCCTCGCGCTGCTCGCGCACCTGCACGACCTCGTCCGCTCTCCCGGGTCGCAGGTCGTCCTGTCGACGCACTCGCCGATCCTCGCGGCGCTGCCCGGCGCGACGGTCTGGGAGGTCGGCGAGTGGGGGATGCGGCGGTGCGACTGGGACGACCTCGACCTCGTCCAGCGGTGGCGCGGGTTCCTCGACGACCCGCACCGCTACCTGCGGCGCGTCCTGGACTGACGGCCGTCGCCGCGCGCGTGTCCGGGCCGTGCGCCGCTCGGCCGTGCGCGAGGGCGTCCCCACGTCCGTTAGGCTGGTGGGCAGACCCCTCGTGCGGCGTCATCTCGCTGAACCCCCCCAGGGCCGGAAGGCAGCAAGGGCAGGTGAGCTCTGGCGGGTGTGCGAGGGGTCCTTCACGTCCCGGGCGGGATCCGGGAGGATCACGCCTCGGGCGACGAGCGCTCCCGTCGCGTCCACTGCGCCAGGTAGGAGCCCGCGGCGGCGACCACGACGAGCGCGAGGACGAACCCCGCGGCGCCCAGCACCAGGACGGTGGTGTGCCAGAACGTCATCCCCTGCTGCCTCTCGCGCGTCGTGAGCCGTCGTCGAACCTATCGACGGGCGCGCGCCGCCCGACAGGGACCGACGTCCCGCGGGTGGGGTGAACCGTCGCGACGACGGCGCGTCAGGCGGGCTCGGGGTCGCGCAGGGCGAGGCGCGTGAACGTCTGCGCGGCGCCCGCCTCACGCTTGAGCCGGCGGACGAGGCGGTCGAGCGACGCGGGGTCCGCGACGAGCGCGTGCAGCAGGTAGTCGTACGAGCCGGTCACGTGCACCGCGTCGAGGACCTGCGGGAAGCCGGGCGCGCGTCGCAGCGCCGCCTGGAAGTCCTCGTTGGTCGTCTCCGGCGCCAGGCGCACCTCGATGAAGACCTCGAGCCCGCCGACGGGCGCTCCCGCGGGTGCGCGGCCGGTGACGATCGTGAAGCCGCGGATCGTGCCGTCGTCCACCAGGCGGCGCACGCGTGCCGCCGCGGCGTTCGCGGAGAGGCCCACGCGCGCGCCGAGCTCGCGGAACGGCAACCGCGCATCCGCGGTCAGCTCTCGAAGGATCGCGTCGTCGATGACGTCCACGGCGCACATTCTCGCAGTCCGACGACGACTTGCGCAGCGGACCGTCGACGCGCGCCGCACGACGGGACGATCCTGGTCGGCGTGGACGTGACCTCCGCCCTGCTGCTCGGCGCGCTCGCCGGGCTCGCCGTCGCCGTGCCCGTCGGGCCGATCGGTGTGCTGCTGCTGCGCGAGGGCGTCGTGCACGGGACGCGCGTCGCGATCGGCGCCGGGCTCGGCGTGGCGACCGTCGACCTGCTGTACGCGACCGTCGCCGTCGCCGCGGGGGCACCCGTCGGACGGGTCGTCGCCCAGCACGAGCACGTCGTGCGGTGGGTGGCCGCCGCGGTGCTCGTCGTCGTCGCCGTGCTCGCGCTCCGCGCGTGGTGGCGTGACCGCGCGAGCACCTCGCACGCGACCGTCCCGGCCGCGCCGCGCGAGACGGGGGCGTCCGAACCGGCCGTGCCCGGCCAGACAGGCGTGGCCGTCGCGGCCGTGCCCGTGGAGCCGCGCGCCGCGACGACCGCGGTCGACGTCGACCCGCCCGGGCCCGGCGGCGGAAGAATCGTCGCCGACGGCGGGCCGGGGGTGGCGACGGTGTCCCGGGCGTGGGTGACGCGACCGACCCCGGCGGCCGCGTACGTGCGGTTCGTCGGGCTGACGATCGTGAACCCCGCGACGCTGCTGATCTTCGCGACGGTCGCCGTCGGGCTCGCGGCGCGGCTCGGGGCGGACGGGTCGCCGGTGCTCGTCGCGGGCGCGCTGTTCGTGGCGGGTGCGGGCCTCGCGTCGGCGGCCTGGCAGACGGTCCTCGGCGTGGTGTCGGGTGCGCTCGGGCGGGTCGTCGGGGAGCGCGGGCGGTCGTGGGCGTCGCCCGTCGGGGCCGTCGTCGTGCTCGTGCTCGCGGGCGTCGTGCTGCTCGGCTGACCGGCCCGTCCGCGGCACGTCGCCGGCGTCGCCGCGCGTCCGTGCAGGCCGGGGACGGACGCTCCCGCGCGTGGGTGGGGGCGTCTAGGGTTCTCGCGTGACGACAGCCCTGTACCGCCGCTACCGGCCCGAGAACTTCGCCGAGGTCATCGGTCAGGACCACGTCACCGCACCCCTGCGGCAGGCGCTGCGCAGCGGCCAGGTCAACCACGCGTACCTGTTCAGCGGCCCGCGCGGATGCGGCAAGACGACGTCGGCCCGCATCCTCGCGCGCATCCTCAACTGCGAGGCGAACACCGAGGCCAGCCCGACGGACACCCCGTGCGGCACGTGCCCGTCGTGCGTCGAGCTCGCGCGCGGCGGCCCGGGCAGCCTCGACGTCGTCGAGATCGACGCGGCCAGCCACGGCGGCGTCGACGACGCCCGCGAGCTCCGCGAGCGCGCGACGTTCGCCCCGGCCCGCGACCGGTTCAAGGTGTTCATCCTCGACGAGGCCCACATGGTCACGCCGCAGGGCTTCAACGCGCTGCTCAAGATCGTCGAGGAGCCACCGCCGCACATCAAGTTCATCTTCGCGACGACCGAGCCCGACAAGGTCATCGGCACGATCCGTTCGCGCACGCACCACTACCCGTTCCGGCTCGTCCCGCCGGACGTGCTCGTGCCCTACCTCGAGCAGCTCTGCGCGAGCGAGGGCGTGCCCGTCGGGTCGGGCGTCCTCCCGCTCGTCGTGCGCGCGGGCGGCGGCTCGGTCCGCGACACCCTCTCCGTGCTCGACCAGCTCATCGCCGGCTCCGGCGAGGGCGGTCTCGACTACGACGACGCGGCCGCGCTGCTCGGCTACACCCCGGCCGCGCTGCTCGACGACCTCGTCGAGGCGATCGCCGCACGTGACGGCGGGTCCGCGTTCCGTGTCGTCGAGCGCGTCATCACGACCGGCCACGAGCCCCGCCGCTTCGTCGAGGACCTGCTCGAGCGCCTCCGCGACCTCATCGTCATCGCCGCGTCCGGCGACGCCGCCGCAGCCGCGCTGCGCGACGTGCCCGCCGACCAGCTCGCCCGCATGCGGCTGCAGGCCCAGCACCTGGGCGCGTCCGAGCTCTCGCGGTCCGCCGACCTCGCGAACGCCGCCCTCACCGAGATGACGGGCGCGACGTCGCCGCGCCTCCACCTCGAGCTCCTCATGGCCCGCCTCCTGCTGCCCGCCGCCGACGACACCCGCTCGGGCCTCGGCGCGCGCCTCGACCGTCTCGAGCGCGGGCTCCCCGCCGACGGCGCCGCCTTCGCCTCGGCGCGCCTGGTCGGCCCGGGCGACGTCGACGCGCCGGGCTCGGCGCGGGGCGCCGACCCTGACCCTGCCCCCGCCTCGGCTCCCGCCCCCGGTGCGGCCCGCGGCGCGGCGGCCGTCCGGGAAGCGCTCGCGAACCGCGCAGTGGCCTCGGCGGCCACGTCGGCGGCGACCGGCGCCGACGACCGCACTGGCACCGCTGACGGGCAGCCGGGCGCCGCCGCCGACTCGTCGAACGCGGCCGACGCCGACGACCCGAGCGGCGCCGACGACGACCCGGGCGGCGTCACCGACCGGCCGGGCGGCGTCGCTGACGAGCCGAGCGCCGTCGACGACTGGCCGACCGTCGTCGACCACACCGCGACCGCGGTTCAGGTGGATGACGCTGAGGGCAGCGCCGCGCGCGACTCGGCGGGTCCCACCGGCGACGTCGTCGGGGCGGCCGACCGGGACGCCGTCGAGGCTGACCGGTCCGAGCCGGCCCGCCCTGCGACGAGCACCGACGAGCGCGCCGCGGTCGGGCAGGAGCCCGCACCGACACCGGAATCGACGTCAGCGCTCGTTCCGGCACCGGCGCCCGCTCCGACGTCGGCGCCCGCACCGGCCACCGCACCGCCGCCGGTCCCCGCGCCGGAGAGCTCACCCGCACCCGCGAGCGTGTCGGCAGCGACCGCTGCGGCGGGCGGGTCGCGGGACACCGAGGTGCTGCGTCGGCGCTGGCCCGAGGTCCTCGAGACCGTGAAGGGGCTGCGCCGCGTGACGTGGGCGCTCGTCGACCCGCGCAACGCGCAGGTCGCCGAGCTCGACGCGACGACGCTGCGCCTGTCGTTCACGACCCCGCAGCTCGCGGCGACGTTCCGCAACGGCGCGCACGCCGACGTGGTCGCCCGCGCGGTGCGCGAGACGCTCGGCTTCGACGTCCGTGTCGAGGGGATCCTCGGCGAGCCCGGATCCGGGTCGGGGAACGGTGGCGGCCGTCCGTCCGGCGCCGGGCCGTCGGCGGCACCGTCGTCGGGTCCTGGACCGTCGGGAGCCGCACCGGCCGAGGACGCGCGCGGCGGTGCGCCGGCCGGTGCGCCGGCCGCCCCGCGAGCGGCCGGCCCGGCCGGTCCTGGCGGGGCGGACGCCGGGTCGGCGTCGGGCGTCGACGCGCGCGGATCATCGACCGGCGCGAGCGCGGCCGGCACGGCGACGGCGGTCGCAGCGCCGCCCGCCCCCGTGCCGGTGCCCCGCGGTGTCGTGAGCGCTGCGGAGGCCGCGGCCTCGTGGGACGACGACGCGCCGCTCCCGGAGCCCCCGGACGACGACCCGGGCGAGCCCGGGCTGCCCGAGCCCCCGCCGGACGCGGCCCCGTCGGCGCGCGAGCGCGGCATGGCGGCGGCGGCGCGCGAGTCGGCGGCCCGGTCGGCCGCGCGGCACGAGGTCGACGAGCCGTCGCCGGACGACCCGGACATCACGTCGTCGTCGCTGGTCGGCGCGCCGCTGGTCGCGCAGCTGCTGGGCGGGACCGTCATCGACGAGCAGTTCGACGACCCCCAGGGGTGAGCGCGCGCGGGTCGCTGCACCATGTCGAGGTCTGGTGCCGCGACGTGGCGTCGTCGGGCCCGTCGTGGGACTGGCTGCTCGGCGCGATGGGGTTCGTGCCGCGCGACACGTGGCGTGACGGCCGGAGCTGGACCGCGCCGGACGGTTCGTACGTCGTGCTGGAGTCGGGGCCGGACGTCGTCGCAGCGGCACACGAGCGGCGGCGGCCGGGTGTCAACCACCTGGCGTTCCGGGGCGGCTCTCGCGACGACGTCGACGGGCTCGTCGCCGACGCACCGTCGCACGGCTGGGCCCTCCTGTTCGCGGACCGGCACCCGTTCGCCGGCGGACCGGAGCACTACGCGGCGTACCTGGAGGACAGCGACGGCTTCGAGGTCGAGGTCGTGGCGGACGGCGACGCGTGACCTGCGGCACCACCGGGTCGCGCCCGCCACACCGTAGGGTGGGTGCGTGTACGAGGGCGCGGTCCAGGACCTGATCGACGAGCTCGGGCGGCTGCCCGGCGTCGGTCCCAAGAGCGCTCAGCGCATCGCGTTCCACATCCTCGCGGCGGACCCGGCGGACGTGCGCCGGCTGTCGGACGCGCTCGTCGAGGTCAAGCGCCGGGTCCGGTTCTGCGAGATCTGCGGCAACGTCGCGCAGGAGGACCAGTGCCGCATCTGCCGTGACCCGCGCCGGTCGCCGACGACGCTGTGCGTGGTCGAGGAGCCGAAGGACGTCGTCGCGATCGAGCGGACGCGCGAGTTCCGCGGGAAGTACCACGTGCTCGGCGGGGCCATCAACCCGATCGCGGGCGTCGGCCCGGACGACCTGCGCATCGCGCAGCTCATGACGCGGCTGGCCGACGGCACGGTGACCGAGGTGATCCTCGCGACGGACCCGAACGTCGAGGGCGAGGCGACCGCGACGTACCTGGCGCGCCTGCTGGTCCCGATGGGGCTCACGGTGAGCCGGCTCGCGTCGGGCCTGCCGGTCGGTGGCGACCTGGAGTACGCGGACGAGGTCACGCTCGGCCGGGCGTTCGAGGGACGACGGCGCATCAGCGCCTGACGTGGCCCGGCGACGGGACGCGAGGACGGGGGAAGTGATGGACACCGTGAAGGCGACGACGGCGGACGCCGACCTGCTGGACCTGGCGCGCGCGGTCGCGGACGAGTCCCGCAGCTACCTGACGACGGTCACGGAGGTCGCGGCGGGCACGACGCCCGAGGCGACGCTGCCGCTGCTGCTGCTCGCGGTGTCGGACGTGCTCGCGGTGGGGGCGCGGCTGGGCGCGACGACGGACGTCGTGCCGGCGGAGCGCTTCGAGCCGGACCGGGGCCCCGACCCGGACGTGGACCCGCTGCGCGCGGCGCTCGCGAACGTGTTCGAGGGCATCGACGAGTACGCGGAGGTCGTCGACCCGCTCGTGACGCCCGAGCTCGAGCAGTCGTCGGTGTCGGGTGACCTGGTCGCGATCGCGCAGGCGCTCGCGCAGGGGCTGCGGCACTACGAGGCCGGCTCGGTCACCGAGGCGCTGTGGTGGTGGCAGTTCTCCTACCTGTCCGACTGGGGCGAGCGGGCGTCGGGCCTGCTGCGTGTGATCCAGACGATGCTCGCGCACCTGCGCCTGGACGTGGACGACGACGTCGCCGCCGAGGCGGAGTACGACGCCCTCCAGTCCTGACGCTCAGGTCGCCCCGCTCCGGGCTGGCGGTCGTCAAGCGACTGGTGGTCGTCAGGCGACCTCGACGCGCCTCCCCGTGCCCATGTCCGCCTCGTCGTCGGCGACGCGTGCGTACACGCCGTCGGGCACGCCGGGGTGGCGGGCGACGGTGCCCGCGACCGCGACCAGGGTCGCCTCGTCCGCACCCGTGACGAAGAACAGGTACTCGTCGTCGAGCTCCTCGCCGTCGTCGTACACCTCGTACGCGCCGTCCTCGGCACCGGCGAACAGCAGCTCCTCGACGTGGTCGATCCACGGGTAGGCGTACCCAGCGGTGGCGGTGGCGACGAGCGGGACGTGGATCTCGACGACGAGCACGGTCGGCTCCTCCAGGTGAGCGCCGTCAGGCGACGCGGGTCCCGCGGGCCAGGTGGTGCTGCGGGACGCGCAGGCGGCGGACGGCGGCGACGAAGCCGGCGGCGCCGAGCAGCACGTGCAGCGCGAGGCCGAACGGCCACACGGGTGCGGTGTTGTGGCTGGCGGTCGAGTTCGCCGGGCTGGCGTCGTCGATCCAGCACCAGTCCTCGACGGGCGGCGGCCCGTCGCGGAGGTCGCGGACGCCCTCGCGGATCGCACCGAGCGGCTCGGACGGCGGCACGGCCGTGTCCGTCGTCGCGGGGACGGCGTCGGCGACGATCACGAACGGGTTCGCGCCGAGCAGCCACCACGTCCGCTCGGTGTGCATGACCTCGGACCGCTGCGTGAACTCCTCGCACTCCATGAGCGAGGACGTGACCTCCTGCGGCGGCACCCCGTAGACGCGCACGTCCTCGGTGGTCGTGACCACGGGCAGCGTGAGCCCGAACAGCATCGGCGTGAAGACGGTGAGCGCGGCGACGGTGACGAACGTGAGGACGGTCGACCCGGCGGTGCGCGACACGAGCGCCGACCAGCCGAGGCCCATCCCGCAGACGGTCGCGAGCAGCAGCGCGACGAGCAGCAGCCCGCCGAGCAGCGACGTCGGGGGAGTGTCGCCGAGGAACAGCGTGAGCACGAGGAACGGGATGCTCGCGACGAGGAACGCGCACGCGGCGGCCCACGCGGCGAGCAGCTTGCCGGCGGCGATCTCGGCGGGCGTCAGGAGCGTGACCTGCAGCGTCGCGAGCGTCCCGGCGGCACGGTCGCCGTTGATCGCGGTGGACGTGAGCGTCGGCGTGACGAGCAGCCCGAGCCCGAGGACGAGCATCGTGACCGCGCCGAACGCGATCGCACCGCGCTGCAGGCCTTCCTCGTCCATCGTCCCGATCGCTCCCGTGATCAGCAGCGTCAGCGCGCCGACGACGAGGAACCAGACGACGAGCGCGACGACCCACCGGGTCGACCGGACCCGCTGGCGCAGCTCGAGCGCGGCGACGGTCCGCACGCCGTGCCACGTGAGTCCCCAGGTCGCGGAGCGAGGCCCCGACGGCACGGGCGGCGGGGTGGTGTCGGCGGCGTCGTCGAGGTCGACGGGGGTGACGCTCATCGGCGCTCCTCCTCGAGGTCCAGGTAGGCCTGCTCGAGCCGGCCGACGACGGGCGCGTACGACGCGACGTCGACCCCCGCGGAGACGGCGGCACGCAGGACGCGGGCGGCGTCGGCGTCGTCGGTCACGTCGACCAGGACGCCCGCGGGCCGGTCGGGCGCGGTCTCGACCGTCGGGCCGTCGGGGCGCCACACGACGCCGGCGGTCGCGAGCCACGCGGCGAGCGGGCCGGCCGCGAGGGCCTTGAGGTGGAACGTGCGCGTGGTCGTCGCGGTGGCGTCGGCGGACCACGAGTCGACGACCGTGCGGCCCTTCGACAGGAAGACCGCGTCGTCGGCCATCTCCTCGAGCTCCGAGAGCACGTGGCTCGACACGAGCACCGTGCGGCCCTCGTCGGCGAGGCGTCGCAGCAGCAGCCGCAGGTCGACGCGCGAGCGCGGGTCGAGGCCGCTCGCGGGCTCGTCGAGCAGCAGGACCTGCGGGTCGTGCACGAGCGCCCGCGCGAGGCCGAGGCGCTGCTTCTGCCCGCGGGACAGGACGCTCGCGGGCCGGTCGGCGAACTCCGACAGGTGCACGGTCGCGAGCAGGTCGGTGACGCGCGCGTCGGCCTGCGCCTTCGGCAGCCGGTAGGCCGCCGCGAACGTGCCGAGGACCTCGCGCGCGGTCAGGGAGTCCCACGTCCCGAACGCGTCGGGCATCCAGCCGGTCCGGGCGCGTGCGCCGGGTCCGTCGGCGACGGGGTCGTGCCCGGCGACGAGCACGCGCCCCTCGTCGGGCACCAGCAGGCCCGCCAGGACGAGCAGCAGGGTGGTCTTGCCCGAGCCGTTCGGCCCGACGAGCGCCGTGACCGCGCCGGCCCGGGCGCGCAGGTCGACGCCGTCGAGCGCCTGGACGGTCCCGAACGCGCGACGCAGACCCGCCACGACGATCCCGTCGGTGCCCGCCGGGGGCGGCGTCGTGGCCGGTGCCCGCGCGCCCGTGGGCGGTGGTGGCGGCGGACCGTCGCCGGGGGTGTCGTCGTCGACGGCGCTCGTCATGCGGACACCGTAGGACCGGCCCTCGACGACGCGGGGCCGTTCGGGTGGAGGAACGGTGCAGGTCGTCGACCGTCACCCGGACGCCCGCCGACCTGGACCGCCGGGGCGGCCCTCGTCGACGCCACGCGCGGGACGACCCCGCCCTGACGCCCGCTGCCTCGTCCGCGGCGGTCGTCACGACGGGGTCGTCGTCCCCCTCCGTGCGTGGGGGGTCTCAGCAGCCCAGGCGGGAGCCCGCGACGGCCACGTCGTCGAACCACAGCGTGTCCGCGCCCTCGCCGTAGCTCTCCCAGCCGAGCCGCAGGTCCGTCGGGCGTGGTGCCCAGGCCGTCCGGTACCACTGCCCGTCGACGTCGTGCGTCGGCGTGCCGTCCGCCGTCAGCCCGGTCACCGCGGTGCCGTCGAGCCATGTCGCGAGCCGTCCGGCGCGGTCGACCTGCACCTCGACGCAGTGCCACGACGACGTCGGCAGCGGCCGGCTCAGCGCGACGCCGTTGGGCGACTGCTCGGGCAGCGTCGCGTCGTCGGACGCCCGGTTCCACTGCAGCGCGCCGTTCTGGCCGCCCATGCGCAGGTCACGGTTGCCGTCCCCCGCGTCGCGCATCGCGAGGAACGTCGTGTGCGACGTCGGCAGGGCCGTCGTGTGCCGCACCCAGTACCGCAGCCACACCTGCGACAGCCCGCTCAGGTCGGCGGCGGCCTTCGCGAAGACGTGGTTGCAGTAGCCCGCGGCGCCGACGACCTTGAGCGAGCGGCTGCCCGAGTGCGCGACCGACGTGTCGACCTCGACGCGGCCCTGGCCCGAGCAGTCGGGCGTGACGACGCTCCACGTGCCCGACGGCGTCGTCGACGTCTGCGACTCCAGACCGTCGCAGAACACTGCGCTGCCGCAGCCCCCCGCGGTCGGGGTGGGGGTGGGCGTGGGCTCGACGGTGGGCGTGGGGGTCGGGGTCGGCTCGACGGTCGGCGTGGGGGTCGGGGTCGGCTCGACGGTGGGGGTCGGCGTCGGCGTGACCGTCGGCGTCGGCTCGACGGTCGGCGTCGGGGTGACCGTGGGCGTCGGCGGGGTCGTCGGGCGCCCGTCGCACGGGACGCCGTTGACGGCGAAGTCGGTCGGTGCGGTGTTCGCGCCCGACCACGACCCCTGCAGGCCGAACGACGCGGTGCCGCCCGACGGCACCGTGCCGTTCCAGGCCGCGTTCCGCGCGGTGACGCGGTTGCCCTCGGACGTGACCGTGGCGTTCCAGGCGGACGTCACCTGCTGGCTGCCCGGCCACGTCCAGGTCACGGTCCACGACGTGAGGGGCGTGCCGGTCGTGAGCCGGACGTCGGCGGTGAACCCGCCGGGCCACGTGTTGTTCGTCCACGTGACGGCGCACGCCGCGACCGCCCCGGAGGCGCGCGACGCCTGCGCGACGAGCGTCCCGACGACCGCGAGCAGCACGACGACGAGCGCGGCGAGCACCAGCCGGCCCCGGCCGTGCACGACTGCGATGGACATGTCCGGTCCTCTCCGACGCCGCCCTGCGGCGGCCGCCGCGTCCTCGCGTCGACCGTGGCGCGCGACCGTCCGCGGCGCCCCCTGCTGCGTCGCCGGGAAGCCTCCCGCGCGTCGCCCCCGACCCGTCACCCCCTCAAACGCTTCACCTCGCCCGGGCCCGGATGTTCGATACCCGCGACCGGCCCGCGTAGCGCGAGCCGCACGCCCTCCGCGGCTGCCGTCGCGTGGAAGCTCTGTTGCACCCTGCGCGATAGATCCTCCACGCGAACGTGCCGTCGTGGTGCGCGCCGAGGGGTGGAACGGGTTTGCCGCGGGACCGGCCGCGTGCCTACGCTCCGGCGAACCACAAGGAACCCGGCGGGCCGTTGAGAGAGACGGAGGCCGGCGACAGATGGAGCAGGCACGTGGCACTTGTCGTGCAGAAGTTCGGCGGATCGTCCGTAGCGGACGCCGCCAGCATCAAGAGGGTCGCCAAGCGGATCGCGGCGGCCAAGCGAGCGGGTGACGACATCGTCGTCGTGGTCTCGGCCATGGGCGACACGACGGACGAGCTCATCGACCTCGCCCAGCAGATCACCCCGCTGCCCCCGTCGCGGGAGATGGACATCCTCCTCACCGCGGGTGAGCGCATCTCGATGTCCCTGCTCGCGATGGCGATCAACAACCTCGGCGTGAAGGCCAAGTCGTTCACGGGCCAGCAGGCGGGCGTCATCACGGACGCCGTGCACGGCCGGGCGCGCATCGTCGACGTCGTCCCGCACCGCATCCGGGAGACGATCGAGCGCGGCCAGGTCGCGATCGTCGCGGGCTTCCAGGGCGTCACGTCGGACACGAACGACGTCACGACGCTCGGCCGCGGCGGCTCGGACACCACGGCCGTCGCGCTCGCGGCGGGCCTGGGCGCCGACGTCTGCGAGATCTACACCGACGTCGACGGCGTCTTCTCGGCGGACCCGCGCATCGTCCCCGCCGCGCGCAAGCTCGACCGCGTCTCCTACGACGAGATGCTCGAGCTCGCCGCCAGCGGCGCGAAGGTCCTCGTCCTGCGGTGCGTCGAGTACGCACGCCGGTACGGGGTCCCGGTGCACGTCCGTTCGTCCTTCTCGACCCACACCGGCACGCTCGTGACGAACGAGCCGGCGCCCGACAGCCCCGAGGGAGCAGCAGTGGAACAGCCGATCATCGCGGGCGTCGCGCACGACCGTTCCGAGGCCAAGATCACGGTCGTCGGCGTGCCCGACGTGCCGGGCAAGGCCGCCCGGATCTTCCAGGTCGTCGCCGGGTCCGGCGTGAACATCGACATGATCGTCCAGAACGTGTCCGTCGCCGCGACGGGCCTCACGGACATCTCGTTCACGCTGCCCGCGTCCGACGGCGCGACGGCGACCGCCGCCCTGTCCGAGCACCAGCCCGACATCGGCTTCACGTCGCTGCAGTACGACGACACGATCGGCAAGCTCTCGCTCATCGGCGCGGGCATGAAGTCGCACCCCGGTGTCTCCGCGAAGCTGTTCGCGGCCCTGTCGGACGCCGGCATCAACATCGAGATGATCTCGACCTCGGAGATCCGCATCTCCGTGGTCACGCGGGCCGACAGCCTGGACGACGCGGTGCGCGCGGTCCACACGGCGTTCGACCTGGACGCCGACCAGCAGGAGGCAGTCGTGTACGGAGGGACGGGACGATGAGCGGGCTCACTGTCGCGGTGGTCGGGGCGACCGGCCAGGTCGGGAGCGTCCTGCGGCGCCTGCTCGACGAGCGGGACTTCCCCGTCGGGACGATCCGCTACTTCGCGTCGGCCCGGTCCGCCGGCACGACGCTGCCGTGGCGCGGCGCCGACGTGGTGGTCGAGGACGTGGCCGTCGCGGACCTGTCCGGGATCGACATCGCGATCTTCTCCGCCGGTGGCGGGACGTCGAAGGAGCACGCCCCGCGGTTCGCGGCGGCCGGCGCGGTCGTCATCGACAACTCGTCGGCGTGGCGGCGTGACCCCGAGGTCCCGCTGGTCGTGTCCGAGGTCAACCCGGGTGCGCTCGACGAGACCGTCAAGGGCATCATCGCCAACCCGAACTGCACGACCATGGCCGCGATGCCGGTCCTCAAGGTGCTGCACGAGGAGGCCGGCCTGCGCCGGCTGGTCGTCTCGACCTACCAGGCCGTGTCCGGTGCGGGTCTCGCGGGCGTCGCCGAGCTGGCGGGGCAGATCCAGGCGGCGGCGTCGCAGGACATCGCCGCGCTGACGCACGACGGGTCCGCCGTCGAGTTCCCGGCCGCGGAGAAGTTCCCGCGGACGATCGCCTTCGACGTCATCCCGCTCGCCGGGTCCATCCAGGACGACGGTTCCTACGAGACCGACGAGGAGCAGAAGCTCCGCCACGAGTCCCGCAAGATCCTCGGCATCCCCGACCTGCTGGTCTCGGGCACGTGCGTGCGCGTCCCCGTGTTCACGGGCCACTCGCTGTCGATCAACGCGGAGTTCGAGCGGCCGATCACGCCCGAGCGCGCCCGCGAGCTCCTCGCCGACGCGCCCGGGGTCCAGCTCGACGACGTCCCCACGCCGCTGGCCGCCGCGGGCGCCGACCCGAGCCTCGTCGGCCGCATCCGCCAGGACGAGGGTGCGCCCGAGGGTCGCGGCCTGGCCCTGTTCGTCAGCAACGACAACCTCCGCAAGGGCGCCGCCCTCAACGCCGTCCAGATCGCCGAGCTGGTGGCGGCCCGTCTGACGGCGAGCACGCCCGGCTGACGGCGAGCACGCCCGGCCGGCCTGTCCCGTCAAGCGCGACGCACCTCACCTATTGCTGAGGTGCGTCGCGCTCGATCGATGGGATCTCTGCCAGGCAACACCCGAGCATTAGCGATCGCTCATCCAACGGGTGAAACTGCACGCAGGCCTTATGTCCGGGGCTCCGGTGCGAGAGGATGACGCTCCAAGCGCAGACTCGATGGGGAGTCGATATGGCACGGGGTAGCCTGCCGCAGCCGACGCTGCAAGAGATCGTACGTCGAGCGCACATCTTAGTGGTGGACGACCAGGAATTTTTGTATGCAAACCTGTTCAAGTCCGCGGGCTACAACATCACCAAGTGGCGCGACATCACCCGTCTCTCAGACATAGAGCAGGGGCTTTATGACCTCATACTTCTCGACTTGCAGGGCGTTGGTCGAAAACTATCTGAGGACCAGGGCCTGGGCATACTTCGCCACATCAAGGATGTTCGACCGTCGCAGGTCGTAATTGCCTATTCCAACGCCGACTGGCCGGTCCGCTACCAGCCATTCTTCGAGTTGGCCGACGGGGTGCTGCCTAAGAGTGCGGACTACGTCGATTTCAAGCGGATGGTCGACGAGCAACTGCAGTCACACTTCAGCGTCGGCTTCCGGTTGAGTCAAATAGAGAGCGAGTTGGACGATGCTGGCGCGGGCGACTGGTGGACTCGGCGCTTGGCGCGACGTGCAATTTCTGACCGCGATACGGCCCGACTTGAGCGACGTCTGCGACGACGCGACGTCGACTCTGCCCGCGTGTCCCACATAATCGCACTAATTGAGGTAGCGATTGGAGTGGCCCAAATATGGACAAGCGCTTCTTGACGTTCTTTCCCTACCCTCACGTTTATGAAGGCGAGCGGCGAGAGGGCACGGTTTATCAATGGCCGGCGCGGTGTGAGATGTGCCGCAACCGACAGTGTGAACGGTCGGAGTCGTACGAGCTTCAAACCTGTTCGTATGGCTACGACTTCCAGCGCGTGGACGCATCGCTACTGATCGCTGGAATCTTGCTTCGCGACAGGCAAAACGAAACCAAGTCACGGCAGAAGGCCCGCAGGCGAGCAACTGCGATGACGTCGGCAGGCGAGTTGAACGCGGTAGTCGGACGCGCACTCGAGAGCGCGGCCGACGAACGCGAATGGCTCGATGGCGAACGGCATGCGATCGTGGAAGAATACCGTCAATCGGGTCGCTATAAGGACGATCTTGCCGAACTCCTCAAGCCTAGTATTGAGCAGACGTTCGCTCAGGTGCACGATTATAGACAGTTGATTTCACAGATTGTGCAGCACGTCAACGTGTACCTCGAGACCAAGTATCCTGGCGGCGATTCTCTGCAGGATAAACTGGCATTGGCCGACGACAACATCCGGTCAATATACTGGGCGGCGCGCCTAATGGAATTCAAGCTTCTCTCGGCACTTTTCTTGGTTTATCCGGAGCAGATTGACGATCCACGAAAGAAGCGCTCTTTCCGCTTGCACGGTGCCGTGCATAAGTACCTCCAGATTTATAAGCCGCTGATGGAAGTCCGCAGTATTCGCCTCAGGGTCGTGGGTGATAGCTATGCCAATCTAGTAGAAAATCCAGATGCTGTAGGAGTGATTCCGCAAGCATTTATTGACAATGCGGTAAAGTATGCAGGGTCCGGCTCTGAGCTATATGTGTACTTTGACGAGAGCCCGTCGTCCATCGCAATAACGGTGGAATCGGAAGGTCCTGAGATTCGAACCGAGGAGCGGGCGCGGATCTTTGACCTTTTCTATCGCGGCCGTGCTGCGGTCGACACCGGCGAGGAGGGCACCGGCTTTGGTCTAGGTCTGGCTATGCTGGTCGGCGAGAGGATCGGCGCTAAACTCTCGTTTACGCAGGACGAGCACGCAGGCGCTAATGGGTTACACAAGACAGCGTTTCGCGCAGATTTTGCGCGACCGATCGAGGGCGAGGATCCGCCCAGCATAGTGAAGGCGCGGGATAGGCAGCCAGGTGGGCAGAGCCCATTCGTGACGTGACGAACGTGTCCTCTAGCCAACTGGGTTGATGGGGAAGTTCTGGTCGAAGACGTGGTCCGGGTCGTAAGTGCGCTTGAGGGCGCGCAGGCGGTCGAGGGTCGCGGGCGGGAACGCGTCGAGCAGGCGCTCGGGGCGCGGGTCGGTCTCGAAGGACAGGTAGAGGCCGTCCATGTGCGGGTACGCGAGGCGGTCCCACGCGTCGTCGAGGCCGGACCGGTCGAGGCGCCCGGCGAACGACGTCACCGAGAACTCCTGCGTGCGGTGGGCGTAGGCCGTCGCGGACGCGTCGACGTCGTGGACCGCCCCGCCGGTGGCGCGGAGCTGGAGGAGCGACGCCTCCCCGCTCAGCAGCAGGTCGCCGAGCGCCGCCCCCGCCGCGTCGGTCATCCGGGGGAGCAGTCCGGAGCGTGACACGGGCGGGGCGCCGCCGTCGTGGTGCTTGGACACCGGGCCGATGATCCCGGCGTAGGGCGTGACCTGGGCGCGCTGCTGGAGGACGGGTGCGACGTCGAGCATCGGCTCGAGCACCTCGACGGCGGCCGACGTGTCCGCCGACGCCCACACCGTCATGGCCTGCGCCATCGGCCCACGGTCGCGGCCACCGGCCGACAGGTGGAGGAACGACGTGAGCTCGCGCGGCGCGTCCTGCACGAGCGCACCCCAGCGGGAGACGAGCGCGGCCGGGTCGGTCGCGTCGAAGACCATCTGCGCGAACACCACGTCGGGGACCTCGGACGCCTCGATCTCGACCGCCGTCACGACGCCGAGGTTGCCGCCCGCGCCGCGCAGGCCCCAGAAGAGCTCCGGTTCGGCAGCAGCAGACACGACGTGCACCGACCCGTCGGCCAGCACCACCTCGTACGCGAGGACGTGGTCGATCGTCAGCCCGTGCAGCCGCCCGAGCAGCCCGATGCCGCCGGTCGTGGCGAGCCCGCCGACACCGACACCGCCGTAGTCGCCCGACGAGATCGCCCAGCCGCGCCGCGCGATCGCCGACGCGACGGCGCCCCACGTGGCCCCGGCGCCCACCCGCACCCGCCGCGACGACTCGTCCAGCACCTCGACCGACGACAGCCGCTCGAGGTCGAGCACGACACCGCCGTCGTTGGTCGACCGCCCGGAGATGCCGTGGCCCCCGGAACGCACGGCGAGCGGCCCGCGCTGCCCCCGCGCGAAGGTGAGCGCCGACGCGACCTCCGCGGTCGTCGACGGGCGCAGCACCAGGCCGGGCGCACCGCGGCGCATGTAGGTGGACCGCACCTCGGCGTACCGGCGGTCGCCCGGCTCGACGACCTCGACCCCCGCGGGCACCGCGTCGTAGTCGATCCCGTCGACGCGCTTCGCGAGCGCCGCGGCCGACCGGACGGGACCGGTCACCGTGCCGGCGACCCCGCGCTCGGCGGCCACCCGCTCGCGCACCGCGGGAGCGACCTCGGTGCCGAACGTCTCGATGACGGACGGGTCGTCGGTGCCGAGGATGAACGTCCCGACCCCCTCGTCGACCGCGAGCGCGACCAGCGCGTCGACCCACGCGGACGTCGACCCGGTGAGCGAGCCGGAGCCCGGGGACACGTTGAGCAGCCGCCGGATCTGGCGCGGGTCCCGCCCGGCCGCGACGGCGGCGGCGTCGATCGACGCGTTCCCCCGCGCCAGGTCGCCCGGCTCCAGGTACCCCTCGGACGGCAGCCACCCGTCGGCCTTCTGGGCGACGAGGCGCAGCATGCGCGGCTTGTACGCGCCGAGCCAGATCCCGGCGTCGTGCACGGGCGCGGGCCCGCGCTTCGCGCCGTCGACCGAGTGGTAGGCGCCCCCGGCGCGCAACGGCCCCCGCGACGACGTGTCCCACAGCCCGCGGATCACGTCGATCGCCTCGGACAGCGCGTCGACCCCCTGCCCCGGGGTCAGGCGCTCGACGCCCATCCCGACCATCGCGTCCCAGAACGCCCCGGCACCGAGGCCGAGCTCGGCGCGTCCGCCGGACAGCAGGTCGAGCGACGCGACGGCACGCGCGAGGACCGCGGGCTGGCGCAGCGGCAGGTTGAGCACGTTGCCCGCGAGGTGCACGCGTGAGGTGCGGGCGGCGACGTAGGACAGCAGGGTCCAGGTGTCGAGGAAGCGCGGCTGGTACGGGTGGTCCTGGAACGTCACGAGGTCGAGCCCGACCTCCTCGGTGAGGACCGCGAGCGTCACGGGGGCCTGCGGGTCGGCGTTGGTCGGCGTCAGGAAGGTGCCGAAGGTGAGCTCGTGGCCGTAGTCGGGCATGGGTCCTCGTCGTCGTCGGTCGCGCGGCGCCGGGACACCGGGCCGCACCTGCCGCAACGACCGGACCACCCCGGACCTTCCCCGGCCCTCTTGTGGCGCACGTCGGTTCTATGGTTCATTAGTCGAGTAATGAACCAAGGAACTTCACGACGACAGGAGTAGCCGCATGTTCGACGGCCGTGAACCCCTGTACGTCCAGATCGCCGACCAGATCCGTCAGGACGTCCTCAGCGGCGCCCTCGAGGCCGAGGAGCAGGTCATGTCCACGACGCAGTACGCGACGACCTTCCGCATCAACCCGGCCACCGCCGCCAAGGCGTTCGCCGAGCTGGTCGACGAGGGCGTCCTCTACAAGCGCCGGGGCGTCGGCATGTTCGTCGCCCCCGGCGCCCGCGAGAAGCTGCGCGCCGAGCGCCGCGACACGTTCTTCGCCGACGTCGTCGACCCGATGCTCGAGCAGGCCCGCCTGCTGGGCATCGACGTCGACGAGGTCGTCGCCCGCCTCCGCGCCAACGCCGCGAACGCCGCGGCGGCCGACCCGACCGACACCCCCCAGGCAGGTGCCCGATGACCGGCTTCGGCGTCGAGGTCCGCGACCTCACCGCCCGCTACGGCTCGACGACCGCGCTCGACGCGGTGTCCTTCGACCTCCGCCCCGGCGCGATCACCGGCCTGCTCGGGCGCAACGGCTCCGGCAAGACGACGTTCCTGTCGGTGCTGGCCGCGTTCCGCCGCCGCAACGGCGGGTCGATCCTGGTCGACGGCGAGGACCCGTGGGAGAACCCGCGGATCATGGGCGGCACGTGCCTGATCCGCGAGAGCGGCGACGTCGTCCTCGACGAGGCGATCAAGGAGAACCTCGCGTTCCTCGCGGACCGCCGGCCGCACTTCGACCGGGAGGCGGCGGAGGCGCTGCTCGACCGGTTCGAGCTCGACCCCGACAAGCGTCCCGACCGCATGAGCCGCGGCCAGCGCTCGGCGTTCGGCGTCGTCGTCGGCATCGCGACGCGCGCACCGCTCACGCTGCTCGACGAGGTGCACCTCGGCATGGACGCCCCCGCGCGGTACGCGTTCTACGACGCGCTGCTCGCCGACTGGATCGAGCACCCGCGCACGATCGTCCTGTCCAGCCACCTGATCGGCGAGGTCGAGCGGCTCCTCGAGGACGTCGTCGTCATCGACAGGGGTCGCGTCCTCGCGGCCGACGACGCGACCACCCTGCGCGAGCAGGGGCTCACCGTCACCGGTCCCGCCGACGCCGTCGACGCGTTCGTCGTCGGCCGCCG
Source organism: Cellulomonas sp. H30R-01 (assembly GCF_010119915.1). NCBI lineage: Bacteria > Bacillati > Actinomycetota > Actinomycetes > Micrococcales > Cellulomonadaceae > Cellulomonas > Cellulomonas sp. H30R-01. The sequence continues at coordinate 3,200,108 of NZ_CP048210.1, read as the reverse complement.
CGTCGTCGCGCGCCAGAGCCTCGGCCGGACCGCCCAGGCCACGGTCATCGGCACGCAGCCCGACGACGACGTCCGCGCCCGCGCGGCCGGCCTCGAGCTGGGCGCCGTCGGGCTGCAGGACCTGTTCGTCCACCTGACCGACCGCGGCGCCGGCGAGACCGCCGACGTCCTCACCGCCCAGGAGTCCCGATGACCGCCGCCACGCCCGCCCTCCCGGCGAAGGCCCGGGCCGGCCACGTCGAGAACGCGACGTGGCTCACCGCCCGCTGGCTGCTGCGCACGCAGGTGTACCTCGCCGCGTGGTTCTGGGGCATCGCCGTCGTGGTGGTCGCGGCCGTGATCGTGATCGTCACCAACGTCGGCGACCTGCACAACAGCATCGTCGCGTTCACGCGGCAGGGTGCCATCTGGTTCCCGTTCTCGGTGTTCATCATCGTCACCACGACGTACTTCCCGATCCACGTCGCGACGGGCCTGACCCGCCGCAGCCTGGTCCGCGGGTCGCTCGTCGCGGCGGCCGCCACGGCCCTGCTCTACGGGGGCGTCTTCTCGCTGCTGCTGCTCGTGGAGCGCGCGGTCTTCGACGCCGCCGGGTGGCAGTGGCAGTTCTTCGACGACCTGTCGGCGGGCGCCGGGCCGGAGACGTTCATCCCGGCCGCGCTGCTCACGTACTTCGTGACGTACGTGTCGGGGCTGCTCGTCGGCATCGTCTACCTGCGGACCGGCGGCTGGTGGGGCACGCTCCTGCTGCCGTTCACCGCGGGCCCGATCCTGCTCGTCTCCGCGTTCTTCGCCGCCGACGCCGGCCCCATCGCCACCGAGAGCTGGTTCGGCGGGAACGGCGTGACGACGCCCGTGGCCGTCGCCGCGAGCCTCGTGCTCGTCGCCGTCATGGCGTTCGTCGTCGACCGGCTGGTCCGGACCGCCGACGTGCCCGTCCGCACCAGCTGACCTGACCCGCACCGGCCCACCGCCGGGCACCCGCACCACCCGCATCTCTCCGCGCACCACGGGACGGCCCGCACGCCGCTCCCGCGGCACCGCACACCCTCGCACCGGCCCGACGGCCGGCCGAGGCCCACCCGTCCCGCACCGACCCAGGAGGAGCACCATGCCCACCCCCGTGATCGAGGTCGAGCACCTGCGCAAGACCTACGGCAGCAACGTCGCCGTCGACGACGTCTCCCTGCACGTCCAGCCCGGTGAGATCTTCGGCATCCTCGGCCGCAACGGAGCCGGCAAGACGACGACCGTCGAGATCGTCGGCGGCCTGCGCCACGCCGACGCGGGCGCCGTCCGCGTCCTGGGCCTCGACCCCCGTCGCGACGCCCGCCGCCTGCACGAGCGCGTCGGCCTCCAGCTCCAGGAGAGCGAGCTGCCGCCGCGCCTCACGGTCCGCGAGGCGCTCGACCTGTACGCGTCGTTCTACGAGGACCCGGCGGACCCGACGTCGCTCATCGCCGACCTGGGCCTGACCGAGAAGGCGAGCACGCGGTTCCAGAACCTGTCGGGCGGCCAGAAGCAGCGCCTGTCCGTCGCGCTGGCGCTGGTCGGCAACCCCGAGATCGCGATCCTCGACGAGCTCACGACAGGGCTCGACCCGCTCGCGCGTCGCGAGACGTGGGGCGTCGTCGACGCGATCCGGCAGCGCGGCGTGACGATCGTGCTGGTCACCCACCTCATGGAGGAGGCGGAGCGGCTGTGCGACCGGATCGCGCTGATCGACGCGGGCCGGGTCGTCGCGACGGGCACGCCCGCCGAGCTCGCCGCGCGTGCCACGGCCGAGCAGGTGCTGCGGTTCCGCCCGTCGGCGCCGATGCCCGCCGGGCTGCTCGACCGCACACCGACCGTCACGCACGTCGCGACGGCCGCCGGCGCGGGCAGTGCCCACGTTCCCCCCGCCGACGCGACCGCCCCCGACGCCGGCGACGGCACGGTCGTGGTCCGCGGCACCGACAACGTCGTGCAGGACGTGCTCGTCGCGCTCCACCAGCACGGCATCCGCCCGCTCGGCCTGCACCTGGAGCAGGGCTCGCTCGAGGACGCGTTCGTCGCCCTCACCGGTCGGGCGTCGCAGGACGCCGGCCCGTCCGTCACCACCGCCACGGCCGCGCGCCGCGCGAAGAACCGGGAGAACTGAGGCCATGTCCACGACGACCACCGCCCCCGCCCGCGCGGTCGCGCCGCGCCGCCCGTCGGCCGCGCGGGCCCTGCGCCGCCTCACCCTCACGGAGGGACGCCTGTTCCTGCGGGACCCGTCGAACGCGTTCTTCGCGATCGCCTTCCCCGGCCTGCTGCTCATGGTCCTCGGCCTCGTGATGCCGTGGGCGGACCAGCCCTTCGACGTCGACGACCCGATCCTGTCGCAGTTCACGGCCATCACCGGCTACACGCCGACGGTCCTGGCGCTCGCGATCGGCACGGTCGCGTTCACCACGTTCCCGACGACGATCGCGACGTACCGCCAGCGCGGCGTGCTGCGCCGGCTGTCCACGACGCCCGTCCCGCCGACCCGCGTGCTGGTCGCGCAGGTCGCGGTCAACCTCGCGGCGCTGCTGGTCGCGGCACTGCTCGCGTTCGTGCTGGGCGTCGTCGTGGTGGGCGTCGAGGCGCCCGAGCAGCCGGTGCTCGTGGTCGGCGCGTTCGTGCTGTCGGTGCTCGCCGCGTTCGCGGTGGGCTCGCTCGTCGCGGCCGTCGCGCCGACCGGCCCGGCGGCGAACGGCATCGGCGCGACCGTCTACTTCCTGTCGCTGTTCTTCGCGGGCGTGTGGCTGCCGCTGCCGCTCATGCCCGACGTCGTGCAGACGATCGCGCAGTGGACGCCGCTGGGCGCCGCCGCACAGGCGATGTCCGCCGCGTGGTTCGGGCAGCCGTTCCCGGGGGTCGAGCTGCTGGCGCTGGCCGTGTGGGCGCTCGTCGGGATCCCGCTGGCCGCGCGGCTGTTCCGCTGGTCGTGACCACCTGAGGGCTCCCGGAGGGGGGAGCGCGACGGCCCGTCGGGGAGGTGCCCGGCGGGCCGTCGTCGTGGGAGGGGCGTGGGAATGCGTCGACATGCGCCCGGTGCTGTGGTCGCGCTCCCACCCGAAAGGTTTAGGAGTCTGGACGGCCCCTGTGCGGTTGCGGATGGTTGGCCCGACCTGCCCGACGTGCACCCCGAGCCGCCCGCATCGCCGCGGACACCGGCCCGGGGCCAGGCCGGGCAGGAGTGCACCTCCGCCACCGTCCCGCGCGTGCCCGCACGGGACCCGGTGGGCACGCCGGCGCGACGTCGCGCGGGCAGGCCCGCACACCACGAAAGGTACGGACGATGTCGTCAACGACCCGTCGGCGATCCGCCTGGGTGGCTGTAGCCACCGTAGGCGTGTCGTCGTTCCTGGCGACCGCGGGGATCACCCCCGCGCTCGCTGCGGCCGGAGCGGGCTTGCCCGCCACGGTCACCGTCCCCGCGGCGTCGCCGGTGCGCGCCGCCGTCGACGGCGAGTACGCGCAGCGCTTCCTGGCCCAGTACGACAAGATGAAGGACCCGGCCAACGGGTACTTCAGCGCCCAGGGCATCCCGTACCACGCCGTCGAGACCCTCATGGTCGAGGCGCCCGACTACGGCCACGAGACGACCTCCGAGGCGTACTCCTACTGGCTGTGGCTCGAGGCCCTCTACGGCCAGGTCACCCAGGACTGGGCACCGCTCAACCACGCCTGGGACACGATGGAGAAGTACATGATCCCCCAGTCGGTGGATCAGCCCACGAACTCCTTCTACAACCCCAACTCGCCGGCCACCTACGCGCCCGAGTTCAACCACCCGAGCTCCTACCCGTCGCAGCTCAACAGCGGCATCAGCGGCGGCACGGACCCGATCGGCAACGAGCTCAAGTCGACCTACGGCAACGCGGACGTCTACCAGATGCACTGGCTGGCCGACGTCGACAACATCTACGGCTTCGGCGCCACGCCGGGCGCGGGCTGCGAGCTCGGCCCGACCGCGACCGGCACGTCCTTCATCAACACCTTCCAGCGCGGCCCGCAGGAGTCGGTCTGGGAGACCGTCCCGCAGCCGTCGTGCGAGGAGTTCAAGTACGGCGGCAAGAACGGGTACCTCGACCTGTTCACCAAGGACGCGTCGTACGCGAAGCAGTGGAAGTACACCTCGGCGTCCGACGCCGACGCGCGTGCCATCGAGGCCGTCTACTGGGCCAACCAGTGGGCGACCGAGCAGGGCAAGGCCGCCGACGTCGCCGCGACCGTGGCGAAGGCCGCCAAGATGGGCGACTACCTGCGCTACACGCTCTTCGACAAGTACTTCAAGAAGATCGGCTGCACCTCGCCGTCCTGCGCGCCCGGCCAGGGCCGTGAGGCCGCGCACTACCTGCTCTCCTGGTACATGGCGTGGGGCGGCGCGACCGACACCAACGCCGGCTGGGCGTGGCGCATCGGCTCGTCGCACGCGCACTTCGGCTACCAGAACCCGCTCACCGCGTGGGCGCTGTCGACCGACGCCAAGCTGACGCCGAAGTCGCCGACCGCCAAGTCCGACTGGTCCGCGTCCCTGCAGCGCCAGCTCGAGTTCTACACGTGGCTGCAGGCGTCCAACGGCGGCATCGCCGGTGGCGCGACGAACAGCTGGGACGGCGCCTACGCGCAGCCCCCGGCCGGCACGCCCACGTTCTACGGCATGGGCTACACCGAGGCGCCCGTCTACGTCGACCCGCCGTCGAACCGCTGGTTCGGCATGCAGGCGTGGGGCGTGCAGCGCGTCGCCGAGCTCTACTACGCGTCGGGCAACGCCCAGGCGAAGAAGATCCTCGACAAGTGGGTCCCGTGGGTCGTCGCGAACATCTCGACCGACGGCGCCAGCTGGAAGGTGCCCAGCGAGCTCAAGTGGACCGGCAAGCCGGACACCTGGAACGCCGCGTCGCCGACCGGCAACCCCGGCCTGACCGTCGAGGTCACGTCGTACGGCCAGGACGTCGGCGTCGCCGCCGACACCGCCCGCGCGCTGCTGTTCTACGCCGCCAAGTCGGGCGACACCGCGTCGCGCGACAAGGCCAAGGCACTGCTCGACGCCATCTGGGCCAACAACCAGGACCCGCTGGGCGTGTCCGCGGTCGAGACCCGCGGCGACTACAAGCGGTTCGACGACACCTACGTCGCCAACGGTGACGGCATCTACATCCCGTCCGGCTGGACCGGCACGATGCCCAACGGCGACGTCATCAAGCCCGGCGTGTCCTTCCTGGACATCCGCAGCTTCTACAAGAAGGACCCGAACTGGAACAAGGTCCAGGCGTACCTCGACGGCGGCGCTGAGCCGCAGTTCCGGTACCACCGGTTCTGGGCCCAGACGGCCGTGGCCGGCGCGCTCGCGGACTACGCGCGCATGTTCGACGACGGCACCACCACGCCGGACACCACGCCCCCGTCGGTCCCCACGGGCCTGCAGGCGGGCCTCGTCACCTCGACCGAGGCGACGATCACCTGGACGGCCTCGACGGACGACACCCGCGTGGCGTCGTACGACGTGTACCGCGGCACCACGAAGGTCGGCTCGGCGACGACGACGTCCTTCACCGACACCGGCCTGACGGCCTCGACGGCGTACTCGTACACCGTCCGGGCGGTCGACGCGGCCGGCAACGTGTCCGCGGCGTCCTCGGCGCTCGCGGTCACCACGAAGGCGACGCCGTCCGACACGACGGCGCCGAGCGTGCCGTCGATCCTGTCGAGCGCGAGCACGACGAACAGCGTGACGGTCGTGTGGTCCGCGTCGACGGACAACACGGGCGGCTCGGGCCTCGCCGGGTACGACGTGTACCGCGGCACGACCCGCGTCGGCCAGACGACCGGCACGACGTTCACCGACACCGGCCTCACCGCCGCGACCGCGTACCAGTACTCGGTCCGGGCGCGTGACGTCGCCGGCAACGTGTCCGCCGCCTCGACGGCCGTCACGGTCACCACGAAGTCCGACACCACGCCGGACACGACCGCGCCGAGCGTCCCGACGGGCCTCACCGCCACCACGGTCGGCGAGACCAGCGTGACCCTCACGTGGAACGCGTCCACCGACACCGGTGGCTCGGGCCTCGCGGGCTACGACGTCTACCGCGGCACGACGAAGGTCGGCTCGCCGACCTCCGCCACGTACACCGACAGCGGCCTGACCGCCGCGACGGCGTACCAGTACACCGTCCGGGCACGGGACGTCGCGGGCAACGTGTCCGCCGCGTCGAGCGCCCTGTCGGTCACGACGAAGTCGGGTCAGCAGACCGGCTCGTGCAAGGTCACGTACAACGCCAGCAGCTGGAACAACGGCTTCACCGCCTCGGTGAAGGTCACCAACACCGGCACGACCGCCCTGAGCAGCTGGAGCCTCGGCTTCTCGTTCGCCAACGGTCAGAAGGTGCAGCAGGGCTGGAGCGCGAACTGGACGCAGTCCGGGTCGACGGTGACCGCGACGAACGCCGCGTGGAACGGCACCCTGGCCCCCGGTCAGAGCGTCGACATCGGCTTCAACGGCTCGCACTCGGGCACGAACACCAACCCGACGGCGTTCACGCTCAACGGCGCGGCCTGCAGCTGACGCCACCCGCACGACACCGAGGCCGGTCCGGGCACGTCCCGGGCCGGCCTCGGCCGCGTCGGTGCGCGTCGGTGCGCGTCGGTGGGCGGGCCGTGCGCGGGCCGTTCGCGTGCCGGGCGACGGCCGGAGGCCGGCAAGGCGTGGACGTCAGTCGGGCGGGTGTCGGGTGGACGGGCCGACGACGGTGGGGTTGTCCCTACCCCCACCTCGGGGGTGGGCGTGCTGTCGACGAGGGGTCGCCGACGCCTAGGTTCGACGACATGGCCACTCCGACCGTCCCGCCCGCACCGGGCGCACCGCCGCACCAGCCGCCGGCACCCGCCGCGGCGCGCGCGTCCGGCCCGTCCGCCGCGACCGCGCCGTCCCCGGCCAGGCCCGCGGCTCCGACGACCACCGACGACGCGCGCGTCGTCGCCCCGGCGTTCTTCTCGGGGCAGGCACTCCTGCGGGCCCCGGGCGACGCCGCCACGTGGCGCGCGGTCGCGCAGGTCGCGATCGGCTGGCCGTGGCTCCTGACGTTCGGGATCCTCGCGCTCGTCTGGACGCTGACCTCCGCGGGACTCGTCGCCGCTTTCGGCGTCGGCCTGCCGATGCTCGTCGGCGGGCTGGTCGCGGGGCAGTGGTTCGCCCGTGCCGAGCGCGCCCGCGTCGCCGCCCAGACGGGTGTCGTCGTCGGCGCCCCGACCTACCGCCGCGGCCCCCGGCCCGGGTGGTGGCGTTGGGGCACGTGGTGGGCGGTCCTGTCGGACGGCCGCCGCTGGGCGCACCAGGTGTACGCCGTCGCCGGCCTGGGCGTCTCGTCGCTCGGGTGGGCGCTCGTCTTCGGCCTCGCCGGTGCGGGCGTCGGTGCCGTCGCGTTCCCCGGCTACGGGCACGGCTCGGTCGTCGACGACTGGTTCGGCCTCGCGTGGCCGCTCGTGATCCTCGTGACCGTGCTCGGCGGCGTCGCGCTGCTGTGGCTCGCCGCGCTCGCCGCGCAGGCCACCTCGCTCGTCACCGTGCGCCTGGCCCGCGCGCTCCTCGGCCCGACGGCCCAGTCCGAGGCGCTGGTCGAGGCCCGCGCGGCCGTCGACCGGGCCGAGGTCCGCGCCGAGCAGCTGCGCGAGACCCGGACCGCCGCCGTCGGCGCGGCCGACGAGGAGCGCCGCCGCATCGAGCGCGACCTGCACGACGGCGCCCAGCAGCGGCTCGTCGCCCTGGGCGTGGAGCTCGGCGCGGCCAAGCGTGCCGCGACCCGCGACCCCGAGACCGCCGCCGCTGCGCTCGACCACGCGCACCGGGAGGTCAAGGAGACCCTCGCCGAGCTGCGCGACCTGGTCCGCGGCATCCACCCGGCCGTCCTCACCGACCGCGGCCTCGACGCGGCGCTGTCGGCGCTCGCCGCCCGCACACCCGTGTCCGTCACGGTCGACGTGCCGACGCCCGAGACGCTCGCGCTCGCCCCCGCCGCCACGCAGGCCGCCGCGTACTTCGTCGTCGCCGAGGCGCTCACGAACGTCACCAAGCACTCGGGCGCGCAGAGCGTCCTCGTGGAGGCGACGGTCGTGCAGGGCGCGACCGGACCCGCGCTCCGCGTGGTCGTCGCCGACGACGGCAAGGGCGGCGCGACCGCCACGCCTGGCAGCGGGCTGGACGGACTGCGCAGCCGTGTCGCCGCGCTCGACGGCACGTTCGACCTCGACAGCCCCGCCGGAGGCGGGACCCGGCTCACCGTGGAGGTGCCGTGCGCATCGTGATCGCGGAGGACTCCGTCCTCCTCCGGGACGGCCTGTCCCGCCTGCTCGAGGCGGAGGGCCACGACGTCACCGGCTACCCGACGGCCGACGAGCTCGTCGCCGCACTCGGCACCGGGACTGCCGGCGACGACCTGCCCGACGTGGTCGTCACCGACGTCCGGATGCCGCCCAGCCACACCGACGAGGGCCTGCGCGCCGCCGTCCACCTGCGCAGCCTCCACCGCCGCCTGCCGATCCTCGTCCTGTCGCAGTACGTCGAGCAGCGGTACGCCGCCGAGCTCTTCGCGGGCGACGTGCGCGGCCTCGGGTACGTGCTCAAGGACCGCGTCGCGGACGTGGAGGAGTTCCTCGACGCCCTGCAGCGCGTGGCCACCGGCGGCACCGTCATCGACCCCGAGGTGGTGGCCCAGATCCTCGCCCGCACCCGCAGCACCGGCCTGGAGACGCTCACGCCCCGTGAGCGCGAGGTGCTCGGCCTCATGGCCGAGGGCCGGTCCAACACCGCGATCGCCGAACGCCTCGTCGTCGGGCTGCCCGCCGTCGAGAAGCACGTCACGTCCATCCTCACCAAGCTCGGCCTGCCGCCCGACGCCGACGACCACCGCCGCGTGCTCGCCGTCCTGCGCTGGCTCGAGCACGGCCCGACCGCCGCCCAGCCCGGCCCGGTCGTCACGCCGCCCGGCGGCGTCGGCACCGGCCGCCCCACGAACGGAGCACGCGCATGACCGCCACCCTGCAGCAGCCGCCCGTCACCCCCGTCGGCCCGCCGCCCGCCGACCCGACCCGCACGCCGCTCGGCCGCGGCCTGCTGTGGACCGGGGTCGCCCTGGGCGTCGCGACCATCGCGTGGGGCGGCGTCCAGGTCGCCGACCTCGCGATGTCGAGCACCGAGCGTGCGAGCGCCACCTACGACGCGGCCGAGGTCGTCGAGCTCGTCGCGGACGGTCGCGTGTCCGTGTTCGCCGGTGACCAGGACCTGGTCGACGTCGAGCGCATCGCCCGCAGCGGCTTCTCGTCGCCCACCTACTCCGTGCAGCAGCGCGGCGACCGGCTGGTCGTGCGGCACGAGTGCGGCTCCTGGTTCGGCGTCTGCACGGGCGCGCTCGACGTGCACGTCCCGCGCGACACGCACGTCGTGGTCCGGACGTCCAACGGCGACGTCCTGGCACGCGGCCTGGCCGGTGACCTCGAGGCGCGGACGTACGACGGCCGCGTCGAGGCCGACCGGATCACGGGCGACGCGCAGCTGCACTCGAGCAACGGCGACGTGATCGTCACCGACGTATCCGGCGACGTCACCGCGCGGACCTACGACGGCCGGATCGACGCGCAGGGCATCGGCGGCCGCATCGAGGCCGTGACGAGCAACGGCGACGTGCAGGTCGGCGACGTGGGCGGCGACGCGGTCGCCCGGAGCAGCGACGGGAGCATCGAGGTCGCGGGCGTCCAGGGTGACGTCGAGGCCGCCACCAGCAACGGGGACGCCACGGTGTTCGGCACCGGCGAGCCCGTCGCGCTGACGATCTCCACGTCGAACGGCCGCCAGACCGTCGAGGCTCCGACCGACCCGTCCGCGCCGCGCACGGTGCTCATCCGCAGCTACGACGGCCACGTGTCGTACCTCGCCCCGCGCTGACGACCGCCCGCACCCGCGGGCATGACGAGAGGCCCGGACCGGCATGATGCCGATCCGGGCCTCTCGTGTCTGTCGGGGTGGCGGGATTCGAACCCACGACCTCTTCGTCCCGAACGAAGCGCGCTACCAAGCTGCGCCACACCCCGTGGAGCCTCGTAAGGATAGCCGACGGATGCCGTGAGGACGAAACTCGGTCCGCTCGTGGGGCTTGCTCACCTGATGTTGTAGCAGTAGCCCGTGAATCCGGTGCCGTCGGCGTTCTTGCCCGGCACGAGGAGCTTCGCCTGCGTGTTGGCGCCGTAGATGCCGTCGGCCTTCAGGCCGTAGGACGCCTGCACCTGCTTGAGCGCCGTCTCCGTCTGCGCGCCGAACCACCCGTCGACGGTGATCGGCTCGCGATAGCACAGGTTGAGCGCCGACTGGAGCTCCCAGACGGCGCTGTAGGACGCCTGGAACCCGAGGCGCATGACGACCACCGGGTTGCTGCCGTTCTTCATCCAGCACGAGGAGAGGCCGACCATGTCCGCGGACGGCGGGGTGATGTACGGGCCGTATCCCGTGGCGCGCGGGTAGGCCTGGTAGTGGCACTCCGGGACGGCTGCGCTCGACGCGGTCGCCGTGGCCGCCAGCGAGCCGGCGGCGAGCACGCCGACGGCCAGTGCTCGGGTGAGGGTGCGCAAGAGTCGTGTCCGCGGTCGGACTGCGGTCTCGGTCGACATCGGGCCTCCTTGCCTGGATCCGCCGACGGCGGGGCGTCGTGGTCGCCCGGCCGGAGCCGAGGCGACAGTCAGCGCGAGTATGACGGGTATGACAAGTCCGCAAAACCCTCATCCAACTGTGATTCAGATCACATCGCATTGCTCGGACATGTCCCTGCGAATTCCGCCAGAGTCCCCGTGTCCGCCGACGGGAGACGCGTCCGGGCGGGTCGCACGAGGGGGGCGTGCGAGGAGGAGCTCGACGTCGAGCCAACCGGGGGCGTGCGTCGCCGCCCTGTGCGTGATCCGTCGCAGGAACGGACCACAGGCAGCCGCGTCGACAGCAGCGGCGATCACCGCACACCCGCGACGGCCGCACCTCTCGGGCTGGCGCGGTCGCGGGGCGTCGACCGACGCGCCGCCACGACAGAGCCGTCCCGCCTGGGACGGAGAAGGAGAGCGACATGCACATCTCTCGCTGGGCACGAACCGTCGCCGTTGCACTGGTGGTCGCCGGGGCGACGACGGTCGCCGCATCCGCACCGGCGTCGGCGGCGCTGCCCGTCTGCAACGCCGCCGCTTGGGTCTCGGACATCAAGGGACACGGCCAGTTCGGGCGGGAGTTCCGGCGCTACCAGCCGCTCCGCAACGACGTGGTCCACTTCAACCAGTGCTACCTGGCGGTCGGGACGCGGGGTGAAGCGGTGCGTGCGCTCCAGGTCGCCCTCAACGCGTGCTATTCGCGAGGGCTGGTCGCCGACGGCATCTACGGGACGAAGACGCGCGACGCGCTCGCGGCCGTCCAGCGGTCGCTCGGCCGGACCGCCGACGGCCAGTTCGGCCCGGACACGGAGTACTGGATGCGGTTCCCCGACTACTGGTCGTCCGACGGCACCTTCGCCGGGTGCGAGTCGAGCTGGGAGCGCCGGTAGTCGTGGCCGTTCGCCGGCGGACTCTCGCTCGACGACGTGCGAGGGCCGCCGGCGGCAGCACTAGGCGGCGACGAAGCTGAGCAGCGTCGCCTCCGGGCGGCACGCGAACCGCACGGGGGCGTAGGGCGACGTGCCCAGCCCTGCGGAGACGTGCAGCCAGGACGACCCCGCGCCGCCCGGGCGGTCCGGGCGCGGGCCCGGCCAGCCGTGCAGGCCCTTGGCCCGGCGCGTGTCGAGGTCGCAGTTCGTGACGAGCGCGCCCCACAGCGGGAGCGCGAGCTGGCCGCCGTGCGTGTGGCCCGCGATCGTCACGTCGGCGTCGTCGGCGTGCATCGCGTCGAGCACGCGGCGGTAGGGCGCGTGCGTGACGCCGAGGTGCAGGTCGACCGGCGTCGAGCCCGTGCGGGCGTCGTCGTCCCCGCCCGCCGCGGGGAAGCGGTCGCGGTCGAGGTGCGCGTCGTCCGTGCCGACGAGCGACAGGACGCGCCCGTCGACCTTCACGACGTCGCGGCGGTTCGACAGGTCGATCCACCCGGCGGCGGTGAACCGGGCGACGAGCTCACGCCACGGCAGCTCGACGGGCTTGACCGGACCGGCGCCGCGCGAGTCCGGCAGGAGGTAGCGGGCGGGGTTCTTGGGCCGCGGCGCGACGTAGTCGTTCGACCCGAGCACGAACACGCCCGGCCGGGCCAGGTGCGGCTCGAGCGCCTCGAGGAGCGCCGGCATGGCGTCGAGGTGCGCCCAGTTGTCACCCGTGTCGACGACGAGGTGCGGGTCCAGGGACGCGAGGTCGCGCACCCAGTCGACCTTGCGGCGCTGCCCGGGCGTCAGGTGCAGGTCCGACAGGTGCAGCACCCGCAGCGGGTCCTGCCCGGTCGGCAGCACCGGCACGGTCACCTCGCGCAGCGTGTACCACTGCGCCTCGACGACCGACCAGGCGAGCGCGCCGGCGCCGAGGACCGCCGCGGTGCCGAGCGCGCGTCCGACCGTCACGGCTGACCGCGGCCGTTGCCGTTGCCCTGCCCCGGACCGCCACCTCCGCCGGGGCCGCCCCCCGGACCACCGGGCCCGGGCTGCTGACCGCCACCCTGACCGTTCGACAGCTTCAGCGTGATCGTCGCGCCCTTGGTCGCCTGACCGGACGGGCTCTGCTCGGCGACGAGGCCGGCGCCGACGCTCGACGCCACCTGCTGCCCGTCGACGCGGACCTTGAAGCCGCGCTGCTCGAGGATCGCGCGGGCGTCGCCCTCGCTCCGACCGATCACGCTCGGCACGTTGACCTTCTCGCCGAACACGAGCTTGTCGTCGGGTGCGGCGAAGCCCGGGTTGTCACCGCCGGCGAGCGCCTGGACCATGAACCGCTTCCAGGTGGGGGCCGACACGGTCGCACCGAACGCACGGTCGACCCACTTGCTGCCGACGTACATCCGCTTGACCTGGCGCTTCGACTCCTTGGGGTCACCGAGCCACACGGCGGTCGCGAGGCGCGGCGTGTAGCCGACGAACCACGTCTGCTCGTTCTCGGAAGTCGTGCCGGTCTTGCCGGCGGACGGGAACGGCGGCGCGCCGACGCCGTCGGCGGTGCCCTGCCAGACGCCGCTCAGCGCGAAGTTCATGGTGTTGGCGACGCGCGGCTCGATCGCCTGGTGGCAGTCGGCCGCGGGGACCGGCAGCGGCGCGCCGTTGGTGTCGGTCACGGCCGTGATCGCGACCGGGTTGCAGTACACGCCGCCCGACGCGAAGGCGGCGAATGCCGCCGCCATCGTCAGGGGTGCGACCTCGTCCGTGCCGAGCACGTTCGACGGGTTGAGCCCGGGGCCGCTCGTCCCCGCCTTCAGCCGCTCGTTGAGGCCTTGGTCGGACGCGCGCGGCTTCGCGATGTGCACGCCGATCGACGAGGCCGTGTCCGCGACGTCGCACATGTCGAGCTCCATCGCCATCGACAGGTAGGCGAGGTTGACCGAGTTCCGCGTGGCGTCGAGCACGGTCATCATGCCGCCGTTGCCCTCGGAGTTGTTCGGGCTCCAGGGCTTGTTCTTCGACCACGGCGAACCGCAGACGGGGAACTGGTTCTCGTTGATCTGCCGCTTGGCGCCATTGACGACCTCGTACAGGCTGTGGCCGTTCTTGAGCCACGTGAGGAGCGTGAACGGCTTGTACGTCGAACCGGGGTTGAAGCCGCTCGACGCCCCGTAGGCGAAGTCGGTGTTGAAGTTGACCGGCTCCTCGCCCGGGTTGGCGGCGACCGGTGCGTAGATGCGGTTCTGCGCCATCGTGATGATCTTGCCGGTGCCCGGCTCGACGCTGACCAGGGTGTGCCCCAGGCGGCTGGAGTCGTCCACGGGAACGGCGGCCTTGACCTCGGCGTCGGCGATCGCCTGCTTGCCCGGGTCGAGCGTCGTCGTGATCGTCAGGCCGCCCTTGTACAGGAGCGCCCGGCGCGTCGCGGCGTCCGCGCCGAAGGTCTCGTCGTTGACGATCACCTTGGTGACGTAGTCGCAGAAGTAGCCCGAGCCGGGGACCGCGTCGCTGGCGGCGACGCACCCGACGCGCAGCGCGTGCACGTTGAGCGTCGCCTCGACGGGGGTCGCGAGCCCGGTCTGGAACTCCTCGTCGGTGATGTAGCCCTGGTCGTGCATGGTGAGCAGGACGGTGTCGCGACGCTCCTTCGACACGACCGGGTCGCGCACGGGGTCCCAGTGGGTGGGGCTCTGCGTGACGCCGGCGATCGTGGCCGCCTGGAGGTAGTTGAGGTCCTTCGCGGGGATCCCGAAGTAGTACTGCGCGGCGGCCTCGGCGCCGTAGACCTTGATGCCGAACTGCGCGATGTTGAGGTACTTCTCGAGGATCTCGTCCTTCGTCATCTGCTTCTCGAGCGCGATGGCGAGCTTCGCCTCCCGCAGCTTGCGGGCGTACCCCTCGGGACCGTCGGCCTCGGTCGCGGCCTGCATCGCCGCGAGCCGCTCCGCCTCGGTCTCCTTGGTGGCGGCGGCCTGGATGAGCACGTTCTTGACGTACTGCTGCGTGAGCGTCGACGCGCCCTGCTGGCCGTCGTCGGCGCCGCCGAGCGCACCCTTGACGGCGGCGCGCAGCATGCCGGGCGGGTCGACGCCCGCGTGCTGGTAGAACCGCTTGTCCTCGATCGCGACGACCGCGTGCTGCAGCTGGATCGAGATCTCCGACAGCGGGACGACGACGCGGTCCTCGCTGAAGAACGTCGCGAGCAGCGTGCCGTCCGCCGCGAGGATCACGGACTTCTCGGGCAGCTGGGTCGGCTCGAGCTCGGTCGGCAGGTCGTCGAACGCGGTGACGGTGAGGTCGGTGACCTCGTCGGCGACGGCGACCCCGGGCAGCACGAGGCCGGCGGCGAGCACGCCGCTGACGCCCGCGACGAGCACGAACGACAGCAGGAGCGCCAGGGCCTGGAACGCGTTGACCTGGCGGCCCCGCGCGCGCGGAGGATGCGGCATGGCGACAGGGTAGTCGGGGCGCCTCAGAAGCCCGTCTTCCTGGGCCTCGAGGGGCGCGACCTGCACCGGACCTGCACACGTCGCGGACTGGTCGAGCGTCCATCTGGCGAAATGACCCGTTAGGAGTCTCGCCAGACGGACGCTTGACCGACTAGTTTCCCCGCAGGACACGGGTGCCCGCGGCACCCGTCCGTCTTCTCTGGAGGGTGAGTGGCAACCGTCACGCTGGACGCGCACTGGACCGCGATCGCCGCCTGTGGCACGGGCAAGCTGTCACCGGACGCGCTCTTCGTCGAGGGCGCGGCCCAGCGGGAGGCGCGCTCCGTGTGCACCGGCTGCCCCGTCCGGCTGGAGTGCCTCGCCGACGCGCTCGACAACCGCATGGACTTCGGCGTCTGGGGCGGGATGACCGAGCGTGAGCGGCGTGCGCTGCTGCGCCGCCGCCCCGAGGTCCGGTCGTGGCACGCCGAGCTCGTGGGCATCGAGACGGGCGTCCTGCCGGTCCGGTGAGAGCGCTTGCACGGCACCGTCGCCGTGCACGTCGAGGGCCCGTGGACGGCCCGACGACCGGCCGTCGGCCGCGCCTCGTCCCGCTAGGGTGAGCGCATGGCGACGCAGCAGTGGGAGTACGCGACGATCCCCCTCATCATCCACGCGACCAAGCAGATCCTGGACCAGTGGGGCGCCGACGGGTGGGAGCTCGTCCAGGTGATCCAGGGCCCGGACGCCGGCCTGGTCGCCTACCTCAAGCGCCCGAAGCAGGCCTGATGGGCGTCGCCGCCCGGCTGGCCGAGCTCGGGCTCGAGCTGCCGACGGTCGCCGCGCCCCTCGCCGCGTACGTGCCCGCGCTGCGCGACGGCGACACCGTGTGGACGTCCGGGCAGCTGCCTTTCGTCGCCGGAGCGTTGCCCGCGACGGGCAAGGTCGGCGACGGCGCGGGCCTGATCGCCCCTGACGAGGCCGCCGGGTACGCCCGGACCGCCGCGCTCAACGCCCTGGCCGCCGTCGCGGCGGCCGTCGCCGCGGACGGTGGTCCGACCGGCGCCGACGCGCTCGACCGGGTCGCGCGCGTCGTCAAGGTCGTCGGGTTCGTCGCGAGCGACCCGGCCTTCACCGGTCAGCCGGGGGTCGTCAACGGCGCGAGCCTCCTGCTGCACGAGGTGCTCGGCGACGCCGGCGTGCACGCGCGCTCCGCGGTGGGCGTCGCGGTGCTGCCCATGGACTCGCCCGTCGAGGTCGAGCTCGTCGTGCGCCTGCGCGACTGACCTGCCGGCCGCCCGCGGGGAGGCGACGTGACCCCGCCCGCCGCGTTGCGCGGAGACGACGTGACGCCCTCCGCCGCATGCGGGGAGACCAACGGCCCCGGTCCTGTCGGACCGGGGCCGTCGCACGTCGTGTCGCGGGGTGGCTGCCGTCAGCGCGCGCGGCGCTCCAGGCGGTCGATGTCGAGCAGGACGACGGCGCGTCCCTCGCGCCGCACCCAGCCGCGCGCGGCGAAGTCGGCGAGCGCCTTGTTGACGGTCTCGCGCGACGCGCCGACGAGCTGCGCGAGCTCCTCCTGCGTGAGGTCGTGCGCGACGCGGACGCCCTCGTCGACCTTCTCGCCGAACCGGGTCGACAGGTCGAGCAGGGCCTTGGCGACGCGGCCGGGCACGTCGGAGAAGACGAGGTCGGCGAGCGCCTCGTTGGTGCGCCGCAGGCGGCGTGCGAGCGCCTGCAGCAGCTGCTGCGCGACCGACGGCTTGTCCTGGAGCCACTTGATGAGGTCGGCGTGGCCGAGCTCGAGCACCTCGGCGTCGGCGACGACCGTCGCGGTCGCGGTGCGCGGGCCCGGGTCGAACAGGGACAGCTCGCCGAACATCTCGCCGGGACCGAGCACGGCGAGGAGGTTCTCGCGGCCGTCGTTGGAGCGTCGTCCGAGCTTGATCTTGCCGTCGCGCACGACGTACAGCCGGTCCCCGGGCTCGCCCTCGTGGAACAGCGTGTCGCCACGCACGAGGTGGAGCTGCTTCATGGTCGCGACGAGCGCCCCGGACGTCTCGACGTCCAGCCCCGCGAAGAGGGGGGCTGCCAGCACGATGTCGTCCTCCACCGTGGCTCCTTCCTTCCCGGCCCGACCCGACGGTCACCGGCCTGACGACCGCGCGCGAACCGTCTGGCTCGGTGGCGGTACCCGTCCGGCGTCCTGGTCTCGGGCACCGGCCATCTCACAGTTTGCCGTACGAAGGGCCTCAGCCCCGACCGATGGGCTCCTGGAGGCATGCGGTGGTCGCCTCGGGGTCGAGCGCGAGCCGCGTGATGAGCTGGTCCGTGGTGTCCGAGAGCGCCGACGTCACGCCCGCCTCGTACCGCGCGAGCTGCTCGTCGAGGGCGCGCAGCTCGTCGAGCGCCGCGAGCTCGTCGGCCGGGGTGCCGGTGAGCACCGCGGCGAGCTCGGCAGGTCGGGGCACGTCCACGCCGACGTCGACGGGGAGCTGGAAGGCGACGTCCTCGCCGAGCGTCTGCGGGCGTGCGACCTGCGCGACGGCCAGGTCGAGCCGCGCGCGCACCAGCCGGCGCCACCACCCGACGCGCGCACGCTCGGCGCGCAGCGCGCGGCGGTCGAGACGCAGGTCGCGCACGCGCTGCTCGGTGGGTGCAGTCATCGGGATGAGCCTCCAGGTCCTCATCCCGTCGTTCGGCGTGCGGGGGCCGCGACTTGAGCCGCGCGCGCGACCAGTTCGTCCGCAGGTCAGCGCGTTGGGCCGACGGGGCGACGTGCGCTGGGCCGAGGGGGCGACGTGCGCTCGGCCGAGGGGGCGACGTGCGCTCGGCCGAGGTGGCGACGTGGGACCGGGCGGGCCGCCCGGCGGCTGTCACCGGTGCGGCCTACGCTGCCTCGCGTGAACGACACGCCGGGCACCACCGAGACGCCCCTCGCACGGACCCGGCGCGCCCGTCGGGTCGACCGCGCGCTCGCCGTCCGCTACCCGGACGCCCGCTGCGAGCTCGACTTCACGTCGCCGTTCGAGCTGCTCGTCGCGACCGTGCTGTCGGCGCAGACCACCGACGTGCGCGTCAACCTGACGACGCCGACGCTCTTCGCGCGGTACCCGGACCCGGCGGCGCTCGCCGCGGCCGACCCCGACGAGCTCGAGGAGATCCTGCGGCCGACGGGGTTCTTCCGGGCCAAGGCGCGCGCGGTGACGGGCCTGTCGGCGGCGCTCGTCGAGCGGCACGGCGGCGTCGTGCCGCACCGGCTCGAGGACCTGGTGAAGCTGCCCGGCGTCGGGCGGAAGACGGCGAACGTCGTGCTCGGCAACGCGTTCGGCATCCCGGGGATCACGACGGACACGCACGTGCTGCGGCTGTCGCTGCGGCTCGGCTACACGACGAGCGAGGACCCGCTGGTCGTCGAGCGCGAGCTGGGGGAGCTGCTGCCGCGCAAGGACTGGACCATGGCGTGCCACCGGCTGATCTTCCACGGGCGGCGCACGTGCTTCGCGCGCAAGCCCGCGTGCGGCGCGTGCCCGGTCGCGGCGTGGTGCCCGTCGGCGGGCATCGGGGAGAACGACCCGGTGCGCGCGACGGCGATGCTCAAGGGCTGAGGCGCGACGCCTCGGCTCACGGGCCGACGGGCGGTCCGGGGCCTCAGGGCTCGGCCTGGGACCTCTCGGGCTGGACCGGCGCGTCAGGGGCTGACGAGCGCCGTCTCGGAGAGCCAGTCGAGCAGCACCTCGGACACGACGTCCGGGGCCTCGTCAGGCAGCCAGTGGCCCGCGGACGGCACGAGCTCGTACCGGTAGCGCTCGGCGACGAGCGCCTTCGTGGAGGCCGACAGCGGCGCGTACGTCGCCGGTCGCAGCCCGTCGCGCCCGCCGTGCACCTGCAGGACCGGCAGGGGCCGGGTCTGCTCGAGCGCCGCGTGGTAGCGGCGGCCGTCGAGCCGCGGCATCGACCGGACCAGCCAGCGCAGCTGCTCCATCTGGCTGTGCGCCGCGAACGGCACCCGGACGGCCTCGCGGTACTGCTGCTCGGTCGCCGCGTCGAGCCACCCGGGCGCGCCGCCCCACTCGGTCAGCAGGGTGCGGACCAGGTCGCCGCGCTGGAGCGCGCGCTCGGGGAACGACGGGAGCTGCGCGAACGCGAGCCGACGCCACGCGCCGGCCCGCAGCGCGGTGCGCGGGTGGCCGTGCACGTCGAGCGGGTGCGGGGCGCCGAGCGCGGCCACGGCCTGCACGAGGTCGGGCTGCAGCGCCGCCATCGCCCAGGCGATCTCGCCGCCCGTGCCGTTGCCCACGACGATCGCGCGCGACGCCCCGAGCGACCGGACCACGCCTGCGACGTCCGCGGCGAGCGTCGGGACGTCGTACCCCTGCGGCGGCTTGTCGGACGAGCCCGTGCCGCGCACGTCCATCGCCGCGACGCGGTACCCGGCGTCCGCGAGCGCGGGGATCTGCCGTCGCCAGGCCCACCAGAACTGCGGCACGCCGTGCAGCAGCACGACGAGAGGCGTGTCGCGGTCGTCGGGACCGGAGACGGTGACGTGGAACCGGGCGCCGTTCGCGGCGACGAACCGGTGCCGCCACGGTCCCTCGATCAGGAGCGTCGCGGAGTCGACGGTGCTCATCGGAGCCGAACCTACCCGCTGGCGGGGGTCCCGTGGGCGTCCCGGCGGGCGGACGCGTGGTGCAGGTCCCGCTGCCACAGCGCCAGACCGCCCGCGCACGCGGCGACGAGCGAGCCCGCGAGCACCGCGACGACGACGTGCTCGTCGTGCGCGCTGCCGGCCCCGAACGCGAGCTCGCCGACGAGCAGCGACACCGTGAACCCGATGCCGCCGACCAGCCCGACGGCGAGCACGTCGGCCCAGCCCAGCCCGGGCGCGAGCGACGCGCGCGTGAACCGCGCGACGAGCCACGTCGCGCCGAGGATGCCCAGGGGCTTGCCGACGACGAGCCCGAGCGCGACGCCCTGCGCGACGGGGTCGGCGACGGCGTCCCGGACGACCGCCGCGCTGAACGTGACACCGGCCGCGAACACCGCGAACACGGGGACGGCGAACCCGGCGGACACCGGCCGCCAGCGGTGCTCCCACCGCTCGGCGAGCGACTCGGCGGGCGTCTCGCGCAGGCGCAGCGCGCGCCGCGTGGCCTCCGGCGTCGCGGGGACGACGAGCCCGAGCAGGACGCCCGCGATCGTCGCGTGCACACCCGACGCGTGCATGAGCGCCCACGCGAGGACGGCGAGGGGGAGCAGCAGCCACGGGGTCGTCACGCCGCGCGCCAGAGCGAGCGCGAACAGCGCGACGACGACCAGCGAGGCCGCGAGCGTGAGCAGCGCGACGTGGTCCGTGTAGACCACGCCGATGACGATGATCGCGAGCAGGTCGTCGACGACTGCGAGCGTCAGCAGGAACGCCCGCAGCGCGTTCGGCAGCGACCGGCCCACGACCGCGAGCACCGCGACCGCGAACGCGATGTCGGTCGCGGTCGGGACGGCCCATCCGGTCGGGTCGCCGGCCGGTGCGCTCAGGTTGACGGCCAGGTAGAGCGCCGCCGGGACGAGCATGCCGCCCACCGCCGCGACGATCGGGACGACCGCGGTCCGTGGGTCGCGCAGCTCACCCGCGACGACCTCGCGCTTGAGCTCGAGACCCACGACGAAGAAGAAGATCGCGAGCAGCCCGTCCGTCGCCCACGCGGACACCGACAGGTCGAGGTGCAGGGCCGCGGGACCGACGACGGTCGTCGAGACGGCCTCGTACGACGACGGCGACAGGTTGGCCCACAGCAGCGCGACGACCGTGCCCACCAGGAGCAGGACGCCCCCGGTGCGCTCCTCGCGGAGCGTGTCGAGCAGGTTGCGCTCGCCGCCGGGGGTGAGGGCGGCGAACAGGCGAGGGGCGGGACGACGGGTCACGGGCGACCTCCGGGCGCGACAGCAGGACTGCCGACCAGACTTCCCGGCGCACCGCGGACCAGGGTAGCGGTGCGTGGCGGGCGGGCGCGGGGGGCGCCCGCGAGCGGGGGGCGCGCGTGGCGACGGTGGGACGGGTGCACGACGGCGCCGCCGGACGACGGAGCCGCCGGACGACGGAGAAGCAGCGTGAGAGGTCGGCCGGGGCCGCCGCCGTCAGGCGTCCGCGGGGGCCGGGACGTCGGGGCGGTCGTCGACCGTGGCGCGGCGGTCCTTCGGCGGGTCGAACCGGTAGCCGACGTTGCGGACCGTGCCGATGAGCTGCTCGTGCTCGGGGCCGAGCTTCGCGCGCAGGCGACGCACGTGGACGTCGACCGTGCGGGTGCCCCCGTAGTAGTCGTAGCCCCAGACCTCCTGCAGCAGCTGCGCCCGCGTGAACACGCGGCCCGGGTGCTGCACCAGGTACTTGAGGAGCTCGAACTCCTTGTACGTGAGGTCGAGCGGCCGCCCGCGCAGGCGGGCCGTGTAGCCGCCCGCGTCGATCGTGAGCTCGCCGGACGAGATCTCCTGCGGGGCGTCGTCGTAGCCGGCCGTCGCCGCGCGCTCCATGACGAGCCGGAAGCGGGTCTCGACCTCGGCCGGGTTCGCCGACTCCAGGATGATGTCGTCCGCACCCCACTCGGCCGTGACGACCGTCAGGCCGCCCTCGGTGAGGACCAGGACGAGCGGCACCGTCAGACCGGTGGCGCGCAGCAGCCGGCACGTCGTGCGGGCCGTGACCAGGTCACGGCGTGCGTCGAGCACGACGATGTCCGCGTCCGGGGCGTCCACCAGGGCGGACGGTTCGACCGGGAGCACCCGGACCCGGTGCGACAGCAGACCGAGCGCCGGGAGCACCTGAGCAGAGCCCCCGGACGCGGGAGTGAGCAGCAGCAGATCTGCCACGTGGAACCTCCTCCCCGCGTGCGAGTGCTGCACACCGTACCGCGCTGCGCGCGGAGCTCGTGCGACGCGACGACCGGGCGGACGGGTCGCGTCTGCGACAATCGCTGCCGTGCTCATCCCCTCCGCGGCCCCCGTGACGACCTGCGCGACCTGCGCGCCGGTGCCCGCCACGACCCCTCGGACGACGGGGCGGTAACCGCAGGATGCAGCTCGCCACCAGGGCCGTCGCCACGGCCGTCCTCGCGACCGTGGTCGCCGTCGCCGGCTACGTCGGGCTCTACCCGCTCGCCGCCGCGTGCGCCGTCCTCGTCCTCCTCGTCGCGGTCGGGTGGCCGCCGCTCGCCAACCTGCCGTTCGGCACCGGGACCAGCGTCGTCGTCGCGCTCTCGGGGCTGGGCTCCGTGGCGGTCGTCACGCTCGAGGAGGAGCAGCCCTACCTGGAGCGTCTGCCGGTCGTCTTCGCCGCCGCGGTCGTGCTGGCCTTCCTCGCCGAGCTCGTACGGCGCGACGGGCGCGTGCGGCTCGTCGAGTCCGTGTCCGGCACCGTCGCGGGCGCGCTGGTCGCCGTCGCCGCCACGGGGTGGATCGCCATCGTGCGCGGGCCCGAGGGGGAGGCGCTCGTCGTCACCGCGGCGCTCGCGCTCGCCGTCGGGTCGGTCGTCGTCGCGATCCACCTGCCGGTGTGGATGGGGGTCCTCGCGACCACCGCGTCGTCGGCCGCGGCGGGCGCCGTCGCGGGGCTCGTGCTCCCTGACTTCGACCCCGTCGCCGGGGGTCTGCTCGGCGTGGCCGTCGGCATCCTCGTCGCCGCGCTGCACGCGCTGTTCGACCGCATGGAGGCGCTCGCGCGGTGGCGGCCCTCGCTCGCGGTCGTCGTGCTGCCCGTGACCGTGACCGGGCTGCTCGTGTGCGTCGTCGGACGCGTGCTGGTCGGCTGACCGTGGACCGGGTCCTGCTCGTCCTCGGCGTGCTCGCGGTCGCCGTCGTCGTCGGGCTCGTGTGGCGGTCGCGCAACGGGCGGTTCACGCCGGTGCCGCCGAGCGTCCTCGCCGCCGCTGCGCCCGCGGGCGAGGCCGAGCCGTCCACGGCCGCCGCGGGGCAGCGCGGCGCGGAGGAGACCGGCGGGCCGCGCGACGACCGGCTCACCGCCGCGGAGGTCGGCGTGCCGCTCGGGACGGTCGCGACCTTCGTGCAGCTCTCGAGCGAGGTGTGCACCCCCTGCCGGCGCACGCACGCGGTCCTCGCGGCCGTGGCCGGCGAGCACGACGGCGTCTCGCACGTCGACCTCGACGTCGCGCAGCACCTGGACCTCGTGCGACGCTTCGGCGTGATGCGCACGCCCACCGTCCTGCTGCTCGACGCGAGCGGAGGGGTCGTCGGCCGGATGTCCGGCGCGACGGACCGTCGTCAGGCGCTGGCCGCGCTCGACTCCTGTCGCCACGGGGTCGCCCCGCGCTGACGCGCCCCTCCCGGGTCGTCGGCGTGCGGCCCGCCCGGGCGCCCCGCCCGGCAGGCCCGGCGACCCCGGCCCCACGCTGGTCGGCCGTCGCCCGATCGGCGCCCCCTGAGCCGGCCGGGGCCGGTCCGACCCGTCGACCTCGGTCCGTCGCGTTCCGACCCGGCGGCCGCCCGGCCGTCCCACCCCTGGCGCGGCACATGCCGCTCCGACCGCTTCGTCGTCGGTGGGGAAGGTCTGTCCCGCCCAGCGCGACGGATCTTCCACACCGGCCCCCGTGCCCCGAGGAGAACTCGTGAACCAGTCCGCTCCCTCCGTGAACGCCGCCGTCGCCGCCGAGCGGCCCGACGGGATCGACGTGCGCGGCCCGCGCTTCGGCGCCGGCGTCACCGCCGTCCTGCTCGTCCTCGTCCTGCTGCTCGGCGCGTGGCCCGGTGTCGCGCTCGCGCTGCTCGCGGTCGTCGCCGCGTCCTTCGCCCTGGGCGTCGCGCGTGGTGTGTCCGGCACGTGGCAGGCCGCGGTGTTCCGGCGCGTGGTCGCGCCGCGGATCGGCCCGGTCGCCGAGCGCGAGGACCCGCGGCCGCCGCGGTTCGCGCAGCTCGTCGGCCTGCTCGTGACGGGCGTCGGCGTGCTCCTCGGCGCGCTGGGCGTCGCCGCCGCCGTGCCGGTCGCGGCCGCCGTCGCGCTGGTCGCGGCCTTCCTCAACGCGGCGTTCGGCCTGTGCCTCGGCTGCGAGCTCTACCTGCTCGGCCTGCGTCTCCGCCGCGCCTGACCGTGGACGAGGGTCAGTAGACGAGGGCCTGGGCCTGGGGGGCCAGGGTCTCCTCGACGAACACCGCGGCGCCCGCGACACGGATGCCCGGGATGACGTCGTCCTCGGTGATGTCGCGGCGAGCCGCGCACTGCGTGCAGACCGTCACCGCACCACCGTCGAGGATCACCTCCAGCAGGTCCGCGAGCGGCGTCGCGTGCGGCAGGTCGAGGTCCGCCGCGCGGCCCGGGAGGGCGAACCACGCCGACTCGCCGGTCAGCCACAGGGACACGTCCGCACCGGCCGCGACGGCCGCCGCGGCGACGGTGAACGCCTGGTTCGTCGCCTCCGGACGCTCGAGGCCGGACGTGGTCTTGATCACGAGGGGTCGCACACCGCTGCTCACCGGAACAGCGTAGGCGTGCCGCGTCGTTAGGATTCGGTGCATGACTGCGCTCGAGGGAGTCTTCATCGGCCTGCTCGTCGCGGCGACCCTGGCGATCGCGTGGGTCGCCGGGCTCGTCGTCTGGAAGCTCTTCAAGAGCCAGAGCTGATCCGTCGAGAGGCCTGACATGGCGTTCGTCCTGCCCGAGGGGCTGGCCCCCGAGGTGTACCCGCTCGCGTGGCTCGTGGGCGCCTGGCGCGGCGAGGGGGTCGTCGGCTACCCCGGGATCGAGGAGACCGCCTTCACGCAGGAGGTCGTGATCGACCACGACGGCGGCCCCTACCTCTCGTACACGTCCACGATCCGGCTCGTCGTCGCGCCCGACGACGCGGCGTCGCTCGACGACGCGGCGTCGGTCGACGCCGGTGCAGCCGCGTCGGACGGACCGGGTCCCGTGTGGTCGACCGAGTCCGGGTACTGGCGCGTCCCGCCCGAGCGTCCGGACGGGCTCGGTGCGGACCAGCACCCCGTCGAGCTGCTCGTGTCCGACCCGTCGGGCCACGTCGCCGTGTACGTCGGCGAGGTCGGCAAGGGTCGCATCGACCTGGTGAGCGACCTGATCGCGCGCACCGCGACGGGGGCCGAGGTGACCGCCGGCAAGCGCCTGTACGGCCTGGTCCAGGGCGACCTCATGTGGGCGCACGACCTCGCGGCCTTCGGCCAGCCGATGCAGTCGTACGCCTCCGCGCGCCTCAGCCGCGCCGACGTGAGCGAGGGCTGACGCGATGACCGCCGACGCTGTCGAGCAGACCGCGCACGGCGAGGCCGTGCGGCACACGAGCCCGCTGCTGCAGCGGCGCGGGGCCGTCGCGGGGTCCGGGCCCGACGCCGGGGTCGCGTGGCACTACGGCGACCCGACGGCCGAGCAGCGCGCGCTCACGCGCGGCGGCGCGGTCGTCGACCAGTCGAACCTCGGCGTCGTGCGCGTCGCCGGGCCGGACCGGCTGAGCTGGCTGAACTCGATCACGTCGCAGGAGGTCGCCGCGCTGCCGCCGCGCACGTCGACCGAGCTGCTCGTGCTGTCGCCGCAGGGGCACGTCGAGCACGCCGCGGCCGTCGTCGACGACGGCGAGGCGACGTGGCTGGTCACCGAGACGCCCGTCGCGCTCGCGGCCTGGCTGAACCGGATGAAGTTCATGCTGCGCGTCGAGGTCGACGACGTCACCGACGACTGGGCGGCGATCGGCGAGCCCGTCGACGCGGAGGGCGCCGAGGGCGAGCCCGTCACCTGGCGCGACCCGTGGCCCGCGACCGCCCCCGGCGGCACCCGGTACGGCCCGTCCGACGAGGAGCACCCGGGCGCGGACCGCGCGTGGCGGCTCGTGCTCGTCCCACGGGACCGGCTCGTCGACGAGGTGCGGGCCCGCGAGGCCGCGGGCTGGCCGCTCGTCGGCACGTGGGCGTCGGAGGCCGTGCGCGTCGAGGCCCTGCGCCCGCGCGCCGCGCGCGAGGTCGACCACCGGACCATCCCGCACGAGCTCGACTGGCTGCGCACCGCGGTCCACCTGCACAAGGGCTGCTACCGCGGGCAGGAGACCGTCGCGCGCGTGCACAACCTCGGTCGCCCGCCGAGGCGGCTCGTGCTGCTGCACCTCGACGGGTCCGGTCACGTGCTGCCCGAGGCCGGCGCCGAGGTGCACGACGTCGCGGGCGAGCCGGGTTCGCCAGAGCCGGGCCGTGTCGTCGGGCACGTCACGTCCGTCGCGCGGCACCACGAGCTCGGCCCGGTCGCGCTCGCCGTCGTCAAGCGGTCGGTGCCGGTCGACGCACCGCTCGTGGTCGACTCCGACGGCGGTGCCGTGTCGGCCGCGCAGGAGGAGGTCGTGCCCGGCGAGGGCGTGTCGGTCGACCGTCCCGCGCCGCGCGGACCGGTCAGCCGCGGGCTCGGGCACCACCCCAGCCTGTGACTCCCACCGGCGCGACGGGCTCGCCGTGACCAGCGCCGCCGACGCCGGGAGGGCCCGCACGACCGGTCGCCACGACCTCGCCGTGCTCGGCCGCGCGCGCGTGCGGCAGGGCTGGGCGCGCGTCGCCGCGTCGTGGTTCCCGATCCTGCAGGCGGCGGTCGCCGGGTCGGTCGCGTTCGCGATCGCGCACTTCTGGCTCGGGCACCCCTACCCGTTCTTCGCGCCCGTCAGCGCGTGGATCGCGCTCGGGTTCTCGATGGACCGCTCGGTGCGGCGCGTCGCCGAGCTCGCGGTGGGCGTGGCCATCGGCGTCGCGCTCGGCGAGGTCGTCGCGCTCGTCATCGGGCAGGGCGCGCTGCAGGTCGGGCTCGTGCTGTTCGTCGCGGCGCTGCTCGCCCGGTTCCTCGACCGCGGGCAGATGCTCACCACGCAGGCGGGTGTGCAGGCGATCGTGATCGTGAGCCTGCCCGCCGCGGCGGGCGGTCCGTTCGGGCGGTGGGTCGACGCGGCCCTCGGCGGTGCGGTCGCGCTCGCGGTCGCGCTGCTCACGCCCAGCGACCCGCGACGGCACCCGCGGGCGCTCGGGCGTGCGGCCCTTGACGAGGTGGCCGGGGTGCTGCACGTGCTCGCACGCGGGCTCGACGAGCGGTCCGTGCCGGCCGTCGAGGACGCGCTCGTGCGGGGCCGCGCGTCGCAGCCCGCGCTCGACGAGTGGTCGGAGCGGTCGGCGAACGCCCGGGACCTCGCGCGGCTGTCGCCGGCCAGCCGCCGGTTCGCGGACGAGCTCGCCGGGCACGTCACGGGGGCCGTCCTGGCCGACCGCGCGATGCGCAACACGCGCGTGCTCGCACGCCGGGCGCTCGCCGTGCTGGAGGCGGAGGCGCCGCACGACACGTCACGGCTCGCGGAGCAGGTGGCCGCGACCGCGGCGGCCGTCGACGACCTCGCGGCCGCGGTCGGCACGGGCCGCGACCCCGACCGCGCGCGCGCCGAGCTGCTCGTGGTGGCACGCGGCCTCGACCCCTTCACGATCGCCGCCGACGACTGGCAGGTGCAGAGCCTCGTCCTGCTGCACCGCTCGCTCGCCGTCGACCTGCTGGAGTCCGCCGGCGTCGCACCCGGGGACGCGCGCGCGGCCCTGCCGGAGATCTGACCGTCGCGACCCGGTGTCTCGTAGGCTCGGGGCGTGGTCGCCACCCTGCAGGTCTACCTGTACCTCATCTTCTTCCTCGTCATCTTCGCGCTCTGCGTGTGGGCGCTGGTGGACCTGCTGCGTCGCCCGACGGCCGCGTTCCCGTCGGCCGGCAAGCGCACGAAGTCGTTCTGGGGCGCGATCCTGGGCGTCGCGACCGCGGTGTCGTTCATGTCCATCCCGCCGCCGATCGGGCTGGGCTTCCTGTCCTTCCTCGGCCTGCTGTCGGCGGTCGGGGCGATCGTCTACCTCGTCGACGTGCGCCCCGCGGTCGCGCCCTACAACCGGCGTCGCGGTCCGCGCGGGCCGTCGGGCGGCTGGTGACGACGGCGGCTGCGCCCGGCGCCACGGACGTCGCGACCGCGGCGGAGCCGCTCGCGCGGGTCGTCCGCGGCGACCTCGTCGAGTCGGTGCACCTCGGGCACGTCGTCGTGCTCGCGCCCGACGGGTCGGTGCGCCTCGCGCTCGGCGACCCCGACGTGACGATCTGGGCGCGCTCGTCGCTCAAGCCGCTGCAGGCCGTCGGGATGCTCCGCGCGGGGCTCGACGTCGACGGTGCGGCGCTCGCGCTCGTGTGCGCGAGCCACAACGGCGAGCCCGGGCACCTCGACACCGTGCGCGGGATCCTCGCCGGCGCGGGGCTCGACGCGGACGCTCTGCGCAACACCCCCGACTGGCCGCTCGACCCGGACGCCGCGTGGCACTGGCGCGCGGACGGCAACGACCGCGCGTCGCTCACGCAGAACTGCTCGGGCAAGCACGCGGGGATGCTCGCGACGTGCGTCGCGCGCGGCTGGTCGACGGGCGACTACCTCGACGCGAGCCACCCCCTGCAGGTCGCCGCGCGGGAGGCGGTCGCGGACCTCACCGGGGTCGCGGTCGAACGGACGACCGTCGACGGGTGCGGTGCGCCGCTGTTCTCGACGACGCTCGTCGGGCTCGCGCGGTCGTTCGGGCGCGTGTCGGGTGCGATGTCCGGCGCCGAGGCGCGGGTCGCGACGGCGGTCCGCGCGCATCCCTGGCACGTCGCCGGGACGGGTCGCGACGCCACCGCGTTCATGTCCGCCGTGCCGGGACTCGTGGCGAAGGACGGCGCCGACGGCGTGTACGCGGCGGGCCTGCCGGACGGGTCGGCCGTCGCGCTCAAGGTGCTCGACGGCTCGTCCCGACCGCGGGCCGCGGTGCTCGCGGCCGCGCTCGCGGTGGCGGGGGTGGACGCGGACGTGCTGCGGCCGCTCGGGGCGACGCCGGTGCTCGGGCACGGGGCACCCGTCGGTGCCGTCGTCCCGGCGTTCGGGCCGGGATCCGCCGCGTGAGGGCGGTGGCCCCGCGATCGGTGTGCGCGTCGCGCGAAGGCGCGCCGCGCACGCACCGCGTGTCGAGCGAAGGCACCTCGCGAACGCACCGCGCGTCGCGCGACGTGCCGTCCCGGGGGCAGGAGTGAGGGCCGTCGTGCAGCGCGTGACGCGCGCGTCCGTGACGGTCGACGGCGAGGTCGTCGGGTCGATCGACCGCCCGGGGCTGGTCGCGCTGGTCGGCGTGACGCCCGGCGACGGCCCCGCGCAGGTGGAGCTGGTCGCCCGCAAGATCGCCGAGCTGCG
This sequence comes from Cellulomonas sp. H30R-01, assembly GCF_010119915.1. Taxonomy (NCBI): domain Bacteria; kingdom Bacillati; phylum Actinomycetota; class Actinomycetes; order Micrococcales; family Cellulomonadaceae; genus Cellulomonas; species Cellulomonas sp. H30R-01. Next base: position 3,170,861 of record NZ_CP048210.1, on the reverse strand, counting down.
GATCCTGCGCGACGAGCGCAGCGCGGTCGAGGTCGGAGCCCCGGTGCTCGTCGTCAGCCAGTTCACGCTCTACGCGGACACCCGCAAGGGGCGCCGGCCGACCTGGAACGCCGCCGCGCCGGGTCCCGTCGCGGAACCGCTCGTCGAGGCGGTCGTCGCGGCGCTGCGCGAGCGCGGGCTCGAGGTCGCGACCGGGGTGTTCGGCGCGGACATGGCGGTCGAGCTCGTCAACGACGGGCCGGTGACGATCCTGCTGGAGTCGTCACCGGCCGCCGTCTGACGGGTCAGGACTTCGCGAAGGTGTGCGACCAGATCTCCGCGCCGTCGGCGTTCACGTAGACGTACCGGACCTGCGGGTCGGTCGTGATGCCCTGGCCCTCCATCTCGGGGAACACCGCGGAGTCGCAGACGTCCTGGAGCTGGTCGACCTGGCCGTCGAGCGCGCTCGCCGTCGCGGGGGCGTCGAGCTGCTGCGCGTAGGTGTACGTGTACACGACGGTGCTCGGCTGCTCGCCCGTGATCGTGATCGCGGAGTAGGTGCCCTCGAACTGCGACATGAGCTGCGGGACGGTGGCCTGCAGGGCCGTCACGTACGCGTCGAGCGCGGCCGCCTGGTCGTCGCCGGAGTCGGCCGAGTCCTCGGTCGCCTCCGTGTCCGTCGCAGGCGCCTCCTTGGTCGGGACCGCGGTGGTCGTCTCCTCGGCCTCGGGGCTCGAGGACGAGCACGCCGCGGTGAGGGTGAGCGCGGTCGCGATCAGCAGCGCGGCTGCGGCGCGGCGGGTGGTGGTCTGCACGGTGGTCCTCTTTCGGTCTGCGTCGACGAGTGGTGCCGCCGGACGCCGGTGTCCCGAGGCGGGGCAAGTCTGGCAGGGGTCCCATCGGTTGTCAGGGGCACCCGGAGGGCGAGACGTGACGATCGGGCCCGGGTCGACCGGGACGACCAGCCGCGAGCAACCCCTGTGAGCGCTCACAAAGGCCTGCGACCAGCCGATCAGTCATGGCGGGGCCTCCACACGGGATGCCTGACACGGAAGGCACCATCCGCATGTCTGCACGCACGTCCTCCCGCGCCCGGCGCGGGGTATCGGCCGCCGCCGCGGCCGCCCTGACCGCCGCTCTGACTGCCGTCGCCACGGTCCCCGCGTCCGCCGTCCCCCCGGTCGCGACCGTCACGGTCGCGCCCGCGGCGCTGTCGAACGACGACACGCCCAACTTCGCGGGCACGACCGACGGCCTCGGCGGCGTGGTCGACATCACGATCGACGGCGGGACCACGTCCACGCCCTCCGACCCGCTGGGCGGGTGGGAGTTCGAGGGGCCGGCGGTCGCCGACGGCCCGCACACCTACAGCGTCGAGCACCTCGGCGAGACGATCGGCTCCGGCACGTTCACGGTGGACACCGAGGCCGCCCTCGCGGTCACGCCCCCGGTCTTCGAGCGCCCGGGCCGCCACACCACCGCCACGTCGCTCACGTTCGGTGTCACCAGCGAGCCCGGCGCCACGGTGACCTACAGCCTCGACGGCGGCGAGTACGTCACCGTCACCGGGGGCACGGTCCAGCTGTCCGGCTTGGACGAGGGCTACCACTACCTCGACTTCGACGTCGTGGACGCCGCCGGCAACCGGAACGGCACCGCGTGGGACTGGACCGTCGACTCGTCGGTCGTGGCCCCGTCCGTCCCGGCGACGCTCACCGTCGCCGCGACCGTCGACGAGCAGACCACCATCGACCTCGACGACTACGTCACCGCGGGCACCCACGCGGTCACCGGCTTCGACGCGTGGACCCCGGACGGCGAGGCGCTCGGCTTCCAGTTCGACTGGGAGGACACGCACGTCGTCACGCTGTACCCGCGGACGGCGGGCACGTTCACGTTCACGTTCTCCGTCTGGACGGAGGAGGGCGAGGAGTCGAACGAGTCGACCGTGACGGTCGAGGTCGCCGAGGCGCCGCTGGTGTCCGCGTCGTGGCTGGCGAAGCCCGACGCCTCCACCACGTCGACGACCGCCCGGTTCGCCGTCGCGACCGACCCCGGCGCGACCCTCGAGTACGTCGTCGACCTGCCCGAGGGCGCCCAGAGCGTCACTCCGGTCGAGGTCGACGGCACCGAGTTCACCCTGACGGGCCTCGCCGTCGGCCGGCACACGATCCGGATCTACGCGGTGTCCGGCGGCCACTACTCCCAGCCGTTGGACTACGTCTGGGAGGTCGTCGGCACCGGCTCCGCGCCCGCGCAGCCGACGGCGCCGGCCGTCCCCGCGGCAGCCGCCCCGGCTCCCGTCCTCTCGAAGGACGCGATCCCGGCGGCGCAGATCGCGCAGGGGATCAAGCGCGGGGCCACCGGCCCGTCGGTCGCGATCATCCAGCGGATCGTCGGCACCCCGCAGGACGGTGTCTTCGGGCCGGCCACGCGCGCCGCGGTCGTCGCGTTCCAGCGGACCCACGGTCTGGTCGCCGACGGCATCGTCGGTCCGCGGACCTGGGCCGTGATCGTGCAGGTCGCCAACGGCGGCACGGGCGTCCGCCCGGTCGCCACCGGGTCGGTCTCGCAGGCGCTGATCAACCGCGGCATCACGAGCGGCGCGACGGGCCAGCCGGTCATCCTCGTCCAGCGGGCCGTCGGCACGCCCGCGGACGGCCGGTTCGGCCCCCGCACGAAGGCGGCGGTGAAGGCGTTCCAGAAGGCGCACGGGCTGGTCGCCGACGGCATCGTCGGTCGCCTGACGTGGGCGAAGATCCTCGAGGTCGGCGGTCGCTGACCTCTCTCTGCACGACCGCCCGGGGCGTTGCCTGACCGGCAGCCCGCCCCGGGTGCGTGCCACCGGCGCTCGCCGCCGGCGGCGCGAGCCAGCCCTCGCGAGCACACACGGAGAAGGCCCCTCGGAGTAAGCGTCCGAGGGGCCTTCCCGTGGCCGCAGGTCCGCGTCCGCCGGAGGACCGGCGAGGACACCGCTGCGACGGTGCGGTTCCTGCCCGTCACCCGGCGTCGCTCCGGTTCCGTCGCCCGGGGGGCGTCGGCGCCGTCGGTCCGCCGCGGGCGGGAGGACTGCGTCCGGCCTTCCGGTCCGTTGCGACCCCTGTGTCGTCGTCCACAGGTCGGCGAGTCGCCTCGTCGAGATGGTCGCCCGTTCTCCGGTCGGCCCGTGCCCGGCAGCCCTCGTCGCGGGTGGTCCACCCTGGAAAGGGCCTCTCACCTGCGATCTTGGTGCTGTCGAGCTCGTTGGTGAAGTTCTAGTCCTGTGTCCTGGGGGCGTGCAAGGGGCTGGGACGGCCGACTTTTGTCCACCGCTGCGCCCACAGGTCCGTCCACAGGTCGTGCAGGGCCGACACCGGTTGCCCACAGGGCTGTGGACGGAATGTGTGGACACGCCGCGCGCGGTTCACCCGTCCGGGGGGACCTCTCGATAGGCTTCTCGGCAGGCCCCTCGGTGTAAGCGACCGAGGGGCCTTCGTCGTGCTGGCGCCTGGTAGCGCGTCGACTCGTCGTCGCGCGGCGCACGGGCCTCGTCGGCGGCTCATCGGCCTCGCCGCACGACGCACGGGCCTCCGCACGGCTCTCGGCACATTCGCTACCGGCTGGTAGGTTTTCGTCACCGGTGGTCGCGAGGACGAGGAGCCGTCATGGGGTACGCACCGTTCGACGTCGAGCACGTGCTGGCCGCGCTCACCCTGGAGGAGAAGGCCGCCCTCACGTCCGGCCGCGACTTCTGGCACGCGAAGGGCGTCGAGCGCCTGGGCGTCCCCGCCGTGATGCTCACCGACGGCCCGCACGGCCTGCGCAAGCAGCAGAGCGGCGCCGACCACCTCGGCCTCTTCGACTCCGTCCCGGCGACCTGCTTCCCGACGGCCGCGGCGCTCGGCTCGACGTGGGACGTCGACCTCGTCCGTCGCGTCGGCGAGGCGCTCGGTCGCGAGACCCGTGCGCACGACGTCGCCGTCCTCCTCGGCCCCGGCGTCAACATCAAGCGGACCCCGCTGTGCGGGCGCAACTTCGAGTACGTCTCGGAGGACCCGGTCGTCGCGGGGGAGATCGGCGTCGCGCTCGTCGACGGCATCCAGAGCCAGGGCGTCGGCACGTCGCTCAAGCACTACGCGGCGAACAACCAGGAGACGGACCGCATGCGCGTCTCCGCCGAGGTCGACGAGCGGACGCTGCGCGAGATCTACCTGCCCGCGTTCGAGCGCGTCGTCACGCGTGCGCAGCCGTGGACCGTCATGTGCGCGTACAACAAGCTCAACGGCACGTTCGTGTCCGAGCACCACTGGCTGCTCACCGAGGTCCTGCGCGACGAGTGGGCCTTCGAGGGCCTGGTCGTGAGCGACTGGGGTGCGGTGCACGACCGTGTCGCCGCGCTCGACGCCGGGCTCGACCTGCAGATGCCCGCCGCCGGCCCGCGCCCCGACGAGGCCGTCGTCGACGCCGTCCGCGCCGGGATGCTCGACGAGGCCGTCCTCGACACCGCCGTCCGCCGCGTCCTGCACCTGATCGCCCGCGCGCTCCCGGCCCTGGCGGACGCCGACAGCACGGTCGACGTCGACGCGCACCACGCCCTGGCCCGCGAGGCGGCCGCGGCCGGTGCCGTCCTGCTGAAGAACGACCCCGTCGACGGCGTACCCGTCCTGCCGCTCGACGGCGGCGACGGGCTGCTCGTCGTCGGCGAGTTCGCCCGCACCCCGCGCTACCAGGGCGCCGGCTCCTCGCAGGTCGTCCCCACCCGCCTCGACGACGCGCTCGCGGCGCTCCGGGCGGCCACGGGCACCGACCTGCCGTTCGAGCCCGGCTTCACGATCTCGGGCGGGCCGACAGGCGACGACGACGCGCTCCGCGCGGCCGCGGTGGAGGCGGCCCGCACGGCACGCACCGTCGTCGTCTTCCTCGGCCTGCCCGGGCCCGACGAGTCCGAGGGCTACGACCGCCCCCGGCTGGGCCTCCCCGACAACCAGGTCGCGACGCTCGAGGCGGTCGCCGCGGTGAACCCGCGCGTCGTCGTCGTGCTCGCCAACGGGTCCGCGGTCTCGCTGCCGTGGCGCGACCGCGCCGCCGCCGTGCTCGAGGCGTGGCTCGGCGGGCAGGCGGGCGGGTCCGCCGTCGCCGACCTGCTGCTCGGGACCGTCGCACCGTCCGGCCGGCTCGCGGAGTCGATCCCGCTGCGGATCGAGGACACCCCGGCGTTCGGCAACTTCCCCGGCGAGGGCGGCGTCGTCCGGTACGGCGAGGGCGTGCTGGTCGGGTACCGCTGGTACGACACGCGCGGCGTCGACGTGGCCTACCCGTTCGGCCACGGGCTGACGTACACGTCGTTCGACTACTCCGACGTGGAGGCGCGGGTGCTCGGCGAGGGTGCGGACGCGAGCGTCGAGGTGACCGCGACCGTCACGAACACGGGCGACCGCGCGGGCGCCGAGGTCGTGCAGGTCTACGTCCGCGACCCCGAGGCGTCCGTGCTGCGGCCGACGCGCGAGCTCAAGGCGTTCGCCAAGGTGGCGCTCGCGACCGGCGAGTCGCGGACCGTGACGTTCACGCTCGACGCGCGCGACCTGTCGTACTGGCACCCCGGGCTCCGGCGCTGGGTCGTCGAGGGCGGCACGTTCGTCGTCGAGGTCGGCGCGTCGTCGCGCGACGTGCGCGGCAGCGCCCCCGTCGAGGTCGTCGGGCAGCCGCTGTGGGGCGAGCTCACCGCGTGGTCGACGCTCGCCGAGTGGATGGCGCACCCTGTCGGCGGGCCGCTCATCGGCGCCGTGCTGGCGTCCGACGACGCACCGCCGATGGACGAGTCGATGGCCGCGATGCTGGCGCAGACGCCCGCCCGCGTCTTCGCCGACTTCGGGCTGTCGCCGCTGACGCCCGAGCAGCTCGACGTGCTGGTGGAGAAGGCGAACGCCTGACACGGCGTTGACCGGGGTCACCTCTGGCCGCACCGGCGGCCGTCAGCAACGTCCGGCGTCCGGTGCCTCCGCCCCGCGGCCCGGCGCGATCCACGGGCGCTCGGCGGGCCGCTACCGCGCGGTGTCGTCCGCCGGCACGAACAAGGCCGCGTAGGCGGCGCGCAGGCCCGCGGCCATGTCGACGCGCGTGCCCGGGGCGTCGGCCTCCAGCAGCCACTGGACCTGGAGGCCGTCCATGACCGCGACGAGCAGGCGGGCCGCGGTCAGCGGGTCGACGCCCGCGCGCAGTCCGCCGGCGCGGCGGCGCTCCTCGAGCATCTCGGCGGTCGTCCCCACGACGCGCGCGTAGCGGTCCTGGAAGTACGCGTGCGCGGGGTGGCCCGGTGACGTGGCCTCGCCCGACAGCGTCGTGAACAGCTCGACGATCGCGGGGCGTCGCGCGTTGCGCTCGACCAGCAGGACGAGCGCCTCGAAGTAGTCGACACCCGCCTCACGGTCGGCGCGGATCGCGGCCTCGTCGACCTCGTCGCGGCGTTGCAGCACCGCCTCGAGCAGCGCCGCCTTGTTCTTGAAGTGGTGCAGCAGGCCCGGGTGGGTGATGCCGACGCGGGACGCGACCTCGCGCAGCGACGCCGACGTGTAGCCGACCTCGCCGAAGAGCCGCATCGCGGCGTCGAGGATCTCCTCGCGCGTCGCGCGCCCGCGGGCGTAGCCGCTCGGGGTGCCGCTGACCTCGGTCGACATGCGCCCAGGATGGCACGCGGCGGTCGGCCGCCAGCACGACGTCCGTCCTGGTGAGGTCGGCTGCCCGGACGCCTCGCGAGGGCGGGGACGGTCGTGCGGCGTGCGGCAGCGGTCGTGGGCGCCGAGGTCCTGGGACGGGCTCAGGACTCGTCGGGGGACGGCGCGGGACCGGTCGTGCCCGAGCCCCCGGACTCGACCGGCGAGCCGCTCGGGTCTGGGCTCGGCTTGCTCGCGGGTGCGTTGCCCGCGACCTGGTCGAGCGTGTAGCCGATCCCCGCGCCCGCACCCGCGACGAGCAGCAGCGTGATGCCCGCGAAGATCAGCGAGCGTGCCGGTGTCAGCTTCGCCATGCCCGTCGCGACCTGGGGCACGAGCGCCTGCACCGCGGCCGTGGGGGCGTCGCGCGCACCGGGCGTCGCGTCGGACTCCGTGGTCTCGGTGGTCGTGACCTTGACGTACTCCGCGGTGAACGTCCCGCAGCCCACCGCGATGAGCAGCAGCCCGCCCGCGCACAGCGCGCCGATCGCGAGCGCACCGAGCTGGCCGGTCGAGCGCACGTCGACCAGGTGCCAGACGACGCCGCCGACCCCCGCGACCAGCAGCACGCCGACGACCCAGCCGATCGCGTGCCGCACCTCCAGCGAGCGCAGCGAGAACGCGGGCTCGCTCGTCGTGGTCCTCGTCGTCCTCGTCGGCACCCCGTCACCCCGCTCCCGTGCGACCCTGCGCGACCGCCCGTGCACCGCGGCGCGGCCCGTCGCACCTCACCGGTCGCCGCGTCGCCGCGTCGCCGGGACCGCCCCGGCCGCGTCCGCGACCTGGTCCGCACGCTAGACCCGGGCAAACCGGGCGCGCGAGCCCCCGCGCCGCTGGTCCGACGCCGGAGCCGACCCCAGGATGGGTCGCATGCAGATCGAGGCCGTCCTCGGGGACATCACGACGCAGGACGTCGACGCGATCGTCAACGCCGCCAACTCGTCGCTGCTGGGCGGCGGCGGGGTCGACGGTGCGATCCACGCGGCGGCGGGGCCGCGGCTGCTGGAGGCGTGCCGCCGCGTGCGGAAGGCGGAGTACCCCGACGGCCTGCCGGTCGGCGACGCGGTCGTGACGCCCGGGTTCGACCTGCCGGCGCGCTGGGTCGTGCACACCGTCGGCCCGAACTGGAACCGCGGGCAGCGGGACACCGCCGACCTGGCCTCGTGCTTCACGCGGTCGCTCGAGCGGGCCGTCGAGGTGAGGGCGACGAGCATCGCGTTCCCCGCGGTGAGCGCGGGTGCGTACGGGTGGGACGCCGACGAGGTCGCGCGGGTCGGCGTCGCCGCCGCACGTGCGTGGCAGGGCTCGACCGAGCGCCCGGACGAGGACGGCCACACGCACCCGAGCGGGATCGCGCTCGTGCGCTTCGTGCTGTTCTCGGCGCCGCTGCTCGACGCGTTCGAGCGCGCGCTGGGGGCACCGCACCGCTGAGACGGGCTCAGCGGGTGGCGACGGGCTCCTGCCGGGCGACGTCGGGGCCGTCCACCGCGTGCCGGGCGTGCGTCGGCTCGGGGCGACGGGACAGCGCGCTCGGCCACCACATGCGCGGGCCGATGTCGAGGTTGAGCGCGGTGACGAGGATCGACCGCACGACGAGCGTGTCGAGCAGCACGCCGAGCGCGACCGCGAAGCCGATCTCGGCGAACGACACGACGGGCAGGGTGCCCAGCGCGGCGAACGTCCCCGCGAGCACCAGGCCTGCGGACGTGATGACGCCACCCGTCGCCGCGAGCCCGACGAGCGCGCCCCGACGGTGCCCCAGGCGCAGCGCCTCCTCCCGCACGCGCGTCATGAGGAAGATGTTGTAGTCGACGCCGAGCGCCACGAGGAACACGAACGTGAACAGCGGGAACGACGAGTCGGTGCCCCCGAACCCGAACGCGTAGCGGAAGACGAGCGCGCTGATCCCGATGGCCGCGCCGAAGCTCAGCACGACCGTGCCCATGAGGACGAGCGGGGCGACGAGCGACCTCAGGAGCAGCACGAGGACCAGGAAGACGACCAGCAGGATGATCGGGATGAGCAGCCGGTTGTCCGCCGCGGACGCACGCTGCGCGTCGAGGTCGATCGCGGTCGACCCGCCGACGATCGCGTCGGAGTCGGGCACGGCGTGCATCGCGTCGCGCACGCGGTCGACGGTCGCGTCCGCCGCGTCGCTGTCGGGCGCCGACTCCAGCGTCCCCTCGAGGTAGGCGAGGCCGTCGGCGACCACGGGCTCGCCCACCGAGTCCGCGTCGATGCCCTCGACGCCGGCGAACGCGACGCGGACCGCGTCGGCCTGCGAGGCGTCGGCCAGCACGACGACGGGCGCGCCCGCACCGCCGTCGAAGTGGTCCTCGAGGATCTTCTCGCCCTCGATCGACGGCTGGGCCGTGCGGAACGACTCCTCGTTGGACAGCCCCGTCGGGTCGAGCTGCAGCCAGCCGATGCTCGCGACGGCCAGCACGCCCGCGGTCGCGAGCCAGATCCGCCGCGGGTGGCGGGCGACCTGTGCGCCGATCCGCGCCCACACCCCGTGCGTCGTCGGCTCGTCGTCGCCCAGGTGCGGCACCTTCGGCCAGAACACCCAGCGCCCGAACGTCACGAGCAGCGCGGGCAGCAGCGTGAGCATGACGAGCAGGGCGACGCCGATGCCGATCGCGGCGACCGGTCCGAGCCCGGCGGTCGAGTTCATGGTCGCCAGGACCAGGACGAGCATGCCGGCGGCGACCGTCGCGGCCGAGGCGATGATCGCGGGGCTCGCGCGGTGCAGCGCCTCCGCCATCGCCGCGTGCCGGTCGCCGTGCTTGCGCAGCTCCTCGCGGTAGCGGGCCACCAGCAGCAGCGCGTAGTCGGTGCCCGCGCCGAACACCAGGACCGTGAGGATGCCCGCGCTCTGCGCGTTCACCGTGAGGTCGAAGCGGTCCGCCAGCACGTACACGACGGCCTGCGCGACGGTCAGCGCGACGACCGCCGACGCGACCGGGAGGAGCCACAGCACCGGGCTGCGGTACGTGAGCAGGAGCATGACGATGACGACACCGCCCGCCGCGAACAGCAGCGTCGAGTCGATCCCCTCGAACGCCTTCGACTGGTCGGCCGCGAGGCCTGCCGGGCCGGTGACGTAGGGCACGAGGCCGTCCGCGCCCTCGGCGGCGGTCGTGCGGATCGCCTCGACGGTCGGCCCGAGCGAGTCCCAGCCGTCGGGCGCCTCGATCGGCACGATCACCTGCACCGCCTCGCCGTCCTGCGACGGGATCGGGCCCGCGACGTCCCCGGCGAGCCCGTCGAGCTCGCCGAACGCCGCGACGTCGGCGACGACCGTCTCCTGGTCCGACGGGAGCAGACCGCCGTCGCGCTCGTAGACGACGACCGCGGGCACCACGTCGTCGGGCTGGAACGCGGCCGCCGCCGCGAGCACCTCCGTGGACTCCGCGTCCGCGGGGAGCCACGACTCCGCGTCGTTCTCCTGCGCGCTCGTGAGCTTCCCCGCGAGCGGTCCCAGCAGCGCGGTGACGACGAGCCAGAACGCGATGACGACGTACTTCACGTAGCGGTGGGTGATCCACCCGGCGACCTGGGACATGGCGGTTCCTCGGGTCTCGACGACAGGGACGGCCGGAGCGTGGTGCGGCGGTGCGGCGGTGCGCGGTGCGGCGGTGACAGGTGCGGACGGCGCGCTCCGCAGGGGTGCGCGACGTGCGTGGTCCGGGGTGCCCGGCGCCCTCCGCGCCGGGCGTCCCCGTGAGGACGACGCTCTCGCAGAAAGGGACAGACCGGACATCGGGGATACCCCCGAATCGTGGGTCGGGGTGCCCCGACGTGTCGAGGGCGCGCTCTCAGGGTCCGCTCAGGAAGCGGGGCCGAGCAGCCAGTCGCGCACGGCGGCCGTCACCGCCGCGTCGTCCTTCGGGGAGTGGTCGCCGGTCACGAAGACCGTGGTCAGCGGGCCGCGGATCGTCGACAGGTGCCTTGTCAGCTCCTCGGGCGAGCCGAACGGGTCGCGCCGGCCGGACACCGCGAGCACCGGCACGGCGACGTCGGCCAGGTGCTCGACCCGCAGGCGGTCCGGCCGGCCCGGCGGGTGCAGCGGGTAGGAGAGCAGGACGAGGCCCGCGACCGGGAACCCCTGGGCGACGGCCATCGACGACATCCGGCCGCCGAACGACCGCCCGCCCAGGACGAGCCGCTCGGTCCCCACCCCGAGCTCTGCCGCGAAGGCGGTCGCGTGCGCGCGCAGGTGGGCGACCGCGGCCTCGGGGCGGTCCGGGGCACGGCTGCCGCGCTCGCGGTTGGGGAAGTTCAGCCGCAGCACGGGCAGCGGGGCGAGGGCCGCCTCCAGCGCGACGAGCGTCCGGTGGTCCCGGTCGGCGCCCGCGCCGGGCGTCAGCACGACCCCCGCGACGTCCACCGGCCCGCGCCTCGTCGACTCGTCCCCGCCCATGCCACCCACCCTCTCGCGCCGGCGCCCTCGCTGTCCGCGTGCGCGGGTCCGCGGACAGCGACGCCAGCGCCGCTGGACCGGCGCGGGACGACCCCGGCGTTGCGCGCCCGACGCGCCGCGGGCGTGCGGTGGCCCGTGAACCGGGTCTGGGTACCGCTCTGGCGGGCGGTGCGGTACCGAGACCCGGGTCGGCCGCCCGACCGCACCGACCGGGCAGCGAGGGCGACGGATGACGCGCCGCGGGGGGAGGGGTCAGCCGGGCAGGTGGGGCTGGACGGCGGTGAGCGCGCGGGCCACGTCGTCCGTGTCGTTCCAGACGTGGAAGGCCAGGCGGACGCCGCCGCCGCGACCCGCGACCCGGCAGCCCGCGGCGGAGAGGGCCGCGCGGAGCGTGCCGGCGTCGTCGTCGGGGAGCGAGACGATCGCGCTGCCGCCCGGGCCGAGCCCGACGCCGCCCCGGAACGCGTCCGCGAGCGCGACGTCGTACGCGCGCACGTCGTGCGGGTCGACGGTCGCGAAGGCCTCGACCGCGGGTGCGGTGCCGAGCCAGACGAGCCACGCGGGCGACACGTCGAACCGGCGCGCGTCGCCGGCGAGCGTCATCTCGGGGCCGTAGATCGACCGCCAGATCTCCTCGCCCGCGTACCAGCCCGCCGAGAGCGGGCGCAGGCGCTCGCGGGCGGTGTCGGCGACGGTGAGGAACGCGGCACCGCGCGGACCGGCGAGCCACTTGTACGCGGCACCGACGGTCACGTCGAAGCGGCCCGCATCGACGGGGAACCAGCCGACGGCCTGCGTCGCGTCGCACACCGTGAGCGCGCCGACGGCCCGGGCGGCCGCCACGACCGCGTCGGCGTCGGCGACCCGACCGTCGCGCGACTGCACGAGCGAGAACGCGACGACCGCCGTCGACGGCCCGACGCTCGCCGCGAGCTCCTCGAGCGGTACCTGACGCACCGTCACGCCCCGGTCGGCGTGCACGAGGAACGGGAAGACGACCGACGCGAAGTCCCCGTCGACGACCACGACCTCGGCGCCGTCGGGCACGCTCGCCGCGACGAGGCCGACGAGGCTCGACGCCTGCGCGCCGATCGCGACCGACGACGTGTCGACGCCGACGATCCGCGCGTACGCCGCCCGGGACCGGTCGACCGCGTCGTCGTACGCGGCCATGTCGATCCGCCCCGCCTGCCACGCGTCGATCCCGGCGCGCATCGCGTCGGCCGTGGTGCGCGGCGGGAGGCCGCACGTCGCCGCGTCGAGGTACCCCGGCACACGGTCGATCGCAGCGCGCAGGGTGGCGAGCGGGTCGGCCGAGGCGGAGCTCGTCGTGCCGGTGCGCGTGGACGGGGCGTCGGTCGTCATGCGCCCGATCGTCACCCGCGCGGCGCTGCGGCACAACGACCGCCCGCCCACTCGCGACCGGTGCAGGGCGGGGTGGGGCGGCGCACGCGACCGTGAGGCCGCTTGGCACACGACCCGCGCGACGGCCGGGGGTCGTCGTGCGTCGACGGCGACGCCCGCCCTGGCGTGGGCCGTGCAGCGGCCGGGCGGTCAGCGGACGACGGCGGCGACGGCCGAGACCTCGACGAGCGCGGCCGGGACGCCCAGGCCCGCGACGCGAGCGGCGGTGACCAGCGGCGGCGCGCCCTCGCGTGCCAGCGCCGGAGCGGCGGCGCCGTACGCGGCGGCGAGGTCGACGCCGTCGACGAACAGCACCGTGACGCTCACGAGGTCGTCGACGCCCGCGCCGGCGGCGCCCAGAGCCGTGACGAGGTTCGCCATCGTCCTCGTGACCTGGGCGGCGACGTCGTCGCCGCCGACGAGGGCGCCGGACGCGTCGACGGCGTTCTGCCCGCCGACGTAGATCGTCGTCGCGCCGGGCGGGACGACGGCGGCGTGGGAGAACGCGGGGCTCTGCACGAGCCCGTCGGGGCGGAGGAACGTGATGGTGTCCATGCAAGTCACGCTAGGGCGGTAACCGGACGGATCGCGTCCGGGTTGTCCGACGACGTGGAAACCTGCTGGTCAGCGACCGAACAGCCGACGCCAGGCCGAGGACGGCTTCGACGGTAGGAGGCCGGGGACGTCGCCGGACGCAGCGGCAGGGGCGGACGCAGAGGCGGGCGCGACCGGCGGGCGCGGCACGGCGGGTGTTGCGAGGGGCGCGCGGACCTCGGCGAGCAGGTCGTCGACCTGGACCTGGTCGTAGCCCTCGCTGAACCTGCGGACCGCGAAACGGGCGGCGTCGAGCTCCGCGACCGTCACGGCGTCGACCATCGGTGCGGCGTCCTCGCGTGCACGCAGCGTGCGGGCGACCCGGTCGAGCAGGTCGTCGACCTCGAACTGGTCGTAGCCGTCGCGGTACTTGGTCCGGGCGAACCTGACCCGCAGGACGTCGTCGGCGGTCAGCACGCGTCCTTCGTGCCGCCGGGACGCGACGGCGCCCAGGACGGTCACCCGATCGCGATGCCCAGCGCGGCGGCGATGGTGCGGACGACGCCGTTGTCGTTGTTGGACGGCGCGACGAAGCGCGCGTGCGCGCGGACCTCGGGGTGCGCGTTGTCCATCGCGAACGACCAGGCCGCGGCGTCGAGCATGCCGAGGTCGTTGAAGTAGTCGCCGAACGCCATGGTCTGCTCGCGCGTGACGCCGAGCTGCTCCTGCACGGACCGCAGTGCGGCGCCCTTGTCGACCGTGCGGCTCATGACGTCGACCCAGTGCTGCCCGGAGACCACGACGCGCGACTCGCGGCGCAGCTCGGACAGCGCGGGACCGGCGCCGCGCTCGGCGGGGCCGAAGTCGTAGACGGCGACCTTGAGCACGTCGTCGTCGACGGCGCGCAGGTCGTCGACGACCTCCAGGAGCGCGTAGTAGGGCCGGCACTGGGCGAGGAACCGCTCGTCGGTGCGCTCGACGTACGCGGACCGCTTGCCGCACAGCACGGTCCCGACGTCGAGGCCGGCGACGGCCTCGGCCCGGACCACGTCGACGACGTCGTGCGCCGTGGCCGTCGCCAGGGTGTCGGACGCGACCTCGACCCCGCCGCGCACCACGTAGGCCCCGTTCTCCGCGACGTAGACGAGGTCGTCGCGGCCGATCTGGGCCCGCAGCGTGGCGTACTGCCGGCCGCTCGCGGGGCACACCATGACGCCGCGCGCGAGGAGCTCGTCGAGCAGCGGCCAGAACGTCGGGTGCACGCGCTTGTCGTCGTCGAGCAGCGACCCGTCCATGTCGAGCGCGACGAGGCGCACGTCGGGGACCTCGTCGAGGACGGGCGGCTCGAGCACGGGGAAGTCGACGTTCACCCGGCCCATCCTCGCAAACCGCCGCGTGCCGGCCCGCGTCACGCCAGGCACGTGCCCGGACGGACCGCCCGTCCGGGTCGCCTTTCACGCCTGCGGCGAACACGGGCAGTGGGGGGTACCCCCTGTGGTTAGCATCGAACAACGCCGCTCGTCGTCGCCCACCGGCCGCCGCCCCGGGTACCCGGCGAGCACGTCGCTCGTGAGGAGTGCACATGTTCGAGAGATTCACGGACCGAGCCCGCCGCGTCGTCGTCCTCGCCCAGGAAGAGGCGCGGATGCTGAACCACAACTACATCGGCACCGAGCACATCCTCCTGGGTCTGATCCACGAGGGTGAGGGTGTCGCGGCCAAGGCCCTGGAGTCGCTCGGCATCTCCCTCGAGGCCGTCCGCGCCCAGGTGCAGGAGATCATCGGCGAGGGCCAGCAGGCGCCGTCGGGCCACATCCCGTTCACGCCGCGGGCCAAGAAGGTCCTCGAGCTGTCCCTGCGCGAGGCGCTGCAGCTCGGCCACAACTACATCGGCACCGAGCACATCCTGCTCGGTCTCATCCGCGAGGGTGAGGGCGTCGCCGCGCAGGTGCTCAACAAGCTGGGCGCCGACCTCAACCGCGTCCGCCAGCAGGTGATCCAGCTGGTGTCGGGCTACCAGGGCAAGGAGCCGGTCGCTGCCGGCGGCCCCCAGGAGGGTCAGCCCTCGGGCTCGGCCGTGCTCGACCAGTTCGGTCGCAACCTCACGCAGGCGGCGCGTGACGGCAAGCTCGACCCGGTCATCGGGCGCGAGAAGGAGATCGAGCGGGTCATGCAGGTGCTGTCCCGCCGCACCAAGAACAACCCGGTGCTCATCGGCGAGCCCGGCGTCGGCAAGACGGCCGTCGTCGAGGGCCTCGCGCAGGACATCGTCCGCGGCGACGTGCCCGAGACGCTCAAGGACAAGCAGCTCTACACGCTGGACCTGGGCGCCCTGGTCGCCGGCTCGCGCTACCGCGGTGACTTCGAGGAGCGCCTGAAGAAGGTCCTCAAGGAGATCCGCACGCGCGGCGACATCATCCTGTTCATCGACGAGATCCACACCCTCGTGGGTGCGGGTGCCGCCGAGGGCGCGATCGACGCCGCGTCGATCCTCAAGCCCATGCTCGCCCGCGGCGAGCTGCAGACGATCGGTGCGACGACGCTCGACGAGTACCGCAAGTACGTCGAGAAGGACCCGGCCCTGGAGCGCCGCTTCCAGCCGATCCAGGTCTCCGAGCCGAACCTGCAGCACGCGATCGAGATCCTCAAGGGTCTGCGCGACCGCTACGAGGCGCACCACCGCGTGTCCATCACGGACGCCGCGCTCGTCGCCGCCGCGACGCTCGCCGACCGGTACGTCAACGACCGCTACCTGCCGGACAAGGCGATCGACCTGGTCGACGAGGCCGGCGCACGCCTGCGCATCCGCCGCATGACGGCTCCGCCGGAGCTGCGCGAGCTCGACGAGCAGATCGCCGAGACGCGCCGCGACAAGGAGTCGGCGATCGACGAGCAGGACTTCGAGAAGGCCGCCCGCCTGCGCGACGCCGAGAAGCAGCTCGGCCTCAAGCGCCAGGAGAAGGAGAAGGCCTGGAAGTCCGGCGACCTCGACGCGGTCGCGGAGGTCGACGAGGAGCTCATCGCCGAGGTGCTGGCGAACGCCACGGGCATCCCGGTGTTCAAGCTCACCGAGGAGGAGTCGAGCCGCCTGCTCCGCATGGAGGACGAGCTGCACAAGCGGGTCGTCGGCCAGGACGCCGCCATCAAGGCGCTGTCGCAGGCCATCCGCCGCACGCGCGCCGGGCTCAAGGACCCGAAGCGTCCCGGTGGGTCGTTCATCTTCGCCGGCCCCACGGGCGTCGGGAAGACGGAGCTCGCCAAGGCGCTCGCGGAGTTCCTGTTCGGTGACGAGGACGCGCTGATCCAGCTCGACATGTCCGAGTTCTCGGAGAAGCACACCGTGTCGCGGCTCTTCGGCTCGCCCCCCGGCTACGTCGGCTACGACGAGGGCGGTCAGCTCACCGAGAAGGTGCGCCGTCGTCCGTTCTCCGTCGTCCTGTTCGACGAGGTCGAGAAGGCGCACGCGGACATCTTCAACTCGCTGCTGCAGATCCTCGAGGACGGTCGCCTGACCGACTCGCAGGGCCGGGTGGTCGACTTCAAGAACACCGTCATCATCATGACCACCAACCTCGGCACGCGGGACATCGCCAAGGGCCTCCAGACCGGCTTCCAGGCCGGTGGCGACCTGTCGACGTCCTACGAGCGGATGAAGGCCAAGGTCAACGACGAGCTCAAGACGCACTTCCGTCCCGAGTTCCTCAACCGCGTCGACGACGTGGTCGTCTTCCCGCAGCTGTCGCAGCCGGAGATCTTCGCGATCGTCGACCTGATGGTCGCGAAGCTCGACAAGCGTCTGCGCGACAAGGACATGGGCATCGAGCTCACCCCGGCGGCCAAGAAGCTGCTGTCGGAGAAGGGCTACGACCCGGTCCTGGGCGCCCGGCCGCTGCGCCGTGCGATCCAGCGGGACATCGAGGACGCGCTGTCCGAGAAGATCCTGTTCGGCGAGCTCAAGGGCGGCCAGCTGGTCGTCGTGGACGCCGAGGGCGAGGGGCTGCTCGGGGAGTTCATCTTCCGCGGCATCGCCAAGGGTCTGCGCAAGGAGCCCGTCCCGGTCGGCGCGAGCGTCGGCACCCCGGGCTCCGGCACGGACGTCCCGGCGGCCCCGCCGATCTCCGGCGCCGGCGACGGCGGCACGGGCACCCAGCCGCTGGGCGCCTGACGCCGACCGCCTGATGGAAGGAGGCCCGGTCCCCACGAGGGGGCCGGGCCTCCTCGCGTCTCACTCGCGCGCATCCCCGCGCACCGGTGGGCGACGCCCGCGGACGTCGCGGGTGCGGTGGTGTTCCTGTGCTCGCCGGCCGCGGACGACGTGCACGGCGCGGTCCTCCCCGTGGACGGCGGCTGGCTCGCGCGCTGACCCCGGCCCCGTGGCGCTCGCGGCCGGTCGACCCAGGACCAGGTGGCGCCGCGCGCGCGGGCTATCGCCGGGCGACGCCCAGCGTGCGCAGGTGCAGCGCCGCGAGATCGCGGACGACGGGCGCGTCGTCGTCACCCCACGCGGCGGCGGGGTCGGGGTGCACGGCGAGCAGGTCGCGCGGTGCGGCGGACGTCAGCGCACGGAGCGCGAGCACGCGGTCGCCCGGCCGTCCCGCCGACGACAGCCGGCGCACGTCGCGCGTCAGGCGCCACCACCGCACGCGCGGACCGATCCGGGCGACGAGCGCGACGAGGAGGGGGACCGCGACGACGGCGACGGCCAGGACGAGCGCGAGCCGCTCGACCGCCTGGACCTGCTCGTAGCTCGCCGCGGCGATCGCGGCCGCACCGTCGGACGCGCCGTCGAGCGGGGCCGAGAGCGGTTCGCCGACGAGCGGGACGTCCGCGACGCCGTCGCGCCCCGCGGCGAGCTGGTCGGCGATCCCGTCGGCGCCCGAGCCGATGCTGCGGACGGGATCGGCGAGGTGCCACACCGCCCCGTGGACGCGGACCGCCAGCCACACGGCGGCGGCGACGACCACGAGGGCGACGACGTCGCCGGTGACCTGCCGCCGCAGGGTCGGGCCCGGGGTCGCGTAGAGGCGAGGCACGCGCCGCATGCTAGGGCGGTCCGCTCCGTCGGGCCCGGCGAACGGTGCGTCGGGGCCGGCCGCCGGCGCGCGCGGGGGCCCGTCACGGGGCGAGCGACCGTCGGCGTGCGGGGCTCGTCAGGGGGCGAGCGACCGTCGGGCTTCCTCGAGCGTCTCGCGGTGGACGGGGTGGTCGACGAGCTCCTGGACGATCACGCCGGGGCCGTAGCTCGCGTCGTCGTCGGCCGGGATGCCCAGCGCGGCCAGGTACCGCAGCAGGAGCGACCGGTCGAACCGGTCGCGGACCCGACGTGCGGTGTACCGGTCCGTGTCCTCGAAGTCGAACGGCTCACCGAGCGCGTACCACGACCACCGACCGTCGGCGGCGTCGGCGGTGAGCGTCCGCACGTGCCGCGACGGTCCCTCCCCGCCGGGGCCGTGCACCCAGAGCTGCGTCGACTGGTGCCCGGGTCCGTGCCGCGGCGCGTGCATGGCCATGACGCACCGGGCGTCGAGCCGCGCCGCGACCGCACGTGCGGATGCGGTCGGGTCACCGCCGTTCCGGCCGTTGTTGAGGTACGCCGACCAGCGGTCCCCGCACGGGAGCACGAGCTCGCGCGTCCACGGCGACTCGAACGGCGTGAGGTCCTCGAGCACGTCGGGGTACGGGCGTGGCGACGACACCTCGGTCCGGTGCCCGAGACCGGTGCGCCACCGGACGAGCTCGTCGAGCAGGTCCCGCGCGGGGACGTCGACGAGCTGCACGGACCAGCCGATCGGGCTGGCCGCGCCACCCAGGAGGATCGTCACGCGCCCGACCGTACCGGCCGCCGTGCGTCGTCGGGGCGGGCCGGTGCGAGTCGCGAGCGCATTATCTGGACGATCGTCCACGCGGAGGTGGACGCGAGATGACCCTTTCTTGCCACTTGTCCGGATTGTTCGCTAACGTGCCGTGACGCCACGCGGTGCCGGTGCATTTCCCGGGCCGACGGGCGTCCTTTCTTTCGCACGGCAGGGGGAGCACGAGCGTGCACATCGACAGGAACTCGACCGACAAGTACAAGCCGGAGTACGACGTCCTCGTCCGGCGCTTCGCGGAGACCTTCGCGCAGACGAGCCCCGGCAAGGAGGCCATGGGCGCGGCCATCTCGGTGTTCGAGCCGGGCGAGACGATCCGCGAGCACGTCAACAAGCCCGAGGTCGAGGAGGTCTTCCTCGTCCTCGACGGCGACGTCGACTTCTACCTCGACGGTCGGCGCGAGCGCATCACGACCGGCGACATGGGGCTCGCGCACATCGGGCAGGCGCACGCGTTCACCAACGCGGGCACCGGGACCGCTCGGCTGCTGAGCATCTGGTGGCGCGCGGTGCGCGAGCCCGCACCCGTGGCCTGACGGCGATGGTGCGCCCCGCCCCGACGGTCGTCTTCACCCCGCCGCCCACCCCGAACGGGGCCCTGCACGTCGGCCACGTCGGCGGCCCCTACCTGCGGGCCGACCTGTACGTCCGTCTCGTGCGGCTGCTCGAGGACCGCGAGATCCGGCACGTCAGCCACGTCGACACGTACCAGTCGTACGTCGCGAAGAAGGCCGTGGAGGTGGGCGCCGAGCCTGACGCGCTGTCCCGCGAGTACACCCGCCGGATCCGTGCGGACTTCGACGCGTACGCCCTGCGCCACGACGCGTTCGGCGACAACCGCGACCCGGACTACCTGCGCTTCCTGCGCGAGGGCGTGCAGGCGCTCACCGACGTCGTGACGGTCGTCGAGCGTGAGGTGCCGCGGTGCGAGGGCTGCGGGCGCACGCAGCTCGAGGCGTACGCGCGGTCGGCGTGCACCGGCTGCCTGCACGACGCGTACCTCAACGTGTGCGAGAACTGCTCGCTCCCGCAGCAGGTCGACGGCGCGCTCGGGCTGCTGTGCACGCAGTGCCGCACGGCGGCGGGCGGCACGACGACGGCCCGCTTCCTGTCGTTCGACGCGCGCGCCGTCGCGGCGGTCGAGGACACGATGCGGCACCGGCACGGGGCGTCCCGTCGGGCGTCGGCCTTGTTCGACCGGCTCGGCCCGCACCTCGCGCTGTGGCAGTTCGAGTCGCCGTACGGCATCGCGGTCGACGACTCCGGGCTGGTCCTCAACCCGTGGGTCGAGATCTTCTTCCACCACACGTGGTGCCTGCTCCAGGAATGCGGCGTCGACACCCGGCTGCCCTTTTCCGAGGCCGTGGCGGAGCTGAATCGTCGGGACCCCGACGTGATCTATTTCTTCGGCGTCGACAACACCTACTACTACGTGTTCTTGTTCACCGCCCTGGCGCAGGCGCTCGTCATTCGACCGATGGTGCCGTCGCGCGTGAAGATCAACCATTTCATGCACCTGCGCGGCGCGAAGATCTCGTCGAGCCGGGGCAACGTGGTGTGGGCGGACGAGCTGGTCGGGACCGCGCCGGTCGAGGTGCTGCGCACCCGCCTCGCCCGGTCGTGCCCCGAGTACGCGCCGCGCGAGCTCGCCGACGACGGGCCGCGCCTCAGCCCCGCACGACCGGTCGGCGTCGCACCGGCCGGTGCGGGGCCACGCGAGCTCGACGTCGTCCGTGCGCGGCTCGCGGACCTCGTCGCCGTCGACGCGTTCTCGGTCGAACGCCTCGTCGACGTCCTCGACAAGGGACGCGAGCGCGCCCGGGCCGTCGGCGGCGACGACGCGGACGCGATCGACGGGTACCTCGCCCACGTCTGCCGCGAGCTGCAGCTCGCGTAGCCGCCGCACCCCGGCGCCCGTCGCCCATCGACGAGCACCGCCGCCACGCACGAGCACCGCCGCCACGCACGAGCACCGCCGTACGCACGAGCACCGCCGTACCCACGAGCACCGCGACCACGCACGCCGGTCGCGACCCAGCACCGCACCGCACCCGGCGGCCGCCGGCGCGCACCGCCCCGGGCGGCACCGCGCCCTGCCGCCGTCCGAGCACGCCACTCCTCAGGAGGTTCGTCCGCCATGACCCGCACCGACCACCCCGCCGTCCCCCTCCCCGCCCGCCGGACCACGCTGCGCGAGCTGTTCGACGCGCCCGGCCTGGTGCGGATCGTCGGTGCGCACAACCCGCTCGGCGCCCGGCTCGCGGAGCGCGCGGGCTTCGACGGCGTGTGGGCGAGCGGCCTCGAGGTCTCGGCGTCGCAGGGCGTGCCGGACGCCGACATCCTCACGATGAGCGACCTGCTGAGCGTGTCCGCGTCGATGGCGTCGGCGGTGCGCATCCCCGTCGTCTCCGACTGCGACGCGGGATACGGCAACGTCCCGCAGGTCATGCACATGGTGCGCCGGTACGAGGCGGCCGGGATCTCGGCGGTGACGATCGAGGACAAGCTCTTCCCGAAGATGAACAGCTTCGTCGCGAGCAACCAGAGCCTGCTCCCGGTCGAGGCGTTCTGCGGCAAGATCTCCGCGGCCACCGCGGCGCGGACCGGCGACCTGCTGGTGATCGCGCGCATCGAGGCGCTCATCGCGGGGCACGACCTGGACGAGGCGCTGTCCCGGGCGCACGCGTACGAGGCGGCGGGCGCGGACGCGGTGCTCATCCACGCCAAGGACCGCTCGCCCGACGTGGTGCTGCAGTTCCTCGAGCGCTGGTCGTCGCCGCTGCCCGTCGTGGTCGTGCCGACGACGTACCACACGGTCACCGCGGCGGAGCTCGAGGAGGCCGGCGCGAAGATGGTCGTGTACGCGAACCACGGGCTGCGCGCGCTCATCACGGCGGTGTCGCAGACGTTCTCGTCGATCCTGCGCGACGGTCGCACGTCGCGGTTCGAGGACGACATCGCGACCGTCGAGGACGTCTTCGAGCTCCAGGGCCTGCGCGACATGCTCGACGAGGAGCGCCGGCACGACGCCGCGGGCGTCGAGCACGCGCTCGCCGCCGCGCCGCTGGCGAACCGCTCGTGACGACGCTCGTCGACGCGCCCGCGGTGCTCGAGGCCGACGCGTTCCTCGACGTGCTCGCGGCCCGCGGGCTCGGGCCGGTCGTCGGGGTGCCGTGCTCGTTCCTGGCACCCGCGATCCGGCGCATGGAGGACGGCGCGGACGTCGAGTACCTGGCCGCGGCGAACGAGGGCGAGGCGGTCGCGATCGCCGTCGGCGCGCGGCTGGGCGGGCGACGGCCCGTCGTCGTCATGCAGAACTCCGGGCTCGGCAACGCCGTGAACCCGCTGACGTCGCTCGCGAGCACGCTCGAGGTGCCCGTGCTGCTGCTCGTCACGTGGCGCGGCGAGCCCGGGTTCCCGGACGAGCCGCAGCACCGGCTCATGGGCGAGATCACGCCCGACCTGCTCGACGCGATGGGCGTGCGGCACGAGATCCTCCCGTCCGACCCGGTGGTCCTCGGGGAGCGCGTCGACGAGGCGCTGCGGCACCTGGACGCCACCGGTCGGCCGTTCGCGTTCGTCGTGCGCAAGGGCACGTTCGAGAAGGCCGTGCCGCGACCGCCCGCCGACGGCGACGCCGGCCGTCCGCCGCTGCGCGCCGAGGTGCTGGGTGCCGTGGTCGACGCCGTCGGGCCGGAGACCGTGCTCGTCGCGACGACCGGCTACACCGCGCGTGAGCTCGCCGCCGGGTGGGACCGCCCGGAGAACCTGTACGTCGTCGGGTCGATGGGGTGCGCGTCGAGCGTCGCGCTGGGCCTCGCGACGGCCGCGCCCGACCGGCGCGTCGTCGTGCTCGACGGCGACGGGGCGGCGCTCATGCGGCTCGAGGCGCTCGCGACGATCGGCGCGGTGCAGCCGCCGAACCTCGTGCACCTGGTCCTGGACAACGGGTCGTACGAGTCGACGGGCGGGCAGCGCACGTCGTCCGCGCACGTCGACCTCGTGGGGGTCGCGCGGGCGTGCGGGTACGGCGACGCCCGGAGCGCGACGACGCCGGCCGCGGTCGCGGAGGCGGTGCTCGGCGCGACCGGCACGACGTTCGTGCACGTCCCGGTGAGCCCCGGGACCGACCCGGACCTGCCGCGGCCGTCGGTCCAGCCGCCCGACGCGGCCCGCCGCCTCACCGCCGCGCTCGCGTCGGAGGTGCTGCCGTGACGCGCGTCGTGCTGCTGAACCCGGGGCCGGTGATGACGGCCGACGAGGTCCGCGAGGCGCTCGGCGGTCCGGACCTGTGCCACCGGGAGGCCGACTTCGGCGACCTGCTGGCGCGCGTCCGGCACGAGCTCACCGACCTCTGCGGCGGCACCGGCACGCACGACACCGTCGTCCTCACGTCCTCCGGGACGGGTGCGGTCGAGGCGGCCGTCGCGAGCGCCGTGCCACCCGACGGCGTCGTGCTCACGCTCGAGAACGGGCACTACGGCGAGCGCATGCGGCAGATCGCGCAGTCGCACGGCATCCCCGTCCGCCGGTGCGAGGTGCCGTGGGGCCGTCCGCTCGACGCCCGCGACGTCGCGGCGCGCCTCGCCGCGGAGCCGCAGGTCACGCACGTGACGCTGGTGCACCACGAGACGAGCACGGCCATGCTCAACGACCTGGCCGGCATCGCGCGCGTCGTCGCCGACGCGGGCCGGTCGCTGGTCGTCGACGCCGTGAGCAGCGTCGGGTGCGAGGAGGTCGACGTCGCGGCGCAGGGCGTCGACTGGCTCGCGGGCACGTCGAACAAGTGCCTCGAGGGCATGCCCGGGCTGTCGTTCGTCACCGCGCGCACCGACCTGCTCGACGCGCTCGACGGGCGCCCCGGCCGCGGGTACACGGTCGACCTCGGTCGGCACCACCGCGCGCAGGCCCGCGCGGGCGTCCCGGCCTTCACACCCGCCGTCCCGACGTTCTACGCCCTCGAGGCCGCGCTGCGTCGACTGCGCACGGAGACCGTGGCCGGTCGACGTGCCCGGTACGGGCGGCTCGCCGACCTGCTGCGCGACGGGCTGGCCGCGCGGGGGTACGCGGTGCACCTCGACCCCGCCGAGCGCGCGTCCTCGCTCACGTCGCTCGACCTGCCGCCCGGCCTCGGGTACGCCGAGCTGCACGCCGGCCTGCGGGCGCGCGGCTACGTCGTGTACGCGTCGCAGGAGCACCTGCGCGACCAGGCGTTCCGGGTCGCGACGATGGGCACGCTCACGGAGGACGAGGTCGAGGGGTTCCTCGCCGCGCTCGACGAGGTCGTCGCCGGCGCACCGCGTGCCGGCACCCGGCACGAGCGGGAACGGCGGCACGCGGGCCTGTCGCACGCCGTCGCACCGGTGGCGACGTGACGCGTCCCCTGCGGGTGGCCGTCGTCGGGGGAGGTCCCCGCGCGACGTACGCCCTCGAACGCCTCGGCGCCCACGCCGACGCCCTCACGGCCGGCCGGACGCTCGAGGTGCATGTCTTCGAGCGGACCGGGCGGTTCGGCGCCGGGTCCGTGCACGACCCGCGGCAGCCGCTCACAGCGGTCCTCAACCGCACCGCGGACGAGGTGTCGTTCGCCGCCGACGAGACCGTGACCGGCGCGGGTCCGCTGCGCCCGCCCTCCGAGCGTCCGACGCTCGCGCGGTGGATCGCGCAGCGGTCGGACGGCGTCCCCGAGGAGCCGGCGGCGTGGCCGCCGCGAGCCGTGCACGGCGCCGCGCTCGAGGAGCGGCTCGCCCGGTACGCCGCCGAGCTGGAGCGCACCGGGTGCGCGGTCGTGCACCGGCACGCCGTCGAGGTCGTCGAGCTCCGCGACGCGCAGGACGCCCCCGAGCGCGCGGCCGCCAGCGGCAGACCCGTCGACGAGTCCGCCCACGGCGAGGGCGCGGCCCCCGGGTGGCCCGACGGCCCGCTCGACGTCGTGGCCGCCGACGGGCGCACGTGGACCGTCGACGACGTCCTGCTCGTCACCGGGCACGGGTCGCCGCGACCCGCGCACCCGGCGGCCGACCCGTGCGCCGGACCGGGGGACCACGCGGCCGTGCACGTCACGCGCGCGTACCCGCTGGACGGCCCCGGCTCGGTCGCGGAGGCGCCCCCCGGGTCCCGCGTCGCGCTCGTCGGCACGGGCATGACGGCCCTCGACGTGCTGATCGCCCTCACGGCGGGGCGGGGTGGCCGGTTCGCGCGGGGCCCCGGCGGGCGGCTCACGTACCTGCGGTCCGGCGCGGAGCCGTCGGCGATCCACTGCACGAGCGGCTCGGGGGTGTTCCCCTACGCGCGGCCCGCGGTGCTGTCGACCGTGAGCCCGTTCGTCGACGCGCGCGGCGGCCGCTTCCTCCGGCACGACGTCCTGCCGCGGCTGCGCCGGTCGCGCGGCGGCGCACGGGCCGGCGTCGAGGGCGGTGCAGGGGAGCTCGACGTCGAGCGCGACCTGCTGCCGCTGGTCGTCCTCGAGATGGCGTTCCAGCACGACGCGACGCTGCGCGGCCTCGACGCCGCGCGCGACGCGGCCGCTCGCGTGCGGGACGTCGTCGACGCGTTCGTGGACGGTGACGCCGCGGTTCGTGCGGGGGACGACGCGCGCCCCGACGCGCTCGCCCGGCTCCTGCTGGCGCACACCGGTGACGTCGACGAGGCCGACCGGTTCGACTGGGACGTGCTCGTCGACCCGCTCGCGACGGGCGACGACCTGGCGGACGTGATCGACCTCGACGTGCTGCGCGCGCGGCAGGGCGTCGGCGTGAGCCCGCACCTCACCGCGCGCAACGGCGTGTGGCGGGACCTGCGCGGCGTCATCTCGGCCGCCGTCGACGACGGCGGGCTCACGGCCGCGTCGCACCGCCGGTTCGTCGAGCGGGTGGTGCCGTGGCACAACCGGTTCGCGAACGGCGCGTCGCCCGACGTCATGGCGCGGGTCGCGGCGCTGCTGCGGTCGGGGCTCGTGCGCGTCGACCGGGAGGACCGGGCCGACCGTGACGACCCCGTCGCCCACGTCGCCCAGCGGGCTCCCGTCGCCCACCGCGCCTTCGACGACCACCGCGACCCCGACCACCGTGACCTCGGCCCGGCGGGCGGCCGTCGCGGGCCGTGCGCGGTACCGGCGCCCGCCGTGGAGGCGTTCGGCGCCGTCCCCGACGTGCTCGTCGACGCGTGGGTGCCGCGGCTCGACGTGCGGACCGACCTCAACCCGCTCTACCGGCGGCTCGTCGAGCGCGGCGCGGCGTCGCTGTGGGCGACGGGCTCCGGCGCGGACACCTTCCGGCCGGGCGGCGTGCGCGTCGACGACCGGCACCACCCGGTCCGCGCGGACGGCACGTCCGACCCGCGCGTGACGGTGCTCGGCCCGGTGCTCGAGGGGCAGCGCTCGTTCCTCGTCTCCGCGATGCGCCCCGGCCGCGACCACCACGTCATGCGCGACACGGTCGGCTGGGTCGACGACCTGCTGGCCCGCCACCCGGCCCCGCAGCGCGGCGCGACCGTCGTGCGCCCCCCGGCACGACCCGACGAGAGGACCCCCACGATGGGCACGACGACCACCCGGCACGCGGTCGGCACCGACGGCGAGATCGGCCTGCTCGTCGACGCGCCGAGCGACGGCGAGCACCTGGGCGACGTCGTCGTCGCACCCGTGTTCGGCGGGACCGCGCGGAGCATGTTCCCGTTCGCGCACGCGCTCCACCGGCACGGCTTCCGGACGGTGCGCGTGGACTTCCGCCACCACGTCGGCTCGGGCAGCGGCGACGTCGCGGGGACGCGGCTGTCGGCGCAGGCGGAGGACGTCGCGGCGGTGCTCGACCTCTACCCGGGCGCGCTGCTCGTCGCGGTGAGCCTCGCGACCCGGCCCGCGGTCCGTGCGCTCGCGAGCGGTGCCCCGGCGGGCGGCGCGGTGCTCGTGACGCCCGTGCTCGACGTGACGGCGACGCTGCGCGAGGTGATCGGCACGGACTTCGTCGAGGC
Organism: Cellulomonas sp. H30R-01; assembly: GCF_010119915.1. Lineage (NCBI taxonomy): Bacteria > Bacillati > Actinomycetota > Actinomycetes > Micrococcales > Cellulomonadaceae > Cellulomonas > Cellulomonas sp. H30R-01. The sequence goes on along the minus strand of NZ_CP048210.1, from coordinate 3,143,991 downwards.
GGAGCTGGACCGGTTGCCCCCGACCGTCGACGTGCTCGGCTACGAGGTGCGGGACGGGTTCGTGCACGACGCGCGGACGCACGGGCTGCACGGGTACGACGAGGCGGTCGAGGACCTCGCGCGCGTGGCCGTGCCGGTCCGGCTCGTCGCGGGCGACACCGACCCGTGGGTCGACGTGACGCGCGTGCGGGCCGCTGCCGGCCGGCTGGCCGACGACGGCCGGGACGTCCGGCTCGTCGAGGTGCCCGCCGCGACGCACCGGCTCAACCGCAACCCCGTCGTCGCGCGCCGGTACGTCGAGGAGACCGTCCGCGCGTGCCTCGACCTCGTCGGCAGCGACCGGCCGGTGGACGTGCCGTCGTTCGACGCGCTGGTCCGGGCCAGCAGCGCCCGTCCCGCCGTCACCGAGCCCGCCGGGGTGCCGGGATGACGGCGTCCGACATCCGGCCGGCCGCGGTCCCCGCCGCCGCGGTCCGGATCGACGACCTCGTCCGGCCCGAGCTGCGCGGGCACGAGCCGTACGGCGCGCCGCAGCTCGACGTGCCCGTGCGGCTCAACACCAACGAGAACCCGTACCCGCCCGACCCGGCGACGAGCGCGGCCGTCGCGCGCGCGGTCGCCGAGGCGGCCACGGGCCTGCACCGGTACCCGGACCGCGAGGCGACGCGTCTGCGCACGGCGCTCGCGGGGCACCTGACCGCCGACACGGGCGTGCCGCTCGACGCGCGGCAGGTGTGGGCGGCGAACGGGTCGAACGAGGTCATGCAGCAGCTGCTGCAGGCGTTCGGCGGGCCCGGTCGGCTGCTGCTGTCGTACGGGCCGACGTACCCGATGTACCCGGAGTACGCGCGGAACACCGGGACGGCGTGGCGGTGCGAGCCGCGCGACGAGCGGTACGGGGTCGACCCCGCGCGGCTCGTCGACGACCTCGCGACGCACCGGCCCGCGGTCGTCGTGCTCGCCTCGCCGAACAACCCGACGGGGACCGCGCTGCCGCTCGCCACGGTGACCGCGGCGCTCGACGTGGCGCCCGGGCTGGTCGTCGTCGACGAGGCGTACGCGGAGTTCCGCCGCGCGGGTGTGCCGAGCGCGGTCGAGCTGCTCGACGGGCACCCGCACCTGGTCGTCGTGCGGACGCTCAGCAAGGCCTTCGCGGGCGCCGGTGCGCGCGTCGGCTACCTCGCGGCGGACCCGTCGGTGGTCGACGTGCTGCGGGTCGTCCGGCTGCCGTACCACCTGTCGGCGCTCACGCAGGCCGCGGGCTGCGCGCTCCTGGCGCACCGGACCGAGCAGCTGCGCACGGTCGACGCGCTGCGTCGCGGACGCGACGACCTCGTCGGCTGGCTGCGCGCACGCGGCTGGACGGTGCCCGACTCGGACGCGAACTTCGTGCTCGTCGGACCGTTCGACGACGCCCGCGCGGTCTGGGAGGGCCTGGTGGTGCGCGGGGTGCTGGTGCGGGAGATCGGCGGGCCCGGACGGCTGCGGGTCTCGATCGGGACGCCCGAGGAGATGGCGGCGTTCCGCGCGGCGTTCGAGGCGGTCACGTCCGAGGGTGCCCCGTGACGTCGCGCGCCGCCCGCGCCGGGATCGGCCTGCTCACCGCCGCGACGTTCATGCTCTTCCTCGACGTCACGGTCGTGAACGTCGCGCTCGACCGGATCGGCACCGAGCTCGGCGGGGGGCTGGGCGCGCTGCAGTGGGTGCTCGACGCCTACACCGTCGCCCTCACCGTCGGGCTGGTCGGAGCCGGGCCGCTCGTCGACCGGTTCGGGCCCGTCCCGGTCGCGGTCGTCGGCGTCGTGGTGTTCACCGCCGCCTCGGCGGCGTGCGCGCTCGCACCGACGGCGGGGGCCCTCCTCGCCGGCCGCGCCGCGCAGGGCGTCGGGGCGGCCGTCGTCGTCCCTGCGTCGCTCGGCCTCGTCGCCGCGGTGCACCCGGCCGGACCGGCGCGGTCGCACGCCGTCGCGCTCTGGTCGGCGATCGGTGCCGTCGCGCTCGCGGTCGGGCCGCTCGTCGGCGGTGTGCTCGTGCAGGCCGCCGGGTGGCGGTCGATCTTCTGGCTGAACGTGCCGGTGGGGGTCGTCGTGTGCGGCGGGCTGCTCGCCGTGCGCCGGTCCGCCCCCGTCGGGCCACGGTTCCCGAGCAGGGCGGACGTCGTCGGCGTCGTCGTGCTCGCCGCCGCCCTGCTCACCGCTGCCGTCCTCGTCGTCGAGCACGTCCCGCCCGGTCCGCTCGGACCGGCGCTCGCGGTCGTCGTGCTCGTCGCGGCTGTCGGGCTCCTGCTGCGCCGCGGCCGCGGCCGCCCGCACGCCGTGCTCCCGACCGACCTGGTGACGCGCTCCGAGGTCACGGTGCTCCTGCTGCTGGGCGGCGCGACCTTCGCCGGCCTCTACGCGTTCGTGTTCCTCGTGCCGCTCAGCGACCAGGCCGCGTTCGGCCGCAGCGCGCTCGCGACGGGTGTCGCGTTCCTGCCGCTCACCGTCGCGCTGTGCGCGGTCGGGCTCGTCGCGGGCCGCCTGGCCGAGCGGTTCCCGGAGCGGCTGCTCGTCGGCGGCGCGCTGCTGGCGATGGCCGCGGGCACCGGGCTCGCGGTCGGCGTCGGCCTCGACCCCTCGTCGCCCGTGCGGCCCGTCGCGCTGGTCCTGGTCGGCGCGGGCGCGACCCTCGCGCTCACCCCCGCGACGATCGCGCTGCTGCGGCTGGCCGGCGCGCCCCGGGCGGGCGTCGTGACCAGCACCAGCAACCTCGTGCGGAACGCCGGCGGCGTGCTGGGCGTCGCGCTCGCCGGATGGGCCGTGCACGCGGGCCGTCCCGGAGCCGGGCCCGTCCCCGCCGGTCCCGAGCTCGTCGACCGGGTCGGCGGCGCGCTCACGGCCGTCGCCGTCGTGCTCGCGGCCGTCGCGCTCGCGTTCCTCGTCGCGTGCCCACCAGGCCTGACCCGACGCGTCCCGCGCGCCGAGCCGGCCTGACGCCAGCCGCCCCACGCCCGCCCTCCGCGCCCGCCCCGCACGCAGCGTCCCGCGCGCCCCGACGTCACGCACCACCGAACGGAGAACCCATGGACCAGGTCATCGACCTCCCGCTCATCGTCAACGGCGTCGCGCGCTACGCCGACGGCCCGCAGGACGACGACGTCCACCTGCTGCGGTTCGAGAGCGGCGCCGCCGTCCGCATCCCGCAGTTCCACCGCTCGCACCTCGACGAGATCCACGCCGCCGGGCCCGCGCTCGACGCCGAGCTCGCGGAGCTCTCGTCGGCGGAGATCATCACGTTCCTCGGCAAGGTCGGCGAGCTGTGGGACGCCCGCCGGCTCGCGGCGCGCATGTTCGTCCGCCGGCACGCGCACACGCTCACGCAGTTCCCCGACGTGATGATGGAGCGCGACTACGAGACGATCGGGCACTTCCTCGCCCAGCGCTGGCACCTGTACGACCAGATCGAGTCGGAGTTCGGCGACCAGCGCATCCTCGACGAGTGGCTGCCGGTCCAGATGTCGTACCGGCGCGCGTACCCGCGCGGGCTCGTCCTGCACTACCTGGTCGGCAACCTGCCGCTCGCGTCGATGTACAGCCTGTGCCGCGGCATGGTCACGAAGAACCGCTCGATCGCGAAGCTCCCGTCGCGCGACCCGATCTCGCCCGTCGGGCTCGCGCTCGCGGTGCTCGAGGTCGACCCGCAGCACCCCGTGTCGCGTGCGCTGTCGCTGCCGTACTGGCCGCACGGCGACGCGGTGGGCGACGCGGCGATCGCGTCCGTCGACGCCGCCTGCGTGTGGGGCGGCGAGGCCGCCGTCCGGTCCGTGCGCAACAAGCTCGGCGTCAACGTCCCGCTGGCCGAGTACGGCCCACGGCACAGCGCGTCGGTCGTCGACCTCACGCAGGCCGACCCGCGCGAGGCCGCGATGCGCGTCGTCGAGGACGCCGCGTTCTACGACCAGGAGGCGTGCTTCAACACGCAGCGCGTCTTCGTGAAGGGCGACACCACGGCGTTCGTCGCCGCGGCGCGCGAGGCGTTCGCGACGTTCACGGGCAACCTGCCGTTCGTCACCGAGAACCGCGACGTGCTCGCCAACCGGTCCGCGCTGCTCGCGGAGGCGTCGTTCCGCGGCTTCCCGTCGACGGTCACGCCGGACTGGGCGGTCGTTGAGCTGCCGCTCGGCACGACGGACCTGCCGCACCCGCTCGGCCGCACGCTGTTCGTGCACCCCGTCGAGGACCTGGGCGACGTGGCCCGGCACCTCGACCGGCACAGCCAGACGCTGAGCGTGCACCCGTGGCGGATCACGACCGAGCACCGCGACCGGTGGGCGGCCGCGGGCGCGGACCGGCTCGTCGAGGCCGGGTTCTCGCGCATGCCCCGCGCCGGGTTCACGCACGACGGCTCGCTCGGCATGCACACGCTCGTCCGGCTCGTGTCGATCGAGCGGTCGTGGGACGACCCCGGCCGCTACTACACGCGCCGCACCGACGCCGCGCAGCACTACCTCGTCGACCGGTACGACCGCGTCCGGGCGACGATGCAGGCCGACGACCTCGCCGCCGTCGGCACGGACCCCCGACCCGCGCCCGCCGAGGGAGACCAGCGATGAGCACGACCGCGACCCGACCCGCCCCCACGACGACGGCCGACGAGGTCAGCGCGCTCGACGCGTGGCTCTCCGCGACCGACGTGATGCGCGACGGCGCCGCGCCCGAGGTCCGCGCCGCGTTCCTGCGCGACGCGGTCGCGCACCACGTCGCGCACAACCCCGCCTACGCCCGGTACGCGGACGGCCTGGATCCCGCGTCGATCGACGTCGACACGCTCGACCGCATCCCGCTGCTGCCCAGCGGCGTGTTCAAGCGCGCGGCCGACCTGGTCCGGACCGGCGACGCGCCCGTCGTGCAGACGACGAGCAGCGGCACGCAGGGCACGGTGTCCCGGGTCCCGCGCGACGACGCGACGCTCATGCGGTTCTTCGCGTCGGTCACGGCCGCGACGCACGAGCTGCTCGACGTCGAGCACGCCGAGACCGTCGTGCACAACGTCGGGCCGCGCGTCGACGAGTCGCAGCACCTGTGGATCTCGTACGTCATGTCCGGTGTCTCCGTGCTGCACGAGACCGACTTCTACGTGCGCGACGGGGCCGTCGAGACCGAGCGGCTGGTCGACGCGCTCGCGGCTGACGACCCGTCCGTGCCGTCGCTCGTCGTCGGCCCGCCGCCGCTGCTGTGGGACCTCGCGCACGCGCTGCGCTCGCGTCCGCTCCCCGCGCACCCGCGCCGGTTCGCCGTGACGATCGGCGGCTGGAAGGGGCGGCAGGGGCAGGCCGTCGCGCGCGACGCGCTGCACGACGCGCTGGTCCCGTCGCTCGGGCTGCGCGACGTCGGCGCCGTGCGCGACGCGTTCAACATGGTCGAGCTCAACACCATCGCGCTCGAGTGCGCGCACCACGCGAAGCACTGCCCGCCGTGGCTCTACGTGAGCGCGCGCGACGCCCGCACGCTCGCGCCCGTCGAGGCGGGCGAGCCGGGGCTGCTCGCGTACTGCGACCCGACCCCGACCAGCTTCCCGGGGTTCGTGCTCAGCGAGGACTTCGGCTGGGTCGACCGCGACGTGGCCTGCCCGTGCGGCGTCACGGGCGACGTGCTGCGCATCGAGCGACGCGTCAACCGGCTGGAGAGCCGGGGCTGCGCGATGAAGATCTGATGCCCGACGATCCGGGGGCGCGGGGCGGGCGCGTCGGCCGGACGGCCCGCGTCGACGACGTCGTCGACGTGGTCGTCGTCGGGCTCGGCGTCGCCGGGGCGACCACGCTGTGGAGCCTCGCGCGCGCGGGGCTACGGGCCGTCGGCGTCGAGCAGCACGAGCCCGGCCACGTGCACGGCGGGTCGCACGGCGGCACGCGGCTGTTCCGTCGGCTGCACTGGGAGGGCGCGCACTACCCGGCGCTCGCCGACCGGTCGCTCGCGCGCTACCGCGAGCTCGAGGCCGAGTCCGGCACGACCCTGCTGACGCCCTGCGCGCACGCCGTCGTCGGGCCGGGCGACGGTCCGCTCGTCGGGCGCACGCGCGCCGTCGCGCAACGCTGCGGGACCTCCGTCCAGGTGCTGCGGTCGCGCGCCGCCGCCCGGGCGGTGCCGCACCTCGCGCTCCGCACCGACGACACCGTGCTGCTCGACCGCGCCGCCGCGGTCGTCCGTCCCGAGGCGACAGTCCGCGCCGCGGTGGCGTGCGCGGCCGCGCGCGGGGCGCAGGTGCTCGTCGGGCGCGTCGTGCGCGAGGTCCGGGACGGCGCCGACGGGGTCGTCGTGGTGCTCGACGACCGTGTGCTGCGCGCGCGTCGTGTCGTGCTCGCGACGGGCGCGTGGCTCGCGACGGGGGAGGCGGCACGCGTCGTCGGGGCACCCGCACGCCGGGTCGTCCAGGCGTGGTTCCGACCCGTGCACGCGGTCGACCGCCGCGCTCCCGTCGACCCGGCGCGTGTCGGCACGTCCGTCGACGCCCCGCCCGGCAGCATCTGGCCCGCGTTCGTGCGGCAGGTCGGCGGGGACCGGTTCTGGGGGCTGCCGGACGTCGACGGTCGCGGCGTGAAGATCGGCGGCTCGTCCCGGCTGCTCGACCCCGACCGGCTCGGTGCGGGCCGTGCCGGGCCGCCCTCAGCCGACGAGACGACCTCGGTCGTCGACTTCGTCCGGACCTGGGTGCCCGCCCTCGCGCCGGACCCCGTCGCCGCCTCGGCGTGCGTCGACGCCTACACGTCCGACGGGGACTTCCTCGTCGGCCGCGTTCCCGGGACGCTCCGCCTCGTCGTGTGCGGCGGCTTCTCCGGTCACGGCTTCACGCACGCGGCCGCCGTCGGTGACCTGGTCGCGGCGCTGTGCGGCCCGGCCGGCCCGTCGGCGACCGACGTCGAGCTGCTCCGCCCCCACGACCCCGCCCGGACCGCCCGGGCATCGCGCACCGACCACGTCCCGGTCCAGCGCCCCGCACCCGCGACCACTCCCTGAGGAGACGACCCATGCCCGACGGACTGCCCGCGACCATCGCGCACCGCTACAGCCGCGAGGTGGCCCTGCGCCACGAGCTCCTCTACGGCCGCGGCTACCAGGGCCCGGCCGAGCCGGAGGTGTTCGACGCGCTCGCCGCACGCGCGGCTCTGCGGGCCGGTGCCGACGTGCTCGACGTCGGCTCGGGCCTGGGTGGGGACGCGTTCCGGCTGGCGACCCGGTTCGGCGTCCGGGTCGTCGGGCTCGACGCGTCGCCCGACATGACGGACCTCGCCCGCGAGCGCCAGGAGGTCGACGCGCCGGGCGCGGACGTCGAGCTCGTGTGCGGCAACGTGCTGACCTCGGACGTCGTGCGGCCCGGTGCCTTCGACGTGGTGTGGACGCGCGACGCGGGGGCGTTCCTCACGCACGACGAGAAGCCGGTCGCGTGGCGCCGGCTGCACGACGCGCTGCGGCCCGGCGGGTCGGTGCTCGTCACGGACTACTGCCTCGGCACGTCGGCGGCGTCCGCGGAGTTCGGCGAGCGGATGCTCGCGTGGGGGCAGCACATGCTGACGCTCGACGCGTACGCGGACCTGCTGACGTCGTGCGGTTTCGCCGACGTCGTGACCGAGGACCGCACGGCCGACCTCGTGGCGTCGCAGGAGCACGGCCTGCGGGTCCTGGAGGAGCGGGGCGACGACGTGCGCGCGCTGCTGTCGCCCGAGGAGCACGCGGACCTCACGCGACGCTGGCGCACGAAGCTCACGCACAGCACGTCGGGCGAGCTCGTCTGGATGGTCCTCACCGCCCGCCGCTGACCGTGCGGCCGCCCGCCGGGCGAGGACGTTCGTCCTGACCGTGCCGGCACCGGCACCGCCATAGTTATGTCACATGTTATGTCAGGACGGTCGCACCCCGTTCGTCCCCGACCCCTTGTGAGGTACCCATGGCAGCTCGCTACAACGCGCCCCCGAACTGGCCGGCCCCGCCCGCCGGCTGGACTCCGCCGCCCGGTTGGCAGCCCGACCCGAGCTGGGGTCCGGCCCCCGAGGGGTGGCAGCTCTGGGTCGAGGACGGCAAGCGCCCCGCCTGGTTCGCCCGGCACAAGGTGCTGACCGGTGTCGGCATCGGCGCGGCCGTCCTGGTCGTCGCGATCGCGGCGTCCGGCGGCGGTGACGACGCGTCCGACGTGGCGGCGCCCGACAAGGTCGCCGACGCCCCCGCCGTGGTCGAGGAGCCCGCCGCCGAGGTCGCCCCGGAGGAGGCTGCGCCGGCCGAGGAGGCTCCCGTGGAGGAGGCCCCCGCCGTCGCACCGCTCGGCACCCCGGTCCGCGACGGCAAGTTCGAGTTCGTCGTGCACGGCACGGAGTGCGGGCTCGCCACCGTCGGCGGCGAGTACTTGCACCAGGACGCGCAGGGCGAGTTCTGCCTCGTCCGGATGTCGGTGACCAACATCGGCGACGAGGCGCAGTACTTCTTCGGCGACGCGCAGAAGGCGCGCAACGAGGCCGGTCAGGAGTACTCGTCGGACTCCACGGCCGCGGTCTACCTCGACGGCTCCGACTCGTGGATGGAGGAGATCAACCCCGGGAACACCGTCGAGGCCGTGGTGGTGTTCGACGTGCCGCCGGGCACGGTGCTCACGACGATCGACCTGCACGACTCCGCCTGGTCGGGCGGTGTCGAGGCCGCGCTGCGCTGACGACCCTGGCGCCGCCCGTGGCGTCGGTCCCCGGGGCTTCCCGGCGGACTGACGGCACGGGCGGCGCTGTCGTCGCGCCTCAGCGGGGACGGCGGCGGAGCGTCGCGTCCGTGAGGGACGGCGGGGTCCAGCCCGCGTCCGCGGCGTTGAGCGTCGTGCCCGGCGGGACGATCGCGTCGATCTCGTCGAGGACGTCCGCGGAGAGGCGCACGTCGAGCGCCGCGAGCGCCGCGTCGAGGTGCTCGGGCGTGCGCGGGCCGATGATCGCGGACGTCACCGCGGGGTGCTCCACGACGAAGGCCAGCGCGAGCTGCACGAGCGTCAGGCCCGCGGCCTCGGCGACCTTGGCGAGCGCCTGCACGGCCTCGGCCTTCGCGACGTTCTCGGGCAGCGACGGGTCGTGCCGGCCGGGCTGGCGGGCGATGCGCGGCGAGACGGGCGCGTCGGCGCCGACGGGTCGGCCCGAGAGCCAGCCGCCGGCGAGCGGGCTCCACGGCAGGACGCCGAGCCCGTGCTCGAGGGCGAGCGGCAGGATCTCCCGCTCCACCCCGCGGGCGAGGATCGAGTACGGCGGCTGCTCGGTGACGGGCCGGACGAGCCGGCGGTCGCGCGCGACCCACTGCGCCTCGACGATCTGCGAGCCGAGGAACGTCGACGTGCCGACGTACCGGACCTTGCCCGCGCGGACCAGGTCGTCGAGCGCGGACAGCGTCTCCTCGACGTCCGTCCCCGGCTCGGGGCGGTGCACCTGGTACAGGTCGACGTGGTCGGTCTGCAGGCGTCGCAGCGAGTCCTCGACCTCGCGGATGATCCAGCGGCGCGAGTTGCCGGCGTGGTTGACCTCGTCGGACAGCCGGCCGTGCACCTTCGTCGCGAGCACGACGTCGTCGCGGCGGCCCCGGAGGGCCTTCCCGACGATCGTCTCGGACTCGCCGCGCGAGTAGACGTCGGCGGTGTCGATCACGTTGATCCCGGCGTCGAGCGCGCGGTGGATGATCGCGACCGACGCGTCGTGGTCGGGGTTGCCCCACGCGCCGAAGTTCATGGCGCCGAGCGTGAGCGTGCTGACCTGCACGCCGGTGCGGCCGAGCGGGCGATACGTCGTCATGCGTGGACTCCTCGGGTGACGGGGTGCGGGGTGGGGCTGAGAACGCGCCGGTGACCGGCGTGCCCGGTCGTCATCGGGTCGCCTCCGCCGGCGCGAGTCGCGCGACCGTGTGCGGGTTGGCAGGCCGGGCCAGGCCGTAGTGGTCGCGCAGCGTCGTGCCCGTGTACTCGGACCGGAAGATGCCGCGGTCGACGAGGATCGGCACGACCTGGTCGACGAACTCCTCGAGCCCCGACGGCAGCACCGCGGGCATGATGTTGAACCCGTCGGCGGCGCCCTGGTCGTACCAGTCCTGGATCGCGTCCGCGACCTGCTCGGCCGTGCCCGAGAACGTGCGGTGACCGCGCCCGCCGCCGAGCCGGCCGATGAGCTGGCGGACCGTGAGCCGCTCGCGCCGGGCCAGGTTCACGATGAGCGTGTACCGGCTCTTCGCGCCCTCGATCTCGTCCTCCGACGGCAGGTGGTCCGGCAGCTCGCGGTCGAGCGGCAGCTCCTCCGGGTCGACCCGCAGCTGCGCCGCGAGCTGGACGCGCGCGTACTCCGGGTTGATGAGCCGGTCGAGCTCGTCCTCCTTCTCCCGCGCCTCGGCCTCGGTCGCGCCGATGACCGGCACGATCCCCGGCAGCACGAGCACCGTCGCCGGGTCGCGCCCCCACTCGACCGCACGACGCTTGAGGTCCGCGTAGAACGCCTGGGCGTCCTCGAGCGTCTGCTGCGCCGTGAACACCGCCTCCGCGTAGCGAGCCGCGAGGTCCTTGCCGTCCTCCGACGACCCGGCCTGCACGAGCAGCGGGTGCGCCTGCGGCGAGCGCGGCGTCGTGAGCGCGCCTGCGACGCGGAAGTGCTCGCCGACGTGGCCGATCGGGTGGACGCGCGACGAGTCGCCCCAGAGCCCCGCCTCCTTGTCGCCGATCTCCGCGTCGTCCTCCCACGAGTCCCACAGCTTGAGCGCGACCTCGATGAACTCCGCGGCGCGCGCGTACCGGTCCGCGTGGGCGGGCTGCTCGTCGAGCCCGAAGTTCCGCGCGGCCTCGACGAACGCCGTCGTGACGATGTTCCAGCCCGCCCGACCGTTGCTGATGTGGTCGACCGACGCGAAGCGTCGGGCCAGGTTGTACGGGTCGTTGTAGGTGGTCGACGCGGTCGCGATGAGGCCGATCCGCTGCGTGACCGCCGCGATCGCCGCGAGCACGACCGTCGGCTCGAGCGTGCCCGACGGGCGGCGGCCGATGTCCCGGTGCAGCGCGGGACCGTCGGCGAAGAAGATCGAGTCGAGCCTGCCCCGCTCCGCGGTCTGCGCCAGACGCTGCAGGTAGGCGATGTTCGTCGAGACGTACGACGGGTCGCTCTCGGGAAGCCGCCACGACGCCTCGTGGTGGCCGGTGCTCATGAGGAACGCGTTGAGGTGCAGGTGCCCTGCGCGGTGGGTGGTCATCGGGTGCTCCTCGGGTCGTCGAGGGGAAGGGTGGGAGTGAGAGCGCCCAACGCGTCGAGCAGCTGGGCGCGGAGGGCGGCGAACCGCGGGGCCGCCGGGTCGCGCGGGCCGTCGTCGAGCGCGACGGGCACGTCGAGCGCGAGGCGCCCCTCGTCGAGCACGACAACCCGGTCGGCCAGCACGATCGCCTCGTCGACGTCGTGCGTGACCAGCAGGACCGCGGGTCGGTGCCGCGCGCACAGGTCGCGCAGCAGGCCGTGCATGCGCAGCCGGGTGAGCGCGTCGAGCGCCCCGAACGGCTCGTCGGCGAGCAGCAGCTGCGGCTCCCGGACGAGCGAGCGGGCCAGCGACACGCGCTGCTGCTCACCGCCCGACAGCTCCGTGGGCCACGCGCGCTCGCGGCCGGCCAGGCCGACCTCGGCGAGGCGCTCGCGGCCGAGCTCGTGCGCCTGAGACCCGCGCAGGCCGAGCGTGACGTTGTCGAGCACGCGCGCCCACGGCAGCAGGCGCGAGTCCTGGAAGACGACGGACACCCGCTCGGGGACCGCGACCGTGCCGGTGCCGTGCACGTCGTGGTCGAGGCCCGCGAGAGCCCGGAGCAGCGTCGACTTGCCCGAGCCGCTGCGTCCGAGGATCGCGACGAACTCGCCGGGCGCGATGGTGAGGTCGAGGTCTCGCAGGACGCGCCCGTCGCCCTCGGCCAGGCCGTACGCGCGGTCGAGGTGCCGGACGACGACCGAGCCGTCGGTCGTGGTCGTGCGCTCGTCGGCGAGGGTGCCGTGCGCGGGCGGCGGGACCGCGGAGCGCTCGGGCGTCCGGCCGTCGGCGTGCGCGGGTGCGGCACCTGCGGGCACCGCCGGCACCACGGCGCCGGCGGGAGCGGTCACCGACCCGTCGAGCGCGCCGGTCCCCGGTGTCGTGCCGGGTGCGCGGGTCAGTCCGCGAGCGTGCGTCGCCATGCGAGCGCCCTCCTCTGCACGAGGCGCACGAGGGCGTCGGAGCCGAAGCCCAGCACGCCGTACAGGACGAGGCCGACGACGATGATCTCCGTCTGCCCGTACGTGCGCGCGAGCTCCATCATGTAGCCGATCCCGGCGGTGCCGTTGATCTGCTCGACGACGACGAGCGAGAGCCACGCGCCCGTCACGGCGAACCGCAGCCCGAGCAGGAACCCGGGCAGCGCACCCGGCAGGACGACGCGTCGCACGAACTGCCACCGCGACAGCCCGACGGTCTCGGCGAGCTCGACGTACCGCGCGTCGATCGTCCGCAGGCCGTTGTGGGTGTGGATGTACACGGGCACGAACACGCCGAGCAGGATCGTGACGACCTTCATCGTCTCGCCGATGCCGAGCCACAGGATGAGCAGCGGCAGCAGCGCGAGGCTCGGGATGGCCCGCTTGACCTGCACGGGTCCGTCGATGAGCGCCTCCCCGACCCGCGTGAGGCCGGACACGAGAGCCAGCAGGGTCCCGAGGACGATCCCGAACAGCAGGCCCAGCAGCGCGCGCTGCGCGGACACCGCGAGGTTCTCCTGGAGGCGGCCGGACTCGATCAGCTCGCCCGCGGTGGTGACGACGGTCCACGGCGCCGACAGCGTGCGCTGGTCGAGGAACCCGGTGACGCTGCCGAGCGCCCAGAACGCGACGAGCGCGAGCAGGCCGAGCGCGGCGCCGCCGGGGATGCTGCGGCCGGGGCCGAGGCGCCGGGTGGCGCGGCGACGGGTGGTCGCCGGGCGCGTGAGCGGGCGGGGCGACGCGAGCGCCCGCGGTGCGGTGAGGACCGACATCAGCTGCTCGCCCCCGCCCGGTACTCCTCGACAGCCTCCGCGACGACCGGCGCGAAGCGCTGGTCCCACAGGTCGGGTGCGTCGAGCGGGTCGTTGCCGGTGGCCTCGGCGAGCAGGTCGATCGTCTCCTGGTGGCGCTCGATCGCCTCGGTCCAGTCGGCGGGGATGTCGGGCGTGCCGGCGTGCTCGACGAGGTAGCGGCCGTCCTCCTCGGACAGGCCCTGGTCCTCGACGTAGTACCCCTGCACCCACTCGTCGGGGTGGTCCTCGACCCACAGCTTGGCCTGCGCCCACAGCCGGACGTACGCGCGCAGCGCCGCGGCCTTCGCGGGGTCGTCGAGCGTCGACGTCGGGACGTAGAGCACGCCCGGGTCGTCGCGCAGGCCGTGCGTGACGGTGTGCGCGCCGTCCTTGCCGTACTGGTCGACGTACCGCGCGATCTGCACGCCGCCGATGGGCGCGATGTCGACCTCGCCCGCGGCGAGCGCCGTCGGGTAGACGTCGCCCGTGCTGGGCAGCTCGACGAGCTCGACGTCGTCGAGGTCGAGGCCCGCCTTCTGCAGTGCGCGCAGCACGATGACGCCCTGCGCCTGGCCCGGGCTGTACGCGATGCGGTGACCCGCGAAGTCCTCGAGCGAGTCCACGCCCTCGACGCCGGGTGCGACGCCGAACTCGTAGATCGGGAAGTCCTCCCAGTCCTGGCGGTACGACGCGGCGATGATCCGCACGTCGAGGCCCGTCCAGGTCGCGTGGATCGGCGGGATGTCCGCGACCGAACCGACGTCGAGCGACCCGGCGCGGAACGCCTCGGTCGTCGCGGGGCCTCCGGACACGTTCGCCCACTCGATCTCGAAGCCGAGGTCCGCGTCGAGGTCTCCGCCGGCGATCTCGACCGCCTTCTGCGTGACGGGGTCGCCGATGACCAGCGATGTGCCGGCGGGGATCTCGGTCGGCAGGTCGCCGGACGCGGCGGTCGGGTCGTCGCCGGTCGTCTGGGCGCTCGCGCCGGAGCACGCGGCGAGCGCACCGGCCAGCGCGGTGGCGAGCACCGCGGCGGCGAGCCGGGGCCGGGCGGCAGCGAGGGCCGCCGTGCGGGGTGCCGGACGGGTCCGGCGGGTACGGGTGGACATGCGTGTGCCTCTCGACGGCAGGACGGATCGCACCGCGGCCCCCTGCGGGCGTGCGGCGGTCGGTGCTGGTGGTGCGCGGGGGAGAGGGGCCCTCGGGCTGAGGGCGACGACGGTCCTGAGGAGCCGTCGTGCGCGGCGTGGGGGCGCCGCGGACCGGTCAGCGGTCGACGACGGCGTGGTCGTCGGTCACCGACAGGCGGGACACGCCCGACACGAGCGGGCCACGGGCAGCGGGGCTGCGGCGGCGAGTGCTCGACGGGACGACATGGGGAACACCGTGTCAGCACCTCCGAGGGGTGAGAAGCCCCCTCCCAAATCCTGAGATGTTGAGTCGGGATTTCTCATGAGCACCGCAACCGCTGTGAGGGCAGGGCCGCGTCAGCGCACCTCGAGGACCGTCCACCAGTCGTTGCCGTCACGCCCCGTGAAGCCCGTGACCTCCTGCTGCCCGGCCGTGAGCTGCGGGTCCGTGCGCCGGTGCGAGTGCAGCGCCACACCCGTCGCGACGTGCACGAGCCGGACGCGCGACCCCGCACGCCAGCGCCCGCCGCCGTCCACCTCGACACGCCAGTCGTCGCCCCCGTCGCCCACGCCGTCCCGGCCGAACGCCGTGACCTCCTGCTGACCCGTGAGCGGCGACGGGAAGCCCCGGTGGCTGTGCAGGTTCCGGCCGGTCTCGACGTGCCGCAGCCGCAGCACGTCGCCGTGCCGCAGCGCGTGCCCGTCGCCGACCGCGGCCGCGTTGCCGTGCGGAGCCGCGAGCCGCCACAGGTCGTTGTCGTCGGACCCGTCGAACGCCGTGACCTGCTGCTGCCCCGACGTGCCCGCGTGCGTCCACGCGAGCCCGTGCGAGTGCAGCGAACGGCCCGTCCAGACGTGCGACAGCTTGACGACGTCCCCGGTGCTCACCTGCCGGTCGCGGGACGGTGCCGTGCGCGTGAGCACGCGCGGCGGCTTCGGCGTGTAGTCCTGCACGAAGAACCCGCGCCAGCGGCGGCCGTTCGACGCCGACCAGTCCTTCTGCCCGGGCTCCGACGTGAAGACGACCTCGCGGCCCGGCGAGTTCGGGTCGTACACCTGGAGCGCGACGCGGCCCGTCGCGCGGTCCACGTCGTACCCGTACGCGACGACCTGGTGGTTGTCGCCGACCTTCGCGAGCGACCGCGCCACGACGAGGCCCAGGACGACCGGCCGGCCCGCGTCGACGGACGCGACGACCCGCGGGACCTCCTCCTCCTTCGTCCAGCGGCTCACGCCCTTGAACACCCACGTCTCGTCGTCCGAGTGCAGCGTCCACGTGAGGAACTTCGTCGCCGAGCCCGTCAGGAAGGACTGGAGCTGGCGGTCGTGGACGTACTTCGCGAGCCAGTTCTCGTCCGGCGGGACCCGGTCGGGCGCGTACAGGTCCGCGGACCAGCGGGGGACGGGACGGCCCGAGACGAAGTAGTCCAGCGCCGCGTAGGACATGCCGCCGCACCGACCCGCCGTGGTGATCGTCGTGCCGTTGGGCAGCGTGATGAGCTCGTCGACGAACGCGTTCGGGAACGCGAACCCGTGCACCGCCGGGTCGAAGTCGACACGGTGCTGCGCACGCGTGTCGTCGTCGGTGGGGACGGGCGGAGGCTGCGGCGACGGCGACGGGACCGGGGGGTGCGGGTCGGGCATCGTCGGGTCCTTCGTCGGCCGCTCGGGCCCTGTCGTCGCGCGGTGTGGCGGGCGGGTCCCGGCGGACCTGCCAGCACCCACCCTGGCACCGTGCAGGAGCGCGCGCCGCCGCAGCTGATACGGCGGACGGGGCAGCCCCCGCGCGCCGTCGCCGGTCATCCGCCAGGACGCCCGACGGGGCGGCCCGCTGCGTGCGGACCGCCCCGTCGGGACCGTGCGTGCCGGCGGTCGGGCCGGCGTCGAGCGTGAGGACTACTGGCCGATGGCCAGCTTCACCTCGTCGGTGAACTGCTTCGCGGCCTGCTCGGGCGTGAGGCGCCCGAAGAGGACCTCCTCGTTGATGCGCTTGGTGATGCCGGCGACCTCGCCCGCACCCACCGGCGGCACGACGGGACCGTCGACGATGTCGCCCTCGAGGCTCGCGAGGAACTCGGCGGCCTGCTTGTCGGTGTCGTTGAACTTGTCCTGCACCGCGGCGCGGACGTCGGTGTTGGCGGGCAGGCCGCGGTCGGACAGCAGGATCTCGCCGGCGGCCGGGTCGTTCAGCAGGAAGTCGACGAGGAGCTTGGCCTCCTCCGGGTGCTGCGACTTCGCGGAGACGGAGTAGAACATGGCCGGCTTGAAGTACATGCCGGTGCGCTCCTCCTCGGACTCGCCGGGGACGCGCAGCAGCTGGAGCGGGCGGCCCGACGCGGTCGTGATGGCGGTGAGCTGGTTGGTCCAGAACCACGCCATGGCGCCCTTGTTGGTGCCGACGAGGGACTGCTCCGGGCCGCCCGCGTCGGTCTCGACCGTGAGGGCCGCGTCGGGCGTGCCGCCGCCGGCCTGCAGGTCGAGCGAGTACTGCCACCAGTCGGCCAGCGTCGACTCCTTGTAGCCGACCTCGCCGTCCTCGTTGTAGAGGGACTCGCCGCGCTGCCGCGCGAAGATCGAGAACCCGGGCTCGTTGAACCCGTAGTCCTGCGCGCCGTAGATCGCCTTGCCCGTCTTCGCCGAGATCTCGTTCGCGATGTCGACGTAGTCCTCCCACGTCCACGTGGTGTCGTCGGGCATCTCGACGCCCGCCGCGGCGAACGCCTCGGGGTCCGCGACGATCGCGTACGCGTTGACGCCCGTCGCGACGCCGTAGAGCGCGTCGTCGATCGTGCCGGACTGCAGCACGTTCGGGTCGATCTTCGAGGTGTCGAGGTCGAGCTCGTTGAGGTCGGCCAGCACGCCCTGCGACGCGTAGTCCGCCAGGTAGCGCTCCTCCTGCGTGATGACGTCGGGGGCGTCACCGCCGGCGACGCCGGTGCTCAGCTTGTCGAAGTACGAGTTCCAGTCCGTGTAGTCCGGCACCACCGTGATGTGCGGGTACTTCTCGGTGAACTTGTCGAGCACCTGCTGGGTGAGCTCGTGGCGGGTGTCGGAGCCCCACCACGAGAAGCGGATCTCGACGGGCTCGGGCGGCCCGGACGAGGTGGCCTCGGCGGCGGGCTCGTCGGACCCGGCGCAGGCGGTCAGGGCGAGGGCCCCGACGGCGAGCAGTGCAGCGGACCGCAGGACGGCGGTCCGGCCGCGGAGGGCGGGACGGTGGCGCATGGTTCTCCTTCGTGACGAGGACGTCGGTGTGCTGGTCACTGCGGCCGGGCGCGAGCCCGGGTGCTACTTGATGCCTGTCGTCGCGATGCCCTTGACCAGGTACTTCTGGCCGAACAGGAACGCGAGGAAGACGGGCAGGAGGGAGACGATCGACATCGCGAACATCGGTCCCCACGAGCTCTGGCCCGTGGCGTCGATGAACGTGCGCAGGGCGACCGGTGCCGTGTACATGTCCGGTCGGGTGAGGAAGATCAGCTGGCTGAAGAAGTCGTTCCACGTCCAGATGAACGTGAAGATCGCGGTCGTCGCGAGGGCCGGCATCGACAGCGGCAGCATGATCTGCAGGTAGATGCGGCCGTGCCCGGCGCCGTCGAGGCGCGCGGCCTCGTCCAGCTCCTTCGGGATGCCGCGGAAGAACTGGACCATGAGGAAGATGAAGAACGCGTCCGTGGCCAGCAGCTTCGGCACGATCAGCGGCAGGAACGTGTTGATCCACTCGAGCCGGGAGAACAGCACGTACTGCGGGACGATGATCACGTGGATCGGCAGCATGATCGACATGAGCATGATCGCGAACCACAGCTGCCGGCCCTTGAACTGCAGCCGCGCGAACGCGTAGGCCGCCATCGAGCAGCTCACGAGGTTCCCGAGCAGCGAGCCGAGGACGATGAGCGCCGAGTTCAGCAGGTAGCGGCTGAACGGGTACTGCAGCGCGTTCCAGCCCGCGGTGTAGTTGGTCGTGTCGATCTCCGACGGGATGAGCGACACGTCCCGGAAGATCAGCTCGCTCGGCTTGAACGAGCTCACCAGCAGCCAGATCAGCGGGTACAGCATGATCAGCGCGAGCGCGATCAGGCCCACGTGCTTGAGGAAGGCGCGCCAGCGCGACGGCCAGGGGGAGCGGGTCCGCAGGACGGGCGTCTTGCCGCCGTCGTGGCGGGCGTCGGCGCGCGAGGCGTGGACGCCCGCGGCGGGGTCGGGGCGCATCTGGAGGTCAGTCATCACCGTAGAAGACCCAATACTTGGAGGCGAGGAAGTTGAGTGCCGTCATGGCGGCGACGATGAGCACCAGCAGCCACGCCATCGCGGAGGCGTAGCCCATCTGCAGGGCCGTGAAGCCCTTCTGGTAGAGGTAGAGCGTGTAGAACATCGTCGAGTCGGCCGGTCCGCCGGTGCCGCCGGAGACGACGAACGCCTGCGTGAAGCTCTGGAACGCGCCGATGACCTGGAGCACGAGGTTGAAGAAGATGATCGGCGTGAGCAGCGGGATGGTGATGCTGCGGAACTGCCGCACCTTGCCGGCGCCGTCGATCGACGCGGCCTCGTAGTACATCTCCGGGATCTGCCGCAGGCCCGCGAGGAAGATGATCATCGGGGCGCCGAACGTCCAGACGTGCAGGGCGACGAGCGTCCACAGCGCGGTGTCGGGGTCGGAGACCCACCCCTTGCCCTGGACGCCGAACAGCGCGAGGAACGCGTTGACGAGGCCCTCCGCGCCGAACACCTGGCGCCACAGGATCGCGACGGCGACCGAGCCGCCCAGCAGCGACGGCAGGTAGAACACGGAGCGGTAGAACGACAGGCCGCGCAGCCCGCGGTCGAGCAGCATCGCGAGCCCGAGGGCGACGATCAGCTGCAGCGGGACCGCCGTCAGCACGTACGTGAACGTGACCTTGAGGGAGTTGAGGAGCCGGGGGTCCTCGAACATCCGCGTGTAGTTCTCCAGCCCGATCCACGTCGGCGGCTTGAGCAGCCGGTACTCCGTGAAGGACAGGTACAGGGACATGACCATCGGCCCGATGGTGATGAGGAACAGCCCGAGGAACCACGGCGCGAGGAAGACGGCGGCGACCTTGCCCTCGCCCCGTCCCGTGACGCCACGGGCGGTGCCCGCGGCTCCTCGCTTCCCGGTCGTTCGCCGGAACTCACTTACTACCGACATGCGTCGACCACCTCGTTGTGCATCGGCGTTGCAGCGGGAAACCGGTTCCCGATTGGGTACCGTAGCACCGGCCGAGCGCCTTGGGAACCGGTTTCCTGTGGTGTATGTTCGGCCACGAACCGTACCCGGGGGCGAGCACCGCACGCCCGCGGGTCGGACGGGAACGACCCGGTGGAGGACTGCAGTGACGCAGAACGGGTGGGCGCGCACCGCGCCGACCATCGCGGAGGTCGCGCGCATCGCGGGGGTCTCGCGCGCCACGGTCTCGCGCGTGATGAACGGCCGGACGACCGTCGACGCCGAGCTGGCGTCCCGTGTGCGCGAGGTCGCCGACCAGCTCCACTACCGGCCGAGCAACGTCGCGCGCAGCCTGTCGCTGGGCCGCACGGAGACCGTCGCCGTCGTCGTGCCCGACCTCGCGAACCCGATGTTCCAGCAGGTGCTCCGCGGCGTCGCGTCCGCGGCCTCCGAGAGCGGCTACCGCGTCCTCGTCGCCGACACGGCCGAGGACAGCGTCGACGAGGAGAAGGTCGCGCTCGACGCGCGCCTGCGCTGCGACGCCGTCGTGCTCGTCTCCCCGCGGATGCCCGAGCCGACGCTGCGCGCGCTGCTCCCCGAGATCGAGCCCGTCGTCGTCGTCAACCGCGCCCCCGACGGCACCACCCCGACCCTCGGCATCGACTACGCCGACGGCATCGAGCAGATCGTCGACCACCTCGCGCGGCTCGGGCACCGGCACCTGCTCTACCTCGCCGGCCCGACCAGCAGCGCCTCGCACTCCGCGCGGCTCGAGGCGCTGCGCGTCGCCGCGGCCCGCCGCGAGGACCTGCGCCTGTCCGAGATGCCCGCCGGCTCGTCCGTCGACTCCGGGTACGCCGCCGCGCAGGACGTGCTCGCGTCGCGCGCCACCGCCGTCGTCGCCTACAACGACCTCGTCGCGTTCGGACTGCTCGCGCGGCTCAACGAGCTCGGCGTCGCCGTCCCCGGCGACCTGTCCATCACCGGCTTCGACGACATCGAGCTCGCGCGGTACGCGACCCCGTCGCTCACGACCGCGACCGTCCCGCAGGTCGAGCTCGGCCGCCTCGCGTGGGAGCACCTGCGCCGGTCCGCCGCGGGCGACGACGTCGACCCCACCCCGCCGCTGATCCGGCCGCTGCTCGCCGTGCGCGCCAGCACCGGCCCCGTGCCCCCCGCGGTCCGGCTGCGCCGCCGCACCCAGCCCGTCACCGACCGTCCGGGAGAGCCGCACGTGCAGTCCGCCCCGCGCTGGACCACCGACGGACGTGCGCACGTCCTGTCCGCCACCGTCCGCACCGGCGCCCGCCCCGGCGCCGCGACGCCGCTCGCGCGCTACGAGCCCGGTGACACGATCCCGCCCGTGCACTCGCCCCGGCCGTTCCTGCACCCCGTGCACACCGCCGCCGGGACCGCCCTCACGCAGACCAGCCCCGTCGACCACCGGCACCACTACGGCGTCTCCGTCGCGGTGCCCGTCGTCAACGGCACGTCCTACTGGGGCGGCCGCACCTTCCTGCGCGACGAGGGCCCGACCCTCCTGCCGAACCACGGCCGCCAGGTGTCGACCGGCGTCCGGCTCGACGACGACGGCTCCACGCTGGTCGACGACGTGCTGTGGCGCGACGAGCGCGACCGACCGCTGCTGCGCGAGGACCGCCGGCTCAGTGCCCGCGCTCTGCCCGACGAGCGCGGCTGGGCGCTGCGCTGGACCACCGAGCTGCGCGCCGAGCACGGCGACCTGCGGATCGAGAGCCCCGCGACCAACGGCCGCCCCGGCGCCGGGTACGGCGGGCTGTTCTGGCGGCTGCCGTCCGCCGACCTCACGACCGTCCTCGGGGAAGGGCTCGTCGGCGAGGAGGCCGTGCACGGCAGCCGGTCGCCGTGGCTCGCGTTCGTCCAGCGGCGCGAGGCGCGCACCACCACGCTGCTGCTCGTCCAGGGCGCCGACGAGGCACGGCCGTGGTTCGTGCGCGTCGCCGAGTACGTCGGCGCCGGGCCCGCGCTCGCGTGGGACGCACCCGTCGCGGTGCCCGCGGGCGACGTGCTCCGCGCCGGGCTCGCCGCCGTCGTCGTCGACCGCGCGCTCACGCAGGACGAGGCCGCCGCGCTCGCCGCCGAGGTGTGGGCGTGAGTGCGCCCGCCGCGCTCGACCTCGCGCGCGTGGCCGTCGTCGGCGTGCACGGGCACGGGGCGTCGCACGTCCGGCGCGTCGCCGCGCTCGCCTCCGACCGTCGGGCCGTGCTGTCCGGCGTCGTCGACCCGCGACCCGTCGACGGCGTCACCGACGTGCCGCCCGGCACCCCGTGGTTCCCGTCGCTCGACGCGCTGCTCGAGGTGCAGCGGCCCGACGTCGTCGTCCTGTCCACCCCCATCCCCACGCACCTGCCGCTCGCGTCCGCCGCGCTGCGCGCCGGGTGCGACGTGCTGCTCGAGAAGCCGACGACCGCATCGCTCGCCGAGCACGCGGCCCTGCTGGACGTCGTCGCGGAGACGGGCCGCCGCTGCCAGGTCGGGTTCCAGACGTTCGGGTCGGGCGCCGTCGACGAGGTCGTGCGGATCGTCGCGTCCGGCGAGCTCGGCGACGTCGTGTCCGTCGGGGCCGTCGGCACCTGGGTCCGCACCGTCGCCTACTACCAGCGCGCCGCGTGGGCCGGACGACGCACGCTCGACGGCGTCGAAATCGTCGACGGCGTCGTCACCAACCCGCTCGCGCACGCCGTCGCGACCGCGCTGCTGGTCGCCGGGGCGCGGACCGTCGAGGACGTCGCCGACGTCGAGGTCGACCTGTTCCACGCGCACGACATCGAGGCCGACGACACGTCGTCCGTCGTCGTCACCACCCGCACCGGTCAGCGCGTCGCCGCCGGGCTCACCGTCTGCGCACCCGAGCGCACACCCGCGCGCGTGCTCGTCACCGGGACGCAGGGCTCGCTCACCCTGTTCTACGAGCAGGACGCGATCGAGGTGCGCTCGCCGCGCGGCACGCGCCGCATCACCACGGGGCGCGTCGACCTCCTCACGCAGCTGCTCGACGCGCGCCGGTCCGACGACGTGCCGCTGCGGTGCTCCGTCGCCGACACCGGCGCCTTCATGCGCGTGCTCGAGGCCGTGCGCACCGCGCCCGACCCGTCGCCGATCGCGGCCGAGCACCTCACATGGCGGGGGAGCGGGCCCGACGCCTGGCCGGTCGTCACGGACGTCGCCGACTGGTGCGAGCGCGTCGCCGCCGAGGGCCGCACCTTCACCGCCCTCGGCGCCCCCTGGACCCGGGACGCCTGACCACCCGGACCCTCGTGGCGAGGTCGTGGGTCCCACCTCACGATCTCGACGGGAGCGCGCGACCCCGGCGCGGAGGGTGGCGGCTCGGCGCCGGAGGGTGCGGCGTAGCGCGGTGAGCGCCGGCTCGGCACGGTGGGTGAGTGCTCGGCCCGGCAGGTGACGGGGTGGGCGCGGTGCGCGAGGATCGGCGCGTGAGGCGGTGGGCCGGTGGAGGGGCCGTCGCGGTGCTCGTCGTCGCGGCGGTGGTCGCGGGCTGCACGGGCGACGGTGGGCGCGACCGGTCCGGTGGCGACGGGACGCCCGGGGCGTCCGGGTCGGCCGGCTCCGCCGTTCGGGGGACGGCCGCGGCGCTGCCCGACGACGTGACTGCGGCGCTCGCGGTCGAGATCCGGCAGTCGCGCGCCGACTGGGGCCGGCGGGTGGTGCAGGTCCGCGTCGCGAACACCGGGACGGTCGACGTGACCGTCGAGCGGGCGAGGCTGCGCTCGCCGACCGTCGAGGGGGACGCGTCGAGCGACCGGGGCCGCGACGTGCGGGCGGGCGTCGACCGCGACCTGTCGGTCCCGCTCGGCGATCCCGTCTGCCCGGTGACGGTCGGCGGGACGGCTGCCGCCGACGATGCGACGGGTGCCGGGACCGACGGTGCGCAGGTCGAGCTCGACGTCGTCGACGCCGACGGGCGTGCCGGGACGGTGGTCGTGACGCCGGAGGACCCGCAGGGGCACCTTGCGCGAATCCACGGGGAGGACTGCGCGACGCTCGCGGTGGCGGCGGGGGCGCGGCTGTGGCTCGACGACGACCTGCCCCGGCACCCGGTCGACGGACGCCTGGTCGGGAGCCTGACGCTCCACGTCGAGCCGGTCGCGGGTGGTCCGCGGGTCGAGGTGTGGCAGGTGGACCGGACGAACCTGGTGATCCCCGCGGACCTGACGAACGACTGGCCGGTCGCGGTCGACACCGCGGCGCTGGCCGGCGGGACGACGGTCGTGCTGCCGGTCGTGCCGAGCCGGTGCGACCCGCACGCCGTCGCGGAGGACAAGCGCGGCACGTTCTTCGGGGTGCACGCGCGGGTCGACGGGGTCGACCAGCCGGTGTTCTACGTGCCGTCGTCGGACGCGCTGCGCGGGTCGGTGTACGACCTCGTCGCTGCGTCGTGCGGGTGGTCGACGGGCTGACGCGGGGCGTCACGCTCCCGGGTGACCCGGCGGACCGGTGACCACGGGCGCCTTGACGGCCATTCGGGTGAACGACAGGATGACTCGGGTCATCGCGCTTACCTGCCTGTCAGTAACCAAAGGTGGTGCTGGTCGGGCTCGTCGGCAGGTGACGTGGCAGCACCGCGGCCGACCGTCGCCGGGCATCGTCGCCCGTCCGGCGAGCGGCGCGCACCCGCGGCGACCCGACGTCGGCGCGGGGACCGATGCCCGCCCGGTGACCGTCGCCGTGGCGGGGTGCAGGACCCGCACGCCCTCCCCTGCGGAGCGCCTCCCGAGCGGGACGTCCGTCCCTCTCCACGCGCCCGACCACCGCACGACGCCCTCGCGGCGTCGCGGCGACGGTCGGGTGACACGTGTCATCGTCGCCGTGCCGGACCTCCGGGCGCGGCCGGACACCTCTCGACCACCTCCCCCGGAAGGTCATCAGATGCAGATCGGCAGACTGAGAGCGCTCGTCGGCGTCCTCGCCGCGGCGACCCTCGCGGTCCCCCTCACGCTCACCGGCACCACGGCCGCCCAGGCCGTCGGCCCGTCGGTGCTGCCCGTCACCGTCACCAACAGCACGGGACGCGGCGACGCGGTCCACCTGTACGTGCTCGGCACCAACCTCGCGACGGGCCGCCTCGGCTACGTCAACGCGGGCGGCACGTTCACGCCGTGGCCCGCGGGCTCCAACCCGCCGTCGCCCGCACCCGACGTCTCCATCGCGGGTCCCGGCAACGGCAGCACGCGGACCATCAACGTGCCGCGCGGGTTCTCCGGCCGCATCTACTTCTCCATGGGCGCCAAGCTGCCGTTCTTCCTCACGCCCGACGGGCTCGTGCAGCCTGCGCCGTGGGCCGGCGGCGACGCGAGCCGCGACGTGCTGTTCGACTGGAGCGAGCTCACGTACAACGACGCCGGGCTGTGGCTGAACAGCTCGCAGGTCGACATGTTCGCGATCCCGCACGCCGTGACGGTCACGGGCGCGAGCGGCGCGACGAAGCGGACGGGCGACGTCGTCGCGAACGGTCGCGACCAGGTCATCAACGCCCTCAAGTCCCAGCCGGGCTGGTCGGGCAGCGTCGTGACGCGCTCCGACGGCACGGTGCTGCGCGTGCTCGCGCCGGGCAAGGCGGCCGGGACCGGCCTGCTGAGCGCCACGTACCTCGACCCGTACATCACGTCCGCGTGGAACGCGTACACGTCGAAGACGCTGACCGTCGTGCCCTTCGGCGACCAGCCGAACCTCAAGTACTTCGGTCGCACGAGCGGCGACGTCATGCGGTTCACGAACACGTCGGGCGCCGAGGTCGCGTCGTTCAGCAAGCCCAGCAGCGCCGACGTCTGGGGCTGCGACGGGAAACTGCACGCACCGAACGACCAGGTCGTCGGGCCGATCGCCCGCACGCTGTGCGCGGCCCTGAACCGGGGGACGCTCGGCACGGTCGACACGCAGCCGAGCACCAACGCGGCCGACTTCTACAAGAGCAACCCCACCAACCAGTACGCCAAGGCGATCCACGCGGCGATGGCCGACGGCAAGGCGTACGCGTTCGCGTTCGACGACGTCGGCGCGTTCGAGTCGCTCGTGCACGACGGCGACCCCCGCTCGGCCGGCCTGGTCCTCAGCCCGTTCACGGGCGGCGGCACGGGTGGCGGCGGTGGCGGCGGGACGACCGCGGGTGCGTTCGTCAACGCCAACGGCATGTGCCTCGACAACGACAACCGGAGCACGGCGAACGGCAACAAGATCCAGATCTGGGGCTGCAACGGGACCGTCGCGCAGCAGTGGTCGTTCGTCGAGGCGGGCAGCACGCTGCGCGTGCAGGGCAAGTGCCTCGACATCGCGGGCGGCGCCACGGGCAACGGCACGAAGGTCCAGCTCTGGGACTGCAACAGCACGGGCGCGCAGGTCTGGATCCCGCAGTCGAACGGGTCCTACCGCAACCCGCAGTCGGGCCGGTGCCTCGACATCCCCAGCGGGTCGACGACCGCCGGCACGCAGGTGCAGATCTGGGACTGCAACGGCTCCGGCGCGCAGCGATGGACGCTGCGCTGACGGTGCTCACGCGCGCGGCGACGGGGAGGGCGTCGCGCTGAGCGCACCACGTCGGCGGCGACCGGTCTCGACCGGCACCCGCGACACCAGGAGGCCGTCCCGCGTCGTGCGGGGCGGCCTCCTGCGCGTCCGGAGCGTGAGCGGGGGGCGGGACGTCCACAGGGTGAGCGCTTTCCACTACTTTCCGCGTCCCTCTTGCGGCATCCGGCGACGGCTGGGTAGGAATGACCTGGTCGCGCGATTGAACCGATTCAGACTCTCGCGCAGCCCGTCCGACCCTGCTCTCAACGACGAGACACGAAGGTGACGCATGCGCCCCACCCGTCCCCGGACACCCCTGCCCGAACCCGCACCCGAACCGACGCCGCGCCCTGCGCCCTCCTCGTCCGCCCACCACGCACGGCGCCCCCACGCCCGCCGTCGCGCGGCCGCCGCCGTCGGGTTCACCACCGCCCTCGCGACCGGCACCCTGGCGGCCGTCGCGCTCCCCGCGCACGCCGCCGACCCGGCCGTCTGGAAGTTCGACCTCGGCACCGCGACCAGCCCGGTGGCCGACGGCTACCGCCAGGTCACCGAGGCCACCCGCTACGACGCGTCGACAGGCTTCGGCGTCGTCCCCGCCGACGGTGTCGTCCCGATCTCGCGCGACCGCGGCGCGACCGACGCCGCCGACCGCGACTTCGTCCTCGCGACGGCCTGGTCCTTCGTCGTCGACGTGCCGAACGGCACCTACGACGTGACGGTCCGCTCGGGCGACCTGCTCGCGTCGTCGAGCACGACCACGACGAACCTCACGCTCGAGGGCGCGACGGCCGGGACGCTCAAGACCAAGCAGGTCGCGGTCGAGGGGACGTGGCGCACGACGGTCGCCGACGGCCAGCTCACGCTCGGCGTCACCGGCGCGGGCGCGGGCGGCTACGTCAACGCGGTCGTCGTCACCGCCGTCGCCGGCGAACCCGGGACGGACCCCGACCCGGACCCCGAGCCGACGCCGGACCCCGCGATCGCCGCACCCACCGCGTTGCGCCTCGCGCACGTCGCCCCGGGCACGGCGACGCTGCGCTGGAACGAGGTCGCAGGCGCGACCGGCTACGTGCTGACGCGCGCCGACGCGCTCGCCGGCCCGTACACCGAGGTCGCCCGGACGACCCGCGACGTGTTCGCGACGGACGCGTCCGTCGACACGACCACGACGCACTGGTACCGGGTGCAGACGCTGACCGCGACGGGCGCGTCGGTGCCGTCCGCGGCCGCCGTGAGCAGCCTCGCGGGCGACGGCGTCCCCGACCCGACGCTCCCCGCCGACGGGGTGCTCGCGTTCGACCTCGGCAGCGGTGCGCTCGTCCCCGGCAGCACGCGCCTCGACGCCACGACCGCGTACGGCCCGACGACGCGCGCCGGGTTCGTCGACCCGTCGCAGGTCACCGCGACCGACCGCGGCACGGCCGACGCGCTGCGCTCCGACTTCGTCACGGTCGGCGACACCGAGCTCGTCGTCGACCTGCCGGCCGGCGACTACACGGTCGACCTGGTCGCGGGCGACGCGACGGAGGCGTCGGAGATCGCGATCACCGCCGAGCAGATGGCGAAGGTCGCGACGACCGCGAAGCCCGCCGGGCAGTTCCTCGAGATGTCGTTCGACATCGCGGTCGTCGACGGACAGCTCAACCTCGATGTCGCGGGGAGCGCCCCGAAGCTCAACGCGCTCACGATCCGGCATCAGTCGCCGCGCACCGCGGGTCCGAAGCCGACGGTGTGGGTGACCGGCGACTCGACGGTGCAGTCGTACACGGCGGACTACGCGCCGCAGGCCGGCTGGGGCCAGATGATCGACCGCTACCTGTCGGACGACGTGGTCGTCGACAACCGCGCGATCGGCGGCCGCTCGTCGAAGAACTTCATCAGCCAGGGCCGGCTCGACGAGGTGCTGCGGCTGATCAAGCCGGGCGACTACCTGTTCGTGCAGTTCGGCCACAACGACAACTCGTACGGCGTCGACGACCGGTACGCGGCACCCGCCGACTACCGCGAGTACCTGCGCACCTACGTCGACGGTGCGCGGCAGCGCGGCGCGACGCCCGTGCTCGTGACGCCGGTGTCGCGGCGCTCGTTCGACGCGACGACGGGCCGGTTCAACGTCTCGTTCCCCGAGTACGTCGCTGCCGCCACGGCGCTGGCCGCCGAGACGGGCACGCCGCTCGTCGACCTGTCCGCGTCCAGCAGGGCGTACCTCGACGAGATCGGGCCGGAGGCCGCGAAGGCGGTGTTCCTGCACGTCCCCGCGGGCGTGTACCCGGGGCGGCCCGCGGGCACGGTCGACGACACGCACTTCCAGGAGTACGGCGCGATCCAGATGGCGCGGCTCGTCGCGACGGACGTCGCCGCGCTCGACGTGCCGCTGGCCGGTGAGGTCGAGGGCTTCGAGCCGCCGGCGACCGTGCCGGACGCGCCCGCGGGCGTCGTCGCGGGCAACGTCTCGAACGCGGGCGTGCAGCTCACGTGGACGCCCGTCGAGGGTGCGGACGTCTACCGCGTCTACCGCAAGGACGCGGCGGCCGGGGACGACGCGTACGCGCTGGTCGCGACGTCGACGCTCGCGCAGGCGGCCGTCGGCGGGCTCGTCGAGGGTGCGTCGTACGACCTGCGCGTCACGGCGGTGAACGGTCGCGGCGAGTCCGCGCCGAGCGCCACGGTCCGCGTCACGACGAAGGCCGCGCTGTACAAGTTCGACGTGCAGCTCGCCGGCTCGCCCGTCATGCCGGGCTACGTCGAGGTCAACCAGAACAGCCGCTACACGCCCGAGACCGGGTGGGGCTGGCTCGACCCGACGGGCATGGGTGGTCGCGACCGCGGCACGAACTTCCCGACGCCGCCGAACGACCTCCAGCGGGACTTCCTGCTGCCCGGGCCGCAGCACGTGCTCGCGGTCGACGTCCCCGACGGCTCGTACGCGGTCAAGACCTACAACGGCGACTGGATCGGCACGTCGCGCTCGAACGTGCAGATCGAGGGCAAGGACTGGGGTGCGTCGAACGCGGGCGCCGGCGCGGTCTCCGAGAAGGTCAGCCAGCCCGTGCTCGTCACCGACGGTCAGCTCTCGATCGTCATGACCGGCTCGTCGTCGCGGCTCAACGGCGTCGAGATCACGCCGCTGCTGCTCGCACCGCAGGACCTCGTGCTCGACGGGGTGTCGATCGACGGCGCGGCCGTCTCCGTCGCGCTGTCGTGGACCGGCACCGACGACTCCGCCGGGTACCGCGTGTACCGGCAGGCGTCCGGGGCTGCGGCTCCGGTGGCGATCGGCGAGACGACGGACGTCGCGTTCGTCGACACCACCGCTGACGTCGGCCTCGCCTACCGGTACCACGTGGTCGCGCTCGACCCGTCGGGGGCGGAGTCCGTGCCGACCGACGTGCTCGACGTGACCACCGTCGACCCGTCCGTGCCGGTCGCGGGCGTGCCGTTCCCGGTGACCCTGGGCGCGGTGAACAAGAACGACGTGACCGTCCGCTGGGCACCCGTCGACGGCGCGCTGTTCTACCAGCTGTACCGGTCGGAGTCGGTGAGCGGGCCGTACGAGCTCGTCGGTCGGGCGTCGACCGCGTCCTGGACCGACACGACGGTCCTGACGACGATCGCGTACTCCTACCGCGTCGCCTCGGTGAACGCCGGTGGGGTGTCCGCGCAGTCGCTGCCCGTCACGTCGCCCGCCGTCACCACCCTGTCGCGGCAGGCGGAGCGGCTCGACCGGTCGCCCGTCGCGGTGGTCGTCGAGGGCGGCGTCTACGTCGGGTGGCGCATGCTCGGTACGGACCCCGAGTCGATCGGGTTCCACGTGTACCGGGACGGCCGTCGGATCACCGGGGCGCCCATCGGTGGCTCGACCAACACGCTCGACGCGGGCGGGTCCGCCGCGTCGACCTATCGCGTGAGCAGCGTCGTCGACGGTATCGAGCGGTGGGCCACGCCCGAGTTCCGGCCGTGGTCCGAGCAGCACCTCGACGTGCCGCTCGACAAGCCGGCCGACGCGTACGCGAAGGACGGCCAGCCGTACACGTACAACGCCAACGACGCGTCGGTCGGCGACCTCGACGGCGACGGCCAGTACGAGATCGTCGTGAAGTGGGACCCGTCCAACTCGAAGGACAACTCGCAGGCCGGCTACACGGGCAACGTCTACCTCGACGCGTACGAGCTCGACGGCACGCGGCTGTGGCGGATCGACCTCGGGCGCAACATCCGGGCGGGCGCGCACTACACGCAGTTCCAGGTGTTCGACCTGGACGGCGACGGGCGCGCGGAGGTCACGGCCAAGACGGCCGACGGGACCGTCGACGGGGTGGGCGCCGTCATCGGCGACGCCCGTGCCGACTACCGCAGCTCCAGCGGCTACGTCCTCACCGGGCCCGAGTTCCTCACCGTGTTCGACGGGCGCTCGGGTGCGGCGGTCGACACCGTCGACTACACGCCCGCACGCGGCGACGTCTCCGCGTGGGGCGACGCGTACGGCAACCGCGTCGACCGGTTCCTCGCGGGGGTCGCGTACCTCGACGGCGAGCACCCGTCGCTCGTCGTCAGCCGCGGGTACTACACGCGCACCGTGATCGCGACGTACGACTTCGACGGCGCGCAGCTGGTGCAGCGGTGGGTGTTCGACTCCGACGTCGAGGGCGACCGGTACAAGGGCCAGGGCAACCACAACCTGTCCGTGGCCGACGTCGACGGGGACCAGAAGGACGAGATCGTCTTCGGGTCCATGACGGTCGACGACGACGGCGAGGCCCTGTACGTGACCGGCCTCGGCCACGGCGACGCCCTGCACGTGTCCGACCTCGACCCGTCGCGCGACGGGCTGGAGGTGTTCGCGGTGCACGAGGAGGCACCGTCGTCGAAGGGCATCGGGGCGACGTTCCGCGACGCCCGCACGGGCGAGGTGCTGTGGTCCATGCCGGCGGTGAAGGACACCGGGCGTGGGGCGTCGGCGGACGTCGACGCGTCGCACCCCGGCGCCGAGTCGTGGGCCGTCGTCGACACCGGCGAGTGGAACTCGCGTGCCGGCCAGCTGCGGGCCGCCGACGGGACGCTCATCGGGACGTCGATCCCGGCGGCGAACTTCCTCACCTGGTGGGACGGCGACCTGCTGCGGGAGATCACCGACCACGACTGGGACACCACCACCACGACCGGGGTGCCGACGATCGCGAAGTGGTCGCCGTCAGCCGGAGCCGCCACGGAGATCTACCGGGCGACGGGGACCCTGTCCAACAACGGCACCAAGGGGACCCCGGCGCTCCAGGCCGACCTGTTCGGCGACTGGCGCGAGGAGCTCGTCACCCGGCTCGCCGACTCCTCGGCGCTGCGCATCGCGACGACCGTCGACGTCACCCCGCACCGGCTGCGCACCCTGCAGTCCGACCCGGTGTACCGGCTCGGCGTCGCGTGGCAGAACACCGGCTACAACCAGCCGCCGCACACGTCGTACTTCCTCGGTGCCGGCATGACGACACCCGCGGCTCCGCGGCTCGCGCTCACGGGCGCGGACCCCGGGCCCGGGGAACGCGTGCCCGGCCCGGCGACCGGTGCACCGGCCCGCGGGGTGCTGTCGTCGGACAACTGGGACGGCGACGGGACCTACACCGTGGCGCTCAACGTCTGGTGGGGGCAGAACGCCCACACGGTGACGCTGCTGGAGAACGGCGTCGAGGTCGCGCGACGGGACCTGGTCGACGCCACGCCGTCCGCGCAGTCCGCCGCCTTCCAGGTGGCCGGCAAGAAGAACGGCACGTACGTCTACACCGCGGTGCTGACCAACCAGCACGGGTCGACGACGACCGCGCCGCTGACCGTCGTCGTGAGCAAGGCGAACCCGGCCACCCCCGTGCTGAGCCACGACAACGGGGACGGCGACGGGATGTACACCGTCACGACCAACCTGTGGTGGGGCACCAACGCGACCGAGTACCGGCTCTACGAGGACGGCGTCCTCGTCGACGCGCAGGCGCTCGTCGCGAACGGCGTCAACGCCCAGAAGGCCACGACGACCGTCACCGGCCGGGCCGTCGGGACGCACGTCTACCGCGCGGAGCTGTCCAACGCCGCCGGCACGACCAGCAGCACGGACCTGAAGGTGGTGGTCCGCCGCTGACGCGCTGGCGCGGGCGGGCCGGCTCGCTGACACCGGCCCGCCCGTGCTCTCACCGCTCGACGCCCCGCCCCGATCCGTCCGGGTGGGGCGTCGGCGCGTCCGAGGTGCCCCGTACGGTGTCCGCATGACGACGACCGAGCAGCTGCAGTTCGACACGACGATCGGCGTGGAGGTCAAGGGCGAGACCTGGAGCTGCGTCGAGATCCCTGGCTCGGCGGAGTTCTTCGGCACCGGCAAGACGGTCCGCGTCGACGCGACCGTCGACGACGTCGTGCTGGAGAACGTCGGCGCGATGGTCACGGGGACCGGCGGGCACATGGTGTCGCTGAGCGCGAAGGTGCGCAAGCGTCTCGGCAAGGACGTCGGCGACCCCGTCCGCGTCACGATCACGAAGCGCTGACGCGCACGGACGCCGACGACGGCGCCCGCGTCCACCGCGCCCCGCCCGGCTCCTTGCCGGCCTGACGACGCGACAACGGCTCGAGAGCGCGACACGGATGTCGCAGTCTCGAGCCGTTGTCTCCGCTCAGAGCGGGCGATGTGGCCGGGCGCCGACGTCGCCGATCGCGACGGCCGGCCGACCGGCGGGTCAGACGCGGACGACGACCTTGCCGCGGACGTGGCCGGACGCGCTCGCCTCGTGCGCCGCAGCGGCGTCGGCCAGGTCGAACACCTGCGCGACCTCGACCCGCACCTTGCCCTCGTCGATCAGCGCGCCCAGCGCCGCGAGGTCCGCGGAGTCCGGGCGGACCCAGACGTAGTGGCCGCCGAGCTCGTCGCGGGCCTTGTCGTCGACGATCGAGGCGATCGTGCCGCCGTCCCGCAGCAGCGCCGGGGCGGTCTCGACCGCGTCCGGGCTGCCGTAGTCGAGGACCACGTCGACACCGTCGGGTGCGATCGCGCGGACCCGCTCGACGAGCCCGTCGCCGTAGGTCACCGGCTCGGCGCCGAGGCCACGCAGGAACTCGTGGTTCGACTCCGACGCCGTCCCGACGACCGTCGCGCCGAGCGCCTTCGCGATCTGCACCGCGAACCCGCCGACGCCGCCCGCGGCGGCGTGCACGAGCACCGTCTGGCCGGCCGTCACGCCGCTGCGCCTGATCGACTGGTACGCCGTGAGCCCGGCCAGCGGGACCGCGGCGGCCTCCTCGAACGAGAGGCTCGACGGCTTGGGCGCGAGGGTCCGGACCGGCGCGGACACGTACTCGGCGAACGTCCCGCCGTGCACCCAGTCCTTGCGGACGTAGCCGAACACCTCGTCGCCGACCTGGTACTCGGTGGTGTCGAGGCCGACGCGCTCGACGACGCCCGCCACGTCCCAGCCCGGGACGACGGGGAAGTGCACGTCCATGATCTGGTCGAGGTAGCCCTCGCGGACCTTCCAGTCCACCGGGTTCACCGATGCGGCCCGCACACGGACCAGGACCGTGTCGGCGCCGACCTTGGGGGTCGGCTGGTCGGTGAGCTCGAGGACGTCGCTGCCGCCGTAGCGGGAGTAGGTGATCGCACGCATACGAGTCCCAGCACCACCCCCGTCGCACCTATTCCACGCCCCGGTCGGCATCGCCGACGTCACACTCCGACCCACCGCACCCGGCTGACCGGTGCGACGCCCTCAAGGCGCGGCCGGAGGGCGCCGATCTCCCGGTGGTCGCCCCGGGCGCGACGCACGGCGGTGGGAGTGAGGACGACGTGACCGGCTACAGCTGGATCTCCGTGGACATGCGGGCTCTCGCGCGCCCGTCGGAGGAGACGTCGCGCGCCTTCCTCCGCGAGCTGCGCTTCACGCCGGGCTGGAGGGAGGACGTGCCGACGCTGGCGTGGACGATGCCCGAGACCGGAGCTCCTGACTGGGTGTCGACGATCGAGCTGGCGCGCCTGGTGTCCGATCGCGCGCGTGCGGCCGTGGAGCCGCTGCTCGGCACCGAGGACTGTGTGCAGTGGCTGCCCGCGACGCTCACGACGTACGAGGGCGACACCCTGGCGTACTGGGTCATGCACTTCCCCGAGCCGTTCGACCCCTACGACGAGCGCCGGACCGTGCGCGGACCGAGCGGGATCCCGTTGCCGGGTCGCGCTGTCGTGTCGCGGGCGAGGACGGCGGGCCGCGACGTGATCGCGCCGCAGCTCGAGGCCGCCTCGCTCCTCGTGAGCGACCGGATGCTCACGGGGATGCTCGACGCCCGCCTCACGGGCTGGGACTGCAGGATCGCGACCGTCGCCTAAGACGGTTCCGGGGCGTCGCGGGGGACGATCGCGAACGGCCAGGGGTGGCGGCGCAGGGCGGGGCGGAGGCGGCCGACCTGGGCGAGCGCCGTGGCGACGAACGCGGTCGCGACGAGGGCGAGCGCGCCGGTGACCACGAGGCCCGCGCGCACGCCGAGCCACTCGGTGAGCCAGCCCTGCAGCAGCCCGCCGAGGGCGTGCCCGCCGAGCAGCAGCGGCGAGTAGAGCGCGAGGACGCGCCCGCGGACGGGCTGGTCGGCGGTGAGCTGGACGAGGGTGTTCGCCGCCATGAGGAACAGCAGCGTCGCGCCCCCGACGACGGCGAGCATGACGAGGAAGACGGCGTGCGTCGGGGACAGCGCGGCGAGCGCCTCGGTGACGGCGAACAGCCCGGACGCGACGACGACGTTGCGGGTCCGCAGCCGCAGGTACCGGCCGCCGAGGACGACGCCGACGAACGCCCCGGCGGCGCTGACCGCGTTGTAGAGCCCGAACCCGGCGGCACCGGTGTGCCAGACGTCCTGCGCGAACGCGGTGAGGACGACGGGCCCGTTCATGCCGAGCGCGCCCATGAGGCCGGCGAGCGCGATGACCCAGGCGAGCCGCGGCCGGTCGAGCACGTACCGGATGCCCTCGCGCACCTGGCCGCGGGCGCGGGGGACACGGGGTGCGGGGTGCAGCTCGCGGGCACGCATCGACGCGACGACCGCGACGACGCACAGCGCGACGACGCCGTTGACGGTGAACGCCCAGCCCTCGCCCCAGTGCGCGATGACGAACCCGGCGGCGGCCGGTCCGAGCAGCCCGCCGGCCTGCCCGATCGCGTTCATGGTGCTGACGGCCTTCTGGAGCCCCTGGTCGCCGACGATCTCGCTGACGAGCACCTGACGCGACGGCTGGTCGACGGACGCGACGACCCCGAGCAGCACCGCGACGACGTAGAGGTGCCAGACGGCGACGACGCCGGTCAGCGTGAGGACGGCGAGGACCGCGGCCAGCAACGCGTTGGCGACCTGCGCGACCTCGACGAGGCGGCGCTTGTCGTACCGGTCGGCGAGCAGCCCGCCGAACGGCCCGACGACGAGCATCGGCAGGAACTGCAGCGCGACGAGCACGCCGACGGCCGCGGACGACCCGGTGAGCTCGAGCACCAGCCAGTCGGTCGACATGCGGACCATCCACATGCCGGTGCCGCCCAGCAGCTGGGCGCCGAGCAGGAGACGGAAGTTGACGAGGGACAGGACGCTGCGGCCCGACGAGCGCTCGCGGTCGTTCGTCGGCCCGCCGGGATGGTCGACGGAACCCGTGGGGACGGTCCTTCCTCGGTCGGGGGACGTCGGCGCTCGTGTCTCGGCGCGCGTCGGGCGGTGCGAGAGGCGGCGTGACCCGCGGCGTGCGAGCCGTGCCGCGCCAGGTC
Source organism: Cellulomonas sp. H30R-01 (assembly GCF_010119915.1). NCBI lineage: Bacteria > Bacillati > Actinomycetota > Actinomycetes > Micrococcales > Cellulomonadaceae > Cellulomonas > Cellulomonas sp. H30R-01. Next base: position 3,108,319 of record NZ_CP048210.1, on the reverse strand, counting down.
GCGCCGTGCGTGTCAGGGCAGGCGCACGTGCTGCGGGCCGAGCTCGCCGACGGACGCGACGCCGAGGAGCGCCATGGTCCGTCGCACCTCACGGGAGAGGATCTCGGCGGCCCGGTCGACGCCCCGCTCGCCGCCGGCCATGAGCCCGTAGAGGTAGGCGCGGCCGACGAGCGCGGCGCGCGCACCGAGGGCGAGGGACGCGACGACGTCGGCGCCGGACATGACGCCGGTGTCGACCCAGACCTCGGTGCGGTCGCCGACGGCCTCGGCGACGTCGGGCAGCAGGCGCAGCGGGACGGGTGCGCGGTCGAGCTGGCGGCCGCCGTGGTTGGACAGGACGATCGCGTCGGCCCCGGCGTCGGTGACCCGGCGCGCGTCGTCGACGGTCTGGATGCCCTTGATGATGAGCGGCCCGTCCCACGAGGCGCGGAGCCACTCGAGGTCGGCGATCGTCATGGTGGGGTCGAAGAGCTTGTCGAGGAGCTCGGCGACGGTGCCGTCCCACGTGGACAGGGACGCGAACGTCAAGGGCTCCGTCGTGAGCAGGTTGACCCACCAGGCAGGGTGCGTCGCGGCGTCGAGGACCGTCTTGACGGTGAGCGCGGGCGGGATGGAGAACCCGTTGCGGGCGTCGCGCAGCCGGGCACCGGCGACGGGCACGTCGACCGTCAGCATGAGGGCCTCGAATCCGGCGGCCTTGGCGCGGGCCATGAGGTCCTCGCCGGCGGAGCGGTCCTTCCAGACGTAGAGCTGGAACCACTTGCGCGCGTCGGGTGCGGCGGCGGCGACGTCCTCGATCGACGTCGTGCCCATCGTGGACAGCGCGTAGGGGATGTCGCGGCGCTCGGCGACGCGGACCACGGCGCGCTCGCCCTCGTGGTGCATCATCCGCGTGAAGCCGGTGGGGGCGAACGCGAACGGCTGCGCGGAGGGCTTGCCGAGGAAGTCGGTGGTCGTGTCGACGCCCGACACGTCGTGCAGGATCGACGGCTGGAACTCGAGGTTGCGGAACAGTGACCGCGCGCGGCGCAGGCTGATCTCGGCCTCGGCGGCGCCGTCCGTGTAGTCGAACACCGACCGCGGCGTGCGCCGGCGCGCGACCGAGCGGAGGTCGGCGATGGTAAGGGCGTCGGCCAGGCGCCGGTCGGTCGCGTTGAACGTGATCGGCTTGGGCCGCAGCAGCGGCTTGAGCTCGGACCACGACGGGATCTGGCGTTCGGTCACCGGGGGACTCCTGGGCGCGTCGTCGGGCTGCACGGAGGTGGGGCTGCACGGAGGTGGGGCTGCACGGAGGTTCGGGCTGACGGAGGTGCGGGTGCGGTGCTCCCGAGGCTACGGCGCCTCGGTCGTGCTGTCTCCGGATCGCCGGTAAGCGCTCACCGGCGACCCTTTGAAACGATACACGCCACGTCCCGCCCGGTCACCAGGCGAGTTGCGCAACTCGCCCGACGCTCCCGTAGCGTGGTGGTCGGCCACCCGGTGTGGCGTGCGGCACAACGGCTTTGTAACGTTTCACGGCGAACCGTTGACACGGCTGCGAGGGCTCACCTACCGTCCGGAATGCGCTTTCACTGACCGAGCAAGGAGGCTCACCGACGATGAAGCGATCCCTCTGGAAGATCACCGCCGTCGCGGCGGTCGCCGCACTTTCCCTCACCGCCTGCGCCTCCGGCTCGGGTGACGACGACGCCGCCCCCAGCACCGACCCGACCGCCCCCGTCACGATCAACTTCACGTGGTGGGGCAACGACGACCGGGCCGCGCGCTACCAGGAGGCGCTCGACCTGTTCAAGGAGCAGTACCCGTACATCACGGTGCAGACCAGCTTCGCCGCGTTCCCCGACTACTGGACGCAGCGCTCCACCGAGGCCGCGGGCCGCAAGCTGCCCGACGTCATGCAGTTCGACCTGTCCTACCTGCGCGAGTTCAACCAGAACGGCCAGCTCCTCGACCTCGCGAAGTACGTCGACGACGGCTCGATCGACCTGTCCGGATACGACGAGACCCTCACGGAGTCCGGCGTGCTCGACGGCAAGACGATCGGCATCCCCACGTCCACGAACACGTTCGCGATGTTCCAGAACCCCGCCGTCATCAGCGCGACCGGCGCGGAGTTCCCGGACGACGCGGACTACACGTGGGAGGACTACAACGACTTCATCGCGCAGGCCTCGTCGGCCGGCGTGAAGACCGCGGACGGCTACCAGCTCTACGGCGCCGTCGACTACACGGGCACGTTCTGGTTCTTCATCCAGTGGCTGCTGCAGAAGGGCGTCACCCCGTTCGAGGACGACGGCACGTTCGGCTTCGACGAGGACGACGTCGTCGAGTTCCTCGACCTCACGGCCGACCTCCGCGCCGACAAGGCCGTCTACCCGATCGACCGCGGCACCTCGCTGCTCCCCAAGGGCGGCTTCACGGTCAACGAGTCGGCGACCGAGATGAGCTGGGACAACTTCCTCGCCGCCTACGTCGCCGACTCCGGCACGCAGGACATCGCGCTCGCGCAGATCCCGTCGGTCGAGCCCGGTGAGAAGCACCTCTTCTTCAAGCCGTCGATGCTGCTGTCGGCCGGCGCGAACACCGAGCACCCCGAGGCCGCGGCCACGCTCATCAACTTCCTCCTCACCGACCCCGAGGTCGGCCGGATCTTCGGCACCTCGAAGGGCGTCCCCGCCGACGAGGAGCAGCGCGCCGCGGTCGAGACCGAGGAGGGCAGCGTCGACGCCCGCGTCATCGCCTACGAGGAGGCCGTGACCGAGCAGGTCACCGAGTCGACCCCGATCCCGGTCAAGGGCTTCGGCACCATCGAGGCCAAGTGGAAGACCCTCGGCGAGGAGCTCGCCTACGGCACCATCACGCCGGAGGACTTCGCGTCGCAGTGGTTCAGCGAGGCGGAGATCGCGACCTCCTGAGCCGACCGGCACCCCGCCCGCACCATCCTCGCGGGCGGGGTGCCCACCGGTGGCCCGCACGAGGCCGCCAGCGGAACCCGCTCACCGACGAACGGAACGACCCGTGACCCTCACCGCCGAGGTGACCACGCCTCCCGCCACCCCCGCGCCGCCGCCGGGGACCGCGCGCAAGCGCCGCCAGGCCGCCGAGACCCGTGCCGGGTACGCGTTCCTCGCGCCGTGGCTGCTGGGCTTCTTCCTCCTGACGGCCGGCCCGATGCTCGCGTCGCTGTACCTGGCGTTCACGAACTACAACCTGTTCGCGCCGCCCGAGTTCACCGGCCTCGAGAACTTCCGGCTCCTGTTCAAGGACCCGAGCTACCTCAAGGCGTGGCAGGTCACCGGGACGTACGTGCTCTTCGGGACGCCGATCAAGCTCATCGCCGCGCTCGCCGTCGCGATGCTGCTAAACAACCGGCGCCGCGGCAAGGGCTTCTACCGGTCGTCGTTCTACATGCCGTCGCTGGTCGGGGCGTCCGTGTCGATCGCCATCGTGTGGAAGGCGATGTTCATCGACAACGGCATCGTCGACCAGATCGGCCAGTTCTTCGGCGCCCCCGCCGGCGGCTGGGTCGGCGACCCGAACCGCACGATGCCGATGCTGATCCTGCTGACCGTCTGGCAGTTCGGCGCGCCGATGGTCATCTTCCTCGCGGGCCTCAAGCAGATCCCGAACGAGCTCTACGAGGCCGCGTCGGTCGACGGCGCCGGGCCCGTGCGCAAGTTCCGCAACATCACGCTGCCCATGCTGTCGCCGGTCATCTTCTTCAACCTGCTGCTCGAGACGATCCACGCGTTCCAGATCTTCGCGTCGGCGTTCATCATCTCGAACGGCACCGGAGGGCCGGCGCGGTCGACGCTCTTCTACACGCTCTACCTCTACCAGCGCGGTTTCCAGGACTTCCGGATGGGCTACGCCGCGGCGATGGCCTGGGTCCTCGTCGTCGTCATCGGCCTCATCACCGTGCTCTTCTTCCGCAGCTCGAAGTTCTGGGTGCACTACTCCGGGGAGGGCAAGTGACCACCATCGCCGCGACCCCCAGCGGTCCCGTCACCACCGAGCACAGCGACCAGCTGCGCCGTCAGCACCGCACGCGCGAACGCGTCAAGGGCATCGGCTTCCACGCCCTCGTCCTCGCGATCGTCGCGGTCATCCTGTACCCGGCCGTGTGGATGCTGTCCTCGTCGTTCAAGCCCAGCAGCGACATCGTCGGCAACGTCAGCCTCATCCCCGACGCCGCGACGTTCGCGAACTTCGCCAAGGCGCTCGACGGCATCGGCGGCGTCTCGTTCTGGACGTTCTTCACCAACTCGCTGATCCTCGCGGTCGGCTCGGTCATCGGGATCACGCTGTCCTGCTCGGTGTCCGCCTACGCGTTCGCGCGGATCGACTTCCCCGGCCGGAACGCGTTCTTCGCGCTCATGATCGGCACGCTCCTGCTGCCGTTCCACGTCGTGATCATCCCGCAGTACATCGTGTTCTCCCGGCTGAACCTCGTGGACACCTACGTCCCGCTGCTCGTCGGGAAGTTCCTCGCCGCCGAGGCCTTCTTCGTGTTCCTCATGGTGCAGTTCATGCGGAACCTGCCGCGCGAGCTCGACGAGGCCGCGCGCATCGACGGTGCCGGGCACGTGCGGATCTTCACCTCGATCATGCTGCCGCTCATGAAGCCCGCCCTCGTGACGAGCTCGATCTTCGCGTTCATCTGGTCGTGGAACGACTTCTTCGGCCCGCTGCTCTACCTCAAGGACCCCGACCTGGCGACCATGCCGCTCGCCCTGCGGCTCTACGTCGACCAGACGACGACGTCCGACTACGGCGCCCAGATGGCCATGGCCGTCCTCGCGCTCGTGCCCGTGCTGCTGTTCTTCCTCGTGTTCCAGCGGTACCTCGTCGAGGGCGTCGCCACGCAGGGCCTCAAGGGCTGATGACGCGTGCGCAGCGGGGCGGTCCGGCGTCGGCGGGGCCGCCCCGACGTGCGAGCCTGGTCGCCATGAGGGACACCGACCGCCCCGAGGAGCCGCGCCCCGACGGCGAGCAGCCTGACGACGACGACGGCGCGCGCCCCGACGACCGTGCGCTGCTCGGCGGCGGACGCGTCGGGCTGTTCGGCGAGTCGCTCACCGTGGGCCTCGCCGTCTCCGTCCTGTCGCTGCCCGTCGTGACCGCGCTGCCCGCCCTCGCGGCGGGGATCGCGCACGTGCGCCGGCACGTCGACGGCCGCCCCGACACCCTGCGGGACCTGTGGGACGACTTCCGTCTCGCGTGCCGCGGCGTGTGGCTCGTGTCCGTCGGGTCCGTGGCGCTGCTCGTGCTGCTGGCGTTCAACGTGAGCCTCGCCGGCACCGGCGTGCTCCCCGGCGGCACCGGGGTGCGCGTGATCTCGGTGGTCGTCGCCGTGCTGCTGCTCGTGGCGCTGCTGCGCGCGGCCGCCGGGTGGACCCCAGGGTCCGTCTGGCGGCTCGTCCTGCGCGACGCGGGCCGACGCACGGGCGACGACCTGACGGGCACGTTCCTGCTGGTCCTCGCACTCGGGCTGTGCGGCGTCATCGTCTGGATGCTGCCGCCGCTCGTCGTCATCGTCCCCGGCCTGCTGGCGCTCGCCACGGTCGCGGTCGAGCACCGCGCGGCCGTCCGCTCCTGAGGGGCCCGACGGGTTCGCCGGATCCGACGTGACACGGCCGCGCGGTGCGGGCGGTCAGCAGTCGCAGACCGGGCTCGACACCGGTGCCGTGAGCGGGTCGGTCGCACGCCGGGCGGTGCCTGCGTCGGTCGCGACCGGCAGGCCCTCGCGCGCCCAGTACTCGAAGCCGCCGATCATTTCGCGCACGCGGTAGCCGAGCAGCGACAGCTCGAGCGCCGCACGCGTGGCGCCGTCGCAGCCCGGTCCCCAGCAGTAGGTGACGACGGGCACGTCGGGGTCGAGCACGTCGGCGGCGCGCTCGCGCATCTCGGCGAGCGGCAGGTGGATCGCGCCCGGGATGCGGCCCTGCGCCCAGCCGGCGTCACCGCGGCTGTCGACGAGCACGAAGCCCGGCTCGCCGGTCTCCAGGGCGGCATGCAGGTCGGAGGCGTCGATCGCCCAGCGGAGGCGCGCCGCGAAGTGCTCCGCTGCGGTGCGGGTGTCGTGCGAGGTCAGGTCGAGGTCGGTCGTCATGCGGACGAGTGTCGTGAGCGCGTCGGTGGTCCGGCCACTGGCAGGGATGCCGCCGTTCGGGCAACGTCTGCCAACATCGCCGCATGCTGCACGACGTCGTCGCGCTCGTCGGTCCGGAGGTCGCCGCCTTCGAGCTCGGGGTGCTGTCCGAGGTGTTCGGGCTCGACCGCACGGGGGAAGGGCTGCCCGGGTACGACTTCGCGGTGGCGTCGGCGACGCCCGGGCGGGTTCCCACGTCCTCCGGGTACGCCGTGCACGTCGACCACGGCCTCGACCGGCTCGAGCGCGCGGACCTCGTCGCCGTCCCCGCGTGGACGTCGGCGGACGTCGCCCCGCCGCCCGAGGTGGTCGACGCGCTGCACCGGGCCGTGGACCGCGGCGCGCGCGTGCTCTCGATCTGCTCGGGTGCGTTCCTGCTCGCGGCCGCCGGTCTGCTCGAGGGTCGACGCGCCGCGACGCACTGGAAGTACGCGCCGCTGCTCGCGGAGCGCCACCCGTCCGTCGACGTCGACCCCGACGTGCTCTACGTCGACGCGGGCAGCGTGGTGACCAGCGCCGGGACCGCCGCCGCGATCGACGCGTGCCTGCACCTCGTCCGGATCGAGCACGGCGCCGCCGTGGCCAACGCGATCGCGCGCCGCATGGTCGTCGCCACCCACCGCCACGGCGGGCAGGCGCAGTTCATCGAGCCGCCGTCCGCCGCCGTCCGGGCCGACGACCTGGCGGACGTGCTCGAGTGGGCGCGCCGGCGCCTGCACGAGGACCTGCCCGTGCGGCGGCTCGCCGGCCAGGCGCTCATGTCCGAGCGGACGTTCGTGCGGCGGTTCCGCGAGAGCACGGGGGCGACGCCGCACCGCTGGCTCCTGGAGCAGCGGCTCGCGCTCGCGGAGGAGCTGCTGGAGACGACGGACCTGCCCGTGGGGCTCGTCGCCGAGCGCTCGGGGATCGGCAGCGCGGACACCCTGCGCCACCACTTCGCCCGGCGTCGCCGGTTGAGCCCGCAGGCCTACCGGGTGTCGTTCCGCGGGCGCTGAGGGTCAGCGCGCCGCTGCACTCCTGTCGGTCGGGAGGCCGAGGTACGGGCCGAGCAGCCGCCGCAGGGACGCCAGGATCGCGGCGCGCTCCTCGTCGGTGCTCGGGCGCTGGCGGGTGCGGGCCTCCTGCGTGCCGCTCAGCACCACGGCGTCGACCATGTCGGCCGTGACGTCCGGGTCGGGCTCGCCGAGGTCGCGGAGCGCGTCCCGCAGCGGCCCCTGCAGGGAGCGGTGGAAGTCCTGCAGGGGGCCGTGCAGCACGGCCGGGTCGACGACGGCGCCGAGCGCGCGCGCGACGCGCTGCTCCGCTCCCGTGAAGAAGTCGACGTTGCTCTCGACGTACGCCCACACCTTCGCGCCCGGCGACGACGCGTCGGCGATCGCGGTGCCGATCCGCTCGCTCCACGCGGGGAAGATGTCCGCGACGACGGCCTCGAGCAGACCCTCGCGCGAGCGGACGTACTCGTAGACGCTCGAGCGTGCGAGCCCCGCGCGTGCGCCGACCTCCGCGAGGGACGGCGCCTGGCCCGTCTCGGCGAGGAGGTCCCGGGCAGCGTCGAGCAGCGCGCGACGCTGCTGCTCGCGGTGCTCGGCGACGGTCGCCGCCTTGATGCGCGGCACGTGCACCTCCTGGACGGATCAGACGGACGCGCTCGTGAGCGTCCCGTCCGTCATCTGCAGGACCCGGTCGCAGTGGTGGAGCACGTCGTGGTCGTGCGTCACCATAACTGTCGCCACGCCGTGGTCGTGCGCCTCGCGCGCCAGCAGCGCGACGATCTCCTGGCTGCGGTGGCGGTCGAGGGCGGCCGTGGGCTCGTCCACCAGCAGGAGCCGCGGGCGGGTCACCAGGGCGCGGGCGATGCCGATCCGCTGCCGCTCGCCGCCCGAGAGCTTGTCGGGGCGCCGGTCGGCGCGGTGGGTCATCCCGACCTCCTCGAGGAGGGCGACCGGGTCGCGCGGGTCGTCGACGCGACCGAGGTGCAGGGGCAGCCGCAGCTGGTCGATCGCCGTCAGGGCCGGGACGAGGTTCCCGCTCTGGAACACGAACCCGATGTGTGTGCGGCGCAGCTCGGCGAGCCGGCGCGACGAGACCGACGTGAGGTCGGTACCGCCGACGCTGACCCGGCCGGAGGTCGGCGGGATCAGGCCGCCGGCGACGGCGAGCAGGCTCGACTTGCCGGAGCCCGACGGGCCCACGACGGCGAGCAGCTCCCCGGGCTCGACGTCCAGGCTGACGGCGTCGAGGGCCGTGACGGTGCTCTCGCCGTCGCCGTACGTGAGGGTGACGTCCGCGAGGTGCAGACCGTGGCGCGTCGTGGTGGGTGTCGTGCTGGTCATCGGTGGGCTCCCAGTGCCGTGAGGGGGTCGACGCGGACGACGCGGACGACCGCGGCAGCGGCGCCGATCATGCCGAGCAGGACGAGGAGGGCGGTCGCGACGAGGACGGGGCCGGCCTCGAGCGCGAAGGGCATCGCGGACGCGGAAAGGCTCGCGCCGAGCAGCAGGCCGACGCCCACGCCCAGCCCGGCCGAGCCGACGAGGAGCACCGCGGACTGCGTGAGGCTGTCCCGCAGCAGGTAGCGCGTGCTGGCCCCCATCGCGCGGAGCACCGCGAGCTCGTGGCGGCGCTGGATCGTCACGACCGTGAAGAACGCGCCAACGACGAGCGCCGAGATCGCGTAGAGGAACCACTGGATCATCTGGAGCGTCATCATCTCGGCCGTGTAGCCGGGGGAGGCGTCGAAGGAGTCGGTCAGGCTCGTCGGGACGGTGCCGGCGACCGTGCTGCCGTCGCCGGGCGTCGTGCCGTCGTCGTGCTGGAGGGCGATCGCGGTGACCTCCTGGTACACGTGCTCGGCCGCGGGCTCGCCGGGCCGGACGCCCGCGCGGACCTCCTGCCACGTGCGCAGGTCGACGTAGCCGACGTCGACGTGGCCGAACGTGTGCTGGCCGTCGACGAACCCGACGACCTCGAGCTGCGTGCCGAGCTGGTCGACCGTGAGCACGTCGCCGACCGCGACACCCTCGTCCTGCAGCGTGCCGGTGAGGACGATCTGGCCCTCGCCGGCGAGCCCGTCGCCGGTCGCCGGCGTCGGGTTCAGCCAGGCGTCGCGCTCGACCCCGAACAGCGCGAGGTCGAGGTCGACGCCGGCGTCGCTGCGGGTGTTGACGAGCGTGTTGCCGAACGGGGTCGCGGCGTCGACGCCGGGCTGCTGCGCCCACGCGTCGGCCGCGTCGACGTCGACGACCGAGCGGGAGAAGGCGGCGGTCTTGTCGACGCCCTCCTCGAACGCGAAGGATGACACCGGCAGCTTCTTCAGACCGGAGACGCCGTCGTTGAGCAGGCCCACCGAGAGGCCCGACAGCAGCACCATGAGGACGCCGATGAGGGCCACGACGGACCCCATCAGCGCGAACCGTGCCCGCCCGTAGGTGAGCTCACGCCATGCCAGGAACACGCTGCGTCCTCCTTCTTGCCGACATCATGTCGGTAACATAGGCGCGCGTCGGTCCAGGATCCAAACGTGCAGGTCGACGCCGGTTCAGGGGCAGTCGCGCAGGATGCCGTCGATCACCCGGCCGCGGTCCGTGCCGCGGCCGATCGCCTCCGCGCGCGCGTCGAGCCGGCGCCGCAGGTCGGGGGTGAGCGACGCGCACCTGCCTGCCAGGCAGCGTCGCAGCGCCTGGAGCGACCAGTACTCGTTGAACGGCTTGCGGTCGGACAGCGCCTGCTCGGCGACGCGCGCCGCGGCGGCGGGGTCGGGGCGGGCATACAGGCTGCAGGCCGCGACGAGCCGCAGCCCCAGGTCGTCCGACCCGAGCAGCGGTGTCACGTCGACGGTCGAGGCGCTCGCGGCGCGGACGATCTCGCGCGCGAGGTCCTCCATCGCCCGGGTGCGGTCGGCACCGCGCGGCATGGTCCAGCGCACGGTCTTGTAGCGCTCGGCAAGCTCCCGCAGGTCGTCGGGCAGCGCCTGCTCGCCGGCGCCCTGGCCCGCGCCCGCGCCCGGGCGGGGGTGGCGGGCGGCCCTGTCGTCGTCGCTCGACGGGGTGAGCGGGAGGTCGAACGCGACGTCCGGCGTGCCGCTGCTCGGGCCCGTCGACGGGGTGTCGGCCTCCGGACGGGCGCCGACGCGCCGCTCGAGGGCGGCGATGCGGGCCTCGGCGTCCTGGAGCCCGTCGCGCGCCGCGGCGAGCCCCTCCATGACCTCGGTGCTGTTGTACGTGGCGTCGTCCGCCCGGTGCTTCGCCTGCTCGGCGGTGCCCTTGGTCTGGCGGACCGCGCGCCGCAGGTTCGAGACGACCTCGTTGTCGCCGATCCGCAGGCGCGGGAACCGTCCGTCGACCGCCGTCATCGTGAGGAAGACCGCGACCAGCAGCAGCGCGGCCGCCCCCACGCCGTTCTCCGTCCGGAAGACCGCGACCGCGCCCACGACGCCCGCGACCGCGGCGAGCGCCCCGGCGCCCCAGCGGGCGACGACGGGGATGTCGCCCGGGAGGTCCTCTTCGTCGACCGGGGGCTGCGGCTCGTCGTCCTCGCGTGCGGCACGCTCGGCGCGGACGGCCGGCTCGGGCGCGCCGCTCCCGCGCGGGTCCGCGGGTCGCCGGACGGGTCCTGCCATCGGACGCACCTCCCGCGTCTGCCCGTCGACGTGCCTCGGCGAGCCTTCGCACCGATGCTCCCGCTCCCTCCCGCCACGCGCACGCCGCCGACGACCCCGGCGGTCGTCGGGCGACGCCGAGTTCGTCACCCGGTCCCGACTTCGTCGGGTACGGCTGACGAACTCGACGCGAGCTGACGAACTCGGTGAGGGATGGGTCGCGACGGGGGGCTCTCGCGGGAGAGAGGCAAGGCCCCGAGACGGCGACGTGGTGGTCGCAGTCTCGGGGCCTCGTGTCGGTCTCGTCGTCCGGACGGGCAGGACCGCCGGCGTGCCGGTCAGCGGGCCGACGGTCCGGGCGGCGACGGCTGCCCAGTGGGTCAGAGCCGGGTGAGGGTGGTGGGGAGGGCCAGCCACGACTCGGGGGCGAGGGTGAGGACCGTCCGGCCGGCCTCCGCGGACGTGACCGGGGCGTCGACCTCGGAGACGTGCTCGGCGATGACCCGGGCGGCGTGGTCGGGGCCCTCGACGGCGGCCTCGTGGTCCGCGGTGACCTGCACGCCGCGGTCGAGCGTGATGGTGACGCCGGGGTGCGAGAGCTCGACCTCGACGGGCTCGGCGGACCGGTTGACCAGGAACACGGCGCCCTCGGTGCCGTCGAGCGTCGCGGCGGCGGTGACGACCGGCACGTCGCCGTGCTGGGCGGTCGTGACGGTCGGGGCGGTGACGCGCAGGTCGAGCGCGGTGCCGCGGGCCAGGCGGGCGGTCGTCGCGAAGGGCGCGAACGTCGGCTGGCGCCAGGCGGGGCCGTCGGGCTCGGTCATGATCGGTGCGATGACGTTGACGAGCTGCGCGAGGCACGCGACGGGCACGCGGTCGGCGTGGTTGAGCAGCGTGACGAGCAGGTCGCCGACGACGACGGCGTCGAGCGCGGAGTAGACGTCCTCGATGATGCGCGGGGCGTCCCGCTGGAGCGGGAGGTTCTTCTCGCCGACGAAGCGCGACTGCAGGTACCAGACGTTCCACTCGTCGAACGAGATGGTGATCTGCTTGTCGGAGCGGCGGCGGGCGCCGACGGCGTCGGCGGACGCGACGACGCGGCGGATGAACCGGTCCATCGCGGTGCCGGAGCCGAGGAACGACGCGCGGTCGCCGTCGAGCTCCTCGTAGTACGCGTGCATCGAGATGTGGTCGACGACGTCCCACGTGTGCTCGAGGACGGTCCGCTCCCACTCGCCGAACGTGTCCATCTGCATGGACGACGAGCCGCACGCGACGAGCTCGATGGTCGGGTCGACGAGCTTCATGGCCTTGCCGGCCTCGGCGGCGAGCTTGCCGTACTCGTCGGCGGTCTTGTGGCCGATCTGCCACGGGCCGTCCATCTCGTTGCCGAGGCACCACAGGCGCACGCCGTAGGGCTTCTCGCGGCCGTTCGCGATGCGCAGGTCGGCCCAGCGTGAGCCGGCCTCGCCGTTGCAGTACTCGACGAGCGCAGCGGCGGCGGCGACCCCGCGGGTGCCGAGGTTGACGGCCATCATCGGCTCGATGCCCTCGCGCTCGGCCCACTGGAGGAACTCGTCGGTGCCGATGGTGTTGGGCTCGATCGTGCGCCAGGCGAGGTCGATGAAGGGCTTGCGCTCCTCGACGGGGCCGACGCCGTCCTCCCAGTTGTAGTTGGACACGAAGTTGCCGCCGGGGTAGCGAGCCATGGTGACGCCGAGCTCGTGCGTGAGGTCGGCGACGTCGCGGCGGAAGCCGTGCTCGTCGGCGGTGGCGTGACCGGGCTCGTAGATGCCGGTGTAGACCGCGCGGCCGAGGTGCTCGACGAACGAGCCGAAGACGCGGCGGTCGATCGGCCCGACGCGGAAGTCGGGGTGGAGCAGGACGGTGGCGCGCTGGGACATCGGGCTCTCCTGGTGTGGTGCCCGGCGGCGGCGTCGGGCGCTTCGTGCAACGTTGTAGAACCGAGCCTAACCCGCGCCGGGCGTGCGGAGGAAGTCCCCGCTCGCGACCGGAACGGATCGATTCGACGATCGTCCCAGACCTTGTCGCGGATCGATTCGACCGATCGTCCCGGACCATGCCGCGGATCGATTCGACGATCGTCCCAGACCCTGGCGCCCGTCCGCGTGCCGACCTAGGCTAGGAACCACGGAACGCGCTTTCCCGACACCGGTGCGACGTCGCACCGAGAGCAGAGGATCTTCGTGGTCGACCAGAACCCCACCGCCCCCCGTCCCGCCTCCAGCGCCAGCACCGTCGCGTCGCAGGGAGTCGTCCCGGACTTCGCGCCCGCACCGCCCGGAGAGCAGCGCAGGTTCGCGGTGGCCGGCACCGGGCACCGTGCGGGCATGTACGTCGCCGCGATCACCGGCGAGCACGCCGACGTCGCGACCCTCGTCGCGTGGCTCGACCCGAACCCCGGCCGCATCGACTACTACGACGCCGAGGTCGGCCGCGCGACCGGCCACGACGGGCCTGCCGGCCTGCCGCGGTACACGCCCGAGGGCCTCGAGAAGATGATCGAGGAGCAGCGCGTCGACACCGTCGTCGTCGCGGCCCCGGACCACACGCACGCCGACCTCGTCGCCCGCGCGCTCTCCGCGGGCGCCGACGTCGTCGTCGAGAAGCCCCTGACCACCGACCGCGCAGGTTGCCGCCGCATCACGGGCGCCGTCGCCGACACCGGCCGCGACGTCGTCATGACGTTCAACTACCGCTACGCCCCCCGGAACTCGTCGCTGCGGCAGGTGATCCAGTCCGGCCAGATCGGCGAGGTCACGAGCGTGCACTTCGAGTGGGCGCTCGACACCGTGCACGGCGCCGACTACTTCCGCCGCTGGCACCGCGACAAGAAGAGCTCGGGCGGCCTCCTGGTGCACAAGTCGAGCCACCACTTCGACCTCGTCAACTGGTGGCTCGACGACGTCCCGTCGCGCGTCTACGCGTCGGGCGGCCTCAAGTTCTACGGCGAGCGCAACGCCGCCGCCCGGGGCCTCGCCCCGCGCCCGTCGCGCGGCACCGGCACCACCGGCGACCCGTTCGCGCTCGACCTCAACGACGACCCGCGGCTCAAGGCGCTCTACCTGGACGCCGAGCACCACGACGGCTACCTGCGCGACCAGGACGTCTTCGGTCCCGGCATCACGATCGAGGACAACATGGCGCTCGTCGTCGACTACCGCTCGGGCGCGACGCTCGCGTACTCGCTCAACGCGCACAGCCCGTGGGAGGGGTACCGGGTCACGGTCAACGGCACCGAAGGGCGCGCGGAGCTCGAGGTCGTCGAGCGCGGCGCCGTGCTCGTCGGGGACGACGGCAAGGTCGTCCTCGACCCGTCCGCGACGCCCGAGGGGATCGCCGCCGGCGGGCTGCGGCCCGAGGGTGAGCGGCTGCTCGTGCAGCGGCACTGGGAGGCGCCCGTCGCGTACGACATCCCCGCGGGGATCGGCGGGCACGGCGGCGGCGACGCGATCCTGCTCAAGGACGTGTTCCGGCGGCACCTGCGCGTCTCGCAGGACGCGCTCGGCCGGCCCGCCGGGTACCTCGACGGGCTGCGCGCGGTCGCCGTCGGGATCGCCGCCAACCAGTCGCTCGTCACCGGGCTGCCCGTGCGCGTCGACGACCTGGACCTGGGCGTCGACCTGGCTCGCGCACCGCACGAGGTCACGGCATGACCGGGTCCGTCGACGGCGTCCGGCCGGGTGCGTCGGGGGTGCCGGTCGCGACGGGGACGGGGACGGGGACCACGCGGCTGCCGCGGCTCGACGAGCGCCCCGCGGTCGGCGCGCTGCACGACGTCGGCCGCGCCGTCGACGTCACCGCGGCGGGCACCACGCTCGCGCGCTACGTCTACGTCCCCGACGACGCGCAGCTCGAGAGCCCGCGCCCGTACGTGCACCCGCTCCGCACGCGCGGCGGCGACCTGGTGTCCGCGTTCCGCCCGTGGGACCACGTCTGGCACAAGGGCGTGTCCTGGTCGCTGCCCGTCGTGGGCGAGCACAACTTCTGGGGCGGCCCGACGTACGTGCACGGGCAGGGCTACGTGCAGCTCGACAACGACGGGTCGATGGACCACCAGGAGCTGCGCGTCCTCGCCGTGGGCGCCGACCGCGTCGACCTCGCGCACACCCTCGCGTGGCACACGCAGGCCGGTGAGCACGTCGTCGACGAGGTCCGCGCGCTCGGGTTCGTCGTGCCCGCCGACCGGCCCGACGCGTGGGTCCTCACGTTCGCCACGACGATGACGAACGTGTCCGCGCACGACCTCACGATCGGCTCACCGACCACCCGGGGGCGCGAGAACGCCGGCTACGGCGGGCTGTTCTGGCGCGGTCCGCGGTCGTTCACGGACGGCGTCCTCGTGGCGCCCGACGGGACCGGCGGTGAGGAGCTGCGCGGCACGCTCCAGCCGTGGCTCGGGCTCGTCGGGCGGCACGACGACGTGGGTCGCGCGTCGACCGTCGTCATGGTCGACGGCACCGGCGAGGCCGACGGTGCCGGGCCGCAGTGGTTCGCACGCGTCGAGCAGTTCGGGTGCCTCAACCCGGCGCCGTTCTTCTCGGCCGAGGTGCCCTTCGGGCCCGGTGGCACGGTGACGTTCCGGTACGCGGTCGTCGTCGCCGACGGTGCGTCGGACGTCGAGCGGGCGGGTGCGCTCGCCGCGCTGGGCACGTCGGTCCTCGACGTTCCGGACGCCGGGCCGGCGGGACGCGCGGCGACGACGAGCGGCCTCCCGGCTGCCTCGGTCGGCGGTGCGACGAGCGACCTCGCGGCGGGCACGGCGGTCGGGTCGTCGTGAGCCTCCTGCCCGGCGGCGTCTCCGTCAGCCACCTGCGCGTCTACGACTGGCCCGCCCCCGACGGCGTCGGGCGCGCGGGGTCCGGGTCGCCGCACCTGCACACCGCGTCCGCGGAGGCGTACGTCCTGCTCGGCGGCACCGGTGCGGTGCACACCCTCGGGCCGGACGGGTTCGTCGAGCACCGCCTCGCCGCGGGCGACGTCGTGCGCTTCGACCCGGGCGTCGTGCACCGCGCGGTCAACGACGGCGACCTCGAGGTGCTCGTCGTCATGGGCAACGCGGGGCTGCCGGAGGCCGGGGACGCGGTCCTCACCTTCCCCCCGGACGTGCTCGCCGACCCGGCCGCGTACCGGGCCGCCGCGCTGCTGCCGGGGCCGGGAGCGTCCGACGACGAGCTCGCCGCCGCCGCGCGACGACGTCGCGACCTGGCCCTCGAGGGGTACGCCGAGCTGCTCGACGACGTCCGCCGCCTCGGCCCGGCGCAGGCGCTCCGACCGCTCCACGAGGCCGCCGCGCGCCTGGTCCGCCCGTACGTCCCGCACTGGCAGGACCGCTGGACCCGGACCGTGCTGCACGAGACCGACGGCACCGCCCGCGCGCTCGAAGGGCTGGTCCGTGGGGCTGCCGGGCACCTCGCGTCGGCGCGCGTGCGCGAGGCGCGTCCCGACCCGGCGCCCCGCCGGTACGGCATGTGCGGCCGCCTGCAGACCTGGCCGCTCGGCTAGCGGGCACCAGCCTGGAGGTGGCGGTGCGGTCGCGTGAGAGGGCGTTGGGGTGGCAGTCGAGTGACGCCTGCGCAGAACCGGCCCAAAGGGACGAAACGGTCCCCTAGGTTCGACGAGCTCACGTCGGACGACCACACGGAGGACCCGGTGAAGACTCTCAGACCGACCATCAGGAGGCTCGCGCTCGTCGGAGCCGTGCTGGTCGCGGCGATCGCGGTGGCACCCCAGTCGGCGGTCGCCGTCGGGCAGTCCGTGACGGCGTCCCAGACCGCCGAGCTCGTCGCTGCGGGACTTCTCCAGCCGGGGGAATCCTGGGCCTGCGAGGGTGACGGCAGCGGGAGCGTGAGCCGCTGCCTCGGCCGCTTCGGCTACGCGCTCGGGCAGAACGTCACCTGGGGCGGTGCGACCTTCCAGCCCTTCAGCGGCAACTGCACGCACTATGCGGCGTGGCGCGCGAAGAGCTCCGGCGCTGCGTCGTTCTTCGACACGAAGGCATCCGACGGTGTCGGCACCTACAACGCCGAGAACTGGGACAACGCAGCGCAGGCCGGGGCGCGACGGTCCGCCGTCGACAAGAACCCGCAGCGTGGTGACGTGGTGCAGTGGGACGGCGTCGGGTACGGGAATCACGTCGGCTACGTCGAACACGTCGGTCGCGCAGCCGACGGCTCGGTCAGCTGGTTCGCGACGTCCGAGGCCAAGTACGACAGCGGCAAGGGGGGTGCTCGGCGGGCGGTATACGTCCGCGGGACCAACGGCTTCGCCGGAGCGGACTTCATCCATGTCGGCGGCGCGCCGACCGTCGCGACTCCTCCCGCGGCGCCCACACCGCCAGCCGCACCGGTCATCTCTGACGGCGACCTCGTCCGCACTCCCGACACCGCGGTCTACGTGATCGCCGGTGGAGCCAAGTACCACATCTCGGCCGACGAGTACGCCGCACTCGGACGGCCGGCGTTCCGCGACGTCCCCGCGGGGGCTCTCGACGGGTACGGCTCCATGCCCGCCGACAACACCTTCCTGCGCACGCCTGAGGACGGCGCCATCTTCCAGATCGTCGGCGGGGCGGCCTACTGGCTCGACGCCGGCGAGTACGCGCAGCTCGGACGCCCCCGGGCGATCAACGTGCCGCCCGGCTTCGTCGACCGCGCCGACAGCGCGGCACCTGAGGGCGTGCGCTACGTGCGCGACGTGACGACGGGCGCCGTCTACCAGGTGCTCGGCGGCGTCAAGACGCACCTCACGCCCGACGACTACGTCAGTCTCGGCAGCCCGCGGTGGGTCGACATCCCCGCCAAGTTCGCCGCAAGGATCTCCGACGGCGCCCCGAGCGGTGCATGGTTCCTGCGCGACCGAGCGACCACGGCGGTCTACCAGGTCGTCGGCGGCGCGAAGGTCTACCTGTCGGCGACCGAGTACGCAGCCCTCGGTCGACCGTCGTTCCAGGACGTGCCCTCGGCGCTCGTCGCGCGCCTGTCCGACGGTGCCCCGGCGGGCCAGTGGGTGCTCCGGGACCGGCAGTCGACGGCCGTGTACCAGGTGGTCGGTGGCGCGCGGTATCACCTGGCACCCGAGGAGTACGCGGCGCTGGGCCGTCCGGCCTTCCTCGACGTGCCGAGCGAGCTCGTCGCCCGCGCGTCGGCCGAGCGGCCGGTGGGCCGGTGGATCCTGAGAGACGTCTCGACGACGGCCGTCTACGAGGTCGTCGACGGCGTCAAGCGGCACCTCACGCCGGAGGAGTACGCCGCGATGTCGCGGCCGGCGTGGTGGAACGTCCCGTCTGCCTGGCTCGCGACCTTCCCCGACGCAGGAGCCTGATCGCTTCCGTGGGCCGGTCCGCCGAGGTGGCGGGCCGGCCCACGGGCGCTCGGCCCCCGTCGCTCCGCGAGGGTGTTGCCACCGTGCGGGGACCTCCCTACGGTCGCGGGGGTGAACGTGTCAGAGATCGTGGTCGACGGTTACCGGGTCGTGCCGCTCGGTCCGGACACGTGGGACCTGTTCGCCGACCTCGCGGAGAAGCACAACGGCGTGTGGGGCGGGTGCTGGTGCACGTACTTCCACCTGTACCCCGACCCGACGGAGGAGCGCCGCGCGGTCGGGCACCGCGAGTTCAAGCGGCAGCTCGTCCTGGCCGGTCGCGCGCACGCGGCCCTCGTGCTCGACGGTGACGCGGCGGTCGCATGGGCGCAGTACGGGCCCGTCGACGAGGTCGCGAACATCCACCACCGCAAGCAGTGGGAGCGGGAGGCCGTGCGACGGCCGGACTTCCGGATCACGTGCCTGTTCGTGGACCGCGACCACCGGCGCAGCGGCATGGCGTCGGTCGCGGTGCGCGGCGCGCTCGCGCTGATCGCCGACGCCGGCGGCGGGCTCGTCGAGTCGTACCCGCACGACCTGCCGCCCGGGAAGAAGACGTCGGCGTCGTTCCTCTACAACGCGACGCGCACGATGTACGAGCAGCTCGGCTTCACGTACGACCGCCCCAAGGGTCAGGGCAACTGCGTCATGACGACCTACGTGGAGCCGGCCGCACGGGTCGGCTGAGCGGGCCGCGCCGGTGCTCTGCCGCCACGCCGCACGAGCACCGCACCGGCGATCGTCGACCCGAGCGCACCCATGACCATGTCGCCGATCGTGTCGCCGTACGCGACGTAGATCGTCGGGTCGAGGTACGTGTGGCCGAGGTACTCGCCGATCTCCCACGCGACGCTCAGGGTGGTGCCGAGAGCGGCCGTGACCAGCACGGACGCCGCACCGCGACCCTCGGCGCGCGCGCCGCGCGGGTCGACCACCGCACCCGTGCGCACCGCGAGCAGCAGGTGCGCGACCGCCGCGACCAGGCCCGTGACGACCAGGTGCATGACGACGTCGAGCCAGGCCACCGCCTCGTAGAGCCCGAGCACGCCCGCCCACGCCGACGCGAGCAGCCCCACGCCGTACGCCGCGTCGAGCCACGGCGGCACCCCGCCGAGCGGAGGCAGCGCCACACCGCCGACGACGAGCACGAGCAGCGCCGCGTCGACCGGGCCGAGCGTCACGAGCGCGACCACGACGCTGACGAGCGCGAGGACCCGCACGACGCCGCCGGGGCCCCGCAGCAGGTCGCGCACCGGCGGTCGCACCGTCTGGTCCTCGCGCGTCACGTCGCCTCCGCCCAGGGCCGCGGCCCGTCCGATGTCGGGGTGACGCTACGACGCCGGGCGGGTCACCGCGCGGTGGGGCGCCGGCCCGCCGGGCGACGGTCGCGCCGCGCGGACGTCGCCGGGGACGGGCGTGGGGGACGGGTCGAGACGGGCGGTGCCCGTCGCCGTGGTGGCGCCGGGCGGGCCGGGAGGTCGCCGTCCACCCGTCGCGCGCGTCAGGAGCGGCGGCGCGCGCGGAGGATCGCGTCGTGCAGGACGACGGGCCGGCCCTCGGGGTCGACCGCGTCGCGCGGCCGGGCCTCGGCGGTGACGACCTCCCACTGCGCGGGGTCGAGCAGCGCCGCGACCTCGTCGGCGTCGGCGAACAGCTCCGGGACGTGCGGGCGCCGCATCGTGGTGCCGAGGTCCGCCGCGTGGTGCCCGACGACGAGCAGCGTGCCGCCCGGCCCCACGAGCGCCGCCATGCGCGCGACCGCCGCGGGCCGCTGCGCGGGCGGCAGGTGGAGGTAGTGCGACGTGACGAGGTCGTACGGTGCGTCGTCCCAGCCGTCGTCGGACGTGATGTCGGCCTGCCGCCACGTCACGCGGTCCTCGACGCCGTGCTCCGCCGCGGTCGCCTCGCCGCGCGCGAGCCCGCCGGCGGCCCAGTCGGTCGCGGTGACGTGCCACCCGCGCTGCGCGAGCCAGACGGCGTCACCGCCCTCGCCCGCGGCGATGTCCAGCGCGCGCCCCGGGGGCAGGTCGCCGACCTCGTCGACGAGCGTGCCGTTGGGGCGGCCGGACCACTGCCGGGCGCCGGCGTAGCGCTCCTCCCAGAACTCCGGCGCGAACATCCCGGCGAGCTCGTCGGGCAGCTCGATGCCGTGCGTCGGGTCGACGTGCCGTCCGCCGTCGTCGCCGTGCCCGTGCGCGGGCCCGTGCCGATGCTCACGGCCGTCTCCGCCTGCGTGTCCGTCGCCGCTCGCACCGGCATCACCGTGCGGGGGACCGTCACCGTGCACATCGCTGGACGCGTCGTCCGTCACGGCCGTCCCGTCGACGCCGGCCTTCTCCCCGTGACGCTCGCGGTCGCCGGTGGCAGCGCGAGCGACGGCCGCCTCCGCGTCCTGCATCACCAGCCACGCGTTGACCTGCGCGCCCGCGGTCGCGCCGGCCGCCGCGGAGACGACGACGGTCGCGCGCAGGTCGGTCACGTTGCCCGCGACCCACACGCCGGGCAGGGTCGTCGCGCCGAAGGGGTCGGCGGGGACGGCGCGGCCGATCTCGTGCCCGTCGACGAGGAGCGGGACGGGGTGCAGGCCGAGGGGTGCGAGGTGCTCGGCGCGGGCGACCACGCGCGTACCGACCACGACAGCTCCGGCGGGCAGGGTCGCGCCGGACCCGAGCCGGACGGTGAGGTCGCCGGACGGGCCGTCGACGGCGGTCGCACGGTCGTCGACGAGCCGCACGCCCGTCGCCGTGAGCCGTTCGACGTCGTCGGGTGCGAGCGCGGGCGCGGTGTGCCGGACGAGCGTGACGTCGGACGTCCACTGCCGCCACAGCAGGGCGGCGTGCGCGGCCATCGGGTTGGTCCCGACGATCACGACGGCCCGGTCGCGCACCTCCCAGCCGTGGCAGTAGGGGCAGTGCAGCACGTCGGTGCCCCAGCGCTCGGCGACGCCGGCCACGTCGGGGAGCTCGTCGCGGAGCCCGGTCGCGGAGAGCACGGCGCGCGCGACGACGGAGCGGCCGTCGGCGAGCTCGACCGTGAACGTGCCGCCCTCCTGGTGCACGGCCCGCACCTCACCGGGCTCGACGTGCACGCCGTACCGCGCGACCTCGGCGCGGCCGGCGGCCAGCAGCTCGAGCGGCGGGGTCCCGTCGCGCGTGAGCATCCCGTGCGCGTGCGCCGCAGGCGCGTTGCGCGGCTCGCCCGCGTCGACCACCAGCACCGACCGGCGTGCGCGCCCCAGCATGAGCGCGCCGCTCAGCCCGGCGGTGCCCCCGCCGACGACCACGACGTCGTACCGCTCGTCCATGTCCGCTCCTCGTCCCTCGGGCCGTCACGGCCCGCGCTCGTCGCCGCACCCGACGCAGGGCGGCCTGTCGACGACTGTGCGCCGTGCGACGATGGGATGGCAACATCCGTTGCTGTTCCGGCAACAGCGGCCCAAGGCGTCCGCCCGTCGCCGACCGACTTCTCCCGGAGAGGTGAGGACCATGGCCGACGACATCGACGCCGCGCTCGACGCGGTCGGCGCCCGGCTGCGCGCGCTGCGCTCCGAGCGCGGCCTCACGCTCGCGCAGGTCGCCGACGCGACCGGCGTCTCGGTCTCGACGCTCTCCCGCCTCGAGTCCGGCGGGCGGCGTCCGACGCTCGAGCTCCTGCTCCCTCTCGCCCGCGAGTACCAGGTGCCGCTCGACGAGCTCGTCGACGCCCCCGCGACCGGCGATCCGCGCGTGTACGCGCGCCCGTTCCAGCGGCACGACCGCACGTTCGTCCCGCTGACCCGCCGGCCGGGCGGGCTGCGCGCGTACAAGGTCGTCATCCCGCCCGGGGCGTCGTCCGTCGACCCCGAGCTCAAGGTCCACGAAGGCTGGGAGTGGCTCTACGTCCTGTCCGGCCGGCTGCGGCTGCTGCTCGGCGAGCACGACCTCACGCTCGGGCCGGGAGAGGTCGCCGAGTTCGACACCCGCACGCCGCACGCGATCCTCAACCGCGGCCCCGACCCGGTCGAGCTCCTGACCCTGTTCGGCCCGCAGGGCGAGCGCCTGCACGTCCGCGCGCAGCAGCGCCGCTCCTGAGCGCACTCGTCAGGTGCGCGCGGTGCCCGTCCGGGCGAGGGCCGCGTCGAGCGCCGCGTGGACGTCGCGCGCGTCGATGCCGAGCTGGCGGGCGACGAGGGCCAGCCGGTCGGCGGCCTGCGGCAGCGCCGCGGGGTCGGCAGGCGCAGGCACGCGGTCGGCGACGACGGTCCCGTGGCGGCCGGCGGTCCGCACCCAGCCGTCGCGCGCGAGCTCGTCGTACACCCGCTGGACGGTGCCGCGGGCGATCCCCAGGTCCGCGGCGAGGTGACGGATGGTCGGCAGGCGGCTGCCGGGTGCGAGCGCACCCGACGCGACGAGCCGCTCGACCTGCGCGCGCAGCTGCTCGAAGACGGGGACGGGCGAGCCGGGGTCGACCTGGACGATCATGCGGCGACGACGCTGCCCGAGAGGCGCGGTGCGCGCGGCGGTCGCGGGCGGGCGGCGCGCAGCTGGACGACGGCGACCACGAGGCCCGTGACGACCGCGACGACGCCCAGCCAGTCCGCGTCGTCGGGCAGCAGGGAGGTCGCGGACACGACCCAGGCGGCGGTGAGCACGGCAGCGGCGAGCTCCAGGTGGGCGACCGAGCCGGTCGCGAACGCGCGCAGCCGCTCGTCGAGCCGCGTGGCGCGCGCGGACAGCACGGGCCGTCGGCGGCCCACGACCCGCGCGCGCGTGAGCTCGGCGAGCGCCACGACCGCGAGGCCGAGCAGCAACGTGACCGCGGTGCCGGTCGCCGCGGCCACGTCGTCGCGGGCGAGCGCGGCGTGCACGAGGTCGGCGCTGGTGAGCAGGGTCGCGACGGCCGCCGTCACACGGGCCGCGCGGACGTGCCCGGCACCCGCTCCGTCGGCGCGCGGGACGAGGGAGGCGCGGACGGGTCCCTGCGGGCGGGGCAGCCGGAAGGACTCCGCGGCGAGCGCGCCGACGACGACGCCCGTGAGACCGAGGAACAACGGGTCGGCCAGAGGGCTGCGTCCGCCGACCCCGACGACGAGCGTGCCGTACCAGCGGATCCCGACGACGACCGCGAGGCACACGCCGGTGAGGGCGCCGACGACGCGGTCCGTGCGGTGCCGCCGCAGGTAGCGGGACACGACCTCGGCCTCGTCGTGCGGCGGGTCGGGGTTCCCGGTGAGCCATGCGAGGTCGGCGGCGGACGGGCGGCTGCGCGCGACCGTCACGAGCACGACGACGAGCCCGCCGACCAGGAGGAGCGCCACGAGTCCCGTGAGCGTCGCCATCGCGTCCTCCTGTGCGTCGACGAGCCACCGTCTGGCCCATTGGCATAGTACATTAGGCCAATGATCGCGGACGGCACCACGACGGACCCCGATGAACCGCTCGCCGTCGCCGGCGACCTCGACGGCCCGCTCGCCGTCGCCGACGACCCCGACGTCGACGGGCTCGTCCCGCGGCCTCGCCGCAGCGCGGCGCTCGCGGTCGGCGCGCTCGTCGTCGCGGTGCTCGTCGGCGGGTGGGTCTCGGCCGGGGCGCGGCCCTCGGTCGTCGACCCGAGCGGTGCGGCCGGTGGCGCCGCGCGCGCGCTCGACGCGGACCGGGTGCTCGTCGGCGTCGACCTCGTGCCGGGCGGCGTCGGTCGCCTGACGGTCGAGTCGGTCGGCGACGTGCCCGGCGCCCGCGTGCTCGGCGCCTGGGTCGCACCGGCGACGGCGCAGACCGGGGGCGGCTCGTCGACGGACGCGATCTTCGTCGAGGACGGACCCGTCCCGGTCCCCGGCGAGCCGTTCGCGGACGCCGTGCCGCTGCCCGCCCCGGTGCCGCAGGACGCGGGTTCCTCGCTCGTCGTCCTCTGGGACGTCGCGGACTGCGCGGCCGTGCAGCGCCTCGTCGACGGTCCGGAGGTCCGGCTGCGGACCCTCGTCGGCCCCGTCACCGAGCACCTCCCGGCCCTCGCGGCGCCCACGTTCGTCGAGGACTGCGACGCCGCCTGAGCCTCACTTCGCGCGGTCGTAGCTCTCGACCACGGACACGTTCAGCGCGAAGTCCACGGGCGTCGCGCCGAACAGCAGGCGGCCCGCCTCCACGGCCGCCGCCCGCACGGCCTCGGCGACCTCGTCGGCGACCGCGGCAGGGGAGTGCACCATGACCTCGTCGTGCAGGAAGAACACGAGGTGCGGCCGCCCGTCGACCTCGCGCAGCCGGCGCCGCAGCGCCGCCATCCAGCACAGCGCCCACTCCGCCGCGGTGCCCTGCACGACGAAGTTCCGCGTGAACCGACCCCAGTCCCGCGCCCGCCGACGCACCGCTCGCACGTCCTCCGCCGCCGCACCCTCGGCCGACGCGGCCGTGAGCTCCGCCTGCCAGGCCGCGTCCGGTGCGGGGGACGAGCGGCCGAGCCACGTCGTCACGACCTCGCCGCGCTCGCCCGCCCGCGCCGCGGCCTCGACGAGCGCGACCGCGCGCGGGTACGCACGCGTGAGCTGCGGCATGAGGGCCGCGCTGGCCCCCGTCGTCGCGCCGTAGATCGCGCCGAGCATCGCGTACTTCGCGTCCGAGCGCGTCGCGACCGTGCCCGCGTCGACCACGCCCTGGTACAGGTCCGCCTGCCGACCCGCGGCCGCCATCGCGGCGTCGCCGGACATGGCCGCGAGCACGCGCGGCTCGAGCTGGGACGCGTCCGCGACGACCAGCCGCCAGCCGTCGTCCGCCCGCACCGCCGCCCGGATCGCCGCGGGGAGCTGGAGCGCACCCCCGCCGTTCGTCGCCCATCGGCCCGAGACGACACCGCCCGGCACGTACTCGGGCCGGAAGCGGCCGTCGTGGATCCACGTGTCCATCCACGCCCAGCCGTTCGCCGAGAGCAGGCGCGAGAGCGACTTGTACTCGAGGAGCGGCTCGCGCACGGGGTGGTCGAGCGCGCGGATCTCCCACTTCGACGTCGACTGCACGTCGAACCCGGCGAGCCGCAGGCCGCGCAGCAGGTCCGGCTGCGAGTCGGGGTTGAGCGTCGGCTGGACCAGGTGCCCCCGGATCTGCTCGACCAGCGCCTCGAGGCGCGCCGGCCGGCCGCCCCGCGGGCGCGGGCCCAGCAGGTCGGTGAGCAGCGCGTCGTGCACCGCGGTGTCCCACGGCATGCCGTCGTGCCGCATCTCCTGAGCGATCAGCGCACCCGTCGACTCCGCGGCGAGCAGCAGACGCAGGCGGCCCGGGTGTGTCGAGCCCGCGACCGCGCCCAGCTGTCGCGCGAGCTCGTCGGCGACGTCGAGCGGGACGTCGTCGGCGTCGACCGGTGCCGCCGCCGGGGCACCGGGGTCGTCGAGCAGCGTCAGCTCGTCGAGCAGGTCCGGCTCGGCGGGCGGCGGCTCCTCCGGCCGGCGCCCGTCCCACGGCCCCCGCGGGGCACGGGCCAGGTCCGAGCCGCTCGCGTACGCGCTGCCGCGCAGGATCGCGTGGCACAGGCGCAGGTCGTGGCAGCGCTCGACGCGGACGCCCGCGCGCAGCAAGGGCGGGTAGCGGCGTGCGGTGTCGTCCCACACCCAGCGGGGGCGGTCCGTCTCGTACCGCGCGACCGTCGCCGGGAGGTCGCGGGCGGCGACGCGCTCGGCGTCGGGGGCCGGCTCGCCGTCGTCCGACGCGTGCCGCAGGAGCACGCCGCCGGCCCGGTCCGGGTCGTCGGCGATCAGCACGTAGGGCACGTGCCATTGTCGGGCCCGCCACCGACACGGCGGCGCGCGCCGTGCGCCCGCGGACCGCGCCGTGCGCCGACAGACCGTGCCGTGCGTCCGCGGACGGGACCAGGCGCCCGATGACCGCACCGGGCGCCTGAGCGCAGGACCTACCGGCACCCGGGGCGTCGCGTCAGAACCCGCCGCCCCCGCCGTCGCCCCCGCCGCCGAAGCCGCCGCCGTCGAACCCGCCGCCGCCGAACCCCCCGCCGCCGTCGAACCCGCTGGACCCGCCGCCGTCGTACCCGCCGTGGCCGTGTCCTCCGTGCCCACCGCCGTCGCCCCACCCGTGGAACCAGCCGCTGAACCACCCGCCGCCGTGCGCGGCGGGCGTCACGTCGGGTGCGGGGGGCACCACGGGGTCGGGGGTGCCGCCGGGCGCCGCACCGCCGTCGACGACCGGCAGGATGACGGCCGCCGTCATGGCTGCCTCCGTGGACCGGTCCTTGCGTCGCCACCCACCGAACAGAGCCATCGCGCACCCCTCGCCGAACAGGCCCGGCGGACCGGGCGGACGGTCCCCGCGTCCCCGGGCGCTGGCACCCGGTGCGGGGTGTGACGAGGGCAGAATCCCACGCTGTCTTTTCCGGAGGGAAGGGTTTGCTTGGCCTGAATTTGACCTAGTGGTCGGGTGATGGGGCCGGGCCAGGCGGTCAGGCGGCCTTGCGCGGGTGGCGCGCCATGGGGATGATCCACGGCCCCTCGGGCGCCAGGGCGACGCGCGCGCTCGTCTCCGCGTACCCGAGCGCGGAGTAGTAGGTGACGTTGAGCGGCTTGGTGGTCTCGAGGTAGCCAGGCGCCTCGCCCGCGTCGATGTCCGCGAACACGCGCGCCATGAGCAGCTTGCCGCGGCCCGCTCGCTGCAGGTCGGGCCGGACGCCGAGCGCCTCGACGTACCAGGCGTCCGCCGGGACACCCTCCGCCGTGAGGTCGCCGAACTTGATCAGACCGAACGAGTGCTCGCGGGTGCGCAGCGCGATCGCGGCGATGCGGAACGCCTGCCGCCACCACCGGGCCGCCGTCATGGGGTAGCCGCCGGGCGCGTACAGCGCGACCGCGCCGGTGACGACGCCGTCGAGCTTCGTCACGTAGGTGAGGCCGTAGCGCAGGGCGTCCGAGAGTGTCATCCGGTAGAGCGCGCGCAGCTCGGACTCGCGTCGCGAGTCCACGGGGAACAGGTGCCGGAAACCGGGGTCGTCGGCGAGCGCCGCGGCCAGGACGGCAGCGGCGGCGGGGAGGTCGGCGCGCGTGAGCGGCTCGACGACGTCAGGGGGTGCCGGCCGTGAGGCAGGCGGCTCGGACGGGGTCGCTGCCATGTGGCGCATCCTCACCGGGACAAGCGTCCAGTTGCAACCGGATCGTCCGGCTCGTGGGTCACACCAGCGGGTGAAAAGTCAGACGTGGAGTCCTGGCGCAGGTCAGCCGCCCGCGGTGGCCACCGTGACGGCGATCACGGCGCCGGGTGCTGCCTCGACCTCGACCACGTGCTCGACGCCGAGGTCGACCGCGTCGCCGACCGTGACGTCACCGCCGGCCACGGTCCGCGGGTCGCCGCCGCAGGGGACGCCGCCCTCCCACGTGCCGTCGAGGTACACGCGCGCGACGTCGCGTCCCGTGCACGACACGGTCACGGTCACGCCGGTCGCGGGCCGGTCCTGCGGGCTCACCACGACCCGGGCGCGGCCCGTGCCCGCCCCCCGGGCGAGCGTCGCGTCGGTCACGCCCTGCTCGGCCAGCAGCGCGCCGGGGTCGGGCGTGCGGGTCATGGGCAGGACCACCAGGACGACGACGGCGGCGATCGCGACCACCACCCCCGCGACGACGCCGATCACGACCCCGCGACTCCGACCGCGTGGGCGCGCCGACCTGTCGCGTGCCGCAGTCCCCGCACCGTTGCCGACCATGCGCGTCCCCTCAGCCGCCACGGGCCCCCGTCGGCCCGTGGCGGTGATGGTAGGGGTGCAGCCGCGCCCGTGGGCCGGAAATCCGCGGGAGAGCGGTCGCCGGTCGGCCGGCTACACCTGTTCGCGCAGCACCGCGTACCCACCCGCGTGCACCTGGCCGTCGGACGTCCGGCCGGCCAGCACCTCACCCGGCGGCAGGTCGACGGGCACGTCGGTGTGGTTGAGCACGAACAGCCACGAGCGGCCGTCGCCGGCCTGCCGGCGGGCGACCTCGACGCCCGCGGGCACCCCGGCGAGCACGGGCTCGACGCCGGCCTCGACCAGCAGCGTCTCGGTCAGCGTCCCGAGCGCCGCGTCGTCGAGGCGCGTCGCCAGGTACCAGGCGGACCCGTCGCCCACCGCTCGACGGGTGACCGCGGGACCGCCCGCGAGGTCGCCGTCGACGAACGTGCGCACGACCTCGGTCCCGTCGGCCGGGTGGATCTTCTCCGACCACACGTCGGCGGTGGACCCGTCGTCGAGCGTCAGCGTCTCGCCCTCCTGCAGGGCCCAGAACTCCTCGGTCCGGACGCCCAGCAGGTCGTGGAACGCGCCCGGGTAGCCGCCGAGCCGCACGTGGTCGTGCTCGTCGACGATCCCCGAGAAGTACGTGACCAGCACGGTCGCGCCCGCGGCGGCCGCGGCCGCGATGTTCGCGGCGTCCGCGTCGGACGTCACGTAGAGCGTCGGGACGACGACCAGCCGGTAGCGCGACAGGTCCGCCGACGGCGGCACGACGTCGACGCTCACGTGCCGCTCCCACAGCGCCCGGTAATGCGCGAGCACGCGGTCGGGGTAGGTGACGTCGGTCGACGGGTGCGAGTCGAGCTCGACGCCCCACCAGGACGGGTAGTCCCAGACGATCGCGACGTCGGAGCGCACGCGCGAGCCCTTGATCTCGCCGATCGCCTTCAACGCCTCGCCGAGCTCGACGGTCGAGCGCCACACGTCGGTGTCCGTCCCCGCGTGCGGCAGCATCGCCGAGTGGTACTTCTCGGCGCCCGCCGCCGACTGCCGCCACTGGAAGTACATGACCGCGTCGGCGCCGTGCGCGACGTGCGACAGCGAGTGCCGCAGCATCTCGCCCGGCCGCTTGGTGCGGTTGCGCGGCTGCCAGTTCACGGCCGACGTGGAGTGCTCCATGAGCACCCACGGGTCGCCGCCCGCGACGCCGCGCGTGAGGTCGGCGCTCAGCGCGAGCTCGACGTGCGCGAGCGGGTCGTGCGCGCGGGTGTAGTGGTCGTTCGCGACCAGGTCGAGGTCGCCGGCCCAGGAGAAGTAGTCCATCCACTTCGTGCCCGTCGACAGCATGAGGTTCGTCGTCGTCGGCACGTGCGGCGTGACCTCCCGGAGCACGTCGCGCAGCGCGCGGTAGTGCACGAGCAGCTCGTCGGAGGAGTAGCGCGCGAAGTCGAGCTGCTGCGTCGGGTTCGGGTACGTCGGCGCGGAGCGCGGGGGCAGCACCTCGTCGAAGGAGTCGTACCGCTGCGACCAGAACGCCGTGCCCCACGCCGCGTTGAGCGCCTCGACCGTCCCGTACCGCGACTCGAGCCAGCGGCGGAACGCGGCGGCCGCGTCGTCGGAGAAGTCGTGCGGGACGTGGCAGCCGAGCTCGTTGTCGACGTGCCACAGCGCGAGTGCGGGGTGCTCGCGGTACCGCTCCGCCATGCGCCGCGTCATCGCGACCGCGTACTCGCGCCACAGCGGCGCGGACACCCGGTACGCCTGCCGGCCGCCCGGGTGCAGCACCGTGCCGTCCGCCAGCTCGGGCAGCAGCTCGGGGTGCTTGCGGGTCAGCCACGGCGGCGGGCTGGCGGTGGCGGTGGCCAGCGCGACCTTGATCCCCGCGGCGGCCAGCCGGTCGAGGATGTCGTCGAGCCACCCGAAGTCGTACTCGCCCGGCCGCGGCTCGAGCTGCGCCCACGAGAAGATGCCGACGCTCACGAGCGTCACGCCCGCCTGCTGCATGAGCTCGACGTCCTCGACGCGGGTCGCGAGCGGCCACTGCTCCGGGTTGTAGTCGCCGCCGTAGGCGATGCCGTCGACGCCGAGCGGCCAGGGGTTCGTCATGGGAGTACCTCGCGAGGGTGGTGCGGTCGGGGTGCAGGGTCGAGCGGTGTCGGGCGGGTCGGGAGCAGGTTCAGGCCAGGGTGGGCGCGACGCGGCGCAGGTCGAGGTCGACGGGCTCGTCGCGGTCGCACACCAGACGACTGTCGACGAGGCGCGCCACCGCGACCTGCACGACCGCCCGCCGGGTCGCGGGGGTGTCGCCGGCGGTGACGCCTCCGCTCACGTGTCCGTCCCCGCCGCGACCGGCCGCAGGTCCTCGATCCCGTGCAGGAAGCCGCCGCGCAGCTCGCTCCCGGGTGCGAGGTCGGCCTTCGTCACGGGCCGTCCCAGCGCGGCGGACGCGTAGATCGCGGTGACGAGCTCGAGCGACCGGGCGGGGTCGGCGGCGACGGGCGGCAACGGTGCGCCGGTGCGGAACGCGTCGTAGACGGCACGCAGCAGGGGAGTGTGGCCGCTGGGCTCGTCGTCGACGGGCAGGGTCCAGGAGTCCGGCGCGGGCTCGGCGGGGCCGCCGGTCACGGCCGGGGCGGGCGTGAGCCGCCACGACCGGGCGTCGTGGCCGTACAGGTGCTCGACCTCGACGGTGCCGAGCGTGGTGTCCACGCGCACGTAGCTCGTCTGGCGGGGCGCGAGCGCGGTCGTGAGGACCGACACGACCGCGCCGTTCGCGAACCGCACGACCGCCGTCGACGTGTCCTCGGTCTCGAGGTCGCGGTCCAGCCGGAACGCGCGCGCGTCGACCTCCGCCCAGTCGCCGAGCAGGAACGCGAGCAGGTCGAGCTGGTGGATGCCGAGCCCGAGCAGCGGCCCGCCGCCCTCGGTCGCCCACCTGCCGCGCCACGGCACGGCGTAGTAGTCCTCCTGCCGGCGGTACCAGAGCGTGTGGCAGACGCCGACGAGCGGCCGGCCGAGCGCTCCGTCGGCGAGCAGCCGCTGCACGTGCCCGACGGCGGTGCCGGTGCGCTGCTGGAACACGACCGCGTACTCGCGCCCGGCCGCGCGCGCGACGTCGAGGACGGCGTCGAGGTCGGCGAGCGACAGGACGGGCGGCTTCTCGCAGACGACGTGCGCACCGGCGCGCAGCGCGGTGACCGCCTGGTCGCGGTGCAGGCCGGGCGGGGTGCACAGGTGGACGACGTCGACGGCCTCGGCGGCGAGCAGCTCGTCGAGCGAGCCGTACCGGCCGGCGATCCCGTACCGGTCCGCGAAGACGTCCCGGACCTCGGGGTTCGGGTCCGCGACGGCGACGACGGCCGCGCCCGGGTCGGCGTCGAGGACCTGCTGGTGGGCGTGCGCGATGGCGCCGGTGCCGACGATCGCGACGCGCAGGACGGCGTCGGGCGCGGAGGTCGAGTCGGTCACGTGCGCTCCTTTGCGACGGATTGAATCGTCTCACTGTACGGGGAAGCGCTTGCCTCCTGTCCAGGGGAGGCGGTCAGGCGTTCGGGTCGGACGAGCCCCGCACGACCAGCTCCGGCTGGAACTGCACGCGCTGGTGCTGGAACCGCTCGCCCTCGGTGCGCTGGCGCAGCAGCAGGTCGGCGGCGGTCCAGCCGAGCTGGTGCGTCGGCTGCCGGACCGACGTCAGCGGCACGGTGAGCATCGACGCGAACGTCACGTCGTCGTACCCGACGACGGCCATCTCCGCCGGCACGGCGACGTCGCGCGCCCGCAGGCCGCGCAGCACGCCGAGCGCCGCGAGGTCGTTGACGCAGAAGACCGCGGTCGGCCGGTCGGACTGGTCGAGCACCCGCGCGACGCCCTCCTCGCCGCCGTCCGCGTTGAGCGACCCGATGGTGACCTCGACCAGCGCCCGTTCGGGGTCCAGCCCGGCCGCGTGCAGCGCCTGCAGCACGCCCGCGCGGCGATCGGCGCACTGGCGGATGCTCAGCGGGCCGTTGACGAACGCGATGCGCCGGTGCCCGAGCGCGACGAGGTGCTCGATCGCGAGGGCCGCGCCGCGGACGTCGTCGACCGCGACCGACGAGATGTCGTCGAACGGCGACGTCGCGTCGAGCAGGACGACGTCGACGCCGCGGTCGCGCGCCGCGAGCAGCGCGTCGATCGACCCGGCCGACGGCGTCACCATGACGCCCTGCACGCCGTGCTCCTCGAACAGCCGCAGGTAGCGCGACTCGCGCTCGGGGTCCTCGTCCGACGACGACAGCATGAGCGTGTAGTCCTCGGCCGCGAGCCGGTCCTCGACGCCGCGCGCGACCTCGGTGAAGAACGGGTTGGCGATGTCGAGGACGATCGCGCCGACGGTCTGGATCGTCCCGGCCCGCAGCTGACGCGCGGACGCGTTGCGGACGAACTGCAGCTCGTCGATCGCGGCCTGCACGCGGTCGCGCGTGGCCGGGGTGACCTGGTCGGGACGGTTGAGGACGTTCGACACGGTGCCGACGCTCACGCCCGCGCGCTTGGCGACGTCGGTGATCGACGGGCGGCGTTCCGCTCGCCCCCGGGTCGTGGTGGCCATCCGTGGTCCTCCGCTCTGCGTCCTCGCGCCCCGATGGTATCGGCGGCCACGGGCCGACCGTCGGCACGACCGGTCGGCGGTCTCCCGGCGCGCCGCAGGTCGGGGCGAGCGCAGTACGCTGCGTCGGGAAAGGGCTTCCCGAACCGATGTGCCCGGAAGGGTTGACGCCCGGGACGGCCCGTTCCTAGAGTGCTACGCGATGAATCGTTTCAACGACGCGACGATCGGAGGCAGGCCGTGACGCGAGTCTGCTTCGTCTCCCGGGTCCGCCCGGACCGCCTCGACGAGTACCGCGCACGGCACGCCGCCGTGTGGCCGGAGATGCTCGAGGCGCTCCGCGACACCGGGTGGCGCGACTACTCCCTGTACCTGGCGCCCGACGGGCTCCTCGTCGGGCACCTCGAGACCGACGACTACGCCGCCGCGCAGGAGGCGATGACGCGCACCGCCGTCAACCCGCGCTGGCAGGCCGAGATGGCCGCGTTCTTCGTCGACGACGGCAACCCCGACGAGGGGTTCCAGGTGCTCGACGAGGTCTTCCACCTCGAGGACCAGCTGCGCGCCGCCGGGCTCCCGACGACGCCGTCGACCGCGCGCTCGCCGCACGCCGACCCGGACCGCGCCGCCGACGACGCCGCGCCCCGCCCCACCACGACCGACCCCGCCCGACTGGAGGACCTCGCATGAGCCCCACCCCCGAGGCCCTCGCCGCCGCGCGCGGCGCCCTCGCCCAGCAGACGATCGAGCTGCCCTCGTGGGCGTTCGGCAACTCCGGCACGCGGTTCAAGGTGTTCGCCCAGCAGGGCGTCCCGCGCGACCCGTTCGAGAAGATCGCCGACGCCGCCCAGGTGCACCGGTACACGGGCGTCGCGCCGCGCGTCAGCCTGCACATCCCGTGGGACCTCGTCGACGACTACGACGCGCTCGCGCGGCACGCCAAGGACCTCGGCGTGACGATCGGCGCGATCAACTCGAACCTGTTCCAGGACGACGACTACATGCTCGGCTCGCTGACGCACCCGGACGCGGCCGTGCGCGCCAAGGCGGTGCGGCACCACCTGCAGTGCATCGACGTCATGCGCGCGACGGGGTCGCAGGACCTCAAGCTCTGGCTGCCCGACGGCCTCAACTACCCGGGCCAGGACTCGATCCGCGCGCGGCAGGACCGTCTCGCCGAGGGCCTGCAGGAGATCTACGCGGCGCTCGACCCGCAGCACCGGCTGATCCTCGAGTACAAGTTCTTCGAGCCCGCGTTCTACTCGATGGACATCCCCGACTGGGGCACGTCGCTGCTGCACTGCCTCGCGCTCGGCGACCGGGCGATGGTCGTGCTCGACACCGGGCACCACGCGCCGGGCACCAACATCGAGTTCATCGTCGCGCAGCTGCTGCGCGCGGGTCGGCTCGGGGCGTTCGACTTCAACAGCCGGTTCTACGCCGACGACGACCTCATGGTCGGCGCCGCGGACCCGTTCCAGCTGTTCCGGATCATGCACGAGATCGTGCAGGCCGGGGCGCTCGCGCCCGACAGCGGCGTCAACTTCATGCTCGACCAGTGCCACAACATCGAGCCGAAGATCCCGGGCCAGATCCGGTCCGTCATGAACGTGCAGGAGGCGACGGCCAAGGCGCTGCTCGTCGACCGGTCCGCGCTGCTCGCCGCACAGACGGCCGGCGACGTGCTCGTGGCCAACGGCGTCCTCATGGACGCGTACAACACCGACGTGCGGCCGCTGCTCGCCGAGCTGCGCGCCGAGCAGGGACTCGACCCTGAGCCCCTGGCCGCCTACGCGCGGTCGGGGTACGCCGAGACGATCGTCGCCGAGCGTGTCGGTGGCACGCAGGCCGGATGGGGAGCCTGACCGATGACCGAGACGACGGCCGCGGCCGACCTGATCGCCCGCTCCAACCGCCTGGGCTCCGACCCGCGCGTCACCAACTACGCGGGCGGCAACACGTCCGCCAAGGGGGTCGCGACCGACCCCGTCACCGGCCAGGACGTCGAGCTGCTCTGGGTCAAGGGCTCGGGCGGTGACCTCGGCACGCTGACCGCTCAGCACCTCGCCGTGCTGCGGCTCGACCGGCTGCGCGCCCTCGTCGACGTGTACCCGGGCGTCGACCGCGAGGACGAGATGGTCGCCGCGTTCGACTACTGCCTGCACGGCAAGGGCGGCGCCGCACCGTCGATCGACACCGCGATGCACGGGCTCGTCGACGCGACGCACGTCGACCACCTGCACCCCGACGCGGGCATCGCGATCGCCACCGCCGCCGACGGCGAGGAGCTCACGCACGAGATCTTCGGCGACTCCGTCGTGTGGGTGCCGTGGCGTCGGCCCGGGTTCCAGCTCGGCCTCGACATCGCCGAGATCAAGGAGAAGAACCCGCAGGCCATCGGCTGCGTGCTCGGCGGGCACGGCATCACCGCGTGGGGCGACACCTCGGCCGAGGCCGAGCAGCGGTCGCTCGAGATCATCCGCTCCGCCGAGGCGTACATCGAGGAGCGCACGCGCGCGGTGGCCGCCGAGGGCGGGCACCCGTTCGGCGCGGTCGTGCCGGGCTTCGAGGCGCTGCCGGTCGACGAGCGCCGTGCGCGGGCCGCCGCCCTCGCGCCCGTGATCCGCGGCCTCGCGTCCGCCGACCGCCCGCAGGTCGGCCACTTCACCGACTCCGACGTCGTGCTCGACTTCCTGTCGCGGGAGAAGCTCGCGCCGCTGGCCGCGCTCGGGACGTCGTGCCCCGACCACTTCCTGCGGACCAAGGTGTCGCCGCTCGTGGTCGACCTGCCGGCGACCGCCCCCGTCGAGGACGTGATCGCCCGCCTGCGCGAGCTGCACGACGAGTACCGGCGCGACTACCAGGCGTACTACGACCGCCACGCCACGCCGGACAGCCCGGCGATCCGCGGCGCCGACCCCGCGATCGTGCTGGTCCCCGGCGTCGGGATGTTCTCGTTCGGCAAGGACAAGCAGACGGCGCGCGTCGCGGGCGAGTTCTACGTCAACGCGATCAACGTCATGCGCGGCGCCGAGGCGATCTCGACGTACCAGCCGATCGACGAGTCCGAGAAGTTCCGCATCGAGTACTGGGCGCTCGAGGAGGCCAAGCTCCAGCGCATGCCGGCGCCCAAGCCGCTCGCGACGCGGGTCGCGCTCGTGACGGGTGCCGGGTCGGGCATCGGGCGGGCCATCGCCGAGCGGCTCGCGGCCGAGGGCGCGTGCGTCGTGATCGCGGACATCCACCTCGCCGGCGCGCAGGAGGTCGCGGACGCGCTCGGCGGCCCGGACCGCGCCGTCGCCGTCGAGGCCGACGTGACGTCCGAGGAGGCCGTCGCCGCGCTCGTCCGCGAGACCGTGCTGGCGTTCGGCGGCGTCGACCTCGTCGTCAACAACGCCGGGCTGTCGATCTCGAAGCCGCTGCTGGAGACCACCGTCCGCGACTGGGACCTGCAGCACGACGTCATGGCCCGCGGCTCGTTCCTCGTCGCCCGCGAGGCGGCGCGCGCCATGATCGCGCAGGGCCTCGGCGGTGACATCGTCTACATCGCGTCGAAGAACTCGCTGTTCGCCGGCCCGAACAACATCGCCTACTCGGCGACCAAGGCCGACCAGGCCCACCAGGTCCGGCTGCTCGCCGCCGAGCTCGGCGAGCACGGCATCCGCGTCAACGGCGTCAACCCCGACGGCGTCGTCCGCGGGTCCGGCATCTTCGCCGGCGGGTGGGGTGCGCAGCGGGCCGCCGTCTACGGCGTGCCGGAGTCCGAGCTGGGCGCCTACTACGCGCAGCGCACGCTGCTCAAGCGGGAGGTCCTGCCCGAGCACGTCGCCGCCGCGGTGTTCGCGCTCACCGGGCCCGACCTCGTCCAGACGACGGGCCTGCACGTCCCCGTCGACTCCGGCGTCGCCGCAGCCTTCCTGCGATGAGCGCGTTCGCGGCCGTCGACCTCGGGGCGTCGTCCGGGCGGGTCATCGTCGGACGGGTCGTCGACGGGGTCGACGGACCGCGAGCCGCGCTGCACGAGGTCAACCGGTTCCCCAACGGTCCCATCCGGGTCCCCGCGGTGGCGGGCGGCGCACCCGGCTCGTCGACCGGGGGCGCGGACACCGACGGACCGGGCGCGACGACCCGGGAGGCGACGCTCTTCTGGGACGTGCTGCACCTCTACCGCGGGGTGCTCGACGGGCTGCGCGCGGCGACGCGCGAGGTCGGCACGCTGTCGGGCGTCGGCATCGACTCGTGGGCCGTCGACCACGGCCTGATCGACGCCGACGGGCGGCTGCTCGGCAACCCCGTGCACTACCGCGACGCGCGCACCGACGGTGTCCCCGCCAAGGTCTTCGCGACCGTCCCCGCCGCCGAGCTCTACGCACGCACGGGCCTGCAGGTGCAGCCGTTCAACACCGTCTTCCAGCTCGTCGCCGCGCAGGGCACCGCCGCGCTCGCGGCCGCCCGGCAGGCGCTGCTCGTGCCGGACCTGCTCGGCGCCTGGCTCACGGGCGTCCCGGTCGCCGAGGTCACCAACGCGTCGACGACCGGGCTGCTCGACGCGACGACCCGCACCTGGGCGCTCGACGTCGCCGACCGGCTCGGCATCGACACGCGCCTGCTGCCGCCGCTGCGCGACCCGGGTGTCCTGCTCGGCCACGTCCGCGACGACGTCCGCGCCGACGTCGGCCACCACGCGCCGCTGCCCGTGTGGACCGTCGGCTCGCACGACACCGCGTCGGCCGTCGTCGCCGTGCCCGCGACCCGACCCGACTTCGCGTACGTCTCGTGCGGCACGTGGTCGCTCGTCGGGCTCGAGCTCGACGCGCCCGTGCTCACCGAGGCGTCGCGCGCCGCCAACTTCACCAACGAGGCCGGCGTCGACGGCACCGTCCGCTACCTCAAGAACGTCATGGGGCTCTGGGTCCTGCAGGAGGCGCTGCGCGTCTGGAACGAGGCGGGACTGCCCGCCGACCTGCCCGACCTGCTCGCCGCCGCCGCGCAGGTCCCGCCGCTCACGACGGTCGTCGACATCGACGCCCCCGACTTCCTGCCGCCCGGTGACATGCCCGCGCGCCTCGCGGCCGCCGCGGCCCGGACCGGCCAGACCCCGCCGCAGACGCAGGGCGAGGTCGTCCGCTGCGTCCTCGACTCGCTCGCGCTCGCGTACCGGCGCGCCGTGCGGCAGGCCGTCGAGCTGTCCGGTCGCGACGTGCAGGTCGTGCACGTCGTCGGCGGGGGCGTCCGCAACGAGCTGCTGTGCCGCCTCACCGCCGACGCGACCGGCCTGCCCGTCGTCGCCGGTCCCGTCGAGGGTGCCGCGCTCGGCAACGTGCTCGTCCAGGCCCGCGCCGCCGGGGTCCTGCCCGGTTCGCTCGCCGACCTGCGCGCCGTCGGCGCCCGCGGCCTGGACCTGCGCCGGTACGAGCCCGGTGGCCCCGGCATGCCCGGTGCCGCCCAGTGGTCGGCGGCCGAGGCGCGCGCCTTCGTCTGACGAGCGGGGCGTGACTCGCGTCCGCTGCTCCGTGCGATCGTGTCGAGCGGCGTGGGGGTCGCGCGTCATGGGGGTGCGTGGGCACAGTGGGTGCCCCGGTGAGGAGGACTGACATGGCCCGCTACCTCGTGATGCTCCGTGGTGACCAGGCGACGTGGGACGCGTGGACCGACGACGACGTCGAGCGCAACAGCGCCCGGCACGCGGCGCTCGCCCGGCTGGCCCCGGCGCGCGGGCACGTCATCGTCGGCGGCGAGGAGCTCACGCACCCGGGCAGCGCGCTCGTCGTGCGGCGCAGCGTCGACGGCACGGGCACCGTGAGCGATGGCCCGTACACCGAGCTCGTCGAGCAGGTCGGCGGGTACTACCTCGTCGACACCGACGACGTGCGCGACCTCGCGGCGCTGCTCGCCGAGACGCTGTCCGAGGGCGTCGAGATCCGCGGCTTCGTCGACCACTCCGCCGACGTCGCCGCAGCCGACGCGAGCCTCCCGGCCTGAGGCAGCCCTCGCCGACGCCGTCGGTCACCGGGGCGGTTCACGCCGCGCACCCCTGACCCGCGGACCGGCCTCTGAGGGGCGTCCTACAGGAGTGCGGTGACGACGAGCAGGACGGGCAGCGCGAGCAGCGTCGTCACCAGCCCCGCGTCGCGCGCGAGCGCCTGGCCGCGGCCGTACTGGATCGCGTAGACGAGCACGTTCTGCGCGGTCGGCAGCGCGGCCATCGCGACGACGGCGAGCCGTGCCTCCCCGTGCAGCCCGAACGCGGTCGCGACGAGCGCCGCCAGGACGGGGTGCACGACGGACCGGAGGACGACGGCGAGCGTGAGGTCGGCGCGTGGCGCGCGCTCGCGGTCGGCGGCCGGGACAGCGAGAGACATGCCGAACGTGAGCAGCGCGAGCGGCGCGGCGGTCGCGCCGACGAGCTCGAAGGGCCCGTAGACGACGTCGGGCAGCTCCCACGGGAGCGCGGCCAGGACGAGGCCCGTCAGGGTGCCGACGATGATCGGGTTGGTCAGCGTGCGCCGCAGGGTCGCGCGGAGCGCGGCGGCCGCACGACGCGGTCCCGTCGCCGGGGAGGGGGCCGTCCCGTCGTCGGGTGCGAGGTCGCGCGGGGTGTCGTCGGCGGGGCGCGTGGCGGACCCGGAGGACGCCGCGGGCTGCGGTGAGGTCGCACCGGTGCCGTCGCGGTGGGCGTCGAGGACGGTGAACGCGATCGGCGCGAGCACGAGGAGCTGGAAGAGCAGCGTCGGGACGGCGGCGACGGGGTCGCCGAGCAGGAAGACGGCGAGCGCGAGGCCGAGGTTCCCGGCGTTGACGTACGACGACGCGAGCGTCCCGATGGTGACGTCGCCGGCGTCGCGGCGCAGCGCGAACCGCAGGACGAGCGCGGCGACGACCGCGACGGCGGCCGTGCTGGTCCAGGTGGCGAGCGCGGCGCGGGACGCGAGGACGTGCAGGTCGGTGCGCCCGATGCTCACGAGCAGCAGGGCGGGGGTCGCGACGGTGAAGACGAGGCGTGCGAGCACCGCGGACGCGTGCGGGCCGAGGATGCGGAGCCGGCCGAGCACCCAGCCGGCGACGACGACGGCGGTGAGCGTGCCGAGCGCGGTGAGGACGGCGCCCATCAGGTCCGGTCGCTCGTGAGGTGCACGTCGTCCATCCTGTCACGGCCGTCCGGCAGCCGGAAAGCGCTTGCCTCGACGGGGTCCGCCGTGTCACGATCGACGTCGGCGGCACCCGACGACGGGTCCGCCCGCACGGCCCCGCGCAGGTCCGCACCGCCGCTCCGGCAGCGGTGCCCGCCCGGGGTGAGCACCGACTCGACAGGAGAAGGCAACGATGCCGGCAGTCGCACTGGTGACCGGGGGGAACAGGGGCATCGGCCTCGGGATCACGCGGCGGCTGCTCGCCGACGGGTACGCCGTGTCCATCCTCGCGACGCGCGAGGAGCCGACCGACGTCCTCGCCGAGCTCCGCGAGACCGCCGGCGCCGACGACCGCGTGCGCTACGTCCGCGG
The DNA here is from genome assembly GCF_010119915.1 of Cellulomonas sp. H30R-01. Lineage (NCBI taxonomy): Bacteria > Bacillati > Actinomycetota > Actinomycetes > Micrococcales > Cellulomonadaceae > Cellulomonas > Cellulomonas sp. H30R-01. The sequence continues at coordinate 3,068,435 of NZ_CP048210.1, read as the reverse complement.
GTCCGTCGCCGACCTCGACGACCACCGGCGCTACGTCGACGACGCCGTCGACGCGTGGGGCCGGCTCGACCTGCTCGTCAACAACGCGGGCGTCGCCCCGACCGTCCGTGCCGACCTCCTCGAGGCCGGCGCCGAGTCGTTCGACCGCGTCCTCGGCATCAACCTGCGCGGCCCGTACTTCCTCACGCAGACGTTCGCGAACCGCGTCATCGAGCTCCGCGGCCCGCTCGACGCGCTCCCCGAGCCGCCCGCCGGCCCCGTCGCGACGGTCGTCAACGTGTCGTCCGTGTCCGCGACGACCGTCTCGACCAACCGCGGCGACTACTGCGTCTCCAAGGCGGGCGTCGCGATGGCCACGCAGCTCTACGCGGCGCGCCTCGCACCCGAGGGGATCGTCGTCTACGAGGTGCGGCCCGGCGTCATCGCGACCGACATGACCGCGGGCGTCTCGTCGAAGTACGACGCGCTGTTCGAGGGCGGGCTCGCCCCGATCGCCCGCTGGGGGCGTCCCGCCGACGTCGCCGGCGCCGTCGCGGTCCTCGCGTCCGGCCAGACGCCGTACTCGACCGGTGAGGTCTTCCACGTCGACGGCGGCATGCACATCCCGGTCCTCTGACCGGTCCCGGTGACGCCGCCGCCCGGGACGGCCCGGACACCCGGCGCGCACCGCACGGCGAGCGCGACCAGCACGGCGAGCGCGACCAGCACGGCGAGCGCGAGCAGCACGGCGAGCGCGAGCAGCACGGCGAGCACGACCAGCACGGCGAGCGCGACCAGCAGGACGAGCACGACCAGCACGACGAGCACGACCAGCACCACGAGCACCCCGACGACGAGGACGCAGCGATGAGCGACACCACCCGCCACGAGCCCGAGACCGTGCGCATCGGCGGCCACGACGTGCCCGTCGTCACCGCGCGGACCGTCGTCGTCGGCACCGGCTCCGCCGGGTTCAGCGCCGCCGACCGGCTGTGGGAGCTCGGCCACGACGACGTCGTCATGGTCGCCGACAAGGTCAACGCGGGCGCGTCCCGCAACGCCGGCTCCGACAAGCAGACCTACTACAAGCTCACGCTGTCCGGCGGCGACGGCGACTCCGTGCGGGAGATGGCGGAGACCCTGTACTCGGGCGGGGCGATGGACGGCGACAACGCGCTCGCCGAGGCCGCGCTGTCCGCGCGCGGGTTCCTGCGGCTGTGCGACCTGGGCGTGCCGTTCCCGCAGAACCGGTTCGGGGAGTTCATCGGCTACAAGACCGACCACGACCCTCGCCGCCGGGCCACGTCCGTCGGGCCCTACACGAGCCGGTCGATGGTCGAGCAGCTCGAGAAGAAGGTGCACCGCAACGGCACGCGGATCTTCGACGAGTGCCGCGTGGTGGACGTCGTGGTGCGCCCGGTGGGTGCGCCGTCGGCGGCGGTCGGTGCGCCGGGTCCGGCGTCGGGCGACGCGGGGCCCGCCGGCGGTGTCCCCGTGGACGGCGCCCCCACGGCCGTCGAGCGCGAGACCGAGGTCGTCGGCCTGCTCGTCCTGCGCACCGACGTCCCGCACGACGGCGCGCGGTCGCCGTTCCTGCTGTTCCGCTGCACCAACATCGTCTACGCGACCGGCGGACCTGCCGGCATGTACGCGACCCGCGTCTTCCCGAACGGCCAGTGGGGTGCGTCGGGGGCCGCGTACCGCGCGGGCGTGCACGGCAAGAACCTCACCGAGTGGCAGTTCGGGCTCGCGTCGACGCACCCGCGGTGGAACGTCTCCGGCACGTACATGCAGGTCGTCCCGCGGTTCGTGTCGACCGACGCCGACGGTGGCGACGAGCGCGAGTTCCTCACGGAGGCGATCGGCGACTACGGCCGGCTCATGTCGCTCGTCTTCCTCAAGGGCTATCAGTGGCCCTTCGACATCCGGAAGGCGCTCGACGGGTCGTCGCTGATCGACCTGCTCGTCTACCGCGAGACCGTCCTGCGCGGGCGGCGCGTGTTCCTCGACTTCCGCCGCAACCCCGTCCAGGACGTGTTCGACCCGAGCGCGCTCTCGCCCGAGGCGTACGAGTACCTCGACCGCGCCGGCGTCCTGTTCGGCACGCCCGTCGAGCGCCTGCGCCGCATGAACGAGCCCGCCTACCAGTTCTACCTGCAGAAGAACCCGTACGTGGACCTCGAGACCGACCTGCTCGAGGTCGACGTCTGCGCGCAGCACAACAACGGCGGGCTCGTCGTCGACGCGTGGTGGCAGTCCAACGTCACCGGCTTCTTCCCCGTCGGCGAGGCGGGCGGGGCGCACGGCGTCTACCGGCCCGGCGGCGCGGCGCTCAACAGCGGCCAGGTCGGCGCGACCCGCGCGGCGCAGTTCATCGCGGCACGCCGGTCGGTCGACCCCGTGGAGGTCGCGGACTTCGCCGCGGCGGCGGGGCCGGTGCTCGACGGCGCGCTCGACCTCGTCGCGCGGGCCTCGGCGCGGGCCGCGGCGGGCGTGCCCGACAACACCGGCGACCTGCTGCGCGACGTCCAGGTGCTGATGAGCGCCAAGGCCGGGCCGGTGCGGTCGGCCGCGTCGATCCACGAGGCGCTGGTGCAGGTGCACGAGTGGCTGGCGGCGTACTCCGACCTGGTCACGGCGGACGCCACGTCGCGACGCTCGGTGAACCGCACGTTCCTGGTCCGCGACATCCTGACGAGCGCCTACGTCTACCTCTCCGCGATGGCCGACTACGTCGCCCACGGCGGGCGGTCCCGCGGCTCCGTCCTCTACAGCGACCCCGAGGGCACGCTGCCGCACGTCGGGTACGGCCCGACCGCCGACGCCGAGCTCGACCTGCCCGACGTGTTCCGGTTCCGCCTCGACGGGGGCGCCCTCGACGACGTCGTCCAGGAGACCGGCTGGGTGCCGCCCGCGTCCGAGACGCCGGGCGTGGACTGGTCGCCCGTGGTCGAGCGGAAGTCCGACGACCCCGCGGGCCTGCCGGTCTTCCGCTGGCGACCGCGGCGGCCCATCCCCGAGGACGACGACTTCTTCGAGAACGTGTGGCGCGAGTTTCGCGCGCACGGGAACGTCTACTGATGTCGACGGCGACGGTCGCCCCGCTGCGCGTCGTGGTGCCGCTGCCCGACGAGCGCGTCGAGATCCGCGGCGCCGCCTGGCTCGAGACCACCGAACGCGGCCTGCTGCCGCACCGGCTGCCCGCGTGGACGCGCGCGCAGTTCCCCGACCGGTTCGTCGCGCTGTGCGACGAGCAGCCCGCGGGCGTCCGGCTCCGCCTGCGCACCGCCGCCACCCGGCTGCGCCTCGACGTCGACGTGCTCCGCGTCGCCGTCGGCCCGCAGCCGCCCGGTGCGCCCCAGCCGTTCGACGTGGTCGTCGACGGGGTGCTCGTCTCCCAGCCGGACGGTGGTGGGGTCGCCGCCGGGGGCGGTGTCGTCGAGCTCGAGCCGCACCAGGGCACGACCGTCGAGCGTCCCGGCCCGACGGCGTCGGTCGACCTCGCCCTCGTCGCGACCGCCCTCGAGGCGGGCGCGGGCGCAGGTGCGGGTGCGCGTGCGCGTGCCGGGACGGCCGTGCTCGCGGACGCCGGGCCCCACGGGGCGTCGGGCGTCGTGCGCGACGTCGAGGTGTGGCTGCCGTACGGCGAGGTCGTGCGTCTCGTCGCCCTGCACGCCGACGCGCCTGTGCTCGCGCCGTCCCGCGCGCGAGGCCGGCGCTGGGTGCACCACGGCTCGTCCATCAGCCACGGCGCCGCCGCCGACCGGCCGACGGGCACGTGGCCCGTGGTCGCCGCGCGCGCGACCGGCCTCGACCTCGTCAACCTCGGCATGTCCGGCAACGCGGTGCTCGACCCGTTCGTCGCCCGCACGCTGCGCGACGCGCCCGCGGACGTCATCTCCGTCAAGCTCGGCATCAACGTCGTCAACCACGACGCGATGCGGCTCCGGGCCATCGTGCCGGCCGTGCACGGCTTCCTCGACACGATCCGCGACGGGCACCCGACGACGCCGCTCGTCGTCGTCTCGCCGCTGCTCTGCCCGCTCGTCGAGGACACCCCGGGCCCGACGTTCATCGACCCCGCGTCGCCTCCGGGTGCTCCCGTCTTCGCGACGCGCGGGCGGCCCGGGGAGGTCGCGGACGGACGCCTGACGCTGCGCGTGATCCGCGCCGCGCTCGCGGAGGTCGTCGCGTCACGGCGGGCCGCCGGCGACGCGGCGCTGCACCTCGTCGACGGCCTCGACCTGTACGGGGACGCCGACTGGGACGCGCTGCCGATGGCCGACCTGCTCCACCCTGACGCCGCCGCGCAGCGGCTCGTGGGGGAGCGGTTCGCGGACGTCCTGCGCGGGCTGCTGGGGTACGCGGGCGGCGCATCCCGGGCCTGACGCCGACGTCGGCGCCCCAGACGTTCGGCGTGCGGCCGCGTGGTCCTGATCGCCGGACGTGTGGCCGCGTGGTCCTGATCGCCGGACGTGTGGCCGCGTGGTCCCGATCGCCGGACGGCCGTCGGGCCGCACTCCGCTCGCCGGCCGTGCCGGACGGTGGCGTGTCGCGCCATGAGTCCGCCACGCGACCGCCGTCTGACGAGCGCTGCCGGACGCGACGACGGCGGTGCGCCGGAGGGACCCCTCCCCTGGCGCACCGCCGTCGTCGTCACGTCACCCGGATCGGCAGGTGACGCGACCCCGCATCCTGCGACGAAGGTCCGCTCGGGCGGCCTGCTGGACCGTCCGAGCGGACCGCGTCACAGGTGCGGCAGCACGTGCCGGACGTACCGCTCGGCCATGGTGGCGAGCGTCTGGTCGCCCGGCGCGGACCACACGGACTCGTTGAAGATCTCCACCTCGACGTCCCCGGTGTAGCCCGCGTCGCGGACCCAGCGGGTGATCGTGGCGAAGTCCACGTACCCGTCGCCGACGTGCCCGCGCGAGAGCAGCGGGTCGGACGCGAGCGGGAGGATCCAGTCGCACACCTGGTAGCCCGCGATCCTGCCCGCCGCGCCCGCCCGGGCGATCTGGCGCTCCAGGTCCGGGTCCCACCACACGTGGTACGTGTCGACGACGACGCCCACGACCTCGGCCGGGAACGGCTCCGCGATGTCGAGCGCCTGGCCCAGCGTCGAGACGACCGCGCGGTCCGCCGCGAAGATCGGGTGCAGCGGCTCGAGCACGAGCCGCACGCCGTGGCCCGCGGCGAACGGTGCGAGCTCGCCGATCCGGTCGGCGACGCGCTGGCGGGCGGCGACGAGGTCACGGGCGGGGTCGGCGTCGCCTCCGGCGGGGTAGGGCAGCGCCGGTGCGCCCGGCCCGCTCGCCGCCGGCAGCCCGCCGACGACCATGACGAGCTCGCGCGTGCCGAGCGTCGCCGCCTCGACGATCGCCCGGCGGTTGTCGTCGAGCGCCGCCTGCGCGGCCGCGTCGTCGTCCGTCGTGAGGAAGCCCCCGCGGCACAGCGACGACACGCGCAGGCCGGCGTCCTCGATGATCCGCGCCGCCTCGACGGCGCCGACCTCCTGCACGCGGTCACGCCACGGCCCGATCGACGACAGGCCCGCGCGCACGGCGCCGTCGACGGCCTCGCGCAGCGTCCAGTGCTTCGTCGTGGCGGTGTTCAGCGACAGGCGCGAGAGGTCACCGGGCACGGCGTCGGCGCGGACGTCCTGCGCCCCCGCGGCCACGGCCGCGCCCTCCGCCGCGAGCCCGGTCGTCACAGCGAGATCTCGGGGACCGGGAGCCGGCGCCCCTCCGCCGACGACCGGAGCCCGAGCTCCGCGAGCTGGACGCCACGTGCCGCCGACAGCAGGTCGAACCGGTGGGTCCGGCCCGCCGCCACGTCGCGGAGGAACTCCTCCCACTGCAGCTTGAACCCGTTGTCGAGGTCCGCGTTCGCCGGGACCTCGAGCCACTGGTCGCGGAACGGCTCGGTCACCGGCAGGTCGGGGTTCCACACCGGCTTGGGCGTGTGCGCGCGCTGCTGCGCGACGCAGTTGCGCAGCCCCGCGACGGCCGAGCCGTGCGTGCCGTCGACCTGGAACTCGACCAGCTCGTCACGGAACACGCGGACCGCCCACGACGAGTTGATCTGCGCGATCACCGGGTCGCCGGCCGGCGTCTCGATCTCGAAGATCCCGTACGCCGCGTCGTCGGCGGTCGCCGCGTACTCGCGGCCCTGCTCGTCCCAGCGTGTCGGGATGTGCGTGACGGCCTGCGCGTTCACCGTCCGGACCTGCCCGAGGATCCCCTCGAGCACGTAGTTCCAGTGGCAGAACATGTCGACGACGATGCCGCCGCCGTCCTCCTTGCGGTAGTTCCAGCTCGGCCGCTGCGCCTCCTGCACGTCGCCCTCGAAGACCCAGTAGCCGAACTCGCCGCGCAGCGACAGGATCCGGCCGAAGAAGCCCTCGTCCACGAGTCGGCGCAGCTTCACCAGGCCCGGCAGGTAGAGCTTGTCGTGCACGACGCCCGCGGTGACGCCCGTCGACTCGCGCAGCCGCGCGAGGTCGATGGCCTCCTCGAGGGTCTCCGCCGTCGGCTTCTCGGTGAAGATGTGCTTGCCGGCCTTCATCGCGGCCGTCAGAGCCGCGTAGCGACGCGACGTGACCTGTGCGTCGAAGTAGACGTCCACCGTCGGGTCGTCGATCACGGCGTCGGCATCGGTCGTCCAGTGCTCGACACCGTGCAGCGCCGCGAGCTCCTTGACCTTGTCGGCGTTCCGGCCGACGAGGATCGGCTCGACCTGCAGGCGCGTCCCGTCCTCGAGCGTCACGCCGCCCTGGTCGCGGATCGGCAGGATCGAGCGGACGAGGTGCTGCCGGTAGCCCATGCGGCCGGTGATGCCGTTCATGGCGATGCGCAGGGTGCGGGACGTCATGGTCGCTCCGAGGTTCAGGACCGCGTTGTCGGTCGGAGGGGAATGCGCTTTCCAGCGTAGCGCAGGACCTGGCGGAGTCAAGTGCCGACCGGACGCCGGAGTACCCGACCCGCCCGCCGCCCGGCGAGGCCGATGGCGAGGCTGACGTCGAGCGACCCGGGCCCGGTACTCCGGCGGTGGAGCTCGCGGGGCGGACGGCCGGGTGTGAGCCGGCCGGTTCGGGCGCCGACCTGTCTGCCCCGCAGACGACGCGGGCGCTCCCACCCCTGCGCCCCAGGTGAGGATCTGCTCCTGGGACGGGCGACGGCGAGCATGCCGACCCGCCACTTCGCATCGCCGACCCGGTCGCTGATGTCGGACGAGAGCGAGCGGGCCGACCCGCCGCCTCGCGTCGTCGACCCGGCCCCCGGTGCCAGACGACGGCGAGCGTGCTGACCTGCCGCCTCGCGTCGTCGACCCGGCCCCCGGTGTCAGACGACGGCGAGCGCGCTGACGCTGACCTGCCGCCTCGCGTCGTCGACCCGGCCCCCGGTGTCAGACGACGGCGAGCGCGCTGACGCTGACCTGCCGCCTCGCGTCGTCGACCCGACCCCCGGGTGTCAGACGACGGCGAGCGTGCTGACCTGCCGCCTCGCGTCGTCGACCCGGCGCCCGGTGTCAGACGACGGCGATCGTCCCGACCGCCGCTCTGCGTCGTCGACCCGGTCCTGATGTCGGACGAGAGCGAGCGTGCCGACCCGGCGCCTCGCGTTGCGGACCCGCTCCTCGGTGTCAGACGACGGAGAGCGTGCGCAGGTGCGCCTGCACCTCCCGGCGGAGCACCTCGGACTCGGCGAGGTCGTCGCCGAAGACCTGCCGCACGGCCAGCAACCGTCCGGGCAGCCCGTCGAGCGGTCCAGCCGCAGCCGACGCGAGCACGCCCGCCAGCGGGTCGTCGAGCGTGACACGCCGGCCCGCGACCTCGAGGCCTGTCTGCGTCGTCGCGTGCACGTACGACATCCAGGCGGCAAGCGTCGCCGCAGCGGCCGTCGGGACCGCACCCGCGGCGAGCCGGTCGCGCACCGTGCCCAGGAGCCGCTGCGGCAGCTTTGCCGAACCGTCCATCGCGACCTGCACCGTCGTGTGGCCGGTGTTCGGGTTGGCGAACCGTGTGAGCACGTCCTCGCGGTACTGCGCCAGGTCGAGCCCGTCGGGTGCCTGGAGCGTCGGCAGGACGTCCTCGTCGACGAGAGAACGGACGACCGCCTCGAGCGTCGGGTCGGCGACGGCCTGGGCGATCGTCTCGTAGCCCCGCAGCGCCCCGAGGTAGGCGAGCGTGGAGTGCGACGCGTTGAGCACCCGCAGCTTGGCGCGCTCGTACGGCGCGACGTCGGACGTGAGCGTGGCGCCGGCGAGCTCCCAGGCCGGTCGGTCGCCGGCGAACGAGTCCTCCACGACCCACTGCGAGAACGGCTCGCCGACGACGAGCCCCTGATCCTCGAGGCCGGTCAGGCGGACGGCCTCGGCCCGGTGCTGATCGGTCGTCGCCGGGACGATGCGGTCGACCATCGTCGAGGGGAACGCCACGGACGTCGCCACCCACGCGGCCAGCCGGTCTCCTCCCGGGACTGCCGCGAGGATCGCGTGCACGAGGTCGGCGACGACCGGGCCGTTCTCGGCGAGGTTGTCGCAGCAGACGACGGTCATCGGCCCGGCGTCGGCACGGTGGCGCTGTGCGAGCCCGCGGACGAGCAGCCCGATCGGGGACCGCGCCGGTCGCTCGGGCGCGGCGCCCGCGAGCTCGGCGGCGAGCGCGTCGACGTCGGCGGCGAGATCGGGGTCGGCGAGGTCGGGCCGGCCGTCCGCAGCGCGGCGGTAGCCCTTCTCCGTGACGGTCAACGTGACGACGTGCGTGGTGGGGGCCGCGATCGTACGGACGACGTGGGGGGTGCGCGTGCCCGGGAAGGCGACGTCGCGCAGAGAGCCGATGATGCGCAGGGACGTCTCGTCCGAGCCTTTGGTGAGCACGCCGTACAGCCCGTCCTGCGGCGTGAGCTGGTCCGCCACCCGCGCGCTGCGCTGCGTGACGCCGAGGATCCCCCAGCCCGAGGCGCCCGAGGCGGCCGCCGCGTCCTCCGTGTACACCGCCTGGTGCGCGCGGTGGAACGCGCCGAGCCCGAGGTGCACCAGGCCGATCGTCGTCGAGGCGGGGTCGACGGCGGGACCGCGGACCGGGTTGGAGCCGGCCGGCCCGGCGGCGGACAGGTCGGCGCCGGACAGCGTCGTGCGGCTCAGGCGGGGCGTCATCGGTCGCTCTCCGTGGTCGGCGGGTGGGGTGCGGTGCTGGTCGAGCTGCGGACCACGAGCGCGACCTGCAGGCGGACGGGGGAGGCGTCGGTCGTCGTGTCGGTCGTCGTGCCGGTCGTCGTCCCGTCCGAGGCGGTCGGGTCGGTCGCGGACGTGGTCGGTGTCGTGGGCGCCACGCGCCGGGACGCGGCGGCGGCGCTCGGCGCCTCGGCCGGACGTGTGCGGCCGGTGGTGCCGGTCGCCGCCGCGACGGCCTCGGCGATCGCGCGCTCGGCGGGCGTCTGCCGCCCGGCGCGCAGGCCGCTCGCGACGAGCAGGTCGACCGACTCGCGACCGAGGCGCGCGAAGGGCACGGTCACCGTCGTGAGCGCGGGGGACACGAGCGTCGCGGCGGGGATGTCGTCGTAGCCGACGACGGAGACGTCCTCCGGCACGCGCAGTCCGCGCGCCTGGAGCCTGTTCAGGATGCCGAGCGCGACCAGGTCGTTGTGCGCGAGGACCGCGGTCGCACCGCTCGCCGCGACGAGGTCGGCCGCGGCGACGCCGCCCGCGAACACCGGGGCGAAATGGCCGAGGTCGACCACCTCGACGTCGCTCAGGCCGTGCGAGACGTCCCGCAGCCCGTGCCGGCGCCGGGTGTCCGACCACGAGTCGGTCGGTCCGCCGGCGTACGCGATGCGCCGGTGGCCGAGCGCGTGCAGGTGCGTGACGGCTTGTCGGACACCGTCGGCGTTGTCGATCACGACGGAGGGCAGGGTGCCGTGCTCGCGGTTGACCAGGACGAGCGGGACGTCGTCGGCGAGGCGGTCCAGGTCGGCGTCGGCCATCCGCGGTGAGCAGAGGATCGCGCCGTCCACCTGGCCGCCGAGGTGCGCGACCAGCTCGGACTCCAAGCGCGGGTCCTCCTCGGCGTCCGCGACGAAGACGGCGTGGCCGAGCGACCGGGCGCGCGCCTGCACCCCCTTGGCGACGGCGGCGAAGAATGGGTTCTCGAGGTCGGGCACGACGAGGCAGAGGTTCCCGGTACGACCGGTGATGAGCTCGCGCGCCGCTCGGTTGGGCCGGTACCCGAGCTCGCGGGCGGCGCGCTGCACCTGTTCGCGGCGCTCGGGCGCGACGAGGTCGGGGGCGCTCAGCGCGCGGGAGGCCGTGGCAGGGGACACCCCGGCCAGGCGCGCGACGTCGCGCAGCGTCACCACCACAGGTGCTCTCCTCCCGGTCGCACCGCTCGGTCGACGACGACGCGTCGATGCCGCAGCGATGAATACGATTGCAGCACGTTCGTGATCCACGGGACAACCCGGTCCCACGATTCGAACGCGTGTGCGGACGGCTCTTGCGAATCGTGCGTCCACCTGCTTGGCTCAGCGATGAAACCGATTGCACGCCGTTCATGACATCGCACCGATGCGCGACCGGCTCGACGAGGAGGTCGCACCGATGGCGCACGCCGACTGGACGCTTCATCCCGACCGTGCTCTGCCGAGCGACCCCGTCGTCCGTCCCATTGCGCGGGAGATCGTCGACCACACGTTGCGGCTGCCGATCGTCTCGATGCACGGCCATGTCGACGCCGGCCTCCTCGCGCGCGACGAGCCGTTCCCCGATCCTGCCGCGCTGCTCGTCGTCCCCGACCACTACCTGGTCCGCATGCTCGTGTCGCAGGGGGTCCCGCACGACGCCCTGGGCGTCCCGCGCCTCGACGGGCGTCCGGTCGAGACGGACCCGCGGGTCGTCTGGCGAGCGTTCGCGTCGCACTGGCACCTGTTCCGCGGCACTCCCACGCGGTACTGGATGGAGCACGTGCTCGTGGACGTGCTCGGCGTGCGGGAGCGCCTCTCGGCCGACTCGGCCGACCGCGTCTACGACCACCTCGTGGAGCGGCTCTCGGACCCGGCCTACCGCCCGAGGGCGCTGTTCGAACGCTTCGGGATCGAGATCCTGGCGACGACGGACCCCGCGACGTCGACGCTGCCCGACCACGCCGCGCTGGCGGCCGAGGGCTGGGGCGACCGGGTCGTACCGACCTTCCGGCCCGACGCCCTGCTGCACGTCGCGCGCCCGGGCTGGCGTGCCGACGTCGAGCGGCTGGGCGTGGTGACGGGCACGACCATCGGGAGCTACCGGGACCTGGTGTCGGCGCTCGAGGAGCGTCGACGGGCCTTCGTCGCGGCCGGCGCCCGAGCGACGGACCACGGGCACCTGTCCGCCGACGCCGTGCCGCTCGACGACTCGGTCGCGGAGAGGATCGTCGCCGACGCGTTGCGGGGTCGGGTCGAGGAGCGGGACGCGGCGGCGTTCTCGGGCCACATGCTGTTCGAGATGGCGCGCATGTCCACCGAGGACGGGCTCGTCATGCAGCTGCACCCGGGGGTGCTGCGTGACCACGACCCGGCGGTGTTCGCGGCGCGCGGACCGGACGTCGGCTACGACATCCCTGTGCCGACCGAGTACGTGCACGCCCTGCGCCCGCTGCTCGAGTCGTTCGGGCACCACCCGAACCTGCGGCTCGTGCTGTTCACGGTGGACGAGGACACCTTCAGCCGTGAGCTGGCACCGCTGGCGGGCGTCTACCCCGCGGTCCGGCTGGGTGCGCCGTGGTGGTTCCTCGACACCCCGGACGGCATGCGGCGGTACCGGGAGGCGGTCACGGACACCGCCGGGCTCTACAACACGACCGGCTTCGTGGACGACACCCGCGCGTTCTGCTCGATCCCCGCGCGGCACGACCTCGCCCGTCGGATCGACGCCGGCTTCCTCGCCCGGCTCGTGGCCGAGCACCGACTGGACCTCGACGAGGCGATCGAGTCCGCGGTCGACCTGGCCTACCGGATCCCTCGAGAGGCGTATGCTGCTCCGAGGACGGGAAACGCTTTCCCGTCGGAGCCGGACATGGCCACCGCTGCGAAGGAGCACGCGTGAGCGACACCGACATCCTCGACCGTCTCGGGGCGCACCGCCTCGTACCCGTGGTCGTCCTGGACGACGCGGCGCACGCCGACCCGCTCGCGAAGGCGCTCGTGGCCGGCGGGCTGCCGGTCGCCGAGGTGACCTTCCGGACCGCCGCCGCTCCCGACGCGATCCGCGCGATGAGCGCGCGCGGCGACGTGCTCGTGGGCGCGGGGACCGTCCTCACCGTCGCGCAGGTCGACCAGGCGGTCGCCGCAGGCGCGCAGTTCGTCGTCTCGCCAGGGACGAGCCGCGCCGTCGTCGAGCGGTGCCACGAGCACGGTGTGCTCGCGCTCCCCGGGGCGGTCACCGCGACCGAGGTCATGGCCGCGCTCGAGGTCGGCGTGTCGACCGTCAAGTTCTTCCCCGCCGGCTCGTCGGGCGGAGCCGCGGCCGTCGCCGCGCTCGCCGCCCCGTTCGGTGGCGTCGGCTTCGTGCCCACCGGCGGCATCGGCCCCGGCAACCTCGCCGAGTACCTCGCGCTGCCGACCGTCCGTGCCGTCGGCGGCTCCTGGATGGTGCCGAAGGATCTCGTCAACGCGGGCGACCTCGACGGCATCCGCGCGCTGACCGCTGCAGCCGTCGCCCTCGCGACGACGGGGTCGTGACCAGCGCCTCTCGGCACGACCCGCCGTCTCCCGTCCACCACCCGTCCTGACCGTCCGGCAGCCGGTTCCTCACGGCCCGCAGGACGACCGTCCGACCGCCGTCCCTCCGGATGGCACGACAGCACGAGGAGCTGACCGATGTCCGACCTGGTGATCCGCCCGGCCGAGGAGACGCGCTACGACGCGGTGTCGCTCGGGGAGGTCATGCTGCGCCTCGACCCGGGAGAGGGCCGCATCCGCACGACGCGGTCGTTCCGCGTGTGGGAGGGCGGCGGTGAGTACAACGTCGCGCGCGGGCTGCGACGCGCCTTCGGGCTGCGCACGGCGATCGTCACGGCCCTCGCCGACAACGAGGTCGGCCGACTCGTCGAGGACTGCATCCTCACCGGCGGGCTGGACACGTCGTTCGTCACGTGGGTCCCGTACGACGGCGTCGGGCGCGCGGTGCGCAACGGCCTCAACTTCACCGAGCGAGGCTTCGGGGTCCGCGGCGCCGTGGGTGTGAGCGACCGCGGGCACACCGCGGCCGCACAGCTAGCGCCCGGCGACATCGACTGGGAGCACCTGTTCGGCGACCTGGGTGTCCGGTGGTTCCACACCGGCGGGATCTTCGCCGCGCTCTCGGACAGCGCCGCCGAGACCGTCATCGAGGCCGTCACGGTCGCGCGCAAGCACGGGACGGTCGTCTCCTACGACCTCAACTACCGGCCGAGCCTCTGGAAGGCGATCGGCGGCCAGGCCAGGGCGCAGGAGGTCAACCGTGCGATCGCCCCGTTCATCGACGTGATGATCGGCAACGAGGAGGACTTCACCGCCTCGCTGGGGTTCGAGGTCGAGGGCGTCGACGAGAACCTCAGCGAGCTCGAGATCGGGTCGTTCGCCGCGATGATCGATCGTGTCGCCGAGGCGTACCCCAACTTCAAGGTCATCGCGACGACCCTGCGCACGGTCCGCAGCGCGTCGGTCAACGACTGGGGCGCGCTCGCCTGGTCGCGGGAGACCGGTGTCGTCCGTGCGACCCACCGTGAGCGGCTCGAGATCCTCGACCGCGTCGGCGGCGGCGACTCGTTCGCGTCCGGGCTGGCGTACGGACTCATCGCCGGCGACGGGCTCGCGACGGCCGTCGAGTACGGCGCCGCGCACGGCGCGCTCGCCATGACGACGCCCGGCGACACGACGATGGTGACGAAGGCCGAGGTGCTCAAGCTCGCCGGTGGTGGCGGCGCCCGCGTCGACCGCTGACCACACGCCTCGCACCGGCTGACCGCACGCCTGGCCCGCCGACCACACGCCTCGCACCGGCAGACCACGCCCGGAGCGCACGCCCCGCCCGGGTCCCACCGGGCGGGGCGTCGTCGCGCATGCGGGGCCTGAGCGTCGCCCGCGACGCACAGGCGGCCACCTGACCGCGCCGCCGTCTGGTGACGGCGCCGAGGGTCGGTGACGGGGCCGGCGGTGTGGTGACGGCGCCGAGGGTCGGTGACGCGGCCGACGGTGTGGTGACGGCGCCGAGGGTCGGTGACGGGGCCGGCGGTGTGGTGACGGCGCCGAGGGTCGGTGACGGGGCCGGCGATGTGGTGACGGCGCCGAGGGTCGGTGACGCGGCCGACGGTCTGGTGACGGCGCCGACAGTGTGGTGACGGCGCCGGCGGGTCAGGTGACGGCGCCGAGCTGCCAGGGGACGAACTCGTCGGCGCCCAGGTCGAGCTCCTCGGAGACGGTCTGCCGACCGGAGGCGACCTCGACGATCAGGTCGAACAGCTCCTCGCCGACGGACGCGACGGTCGCGGTGCCGTCGACGATCCGCCCGGCGTTGAGGTCCATGTCCTCGCGCATCCGCAGGTAGGTCGCGGTGTTGGTCGCGACCTTGATGGAGGGTGTCGGCTTGCAGCCGAGCACGGACCCGCGCCCGGTCGTGAAGACGACGACGGTCGCGCCGCCGGCGACGATGCCGGTCACGGACACCGGGTCGTAGCCGGGCGTGTCCATGAAGGTGAACCCGCGGGCGCGAACGGGCTCGGCGTACTCGTACACGGCCGCGAGCTCGGCGGTGCCGCCCTTGGCGACGGCGCCGAGCGACTTCTCGAGGATCGTCGTGAGCCCGCCGGCCTTGTTGCCGGGCGACGGGTTGTTGTCGAGGGTGCCGCCGCCGGCCGCGGTGTACTGCTTCCACCAGTCGATGCGGTCGAGCAGCTTCTGGCCGACGTCGCGGGACACGGCGCGTCGCAGCAGCAGGTGCTCGGCACCGAACACCTCGGGCGTCTCGGCGAGGATCGACGTGCCGCCGCTGGCGACGAGCAGGTCGGACGCGTACCCCAGCGCGGGGTTGGCGGTGATGCCGGAGTAGCCGTCGGACCCGCCGCAGTTGAGGCCGAGCACGAGCTCGGACACGGGGGCGGGGGAGCGGCGCAGCGCGTCGATCGCCGGGAGCATCTCCTCGATGGCGGCGACGCCGGCTCGGACGGTGGCGCGGATGCCACCGTTCTCCTGGATGACGAGGGTGCGGACGGGCTTGTCGGCGGGCAGGTCGAGACCGTCGAGCAGCGACTGGGCGGGCAGCATCTCGCAGCCGAGGCCGAGGACGAGCAGCGCGGCGATGTTGGGGTGGTCGGCGTACCCCCGCAGGGTGCGCCGCGTGATCTGAGCACCCTCGGACGTGGGGACGAGGCCGCAGCCGGTGTCATGGGTGAGGGCGACGACCCCGTCGACGTGCGGGAACGCGTCGAGCGCGCGGCCGCGGAACTGGTCCGCGACGAGCCGGGCGGTGGACGCGGAGCAGTTCACGGACGTGACGATGCCGACGTAGTTGCGGGTGCCCCAGCGACCGTCGGCCCGGCGGTACCCGTCGAACGTGCGCGCGGGCCCGGCGGGCGTGGGCGAGCTGACGCGGGCGGTGCCGAACTCGTACTCGCGGTCCTCGTCGTCCATGCCGAGGTTGTGCGTGTGCACGTGGTCGCCGACGGCGATGTCGCGCGTGGCGCGCCCGATGGACTGGCCGTACTTCCGTACCTGCTCGCCGGCGGCGACGGGTCGGAGCGCGAGCTTGTGCCCGCGAGGCACGCTCTGCCGGACCACGAGGACCGCACCGGCACCGGCAGCGGCAGCGGCAGGGGGAGCGGCGGCGGCAGCGCCCGCGGGGGCGGAGTCGTGGCCGTCGCCGACTGCGGGCACCGTGGCGTCGCCGAAAGTGCTCGCGGGCGGGTCCGCCGGCGCGCTGGCGGGCGCGGCGAGGACGGTGCCGGGTCCGTCGGCGGACCCGAGGGTGAGGACGGTGCCGTCCTGCAGGTCGCGGGTGGCGACGCCGACGTGGTCGTCGGGCCGCAGCACGAGCACGGCGTCGGCTAGAGCGGTGGTGGCCGTCATCGTCGAGAGCCCCTTCGAGGAGGAAGATCCCCAGGATACCGCTTTCCCACCACGCCGAGCAGCCCGCTGATCAGCGTCGGCCCATCCCGTGCCGGACTGTGCCACCGCTGTGACACGGCGAGCCCCTACCCTTGCGACCATGGCGGGATCGGTGACTCTGAGCGACGTCGCGCGCGAGGCGGGCGTGTCGTTGGCGACCGCGTCGCGCGCCATCAACGGCAGCGCGAACCGCACGGTCCGCGCCGACCTCCGCGACCGGGTGCTCGCCGCCGCCGCGAAGCTCCGCTACACCCCCGACGCGAACGCCCAGGCGATGGCCCGGGGCCGGACGACGTCGCTCGGCCTCGTCGTCCACGACATCGCCGACCCCTACTTCTCCTCGATCGCGGCGGGCGTCACGCGCGCCGCGGACCGTGCAGGCCTGCAGGTCACGCTCGCGAGCACGCAGCACGACCCGAGCCGCGAGGCCGGGCTCGTCGACCTGCTCAAGCGCCAGCGGGCGCGCGCGATCGTCATCGCGGGCGGGCGCCTCGACGACCCCGAGACGACGGGCGAGCTGCGCGACGCGCTGGCCGACTACCGCGCGGTCGGCGGTTCGGCGGCGGTCATCGGCCAGCCGGTGCTCGGCGTCGACGCGGTGGTCGTCGCGAACGCGCAGGGTGCGGCGGACCTGGCCCGCGCGTTGCACGAGCGCGGCTACCGGTCGTTCGCGGTCCTCGGCGGCCCTGACGGGCACCTCACCGCCCGCGAGCGGCGCGAGGCGTTCGTCGGCGCGCTCGCGGAGCTCGGTGTCGAGGTCGCGGCGGAGTCGGTGATCGCGAGCGCCTTCACGCACGAGGGTGGCGAGGACGCGATGCGGGCGCTGCTGCGCGGCGGTGACCTGCCCGAGGTCGTGTTCGCGGTGAACGACGTCATGGCGCTCGGCGCGCTCGCGGCGGCGCGGGACGCGGGCGTCGAGGTCCCGCGCGACGTGGCGCTGGCCGGCTTCGACGACATCTCGACGCTGCGCGACGTCGTCCCGCCGCTGACGACGGTCCGCATCCCGCTCGTCGACATCGGCATCGCGGCCACCGAGCTCGCGCTCGCCGAGCCGTCGGACGAGCCCCGCCTCACGCACGTCCCGACACAGGTCGTGCTGCGCGACTCGACGCCCCCGCGCTGAGGGTCGGACCGCGAGGCGCGCACGCCCGCTCGCGACGTCGTCACCGCCGACGACGCGCACGCCCGCTCGCGACGTCGTCACCGCCGACGACGCGCACGCCCGCTCGTGACGTCGTCACCGCCGACGATCGACGCGGTCGCGGTGCGGTGACCGGCGTCGCACGCGCCCGTCCACCCGTCAGCGAGCGCTGACGGGCTCCGCGACGGCGTCGGCGGTCGCGACGTCTGACCCGGTGAGCGCGTCCTCGAGGCTCAGCAGGTGCGTGGCCATGCGCAGCCGTGCGCGGTCGGGGTCGCGCGCGACGATCGCGGCGAGGATCGCCTCGTGCTCGACGAAGGTGCGGTCCTCGAGCCCGTCGTCGTGCGGGGAGCGCCGGCGTCGAGAGGTGCGTCCGGCGATGCCGTCGATGAGCGCGGCGAGCACGGAGTTGCCGGACGCGCTGGCGATGACGGCGTGGAACGCGACGTCGGCGGCGGCGAGCCGCTCGTGGTCGAGGGGGTCGGCGGACAGGGCGCGCGCGGACTCGTCGAGCGCGGCGCGCGCGAGCTGCACGTCCTCGTCGTCGATGTGCAGGGCGGCGAGCCCGGCGGCCTCGGTCTCGAGGAGGCGGCGGACGGCGTGGAACTCGGCGTCGTGCTGGAGGTCGGCGACGAACGAGACGGGCGCGAGCAGCCGGGCCGGGTCGAGCGTCGTGACGTAGGTGCCGTCGCCGTGCCGGGAGTCGAGGATCCCGAGGGTGCCGAGGGCGCGGACGCCCTCACGCAGGGATCCGCGGGAGACGCCGAGCGTGCCGGCGAGCTCCTTCTCCGCGGGCAGGCGGTCACCCGGCCCGAGCAGGCCGTCCAGGATCATCTGCTTGATGCCGTCGACGACATCCTCGGATCGGGACACGTCTGCAGTATTCCGTGTGGCGCGCCGTCGCGGGCGCGGTCGGTCAGAGGTCGTCCAGCGGGAGGCCGTAGACGCGGTTGGCCGTCCCGCCGAGGATCAGGTCGCGGGCGTCGCCGGGCAGCTGGTCGATGGTGCTGCGGAGCCCGTGCCAGACGCGCCCGTAGGAGTCGCCGTCGACGAGCGCGTACGGCCAGTTGGAGCCGAGCATGAGCCGGTCGGGCCCGAACAGGTCGAGCGCGCGGTCGACGGCGGGCTGCAGGTGCTCGGGCGTCCAGCCGGGCCCGGCGGCGGCGCCGAGGCCCGAGAGCTTGGCGACGACGTTGGGGTGCTGGGCGACGGCGCCGAGCATCGCGGACCAGTGGGTCCACGCGTCGCGCTCACCGTGCCGGAGCGCGGCGAGCGGCGGTGCGCCGAGGTGCTGGATCACGAACGTGAGCTTGGGGTGGTTCTCGGCGAGCGTCGCGACGTGGCCGAGCAGGGTCGGCGTGTGCGCGGGCAGGTCGAGCGTGAGGCGGCGTTCGGCGAGCAGCCCGAGGGACTCGTCGACGGTGGGCTGCAGCAGCCACGCCGGGTCGGGCTCCTCGTGGACGCGGTGGCCGACACCGACGACGGGCTCCATGCGCCACGCGTCGAGCTGTGCGGCGGCGTCCTCGGGCTGGGTGAGCGGCACCCACGCGACGACCCCGGCGACGCGGGGGCACGAGAGGGCCTGGAAGAGCATGAGCTCGGAGTCCGCCCGGTTGTCCGCGGCCTGCACGAGGACGACCTTCCCGACGCCTTCGTCGGCCAGGTCGTACTCGACGTCCGGGACCCGGAAGGGGCGCTCGACGGCGGCGACATCCCCGGTCATCCAGGGGTAGTGGACGGCGTCGGGGTTCCACACCTGAAGATGAGCATCCACGACATCGTGCATGGCTCGGACGCTAGCAGTGGTCCGACCTCTTGCCGCCGTACGCATGGAGATCCTCATGCAACCCTCATCAACCAGCCCTGCTCCGCCCCAGACATCGGACGACTTGTGCAGCTCGCGCACAGCCGACGCACAGCGGAGCGGCTCGACCGCGCCAGACGTCGGACCTCCGGTGCACCGGTACGCCCGTGTCAGCGGCCGACCGCGTACCCCTGCATGCCGCGCGGGTTGGCGGCGGCCACGAGGAACCCGTCCGCGCGCACGCCGGCGGCGCTGATCCGGCCGAGCGACCACGGCCCGGCATCCTGAACGGCGTGCCCCTTGCCGGCGAGCGCGGCGAGCGCGTCGGCGCCCAGGCGCGACTCGGCGACGAGCCCGCGGGCGACGTGCGTGCGCGGGTAGAACGACTCGGGGACGTGCGACGAGTGCCAGGACGGTGCGTCGATCGCGGCCTGCAGGTCGAGCCCGCCGAGCAGGTGCCGCAGCAGGAACGGCACGGTCCACTGGTCCTGCTGGTCGCCGCCGGGGGTGCCGAACGCGAAGCCGGTGCCGTCGTCGTGGAGCACGAGGCCCGGGCTGAGGGTCGTGCGCGGGCGGCGTCCCGGCGCGAGCGAACCCGGCAGGCCCGGCGTGAGCCAGAACATCTGCGCGCGTGTCGGCAGCGGGAAGCCCAGCCCGGGCACGACCGGGCTCGACTGCAGCCAGCCGCCCGACGGCGTCGCGGACACGCGGTTGCCCCACCGGTCGACGACGTCGACGTGGCAGGTGTCGCCCGTGGTGACCCCGCTCGTCGAGACGGTCGGCTCGCCGACGCCCGCGACGGCGGCGGGCTGCTCGATCCGCTGCAGGACGTGTGACAGCACCGGGTCGCGGTCGTCGGGCCGCCCGGGACGCAAGCCGTCCGCAGCGTCCGGCCCGACGAGCCGTGCCCGGTCCGCCGCGTACGCCGCCGACAGGAGCGTCCCGAGCGGGACGTCGGGCGCGTCCCCGTACCAGGCCTCGCGGTCGGCGAACGCGAGCTTCGCGACCTCGACGACGGTGTGCACGAGCTCCGCCACGGCACCCGACGGCGGCGCCTCGCCGGACGCGGCGCGGACGAGCGGCCCCACGTCGAGCGCGTCGAGCATCGCGAGCTGCTGCAGCAGGACCGGCCCCTGCCCCCACGCGGCGGTCTTGTGGATCGTCCGGTCCGCGAACCGCAGGGTCACCGTCGGCTCCTCGGTCGCGCGCCACCCGGCGAGGTCGTCGGCCGTGAGGAACCCGGTGTGCGCACGGCCCGACGAGTCCTGCACGGGTGTCCCGGTCACGAACGCGTCGACGGCCTCCGCGACGAACCCCTCGTAGAACGCGCGCCGCCCCGCCTCGATCTGCGCCTCGCGGTCCGTCCCCGCGGAACGCGCCTCGGCCAGGATCCGGTCGAACGTGTCCGCGAGGACGGGGTTCGCGAACCGCGCGCCGGCCGCGGGCAGAGCACCGCCCGGCAGGTAGACCGCGGCCGACGTCGGCCAGTGCTCGGCGAACAGGTCCCGCACCGTCTCGACGGTTCGGGCAGCCGTCGGCAGCAGCGGGAAGCCGTCACGCGCGTACCCGGCCGCGGGGGCCAGGACGTCCTCGAGCGTCATGGTCCCGTAGCGCGCCAGGAGGTCGAGCCAGGCGCCGAACGCGCCCGGGACGACGGCCGCGAGGTGGCCCGTGCCGGGCACGAGGTCGAGGCCGAGGTCGCGGTAGGCGTCGATCGTCGCGCCCGCGGGTGCGGTGCCCTGGCCGCAGACGACGAACGTGTGCCCGTCGGACGCGCGGTGCCCGATGATCGGCGCGTCACCTCCGGGACCGCACAGGTGCGGCTCGACCACGCTGACGACGAACCCCGCGGCGACGGCCGCGTCGAACGCGTTCCCGCCGGCCTCGAGCACCCGCATCCCGACACCGCTCGCGAGCCAGTGCGTCGATGCGACCATGCCGAAGGTCCCGGTGAGCTCGGGGCGCGTGGTGAACATCGACCGATCGTCTCCCACGTGCGCGGTCGTCGCCGCACCGGGCGGTGCCGCCGCGGGCCGCGTCGCCCCGGTCGGCGCAGCGGTCCGCCCGGCGCGATGAACCCTGGCCGAGCCCGCGGCGAACGGTCCGTGAACTTCGGACGACCTGTCCGTTCTGCCGGCTGACCTGCGAGAATGATGCCCGGGTGGACGACGACCTGACGCTTCTCGCCGACCGGCTCCAGCACGCCCTCGGTGACTACCGGACCACCGCCGCCGCGACCGTGAAGGAGCTCGCGCGTGCCGTCGACGTGGTCGACGCCGACATGCCGATCGCGCGCCTCGAGGTCCTCTTCCGGTCGCCCCACGTCACGACCGTCGCGGTCCGCGACCCCGACGACCCCGTCCGCATCGGCCTCGTCACCCGCACCCGGTTCACCGCCGCGATGACCGGCCGCCTCGGCTTCGGGCGCGCCGTGCACGCGCGTCGCGAGACCGGCGAGATCGCGGACTGGGCCCCGCTCGTCGCGCCGCCGTCCGCACCGGTCTCCGAGGTGGCGGTCCGCGCGATGGAGCGGCACGACGAGCGCCGCTACGACGACGTGATCGTCGCGGGCGACGTGTGGGCGGTCGCGAGCACGTCCGACCTCGTGCACGCGCTGTCGACGCTGCTCGCCGTCCGGTCGCTGCACGACTCGCTCACGGGCCTCGAGCACCGCGCGATGCTCCAGCACCGGCTCGCGGAACGGTGCGCGGACCTGCACGGCACCGCGGGTCGCGTCGTGCTCGTGCTGCTCGACGTGCGGGGCTTCCGGCACCTCAACGTGACGCGCGGGTTCGCGTTCGCCGACGTGGTCCTCGCCGCGCTCGGCGCCCGGCTGCGCGGGATCGCCCCCGTCCGGTCCGACGCAGCCCGCATCGGTGGCGACGAGCTCGCGCTCGCCGCGACGCTCCACGCGCGCGACGAGCAGCACGCCGCGCAGGTCGCCGACGGCCTGCGGCAGCAGCTCGTCGAGCGGCTCGCCGTCCCCGCGTCGGGCATCGACGCGGCGGACTGGCCCTCGCTGCACGCGGTCGTCGTCTGGTCCGAGCCCGGCGGCGGGACGCCCGACGAGCTCCTGCGGCTCGCGCAGCGCCGGCTCGGCGAGGCGAAGGACCGCTGGCGGCTGCGCGCGTCAGGTCTCCCCGAGGTCCGGTCGCTGCTCGGGGGCGACGAGCTCGTCGAGGTCGTCGACCTCTGACGTCGGCGCGCCGCCCGGGAGCGGCCCGACGCGCACCGGCCGACGACGCGCGTGCGGCGGCGGCGGACGGTCGCCGGCGCACGGACGTCGGCGGCCCTCCGGGGCCTTGCCCGCACTCCCGTCAGGCGCCTCCCGGGAAGCCGAGCTGGCGCCATGCCTCGTAGGTGGCGACGGCGGCGGCGTTCGACAGGTTCATCGAACGCCGCCCCGGCAGCATCGGGATCCGGAGCTGCACGTCGACGCGGTCGTGCGCGAGCACGTCGGCGGGCAGGCCCGTCGGCTCCGGGCCGAAGAGCAGCGCGTCGCCGTCGCGGTAGCTCACGTCGGCGAAGGCCGTGGTCGCCTGCGTCGTGAAGGCGAGGACCCGGGCGTCCGGCAGGGCGTCGAGCAGGGCGTCGAAGGACGCGTGCACGACCACGTGCGCGAGGTCGTGGTAGTCGAGACCCGCCCGCTTGAGCCGCGCCTCGGACAGGTCGAACCCGAGCGGCTCGACGAGGTGCAACGTCGCGCCCGTGCCCGCGGCCATGCGGATCGCGTTGCCGGTGTTCCCGGGGATGCGGGGCTCGAAGAACACGACGTGCAGCACGCGCCGATCCTAGGCGGGGGCCCGGTCGGATCGATTCGGCCGACCGGCGTGCGGGCGGCTAGCGTGGCGACGCACGCTCCCACCGCCGAGAGGACGCCCCGCGATGCCCACCGAGCCCGTCTACCGCGCCGCGGACGAGCGCTACGACGCCATGACCTACCGTCGCACCGGGCACAGCGGCCTCGACCTGCCCGCGCTGTCGCTCGGCCTGTGGCACAACTTCGGCGACACGACGCCGCTCGAGACGCAGCGGGCCGTCCTGCGCCGCGCGTTCGACCTCGGCATCACGCACTTCGACCTCGCGAACAACTACGGCCCGCCCTACGGCTCGGCCGAGGCGAACTTCGGCCGGGTCCTGCAGCGCGACCTCAAGCCGTACCGCGACGAGCTCGTCATCTCCTCCAAGGCCGGCTACGACATGTGGCCCGGCCCGTACGGCGACGGCGGCTCGCGCAAGTACCTGCTCGCGTCGCTCGACCAGTCGCTCGCGCGGCTCGGGCTCGACTACGTCGACGTCTTCTACTCGCACCGCCCCGACCCGAGCGTCCCGGTCGAGGAGACGATGGGTGCGCTGCACACCGCGGTGACCAGCGGCAAGGCGCTGTACGCGGGCATCTCCAACTACTCGCCGTCCCAGACGCGCACCGCGCAGCGCGTGCTCGCCGACCTGGGCACGCCGCTGCTCATCCACCAGCCGTCGTACTCGATGTTCAACCGGCACGTCGAGAACGTCGCCGAGGGGGAGTCGGAGTCGCTGCTCGACGTCGTCGGCGACCTCGGCATCGGCACGATCGTCTTCTCGCCGCTCGCGCAGGGCCTGCTGACCGGTCGCTACCTGTCCGGCGACGTGCCGTCCGACTCGCGCGCCGCCGTCGGCCACTTCCTGAAGCCGTCGGCGCTGTCCGAGACGTACCTGACGCGCGCGCGGGCGCTGAACGACATCGCCGCCGGCCGCGGGCAGTCGCTCGCGCAGCTCGCCCTCACGTGGGTGCTGCGGGACTCGCGCATCACGTCCGCGCTCGTCGGGGCGTCGTCGGTCGCGCAGCTCGAGGACAACGTCGCCGCGCTGTCCGCGCCGCCGCTGACCGACGACGAGATCGCCGCGATCGAGCCGCACGCCGTCGACGGCACCGGCCGGTGAGCGCCCCGCTCGTCCTGCTGCACGGGCTCTCGGACTCCGGCGACTGCTGGCCGGGCGTGGTCGCGCACGTCCGCGACCGACAGGTGCTCACGCCGACCGCGCTCGGGCACGGCGGCCGGCCGCTGCCCGACGTCTTCGCGATCAGCGCGCTCGGCGCGGACGTCGTCGCGACGCTGCGGTCCGAGCTCGGCACCGAGCGGGCGGTCGTCGTGGGGCACTCGATGGGTGGGCTGATCGCGCAGGAGGTCGCGCTCGTCGCGCCGGACCTGGTCGCGTCCGTCGTGCTCGTCGACCCCGCGTGGACCGCCGGCGACGTCCCGCCCGAGTGGCTGGCCGACGCCGTCGCGGCGCGGCACACGCCCGTCGAGGAGCTGGTGGCGCAGTCGCGCCGCGACGACCCGACCTGGCCCGAGGACGAGCGCGCCCCCTGGGCGGCGTCCCGCGCGGGCCTGCACCCGCAGCTGGCTGCGGTGCCGCACCGGTGGGCCGAGCGTGACTGGCCCGCGTCCGTCGGCGAGATCACGGCGTCGGGCATCCCGGTCACGCTCGTCACGGGCGCCCCCGACCGCACGATCGTGGGCCCGTCGCTCGTCGCGCGCGCCCTCGCGGCCGTCGCCGAGGCCGGACCCGACGCCGCCCGCCTGACGATCGTCAACCTCCCCGGCACCGGGCACAGCGTCCACCGCGACGCCCGCTCGGCGTTCCTCCGCACCCTGGACACGGTCCTCGCGTCGTCCTGACGCCGGACCTCGCGCCGCCCGCGGCCGGGCCGGACGACAGTCCCGTGTCCTCGAACGCGCCATCACGTGCGTCTGAGGCACCTCACACGGCCGTGATGGCGCGTTCGAGGTGCGCCTGAAGCCGTCCCGTCGCCGTTTCACGGGGCGAGCACGACATCAGGGGCGCTCCGGCGGTCCCGACGGGGTTCGACGGTCCTGGTGGTCGACAGCGGTTCTGGCCGTCGTCGTCCTGACGGTCCTCGCGGGTCGGGACGGCGTCGGACCGTCAGAGGTGGGTCGCGAACCAGGTCAGGATGCGGCGGTGCTGGACCGCGTCGCCGTTCTCGTGGTGGTTGAACGGGTAGACGGCGATGTCGCGCGGCACCGACGGGTCGCCGTCGGCCCAGGCGTTGAACGCGGCGAACGCGGTCGACGGCGGGCAGACGGTGTCGCGCAGGCCCGTCCCGAACAGCGCGGCGGCGCGGGCGCGGCGGGCCAGGTGCACGCCGTCGAGGTACGACAGGGTCCGCAGCACCGCGTCTTCAGCGTCGCGGTGCACGGCGAGGTAGCGCACGATCTCGGCGTACGGCTCGGTGTCGACCAGCCCGATAGCGCGCTGCACGTGGCACAGGAACGGCGCGCTCGCGGCGACCGCGGTCAGGTCGGTGACGAGCCCCGCGACGGCGATCGCGATGCCGCCGCCCTGGCTGTTGCCGAGCGCCGCGACGCGGGTCGCGTCGACCCCGGGCAGGGTGCGCACGGCGTCGACCGCGCGCACGGCGTCGGTGTAGAGCCGCCGGTAGTAGGCGGTGTGCGGCGAGCGGATGCCGCGCGTGACGAAGCCGGGCGCGGCGGGCTCCGACCCGACGGGGTCGGGGGTGTCGCCGCCGTTGCCGTACTGGCCGCCCTGGCCGCGCGAGTCCATGAGCAGGTGCGCGTACCCGGCGTTGGCCCAGGTCAGCCGCTCGATCGGCTCGCCGCGACCGCGCCCGTACCCGAGGTACTCGACGACCGCCGGGAGGTCGCTGTCGACGCCCGCGGGCCGCGTGTACCAGGCGCGCACGGGGTGGCCGCCGAAGCCGGGGAACGTGACGTCCCAGGTGTCGACGAGCGTGAGCCCCGTGTCGACGCGCGTCGCGGTGACGGGCGTGTCGTGCGTGCGCGCCTCGGCGAGCGTGGCCGACCAGAAGGCGTCGAGGTCGTCGGGCTCGGTGACGTCGGGACGGTAGGTGCGCAGCTCGGCGAGCGGGAGGTCGAACAGGGCCACGGCGGTCCTCCGGTTCGGGTCGCGTCGTCGCGACGGTTCGTCGGGCGTGGTGGTCGGTGCGGGACGGCGGCCGACGCGCGACCGCCGCGGTCGTCGGTGCGCGCGGGAAGGACGGGCGGACCCGCGCGGCGTCAGACGGCGACGGGCGGCGGGGCGGTGCTCTCGCGCACGACGAGCTCGGTGGCGAGGTCGATGCGCTGGTTGGTGGGCGTCTCGCCGCGGGCCAGGGCGAGCACGAGGCGGGTCGCGGTCGCGGCCATCTCGTGCAGCGGCTGGTGGACGGTCGTGAGCGCCGGGCCGAGCCACTCGGTGACGGGCAGGTCGTCGAACCCGACGATCGACACGTCCTCGGGAACGCGCAGGCCGAGCTCGCGCGCAGCGCGCATGACGCCGAGCGCCTGGAAGTCGGACCCGGCGAAGATCGCGGTGGGGCGGTCGGGACGGGACAGCAGCTCGAGCCCGTGCCGGTAGCCGCCGTTGACGAAGAAGTCCCCGTAGCGGATGAGCGCCGGGTCGGTCGCGATGCCGGCCTCGTCGAGCGCGGACCGGTAGCCGTCGATGCGTGCGCGGGAGCAGAGCACGTCGACGGGTCCGGAGATGACGGCGACGCGGCGGTGGCCGAGCCCGAGCAGGTGACGCGTCGCGGCGAGGCCGCCGGCCCAGTTGGCGGAGCCGACGACGGGGACGCCGGGCGGCTGCTCGCCCGCGGTGTCGACGACGACGAACGGGATGGACCGGGTCTCGAGCTGGCGCCGCTGCGCGGGGTCGAGGTCGGACAGCACGAGGATGACGCCGCGCGGGCGGCGTGCGAGTACGTCGTCGAGCCACTCCTGCCGCGGGCGGTGCGCGCCGCCGAGCTCGGACAGCACGACGCCGACGCGTGCGGGTCCGGCGACCTCCTCGACGCCCTTGATGATCTGGGTGGCCCACGCGGAGTCGAGCTCGTGGAAGACGAGGTCGATGAGGCCGGGACCGGTCGAGGTGCGGCCGCGCCGGCGCCGGTACTGGTACCGGTCGATGACCTCCTCGACGCGGGCGCGCGTCACGGCGGCGACGTCGGTGCGGCCGTTGAGGACCTTCGAGACGGTCGGGACCGAGACACCGGCCTCGGCGGCGATGAGCGCGATGGTGGCCGTGCCTCCCGCGGTGGAGGCGGGACCGTCGGCGCCCTCGGCCGCCCCTGCGGCATCCGTGCTGGTCATCCTCGCAACCTTCCCGCGAACCGCAAGTATCGCGTCCGAACGTAGCACCGCGAACGGCACATTCCGACGCCGTCCGTCACGCCGGACGGGTGAAGCGCGACGGTCCTGGCAAGTTTTGGCAAACGATTGACAGCCGTTGTCGGGAGTGTCTAGTTTCCGAGGCGTCGACCTTTCGCCAACGGTGGCGATAGTTGCGAATGCTCACGACGACGTGGGCGCGGGAGGGAACCGACCCGATGACGGACGCAGCACAGGCCCCCTGGCGGGACACGACGCGCAGCCCTGGCGAGCGCGCCGCCGCCCTCGTGGCGGCGATGACGGTCGACGAGAAGGTGTCGCAGCTCGTCGGGCTCTGGGTCGGGGCCGACGCGTCGGGCGGGGGCGTCGCGCCGCACCAGGCCGACATGACGGGGGACCTCTCCTGGGACCAGGTCATCGCCGACGGACTCGGGCAGCTCACCCGACCGTTCGGCTCCGCGCCGGTCGACCCCGTCGCCGGTGCCCGCAGCCTCGCGGCCTCGCAGGAGCAGGTCGTCGCCGCCAACCAGTTCGGCATCCCGGCGCTCGTGCACGAGGAGTGCCTCACGGGATTCGCGGCCTGGCAGGCGACCGCGTACCCGGCGCCGCTGTCGTGGGGCGCGACGTTCGACCCCGCGCTCGTCGAGGCGATGGCTGCGCGGATCGGCGCGAGCATGCGGGCCGCGGGCGTGCACCAGGGTCTCGCGCCCGTCCTCGACGTCACGCGCGACTACCGCTGGGGGCGCACGGAGGAGACGATCGGCGAGGACCCGTACCTCGTGGGCACGGTCGGCACGGCCTACGTGCGCGGGCTGGAGCAGTCCGGCGTCGTCGCGACGCTCAAGCACTTCGCCGGGTACTCGGCCAGCCGCGCCGGCCGCAACCTCGCCCCCGTCTCGATCGGGCGGCGCGAGCTGGCCGACGTGATCCTGCCGCCGTTCGAGATGGCGGTCCGCGACGGCGGCGCCCGGTCGGTCATGCACTCGTACGCCGAGCTCGACGGCGTCCCGTCCGCGGCGGACGCGTGGCTGCTCACGACGCTCCTGCGGGACACGTGGGGCTTCGACGGCACGCTCGTCGCCGACTACTACGGCGTCCGGTTCCTGCACACGCTGCACGGGATCGCCGCCGACGACGGCCATGCCGCGGCTCTCGCCCTGAGTGCGGGCGTCGACGTCGAGCTGCCGAGCGTGCACTGCTACGGCCGCCCGCTGCGCGAGGCCCTGGCCCGCGGCGACGTCGACGAGGTGCTCGTCGACCGTGCGCTGCGCCGCGTGCTGCGGCAGAAGGTCGAGCTCGGGCTGCTCGACGACGGCTGGCAGCCGCTGCCGGCGGACGTCGACTCCCTGACGTTCGACGACGCCGAGAGCCAGGACGTGGCGCTGCGCCTGGCCCGTGAGGCGGTCGTCCTGCTCACCAACCCGCGCGCGGCCCTCCCGCTGCGCACCGGGCAGCGCGTCGCCGTCGTCGGACCGCTCGCCGACGACCCGTACGCGATGCTCGGCTGCTACTCGTTCCCCGCGCACGTCGGCGTGCACCACCCCGACCACGCGATCGGCCTCGACATCCCCACGGTCCTCGACGGCCTGCGGACCGCGGGCGTCACGACGACGACCGCGCGCGGCTGCGACGTCACCGACCCGGACCGCAGCGGGTTCGCCGAGGCGGTCGCGCAGGCGGAGGCCGCCGACGTCGTGGTCGCGGTGGTCGGCGACCGCGCCGGGCTCTTCGGCCGCGGCACGTCGGGGGAGGGGTGCGACGCGACCGACCTGCACCTCCCGGGTGTCCAGGCCGACCTCGTCCGCGCGCTGCTCGACACCGGTACGCCGGTCGTCCTGGTCCTGCTCACCGGCCGCCCGTACGCGCTCGGCGACCTCGCCACCCGCGCCGCCGCCGTCGTGCAGGCGTTCTTCCCCGGGCAGCGCGGCGGGCAGGCGCTCGCGGAGGTCCTGACCGGCGCGACGAACCCGTCGGGCCGTCTGCCCGTGAGCCTCCCCGCCGACGCGTCGGGCCAGCCGGGCACGTACCTGTCGCCGCCGCTGGGCCGCCGCACGCAGGTCTCGAACATCGACCCGACCCACGCGTTCCCGTTCGGTCACGGCCTGTCGTACACGTCGTTCGACTGGGACGCCCGCCTCGCGACGGGCGATGCCTGGCCGGTCGACGGCGAGGCCGTCGTCGAGGTCGACGTGACGAACACGGGCGAGGTGGCCGGCGCCGACGTCGTGCAGCTCTACCTGCACGACCCGGTCGCCCAGGTGACCCGGCCCGTCGTGCGCCTCGTCGGCTACGCCCGCGTCGACCTCGCACCCGGCGAGCGGGCCCGCGTGACGTTCACCGTCCCGGCCGACGTCACCGCGTTCACCGGGGCCGACGGGCGACGGGTCGTCGAGCCGGGCGACGTCGAGCTGCGGGTCTCGCGCTCGAGCGCCGACCACCACGCCACCCTGACCGCGCGCCTCGACGGCCCGCTGCGGACCGTCGACCACACCCGCCGCCTCGTCACCGAGGTGGCCGTGCGCACCGGCGCCGACGCACCGGAGGTGGTGACCGCATGAGCAGCGTCCAGGAGCCCGTGGTCGCGGGCGTCGCGACGACCCCCGGGGCGCCGCCGCCCCTCGGCGTCGCCGACAACGCCCCGCCCCCCGCGGGCAGCCCCGCACCCCGGAAGCCGCGTCGCCCTCGCCGCGCGCAGACGTTCACGACCCCGGGTGGCACCGTCGTCCGGCCCAGCCGCACCACCTGGCGGCAGGCGCTGAAGCGGGACTGGCGGCTGTACACGTTCCTCGTCCTGCCGCTCGTCTTCCTGCTGGTGTTCCGGTACCTGCCGATCCTCGGCAACGTCGTCGCGTTCCGGCGCTTCCGGCCCGGGTCGAGCATCTTCGGCGACGAGTGGGTCGGCCTCTACTACGTCCGGATGTTCGTCAACGACCAGCAGTTCTGGCACGCGTTCACCAACACGGTCGTGCTGGGTCTGCTCACGCTGGTGATCGTCTTCCCGCTGCCGATCCTGCTGGCGCTCATGCTCAACGAGGTCCGCTCGCGGCACTTCAAGCGGTCGGTGCAGACGATCTCGTACCTGCCGCACTTCATGTCGGTCGTCATCGTCGCGGGCGTGGTGTTCCAGCTCACCGCGGTGAACGGGACGATCAACCAGATCATCACCGCGCTGGGCGGGGACACGATCACCTTCATGCAGGAGGCGTCCTGGTTCCGGACGATCTACCTGAGCTCGGAGGTCTGGCAGACCGTCGGGTGGGGCACGATCCTCTACCTCGCGGCGCTCACGACGATCGACGACCAGCTCTACGAGGCGGCCCGGATCGACGGCGCCAACCGCTGGCAGCAGACCTGGCACATCACGCTGCCGGGCATCCGCCCGACGATGATCGTGCTGCTCATCCTCAACGTCGGCACGTTCATGGCGGTCGGCTTCGAGAAGATCCTGCTGCTGCAGAACCCCCTCATCTACTCGACGGCCGACGTCATCTCGACGTACCTGTACCGCGTCGGCATCGTCTCGAACAGCGTCTCCTACGCCACCGCGATCGGCCTGTTCGAGGCGATCATCGGCGTGACGCTCGTCCTGTCCGCCAACGCGATCTCGCGCAAGACCGTAGGGGCGAGCCTGTGGTGACCACCGACCTGTCGAAGCCGGGGGCGGGCGTGCGCACCAAGCCCCGCGTCATCAAGGACTCCCGCGCGTACCGGTCGTTCCGGTTCGTCAACGCGGCGCTGCTGATCGTCGTCTGCGCGCTGGTCCTGTACCCGTTCGTCAACATCGTCGCGCAGGCGTTCTCGTCCGAGGGCTACATCAACTCGGGCCAGGTGAACCTGGTGCCGCGCGGGTTCAACCTCACGACGTTCGGCGTCGTCATGGGCGACGACATGTTCTGGCGCAACTACCGGAACACGGTCGTCTACACGGTGGTCGCCACGACGATCGCGATGGCGCTCACGACGACCTACGCGTACGCGTTGTCGCGGCGGAACCTCAAGGGCCGCAAGTTCTTCATCGGCGTGGCCGTCGCGACCATGTTCTTCAACGGCGGGCTCATCCCGAACTACGTGCTCATCAGCGAGCTCGGGATGCGCAACACGATCTGGGCGATCGTGCTCCCGAACGCGATCAGCGTGTTCAACCTGCTGGTGATGAAGTCGTTCTTCGAGAACTTCCCCAGCGAGCTCGAGGAAGCGGCCGCGATCGACGGCATGACGACGTACGGGATCTTCTTCCGCGTCGTCCTCCCGCTGTCCAAGGCGGTCGTCGCGACGATGCTGCTGTTCTACGCGGTGTCGTTCTGGAACGCCTGGTTCGCGGCCTTCCTCTACATCGACGACCCGAAGCTCTACCCGGTGACGATGTACCTGCGGAACCTGCTCGCGGGCGTGACGTCGGGGACGTCGATCCAGGGCGGCTCGACGGACAGCCTCACGCAGATCGCGGCGAACGTGCAGTCCGTGACGATGCTCCTCACCGTGCTGCCGATCATCTGCCTCTACCCCTTCATCCAGAGGTACTTCGTGTCGGGCGTGATGCTCGGCGCGGTCAAGCAGTGACGCCTCCTGGCTGACGCACCGCATTTCCCCATCCCCTCCCGTGCAGGACGACGGAGTTCCACGAAAAGGAGAATCATGAGGTCAGCACGAAAGCGCGCAGGGGCCGCGGCGTCGGTCGCGGTCCTCGCCCTCGCCCTGACGGCGGCGTGCTCGTCCGGCGACGGTGCGACGGCCGAGGAGACCGGCGGCGACGTCGGCATCCCGGAGGCGAACCGCGTCGGCGCCATGGAGGACTTCGCGGCCGGCACGGAGTTCGTCGCCACCGAGCCCGTCGAGTTCGGGCTGCTCTACCGCGACCACCCGAACTACCCGCTCGACGAGGACTGGCTGTTCTTCTCGGAGATGAAGGACAAGCACAAGGTCACGTTCGACATCACGAGCGCGCCGCTGTCCGACTGGGACCAGAAGAAGTCGCTCATCATCTCCTCGGGCGACGCCCCCGAGTTCATCCCGGTGACGTACAAGGGCCAGGAGACGCAGTTCGTGTCGGGCGGCGCGATCCTGCCGTTGTCGGACTACGTGGAGTACATGCCGAACTTCCAGCAGAAGATCGAGGAGTGGGGGATGCAGGACTACCTCGACTCGCTCGAGCAGGCCGACGGCAAGTACTACATGCTCCCCGGGCTGTACGAGTCGCCGCAGCCGCAGTACTCGATCGCGGTCCGCAAGGACCTGTGGGACGCGGCGGGCCTCACCGAGGACCCCGAGACCTGGGACGACTTCCGCGACGCCCTCGAGAAGCTCAAGGCGGCGAACCCGGGCGTGTGGCCGATGTCGGACCGCTGGTCGACGACGAACAACAGCCCGCTGGGCGCGACGCTCAACATCGCCGCGCCGAACTTCGACACGATCGCCGGCTGGGGCTTCGGACAGGGTCTGTGGTTCGACGAGGACGAGGAGAAGTTCGTCTACGCGCCGACGACCGACGGCTACAAGGAGCTCGTCGAGTACTTCGCGAGCCTGGTCGAGGACGGCCTGCTCGACCCCGAGTCGCTGACGCAGGACGACGACACCGCGATCCAGAAGTTCGGCTCGGGCCAGTCGCTCGCGATCTCCGGCAACACGCAGGAGGTCACGACGTACCGCAAGACGTTCACCGACGCGGGCAACACGTCCGCCGAGGTCAAGCTCATCCGCGTCCCCGCCGGCCCGGCCGGTGACAACGTCGCCTCGGGCTCGCGCATCGCGTCCGGCTTCATGCTGTCGTCGGCCGCGAAGGACTCCCCGCACTTCCTCGCGCTGCTGCAGTGGATCGACTGGCTGTACTACTCGGACGAGGGCATCGAGTTCTCGCAGTGGGGCGTCGAGGGCACGACGTACACGAAGGACGGCGACACCCGCACGCTGGCCGCGGACGTCGACTGGAACGGCCTCAACCCGGCCGGCACCAAGAAGCTCAACGCCGACTTCGGGTTCAGCAACGGTGCGTTCATGTTCGCGAACGGCTCGACCGACGAGCTGATCGGCTCGATGCAGACCGACACGACGCGCGAGTTCATCGCGTCGATGGCGGACAAGGAGGAGCTGCCGCTCGCGCCGACCGCGCCCCTCGACGAGATGCAGCAGGAGCAGGTCACGCTCTGGCAGTCCGCCCTCAACGACTCGGTGCTGCAGAACACGGCCGCGTTCATCCTGGGCAGCCGCCCGATGTCCGAGTGGGACGCGTGGATGACCGAGCTCAAGGGCCTCAACGTCGACCAGTACGTCGACACCTACAACCAGGCGCTGGCCGCGAAGGGCTGACGCACCTCGCCGCCCGGTCGGTCCCGCGTCCCAGCGCGCGGGCCGGCCGGGCGGTGTCGCACCTGTTCCACCCCGTTCCCCGGGAGACGTGTCGATCGTGAGCACCCAGGTCCGCTACGGCGGCGACTACAACCCCGAGCAGTGGCCGAAGGACGTGTGGGAGGACGACCACCGCGCGTTCGACGAGGCCGGCATCACGACCGTCACGGTCGGCGTGTTCGCGTGGGCGCACCTGCAGCCCGCGGAGGACCGGTACGACTTCTCGACGCTCGACGCGATCGTGGACCGCGCGGCGCAGGCCGGGCGGGAGGTCGTGCTCGCGACGCCGTCGGGCGCGATGCCGCCGTGGCTCGCACGCGCCTACCCGGACGCCTGCCGGGTCGACTTCGAGGGCCGGCGGCACGTGTACGGGCAGCGGCACAACCACTGCCCGTCGTCGCCGGACTTCCGCCGGCTGTCGGTGGAGCTCGCGTCGCAGCTCGCGCAGCGGTACGCGGGCCACCCCGCGGTCGTCGCGTGGCACGTCGGCAACGAGTACGGCGGCGCGTGCTACTGCGACCTGTGCGCGGCGGGGTTCCGCGACTGGCTGCGCACGCGGTACGGGACGCTCGACCGGCTCAACGACGCGTGGAACGCGACGTTCTGGTCGCACACCTACACCGACTGGGACGAGATCCAGCCGCCGACGATGCTGTCCGAGCACTGGCGCGGGCCGCACCACACGGCGTTCCAGGGCACGACGCTCGACTACCGCCGCTTCATGTCGGACGCCCTGCTGGGCGGGTTCGTCGCGGAGAAGGCCGCGATCCGCGCGCACGACGCGACGACGCCCGTCACGACGAACTTCATGGGCCTGTACCAGCCGGTCGACTACCACCGCTGGGCGCCGCACCTCGACCTCGTGACGTGGGACAACTACCCACCCGCGGACACCCCGCTGCGCACGGCCGCCCGCATGGCCGCGACGCACGCCGCGATGCGCGGGGTCGGCGGCGGTGCGCCGATCTGGGTCATGGAGCAGACGCCGTCGATCACCGCGTCGCGCGACGTCAACCCCGTGAAGCGGCCCGGCGTGCTCGCGCTGTGGACGTGGCAGTCGGTCGCGCACGGCGCCGACGCGACGCTGTTCTTCCAGCTCCGCCAGTCGAGGGGCGCGTGCGAGAAGTACCACGGCGCGGTGATCGACCACTCCGGGCGCACGGACACGCGCGTGTTCCGCGAGGCGTCGGCCCTGGGCGCGTCGCTGCGCACCCTGGGTGGCGGCGTGCTCGGTGCGCGCACGCCCGCGCGCGTCGCGCTGCTGCTCGACTGGGACTCGTGGTGGGCGGTCGAGATGACCGACGGCTACAACCGGCACGTCTCCTACGTCCAGACGCTGCTCCAGTACCACCGAGCCCTGTGGGCGGCGAACGCCGCCGTCGACGTCGTGCCCGTGACCGCGGACCTGGCGGCGTACGACGTCGTCGTCGCGCCGCTGCTGCACCTGCTCAAGGGCGACGTCGTCGAGCGGCTCACCGCGTTCGTGCACCGCGGCGGGTCGCTCGTCACGACGTTCTACGGCGGCCGCGTCGACGAGGACACCAACGCGTTCCTCGGCGAGCCGCCGCTCGACGGCCTGCTCGGCGTCCGCGTCGAGGAGACCGACTCCGCCGCGCCCGACGTCGCGAACCCCGTCACGCTGCGCCTCGGCGGTCCCGGCACCGACGGCGCGATCGACTGGAACGGCTCCACGACCCACCCGGCGACGCTCGTCTTCGAGCTCCTCGTCCCGCACGACGGCACCGAGGTCGTCGGCACGTACGGCGCCGACTTCTACGCGGGCACGCCCGCGGTCACGCGTGCCGCGCGCGGCGAGGGCGCCGCCTGGCACGTCGGGACCGGCCTCGACGACGACGGCGTCGCGCGCGTCCTGCGGCACGTGCTCGACCAGCACGGGCTCATGGGCCCGCACGCCGACGAGCCCGCGCTCGAGGTCGTCGACCGCGCCCAGCCCGACGGCACCCGGTACCGCTTCGTGCTGCACCATGGGAGCACGCCGCTCACGGTGACGTCCGAGGTCGAGGGCAGGGACGCCCTCACCGGTCGCGTCGTGCGCCGCGGCGACACCCTGACCCTCGCGCCCGCCGACGTGCTCGTCCTCCAGGAGACCCCGTGACCCGTGTCGTCGTCCCGGCCACCCCGCTCGGACCGCTGCCCGAGGCGTGGCGGCACTGCGTCGGCACCGGCCGGCTCAACCTCGCGCTGCGCGCCGACTACCGCGAGTCCCTGGCGATGGTGCAGCGTGACATCGGGTTCCGGCACATCCGCGGGCACGGGCTGCTGTCGGACGACATGGGGGTGCTGCGCCCCTGGTCGGTCGGCGACCGGTCCGGGCTCCGGCACTCGTTCACCTACGTCGACCAGGTCCACGACGCGTTCCTCGCGCTCGGCATCAAGCCCTTCGTCGAGCTCGGGTTCATGCCGTCGGCGCTCGCGTCGGGGGACGACACCGTCTTCTGGTGGAAGGGCAACATCACGCCGCCGTCGTCGTGGTCCGGGTGGACCGACCTGGTGACGACGCTCGTGCGCCACCTCGTCGACCGCTACGGCATCGACGAGGTGCGGCAGTGGCCGATCGAGGTGTGGAACGAGCCGAACCTCGTGCAGTTCTGGAAGGACGCCGACCAGGACGCGTACCTGCGGCTCTACGAGGTCACGGCCCGCGCGATCAAGGACGTCGACGCGTCGCTCCAGGTCGGCGGGCCCGCGATCTCGCCCGGGGCCGACGAGTGGTGGCAGCCCTTCGCCGACTTCGTGACCGGCCGCGACGTGCCGTGCGACTTCCTCAGCGTGCACGCGTACGCGTCCGGCCCCGCGCAGCACGTCCCGTTCGGCAGCTACCAGACGCTCAAGCCGCCGCAGGACCTGCTCGACCAGTTCGCGACCCCGCGCCGCCTGCTCGCCGGGAACCCGCTCGCGGACCTGCCCGTGCACGTCACGGAGTTCAACACCTCGTACTGCCCGGACAACCCGATCCACGACACCGCGTACAACGCGGCCTACCTCGCGCCCGTCATGGTGGGGGGCGGTGACCACGTCGACTCGTTCTCCTACTGGACGTTCAGCGACGTCTTCGAGGAGGCGTGGATCCCCACCTCGTTCTTCCACGGCGGGTTCGGGCTGCTCACGCACCGCCAGGTCCCCAAGCCCACCTACCACCTGTTCGCGTTCCTGGCCCGGATGGGTCGGCACGTGCTCGCGCGCGGCGACGACCACCTGGTGTGCGTCGACGACGGCGGGCGCGTCACCGTGCTCGCCTGGCAACCGGTCGGCGGCACCGACGGAGCGCCCGCCGACGAGCGGCACGAGCTGCGGCTCTCGGTGCCGGTCGGGGGCGTCGCGGGGGCAGCGGACGACGGGGACGGCCCGGCGACCGCCTTCGTCGTGCGCGAGCGCGTCAACGAGAACGAGGGCAACGCGTTCGCCGCGTGGCGCGAGCTCGGCCGCCCGTTCTCCCCGACGGAGCGGCAGGTCGACGTGCTGCGCGACCTCGCCCGCCCGTCGTCGGCGCACGCGGCCTACCCGGTCGTCGCCGGTCGGGTCTCGCTCGACCTGTCCCTCGCGCGCCACGAGGTGACGTTCGTCGAGGTCACGCCGGTCGTCGAGACGTTCCACGAGGGCCTCGACGACCGCCGGCTGCTCGGTGTCGACGACGACCGGCTGGTCGCCGACCCGCCGGGGACGGGCCGTGCGGTCGCGCTCCTCAGCGGAGCGCGCGCGCACGTCGACGTGGGCGACCCGGCGCTGCCGACACCGCGTACGCCCGACGACGGCCCGGCCGGGTGAGCGCCGTGGGCGCGGACGCCGAGCGGTTCTCCGAGGTCGGCCGCGGACCGTTCTCCCGCGGGTCCGCCGCGGTCTACTGGGCGGTCGTCGTCGAGGGCCTGCTCGTCCTCACGTCGCTGCCGACCCTCCTGGCGTTCGTGCTGCTCGACCGCAGCCCTGGCAACGCGCCGCTGTTCGCGCTCGCCGCCGTGCCGCTCGGCCCGTCGCTCGCCGCCGCGGTCTTCGCGTGGCGCGACTGGCTCACGACACCGCCCGGCGACCGCGACCTGTCACCGGCGCGGCACTACTGGCGCGGGTACCGGCTGAACTGGCGCGACGTGCTGCGGTGGTGGGTGCCGACGCTCGCCGTCCTGACCGTGCTCGCGGTCAACGTCGCGGGCGCGGGCGCGCTGGGCGGCTCGGGCGGGGCGTTCGCGACCATCTCGCTCGTGATCGCCGTCGCGGTCGTCGTGTGGGCGGGCAACGCGATCGTCCTGTCGTCGCTGTTCGCGTTCCGCACGCGCGACGTCGCCCGGCTCTCCGCGCACTACCTCGCCGCGAAGCCCGTCAGCGGCCTCGGGGTGCTCGCGCTCGTCGTCGTCGCCGTCGGCATCGCGCTGCTCGCCACCGACTGGCTCCTCGTCCTGCTCGCGTCCCCGCTGGTCGCTCTCCTGGTCCGCAACGCCACCCCGGTGATCACCGACGCGACCACGCGCTTCACCACCTGACTGAAGACGCAGGGCTGCCGGTGAGCGGTACTCGGTGCTACACCTGGCTCCATGACGACGATCGGCGTGGGGGAGCTCAGGCGGGACGCGTCTGTCGTGCTGCGTCGCGTCGCCCAGGGCGAGCGTGTCGTCGTCACCCCGCACGGCCGTCCCGTGGCGGACCTCGTCCCGCACACCGAGGTGCGTCCGACCTGGCGCCCGGTCGCCGACCTCGCCGCTCTGTTCCCCGCCGTGGGCGATCCTGACGTCGTCGCTGACCTCGCAATGGTCGACTCCGCGGTGGATGACCCGTTCGAGCGGGACGTCGCGCGAGAGGGCTGAAGCCCACAACGAACGGCCCGATCAGGTCGGCGTTCGAGACGCGAGCCGGCCCGTGCTCAGGCCGGCGGCGCGCCGCCCACGAGCGCGAGCGCGTCCTCGTACCCGCCGCCCACGTCGACCCGCGTGAGGTCGCGCAAGCGCCATCGCGTGGTCGTGTCGTCCCACGTGGCGCCCGGGGTGATCTCCCGCAGCCGCAGGTTCTTCGGACCGACGCGCTCGGGCCGGCCGACAAAGCAGACCGACGGGTCGTCCTCCTCGACGTGGATCGTCACGAGCGGAGCCGCAGCCCCGGCGGTCCGCACGAGCCCGCCGACGTCGTCGAGATCCAGCGATCCCGTCGAGGAGGGCGGGCCGGGGGGCCACTCGCCGCGGGCCGTGAGAGCGGCGCGGTAGAACGCGGCGCTCTCGTCGACCCGCTCACGCACTCGGCGGACGTCGGACAACCGGACCGCGGTCCACCCGTCGAGGCGGATGTCGTCGCCGAGCACCGCGACCAGCAGCCACGCGCGTCCGACGTCGACGACGTAGCCGTCGATCGAGGCAGCCTTCCGGATGCGCCGCGTGACCCGCACGGCGGTGCGCTCGCGGACGGCGGCGGCCAGAGTCGCGCGGAGCTCGGCATCGGTGAGGCGAGGCATCCGGCCAGTCTCCTCGCCACCTCGCCGGCGCGGCTCGTGGATACCGGGTCAGTACACCGTTCGGCCGGTCGCGTCCGGGATGCCGCTGTGGCGGAAGACGTACGTGCGGAGCTGGTCGCGCCACTCGTGCGCGCTGCGGACCTGCTCGGCGAGCCGCTCGCCGACGCGTGCGTGCAGGTCGGCGGGGACCTGACCCACGACCGCGTCCCACGCGGCGGCGTTCTCGACCGTGCGGGCGGCGCCGTCCCAGTGGGTGTCGTACACGTGCTGGGCGACCGAGACGCCGCTGTGCAGCACGTGCGACCACGGCACGTGGTGGAAGAAGAGCAGCAGCTCGTCGGGGCACGTCGTGACGTCCTCGTACACGTCCCGCCACGGCTCCGGGAACTGCCCGGTGAACCCCGTGCCGGTCGCGCGCGTGCGGTCGACGCCGATGCCGTCGCGGTCGGCGAAGTGGTACGTGCCCCACGGCGTGTACTCGTACCCGTCGACGTCCGGGCCGTAGTGGTGGCCGGGGCGGACCATGAACCCGACGCCGAGCGGGGCGGTGTAGTCCTCGTACGTGCGCCACGAGTCGTCGAGGACGCGGTGCAGGGTCTCGCGCACGACAGGGTCGGCGTCCGGGAAGGTGAGCCCGATCCACTCGTCGAGCAGCGCCTGCGGGTCGGCCGACGGGTCCCACGCGAGCCGCGCGAACGTGTAGAGGTTGGCCTGCGCGAGCGGGTGGCCGGTCCAGAACGCGTCGTCGCCGACGTTCGACACGGCGACCAGCCCGGCGCGACGGGCGTCGGGCGGCCCGGCGGTCCCCGCCGCGACGTCCGCGACGGTCCGGCCGCCGTCCCCCCACGGCCGGAAGCGCAGGATCTCCGACCACTGCGGCCCCAGCCACACGGCGTGCTTCTGCTGGCCGGTGTACTCCTGCGTGACCTGGAGCTCGACGGCGAGGCGCGTGCGCGGCATCGCGGCGATCACGGGGGAGACGGGCTCGCGCGTCTGGAAGTCCATCGGCCCGTACTTCACCTGGAGCACGACGTTGTCGTCGAACCGCCCGTCGAGCGGGGAGAAGTGGTCGTGCGCGGCGCGGGCGCGGTCCGTCGACCGGTCGCGCCAGTCCTGCCGGTGGTCGTAGACGAACGCGCGCCAGAACACCGTGCCGCCGAACGGCTTGAGCGCCCGGGCCAGCAGGTTCGCGCCGTCGGCGTGGTCGCGGCCGTACGCGAACGGGCCGGGCTGGCCCTCCGAGTCCGCCTTGACGACGAACCCGCCGAAGTCGGGGACCGCGTCGTAGACGTCGGCGACGCGCGCCGCCCACCACGCCTGCACGTCGGCGTCGAGCGGGTCCGACGTGGGCAGGCCGCCGACCGTCATGGGCGCCGCGAACGACACCGACAGGTGCACGCGGATGCCGTGCGGGCGGAACAGGGCCGCGATGCGCGCGACGTCGGGCAGGCCGTTCGTGAGCAGGCGCGCCTCGGTGCGGTGCACGTTGACGTTGTTGATCGACACCGCGTTGATGCCGACCGACCCGAGCAGCCGCGCGTAGGCAGCGACGCGGGACAGGTCGTCGCGGACGCGACCGTCGGCGTAGAAGATCGACCCGCCCGCGTAGCCGCGCTCGACCTGGCCCATCACGGGGTGGACGTCGACGTTGTCCCAGTGGTCGAGCATCCGGAGCTCGTTCACCGGCGCGTGCCAGGTCAGCGCGGCCTCGCCGTCGAACGTCCCCGCGCCCGCCCGGACGAGGTGGTGGAGCCCGTACAGCAGGCCCACCGGGTCGAGCCCCAGGACCGTCGTCGTCGCTCCCTCGCGCAGGACGCCGAACGACCCAGACGCGGTCGGCACGTCGGCGGTGAGCGTGCGGACGGGGGCGTCGGACGCGGTCGTCGGCGTCGACGGCTGCACGAGCGCGAGCACGACGTCGTGCCCGCGCGCCTCCTCGACCGGCAGCGACGCGTCGGGCGAGGCGACCGTGAGCGACCCGCCCCACCGTGCGGTCGCGGCGCGGACCTCGGCCACGACGGTCGCGCCGACCGGGTCGTCGGGTCCGACGGCGACGAGCACGCGGCGCTCGCCGAGCGGACGCAGCGCCTCGTCGGGCAGCCACATGGGGTGGGCGTCGGTGCGGGTCACGCGGGTCCTTCCGTGGTGCGGTTCCGGTCGGCGCGGGGCGCGTCACCAGTCGTGGACGGTGCCGTCCTTGAGCCGGTTGAACGGCAGGTACGCCGGCTGGTACGGGAAGCGGTCGGCGACCTCGTCGTCGTAGACGACGCCCAGGCCGGGCTGGTCGCCGGGGTGCAGGAACCCGTCGGTGAACGTGAACGACTGCCGGAACACCTCGTCGGTGCGGCTGCCGTGCTGCATGTACTCCTGGATGCCGAAGTTGTGGATCGCGAGGTCGAGGTGCAGCGCGGCGGCCATGCCGACGGGGGAGATGTCCGTCGGGCCGTGGATGCCGGACTTGATCTGGTACTGCGCGGCGAAGTCGAGGATCCGGCGCAGCGCGGTGATCCCGCCGGTGTGCGTGACGGCGGACCGCACGTAGTCGATGAGCTGCTCGCGGATGATCGTCTGGTAGTCCCAGACGGTGTTGAAGACCTCGCCGATCGCGAGCGGGGTGGTGGTGTGCTGCCGCACGAGCCGCAGCGCCTCCTGGTTCTCGGCCGGCGTGCAGTCCTCGAGCCAGAACAGGTCGAACGGCTCGAGGTCCTTGCCGAGCCGCGCCGCCTGGATCGGGGTCATGCGGTGGTGGCCGTCGTGCAGCAGCGGCAGCTCGGGCCCGAACTCGTTCCGGACCGCCTCGAAGACCCGCGGGACGTGCCGCAGGTAGGCGCGGGTGTCCCAGTCCTCCTCGGCGGGCAGCGGAGCGCGCTGCGCGGGCTCGTAGTCGTACCGGCCGCCGCTGCTCGGCTGCGCCGCGACCCCGTACACCGCGTCGATGCCCGGCACGGACGTCTGCACGCGGATCGAGCGGAAGCCCAGCTCCTGGTGATGGCGGATCGAGTCGAACAGCTCGGGCAGGTCGCGGCCCGACGCGTGCCCGTACGCCATGATCCCCGTCCGGCTCGCACCGCCGAGCAGCTGGTACAGCGGCATGCCCGCGTAGCGGGCCTTGATGTCCCACAGCGCGACGTCGACCGCCGCGATCGCCGCCATCGTCACGGGCCCCCGCCGCCAGTACGCCGACCGGTAGAGGAACTGCCACGTGTCCTCGATGCGGTGCGCGTCGCGGCCGATCAGCAGCGGCACGACGTGGTCCTGGAGGTAGGAGACGACCGACAGCTCGCGCCCGTTGAGCGTCGCGTCGCCGAGACCGACCACGCCGTCCTCGGTCGTGACCCGAAGCGTGACGAAGTTGCGGTCCGGGCTGCTGACGAGCACCTCCGCCGACCGGATCGCGCTGCCCGACGGACGGGTCGCGGGGCGGGCTCCGTCCGCGGGGGCGGGTGCGGGGGTGGTCACGTCGCGAGGGTCGGCGGCGCCGGTCGTCGGGCTCGCGGCGGAGTCGGTCGTGGGTTCGGGGTGCTGCGGCGTCATCGGTGCTCCCGTCGTGCGCGGCGCCCTCGCCGCGTGCGGTCCGTTCCGTCGTCGAGCCTAGACACCGTCGTCGCGATGCGGCAATCGCTTGCCAGATATTGCCAACCGGGCACCGCGTGGACCAGCATGGACACCGCCGCAGGAGGCCGGACGACGACGACCGGACGACCCGCGGCCGAGAGGAGACCATCGATGCCGGGCACCCGGCCCACCCTCCGCGACGTCGCCGACGCGGCGGGCGTCGCGGTCTCCACCGCGTCGCGCGCCCTCACGCGACCCGGCCGCATCACCGAGGACACCGCCGCGCGCGTGCGGGCCGCCGCCGAGGAGCTCGGCTACGTCCCCAGCGCGTCCGGGCGTGCCCTCAGCTCGGG
This sequence comes from Cellulomonas sp. H30R-01, assembly GCF_010119915.1. Lineage (NCBI taxonomy): Bacteria > Bacillati > Actinomycetota > Actinomycetes > Micrococcales > Cellulomonadaceae > Cellulomonas > Cellulomonas sp. H30R-01. The sequence goes on along the minus strand of NZ_CP048210.1, from coordinate 3,025,562 downwards.
TCGCACCGGCACCGTCGCGCTCGTGCTGCCCGACGTCACCAACCCGTTCTTCTTCGGCATCGTGCGCGGCGTGCAGTCGCGCCTGCGCGTCGACGGCTACACGCACGTCCTCGTCGACACCGAGGAGTCGGTCCCCGCGGAGGAGCGCGCGCTGCGCATGATCCGCTCGTCCGCCGACGGCGCGATCCTCGCTGCCCCCCGGCTCGAGGACTCGACGCTCGCCCGGTGGGCCCGTGACATGCCGCTCGTGACGATCAACCGCCCCGTCGACGGCGACGGCATCGTGCTCGACACGCCCGGCGGCGCCGTCCAGGCGCTCGAGCACCTCGCCTCCCTGGGCCACCGCCGCGTCGCCTACGCGTCCGGCCCGCGCACGTCCTGGTCGGACCGTCACCGTCGCGCGGCGCTGCGTCCTGCCGCCCGGCGTCTCGGCGTCGAGCTCGTCGTCCTCGGTCCCTACGCCCCGCAGCGCGAGGCCGGTGCCGCCGCAGCGGATGCCGCGTGCGGCGCGGGTGTCACCGGGGTGCTCGCGTTCAACGACCTGCTCGCGTTCGGGATCCTCGACCGCCTCACCGCACGCGGGCTCGACGTGCCCGGCGACCTCAGCGTCGTCGGGTGCGACGACGTGTTCGGCGCCGACCTGGTCCGACCCGGCCTCACGACCGTCGCCGCGCCGCTCGAGCGCGCCGGTCAGCGCGCCGCCGACCTCCTGCTCGCGCGCATCGACCGGCCCCGGCGCCTCGACGGTCGCGCCGGCGACGACGGCATCCCGCCGACGGTCGACCTGCTGCCGACGCACCTCGTCGTGCGCGGCACGACGGGCCCCGCACGCGCCACGTCCTGACCCGCTCACCCGCCCTCCCGCACGCCCCCTCCGGGACGACGACGGGGTGCTGCCGCAGCAGCACCCCGTCAGCCGAGCGTCAGCGCGATCAGAGCGCGGCGTCCTGCACCACGACGACGACCGCCGACGACGTGTCGAGCTGGTCGACGATCGTCGCCTGGTTCGCGGCGCTCCCGAAGAGGCCGATGACGAAGCCGATCGCGGTGATGATCCACGCCAGCTTCTTGTGCTGCTGGTACCCGGCGAGCGGGAGGCCCGCCTTGTCCCGCTGGACACCCGCGAGCGTCAGGATCAGGTCGACCAGCGCCCAGATGCCCAGACCGCCGCAGGTCACGAGCTTGAGGATGCCCGTGCCCACCTTGCCCAGGTAGAAGCGGTCGACGCCGAGCACGCCGAGGAACCACGCGAGCAGCCACGTCGCGACGAACGACTTGGAGGACTCGGCGGGCGCACCGTACGCGGGCTGGGCCCCGTACCCAGGCGCACCGTAGGCGGGACTGCCGTACGCGGGCGCCGGCGGGGCAGCGGGCGGCTGGGGCTTGGACAGGTCGTGCGCGGGGGTGCTCGTCGGGTCGACCGGCTCGGCCGGTCCGGTGCCCTCGGGCGGGGTCGTCGACATCCATGGCTCCGTTCGTGCGTGCTGATGGGCCTCTCATCAGGTGCGACGCCGCAGCGGCGCACCGGGCGCAACGCTAGGGCCCCGCGGCTGCTGCGCGCACCGGTACGCGCCGTCGTCTCGCGCGTCGGCCGCGCGCCCCCACCCCGTCGAGGCACGATCGAGCCGTGGAACCGCACGCCCTCCTCGCCCGCACGGTGCACGCCGACGCCTGGGAGCAGCACGGTCTGCTCCGCACCGGTCGCGGCGGCGCGACGGGTGCCGCGCCCGGCGTCCGCCTCATGGCGAGCGGTCTGCCGCACCCGCAGTGGAACAACGGCGACGTGACCGACCCCGCCCTGGTGGACGTCGCGGCCCTGCGCGCCTGGTACGAGCCGCTCGCCGTCCCGTGGGGCGTCCGCGTCCCCGCCGGCTCTGCGTGGCCGCACGGCACCTTCCTGTTCCGCAAGCACCTCGTCCTGCGCGACGCCGGGCCGGTCGACGCCCCGGCGGTGCCGGGGCTGCAGGTCCGCGTCGCGGGTCCCAACGACCTGTCGACCGTCGTCGCCGTCGACGCCGCCGCCTTCGACGGCGACCCCGCGCTCGAGTCCGCGTGGATCGAGCCGCACCTGCACGCGCCTGGCCCCGTGACGGTGGCGCTCGCGTCCCTCGACGGTGCGCCGGTCGCGACCGGCTACGTGCTGCGCTCGGACGGGCACGCCGGTCCCGCGGCGTACCTCTCCGGCCTCGCCGCCGTGCCGGACCTGCCGGACGTGCCGGACCGGGCGGTGCTCGCAGCGGTCGGGGCGTGGCTGCTGCGCGGCGCGTTCACCGCAGGCGCGCGCGTCGCGCTGGCGCACCCGGACACCGAGGAGGAGACCGTGACGCTCGCCGGCCTCGGTCTCGCACCGGCCGGTGCGCTGGACGTGTACGTCGACCTCGCGTGACCGCCGGCGCCGGTCGGCGCGGCGGGCCGGGTCGCGGGGCGGCTCCCGGACCGCGTGAGCCCCACGGCTGTCGCGGACCGCCGTCGGGGTGCACCCTGGTCGGAGACGGCGGGTGGAGGGGGACACATGCCGTACGGAGAAGCCGCCCGCCCGAGGACGCCGGCCGCGGACCAGCCGCGCGGACCTGCGCAGGGCAGACGCCCGGCCGCGGCCACCGCGACGTCCGCGCTCGGCCTGCAGCGAACTGTCGGCAACCGCGCGACCGCGGGCCTGCTGTCGCCGCCCACGGTGCAGCGCGCCGGGACCGCGCACCTCCCGCAGATCACGCTGGCGACCGCCGCGCAGCACGACGTCGTCAAGGCGGCCGCCGCAGTCGCCCAGGTCGGCATCATGCGGGTGCTCGCGCGGCCGCAGCTCATCCGACGCGTGTTCGGCCTCGCTCAGGTGGCCGAGGCCACCGCCGTGTACGAGGAGATGCTCGGAGTCCTCGACCTGTGGTCGCGGGACCGCACGAAGGTCAAGGTCAGCGGCTGGCTCGCCCGGTTCGGCCGGGACGCCGAGACCCACGCGGCCTCGCAGACCATCACGCTGCCGGACACGGTCGAGCACGACGACGCGGCCGAGCTCGCCATGACGCTCGCGCACGAGTCGGCGCACGGCGCGCGGGCCGCAGTGATCGACCTCGCGTACGGCGGCACCGCGTTCCGCGTGATGACGGGCCCGCAGCGGGTGTTCAACGCCCCGCACTTCGACTTCGCGATCCGGTTCCTCGACGGCACACGGAGCGCGCTCCAGATCGGCAACCCCGACGCCGGCGCAGGCGCCGCGGCCGGCGGCGGCGGCGCGCCCGTGCCGGCGGTCGCGAGCCAGCTCGCGCGCGCGGTCAGCATCATCACGCACGCCCGGATCCACTCCGAGAACCTGCTCCAGCACCTCGTGGCGGTCGACCGCACCGGCGCCGCACCGTCCCCAGGCATCCTGGCGCAGGCCGACGGGATCCCGATGCCGGCGCACGCCACGGGCCGCACCGCCGTCGGGTACGCCCTCTGGGGCAACCCCCACCTGGTCGACGCCGACATCACGGCGCTGGACGCGTACGCACGGGGAACCGCGCAGCTCCATCTCGCGGCACAGGCGCTCACCCACGTCGTGGCCGTCGACCCGGCCGCCCCGGCCGCGTGCGCCGTGGTGGGCGGGGTCCTGCAGATCTCCACGCCCAACGGCCAGTTCGACGCCGTGCCGGTCACGGGTGCGGCCATCACCGACCCGTGGCTCGTCCTGATGCTGTCCGCCGTGCTCACCGCGTTCCCGCCGGGCGGCGGCATCGACCTCGTCAGCCTGGGGAAGGTCGACCGGCAGTACCACCTCGTCCGCGGGGGCACCGCGCACGGCTGACGACGCGGCCCGGGCTACTGCGCGGCGAGCGCCGCGAGGACGCCCTCGCCGTAGCGGTCGAGCTTGGTCGCGCCGACGCCGCTGATCGTCCCGAGCGCCTCGACGCTGGCCGGCTGCTGCGTCGCGATCTCCCGGAGCGTCGCGTCGTGGAACACGACGTACGCGGGCACGCCCTGCTCCTTCGCGGCACCGGCGCGCCAGGCCCGCAGCCGTTCGAACCGCTCGGCGGCGTCGTCGCTCAGGTCGGCCGCCACGGTGGCGCGGCGGTCACGGCTCGACGAGCCGCCGCGCGACCGGCCGGTGCGCTCGGGCTCGCGCCGCAGGCGGACCTCGCGGTCGCCGCGCAGCACCTCGGCCGACGCGGGCGCGAGCCGCAGCGTGCCGTAGCCGTCGGAGTCGACGGCGAGCAGCTCGAGCGCGAGGAGCTGGCGGACCACGCCGCGCCACTCGCCGTCGGACAGGTCGGTGCCGAGTCCGAACGTGCTGAGCGAGGAGTGCCCGAGCTGCTGGACGCGGGGGGTCGTCTTGCCGCGCAGGATGTCGACGAGGTGCCCGACGCCGTACCGCTGGTTGCGCTGGTCGAGCCGCACGATCGTCGACAGGAGCTTCTGCGCGGCGACGGTGCCGTCCCACGACTCGGGCGGAGTCAGGCACGTGTCGCAGTTGCCGCACGGCTCGGACGTCTGGCCGAAGTAGTTGAGCAGCTGCACACGGCGGCACGACACCGTCTCGCAGAGCGCGAGCATCGCGTCGAGGTGCTGCGTGAGGCGGCGGCGGTGCGCGGCGTCGCCGTCGGAGGTGTCGATCATGCGCCGCTGCTGGACGACGTCGGCGAGCCCGTACGCGAGCCACGCGGTCGACGGCAGCCCGTCGCGTCCGGCGCGGCCGGTCTCCTGGTAGTAGCCCTCGACGGACTTCGGCAGGTCGAGGTGCGCGACGAACCGCACGTCCGGCTTGTCGATGCCCATGCCGAACGCGATGGTCGCGACCATGACCAGCCCGTCCTCGCGCAGGAAGCGCGCCTGGTTGCGTGCCCGGACCAGTCGGTCGAGACCCGCGTGGTACGGGAGCGCCGGGACGCCGTTCGCGACGAGGTGCTCGGCGGTCTGCTCGACGGAGTTGCGCGACAGGCAGTAGACGATCCCCGCGTCGCCGGCGTGCTCGGTGCGCAGCAGGTCGAGCAGCTGGGCGCGCGGGTTGTCCTTGGGGGCGATCCGGTACTGGATGTTGGGCCGGTCGAAGCTCGCGACGAAGTGCCGGGCGTCCTCGAGCTGCAGGCGCTGCGCGATCTCGGCGTGCGTGGCGGCCGTCGCGGTCGCGGTCAGGGCGATGCGCGGCACGTCGGGCCAGCGCTCGTGCACCATCGACAGCTGCAGGTAGTCGGGGCGGAAGTCGTGCCCCCACTGCGAGACGCAGTGCGCCTCGTCGATCGCGAACAGCGCGATGCGGCCCTGGTCGAGCAGGTCGATCGTGTCCGGCACGCGCAGCCGCTCGGGCGCGAGGTAGAGCAGGTCGAGCTCGCCGTCGAGGAACGCCTGCTCGACGGCCCGCCGCTCGTGCGGCTGCTGCGTCGAGTTGAGGAACCCGGCGCGCACGCCGAGCGCGGACAGCGCGTCGACCTGGTCCTGCATGAGCGCGATGAGCGGCGACACGACGACGCCCGTGCCGGGCCGCACGAGCGCGGGCACCTGGTAGCAGAGCGACTTGCCGCCGCCGGTCGGCATGAGGACGAGCGCGTCCCCGCCGGCCACGACGGTGTCGATGATCTCCGCCTGGTCGCCGCGGAACGCGTCGTACCCCCAGACGCGCTGGAGGACCTCCTGCGGCGTCGGGCGCGGGCCGTCGTCGGGCTCCGGGACGGCGCGCGGACGCGTGCGGCCCGGGACGGGTGCACCGTGCGCAGCCTCGTCGCGGGCCCTCCGGTCCGCGTCGTCGGACCGGCCCGCCGACGCGCCGCGCGCAGCACGGCTGCTCCCGGAGGGCCGGTCCGGCGGTGCCGCGTCGTACGCCGGGTCGAACGGCGGCTCGTCGAACGCCGCGTCGTACGGCGGCTCGTCGTACGCGGGGTCGAAGGGCGGCTCGTCGGGCAGCGGGACGTCGTCCGTCCACGCCGCCGACGCGACGGCACGGGAGCTGGGTCGGGCGGGTCCGGCGGGCACCCGCCCACCCTACGAGCCCCGGCCCACACCGCGGACCCGCCCGGGCGAGCCGTGGACACCGGAGGGCAGGGCCGGGCTGGGGACGGCTCGCCGAAGCGCTGCGACAGGGCCCGGACGGTCCGTAGGGTGGCCGCATGGGAACCGCACTCGTCACGGGCGCCAGCGCCGGTCTCGGCCTGGAGTTCGCCTGGCAGCTCGCCACCGCCAAGCACGACGTCGTCCTCGTCGCCCGCGACGAGGAGCGCCTCACGCGTCTCGCCGCCCAGCTCGAGGCCGCTGCGGGCATCCGCGCGGAGGTGCTGGTCGCCGACCTCACGAGGTCCGACGACGTCGCCCGCGTGGCGGACCGGCTGCGCAGCGACGAGAGCCCCGTCGGCCTGCTGGTGAACAACGCCGGCTTCGGCCTCAACCAGGAGTTCGTCGGCGGCGACCTCGAGCGCGAGCTCACGGCGCTCGACGTCATGGTCCGCGCGGTCCTGGTCCTCTCGCACGCGGCCGCCGAGGCGATGGTCGCGCGCGGTCGTGGCGCGATCCTCAACGTCGGGTCGGTCGCGGCGCTCATGGCGTCGGGCACGTACTCGGCGCACAAGGCGTGGGTGCAGTCCTTCACCGAGGGCCTCGCGGTCGAGCTGAAGGGCACCGGCGTCACCGCGACCGTCGTGAACCCCGGCTTCACGCACACCGAGTTCCACGAGCGCGGCCGCATCGACATGAGCCAGTACCCCGAGATCGTCTGGCTGAACGCCGAGGACGTCGTCGCGACGGCCCTGGCCGACGTGCGCCGCGGCGTCGTGATCTCGACCCCGAGCGCGCGCTACCGCACGATGTCGGCGTTGGCCCGCATCGCCCCGCGCTCCGCGATCCGTGCGATCGGCCGCTACCGCCGCGCGATCGACGACGCCCCGGCGGACGCCGACGCCGACGCCTGAGGCGGGCCACCGCGGCACCCGGACGCCGACGGGGCCGTCGCTGCACGTCCCCGTCGGACGGGGACGACCACGGCACCCGGGCGACCGCCGCCTGACGGACGAGACGGCGGCGTCCGTCCACGGCCCACGGTCTAGCCTTGGGGGCCGTGACCCACGACCTCTCGCCGACGCCCCGCGAGCAGCTGCTCGCCCTCATCCAGGACCTCGCGGTCGTGCACGGGAAGGTCACGCTGTCGTCGGGCCGCGAGGCCGACTATTACGTCGACCTGCGCCGCGTCACGCTGCACCACCGCGCGGCCCCGCTGATCGGCCACCTCATGCTCGACCTGCTCGAGGAGGTCGGGCTCGGCACGGCCGAGATCGACGCGGTCGGCGGCCTCACCCTCGGCGCCGACCCGGTCGCGACGTCCCTCCTGCACGCGGCCGCGTCGCGCGGGCAGGACCTCGACGCGTTCGTCGTCCGCAAGGAGGCGAAGGCCCACGGCATGCAGCGCCGCATCGAGGGTCCGGACATCACCGGCCGCCGCGTGGTCGTCCTCGAGGACACGTCCACGACCGGCGGCTCGCCCATCGCGGCCGTCGAGGCCGCGCGCGAGGCGGGTGCCGAGGTGCTGGGCGTCGCGGTGATCGTCGACCGCGCGACGGGCGCGCAGGCGAAGATCGAGGCGCTCGGCGTCCCGTACCACGCCCTCTTCACGCTCGCGGACCTCGGCCTCGCCTGACGGACGGCACGGGAGCGGCCACCGGGCCGCTCGTCCGTGTCGGCGGGACCGCGCTCAGACCACGGCGAGCGTCGCGGCTGTCACGACGACCGTCGCGACCACCTCGCCGACCCCGATCGCCTTCGCCGACGGCCACGGGCGACGGCGGGGCACCAGGACCGCGCGGACGAGCAGCCCGAGCCCGACGAGCAGGCAGACCGCTGCGCCGGCGACGCGGGGCGCGGCCACGCCGGCGGCCACGAGCGCCCCGGCCACGAGGGCCGAGTGGTAACCGACGGAGACCGCGAGCACGGTGCGGTCGCCGCGGTCGCGGATGAGCGACTTCACGTACGGCACCGTGCCGAGGAAGTAGGCGGCGAGCAGCCCCGTGGCCGCCCACGCCCGCGGGTCGCCGGCGCCGGGCAGCGGCCCGGGCGAGCCGAGGCCTGCGGCCACGACCGTCATGAGCATCGCCGCGACGACGGTCACGCCGTCGTTGAGCCAGGACCGGTCGGCGCGCCGGGCCGAGCACACGAGGCTCACTGCGAGAAGCACGCCGAACACGGGCGCCCACCACAGCAGCGACGGCGTCACAGCCAGCAGGAGCCCGCCGAGCACCGCCGTCGCGACGCCGTACGCTCCGACCGGCGGCCGGTACCGCGGGCGGCGCGACGCCTTGAGCCACAGCCCGGCGGCGTTGTACGCGAGGAACGCGACCAGCCAGGCGACCAGCAGCAGCGCGTGCCGCCAGGTCGGCCCTGCGAGCACGGTGCCGACCACGAGGGGGACGACGAGCATCGCCCACGCCCCGTGCTGCTGCGGCACCCAACCCGGCCCGCGGCGGCGACGGACGGTGCCGGCACGGTGCGGGGCGGTCGTCGGCATGCGGCGAGCATGCCCCGTCGGTCACGCCGTGCGACGGGACCTAGGCCCCCCGAGGTGCCGGGCGACGGTCCGGGGCCGCCCGTGCGTCCCCGACGTCGCGAGCGGCGCCGGGACGGCCGCGACGGTCTGACGAGCCCCGAGGGACGCATCGGTCGACGGCACCGTCGCGCGGCGGGGGCAGCCGCGTGGGACGGGGTGCGCGCGACGTCGACGGTCTCCGTCGGCGGCTCGCCGGTCGGTGCGGTGGCATGCTCGCGCCATGGGGTACCTGGTCGCCGCCCTCGCCGGCGGATTCGCGCTCAACTCCCTCCCGCACCTCACGAAGGGCTTGACCGGCGGCCGCCACAAGGTGCCCTGGGCGTCGCCCGCGTCGGCGCCCGTCAACGTGCTCTGGGGCGCGGCCAACGTCCTTGTCGCGATCTGGCTGGGGGTCTGGGCGGCGGACATCGGGGTGCTGCCGGGACCGGCCCTCACGGCCGGGCTGGCGGTCGGCACTGCGTTCGGCGTCTGTCTGGCGCGCGCGTGGGCGGACGACCCCGTCGCGCGCGGGGAGGCGCCTGACGCCGGGTGACACCGCCCGGTCGAGCTGCTGCCTCCGGGGACGACGTCAGACGCGGTCGACGAGGTCCTGGACGGAGTCGGCGATCTCGCTCGGGCGGAACGGGAAGCGCTCGACGTCCTCGCGGCGCGTCGACCCGGACAGCACGAGGATGGTCCGCAGCCCGGCCTCGATCCCGGCGACGACGTCGGTGTCCATGCGGTCGCCGACCATGACGGTCGTCTCGGAGTGCGCGTCGATCCGGTTGAGCGCGGACCGGATCATCATCGGGTTGGGCTTGCCGACGAAGTACGGCTGGCGGCCGGTCGCGGCGGAGATCATCGCGGCGACGGCACCGGTCGCGGGCAGGTCGCCCTCCGCGGACGGTCCGGTGACGTCGGGGTTGGTCGCGATGAACCGCGCGCCGCCCTGGATGAGCCGGATGGCCTGCGTGATCGCCTCGAACGAGTAGGTGCGCGTCTCGCCGAGCACCACGAAGTCCGGGTCCGACGACGTGAGGGTGTAGCCGGCCTCGTACAGGGCGGTCGTGAGGCCGGCCTCGCCGATCGTGTACGCGGAGCCGCCGGGCATCTGGTCGGTGAGGAACTGCGCGGTCGCGAGCGCGGACGTCCAGATGGCGCGCTCGGGGACGTCGATCCCGCTGGCCCGCAGGCGGGCGGCGAGGTCGCGCGGCGTGAAGATCGAGTTGTTGGTGAGGACCAGGAAGGGGCGGTCGCCGTCCCGCAGGGCCGTGACGAACTCGGCGGCGCCCGGCAGGGCGGTGCCCTCGTGCACGAGGACGCCGTCCATGTCGGACAGCCAGGAGCGGATCTCCCGCGTCACTCGCCGAACACCTTGCGCTCGACGGCCTCGCGCTCGGACTGCTCGTCGTAGCGGGTGTCGCGACCGTCGGCGTCGAGCGGCGCGTCGTCGCGGTGGCGGCGCGCGCGCAGCAGCTCGATGCCCATCGGCACGACCGACAGCAGGACGATGAGGACGAGCAGGCCCTCGATGTTGTCCTTGACGAACGGGATGTTGCCGAGCAGGTAGCCGAGCATCGTCACGCCCACGCCCCACAGGAGCGCGCCGACGGCGTTGTAGGTGACGAAGTGGCGGTAGCGCATGTTGCCGACGCCCGCGGCGACGGGCGCGTACGTGCGCACGATGGGGACGAAGCGCGCGACGATGATCGTCCGGCCGCCGTACTTGTCGAAGTACGCGTACGTCTGGTCGATGTACTTCTTCTTGAAGAAGCGCGAGTCGGGCTTGTTGAAGACGCGCGGGCCGAGCCGCCGGCCGATGAAGAAGGCGGTCTGGTCGCCGAGGAACGCCGCGAGGAACAGCAGCCCGCACAGCATCCAGATGTTGATGTGCACCGGGAACAGGTCCTGCGCGACCAGCGCGCCCGCGGTGAAGAGCAGCGAGTCGCCGGGCAGGATGGGGAACAGCAGCCCGGTCTCGACGAAGATGACGGCGACGATGCCGATGACGACCGCGGTCCCGAACGACGAGATCATGTGGTCGGGGTCGAGGAAGTCCGGCCCGAGCGTGGCGACGGGGCCGGCGGCGTGCAGTGCGGCCCCGAGGGTCGTCGTCAGCATGACGTCCAGGGTACGTGCCCGCCCGTGGCCCCGACGTGCGTCCCTGTGTGGGAACGGTGTGGACCGCGGCTCGTCGTCGTCGGGACAATGGGCGCCCACCGGCGGTCGAGGAGAGGGCGGCGATGCGGTCCACCGTGAAGGACGTCGCGCTGCGCGCCGGGGTGTCCCCGAAGACGGTGTCGAACGTCATCAACGGCACCGCGTTCGTCCGGCCGGAGACGCGGGCCCGCGTCGAGGAGGCGCTCGCGGAGCTCGACTACGTGCCGAACCTGGGCGCCCGGGGCCTGCGCAACGGTCGGTACGGGCTGATCGCGCTCGCGCTCCCGGACCTCTCGACCGCGTACTCGGCGGAGGTCGCGCACCACTTCGTCGAGGAGGGGCACGCGCGCGGGTGGAGCGTGCAGATCGAGGAGACGGCCGCGGAGCCGCACCGCGAGCAGGCGCTCCTGTCCCGGGCCCGGTCGCACCTCGTCGACGGGCTCGTCCTCAACCCGGTGTCGCTGGCCGAGTCGGTCGTCGACGAGCACGTCGCGCGGGGTCCGCTGCCGCCCACGGTCCTGATCGGCGAGGTCGAGCAGGACCGGACGGACCAGGTGGGCGTCGACAGCGTCGCGGGGGCGCGCGACATGACCGAGCACCTGCTCGCGACGGGCGTGCGGCGCATCGCCGTCGTCGGGGTCCCGGGCGACGCCGAGACGGCGGCTGCCCGGCAGCGGACCGAGGGCTACCGCCAGGCGCTCGCGGCCGCGGGTGTGGCGCACGACCCCGTGCTCGAGATCGCCACGCCGCGCTGGACGGCCGACGAGGCGCGTGACGCGGTGCGGGCGTTCCTCGACGAGCACCCGCCGCCCGAGGCGTTCTTCTGCTTCACCGACTCGATGGCGCTCGCGGTCGTGCACGTGCTGTGGGAGCGAGGGCTGCGCGTGCCCGACGACGTGGCGGTCGCGGGGTTCGACGACGTCGAGCCGAGCCGGTACGCGGTGCCCCCGCTGACGACGGTCTCGTTCGACCTGCGCGCGTTCGCGGCGACGGCGCTCGACCTGCTGCGCGACCGCATCGACGACCCGCACCGCGCACCGCGGCGCCTCACCGTCCCGCACCGCGTGGTCGTCCGCGCGAGCACGACGCGCTCCTGAGCCGGTCCCGGCGATCTGTCCGGTTGGCGGCGTGGCGTCCCTCTTGCCGACCCGTTTCAACGATGTAATGCTCACGACTGGTCCTGCCACGGCCAACCCCGGGGACGGCGTCGAACCGTCCGCGAGCCGACGGTGGCGGGACCTCGACACGTGTCTCACGAAGGAGTGACGGCATGACCGATCGCCACGGGCCCCCGCGCGGCCCGAACCCCTCCACCCCCGCGCTCGACCGCGCCGGGTTCGTCGTCCCGGGCCGCTCCGGCCCGTCCTCGGGCCTGACCGGCCTCACCCGCCGGCAGATGCTGCTCGGCTCGCTCGCGGCGATCGGCGGCGTCGCGGCCGCGGGGTCGCTCGCGGGCTGCGCGTCCCCGACCGCCGCCGCCGACGGCGTCCGCGAGCTCGCGTTCTGGCACCTGCTGTCCGGCGGCGACGGCATCAACATGGCCGGCCTGGTCGAGGACGTGAACGCCCTCGACCACGGGTACCACGCGACGCAGACCGTCCTCGCGTGGGGTGCGCCGTACTACACCAAGCTCGCGATGGCGAGCGTCGGCGGGCGCGCCCCGGACACCGCGATCATGCACGCGTCGCGCATCGCCGGGTACGCCCCGGGTGGCCTGCTCGACCCGTGGGACCTCGACCTGCTCGCCGAGTTCGACGTCACCGAGCAGGACTTCCTCCCGCGCGTCTGGGAGAAGGGCGGGCTCGACGGGACGCAGTTCTCGATCGCGCTCGACTCGCACCCGTTCGTGATGTTCTACAACACCGACATCGCCGAGCAGGCGGGCGTGCTCGGGTCCGACGGCCAGCTCGCCCCCATCGAGGACGCCGACCAGTTCCTCGAGGTCGCGCGCGCCATGCAGGGCGTCACCGGCAAGCACGGGCTGTCGTACGGGTACCTCGGCGACGGTGCCCAGATGTGGCGGCTGTTCTACACGCTCTACAAGCAGCACGACGCCGAGTTCGACCTGTCGGGCACCCGCGCGGAGGTCGACACCGACGCCGCGGTCGAGTCGCTCGAGTACATCCAGACGCTGCTCGACGGCACGATCTGCGCCCCCGACGGCGACTACGGCACCGCGGTCGCGGAGTTCATGTCGGGGGAGAGCGGGATGTTCTTCACCGGCGTCTGGGAGCTGCCGACGGCCAAGAACGCCGGCATCCCGTTCGACGCGATGCCGATCCCGACGCTGTTCGGCACGCCCGCCGCGTACGCGGACTCGCACGCGTTCACGCTGCCCCACCAGTCCGACCCGGACCCCGAGCAGCGGCGCGCGACCTACCGGTTCGTCGCGGACATCCTGCAGAGCTCGTTCGCGTGGGCCGAGGCCGGGCACATCCCCGCCTTCCAGCCGGTCGTGCAGAGCCCCGAGTACCAGGACCTCGTCCCGCAGGCGCACTACGCACCCGCGGCCGAGATCCTCAACTACGACCCCGAGGCGTGGTTCACGGGCTCCGGCAGCGACTTCCAGAGCTACTTCCTGGAGACCGTGCAGAACGTGTACCTCGACGGCGCGGACCCGGCGGAGGGCTTCGGCGCCTTCGTGCGACGCGTCGACGTCCAGCTCTCGAAGCCGAACCCGGTCTGACGCCTTTCCTGCCGACCTGACCGCCCGATCCGACGAAGGAGTCCGATCGTGTCCTCTGCCGCTGTAGACGTCGGCGCCGGACGTAGCCGTACCGGCACGTCGACGTCCGACCGATCCACCACCCGCACCCCACGATCGCGCGACACCCGCATCGGCTGGCTGTTCGTCGCGCCGTTCGTCGTCGTCTTCGCGATGTTCCTGATCTGGCCGCTCATCCACGGCTTCTACCTGTCGTTCACCGGCGAGTCGATCACCGGCGCCGGCGGCGCGTTCCTCGGCTTCGACAACTACGCCGAGGCCCTGCGCGACCCGATCATGTGGCGCTCGATGCTCAACACGCTGTGGTTCACCGTCCTCTCGACGGTGCCGCTCGTGCTCGTCGCGCTCGTCATGGCGCTGCTCGTGTTCCAGGGGCTGCCCGGCCAGTGGCTGTGGCGGCTGTCGTTCTTCATGCCGTTCCTGCTCGCGTCCACCGTGGCCGCGCAGTTCTGGATCTGGATGTACAACCCCCAGCTCGGCCTCGTGAACTACATGCTCGGCGCCCTCGGCGTCGAGGGACAGGCCTGGTTGCAGGACACGCGGTGGGCCATGCTCGCGGTCGTCGTCGAGACGCTGTGGTGGACCGTCGGGTTCAACTTCCTGCTCTACCTGACGGCGCTGCAGAACATCCCCGAGCAGCAGTACGAGGCGTCCGCGCTCGACGGCGCCGGCCGCTGGCGGCAGCTCTGGTCGATCACGATCCCGCAGCTCGGCCCGACCACGGCGCTCATCGTCATCCTGCAGATCCTGGCGTCGCTCAAGGTGTTCGACCAGATCTACATCATGACCCAGGGCGGTCCGGGCGGTGTGACGCGGCCCGTCGTCCAGTACATCTTCGAGTCCGGCTTCACCGGGTACCGGTTCGGCTACGCGTCGTCGATCGCGTACATCTTCTTCGCGGTCATCATCATCGTGTCGCTCGCGCAGGTCCCGTTCACCTTCCGCAGGAGCGCCCGATGACCACCACCGTCGCCCCGCAGCCGAACGCCGGAGCCGCCGGAGCCGCCGTCGCCGGCGGTCGTCGTCGCCGCCCGCAGGGCAGATTCGCGCACGCCGCGGGCCTGCGTGTCGGCGAGCACTTCGCCAGCCCGGGCCGGATCCTCGCGATCGTCACGCTCGTCGTCCTCGCCGTGTTCTGGCTGCTGCCGTTCCTGTGGGCCGTGTTCACGTCGTTCAAGTCCGAGACCGCCGCGGCCGCCACGCCCGTCTCGTGGTTCCCGTCCGACGGGTTCACCACCGACGCGTACGCGAGCGTGCTCCGCGAGGGGAACATCCCGCTCTGGACGTGGAACAGCCTGGTCACGGCCGTGGCGATCACGGTCATCACGCTGACCGTGTCGTCGCTGGCCGCCTACGCGCTCGCCCGCATCGACTTCCGCGGCCGCCGGTGGCTGTTCTGGCTGATCATCGCGTCGATCATCGTGCCGCCGCCGGTGCTGATCGTCCCGCTGTTCTACGAGATGCTCACGCTCAACCTCGTCGACACGTACTGGGCGATCATCCTCCCGCAGGTCGTGCACCCGGCCATGGTGTTCGTCCTCAAGAAGTTCTTCGAGCAGGTGCCCGTCGAGCTCGAGGACGCCGCCCGGATCGACGGCGCCGGACGCCTCCGGGTGTTCTGGTCGGTCGTGCTGCCGCTGTCGCGACCCATCCTCGCGGCCGTGTCGATCATCGTGTTCATCGGCGCGTGGAACAACTTCCTGTGGCCGTTCATCATCACGAGCGACGCCTCGCTGATGACCCTGCCCGTCGGCCTGCAGACCGTGAAGAGCGCGTACGGGCTGCAGTACGCGCAGACGATGTCGTCCGCCGTGCTCGCCGCGCTGCCGCTGATCGTCGTCTTCCTGTTCTTCCAGCGGCAGATCATCAAGGGCTTCTCGACCACCGGCTTCGGCGGTCAGTGACGTCCCCGGCGGCGGCCCGGACCACCCGCCGGGCCGCCGCCCTCCCCGCACCGCGCACCACCCGCAGCACCCTGAGGAGACCCATGACCCAGGCACGACTCGTCCTCGACCGCGACTTCACCGTCGGGGAGGTGCCCCGCCGGATCTTCGGCTCGTTCGTCGAGCACATGGGCCGGTGCGTCTACACGGGCATCTACGAGCCCGGGCACCCCGCGGCCGACGAGCACGGGTTCCGCACCGACGTGCTCGACCTCGTCCGCGAGATGGGCGTGAGCGTCGTCCGGTACCCCGGCGGCAACTTCGTGTCCGGCTACCGGTGGGAGGACGGCGTCGGGCCCGTCGACCAGCGCCCGCGGCGGCTCGACGGCGCGTGGCACACCGTCGAGACCAACGCGTTCGGGCTGCACGAGTTCGTCGACTGGGCGCGCGTCGCGGGCGTCGAGGTCATGGAGGCCGTCAACCTCGGCACGCGCGGCGTCGAGGCGGCGCGTCAGCTCGTCGAGTACGCCAACCATCCCGGCGGCACCGCGCTGTCCGACCTGCGCGCCGCGAACGGGCACCCGGAACCCTTCGACATCCGGCTGTGGTGCCTCGGGAACGAGATGGACGGCCCGTGGCAGATGGGCGCCAAGACGCCCGAGGAGTACGGCCGGATCGCGCAGGAGACCGCCAAGGCGATGCGCCTGGTCGACCCGACGATCGAGCTCGTCGCGTGCGGGTCGTCGAACTCCGGCATGCCGACCTTCGGCACGTGGGAGCAGACCGTCCTGCGGCACGCGTACGAGTACGTCGACTACGTCTCGCTGCACGCCTACTACCAGGAGGACGAGGGCGACCACGCGTCCTTCCTCGCGTCGGCCGTCGACATGGACCACTTCATCGAGTCGGTGGTCGCGACCGCCGACGCCGTGCGGGCCGCCGGGAAGCACACCAAGCGCATCAACCTCTCGTTCGACGAGTGGAACGTCTGGTACCAGCGCGGGAAGGACACCCCCGACCAGCCGCACGTCATCGAGCGCGAGGGCGTCTGGCGCGAGCACCCGCGCATCATCGAGGACGAGTACGACGTCACCGACGCCGTCGTCGTCGGCACGTTCCTGAACTCGCTCCTGCGGCACGGCGACCGCGTCAAGGTCGCCAACCAGGCGCAGCTCGTCAACGTCATCGCGCCCATCCGGTCCGAGCCCGGTGGGCCCGCGTGGCGGCAGTCGATCTTCTGGCCGTTCGCGCGGATGTCGGCGCTGGCCCACGGGCAGATCCTGCGGGTTGCGGCGACCTCCGACCGGTACGACGCGGGGAAGTTCGGCGACACCGACCTCGTCGACGCCTCCGCCACGTGGGACGAGGAGCACGGGCGCGTCGCGCTGTTCCTCGCGCACCGGGGCCTCGACGCGGCCGCCGACGTCACCGTCGACCTGCGCGGCTGGACGGGTGCGCGCGTGACCCGCGCCGAGGTGCTGACGATCCCCGAGGGCGGCGACCGGTTCACCGCGAGCACGCAGGACCGCCCCGACGCGGTCGGCCTCGTGCCCCTCGACGACGTCCAGGTCGACGGCTCGACGGCGACCGTCCGCCTGCCCGCCCTGTCGTGGGCGGTCGTCGAGCTCGAGGTGACGAAAGCCTGACACCGCGTCACGGCCCGGCCTCGCCACCGCCCACCGCGCCGAGCCCGTCGGTCCGCGCCGGGTTCGCCGGTCGAGGCTGACGAGCTCGGCGCGGTGTGACGAGCTCGCTGGTCGTCGGCGGGGGAGGGCAGCGGCATGATCGGGGCATGACGCAGCGGACGGTCGTGGTCGTGGGAGGGACGGGGCTCGCGGGGCGGGCCGTCGTCGAGGAGGCGCTCCGGCGCGGGCACCGCGTGCGGTCCGTGTCGCGGCACGTCCCGCCGGCGACGCGGCAGGTCGTCGGGGCCGAGTACGTGGCCGCCGACGCCGTCGCGGCCGACGCCCCCGAACGGCTCGGCGCCGCGTTCGACGGTGCCGACGTCGTGATCGACACCGTCAACGGGGAGACGCCCGCCGCCGCGAAGGTCCTGACGGCCGGTGCCGCGTCGATCGCGCTCGCGGCCCGCGACGCGGGCGTCGGCCTCGCCGTCGAGCTGTCGATCGTCAACGTCGACCGCGGCACCGCGATCGGCTACTACCGCACCAAGGTCGCGCAGGAGCGCGTCTACCAGGCGAGCGCGGTCCCGACGACGCTCGTGCGCGCCGCGCAGTTCCACGACTTCTTCGACCGGTTCTTCGGCCGCCCGACGCTCGCGGGTGCGCTCAGCCGCGTCGGCACCGTGCCGTACCTGCGCGGCGCGCGCCTCCAGCCGATCGACGTGACCGACGTCGCGCGGGCGCTCCTCGACGTGTCCGCGGCGCTCGACGCCCCGCTCGACGGGGAGGCCCGCGACGAGGGCGAGCCCGGTCGGCGGACGGTCACCGTGGCCGGCCCCGAGGAGCTCGACGGTGCCGACCTCGCACGCCGCTGGGCCGCCGCGCACCGCAGCCGGCGCGTCCCGGTGGGCCTCCCGGTCCCCGGCTACGGTGCGTTCTTCTCGTCCGGCGACGCGACCGCCCCCGACGCCCGCTACGGCCGTGTCACGTACGACGAGTGGCTGGCCCGGACGGCCGGCGCATGAGCCACGGCCCGCACGACCCGCTCCACGACGCGCTCCCGGGCGGCGAGCCCGACCCGGTCAGGCTCCGCGACGCGGTCCCGGACGACGCGGTCCGGCTGGCGCGGATCTGGTCGGCCGGGTGGCACGACGGCCACGACGGGCACGTCCCCGCGGAGCTGAGCCGGCACCGCACCCCGCAGTCGTTCGTCGACCGTGCCCCGGGCCTCGTGCCCCACACCCGCGTGGCGGTGCTGGGCGGGGACGTCGTGGGGTTCGCCACCACGATCGGCGACCAGGTGGACCAGGTGTACGTCGACGCGAGCGCACGAGGGACCGGTGTCGCGGCGGCGCTGCTCGCCGACGCGGCCCGCGTCGCCGCCGAGGCCGGCCATGCCCACCCCTGGCTCGCGGTCGTCCCGGGCAACGCACGCGCCCGCCGCTTCTACGAGCGTCAGGGCTGGGCCGACGAGGGCCCGTTCGACCACCGTGTCGAGGTCGCCCCGGGTGTGAGCGTCGACGTGCCGTGCCGTCGGTACCGCCTGACCGCCGTGGACCGGTCGCCCGCGGCCGCGGCCGCGGGCGTCGCGTCGGACTCGGGCGACGCGTGACGCCCCACCGCCACCCGGACGACGACCGCGCGCCGGACCTGCCGGCGGACGTCGGCGTCGGGCCCTGGCCCGGCGGACCGGACGCGTGGCCGCGCGATCCGGCGACGGGCGACGTCGACCCCCGCTACGACCCCGAGCTGCTCGCGCACGGCGACCGGCGCAACGTCGTCGACCGGTACCGCTACTGGACGGTCGAGGCCGTCGTCGCGGACCTCGACACGCGCCGCCACTCGTTCCACGTCGCGATCGAGAACTGGCAGCACGACCTCAACATCGGCTCGGTCGTCCGCACCGCGAACGCGTTCCTGGCGGCCGAGGTGCACGTCGTGGGCCGCCGCCGCTGGAACCGTCGCGGCGCGATGGTGACCGACCGCTACCAGCACGTCCGCCACCACCCGACGGTCGACGACCTGCTCGCGTGGGCGTCCACCGCGGGGCGCGACGGCACGGCCCTGCCCGTGCTCGGCGTCGACAACCTCCCCGGCTCCGTCCCGCTCGAGGGCTACCCGCTGCCGCGCGCGTGCGTGCTCCTGTTCGGTCAGGAGTCGGTGGGGCTGTCCGACGCCGCGCGTGCGGCCGCGCAGGACGTCCTGCACATCGCCCAGTTCGGCTCGACGCGCTCGATCAACGCGGGAGCGGCCGCCGCGATCGCGATGCACGCGTGGGTCGCGCAGCACGCGGGCCCGCGACCGGCGGCCTGACGGGTGAGCCGCCGGTGCCGGCGAGCCCGGGCACGCACGGGACCGCACGACGTGCGTGCGCGCGAGCGCCAGACGTGCGACCTCAGGGGCGGTTGACGACGCAGCCGTTCGGCGGCAGGTCGAGGGCGTCACGCAGCGCGGAGCCCGCGGACCCCCGCGCGTTGTTGACCGCGGTCGCGACGTCGGGGTGCTCGCCGTAGTAGCCCGGCTGCGCGGCCGCGGTCCGGACGAAGTCGAGGTACGCGACGAGCGCCGCCTCGAACGCGTCGGCCTCGGGCCGGACCTCGGGCGGGAAGGTGATCGCCCGGAGGTCGACCAGGAACCGCTCGTCGATCGCGACCTCGGTCGCGAGGTCCACGTCGTACAGCTTCCGGCCCTGCGACTCGATGCGGTCCGAGAGCGCCATGCGGTCGGCCGACGTGGCCTCGGCCGCCGCGAGGTACGCGACGGCCGCGGGCGACGACCCGGGCGGGGCGACCTCCGGGGCGCACGGGTCGGCGGGGGCCCCGCGGTGGGCGCGGGCGGCGCGGTCGGCGGGGGCTCCTCGGTCGGCAGGCGCCGCCTGGTCGGTGGACAGCGGGACGACGAACGCGCACGCGGCGAGCATCGGGAGGGCGAGGGCCGCCACGAGGGCGGCACGGGCGGCACGGGCGGGGCGCGAGGTCCGGGACGTGGTCACGACGAGCCGGTCGGCACGCGCGACCGCCGACTTGAGCGCGCGGCCCGGCTAGCGCCTGATCTCGCCGTCCCGTGGGAAGGACGTCCCGACCGGCCCTTTGCCGAACGGTGGCAAACTGTGGGCGACACCGCCCTACGAACGCAGGAGTGCTGCAGATGGCCATCGCCACCCCCGAGGTCTACGCCGAGATGATCGACCGGGCGAAGGCGGGCAAGTTCGCCTACCCGGCCGTGAACGTCACGTCGTCCCAGACCGTCACCGCCGCGCTGCAGGGCTTCGCGGAGGCCGAGTCGGACGGCATCCTCCAGGTCTCCGTCGGCGGCGCGGAGTACGCGTCGGGCGCGACGGTCAAGGACCGCGTCGCCGGCTCGATCGCGCTCGCCGCGTACGCGACCGAGGTCGCGAAGGGCTACGGCATCACCGTCGCCCTCCACACCGACCACTGCGTCAAGAAGAACCTCGACTCGTGGGTCCGCCCGCTGCTCGCGCTGGAGGCCGAGCAGGTCAAGCGTGGCGAGAACCCGACGTTCCAGTCGCACATGTTCGACGGCTCGGACATCCCGCTGGACGAGAACCTCGTCATCGCGGCGGAGCTCCTCGAGCTCTCGCAGGCGGCCCGCACGATTCTCGAGATCGAGGTCGGTGTCGTCGGCGGCGAGGAGGACGGCCACGAGGCCGAGATCAACGAGAAGCTCTACACGACGGCGGAGGACGGTCTCGCGACGGTCCGCGCGCTCGGCGTCGGCGAGAAGGGCCGCTACCTGACGGCCCTCACCTTCGGCAACGTGCACGGCGTCTACAAGCCGGGTGCGGTCAAGCTGCGCCCGTCGATCCTCGCGGAGATCCAGAGGGCCGTCGGCGCCGAGGTCGGCAAGGACTCGCCGTTCGACCTGGTGTTCCACGGTGGCTCGGGCTCGACGGCCGAGGAGATCGCCGAGGCGGTCGACAACGGCGTCATCAAGATGAACATCGACACGGACACGCAGTACGCGTTCAGCCGTCCGGTCGCCGACCACTTCTTCAAGAACTACGACGGCGTCCTGAAGGTCGACGGCGAGGTCGGCAACAAGAAGGCGTACGACCCCCGCGCGTGGGGCAAGCTCGCCGAGGCGGGCATGGCGCAGCGCATCGTCGAGGCGGCGCAGCAGCTCCGCTCGGCGGGTCACAAGCTCTGACG
The DNA here is from genome assembly GCF_010119915.1 of Cellulomonas sp. H30R-01. NCBI lineage: Bacteria > Bacillati > Actinomycetota > Actinomycetes > Micrococcales > Cellulomonadaceae > Cellulomonas > Cellulomonas sp. H30R-01. Next base: position 3,004,530 of record NZ_CP048210.1, on the reverse strand, counting down.
CACTGACGACGACGGGCCCCGACCACCGCGGTGGTCGGGGCCCGTCGTCACGTCCGGGGCCTCACGGGCGGTCGGCGCCGCCGACGCGCGCCGGCGGGCCGTCGTCAGGAGGTCGTCGGCCCGTTCGTCGCCGGGGCGTCGCCGACCGGCTGGAACGCCGCGTCGTCGGTGCCCTCGACCACGTCGAGCAGCTCGCCGATGCGCGTGACCTCGAGGAGGAAGCGCACGGTCGGCGGGACACGCAGCAGACGCACGCGGTGCTGGCTGCGGATCGACAGGCGCGCGAGGAACGCGACGCCCGACGAGTCCATGAACGTCACGTGGTGGGCGTCGACCTCGATGGGCAGACCGACCTGCTCGGCCTCGGTGGTCGCCTCCTGCAGCTCCGGTCCGAGGTCGGCGTCGACCTCGCCCGAGAGCACGATGCGGGTGCGGTCGGTGCCGACGATCACGTGGACCGCACCGGGTTCACCCACGACGCGACCGGCCACGTCGTCGGGCGTCGCCGACTCGTCCGGGTTGCTGCTGTTACCGTCGCGCACAGTGCTCCTTCTGGTGCCGGCCTCGAAGGCGCGCCGTCGACTGCCTCGACGACCCGCCCGTTCGGCACGCTAGACGATCGGAGGTGGTGGTGGTCAACTCCCACGCGGATCCGATGTCGGGCGGTCTGCCCGCCTCGGGGCCGTCGGGGACCCTCGACCTGCACGCACGCGCGCTCGCGGCGACGGTCGTGCCGATGGGGCTCTTCGAGTCACGGGACGCCGTGCTGACGGCGGTCTGGGTGAACGACGCGTTCGAGCGGGCGGTCGGCTACGGGCTGGAGGGCGCGCACGAGCGAGAGCCGACGATCCGCACGGAGCTGGCGCGGGACCCGGTGCGGGCGATGCAGCTCGCAGAGGCCCTGCTCGCCCGGCAGCCGTTCTCGCCGACCTTCGAGCTCGACCGCGGCGACGGCACGCGCTTCGTCTGCCAGGTGCACCTCTCACCCGTGCCGGGCGCGGACGACGAGCCGGAGTACTGGGTCGCAGCGTTCCAGGACATGACCGAGCAGCTGTCGCACGACGCCGAGCAGGCCGCGCTCGTCGAGGCCGAGCGCCGTGAGCGCCGCAGCCTCGGGCTCATCGCCCAGGTCTCGGACCTGCTCATGGACGTCGACGACCCGCACGCGCTGCGCGAGATCGCGATGGTCCTGCGGCACGCCGTCGTGGGCTGGGCGGGCTTCTTCCTCAACGACCGCGGGCTGCGGGCCGCGGACGGCATCGACGGCGGGCCGGGTCGCGGTCACCGCGGCGACGCGTTCCGCACGGCCACGCGCGGCCCGCGGCCCGACGCCCCGGACGTCGTGCAGCTGCTGCTCGACGGCGAGCGCGACCGGCCCGTCGACCTCGCGCTCGACGCCGTGTACGCGTGCGGCAGCGCCTCGGAGTGGCTCGCGCAGCACGTCAGCGCCGACGCCCAGCACCCCACGGACGGGCAGCCTGCGCCGTCGGGCGGCCGGGCCGTCGTCTTCCCCGTGCCGGGCCGTCGACGCGTGCTCGGGCTCATGGCGGTCGTCCCGCGCGACGAGGGCGGTCTGCGCGCGATCGAGCCGGCGACGATGACGATCCTCGAGCTCACCGCGCGCCGCGTCGGCCTCGTGCTCGACAACGCGCGCCTGTACGACCGCGAGCACCGCCTGGCCGAGACGCTGCAGCGCGCGATGCTGCCCGAGCAGGCCGAGGTCGACGGGCTCGACGTGTGGACGTACTACGCGCCGAACTCGGAGAACGTGCAGGTCGGCGGCGACTGGTACGACGTGCTGCAGATCTCCCCGGACGTCGCGGGCGTCGTCATCGGGGACGTCGTGGGGCACGACGTCGAGGCGGCCGCCGCGATGGGCCAGCTGCGCTCGGTCGTGCGCTCCTACACGTTCGACATCACGACGCCCGGGCCGGTGCTGGAACGCGTCGACCAGCTCGTCACGGGCATGCGGATCCCGCGCTCGGCCGGTCTGGTCCTGTCGACGCTGACCCGCCGCGAGCAGGGCTGGCGGCTCGAGTGGTCGCGCGCGGGCCACCTGCCGGTGCTGCACGTGCGCGACGGCGTCGCGACCGAGCTGCGGGACGCGGGCGGTGCGCTCATCGGGTTCGGCAACGGGGTCCGGAGCACGAGCACGCTCGACCTCGTCGAGGGCGACGTCCTCGTCTACTACACCGACGGCCTCATCGAGCGGCGCGACCGCGGGCTCCGGGAGGGCCTGGCGGCGCTCGCGGGTGTCGCGTCGCGGATCACGGCGCGCGACGCGGCGGGCATCGGCGAGGAGCTGCTCTCGCGGCTCGCGGACCACCCGGAGGACGACGTCGCGGTCGTCGTCGTGCGCGTCCCCGACCCGCGCGACCACCTCGAGCGTGCGCGCAGCCCGCGGCGTCGGCGCTGGTCGCTGCCGAACGAGCCGTCGTCGATCGGGCGGGCGCGGCACGCCGTCGTGCGCACGTGCCAGGCGTGGGAGATCCCCGACGCGGCGAACGCCGAGCTGGTCGTGTCCGAGCTCGTCGCGAACGCCGTGCTGCACGGGTTCGGGCACGTGTCGCTGCAGCTCTACGACACGGGCGACGGCCTGCGCATCGAGGTCGAGGACGGCAACCCGGCGCCGCCGGTGTCGACCGACGGGCACCCGGGGCGCGTCGGCGGGTTCGGCATGCAGATCGTCGAGCGGCTCGCCGACTGGGGCTGGCGTCAGTCGCGCGGCGGCAAGCTGGTGTGGGCGAAGGTGCGGCCGGGGAGCCTGCCGGAGGTGGGTCGCTGAGGCGTCAGCGCGCGGGTGCACCGGCGGGGCGCTGAGGCGTCAGCGCGCGGGTGCGCCGGCGGGTCGCTGAGGCGTCAGCGCGCGGGTGCGCCGGCGGGTCGCTGAGGCGTCAGTGCGCGGGTGCACCGTCGGGCTGGACGACGTCCTGCTCGGTGCCGTGCGCGCACCGGTGGTCCGGGTCGATGCGGAACAGCTCGGTCGCGCCGCAGATCTCGATGACGAAGAGGTCGCGCGAGTCCGCGCCGCGCAGCACCGTCGCCCCGCCGCGCTTGCGGCTCGCGTCGGCCAGCGAGATGAGGAACGCGGCCCCCGTCGAGTCCATGAACGTCACGCCGCACATGTCGATCACGAGCAGCTGGCGGCGGAGGCCGACGACACGGGCGGCCACCTCGGGGAACTGGTCGCGTTCCGCGAGGTCGAGGTCGCCGGCGATGACGAGCGTGGTCGTCGTCGACGACGTGGAGATCTCGATCATGGACATCCACCGGGTTCGGGGGGGCCACCCAGCTCCTGCGGGGCGCCGGAGGGGGTCCGGCGGGTCGACTGTAGTTGCGCTCCCACGCCTGCGCATCCGCGCCACCTGGACGGGTGCCCGGATCGCCTGCTGTGCGCGCAGATGTCCCCCGGAGGGACCACGCCGCCGACCTGTCGGGGAGAGACTGGGCCCATGAGCCACGAGAACCTCCTCGACGGACCCGCCCCGACGCACCTGCCCGCCGACGGCCCCGACGGGGACGCGCGCGCCGCCCTCGCGGCGGGCTCGTCGCCGCGCGACGTCGTCGCCGTCGCCCCCGCGTCGTCGCTCGTGTGGGCGCTGCTCGCGGAGCGGGCGCTCGCCGACGAGGGCGACCCCGTCGCGGCCTACGCGTACGCGCGGACCGGCTACCACCGTGGCCTCGACGCGCTGCGGCGCGCGGGGTGGCGCGGTCGCGGTCCGGTGCCGGCCGACCACGCCCCGAACCAGGGGTTCCTGCGCGCGCTGCTCGCGCTCGCCGAGGCTGCCGAGGCTCTCGGCGAGACCGACGAGGCGCAGCGCTGCGAGCAGTTCCTGGTGGACTCGGGGACGTCGGCCGAGGAGGTCGCCGGTCTGCGCTGAGCCGCCCGCGGGCACGGTCGGGACGAGGGCTCGGCCATGACCGTTCCTTGACCGTCCGGTACCCTCTCGGAGGTACCGGGTCACTGCCGCCCGTGCCCGGGTCCACGTGCAAGCGCCGCGCCTTCTCGGTCGGTCTCCGCCGTGCGTCCCCGCATCGCAGGCAGGTAGGAGTGGTGACAGATGCCTGCAGTGGTGGTGCTCGGCGCCCAGTGGGGCGACGAGGGCAAGGGCAAGGCGACCGACCAGCTCGGCTCGCGCATCGACTACGTGGTGAAGTTCAACGGCGGCAACAACGCCGGCCACACGGTCGTCGTCGGGGGCGAGAAGTACGCGCTGCACCTGCTGCCCTCCGGCATCCTGTCGCCCGGTGTCGTCCCCGTCATCGGCAACGGCGTCGTCATCGACCTCGAGGTGCTCTTCCAGGAGATCGAGGCGCTCGAGGCCCGCGGGGTCGACACCTCCCGGCTGCTCGTGTCGTCGGCCGCGCACGTCATCGCGCCCTACAACCGCACGCTCGACAAGGTCACCGAGCGGTTCCTCGGCTCGCGCCGCATCGGCACCACGGGGCGCGGCATCGGCCCCACGTACGCGGACAAGATCAACCGCGTGGGTGTCCGCGTGCAGGACCTGTTCGACGAGAAGATCCTGCGGCAGAAGGTCGAGGGCGCCCTCGACCAGAAGAACCACCTGCTGGTGAAGGTCTACAACCGCCGCGCGATCACGGTCGACGAGACCGTCGAGGACCTGCTGCGCTTCGCCGACCGCGTCCGCCCGTACGTCGCGGACACCCCGCTCGTGCTCAACCAGGCGCTCGACGCCGGCAAGACGCTCGTGTTCGAGGCCGGTCAGGCCACGATGCTCGACATCGACCACGGCACCTACCCGTTCGTGACGTCGTCCTCGGCGACCGCGGGCGGCGCGTGCACCGGCTCGGGCGTCGGCCCGACCCGCATCGACCGCGTCGTCGCCGTCGCGAAGGCCTACACGACGCGCGTCGGCGAGGGGCCCTTCCCGACCGAGCTGCTCGACGACGACGGCGAGTGGCTGCGCCAGACCGGCGGCGAGTTCGGCACCACGACGGGCCGCCCGCGGCGCACCGGCTGGTACGACGCGGTCGTCGTCCGGTACGCGGCGCGCGTCAACGGCCTCACCGACCTGGTGCTCACCAAGCTCGACGTGCTCACCGGCAAGGACCGCATCCCGGTCGCCGTCGCGTACGACGTCGACGGCACACGGCACGACGAGATGCCCGCCGACCAGTCGGACTTCCACCACGCGAAGCCCGTCTACGAGTACCTCGACGGCTGGACCGAGGACATCACCGGAGCCCGCGAGTTCGACGACCTGCCCGCCGCTGCGCAGCGCTACGTGCTGCGCCTGGAGGAGATCAGCGGCACCCGCATCTCGTCCATCGGCGTCGGCCCGGGCCGCGAGGCGACGATCATCCGCCACGACCTCCTGGCCTGACCTCCGCCCGCCGGCGCGCGTCCTCGCGGCCGGCCGCAGCACGCACGCCGCACCCGCCCCTTCCCGTGGCCGGGTGCCGTCGGTGTCCTCGGGGTCAGGCGGTGGCCTCCACGAGGGACCGGGTGCCGGGCCCACCGTCCGTGCGGGCGGGCTCGTCGGGCGTGGGGGCCGCGGCGACGGTCTCGCCGTCCCCGGCCGTTGTTCGAGCGTCGTCGCGCGTCGTCGCGGAGGTGTTGTCGGCGTCGGACGGGGTGTCGTCGTGCGGGGCGTCGTCCTCGTCGCGGGGGCCGGCGGCGGCGAGCACGGCGGCCTCGGCCTCGTCGACCATGCGCTGGCGGACGACGGCCATCGAGCCGAGGGTCGCGAGGATTGCGACCGCGGTGCCGCCGACGAACACGGCCTCCAGGCCCCAGGTCTCGGCGACGAACCCGGCGAGCAGCGCACCGACGGGCATGAGGCCGTAGCCGAGGGTGCGGCCGGCGCCGCCGACGCGGCCCAGCATGGTCGCGGGCACGATCCGCTGGCGCATCGACATCGAGATGACGTTGCCGATCGTGTTCGTGAAGCCGAGCAGGAACAGCGTGACCGCGACGGCGCCGACGCTGCGCACGAGGACGGGGACGATCAGCAGCAGGCTGTTGGCGAGCCAGCACCCGAGCATGAGGCGGACCTCGCCGACCCGTCGGGTGAGGGCCTCGGCGACGAACGACCCGCCGACGGCTCCGACGGCGAGCGTGGCCGCGAGCAGCGTGTAGTGCTCGGCGCGCATCCCGAGCTCCGAGCCGGGGCCGACGGCCCAGAGGACGAAGACCGCGAAGTAGCCGGTGCTGGCCATGTTCATGAGCGAGCCGGACAGCAGGAGCGGGCCGAGGACGCGGTGCTTCGCGAGGAACGAGATGCCCTCGACGACCTCGCGGCCCGCGCGCTTGGGCTCGGTCCGCTCGTGGCGGTATCGGCCGGGGATGCCCCGCCACAGCAGCACGGCGGCGGCGACGGCCAGCGCGGCGGGGACGCCGAACACCCAGCCGGTCCCGAGGGTGAGGACGGCGCCGGCGATCGGGGCGCCGACGAACGAGTTGGTGACGGTCTGGACGGCGAGCGTGCGGCCGTTGGCGGCGCCGAGCCGCGCGCGGGGCACGAGGTCGGGCACGAGCGCTCCGGCGGCGAGGTCGGCGAACACCTCGGTCGCGCCGTAGACGAGGGCGATCACGACGAGCGCCGTCATGGTGAGGCGGTCGGTCGCGATGAGGGCGACGGCGCTGGCGAGCACCGCGGCGCGGACGGACATGGCGACGATCTGCACGACGCGACGGTCCTGCCGGTCGACGAGGACGCCCGCGACGAGCCCGAGCAGCAGCCAGGGCAGCCACGCGGCGGCGGTGATGAGCGCGATCTGCCCGGGCGAGCGGGTCAGCGTGAGGGCGACGAGGGGGACGCCCATGCCGAGGACGCCGTCGGCGAGGTTCGCGGCGCCCGTCGCGCCGAGGGCGGCGGTGAACCGGCGACCCAGCGGCTCGGCAGGCGGCTCGACGGGTGCGGATGCGGCGGGGGAGTGCGGCGTGCTCATCGTGCGCCCCTAGGATCGAAGAGGAAGTTCTGCAAAGAGTTCTTTGCAGAGAAAACTTTGCAAAGGTATCTCTGCACATGGCCGAGCGCAAGACCCCCGACGACGCCGACGCGCCCCTGTCCGTCTTCGCCGAGCGTCCGATCACGCCCGAGGCGCTCAAGGCCCTCGCGCACCCGCTGCGGATCGCGATGTACAACCTGCTGGGCGAGGTCGGGCCGTCGACCGCGAGCCGGCTCGGGCGGCTGCTGGGGGAGAGCAGCGGCCAGACGAGCTACCACCTGCGCCAGCTCGAGCGGTACGGGTTCGTCGAGGACGACCCCGAGCACACCGGCGGCCGCGAGCGGTGGTGGAAGCCCGTCGGCTTCAGCATCGACGGCCGCGCGATGCTCGAGGACCCGGCGACGGCCCCCGCGGCGCGGCTCATGCTGCAGTCGGTCGTCGCCGACCGTGCCGACGTGCTGACCCGCTGGATGACCGGCCCGCGCGAGCCCGAGTGGGACGACGCGCAGATCAACGACCGCATCACGACCGACCTCACGCCTGCCGAGGCGCACGACGTCATCGCCGCCGTGCAGCACGTCATCGAGGAGCACGTCCAGGCGGCCAGGGCGCGCAAGGCCGCGGGCGAGACCGAGGGCCGTCGTCGCTACCGGATCTACCTCGACGGACTCCCGCTCCCCGCCGACGACCCGGAGTAGCCGACCGCCTGACCCGCCGCCTGCCGACGCCGGTCGTCGACCGCTGACCCTCCGCCGACCCGGTGCTGAGCACCGGTGCCGACGCCGAAGCGGTACCCAGACCCGGGTCGACGGCGGGAAGCGGAGCGGGGGCGACCGGTCGTCGGACGGGTCGTGGGCTCGCGTGGGCGGCTCGGTAGGCTCGGCGCCCGTGAAGATCCTCGTCGTCGGCACCGGTGCCCGTGAGCACGCCCTCGTCCGCGCGCTGTCCCTCGACCCGGCCGTGACCGCGCTGCACGCCGCGCCTGGCAACCCCGGCATCGGGGCGCTCGCCACGCTGCACGCGGTCGACCAGCTCGACGGCGCGGCCGTCGCGGCGCTCGCGACGGAGCTCGCCGCGGACCTCGTCGTCGTCGGCCCGGAGGCGCCGCTCGTGGCGGGTGTCGCCGACGCCGTCCGTGCGGCCGGGATCCCGGTGTTCGGCCCGTCGGCCGAGGCCGCGCGTCTCGAGGGGTCGAAGGCGTTCGCGAAGGACGTCATGGCCGCCGCGGGTGTGCCGACCGCCGAGCCGCGCGTCGCGTCGACGGTCGAGGAGGTCGCCGCCGCGCTCGACGCGTTCGGTGCCCCGTACGTCGTCAAGGAGGACGGCCTCGCCGCGGGCAAGGGCGTCGTCGTGACCGACGACCGTGCGGTCGCGCTCGAGCACGGGCGCGCGTGCGTCGAGAAGGAGGGCGGCCGGGTCGTCGTCGAGGAGTACCTCGACGGTCCCGAGGTGTCGCTGTTCGTGCTGTCCGACGGTGCGACGGTCGTCCCGCTGGTCCCCGCGCAGGACTTCAAGCGCGCGCTCGACGGCGACGCCGGGCCCAACACGGGCGGCATGGGTGCGTACTCGCCGCTGCCGTGGGCGCCCGACGGCCTGGTCGACGAGGTCCTGGACCTCGTCGCGCGCCCCACGGTCGACGAGATGGCCCGCCGCGGCACCCCGTTCGTCGGCGTCCTCTACTGCGGCCTCGCGCTCACGTCGAAGGGCACGCGCGTCGTCGAGTTCAACGCGCGCTTCGGCGACCCGGAGACGCAGGTCGTCCTGGCCCGCCTCGCGACGCCGCTCGCGGGCGTGCTGCTCGCGGCGGCGACGGGCACCCTCGCCGACCTGCCGCCGCTGGAGTGGCGTGACGAGGCGGCCGTGACGGTCGTCGTCGCGTCGCACGGCTACCCGGGCACGGTCCGCGGCGGTGACCCGATCACGGGAGTCGAGGACGCCGAGGCGCTCCCGGGCGTGCACGTCCTGCACGCGGGCACGGCGCTCCGGCAGAACCCGGCGGCCGACGACGACTCCGAGGTCGACGGCGCGCACCTCGTGTCGAACGGCGGCCGCGTGCTGTCGGTCGTGGGCGTCGGCGCCGACCTGGCCGCCGCCCGCGCGGCCGCGTACGCGGGCGTCGCGCAGATCGAGCTGGACGGGTCCCACCACCGGACCGACATCGCCGCCGTCGCCGCCGGGCTCTGACGCGTCTTCGGCGCGCTCGACGACGACCGCACGACGGAGGGACGCACGATGACGGCGACGGCACCACGCCCCGAGACCTCCGGTCCGCCCGCGCTCCCGCCGCTCGCCGCGCAGGTCGAGCGGCTCGTGGCGCTCGGCGTGCTCGACGCCGCCGGGCTCGACGCGGCGCGCGTGCACGACGCGGTCCAGGCGGTCGACGCGCCGGGGCTCCTCGTGGTCGACCGCGGCCTGGTCCCCGCCTCCGTGCTCACGCCGCTGCTGCGGCTGGGCGACCGGGCGGGCTTCGTCGTCGAGGACATGACCGACGTCGACGCGTTCGCGCCGACCGACGGGCTCGACGTCCCGCCGTCGCCCGTCTACGTCGTGACCGCGCCGGACCGCGGGGACGACCTCGGGAACTGGTCGCCCGAGGAGGCGCTGCCCGAGCTCGCCGCGCGCGGCCGCTCGCCGCTGCTGCTCACCGAAGGGCTGCACTGGGCGCTGCAGGTGCCGGAGGTCGTCGAGCGGAACTTCTGCTACATGACGATCGGCTCGCGCCTGCGCAAGGCGGACGGCGCGTACGACGCGCGCACGCCCGCCGTCTGGATCTCGCTCGGCACCGGCCGTGACGGGCGAGAGCGTCGGGGAGCGCCGAAGGTCGGATGGTGCTGGTGGCGCAACCGGCACACGTGGCTCGGCTTCGCGTCGGGGGTCGACCGGCTCGCCGTGCCGCTCGACGGCTGACGCCCGGGCCCGAGCCGGTCACGGCGCGGGACGCTCAGGGCTCGGGAGGGTCGGGTCAGGACGCGCCCGCGCCGAGCGGGTCGTCGAAGCTCTCGGGTGCTGCGCCCAGGAGCGAGCGCGTGACCCGCTCGGAGTCCTGGAGCATCTCGTCGACGGCGGCGTCGAGGTCGTCGTCGCCCACCGGGCGCCCCGCTTCGGCGGCCAGCAGCACCGCCCGCCGGGCGGCCTCCTTGACGAACGACGCGGTCACCCCCGAGGTGCGGGCGGTCGCACGGTCGAGGGCGCCGTCGCCGAAGGGGAGCCCGCGCGTGTAGAGCGCGAACAGGCGACGGCGTGCGTCGTCGTCGGGCAGCGGGATCTCGACGGCGAGGTCGACGCGGCCGGGTCGCTGCGAGAGCGCGCGCTCGAGCAGGTCGGCGCGGTTCGTCGTGAGCAGGAACGTCACGTCGGCGTCGGACGCGAGCCCGTCGAGCGCGTCGAGGACCTCGAACAGCAGCGGCTGCGGTCCGTGGCTGAAGGAGCGGTCCTCGGCGACCAGGTCGCAGTCCTCGAGGACGACGATCGCCGGCTGCAGGGCCCGGGCGGTCTCGGCCGCGAGCGACACGAGCGCGAGCGACGGCCCGGCCAGCAGGATCACGGTCGTGCCGTCGGCGGCGCCGACGAGGTGCCGGACGGTGTGCGTCTTGCCCGTCCCGGGCGGCCCGTAGAGCAGGACGCCGCGCTTGAGGTGCTGGCCCGCGTCGCGCAGGGTGTCGCGGTGCCGGGCGACCGCGAGGACCTGGCGCTCGACGCGGTCGAGGGTCCCGTCGGGCAGGACGACGTCGGCCCGCGGCACGGTCTCCCGCCGCACGAACGTCACGCCGCCCGCGCCCGGCTGGTACGGCGAGCCCTGGAACGTGACGACCTGCCCGCGCAGCACCGACCGCTCGGTCATCGCCGTGCGGATCTCGGCGAGCAGCGCGCCCGCGAGGTCGTCGTCGGCGCACAGCACCTCGATCGTGCCCTGGCCCTCGTGCCGAGGGCTCGTGAGGCGTTGGGCGAGGACGACGGGCTCGTCGTCGACGCGGAGCAGGGTCAGCCCGAAGGCCACCACGCGCCGCTCGCTGTCCGGGCCGGTCGCGGTGCGCTCGTAGTCCACCGCGCCGACGGGGAAGTGCGCCGCCCACTGGCCGGCGGTGTTGAGGATCTCCGAGAGCGACGAGTGCATGCGCTGCTCGCCGCCGCCGACGCCGAGCAGCCGCCCGCCGCCGTGCGCCTCGACCACGGCCGCGACGGCGACGTCCGCGTCGACGCGGCGCAGGAACGGGACGACCTCGGTCAGCACCGGCAGCCCGCGCGGGTCGCGACCGAGGTGCTCGCGCAGGACCGGCACGAGCGGCGTGATCTTGTCGGTCGGCTGCGCGGTCGCGGCCTGGGCGGCGTCGGCGAGGGTGCGGAACGCGCGGAGGAAGTCGTCCAGCCGGTCGTCGGGCATCGCGCGGATCTCCTGCCGTGCAGGTGGCCACGACGGTGGCCTCGTCTGGTGGACTCGTGCACGGCGTCGGTGCCGCGCACGTCACACTAGGCCGGTGACCACCGCCGTCGTGCCCGAACCGTCCGTCGCGCTCCCCGGGTGGGCGCACACGTACTCCGGCAAGGTGCGGGACCTGTACGTCCCCGACGAGTCCGCCGCGGGTGCGGCGATCACCGCGGAGCACGGCGACGTCGTGCTGGTCGTCGCGAGCGACCGCGTCTCGGCGTACGACCACGTGCTGTCGCCGGGGATCCCGGGCAAGGGCGTCGTGCTGACGCAGCTCAGCCTGTGGTGGTTCGAGCAGCTGGCCGACCTCGTGCCGAACCACGTCGTCTCGACGGACGTGCCGGAGGCCGTCGCGGGCCGCGCGATGGTGTGCCGTCGCCTGTCGATGTTCCCCGTGGAGTGCGTCGCGCGCGGCTACCTGACGGGTTCGGGGCTGGCCGAGTACCGCGCGTCGGGCGAGGTCACGGGCATCCCGCTGCCGGCCGGCCTGGTCGACGGGTCGCGGTTGCCGGAGCCGATCTTCACGCCCGCGACGAAGGCGGAGCTCGGCGACCACGACGAGAACGTGCCGTTCTCGGCGGTCGTCGCACAGGTCGGCGAGGAGGCCGCGACGACGCTGCGCACCCTCACGCTCGCCGTCTACGCGCGGGCCGAGGCCGTCGCGCGCGAGCGGGGCGTGATCCTCGCGGACACCAAGCTCGAGTTCGGCACCGACCCGACGACGGGCGCGGTCACGCTGGGCGACGAGGTGCTCACGCCGGACTCGTCGCGGTTCTGGCCGGCCGACGCGTGGGAGCCGGGCCGCGCGCAGCCGAGCTTCGACAAGCAGTTCGTCCGGGACTGGCTGACGTCGCCCGCGTCCGGGTGGGACCGCGGGTCCGACGTGCCGCCGCCGGTCCTGCCGGCCGACGTCGTCGAGCGCACGCGCGACCGGTACCTCGAGGCGTTCGAGCGTCTGACGGGGTCGCCGCTGCCGCTCTGAGCGGTGGTCGTCGGGCTCGCGCCCGGGCGACCGGGGCGCGCCGGCCGGTGTGAGCAGGGCGACATCCGGGTCCTGCCAGCGAGGTCGAAGGCGAGGTTAGGCTTGCCTCATCCGCCGGCCGTGACGGGATGACCGCGTCGGCCCGCCCCTCACCGATGGGAGTCCCCCCGTGCGCCACCTGCGCCGCTCCGCCGTCGCCGTCGTCGCGACCGCGCTGACCCTCGCGCTCGCCGCGTGCGCCGGCTCGACCGACGACGACGCCGCCACCCCCGAGCCCGGCAGCACCGAGAGCGACGGGACGACGTTCCCCGTGACCATCGAGTCGGCGCTCGGCGAGGCCGTCATCGAGCAGAAGCCCGAGCGCGTCGTGACCCTCGGCTGGGGTGCGGACGACATCGCCCTCTCGCTCGGCACCGTGCCCGTGGGCATCGAGGCCGACACGTGGGGCGGCGACGAGGACGGCTACCACCCGTGGTTCCGCGAGGCGATCGAGGAGCGCGACGCCGAGCTGCCCGAGGCGATCGCCGCGTACCCGCTCGACGTCGACGCGATCGTCGCTCTCGAGCCCGACCTGGTGCTCGCGCCGCAGTCGGGCCTCGAGCAGGACGTCTTCGACCAGCTCTCCGAGGTCGTGCCCGTCGTGGCGTACCCGAAGGAGGCGTGGCAGACGACCATCGAGGAGCAGGTCGAGATCATCGCGACCGCCCTCGGCGTCCCCGAGCAGGCCGCACCGCTGCTGCAGACGCGGCAGGACGCGATCGACGAGGCCGCGCTCGCGAACCCCGAGCTCGCCGGGATCTCGTTCGCGTACGTCTACGCCGGCACGCCGGGCAGCCTCGACGTGTACCTGCCGGGCGACCCGCGCGTCGACCTGCTCACCGACCTCGGCCTCGAGCTCGCCCCGTCGGTCGCGGACCTCGAGCCGTCGCCGAACACGTTCACGTCGAGCCTCGGCCTGGAGAACGCGGACCAGCTCGACGACGTCCAGCTGCTGTTCACGTGGTTCGGGGACGAGGCCGAGCAGGCCGCGACCGAGGCGCAGCCGCTGTTCGCGCAGATCCCCGCGTTCGCCGCCGGTGCCTACGTGCCGATGCTCGACCGCTCGCTCGGCATGGCCGTCACGACCGCCACGCCGCTGTCGCTGCCGTGGGCGCTCGACGCGTACCTGCCGCTCATCGCCGCGGGCGCCGAGAAGGTCTGACCGGGACCGCCCTTCCGGTCGCCTACGCGGCGCCGGGCGGGCGCCCGCGGGACGTCACCCGTCGGCCTGCGCCGCCGCCGCGTGACCCGTTCCGTACCGTGCACCCATGAGCACCGTCGCCGCTCCCCGAGCCCCGCACGCGCACCCGGTGCGCGCGCGGGGCTCGCGCGCGCTCGTGCTCACCGCCGGGATCGTGGGCGCGCTCGCGCTGCTCGCGCTCGCCGTCGGGCTCAGCCTGGCCGTCGGCGCGAAGTCCGTCCCGCTCGGCGACGTCTGGTCCGCGCTGCTGCACCCCGACGACTCGTACACGTCGAGCGTCGTCGCGTCGCGCGTCGACCGCACGCAGCTCGGGGTGCTCGTCGGCGCGGCGCTCGCGGTCGCGGGTGTCGTCATCCAGGGGCTCACACGCAACCCGCTGGGCGACCCCGGGCTGCTCGGCGTCAACGCGGGCGCGTCGGCGTCCGTCGTCCTCGGCATCCTCGTGCTCGGCCCGGCGGCGGGGCGTTCGGTGTGGACCGCGATCCCGGGCGCGCTGCTCGCGGCCGTCGCGGTCTACCTCATCGGGTCGGGCGGGCGGCGCGCGACCCCGGTCCGGCTGGTCCTCGCGGGAGCGGCCGTGTCGGCGGTGCTCGTCGCGCTCGTCGAGGCCGTCTCGCTCACCCAGCCGCTCGTGTTCGACTCCTACCGCGTGTGGGTCGTCGGGTCGCTCGCCGGGCGTCCGCCCGGGCTCGTCGCGCAGGTCCTGCCGTTCGTCGTCGTCGGGCTCGTGCTGTGCGCGCTGCTCGCGCGGCCGCTCAACGCGCTCGCGCTCGGCGACGAGTCGGCGACGTCGCTCGGGCTGCACGCCGGCCGCACGCGCCTGCTCGGCGGTGCTGCCGCGACGCTGCTGTGCGCCGCCGCCGTCGCCGCGGTCGGCCCGATCGCGTTCGTCGGGCTCGCGGTGCCGCACGTCGTCCGCTCGTTCACCGGGTCCGACCACCGCTGGCTGCTGCCGTACTGCGCGCTGCTCGGGCCGGTGCTGCTGCTCGTGTCCGACGTCGTCGGGCGGGTCGTCGCGCGGCCGGGCGAGCTCATGGTCGGGGCCGTCACGGCGTTCGTCGGAGCGCCGTTCCTCATCGCCGCGGTGCGGCGCGGCCGGATGGGGCTGTGATGCTCCAGGGTCGACCGCCGCGCGTGCTGCGTCTCGGGTCTGCCGAGCGGGGTGTCTCGCTGCGCTGGCGCGTGCGGCCGGTCGTCGTGGGCGTCGCTGCCCTGGTCGTGGCCGTCGTGGCCGCGCTCGTGACCGTCAGTGCCGGTCGGCTCGGCATCCCGCTCGCCGAGCTGCCGACCGTGCTCGCGGGCGACGGCACGAAGATCCAGCAGTGGGCGCTGTTCACCAAGGCGCTCCCGCGCCTCACCGTCGCCGCGGCCGCCGGTGCCGCGTTCGCCGTCGCCGGTGCGCTGTTCCAGTCCGTCACCCGCAACCCGCTCGGCAGCCCCGACGTCATCGGCCTCGGGTCCGGCGCCGCGGCGGGGGCCGTGGCCGCCGCGCTCGTGTGGCCGGGCGTCGTCCCCGTGCCGGTCGGTGCCGTCATCGGCGCGGTCGTCGCCGTCGTCGCCGTGTGGCTCGGCACCGGGCGCGGGTTCGCCGCACCGCACCGCATGGTCGTCACCGGCATCGCCGTCGGCGCGATGGCGCTCGCGTTCGTCCAGCTCGCGCTCGCGCGCAGCAACCGGGAGGACGCGCAGGAGGTCGCGATCTGGATCAACGGGTCGCTGCTCGCGCGGACCTGGACCGACGCGGCCGTCGTCGGCGGCGCGCTGCTCGTGCTCCTGCCGCTCGCGCTCGTGCTGACCCGCGCCCTCCAGGTCGTCGAGATGGGCGACGAGGCCGCGACCGCCGTCGGCGTCCGACCGTCGACCGTGCGCACCGCGGCCGTCGTCGTGGGCGTGCTCGCGACCGGTGCCGCCGTCAGCGTGTGCGGGCCGATCGCGTTCGTCGCACTCACCGCCCCGCAGATCACGCGTCGCCTGACACGCTCGACCGGGCCCGGGATCGCCGCCGCGGCCTGCACGGGGGCGGCTGTGCTGGTCGTCGCCGACCTGATCGCGCAGTACGCCGTCCCCGGGCAGCAGCTCCCGGTCGGTGTCGTCACGGCCGCCCTCGGCGGCGTCTACCTCGCGTTCCTGCTGGTGCGCGAGTGGAGGAGGAGCGCCGCATGAGCACCGCCCGCCCAGCGCCCGGAACCACCGGCGACGCCACCGGCCCGGCCACCCCCGCGTCGCCGCTGGAAGCGCGCGACCTCACGCTCGCCTACGACCAGCTCGTCGTCGCGCGCGACCTGTCCGTCGCGATCCCGCGCGCCTCGTTCACCGTCATCATCGGCCCCAACGGGTGCGGCAAGTCGACGCTGCTCCGCGCGCTCGCCCGCACCCTCAAGCCGCGCGCCGGCGAGGTGCTGCTCGAGGGGCAGCCCGTCGAGAAGATGCGCGGCAAGGACGTCGCCCGCCGGCTCGCGCTGCTCCCGCAGAGCCCCGTCGCACCCGAGGCGATCACCGTCGGGGACCTCGTCGCGCGCGGCCGGTACCCGCACCAGGGGATCCTGCGGCAGTGGTCGCCCGCCGACGCGCGTGCCGTCGCTGCCGCGCTCGACGCCACCGAGGTCGCGGACCTGCGCGACCGGTACGTCTCCGACCTCTCCGGCGGTCAGCGGCAGCGCGTGTGGCTCGCGATGGCGCTCGCGCAGGAGACCGACCTGCTGCTGCTCGACGAGCCGACGACGTACCTCGACATCGCGCACCAGGTCGAGGTCATGGACCTGTGCGCACGCCTGCACGAGGAGGGGCGCACCCTCGTCGCCGTCCTGCACGACCTCAACCAGGCCGCCCGCTACGCGACGCACCTCGTCGCGATGCGGGACGGACGCGTCGTCGCGCAGGGCGCACCCGCGGACGTCGTCACCGCCGAGCGCGTGCGTGAGGTCTTCGGGCTCGCGTGCCGCGTCGTGCCGGACCCCGAGACCGGCACGCCGATGGTCGTGCCGTTGCGCGGGGCTGCGTCGCGCGTCTGAGGACGACAGGCCCCGACGGCTCGCGTCTGCGGACGACAGCCGCCAAGGGGCTCGCGTCTGCGGACGACGAGCCGCCAAGGGGCTCGCTTCTGCGGACGACGGGCCGCCGACGGATGTCCCGCCTCAGACGACGATGTCCGACGGCTCCGTCAGCGTGACCCACGCCTGCTCGCCGAGCGCCCGCGTCGGCGGCAGGACGTCCGCGTCGACGGCCGGGCCGAGGTCGAGCCCGGTGAGCTCCTCGATCGTCGACACCGGCACCTGGAACGTGCGGAAGGGCCCGAGCGGCGGGGGAGCGTCGACGTCCCGCGCCGCGCGCTGCGCCTCGTCGAGGTCGAGGCCCGCGAGCAGCGGCGACTGGTCCACGAGGAACCCCGCGGCCGCGAGCTTCAGCTTCGGGGCCCTGTCGTCGGGCACTCCCGCGGACGGCGCGTCGGGGTCGGGCGACGCCCACACGGCGACCTTCCAGAAGTGCCGCGGCACACCGACGCCCCGGTACACGGGGTCGTCGTCGCGCAGCACGGGACCGGTGAAGACGCTGACCCGCTGCCGCCACGTCTCCGCGTACTCGAGCACGTGGTCCTCGAGGCCGACCCACAGCTGCTTGCCCTGGTTGAAGTCGTCGACCTGCGGCGCGGCGTTCGTGTACCGGAAGGTGTCGACGTTGGCCTGCTGCGCGACGTCCGGAGCGCCCCAGACGGGGTCGGCGCGGCGCACGAGGTGCCCGCGGTCGAGGCGGTTGGCCCGGTAGACGTCGGGCCCGGCCTGCCGGTCGGCCGGCACGCGCGGGTCGAGCTCCCACCGGTCGTTGCGCGGCAGGTCGAGCAGCTGGCTGCCGTCGATGTTGACCGCGGTCGCCGCCGCGAGCTTGTGGTGCTCGTCGAAGAGCACGGTGAAGTGCGTCGACGGGAGGTCCTCCGTGGGCCGCGGCGTGACCGGCAGCGGCAACGGAGGGCCGAGGAAGAACGGGTCGTACCCTGCGTGATCCATGCCGCCCCCTACGGTGCTCACATGACGACGGTAGCGGCGGGCTCGGCGCTCGGGACATGACAATCGCGACAAATCACCCTCTGCTCCTGCGTGCGGGGCGCCGGGTCGGTCACGCGGGCCCGGTCGACGTCCTGCTGCGCGACGGGCGCGTCGCCGCGCTCGGTCCGGACCTCCGCGACGCGGCCGGGCCGCGCGTCGAGGTCGTCGAGCTCGACGGTCGTCACGTGCTGCCCGGCCTGTGGGACGCCCACGTGCACCTGACCCAGTGGGCGCTCGCGCGGCAGCGGCTCGACGTGTCCCGCGCGGCGTCGGCGGCGGAGGCGGTCGCGCTCGTGCGCGCGCGGCTCGACACAGCACCGCCGGCGCCCGGGGCTCCGCTCGTCGGGTTCGGGTTCCGCGACGGCCTCTGGCCGGACGACCCCACGACCGCGCTGCTCGACGCCGCCGTCGGTGAGGTGCCCGTCGTGCTCGTCTCGGGCGACCTGCACTGCGCGTGGCTGTCCACCGCCGGGCTGCGGATGCTCGGCGTCGGCGCGCACGACGGCGGGCTGCTGCGCGAGGGCGACTGGATGCCGCTGCAGGGCGCGGTCGACCACGTGCCCGACGACGTCGCCGACGCGGCGGTCCACGACGCCGCGCTGGCGGCGGCCGCTCGTGGAGTGGTCGGGGTGGTCGACCTGGAGATCGCCGACAACCTCGACGTCTGGCGCCGCCGCACCGCCGCCCGGCCCGGCGTGCTGCGGGTCCGCGCCGGTGTCTGGGAGGAGCACCTCGACCGCGTCGTGCGCGACGACCTGCACACGGGCGACCGCGTCGCCGGGCTCGTCGAGCAGGGACCGCTCAAGGTCATCACCGACGGCTCGCTCAACACGCGCACCGCCTACTGCCACGACCCCTACCCCGGCACGTCCGACCGCGGCGTGCTGTCCGTCCCGCCCGAGCGCCTCGTCCCCCTCATGACGTACGCGCGGTCGCACGGCCTCCGGTGCGCGGTCCACGCGATCGGCGACGCCGCCAACGCGCTCGCGCTCGACGCGTTCGCCGCGTCCGGCGCGGCCGGGTCCGTCGAGCACGCACAGCTCCTCGACGACGACGACGTCCAGCGGTTCGCCGAGCTCGGTGTCGTCGCGAGCGTCCAGCCCGAGCACGCGATGGACGACCGGGACGTCGCCGACCACCACTGGGCCGGCCGCACGCGCCGCGCCTTCCCGCTCGCCGCACTGCACGCCGCGGGCGTCACGCTCACGCTCGGGTCCGACGCGCCCGTCGCGCCGCTCGACCCGTGGGTCGCGGTCGACGCCGCCGTCTGGCGGTCGCGCGACGGCCGCGACGCGTGGCACCAGGAGCAGCGGCTCGACCTGCTGACGGCGCTCGCGGCCTCCGTCGACGGGCGGCCGCTCGGCCTCCAGGTCGGCGACCCGGCCGACCTCGTGCTGCTCGACGACGACCCGGTCGCCCGGGGCGGGGCGGCGGGCGCCCTCCGCGACATGCCCGTCGCCGGCACGCTCGTCGCGGGCGGCTGGACGTACCTCACCCTCTGACGCGAGACCGGGTCCGGACGGGACCTCGTCGGCTCGGGTGCCGTGCCACGTCGCCCTGGTCGCCCGGCACGGTCCCGCTGCGCGGCGAGGGGCGATGTCGTCGTGCTGCTCGCTCGGCCGCGCGCCGCGCCCGTCATGCGTGCGTGACCTGCGACTTCGCCCGTCCGGGGGATGGCTCAGACAGGTCGTCGCGCGATATATATCGGGCATGACGTTCCGGATGACCGAGCAGGCGTATCTCGTCATGCTCGCGCTCGCCGACGAGCCGCGGCACGGTTACGGCGTCGTGCAGGAGGTGCGCACGCTGTCGGACGGCACCGTCCGCCTGGGCGCCGGCACGCTCTACGGCGTGCTCGACCGGCTCGTCGACGCCGGCTACGCGGAGGCGTCGGGCGAGGTCGTCGTCGACGGACGCGTCCGGCGCTACTACCGCTTGACGCCCGACGGACGCGAGGTGCTCACCGCCGAGACCGCGCGCCTCGCCGGCCTCGCCCGTCGCGCGCAGCGCGTCCTCGCCGCCCCCGTCCGCCCGCGCCCTCTGCTGGGCGGCGCCTGATGGACCGCACGGTCGAGAGGGCCTTCGAGCGCTCCGCCCGACGCTGGCTGCGCGCCTACCCGCCCCGCTGGCGCCGCGAGCGCGCGGACGAGGCCGTCGCGCTGCTCGCCGACCTGACGGCCGACGCCCGCCGGGTCGACCTGCGCACCGCCCTGGGCCTGGTCCGGGGTGGCTGGTCCACCCGCCGCCGCACGCGACCGCCGCTGCGGACGTTCCTCACCTTCCGGTTCCGTGGCCGGCTGCCCGGCCCCGAGCACGCCGCCTGGCTCGAGGACGACGTCACCGGGCGGTGGTTCCACGCCCGTGCTGCACTCGCGCAGGTGCTCGTCGTCGGCCTCGTGGCGTGGGGCGTGGCAGCCGTCGGGTGGTTGTCGTGGGAGGCAGTGCTCTTCGGCTCCGTCGTGATGGTGCTGTCCGAGGCCGTCCGCGCGACGCGGCGGATGCTGCGCCGCGAGGACCCGCGCCGGCCGGCCGTCGCGGGCGACGTCGGCCGCTTCGGCCCGTACGTGCGGCTCGACCCGCCGGACGGGGGTACGCGGTGAGCGCACAGCCTCCGGTTGCCAGCTCCGGCGGCACCGACGGCCCCGACGCCACGGACGGCCCCGACGCAGGTGTCGGCGGCGCGGCGGCCGGCACGTCGGCCACGCCCGATCACCCCGCAGCCCTGCACCCCGAGGCGCGTGCCACGACGTTCGTGCGCTCGGCGCAGCGCTGGCTGCTCGCCTACCCGCCGTCGTGGCGCACGCGGCACGGTGCCGAGCTCGTCGACGTCCTCGCGGACCTCGCGGAGCCGTCGGCCACCCGCGTCGACACCCGGACTGCGGCGGGGCTCGTCGTCGGCGGTCTGCGCACACGGTGGCGCACCGGACCGCCGCCGGCCGCGCGGCTCGCCTTCTGGGTCTTCGACACCCCGCCCTCGGCGCGCTACGGCGACTGGCTGCGGGACACGGTCGCCGCCCGGAGGTTTCGCGTCATGCGCTGGCTGCGCGGGTGCACCCCGGCCCTCCTGCTGCTCGCGGTCCCCGGCGTCCGCGACGACCCCCGGTCGGTCGTCGCCCTCGTCGCGCCGGGCGTCGCGCTGTACGGCGTCCTCGTGCTCCTGACGAACGGGGAGCGGACGCGCCGCTGGATGACGCAGCGGTTCGTCGCGTCCCGCGGCCCTGAGCCGGGGACCCGGCTGCCCGTGGTCGTGCTGCCGCGGCGGCGGGTCGCGGCGGTGCCGTCGACCGTGGCGGCGCTGGTGGTCGTCGGCGTCGGCGCGGTCGCGTGGTCCGTCGCCGGTTGGCTCGTCCCGTCCGTCGTGACGTGGGTGTCGTGCCCGACCGACGGACTGCCGGTGGTCGCGTGCGCGGAGAGCGTCACGATGCCCCGCACGTCGCCGACGGGGTGGCTGGTCACGCTCGCGGCGTCCTGCGTCGTCGGCGGTCTCCTGGCGCTCGGGGCGTGGCGACGCCTGCGGCGTGTCCTGCCGTCGCTGCCGGAGCAGCCGTGGCGCGAGGTCGTGCCGCTCGTCCGGACGGCGCCCGTCGGCGTCGCCGTCGTCGTGGCGGCGATCGTCGCGTCGGCGGTCTGGGAGGTCGTCGAGATCGGCGTCCTGACGTTCTCGGCCGTCACCGCGCCGGTCTGCGTCACGACGCTGCCCGTGCTGCTCGTCCTCCTGCGCGCCGCGCACCGCACCGCGCACCGCCCGGACATGGCGGCCGTCGATCTGTGGGCGGTCGCGCTGCGCGGTCGGCCGCCGCGCATCGACGAGCCGCAGCCCGGGCTCGTCTGACCCGGCGCCCGCGGCACCGCCCGTGCTCGCACGTCCCGCGGTCGACGGGCCTGGTCGGGCGGGGTCCTGCGCCGCACCGGTCGCCTGTCGCGCGCTGGCCAGACCGGTCGCCTGTCGGACGCCGACCGGGCGCGGCGTCGCCGGTCGGTAGACTCGCCGCGATCCCCACCGCCGCGAACTCAGGGAGCACCCCCGTGGGACGAGTCGTCGTCGACGTCATGCCGAAGCCCGAGATCCTCGACCCGCAGGGCAAGGCGGTCGCGGGCGCGCTGCCGCGCCTGGGCTTCGCGCAGTTCTCGTCGGTCCGCCAGGGCAAGCGGTTCGAGCTCGAGGTCGACGGGCCGGTGACGGAGGAGATCCTCGCCGCAGCCCGCGCCGCGGGTGAGCAGGTCCTGTCGAACCCGGTCATCGAGGACGTCGTCGCGGTGTACGAGGACACGGACGCCGAGGTCGCGGCCCGATGAGCCGCATCGGCGTCGTCACCTTCCCCGGCACGCTCGACGACCGCGACGCGGCGCGCGCGGTCCGGCTGGCCGGCGGCGAGCCCGTCGCGCTGTGGCACGCCGACGCCGACCTGCACGGGGTCGACGCGGTCGTCCTGCCCGGTGGCTTCTCCTACGGCGACTACCTGCGTGCGGGCGCGATCAGCCGCTTCGCGCCCGTGATGGGCGAGATCGTCGACGCCGCCCACCAGGGCCTGCCGGTGCTGGGCATCTGCAACGGCTTCCAGGTCCTCACCGAGGCGCACCTGCTGCCCGGCTCGATGATCAAGAACGACCACCTGCACTTCGTCTGCCGCGAGCAGGTGCTGTCGGTCGAGCGCACCGACACGGCGTGGACCAGCGACTACGCGCAGGGCGAGCACATCACGATCCCCCTGAAGAACCAGGACGGCCAGTACGTCGCCGACGAGCGCACGCTCGACGAGCTCGAGGGCGAGGGCCGCGTCGTCTTCCGCTACGAGGGCTGGAACCCGAACGGGTCGCGGCGCGGCATCGCGGGCATCAGCAACGCGGCGGGCAACGTCGTCGGGCTCATGCCGCACCCGGAGCACGCGGTCGAGGCGGGCTTCGGGCCGGACGGCGCGCAGGGTCCGCGCACGGGCACGGACGGGCTGCGGTTCTTCACGTCGGTGCTCAAGGCGCTCGTCGGCTGATGACGGCGGACGCCCCGGCCGTCACGGTCGACGTCGTCGCCTGGGACCACCCGGACGTGGTGCGGCTGCGCGACGCCCAGCAGGCCGAGCTGCGCGCGCGGTACGGCGAGGACGACATCGGCCACGAGATGTCGGGCGACGACATCGTCGGCGTGGTGCTGCTGCACGCGGACGGCGAGCCGGTCGCGATCGGCGCCCTGCGCGACGTCGACGCGGTGTACGACGACCTCGAGCCGCAGACCGCCGAGGTCAAGCGCATGTACGTCGTGCCGGAGCACCGCGGCCGCGGCTACTCGCGCCTCATCCTCACCGAGCTCGAGCGGCTCGCGTCGACGCAGGACGTGCGCTGCCTCGTCCTGGAGACGGGCCCCCTGCAGCCCGAGGCGATCGGCCTCTACCTGCGGGCCGGCTTCTTCCCGATCGAGAACTACGGCGAGTACGTCGGTGTCGTGGACTCGCGCTGCTTCGCGAAGTACCTCGTCCCGGTGCCGCAGGCCGAGCGGGGTCCGCGCTACGAGGGGCGTGTCACGGTCGAGCGGACCGCGTGGGACGACCCGCGCGCGCTCGAGCTGCGCCGCGCGATGCACCGGTTCAACGGCTGGCGGTACCCCGAGCTGCAGCCGATCTGGGACGCCGCGGGCGGCTTCGACGGTGACGACGCGGCGCAGGGCGTCGGCGTCGTGGTCGTGCTGCTCGCGCTGCTCGACGGCGAGCCCGCCGGCCACGTCGCGCTGCGCGGTCCGCGCGACGGCTACCCGGAGGGCTCGGGCGAGGTCAAGAAGCTCTTCGTCGACGACGACGCCCGCGGCGCCGGCCTCGCGCGGACGCTCATGCGCGCGCTCGAGGCCGAGGCCCGCGTGGCCGGCATGACGTCGCTGCTCCTGCAGACCGGCGTCCGCCAGCCGGAGGCGGTCCGCCTCTACGTCGACGAGGGCTACCGGCCGATCGCACCGTACGGCCCGTACGTCGGCGACCTGCTGTCCCTCTGCTTCGCGAAGACGCTCTGACGGCGTCACCGGCGGCACCGTGACGATCCGCGTCGGGACGTCCGGCTGGTCGTACGACCACTGGGAGGGCGTGCTCTACCCGCCGGGCATGCCGCCGCACGACCGGCTCGCGCGGTACGTGCAGGAGTTCGGCACCGTCGAGCTCAACGCGTCGTTCTACCGCTGGCCCCGCGACGCGACGTTCGCGTCGTGGAACCGCCGACTGCCCGACGGCTTCACGATGTCCGTCAAGGCGTCACGAGGGCTCACGCACGCGAAGCGGCTGTACGCGCCCGAGGTGTGGTCCGAGCGGATCGCCCGCTCGTGGCACGCGCTGCGCGACCGGCGCGAGGTCCTGCTCGTCCAGCTGCCGCCCGACCAGCAGCGCGACGACGCCCGCCTCGACTGGTTCCTCGGGTCGCTGCCGTGGTGGGTGCGGGTCGCCGTCGAGCTCCGGCACCCGTCGTGGCAGCACGATGACGTCTTCGCGATCCTCGAGCGGCACGGCGCCGCGTCGTGCGTGATGAGCGGCGCGGGGCTGCCGTGCGTGCTCCGCGCGACGGCGCCCTTCGTGTACGTGCGGCTGCACGGGCCCGACCACCGGTGGCTCTACGGCGGCTCGTACTCCGACGACGACCTGCGCTGGTGGGCGGACCGCGTGCGGGAGTGGGACGCGCAGGGCCGTGACGTGCTCGTCTACTTCAACAACGACGGCGACGGGAACGCGGTGCGCAACGCCCGGACGCTGCGGTGGATCCTCGGCGCCTGAGCGGGGCCTTCTCGCCATGTGACCGGGTCCCGGACAGGGGTGGTGCGCGGCGACAGGCTGCGGTTAGCCTGCCCGCATGTCCTCGTCCCGGGTGTGTTGTCGCTGAGCTGACGACCTCGCGCGCCCGTGGCCCGACGGCCCTCGCCGCGCACCCCGTACGACCCGAGGACCTCCTCCCGTGACTCAGCTCTTTGCGCGCACCCGCGCGCCGCACGCCCTCACCGTCGCCCGCCCGCACCGACCCGCCGACGTGCCCATCCGCGCAGGCGTCGCTACCGCCGAGGCCGCACCGGTCGTCGAGCGCGTCGCCGTCGACCGGGCGGGGCGCACGACCGTCGAAGCCACCTCCGCCGCGACCCGCCCACCGGGCGTCGAGGTCGTCGTCGCGAGCGCCGCGCTCGACGACGTCACGCTCCTGCGGTCCGCCGCCTCGGCCGACACCGTCCGCATCCGCTACTCGCCCACGCTCGCGACGCCGACGGCGGTCGACGTGCTCGTCGCGGTGCTCGAAGGCCACCTCCTCGCGACCGGGCGTCAGCGCGGTGACGTCCGTGTCGTGCTGGAGGTCGAGACCGTGGTCGCCGACGACGAGACCGACGCCGCCCGCCGACGCGCGAACCTGTCCTACGCCGAGGCGTTCTCCGGGCTCGCCTGGCGACCCTCGTCGACGTGGCTCGTCGGCACCCCGGACCGGGTGCGCGCGGACGCCGCCGCCCTCGTCGCGGCCACCGGTGTCGATGCCGTCGTCCTCGCGCTCGTCGGCTGCTCCCGCGAGCACGCGGACCGCCTGGCCACGTCGACCCCGACGGCCGCCTGACGACCGCGCCGCCCGGCCCGCCCTCAGAGGTCGCGCAGGTGCAGGAGGCTGCGCAGGCCGAGCGCTCGGCGCAGCGACGGCTCGGCGCACCCGTCGACGACCACCGCGGCGCCGACCCACGTCGCGCCGCTGAGTCGGACGAGCTCCCGGCAGGCGAGCGCCTGCGCGCCGGTGTCGATCCAGTCGTCGACGAAGAGGACCCGGTCGCCGCTGCGCAGGAGCCCTCGGCGCACACCGAGGGTGAGGTGGCGGTCCCGGTAGTCCGGACGCGTGGTGACCTGCCACCAGGCGTCGCTGTCAGCGCTGGGCACTGCGTCCTTGCGGAGCTCGACGAAGCCGGCGCCGAGGTGCAGCGCCGTCAGCACCCCGAGCATCGAGCCGCGCGACGGCGGACCCACGACAGCGGTGACCGGCGCGCCGGCGAGGGCAGCGAGTGCCGGACCGAGTGCGGCCAGGACGGCGGGATCACGCCACCAGCCCGAGACGTCGGCGTACGACGTCGGGTCGGTACGGTCACCGCGCCACCGGAAGGTGGCGCGTAGGGCGGAGGTGGTCACGGCGACCGTAGGGCCGTGTCGAGCGGTTTCGGCGCGGACGTCTGGTGCCGGGTCGGGCGTGCAGGCGCATCGGTCGTCTCAGTCGAGCTCGCGCAGGGGTCGGGTGCGGTGGCCGCCCGCGTCGCCCGTGTTGGTCGTGCCGACACGCTCGATCAGGACGGCCCGGACCTCGCCGTGCGCGAGCGGGCAGTGCTCGACGCCGCGGGGGACGACGAACACGTCGTCGGGGCCGAGGTCGACGTCGCCGTCACGGAGCTGGATGGTGAGCCGGCCCGCCACCACGAGGAAGAGCTCGTCGGTGTCGGGGTGGGTGTGCCAGACGAACTCGCCGTCGAGCGTCACGACCTTGACGTCGTGGTCGTTGACCGTGGCGAGGCGGTGCGGCTGATAGGGCGCCGGGAGGCCGCCGAGCGCGGAGCGGACGTTGCGGACCCCGTCGTGCGTCATGGCACGACGGTAGGGCCACGGCCTCCCGCGGCGCTCGGGTCGACGTTCGGGACGGCGCCGGACGACTCGGGCGGGCCTGGGGAGGAACGGCGGGCCGGGCCCGGGTCGCGTGGCATCCTGGCCCGCGTGCCACGCCAGAGCGCCGTCCCGTCCCTGCCCGTCCGGGTGCTGGGGACAGGTGCCCACCGCCCCTCCCGCGTCGTCCTCTCGTCCGAGCTGGACACCGCGCACGGGCGCGACGCGGGCACGTCGGAGGCGCGGTCCGGGGTGCGCTCGCGGCGCTGGGCGTCGGCGGAGGAGACGTCGTCGGTGATGGCGGCGGCGGCGGTGCGGCAGGCGCTCGACGCAGCCGGGCTCGACGTCGGGGACCTCGACGCGGTGGTCGTGTCGGCCGTCGCCCCCGAGCAGCCGATGCCGACGACCGCGGTCCTCACCGCGGCCCACCTCGGTGTCCCGGGCGGGCGGGTCGCGGCCCTCGACGTGAACGCCTCGTGCGTCGGATTCCTCTCCGCGCTCGACCTCGCGTCGGCTGCCGTCGCCGTCGGACGGTGGGAGCGCGTCGCGGTCGTGGCGACCGAGATCGCGTCGAAGGGGCTCGACCACCGCGAGGTCGAGGGGTCGGCACTGTTCGGTGACGGTGCGGCCGCGGTCGTCGTGGGTCCGGCCGCGGCGGAGGACGGGTCCGCGGTGCTCGCGAGCGTGTCGGGGGTGTGGCCGGACGCCCGGTCCGCCTGCCGGATCGACGCGGGTGGGACGCGCTTCAACGTGACGACCCCGCCCGACGACCCGTCGGCCTACCTGTTCCGCATGGACGGCGCCGCGCTGCTGCGGCAGGTCGCCCGGCACCTGCCCGGCTTCCTCCGGGAGCTCGAGCGGCGAGCGGGGCTCGGCGTCGCCGAGGTGGACGTCGTCGTGCCCCACCAGGCGAGCGCCGTGGGCCTGCGCTACCTGCGCGAACGCGTCGGGGTGCAGCCGGACGCGGTCGTCGACATCCTCGCCGACCACGGCAACCAGGTGTCCGCGTCGGTGCCCACGGCCCTGCACCACGCCGTGACGTCGGGCCGGCTGCGACGTGGCGGGACGGCGCTGCTGCTCGGCACCGGCGCGGGCCTTGCCCTGTCGGCCACGATGCTGCGGTACTGACGAGATGACCGTCGAGCTGACGCTGCTGGAGGCCGGGCACACCACGCACAGCGCGGGCGTCGCGCGCCGCGGAGCCGGCCGCGCACCGGTCCGGTTCCCCGCGCTGGTCGGGGTCGTGCGGCACGCCGGCGGCGTCGTGCTGGTCGACACCGGGTACGCGCCGCGCGTCGTCGAGGCGCTCTCGCACGGGATCGACCGCGTCTACGGCGGGCTGCTGCCGGTGCACGTCGGACCGGACGAGTCGGCGGTCGCGCAGCTCGCCGCGCGCGGGATCGACGCCGCCGAGGTGACCCATGTCGTCGTCACGCACCTGCACGCCGACCACGTCGGCGGGCTGCGCGACTTCCCGTCCGCACGCGTCGTGGTGGCGCGGCGGGCCGTCGACGAGATCGCGCGCGTCCGGGGGTTCGGCCGTCTCCGCCGCGGACTGGCCCCGGTGCTGCTCCCCGACGACCTGGCCGACCGCCTCCTCGACCCGATGACGCTCCCACGTGCGGACGGCGCGGACCTCGAGCCGCTGGGCGGCGCGCGTGACCTGCTCGGTGACGGGACGGTCGTGGTCGTGCCGCTGCCCGGGCACGCCACCGGCCACCTCGGCGTCCTCGTGCGGACGGCCACGCGCGACGTGCTGCTCATCGGCGACGCCGCCTGGGACCGTCGCGCCGTGACGCACCGCGAGCTGCCCGCGCCCGTCGTCCGGCTGCTGTCCGCCGACTGGCCTCGGTACACGCGGACCATCGACGTCCTGCACCGCCTGGCGGAGCGGCGGCCCGACCTGATCGTGCTGCCCGCGCACGACGAGGCCGCGATCGCCGAGGCCCGCGCGGAGCTGACGACGTGAGCCGGCCGCACGCCGCCCGTGCCCCGCACCCTGTTCGTGGCGCGCCGGCGGACACGTCCGCAGGCCGGCGCGTCCCGGAGCGGCAGCCGTGAGCCGGGCACGGGTCGTGTGGCACTACACGCGGGCGCGGCGGCGGACGTTCGCCGACCGGGCCGCGCTCGAGGCGTGGCAGGACCGGCACCTGCGCCGGGTGCTTCGGCTCGCCCCGCGCCGGTACGCGTTCTACGCGGGGACGACGCCGCGCGCGCTCGCCGACCTGCCGGTCGTCGACAAGACGGACGTGCTCGCGCGGTTCGCCAACCTCAACGTGCGGGGCGTCGGCCTCGACGAGTGCCTCGCGGCGGCCCGTTCCGCCGAACGGGGTCGCGACTTCGGCACGACCCTGCGCGGGCTCTCCGTCGGCCTGTCCTCCGGGACGACGGGCCGGCAGACCGCGTTCCTCACGTCCGCCGCCGAGCGCGACCGGTGGGCGGGCGAGGTCCTGGCCCGCACCCTCCCCGACGGTCTCCTCGCCGGGGCCCGCGTCACGCTCGTCCTGCGCGCGGGCGGGCCGCTCTACGAGAGCGTCGACGGCGGACGCGTGAGCTTCCGGTTCGTCGACCTCGCGCTCGACGAGGACCGCCTGCTCGACGAGATCCGCGCGGCCGACCCGACCGTGCTCGTCGCGCCGCCGTCCGTGCTGGTCGCGGTCGCCCGTGCGGGACTCGGGCTGCGACCGCAGAGGGTGCTGTCGGTCGCGGAGGTGCTCGACCCGCACGACGCGGCCGCCGTCGAGGACGGGCTCGGCGTGCGGGTCGACCAGGTCTACCAGGCCGCCGAGGGGTTCCTCGGGGCGAGCTGCGCTCACGGCCGGCTGCACCTCGCGGAGGACCTCGTCGTCGTCGAGCGGGAGGACGTCGGCGACGGTCGGTTCGTGCCGGTCGTGACCGACCTGTTCCGCAGCAGCCAGGCCGTGCTGCGGCGCCGGGTCGGGGACGTGCTGGTGCCCGACGAGGACCCCTGCCCGTGCGGCTCCCCGATGCTCGCGGTCCGCGAGATCGTCGGCCGGTCCGACGACGTCCTCTGGCTGCGGCGGAGCGGCGGGGCGGGGTCGGCCCTCGGGTCGTTCCACCCCGACTTCGTGCGGGCCGCGGTGCTCGCGGTGCCCGAGGTCGACGACTTCCGGGTCGACCAGACGGCGGCCGACGCGCTGCGGCTCGCCGTCGAGCCCGCGACCGCCTTCGACGCCGCCCGACGCTCGCTCGAGCGCGCGCTCGCCGACGCCGGGCTGGCCGTGCCGTCGGTCGTGCCCGGCGAGGTCGAGCCGCGGGACCCGCTCGTCAAACGCCGGCGCGTCCGGCGCGACCCCGCCGTCCTCGCGGGCCCGCGGTGACCAGTCCGGCGCCCGGGTCGAGACCCGGCCGCCTTCTCGGGCGCGCGCTCGGAGCGTCGCCTCGACCTCCGCGGGCCGCCGAGCGTGGCGTGTCGCGAGGGACGGGCGTCAGCCACCGTCCGGGGACCGATGGCCCTCGAGTGCGTCGTCGATCGCGTCGGCGACCCCGGCGACGGGGTCGTACGTGGTGGCCGCGGTGGCGAGCGCGTCCAGCCGCGAGCGGTCGGAGGCGAGCACCGAGCGCACGGCCTCGGCGACGCGGCGACCCTCCAGGCGGCGCACGCGCACGCCCGCGCCGGCCGCGACGATGCGCGCGGCGAAGTCGAACTGGTCGTAGTCCTGCGGGCACACGACCGCGGGGACCCCGGCGCGGACCGCGCTGTACGTGATCCCCGCGCCGCCGTGGTGCACGACGGCCGCGCACCCGGGGAGGACGTCGTCGTAGGGAAGGTGGGCGTAGACGTGCACCCGCCCGTCGACGACGAGCGGGTCGGGGGAGAGTCGGGCGGCGTCGCCCAGGCTCACGACGACCGCGTGCCCGGGCAGGCCGTGCGCCAGCGCCCGGGCTTCCTCGACGAGCCGGTCCTTGGCCCACGGCAGGTGCGTGCCGAGCGTGACGAGCACGCGCGGGCCGTGGGGGAGCCGCGGCGCGGGTCCCCGCTCCGGGGTGCCGGTGACCGGTCCGACCATGCGGAACGCCGCCGGCCAGTCGCGGTCGAGCTCGAGCTCGGTCATCCCGAGCCCGAGGACGTGGGTCGGCGAGTACGCGGCCTCCGACCCGTCGGCCCGGTAGACGCCCGTGCCGGCGGCGCGGAACGCGGGTGCGAGGGCCCGCTGCATCGCCCGCTTGGTCACGCGGGTCGCGGCCCGGCCCGCGGCGTCCCGGACGCGGTGGCCGGCGTGCCGCGCCGGCCCCCAGCCGCCGCAGTAGGACGGCGTACCCGTGCGCGTCTCGAGCGCGAAGGGGGTCGGCATGGTCGTGAGCCAGGGCAGGCCGTGGTCGAGCGCGACCATGCCCGCGACCGGCGCCGTGAAGTCGGCGAGCACGGCGTCGGGTCGATCGCGCCGGACCAGGGCGTCGATCTCGGTGCGGGCGCGGGGGAGCAGCCGCAGGTTCGCCGCGAGCTGGCGCGTGAGCAGCAGGGGGTTCGACCGGACCGGGCCGTTCGTGTCGGCGATCCGGTCGAACACGTGCGGGTCGTCCGGCAGGAGCGCGTCGGCGGCGAACCCGTGCTCCCGCAGCAGGTCGGTCTTCGTCGCGCCCGTCGCGAAGCGGACGTCGAACCCGCGGTCCCGCAGGCCGCGACCGAGCGTGACCAGCGGGTTGAGGTGCCCGGCGAACGGCGGGGCGACGAGCAGCAGCCGTGCGGTCACGACGTGCTCCGCGGTCGTGCGTCGGCACGTCTGGCGAACGCGGACGGCCGGACGCGACCGGGTTCGCCGACGGGGCGGGCCACCGCGATGTCGGCGGTGGGCGGGGCCTGGGGGCCGCTGCCGCGTGGAGGACCGACGAGTCTGGTCACCGCGGCGATCGCCGCGGGTGACGTCGCCGCCGCGAGGTGCCCGCCGGGCACGGTGACGTCGACCGGGCCGCGGTGGCCCCACCGGCTGAGCAGGTCGGCGGAGCCGCGGACGGCGTGCACCGTCCACCCGCCGCCCGGCCGCGGTAAGGCGCCGACCGGCCCGAGGCCGACGACGTGCACGCGCAGCCCGTCGGGTACGCCGACCAGGGGCGCCGCGGCGGCCGCCATCCGCGCACCCGTGCTGCCGCAGAGGAGCAGGAGGTCCCGACGCGTCCCGTCGAGCAGCCGCTGCAGGTGCCGGGCGGTCTCGCGCGTGAACGCGGTGCCCGGCCGGGCCGCGGACCACTGGGCGGCGTTCCGGACCGACGCGAGGACGAGCGGAGCGGCACGGTAGGGCGCGACGGCACGGTCGGTCCACGGGAAGCCGACGCGCACGGGCGTCCAGCCGTCGACGGCGAGGGCGTCGAGCATCGCGTCCTGGGCGGGTGAGAGGGCGGAGTGCGTCCACGAGCTCTGACCCGTGAGCCATGCGACGCGGGCGTCGACGACGTCGGCCAGCGCGTGGGCCGACGCGTGCGCGTCGAGCCACCTCACGGCGCGGTCCCGATCCCGACGCGCACGCGCCGGCCGCGCCACGTCACCGTGCGGGGACCGAGCTGCGCCGCGACGGCCTGGAGCGGCGCGAGCACGGCGGCGACCGGCTCGAGCAGCACGCCCAGCCACCCGGGCGAGGTGGTGTGGATCGGCGACGCCATGTGGTCGGCCGAGGCAGCGTCAGGTGGCACGGCGGCCATCACCCGCAGGCGCAGCGCGCGGGTGACGAGCGCGGGGACGGCGAGGGCTGCGACCCCGGCGCCGACGGCGGCGAGGGAGCCGGAGGCGACGGCCAGCACGACCGCGACGAGCGGCAGGGCCGTCGGGACGAGGACGAGCAGCAGGAGCCGCGCCGAGAGGTCACGCCGGACGACCTCGCCCGCGAAGAGGAGCCAGCGCCGCACGGTCCGCAGGTAGGCGGCCGCGGTCGGGACGGTCGTCGCGACGATCGCGGGCTGCGAGGTCTGGACGATCCGTAGGCCGTGCGCGCGGAACAGCCGGGCGAGCGCGTAGTCGTCGCACGTGGCGGTCGCGAGCGCGGCGAACCCGCCGACGCCTTCGAGCCGGTCGCGCCGGAGCGCCACGACCATGCCGTTGACGCTGACGGGAGGTCCGACCTGCGCGAGCGGCAGGTAGGTCACGAGCGCCGAGCCGTTGACGAACGCGGCGAGCAGCCGGGACCAGAGCCCGCCCTGCTCGCGGTAGACGGGGACGCCGGTCGCGAGGTCGGCGGCGCCGAGCGCCCCGACGAGCCGCGCGAGTCCGCCGGCGGGGAGGGCGGTGTCGTCGTCCAGCAGGACGACCGTGCGGCTCCGCACGTCGGCCAGCGCGAGCTTGTGGACCTTGGGGTTGACGCCGGGTCCCGGTGGCGGGCACACGACGACCTCGACGTGCGGGCGTCGCGTGCCCTCGCCTCGCACGGCACCGACCTCGTCGGCGACCTCCCGGGCCGCGGGCCGCCAGGTGGCAGCGGTCGCGGCGGCGGCGTCGACCAGGACGGCAGCCGTCGCGCCAGTGGCCCGCGCGGCGGCGGTCGCGGCGGCCCGTCCGGCCGTGTCGTCGTCGTCGACCAGGAGCAGGACCCGTGCGGGCGCGAGGGTCCGGACGGAGGACGCGAGGACGTCGGGCAGCAGCGGGTCGCCGGAGCGGACGGCGACGAGGACGGTGACGTCGGCGAGGTCCTGCGGGGATGCGGCACGGGCGGGCGCGACGATCGCGACGGCGGCGAGGCTGCCCCGGACGGCGGTGATCACCAGGAGGAGGGCCGCGACGACGAGCGCGGCCTCACCCATGCGCGCGCACGAGCCGGTCGACGCTCTCGTCGAGCGACACCGCGGGGGCGCCGAGGTCGCGCAGCGTCCGCGTCATGTCGAACGTCTTGGACCGCGAGAGCACGGACACCCCGAACCGCGTGATCGGTGGCTCGCGCCAGCCGAGCAGCGTGGCCGACACCTGCTCCCCGGCGCCCGCGAGCCCACGGACGACCGACGGCGGGACGTGGACGGTCCGCGGCCGGGCGCCGAGCCGCGCGAGGATGCCGAGCAGGAACGGGTACAGGTCGACGGGCTCGGCGTTCGTCAGGTGGTAGAGCCCGGTGGCGCCGCGCTCCACGGCCTCGTTCACGTAGTGCGCGGCGGTGTGGACGTCGGTGAGGTCGGTGCGCACGGGCGGCCCGTCGCGACGCTCGAGCACGGGCAGCAGCCCGCCCTGGGCGAGCCGCAGGATCCGGGGCAGGAGGACGGTGTCGCCGACGCCGAACACGGCGCGCGGTCGCACGACGACGTGCGGGCCGGGGTAGCCGGCGACGACGCGCTCGGAGATCCGCTTGGTGCGCGCGTACGCGTTGAGCAGCTCGTCGTCGGGCGGGACGGGGCTGTCCTCGGTGAGGTCGTGCTGGTCCTCGTCGCGGTAGAGCACGGACGACGACGAGACGTGCACGAGCGGTGGCGCACCGTGGTCGGCGGCCCACCGCGCGACGTGGCGGGTCGCGTCGACGTTCGCCGCGACGAACGCGCGCGGGGGTGCCCAGGGGGACGCGAGCGCGGCGCAGTGCACGACCGCGTCGACGGGCCCGGGGACGGCGTCGTCGGGCAGCGGGCGGGACAGGTCGTGCCGGACGTAGGTGTCGACGTCGTTGGTCGCGGTGGCCGACCGCCCGAGCCCGACGACGTCCCAGCCGCGCGCGTGCGCGTCGGCGACGATCCGCGTCCCCAGGAAGCCGTTGGAACCGGTGAGCAGGAGACGCATGCCGTGGAGGATACGGCGGTCACGACGTCGGCAGTCCGGTCCTCCACAGGCGTGTCCCCGCGGGAGCGTCGGCGGCGGATCCGGAGTCACGACCACCGGGTGGTGCGCCGCGCACGCACGACGCACCACCCGGTCACGACCGGCCCGTCAGCGGCCGAGGCGCGTCCACCGGCGCACGGAGAGCACGCCGAACACGGCGACCAGCACGACGGGCCAGACGACCGCGAGCAGCAGCGCGTGCTCCGAGGCCCAGCCGGTGCTCGCGACCGTGGGGTTGCCGAACAGGTCGCGCGTCGCAGCGATCGTCGCGGTGATCGGGTTCCACGCCGACAGCGCCTCGAGCCACCCGGGCATCGTCGAGATCGGGACGAACGCGTTCGACAGGAACGCGAACGGCCAGACGAGGATCTGCACGGCCGTGACGCCGCCCTGCCCGCGGAACAGCAGCCCGAGCCAGATGCCGAGCCACAAGAACGCGAACCGCAGCAGGAGCAGCAGGCCGAGCGCGACGAGCGCGTTCCCGAGCCCTTCGTGCCACCGCCACCCGACGGCCAGCCCGCCGAGGAGCAGGACGAGCAGCCCGACGACCGACGAGAGCAT
The DNA here is from genome assembly GCF_010119915.1 of Cellulomonas sp. H30R-01. Classification (NCBI taxonomy): domain Bacteria; kingdom Bacillati; phylum Actinomycetota; class Actinomycetes; order Micrococcales; family Cellulomonadaceae; genus Cellulomonas; species Cellulomonas sp. H30R-01. The sequence goes on along the minus strand of NZ_CP048210.1, from coordinate 2,970,043 downwards.
GTCGGCGATCGCGCGGCCGAGCAGCACCGCGCCCCGGGACATCGGCAGGGACCGGAACCGGTCGGTCACGCCGCGCTGCACGTCGGTCGCGACGGCGGTCATGGTCGACTCGAGGCCGAAGGCCATCGTGACGGCCAGCATGCCGGGGAACAGGAACTCGATGTAGCCGCCGGGGACGTCGATCGCGCCGCCGAGCAGGTACCCGAACATGAGCAGCAGGAGCAGCGGGAACGCGAGCCCGATCAGCAGGTCCCACGGCTGGCGTCGCCAGTGGCCGAGGTCGCGCAGGGTCACGGTCCAGGCGTCGCGCAGCGCCCACGACGGTCCGCCCGACGGGACGGGTGGGGCGGTGCGCGCTCGGGTGGTGGTCACGGTCATCGGGAGGCCTCCTCGGCGGTCGCGGCGGCGGGGGAGTCGGAGGCGGACCGGGCGGACGTCCCGGCCGGGGCGTCGGCGGGAACGCCGGTGAGGTGCAGGAACGCCTCGTCGAGGGTCGGCCGTCGCAGGGCGACGTCGTCGACGGGGACGCGTGCGTCGTCGAGCGTGCGGACGACGCGCGTGAGCGCCGCGACCCGGTCGACGACCGTGGCGGTGACCCGTCGGGTGGCGACGTCCGTCTCGACGTCGGTGCCGACGGCGTCGAGCGCCGCCCGCGCGGCCGGCAGGTCGGCCTCGGAGCGGACGACGACGTCGAGCCGGTCCTGACCGATGGACGCCTTGAGCTCGTCGGGCGTGCCGCGGGCGACGAGCCTGCCGTGCGCGAGCACGCTCACCTGCGACGCGAGCTGGTCGACCTCCTCGAGGTACTGGGTGGTGAGCAGCACCGCGGTCCCGCCGGCGACGAGCTCGCGCACGGCCTGCCACACCTCGCGCCGGCCGCCCGGGTCGAGGCCGGTGGTCGGCTCGTCGAGCAGCAGCACCTGGGGGTCCAGCACGAGCCCGGCGGCCAGGTCGAGCCGTCGGCGCATGCCGCCGGAGTAGGTGCCGACGGGCCGGTCGGCGGCGTCGGCGAGGTCGAACCGGTCGAGCAGCTCGTCGGCGCGGCGCCGGGCGTCGCGCGTGGGGAGGTGCGAGAGGCGGCCGAACATCACGAGGTTGTCGCGCCCGCCGAGGATCTCGTCGACGGCGGCGTGCTGGCCGACGAGGCCGAGCCGGCGGCGCGCCCGCGCGGCGTCGCGGACGACGTCGTACCCGGCGACGTGCGCGGTGCCGCCGTGCGGGTCGAGCAGCGTCGAGACGATCCGGACGGTGGTCGTCTTGCCGGCGCCGTTGGGCCCGAGCAGGGCGTGGACGGTGCCGTGCTCGACGTCGAGGTCGAGCCCGTCGAGCACGGTGGTGCCGCCGTAGCGGCGGGTGAGCCCGCGCACGCGGACGGCGGGCATGACGGGCTCAGCGGTCGCGGCGGGACCGGCCGCGCGGGTGGTCGGGGATCCGGTGGACGTGGGCATGAGTGGTCCTCCTCGGGCGGGAGCGCTTATCGTACAGCGTACGACAAGAACGCGCGGACGTCCCCACCTGTTCCCGGCAGGGAGGATGAGGTCATGACCGAGCACACCGGGACCGGCGACCCGGCCCGCAGCATGGCCCTGCTCTGGCGCACCGCCGAGCCCGCCGCCCCGCGCGGCCGCGGTGCCGCCGCCGGGCTGTCCGTGGACCGCGTCGTCGCGACCGCCGTGGCGCTCGCGGACGCCGAGGGGCTCGGCGCACTGTCGATGCGCCGCGTCGCGACCGAGCTCGGCGTGGGCGCCATGACCCTCTACACGTGGGTCCCGGGCAAGGGCGAGCTGGTCGACCTCATGGTCGACGCGGTGCTCGGCGAGGTCGTCGACGCGCTCGGCGGTCTCGCCGCACCCGCCGTCGCACCCGCCGTCGCACCCGCCGTCGCACCGGCACCGGCTCCCGCGCCGGGTCGCGCCGACCCGGCAGCCGTCGAGGCGCCCGCGTGGCGCGACCGCCTCGAGGCCGTCGCCCGCGCGAACTGGGCGGTCTTCGCGCGTCACCCCTGGCTGCTCCAGGTCGCGGCGATGGGCCGCCCGCCGCTCGGCCCGAACGTCATGGCGAAGTACGAGGTCGAGCTCCGCGCGGTCGACGGCACGGGCCTCGACGAGGTCACGATGGACGCGGTCGTCACGCTCGTGAACGGGTTCGTCGGCGGGGCCGCACGCGGCGTGCTCGACCGTGCGCAGGCCGAGCAGCTGACCGGCATCAGCGAGGAGCAGTGGTGGGAGGCGACCGCCCCCTACGTCGACCAGGTCTTCGACGCCGACGCCTACCCGACCGTGGCGCGCGTCGGACCGGTCGCCGGCGAGGCGAACCAGGCGGCGTACGACCCGCACCGCGCGTTCGAGTTCGGCCTCGCCCGGCTCCTCGACGGCATCGCGGTGCTCGTCGACGCCGCCCGCTGACGTCGGACCGGGCCGTCGAGGTCGGGGAGGATGGGCGCATGAGTGCGACCCTGCAGGCCCGCGCGGTGTCCGCCGCCTTCGGCGACCGCGAGCTGTTCTCCGGCCTGGACCTCGTCGTCGCGCCCGGGGACGTCGTCGGGCTCGTCGGGCCGAACGGCGCAGGCAAGACGACGCTGCTGCGCATCCTCGCGGGCAGCCGCGCGCCGGAGTCCGGGACGGTCAGCCTGTCGCCGCCGACCGCGCAGGTCGGCTACCTGGTGCAGGAGGTCGAGCGCAAGGACGACGAGACGGTCCGCACGTTCCTCGAGCGGCGCACCGGCGTCGCCGCCGCGCAGACCGAGATGGACGACGCGTCGCACGCGCTCGCGGCCGAGGAGCCCGGCGCGGACGACCGGTTCACCGAGGCGCTCGAGCGGTGGATGTCGCTCGGTGGTGCGGACCTCGACGCGCGGCTCGGCGTCGTCGCGGACGACCTCGGACTGACCGTCGACCTGGACCTGCCGATGACCGCGCTCTCGGGCGGGCAGGCGGCGCGCGTCGGCCTCGCGGCGCTGCTGCTGTCGCGGTTCGACCTGTACCTGCTCGACGAGCCGACCAACGACCTCGACACCGACGGCCTGCACCGGCTCGAGGAGTTCGTCGACCGCGTGCAGGCACCCGTCGTCGTCGTGAGCCACGACCGCGAGTTCCTCGCGCGGACCGTGACGCGGGTCGTCGAGATCGACCGCAGCCTCCAGCGCGTCGCGACCTACGGCGGCTCCTACGACGCGTACCTCGACGAGCGGTCGACCGCCCGCCGCCAGGCGAGAGAGGCCTTCGAGGACTACGCGACCCGGCGCGACGCGCTCCAGGCGCGGGCCCGCACGCAGCGCGCGTGGATGGAGAAGGGCGTGCGCAACGCCCGCCGCAAGGCCACCGACAACGACAAGAACGTCAAGCACCACCGCGGCGAGACGTCGGAGAAGCAGGCCGCGAAGGCGCGCCAGACGGACCGGATGATCGAGCGCCTGGAGGTCGTCGAGGAGCCGCGCAAGGAGTGGCAGCTCCGCATGAGCATCGCCGCGGCACCCCGGTCGGGCGCGGTCGTGGCGACGGCCCGGGCAGCGGTCGTGCGACGCGGCGACTTCACGCTCGGACCGGTCGACGTGCAGCTCGACTGGCAGGACCGCGTGGCGGTGACCGGGCCCAACGGCTCGGGGAAGTCGACGCTCCTCGCCCTGCTCCTGGGCCGGGTCGCGCCCGACGAGGGGAGCGCGGCGCTCGGCCCGGGCGTCCTCGTCGGCGAGGTCGACCAGGCGCGCGCCGCGTTCGAGGGCGACGCGCCCGTCGGCGACGCGTTCGCGCGCGAGGTCCCCGACTGGACGACCGCCGACGTGCGGACGCTGCTCGCCAAGTTCGGCCTCGCGGGACACCAGGTCGGCCGCCCGGCCGACTCGTTGTCCCCCGGCGAGCGCACGCGCGCCGCGCTCGCGCTCCTCCAGGCCCGCGGGGTCAACCTGCTCGTGCTCGACGAGCCGACCAACCACCTCGACCTGCCCGCGATCGAGCAGCTCGAGCAGGCCATGGAGTCGTTCGACGGCACGGTCCTGCTGGTCACGCACGACCGCCGCATGCTCGAGACCGTCCGCCTGACGCGTCGCTGGCACGTCGAGGACGGCCGCGTCACCGAGGTCGCACCGGACTGACCGGGCCGAGCGCGCCTTGCCGAGGACGCTCCACGGCGCACGCGGACCTGGTGGGATGTCCGCCATGACACCTGCGCACGACGCCGTCGAGCACGAGGACCTCCCGCGCCTGCGGACGCTCCTGGACGAGGGCGCGGACGTCGAGGAGGTCCACGGCGGCCTGACCCTGCTCCAGCACGCGGTCGACGTCGAGATCGACGCGCACACCCAGACCGGCGAGCCGCTCCACGTGGACCTGACGGCCTACCTCCTCGCGCGCGGCGCGGACCCGCTCGCCTCACCCGCTCCCGGCGGAGCCGGTTCGGCGCTGCACACGGCACGGCTCCGCGGGCACTGGCTCGCCGTCGCGGTCATGGAGGCGTTCGTGCGCGTCGACGAGGGCGGACACCGCACCCCCGAGCTCTGACGGCTCGACCTCCCCGATGCGCGACCCGGCTCGTCACCAGGCGCTGAGCGACACCGAGGCGCCCGTCACGACGGAGGCGCCATCCTCGTCGAGGTCGACCGTCGGGTCGACGAACGCGAACACCCCGTGGCCTCGTTCGAGGCGCAGGAACACGTGGCACGCGTCGGACTCGAGGTCGGGCGCCACGAGGGTCGCCGAGCAGTCCTGCTCGAGCGTGCCGCCGTCGGTGGCGCCGAGCCCGGCGGCGAGGTCGGCGGCGACGTCGGCGACGGCCCGGTCGACGCCCCAGCACGCGACGAGGTCGTCGACGTGGCACCCGGTCTGCTCGACGGCGCCGTCGGGCATGGGCAGCGCGGCCCCGCGCTCGACGGCCTCCGCCCGGAGGTGCCCGTCGACGGCCCGCAGGACCCCGGGTACGGTCACGGCCACAACCGCGCCGACGGCGACGACGGCGAGCGAGACGATGAACACCGGCCGCGGAGTGCGCATGCGCAGGTCATCGGCAGTCCAGGGGGCGTGCTTGAACGGCGGTCGGACGTCGGGCTGCGACGTCCGGATCGATCAGAGAATCTGATTCGATGCTAGCGTGAGCGCGTGCGCATCCTCACCGCGACCGAAGCCTCACGGGGCTTCTCCGACCTCCTCGACGCCGTCGAGCGGGGGGAGACGGTCATGGTGACGCGCGGCAACCGGACGATCGCGCGCATCGCTCCCGTCCCCGCCGGCACAGGTCGGAGCCTGCGCGCGGCGCTCGACAGGGTGCCCCGGCTCGACGACGCGTTCGAGGCCGACATCGCGGAGGCGACCGCACTGCTGACCAGCGAGACGGACCCGTGGGTCGGCGACTGATCCTCGACACCACGACCCTCATCGCCTACGAGCGCCGCGCGTTCGACACGACCGTCCTCGACGAGGACGACCTCGCGATCGCGGCGGTGACCGTGGCCGAGTTCCGCACCGGCATCGAGCTCGCCGACACCGCGGCCCGAGCGGCCGACCGCGCGCGCGTCCTCGACGCGGTGCTGGAGAACGTCACCGTGCTCGACTACACCGAGCACACGGCGACGCAGCACGCGCGCCTGCTCGCGCACGTGCGCCGCACCGGCGTCCGCCGCGGCGCGCACGACCTGATCATCGCGGCCCACGCCGCGCACACCGGCCGGGTCCTCGCGTCCCGGGACGCGCGCGCCCGGTTCGCCGACCTGCCGGGTGTGGAGTTCGTCAGTCTCTGACGGTCGCGCCGTCGCCCCGCTCGGAGCCGCGCTCAGCCGGCCGCGACGTCCAGGGCCTGGGTGAGGTCGTCGCGGAGGTCCTCGACGTCCTCGAGCCCGACGGACAGGCGGACGGTCGACTCGGCGATCCCGACGGCGGCGCGGCCCTCGGGTCCGAGCTTGCGGTGCGTCGTCGTGGCGGGGTGCGTGACGATCGACTTGGTGTCGCCGAGGTTGTTCGACAGGTCGATGATCCGCAGCGCGTCGAGGAACGCGAACGTCGTCTTCTTCGCGACGTCGGGCGTCGCGCCCTCGGGGACGCGCAGGTTGAGCGTGACGACCGTGCCGCCGCCGGTCTGCTGCGCGCGCGCGAGGTCGTGCTGCGGGTGCGACGGCAGGAACGGGTAGCGGACGGACGCGATCGCGGGGTGCTGCTCGAGCCAGCCGGAGAGCGTCAGGGCGGACGCGGCCTGGTGGCGCACGCGCAGCGACATCGTCTCGAGGCCCTTGAGCAGCACCCACGCGTTGAACGGGGACAGCGACGGGCCGGTGTTGCGGATGAGGGTCTGGACGGGCCCGCGGACGTACTCGGTCGAGCCGAGGATCGCGCCGCCGAGCACGCGGCCCTGGCCGTCGATGTGCTTGGTCGCGGAGTAGACGACGACGTCGGCGCCGAGGTCGAGCGGCCGGGACAGGACGGGCGTCGCGAAGACGTTGTCGACGACGACGGTCGCACCGGCGGCGTGCGCGAGCCGGGACACGGCGGCGATGTCGACGAGGTCCTGCATGGGGTTGGACGGCGTCTCGAAGAACACGACGTCGGCGGGCGTCGAGAGCGCCTCCTCCCACTGCGACAGGACGTGCCCGTCGACGTAGTCGGTGCGCACGCCCCACTTCGCGAGGATCTCGTCGAAGATCACGACGCTCGACCCGAAGAGCGCGCGGGCGGACACGATGCGCGAGCCCTGCTGCACGAGCGCGGCCAGGGCGGTGAAGACGGCGGACATGCCGGTCGCGGTCGCGTAGGCGGCCTCGGCGCCGTCGAGCAGGCGCAGGCGCTCCTCGAACGTCGACACCGTCGGGTTGGAGTAGCGGGAGTAGAGGAACCGGTCGACGTCGCCCGCGAACGCGGACTCGGCCTGCGCGGCGGAGTCGTACACGTACCCCTGGGTGAGGAAGAGGCCCTCGGACATCTCCTGGAACTCGGACCGCACGAGCCCGCCGCGGACGGCGAGCGTGTCGGGCCGCAGCGTCGAGCGGTCGACGGAGCGGTCGTCCCAGTCGCCGGGACCGGGCACGCGGCCCGGCACGCGGTCGGCGGTCACAGCGTCGTCCACGGCAGACCCTCGGCACGCCACCCGACGTGCCCGCGCTGACCGTCGGGGCCGACGTCGCCCTCGAACCCTCGCAGCACGTTGTAGGCCGGGCCGAACCCGGCGGCGGTCGCGGCTTGCGCGGCGGCGACCGAGCGGACCCCGGAGCGGCACAGGAAGACGACGGGCCGCTCGTCGCCGGGCGTCAGGCCGGCCTCGGCGAGCTCGTCGACGAATCGCGGGTTGAGGCCCTGCGGGGTCGTCCACTCGACGAGCGCGGCACGGCCGCCGATCCCGGTGGCGTCAGGGACGCCGATCAGACGCCACTCGGCGTCGGTGCGCACGTCGACGAGCAGCGCGCGCTCGTCGTTCGTGAGCAGGTCCCACGCCTGCTGCGGGGTCAGGTCACCGGCGTACGGCATCGCGATCCTCCATCGGTCCTGGCGGTAGCACCCTCGCCCGGCGGACCGGGGGGTTGCTGCGGCGTCGTCGAGCCAGATCTCTCGGCCGCTCTGGATGGTTGCGGCGATGCTACGCGCGCCGACGGCCGCCGCGCCAAGGAGTGGACAAGCCGTCCCGCCATCCGAGACGCCGGAGGCCTCCCGTTGACACACCCCGGCGCCCGGCGGAACCCTCGTCGTCAGGTCATGAGCGCCAGCGCGAAGCCCCGGCTCGCTGGCCGGCAACCCTCCTCCGCGGTGGGGTGCCCCGGGTGACGACCAGGCCGACCGCCGACCGGCGGACGGCAAGCGCGGGGCTGGCCGTCGGTGCCGGGTCCCACGGACCCGTGAGGAGCACCATGTCCGTCATCGCCGAGACCACGTCCTGTGCCGAGGTCGGCGCCCCGGTGTCGACCCGCGAGCCCGTCGCTGCGCTCCTCCCCGTCGTCGGTGGCGACACCACCGTCCCGCTCGTCGACGGCACCCAGCGGGTCTACGCCAACCTCGACTACGCCGCGAGCGCCCCCGCGCTCGAGTCCGTCGCCGCGCGCGTCACCGAGGTCCTGCCGCTGTACGCGTCCGTGCACCGCGGCGCGGGGTACCTGTCGCAGGTGTCGACGGCCCTCTACGAGTCGTCCCGGCAGAGCATCGCGCGGTTCGTCGACGCGCGCCCCGACGACGTCGCGATCATCACCCGCAACACGACCGACTCGCTCAACCTGCTCGCGGGTGTCGTCCCCGCCGGTGGCAAGGTCCTCGTCCTCGACGTCGAGCACCACGCCAACCTGCTGCCGTGGGTGCAGTCGTCGCAGCGGCACGGCAACACCACGACGATCCTGCCGATCGCGCGGACGGTCGCCGAGACCCTCGACGCCCTGCGCGCCGAGCTCGCGACCCAGCCGTACGCGCTGCTCACGATCACGGGCGCGTCCAACGTGACCGGCGAGTCCCTGCCGATCGAGGAGGTCGTCGCGCTCGCGCACGCCGAGGGCACGCGCGTGGCGGTCGACGGCGCGCAGCTCGTCCCGCACCGCGGCTTCTCGCTCGCCCGCACCGGCGCCGACTACGTCGCGTTCTCCGGCCACAAGACGTACGCGCCCTTCGGCGCGGGCGCGCTCGTCGGTCGCCGCGACTGGCTCGACACCGGCACGCCCTACCTGGCCGGTGGCGGCGCCGTGCGCGACGTGCGCGCCGACCGGACCGTCTGGCAGCCCGCCCCCGCGCGGCACGAGGCCGGGTCGCCCAACGTCATCGGCGCGATCGCGCTCGCGGAGGCGTGCGACCGGCTCGCCGCCCTGCCCGCCGGCGCGCTGCTCGCGCACGAGGAGGCGCTCCGCGCCCGCCTGGTCGACGGCCTGGGCACGATCGACGGCGTCGAGGTCGCGCGCATCTGGCCCGACTCCGCCGACCCCGTCGGCGTCCTCACGTTCACGGTCCCCGGCCACGACCCGGGCCTCGTCGCCGCCTACCTGTCCGCCGAGCACGGCATCGGCGTCCGCGACGGCCGGTTCTGCGCGCACCCGCTGCTCGCGCACCTCGGCGCGTCCGGCGGCGCGATCCGCGCGTCCGTCGGCGTCGGCACGACGAGCGAGGCCGTCGACCGCCTCGTCGACGCGCTGCGCCGCTACCTCGCCGACGGCCCGACCGCCCGGTACGACGTCGTCGACGCCTGCTGGACCGTCGTCGACGACACCCGCCCGCTCGTGCAGGTGCACGGCCTCGACGCCCTCGCCGCCACCGCGGCCGCCGCCTGCGGTCCGGCCCTCGACGACTGACTCGCCCGCGACGGCTCGGCGCCCGCTCGTCGTCAGGCCGCGTCGGTCGCGCGCGCCGAGGGGGCCCGGCCCGCGGGGGACGGGCGCGTGATCAGCCGACGACGATGCCCAGGTGCTCGGCGACGAGCGGGGCGAGGTCGAGCAGCTGGTCCTGCGTGATGCGCGCGCCGCGCAGCCCGTCGAGGCCGTCGATGCGCTCGAGCCCGACGACTCCGCGCAGGTCGACGTCCTCGAGCCGCGCGCCGGACACGTCGAGACGCCGGACACGGCAGTCGTCGAGGACGACCTTGCGCGCCTTCACCCGGGCCAGGTCGAGCTCGTCGACCATGACGCCGACCAGCCGCACGTCGGTGAGCGTCGCGTCGCGCAGGTTGAGGTAGTCGACCTTGCCCCCGTGCAGCTCGACGCGGGTCCACTCCGACCCGTGCGCCTCGACCGCACCGAGCCGCGCGCCCTCCCACCGGCAGTCGAGCCAGGTCGTCGACACCGCGGACAGCGACCCGGCCCGCACGCGCGTCCAGGCGGTGTCCGACGCGCGCGTGCCGTCCAGGCGCGCACCGTCGAGCGAGCAGTCCGTGAAGGTGCACTCGAGGATCCGGGAGTGGGACCCGTCCTGCCCGTCGAGGTCCTCGCCGACCAGGTCGAGGGCGTCCAGGTCGCCGTCGCGCTCCAAGAAGACCATGGTCGCCACCCTGCCAGACCGTGCGAGGCTTCCGCTGTGCTCCACGACGTCACGCTCGAAGGCCACGGTGCTCGGCTCGTCCCGCTCGACGACACCCACGCGGAGGCGCTCGCCGCTTTCGTCGACGACCGGGTGTGGGCGGGCATGTCGTCCCCGCTGCCCGCCGGGCTCGACGGCTGGCGTGCTGAGGTGGACCGCGCGCGGGCGACGCCCGGGCGGGTCGCGTTCGGCGTGCTGGACGCGGCGACGGGCGAGGTGCGGGGCAGCACGTCGTTCTACGACCTGGACCTCCACGTCCTGCGCGTCGAGATCGGGCACACCTACTACGCGCCGCGCTGGTGGGGGACGTCGAACAACCCGGCCTGCAAGCTGCTGATGCTCACGCACGCGTTCGAGACGTGGGGCATGCAGCGCGTCGCGTTCCGTGCCGACACCCGCAACACGCGCTCGGTCGGCGCGATCCGTCGGCTCGGCGCGGTTCCCGAGGGGGTGCTGCGCAGCCACCGCCTCGCCCCCGACGGCACGCGCGGCGACTCCGCGTACTTCTCGATCCTGCCCGACGAGTGGCCCGCGGTCCGCGCCGGCCTGCTCGCGCGGCTGGCGGGGACGACGCCGGACGTCTGACGCCGCACGACGGACGGATCACCCCGCGCGAGGGGTGCGCCGACGGTCACCCCCGGCAGACTGGGGCGCATGCCGGGCAGCGTGCTCCTCCCGCGAGTCGACCGATCCGCCCTCGACGAGCAGCGGCGTCGTGTCCACGTGCGCGTGCTCGCGTCGCGGGCCGTCTGGGTCCTGGCCGTGGTCGGGCTCGTCTCGAGCCTGCTGCGCGGGGTCTGGCGCGACCTGGCGCTGTTCGACGACATCGTCCCCGACGCCGGCGCGGCGTCGGCCCGCCCGGCGCTCATCACCGTGTCGATCGTCCTGCTGTTCACCGCCCGCGGGCTGCGGCGCGGCCACCGGCTGTCCTGGATCCTCACGCTCGGGCTGCTCGTCGCGTCGGCGGTGCTGCACCTCGTGCGCGGTCCGGACGTGCTCGCCGCGGCCGCCGTCGTCGTCGGCACCGTGTGGCTGGCGACGCAGGGCGCGTGCTTCCCGGTCCTGCCGAACCGGCGGGACGTGCGGCGTGCGGTGCTGCTCGTGGTCTTCGCGGTGGTCTTCGTCGTGGTCACGACGGTCGGGCTCGTCGTGTGGGTGCTGGTACGGGACCCGGGCACGGACGAGATCGAGCGGCTCGCGCGCATCCTCAGCCCGGTCGAGTTCGTGCTCGAGCTCGCGTTCCTGCTGACGCTGCTGTGGACGCTCACGTCGCCGCGACGCCCGCGGCGGCTCAGCGCGGCGGACCACGCCGACGAGCGCGAGCGCGCCCGCGCGATCGTGCAGCGGTGGGGCACGGGCACGCTCGACTACTTCGCGCTGCGCGACGACAAGGACTGGTTCTTCGTCGGGCGCTCGGTGGTCGCGCACTCGGTGCGCGGCGGTGTCGCGCTCGTGTCGCCCGACCCGATCGGGCCGCCCGAGGAGCGCGAGCAGACGTGGGCGGAGTTCCTCGACTACACCGAGGACTACGGCTGGTCCGTCGCCGTGATCGGCGCGGGGCAGGACTGGCTCGGCGTCTACGAGGCCGCGGGTCTGCGCGTCGTCTACCTGGGCGACGAGGCGATCGTCGACTGCACGACGTTCACGACCGCGGGCGGGTCGCACAAGTCGCTGCGGCAGGCCGTCGGACGCGTCGAGCGCGCGGGGTACACGACGACGTTCCACGACCCGGCGGCGATGGAGCCGCACCTGCGCGCGCAGATCGAGGCGATGAGCGATGAGTCGCGTCGCGGCGAGACCGAGCGCGGCTTCTCGATGACCCTGTCGCGACTGTTCGACCCGGCGGACACCGGGCTGCTCATGTCGGTGACGCAGACGCCCGCGGGGCGTGTCGACGCGTTCTGCCAGTGGGTGCCCGCGCCCGCGATCGGCGGCTGGTCCCTCGACGTCATGCGCCGCCGCCTCGACGTCGACGGCCTGCCCAACGGGCTGATCGACACGAACATCGTGCACACCATCGGTGAGCTCAAGGCGCGCGGCCACACCGGCCTGGGGCTCAACTTCGCGGTGCTGCGCGAGGTCCTCGAGAACGAGGAGGGCGGCGGCTCGCGCCTCGACCAGCTCACGCGACCGGTCCTGCAGCGGCTCTCGCAGGGCACGCAGATGGCGACGCTCGGGCAGTTCAACGAGAAGTTCGACCCGGGCTGGGTGCCGCGCTACACGATCCTCGACTCGGTCGAGTACGTCGCGACGCAGGCCGTCGTCATGGCCGGTGCGGAGGGGGTCACCGAGATCCCGGTGATCGGGCGCTTCCTCGGCAACGTGGGACAGCCGACGTGACCGGCGGGCGCGCGTCCGGACCGCGCGCGAGGCGGCGGGCGTGATCGGGTCCCTGCTCGCCGCGATCGCGTCGTCGGTCGGCTACGGCGTCAGCACGATCATGCAGGCGGTCGGCGCTCGCCGGGCGCGCGGGCTCGGCGCCGTCCTGCAGCCGCTCGTCGTCGCGGCGTTCGTCCTCGACGGCCTTGCCTGGCTGCTCTCCCTGGCGGCGCTCGACCACCTGCCGCTGTTCGTCGTGCAGGCCGTGATCGCGGCGTCCCTCGTGGTCGTCGTGCTGCTCGCGCGGGTCGTCCTGCACGCGACGATGCGCCGGCTCGACGTCGCCGCCGTCGTCGCGGTCGTCGCCGCGCTCGTCGTGGTCGCCGCCGCCGGGGGTGAGCAGCCCGCGGTCCACCCGCCCGACGGGTTCGTCGGCCTGACGATCGCCGCCGCAGGCGTCGTCGCGGTCGCCACCCTCGCGGTCTACCGGTCCGGACCTCCCGTGCTGCTCGCCGTCCTGGGCGGCCTCGGCTACTCGATCGCCGCGATCGGGGCGCGCGCCGCGCACGCCGACGGCGACCTGCTCGACACCGTCCTGCAGCCGCTCGCGATCCCGATCGTCGTCGGCGGCGTCGCGGGCGCCCTCGCGTACCTCCGCGCGCTCGAGCGTGGGTCCGTCGGGACGGCCGCCGCGATCGTCTCGGTCATCGAGGTCGTGGTCCCCGGCGTCGTCGGCCTGACGGTCCTCGGCGACTTCGTGCGCGACGGGTGGGCCGTCCCCGCCGCGGCCGCGCTCGCCGTCGCGCTCGCCGGGTGCGTGGCGCTCGCGACGAGCCCCGCCAACGCGGCCGCCGAGTCGGGCGACGCACCAGGCGACGACGCCGTCCGCACGCCTGCGCGGTCCGGGTAGACGCCCGCGCCACCGCGAGCCGGGCCTCGTCGCCCTGTGCTTGGGTGAGCGCATGAACCAAGCGCAGGAGCCCCGCGACGCGACGCTGTCGGGCGACACGACGCTCGTCCTCCCGGAGTTCGACGACCCGCCTCACGAGCCGATGCCCCTGGTGCGCGCGTGGTTCGACGCCGCGCGCGAGCGAGGCCTGCGCGAGCCGTTCGCCGCCACCCTGGCCACGGTCGACGAGCACGGCGACCCGCGGACCCGCACCGTCCTGCTCAAGACCGTCGACGAGCACGGCCTGGTCTTCGGCAGCTCGACGACGAGCCGCAAGGGCCGGCACCTCGCCGCCCGACCGCGCGCCGCCCTCACCGTGTACTGGCGCGAGACGCTCCAGCAGGTCAACGTCACCGGGTCGGTCGAGGTCCTGCCCGACGACGTCGCCGACGCCCTGTTCGCCCGGCGGACGCGCGACGCGCAGGCCGCGACAGCCGCTTCCCGGCAGAGCCGCCCGCTGACCTCGGAGCCCGGCCTGCGCGCCGATGCCGCGCGGCTCGCGGCCGCGGACGGACCCGTCGAGCGGCCGGCCGACTGGGTCGCCTACCGCTTCGTCCCCGACGCCGTCGAGCTCTGGTACGGCAGCCCCGACCGCCTCCACCGCCGCCTCCAGTACGTCCGCACCGGCACGACGTGGGAGTCCACCCGCCTCCAGCCGTGAGGCCGACAGGTCATCCGCCGGCCGGGACGTGCCGATGGAGCCGTGTGAGCACGCAGGCGAGCGGGACCGGCGACAAGACGATGCGGCTGCGCTACGCCGGTGACTGCCGGCTGTGCGGTTGCCGCCTGGACGCGGGCACTGTCGCGGTCTACGAGCGGTCGACGAAGTCCGTCCGCTGCATCGAGTGTCGCGACCACTCGGTCGACGCATCCCCGAACGCCGACGCGACGCCGGTGCTCGACCCGGTCCCAACGGCCGACGCACCACCGGTCGGCGCATCCCCGGCGGCCGACGCGACCGCGGCGGTCGTGGAGATCGGGCGTGCCGGCGCCTCGGCCGCACGCGAGTTCGAGCGGCGTGCCGCCCAGCGGGAGCAGCGCGTGCGTGCGGCGCACCCGCGTCTCGGCGGGCTGATCCTGGCGCTGTCCGACGACCCGCAGAGCACGCGCGCGTGGAGCTCCGGCGCGGCGGGCGAGCGGGTCGTCGCGCGGAGCCTCGACACGTGGGCGAACGAGCGCGTGCGCGTGCTGCACGACCGCCGGATCCCGCGGACGCGCGCGAACATCGACCACATCGCGGTGGCGCCGACGGGCGTGTACGTGATCGACGCCAAGCGGTACAAAGGTCGGCCGGACCTGCGCGTGCAGGGCGGCATCCTCCGTCCGCGCACCGCGACGCTGACCGTCGGCGGCCGGGACTGCACCAAGCTCCTCACCGGCGTGCAGAAGCAGGTCGACCTGGTCCGCACGGCGCTCGCGGAGGTCCAGCCCGACGTGCGGGTGCGGGGTCAGCTGTGCTTCGTCGACGCCGACTGGCCGCTCATCGGCGGGGCGTTCGCGCTCGACGACGTCGACGTCCTCTGGCCCAAGAAGCTCGCCCAGCTGCTCAACCGTGACGGTCCCCTGACCGACGAGCAGATCGACCGCCTGCACCGCGGTCTCGCCGCGGCGTTCCCGGTCGCCTAGCCGCCCGCGACTGCTTCGCCGCCGATCGGCCGCCACTGCTCGTGCGGGGCCTTCGACATCGACGCGACGCTGCGGGTGCTCCACCACCGCGAGGGGTCGGGACATCGACCGCGTCGCCCCTGAGCGACCGGCGTCGGCCGCCCGGGCGACTCACCCGCGAGAGCACTCACAGCCACGGTCCTGGCCGCCGATGGATCAGGCATGAACCGCGAACCGCACCTGAGCCTGCGAGGTGAGCTGTCCCTGCGTCGTGACCGGCACTGGATGGTCGGCTACGCCGCGCTGGTCATGTGCCTGCCGGCGGTGATGGCGCTCGCGCGCGTCCCGTCGGTCACGGGGAAGGGCGCGGTCGTGACGGTCGCGATGACGCTCGCGTTCGTCGGCCTGGTCCGGCTGCGGTGCGCGCGCCGGCTGGAGCGGATCCTCGACGAGTCGACGCCGCTGCGCTCGGACCTCGGCGAGGACGTCGACCACTGACGGACCGGGCGACGCCTCACGGGCCGCCCGGCCGCGCAGCGGACGAGGTCAGAGCGGGACGACCGTGCCCGTGAGGTACGGCTTGCCGGTGCGGGCGTCCCAGCCGGCGAACGTGGTGGAGCGGTCACCGTCGGGTGCGACGCGGACGGTGACCGTCCCGGGCAGCAGCGCGGGCTTCGCGAACTCGACGGACCACGTGAACGCGTCGCCGCGCGACGCGCCGACGTCGGCCAGCGCGCGGGCCGCGGTGTACATGCCGTGCGCGATGGCCCGCGGGAACCCGAGGGCCTTGGCCGAAACCGCGGACAGGTGGATCGGGTTGTGGTCGCCGGACACGGCCGCGTAGCGGCGGCCGGTGTCGGCGGCGAGCCTCCAGCGCCCGGTCGGCTGCGGCGCGACGAAGTCGGACCGCGCCCCCTCGTCGGTCGGTCGGCCCGCGAGCCGCACGCCCTTCGCGAGGTACGTCGAGACACCCCGCCAGACGAGCGCGTCGCCGACGCGGACCTCCGCGACGAGGTCGACGGTCGTGCCGGCCCGGTGCGGCCGCAGCCCTTCGGCCCAGGCGCGGACGTCGAGCGCATCACCGAGTCCGACGGGCGCGTGCTGCGTGACCCGGTTCGCGACGTGCACGAGCCCGAGCAGCGGCAGCGGGAAGTCGGGCCGCACCATGACGGCGAACGCGACGGGGAACGCGAGGACGTGCACGAACCCGGCGGGCAGCCGGTCGGACGCGGACTCCCCGACGAGGTGCTGGTACTCCGTCATGTGGTCGGCGTCGGCGCGCACGCCGCGCACCTCGTGCACCACGTCGGGCAGGTCGGTCGGCGCGCGGCCGACGCGACGTGCCACGGCCAGTCGGCCGGTCGCCGCCGCGCCGCGCGCGTAGAGCCCGCCGAGGGAGGGGACGGCGGGCAGGACGACCGTCGTCACCGGCCCACCAGGTTCTGCCCGCAGACGCGCAGCGTCTCGCCGACGACCCCGCCGGCCGCGGGCGACGCGAGGAACGCGACGGCCTCGGCGACGTCGACGGGGAGCCCGCCCTGCTGGAGCGAGTTGAGCCGTCGGGCGACCTGCCGCGTGACGGCGGGGATGCGCGCGGTCATCTCGGTCTCGATGAAGCCGGGCGCCACCGCGTTGGCGGTGCCGCCGAAGGGGACGAGCAGCGGTGCGGTCGCGCGGACCATGCCGATGACGCCACCCTTCGACGCCGCGTAGTTGGTCTGCCCGCGGTTGCCCGCGATGCCCGACGTCGACGCGAGCGACACGATCCGCGGCGCGTCGGTGAAGTCGCCCGACGTGAGCAGCGCCTCGTTGATCCGCAGCTGGCTCGCGATGTTCACGCCCAGCACGGACTCCCACTTGTCGGGGGTCATGTTGGCGAGCAGCTTGTCGCGCGTGATCCCGGCGTTGTGCACGACGACGTCGAGCCGCCCGTGCCGCTGGAGGGCGTGCGCGAGGATGCGCGCGCCCGCGTCGTCGGCGGTGACGTCGAGCTGGAGCGCAGTGCCGTGGATCTCGTTGGCGACGGCCGCGAGCTGCTCGCCCGCAGCGGGGACGTCGACCGCGACGACGGTCGCGCCGTCCCGGGCCAGCGTCTGCGCGATCGCCTTGCCGATGCCGCGCGCGGCACCGGTCACGACCGCGACGCGCCCGTCGAGCGGCGTCTCCCACGACGCCGGCAGCGCGCCCGCGTCGGAGGCGACCGTCAGCAGCTGCCCGTCGACGAACGCGGACCGGGCGGACAGGAAGAACCGCAGCGCACCGAGCACCGAGGGCGCGGTCACGGGCACGCCCTCGCGCAGCACGACGCCGTTGCCGGTCGCGCCGCCGCGCAGCTCCTTGGCGAGCGACCGCAGCAGCCCGTCGACGCCCTGCCGGGCCGCCGCGAGGGCGGGGGCGTCGTCGACGCCCGCCTCGCGCGAGACGGTGACGACCCGACCGCCGCGCGCGAGCCCCTTGAGGGTGCCGGCCGCCGCGAGCACGGGCTCGGCGAGCTGGTCGGGGTGGGTCACGCCCGTGAGGACGAGGACGACGGCCGCGTAGCGGGTGTCGGGGTGGGCGTGCCGGTGCACCTCGAGGTCCCAGCCGTCGAGGACCGTCGCGCCGGGAGCGCCGCCCGCGGGCCCGGACAGCACCGCGGCGAGCGCGTCGCCGTCACCGTCGCGGCCGAGCACGAGGACGGGTCCGTCGACGAGCGGGGCGCCGGGGCGGTGGCGGCGCAGCGGCGTCGGCTGGGGGAGGCCGAGCTGCTTCGCGATCTTCTTCGTGACGCCGCTGTTGACGAGGTTGAGGTAGGTGTCGGTCATGGTCACGCCGCCTCGAGGATCGCGGTGAGGCCGAGCCCGCCGGCCGCGCACACCGACACGAGCGCCCGCACCGGGCGCCCTTCGGCCTGCTTGCGCCGGTGCAGCTCCTTGCTGATCGTGGCGACGATCCGTCCGCCTGTGGCGGCGAACGGGTGGCCCGCGGCCAGCGACGACCCGTGCACGTTGAGCCGTGCCCGGTCCACGGACCCGAACGCCCCGTCGAGGCCCAGGCGCTCCTTGCCGAACTGCTCGGACTCCCACGCCGCGAGCGTCGTGAGGACCGTCGACGCGAACGCCTCGTGGATCTCGACGTAGTCGAGGTCGTCGAGCGTCAGGCCGTTGCGGGCCAGCAGCCGCGGGACCGCGAAGACGGGGGCCATGAGCAGCCCGTCGACGCCGTGCACGAAGTCGACCGCGGCGGCCTCGGCGTCGACGACGACGGCGAGGGGCGTGAGGTCGTGCGCGGCAGCCCACTCGTCGGAGCCGAGCAGGACGGTCGACGCGCCGTCGGTGAGCGGAGTGGAGTTGCCGGCCGTCATCGTCGCGGGCGTGTCGAGCCCGAGCCCGAACACGGGCTTGAGCGTCGCGAGCTTCTCGAGCGAGGTGTCGGCGCGCAGGTTGCCGTCGGTGGTCTGCCCGCGGAACGGCGTGACGAGGTCGTCGAAGAACCCGTCGGCCCACGCCGCGGCGAGCCGCTGGTGCGACGCGAACGCGATCTCGTCCTGCGCCTCGCGCGTGATGCCCCACTGCGCGGTCGTCAGAGCCTGGTGCTCGCCCATCGACAGGCCGGTGCGCGGCTCGTCGGTGCGGGGTGCGGCGGGCGCGAGGTCCTTCGGGCGGATGCGCGACGCGACGGCGAGACGCTGGCCGACGGACCGCGCGCGGGACAGGTCGAGCAGCGTGCGGCGCAGCCGGTCGCTCACGGCGATGGGCGCGTCGGACGTCGTGTCGACGCCGCCCGCGATGCCGGAGTCGAGCTGGCCGAGCCGGATCTTGTTGGCGAGCCCGACGACGGACTCGAGCCCGGTCGCGCAGGCCTGCTGCACGTCGTACGCGGGTGTCGTCGGCGCGAGCGCGGAGCCGAGCACGGCCTCACGGGTGAGGTTGAAGTCGCGCGAGTGCTTGAGCACCGCGCCGGCGGCGACCTCGCCGATGCGCTCGCCCTGCAGCCCGTAGCGCGCGACGAGCCCGTCGAGCGCGGCGGTGAGCATGTCCTGGTTGCTCGCGTGGGCGTACTTCCCGCCGGCGCGGGCGAACGGGATCCGGTTGCCGCCCAGCACCAGGGCGCGCCGGGTGGTCGGCGCCTCGGTGGGGGTCGTGCGGGGGGAGGGTGCCACGGCTGGTTCCTCTCGCGTCGTCGCTCGAGCTCGGACGGCCCTCGTGCCGGTGCGCGAGGGACCTACGTCCCGAAGTGGTGTCCGAAACCCACAGTACCTGATACCTTCGGTTTCGTGAGCCCCATCACACGAGGGCCGTCGACGACGACGCCACCCACGCTCCTGCGCCCCGACGCCGGAAGCCCGCCGCCGGCCGACCGTGCCCTGCCCGACGCGCACGACCTGCCCGTCGACGGCCGCTCGACCCGCTGGGCCGACCACCGCGAGGCCCGCCGCGCCGAGCTCGTCCGCATCGCCCGCCGCACCGTCCACCACCACGGCCCGGACGTGTCGATGGAGGAGATCGCGGCAGCGGCCGGCACCTCGAAGTCGATCGTCTACCGCTACTTCACCGACAAGACCGGCCTGCAGATCGCGGTCGCCGAGGCCGTCGTGCTGCAGATCCAGGGTGCGCTCGAAGGCGTCCTGCGCGTCTCGCCGACGCCGCGCGAGGGCCTGCGGGCGATGGTCGCGGTCTACCTCGAGATGATCGAGTCCTCGCCGAACGTCTACGCGTTCGTGACGCGCGACGGGTCCGTCGAGTCCGGCGGCCCGCTCGGCCACTTCCTCGACTCCGTCACCGCGCTCGTCGCCGCCCCCTTCGCGCGCGGGCTCACGCAGGAGCAGCCTGACGGCCGCCGCACCGCCCGCCGGCCCGAGGCCGCCCCTGACGAGGCCGCCCCCGCCGACGACGACGAGGCCGCGCGTGTGGCGCTCGCCGAGGCGTGGGCCGCCGGCGCCGTCGGCTTCGTCCGCGGCGCGGGGGAGTGGTGGCTCGCGCACCGCGACCAGCCCGGCGCCCCCGACCGCGAGGCCCTCACCGCCCAGGTCGCCGCCTGGCTCTGGGCCGGACCCGTCGGCCTGCTCGCCCGCGACCGCACCCGACCCGACGCACCCCACCCTGACGCGACGCACCCCGCAGACCCGGAGGAGTCCCGATGACGACGACCACCCCCCGCCCGACCCCGGCGGAGACCGAGCAGGGCGACCCCCGGCTCGACGCCGACGTCCGCCTGGACGTCGAGCACCTCGCGCACCTGCTGCTCGGGCACTACCCCGAGCTGCGACTGGGCGCGCGCCGGCTCATGGCCGACGAGCGGTTCCACCGCATCGAGGGCCTGCCGCTGGCCGAGCACCGCGACCGGGTGCTCGGCCAGCTGCGGCTGCTCGCCGCCGAGGGCGACGTGCACCGGTCGTTCCCCGTGCGGTTCGGCGGCGCGGAGGACCACGGCGGGTTCCTCGCGCGGTTCGAGGAGCTCGGGCACGCCGATCCGTCGCTGCAGATCAAGTCCGGCGTGCAGTGGGGGCTGTTCGCCTCGGCGATCTACCACCTGGGCACCGAGCGCAGCCACGACCAGTTCCTCGCCGACGCGCTGTCCGTCGCGGTGCCGGGCGCGTTCGCGATGACCGAGACGGGGCACGGTTCCGACGTCGCGGCGATCGGCACGACCGCGACGTACGACGTCGAGACCGAGGAGTTCGTCATCCACACGCCGTTCCGGGCGGCGTGGAAGGACTACCTCGGCAACGCGGGCCAGCACGGCACCGCGGCCGTCGTGTTCGCCCGGCTCATCACGTCGCCCGCCGGCAAGCCGCGCGTCGACCACGGCGTGCACGCGTTCTACGTCCCGATCCGCGACCCGCAGACCATGGAGTTCCTGCCGGGCGTCGGCGGCGAGGACGACGGCCTCAAGGGCGGGCTCAACGGCATCGACAACGGCCGGCTGTGGTTCGACCACGTGCGCGTCCCGCGCGTCAACCTGCTCAACCGCTACGGCGACGTCGACGCCGACGGCACGTACTCGTCGCCCATCGCGAGCCCGGGGCGCCGGTTCTTCACGATGCTCGGCACGCTCGTCCAGGGGCGCGTGTCCCTCGACGGCGCCGCCGTCACCGCGTCGCGCCTCGGCCTGACGATCGCGATCACCTACGGCAACCAGCGCCGCCAGTTCGCCGGCGCGGGTAACGACGAGGTCGTCCTGCTCGACTACGCCGAGCACCAGCGCCGCCTCCTGCCGCTGCTCGCCGAGACGTACGCCGCCGGGTTCGCGCACGAGGACCTGCTCGCCGCGTTCGACGACGTCTTCTCGGGTCGCAACGACACCCCGGAGACGCGCGAGGACCTCGAGACGCTCGCCGCCGCGCTCAAGCCGACGTCGACCTGGCTCGCTCTCAAGACCCTCCAGACGTGCCGCGAGGCGTGCGGCGGCGCCGGGTTCCTCACCGAGAACCGGCTCACCAGCCTGCGCGCCGACATGGACGTGTACGTGACGTTCGAGGGCGACAACACCGTCCTCTACCAGCTGGTGGGCAAGCGGCTCCTCACGGACTACGCCCAGGGCTTCAAGCACCTCGACGCCGTCAAGGTCGCGCAGCTCGTCGCGGAGCGCGCGTCCGACGCCGCAAGGTTCCGCACGCCGCTGCACCGCGCGATCCAGACGATCGCCGACGTCGGCGACGTCCGCCGCAGCGCCGGTCAGCTCCGCGAGACCGATACCCAGCGGGCGCTGCTCGTCGACCGGGTCGAGACGATGGTCGCCGAGATCGCGCAGGCCCTGCGTCCGGCGCAGAAGGCCGACGCCGCGACGTCCGCCGCGCTGTTCAACAGCCAGCAGCACGCGATCGTCGAGGCCGCGCGGGCGCACGCCGAGCTCGTCCAGTGGGAGTCGTTCACCGCCGCCCTCGCGCGCGTCGACGACCCCGGCACCAAGCAGGTCCTCACCTGGGTGCGCGACCTGTTCGGGCTCACGCTCGTCGAGCGGCACCTCGCCTGGTACCTCGTCAACGGGCGGCTGTCGGCCGGCCGTGCGCGGACCGTCACGTCGTACATCGACCGGCTGGTGTCGCGCCTGCGCCCGCACGCGCAGGACCTCGTCGACGCGTTCGGCTTCGAGCAGGCGCACCTGCGCGCGCCCATCGCGTCGGGTGCCGAGCAGGAGCGTCAGGACGAGGCCCGCGCCTGGTACCGCGCGCAGCGCGCGTCGGGCGACGCCCCGATCCCGGAGAAGCACACCCGCTGACCCGGCACGACGACGGGCCCCGGGCGCGCGGTGGAGGCGCAGCCCGGGGCCCGTTCGTGTGCCCGGCGCGGCCGGGACGCCGTGGACGGAGGTCGCGAGCCGCAGGTCGGTCGTGGGTCGTCGGCGCGCCGCGTCCCTCCCGGCAGGCTCAGGCGATGCTGCCGCGCCAGGCCGGTGGTGCGCCCGGCTCGTCCGTGACCGTCGACAGCGTCGCGCCGTCCGTCGCCAGCAGGACGACGAGCTCGGGAACCGTGCGGTGGACCGTGCCGCCGTCGGCCGCGAGGTCGACGACGCCGTCGGCAGGTCCGACGCTGCCCGCGGCGCCCTGGACGGTCGTGCCGCCCCACGTCGAGCCGTCGACGAGCACGACGTGCAGGTCCGCGTCGGACAGGTCGGCGCCGCGCAGGTCCGCGCCGCCCAGGTCGGTCCGGACCAGGTACGAGCCGCTGAGGTCCGCGTCGGTGAGGTCGGAGCCCGTCAGGTCGGTGCGGACGAGCCACGTCCGGTGGAGGCGCGCGCCGATCGCGCACACGCCCGACAGGTCGGCCTTGCCGAGGCGGGCGCGCGTGAGGTCGGCACCGCGCAGGTCGGCACCCGCGAGCAGCGCGCCCGACAGGTTGGCGCCCCGCAGGTCCGTGCGCTGCAGGTCCACGCCGAACAGGTCCGCGTCGGCGAGGTCCGCGCCCCGCAGGTCGGCCCCGGCGAGGTCCGGCGGCGACGGGTCCGAGCCGAGGTCGAGGCGCGCGCCCTCGGCCCCCGACGTGCGCAGCCAGGCCCGGTGCGCCTCCAGGCGCGCGGCCAGCGTCTCGGTCACGGGCCTCCCTCCGCCGGAACCCGGACCACCCGAGCATGGCGGGTGGTCCGGGTGCGCGGACAGGGCGTTCCCGCGGGCTGGACGCGGGAGCGGCGGTCGGGCGGCGACGGAGGCGGTGCCCGACGAGGTCGGGCGGCGACGTCCGCGGGCGCGCGTCCCGGCGGGACGGACGGTCAGGCCGGGGCGTCCAGCCGGGCGACGAGGTCGTCGTCGAGCGTCAGGCGCGCGCCCGCGACCGCCTCCTCGACCTGCTCGACGCGCGTCGCGCCCACGATCGGCACGACGCCGTTCGCGACGAGCCACGCGATCACGACCTGGTTCGCCGAGACCCCGAGCTCGCGCGCGACGTCGTGGAGGACCGCGAGCCGCGCGGTCGTGCCGGGGTGCTCGAACAGCTCCTGCATCGGCTTGTCGGGCCGCGTGTACGCACCGAACATCAGGGTGTTGTAGGCCCAGAGCGTCAGGTCGCCCTCGGCGGCGAGGTAGTCGAACGTCTCCGGGGTCGCGAGCGTGTGCCCGCCCTCGGGCAGCCGGACGCCCGGTCGCGGCTGCAGGTAGGTGTGCCGGAGCTGCACCTGCGTGAACGGCGCGACGCCCAGGTCGCGCGCGGTGCGGCGCGCCCGCTCGAGGCGCCACGTGGCGTGGTTGCTCGCGCCGAGGACCCCGACGGTGCCGTCGGCGACGAGCGCGCCGAACGCGCCGACGGTCTCCTCCAGAGGGACCGCGCGGTCCTCGACGTGCGCCCAGTACACGTCGATCCGGTCGGTGCCGAGGCGCTTCAACGACCCCTCGACGGCCGCCCGGATCGCGGCGGCGGACAGGCCCTCGACGTCGTCGAGCGTCCGGTCGCCCGGCGTGCGGGGACGTGCGCCGACCTTCGTCGAGAGGACGACGGCGTCGCGGTTGCCGCGCGCGGCGAGCCAGCGGCCGATGGTCGCCTCGCTCTCGTCGCCCGTGCAGCCGTCCTGCCAGAACGGGTAGTTGTCGGCCGTGTCGAGCCGGATGCCGCCGAGCTCGACGAACCGGTCGAGGAGGGCGAACGAGTCCCGCTCGTCCACCGTGGTGCCGAGGGGGATGGTGCCCAGTGCCAGTCGCAGATCGGTCATGACGACACCGTGCCGCTTCGAGCGCGCTCGAACGCAACCCCTGCGCGCGTCCTGTCCTACTCCGGGTTGCAGCGCGCGGCGATCATCGTGAACGCGTCGACGTCGGGCCGCCACGGCTCGAGGTTCCACTGCGCCTTGTCGGGGGCGCCGAGCATGTGGCAGAGCAGCTGGTCGTGCATCGTCGGGGCGTCGGCGCGGGGCTCCTGCGCGACGAGCTGCGCCCACGTGAGGTCCTGCGCGGCCAGGCCCGACGCACGCGCCCAGGCCGTGGGTGTGACGCCGAGCGACTCGCCGCCCTCCCGGTCGCCCCAGGAGAGCGCGGCGACCGTGGCGGACGCGAGCCACAGGTCGGCCCCGGTGGTGCCGTCCACCCGCACGAGGTCCGGCGCGACGGCCACCGCCGCACCGCCCGACAGACCACCCACCGGCACCCCGGCGGCGTCGGCCACGAGCACGGACCCGTCGGTCAGCACCGTGAGCGACCAGCCCGCGGGTGCGGCGACGTGCACGGTGCCGGGCGAGGAGGTCGCGCGTGCGCTCCCGTCGGCGTCGGGGGCGACCGTCACGGTCGCCGGGGCCACGGTCAGGAGCGTCAGGGTCACCGCCCCGGAGACGAGCGGGACGCCCTGCATGCGGACCGTCGCGGCGTCGGGCACGGCCGGCGCGGACGGCGTCCGATCGGGCGACACCGCGTCCGTCGGGGAGGTCGACGAGGGCGGGCTCGCCGTCGCGTCGTCCGCGCCTCGCGGACCGCACGCGACCAGCGTCAGGAGCAGCGCGACACCGGCCGCGACGGCGGCGGACGGGGTGGCGCGGCGCATGGCCGGACGCTAGCAGCGCGGCGTCACCACCGGTCACGACCCTGTGGCGTCCTATGCTGACCGGACTGGTGTCCGGACGCGCGGCACCGACCTGCCCGCCCAGGGGGGCCCGTGCCCGTCCGAGACGCCGACGACGACGCCCCCGTGGCGTCCGTCGACTGCCGTGACGGCGTCGTCCACCCGGACGGCGTCGAGGCGGTCGCCCGCGCGCTCGAGGGTGAGCGCATGCGCTGGCAGCTCGCCGTGACGGCGGGGGAGGTCGGCGGCTTCGACTGGGACCTCGTGACCGGTCGGCTCGAGTGGGACGACCAGCTGCACGCCCTCTTCGGCGTCCCGCGCGAGCAGTTCGACGGCACGATCGAGCACTTCGCGACGATGCTGCACCCCGACGACGTCGGGCGGGTGCACGAGGCGCTGCGCGCCGCGATCGCCGCGTGCGCCGAGTACGCCGCCGAGTACCGGGTCGTGCGTCCCGACGGGACGGTGCGGTGGGTGCAGGCCCGCGGCAAGGCGCTCCGGGGGCCCGACGGCTCGGCCGTGCGCGTCCTCGGCGCGGCGTACGACACGACCGACCGGCGCGACGCCGACGCCCGCATCTCGCGCGTGCTCGAGACGATGTCCGCCGCGTTCTTCCTGCTCGACGACGCATGGCGGTTCACCTACGTCAACGCCGAGGCCGAGGTCCTGCTGGCCCGTCCACGCGCGGAGCTGGTCGGCCGCGTCGTCTGGGAGCTGTTCCCCGACGCGCTCGGGTCGGCGTTCGAGGAGAACTACCGGGGTGCGGTCCGCAGCGGCGAGCCGCGCACGTTCGAGGCCTACTACCCGGCGCCGCTGGACCGCTGGTACGAGGTGCGCGCGTGGCCCGGAACCGACGGTCTGTCGGTCTACTTCTCCGACTGCACCGAGCGTCGCCGGTCCCAGGACGAGGCGCGACGCGCCCGCGACCGGGCCGAGGCCGAACGGCGGGCCGCGGAGTGGGCGCGCCAGCGCGCGGAGGTCGGCCAGGCGCGGCTGCGGCTGCTCGCGGAGGTGGGCGACGACCTCGCCTCGACGCTCGACACCGAGGACGCCGTCGCGCGGCTGGCCCGCCACCTGGTGCCGAGCCTCGCGTCGTGGTGCCTCATCACGCTCTCGAGCGACCAGCGCCACCTGCGCGACATCGCGTCGTGGCACGGCGACCCCGCGAGCCGCGAGACCGTCGCGCGGTACGCGCAGCTCCGGCTGAACTCCCTCGACCCGTCGTCGTACCTGTACCAGGCGCTGCGCACCGGGGAGGTCGTCGCCGTCCCCGACGCGACGCGCGCGATCTCCGAGGTCCTCACCGTGGGCGAGGCCCGGGCCGTGCTGGGCGAGCTCGCGCCGCAGAACGCGTACGCGATCCCGCTGCGCGCCCGCGGCCGCACGGTCGGTGCGATGACGCTGTTCCTCGACGCGGGCCGGCGCGACCTCACGGCCGACGACCTCGCGATGCTCGTGCAGCTCGCCGACCGTGCGGGGCTCGCGCTCGACAACGCGCGGCTCTACGAGGAGCAGCGGCAGATGGCGGAGTCGCTGCAGCGCGCCCTGCTCTCCGCGCCCGTCCAGCCCGAGGGGCTGCACGTCGTGGTCCGGTACCTGCCCGCGTCGAAGGCCGCGCAGGTCGGCGGCGACTGGTACGACGCCTTCCTCCAGCGCGACGGCTCGACGGTGCTCGCGGTCGGCGACGTCATCGGGCACGACACGCAGGCCGCGGCGGCGATGAGCCAGGTCCGCACGCTGCTGCGCGGCATCGGGTACACGTCCGGGGCCGCCCCGGCGACCATCCTGCGCGACCTCGACGAGGCGATGCAGGGCCTGCGCGTCGACACGATGGCGACCGCGGTCGTCGCGCGCGTCGACCCCGCGGGCGCGTCGGACGACGCGGGTGCACGGCGGCTGTCCTGGTCCAGCGCGGGCCACCTGCCGCTCGTCGTCGTGGCGCCCGACGGGGTCGCCCGCGCGCTCGAGGTGGGCCGCCACGAGCTGCTGCTCGGGGTCGGCCGGGGAACCGAGCGTGCCGAGCACGAGGTGCTGCTCGCGCCGGGCAGCGTCCTGCTGCTCTACACCGACGGGCTCGTCGAACGGCGCGGTGAGCACCTGTCGCACGGGGTGGCCCGGCTGTGCGCGGTCCTCACGCAGACGCTCGCGGGCGTGTCCCTCGACGACGAGGACGGCCTGGGTCGCGGCGTCGACGAGCTGGTCGGGCGCATGCTCGACGGCCACGCCGAGGACGACGTCGCCGTCCTGGCGGTGCACGTCCGGCCGCACGCCGGCACGCAGGCCACGGCCGCCTGACCGCGCGAGGCGCCGGCCGGGTCCGCCGAGGGCGTGCGTCGCGCGCCCCCGGACGGCGGCGCGGGGTGGGCGCGGGTGCCGACCTAGAGGCGGTGCGCGGGGCGGGCTCGCCGCCCGCGGCGGTGGACCGACCGCAGCACGACGCCCGCGGCGAGGGCGGCCGTGCCGACGCCGAGGACGGGCACGAGCAGGCTGCTGCCGGTGAGGGCCAGCGCGCCGTCCGACCCGGCACCGGCGCTCAGGACCTCGGACCGCACGACGGACGCGGACGACGTCGGGCCTGGGGTCGCGACGAGCGCCGCACCGCTCACGGTCGGGCTCGGCGTCGGGGCGGGCGTCCCGCTCGAGCTCGGCGCCGGGGCGGGCGCGGGGGCCGCGGGCGGTCCGGCCGGCGCGGCCGGGATCGGCTCGACCGGCTCGGCGGTCGTCGGGGCGTCGGTGCACGCCGGCCGCTGACCGCCCTCGCCGAAGTGCTCGTTGTACCCGCTGACCTCGACCCACGTGACGCAGTACGTGTCGGGCAGGCCGAGCTCGGTCCACGCGAACCCGGTCCGGCCCGCGAACGCCCCCTGCGCGGTCGCGGCCTGGACGTGGAGCTGCGCGGTGAGCGACTGGCCGTCGACGACGTACCGGACGTTGACGTGGTCGTGCTCCACGAACGTGCGGCCGCCGGGCAGGGTGAGCCCGTCGGCGGTCACGGTGTAGGGCGTCGGGTCGTCCGAGCCGCCGGCGGACGCAGCGGCCGCGCTGCCCGCGAGCAGCAGGCAGGACAGCGGGACGACGACGGCGGCGCGGCGGAGCATCGGACCTCGGGCGGATCGGTT
This sequence comes from Cellulomonas sp. H30R-01, assembly GCF_010119915.1. Lineage (NCBI taxonomy): Bacteria > Bacillati > Actinomycetota > Actinomycetes > Micrococcales > Cellulomonadaceae > Cellulomonas > Cellulomonas sp. H30R-01. The sequence continues at coordinate 2,942,136 of NZ_CP048210.1, read as the reverse complement.
CGGACGGCGTGCGGGCACGACCCTAGGCGGGATCCGGACATCACGGACGAACCGGGCGATGAGAGTCCGGTGAGAACCTGCACGTCAGGGGCGTGCGCCGCGCCGCGTCGGTGCCCGCCTCGCCGCGCCTGGACGCCCACCGGCCCGCCGTCCGGCCGCGGGTACCCTGGTCCCCGTCTGCCGACCCCGCCGCGGTCCGGCGTCCCGCCGCCGTCCGCGCCCCCACCGAGGGAATCGATGACCACCGCATCCCCCCGCACCGCGCCCACGACCGACACCGTCGAGCACGCCGCCGCGACGCCCGACCAGGAGCAGCCGTTCGCCGAGCTCGGGCTCAAGCCGGACGAGTACCAGCGGATCCGCGACATCCTCGGCCGCCGTCCCACGGCCGCCGAGCTCGCGATGTACTCCGTGATGTGGTCGGAGCACTGCTCCTACAAGTCCTCCAAGACGCACCTGCGCCAGTTCGGCGACAAGACGACGCCGGCGATGAAGGAGCACCTGCTCGTCGGCATCGGCGAGAACGCGGGCGTCGTCGACATCGGCGACGGCTGGGCCGTCACGTTCAAGGTCGAGTCGCACAACCACCCGTCCTACGTCGAGCCCTACCAGGGTGCGGCCACGGGCGTCGGCGGGATCGTCCGCGACATCATCTCGATGGGTGCGCGCCCGGTCGCGGTCATGGACCAGCTGCGGTTCGGCGCGGTCGACCACCCGGACACCGCGCGCGTCGTGCACGGCGTGGTCGCGGGCGTCGGCGGCTACGGCAACAGCCTCGGGCTGCCGAACATCGGTGGCGAGCTCGTCTTCGACGCGTCCTACCAGGGCAACCCGCTCGTCAACGCGCTGTGCCTGGGCGTGCTGCGGCACGAGGACATCCACCTGGCCAACGCGTCCGGTGCGGGCAACAAGGTCGTGCTCTTCGGCGCCAGGACGGGCGGCGACGGCATCGGCGGCGCGTCGATCCTCGCGTCGGAGACGTTCGACGACACCAAGCCGTCGAAGCGCCCGAGCGTGCAGGTCGGCGACCCGTTCATGGAGAAGGTGCTCATCGAGTGCTGCCTCGAGCTCTACGCGGCCCAGGTCGTCGAGGGCATCCAGGACCTGGGTGCGGCCGGCATCTCGTGCGCGACGAGCGAGCTCGCGTCGAACGGCGACGGCGGCATGCACGTCGACCTCGAGAAGGTCCTGCTGCGCGACCCCACGCTCACGGCCGGCGAGATCCTCATGTCGGAGTCGCAGGAGCGCATGATGGCGGTCGTCGCGCCCGACAAGCTCGACGCGTTCCTGGCGATCACCGGCAAGTGGGACGTCGAGACCGCCGTGATCGGCGAGGTCACGGGCACGGGCCGCCTGACGATCGACCACCACGGCCAGCGCATCGTCGACGTCGACCCGAAGACCGTCGCGCACGAGGGACCGGTCTACGACCGCCCGTACGCGCGCCCCGCGTGGCAGGACGCGCTCAACGCCGACTCGATCGCCGACGAGTCGCGGTTCGCCCGCCCGTCGACCGCCGCGGACCTGCGCCAGACGGTCCTGCGCCTGCTCGCGAGCCCGAACCTCGCGGACAAGTCGTGGGTCACGAACCAGTACGACCGCTTCGTGCAGGGCAACACCGCGCTCGCGCAGCCCGACGACTCGGGCGTGATCCGGGTCGACGAGTCCACCGGCCTGGGCGTCGCGCTCGCGACCGACGCGAACGGCCGCTACGGCAAGCTCGACCCGTACACGGGCGCGCAGCTCGCGCTCGCGGAGGCGTACCGCAACGTCGCGACGACGGGCGCCCGCCCGCTGGCCGTGACGGACTGCCTCAACTTCGGCAGCCCCGAGCACCCCGACTCGATGTGGCAGCTCGTCGAGGCGATCCGCGGCCTCGCGGACGCGTGCCAGAAGCTCGAGGTGCCGGTCACGGGCGGCAACGTCTCGCTCTACAACGGCACGGGCGAGCCCGGGAAGATCGACTCGGCCATCCACCCGACGCCCGTCGTCGGCGTGCTCGGTGTGCTCGACGACGTCGCCGACGCGGTCCCATCGGGCTGGACGACGCCCGGCCAGGCCGTCTACCTCCTCGGCGAGACGCGCGCGGAGCTCGACGGGTCGGCCTGGGCCGACGTCGTGCACCAGCACCTCGGCGGCACCCCGCCGCGCGTGGACCTGGCCGCGGAGCGGCGCCTGGCGCAGGTCCTCGTGGCCGCGGCCCGCGACGACCTGGTCGACTCCGCGCACGACCTGTCGGAGGGCGGCCTCGCGATCGCGCTCGTCGAGTCGAGCCTGCGCTACGGCACGGGCGTGCAGGTCGACCTGGACGGCCTGTGCGAGCGGGACGGCGTGACGCCGTTCGAGGCGCTGTTCGCCGAGTCGCAGGGGCGCGTGCTCGTCGCGGTGCCGCGCTCGGAGGAGGTGCGCCTGCTCGACCTGTGCACCGCCCGCGGCGTCCCCGCGCTGCGGCTCGGCGAGACCGCCGAGACCTGCACCCCGGGTGCCGGGACGCCGGTCGACGACGCGGACCACGAGCACGCCCCGGCGGTCGAGGTGCGCGGCCTGTTCACGCTGCCGCTCGCCGAGGCCCGCGCGGCGTGGTCGGCGACGCTCCCGCAGTATTTCGGCTGACCCGCCGCGACGGCCGTCCCGGCCCCGCAGCACCCGACGCCCGCGTCCGCCTCGTGCGGCGCGGGCGTCGTCGTGCGTGCTGCGGTCCGGACGGGACGCCCTGGTGCGCCGCGACGACCGTCGGTGGCGGCCCGTCGGGGTCGCGCCGCGTCGTCTGCCGCGGGCCGCGAGCAGGTGCGGACGGCACGCCGCTGCACCGGGAGGCGTGCCGTCCGCGCGCGGGGTGTGCGCGGGTCCATGAAACCGGACGACCCGCCCCCGAATCGTTTCGACCGCGAGGCGTCCCCCGGGCTCACCGGGTATCCGGGGAGCGGCGACGCGCTCCTTCCTCGGTGGCGCGGCAGGGGGACTGTCGCCGACCTGAAGGAGCACGGCCATGCCAGCGAAGAAGAAGCAGCCGGCCGACCTCGGCGGCGACGGGTTGTACCCGCCGAACCTCGAGGACCTGCCGGGGCAGGAGACCCGCGGAGGCGGGGAGCGCGTGCCGTACGCCGAGGTGCTGCGGTCCATCTGCGGCGCGACGGACGACTCGCAGGAGGTCGAGCAGTACGACGGCACGCTCGGCGTGACCGTCGCGTTCGTCAACGCCCACGAGCGGCCCGTCGTGCAGGTGCAGTGGAACAGCGACCTGGCGGCGACGTTCACCAACCCGGGCAACGTCAACGGCGTGCGGTGGGGGACCGGCACGCTCATCGGCCCCGACCTCGTCCTCACGTGCGGCCACCTGTTCGACCCGGACCCGAACGGCTGGACCATCCCGCGGCAGAACGGCACGAGCACGCCGCTGTCGCCGCAGCAGGCCGCGCAGGCCATGCACGTGAACCTCAACTACCAGGTCGACGCGGGCGGCACGCTCCAGGCCGAGCAGTCGTTCGCGATCACGCAGCTCGTCGAGTACCGGCTCGGCGGGCTCGACATGGCGCTGTTCCGCGTCGCCGGCAACCCCGGCCACACGTACGGCTGGTCCGAGTTCGGCACCGCGAACCCCGCGGTCGGCGACATGCTCGCGATCATCGGGCACCCCGTCGGGGCGCCGAAGCGCATCGAGGCGGGGCCGGCCACGCAGGTCACCGCGAACACGATCCGCTACGCCGACATCGACACGCTCGGCGGCAACTCGGGCTCGGGCATCCTGCACTCCCCGTCGGGACGCGTCGTCGGCGTGCACACCAACGGCGGGTGCACGGCGTCCGGCGGCAGCAACTCGGGCGTCGCGATCGCGGCGATCGTCGCGGCGTCGCCCACGTTGCAGGGCCTCACGCCGAGCTCGAGCACGGGCCTCGGCCTCGACCTGTCGACCCCGCTCGCGAGCGACGTCACCGGCACGCTGCTGTCGGCCGACACCGCCGCGTCGACGGACACGGGCTTCCAGGACGTGATCGGCACCCCGATCGCCCAGGACGTCGCGACCACGATCGCCGCCGACACGGCGACGCCGAAGATCCAGGACCTCATCGGGACGCCGCTGTCCCAGGACCTCGCGACGACGCACGCCACGGACGTCGGCACCGCGACGCTGCAGGACCACCTCGGCACGCCGCTCGCGCAGGACCTCGCCACACCCGTCCAGCGGGACAACCTCACGTCGCTCAACCGCGACACGCACATCGCGCTCGACGCGGGCACGCCGGTCGCGATCGACTCGGGCGCGGCGGACCAGCCGGGCACGCTGTTCGCGGCGGACGTCGGCATCCTCAACCCCGGCGGGACGGTCGTGAACCCGGGGCTGACAGGCGGCCTCGTCGGCGGGCAGCGGCCGTTCGTGCAGGCCGGGCCGTACATCTCGCTCGGTCAGGACGAGGCCGGTGACACGGTCCTCGCCGCGGTGCTCGCCGAGCTCGAGGCGCTCATCGCCACCCAGACGCAGGTCCTCGGCTCGCTCCAGGCGCTCTACGCGACCCTGGCGGGCGAGGCGGACGGCTGACGAGGCCGTCGTGATCGGCATCGTCTCCCACGCGGGCGACCTGCACACGCAGACCGTGGCCCGGCACCTCGACCAGCGAGGTGCCGGGCACCGGCTGCTCGACACGTCACGCGTGCCCACGTCGGCCGCGCTCACGACCCGCCAGCGTCCCGACGGGACGTGGACGGGCACGTGGGCGGACACCGACGGCACGCTCGACCTCGCGGACGTCGGCGCCGTGTGGTGGCGTCGCCCGCAGCCGTTCGTCCTGCACGACGAGGTGACGCGCCCGCACGACCGCGGCTTCGCGCACGGCGAGTGCGCCGCGATGGTCGCGGGCCTGTGGGCCTGCATGGACGCGGAGTGGGTCAACGACCCGGACCGCGACGAGGTGGCGTCGCGCAAGATGCGGCAGCTCCAGCTCGCCGCCCGCCTGGGCCTGCGCGTCCCGCGCACGTGCATGACGAACGACCCGGCGCAGGCGCGCGACTTCGTCGGCTCGGAGCCGTCCGGCGTCGTCTACAAGTCGTTCTCCGCGACGCCGCGCACCTGGCGCGAGACCCGGCCGGTCCGCGCGGAGGACGTCGAGATGATCGACGCGGTGAGGTTCGCGCCGGTGATCTTCCAGGAGCTCGTCCCGGGTGGCCGTGACGTGCGGGCGACCGTCGTCGACGGCCAGGTCTTCGCGGCGGAGATCCGCGCGGACCGGTCGGCGTACGAGTTCGACTTCCGGATCGACACGATGAACGCGCCGATCAGCACCCACCGGCTGCCCGACGACGTCGAGCGCCGGCTGGTCGACCTCGTCGCGACGCTGGGCCTGCGGTACGGCGCGGCCGACTTCCGCGTCGCACCCGACGGTGAGCACGTGTTCCTCGAGGTGAACCCGGCGGGGCAGTGGCTGTTCGTCGAGCTCGCGACCGGGCTGCCGATCTCCGCGGCCCTGGCCGACCTGCTGGTCCGCCTCGACGCCCGCACCGGAGCCCGTGCCGGAGCCGGTGAGACGGTTGCCTCACGCACCGGTGCCGCCGTGTGACCATGACCCCATGAAGGAGCAGCTCGCCGACATCCTCGACCAGGTCCTGCGACGCAACCCCGGGGAGCGCGAGTTCCACCAGGCCGTGCGCGAGGTGTTCGAGAGCCTCGAGCCGGTCCTGCGCAAGAACCCGCAGTACGTCGACGCCGCCGTCCTCGAGCGCCTGTGCGAGCCCGAGCGGCAGATCATCTTCCGCGTGCCGTGGGTCGACGACGAGGGCCGCGTCCGGATCAACCGCGGCTTCCGCGTCGAGTACAACTCGGCGCTCGGCCCGTTCAAGGGCGGCCTGCGGTTCCACCCGTCGGTCTACCTCGGCATCGTCAAGTTCCTGGGCTTCGAGCAGGTCTTCAAGAACTCGCTCACCGGCATGCCCATCGGCGGCGGCAAGGGCGGCTCGGACTTCGACCCGCGCGGCCGCAGCCAGGGCGAGGTCATGCGGTTCTGCCAGTCCTTCATGACCGAGCTGTACCGCCACCTCGGCGAGCACACCGACGTGCCCGCGGGCGACATCGGTGTCGGCGGCCGGGAGATCGGCTACCTGTTCGGCCAGTACAAGCGGATCACCAACCGCTGGGAGGCCGGCGTCCTCACAGGCAAGGGCCTGTCGTGGGGCGGCTCCCTGGTCCGCACCGAGGCCACCGGCTACGGCACGGTCCTGTTCGCCGAGCGCATGCTCGGCACCCGCGGCCAGTCGTTCGACGGCCGCCGCGTCGTCGTGTCGGGCGCCGGGAACGTCGCCCAGTACGCGATCCAGAAGGCGCAGCAGCTCGGCGGGCACGTCGTCGGGTGCTCCGACTCGACCGGGTACGTGCTCGACGAGCGCGGCATCGACCTCCCGCTGCTCCAGCAGGTCCGCGAGGCCGAGCGCCTGCCCGTGTCCGTCTACGCCGAGCGTCGCGGCGCGACGTTCGTGCCCGGCCGCCGCGTCTGGGAGGTCGGCGCCGAGGTCGCGCTGCCGTGCGCGACGCAGAACGAGCTCGACGAGGACGACGCCGCCGCGCTCGTGCGCTCCGGCGTCCTCGCGGTGTCCGAGGGCGCCAACATGCCCACGACGCCCGCCGCCGTCGCGCTGCTCACCGAGGCCGGCGTGCTGTTCGCGCCCGGCAAGGCGGCCAACGCGGGCGGTGTCGCGACGTCCGCGCTCGAGATGCAGCAGAACGCCAGCCGCGACGCGTGGACGTTCGACTACACCGAGCAGCGCCTCGCGGGGATCATGCACGGCATCCACGACCGGTGCCTCGCGACGGCCGACGAGTACGGCCAGCCCGGCAGCTACGTGGCGGGTGCGAACATCGCGGGGTTCACCAAGGTCGCCGACGCGATGCTCGCCCTCGGCGTGGTCTGACCGCAGGTCCCCGGACCGGTCGACGGCACGGCCGACCGCGGCCGGTCGGCGGAGCCGGACGTCGGAGCCGGACGTCGGACGGTGCGCGGGCGGTCCCCGGCCGCCAAATCCGTGGCCCGCCCGTCGCGGGCGCGCCTACCGTCGGCCCGATGACGACCGAACCGGACACGGTCCCCGCGGGGGCGGTGCGCGTGGTCCGCGCCGACCGGGGCGCGGTCCTCGTGCTGCCCGCGCAGGCGCTCGTACCCCTCGACGAGCGCCCGCCCGGCGCCGTCGACGCGCCCGACGAGCCGCGGCGCGTGCCCCTCGACCGCGACGGCTGCGTCGCCGGCGACGAGGGCCGCACACCCCCGACGGTGGGGGACTGGCTGCTCCTCGACGAGACCCCCGACGGCCCGCGCGTCGCGACGATGCTGCCGCGGACCACCGCGCTCGTGCGCGACACCGCGGGCGAGACCTCCCGCACCCAGGCGCTCGCCGCGAACGTCGACGCGGTCCTCGTCGTCGAGCACCTCGACCCGGACCCCGACCTGGGCCGCGTCGAGCGGCTCCTCACGCTGGCCTGGCGGTCGGGCGCCCGACCCGTCGTCGTGCTCACCAAGGCGGACCTGGTGCCCGACCCCGACGGCATGGCCGCCGACGTCGCGCGCGTCGCGCTCGCGGTCGACGTGCACGCCGTGTCGGCGCAGGACGGGCGTGGGCTGGACGCGCTCCGGCAGGACGTCGTCCGACCCGGGCACACGCTCGTCGTCGTCGGTCCGTCGGGTGCGGGCAAGTCGACGCTGGTCAACGCCCTGGCCGGACGGCCGGTCATGGACGTCGGCGACCGCCGCTCGGACGGCAAGGGCCGGCACACCACGACGCACCGCGAGCTCGTCCCGCTGGCCGACGGTGCGATGCTCGTCGACACCCCCGGGATCCGCGGCGTCGGCGTGGTGGCCGACGCCGACGCGCTCGACGCCACGTTCTCCGACGTCGCGGAGCTCGCGGCCGCCTGCCGGTTCTCCGACTGCCGACACGAGCAGGAGCCCGGCTGCGCGGTCCGTGCGGCGCTCGAGTCCGGCGACCTGGCGCCCCGGCGGCTCGACTCCTACCGGCGCCTCGAGCGCGAGGCCGCGTACCAGGCGCGCCGCGTCGACGCGCGCCTCGCCGCCGAGGAGCGTGCGCGGTGGAAGAAGGTCACCAAGGAGTACCAGCGCGGGATGCGCGGCCCGGGCCGTCCCCGGTCCTGACGGGGCGCACGACCGACGCGCGACCGCGCGGCACCGGCGCCCGACCGGCCGGCGACCGGTGCTGACCAGGGCGATCGCGACGGATCGCGCGCAAACCCTCACACCTCGCGGAGCCCGACCGATCAGATGAGCACAGGGCCCACGGACGGGCCCGGGGCGGCGACAGCCGCCTGCAGGACCAGGTGACCAGGGACGGGTGCCGCAGTGATCGTCGTGACGCGCCTCAACGGAGGACAGATCGGGGTGAACCCCGACCTCGTCCAGCGCATCGACTCTGCGCCGGACACCATCCTCACGCTCATCGACGGGACGAAGTACATCGTCACCGAGTCGCTGCCCGAGGTCATCGACCGCATCAACGAGCACCGCGCCTCGATCCTCGCCCGGGCGCGCGAGATCCAGTCGTCGCCGCACATCGGGCTCGTCCCCGACCTCGAGGACGACGACCGGACCACGCAGGCGCCGATCGCGCCGGCGGTGCCGCTGCGACCGAGGAGCGTGTGATGGACCCGGCAGGCATCATCGGGATCGTCGTCGCCCTCGTCGCGATCTTCGGGGCGATGATCCTCGAGGGCGCGGACCCCATGTCCGTCATGCTGCCCGCGCCGCTGCTGCTGGTGTGGGTCGGCACGATCGGCGTGGGCCTCGCGGGGCACACCCTGCGCGACGCGAAGGAGTCGTTCGCGGCCGTCCCGCGCGCACTGCGCAGCGGCATCCCCGACCCGTCGGAGACCGTCGACACGCTCGTGAGCCTCGCGGACCGGGCCCGGCGCGAGGGCCTCCTCGCGCTCGAGGACGCCGCGCGCACGATCGACGACCAGTTCCTGCGTGCCGGGCTGCAGGCCGCGATCGACGGCACCGACCCCGAGGACCTGCGCATGATCCTCGAGGACAAGATCGCCACGAAGCGCACCCGTGAGCGTGCGCACGCCAAGTACTTCCAGGACATGGGCGGCTACGCGCCCACCATCGGCATCATCGGCACGGTCGTCTCGCTCGTGCACGTGCTCGAGAACCTGGCCGACCCGGCGTCGCTGGGGCACTCGATCGCCGCCGCGTTCGTCGCGACCCTGTGGGGCATCCTCTCGGCCAACGTCGTGTGGCTCCCGCTGGGCACGCGCATCCGCCGCATCTCCGACCTGGAGTGCACGCAGATGGAGATGACGCTCGAAGGGCTGCTGTCGGTCCAGGCGGGCGCGAACCCGCGCCTCGTCGGCGAGCGCCTGCGCAGCCTCCTGCCCGACGTGCCCGAGGGCAAGGACGCCAAGGCGAAGTCGAGGGCCGCATGAGCGGGCGGCGGCCGCGGCGCCACGTCGAGGAGGAGCACGTCAACCACGAGCGCTGGCTCGTGAGCTACTCCGACATGATCACGGTCCTCATGGCGCTGTTCATCGTGCTGTTCGCGATCAGCCAGGTGGACCAGGAGAAGTACATCGCGCTGCGCGACTCGCTCGCGGCCGGGTTCATGGACACCACGACGTCGCCGTCGGTGCTCGACGGCACGTCGGGGAACCTCGACGGCGCGACCGTGCACAAGGACACGACCCCCGCCGACGGCTCCGCGGGCATGGTGAGCGCGGACAGCGGGCTCGGCCTGCAGGCCGCCGACCCGATGACCCCCACCACGCAGACGCCGCAGGAGTCCGTCGACCCCGCGGTCCTCGCGGCCGCGCAGGCCGAGGCGGCGCACCTGCAGGACCTCGAGGCGCGCATCATGCAGGCGCTCGCCGCGAACGGGCTGGACAGCGCGGTGCGCATGCGGATCGACGAGCGCGGCCTCGTGCTGGGCCTCGTCGCCGACGACGTGTTCTTCGCCCCCGCGCGCGCCGAGCTCACGGACACCGCGAACCGCGTGCTGGACGTCGCGGCGCCGCTGCTCGTCGGCATCGGCGAGAACATCTCCGTCGAGGGGCACGCCAACGTCATCCCGGTCTCCGGGCGGTACGCGACCAACTGGGAGCTGTCGTCCGACCGGGCCACCCAGGTGCTGCGGCACCTCGTCGAGGTCGACGGCATGCCGGGCGGCCGGATCATGGCCGTCGGGTTCGGCGACACGCGCCCGCTCGTCGCGGGTGACAGCCCGGAGGCGCTCGCGGCCAACCGCCGCGTCGACCTCGTCGTCCTCAGCAACGCGCCCGAGCAGGTCCGCGCGCTGCTGCCGTCACTGACCCAGGGAGGCTGACGTGCCCATCGAGCAGCGGGTCATCTCGGGCCCGAAGATCGGCGCCAAGATCGGCGGGAACGCGTCCGCGGCCCCCGCGCCGGCGCCCGAGCCCGAGCCGAAGAAGCGGCGCCTGCCGTCGAAGAAGCTCCTGGTCATCGGAGCCGTGGTCGTGGTCCTCGCCGCGGCGGCCGCCGCGTGGTTCCTGTTCTTCCAGGGCGACGGCGCCCCCGCCGAGGAGCCCGCGCCCGAGGCCGGTGAGGTCGTGCAGGTCGAGCCGATCAGCCTCAACCTGGCCGACGGGCACTACCTGCGGCTGGGCCTCGCGCTGCAGCTGACCAAGGACGCGCACGAGTCGCCCGACCCGGCGCGCGCGCTCGACCTGGCCATCGAGCTGTTCTCGGGCCGGTCGGTCGCCGAGATCTCCGACCCGACCAGCCGCGCGGCGCTCAAGGAGCAGCTCGCGCACGCGCTCGTCGAGGCGTACGAGGGCGAGGTGATGGACGTCTACCTGACGAACTACGTCACGCAGTAGGCCGGCCGCAGCCGGCGACCCAGGGCACCACGGAGGGTGCCCGCACCGCCCCGCAGTCCGTCGCACGAGGCGACGGAGGGGATGAAGTCAGGGGTTTCGCTCAGCACCCCTGCGCGCCCGCCGATAGGGCGGTCGTGACACCCCTTGCGCCGCAGCCCGCCCGTCGGGTGCGCACCGCCGAGCCCGAGCCGTACGACTTCCGTCGACCGCTCACCCTCGCCCGGGAGCACGCGCGCCACCTCGAGATGGCGTTCCAGCGGCTCGCCCGGCAGTTCGCGACCCAGCTCACCGCGCGCCTGCGCGTCGTCAGCCAGGTGACGTTCGAGGACCTGGAGCTGCGGACCTACGACGAGTACGCGGGCGGCCTGCCGTCGCCCACGGCGATGGTCCTGTGCACGCTCGAGCCGAGCCGCCAGCCCGCCGTCCTGCAGATGCCCGTCGGTGCCGCCCTCGTCTGGATCGACTACCTGTTCGGCGGCGACGGCCGCGGCGACGAGCGCGAGGGCCGCGAGCTCACCGAGATCGAGTGGACCCTCGTCAAGGACGTCCTGCAGCACGCGATCGGCGACCTCGACTACGCGTTCGCGGGCCTCACGTCGATGTCCGCGACTCTGCGCTCCGTGCAGTACAACCCGCAGTTCGTGCAGGTCGTCGCCGCGCAGGAGACCGTCCTCGTCGCCGCGTTCCTGCTGCGCGTGGGCGACCGCGAGGACCGCATGACGCTCATGCTGCCGTCCGACCTGCTGCTGGGCGCGCTGCGCTCGTCCGAGGGCAGCGACGCCCGCTCCGACGAGGAGCAGCGCGCCGTCGCGACCGCGCAGGGCGACCTCGAGCGGGCCGTGCACGGCGTCCCCGTGGACGTCGCCGTCCGCTTCCGGCCCGTCACCGTGCACCCGCGCGACGTCCTCGACCTCGCCGTCGGCGACGTGCTGCCCCTGTCCCACCCGTCGACCGACCCGTTGGACGTGGTCGTCGACGGGATCGTGCTCGCCCGTGGCGCCGCCGGCACCCACGGGCCCCGACTGGCCTGCCAGGTCGTCACCGTCGAGGAGATCCCCGCATGACCCAGACCACCGACGCCCTCACGGGCCAGACCGCCGCCGACGCCGCGGCCGCCCTGGTGCCCTCGGCGCTGCCGCTCGCCGCGGTGGGCGGCTCGCACCGGGACGTCCCGGCGGGGGCGACGGCACTCGTCGCGTCGTTCGTCGGCTCGCCGAGCGCCGAGCTCGTGCTTGTCGCGGGCGACGCGGTGACCGAGGCCGTCGCGTCGTCGAGCGTGCCGCTCGAGCTCGCGGACGCGCTGCGTCCCGCGCTGGAGGCGGCGTCGCGCACGCTCGGTGCGGGCGTCCTCGAGACCGTGCGGCCCGCTCCGGTCGCGGAGGTGCTCGCGGAGGACGCGGAGGTGTTCGCGCTCGCCGCCGAGGGTGCCGCGCCCGCCGCGTGGTTCGCGGTGCGCGTGCGCAGCGCCAAGGTCGCGGGACCCACGACGTCGCAGGTCCCGACGCCGCGGACGAACCTGCGCATGCTCTACGACGTCGAGATGACGCTCACCGCGGAGATCGGGCGCACGCGCCTGTCCGTCAAGCAGGTCCTCGACCTCGCGCCCGGTGCGGTGCTCGAGCTCGACCGCACCGCGGGCAGCCCGGCCGACGTGCTCGTCAACGGGCGCCTCGTCGCGCGCGGCGAGGTCGTCGTGGTCGACGAGGTGTACGGCATCCGCGTCACGGAGATCGTGGCCGGCACGGACGCGGGCGGCTCGGACGACTGATGGACTCCGTCATGCTGCTCCTGCGCGTCGTCCTGTCGCTCGCGGCCGTCGTCGGCCTCGTGTGGTGGGTCGGCCGCCGGTGGGGGGCGGGGCGTGCCGCGGGCAGCGCGCGCTCCAAGGAGCCGCAGGTCCAGGTCGTCGGCCGGCAGTCCGTCGGCCGGCACGCCGGTGTCGCGGTCGTGGCCGTCGGGTCGCGCCGCCTGCTCGTCGGGTACGGCGAGCAGCAGGTCACGTTCCTCACCGAGCTCGCGCCCGTCGTCGAGGTGCACACCCCGCCCGCGGCGGCGCCCACCAAGCCCGCGCCCGTCGCGAAGAAGGTCGTCGACGCCGACGTGCCGCGCCCGCGCCCCGCGGGCGACGCGCGCCCGCCGGTCGACCTGCCGCTGGGCGACGTCAAGCACGGCGCGCTGCACGGCTCGGTGCTCGACCCCGCGACGTGGCGGCAGGCCGTGCGGACGCTGCAGGACCGCACGGTGCGCCGATGAGCACGCTCACCACGCTCGCCGTCACCTGGTTCGCCCCGACGCCGCCGACGGCGCCCGACGCGCCCGCGGTGGGCGACACCGTCACCGTCGCGGTCAACGGCGTCAACGGGACGCCCAGCAGCTCGATCGTGGTGCTGCTCGCGATCACGCTGCTGTCGGTCGCGCCCGCGCTGCTGCTCATGACGACGAGCTTCACGAAGATCTTCGTCGTCCTGTCGTTCACCCGTAACGCTCTCGGCCTGCAGGGCGTGCCGCCCAACCAGGTCCTCGCGGGGCTCGCGCTGTTCCTCTCGCTGTTCATCATGGCGCCGACCGTGAGCGACGTGAACGCGATCGGGGTCCAGCCCTACCTCGACGGGTCGTTGACGTTCTCGCAGGCCGTCGACGCGGGCTCCGGGCCGCTGCGCGAGTTCATGCTGGGCCACACGCGCGAGCAGGACCTCGCGCTGCTGACCCGCGCCGCGCAGCAGGAGAACCCGGCGTCGCCGCAGGACGTGCCGTTCACGACGCTCGCCCCCGCGTTCCTGCTCTCCGAGCTGCGGTCCGCGTTCATCATGGGCTTCGTCATCTTCGTGCCGTTCCTGGTCATCGACCTGGTGGTCTCGGCGTCGCTCATGTCGATGGGCATGATGATGCTGCCGCCCGTGATGATCTCCCTGCCGTTCAAGATCCTGCTGTTCGTCCTCGTGGACGGCTGGGGGCTGGTGGTCACGTCCCTCGTGGGCTCCTACGTGGGGAGCGGCTGATGGACACCACCGCGGTCCTCGACGTCGGCGTCGACGCGCTCGTCCTCGCCGCCAAGCTCGCCGCACCCGTGCTCGTCACGGCGCTCGTCGTCGGCTTCGTCATCTCCCTGCTGCAGTCGGTGACGCAGATCCAGGAGGTGACGCTCAGCTTCGTGCCCAAGGCGATCGCCGCCGCGATCGCGCTCGTCGTGTGCGGGCACTGGATGATCTCCGAGCTCGTCACCTTCACGCACGAGCTGTTCGACCGCATCCCCGCGCTCGTCGGCGGCTGACGTGGACCCGATCAGCATCGCCCTGCCCGTCGGGGCGGTGGAGACGACGATGCTCGCGAGCGTGCGGGTCGCCGCGTTCCTCGTGATCGCACCGCCGTTCTCGCAGCGTGCCGTGCCGGCCACGATCAAGGTCGCGCTCGCGCTCGGGATCGCGCTCGCCGTGTCGCCGCGGCTCGACCCGCTGCCGTCCGACACGACGCCCGCGTTCGTCGGGTCGCTCGTCGGCCAGGCCGTCATCGGCGCCGCGCTCGGGTTTCTCGTCTCGCTCGTCTTCTCCGCGGTGCAGTCGGCCGGGTCGCTGGTCGACCTGTTCGGCGGCTTCCAGCTCGCGACCGCGTACGACCCGATGAGCCAGACCAGCGGCGGCCCGTTCGGGCGGCTGTACCAGATGACCGCGATGGTGCTGCTGTTCGCGTCCGACGGGTACCAGGTGGTCCTCGCCGGGCTGGTCCGGACGTTCGACGCGCTGCCGCTGGGCGCGATGCTCGACCCCGCCGCGCTCGGGCACACCCTCACCGACGGCCTCACGCAGATGTTCCTCGCGGCGCTGCAGATCGCCGGGCCGCTCATCGTCGTGCTGTTCCTCGCCGACGTCGGCCTCGGGCTGCTCACGCGCGTCGCGCCCGCGCTCAACGCGTTCGCGATGGGCTTCCCGCTGAAGATCTTGCTCACGCTCGTCTTCGGCTCGCTCGCGTTCCTGGCCCTGCCGACCGTGATGGAGGCCCTGACGGGGCGTTCCGTCGAGCAGATGCTGGGGGTGGTGATCCCGTGAGCGGCGACGACGGGCAGGACAGGACCGAGAAGGCCACCCCGCAGCGGATGAAGGAGGTCCGCCGCAAGGGCGGCCTCGGCCGGTCGCAGGACCTCGCCGCGTGGGTCGGCCTCGGCGCCGCCGCCGCGGTGCTGCCGCTCGTGCTCGACAACGGCAGGGCGGCCGCGATCGGGCAGCTCGCCATGGTGCGCGACGCGGCTGCGGACCCCGACGGCACCGACGTCGTGCAGGTGCTCGGCGACGCGCTCATGACGGTCGTCACGACGCTCGCGCCGCTGTTCGTCGTCGGCGTCATCACCGCGATCGCCGTGAGCGCCGCGCAGGGCGGCATCCACCTGCACCGCCTGCGCCTGCACGCCGAGCACCTCAAGCCCAAGGGCATCGCGTCCCGGCTCGTCGGCGGGCAGGCGTGGTGGCAGGGCACCAAGACGCTGCTCAAGACGGCCGCGGTCGCGCTCGTCCTGCTGGTCGCGCTGCAGGCGCTCGTGCCGACGCTCCTCGCGTCCGGCCGGCTGCCCCTGTCGCACCTGCTCGGCATCGCCTCCGACGGCACCTCGACGCTCCTGCGGACCGGCATCGCCGCCGGCGTGATCCTCGCGATCGCCGACGTCGCCGTCGTCTTCCGCCGCAACCGCAAGCAGACCCGCATGACGCTCCGTGAGGTCAAGGAGGAGCACAAGCGGACGGAGGGGGACCCGATGCTCAAGGGCGCGATCCGCTCGAAGCAGCTGCAGATGAGCCGCAACCGCATGATGGCCGAGGTCGCGAACGCCGACGTCGTGCTCGTCAACCCGACGCACGTCGCCGTCGCGCTGCGCTACGAGCCGGGCACGGGCGCCCCGCGCGTCGTCGCGAAGGGTGCCGGCGCGGTCGCCGCGCGCATCCGGTCCGCCGCGTCCGACGCGCAGGTCCCGATGGTCGAGGACGTCCCGCTCGCGCGTGCGCTGCACGCCGCGTGCGAGCTCGGCCAGGAGATCCCCGCGCACCTGTTCACCGCCGTGGCCCGCGTGCTCGCGTTCGTCATGGCCCTGCGGCGCCGCGGCGCCGGCTCGGGTCAGCACCGCGTCCCCGGCGGCTCGACGCTGCCGGCGGACGACACCACCGACCACCGCGCGGCCGCGCGGGCCGCCGTGCGCGACGCCGCACGCGCCGGCCGCCGGCCCGCCGCCCCCACCGACCCCGCTGAGACCTCCACCGGTCAGGAGACCACCCGATGAAGTCCCGGTCCATCGCGCCCATGGCGGTGCCCGCCGGCGTCGTCGGCATCGTGCTGCTGCTCGTCGTGCCGCTGCCCGCCGCGCTGCTCGACGTGCTGATCGCCGTCAACATCACCGCGTCGCTCGTCATCCTGCTGACCTCGATGTACGTCAAGCGGCCGCTCGACTTCTCCGTCTTCCCGTCGCTGATCCTGGTGTTCACGCTGTTCCGGCTCGGCCTCAACGTGGCGTCGACGCGGCTCGTGCTCCGCGACGGCTACGCGGGCCAGGTCATCGAGGCGTTCGGGCACTTCGTCATCGGCGGGTCGCTCGTCATCGGCCTCGTGATCTTCCTGATCCTCGTGGTCATCCAGTTCGCGGTCATCACGAACGGTGCGGGCCGCGTCGCCGAGGTCGGCGCGCGGTTCACGCTCGACGCGATGCCCGGCAAGCAGATGGCCATCGACGCCGACCTCAACTCGGGCCTCATCGACGAGGACGAGGCGCGCCGCCGCCGCGCCGACGTGGCTGCCGAGGCCGACTTCTACGGCGCCATGGACGGTGGCTCGAAGTTCGTCAAGGGCGACGCGATCGCGGGCATCGTCATCACGGTCATCAACCTCGTCGGCGGCTTCGTCATCGGCATGGTGCAGATGGGCATGTCCGCGGGGGACGCGCTGCAGCGGTTCAGCCTGCTGACCATCGGCGACGGCCTCGTCACGCAGATCCCCGCGCTGCTGCTGTCGGTGTCCACCGGCATCGTCGTCACCCGCGCGACCGCCGAGGGCGACATGGGCACGGCCGCCGCCAAGCAGCTCGGCCAGTCGCGCACCGCGCTGCTCATCGCGGGCAGCGGGGCGATCGCGCTCGCGCTCCTGCCGGGCATGCCGAAGCTGCCGTTCATGCTCGTCGGCGCGACGCTCCTGCTCGTCGCGCAGCGGGTCAAGGCGCGCGAGGCCCGCGAGGCCGCCGCGGCGCTCACGAAGCCCGCCGCGTCCGTGACCGCGCCGCCCACGGACACCCCCGAGCAGCTCATCGAGGACATGCGCGTGCACACGCTCGAGATCCTGCTCGCGCCCGACCTGGTCGACCTCGTCGGCTCCGGCCCGGACCAGGACCTGCTCGCGCGCGTGCGCGGCCTGCGCCGCAAGACCGCGATGGAGCTCGGCATCGTCGTGCCGCCCGTGCGGACCCGGGACTCGGTCGACCTGCCGCGGGCCACCTACGTCGTGAAGATCGCCGGCGTGGAGGTCGGCCGCGGGCAGGCGCCCGCCGGGTCGATGCTCGCGCTCGGCGACGACCTCGGTGCCCTGCCCGGGACGGTCGTGCACGAGCCCGTGTTCGGCCTGCCCGGCAAGTGGGTGCCGTCCGAGCTGCGGCACGCCGCCGAGATGTCCGGCGCGACCGTCGTCGACCGGGTGTCCGTGCTCATCACGCACCTCGGTGCGCTCATCACGCAGAACGCTGCGCGCCTGCTCGGCCGCGAGGACGTCCGCGTCCTCACCGAGTCGGTCAAGAAGGTCAACCCGTCGGTCGTCGAGGAGCTCGTCCCGTCGCTGCTGTCGCTCGGCGAGGTCCAGCGGGTCCTGCAGGGCCTGCTCACCGAGGAGGTCCCGATCCGCGACCTGGGCCGCATCTACGAGGCGCTCGCGCTGCGCGCCAAGCTGTCGACCGACCCCGAGGGGCTCGTGGAGGCCGCGCGCGCCGCGCTCGGCCCCGCGCTCGCGGCGCAGCACGCGCAGGACGGCACGCTGCGCGTCCTCACGCTCGACCCCGGCCTCGAGCAGCAGCTCGTCGAGTCGCTGCGGCCCGGCGACGGCGGCACGCAGCTGCTCGTCGACCCGTCGCGCGTCGAGTCCGTGCTGCACCAGCTCCGCGCGGCCGTCGCCGAGGCCGAGGCCGACGGGCGGGCGGTCGTGCTCGTGTGCGCGCCCGTCGTGCGGCCCGCGCTGCGCCGGCTCGTCGCGCTCGGCCTGCCGCGCCTGCCCGTCCTGTCCTACGCCGAGGTGACCGGTGGCGGGCTGACCGTCGAGACCGTGGGGGTGGTGCGCGGTGACCACGCGATTGCTGCTTGAGGGCACCAGCCTCGCCGAGCTCATGGCGCACGTGCGCGCCGAGTTCGGGCCGCAGGCACGCGTCGTGCGCGCCGAGCGCGTCCGCAGCGGCGGCATCGGCGGGTTCTTCGCGCGCGAGCGGTACGAGATCACCGTCGACGTGCCGCCGCCGCCGCCGGAGGCCCGGCCCGCCGCGCTGCGCGCCGTGCCCGCGGGCGGGCTGCCTGCGCTGCTGGCCGCGGCCGACGAGGCGGACGAGGTCGGGGGTGCGGTGGCCGAGGCTGCCGGCGTCGCAGCGGGGCGCGCGGGGGCGGGCTCCGACGACGAGCCCGACGCGGCGTCGTTCGCACACGTGCTCGAGCAGGTGCGCGCGGTGACCGCCGACCCGCTGCCCGACCCGGGGCTGGCCGCCCCGCCCGCCGCCCGCGCGCTCCAGGCGGTCACCCCGCGCGTCGCCGTCGCCGAGCCCGTCGTCGAGGTGCCGACGCCGCGCGAGCCCGTCGACGTCGTGCCCGTGACGTTCCCCGTCGTGGCGCCCGCCGCGTCGCCGGCTCCCGCTGCCGCTCACGACCTGCGGGCCGCGCTCGCCGAGATCGGTGTGCCGGCCGCGCTGCTCGACCGCGAGCACGTGACGCTGTCCGGCGTCCTGGCGGACGTCCCGCCCGCGCCGCAGCCTCCGCGCACGGCCGGGTCCGTGCTCGTCGTGCTCGGTGCCGACGACGACGCCGACGCGGCCGCCGCGCTGCTCGCCGAACGCCTGCGGCTGCCCGCCGAGGCCGTGCGCCTCGCCGGGGCGCCCACCGGTCGGGGTGGTCGGGGGCGTGGCCGCACGCCCGGCCGGATGTCGAGCGCCGAGCAGGTCGCCGCCTGGCGGACCGGCGCGCCGTCCGCCGATCACCCGTGGGTCGTCGCGCTGACGGTCGGCGCCGACCCCGAGGACCGCGAGCTCGCACGCTCGCTGCTCGCCGCGTGCGAGGCCGACCACGTGTGGGCCGTGCTCGACGCGCGCACGCGCACCGCCGACGCCCGCCGCTGGCTGCGGTCGGTCACGCCCCGGGTCGACGCGGTTGCGATGCGCGGCCTGCTGGACACCGCCGAGCCAGGTGCCGCCCTGGCCGTCGGCGTGCCCGTCGCGTGGATCGACGGCGTCCCCGCGACGCCGGTCGCGTGGGCCGCGGCGCTCAGCCAGGCCCTCGGCGACCGGGCGCGCTGGGACTGAGCCGCGCGGACCGGTCGAGCGCGCGGTCGTCGGCCGCGGGACGCCCCCGACGCCGGTTCAGGAGGCCGGGGTGACCGAACAGGCGTACGATCGAAGCAGTCTCAGGATGAACCGGCTCTCAGCCGAGGACCCGCCCTCCTTGGACCACCAAGGAGGGCGTCATGCCCGTCCAGAGCAACTCCACGCCCCGTTTCACCAGCGACCTCGAGCATCCGCTCCCGCTGGGTGACCGGCCCTCTCGCACCGTTCCCGGCGCTCGGGCGCGCAAGCCCGTCCGCAGCCGCACCAGCGCCGCCTGGTTCGGGGTCTGCGTCGGCGCCCTCGTCCTCGTCGCACTCGTCGTGTTCATGATGCAGAACACCGCGCCCGTCGAGGTCGCCTTCCTCGGCATGGCCGGCAGCGCGCCCCTCGCGCTGGTGCTCGTCATCGCCGGCCTCGGCGTCGGTGTCGTGGCGCTCGTCGTCGGTGCCCTGCGCATCGGCCAGCTGCGTCGCCGCATCCGTTCCGACCGGCACACCACGCCGCCGACGCGCTGAACCCTCCCGGGCGGCTCCCCCCACCGCCTTCCTCGTCTTCTCGAAGGGGTCGATCATGACCACCGCCATCCAGCCGCACGCACCCGACGCCTCGACGGGCGACCTGCACCTGCTCTCGATCCTCGAGTCCGGCCTCCCCGCCGAGCTCGGCACCGCCGACGAGCCCGCCACGTACACCGTGCCGGTCGTGTTCTCCCGCCAGGTCGGCCGGGACGAGCGCGCCCGCATCGAGGACCCCGCGACCGCGCGCCGGCTCGCCGAGCAGATCGGTGCGACCGGCCCGCCGCTCCGGCTCGCCGTCTCCGACCGTCGCCTGCTCGTCGAGAACACCAACCTCGACCAGCTCCGTGACGGCCTCGCCGCCGCGCTGGCCGCCATGCTGCGGGACCTGGGCGGCGAGCTCCGCGCCGCGAGCGACGAGCGTGCCGTCGCGGCCGACGCCCGCGTGGTCGAGGAACGACGGCGGTCCGACGCGACCCACGCCGCCGTCTCGACGATCCGCTTCGAGTAGGCCGCCGTGGACACCCCCGTGCTCGCCACGACCACGCGCACCCCGTCCGCGCGCGAGCGCCAGGTCAGCGAGTTCACGACGCTGAGCAAGGCCGTCCAGGAGACCGGGCTCATGCGTCGCCGACACGCCTACTACTGGGTGCGGTTCCTCGTGCTGACGGCGCTGCTGGCGCTGACGTTCACCGCGTTCGTCGTCGTCGGGCCGTCGTGGTGGCAGCTCGTCATCGCCGCGCTCGTCGCGGTCCTGCTCGGCCAGGTCATGTTCCTGGGGCACGACGCCGCGCACCGGCAGATCTTCGAGTCCGGGCGGTGGAACGACTGGTCGAGCCTCGTCATCGCGAACCTGTTTGCCGGGATGAGCTACGGCTGGTGGCAGCACAAGCACTCGCGCCACCACGCCAAGCCGAACCAGATCGGCGCGGACCCCGACATCGCGACCGACGTCATCGTCTTCCACACCGAGGACCTCAAGGCCCCCCGGACGGGCCTCACAGGCTGGCTGACGCAGCGGCAGGGCTGGTTGTTCTTCCCGCTGCTGCTGCTCGAGGGGCTCAACCTGCACATCTCGGGCGTGAAGACGATCTTCGGCCGCGCGCCCGTGAAGCGGCGGCCGGTCGAGATCGCGTTCGTGACGCTCCGCCTCGGCGGCTACCTCGCGCTCGTGTTCTGGCTGCTGCCCGTCGGGATGGCGTTCGCGTTCCTCGGCGTCCAGCTCGGGCTGTTCGGGCTCTACATGGGGGCCGTGTTCGCGCCCAACCACAAGGGCATGCCGCTCGTGCCCCGCGACGCCCGGATCGACTTCCTGCGCCGGCAGGTGCTCATGAGCCGCAACGTCCGGGGCGGCCGCATGACCGACCTGTTCATGGGCGGGCTCAACTACCAGACCGAGCACCACCTGTTCCCGAGCATGCCGAGCCCGAACCTGCGGCGCGTCCAGCCCCTCGTGCGGGCGTTCTGCGCCGAGCACCGGGTGCCGTACACGGAGACGACCCTGCTGCAGTCCTACGGGATCGTCGTCCGGCACCTGAACGCCGTCGGGCTCGCCGCGCGCGACCCTTTCCAGTGCCCGCTCGCCGCTGAGCTGCGGTCCGCGCGGTAGCCAGGCCCCTGCCGCTGCCCCCGCCGACGACGGCACGGTGGGGCGGGTGCGACGCGTCCCGGTCGCGCGACAGATTCTCCGGGCGACCACTTGAATCGATCTACCAGCGGCCGAAGGGAGGGGTGCACCCCCCGACCCAGGAGCAGTGATCGTGTCCGGCCAGTCCCACCCCACCCGCCCGCGCCGCTGGCGCTGGAGCATCGGCCGCCGGCTCGTCGCCGGCTTCGTCGCCACCCTCGTCCTCATGATCGGCGTCGGCGTCGTGTCGTTCCTCAACACCCGGGCGCTGGTCGACAGCAGCACGTGGGTCGACCACACCCACGACGTCATCCGCGCGAACAACGCGATCCTGTCGTCGCTCAAGGACGCCGAGACGGGCCAGCGCGGGTACCTCATCACGGGTGCGGACTCCTACCTCGAGCCCTACACCGCCGCGCGGACCGCGGTCGGCGAGCACCTCGCCGAGGTGCGCAGCCTCACGGCCGACAACCCTGCGCAGCAGGCACGGCTCGAGGAGCTCGAGCCGCTGGTCGCCGCGAAGCTCGACGAGATGCAGCAGACGATCGACGTCCGCGACGCCGACGGCTTCGAGGCCGCGCAGGAGATCGTGATGTCGGACGCGGGCAAGGCCGTCATGGACCAGATCCGCGGCGTGCTCGACCAGATCGGCGGCGCCGAGGAGGCCCTCCTCACCGTCCGGGACGCCGAGGCGGACCGGGCAGCCCTCGCCACCGAGGTCGTGATCGTCGGCGGCTCGGCGCTCGCGGTCGCACTGGTCGTCGTCCTCGCGGCCCTCCTCACACGCAGCATCACGCGCCCGATCCGCGACCTCACCGCCCGGCTCACGGAGATCGCGGACGGCGACGGCGACCTCACGCAGCAGGTGAGCAGCGCGCGCGACGACGAGGTCGGGGACCTCGCCCGCGTGTTCAACCGCTTCGTCGCGAACATCGCCGCGCTCGTCCGCCAGATCGGCGAGACCGCGGCCACCTCGTCCGCCGCGGCGCAGGAGCTGTCGGCGATCACGGGGGAGATGACCCGGCAGTCGACGCAGGCCGCGCAGCAGGCCGCCTCCGCCGCGGCGGCCGCCGAGCAGGTGTCGTCGAACGTCCAGACCATCGCCGTGGCGGGCGAGCAGATGGGCGCGTCCATCCAGGAGATCGCGCGCAGCGCCGCCGAGGCGAACACCGCCGGCCACACCGCGGTGACCAGCACGGACGACGCCAACACGACCATCGGGCGCCTGGGCGAGTCGTCCGCCGCGATCGGCGGCGTCGTCGCGCTCATCAACACGATCGCCGAGCAGACGAACCTGCTGGCGCTCAACGCGACGATCGAGGCCGCACGGGCGGGCGAGTCGGGCAAGGGGTTCGCGGTCGTCGCGGGCGAGGTCAAGGAGCTCGCGCAGCAGACCGCGAAGGCCACCGAGGAGATCACGGGCCGGATCACGCAGATCCAGTCCGACGTCGCGCACGCGGTCGCCGCGATCTCGACGACGACCGACGTCATCGGCCAGGTCAACGACCACCAGAGCAGCATCGCGGGAGCCGTCGAGGAGCAGAGCGTCACGACGTCGGAGATGACCTCCAACATCGCCGACGCGGCTCTGGGCGTCACGACGATCGCCGACAACGTCCGCGCGATGGCCGAGAACGCGCAGTACACGGCCGGGCACATCGACCAGATCCGCGGCTCGGCGGACGAGGTCGCGCGCAACTCCGTGCGCCTCGACGCGCTGGTGGGGCGTTTCACCGTCTGACGACGACGGACCGGCACGACACGTCGCGCTGCGCCGGGCGGGGGCCTGACCGGTCCCCGCCCGACCGCGCGCGAGGGCTCAGCGCGGTGCTGCGCGCAGCGCCTCCTCCTTGCGGGTCGCCCACTGCGCGACGAGCAGCGTCGCGTCGTCCTGCAGCTGCCCGTGCTGGTGGTCGAGCACCTCGTGCACGACGCGACGCAGCGTCTCGGGCGCGCTGTGGCCGGCCGCCGCGGAGCGGCGCAGCTGGTCGGTGAGCCGCTCGACGCCGTAGAACGTGCCGTCGGCGTCCCGCGCCTCGGTGACGCCGTCGGTGTGGAAGACGACCCAGTCGCCGGGCTCGAGCCTCTCCTCGGCGACGTCGATCTGCCCGTCGCCGAGGCCGAGCACGATGCGTCGACCGCCCTCGAGCCGCTTGACCACCTTGCCGTCGCGCATGAGCAGCGGCACGGGGTGCCCCGCGTTGACGTAGCGCAGGCGCCCGGTCGTGAGGTCGAGCTCGGCGAGCACGCCCGACGCGAAGAGCGCACCGCGCCACTGGTCACGGACGACGTCGTCGATCGCCGCCGCGGTGCCGGCGAGCGTGCGGCGCTCGCGACGGCTGTTGCGGAAGGCCGCGACGGCGACGGCCGCGACGAGCGTGCCGGACAGGTCGTGCCCGGTCGCGTCGAAGATGCCGAGGTGCGCGGTGCCGTCGACGACGCCGTAGTCGAACGCGTCCGCGGCGACGTCGTAGCAGGGCTCGAGGATGCCGGAGACGACGAGGCCCTCGGCGCCGAACGTGAGCGGCGGCAGCAGGTCGGCGAGCAGCTCGGTCGCGACCGCCCGCGGACGGCGGCGCGCGAGCATGTCGAGCGAGTCGCCGTACGGGTTCTTGGCCGCGATCATGTGGCCGACCAGGTGGCACAGCAGCTCGTACCGCTCCTGCGTGCGCGGGTCGTCGACGTCGGTGCCCGCGGGCATCGTGAGCTGGACGACGCCGAACCGGTGCACGCCGTCGAGGAGCGGCACCCACAGCGTGAGCGGATCCCCGGACGCCGGCACCGGCTGGACGTGCTGGAACGCGCGGCCCGCGAGCGTCCCCGTGATCGGGACGGCGTCCGCGTCGGGCAGCGACGGCGCCGGCATCGGGACCAGGAGACGCTGCTCGTAGTCGACGACCCAGAGCCGCGCGGTCCAGCCGAGCTCACCGGCCGCGTGGTTCGCGGCCTCCGCGACCCCGTCGGGCGTCGCCAGGTGGACCTCGTCGAGGAAGCCCCGGAGCGCGGCCAGGGTGCGGGCGTCGCGGTCGTCGGTCATCGGGCCACGCTAGGTCCGTGGGGGTGCGGCCGCTCCCGCTGCGTGCTGCCGCCGTCGGCGCGACGCCGCCGCGGCGCGTGACACCGCCACGCCCCGCAGGTCCGGGACGCCGGGAATGACCGACCGGGCCGCTCCGTTGTGGAGGGTGTCGCACCGCCCATGACCCCCGGGCTCTACCCTTCGCCGCCACGAGCGGCCACGCGCCGAGAGGCGTCATGCGGTGCGCACCTCGCGGAGGGCGGCCGGTCGCGTACCGGCCGCCCTTCCGCATGTCCGGACTGCTCGTCCGGACGGGGCGTCCGGCCCTCTGGTCGGGACGGCTCGCGGCGCGGAAATGCGTTTCCCGCGGCAACGGATCCGCGGGCTAGGGTCGCCAGGTGACACCGCCCGACGACCGCCCCCGCACCACCGACGCGCTCTGGCGCGAGCGGCGCACGACGACCGCGGCGCTCGTGACCCTGGTCGTCCTCGTCGCGTTCGAGTCGTTCGCCGTCACCACCGTCATGCCGCGCGTCGCGGACGTGCTCGACGGCCACGCGCTCTACGCGTTCGCGTTCGCCGGGCCGCTCGCGACGGGCGTCGTCGGGATGGTCGTCGCCGGGTCGTGGTCGGACCGCAGCGGCCCGTTCCGCCCCTTCCTCGCAGGCGCGGTCCTCTTCGTCGTCGGGCTCGTGGTCGCCGGGCTCGCGGCCTCGATGCCGATGCTCGTCGCCGGCCGGCTCGCGCAGGGCCTCGGCGGCGGCGCCGTCAACGTCACGCTCATCGTCACGCTCGCGCGTGCGTACCCGCCGGTGCTGCACCCGCGGGCCTTCGCCTGGTTCTCCGCCGCGTGGGTCCTGCCGTCGCTGGTCGGGCCGGCGGTCGCGGGCGTGATCGCGGAGACCGCCGGGTGGCGGTGGGTGTTCCTCGCCGTCGCCGTGCTGGTCGTGCCGACGAGCCTGCCCCTGCTGCGCACGCTGCGACCGCTGGGCCCGCCCGAGAGCGGGTCCGACGTGAGCCCCGCCGAGGCGCGGGTCCGGGTGCTGCTCGCGGTCGTCGTCGCCGTCGCGGTCCTCGCGCTCAACCTCGCGGTCGAGCTGTCCGCCGTGCCGTCCGCGGTGCTCGCCGCCGTCGCGGGCGTGGGCGCGCTCGTCGCGGTCCGGCCCCTCCTGCCGGCGGGGTCGCTGCGCGCGCGGCCCGGCCTGCCGAGCGTCCTGGCGACACGTCTCCTGGTGTCCGGCGCGTTCTTCGGCGCGCAGGCGTACGTGCCCTACCTGCTCGCCGCGCGCGACGGCTGGGGACCCGCCGCGAGCGGGCTCGCGCTCACGACCGCGGCGCTCGCGTGGTCCGGCATGTCCGCCGTGCAGGGGCGGCTCGGCCAGCGGCTCCTGAGCCGCGACGCCGTGCGCATCGGGACCGTCCTGGTGGTCGCCGCGACCGTCGGCGCGTGGCTCACGGCCGCGGCCGGGCTGCACCCGGCGGTGCTCGTCACGACGTGGACGCTCGCCGGGGCCGGCATGGGGCTCGCGTCGTCGCGGCTCAACGTGCTGCTGCTCGGCTACTCCGGCCCCGGGACCCAGGGCCGCAACAGCTCCGCGCTGTCGATCGCCGACGCGGTGGGCGCCGCGCTCGCCCTCGCGGTGAGCGGCGTGCTGTTCGCGCTCGTCTCCGGGTCGTCGGCGGCGGGTGGGCACGGCACGGGCGGGGGTGAGGACGTCGTCGGGACGACGGGCTTCGCCGTGGCCTTCGGGCTGACCGTCGCGCTGTCGGTGCTCGCCGCGGTCGTCGCGCCGCGCGTCGGGGTGCCGCCGACCGAGCGGCACGACGACGCGACGTCGGCCGACGACGGGGCCGCCGCGCGCACCTGACGACCCGTGCCGCGACGCCGGGACGAGCCGGGGTCGCGGCGCCGGCCGTGCCGTCAGGTGGTCGGGACCTCGACGTCGACGCGCACGACGTCGCCGGTCCGGGCGAAGAGCCGGCCGCTCACGTCGGCGTCGAGCACCCCGTCGGTGCCGGGCACGCGCGTGCCGTCGGCCAGCGTCGCCTCGACCCGCAGCGTCGACCCGCGCCGGTAGACGACCGGCACCTGGCAGAACGTGAACGCGAGCGACCCGGCGTCGAGCGTGAGGGTCTGCTCGGCCTGCGCGACGTCGTGGAAGCGGAACGTCGTCGGTGCGGTCGTCCACTCGTCGGCGCGCAGCAGCACGGGCCGGACGACGACGCGGCCGTCCTCGACCCGCAGGCCTAGCTCGCCGAGCCGCGTGAGGACCTCCTCCTTGACCTGCCCGGTCATGCCCGGCTGGCGCGCGCCGTGGCCGGCGGGCGTGTGGGAGTACGGGTCGACGGGGAAGGCGCCGTAGACCTCGGGCGACTTGCAGTAGCCGAGGCCCAGCCGGACGTCCTCGTACGCGTCGGCCAGGCCCTGCACGACCGCCGCGTCGAGGCTCTCGGTGACCGCCCGCTCGTGGTTCTCCTGCACCGCGAGCAGCAGCTTCGAGACCATGTGCCAGTAGATGCTGCCGAGCCCCTCGTACGCGAAGAACGACCCGGACCGGCCCGTGAACTCGGCGTGCCGGAACACCTGCTCGAACACGTCGAGGACCGCGGCGCGGCCGTCGGTGACCTGCTGCGGTGCCACGCCGGGCGCGCCCGCGGACAGCGCGTCGAGGGCCGCGACGACGTCCCGCGCGTTGTGCAGGCCCGGCGCGAACCGGTGCGTGCCGCGCACGTCGCGCAGCACGAGCGTCGTGTCGCCCGCGGCGACGAGCGCGTCGAGCAGCGGCGCGCCCGCGGCCTGGGCGGGGGTGATCGTGTTGCGCGCGAGGAACGTCGGCAGCTCGCGGTCGGGGTAGAGCTGGTAGGAGTGCTGGTCCGCTCGGTACAGGGCGCTGCGGCGCAGCGCGTGCACGAGGCCGAGCGCCTCCGCGGGCGTGAGCAGCCCCGACGACAGCACCGCGACCTGGCCCTCGAGCATCTCCTGCAGGTGCCCGACGCGCGCGACGCCGCCGCGCAGGTCGAGCAGGTTGTAGGAGTGGAACAGCCCGTCGGGCCGACGGTTCGCGCGCAGCCCCGCGTCGACGTACCGCTGCGCGACGTCGAGGAACGCCCGCACGTCGGCCGCGCCGACCGTCCGGTGCGCGCCGCCGAAGCCGGCGTACACGCGCTCGCGGTACGCGGTGCCCGCGGCGCCGAGCGCGTCCATGACGGCGCGTCGGCCCGCGTCGTCGAACCCGCCGTCGGCCGCCGCGGTGTGCGCGTCGAGCGCGGTGGTCACGTCGGCGAGCAGCCCCGCGAGCTCCTCGGTGACCGTGAGGTCGCGGTCGAGCAGGTCGCGGGCGAGCGTGAGCCCGCGACGCAGGTAGGCGAGCGTCACGACGGACAGCCCCTTGCCGACGAGCGCGTTGTTCGCGTCGTTCCACTCGGGGCGCTGGGTGTTCATCCAGATGCCGCCGTCGGGCACGAGGTTGACGACCTTCGCGAGCACGAGCAGCAGCAGCTTCTCGCCGAGCGACACGCGCACGAGGTCGCCGTCGGCGCCGTGCACGAGCCGGCCGTCGGCGCCCTCGGTCCGCACCCGCTGCTGCACGCGCTCCTCGGCGGCCGTGTCGAACGCGATCGTCTCGATCGGCTCCACGACCGTCTGCTCGTAGGAGGCGATCCGGTACGGCACGTCGGCGTGCGTGAACAGCGCGCGGTCGACGAGCGCGTCGAGCCGGCCGGGGTGGAAGCGCCGCGACGTCTCGAGCAGCTTCACCAGGTAGACGATCTGGTGGTCGCTCCAGTAGCCGATGTTCGCCCACGGGTTCGACGGCTCGGGGACCTCCCAGTCGATGCCCGAGCGCGAGATCCGGTACGGGTTGTAGCCGTCGGCGGTGGTCGCGTCGAGGAACACCGCGACCATCGACTCGACGTAGCCCGGGAACGACCAGGCCAGCGCCTCCCAGTTCTGGAAGATGTCGCGCCAGTTGCCCTGGAAGTCGACGCGCGTGCGGCCCTGGGCGTCGGTGAGCGCGATCTGGAACTTGTTCCACGGGCGGCTCGGGTCGCCGTGGCGGCGGCTGAACGTGAGCGGCAGGTACTCGCGCACGAGCCGCAGCAGGTCGGGGTCACCGGTCGCGTCGGCGCGTTCCAGCAGCGCGTCGAGGTCGGCGGTCGCGGGGAGCGCGTCGAGCCAGGCGGCCTGCCGCGCGGCGGTGCGCGGCGAGCGCTGGGCGACGAACGCGCGCAGGTCCTCGCCGGGCACGCGGTAGCCGTCGACGAAGACGCCACCGCGCATCACGTTGAAGAGGACGTTCGCGGCGTGGTGGGCCGACGCTAGCTCGTCGCCCGTGACCTGCGCGGCGTCGGCGGTGCCGACGAGGTGGTCGAGCCGGTCGCGCGTCGCGGCGACGTCGGCCTCGAGCGCGGCGGCCGCGGCGGGGTGGTCGGCGAGCTCGCCCTGGAGCCGGACCACGTCCGCGGCGCTCTGGTCGACGTCCGCGACGACGCTCCACCGCCGGGTCTCGCCGGGCGCGAGCGCGACCTCGGCGACGACCAGGTACGCGCCCTTCTCGCCGCGGACCTCGGGCTCGGAGGTGACCGCGCGGCCGTCGGCGAACGCGGCGACCTGCCGGGTCGACGTGAGGTGCGCGACCGGGGCGAGCCCGACCTGCCACGCGACCGTCGCCGCGAGCGACTCGCTCGGGTCGCTCTTGTCGGTGAGCGTCGAGTTCAGGTAGACGAGCCCGAGTCCCGTCGCGGCGTCGACCTCGGTGCGCTTGTAGGCGTCGAGCAGGCTGCTGAACTCCGACTGCGTCTGCACGGTCACGCCGGCGGGCAGCAGGTCGACGAACCCGTCGAGCACGCGGGCGTGCACGGGCGCGCCGCCCACCGCGGTGAGCGCGACCTCGCGCACGACCCCGTACCGCGCGCTCGTCCGCCACGTGACGCGGGCGCGCACGCCGACGTCGGGGCGGGTCTCCTCGAAGACGAGCGTCGTGCCGAGGTAGTCCTTGTACAGGTGCCGCTCGACGGCCGGGTCGTCGGGGCGGCGCTCCGCGAACGGCTGCCACGCCCGCGTGCCGTCGGGAGTCTCGACGCGCAGCAGCGTGAGCCCGCCCGTGCGACCGGCGCCCGCGGCGACCTTGTCGTCCGTGGCGTACGCGAACAGCGCGCGGTCGGCGTGCTCGCGCCCGGCGGTGACGCCGCCGGTGCTGGAGACGAACAGCCAGAGGTCGCTCGCGCCGACGAGCGTCATGAAGAACGGGGGGAGGTCGGAGTACGACGCGATCCGGTAGAACCGCCTGCCGTCGAGGTCCACGGGTCCGCTCGTCGCGAGCGCGTCGCCGGGCTCGTCGGTG
Organism: Cellulomonas sp. H30R-01; assembly: GCF_010119915.1. Taxonomy (NCBI): domain Bacteria; kingdom Bacillati; phylum Actinomycetota; class Actinomycetes; order Micrococcales; family Cellulomonadaceae; genus Cellulomonas; species Cellulomonas sp. H30R-01. The sequence goes on along the minus strand of NZ_CP048210.1, from coordinate 2,912,278 downwards.
CGTGCGGGCGTGAGGGTCTGCGACGCCATGTCCTGATCGTCCTTCGTGCCGGGGCGCGGGTCGACCGGTCGACGACCGGACGGGCCGCGTCGGTGCGGCCGTGGAAGCGCTCCCCTACAGTGACACGTGTCAACGCGGAAGGCAACGGCCCTTCGGCGCCCGATGCGAGCATCGGTGCAGGTCCGTCACCCGAACGCGCCCGCGAGCGTCCCGCGCTCCGCTAGCCTGCGTCCGCCGAGGCGCGGGGCCTGCGGCACCGGAGGAGGGGTCGTGCTCCGCTACCTGCCGTTCGTGGTCGAGATCGGGCTGCTCGTCTACTGCCTCATCGACTGCATCCAGTCCGACGAAGGTCGTATCCGGAACCTGTCCCGGACGGGCTGGCTCATCCTCATCGTCATCCTGCCCGTCGCGGGCGGCGTCGCCTGGCTCGTCGCGGGCCGCCCCAAGGACGACCGCCGCCGCCAGGTGCCGTGGCCGTCCACCGGGACCGCGGGCTTCCCCGAGTACGAGAGGCCCCGTCGCGCGCCCGACGACGACCCCGAGTTCCTCGACCGCCTGCGCCGCGACCGCGAGTCCGACAACAAGCACGAGCAGATGCTGCGGGACTGGGAGGCGCAGCTGCGCGACCGCGAGCAGCGGCTCTCCGAGCCCGACGGCGGGACGAGCGGCTCGTCGAACGCGTGACTCGCTCGTGGCGCGCGGGCGCCGCCGCGTGCGGACGGTAGGGTCGCTCGCATGCTCGTGCTCAGCAGACGCGTCGGTGAGCGTCTCGTCATCGGGGACGACATCGTCGTCACCGTGATCGAGGTCCGCAGCGACGGCGTGCGTCTGGGCATCGACGCCCCCCGCGACGTGCGCGTCCACCGTGCCGAGGTCCTCGAGGCCCTCACCGCGGCCAACGCCGAGGCCGCGAAGGCCGACGACAGCACCGCGGCCGCGCTGCGCCGCCTCCAGCCGCCCGCCACGCCCGCCGGGCCCGGCACAGGCCCCGGCACGGCGGCCTCCGCGCCGACCGACGCACCCCCCACCGGCGCGACCCCCGCGGATCCCTCAGCAGGGACCTCCACCGGCCGATGAGGTTGGGCGCCGGGCCGGCGCCGAATGCCTCCCGGTGGGGAGGCACGCGTGGAGGACATCGACGAGATCGTCCGCGAGTTCCTGGTCGAGAGCTACGAGAACCTCGACCAGCTGGACCGGGACCTCGTGGAGCTCGAGGAGAACCCGGGCGACAGGCCGCTGCTCAGCAGCGTCTTCCGGACGATCCACACCATCAAGGGGACGAGCGGGTTCCTCGCGTTCTCGCGCCTGGAGCGCGTCACGCACGCGGGCGAGAACCTGCTCGTCGAGCTGCGCGACGGTCGCCGCCAGATGGACCAGGTGACCACCGACGTGCTGCTGCGCACGGTCGACACCGTCCGGCTGCTGCTCGACGCGATCGAGCGCACCGGTGGCGAGGGCGACGTGGACGTCGACGTGGTCGTCGAGGCGATCGTCGCCGTGCAGGAGGGACGGACCGCCGCGCAGGCACCGCCGGCCACGGCGACCGCGCCCGCGGCCGCCGAGAGCACGGCCGACGTGCCCCACCCGCGCGAGGCCCCCGCCGACGAGAACGCCGAGCCGGTCGCCGCGGCCGTCGCCGCCGTGACCGCCGAGCACGCGACCGAGGCCCCGGCGACGGCCGCGCCGGACAAGGTCCCGGCGATCAAGCAGATCGTCACGCGCGTCCCGAAGGACGGCGCGGCAGCGTCCGGCCCCGCCGACGGCACGCCGCCCGGTGACGCACCCGCGCCGGTGCTGCCCACCCCGCACGTCGACCCGGCCGCCCAGCGGGCCGCCGACGAGGCGCTCGAGGCGGCCGCCGTGCAGGCGCTCGCCGCCGCGGCGCTCGCCGACCTGTCGAGCGGGCACGAGTACCAGCCGACGATGGCCCCCGCGGCCGCGCCCCTCGAGGAGGTCGGCACGCTGCGCGGCGCGAGCGAGTCGTCGGTGCGCATCGACGTCGAGCTGCTCGACCGCCTCATGCGGCAGGTCGGCGAGCTCGTGCTGGTCCGCAACCGGCTCACGCGCCTCGCGGCCGAGTCGCAGGACGTCGACCTCACGCGGTCGGCGCAGCAGCTCAACCTCATCGCGTCCGAGCTGCAGGACGGCGTCATGCGCACGCGCATGCAGCCCATCGAGAACGTCTGGGCGAAGATGCCGCGCGTCGTGCGCGACCTCGCCGCGACGTGCGGGCGCGAGGTGCGCCTCGAGCTCGTCGGCGGCGACACGGAGCTCGACCGCAGCCTGCTCGAGGCCGTCAAGGACCCGCTGACGCACCTCGTGCGCAACGCCGTCGACCACGGCATCGAGCCGCCCGGCGAGCGTGTCGCCGCGGGCAAGCCGTCGCACGGCACGCTCGAGCTGCGCGCGTTCCACGCGGGTGGCCAGGTCGTCGTCGAGGTCCGCGACGACGGGCGCGGCATCGACCCGCAGAAGGTCGCCGAGTCGGCGGTCCGCAAGGGGCTGCGCACGCCCGAGCAGGTCGCGCAGCTCGGCCAGGCCGAGATGCTCGGGCTGCTGTTCCTGCCCGGCTTCTCGACGGCCGCGGCGGTCACCAACGTGTCGGGCCGGGGCGTCGGGATGGACGTCGTGCGCACGCGCATCGAGGCGGTCGGCGGCACCGTGGACGTCGAGTCCACGGTCGGCGTGGGCACGTCGTGGCGCCTGCGCATCCCGCTGACGCTCGCGATCATGCCGTCGCTGTCCGTCGAGTGCGACGGCGACGTGTACGCGGTGCCGCAGGTCCACGTGCTCGAGCTCGTCGCGCTCGACGACCGCGCCGAGCAGTCCGTCGAGCACGTGCACGAGGCGCCCGTCTACCGGCTGCGCGGCGAGCTCCTGCCGCTCGTGCCGCTGCACGACGTGCTCGGGCTGTCCGACGGCGAGCCCGCCGGGTCCCGGCCCGGGGTCATCGTCGTGGTGCAGGCGGACGACAACCGCTTCGGCCTGCTCGTCGACCGCGTGCTCGCGACCGAGGAGATCGTCGTGACGCCGCTCGCGGCGCAGCTCAAGTCCGTGAGCACCTACGCGGGCACGACCGTGCTCGGCGACGGGCGCGTCGCGCTGATCCTCGACATGCAGTCGATCGCCCGCGAGGCGATGCCGCGCGAGCACGAGCACGCGTCGGTGGGCCACGCCTCGGCCGCGGTCGAGGAGGCGCACGAGACCGAGCAGCTGCTCGTCGCACGGATCGGCGAGGGCCGTCTCGTCGCGATGCCGCTCGCCGGCGTCGCGCGGCTCGAGCACGTGCGCTCGGACGAGGTCGAGACGGTCGGCGACCGCGAGGTCGTGCAGTACCGCGGCTCGATCCTGCCGCTCGCGCGCGTCGACAGCCTGGTCGGTGCGACGCCCGAGGACCGCGACGAGCTGCTGCTCGTCGTCTACGAGCGCGGGTCGCGCAGCGCCGCGCTGGTCGTCGAGGACATCGTCGACATCGTCGAGGACCACGCCGAGCACTCCGACATCGACGCCGCGGGCCTCGTCGGCTCGACCGTCGTGCACGGGCGCGTCACCGAGCTGCTCGACCTGCCCGCCGCGCTGCTCGCCGCGGACCACGACTTCGAGTCCGACGACCTGCTGGAGGGTGCCGCGTGAACCGCTACGTGACGTTCACCATCGGCGACGACCTGTACGGGGTCGACGTGCTGCGCGTCCAGGAGGCGCTGCGCGCGCACGCCCGCACGCGCGTCCCCCTCGCGCCGCCCGGGATCGCGGGGGTCGTCAACCTGCGCGGGCAGGTCGTCGTCACGGTCGACCTGCGGCCGCGGCTCGGCCTGCCGGGGCTCGCGCAGGACGCCGAGCCGATGATGGTCGTCGTCCAGGTGGACGGCGAGCCCGTGAGCCTGCTCGTCGACGAGATCGGCGACGTCCTCGACGTGCCCGTCGACGACGTCGGCGTGCCGCCGGAGACGCTCGACCCGGACCTGCGGCCGCTCATCCGGTCGGCCTGCACGCTCGAGGACCGGCTGCTGCTCGTCCTCGACGTCGACGAGGCGGCCTCCGCGGCCTGAGCCGCGCGGGGGGAAGTCGCCCCGACCCCTCACAGCACCGCCGCCGCGGCCGATCTTGACGGACGACGGCGACGAAGCCCTGACAAGGAGCACCGATGAGCAAGACCTCCCGCGACGGCGGCCCGCGCCGGCGCATGAGCCTGGGCAACCTGGGCATCCAGACGAAGATGATGCTGCTGCTCGGCCTCGTGGCGTTCGTCGCCCTCGGCTCGGGCGCCTTCGCCTACGTCGCCCTCCAGCGTGCCGCCCAGGACCTGCGGGACGTCGACGTCGTCGCCACCGAGGTGGCCGCGCTGTCGCGCTCGGTCGACGACGGCCAGCACAACGCGCGCCTCATCGTCGCCCAGATCGCCGCGGTGAAGAACCCGGTGATCCGCAAGGGCTGGGTCGAGCTGCAGCGGCGCAACGACATGGACATGGCCGAGGCCATCGAGGCGTTCGCGAAGTCGAGCGGCGCCGACGGCAACGCGGCCTGGCCGGGCTTCGTCGAGTCGTACCAGAAGTGGGTCGTGCTGCGGGACGAGAAGGTCGTCCCCGCTGCGCTCGCGGACGACGCCGACGCGTACTCGTCGATCTCCGACACCGTGAGCCAGCCCGCGATCGACGACTTCGTGCTGAAGTTCGACGAGGTCGAGAAGACGATGGCGGCGGAGGTCACCGCGACCGCGGAGGCCGCGCAGGACCGCGTCGACATGGCCGGCTACATCCTCGGCATCAGCCTGTTCGCGGGCCTCGCGATCTCGATGTTCCTCGGCTTCAAGACGGCGTCGGGCATCCGCAAGAGCGTGTGGGACATGTGCCGCGCGCTCAACGGCATGGCCGTCGGCGACTTCACGCGGACCGTCCCGGGCACGTCGCGCGACGAGATGGGGCAGATGCGCGAGGCCCTCGGCCGTGCGCAGGCCGGCGTCCGCGAGACGCTCACCGAGGTCAAGCACACGGCGGACGAGGTCGCCGTCGCGGCCGAGCAGCTCTCCGCGTCGTCGAGCCAGGTCGCCGCCGGGTCGGACGAGACCAGCGCGCAGGCGGGCGTCGTCGCGGCCGCGGCCGCGCAGGTGTCGCGCAACGTGCAGGCCGTCGCCGCCGGTGCCGAGCAGATGGGCGCGTCGATCCGGGAGATCGCGCAGAACGCGACCGAGGCGACCAAGGTGGCGCAGGCCGCCACGGGCGCCGCGGCGAGCGCGAACGACTCGGTGTCCCGCCTCGGCTCGTCGAGCCAGGAGATCGGCAAGGTCGTCAAGCTCATCACGTCGATCGCCGAGCAGACGAACCTGCTCGCGCTCAACGCGACCATCGAGGCCGCGCGTGCCGGGGAGGCCGGCAAGGGCTTCGCCGTCGTCGCGGGTGAGGTCAAGGAGCTCGCGTCCGAGACGGCCAAGGCGACGGAGGACATCGCGCGCCGCGTCGAGGCGATCCAGGCCGACACCACGGGTGCCGTCGCCGCGATCGGGGAGATCGGGACGATCATCGCGTCGATCAACGACTACCAGCTGACCATCGCGTCGGCCGTCGAGGAGCAGACCGCGACGACCAACGAGATGTCCCGCGGCGTGGCCGAGGCCGCCACCGGTTCCGGCGAGATCGCCGCGAACATCACCGGTGTCGCCACGTCCGCCGCCACGAGCTCGGAGGTGCTCAGCCAGATGGGCGGGTCCGTCACCGAGCTGGCCCGCATGTCCGCCGACCTGCGCGAGCGGGTGTCGATGTTCACCTTCTGACCGAAGGTGCACCACCGCCGGGCCAGGGACGGCCCGCCGGCACGAAGGAGACAGGGATGTCGCGACGCAAGGCATGGGCGGCGTCCGTCATGGCGCTCGCCGTGGCGGCCGCGTTCGCCCACCAGACAGGTGGCGGCGAGGTCAGCGGCGACGCGCTCGCCCGGTGGCAGTCGACGCGCCTCGTCGGCGTGACGCTGCCGGCGACCGGCTGGGCCGTGGAGGGCGACGTGCTCGTGCAGCGCCTCGCCCAGCTCGGGTACGGCGTGCGCGTGCACTACGCGCCCGACTCGGCGACGCAGGTCGCGCAGGTCCGCCTGCTCGTCGACGGCGGCGCCGACGCGGTCGTCGCGGTCGCGGTGGCCGAGGGCACGCTCGACGACGTCCTCCAGCAGGCCCGCCTGCGCGGCGTGGTCGTCGTCCCGTACGAGGCCGACGTCGTGACGAGCGTCGAGGCGCAGCTCGGCGGCGCCGCGTGAGCCGGATCCGGGTGCTCGTCGTCGACGACTCGGTCGTCGTGCGGCGCATCGTGAGCGACGTGCTCGGGCAGGACCGGCGCATCGAGGTCGTCGGCATCGCGGCGAACGGCCGGCTCGCGCTCGCGAAGGTCGAGCAGCTCCAGCCCGACCTCGTGACGATGGACGTCGAGATGCCGGAGATGGACGGCATCGAGACGGTCGCGGCGCTGCGGGCGCAGGGCTACCGCATGCCGATCATCATGTTCTCCACGCTCACCGAGCGCGGCGCGACGGCCACGCTCGACGCGCTCGCCGCGGGCGCCACCGACTACGTCACGAAGCCCACGGGCACCGCGTCGGTGCACGAGGCGCTCGCGCGCGTCGCGCACGACCTGATCCCGCGGATCGTCGCGCTCGTCCCGCGCACCGAGGACGTCGTCGAGGTGCCCGCACGGCAGGTGCACGCCGCGCCGGTCGCCGAGCCCGTCGCGCCGCCCGCACCCGGTGCCGCCCCCGTCACGCGGCCGATGCCGCTGACGCATCCCGTGCAGCTCGTCGTCGTCGCCGCCTCGACCGGCGGCCCCGACGCGCTCACGCGCGTCCTGCGCGGGCTCACCGTGCCGCCTCCCGTCCCCGTCCTCGTCGTGCAGCACATGCCGCCCGTGTTCACGCGGCAGCTCGCGGCGCGGCTCGACCGCGTCGGGCCCGCGACGGTCGTCGAGGCCGGCGACGACGAGCCGCTCGAGGCCGGGCACGTGTACATCGCCCCCGGCGACCGGCACCTCGGCGTCGACACCCGCACCGGCATGCTGCGCACCGCGCTCGACGACTCGCCGCCGATCAACTTCTGCCGCCCCGCGGCCGACGTCCTGTTCCGCTCCGCCGTGCGCGCCGTGCGCGGCGAGCTGCTCGGCGTCGTCCTCACCGGCATGGGCGTCGACGGTCGCCAGGGCTGCGTCGACGTGGTCGGCGCGGGCGGCACCGTGCTGGTGCAGGACCAGCCGTCGAGCGTCGTCTGGGGCATGCCCGGAGCCGTCGCCACCGCCGGGCTCGCGCACCGCGTGCTGCCCGTCGACCAGATCCCCGCGGCCGTGGAGGACGTCCTCAGCCACGCCACCGCCGAACCCACCGGAGCGCACCGATGAGCCTCGCCCCCGACGCCTTCGCCTACGTCGCGGAGCTGGTGGCACGACGCGCCGGCATCAACCTCGACGCGGGCAAGGAGTACCTCGTGGAGTCCCGGCTCCAGCCGCTCGCGCAGCGGGCCGGGCACGCGCGCGTCGAGACGTACGTGCGCGAGCTGCGCGCCGCCGAGCGTGAGGCCGACGTCCGCGCGGTCGTCGACGCCCTCACGACCAACGAGACGTCGTTCTTCCGGGACGGCGCGCCGTTCCGCGCGCTCACCGAGCACGTCGTGCCCGCGCTGCGCGGCGAGGGCGGCAGCCTGCCGCGGCTGCGGGTGTGGTCGGCGGCCTGCTCGACCGGGCAGGAGCCGTACTCGATCGCGATGACGCTCGCCGACGCGGTGCCGGACACGGCCGTCGAGATCGTCGCGACCGACATCAACGCGACCGTGCTCGACCGCGCGTCGCAGGGCGTCTACTCGCGGCTCGAGACCAACCGCGGCCTGCCGACCCCGATGCTCGTCCGGCACTTCGAGGCCGACGGCACCGGCTGGCGCGTGCGGGACCACCTCCGTCGGCAGGTGACGTTCCTGCGGCACAACCTGCTCGACGCGCCGCCGTTCGGCGGCGGCTTCGACGTGGTGTTCCTGCGCAACGTCCTCATCTACTTCGACCTGCCCGTCAAGCAGGCCGTGCTCGACCGCGTCCTCGCGGCGATGCGCCCCGGCGGGTTCCTCGTCCTGGGCGCCGCCGAGACGACGATCGGCCTCGACGACGGCTGGGAGCGGGTGCCTGTCGAGCGCGGCGCGGTCTACCGGGCGGCCGCCGTGCCGAGCCTGCTCACGCCCACCCTGCGGTCGTTCGCGCCCGCCCCGATAGCCCCCCTCGGTGTCGTGCCGTCCGCGCGCGTCGCCGCCGTCCCGCTGTCCGACAGCGTCCGAGGAGAGAGCCGATGAGAGCACTCGTGGTCGACGACTCGCGGACGATGCGCCGCATCGTCGCGAACGTCCTGGAAGGGCTCGGGTTCTCGACGACCCAGGCCGCCGACGGCCAGGAGGCCCTCGACGCCCTCCAGCAGGAGGGTGCCGTGGACCTCGTCACCGTCGACTGGAACATGCCCGTCATGGACGGGCTCGAGCTGGTCACGCACGTCCGCAAGAACCGCGAGTGGCGCGGCGTGACGCTCATGATGGTCACGACCGAGGCCGAGCAGTCCCAGATCGTGCGCGCGCTCGCGGCAGGCGCGCACGAGTACCTGATCAAGCCGTTCACCGCCGAGGAGCTGCGGGCGAAGCTCGACCTGCTCGGCCTCGTCCCCGTGGAGGAGACCGCATGAGCACCGACGTCGCGACCGACCAGGTCCTGCTCATCGCCCGTGACGTGTTCGCGTCGATGATCGACGGCGAGGACGGGCACCTGAACGCCTGGGAGGGCGAGACGCCCGCCGTCGAGGAGCCCGTGCACGCGTGGGTCGACCTGTTCGGCGAGCTGAGCGGGCGTGCGGTCCTCACGACCGCGACCGCGACGGCGCACGACCTGGCCCGCGCGCTGCTCGGCCTGCCGGCCGACGAGGAGGTCTCGCACGAGGACCTCGTCGACGCGTTCGGCGAGCTCGCCAACGTCGTCGGCGGCAACATCAAGGCCCTCATGCCCGACGCCGCCAAGCTCGGTCTGCCCGCGGTCGCCGACACCGTCCCGCTGCTCGAGGGCGCGCTGCGCGTGCAGGAGCTCGCGCTGTCGTGGCGCGGCCGCCCGATCGTCGTGGAGCTCTGGGTGCTCCTGACCGGGGCCGGGCAGTGAGCCCCGTCCCCACCGTCCCTGGCACGACCGCCGCGCCGACCGTCCCGCGGCGCCGCACCGAAGGAAGGAACCGATCATGATCCGCGTCCTCGTCGTCGACGACAGCCGCGTCATGCGCCAGATCGTGATCCGCACGCTCCGGCAGGCGGGTTACGACTGGGACGTGCGCGAGGCGTCCGACGGTGCGGAAGCCCTCGCGGCCGTCCGCGCCGACGAGCCCGACGTCGTCCTGTCGGACTGGAACATGCCGAACGTGTCCGGCATCGAGCTGCTGGAGGCGCTGCGCGCCGAGGGCTTCGAGACGCCGTTCGGGTTCGTCACGTCCGAGGGCTCGCCCGAGATGCGGGCCACCGCGGACGCCGCCGGCGCGCTGTTCCTCATCGCGAAGCCGTTCACCGCGGAGTCGTTCCGCGAGGTCATCGAGCCGGTGCTGGCATGAGCGCGCAGACCCCGCTGGCCGGTGCCGTCGAGGTCCGCGACCTGCTCGAGAACCTCGTCGGCCGCGAGGTCGACGTGCTCACGGGTGCGACGAGCCAGGACCCGGCGAAGGGTGACGGGTGCCTGGTCGGCGTGTACCTCGACGACACGCAGCAGGTCGCCGCGCTGATCCTGCTCGACGTCCCCGCCGCCGCGTACCTCGGCGGGGCGCTCGGGCTGGTCCCGGTGAAGATGGCGCAGCAGGCCGTGAACCACGGCGGGCTGCCCGCGGGCCTGCTCGAGAACGCGAGCGAGATCCTCAACGTGCTGGGCTCGCTGCTCAACGCGGAGGGGGCGCCGCACGTCCGCCTCGACGTCGTCTACGAGCCGGGTCACCCGCTGCCCGCGGACGTCGCGCGGCACGTGCCGGCGTTCATGCGGCGGTGCGACCTCGAGGTCGACGTCGCCGGGTACGGCCGCGGAGGGTTCTCGCTGGTCGTCGTGTGACGACGGTCAGCGCTCGGGGGCGGTGCCCGGCTGCGGTCGCCGCCTCCGGGCCCACGCGAGCGCGCCCAGGCCGATGACGACGCCCGTCGCGCAGACCACGGTCGGGACCCAGTCGGTCGCACCGGTCCAGCCGAGGACCGCGCAGACGACGAGCCCGGCCACCCACACGCCGGTTCCGACGAGGAGCACGTGCGCGAGGTCCACCTGCACGGGCGGGGGCGGCGTGCGCTCGGGGCGCAGCAGCCGGTCGAGGAGCGACGGCACGGGCGAAGCCTACGACCGGCGCAGGGTGCCGACGATCACGTCCACGGCCTGCGCCATCTGGTCGAACACGCGCGCGTAGAGCGCGTCCGACTGGCCGATCGGGTCGACGACGTCGTCCTCGTCGGGCGTCGCGTGCACGCGGCCGCGCTGCGCGGCGGCGAGGGTGGCGAGCGCCCGCAGCCGCTCGGCGGGTGTCGGGCCCGCCGCGGCGAGGTCGGCCGGGTCCACGAGCGGGGCGAGCCGGGCGAGCTCGCGCAGCGTGTACGTGCGGCGCACGGCTGCGGGCACGAGCTCGACGACCGCGGACCGGTGGCTGCGGGTGAGCGCGAGCACGACGTCGGCCTCGCGGACCGCGGCCGCGTCGAGCTGCCGCGCGACGAACCGGTCGGCGACCAGCCCGCGGCTTGCGACCAGCGCCGCCATCTGCGGGCTCATCGCGGACCCGACGACCGCGCGCGTGCCGGCCGAGCCGACCTCGATCCCGCCGGCGGCCACGTCGCCCCGGAACGCGCCGCCCGCACCCGCGGCGAGCAGGCGCTCGACGGCGGGGGAGCGGCAGATGTTGCCGGTGCAGACGGTGAGCACGCGCACGGGCGCGGCGGGGTCGACGGTCACGGCGACCATGATGCCCGGCGGGGGTGCGCCGTCCGGTACCGCCGGGCGGGCGTCGCGCTCGTCACTGTGTGACGTTCATGTTGCGGACGGTGGGAACCAGCATGCGGACGCGATCGTTCTCCTACGATCTGCGCATGGCTTCCCCCTCCGCCCCCGTCGCGCAGGACGAGACTCCTGCGCCACCTCGCAACGCGGTCGACCGCTACTTCAAGATCACCGAGCGCGGCTCGACGATCGGCACGGAGATCCGCGGCGGTCTCGTCACCTTCTTCACGATGAGCTACATCATCGTGCTCAACCCGCTCATCATCGGCACCGTCCCGTCGGACGGCGGCAACGGCGCGTTTCTCGGCGGCGGCGACGCCCCGAACCTCGCCGCCGTCGCGGCGACCACCGCCCTGGTCGCGGGCGTCATGTCGATCCTCATGGGCGCCGTCGCGAACTTCCCGCTCGCGCTCGCCGCGGGCCTCGGCCTCAACGCGGTCGTCACCTACTCGATCGCGTTCCTGCCCGGCATGACCTGGCCGGACGCGATGGGCATCGTCGTGCTCGAGGGCCTCATCATCCTCGTGCTCGTGCTGACCGGGTTCCGCGAGGCCGTGTTCCGCGCCGTCCCCGTCGAGCTCAAGACCGCGATCTCCGTCGGCATCGGCCTGTTCATCGCGTTCATCGGCCTCGTCGACTCCGGCTTCGTGCGCATCCCGTCGAGCCTCGCGACGCCCGTCGAGCTCGGCATCGCCGGCTCGCTCGGCTCGTGGCCGCTGCTCGTGTTCTCGGTCGGCCTCATCACCGCGATCGTGCTCATGGTCCGCAAGGTCAAGGGCGCGATCCTCATCGCCATCGCGACCGCCACGATCCTGTCGATCGTCGTCGAGGCGATCACGAAGGTCGGCGCCGCGAAGCCCGACGGCAGCAACCCCGGCGGCTGGAAGCTCAACACCCCCGCGATCCCCGACCAGGTCGTCGCGACCCCCGACTTCTCGCTGCTTGGCCAGTTCTCGCTGTTCGGCTCGTTCGAGCGCATCGGCGCGGTCGCGGTGATCCTGCTGGTCTTCTCGCTGCTGCTCGCCGACTTCTTCGACACGATGGGCACGATGGTCGCGATCGGCGGCGAGGCCGGGCTGCTCGACAAGGACGGCAACCCGCCGCGCACCAAGCAGATCCTCATCGTCGACTCGCTCGCCGCGGCCGCCGGTGGTGCGGGCTCGGTCTCGTCCAACACCTCGTACATCGAGTCCGCCGCGGGCGTCGGCGACGGTGCCCGCACCGGCCTCGCCGCGATCACGACCGGTGTCGCGTTCCTGCTCGCGACGTTCCTCGCACCGCTCGTCGACGTCATCCCGTTCGAGGCCGCCACCCCGGCGCTCGTCGTCGTCGGCTTCCTCATGGTCATGCAGATCAGCGGCATCGACTGGAAGAACTGGGAGGTCGCGATCCCCGCGTTCCTCACCATCGTCCTCATGCCGTTCGCCTACTCGATCACCGTCGGCATGGGCGCGGGCGTCATCGCGTTCGTCGTCATCAAGCTCGCGCTCGGCAAGGCCCGTGTCGTGCACCCGCTCATGTGGGGCGCCGCCGCGCTGTTCGTCGTGTACTTCCTGCTCGGCCCGATCAAGGACGCGCTCGGCGTCTGAGGTCCTCTCAGCCGGTGGTTCGGGCCGGGTCCTCCTCCGGGAGGGCCCGGCCCGTCCGTCTCCGCGCGACGCGGCGGGCGACGAGCAGCGCCGCGACACCCAGGGCCGCGCCCAGGGTGTTCATGACGACGTCCTGGACGGTGGGGACGCGCGACGGGAGGAACGCGCGCTGCGCGAGCTCGATCGCCGCCGACGTCGCGGCGCCCAGCGCCACCGCCCACCACGCGCGCCTCAGCAGGACGCCGACCAGCAGGCCGAACGGCACGAACAGCACGACGTTCGCGACCGCCTCCGTCGCGGCGTACGTCACCGGGAAGCCGCGCTCCTGCAACCACGCGAGCACGGTCCTGACGAGGCCGAACGTGGCGTCCGGTGCCGGCTCGGGCCACAGGGTGAGGCGCGCGACGCCCGCCAGGTAGACGACCAGCACCGCCACGAGGGCACGGCGGCGGGTGGCGGGGGAGGACGTCACCTCGTCACGGTAGCCGTGACGCCGGTCGTGCCAGCGGTTTCCAGATGCCCGAGGCAGTTGTACCGTCGGACCGGGTGCCGTGTCCGTGCGCGGCACCGACGGCCTGGGGGAAGCCGAGGGGGCTCACATGTTCGTTCGACGCCACATCGCCGCTGCGCTCGTCGCGGGCGGCCTGCTCCTGTCCGCGGGGAGCGCAGCGACCGCAGCACCGAGCGACGACGGCTACCGCGCGCCGAGCGTGGTCGCGACCGTGTCCGACCCGACGCCCGCGCCCGGGCAGTCGTTCAGCTTCACCATCCAGCACACGCCGAGCACACCCGTGACGCTCACGATCACGGCGCCGGCGTCGGTCCCGGACAGCGCGATCACGATCGCCGGCACCAAGTCGCTCACCAAGACGACCGACGCCGCCGGGTCCGTGACGTTCACCGTGACGCTCGCGCAGGCCGGCACCTACACGCTGACCGCCGTCGACGCGGCCACGGGTGCGGTCATCGCGACCGAGGTGCTCGCGGTCACTCCGGCCGGGACGGGCGGCACGCTGAGCTCGACCGGCGCCGACGCGCTGCCGTACGTGCTCGGCGGCGTGACGCTGCTCGTCGTCGGTGCAGGCGCGCTGCTGCTCGCCCGGCACCGCGCCACGACCCGCTGACCCGAGCGCCGCGCGCGCCGGCCGCGCAGACCGCGCCCGGCGCCGCGGCGCCCGTCGGACGCCCGCGGCGAGGAGCCCGGGTGCACAGCCCGCGCGGTTACCATCGAGCGCGCCGCCGGGCGGTCGTCCGCGCGGCAGGAGCGTGACCCGAGCCGAGCGGAAGGACCTGCGTGACACATCCGGACTGGGGCGACGCCTGGTCCACGCAGGTCGTGCCGGAGCAGGAGGCGCCCGCCGAGCCGCGGTGGCGTCGGCGGCTCGTGCTGGACCGGCGCGCCGTGCTGGGTGCCGTCGGCGCGGTCGTGCTCCTCGGGCTGGTCGCCGTCGGTTGGCTCGTCGCCGACGTCCTCGCGGCCCGCGCCGCGCTCCTCGACGCGCGTGGCGAGGTCGTCGTGCTGCAGGAGCAGGCCACCGGCGGCGACGTCGAGGCCGCTCGCGCGACCGTCACCCGGCTCCAGGAGGACGCTGCGACCGCGCACGCCCGCACGCGCGGCCCGGTGTGGTCCCTCGCCGGTGCGCTGCCGTGGGTGGGTGACCAGACGGGCGCCGTGCAGGTCGTCGCCGACGTCGTCGACAACCTCGCGCAGCACGGCCTGCCGCCGCTCGTCGACGCCGTCGCGCTCGTCGACCCCGCGGCGCTCGCGCCCGTCGACGGCCAGGTGGACCTCGACCCGCTGCGCAGGGCCGCGCCGCAGGTCGTGGGGGCCGACCTCGCCGTGCAGGCCGCCGTCCAGCAGCTCGACGCGATCGACACCTCCCGGCTCGTCGGCCAGCTCGCCGGGCCGGTCGACGAGCTGCGCGCGCAGGTCGACGACGTCGCGGCGACCACCGCGACCGCCGCGCGCGCCGCGACCCTGCTCCCCACGATGCTCGGGTCCGCCGAGCCGCGCACCTACCTCGTGCTCGTGCAGAACAACGCCGAGCCCCGGGCGACCGGCGGCATCCCCGGCACGGTCCTCGTGCTGCGCGCGCAGGACGGGCGGCTCGACGTCGTCGACCAGCGGCGCGGCGGCGACCTGTCCGGCCTGACCGAGCCCGCGCTGCCGCTGAGCGACGCCGAGGACGCGCTGTTCAGCCCGCTCGTCGGCACCGACATGCGCGACGTCACGTTCACACCGGACTTCCCGCGGTCCGCCGCGCTCGCGCGCGCGATCTGGCAGCAGCAGGTCGGCGGCGAGGTCGACGGGGTGCTGTCCGTGGACCCCGGTGCGCTCGCGCTCGTCCTCGAGGCGACCGGCCCCGTCGGGCTGGCCGACGGCAGCACGCTGTCGCGCGACAACGCCGTCGCGGAGCTGCTCAACGGCGTCTACCTGAGGTTCGAGGACCCGGCCGACCAGGACGCGTTCTTCGCGTCGACCGCGGCGACCGTCTTCGGTGCCGTCGCGGGGGGCCAGGGCGACGCGGGGGCGGTCGTCGACGCGCTCGCGCAGGCCGCGCGCGAGGGCCGGCTCATGCTGTGGTCCGCGCACGCCGAGGAGCAGGAGCTGCTCGCGCCGACCGTCCTCGCGGGCGCGCTGCGCGGTCGTGGCGGCGACGACTCGTCCGTCGTCGGCGTCTACCTCAACGACGGCACGCAGGCGAAGATGGGCTACTACCTCGACCTCGACGTCACGGGTGAGGTCGCGCAGTGCCGGCCCGACGGGTCCCAGGTCGTCGACCTCACCGTGACGCTCACGTCCACCGCGCCCGCCGACGCCGCGACGCTCCCGGAGTACGTCGTCGGGCCCGACCGCGTCGTCCCGCCCGGCGAGGTGACGACCAACGTCCTCGTGTATGCGCCGTCCGGGGGATTCGTCGAGACGGTGCGGGTGAATTCCGAGGAGTCGGGGGTGCTCGCGCAGGTGCACGACGAGCTCGGGGTCGTCGCGAGGACATTCACTCTCGCACCCGGACAATCCGGGACGCTCGATCTCGAGATCGTCACCGGAAAGTCCTCGACGGGCGACGTCGTGGTGCGTTCCACGCCCTTGGCCAGCGGTTCCGGGCCGACGATCGTCGCTTCCGGTTGCTCCAGCGAATCGGTACGGTGACGCAGACCCATTTCCAGGGTCACAGGCGGCGAAACGTCCGAAAAGGTCATTTCCGTGCCATTGTCGTCCGTCCCATGCTGGGGGAGCTCCATGAAGACCCGTCGCGCGCTCGTCACCGCTGCCGCCGCCGCAGCCCTCGTCCTCGCGCCGTCCGCCGCCTTCGGCTACGGCGCCGAGAACTACCAGGACAAGGGCACGGTCTCCGACTCGACGCCCGCCGCCGGCGAGGCCTTCAAGGTCACCGTCAAGGGCCCCGCGAAGACCAACGTCACGCTGACCGTCACGACGCCCGAGTCGGTCCCGGCCGACTCCGTGAAGATCGCCGGCACCAAGTCGTTCAGCAAGCTGACCGACGCCGCCGGCAACGCCGTCTTCTCCGTCACTCTCGCGCAGCCCGGCACCTTCTCGCTCGTCGTCACCGACGCCGCGTCGGGCGCCGTCCTGTCGACGCAGGCCGTCACCGTCGCCGGTGCCGCCGCAGGGACGCCCGCGGCCCTCAGCTCGACCGGCTCGAACGCGCTGCCGATCGCCGCGGGTGCGGGCGCGCTGCT
The DNA here is from genome assembly GCF_010119915.1 of Cellulomonas sp. H30R-01. Taxonomy (NCBI): domain Bacteria; kingdom Bacillati; phylum Actinomycetota; class Actinomycetes; order Micrococcales; family Cellulomonadaceae; genus Cellulomonas; species Cellulomonas sp. H30R-01. The sequence goes on along the minus strand of NZ_CP048210.1, from coordinate 2,895,990 downwards.
CGCCGTCGGCGCCGGTGCGATCGTCCTCGCCCGTCGTCGCTCCGAGGTCCGCGCCTGACGCGCACTGCTCCTGCACGACGAAGGCCCCCGCCGGATCCCGGCGGGGGCCTTCGCGTCGTGCGAGCCGCTACGACGACGGCCCGGTCCGCCGAGTCGGTCGCGCCGGGTTTCCCGCCCAGATCTCGCCCGGGGGGACGGAGCGGAGGACGACGGCGTTCGCGCCGACGACCGCGCCGCGGCCGATGGTCGTCGTCGAGCCTGAGCGGAAGAGCACCACGGCCCCCGCACCGATGACGACGTCGTCCTCGACGACCACCCGGCCGCCGTCCGCTCGGGCGCCCGTCAGGTGCGTGTCCGACCGCCCGATGGTGACGCCCTGGTAGATCTTCACGTTCGCGCCGATGACGGTGTCCTCGTGCACGACCAGTCCGACGGCGCCGTGCGGCAGAGCCAGACCCGGACCGACGCGGACGCTCGCCGGGAAGTCCACGCCCAGCACGTGGAGCGCGGCGTTGGCGACGCGTCCGATGCCCGGCCTCAGCCGGAGGCGGACCAGCATCTCGACGGCTTCCACGCGCTCGATCCTAGGGAGACGCCGGTCGCGCCGCGACGGTCGGCGCGCTCAGGCGCGCGGACCGCCGCGCTGGTGCTGCGGCTGCGGCTGGGTCGGCGCGGCGCCGCGCAGGCGGGACTCGCTGAGCGCGTCGCCCGGCCAGATCGACCCGGTGTTCGTCGACACCGGGACCGCGCCCGTGGTCGTCGCGGGCGTCGGGGTCGTCGCCGGGGCCGACGGGCCGGAGCGCGCCTTGCGGCGGCGCCCGTTGCGCGCGCGCCCGTCGACCGCGGGCGTCGGCGAGTAGTCGTAGTACGTGTACTGCTCGCCGGCCTTGCGGCGCTGGCGGTTGAGCACGATGCCGAGCACGCGGGCGCCGACCGTCTCGAGCGACGACAGCGACTCGGCCAGCTGGTTGCGGTGCAGCTTGTCCGAGCCCGCGACGAGCAGCGCGCCGCCGGTGAGCTTCGCCAGGATCGCGGCGTCCGTCACCGGCAGCAGCGGCGCGGTGTCGAGCAGCACGACGTCGTAGCGCGACGTCAGCGTGGCGAGCAGCTGCGCCATCGCCTGCGACCCGAGCAGCTCGCTCGGGTTCGGCGGGACCTGGCCCGCGGGCAGGACGTGCAGGTTGCCGTTGCCCCACGGCTGGATGACGTCCGTGACGTCCGCACGGCCGATGAGCGCCGTCGTGAGGCCCACGCCGCCCTCGAGGCCCATGTAGCGGGCCACCGCCGGGCGGCGCAGGTCCGCGTCGACCAGGACCACGCGGGTGCCCGCGTCCGCGAGCGTGATCGCCACGTTGATCGACGTCGTCGACTTGCCCTCGCCGGGCAGCGACGACGTGATGACGATCGACCGCGGCCGGTCCGCCACGTCGAGGAACTGCAGGTTCGTGCGGACCCGGCGGAAGGCCTCGGCCCGGTGGCTGTGCGGGCTCGACTGCACGATCAGGGGGTGCTTCGGCGCGTCCTCGTCGTAGGGGATCGTGCCGATGACCGACGTCTCGGTGACGCGCGCGATGTCGTCCTCGGTGCGCACGCGCGTGTCCAGGACCTCGCGCAGCACCGCGATGCCGACGCCGAGCGCCAGGCCGACGAGCAGGCCGAGCGCCAGGTTGAGCTTGAGGTTCGGCGACGACGGGTCCGTCGGTGCCGTCGCCTCGCGCACGACCGAGACCTTGACCGCCGACGGGCCGCCGTCGGCGGGCGTCTCGAGCTCGCCGATGACGTCCTTGAACTGGCCGGCGATCGCGTCCGCCGTCGCCGCGGCGACGGCCGGGTTCTCGTCCGTCACCGTCACGTTGATGAGGGAGGTGTTGAGCGGCGAGTCCGCCTGCACCCGGCCCGCGAGGGACTCCGCGCGCACGTCGAGGCCCATGTCGTCGATGACCGGCCCCAGCACGCTCGGGCTGTTCACGAGCTGCGCGTACGACGTCACCTGCTGTCGCGTGAAGTTCGCCCCCTGGAGGAGGTCCGACGTGGACGCGCCGCCCTGCACGGAGACGTAGAGCTGCGTCGTCGCCTGGTAGACCGGCGTCATCGCCAGCGACGCCCCGACCGCGCCCAGCGCGCACAGGGCCGTGATCGCGACGATCGAGACCCACCGCTTGCGCAGGACGCGCAGATAGTCCTGGAGCTCCAACGAAATGCCTCCCCTTTGGTGCGCGGGGCGGACCCGCGGCGCGCAATTCTCTCACGGACATGCATTCGCCGACCGCCACGCCAGTCGGTGCCCAGCCCCCCGCCGTCGACCGTGAGGCCCGCACGTGCGCGCGGGTGGAATCCCCGGGAAAATGCCGCCGTCGTGCCCTCGGATGTCCGGCTCGTCATTCTTCGTCCGGATCCGGAACGCCGTGCCACAGGTAGCATGCTGCGGTTAGTGAAGTCCACCGCAGACGGGGGGAACGGTGGTCGAGACGCGCGCCGTCGGACCCGACCGGGCCAACGACCGTCCGGGTGTCGTCGAGGTCGACGCGCCCGCGGGCGCGACCACCCCCTGGTGGCCCTGGTACGTCGCCCGCCTCACGATCACGGACGCGTTCGCGGTCGTCTTCGCCGTCGGCGTCGCGTACGTCGTCCGGTTCGACATCGGCGGCACCACGCTCGTCTCCGGCGAGTACTCGCCGTCCTACCTCACCGTCTCCGGCGTCCTCACCGCCGCCTGGCTCGCCGCCCTCGCCGTCGTCCGGTCCCGCGACCGCCGCATCATCGGCACCGGCCCCGTCGAGTACGCCCGCGTGTTCGGTGCCACCTGGCGCCTGTTCGCCGTCGTGGCGATCGTCGCCTACCTGCTGAAGATGGACATCGGCCGCGGCTACCTGGCGATCGCGGCGCCGCTCGGGCTCGTCCTCATCCTCGTCGGCCGCTACGGGTGGCGGCAGTGGCTGCACCGCCGCCGCGACGCGGGCCGCATGCAGTCGGGCGTCGTGGTCATCGGCCACCGCGAGAAGGTCGCGCGGCTCATCGAGGAGCTCCACCGCAGCCCGCGTGCCGGGTACACCGTCCTCGGCGTGTGCGTCCCGTCCGGTGAGGTCGCCTCCGGCGAGACCGTCGCCGGCGTCCCGGTCCTCGGCTCGTTGGGCGACGCCGCCCGCGTGGCCGTCGCCACGCACGCGTCCGCCGTCGCCGTGACCGGCTCCGACGCGATCACCTCGGAGGCGGTGCGGCAGCTCGGCTGGGACCTCGAGGGGTCGCACGTCGACCTCGCGCTCACCCTGTCCCTGGTCGACGTCGCCGGGCCTCGGGTGATCATGCAGCCGGTGTCCGGTCTTCCGTTGATGTACGTCGACGAGCCGCGGTTCACCGGTGCCAAGTACATCGCCAAGACCGTCGTCGACTGGGTCGGCGCCGCCGCGCTGGTCGTCGTGCTCTCGCCGCTGCTCCTCGTCCTGGCCGTCCTCGTCGCCACCACGAGTCGCGGCCCCGTGCTGTACGCGCAGGAACGCATCGGCAAGGACGGCCGGCGGTTCCGCATGTACAAGTTCCGCTCGATGGTCGCCGACGCGCACGAGCGTCTGTCCGACGTCCTCGCCGCCGAGGGCGTCACCGGCATCGCCTTGTTCTACAAGCCGAAGAACGACCCGCGCGTCACCCGCGTCGGTCGCGTCCTGCGCCGCTTCTCCCTCGACGAGCTGCCCCAGCTGTTCAACGTCCTGCGTGGCGACATGAGCCTCGTCGGCCCGCGCCCGCAGATCGCCGAGGAGGTCGCCCAGTATGACCGCACGGCGCACCGCCGGCTCCTCGTGAAGCCCGGCCTCACCGGCCTGTGGCAGGTGTCCGGGCGCTCCGACCTCAGCGCCGAGGCCGGGCTGCGCGCCGACGTCTCCTACGTCGAGAACTGGACGCTCTTCACCGACCTGCTGATCCTCGCCCGCACCGTCAAGGTCGTCGTCGCGCGGAGCGGGGCGTACTGATGGGCGGGGTGCTCGTCCACGAGTGGCTCGCGCGCACCGGCGGGTCCGAGAACGTCTTCGACGCGCTGGTCGAGGCGTTCCCCGCCGCCGACCTGCTGTGCCTCTGGAACGACGTCCCGGGCCGCTACCCCGGCCGACAGCTCGACGAGACGTGGCTCGCCCGCACGCCGCTGCGGCGCCGCAAGGCGCTCGCGCTCGCGGCGATGCCGGCCGCCTGGCGCGGCCGCCGAGGCGAGTACGACTGGGCGCTCGTGAGCTCGCACGCGTTCGCCCACCACGTGTCGTTCCGCGGCCAGCCGCAGGACTTCGCGAAGCTCGTCTACGTCCACAGTCCCGCCCGCTACCTGTGGGAGCCGGACCTCGACGCCCGGGGCGCCGGGGCCGCCGCCCGGGTGGCCGGCACCCCGCTGCGCGCGCTCGACCGTGCCCGCGCCAGGGAGATCACCGCCGTCGCCGCGAACAGCCGGTTCGTCGCCGAGCGTGTGCGCCGGGCGTGGGAGACGGACGCGACCGTGGTGCACCCGCCGGTCGACGTCGCGCGGATCCGCTCCGTGCCCGTGTGGGCCGACCGCGTCACCGGTGCCGAGCGGCAGGTCCTGGACGGCCTGCCCGACGGGTTCGTGCTGGGCGCCTCGCGGCTCGTCCCCTACAAGCGGCTCGACCTGGTCGTGCGGGCCGGCGAGGCGTCCGGACGACCCGTGGTGATCGCGGGGAGCGGGCCCGAGCGTGCCCGGCTCGGCGCGCTCGCGGCGACCGCGCGCGTCCCCGTCACGTTCGTCGACGCGCCGTCCGACGAGCTCCTGTTCGCGCTCTACCAGGCGTGCGCCGTCTACGTGTTCCCGGCCGTCGAGGACTTCGGGATCATGCCCGTCGAGGCGATGGCGGCGGGTGCGGCGGTCGTCGGCGGCCACGTCGGCGGGGTCACGGAGACGGTCGTGGACGGTGTGACCGGCCGGACCGTCGACCTCGACGACGCCGTCGCGCTCGCGCAGGCGGTCGAGCAGGCGACGACGATGCGCGGGGACGCACCGGCGGCCCGCGCCGAAGCGTTCGACCGCGCGCGCTTCCTCGACGCCGTGCGTGCGTTCGCGTCGACGGCGGGAGCCGTGGCGTGACGCTCGGGACCCCACCGGTCGTCGTGCTCTCCACGGCCGACTTCGACAGCGCGGTCTGGACCAACAAGCAGCACCTCGCCGTCGGCCTCGCGCGCCACGCGGACGTGACCTACGTCGAGTCGTTCGGGCTGCGCGCGCCGACCGTCAGCGGTGCCGACCTCCGCCGCGTCGCGCGGCGAGCCGCGGGGCGCCGGGGCGGCGGGCAGAGGACGGCGCCGTCCCGGCCCGACCGGCTGCGCGTCGTCAGCCCCCGCGTCGTGCCGTTCCACGGGGCGGCTGCGGCACGCCGACTGAACGCGCAGCTGGTGAGGCGGCTCGACCTGCCGGGGCTCGACGAGGGCGTGCTGTGGACGTTCTCGCCGATGACGTACGGGCTCGAGCATCGTGCGCGGCACGTGGTCTACCACTCGGTGGACCTCCTGCACACCCAGCCGCGCGTCCCCGCTGCCGCGCTGCTCGACGCGGAGCGCCACCTCCTGCGCGTGGCCGACCGGGTCGTCGCGAGCAGCACGGGCGTCGCGGCACACCTCCGGGCGCAGGGGCGCGACGACGTGCTGCTGTGGGAGAACGTCGCCGACGTCGAGCTTTTCGCCGGTGCCGCCGTGCCGCGGCGGCCGCGAGCCGTCTTCGCCGGGAACCTCACGCCGACGAAGGTGGACGTCGGCCTGCTCCTCGACGTCGTCGACCGCGGGCTCGAGCTCGTGCTCGCCGGGCCGCACGAGATCGACGGTGCGGGCCGCGACGGCCGGGTCGGGGTACTGCTGTCCCACCCCCGCGTCACCACGGTCGGCAACCTGCCACCCGACCGGCTCGCCGAGGTCGTGGCCGGCTGCACGGTCGGTCTCGTGCCCTACGCGCTGAACGACTACACCGCCGGCGTCTTCCCCCTGAAGGTGTACGAGTACCTCGCCGCCGGCCTGGCCGTCGTGTCGACGCCCCTCGCGAGCCTCCGGGAGACGACGGCGCCGGGGCTGAGTCTCGTCGAGGCGTCCCGCTTCGGGGCCGCTGCGGTCGCCGCGAGCGGCGTCCCGGACCCCGTCGTGCTCGCCGACCGGCGGGCGGCAGCGGCAAGCCACTCGTGGACCGCACGCGTCGCGGACGCCGTCGCGCTCGTCGACGGGTTCGGCGCGTGAGCGCGCGCCGCGCGGACGGTCGCGGTGGTCGCGTGCTCTTCGTGTGCCGCAGCACGTCCGGCCACCCCGGGAGCGGCGGGATGGAGCGCGTCCTCGACGAGCTCCTGCGCGCCGCACGCGAGGCGGGGCACGACGTCGCGCTGCTCACCACGCCCGGCGGCGGCACGTCGGAGGCGGCCGTCGTGTGGACCGCCGGTCGGACGGGTGGGCGGTACTCGTGGCGGTGGTGGTGGGAGTCGTCCCGCAGCGGTCCCTGGACGCGGTGGCAGCCGGACGCCGTCGTGAGCGTGGGCGACGCAGGCGGCGCTCTCGTGCTGCGTCGCCGCCGGCCGCCGATGGCGGTCCAGGTCCACGGCACGACCGGGACCGAGCTCGCGAGCAGCCTGCGCGCGCGCACCCGCCGCGAGCTGCTCAAGGTGCCGCTGCACGTCCTCCGGTTCCCGAGCCGTCGGCTGTTCGTCCGGCGCGCAGACGCCGTGTGGCCCGTGTCCGACGCGTTGCGCGACGCGCTGCTGCGCGCTCCCTACCGGCTCGACCCGCGACGCGTGACCACGCTGCACAACGGCGTCGACCCCCGGGCGCTCGACTCGGCCCCGGACGACGTCGCCGCGGTCGCCGAGCAGGTCGGTGCTCGCGACGGCGGACGGACGGGCCTCTACGTCGGACGTCTCCACGAGCAGAAGGGCGTCGACCTCGCGATCGGCGCGCTCGGCGTGCTGCCGAGCGACCACCGCCTCGTCGTCGCGGGCGACGGCCCCGACGCCGACCGGCTCCGCGCGCTCGTCCGCGCGCGAGGGCTGGACGGCCGTGTCACGTTCGTCGGTGCCGTCCCGCGCGGCACCGTGGCCGCGCTGCTCCGGGTCGCCGACGTCCTGCTCGTCCCGAGCCTCCGCACCGAGGGTGCACCGGTCGTCCTCCTCGAGGCCGCCGCCGTCGGTGTCCCGGTGGTCGCCACACGTCATGCGCAGGCGCCCGCCGAGCTCGCCGCGGGGGCCACCGTCGTCGCGGCCAGCGTCGACGCCCTCGCCGCCGGGTGGCGCGCAGCGACCACGCGTGGCCGGGCCCCGTACCTGCCGGCGGCGCTCACGCGCGACCACGTCGGCGCTGCGTACGCCCGGGCGCTCGACGGTCTCGTCCACGCCGGAGGTGCGCGATGAGCCTGCGCGTCGCGCCCCTGCGTGCCCCCGTGCGCCCTGCCGGCACCCGTCCGACGGCCACGGCGACGCTGGTCACCGTCGCCGCCTGCCTCGTCGCGCTCGTCGTGGGCGCTGTCGCCGTGAGGTCGCCGCTGCTCGGCGGGATACTCGCCGCGCTCGCCCTCACGGTCGCCTTCCCGTGGCCCGTGCTCGTGGCGTCGCTGGGGTGGGTGCTGCTGGTCCGGCCCGGTGCGGAGCTCGTGAACGTCGAGCTCGGCGGCCTCGTCCTGACCGACGTGGACGCCGCGGTGCTGCTCACGGTCGTCGCGGCCCTCGTGGTCGCCGTCTGGCCGGACGGGCGCCCCCGCACGCTCACCGGGACGGTGGACGTCGCGCCCACGGTGCTCACGTCGGCGGACTGGCTGTGGGTGCTCGCCTGGCCCGTGTGGCTCGTCGCCCGAGCGGCGCTGCCCGAGGTCGGCACCGCGGCCGTCGGCTCCGCCGCGCTCGTCGACCTGCGCCTCCTCGAGGCGTTCCTCCTGCTCGTGCCCCTCGCCGTCGTCGTGCGACGCCGCGGCGCCCTCGTGGTCGTCCGCGGGCTGGTCGCGCTCGCCGCGCTCGCGTCCGTCATCGCCGCCGTCGGCGCCGTCGCGCTGCGGTCGGGGATGGTCGGCCCGGGCGAGCTCCCCGTGGTGAACCTCTCGGGCGCGGCGGCGCGCGACGTGCGTCCGGGTGCGGAGATCGTCGTCGTGATGGCCGCCGTCGTCCTGCTGCTCTCGCGCCGCGTCGCGGGCCGCGCCCGCCCCGCGCTGGTCGCGCTCCTCGGTCTCGAGCTCTTCGTGTCGCAGACCCTCAGCATGATCCTCGCCGTCGCGGCAGGTGTCGGCGCGACGCTCCTCGCCGGCTGGAACAAGGCGAGCCTCGGCGTGCGGCTCGGCGCCGCCGTGCTGCTGCTCGTCGCGCTCGCCCTGGTCAGCGGCGTGCTCGACCCGGGCGGTCGGTACGACCTCGCCCAGCGGAGCGAGCAGGTGTCGGGCCAGTACCGGCTCTCCGAGATCCAGACGATGACGGCGGCCATCACCGAGACGCCCCTGACGACGCTCGTCGGGCCGGGTGTCGGCACGGAGCTCGCGTTCGCCGGCGAGTTCGTCAACTCGGTCAAGCGGGACTCGCACGACGTGTACCTGACGATCGCGCTCAAGACGGGACTCGTCGGCGTCGTCCTGTTCGTCGTCCCGCTCCTGCGTGCAGCGCTGAGGGCGTTCCGCCGTGGGGGGGAGGTCGGCCGTGCGCTCGCGGGGGCGTGCGTCGCCGTCCTCGTCGTCAGCCTGACCGTGCCGTGGTGGTGGACGGTCAACGGGATGGGTGCCGTGCTCGCCCTGTACGTGGCGACCGCGGCGTACGGCAACCGACCGCGGACGACCTCGTGAGCGTGCTCGTCGAGGTCGCACGGCGGCTGACGGCACGCGCGGACGCGCGGCTCGTCGTCGCCAACCTCGTCGGCGTCGGCCTGGGTCTCGTCTCGGCTGCGTTGCAGGCGCGGGCACTGGGACCGACCGGTCGCGGCGAGATCGCGGTGGCGATCGCCCCGGCGACCGTCATCGCGATCCTCATGGGCTTCGGACTGCCGGACTACTTCGGCCGCCGGTCCGCGCAGGGGGCCGACCGGCGGGTGCTCGCGTCGGTCTCCGGAGTTCTCGCCCTCGTGAGCGGTCTCGTCTGCGCGCTGCCCTACCTGTTCTTCGTGGGGTTCCAGACCGACCCCGGCACCGTGTCCCGGGTGCTGCTGATCGTGTACGCCGCGGTCTCGCCGGTGGTCGTCTACGGGTCGTGCACGAGCGCGGTGGCCGCGGGGCACGGGGCCTGGCGCGGTGTGGTCCTCGCGCGGTTCCTGCCGCAGCTGGTCATGGTCGCAGGCCTCGTCGTGCTCATCGCGGTCGGCCCGTCCCCGCTGTCGGTCGGTTTGCTGCTCATCGCGACGACGCTGCTCGGGAGCCTGCTGCCGGGGGTCCTCGGCGGGGCCCTCCCGACGGGGCGGGCCACGATCGCCGAGGCGGTCGCCGCGGTCCGGTTCGGTCTGCGCGGCTGGCCCGCGGGCAGCGTCGCGCTCCTCAACCAGCGGATCGACCTGCTGCTCCTGTCGGTGCTGGCCACGTCCTACGACCTCGGGCTCTACGCCGTCGCGACGACGCTCGCCGCGACGCTCAACGGCGTCTCGGTGTCGATCGCGATCCCGCTGCGGAACCGGATCGTCCGGGGAGAGCGCGACATCGTGCCGGGGGCGTCGACCGCGGTGCTCGGGCTGCTCCTGGTCGCGGGTGGGGTGGTCGCAGCGGCGCTGCCGCTGCTGATCCCGCTCGTGCTCGGTGCCGACTTCCTGCCGGCGCAGGGGGCGATGACGGTCCTGCTGCTCGCGCAGGCGCCGCTCGGCGCCGTGATCGTCCTGACGCAGAGCCTCATCGCGGTGGGACGACCAGGGGCTCCGCTCGTCGGTGAGGCGCTCGCCCTCGTCGTGACCGTGGTGCTGGTCCTCGTGGCGTACCCGGTGTACGGGATCGTGGCGGCGGCCCTCGCGAACCTCGCGGGCAACCTGGTGAGCTGGAGCGTGCTCGTCCATCTCGCGCGGCGGCACGTCACCCGGGCGCCGGTCCTGTCGTTCGTCGTGCCGTCGCGCCGGTCGATCGCCGCCTTGAGGGAGAGCTGACGTGGCCGACGTCGACGTGGTGGTCGTGACCCACGACTCCGCTGGGCACCTGCCGAGCCTCGCCGCGTCCCTGCGGCGCTGCGGCGCTCTGGTGGCGAGCGTGACGGTGGTCGACAACCTCTCGTCGGACGGGAGCGCCGACGTGGCGCGGTCGCTGGCCCTTCCCGGCAGGGTCGCGGTCGTCGACGCCGGCGTGAACCTCGGCTTCGGGCGCGCCGTGAACCTGGCGGCGCGCCACCCCGAGGACCGCGCCGCGTACCTGCTGGTGCTGAACCCCGACGCCGCCGTCCCGCCGGACGGGCTCCACCGGCTCGTCTCGACCCTGGAGGGCCGCCCCGACCTCGCGTGCGTCGGGGCGGACCTGCGCAGGCCCGACGGGTCACCGGTGAGCAGCGCCCGCAGCTTCCCCGGGCTGTGGGACGTCGCGCGCGGGCGGGCGCACGACGTCGACCACGCGGGTGGCCTCGTCGACGCCGACTGGCTGTGCGGCGCGCTCATGCTGTGGCGCCGCTCGGCCTTCGAGGCGCTCGGAGGGTTCGACGAGCGCTACTTCCTCTACTACGAGGACGTCGACCTCTGCCGTCGGGCGCGCGCCGCCGGGTGGGGCGTCGCGATCGACGGCGGAGTCGTGGCCGAGCACGACCAGGGGCACGGTCGACCGACGGCCGCCGTCCTCCGGCAGGCGAACCGCCGGAGCCGACGGCGGTACGCCCGGCGCTGGATGGGTGTGCCTGGTGCGGGCGCAGCGCTGCTGGCCGACGTCCGGGAGCGCCTGGCCGGTGTGGTGCGGGGCGATGCTCGGTGAGCGGTCTGCGCGTGCTGGTCGACGGTCGTCTGCTCGCCCCCGGGCACTCGGGCGTGCGGGACGTCGCCGTGGGCCTCGTCGACGCGCTGCGCGCCACCGCCGGCCCGGGGCAGGAGCTGCTCGTGGCGGGTCGCGGACCGGCTTACGACGTCGACGTCGCCGGTCCTGGCTTCATGCACCTCCAGCTGCCGCGTGCGGCGCTCGCGACGCGCAGCGACGTCGTGCTCGTGCCGCGGCAGGCGCGGCCGCTGCTCAGTCCGGTGCCCGTCGTCCCGGTGTTCCACGACGTGGGCTTCCTGCGGGCGCGGGCGATGTACCGGTCGTCGTGGCCGGTGCGGGCCGCGGACAGGTCGGCGCGGTGGTCGCGGCGCGGGCTGGCGGTCTCCGAGTTCACGGTCGACGAGGTCGTGGCCGCCCGGTCGAGGGTCGCGCTGCGTGCCCTGCCCCTCGGTGCGCTCCACCCCGTCCGCTGGCAGCCCCACGAGGACGACCCGTACGTGCTCTGCGTCGCGGTGCAGGAACCGCACAAGAACCTGGAACGCCTGGTTCGTGCCTGGGGCGAGGCTCGCCCCGCCGGCGTGCGTCTCGTGCTGTGCGGCCGCGCGGGGGAGGCGACGGAGGGGATCCGGCGGGCGCTGGCCGGCCTCGGACCGGAGGTCGCCGTGGAGTGCGTCGCGGGACTCGCCGACGACGAGTACGCGCGCTTGCTGGAGGGGTGCACGGCGTACGTGCAGCCGTCGTTCTACGAGGGCCTGTGCATCCCGGCGCTCGACCTCGCGGCAGCGGGGGCACCGACCGTCGTCGGGCGGGCCGGCAACCTGGGCCGCGTCTTCGCGGGCGCACCGGAGCACGCGACGGTCGACCCGTCGTCGATCGGCGACCTCGCGGGGGCGTTGCGGGCGGTCGTCGGGGACGCCGGGGTCCGGCGCGCCCTGAGCGACTGGAACCGGGCGCACGTGACCCTGACGGACTGGGACGAGGTCGGCCGCGCCGCGTGGTCCGTGCTCGCGGCCGCTGCGGGCGGCCGTCGAGGGAGGACTCGTGCGGCCCGCTGAGGTGGTCACCGTGGTGACCGTGGCCCACGAGTCCGCGGCGGTCCTGCCCGCGTTCCTCGCGCGGCTCGCTCCCTCGCTCCCCGTGGTCGTCGTCGACTCGGGCTCGGCCGACTGGGAGGAGTCCGCGCGCGTGGCCGGGACGGCCGGTGCCCGGTTCCTCGCCGTCGTGCAGAACGTCGGTTACGGCACGGCGTCGAACCGTGGCGCGGCCGGGTGCGAGACGCCCTGGGTCGCGTTCGTCAACCCGGACGTGGACGTGGACGCGAACGCACTGGTCGCGCTCTGCGAGACGGCCGGACGGCACGGCTTCGCCTGCGTCGCGCCGCGGCTCGCGGCCTCGCGGTCGGGCGGCCGTCCCGGGCGCGTCTCCGCACCCGTCGCCGCCGCGACGCTGCCGGGCGCGTGCCTCGTCGTCCGGACGGACGTGTTCCGCTCGGTCGGCGGGTTCGACGAGCGCTTCTTCATGTTCGCCGAGGAGGACGACCTCACCGGGCGGATCCGCGCGACGGGTGGACGGACGGGGCGCGTCGACGACCTCGTCGCCGTGACCGCGGGGGGCGGGAGCTCGGCCGGCGTGGGCCGCCGGTGGGCCGTCGCCGAGCGTGAGGTCGGGCGGTGCCAGCTCGTGCTCAAGCGGCACGGGTGGGCCGGGTTCGTGCTGGCGGCGACGCGTTCCGCGGTCCGCGTCGTGCGCGACCCGGAGATGGTGCCGCGGCGCGAGAGCGCCCGCCAGGTCGGCAACGGGCTCCGTCGGGTTGTGCGTCTGCGCGGCGCTGCGACGGTCCGGGAAGATGTCGTCCTGCGCTGAGCTCCGCCGTACGGGATGTCCCGACCTGCCTGTTTCACCCGTTATGGCCGGTGTTCCACCCGTCTGGCGGCGGCAGCGCGCCGACGGCGACGCTAGCGTGGCGTGACACACCGTCGTTCTTCCAGGGGGACTCCTATGCGCATCTCCGTCATCGGCTGCGGCTACCTCGGTGCCGTCCACGCTGCCTGCATGGCCAAGCTCGGTCACGAGGTCATCGGCATCGACGTCGACCCGCGGAAGGTCGCGGCGCTCGAGGCGGGCGAGGCGCCGTTCTTCGAGCCGGGCCTGCCGGAGCTGCTGAAGGAGACGAAGGCCACCGGGCGGCTGAGCTTCAGCACCGACATGGCCGACGCGGCGGGTGCGCAGGTGCACTTCCTGTGCGTGGGGACGCCGCAGGTGCACGGCGAGTTCCGGGCGGACCTGTCGTACGTGGAGTCGGCGTTCGAGGCGCTCAAGCCGTACCTGTCGGGCGGCGACGTCGTGGCGGGCAAGTCGACGGTCCCCGTCGGCACGGCGGAGAACCTCGCGGACCGCCTCGACGGCACGGGCGCGACGCTGGTGTGGAACCCGGAGTTCCTGCGCGAGGGCTTCGCGGTCAAGGACACGCTGCACCCGGACCGCCTGGTCTACGGCCTGCCGACGGACGACGAGGGGGTCCCGACGGCGGCGGGCGACGCGGCGAAGGCGCTGCTCGACGAGGTGTACGCGACTCCGCTCGCGGACCGCACGCCGCTGGTGGTGACGGACTACGCGACGGCGCAGCTGGTGAAGGTCGCGGCGAACTCGTTCCTCGCGACGAAGATCTCGTTCATCAACGCGATGGCGGAGCTGTGCGAGGCGACGGGTGCGGACGTGACGCGCCTGGCGGACGCGATCGGGTACGACGCGCGCATCGGCCGCCGCTTCCTCAACGCGGGCCTGGGTTTCGGCGGCGGCTGCCTGCCGAAGGACATCCGGGCGTTCATGGCGCGTGCGGGCGAGCTGGGCGTGAGCGACGCGCTGACGTTCCTGCGCGAGGTCGACTCGATCAACATGCGGCGCCGGGTGCGCGTCGTGGACCTGGCGCGCGAGGTGTGCCACGGCTCGATCGTGGGTCGCCGGGTCGCGGTGCTCGGGGCGTCGTTCAAGCCGGACAGTGACGACGTGCGTGACTCGCCGGCCCTGTCGGTCGCGGCGCAGATGCAGCTGCAGGGCGCGCACGTGACGCTGACGGACCCGCAGGCGGTCGGCAACGCGCAGGCGAAGTGGCCGGAGATGAAGTTCGCGGCGACGGCGCTCGAGGCGGCGGTCGACGCGGACGTGGTGCTGCTGGCGACCGAGTGGCAGGAGTACCGGGACCTGGACCCGGACGAGCTGGCCACCGTGGTCGCGCACAAGCGCATCCTGGACGGCCGTAACGTGCTCGACCCGGCGCGCTGGCGCGCGGCGGGGTGGACGTACCGGGCGCTCGGCCGCCCCTGACGGTCCCGCGGTCCAGGGGGCCGTTACGGTGACCCGGTGACGGGTGGTCCGACGACGGGTGGGGCGATGGGTCGGTCCGACGACCGGCCCGCGCCCGCCTCGACGTCGGCGCGGTGGGGCTGGGTGCTGGTCGCCCTCGGCCTGCTGCTGGCGGTCGTGACGGTGGTGTCCTGGTTCGCGACGCGCCCCGGCGACGGGGCCACGGGGAAGCCGACGATGTCGACGGCGCCGGCTGCGCCTCCGGTCTCGGCCGATCCCCGCGCGCCCTGGTCGGCGGACGAGGAGCCGGGGTCGTACGCGCAGCGGCTCCTCGCGGGCACGAACGTGGCCCGGGTCGACGAGGGCCTGCCGGTGCTCGTGTGGTCGGAGTGTGCCGCCGAGCAAGGGCTCGCACGTGCGACCGCGCTGGTGGGTGCCGACGAGCTGACGCATGCCCCGATGGACGACGTCATGGCAACGTGCGCGGTGCCGGTCGCGGCCGAGAACCTGAGCCGGGGGGCGGCGCCCGCGCAGGACGTCGTCGACGCCTGGCTCGCGTCGCCCGGCCACCGCGCGAACCTGCTGGATCCCGACCTGGCGTCGGTGGGGATCGCGTGCGCGCGCGAGGCCGACGACTCCCTCACGTGCTCGCAGGTGTTCCTGGGCTGACGCGGCCGGTGCCGCCCGCCCCGTCCCACCTCGCGATGCGGCCGGGTGCCCGGTCCACGCAGGTCCGCGTCGCTGACGCGTGCCCGGCTCGTCCCACGACGTCCCCGTTCGTCCTCCGCGAACGTGCCCCACGCCACCACTCATTACGCAAGGTAATGAGTTAGAGTAATCATCATGCCCACCGCCCCCGCTCTCGCCGGAGAGCTCCGCATCGCCGTCGGTCGGGCGTCGCGGCGCATCCGCGCCGAGCGCGGCGCCCAAGGGCTGACGGACCCCCAGTTCACCGTGCTCGCCTGGTTGGCCAAGGACGGCCCGATGACGCCCGGCCAGCTCGCCGAGGCCGAGCGCATCCAGCCGCCCAGCATGACCCGCACGGTCAACGGCCTCGTCGAGCTCGGGCTCGTGCAGAAGGCCGAGCACCCGACGGACGGGCGCCAGGTCGTGGTCACCCTCACGGAGGCCGGCAAGGCCGAGGTCGTCGAGACGCGACGTCGCCGGGACGCCTGGCTGACCGAACGCCTCAAGGGCATGACCAAGGAGGAGCGGCAGCTCCTCGCCGACGCCGCCGAGCTCCTGCGGAGGATCGCCGCCTCATGAGTCCCACGTTCTCCTCGCTCCAGCACCGCAACTACCGGTTGTGGTTCGCGGGGGCCCTGGTGGCGAACGTGGGCACCTGGATGCAGCGCGTCGCCCAGGACTGGCTGGTCCTGACCCAGCTGTCCGACGAGTCCGGCGTCGCGGTCGGGATCACCACGGCCCTGCAGTTCGCGCCCGTGCTGTTCCTGTCCGCGTGGGCCGGCCTGCTGGCCGACCGCGTCGACCGCCGCAAGCTCCTCATCGCCACGCAGGTCGGCCAGGGTGTCCTCGCGGCCGGGCTCGGTGCGCTCGTGCTGTCCGGGCACGCCGAGCTGTGGCACGTCTACGTCTTCGCGGGTCTGCTGGGGGTCGTCGCCGCGATCGACGGGCCGGTGCGCCAGACGTTCGTCGCCGAGCTCGTCCCAACCAGCCAGCTCTCCAACGCCGTCGGCCTCAACAGCGCGTCCTTCAACGCCGCACGCCTGATCGGGCCCGGCGTGGCCGGTCTGCTCATCGCGTTCGTCGGCACCGGCTGGGTGTTCGTGATCAACGCGGTGACGTTCGCCGCGACGATCTTCTCGCTGACCCGCATGCGCCGGAGCGAGCTGCGCCCCATGCCGACGGTGCCGCGGGCCAAGGGCCAGATCCGCGAGGGCATCCGCTACGTGCGGGGCCGCAGCGACATCCTCGTGATCATGGTCGTCGTCTGCGTGATCTCGACGTTCGGCCTCAACTTCCAGATGACGTCCGCGATGATGGCGCGCACCGAGTTCGGCCGGGGCGCGGGGGAGTACGGCATCCTCGGCTCGGTCCTCGCGATCGGGTCCCTGACCGGTGCGCTGCTCGCGGCGCGACGCGAGCGGCCGCGCGTGCGGCTCGTCATCGGCGCCGCGTTCGCGTTCGGGATCGCGACGGGCGTCATGGCGCTCATGCCGACGTACCTCACGTACGCGATCTCGGCGATCCCCGTCGGCCTCGCCTCGCTCACGATGATGACCGCCGCCAACGCGACCATCCAGCTGAGCACCGACCCCGCCGTCCGTGGCCGCGTCATGGCGCTCTACATGATGGTGTTCCTCGGCGCGACGCCCGTCGGGTCGCCGATCGTCGGCTGGATCGGTGAGACGTTCGGTCCGCGCTGGTCCGTCGGGATCGGCTCGATCACGGCGCTGCTCGTCGCGACGGGCGCGGCCCTGTGGGCGCGTCGTGCGTGGCACGTGCAGGTGCGCTACCGCCTCCGTGCCCGCCCGCACCTGCAGGTCCTGCACCCGGTCCCGGACGACGAGGCACCGGAGCACCGGTCCGAGACCGCGCTGCGCCTGGGCGCCGACGACGCGACGAACTCGCGGTCGGTCGCCTGACGGCGGGCGGCCGCGTGCCGTCAGCCCCTCCGGCCCTCGGCCGCCGCGCCGCCAGGGCAGCGCGGGCGCGGAGTCGCGTGCGGGCGTCGTCCCGTCGTGGACGAGCACGCCCAGACGGCACCGACCGCACGGGCGGCCGTCGACCGCGGCGCGGGCAGGCGGGTGACCCCCGGTCCACCCGGTCGACGGGCGCGCACCGGGCGGCCGGGTGAATCCCGCCGGAGCCCGTGTCGGGCGGTTCGTCCGGCATGTCACGATCGCCCGGTGAGCACGCACGTCGGCGCCCCAGGCCCCGGTCCGGAGGGGACCGCGGCCGAGGGGACCGACGCCACCGTGGCGCACACGGACGCCGCCGCCGCGCACCCCGACGCCCCGGCCGCGCAGGCCGCCGAGACGGCTCCGGACCCCGACGCCACCGCGTCGCCCGCCGGCACTGCCCCTCCGGCCGAACCGCCCGCACCCGAGGGTGCGTCGACCCCGCCCGTGGGTCCGGACAAGGCGCGTCGTCGCCGCCGCGTCGTCGGACGTGTCGTCGTCGTGCTCGTCGTCCTGCTCGCCGTCGCCCTGCTGGTCGCGGGCTGGCTGGCGTTCCGCGCGGTCCAGACGGTGAACGCGCTCACCGACGCGAAGGCCGCGGTCGCGGACGTGCGGCGCGCGCTCGACGACGGCGACACGCAGACCCTCGCCGCCGCGCTGCCCCAGATCCAGGACGCGACCGGTCGCGCGCACGCGTCGTCGTCGGACCCGGTGTGGCGGCTCGCGGAGCACCTGCCGCGCGTCGGGCCGCAGCTCGCGGCCGTGAGCACGGTCGCGGCCGCGCTCGACGACGTGTCGACGGACGCGCTCCCGGCGGCGACGACCGTCACGGACCTGCTGGGCGACGGCACGAGCATCCGCGGCGCGGACGGGCGCATCGACCTCGAGCCGTTCGTCGCGGCGGCACCGGAGCTGGTCGACGCGGCAGCGGTCGCGCGCGCCGCGTCGGCCGACGTCGCGGGCATCGACACGGCGGACCTGGTCGGTCCGCTGGTGAGCCCGGTCGAGGAGGCGCGCGACGGTCTCGCGCAGGTCGCGGGCGCGCTCGACGCGGGCGCGCAGGCCGCGACGATGCTGCCCCCGATGCTCGGTGCCGACGGCCCGCGCACGTACCTGGTCGCGGCGCTCAACAGCGCGGAGCTGCGGACGGCCGGCGGGATCGTCGGCAGCCTCGCGGTGGTGCGGGCGGACGACGGCGCGCTGTCGCTCGTCGACCAGCGCAGCACCGACGAGCTCAAGGGCCTCGCGGAGCCGGTGCTGCCGCTCTCGGAGGCGGAGCTCGCGGTCGAGGGCACAGGCCTGGGCCGGTACGTGCAGAACGCGGTGATGACGCCGGACTTCCCGCGGTCGGCGGAGCTCCTCGCCGCACGCTGGCAGCGGGACGTCGGGGGGACCGTCGACGGTGTCGTCGCGACGGACCCGGTCGCGGTCGCGGCGCTGCTGCGCGAGGTGGGGCCGGTGACGGAGCCCGGCGGGACGCCGCTCGACGCGGACACGCTGCTCGCGACGCTGCTGCACGACGCGTACCTGCGCTACCCCGACCTGCACGCGGCCGACGCGTTCTTCGCGGACGTCGCGTCGACGATCTTCGGTGCGCTCGGGTCGGGCGGCGGCGACGTGCGCGGCCTGGTCGAGGCGGCGGCTGACGCGGGTGCGGAGGGGCGGATCCGCGTGTGGTCGGCGCACCCCGCGGAGCAGGAGCACCTGGTCGCGACGACGCTCGGCGGCGCCTTCCTGTCGGGCCCGTTCGACGACGCCGCCGGCGTCTTCCTCAACGACAGCACCGCCGGGAAGCTCGACTACTACCTGCGCCCGTCCCTGACGGTCGAGGACCTGCGCTGCACGGGTGCGGACCCGTCGGCGACGGTCCGCCTCGACCTGGCGTACGACCCCCCGGCCGACGTCGCGACGTTCCCCGAGAACGTCACGGGCACGAGCGGGGTGGTCCCCGTCGGGTCGCTCGCGACGAGCATCACGCTGTACGGCCCGGTCGGCGCCGCACCGCAGGGCCTGACGACCGACCAGGGCGTCGTCGGCGGGAAGTCGGCGACGGTCGGGGACCGGCCGGTCACCGTCGTGGGTTCGCGCCTGGACCCCGGCGGGCGTGCGACGTACCGGTTCGACGTCCCCGTGCGCGACGGTCGCGTCGACGTGTGGACCACACCCACCCTGACCAGCCCCGGCAGCGTCTCGGCGACCTGCCCCACCGCCGCCGGCTGAGCGGTCCTCACCCGCGCGGGTGACCGCGGGCCCCCTGGGGGCGCGCGAGCGGGTGATTGTCCGAAATCACCCGATCCGCCCCTGGGTGCAGGCGCGAGGCGCGGGGGAGGATGGGCACGAAATGTCCGTTCTGCCCATCGAGGAGCAAGGTCATGAGCAAGGTCATCCGGGCATGTGCCACCGCGCTGCTGGTGGCGGCCGCCGCCCTGGGCGTCCCCGCCGTGGCCCAGGCGGCGGTCTCGCCGTCGCAGGCTCCCTCCGCGCCGACGCAGCAGCCGTCCGGCCCGCAGTACGGCTGCGAGGGCGCCACCGACGAGTACGGCGCGCCGCTGCCGTGCGACCTGACGGTGTCGGTGCTGACGCCGATCTGCGACAACGACGTGCCGAAGCTGCGGTACGCGGTCGTCCCCAACGGCACGCCGAACACGACCGTCACCATCACGTGGATCAACCCGACGGGACCTGACGTCGTGCAGTCCGGCCTGCCGCTGTCCGGCACGGTGCTGTGGCCGGGTGCGGTCGTCGGTGCCGACGGCAAGGGCGCGGACTGGCCGGGCTGGTCGCAGGCCGCCGACGGCTCGTGGGTCGAGGGCGACGAGTTCGACTGGGTCCGCCCGTCGGTGAGCGTGAACTTCGCCGTCAACCCGGAGATGACGACGACGGTCGCCTACCCGCCGTCGAGCCCGAACTGCGCGACGAACCCGCCCGGCGAGGCGGTCCTGGCCTCGAACCAGGTCCTGTCCGCCACGGGCAGCAACACCGCGCCGCTGCTGTGGGCCGGTGCCGGCCTGCTGGTCGTGGGCGCGGGTGCCGTCACCGCCGTGACGCTGGTCCGCCGCCGGCACGAGGCGGCCTGACGCGACACCGGGACCGGTCGGAGGGGACCGGTCCCGGGGCCGTCGACGACGAGGCCCGCTCCGCTTCGCGCGGGGCGGGCCTCGTCGTGCGTCCGGGTGCCCGTCGGGCGTCGCGGTCGTGCGTGCGTGGCGTCCGGCATCGCGCGTCGGTGTGCCGGTGGCTCTCGCGAGCCGTCGTGGTGCCGGTGGCCGGCGGTGGCGTCAGGACAGCTGCTCGACGACGTGGTCGACGCACGCGGTGAGCGCGAGGACGTCCTCGGGGTCGACGGCCGGGTACATCGCGACGCGCAGCTGGTTGCGGCCGAGCTTGCGGTACGGCTCGACGTCGACGACGCCGTGCGCCCGCAGGACCTTCGCGACCGTCGCGGCCTCGACCTCGGGGTCGAGGTCGATCGTGCCGACGACCGACGACCGCGCCTCCGGGTCGGCGACGAACGGGGTCGCCCAGTCGCGCGACTCCGCCCATCCGTAGAGGTGCCCGGCCGAGGTCGCCGTCCGCGCCGCGGCCCACGCGAGCCCGCCCTGGTCGAGGATCCACTCGAGCTGGTCGGCGAGCAGCAGGAGCGTGGCGATCGCGGGCGTGTTGAGGGTCTGGTCGAGCCGCGAGTTCGTGACGGCCGTGGTCAGGGACAGGAACTCCGGGACCCAGCGGTCGCCCTGCTCGATCCGTGCGGCCCGCTCGACGGCCGCAGGGGAGAGGCACGCGAGCCACAGCCCGCCGTCAGACGCGAACGACTTCTGCGGCGCGAAGTAGTAGGCGTCGGTCTGCGCGACGTCGACCGCGAGGCCGCCCGCACCGGACGTGCCGTCGACGACGACGAGCGCGCCCTGCTCGCGCGAGCCCGGCACGCGGCGCACGGGGGCGGCGACACCGGTCGACGTCTCGTTGTGGGGCCACGCGTACACGTCGACGTCGTCGGCGAACGCGGGCACGGCCACCTGGCCGGGGGCGACGCTCGTGACGACGGGCTCGTCGAGGAACGGTGCCCGCGCCGCCGCGGTGGCGAACTTGGCGCCGAACTCGCCGAACGACGCGTGCGCGCTGCGGCGCTCGACGAGGCACAGCGTCGCGACGTCCCAGAACGCGGTCGAGCCGCCGTTGCCGAGCACGACCTCGTACCCGTCGGGCAGCCCGAACAGCGCGGCGACGCCCTCGCGCACGCGACGGACGACGGCCCGGACGGGCGCCTGCCGGTGCGAGGTGCCGAGGATCGTCGAGCGCGTCCGGGCGAGCGCGTCGAGCTGCTCGGGGCGGATCTTCGACGGCCCGGAGCCGAACCGGCCGTCGCGCGGCAGGAGGTGCGCGGGGATCGTCACCGCGGGCGGGGCGTCAGGAACGGCGGGCACGGCCCGAGGATAGGCGGTCACGACCCCGGACGGTCGGACCGACCAACTAACCTGTCCCCAGCGTCCGGGCGGTGAGCACCCGCCGAGGCACGGACTGATGGTGGAGGCGTAGCGGTGAGCGACCTGATCGACACGACGGAGATGTACCTCAAGACGATCTACGAGCTCACCGAGGAAGGCCGCACGCCCCTGCGGGCGCGCATCGCGGAGCGTCTGGGTCACTCGGGTCCGACGGTCTCGCAGACGGTGGCGCGCATGGAGCGCGACGGCCTCGTGGTCGTGACGGGCGACCGCCACCTCGAGCTCACGCCCGAGGGGCAGGCGAAGGCCGTGCGCGTGATGCGCAAGCACCGGCTCGCCGAGCGGCTGCTCACGGACGTCATCGGGCTGGAGTGGCCGTACGTCCACGAGGAGGCGTGCCGCTGGGAGCACGTGATGAGCGAGCGCGTCGAGAAGCGCCTCGCGTCGCTGCTCGACCACCCGCACTACGACCCGTACGGCAACCCCATCCCGGGCCTCGCCGAGATCGGCGAGGAGGTCACGCGCGAGGAGTTCCTCGACGGCGTGACGCCGCTGACGGCGATCTCGCCGGCCGTGGGCCAGGACGGCGGCCGGGCGGTCGTCGCGCGCATCGCCGAGCCGCTGCAGGTGGACGTCGAGCTGCTGAGCCGGCTGGCCGACGCCGGGGTGCGCCCGGGCAGCGAGATCGACGTCGAGCGGGGCGACGGCGTCGTCACCGTCGCGGTGCCGGGCTCGGCGACGGTCCTCGACCTCCCCGACGACGTCGCGCGGCACATCTTCGTCGGCGTCCGCTGACCCCTGCTCGACACGCGCCCGTCGGGCGTGGCACGCGCCGTTCACCGGACCGGGTGAGATGGGCCACCTGCCCGTGTGCGCGCTCCCACGCGTCGGAGGCCGTCTTCCCAGGTGGCCCCGGCGTGTCGCTCCGGCGCGCCGGACGGCCGTCCAACTTCGGACGTTTCTCTTCGTGATCGGAACGTGACAATCGCCGGAGCGGTCCTGTACGTTCGACCTGCTTCAAGGAACCCTCCTCCGCGAAGCCCTCGAGCGGAACGCCTAACCCTGCCGCCGCCCCGAGGTCCGTACGAACCGCCGGCAGGGGCGGGGGACCCACGTTTTGTGGTCCACCGGAGACGGTGACCTTGGGGTGAAGCCGAGGTGGCAGCAGGACCGCCACCGACGCCGGGTGTTCTCCCACCCGAACCCGACAGCTCACCTCGCAGGCGACAGGAGAGGCACCTAGTGACCGTGAGCACCACTCGCGCCCGGCACCGGTCTGCGCGTCGTCCCTCGACGCCCCTGACCGAGCTTGCTTCGGCCGCCTCGGAGCAGATGGGCACCGTCGGCCGTCGTACGGCCGTCGTCGCCGCGTCCTCCGGCCTCGTCGTGACGATGATCGGCGCCGCGCCCGCGGGCGCCACGTCCGACTCGGCCGCCGGCGCACTGAACTCCGTCGACACCGCAGCACTGACCGCGTCCGCGCGCGCCGTGCTCAACACGTCCCCCGTCGTGAGCTCCCCGGCCGAGGCCGCGTGGACCTTCGACGCCCCGACCGTCACGGCCGTCAAGCCGACGCCTCCGCCGGAGACGCGTCGCGCCACTGCGACCACGACGTCGCGCACCGCCGACCGTGCCGCCACGACCACGACGGCGAAGGCCGCGACCAACGCGCCGATCCCGCAGTCGGTCGCCGGCAACGCGGTCCTCGAGATCGCCGCCCGCTACGTGGGTGTCCCGTACGTCTCCGGCGGCTCGTCGCCCGCGGGCTTCGACTGCTCGGGCTTCGTGTCCTACGTCTACGCGCAGCTCGGCGTCTCCCTGCCGCGCACGTCGTCGGGCATCAAGGCCGCGGCCACGGTCATCTCCCGCGACCAGGCGCAGCCGGGCGACCTCATCTGGAGCCCCGGTCACATCTCGATCTACGCCGGTGGAAACCAGCAGATCGACTCGCCGCGTCCCGGCAAGACGGTCCAGTTCCGCGCGATCTGGCAGAGCTCGCCGGTCTTCCTGCGGGTCGGCTGACCCCAGGCACCGCTTCACCGAGGCCCCGACGACGTCCGCGTCGTCGGGGCCTCGCTGTCGTCCCGGGATGCCGGCGCGGGTGTGGGGTGGACGCGCGCGTCCGGCGTTCACCCGCGGCGCGCACGGAACTCCGATGGCCGACGCGAGGTCGCCGCGTACGCTGGTCGCGCACCACGCTGTTGCTTCGCCGGGCCGGCAGCCAGCCGGTCCGACCCGTGAGGTCGGGAGGACGCCGTGCTGACCGAGACAACTGCCCTCGCCCCCGAGGGGGGCGGGACGGTCGGCGCGAGCGCCCGTGCCGTCACCGCGCCACCCGGCTCCCGGGCGATCCCGTCGGCGCTGTCGTCCGGCGCCCGCTCGCTGCTGCTCAACGCGAGCATGGAACCCCTGTGCATCGTGAGCCTGCGACGGGCCGTGCTGCTCGTGATGAGCGGCAAGGCCACGGTGCTCGAGACCGACGGGCGGATGCTGCACTCCGAGCACGCCGCGGTCCCGCTGCCCGTCGTGCTGTGCCTCACGCGCTACGTCCACGTGCCGGTCCGCAAGCCGGTGCCGCCCACGCGGCGGACCGTCCTGCAGCGCGACAGCCACCGCTGCGCGTACTGCGGGGGAGGGGCCGACACGGTCGACCACGTGCACCCGCGGTCGCGCGGCGGCCGGCACGAGTGGTCGAACGTCGTCGCGGCGTGCGTCCGCTGCAACCACCGCAAGGCCGACCGGCTGCTGCACGAGATCGGGTGGGAGCTGACGTTCACGCCCCGCGCGCCACGCTGGTCCGTGACGTTCGGGTCGTCCGCGGTGCGCGCCGAGCCGCTGTGGGCGGCGTACGTCCGGACCTGACCGGACCGGAGTCGACCCGACCTGGCGTGACCGGGCCGCACCGGTCGTCGCGGTCGTGCGGCCGTCGTCCGGCGCGTGCGGCCCGCCGCGGTCCGTGCGGATCGCCGGGTCAAGGATGTGCCAAACTACGGTATCGCTGCGGTCTCCTGGGGGCGCAGCGGTGATCCCGGGGGCCACACTGGACCTGGGTGAGGATCCGACGCCGGACGGCGCGTGACACAGCGGTCGCGCGACGAGGACGGGAGGCCCCGATGGTGCGGGACGACGTGGTGCTCGTGGGGCTGGACGGCTCGGCCGCCAGCCTGCACGCGTTGGACTGGGCGGCCGCAGAGGCCGCGGTCCGCGGCTGGGGGCTGCACCTGGTGTGCGCCTACTCGTTGCCGTCGTTCACGGCCGCGTCGCTCGACGGCGGCTACGCCGCGCTCGACGACACCGCGATCCAGCAGGGCGCGAAGGCCGTGCTCGCCGAGGCGTCCGCGCGCGTGTCGGCGTCCGGCGTGCCGGTCACCGCCACCGTGCAGACCGGTGACGCCGCAGGCGTCCTCGTCGACATGTCGCACCGCGTGCGCCTCTCGGTCGTCGGGACGCGCGGTCGGGGCGGGTTCGCGGACCGGCTGCTCGGCACGGTGTCGTCCGCGCTGCCTGCGCACGCGTACTGCCCGACGGTCGTCGTGCCGCTGCGCGAAGGCGGCCGGGCGCTCGCCGACGACGCCGCGCTGCCCGCGGTCAAGCCCGTGCGGCGCATCGTCGTCGGTGTGGACGGCTCGCCGCAGGCGGAGCGAGCGCTGAGCTACGCGATCACGGAGGCCGCGGTGTGGGGTGCGGAGGTGCACGCGGTCGCGGGCGTCCCCGCGAGCTCGCTGAGCGGGGTGCTCGCGTGGCTGCCCGACACGGTCGACCACGACCAGGTGCTGCGCGACGTCGCCGAGGGGCTCAACGTGGTCGTCGACCGCGCGCTCCTCGAGCACCCCGACGTCGTCGTCAAGCGGCACGCGCTCGACGGCGGCGGCGCGGAGCTGCTCACGGAGTTCTCGGTCGCGACCGACCTCATCGTCGTCGGCTCGCGCGGCCGCGGCGGGTTCGCGGGACTGCTGCTGGGCTCGACGAGCCAGGCCGTGCTGCACCACTCGGACTGCCCGGTGATGGTCGTGACCAACCGCTGCCAGAAGGACGAGCCGACCTCCTGAGGGCGCGCGGACGGGGCGACGTCGTCGCACGGCTGTCGGGCGCGCCGCTGCCACGGTGGCCCGCACCCCGACGGACCGGTGGGGACGGGCGTCGCGGTCAGTCGTCCGCGGCGGGGTCGGCCGGGACGTCGGGGCGACGCACGAGCGCCGACAGCACGACGGTCGACCGGGTGCGGGACACGAACGGCTCGGCCGCCAGGCGCTCGACGACGCGCTCGAGATGACGCATGTCGCGCGCGCGGACCTGCACGACGAGGTCCACGTCGCCCGTGACCGTGCTGGCCGCGACGACCTCGGGGTACTGCTCGACGGCGTCGCGCATCGTCGCAGGGCTGGTCGACCCCTGGCAGAACAGCTCGACGAACGCCTCGGTGTGCCAGCCCATGGCCGCGGGGTCGAGCCGCACGGTGAAGCCGCGGATCACGCCGGCGGCCCGCAGCCGGTCGACGCGGCGCTTCACCGCGGGTGCGGACAACGACACCTGCTGCCCCACCTGCGCGAACGTCGCGCGGGCGTCCTGCGCGAGCACCCGCAGGATCGCGGCGTCGAGGGCGTCGGTGCCGGAGTCGTCTCGCACGAGGTCCATCTTCCCGGACGCGCGCGCGGGTGACGGTCGTCCTGGGCACGTGTCCGCGTTCGGGTGGCGACAACCGGGCGCACCCGACACCCTGGCGGAGATCGAACGAAAGGGAACGGATCGCTCAAGAACGACCACGCGAGTGCCGAAGGGAAGTCGAGCCCCGCCGCCGGTCACGTGCGGACGGGGTCGTCATTCGGGGGGAGACGAATGGACGTGGACTCGAAGGACAGCGGGACGCAGACCGTCACGCCGGTGGAGGGCGCCCGCACGCTCGCGCCGGCCGGGACGATCCCGACGCAGCGCAGCCGCGCGGGCGGTGGCCCGCACGGTGGGCGCAGCCGTCGCACCTGGTTCGTCGTCGCGGGCGGTCTCGCGCTCGTGCTCGCCGGGGCGACCACGGGTGTCGCCGCCCAGCGGGCGGCCACCCTGCGTGAGGAGCGCGTCGCCGAGGCGCGCCTGCGGATCTCCGCCGTGCTGCCCGCGACCGCGACCGACGCGGGCGTGCGCGGCGCGCTCGACGCGCAGGCGACCACCGCCGTGTACACGTCGGCGCGCACGGCCGTCGCGGCGTCGGCGCAGCAGGTCGTGGACCACGCGAACGGCACGCTCGCCGCGTCCCCGCAGGCCGGGGACGGCCCGCGCGGGGCGCTGCAGACGGCGACCGGTGCGGTGAGCGCCGCGATCGCCGGACCGAACGTCAGCATCACGGCCCTGCGTGCCGCGACCGGTGGTGTCGCCGGACCCGAGAAGGCCGTCGCCGACGCGCAGGCCGCCTGGGTCGCGGCGGAGCAGGCCCGGATCGCCGCCGAGCAGGCCGCAGCGGCCGAGGCGGCGCGCCAGGCCGCAGCGCAGCAGGCCGCAGCCCGGGGCTCGACCAAGACGACCGTCAAGCCGCGTTCGACGCGCACGACGACCACCACGACGCAGTCGTCGGGCGGGACGGCCGCGCCGGCGCCGACCGGCGGCGTGCCCGCGGGCGGCAAGGTGTGCGCAGGCTCGGGCGGGTCGGCGGGCGAGGCGAGCGCCGGCGCGGTCGGCGAGGCGATCAACGCCTACCGCGCGTCCGCCGGGCTCGGGGCGCTGTCGATCTCCCGCTCCGGCAGCCTGACGTCGCACGCCCTGAACATGGCCGCGACGGGCGGAATCTGGCACTCGGGCGGCGACAACATCGTCGGGTGCGTGAGCAACGGCAGCGCGTCGTCGCTCGTGTCCGCGTGGTCGCGGTCGCCCGGGCACAACGCGCAGATGCTGCGGACCGACGTCTCGAGCATGTCCGTCGGTGCCGCGTCGAGCGCGGGCTGGCTCTTCGGGGCGGTCCGCTTCAGCTGACGCCGGTCAGGGCTCCCGCTGGTCGAGACGCCGCCGGACCGGGCCCCGTCGCGTCCGGGCGGGAGGGCGTCCGGACGGTGGCACGACACCGGGCCGCGCACCCCCGTCGGTGCGTGACCCGGCGTCGGCCCGACGGCTGGTCAGGGCAGCGCGTCGGCGAGGTGGTCCAGGGCGGTGTCGAGGTCGGCGGTCGACATCGTGAGCGGGGGCGCGATGCGGATGGTCCGCCCGTGCGTGTCCTTCGCGAGCACGCCGCGCTCGAGCAGGCGTCCGCACAGATCGCGGCCCGTCCCGGGGCCGCCAGGGCGTCCGGGCGCGACGTCCAGGCCGGCCCACAGCCCGACACGGCGCACCTCCGCGAGACGGCCCTCGTCGACGAGCGCGTCGAGCCGCTCGCCCATGCGCGCACCGAGCTCACGCGCGCGAGCCTGCGGCTCTCCCGTCGCGAGCAGCTCGACGACGGCGAGGCCGACCGCGCACGCGAGCGGGTTGCCGCCGAACGTCGAGCCGTGCGTCCCGGCCGTGAGCACGCCGAGCACGTCGTCGCGGCCGACGACCGCCGACACGGGCACGATCCCGCCGCCCAGCGCCTTGCCGAGCGTGACGAGGTCCGGTCGCACGCCCCACAGCTCGCTCGCGAGCGTGCTGCCGGTGCGTCCGAGGCCGCTCTGGATCTCGTCGACCACGAGCAGCACGTCGGCCGCCGTGCACGCGGCCCGCACCGCCGGCAGGTAGTCCGCGGGCGGGATCACGACGCCCTGCTCGCCCTGCACGGGCTCGAGCAGGACGGCGACCGTGTCCTCGTCGAGCGCCGCCTGCAGGGCCGCCGCGTCGCCGTACGGGACGCGGACGAAGCCCGGGGTGTAGGGCCCGAACCCGTCGTGCGCGTCGGGGTCCGCCGAGAACGACACGATCGTCGTCGTACGGCCGTGGAAGTTGCCGTCGACCACGACGATGCGCGCGCGCCCGTCGGGCACGCCCTTGACGTCGTAGCCCCACTTCCGCGCCGCCTTGATCGCCGTCTCGACGGCCTCGGCGCCGGTGTTCATCGGCAGGACCATCGGCGTGCCGGCGACGAGCGGCCCGACGAGCGACGCGAGCCGGTCCGCGAACGGGTGGAGCAGGTCGTGGTCGAAGGCCCGCGACGTGAGCGTGAGGCGGTCGAGCTGCGCGTGCGCCGCGGCGACGAGCGCGGGGTGCCGGTGCCCGAAGTTGAGCGCGGAGTACGCCGACAGCAGGTCCAGGTAGCGGCGTCCGTCGGTGTCCGTCACCCACGAGCCCTCGCCGGAGACGAGGGTCACGGGCAGCGGGTCGTAGTTCCGCGCGAGCGTCGACGTCCGGGCGTCCTGCAGCGCGGTCATCGTCAGTCTCCCGTCGGGGCCCCGGCCGGACGGATCTCGAGCGTGCAGCACTTCGCGCCGCCGCCGCCCTTGAGCAGCTCCGTGGTCTCGACCGGGATCGGGGTGTACCCGCGCTCGCGCAGCGCGGCGGCGAGGTCGGTCGCGGCGGGCGCGACGACGACGTTCTGGCCGTCGGAGACGGCGTTGAGTCCCAGCGCGACGGCGTCCTGCTCGGTCGCGACCACGGCGTCCGGGAAGAGCTGCTGGAGCACCGCCCGCGAGCCCGCGGAGAACGCCGGCGGGTAGTACGCGATCTGCGGGTCGGCGGGGTCGCTGGACAGGACCGCGAGCGCGGTGTCGAGGTGGTAGTAGTGCGGGTCGACGAGCTCGAGCGACACGACCGGGCGGCCGAACAGCTCCTGCGCCTCGGCGTGCGCGGCGCGGTCCGTGCGGAAGCCGGTGCCCGCGAGGACCATGTTCCCGACGACGAGCAGGTCGCCCTCGCCCTCGTTGACCTGCGCGGCGGTGTGCGTGACGAAGCCGCGGTCCGCGAACCACTTCTGGTAGGCCGGGCCCTCGGGGCCGCGCTCCGGGTAGCGGAACCGGGCGGAGTACACGACGCCGTCGACGACGGTCGCGCCGTTCGCGGCGTAGACCATGTCGGGCAGGCCGTCGATCGGCTCGATCACGTCGACCCGGTGGCCCAGGTCGAGGTAGGTGTCGCGCAGCGTGCGCCACTGCCGGACGGCCAGGTCGACGTCGGTGTACCGCGTCTTGTCCATCCAGGGGTTGATCTCGTACGAGACGGTGTAGAAGCGCGGCTCGCACATCAGGTAGTGGCGGCGCGTGGCGCCGGGGGCGGTCGTCGTCATCGTGCTCCTCGTGGGGACGGCGGGAACGGACGGCAGTCACGTCGAGCCTAGGGGGAGCGTCGCGCGCACCTCGTCACCGCCGATTGCGCGTCGGAGGTGGATCCGTTGCGTGATGCGCGCGTGCGACGGCGATCCGTTGCATCAGGCCGCACACGGCCGGGTCGGGCCCTACAGGTGGTGCGCGTCCTCCTGCGCGGCCTCGTGCGCGGCCAGCCGCAGCGCGCGCCGCACCATGAGCGTGAGGAACGGCGCCGAGGCCGCACGCGTCAGCCCGGCGGGCAGCGGGCCTGCGAGGTGCACCGACTCGGTCCACGACACCCGGGCGGCGTCCGGGCCCGCCGCCTGGACCTCGATCCGCGCGGTCCCGCGCAGCACGCGGCCGACCTTCGTGAACTCCGCGACCCCCGGCCGGTCGTCGTGCGGCGGGTCGAAGCGGTCGATCCGCATGCGGTCGACGAGCCCGCCGCCGCCGCGGCGCGCACGCGGCCCGGTCACGGCGACCACGTGGCCGCCCGCGACGTTCACACGCGTCAGCGGCACCCACCGGGCGTGGTTCCGCGCGTCCGCGACCAGGTCCCAGGCGCGCGGCGCCGGCAGCGGCAGGACCCGCGTCGTCGTGGTCATCGGGACTCCCTCCGCGGGCCGCCGCGAGTCGGCGGACCCGTCGGTACCATCCTGCGGCCACCGCCGTGCGTCGGCTCGTCGCACCCCGCCGGTGGGGCGGACCACGCGCGAGGAAGCGTCGAGGCCGAGGTAGCGTCGGACGCATGGAGAAGCGGGTTCTGGGACGCACGGGACGGCACGTCGGGGTCGTCGGCCTCGGCTGCTGGCAGCTGGGAGGGGACTGGGGCGACGTCGGCGACGACACCGCGCTGCAGATCCTCGACGCGGCCGTCGACGCGGGGGTGACCTTCCTCGACACGGCGGACGTCTACGGCGACGGGCGCTCCGAGCGGCTGGTCGGCCGCTTCCTCGCCGCCCGCGGGGGCGCCGCGTCCGGGCTGACGGTCGCGACCAAGATGGGCCGCCGCGCCGACCCGCACGTCGCCGACGCGTACACGCTCGACGCGTTCCGCGGCTGGACCGACCGCTCGCGCAGCAACCTCGGCGTCGACACGCTCGACCTCGTCCAGCTGCACTGCCCGCCCACCGCGGTGCTGTCGCGCGAGTCGACCTACGACGCGCTCGACACGCTCGTCGACGAGGGCCGCGTCGCCGCGTACGGCGTGTCCGTCGAGACCGTCGACGAGGCCCTCACCGCGATCGCGCGGCCGAACGTCGCGTCGATCCAGATCATCCTCAACATCTTCCGGCGCAAGCCGCTCGACGAGGTGCTCCCCGCCGCGGCCGAGGCCGGTGTCGGGATCATCGCGCGTGTGCCCCTCGCGTCCGGCCTGCTGTCCGGCAAGTACGACGAGCACACGACGTTCGCGGCCGACGACCACCGGAGCTTCAACCGGAACGGCGAGGCGTTCGACGTCGGCGAGACGTTCTCGGGCGTGCCCTACGACGTCGGCGTCGCCGCGGCCCGCGAGGTCGCCGCGCTCACGCCCGACGGGGCCACGACCGCGCAGCTCGCGCTGCGGTGGATCGTCGAGCAGCCGGGTGTCTCCGTCGTCATTCCGGGGGCGCGCACGCCCGACCAGGCGCGGGCCAACGCGGCCGCCGCCGACCTCGCCCCGCTGGGCGACGAGACGTCGGAGCGGCTGCGCGCGATCTACGACGAGCGCGTCCGGGAGCACGTGCACGGCCGCTGGTGACCCTCGTCGCGGAGACGCGACGGACAGCCCCGCCCCGGCACGGACCTGTGCCGGGGCGGGGCGTCTGCGTCCTCGGGAGGGTGCGTCGCGCTCAGGACTCGTCGGGTGCCGGGCTCTGCTCGGGGACCTTCGGGGTGCGGCGGCCGGTCAGCGCGCGCAGGCGCCGCCCCCGCTGCTCGGGGACCGCGGTGAGCGAGGGCACCTGCGGTGCACCGTCCTTGCGGTCGGCGACGATCAGCTTCGGCACCTCGCCCGCGGCGACGACGATCGTCTCCGGGAACTGCGCGGGCGGCGGACCGAACGCGGCACGAGCGCCCTGGATGACGGTCCGGCCGAGCGCGCGCGCGCCGGTCACACCGACGACCGCGCCGATCCCGTAGGGCACGAGCCGCCCGAGCGCGAGGCCCGTGTGGCGTGTGAGCTGCGTGCGGACCATCTTGCGGGTCAGCGTCGAGTTGACCTTGCGCACGGTCGCCATGGGCATGCGCGTGAGCAGCACGCGAGCCGCGTTCGCCGACGAGAACTCCGCCGCGTCGCCGACCGCCTTCGCGCCGGACTCGCCGAGGACCGTCGTCAGGAGCAGGGCACGTCGCCGCTCGACGTCCTCGACGTCGATGCCGTGCACGCTCGCCACGGCCAGCGCGAACGCCGCGGACGCACCGAAGAACGTCGCGACGTCGCTGGCCGTCAGCGTCAGCGCGATGCCCGTACCGACCGCGGGGGCCGCGGCCGCTGCACCGACGGCGCCGCCCGCGGCGGCCACGACGACCAGGTACTCCTTCTCGAGGAGCCGGACGAGCTCCTCGGGCGTCGCCTCCGGGTTGCGGCGTCGCAGCTGGTCGACGTGCGCGTGGATCGTGGACGACGGGATCGTCACCGCCTTGGCGAGGGCGGCCTCGACGAGGCGTGGCATCCGGTCAGCGCTCCCCGGTCACCGTCAGGGTCACGGCGGCCCCGTGCTCCAGGGTGCGGCCGACGGTGCAGTGCTGGTCGACCGCGCGGTGCACGACCGTGAGCAGGCGCTCGCGCGCGGCCGGGTCGAGGCTCGACAGGTCGACGACGAGCTCCTCGGCGAGCGCCGGGTAGCGGTCCTCGGTGTCGTGGGCCATGCCGCTGACCTTGATGGTCACGTCGACGTCGTCGCCGAGCCGGTGCGCGAGCGCCGCGTCGGACGACAGGCCGCTGCACGCGGCGAGCGCGATCTTGAGCAGCTCGCCGGGCGTGAACCGGCCCTCGTCGCCGACCGAGCCGATGAGCACCTCGGCGCCGCGGGACGAGCGCCCCGTGTACTGCCGCTTGCCGGTGCGCTCGACCCACAGCTCGGTGTCGCCGGCGTTCTTCGTCACGTCGGGCGTCGTCGCGACCGCCGGCACGGGGGCGGGCGTGGGCTCCGGGGCGGGCGTCGCGGACTCGGCTGCGGGCGCGTCCGGAGCGGTCGGGCGGGGCTGGTCCGCCACCGTCTGGTCCGTCGTCATGCGCTCGATCCTGCCACGCAGCCGTCCGCGCGACCGCTCGGCGGGTGTTCGCCGTGCGAGGACGGGGTGCCGAGGTCGTGCGGCGGGGACGGGGTCAGGCGTCGCCTGCGGCCTGGTCCAGGTAGTGCTGGTTGTACATGAGCCCGACCACGTTGCCGAAGGGGTCGACGACCGCCGCGGTCACGAATCCGGGCCCGAACTCCGTGATCGGCTGCAACGGCGTCGCCCCGGCCGCCAGGAAGGTGTCGAGCGCCTTCTGCACGTCGTCGACCGCCCAGTACGCGACGATCCCGCCCGGCTCGCCGGTGCGCAGGCCCGGGAGGGCGAAGCGGCGGTCGATGATGCCGAGCTCGGTCCCGTGGTCGCCCAGCCGGAACTCGAGGTAGCTCGGCGCTGCGGGCGGCTCGGGGCGCGCGTAGTACGGCTCGACGCCCAGCAGGTCGGCGTACCAGGCGCCGGCCGCCGTGACGTCGTCGGCCCACAGGGAGAGCGTGGAGATGCCGCGGAGCGTGACCGGTGCCGCCATGACCGTTCCTTCCGTCGTGGGTGGTTCGTCCACGTGAGCGACGGGGTACGACACGCCCAGCGCCGCGCGTCCGAGTCGGCGCGACGCCCTGTCCGCCGTGCGGCGTGTGGCTGGACGGCGCCCCCGCGGCACGCCAGGGTGAGCGTGCCGGTGGTGGTCGTCGTGGCGACGGAGGTCCGGGTGGACGACGGGACGGGGACGCGCGTGCCGGTGCGCACGCACGACGCGCACGCAGGGGCCGCCGGGCACGCGCAGCGCACGCTCGTCGTGCTCGCCGCGGTCGTCGTCCTGCTGGCCGGGATCTGGGCCGCCCGCGACCTGCTGGGACCGCTCGCGCTCGGCGCGGTGATCGTCGTCATCGTGCATCCGCTGCGGTTCCCGCTCGAGCGGCGCGGCTGGCCCTCGTGGGCGGCGACGACGGTCGTCGTGGTCGTCGGGTGGCTCGTGATCCTCACGATCGCGGGGCTCGTCGCGTTCGCGGTCGCGCGGTTCGCCGTCATGGTCGGGGACTACACCGACGAGCTCGGCTCGGTGGTCGACGATGCGTCCGAGCGGCTCGCCGGCCTCGGGCTCGAGGGGACCGCCGCGGACGCGGCGTCGACGGCGCTCGACCCGGCCCGGCTGGTCGGCATGGTCACGTCGCTGGGGTCCTCCGCGGTGTCGGTGCTCGGCGCGCTCTTCGTGGTCTTCGCGTACGTGCTGTTCATGGCGGCCGACGGTGCCCGGTACGGCAGCGCGGGGCGGCTGTTCGGCGACGAGCGCGGGCCGGCGCTCGGGCGCATCGCGCGGTTCACGTCGGGCGTGCGGCGCTACTACGTCGTCAACGCGACGTTCGGCGCGATCGTGGCGGTGCTCGACGGGATCGCGCTCGCGATGCTCGGCATCCCCGCGCCGGTCGTGTGGGCGATCCTCGCGTTCGTCACGAACTTCGTGCCGAACGTGGGGTTCGTGCTCGGGCTGATCCCGCCCGCGGTGCTCGCGCTCGTCGTCGGCGGGTGGCCGCTCATGCTCGGCGTGGTCGCGGTCTACTGCGTGGTCAACGTGGTGCTGCAGGTCCTCGTGCAGCCGAAGTTCGTGAGCGACGCCGTGGACCTGTCGCTCACCCTGAGCTTCGTGTCGGTCGCGTTCTGGTCGTTCGTCATCGGGCCTGTCGGGGCGGTGCTGTGCATCCCGCTCACGCTGCTGGTCCGGGCGCTCGTCCTCGAGCCGGACCCGTCGACGCGCTGGCTGCGGTGGTTGTCGGGGGACCGGACGGTGGTGCGGGGGCCGCAGCGGGAGCCGACGCCGGGAGTGACGCCGGAACCGGCGCCGTCAGCGGCCGCGGACCCGGCGTAGCGCCTCGCGCAGCGGCGGGACGACGACGCCCGCCTCGGCCATGAGCGCGCGCGTGCGGCGCCGGCTCGACAGCACGCCGACCACGCCCACGACCCACGGCACCAGCAGCACGGTGAACGCGATGCGGTACGCGTCGAGCGAGTAGGTGCCCGCGGCGTGTGGCTCGACCAGCTGGAGCACCACGCCGACGCCCAGCAGGCCCGCGATGGTCGACGTGAACCCGCCCGTGTTGACGAACCCGCTCGCGGTGCCGAGCGACGTCGGCGGGGAGAACGTCCGTGCGAAGTCCATGCCGACCAGCGACACGGGCCCGCCCGCGCCGACGAGGACGACGAACACGACCAGCTGCCACAGGGGGCGGGGCGTCGACGGGACCAGCAGCCACACCCACGCGACCAGCGTGACGGCACAGCTCGCGAGCACCGACCACGACCGCCGCAGCGGGTGGCGGGCGGTGAACCGCCCGACGACCGGGCCCGTGACCATGGCCGTCAGCGTGAGCGCGGTGAGCAGCAGGCTCGCCTCCGCGGCCGTGCGTCCCTGGGCCGTGACGAAGAACGGCACGCCCCACAGCAGCGCCACGACGTTCGCGCTGAACGGGGTCGCGAAGTGGCTCCAGAAGCCGAGCCGGGTGCCGGGCGGCTGGAGGGCCGCGCGCAGGGCGGGTGCCAGGCGTTCGTGGCTGAGCGGGTCGCGCGGCTGCGCGCTGCGGATGCCGCCGAACGCGACGCCCGCGGCGACGACGCCGACCGCGGCCAGCGTCCCGAACGTCGTCGTCCAGCCGTGGTGGTGCAGCAGCCAGGCGACGGGGATCGCCGACGCCAGGTTGCCCGACTGCCCGACGAGGCCCGTGACCTGCACCATCACCGGTGCCTTGCGGGGCGGGAACCACTCGGCGATCAGTCGGACCGCGCTGATGAAGATGCCCGCGTCGCCCGCACCCAGCAGCACGCGCGCCAGCAGCGCGACGGGCACGGTGTCCGCGACGGCGAGCAGCAGCTGCCCCGCCGCCATGACCAGCGAGCCGGCCGTGATGACCGCGCGCGGTCCGAACCGGTCGAGCAGCCGGCCCGCCGGGATCTGCATGAGCGTGTAGAGCAGCAGCTGTGCGACGACGAACGACGACAGCGCCGTGGCGGACAGCGCGAACCGGTCGACCGCCTCGACACCGGCCACGCCCATCGCGGTGCGGTGCACGATCGCGACGAAGTACGCGACGACGGCCGCCGCGTACACGGCGTACGCGCGTCGGCTGGGGGAGGAGGAGGGTGCGTCGGAGCGCGCCGGGGCGGGCGCGGGGACGCGAGTCACGCAGGGGACCTCTCCGGGGACCCGGCCCGCGACGAGCACGCGGTGCGACCGGGGATGCTCACCAGCCTACGTCCGCGGGACGGGACGTCCGGCCGCCGAGCGTGCTCTCCTGCGACGACGCGACGACACTGTGGCCGACACCACGACGCGGTCGACATCCCGAGATGGCCGACCCCCCCGACGAGAGGACTCCTCGTGCCCAAGCCCCCGCTGCCCGCCGACGTCGCCGCGCTCCTCGCGAAGCCCAACCCCGCGGTGATGGGCACCATCCACCCCGACGGCCACCCGGTGACCGTCGCGACCTGGTACCTCGTCGAGGACGACGGGCGCATCCTGCTCAACCTCGACGCGTCCCGCGCGCGCCTCAAGCACCTCCGCGCCAACCCGCAGGTCTCGCTCACCGCGATCGACGAGGCCAACTGGTACACCCACGTGAGCGTCCAGGGCCGCGTCGTGGAGATCCGCGACGACACCGACCTCACCGACATCGACCGCCTGTCGGTCCACTACGGCGGCAACCCGTACCCCGTGCGCGACCGCGCGCGCGTGAGCGTGCTCGTCGAGATCGACCACTGGCACGGCTGGGGCGCGGCGAAGCAGGACTGAGCGACCGCCCGGGTCTCCGACCGGACCGAAGACCCGTGCGGGCACCGGTGCGTGGTGGTTCGCTGCGCAGATGACACCCCGCCTGACCAGCAACGGCGTCCCTCCCGGCCACCCGGCGCGCAGGCTCGCCCGACCTGCCCTCGCGACGGTGGTCGTGCACGGCAGGACGCCGGACTCGGTGAACGTCGAGGGCCTCGCGGACACGTCGACCGGTCGGGCGGCCGACCCCTCGACGGCGTTCCACCTCTGCTCGACGGCCAAGACGGTCACCGCCGTCGTCGCCCTGCGCCTTGCGCGCGATGGGGTCCTCGACCTTGACGCCGACGTGCGGGACGTGCTCGACGTGGAGGTCGTCCCGGCCGGCCCCGGACCGTCGGTCCGGCAGCTCCTGTCCCACCACGGCGGCGTCGTCGACCCACCCGACGCGTTCACCCCCGGCCCGGGTGAGGCCCCGGCGACCGCCGACGTCGTCGCGGGCCGGACGCCGCACCACGACGGTCCCGTCCGCGTGACCGAGCCGCCTGGCCGCGCCTTCTCGTACTCCGACGCCGGCTTCTGCCTGGTCGAGCGCGTCGTCGAGACCGTCAGCGCCCAGCCCTTCGCCGACGTCGTGCACCGTGAGGTCGTCGCACCGCTCGGCCTGACGGCGACGACCGCCTGGGCGGGCGAGCGGTCGGCGCCCGGTGCGCGCTCCTCGACGCTCGCCCGCGTCGTCGGCACCGCCTGCGCGGGTCACCACCGCGACGGCACGCGCGTCGACGGGGTGCGCGTCCACTACGCCGGCCCGTCGGCCTCCGGGCTGTGGGCGTCGCCCGCCGACGTCGGCGTCCTGCTGGCCGACCTGCTGCGCGCCTGGCGGGGTGCGGGGTCCGTGCTGCTCGACCCGGCGTCCGCCGCCGCGATGCTCGAAGACCGGTACGACCACGGCGTCGGGCTCGGGGTGCTCGTCGGCGGCCCGCGCGTCATGTCGCAGGGGTGGGGTGTCGGCTTCCAGGCGAAGCTCCTCGCCGACCGCGGCGCGGACCGCGCCGTCGCCGTCCTGCTCGCTCGCGACCCCGGCGTCCCCCAGGAGGGGTCCGTGGTGGGCCGCACGGTCCGCGCGCTGATGGGCTGAGGCGTGACGTCGTCGCGGGCTCCGGCGGCGCGGCGCGCTCGTCCGATCGGGCGGTGCTCCGTGCGCCGCCGCAGGTCGCCGGGAAAGCGGACGCCAGCGTGAGCCGCGGCCTGCCAGGATGTCGGCGCCGCGCGTCTGCCGCCCGCCCGGCGCGCCTCGGGCGACCGCCCACCCGTGCGGCATGTCGTCTGGAGTCCCCGTGCAGTCCCGCAGCATCCTCGCCCTGCCCGTCTCGGTCGTCCTCGCCGCCACGCTCGCCGCGTGCGGCGGTGGCAGCGCCACCGCCGACGAGTCGCCCGCACCCGTCCCCACGAAGACCGCGTCCGCGACGCCGACGCCGACCGTCGAGGTGCTCTCGGCGACCAACCTCGTCTCCCGCCTCGACGGTGCGCTCAAGGCGCAGACGTCGTACGACATGACGCTCGACATGACCGGCGCCGCCACGTTCCAGGGGACCGCGAGCCTGCAGGTCGTCGACGGCGCCCAGAACATGGCGATGCGCATGACCATGCCCGAGGTCGGTGACATGGAGATCCGCTTCGTCGGCGGCATGGCGTACCTCAAGATCGCGATGCTCGGCGAGCAGTTCTTCCAGATCGACCCGAACGACGCGTCGAACCCGCTGGCGGCCGACTTCGGCGGCATGACCGAGCAGTTCGACACCGGCCTGTCCGGCATGGAGACGGCGATCACGAGCGTCGAGCCCGCCGGCCCCGAGGAGACCATCGACGGCGTCACCGTCCAGCCGTACACCGTCGTCGTCGACACCACGAAGATGACCGGCGAGGCCGCCGCCAAGCTCGCGGAGGCCGAGTCCGTCGCCGCGCTGCCCCCGACCCTCACGTACACCTACTGGGTCGGCGCGGACGACCTGGTGCGCAAGGTGTCGTACGAGCTGATCGGCATGACGACGACCATGACGTTCACGAACTTCGGCGCGGGCACGCCCGTCACCGCCCCGGCACCGGAGCAGATCACCACGGAGATGCCGTTCTGACGGACCTCCGCCTGACGTCGTGGGCCGCGTGACCTCCCCGGTCGCGCGGCCCACGGCCGTTGTCGGGGCCGTTCCCGGGGACGTCCGCGGCGGGCTGCCGCGTCCCCGTCGAGCATGGTGCTTGACCCTCACGCCGTGTCAGGCTCCAGCGTGGTCGACGCCATGTACACCATCGGAGAGTTCGCCGGCATCGGTCGGGTCAGCGTGCGCATGCTGCGTCACTACGACGCGATCGGCCTGCTGCGGCCCGTCCACGTCGACGACCGCACCGGGTACCGCCGCTACGCACCCGCGCAGGTCCCGCACCTGCTGCGCCTCGTCGAGCTCCGCGACCTC
Organism: Cellulomonas sp. H30R-01; assembly: GCF_010119915.1. Taxonomy (NCBI): domain Bacteria; kingdom Bacillati; phylum Actinomycetota; class Actinomycetes; order Micrococcales; family Cellulomonadaceae; genus Cellulomonas; species Cellulomonas sp. H30R-01. Next base: position 2,857,112 of record NZ_CP048210.1, on the reverse strand, counting down.
GGCGTCGGCCTGGACCGCATCGCGACGGTCCTCACCGCCGACGACGAGCACGCGGCCTTCGCCGAGGTGCTGCGCGAGCGGCTGCGGGAGATCGAGTCGGAGCTCGCGGCCGAGGCCGCCCGCGCCGACCGGATCCGGCGCAAGCTCTCCCAGCTCGAAGGAGATGCCGCGATGACCCTCGCAGTCGACTACCGCGCCCTGCCGTCCCTCACCGTCTACGCGCTCGCGGGTGTCGCGCCGGGGATGGGTCCCGAGCACGTCAGCCCCGTCGTCGGACCGCTCATCGAGCGGCTCGACACCGCCCTCGAGGCCGCCGGCCGACCGATCCTCGAGCCGTCGACCTTCTGGTACGAGCCGCACGACGACGACACCCTCGGCGTCACCGTCTCCTACCCGACCGGCCCCGACCCGCAGCCCGGCGACGGCTACGACGTCGTCGCCCTGCCCTCCGTGCCGCTCGCCGCGACCACGCTCCACCACGGCGACATGAGCGGCATCGGTGAGTCGTGGATGGCGCTGTTCGAGCAGCTCACTGCCGACGGCTACCGCGTCGTCGGACCGACGCGCGAGGTGTACCTCGAGGCCGAGGGTCACGAGCCGGGGCCGGACTGGGTCACCGAGCTCCAGGCCCCCGTCGAGCGCGTCGCCTGACGCTCGCGCGCCGCTCACCACCCGGCCGCGCGCCAGGTGGTGAGCGGTCGACGCACGCGTCGTCGGCCGAGCGGGCGGGGATGCCGCCTTCTCCGCGCAGGGTGCGGGCTCAACACCGACGGGTCCGACGCCGATGCAGACCGGGTGAACAACGTGCGCCACCTGACCTGGCGGTCGATGATCCTCGACCCGTCGCCGGAGGTCCGGGCGGAGGGGTACAGCCGCGTGCCGCTCGACCTCGAGGACGCGCGCCCCGACCTCGAACGGGCGATGAGCGGTCGTGACGGCGTCGGGGACGACGCCGTCACGTTCCTCGTCGGGCGGGGGGACGTGGTCGCGCGCTCGATGCTGGTGGAGGCGCTGCGTGGCGCCGATCCGTACGCCGCGCACGGCTGGCGTGCAGCCGTGGGAGAGATCGACGTCCGCCGGCACACGCCGGACCCCCGGGTCGCGGTCCCTCCGCTCCACCCCTGGACCGACGCCCCCGCCCCGCAGGGCTTCGCGGAGCGGCTGTACGACATCGTCACGCGATGGATCGCGATGCAGCGGAGGCATCTCTACGCCGCTCGTCGTCAGTTCGAGAGTCACGGGCAGGACCCGCACGCAGACGGGTGGTTCCTCCAGACGATGCGGGTCGTCGCCCAGTACGAGACGGTGACGCTGGAGGACTGCGCCGGGGCGACCCGCGCGATCGAGGGCCGCGAGGGCCGTGTTCCTGCGCTGATCCGGGAGCTCACCCACATCCGTTTCGCCGACGAGGTCGGGCCGATGCTGAGCCCGCTCCAGCGACTCCGGCTGGACCAGGAGGACGACGAGCCGAACCTCCTCCTGTGGAACTTCGACTACCGAGGGATCGACCTCCGACTGTTCGCCGACGCGGTGTCCAGGTTGGGTGTCAGGCGGCCGGCGTCCCTCGTCGCCCGGGACTACCTGCTCGGCGACTACCTGCTCCCGACCGTCGCGTGGCCGTTCTTCGTCGAGCACCCCGAACGCCTGGACGACTGCCTCGGCCTCGCCGTGCCCGAGGCACCGGTGGAGGACGAGTGGCTCGTGAAGGCGCTGGGCGTCCTCGCGCAGATGCCCGTCATGCCGTCCCGGTACCTGCCGCGCGTCGTCGACCTGTCGATCTCCGGTCCCGCCCGCCCGCGGGCCGCCGCCCGACGCGTCGTCGAGACGCACGGCGACCCGCTCGCCGTGGCGACCGGAGCGCTGAGCCACGGTCGGGGGGCGATCCGCGCCAGCGCGGCCAAGTGGCTCGACGAGCAGGGGGCGACGGCCGCGCTGCCCGATCTGCGCGCAGCACGGGCCCGGGAGGCCAGCGCACCCACCCGCAGCACGATCACCGCAGTCGTCGATCGGCTCGAGGCCGCCGTGGTCCCGAGCGGGTCGACCCCGTGACGACACGCGGCGGTGCCGCGCACGTCGGTGGTGGGCCCCGTGGGGATCGAACCCACAACCCGCGGATTAAAAGTCCGCTGCTCTGCCAGTTGAGCTAGAGGCCCGGTGGATGGGGGTGTACCCGGAGAACCCTCGGGACGACGTCGGTGTCGTTCGTCCGGTTCCGACACCCCTGTCGCGCCAGGTCGAGGCTACGGCACCGTCGTCCACGCAGCCGTCATGTGGGCGCTTCATCGGTGCGTGGACGGGTGGCCGTCGTGCGCACGGCATGGCTGCCCGTCGTCCTGCTGCGCACGCCCGCGTGCCTCGTCGTTCGACGATCTACGAGAGATGCTCGTCTTCGTCGACGGTGGTGACCGGAACGGCCGCGAGCCCGACGAGGACGCCGGCCCGCGACAGAGCGCCCAGCACGTCGTCGGAGACCATCGCGAGACCCTGGGGGCGGTAGTACTGCGTGAGCTCGTCCACGACCCGTGCCCCCGCGAGGTCGCTGCTCCGCAGCACGGTTCGCCCCCCGGTAGCTACGGAGCGGACGAGATGCTTCGCCCGGCACGCGTGGTAGATGTGCTGCTCGGATCCGTCGGCGCTCTCGACCAGCACCGCCTGAGAGAAGATCCGGTCGTTCGGTCCCGCGAGCCCTCGCAGGGCGGCGACGAGGCGGTCCGAGTAGAGGCAGCCGAGCGAGTCGGTGATCACGACGTCGTCGAGAGACCCGCGCACCAGGCGGAAGACGAACGGGTCGCCTTGCGGGAGGGGCAAGGGCTCGGGTCGGTGATAGCTCGCCCACAAACCGAGGCGCTTCTGGAACGCACGCGCGCGTTCATCGGTGCTCGCGACCCGGGCGTGCTTCATCAGGTCCGTCCGGGCCGGCTGCAGTCGGTACCAGCCCGAGGGCTCGTCGGGCACCCGGGTCATCGGGACGTCCTCGGGCGCCATGACGCCCTGTGGCAACGGTGCGTAGAGGACCTCGCCGTCGTGCAGGCCCATGCCGATCGGGAGCTCGATCGGCGACGGGAGACTCGCGATGGCTCGGCCGAGCGCAGCAAAGGTCACGCAGCCGATCGCATCGCGGTCGTCGTCGTCTTCCGGCACTGCGGGTCCGTCGACCCAGTGCGTGAAGTCTGCCGGCCAGTCGTCGTCGGGCAGGAAGCTGTGGGCGAGGAACACCCCCGTCCGGCCGTCATCCACCTCGAAGTACAGGGCGACGACGTCCCCCTCGGCTGCTGCTCGCGCGACTGCCTCGAGCAGGGTCCCAGCCAGGGCGTGCTGAAGCGCCGTCTCGTCCATGTCACGAGCCACCCAGCACTCGTCGGCGGCTGCGCGCACCGCATCCCAGTCACCGCTGCGGGTCAGTCTGCCGATCTCGTCCCAGTCCACGTCACGTGTCATCGGCCCGCGAGGCTCCGCACTGGAGCGGTGTGGACCGACTCGTCCCGGCCCGTGAGCACGCCGCAGGACATCACCGTGCCCCTCCCGCCCGGCCGCACCGTCGCGACGTCGTGGACGTCGTCCTCACGCTGGGCGGCGCGGCACGTCCGCGATGACCTCGAGTCGGCGGTCGGGGCCGAGTTCTCCCGCCGTGGGGAGAAGAGGGCCTGACCTCGCCCTACGCGTCGGTGAAGTTGCAGGTGATGACGAAGCGGATGGGCTTGTCGAACGTGTAGGTGCGGTCGCCCTCGTTGGCGTCGCCGAGCTCGCTGACGAAGTACGTCTTGCCGGTCTTGATGACGACGAACGCCACCGGGGACGGCTTGGTCCAGGTGCGCACGCCGTGGCCGACGGTCGCCTTCGTGCAGTCGTAGACGCCTTCGTACTCCCATGTCGCCGGGTCGTCGCGCGGGTCGCGTGGGCACGCCCCGGCGGGACCGGCCGAGACGAGCAGCGCGGCGCCCGCGAGCGCGGCGGCGGTGAGTGTGAGGCGTGCACGAGCCATGGAGTCCCCCTGATGGACGACGGGCACCGCGCGGGTCGCGGTGTCCGGTTTGTCACGTTAGGGCCGGCGGGCGGTGCTCCAGAAGGGGCGCTGCGACGATTCACCCGCCGAGGGTTGTCGGTGCCGCGTGGTGCGATGACGTCGTGGCCTGGTGGAGAAAGCGTCGCGGCACCCCTGATCCGACCCGCTTCGGCCGGCCCGAGCGCGTCGCGGTCCTCGGAGAGTCGCCTCCCACCGAGGTGATCGGCACGACGAGCACCGGCGACGTCCTGGCGTTCCGCGCCGCGGCCGCCGACCTTCCCGCCTGGTGGCGGCAGCTGCGTGCGGAGCATCCCCGCACGGGTCTGTGGCCGGTGCTGCTCGGTCCCGACGTCGGGGACCTCTGTGCCGTGCTGCCGGGCGCGGCGCGCGACGACCACGACCCTGCGGCTGAGCTCGCACGCGCGGAGCGCATGACGCTCGACGACCTACGCGCGCTGCGGGCGCGACGGACGGAGCGGTACGCGCACCTCGGCGGTGACGACGCGTTCGACGACGAGGACGACGACGACGCGCTGGCGATGGTCGAGCCGGCCGCGCTGGCCAGCCATCCGGCGACGTTCACCGTGGCGAAGGCCGACGGCCTCGTGGCGCTGGTCCCGGCGGCGCACGGGTGGCAGGTGCCCGTCCTCCTCGGGTGGGACGGCGGCGTGAACTACGACATGGAGCCCGTGGACCACGCGGTCGTCCTGCGCGACTGGTACGAGCGCTTCGGTGCCGAGCTCGTGACGCTCGACGGCGAGCAGGTGCTGGAGCTGTGGGTGGAGCGTCCGCCCGCGAGCACGACGGAGGCGCTCGCGGTGGCGCGTGAGCACTACGAGTACTGCTACGACGTCGTCTACCAGGGCGTCGGCTCGCTGACCGACCTCGCGGGGGACCAGGTCGGGTCCAGGTCCTGGTATTTCTGGTGGGACTGAGCGTCTCGGGCGCGGTGTCCTCGCCGCCGGCGGGGTGGTCAGCGGCACGGCGTCCAGAGGTGGGGGTGGGCTCCCACGCGCACGAGCGCCTCGTGGCCGCTGTTGATCGCCTGCGGAACCGTCGGGAGCGGCGCGCCGGCCGGGTCGACCATGAGGTGGAAGCCAGTGCCGGCCTCGTAGAGGAAGGGGCGCAGCGGCGGGGTGGCGCGCTCGTCGCGGATCGCCCCGACGATCGTCCCATCCGCGTCGGCGTCGGTGACCTGCAGGTCGACCGGTGACCCGTTCGGCGTGGGCGCGGGCACCACGTCGTACCCGCCGGCGGCGGTCCACGTGACGACGGCGTCGCCCCGTCCGGTCGTGCGGACGCGGTAGCCGACGACCCGACCGTCGTCGGCGAGCGCGACGGGGACCACCTGGCTGCCGTCGCCGAGCGGCGGCAGCGCGGTGACCGCGCCGGTCGGCGACCAGAGCAGCACCTGCCGTCGGAACGCGCCGGTCGCGTCGGTCCCGGTGCCGGACCCGAGGACCCAGCCGGACGCGTTGATCGCGACGGCCTCGGTCGAGCTCCACGCGCCTGGCGGAGGGGGGAGCACACGCCGGTGGTCGGTCCAGACGAAGGCCTCGGTGCGGCCGGGGGAGGCGACGGGGTCGCTCGCGCCCACGACGGTGTTCGCGTCGTTCACGGCGCGGACGGTGTCGTAGCGGTCGGGTGACCGGTCGACAGGTACCAGGGGCAGGGGGCCGTCGACCCGCACGGCCTTCGCGATCTCGTACTGCCGGCCCTGGATCGCGGCGGTGCCCGCGACGCGGCCTGCGGGCGAGACGGCGGTCAGCTCGGACCGCAGCCCGCCCTCGATGCCGCCGTACCAGCGGGTGGTGCCCGTGGTCGCCTGCCACGACATCGTGCGGAGCCGGGTGTCGTAGCCGACGACGAGCCCGTCGTCGCCGAGGTCGAGCGCGAACGGGACGGGCACGCGGGTCAGCGCCCCGCAGGCGGTTCCGGTCCAGCCCGTCGCCGGTGCCGCGTCCGCACGGGCGGGTGTCACCGGTGCGCCGCCGACGGCCAGGCCGGTCACGACGGCGAGCGCGACGAGCGCGACGGCGGCGGGTCGGCGGCGTCGGCCCGGCCCGCGACACCGGCCCGACGCGCGCTCGAGCAGGCGACCGCCCCGCGGCGTCAGGCGCCCGGGCACGTCGGGGTCCACAGGTAGGGGCGCTGCTCGGTCATCAGGAGCACCTGCCCGGCCTCGCTCATCCGGTAGGGCACGCCGCGTAGCAGCGTCCCGTCGGCGGTCGCCAGGCGGCGGAAGCCGGTGTCCGGGCGGTAGAGGAACGGCAGTGCGGAGCCCGACGTCGGGTCGATGATCGTGCCGACCGCGCCGCCGCGGTCGTCGGCGGAGATGACCTGGAGGTCGCCGCCGGGGGACGGCACGAACGTGTACCCCGCGGTCGGCGACCACGTGACGAGCGCGTCGTCGTCCCACGCGGGGGTCAGGCGGTGGCCGGTCACGCGACCCTGCTCGTCGATGTGCTCGGCGACGAAGATGGCGTCGTCGGGCAGCGGCGGCAGCTCGAGGACGCTCCGGTCCGGCCTCCAGACGAGCACCCGGTGGTGGTACGCGCCCTGCGCGTCGAGGTGGTAACCCCCGCCGAGCACCCATCCGGCCTCGTTGACCGACCGGGTCTGCACGAACCGGTACGAGGCGTCGGGTGTCGGGAGCACGTACTTGCGGTCGGTCCAGACGAACGGCTCGGTGGCACCCTGCGCGCCGAGCACCTCGCTCGTGCCGACCACGACGTTGGCGTCGTTGACGTCGTGCACCTGGTCGGCGGTCCGCAACGAGCGGTCCACCGGCCGCAGCGGGAGCGGGCCCTCGACGCGCACGGCCTTCGCCGGGTTCGTCGTCGGGCCGTCGACCTCGGCGACGCCTGCGACGCGTCCGCCCCCGCTGATCGCGCTGATCTCCGAGGACAGGCCGCCGTCGATGCCGCCGTACCAGCGGTAGGTCCCGGTCCGGGAGTCCCAGGACGCCGCCCGGGTCCGTCGGTCGTACCCGACGACGACGCCCGCGTCGTCCACGTCACGGGCGACGGTCAGCGGGACCTCGGTGCGCGAACCGCACACCGAGCCCTGCCACCCCGTCACGGGTGGGTCGTCGGCGGCGGCCGGTGGCACGGCGACGGCGGTGCCGAGCGAGGCGGCGAGGATCGAGCTCAGGACGAGATGACGTCGCACGGAAGTGCCCCCTGTGTGCGGGTCGCCGCCGCAGCGGCCGACCGATGGTGCGGAGACGGGGTCGTGCCCCGTCCCGCTCATGCTGCGGGCGACGTCGCCGAGCGGCGACCGGAGTCCACCGGCCGGGCGCGTGCGGTCGACGACCGGGCCCGGGGGCGGGTGTGACGCGAAGGGCGAGGGGGCGTGGGCTGCCGGTGGGCGTCACCGCGGGTGAAATACGGACGAACACCCGATAGCGCCACCTCGTGGCGTGCAGACTTGCGACCTCACGACTGGGTGAGAGCGCTCTCAGCGTGCGATGACCTCAACGGAAGGCCGGCCAAGCAGATGACCGACATCCCCGATCTCACCGACTGGCTCGTGGCGCAGCCCGACCTGTTCGAGACGAAGAAGAAGCTCTTCGGCAAGACCGTGATCCACAAGCCGTCGGGCGAGAAGGTGGTCGAGGGGTACCGCTACTTCCGCTCGAGCATCGACGAGCTCGTCACCGCCTTCGAGAGCGGCGACCTGGCCGCGGTGCAGGCGCTCGAGTACGCGGTCGACGAGGACGGGGACGCCGACACCAGCGCCGTCGCGCTGCTGCTCGCGTACACCAAGAGCGGCGCGTTCCTCGCGGCGCAGCCGGAGGAGTACCAGGACTACGTGCCCGTGCGCGTGCGTGAGCCGCGCTTCTTCCCGGGCTCGACCGCGCTGGTCGAGAGCCTCGACCAGACGAGCTGACCGCCGGCACGTCGTCGGACGGGCGGCGCCGCGGACGGGGGGCGCGGCGCCGCCTCGCGTCACCGGGGTGCCGCCCGTCGCGCGTCGCCCGCGGCCTTTCGCGTGCCGCCCGTCGCGCGTCGCCCGCGGCCTTTCGCGTGCCGCCCGTCGCGCGTCGCCCGCGGCCTTTCGCGTGCCGCCCATGGCGCGCGTCACTCGCGGTCGTCACCGCCGGTGCGGCGGCCCGGCGCGCGGGTGAACCGCGGCAGGAGCGGTCCGGAGCGGCCTTCCGCTCCGTTACGGTGCGCCGGTGAGCGAGCACACGGGACACGAGACGGGCGGGACGCCGTTCGCACCGCCGAGCGGCCGACGCCCCGGACCCGACCTGACGAAGGCCGGCGAGTCGGCGGCTCCCGCGGAGGCCTCCCCGTTCGCCCCGCCCGCCGCGCAGCAGGCGTCGCCGTTCGCGCCGCCCGGCCCCGCCGCCCAACCCGGCCCCTCCGCCCAGGCGGGCACCCCCGTGCCGCCCGGCCCGTACGCCCAGCCTGGCTCGTACGCCCAGCCGGGCGCGTACGCCCAGCCCGGCGCGTACGCCCAGCCCGGCCCATACCCGCAGCCCGGCCCATACGCGCAGCCCGGCCCGTATGCCCAGCTCGGCTCGCACGGCCCGGCTGATCCGTACGCGCAGCCCGACCCGTACGCCAAGCCCGGCCCGTACGCCCAGCCCGGCGCGGCCCCGCAGCCGCCGACGTACGGCCATGCCGCTCCCGCTGCTCAGCCGTCCGCCTTCGGTCAGCCGGCGCCGTACGGGGCGCCCGCCCCCGCGACGCCGACCTACGGCGCCGCCCCCGGCTACGGGTCGCCGTACGGGGGGCCGCCGGCCTACGGCGCACCCGGTCCGTACGGCGGTGCGCCCGCGTACGGGGCGCCGTTCGGGTACGGGCCCGCGGCCCAGCCGCCGACGGAGGCCCTGGCGATCGCGTCGCTCGCCACGAGCGTCGGTGGCCTGCTGCTGCTCGGCGGCGTCCCGGGACCGGTCGGTCTGGGTCTGGGCATCGGGGCGTTGCGGCGGATCCGCCGGCGCGGCACCCGGGGTCGCGGGATGGCGATCGCGGGTGTGGTCGTCGGGGCGGTGAGCACGCTGGTCTTCGTGGGCTGGGTGTGGCTCGCGGTCTGGGCGGCGTCGAACCCGGACTTCGCGAGCGACGCGTCGGCGGAGCTGCCCGACTACACCCTGCGCTCGGACCTGGTGGTCGGCGACTGCCTGGAGGAGTACCCGAACGCGCTCGACCTCGGGACGGCGGGTCCGGTGGACTGCGGCCAGCCGCACGCGCTGGAGATCGTGGCGGTGCTGCCGCTGTCGGCTCCGGTCGACACGTACGCGGACCCGAGCGACGCCGGGTACGACGAGGGGTTCGCGGAGTGCGCCGCGCAGATCGACCGTGCCGCGCCGGAGCTGCTGGACGAGTGGACGGTGTGGACCGACGTGAGCTTCCCGCACCCGGACGACTGGGCGACGGGCGCGACGTCGGCGTACTGCGCCGTGGCGACCGACTACCCGGACCTGCAGGGGTCGGTGCTCGACGGCACGGTCACCGCGCCGTAGCCGCGGCACGGCCGCACCGCGAGCGCCGGACGGGCTTTGTCGGGATCGTCCTGACGTATTGTCAGGTCCATTGATGCCGACGCAGCGTGCCTTTTCGTGAATGATTCCCCGAGCATTTCCCGCGGGATGTCGACGAGCGCACCCGTGCGGTGCGCCGAGCGGTCGTGCGGCGAGTTGGCTGGTCACAGGTGTGTCTCGGCCCGGTCACGACCGACTCTGAAAAGCCGCTGGTCGTGACCTGAACGGGACGTGCACGTGACGGGCCCGTGCTGGCGGTGACCCGTTCCGGACCGCAAGGCTTCAGTCCTCGGACAAATGGAGGCGACTGATGCGCGGACGAATCTCGGCGGGGGCACTCGTGACGGCAGGGCGGCAGGCGGGCAGGCGGCGGGGGCGCGCGTCGACCCGCACGACGGCGGTCGTGGCGGCGGCCACCCTGGTCGGCGCGCTCGCGGCGTGCAGCGCGAGCGACTCGGGTGCGGACATGTCGCAGGCGGACGGCGCCTACGACGACTCGTTCTCCTCCGAGGAGTGGCGCGACGTCCCCCTGGACGACCAGGAGGAGTACGACGACTCCCCGGAGCAGCCGTTCCAGGACGTGCGGACGAGCCCGCTGTCGACCTTCTCGTCCGACGTCGACACCGCGTCGTACAGCAACCTGCGCCGCCAGCTGCGGCAGGGTGTCGCGCCGGAGGGGGTGCGGATCGAGGAGCTCGTCAACTACTTCGACTACGACTACCCGGCGCCGGACCCGGACGCGGCGGACCCGTTCACCGTCACGACGCAGGTCGCCGACGCGCCGTGGGCGCCGGAGCACCGGCTCGCGATGATCGGGGTGCAGGCGACGGCGGAGAAGCCGACGAGCCGCGGCAACAACATCGTGTTCCTGCTCGACGTCTCCGGGTCGATGGACGAGCCCAACAAGCTGCCGCTGCTCGCGGAGTCGTTCGCGCTCCTGGTCGAGCAGCTCGACGAGGACGACACGGTGTCGATCGTGACGTACGCGGGCGACAACCGGGTGCTCGCCGACTCCGTGCCCGGTGACCACCGTCGTGAGCTGGTGGGGATCCTGCGCGAGCTGCGGGCCGGCGGCTCGACGGGTGGCGCGGCGGGGCTCGAGACGGCGTACGAGCTGGCGACGGAGAACTTCGTCGAGGGCGGCAACAACCGCGTGATCCTCGCGACCGACGGCGACTTCAACGTCGGCCCGTCGACGCCCGAGCAGGTGACGGACCTCATCGAGGAGCACGCGAAGACCGGCGTCTACGTCTCGGTGCTGGGCTTCGGGATGGGCAACCTCAAGGACGTCACGATGGAGGCGATCGCCGACCACGGGAACGGCAACTACGCCTACATCGACACGCTCGAGGAGGCGCGCAAGGTCCTGGTCGACGAGTTCGACTCGACGATGTTCGTCGTCGCGCAGGACCTCAAGGTGCAGGTCGAGCTCAACCCCACGACGGTGTCGCGGTACCGGCTGCTGGGCTACGACAACCGCCGGCTCGAGGACGAGGAGTTCGACGACGACACGAAGGACGCGGGCGACGTCGGCGCGGGGCACGCGGTGACGGCGTTCTACGAGCTCGTGCCGGCCGACGGCGCGTCGGCGGAGGACGACCTCGACTACCAGGACGTCGAGCCGGGCGGCTCCGACGACTTCCTCACGGTGCACGTCCGCTACAAGCAGCCGGGCGGGGACACGAGCACCGAGGTGGTCTTCCCGGCGGGGTCGGACACGTACACGACGCGCCCGACGGCGGACTTCCGGTTCGCGTCGGCCGTCGCCGAGTTCGGTCTGGCGGTCTCCCGGTCGGAGCACGCGGCGGACGCGAGCCCGACCCGGGCCCGGGAGCGGGCGCGCGAGGCGCTCGGCGAGGACCCGTACGGCCTGCGCTCGGAGTTCGTCAGCCTGGTCGACGACTACGTGCGGATGACGGGCTGAGCCCCTGCCCGACGGGACGTGCCTCCTCGGGCCGACGCTCGCTCACCACGCGGCGCGCGACGCCAGCCCGAGGAGGTACTCCTCCCACAGCCGCCCGGCGGCGGGACCCCCCGCGCAGGTCCCGTCGCTGAGCCCCACGGTCTTGACCCACAGGTCGGCGACGTGCGGGCCGTCGAGCGTCGCCCGCGGCGGCGAGCCCAGTGCCCGGCCCGCCGGGTTGCACCAGACGGTCCCGTCGGGCCCGGCCAGCGCACCGGTGCCGTTGCGCGACGTGTCGACGACGAACGACGCGCCACCCAGCAGCGCCGACAGGTAGCGCCCGTAGGCGACCTCGTGCTCGGAGCGCTGGAAGTTCGAGGTGTTGACCGCGAACCCGGCGGCCTGGTCGACGCCCGCGGCCCGCAGCCGCAGCGCCATGTCGCGCAGCGCGACCGTCCCCCACCCGAAGCTGTTGCTGCTGGCGGCGTCGAGGTAGACCTCGGCGCCCGCACGCGTCAGGGCCCCGACGGCGTACCGCAGCATCGCGAGACGCGCGTCGCGGTCGCCGCACCGCTCGAGGTGCAGCAGCGCGTCTGGCTCGACGACGACGACCGCCTTCGCGCGCGCCAGCCCGGCGGCCACCTGGTCGATCCACGCCCGGTACTCGCCGGCCGTCGCGAACCCGCCCGCGGAGAGCCCGCCGCAGTCGCGGTCCGGGATGGCGTACGTGACGAGGACGGGTGTCTGGCCCGCCGCGGCCGCCGTGGCGGCGTACGTCCGGACCGACGACGCGACGGTCGCGGTGGAGTCCTGCGGGCCGAGCCACCGTGCCGACCCCTGGGCGGCGGCCTTCGCGAGCAGCGCGGCGTCGGCGTCCCGCCCGGCCCCTCGCGCGTCCTGGGCCGCGCGAGCCGCCGGCGAGGTCGGGTCGACGTACTGCGGCCGGGCCGCGAGCACGGTGGTCTGCGGTCGCTCGTCGAGCGCGGTGCCGGTGCTCGTCGTCGTGCCGGGACGCGTCCCGCCGAGCCCGCCCGACACGACGGGCAGCGGCTCGGGCGGCGGCAGCGAGACGACGGTCGGCACGCGCTCGGCGGGCGTGCCGGGCGTCGACCAGACCGACGTGTGCGTCGTGGAGATCAGGTACGCGCGGCCGTGGTCCTTGACGACGAGCCGCGCGCCCGGCGACGTCGTGCCGGTCGACCACAGCACCGCGCCGTCCGTGCCGACGACGCGCAGGTCGCCCTCGGGCGCCACCACGGCCGACGCACCGGCGCGCGTCGCGGGGGACGTCCACACCGTCCGCTCGGCGGCCGTGAGCACGAGCGCGCCGTCCGTGCCCATGGCGAGCCGGACGGTGCCGTCGGGGCTCGTGACGGACTCGCGCGGCAGCAGCAGGCCGCCCGACGGGACACGGTCGGCGATGGTCGTCCGCAGGGTCGGGCCGGGCACGGCCGCACTCTTCCACGCGACGGTCCCGGCGGTGCTGATCGTGTAGAGCACCCCGTCGGGCTTGAGCACGGACCGCGCACCGGGCGACGCCGTCGCCGTCGTCCACAGCACCGCGTCGGCGCGCGACCGGACCTCGAGCGCACCGCCCGCCTGCTGCACGAGGCGCGCCCCGGGGTTCCCGGTCGTCCCCGTGTGCCAGAGCACGCGGCCGCCGAGGCTCAGCGTCACGTCGCCGTCCGTCCCGACGGCCAGCACGTGCGCGCTGCCCACGGCGCGCAGGGCGGCGCCCGCGACCAGCGACCCGCCGGCGAGCACGCGGTCCGACGGGTCCTGCGCCGACGCGGGCAGCGGCACGGTGACGGAGAGGGCGACGGCGACGGCGGCGACGACGTGCACGGCGGCCGAGAGGGCGCGTCCCGCACCGCGGGTCGCTCGGCGGAGCACTGACGGGGGCATGGTGGGGCTCCTGCGCAGGGGGTGGGTTCGCAGGTGCGCATCGGCCGCCTCGTCGCCACGTTGAGGTGCCGTCCCGCACGTCACGCCGTCGCGCGTCCGGAGCGCGTCCGGAGCGCGGCGGTCCGTGGGGGTCCGCCGTGTTCGCGCCCGCGGGCCCACGCACTCACCCGTCGTCTGCCGGACGTGAGCAGGTGCGACGCCGTACTCTCGCGGTCATGCCGCTGCTGCCGGTCCGGACCTCCACCCGATGGGTCCTCGTCGCCGTCTTCGTCGCGATCGGGGTCGTCGCCGCCCTCGTGGGCAACGGGTGGACGGTGCTCGGCATGGCGCTGGGGGCCGCCGGCCAGGTCGCGAGCCTGGTGCACGAGCGCCGGAAGGCGGTGCAGGGGCCGACCACGACCTGACGCGTCGCACGGCAGCAGGGGGCGCTCCAACGGACACCTCCGTCGACGATAGAGTCGGCCGGGCGCATGCAGGCCGCCGGTGCGAGGGAGGTGGCGGGTGTCGGACGACGCGTTCGCCGCGGACGTGACCGCGGTCGCCGCGCTCGGTGAGCCGGTCCGTCGCGCCCTCTACCGCTACGTCGTCGCGCAGGGCGCACCGGTCGGCCGGGAGGCCGCCGCCGCCGGGGTGGGCGTCCCGACCCACGTCGCGAAGTTCCACCTCGACAAGCTGCTCGACGCGGGACTCCTGGAGGTCGAGTACCGCCGCCCGCCCGGGCGTGGCGGGCCGGGGGCGGGGCGCCCCACGAAGCTGTACCGCCGGGCGGGGCGTGACGTGGCGGTGAGCCTGCCCGCGCGCCGCTACGACCTCGCCGGTCGCGTCCTGGCCGAGGCGATCGCGGCCGCGCGCCGTGACGGGACGGCCGTGGGGGACGCGCTCGCGACGACGGCCCGTGAGGTGGGCCGCCGTCTCGTGGAGGGTGCCGACGTCGACCCGGCCGTGCCGGACCACGAGGCGGTCGTCCGGGTCCTGACCCGGCACGGGTACGAGCCGCGCGCCGCCGACGGCGAGGTCCTGCTGACGAGCTGCCCGTTCGAGCGGCTCGCCGCCGACCTCTCCGACGTCGTGTGCGTGATGAACCGCGACCTCGTCGACGGGGTGCTCGACGCGGTCTGCCCCGGAGCGCTCGAGGCGCGGCTGGATCCGGGCGCGGGGCGCTGCTGCGTCGTCGTCGGGGAGCCGTGAGCGGTCAGAGGTGGCCCGGGGTGCAGCCGGGCGTGTAGTACCCCGTGACGGTCGCGGCGCGGCTGGTCGAGCGGTTGCCCGCGAGGTCGACGGCCTGGACGCGCACCGCGTTGGGGCCGGGCTGCCGCAGGTGCAGGATCGCCCACATCCCGCTCGAGCCCTTGTCCTCGAGGGCGCCGATGTCGACGCCGTTCGCGAGGACGCGGTACCGGATCTGGTCCTGCGGCGTGACGTCGTCGGTGACCTTCGGGACGCCGACGATGAGCATGAGGCACTGGAACCCGCCGGCGTACCCGTAGAGCGGGGTGCCGGGCGGCGTCGTGTCCGTGGCGGCGCCGGCCGAGGTGGCGCCGGCGAGCGCGGTGGTGAGGGCGGTGATCGCGGCGACGGTCGCGGTCCGGACGAGTCGGTGTCGGGACATGCGGTCCTCCTGGGACCGGTGGTGGTGGGCGTCGAGGACGCGGGCGCCCGCTGCGGGACGCCGGGGGAGAGCGCACGGAGAGTTCTAAAAGAGATGTCTCTCGACGCTAGACCCGACACCCGGCCGCGGCAACCCGCGACCGGCCGTGCACCGGGGGTGGACGGTCGCCCGCCGCTGCGCTCGAATGGTCGGCGGGACCAGGACCGTTCGAGGAGGAACCGTGGGCCGCCTGCACATCGACCTGTTCGTCACGCTCGACGGCGTCGCGCAGGCGCCGGGCGGGCCCGAGGAGGACACGTCGGGCGGCTTCCCGTTCGGTGGCTGGCAGGCGCCGCTGCCCGACGACATGGTCGGCCGCGAGGTGACCGCCGGGATCGAGAGCATGGACGCGCTGCTGCTCGGCCGTCGGACGTACGACATCTTCGCCGCGTACTGGCCGCAGCACGCGGACACGATCGGTCGCCGGCTCAACGCGGTGCCGAAGTACGTCGCGAGCCGCGGGACGCCAGAGCTCACCTGGGACGACTCGACGCTGCTCGGCCCCGACCTCGCCGCCGAGGTCCGCGCGCTGCGCGACCGGCACGAGAGCACGCACGTCATCGGCAGCGTCGACCTCGTCCAGACGCTGCTCGCCGAGCGGCTGTTCGACGTGCTGACGCTGTGGGTCCACCCGATCGTGCTCGGTCAGGGCAAGAAGGTGTTCCCCGACGGCGTCCGGGCCTCGGGGCTGCGGCTGATCGAGCCGCCCGCGGTCGGCAGCCACGGCGTCGTCCAGCTCCGTTACGCGCCGACGGGCGAGGACCCGGCGACGGGCGACATGACGGTCGACGGGTGAGCCCGTCGCCCGACCGGTGCTGACCGCGCCTCAGGCGACGACGAGCCGCGGTGCGAGCGCGCCGATGCGGCGGTCGAGCTCATGCACCGTGCGGTCGAACGCGTCCGAGGAGCCGTCGCGCACGGGATCCGGGAGGGACCAGTGCACGTCGGCGCGGAGCCCGACCTCCTCGTGCGCCCGGTCGCACACGGTGATGACGAGGTCGTCGTCGCGGCGGACGGCGTCCACGGGGCGCGGTTCCTGACCGCGCAGGTCGAGCCCGTGCCGCGCGGCCGCCGCGAGGGCCCCCGGGGCGATCGCGCCCGCCGGGTGCGTGCCTCCGGACGTGGCCGGGATCTCGCTGACGCGTCGCCAGACCGCGACGGCGAGGTGCGAGCGGGCGGAGTTGGCCGTGCACACGAACAGCACGCGGGGTGGTCGCAGGAGCGCGGTGGTGACCGGCCCGAGCTCCGACGGGAGGAGGCGCAGGTAGGTGCGGCGGCGGTCGCCCTCGGACCGGGTGCGTTCGACCAGTCCGTGCTGGACGAGGACGTTCACGTGGTGGGCGAGCAGGTTGGAGGGCAGGGCCAGCGCGTCCGCGAGCTCGGACGGTGAGGCGTCGCCCTGCGACAGCAGGTCGACGACGGCGAGCCGTCCGGGGTCGGAGAGCGCCGCGTGGAGCGCAGCGCGCCGCTCGACCGCAGCCATCCACTCAGTGTCCATTGAGTCAATGTTGACTGACCGAGCGCGGCGCGAGCAAGATGTGGCGACGTGGAGCCGTCCGGCTCGCCGCGCCCCGGAGGAGTGAGCCGTGACCACCACCGACACGCCCAGCGTCCTGTTCGTCTGCGTCCACAACGCCGGCCGCTCGCAGATGGCCGCCGGGTTCCTCTCCGCGCTGTCCGGCGGTGCGGTCGAGGTCCGGTCGGCCGGGTCGGCGCCCGCCGCGCAGGTGAACCCCGTCGCCGTCGCGGCGATGGCCGAGGTCGGTGTCGACATCGCCGCCGAGCAGCCCAAGGTCCTCACGAGCGACGCGGTGCAGGCGTCCGACGTCGTCGTGACCATGGGCTGCGGCGACGCGTGCCCCTTCTACCCGGGCGTGCGCTACGAGGACTGGGCGCTCGACGACCCGGCCGGTCAGGGCATCGAAGCCGTGCGGCCGATCCGCGACGAGATCCGTCGACGCGTCGTCGGGCTGCTCGACTCGCTCGGCGTCCCGGTCGTCACCCCGTAGCGCAGCCCGGGTGCTCAGGCGGCGCAGCAGGCCGCGGGGGAGCGGTCCGCGGTCACGGCGACGCGCTGCTGCAGGGCGAGGGTGAGCGACCGGCGGGCGTCGGCGACCAGCCGCACGAGCGCACCGCGCCGCGGCTTCGGCGTGCGGGTCGCGGACGCCGTGCGCTCGCGGACGACCAGCGCGGCGGCGAGCGCACGGTCGAGCTCGCGCTGCCGCTGCTGGTGGAGCATGAGGTACAGCTCGGGGTGCATGTCAGGCCTCCGGCTTGCGTGCATGGACGATCGCGCCGTGCATGCCGTCCGCGACCTGGTGGGTGAACGTGACGGCGGTGTCGACGAACCCGGCGGCGGCCAGCCCGTCGAGGTACTCCTGCCGGGACAGCGCGCCGGCGATGCAGCCGACGTAGGAGCCGCGCTCGGCGCGCTGCTCGGGCGTGAGGTCGTCCTCGGCGACGACGTCGGAGATCCCGACGCGGCCGCCGGGGACGAGCACGCGGAAGACCTCGCCGAGCACGGCCGGCTTGTCGGGGGAGAGGTTGACGACGCAGTTCGAGATGACGACGTCGACGGACGCGTCGTCGAGCGGCAGGTCCTCGATCGTGCCCTGGTGGAAGGCGACGTTGGTCGCGCCGGCCCGCTCGGCGTTGGCGCGGGCGAGGGCGAGCATCTCCTCGGTCATGTCGACGCCGTGTGCGAAGCCGGTCGGCCCGACGCGCTTCGCGGACAGCAGGACGTCGATGCCCCCGCCGCTGCCGAGGTCGAGCACGCGCTCGCCCTCGCGGAGCTCGGCGACCGCCGTCGGGTTGCCGCACCCGAGCGAGACGAGCTGCGCCTCGACGGGGATGTCGGTCAGCTCGGACGGGTCGTAGAGCGCGGCACCGAACACCTGCGACTCGTCGCTCGGTCCGCAGCCGCCTCCGCCGCCGCAACAGCCGGCGTCGCCGCCGACCTGACGCGCCGCCTCGGCGTACTTCTCCCGGACCTGCTCGCGGATGTCGGACATCCCGCACCTCCTCATATCGATGAACGTCGATGTGCTCCGATCCTGCACCCACGCATCGATCACTGTCAATATCGACAACCATCGATTTCCAGTCATAGACTCGTCGCATGGCTGCCATGGATCTGCTGCCCGTCGTCTCCGAGCCCGCCGCGTGCTGCACGCCCGCCGCGGCACCGACCATCAGTGCGGACGACGCGACGCAGCTCGCCCGCACGCTCAAGGCGATGGCGGATCCCACCCGCCTCCGGCTCCTCTCGCTCATCGCGGCCCACGAGGGCGGGGAGGCGTGCGTGTGTGACCTCATCGAGCCCGTCGGGCTGAGCCAGCCGACGGTGTCGCACCACCTCAAGCAGCTGACGGAGGCCGGGCTCGTCACCCGGGAGAAGCGCGGGGTGTGGGCCTACTTCACGATCGTGCCCGGCGCGGTCGATGCCGTGACGCAGCACCTCGGCGCCCATCTGACGGTCCACGCGGAGGGCTGACGGGGGCGTCCGGACGTGGCGCGCGGCTGGCGCCGTCGTCCGATCGAGTCAATCTGACTCGATCTGGTTGCGCGCAGACCTCGGGACGACGCATAGTGTCAACATGACTCGAAGCGACGGCGGCACTGACACCCTCCCGAGCACCGCTCTGCTGACCGACCACTACGAGCTCACGATGCTCCGGGCCGCGCTGGCCGACGGCACCGCCCACCACCAGGCCGTCTTCGAGGCCTTCGCACGCCGACTCCCCGCCGGTCGCCGCTACGGCGTCGTCGCCGGGCTGGGCCGGCTCGTCGAGGCGATCCGGGCGTTCCGCTTCACCGACGCCCAGGTCGCGTGGCTCGAGGAGCAGGGGATCGCCGACGCGCGCACCGCCGCCTACCTGCGCGACTACCGCTTCACGGGTCAGGTCGACGCCTACCGCGAGGGCGAGATCTGCTTCCCCGGCAGCCCGGTCCTCACCGTGTCCGGCACGTTCGCCGAGTGCGTCGTCCTGGAGACGCTCGTCCTGTCGGTCCTCAACCACGACTCGGCGGTCGCGTCGGCGGCAGCCCGCATGGTCACCGCGGCGCGCGGCCGGACGCTGCTCGAGATGGGCAGCCGTCGCACCGGAGAGGCGTCGGCGGTCGCCGCGGCCCGAGCCGCGTACGTCGCCGGGTTCGACGCGACCAGCAACCTCGAGGCCGGCTTCCGGTACGGCGTCCCGACGCGGGGGACCGCGGCGCACGCCTTCACCCTCGCGCACACCGACGAGCGGGCCGCGTTCGCGTCGCAGGTCGCCGCGCTCGGCGCCGGCACCACGCTGCTCGTCGACACCTACGACACGCCCACCGGCATCGAGAACGCGGTCGCCGTCGCCGGCCCCGCCCTCGGTGCCGTCCGGATCGACTCGGGCGACCTGGCCGCGGAGGCCCGCGCCGCCCGCGCCCGGCTCGACGCGCTCGGCGCGACGAGCACCCGGATCGCGGTGACCTCGGACCTCGACGAGCACACGATCGACGCCCTCGCCGACGTCCCCGTCGACGTCTACGGCGCCGGGACGCGACTCGTCGGCGGGTCGGGCCACCCGACCGCGGGCATGGTCTACAAGCTCGTCGCGATCGCCGACCGGCCGGGCGCCGACGCCCCGCTGCGTCCCGTCGCGAAGACGGCGGCCGGCAAGGCGAGCACCGGCGGACGCAAGACGGCCTACCGCGAGCTCGACGCGCAGGGCCGCGCGGTCCGCGAGACGGTCGTCGTCGGCCCCCCGACGGACGCGCCGGGTCGCGCGCTG
The DNA here is from genome assembly GCF_010119915.1 of Cellulomonas sp. H30R-01. Taxonomy (NCBI): domain Bacteria; kingdom Bacillati; phylum Actinomycetota; class Actinomycetes; order Micrococcales; family Cellulomonadaceae; genus Cellulomonas; species Cellulomonas sp. H30R-01. Next base: position 2,837,393 of record NZ_CP048210.1, on the reverse strand, counting down.
CAGGTCGCCGTGATCCGCGACGGGCACGTCGTGCACGCCCCGACGCTCGAGGAGGTCCGCACGCACCACCGCGGCGCCAAGGCCGAGCTCCTGCCGGCCGACCTCGACCTCACGGACGGGACACCGCGCCTCGCCGCCCAGCCTGCCGCCGACCTCGCCGGGAGCGCCGCGTGACCTTGCTCCCCGCCGCCCACCCCCGCACCTCCACGACCGACGCGCGCCGCGGGCGCGCGCGGGCCACCTGGCGCCGCACCGCGACGCCGCTCCTGGGAAGGACCGCAGCATGAAGAGCGCCCTCATCGTCGTCGACGTCCAGAACGACTTCTGCGAGGGCGGCGCGCTCGCCGTCGCCGGTGGGGCGGAGGTCGCCGCCCGGATCACCGACTACGTGAAGCGGCACGGCGCCGAGTACGACACGGTCGTCGCGACGCGCGACTGGCACGCACCGCTGCCCGACACCAACGACGGCCACTTCGCCGCCGACGGCGAGGCGCCGGACTACGTCACGACGTGGCCGGTGCACTGCGTCGCGGGCACGCGGGGCGCCGAGTACCACCCGAACCTCGTGCTCCCGGAGCGGACCGTGCACGTCGTCAAGGGCGAGTCGCGGCAGGACTACTCGGGCTTCCAGGGCCGCGTCGTCGACGCCCCCGACGGGCTCGGGCGGCTGGCCGACCTGCTCCTCGCCCGCAACGTCGCGCACGTCGACGTCGTCGGGATCGCGACGGACTTCTGCGTCGCGTCGACCGCGATCGACGCCCGCCGTCGCGCCGCGACCGTCGTCACGGTGCTGACCGACCTGACGGCCGCGGTGTCGGCGCCGACCGCGATCAAGGCCCTCACCGAGCTCACCGGGCGCGGCGTGCGGCTCGAGGAGTCGCGGTGAGCGGGGCGGAGGCGAAGGCACCCGACGGGTACGACGCGAGCGACTACCCGCCGTTCGCGGTGACCGTCGACCTGGCGATCTTCACGATCCGCGACGGGCACCTCAAGGTCCTGCTGGTGCAGCGGGCCGACGACCCGTACGCGGGCGCGTGGGCGCTGCCCGGCGGGTTCGTCGGCATCGACGAGGACGCGACGACGGCGGCGTGGCGCGAGCTCGCGGAGGAGACCGGGCTCGAGCGGTTCGACGGGCACCTCGAGCAGCTCGCGACCTACTCCGCGCCCGACCGCGACCCCCGCATGCGGGTCGTGTCCGTCGCGCACGTCGCGTTCGCGCCGAACCTGCCCGATCCGCAGGCCGGGTCCGACGCCGCCGCCGCGCACTGGTGGGACGTCGACGACCTGTTCCTGCCCGGCCTGACGCTGACCGGCGACCCGGCCGATGCGCCCGACCTGGCCTTCGACCACGCGCAGATCCTCACCGACGCGGTCGACCGCGTCGCCGCGAAGCTCGAGTACACGACGCTCGCGACCGCGTTCGTCGAGACGCCGTTCACGCTGTCCGAGCTCCGGCACGTCTACGAGACCGTGTGGGGCGTCCGGCTGGACCCCGGCAACTTCCGCCGCAAGGCCGAGACGGGCTCGCTCGCGACGAAGGACGCGGGCACCGACCCGCGCCCGACCGGCGGCCGTCGCGCCGCCGTCTACCGCCCCACCGGCACCGCCGCGCTGCAGCCGCCGATGCTGCGACCCGACGGCGCCCGCGCGAAGACCACCCCGACCACCGGAGGACCACGATGACCAGCCCGGCGACCCTGCGGGTCGCGCTCGCCCAGCTGCCCGTCCGCGTCGGCGACCTCGCCGGCAACCGCGCCGCGATCCGCGCCGCCGCCGCGTGGGCCGAGTCGGTCGACGCGGACGTGCTGCTCACCCCCGAGATGTCCGTGACGGGCTACCCCGTCGAGGACCTGCTCGCCGAGCCCGGGTTCGTCGACGCCGCCGCGCGGTCCGTCGACGACCTCGCCGCCACGTCCGGCCACGTCGCCACGGTCGTCGGGGCGCCGCTGCCGACCGACCGGCTCCCCGTCGCCGGCGGGGCGCGCACCCTCGGGTCGACGCTCGACGCGGTCGTCCGGCCCCTGCGCAACGCCGCCGCGGTGCTCGCCGACGGCCGCGTCCAGGGCGCGCACGCCAAGATCCTGCTGCCGACGTACTCGGTGTTCGACGACGCGCGGCACTTCGGCGCCGGACGCCGCGACCAGGCGCTGTTCGCGGTCCCGACACCGCACGGCCCGGTCACCGTCGCGCTGCTGGTGTGCGAGGACGTGTGGGACCCGACTCTCGTCGCCGAGGTCGCCGCCGCGGGTGCGCAGGCGGTGCTCGTGACCAACGCGAGCCCGTACGAGGTCGGCAAACCCGCACGGCGGCTCGCCGTGCTGCGGGCCGCGGCCGTCGCGGGCGCCGTCCCCGTCGCCTACGTCAACGCGTCCGGCGGGCAGGACGAGGTCGTGTTCGACGGCGGGTCGCTCGTCGTCGACGCCGACGGGCAGCTGCTCGCCCGCGCCGCCGCGTTCACGGCCGACCGGCTGGTCCTCGACCTGCCCGTCGCACCCGCACGGCCCGTGACGCGCGACGTCGTGCAGGTCGACCGCGGGGCCGTCCCGTCGCGCCGGTCGCTCGCCGCACCGACCGTCGCACCGCCGCTCGACCCCCACGACGAGGTCTGGACCGCGGTCGTCACCGGCTTCCGCGACTACTGCACGCGCGTCGGCCTGCCCCGGGTCGTCCTCGGGCTGTCCGGCGGGGTCGACTCCGCGCTCGCGGCCACGATCGCGGTCGACGCGCTCGGCCCGGACGCCGTGCGCGGTGTCGGCATGCCCGGCCCGTACTCGTCGGAAGGCTCGGTCGACGACGCCGCCGCGCTCGCCACGAACCTGGGCATCCGGTTCGACGTCGTCCCGATCGCCGACGCGTACGCCGAGCGCAGGACGGCGCTGGCGGACGTGGTCGGCGGCCCCGGCACCGGGGTCGACCCGGTCGCGTGGGAGAACCTCCAGGCTCGGCTGCGCGGCACGACCCTTATGACCATCGCCAACGCGACCGGTGCGCTCGTCTGCTCGACGGGCAACCGCTCGGAGAGCGCGGTCGGCTACACGACGCTCTACGGCGACACGTGCGGCACCGCGCCGAACCCGCTCGGCGACCTGCTCAAGACGGACGTCGTCGCCGCCGACGGCCGGCTCGTGCCCGGCGTCTACGGCCTGTGCGCCTGGCGCAACGCGCGCGCGGTCACGGCCGGCGAGGTGCCGCCGATCCCCGCGTCGACGCTCACCAAGCCCCCGTCGGCAGAGCTCGCACCCGACCAGCAGGACTCGGACTCGCTGCCGCCGTACGACGTGCTCGACCCGCTGCTGCTCGCGTTCCTCGAGGACCGGAGGGGCCCCGACGACCTCGTCGGCGACCTCGTCGCCCGCGGGCACGACCGCGCCGCGGCGACCGCGACCGTGCGGCACGTCCTCGGGCTCGTCGACCGCAGCGAGTTCAAGCGCCGCCAGGTGCCGCTGCGGATCAAGATCAGCCGTGTCGCGTTCGGCCGCGACCGCCGGATGCCGCTCGCGACGCACTGGCGGCACGTCCCGACGCCGGTCGCGGAGCCGTCGCGCAGCGCGGTCTGAGGCGTCGTCAGAGCAGCTCGCGCAGCACCGTCGCCTGGTTGTGGTCGGGGTCCTTCGCGCCGTACACGAGGGTGACGACGTCGTGCGTCGCGACGACCTCCCGCAGCCGGTCGAGCGCCGGGTTGGTCGCGAGCTCCCCCCGGTAACGGCGGGCGAACTCGTCGAAGAGCGGCTCCTCGTGGTGGAACCACCGCCGCAGCTCGGTCGACGGCGCGACGTCCTTCAGCCACACGTCGACCGCGGCCCGCTCCTTCGTCAGGCCGCGCGGCCACAGCCGGTCGACGAGGACGCGCAGCCCGTCGTCGTCGGAGGGCTCCTCGTAGACACGGCGCACGCGCACGCTCACACCCCCATCGTGCCGTGTGGGCGCCGGGTGCGAGCATCGGCGCTGCCGGACGACCCGCGACGACGCCGCCCGCGCACGGCTGCACCGACGCACGTCCCGCACGACCGCGACGCAGTGCGGCGCGACGCACGACCCGCGACGCTCGACGACGAGGAGACGCCATGACGACGTTCGGCCCGACCGACGACCTGCGCGACGCCGAGTTCCGCGACACCGACCTGCGCGGTGCGCGGTTCGTGGGCGCCGACCTGTCCGGCGCGGTGCTGCGCGGCGTGCAGGTCGAGAACGTCGAGATCGACGCCCCCTGGCTGCCCGACGGCGACGTGCTCCTCGTCAACGGCGTCGACGTGATCCCGTTCGTCGAGGCCGAGCTCGACCGCCGGTTCCCCGGCCGCTCGACCCGGCGCGCCGCCGACCCCGACGGGCTGCGCGACGCGTGGGACGTCCTGCAGCGCACGTGGGACGCGACGCTCGCGCGCGTCGCCGCGATGCCCGACGGGACGCCCGACGTGTCGGTCGCGGGCGAGTGGTCGTTCGCGCAGACCCTGCGCCACCTCGTCCTCGCGACCGACGCGTGGCTCGGCCGGTCGGTCCTCGGCCTCGACCAGCCGTTCCACCCGCTCGGCCAGCCCGGTCCGCAGGCGGAGGACGACGGGCTCGACCTGTCGCTCTTCACGACGACGACGCCGACGTACGACGAGGTGCTCGCGGTCCGCGCCGACCGGGTCGCGCTGGTGCGCGACTTCCTGGCGACGGTCACCACCGACGACCTCGCCGCGCAGCACCCGCACCCGTGGGCACCCGAGTACCCCGAGACGACCCTGTCGTGCCTCCACGTGATCCTCGAGGAGGAGTGGGAGCACCACCGGTTCGCGGTCCGCGACCTCGACGCGATCGGGTCGTCGCAGACGTGACCGAGGCCGCGCCGGGGTGTCCGGGCGCGGAAATGTGCTGGCCAGGAGCGCCCCGGGGCGCGCACAGTACCGGGGCGCTGCGCGTGACCGCGCGCGCGGCGACCACACGTGACGGCCACGACGCGCCGCGGAAGGAGGAGCCCGTGCACGACCGCACGAACCGCTGGTCGGGACGCGACGTCTGCGCGTCCGACGCGCTCGTCCTGCACCGCACCCTCGACCGCACGACCGACCGCCCGGAGCAGCGCGGTCGCCTCCTGCGCCCTTCGTCGACCTGACGCCCCCCCGCGTCGACGACGGGCCGTTCCCCTCCCCGGGGGCGGCCCGTCGTCGTTCGTCCGGCCGACCCCCGCACACCACGCGCCGCGCCCCTCCCGGCTCTCCACGCCAGGTCCGGCAGGCGCCGCAGCCCGCCCCACCTGCTTCACCCCGCCGCCCTCGACCACCACCCCGGGAGGAGACCGCCATGGTCCGCATCGTCAACCAGTCCCTGACCGCCACCCACGCGCCGATCTCCGACGCCGACGCCCGCCGCGCCGCCCGGCGCCTCGCCCGCACGGCCGCCCGCAACCCGTTGCGCCGCGTCCGCGTCGACTGCGAGCCGCACGCGGTGCGCGACCCGCTCGCGACGCTCGGCGACCGCGTCTGGTGCGACCGGCACGCCGACTGGGCGACGGTCGTCGAGGTCACCGAGTAAGCCCCACGAGCCCGCACCCACCACGACACGACCCAGCACGACGACGGTCCGAGGGACCACGAGAGAGGAGGTGACCCCGGTGTCCGGCGTCCTGGTCCTGAACGCGGGCTACGAGCCCCTGCACCGGGTGAGCCTGCAGCACGCCGTGCGGATGCTGCACCGGCGGGTCGCGGTCGTCGAGGAGGCGGTCGCGGGCAAGCGGTTCGGGCAGTACCCGCTGCCCGCGGTCCTGCGGCTGGTCCGGTACGTGCAGATGCGCTGGCGGCACCGGACCGGCGCACCCCCGTGGTCGCGGGCCGGTGTGCTGCGGCGGGACGGCCAGGTCTGCGCCTACTGCGGGGCACGGGGGGCGAGCACCGTCGACCACGTGATGCCGCGGTCGCGGACCGCCGAACCGAACACGTGGCTCAACACGGTCGCGTGCTGCGGTCGGTGCAACAACCGCAAGCGTGACCGGACGCCCGAGGAGGCCGGTATGCGGCTCCGGTACGCGCCGCGGGTGCCGACCCACGCCGAGCTCCTCGACCTCTGACGACGGACCGCTCTCCACGAGGAGGGCGGTCCGTCGCCGTGCGCACCGGGTGCTCCCGGTCGAGGCGGTCAGCCCGCCGCGGCGCGTGCCTGCGCGAACGGCAGCCGGTCGAAGACGATCGTCATGTGCGTGATGCGCCCACCGGCGACGCGCACGCACTCGGCGCCCGGCGCGTGCCGGACGAGCGTCGAGTCGGTGTCGTAGAGGACGACGGCGGTGTCGTCGTCGCCGAACGCGCCGAGGATCTCGGTGCGGGTGGTCGACGTCGCGAACGGGCCCATGAACGCGCGGAACGCGTCGATCCCGGTCACGGGCCCGCCGGGGGAGTCGCAGACGACGTCGTCGGCGACGAGCGCCATGGCGGCGTCGACGTCGTGGCTGCTCCACGCGCGGTGGTAGTCGAGGGCGGTCTGCAGGGCACGTCCGGTCATCGGGGCCTCCTGGTCGTCGGGACTGGCACTCGTACCGACACCGGGAGGACGGCGGTCGGAACGGTCTCGTACGGTCCGGTGTCATGGAGCCGGTCGGCACGACCCTGGACGCGGCACGCGCGGGCGACGAGGACGCGTTCGCCGCGCTCACCGGTCCGCACCTGCGCGAGCTGCACGTGCACTGCTACCGGATGCTCGGCTCGCTCGACGACGCCGACGACGCGCTGCAGGACGTGCTGCTCGCCGCGTGGCGCGGCCTGCCGACCTTCGCGGGGCGCTCGTCGGTCCGCACCTGGCTCTACACCATCGCGACCCACCGGTGCCTCAACGTGCTGCGCGCCGGCCGTCGACGACCCGCCGAGGTCGCCCTGCCGTTCGACGCCCCGCCGCCCGACGCGCTCGACGACCCGACGACGCTCCAGCCGTACCCCGACGCGTGGCTGCCGGCCGCCCCCGTCACGCACGGCCCCGACGCCCGGTGGGACGCCGCCGAGTCGATCGAGCTCGCGTTCGTCGCGGCGCTGCAGGCGCTGCCGCCGCGGCAGGTCGCGGCCGTCGTCCTGGCCGACGTGCTCGGGTTCGGCGTCGCCGAGTGCGCCGCGATGCTCGACATGACGCCGACGGTCGTCAAGGGGCTGCGGCAGCGCGGGCGGACGTCGCTCGCGGCGGCACGCGCGTCGTCGCGGACGGGCGGTGACGTGGACCTGGCGGTCGCCCGGCGGTTCGCGCGCGCGCTCGAGTCGGGCGACGTCGACGCGGTCGTCGCGCTGCTGACGGACGACGCGTGGCTCGCGATGCCGCCGCTGCCGCACGTCTACCGGGGCCGGGAGCACGTCGCGGCGTTCCTGCGCGCGGCGGCCGGGTGGCGCACCGGACGCACGCTCACCCTGGCGGAGACCGCGGCGAACGGACGGCCCGCGTTCGTCGGTGAGCTCACCGACGCCACCGGGGTGGTGCGGCCCGCGGGCGTGTACGTCGTCACGACCTGCGGCGGCCGCGTCGCGTCCGCGACCCGGTTCCTCGACGACGGGGTCGCCGGACGGTTCGCCGCGCCGTGCCCCCGACCGTGACGCTCGGGTGGTGGGCGGCGTGCGGTGGCAGGATCCCCGCGTGACCGACAGCCCGACGCCGCCCACGCCGCCCGCCGAGCACGTGCTCGTCCCGATGACCGCCGCGCACTGGCCGCAGGTCGCGGCGATCTACGCGGCCGGGATCGCGACGGGCCAGGCCACGTTCGCGACCGACGTGCCGACCTGGGACGAGTTCGACGCGGGCAAGCGTGCCGGGCTGCGGTGGGTCGCCCTCGACGGCGGCACCGTGCTCGGGTGGGTCGCGGTGTCGGGGGTGTCGACCCGGGCCGTGTACTCCGGCGTCGTCGAGGTGTCCGTCTACGTGGACCCGGCGGCGCGCGGGCGCGGCGTCGGGCGGGCCCTGCTCGACCGCCTGCTCGCCCAGGCGCCCGCGCACGGGGTGTGGACCGTGCAGGCGGGCGTCTTCCCCGAGAACGCCGCGAGCCTCGCGCTCCACGCCGCGGCCGGGTTCCGCGTCGTCGGCACGCGGGAACGCCTCGGCCTGATGACGCACGGGCCCGCCGCCGGTCGCTGGCGCGACGTCGTCCTCCTGGAGCGGCGCCTCGACGGCTGACGCGCCCGCTCGTCGACGCCCGCGCGGCGACGGCCGACGCGCCCGCTCGTCGACGCGCGGGCGGCCGCCCCGCCACGAAGGCGGCCCGACCTCACCCGCCCTCCGCTTGACGGCCGCCCCGGCGCGGGTTTGCCTGACGACGTCGGCACGGGGGAGAGCGAGGTGGCGATGTCCGGGCAGCACGTCGCGTACTGGGACGCGCAGGCGGCGTCGTACGACCGGGTCACCGCATGGGCGGAGCGGCGGCTGCTCGCCGACGCGCGCGCGTGGGTCGGCGCACGGGCCCACGGGCGGACGCTCGACGTCGGTGTCGGCACGGGCGCGAACCTGCCGCACCTCGTGGGGCACGCCGACAGCCTCGTCGGCGTCGACCAGAGCGCCGCGATGCTGGACCTCGCGCGGCGCCGGGCGCGGTCGCTGGGTGCGGACGTCGAGCTCGTGCAGGGCGACGCGGCCGCGCTGCCGTGGCCCGACGCGTCGTTCGACACCGTCGTGTGCACCTTCGCGCTGTGCTGCGTCGACGACGAGGTCGCGGTGCTGCGCGAGCTCGCGCGTGTCGTCCGGCCCGACGGGGCGGTGCTGCTGGCCGACCACGTCGAGTCGTCGGCGGGGATCGTCCGTGCAGGTCAGCGCGTCCTCGAGGCCGTCGAGCGGCGCCACGGCGAGCGGTTCCGGCGACGCCCCCTCGTGCGGCTGCCCGAGGCCGGGCTCGCCGCGCTCGAGCACGAGGCGTCGCGCTACCGGCTCGTCGAGCGCGTCGCGGCCCGCCGGGAGCGCCGCAAGCGCCGCGCCTGAACCGCCGTCCGGCGTCAGGAGCGCGCGGGCGGGGACGTCCGGAGCGGCTGCTCGAGGAGCGTGTTGCGGTGCGTGCCGAAGTCGCGCTCGCCGACCGCGGTGAACCCCTGGCTCTCGTAGTACCGGCGCAGCGCGGGGTTGCTCGTGCGGCAGTCGAGGCGGAACAGCCCGACGCCGGCGTCACGGCCGCGGGCGGCCGCCCAGTCGAGGAGCGCGCTGCCGAGGCCGTCGCCCGAGCGGCGGCGGGCGACCATGAGGCCGTGCACGTAGACGGCGGGCGTCGGGTCGTCGCCCCAGAAGTCCGGGTCGGACCACAGCAGCCGGATCGTCGCCGCGAGACCCTCGTCGTCGCGCACGACCCACCACTCGCCCGCGTCGACCTGCTGCGCGACGCGCTCGCGGGGGAGGGACCCGCGGGGCCACTGGTCGACGCCGCGGTCCGCCATCCAGTCCTCGAGCGCACGCCGCAGCGCGTGGAGGTCGTCGACGTCGGTCGGCCGGGCGGGGACGGGGGTCACAGGCACGCCACGACGATAGGCGGGTGACGGCTCGGCACGCGTGCGACGACCGGCGGCGCAGGCGCGCAGGGGCACCAGCCGGGGCAGCCGTCGCCCGTCCGGGGCAGCCGCTGGCCCCTGCAGCCGCTGGCCGGGTCGGCCGCTGACACGCAGCCGCTGGCCGGGTCGGCCGCGAGCCGCGGCAGCCGCCGCCGGGCCGGTCAGCCGCTGCGCGGCGCGTACATGATGATCGCGACGCCCAGCAGGCAGACGAGCGCGCCGGCCACGTCGTAGCGGTCGGGCCGGAAGCCGTCGACGAGCATCCCCCACAGCAGCGACCCGGCGACGAACACGCCCCCGTACGCGGCGAGGATGCGCCCGAAGTGCGCGTCGGGCTGCAGCGTCGCGACGAACCCGTACACGCCGAGCGCCATGACGCCGGCGCCGATCCACACCCAGCCGCGGTGCTCGCGCACGCCCTGCCAGACGAGCCACGCGCCGCCGATCTCGGCGACCGCGGCGGCGGCGAACAGGACGAGGGACCTCACGACCGTCACGCGCGCAGTCTGGCAGCCGGATCGGTCGGCGGACCGGAGGTCGAGCGGGTCACGACGCGTGCGTGCGCGCCCCGAGGTGCAGGTCGAGGCCGAGCCAGCGCGCGAGGTCCTCGAGCTCGTCGGCGACGTCGGCCCGCACGGCGGGCCGCCACGGGCCGTCCTCGTGCACGGCGTGCACCTGAAGGACGCCCGCGGCGTGGTCGGCGGTCGCGTCGACCTTGCCGACGAGCCGGTCGCCGTGCAGCACGGGGAGCGCGTAGTAGCCCCAGCGGCGGGCGGCGGCGGGCTTGTACATCTCGAGCGCGTAGTCGAACTCGAAGAGCTCGGCCATGCGCTTGCGGTCCTGGATCAGCCGGTCGAACGGCGACAGGAGCGCGGTGCGCCCCTCGAACGGCACGTCGAGCAGCGTCGGGTCGACGCGCCACTCGCCGCGCACGCCCTCGACGACCGCGGGCTCGCCCGCCTCGCCGACGTCGACCGGCTCGACCGGGCACTCCGGTCCGCGGGCGCGCGCGATGCCGAGCGCGTGCAGCCGTCGCTCGTCGCGCTGCCGCCGCGCCTCCTCGACGGGCACGGGCGGGTCGTCGGGGTAGATGCGCTCGGCCAGGTCCCACAGCCGGTCGCGCCCGCGGCGACCTGCGGCGGCGACCTCGCCCGCCTGCACCATGAGGTCCAGCATCATCGGGACGTTGCGGTCCCGGTTCCAGCCGCTCGACCGCCAGGGGCGGACGGTCGTGTCGGGCAGCTCGCGCGCGGTGAGCGGCCCGTCACCGCGCAGCGCGTCGAGGATGTCCTGGCGGCACGCCGCGTTGTCGCGCAGCCAGCGGGCCTGGGAGTGCGCCCACGCCTTCGCGTCCGGGCCGGGCCACGCGGCCATCTCCGCGGTGTAGAGCGCGAGGTCCTCGGCCGGGCGGATCATGCCCTGCACGTCGACGAGCGTCTGGTCGTGGACCGCGTCCGCGAGCTCGTCGGGGTCGTACCGCGACCCGATCCGGCTCCAGAGCACGAGGTCGGCACTCGGCGCGACGGCCTTGGTGTGGTCGACCTGGAGCATCGTGAGCCCGCGCACGACGGCCAGCACGTCGGTCGGCCGCGGCGCGGTCAGCAGCTGCGCGCGGACCGCGACGCGGCGGGCGTCGGCGCGGGACAGGTGGTGCACCGCACCGACGCTACGACGCACCTCCGACACACGGCGTGGGCGGGGGTTCGAGGAGGCCGGGGCGGTCGACGGCGACGCCGTGGTGGCCGGCGGCGGTGGCCGACGACGACGCCCGGGCCGACCGCGTCCCGCGTCGGGGTCAGACGGTGACGTCGACCGCCCGGTCCGGGAGGCTCGGCGGGTCCGCCGGCCGCCGTGCGGTCGCACGACCGACGACGAGCAGGGCGAGCAGCGCCGGGACCCACCCGTACAGCAGCCCCGCGGCGCCGCCGTCGGTCGGGCCGTAGAGCAGCGTCTGCTGCACGTACCAGCGGCCGTCGCCGACGGGGTCCAGGCCCAGGCCGACGAGCACGGTCGGGATCGCGCCGACGAGCGCCGCGACGACGCAGGACAGCCACACGGCCAGGAGCAGGACGAGCCGCCCGTCGGGCAGCGTCGTGGTGCGGACCGCGACGTAGGTGAGCGCGCCGGCGATCGTGCCGACGAGCGCCCCGCACACCAGCAGCGCCCCCGGCGACGCGTCGGCGGCGGTCGTCACGGGCGCGAGCCAGTCGGCGACCGTGGAGACGGTGGCGGCGAGCTCGGAGCGCGCGGTCGTGACGTGCTCGGCGACGGTGCGGTCGACCCACCCGTGCAGCCCGGCGGCGACCGCCCACCCGAGGCCGGTGACGGCGCCGACCACGACCGCGGCGCGCAGCGCCCCGGAGGCCAGCGCGTGGGCGGTCTCCGGCGCCGCGTCGCCGGCGGCCCGCTCCAGCCGCCGGGCGAGCGCGACAGTCGCGAGCCCGACGACCCAGCCGTAGGTCGCGCCCCAGGCGGCGCCGACCCGGACCGGGTCGAGCATCGCGACGCGCAGCGTCGGGACGAGGCCCTCGTGCTGGAGCACCGGGGACAGGATCGTGACCGACGAGACGAGCACCGCGACGACGCCGCCGACGGCCGCAGCGAACCAGACGGCGAGCACGCGCGGCGCGAAGCCGGTGCGCGTGGCGCCGGCGCCGGGGAGGGCGAGCGCGGCCACCGCGACGACCAGCGCGACGGCGGCGGCCACGTGCCACGGCTCGAGGACGCCGTACTGCACCAGGGAGAGCCCGGACGTGGCCGGTGCGACGAAGCCGACGACCCCGGCCGGCACCCCCGCACGCACGAGCAGCGCGTGCACCGCGGCAGCCCCCAGCCAGAGGGCGAGGGAGAGGAAGCCCGCGACGAGCGCAGGCAGGAGTGTCCGCTTCGACAGCATTTGCGCGACGCTAGCAGCGGGCGGGACGCCGGACGGCCGAACCCGATCTCACGTCCCCCCGTCAGGTGAACGGTGATCCGACGGGCGTCGACGACCGGGCGGGTGCCGCGCCCGGTCGCGTCCGGGGCGGCGTCGCGAGGCGGGCGACCCGCGTCCCGACCGGGAGCGGGCTCAGGACGGGGCGCGCGTGCCGGCCTTCCAGTAGCCGCAGAACGTGACGTGCGACTTGGGGACGCCGCGCTCGTCGACGAGGAACCGGCGGGTGCCGGTCGCGAGCCGGGACTCGCCGACGGCGAAGGCGGCGACGGTGCCGTCGGGCCACGCGAGCGCGCGCAGCGCGGCGAGGGCGAGGTCGCCGACCGGCTCGCCGCCGGTACGGGGGAGCCAGTGGACGGTCACGCCGTCGGGGGCGTCGACGGGCTGGGCGTCGGCGGCGTCGATGAGCTCGACGAACGCGTCGCCGACGGTGTCGCGCGGGAGGTCGCGCAGGATGCCGGCGATCGCGGGCAGGCCGCTTTCGTCGGCGACGAGCAGGACGCGGTCGGCGGGCACATGCACCCACCCGCAGCCCTGGTCGATCAACGCGACGTCGACGCCGGGCTGCACGGCCTCGGCCCACGGGCCGCCGACGCCGACGGGCCCGTGGCACACGAAGTCGATGTCGACCTCGGGCGTGCCGTCGGGTCCGTCGGGGCGGTGGTCGCGGATCGTGTAGCTGCGGATCACCGGCCGGGTGGCCTTCGGCAGCGTGAGGAAGCGCAGGTAGGCGCGGGTGTCGAACCGGTCGGACATGTTGTCGAACCGGGTGTCGTCGCGCACGGGGACGGCGAGCCGGACCCACTGGTCGAAGCCGCGGTACTCGAACCGGCGCAGGTCCTCGCCGCCCAGGGTCACGCGGACCATGTGCGGCGTGACGCGCTCGGCGCGGACGACGGACGCGTGCACCAGGCCGCTCGGGGCGTGGGTGACGGCGATCTGGGGCACGGTGAGCTCCGGAGCTGGGTGACTGAGGCTCGCCTAACTTAGCCATGCCTCACCGGCGCGCCAAGAGCCGTCTCAGCGTCCGCCCAGACCGTCGCCGGTGGCCTCACCTGCGTCGCCGCCACCGAAAATCCCGAAAACACCGAAACCCATTGCGGCCCGATGGCGTGCTATGTCACGCTCGCCAGCAACCTCGCATTCTCAACGTAGAGAGGCGTTTCGGACGTGAGATCTTCCCGCGTGGCACGCAGGCGTGCCGTGGTTCCCTCCTTGACCGCACTCGCCGTCGTCGCCGTCGGGCTGATCCCCGTCGCCGCCGCGGCCGTCCCCGGCGACGAGACCCCGCAGAGCAGCCTCGGCTACCCGACGTTCCGCGGCTCCGACGCCCCCGTCCCCCCGACCGGCGTCGACTACGCGCCGTCGCCCTACCTGCAGCGCGTGTTCGACGCCGACGTGGCCGCGGGCGCAGGCAGCGCGCCGGGGAACGACTTCTGGGTCGACCGCACCCTCGCGCGCACGGGCCCGGCGTTCGACGGCACCGAGAACCTCGTCGCGTTCACGCGCGGGCGGGCCGTGTTCATGAAGACGCACCAGCCGGCGCGGCTCGGGTGGGACGGCGACGTCGCCTACTGGGAGTCACTCGGCGGCGGCGGGGCGTTCACGTTCACCGTCCAGGCCGACGGCGCGGCGGTCACGCTGACCGAGCAGGCGTCGCAGCGGCGGCAGACCCCGTCGTACTTCCAGTCGGTGTTCACGGGCGGCGGGCTGCGGCTCACGCAGACGAAGTTCATCACCGACCAGGACGTCATGGTCGCGAGCGTCAACGTCACCGACACCTCGGGCGCCGCACGGACCATCCGCCTCTCCGCCACCTCGCCGCAGGCGGGCACGGTCGAGGGCGACGAGCTCGTCGGGACCGTGCGGGCGTTCAACAACCTCACGACGATCACGCCGCGCCTGTCGGGCGACGGGTTCACCGCCGACCCGGGCGCCGCCGCGCTGGTCCGCGACCTCGCCGTCCCGGCCGGCGGCTCGGCCACCACGAAGCTGCAGCTCGGGATGCTCACCGACGAGCGCCCCGAGTCGGCCGCCGAGTACGCCGCCTACCGCGCCGCGAGCCCGGCCGAGGCGTTCACGACGCACGTCACCGCCTACAACCGGTGGTGGGCTCTCAACATCCCCTATCTCGACACACCGTCGGACGACATCGACAAGACGTTGCTCTACCGCTGGTGGCTCATGCGGTTCAACTACCTCGACGCGGACATCCCGGGGAACGACTACCAGTTCCCGACGTCGATGGAGGGCGTGCTCGGCTACAACAACGCGATCGTGCTGACGGTCGGGATGTTCGTCGACGACCTCAAGTACTTCCGCAACCCGACGTACGCGTACGGGCCGGCGCTCGCGGTCGGCGAGACGTCGAAGCGCGGGAAGTTCGTCGACAACCCCGGCGACCCCGCCAACTGGTCCAACTCGTACACGCAGTACATCACCGAGGCCGCGTGGCGGGCGTACGAGCTGCACGGCGGACCGGGCGCGATCGGCTCGACGCTCGGGCAGCACTCGATGGACGACGTCGAGGGCCTGCTGGACGCGTACGACGGCAACGGGAACGACCTCATCGAGTACTCGTGGGGCGCGATGACGGGCAACGACGCCGACGCGGTGTCGTTCCACTGGCCCGGGCACGGCGCGAACATGGACCGCGCCGAGAGCGCGTACCTCTACTCGAACGCGAAGGCCGCGGCGGAGTTCTTCCGCGTCGCGGGGCAGACCGAGAAGGCCGACCACATGGAGGCGCTCGCCGGGCGCGTCAAGGCCGCGGTCCTCGAGCACCTGTGGGAGCCGGCGCAGACGACGCCCGACAAGGTCGGCCTGTACGGGAACCTGCTCAAGCACCGCATGACGCAGGACGGGACGCTCAACCCGTACAAGGAGATCAACAACTACTACCCGTTCACCGTCGGCCTCATGCCGAAGCCCGGTGACCCGGACGACGACCAGCCGTACACCGAGGCGCTGCGCCTGTTCGCCGACGCCGACCAGTACCCGGTCTTCCCGTTCTTCACGGCGAACCAGGTCGACAAGGCGGACTCGCCCGAGGAGGGGTCGAACAACTTCTCCGTCATCAACTCGACGGTGCTGTTCCGCATGTTCTCCTCGGTGCTGCGCGACTACCCGACGGACTACGTGACGCCGGAGATGTACAAGCAGCTCCTCTACTGGAACGCCTTCGCGCACTACCAGGGCGGCGACAACCGGCTGCCGAACCAGAACGAGTTCTGGGCGAACGGCTCCGCGGCCGACGGCGGCTCGATCGGCTACCGGTCCTGGATCCACCACACGATCCTCGGCGCGACGAACTTCACCGTCATCGAGGACGCGATGGGCCTGCGCAGCCGCGCCGACGGCAAGATCGAGCTCGACCCGATCGACATCGACTGGCCGTGGTTCACCGCGAACAACGTCCGGTACCACGACCGCGACCTCACGGTCACGTGGGACGAGACGGGCGACCACTACGGCGACGACGTGCCCGCGGGGTACTCCGTGTTCCTCGACGGCGCGCTCGCGTTCACGGTCGACGACCTGTCGCACGTCGTCTACGACCCGGCCACCGGGTCCGTCGAGGTGCTCGAGGGCGAGGCGGCCGTCGTGACCGCGAACGCCGCCGACCTCGCGACGGCCTCCGACGTGCGCTTCGCCGACGGCGACCGCGTGGTCGACGTGTTCGCCAAGGCGGGCACCGACATCGCGACGGAGTCGACGGGCTCGTCGAACCTCGCCGCGGGCCGCCCGGTCACCGCGTCGTTCTCGGCCACGGGCCGCGCACCCGAGGGGGCCGTCGACGGGACGACCGTCAACGAGCCGTTCTGGGGGACGGTGGGATCGCCGAACGCGTCGGACTCGATCGAGGTCGCGCTCGACGGCACGCAGGCCGTCGACGACGTCCGCGTCTACTTCTACCGCTCGTCGTCCAGCGCCACCGTGCAGGGGTACGCGGCACCCGAGGTGTTCACGGTCGAGTACCGCGACGCCGACGGCTGGCACCCGGTCCCCGGGCAGGCCAGGTCGCCCGTCTACTCGACGGCGAACCTCAACCGCGTGCAGTTCCCCGAGGTGCAGGCTGACGCGCTGCGCGTGACCGTCCAGCACGCCGCGGGCTTCCGCACGGGCGTCAAGGAGGTCCAGGCCTTCGCGACGGGCGTCGAGGCCCCGCCGTCGACGAACGCCGCGCCGAAGGTCACGGTCTACCAGGACCCGACGTTCGACCAGCCCGCCCAGGTCCGGCTGGTCGGGACGGTGTCCGACGACGCGCAGCCGTCCGGCACGCTCACGTCGGCATGGACGGTCGTGAGCGCGCCCGAGGGTGCGCAGGCCGTCGTCGCGTCGCCCGCGCAGGCCACGACCGTCGTGCAGCTCGACACGACCGGCCGGTACGTCCTGCGGCTCACGGCGTCCGACGGCGAGCTCTCGACGAGCCGCGACGTCACGGTCGACGCCGAGGTCAGCGGCACCGCCAAGACGAACGTCGCGCCCGACGCCACCGCGTCCGCGTCGGCCGTCACCGGCTGGAACCGCGTCGCCGCGGTCAACGACGGCCTCGCGTCCTACCCGGTCGCCGCCGAGTCCGACGCGTGGGGCACGTGGGGCACCGCCGCCGGTGCGGGCAACACGTACTGGGCCCGGCTGACCTGGCCCGAGCCCGTGCGGGTCGACGAGTCGCGGATCCTGTTCCACTCCAACCGCGACCCGGGCGGCGTCCTGCCGCCGTCGTCGTGGTCGCTCGAGTACCTCGCGGGCGACGGGACGTGGCAGCCGGTGCCGGACCCGAGCGGCTACCCGACCGAGGACGGGTCGTTCAACGCCGTCACGCACGGGGCGGTCACGACCACGTCGCTGCGCGCGACGCTCGTCCGCAACGGGTCCTCCTACCCCGGCATCATCGAGTGGCAGGCGCTCGCGGAGGAGCCCGTCGCGGTCGAGGACGTGTCCGTCCGGACGCTCGTCGGCGTCGCGCCGGTGCTGCCGCCCGCCGTGGAGGTCGTCTTCGCCGACGGCTCCCGCGTCGAGCGGGCGGTCGACTGGCAGAACGTCCCCGCCGACGCGTACGCCGCGCAGGGCGAGTTCACGGTCCCCGGCTTCGTCGCCGGCACCGCGAAGCTGGCCCGTGCGACGGTCTTCGTCCGGCCGACCGACGCCGTGCAGATCAACACCTTCGAGCCCGCCGCGGTGACCACGGTCGCCGGGACCGCCCCGGTGCTGCCGGCCCGCGTCGTCGCGACGTACAACGACGGCTCCGAGGCGTCGCTGCCGGTCACGTGGGACGCGGTCGACCCGTCGTCGTATGCCGCGGCCGGGGAGTTCACCATCGAGGGCACCGTCCCCGGCACGGACAAGCGGCCGACGGCCGTCGTCACCGTGACGTCGGGCGCCCCGCAGGCACCCGTGGTCACGCTCACCACCGACCCGGAGCGTCCGGCGTCCGGCTGGTTCACCGGCCCGGTCGACGTGACGGTCTCCGCGACCGACGACTCCGACCCGTCGCCGACGGTCGAGGCGCAGGTCGACGGGGGTGCGTGGACCGCCGTGACCGGACCGGTCACGGTCAGCGGCGACGGTCGGCACACCGTCCGCGGCCGGGCCACGGACTCCGGCGGGCTCGGGTCGCCGGTCCAGTCCGCGGCGGTCGACATCGACGGCACCGCACCCGTCGTCACCGCGTCCTTCGACGAGTCCCGGCGCCGCCTCACCCTGGCGACGACCGAGACCGGCTCGGGCGTGGCGTCGGTCGAGTACCGCGTCGACGGCGGTGCGTGGACGGCGTACGGCACGGGCGCGACGATCGCCACGGCGGCGACCGTCGAGCACCGGGCCACCGACCGCGCGGGCAACGTGTCCGCGGTCGGGACGATCGAGGTCCCGGCGCCCGACCCGAACGCACCCGTCAACATCGCGCCCAACGCAGCCGTGAGCGTCTCCGCCACGACCACGTGGAACCGCGCGGCCGGCATCACCGACGGCGTCGCGACCCACCCCGTCACGTCGCAGGCCTCCGCGTGGGGCACCTGGAACATCGCGGGCGACACGCAGTGGGCGCGGCTCGACTGGCCGGCTCCGGTCACGACCGACACCAGCCGGCTGCTGTTCTTCGACGACGGCGGCGGCATGCGCGCCCCCGCGTCGTGGACGCTCGAGTACCTGCTGGACGACGGCGTGACGTGGGCGCCGGTACCGGACGCGTCGCCGTACACGACGACCGTCGGCCAGCTCGACACCGTCACGCACGCCCCGGTCACCACGACCGCGCTGCGCGCCACGCTGACGAAGCCGCCGACCGGGTACGTGGGCATCGTCGAGTGGGAGGTCCTGAGCGCGCCCGTCGCGGCGACGGTCCTCACCGTCCCGACGGACCCCGTCACCGCCGGGGACGCGTTCGACGTGACCCTCACGGGCGGCACGCCGGGCACCGCGTACGCGGTCACGGTCGAGCCGGGCGCGGTCGCGCTCGGGACGCTGGTCACCGACGCGCAGGGTGCCGGGACGCTGCGCACGACCCCGCTCCCGCGGGATCTCGCGGGCGGGTCGTACACCGTCCGGGCCGCCGCGGGTGACTCCGTGGTCGAGGCGCCGCTGACCGTGGTCGCCGGACCGGGCGAGGCCGTCGTCACCGCCGGGTCCGTCGAGGTCCTCGGGGTGCCCACGGTCGGGCAGGTCCTGCTCGCGCAGACCGCCGGCTGGGGGCCCGAGGGCGTCGAGCTCGCGTACCAGTGGTCGGTCGGCGGCAAGGCCGTCCGCGGGGCCACGGGTGCGGAGTACACGCCGACCCAGAAGGACCTGGGCAAGACCGTCACGGTCGAGGTCACCGGGTACCGGGAGGGCTGGGAGAGCACGTCCGTCACCTCGGAACCCACCGCGGCGGTCGTGAAGCCCACCGTCCAGGCCGGGACAGTCGCCATCGCCGGGACCGCCGTCGTCGGCGGCACCGTGCGGGCGCAGACCTCGGCCTGGGCGGACGGCGTGAGGCTCGAGCACCGCTGGCTGCTCGACGGCACCGCCGTCAAGGGCGCGACGTCGAGCAGCTGGAAGGTGCCCGCGTCGGCCGCCGGGCGGGTCCTGACGGTCGAGGTCCGCGGCAGCGCCGCCGGCCACGAACCGTCGACCTGGGCGTCGTCGCCGCCGACCACGGTGCAGTCCGGCACGCTCACGGCCCGCGACGTGCGGATCGCGGGGACGGCCCGGCCGCTGTCCGTCGTGACCGCGCTGCACGGGGCGTGGGGGCCGTTCCCGGTGCACCTGTCGTACCAGTGGTTCGTCGACGGCGAGCCCGTGAAGGGCGCGACCGCACCCGTGTACCTCGTGCGCACCGCTGACCGCGGCGCCGTCCTCACCGTCGAGGTGACCGGCACCAAGGACGGCTACACCCCGACCACGCGCACCTCCGACGGCATCAAGGTGGGACGTTGACCATGACCACGCACCAGACGACGCGCAGGTCCGTCGCCGCCGCGCTGGCCGTGGCCCTCGTCGCGACGGCGGTGGCGGCCTGGCCGTCGGCCGCCGTCGCGGCGGACCCGCCGCCGCCCACGCGGTCCTTCCACACCGAGGGCAACCCGATCCTCGGAGACGGGACCTACTACTCCGCCGACGCGGCCCCGCTGTCGGTCGACGGCACGCTCTACGTCTACGCGGGGCACGACGAGGCCGCCGAGCAGCAGGGCGGCTTCGCGATGCACGACTACCAGGTGTTCGCGACCGACGACCCGTCGTCGGGCGACTGGGATCTCTACGCCGACAACCTGGACCCCGACGAGGTGTTCTCGTGGGCGACGGGTGACGCGGCCTTCGCCGGGCAGGTCACGACCGGCGCCGACGGCCGCTTCTACTGGTACGCACCCGTGCAGTGGGAGAACACGGCCGTGCCGAACCGCATGGCCATCGGTGTCGCGGTCTCCGACTCGCCCGTCGGGCCGTGGACCGACGCGGTCGGCGCACCCCTGCTGACCTGGACCGACGTGTTCGGGTCGTCGACGAACGGGCAGGAGGTCATCGACCCGCACGTCTTCACCGACACCGACGGCTCCGTCTACCTGTACTGGGGGTCGTGGTCGGTCGCACGCGTCGTGAAGCTCGACCCGTCGATGACCGCGCTGGCAGGGTCGATCCAGACGATCCCCGGGCTCACCGGCTTCTTCGAGGCGCCGTGGGTGTTCGAGCGGTCGGGCACCTACTACCTGGCGTACGACTGGAAGCAGGGCGGGTCGAAGTGCACGCCGTCGAACTACCAGGCGTGCATCGCCTACGCGACGGCCCCGTCGGCGCTCGGCCCGTGGACCTACCAGGGGATCATCCTCGGCGGCACGTCCGCGACGACCGTGCACCCGTCGATCGTCGAGCACGAGGGCCGCTGGTGGATCACGTACCACACCAAGGACGCGGTGGGCGGTGGGCACTTCCGCCGGTCCGTCGCGATCGACGAGGTCCACTTCGACGGGTCGCGCATCCTGCCCGTGCAGCAGACGCTCGCCGACGACCCGGACTTCCGGCTGACGGACAACGTCGCGCTCGCGGCGACCGCGTCGGCGTCGTTCACCGAGCAGCCGCCCATGCGGCTCGGCGCCGTCAACGACGGTTTCCGCCGCACGACCGCGCTGCTGCCGCCCGACCAGTGGGGCAACTACCGCGGCACGACGTCGTCGCACCCGTCGGACTGGGTGCAGTACACGTGGGACGCGCCCGTGCGGACCGGCTCGGTGGGCATCGAGCTCCACCGCGACGGCAACTGGATCCGGCAGCCGTCCTCGTGGGTCGTCGAGTACCTCGACGACGCGGGCGCGTGGCGGCCGGTGACCGGCGCGACCTACCCGACGGCGACCGACACCTGGCACACCGTCACGTTCGACACGGTCTCGACGACCGCGCTGCGTGCGACGTTCCGCGGGCTCGAGGAGGGCCCGTACGTGCACTCCGTGTCCGTCTCGGAGTGGGAGGTGTATGCGGTCGCGGCCGACGCGCTGCCGTCCGTGACCGTCGCGACGCCCGTCGGGACCGCACCGTCGCTGCCCGCCGCTGTCCGGGCGACTTACGGGGACGCGTCCGCGTGGGTGCCGGTCAACTGGCGGCCCGTCGATCCGGCGGACTACGCCGGCGAGGGGACGTTCACGGTCGAGGGCCGCGCGCTCGGGCAGAAGGCCAAGTACGTGACGGCGACCGTCCGCGTGGGCGGGACCGTCGACCCGGGCGGCGACGACACGACGGCGCCCGTCGTCTCCGTGTCGGCGTCCGGCACGTCCGGCGAGGACGGGTGGTTCTCGTCACCCGTCACCGTCCGGGTCGCGGCCGACGACGACACGTCCTACCTCACGACGATCGAGACGCGCGTCGGCGACGGCGCGTGGACCCCGACGGCCGACGCCCGGCACGTCGACGTGCCCGTCACCGCGCAGGGCGAGACGGTCGTCAGCGGCCGGGCCACCGACGCGGCCGGCAACACGTCCGCCCAGGTCAGCCGGGCCGTGAAGGTCGACACCGGCGCCCCGGCGGTCACGGCGGTGCTGGTCCCCGCCACCCGGGCGGTGACCGTCGGCGCCACCGACACCCTGTCCGGGGTGGCGGCGGTCGAGTACCGGTTCGACGGCGCCGGCGACTGGGTCACGGCGGCCGACGGGGCCGTCGTCGAGGCGCCCGACATGCTCCCGCACGAGCTCGTCGTCCGCGCCCGCGACCGCGCGGGCAACACCGCCACGGCCACCGTCAGCGTCCCGCTCGGCGACGGCGCGTCGCTCACCGGCAACGTCGCCCCGTATGCCACCGCCTCGGCGTCCTTCACCTCCGGGTGGGAGAACGTCGCCGGCATGAACGATGGCACCACCGCCTGGGGCGAGGACGACGCGTCGAAGTACGGCGCGTCGTGGGGCACGTGGGACCGCGTCGGGGAGCAGTGGGCGCAGCTCACGTGGGACTTCGACGTGACCGTCGACCGCGCGAATGTCTGGTGGTACCAGAACGTCCCCGACGCGCAGAACGAGGGTCTGATCGCGCCGAGGTCGTGGGTCCTGCAGTACCTCGACGCGGACGGGACGACGTGGCACGACGTCACGCTCACCTCGGGCGAGTACGCGCGCACGTCGACCGGGTTCGTGCCGGTCGGGTTCGACGCCCTCACGACGCGCGCGCTGCGGATCGTCGCCCAGTCGTGGGGTGCCGCCGCCGGGCAGGGGTCCGTCGGGATCCACGAGTGGCAGGTCGGGGCAGCGGAGGCTGCCGGGGTCGTGACTCCGGCGGCGCCGACGTTCACGCCGGCCGAGGTCTGCTCCGACGGCGAGCCCGAGAAGGCGCGCGTCGTGATCCCGTCCACCGACGGTGTCGTGTACTCGATCGACGGCACCGACGTGACCGGCACGGTCGAGGTCGCGGCCGACGCCCGTGTGGTGGTCACCGCCCGCGCCACCGACGGGTACACCCTGGCCGACGGCGCGACGACCGAGTGGGAGCAGCAGTTCACCGCTCCTGACTGCCCGGTCGAGGACGTCGTGGTCACGCCGACCGCACCGGCCTACACCGGCCCGGTCTGCACCGACGGCGAGCCGGGTGACGGGTCGGTCGCGGTGCCGACCGTCGACGGCGTCGAGTACCGCGTCGACGGCTCCGCGGTGACCGGCACGGTCGCCGTCGCGCTCGGGTCGCTCGTCACGCTCAGCGCGGTCCCGCTCGACGGGTACGCCTTCCCGGCGGGTCCGCAGGCGGTGTCGTGGGCCTTCCGGGTCGACGCCCCCGACTGCTCGCCCGCGACCGCCGTCGTCCCGGGGTCCGTCGCGCTGAAGGGCAAGGCGCGCGTCGGCGACACGCTCACGGTGTCGACGAAGGGCTGGCAGCCGCAGGGGATCCGCCTCGCGTACACGTGGTTCGCCGACGGGGTCCGCCTCGACGGCGTCACCGGTGACCGCCTCCAGGTGCCCGCAGCACTGGAGGGGACGTCGGTCACCGTCAAGGTCACGGGCTTCGGCACCGGACTGGTCACGGCGTCGGCCACCTCCGACCCCGTCGGCCGGGTCCTCCCGCCGAAGACGGGCTGGGACTGGCCCTGGTCGGGCGGCGGCTGGCGCTGGCCGTGGTCCTGACCCACCCGTGACCGACGCGGGGTGGCCGGCGGAGAGGGCCGGCCACCCCGCGTCGTCGTTCGCACCCGTCCGGGTGAACCCGCTGGGCCTGTCGCAGGACTGCGACACCGTTGCGACGCACGCGCGACCGGCGTGCCTGTCGGGTCCACGTACTTTGTCCGTATGCACCCCCTGCGAACCACCCGTCGTCGCACGTCAGGCGCGTTCTGCGCCCTCGTCGCCGTGACGCTCACGGCGTGCGCGGCCCCCGGGACACCCGGCGCGTCCGACCCCGCGACCCGTGACCCGCGCCCGCCCCGGACCGCGTCGCCGAGCCCGACGCTCGCCGTTGCGGCGGGGTACGACGTCGGCGAGATCCCGCCCGTGCCGCTGTTCGTGCTGCCCGACCTGTCGATGCTCGACGCGTCCCTCTCCGGGTTCGCGATCCAGGTCGACGACGCCGTCGGCGACCTCGCGGGTGTGCGCGTCGAGCCCCAGCGGTGCGACGCGCAGGGCACGTCCCTCGGCGTCCTGCTCGCGTACGGCGACGGGTCCGGGACGCTCACCGGTCCCGACGGCACGGTGACGAACTACGGCGACGGCTCGGGCACGTACAGCCTGAACGGCACCGAGGTCACGGTCTACGGCGACGGGTCCGGGACCTACGCGGACGGCACCACGACCGTCACGAGCTACGGCGACGGCTCGGGCACGTACGACGACGGGACGACCAGCGTCACGCTGTACGGCGACGGGTCCGGGACGTGGTCGCGCGGCGGGCGGACCATCACGAACTACGGCGACGGCTCGGGCGTCTACGACGACGGCACCGTGACGATCCAGAACTACGGCGACGGCTCCGGCGCGTACGAGGGGCCGGGGGTGTCGATCACCAACCACGGCGACGGCACGGGCGTCGTCAACGGAGTGCCCGTGCAGGTGCCCGAGCTCGCGCCCGTGCCGCGGCTCGGGACGTTCCCGTCGATGGGCGTCCTCGCACCGGCCCCGTCGTGCGGCACGCGCATCGTGCTCGACGCGGCCGTCCTGTTCGACTTCGGCAGCCACGAGCTGCGGGCCGACGCGCGGCCCACGCTCGACGCGGTCGCGACGGTGCTCGCCGACGTCCCGGCCGCGGGCGTCGAGGGGCACACCGACTCCGTGTCCTCGGACGACTTCAACCAGGCGCTGTCCGAGCGCCGCGCGGACGCCGTCGCGGCGGCGCTCGCCGAGCGCGGCGTGACCGGTTCCCTGGACACCGTCGGGTACGGGGAGTCGCGCCCGGTCGCGCCCGACGAGGTCGACGGCGCCGACAACCCCGCAGGCCGGCAGCTCAACCGCCGCGTCGAGATCGTGGTGCCGTCGTGACCGGCCGCATCCGGCCGTCCGTACGCACCGCCGTGGTCCTCGCCGCGGTGCTCGGCGGAGCGCTCGCGGGTTGCTCGGCGGAGATCGT
The DNA here is from genome assembly GCF_010119915.1 of Cellulomonas sp. H30R-01. Taxonomy (NCBI): domain Bacteria; kingdom Bacillati; phylum Actinomycetota; class Actinomycetes; order Micrococcales; family Cellulomonadaceae; genus Cellulomonas; species Cellulomonas sp. H30R-01. The sequence continues at coordinate 2,812,487 of NZ_CP048210.1, read as the reverse complement.
CCGGGCCGACGCCCCCACGTCGACCGCCGACGGAGACAGCCGGTCCGCGCCGGAGGGCCGGACCCCGCCCACCACCCCGACCGGGTCGCAGGACACGGTGCCGACGGAGCACGACGTCGCGACCACGCTCGACCGTGCGGGCCTCCTCGCGGCCGCGACGCAGCACGTCACGTGCGGCGGCGGCGACCTCGTCCTGTCCACCGCGGTGTCGGCCGTCGCGGTCGACGACGACTGCGCGACGCTGACCGTCGCCGGGACGGACACGACCGTCGTCGCGGGCGACGTCGAACGGCTCGTCGTGCAGGGCGCGGCCGTGCGCGTCGTCGTCGCACACGTCGGGTCGGTCGAGATCGACGCGGCCGACGTGCGCGTCGCGTGGGAGGACGGCACCCCCCGCGTGGACGACCGCGGCGCGGCCAACGTCTACGGGCCCGTCGGAACGGTCGGGCTCGACGGCTCGGACGGTGCGTCATGACGGCACCGCTGCCGCCCGGGCCGGTCGCGCCCGGCTGGTCGCTGCCACCCGTCCCGCGGACCAGCGGGCTCGCCGTCGCGTCCCTCGTGCTCGCGCTGTGCGGGTTCGGGCTCCTGCCCGTCGTGCTCGGGCACCTCGCGCTGCGCCGGATCCGGCAGACCGGTGAGCGCGGCTCCGGGCTCGCGGTCGCCGGGCTGGTGCTCGGGTACACGACGCTCGCGCTGGTCGTCGTCGTGCTGCTCGTGGTCGCGGGCTCGGTGTGGTGGGGCGTGCAGGCGTGACCGGGACGGGCGGGACGGTGGCGCCGCACGTGCTGCTCGTCGACGACGAGCAGGCGATCCTCGACGGCCTCGCGCCGTTCCTCGAGCGGTCGGGCGTCCGCGTGTCGACCGCCGCGGACGGCGAGGCGGCGCTCGCGACCCACGCCCGCACCCCCGCGGACATCCTGGTGTGCGACGTCCTCATGCCACGTCTCGACGGCCGCGCGCTCGTGCGCCGCCTGCGTGCGGACGGCGACTGGACGCCGGTCGTGCTGCTGACGCAGGTGGGCGAGTCGTACGAGCGTTCCGCGGCGCTCGAGGAGGGCGCCGACGACTACCTCAACAAGCCGTTCGACCCGCTGGAGCTGCTGGCGCGCGTGCGCGCCGTGCTGCGTCGTGCGGTGCCGGGCGTGCCGTCGCTCACCGCGTCCGACGTGCTCGTCAGCGGCGGTCTGCGCGTGGACCGCGCCGCACGCCGGGCGACCCTCGACGGTCGTCCGGTCGCGCTGACCCCCAAGGCGTCGCTGCTCCTGGACTACCTCATGACGCACCCCAGCGAGCTGCTCACGCGTGAGCGGCTGCTGTCGGCGCTGTGGGGCTTCGAGTCGATGGTGACGACCCGCGCGGTGGACCACCGGGTGGCCGAGATCCGGCGGGTCCTGGCCGACGACCCCGCCGAGCCGCGCTTCGTCGAGACGGTGCCGGCGGGCGGCTACCGGTTCTGCGGCGAGGTCCGCCGCGGTGGCCGCGCATGACCGCGAGCAGCGCCGGTCGCGGCGGGTCGCGGCGTGCTCTCGTCGTGGCGGGGGCGGTCGCCGTCGTGACGCTCGCGGTCGCCGTCGTGACGGCGCTGACCCTGCCGGGCGCCTCGCTGCGCGTGACCGTGCGGCTCCTGCCGCTCGTGCTGGTGGTGGGTGGCGCGACCGCCGCCGCGGTGGCGGTGGCCGCGCGGGTCCGGGGCGACCGTCGCCGCCGCGCCGACGACGCGGCGACGCAGGCCGAGCTCGCGGGCCGGCGCGCCGAGCGTGAGGCGCACGGACGCTTCCTCGCGCGGCTCGACCACGAGCTCAAGAACCCGGTGACCGCCATCCGCGCCGCGGTCACGGGCACGGATGACGCGGCAGGCCCGGACGAGCGGGCCCGGGCGCGCGCGACGCTCGTGTCGCAGTCGACGCGGCTCGCGTCGCTCGTGGCGGACCTGCGCAAGCTGGCCGAGCTCGGCACGCAGGAGCTCGAGGACGAGGACGTCGACCTGGCGCAGGTGGTCCGCGAGGCGGTCGACGACGTGAGCGCCCAGGCGGAGGCGGCCGGGGCGCCGCGGCCCGCCGTGCAGGTCGTCCTGCCGACCGCGCCGTGGCCGCTGCCGCACGTGCGCGGCGACGTCGACCTGCTGTACGTCGCGGTCTACAACCTGCTCGCGAACGCCGTGAAGTTCTCACCGCCGGGCACGCGGATCGAGGTGCGGGGCACCGACGACGACGGCACGGTCGTGGTCGAGGTCGCCGACGCCGGGCCGGGCATCCCGGACGACGAGGTGGGCACCGTGTTCGACGAGCTGGCCCGCGGTCGGGGCGCGCGGGGTCTGCCGGGCTCGGGCATCGGTCTCGCGCTCGTGCGTGTCATCGCCGAGCGGCACGGCGGCGAGGTGACGCTCCGGTCGAGGCTCGGCCAGGGCACGAGCGCCCGGCTGCGGGTCCCCGCCGCGGGCCCGCGCTGACGCCGCGGGGTCGAGGTGCGCGTCAGGCCGGCTTGGGGCCTGTCGAGCCGCGGGGGACCAGGCGGGACGGGATGACCTCGGTGCCGTGGTGGGGGTTGCCCTCGATGGCGTCGAACAGGAGGGCCGCGGCGCGGCGGCCGAGCTCCTCGAGGTTCATGTCGATGCTCGTGAGCTGCGGGCGCGCGTTGAGCGCGAGGATCTCCCAGTTGTCGTGGCCGGTCACGGCGACGTCCTCGGGGACGCGGCGGCCCGCCTCGCGCAGGGCGTCGAGCACGCCGCGCGCGATCTGGTCGGACCCGCTGATGATCGCGTCGACGTCGGCGAACCGGTGGAGGATCAGCCCGGCGGCGGTGCGGCCCCACTCCTCGGACCACGCGCCGTAGAGCGGTCCGCCGAGCACCTCGACGCCCGCCTCGGACAGCACGGCGGTCGCCCCGTCGACGCGGTCGTGCGCGGCCCCGTACCCGGCGTCGCCGGTGACGATCGCGACGCGCGACCGCCCGCACGCCAGCAGGTGCTCGGCGACGAGCCGCCCGCCCTGCACGTTGTCGGTGACGACGGACATGTCGGCGAGGTCCTGCGACGGCGCGTACGCGTAGACGACGGGCACGGGCAGCTGGCCGAGCGACGGCCGCGGATCGGGGCGGGCGCCCACGACGATGAGCCCGTCGACGCGCCGGCCGAGCAGCGCCTGCACGTGGTACTGCTCGCGCAGGGCATCGCCGCGCGCGTCGCACAGCAGCACGGACGTCTTGCCCGTGCCGGCGGCGTCCTCGGCGCCCATGAGCGTCGGGATCGAGAACCGGCCCTCGAGGTCGTGCGTGACGAGGCCGATCGTGCCCGACCGCCCGGACAGCAGGTGCCGCGCGAGGACGTTGGGGGAGAAGTTCAGCTGCTCCGCCGCTGAAAGGACTCTCTCACGGGTTTCGGCCTTGACCTGCTGCCGCCCGTTGAGCGACTTGGAGGCCGTCGCGAGCGACACCCCGGCGAGCTTGGCCACGTCCGCGAGGGTCGGCGGCTTCCGCGTGTTTCCCGGCGTCGTCTGCATGTTCATCCCCTGCGAGAACGAAAGTGACGGGGCTGGACGCCGTCGTCTTTCGGGATCGTACCGGGAGAACGCGTCGAACGGAGCCCTTGACGTGCCGAGGAGGCGGCCGCTATGTTCCCGAAAAGGGTTTCGGCAAGCCCTCAGCCCACGGGTGCCCGACGGAGGTCACCCCCAGTTCGCTTCGACGATGAAGTCCGAGGAGAGCACGATGAGCAAGCGGTTGTCCCGATCGCGCACAGCACGAGGAGCTGTCCTGCTGGCCGTCGCCGGTCTGGCGCTGACGAGCCTGGCAGCCTGCAGCAGCGGTGACGGCGACGGGGGCGGCGACGCCCCGGCCGAGTCCGTCGGCCCCGACGGCGTCGACGACGGCACCAGCCTCACCATGTGGACGCGCGCGCCGCTCGAGCGGCAGGCCAAGGCCCTGGTCGAGGCGTACAACGCGTCGCACGAGAACCAGGTGAAGCTGGAGATCATCCCCAACGACGACATGGAGGGGAAGGTCGGCGCGGCCGCCACGAACGACGAGCTGCCTGACCTGCTCGCGGGCGACGTCGTCCGCCTGCCCTACTGGGTGTCGAACGGCCTGTTCACGGACCTGACGGAGAACATCGACGGGCTCGACTTCGCGGACGACATCACGCAGGGCCACGTCGATGCGGGCACCGACGCGGACGGCGCCAAGCACACCGTCCCGTTCGTCACCGACATCTCCGTGATGGTCTGGAACAAGGCGCTGTACGCCGAGGCCGGCCTCGACCCGGAGAAGGGCCCGACCACGTTCGCGGAGTTCGAGGAGCAGGCCAAGGCGGTCCAGGCGCTCGACAAGCCGGGCGTCTCGGGCACGTACTACGGCGGCAACTGCGGCGGCTGCCTCGTCTTCACGTGGTTCCCGACCATCTGGGCGTCGGGCGACGAGGTGCTCTCGGACGACGGCAAGGAGTCGCTGCTCGCGTCCGACACCGCCCAGGAGGTCTACGACACGTACGCGCGGCTGAACGACGCGGGCGCCGTGGGCGCAGGCTCGAAGGAGGAGACCGGCGCGACGTGGACCGCACCGTTCTCGAACGGCGAGGTCGGCGTCATGCAGTACCCCAACACCGCGGTGTACGCGGCTCAGGAGGCCGGCATCGACGTCGGCGTCACCGGCATCCCCGGGATCGACGGCGGCCAGTCGACGTTCCTCGGCGGCGACGCGATGGGCGTCTCCAAGGACTCCGAGCACGTCGCGCAGGCCTGGAACTTCCTCGCCTGGATGATGTCCGACGACACCCAGCTCGAGGTCGTCGCGAAGAACGGCGAGGTCCCCGGCCGCAACAGCCTGCTCGACAACCAGTACGCGCAGGAGGACCCGCTGGCCCTCACGATGAACAAGCTCGCCGAGAACGGCCGCACGCCCGTCGCCGAGTACTTCTCGGAGGCGTTCAACGCGTCCGGCAGCCCGTGGGTCACGCTGTTCCGCAACGCGACCTTCGACAAGACCGGCACGGTCGACGAGGACAACGACGCCGTCACGGCGGTCCTCGACCAGTGAGACCAGGGCGGCGGCGGGTTCGGCCCCGTCCGCTCGGCAGTCAGCCCGCTGCCGCCCGACCACGTCTCACCCGCGAGCCCGCCACGACGGGCGCGACCCCGGAGCCACGCATGACCACCGTCACCACCCGTCCGCCCGACGCGGGACCGTCCGCATCACCCCCGCACCGCCACCGCCCGCGAGCCAACCGCTCGCACGGGCCCCTGATGGGCTGGCTCTACGCGAGCCCCACCGCGGTGCTCGTCGCGGTCCTGTTCGTCGTCCCGCTCGTGCTCGTCCTGATCATGTCCGCGTCGGACTGGTCGCTCCTCGCGGGCAACGACGGCACCAACTTCCCGGAGAACTACACGGAGGTCCTCGACCACCGGATGTTCTGGCCGGCCGTCGTGTTCACGCTCAAGTACACGGTCATCGCGACGGTGCTGCTCATCGGCCTGGGCCTGGGGCTCGCGCTGCTGGTGCAGGAGAGCAGCCGGTGGAGCGGCGTGCTGCGGACGTCGTTCCTGCTGCCCACGGCCCTCGGCCTCGCGTCGGCGTCGCTGCTGTTCTACGCGCTGTACTCGCCGCAGGTCGGCCCCATGTCGGACTTCCTCGCGCGGTTCGGGATCGGCAACGGCCAGGTGAACGTCCTCGGCACCGCCGACGGCGCGCTGTGGGGGACGGTGATCCTCATCGTCTGGCGGTTCGCGGGGTTCTACATGCTGCTGCTGCTCGTGGGGCTGCAGGGCATCGGCCAGGAGGTCTACGAGTCCGCCCGCATGGACGGCGCCAACACGTGGCAGGTGTTCCGCAAGATCACGCTGCCGCTGCTCAAGCCGTCGCTCGCGCTCGCCACGATCCTGTGCGTCACCGGGTCGCTGCTCGCGTTCGACCAGTTCTACATCCTGACGAAGGGCGGACCGGACGGCGCCACCATGACCGTCGTCCAGCTCGTCTACAACCTCGCGTTCGAGTCCAAGCGCGACCTCGGCATGGCCGCCGCGCTGTCCGTGCTCGTGCTGCTCGCCCTCGTCGTCATCAACGTCGTCCAGCTCAAGGCGCTGCGGCGCTCGCCGGACGAGTGAGGGAGTCCCGACGATGAAGACGCTGCCCCGCGTGCTCGGACGCACGCCCTACTGGGTGCTGACCGGTGGCCTGGCCATCCTGTTCCTGTACCCGATGATCTGGACCGCCGTGTCGTCGGTGTCGCCGCAGCCCGGCTCGGCGCAGGTGAACGGCTACGGTCTCGGCAACTACGAGACGTTGCTCAACTACCAGGCGGGCCTCGGCCACTACCTGGGCAACTCGCTCGTCATCACGCTCGTCGCGGTGCTGACGACGCTCGTCGCGGCGACACTCGGCGGGTACGCGTTCGCGCGGTTCACCTTCCCCGGCAAGGACGCGCTGTTCCTGCTCGTCCTGTCGATCCTCATGGTCCCGTACGCGACGCTGCTGGTCCCGCTCGTCATCTGGCTCAAGGACCTCGGCCTCAACAACTCGCTCGTCGGCGTGGGCCTGGTGCTCGCCGTGTTCCAGCTGCCGTTCGCGATGTTCATGATGCGCATCTCGTTCGAGTCGGTGCCCAAGGAGATGGAGGAGGCGGCCCTCGTCGACGGCTGCGGCTCGTTCGGCGCGCTGCGCCGCGTGCTGCTCCCGGCGGTCAAGCCGGGCCTCATCACCATCGGGCTGTTCGCGTTCCTCGCCGCGTGGAACGACTTCATGGTGCCGCTGTACCTCGTGGGGGGCGAGAACCAGCCGCTGCCGCTGGCGCTGGTCAACATGCGCCAGCAGGTCATGGGCGTCATCGACTACGGCGCCACGCAGTCCGGCGTCGTCGTGCTGACGATCCCGTGCATCGTCCTCTTCCTCGTGCTCCAGCGGCACTACGTCAACGGATTCATGTCGGGCGCGCTGAAGGGATGACCTCGCTCGTGAACAACACCACCACCATCCGTCCTGCGCCCGTGCTGCCGTCGACGGGGGCCCTGCGACCGCTCGGCCTCGACGAGGTGGCGATCACCGGGGGCTTCTGGGCCGACCGCCAGCGCGTCAACGGCGAGGCGTCGATCCGGCACTGCGACACGTGGGAGACGCGCGTCGGCTGGATCGACAACTTCCGGCACGCGCTCGACGGCACGGTCGTGCAGCAGCGCACGGGCCGCGAGTTCTCCGACTCGGACGTCTACAAGATGATCGAGGCGATGGCGTGGGAGGTCGGCCGGACCGGCGACCCCGCGCTCGAGGCTCGCATCGTCGAGCTGTCCGCGCTGATCGGCCGCGTGCAGGAGCCCGACGGTTACCTCAACACGAAGTTCGGGCGGCCCGGCCAGGAGCCGCGCTACTCCGACCTCGCGTGGGGCCACGAGCTCTACTGCTACGGCCACCTGATCCAGGCCGCGGTCGCGCGGCTGCGCACGGGGCACGACGACGAGCTCGTCGCGATCGCCCGCCGCGCCGCCGACCACGTGTGCGCCGAGTTCGGGCCTGACGGCCGCGACGGCGTGTGCGGCCACCCGGAGATCGAGGTCGCGCTCGTCGAGCTCGCCCGCGCGACGGGGGAGCGGCGCTACCTGGACCAGGCCGCGCTCTTCGTCGAGCGCCGCGGCCACGGCACGCTGCCGGACATCGAGTACGGCCGTGAGTACTACCAGGACGACGTGCCCGTCCGGGACGCCACGGTGCTGCGCGGCCACGCGGTGCGTGCGCTCTACCTGGCGGCGGGCGCGGTCGACGTCGCGGTCGAGACGGGCGACGAGACGCTGCTCGACGTCGTGCGCGACCAGTACGAGCGCACGCTCGCGCGCCGGACGTACCTCACGGGCGGCATGGGCTCGCACCACCAGGACGAGGCGTTCGGCGACGACCACGAGCTGCCGCCGGACCGCGCGTACTGCGAGACGTGCGCGGGCGTCGCGTCGGTCATGGTCGCGTGGCGGCTGCTGCTCGCGACGGGTGACGCGCACTGGGGCGACGTGGTCGAGCGGACGCTGTTCAACGTCGTGGCGACGTCGCCCGCGGAGGACGGGCAGGCGTTCTTCTACACGAACCCGCTGCACAAGCGGGTCCCCGGCTCGGCGGCGGACCCCGACGAGGTCAGCGCGCGGGCCCTGTCGCGGCTGCGTGCGCCGTGGTTCGAGGTGTCGTGCTGCCCGACCAACGTGGCCCGCACGTTCGCGTCGCTCGGCGCGTACCTCGCGACCGTGTCCGACGACGGCGTGCAGCTGCACCAGTACGCGCCGGCGCGCATCGCGACGACGCTCGGCGACGGCCGCGCGATCGGCCTCGAGGTCGAGACCGGCTACCCGCACGAGGGCGACGTCGTGGTCCGCGTGACGCAGGGACCGCCCGGCGAGGTGACCCTGTCGTTGCGCGTGCCGGCCTGGGCGGTGGGCGCGGCGACGCTCGACGGCGAGCCCGTCGAGGGCGGCGTCGCGACGGCCCGCCGCACGTTCGCGGTGGGCGACGAGGTGCGCCTCTCGCTCCCGGTGCAGCCCCGCGTCACGACGCCCGACGACCGCATCGACGCCGTGCGCGGCTGCGTCGCGGTCGAGCGCGGCCCGCTGGTCCTGTGCGCCGAGTCGACCGACCTGCCCGGCGGGCTGCACGTCGACGCGATCCGCCTGGACCCCTCGGCACCGCTGGTCGCCGACGGTGCCGGTGCGCGCGGTCGCGGGCGGGCCGTCGCGCACGACGACGCCGACTGGCCGTACGCCCCGGAGCCGCGCGAGCGCGACGCCGACGGCGTCGACCTGCGGCTCGTCCCGTACCACTCCTGGGCCAACCGCGGCCCGAGCACCATGCGGGTCTGGATCCCGACGACCTGACCGGCCCCCGACCGCCCCGCCGTGCCGACGCCGGGGCGGCGGGGCATCTCCGGTGCGGCATGCGCACGCGGCCGGCCGGTGCGACGAGCGCGAGGCGCCGCCGGCGCGCTCATGGCGGCGCGCGGTCACGCCGATATACCCGGGGAGCGGCGTGCGGGCGCGAAGGTCGGCACGCCCCGCGCCGACCAGGAGCCGCCCGGATGACGTCTGCGACCACGAGCGGGGCACCCGGGTTCCGTCCGCGCTCCGTGCTGGCCTCGCCCGCTCCCGGTGGACGGTGGGCGACGGTGAAGAAGGCGCTCGCGGTCCCCGTCGGTCTGCTCGCGACCGCGGCGTTCGTGGGAGTCGCGGCGCTGATGATCGCGTTCCTCGTCCGCGAGGACGCCCTCGCGCGCGACCTGCGCGCGGACGGGGTCGCGACGACCGGGGTCGTCACGGCCGTCACGGTGACCGGTGGTCGCGGTGGCCTGAACTACCGCCTGGACGTCACCTACCTGGACGGCCTCACGACCGTCGACGGCTCGGGATGCCCGTGCAGCCTCGTGGGCGACCAGGTGACCGTGGTGCACGACCCGCACGATCCGGAGCGGGCCATGACCGCCGGGCGGCTGGCCGGGTGGACGAGGTGGTGGTTCCTGCCTGCCGTCCTGCTGCTCGTCCTGCCCTCGGGGCTCGTCGTCGTGGGGTGGGCGAGTCTCGGGGGCCAGGTCGTGGCCCAGAGGTACCGCGTCGCGCGGTACGGCGACCCACGGGTCCACGCCGCCGAGCGCGCCCGCCGCGCGGGGGAGTACGTCGCGTTCGTGAACGAGCACCAGCGGCGGCCCGAGCCGACGAGCGGTGACGTCGTCGAGGCCGGTCTGGCGTCGTGGTGGGTGGCGGTCCAGGAGGACGCACCGGACTGCCGAGAGACGCGGCTGGTCGCCGACATCCTGGCGCTCACCCGCCTGTAGCGGCCCTCGCCCCCCGGTCCCGGGCGGCGGCGTGCCCGTCGACGTCGTCGAGCGGCTCCGCCACCTGCCCGTGCCGTGCGGCGACGGCGGCGGCAGACTCGTGACGTGCCCCGACGCCCGCTCGACGAGTACCGCGCGAAGCGGGACCCGGCGCGCACCCGGGAGCCCGTCCCACCGCCCGACGCGCCGCTGCCCGACGGGGAGGGGTGCACGTTCGTGATCCAGGAGCACCACGCCCGCGCGCTGCACTGGGACCTGCGCCTCGAGCGCGACGGTGTGCTGGTGTCGTGGGCCGTGCCGAAGGGTCTGCCGCAGGAGCCGGGGACCAACCACCTCGCGGTCCACACCGAGGACCACCCGATGGAGTACGCGACGTTCGAGGGCGACATCCCCGCGGGCGAGTACGGCGGCGGGCACATGGCGGTCTGGGACCGCGGCACGTACGAGACCGTGAAGTGGTCGGACCGCGAGGTGCAGGTCGTGCTGCACGGCGAGCGCGTGCAGGGACGGTACGTGCTGTTCCGCACGCGGGGTCGCGGGCGCTCCGGCGGCTCCGGCGACGGCGGCGGGCGGGGCGACGACGAGCGCAGCTGGATGGTGCACCGCATGGACCCGCCGACGCGCCCCGACTGGACGCCGCTGCCCGACCTGGTCCGTCCGATGGCGGCCGTCGCGGGCGAGCTGCCGCCCGACGACGACGCGTGGGCGTACGAGATGAAGTGGGACGGCGTGCGGGCCGTCGCGTACGTCGACGGCGGTCGTGTCAGGCTGATGTCGCGCAACGACTTGGACGTCACGCGGTCGTACCCCGAGATCGCCGGGCTCGGCGAGCAGCTGGGGTCGACTCAGGCGGTCCTCGACGGCGAGCTCGTCACCTTCGACGCGCGCGGCGCCCCCGACTTCGGGCGCCTCCAGCAGCGGATGCACGTCGCGGACCCCGCGGTCGCCCGCCGGCTCGCCCAGACCGTGCCCGTCGTCTACCTCGTCTTCGACGTCCTGCACCTCGACGGCCGCGACACGCTCGACCTGCCCTACGACGAGCGCCGTGCGCTGCTCGACGGGCTCGGCCTCGCGGGTCGCTCGTGGCAGACGCCACCGTCGTTCGACGGCCCGGGCTCGGCCGTCCTGGCAGCGAGCCGCGAGAACGGCCTGGAGGGCGTGCTCGCGAAGAAGCGGCGCTCTCCGTACCGGCCGGGCCGCCGCTCGCCGGACTGGGTCAAGGTCAAGCACGTCCGCATGCAGGAGGTCGTGCTCGTCGGCTGGAAGCCCGGCAAGGGCGCGCGGGCCGAGACGCTCGGGTCGCTCGTGCTCGGCGTGCCCGACGACGACGGCGTGCTGCGGCCCGCGGGGTCCGTCGGCACCGGCTTCACGCGCCGCACCCTCGACGACCTGCTGCGCCGGCTCACCCCGCGCGAGACGCCGTCGTCGCCGTTCACGGTCCGGCTGCCTGCCGCCGACACCCGCGACGTCCACTGGGTCCGGCCCGAGCTCGTCGGCGAGGTCGCCTTCACCGAGTGGACGTCCGACGGCCGCCTGCGGCACCCGTCCTGGCGTGGGTTGCGCCCCGACAAGTTCCCGGCCGACGTCGTCGTCGAGAGCACCTGACGAGCACTCCCGCCCGAGCTCCGTGCCGACGGTCCGCCCGAGCCGTGCCGACGGGGCGCCCGAGCCGTCGAGCCGGAGGGACGTCCGAGGCCTCGTGCCGACCGGCGCGCGGGCAGCAGGCGCGCGCGGGCGCGCGCGGGTGCGCGCGACGTGGCGCGGGGCGACGATGTGGTCACGCGGCCCAGCGCCGCGACCGCGGGTGCGGAGCGGCGCCCGCCCGGACCGCGTCGACGGCGACGCGCGTCACCGAGGAGACCCCCCCATGGCCACCGTCGCGGACGTCCTGTCCCCGTCCCCGATCACCGTCGAGACCACCGCGACCGTCCGCGAGGCCGCCGAGCTCATGCGCGAGCACGACGTCGGCGACCTCGTCGTCGTCGAGCAGGGCCGCCTGGTCGGCATCGTCACCGACCGTGACCTCGTCGTGCGCGTCCTCGCCGTCGGCGGGGGGTCGAACGACCCCGTCGGGCAGGTCGCGACCGGCTCGCCCGTGGTCGTGGGCCCCGACGACGACCTCGTCGGGGCCGCGCGGCTCATGGCCACGCACGCCGTGCGCCGGCTGCCCGTGGTCCGCGAGGGCGAGGTCGTCGGCGTCCTGTCCCTCGGCGACCTGGCCGTCCGCCACAACGCCGGTCCGGTCCTCGGCGCAATCTCGCAGGCACCCGCGTCGTCGTGACCCGGCGGCCGCGGCGCGCGTCGCACGGACGGTGGTGCACGCGCGCCGACCCGTCGCTTACCGTGGCGCGATGACGAACGAGGCGCCGCCCCGCCCCGCCCGCCCGACGTGGTCCGAGCGGCTGGGCCGCATCACCGAGGCCATCCGCAGCCTGCCGAAGCCCGTGCGGGTGGTCGCCGTGACGTCCGTGGGCGGTGTCGTCCTGCTCGCGGGTGTCGCGATGCTCGTCCTGCCCGGACCGGGGATCCTCGCGATCCTCGCGGGCCTGGCCATCCTCGCCACGGAGTTCGTGTGGGCCCGGCGCGTCCTCGAGCGCAGCAAGGCGGCCGCGAAGGCCGGCGTCGACAAGGGGCGCGACGCGCTGCAGCGTCGCCGCTGACCGCGGCTTCCCGCCGCTGACCGCGGTTTCCCGCCGCTGACCGCGGCTTCCCGCCGCTGACCGCGGCTTCCCGCCTCGTGAGCGGCCGTGCGTCGCGTCCCGCCGACGGTCAGCGGGCCGTGCGGTGCGTCCCGCCGACGGTAGACCCCCCGTGAGGTGCGCCCGCGACGGTCAGCGGCCCGTGCGGTGCGTCCCGCCGAAGACGGGGTGCGAGGCGAGGTCGTCGGTGCGCGCGTCGAGCAGTCGCCGCAGCACCTCGTAGCGCTCCTGCGCGTCGCGCCGCTCGGCACCGGCCGGGCACCGCTCGATCTCGTGGTGCGCGCGTGCGGTGACCGCGGCGACCTGGAACCAGCTGGCCCCCGCGAGCTCGGCGACCAGGCGCTCGTCGGCGTCGGTGCGCTGCACGTCCGTGTCCGTCATGGTCGGCTCCTCCTGCCCACCATCGTCGCGCCGCCCACCGACATCACCGGGACGCCACGCGGTGGGCGCGACCACCCGCGAGGAAGGAGCCGGTGGCGCGTCGGTGCGGACGCGGCCCGCGGGTGAAGAGCGGCGCACGGGTCAGGCGACGACGGACGCGCTGAGCACGACCTGGTCGTGCGGGACGGCGGCGAACCGCTGCCCGGGGTAGCGGAGGCCCGCGAAGTAGGCGTTGACGTGCGCGACGATCTGCTCGCCGCCCACCCAGACGCCCGCGAGGTGCGCGCCGGTCGTCGTGTGGCAGTCGGAGACGAGCGTGACGTCGTACCCGGCGTTCGCCGCGGACTGCCCCAGGGTCCGCACGCAGTAGTCGGACTGGGCGCCCGTGAGGACGAGGTGGGTCGTCCCGGTGCGGGCCAGCACGGACTGCAGGTCGGTGCCGGCGAACGCGTCGCGGTACGCCTTGTGGACGCGCGCCTCGCCGGGGACCGGCACCAGCGCCGGGTGCAGCTCCCAGCCGGCACTGCCGCGGGGGAAGTCCTGCTCGTCCTGGACCCAGACGACGGGGACGCCCTCGGCGCGTGCCCGGTCGACGAGGGCGACGGTGCGGGCGAGCACGCCGTCGACGTCGACGCAGTCCCCGACGACGCCGACCTGGAGGTCGACGACGAGCACCGCCGTGCGTGGCGTGGTAGCGCTCCCATACATGGTGCCGATTCTCCACGACCGGGGGCACGGCGGGGAAATCGACGCACCCGCAGGTCGGCCGGGTCCCGGTTCGTCCCGGTACGTGTCCCACGCGTCGGACGCCGCCGTCCGGCGACGGGTGCTGCCGCCGTCCGGCGACTGGTGCTGCCGCCGACGACGGCGACGGGTGCTGCCGCCGTCGGGCCGCGGTCGCCCGGGCGGTGCGCGTCAGGCGACGGGCCGGATCTCGGCGGCCTCGCCCGGCGACAGGACCTGCACGACCAGGCGGGCCAGGTCCTGGACGTCGTCGGTCTCGACCGCGTAGTAGCCGCCGAGCTGCTCGACGGCCTCGGCGTACGGGCCGTCGGTGACGGTGTGGCCCTCGGCGTCGTTCCGCACCACGACCGCGCGGCTCGACGACGCGAGCTCGTGCCCGCCGACGATGGTGTGGCCGCGCTCGGCGCACGCGGCGCTGAACGCGTCGTGGTCCGCGTACGCGGCGGCGCGGGTGGCCTCGTCGGCGCTCTCCCACGCCTTCTCGTCGCCGTGCAGCAGCACGACCCAGGTCTGCGACATCGTCCGTCCTCCTGTTCCCGTCGACGGGCCCGAGCGTGCCCGTCGTGCCCATGACGCGCGAGGCCGGCCTGGTTCGACAGGCGACGCGCGTCAGCCCAGGAACACCTGCGCGCACAGCAGGCCGCGTGCGCTGTCGACGCACGCCACGCCGATGCTCGTGAAGTCCTTCGAGAGGAGGTTGGCGCGGTGCCCCGGCGACGCGAGCCACGCGTCGACAGTGGCCTTGGCGGTCGGGTAGCCCAGCGCGAGGTTCTCCCCGACGGTCCGGCCGCCGCAGGCCGCGAGGATGGGCTCGAGCGGATCGTGCTCGAAGCGGCCCTCGGCGACGAGGAGCGTGGCGCGCGCGAGCGCCTGCTGCTGGGCGCACGCGGAGACGGTGAGGTCGCCGGCGCCCTGCGCACGGCGGGCGTCGTTGCCGAGCGCGACGATCTCGGCGTCGACCGGCCGGGGTGCGGGGGCCGCCGCAGGGGCGGACGACGGAGCCGGCGCGGGGGAGCTGCCGCCGGAGGGCGGGGGCGTGCCGGCGGCGGGGGGTGCGGCCGGGGCGTCGGTCGCGGTCGGCGCGGGCGTCTGCGTCGGCGTCGCGGAGGCGGTGGCGGGGGTGGGCGCGGTGGGGGTGGCGGAGGCGTCGCTGAGCTCCGCGCGCCCGCCGCTGCGGCTGACGGCGTCCCAGAGGCGCTGCTCGAGGCCGGCTCCCGGGGCGGCCGCGAGGCCGTCGGCGGGGTCGGGGGCGAGGACGAGCGGGGCGGCGACCGCTGCGGCGGCGAGGCCGGTGGCGACGACCAGCAGCTCGACGACGACCCGGCGCCGGCGCCGTGGGCGGCCCCGGTCGCGTCGGCGCAGGTCGCGTCGTCGAGGGGCCTGCTCCGGGAACGTCACGCCCGGCACGTTATCGGACCGTGACATTTCCGTCATCCCGGACTGGACACCGGTCCGGTTCGCGTCGGCGTGTCGCGCCGTGCGGCCATCCGAGGGGATTGCGCTTTCCGGGCCCGTGTGGGACGTTGGGGGCGATTCGTAGGGAAACCGGTTTCTGGCGGGATGTCCGCGCAGGCCGTGACCCGCCCCCGCGTCCCGGGACGAAGGAGTCTCATGCGCACCACCGCCCCCGTCCCGCGGCGCCGCGCCCGCGCGGCCGCCACCCTCGCACTCGTCGCGGCGCTCGGCGTCACGGGCGCCGCGACGGCCCTGCCCGCGACCGCTCGCGCCGCGCAGAAGCCGTCGACGCCACCGCCCTCGCCAGCCGTCGACCTCGGTCGCGAGGTCCTGCCGCCCGGCGACGGCTGGGCCTCCTGGTCCGGCGTCACCCGCCCCGACGGGGTCGCGCGCACCGCGGCCCCCGTCACCGGCGGCGTGGCCGCAGCGCCCGCCGATGTGTACGTCGTCGACACCTGGCAGGAGCTGCGCGACGCGCTCGCCGGCAAGCGCGGCGGGTCCCAGACCGACGCGCGCCGCAACACGGTCCCGCGGATCGTCTACGTGCGCGGCACGATCGACGCGTGGGAGCGCCCGGACGGCACGCGCACCACGTGCGCGGACCTCGAGCGGCGGGTCGCGGTCGAGGGGACCGGCGAGCCGTTCGCGATGAGCGACTACGTCGCGGCCTTCGGCCCCGGTGTCGACCCGAGCGGCCCGCTCGAGACCGCGCGCACCGCGGCCGCCGCGCTGCAGGCCGCCCAGACGCTCCAGCACGTCGGCTCGAACGTGACGCTCGTGGGCGTCGGCGACGACGCCCGGATCGTCGGCGGGTCCCTGCGCATCCGCGACGCGAGCAACGTGATCGTCCGCAACCTCACGCTGTCCGACGCGTACGACTGCTTCCCGCAGTGGGACGCGAACGACTCGGGCGGCAACTGGAACTCCGCCTACGACAACCTCTCGGTGTGGACCTCGACGAGCGTGTGGATCGACCACAACACGTTCGACGACGGCGACCACCCGCCGGCCACGCTCGACACCGTCTACGGGCGGCCGTTCGAGGTGCACGACGGCCTGGTCGACATCACGCACGGCTCCGACCTCGTCACGGTGTCGTACAACGCGCTGACCGAGCACGACAAGACGTCGCTCGTCGGCTCGTCCGACTCCCGGACGCAGGACCGCGGCCAGCACCGCATCACCTACCACCACAACCGCTGGACCGACATCGGCCAGCGCGCACCCCGCGTCCGGTACGGCGACGTCCACGTCTACAACGAGCTCTACGAGCAGACGAAGCCCGCGCTCTACCCCGACGGTGTCGGGTTCCAGTACTACCTCGGCGCGGGCCGGGAGAGCAGCATCGTCGCGGAGCAGAACGTCTTCGAGCTGCTGCCGACGTCCGACCCCGCGAAGATCCTGGCGGGCTGGGGCGGCACCGAGGCGAAGGTCGCCGGGTCGCTCGTGAACGGCGCGCCGTTCGACGTGCTCGCCGCGTACAACGCGACGGCCACGACGCCGCTGTCCGACGCCGTCCGCTGGGACCCCGCCGCGGTCTACCCGTACACCGCGCAGCCGGCCGAGCAGGTCGCGGCCACCGTCCGCGCACAGGCCGGTGCGGGCGTGCTGCGGTCCGGGTCGCCCGTCGCCGACCGTGCGCCCGACCGGTTCCGGCTGTCGCACGACAACGGCTGGGACACCGGGCTGCACGACGGCGACTACACCGTCACGGCGACGCTCTTCTGGGGCAGCAACGGCACGGTCGCCAAGCTGTACGAGGACGGCGTGCTCGTCGACGCGGCCTGGCTCGAGGGCAGGACGCCGGGCAGGCAGCAGGTCGCGTTCGACGTCACCGGCCGGACCGACGGCGACCGCACGTACGTGGTCGAGGTCCTCAACCCGTGGGGCTCGTCGACGTCGGCACCGCTGACGGTCCGCGTCCGCGACGCGGCACCCGCGAAGGCCGTCCTGAAGCACGACGACCGGGACGGGGACGGCGACCTGACGATCACCGCGCACCTGTGGTGGGGCACGAACGCCGAGCGGTACGTCCTCTACCAGGACGGTGTCGAGGTCGACCGCCAGACGCTGACCCCGGCCACGCCGCAGGCGCAGCACGCGACCACGCGGGTCAGCGGACTGGCGCCCGGGACGTACGTGTTCACCGCCGAGCTGTCGAACGCCGCGGGCACCACGGCGACCGCACCCCTCACGGTCGTCGTCCGCCGCTGACGGCACGCGGGGTGCGCGGGGACCATCGTCCTCACGCACCCCGCCCCTCGGGTCGTAGTGTTCGGTCGGCGGGGTCGTCCAACGGCGGGCGACCCCCGACCACGGAGGTGACGATGGCCTCGATGCGCCACGAGCTCGAGCAGCGCCGCGACGGCATGTGGACGGGCGCGCACGTGACGCTGCTGCTCGTCGTCCCGGCCGCCTACGGCGCCGTCCTCGTCCCCGGTCTCGTGCTCAAGGCCCTGGTCGTCGCGGCCGCCATGGGGCTCGCGCTCGCGGGGTACGCGCTCTCGACCAGCGCCAAGCGGCTCGAGGTCATCCTCGACGAGACCGTGCCCGGGCCGACGCCCCCGGGCGTGACCCCGCACGCCGAGGTCGAGCACAACCCCTGACGGGCCGGCGCGCCGGGTTAGCCCCAGGGCACCGGCCCGCCCGTGGTCGACGTCGCGCGCCGCGACGGACGCACGGTCCTGCTCAGGTCAGCGCCTGCGCCAGCCGCTCCACGAGCTCGGCCTGCGCCGCGACGACCGCGAGCCGCGCGTCGTCGGGCGTGAACCACGCCGCCCGGTCCACCTCCGGGACGGTCACCGTGCGGCCCGAGCGCGGCGGCCACTCGACCTCGACCGTGTTGCTGCGGACCGTCGTCTCGTCGACCGAGCCCTCCCGGGCCCACGCGTGCACGACCTTCCCACCGCTCTGCCGCACGGTGCCCAGCGGCAGGTCGGGGGTCGACGCCGGCGGGGGAGCGACGCCGAGCTCCTCGGTGAACTCCCGCACCGCGACCGCGAGCAGGTCGTCCTCGTCGGGCTCCGGCTCGCCCTTCGGGATCGTCCAGGCGCGCTCACGGCGCTCCCAGAACGGGCCGCCCATGTGCGCGAGCAGCACCTCGACGCCGTCGCCGGTCCGCCGGTACAGCAGCAGCCCGGCGCTCACGCGGGCCGCCACGCTCAGCCCTTGCCGAGGGCGTCGATCGCCGCGACCTCGTCCGCCGAGAGCTCGAACCCGAGCGCGCCCAGGTTCTCCTCGAGGCGGTGCTGCTTCGTCGACTTCGGGATGACGACCACGTCGTGCTGGACGTGCCAGCGCAGCACGACCTGCGCGGGCGTCACGCCGTGCGCCCGGGCCGCGTCCGCGATGGCCGCGGCGTCCAGGTCGGTGCGCTTGAGCGGGCTGTAGCCCTCGACGACCACGCCGCGCTCACGGTGCGCCGCCAGCAGGGCCGGGTCGTGGTCGACCGGGCTGTACGGGATCTGGTTGACCGCGGGCGCGACGCCGGTCGCGTCGATGAGCTCGTCGATCTGCGCGATCGAGTAGTTGGAGACGCCGATGGACCGCACCAGGCCCTCGTCACGGGCCGCGACGAGCTCGCGCCACGTGCTGGGCGTCGCCTGCTTGTTCGGCGGCCAGTGCACGAGCCACAGGTCCAGGTGGTCGGTGCCGAGCGCCGCCAGCGACTCCATCAGCGTCTGGCGCTCGCGACCGACGTGGTCCGGCGGCAGCTTCGTCGTGACGAACACGTCGTCGCGGTCGATGTCGATCGTGGCCAGCGCGCGGCCGACCTCCGCCTCGTTGCCGTAGCCCGTCGCGGTGTCGACGTGGCGGTAGCCGAGCTGCAGCGCGGCCGTCACCGCGCGCTCCGCGTCGCCGCCCTCCGCCTGCCAGGTGCCGAGACCGAGCACCGGGATCTCTCCGCCGGGGATGGTCAGCGTGGGGGTCGTAGGGGGAAGTGTCATGCGTCCCATCCTCACCCGCGGTCCCCGTCGCTGCCCGGCGTGCGTCGTCGCCCGCAGGCGGTGCGGCGCGAGCTCGTCACCCGCTGGGCGGTCGCCCGAGCGGTCCGCGCGTTCGTACACTTGTTCGATGGTGCGGGAGGTCGACTGGTCGAAGTGGCTGCGAACGCCACGCGGCTGGGTGCGGGTGCCGCCGGCGGCGTGCCCCGCCGGTCACCGCTGGACGACGACGGGTCCGGGCCGACCCTCGGAGCGGTTCGTCACGTGCGGCTGCACGATCGAGCGGCACCACACGCTGTGGGTCTGCCCCGCGTGCGGCATGCACTGCGCCGAGGACTGCCGCGACGTGCGGCTGTGGGCGGGCAGCACGGTGTCCGTCGGCGTCACGGTCGACCGGCGCGGTCGCGTGTAGGCGACGGTCGGTCGCTTCGGCCCTCATCCCCTCACCCCGCGTCACCGGCTCCTCGCACGTGGGGCCCTGCGTCCCTCGTCCCTCGCCGTCCCTCGCCCGGCACCCTGCGGCCCTCGGCCCTCGGCCCTCGACCCTCGGCCCTCGGCCCTCGGCCCTCGGCCCTCGGCCCTCGACCCTCGACCCTGCACCCTCGGCCCTCGGCCCTCGGCCCTCGGCGCTCGGCCCCTTCGGCGCTCGCGCGAGGGCTCGCGTCCGTCTCTCCCGTCCGGGTCGTCCCGTCGGCGTGCAGCGGTCCCGGTCTCCAGGTGCGCGACCGGGTGCCCGGCCGCGACACTGGCGACGTGCGGACCGCGGGTGACCGGTCGTCCGGCGCGCGCCGCCTCGCGGCGCTCGCGTGCGCCGGCGTGCTCGCGGTCGGGCTCGCCGGGTGCGGATCCGTGGTGCGCGACCCCGTCACGGCCGCGACGGTCACGGTCCGGCCCGACGCGGCGGCGAAGGTGGCGGCGCCCGACCCCGTCGTCCCGACGCCGACGCCGACCCCCACCCCCACCCCCACCGCCACCGCCACCCCTACCCCCACCTCCGCGTACGTCGGCACGGTGAGCGCGCTCACGGCCGACGTCGTCGCCCGCATGTCCGCGTCGTGGCGACCGGGCTGCCCGGTGCCTCTCGAGGACCTGCGGTACGTCACCGTCACGCACCACGGGTTCGAGGGACAGGTCCTCCAGGGCGAGCTCGTCGTGCACGCCGACGTCGCCGACGGGATCGTCGAGGTGTTCCGCGCGCTGTTCGACGCGGGCTACCCGGTCCGGTCGATGCGCCTGGTCGACGACTTCGGGGGCGACGACGACGCGTCGATGGCGGCCGACAACACGTCGGCCTTCAACTGCCGCGCGATCACGGGCGGCACCGCGTGGTCGGAGCACGCCTACGGCAGGGCGATCGACGTGAACCCCGTCGAGAACCCCTACGTGGTCGGCCGGCACGTCGCGCCGCCCGCGGGCCGCGCCTTCGCGTCCCGGACCCCGGCGCCGGGCGTGATCCTGGCGGACGACGCCGTGGTCCGGGCGTTCGCGGCGGCGGGCTGGCAGTGGGGCGGCGACTGGTCCTCGCCGGTCGACTACCAGCACTTCTCCGTCTCGGGCCGCTGATCCCGCCGTCGCCCGACCGACCGACCGCGCGCGGACGCGGCGCGTTCAGCGGTCGCGGTGGACCACGGGGGCGACGGCCTCGACGACCGTGCGGGTCACGCGCCGGGCGTCGCGCGTGGCGGCGGTCCCGACGAGCACCCCGAGCGCGATCGAGAACAGCGCCAGGACCGTGTCGATCAGGTCGGAGATCCCGAACGAGTAGCCGGTGGCGAGCTCGGAGACGCCTCGGAACCCGAGCGCACCGGGCACGAGCAGCCAGAACGCGGGGAGCATCGTGACGACCGCGGGTGGACCGGTGCGGGCGCGCTGGATCGCCTGCGAGACGGGGACGACGACCAGCCCGCCGACGAAGCCCGACAGCTGCGGGTTGAGCACGAGACCCCCGACGGCCTGCGCGGTGTAGGCCGCGTAGAGCGCGAGCAGCAGCCACCAGAACGTGCCGCGCGGCGGCGACGAGAAGAACCGGTGCCCGACGGCGACGCACAGCACGCCGAGCCAGGGCGTCCACGCGCCGAGCGGGTCCAGCCGCGTCTCGGTCGCGAACGGGCCCGCGACGCTCACCGCGGCGACGACGCCGAACGCGAGCAGCAGCAGCTGCGCGCCGCCGAACACGAAGCGGCTCGCGCCCGCGACGACCTGGTTCGACGTCAGCTCGATCGCGGCGACCGTGAGCACCGCACCCGGCAGGAAGCTCACGAGCGGCGGTGCGAGGATCCGCACGGGGTCGCCGCCGAGCGCGGGCGACACGAGCGTGATCGTGACGACCGTGACGAGGAACGACGCCGCGACCGGCAGGGCCGCGCCGAGCGTGGGCCAGCGCCCGCCGAGCAGCCGGAGGACCCCGACGACCGCGCCGAGCACGAGGAACACCGGGAGCGTCGCGGCGCTCGGGTAGAGGATCAGGCCGAACCCGACGGTGAGCAGCGCGTGGCCGAGCACGACGAGCAGCGGGCCGAACCGCGCGGGCGTCGCCAGGATCTCGCGCAGCCGCGCGCGGGCACCGGCGAGGTCGGCGTCACCGCGCACGAGGTCGCGCACGAGCCGGTCGACGTCGCCGATCTGGTGCAGCGGCAGCGTGCCGCTCGCGCCCGGCCCGGTGAAGTCGCTCAACGTCCCGCGGGTCGTCTCGACCTGGACGAACACGCCGGTCGGCAGCACGATCGTGCGCACGTGGTCGGCGCCGTACGCGGCCGCGACCTCGCCGATCTGGCGCTCGGTGTCGACGACCGACTGCCCCGACGACAGCAGCGCGGCGCCCAGCTCGCGCAGCAGCGGGACGAGGTCGGGCGGCACCTCGGGCGGCTCGACGGGCTCGGGCGGCGCGTGCGGCGCGGCGGGCTCGGTGAGCGCGTGCGCCGCGCGCCGGAGCCGGGCGGCGAGCGTCCGGCGGCGCGCGACGGCCGCCGGTGGGACGACGACGGGTGCACCCGTCGGTGCCGTCGCGGGGGCGACGGCGACGGGGGTGCCTCCGAGAGACGTCGACGGCCCGCGCACGACGGGGGGCGCGCCGGTCGACGTCGAGCGCGCCCGGACGGACCGTGCGGCTGCCGGGGACGTCGCCGGTCCGCGGACGGCGGGCGTCCCCGTGGCGGAGGTCGGCGGCGGGTAGGCGGCCGTCGTCCCCGTCGGGGGCGTCGCAGGCGGCTGTGCCCCCTCGTCGCGCATGCTGCCTCCCGCGCGTGCGCCCAGGCCGTCCTGCCGGGCTGGTCCCATCGTGCCGGTCCTCCTCGGATCGTACGGAGGGACCGGTCAGGCGTCCCGGTGGGCGGTCCCGGTCGCGGTCCCGACGACGGCGAGCTCGACGAACTCGTCGACGTGCAGCACGCGCAGCGCGGCGCGGACGGGCGCGGGCACCAGGCGGGTACCCGCGTCGCCGCGCAGGCGGACGGGGTCGTCGAGCACGAGGACGTGCCCGGCCCGGACGAGCCGCGCCCCGCCGGCGGCGTCGATGTTGTGCAGCCACTGCACGTCGGGACCGTAGGTGAGCGCGACGACGACGCCGCGCGGCGTCCGGAACGCCATGACGGGGGTCCGGTAGCGGCGGCCCGACGAGCGGCCGACGTGGTGCAGCGTCGCGAGCGGTGGGACACGGTCGGAGAAGAGCCCCATCACCGGGTTGGCGACGACCCGGTTGACGCGGGTGATCCAGTGCGGGATGGG
Source organism: Cellulomonas sp. H30R-01 (assembly GCF_010119915.1). Classification (NCBI taxonomy): domain Bacteria; kingdom Bacillati; phylum Actinomycetota; class Actinomycetes; order Micrococcales; family Cellulomonadaceae; genus Cellulomonas; species Cellulomonas sp. H30R-01. The sequence continues at coordinate 2,789,757 of NZ_CP048210.1, read as the reverse complement.
CATGGGGTGGACCGTACCGACGCTTCAGCGGCGGGGCACCCGGGGTCCGCGGCCGTCGTCCGCGGCGCTCGTCGACCGGCGTCGGACGGACCGCGCGACACCTGCCCCCGGACCGCCGCCGCGGCGGCGTTCGAGGCGGCGGGTGCGCAACTTAGGAGGGTGCGCGGGACGACGCGACCGGGGGGCCCGGCGTGTCGCGAACGGTCTCGCTGGGCGGACCTCGACTTGCCTGCCGTCGCGCGGTCCGCCCACGGTGGAGGGGTCCGCAAGCGCTGCCCCGGCGTCGGCCGGCCCCCGGGCCTGTCGGTGACGGGGTGGTGTTCCCCGGCACGAGAGGAGCCGCCTGTGCTCACCCTGACCGAGAACGCCTGCACCGCCGTCCGGACCCTCACGGAGCGGGCGGGCCTGCCCGACGAGACGGGCGGGCTGCGCATCGCCGAGCAGGACGCGGGAGGTTTCGAGCTCGCGCTCGTCGCCGCGCCCGTGCCCGGAGACGACGTGGTGTCCGACGCGGGTGCCCGCGTCTACGTCGACCAGCGCGCTGCGCACACGTTGTCCGCGCAGCGTCTGGACGTGGAGCCGACGGCGAGCGGCTCGAGCTTCACGCTCTCGCCGCAGTGAACCCGGGAGCCGCGGTGAGGCCGCGGCCCTGGACCGTCCCCGCTCGCTGAGCGGGGCGGCGTCCCCGGCGGCGGGGCGGGAGGCGTCACTCCCGCCCCGCCGTTCCCGTGTCCGGGGGCCGACGTGGGCTGTCAGCGCGCTGGTGCGCCGGGTGCCGCGAGACCCTTGCCGACCGTGAGCAGGAGCTGCGTCACGACGTCGTGCGGACCGGCGCTGCCCTGCGCGAGCTCGCTCCACGCGGCGTAGAGCGACGCCCACACCGTGGTCTGCACCCACGCGGCGGTGAGCCGGGTGTCGAGCGACCCGTCCGCGAGTCCGCGCGTGCAGGCGGCGTCGAGCGCGTGCGTGAAGCCGTCGGCCGGGTCGCACTGCTCGAGCGGCACGAGGCCCGTGAAGACGAGCGTCAGGAGGTCGCCGAGGCGCAGGCACTCCTGGCACGCGCGCAGGATCGCGTCGAGGCCGGGCCCGTCGTCGAGCCGCGCGCGGTCCGCGACGGCGGCGAGCCGCGTGCCGGCCTCCTCGGTGACGGCGGCGAGTAGGTCGCCGCGCTCGGGGAAGTAGCGGTGGAGCGTCGTGCGGCCGACGTCGGCGGCGTCGGCGATCTGGCCGAGGCTCGCACCCGCGTCCTGCGCGAGGGTGCGGATCGCGGCGTCGACGATGGCGCGTCGGGTGCGGGCGCGTGCCCCGGTCGCGATGTCCGTGCTCACGATCGGACAGTAGCACCGTGTTCCACAGTGGAATCAGTGTTGACCGCGATGGAACACCAGTGTTCCACTGGGCCCATGCCGCCGACGACCGCACCCTCCACCGAGACCCCGGACACCACCCACCCGGCTCCGGGCGACACGGCCGCCCCCGCCGAGCCCGAGCTGCCGCGCGGCGAGCGGCTGCGCATCCTCGTCTCGTTCGCCCGCCCGCACGCGCGCTCGCTGTCCCTCGGGCTCGTCCTGGGGCTCGCGGCGACCGCCATGGGCCTCGCGACCCCGATGGTCACCAAGTGGGTCCTCGACTCGCTCACCGCGTCGGGCGACCTCGCGGCACCCGTCGGCGTGCTCCTCGCCCTGCTCGTCGTCGGCTCCGCGGTCGGGCTCGCGCAGTGGATCCTCATGGGGACCGTCGCCGAGCGGATCGTCTACGACGCACGCCGCTCGCTCGTCGACCACTTCCTGCGCGCGACCGTCCCGGCGATCACGCGCCGGCCCGTCGGCGAGCTCGTCACGCGGACCACGTCCGACACCGTGCTGCTGCGCGAGGCCGCGTCGTCGAGCCTCGTGAGCCTCGTCAACGGGACGGTCTCGCTGATCGGGACGCTCGTCCTCATGGCCGTGCTCGACCTGGTGCTGCTCGGCACGACCATCGCGGCGATCGTCGTCGTCGGCGCCGTGATGGCCCTCCTGCTGCCGGGCATCGGGGCCGCGCAGCAGGCGGCGCAGGAGTCGATGGGCCGCCTCGGCGGGACGCTCGAGGGCACGCTGCGCGCGGTCCGCACCGTGAAGTCGAGCCGGGCCGAGCGGCGCCAGGGCGACAAGATCCTCGTCGACGCGCAGGGAGCCCGTGACCACGCGATCCGGGCCGTCCGCACGACCGCCGTGGCGTGGACGGTGTCGTGGGGCGGCATCCAGCTCGCGATCGTCGTCATCCTGGGCCTCGGCGCGTGGCGTGTGTCCGAGGGGCTGCTCGCGGTGTCGAGCCTCGTCGCTTTCCTGCTCTACGCGTTCAACATCGTCGGCCCGATCACCGAGCTCACGCAGAGCTTCACGCAGCTCCAGTCCGGCATCGCCGCGGCCGCGCGCATCCGCGAGGTGACCGCGATGGAGACCGAGGAGCCGCCTGCCGTCGCTGCGACGCACGCACGCGCGGGTGGCCGGGCGAGCGGGCGCGACGGCGAGGTGGCGCCGGACAGGGCAGGCGCGGCGCCGGAACCGGGCGGGCCGGACGTCGCAGGACCGGAGGCCCGACGCGAGGCCGACCCGCGTCCGGAGCCGGGCGCGGTGCCCGGCGCGGCGCTGCCGGTCGTCGAGCTGCGCGGCGTGACCGCCGCGTACGGGCCCGACGCACCGCCGGCGGTCCGTGACGTGTCGTTCGCGATCCCGCGGCGCGGTCACACCGCCCTGGTGGGCCCGTCGGGGGCGGGCAAGACGACGATCTTCTCGCTGCTGCTGCGGTTCCTCGAGCCGCAGGACGGGACGCTGCTGCTCGACGGCGTCCCGTTCGCGGAGGTCGGCCACGACGCGCTGCGCGCACGGTTCGCGTACGTCGAGCAGGAGACCCCGATCGTGCCGGGCACGATCCGCGACAACCTGCTGTTCAGCGCGCCCGACGCGTCCGAGGAGGCGCTCGACCGCGTGCTGCGGGCCGTCCGGCTCGACGGCGCGTTCGACGGCCTGCCCGACGGGCTCGACACGTCGCTGTCGTCGACGTCGGTCTCGGGCGGGCAGCGTCAGCGGATCGCGCTGGCCCGCGCGCTGCTGCGTTCGCCCGACGTGCTGCTGCTCGACGAGGCGACGGCCCAGGTCGACGGCCTGACGGAGGCCGCGGTGCACGACTGCATCCGGGCGGCGGCAGAGACGGGCGCGGTCGTGACCGTCGCGCACCGGCTGTCGACGGTCGTCGACGCGGACACGATCCTCGTCATGGAGGACGGCCGCGTCCGCGCGCGCGGGACGCACACCGACCTGCTGGCGACCGACGACCTCTACCGCGACCTGGTCGAGGCCCTCCGCATCGGCGTCGAGCTCCCGGCCCGCACCCCCGTCTGACCCCCGATCGGCACCCCGCCTGACCCCCGATCGGCAACCCGCCTGCCCCCCGATCGGCACCCCGCCTGCCCCCCGATCGGCACCCCGCCTGCCCCCGGATCGGCACCCCGCCTGACCCACCACCCGCGCCTCGCCCCACGCGCAGCGCCGCCGAGCTCGCTGGTCCGTGCCGAGCTCGTCAGTGGCAGCTGACGCACTGGGCGCGACGTGACGAACTCGGCGGCGCAGAGGGGACGCGGCCGGTGGGGCCGGGCGTCAGCCGCCCAGGAGGTCCTCGAAGGACGGGACCGCGTCGTACAGGCCCGCGGGCGCCGACGGCTCGCGGTCCGCGACCTCCTCGGCCAGCTGGCGGCCGGCGCGGCGGATGCGGTCGGGCAGCGGGTTGACCCGCTCGCTGCCGTCGTCGCCCCAGTCGTCGGTGGCGGCGAACACGCCGGTCGGCACGACGTCGGCCCGCAGGTAGGCGAACAGCGGCCGCAGCGCGTACTCGAGCGCGAGCGAGTGCCGGGCGGTGCCGCCCGTCGCGCCGAGCAGCACGGGCCGCCCGACGAGCGCGTCCTTGTCGAGCACGTCGACGAAGGACTTGAACAGCCCGGAGTACGACGCGGAGAACACGGGCGACACGGCGATGAGGCCGTCGGCCCGGTCGACCTTGTCGAGAACCTCGCGCAGCGTCCCGGACGCGAACCCGGTGAGGGTCATGTTGACGATCTCGTGGGCGAGGTCCCGGAGCTCCACGGTCTCGACCTGCGCGGCGATGCCGCGCTGGGCGAGCTCGGCCACGGTCGCGTCGGCCAGCCGGTCGGCCAGCAGACGCGTCGAGGAGGGCTGGGACAGCCCGGCCGAGACGACGACGATCGAGCGGTCGCTCATCGTGTCCTTCTTCCTGTACGTGTGCGTGAGGTGCTGCGAGGGGTGCTGCGAGGAGTCCAGCAGGCTCAACGCGCGACGGCGTCCGCTGCTTCCACGTCGTCCTCCGCGGTCCGGCCGGTCCAGCGGTCGGCGGCGGCGGTCGCCGCGGCGGCGGGCAGCGTGCCGGCGGCGCGTGCCGCGGCGACGCGCTCGGCGTGCGACGGCGGGTTCGACGGGACGTGCGCGGGGCGGACGGCCTCGGCCTCGCGGCGCAGCACGGGCACGATCTCCTCGGCGAGGAGGTCGATCTGCTCCAGGACGGTCTTGAGCGGGAGGCCGGCGTGGTCGACGAGGAACATCTGCCGCTGGTAGTGCCCGACCTGCTCGAAGAACTTCCCGTACCGGTCGATGACCTGCTGCGGCGACCCGACGGTCAGCGGGGTGTCGCGCGTGAACTCCTCCATCGACGGCCCGTGGCCGTAGACGGGGGCGACGTCGAAGTAGGGGCGGAACTCGTCCCACGCCTTCTGCGAGTCCTTGCGGACGAAGACCTGTCCGCCGAGCCCGACGATCGCCTGGTCGGCCTGGCCGTGCCCGTAGTGCTCGAAGCGCTGGCGGTAGAAGTTCACCATCTGCGCGGTGTGCTCCATGGGCCAGAAGATCGCGTTGTGCAGGAAGCCGTCGCCGTAGTACGCGGCCTGCTCGGCGATCTCGGGGGAGCGGATCGACGCGTGCCACACGAACGGCGCGACGCCGTCGAGCGGGCGCGGGGTCGAGGTGAAGCCCTGCAGCGGGGTGCGGAACTTGCCGGACCAGTCGACGACGTCCTCGGTCCACAGCTTGCGCAGCAGCGCGTAGTTCTCGATCGCGAGCGGGATGCCCTGGCGGATGTCCTGGCCGAACCACGGGTAGACGGGGCCGGTGTTGCCGCGGCCGAGCATGAGGTCCATGCGGCCGTCGGAGATGACCTGGAGCATCGCGTACTCCTCGGCCAGGCGGACGGGGTCGTTGGTCGTGATGAGGGTGGTCGCGGTCGACAGCACGATGTTCGTGGTGCGCCCCGCGAGGTAGCCGAGCATCGTCGTGGGCGACGACGGGACGAACGGCGGGTTGTGGTGCTCGCCGGTCGCGAAGACGTCGAGGCCGGCCTGGTCCGCGTGCTCGGCGATCGTGAGCATGTTCCGCACGCGCTCGGTGTCGTCCGGCGTGTGCCCGGTGGTCGGGTCGGTGGTGACGTCCCCGACGCTGAAGATCCCGAACTGCATGGTGCGCCTCGTTCCTGCTGCCTCGATCCGGGAACCCGTCCCGGAGGTTCATGCGTTTGCATGTATCGACCCGCTCAACCCACGGGCCGCGCGACCTATTCCCAGGGTGCCGTGCCCGTCCGGCGCACGACAGCGGGGGCGCCGCGCCGCGCCGACGGGAGGGCCCGAAGGGCTTCCGCGCGACTCCGCGGTTACGGTGGTCACCGGAAGGCAGTCAGGGGTGGGGAGGGCCGACCAGCGTGGCCGACGACCAGGTGAAGGTGCTCGTCGTCGAGGACGACGTCGACACCGCCCAATTCGTCCGGACTGTCCTGGAACGTCGCGGTGGCATGTCGGCCACCGTCGTGCACGACCCGATGTCGGCGCTCGCCGAGGTCGCGCAGCAGACGTTCGACGTCGTCCTGACGGACATCCAGATGCCCGGCATGAGCGGGCTCGAGCTGCTCGGCGAGCTGCGCTCACGCGCTCCCGGCGTGCCGGTCGCGGTCATGACCGCGTTCGCGAGCGTCGACTACGCCGTCGAGGCGCTGCGCCGTGACGCGGACGAGTTCCTCGTCAAGCCCGTCGGCGCCGCGATCCTCGTCGAGAAGGTGCGCGCGCTCGCGGCCGAGGGACGCAGCCGCCGCGACGCCGCCGGGCCGACCGAGACCGTGCTGGCCGTCGGCGCGCACCCCGACGACGTCGAGATCGGCGTCGGCGCGACGCTCGCGTCGCACCGGGCCGCGGGCGACACCGTCGTGGTCCTCACGCTGTCGGGCGGCGCGATCGGCGGCGAGATCAACGCACGGCGGCACGAGGCGCTCGCGGCGTCCGCCGTCATCGGCGCGCGGCTCTACCTGCACGACTTCGAGGACACCCGGCTCGACCCCGCGGGCGGGCTCATCACGACGATCGAGCAGATGATCGCCGAGGTGTCGCCGACGATCGTCTACACGCACTCGGTGCACGACCGGCACCAGGACCACCGCGCGGTGCACCAGGCCGTGCAGGTCGCCGCGCGGCGCGTCCCGTCGCTCGCGTGCTTCCAGAGCCCGTCGTCGACGGTCGACTTCCAGCCCGACACGTTCGTGCCCGTCGACGGGTTCGTCGAGACGAAGCTGCAGATGCTCGCGGCGTTCGAGTCGCAGGCGCACCGCGACTACATGGAGCCCGAGCTCGTGCGCGCGACCGCGCGGTACTGGTCGAGGTTCGGCACGGGCCGGTACGCCGAGCCGCTCGAGACGGTGCGGGTCGCGGCGATGATCTCCGGCTCCGGGCGCGGCGGCGGCATCGCTGCGGCCGCGGCGCACGAGCCCGCGCCGCTGGCGCACGACGACACGGGAGGCACGCGATGACCAGGGTCCTCGTCACGGGGGCGGGCGGCCCCGCGGGCGTCGCGGTGATCCGCTCGCTGCAGGCGCGCGACGACGTCGAGGTGTACGCCGCCGACATGGACCGGTGGGCCAGCGCGATCTACCTCGTCCCGCCGGACCGGCGCCGCCTCGTCCCGGCGGGTCGTGCACCCGAGTTCGTCGACGTCGTGCGCGCGATGTGCCGCGAGGACGGGATCGACGTGCTCTACCCGACCGTCGACGTCGAGCTGCCGCGGCTGGCCGCCGCGCGCGACGACCTCGCCGCCGACGGCACGCTGCTCGCGTCGCCCACGCTCGACACCATCGAGACGTGCCTCGACAAGCTCGCGCTCGCGCGGGCCTGCGCGCGCACCGTCCGCGTGCCGCGCACCGAGCTCGTCGGGACGCCCGAGGCCACGTCGGGCTGGGACTTCCCGGTCATCGTCAAGCCGCGGCGCGGCGCCGGGTCGCGCGGGGTCCGGACGGTGTTCACGGCCGCCGAGCTCGACGCCGTGCACGCCGAGGAGGACCTGCTGGTGCAGGAGATGCTGCCCGGCGACGAGTACTCGGTCGACGTCCTCGCCGGGCCCGACGGGCAGGTGATCGCCGCCGTCCCGCGCGCCCGCCTGCGCGTCGACTCGGGCGTCGCGGTCGCGGGGGTGACCGTGCGCGACGACGAGCTCGTCGCGACCGCGTCGGCCGTCGCGCGCGCGGTCGGGCTCACGAGCGTCGCGAACGTCCAGCTCAAGCGCGACGCCGACGGCACGCCCGCGCTGCTCGAGGTCAACCCGCGGTTCCCGGGCGCGATGCCGCTGACCATCGCCGCGGGCGTCGACATGCCGTCGCTCACGCTCGACGCCGTGCTCGGCCGGCCGGTCCCGGAGCGCGTCGACTTCGCCGAGATCGCCAACGTCCGCTACCTCGAGGACGTGTTCCTGCCGGTCGACGAGGTGCTCGCGGCACCTGACGCCGCGCCCGTGCCGACCGGCGCCGACACCCCCGGCGCATGACGGGCGGCCCGTCGCTGCGCGGCGACCACCACGTGCACTCCGCGTTCTCGGACGACGCGGTGAGCACGCCCGCCGAGAACCTCGCCGCCGCCCGGGCCGCGGGGCTCGACACGGTGCGGATGGTCGACCACGTGCGCGTCTCGACCACGTACGTGCCCGACTTCCTCGCGGTCGTGCGCGGTCTGCCGGCCGTCGACGGCCTGCGCGTCCTCACGGGCGTCGAGGCGAAGATCCTGGACGCCGACGGCGGGATCGACGCACCGCCCGAGGTGCTCGCGACGCTCGGCGGGCCCGACGGTGCCGACCGGGTGCTGCTCGCCGACCACCAGTACCCCGGGCCCGACGGGCCGTGGAGCCCGCGCGTCGTCGTCGAGCACCTCGCGTCCGGGGCGCTGACGCGCGAGGGCGCGGTCGAGACGCTCGTCAGCGCCACCGTCCGGGCCGTGCGACGCGCCGGCCGCGCGCAGCTCGCGCACCCGCTGTCCCTGCTGCCGAAGATCGGCCTCACCGAGGACGACGTCCCCGACGACCTGCTCGACGAGCTCGCCGCCGTCGCGGTCGCGACCGGCACGCCGGTCGAGGTCAACGAGAAGTGGCGCTGCCCCGGACCGCGCGTGCGGGCCCGGTGGGCGGACGCGGGCGTCGCGCTCGTCGCGTCGACCGACGCGCACGTCGCGGACGACGTCGGCCGGTACGCGTGGCTGCGCGAGGCCGTCCGGGAGGGCGCGTGACCACCGGACGCGCGACGTGCCGGGCCGCGACGCGCCCGATGTGCTGCGGTGCGAGGCCGCGGACGGGCAGGCTGGACGCATGACCGACGACGACACGACCGTGCGACCCACCGAGCCGGGCGCGGGCACCCGCGTGCTGGTCGTCGACGACGAGCCCGACGAGCGCGCGCTGCTCGCGACCCACCTGCGCCGCGCGGGCTGCGAGGTGCTCGAGGCGCCGTCGGCGGAGGCCGCGCTCGCCGACGAGCGGCAGCTCGACGTCGACGTCGCGTTCGTCGACCTGCGCCTGCCCGGCATGGGCGGCTGGGAGCTCGTCGAGGAGCTGCACCGGCTCCGTCCCGGCCTGCCGGTCGTCGTCACCTCGGTGCTCGACGCGCACGACTACCCGGACGTCGAGGCGACGCTGCCGAAGCCGTTCGTCGGGGAGAGCGTGCGCGCGGCCCTCGAGCAGGCGCTGCCGGACAGGGCGCGATGACGTCCTCCTACCGCGCCGCGATCCCGCCCGTGCCCGCGGGCGGCGGCTCGCGGTTCCTGACGAAGATCGCGTCGCGCCTGGGCGACGACGCGAACGTCGTCGAGCGCCAGCTGCCGTTCCTCGGCGTGTACCTCGTCGCGGTGCTGACGCTGTGGATCCCGTCGATCCCCGTGACCGTGCCGTGGGCCGTGTGGGTGTCGGCCGCGGTCGCGGTGCTGCTCGCGGTCGTCGCGCGACTCGTGCACTGGCGCGACGAGCCCGAGTGGACGCAGGACCTGCTGCCGATCATGCAGATGGTCTGCGTCGCGTTCCTGCGCGCCGGCACGGGCGGCGTCGGCTCGATGTACACCGTGATGATCTTCCTGCCCGTGCTCGCGCTCGCCGCGCAGCGCGGGTGGCGCGGCCCGATCATCTCGACCATCGGGGTCAACCTCGTCATCCTGCTGCCGCCGCTGCTCGACCCGAACGCCGACTTCGGGACGCTCGTGCTGGTCCGCGGCCTGTTCGTGTCGCTCGTGGCGCTGGTCGTCGCCGTCACCGCGCACGAGGTGACCGAGCGGCTGCGCGCGCGCACCGAGGCCGTGTCCGTCATGCGCGACCGCGAGCAGGAGATGGTCGAGCGCATGCGCGCCGACGCGTTCGAGCTCGCCCGCGTGGCCGACGCCCGCCGCGCCGCGCGCGACGAGCTCGTCTCGATCATCGACTCCGCGACCGAGCAGGCGATCATCGCGACCGACGCGACCGGGATGATCCGCGTCTTCAACGCGGGTGCCGAGCGGCTGCTCGGGTTCGGTCAGGGCGAGGTCGTCGGCAAGAGGCGTATCACGGACCTGTACGCCGACGTCGTCGAGCCGACGGGCAACCAGCCGCGCGCGCCCGGCTCGGTCGCCGCGCGGCTGCTCGAGTCGATCGTGACGGCCGGGGACGACGGGCGCGCGTCGCGCGACGCCACGTACCGCCGCCGCGACGGGACCGACGTGACGGTCAAGCTCGCGGTGACCCGACGGCTCGACGTCGACGGCAGCATCGCCGGGTACGTCGTCGTCGCGACCGACGTCACGGCCGAGCGCGAGGCGTCGCGGCTCAAGGACGAGTTCGTCAGCCTGGTGAGCCACGAGCTGCGCACCCCGCTGACGTCCGTGCTCGGGTACCTCGAGCTGCTGCTCGACGGCACCGACGAGCTCACCGAGGAGCAGCGCAGCTACCTCACGGTGATCGAGCGCAACGCGCGCCGCCAGCTCCGTCTGGTCGGCGACCTGCTGCTGACGGCGCAGGTCGACGCGGGCACGTTCGCGATCTCGCCGCGCGGCATCGACCTCGCCGACGTCGTGACGGGCTCGGTCGCGTCCCTCGGCCCGGTCGCCGAGCAGGCGGGCGTGCGCCTCACGACGACCATCGCGCCCGCCCCGGTGACCGCCGACCCGGGCCGGCTCTCGCAGGTCGTCGACAACCTCGTCTCCAACGCCGTGAAGTTCACGCCCGCGGGCGGCGACGTGCACCTCGAGGTGGGGCCGACACCCGACGGCGGCGCGGCCCTGTCGGTGCGCGACACGGGCATCGGCATCGCGCCCGACGAGCTCAGCCGCCTGACGACCCGGTTCTTCCGCGCGACGTCCGCGACGCGCCGCGCGATCCCCGGCGTCGGGCTGGGGCTCGCGATCGCGCGGGCCGTGGTCGACGCGCACGGCGGGCTGCTCGACATCGACAGCACGCTGGGCGAGGGGACGACGTTCGTCGTGACGCTCCCGGCGGCCCCGCCGCCCGACGCGCGCGCCTGAGCCGAGACCCGACCGCCTCCTCCGCCGGCCACGCGCGCCCTGCCTGCCCGGCCCGGCGAGCGCCGGCACCGGAGGAACGAGATGTATCTGGACACCTGCCCGGGATTCCTTCTGCCCGTGCGCCCGACGCGGCGCCCTCGTGACAGCGCACGGAACCCCGTGCCGGACCCGAAGGATCACCCATGTCGTTCGTCAGCCCCGCCCTCGGGACGGACCCCCGCCCGACCGGCGCCGCCGCCGTCCGCGCGCTGCGCGACGCCGTCCCCGCCGTGCACCTGCCCGGCACCGACGGCTACGCGCGCCTCACCGCGACCTCGAACCTCACGCGCCGCGTGAGCCCGCTCGCCGTGGTCGAGGCCACGGGCGCGGCGGACGTGAGCGCCACGCTGCGCATCGCCGCCGCGTTCGGCGTGCAGGTCGGCGTGCAGAGCACCGGCCACGGCGCGACCGAGGAGATGCGTGACGCGGTCCTCGTGCACACCGCCGCGCTCGACGAGCTCACGGTCCACCCCGAGGAGCGCTGGGCGCGCGTGGGTGCGGGCGTCCGCTGGGAGCGGGTGCTCGAGGCGACCGCGCCGTACGGGCTCGCGGCCCTGTGCGGGTCCTCGCCCGACGTCGGGGTCGTGGGTCTGCTCACGGGCGGCGGCCTCGGGCCGATCGCCCGCTCGCACGGGCTGTCGTCGGACACCGTGCGCGCGTTCGAGGTCGTCACGGGGGACGGCGTGCTGCGCCGCGTCACGCCCGACGAGCACCCCGACCTGTTCTGGGGACTGCGCGGCGGCAAGGGCACCCTGGGGATCGTCACCGCGGTCGAGATCGACCTCGTCGAGCTGCCCGAGCTGTACGGCGGCGGTCTGTGGTTCGCCGAGCCCGACGTCGCCGCGGTCCTGCGCACGTGGGGCCGGTGGTGCGAGCTGCTGCCCGAGGAGGGCACCACGTCCGCCGCGGTGATGCGTCTGCCCGACATGGACCCGTTCCCCGCGCCGCTGCGCGGTCAGGTGACGCTGCACGTGCGCTTCGCCTGGACCGGCGACCCGGCGGTCGGCGAGGAGATGATCCGCGCGCTCCGCGCGGTCGCCGCACCCGTCCTCGACACGGTCGGCGTCATGCCGTACGCCGCGCTCGGCGCGATCCACGCCGACCCGGTCGACCCGCTGCCGCTGCACGAGTCGCACCACCTGCTGCACGGCTTCGGCGTCGACGGTGCCGACCGGCTGCTCGAGCTCGCCGGTCCGGGCGTCGACTCGTCGCTCGCCGTGGTCGAGGTCCGCCAGCTCGGCGGCCGCGTCCGCACGGGCGACCCGTGCGCCTACGCGCACCGCGACGCCGCGTACAGCGTCTTCGCGGTCGGCCTCCTGGTCCCCGAGATCGCGCAGGTCGTGACGCGCGACGCCGCGCGCGTCGCGCAGGGGCTGGGCCCCTGGGTCACCGACGGCGGCCTGCCGAACTTCACCGACGCGGCCGGAACGGCGTGGGCGGACCGGGTGTTCACCCCGCTCGTCGCGCGCCGCCTGCGCACGCTGGCCCGCACGTACGACCCGGCGGGCGTGCTGCTCGCGGCGCGCGGGGTGCGCGCGGCCTGATCAGTCGCGGGCGTCCCCGCGCGTCGACCACGGACCGGACGGCGCGCGCGGGGCGTCCGGTCCGTCGGCGGGTGCGCCCGGACGGGCGGCGTCGGGGGAGAGCCGGGGTGTGCGGCCCGGGACCGTGCGGGAGGCCGCGGCCGGGCCTTCCGTGCCGGCGCCGGCCTGCTGCACGGGGTCGGCCGAGGTGCCGGCCGACGGGTCGGCGGTCGGGTCGGTCGACGGGTCCGGCGTCGGGGTGGGGGTCGTCGTCGGGCCCACCTGGTAGCGGATCTCGACCGTCGCGTGGTCGGTGAACTGCGCCTGCGTCGACCCGACGAAGGGTGCGACCAGCGCGGCCGCCGCGAACGCGAGCACCACGGCCAGGCGCACCCACGAACCGCGGTCCGCCGCGAGGAACGGGTGCCGGCCGGCCGGCACGGTCGCCTCAGTCGAGGAGGAGGTCATCGAACCTCCTCGCGTCGGCCTGGGCGCTCGCGGCGGCGGCCCGGCGCTCGCGTCGGCCGTCGGTGACGGCCAGGAGCTCGAGCGTCGCGAGCGACAGCAGCGGCGGCACGAGCATCACGGCGCGGCCGGTCGCGGACGTCGACCACTGCAGGACCCAGCCCCACCCGCGGTGCACGTCGAGCACGACGCCGCGGACGCGCGTGATGGGGATCGCGTTCGGGTCCGCCTCGGCGTTCGCGTCGCCCTTGGTGAACACGTACGGCTTCGTGACCGGGGTCCCGTCGGCGCCGATCCTCGGCACGCGCTCGCCCGTCACGGGGTCGTCCGTGAGCTCGGGCAGGTGCCGGAGCGCGACGATCCGGTGCGTCACGAGCTGCTGCGACCCGACGGGCCAGAACGACACGACCTGGCCGACCTTGAGGTCGGACTCCTGCGTGATCGCCTGCAGGACCACGGCGTCACCGGCCTCGAACTTCGGCGCCATCGACCCGGACGTGACGATGAGCAGCCGCTCGTCGTTGACCTGGTACCAGAGCGGCACCAGCAGCGACGCGGCGTACGCGGCCCCGCACACCGCGACGACGGTCCAGAGCGCGGCGGACAGCACGCGGCGCCAGGCCGGGCGCGGGGCGCGCGCGGTCCTGGTGCGTGCGGGCACGCTCGGCATCCGTCGGTCGACGGCCGGCGCACCGGGGGTGCGCCTGCGGAACCTCATCGCACGGGACCTCAGGAGGAGGACGTGCCGTTGTTCGCGACCTGCTCGGCCTGCATGCGCAGGGAGAGCGCGAGCGCCGTGTCCTGGTAGCTGTTGTCGGCCCCGATCGGCAGGTGGACGCGGACGCACAGCGTCTCGTCCGTGCCGGCGCCGAGGTCGCGGTCGTCGGTGTCCGGGCCGGTCGCGGCGCTGCCGACGATCGCGGTGAAGTCCGTCGCGAGCGGGGTGCTCGCGCCGTCCACGGAGCCGAGCTGCCGGGCGCCTGCCACGCCGGCCGCGTCGCACTGACCGGTCTCGAAGATCGCGAGCTGCACGACGGTGCCGAGCGACTGCGGCGTCGCACCGTCGGCGAGCGTCGGTGCGGGCGCCGGGCCCGTCGCGAGGGTCTCGGCCCGGTACTCGATCGCGTACCGCAGCTGCAGCGAGCCGTCGTTGCTGACGGTCACGGGCGTGTAGACGGTGTCGCCGGGCGCCATGCCGCCGGGCGGCAGGGCGAACGACGTCGCGCCGACCGCGAGGTCCACGGTGCCGGTCGAGATCTCGGCGCTCGTCGAGTCGGTGTCGCTGAACAGCGCCGACGTCGTGAGCGACGTCGCACCGACGACCGCGAGCCCGACGATGCCGACCGTGGTCCACATCCGGCGACGTCGGGGCCTGTCCCGCTGCGGCGGGGCGGGGTCGATCATCTCCTGGAGCAGGTCGTCCATCATCGGGGGCACTCCTCGGGCATCGTGCGCAGGCAGGTACGGGTCGGACGAATCACCATCGGCAAACGGGTGGCGCGGGTTGAGGCATCCGGGTGAGATTCACTCGTTCGAGTGACGTGTGGTCTGCGCCGTCCGGGGGCGGCGACGCCCGCCCGGACGTGAACCCGCAGGTCGCGTCGACTCGTCGGCCCCCCGCCGCGGCGTCGGGACGAGCGTGCCGAACGTGAGGTCGGCGGGCGGGACGGCGCGCGAGTAGAGGAAGCCCTGCGCCTGGTCGACGCCCAGCCGCGCGAGGATCTCGGCGGTGTGCTCGTCCTCGACGCCCTCCGCGACCACGCGCAGCCCGAACGAGTGCGCGAGGTCCACCATCGCGCGGACCACGACCTCCGAGCCCTCCCGGCCCCCGGCCTGCAGGTCCGCGACGAACAGCCGGTCGATCTTCAGCTCGTCGACCGGCAGGTCGCGCAGCTGCGAGATCGACGTGTTGCCGATGCCGAAGTCGTCGATCGCGACCCGCACCCCGAGCTCGCCGAGACGCTCGAGCACCGGCACGACGCGCGACCGGTCCGCGACGAGCGCGGTCTCGGTGATCTCGACCTCGAGCAGCTCGGCGGGCACCGCGTGCTCCTCGAGCAGCCGCTCGATGAGGTCGACGACGTCGGTCGACGCCACGTCGTGCGCCGACAGGTTGACCGCGACCGGCGTGCTGCGGCCGTCCTGCGACCACTGCGCGAGCTGGCGGACGCACGCCGTGAGCGCGTACCGCGTGACGTCGTGGATCAGGCCCGACTGCTCGGCGAGCGGGATGAACGCCGCGGGCGCCAGCAGGCCGCGCGTCTCGTGCCGCCAGCGCATGAGCGCCTCGAGGCCGACGGTGCGGCCCGTCGTGAGGTCCACCTTCGGCTGGTAGTGCATCTCGAGCTCGTGCGAGTCGGGGCTCGCCGCGTCGAGCGCACGGTGCAGGTCGCCCAGCAGGACCAGGCGCGCGGGGGAGGAGTCGTCCTCGTCGAGCGAGTAGACGGCGACGCCCGTGCGGCGGTGCTTCGCGGCGTACATCGCGACGTCGGCGGTCCGCATGAGGGACGACGCGTCGCTCGCGTGCTCCGGCAGGCACGCGACGCCGACCGACGTCTCGACGTGCAGCGCCAGGTCGCCCAGCGGGAACGGTGTCGCGAACAGCCCACGCACGCGCCGTGCGAGCCGCTCGGCGTTCTCCACGGACCGCACGTCGGGCAGCAGGACCGCGAACTCGTCGCCGCCGAGCCGCGCGACGACGTCGTTCCCGCGCAGCGCCCCGCGCAGCCGTTCCGCGACCTGCTCGAGCAGCTCGTCGCCCCGGTCGTGACCGAGGGAGTCGTTGATGTCCTTGAAGTGGTCGATGTCGAGCATCATCAGCCCGACGCGCGTCCCGTCCTGCTGCGCCTCGGCGATCGTGCGGCGCATGCGGTCCGCGAGCATGCGCCGGTTGGGCAGCCCCGTGAGCGAGTCGAGCAGCGCGAGCCGGGCGTTCTCCAGCGCGGTCGCCTGCAGGCGGCGCGACGTCGTGAGCACCGTGCGGAACAGCAGGACCCACAGCAGCACGAGCCCGACGCCGACCACGATGCCGACCGTCCGGACCGCGTCGCCCACCGCGTCGGCCGAGCCGGTGTGGTCGAGCATGACCTCCGCCGCGCCGACGACCTCGTCCGCGTCCGTCGCCTGCCCGTCCGCGGTGAGCGTGTCGCCGGCCGTGACCGGGACGTAGACGTCGAGGACGTCGGTCTGGGTGCCGCTCGCCTCGCCCTCGTCGCCGCGGACGTCGGTCACGACCTTCGCGTCCGGCTCGCCGGTGCGCATCGTCGCGTCGAGCCGGTCGCCGTCGGGGAACCCGCTCGTGGTGCGGTCGGCGGTCGAGAAGATGAGGGTCCCGTCCTGCGCCCACAGCCGGACCTCGACGACGCTGTCCGCGAACCCGGCGACGGCCGCGCGCACCGCGGCGTCCTGCTCGGGGGTCAGCGCGGTGGCCAGCACGAACGAGTCGGTCGGCACCTGCCCGGTCGCGTACGACTGGACGGACTCCGCGGACGCCATCCCGTCCCGCGTGGACTGCCGCTCCATGACGTTCGCCGACACGACGACGAGCGCGAGCCCGAGGACCGTCATGGCGACGACGCTCACGACCGCGAAGTAGCGCGTCAGCGACCACGGTCGACGGGTACGGGGCACGCGGACCTCACGGGCGGGAAGGACGACCGGGGGCGAGTCGGTCGGGTTCGGCGGCTTTCGGTCAGCGCGGGAGGAGCGTGCGCTACGGGGCACGGTAGACCGAAGTGCTGGGGAACTGCGAGACGCGCTGGTCAGCGACCCGTTCGGCGCGTCGGGAACCGGTGACGGCCCTGCCGTGTTGCACCGGTCGGGCGCCGCACCGCGCGGTTCCCACGAGGAGGACGAGATGGGCTACGAGGTCGAGAAGACCGACGAGCAGTGGGCCGCGGAGCTCGCGCCGCAGGAGTTCGCGGTGCTGCGCCAGGCAGGCACCGAGCGTGCCTGGACGGGCGAGCTGCTCGACGAGAAGCGGGTCGGCGTGTACCGCTGTCGCGCGTGCGGCAACGAGCTGTTCCGGTCCGAGACGAAGTTCGACTCGCACTGCGGGTGGCCGAGCTTCTTCTCGCCGCTCGCCGAGGACCGCGTCGAGCTGCTCGTCGACCGCAGCCTCGGCATGGTGCGGACCGAGGTCCGCTGCGCGCGCTGCGGGTCGCACCTGGGGCACGTCTTCGACGACGCGCCGCAGACCCCCACGGGGGACCGCTACTGCATGAACTCGGTGAGCCTGACGTTCGAGCAGCAGGCCTGACCGCGCGGCACGAAGCCCCCGTCGCGGGACGATCGGGGATCACCCCGACGGGGGCCGTCCGGATGGTCGACACACCTGAAGTCCGGGCCCGTTCCTGCCGATAATGCTGACGTGGACGAGCTGCTGACGGTGAGACGGTGGCGCCGCTACGGCGCCGACCGTCTTTTCGTCACGCAGGAGACCGGCGCCCCCGTCGGTTCCGTCGACCTCCAGTCCGGCGAGGTCGTCGTCGAGCACCCCGCGCTGGAGGACGGCGTCCGCAAGGCCGCGCAGGCCTGGCTGCGGGCCGACCTGCGCACCGACACCGGCGCGCTCGTGCTGCCCGTGCCGGCCAGTGCGACCGACGCGCTCGACGCGCTCGACCAGGCCGCGCTCGAGGCGTGGCTCGGCACCGTCTCCGCCGACGCCCCGTCGCTGCCCGCGTACCGCGGCGAGCGCGGCAGCTCGGTGCGCACGCGCCTGTCCCGGCTCGTCGACGAGGGCTGGCAGGTGCTGCACGACGTGCCCGTGGGCCGGCAGGGCTCGGTGCTCCAGAACCTGCTGGTCGGACCGGGCGGCATCCTCACCGTCTCGGAGCGCGACCTCACCGGCTCGGAGGTCGTCGTCGAGGGCCGGTTCATGACCGTCGACGGCGAGCCGGTCCCGTACCTGCGCGACGCGCGGCTCGAGGCGTCGCGCGTCCAGACCGCGCTGCTCGCGGCCGCGTGCGCGGGCGTCGTCGTCCGCGCGGTGCTCGTCGTGCAGGGCCGCGTCGAGGTGCGGTCGCCGGGCGGCACGGACGACGTGCTGGTCGTCCCGCGGACCGAGGTGCCGGGCATCTTCCGCCGCATGGCGCCGCGGCTCGGGGCCGACCGCGCCGCCGCGATCGCGACCATCGCGGGCAGGCGCACGACCTGGTCACGCTGACCCGTCTGGGTGCCAGCACCTAGTCCGTCCGGCGTGTCGGGCAGCTGTCCAGCGATTTCGCCCGCCCGGGTACCCCTGGTGGGGCGAGGATGGGTGCGTGGTCGAGGAGAACTTCGCGAGGCTCGAGCGAGAGCTCGGCCTGCTGCTGCGCCGGGCGCACGCGTCGTCGGCGGCGCTCGCGCGCGACGTGCACCCCGACCTGGAGCCGTCGGCGTACGTGCTGCTCGGGCACATCGAGGCGACGCCCGGCGTCCGGGCCAGCGACCTCGCGACCTACATCGGCGTCGGCCGCGGCACGATCTCCCGCCAGCTCGCGCGGCTCGGCGCCATCGGGCTGGTCTCGCGCCGCCCCGACCCCGAGGACTTCCGCGGCCAGCTGCTCGACCTCACCGACGAGGGTCAGCGCCGCCTGTCGTCCGCGCGCGCGGCCCGGCGCGAGTTCCTGCTGCGCGCGCTCGACGGCTGGACCGCGGAGGAGGTCGACGCGCTCGCCGAGCAGCTCGACCGGCTGAACTCGGCGCTCGCGGCGATCCGCCAGCACGACTGACCGACCGCACGCGGCAGACGGACGCGCCGCCCCCGGGACTCCCGGGAGGCGGCGCGTCCGTCTGCGTGCGGTGAGGTCAGGCGACCGTGACGGGCGCCTTCCTCTCCTCGACGTCGGCGTCCTGCTCGAGCCGCTGCTCGATGCCGGACTTGCGGCCGAGCGGCACCTCCTTGAGGAACAGGACCGCGACCAGGGAGATCAGGGCCACGGGTGCGGCGACGAGGAACAGGTCCGCGATCGCGTCGCCGAAGGCCCGCTCGACGACGACGCGCACGGGCTCGGGCAGCGTGGCCAGGTTGGGCAGCGTGCTGGTGCCGCCCGCGCCGAGCGCCGACGCGTCGATCCCGATGCCCTTCAGGCCGGAGACGATGAGGTCGCCCACCCGGTTGGCCAGGACGGCGCCGAGCGCGGACACGCCGATCGCGCCGCCGAGGGTCCGGAAGAACGCGACCGTCGAGGTGCCGGAGCCGACCTCGCGGACGTCGAGCGTGTTCTGCACGGCGAGGACGAGGTTCTGCATGAGCATGCCGACGCCGGTGCCGAGGATCACCATGTAGAGCGCGACGAGCGTGAAGCTCGTGTCGTAGTGGATCGTCCCCATGAGCACGAGGCCCGCGGTGAGGACGGTCGCGCCCGCGACCATGAAGCCCTTGTAGCGGCCCGTGCGGCTGATGATCTGGCCCGAGAGCGTCGAGGCGACGAACACGCCGACGACCATGGGGATCGTGAGCAGACCCGACTCGGTCGGGGTCTTGCCGCGCGCGAGCTGCATGTACTGGCTGAGGAACACCGAGGTGCCGAACAGCGCGATGCCGACCGCGACGGAGGCGACGACCGACAGGACCAGCGTGCGGTTCTTGAACAGGTGCAGCGGGATGATCGGCTCGGCGGCGCGGGA
Organism: Cellulomonas sp. H30R-01; assembly: GCF_010119915.1. Classification (NCBI taxonomy): domain Bacteria; kingdom Bacillati; phylum Actinomycetota; class Actinomycetes; order Micrococcales; family Cellulomonadaceae; genus Cellulomonas; species Cellulomonas sp. H30R-01. Next base: position 2,770,299 of record NZ_CP048210.1, on the reverse strand, counting down.
CTCCGCCCACACGGCGAGCGCGAGCAGCGCGATCGAGCCGCCGACCATCGCGGCGGTCTGCCACGAGGCCCACGCGAAGGAGTCGCCCGCGAAGGTGACCCACAGCAGGAGCAGCGCGATGCCGGCGGACAGCAGCGCTGCGCCGAGGTAGTCGATCTTCACCTGGCGGCGCGTGAGCGGGGGCAGGTGCAGCGTGCGCTGGAGCACGATGATCGCGGCGACGGCGAACGGCAGGCCGACGAAGAAGTTCCAGCGCCAGCCGGGGCCGTCGGTGATGAGGCCGCCGAGCAGCGGGCCGCCGACCATGCCGATGCCCATGACGCCGCCCATGAGGCCCATGTACCGGCCGCGCTCGCGCGGGCTGATGATGTCGGCGATGAGGACCGTGCCGAGCGCGGTCAGGCCGCCGGCGCCGATGCCCTGCAGGGCGCGCATGCCGATGAGCATGCCGGTCGTGTGCGAGAGGCCCGCGAGCGCGGACGACACGACGGAGATGACGAGCGCGAGCTGGATGAGCAGCTTGCGGTCGACGAGGTCGGCGAGCTTGCCCCAGATCGGGGTCGTGATCGTCGTGGTGAGCAGGGTCGCCGTGACGACCCACGTGAACGCGGACTGCTCGCCCTCGAGGTCGGAGATGATCCGCGGCAGCGAGGAGGACACGACGCTCGTCGCGAGGATCGAGACGAACATGCCGAGGAGGATCCCGGACAGCGACTCGAGCACCTCGCGGTGCGTCATGCGGGGGGCGTCGGCCGAGTCGGGCGCGGCGGTGGGGTCGAGGGGGAGGCCCGCGGCGTCGGCCGAGGTCTCGACGAGGCGCGTGGCCTCGTCCTCGGCGGGCGCCACGGGCGCGGAGGGTGCGGTGCGGTCGGTCATGGTCTCGCTCTCGTCGATCTCGGGTCGTGCGGGGTGGACCCGGCGTCGTCGGCAGGTCGGTGGGTGGTGCGGGTCGTGGCCGGTCCGCGACGCGGAGGTCGCGGCGGGCTTGTCACCCGGTGGTGGCGAGCGCGGGCGCCTGCTCGCGCAGGCGGGCGGCGTCGATCGTGGCGGCGATGCGGTGCAGGACGGCCGCCGCGTCGTCGATGTCGTCGGGCGCCCAGTCGCCGAAGACGGCCTGCATGGCGCCGTCGCGGACGTCGAGCATGCGCGCGGCGAGGGCCTCGCCGTCGGCGGTGAGCCGCAGCGTGCGGGCGCGGCGGTCGTCGGGGTCGACGGTCCGCTCGACCCAGCCCTCGTCGACGAGGTGGCTCACCTGGCGGCTGACGACGGAGACGTCGACGCGCATGGCGTGCGCGATCTCGCCGACGCCGAGCGCGCCGCGGCGGGCGAGCAGGCGGATGAGCGGGACCTCGCCGCGCGAGCAGGGGAACTGCTTCGACATGACGTGCGACGCCTCGCGCAGCGACCGGGTGAGCTCCTCCATGGCGCGCAGCAGGAGACGCGTGGGTGTCTCGGGTGCGTCGGTGGTGCCGGTCATGGGGTGCTCCTTGGTTGCGTCACGCAAAGACTGTAGGGCACAGCATTTGCGCGGGGCAACTTATTCCGCGGGATGTCGACCGGGACGACGAAGGCCCCCGGCGCGTGGTGCGCCAGGGGCCTCCGGGACGTGCGGGTCGCGTCAGCGGGTCGTGGCGGCCGTCCCGCGCGCACGCCGCTCGACCTTGACCGACTCCATGTCCTCGAGCTGCACGCCCTTCGTCTCCGGCACCTTGAAGAGCGTGAAGAAGAAGGACAGCGTCGCGAAGATCGCGTACATCAGGTACGGGATGGACGCGCCGAACCGGTCCAGCATCGGCGGGAACGAGATCGTGATGAGGAAGTTCGCGATCCACTGCGCCATCGCGGCCACGCCGAGCGCCGCGGCACGGATCCGGTTCGGGAACATCTCGCCGAGGAGCACCCACACCAGCGGGCCCCACGTCGCGCCGAAGAACACGACGAACGCGTTGGCCGCGACCAGCGCGATCGTGCCCCACGAGCCCGTCAGCGTCAGGTCGTCGCCCGTGCCCGTCGACTGCGTGAACGCGATCGCCATGATCGCCAGCGACACCGCCATGCCGGCCGAGCCGATGAGCAGGAGCGGGCGGCGACCGATCTTGTCGATGAGCGCGATGGCGATGAACGTCACCGCGACGTTCGTGATCGACGTGATCGTCGAGACCATGAACGAGTCGGACTCGTCGAACCCGACGGCCTGCCACAGCGTCGTCGAGTAGTAGAAGATCACGTTGATGCCGACGAACTGCTGGAACACCGACAGCAGGATGCCGACCCAGACCACGGGCAGGAGCCCGAACCGCGGGCCGCGCAGCGTCGCCTGCTCCTCGAGCTTCTTGTCCGCCTCGATCGTGTGCTCGATCTCGCGCACGCGGGCCGCGGCGTCCTCGTCGGGGCCCAGGACGTCCGCCAGGATCTTCTGCGCCTCGTCGCGCCGGCCGCGCGCGACCAGGTAGCGCGGCGACTCGGGGATCATCAGCGCGAGGACGCCGTAGACCGTCGCGGGGACCACGGCGACCAGGAACATCCACCGCCACGCCTCGAGCCCGAACCACAGCTCCTCCGACGCACCGCCCGCGGACGTCGCCAGCAGCTGGTCGGACAGCAGGGCGGCGAAGATGCCGAGCGTGATCGCGAGCTGCTGGAGCGAGCCGAGCCGGCCGCGCATCGCCGCCGGCGCGATCTCCGCGATGTACGCGGGGGCGATGACCGACGCGATGCCGATGCCGACGCCCGCCATGAACCGCCACAGGATCAGGTCCCAGACGCCGAACGCGATCGCCGACAGGATCGACGACACGAAGAACAGGACCGCACCGACGAACATCACCCTGGTGCGGCCCCAGTGGTCGGCCAGCTTGCCGCCGGACCAGGCGCCGAGCGCGCAGCCGAGCAGCGCGACGGCGACGGCGAACCCCTGCAGGGCGGACCCGAGGTCGAACTGCTCCCCGATCGCGTCGACCGCACCGTTGATGACGGAGCTGTCGAACCCGAAGAGGAAGCCACCGACGGCCGCCGCGACGGCGAGCGCGATGGCCTTGTTGTGGTGCGGGTGGCGCACCTCGGATCCTCCTGCCGCCCCCTGCGGCGGCCGTGTCGCGTCGGACATCGTGTGGCACCTCCGTCACTCGTCGGGGCCGTCCCGAGGAGTGAGAACCACTGTGACCCCACCTGCACGGACACGCATGTCGAGGCCGGTCGTCCGCCCCGGACGGACGACGGGCGGCGCGCGCGAGGGCCAGCCCGACGAGGCAAGATCGTCCGACGGGTGAGCGCCGACCCCGCGGCCCGCCCGTGGAGGAGGTGCGCGATGACCGGTCCGACCAGCGGCGACGAGCCCCGTCGACCGCGTCGCCCCGCGATGCTCGACCCGCAGCAGGCGGACGCGATCCCCGGCGACCTGTCGCCCGCGCTGCGCGACGAGGTCGCGCACACCACGGCGCAGGCGCTCGTGCGGCGCGGGCGCGCGCAGCCCGACCCCGACGTGGTCGCGCGGCTCGTCGCGCTCGTCGAGCACGAGGGTCTCGACGTCGTCGCGGGCCTGTGGGCCGACAGCCAGCCCGACACGCTGCCCGGTGCGCTGTGGCGGCTGTACGTGCTGCGCGAGTGGGTCCGGCGCGACCCCGTGACGATCGCCGACCGCTACCGCGCGGGCGTCGCCGCGGCCCCCGTGCACGGTGTCGTCGCGGGCGTCGCGGACACCCCGGGCCCCGAGGACGTCCGGGCCGTCGCCGACGCCGTGCTGTCGGGCGTGTACGCGGGCGACCTCGCCGTCGCGCTCGAGCGCGCGGCCGCCTTCTGCCAGGTCCTCGCGACGGGCGCCGCGTTCGACGCCGACCACCTCGACCTCGTCGACCCGCGGGGGGCGCTGCGCACGACGCGCGGGGCCGCGTCCCTGGTCCGCACCGCGGAGGAGCTCACGCACGCCGCGGCGCTGTGGCGTGCGGAGCGCCTCGACTGACGGCTGCCCGCCGGTGCGCCCGGTACGTCCGGTCTCGCCGGACGGGTGTCGTGAGGTTCCGCACAGCACACGGCGGGCGACGACGACGTAGCATGGACGAGGCGCCGGGCCGCGGTAGCCCCGGGCTCCATCTCAAGCCGCTTCGAGCGGCCACGCGCCGAGAGGCGCTCCCGGTCCGGCGCCGCCCCTCCCCTCACCTGCGCGAACGCGCGTGACGGCTGTGGGCGCGACCCCGTCGCGACGTCACCCGCGTGGCGTCCGGCGCGTCGCCACCCGGACGGGCGCACCGCGTTCCCCGCACGGTCGTCGGGCTGTCACCATGTGTCCACGAGCCCGTCGGCCGCCGTTAGGCATCCGGGCCGGGTTGACCTAGCCTGAACCACGTCCGTCCCCCCGTCCCGGAGAATCCCGTGCGCCTGCGCCTCACCCCGCGCGACACCACGTACTTCGACCTCTTCGCCGACTCGGCGAAGCACCTCGTGACGGGGGCCAACCTCCTCGGCGAGATGCTCGGGGCGGACCGTGCCACCCGCAAGGAGATCGGCAAGCGGATCGCCGACGCCGAGCACGCGGCCGACGACGCGACGCACACGATCATGCGGCGCCTCAACCAGACCTTCGTCACGCCGTTCGACCGCGACGACATCTACATGCTCGCGTCGCACCTCGACGACTGCATGGACCTCATGGACGAGGCCGCGGACCTCATCGTGCTCTACAAGATCGACGAGCTGCCCGCGCGGGTCTCCGACCAGGTGCAGGTGCTCCAGCGCGCCGCCGAGCTCACGGCCGACGCCATGCCGCGGCTGCGCTCGATGGACTCGCTCTCGGAGTACTGGGTCGAGGTCAACCGCCTCGAGAACCAGGCCGACAAGTCGCACCGCAAGCTCGTCGCCCAGATGTTCGACGAGGTGACCGACCCCGTGATGATCATCAAGCTCAAGGAGATCATCGACACGCTCGAGGACGCCGCGGACGCGTTCGAGAAGGTGGCCAACGCGGTCGAGACGATCGCGCTCAAGGAGTCCTGAGCCCACGTGGACGTCCTGCTCGTCGTCGTCGTCGTCGCGTTCGCGCTCGGGTTCGACTACACCAACGGCTTCCACGACGCGGCCAACGCGATCGCGACCTCGGTCTCGACGCGGGCGCTGACGCCGCGGGTCGCGCTGCTCATGGCGGCGTTCTTCAACCTCGTCGGCGCGCTGCTCGGCACGCACGTCGCGACGACGATCGCCGAAGACATCATCAGCATCGGCGACGTCGGGCCGCACGAGGGTCTGGTCATCGTGCTGTCCGGCCTGATCGGCGCGATCACGTGGAACCTCATCACGTGGTGGCTGGGGCTGCCGTCCTCGTCGACGCACGCGCTCATCGGCGGGCTCACGGGCGTCGGCATCGCGTCCGGGGTCACCGTCCACTGGAACGCCATCTGGGACAAGGTCGTCCTGCCGATGGTGTTCTCGCCGCTCATCGGGTTCCTGCTCGCGTTCGGTCTCATGGTCGGCGTGCTGTGGCTCGTCCGGAACCGCGCGCCCGCGCGGACGATGCGCCGCTTCCGGCTCGCGCAGACGGCCTCGGCCGCCGCGATGGCCCTGGGGCACGGCCTGCAGGACGCGCAGAAGACGATGGGCGTCATCGTCCTCGCGCTCATCGCCGGCGGCTTCCACGACCCGGACAACATGACGATCCCGCTGTGGGTCAAGCTGTCCGCCGCGACTGCGATCTCGCTGGGCACGTACGCGGGCGGGTGGCGCATCATGCGCACGCTGGGCCGCAAGATCATCGAGCTCGACCCGGCGCGCGGCTTCGTCGCGGAGTCCGTCGCCGCCGTGGTGCTCTACGCCAACGCGTACTGGCTGCACGCGCCGGTCTCGACGACCCACACGATCACCTCGGCGATCATGGGCGTCGGCGCGACCCGGCGGCTGTCCGCGGTGCGCTGGGGCGTCGCGAAGAACATCGGTGCCGCGTGGGTGCTCACGATCCCCGCGGCCGCGATCGTCGCCGCGCTCATCTACCTGGTGCTCAACCCGATCCTCACCTGACGGGCCGCGCGGCTGCCGCGCCGCGCACCGGACGGGTCGGTGCGCGGCCCCGACGGCTCAGGCGCCCGGCCCGTGCACCTCGACCGCGACGACCCGCGGACCCTTCGGGCGGTGCGCGACGTGCGCGACCAGCATCTGGCCCGGCAGCAGGTACGGGTCCTCCGCGGGCACCTGGGCGGCGACGGACCTGCGCGCACGGGACGCGAGCGCCCCGAACGCCGTGCCCAGCACCGGCCGGTGCGTGCACACCACGCCGTCGCCGGGCCAGTGCATCAGCGCGTCGACGTGACCCGTGACCAGACCCGGCGCCTCGTCGTGCGCGTCCTCCGACCACGCCTCGACCTTCTGCTCGGGCATGCCGACCGCCCGTGCGTAGGGGCGGACCGTCTCGACGCAGCGCCGCCACGGGCTCGTCACCACGTGCGCGACGCCGAACGCCGACAGCAGCGGGACCAGCGCCTCGGCCTGCCGCGTCCCGTCCGACGTCAGCGGCCGCTCGGCGTCCGAGCCCTTCCACGCGCTCCGCTTGCGGGCCGACCCGTGCCGCGCGACCACGAGCGCGTGCGTGTCGAGCCGCCCCTTGCGGTACGCGGCGACGAGCGCGTCGAGCGGCTCGCGGTCGGCGGCGCGCGTCAGGCGGCGCGCGGCCGTGCCGACGTCCATCCACCGCACGCGGTCGATCTCCGAGCGGGACGCGCGCGGCACCGGCGGGCGCGCCCGCAGCGCGACGGCGTCGCGGCGGCCCGCGACCTGTGCGGCCCAGTAGTGCACGCGCTTGGTGCGGCCGTCGGACAGGCGGTACTCCAGGCCGGGCAGCGGGATGCCGAGCACGACGTCGTGACCCGTCTCCTCGGCGACCTCGCGGATCGCCGCGACGACGGGCGTCTCGCCCGGGTCGAGCTTGCCCTTCGGCCACGACCAGTCGCGGTAGCGCGGACGGTGCACGAGCGCGACCTGCAGGCGACGCAGGCGCACGCGCCACACGAGAGCGCCGGCCGCCTCGACGACGACCGGTGCGGCGGTGCTGCTCACCGGCTGGCGCCGGGGCGGCGCCGCTGCCGCTGGATCAGGGCGGCCTGCAGGTCGACGAGCGGGTTGCCCTCGTCGTCGACGTGCCGGCGGTGCCAGTCGCCCGCGCCGTCGAGGTGCCAGGTCGACGTCGCGTCGTCCATGGACTCGTCGACGAGGTCGACGAGCTCGCCGACCTGGTCGGGGTCGGCGACGCGCACGAGCGCCTCGACGCGCCGGTCGAGGTTGCGGTGCATGAGGTCCGCAGACCCGATGAAGACCTCGGGCCCGTCGAGCGCACCGTCCTCGCCGCCCGTCGCGTTCGCGAACGCGAAGATCCGCGAGTGCTCGAGGAACCGGCCGAGGATCGAGCGGACCCGCACGTTCTCCGACAGGCCCGGCACGCCCGGCCGCAGCGCGCAGATGCCGCGGACCACCAGGTCGACCTGCACGCCCGCCTGCGAGGCGCGGTACAGCGCGTCGATCGTGGCCTCGTCGACCATCGAGTTGACCTTGATCTTGATCCACGCGGGCTCACCCGCGCGCGCGGCCGCGGCCTCGCGCTCGATGCGCTCGATCAGGCCCACGCGCACCGAGCGCGGCGCGACGAGCAGCCGGTGGAACCGCGACTTCGGCGCGTACCCCGACAGCTGGTTGAAGAGGCGCGTGAGGTCCTGCCCGACCTCGGGGTCGGACGTGAGCAGCCCGACGTCCGTGTACAGGCGGGCCGTCTTCGGGTGGTAGTTGCCCGTCCCGACGTGGCTGTACCGGCGCAGGCCGTCCGCCTCCTGGCGCACCACGAGCGACAGCTTGCAGTGCGTCTTGAGCCCGACGATGCCGTACACGACGTGCACGCCCGCCTGCTCGAGCTTGCGCGCCCACGAGATGTTGTTCTGCTCGTCGAACCGCGCCTTGATCTCGACGAGCGCGAGCACCTGCTTGCCCGCCTGCGCGGCGTCGATCAGCGCGTCGACGATCGGGGAGTCGCCCGACGTCCGGTAGAGCGTCTGCTTGATCGCGAGCACCGCCGGGTCGGCCGCGGCCTGCTCGAGGAACGTCTGGACCGACGTCGAGAACGAGTCGTACGGGTGGTGCAGCAGGATGTCGCGCTCGCGGATCTTCGCGAACACCTCGGCGGGCGTCGCGCTCTCCACCTCGGCGAGCTGGCGGTGCGTCGTCGGCACGAACCGCGGGAACTGCAGCTCCGCCCGGTCGAGGTCCGCGATGACGTTGAGCCCCGTGCAGTCGAGCGGCGCGGGGAGCTCGTACACCTCGTCGTCGGCCATCCGCAGCTCGCGCACGAGCAGCTGGCGGATGCGCGGGCTGATGCCCTCGGCGATCTCGAGGCGGACCGGCGGGCCGAACCGGCGCCGCAGGAGCTCCTTCTCCATCGCCTTGAGCAGGTTCTCGGCGTCGTCCTCCTCGACCTCGACGTCCTCGTTGCGGGTCACGCGGAACGTGTGGTGCTCGCGCACCTCCATGCCGGGGAACAGGTGCTCGAGGTGCTCGGAGATGACGTCCTCGACCGGGACGAACGACATCGGGCCCTTCTCGGGCGCGGCCGCGCCCGCGTCCGGGGCGGACGGGCGACCGCTCGCGTCGACCGCGATGAACCGCGGCAGCAGCGGTGGGACCTTCACGCGCGCGAAGTGCTCCTTGCCCGTGACCGGGTTGGCGACGACGACCGCCAGGTTGAGGGACAGCCCCGAGATGTACGGGAACGGGTGCGCCGGGTCGACCGCGAGCGGCGTCAGCACGGGGAAGATCTGGCGGCGGAAGAACTTGCGCAGCCGGTCCTGCTCGGCGTCGCCGAGGTCGTCCCAGCGGACCAGCGTGATGCCCTCGCGCGCCAGCGCCGGCTGCACCTGCTCGGCGAACACGCGGGCGTGCCGGTGCTGCAGCTCGTGCGCCTTCTCGCTGATGGCCTCGAGCACCTGACGGGGCGACAGGCCCGACGCCGCCGTCACCGCGATGCCCGTCGCGATGCGCCGCTTCAGACCCGCGACCCGCACCATGAAGAACTCGTCGAGGTTCGACGCGAAGATCGCCAGGAACCGCACGCGCTCCAGCAGCGGCAGGTCCGGGTCCTCCGCGAGCTCGAGCACCCGCTGGTTGAACGCGAGCCACGACAGCTCGCGGTCCAGGAACCGGTCGTCGGGGAGCGGTTCGGGCTCGACCTCGGGCAGCTCCTCCTGCGGTGCCACGTGCGAGGCGAGGTGCTCTTCGAGGGAGTCGAGCGCGGGGGCGTCGGTCATGACCCCATCGTGGCACCCGCGGGTGAACCCTCGGTATCGGAAGCGAGCATCACGTCGGTCGCGGCCCGCACGAACCCCTGCCGGTCGTACGTCCGGACGGCCGCCGTGTTGTCCGCGTCGACGTAGAGGACGACCGTCGCGAGGCCCCGCGACGCCAGGTGGTCGAGCCCGGCCGACGTGAGCGCCGCGCCCAGGCCCGTGCCCTGCGCGTCCGGGTCGACGCCCACGACGTAGATCTCGCCGACCGGCGCGTCGGCCTCCGTGCCGGCCGGGTGCACCTTCGTCCAGACCGAGCCGACCAGCACGCCGTCCCGCTCGGCCAGCAGGAAGCCCGCGGGGTCGAACCAGGGTTCGCGCTCGCGGGCCCGCACGTCCGCGACCGTCAGGCGGCCCTGCTCGGGGTGGTGCGCGAACGCGCGGGCGTTGACGCGGCGCCACGCCTCCTCGTCCTGACCGGGGACGAACGTGCGCAGCGTCGTCCCGGGCGGCAGCGCGCGACGCGCGGTGTCCGGCCGGGTCGCGAGGTCGAGGCGCAGCTTCCGCAGCTCGCGCACGACGGCCAGGCCCGTGGCAGCCGCGAACGCGCGTGCGGGCGGGAGGTCGCCGTGCGCCCAGACCTTCAGCGTGGTGCCGGCGGCGCCGTGCGTGCGGGCCGCGTCGAGCAGGGTGCGGCCCGTCCCCCGTCGGCGGTGCGGCGGGTCGACGACGAGCTCCGCCGACGCCGCCTCGGTGTCGACCTGCGCGTACCCGACGAGGTCGCCGCCGGGCGTGCGCGCGGTCAGGTGCACGACCGGCGCCGCCGGGTCCGCCAGACGGAGCAGCGGCTGCTCGGACAGCGGAGCGACACCGTCCACGTCGTGGGCCCGGGCGGCCAGCGCCCTGACCTGCGACACCGTGGCGTCGTCCGGCCGGCCCCGCGTCGCCGTGATCGTGACCTGCGCGTTCGTGCCCTCCACCATGCGGGACATCCCACCACGGACGGGGGACGGGCGCCCTGAGCGCACAGACGGAGCGGGTACGTTGGACCGGCCATGGACGACTCGACGCGCACCCTCGCCGAGGACGCCCCGACCCCGCAGACGCGCCGCTCGCGGCGTGCCCTCCGGGAGGAGGGAGCGTCCGTCGCACGGGCGACGCCGACGACCTCCGCGGACGTCGTCGACGTGGACGTCGTCGTCGTCGGCGCGGGCCAGGCGGGCCTGTCCGCGGCCTACCACCTGCGCCGCACCGGCCTGGTCTCCGTCGGGCAGCGCGGCTGGGAGAGCGGCCCGTCGTTCGTCGTCCTCGACGACGAGCCCGGACCCGGCGGCGCGTGGCAGCACCGGTGGCCGTCGCTCACCATGGAGCGCGCGCACGGCGTGCACGAGCTCCCCGGCATGCCGCTCGTCGTGCCCGACCCCGCCGAGCCCGCCGCACGCGCCGTTCCGTACTACTTCGCGCAGTACGAGGAGGCCTACGCGCTGCACGTGCAGCGGCCCGTCCGTGTCACCGCGGTGCACGACGAGGGGCACGCGCCCGTCCCGTCGACGGGCGCGGGGGAGCGGGCCGGGGGCCGGCTCCTCGTGCACTCGCACAGCGTCGAGCAGCCCGGCGAGCGGGTCGTCTGGCGTGCCCGCGGGCTCGTCAACGCGACCGGCACGTGGGGCAAGCCGTTCTGGCCCGCCTACCCCGGGCGCGGCGTGTTCGGCGGGCGCCAGCTGCACGCGCGCGACTTCCGGTCCGCGGCCGACCTGGCCGACGGGCACGTCGTCGTCGTGGGCGGCGGCACGTCGGCGGTGCAGCTGCTCCTCGAGGTCGCCAAGGCGACGTCGACGACGTGGGTGACACGGCGGCCGCCCACGTGGCGCGACGAGGAGTTCACGCCCGAGGTCGGCCGCGACGCCGTCGCGCTCGTCGAGCAGCGCACCCGTGCGGGCCAGCCGCCGGGCAGCGTCGTCAGCGTCACCGGGCTGCCGCTGACCGACGCGTACCGCGCCGGGATCGAGTCCGGCGTCCTGCGCGCGCGGCCCGTGTTCAGCCGGATCGTCCCGGGCGCCGTCGAGTGGGACGAGGTTCCGGCGCTGGAGGAGGGCTGGATCGACGGGCCGTCGCGCGTCGAGGCCCGCACGATCCTCTGGTGCACCGGGTTCCGCGCGGCTCTCGACCACCTCGCGCCGCTCGGCCTGCGGGCGCGGGGCGGCGGGATCGTCATGGACGGGACGCAGGTCGTCGCCGACCCGCGCGTGCAGCTCGTCGGGTACGGGCCGTCGGCGTCGACCGTCGGCGCCAACCGGGCGGGCCGCGAGGCGGTCCGTCACCTGCGCCGCCTGCTGTCCCTCTGACGGCTGCCTGCCGGCCGGAGCGCTGCTGCGCCGAACGCCACACGGGAGTCGCCTCAGCAACGCGACGCGGTCCTGATGGTGCGTTGCGCATGCGGTGACCGGACGACCGGGCCCTGGCGGAGCCGACCCGCGCGGTGACGCCGGGGCCGTCGCGAGGACGACCCCGGCGTCACCGGGAGGGGTCAGGTGGTCAGGCGCAGCTGACGGGGACCGTGCCGGTCGGGGCGTTGCCCGACGCGACGAACCCGTACTCCGCCTTCGCGCCCGCGCCGAGCAGGCCGTTCCACGCGGCGTTCTTGACCGTGACGGACGTGCCGCTCGTCGTGTACGTGCCCGACCAGCCGGACTGGATCGAGCCGCCCGCCGGGAGCGTGAGCTGCGTCGTCCACGAGCCGATCATCGCGTTGCCCGCCGTGACGGTGACGCCGCCCTGCCAGCCGCCCGGCCACGAGCCCACGACCCGCAGCACCGCGGTGCACGTGCCGCCCGGGTTCGACGTCGGCGTCGGCGTCGGGGTGGTCGGCGTCGGGTTCGGGGTGGTGGGCGTGGGGTTCGGCGTCGTCGGCGTCGGGTTCGGGGTGGTCGGGTCGACCGTGCCGCCGTAGATCTTCGCCGTCTTCGCGGTCGCCTTGATGCCGTTCGCACCGTCGAAGATGCGCGTGCCCCACGACGTCTTGGCCGCCGGGTTGAAGGCCGTCACCATGTCGAGGTACTCGACGCCGCCGCCGTTGCCCGACCAGGACCAGCCGTAGTAGCCGATGCCGCGCGCCACGGCCTCGGACATGATCGTGTCCTCGTCGGGGTTGCCGTCGGAGTGGTCGAACCCGAACTCGCCGATGACGAGCGGCAGGTTCTTCGCCTTGAACGCGTCGAGGTACGTCTTGATGGTCGACGCGTTGTTGTAGACGCCGTACATGTGCACGGAGAACAGGGTGTTCGCGTCCGGGTCGGCCGCCGCGACCGTCGCGGCCTGGTCGCGCATGATGCCCGCCCAGTCCTGACCCCAGCTCGGGGCGTCGACGACGATGTTGTGGTGCAGCCCGGCGGCGCGCAGCTTCTTGATCGCCGCCGAGGTGTCGGCCGCCCAGCCCGCGTTCGCCGTCGCGTTGTTGCCGTAGGGCTCGTTGCCGATGTTGATCTGGACGTAGTCCTCCTGCCCGATCAGCGCGGACTTGATGCCCACCCAGTAGTTCGCGGCCGTGTCGAGCGTGACCGCGCCCGACTGCTCGCCGTAGCCCGTCGTGTCGTGGTTCTCGAGCATGCAGACCAGCTTGTTGGCCTTGCACAGGCTGATGATGTTCGCGACGTCGGCGGCGTCGTTCTTCGTCCAGCGGTCGCCGCCCGACAGCACGACACGCAGGGCGTTGGCGCCGGCCGCGCGGATCGCGGGGATCGCGGTCGCCGTCTGCGACGTGTACCAGGTGTGGGCGTGGCTGACGCCGCGCGCGACGAACGGGGTGCCGTCCTTCTCGACGAGCTGCGTGCCGGAGACGCGCAGACCGGGCGGGGTGGCGGCGTTCGCCGCCGTCGAGACGAGCGACACCGCGCCCAGCGCGACGACCGCCGACGCCAGGGCGGCGCCGGTCAGCAGGGACAGTCGGGATCTCATGGACATCCTCGTTTCCGGGTGTGTGACGACCGCCGCGAGCCCGGGTTCCAGCTCGACGCCCGCGCCGGTGCGGACCGTGGTCGCACCCGCCCGCCGTTCCGCCGGCCGGTCGGCGGGCGGGTGCCGGGCGCCAACACAACCAGGGCGGGAAAGCGTCCCCCAGAGCCCTAAACGCTTCACCGCGGAGGCGGCCCGACGGTGTCTCCCGATAGGGTCGCGCGCCGCTCGTCGGCGTCGGTCGCCGGACGGCCCCGGACGTACGACGACCCGGTCCTGGCTACCGCTGCGAGGCCGCGAGCGGTACCCAGAACCGGGTCGAGTCAGCGCGGTGTCAGTCCTCCGACGCAGCAGCCGGCTTGGACAGGCCCTGCGCGATCAGGTCCATGACGGAGGAGTCCGCGAGGGTCGTCGCGTCGCCGACCTGGCGGTGCTCCGCGACGTCGCGCAGCAGGCGGCGCATGATCTTGCCGGACCGCGTCTTGGGCAGCTCCTGCACGACGAGGATCTGCCGCGGCTTCGCGATCGGGCCGATCTCCTTCGCGACGTGGTTGCGCAGCGCGGTCTGCACCTCGTCGCCGGACTTGTCGGCGCCCCCGGCCCCGCCGCGCAGGATCACGAACGCGACGACGGCCTGGCCGGTCGTCTCGTCGCTCGCCCCCACGACCGCGGCCTCCGCGACCCACGGGTGCGACACGAGCGCGGACTCGATCTCCGTCGTCGACAGGCGGTGGCCGGACACGTTCATCACGTCGTCCACGCGCCCCAGCAGCCAGATGTCGCCGTCGTCGTCCTTCTTCGCCCCGTCGCCCGCGAAGTACAGGCCCGGGAACCTCGACCAGTAGGTGTCCTGGTAGCGCTCCGGGTCGCCCCAGATGCCGCGCAGCATCGACGGCCACGGCTCGGTGAGCACCAGGTAGCCGCCGCCGCCGTCGGGCACCGGGTGGGCCTCGTCGTCGACCACGTCGGCCGCGATGCCCGGCAGCGGCACCTGCGCCGAGCCCGGCTTCGCCGCGGTGACGCCCGGCAGCGGGCTGATCATGATCGCGCCCGTCTCCGTCTGCCACCACGTGTCGACGACCGGCGTGCGGTCGCCACCGATGACGCGGCGGTACCACATCCACGCCTCGGGGTTGATGGGCTCACCCACCGAGCCGAGGACGCGCAGCGACGACAGGTCGAACTGCGCGGGGATCTCCTCGCCCCACTTCATGCACGTGCGGATCGCCGTCGGGGCCGTGTAGAGGATCGAGACCTTGTACTTCTGGACGATCTCCCACCAGCGGCCACGGTGCGGGGTGTCGGGCGTGCCCTCGTAGATCACCTGCGTCGCACCGTTCACGAGCGGCCCGTAGACGACGTACGTGTGCCCGGTGATCCAGCCGATGTCGGCCGTGCACCAGTAGACGTCCGTCTCGGCCTTGAGGTCGAAGACGTTGCGGTGCGTGTACGCCGCCTGCGTCAGGTAGCCGCCCGTCGTGTGGAAGATCCCCTTCGGCTTCCCCGTGGTGCCCGACGTGTAGAGGATGAACAGCGGGTGCTCGGCCTCGAGCTCGACCGGCGTGTGCTGGTCCGACGCGGAGTCCACCACGTCGTGCCACCAGACGTCACGACCCTCGGTCCACGCGACGTCCTGCTCCGTGCGCCGCACGACGAGCACGTGCTCGACCGACGGCGTGCCCTTCTCGAGCGCCTCGTCGACCGCCGGCTTGAGGGCCGACGGCGCGCCGCGGCGGTAGCCGCCGTCCGCGGTGACGACGAGCTTCGCCTCCGCGTCGACGATGCGCGACGCGAGCGCCTCCGCGGAGAACCCGCCGAAGACGACCGAGTGCGGCGCGCCGATCCGCGCGCACGCGAGCATCGTCACGACGGCCTCGGGGATCAGCGGCATGTAGATCGCGACCCGGTCGCCCGTGCCGACGCCGAGCGTCGTGAACGCGTTCGCCGCCTTCGACACCTCGCGCTGCAGGTCGGCGTACGTGAGGGACCGGGAGTCGCCGCCCTCGCCCTCGAAGTGCAGGGCGACCCGGTCGCCGCGGCCCTCCTCGACGTGCCGGTCCACCGCGTTGTACGCCGCGTTCAGCCTCCCGTCGGCGAACCACGTCGCGAACGGCGCCTTCGACCAGTCGAGGGTCTGCGTGAACGGTGTCGACCAGGTCAGCAGCTCGCGGGCCTGGTCCGCCCAGAACGACGGACGGTCGGCCGCGGCCCACGCGTACAGGTCGCCGTGGGCGTTCGCCTGCGCGGCGAACTCGGGGGACGGGGGGAAGCGGCGGTCCTCGGAGAGCAGGTTCTCCAGCCCGGCGGGCTTCTCGGAGGACTCGGTGGCAGGGGTGGTGTCGGTCACGTGCGACCTCCTGTGCGCAACGGCGTCGGTGCGGAACCCGGGAGCGACCGGGTCAGAACAGGCACTCTAGCCGCGCGCGATCCGCGTCCGCCCGAGCAGATCACGCACGGCAGCGGACCGATGCCGGCGGCGCGCGAGCGGCGCGAGCCGCGGTGGCGCGCGGGCGGGCGCGGGCGGTCAGACGCGGTGGCGCTCGCGGAACTCGCCGAGGTGCACGCCGCGGCGACGCGCGACGGCCGCCACGACGCCGACCAGCAGGACGAGGAACCCGGCGACGAGCAGCGTCCCCGACGTCCCCGCGACCGTCACCTGCGTGACCGTGAGCCGCCAGCCCGTGTCGTCGAGCACCGCGAGCGTCTGGGCGCGGGCGACCGACGGTGCGAACAGGTAGAAGCCGCCGACGGCCGTGAGCAGCGTGCCGCCCGCGATCGGGACGGCCGCCGACCAGATCCCCAGGAGTGCGACCAGCCCGAGCAGCAGCAGGCCGATCGACACCAGGACGATGCCCAGCACCTCGGTCGAGGCGTCCCAGCCGTCGACCTGCGCCTCGAGGATGCGTGCCTGACCGACGAGCACGAGACCCACGCCCGCGGGGGCGAGCAGCAGGCCGAGGATCGCGCCGAGGACGTGCGCGCCGAAGCTCGTGGACCTGGGCGCGTTCGGCGCGGGGAACAGCGTCTCGTCACCGTCCGTCCGCGGGGCGCTCGGCGGCGTGCTCGTCGCGGGCTGCGCGGTTGTGGCCGGGCCGGGCGCGGGGGCGGCGGTCGCGGGGCTCGTCGGTGCGGCGCTTGCGGGTGCGGCGCTCGCGGGCGTGAAGGTCTCGGTCCGGGCGGCGTCGGGCTCGGGCGGCGGGGTCGGCGCGGGGCGCACGACCGCGTGCCGGCCGGTGTCGGTGCTCGGCTCCGAGGTCGTGCCGGACGTCGGCGTCGTGGCTGTCGTCGGGGTCGTCGACGTCGTCGGTGCGCCGGCCGGCGTGGTCGCGGCCGACGGCGTCGGCGCAGGGCTCCCCGGTGCGGGGGAGGTGGCTGACGCGTCCGGCGTCTCGTCCACGGACGGGCGGTTCGGGTCGGAGGTGCTCATCGCGTCTCCTCACGTGGTGGTGCGCGTGCGCCTCGTCGGCGTCGCTCGCCTCACCGTATTGCCGCAGGCACCGCCTCGCCGGTCGGCAGGGCCGTGTCGCGCGGGGCGTGCCCGGGCAGGCCCATCGCCACGACCCGGTGCGCGGCGGCGGCGCCGAGCTGCGCCGGGACGTCGTCGACGCCCTGCGTCGACCACCGTGCGACCTGCGTGCTCCTCCCCGGTGCGCGGACCCCGTACGCGTACGCGGCACCCACGAGGACCGCACCGCCGACCAGGTTCCCCAGGCCGACGAGCGCGAGGTTGCGTGCCATCTCCGCGACCGTCGCGCCCGGCAGCCCGCCGAGCAGGCCCAGCGAGAACGTCGTCATGTTGGCGACGACGTGCTCGAAGCCCGACGTGATGAAGACCATCACGCACGCGAACACGAGCGCGATCTTCGCGCCCTCGCTCCTCAGCCGCGCCCCGCACCAGATCGCGAGGCAGACGAGCAGGTTGCACAGGATGCCGCGGACGAACAGCTGCCCGGCCGACTCGTGCGCCTTGTGCTCGAGCATCGTCGCGATCGTCGCACCGCCCGCCGTGCCGGGTCCCACGACGCCCGACGCGTGCACGAGCGCGGCGAACGCCATCGACCCGAGCAGGTTGCCGCCCGTCACGGCGAGCAGCGTCAGGCCGGCGCGGCCCCACGGCACGCGGCCGAGCATCGCGCCCTGCGTGAGGATCATCATCGCGGAGGTCGCGAGCTCCGCCCCGGCGACGACGACGATCGTGAGCGCGACGCCGAAGACCAGACCCTTGACGAGCGGCGCGAAGCCCGACCCCGCGGCCTCGAGCGGGCCGCCCGCCGTCGCGAGGATCAGGACGCCGATGCCGATGTACGCGCCGGCGAGCATCGTGCGGACGAGGAACACGCCCGGCGTCGCCATGAGGTCGACCTTGTGGCGCGCCGCGTCGGCCTGCGCGAGCGCGGCGTCGGAGATGGGGAGCACCCGACCACTGTCCTCCCGGGCGCCGTCCGAGTCGTGGGACGAAAGACCGCCCGGGAATCCGTGCGGGCCTCGGCGCGGTTGGCTGTCGACGTGACCCGACTGTTCTCCCCGCTCACCCTCCGCGGCACCACGTTCGCCAACCGCGCGTGGCTCGCGCCCATGTGCCAGTACTCCGCCGTCGACGGCCACCCGACCGACTGGCACCTCGTGCACCTCGGGGCGCGCGCGTCCGGTGGCTACGGCCTGCTGCTCGCCGAGGCCACCGCCGTCGTCGCCGAGGGCCGCATCTCGCCGCGCGACACCGGCTTGTGGGACGACGCGCACGTCGCGTCGTGGCGGCGGGTCACCGACTTCGTGCACGCCCGCGGGACGCGCATCGGCGTGCAGCTCGCGCACGCCGGTCGCAAGGCGTCGACGCGTGCGCCGTTCGAGGCCGTCGAGGGGTCCGTGGGCGTCGACGAGGGCGGCTGGGCCACCCTCGGCCCCGGCGCCGAGCCGTTCCCGGGCCTCGACGCGCCGACCGCGATGACGACCGAGCAGGTCGCCGCGGTCCCCGGGCAGTTCGCGGCCGCGGCCCGACGCGCGCTCGACGCCGGCTTCGACGTCGTCGAGGTGCACGCCGCGCACGGCTACCTGCTGCACCAGTTCCTGTCACCGCTCACCAACACGCGCGACGACGAGTACGGCGGCTCGCCCGAGAACCGCGCGCGCCTGCTCGTCGAGACCGTCGACGCCGTGCGCGCCGCCTGGCCGGACGACCTCCCGCTGCTCGTGCGTGTCTCCGCGACGGACTGGGTGCCCGGTGGCCTCGACGTCGCCGACGTCGCCGCCGTCGTGAAGGACCTCGCCGGGCACGGCGTCGACCTCGTCGACGTCTCCTCGGGCGGCAACGCGCTCGCGTCGATCCCCGTCGGCCCGGGCTACCAGGTGCCAGCCGCGCGCACCGTGCGCGAGACGTCCGGCCTGCCCGTCGCCGCGGTCGGTCTCATCACGTCGCCCGAGCAGGCCGAGCAGGCGCTCGTGGACGGCGCCGCCGACGCCGTCCTGCTGGGCCGGGTCGCGCTGCGCGACCCGTCGTGGCCGCTGCGTGCCGCGCACGAGCTCGGGGTGCCGACGTCCGCGCTGCCCGTCGCCGACGGCGTGTCGGACGTCGACGGGCTGCCCGAGGTCACCGGCTGGCAGCCGCAGTACGTGCGGGGCGCCTGGCGCTGACGGCGCCCCGCGGCGGGCGTACGGGCTCCCCACCGCCCCCGCGGCCCCGTGGAGGTCGTGGTGTGGAAGGTCTGTCTCACCAGGCGCGACAGGCCTCCCACACGACGCTGACGGGCGGTCAGTCGAGGGTGTCGGGGTCTGTCAGCCGGTCGTCGTCGCCTCGGCGTCGGCGCGGGCCTCGCGCTCGACGGCCGCCGCGACGACCGTCGCCACGTCGGGGTGGAAGACGCTCGGCACGATGTACGTCGGGTTCAGCTCGTCCTCGGTGACCGTCGACGCCAGCGCGTACGCCGCCGCGAGCAGCATCCGGTCGGTGATCTTGTGCGACTGCGCGTCGAGCAGCCCGCGGAACAGGCCCGGGAACGCGAGCACGTTGTTGATCTGGTTCGCGAAGTCCGACCGGCCCGTGCCGACCACCGCCGCGTAGCGGGCCGCGTCGTCCGGGTCCACCTCGGGGCGCGGGTTCGCGAGCGCGAAGACGATCGCGTCGCGGCCCATCGTCGACACGTCCTGCGCGGTGATGACGTCGGGCGCGGACACCCCGATGAAGACGTCGGCACCGGCCAGGGCCTGCGGGATCGTGCCCGTCACGCCCCGCGGGTTCGTCACCGACGCGGTCCACCGCAACGACTCGGGAAGGCCCGGGCGGTCCCCGTGCACGACGCCCTCGATGTCCGCGACGACCACGTCGCGCGCACCCGCCGCGAGCAGCAGCCGCAGCACCGCGGTGCCCGCCGCACCGGCACCCGACAGGACGATCCGCACCGTGCCGATGTCCTTGCGGACCACCTTGAGCGCGTTCGTCAGCGCCGCGACCACGACGATCGCCGTGCCGTGCTGGTCGTCGTGAAACACCGGGATGTCGAGCCGCTCGCGCAGCCGGCGCTCGACCTCGAAGCACCGCGGCGCCGAGATGTCCTCGAGGTTGATCCCCGCGAACGCCGGCGCGATCGCCACGACCGTCTCCACGATCTGGTCGACGTCCGTCGTGTCCAGGACCAGCGGGAACGCGTCGATCCCCGCGAACCGCTTGAACAGCACCGCCTTCCCCTCCATGACGGGCAGCGCCGCGAGCGGGCCGATGTTGCCCAGCCCCAGCACCGCGGTGCCGTCCGTGACGACCGCGATCGTGTT
Organism: Cellulomonas sp. H30R-01; assembly: GCF_010119915.1. Classification (NCBI taxonomy): domain Bacteria; kingdom Bacillati; phylum Actinomycetota; class Actinomycetes; order Micrococcales; family Cellulomonadaceae; genus Cellulomonas; species Cellulomonas sp. H30R-01. The sequence continues at coordinate 2,750,344 of NZ_CP048210.1, read as the reverse complement.
CCGCTTGATCGTCAGGCGGCGCGCGTCCTCCGGGCGGGCCGCGATCGCCTCGCAGATCCGCGCGACGCCCGGCGTGTACGCCATCGACAGGTCGTCGCGGTTGCGCAGCGGCACCTTCGACTCGATCGAGAGCTTGCCGCCCAGGTGCATGAGGAACGTCCGGTCGCTCACCCGGTCGACGACCACGCCGCGCAGGTCCTTGAGCGTCGCCACGATGTCCGCCGCGTGCTGCTCGCCGCGCGTCGCGCACGTCACGTCGACCGTCATCTGCTCGTGCCCCGACGCCGTGACGTCGAGCGCCGTGACGACCCCGCCCGCCTCCTCGATCGCGGTCGTCAGCTCGCTGACCGCGGTGGGCCGGGCCTGCACCTGGAGCCGGGCGGTGATGGACGAGGACACGCTCGGCGACGCCATGCGCCTCATTCTGGCCCGCCGCGCGGGGCGCGTCTCCTCGTCGACGCGGTCGTCGACGGACGTGGGCGGCGGTGGCTGCGGCAGCGGCTCGTAGGGTGTGCCGGTGCCCGCCGACCCGCTCGCCCCGCTCGCCGACCTGCCCGGCGTGGCCGAAGCCGTGGACGCGGCACGCGTGGCCTGCGAGGGACTGCGGTGGCACGAGGCGTACCGGCGCAGGTGGCGCGAGGTCCGCGCCGAGGCGGGGCTGCGCAGCGCGCGGGCCAGCGCGGCCGTCGACGGGGCGCGCGTCACGCTCGACGTCGTGCGCGGGCTCGCGACGGGCGCGACATCCCGTGAACCGGGCGGCGCGGCGCTCCCGGGCCGGGCGGACCCGCACGTCGACCGCGCGCTCGGGGCCGTGCGCGCGGCGGCCGCCGTCGAGCGCCTCATGCCGGAGCTCGGCGCGCGCGGGTCCGCGACGCTCCCACCGCTCCCGCAGCTCCTGGCGCGGCTGCACGTCGCTGCGGCCACCGGCTGGCTCGACGACGACGCCGTCGGACGAGTGCGCGTCGCCGGCGCACCGCAGGACCTCACCGGCCTCGGACCGGCGCCCGTCGGCGACGAGGTCGCCGCTCGCCTCGACCTCCTCGGGCGGACCGTCGCGACGACCCGTGCCCCGGCGCTCGTCGTCGCCGCCGTCGTGCACGGGGAGCTCCTCACGCTGCGGCCCTTCGCAGCGGGCAACGGCGTCGTCGCACGCGCCACGTCGCGCCTGCTGGTCACCGCGCGAGGGCTCGACCCGACCGGGTCGGTGGTCGCGGAGGCCGGCTGGGCGGCGACGCCGCAGGGCTACCTCGGGGCGGCCGCCGGGTTCGCGACGGGCACGCCCGACGGCGTCGCGGCGTGGGTGCGGGCCTGCGCGGGGGCGGTTGTCGACGGGGTGGCACGGGCACGGCACGTCGCGGACGGGGTGCTGGCCGGTCGCCTGCCCGCGGACTGAGCGCGGGCACGGCGCCCGTCACGCGCGAGCGCTCGGGAACGTCGTCGTCCGACGGGCGTGCGGCGCTTCGTCGGCCGGGACGGGGACGTCGGGCGGCGGCACAACGACGGCGCCCCGAGGGGCGCCGTCGCCGAACGGTGGCCGGAGGGTGATCAAGCGTGCACCTGTCCAGTCGCTACGGGTCGAGCCCGGTCGACCTGCCCAGAGGGGGGCAATCCTGCGCGTGGGTGCCCTCGCGGCCATCCAGTTGTGAGTCCTTGGTACCTCAGGCCGCGACGGTTGGGAACCGGGCGCGGCGACGCCCCTGCACAGCACCGCGCGATGACCGCATCGCGGGACGCCTGCCCGACATGCGGAACGAGCCGCGGCGCCCGCCGCGGAGGTCCGGCTCCGGCCGACCGCGTCGCGGGGACGTCGGCGCGTGGCGGCGCGGTCGTCGAGCCGGCGCTGATGCCGGCGGGCCGGCTCCGTCCGCGTCAGCGGGTGCGACGGCGCCGGCGCCAGGCGAGCCACACGACGAGCGTGCACACCGCCACGAGCACCGCGGTCGCGACCGCGACGGTCCGTCCGGACGGTCGCACCAGGGAGAACAGCGCCACCGGCCGGTTGAACGAGAGCGTGTCCCACCCGCGCTCCGCCGCGACGCGGCGCAGCGCACGGTCGGGGTTGACCGCGAAGCCGTGGCCGACGGCCGCCAGCATCGGCACGTCGGTGATCGAGTCCGAGTACGCGTAGCTCGACGCGAGGTCGTAGCCCCGCGCGGCGGCGAGCTCGCGGATCGCCGCCGCCTTGTTCTCGCCGTACGCGTAGAAGTCGATGTCGCCCGTGTACCGGCCGTCGCTGACGCCCATGCGCGTCGCGATCACGTGGTCGGCGCCGAGGACCGCGGCGATCGGCTCGACGATCTCGCTCCCCGAGGCCGACACGATGACGACGTCGTGACCCGCCTCGTGGTGCTCCTCGATGAGCGCGACCGCCTCGGCGTAGACCGCCGGGTCGATGGATTCGTGCAGCGTCTCGGCGACGATCGACGACACCTGCGCGACGTCCCAGCCGGTCACCATGCGCGAGAGCTGCGCCCGCAGCCGCTCCGTCTGCGTCTCGTCCGCCCCACCCACGAGGTACAGGAACTGCGCGTACGCCGTCCGCAGGACCGAGCGGCGCGTGAGCAGCCCGCCCGCCATGAACGGTCGGGAGAACGCCGTCGCGGAGGACGTCGCGATGATCGTCTTGTCCAGGTCGAAGAACGCCGCCGCCTGGTCCGCGCCGGAGGGCGTGGCCGTCGGGCCGGTCGGGCTGTCGTCCATCGCGCTCCCGGGGACGGGTCGTCGGTCCGGCCGGGCCTGGTGCGTCGTGCCGACCGTGGTCGCGGCGAGCCTAGCCACCGGCTCCGACGTGCGGGTCGACACACCGGTGCGGGTGCTGCGACGCGCCGAGCCGTCCACAGCCCGGCACGAGCGCGCCTCGTCCACGGCGGGCTCAGCCGCGCGCCACGGACCCGCGGGGCGCGGCCAGGCTGCGCAGACGTCGCCCCGGCCCTCGGCGCGCGACGTCGCACGTGCCGGCTCGACGACGACGGGAGAGGAGACCGCGATGGACGTGCTCATGGGGACGCGCCGACCGGCGGGCGTGGAGCGACCTGGCGACCACGCTGCGCCGCGCGAGGCTGCCGTCGGTGTGCTGTCGGCGCCGGTGGTCTCGTCTCCGCCCCCGACCGCGCGCGGGTGGGTCGGTCCACCGGCACCACCACCGTGGCGCGCGCACGTCGTCGGGGTCGTCGGCGCCCGGGGCGGCGCGGGGGCGTCGAGCCTCGCGGCGGCGCTCGCCCGGGCGGTCTCGCGCACGACGGCGACCGCCCTCGTCGATCTGGACGGTGGCTGCGGCGGCCTCGACGTCCTGCTGGGTCTCGAGGGTGCGGACGGCGTGCGCTGGCCGGACCTCACGGACGCCCGTGGTGACGTCGACGGCGACGACCTGCTCGCGCTCCTGCCGCGGTGGGGTGCGTGCGCGGTCCTCAGCGCCGACCGCGCCCGGCCGGACCCGCCCGAGCCGGCCGTCGTCGCCGACGTGCTGCACGCGCTGTCGCGCACGGTCGGCGTCCTCGTCCTCGACCTGGACCGGTCGCGGGTCGTCGCCGGCGAGTCGGTCGCCGCGGTGTGCGACACGGTCCTCGTCGTCGCCCCGCGTGACCTGCGTGCGGCCGCGGGTGCGCTCGCGCTCCGCCCGGTGCTCACCGTGCCGGGTGCCGACGTGGGCCTCGTCGTCCGCGGCCCGGCGCCGGGCGGCCTGGGCGCGTCCGAGGTCGCCGAGGCCGTCGGGCTGCCCGTCCGCGCGGTGCTGCCCGTCGACCGCCGTCTCGCCGCCGGCACCGAGCACGGCGGCATCCCGACCGCAGGGCCGTTCGACCGCGCCGTGCGGCGCCTCGCCGCAGGACTCGCGCGGTGACGGCGGGCGGGCAGGCACCGCGTCGGGCGCTCGTCGACGCCGCGTTCCTCGACGAGGTGCGAGCGCGCCTCATGTCGGGCGCGGTCGGGGGCGGCGCCGGGGGCGAGGGCGTGGGTTCCGGATCCGGTGCGGGGACGGGCACACGCCCGGCGACCGACGACGAGGTCCGTGCCGCCGTCGACGCGACCGTGCGCCGGCGCGGCTCGCTCGTGGGGTCGAGCGGGCTCGCCGGGCTCGTCCGGACCGTCCGCGACGAGGTCTACGGGGCGGGTCCGCTCCAGCACCTGCTCGACGACCCCGACGTGACCGACGTGCTCGTCAACGGTCCCGACGACGTCTGGGTCGAGCACGCGGGCCGGCTGCGGAGGACCGGCGTCCACCTCGGCAGCGTCGACGACGTGCGTGCGCTCGCGGTCCGGCTCGCCGCCGCCGGCGGGCAGCGCCTCGACGAGGCCAGCCCGACCGTCGACGCGCGCCTGCCGGACGGCACGCGGCTGCACGCGGTCCTGCCGCCGGTCGCGGGCGGCTGCACCCTGCTCAGCCTGCGGGCCGTCCGGGTGCGGGCGCTGTCCGTGGTCGAGCTCGTGGCGGGCGGGACGCTGGCACCCGCGCTCGTCCCCGTCGTCCGGGCGCTCGTGACGTCCCGCGCGAATCTGCTCGTGTCCGGCGCGACCGGGTCGGGGAAGACGACGCTGCTCGCGGCGCTGCTCTCGCTCGTACCGCCCGACGAGCGCATCGTCGTCATCGAGGAGTCGGGAGAGCTCGCCCCACGACACCCGCACGTCGTCCGGCTGCTCGCCCGGCACGCGAACGTCGAGGGCGCGGGCCGGGTCGAGCTCGCCGACCTCGTGCGGCAGTCGCTGCGCATGCGGCCCGACCGGGTCGTGCTCGGCGAGTGTCGCGGTGCCGAGGTCCGTGAGGTCCTCACCGCCCTCAACACCGGACACGACGGCGGGTGCGCGACCGTCCACGCCAACGCGGCCGCCGACGTGCCCGCACGGCTCGAGGCCCTGGCGGCGCTCGCGGGCCTGTCGCGCGACGCCGTGGCCGCGCAGGCCGCCAGCGCGTTCGACGCCGTCCTGCACCTGCGCCGCACCGCCGAGGGGACGCGTTACCTCGCCGAGGTCGCGGTGGTCCGCCGGTCGACGACGGGCGAGCTCGAGGTCGTGGGTGCGCTGCGCGCCGACCCGGCGGGCGTCGTGACCGTCGAGCCCGCCTGGGCGCACCTGTCCGCGCGTCTCGGCCTGCCGGCCACCGACCCCGTCGGCGCCGATCGCGGGGAGCCGTCACCGACGACCGCGACCCTCGACGCCCGTCCCACCGGTGCGGCGCGCGGCGAGCCGTCGATCACCACCCCGACCGTCGGACGGGTCGTTCCCGCTCGCCGACCGGGGGGAGGCGGGCGCGGTGAGTGAGGTGCTGGCCGTGGTCGCAGCCGCGCACGCCGGACTGCTCGTCGTGGCGCGGGGGAGGCCGGTGGGCGCCGGTCGGGGTGCGGTAGCAGCGGTACCGACCGACCCGCGGAGGGTGCCGAGCGCCGGAGCGTCCGAGCGGCGCGTGCGCACGGTCGGCGGGGTCGTGGCTGCGCGTCGGACGCGTCGCGCGGGTCCTCGCGACCGACGTCGCGCAGTGGACCTCGTCGGGGTGCTGCACGACACGGCCGCCCGGCTGCGCAGCGGTGCGCCGCCCGGGACGGCGTGGTCGGACGTCCTGGAGCGCCCCGGCGTCGGTGACGTGCCGACCGTCGAGGACCTCGCCGGCGGCGGAAGGGTGCGCCGTCGTGAGGACGTCGCGAGGGCACGCGCGGTCGTCGCCGCGGCGCGGCTCGCCGCCGACCTCGGGGCACCCCTCGCCGACGTGCTGGAGGGCGTCGCGGGCGCGGTCGCCGCCGACGAGGAGCACGACGCCGACGTCGCCGCGGCGCTCGCAGGTCCGCGCGCCACCGCACGCGTGCTGCTCCTCCTGCCCGTGGCGGGCGTCCTGCTCGGCACGCTGCTCGGCGCCGACCCGGTCGGCGTCATGACGAGCGGCGGGGTGGGCACGGGGTGCGCCCTGCTCGGTGCCACCCTGCTCCTCGTCGGCCGGTGGTGGACCGGTCGGCTGGTCGCGCGCACCGTCGACGCCGGCCGGCTGGGCGCATGAGCGTGCTCGTGCTCGGGGTGCTCGCGGCGCTGACCGTCGCCGTGGCGTGGCGGAGTGGACCGAGGTCGCGGCTCCACGGTCTCGCACGGGAGGCCCGTGGCACGCGCGTGGCGCGGTCGGCGCCCACCGGCGGACACGCGCACCGGGGGCGGGCGGTGCGCGCGTCGGCGCAGGCGACCGTCGACGAGCACCTCGAGCCCGCGCGTCCGGGCCGAGGTGCCGCCGACGGAGACCTCGAGCCCGCGGATCCGGGCCGAGGCCGGGCCCTGGCCCACGGATGGCGTGCCGACCGCGGGGCGACTGGCGGGCCGTCGGTCCGGACCGTGGCGGCGTCCGGCCGGGCGGCCGACGGGTGGCGTGCCGACCGCGGGACGCCTGGCGGGCCGTCGGTCCGGACCGTGGCGGCGTCCGGCCGCCAGGACCAATCGGTCGAGGTCGAGGTCGACGTCGCGCTCGTGCTCGCCCTCGTGGAGGCCGCGCTCACGACGGGCTCCGCGATCCCGACCGCCCTCACGGCGGTCGGTCGCGCGATCGACGGGGTCGCGGGGGCGGCGCTCGAGCGTGCCGGGTCCGCGCTGGTCCTCGGCGCCTCCTGGTCGACCGCGTGGGCAGGTGCGCCCGCGACCGTCCGGCCCGTGCGCGACGCGCTCACGAGCGCGTGGGTCGCCGGCGCGCCACCCGTCCCGGGTCTTCGCGCGCGGGCCGAGCGGCTACGACGTGAGCGACGCCGAGCGGTCAGGACCGCCGCCGCGCGGCTCGCCGTCCACCTCGTCCTCCCGCTGGGCGCCTGCTTCCTGCCGGCGTTCGTGCTGGTCGGCCTCGTGCCGATCGTGCTGTCGCTGACCGACGGGCTCGCGCTCCTGCCCTGACCGTCCAGCCTCGCGCGCACCGCGCCGCGCACCGGCTCCGCGCACCGCGCTCCGCGTACCGCGCTCCGCGTACCGCGCGGCGCCGCGCACCGGGCTCCGCGCACCGCGCTCCGCGCTCCGCGTACCGCGCGGCGCCGCGCACCGGGCTCCGCGCACCGCGCTCCGCGCACCGGACACGTGCGCCCAGGGGCAGCCCTCCAGATGGCGAGGCCCTCGCAGCCCGGCGGCGTCTGGGCGAGCCAGCTCGTCCCTCGGCTCCGGGCTCGCCGCCGCGCCACTTCGGCCGTCGGACGACCGGGAGCATCGCAGGACCGACGGCCCACGTCTGCTCCTCGTCGGGTTGGACGAGCTCTCGGCCCGGGCTCATCCATCCCTCGTCGGGGCAGACGCCCGCCCATCCCACGAGCGGTCGGGCGCTCCCCAACGGTCCTTCGCCGGACGGACGGTCCGACCGCCGACTGCCGCGTTGTTCGTTCTCGCACGTCGCACGTCGCACGTCGCACGTCGCAGGTCGCGGGTCGCGCGTCGCCCGTCGCAGGCGGCGCCTCGCACGTCGCACGTCGCGCGTCGCACGTCGCGCGTCGCCCGTCGCCCGTCCCGCGTCTCGCGTACCCCGTCGCGCTTCTCGCGTCGGGCGTCGCGACTCCCGGGGCGCGCGTCGCGCTTGCGCGATTCCCGGGTCGCGCGGCGCGCTTGCGCGCTTCCCGGGTCGCGCGTCGCTCGTCTCGCGTCCCGCGGGCGACCGGAGGTGACGCGCGACGCGTGCGGGGCCGCCGGTGACGAGCCGTCCACAGGTCGGGGCGGGCGTCGTGTCGTCCACCGTTCCGGCGTCTCCGGCACCGGCGGCCCGCGGGGCGAAGCACGGTGGGGACGGCCGCAGGGCGCGGCGAGACGGGTCCTCGGCCCGTCGACGAGAGGAGGAACCGTGCGACGGACGACGGATGGTGGGATCACGACGCAGCCGGCGGGCTCGGGGGACGAGGAGGCGGCCCGTCCGGTGGGCACGGGCCCGGGATCGTTGCCGGGGCGGTCACGGGTGGTGTCGACCCGCGCACGTCGAGGCGCGCGTGCCTGCGGGCGACTCGGGGCGACCGTGGCGCAGCGGGCTCGTCGTCTGGGCGCCGACGCGGGCATGGCGACCGCGGAGTACGCGATCGTCACGCTGGCGGCCGTGGGGTTCGCCGGGCTGCTCGTGGTGATCCTCAAGAGCGGCGAGGTGAAGGGCCTGCTCACCGGCATCGTGCGGCAGGCGCTCTCGCTGTGACGGTCGACGCCGCGCGGCCCGACGTGGCGGCGCGCGGGCGCCCTCGCAGGAGGACCGATGTGACCGCCCGTGACGTCGGAGGCGGAGCGCAGCAGCCGGCCTCGACGAGCGGCCTCGCGTCGCGGACGATCGCGCGCCGGCCGACAGCGCCTCTCACGGTGAGGGACGCGGGCAGCGTCACGGCGGAGCTCGCGGTCGGGCTGCCCGTCGTCGTGCTGCTGCTCGTGGTCGTGCTCGCCGTGGTCGGGGCCGGGCTGACGCGGGCCCAGTGCCTCGACGGTGCCCGCGCGGGCGCTCGTGCTCTCGCGCTCGGGGAGTCCTCGTCCGACGCCGCCGCGACCGCACGTCGGGTCGCGGGTGACGGGGCGCGCGTCCGGACGACCCGCGACGGCGAGTGGGTCACCGTGGTCGTCGAGGCGTCGGTGCCTGTCGGCGGACTGCGGCTCGGTCCGCTGGAGACCCGCGGGTCGGCGACGGCGCGGGTCGAGCCGTGACGCCCGAGGCTCCCGGTGGACGTCGTCGGCGTCGGAGCGGCGCCGACGACGGCTCCGTCACCGTCGTGCTGGTGGCCGTCGTCGCTGTCGCGCTCGTGCTCGCCGCGTTCCTCGGCGTCGTGACCTCGGCACACACGGGTCGGCTCCAGGCGCAGACGGCTGCGGACCTGAGCGCGCTCGCGGCCGCGAGCGCGCTGCGGGACGGGGGAGACGCCTGCGCTGCGGCGCGGCGGGTCGCCGCACGCAACGGCGCGAGCATCACCACGTGCGCGGACGAGGGCGGCGGCGTGGTGAGGGTCGGTGCGCAGCACCGCACGGGCGTCGGTCCCACCTCGGCGGAGGCGCGCGCCGGCCCTCGGCCTGCGAGCGGCGGATGAGCGTCTCGGGCGGGCTGACGGCGCGGGGCGTCGCGGCGCGCTTCCCGGTCGACGGGGCAGCGGCACGGCGTCGGCCGGTCGCCGCTCGTCCATGGCGGGACGGCGCTACGAGGCGGGACGGCGCGGGGGACCCGTCAGTCGACGGTGCGGTGTGGCGTCCGTCGGTGTCGCACCTCGCACGTGGTGGGGACGGCGCGGATGGGCCTGTCGGTCGACGGTGCGATGTGCGTCCGTCGGTCGCGCCGCTGGTGCACCGGGGGACGGCGCGGGTGGGCCTGTCGGTCGACGGTGCGATGTGCGTCCGTCGGTTGCGCCGCTGGTGCGCCGGGGGCGGCACGGGTGGACCTGTGGGTCGACGGGCGGCCGGGGTGTCAGTCGGGTTGCGGGGCGTGCGCGAGCACGACGTCGAGGAGCCGGACGGCCGCGGCCTTGTCCAGCGGGTTGTTCGCGTTGCCGCACTTGGGGGACTGCACGCAGGCCGGGCACCCGCCCGGGCACGGGCAGGCCGCGATCGCGTCCCGGGTGGCCCGCAGCCACGTCGGCGCGACACGGAAGCCGTGCTCGGCGAACCCCGCGCCGCCCGGGTAGGCGTCGTGCACGAACACCGTCGCGTGGCCCGTGTCGGCGTGCAGCGCGGTCGACAGCCCGCCGAGGTCCCAGCGGTCGCACGTCGCGAGCAGCGGCAGGAGGCCGATGGACGCGTGCTCGGCCGCGTGCAGCGCGCCCGGTGCGTCCTCCTCGCCGACGCCGGCGGCCTCGAGCACGTCGGCTGGGGCCGTCCACCAGGCGGCGGCGGTGCGCAGCGTCCGCGGCGGGAGGTCGAGGTCCGTGGAGCCGAGCACCTGGAGGTCGGGGATGCGTTTGCGCTGGTAACCGAGGACCTGGGTCGTCACGTCGACCGCGCCGAAGCCCCAGGTGACCGGTCCCCACGAGCTCTCCTCGTCGACCGACACGACCTCGGTCGACGTGACCCAGCGCGCCCATGTCCCGTAGTCGACGTCGCGCCGGGTCACGAGCGCCACACCGTCCTCGAGGTGCAGCTCGTCGACGACGAACGTCGCGCCCTGGTGCACGTAGACGGCGCCGTCGTGGACCGTCGCGTCCGCGGAGGCGGCGTCGACCGTGCCGAGCAGCCGGCCCGTGACGGACTCGACCACGCGGACGGGGTCGCCGCCCGAGCCGCGCAGGTCCGTGAGACGGGTCGCCGGCTCGGCGTGCGTCCAGTACCAGCCCGACGCTCGACGACGCAGCGCGCCACGTTCGACGAGCTCGCCGAGCAGGACGGGTGCCTGCGGACCGAACACGTCGAGCTCGTCGGCGCGCAGCGGGATCTCGGCGGCCGCCGCGCACAGGTGCGGTGCGAGGACGTACGGGTTGCCGGTGTCGAACACCGTGGCCTCGACGGGCGTGTCGAAGATCGCCTCGGGGTGGTGCACGAGGAACGTGTCGAGCGGGTCCTCGCGGGCGACCAGCACGACCAGCCCGTCCGCACCCGCGCGGCCGGCCCGGCCCGCCTGCTGCCACAGCGACACCCGCGTCCCCGGCCATCCGGCGACGAGCACGGCGTCGAGCCCCGAGATGTCGATGCCGAGCTCGAGGGCGTTCGTCGTCGCGAGCGCGCGCAGGTCGCCCGACCGGATCGACCGCTCGAGCGCCCGCCGCTCCTCCGGCAGGTAGCCGCCGCGGTACGCGGACACCGCACGCGCGAGGTCCGGGTCGACGTCGCGCAGGTGGTCGCGCGTCGCGGACGCGACCGACTCCGCGGCGCGGCGCGACCGGGTGAAGGCGAGGGTCCGGGCACCGACGACGACGAGGTCGGTCAGCAGGTCCGCGACCTCGGCGGTCGCGGTGCGTCGCGGTCCGTCGTGCGGCTCGGTCACCACGCGCTCGCCCGTCCCCGACGGTCCGGACGCCGACGGGTCGACGACCGCGTCGGCCGTCTGCGCGCGCGCCTCGACGTGCGACGTCGCGGGCGACGCTGCGGCCGGTCCGCGGAGCCGTGCGACCACGTGCTGCCGGGAGGACTCGAGATCCTGCCCGGGGAGCTCCAGATCGTCGGATCGTCCCGGTCGGCGCGACGCAGCGTCGTCCGGCCAGGCGCCCGCCGCGCGCGCGGGGTCGTCGGGGCGGCCCGGCGTTGCGGCGAACGACGCGTCGGCGACGGCCTGCAGCGGGTCGGGGTCGTCCGCCGACTCGGGGTTCGACGGGTCGGCGACCGTCCACGGGTCGTCGGGGGCGGGCGGGCCGGGCGCGTCGGGTCGCACGGCACCGCCGGGCGCGGTGACGGGCGTCGACCAGGGGTCTTCGTCGGGAAGGAGGTCGCTCCACGGCGTGTCCCCGCCGGGGAGCAGCGGCGGCTGCCAGAGGACGAAGGTCTTACGGCCGGCGGGCGACGCGTCCTCGGTCACGGCGGTGACGTCGGCGGCGGGCACGCCGACGAGGCGCGCGGCGCTGACCGCGGGATCGGCCGTCGTGGCCGATGCGAGCAGGAACACCGGCGACGCACCGTAGGACCGGGCGACGCGTTGCAGTCGCCGGAGCACGAGGCCCACGTGCGCGCCGAAGACGCCGCGGAAGGCGTGGCACTCGTCGACGACGACGTACCGGAGGGCACCGAGAAGGCGCGCCCACCGGCGGTGCTGCGGGAGGAGCGCGAAGTGCACGAAGTCGGGGTTGGTGAGGACCAGGTCGGCGTGCTCCTGGACCCAGCGCCGCTCGTCGAGCGACGTGTCGCCGTCGGCCGTCGCGACGCGGACGTCCCGCAGGGCGGCGGCGCGCAGCAGGTCGTCGAGGGCGGCGAGCTGGCCCGCCGCGAGGGCCTTCGTCGGGCACAGGTAGAGGGTCGTCGCGCGGCGCGTGACGGTCTCGATCCGGCCGGGGTCGAGCGTGCGTGCGGCGGCCGATCCTCGTGCGGCCGTCAGGGCCGGCAGCCAGAAGGCGAGCGACTTGCCCGACCCGGTCGACGTCGACAGCACGGTGTGCCGGCCGGCCCACGCCGCCTCGGCGGCGACTGCCTGGTGCGCCCAGGGTTGCTCGACCCCGAGCTGTCGGTAGCCGCGCACGACGTCGGCGTCGGCCCAGGTGGGCCACGGTGCCCGGACGCCCTCGCGCGCCGGGAGGTGGCGGACGTGCGTGAGCCGGTCGGCCCGCCGTCCTCCGGCGAGGAGCGCGTCGAGCAGCTCATCGGTCCGGACCACCGGCCCATCCTTGCACCCACGGACGGTGCGGACGGTCCGCAGCGGTGCGGTGCGGCGACGGCCCACGGTGCGGCGACGACGCTCGCAGGGACGACGACGGTCGGGGCGGCCACGTGCCCAGGGTCGTGTCCGCCGTGACGACGGCGGATTCCCCCGGGCGACGGCCGCGGCGCGTCCCGCGCACCCGCCGTGTGCTTCCTCGCAGTCGACGACGGGGGAGGATCGGGGCATGGGCGCGAGCATCGACCTCAACTGCGACCTGGGGGAAGGCCTCGACGACTGGGTCCCGGGTGTCGACGGGCCCGAGTCGCGCCTGCTCGACGTGGTCACGAGCGCCAACGTCGCGTGCGGGTTCCACGCCGGCGACGACCGGGTCATGGCGGCGGTGTGCCGGGCCGCGGCGGTGCGGGGTGCGGCCGTCGGGGCGCAGGTGTCGTACCGGGACCGGGCGGGCTTCGGCCGGCGATTCCTGGACGTCCCGCCCGACGTCCTGCGGGCCGACGTCGTCGTGCAGGTGCGCGCGCTGCGCCGCGCGGCGGCCGCGTCGGGCACGCGCGTGTCGTACGTCAAGCCGCACGGCGCGCTCTACAACGCGGTCGTGCACCACGCCGAGCAGGCGGCGGCGGTCGTGGACGCGGTCGTCGAGGCGAGCGACGGCGACCCGCTGCCGGTCGTCGGGCTGCCCGGCGCGGTCGTGCTGGACCTCGCCCGGGACCGCGGTCTGCGACCGGTGCGCGAGGCGTTCGCCGACCGCGGGTACCGCACCGACGGGACGCTCGTGCCGCGGACCGAGCCGGGTGCGCTCGTCGTCGATCCCGACGAGGTCGTGGCGCGCGTGCTCGCGATGGCGCTGGACGGGCGGGTCACCTCGGTCGACGGCACGGTCGTCCCCGTCGATGCGGAGTCGGTGTGCGTGCACTCCGACACCCCGGGCGCGGTCGTGCTCGCCACCGCGGTGCGCCGAGCGCTGGACCGGGCGGGTGTCACCGTCGGCCCGTTCGTCCGACCAGGCGGCCCGTCCGTCTGACGGCCCAGCCGACGCGGCGGCCCGCCGTCCGGCAACCGGCCCGTTCGTCTGACGTCCGGCTCGTTGGTCTGACCCGGTGGCCGCGGAGGGGCAGGATCGGCGCATGACCTCCGCGCTGCACGTCGTGCCGTTCGGCGACGACGCGCTGCTCGTCGAGGTCGCGGACCTCGCCGCGGTGCGGCGGCTCGACGACGCCCTGCGGCGCGCGCGCGAGACAGCGGACCCGTCGGTGTGGAGCGCGGTGGTCGACCAGGTGCCCGCGGCGACGACGGTGCTGCTGCGGACGACGCCGCGGGCCGACGTGGCGACGCTCGCGGCGGAGGTCCGACGGGTCTGGCGGTCCGCGCGCACCGCGGAACCGGTCGGCGAGGCGGAGCGGGGCGACGTCGTCGAGCTGCCCGTGCACTACGACGGCGAGGACCTCGCGGAGGTCGCGGCGCTCACCGGGCTGACGGTCGACGCGGTCGTCGAGCGGCACGCGGCCGCGACGTACACGGTCGCGTTCGGCGGCTTCATGCCGGGGTTCGCGTACCTGGTCGGCCTGGACCCGGCGCTGCGTGTCCCGCGACGGGCGACACCGCGCGAGCGGGTCCCGGCCGGGGCCGTGGCGATCGCGGACGAGTTCGCGGCGGTGTACCCGGCGGCGACGCCGGGCGGCTGGCGGCTGCTCGGCCGGTGCGACGTCCCGCTGTTCGACGTGGCGCGCACGCCGCCGGCGCTGCTGACGCCTGGCTCCCGGGTGCGCTTCGTCCCGGAGCCGGAGACCGAGCCGGCGTCGACCCACGGACCCGCGGCAGCCCCCGCGTGAGCGCGGCAGGGCGCGACGCGGCGCGCGGACGTCGGGAGGCCTCGTCGACCCGCCAGGTCGTCGACCCAGGGGGCCGGCAGGTCGTCGACCACGGGGCTCTCGAGGTGGTCGACCCCGGCGTCCTCACGCTGGTCCAGGACCTCGGCCGGCCCGGGTGGGCGCACGTCGGCGTCGGGCGGTCGGGGGCGGCGGACGCGGCGGCGCTGCGGCTCGCGAACCGCGTGGTCGCGAACGACGAGGGTGCGGCGGGTCTGGAGCTCCTCATGGGCGGTCTGCGGCTGCGGGCGCGCGGGCCGCTGACGATCGCGTGCGCGGGTGCACCGGCACCGGTGCGCGTCGGCGGCGTGCTGGTCGGGATGCACGCCCCGGTCGAGGTGCCGGACGGTGCCGAGGTGCGCGTCGGCGCCCCGACGCGTGGGCTGCGCACGTACCTCGCGGTGCGCGGCGGCGTCGACGTTCCCCCGGTGCTGGGCTCTCGCGCCACGGACCGGCTGGGCGGCATCGGCCCTGCGCCGCTCGCGACCGGCGACGTCCTGCCGGTCGGACTCCCACCCGCGGCGTGGCCTCCCGTCGACGTCGCCCCGGTCCGCCCCTGGCCGGACGGTCCCTGGCGGCTGCCGGTGGTGCCGGGTCCGCACGCGGACTGGTTCGAGCGCGGCCTCGACGCGGTCTGCCGCACGGACGGGTTCCGCGTGACGCCGTCGTCGGACCGCGTGGCCCTGCGCCTGGACGGTCCGCGGGTGGTGCGCGTGCCGGCATGTGCGGGTGCGGAGCTCCCGTCGGCGGGTCTGGTCCCGGGGGCGGTGCAGGTGCCGCCGGACGGCCTGCCGGTGGTGTTCGGCGTCGACCACCCGGTGACGGGCGGGTACCCGGTCGTGGCGGTCGTGCGTGCGTCGGCGCTCGGGGTCCTGGCGCAGGTGCGACCGGGGGAGCCGGTCCGGTTCGTCCGCGGCTGACCGCTTCGTCGCGACACGCCGCGAGCGGCCGTCCCGGACGACACGCCGCACGCCGTGCACGGCCCCGTCGCGACACGCCGCGCATCCGGACGAGTTTTCGCCGCAGGGCCGCCCGAGCGCCCGCGGAGGCGGGACCTTCGTCCCCCGGAGGCCACGTCGTCGGGCATAGAACTGCCACATCTAGTCCTCCGGGGACGCCGCGACCACAACATGTGGGGTCGCTGAGGCGGGAGGGCACCAGGGACGAAGGGGACACCGCACATGACCGAGCAGGTCGTCGTCGAGGTCGGCTCGTCGATCGACGAGTACCTCGACCGCCGCGACTGGCGCGTCAACGCCAACGCCAACCAGGGCTACTCGCTGGGTGGGCTCATCCTCAACACGGCCGGCAAGGTCGTCGCGAACTACTGGCTGAGCCACGTCTACCCGGCCGAGGTGGGCCGGGCGCACCGCGAGGGCGACCTGCACATCCACGACCTCGACATGCTGTCGGGCTACTGCGCGGGGTGGTCGCTGCGGACCCTCCTGCAGGAGGGCCTGAACGGGGTGCCGGGCAAGGTCGACGCACGGCCGCCGAAGCACTTCGGGTCCGCGATCGGTCAGATCGTGAACTTCCTCGGCACGATGCAGAACGAGTGGGCGGGCGCGCAGGCGTTCTCGTCGTTCGACACGTACATGGCGCCGTACGTGCGGCTCGACGGCCTCACGTACGAGCAGGTCCGCCAGGGGATCCAGGAGCTCGTCTACAACCTCAACGTGCCGTCGCGCTGGGGCACACAGACGCCGTTCACGAACCTCACGTTCGACTGGACGTGCCCCGAGGACCTGCGCGAGCAGGTGCCGTTCGTCGCGGGGGAGCCGTGCGACTTCACGTACGGCGAGCTCCAGACGGAGATGGACCTCATCAACCAGGCGTACATCGAGGTCATGACGGAGGGCGACGCGAGCGGGCGCGTCTTCACGTTCCCGATCCCGACGTACAACATCACGCACGACTTCGACTGGGACAGCCCGAACGCGGACCGGCTGTTCGCCATGACGGCGAAGTACGGGCTGCCGTACTTCCAGAACTTCCTCAACTCGGAGATGAACCCGGGCGACGTGCGGTCGATGTGCTGCCGGCTGCAGCTCGACCTGCGCGAGCTGCTCAAGCGCGGCAACGGCCTGTTCGGCTCGGCGGAGCAGACGGGCTCGCTCGGCGTCGTGACGATCAACTGCGCACGCCTCGGCTTCCTCAACCCGGGCGACGAGCACGGCCTGTTCGACGCGCTGTCCGGCCTGCTCGACCTGGCCCGCACGTCGCTCGAGCTCAAGCGCACCGTCATCCAGAAGTACATCGACGAGGGCCTGTTCCCGTACACGAAGCGGTACCTCGGCACGCTCGAGAACCACTTCTCGACGATCGGCGTCAACGGCCTCAACGAGATGGTCCGCAACTTCACGGGCGACGCGTACGACCTGACCGACCCCCGCGGGCACGCGCTCGTCGTCCGGGTGCTCGACTTCGTCCGCGCGCGGATGGTCCGGTACCAGGAGGAGACCGGCCACCTCTACAACCTGGAGGCGACGCCCGCGGAGGGCACGACGTACCGGTTCGCCAAGGAGGACCGCCGCCGCTTCCACGGCATCCTGCAGGCCGGCACGGACGACCACCCGTACTACACGAACTCCTCGCAGCTCCCCGTGGGCTTCACGGACGACCCGTTCGAGGCGCTGGCCCGGCAGGACGACCTGCAGACGAAGTACACGGGCGGCACCGTCCTGCACCTGTACATGAGCGAGCGCCTGTCGACGCCCGAGGCGGCGCGCGAGCTCGTGAAGCGGTCGCTGTCGACGTTCCGCCTGCCCTACCTCACGGTCACACCGACGTTCTCCGTCTGCACCCGGCACGGCTACCTGTCGGGCGAGCACCCGACGTGCCCGCGCTGCGCCGACGAGGGCTACGGCGAGGTCGTGTGCGAGGTGTGGACGCGCGTCATGGGCTACCACCGGCCCGTGAGCTCGTTCAACATCGGCAAGAAGGGCGAGCACATGGAGCGGACCCCGTTCCAGGAGCACGCGCTCGCGACGGCCGGCGGGGAGCAGCAGGTCTGATGACGGACCGCACGACGACGGCGGCGGCGGACGGGCTCGCGATCGCGGGCCTGACGCCGCTGTCGTCGTGCGACTGGCCGGGAAGGCTCGTCGCGACCGCGTTCCTGCAGGGCTGCCCGTGGCGCTGCACGTACTGCCACAACGCCGCGATCCTCGACCCGCGCACCCCCGGCGTCGTGCCGTGGTCCGAGGTGCGGGACCTGCTCGCGCGGCGGCGTGGGCTGCTCGACGGCGTCGTCTTCTCGGGCGGCGAGCCCACCCGGCAGGCCGGCCTGGTCGACGCGGCGCGCGAGGTGCGCGACGCCGGCTTCCTGGTCGGCCTGCACACCGGCGGCGCCTACCCGCGACGGCTCGAGGCGCTGCTGCCGCACGTCGACTGGGTGGGGTTCGACGTCAAGGCGCCCGCGCACCTGTACCGCGCGATCACCCGGGCCGGCGGCCCGACGACGAGCGCCGACGCGACGTCCGCGTCCCTCGCGCTCGTCCTGGCGTCCGGCGTGGACGTGCAGGTCCGCACGACCGTCGACCCGACCGTCCTCACGACGGCCGACGTCGACGAGCTCACCGCGACGCTCGCAGGCCTCGGCGTGCGCGACCACGTGCTGCAGGAGGTCCGCCCCGACGGCACGACCGACGAGTACCGGCGGGCGCTCGCGTCGGCACGACGCGCTCCGACGACCGTCTGAGCAGGGCCGTCCCGTGCCGGAGGCCGCAGGTCGGCACGATCCGGGACGCACCGTCCTCGATCGAGCACGCCGGACACCGCCACCCGGGTGAAAACACGCCGCTCGATGCGCTCGTCGCAGGCCTGTCGGGAATGTTTGAATTTCCGACGAGGGACGGGGGAGCACAGGGTGCGCGTGACCAGCAGGGACGTGGGGACGCGGACCGTGGTGGAGGTCGACGGTGAGGTCGACGTGTCCACGGCCGACGCGTTACGCGAGAGCGTCCACGACCTGCTCGACCGCGAGCGCACCGATCTCGTCGTCGACCTCGGCCACGTGACCTTCATGGACTCCACGGGACTCGGGGTGCTGGTGGGGTCGCTCAAGAAGGTGCGGCTGCTCGGCGGGCGGCTCCAGCTCGTCATCTCGACCGAGCGGGTCCGCCAGCTCTTCCGCATCACGGCGCTGCTGCCCGTCTTCACGGTGCACGACACGCTCGACGACGCGCTCACGGACGACGGCTCCGTCGCCTGAGCCCGTCCCGCGGTCCCGGCCCACGGCACCGGCCGGCCGCACGGTCCCTCCACCACGCGACCGGCCGGAGGATCAGCGGGGGGTCAGCACGTAGAAGACGGTCTCCACCCCGTCGACCTGCGACGCCTTGATCTCCACCGTCCACTCGGCGAGCGTCGTCCCGTAGAACGACGCGCCAGGCCCTCGGCCTGCGTCGGGTGCGGACCCGTCGAGGAGAGCTCCCGCGCGCGACACCCGGTCGTCGGCCGGCGTCTCGATCTCGACGAACCAGCCGCCGTCGTCGAGGCGTCGGACGTCGAGCAGCTGGCCCGGGACCAGCGGCACGTCGTCGGGGAAGTCGGCGGGCAGGCCCGAGACGGCTGTCTGGTCGACGACGCGCACGGTCCACGACCGGGAGACGGAACCGACGGGGGCGTCGAGCGGGCCGTCGTCGGGTGCGACGTACACCTCGTAGTCGCCCGCGGGCAGCGCGTCACCGCCGGGTCGGCCCGGCTCGTCGCAGGTGACGAGAGGGACCACCAGCGGGTCCCAGCCGGTCGGCGAGTACGGGATGCCGCCCACGTCGGTCTGCTCGATCGACGTCCCGACGACCGTCCCCTCGTGCGCGAGGACGACCCGGACGAACGGTGGGGTCTCGACGTCGGGGCGGGGGACGAGGGGGTACGCCTCCAGGTCGCGCACGCCGCCGAAGGACGGCCACAGCCACACCGACGGACCGATGACGCTGGTCAGGGCCCCCTCGTGCGCGTCGGGGGGTAGGACGGCGACGTTGGCGTCGTCGGTCGTCGCGGTCAGCGTGAGCGCGTCCTCGACCGGGAGGCCGCGCAGCGCGCCGGTGTCGGAGCCGCAGGTTCCCGCCGGTGCGCCCGCCACGGCGGGCGGCAGGACGCCGGCGTCGCGCCCACCGACCTGCGCGGCGCCCACGGCGACGGCGCCGGCGGCGCCCACCCCGACCGCGCCGCGCGTGGCGGTGCGGGCGACGCGCCGGCGCCGCGCGCGGGACCGGACGCGCGTCATGTCGAAGGCCGTCGGGACTCCCGCGGGCTCGCCGTCGATCGTCGCGTGCAGCGTGCGGGACAGGTCGGTGCTCATCGTGCCTCCCGGGTGTTCACGAGCTCGATGTCGGTGGTGCGGTCCGCGTCGAGCGGGCCGAGGACCCCTTCCAGGGCGTCCATCGCGTCGGACAGGTAGCGCTTGACGGTGCCGTCGGCGAGCCCGAGCGTGCGGGCGATCTCCGCGACGGTGAGGTCGTCGTAGAACCGCAGGACGACGCACGCCCGCAGTCGTGGGGACAGGGTCGCGAGCGCGGCCTCGACGCTGGCCCGCTCGACGGCGGCCGCCTCGGGCGACTCGACCTGCTCGTCGCGCGCGACGAGGTGCCGGACGCTCCGCCACCGCGTCGTGCGGCGGTGCCCGTCCAGGAACTCGGTCAGGATCGCGCGGCGCACGTACGCCTCGGCAGCCACGGTGTCGCGCAGCGGGCGCGTCCGGCCGAAGCAGCGGACGAGCGCCTCCTGGACGACGTCCTCCGCCTGCCGCCGGTCGCCCGTGAGGTACGTCGCGTACCGCACGAGCGCGTGCCCGCGCACCTGCACGAGGTCGTCGAGCACCTGTTCCCACGCCGCCATGCGTGCCTCCTGTCCGGTCGTCGCGCTCAGGACGCTCGGGGCGCCGAGAACGTTGGGTCGGCCGCCGTCAGGCGCGCGTCAGCGGGGGCGCACCTCGTAGAAGAGCGACGTCTCGTCGCCCTCGTCGCCCGGGTGGATCTCGACGAACCAGCCGGGGACGTCGACGGTGACGCCGAGCGGGTCGCGCCCCTCCTCCGTCGCACCGTCGAGCGCCGTCAGGAGGTCGGCCGCCACGAACAGTCGGTCGTCGCCCGCGACGTCCAGCTCGACCCTCCAGCCGGCCGTGGCGTCACCGGCGACCGCGAGGACGGTGCCCGGGGGCATCGGCACGGCGTCCACGGGGAAGTCGCCGGGAAGGCCGGATGCCGCGCTCGCGTGCGGGGGGATCGTCAGGGTCCACGGCCCAGAGGCGGACGTGAGCGGCCCGCCACCGCGCGCGACGAAGACCTCGTACGTCCCTGCCGGCAACGGGTCGCCGCCGACGCCGTCGACCGTGCACGTGACGAGGCCGAGCCGCACCTGCTCGGACAGCAGGCCGCTCGTCGCCCGGTTCCACACGGCGACGGCGTCGGACGTGCCCTCCTCGGGCAGGACGGCCGTCGCGACGACGCGCTCGCCGTGGGTGACGAGCACCCGCACCCGCGCCACGGCCGGGGTCGCCGGCGGTACCTCGCCGTCGGCGACCCTCGTGTCGATCGACGCCTGGAGGGCGGCGACGGTCTCGGCGCGCTCGTCGAGCTCGTCCTGGCTGACGTCCTTGCCCGCCGCGCGCGCCGCGAGGCGGTCCGTGTAGCCCTGCTCGACGAGCGCGAGCGTGTCCTGCAGGGACGACAGCTCCGTCGCGGGCTCGCCCGCACCGTCCTGGGGCCGCGAGCTCACGGCCTGCACCCAGACCTCGCGCCCGACGTAGGTGCCGAGGTCGCCGGGTCCGGGCACCGCGGCCGGCCCGTTCGCCGTCGTGCCGGCCCCGGGTGCCGACCACCACGACCGGGCCAGGCCCAGGGTCGGGTCCGGTGTTCCCTCCAGGCCCGCGACGCTCGACCCGCACTCGCCGGGAGCCGCGTCGGGGTCGGACGGCAGCACGGTGCGGGCGTCACGCGCCCCCGCGAGGTGGACGGCCCCGAGCGCCACGGCACCCGCGGCTCCGACGCCGACCGCTCCCCGCGCACCGAGGTGCACCGCGCGGCGGCGTCGCGCCTGCGCCCGCACCCGTGGGACGTCGACCGGGGCGGGGCCGTCGGGCAGCCCTCGGTCGACCACGTCGTGCAGCACTGCCGCCAGGTCGATGCTCATCGTGCCTCCTCCACCGTGACGCTCTCGTGCCGGTCGGTACCGGTCGACACCGGCCCCAGCACGTCCTCGAGCTGCCCGACCGCGTCGGACAGGTAACGCTTGACCGTGCCCTCGGCGAGACCGAGGCGCCGTGCGACCTCCGGGACCGTCAGGTCGTCGTAGAACCGCAGCACGACGCACGCGCGCAGCCGCGGGCGCAGCATGCCGAGCGCCGCCTCGACGCTCACCCGCTCGACCACGGCGGGCTCCGGGCCGTCCACGGTCTCGCGCCGGATGACGAGGTGCCGCACGGCCGCCCACCGGGTGCGTCGCCGCTGCCCGTCGAGGAAGGCCGTGAGGATCGCCCGCCGGACGTACGCCTCGGCCGCGACGGCGTCGCGGAGCGGACGAGCCTGGCCGAAGCACCGCACGAGGGCGTCGTGCAGCAGGTCCTCCGCGGTGTCCCGGTCACCCGTGAGGAGCGCCGCGTACCGGGCCAGCGCGTGCCCGCGGACCTGCACGAGGTCGTCGAGCACCTGGTCCCACGCCGCCATCGGCCCTCCTGTCCCGAGTCGTCATGGTCCAGGACGCGGAGGGGTGGCGGATCGTTGGTCACCCGCTCGGACGCCGGGCACGGACGCCCGGGAGGTCAGGTCCCGGTGGGTCGGTCGCTCAGCCCACGGGTCGCACGTCGTAGGAGATCCGCTCGCCGCGGTCCCACGGCTGCACGTCGACGGTCCAGTCGCCGCTCGCGGTGACGTACCCGGACAGACTCCGCTCGGTGTCGGCGTGCGCGCCGTGCTCGGCCAGGAGCCGCCAGGCGCGCCCGTGCGCGTCGACGCCGGGCAC
The DNA here is from genome assembly GCF_010119915.1 of Cellulomonas sp. H30R-01. Classification (NCBI taxonomy): domain Bacteria; kingdom Bacillati; phylum Actinomycetota; class Actinomycetes; order Micrococcales; family Cellulomonadaceae; genus Cellulomonas; species Cellulomonas sp. H30R-01. The sequence goes on along the minus strand of NZ_CP048210.1, from coordinate 2,728,330 downwards.
CCGGACCTCGAGGTGCCAGCCGCCGCCGACGTGCGGCGCGGCCGCGACGAGCTCGCCCGGCAGCACCGGCACGTCGTCGACGGGGAAGTCGTCGGGCAGGCCGGTCACGGCAGGGCCGGGGTCGAGGAGGTCGACGGTCCAGCCGGACGCGACGTCCGCGACAGGCGCGTTCGCTGTGACCGGGCCGTCGCCGACGTACACGTCGTACGTCCCGGCGGGCAGGTCGCTCCCGGCGCACGCGTGGAGGTCGAGCCAGGCGTAGGCGGTGAGCATCGTGGTGCCCGGGACGACGACGGGCTCGGGCGTGTCGACCGTCGCGGCCTGCTGCCACGTCGACGCGGCGTCGTCACCGCGTGCGACGTTCTGCGCCCAGCCGACGACCTCGCCGTCGCGCGCGAGCATGACCCGCATCCCCGCGCCGTCACCCGGCGCGTGGTCGTCGTCGGCGACGTGCGCGGCGACGAGCTCGAGCGTCCGGCCGGCCCACTCCCCGAGCGGACCGCCCGCCCCGACCTCGCGGCCCTCGTCGACGTCGCCGAGCGACCGCAGCTGCGGCGACATCTCGCGCCCCGAGGGCTGGGCGACGACGCGCAGGTCGTCGTCGCGGTGCGTGCGCGCCCACGCGGCCACGTCCGTGCCGCACGTCGTGCCCGGACGCAGCTCGCCGTCCCCCGAGCCGGCGGCGAGGTGCACGCCGCCGGCCGTGACGGCGCCCGCCGCGACGAGCCCGACGGCGCCCTGCGCGCCGGAGCGGACGGCGCGACGGCGTCGGATGCGGCCCAGCAGGTCGGCGGACGTGAGCGGGGAGTCCTGCGTGCCGCCGTCGATCGCGGCGTGCAGGTCCGTGCGCAGGTGCGTGCTCATCGGGAGCTCCTCTCGGGGATGGCGTCGATCAGGGAGACGTCGTCGCGGGCGTCCTGCAGCGGGCCGAGCAGGCGCTCGAGCCGCTCGGTCGCCTCGGACAGGTACCGCTTGACCGTCCCGTCGGCGATGCCCAGCGTGCGGGCGACCTCGGGGACGGTGAGGTCGTCGTAGAACCGCAGGACGACGACGGCGCGCTGCCGCGGCGGGAGGGTCGCGACGGCGGACTGCACGTCGAGGCGCGCGCTGCTCGTCGGCTCGGGTCCGGGTGACTCGTCGGCCCGGGCCAGGAGGTGCTGGACGGCGCCCCAGCGGCGGCGTCGACGGTGCTCCTCGACGAACAGCGTGAGGATGGTCCGCCGCACGTAGGACTCGGCGGCGTGCGCCTCGCGCAGCGCGTACCGGCGGGTGAAGCAGCGCACGACGGCGTCCTGCACGAGGTCCTCGCCGCTGCGGCTGTCGCCCGTCAGCATCGTGGCGTAGCGGACGAGCGCGGCGCCGCGGGTGCGGAGCAGCTCGTCGAGCACCTGTTCCCAGGCGGGCATCGGACCTCCCTGTCGTGGCCGTCATGGTGCACGACGGTCGGCGGGGCCCGGATCGTTGTGGCGGCGCTCCACCCCGGTGCTACGTGCCGGGGACAGCGCGCGCGTAGCGCTCGGCCAGGACCCGGACGTGCGCGACGAGCGCGGGCGGCTCCTCCACGTGGAAGTCGAGGCCGAGCATGCCGATCCAGACGGCGACGACCTCGACGCTGTCGCCGCCGGTGACGAGGACGCTGCGCCCGTCGTCGGTGGCCTCGACGGTGCCGACGGTCGGGTTGATGCGGGCCAGCACCTCCTCGGGCGGGGCGTCGACGGTGACGCAGGCGTGCACGGCCCAGCCGGTCCGGGCGACCTCGCGGACCGTGAACTCGGTCATGTCGCCGGGGAACGGCGTGGGCGTGAAGCGTCGGCCGCCGGGGGTGCGCAGGCGGAGCCAGTCGACGCGGTACGGCGCCCACGTCCCCGCCGACGGCGAACGCGCGACGAGGAACCAGCGGCGCTGCCACGCGACGAGGCGGTACGGCTCGATCTCGACGGGCTCGTCGCGGTAGTAGGCGCGCAGGCCCTGGTGGTCGCGGACGGCGTCGGCGAGCGCCGCGAGGACGACCGTGTCGACGGCCGGGTCCTCGACGTTCGAGTCGGTGTTCTCGGGCCCGCTCGCGCTGGCGTCGCGGATCGACGCGAGCCGCCGTCGCAGCCGGTCGGGCATGACCTGCTCGAGCTTGGCGAGCGCGGACCGGGCGGGGTCCTCGAACCCCGCGGTCGCGGTGGTGCGGCGCAGCCCGACGGCGACGGCGACGGCCTCGGCGTCGTCGAGCAGGAGCGGGGGCACGCGTGCACCGGCGCCGAGCCGGTACCGGCCGCCGGGTCCGCGGACGGCGTCGACGGGGTAGCCCAGGTCGCGCAGCCGCGCGACGTCGTTGCGGACGGTGCGGTCGGTGACGTCGAGCCGCTCGGCGAGCTCGGCGCCGGACCAGTCGGGGCGGGACTGCAGGAGGCCGAGCAGCGTCAGCAGCCGGGCGGACGTGGTGGCCATGGGCCCTCCGGGACCTCGTCGGGGTGCCGCCGCAGACCGCCGCAGATCTGGCGGAAGAAGCGGAAAGAACCGTTCCGGATCAACTTCTAGCGTGAGGGTACCGAGCAGGACGAAGACCCCGCTCACGGACCCGCGGAGACCACCATGACCGCCACCCCGCTCCCGATCCGCCCGTTCGCCGTCCACGTCCCGGACGCCGACCTCGACGACCTGCGCGAGCGGCTCGCGCGCACCCGCTTCGCCCCCGCCGCCCCCGACGACTCCTGGGAGTACGGCACCCCGCAGTCGTACCTGCGGGAGATGGTCGCGCGCTGGACGACGTTCGACTGGCGGGCCGTGGAGGACCGGCTGAACGCGTACCCGGGCTTCGTCACGGAGATCGACGGCCAGCCTCTGCACTTCCTGCACGTCCGCTCGGTGCACGCCGACGCGACCCCGCTGCTGCTCGCGCACACCTACCCGGGCTCGGTGCTCGACTTCCTCGGCATGATCGACGCGCTCGTCGACCCGACCGCGCACGGCGGCCGGCCGCAGGACGCGTTCCACGTCGTCGTGCCGTCGATGCCCGGCTTCGGCTTCTCGACGCCGCTCGTCGGGGCGGGGTGGACGATGGCGCGCGTCGCGCGCACCTACGACACCCTCATGCGCGGGCTCGGCTACGACTCCTACGGCGTGCACGGCAGCGACGGGGGCGCGATGGTCGGGCGCGAGCTCGCGATCCTCGACCCCGACGGCTTCCGCGGCGCGCACGTGCTGCAGCTGTTCTCGTTCCCGACGGGCGCGCCGGGGGAGATGGACGGCTTCGGCCCGCGGGAGTACGCGGCGCTCGCGCACATGCAGTGGTTCCAGTCGGTCGGCGCGTACAACACGATGAACGCGTCCCGGCCGCAGACGGTCGCCGCCGGCCTGGCCGACTCGCCCGTCGCGACGCTCGCGTACCACGAGCTCTTCGAGAGCTTCGGCAACGGCACCTCGCTCGTGACCGCCGACCAGGTGCTCGCCCAGGCCAGCCTCTACTGGCTCACCAACACCTACGCGACGGCCGCGCGGTACCACTACGCCGAGCAGCGGTCCGGTGCCGAGCCCGCCGTGAGCACCGGTCGGATCGGCGTGGCCGTGTTCAAGGACGACTTCCAGACGATCCGCAGCCTCGCCGAGCGGGACAACGCCCGCATCGAGCACTGGACCGAGCACCCGCGCGGCGGGCACTACGCGGCGCTCGAGGTCCCGCAGGACGTCGTCGACGACCTGCGCGTGTTCTTCGCCTGACGCACCCGTCGTCACCCGGTCGGGGGCGGTGACCCGCGTCGTCGGGCCGCCGCCCCCGCACCCGTCGCCGACGCTCAGCGGCCGCCGACGCCGCGCGTCGTCAGGCCCTCCAGCGCGGCGGCGGCGCGCGCCTGCTTCACGCGGTACATCGCCGCGTCCGCGTCCCGCATGACGTCGTCCGCGGTGCCCGGGACCCGCTCGCTCGTCGCGATGCCGACGCTCACCCCGACGTGCACGGTCGTCCCGCCGACGTCGAGAGGCTCGAGCAGCGCGCGGCTCAGGCGTTCGGCCACCGCCGTCGCGTCGGCCGTCGACGACATGCCGTCGAGCAGCACGACGAACTCGTCACCCCCGAGGCGCGCCGCGAGGTCGTTGGCCCGCACGGCACGGCTGATCCGCCCGGCGACGGCGACCAGCACCTCGTCCCCGACTGCGTGGCCGAGCGAGTCGTTGACCTCCTTGAACCCGTCGAGGTCCAGGAACAGCACGCCGAAGTGGTAGTGCGTGTGGTGCTGGGCGCGGGCCACGGAGCGCTGCAGCTGCTCGGTGAACAGGGCACGGTTGGGCAGCCCGGTCAGCGGGTCGTGCAGCGCGGCCCGGCGCAGCTGCTCCTCCTTGTGGCGCAGGTCGAGCGCGACCGTCAGCAGGGCGGTGCACTGGTACGGGCTCTCACGTCCGTTCTCGACGCCGGTCTGCAACGGGCCGACGAACGTGAGCAGCCCCCAGTCGCTGTCGTTGACCTTCGCCGGCACGACGAGCACGACGTCCTCGGGGTCGCGCGCGAGCGCGATCACGTCGCGCGGCGGGAACGACCGGACGCCGGTCCGGCGGGCGACCGGGTGCGTCGCGACCGGACCCGCCGCGTCGCCGTCGGGCGAGCGCTCGTACGTCCCGGTCACCCGGAGCGTCCGCGCGTCCGGGTCGGGCACCGACCGCTCGCCGGTCGTCCACAGCCCGAGGCAGCCCGCGCGGGCGAAGGTGTGTCGCATCCAGCGCAGCGCGGCCGGGTCCTCGTCGGGCGTGTGCAGCAGGTCCATCGTGAGCTCGTAGTGCATCGCCAGGGTCCGGCCGAGCGCGCGCGCCCCGGCGAACGTGCGCTCGCGGGCGTCGTCCGCCCGGTCGGCACGGTCGGCGTCCGCCGGGCCGGGCGCCGGGCGCTCGACCGGGCACCCGCACGACTCCCGCGGCACGAACGTCGTCGGCACCCGGACGGTCCGCGGTCCCTCGGCGGCGGCCCGACGTTCGCGGAGCAGCTCGACCGCCGTCGCGCCGATCTCCTCCATCGGCTGCGCGACCGACGCGAGCCCCGGCTGCTCGAACGCGGCCCGGTCGATGTCGTCGAACCCCACGACGGCCTGGTCGCCCGGCACGTCCAGGCCGGCGGCGCGGAGCACCCGCATGAGGCCGATCGCGTTGAGGTCGGTGCCGCACACGACCGCGGTCGACGGCAGGCCCGCGGCGAGCATCGCGCGCGCCGCCACCGCGCCGCCGCCCTCGAGGTTGTCGGGCGCGTCGTAGACGAGGTCGTCGGCGGGCACGATCCCGGCCGCGTGCAGGCCGTCGCGGTACCCGTCGTAGCGCTCCGCGACGTCCGGTGCGCCCCGGAACCCGGCGAACGCGATCCTCGTGTGCCCGTGCGCCACGAGGTGCGCGACCGCCGCCGCGACGCCCGCCGCGTTGTCGGCGCGCACCGACGTGATCCCGGGCAGCGAGTGCCCCACGAGGACGACGTCCGCACCGCTCGCGTGCAGCTCCTGGACGTAGTCGTCCGCGACCGCGCCGACCGGCACGACGAACCCCTCGACGTGGTCGTGCGCGACGGGCGGCAGGTGCTCGGGCACCGTGTGCGCGTCGATGCGGAACGACGCCGCGTCCAGGGTCTGCACGACGAGGAGCCGGCTCGCCGTGCGCCGCGCACCCCGCTGCGTGCCGTTGAGCACCCGACCGTAGAAAGGCCCGCCGATGAACGGCGACAGGACGCAGACGAGCGGCTCCCCGGAGGGTCGGCGCCGGTCGCCGTCCTCGTGTCCGTCCGCCATCGGTGCCGCCGCTCGTCGTCGCCTCGTCGCGCTGTCGCCCGTGCGTATCGGTCGCCCGGGGCACGTGCTGAGCCGCAGGTCGGACGGCCACCCGCCCGGCGCAAGCACCTGCGCCCTCCCGTCGTCGCCCACCGTCACGGAGAAGGACGAACGACGTCCCCGGGCCGTTGGTCGCGGGACCGGTCAGCGGACGGTGACGGTGAACGGCTCCCCGACGGCGACCGTGCTCCCGCCCGGGCGCACCGCCCCCGACTCCGACGTCCAGATCCACCCGACGTTGCCGTCCACGACGGGGTGCACGAGATAGGTCCCGGCAGGCAGTGACGTGCCCGGCTCGCCGAACTCGGTCGAGCAGCCCGTGAGCGACGCGAAGACGGTCTCGTGCCGCGGCTGCCCGCTGCCGAGGTCGACGACGCGCGTCATCCCGTCCCACTGCACCACCGTGCTTCCGACGACCACGCCCTCCTGGCTGATGACCAGCGCCGCTGGGTACTGGTGCAGCCGGAACCTGCCCGGCCCGTCGTACCGCAGGTCGAGCGCGACCTCGAGGACCTCGCCGACCTGCGCCTCCGACGGCGGTGCGGCCGGCCGGTCGAGGTGGAGCGGGCCGCGGGTCACCGCCGGTGCCGGGTCCCCGCAGGTCGGCGCCGACCCGGCGGGCGGCGCACCGGCGACCGGCGCCTGGGCGACCGGCGCATCCCCGGCGAGCACGGAGAACGGCACGGCGGGTCCGGCCGCGACGACCCACGTCAGACCGGCCTGCGCGACGTACTCCGCGTTGGTCGAGGTTCCCTGGACCACGGCGTCCGGCCACGAGTCCGTGCCCAGGTCGACGACGGGCGTCCAGGCGACCAGCGTGTAGCGCCCCGGCGGGAGGGCGGCGCCGACGTCGGCGGAGCCGTCGCCCGGGTCGCAGACCGCGAGATCGACCCTGCCGGTGAAGGCGACGGTGTCGTCCCCCTCCGAGTAGACGGGGTCGAGGCCGACGCCCAGGTCGGCGCCGAGGTAGAGATCAGTGCCGCCTGCGACGACGACGCCGTCGCGCACGACCGAGAACCGAGGTCCCGACTCCGGGTAGCCGACGATCGTGGCAGGCGCGTCGGGAGGCGCCAGGGCGGCGTCGACGGCCAGGGCGCCGGCTTCCGCGACCTCGTCGTCGGCGATCTCGACGGTCGTCGTCCACGACGCGGCGAACCCGCCGGTCGGCGTCGCGTCCACGAGCGCACCGCACGTGCCGTACTCCGCGGTGGGATCGCCGTGCGGCAGGGCCACGGCCGGCGTGGCGGAGGCCGACGGAGCAGGCGTCGCGCTCGCGCTGGGGGACGGCGTGTGCGCCGGCGCGGGACGGGGCGCCGGACGCAGGGCGAGCGCACCCGCCGCCGCCACCACGACGACCACGGCCGCGGAGCCGACGGTCAGGGCCGTGGCCCGCGCCCGACGACGTCGCCGGGCGCGCCGCGTGAGCGCCGCGACGGCGAGCCCACCGTCGGGGAGGGTCCGCGCGTGCCGGGCCGCCAGGTCGCGCAGCTCGTGGGACAGGTCGCGGGTCATCGCCGGGCTCCCTTCGCGATCGTCGGGACGTCGTCGAGCAGGTCGGGTTGCGGACCGAGGAGCGGCTCGAGACGTCGTCGGGCGTCGGACAGGTACCGCTTCACGGCACCGTCGGACACGCCGAGGCGGTGCCCGATCTCGGGGAGCGTGAGGTCGTCGTAGAACCGCAGGACGACGCACGCCCGCTCGCGCGGCGAGAGCGCGTCGAGCGCGGCGGCGACGTCGGCGCGGTCACCCGCCGCGGACGTCTGGTCGGCTGCGTGCGTCTGCGTGGCGACGAGGTGCACCACCTGGTCCAGGCGTCGTCGTCGCCGCCAGCCGTCGAGGTAGGCGTTGAGGATCGCGCGGCGCACGTACGCCTCGACCTCGTCGACAGGTCCGCGCCGGCGCCGCGTGAACGCGTTGACGAGCGCGTCCTGCACGAGGTCCTGCGCGGCGTGCAGGTCACCGGTGAGCAGGCGCGCGTACGCGACGAGCGCGCCGCCGCGCTCGGCGACCACGCGGCCGAGGTCGTCCTCCCACGTCACCGGTGCGTCCCCGTCCGTCGTCGATGCCTCATGACCGTGCTGACGTACGGGACATCGGAACGGTTGGGGTTGCGCTCGAACCTGATGTCCATCTCCCGGTGCGATCCAGGTCACATCTGCTGGCTAGACTCTGCGGGTCCGGCGGCAACGGGGCCGCGGGACAGGCACGGTCAGGGGGAGCGTGCCGGGCACCATCCTGGGAGGATGCATGGTCGAGCTCGGTTCCACGAGCATCACGATCGTCGTGGTCATCGCAGCGGTCGCGGTCGCGTCCCTGGTCGTCGCTGCCGTGCTGCGCCGTCAGGTGCTCGCGGCCGGTGAGGGTACGGCCTCCATGCGCGAGATCGCGCGCGCGGTCCAGGAAGGGGCGTCGGCGTACCTGAGCCGGCAGTTCCGCACCCTGGCCATCTTCGCGGTCGTCGTCTGCGCCCTGCTGTTCCTGCTGCCGGGCGACGCCGGCATCAAGGTCGGGCGGTCCATCTTCTTCCTGGTCGGCGCGCTGTTCTCCGCGTCGATCGGGTTCCTCGGCATGTGGCTCGCGACGCGCGCGAACCTGCGCGTCGCGGCGGCCGCGTCCCAGCCCGGCGGCCGTGCCGAGGGCGCGCGCATCGCGTTCCGCACCGGCGGGGTCGTCGGCATGAGCGTCGTCGGGCTCGGCCTGCTGGGTGCCGCTGCGGTCGTGCTGCTGTACCGCGGCGAGGCGCCGGGCGTCCTCGAGGGCTTCGGCTTCGGGGCCGCGCTGCTCGCGATGTTCATGCGCGTCGGCGGCGGCATCTTCACCAAGGCGGCCGACGTCGGCGCCGACCTGGTCGGCAAGGTCGAGCAGGGCATCCCCGAGGACGACCCGCGCAACGCCGCGACGATCGCCGACAACGTCGGCGACAACGTCGGCGACTGCGCGGGCATGGCGGCCGACCTGTTCGAGTCGTACGCCGTGATGCTCGTCGCGGCGCTCATCCTCGGCAAGGCCGCGTTCGGCGAGCACGGGCTCGTCTTCCCCCTCATCGTCACGACCGTCGGCGCGCTCGTCGCCGCGCTGGGCGTCGCGATCACGCGGGTCCGCGGCGACGAGAGCGGCCTCACCGCGATCAACCGCGGCTTCTACATCTCGGCGCTCGTGGGCGTCGCGCTCGCCGCCGTCGCGGCGTTCGTCTACCTGCCGTCGTCGTTCGCGGACTTCACGGGTGGCACGGCGGGCCTGGAGAACCACGCGGGCGACCCGCGCGTCATCGCGTCGGCCGCCGTCGCGATCGGCGTCGTGCTCGCCGGGATCATCCTGTGGGTCACCGGCTACTTCACCGGCACGACCAGCAAGCCCACGCTGCACGTCGCCAAGACGACCCTCACCGGTGCGGCGACCGTCGTGCTGTCGGGCATCGGCGTCGGGTTCGAGTCCGCCGTCTACACCGCGGGCATCATCGCCGCCGCGATCTGCGGCGTGTTCCTCATCGCGGGCGGCAACGTCGCGCTCGCGCTGTTCCTCATCGCGCTCGCGGGCTGCGGCCTGCTCACCACCGTCGGCGTCATCGTCGCGATGGACACCTTCGGGCCGGTCAGCGACAACGCGCAGGGCATCGCCGAGATGTCCGGCGACGTCAGCCCCGAGGGCGCGCAGATCCTCACCGACCTCGACGCCGTCGGGAACACCACGAAGGCCGTCACCAAGGGCATCGCGATCGCGACCGCCGTGCTCGCCGCGACCGCGCTGTTCGGCTCGTACGCGGACGCCGTGCGGACCGCGCTCGACGGCATCTCCGGGACGGTCGGGAACGACATCGTCGCCGCGATGCTGTCGTACGACATCATCAGCCCGGTCACGCTCGTCGGCGTGATCCTCGGCGGTGCGACCGTCTTTCTGTTCTCCGGCCTGGCGATCGACGCCGTGACCCGCGCCGCGGGCGCGATCGTCTTCGAGGTGCGCCGCCAGTTCCGCGACTTCCCCGGCATCATGACCGGTGAGACGCGGCCCGAGTACGGCAAGGTCGTCGACATCTGCACGCGCGACTCGCTGCGCGAGCTCGCGACCCCGGGCCTCCTCGCGGCGTTCGCGCCCATCGCCGTCGGCTTCGGCCTCGGCGTCGGGCCGCTCGCCGGGTTCCTCGCCGGGGCCATCGGCGCCGGCGTCCTCATGGCCGTGTTCCTCGCGAACGCGGGCGGCACGTGGGACAACGCGAAGAAGATCGTCGAGGACGGGCACTACGGCGGCAAGGGTTCCGACGCGCACGCCGCCGCCGTCATCGGCGACACCGTCGGCGACCCGTTCAAGGACACCGCGGGCCCGGCGATCAACCCGCTCATCAAGGTCATGAACCTCGTCTCGGTGCTGATCGCGCCGGCCGTCGTCGTGATCTCCGTCGGCGACGACGCCAACCACGTCGCGCGCCTGTCCATCGCGGTCGTCGCGGCGCTCATCGCGTTCGGTGCCGTCATCGCCTCCCGGCTCCGCGCGGCGCGCGTCGACCGTGAGGAGACCGTCGCGGCCGAGGCGGAGCGCGCGCTCGCGCGCTGACCGACCCCCACCACCCGGACGCCGTCCGCCCCGATCGGGGGTGGGCGGCGTCCGGCGTCTCGCGGGGGTCGTCGCCGTGGGTGAGACTCGACCGTCCGACGGTGACGCAGGGCCGATCGACGCAGGAGGTGGCCGTGGCGCAGGTGGTGGTGCTCGTCGGACGGGACCGGTACGGGGACCCGTGGCACGACCACGCGGCGACGTCGGACGCCGTCGCGACGCTGCTGCGCGCCGACGGGCACGACGTCACGGTCCGCAGCGTCTTCCCGGACGCGCTCGACGACGTCGACCGGCCCGATCTGCTGGTCGTGAACTGCGGGCAGGGGCCGCTCGACCCCGCGCACGCCGACGCGTGGCGCGGGTTCCACGACCGGCGGGAGGCGCTCGTCGCCGACGGCGTCGCCGTGCTCGGGCTCCACCAGGCGGCCAACACGTTCGGCGACGACCCGCGCTGGGCGGCGACGCTCGGAGGGCGGTGGGACGACGACGTGTCGTGGCACCCGCCGCTCGGCGCGGCACGGTTCCGCGTCGTCGACGCGATGCACCACGTGACCCACGACCTCGACGACGTCGACGCGGTCGACGAGCGGTACGCGGACCTCCTCGTCGCGGACGGGGCGCACGTGCTGCTGGTCGCCGACGTCACGGGCGACGACGGCGCGACGCGGACGCACCCCGTCGTGTGGGTCGCGCCGGGTCCCGGCCGCGCCCTCTACGACGCGCTCGGGCACGACGTCCGCTCGTACGCGTCGCCGTCACGGCGCACGCTGCTGCGCCGTGAGGTCGCGTGGCTGCTCGACGCGTGATGCGCTGGTCACCGTGACGCTGCGACTCATGTCCTACAACGTCAAGGGCCTGCAGCAGGACGGGCGGGCCGTGGCGGAGGTCGTGCGCGCCGAGAGACCCGACGTCCTCGCCGTGCAGGAGCCGCCGCGCGGCCCTCTCGGCTGGTGGCGGCTGCACCGGTTCGCGCGACGCACCGGGCTGCGGGTCGTCGTGGGCGGGCGCGGTGCGCGGACGACGGCGCTGCTGGCCTCCCCGGGGCTCGCGGTGACCCACGCGCACGCGCTGCCGCTGCCGTGGCAGGCAGGCACCGTGCGGCGCGGGGTCGCGCTCGCGCGCGTCGAGGGTGTCGTCGTGGTGGCCGTGCACCTCTCCCTGGACCGTGCCGAGCGGCTGCGGCACCTCGACGTGCTCGACGCGCACCTCGCGCGCGCGCAGCGCCCGCTCGTGCTGGTCGGGGACCTCAACGAGCAGCCGGGCGGCCCGACCTGGCAGCGGCTGCTCGGCTCGGGGACCCCGGGAGGCGTCGGGGGTGCTGGCGGTACCGCGGGCGCTCAGGCAGGGCTCGCGGGGCTGCTCGACGCGGCGCCCGACGGCCCGCCGACGTACCCGGCCGTCGACGCGCGCCACCGGATCGACGTCGTGCTGCACGACGCGGGCGTGCGCGTGGTGGCTGCGCACGTGCGCGACGACGCGCTCGTGCACCGCGCGAGCGACCACCGGCCGCTCGTCGTCGACCTTGCCCCGGGACCGGGTCCGACCGGCGTCTGACGCGGGGACCGCACGTGGGCCGTCGCGGAGCCCACTCCGCGCGAGGGAGTCAGCGCGGGTCGACGTAGAGCTCGACGTCCGCCGGGCGCAGCACGTCGGTGGTCGTCGCCCAGCCCGACGCGTGCACCGTCGCGACCGTGCCGAGGTACTCGGGGGTCGGTGCGGGCCGCGCGTGGCACACGACGTGCAGGTCGGGGTCGAACGGGTCGCCCGCCTGCACGGAGAGCTCGCGGATCCCGACCGCCGAGAGCACGCGCCGCAGCTGGAGCGCCGCCTCGTCGGTCGTGACGAGGTCGGCGAGCGCGAGGAGCTCCTCGACCGCCGCGTCGTCGAGGTGCGGCCACTGCCCCGCCGCGAAGGCGCGCTCGGCGGCGTGCGCGCGCTCGGCCGCGAGCGCCCGCTCGACGGCGAGCGCCTGACCGACCTGCAGGGCCGGCTCGACCGCGCGGGCCTGCTCCTGCGCCCACGCGCGCTCCTCCTCGAGCTTCTTCTCGGTGTCCTTGAGCGCCGACCACGCCTGCTTGAAGCGCGCCGTGGTGTACCGGTCGTGGCGGCGTGCGCGGCGACGGCCGACGAGCGCGAGGACGGTGACCAGCGCGAAGAAGCCCGCGACGGCCCACGGCAGCCACGGGGGAGCGGCGTCGGCCCAGGCGGTCACGTCGGACCACGACGGCACGGCGAGGACGGAGGTGTCGGCTGTGCGCGACCGTGCGCCCAGCGTGAGTTCGAGTGCCATGCTGCCGACGTACCTTCTGCGTGCGACGGTCCCGGGCGGGGGACCTGGGACGGGGCGGCCCCAGGGCGTCATCGTGGCGCAGAATCCGGCACACCGGGACGGATCGGTCGCGGCGCGCCTCGGACGGCGCAGGAGGACCGCTCGTTCGGGTGACACGTGCCGCCCGCCTCGCTCTCCTGTGGCTCGGTGCACCGCGCAGGGTGCGCGGCACCGCGTGGGCTTGCGGCGGGGAGAATCGGGGGATGAGCGTCGACGTCCCGCAGCCGGACCCCGCCCTCCTCGACCACCTGCGCGACGACCTGCGGCGTGCGTCGTTCACGGTCGCCGCCGTCGAGGACCTGCTCGGCCCGGTCGCTGCGGCGGCCCTGCACCGCGAGGAGCCCGTGCCCGCGCTGCGCGCCACGGCCGCGTCCGACGAGCCCGTCGCGACGCTGGTCCGCGCGTTCCTGCTCGGCTGCCGGGTGCGTCGGGACGCCCTCGACCGGGCGCTGCCGACGCTGGGCGCGCGCGGGGCGCACGCGCTCGGGCTGCTCGACGCGAGCGGCGCGGCCCCCGACGACGACGTCCGCGCGCTCGTCGACCTGCGCCCGTACGCGGCGTCCGACGGGTCGGGCGACGTCGACTGGTGGGTCGCGTCCGACCTGGGCGAGCTCGCGACGGGGACCGCGCTGCGGACCGACCACGTGCTCGGCGTCGGCGGGGCGTCGACGACGCTGGCGCAGGTGACGGTGCGGTCGCCGCGCCGGCGGGTCCTCGACCTCGGCACCGGGTGCGGGGTGCAGGCGCTGCACGCGACGCGGCACGCCGGCGTGGTCGTCGCGACGGACATCTCGCGCCGCGCGCTCGCGTTCGCGCGGTTCAACGCGGCCCTGGCGGGCGTCGGCGACCAGGTCGAGCTGCGCGAGGGGTCGATGCTCGAGCCCGTCGCGGGCGAGCGCTTCGACCTCGTCGTCAGCAACCCGCCGTTCGTCATCACGCCACGGTCGGCCGACGTGCCCGCGTACGAGTACCGCGACGGCGGCAGGGCGGGGGACGCGATCGTGCGCGAGCTGGTCGAGGGCGTGGGCGACGTCCTCGAGCCCGGCGGGGTGGCACAGCTGCTCGGCAACTGGGAGGTGCGGCGCGGCGAGTCGTGGGACGAGCGGATCGGGGCGTGGGTCGACGCGTCCGGGCTGGACGCGTGGGTCGTGCAGCGCGAGCTCCAGGACCCCGCGCAGTACGCCGAGACGTGGATCCGCGACGGCGGCACGACGCCGGACCGTGACCGCGACGCGTGGGCGGCCCGCTACGGCGCGTGGCTCGACGACTTCGCGAGCCGCGACGTCGAGGCCGTCGGGTTCGGGATCGTGACGCTGCGCCGCCCGTCCGACCGCGGCCGGACGCTGCGCCGCCTGGAGGAGGTCACGGGGACCGTCGCGCAGCCGCTCGGGCCGGTCCTCGGCGCCGCGCTCGACGCCCACGACTGGCTCTCGGCCCGGAGCGACGCCGACCTGGCCGACGCACGTCTGGTCGTCGCCCCCGACGTCACCGAGGAGCGCTATCTGACGCCGGGTGCCGTGGACCCGCAGGTCGTGCTGCTGCGCCAGGGCGGCGGGTTCGGCCGCACGGTGCAGGCGGGGACCGCGCTCGCGGGGTTCGTCGGGGTGTGCGACGGCGAGCTCACGGTCGGCCAGATCGTCGGTGCGCTGGGCGCGCTGCTGGAGGTGGGTGCCGAGGCGGTCGCCGCGGACGTCCTCCCGTCGGTCCGCGGCCTGGTGACGGACGGCCTGCTCCTCCCGTCGTGAGGCGGACGCGCCGAGGGCCGGCCACCCGTGCTGGGTGACCGGCCCTCGGTCGTGCGTCACGCCCGCGTCAGCGGAGCTCGACGTCGTCGATCGCGTGCGTGCCTGCGTTGAAGTAGAGGTTCACGCGTTTGACGTCGGACAGCAGCGCACCGCACTCGGCGGTCAGGGTCGTCAGGTCGACGACGAGCGGGTCGTCGCCGGTCCGGGGCCCGGAGACCCAGCCGACCTGCGCGGTCTCGCACCACTGCCACGACGAGCCGAGCTGGATCGCGGCCTTGGTGTCGAACCCGGTCGTCGAGACGACGTCGAGCGCGAGCGACGTGCGGCCTGTCCAGTCGGCGGCGGACGGGGTGAACGAGAACCACCCTCCGTCGGGTGCGGCGGCCTCGATGGCGAGGGCCCCGCCGGACGCCGTCGCCGAGCCCGGGCCGTTGTCGAGCGGTCCCCAGCCCTGCGCGCCGTCGGCGAAGTCCGACAGGACGACGGGCTGCAGCGGCGACGGGAGCGCGTCGAACCGGTACAGGTACCGGGCGACCTCCTGCCGCTGCACGGGCTTGAGCACGCCGAACGTGTACGGCGAGGCGGGGTCGATCACGCCGACCTCGGTCGCCCACGTGATCGCGGTCCGGTACGGGTGCCACGTCGGCACGTCGCGGAACGCCTCGGTGCCGTCGGGCTCGGGGGAACCGGCGAGCCGCCACAGGAGCTCGGCCGTGGACGACCGGTCGAGCGGGGCGTTCGGCAGGAAGAGGAGCCCGTCGTCGACGAGGCCTTCCGCGACGAGCCACTCGACCGCCGTGTACGCGGCGCTGCTCTTCTTGACGTCGAGGAAGGACGGCTTCGCGGGAGGCGTGAACGACGCCTTCTCGTAGGCGTAGAGCAGCCGCGCCGCGTCGGCGCGCTTCACGGTCTTCGTCGGACGGAAGGTGCCGTCCGGGTAGCCGTCGTCGAGGCCCTGGGCGTGCAGCCAGAGGATCTCGGTCTCGTACGGGTGGCCCTTCGGGACGTCGGAGAACAGCGGCGGCGGCTCGACGCCCGGCAGGGCGGCGATGTCGTCGACGACGATCGACCCGGACGCGGCGCCGCCGTCGACGCTGTTGACGTAGATGTTGAACGACGTCAGCGCCTTCAGGTCGGCGTCGGAGATCCGCCGGTCGGCGTGCGCGGTGTCCCACGGCGCCGGCCGCCAGTCGACGAACGGGATCGTGACGAGCTGCGGCGCGTCCCCGGCGAGCGACGGGTAGGCCTCGTAGGCGACGCCGCCCGCGTTGAGCTGGAGGACCATCTTGTTGTTCGAGCCGTCCGGGTCGACCCAGATCGCGAGCTCGTTGAACTCGGACCAGTCGCCGCTGATCTGCTTGCCCAGGCCCGTGTAGGTCTGCGTCGCGAAGTCGTAGTCGAGCCGCAGCGCCTTCGCGCCGCCCCCGACCGACCCGGTCTCGAGCGAGATCGTGTTGGCGCCGTAGGTGACGTACTCGGCGCGCAGCGCGGTGTCGTCGCCGTAGCCCTCGAAGTCGTCGACGACGCCGGGTGCGAACGTCGGCTTCGGGCCGAGGACCACCTGGTTCGTCACGTCGAGGGTGCCGCCGCCGTCGAGCGTCGCGGTCGCGCTCACCGTGTACGTGCTGTTGTCGAGCTGCGCGGCGGTCGGCGACCACGGTGCGCTCCACCAGAGCGACCCGTCGTACGTCAGGTCGAGCGTGTCGACGACCGTGCCGCCCTTCGCGACCTGGACGCTCACCGCCGTGGCCGAGGCGTTGGTGACGCGCACGCGCACGGTCGACGGCGACGTGGCGACCCGGGCGCCGTCGGCGGGCGACGCGATGTGCACGAGGGGTGCGGCCGGCGCGGCGTCGACCGCACGGTCGAAGGCCCCGTCCACCTCGGACGCGAACAGCGTGAACGGGTCGGCCGCGTACGCCTGGAAGTCCTCGAGCAGGGCGTCCCCGGGGACGGGCACGAAGTGCTGGCCCGCGTCGAAGTTGGCCCACGTCTCCATGTACGCGTTCCGGCTCGCGACGGGGTCGGCCTTGATCGCCGCGAGCACCTTGGTGAACCACTGCGCGGGCGACGAACCGCTGGTGCCGACGCCGCCGGTCACGCCGAACTCGGTGAACGCGGAGATCTTGCCCTTCTCGTCGGCGATCTCGGCGATCATCCGCAGGTCGGCGACGAGGCCCGTGAGGAACGCGTCGGACGCCGTGTTGTCGTACGTGTCGAGCCCGAGGACGTCGACGAACGCGTCGCCGGGGTAGGTGCGCAGGTAGACGTCCCGGTTGCCGCCGAACCCGCCGCCGGGGCCCCACGCGTAGAGGAAGTTGCTCACGCCCTTGACGTCGCGCAGGTACTCGACGGTGAACCGGTAGAGCTCCTGGTACTCGCCCGGCGAGCCGAACGCGGCGCCCCACCAGAACCACGAGCCCGCGTTCTCGTGCCACGGCCGGAAGATGATCGGGATGAGGTTCCCGTCCGCGTCGCGCGAGGCGTCGGCGAGCTCGGCGATGTCGTCGAGGTAGGCGACGAGGTCGGCGTGGTGCGAGCCGCCGGGCAGGACGGCCCGCAGCGTGTCGCCCGAGGTGTCGTAGAACGAGCCGCCCGTCACGAAGTTCTCGACGTGCGCGCTGACGGTGTTGATGCCGCCGAGCGCGTCGGCCTTGGCGATGTAGTCGGCCATGACCGCGATGTTCTGGTCGCGCGTGTTCTCCGCGACGCCGGGCCGCTCCTTGCCCTCGATGATGAGGGTGTCCCAGCCGAAGACGGCGGGGAAGTCGCCCGTGACGTTCTCGACGTCCGACGTGGTGCCGTCGCCGACGCCCGGGGTGAGGCCGAACGACGTCGTGTGCTGGTGGCCGAACAGGATGCCGTCGCCGCGCACGTCGTCGAGGTAGGAGAACAGGGACCGGGTCTCGGCGGTCGCACCCGTGTCGACGATGGTGACAGTCGAGTCGGCGGCCGCCGACGGCACGGACGGGGCTGACTGGGCGGGGAGCGCGGACAGCCCGGCCACGGCGAGCGCCGCGGCCGTGGCGGCCAGGGTGCGGGCCGCCGACCGTCCGCGCGCGCGGCGCGGCAGGCTGCGGTTCGTCATTGAACCTCCAGGTGACGGTCGGGTCGAGCACCGGTGCTCGACCCTCCAGGGGTCACGGCCGTCGCGAACCGGACGGGCGCGGACAGACTTCGTCAAGTTACCAAACTTAGTCGGAACGGCCTAGGGCGGACGACGCCGGACCCAGGCCACCTAAGCGATTCGCCGCCGTCCACGCCGGCAGCGCCCGCTCCGGCCCTCGCCTGCGAACGCCGGTCGCCGGACGGGAGCGGCCGCCGCCGGGGTGCACAGGTCGTGCACAGCCTCGCGACAGGTCCACGCCAGGGCGCGTCCCTAGCGTCGCCAGCGCCCACCCCGACACACGAAGGACACCCGCATGCTGAGCGCCTGGAGGAGGACCCGTCGGTGGGTCCGGGGGCTCGTCGTCGCGCTCGCGGTCGCAGCGCTCGCCACCGGCACCTGGTGGTTCACGCTCCGCGACCCGAGCAGCGCCGCCGCCGAGGAACCCGTGACCCGCACCGTCACCGCGAGCCTCACGACGATGGAGAAGACCGTCGACGGGACCGGCACCCTGACGCCGGCCGTGCAGGAGGACGTGTCCTTCGCGGTCAGCGGGACCGTCACCTCGGTCGCCGTCACGCAGGGCCAGACGGTCACCGCGGGGCAGACGCTCGCGACCGTCGACACGCTGCGCCTCGACGCCGACCTGCTCGCCGCGAAGGCCACGCTCGCGACCGCGCAGGCCCGGCTCGACGACGCGCAGGACGCCGACGACGGCACGTCGACCTCCGACGCGCAGATCGCGTCCGCGCAGGCGCAGGTCGAGGTCGCGCGGGCGCAGGTCGACGACGCCCAGGCGGCGCTCGCGGACGCGACGCTCGTCGCGCCGGTCGCCGGCCTGCTCACCGCGGTGGACCTCGAGGTCGGGGACGCGGTCACCGGGAGCGGCGACTCCGGTGCGACGAGCCCGCAGGGCGGCGACACCACGTCGACCGCGCAGTTCACCATCGTCGGCACCGACGCGTGGCAGGTCGAGGTCGGGGTCTCCGACGCGGACGTCGCGCTCGTCGAGGTCGGCGACCAGGCCGAGCTCACCGTCGACGGCGCCGACGGCACGGTGTTCGGCACGGTCGCGTCCGTGGGGCTGCTGTCGACGAGCGAGGACGGCGTCCCGTCCTACCCGGTGACGATCGCCGTCACGGGCGACCAGGAAGGGCTGCACGACGGCGTCTCCGCGGACGTCAGCGTCGTCTACGAGCGTCGCACCGACGTCCTGACGGTCCCGAGCATGGCGGTGTCGACCGTCGACGGGCAGACCGTCGTGACCAAGGTCGAGGCCGACGGGACGCAGGTCGAGACCCCCGTGACGACCGGCGAGACCGCCGACGACCTCACCGAGATCACCGACGGCCTGACCGAGGGCGACTCCGTGGTCCTCGCGGTGTTCACGCCCCGCGCGACGCAGGACGGCGGCGGTCAGCAGTCGTTCCCGGTGCCCGGCGAGGGCGACATGGTCTTCCAGGGTGGCCCGGGCGGCGTCGCACCCGGCGGCGGCACGTTCCAGGGCGGACCGATGCAGGGCGGCGGCAATGGCTGAGCCCAGGACGCTGACGGCGCCCAGGACCGCGGGTGCGGACACGCCGGCGCCGGTCATCGAGCTCACGGGCGTCCGCAAGACGTACCGCACCGGCACGGTCGAGTTCGAGGCGCTGCGGGGCGTCGACCTGCGCATCGACGCGGGCGAGTTCGTCGCGATCATGGGGCCGTCCGGGTCCGGGAAGTCGACCCTCATGCACATCCTCGGCTGCCTCGACGTCGCGACCGCGGGCACGTACCGGCTCGCCGGGGAGGACGTGGGTGACCTCGACGAGGTCGACCTCGCGGACATCCGCAACCGGCGCATCGGGTTCGTGTTCCAGCAGTTCCACCTCCTGCCGTCGCTGTCCGCCTGGCGCAACGTCGAGCTGCCGCTCGTCTACGGGCAGGTCGCGGCGGCCGTGCGGCGTGACCGTGCCGTCGCGGCGATGCGACGGGTGGGGCTCGGCGACCGGCTCGACAACCGCCCGGGCGAGCTGTCCGGCGGCCAGCAGCAGCGCGTCGCCGTCGCCCGGGCCCTCGTCGGAGAGCCTGACCTGCTGCTCGCCGACGAGCCCACGGGCAACCTGGACTCCGCCTCGACGCGTGACGTGCTCGCGCTGTTCGACGCGCTGCACGCGCAGGGCCGCACGATCGTCCTCATCACGCACGAGGAGGAGGTCGCGCAGCGCGCCGGACGGGTCGTGCGCGTCCTCGACGGGCTGGTCCGCACCGACGCCGGGGGTGCGCGGTGACCTGGACCGAGACCCTGCGCACCGGCTGGTCCGCGATCCGCACGCACGTCATGCGGTCGACCCTCACGGTGCTCGGCATCCTCATCGGGATCGCCGCCGTCATCCTCACCGTCGGGCTCGGGCTCGGCACCCAGAAGGACGTGTCCGACCAGATCAGCGCGCTCGGCAGCAACCTGCTCATCGTCCGGCCCGGGTCGTCGACCGACTCCTCGGGCATGCGCGGCGGGTTCGGCACCGGCACGACCCTGACCCGGGCCGACGCCGAGGCGCTCTCGTCCGACGTGAACGCACCGGACGTCGCGGGCGTCGCCGCCGAGAAGTCGTCCGGCGCGTCGGTCGAGGCCGGCGACACCAACTGGACCACGCAGGTCGTCGGCACGACGACGTCGTGGCTGGACGTGCGCGGCCGCGAGGTCGCGTCGGGCGCGTTCTTCACCGCCGACGACGAGGAGTCCGGCGCCGCCGTCGTCGTGCTCGGCCCCGAGACCGCGACCGAGCTGTTCGGCACGACACGCGTCGTCGGGCAGACCGTGACCGTGGACGGGACGGACCTGCAGGTCGTGGGGGTCCTGGCGGCCGCCGGGGCGAGCGGGGACAGCGACCTCGACGACGTCGCGGTCGTGCCGATGTCGACCGCGGCCGACACCCTGTTCGGCGGCACGGACCGCAACGCCGTCTCGACGATCTACCTGCAGGCGGAGTCGTCCGACGCGCTCGGGGCCGCCTACCAGGAGGCGCAGCAGACGCTGCTCGCGCTGCACGGGATCAGCGACGCGGACTCCGCCGACTTCACGATCGACAGCCAGGACGCGCTCGTCTCGACCGCGACCGCGGTCTACCGGACGCTCACCGTCCTGCTCACCGGCATCGCCGCGCTCTCGCTGCTGGTCGGCGGTATCGGCGTCATGAACATCATGCTCGTGTCCGTCACCGAACGGACCCGTGAGATCGGCCTCCGCAAGGCCCTCGGGGCGCCGCCGTGGGCGATCCGGCGGCAGTTCCTCGTCGAGGCCGGGGTCCTCGGGCTCGGCGGCGGCGTGCTCGGTGCCGTGCTCGGCATCGTCGGTGCGCGCGTCCTGCCCGGGCTGCTCGACGCGTCCGTCGTCGTGTCCGGCGCCGCCGTCGCCGGGTCGATCGTCGTCGCGCTCGCCATCGGGCTCGTGTTCGGCGTCTACCCCGCGACGCGCGCCGCGCGGCTCGCCCCCATCGACGCGCTGCGCGCGGAGTGACCGTGCCCGGCCGCCCCCGCCCACCCGCCGTCACACCCACGACCCGGCACGCCGTCCGAACCGCCGTCCGCGCCGCCGAAGGAGCCCTCGCCATGACCCGCACCGTGCTCGACCACTGCGACCGTCCCGCACCCGGCCGGGTCGCGCGTCCCGACCACCCCGCGACCGCCCGTCGCCGGACCGCGTTCGCGCTGCCGGCCGTCGGGCTCGTCCTCCTCCTCGCCGCCTGCTCCGGTGCGGCCGGTGACGCGGGCGCCGACCCGACCGCGAGCGCGCCGGCGGACGGTGGAGGCGCCGGGCCGCAGACGCAGCGCGTCGACGAGCCGGGCCGCGTGGTCGGCGAGATCGTCTCCGTCGACACCGCTCTCGTGCAGGTGCGGGCCACGGACGAGCAGACGGCCGTGACCTGGTCCGACACGACCACCTTCACGCAGACCGTCGCCGGCACGCTCGCCGACGTGGCCGTCGGGTCGTGCGTCGTCGCGGTCGCGACCCCGACCGGTGACACCACGGCCTCGGACGACACGTCGGACACGCCGCTGGACGCCACGACGGTCACGATCACCGCGGCCGCCGACGACGGCACGTGCACGGGCGTCGGCGGGTTCGGGGGACCCGGGGGTGGTGGCGGTGGCCTGCCCGGCGGCGCGCCCACGGACCTGCCGACCGAACTCCCGTCCGGAGCCCCGTGGGGCGACGACGACGAGCGCCCCGACGGTGCGCCGACCGACCTGCCCTCGGGTGCCCCGATGACGCGGGCCTTCGGCGGCGTCGTGAGCGGGCAGGTCACGGGCGTCTCGGGCACGACGCTGACCGTGTCCGTCACGTCTGGGCCGGGGGAGTCCGACGACGACGGCTCGTCCGACGAGCCCGTCGACCGGCAGGTCGTCGTCTCCGACGCCACGACGTACATCCGCACCGTGGACGCCGACGCGTCGGCGCTCACGGTCGGTCGCTGCGCCGCGGTCCGGGGCGAGGCCGACGACAGCGGCAAGGTCGCGGCGACGTCCGTGCAGGTCAGCGACCCCACCGACGACGGCTGCACGTCGGCCCTCGGCGGCATGGTGATGCGCGGCGGCCCCGGCGGCATGCCGGGCGGGGTCGCCCAGGACGAGGAGGGCACCGATGCGTGACGCCACCCGGCCGGCCGGCGACGCCACCGTCCCCGGTGCCGACGCCGTGCCCCGTGCCGACGCCGCGCCGCACCCGTCGACCGCACGGTCGGCCCGTCGTCGCGCCCGGCGCCGCACCGTCGCGCTCGCCACCGCCGGGGCCGTCGTGCTCTGCGGCGTCGGCGGGGGAGTGGCCCTCGCGCTGGGCGGCGACGGCAGCGGGCGGTACCGCACCGCGACGGCCGGGACCGCGTCCGTCGAGCAGTCCGTCGACGCGGTCGGCTCCGTCGCCTCGGCCACCCGGCGCGACGCGTCGTTCTCCGTCGCGGGCACCGTCGCGACGGTCGACGTCGCCGTCGGGGAGCAGGTCACCGCCGGCGAGACGCTCGCCACGCTCGACGCGGCCTCGCTGCAGGACGCGGTCGACGACGCCGAGGCGGCGCTCGCCGACGCGCAGGACCAGCTCGACACGGACCTGGCGTCGCAGACGTCGTCCGCCTCGACCGACGAGCCCGACGCGGCCGACACCCCGTCCGGCTCGACCGGACCCACGGCGACGACCACGCCCTCCCCGTCGGAGGACCCGGCGGACGACTCGCCCGCGACCGGCCCCGGCGGCTCGGACGGCTCCGCCGACGCGGCGGTGCAGGCCGCCGTCGCCGCGGTGCGCGCCGCGCAGGAGGACCTGCTCGCGCAGGCCGCCGCCGCGCACGACGCGCTCGCCGCGAGCAGCGGGAGCGTCGAGGCGGCACGGACGGCGTGCGCCGCGTTCCTCGAGCTCGTCGCGGACGACGGGGAGCCGCAGCCCACGCCGTCGACGCCGTCCGGGCCGTCGACCGACCCCACCGGCGACGCGACCGGCGAGCAGGTCGCGCCGGGTTCGACGACGGACGTCACCGCCGACGACGAGGACGGCGCGGACGGCGCGGACGGCGCGGACCCCGCCGTCGCGGACGCGCTCGCCGACTGCGAGGACGCGATCTCCGGGACGCTCGACGCGCAGGAGGCGACCGACGCCGCCCAGCAGGCGCTGACGGCGCTCGCGACGACGCTCGACGAGGCCGTCGGCCGGCTGCGGGAGGCCGTGACGCAGGCGCTCGCGGCGGAGGGCGCGACGGGCGAGCCGACGGGCGCGGGCCCGACCACGGGCGGCCCGGTCGACGGCACGACCGGCACGACCGGCACGACGGCCACGACGGGCGCGACAGGGACGACGGGGACGACGGGCGCGACGGGGGCGACGGGCACCGCCCCTTCGGCCACCTCGGACACCCGCCCCGACGGCTCCGACACGACCGGCGGCGGCGTCGCCTCGGCGGCGACGATCCTCGCCGACCAGGCGGCGGTCGCGGCCGCCGAGGCGGAGGTCGCCCTGGCGCGGGCGGCGCTGCCGTTCGGCACGCTGACCAGCCCGATCGCGGGCACGGTCGCGGCGGTCTCCCTCGCGCCGGGCGACCCGGTCGGCGCGTCGTCGTCGACGGCGGTCGTGACGGTCCTCGGCGGCGACGGCCACACGGTGACGACGACGGTCGGCCTCGCGGACGTCGACCTCGTCGCCGTCGGCCAGGCCGCCACGGTGACGACGCCGAGCACCGACGTGAGCCTCCCGGGGACCGTGAGCAGCATCGGGGTCCTGGACGTGTCGTCGACGTCGGAGCCGTCCTACACGGTCGAGATCGCGCTCGACGCGACGCAGGAGCGCCTGTTCGACGGCGCGTCGGCGCAGGTCGTCGTGCAGGTCGCGGGCGTCGACGACGTGCTGACCGTCCCGACCTCCGCGGTCCGCACGGCGGACGGCGCGACGACGGTGCAGGTCCTCGACGGCGACTCGCCGAGCACGGTCGACGTCGTGGTCGGCGCTGTCGGCGCGGAGCGCACCGAGATCGTGTCCGGCCTGTCGGAGGGTGACGAGGTCGTCCTCGCCGACCTCGACCAGCCCGTCGAGGGTGCGTCGGGCAGCACGTCGACCGGCCTGTCGGGCCTCGGCGACGACCAGCGCGGCCCGGTCGTCATCCAGGGCGGCCCGCCCGTCGACCTCGAGGGCGGCCCCCCGTCGACCCGCACCGCCGGCTGACAGCCCCCTCCACGCACAGCCCGCCGCCCACGTCGCCGCCGAGCTCGTCGCTCCGCCGCCACCACCCCGTCCAGGTCGTGACGTCCTGGCGAGGTCGTGAGTCGCACCTCACGACCTCGCCGCGACGTCACGAGCTCGCGGCGGCACCGCGCGGTCGGGCGGCGACGAGGGTGCGCCGCGCGCGTCGGTAGGCTCGCGACGTCGCCCGACCGGGCGCGTGAGGGAGGACGACGATGACGGACACAGCGGGCGGCACCCCGCAGGTGGCGGTCCTGGGCGGCGGCGTGATGGGGGAGGCGCTCCTCGGCGCGCTGCTCACCGCAGGCTGGACGCCCGAGCAGGTCGAGGTGACGGAGCATGCGGCAGCCCGCGCGGACGAGCTCGCCGGCCGGTACGCGGTCCGGACCGGGGCGTCGAACGCGGACGCGGCGGCGCGCGCGGACGTCGTGCTGGTCGCGGTGAAGCCGAACGTCGTCGGGTCCGTGCTGGACGAGATCGCGTCGGCGCTGCGGGGCGGGGCGCTCGTGGTGTCGGTCGCGGCGGGTCTGCCGATCGCGTTCTACGAGCAGCGACTGCCGGCCGGCACGCCGGTGGTCCGCGTCATGCCGAACACCCCGGCGGTCGTCGGCAAGGGGGCGAGCGCGATCGCGGGTGGCGCCCACGCGACCGAGGGGCACCTGGTGCTGGTCGAGAAGCTGCTCGCCGCGACCGGCCTGGTCGTGCGCGTCGCGGAGAAGGACCTCGACGCGGTGACCGCGATCTCGGGCTCGGGCCCGGCGTACGCGTTCTACCTGGTCGACGCGATGGCCGAGGCGGGGGTGCTGCTCGGGCTCACGCGCGACCTGGCGACGCGCCTCGCGGTCGCGACGGTCGAGGGTGCGGCGGCGCTCGCGGCGCAGTCGGGGGACCACCCGGTGGTGCTGCGTGAGCGCGTGTCGTCGCCGGGTGGGACGACGGTCGCGGCGGTCGCGGAGCTCGACGCGCACGGCGTCCGGGCGGGTGTCGTCGCGGCGGCGCGGGCGGCTGCGGAGCGGTCGCGGGAGCTCGGCGCGCAGTACGCGGGCTGACGCGCGCCGTCCCGCGCGCGGTCGACGGGGGCGTGCGCACGGGCGTCAGGAGCGTCGAAACGAGTCGGTGACGCGACCACCGCTCGGCCGGGCGCCGCGTCGGCCGCGCGGCACGGGACCAGCCTCTCGACGGCGCGCGGGGGCGAGCGAGGCGCTCGTGGGCTATCGAAACACGGGCGCGACGGCACGGGTCGGCGCGATCGGGCCTCCCGGGAGCCGGTGAGGCGGTAGGACTGGCGGGACGGACGTCGCGAGGCGGCGGACGGCGGACGGGGACGGACCCCGGACGAGCACGGGAAGTCGAGGCGGCGTGGCCGAGATCGGGACGGACGGGGCGACGGGGCGCCCGGCCGCTGCGCGCAACGGGACGACGGGCCGCCCACCGGCGATGAGCGACGTCGCGGCGCGCGCGGGCGTGTCGCACCAGACGGTGTCGCGCGTCCTCAACGACCACCCGTCGGTGCGCCCGGAGACGCGTGACCGCGTGCTCGCGGCGATCGCGGAGCTCGGCTACCGCCGCAACAGCGCGGCCCGGGCGCTGGTCACGCGGCGGACGGGCACGGTCGGGGTCGTGACGCCCGCGACCGCGCTCTACGGGCCGACGAGCACGCTGGTCGGGGTCGAGGAGGCGGCGCGCGTCGCGGGCTGGTTCGTGTCGGTCGCCACGCTGCGGCAGTTCGACGGTGACGCGATGCACCGGGCGTTCGAGCACTTCCTGGGGCAGGGCGTGGACGGTGTGGCGATCATCGCGCCGACGGTGCAGGCGGTCGACGTGCTCGCGGCGCTCGACTCCCCGGTGCCGGTGGTCGTGGTGTCGTCGGCGGCGGACGTGCCGTCGGAGCCGCACCTGCACGCCGTGGGTGTCGACCAGCAGCAGGGTGCGCGGCTCGCGACGGCGCACCTGCTCGAGGCGGGTCGGTCGCGCGTGCTGCACGTGGCGGGTCCGCAGGACTGGTTCGACGCGCAGGACCGGCTGGTCGGCTGGCGTGCGGAGTGCGCGGCCGCGGGCGTGCCGGTCGACGAGCCGGTGGTCGTCGGCTGGGGTGCGTCCGACGGGTACGACGTGGGACGCCGCCTCGTGCGTGAGGGGCTGCCCGACGCGGTGTTCGCGGCGAACGACCAGCTCGCGCTCGGCCTGCTGCACGCGTTCTGGGAGGCCGGGGTCCGTGTCCCGGACGACGTGGCGCTGGTGGGCTTCGACGACGAGGTCGGCTCGGCGCACTACGTCCCGCCGCTGACGACGGTCCGGCAGGACTTCTCGGCGCTCGGGCTGCTGGCGATCGACACGCTCGAGACGGCGATGTCGGGCGGCGACCCGGGCCACCGGCTGATCCCGGCGGAGCTCGTGGTGCGGGTGAGCAGCGGTGCCCGTGCGTGACGGGACGCGCGCGCCTCGGCAGCGCCGTCGGACCGCGCACGACGCCGTGCGTCGGACCGCGCAGGACACCGCGCGCCGAGCGCGGCGTGGGACCTCCGGGCTGGACCGTCCACCCGATGTGAGCGCTAACATTGGCTCACGCACCGCGATCTGACGGTGCACGAGCGAGGGGTGCCCGGCACGTGGCCGGCACCCGCCACCAGCGACGAAGGAGCCGCGACGATGGTCGACACCGCCCAGGCACGAGACGCGATCAGCGCAGGCGAGACGACCCTCGGCATCGAGCTCGGTTCCACGCGCATCAAGGCGTGCCTCGTCGCCGCCGACGGCACGGTCCTGGCCACCGGCAGCCACGCGTGGGAGAACCAGTTCGTCGACCGTGTGTGGACGTACTCGCTCGACGCCGTCTGGACGGGGCTGCAGGAGTCCGTCGCCGCGCTGCTCGCGGACGCCGAGGAGCAGCACGGCGTGCGGCCCACGGCGCTGCGCGCGCTCGGAGTCTCCGCGATGATGCACGGCTACCTCGCGTTCGACGCCGACGGCGAGCTGCTCGTGCCGTTCCGCACGTGGCGCAACACGTCGACGGAGGCCGCGGCCACCGAGCTCACGGGCCTGTTCGGGCACAACATCCCGCTGCGCTGGTCGATCGCGCACCTCTACCAGGCCGTGCTCGACGAGGAGCCGCACGTCCCGCAGGTCGCGTTCGTCACGACGCTCGCCGGCTACGTGCACTGGAAGCTGACCGGCAGCAAGGTCCTCGGTGTCGGCGACGCGTCGGGCGTCTTCCCGATCGACCCCGCGACGCGCGACTACGACGCGCGCATGCTCGCGCAGTTCGACGACCTCGTCGCCGAGCGGCAGCCGGGACTGCGGCTCGCCGACGTCCTCCCCGAGGTCCTGGTCGCCGGTCAGGAGGCGGGCCGGCTCACCGACGAGGGGGCCGCGCTGCTCGACCCGTCCGGCACGCTGCGGGCCGGCACGGCCCTGTGCCCGCCCGAGGGCGACGCCGGCACCGGCATGGTCGCGACCAACGCGGTCGCGCCGCGCACCGGCAACGTCAGCGTCGGGACCAGCATCTTCGCGATGATCGTGCTGGAGAAGGCGCTCGAGCGCGTGCACACCGAGATCGACCTCGTGACGACGCCCGCGGGCGACCTCGTCGCGATGGTGCACTGCAACAACGGCGCCAGCGAGCTCGGCGCGTGGGCGGAGGTGTTCCGCCAGTTCGCGGCCGCGTCCGGCCACGACACCGACGCCGACGCGGTCTTCGGCACGTTCCTGCGCGCGGCGCTCGACGGCGACGCCGACGGCGGCGGCCTGCTCGCGTACAACTTCCTGTCCGGCGAGCCGATCGCGGGTCTCGCGGAGGGCCGTCCGCTCGTCGTCCGCACGCCCGACAGCCGCCTCACGCTCGCCAACGTCGCGCGCACGCAGGTCTACGGCGCGTTCGGCACGCTCAGCCTCGGCATGCGGCTGCTGGCCGAGGAGGGCGTCGAGGTCGACGCGCTGTTCGCGCACGGCGGCCTGTTCCGCACCGCGGGCGTCGCGCAGCGGCTGCTCGCCGCGGCGGTCGACGCGCCGGTCGCGGTCGGGGACACCGCGAGCGAGGGTGGGGCGTGGGGCATCGCGGTGCTCGCGTCGTACCTCGACGTGTCCGACGAGCTCGACCTCGGCGCGTACCTGAGCACGCGGATCTTCGCCGACGCGAAGGTCGACGTCGTCGAGCCCGACGCCGACGACGTGCGCGGGTTCACCGCCTACCTCGAGCGCTACACGGCCGGCCTGGTGATCGCGCAGGCGGCGGCGAGCGCCGTCTGACGCTGCCGCCCGCACCCGCCCGCACCGCCCGGCGCACCGACGCCACCTGCACGACGCACGACGACGAGACACGGAGCGAGACCCGCATGACGACACCCCTGGACGCCTACCCCGACGACGTGCGCGCCGCCGTCGCCACCACGCGCGAGGTCGTCGCGCGCCTGCACGCCGAGCTGCCGCGCTGGGGGCTGGTCGTCTGGACCGCGGGCAACGTCTCGCAGCGCGTCGTCGTCGACCCGGCAGGCTCGGGCGCGCGGGACCTGTTCGTCATCAAGCCGTCGGGCGTGACGTACGACGAGCTCACGCCCGAGTCGATGGTCGTCTGCGACCTCGACGGGAACCTCGTCGACGGCACGCGCGCCCCGTCGTCCGACACCGCGGCGCACGCGTACGTCTACACGCACATGAGCGAGGTCGGCGGCGTCGTGCACACGCACTCCACGTACGCGACGGCGTGGGCCGCGCGCGCCGAGCCCGTGCCGTGCGTGCTCACGATGATGGCCGACGAGTTCGGCGGCGACATCCCGATCGGGCCGTTCGCGCTCATCGGCGACGACTCCATCGGCCGCGGCATCGTCGAGACCCTGCGCGAGTCCCGCAGCCCCGCGGTCCTCATGCGCAACCACGGGCCCTTCACCATCGGCCGCGACGCGAAGGCCGCCGTCAAGGCCGCGGTCATGGTCGAGGAGGTCGCGCGCACCGTGCACATCTCCCGCCAGCTCGGCGAGCCGCTGCCCATCGCGCAGGAGCACGTCGACTCGCTGTACGACCGCTACCAGAACGTCTACGGCCAGGGCACCGCCGCCCCCGCCGCCGGCACCACCACCGACACCGAGCAGGAGAACGCCCGATGACCAAGCCGTACGCCGACCGCGAGATCTGGTTCCTCACCGGCAGCCAGGACCTGTACGGCGAGGAGACGCTGCGCCAGGTCGCGGAGCAGTCGCAGGAGGTCGCGCGCCTGCTGCAGGACTCCGACGAGGTCCCGGCGACGGTCGTCTGGAAGCCCGTCCTCAAGGACTCGGCCGCGATCCGCCGCGCAGCGCTCGACGCGAACGCCGACGACAACGTGCTCGGCGTCGTCGTCTGGATGCACACGTTCTCCCCGGCGAAGATGTGGATCGCCGGCCTCGACGCGCTGCGCAAGCCGCTCCTGCACCTGCACACGCAGGCCGACGTGGAGCTGCCGTGGGACACCATCGACATGGACTTCATGAACCTCAACCAGGCCGCCCACGGCGACCGTGAGTTCGGGTACATGGCGACGCGCCTCGGCACCGCGCGCAAGACCGTCGTCGGGCACGCGTCGAACCCCGCCGTCCGCGCGTCGATCGGCACGTGGGTGCGTGCCGCCGCCGGCTGGGCCGCGACGCACGAGCTCCGCCTCGTCCGCTTCGGCGACAACATGCGCAACGTCGCCGTCACCGAGGGCGACAAGACCGAGGCCGAGCTGCGGTTCGGCGTCTCCGTCAACACGTGGGGCGTGAACGACCTGGTCGCCGCGGTCGAGGCCGTCGACGACGCCGCGGTCGACGCGCTCGTCGCCGAGTACGAGGACCTGTACGACGTCGTCCCGTCGCTGCGTCGTGGCGGCGACCAGCACGAGTCGCTGCGCTACGGCGCGCGCCAGGAGATCGCGCTGCGCACGTTCCTCGAGTCCGTCGGCGCGAAGGCGTTCACGACGAACTTCGAGGACCTCGGCGCGCTGCGCCAGCTGCCCGGCCTCGCGGTCCAGCGCCTCATGGCCGACGGCTACGGCTTCGGCGCCGAGGGCGACTGGAAGACCGCCGTGCTCGTCCGCGCGGCCAAGGTCATGGGGCAGGGCCTGCCCGGTGGCGCCTCCCTCATGGAGGACTACACCTACGACCTCACGCCCGGCGACGAGCGCATCCTCGGCGCCCACATGCTCGAGATCTGCCCGACGCTCACTACGTCGAAGCCGACGCTCGAGATCCACCCGCTCGGCATCGGCGGCAAGGAGGACCCCGTCCGCCTGGTGTTCGACACCGACCCGGGCGTCGGCGTCGTCGTCTCGCTCGCCGACATGCGCGACCGGTTCCGCCTCACCGCGAACGTCGTCGACATCGTGCCGCCGACCGCCGCGCTCCCGAACCTGCCGGTGGCCCGCGCCGTCTGGCAGCCCCGCCCCGACTTCCGCACCTCCGCCGAGGCGTGGCTCACCGCGGGCGGCGCGCACCACACCGTGCTGTCCACGGCCGTCGGCATCGAGGTGTTCGAGGACTTCGCCGAGATCGCCCGCACCGAGCTGCTCGTCATCGACGAGTCCACGACCCGCCGTGGCTTCCGCGAGCAGGTCCGCTGGAACCAGGCCTACTGGCGGCTCGCCCAGGGCCTCTGACCCTGCTGCCCGGCGAGGGTCGGCCCGTGGTTCCGCACCACGCGCCGACCCTCGCCGTCGTTCAGGGGGCCAGGTCGACGTCGACGTCGCCGAGCGCCTCGACGTCCGGCGGGCACTCGGCGTCCGCGAGGACGACGAGACCCTCGACGTCCCGGTCGGCGGTCGCGTCGAAGCACAGCACGGCCGAGCGTGACCGCGCGAGGAAACCGCCCGCGTCGTTGTGCGCGTCCCCGAGCACGTACGTCCGCCAGGTCAGCCGGCCGTCCCCCGACTCGATGACGACGTCCCCCCGCTCGCGATCGACGAACGCCTCGGCGGCCGACTCGAACGCCTGGTCCGAGTCGTGCCGGCCCTCCGCGAGCGCCTCGCGCCACTCGTCGCGGCGCTCGACCGCGTTCTGCTGCGCCGCCGCCGCCGCCTGATCCTCGAGGGTGACCCGATCGACGGGCGACAGGGCGACGCGTGCGGCCAGCACCGCCGCGCCGACTCCGAGCCCGAGGACGACGAGGACGAGCACGATCACAGCCGCCGGCCGTCGTCTCACCTGCTCCACAGGGCCTCCCTCACTCGTCCGGTCGCGGATCCGGTGCCCCGGCGTGCCGCCGGCCCGGCGCTCACCTCGGCAGCGCCGCCAGGGCGTCGGTCATCGCGCGGGCGTACGCGCCGTACCCGTCGAGGTTCGGGTGCAGGCTCTGGCTCGCGCTGAAGATCAGCTCGGACGGTACCGACGTCCGCACCATGGGCGGATTGATGAACGACGGGCTGCCGCACACCCCGGTCCCCCTGAAGTAGGGCTCCGGATCCACGAAGGTGACGAAGTCCGTGCCTTCGGTCGCGTTGACCTGTGCCGTCGCCTGCGCCATGCGGGCCGCGAGAACCGGGGCGAGGCCGTCCAGCCATGCCGCCTCGTCCGGGCTGAGCAACGTCTCCAGCGTGCCGCATCGCCCGTTCAGGAGCGGTGGGTACCCCATCAGGAGGATGCGCGCGTTGGGTGCGGCGTCGTGGATCTCGTGCAGCACGGTCTCCACCCGGGGGCCGACCTCGTCCTGGATCCTGGTCCTCGTCACGGTGTCGAGCGTCGGTGCAGTCTCCGACTCGCGGCGCAGGTGGCACTCACCGGGCTGGAAGCAGGTGAGGAACGTGTCCATGAAGAGCGCGTCGTTGCCGCCGATCGACAGCGTGACGAGCGTCGTGCTGTCGTCGAGGAAGTTCCGCTCCAGCTGACGCAGCTCGCCGTGCAGCCCCGTCGGGTTCTGGTTGCGCAGGACGTGGCTCGCGAAGGCACCCGAGCAGGCGAGCAGGTGGTAGTCCAGCGTCGGGTCCCAGTCGAGGTCGCGGCGCGCGACCTGTGCCGTCGAGCCCGGCAACGTCGCGAGGCGCGACCACGTGACGGGTGAGCGGTGGCACCCGTCGCGGAGCCTGCCGTTGGTGGGTGCGAAGTCGGTCTCGGCGTCGTAGATCTCGCTGCCCTCGCCCGAGGAGAACGAGTCACCGAGCGCGACGACGATGTCACGGGGCTTTGCCGGGAGCGGTGCGAACGCGACGGCGTCGAACGCGATGTCCTCGTTCTTCGCGGGCAGCGTCTGCCCGTTCTCGACCTGGTAGTCGCCGTCGTCGGTGACGGTGGACAGGGTCACGCTCGGCTTGCCGGAGATCTCGAAGACGCCGAGCGACACCCAGCCGTTGCGCATCGTGCGCTGGAGGATCGTCCGCGCGACGCGAGGCCCGGCACCGGGGTCGATCACGTAGGTCGCCTGCCGTGTGTGAGCACCGTGGTCCGGGATGTGCACGAGCACGCGTGCCCACTGGTGCAGCTCGGAGCCGAGCTGCCACGTCCCCGAGAACTCCATCTCGCCGCCGCGGAGGTCCCGCTGGCGCGTGTGCCCGAACCAGAAGTGGCCGCCGTACCCCGCACCCAGCTGGTGCAGGTCCATCTTCGACGGGTACTCGTCGGGATCCGATCCGGTGCTGAACGTCAGCGTGAAGGTCCCCGCGTCCGCGCTCTGCCGCGCGCACCCCGGCCGGACGACCGGGTCGGTCTTCGGGACGTCGTCGATCACGAGAGCGCCGGCCGGCAGCCCGACGTCCGTGCAGGCCGGGGCGTAGGCGGTGCCGTCCTCCTGGTAGGCGTAGCCGAGCGGGAACCGGATGAACGAACGCCCGCACGTGTTCTGGCAGTCGACCTTCCAGGTCGCGTTGCCGTTGTACCAGCAGCGGCCGTCGTACGCGCCGCTGGCGTTCTTGTGCCAGCACGGCCCCCAGGCGATCCCGTTCGCGTCGGTGTTGAAACCGAGCTCCGGGTCGCAGCCGGTCCGGTTGATGCAGAACGTCAAGGTCGGCGGCTTGGCGTCCGTCCGGTTCCGGTCGGCCGCGTTGCCCTCGCCCGGCCACCACGCTGCGCGGTACGCGGCGACGTACGTCTCGGGCGACTCGAGCAGGGCGGGAGGGTACGCGGCGAACCCGATGACCTTCTCGGGGTAGGGCCACTCCTGGGGCCGTGTCGCGTCCGCGGGTCGCTCGTGGAAGAAGCCGCGGTTGGGCTTGTAGCTGGGGTTGGCGGGGTTGTTCGCCCACCCGACGCCCCAGGCGCCGTTGCGCCCGTCGGTGAACTTGTCGGCCTCGGGGTAGAAGCCCGAGTTGTACGCCCAGACGGCGAAGAACCAGTTCTCGATGCGTGCCGAGCTGCCGTCGTTGATGGTCAGACCCGCGCGTCGCGTCTGGTTCCACTTCTCCTGGAGGATCCGCATGCCCGCGGCGACGTTGGCCGCGAAGTCCAGCGCGATGGCGCGCTGCTGGTTCAGCGTGCGTCCGCCCGGCATCCCGGTGTCGGCGCGCCTCATGCCGTCGGTCACCTGCGCGACGCCGTAGCCGCAGTCGGCCTTGATGAAGTTCGGGTCCCACGGGTCGCCCGAGCGGTCGACCCCGTAGTAGTTGCCGATCAGCGGGCTGCCGGTGACGCCCGGGACCACGTAGCCGTTGGCCTGCCAGAGGTTGGACTCCTGGGCGAGGATGCCGAGCATGATCTGCGAGGGGACCTCGCCGCCGCCCTCGAGAGGGATGGACGGGAACATCCCCTGCGGCGTGTACGCCGGCATCGCGAGGTTCTTCCAGTTGGCGGGCCGCTGCACGGTGAGCGCGCCCTTGACCGCCTGGTTCACGGCCCACTCGACCTGTCGAGGCTTGGGCTGCACGGCCTGGTTGTGCACGGAGTTGCGGGGGACCGAGCAGCCGCGGTCGTCGTCGACGGGATCGTGGGCGGCCGAGGGGCTCGTCGCCGTCACGGCCACGGTGCCGACGTCGACGGCGGCGCGTCCGGCGCTCCGGGACGCCGACGACGACGTGTCCCGACGGTCGGCCGGCCCGGTGCCGGTCTCGGCGTCGGTCGCCGGCGCGGCGCTCTCGACCAGCGCGTCGACGACGGCCGTCCGACCGCTCGCCAGACCGGTCACGCGCGTCTGGACGGTGGTCAGGGGCGCGGTGGCGTCGACGGTGCCCTCGAGGGAGGCGGCCGGCGCGCGGTCCGACGTCACCTCCACGACGACCCGCCCGTCGGCGCTCACCTCCGCGTCCTTCGCGACGGGCGCGACCTTGACCGAGGAGGGCAGCGAGCGAGCGGCGCGCGCCTTCCCGGTGAGCAGGACGTCACCGCGCGCGGTCCGGGTGACGCCGACGTCGGTCAACGGGCCGGTCGCCAGGACGGTTGCCGGCCTCTCCGGCCGGGGCCGGGTGAGGCGGGTCGCGTCGAGCCGCCGGACGGTCGCCGTGGTGCCGTCGTGCTCGAGGAAGACCACGCCGCCACCCGAGTCCGAGGTGATCTCGTACGGCGCGGATCCGGCACTGGTCAGGGGGGTGACGCGCCCGGCGCCGTCGATCCGTGCGACCTGGGTACCGACCGCGGCGACGAGGCCGGCGTCGGTCGCGATCGCGGACGTGACCTGGCCTGCCACCTCCACCGGTGCCTCGACCGTCGCGGTCGCGGCGTCGACGCTGACCAGCCGTGTCGCATCGAGCTCCTCGCCGCCCGACACCGTGAGCACGGCGTCCTCCTCGTGCCCGCAGGACGGTGTGAAGTACTCGAGGCTGCCGCGCACGGGCAGGTCGGTGACCGTGCCGCTCGTCAGGTCGACGACCGCCGTCCAGGCCCCCTGGAGGAAGAGCTCCGGTTCGTTCGTGAACGAGCGGGGGGCGTAGGCGACCACGAGGCGGTCGCCGGACTCGGTGAGACACGCGTTCCCGATCCAGCGGTCCGTCTCGACGCCGGCCTGGGCCAGCGTGGCCACCGTCCGCCAGGCGTAGCCGTCCGAGGCGTCGGCGAGGAGGACGTGGAGGCCGGACGGGTCGCCGGACAGCGTCCACGCCTGGTCGGTCGAGGTCTCCCAGTCGCCACCGAGCGTCGCGTCGCGCTCGTCGACGGGGATCTCGGTCGTCAGGTCCTCCACGGCGGGAGCCTCGACGACCTCGTCGGTGCCCGGCGGGAGGGTCGACCGGCCGGCCGACGTCGCGGCAGGGGCGTCGCTCGGCGGCGCCTCGGGCTCCGGTGGCGCCGCCTGGGCGCCGGTCACCGTCAGCGCACCGAGCGCGACGAGGACGGTGAGAGTGCGTGCCGGACGACCGTTGCGCATGCGAGCCCCCTGAGTCGGCGAGCAGCGCGTGCGGCCGTCGCGGGCGACACCCTGGTGGATACGAGGACGCTGCGTCAATGGTCGTGTGACCGACGAGCCCCGTCATAGCACAGCGGGTCCTTCTTCGAGCGGGTTTTCCCCAAACCGCACGATCTGACGTGGGGAGACGTGCGTTCTCTCACCCGGTCGAAAGGCGTCGGACGCTATGACTCTCGACGGGTCGAGGGTGCTTCTGGGTCCCGGCCGAACCTGTCGGCCACGAGACCGGGCACGCGTGAGAACGTCGGAGAGACGTCGCCGCCGATCGCCCGCCGCGCCGTTCTTCGCGGGCTCGGCCGGACCTCCGCCTGGTGCTCCGAGGTGCAGGGACGCCGCTCGTCCTGGTCGTCGGACACGCACGTCGTGGCAGGCACGTGTCGTTTCGGTCGACGCCCCGCGGGAGCATTGCCGAGGCGGGACCAGAATGCCGTGACGGTCCACCTCCCTCGCACGTGCCATGACGGAATGCGAGGACCGAGGCGGGAGTTGTCCAGGACGAGTCGCCGCGACCTGGTCCGCGACGGCCACGAGGAAGGGCGGACGATGAGCGAGGCAACCGGCACGACGACGACGGTCGACCTGGACGACCCGCGCACCCTCATCGAGTTCAGCGTCCTCCTCGCCAACGGCCGCCTCGCCGGCCGGAAGTTCGCCTCGCGCGCCGACGCCGAGGCGTGGGCGCGGCCGGACGAGGGTGACGAGGTCGTCGAGTACAACCTCGTCTGCGAGTGCGCGGTCTGAGCTGAAGGGACGGCGGCGGGGCCGCTCGGGAGTTCCCCGCACCGTCCCGCACGCGATGCCGGACGACCCGCTGATCCGAACGGATGACGCGTCCGGCTCCGCCGCGGTGTGTCTCGTCGAGGACCGGCGGCCGTCGGGCCCGTGCCGACCTGCGGTGACGCCACGACCGCGGCGACGTCCACGCGCGCGCTCCCGTGCCCCGTGCCCGACCGCCCTGCGGTTGCCGGGCGCAACCGGCCTTCGTACGGTCGGTCGCACGGAGAAGTTGCTCAGGGGGAGTGACGACGATGTCGACGACTCGCAGCGGTGCGACGGCCACAGGAGCCACGTGGCTCCTGCGCGGCCTCCTCGCGCTCGTCGGCCTCGCACTCCTCGTCCTGGTGCAGAGCGTGCTGTCCGCGCCGCGCGCCGACGCCGCCGAGCCGGTACCGACCGACCTCCGCGCGAGCGCGGGCGCAGCCGCGGGCGCGACGCCGACCGCGCTCGCGGGGGTTCTCCCCGCGGTGGTCGACGACGTCGTGGTCCCGGTCGTCGAGCCCGTCGTGGAGAGCGCGGTCGCACCCGTCGCGCAGGCCGTGGCCGAGCACGTCGTCACGCCCGTCGCCCACCCCCTCGTCGAGCGGGTCGTCACGCCCGTCGCGCAGCCGGTCGTGGAGCAGGTCGTCGCGCCCGCCGTCCAGCCCGGCCTCGCGGCGGTCGTCGCACCGGCGGCGCCCGTGAGCGCCCAGGTCACGGCCCCTGCGGCGTCCGTCGCCGCACCCGTCGCCGACGCCCTCGCACCGACGGTCGAGGCTCTCGACGCGGCCGTCGCACCGCTGCGCCCTGTCGTCGACGCGGTCACGCCGGTCCTCGACGGGGCGGTGCCGCTGGTCGGACCGCTCGCCTCCGCGCTCCGGCCGCTCACCGACGTCGTCGC
The DNA here is from genome assembly GCF_010119915.1 of Cellulomonas sp. H30R-01. Lineage (NCBI taxonomy): Bacteria > Bacillati > Actinomycetota > Actinomycetes > Micrococcales > Cellulomonadaceae > Cellulomonas > Cellulomonas sp. H30R-01. The sequence continues at coordinate 2,691,191 of NZ_CP048210.1, read as the reverse complement.
ACCGCTGGACGAGGCGCTCGCGCCCGCCACCGACGGCCTCGACATCCTCGATCCCGTCGCCGACCGTCTCCGGCCGGTCGTCGACGCGGCGCTCCCGGGGGTCGTGCCCACCGACGCGGCCACCGGGGTCGGGCAGCCGGCGTCGACGGCCACCGCGCCCGAGCCGCTCGTGATGTCCCAGCCCACCCGCCCGGTGACCGTTGCGGCGCGCCACGCGGTGCCGGTGCGTTCCGCCGGCGACGTGCCGGCGGGTCCGTCGACCGTCTCGACGACGACCGCACCCTCCTCCGGCGCGCCGGTGCCGTCCGACCCCGCCGGCCGCGGCCCGTCCGACGTACCGGGCAGCACCCCGACGACGCCCAGCAGCACGTCCGGCGCGCGCGGTGGTGACACGCCCGCGGTGCTCGTGGCCGCGGCGCACCAGCCGGGCTCCGGGCGCTGCGTCCTCGGCGGCACGCTCGCCGTGGCCGCCACGCCGCCCCTCGACGAGGTCCCGAGCTCTCCCGCCTGACGGGGGACCGGCCGCGCACGCCGCGGCACGCGTCCACGGCCCGCACGGGCCACCCGATCCAGCACGGAGGAGCACCACCATGCACACGTTCGTCCGTCGAGCGCTGCAGACAGCGCTCGTGAGCGGCGGCATCGTCGTCGCCGGGGCCGGCCTGGCCCACGCCACGGAGCCACCCGCCTCACCCGCCACCGTGTCCGTCGACCTCCAGGTGGGCGGCGCGGGCGGTCCCCTCGGGCTCGCACCCGACACGGGCACGCTCGTCCACGCACCGGTCACCGTGCCGGTCGACGTCTCCGGAGTCGCCGTCGCGGTCGGCGGGGACGCGACGTCCGTGGCCGCCGCGCCCGCCGCGGACCCGCCGCCCGCGCCCGTCACCAGCCCGGCACCGGCGCCTGCCGCGCCCGCCGCGCTCGTCGAGGTACCGGTGGTCGCGCCGGTGTCCGTCCGGTCTGTCGCGGTCGGCGTCCTGGGGGACGCCACCGTGACGGATCACGCGTCCGCGGCGCCGTCCAGGGCGGCAGTCCCGCCCACCCCGGGCGACGCGGGCCTGGTCTCCGCACCCGTCACCGCGCCGGTGGACGTCGCCGGCGTGGCCATGGGCGTCCTCGGTGACGCCACGGTCGGCTCGTCCGCGTCGACCGCAGGGTCGACGGGCGGCAGCCGTCCGGACGCGCAGGGCACCGACGAGACCGCCGTCGCCCTTCCCGTCACCGCGCCGATCACCGTGTCCGGTGTCGCGCTCGGTGGCCTGGGTGACGCCGCCGTCGACGGCGTGTCGGCGAGCACGGGGTCGGCGGGCTCGACGTCCGGCGACGGGCTCGTGTCCGTGCCGGTGACGCTGCCGGTCGACGTCGCGGGCGTCGCCGCCGGCATCGGTGGTGACGCGACCGTCGGGACCGTGGCCGGGACGACCCCCGGCACGGTGCCGGGCTCGACGGGCTCGACGAGCTCGACGGGCTCGAACGGATCGGTGTCCGGCGGCGGCACCGTGGGCACGGACGGCAGCGCGGTGGGGACGCTGCCGGTCGTGGCGGGTGGCCGAGCGTCGGGCTCCGTGCCGGCGTCCGCGGAGACGGGGGCGACGGGTGCGGCGACCGCGATCACGGCGGGCTCCGGGGCGACGCTCGCGGCTGCCGGGCTGCCGTCGGCACTCGCCGCGACGGGAGCTTCGCCGTGGTGGGGCGGTCTCGCGGTGGTCGCGCTGGTCGGCGTCGGCCTGACGCTCCGTCGGGCCGCGACGTCGACCCGCGACCACGGTCGTCGTCAGCTGCTCGACCACGTGCCGACGCAGCGCCAGGCGCCGCCGACGCGGTGAGCGCGAGTCCTGTGGGGCGGCCGGACGACGGTCGCCCCACGGGCGCGCCCCGACCCGCGCCGACGCGGCAGCCGCCCGCCGCCGCGACGCGTGGGCCGAGCGCTGCCGCACTGCGCGGGCCGACCCATGGGCGTCCGCCGTGGACCTCCGACCGGTCGGGGCCGACGCGCGGGTAACGTCACGGCCCGTGACCACGACGCTCTCGGGCGGCGCCGTCCTGCGCCCCGCCCGGCCCGGTGACGAGCCCGGCATCCTCGCCTGCATCCGCGAGCTCGCGGAGTACGAGCGCGAGCCGGACGCCGTCGAGACGACCGAGGCCGACCTGACCACCGCGCTGTTCGGCGACCACCCGGCGGTGTTCGCCCACGTCGTCGAGCGGGACGCCGAGGTCGTCGGGATCTCCGTCTGGTTCCTCAGCTTCTCGACGTGGACCGGCCGTCACGGCATCTACCTCGAGGACCTGTACGTCCGCGCCGACCAGCGCGGCCACGGCTACGGGCAGGCGCTGCTGCGCAACCTCGCCGCGATCGCGGTCGAGCGCGGGTACGCCCGGGTCGACTGGGCGGTGCTCGACTGGAACGCGCCGTCGATCGCGTTCTACCGCTCGCTCGGCGCGTTCCCGATGGACGACTGGACGGGCTACCGCCTCACCGGCGACGCCCTCGTGGCGACCGCGACCGCGACCGCGACCTCTCCCGCCGCTCAGCGCGGCTAGCCCGGTCCCGCGCACGACAGGGCCGCGAGGCCCGATGCGGCCGGCGGACGTCGCGTCGGAACTCGCCGACGGTCGAGCCCGCCGTGTCACGACGCTCCTACGCTGGGCTCGTGCAGCCCGCCCCTGACGTCGAGCCCGACGACGTGCCCGTCGCGTCGCCGCGCCCGCGCGGGCGTCGTCCCGCCGGGGAGGACACGCGCGGGGCGATCGTCGCGGCGGCGCGCGCGGAGTTCGCCGAGCGGGGGTTCGACGCGGCGAGCGTCCGCTCGGTCGCGCGCCGTGCGGGCGTGGACCCGGGCCTGGTCCGGCACTACTTCGGCGACAAGGCATCCCTGTTCGCGGCGGGGGTGATCCCGCAGGGCGTCGACCCGGGCCGGACGGCCGCAGGGCTCGTCGCGGACGGCGTCGACGGGCTCGGTGAGCGGCTGCTGCGGACGGTGCTGAGCGTGTGGGACTCCGATGACGGGGCCACGTTCCGCGCCGTGTTCTCGGCGATCGGCTCGGAGGAGGTCCCGCCGCACCTCGTCATGGGCTACGTCGGCCGGGAGGTGTTCTCGCAGGTCGCGCGGGTCCTGCCCGGGCCCGACCAGGCGCTGCGGGTCTCGCTCGTCGCGTCGCACGTCGTCGGCGTGCTCGTGACGCGCCACGTGCTCGGGGTGGAACCGGTGGCGTCGCTCGCCGCGGACCGTCTCGCCGCCCTCGTGGGTCCGACGCTCCAGCGGTACCTCGTCGACCCTCTGCCGGACGCCCGGGCGTGAGGCGTCTGCCGCGGGGGGCACCGACGGAAGCGGCTCGTGCCGCGGGTGACCGCGACCGGTGCGCGGCGACGCTCGGCGCCGCGGCGCGCGACATCGGCGTCGCACGCCACCGGCCCGCGGGCGTAGGTTCCGCACGTGCTGCCCGACATCCCGACCTTGGCCGCGCGGCTGCGCGCCGCCGGCTGCGTGTTCGCCGAGGACGAGGCCCGCGTCCTGCTCGCCGCCACGACCGATCCTGCCGCGCTGGACGCGATGGTGGTCCGACGCGTCGCGGGCGAGCCGCTCGAGCAGGTCGTCGGCTGGGCGGAGTTCTGCGGGCTGCGCGTGGTCGTGGCGCCGACGGTGTTCGTGCCGCGCCGCCGCACGGAGCTGCTGGTGCGCGAGGCGGTGGCGCTCGCTCCGGCGCGCGACGCGGTCGTGGTCGACCTGTGCTGCGGGACGGGTGCCGTGGGTCTCGCGGTGGTGTCGTCCCTGGTGGACGCGGTCCTGGTCGCGGCCGACGTGGACGCGGCGGCGGTGGCCGTCGCGCGCCGCAACCTCGACCCGGTCGGCGGGGTCGCGCTGCTGGGCGACCTCGACGCGCCGCTGCCGGACCACCTGCGCGGTCGGGTCGACGTGCTGACCGCGAACGCCCCGTACGTGCCGTCGGACGAGGTGCGCCTCATGCCGCCGGAGGCCCGCGACCACGAGGCCCTGGTCGCGCTCGACGGGGGAGCGGACGGGCTCGACGTGCAGCGACGGGTCGCGTCCGCGGCGCCCGGCTGGCTGCGTCCGGGCGGCCACCTGCTGATCGAGACGAGCGAGCGTCAGGCGACCGCGACCGCGGCGGCGATGTCGTCGGCCGGGCTGTTCCCCCGTGTCGTCGACGACGACGACCTCGAAGCGACGGTGGTCATCGGCCGGTGGGACGGTCCGCTGCACGACTGACGGCGACCGCCCACGCGACGAGGGGCACCTGGAGCGGGAGCCGTCCCCACGCGACGACGGGGTGGCGCGACCAGTGCCGGGCGCCGCGGTGCGACCGGACGGCCATCGTGACGTTGCCGGGGAACACCCCGACGAGCAGCGCGGCCGACGCGAGGCCGCCGGCGCGGCGGGTCGCGGGCGGCACGAGCGCGGCCGCGCACGCGAGCTCCGCGACGCCGCTGGCCAGCACCCACGGCTGCGGGTCGCCGAGCGCGCGGGGGATCAGCGACGCGAAGATCGCCGGGCGGCGCAGGTGGAGGACCCCTGCGGTGCCGAGCACGGCGGCGAGCGCGAGGGCGGGACCGTGACGGCGGACGGGGTCGGAGAGCACGCCTCACCGTAGGAGCAACGCCCACCGACGGCACCTGCACGGACGGCGCCCGGGCTCGGGGGACGGGCGCCGCGTCCCGTCTGCGGCGGCCGGGGTGTCGGTGCGGGTCGCTACTGTCGCGCCATGACGACGTCGTCGAGCGCGTCCCCGGCCACGCTGCCGTTCGCCGAGGTGATCCGGGCGGAGTCCGCCCGCGCCGCCGACGCGCTGGCCGCCGCGCCGCCCGACGCCCGCGTCCCCGCGTGCCCGGACTGGTCGGCCGCGGACCTCGCGTACCACCTGGGCGAGACGCAGGACTTCTGGTCGAGGGTCGTCGGTCTGGCCGCGCCGGACGCGGTCGTGGACGTGGGCGGCGACCCGCCGGGCGGCTTCGACGGCCCGGAGCGCGAGCCGGACGACGCGCTCGTGCCGTTCCTGCGCACACGGACCCGGGCGCTGCTCGACGCGTTCGAGGGGCACGGCCCGTCGGAGCGGTGCTGGTCGTGGTCGCCGCACGGGGGCGACGTGGCGTGGGCGCTCCGTCGGCAGGCGCACGAGGCGCTCGTGCACCGCGTCGACGCGGAGCAGGTCGCGGGGCTCCCGGTCGGTGCGCCGCAGGTCGAGGTCGCGGCGGACGGGGTCGACGAGATGCTCGCCGTGATGATGAGCGGCCTCCCGCCGTGGGCGACGTTCACACCCGCCGACGACGGACGCGTGCTCGTCGTCGCGTCCGACGCCGGCCGCTCGTGGCTGGTCGCGCTCGGCCGTTTCGCGGGGACGTCGCCGCGCACCGGCACCACGTACGACCTGGACGCGGGTGAGCTGGTCGCCCGCGACGTGGCCCCGGAGGACGCGCGCAGCACGGCGACGCTCACGGGGTCCGCGTGGGACCTCGACCTCTGGCTGTGGGGCCGGGGACCGCTGGACGCGCTCGCGGTCGAGGGGGAGCGAGCCGTCGTCGACCGGTTCCGCGAGGTGCTCGTCGAGTCGAGCCAGTAGGCCCTTGCCCCACCGTACCTGCGAGGAGCACAATTCCTCGCATGGGGAATAACACCCCGGCGGTCGAGGTCGTCGGTCTGCGCGTCGTCCGTGGTGGTCGGCCCGTCATCGACGCGCTCGACCTGGCCGTCCCGCGGCGGCAGGTGGTCGGGCTGCTCGGCCCGAGCGGCAGCGGCAAGACGACCCTCATGCGCGCGATCGTCGGCGCCCAGGTGGTCGCGGGCGGCGACGTGCTCGTCCTCGGCGAGCCCGCCGGCGCTCCCTCGCTGCGGCGGCGCATCGGCTACGTGACGCAGGCCCCGAGCGTGTACTCCGACCTCACCGTCACCGAGAACCTCCGCTACGCCGCCGCGATCCTCGGGCTCGGCCAGCGCGAGGTGGACCGGGCGCTCGACGAGGTCGACCTGACGGCACGCGCGAAGCAGACGATCGGCACGCTCTCCGGCGGTGAGCGGTCCCGCGTCTCCCTCGCGATCGCGCTGCTCGGGCACCCCGAGCTGCTGGTGCTCGACGAGCCGACCGTCGGCCTCGACCCCGTGCTGCGCCGCGACCTGTGGGACCTGTTCGGCCGGCTCCGCGACGCGGGCGCGAGCCTGCTCGTGTCGAGCCACGTGATGGACGAGGCGGTCCGGTGCGACCGGCTGGTCCTCATGCGCGAGGGCGGGGTCCTCGCGGACGCGACCCTGCCCGAGCTGCTCGCGCAGACGGGAGCGCCCGACGCGGAGCACGCGTTCCTCGCCCTCGTCGACGCGGCGAACGCGGCGGCCGGCCCCGCCGGTGTGCCCGGTGCGACGGGCGCGACGGGCAGGACGGGGAGGGCCGACGCGACCGGCGCGACGGGCGCGACCGGTACGGACACCGGGAGTGCGTCGTGAGCCCCCGCCTGACGGCCGCGACCGCGACCCGCGTCCTCACCCAGCTGCGGCACGACCACCGCACGATCGCGCTGGTCCTGCTGCTGCCGTGCCTGCTCATCGGCCTGATCGCGTGGATGTTCGACGGGACGCCGGTGCTCGACCAGTTCGGTCCGCTGCTCGTCGGGCTGTTCCCGCTGCTGGTGATGTTCCTGGTGACGAGCGTCGCGACCTTGCGGGAGCGCACGTCGGGCACGCTCGAGCGGCTCATGACGCTCCCGATCGGCCGCGCGGACGTCGTCGTCGGCTACGCGATCGCGTTCGCGGTGCTCGCGTCGGTGCAGGCGCTCGTCGTGGTGGGGTTCGCGGTGGGAGTGTGCGGGATGGACGTCGCCGGGCCGATCGGCCTGGTGATCCTGGTCGCGGTGCTGGACGCGGTCCTGGGCTGCGCGCTGGGGCTGGGCGCGTCGGCTCTCGCCCGGACGGAGTTCCAGGCGGTGCAGCTCATGCCGGCGGTGATCTTCCCGCAGATCATCACGTGCGGGCTGCTCATGCCGCGCGACGAGATGCCGCAGCTGCTCGAGTGGCTCTCGCGTGTGTTCCCGCTGACGTACGCGCTCGACGCGATGCAGAAGCTCGCGGCGGGGTCGGGGTGGGCGGACGTCCGCGGTGACGTCGGGGTCGTCGCGCTGTTCATCGTCGGAGCCCTGGTCGTGGGCGCGTCCACCCTCCGCCGCCGCACGCCCTGACGACTCCACGGCGCCGACCGTGGGAGCGCGACCGTTTCTGAATCGTCACAATCCCGTGGTCCGCGCCTCTTGACTACGTAGTCATCCGATGGTTTGACTACGTAGTCATCGGGCAGAGCCGACCGAAGGGACACCGTCGTGGCCGTGGAGCGAGCAGTCGTCGCGATGGACGTCGCGCGCGCCGCCGGTGTCTCGCAGAAGACCGTGAGCCGCGTCATCAACGGCGACCCCCACGTGCGCCCCGAGGTCCGCGACCGCGTCCGCCACGCCGCCGCGACCCTCGGCTACCGGCCCAACCGCGCCGCCCGTCAGCTCGTCTCCGGCCGCAGCAGGACGATCGGCGTCCTGTCCGTCGGGTCCACCGACTTCGGCCCCGCGTCGATCATGGTCGGCATCGAGCGGGCGATCCGCGAGGCCGGCTACGCGATGTCGGTCGTCAACACGCTCGAGGGGGACCCGGAGAGCATCACCGGCTCGCTGCTCGACCTGGTCGAGCAGGGCGTCGACGGCATCGCGGTCAACGAGCCCGTCGGGGTCTTCACGCTCGACGCGGCACAGGTCGGTGACCTGCCGCTCCTCAGCCTGTCGGGCCGGTACGGGATCTCCACCAACGAGCTCATGGTCGACGCGGACCAGGCGGGTGGCGGCCGCGCCGCGACCGAGCACCTGCTGGGACTCGGGCACCGCACGGTCCACCACGTCGCCGGCCCGTCCGGCTGGCGGTCGGCGGGGCTGCGCGCCGACGGCTGGCGGCAGACGCTGGCCGCGGCGGGCGCGCCCGTCCCCGAGGTCCTGCACGGCGACTGGAGCGCACCGTCGGGCTACGCCGTCGGGCAGCGCCTCGCCGCCGACCCCGACGTCACCGCCGTCTTCGTCGCGAACGACCACATGGCGATCGGCGTGCTCCGCGCGTTCGCCGACGCGGGTCGCGACGTCCCCGGTGACGTGTCCGTCGTCGGCTTCGACGACATCCCCGAGGCCGCGTACCTCACGCGCGCCCTCACCACGATCCGCCAGGACCTCACGCACCTGGCCTCGTTCGGCGTCCGGCTCCTCGTCGACGCCGTCGAGAACCCGCGACGGCAGGACCGTCGCGAGGACGTCCCGGTCGAGCTCGTGGTCCGGGAGACGACAGCAGCACCCCGCGGGCGGGGCTGACCCAGCCGCACCCGCACTCCGGCCCACGAGGCCAACCCGGGCGTCCCGCCGCGCACCATCGCGGCGGGGCGCGCGCACCGACCGGACCAGCACGACCTTCACGAAGGAGTGGAGCATGTCGAGGACGATCACGTGGCGGCGCAAGGCCGCCGGGCTCACCGCGGGGGTCGCCGTGGCGGCGCTCGCCCTCACCGCCTGCAGCAGCGGCGGCGGGAGCGACGGCGGCGGCGAGACGACCGGCCCCGTCAGCCAGGCCGACATCGACGAGGCCATGAAGACGCCGACCAAGCTGACCTTCTGGACGTGGGTCCCCGACATCGAGAAGGAGGTCACGCTCTTCGAGGAGGCCTACCCGGCGATCGACGTCGAGGTCGTGAACGTCGGCCAGGGCGCGGACCACTACCAGAAGCTGCGCAGCGCGCTGAAGGCGGGCGAGGGTGCCCCCGACGTCGCGCAGATCGAGTTCCAGCACCTGTCGTCGTTCGCGCTGGGCGACAACCTGCTCGACCTCACGCCGTACATGCCGGCGGACGTCGGCGACGACTACGTGCCGTGGGTGTGGGAGCAGGTCAAGTCGACCGACGGTGACAGGGTGTGGGGCGTCCCGCAGGACTCGGGCCCGATGGGCCTGCTCTACCGCGAGGACCTGCTGTCGCAGCACGGGATCCAGGTCCCGACGACGTGGGACGCGTTCGCGCAGGCGGCGACCGACCTGCACGCGGCGGACCCGAACCTCTACCTGACGAACCTCCCCGGCAACGACATGGGCCAGTTCACCGCGCTGCTGTGGCAGGCCGGTGCGCGCCCGTTCGGCTGGGACGGCAAGGAGACCGTGACGATCGACCTGTCCTCGGACGAGGCGACGCAGGTCGCGCAGTACTGGGGCGACCTCATCGAGGCCGACGCGGTCTCGGTCGACCCGGACTTCACCGACGCCTGGTACCAGGGGCTCGCGAACGGCAAGTACGCGTCGTGGGTCGCCGCCGCGTGGGGGCCGGTGTTCCTCCAGGGCACGGCCGCGAACACGTCAGGCCTGTGGCGGGCCTCGACGATCCCGCAGTGGGAGGAGGGGCAGGACGTCTCCGCCAACTGGGGCGGCTCGTCCGACGCGGTGCTCGCGTCGACGAAGAACCCGATCGCCGCGTCGCAGCTCGCGCTGTGGATCAACCACGACAAGGCGTCGACGATGACGATGGCGACCGAGCAGTTCCTGTTCCCGACCACCACCGAGGTCCTCGAGGACCCGCAGTTCGCCGACGAGAAGTCCGAGTTCTACGGCGGCCAGGAGGTCAACAAGCTCTTCGCCGAGGTGTCCTCGACGGTCGAGCCGGACTTCGGGTGGCTGCCGTTCATGGACTACGCCTACTCCGCCGGTGAGGAGACCGTCGGCAAGGCCATCGCGGACAAGACCGACCTGGTCGAGGCCATGCAGGCGTGGCAGGACAAGCTCACGACCTACGCCGAGCAGCAGGGCTTCACCGTCGCCGACTGAGGGACCGCCGGTCCCGCGGCACTCCGCAGGCCGCGGGACCGGCCACCTCACCGACCCCGGGAGACACCGATGACCGACGTCGTCACGCCCGAGCGCACCCTCGCGCAGCCCCGGAAGCACCGGCACTCGTCGCCGATGCGCCGCAAGCAGAACGCCACCGCGTACCTGCTCATCGCGCCGTTCGTCGCGATCTTCGTCCTGTTCCTCGTCACACCCCTCGTCTACGCGGGCTACCTCAGCCTGTTCCGCGAGCAGCTCGTCGGCGGCACCGCCTTCGTCGGGCTGGACAACTACAGCCGCGCGCTGTCCGACCCGTCGTTCCTGTCGGGCGTCGGCCGCATGGCGCTCTTCCTGGTCATCCAGGTGCCGGTCATGCTCGGCCTGTCGCTCCTGTTCGCGCTGCTGCTCGACGCGGGCGTGCTGTACCTGCAGCGCTTCATCCGGCTCGGCATCTTCGTCCCGTACGCGGTGCCCGGCGTCGTCGCGGCCCTCATGTGGGGCTACCTGTACGGCCCCGACTTCGGGCCCGCCGCGCAGATCGCCGACGCGGTCGGCGCCCCGGCGCCGCCCTTCCTGTCGGCCGACTGGATGCTGTTCTCGATCATGAACATCGTCACGTGGGAGTTCGTCGGCTACAACATGATCATCATCTACGCCGCGCTGCGGGCGATCCCCGCGGAGCTGTACGACGCGGCGTCCGTCGACGGGGCCGGCGCGGTCCGGACCGCGTGGAGCATCAAGATCCCGGCCGTGCGCCCGGCGCTCCTGCTGACGCTGATCTTCTCCGTGATCGGCTCGTTCCAGCTCTTCACCGAGCCGAACCTGCTGCAGTCGCTCGCGCCGAACGTGATCGGCACCGACTACACGCCGAACCTCTACGCGTACAACCTCTCGTTCATCAACCGTGACCTGAACTACGCCGCGGCGATCGCCTTCGTGCTGGGCATCGTCATCATGATCGTCTCCTACGTGGTGCAGCTCTCGGCGCAGCGCAGGGAGCGCAAGGAGCGTGCCCGATGACCACGACGACGATCAGCACCCCCGCGGGCCGGCGCGCGTCCGGACCCGCCGAGCCGGCGGCACCGCGCAGCCGCCGCCGCCGCGGCCACTCGAGCGACCAGCCCCGCCGCAGCCCGCTGCTGTCGGTGCTCATGCTCCTCGCGCTCGTGTACTTCCTGCTGCCGCTGTTCTGGCTCGTGGTGGCGTCGACCAAGTCGAACGCGGACCTGTTCTCGTCGTTCGGGCTGTGGTTCGCGCAGTCGATCTCCCTGTGGGAGAACATCCAGGCGGTGTTCACCGCGCAGGACGGCGTCTACCTGCTGTGGATGCGGAACACGGTCTTCTACGCGGGGACCGCCGCCGTCGGGGCCGCGTTCCTCGCGACCGCCGCGGGGTACGCCTTCGCGAAGTACCGGTTCCCCGGCAGCAACGCGATCTTCAGCGGCATCCTGGGGTCGATCATGATCCCGACGACGGCGCTCGCGATCCCGACGTACCTGCTGTTCGCGAAGGCCGGCCTGACGAACACGCCGTGGGCGGTCATCCTGCCCTCGCTCGTCAGCCCGTTCGGGGTGTTCCTCATGCGGGTCTACGCGGCCGACGCGGTCGACGACACCCTCATCGAGGCCGCCCGCGTCGACGGCGCCGGGGAGCTGCGGATCTTCTTCCAGGTCGCGCTGCGGCTGCTCGTGCCCGGCCTCGTGACGGTCCTGCTGTTCACGCTGGTGGCGACGTGGAACAACTACTTCCTGCCGCTCATCGTGCTCAACAGCCCCGACCTGTTCCCGCTGACGGTCGGCCTCGCGCAGTGGCAGGCCACCGCCGCGGGGGGATCGGGATCACGACCGTTGTTCTCGAGCGTCATCACCGGATCGCTCATCTCGATCATCCCGCTGATCGTCGCGTTCCTGTTCCTGCAGCGGTACTGGCAGTCCGGGCTCGCGACGGGCTCCGTCAAGGGCTGACGCGCCCCTGTTCCCGCCGCGCGCGCTGTCGCCCGCGGCCCCTGATCCACCGGTACACCCGGCTGAGGAGACCTCATGTCCGTGCAGCACGACCGCGTCCGCTTCGGCGCCGCGTACTACCACGAGTACCACGGCCCCGGCGCCGACCCGTCGCCCGGCGACCTCAAGCGCGACCTCGACCTCATGGCCGCCGCCGGGTTCACGGTGATCCGCGTCGGCGAGTCGGTCTGGTCCACCTGGGAGCCGTCCGACGGGCGGTTCGACCTCGACTGGCTCGAGCCCGTGCTCGACGGCGCGCACGAGCGCGGCATCGACGTCGTGCTCGGCACCCCGACGTACGCGGTGCCGCCGTGGCTGGTCCGCCGCTACCCGGAGATCGCGGGGGAGTCCGCGACGGGCCGCCCGATGGGCTGGGGCGCACGGCAGGAGGTCGACTTCACGCACCCCGTGTTCCGCTGGTACGCCGAGCGCGTGCTGCGCCGGATCGTCGAGCGCTACCGCGACCACCCGGCCGTCGTCGGGTACCAGGTCGACAACGAGCCCGGCCTGCACCTGCTGCACAACCGCGGCATCTTCGAGCGGTTCGTCGACCACCTCGAGGACACGTACGGCGACGTCGAGACGCTCAACCGCGAGTGGGGCCTCGTCTACTGGTCGCACCGCCTCTCGACGTGGGCCGACCTGTGGACGCCCGACGGCAACGCGCAGCCGCAGTACGACCTCGCGTGGCGGCGGTTCCAGGCGGCGCTCACGACGGAGATGATCGACTGGCAGGCGCAGGCCGTGCGCTCGCTGGCGCGGCCCGGTCAGTGGGTGACGACGTGCATCGCGTACGAGCGGCCCGCGCTCGAGGACGCCGACCTCGCGTCGGTCCTCGACGTGACCAGCGGCAACGCGTACTACACGATGCAGGACGGCCTCGCGCACCCGTCGGCGGCGGTCGTGCCGCAGTCGTGGACAGCGACGGGCACGTGGGCGCTGTTCCAGGTGGCCGACGTCATGTGGTCCTCGCGCGACGAGCCCTTCCTCGTGACCGAGACCGACGCGCAGGCCATCGGCGGCCCGTCGACGAACCTGCCCGCCTACCCGGGGCAGTGGCGGCAGGCCGCGTGGGCGCTCGTGACCCGCGGCGCGCGCATGGTCGAGTACTGGCACTGGCGCACGCTGCACTACGGCGCCGAGACGTACTGGGGCGGCGTGCTGCCGCACAGCGGCGTGCCCGGCCGGGCGTACCGCGAGATGGCCGTGCTCGGGGCGGAGCTCGGGCGCGTCGGCGGGCTGCTCGCCGACGCGACCCCCGACGCCGACGTCGCGATCTGGCACCACGGCGCGAGCCGGTGGGCGCTCGCGGGCCAGCCGCCGCTCCAGACGGCGTCGGGCGAGGGCGACCCGCTGTCGTACCCGCGGATCGTCGCGTCCTTCTACCGGGGCGCGTTCGACGCGGGCCTGCAGGTGCGGGTCGTGCGGCCGCAGCACGTGGGCGTGGAGGACCCGGCGGCCGTTGCCGCGCGCCTCCCGGTGCTCGTCGCCGCCGGGTTCTACGCCGCGTCCGACGAGGACCTCGACTGGCTGCGCCGGTACGCGCAGGCGGGCGGGCACCTGGTTGTCGGTCCGCGCACCGGGTACGCCGACACCGAGGCGCGCGCCCGGGCGACCGTCCAGCCGGGCGGCCTGTCGGAGGCCGCGGGCGCCTGGTACGACGAGATCGCCAACCTCCCGACCCCGGTCCCCGTCGTCGCCGCCCCCGGCTCCCCGCTGGCCCTCGACGACGACGCGACGGCGACGGCGTGGGCGGAGTCCCTGACCCCGGGCACCCCGCCCGAGGGCGACCTCACGACCGCGGCGACGGACGGGGAGGCCGACGTGCTCGCGCGGTACGTGCACCCGCACCACGGGGCCTGGGCCGCGGCGACGACCCGGGCGTACGGCGCGGGGCGCGTGACCGTCGTCGGGACCGTGCCGGGCGCGTCGTTCGCGCGGTCGCTCGCGCGCTGGCTCGTGCCGCAGCCGCTCGCCGGCTGGTCGGACCTGCCGCCGAGCGTCACGGTGCACACCTCGACGACGACCGACGGCCGGCGCGTGCACGTCCTGCACAACTGGTCGTGGGAGGCGGTCGACGTCGTCGCCCCGGCCGACCTCGACGTGCTCGTCGCCGCGCGCGGGGACCGTCCCGCCGACCCGCCCCCGCCGGACGCGCCCGGAGGCCCGCTCGACGCGGGTGCCACGGTCGCGCTCGGTGCGTGGGACGTGCTCGTGGCGGTGACACGGTGAGCGCGCGCTGGCCCACCGAGGGCATCGCGTTCGGCGGCGACTACAACCCGGAGCAGTGGCCGGAGGAGGTCTGGCACGAGGACGTCGCGCTCATGCGCGAGGCAGGGGTCAACCTCGTGTCCGTCGGGATCTTCTCGTGGGGCGAGCTCGAGCCCGAGGAGGGCGTGTACCGGTTCGGGTGGCTGGACCGCGTGCTCGACCTGCTGCACGAGAACGGCATCGGGGTCGACCTCGCGACACCCAGTGCGGCGCCGCCCGTGTGGCTCCACCGGAAGCACCCGGAGATGCTGCCGGTCGACGCCGACGGCCTGCGCTTCGCGCAGGGCAGCCGCGAGTCGTGGTGCCCGAGCAGCCCGGTGCTGCGCGAGCACGCGCTGCGGATCGCCCGCGTGCTGGCCGAGCGGTACGGGCAGCACCCGGCGGTGCGGATGTGGCACGTGTCGAACGAGCTCGCGTGCCACAACGGGCGCTGCTGGTGCGACGTGTCCGCGGCCGCGTTCCGCGACTGGCTCCGCACGCGGTACGACGACGTCGACGCCCTCAACCTCGCGTGGGGCACGGCGTTCTGGGGGCAGCGGTACGCGTCGTTCGACCAGGTGCTGCCGCCGCGACGCACGACGACGATCCCCAACCCGGGGCAGCGGCTCGACTTCGAGCGGTTCTCGTCCGACGCGTTCGTCGATCACCTCGCCGCGGAGGCCGCGGTGCTGCGCGAGGTCACGCCGCACCTGCCCGTGACGACGAACTACATGGTGATGGGCGAGTTCCACCAGCTCGACTACGCGGCCACGACGCCGCTCGTCGACCTGGTCGCGAACGACCACTACCTGTGGGCGGCGGACCCGGACGGCTGGGCGGAGCTCGCGTTCAGCGCCGACCGCGTGCGCGGGCTCGCCGGCGGTGAGCCGTGGCTCGTCATGGAGCACTCCACGAGCGCCGTGAACTGGCAGCCGCGCAACCTCGCGAAGAACCCCGGCCAGCTGCTGCGGAACTCGTTGCAGCACGTCGCCCGCGGCGCCGACGGCGCGCTGTTCTTCCAGTGGCGGCAGTCCCGCGCGGGCGCCGAGAAGTACCACTCGGGGATGGTGCCGCACGCCGGCCGCGACTCGGCGCTGTTCCGGGACGTCGTCGACCTGGGCGCCACGCTCGGGCGGCTCGCGGAGGTGCGGGGGAGCGTCGTCGAGCGGGCGCGCGTCGCGCTGCTGTGGGACACGCAGGCGTGGTGGGCGTCGGAGCTCGAGGCGCACCCGACGGTCGACGTCCGCTACCTCGACCAGGCCCGACGTCTGCACCGGTCGCTGCTCGACGCGGGTGTCCCCGTCGACGTCCTGCCCGCGACCACGGCTGCCGCGGACGGGCTCGACGGGTACGACGTGGTGCTGGTGCCGACGCTCTACCTGGCGCCGGACGGGCTCTCCGACCGGCTCCGCGCCGTGGCCGAGCGCGGCGGGCAGGTCGTCGTCACGTACTTCTCCGGCATCGTCGACGCGCACGACCGCGTGCTCCTCGGCGGCTACCCGGGCGCGTTCCGGGACCTCCTGGGCGTGCGGGGCGAGGAGTTCGCACCGCTCGCGGAGGGGGCGCGGGTGATGCTCGACGACGGGTCGGTCGGCGAGGTGTGGTCGGAGCGGATGACCGTGCCCGACGCCGCGGTGGTGGCGTCGTTCGCCGACGGCCCGTCGGCCGGCTTCCCCGCGGTGACGCGTCGCGACGTGGGCGACGGCGCGGCCTGGTACGTGGCGACCCGCCTCGACCCGGCGTCGACGTCGGCGCTGCTCGGCACGGTGCTCGCGGCTGCCGGTGTCGACCCGCTGGTGCCCGACGTCCCGGTCGGGGTCGAGGTCGTCCGGCGGGTGGGCGACGGCGCGGCGTGGCTGTTCGCGATCAACCACACCGACGACGACGTCCGGATCGACGCGTCGGGCACGGACCTGGTCGCGGGCGGCGTGCACGACGGCGGCGCGACGGTCCCCGCGCGCGGCGTGCTCGTCCTGCGTCAGGACCGCTGACGCGGCGACGGGCCGTCGCCGACGACGGGTGGCTGCGCCAGGACCGCTGACGCACCCACCCGTCGTCGCGCGCCTGCCGCTGACGCGGTGGGCCCGTCGCAGACGAAGGGGCTCCCGGACCGGTGCGCACTCCGGCCCGGGAGCCCCGGTCTCAGCGGGTCACCCCGCGCGTCACCACGCGGACGGTGGCGGCGGGGGCACCACCGGCGGCCGGTCGTCGCACGTGATCGTGTTCGGCAGCTCCCACGGCGCCATCCACGGGCCGGTCGTCCCGCCGCCGTCGTTGCCCCCGCCGTCGACCACGGTGAACTCCGACCCCGCGGGCGTGAACCCGAAGGCGCCGCAGTTGTTGATGCCGACCGCCCCGACGTTGCGCGCGTCGACGTTCGCGAACGTCGCCGACCCCGCGGTGCGGGCCGACAGGACGGACGTGCCGGTTCCGTCGACGCGCACGTCGCGCACGTCCACGCCGGTGATCGAGTACTGGTCCTTGACGGGCCAGTCGGTGACGAGCATGAGCGCGTTGTAGGTGCTGTCGAGGAAGTGGTCGCCGACGACCTGCAGGTCGACGTCGATGCTCCGGTCGAGCGCGAACACCCACAACGCCCCGAGCCCGATGTTCCAGTTGAGCTCGTAGGTGCCCGCGCGGACGGTCGTGTTGTCGACGAACCGCAGCGACCCGGTGAACGGCTCGGCCCCGAACCGCGACCCGGCGTGCAGGGCGCTGCCCTCCCGGACGGGGTCGGCGACGAGGTTGCCCACGACCGCGATGTCCTCGCCGCCGTAGATCGCGATGCCGTTCGCCAGCGTCGGCGTCTGGACGGTGTTGCGCTCGAACGTGTTGCGCGCGTTCGTCGTGCCCTGCGCCCACATCGCGAGCGCGTCGTCGCCGGTGTTCCGGACGACGGAGTTCCGCACGACGGAGTCGGTGACGCCGGTGTGGAAGTTCACGCCGTCGGCGATCTGGTCGACGATCACGGTGTCGCTCACGACGAGGTTCGACATCGGGCCGTCGAACCACAGGCCGACCTTGGTGTGCTGGACGTACAGGTCGCGGATGGTCGAGTCGCTCATGGCACCGCCGACGCCGTTGACCTGGTCGGCGTCGATGCGCTCGCGCACGTCGCCCTGGATCGCGAACCCGGACAGGTGCACGTCGCGCGACCCGCCCTCCGCCGCCGGCTTCCCGTAGATCCCGACGCCCGTGTGCACGGAGCCGTCGGGCGCGGGCGTCGGCAGGGCGACCTCCCGGCCGCGCAGCGTCGTCCACCAGGAACCCGCGCCCTCGACGGTGACGTCGTCCACCACGATGTGGCGGTTCACCTGGTACGTGCCGGGCGGCAGGTAGACGGGCAGGTCGTGCTTCTTCGCGAACGCGATCGCCTTCTCGATGGCCGGGGCGGCGTCGCGACGGCCCGTCGGGTCGGCGCCGAACAGCACCGCGTTCGCGGCCTCGAGCCGCACGTGCGGCGCGCCGACGAGCTGCGAGTCGAGCAGGTCGATCACGGTCCACGCGGCGGTGGCCTTCTTCGGCACGGTGAGCCGCACGGTCTCGCCCGCGCGGTAGGTCCGGTCCAGCAGCACGCGCTGCTCGTCGTAGAAGTGCATGGGCCGGAACGGCGTGGTGATGGTCGGCGTCGGAGTCGTCGCGGAGGGCACGCAGCCGCACTCGGTGATCCACCAGTCCGGGTGCAGCAGCCCTGCACCCGGGTCGTTCGTGAACGGGTACTGGTTGTAGAGCCACGAGTACTGCGACGTGAGCGTGATCGTCCGCCGGTCCTTGCCGACGGTGACGTCGAGCGGCGACGTGATGCCGCCGCCGGTCGGCGCGTCGGGGATCGCGTAGCGGATCGTGAGGGCGTTCGCGGCCTTGGGCAGCCGGAGCTCGAGGTGCTGGCCGGGGAGCAGCCGCACCGCCGACCGCCCCGACGCCTCCGCGGGCAGCGTGTACGCGGTGCGGTCGGGACCGATCACCGTGCCGTTCGTCGTCGCGGCCTCGGCCTCCTGCTCGACGATGCCGAGGTCGGCGCCGCGCCCCGCGACGAGGGCCGGGTCGAGCGCGGCACGGGTGGCGGGTGGGCTCGCCGCGGGCGGGACGGGCGGGCCGGGTCGGCCGGCGGCGGTGGCGCCGGCGGACGGGGCGAGCACGCCGACGAGGGTCAGGGCGACGACGGCGACGGCGGCCGCGCGGGGCGTCCGTCGCCGTCCGCGCGCGGGGGTGGGGGTGAGCGGGGTCCGCACGGGAGCGCCTCCTTGCGCAGCCGGGACGGCTCCACGGGTGGGGAGCCGGGTGGACACACCGTAGAGACCGTACAGAACACCAGACAAGACTCCATGACAATCCGCAAGAACTTACGTGAATCACGCAAGACAATGCGGCTCTGTCGCCTCGCCCGCTCCCGCCCGGCCCGTCCGTCGCCCGCGGCCGCGGCCGCGACAGCCGGCAGCCGACAGCCGACAGCCGACAGCCGACAGCCCTGACGAGCACGAGGCTTCGCGACGGGACGGAGACATGGACTGTCTCGCCCGCGAGAGGACGTCGCATCCCGTCGTCGACGACGCCGACGAGCCGCGGGCGAGACGGGAGCCGGACCGGAGGCGAGGCGCCCGGCGCCGCCCGGTGCGGAGGGGGTCGTGGTGGTGGCCGGTGACGCACGGACTCTCCGTGCGTCACCGGCCCGTCCGGGCGGCGTGACCGGATCGCAACAAAACGGCGCCCCATCTGCCCGATGTGAGCGCTAACATCACGCTTGACCGAGGGGTCCGGTTCGCACCGAGGGTGCACGCCGCCCCGCCCGGCAGTGCCGGGCGTGCACGACCGCGGTCCGGCCAGCGTCGGCCGGACCGGGGGTGAGGTGGGTTTCTCGAGGAGGAGAAGCATGGCCAGCACGACGTTCCACAAGCGCGCGATCACGGCCGGGCTCGCCGCCCTGGTGCTCGGCCTGTCGGCCTGCGCCGGCGGCGACGGAGACAGCGGCGGTGACGAGACCGCAGGCGGCGACGGTGGGGGCGACCTCATCTCCGTCGGCTTCGCCCAGGTCGGTGCCGAGTCCGGGTGGCGCACCGCCAACACGACGTCCATCAAGGACTCGCTGACGAAGGAGGAGGGCTTCGACCTCAAGTTCTCCGACGCCCAGCAGAAGCAGGAGAACCAGATCCAGGCGATCCGCTCCTACATCGCCCAGGGGGTCGACTACATCGCGTTCTCGCCCGTCGTCGAGTCCGGCTGGGACGCCGTGCTCGAGGAGGCGAAGACGGCCAACATCCCCGTGATCCTCACGGACCGGGCCGTCGACACCGAGGACGAGTCGCTGTACGTGACGTTCATCGGCTCGGACTTCGTCGAGGAGGGACGGCGGATCGGCAAGTACGTGTCCGACACCCTCGCGACCGAGCCGATCAAGGTCGTCGAGCTTCAGGGCACGACCGGCTCGGCGCCGGCGATCGACCGCAAGACCGGGTTCGAGGAGGCCACGAAGGACAACCCGAACGTCGAGATCATCGCGTCGCAGACGGGCAACTTCACGCGCGCCGAGGGCAAGACGGTCATGGAGGGCTTCCTCCAGGCGTACCCGGACATCGACGTCGTCTACGCGCACAACGACGACATGGGCCTCGGCGCCATCGAGGCGATCGAGGCGGCCGGCAAGAAGCCGGGCGAGGACATCAAGGTCGTGACGATCGACGGCGTCAAGGACGGCATGCAGGCGCTCGCCGACGGCAAGATCACCTACATCGTCGAGTGCAACCCGCTGCTCGGCCCCGACCTGGCCGAGATCATCAAGACGCTCGACTCGGGCGGCACGGTCGAGAAGCGCATCGTCACCAAGGACGAGGAGTTCGACCAGGCCGCGGCCCAGGAGGCGCTGCCGAACCGGCAGTACTGACCGACGTCCACCGCCCGCTCCCGGGACACGGCCCTGCCCGTGCCCCGGGAGCGGGTGCCGCACGCCGGTACGGTGAAGACGTACCGGCAGGTAGAGAGGTCGACGATGACCGACACCCAGACGGCGACCGCGGCGGCGACGCTCGACGCGCCCCGCCCGGTCGTGACGATGACAGGGATCTCCATCGGGTTCCCGGGCGTCAAGGCGCTCGACGGCGTGGACTTCCGGCTGTTCCCCGGCGAGGTGCACGCCCTCATGGGCGAGAACGGCGCGGGCAAGTCCACGCTCATCAAGGCGCTGACCGGCGTCTACCAGGTCGACGCGGGCACGGTCCTCGTCGACGAGACCCCCGTGACGTTCACCGGTCCCGCGCAGGCCCAGGCCGCGGGCATCAGCACCGTGTACCAGGAGGTCAACCTCTGCGAGAACCTCTCGGTCGCGGAGAACATCATGCTCGGCCACGAGGTCCGCCGGTTCGGCGTCGTCGACTGGCCCGCGACCCGGCGCGAGGCCCGCAAGCACCTCGCGACGCTCAACCTCGACCTCGACCCGCGCTCGCAGCTGTCGTCGCACAGCCTCGCGGTGCAGCAGCTCGTCGCGATCTCGCGCGCGATGGTCGTCGACGCGCGCGTGCTGATCCTCGACGAGCCGACGTCGAGCCTCGACGCCGACGAGGTCGCGCGGCTGTTCGACGTCGTGCGCGCGCTGCGCGACCGCGGCGTCGCGATCCTGTTCGTCTCCCACTTCCTCGAGCAGGTGTACGCGCTGTCCGACCGCATGACGGTCCTGCGCAACGGCACGCTCGTCGGGGAGTACCGCACGGCCGACCTGCCCCGGGTCGAGCTCGTGCAGAAGATGATCGGCCGGTCGCTCGAGGTGCTGGAACGCCTCGAGGAGGCCCCGAAGCCCGTGGTCGCCGCGCGTGCGGACACCCGCCCGTACCTGCAGGCGATCGGCCTGGGCCGCAAGGGCTCGATCGAGCCGTTCGACCTCGACGTGTACGCGGGCGAGGTCGTCGGCCTCGCGGGCCTGCTCGGGTCCGGCCGCACGGAGCTCGCGCGCCTGCTCTACGGCGCGGACCACGCCGACCGCGGCGAGCTGCGCGTCGAGGACCGCCCCGCGCGCCTGCGCACGCCGCGCGCCGCGCTCGCGCGCAAGATCGTGTACTCGTCGGAGAGCCGCAAGACCGAGGGGATCATCGCGGACCTCACGGTGCGGGAGAACATCGTCCTCGGCATCCAGGCCCAGCGCGGCTGGGTGCGGCGCGTGCCGAAGAAGAAGGCCGACGAGGTCGTCGACCGGTACGTCGAGGCGCTCGGCATCCGGCCCGCCAACCCCGACGCGCTCGCGGGCAACCTGTCCGGCGGCAACCAGCAGAAGGTGCTGCTGGCCCGGTGGCTCGCGACGCAGCCCAGGCTGCTGCTGCTGGACGAGCCGACGCGTGGCATCGACGTCGGCGCGAAGGCCGAGATCCAGCGGCTCGTCGCCGACCTCGCGTCGCAGGGCATGGCGGTCGTCTTCATCTCCGCCGAGCTCGAGGAGGTGCTGCGCCTCTCGCACCGGATCGCCGTGCTGCGGGACCGGCGCAAGGTCGCCGAGCTCGTCAACACCGACGACGTGACGACGGACGACGTCGTCGACCTCATCGCCAGCGCGGGGACGGCGGACGAACCGTCCGGCCCGCCGCCCTCCGACGAGGTCCAGGACGTCCAGCTCTTCGGGAAGGAGGACCGGGCATGAACGTCGTGCAGTCCGTCGTGCGGCACCGCCTGTTCTGGCCGATCGTCGCGCTCGTCGTGCTCGTCGTCGCGAGCACGCTCAAGTCGCCGACGTTCCTCGACATCACCGTGCGTGACGGGCACCTCTTCGGCGGGCCGGTCGACATCCTGCGGCGCAGCAGCGTCCTGCTGCTCGTGGCCCTGGGCATGACGCTCGTCATCGCGACGCGCGGGATCGACCTGTCGGTGGGTGCGGTCATGGCGATCGCGGGAGCCGTCGCGCTCACGCAGATCGCCGCGTCGCCCGATCCCGGCTCGCTCGCCACGGTCGCCGCCGCGATCGGCACGGCCCTGCTGATCGCACTGCTCATCGGCCTGTTCAACGGGTTCCTCGTGGCCGTGGTCGGGATCCAGCCGATCATCGCGACGCTGGTGCTCATGACCGCGGGGCGTGGCATCGCGATGCTCATCACCGGCGGCAACATCACGACCGTCACGAGCCAGCCGTACAAGACGCTCGCGTCGGGGTACTGGCTGTCGCTGCCCGTCGCGGCGATCATCGCGGGCGTCGTCTTCGCGGCGACCGCCCTGGTCACCCGGCGCACCGCGCTCGGCGTGCTCATCGAGTCGGTCGGCATCAACCCCTCCGCGAGCCGCCTCGCGGGCGTCCGCGCCCGCACGATCATCTGGACCGTCTACGTCGTGTGCGCGCTGTTCGCGTGCCTCGCGGGGTTCATCCGCTCCGCCGACACCATGGCCGCCGACGCGAACAACATCGGGCTCTTCATCGAGCTCGACGCGATCCTCGCGGTGGTCATCGGCGGTACGTCGCTCGCGGGCGGGAAGTTCTCGCTCACGGGCACGCTCGTCGGGACGCTCGTCATCACGACGCTCACCCTGTCGATCACCATCCTCGGCATCCCGGCCAACGCGGTGTCGCTGTTCAAGGCCCTCGTCGTCATCGCGGTCTGCCTGCTGCAGTCCCCGGTCGTGCAGCACAGGATGCGTGCCCGACGACGTCGTACGGCCCCCGTCCCGGTGGAGGTGCCGGCCTGATGTCCACCGACCAGCTCACCCGCCGCCTGCGCGGCCGCACCCCGGCCGCCGACGCGGCCGCGCCGACGAGGCGCTGGCGCCTCGACGACCGCTATCTGCCCGTCCTCGGGACCGTCGTCGTGCTCGTCGTCATGCTCGTGGTGGCCGGCTCGCGCTACGACAACTTCCTCACCGGGCGGGTCATGGCGAACCTGCTCATCAACAACTCGTTCCTCGTGGTCCTCGCGGTCGGCATGACGTTCGTGATCCTCACGGGCGGCATCGACCTGTCGGTCGGCGCGGTCGTCGCGCTGTCGAGCATCGTCTCCGCCTGGATGCTCACGCACGGGTGGCCCGCCACCGTGGCGATCCCCGCGGCGATCCTCACGGGCACGCTCATCGGCCTCGCCGTCGGCGTGATGGTGCACGTGTTCGAGATCCAACCGTTCATCGCGACGCTCGCCGCGATGTTCCTCGCGCGCGGCCTGTGCTACCTCGTCGCGCCGGAGTCCATCCCGATCGCGGACCCGACGATCGTGGCGCTGGCGCGGACGCGCTGGGGGCCGGAGGACGGCTTCGTCCTCACCCCGTCGGGGCTCATCGCCCTGGTCGTCGTGGCCGTGGCGTTCGTGGTGCTGCACTACACGCGGTTCGGTCGCACGGTGTACGCGATCGGTGGCGGCGAGCAGTCGGCGCGCCTCATGGGCCTGCCCGTGGCGCGGACCAAGGTGCTCGTCTACGTCATCAGCGGGACGTGCGCCGGCCTCGGCGGTCTGCTGTTCGCGATCTTCTCCCGGTCCGGCTACGCGCTCACGGGCGTGGGCATGGAGCTCGACGCGATCGCGGCCGTCGTCATCGGCGGCACGCTGCTCACGGGCGGGTCGGGCTTCGTGCTCGGGTCGGTGCTCGGTGTGCTCGTGCTCGGTCTGATCCAGACGGCCATCACCTTCGAGGGCACGCTCTCGTCGTGGTGGACCAAGATCGTCATCGGCGGGCTCCTGCTCGTCTTCGTCGTCCTCCAGCGCCTGCTCGCGCTGCGCCGGACCTGACCGACCGGGCCCGGTCCGCGGCGAGACGCACCGCCGCGGGCCGGGCCGCGCCGTGCCCGTCACCCGTCCTCGGGTCCGCGGCCGGCCGCCCGCGTGAGACGCAGGTCCCGGGGTGTCGCCGCCGGTCGCTACCCTCGCCACCATGTCCGGGACCGACCTCATCGCCCAGCGCCTCGCGGCAGCGGGCGTCGACGACGTCACCGACGTCACCCCGCTCGACGGCGGCCTCATCGCCGTCGCCGGGCTCGCGCAGCGACGGTCGGGCATGCCGGTTTTCGCCAAGACGCTGGAGACGGGCGCGGACGGCATGTTCGACGCCGAGGCGGAAGGCCTGCACGTCCTGCGCGAGCGCGGCGGCCTGCGGACCCCCGACGTGCTGCACGTCGGCCCGGACCTGCTCGTCCTCGAGGCCCTCGTACCGCGCGTCGACACCCCGGCCCTCTGGGAGGCGCTCGCGCACGCGGTCGCGCACCTGCACACGTCGACGACCGGCACCCGGTTCGGCTGGCACCGCGACAACTACCTGGGCCGCATGCGGCAGGACAACACGTGGGACGACGACGGGTTCGAGTTCTTCGCCCGCCGGCGCCTCCTGCGCTGGCTGCCCGAGCCGCGCGTCCAGGCCGCCTTCGACGAGCAGGACCGCCGCGCGCTCGAGCACCTCTGCGACCGGCTCACCGAGCTGCTGCCGCCCGCGCCGCCGTGCCTCACGCACGGCGACCTCTGGTCGTCCAACGTCATCGCGACGCCGGACGGCGCGCCGGCGCTGATCGACCCGGCGGTCTCGATGACGTGGGCGGAGGTCGACGTCGCGATGCTGTGGAGCGAGCCGCGGCCGCCCGAGTCGGACCGGTTCTTCGACGTCTACGCCGAGGTCGTCGGCCTCGACGCGGGCTGGAAGGACCGGATGCCGCTGCTGTTCCTGCGGCAGGAGCTCGCGCTCGTCGCGATGTTCGACCACGACTGGGGCGCCGCCGAGCGGGTGCGCGCGCTCCTCGCGCCGTACCGCCGCCGCCTGCCGTCCCGCGTCGCCCCCGCACCGTCCGACGCCGCGGCGCCCGTCGCGCCCGCCGCCCCCTGACCCGCACGCACCACCCCGGAGAACCATGCCCCCGGTCTCGTACGTCCTCTTCCCGGGACGCCACCACCTCGTCACCGCGTTCCAGGTCGACTACCTGCGCTCCCTGCTCGACGGCCACGAGGTCGACGACGCGGGCCGCCCGATCGAGGTCGCACCCGGGGCTGAGGTCGTGTGGGCGGTCACGTCCGCGACGCACACCGGCACGCGCCGCAACCCGCTGCCCGCGCACCGCCGGGAGTCGCTCGTCGAGCGCGTGAGCGTCGCCGCGGACCTGCCGTCGGTCGTCGCCCCGGTCGCCGACGTGCCGCCGTCGGCCCGCTTCGCGAGCACCGTGCTCGCGTCGGTCGAGCTGACGACCGGCCGCCGCCCGACGCCGGAGAACACCGTCGTCGCGTGCTCGACGCCCGAGGTCGCGGCGCTGTACGCCGCCGCCGGGTTCCGCGTCGCGCCGGTCGAGGCCGCCGTCACGCCCGCGCCGCCGCGGCCGTGGGACGTGCTCGAGCGCGTCGTCGCCGACGACCCGACCTGGCGGGACCTCGCGCACCCGCAGACGGTCGCGTTCTACGACCGCTACCGGCTCGCCGAGCAGATCCGGCTCATCCACACCGACCCGACGGTCGGCTCGGAGGGCGACCTCACCGAGACGCGCGACTACCGCACCTACACCGCGGCCTTCGACGACGCGTCGGACCGCAAGTGGGCGCAGGTCGCGCCGCACGTCGTGCCGGGCACCGTCGTCGACCTGGGGTGCGCGGCAGGCGGCCTGCTGGAGCGCGCCTCCCGTGACCCGCGGCTCGTCGAGTCCGACCTGTACGGCGTCGACGTGTCCCGGCACCTCGTCGCCGAGGCCGAGCACCGCAAGGCGCAGGGGGTCTTCGCGAACCCCAACGTGTTCTTCGCGCAGCGCAACCTGCTGCGGTCGTCGGTCTTCCCCGAGTCGTCGGTCAGCACCACGATCACCGTGGCGCTCACGCACGAGATCTCGTCCTACGGCAACGGCGTCGCGGACCTGCGCCTGCTGGCCGAGCGGATCTTCCGCCACACCGCCCCGGGCGGCGTGTGGATCAACAGCGACGTCCTCGGCCCCGACGACGGCGACCGCCTCGTCGACCTGGTCCTCGACGGCCCCGTGCGCCCCGACCACGCGGTCGCGGCCGACCTGTCCGGGCGCGACCGCGCCGCGGTGCACGACCACGTCGACGCCCTCACGCCCGCCGAGCGGTTCGTGCAGTTCGCGCGCGACTTCCCGGCGCTCTCGGGCGCCGACCTCGCGGTGAAGGCCCTGGTCGCCGACGCCGCGACCGCGACCGTCACGCTGCCGCTGCGCGGCGCGATGGAGTTCCTGACGACGCGTGACTACGTCGACTCGTGGCTGTCGGAGTGCCACGAGCGGTTCTGCGACATGACGTGGGCCGACTGGGTGGACCTGCTCACGTCGGTCGGGTTCGAGGTCGCCGTCGGCTCGGCCCCGTGGACCAACGACTGGCTCGTCGAGAACCGCCTCTCGGTCGGCGCCGCGCTCCGCGACCCGGCCACCGGCGACCCGGTCGCGTGGCCCGCCACGCACCTGCTGATGGTGGCGCGCCGGCCCCGCTGACCCCGGACCGCCCGGCCGCGGCCTCCCACGCCCTCGCGTCAGGGGCGGGCGGCGAAGCGCTCCAGCAGCTCGGCGTGGCCCGAGACGATGATGATGTCGTTCTGCGAGATGCGGGTCTCGGGCGTCGCGTAGACGAAGTCGATGCCCGGGCTCTTCACGCCGATGACGGTGACGCCGTAGCGCTCGCGGATGTTGGACTGCGCGAGCGTGAAGCCCTGCGTCTCCTTCGGCGGCCGCATCTTCACGACGGTGAACCCGTCCTCGACCTCGATGTAGTCGAGCAGCTTGCCGGACACCAGGTGGGCGACGCGCGACCCGGCGTCGGCCTCCGGCAGGATCACGTGGTGCGCGCCGATGCGCTGCAGGATGCGCGCGTGCTCCGCGGAGATGGCCTTGGCCCAGATCTGCGGGATCCCCATGTCGACGAGGTTCCCGGCGATGAGCACGGACGCCTCGATGTAGGACCCGACGCCGACGACGGCGACGGGGAAGTCGCGCGCGCCGAGCTGCTCGAGCGCCTCGGGGTTGGTCGCGTCGGCCTCGACGAGCGGCACGCGCCCGGCCCACTGGACGACGAGGTCGGGGTCCCGCTCGACGGCGAGCACGTCCTGGCCCAGCCGGTCCAGGGTCGCGGCGATCGCGGACCCGAACCGGCCGAGCCCGATGACGAGGACGCCGGCGTCCTTCTTGGACCCGCGCCCGGAGGTGCGGGCGGTGTCCCGCGAGGTGTCAGCCAATGATGGGCCTCTCTTCCGGCAGCCGGATGACCCGACGACGGTTGCGCAGCGCGAGCGCGGCCGCAAGCGTCATCGTGCCGGTCCGGCCGATGAACATGAGCACGGTGAGCACGTACTTCCCGGCGTCGGGCAGGTCCATCGTGATGCCGGTGGACAGGCCGCACGTGGCGAACGCCGAGATGGTCTCGAAGAGGATGACGTCGAGCGCCTCGCCGGTGATGGCGAGCAGCAGGAGCGACGCCACGAGCACGAACGTCGCGGAGATGAACGACACCGCGATCGCGACCTGCAGGGCCTCGCGCGGGATGCGCCGTCCGTAGGCCTCGACGTCGCGGTCGCCGCGCGCCTCGGCGACGATCGCGAGCAGCATGACGGCGAGCGTCGTGACCTTGATGCCGCCCGCGGTCGACGCGGAGCCGCCGCCGACGAACATGAGCGCGTCCATGAGCAGCCACGTGCCCTCGTGCATCTCGGCGATGTCGAACGTCGTGAAGCCGCCCGAGCGTGGCATGACACCCGCGAACAGCGACGCGAGGACGGTCGCGCTGGGGTCGAGCCCGCCGAACGTCTCCGGGTTGGTCCACTCGAACGCGGCGACGATGATCGACCCGAACACCACGAGCGCGACGCTCGTGGTCAGCGTGAGCTTCGAGTGCAGGTTCCAGCGCCGGGGGCGGCGCAGGCTGCCGGCGATGTTGAGGATGACGGGGAAGCCGAGCGAGCCGACGAACACGCCGACGATGATCGGCAGCAGGACCCACCAGTCGGACGCGTAGGGGAACAGCCCGTCGGGCGTCGGCACGAACCCGGCGTTGTTGAACGAGGAGACGCCGTAGAAGATCGCGTGCCAGGCGGCCTCGCCCCACGACTCGTCGTACATGTGGAAGCGCGGCAGCAGGACCAGGGCGATCGCGACCTCGAACGCGGTCGACGTGATGATGACCGTGTTGACCAGCGAGCCGACCTCGCCGAGCCGCGTGAACTTCGTCTCCGACGACACCAGCAGCCGCTGCGTGAGGCCGAGGCGCCGGCTCACCGCGAGGCCGAGGAGCGACGCGAGCGTCATGACGCCCAGGCCGCCGATCTTGATCGCGACGAGGATGACGACGAGCCCCCACGTGGACCAGTACTCGCCGGTCGGCACGGTGACGAGCCCGGTGACCGTGGTCGCGGACGTCGCCGTGAAGAGCGCGTCGGCGAACGGCGCCTGCTCGCCCGACGTGGTGGCCCACGGCGCGAGGAGGAGCGTGGTGATGAGGGCGATGACCGACCCGAACACGCCGAGCGCGAGCCGTGCGGGCGACTGGCGGGCGGCACGGTCGACGAGCTCGCGCACGTGCCACCTCATGCCCGGCCCGCCCCGCGCCATCGAACCTCCGCCTCGTGCTCACCGGCGCCCGCCGGACGGGCCCATGCTGGCACGCCGGACGGCCCTGCTCGACACGTGCCCGCGCGCGCCGCGGGTGTCGCCCGGCGGGACCTGCTCCGCGCCCGCGACGGGCGGGTCGGATCGACACGGACGGGCGGCGGGTGCGACGGTGTCCGCATGACGTCGCGGGGGCTGCACCCACCCGTCCAGGCCCGGGTGGTGTGGTCCGCCGACATGCTCGCCTACGACTTCGGCCACGGGCACCCGATGACCTCGGAGCGCGTCGAGCTGACGATCCGCCTGGCCGAGGAGCTGCACCTGCTCGACGGGCCCGAGGTCGACCTCGTCGACGCACCGGCGGCCGACGACGCGCTCCTCCTCACGGTCCACGAACCCGAGTACGTCGCCGCGGTCAAGGCGGCGTCCGAGCACGGGACCCGGGACCCGGTGCGCGGCCTGGGCACGACGGACGACCCGGTGTTCCCCCGCATGCACGAGGCCGCGGCACGCGTCGTGACGGGCACGGTCGAGTCGGCGCTCGCGGTGTGGGAGGGGCGTGCTGAGCACGCCGTGAACGTGACGGGCGGCCTGCACCACGCGATGCCGGGCGCGGCGTCGGGGTTCTGCGTCTACAACGACGCGGCCGTCGCGATCCGGTCGCTGCTCGCGGCGGGCGCGACGCGCGTCGCGTACGTGGACGTCGACGCGCACCACGGCGACGGCGTCCAGACGGTCTTCTGGGACGACCCGCGGGTGCTGACCATCTCGGTGCACGAGAGCGGCGCGGGCCTGTTCCCGGGCACGGGCTTCGCGCGCGAGATCGGCGGCGCGGACGCGATGGGGTCGGTCGTCAACGTCGCGCTGCCCGCGGGGACCGGCGACACGGGGTGGCTGCGCGCGATCGACGCGATCGTGCCCGCGGCGGTGCGCGAGTTCCGCCCCGACGTGCTCGTGACGCAGCACGGCTGCGACTCGCACCTGATGGACCCGCTCACGCACCTGCGGGTCTCGGTCGACGGGCAGCGTGCCGCCGCCGAGCTGCTGCACGACCTCGCGCACGAGGTCGCGGGCGGCCGGTGGGTCGCGCTGGGCGGCGGCGGGTACGCGGTGCTCGACGTGGTGCCGCGGTCGTGGTCGCACCTGCTCGGCATCGCGGCGCACCGGCCGGTCGAGCCGGGGACCGAGGTCCCGACGGCGTGGCGCGAGCTGGTCCGTGACCGCTACGGCCGACTCGGCCCCGAGCGGATGACCGACGGTCGTCCCGTGCGCCTGCGCCCGTGGTCGGGAGGCTACGACCCGGCCGACGACGTGGACCGCGCGATCCGCGCGACGCGCGCCGCCGTCTTCCCGTGCTGGGGCCTCGACCCGGACCTCGACTGAGCTGACGCTCCCGCGAGCCGACGCCGCGGCGGGTGCGAGCCGGCGTGCGTCGACGCTGCGCCGACCGGGTGGAGACCGGACGGGGGAGTCCCAGGCGTCTCCTCTTTCACACCAGTCCCAGGCGGCACTATCGTGGTCCGGCACCCGAGGGGGGAAGCGCGAGAGCCCGGCGCGTCGCCGAGCAGGACGAGAGAGCCGAGCCGATGAGCGACCAGCCGGGCCGCACGCGATTCCTCACGGTGGTCGAGGTCGCCGATGTCATGCGCGTCTCCAAGATGACCGTGTACCGCCTGCTGCACTCGGGCGAGCTCCCGGCGGTCCGCGTCGGCCGCTCCTTCCGGGTCCCGCAGGACGCGCTCGACCACTACCTGCGCACGGCGCGCGTGGAGCCCGAGCAGCAGGACCACGGGCGCCTCTCGTCCTGACGTCGGGCGCCCGGGGGACGGCGCGTCGCGGCGAGGGCCGTCGATCGCGTAAGGTGGTGCCTCGGACTTTCCCGTGCGTGGGCTCGCGGCCTCTGGCCGATGGACGGCACCGCGCGTCGATCGACCACCAGCAGGGCCCGTGCCGGGCCCACACCCGGAAGCGAGTTGAGGACCCATGGGCTCCGTCATCAAGAAGCGCCGCAAGCGGATGGCCAAGAAGAAGCACCGCAAGCTGCTGCGCAAGACGCGTCACCAGCGTCGCAACAAGAAGTGACCCTCCGTCGGCGTCGTCCCTCCCGGACGTCGTCGGCGCGACCGGCCTGACGGCCGGACATCCTCGGGCCCGGCACGTGCCGGGCCCGACGTGTTTCCCCGACCGGCCCTGACCTGCCCTCCCGCGTTCGTACAACGATGTACGATTGCGCTCGCGCAGGTGTCGCAGGTGACACCGCGCGTCGCTCTGCCACTATCGGTGAGGCGAGGTCGGGGAGCGAGGGGTGCACGGGAGGCACGCATGAGCAGACGCACGGGTGCGGTGACGATGCACGACGTCGCAGCGCGGGCGGGCGTGTCGATCAAGACCGTCTCGAACGTGCTCAACGGCTACCAGTACATCCGCCCCGCGACCAAGGAGAAGGTCGAGACCGCGATCGCGGACCTCGGCTACCAGGTCAACCTCACGGCCCGGAACCTGCGCCGCGGTCGTACGGGCCTCGTCGGGCTCGCCGTGCCCGAGCTCTCCCTGCCGTACTTCGCCGAGCTCGCCGACTCCGTCATCCGCGCCGCCGAGGCCCGCGGGCTCACCGTCCTCATCGAGCAGACCGGGTCGGTGCGCGCGCGCGAGCTCGAGGTCCTCACCGGGCAGCGCCGGCACCTCACCGACGGGCTGATCTTCTCCCCGCTCGAGCTCGGCCCGCAGGACGTCGACGCGCTCGACGTCGACTACCCGATGGTCCTGCTCGGCGAGCGCATCTTCGGCGGCCCCGCCGACCACGTGACGATGAGCAACGTCGACGGCGCCAAGGCCGCCGTCCGGCACCTGCTCGACCAGGGCCGCCGCCGCATCGCGGTCATCGGCGCGCACGAGGGCGAGACCGTCGGCTCCGCCGCGCTGCGCATGCAGGGCTACCGGGAGGCGCTCGAGGACGCAGGGCTGGGCGTCGACCCCGCGCTCATCGGCGAGGCGGGGCTGTGGCACCGCGCGACCGGGGCCGAGGCCATGCACCGCCTGCTCGACTCGGGTGTCGAGCTCGACGCCGTCTTCGGGCTCAACGACGCGCTCGCGCTCGGCGCGCTGCACGCGCTGCACGCCCGCCGCGTCGACGTGCCCGGTCGGATCGCGGTCATCGGCTGGGACGACATCGAGGAGACGGCGTACTCGTCGCCCACGCTGTCGACCGTCTCCCCGGGCCGCGAGCAGATCGCGCGGACCGCCGTGGACCTGCTGCTCGCGCGCATCGACGACCCCGACTCGGACCGCCCGTACGAGCGCGTGATCGCGGACTTCACGATCGTCGGCCGTGAGTCGACGCTCGGCGACGCGGCCCCCGCGACCCCGCCGGTCGGCACGGCAGCCGTCACCCGCTGACGCATCCTGGCGGGTCGCTCGCGACCCGCCGACGGACGGTCGCGTCCACGGCCGTCACCGCCTGCCCGATCGGGCACGCGACGCTGTCCCTCGGGCACCCCGTGGCGCCGTTCCGCGTCGACGTCGACCCGCTGCACCCTGGAGGGTCCGCCGTCCGGGGGTGGAGTCGTCATGCCAGGTCCGCGCCGCACCGCACCCGCTGCTGCCGAGGGCGGGCAGCCGCGCCGGCCGGAGCGTGCCACCGGGCCCCGGGCGGCGGCAGCGTCGGCGAGGCTCCCGGCGGAGGTCCCCGCGCCCGACGTGCGGGACCTGCAGTCGTGGCAGCGGCTCGCGGGCAACCGCGTCGTCGCGCGGCTCCTGTCCGGTGCGCCGAGCCCCGTCGTCCAGCGCGAGGGCAAGGACCGGGTCCCGGTCGCGATCCACTTCTCGACCCCGCAGACCCGTGAGCAGTTCGTCGCGACGACGAACGCGCAGCTCGGCCTCACCGGCACGCGGTGGCTGAACGTCAAGGAGCACTACGACGCGTCCGAGAGCCCGGTCCGCGTGCTCGTGCGCCCCAGCACGCTGCGCGCCGGACGCTCGCGCGCGACCGCCGAGGACCTCGGGCTCGCCGTCGACGCGGACGGGGCGATCGCCGGCACCTCGGACCGCGCGGAGGCGTTCGCGAGGATGCCGCCCGGTGCCGAGAAGCAGGCGCTCCTCGACGAGATCGACCGCCGCTACCACGAGGTCACGGACACGCCGCCGGGGACGAAGATCCAGGAGGACGAGACCGGGCGCCGCGAGCTGTGGCTGCAGATCCAGAGCGAGGTCCTCGCGCAGCGCCAGTTCGCGGCGAACCTGCCGCCGAAGGTGGGCCTCGTCATCAAGACGACCGCGGACGGCGTGGTCGTCACGCCGGCCCAGTACGCCCGGCTCGCCCGCGTCGCGGGCAAGATCCAGAGGCTGTCCGACGCCGACGTCGAGAACTACCTGTCGCAGGGCGGCGGCAAGGCGCCCTCGCTCGAGGCGCTCGAGACCGCCGTGGACGAGTTCGTGGCCGCGAAGGCTGCGGCCCCGGGCGCCATCGCGGACGTCCTCGAGGCGAGCGGTGAGGGTGCGTGGGACGTCGACTCGCGCGTCGCGGCGATGCCGGCGCGCACGCTGTTCTACCTGTCGCTCGCGGACCGCATGACGCTGATCCGGCAGGTCGCCGACGGGTTCGTGGTGGGCGACGAGGACGAGCAGTCCATCCTGCGGCTCCTGACGTCGACGCCCGCCTCGGACGTCAAGGCGCTCGGCGCCGAGCTCCGCGCGCACGAGTCGAGCCTGCTGAAGAAGCTCGAGAGCGTGCTCGACGGCGCCGAGAACAAGCAGTTCTACGCCGTGCTCCGCTCGATCGTCTTCGCCTCCACGGACCCCGAGGAGGCGCTGCGTCGGATGCAGGCGGCGAAGATCTTCCCCTGGGCCGACCCCGGGATCATCAAGGCCACCTACAACAAGCGGTTCTACTACGAGACCGTCGAGTACACCGACGACGGCAAGGTCCGGGTCGCGTACTGGATCAACGCGGGGCCCTTCGGCATGAAGACGGCCGACCAGGTCCTCGAGCCCGACGAGATCATCGGCGTGCACTTCTTCCTCGACGAGGAGTTCGCGAACGCGACCGAGGGCGAGACGATCTACATGCCCGCGGCGTCGCTCATCTCGTTCAAGAACGAGCAGTTCAGCCGCGAGCTGCACCTTGCCGTCGACGTCGGGCTGCTGTTCGCCGGCGGTGCGGGCCTGCTGACCAAGGCGTCGCGGCTCGCGAAGGTCATCGCCGTCCTCGACACGACGATGGCCGCCGCCGCGCTCGTCATCAACTCGTTCCGCTCCGACATCGCGAAGACGCCCGAGGGCAAGGAGTTCCTCAAGGCGTGGGACGTCACGCAGACGCTCATCGCGGCCTACGGCATCGCCAAGCTGGTGGTCCGCCTGCCCGACACGTTCCGGGCGCTGCGCCGGTCCTACGACGCGTTCAAGGGTGCGGCGAGCGGCCTGCCGAAGGAGTCGCTGACCACGATCGACGACGAGGCGGCGAAGCTCTTCCGGGACGCCGACGCGGCCGTCCTGGAGACGGAGGTCGCGTCGCTGCGGGCCCGGTTCACGCCCGAGGAGCTCGCGTCGTTCGAGGCGCAGCTCGCGAAGGTCGGCACGATCACCGACGCCGCCAAGCGCCAGGCGGCGATCGCGGCGGTCGAGTCGCAGGTCGCGTCGCAGAAGCACAACGTCGAGCTCGTCGCCGAGCTGCGGGCCGCCAACCCCACGCTCAAGGAGGGCGAGATCGCGCGCCTCGCCGCGTCGCGCATCCAGGTGCCGACAGTGCCGCACGGCATGACGCCCGACGAGTTCGCGGAGGCGCAGCGGCTCATCCGCGAGTGGCTCGTGTCGAAGGGCGTGACCGACGCGACCGGCTTCGCGACGGGCTCGCGGATCACGGGAGCGACGTTCAACCCCGGCAAGAAGGCAGGGTTCGGCAAGAAGATCGACGACTTCGCCGACCGCGACTTCGACATCACGATCGTGAGCGCGACGACGCTGTCGAACTCGCAGCGCGAGGAGCTCATGCGGCTCTACAAGGCGCGGTTCAAGCACGACCTCGGCATCCGCA
The DNA here is from genome assembly GCF_010119915.1 of Cellulomonas sp. H30R-01. Classification (NCBI taxonomy): domain Bacteria; kingdom Bacillati; phylum Actinomycetota; class Actinomycetes; order Micrococcales; family Cellulomonadaceae; genus Cellulomonas; species Cellulomonas sp. H30R-01. The sequence continues at coordinate 2,656,622 of NZ_CP048210.1, read as the reverse complement.
ACATCGACGCCGCCCAGGTCCCGCACATCCCCGTCTGGGGCAAGATCGACCTCGAGCTCCACTAGGGGGCCGAGCACGCCACGACGCCGGCCGTCGGGGCGCCCGAAGGAGGCCGCGCATGCTGCTCTACACCGAGCTCGTCGTCGTCGCGCCGGACGTCGCGCACCCCGAGGCCGAGGCCTTCTGGCCGGCGGTGTGGGAGAGCGAGGACTTCGACTCCGACGGCGACTTCTACTACGACGGGATCGACGGGCGCTGGACGACCCTCGAGCTGCGGACGAAGGTGGCCGGTTCCGCGCCCAGCGTCCTCGAGGTCTACACGTTCCGGGAGCGACGGCTCTACGGCACGGGCCTCGAGTCGGTCGCGCGGCTCGAGCGGACGCTCGACGACGTCAAGGCCGGGCGGTGGGCCGACAACCCGGCCGTCGCGGCGATGACCGAGGTGGCGGTCACGTCGCTCGCCGTGCAGACGACGTCCACCGAGCACTACCGCGCCTACCTCGAGGCCGTGGAGATGTTCCTCGCGCACGCCGGCGGGACGACGGTCGGTCGGTTCGAGCTCGACGCCGCCGCCTTCCACGAGCGGTTCCTGCGCGCCACGGACGACTGACCTCGGCCTCCGGTGCGGCCGCGGCGACGTCACCGACGTCCCGTCGTCAGGCGAGCGGGCCGTAGAGGTCCGCCGCGGCCGGGACGCCGTCCGGGTCGAGTGCGTCGAGCAGCGGCAGGACGCGGCGTTCCTCGAAGCGGAAGTGCGACTCCATGATCGCGGCGACGCCCTCCAGGTGCCGCGCGCGCTCGTCGGCGTCGGCGCCCGAGCGGATCGCCTCGCGCAGGGAACCGAGCAGGTGGTCGATCATGCGGTGGTCCTGGCGGAGCTGCCCGACGACCGGCGCCAGGTCGGGGTGTGCGCGCAGCAGGAGCGGGAAGAGGCTGTCGTCCTCGCTGCGGTGGTGGCCCTCGAGCGCCGCGCAGAAGCCCCAGCAGTAGAGCAGCGGGTCACGTGCCGGATCGGCGTGCGGGTCCTCCGAGCCGGCGTCAGCGCCGGCGTCGAGCGCCAGGTCGAGCGCGGCCCGCAGGCGTCGGTGCACCTCGCGGAGCTCGTCGGCGAGCGCGCGGGCGCGGTCGGTGTCAGGGGTGGGTGTCGTGATGGCGGTGTCTCCCGCTCGGGCGCCTCCATGCCTGACGCAGCCCGTCACCGGCACGCGACGCTCGGGCGACCCTAGCCGTGCCCGACGGCCCGCGGGAAGGCCTGGCACCGAGCCGCGCCGCCGCCGACCGGGCCGTGCGTCCGTCAGGACGGGCGCGCGTCCAGGGCGTCGAGGCGGCGGTCGACGAGCCAGCCGCCCGCGAGCAGCGGGAGCGCGGTCCCGACGAGGGGCGCGAGCACGGGCAGTGCGAGCACGGACACCGTGCACGCCGCGACGACCACCAGCACGGCCAGCGAGGTGCCGGGCGAGAGCAGCGGGAACAGCGCGGCGAACCGCCAGGTCCGGACGGGCGTCTCGTCGTACCGGCGCGCGACGGCGACGAGCGTGAGCAGCGCGACGCAGAACCACGCGCCGAGCGCGAGCACCCCGGCGGCGAGCACCGCGGCGACGGGCCCCTCGACGAACCGCACGACGGCCGCGTCGACCCACAGGAGCGCACCGGCCACCCAGACGGGCACGCCGAGCAGGTTCGTGCGACGCCACCCGGACCGGTACGCGGACCAGAAGTCGTGCCACAGGTGGTCGGAGGGGCTGCCGTCAGCCAGGCGCGCGAGGAGGCGGCCGCCCGCGACGAGGGCGGGGAGCAGGCCGAGCACGACCAGCCCGGCGAGCGTGCCGAGAAGCACGAGCGCGTTGACGCCGACGACGTGCGTCGCGACGCGCAGGACGCCCATGACGCGGCCGGCCCAGCCGCCGACCTCGCCGTCGGTCGAGCCGTTGGTCGAGGCGTTGGTCGAGGCGTCGGCCGAGCGGTCCGTGGAGCCGTCCGTCGACCCCGCGGAGCGCCCCGCGGGGTCGACGGGGTCGGCGGCCGTGCCGGTCGCGCGCGCGTTCTCACCCCGCGGACGCGCGGTGAGCGCGCGGCGGGCCTCGGCGTCGCGGTCGTCGACGGGCACGGCGGTCATCATGACGTCCGCGTCCCGAACACCGTGCGGCCCGTGTCGTCGGTCGCGGTGAACGACAGCGCGGCCCGGTCGCGCACGGCGTCCCAGGACGGGAGCACCACGGCGTGCAGGGGGGCGTCGGTCGGTCCGGCGAAGGGCCAGGGGCCGACGAACCGGCCCGAGCCGAGCGCCCGGACGCCCGTGAGCCCGGAGGGCGTCACCTCGACGACGTGCGACGCGGTCACGCCGCTCGCCGCGGTCTGCGCGAAGGTCACGACCTCCCACGTGCCGACCAGGTCGGCGACGTCGGCCGGCCAGGTGGACTCGTCGGTCGACTCGGTGGGGCCGCTCCACGGCTGGGGTGACACGAGCGGCCACCCGTCGTCGGTCCAGACGAGGCGGCGGACCTGGACCTCGTGCCGGGTCGGGTCGTCGCCGTCGCGCACGTGGTGCACGAGGAGCTGGACGTCCCCGTCGGTGAGCACGGAGGCGTGCCCCGGGGCGAGCCACGTGCGTCCGCCCGCGAACCGGTGGCCGGCGAGGACGGGCGTCCCGACGGTCGCGGGGTCGGCGTCGAGGTCGCGCAGGTCGCGGCCGGCGCGGTCGACGTACGGCCCGGTCACGTCGGCGGAGACGCCGGCGCGCACGTGGTAGGTCGAGAAGAGCGAGTCGTACGAGACGACGAGCGCCCAGCCGCCGCCCGGCCGGGGGAGGACGAACGCGCCCTCGATCGCGCCCTCGACGGAGCGCGGGCGCCGCGCGACGAGCCAGCCCGGTCCGCCCGCGGGACGTCCGGGGCCGGGGGAGTCGAGCGCGCCGCCCGTCGCCGGGTCGAGCTCGAGGACGTGGATGCCGCCGAAGAACGACCCGTAGACGAGCCAGTGCCGGTCGCCGTCGACGACGACGTTCGCGTCGATCGCGTTCGGGCCGTCGGCGTCGTGCCGGGACGTGACGACGAGCCCGCGGTCCTCCCACGGCCCGGACGGGTGCGGTGCGACGGCCAGCCCGATCGCCGACGTCCGGGAGCCGAACGTCGACGCCGACCAGTACATCCGCCACTCGTCGCCGACCCGGACGACCTCGGGCGCCCACAGGCCCTCGGCGCCGGTCCACGCGGCGCCGTCGGACGGCACGCCGGGCAGCGCCCAGCCGTGGAACTCCCACGTCACGAGGTCGGCGGACCGCCGGACCTGCACGCCGGCCCGGACCGGGCCCTCGCTGAACGCGTCGGTCGAGAACAGCCAGTACGTGCCGTCGTCGTCGCGGACGGCGGTCGGGTCGTGCGCGTGCCGACCGCCCCACGCGCTGGTGTCGGGGACCGCGGGGTCCACGGCAGGGTCTCCGAGGAGCGTCACGGGTCAGCCCTTCGTGCCGGTGAGGGCGACGGACTCGATGATCTGCCGCTGGAAGATGAGGAACACGATGAGGATCGGCAGCAGCGCCACGAACGACGCCGCCATGATCAGCGGGTAGTCGCGCTGCGTCGCGAACTCGACGTTGAGGTTGGCGATGACGACCTGCAGCGTCTGCCGCTCCGGGGTGTTCAGGTAGAGGATCGGCGCGAGGTAGTCGTTCCAGATCGTCATGAACCAGAGGATGAACTGGGCGGCGATGGCCGGCCGGATCATCGGCAGGATCATGATGCGGAAGATCTGCGGGTAGGACGCGCCGTCGATCTTCGCGGCCTCGATCATCGAGTTCGGGACCGACTCGAGGTACTGCCGCAGGAAGAAGATCATGATGATGTTGCCGAACAGGAGCGGCACGATCAGCGGCAGCAGGGTGTCGACCCAGTGCAGCCGGGAGAACATGACGAACTGCGGGATCATGATCGTCGGGTAGGGCACCATCAGGCCCGAGAGCAGGCCGATGAAGATCGCGTTCTTGTAGGGCAGCCGCAGCTTCGCGAGCGCGAACGCGGCGAGGGCCGACGTGAACGAGCCGACGACGGTCACCGTGCCGGCGACGATCAGGCTGTTCATGAAGCCCGACAGGATCGGCGCCTCGGTCCACATCCGGACGTAGGTGTCCCACTGCGGCGCGTCGGGGATCCAGACGGGCGGCAGCGCGAAGACCTCGGCCTTCGTCTTGAGCGACGTCGAGAGCATCCAGACGAGCGGCGCGAGCATCGCGGCCGAGCCGAGCACGAGGATGACGAACGTGATCGCGTCGGCCGTGCGCCGGGAGCGCGTGCGGGAGGTCGGGGTGCGCCCCTCGGGCTTCGCGGCGGCCGGACGCGCGAGCGGGGGCAGGGTGGTCTGAGTCATGGCGTGTCTCCTGCCCTCAGTCGATGGCGAAGCTGTTGCGCCGGTTGAGGCGGAACTGGATGAGGGTGATGACGAGGACGAGGATCCCCAGCACGATCGACATGGCCGTCGCGTAGCCCATCTGCTGGTACTTGAACGCCTTGCGGACGATGTACCAGACGACGGACGCGGAGCTGAACTCGGGGCCGCCCGTGGGGGTCATGATGTTGATCTCGGTGAAGATCTGCGACCCGGCGATGACGTTCGTGACGACGAGGAAGAACGTCACGGGACGGACCATCGGCATGATGATCGACCGGAACCGCTGGAAGGCGTTCGCGCCGTCGAGGGCGGCCGCCTCCAGCAGCGACGCGGGCACCGACTGGATCGCGGCCAGGTAGAGCAGCGTCGAGTACCCGAGGCCCTTCCAGATCGCCATGATGATGATCGCGGGCTTCACGGTGGCGGTGTTCTGCAGCCAGTCGGGGCCCTGGATCCCGAACCACGCGAGCACCTGGTTCACGAGGCCGAAGTCGCCGTTGTAGGCGAACTGCCACACGATCGCGATCGCGGCGAGCGACGAGATCACGGGCACGTAGTAGATGGTGCGGAACGCGGTGCGGCCGGGGATCTTCCGGTTGAGCGCGAGCGCGAGCAGCAGCGACAGCGCCAGGCCGATCGGGATGCCGATCATGTAGAAGAACGTGTTGAACAGCGCCTTGTGGAAGTACTCGTCGGAGATCAGGTCGACGTAGTTCTCCAGGCCGACGAACCGCATCGGGCCCAGGCCGTTCCAGCTCGTCAGCGACGCGTACACGGCGAAGCCGATGGGGTACAGCGTGAAGAGCAGGTACCCGAGGACCGGGGCGGCGACGAACAGGGCCGCCCAGCGGTGCTCGGTGCGGTGCAGGCGCAGGATGTCGCGCTTGGTGCGCGCCGCGGGTGCGGGGGAGGCGGCGGCGGTGCCGGGCGCCTTCGGCGGGGTCTCGACGGTCGCGGTGCGCGCCATCCCAGGCTCCTTCTCGTTCCGGGGTCCCCGCCGCCCGGCGGAGCGGCGTCGGGCGGCGGGGACGGGTGGGGCAGGATCAGCCGGCCTGCTCGGCGTTCGCGATGGACTCGTCGAGGAGCGTCTGCATCTTCGGCTGCACCTCGGCCAGGTAGTCGGCGGCCGTCTGCTTGCCGTCGAGCACGGGCTGGATGTTCGTCCAGAGCTCGTCGTACCACTCGGCGCCGTAGGTGAACGCGGCGGGCATGGCACGGCCGTAGTCCTGCGCGATGTCCAGGAACTCCTGGCGGTTCGCGGGCTCGGCGCCCTCCTCGGCGGCCCACTCCTGGGCGACGTCGATGAGGTTGGGGATCTGGATGTTCGCGTCGACCAGCGTCTGCTGCGCCTCGGGGTCGGCGCTCAGGTAGGTCACGAGCTTCGCGGCGTCGTCCGGGTGCTTCGACGTCGCGGAGACGCCGATGCCGAGCGAGCCGAGCCACGTCGCCGTGCCGCCGTCACCGACGGTCGGCCAGGGGATGAGGTCGTAGTCGAAGTCGAGGTCGTTGTAGACCGAGACGTCCCACGGGCCGACCGGGAAGAAGCCGATCTCGCCCGCCATCCAGCGCTGGTAGGTGTCCAGCGTGGCGGCGTCGGACGCCGACGGCGTGACCTTCTCGACGTTGGTGAGGTCCGCGAACTTCTGCAGCGCCTCGGCGAACTCGGGGGTGTCGACGGTGACCTTGGTGTGGTCCTCGTTCGTCCAGTCGCCGCCGTTGCTCCAGACCATCGACTGCAGGTTCCACTGCACGTTGAGGCCGGTGCCCCACTGGTCGAGCGTGCCGTCGCCGTTCTTGTCGACCGTGAGCTGCTTGCTGATGTCGACGAACTGGTCCCACGTGAGCGGGGTGTCCTTGTCGGGCAGCGGGATGCCGGCCGCCTCGAGCATCGTCTTGTTGTAGCCGAACGAGAACGGGCCGACGTCCTTCGGCAAGCCGTACAGCGCGCCGTCGGGCGTGCCCTGGACCTCGCCGTCGAAGCGGTAGGAGTTGACGCCGTACTCCCAGATGTTCGAGAGGTCGACGTCGCTGTTCTCCACCTGGTCGGTGATGTCGAGGAGGACGCCGGAGGCGACGTAGGACTGCAGGCTGGCCTGCTCGATGTAGAAGACGTCCGGCACGTTGTTGCCGGCGACGGCGGCCTGCAGCTTCGTCGCGTACTGGTCGGCGTCGGTGACGATGACCTTGACCTTGGTCCCGGTGTCCTCGGTGTACTTCTTGATGGCGGCCTCGTAGGCGGCCTTCTCGTCCGGGCCCCCACGGAACATGAACGTGATGGTCTTGTCGCCGCCGTCACCGCTGGCGTCGCCGCCCCCGCTGCACGCCGTCAGCGCGAGGGTCCCGGCCACGGCGAACGCTGCCGCGGCGAGGAGCTTCCTCCTGGTGGTCATCTGCCTGCCTCCCGTTTCCCGAGGATCGGTGAGGTCGTTGCCGTCGTCGGGACCGCGTCCGCCGGTGGGCGGGGCGCCGGAGCGGCTGCGGTCCGTCGTGGTCGTCGTTGACCTCTGTCTGCTTGTCCCAACGTCGTCTCGTACAACGTTGATCTACAACGTTGCACAACATGGCACGAACGTCGCCGGTCGGTCAAGCCACGAACCGGTAACGGCCGGCGCCGAGGCGGGCGGGGGATGCAGCGGGGCGTGTTTGACGCCGCACCGGGTGCGTGTGCAGACTGCCGTCTACAACGATGTAGAACAGTCGACCACAGGAGCTCGCATGTTCCCCGTCCGTCTCACCCTCGACCCGGCCTTCACCGTCGGTCCCGTCCGCCGGCGCACCTTCGGGTCGTTCGTGGAGCACCTGGGCCGCTGCGTCTACACGGGCATCCACGACCCCGCGCACCCCACCGCCGACGCCGACGGCTTCCGCAAGGACGTCCTCGAGCTCACGCGCGAGCTCGGCGTCTCGACCGTGCGCTACCCCGGCGGCAACTTCGTCTCGGGCTACCGCTGGGAGGACGGCGTCGGACCCGTCGAGCAGCGCCCCGCGCGCCTCGACCTCGCGTGGCACTCGCTCGAGCCCAACACCGTGGGCGTCGACGAGTTCATGCGCTGGGCCGCGCTCGCCGAGGTCGAGCCGATGATGGCCGTCAACCTCGGCACGCGCGGCGTGCAGGAGGCGCTCGACCTGCTCGACTACTGCAACGGGACGGCGCCCACGTACTGGGCCGACCAGCGCCGGGCCAACGGCGCGGCGGACCCGTACAAGGTCACGATGTGGTGCCTCGGCAACGAGATGGACGGGCCCTGGCAGATCGGGTCCAAGACCGCGCACGAGTACGGGCGGCTCGCCGCCGAGACGGGCCGCGCGATGAAGATGGTCGACCCGACGCTCGAGCTCGTCGCGTGCGGCTCGTCCGGCGTCGTCATGCCGACCTTCGGCGAGTGGGAACGCATCGTGCTCTCCGAGGCGTACGAGCAGGTCGACTACGTCTCCGCCCACGCGTACTACTGGGAGGAGGACGGCGACCTCGGCTCGTTCCTCGCGTCCGCCACCGACATGGACCACTTCGTCGAGTCCGTCACGGCGACCGCCGACGCCGTCCGCGCGCACAAGAAGGTGTCCAAGCGCATCCACATCTCGTTCGACGAGTGGAACGTCTGGTACCAGAAGCGCGCCGAGTCGAAGCCCCCCACCGGCGACGACTGGCCCGTCGCGCCCGTCCTGCTCGAGGACCGCTACAACGTCGCCGACGCCGTCGTCGTCGGGAACCTGCTCATCTCGCTGCTGCGGCACACCGACCGCGTGCACGCCGCGTCGCTCGCGCAGCTCGTCAACGTCATCGCGCCGATCATGACCGAGCCCGGCGGCCGGTCCTGGAAGCAGACGATCTTCCACCCCTTCGCGCAGGCCTCCCGGTACGCCGCGGGTGACGTGCTCCAGGTCGCGATCGACGCCCCGACGTACGAGACCGCGCGCTACGGCGACGCCGCGCTCGTCGACGCCGTCGCCACGCGCGACCCCGAGACCGGCGCGACCACGCTCTTCGCCGTCAACCGGTCGCTCACCGAGCCCGCGCTGCTCGAGGTCGACGCGCGCTCGCTGCCCGGCCTGCGCGTGCTCGACGCGTCCACGCTGTCCAACCCGGACCACACGTGGACCGCGACCGCCGACGACGACACGTCCGTCGCACCGCGCACCAACACGACCGCCGAGATCCGCGACGGGCGCCTGGTCGTGCAGGTGCCGCCCGTGTCGTGGAACGTCGTCCGTCTGGGCGCCTGACGTGCCGGACGTGCCGGACGGGCCCGACGTGCCGGGCTCGTCCGACGCCGCGTCGTCCGCAGGCTCGCCGCCCGCCACGATCGCCGCCGCGACCGCGACCGCTCCCGGTGAGGGCGCCTCGGGTGGGCGCCGGCCCGGCCTCGGGCTGGTGGCCGTGCTCGTCGTCGGTGCGCTGCTGGTCGGCGGGGGTCTGGCCTGGTGGCTCTGGCCCGACCCCGCCCCCGCGGCGACCGACCTCGAGCCGTCCGGCGACCTGCGCGCGCACGACCCGGCGCTCGTCGTCGGCGACGAGGGCGAGCCCTGGTACGTCTTCAGCACGGGCGACGTGCGGCAAGGGCTCGGCGCGCCGCAGATCCGCCGGTCGCTCGACGAGGGTCGCACCTGGGAGGAGGTCGGCACCGTGTGGGACGCGTCGACCCGGCCCGACTGGGCCTACGAGGCCGTGCCGGGCGTGCAGAACTTCTGGGCGCCCGAGGTCCTCGAGCACGACGGCACCTGGTACCTCTACTACTCGGCGTCGACGTTCGGTGCGAACCGCTCCGCCATCGGCCTGACGACGAGCACGACGCTCGACCCCGACGACCCGGACTACGCGTGGGTCGACCAGGGGCTCGTGTGGTCGTCGACACCGGGGGAGACGGACTACAACGCGATCGACCCCGGCGTGCTCGTCGACGACGACGGCCGCGGGTGGATGGCGTTCGGGTCGTTCTGGGGCGGGATCCAGCTCGTCGAGCTGTCCTTCCCGTCGGGCATGCCCGTCGACCGCGACGCCGAGCCCGTGACGCTCGCGAGCCGCACCGGCGCGCCCAACCCGATCGAGGCGCCGTACCTCGTGCACCGCGACGGCTGGTACTACCTGTTCTTCTCGCGGGACTTCTGCTGCCGGGGCACCGACTCGACGTACCACATGGCCGTCGGGCGCTCGCGCTCGGTGACCGGTCCGTACGTCGACCGGGACGGCACGGACCTCGTCGACGACGGCGGCACCCCGCTGCTCGCGACGACCGGCGACATGGTGGGCCCCGGCGGCCAGTCCGTGTCGCACGGCGTGCTCGCGTTCCACTGGTACGACGGCGCCGCCGGCGGCGACATCACGCTCGGGCTGCGTGAGCTCGGCTGGGACGACGAGGGCTGGCCCGTCGCGACGACGCGCGAGGAGCAGGCCTCCGAGCAGGCCGGCTGAGGTCCGCCGACGCGCGTGCCGCGGGAGCCAGGCGGTGGCCGCCCGTCGGCACGCGCGTCGCGGCCTGTGGCCACGCGCGAGCGGCACGAGCGCGCCGCCCTCGGCGGTGGTCCGTGCCGTCAGTGGTGGTGGGCGTGGCGGCCGAGCGACGTCACGTCGGTCGCGCCCGGCCGGGTCCACTGCGGCGTCGGCCGGCTCGCGTCCCAGTCCTCGCGGCCGTCCGCCGTCGTGCGCCAGTACCAGCACGGCCCGTGCCCCACGGGCCACCCGTCGGGCGTGTCCTGCCACGCCTCGCGCCGGCCGTACGGCGTCAGGTCGAGCAGCGCGAACACCGGGTTCGCGACCTCGACCCCGCGGCCCGTCGTCGTGTACGTCAGGAACACGCGGTCGCCGTCGCGCAGGAAGGTCGTGACACGGCCCATGTCGCCGCCGACCGGCCACTCGACCCCGCGCACCGAGAACCAGGGCTCGGTGTACCCCATGAACTCCAGGTACGGCGGGACCTCCTCCCACGGGCCCTCCGTGAGGACGGCGAACGCGACGCCGGCCGCCCGCAGGTAGACGGAGTCGCGCAGCGCCCACGCCGACACCGTGCAGCCCTCGCACTGGCCCTGGAAGGGTGCGCCGTCGTGCCACATGTGCTGGTAGACGAGCAGCTCCTCACCGCCCTGGAACAGGTCGACGAACGGCACCGGCCCGTCCGCGCCCACGACGAGCGTGCTCCCGTCGATCTCGACCATCGGCAGCCGCCGACGCTCCGCCGCGAGGGCGTCCGCCGCGTGCGTGTGCGCCTTCTCGCGCACCAGCAGCGCGTCGCGCGCCTCCTGCCACGCGGCCAGGTCGACGACGGGCGGGCGGCCCGTGCCGGTGGTCGTGCCGTGCGTCGCGCTCGTCATGGCGTCTCCCGTCGTGCCGCGGCCGGACGCTGGTCGTCCGGCGGATCGTCACGAGGGAGGACCGGCGGCTCCGCCGGAACTCATCGGGGTGGTTCAGTCGAGGCAGAACTCGTTGCCCTCGACGTCCTGCATCACCAGGCACGACTCGTCGAACCCGTCCGCGAGCATGAGCCGGACCTTCCGTCCGCCGAGCGCCATGAGCCGCTCGCACTCCGCCTCGAGCGCCGCGACCCGCTCGTCGCCGACCAGGCCCGTGCCCACCCGCACGTCGAGGTGCACGCGGTTCTTCACGACCTTGCCCTCGGGCACCTTCTGGAAGAACAGCCGAGGACCGGCCCCCGTCGGGTCGACGACCGCGAACGCGGCGTCGCGGCGCTCGGGCGGCAGCGACTCGGCGAACGCGTCCCAGGAGTCGAAGCCCTCGGGCGGCGGCGGGACCACGTACCCGAGCACCTCGCACCAGAACCGGGCGACCCGCTCCGGCTCGGCGCAGTCGAACGTGACCTGAACCTGCCTGACCTGTGCCATCGCCCCAGGCTAGGGGCGCGCCGCCGTCGGGGCGCGGGGTGAGGCGCCGTCAGGCGCCCGGGTGAGCCGCCGTCAGAGCGCGCGCTCCAGCACGTAGTCGTCCTCGACGCGGGACCCGACGGTGAAGTGCTTCGTCCCGACGACCGCGAACCCCGAGCGCTCGTAGAACGCGCGCGCCCGGGCGTTCTGCTGGTTGACGCCGAGCCACATGCCGGCGGCCCCGCGGCGACGACCCTCGTCGATCGACGCCGCCATGAGCGTGTGCGCGATCCCGGCGCCGTGGTGGTCGGGGTGGACGTAGCACTTGGACAGCTCGATCGTGGGACGGACCGTGAGCGCCGCGCGCACGTCCTCGTCGGTCGGCTCGCCCTCGACGAGCATCGTGTACCCGCTGAGCACGCCGCCCTCGTCCGCGACGAGCACGGCGCGCTCGCCGTCGACCACGTACTCCGCGAACCGCTCGGGCGACAGCACCCGCGCGATGAACTCCTGCTGGTCCGCGGGCGTCGACCCGGGCGGGCACGCGAGCGGGAAGGTCACGGCCGCGAGCGCGGCGAGGGCGTCGACGTCGGCGGGCGTGGCGGGGCGCACGGGCATGCGCGTCAGCATAGGGACGCGCGGGGGCGGCTCATGACGACGGTCCAGCAGCATTCAGGACCGGCGCGGAGCGCGCGTCGGACGGTCCGGACGACGAGACCGGCGGTCCCGGCCGAGCTGCTCATGCTGCCGGACGCGGGGAGGAGCATCCAGGAGCTGCCGCCAGTCAGGAGCCGCCGCGCAGCGAGCGGCGCACCGCGCGGACGACGAGCCCCAGGGCCCACGCGAGACCCGCGAGGCTCGCGGCGTTGATGCTGCGGCGCGCGGTCCGGCCGCGGCTGCTGCGGAACTCGCGCACGGGCCAGCCGACCGACGCGGCGTGCCGGCGCAGGCGGCGGTCCGGGTTGATCGCGCACGGGTGGCCGACCTCGGACAGGATCGCGACGTCGTTCGTCGAGTCGCCGTACGCGTACGACTCGCCGAGGTCGATGCGGTCCCGCTCGGCGAGCGCGCGCACCGCGTCGGCCTTCGCCTGGCCGTGCAGCAGGTCCCCGACGAGCCGCCCGGTGTAGAAGCCGTCGTCGTGCTCCGCGACCGTCCCGAGCGCGCCCGTGACGCCGAGGCGTCGCGCGATGACCTCGCCGATCTCGACCGGTGTCGCGGTCACGAGCCAGACCTCGTGCCCGGCCGCGATGTGGTCGTCGAGCAGCCGCTGCGTGCCGGGGTAGATGCGCAGGCAGAGGACCTCGTCGTAGACGTCCTCGGCGATCGCCGTCACCTCGGCGACCGAGTGACCGCGCATGATCTCGAGCGCACGCGAGCGGACCTCGTCGATCTGCTGCTTGTTCTCGCCGAACGCGAGGTACCGGGCCTGGTGCACGCCGAACCGCACGATGTCGCGCTTGCGGAAGAACCCGCGCCGGTAGAGGCCGACGGCCAGGTGGAACGACGACGCGCCCCGGATGATCGTGTTGTCGACGTCGAAGAACGCGCCCGTGCGGACCTCGTCCGACCCCGGCTCGGCAGCGACGACCGGGACGTCCGTGGGGGCTTTGGCGACGCCTGCCTCGGCGATCGCGCGCGCGGCGGGGGAGGGATCGCGGACCGGACGCACCCCGCCACTGTACTGAGACCCACGCCACTCATGTCCCACCCCGCCTCCCCCCTGGTCCCACCCGGCCTCCCGTCACCGCCTCCCGTCACCGCCTCCCGTCACCGCCTCCCACCCCCGTCTCCTCCCATCCCCCCTCGCCCTCGCCGCCCACTCCCGCGAGTCCGTCACGTCGTGCCGAGTTCGCTCGCTGCAGCTGACGAGCTCGGCACGACGTGACGAACTCGGCGACGAGGCGGGGAGGAGGGGGGGCGGGTGGGGCGTCCGGCGCGGGGCGGGTCGTCCGGGGTGGGCGCGGGCGGGCGTCCGGCGCGGGAGCGGGTGGGTCCGGGGCGGGGGCGGGTCGCCTAGCGTGGGGGTGTGGGTGACGCGAGGGTCGTGCTGTTCGGGCGGGCGGGGTGCCATCTGTGCGAGGAGGCGCGCGCGGTGGTCGCCGACGTCTGCGCGCGGGCGGGCGAGCGATGGGTCGAGGTGGACGTCGACGCCCCGGGCGGCGCCGCCGACGGTCGCGACCTGGTGGAGGAGTTCGGCGAGCTCGTCCCCGTCGTGCAGGTCGACGGTGTGACGCAGGGCTACTGGCGGATCGACGCGCGACACCTCGAGCAGGCCCTTTCCCGTCCCCGCGCGACGCCCTAACCTGTGCTGACGGCCGGACCGACGGCCGGTCGGGGGCTTGCGGGAGTCGACGTGGACACGCATGGCACGGCACACCGGACGCGCGGCGCGGCGAGCGAGCCCGCGGCGTCCGGCGGGGGACGGGCGCGGACGGTGCCGCCCGCGACGGTGGCACGGCTGCCCGGTTACCTGCGTGCGCTGCACGCGCTCGCGGCCGAGGGGGCGGTGCTGACGTCGTCGGACGAGCTCGCGTCGCGGGCGGGCGTGGGGTCGGCGCAGCTCCGCAAGGACCTGTCGTTCCTGGGCTCGTACGGGCGGCGCGGGGTCGGCTACGACGTGGCGCACCTGTCGGAGCAGGTCGAGGTCGTGCTGGGCCTGACGACGCAGCGGCGCGTCGTGATCGTCGGCGTCGGCAACCTGGGGCACGCGCTCGCGAACTACTCGGGGTTCGCGGAGCGGGGCTTCGCGGTCGTGGGGCTGGTGGACACCGACCCGGGCGTCGTGGGGACGACGGTGGCGGGACTGGTCGTGCAGCCGTTCGACGACCTGCACGCGCTGGTCCGCGCGAACGGGGCGTCGATCGGGGTGATCGCGACGCCGGCGGCGGGCGCGCAGGCCGTCTGCGACGCGCTGGTCGAGGCGGGTGTGGTCGGCATCCTGACGTTCGCGCCGCGGGCGCTGCACGTGCCGGCCCACGTGGACGTGCGCGCGGTGGACGTGGCCTCCGAGCTGCAGATCCTCGCGTTCCACGACCAGCGCCGCACGGGGACCTGGGAGGCGTGAGCCGCCCGGCTGCGCAGACGACGGAGCCCCGCTCACCCGGGTGGGGTGGCGGGGCTCCGTGCGGGGTCCCGGGGTGCGGGACGGGGGCTCAGCCCTGGCGGATGGCCGAGACGTCGAGCGCGATGACGACCTTGTCGGCGACCAGGACGCCGCCGGCCTCGAGGGCCGCGTTCCAGGTGAGGCCGAAGTCCTTGCGGGAGATCGTGACGGTGGCCTCGAACCCGGCGCGGGTGTTGCCGAACGGGTCGACCGCGGTGCCGTTGAACTCGGTCGCGAGCTCGACGGACTGCGTCACGCCGTGGATGGTGAGGTCGCCGACGATGACGTACTCGCTGCCCGCGCCGCGGATCTCGGTCGAGACGAAGGTCCACTGGCCGAACTTCTCGACGTCGAAGAAGTCGCCCGACTTGAGGTGGCCGTCGCGGTTGGCGTCACCGGTCGAGACGGTCGACGGGTCGAGCGTGACGGAGACGGAGGTGTCCGCGAGGGTCTCACCGACGGTGATGGTGCCCTCGGAGACGGCGACGGACCCGCGCACCTTGGAGATGCCCGCGTGGCGGACGGTGAAGGAGGCCTCGGTGTGGGAGGCGTCGACGGCCCAGACGCCGGTGGTGAGGCCGGTGGGCAGGGCGGTGGCGGTGGCGGTCATGGGGAGCTCCTCAGTCGTTGAAAGGTCAACTACTCTCGTTAGTTGACGATTGAACTACACTTGTCGGCAGAGCGCAACACCCGTCCCGGGATGGAGATCGTGATGAGCACCACCGAGCCCTCGCCGCGCGGCGGCTGGCTCACGGCCGAGCAGCAGACCCACTGGCGGTCCTTCCGTTCGGGCGTCGCCCGCCTGACCGCCGTCCTCGAGCACGAGCTCGAGGCGCGCACCGGTCTGTCGACGCACGAGTACGAGGTCCTCGTCCGCCTGTCCGAGCAGCCCGGCCGCACCATGCGCATGTCCGAGCTGGCCGACGGCATCGTGCACTCGCGCAGCCGCCTCACGCACACCGTCCGCCGCATGGAGGACGCCGGCCTGGTCAGGCGCGCGCCCTGCGCCGAGGACGCGCGCGGCGTCAACGCGACCATGACCGACGCCGGGTGGCAGCGGCTCGTCGACGCGGCCCCCGAGCACGTGCAGTCCGTGCGCGACCACCTCGTCGACGTCCTCACGCCCGAGCAGTTCGCCGCGCTCGGCGCCGCCATGCAGGTCGTCGCCGACCGGATCGTCGGGGGCGGGTGCGACGACGACCCGGGTGTCCCGTGTCACGTCGCGTGACGGCCCGAACCGTCCGGGACACACAGCCGGGTTTGCGACACTGAGCCCCATGGTCGCCACCACCGTCCACCTGCTGCGCCACGGCGAGGTGCACAACCCCGAGGGCGTGCTGTACGGGCGCCTGCCGGGCTACCACCTGTCCGAGCGGGGGCACGCCATGGCGCGCGCCGTCGCGGACGCGCTCGCGGGCGAGCCCGGGACGACCGGCGGGCCCGCGCGGCCGCGGCACGACGTCGTCGCCGTCATCGCATCACCGCTGCAGCGCGCGCAGGAGACCGCCGCCCCCATCGCCGCCGCGTTCGGCGTCGACGTCGGCGTCGACGAGCGGCTCATCGAGGCCGCCAACCACTTCCAGGGCAAGACGTTCGGCGTCGGCGACGGCTCGCTGCGCCACCCCGAGCACTGGCCCTACCTGCGCAACCCCTTCAAGCCGTCGTGGGGCGAGCCGTACCAGGAGCAGGTCGACCGCATGCTCGCCGCGGTCGCCGACGCCCGACGGCAGGCCCGGGGTCACGAGGCCGTGCTCGTCAGCCACCAGCTGCCCGTGTGGGTCACGCGCCTCGCGCTCGAGAACCGCCGCCTGTGGCACGACCCGCGCCGCCGCCAGTGCAGCCTCGCCTCGCTGACCTCCCTTCGCTACGAGGACGACCGCCTCGTCGGCGTCGGGTACTCCGAGCCCGCCGCCGCGCTGCTGCCCGGCGCGTCCCACGTCGCGGGGGCATGAGCGTGCGCCGAGCCCTGCTCCCGACGAGCCCCTCGCTCGCGACGCGCCCGTCGACGGCTTGCCCGTCCGTGACGCGTCGCTCCCGCACCCTCGCCCGCACCGCGGCAGCCCTCGCGGTCGTCGCCGCGCTCGCCGCGGGCTGCACGTCGTCGTCCGAGGGCGACGCCCCCGCCGACGTCGTCGACCAGGGCTACCAGTCGGGTGACGGCAGTGCGACGACGTGGGCCGCCGCCGACCGCAAGGGGCCGGTCGAGCTCGCCGGGACCGCCTACGACGGCAGCACGCAGGACGTCGCGGACTGGCGCGGCGACGTCGTCGTCCTCAACACCTGGTACGCGAACTGCCCGCCGTGCCGCGCGGAGGCGCCGGACCTGGTCGCGCTCGCGACCGACTACGCCGACGACGGCGTGCACGTGCTCGGCATCAACGGGACCGACGCCGCGGGCGCCGCCGAGGCGTTCCAGCGCCAGTTCGACGTGCCCTACGTGAGCATCGAGGACACCGACGGCACGGCGATCGCCGCGCTCCAGGGGGTCGTGCCGGTGAACGCCGTCCCGACGACGATCCTGCTCGACCGCGACGGCAAGGTCGCCGCCCGCATCCTCGGTCTCGCGGAGGCGTCGACGCTGCGCACCCTCGTCGACGACCTCCTCGCCGAGCAGCCCGGCGGCGCCGCGTCGTGACCGCCGCCGTCGTCCCCGCCCTCGCCGCCGGCCTGCCCGTCGCGGCGGACGTCGGCGACGTCTTCGGCCAGGCCGTCGTGTCGGGATCGCTGCTGCTCGCGGTGCCGGTCGCCCTGATCGCCGGGCTCGTGTCCTTCGCCTCACCGTGCGTCCTGCCGCTCGTCCCCGGGTACCTGGGCTTCCTCGGCGGGATGTCGGGCGCCGGGGCGTCGCGCTCGGGTCGCGCCGGCGCGACGACGGCGTCCTCCGCCGGGACGTCCGCGGGCACCGACGGCACTGCCGGCACCGACGGCACTGCCGGCACCGACAGCACTGCCGGCACGACGGTCGCGGCCGGGGACGCGACGACCGGGGGCGGCGGCGGCGCGCGCACCACGACGGCCACCGCGGAGCGTCTCGCGCCCGCCCGCTCGCGCGTCCTGCTCGGCGTCGGCCTGTTCGTCGCCGGGTTCACCGCGGTCTTCGTCGCCTACGGCGCGCTCGCCGGCTCGCTCGGCGGCCTGCTGCTGCGCTGGCAGGACCCGGTCACGCGCGTCCTCGGCCTCGTCGTGATCGTCATGGGCCTCGGGTTCGTCGGCCTGATCCCGTTCCTGCAGAACGAGCGCCGCCTCCACCTGGCACCCCGTGCGGGGCTCTGGGGTGCACCGCTGCTCGGGGTGACGTTCGGGCTCGGGTGGACGCCCTGCATCGGCCCGACGCTCGCCGCGATCCTCACGCTGTCCCTCGACGGCGGCTCGGCCGGTCGCGGCGCGCTGCTCGCCGTCGCGTTCTGCGTGGGCCTCGGCCTGCCGTTCCTGCTGGTCGCGCTGGGGCTCGAGAGCAGCGCGCGCATGGTCGGCTTCCTGCGCCGGCACCGCCGCGCGATCATGCGGGTCGGCGGCGCGATGCTCGTGATCCTGGGCCTCGCGCTGGTGACGGGCGTGTGGGGGACGTGGGCGTCCTGGCTCCAGGGCGTTCTCACGGGCTACGACCCCTTCGTGCCGGTGGTGTGACGTGACGACCTACCGCCCCGAGGGCCTCGACGACGCGTTCACGCAGCCCACGGACGCGCCCGACGCACCCGCGGAGGCCCCCGTCCAGCTGCCGACCCTGGGCTTCACGGGCTGGGTGCGCTGGGCGTGGCGCCAGCTCACCAGCATGCGCGTCGCGCTGCTGCTGCTCATGCTGCTCGCCGTCGCCGCGGTGCCCGGCACGCTGTTCCCGCAGCGCGTGCAGGACCCGGCGAAGGTCGCCCAGTACCTGCTCGACCACCCGACGACGGGCCCGTGGCTCGACCGCCTCGGGTTCTTCGGCGTGTACTCGTCGGTCTGGTTCTCGGCCATCTACCTGCTGCTCTTCGTGTCGCTCGTGGGCTGCATCCTGCCGCGCACCAAGGTGCACCTCGCGGGGGTCCGCGGCCGTCCGCCGCGCACGCCCCGGCGCCTCGGCCGGTTCCCGGCGCAGGGCGGCGGGACGACGGACGACGACGCGCGCACGGTCGCCGAGCGCGCCGCGGCGACCATGCGCCAGGGCTGGTCGTGGCTGCCGTTCGTCCCGACGTACCGCGTCGACGTGCACGACGAGGGCGGCGGCACGTGGTCGGCGGCGGGGGAGCGCGGGTACCTGCGCGAGACCGGCAACCTCGTGTTCCACCTCGCGCTCGTCGGGCTGCTCGTGTCCGTCGCGACCGGCCAGCTGCTGCACTACCGCGGCCAGGCGATCGTCGTGCAGGGGCGCGGGTTCGCGAACGCGCAGGTCGACTACGACACCTTCGAGAGCGGCACCGCCTTCGACCCGTCGACGCTCGTGCCGTTCACGCTGCGGCTCGACCAGTTCGACGCGCGCTTCGACCCCGAGACGCTCCAGTCCCGCGACTTCACCGCGCACGTGACGCTGACCGAGCCGGGCGACGCGCCGCAGGAGCGGACCATCAAGGTCAACCACCCGCTGACCGCCGGCGGCGCCAAGGTGTACCTGCAGGGGAACGGCTACGCGCCCGAGCTCACGGTCCGCGACGCGGCCGGCGAGGTCGCGTTCGCCGGCGCGGTGCCGTTCCTGCCGCAGGACGAGGTCTACACGTCGCGGGGCGTCGTCAAGGTGCCCGACGTCTCGGGCGACCAGGAGCAGATCGGCGTCGTCGGCTACCTGCTGCCGACGGCGACGCAGGTCAGCGACACCCTCTACCGGTCGACCGACCCGCAGCC
The DNA here is from genome assembly GCF_010119915.1 of Cellulomonas sp. H30R-01. Lineage (NCBI taxonomy): Bacteria > Bacillati > Actinomycetota > Actinomycetes > Micrococcales > Cellulomonadaceae > Cellulomonas > Cellulomonas sp. H30R-01. Next base: position 2,637,502 of record NZ_CP048210.1, on the reverse strand, counting down.
GGACGAGCCGCTGCTCGTGCTGTCGGTGTGGTCCGGCAACCTCGGGCTCGACACGGGCGTGCCGCAGAACGTCTACGAGCTCGACGAGTCCCGGATGGAGCAGGCGGTCGACGCCGACGGCAACGCCGTCACGCTGTACGTCCGCCCCGGCGAGACGGTCGACCTGCCCGACGGCCTCGGCACGCTCACGTTCGACGGCCTGCCGCGGTTCGTCGCGCTCGACCTCCGCCACGACCCGGCGCTCACGTTCGTGCTCGTGTTCGCGCTGCTCGCGTTCGGCGGCCTCGCCGCGAGCCTGTTCGCACCGCGCCGCCGCGTGTGGGTGCGGGCCGCCCCCGGGACCGGCGACGACCCGGGCCGTACAGTGGTCACCGCGGCGGGACTCGCCCGCGGTGACGACGTCGGCCTCCAGCCCGAGCTCGACCGGCTGCTCGCGGAGATCCTGCCGCCGGCCGCCGCACAGCCACCGGACCCGACGGCCCCCGCCGACGTGTCCACCCCGTCCAGCCCGTCCGCCCCGACCGTCCCCCGAGGAAGCGCGACATGACCACCGGTGACCTCTCCACGCTGCTCGTGTGGGCCGCGGCGACCGCGTTCACGATCGCGCTGATCGCGTACGCCGCCGACCTCGCGCGCATCGCCGACTCCACGCAGCGCCGCGCCGCGGCGAAGGCGGAGGCCCGCGTCGCGGTCGCCGCCGGCGGCGGCTCGGTCGCGGTCGCCGACGCGCCCCCGGCGGCACGCGGGGGCTCGGCGAAGGCCGAGGGCATCGCCCGCTCGACGACCTACCTCGGCCTCGTGCTGCTGTTCGCCGGCATCGTGCTGCGCGGTGTCGCCGCCGGTCGCTGGCCGACGGCGAACATGTACGAGTTCACGATCGTCGGCGTCCTCGTCGCGGTGTCCGTGCTGGCCGTCGTGCAGCAGCGTCGCGTGATCGCGTTCCTCGGCGTGCTCGTCATGGGCATCGCGGTCCTCGCGATGGTGCTCGCCCTCAACGCCTTCTACATCCAGGCCGACGCCGTCCAGCCCGCGCTGCACTCCTACTGGCTGGTCATCCACGTCGGCGTCGCGATCATCGCCACCGGCATCTTCACGGTCGCGTTCGCGGCGTCCGCGCTGCAGATCCTCGCGGACGTGCGCGCGTCGGGCCCCAAGCCCGTCGACGCGCCGCGCGCCTGGACCGACGGCATGCGCCGTGCCGTCGTCGGCCAGCGGTTCGCGTGGGTCGACCAGGTGCCGTCGCCGCGCGACCTCGAGGCGCTCGCCTTCCGCCTCAACGCGCTCGGCTTCGTGCTCTGGACGTTCACGCTCATCGGCGGTGCGATCTGGGCCGAGCACGCGTGGGGCCGCTACTGGGGCTGGGACCCCAAGGAGGTCGGCACGTTCGTCGCCTGGGTCGTCTACGCGGCGTACCTGCACGCCCGCACGACGCGCGGCTGGAGCGGCCGCCGGGCCGCCTACTTCGTGTTCGTCGGCTACGCCGTCGTGCTCGCGAACTTCACCGTCGTGAACCTGGTCTTCTCCGGCAAGCACTCCTACTCGGGCCTCTGACCCGCGCGCCCGCCTGCGGCGTCAGGTGGGCCACCGCGACCGGTGCGTGCCGGACCGGCGTGACGTCAGGTCGTCCTCGTGCCGGAGCGGCGTGACGTCAGGACGTCGGGGAGCCGTCGCCCGTGCCCTGCTCGCGGCGACGCCGCTCCTCGTCGAGCTTGCGCAGGAAGTCCGGGTCGTCGTCGGGCGCCACCGGCCCCGTCCGCCGGCGCGGTGTCCACGACGACCCGCCCGACGCCGAGCCGCCGGTGCTGCCACCGCCGGCCTGGCGGGCGGCCGCGCGGCGACCGCGGCTGACGAGGATCCACAGGATCGCGCCCAGCACGGGAACGAGCACGACGAGCGCCATCCACAGCAGCGGGTGGACGCCCAGCCGCTCCTCGTCGGAGCTGCGGGAGATGTCGAGCACGCACCACACGACGAGGCCGACCACGATCACGAACGCGAGGTAGCGGGCCATCCACCCACCCTAGGCGTCGAGCGGTCCCGGTGCCGTCCTAGGCTGGTGGGGTGCCCGTCGTGCTCTACACCCTCTACCGTCTGCTGCTCTTCGCCGCGTTCCTCGGCCTGCTCTGGGTCGCGGGGCTGCGGTCCTGGCTCGCGGTGATCGCGGCAGCGCTGCTCGCGTGGATGGCCGGGTACGTGCTGCTGCGGACGCCGCGCGACGCCGCCGTCGCCTGGATCGCCGCGCGCGACGAGCGACGCACGCGCGAGGGCACCAAGGGGCGCTCGCGCGCGGACCAGGACGCCGACGTCGAGGACGCAGCGGTCGACGCCGCGCGGGAGCCGCGGTCGGAGGACGAGCCCGCGCCGCTGACCTCGCCGGGCGGCGATGCCCCGCGGCCGACTGCGACGGACGACGGCGGGACGACGATCGACCGCACCGCGCCGCCCGCCTGACGCCGCCCGCCTGCCGCGGTCCGTCTGCCGCGGTTCGCCTGCCGGCGCCCGCCTGACGCGGTCCGCCTGCCAGATCGCCTCACGCGGTGCGCCTGACGCCGCCCGCCGGACGTCGTCGCCGGATCCGCGACGGCGAGCGCGGTCAGATCGCCAGGCCGAGTCCCAGCAGGACCCCGAACCCGAGCTCGAGCATCCCCGTGCCCGCGAGCACGGGCACGAGGGCGCGTCCACGCGCCCCCAGCAGCACGACGCCGGCCAGGATGCCGGCAGGCGCGAACAGCGGCAGGACGAGCAGCGCCCACGGCGCGGCGAACACGCACACGGCGCCGAGCGCGACGGGCACGAGGACGAACGCGGCGTACACGCGGCGCGCCTTGTACTCCCCGAGCCGCACGGCCAAGGTGCGCTTGCCGACGAGCGCGTCGGTGGGCACGTCACGCAGGTTGTTGACCATGAGCAGCGCGCACGCGAGCAGCCCGACGGCCACGGCGCCGACCCACGCGGTCCACGGCAGCTCGAGCGCCTGGGTCCACGTCGTGCCGAGCACCGCGACGAGCCCGAAGAACACGAAGACGCCGACCTCGCCGAGCCCGCGGTACCCGTAGGGGCTGCGACCGCCCGTGTACGTCCACGCGGCGGCGATGGCGAACGCCCCGACGGCCAGCAGGAACCACTGCGACGTCACGACGACGAGCGCGAGGCCGAGCAGCCCGGCGACGGCGAACGACAGGAACGCCGCCGCCCGCACGGCGCGGGGGCTCGCGGCGCCGGACGCGGTGAGCCGCAGCGGCCCGACACGGTCGACGTCGGTGCCGCGGATGCCGTCGGAGTAGTCGTTGGCGTAGTTGACGCCCACCTGCAGCGCCAGCGCGACGCCGAGCGCGAGCGCGGCCCGGCCGAGGTTCGCCTCGTCGAGCTGCGCCGCGGCACCCGTGCCGACGAGCACCGGTGCGGCCGCCGCCGGCAGCGTCCTGAGCCGTGCACCGGCCACCCACTCGCGTGCGGTCGTCACGCGCCGCTCCTTCCGGTCGGTGCGGGCGGGGTGCCCGCGTCGTCGTGCACGCCCGTCGGGGTCGTGCGCTGCGTGTCGTCGTGTCCTGCCGGGTCGTCGTGTCGTGCCGCGGCGTCGTGCCCGACCTCCGCCGCCGCGAGCCGCGCGACCGCCGTGCGGTCCACCTTGCCCGGGCCGCGCAGCGGCAGCGCGGCCACCGTCACCAGGTGGCGGGGCGCGCTCGGGGCGCCGAGGCGGTGCGCGACCACCTCGCGCACCCGGTCGAGCGTCAGGGCGTCACCCGGGCGCGGCACGACGACCGCGACGACCGCCTGCCCCCACTCGGCGTCGGGCACACCCACGACGCACGCCTCGCGCACGCCGTCGAGCCCGCCGAGCACCGCCTCGACGGCCGCGGGGGCCACCTTGGCGCCACCGGTCACGAGGACGTCGTCGGCGCGTCCGAGCACCGTGAGGACGCCGTCCTCGAGCCGGCCGAGGTCGCTCGTGCGCAGTGCGCGGCGTCCGTCGGGCAGCCCGACGAAGGCGTCGGCGTCCAGGTCGGGGCGGCCGCGGTAGCCGTCGGCCAGGACCGGACCGGACAGCAGCACGCGCCCGGCGTCGTCCAGCGCGACCGTGACGCCGTCGAGGGGCACGCCGTCGTACACGCAGCCCCCGCACGTCTCGGTCATGCCGTACGTCGTGACGGCGCGCACGCCCGCCGACCGCGCCCGCGCGAGGACGTCGGGGGCGGTCGCCGCGCCACCGAGCAGCACCGCGTCGAAGGTCGCGAGCGCCGCGGTCGCGGCGGGGTCGTCGAGCAGCCGCACGAGCTGGGTCGGGACGAGGGAGGTGTACCGCCGCTCGGCGGTCCCGAAGGCGCCGACCGCCTCGACGAACGCCGCGGGACGGAACGGCCCGTCCGGCGCGACGACGGGCGTGGTCCCCGCGAGGACCGAGCGGACGAGCACCTGCAGCCCGGCGACGTGGTGCGTCGGCAGCGCGAGCAGCCACCGCCCGGGCCCCCCGAGCCGGTGCTCGGTGGCCGTCGCCGACGCGCGCAGGGCGGCGCGCGAGAGCAGGACCTCGCGCGGCTCGCCGGTCGACCCCGAGGTCCGCACCACGACGGCCACGTGCTCGTCCACGTGCGCGGCCGTCGCCGCGGCCGGACCCGGTGCGGGCGCTCCCGCCGCGGCTCCTACGCGCTCGTGCGTCGCGTGCGGGGGCGGGTGGACCGCCGGGGAGTCGCCCGGCCGCTCGACCGGGCCGGGGGCGAGAGGTCGCACGGCGGGGCCCGTCCCGTCGAGGGCCGCGGCCAGCGCGTCGAGCAGCGCGTGCGCGGGGACGTCGCGCAGGGGCCGGGTCACGCGCCCAGCCTAGGTGCCCGTCGGCGAGCCGCCCGACGCCGGACCGGACGCACGGTGCCGGCAACTAGAGTGACCCGCGGTCCGCCCCGAAGGAGCTCTCCGTGCCTCACGCCCCCGCCCGCCCGACGCTGCGTCTCGCCGCCGTCCTCGTCGCGGTGCTCACCGTCGGCGCCTGCGCGTCCGGACCGAGCCAGCCCGAGCGCACGACGCTCACGCAGGAGCCGGCCGTCGAGGTCGCGAAGGCCGCCCCGCCCGCGGTCGTCGTGCCGCCGCGCTGGCCGCTCACGGGCGAGGCCGCGGACGCGGTGGTCGACCGGCCGGCGATCGCGGTGAAGATCGAGAACCCGCGCGAGGTGCGCCCGCAGACCGGTCTCGACCAGGCGGACGTCGTCTGGGAGCAGGTCGTCGAGGGTGGCATCACCCGGTTCGTCGCCGTCTTCCACTCGCAGGTCCCGGCCGAGGTCGGTCCGGTCCGCTCGATCCGCCCCATGGACCCGGCGATCGCGGCGCCCTTGCACGGCATCGTCGCGTTCTCGGGCGGTCAGCAGGCCTTCGTGCGCGAGCTCGGGCAGTCGGGTGTGCAGCTCATGAGCCAGGACGGCGGCGCGGCGGGCTTCTACCGCAAGAAGGGCGTGATGCCGGCGCCGCACAACGTCTACGGCACGCCTACGACGTGGTGGGAGAACGCCGACGCGGGCCACAGCGCGTCCCCGCCGGCGCAGTTCGCGTTCGCGCGCCGCGCGGACCAGTCGACGGTGCTGACCGCGGGGACGCCGGCGACGCTGCTCGACCTCCGGCTGTCGGGCTACTCGCGCCCGCAGTGGGCGTTCGACACCGCGAGCGGCACGTGGCTGCGGTCCGAGGGCGACACGCCCGCGACGGCCCGGTCGGGCGCCCGCCTCGCCGCACGCAACGTGGTCGCGCTGCGGGTGCAGCTCGTCGACTCGGGCACGAAGGACCCCGCCGGGAACCCCGTGCCGGAGACCGTGCTGGTCGGGACCGGGAAGGGCACGGTCGTCAGCGGCGGCAAGGCGCTCGAGGTGACGTGGTCGAAGCCGGCGACGGACGCCGTGCTCACCCTGACGGCCCCGGACGGCTCGCCGGTCACGCTCGCCCCGGGCGTCACCTGGGTCGAGCTCGTGCCGGCGTCGTCGGGCAGCGTCACCGTCTCCTGAGCGTCACCCGCTCCCCGGGCGTCACCGTCGCCTGCACGTCACCGTCTCCTGGGCGTCACCGTCTCCTGGGCGTCACCGTCTCCTGGGCGTGACCGTCGCCTGCACGTCACCGCCTCCCGACCCGGCCGCCGGACCGCCGGCGATGCGCGGTCCGGTGCGCCGCCCGGGCGATCGTCGGGCCGAGTGCGGGGCACGCCCGCCGCGCTCAGGAACGTCCGCGACGTGCCGTGACACAGTGGTCCGCGTGACGAGGACGACGCAGGGCACGACGACACGGGGCACGACGGCCGGACCCCGGCGACGCGGCCGCGCGACGCTGCGGTGGAGCCTGCCGCTGGTCGGCGCGGTGCTCGCGCTCGCGGCGTGCGGGACGGCCGCCGAGCAGACGCCGCCGCCGACGCCCGTCACCGAGCGGCCGTCGATCGCGCCCGACAAGGGCGCCGCGCCGGCGCCCGTCGTGCCGCCGACGTGGCCGCTGACCGGCGTGCCGGGCGAGCCGGCGCAGCGTCCGGCGCTCGGCGTGAAGGTCGAGAACACCGCGGTCGCGCGGCCGCAGACCGGGCTCGAGCAGGCGGACGTCGTGTGGGAGACGATCGTCGAGTTCGAGGTGTCGCGGCTCATCGCGGTCTTCCACTCGCAGGTACCGGCCGAGGTCGGCCCGATCCGCTCCGTGCGCCCGATGGACCCGGTGATCCTCGCGCCGACGCACGGCCTGCTCGTGTTCTCGGGCGGGCAGCCGGGCATCCTCGCGCTCGTCGAGGACAGCGGCCTGCAGATGATCTCGCACGACGCGGGCGCCGACGGGCTCTACCGGACGCGGGACCGGGCGGCGCCGCACAACGTCTACGGCACGCCCGAGGTGTTCTGGGCGCAGGCCGACGCGAACCACCAGGCCCCGCCGGGGGAGCAGTTCACGTTCGCGCGCAGCGCCGACCGGGCGGCGGCGGTCGTCGGCGGCACGCCCGCCACGACCCTCGACTTCCGCCTGTCGGCCGCGTCGAACCCGCGCTGGTCGTGGGACGCGGGGTCGGGGACGTGGCTGCGGTCGGAGGGGCAGACGCCCGCGAACGCCCGCAGCGGCGCGCGGCTGTCGGCGGTGAACGTCGTGTCGATCACGGCCGCGCACCCCAACACGCAGTTCGGGGCGCAGGGCGGTGCGCCCGTGCCGACCTACGAGCTGGTCGGCTCCGGCGACGGCGTGGTCGCGACGGGCGGGAAGACCGTCGCGGTGCGCTGGCAGAAGGACGCGCAGGACGCGCCGATGCGGCTGTTCCTGCCCGACGGCCGCCCGGCGGACCTGGCACCCGGCAACACGTGGGTCGAGCTGGTGCCGGCCGGCTCGGGGTCGCTCACGGTGGGCTGAGCCCGCCGGAAGGAGGGCCGTCGCGTGGCGAGGTCCACCTCGGGGCGGAACGTTGTCCTCCCACGGGTGGGTTTCCCGCCGGCAGGTTCCCGACGTGAGGGCGACGCGCGCGCGGGGGGCGCCGCGGCAGTGTTGTCGTCATGGCCACCGAGCACCTGCAAGCCCGTGAGCACAGCACCGCGTCGCTGGGCGCCGTCGTCGCGTCGGTCGTGATCCTCGCGGGTCTCGCCCTGGGTGCGACGCTCGCGATCAGCCAGGTCGTCGACCTCGCGGCGTGGGCGTTCGGTCGCCAGTGAGCGCCGGCTCCCGTGCGCCGGGCTGACGGGGTGGAGGGACCTCGTCAGTAGGCGTACGGGAAGCCGGACCAGTCGGGATCGCGCCTTTGGAGGAAGGCGTCGCGTCCCTCGACGGCCTCGTCGGTCATGTAGGCGAGCCGGGTGGCCTCCCCGGCGAACACCTGCTGACCGGCGAGGCCGTCGTCCGCCAGGTTGAAGGCGAACTTGAGCATCCGGATGGCCTGCGGCGACTTGGTCGCGATGATCCGGGCGTACTCGAGGCCGGCCTCCTCGAGCTCGTCGTGCGGCACGACGTCGTTCACGGCGCCCCACGCGTAGGCCTCGTCGGCGGAGTACTCGCGGGCGAGGAAGAAGATCTCCCGGGCGCGCTTCTGCCCGACCTGCCGTGCGAGCAGCGCGGACCCGTAGCCGCCGTCGAACGAGCCGACGTTGGCGTCGGTCTGCATGAACCGGCCGTGCTCGCGGCTCGCGATCGTGAGGTCGGCGACGACGTGCAGCGAGTGCCCGCCGCCCGCGGCCCAGCCGCCGACGAGTGCGACGACGACCTTGGGCATGGTCCGGATCAGGCGCTGCACCTCGAGGATGTGCAGCCGGCCGGCGCGTGCGGGGTCGACGGCCTCGGCGGTGTCGCCGTCGGCGTAGCGGTAGCCGTCGCGGCCGCGGATGCGCTGGTCGCCGCCCGAGCAGAACGCCCAGCCGCCGTCGCGCGGGCTCGGCCCGTTGCCGGTGAGCAGGACGGTCCCGACGGACGAGGTGGTGCGCGCGTGGTCGAGCACGCGGTAGAGCTCGTCGACCGTGTGCGGGCGGAACGCGTTGCGGACCTCGGGCCGATCGAACGCGACGCGCACGACGGGCAGGTCGCGTCCGGTCGCGCCGGCGGCGCGCTGCGCGTCGTCGGGCCGCGCGTAGCCGCGGTGGTACGTGAGGTCGGTGAGGTCCTCGAAGCCCTCGACGGTGCGCCAGCGGCGCGGGTCGAACGTCGTGGAGACGGGTGCGGGCAGCGCGGGCTCGGCGGTCGGGGAGGTGTCGCTCACGTCGTCACCCTAGTGTCGGATGATTCTGGTACGGTCGTACTAGAACGTGCGCGGGACGGCGGACCTGACACCCGGCGCGCACGACGCCCGCCGACGACGGTGGGCCTGCACGGAGGTGTCTTCCCCCCATGGCCTGGATCGTCCTCGTCCTGTCCGGCGTGCTCGAGGCGGGCTGGGCGCTCGCGCTCAAGCAGTCGGCCGGTTTCACCAAGCTCTGGCCCAGCGTCTGGTTCGTCGTGCTCGCGGCCGCGTCGTTCGCGGGCCTGAGCTTCGCGCTGCGCACGCTGCCCGTCGGCATCGCGTACGGCGTGTGGGTCGGCGTCGGGGCCGCGACCACCGCCGTCGCCGCCGCGATCCTGCTGCACGAGCGGATGTCGGTGCTCACCGTCGTGTCGCTGGTGCTCATCGTCGCGGGCGTGGTCGGGCTGCAGCTGTCCGGCAGCAGCCACGCGTGACCCGCACGACCAAGGGCGCGCAGCGCCGCGACCAGCTCGCCGCCGCGGCCGCGGACCTCGTGCTGCGTGAGGGCCCTGGCGCCCTCACGCACCGCCGGGTCGCGGCCACGGCCGGCGCGTCGCTGTCCGCGACGACGTACTACTTCGCCGACCTCGACGAGCTCGCGACCGCCGCAGGTGCGGTGCTCGCGCGCGGGTGGGCGACCCACGCCGCCGCCGTCCTCGCCGGCCTGCCCGACGACCCGGGCGCACGCCCCGGGCTCGACGCGGTGGTCGACGCCGTCCTGCCACCCGGCGACGACGACGCGGTGCGCGCGCACTACGAGCACCTGCTCGGGTCCGGTCGCAGCGACGCGCTCGCCCGCGCCTTCGCGCAAGGGCGTGCCGAGGTCGACGCCGTCGTCGCGCGCGTCGTGCGTGCCGTCGGGCTCGACCTGCCGCCCGCGGTCGCCGTCGCGCTCGTCGACGGCGCCGTCGTGACCGCGCTCTCCGAGGGTCGCCCGGTCCGTCCGACCGCGCACGACCTGCTGGTCGCCGCGGTCGGCTGACCCGGTCCGAGCGCCCACGGCAGCCGACGTACGCTGGCCCGATGCCCGCCACGCCGTCCCCGGTCGTCTGGTCCGTGCCGATGCGGACCCGGTTCCGCGGCCTGACCAGCCGCGACGGGGTCCTGGTCCGCGGCGACGCCGGGTGGGGCGAGTTCAGCCCGTTCTGGGACTACGACGCGACCGAGTCCGCCGCCTGGTGGCGTGCGGCACGCGAGGCCGCCGACGAGGGCTGGCCCGACCCGGTCCGCGCGAGCGTGCCCGTCAACGTCACCGTGCCCGCCGTCGACGCCGAGACCGCGCACCGGATCGTCCGCGCCTCGGGCGGGTGCCGGACCGCCAAGGTCAAGGTGGCCGAGCCCGGGCAGTCCGTCGACGACGAGGTCGCCCGGCTCGAGGCCGTCCGCGACGCGCTCGGACCCGGCGGAGCGATCCGCGTCGACGCCAACGCCGCGTGGGACGTCGACACCGCGGCCGCCCGGCTCGCGGTGCTCGACCGCGCCGCGGGCGGGCTCGAGTACGCCGAGCAGCCCGTGCCGACCGTCGCCGACCTCGCCGCGCTGCGCCGCCGCACGACCGTCCCGATCGCCGCCGACGAGTCGGTCCGGCGGGCCGACGACCCCCTCGCGGTGGCACGGGCCGGCGCGGCGGACGTCCTCGTGCTCAAGGTCCAGCCGCTCGGCGGGGTGCGCGCGTGCCTGCGGATCGCCGAGGAGTGCGGCCTGCCGGTCGTCGTGTCGTCGGCGCTCGAGTCGTCGGTCGGGCTCGCGGCGGGCGTCGCGCTCGCGGCCGCGCTGCCCGAGCTCCCGTACGCGTGCGGGCTCGCGACCGCACAGCTCCTCACGGCTGACGTCGTCGCCGAGCCGCTCCTGCCCGTCGACGGCGCGCTCGCCGTGCGCCGTCCCGAGCCGGACGCGCGGCTCCTCGCCGCGCACGCGGCCGACGACGCGCTCACCGCGCGGTGGCACCGCCGGCTCGACGACGTCCTCGCGGTCAGCGGTGCCCGCGGCCCGCGCGGGACCGGGACGCCGACGGGCGACCCGACCGGCCCGCGCGCGACGTGGACGGCATGATGTCCGACGTGACGACGCAGCCACGCGACCCGAGCCCGGCCACCACGGCCGCACGCGTGCTCGTGCAGGCGCTCGCCACGCTCGGCGTGCGGGACGTCGTGCTCGCCCCCGGGTCGCGCAGCGCCCCGCTCGCGTACGCGCTCGCCGACGCCGCCCGTCCCGACGACGAGCGTCCCGCCGGCGCGCCCGCGATCCGTCTGCACGTGCGGATCGACGAGCGGTCCGCGGGGTTCCTGGCGCTGGGCCTGGCACGTGCCGCGGCGCACGACGAGGACGGCGGGGCGCGGCCGGTCGCCGTCGTCACCACGTCGGGCACGGCCGTCGCGAACCTGCACCCCGCGGTCCTCGAGGCCCATCACGCGGGCGTCCCGCTCCTCCTGCTCACGGCCGACCGCCCGCACGAGCTGCGCGGGACCGGCGCCAACCAGACGACCGTCCAGCCCGGGATCTTCGGTGCCGCCGTGCGGCTCGCCGCCGACGTGCCCGCGCCGGTCGGGCTGCCCGACGAGGCCCGCGACCTGCGCCACCTGGTGTCGCGCGCAGTCGCGGCCGCCACCGGCGCGCGCACGGGCGACCCCGGACCGGTGCACCTCGACCTCGCCTACCGCGAGCCGCTCGTCCCGCCGCCCGGGCCCTGGCCCGAGCCCTCGGCCGTCGGGCTCGGCAACGTGCAGTCGCGCGGCGCGGGGCTCCCGGGCGCCGTGACCGCGGCGCTGCCCGCGGTCGTCGACGCGCGCGCGGCCGTGGCGTCGGGGGGCGGCGCATCCGGTGCGACGGCCTCCGGTCGCCGTCGGGGGGCCGTCCCGACCGTCGTGGTCGCGGGTGACGGCGCCGGCCCGGTCGCGCGACGCGTCGCCGAGGCGTGCGGCTGGCCCCTGCTCGCCGAGCCGTCGTCGGGCGCGCGCGGCGGACCGAACGCGATCGCGGCCTACCGGCTCCTGCTCGCTGACCCGCGGCTCGGCAGTGCGGTCCGGCGCGTGGTCGTCCTCGGCAGGCCGACGCTGTCCCGGCCCGTGCAGCGCCTGCTCGGGCGCGCCGACGTCGAGGTCGTGGTCGTCGCACCGCAGGGCGGTGCGTGGCCCGACGCCGCGCGCAACGCGTCCGACGTGCTCACCGAGGTGCCCGCCCGCATGCTCCGCGGTCGCCTGCACGCCCCGACCGGCTGGCTCGAGGCGTGGCAGACGGCCGGCAAGGCCGCCGACGCGGCGGTCGACGCGCTGCTCGACGGCCCGGGGGAGCGGGACGCCCGACGCTCGCGCAGCGGCACGCGAGTCACGGGCCCGGCACTCGCCCGGGCGGTCGCGGGCGTGCTGCAGCCGCACGACGTCCTCGTCGTCGGCTCGTCGAACCCCGTCCGTGACCTCGACCTCGTGGCCCGCTGGGACACCGCCCCGCTCGTCCTCGCGAACCGCGGGCTCGCCGGGATCGACGGCACGCTGTCGACCGCCGCGGGCGTCGCGCTCGGGCTGCCGCGTCGCCGCGTCCGCGCGCTCGTGGGCGACCTGACGTTCCTGCACGACGTGGGCGGACTGCTGCGCGGTCCGCTCGAGCCGGTCGTCGACCTCCAGGTGGTCGTGGCGAACGACGACGGGGGGTCGATCTTCGCGACCCTCGAGCCGGGCGAGCCCGAGCGGTCCGACGTCTTCGAGCGCGTGTTCGCGACCCCGCACGGCGTCGACGTCGCGGCCCTGTGCGCGGGGTACGGGGTGCGGCACACGCGCGTCGTCGACGCCGAGGGCCTGCTGCCCGCGCTCGCGGCGCCCGGACCCGGGCTGAGCGTCGTCGAGGTCCGCGTGGACCGCACCGGACGGCGGGCGCTCGGCGAGCGCGTCGCGGCCGACGTGGCGCGCGCGGTCGACGGCGCCCTCGGCTGACCGGTCGCTGCCGGCGCCCGCGCGGCACTCCTGCCGGACGCATGAGGAACTGACAGCAAGTTCCCAGGTTCGTCTGAGCCTCCCTCCAGCGCGGCGTCCTTTCATGGAGGACGACAAGGAGGCACCACGATGACGAGCACCCCAGAGCACGGCGCGGGCGAGAACCACCCCCAGGCGCAGCCGACGCAGCCGATCCCGCCGATCGGCGCGACGCAGCCCCTGCCCACGCAGCCGGCCCACCCGACCAACCCCTTCACCGCCCCGCACCCCGCCGCGCCCGGCGAGGTCCACGCGCAGGAGCTGGCCCGCCGCCAGGCCGCGGACGAGGAAGCCGCACGCGTGCGTGCCGAGCGTGACGCGGCGTACCACGCGCAGTGGACCGCGGCCCAGCAGGCGGCCGCGCAGCACGCCGCGGCGCAGTCGTTCGCGCAGCACCCGACGCAGCCGCACGCGGCTCAGCAGCACGCGGCTCAGCAGCACCCGGCCCAGCAGCACGGCGCGCCGCAGCAGCCCGTGACGGTGGCCGCCCACCAGCCCGCGACGGTCCACCCGCAGGGGGCACCGCAGCACGCCCCGTACGGACCGGTCCGCACCGCCCCCGCGGGCCCCGGCGTCCCGCCGTACGGCCCGACCGCGACGCAGCCCGGCGCGGCCGGCCCGCGCAAGCGGCGCACGTGGATCCCGGTCGTGTCCGCCGCCGCGGCCGCCGCGATCCTCGGCGTCGCCGCGACCGGTGCCGCCTTCACGATCGGCGACGAGCGCGCCGACGGCTCGCGCCCGGCGTCGCTCGCCGAGATCGGCCGCGACACGACCGACACCGTCCCGGTCGCGGGCTCGACGAACGACGCCCCCGACTGGCAGGCGGTCGCCCAGGCAGTCGCGCCGTCCGTCGTCGCGATCGAGGTCAGCACCGGCCAGGGCGGCGCCCAGGGCTCGGGCGTGATCGTCGACGAGCAGGGCCACATCGTCACGAACAACCACGTCGTGGCCGGTGCGCAGGGCAAGGTCCAGGTGACGCTGACCGACGGCCGCCTCTTCGAGGCGAGCGTCGTGGGCACCGACCCGACCACCGACCTCGCGGTCATCAAGCTCGACGACGCACCCGACGACCTCGTCGCGGCCGCGCTCGGCGACTCCGCCAAGGTCGAGGTCGGCCAGTCCGTCATGGCCGTCGGCAACCCCCTCGGGCTCGCCAACACCGTGACGACCGGCATCGTGTCGGCCGTCGACCGACCGGTCTCGACGTCCGCGGAGGACGGCAGCCAGGCGACCGTGACCAACGCGATCCAGGTCGACGCCGCGGTCAACCCCGGCAACTCCGGCGGTCCGCTGTTCGACGCGCAGGGCCGCGTCATCGGCATCAACTCGTCCATCGCGACGATGTCGCAGCAGTCCGGCTCGATCGGCCTCGGCTTCGCCATCCCGGTGAACCTCGTGAAGAACATCGCGACGCAGCTCGTCGACGACGGCACGGCCGAGCACGCGTTCCTCGGCGTGAGCCTGTCGGACGGCACCGCGACCGCCGACGGCGTGACCCGTCGCGGCGCGGTCGTCGAGGAGGTCAGCGCGGACTCGCCCGCGTCGAAGGCCGGTCTCGAGGCCGAGGACGTCGTGGTCGCGATCGACGGCCACGCCGTCGGCGGCGCCGAGTCGCTCACCGCCTACGTCCGGGCGCTCGCGTCCGGCGACCAGGCGACGCTCACCGTCGTCCGCGACGGCAAGGCGTCGGAGGTCGACGTGACGCTCGCCGCCCGCCCGGAGTCCGCGGCCGCCCCGCAGGACCCGCAGGGCGGCGGCCAGGGCCAGGACCAGGGCCAGCAGGGCCAGGGCCAGGACCCGCAGGGTCCGGGTGGCCTGCCGGGCGGCATGACGCCCGAGGACCTCTGGAAGTGGTTCCAGGGTCAGGGCCAGAGCTGACGCCTCGCGCTCCCCGACCGCGGCCCCGGTGACGGCCCAGCACCGCCCACCGGGGTCGCACGGGACACGCGGCTCGCACACCGGAGCCGCTCACCGCGGTCGACCCGACCGCCACCGCCGGGCACCCCCAGGTGCCCGGCACCCGACCCGCACGGGTCACCGCCGTCACGGCCGCGTCCCCCGCCCGTGACGCCGACGGCACCCGTGCGGCGCCGGGGGCCGCTCTCCCCGGCGGCCCCCGTGCCCGCGGTCACCGACCGCGTCGGCGCCCCCGGCCCACGGACGGCCGGGGGCGTCGTGCTGCCCGGAGCCGGGCGACGACGAGGGGTCGGCGACGCGTCAGGCGTCGCGGCCGAGCGCGTCGCGCATCGGCACGAGCTTCGCCTCGGACTCGGCGAGCTCGGCGGCGGGGTCGGACGCGGCGACGATGCCGCAGCCGGCGAAGAGCCGCACCTCGCGCGGGTCCTGCGCGTCGACCTGCGCGGACCGCAGGGCGATGCCCCACTCGCCGTCGCCGTCGGCGCCCATCCACCCGACGGGCCCGGCGTAGCGGCCGCGGTCCATGCCCTCGACCTGCGCGATGAGCGCGCGGGCGGCGGTCGTCGGCGTGCCGCACACGGCGGCGGTCGGGTGCAGCGCGGCCGCGAGCGCGAGCGACGACGGGTGCGTCGTGGTGCCGACCGGCGCGGTGAGCACGCCGGTCACGTCGGACGCGAGGTGCAGGACGTTCGGCAGGTGCAGCACGAAGGGCACGTCGGGCACGTTCGTCGACGAGCAGAACGGTTCGAGCGCGCGGGCGACGGACGAGACCGCGTACTCGTGCTCCTCGAGGTCCTTCGACGAGTGCGCGAGGATCGCGGCGCGCGCCATGTCGGCGGCGTCGTCGCCGGTCCGGCGGATCGTCCCGGCCAGCACGCGCGAGGTGACGAGGCCCTTCTCGGACCGGACCAGCAGCTCGGGCGTCGCGCCCATGAGCCCGTCGACGCTGAACGTCCAGCAGGACGGGTACCGGCGGGCGAGCCGCTGCAGGGCCCAGCGCACGTCGACGGGGTGCTGGCTGCGGGCGCGGACGTCGCGCGCGAGGACGACCTTCTCGACCTCGCCGGCGCGGATCGCGGCGACCCCGGCGGCGACGACGTCGCGCCAGTCGTCGGCGGGGACGGCGCCGTCGCGGTACTCGACGTCCCCGGGGGCGACCGGGGGGACGTGCGGGCCGACGACGTCGGCGAGCGTGGGGGCGGCGCTGAGCCGCGGCCCGGCGGTGAGGGTCGTGAGCCAGGTACGGCCGCCGCGACGGCCGACCACCACGCGCGGCACGACGACGACGCCGCCCGCGGGGGAGTCGTCGTCGAACGCGAACGAGGCGAACGCGACGGGGCCGGTGCCGGGCACGTGCACCTCGTCGCGGACCACGGCGTGCGCGAGCACGGACCGCCAGGCCTCCTCGGCGCGCGCGAAGCGGTCGGCGCCGGTGACCTCGACGCGCAGCGTCTCTCCCCACGCGACGATCCCGTCGCCGCGACGGACCCACGCGAGGGGTGCGTCGGAGGGCAGCAGGTCGAGCAGGTCCGCGGGGTCGGGGGTGCCGGGGTCCGCGTCGTGCGTCCGGCCGAGGTCGTCGAGGGCGACCGTCCGCACCACGAGCGGCTGGGGGACCGCGTCCGCGGGCGCGGCGGTCTGCGTGGTCATCACGTCCAGGGTAGGACCCGTGGCGGGCGCTGCTCGTCGACGACGGTGTGACGTACACGGCACCCGCGTGCGGCGCGGCGCGCGGGACGCGGCTCGTCGGGGGAGGGCGGACCTGCGACGATGGGCGGCATGTCCCGTGCCTCCCTCGAGAAGGACCCCCGCGACGTCGCGCGCATGTTCGACGCGGTCGCGCACCGGTACGACGTCACGAACGACGTCATCTCGCTCGGCCAGGACCGCGCGTGGCGCAAGGCGACGCTCGGGGCGCTCGCCGCGCAGCCGGGGGAGACGGTCCTCGACCTGGCCGCCGGGACGGGCACGTCGGCCGAGCCGCTCGCGGACCAGGGGGTGCGCGTCGTCGCGTGCGACCTGTCGATGGGCATGCTCGAGGTCGGCAAGCGTCGCCGCCCGGACCTGGCCTTCGTGGCCGGCGACGCGCTGCACCTGCCGTTCGCGGACGCGTCGTTCGACGCCGTGACCATGTCGTTCGGGCTGCGCAACGTGTCGGACGTCCCCGCCGCGCTCGAGGAGCTGCTGCGCGTGACGAAGCCGGGCGGGCGGCTCGTGGTGTGCGAGTTCTCGACGCCCACGTGGAAGCCGTTCCGCACGGTCTACTCGAACTACCTGATGCGCGCGCTGCCGCCCGTCGCGCGGGCCGTCTCGAAGGAGCCCGAGGCGTACACCTACCTCGCGGAGTCGATCCGGGAGTGGCCGGACCAGCGCGCGCTGGGCCTGCTGGTGAAGCGCGCGGGCTGGGAGCACGTGGCGTTCCGGAACCTGTCCGGCGGGATCGTCGCGCTGCACCGCGGCACGCGTCCGGAGTGAACCGTGCGGGACGGCCGACCGGGTGACGACGCTGGTCGGGGCCGGTCGTGCGAGTGCCGTCCGATTCTCACGGCCCGCCGGGGGGCGGCGACCGCGCCCGACGCGCGCGTGCCCGGGGTGCCCGTCCCGCGGAGCCGCAGGCCAGCGGCCGTTCTTCACCTCGCCTCCACAGGTTAGGCACACCTTCGGAGACACCGTCAGATGCCGTGGTTACACTCGCGCTGACCGCACGTGAACATCGTCACAAGTGGGGAGCCGCTCGTGGTGGGGACGACGACGGATGACGCTGACGTCATCGTCGTGGGCGCTGGGCCGGCCGGCTCGAGCGCCGCGTTCCACTGCGCCTCCGCGGGCCTTGACGTGCTCCTCCTCGAGAAGGCCGCGTTCCCGCGCGACAAGGTCTGCGGCGACGGACTGACCCCGCGCGCGGTCGCCGAGCTCGTGCGCATGGGCCTCCCGCTGCGCGAGCAGGACGGGTGGATCCGGAACCGCGGGCTGCGCGTGATCGGGGGCGGCCACCGCCTCGAGCTGCCGTGGCCCGAGCTCTCCTCGTACCCGTCGTACGGCCTCGCGAAGTCGCGCATGTCGCTCGACCACACGCTCGCGTCGCACGCCCGCGCGGGCGGCGCCAAGCTGCTCGAGCGCACGTCCGTGACGGGTCCGGTGCGCGACGAGCGGACCGGGCGCGTCGTGGGCGTGACCGCCCGTCCCGTCGACGACAAGGGCCACCGCGCGGGCGACGAGGTCGTCTACCGGGCGCCCGTCGTCATCGCGGCCGACGGCGTCTCGACGCGGCTCGCCACGTCGGCGGGCCGCACCAAGCGCGACGACCGTCCGATGGGCGTCGCCGTCCGCACGTACTTCCGCACGCCCCGCCACGACGACCCGTGGATGGAGAGCCACCTCGAGCTCTGGGACGGCGAGCCGGGCCGCTCGAACCTCATGCCGGGCTACGGCTGGATCTTCTCCCTCGGCGACGGCACCGCGAACGTGGGCCTCGGCTCGGTGAGCTCGACGGCCGCCGCGACCAAGGTCGACTACAAGGCGCTGTTCGCCGCGTGGATGCGCAACGCGCCCGCCGAGTGGGAGTTCACGCCGGAGAACCAGGTCGGCCAGGTGCGCGGTGCCGCGCTCCCGATGGGCTTCAACCGCGGGCCGCTGTACGCCGACGGCCTCATGCTCGCGGGCGACTCCGCGGGCATGGTCAGCCCGTTCAACGGCGAGGGCATCGCGTACGGCCTGCAGGCCGGTCGGGTCGCCGCCGACGCGATCGCCCAGGGCCTCGCGCGGGGGACCGCGGCGGGACGCGAGCGTGCGTTCGCGACGTACCAGCGCCGCATGAAGGACGACCTCGGCGGGTACTACACGCTGGGTCGCGTGTTCGTCCGGCTCATCGAGCACCCCGAGGTCATGCGCCTCTGCACCCGCTACGGCCTGCCGCGGCCGCTGCTCATGAAGTTCGTGCTCAAGCTGCTGTCCGACTGCTACGAACCTCGGGGCGGTGACATGGTGGACCGGGTGATCGCCGGGCTGGCGCGGATCGCACCGGCCGCATGAGCTGTCCGCCCCGCACCCGCCCCTGGCTCGGCCTCGACGAAGAGGAGTGACGTCCTGATGGACAACCCGTACGCCCCGCTGCTCGTCCTCATGGGCATCGCGGCCGTGCTCGCGCTCGGCGGTGTCGGGGCCAGCGCGATCCTCGGACCGAAGCGCTACAACCGCGCCAAGCTGGAGGCGTACGAGTGCGGCATCGAGCCGACGCCGCACGCGATCGGTGGCGGCCGGTTCCCCATCAAGTACTACCTGGTGGCGATGACGTTCATCGTCTTCGACATCGAGGTCGTCTTCCTCTACCCGTGGGCCGTCGCGTTCGGCGACCTCGCGGTGTTCGGGCTCGTCGCGATGCTCGTCTTCCTGGTGCTCATCACGGTGCCGTTCGTCTACGAGTGGCGGCGCGGGGGGTTCGAGTGGGACTGACGTCACGGGCGAGGGTGCGACCGCCGGGGGAGGCTCCCCGGAGCGTGCGTACAGGCAGGGTCACAGGCACGACGGCACGGCGACGGACGGAGGGCTGACGCATGGGGATCGAAGAGGCTCCCTCGGGATTCCTGCTGACGACGGTCGAGGACCTGGTCGGCTACTTCCGCAAGGGCTCGCTGTGGCCGGTGACGTTCGGCCTCGCGTGCTGCGCGATCGAGATGATGGCCGCCGGTGCGCCGCGGTACGACCTCTCGCGGTTCGGCATGGAGGTGTTCCGCGCCTCGCCGCGGCAGGCCGACCTGATGATCGTCGCGGGCCGGGTCAGCCAGAAGATGGCGCCCGTCGTGCGGCAGGTCTACGACCAGATGTCCGCGCCGAAGTGGGTGCTCTCGATGGGCGTGTGCGCCTCGTCGGGCGGCATGTTCAACAACTACGCGATCGTGCAGGGCGTCGACCACGTCGTGCCGGTGGACATCTACCTGCCGGGCTGCCCGCCGCGTCCGGAGATGCTCATCAACGCGATCCTCACGCTGCACGAGCAGATCCAGAACGAGCCGCTCGGCGTGAACCGTCGTGAGGCCGCGGCCGCCGCCGAGGCCGCCGCGCTCGCCGCGACGCCCACCTCGCACATGACGGGGCTGCTGCGATGACCGACGAGAAGAAGGATGCCGCCGCGGCCGTGAAGCCGGGCGACGCCGGCACCGGCGCGCAGGCGACCAGCGAGGCCGCGCTCGAGGCGGGCGGACAGAACGTCCCGGCCGCGCGCACGCCGCTCGAGGTCGTCGACGTCCGGCAGGGCATGTTCGGCGCGCACGGCACGGGCGACACCTCCGGCTACGGCGGGCTCGTCGTGCCGGTCCTGATGCCGGCCGCGAGCGAGCGCCCGTACGGCGGCTGGTTCGACGAGGTCGTCGACGTGCTGACCGAGGTCCTCGACGAGAACGGCACGGGCTTCGCGAACGCCGTGGAGTCGGTCGTCGTGGACCGTGAGGAGCTCACGCTGCACGTGGCGCGCGAGCACGTGGTCGCGGTCGCCAGCGCGCTGCGCGACGACCCCGACCTGCGGTTCGAGCTCAGCCTCGGCGTCAGCGGCGTGCACTACCCGCACGAGACGGGTCGCGAGCTGCACGCCGTCTACCACGTGGTGTCGGTGACCCACGGGCGTCGCCTCCGGTTCGAGGTGACGGCGCCCGACGCCGACCCGCACATCCCGTCGACGACGTCCGTCTACCCGGCCAACGACTGGCACGAGCGCGAGACATACGACTTCTTCGGCCTCGTCTTCGACGGCCACCCCGGCCTCGCGCGCATCGAGATGCCCGACGACTGGCCGGGCCACCCGCAGCGCAAGGACTACCCCCTCGGCGGCATCCCGGTCGAGTACAAGGGCGCGACCGTGCCGCCCCCGGACCAGCGGAGGTCCTACTCATGAGCACCCCCCACGCGACCGCGCACCTGGTCGACGACGAGACCACGGGCGTCCCGACGTTCGAGGCGTCCGGCGGCGACTGGTCGGACATCGCCGAGGAAGCGGCGCGCCTCGGTGAGGAGCGCATCGTCGTCAACATGGGGCCGCAGCACCCGTCGACGCACGGCGTGCTCCGGCTCATGCTCGAGATCGACGGCGAGACGGTGACCGAGGCCCGCGCGGGCATCGGCTACCTGCACACCGGCATCGAGAAGAACATGGAGTTCCGCACCTGGACCCAGGGCGTGACCTTCTGCACGCGCATGGACTACGTGGCGCCGCTGTTCCAGGAGGCCGCGTACTGCCTGGGCGTCGAGAAGCTGCTCGGGATCACGGACGACGTGCCGGAGCGCGCGACGGTCATCCGCGTGCTGCTCATGGAGCTCAACCGCATCGCGTCGCACCTCGTGTGCCTCGCGACGGGCGGCAACGAGCTCGGTGCGACGACGATCATGACCGTGGGCTTCACGGCGCGCGAGGAGGTCCTGCGGATCTTCGAGCTCATCACGGGCCTGCGCATGAACCACGCGTTCATCCGCCCCGGCGGTGTCGCGCAGGACATCCCGCCCGGCGCGATCGACACGATCCGCGAGGCGCTCACGTCGATGCGCCACTACTTCAAGCAGCTCGAAGACCTCATGCTCGCCAACCCGATCCTGCAGCTGCGGCTCAAGGAGGTCGGCTACCTCGGACTGTCGGGCTGCATGGCGCTCGGCATCACAGGCCCCGTGCTCCGGTCGGCAGGCCTGCCGTACGACGTGCGCAAGGCCGCGCCGTACTGCGGCTACGAGACGTACGACTTCGACGTCCCGGTCGCGACCGAGGCGGACTCCTGGGCGCGCGTGATCCTCCGCATGGAGGAGTGCTACCAGTCGATGAACATCGTCGAGCAGACGCTCGACCGCCTGCAGAAGATGGGCCCCGGGCCCGTCATGGTGGGCGACAAGAAGATCGCCTGGCCTGCGCAGCTCGCGATCGGGTCGGACGGCATGGGCAACTCGCTCGACCACATCAAGGAGATCATGGGCACCTCGATGGAGGCCCTGATCCACCACTTCAAGCTCGTGACCGAGGGCTTCCGCGTCCCGGCCGGCCAGGTCTTCCAGACGGTCGAGCACCCGCGCGGCGAGCTGGGCGTGCACCTCGTGTCCGACGGCGGCACGCGGCCGTACCGGGCCCACTTCCGGGACCCGTCGTTCAACAACCTGCAGGCCGTGTCGATCATGTGCGAGGGCGGCCAGGTGGCCGACGTCGTCGTCGCCGTCGCGTCGCTCGACCCGGTGCTCGGAGGGGTGGACCGCTGATGTCGGTCGAGGAGATCGGGGGCGCCCGCGTGCCGGGCGCGACGCACCGCACGGCGTTCGACGACGAGACGCGCGCGCGGCTGTCGGCGGACGCGGCGGTGATCAAGGCCCGCTACCCGCAGGAGCGCTCCGCGCTGCTGCCGCTGCTCCACCTGGTGCAGTCGGAGGACGGCTACGTGAGCCCGCGCGGCATCGCGTTCTGCGCGGCCGAGCTCGGGCTCACGACGGCCGAGGTCAGCGCCGTCGCGACGTTCTACACGCAGTACAAGCGGCACCCCAACGGCGACTACACGGTCGGGGTGTGCACCAACACGCTGTGCGCGGTCATGGGCGGCGACGCGATCTGGGAGGAGCTCTCCGACCACCTGGGCGTCGGCCACGACGAGACCACCGAGGACGGCGCGATCACGCTCGAGCGGATCGAGTGCAACGCGGCCTGCGACTACGCGCCCGTCGTGATGGTCAACTGGGAGTTCTTCGACAACCAGACGCCGGACTCGGCGCGCGACGTCGTCGAGGCCCTGCGCGCCGGGACGCCCGTCGCCCCGACGCGCGGCGCGGACCACGTGTGCACGTTCAAGGAGATGAGCCGCGTGCTCGCGGGCTTCTCCGACGGCCGTGCGGACGAGGGCGTGGGGGCCGGTCCCGCGACGCTGCGGGGCCTCGAGCTCGCGCGGCAGGAGGGCTGGACCGCCCCGCCGTTCACCGACGAGGAGCGCACGCGCGCCGCCGAGCAGGCCCGGACGCCGGCGCGGGGCACCCCGCGTGCCGCGGCACCGGCGGCAGCCGCGGGCGAGCGTCCCGCGTCCGCGGCCGAGCCCACCCCGGCGGGCACGCCCGCGCCGGGCGCCGAGCAGTCGAGCGCCGAGCGTCCGCCCGTCAGCGAGGGCGACGTCTCGGCCGAGCAGGAGCAGCGCAAGCAGTCCTCCGACGACGCGAAGGAGTCGTGATGGCGACGACCCTGGCCCCGGTCCTCACGGACACCTGGGACGCGGACCGGTCCTGGACCCTGTCCGCCTACGAGGACGCGGGCGGCTACCGCGGCCTGCGCCGCGCGCTCGGCATGCAGGCGGCGGACGTCGTGACGATGGTCAAGGACTCCGGTCTGCGCGGCCGTGGCGGTGCGGGCTTCCCGACGGGCATGAAGTGGGGATTCCTGCCCGCGCCCGACGGCGGGCCGCGCTACCTCGTGGTCAACGCGGACGAGTCCGAGCCGGGGACCTGCAAGGACATCCCGCTCATGATGGCCAGCCCGCAGCACCTCATCGAGGGCATGATCATCACGAGCTACGCGATCGGCTGCCACCACGCGTTCCTCTACGTGCGCGGCGAGGTCCTGCACGTCTACCGGCGGCTGCTGCGGGCGATCGAGGAGGCGCGTGCCGCGGGCTACCTCGGCACGAACATCCTCGGCTCGGGCTTCGACCTGGAGATCACGCTGCACGCGGGTGCGGGCGCGTACATCTGCGGCGAGGAGACCGCGCTGCTCGACTCGCTCGAGGGCCTGCGCGGCCAGCCGCGGCTCAAGCCGCCGTTCCCCGCGGTCGCGGGCCTGTACGCGCGCCCGACGGTCGTGAACAACGTCGAGTCGATCGCGTCGGTGCCCGGCATCGTGCGCGGCGGCGCGGACTGGTTCACGGGCATGGGCACCGAGCGGTCGACGGGCCACGGCCTGTTCAGCCTGTCCGGTCACGTCACGCGCCCCGGCCAGTACGAGGCGCCGCTCGGCATCACGCTGCGCGAGCTGCTCGCCATGGCGGGCGGCATCCGCGAGGGCCACCAGCTGAAGTTCTGGACCCCCGGCGGGTCGTCGACGCCGATCTTCACGGCCGAGCACCTCGACGTGCCCCTCGACTACGAGTCGGTCGGCGCCGCGGGGTCGATGCTCGGCACGCGCGCACTGCAGATCTTCGACGAGACGACCTCGGTCGTCCGCGCGGTGACGCGCTGGACCGAGTTCTACAAGCACGAGTCGTGCGGCAAGTGCACCCCGTGCCGCGAGGGCACGTACTGGCTGGTCCAGGTGCTCAAGCGCATCGAGGGCGGCCAGGGGACGCACGCGGACATCGACCTGCTGCTCGACCTGTGCGACAACATCCTCGGCCGCGCGTTCTGCGCGCTCGGCGACGGTGCGACGAGCCCGATCACGTCGGCCGTGCAGTACTTCCGGGAGGAGTTCGAGGCCGGCACGCACACGCCCGCCGACGTGCTCTTCCCGCCGGAGCACAGCTCGCTGTTCACCTACGCCCCCCGGCGCGGCCGGGCGGCCCTCGCGGGGGTGCACGCATGACCATCACGTCCTCCGGCCCGACGACGGCGACCCCGCTCGTCCCGGCCGCACCGATGCCTGCCGCGCCCGAGCCGACGGACACGGTGACGTTCGAGATCGACGGCCTCGAGACGACCGTCCCGAAGGGCACGCTCGTCATCCGCGCGGCCGAGCAGGTCGGCATCCAGATCCCGCGGTTCTGCGACCACCCGCTGCTCGCCCCCGCGGGCGCGTGCCGGCAGTGCCTCGTCGAGGTCTGGGCGCCCGGCCGCGACGGCAACCTCGCGAAGATGCCCAAGCCGCAGGCGTCCTGCACGCTCGAGGCCACGCCCGGCATGCAGGTCAAGACGCAGCACACGTCGCCCGAGGCCGACAAGGCGCAGCACGGCGTCATGGAGCTGCTGCTCGTCAACCACCCGCTCGACTGCCCGGTGTGCGACAAGGGCGGCGAGTGCCCGCTGCAGAACCAGGCGATGTCGAACGGCCGCGCGACGACGCGCTTCGTCGACGTCAAGCGCACGTTCCCCAAGCCGATCGCGATCTCGACGCAGATCCTGCTCGACCGCGAGCGCTGCGTCCTGTGCCAGCGCTGCACCCGGTTCTCGGAGGAGATCGCGGGCGACGTGTGGATCGACCTGCAGAAGCGCGGCGCGCAGCAGCAGATCGGCACGTTCGACACCGACGTCCTCGGGTTCGCGGGCGACACCCCGGTGGGCGCGTCGACGCAGGACACGTCGGGCCGCCCGTTCGCGTCGTACTTCTCGGGCAACACCGTGCAGATCTGCCCGGTGGGCGCCCTGACGAGCGCGGCGTACCGGTTCCGGTCGCGCCCGTTCGACCTGGTGTCGACGCCCGGGATCGCGGAGCACGACTCCCAGGGCTCGGCGATCCGCGTCGACCACCGCCGCGGCGTGGTGCTGCGGCGCCTCGCGGGCGACGACCCGGTGGTCAACCAGGAGTGGATCACCGACAAGGACCGTTTCGCGTTCACGTGGCAGTCCGCGCCGGACCGCATCACGACCCCGCTCGTCCGCAACGCGGCCGGTGAGCTCGAGCCCGCGTCATGGATCGAGGCGCTCGACGTCGCGGCCGCGGGCCTGCGCGCGGCGCAGACGCCGTCCGACCCGCGGGAGACGGCGGTCGGTCTCGCTGCCCTCCCAGGTGGGCGCCTCACGCTCGAGGACGCCTACGCGTGGTCGAAGTTCGCGCGCGTCGCGCTCGGCACGAATGACGTCGACGGCCGCGCGCGCCCGCACTCGGCGGAGGAGGAGGCGTTCCTCGGCCACCACGTCGCGGGCCGCACGCTCGAGGTCACGTTCGGCGACCTCGTCGCCGCGCCGGCCGTGCTGCTCGTCGGGCTCGAGCTCGAGGAGGAGGCCGGCATCGCGTTCCTGCGGGTGCGCGAGCAGGTCGTGAAGAAGCGCACGCGCGTCCTGTCGGTCGCGCCGCTCGCGAGCCGCGGGCTCGAGCGGCTCTCCGGCACGCTCCTCGCGGCGGCCCCGGGCACGGAGGCGGAGGTGCTCGACGGGATCGTCGCCGGCGCCGACGAGCTGCTCGGTGACGCCGCGGCCGCGCTGGCCGCCGAGGGCGCCGTGGTGCTCGTGGGCGAGCGGCTCGCGTCGTCGCCCGGTGCGTACTCCGCCGCGCTGCGGCTCGCGGCCCGCACGGGGGCCCGCCTCGCGTGGGTCCCGCGTCGCGTGGGCGAGCGTGCCGCGGTCGAGACGGGGCTCCTGCCGAGCCTGCTGCCGGGCGGTCGTCCGGTCGCCGACTCGGGCGCGCGCGTCGACATCGCCGCGGTCTGGGGCGTCGAGCACCTGCCCGCCGAGCCCGGACGGTCGGCGGCGGAGATCCTCGCCGCCGCGCGCGCCGGCCTCCTGGGCGGCCTCGTCGTGGGCGGCCTCGAGCCGGCCGACCTGCCCGACCCGGCCATCGCCCGCGAGGCGCTCGACCGCGTGCCGTTCCTCGTGTCGCTCGAGGTCCGCCGCTCCGAGGTCACCGACCGCGCCGACGTGGTCCTGCCCGTCGCACCGCCGGTCGAGAAGCCCGGCACGTTCGTCACGTGGGAGGGGCGCCCGCGCCCGTTCACGCAGGCGCTGACGTCGCACTTCCTGCCCGACCACCGCGTGCTCGACCGGCTCGCCGACGCGCTCGGCGTCGATCTCGGCACCGGGTCGCTCACGGCCGTGCACGCCGAGCTCGACCAGCTCGGCGGCTGGGACGGCGCGCGCGTGGACGCCCCGGACGTGCCGGCAGCGGAGCCGCCCGCCGTCGCCGCGGGCACCGCGGTCCTCGCGACGTGGCACCAGCTGCTCGACGAGGGCCGGCTGCAGAGCGGCGAGCCGTTCCTCGCGGGGACGGCCAAGCGTCCCGTCGCGCGGGTCTCGGCGGCCACGGCGGCGTCCGTCGGTGCGACCGACGGGGGAGCGATCGCGGTGTCGACCGACGCCGGGACGATCACGCTGCCCGTCGTCGTCACCGACATGCCGGACCTCGTCGTCTGGCTCCCGACGAACGCGCCCGGCAGCGCCGTGCGCGACACGCTGCACGCGGACGCGGGCGACCTCGTCCGGATCGCCGCCGCGCCGGGTGCGCTCACCCGCGAGGAGACCGGCACCGGGCAGGATGCCGGTCGCAGTGCCCACGAGGAGGTCGGCGCATGACCCTGCAGCTCGCGGTCGACGGCACCACCGCCGTCGCGGCCGACTTCAGCAACGACAACTTCTGGATCTGGCTGCTCAAGGCCGTCGCGATCGTCGTCTTCCTGCTGACCAGCGTGCTCATCGCGATCTGGTTCGAGCGCAAGGTCGTCGCGCGCATGCAGGTGCGGCCCGGTCCCAACGTGCACGGCCCGTTCGGCCTGCTCCAGTCGCTCGCCGACGCGATGAAGCTCCTGTTCAAGGAGGACGTCACCGTCAAGGCGGCCGACAAGCTCGTCTACATCGTCGCGCCGATGATCGCGGTGTTCTGCTCGCTGCTGACGTTCGCGGTCATCCCGTTCGGGCCGTCGGTCAGCATGTTCGGCATCGTCACGCCGCTGCAGCTCACGGACTTCCCGGTCGCGGTGCTGTACATCCTCGCGTGCGCCTCGGTCGGCGTGTACGGCATCGTCCTGGGCGGCTGGTCGTCGGGCTCGACGTACCCGCTGCTCGGCTCGGTCCGCTCGACCGCCCAGGTCATCTCCTACGAGCTCGCGATGGGCCTGTCGCTCGTCAGCGTGTTCATCCTCGCCGGGTCGATGTCGACGTCGCAGATCGTCAGCTCGCAGACGCAGGTCTGGTGGTTCCTGCCGCTGCTGCCCGCGTTCGTCCTCTACATCGTGTCGATGGTCGGCGAGACGAACCGTCTGCCGTTCGACCTCCCCGAGGCCGAGGGCGAGCTCGTGTCGGGCTACATGACCGAGTACTCGTCGATGAAGTTCGCGTGGTTCTTCCTCGCGGAGTACATCAACATGCTCAACGTCTCGGCGGTCGCGACGACGCTGTTCCTCGGCGGCTGGCGCGCCCCGTTCATCCCGGCGGACCATTTTCTGCAGACCGGCTGGTGGCCGATCCTGTGGTTCCTCGCGAAGCTCTGGGCGCTCATGTTCGTGTTCGTCTGGATCCGCGGCTCCGTCCTGCGGTTCCGGTACGACCAGTTCATGAAGCTCGGCTGGAAGGTGCTCATCCCGGCGGCGCTCGTGTGGGTCGTCTGCGTCGCGGTCGTGCAGGGCGTGCGGCAGTTCTCGGGCCTCGACCTGCGGACCCTGCTGTTCGTCCTCGCGGGGATCGTGGTCCTGGGCCTGCTCGTGTCGTTCGCGATCCCCGAGCGCAAGAAGCCCACGGAACCGCCGAAGCCGTCCGGCCCGCAGCCGTTCGACCCGTTCGCAGGCGGCTATCCCGTCCCGCCGCTGCCCGGCCAGACGCTGCCGCCGTCCCCGCGCAAGCAGCGCGCCGCCCAGGCGGCCTCGACCGACGTCCCCCAGGTCACGCAGGAGGTGCACGGTGGCTGACCAGCGCAAGCCCACCGGCAAGGCGGGCGAGCCCACCGGCGCGAAGCCCGCGGCCGCTCGTCCCGCAGGCGGCTCGCCCGCGGGCGGCAAGCCCGCGCCCGGCGCGCAGCCCGGTCGCACGGTCGCCCCGCGGCCGCGCGGCGGCGAGGTCGCGACGCCGGAGACCGAGGGCTACACGTCGCTCATCGAGCCCCGCTCCGGGCTGTCCGAGGTCCTCGCACCCGTCGGCGGCTTCGGCGTCACGCTGTCGAACATGTTCCGGCCGACGGTCACGGAGCAGTACCCGTCGGAGAAGGTGCCCGCCAAGCCGCGGTACCACGGCCGTCACCAGCTCAACCGGTACGCCGACGGGCTCGAGAAGTGCATCGGCTGCGAGCTGTGCGCGTGGGCGTGCCCCGCGGACGCGATCTACGTCGAAGGCGCCGACAACACCCCGGACGCGCAGTTCAGCCCGGGGGAGCGGTACGGCCGCGTCTACCAGATCAACTACCTGCGCTGCATCTTCTGCGGCCTGTGCATCGAGGCGTGCCCGACGCGCGCGCTCACGATGACCAACGAGTACGAGCTCGCGGGTCCGACGCGTGCGGGGATGATCTGGGAGAAGCAGGACCTGCTCGCGCCGCTGCGCCAGGGCATGCTCTCCGCGCCGCACCCGATGGTCGAGGGCACGAGCGACACCGAGTACTACCAGGGCAAGGTCACCGGCCCCGACGACGCGCAGCGCGCGTGGGTCGCGGAGCACCGTCCCGACGACCCGACGCTGCCCGGCGGCGCGGGCGTCGAGGCCGCGAACGTGCCCGGACCGACCGCCGCCGCGCAGGCCGCGCTCGCCGCCGCCGCGACCAAGCAGGGCTCCCGGTGAGCGCGCTCCTCGGGCACGCGCTCAGCGCCGCCCCGATGGGCGCGACCGCGCTCGACGGCGGCGAGGCCGGCACCGGCGAGGCCGTCCTGTTCTGGGTGCTCGGGCCGATCATGGTGCTCGCCGCGCTCGGGCTGCTGTTCGCGCGCAAGGCCGTGCACGCCGCGATGTCCGTCGTGGTCGTGATGATCTCGCTGGCGTTCCTCTACGTCGCGCAGGACGCCGTGTTCCTCGGCGTCGTGCAGGTCGTCGTCTACACCGGCGCCGTGATGATGCTGTTCCTGTTCGTCCTCATGCTCGTCGGCGTCGACGCGTCCGACTCGCTCGTCGAGACCATCCGCGGCCAGCGCTGGATCGGCGTGCTCGCCGGCGTCGGGCTCGGCGTCGTGCTCGCGGGCGTCGTCGGCCGTGCCACCTACGGCCCGGCGCAGGGGCTCGACGCGGCGAACGAGGCGTCCAACCCGGTCGCGATCGCGCACGTCGTCTTCGGCGAGTACGTGCTCGCGTTCGAGGTCGTGGGCGCGCTGCTCGTCACCGCCGCGCTCGGCGCGCTCGTCTACACGCACCGCACCCGGCTGGTGCCGCGCGTCGGCCAGAAGGAGCGCGCGGACGCCCGCGTCGCCGCCGGCGCCCACCCGGTGTCGCTGCCGGCGCCCGGCGTGTACGCCCGGCACAACGCGATGGACGTCCCGGCCCTCGACCCCCAGGGGCGGCCCATCGACGACTCGGTGCCGCGCGTGCTGCGCGTCCGCGGCCAGGAGGCCGACGCCGCCGAGTTCGCCGCGCGCACCGCGCGCGTGCGCTCCGGCCGGCTCACCGGCGCACGGTTCGCGTCCGACGACGCCGCGACCGGCGACGGCCCGACGCCGCCGCCCGCGGCGGACCCGGCCGGCGCCCGCGTCAACGTGCCGGACCTGGACGCGGCCGTGAGCGACAGCGGTCAGGACGGACCCTCGACCGGACCCCGCGGGGTCGTCGGACAGGAGGACCAGGCGTGAGCCTCACCCACTACCTCGTCCTCGCCACGATCCTCTTCACGATCGGGGCGACGACGGTGCTGCTGCGGCGCAACGCGATCATCGTGTTCATGGGCGTCGAGCTCATGCTCAACGCGACGAACCTGCTGCTCGTGACCTTCTCGCGGATCCACGGCGCGCTGACGGGCCAGGTCCTGGCGTTCTTCGTCATGGTCGTGGCCGCCGCGGAGGTCGTCGTCGGCCTCGCGATCATCGTGGCGATCTTCCGTACCCGGCGCTCGGCCTCGGTCGACGACGTGAACCTGCTCAAGAGCTGAGGGGCGGCCCGTGCACACCCTGACCACCCTCGCCGCGACGCTGCCCGCGCACCTGCGGGCGGAGACCGTCGCGCCCGCCACGGAGACCGTGCAGGCCGGCGTCTTCCTCGTCGGCCCGCTGCTCATCGGCCTGCCGCTGCTGTCCGCGGCCGTCCTGCTGCTGCTCGGCCGCCGCGCCGACCGCTGGGGCCACTGGCTCGGCGTCCTCGCCTCGGCCGGCGCGTTCGTCGCCGGCGCGGTCGCGTTCCTCGCGCTGCTCGGACGCCCCGCGGACTCCCGCGTGATCGTCGTCGACCTCGGCCGGTGGCTCGACGCGGGAGCGTTCCACGTCGACGCGGGCTTCCGCCTGGACCCGCTGTCGCTGACGTTCGTCCTGCTCGTGACGTTCGTCGGGACGCTCATCCACGTCTACTCCGTGGCGTACATGGAGCACGACGACGCGCGGCGCCGGTTCTTCGCGTACCTCAACCTGTTCGTCGCGGCGATGCTCCTGCTGGTGCTCGGCGACTCCTTCCTGCTGCTGTTCGTCGGGTGGGAGGGCGTGGGTCTCGCGTCGTACCTGCTCATCGGCTTCTGGAACCACCGCACGCCGTACGCGGTCGCCGCGAAGAAGGCGTTCGTCGCCAACCGCGTCGGCGACATCGGGCTCATCGTCGCGATGGGGATCATGGTCGCCCAGTTCGGCGCGCTCGACTTCGGCACGGTGCTCGGCGGAGCGTCGGAGCTGTCCGAGGGCACCGCGACCGCGCTCGGACTCATGCTGCTGCTCGCCGCGTGCGGCAAGTCCGCGCAGTTCCCGCTGCAGTCCTGGCTCGGCGACGCGATGGCCGGCCCGACGCCGGTGTCCGCGCTCATCCACGCCGCCACCATGGTCACCGCGGGCGTGTACCTCATCGTCCGCAGCGGTGCGATCTTCGACGCGGCGCCCACGGCGCAGCTCGTCGTGGTGGTCGTCGGCGCGATCACGTTGCTGTTCGGGGCGATCGTCGGCTGCGCGAAGGACGACATCAAGAAGGCCCTGGCCGCCTCGACGATGTCGCAGATCGGCTACATGGTCCTGGCCGCCGGCCTGGGCCCCGTCGGGTACGCGTTCGCGATCTTCCACCTCGTGACGCACGGCTTCTTCAAGGCCGGCATGTTCCTGGGTGCGGGGTCCGTCATGCACGCGATGGACGACCAGGTCGACATGCGACGCTTCGGCGGGCTCGCGCGGTACATGGTGATCACGTGGCTGACCTTCGGGGCGGGCTGGCTCGCGATCCTCGGCATCCCGCCGTTCTCCGGGTTCTTCAGCAAGGACAAGATCATCGAGGCCGCGTTCGTGCCCGTCGACGGGCAGCCGTGGCGCGCCTGGGTGTTCGGCACCGTCGCGCTCCTGGGCGCGGGCATCACCGCGTTCTACATGTCCCGGCTGTTCTTCATGACGTTCGAGGGCCAGCGGCGCTGGTCGGCGAAGGCCGACGGGTCGGCGCAGCACCCGCACGAGGCACCCCGACTCATGATGTGGCCCATGATCATCCTGGCCGTCGGGTCGGTCGGGCTCGGCGGGTTCCTCGCGCTCGGCGGACGCTTCGTCACGTGGCTCGAGCCCGTCACCGGGCACGTCGAGCACGAGGAGCCGGTGCTCCCCGCGTGGGTCCTCGTCGCGCTGACGCTCGCGGTCGTCGTGCTCGGCCTCGTCCTCGCGTGGCGCCGCTACGCCGTGTCGCAGGTCCCGGTCGTCCCGCCGCTCGGCACCGCGCTCACCCGCGCGGCCCGCGTCGACCTGTACCAGGACTCCGTCAACGACGCGCTGCTCGTCGAGCCCGGCCAGCACCTCACCCGGTCCCTCGTCTTCGCCGACCGCGCGGTCGTCGACGGCACGGTCACCGGCGTCGGCCGCGCGACGGTCGGCCTCGGCGACCTGGCCCGCCGGGTGCAGACCGGCTATGTCCGCTCCTACGCCGCGACGACCGTGATCGGCCTGGTCGTGCTCGTCGTCGCCGTCCTGGTCACCCAGAGCTGAGGGAGAGCCCCCACCGATGTCGACCTCCTTCCCCTGGCTGACCGCGCTGGTCGTGCTGCCCGTCCTCGGAGCGGTCGCCCTCTGGGCGCTGCCCGCGGGCTGGCGCGGCCGGACCCGCGCGGTCGCGCTCGGGTTCGCGATCGCCGAGCTCGTCCTCGCCGTCGGCGCGCTGCTCGCGTTCGACACCGCGGACGCCGCCGCGCACCAGCTCACCGAGACGCACTCCTGGATCCCCGCGCTCGGCGTCTCGTACGCCGTCGGCGTCGACGGCGTCGGGCTCGTGCTCGTGCTCATGTCCGTCGTGCTCGTGCCGCTCGTCGTCCTGGCGGCGTGGCGCGAGCAGGGCTCGCTGACCGTGCCCACGGACCGCCTGCGGCAGTACCTCGCGCTGGTCCTGCTGCTCGAGGCGTTCATCGTCCTCGTGTTCGCGGCGCGCGACGTGTTCCTCTTCTACGTCGTCTTCGAGGCGATGCTCATCCCCGTCTACTTCATGATCGGGATGTTCGGCGGGGAGCAGCGCCGGTACGCCGCCGTGAAGTTCCTGCTGTACTCGCTCGCCGGCGGGCTCGTCATGCTGGTCGGCGTGATCGCGCTGTACCTCAACGGGCCGCGCGGCGCCGACGGCTTCCTCACCGAGAACCTCACGGGCCTGTCGCTCGACCCGACGCTCGAGAAGTGGCTGTTCCTCGCGTTCTTCCTGGCGTTCGCGATCAAGGCGCCGATGTTCCCCGTGCACACCTGGCTGCCCGACGCGGCACAGCAGGCGCCCGCCGGGACGTCCACGCTGCTCGTCGGCGTGCTCGACAAGGTCGGCACGTTCGGGATGCTCACGCTGTGCCTGCCGCTGTTCCCCGACGCGTCCCGCTGGGCGGCGCCGGTGATCATCGTGCTCGCGGTCGTGTCGATCCTCTACGGCGCGCTGCTCGCGATCGGGCAGAAGGACATGATGCGGCTCGTCGCGTACACGTCGGTGTCGCACTTCGGCTTCATCGTGCTCGGCATCTTCGCGTTCTCCGCGACGTCGATCGCCGGGTCGTCGTTCTACATGGTCAACCACGGGCTCTCGACGGGCGGGCTGTTCCTGCTCGTCGGGTTCCTCGCCGCGCGGCGCGGGTCGCAGCAGATCGCCGACTTCGGCGGCCTGCAGAAGGTCGTGCCCGTGCTCGCCGGGACGTTCCTCGTCATCGGGCTCTCGGCGCTGTCGCTGCCCGGCCTCTCGACGTTCGTCAGCGAGTTCCTCGTGCTGGTCGGCACGTTCACCCGCCACCCGGCCGCGTCGATCGTCGCGACCTTCGGCGTGGTGCTCGCGGCGATCTACGTGCTGTGGACCTACCAGCGGGTGTTCACGGGCCCGGTCCGCGAGGAGCTCGTCGCCACGCCTGACCTCGACACGCGCGAGCGGTGGGTCGTCGGCCCGCTCATCGCGCTCATGCTCGTCTTCGGCTTCGTGCCGGGCCCCGCGCTCGACCTCGTCCGGCCGCCGGCGGACCTCACGCTCCAGCAGGTCGGCGTCGAGCCGTACGTCGCTCCCCACGGCGCCCAGGAAGGGACCGACAAGTGAACGCGTTCACCGCGCCCGAGATCCCGTGGTCGCTGCTGAGCCCCGCGCTCATCGTCCTGCTCGCCGCGGTCGCGGGCGTGCTGGTCGAGGCGTTCGTCCCGGCCCGCGTGCGGCGGCCCGTGCAGGTCACGCTCGGTCTGGCCGCACCCGCGGCCGCCCTCGTCGCCGTCGCGGCGCTGTGGTCGGGCGTCGCGTCCGACGGCGGTACGGCGGTCGTCGGCGGCTCGATCATCGTCGACGGCCCGACGCTCGTCCTGCAGGGCACGATCGCCCTGCTCGCGCTGCTGTCCGTGCTGGTCGTCGCCGACCGCACGGACACCGGCGAGGACGCCTTCGCGCCGTCCGCCGCAGCCGTGCCGAGCTCGGACTACGAGGAGCTCGCGCGTCGTCGCGGCCTCCAGCAGACCGAGGTCTACCCGCTGCTGCTGTTCGCGGTCGGCGGCATGCTGATCTTCCCCGCCGCGGGCGACCTGCTGACGCTGTTCGTCGCGCTCGAGGTCCTGTCGCTGCCGCTGTACCTGCTGACCGGCATGGCCCGTCGCCGCCGCCTGCTCTCGCAGGAGGCCGCGATGAAGTACTTCCTGCTCGGGGCGTTCGCGTCCGCGATCATGCTGTTCGGCATCGGACTGCTGTACGGCTACTCGGGATCGCTGCGGTACTCGGAGATCGCCGACCAGGCGCTCCAGGTCACGGGCGTGGACGGGCTGCTGCTCGTCGGTGCGGTGCTCGTGCTCGCCGGCCTGCTCTTCAAGGTCGGGGCCGTGCCGTTCCACACCTGGACCCCGGACGTCTACCAGGGTGCCCCGACGCCCATCACCGGCTTCATGGCCGCGTGCACCAAGGTCGCCGCGTTCGGTGCGCTGCTGCGGTTCGTCTACGTGGTGCTGCCGGACCTCGAGTGGGACCTGTCGGTCGTGCTGTGGACCGTCGCGATCGCGACGATGGTCGTCGGCACCGTCGCCGCGCTCGTGCAGACCGACGTCAAGCGCATCCTCGCGTACTCGTCGATCGCGCACGCGGGCTTCATCCTCACGGGCATCGTCGCGCTCGACGAGTCCGCGATCCCGGCCGTGCTGTTCTACCTGCTGGCCTACGGCGCGGCGACGATCGGCGCGTTCGGCATCGTGTGGCTCGTGCGCGAGCGGTCCGCGGGCAGCGGCGACGAGCCCGGTCCGGTGCTCGGCGAGGCGACCCGGCTGTCGCAGTGGACCGGCCTGGGACGGACCAACCCGCTCCTCGCGGTGACGTTCGCGCTCTTCCTGCTGTCGTTCGCGGGCATCCCGCTCACCGCCGGCTTCATCGGGAAGTTCGCGGTGTTCTCGGCCGCGGTCGAGGGCGGCGCCTGGCCGCTCGCCGTCGTCGGTGTGCTGTCGTCCGCCGCGGCCGCGTTCTTCTACGTCCGCATCATCGTGCTGATGTTCTTCGGCGGCGCCGGCGACGGGGCCGACGAGGTGACCGGGGGAGCGGCCGCGACCGTCGCGGACGAGCCCGTCGAGGCGCCGAGGCCTGCGGGGACCACCGCGACCGCGACCCTCGTGGAGAAGGCCACGGCCACCACCACGACGGTCGTCGGGAGCGAGGGCTTCGCCGTCGTCGCGATCGCCGTGTGCGCGGTGCTCACCGTCGTGCTCGGCATCGTCCCGTCGCCCGTCCTCGACCTCGTCGGTGACGTGGCCCAGCTCCTGCCGTGACGCGGCCGCGCGGGGTGCCCGACCCACCCGCGCGGGGAAGATAGGTTCGTGCCGTGACCACGACGACCGCCATCGCTCTGGCGGACCCTGCTCTCAGCGCGCGCCTCACCGACCGGCTGGCGCTCGTCGAGGAACGCCTGCGCGACTCCGTCACGCACGCGGACCAGCTCGCCGACGACGCCTCCCGGCACCTCGTCAACGCGGGCGGCAAGCGGCTGCGGCCGCTGCTCACGCTCCTCACGGCCGAGCTGGGCGACGGCGCGCGACGCGAGGTCGTCGACGCGGCCACCGTCGTCGAGCTCACGCACCTCGCGACGCTGTACCACGACGACGTCATGGACTCCGCGCCTCTGCGCCGCGGAGCCCCCAGCGCGCACGAGGTGTGGGGCAACTCCGTCGCGATCCTCACGGGCGACCTGCTGTTCGCGCGCGCGTCCGCGACGGTCGCCGGCCTCGGCCCCGACGCGGTCCGCATCCAGGCCGCGACGTTCGAGCGGCTGTGCCTGGGCCAGCTGCACGAGACCGTCGGCCCGCGCCCCGACGAGGACCCCGTCGCGCACTACCTGCAGGTCCTCGCCGACAAGACCGCGTCGCTCGTCGCGACGTCCGCCCGGTTCGGGGCGATGTTCGCCGGGTGCCGGCCCGACGTCGTCCGGACCGTCACGGCCTTCGGCGAGAAGATCGGCGTGGCGTTCCAGCTCGCCGACGACGTCATCGACCTCACCTCCGACGGCGCCGTGACCGGCAAGACCCCGGGCACCGACCTCCGCGAGCGCGTCCCCACGATGCCCGCCCTGCTGCTGCGTGCCCGCGCCGCCGCACCCGACGCGTCACCCGACGACGCCGCGCTCGTCACGCAGCTCGACGCCGACCTGTCCGGTGACGACGCCCTCGCGGCGGCCGTCACGGCCCTGCGGGCGCACCCCGTCGTCGAGGAGACGCGGGCCCGGGCCGTGGCGCTCGCGCACGAGGCCGTCGCCGAGCTCGGCCCGCTGCCCGACGGTCCCGTCAAGGACGCGCTCGTCGCGTTCGCCGACGCGCTGGTCGACCGCGCGTCCTGACCGTCCGCGCGTCCTGACCGTCCGCGCGTCCGGACCGATCGCCCGTCCTGACCGTCGGCGCGTCCTGACCGTCGGTGCGTCCTGACCGTCGGTGCGTCCGGACCGTCGGTGTGTCCCGACCGTCGGCGCGTCCCGACCACCGGCGCGGCTGGACCCGCCGCGTCGACCCCCGACCGCCGACCACGCGTCCCGGCCGACTGCGCCTCGTGACCGACGGGGTGCGACCGACGGGGGTGCCCGACCGGCGGGGCGTCCGACCGGCGGGGCGTCCGGTGCCGGCGGAGTGCCCGGCCGGCCGCGCGGGCCCCGGGGGCTGACCCGTCCGGGGGGACGCCGTCGGGACATGCGGGACGTCGACGCTGGGGCGCGGCACGATCTGGCAGCATGACGGCGCGGACTCGCCCGAGGCCGCGACGGAGGTCATGGTGAGCACACCCCCGGTCGAGCCCCAGCGGCCCCGCGTCGCGCGCGGGCCGGCGCCCCGGTCGGTCGCGGGCGGCGTCCCGGTCGCCCCGGACGAGGTCGCACCGGTCGTGCGCCGGTTCCTCGCGTACGTCGTCGACGGCGCGGTCCTCGGTGCGGTCTACGGGATCGGCACCGCCATCGCCCTCGCCGCCGGTGCGGGCGCGGACGGGCGCCCGTCGGGCCTCATGGTCCTCCCGGGCGTGCTCGCGCTCCTCGTCGGCGTCGGCCAGTGGTGCGCGGAGGCGATCACCGGCGCGACCGTCGGCGGTGCGGCGCTGGGCATCCGCACGGTCGCCGTCCGGACGGGCCTGCCGGCCGGTCTGCTCGCGATCCTGCTGCGCAACCTCGTGGTCGCCGCGGGCGTGCTGGTCTGCTTCGTCGGCCAGGTCGTCGTCGTGATCTCCGGCGTGTGGGACCGCGAGCCCGCGCAGCGCGGCTGGCACGACAAGGCCGCCGGCACCCTCGTCGTCCGGGCCGGCGCGCTCCGAGCGGCGCGGGGCGGGCACGGTCGTCGCGTCGCTGCCGACGGGTCCCGGCGCTCCGCCGCCGTCCGACCGGACGCGCGCGCCGCGTGGGAGACCGCGGTCGCGCGCGGGGTCGAGCCGGGGCGCCCGGTGCCCCCGGCACCGCCCGGCCCGCCCGCACCGCTGCACGGCGCCGCGCCCGCACCTGCTGCGCCGCCGCTCGCGTCGCCCCCGCCGTCCGCGGCCGCCGACCATCAGCCCGCGCCGCCGCCGCCCGCGTTCGTCGAGGGCCCGCCGCCGACCGCGGTCGTGCCCATGGTGCCGACACCCGCTCCGCCCGGTGGGGGTCTCGTCGACGTGCCCGCCGGCCTCGCGGGTGAGCACCGCGACGCCCCGCTCGGCGCGGGCCCGGTCATCGACGCGGTGCCGGTCGGTCCGGCGCCGACCGCGCCGGTCGTCGCGCGGCCCGGGCTCGTCGACGTCCCGGAGACGGTCACGGGCACGATCCCGCTCGTGCCGGTCGCCCGACGTCCCGCACCCGCCTCGGCACCCGCGCCCGGTCCTGCTCCCGCCGACGGCCTCGGCGAGGTCGAGCAGACGCGGCTGCGCGAGCCGGCGGCCCCGCCGGTCGAGCCGCTCACGCCCTCCGGTCCGGCCGGCCTGGAGCACCCCGTCGTGCGTGACGAGCCGGCCGGCGGGCTCGGCGACCTCGAGCAGACGCGACTGGTCGGCACGGCGGGCCGGTCCGTGGACCGCGCCCCGGTCGGCCTGCTGCGGCTCGTGTTCGACACGGGTCAGCGGGTCGTCGTCGAGGGTGACGGGCTCGTCGGCCGCGACCCGTCGGACGCCGGTGTCACGCACGTCGTCGCCGTGGACGACCCGCAGCGGTCCGTCTCGAAGGTCCACCTCGCGTTCGGTCCGACGGGCGACGGGCAGCTGTGGGTGGTCGACCGTGGCTCGACGAACGGCACGGTGCTCGTCGGTCCCGACGGCGCGGGATCGGCGCTCACGCCGGGCGCGCGCGCGGTCGTGGAGGCGGGCTGGACGATCCGCTTCGGCCAGCGGGCGGCCCGCGTCGAGCGCGCCTGACGCACCTCGCTCCGCGGCACGCGAGGCGGCCGGTGGGGCTCCGCCGCCCTGGACGATCCCGACGAACGGCACCGTCCTGCGCCTGTCGCGCCGTAGCATGAGCGCGGCGGTCGCCGACCGCCCTCCCGACGGCGGGTCCTCGCCGGGGAGCGATCCCGCTGCGAGGTGGACGTGACGGCCCCGTCGGACGAGTCGGTGCAGCCGGCCGTGGCCGGCGTCCGGGTCGACGTGGGTGTCGCGACGGATCGTGGGCGCCGGGACTCGAACGAGGACGCGTCCCTCGCGTCGGGCGGCGTGTACGTCGTCGCGGACGGCATGGGCGGTCACGAGGCGGGCGAGGTCGCGAGCGGCCTGGCCGTGGAGGCCCTGCGGCCGCTCGTGGGGACGACGCCGGACGTCGCGACGGTGGCGCGCACGTTGCGCGACGCGCACGCACGGGTCCGGGACCTCCCGTCGACGTCGCCGCGCCGGCCGGGCACGACGATCACGGGCGTGGTCCTCTCGGAGCACGAGGGCGTGCCGTGCTGGGTCGTGCTCAACGTGGGCGACTCGCGGACGTACCGCATGATCGGCGGTGTGCTCGAGCAGGTCACGGCGGACCACTCGGAGATCGCCGAGCTGGTGGCGAGCGGTCTGGTGCCCGCGGACGCGGCGGCGCGTCACCCGCGGCGGCACGTCGTCACGCGTGTGCTCGGCGGCGGGGCGTCGGACGTGCGGCCGGACGTGTGGCTGTTCCCCGTGAGCCCGGGCGACCGGATGGTCGTGTGCTCGGACGGCCTGACGGACGAGCTGACGGACCGGCGCATCGAGGTCGAGCTGCGCGCGGCGGGGTCGGCGCAGGAGGCGGCGGACCGCCTGGTCGCGGCGGCGCTGGCGGCCGGCGGGCGCGACAACGTGACGGTCGTGGTGGTCGACGCGACGGTGCCGCGCCGCTGAGCCCGTCCCGCGGCTCGCTCGACGCGTGCCGCCGCCCGCTCGACGCGTGCCGCCGCCCGCTCGACGCGTGCCGCCGCCCGCTCGACGCGTGCCGCCGCCCGCTCGACGCGTGCCGCGCGCCCGCTCGACGCGTGCCGCCGCCCGCTCGACGCGTGCCACGCGACCGCACGCGTGGCGTCGCACGCGGTCGTCGGGACCCGACGCGCGGTCGGCGCGGGGTCGGGGGACGTCAGGCGGTGGCGGTCCGCGTGCGCGTGTGGAGCCGGCTCCGCAGCCCGTCGACCGTCAGCAGGACGAGCGCGAGCCACACGAGCGCGAACCCCCACCACCGGGCCACGGGCATCTGCTCGTGCAGCACCAGGACGCCGATGAGGAGCTGCAGGACGGGCGCGAGGTACTGCAGCAGCCCGACCACGCTCAGCGGGAGCCGGCGTGCGGCGGAGTTGAAGAGCAGGAGCGGCACGGCGGTGACGACCCCGGACGAGACGAGCGCGACGGCGTGCCAGGGTCCGTACGCGGCGAAGGTGCCGGTGCCGTCGGCACCGAGGATGGCGAGGTACCCGAGCGCGAGCGGGGCGAGCAGGAGAGTCTCGGCGGTCAGGCCGGGGATCGCGGCGACGCTGCGTCCGACGCGGTTCTTGATGAGGCCGTAGAACCCGA
Organism: Cellulomonas sp. H30R-01; assembly: GCF_010119915.1. Taxonomy (NCBI): domain Bacteria; kingdom Bacillati; phylum Actinomycetota; class Actinomycetes; order Micrococcales; family Cellulomonadaceae; genus Cellulomonas; species Cellulomonas sp. H30R-01. The sequence continues at coordinate 2,597,353 of NZ_CP048210.1, read as the reverse complement.
AGCTGAGCGCGAGGGTGAGGGCGATCCAGGGGAGCTGTCCGTACCCCACGGTGATGACGACGACGGCGAGCGCACCGAACCCGAGCGCGACCCACTGGACGGGCCGCAGGCGTTCGCGGAGCACGAGGACGGCGAGGGCGACGGTGACGAGCGGGTTGATGAAGTACCCGAGTGCGGCGTCGACGACGCGGTCGGTGAGCACGCCGAAGACGAACACGAGCCAGTTGACGGCCAGCAGGACGGCCGCGACGCCGAGGAGCCCGAGCGTGCGGCGGTCGCGGAGCGCGGCGACGAACCCGGCCCAGGTCCGCGTGACGAGCAGCAGGAGGAGGCAGAACAGCAGGGACCAGACGACGCGGTGGGCGATGATCTCGACGGCGCCGGCGGGTTCGAGCAGCGGGAAGTACAGGGGCAGCACGCCCCACAGCGCGTAGGCGGCGATGCCGGCGGCCAGCCCGCCGCGCGCGGACGGCGGGGTCGGCGCGCTCTCGGCGGACGTGTCCGACGTCGTGGCGGCACCCGTCGGCGTCGTCGCGGCGGAGGGGGTGTCGGCGAGGGAGGGGGCAGGAATCAGGGGGGACGCGGCGGGTCCGGGGACCGCTGCGTCGGGTGTTCCGGGCACCTGTCGAGCGTAGGCGCTCGCCCTTCCCGGGGAGTCGGACGTGCGTCTTGCATGATGGACGGAACGTCCAGATCGTGAAACGGGTGAGGCGACCCTCACCAGCCGACCTAGACTGTTCGCCGCACGGCCGCGTCGGCATGCCCGCTGCGTCCCGGTAACGTCCACCGCTGGACCCACCCGTCCGCGGTGCGGACGACCGCTCCCCGATCGGAAGGCGAACCGTCCCGTGAGCACCCCGACCCTGCGCGTCGCCGTCGTCGGCGCCGGACCGGCCGGCATCTACGCCGCCGACATCCTGTCGAAGACGGACCTCGACGTCAGCATCGACCTCTTCGAGCGCCTGCCCGCGCCGTTCGGGCTCGTGCGCTACGGCGTCGCGCCGGACCACCCGCGCATCAAGCAGATCATCGTCGCGCTGCACAAGGTGCTCGAGCGCGGCGACATCCGCCTCCTCGCGAACGTCGACTACGGCACGGACCTGAAGCTCGACGACCTGCGCCAGTTCTACGACGCGGTGATCTTCTCCACGGGCTCGATCCGCGACGCGGCCCTGCCGATCCCGGGCATCGACCTCGACGGCTCCTACGGTGCCGCGGACTTCGTGTCCTGGTACGACGGCCACCCCGACGTCCCGCGCACCTGGCCGCTCGAGGCGCAGCACGTCGCCGTCCTGGGCGCCGGCAACGTCGCGCTCGACGTCGCGCGCATCCTCGCGAAGCACGCGGACGACCTGCTGCCGACCGAGGTCCCGGCCAACGTCTACGACCTCCTCAAGGCGTCGCCCGTCACCGACGTGCACGTCTTCGCCCGTCGCGGCCCGGCCCAGGTGAAGTTCTCGCCGCTCGAGCTGCGCGAGCTCGGGCACGTGCCGGACGTCGACGTCATCGTCTACCCCGAGGACTTCGAGTTCGACGAGGGCTCGATGGCCGCGATCCACTCCTCGAACCAGACCAAGCAGGTCGTCAAGACCCTCACGGACTGGACGCTCAAGGAGCCCGAGGAGCTCACGGCGAGCCGCCGCATCCACCTGCACTTCCTGCACAAGCCGGTCGAGGTGCTGGGCGAGGACGGCAAGGTCGTCGGCCTGCGCACCGAGCGCACCGCGCTGAACGGCGACGGCAACGTCACGGGCACCGGGCAGACGCACGACTGGCCCGTCCAGGCCGTCTACCGCGCGGTCGGCTACTTCGGCTCGCCGCTCGTCGACATCCCGTTCGACGACGTCGCCGGCGTGATCCCGAACCGCGAGGGTCGCGTCGTGGACGTCGACGGCGAGCACATCCCCGGCGTGTACGCGACGGGCTGGATCAAGCGCGGCCCGGTCGGCCTCATCGGCCACACCAAGTCGGACGCGTCGGAGACGATCCGCCACCTCGGCGAGGACGTCGCCGAGGGCGGCGACGCGTTCTACACGGCCACGGACCGTGCGCCGAAGGCGGTCGACGAGTTCCTCGCGGCTCGCGGCGTCGACGTCATCACGTGGACCGGCTGGGAGCTGCTCGACGCGTGGGAGAGGTCCCTCGGCGAGCCGCACGGCCGCGAGCGCGTCAAGGTCGTCCCGCGCGAGCACATGGTCGCGATCTCGCTCGGCCGCGACGTCCCGACCGTCTGACCGCACGCACGAGGTCACGAGGCCCGGCCCCCGCGAGGGGTGCCGGGCCTCGTCGCGTCGACGCCGCAGCCTCCGGCCGCGGTGGGTCCGCCCGTCGCGCTGTCGCGCGGTACGGATCCGCCCGTCGCGCTGTCGCGCGGTACGGATCGCCCGTCGCGCTGTCGCGCGGTACGGATCCGCCCGTCGCCGCGCTGTCGCGCGGTGCGGATCCGCCCGTCGTGCTGCCCGTGCCGCGGACGAGTCAGGCGTGCAGCCGCCGCAGGAACTCGCGCGTGCGTTCCTCCCGCGGCTCACCGAGCACCTGCGCGGCGGTCCCGCGCTCGTGCACGCGGCCGGCGTGCAGGAAGCACACCTCGTCGGCGACCTCGCGCGCGAACCCCATCTCGTGCGTCGCGACGACCATGGTCAGCCCGGTCGACTTGAGCTCGACGAGCAGGTCGAGCACCTCGCCGACGAGCTCGGGGTCGAGCGCGCTCGTGACCTCGTCGAGCAGCATGACGGCGGGCCTGCCGAGCAGCGCACGGGCGATCGCGACGCGCTGCTGCTGCCCGCCCGACAGCTCGTCCGGGAACGCGCGGGCCTTGTCGGCGAGGCCCACGCGCTCGAGGACGGCCATCGCCTCGGCCTCCGCCTGCGGTCGCGGCGTGCGGTGCACGAGCCGGGGCGCGAGGGTCACGTTGTCGAGCACGCGCAGGTGCGGGAACAGGTTGTACGACTGGAACACCATGCCGATCCGCGCGCGCACGGCGTTCGCGTCGAGCCGCGGGTCGGTGATGTCCCGGCCCTCGAGCTCGATGACGCCGTCGTCGACGTCCTCGAGCAGGTCGACGCACCGCAGCAGCGTGGACTTCCCGGACCCGGACGCGCCGATGAGGACGACGACGCGGTGCGCCTCGACGTCGAGCGACAGGTCGTCCAGCACGACGTGCTCGCCGAACGACTTGCGCAGCCCGCGGACGCGCAGCAGGGGGGCCTCGTCCGTCGCGGTCACCGCAGCGCCCCGCCGCCCGCGAGCGAACCCTGCGCACCGAGCCAGCCGGACCGGCGGGCGAGCACGTCGGTGAACCGCGTGAGCGGGATCGTGAGGAGCACGAAGAGCACGCCCGCGACGACGTACGGCGTGAAGTTGGCGTAGCGCGCGGTCTCGATCTGCGCGGCGCGCACCGCGTCGATCGCACCGAGGATCGAGATGAGACCCGAGTCCTTCGACAGCGCGACGAGGTCGTTGAGCAGCGGCGGCACGACGCGCCGGACCGCCTGGGGCAGCACGACGTGCCGCATCGCCTGCCCGCGCGTGAGCCCCAGCGACCGGGCCGCGGCGACCTGCGACGGGTGCACGGACTCGATGCCGGCGCGGAACACCTCGGCGACGTACGCGGAGTAGGTGAGGACGAGCGCGAGCCCGCCGAGGACCACGGCGGACGTCGGGACGCCCTGCAGCCGCAGGCCCGGCAGGCCGAACCCGACGAGCAGCAGCACGAGGATCAGCGGCAGCCCGCGGAACACGTCGACGTAGCCCGTCGCGAGCGCCCGCAGCGGGAAGAACACCGGGCCGCGGAGCGTGCGCGCGAGCGCGAGGCCGAGCGCGACGACGACGATCACGACCGCGCACACGGCCATGACGCGGATGTTGAGCCACAGGCCCTCGAGCACCGCCGGCAGCGACGCTCGCGCGACCTCCGGGTCGAAGAACGACGCCTTGACCCGCGGCCACCCGGGCGACGACACGAGCCCGAGCACCGCGACGGCGGTCAGCGCGACCGTCGAGACGACCGCCACCGCGGTCGAGCGGCGCGCCCGTGAGCGCCGGTAGGCGTCCCGCGCGCGCTGGTGCTCCGACGGCTCCCAGGCGACCAGGGCCGCCGACGCTCCCGTCGTCACTTCAGGACGGGTGCGCCCGCGGCGTCGGTCAGCCACCGCGCCTCGAGCTCGGCGAGCGTGCCGTCCTCGCGCAGCGCGTCGACCGCAGCGGACACGTCGGCCGTGAGCGGGCTGTCGAGGTCCATCACGAGGCCGAACTGGTCGCCGCCCGCGCTGCCCGGGAGCTGCCCGACGAGCACGCCGCCGTCGAGCTCGGCCGCGGTGACGTAGAGCGCGGTCGGCAGGTCGACGACGATCGCGTCGACGAGCCCGGACGTGAGCGCCTGCTTGACCTGGTCGTTGTCGTTGAAGGGTGAGACGGGAGTCGTCGGCGCGATCGTGTTCTGCGCGGACGTCAGGCTCGTGGTGCCGACCATCGCGCCGATCCGCACGTCCTTGAGGTCGGCGAGGCTCGTCGCGTCCGCGGCGGGGGAGCCCTCGAGCGTCACGACGGCCTGCGTCGTCTCGTAGTACGGCGAGGAGAACGCGAGGCTCTTCTTCCGCTCGTCGCTGATCGACACCTGGTTGACCGCGAAGTCGAAGTCCTTGGCGCCCGGCGCGATGATCTGGTCGAAGCTCGCGCTGGTCCACTCGACCTGGTCGGCGTCGTAGCCGAGCCGCTCGGCGACCGCGTAGGCGACGGCCGACTCGAAGCCCTCGCCGTTGCTCGGGTCGTCGTCGACGACCCACGGCTCGTACGCCGGGTCGGACGTGGCGATCGTGAGGACGCCGTCCTTCACCGTGGCGAGGCCGCCCGCCGTCGAGGTCGAGGTCGAGTCGCCGGTCGGCGCGTCGTCGACGGGTGCACAGGCCGCGACCGTGAGCGTGGCGACGAGGGCGGCGGTCAGGGCGGTCCAGCGGGCTGTGCGCATCACGGGCTCCGGGGCTGGGAGGGGAGGTGGGTGCGTCGTCGGCGTCGTCGGCGGGACGTGGAGCACACAATACGAGGGAACCTGCGGGTCGCCGCCCGCGTTGGGTCGGGTGCGAGACGCGGGAAGGAACGGGTGCGCGCGATGGGACACCAGCACTTCAACGGGCTGAAGACGGCGGCGCTGTTCGGGGCCCTGTGGGCGGTGCTGCTCGGCATCGGGTGGCTGCTCGGGGGCGGGACGCCGAAGTACCTGCTGATCTTCGCGGGGCTCGGCCTCGTCATGACCGCGTACTCCTACTGGAACTCGGACAAGATCGCGATCCGCGCGATGCGCGCGCGCCCGGTCAGCGAGATCGAGCAGCCGGCGATGTACCGCATCGTCCGTGAGCTCTCAACGCAGGCCCGCCAGCCGATGCCGCGCCTGTACGTGTCCCCGACGGCCGCGCCGAACGCGTTCGCGACGGGGCGCAACCCGCAGAACGCCGCCGTGTGCTGCACCGAGGGCATCCTGCACCTGCTCGACGAGCGTGAGCTGCGGGGCGTCCTCGGTCACGAGCTCATGCACGTCTACAACCGCGACATCCTCACGTCGTCGGTGGCGGCGGCCGTCGCGGGCATCATCACGTCGCTCGCCCAGTTCGCGCTCTTCTTCGGCGGCGGCTCGGACCGCGACCGCGGCGGCAACCCGCTCGCCGGGCTCCTGCTGGCCTTCCTCGCGCCGCTCGCGGCGACCCTGATCCAGCTCGCGATCAGCCGCACGCGCGAGTACGACGCCGACGAGGACGGCGCGCGCCTGACCGGCGACCCGCTCGCGCTCGCGTCGGCGCTGCGCAAGCTCGAGTCCGGGACCAGGGCGCGCCCGCTGCCGCAGGACCGCGAGCTCGTCGACGTCTCGCACCTCATGATCGCCAACCCGTTCTCGGGTCAGGGGCTCGCGAAGATGTTCGCGACGCACCCCCCGATGGCCGAGCGGATCGCGCGGCTGGAGCGGCAGGCCGGCACGACGGGCGGCATCACGCGCTACTGACGGGCTCGGCGCCGCGGCGCGACGGTCGCCGGAGGACGAGCGCGCCCGGCTCCGGGGCCACGTCGCTCGGCGGTCCCCGACCCCCGCTGCGACCCAGCGGGCCGACGTCGGACCGGCCACCAGGCCGGACGATCTCTCCTCGCGGACAGCGATGTTCGCGAATCGGGACGAATCCCTAGAATCTGCCCCGCGACGGGGCACGGTGTCACGCGCGGGAGGGGGCGACGTGACGCAGGACCGGTACGACGTCGTGGTGGTCGGCGCCGGGGCGACGGGCTCCGCGACGGCCTGGGCGCTCGCACGACGCGGGCACCGCGTGCTGCTGCTCGACCGCGCGCAGGAGCCGCCCGTGCAGGGACGCGACGTCGTCCGGCCGGGCCACGCGGACGTCGCCCGCTGCCGGCTCGCGCTCCTCAGCCACCAGTGGTGGAACGTCCTCGAGCACGAGGCGGGCGAGCGACTGGTCGAGCCGACCGGCTGCGTCGAGCACGGTCCCGTCGAGGCGCTGCGCCCGCTCGTGGAGACGCTGCTCGTCACGTCGGTGCCGTTCGAGTACCTCACGGGCCCGGAGGCGGAGCAGCGCTGGCCGGGCATGCGGTTCGACGACCGGGCCGTCGTGCAGCCCGCCGCGGGGGTGGCCGACGTCGCCGCGACGCTCGCGGCCCTGCGGCGGCAGGCGGTGTCGCACGGTGCCGACCTGGTGCTCGGTGCGGACGTGCGACGGGTCGAGGTGCGCGACGACGCCGCGCGCGTGCACGTCGACGACGGCGACCACGTCGACGCGTCGGTCGTCGTCGTGTGCGCGGGCGCAGCGACCGCAGGGCTCCTCGGCGGCGTCGTCGAGGTCCCTGCGGCGCACGTGGTGCGCGAGACGCGCGTACGCGCCGACCGCGTGGAAGCGCTCCCGTCGGGCATTCGGCCCTGGCCCGCTTTCGTGCACCGCGCCGACCCTGTCGCGCACCGCTCCGCGCGCGGCGACCTCGGGCCCGACGTCGGCTACCCGGCGCTGCGGGTGCGTGGCGAGCCGACCGACCAGGGTGTCGTGCTCGTGCACCGGACCGAGCCCGCACCGCTCGGCGCGACGGGGGCGGACGCTGCCCCCGAGGCCGTCGCCACCGAGCTCGTCGAGTACGTCGCGCAGTGCCTGCCCGGGGTCGGCGTCGACGATGCCGGACCGTGGGTCACCGAGCGTGCGGCGGGCCCGATGGTGCTGGACCGGGTGGGCCGTGTCGTGCTCGCGCTGGGCACCGGCCTGCACGGCGTCGCGCTCGCTCCGGGGGCCGGTCAGGTGCTCGCCGACCTCGCCGAGGACGGGCTGGGCGTGCCGCGCCAGGTCGGCGCCGACGACGACGAGCTCGACCGCAGCCGCTTCTCGCTCGCGGCGCTCGGCGCGGGCGTCTGATCCGGCGGACGACCGCCGTCTCGACGCCGGCGGTGTGAGCCCGGGGTCCGCCTCGTGCGTGGCGCGACGGGACGGGTCCGCGGGCGGGTGCCTGCGGGACGAGCGGGCGTTCGCGGGGACCGTGTCGATGCCGGACGGGCGGCGGGAGGCGCGGCGTGCGCCGCGCTCCCCGCCGCCGCGTCAGCGGTAGTTGACGAACTGGAGCGCCGCGTCGACGTCGGCGCCCTTGAGCAGCGCGATGACGGCCTGCAGGTCGTCGCGGCTCTTGGCGGTGACGCGCAGCTCGTCGCCCTGGATCTGCGTCTTGACGTTCTTCGGGCCCTCGTCGCGCACGATCTTCGCGAGCTTCTTCGCGATCTCGCTCGACAGGCCCTCCTGGATCGACCCCGCGAGGCGGTACTCCTTGCCCGACGGCTTGGGCTCCCGGTCGCCCACGTCGAGCGACTTGAGCGAGATCCCGCGCTTGATGAGCTTCGACTCGAAGACGTCGAGCACCGCGAGCACCCGCTCGGCGGAGTTCGCGACCATGAGGACCGACTCGCCGCTCCACGTGATCGACGCCCCGACGCCCTTGAAGTCGTAGCGCTGGGCGATCTCCTTCGCCGCCTGGTTCAGCGCGTTGTCGACCTCCTGACGGTCGACCTTGCTGACGACGTCGAACGACGACTCGCTCGCCATGTGCTCTCCTCCTGCCGCCCCGGGCACCCGCCGGGGACTCGTCTGTCGCCGCGCCCGGGGGCGTCGGCCGTCCGTCCCGGGGGCCGTTTCGTCAGCACCCCTCGGGAGTTGCTATCCTTCCACCCGCGCGCTGCTCGCGGCGGCCGGCCTCCGGGTCGACCCCGCAACGGCGAGCGATCCCTGGCGGGTTACCCGAGCGGCCAAAGGGGGCTGACTGTAAATCAGCTGGCACAGCCTACGGGGGTTCGAATCCCTCACCCGCCACGGTGCGAGAGCCCGGACTGCGACTGCGGTCCGGGCTCTCGTCGTCTCAGGCCCGAGCGCGCAGTGCCCGACGTCCACGTACCCGACGTCCACGTACCCGACGTCCACGTGCGCGAGGACCATGTGCCCGAGGTCCACGTGCCCGAGGTTCGCGCGCCCGTGCCGCGCTCCGGGCGGTCTCCGGGGACGACGACGGCGGGGCACCCGAGGGCGCCCCGCCGGTCGCAGGGGAGTGGGGAGCGGGGTCAGGACGGCTTCGCGCAGGTGTACGTGCCCTCGGTGACGGAGACCGTCGCGCCCTCGTAGAGCGTGTCGAAGGCGCCTGCGTCCTCCGCGGAGGCGAACGCCACGCCGACGCCGAGCGGGTCCGCGAAGCCGGTGAGACCGCCCAGCAGCTCTTCCGCGCCGCTCTGGCAGGCCGGGTCCCAGGGGAGCGTCGTGTAGCCCGCCGCGGCGAGCGCGTCGATGGTGGGCTGGAGCTTCTCGGGACCCGCGGCGGAGTCGGCCACGTCGGTCCAGACGACGAAGAACGAGTCCTCGGCGGTGGCGGGGTCGATCGCGGTGGGCCACGCGAGCGTCGCGGCGGTGCCGTCGCCGGCGTCGGAGTCCGGGGTGGCGGCGTCGTCGTCGGAGCCGGTGCACGCCGCGGTGCCGAGGGTGACCGCGGCGGCGAGCAGGAGGGCAGCGGCGGTGCTGCGGGGTGTTCGGCGCATGGGCGGGATCCTGACACCGGACAAACCGCCCTGGCGACGAGACGAATCGTTTAGGCACGCGGGCGCCCGCGCGGCTCCTCGGGCGAGCGCCGCGGGGCTCGACGGCGGTCGTCGTCGCAGGTCGCGCGGCGGGTCGCGCGCCGCCGTGGCGACCGTCACCGGCCCGGATTTCGCAGCCGGGCACTCGCCCGTGTAACCTTGCACGCGCTGCCCCGATAGCTCAGTCGGCAGAGCGTCTCCATGGTAAGGAGAAGGTCAAGGGTTCGATTCCCTTTCGGGGCTCTGTGGTGTGTCCGGGGCCGTGGTTCGTTCCACGGCCTCGGGACATCCGAGGCGGGGTAGCTCAGCTGGTCAGAGCGCACGACTCATAATCGTGAGGTCGCGGGTTCAAGCCCCGCTCCCGCTACAGCCAGTGTGACCCAGGCGATGCGTCGGTCGACGCGTCGTGGACAGCAGAACGCAGGCGCCGTCCAGGCGCGAGGAGAAGACCATGGCCAGCAAGAGCGCGGACGTCCGCCCGAAGATCACGCTCGCCTGCACGGAGTGCAAGGAGCGGAACTACATCACGAAGAAGAACCGTCGGAACGACCCCGACCGGCTCGAGATGAAGAAGTACTGCCCGCGCGACAACCGGCACACGGTCCACCGCGAGACCCGCTGAGCCGCGCCCCACGGGGCCGCAGGACTCCAGGCACGCCCCCGGCTCCGCGCCGGCGGGCGTGCTTGTGCGTTGAGCGCGGTGCAGGTGTGACCGCCGTGCAGGGCTGAGCAGGGCCGTGCCGGGCCGAGAGGGCCGGGCAGGCGACGCGACGGACGACAGGAGCACGAGGATGCCGGTCGACACCGGGTACGCCGGACGCGAGTACGCGCCCAACGCGCCGTACGAGGTCGGGCGCGAGAAGCTGCGCGAGTTCGCCGCCGCGGTCGGCGCGACGCACCCCGCGCACACCGAGCCCGACGCCGCACGGGCGCTCGGTCACCCCGACGTCATCGCACCGCCGACGTTCGCGGTCGTCGTGGCGCAGCGTGCCGAGGCGCAGCTCTTCGAGGACCCGGCCGCGGGCATCGACTTCAGCCGCGTCGTGCACGCCGACGAGCGGTTCACGCACCACCGCCCGATCCGCGCCGGCGACCGGCTCGTCACGGTGCTGCACGTCGACGCGATCGTCGAGCGCGCCGGGCTCGCCATGATCACCACGCGCGCCGAGATCGCGGCCGAGGACGGCGAGGCCGTCGCGACCGTCGTCTCGACGCTGGCCGTCCGCGGGGAGGACGCATGACCACGCCGGTGCTCACCGAGCTCACCGTCGGCCAGGAGCTCGCGCGGCGCGAGGTCACCGTCGACCGTGCGCGGCTCGTCCGGTACGCGGGCGCGAGCGGCGACTTCAACCCGATCCACTGGAACGAGCGCATCGCGACGGCGGTCGGCCTGCCGGGTGTCATCGCGCACGGCATGTGGACCATGGGCGCCGCGAGCAGCGTCGTCGCCGACTGGGCGGGCGACCCGGGCGCCGTCGTCGACTACCAGGTGCGGTTCACGCGCCCCGTCCCGGTCCCCGACCCGGGCGCCGCGACCGTCGAGGTCGTCGCCGTCGTCGGCGCGCTCGACGCGGGCGCGGGCACGGTGCGCGTCGATCTCACGGTGAGCGTCGACGGTGTGCGCGTGCTCGGCAAGGCGCAGGCGGTCGTCCGGCTCGGCTGAACCGGCTGCGGACGGTCGCGCGCACCGCGTCGTGGTCGCGGACCTCGGCGCAGCGCCGCGGTGCGGGCAGTTCCGTCGTCCGCGGCCGCCGACGGCGCCGCTCGGGGGTGTCGCGTGCTCGCGCGACGTCCGGGTCGCCCGCCCGGGCGACGGTGCCGCACCCGTGAGCGTGGTGCGTACGGACGATTCGTCCGGCTTCTTCCTTTCCGTCCGGCCGCTCCCTACGGTGTACCCGGGCCGCATCGTCGCGGCCCGACGCCCACAGAGGAGAGAGCACCGATGCACCACACGACGACGGAGTCAGGGGCGCGGGTCTCGCGCCGGACGTTCCTCGCACTGACCGGCGCTGGTGTCGCCGCCGGCGTGGCGGTCGCCACGGCCCCGGGCGCCTCGGCCGCCCCTGGTGGACACGTGTCAACGGGACGCGGTCACGGGCACGGCGCGTCCGCGCAGCGTGCGGCCGTCGGCTTCCTGCAGGCCGCGGCCGACGCCTACCCGACGGTGAACACGGGCGCCCGGCTCGCGCAGAGCTACGGCGACGAGCTAGGGCTGTTCAGCACGGCGTTCACGTACGACAACGCGCTCGCGATCATCGCGCTGCTGGCCGACGGCAGGCGGTCCAGCGAGCAGACGGCGCGCGTCCTCGGCGACGGCCTGCTGTACGCGCAGGACCACGACCCGGGCTACTCCGACGGCCGGCTGCGGCAGGGGTACAACGTCGGCCCGTACACGTTCTACGACGGCAACCCGCAGCCGTACGGGTTCGTGCAGCCCGACGGCACGGCGAACATCGGGTGGCAGTTCGGGTTCCTCGGGACCGCGGTCGGCGACATGGCGTGGCCCGGCATCGCCCTGCTCCACCTCTACGACCGCACGCGCGACCGCCGCTACCTCGCGGGTGCCGTCCGGATCGGCGAGTGGATCACGACGAACACCTGGCGCACCACGGGCCTCGGCGGCTTCTCCTTCGGGGTGAACGGCGCGAACGCACCCGTGCCCAACGGCTCGACCGAGCACAACATCGACTGCACGGCGTTCTTCTCGATGCTCCGCAAGGTGACTCGTGACAACCGCTGGAAGGCGGCGGCGGCGCACGCGCGGGAGTTCGTCGACGCGATGTGGGAGCCGTCCGAGGGCTTCTTCTGGACGGGCACGAACGACGGCGTCGAGATCAACCGCTTCCCGGTGCCCCTCGACACGGTGACGTGGGCGTGGCTCGCCACCCGTGACCGCACGTTCAAGCGCGGCCTGGACTGGGCGGGCACGGCGCTCGCGGTCACGGACGACGCGTCTGCCCCGACGTCGCAGCTGCCCGACGGCGAGACGGTCTCCGGCGTCACGTTCAGCACCGCGAGCGCGCAGTCGACCGCGCAGTACAACGGCATCACCGTGCACCCGCAGGGCGTGTGGCTCGAGGGCACCGGTCAGCTCGCGACCGCGCTGATCGACCGCAACGGCCGCGGTGACGCCAAGGCGGCGGACCGGCTGCTCGCGCAGGTCCGGCACGCGCAGGACGTCCTGGGCGTCGGACAGCACCTCGGCGGCGTGGTCGTCGACGGGGGAGTGGTCGCCGCGTCGAGCCTGCTCGACACCGGGTTCGGGTTCGGCTACTTCCAGGTGCAGCACGTGGGCGCGACGTCGTGGTTCGTCTACGCGGCGACGCGCACCAACCCGCTCGACTGGCTGAAGCGCAGCTGACGCCGGCGCACGGCCGTGCCCCGGTCCTCCCCGGCGGAGGTGGAGGACCGGGGCGCGGTGCGTCCGGTCCGGGCTCGCGTCGTCGGGCGGGGGCTCGGTCAGGAGGGGGCGGGGCCGGTCGTCGTCCCCAGGCGCAGCGTGACGCCCAGCTCCCGGTAGGGCGGCGTCTCGCCCGCGAGCAGGTCCTCGACGGCGTGACCCACCGCGGCGCCCTTCTCGGCGAGCGGCTGGACGACGGACGTGAGGACGTCGGGTGCGAGCCAGGGCAGGTCGAGCCCGTCGAAGCCGGCCACGGACACGTCCTCGGGCACGCGGAGCCCGAGCTCGCGTGCCGCGAGCACGACCCCCGACGCGAGGAGGTCGGACTGGCAGACGACGGCGGTGGGTCGGGCGTCGCCGGCGAGCAGCGCGGCCCCCGCGGTCTTGCCGTGCTCGACGAGCGAGGCGGGGGTCTCGTAGATCGCCTGCGGCGTGACGCCCGCGTCGGTGACGCCCGCGAGGCGTCGGCGGGTGATCTCCCAGTCGATCTGCGACAGACGGTCGTCGTCGACGAGCCCGTCGCGCCGGGCGCGGTCGAACGGGAGCGTGACCACGGCGATCCGCTCGTGGCCCAGACCGAGCAGGTGCTGCGTCGCCTCGGTCATGCCACGGCGGTCGTCGATCCCGACGGTCGTGACGCCCTCCTGCTGACGACCCTCGACGACGACGGTGGGGATGCCGCGGCGCTGGAGCGCGGTGAGCGTCGGGTCGTCGGTGGTGCCGCCCCACATGAGCACGGCCACGTCCATGGCCGCGGACTCGACGAGGGGGTCGACGGGCGGCTCGGTGGGGTCGCTGGGACCGGGGATGAGCAGGACGCCGAGGCCGAGCGAGCCGAGCGTCCCGACGAGCCCGTCGAGCACCTGCACCGAGACGGGGTCGCGGAACGAGCGCTTGAGGGCGTCCCCCACGACGACCCCGACGATGCCCGACCGGCCGCGTCGCAGCTGGCGGCCCAGCGGGTTCGGCCCGGCGTAGTCGAGCTCGACCGCCGCGTCCAGCACGCGCTGGCGGGTCGCGGCGGCGATGGGGCCGGCACCCGAGAACGCGAGCGACGCCGTCGAGACGGAGACCTTGGCGGCCGCGGCGACGTCCGCGAGGGTCGGGCGAGGGCGGGGCAGGGGTCCACCTCCGGGTCGGCGCACGGGGCTCGTCGCCCGCGTGGGCGAGGCGAGGACGGGTGCGACGGGGCACGACGCGCGGGTGCGCAGACGTGTTGACGCGACCGCCAGCGTACCCGCAGAATGTCCCGTCCCATCAAATCGATTCGACCCCGCTGCGAGACGTGGTCGAATCGATTCGACCGCTTCGCCCGACCCGCGCCCGGAGCCCCACCGTGTCCCACCCCGCCCCCGCCGGGCAGCCCCGCTCGTCCGCGCCGTCCGCGCCGCCCGCCACCCCGTCGCCCGGTGCGGACGCGACACCGCCGCACCACGTCCCGGACGCACGCCGGCTGTCCCGCGCCCGCTGGCTCCTCATGGGCCTGTTCGCGCTCACCGGGGTCACGTTCTCGAGCTGGCTCGCGCGCATCCCCGCGGTCCGCGACGCGCTCGACCTGTCCACGGCCGAGCTCGGCGGGATGCTGCTGGTCGGGTCCCTCGGCGCGCTCGTGACCGTCACAGCGGCGGGCATCGTCGTGCAGCGCTTCGGCAGCCGGGTCGGGATCGTCGCGTCGACCGTCGCGCTCTCCGTCGGGTACGTGCTCATGGGTGTCGGCCCCGCGGTGGGCTCGGTCGCCGTCCTCGCCGTCGGCATCTTCCTCAACGGCGTCGCGGTCGCGCTCGGCAACGTCCCGCTCAACGTCGAGTCGGGGCGCGTCGAGCGTGCCATGGGCCGGACTGTCATCCCGCAGTTCCACGCCGCGTTCTCGATCGGCGCCGTCACCGGGTCCGGCCTGGGCGCCGCAGCCGCCGCGCTCGACGTGCCCGTGGTCGTGCAGTTCTCCGCGGTCGCCGCGCTCGCGGTGGTCTGGCGGCTCGCGTCGCTGCGCGGCGTCGTGCTCGACGACGCCCCCGGGGACCGTCGGCGCCCGCAGCCCGTCGTCGCGACCGTGGACGCCGAGGCGCGCGACGGCGCGCCGAGGCCGGCCGTCGTGGCCGTCGCACCCGCCGGGCGTCGCCGCCGCATCGCCACCGCGCTCGACTCCTGGCGCGAGCCGCGCACGCTGCTCATCGGCGTCGTCATCATGGCCGCCGCACTCTCCGAGGGGTCGGCCAACGACTGGCTGTCGCTCGCCGTCGTCGACGGGTTCGACCGCAGCGAGGCCGTCGGCGGCGCGATGCTCGGCGTGTTCGTCGGCGCCATGACCGTCGTGCGGCTGCTCGGCACCCGCCTCATCGACTCGTTCGGTCGCGTCGCCGTCCTGCGCGTGTCGGGCGTCGTCTCGCTCGGCGGGCTGCTGCTGTTCGGCCTCGCCCCGACCCTCGAGCTCGCCGCCGTCGGCATCGTCGGCTGGGGCTTCGGCGCCGCGCTCGCGGTCCCGGTCGGCATCGCGGCGGCGTCCGACGACCCGCTGCGGTCCGCCGGCCGCGTCGCCGTCGTCTCGTCGTTCGCCTCCGTCGCGTCGCTCGCGGCGCCGCCGCTGCTCGGACTCGCCGCCGAGTCGATGGGCGCGCGGCACGCGCTGCTGCTCATCGGCGTCGCGATGGTCGCGAGCGTCCTGCTCGCGGCCCGCGTCGCGCCCGAGAAGACCGCGTCGGCGGCCGCCGGGCCGGCTGCTCGACGAGCTCGTGTCGCGGGCGCCGCGGTCGAGCCCGGGGCAGCCCGGCCGGTCGCTCCCACCCGCGGCGTCCTCCTCCGTGACGGTGACGTCCGCGAGCAGGCCCCCAGCCCGGAGCGCGGCCTCCTCGCCGACGCCGACCCGGACCCGCTCGCCGCCCTCGCCGCGCACGCCGACCCCGACCCGCTCGCCGCCCTCGCCGCGCACGCCGACCTCCCGCCGGAGCGGGCCGAGCAGCCCGCGCTCGCGCTCCCGCACGCGCGCCGGCGGCACCGCGTCCGCGCGCACGCCGTCCGTGCGCGCGCCGCGGTCCGCGCGGGCGCCACCACCCTTCGCGTGCGCGCCACCGGTCGCGCACGTGCCACCACGAGCAGGAACGGGCACGATCGATGACGGCACCGCGCACCGGAGGAACGATGTCCGACACCCCGACCCAGCCCGACCTGCGCACCCGGCGCGCGTCGCTGGCGGTCATGGCCGTCTTCGTGCTCAACGGCTTCAACTTCGCGACGTGGGCGTCGCGCCTGCCCGCGATCCGCGACGGGCTGGACTTCTCGCCCGAGAAGATGGGCCTGCTGCTGCTCGTCGGTGCGGTCGGCTCGCTCGTGGCCCTGCCGCTGTCGGGCATGGTCGTCGAGCGGCTCGGTGCGCGCCGCACGGTGCTCGGCTTCGCGATCCTCAACGGCCTCGGGCTGACGATCGCGGCGCTCGGCGTCGCGGCCGGACAGGTCCCGGTCGTCGTCGTCGGCATGGTGCTGTACGGCGTCGGCACGGGCGTGTGGGACGCCGCGATGAACCTCGAGGGGGCCGCGGTCGAGCAGGAGCTCGGCCGCACCGTCATGCCGCGGTACCACGCCGGGTTCTCGTTCGGGACGGTCGGCGCGGCGGGCGTCTCCGCGCTCGCGGCGCTGCTGCACGTGCCCGTCGCGGTGCACGTGCCGATCGCGGTCACCGCGTCGGTCGTCGTCGTCGCGTTCGCCGTCCGCGCGTTCCTGCCTGCCGGCTCCGAGCACCCGCACGCCGTCACGGACGACTCCCCCCCGCGCGGCGCCCGCGGTGCGCTCGCGGCGTGGCTCGAGCCGCGCACGCTGCTCATCGGCCTCGTCGTGCTCGCCGCCGCGCTCACCGAGGGCTCCGCGAACGACTGGGTCAGCCTCGCGGTCGTCGACGGCTTCGACACGTCGCACGCGCTCGGCGCGCTCGCCTTCGGCGTCTTCGTGGGCGCCATGACGAGCATGCGCTGGTTCGGCACCGCGCTGCTCGACCGGTACGGGCGCGTCGTCGTGCTGCGGCTGTGCGCGGTGCTGGCGATCGTCGGGTTGCTCACGTTCGCCCTGGCCGGCCAGCTGTGGCTCGCCCTGGTCGGGGTCGTCGCGTGGGGCGCCGGTGCCGCGCTCGGGTTCCCCGTCGGCATGAGCGCCGCGTCCGACGACCCGCTGCGCGCCGCCCCCCGCGTGAGCGTGGTGTCGACCATCGGCTACAGCGCGTTCCTCGCCGGTCCGCCGCTGCTCGGCCTGCTCGCGCAGCACGTCGGCTACCGGAACGCGCTGCTCGTCATCCTCGTCCCCGTCGTCCTCGGTCTCCTCGTCGTCAACGCGGCTGCGCCGCTCGTGCGCCCGTCGACGGACGAGCCCGTCGAGGCCGACGTCCCCGGTGGCCCCGCCGAGCCCGTCGAGCCCGCTGACGCGAAGCGTCCCGACGCCGCGGTCTAGCCTGGGCGGCGTGCAGCACGTGACGACCCCGACGACGACCCCCGCCCTCGCCGACCTCACGACCCTCCGGGTCGGGGGACCGGCCGCGCGCTACATCGAGACGACGACCGAGGCGGAGCTCGTCGACGTCGTGCGTGCGGCGGACGACGCCGGCGAGCCGCTCCTCGTCGTCGGCGGCGGCTCCAACCTGCTCGTCGCCGACGCGGGTTTCGAGGGCGTCGTCGTGCGCGACGTGCGGACGGGCATCGACGTGCCCGACCACTCCGCGTGCGCGGGCGTGACGTACACCGTCCCCGCGGGCACGCCGTGGGACGAGGTCGTCGAGCACGCCGTCACGCACCGGCTCGTCGGCCTCGAGGCCCTGTCCGGCATCCCCGGCTCGACCGGTGCGACGCCCGTGCAGAACGTCGGCGCGTACGGCCAGGAGGTGTCCGAGACCATCGCGACCGTGCGCGTCTGGGACCGCGGACGCGGCAAGGTCCGCACGCTCCCGCTCGTCGACCTGCGCTTCGGCTACCGCACATCGCTGCTCAAGCGCTCGATGCGGCCGACCGCGGCGGACCCCGAGGACCCGCGCGCACCGTGGGGGCCGACCCCGCGGTACGTCGTCCTCGACGTGACCTTCCAGCTGCGCCAGGGCACGCTCGCCCAGGCCGTCCGCTACCCGGAGCTCGCGCGCACGCTCGGCGTCGCCGTGGGGGAGCGCGCACCGATCCTCGACGTGCGGGCCGCCGTGCTCGAGCTGCGCGGACGCAAGGGGATGGTCCTCGACGCGACCGACCACGACACGTGGAGCGCCGGGTCGTTCTTCACGAACCCGATCCTCGACTCCGCCGCGGCCGCCGCGCTGCCCGCCGACGCGCCGCGCTTCCCCGCCGGCGACGGTGCGACGAAGACGAGCGCGGCCTGGCTCATCGAGCACGCCGGGTTCGGGCGCGGCCACTCCGGGCCGGGCGCCGCGGCGCTGTCCGGCAAGCACACGCTCGCGCTCACCAACCGTGGTGGTGCGACGGCGGACGAGCTCGTCGCGCTGGCCCGCGACATCCGCGACGGCGTGCGCACCGCGTTCGGCGTCGAGCTCGAGCCCGAGCCCGTGCTGGTGGGCGTCAGCCTCTGACGTCGACGGGTGCGCCCGCGGCGTCCGCCGACCCGTCGGCCCGGGCGGCACCGTCCGCCGACCCGTCGGCCCGGGCGGCACCGTCCGCCGACCCGGTGGCCCGGGCGGCACCGTCCGCCCACCCGGTGGCCCGCGCGGCACCGTCCACCGACGCGCCCGCCCGGCCGGCGCCGTCCCTTGCACCGGCCTGCCGCTCGGAGCGCGCCGACGCGCTCCCACCCGCGCGCTCGCCGTCGTCGCCCGCGAGCCACCCGTCGACGCCCGCGAGCAGCCGGCCGCGCACGCTCTCCGAGGCGCGGCTCGCCAGGATCGACGACCGCGCGAGCGCCGCGAGCTCCTCGTCCGAGAACCCGTGCACGTCCCGCGCCGCCTCGTACTGCGCGACCAGGCGCGACCGGAACAGCAGCGGGTCGTCCGCCCCGAGCGCGACCCGCGCACCGGCCGCGACGAGCGTGCGCAGGGGCACGTCACGGTCCGCGCCGTAGACGCCGAGCGACACGTTCGACGCCGGGCACACCTCGAGCGCGACACCCTCGTCGACGACCCGGTCGAGCACCCGCGGGTCCTCGGCGCTGCGGACGCCGTGACCGAGCCGGTCGGGGCGCAGGGCGTCGAGCACCTCCTCGACGTGCGCGGGGCCGAGCAGCTCGCCGCCGTGCGGCACCGCCGCGAGCCCCGCGCGGCGCGCGATCGCGAACGCGGGCCCGAACGCCCCGGTGTCGCCGCGCCGCTCGTCGTTCGACAGCCCGAACCCGACGACCTCGCCCGGACCGTCCCCCGCGTGCCGGGCGGCCAGCCGGGCGAGCGTGCGCGCGTCGAGCGGATGACGCATCCGCGACGCCGCGACGACGACGCCCACGTCGACCCCGGACGCCGCACCCGCGCGGCGCGCCTCGTCCAGCACGATCTCCAGCGCGGGCGTCAGGCCGCCGACGAACGGCGCGTACGACGTGGGGTCGACCTGGATCTCCAGACGTCCGGACCCCTCGGCGGCGTCGTCCTCGACGGCCTCGGCGACGATCCGGCGCATGTCGTCCTCGCTGCGGACGCACGCGCGCGCCGCGTCGTAGAGCCGCTGGAAACGGAACCAGCCGCGCTCGTCGGCGGGCACGTGCAGCGGGTCGGCGTCGAGCAGGACGGCCGGCAGCCGGATCCCGTGCCGGTCGGCCAGGTCCGCGAGCGTGGCGGGCCGCATCGAGCCCGTGAAGTGCAGGTGCAGGTGCGCCTTCGGCAGGAGGGCCAGGTCACGCATCGGCACAGTGTGCCAGCCGCGGCCGGGGGCGTCCGCCCGACCCACGACGCGCGGTCGCCCCAGCGGCCGCACGCCCACGGACGGTCGCCGCGGGCGCGACCGCTCAGCCGACGGCGGTCACGTCGACGAGCCGGTAGCCGACGCCGCGCACGGTGTCGAAGTGCTCGGCGCCCACCTTGCGGCGCAGGTACCGCACGTACACGTCGACCACGTTCGACCCCGGGTCGAAGTCGTAGCCCCACACGTCGGACAGCAGGCGCTCGCGCGTGAGCACGTCACCCGGGTTGCGCAGGAACGTCTCGGCGAGCGCGAACTCCCGCGCGGACAGCTCGACCTCCTGGTCCCGCACGCGGATCCGCCGCGTCCGCAGGTCGAGCTGCAGCGGCCCGTGGGACAGCACCGTGACGTCGCCGGACGGCTGCGGCTGCTGCTGGCGCAGGCGCAGCCGCACCCGGGCGAGGAGCTCCTCGAACCGGAACGGCTTCGCCATGTAGTCGTCGGCGCCCGACTCGAGCCCCGTGACGGTGTCCGTCACCGACGAGCGCGCGGTGAGCACGATGACGGGCAGCGTGAGCCCGGCCTCACGCAGCCGGCGCAGGACCTGGAACCCGTCGAGGTCCGGCAGGCCGAGGTCGAGGATGACGAGGTCGACCCCTCCTGCGCGGACGCGGGTCAGCGCGGCGTCGCCGGTCGTCACGGCGGTGGCCTCGTACCCGGCCGTGCGCAGGCCCTTGGCGACGAAGGCGGCGATCCGCTCCTCGTCCTCGGCGATGAGGATGTGCGTCATCAGTGGTGCTCCGCGAGGTCGGCGATGCGGTCGGGGACGGTCGTCTCGCCGTCGACGAGGTCGACGGCGGGAAGGTCGAGGACGAAGACGGCACCGCGGCTCCCGCGCTCGGGCGGGCGCTCGACGACGACGGTGCCGTGGTGGGCCTGCGCGATGGCAGCGACGATCGGCAGGCCGAGGCCCGCGCCGTTCTGGGACCGGTCCGCCTGGCCGCGGTGGAAGCGCTCGAAGATCCGGCGCTCCTCCGACGCGGGCACGCCCGGACCTTCGTCGCGCACCCAGAGCATGAGCCGGTCGCCCACGACCTCGGAGCCCATCCAGACGGTCGACGCCGGTGGAGAGAAGCGGTAGGCGTTCGCGAGCAGCTGGAGCCACGCCTGCGTGATGCGCTGCTCGTCGAGGCTGACGGTGACGTCCGCGCGCGACGTGACGACCCACCGGCGGTCGCCGAGCCCGCGTGCCTTCTCGTGCACGTCGTCGGTCAGCCGTCCGACGTCGGTCGGGGCGAGGCGCACGAAGTCGGGACGCTCGGCGGTGGCCAGGATCATGAGGTCGTCGACGAGGCGGTGCATGCGGTCGAGCTCGTCGAGCGCGAGCGACTGCGTCGTGCGGACGTCCTCCGGGTCGTCGGGGTCGAGCAGCTCGAGGTGCCCGCGCACGATGGTCAGCGGCGTCCGCAGCTCGTGCCCGACGTCGTCGAGCAGCTCGCGCTGCGAGCCGAAGGCGCGCTCGAGCCGGTCGAGCATCGCGTTGACGGTGTGCGCCAGGTCGCCCAGGTCGTCGTTGCTGCTGACGTTGATGCGCTCCGACAGGTCGGACTCGGTGACGCGCCGCGCGGTGTCCCGCAGCAGCCGCAGCGGGTGCAGCAGGCGTCCGACGACGAACCACGCGACGACCGAGATCCCGAGCAGCGCGACGATGCCGACGGCCGAGTACGTGAGGAACGTCGTCTGCAGCGTGCGCATCTCGGCGCTGCGGTCGAACGCGACGACGAACAGCCCGAGCGCGGGGTCGCGGTCGACGCGCACCGGCGCCGCCATGAGGCGGTACTCGGTCACGCTCGTGCGGACGGTCTGCACCGTGGGCCTGCTGGTCGAGAGCGACAGCCGGCTGAGGTGGTCGATGAGCTCGGTGTCGGTGTCGAGGTGGATCGCGTTCGTCTCGCGCGCGGCGGTCCACTTCAGCCGACCTGACAGCAGCGTGATGACGCCCTCGTTCTTGCCGGGCACGCGGTTGCGCACGGCGACGGCCAGGACGTCGCTGACCGTCTCGAACGGTTGGTCGGTGCTGGGGTTCGGCTTCTTCTCGACCACGCGCAGCGCGGTGAGCGCACGGGCGAGGGAGTTGTCGATCCGCGCGTCGGTCTCGCGCGACTGCAGCCAGAACGCCGTGGCGCCGGCGACGAGCACGGTCAGGGCGGAGAGCACGATGACGGCGGTGAGGATGCGGACCCGGACGGTGAGGTGCGCAGCGGTGAGCGGCGCAGGCGCGGGAGCGCTCCCGCGCGCGCTGCGTGGCTCGTCCGGACGCATGGCGGACAGTATGGACCGCGGCACCGACGGCGCGCAGTCCCAGATCAGCCGCGTCACGAGCACGGGGGACGGCCCGCGAGCGGGCGTCCTCCCACCGTCAGCGGCGCGTCACCCGTGCCGTCCGGGCCGCCGACGTCCGGCGCGGCCGGGCTGCGCGAGCCCGGCCGCCGCGGTCACTCGGCTTCGCCGAGCAGCCGCTGGATGCGCGACACGCCCTCGACGAGGTCGGCGTCGGCGAGCGCGTACGACAGCCGCAGGAACCCGCTGGGGCCGAACGCCTCGCCCGGCACGACCGCGACCTCGACCTCGTCGAGGATCAGGCTCGCGAGCTCGGCCGACGTGCGCGGCGTGACGCCCCGGATGGTCCGGCCCAGCAGACCCTCGACCGACGGGTACGCGTAGAACGCGCCTTGCGGCGCGGGCACCTCGACGCCGTCGATCGCGCCGAGCATCTCGACGATGGTCCGGCGGCGGCGGTCGAACGCGGAGCGCATCTCCTCGACCGCGGCGAGGTCGCCCGTGAGCGCGGTGATCGCGGCCCGCTGCGACACGTTCGCGACGTTCGACGTGAGGTGCGACTGCAGGTTCGTCGCGGCGGCGATGACGTCGCGCGGGCCGATCATCCAGCCGACGCGCCAGCCGGTCATCGCGTACGTCTTGGCGACGCCGTTGAGCACGATGCTCGTGTCCGCGAGCTCCGGCACGACGCGCACGATCGGCGTGAACACCGCGTGGTCGTAGGTGAGGTGCTCGTAGATCTCGTCGGTGACGACCCAGATGCCGTGCTCGAGCGCCCAGCGCCCGATCTCGGCGGTCTGCTCGGGTGAGTAGACGGCGCCCGTCGGGTTGGACGGCGAGTTGAACAGCAGGATCTTGGTGCGCGGCGTGCGCGCGGCCTCGAGCTGCTCGACGGTGACGAGGTAGCCCTGGTCGACGCCGGCGAACACCTCGACGGGCACGCCACCAGCGAGGCGGATCGCCTCCGGGTAGGTCGTCCAGTAGGGCGCGGGGAGGAGGACCTCGTCGCCCGGGTCGAGCAGCGCCGCGAACGCCTGGAAGACGGCCTGCTTGCCACCGTTCGTGACGAGCACGTCGGCCGGGCTCACCTCGTAGCCGGAGTCGCGCAGCGTCTTCGCGGCGATCGCCTCACGCAGCGCGGGGAGGCCCGCGGCGGGCGTGTACCGGTGGTTCGCCGGGTCCTGCGCGGCGGCGACGGCGGCGTCGACGATGTACGCGGGGGTCGGGAAGTCCGGCTCGCCCGCGCCGAACCCGACGACGGGCCGGCCGGCGGCCTTGAGCGCCTTGGCCTTGGCGTCGACCGCGAGGGTCGCGGACTCGGCGATGGCGGCGACCCGGGCGGACACGCGGGCGCGGGGGGTGGTCTGCTCGCTCACGGGCCCCATAGTGGCAGAGGTCACGCGACGGCGGCCCGGCCTTCCGACCCGTGGCGCGCGCCCGTGGCGAGCGTCGTGCGGCGTGCCGCGCGGGCCCCCGCGGACGTGGTTCGACCCACGGGGTCGCGTCGCGTACAGTGGACCCCCGGCGGTTGACCTTCGCCATGATGAGCCGCGCCCTCGCGTGTTCCGCACGCGGGGAGCGACAGTGTCATGGGGTGGCCCGGCCGCCGTAGGGCAGTGGCGCAATTGGTAGCGCAGCGGTCTCCAAAACCGCAGGTTGCAGGTTCGAGTCCTGTCTGCCCTGCGCGCATGTCCGGCTCCCGGCCGGGCATGAGCAGGATCGCCGGACGGTCCGGCGCGTCGCGTCAGCCGTCCCACCGCCGGGCCGCACGGTCCCGGTGGCCACCACGAGACACAGGGGCCAGACGTGAGCGAAACCGCACCGGCCGCGGCGTCCGACGCCGGGGGCCCGGCGACCGCCCGCGAGCCCAAGTCCGTCAAGGGCGAGAAGAAGCGCGGGCTGTTCGCCCGCATCGCGCTCTTCTGGCGCCAGGTGGTCGCCGAGCTCAAGAAGGTCGTCCGGCCGACGCGCTCCGACCTCATCACGTACACGACGGTCGTCCTCGTGTTCGTGGCGGTCGTGATGGCGTTCGTGACGGTCGTCGACCTCGGGATCGGCCGTCTGACGTTCTGGGTGTTCGGGGGCTGAGCCCTCGCGGCCGCACCGGCCGGCCCACGGTGGCGAGGAGTCTCGCCACCCGCACGCACCCCATGCGGGAGAAAGCAGGTTCGCACGTGTCGCAGGAGTCGCAGGAGCCCACCGGCGCCGAGACGGAGCTCGAGGACGCCCTGGCGTCGGTCGAGGCGGTCGAGGGCGCCGCGGGCGACGAGCTCGCTCCGGCCGACGACGCGTCGACCGACGAGGTCGCCGAGGTCGAGGACGAGGGCGCCGAGGTCGAGGAGTCGGCCGACGACGCCGAGCCCGACCCCGACGAGGACCCCGTCGCCGCCTTCAAGTCGCAGCTGCGCAGCCAGCCGGGTGACTGGTACGTCATCCACTCGTACGCGGGCTACGAGAACCGCGTGAAGGCGAACCTCGAGAACCGCACGCAGAGCCTCAACATGGAGGACTTCATCTACCAGGTGGAGGTCCCCATGGAGGAGGTCGTCGAGATCAAGAACGCGCAGCGCAAGGTCGTCAAGCGCGTCCGGATCCCCGGCTACGTCCTCGTCCGCATGGAGATGACCGACGAGTCGTGGGGCGCCGTCCGGCACACCCCGGGCGTCACGTCGTTCGTGGGCCACACCCACCAGCCGGTGCCGCTGACGCTCGACGAGGTCTTCTCGATGCTCGCGCCGTCGCTGACGCCGAAGGCCCCCGCCACGGCGGCCGCGGCCACCAAGAGCACCTCGCAGATCCAGGTCGACTTCACGGTCGGCGAGTCGGTCACCGTCACGGACGGGCCGTTCGACACGCTGCCGGCGACGATCTCCGAGATCAACGCCGAGAACCAGAAGCTCAAGGTGCTCGTCTCGATCTTCGGCCGGGAGACCCCGGTCGAGCTGTCGTTCAGCCAGGTCGCCAAGATCTGACGCTGACGCTGCCGCCCCGCACCGTGGGGCGGCACTGCAACCGGGTCATCGCCCACGGCGTCGGCCCACGAACCAGAGAGGGACGGCTTCATGCCCCCCAAGAAGAAGGTCACCGGCCTCATCAAGCTCCAGATCAACGCCGGTGCGGCGACGCCCGCCCCGCCGATCGGCCCCGCGCTCGGTCAGCACGGCGTGAACATCATGGAGTTCTGCAAGGCCTACAACGCGGCGACCGAGTCGCAGCGCGGCAACGTCATCCCCGTCGAGATCACGGTGTACGAGGACCGCTCGTTCACCTTCATCACGAAGACGCCGCCGGCCGCCGAGCTCATCAAGAAGGCCGCCGGGGTCGCCAAGGGCTCCCCGACGCCGCACACCGTGAAGGTCGCGACCCTCACGTCGGCCCAGGTCCGCGAGATCGCGAGCACCAAGCTCGAGGACCTCAACGCGAACGACCTCGAGGCCGCCGAGAAGATCATCGCCGGCACGGCCCGCTCGATGGGCATCAAGGTCGAGGGCTGACCGGAGCGAACGCGCAGGTACGGCTCGCGCAGCGGGACGTGCCGGAGCGTGAGCGCAGGTCGGACCGAGCGTGAGCTCGAGGGCTGACGTCCTCACCCCGCCGGTCGGCGTCCGCGCCGACCGGCACCACGCGGCACGAGACCTCGTGACGTGACGAAGTTCAGTGGCAGGGCCCTGTGCGGCCCGATGGACCACGACTGCTGAGAAGAGAGAAGCAGATGGCAAAGCACAGCAAGGCGTACCGCAACGCCGCCGAGAAGATCGAGGCCGGCAAGGTCTACAGCCCGCTCGAGGCGGTCCGCCTCGCGCAGAGCACGTCGACCACCAAGTACGACGCGACCGTCGAGGTCGTCTTCCGCCTCGGTGTGGACCCCCGCAAGGCCGACCAGATGGTCCGCGGCACGGTCAACCTCCCGCACGGCACGGGCAAGACGGCGCGCGTCCTGGTCTTCGCGACCGGTGAGCGTGCCGAGCAGGCCCGCGCGGCCGGCGCCGACGAGGTCGGTGGCGACGAGCTGATCGAGAAGGTGGCCGCCGGCTACACCGACTTCGACTCCGCCGTCGCGACGCCGGACCTCATGGGCAAGGTCGGTCGTCTGGGCAAGGTGCTGGGCCCCCGCGGTCTCATGCCGAACCCGAAGACCGGCACCGTGACGATGGACGTGGCCAAGGCCGTGTCCGACATCAAGGGCGGCAAGATCGAGTTCCGCGTGGACCGTCACGCGAACCTGCACTTCATCATCGGCAAGACGTCGTTCTCCGACGTCAACCTGGTGGAGAACTACGCGGCGGCGCTCGAGGAGATCCTGCGTCTCAAGCCGTCCGCCTCGAAGGGCCGCTACATCACGAAGGCGACCATCTCGACGACGAACGGCCCCGGGATCCTGCTCGACCAGAACAAGACCCGGAACCTGACGGTCGAGGACGACGCCGCCTGAGGCTCGTCCCCGCGCACGAACGGCGAAGGCCCGGTCCCCCCTGCGGATCGGGCCTTCGCCGTTCTCGTCCCGCCGGTCCTGCCCCGGCTCGCCTCCGCCGGACACGGACACGGACAGCGGTGCACGTCCGGCCGTCCTGCGCCCGGTAGGCGCGGCTGCTCGCCCGACCGTGCTGCGTCCCGTGCCTCCCGGACGTCTCCCGTGCCTCGACACGCGGTGCGCGCGGCCTGACGCGCGTGGCTCGCGGTCGCGGGCGGGTCAGGAGCGGCGCCCGGCCACCGCGGTCGTGCGGGTGCGCCCGACCAGCTCGAGCGGTCGCGACCACAGGCCCGACAACCACGCCCGCTCGTCCTCGCTCGGGTCACGGTCCAGCGTGAGGTGGGCCGTCCACTCGACGGCAGAGGCGAGCGTCCGGGCGACGGCCGTCGCGCGGTCCGGCAGCGCGTCGCCGCCGAGCTCGCGGTACTGACCGGCGAACGTGGCGACGGGGTCGAGCTGCCACGCGGGATCGAGAGCCGGACCGAGCGCGAGCGCGAGCCAGTCGAGCGCCGTCGCGACGTCCCACCGCGGGTCGCCGCAGCCGCTGCGGCCCGTGCGCGCGGGTGCCAGCGGACCCTCGGGCGTGTCCCGCGCGGTGCCGAGCAGCACCGCGCGCACGGCCCCGCGGGTGCGGGTCACGACGACCTCGTCGCCGGTCGGGTCGCCGTGCACCCACTGCACCGGCAGCCATGCGCGTCGGGTCTCCTCGACGGCGCGGCGGATCCCGGGGTGTGCTCGGACCGCCCAAACGGGGCCCGTGTCCCCGGGCAGGACGTCCAGCCAGTCGGGCAGCGGCTCGGTCAGCACCCAGGGCAGCTCGGCGACGGGCGTCGTCGGGGTCAGCGGCGTGCGGTGCAGGCGGACCAGCGCCGCCGCCCACGCCGCGAGCAGCTCGCGCAGGTCGACCCGCAGCGACGGCAGGGGTCCGTGCGCCTGCATCTGCTCGGTCAGGTCCTCGAGCTCGCGGACGAGCGAGCGAGCTCCCGTGCCGGGCGCGTCGACGGGCGCGGGAGCGGTCGCGTGCCGCCCCGTGGTCCCGTGCCGGGGCTCGTCGGGCTCGGGGCCGAGCCCCACGACCTCGGGAGACCGCCCGGCGGCGGCGTGCCGGCCCGCGGACGGCCGCAGCGCGATGACGCGTGCCGTCGGCTGACGGTCGACTCCTTCTGCCAGGACGCTCATGTCGGGCGGTCTCCTCGTGGTCTCGGCCGGGTCGTCAGCGGGTGCGGCCGCGGACGATCGCGGTGACGTAGCCCGCCCAGAACGCCTCACGCTGCCGGCGCGCGGCCTCCGCGCGGACCCGGGCGAGCGTGAGCGCGGCGCGCTGCGGGCCGTGGAGCCGGGCGTAGGCCTGCGCGAGCGCCTCGGTGAACGGTTCCGTGAAGGGCTCCGTGAACGGCTCGGTGAAGGGCTCGGTGAACGGGTTCGCGGTGAGCGCCTCGGTGAAGGGCTCCGTGAAGGGCTCGGTGAACGGTTCGGTGA
This sequence comes from Cellulomonas sp. H30R-01, assembly GCF_010119915.1. NCBI lineage: Bacteria > Bacillati > Actinomycetota > Actinomycetes > Micrococcales > Cellulomonadaceae > Cellulomonas > Cellulomonas sp. H30R-01. Next base: position 2,569,778 of record NZ_CP048210.1, on the reverse strand, counting down.
AGGGCTCGGTGAACGGTTCGGTGAAGGGCTCGGTGAACGGGTTCGCGGTGAGCGACTCGGTGAAGGGCTCCGTGAACGGCTCCGTGAAGGGCTCCGTGAAGGGTTCCGTGAACGGCTCGGTGAACGGGTTGGCCGTGAGCGCCTCGGTGAAGGGCTCGGTGAACGGTTCGGTGAAGGGCTCGGTGAACGGGTTCGCGGTGAGCGCCTCGGTGAAGGGCTCCGTGAACGGCTCCGTGAACGGCTCGGTGAACGGGTTCGCCGTGAGCGCCTCGGTGAAGGGCTCGGTGAACGGTTCGGTGAAGGGCTCGGTGAACGGCTGGGCCGCCGCACCGAGCCGGTGCTCACGCACCTCGCCCGCGGTGCCCGGCGCACGCCCGGCCGCGCTCGACGGCTGGCCTGCCGGCGACCCCGTCGGCGCGTCGGACGCGGCGCCACCGGGCGCTCCCGAGGCGGCACCGTCCGAGCCCGGCCGGGCGCCGTCCGGCGACTGCGGACCGGCGGCGCGGCGCCGCCGCGGACGCCGGTAGGCGGCGGACACGGGCGGGAACAGGCCACCCGTCGCGCGCTGCTGCGCGGCCCGCAGCTGGGCGGCCCGACGCGCGAGTGCCGCCTGACGGGCGCGCGCGGCGCGGACGGACGCGGGTGTCGCGACGTCGACGCCGAGCGTCGACAGGACGGCGGCGATCGGGTTGGCGACGGAGAAGGAGCCGTCGCCCTCGCCGGCCCACAGCAGCCCGACGACCTTCCCGTCCTCGTCGACGAGCACGGACCCGGAGTCGCCGCCCGCGGAGAACGACGGCTCTCCCTCGGCGGGCTCGACACGGATCTGGTCCCGCAGGGTGCGCCAGCCGATGCCGGGGCCGAAGTCGACGGACGTCGTGAAGTCGGTGGACACGACACGCCCGGTCCGCAGGCCGGTCGTGCGGCCGTGCTTGCGGACGACGGAGCCGTCGACGGCCGCGGCGGAGCCGGTGACCGCGCCGATGCCGACGACGCCGGGCACCCACGCGGCACCGGGCGCGATCGCGACGACGGCAGCGTCGATGCGGTCGGTGAGGGTGCCGCGGACGAGCAGGCCGAACTGGTCGCCGCGCGAGGCGCCGTCGGCGAGCGCGGGCTGCACCCAGCGGCTCCCGACGTCCTCGAGCCCGTCGCCGGCGGCGACGTGCCAGTTCGTGAGCGCGAGCGCGCGGCCGGTGTGCCGTTCGACGACGACGACGCCGAGGGTGCCGTTGACGGACCGCAGCTCGGCGGAGGTCGCGCTCTGGATGGTCACAGGGTCGACGGGGCCGATGCTGATGCCGCCCGCGAGCGGCCGCACGCGGCCGCGCATGAGGGTCGTCACGTCGTCGACGGCCGGGGCCTCGTGGTGCAGGACGACGCGGTGCTCGACGACGTCGGTGGGGACGCCGTCGATGGCGGCGGGGATCCGCTGGTCGTCGTCGAGGTCGGCGGCGTCGAGCTTGCGGGCGACGTGGACGACGATGGCCTGCCGTCCGGTGGGCCGGCCGTCGGACCACTTCTCGCCGATGTCGACGCCGACGACGCCCGGTCGGGCGATGAGCGAGTCCTCGTGGGTGCGCTTCGTCGGGCGGATCTGCTCCCGGCTGAGGGGCTCGGGCGCGCTGTCCTGCTCGGTCATGTCGTGCGTCTCCTCGGTTCGAAGTCCACGGTCCCGGCCCGCTCCGGCGCCGTCGCCGCGGGGGCGGACCGGACGGCGTGAGCTCGGGCGGGTGCTGGCGAGGAGCGCCCGCGGCCTGCCCAGATACACGTCCGGGGAAGAAATCTTGGTGCACGTGTATCTGGTGGCGGGAGCCCCGCTCCTGAGGGTCGACCCCGGCACGGGGGGACGGGCGCTCGCAGGCGCGCGGGACGGGAGCGCACCCGGTCCGCGGCGGAGCCGGTCGGCTGTCCGTGTCGTCCTTGTCGGGGTTGTCCGGGCCGCCCTACTGTGTCAGGGGCGCGGCCGCCCGACGAGGCCAGCCTGTGAGGGGTCCATGATGAGTGACGACCTGGTGGAGCCGGTGGATGCCGCGCTCCGCGAGGGAGAAGGGCTGGCCGACCAGGCCGCCCGGGCCGTGGTCGCGTACCGCGACGGCGACAGGGCGCCGCTCGCGGCGCTCGTGCACGTGATGACGCCGCTGCTGTGGCACACGGTCCGCGCCCAGGGCGTGGACGCGGAGCAGGCGCAGGACATCGTGCAGAACGTCTGGCTGACCCTCGTGCGTGACATCGAGTCGATCCGCGACCCGCGGGCGACGTTGCAGTGGATGCTCGTCACCGCGAAGCGGGCGGCGTGGCGTGCGGTGCGGCGGACCCGCGAGGACCTCGTGCGGCACGAGCACGACGAGCACGTGACCGACTGGTTGTCGGCACCCGCCGACGACCGGCCGGACACCGTCGCAGTGCGCTCCGAGCGTGACCGGGTGCTCTGGGAGCACGTCGGCACGCTGCCGGACCGCTGCCGCCGGCTCCTGGGGCTGGTCGCACTGGTCGACCGGCCGGACTACACGGTGGTGTCCCGGGCGCTCGGGATGCCGGTCGGGAGCATCGGTCCGACCCGCGGCCGCTGTCTCGCGAAGCTCCGCCTCGCCCTCTCCAACGACCCCGCCTGGAGCATGTCATGAGCACCGACGAGAGCACCCTCGCCCTGGTCGCCGCGGGTTCGCTGGACGTGGCCGACGTCGAGATCCTGCAGCAGCTCGCGTCGCTGGTCGCCGTGTCCGACCCGGTCCCGGCGGGCCTGGTCGACCGCATCGGCATGGCCCTGACGATCGAGGCGTTGCACGCCGAGCTCGCGGAGCTGCACCTGGTCGGCGAGCCGGCGCTCGCGGTCCGTGCGGACGAGACGAGCATCGAGGCCGGCACGATCACGTTCACGACGGACGTGCTCACGGTGATGATCTCCGTGCGCCCGGAGGCGGACCGCGTGCGGGTCGACGGCTGGGCGGCACCGGCGAGCGAGCTCTCGGTGGAGCTGCACCAGTCCGGTGACGTGACGACGGTGACGTCCGACGCGGACGGCCGCTTCTCGTTCTCCGACGTCGAGCGCGGTCCCGCGCGGCTCGTCCTGCGGCGACCGGAGGAGCCGCAGGTGCCGATCGTGACCCCGCAGATCGAGCTCTAAGGCACCGAATGTCGGACCCGGGCGGCCCGGCGGCCGCCGGGCCGCGCACCGTCGACGTCCTCGCCGAGGCGCTGGTGCGCGCCGAGACCGAGAACGCCGAGGGTCGTCCGACGCGTGCCCGCCGACGCCTGCGCCCGCTGCTGCACGACCTGGAGGCCCTGCCGGGGTCGCCGGACGTCGTGCGGCTGCGGGCGCGCGCGCTCGTCGAGCTCGCGAAGGCGGACTTCGAGACGCGCGGCGCCCCGGGTCCGGCGCTCGACGAGCTCGACGCGATGCTCGTCGAGCACGAGCGGGACCCGTCGCGCGGCTGGGCGGGCCTGGTGCCGGCGGTCGCGGGTCTGCGGGGGCTGCTCGCGCTGCGGGCGGGCCGCCAGCACGAGGCGCTGCACTGGCTCGACGAGGCGGTCGCGTCGATCGACGACGCCGACCCGATCGACGCGTGCCGCGTGCTCCTCAACCGTGGGGTCCTGCACTCGGACATGCACCACGTGTCGTTGTCGCGGGCGGACTACGCGGAGTGCGCGCGTCGCTCGCGTCGTGCGGGCTTCGAGCTGCTGACGTTCAAGGCGGAGCACAACCTCGGCTACCTGGACTTCGTCGCCGGGAACCTGCCGGACGCGCTCGCGCGGATGGAGGCGGCGGCCCGGATCCTGCCGGGTCCGCCCCGGCCGACGGCGCTGCTGGACCGGGCGCGTGTGCTCCTCGAGGCGGGGCTGGTCGGCGTGGCGGACCAGGCGCTCGCGGAGGCGGCGGCGTCGTTCGAGCAGCACCGCCGGGTGCGCGACGTGGCGGAGTGCGAGCTGGGCCGGGCCGAGTGCGCGCTGCTGCGGGGTGACGTCGCGGCGGCCCGGCGGTTCGCGGCGTCGGCGGAGCGGCGGTTCCGTCGGCGACGCGAGGACGCGTGGGTCGTGCGCGCGGCGCTGCTCGGGCTGCAGGTCGACGCGGTCGCGTACGCGCAGGCACCGGCCGACGCGGGCACGCGGACGCTGTGGGCGGGTCTGTCGCGCCGGGCGGGCCGGCTGGAGGCGATGTGCCGGGCGTCGGGCCGCACGGCGTGGGAGGTCGGCGCGGCGTACGTGCGGATCGAGGCGGACCTGGCGCGCGGCGCGCTCGACGACCCGGAGGCGCTGCTCGAGCAGCTCGGCACGGTGCGGGGGAGCGACCCGATCTCGGTCCGGCTGCACGGCCGCTGGATCCGCGCGAAGCTCGCGCAGGCGGCGGGGGACCGGGCGCGGGCGGCGCGGTTCGTGCACGCGGGGCAGCGTGACCTCGCGCTGCACCGGTCCCGGTTCGGGTCGCTCGACCTGCGGACCGCGGGCGCGGTGCACGGACGGGCGCTCGCGTCGCTCGACGTCGAGCTCGCGCTGTCGACGGGGCGTGCGACGGCGCTGCTGGACGCGGCGGAGCGGATCCGCGCGGTGATCGGCGGGACGCCGCGGGTCAACCCGCCGAGCGACCCGGAGTCGGCGGCGCTGCTGTCGCAGCTCCGGCGGCTCATCGACGACAGCCGCGGCGTCATCGGCCGCGCGAGCGCGGACCCGCAGCGGGCGCGCGCGTTCCGGGAGGCGCAGCGCCTCAAGCACGAGATCCTCGCGCGCTCGTGGCACGAGCGGGGCGAGGCGGGCGACGAGCGTCCGGGGCGCGCGTCGGAGGTGCGGCGCCTGGTCGCCCAGCGTCCCGGCAGCACGCTCGTGGACATCGGCGTGCACCGGGGCGAGCTGCTCGCCGTCGCGGTGACGGCGCAGCGCACCGAGCTGCACCGCCTCGGTCCGGCGGCGGAGCTGTCCGAGCTGGTGCGCCGCGTGCACGCGGACCTCGAGGTCACGGCGAACCCGCTGGTCCCGGCCGAGCTGCGGGAGGTCGCGCAGCGGGCGCTGCGGCACGGTCTCGCGGCGATCGAGGCACGGCTCGTGCCGCTGCTGGGGGCTCCCGACGAGCTCGTCGTGGTCGCGACCGGCTGGCTCGCCGCGCTGCCGTGGTCGATGCTCGCGGCGCGCGCCGGCCTGCCGACGGTCGTCGCCCCCTCGGTGCACCACTGGATCCGCTACACGGGGACGGTCGGCGCGATGCCGGGTCGTGTGACCGCCGCGGCGGGTCCGGGCCTGCGGCACGCCGACGACGAGGTGCGCGAGGTCGCGGCCCTCTGGCCCGACGGCGAGGCGGTGGTCGGCGCCGACGCGACGGTCGCGCGCATGATCGCGCTGCTCGGGTCGCCGGGCGTCGTGCACCTGGCCGCGCACGGCCGGCACGAGCCCGACAACCCGCTGTTCTCGTCGGTCCGCCTCGCCGACGGCCCGCTCTTCGCGCACGAGCTCGACGCGGGTGCGCAGACACCGGACCTCGTGGTGCTGTCGAGCTGCGAGGTCGGCCGCGCGTCGGTGCGGGCGGGCGGTGAGGCGCTCGGCATGGCGAGCGTCCTGCTGCGTCGCGGGGTCGGCTGCGTGGTGGCGGCGATCGCCCCGCTGCCGGACGAGACGGCGATGCGCGTGATGACGCGGACCCACGTGCTGCTGCGCGAGGGGGCTCCGGTGGCGCGTGCGGTCGCCACCGCGGTCGCGGAGGACGCCGACCGCACGGGGACGGTCGCGCCGCTCATGTGCTTCGGTGCCCCGGTCTGACCGTCCCGGCGTGGTGCGGCGCACGCGATTTGGGTGGCGCGGGGACCGTGTCGTACGCTTGTCGGGCCCAAGACCGCCGGTCGTCGGCGCCACGTTCCGTGGCCTCGACCGAAGTCCCGCAGCAGCGGAGGCCAGCGCAGGTGAGAGTTCCCCGACGGACCGGCCCCGCCGCGTCCTGACGCCGAGCCCCGCGCCTGCGCGGGGCTCTTTCGTTTCTCGGGGTGCAGACCGGTGGCACCACCATCGGAAGGATTGCCATGGCGAGGCCGGACAAGGCAGCCGCTGTCGCAGAGCTCACGGACCGGTTCCGTGAGTCCAACGCGGCCGTGCTGACCGAGTACCGCGGGCTCACCGTCGCGCAGCTCAAGCGGCTGCGCAAGGCGCTCGGCGGTAACGCAACCTACGCCGTGGTGAAGAACACGCTGACCGCGATCGCGGCCAAGGAAGCCGGCCTGACGGGCCTCGACGACGCGCTCAAGGGCCCGTCGGCGATCGCCTTCGTCACCGGCGACCCGGTCGAGGCCGCGAAGGGTCTGCGTGACTTCGCCAAGGCGAACCCCGCGCTGGTCATCAAGGGCGGTGTCCTCGACGGACGCGCCCTGACCGCCGCGGAGGTCACCAAGCTCGCGGACCTCGAGTCCCGCGAGGTGCTCCTGGCCAAGGCGGCCGGTGCGATGAAGGCCAAGCTCTACCAGGCTGCCTACGTCTTCACCGCGAACACCGCCCAGGCCGCCCGTGTCATCGATGCCCTGCGCCAGAAGCAGGAGTCGGAAGGCGCGGCCGCCTGACCCTCGCGGTCACGCGTCGCGCACACCCCCACATCTGCTTCGGCAGCCGGCACGGCTGACCGGGCACCCGACGAAAGGAACGCCATCATGGCGAAGCTCAGCACCGACGAGCTCATCGAGCAGTTCAAGGGCCTCACGCTGATCGAGCTCTCCGAGTTCGTGAAGGCCTTCGAGGACGTCTTCGAGGTCACCGCCGCCGCCCCCGTCGCCGTCGCCGCGGCCCCCGCCGCCGGTGGCGCGGGCGCCGAGGCCGAGGCCGAGGAGGAGAAGGACTCGTTCGACGTCGTCCTCGAGGCGGCCGGCGACAAGAAGATCCAGGTCATCAAGGAGGTGCGCGCCCTCACGTCCCTCGGTCTCAAGGAGGCCAAGGACCTGGTGGACGAGGCCCCCAAGGCCGTCCTGGAGGGTGTCAACAAGGAGGCCGCCGAGAAGGCGAAGGCGCAGCTCGAGGGCGCCGGCGCCACGGTCACCCTCAAGTGATCTGACTCCGGCCCGGTCCCTGCGACCGGACGCCGGAGGCGCACTGCACGACGAAGGCCGCACCCCGTGAGGGGTGCGGCCTTCGTCGTCCCCGGCGCGGCGCGACCGGGGAGCCGGGGGAGCGCCTCAGGGGTGGCCCGCGTGCCCGCCGAGGCCCGGCAGGCCGGGGAGGCCGTGCGAGCCGTGCGGCTGCGCGTGCGCGCCGGCGTCGGTCGCGGCGAGCGCCGGGACCGTGACGGCCGCGACGAGCCCGGCGCCGACGACGAGCGCGACGAGCTGCACGAGCGCGCCCGCGGGCGCCCGCCGGCGCGCACCTCCGTCGCGGGCGAGCCGCAGCCCGCCCGCGACGAGCAGCGCCGCGCCGACCTGCAGCCCGGCGACCGCGACGTCGGCGTGCCCGAGCGGCTCGCCCGTCGCCGGCTGGACCACGAGCCAGCCCGCACCGCCGACGAGCAGCACCGCCAGCGCGGCACGCGGCAGCGGCACGGGCCCGCGCAGGGCCGCGCACGCCCAGACGAGCTGCGCGAGGCCGAGCACGACGGCCGCGACCGCGACGACGGGTGCGTGGCCCATGTGCTCGGCGCCCAGCGCGACGAGGACCAGCCCGGCGCCGAGCGTCGCGTCGGCGGCCCCGACGCGCAGCACGACCGCGGCGGGGGACTCGACCGCCACCCGGTCCGGGGCGTGCGCGCCCGCGACGCGCCCCAGCCCCCCGGCAGCGGGCCGGGCGGCGAGGGCGGCGGACGCGGTCGTCATGCGGTCGCCCGCGCCGAGGCGGTGCGGTCGGCGCCGAGACCGACGCCGAGCAGCAGGACCGCGCTCGCGAAGTGCAGCACGTTGTCGGCGCCATTGAGGGCGAGGATGTTCGCGCCGCTGCCGACGAGGAACAGGCCGAGGACGCCGACGAGCAGGTAGACGGCGCCGACGCCGGTGTTGGCGGCGCGGGACGCGGCGACCGAGGAGCGTGCCGCGAAGAACAGCACGGCGCCGATGAGCAGGTGGACGATGTTGTGCAGCGGGTTGACCTCGAAGAGGATCAGCGGCTCGCCCTCGGTCGACGCGAAGCCGACGCCCGACGTCACGAAGAAGCCGGCGACGCCGACGAGCAGGTAGACGGCTCCGAAGACCGTCCCGACGATGCGGTTGGGGGACTGCGACATGGCTGCCTCGTTCCCGGGGCGCGTGGCCCCGCCCGGGCGGTCCCGCGGGACCGCGTGCGATGTGGTGCGAGGGGGGTTCGCAGCCGACGGCGCGCCGGATGGGTCGAGGGATGCCGGGGGCGGTCGGGTACAGGGCGGGTGGTCGTACGCCCGCTCTCACCTGCTCCGCTTTCGCGGTCAGGGTGACGTGTGCCACCATGTGCCGCGACGACAGCGTGGTCGTCGACGCGGGCGAGTCGCCCGCGTGAGCGAGAAGCCGGGACGGCGTCGACGACGACGCGGGACCCGGCCGACGCCGGGTGGACTTTCCCATGCCGGTTGAGTATGCTAGCGCTTTGCGCTGGCCTGTGCCCGCGATCCCGTATAACCCGAGCAGTGGACGTCGTACGTGCGCGACGGTTCCGCAGCTCGCACGGCCGGGGGATCGCGCCCCGCCTGACCTGCGCAGCGTGCACACGATCCGCAGGGAAGGACCCCTCTTGGCTGCCTCGCGCACCCCTTCTGCACCGACCGCTGACGCCATCGCGAACCGCACCGCATCCCGTCGTATCTCCTTCGCCAAGATCCACGAGCCGCTCGAGGTCCCCGACCTGCTCGGCCTGCAGACCGAGAGCTTCGACTGGCTGCTGGGCAACGAGCGCTGGCAGGCCCGCGTGGCCGCCGCGCTGGAGAACGGTCGTCAGGACGTCCCCGAGACCGCCGGTCTCGAGGAGATCTTCGAGGAGATCTCGCCGATCGAGGACTTCGGCGGCTCCATGTCCCTCTCGTTCCGCGAGCACCGCTTCGAGCCGCCGAAGTACACGGCCGAGGAGTGCAAGGAGAAGGACTTCACGTACGCCGCGCCTCTGTTCGTCACCGCGGAGTTCGTCAACTACACGACCGGTGAGATCAAGAGCCAGACTGTCTTCATGGGCGACTTCCCGCTCATGACCGAGCGCGGCACGTTCATCATCAACGGCACCGAGCGCGTCGTCGTCTCGCAGCTCGTCCGCTCGCCGGGCGTCTACTTCGAGCGCCAGGCGGACAAGACGTCCGACAAGGACATCCTCACCGCCAAGGTCATCCCGAGCCGTGGTGCGTGGCTCGAGTTCGAGATCGACAAGCGCGACAACGTCGGCGTCCGCGTCGACCGCAAGCGCAAGCAGAACGCGACCGTCCTGCTCAAGGCGCTCGGCATGTCCGAGGCGGAGATCCGCGAGGAGTTCGCGGCGTACCCGGCCGTCATCGAGACGCTCGAGAAGGACCACGTCCAGACGCAGGACGAGGCGCTGCTCGACCTCTACCGCAAGATCCGCCCGGGCGAGCCGCCGACCGTCGAGGCCGGCCGCGCGCTCATCGAGAACTTCTACTTCAACCCGAAGCGCTACGACCTCGCGAAGGTCGGCCGCTACAAGCTGAACAAGAAGCTCGGCCAGGACGCGCCCCTCGCGGACTCCGTCCTGTCGCTCGCGGACGTCGTCGCGACGATCAAGTACCTCGCGTCGCTGCACATCGACCTGCAGACGCTGCCCGGCACGCGTGCCGGCGAGGCGATCGACGTGCGCGTCGAGACCGACGACATCGACCACTTCGGCAACCGTCGCATCCGTGCGGTCGGCGAGCTCATCCAGAACCAGGTCCGCACGGGCCTGTCCCGGATGGAGCGCGTCGTGCGCGAGCGCATGACGACGCAGGACGTCGAGGCGATCACGCCGCAGACGCTGATCAACATCCGCCCCGTCGTGGCCTCCATCAAGGAGTTCTTCGGGACGAGCCAGCTGTCGCAGTTCATGGACCAGAACAACCCGCTCGCGGGCCTGACGCACAAGCGTCGTCTGTCGGCCCTCGGCCCGGGTGGTCTGTCGCGCGACCGCGCCGGCATGGAGGTCCGTGACGTCCACCCGTCGCACTACGGCCGCATGTGCCCGATCGAGACCCCTGAGGGTCCGAACATCGGTCTGATCGGCTCGCTCGCGTCGTTCGGGCGGATCAACCCGTTCGGCTTCGTCGAGACGCCGTACCGCAAGGTCGTCGACGGCCGCGTCACGGACGAGGTGCACTACCTCACCGCCGACGACGAGGACCGCCACGTCATCGCGCAGGCCAACGCGCCGCTCGAGGCCGACGGCACGTTCGAGGAGGACCGCGTCCTCGTCCGCGTCAAGGGTGGCGAGATCGAGTACGTCACCGGCGAGAACATCGACTACATGGACGTCTCCCCGCGCCAGATGGTGTCGGTCGCGACGGCCCTGATCCCGTTCCTCGAGCACGACGACGCGAACCGCGCCCTCATGGGTGCGAACATGCAGCGCCAGGCCGTGCCGCTGGTCCGCTCCGAGGCGCCGCTCGTCGGCACCGGCATGGAGCGTCGTGCGGCGGTCGACGCGGGCGACGTCATCGTCGCGACGAAGCCGGGTGTCGTCACCGAGGTGTCGGCCGACCTCATCGTCGTCGCCAACGACGACGCGACCACGTCGACGTACCGCGTGGCGAAGTTCCGCCGCTCGAACCAGGGCACGTCCTACAACCAGCGCGTGCTGGTCGAGCAGGGCGCGCGCGTCGAGGTCAACTCGGTGCTCGCCGACGGCCCGGCGACGGACGAGGGCGAGCTCGCGCTCGGCCGCAACCTGCTCGTCGCGTTCATGTCGTGGGAGGGCCACAACTACGAGGACGCGATCATCCTGTCGCAGCGCCTCGTGCAGGACGACGTCCTGTCCTCGATCCACATCGAGGAGCACGAGGTCGACGCCCGCGACACGAAGCTCGGCCCCGAGGAGATCACGCGGGACATCCCGAACGTCTCCGAGGAGGTCCTTGCGGACCTGGACGAGCGCGGCATCATCCGCATCGGTGCCGAGGTCGCGGCCGGCGACATCCTCGTCGGCAAGGTCACCCCGAAGGGTGAGACCGAGCTGACCCCCGAGGAGCGCCTGCTCCGCGCGATCTTCGGCGAGAAGGCGCGCGAGGTCCGCGACACGTCGCTCAAGGTGCCCCACGGCGAGTCCGGCACGGTCATCGAGGTGCGCACGTTCAGCCGTGAGGACGGCGACGAGCTGCCCGCCGGCGTGAACGAGCTGGTCCGCGTGTACATCGCGCAGCGCCGCAAGATCACGGACGGCGACAAGCTCGCCGGCCGTCACGGCAACAAGGGCGTCATCTCGAAGATCCTCCCCGTCGAGGACATGCCGTTCCTCGCGGACGGCACGCCGGTCGACGTCGTGCTCAACCCGCTGGGTGTGCCCGGTCGTATGAACGTCGGGCAGGTCCTCGAGACGCACCTCGGGTGGGTCGCGAAGCAGGGCTGGGACATCGAGCTGGCCGAGGGCGACGTGCAGTGGAAGGAGGGCGTGCCCGCGGTCGCGGCCTCGTCCCCGGCCGGCAACCCGGTCGCCACGCCGGTCTTCGACGGTGTGCCGGAGGAGACCCTCACCGGTCTGCTCGGCTCGACGCTGCCCAACCGTGACGGCGACCGGATGGTCCAGCCCGACGGCAAGGCCCGGCTCTTCGACGGCCGCTCCGGCGAGCCGTTCCCGGACCCGGTCGCGGTCGGCTACATGTACATCCTCAAGCTGCACCACCTGGTCGACGACAAGATCCACGCGCGCTCGACCGGCCCGTACTCGATGATCACGCAGCAGCCGCTGGGTGGTAAGGCGCAGTTCGGTGGTCAGCGGTTCGGCGAGATGGAGGTGTGGGCCCTCGAGGCGTACGGCGCCGCCTACACGCTGCAGGAGCTCCTCACCATCAAGTCCGACGACGTGCCCGGCCGCGTCAAGGTGTACGAGGCGATCGTCAAGGGCGAGAACATCCCCGACTCGGGCATCCCGGAGTCCTTCAAGGTCCTCCTCAAGGAGATGCAGTCGCTCTGCCTGAACGTCGAGGTGCTGTCGTCCGACGGCGTCTCGATCGACATGAAGGAGAACGACGACGAGGTCTACCGCGCCGCGGAGGAGCTCGGCATCGACCTGTCGCGTCGCCCCAACGCCAGCAGCATCGAAGAGATCTGACGACGAGCCTGTCGCGGGCGGCCCCGCCGCCCGCGACAGCGCCCGCACCCCTTGCACGATTTCCGTCCGCCGGGCCTCACACGGACCCGGCAAGCGAAGGAAGTAGGACCCCTTGCTCGACGTCAACGTCTTCGACGAGCTGCGCATCGGCCTGGCCACGGCCGACGACATCCGTGCGTGGTCGCACGGTGAGGTGAAGAAGCCCGAGACCATCAACTACCGGACCCTGAAGCCGGAGAAGGATGGCCTGTTCTGCGAGAAGATCTTCGGTCCCACCCGGGACTGGGAGTGCTACTGCGGCAAGTACAAGCGCGTCCGCTTCAAGGGCATCATCTGCGAGCGCTGCGGTGTCGAGGTCACGCGCTCCAAGGTGCGCCGTGAGCGCATGGGTCACATCGAGCTCGCCGCCCCGGTGACGCACATCTGGTTCTTCAAGGGTGTGCCGTCGCGTCTGGGCTACCTGCTCGACCTGGCGCCCAAGGACCTCGAGAAGGTCATCTACTTCGCGGCCTACATGATCACGTGGGTCGACGAGGAGGGCCGGCACGAGGACCTCCCGAACCTCCAGAACGAGATCGACCTGGAGAAGAAGGAGATCGCGGACCGCCGCGACAACGACATCAACGCCCGCGCGCTCAAGCTCGAGACCGACCTGGCCGAGCTCGAGGCCGAGGGCGGCAAGGCCGACGCGCGCCGCAAGGTCCGCGACTCGGCCGAGCGTGAGATGGCCCAGATCCGCAAGCGTGCGGACGCGGACCTCGAGCGTCTCGAGAACGTGTGGGACCGCTTCAAGAACCTCAAGGTCGCGGACCTCGAGGGCGACGAGCTGCTCTACCGCCAGCTGCAGGACCGCTACGGCAACTACTTCGAGGGCTCGATGGGCGCCGCGGCGATCCAGAAGCGTCTCGAGGCGTTCGACCTCGAGGCGGAGTCCGACAACCTGCGCGAGATCATCAAGACGGGCAAGGGCCAGCGCAAGACGCGTGCCCTCAAGCGTCTGAAGGTCGTCAACGCGTTCCTCACGACGAACAACTCGCCGACGGGCATGGTCCTCGACGCGGTCCCGGTCATCCCGCCGGACCTGCGCCCGATGGTCCAGCTCGACGGCGGCCGCTTCGCCACGTCGGACCTGAACGACCTGTACCGCCGCGTCATCAACCGGAACAACCGCCTCAAGCGGCTCCTGGACCTGGGCGCGCCGGAGATCATCGTCAACAACGAGAAGCGGATGCTCCAGGAGGCCGTGGACTCGCTGTTCGACAACGGCCGTCGCGGTCGCCCGGTCACGGGCCCCGGCAACCGTCCGCTGAAGTCGATCTCCGACATGCTCAAGGGCAAGCAGGGCCGGTTCCGCCAGAACCTGCTCGGCAAGCGCGTCGACTACTCGGGCCGTTCGGTCATCGTCGTCGGCCCGCAGCTCAAGCTGCACCAGTGCGGCCTGCCCAAGCAGATGGCGCTCGAGCTCTTCAAGCCGTTCGTCATGAAGCGGCTCGTGGACCTCAACCACGCGCAGAACATCAAGTCGGCCAAGCGCATGGTCGAGCGCGCCCGCCCGGTCGTGTGGGACGTGCTCGAGGAGGTCATCACCGAGCACCCGGTGCTGCTGAACCGTGCGCCCACGCTGCACCGTCTGGGCATCCAGGCGTTCGAGCCGCAGCTCGTCGAGGGCAAGGCGATCCACCTGCACCCGCTCGTCTGCGCCGCGTTCAACGCGGACTTCGACGGTGACCAGATGGCCGTCCACCTGCCCCTGAGCGCGGAGGCGCAGGCCGAGGCCCGCATCCTCATGCTCTCGAGCAACAACATCCTGAAGCCGTCGGACGGCCGTCCGGTGACCATGCCCTCGCAGGACATGATCATCGGCCTGTACCACCTGACGTCGGACCGGCTCGAGGGTGCGGAGGGCGCCGGCCGCGCGTTCAGCTCGGTCTCCGAGGCGATCATGGCGTTCGACCAGGGGACGCTCGACCTCAACGCGGTCGTGAAGATCCGGTTCGACGACCTGGTGCTGTCCGAGGACGACGCCCCCGAGGGCTGGTCCGAGGGCGACACGCTGCTGTTCGAGACGACGCTCGGCCGTGCGCTCTTCAACGAGCTGCTGCCGGTCGACTACCCGTACGAGAACGGCGTGGTCGACAAGAAGCGCCTCTCGGCGATCGTCAACGACCTCGCCGAGCGCTACCCGAAGGTCGCCGTCGCGGCGTCCCTCGACGCGCTCAAGGAGGCCGGCTTCCGCTGGGCGACGCGCTCCGGCGTGACGATCTCGATCTCCGACGTCGCGACCCCGGCCGCGAAGAAGGACATCCTCGAGGAGCACGAGGCGCGGGCCGCCAAGGTCCAGGGCCAGTACGACAAGGGTCTGATCACGGACGACGAGCGCCGTCAGGAGCTCATCGAGATCTGGACCCAGGCCACGGACAAGGTCGCCAAGGCGATGCAGGAGAACTTCCCTGCCCGCAACACGGTGTACCGCATGGTCGGCTCGGGTGCGCGTGGCAACTGGATGCAGGTCCGCCAGATCGCGGGCATGCGTGGTCTGGTCGCCAACCCGAAGGGCGAGATCATCCCGCGCCCGATCAAGGCGAACTACCGCGAGGGCCTGTCCGTCCTCGAGTACTTCATCGCGACGCACGGTGCCCGCAAGGGTCTGGCGGACACCGCTCTGCGGACCGCCGACTCGGGCTACCTGACGCGTCGTCTGGTGGACGTCTCGCAGGACGTCATCGTCCGCGAGGAGGACTGCGGCACCGAGCGTGGCCTGACGATGCCGATCGGCGTCCCGGGAACGGACGGGCTGCGTCGTCACGACAAGGTCGAGACGAGCGTCTACTCGCGCACGCTGGCGACGGACATCGAGGTCGACGGCGAGCTCATCGGCCACGCCGGTGACGACGTCGGCGACGTCCTCCTGGACCGCCTGCTCGAGTCGGGCGTCGACACGCTCAAGGTGCGCTCCGTGCTCACCTGCGAGTCGCGCGTCGGCACGTGCGCGAAGTGCTACGGCCGTTCGCTCGCGACGGGCAAGCTCGTCGACATCGGCGAGGCCGTCGGCATCATCGCGGCGCAGTCGATCGGTGAGCCCGGCACCCAGCTGACGATGCGGACGTTCCACACCGGTGGTGTGGCCTCGGCCGACGACATCACGCAGGGTCTGCCGCGTGTCCAGGAGCTCTTCGAGGCCCGCACCCCCAAGGGTGAGGCGCCCATCGCGGAGTTCTCGGGCCGCATCGCGATCGAGGAGGGTGACCGCTCGCGGCGCATCGTCCTGACGCCGGACGACGGCTCGGAGGAGATCGCCTACCCGATCACGAAGCGCTCGCGCCTGCTGGTGAACGACGGAGACCACGTCGCGGTCGGCACGCAGCTGGTCCAGGGCGCCGTCGACCCCAAGAAGGTGCTGCGCATCCTCGGCCCGCGTGCCACGCAGAAGCACCTGGTCGACGAGGTGCAGGAGGTCTACCGCTCCCAGGGCGTGGACATCCACGACAAGCACATCGAGGTCATCGTGCGGCAGATGCTGCGGCGCGTGACGGTCCTCGACTCCGGCACCACGGACCTGCTGCCCGGCGAGCTCGCCGAGCGCGGCCGGTTCGAGGACGCGAACCGCAAGGCCGTGTCCGAGGGTGGTCAGCCGGCGTCGGGTCGTCCCGAGCTCATGGGCATCACGAAGGCGTCGCTCGCGACGGACTCGTGGCTGTCGGCGGCCTCCTTCCAGGAGACGACGCGCGTCCTCACCGAGGCCGCGATGTCGGGTCGTTCCGACCCGCTCCTGGGCCTCAAGGAGAACGTCATCCTCGGCAAGCTCATCCCCGCCGGCACGGGCCTGCCCCGCTACCGGAACATCACGGTGGAGCCGACCGAGGAGGCGAAGGCCGAGCTGTACCCGACCTTCGGCTACGACGAGATCGACTTCCCCGCCCTGGGCCTCGGCTCGGGCGAGGCGATCCCGCTCGAGGACATCGACTTCGGCGACTTCCGCTGAGGTCTCAGCCTCTCCGACCCGAGGGGGTCCGCCGTCCGCGGCGGGCCCCCTCGGGCGTCCTCGGCCGCCGGGCCGCGTCGTGCGGCGGGGGAGCACTCGGGATGAGCGCGCGCCGGTCCGCGGGTACCGTGGGCGGGTGAGCGCCGTCTCTTTGACGCTCCCGTGGGGGCCCAGGTAACGTAGGACACCGTGCCCGCGCCGTCGGGCCCTCATGCGTGCACTCGGACGTGCCCTCGCTGACGCGGGGTAGCGGGTCGGGAGCACCGGGTGGTTCCCCCTCCACCGCGTCACCTCCGTCACGGAACACCGGACGGGGAGCGCCGCGGAAGGCCGGGGCGACACGCCCGGGCGCGGGGGTCGGTGCGGGACTCGAGACCAGGGACGTAGTCGCGCGACGGGCGACGACCCCCGCACTTGCCGGCCGTCCAGGGTGACGGGTCCGGTCGACCAGAGCTCATCCAACAGACGGAGACGTAGTGCCTACGATCCAGCAGCTGGTCCGCAAGGGCCGGCAGGCGAAGACGAACAAGTCGAAGACGCCCGCCCTCAAGGGCTCCCCCCAGCGACGCGGTGTGTGCACCCGCGTCTACACCACGACCCCGAAGAAGCCGAACTCGGCCCTCCGCAAGGTGGCCCGCGTCCGTCTCTCGAGCCAGGTCGAGGTCACCGCGTACATCCCCGGTGTCGGCCACAACCTGCAGGAGCACTCGATCGTGCTCGTCCGCGGCGGCCGTGTGAAGGACCTCCCGGGTGTCCGGTACAAGATCGTCCGTGGTGCCCTCGACACGCAGGGCGTCAAGAACCGCAAGCAGGCGCGTAGCCGCTACGGCGCGAAGAAGGTGGGCTGATGCCTCGTAAGGGTCCGGCCCCGAAGCGGCCGCTGATCTCCGACCCGGTCTACGGGTCGCCGGTCGTCACGCAGCTGATCAACAAGGTCCTCCTCGACGGCAAGAAGTCCGTCGCGGAGTCGATCGTCTACGGCGCGCTCGAGGGCGTGCGCGAGAAGACGCAGGGCGACCCGGTCGTCGTGCTCAAGCGCGCGCTCGACAACGTGCGCCCCTCGCTCGAGGTCCGCTCGCGCCGCGTCGGCGGTGCCACGTACCAGGTCCCGGTCGAGGTGCGCCCCGTGCGCCAGACGACCCTGGCCCTGCGCTGGCTCACCGACTACTCGCGCGCCCGCCGCGAGAAGACGATGACCGAGCGCCTCATGAACGAGATCCTCGACGCCTCGAACGGCCTTGGTGCCGCGGTCAAGCGCCGCGAGGACATGCACAAGATGGCCGAGTCGAACAAGGCCTTCGCGCACTACCGCTGGTAATCCCAGCCGGTCGCCGCGCCCCGTCCGTGCTGCTCAGCATGCGCGGGCGGGGCGGCGGCACCACCACAAGCCAACCGACAAGGGGCAACTCACGTGGCACTGGACGTGCTCACGGACCTGACGAAGGTCCGCAACATCGGCATCATGGCGCACATCGATGCCGGCAAGACCACCACCACCGAGCGGATCCTGTTCTACACCGGGGTCAACTACAAGATCGGTGAGACGCACGACGGTGCGTCGACGATGGACTGGATGGAGCAGGAGCAGGAGCGCGGCATCACGATCACGTCCGCCGCGACGACCTGCTACTGGAAGAACAACCAGATCAACATCATCGACACGCCCGGCCACGTGGACTTCACGGTCGAGGTCGAGCGCTCGCTGCGCGTCCTCGACGGCGCGGTCGCCGTGTTCGACGGCAAGGAGGGCGTCGAGCCCCAGTCGGAGACGGTCTGGCGCCAGGCGGACAAGTACGACGTCCCCCGCATCTGCTTCGTCAACAAGATGGACAAGCTCGGCGCGGACTTCTACTTCACGGTGAAGACGATCGTCGACCGCCTCAAGGCGAAGCCGCTCGTCATCCAGCTGCCCATCGGCTCCGAGAACGACTTCATCGGTGTCGTGGACCTCGTCGAGATGCGCGCCCTGGTGTGGCGCGGCGAGACGGCCCTCGGCGAGAAGTACGAGATCGAGGAGATCCCGGCCGACCTGCAGGAGAAGGCGGAGGAGTACCGCGCCGCGCTCCTCGAGTCCGTCGCCGAGACCGACGACGAGCTGCTCGAGAAGTTCCTCGGTGGCGAGGAGCTCACGGTCGCCGAGATCAAGGCCGGCATCCGCAAGCTCACCGTCGCCTCGGAGGCCTACCCGGTCCTCTGCGGCTCGGCGTTCAAGAACAAGGGCGTCCAGCCCATGCTCGACGCCGTCATCGACTACCTGCCGACGCCGCTCGACGTGCCGGCCGTCCAGGGCCACGACGCCAAGGACGCCGAGATCGTCATCGAGCGTCACCCGGACGCGACCGAGCCGTTCTCGGCCCTCGCGTTCAAGGTCGCCGCGCACCCGTTCTTCGGCAAGCTGACCTACGTCCGGGTGTACTCGGGCAAGGTCTCGCAGGGCGCGCAGGTGCTCAACTCGACCAAGGGCAAGAAGGAGCGCATCGGGAAGCTCTTCCAGATGCACTCCAACAAGGAGAACCCGGTCGAGGACGCGACCGCGGGCCACATCTACGCGTTCATCGGCCTCAAGGACGTCACCACCGGTGACACCCTGACGGACCCCTCGGCGCCCGTGGTCCTCGAGTCGATGACCTTCCCGGAGCCCGTCATCGACGTGGCCATCGAGCCCAAGACGAAGGGTGACCAGGAGAAGCTCTCCACGGCCATCCAGAAGCTCGCCGAGGAGGACCCGACGTTCCGGGTCAAGCTCGACGAGGAGACCGGCCAGACCGTCATCGGCGGCATGGGCGAGCTCCACCTCGACATCCTCGTCGACCGCATGCGTCGCGAGTTCAAGGTCGAGGCGAACGTCGGCAAGCCGCAGGTCGCGTACCGCGAGACGATCCGCCGCTCGGTGGAGAAGATCGACTACACGCACAAGAAGCAGACCGGTGGCTCGGGCCAGTACGCGAAGGTCCAGATGACCTTCGAGCCGCTGGACCCCGCCGAGGGCGAGCTGTACGAGTTCGAGAACAAGGTCACCGGTGGCCGCATCCCGCGCGAGTACATCCCGTCGGTCGACGCCGGCATCCAGAGCGCGATGCAGCTCGGCGTACTCGCCGGCTTCCCGCTCGTGGGCGTCAAGGCGATCCTGCTCGACGGCGCGTCGCACGACGTCGACTCCTCGGAGATGGCGTTCAAGATCGCCGGCTCGATGATCCTCAAGGAAGCGGTCCGCAAGGCCGACCCGGTCCTCCTGGAGCCGGTCATGGCCGTCGAGGTCCGCACCCCCGAGGACTACATGGGTGACGTCATCGGCGACATCAACTCGCGCCGCGGCATGATCCAGTCCATGGAGGACGCGACGGGCGTGAAGGTGATCCGCGCCCAGGTTCCTCTCTCCGAGATGTTCGGGTACGTCGGTGACCTGCGGTCGAAGACCCAGGGTCGCGCGGTGTACTCGATGCAGTTCGACAGCTACGCCGAGGTTCCTCGGAACGTTGCCGACGAGATCATCAAGAAGACCCGGGGCGAGTAGTCCCACAGGTCGAACCCTGTAGTTCCATCACACAAACCGACCCGTAGGACCGCACGCCTCGCGTCTACCCTCCCGGTAGCCGCAGACGGGCACTCTCTACCAAGTCCTGAGGAGGACACCCAGTGGGCAAGGCGAAGTTCGAGCGGACCAAGCCGCACGTCAACATCGGGACCATCGGTCACGTCGACCACGGCAAGACGACGCTGACCGCCGCGATCTCGAAGGTGCTGCACGACAAGTACCCGGACCTGAACCCCTTCACGCCGTTCGACGAGATCGACAAGGCGCCGGAGGAGAAGCAGCGCGGTATCACGATCAACATCGCGCACGTCGAGTACCAGACGGAGAAGCGCCACTACGCGCACGTCGACGCGCCGGGTCACGCCGACTACATCAAGAACATGATCACGGGTGCGGCGCAGATGGACGGCGCCATCCTCGTGGTCGCCGCGACGGACGGCCCGATGGCCCAGACGCGTGAGCACGTCCTGCTCGCCCGTCAGGTCGGCGTGCCCTACCTGCTCGTGGCCCTGAACAAGTCCGACGTCGTCGACGACGAGGAGATCCTCGAGCTCGTCGAGGTCGAGGTGCGCGAGCTCCTCTCCTCGCAGGGCTTCGCGGGCGACGACGTGCCGGTCGTGCGCGTCTCCGGCCTCAAGGCCCTCGAGGGCGACCCGGTCTGGGTCAAGTCCGTCGAGGACCTGCTGGACGCGGTCGACGAGAACGTCCCGGACCCGGTCCGTGACATCGACAAGCCGTTCCTCATGCCGATCGAGGACGTCTTCACGATCACCGGTCGTGGCACCGTCGTCACCGGCCGTGTCGAGCGCGGTCAGCTCAAGGTGAACGAGGAGGTCGAGATCGTCGGTATCAAGGAGAAGGCGATCAAGACCACGGTCACCGGCGTCGAGATGTTCCGCAAGCTGCTCGACTACGCCGAGGCCGGCGAGAACGTCGGTCTGCTCCTGCGCGGCACGAAGCGCGAGGAGGTCGAGCGCGGCCAGGTCGTCGTGAAGCCGGGTTCGATCACCCCGCACACCGAGTTCGAGGGCCAGGTCTACATCCTGGCCAAGGACGAGGGCGGTCGTCACAACCCGTTCTACGGCAACTACCGTCCGCAGTTCTACTTCCGGACGACGGACGTCACCGGTGTCATCACGCTGCCCGAGGGCACCGAGATGGTCATGCCCGGTGACAACACCGAGATCCACGTGAACCTCATCCAGCCCATCGCCATGGAGGAGGGCCTCGGCTTCGCCATCCGCGAGGGTGGCCGCACCGTCGGCTCGGGCCGGGTCACGAAGATCCTCAAGTGATCACCGCCCTTCGGGGCTAGATCGCTCGCACGCAGGGCCCGGGAGCTTCGGCTCCCGGGCCCTGCGTCGTCCCCCCCGCCCGCACGGGACGGTGGCCGCCGGTTCCGCCGGGGGCGGTGCCGTCCCCGACGGGCGAGGCGGGCGGCGGCTCGGTACGGTCGCGGCCATGCCCTCGGACAGCGACCGACCCGAGCCAGGCCCGCAGCACCCGCAGCACCCGCAGGGTGGCCGGGCGGGCGCGCCAGGTGCCGTGGCCGGGGCCGTGCCGGACAGGCGTCCCGCTGGCGCCCGGTCCCCGGTCCCGCTCCGCACCTGGCTGCTGGTCGGTGGGGCGCTCGTCCTCGGGGCGCTCGTCCTGGTGGTGACGCAGGGCCCGCTGCGCTCCGCGCCGTGGCCGTGGAGCGGGCCGCTGGGGGGAACGGACGCGGACAGCACGGCGACCATGGCGCGAGGTGGCGCGGACTCGGCCCGCCTCGTCGTGACGGGCGACGTCGCGACGCTCACCGTGCGGGCCGACGCGCCGCGCGCGGACCTCGTCGTCGTGGAGCCGGCGGGGGCGGACCGGGCGGCAACCGTCGACGGTCCTGACGACGCCCCCGTGGTGAGCCTCGGCGGCGGCGCGGTGGTGGTCCGGGTCGCTGCGGACGTCCGCTGGGAGGTGGAGGTGCGCAGCGGCGCGTCGCGCGTCACGGTGGACCTCGCAGCGACGGAGGTCGACGGGGTGCTGCTGGCGTCGGGCGCCGACGCGATCGAGCTGAGGCTGCCCGATCCCGACCGCCAGGTCGTCGTGGACCAGCGGGCCGGCGCGGGCAGCCTGGTCGTGCGCGTACCGGAGCACACCGGCGTCCGCGCGGGCGTCACGTCGGGAGCAGGCTCTGCGACCGTCGACGGTGAGACGACCGACGGTCTCGGGGCAGGAGCCGAGGTCAGCACCGTCGGGTTCGACCCGGACGCGCCGCACTACGAGGTGCGGATCGGCGGAGGCGTGGGCTCGCTGACCGTCGAGCAGCGCTGACCCGGCGCGGACGACGGCTGACCCCGGCGCGGACGACAGACGACCCGGCCCCACGACTGCTGACCCGGCGCGAGCGCCGCGTCGGCCGGTCGGGTGGTGTGCGTCGCGGCACCGCCCGCGTGCGTCGCCGTCACCCTAGGCTCCCGCGCATGACCCTCCCGCCCGCGGTGCGCCGGCTCGCCGATGTCGCGACCGACGCGGCGCGTGCGGTCGTCGCGGACCGGGTCGCGCCGACGCTCCCCGTCGGTCACCCGTGGCGGTCGTGGTCGGGCCTCGACGCCGGAGGTCCGCGACCGTGGCCTTCCGCCATGGCGTCGCCGGCGTGCCTCGTGCAGGTCGCCGCCCCCGTCGGGCCGGCCCTCGACGTCTTCGCCGGCGTGGCCGCGGCGGCCGGGCTGCGGGTCGAGCGGGTCGTCGGGGCGGGCGGCGTCCCGGTGTGCACGGTCCGCGGGCAGCACGCGTCGGCGGGAGACATGGTCGGGGAGGTCGCGCTCGCCGCCGTGC
The DNA here is from genome assembly GCF_010119915.1 of Cellulomonas sp. H30R-01. Taxonomy (NCBI): domain Bacteria; kingdom Bacillati; phylum Actinomycetota; class Actinomycetes; order Micrococcales; family Cellulomonadaceae; genus Cellulomonas; species Cellulomonas sp. H30R-01. Next base: position 2,547,288 of record NZ_CP048210.1, on the reverse strand, counting down.
TCGCGGCCGAGCCGTCCGTGCCGTTCGTCGCGACGGCGGTGCACGTGCGCGGGCACGCGGTCGACGGCTCCGCGTGCGTCCTGCGCGTCGAGGTCGAGGACCACGACGCCGAGCGGGACGGCTTCCGGCGGCGGTTCGTCGAGGTGCTCGAGCGGTTCGTCGCGGAGTCGGCGACCCACGGGGTGCGGGTCGAGGTGGCGCCGTGGGAGGACCGGCGTCCGCCGACGGTCGTGCACGTCGGCCGGCGCTCCCGCGGACCGGTCCCGGGCTGAGGGCCGGCGCTCTCGCGCGGGCGGCCCAGGCCGCACGGCGGTCGTCAGGCGGTCGTGGAGTGGTTGTGGGGGAGCGCACAGCGGGGCGGGATTGGAGTATCCGCGGTCCGTCTGGCAGACTAGTCAAGTTGCCCGCTGGGGGTGGTGTGCCTACGTGCGCCCGACCGGCTGGGCAGGCAGACGTGGAGAGCGTCCGGACCCCGGGGTCACCCGGCGGTGGACGCTCGACTACAACCACCGACCTCGTGCCGGGAACGGTACGCAGCGCAGAGGAATGTCGCCTGAAGCGACACGCCCGAGCGCGGGGGTCGGACGGACCGGTTCGAAGAGAGAGAAGTAGACGACGCCATGGCGGGACAGAAGATCCGCATCCGGCTCAAGTCCTACGACCACGAGGTCATCGACAGCTCGGCGCGCAAGATCGTCGACACGGTGACTCGCGCTGGTGCGTCGGTCGTGGGTCCGGTGCCGCTGCCGACGGAGAAGAACGTCTTCTGCGTCATCCGGTCGCCCCACAAGTACAAGGACAGCCGCGAGCACTTCGAGATGCGCACGCACAAGCGGCTCATCGACATCATCGACCCCACGCCGAAGGCCGTCGACTCGCTCATGCGTCTCGACCTGCCGGCGGACGTGAACATCGAGATCAAGCTCTGACGCTGGGAAGGAACTGATCTTCATGGTTACCCAGCAGAACGCGCGCCCCGTCACGGCGCTGCTCGGCACCAAGCTCGGCATGACGCAGCTCTGGGACGACAACGGTCGTCTCGTGCCCGTCACCGTGGTTGCGGTCGGCACCAACGTCGTGACGCAGGTCCGCTCCGCTGAGACCGACGGTTACGCCGCTGTGCAGCTCGCCTTCGGCGAGGTCAAGCCGACCAAGGTCACCAAGCCGCTCAAGGGCCACTTCGAGAAGGCCGGCGTGACGCCGCGCCGGCACGTGGCCGAGATCCGCACGTCGGACGCCGCCGAGTTCACGCTCGGCCAGGAGCTCACCGCCGCCCTCTTCGAGGCCGGCCAGCTCGTCGACGTCGTCGGGACGACCAAGGGCAAGGGCACCGCCGGTGTCATGAAGCGCCACGGCTTCGCCGGCGTGAGCGCGTCCCACGGTTCGCACCGCAACCACCGCAAGCCCGGCTCGATCGGTGGCGCGTCGACGCCGTCGCGTGTCTTCAAGGGCCTGCGCATGGCCGGTCGGATGGGCAACGCCCGTCAGACCACCCAGAACCTGACCGTGCACGCGGTCGACGCCGAGCGGGGCCTCCTGCTCGTCAAGGGTGCCGTCCCCGGCCCCAAGGGTGGCGTCGTCGTCGTGCGTTCCGCTGTGAAGGGTGCGTGACCTCCATGAGCGACACGCTGACGGTCGACGTCCTCGACCCGCAGGGCAAGAAGGCCGGCACGGCCGACCTGCCCGCGGACGTCTTCGACGTGCAGACCAACGTCCCGCTGATCCACCAGGTCGTCGTCGCGCAGCTCGCGGCGGCACGCCAGGGCACGCACGACACCAAGTCGCGCGGCGAGGTCCGTGGTGGCGGCAAGAAGCCGTACAAGCAGAAGGGCACCGGTCGCGCCCGCCAGGGTTCGACGCGTGCTCCGCAGTTCGCCGGTGGTGGCGTCGTCCACGGCCCCACGCCGCGTGACTACAGCCAGCGCACCCCGAAGAAGATGAAGGCCGCGGCGCTCCGCGGTGCTCTCTCGGACCGCGCCCGCGCCGGCCGCGTGCACGTCGTCTCGGGCTTCGCCCCGGGCACGGCGCCGTCGACGAAGTCCGCTCTCGCCGTCCTCGACAACCTGTCGGGCCGCAAGAACGTGCTGGTCGTCGTCGAGCGTCAGGACGAGATCACGTGGAAGTCGCTGCGGAACGTCGAGCGGGTGCACCTGCTGGTCGCGGACCAGCTCAACACCTACGACGTGCTGATCTCTGACGACGTCGTGTTCACGCAGGGCGCTCTCGACGCGTTCCTGGCCGGCCCCGCCAAGGGTGCCAAGGCCGTGGCGAGCGAGTCCGAGGCCGCCGAGGAGGAGACCAAGTGACCACCGTCGGCAAGGACCCCCGCGACATCCTGATCGCGCCGGTCGTGTCCGAGAAGAGCTACGGCCTTCTGGACGAGGGGAAGTACACCTTCCTCGTCGACCCGCGCGCCAACAAGACCGAGATCAAGATCGCCGTCGAGCAGGTGTTCGGCGTGAAGGTCGACTCGGTCAACACCGCGAACCGTCAGGGCAAGGCCCGTCGGACCCGGTTCGGCATCGGCCGCCGCAAGGACACGAAGCGTGCGATCGTCACCCTCCGCGAGGGCACGATCGACATCTTCGGCGGACCGGTCGGCTGAGCGGCCCGGAAGGATCTGAGGACTCATGGGAATCCGTAAGTACAAGCCGACGACGCCGGGCCGCCGTGGCTCGTCGGTCGCCGACTTCGTCGAGATCACGCGCTCCACGCCGGAGAAGTCGCTGGTCCGCCCGCTGCACAAGACGGGTGGCCGCAACTCCACCGGTCGTGTGACCACGCGCCACCAGGGTGGCGGTCACAAGCGTGCGTACCGCGTCATCGACTTCCGTCGTCACGACAAGGACGGCGTGCCGGCCAAGGTCGCTCACATCGAGTACGACCCCAACCGCACCGCCCGCATCGCGCTCCTGCACTACGCGGACGGCGAGAAGCGCTACATCATCGCGCCGAACAAGCTGTCGCAGGGCGACGTCATCGAGAACGGCCCCGGTGCCGACATCAAGCCCGGCAACAACCTGCCGCTGCGCAACATCCCGACCGGTACGGTCATCCACGCCATCGAGCTGCGGCCCGGTGGCGGTGCGAAGATCGCGCGCTCGGCCGGTGCGTCCGTGCAGCTCGTCGCGAAGGACGGCCCGTACGCGCAGCTGCGCATGCCGTCCGGCGAGATCCGCAACGTCGACCTGCGCTGCCGCGCCACGGTCGGCGAGGTCGGCAACGCCGAGCAGTCGAACATCAACTGGGGCAAGGCCGGCCGCATGCGGTGGAAGGGCAAGCGCCCCACCGTCCGTGGTGTCGCCATGAACCCGATCGACCACCCGCACGGTGGTGGTGAGGGCAAGACCTCCGGTGGTCGCCACCCGGTGAGCCCCTGGGGCCAGCCCGAGGGTCGTACCCGCCGTCCGAACAAGCCGAGCGACAAGCTCATCGTGCGCCGTCGGCGCACCGGCAAGAAGCGCTGATAGGAGCCCGAGATGCCTCGCAGCCTCAAGAAGGGCCCGTTCGTCGACGGCCACCTCCAGAAGAAGGTCGACGCGCAGAACGAGGCCGGAAGCAAGAACGTCATCAAGACGTGGTCCCGCCGTTCGGTCATCACCCCGGACTTCCTGGGTCACACGTTCGCGGTGCACGACGGGCGCAAGCACGCGCCGGTCTTCGTCACGGAGTCGATGGTCGGGCACAAGCTCGGCGAGTTCGCCCCGACGCGCACGTTCCGCGGCCACGAGAAGGACGACCGGAAGGGCCGTCGCCGCTGACCTCGGTCAGCTGGTGACGCCCTGACGGCAGAGACAAGAAGGCAGGACAGCAATGGAAGCCAAGGCGAAGGCGCGGTTCGTCCGCGTCACGCCCCAGAAGGCCCGGCGCGTCGTGGACCTCATCCGTGGCAAGCAGGCCGGCGAGGCCGTGGCGGTGCTGAAGTTCGCGCCGCAGGCGGCCGCGGAGCCCGTCCTCAAGACGGTGCAGTCGGCGATCGCGAACGCGGTCGAGGGGGCGAAGCGCAACAGCGAGCGGCTCGACGAGGCGAACCTCTACGTCTCCGAGGTGTTCGTCGACGAGGGCCCGACGCTCAAGCGGTTCCGTCCGCGGGCGCAGGGTCGTGCCAGCCAGATCCTCAAGCGCACGAGCCACATCACCGTGGTCGTCGCTGAGCGCGAGACGAAGGGACGGACCCGATAGTGGGACAGAAGGTCAACCCGCTCGGGTACCGCCTGGGCATCACGACGGACCACCGGTCGCGCTGGTTCGCCGACTCGACGAAGCCGGGTCAGCGCTACCGCGACTACGTCCGCGAGGACGTGCAGATCCGCAAGCTCATGAGCACGGGTCTCGAGCGCGCCGGCATCGCGAAGGTCGAGATCGAGCGCACGCGTGACCGCGTCCGCGTCGACATCCACACCGCCCGCCCGGGCATCGTCATCGGGCGTCGTGGCGCGGAGGCCGACCGCATCCGCGGCGAGCTCGAGAAGCTCACGGGCAAGCAGGTCCAGCTCAACATCCTCGAGGTCAAGAACGCCGAGATCGAGGCCCAGCTGGTCGCCCAGGGCATCGCCGAGCAGCTCGCGAGCCGTGTCTCGTTCCGCCGCGCGATGCGCAAGGGCATCCAGTCGGCGCAGCGCGCCGGCGCCAAGGGCATCCGCGTGCAGGTCTCCGGCCGCCTCGGCGGCGCGGAGATGAGCCGCACGGAGTTCTACCGCGAGGGTCGTGTGCCGCTGCACACGCTCCGCGCGAACATCGACTACGGCTTCTTCGAGGCCCGCACGACCTTCGGCCGCATCGGCGTGAAGGTCTGGGTCTACAAGGGCGACATCACCGAGAAGGAGTTCGCCCGCGAGCAGGCGACCCAGGCTCCGCGCCCGGCCCGTGGCCCGCGCGGTGACCGTGGCGAGCGTGGCGACCGCGGCCCCCGTGGCGGCGGCCGTCGCGAGCGCACCTCGGACGCCCCTGTCGAGGCCCCCGCGCCCGAGGCCGCTCCCGCGGCGGAGACCTCGGCTGAGACCGGAACGGAGGCCTGAGCCGTGCTCATCCCGCGCCGACTCAAGCACCGCAAGCAGCACCACCCCGGCCGCTCCGGCGCGTCGACCGGTGGCACCAAGATCTCGTTCGGCGAGTACGGCATCCAGGCTCTCGAGCCCGCCTACGTCACGAACCGGCAGATCGAGGCTGCGCGTATCGCCATGACCCGCCACATCAAGCGTGGTGGGAAGGTCTGGATCAACATCTACCCGGACCGTCCCCTCACGAAGAAGCCCGCCGAGACCCGCATGGGTTCCGGCAAGGGCTCGCCCGAGTGGTGGATCGCCAACGTCAAGCCCGGCCGAGTGATGTTCGAGCTCGCCGGCGTCCCGGAGCCGCTGGCTCGCGAGGCCATGCGCCGCGCCCAGCACAAGCTCCCGATGAAGACCCGTTTCGTGGTTCGCGAGGGTGGTAACTGATGGCTATCGGAACCAAGGACCTGGCTCCCACCGAGCTGGACGCCTTCGACGACGAGAAGCTGGTCGCCGAGCTGAAGAAGGCCAAGGAGGAGCTCTTCAACCTCCGCTTCCAGTCCGCGACCGGTCAGCTCGAGAGCCACGGCCGTCTGAAGGCCGTCCGCCGCGACATCGCCCGGATCTACACGATCCTGCGCGAGCGCGAGCTCGGCATCCGTACCGCTCCGACCGCGAGCGAGTGAGGGCAGCATGAACGAGAAGAGCACCACCGCCACGGCGGAGCACCGCGCGTACCGCAAGACGCGCCGCGGCTACGTCGTGAGCGACAAGATGGACAAGACCGTCGTGGTCGAGGTCGAGGACCGGGTCAAGCACCCGCTCTACGGCAAGGTCATCCGGCGGACCAGCAAGGTCAAGGCGCACGACGAGCAGGGCTCGGCCGGCGTCGGCGACCTCGTCCTCATCATGGAGACCCGCCCGCTGTCCGCGACCAAGCGGTGGCGCCTGGTGGAGATCCTCGAGAAGGCCAAGTAAGCAGCAGCACCCAAGTTGCCCACGGGCGGCGGGGGTGACCCCGCGAGGGAGCACCCCCGCCGCGACGTGTGCATCACGGCAACTACGTCAGGCCAGGCTCGGCGACCAGCTCGACCGAGAACCCGCCGGACGACAGGAGTAGGCAATGATCCAGCAGGAGTCGCGACTGCGTGTCGCCGACAACACGGGTGCCAAGGAGATCCTCTGCATCCGCGTTCTCGGTGGTTCCGGCCGTCGCTACGCAGGCATCGGTGACGTCATCGTCGCCACCGTCAAGGACGCGATCCCCGGCGGCAACGTCAAGAAGGGCGACGTCGTCAAGGCCGTCATCGTGCGCACCCGCAAGGAGCGCCGCCGTCCGGACGGCTCGTACATCAAGTTCGACGAGAACGCCGCCGTGATCCTCAAGAACGACGGGGAGCCCCGTGGGACGCGCATCTTCGGCCCCGTGGGCCGCGAGCTGCGCGACAAGAAGTTCATGAAGATCATCTCGCTGGCGCCGGAGGTGCTCTGACCATGGCGAAGATCAAGAAGGGCGACCTCGTCCTCGTCATCTCGGGGCGCGACAAGGGCAAGCAGGGCCGCGTGCTCGAGGTGCTCACCGAGACGCAGCGCGTCGTCGTCGAGGGCGTGCAGCGCGTGCAGAAGCACGTCAAGGCCGGCCAGACGCAGCGTGGCACCCGCACGGGTGGCATCGAGACCGTCGAGGCCCCCATCCACATCAGCAACGTGATGCTCGTCGACCCGGAGACCAAGAAGGGCACCCGGGTGGGCTACCGCACCGAGCAGGTCGAGCGTGACGGCCGCACGCGGAACGTCCGTGTCCGCGTCGCCAAGCGTTCCGGTAAGGACATCTGATGACCGAGATCACCGCTCCGGCCCAGCCGCGTCTGAAGACCCGCTACGCCGAGGAGATCAAGCCGGCGCTCAACACGCAGTTCGCGTACGAGAACATCAACCAGGTCCCGCGCCTGGTGAAGGTCGTCGTGAACATGGGTGTCGGCGACGCCGCCAAGGACTCCAAGCTCATCGAGGGCGCGATCCGCGACCTGACCCAGATCACGGGCCAGAAGCCGCAGGTCACCAAGGCCCGCAAGTCCATCGCGCAGTTCAAGCTGCGCGAGGGCATGCCGATCGGCGCGCACGTCACGCTGCGCGGCGACCGTGCCTGGGAGTTCCTGGACCGCCTGCTCTCGACGGCGCTTCCCCGTATCCGTGACTTCCGCGGCCTGTCGGCGACGCAGTTCGACGGCAACGGCAACTACACGTTCGGCCTCACGGAGCAGTCGATGTTCCACGAGATCGACCAGGACCGGATCGACCGTGTCCGCGGCATGGACATCACGATCGTCACGACGGCGAACAACGACGACGAGGGTCGCGCCTTCCTCAAGCTCCTCGGCTTCCCGTTCAAGGAGAACTGACCATGGCGAAGACCGCTCTGATCAACAAGGCTGCCGCCAAGCCCAAGTTCGCGGTGCGTGCGTACACGCGCTGCCAGCGCTGCGGCCGTCCGCACTCGGTGTACCGCAAGTTCGGCCTGTGCCGGATCTGCGTGCGGGAGATGGCCCACCGCGGCGAGCTCCCCGGCGTCACCAAGAGCAGCTGGTAAGACCCCCAGTAGGAACGATCGTCGGTAGGTCCCGGGCCCGCGTCGAGCGGGTCCGGGATACCCCGGCGAGAAAGGGCTGAAGCCCGATGACCATGACCGACCCCATCGCAGACTTCCTCACGCGTCTGCGCAACGCGAACTCGGCGCACCACGACACGGTGTCGATCCCGTTCTCGAAGCTCAAGTCGCACGTCGCGGAGATCCTGCAGGCCGAGGGCTACATCCAGGGCTGGACCGTCGAGGACGCCCCTGTGGGCAAGAACCTCGTCGTGACCCTGAAGTACGGCCCCAACCGCGAGCGTGCGCTCGCCGGCCTGAAGCGCGTGTCCAAGCCGGGCCTGCGCGTGTACGCCAAGTCGACCAACCTGCCCAAGGTGCTCGGCGGCCTGGGCGTGGCGATCCTCTCCACGTCCTCGGGTCTCCTCACCGACAAGCAGGCCGCCAAGAAGGGCGTGGGTGGGGAAGTCCTCGCCTACGTCTGGTAATCGAGACCCGGAAGGAGAACGCCAATGTCTCGTATCGGCAGGATCCCCGTTTCGGTCCCGACCGGCGTGGACGTCAACATCGACGGTGCCGTCGTGACGGTGAAGGGCCCCAAGGGCACCCTCTCGCACACGGTCGCCGCACCCCTCGAGGTCGCGCGTGACGAGGCCGGTGCCCTCGTGGTCACCCGCCCGAACGACGAGCGCCTCTCGCGCTCGCTGCACGGCCTGACCCGCACGCTCCTGGCGAACCTGGTCACCGGCGTGACCGAGGGCTACGTCAAGAAGCTCGAGATCGTCGGCACCGGTTACCGCGTGACCGCGAAGGGCTCGGACCTCGAGTTCGCGCTCGGCTTCAGCCACCCGGTCGTCGTCACGCCGCCGGAGGGCATCACCTTCGTCGTCGAGGCGCCGACCCGCTTCTCGGTGCAGGGCATCGACAAGCAGCAGGTCGGCGAGGTCGCCGCGAACATCCGCAAGATCCGCAAGCCCGAGCCGTACAAGGGCAAGGGCGTGCGGTACGCGGGCGAGAACGTGCGCCGCAAGGTCGGAAAGGCTGGGAAGTAAGCCATGGCGATCAGCATCAAGGGCAAGGGCAAGACGATCGCCCGCCAGCGCCGGCACCTGCGCCTGCGCAAGAAGGTCGTGGGCTCGGCTGCTCGGCCGCGCCTCGTCGTCACCCGCTCCGCCCGTCACATCACGGCCCAGGTCGTGGACGACGGCATCGGCCAGACCATCGCGTCGGCGTCGACCCTCGAGGTCGACCTGCGCGGGGCCGAGGGCGACAAGTCCGCCAAGGCCCGCAAGGTCGGCGAGCTCGTCGCCGAGCGCGCGAAGGCCAAGGGCATCGACGCGGTCGTCTTCGACCGCGGCGGCAACAAGTACCACGGCCGGGTGGCCGCGGTCGCCGACGGTGCCCGCGAGGGTGGTCTGAAGCTGTGACGACGTACACCGGGAAGAAGAGGACTCACTGATGGCTGCTCCTGCACGCAGCAACACCGGTGCCCAGGGCGGCACCGGCGGCGACCGCCGCGACGGCGGCCGTCGTGACGGTGGGCGTCGTCAGGACGCCGCCGAGAAGAGCCAGTTCGTCGAGCGCGTCGTGACGATCAACCGCGTCGCCAAGGTCGTCAAGGGTGGCCGCCGCTTCAGCTTCACCGCGCTCGTCGTGGTGGGCGACGGTGACGGCACCGTCGGCGTCGGCTACGGCAAGGCCAAGGAGGTGCCCGCGGCGATCGCCAAGGGTGTCGAGGAGGCGAAGAAGAACTTCTTCCGCGTCCCCCGCATCCAGGGCACCATCCCGCACCCCATCACGGGTGAGGCCGCCGCCGGTGTCGTGTTCCTGCGTCCGGCGTCGCCGGGTACCGGTGTGATCGCCGGTGGTCCCGTGCGCGCCGTCCTGGAGTGCGCCGGCATCCACGACGTCCTGAGCAAGTCGCTCGGCTCGTCGAACGCGATCAACATCGTCCACGCGACCGTCGCGGCCCTCCGTGGCCTCGAGCAGCCGGAGGCCGTGGCCGCGCGCCGTGGTCTGCCGGTCGAGCACGTCGTCCCGGCCGCCCTCCTGCGGGCCCAGGCCGAGGGCCGTGCGGCCGCCGCGGAGAAGGTGGGTGCGTGATGGCTCGTCTCAAGGTGACCCAGAAGAAGTCGGGCATCGGTGGCAAGCAGAACCAGCGCGACACGCTGCGCACCCTGGGCCTCAAGCGGATCGGCGACGTCGTCGTCAAGGAGGACCGCCCTGAGATCCGCGGCATGGTCCAGACCGTGCGGCACCTCGTCGCGGTCGAAGAGGTGGAGTGAGCATGGCTGACGAGAAGAAGGAGACCGAGGAGGTGACGGCCCCCAAGGCCGCCGCCAAGAAGGCTCCCGCCAAGAAGGCCGCCGACGCGGCTGCCGAGGCTCCGAAGAAGACGACGAAGGCGAAGGCCGAGAAGGCCGAGACCGCTTCCGCCGCTGCGGAGAAGCCGGCTGCCGAGAAGAAGGCCCCGGCCAAGAAGGCCGCCGCTCCGGCGAAGGCCGAGAAGGCTGCGCCGACGGAGGCCGCCCGCAAGGCGGCCGAGGCCGCCGCCCAGCCCGGCGCCGGTGGCACCCTCAAGGTGCACCACCTGCGTCCGGCCCCGGGTGCCAAGACCGCCAAGACCCGCGTGGGTCGTGGTGAGGCGTCCAAGGGCAAGACGGCCGGTCGTGGTACCAAGGGCACCAAGGCCCGGTACCAGGTCCCGGCCGCCTTCGAGGGCGGGCAGATGCCGATGCACATGCGTCTGCCGAAGCTGCGTGGCTTCAAGAACCCGTTCCGCGTCGAGTACCAGGTCGTCAACCTGGACAAGCTCTCGGCGCTCTACCCGGACGGTGGCGACGTGACGGTCGCCGACCTGGTCGCGAAGGGCGCGGTCCGCAAGGGCCAGCCCGTCAAGGTGCTCGGCACCGGCGAGCTCACGGTCAAGGTCTCCGTGGCCGTGGACGCCTACTCGGCGTCCGCCAAGGAGAAGATCGTGGCTGCCGGCGGCTCCGTCGCGCAGGACTGATCGCCGGACGAGGCCGGTGGGATCTCAATTCCCACCGGCCTCGTTCCGTTTGTCGTCGGGCATCCGTTAGGGTGCCTCGTTGCCCCGCGTCGTGGCGGGGTTCGCGGTCCGGGACAGCCGGGTCGCACGAGACGCCGCCGATCGGCGGCCCAGGAGGACCAGGTGCTCAGCGCATTCGTCCGGGCGTTCAGGACGCCCGACCTGCGGCGCAAGCTGCTCTTCACGATCGGGATCATGGTCGTCTTCCGGATCGGCTCGTTCCTGCCGACCCCGGGCGTCAGCTATCCCAACGTGCAGGTCTGCATCGACCAGACGCAGGGCGCGAACGACCTGATCGGGATCGTGAACCTGTTCAGCGGGGGAGCGCTCCTGCAGCTCTCCGTGTTCGCGCTGGGGATCATGCCGTACATCACGGCGAGCATCATCATCCAGCTGCTGCGCGTGGTGATCCCCAAGTTCGAGGAGCTGCACCGCGAGGGCCAGTCCGGCACCGCGAAGCTCACGCAGTACACCCGGTACCTGACGATCGCCCTGGCGGTCCTCCAGTCGACGACGATCATCACGATCGCGCGCAGCGGCCAGCTCTTCCAGGGCTGCACCGTCGACGTCATCCCGAACGACAGCTGGGTGACGCTGCTCATCATGGTCATCACGATGACCGCGGGCACCGGCCTCATCATGTGGCTCGGCGAGCTCATCACCGAGCGCGGCGTCGGCAACGGCATGTCGCTCCTCATCTTCACGTCGATCGCCGCGAGCTTCCCCGGCGCGATGTGGTCGATCGCCGGGGGCGCCGGCGGTGGCGCGAAGTTCGTCGCGGTCCTCGCCGTCGTCGTGCTCGTCATCGCGCTCGTCGTCTTCGTCGAGCAGTCGCAGCGCCGCATCCCGGTGCAGTACGCCAAGCGCATGGTCGGCCGCCGCATGTACGGCGGCTCGAGCACCTACATCCCGATCAAGATCAACATGGCCGGCGTCATCCCGGTGATCTTCGCGTCGTCGCTCCTCGCCGTCCCGGGCCTCATCGCCCAGTTCGGCGACCCGACCGCGGGCTGGGTCCAGTGGGTCTCGCGCTACATCGCGGACCCGGCGTCGCCGTGGCACATCGCGATCTACGTGCTCCTCATCATCTTCTTCTGCTACTTCTACACGGCGATCACGTTCAACCCGGACGAGGTCGCGGACAACATGAAGAAGTACGGCGGATTCATCCCCGGCATCCGCGCCGGTCGCCCCACGGCCGAGTACCTCGACTACGTCATCACGCGGATCACGGCTCCGGGCTCGATCTACCTCGCCCTCGTCGCGCTGATCCCGACCATCGTCTTCATCGCCCTCGACGTCAGCACGAACATCCCGTTCGGCGGCTCGTCGATCCTCATCGTCGTCGGTGTGGGGCTGGAGACCGTCAAGCAGATCGAGTCGCAGCTCCAGCAGCGGCACTACGAAGGGTTCCTGCGGTGAGCGCACGTCTCGTCCTCCTCGGCCCGCCCGGAGCGGGCAAGGGCACCCAGGCGGCCCGGCTCGCCGAGCGTCTCGGCGTCCCCGCGATCTCGACCGGCGACATCTTCCGCGCCAACATCAAGGGCGGCACCGAGCTCGGCCAGAAGGTCCAGGCGATCACCGCGTCCGGCGCGCTGGTCCCGGACGAGCTGACGAACGACCTCGTGCGGGACCGGCTCGCGCAGGACGACGTCGCCGAGGGTTTCCTGCTGGACGGATACCCGCGCAACGTGGCCCAGGTCGCGGCGCTCGACGAGATCCTCGGCGACCGTGCGGTTGACCTCGCGGTCGAGATCACCGCGGACCCCGACGTCGTCGTGGGCCGTCTGCTCAAGCGCGCCGAGATCGAGGGCCGTGAGGACGACACCGAGGACGTCATCCGACACCGGCTCGACGTGTACGCCGAGCAGACCGCCCCGATCTCGGCCGTCTACGCCGACCGCGGTCTGCTCGTGCAGGTCGACGGGATCGGCGAGGTCGACGAGGTCACCGAGCGGCTCGTCGCCGCGATCGGCTCGCTCGCCCGCTGACGCGGGCCCTCGTAGGTGGTGCCCGTGTTCGGCCGTGAGCGCATCGAGTACAAGACCCCCGACCAGGTGCGCGTCATGCGACGTGCCGGCCTGGTCGTCGCCGACGCCCTCTCGGCGGTCCGGGAGCGAGTCGCCCCCGGGGTGACGACGGCCGAGCTCGACGCCGTCGCCGCCGCGGTCATCGCCGACGCCGGCGCGACCCCGTCCTTCCTCGGGTACCACGGGTACCCCGCGACCCTCTGCGTGTCCGTCAACGACGAGGTCGTGCACGGCATCCCCGGCGCGCGCGTGCTCGAGCCCGGTGACGTCGTGTCCGTCGACTGCGGCGCCGTCGTCGACGGCTGGCACGGCGACTCGGCCATCACCGTCGTGCTCGACGGCGGCGAGAAGGCCGACGCCGACCTCGCGGAGACGACACGGCAGGCCATGTGGGCCGGGATCGCCGCGCTCGCGTCGGCCGAGCGGCTCGGCGCTGTCGGTGAGGCCGTCGAGGACGTCGTGGACGCGGCCGCCGAGGCCGGTCTGAACGACGGGCGTCGGTACGGGGTCGTCGAGGAGTACGTCGGTCACGGCATCGGGTCCGCGATGCACCAGCCGCCCGACGTCCTCAACTACCGGGCGCGCGACCGCGGCCCGCGCGTGAAGCCGGGCCTGTGCGTCGCGATCGAGCCGATGGTCGTCCGCGGGCAGCGCTTCACCCAGGTGCTCGACGACGACTGGACCGTCGTGACCGTCGACGGGTCGCGCGCGTCGCACTGGGAGCACAGCGTCGCCGTCCTCGAGGACGGGATCTGGGTGCTGACCGCACACGACGGGGGAGCGGCCGAGCTCGGCACGCTCGGTGTCGAGGTCGCCCCGCTGGTCTGACCCGACCGTGAGGGCGGTGGAGGTCGCGAACCTGCTGACGGGCAGCGCGAACGGCGCGCGGTAGGCGTCGTGGACCGGGTCAGGCCCGCGGGCGACGTCGCCGCCGACCGCGTCGACGCGCTGATCCACGTTCGCGGTGCCGCCTGGTCGGCGCGCTGATCGATGTCGTGGTGCCGCCGGGTGGGCGCGCTGATCGATGTCGCGGTGCCGCCTGGTCGGCGCGCTGATCGACGTCGCGGTACCGACCTCGTCGGCGCGTCGATCCGCTCCGCCGAGCCGAGCCGGTCGACACGCGAGCTCGCCCGTGGCGCACCGCCGTCCCTCGCGTGCGGGAAGCGCTACCACACGATCGGGTGAACACGTGTCCAGTTTCCCGTCCGAATGCGCCCGACCTGGGCAAACAGCCCCACGGCGTCCGGTTTGTCGGATAGTGTGCCGCGCGGCGGGATCGTCCTCCCGCCAGGACCGCTCCCGCACCTCGTCGCACGCCCGCGGCGGGGTGCTCGCGTGCGGTCCGTCGGACACGCAGGCGTGTGCCCCCTCGTCATGCCTGCCGCACACGATGGGTTGGTCCCTATGCAGCGCAGCAGTCGTCCGTCCCTCCGGTCCCACGCGCGGCGCGCCGCCGTCGTCGGGACGTCCGTCCTCGCGGCGGGCGTGCTCGTCGCGTCACCGGCTGCGGCGACCGGTGGTTCGGGCCACGGGGGGCACGGCGGCTCGCACCGCGGTGACACGTGGACGAAGCCGAAGCCGAAGCCCAGCTCGACCACGCCGACGACCCCGACGCCGATGCAGTCGGCCCAGCCGAAGCCGACGCGCGGCGGCCAGACCACGACGGCCGCGTACGTCTACCTGAAGAAGGACGCCAAGGCGCCCGCCTCGTGGGAGAACTCGACGCAGCAGTACCTGGTCGCGACGTGGGACGGTGCCCAGTGGCGCAACATCACGTGGGACCAGATCAAGGACGCGGTGCCGTTCGAGGTCTGCGGGCCCGGCTGGGGCGTGCAGGAGGACGCTGCCTACGGCGGTCCCCAGGTCTTCACGGACTCCGACGCGCCGCACTACCCCGACGGCGTCCTGAAGTGGGTCAACCAGGGCGGGCCGCTGTTCGCCGCGGACCACTGGGACCTCGAGGAGCAGGTGGGTGCCGTCCCGGCCTGCGCGCCGACGTACCCGGTGCCGACGCAGAGCGCGACGCCGACGCCGACCGTCACCCCGACCCCGTCGGCGACGCCGAGCGTGACGCCCGAGGCGCCCACGCCGACGCCGGTCCCGACGGACGTCGTGGACGACGACGTCACGCCCACGCCGAGCGCGACGCCCACGCCGGTCGCGACGCCCGTGGTGACCCCGTCGCCCACGTCGGAGGTCCTCGCGGCCGCCCCGTCGTCGACGCCGACGCCCACCGTCCGCTCCGAGGTGCTCGCGGCCGGTGCGCTCGCCACGACCGGCTCCACGGCGCTGCCGCTCGCCGTCGGCGCCGGTGTGCTGGTCGCCGCCGGCGGTGTGCTGCTGGCGCTGCGCCACCGTCGTCGTCCGAGCGGTTCGGACGCCTGACCGAGCACGACCCGGGCCAATGACGGCCCGTGACGAGACCGCCGGACCTGGCGACGTCCCCGTGACAGGAGGGGGCGCAGGTCCGGCGGTTTCGTCCTGTGAGGCGGATGCCGTAACATAGTCCGTTGGGTGTGTGCGCCCAGTTGGCTGACAGTCGTCCCGCGATCGTGGGGCTCCTGACAGCCGTCGCGCCACGGTCGGCCCGTCGTCCTCGACGCGGGCAGGCCTCGGTGCGGTCCGGGCCTTCGCACTCTCCACGAACGCCGGTCCCGCTCCCGCACGCGCGGGGGCCACGGCCGACGTGGGCTGATCAAGACCAGGACCGACAGTTAGCGGAGGACATGGCGAAGAAGGACGGTGTCATCGAGATCGAGGGCAGCGTCGTGGAGGCTCTGCCGAACGCGATGTTCCGCGTGGAGCTCACGAACGGCCACAAGGTGCTCGCCCACATCTCGGGCAAGATGCGTCAGCACTACATCCGGATCCTCCCCGAGGACCGGGTGGTCGTCGAGCTGAGCCCGTACGACCTGTCCCGCGGTCGGATCGTCTACCGCTACAAGTAACCACCACTCGAACACGCCGTCACGCCCCCGGGGGAGCCCGTGGGTCAGCGGCGGCGGAGGAATCAACGCGATGAAGGTCAAGCCCAGCGTCAAGAAGATCTGCGACAAGTGCAAGGTGATCCGCCGGCACGGTCGCGTCCAGGTGATCTGCGAGAACCTGCGCCACAAGCAGCGCCAGGGCTGACGCCCTGACGGTGCGCCACGGGTCCGTCCCGCGGTGCACGTCGAGCAGCACGACCGGTCCCGCACGGGACCATCGGCCCCGGGGCAGGGGCCGGCAAGCGCACCGCCACTCCGGACGGTGCCGGGCAGCAGCCCGGTCCGGACCGGCGAACCCTCGGTCGGAGGCCGGGGCCCGCAGCACGCGGGAAGGCGGTGCGGAAGACCTCCGACGCAGTTCAGGAGCCACCAGGCACATGGCACGTCTCATCGGCGTCGACCTCCCCCGCGAGAAGCGGCTGGAGATCGCGCTCACCTACATCTACGGGGTCGGTCGCACGCGCGCCCAGCAGACCCTCGCCGCCACGGGCATCAGCCCCGACGTCCGCGTGAAGGACCTCGGGGACACCGAGCTCGTCGCGCTGCGTGACTACCTCGAGGGCAACTTCAAGCTCGAGGGTGACCTCCGCCGTGAGGTCGCCGCGGACATCCGCCGCAAGGTCGAGATCGGCTGCTACGAGGGCCTCCGCCACCGCCGTGGCCTTCCCGTGCGCGGTCAGCGCACGAAGACCAACGCGCGTACCCGCAAGGGCCCGAAGCGCACCGTCGCCGGCAAGAAGAAGGCCGGGCGCAAGTAACCCGCACGTCCCGCGAGGACCGCGCCGCACGGCGAGAGGTCCCGGGACGTCGGCACACGCAGCCTGACGACCACGAGAGAAGAAGCAGATGCCTCCCAAGACCCGCAGTTCCGTGCGCAAGCCGCGCCGCAAGGAGAAGAAGAACGTCTCCCACGGCCAGGCGCACATCAAGAGCACGTTCAACAACACGATCGTCTCCATCACGGACCCGTCCGGCGCCGTGATCGCGTGGGCGTCCTCCGGCCAGGTCGGCTTCAAGGGCTCGCGCAAGTCGACGCCCTTCGCCGCGCAGCTCGCCGCCGAGGCCGCCGCGCGTCGTGCCCAGGAGCACGGCATGCGCAAGGTCGACGTCTTCGTCAAGGGCCCGGGCTCGGGCCGTGAGACCGCGATCCGCTCGCTCCAGGCGACGGGCCTCGAGGTCGGCTCGATCCAGGACGTGACGCCCCAGGCGCACAACGGCTGCCGCCCGCCGAAGCGCCGCCGCGTCTGACCCTCGGCTCGGCCGTGGCCGGTGCTCGCGTCGTCGACGCACCGGCCACGGCGTGACTCGTCCGACCGGTCATGCGGACCGAGGCATGGCCGTCACGCAGTACTGCGGAGCGTCATATGGCGGACGCCCGCTGAGAGGAAACCCACCGTGCTCATCGCACAGCGCCCCACCCTGACCGAAGAGGTCATCTCGGAGAACCGTTCGCGGTTCTCCATCGAGCCGCTCGAGCCCGGCTTCGGCTACACGCTCGGCAACTCGCTGCGCCGGACGCTGCTGTCCTCCATCCCCGGTGCCGCCGTCACCTCCATCCGGATCGACGGCGTGCTGCACGAGTTCTCCACCGTGCCGGGTGTCAAGGAGGACGTCACCGAGATCATCCTCAACATCAAGAACCTGGTCGTCTCGTCGGAGAACGACGAGCCGGTCGTGATGTACCTGCGCAAGCAGGGGTCGGGTGTCGTCACCGCCGCGGACATCGTTCCGCCGGCCGGGGTCGAGGTGCACAACCCCGACCTGCACCTGGCGACGCTGAACGACAAGGGCAAGCTGGAGATCGAGCTCACGGTCGAGCGCGGCCGCGGCTACGTCTCCGCCGCCCAGAACAAGTCGTTCGACGCGGAGATCGGCCGGATCCCGGTCGACTCGATCTACTCGCCCGTCCTCAAGGTGACCTACAAGGTCGAGGCGACGCGTGTCGAGCAGCGGACCGACTTCGACAAGCTCGTCGTCGACGTCGAGACCAAGGCCGCGATCAGCCCGCGCGACGCGCTCGCGTCCGCCGGCAAGACGCTGGTCGAGCTGTTCGGCCTGGCGCGTGAGCTCAACGTCGAGGCGGAGGGCATCGAGATCGGCCCGTCGCCGACCGACGCCGCGCTCGCCGCGGACCTCGCGCTGCCGATCGAGGACCTGCAGCTGACGATCCGCTCGTACAACTGCCTCAAGCGTGAGGGCATCCACTCCGTGGGTGAGCTCGTGGCGCGCAGCGAGGCCGACCTCCTGGACATCCGCAACTTCGGTGCGAAGTCCATCACCGAGGTCAAGGAGAAGCTGGCCGAGCTCGGCCTGACGCTCAAGGACAGCCCGCTCGACTTCGACCCGTCCGCGTCGGCCTTCTACGGCGACGACGAGGGCGACTTCGTCGAGGACGAGCAGTACTGACGCCGGGGAACGCGCGCCGGGCCTGAACGGTCCGGTGCGCGTCGCCGATCACTGGAACTCAAGGAGTAGATCATGCCCACGCCCACCAAGGGTCCCCGGCTCGGTGGCGGACCGGCGCACGAGCGTCTGATCCTCGCGAACCTCGCGACGCAGCTGTTCGAGCACAAGCGGATCACGACGACCGAGGCCAAGGCCAAGCGTCTGCGCCCGCTCGCCGAGCGCCTCATCACGTTCGCGAAGCGCGGCGACCTGCACGCCCGCCGCCGTGTCCTGACCGTCGTCAAGGACAAGGGTGTCGTGCACACCCTGTTCACCGAGATCGCGCCGGCCGTCGCCGAGCGTCAGGGTGGCTACACGCGCATCACGAAGATCGGCCCGCGCAAGGGCGACAACGCGCCCATGGCCGTGATCGAGCTCGTGCTCGAGCCGCTGTCGCCGAAGCAGGCCGTCGTCAAGGAGGCCACGAAGGCCACCGCGAAGGCCGCGCCGAAGGCGGAGAAGAAGGCCGACGAGGCCCCCGCCGCCGAGGTCGAGGAGACCACCGACGCCGAGGCGACCGAGGCTCCGGCCGAGGACACCACCGCGGCGACCGAGGGCGACGCCGAGAAGGCCTGACCCTCCCGCAGCACCGACGAGAGGCCCGGAACCGCGCTGGTTCCGGGCCTCTCGTGCGTCCTGGCCGCCCTCCGCGTGGAGGCCGCGCCCTCGCGCGTCCGGGCGTCGCGCGGCGTCGCCGTGATCCGCAGTGGCAGAGCCGGGCGTCCGCCGTAGGGTCGTGGCATGGGGCTGCCGGTCGTCCTGGTGCACGGGCTGCGGACGTCGCGCACGATGTGGCGCGCGCAGGTCGAGGCGCTCGAGCGCGCGGGCAGGACGGCGCACGCCGTCGACCTCCCGGGGCACGGTGCGCGCGTGGGCGAGCCGTTCACGTTCGACGGTGCGGTCGCGACGGTCCGTCAGGCCGTCGACGACGTCGGCGGGCGCGCGCTCGTCGTCGGGCTGTCGCTCGGTGGCTACGTGGCGATCGCGCACGCGGCACGCCACCCCGAGCAGGTCGCCGGGCTCGTCGCGGCGTCGTGCTCGACCCGCCCGCTCCGGCCGCTCGTCGAGGGGTGGTCGCTCGCCGCGCGGGGGATCGTGCTGCTGCCGGACCACGGTGAGCGGCTCAACGCGTTCATGGTGCGCCGCTTCCTGCCTGCCCCGGGGGCGGTGGACGTGGGGGCCGGCGGGTTCGCGCTGCTGGTCACCGAGGACGTCCTGCGGCAGGTCGCCACCGCTGCGCCGCTCGACGACCTGGCGACGATCGAGGCGCCGGTGTGGCTCGTCAACGGGCGGTACGACCACTTCCGCGGTGACGAGCGTGCGTTCCTGCGTGCGTGCCGGCACGGACGGCTCGTCGTCGTCCCCGGGGCGACGCACCTCGTGAGCCTGGTCGCACCCGAGCGGTTCACGCGCGTCGTCCTCGAGGCGCTCGACGAGGTCGACGGGACCGACGCGTCGCGCGTGGCAGCCGCGGCCGTCTCGCCCGACGTGGGTGTCCGCCGGGCCGCGTCGTGACGTCGGTGACGGTACGGCTCAGGCGTGGAGCGTCCAGGCGCGGACGCCCCCGACGATCCCCGCCTGGTTCGGCACGACGACGACGTCGTCACCGAGCCGTTCGAGCACCTGCGGCGTGACCTGCCGGGCGTTGCCGCCGCCGAGGTAGAGGCGGTCCCAGAGGAACACCGGCCGCAGACCCTCGACGACGCGTCGCACGCGCCGCGACCACAGGCCGTCGCCGAGCCGGGTCCGCTCGACCTGCCCGACGTACGCGTCGTACGTCGTGCCCCAGCGGACGGGCGCGTGCGACAGCTCGAGGTGCGGCGCGAGGACACCTCCGTCGAACAGCGCGGAGCCCAGGCCCGTGCCGAGCGTGAGGACGAGCTCGACGCCCGTACCGGAGACCACGCCCGCGCCGTGGACCTCGGCGTCGTTGAGGACGAGCGTCGGGACGCCGAGGCGCTGCTGGAGCGCCGCCCGGATGTCGCACCCGGTCCACGCGTCGACCAGCGCGGGGTCGACCGCGGTGCGGGGACCGGCGCGTGTGACGTAGTGCGGGGTCGCCACGACGACGCCGTGGCGGATCATGCCCGGCATGCCGACCGTGGCGCGGTCGGCGGCGGGCAGGTCCGCGCCGATCGCGGCGATGGTGTCGACGAGGCGCGACGGGGAGAGCGGGTACGGGGTGGGGACGCGCACGGCGGGGGCGTGGAGCGTGCCGGCGGCGTCGAGCACGGACGCCTTGATCCCGCCGCCGCCGCAGTCGACCGCGAGGGTGAAGGGGTGGGCGGGCGTCGTCGGCACGTCGCCACGCTATCCCTCGTCACGAGGACGAGCCGCTGGCGGACGTCGGACGGTGCGGCGTCGCCGCGAGGACGAGCCGCTGGCGGACGTCGGACGGTGCGGCGTCGCGAGGACGAGCCGCTGGGCCTCGCCGCGAGGACGAGCCGCTGGCGGACGTCGGACGGTGCCGTGCGGGGCTCGTGCGCGCGGGCCCCGGGCGGCCGCCGCACTACCGTGGTCCCTCGTGACCGTCCCGCCCACCGAGCCGACCGACGCGCCGCCCGGCGAACCCAGCGACGCCCGCAGCGAGCTGGGCGGCACGCCGACGGCGGCCGCACCGTCGCCGCCCATTCCGTCCATTCCGTCCAGGCCGGCCGGGCCGGTCGGCACGGCGCGCGACGGGGCGGCGGGCGCGACGCGGCTGCGGCTCGACCTCGCGTACGACGGCACGGCGTTCAGCGGGTGGGCGCGGCAGCCGGCGCTGCGCACGGTGCAGGGCGTGCTCGAGGACGCGCTCGCGGTGGTGCTGCGCACCGCGGCGCACGGCGTCCCGGCACCGCACGTGACCGTCGCGGGCCGGACGGACGCGGGGGTGCACGCGCGGGGTCAGGTCGCGCACGTCGACGTCGCCCCCGAGGTGCTGGAGGCGGCCCGGGGCCGCTCGGCCCCGACCGCGGAGGCGGCGCTCGTGTCGCGTCTGGCGGGCGTGCTGCCGGCGGACGTCGTCGTCCACCGTGTGACGCGGGCCCCCGAGGGCTTCGACGCCCGGTTCTCCGCGCTGCGACGGCGCTACGCGTACCGGATCTGCGACGACAGCGCCGCGCGTGACCCGCTGAGCCGCGCGCACGTGCTGTGGCACCGCCGGCCGTTGGACGTGGCGGCGATGGACGCGGCCGCGGCCTCGCTGCTGGGGCGGCACGACTTCGCGGCGTACTGCAAGCCGCGCGAGGGGGCGACGACGATCCGCACGCTGGAGCGGTTCTCGTGGTCGCGCGGCCCGGCCGGGGCCGCCGACGCGGGGCTGGTGGTGGCGACGGTGCAGGCGGACGCGTTCTGCCACTCGATGGTGCGGGCGCTCGTCGGCGCGTGCGTCGCCGTCGGGGAGGGGCGCCGCCCGGTGGGGTGGGCCGCGGAGCTGCTGGCCGGCCGTCGTCGGGACGCGGGTGCGGCCGTCGTCGCGGCGCACGGTCTCACGCTCGAGGAGGTCGGCTACCCCGCGGACGACGCGCTCGCGGCGCGCGCGGTGCAGACCCGCGCACGCCGCGAGGCGCACGACGTCGACGCGACCCCGGGGTGCTGCTGAGGCTCCGCCGGTCGGTCGCGCGGGCGGACGTCAGGGACGCTCGTCCTCGCCGTCCTGGTAGTAGCGGTCGTCGACGTACTCCTCCTCGATGAGGTGGACGGCGGCCTCCTCGGCGCTCGCGGCGCCGCCCGAGACGCCTGCGTCGACCGCGAAGGTGTCGTTCACGCCGGACTCGACGGCGTCGTCGTCCGCCACCAGACGGCCGGCACGGAGCTCCTCACGGTCGCCGGTGACGCGCGGGCGCTGCTCCCAGACCTCGGGCTCCTCCTGCTCGATCCGCTGGTCGATGGTCTCGCGGTGCTCCTCCTCCCAGTGCGTCTCCCCGTAGTGGGTCGTGCGGGGGCGGTCGCGCTCGGGGGGCGTGTAGCCCTCGTCGAGGTGGTCGTCGACGCCCCGCTCGACGAGGGTGTCCTCGCCGGGGAGCTGGTCGGTGTCGCCCTCGCTGCCGAGTGCGGCATCGGTCCGGGTGGCAGGTGTCTCGTCGCTCATGCTCCGACCCTCGCACCGGCCGCGACGCTCCGCCAGGGGACGGCGGGGCAATGAGGTTCGGCCAGGGCGCACGGGCCGGTCAGACTGTGCGGCATGGGTCATCTCGACATCGGCGGCATCGGCTACGTCCTGCCGGACGGCCGGCCGCTCCTCGACGACGTGACGTTCCGGGTGGGGGAGGGTGCGCGCGTCGCGCTCGTCGGCCCGAACGGGGTCGGCAAGTCGACGCTGCTGCGGATCGTCGCCGGTGACGAGCAGCCGCACGCGGGGTCGGTGCAGCGCAGCGGCGGTCTGGGCGTGATGCGCCAGGACGTCGGGAGGATCGACGACGACCGCTCGGTGCGTGACCTGCTCGCGTCGCTCGCGCCGGCTGCGGTGCGGGACGCGGCGGTCGAGCTGTCCGCGGCGGAGCTCGGGATCATGGAGGTCGACGACGAGCCTGCGCAGATGCGGTACGCGCAGGCCCTCGTGGACTGGGCGGACGTCGGCGGGTACGAGGCCGAGGCGGGCTGGGACCGCGTCACGGACGCGGTCCTGTCGGTGCCGTTCGAGCGGGCGCAGCACCGGGATGTGCGGACGCTGTCGGGCGGCGAGCAGAAGCGCCTGGTGCTGGAGGCGCTGCTGCGCGGTCCCGACGAGGTGCTGCTGCTCGACGAGCCGGACAACGCGCTCGACGTGCCGACCAAGCGCTGGCTCGAGGACCGGCTGGTGACGTCGCCGAAGTCGGTGCTGCTGGTGAGCCACGACCGCGAGCTGCTGTCGCGGGTGGCGACCCACGTCGCGACGCTCGAGCCGACCGCCGTCGGGGCGTCGGTGTGGGTGCACGGAGGCGGGTTCTCGACGTACCACCAGGCGCGCGAGGACCGGCGCTCGCGGCTCGAGGAGCTCATGCGGCGCTGGGAGGAGGAGCACGCGAAGCTGCGGGAGCTGGTGCTCACGCTCAAGACGAAGGCGGCGTTCAACGACGGGCTCGCGTCGCGGTACCAGGCGGCGCAGACGCGGCTGCGCAAGTTCGAGGAGGCCGGTCCGCCGATGGTGAAGGTGCGCGAGCAGTCGGTGCGCGTGCGCCTGCGCGGCGGTCGGACGGCCAAGCGTGCGGTGGTCGCGACGAGCCTCGAGCTCACGGGCCTGATGAAGCCGTTCGACCTCGAGGTGTGGTTCGGCGAGCGCGTCGCGGTCCTCGGGTCGAACGGGTCGGGCAAGTCGCACTTCCTGCGGCTGCTCGCGGCCGGTGGCTCGGACCCGGGCCCCGAGCACGAGCCCGCGGGGGAGACGGCGGTCGCGCCCGTGCGGCACACCGGGTCGGTCGTCCTGGGGTCCCGCGTGCGGCCGGGGTGGTTCGCCCAGAACCACGCGCACCCGGAGCTGGTGGGTCGGACGCTGCTCGAGATCCTGCACCGGGGTGACGCCCACCGGGCGGGGCTCGGGCGCGAGCAGGCGAGCCGTGCGCTCGACCGGTACGAGCTCGTCGACCAGGCCGAGCAGGCGTACGAGACGCTGTCCGGCGGTCAGCAGGCGCGGCTCCAGATCCTGCTCCTCGAGCTGGGAGGTGCGACGCTGCTGCTGCTCGACGAGCCGACGGACAACCTCGACCTGCACTCCGCGGAGGCGCTCGAGACCGGGCTCGCGGCGTTCGAGGGCACGGTGCTCGCGGTCACGCACGACCGGTGGTTCACCCGGACGTTCGACCGGTTCCTCGTGTTCGCGGCCGACGGGTCGGTCGTCGAGACGCCCGAGCCGGTGTGGGACGCGGCGCGGGTCGAGCGGGCTCGCTGACGGGGGCACGCTGGCTCGGGCGCGTCGACACGGACGCCTCCGGCGGCGATCACCGCGTCGACCCGCGACCGATCCCTGCGACCGGCGCGGGCGAGCGCTTCCCTGGACAGGCGTCCACCAGAAGGCCCAGCGGCTGTCACCCGGTTGCCGTACGACCTGGGACGCACGTCCTGCATGTCGACGTTTCTCACCCGCCCACGCCGTCGCGTGCGGCGCACAATGACGCCATGTCGAACACCACCGTCCCGTGGGTCCACCGCCCTGCGCGCGTCGACGACGCCGCGGCGCTCGGCACGCTGGCCGAGTGGCTGTCGCACGTCCAGCTGACCGACACCGACGACCAGGAGGAGCTCGAGCGGTGCGCGCAGGCGCTGCAGCGCATCGCGCTCGCGTCGGGCGTCCTCATGCGTCAGCTCGGTGACCTGTCCCACGACCGCTGCGACTTCAGCGACCACCTGCTGGCCGACGAGCGGCACCGTGTCGCGGAGGCGCAGCGCGCGGCGCTGCACGAGGCGCTCGGCACGCTCGTCGACCGGGCGCGCGCCCGGCGCGGGCGGCACGCGGGCGTCGTGCCCGTCGCGGACCTGCAGGCGCTCCTGCCGAGCCGGCGTCAGACGCCGCGCACGGACGCGTAGGGCCCGGCCGCCGGCTGGTCGCCCGCGGAAGCGCGGCGGCGGACCGGGCAGGTCAGCCGCCGACGACGAGCAGCACCGCGAGCGTGGCCATCACGGCGGCGACGACGCCGTCGAGCACCTGCCACGCGCGCGGTCGCGCGAACAGCGGCTGCAGCCTCCCGGCGCCGAACCCGAGCGCGGTGAACCACACGACGCTCGCGGCCACCGCGCCGGCGCCGAACGCCCACCCGCCCGCGGCGGGGTGCTGCTGCGCGAGCCCGCCGAGCAGCACGACGGTGTCGAGGTAGACGTGCGGGTTGAGGAACGTCAGCGCGAGGCACGTGAGCAGGACGGCCGAGCGGCGGGCCGGTCCGTCGCTCGCGGGGTCGAGCTGCTGGGGCCGCGCCACCCGACGGGCTGCGCCGACCGCGAGGACCAGCAGGAACGCCGCCCCGGCGTACCTGATCACGCGCAGCACGACGGGGTGGTCCCCGACCAGCGCGCCCAGCCCGGCGATCCCCGCCGCGACCAGCAGCGCGTCGGCGCCGGCGCACACGAGGACCACGGGCAGGACGTGCTCCCGACGCAGCCCCTGGCGCAGCACGAAGGCGTTCTGCGCGCCGATCGCGACGATGAGCGAGAGCGCGCTGAGGAAGCCGGTGACGACCGCGGGGAGCATGCGTCGACGGTAGGTCGGGCGACGTCCTGAAGACCAGTTCATGTTTCTTCCGAACCGTTAGCATCACTTCATGTCATTCGACACCGAGCACCTGCGCACGCTCGCCGCGGTGGTCGACGAGGGCAGCTTCGACGCGGCCGCCCGCGCGCTGCACGTGACGCCGTCAGCCGTGAGCCAGCGGATCAGGGCGCTCGAGCAGCAGGTGGGCGGGGTCGTCGTGCAGCGCTCGCGGCCCTGCCTCCCGACCGCCGCCGGGGAGGTCCTCGTCCGGCTCGCGGGCCAGGTCGACGCGCTCGCCCGCGACGCGCTCGTGGAGCTCGGTGCGGTCGCGGGCGCGCAACCCGGCGGCCGGCGGCGGCTCGCGGTCGCCGTCAACGCCGACTCGCTCTCGACGTGGTTCCCCGCGGCCCTCGTCGGCCTGCCCGGGGACGTGCTCGTGGACCTGCGGCGCGAGGACCAGGACCTGTCCGCGCAGCTGCTGCGCGACGGCACCGTCGCCGCGGCGGTCACCGCGGAGCGTCGCGCAGTGCAGGGCTGCCGCGTGCGGCCGCTCGGGTCGATGCGCTACCTCGCACTCGCGGCGCCGGACGTCCGGGACCGCTGGTTCGCCGACCCCGACCCGGCCCCGCGCGTGCTCGCCGACGTCCTCGGCGACGTGCCCGCGGTGGCGTTCAACCGCGCCGACGGCCTCCAGCACGCGTTCGTCCAGCAGGTCACGAATGCGCGGCCCGCGCTGCCGCTGCACTACGCGCCCGAGCAGGGGGCGTTCGTGGCGCTGCTGCGCGCCGGGCTCGGGTGGGGGATGGTGCCCGAGCAGGCGGTGGCCGCCGAGCTGGCGTCCGGTGCGCTCGTCGACGTCGCGCCCGGGCGGTGGCTCGACGTGCCGCTCTTCTGGCAGCACTGGGCGCTGCGGACTCCGACGCTCGACGACCTCACGGAGCGCGTGCTGCGCGCGTCGCGCCCGCTGCACCGGTCGTGACCGCCGCCCGGCGCGGTGCGACGGCCAGGATCGGGACGGTGTGGCGCATCCGACGCCACCTGTTTTGACCGCCCCTCCGGGCCGCAGGTACTGTTGTGCGTTGTTGTGCGTCCCCTGTCGCGCGCCCGGACTTCTCACCTGAGCGCTGCGGTGGCGTCCCGGTGCGGTTCCCACTCGCCGGAGGGATGCTCCGACAGCCCTCCACGGCGCCGCTCGCGCGACGACCGTGACATGCAGACACAACGAACGAAGGCTTACGACCCGTGCGTACGTACACCCCGAAGCCCGGCGACGTCGAGCGGACCTGGTACGTCATCGACGCGACCGATGTCGTCCTCGGCCGCCTGGCCACCCACGTGGCCACGCTGCTGCGCGGCAAGCACAAGGCCACCTTTGCTCCGCACGTCGACGGCGGCGACTTCGTCATCGTCATCAACGCGGACAAGGTCGCCCTCACCGGCAACAAGCGCGAGACCAAGCTCGCCTACCGCCACTCCGGCTACCCGGGTGGTCTGCGGGCGACGCGTTACAGCGAGCTCCTCGAGAAGCACCCGGAGCGCGCGATCGAGAAGGCCGTCCGCGGCATGCTCCCCAAGAGCTCGCTCGCTGCCAAGCAGCTCGGCAAGCTCAAGGTCTACGCCGGCGCCGAGCACCCGCACGCCGCCCAGCAGCCGAAGCCGTTCGAGATCACCCAGGTCGCGCAGCAGGCCTGACGGCCGCCGCGCGTAGAGAAGACAGGAACCGAGGACACCAGTGGCAGAGACCACGGTCGACATCGACCTCGAGGGCGACGAGACGCCCACCAGCTACACCAGCGAGACGGCCGCCCCCCAGGGGCGCGGTCAGTCCATCACCGCACCCGGCCAGGCCCTGGGCCGCCGCAAGGAGGCCATCGCCCGCGTGCGCCTGGTCCCCGGCACCGGCCAGTGGAAGATCAACGGGCGCACGCTCGAGGACTACTTCCCGAACAAGGTGCACCAGCAGCTCGTCAACTCGCCGCTGAAGCTCGTGGACGTCGAGGGTCGCTTCGACGTCGTCGCGCGCATCACCGGCGGTGGCGTCTCCGGCCAGGCCGGTGCGCTGCGCCTGGGCATCGCCCGTGCGCTCAACGCGATCGACGCCGAGCACAACCGCCCGGCCCTCAAGAAGGCCGGCTTCCTCACGCGCGACGCCCGTGTGGTCGAGCGCAAGAAGGCCGGTCTCAAGAAGGCCCGCAAGGCTCCGCAGTACTCGAAGCGCTGATCTCAGCGCCTCACCCGATGGCCCCGTCGGTCGGAAGACCAGCGGGGCCATCGGTGTCTGCGGGATCGTGAGCACAGCAGGACAGACGGCGGGGACGCAGGGGCGCGCCGACGACGTCGCGTGACAAGGGAGTGCAGAGATGGCCCGACTGTTCGGCACCGACGGGGTGCGAGGACTGGCGAACCGGGACGTGACGGCCGAGCTCGCGCTCGACCTGTCCGTCGCCGCGGCGCACGTGCTGGGCGCGAGCGGCGCGTTCGAGGGGCACCGCCCGCGTGCGGTCGTCGGCCGCGACTCCCGGGCCTCGGGCGAGTTCCTCGCCGCCGCCGTCGCTGCAGGTCTGGCCTCCGCGGGTGTCGACGTGGTCAACGTCGGCGTGCTGCCGACGCCCGCCGTCGCCTACCTCACCGCCGAGCTCGGCGTGGACCTCGGCGTCGTGCTCTCCGCGTCGCACAACCCCATGCCGGACAACGGCATCAAGTTCCTCGCGCGCGGCGGGCACAAGCTCGACGACGACCTCGAGCGCGCCATCGAGAAGCGCATGGGCGAGGCGTGGGACCGCCCGACCGGCGCGGACGTCGGCCGGATCCGGCTCGACACGGGCCGCGCGGGCGACGACTACGTCGACCACCTCGTCGCGACCATCCGTCCCTCGCTCGGCAACCTGCGCATCGCCGTCGACTGCGCGAACGGTGCGGCCAGCGAGGTCGGCCCCGCGGCGCTGCGGCAGGCCGGCGCGGACGTCGTCGTCATCAACGCGTCGCCCGACGGGCGCAACATCAACGAGAAGTGCGGCTCGACGCACCCCGAGCAGCTGCTCGCGGCCGTCGTCGCGTCGGAGGCCGACCTCGGCGTCGCGTTCGACGGCGACGCGGACCGCTGCCTCGCGGTCGACGCCGACGGCAACCTCGTCGACGGCGACCAGATCATGGGCGTCCTCGCGCTGGCCATGCGCGACGCCGGCACCCTCGCCGACGACACGCTCGTCACGACCGTCATGAGCAACCTCGGTCTGCGGCTCGCGATGCGTGACCGCGGCGTCCGCACGGTCGAGACCGCGGTGGGCGACCGCTACGTGCTCGAGGCGATGCGGGCGGGCGGGTACTCGCTCGGCGGCGAGCAGTCGGGCCACATCATCATGGCCGCGCACGCCACGACCGGCGACGGCGTCCTCACCGCGCTGCAGCTCGCCGCGCGCGTCGCGGAGACCGGTGAGCCGCTCGCCAAGCTCGCGGGGGTCGTGCAGCGGCTCCCGCAGACGCTCGTCAACGTCTCGGGCGTCGACAAGGGGCGCGCCGCGAGCGACGAGCCGCTGCTCGACGCCGTGCGTGCCGCCGAGGCGCGGCTGGGCGACACCGGTCGCGTGCTGCTGCGGCCCTCGGGCACCGAGGCGCTCGTCCGCGTCATGGTCGAGGCCGCGACGCAGGCCGAGGCCGACGGCGTCGCGCGCGAGCTCGCGGACGTCGTGTCGTCGCGGCTCGCCCTGTGAGCA
Organism: Cellulomonas sp. H30R-01; assembly: GCF_010119915.1. Taxonomy (NCBI): domain Bacteria; kingdom Bacillati; phylum Actinomycetota; class Actinomycetes; order Micrococcales; family Cellulomonadaceae; genus Cellulomonas; species Cellulomonas sp. H30R-01. The sequence goes on along the minus strand of NZ_CP048210.1, from coordinate 2,518,345 downwards.
CCCCGGGGTCCGCGCGGCAGCGGGACGTCGCGCTGCGCGACCTCGTCCTGCGGCTGCTGGACGCCGCCCACGGCACCGGCACGGTCCCGATCGTGCAGGCGGGCCACCCCGTGCTGCGCGCACAGGCGCTGCCGTACGACGGCCAGCTCGCCGACGACGAGCTCGAGTCGCTCGTGCACGTCATGCGGGCGACCATGCACGCCGCGCCCGGTGTCGGGCTCGCGGCGCCGCAGATCGGACTGCCGGTCGCGGTCGCCGTGATCGAGGACGCGGGCCCGCCCGACGGCGACGTCGGCCAGGTCCGCGAGCGGTCTCCGCTCGAGTTCCGCGTGCTCGTGAACCCCCGGTACGCGCCGGTCGACGACGAGCGTGTCGCGTTCTACGAGGGCTGCCTCAGCGTCGTGGGGTACCAGGCCGTCGTCGCGCGGCCGCGGCACGTGCACCTGACCGGGGCCGACGAGCGCGGCCGTGCGCTCGACGAGGTCGTGTCCGGCTGGCCCGCGCGCATCGTGCAGCACGAGACCGACCACCTCGGTGGCGTGCTCTACCTCGACCGGGCCGAGCTGCGGTCGCTCGCCGCGGCCGACGCCCTCGGGCTGCGGTGGGCCAGCGAGCCGCGCCCGACCACCGCGGCGAGGGCGCTCGGCTTCGACCTCGGCGTGGTGCCCGACGACGGTGCCGTGCCGGACGGTGGGGCGTCCGAGGACGCGCCCGCCCCGGCTGAGCCGCGAGCGGGCGCGCACCCCGCGACCGGCCCGGACGTCGACCTGGACGCGGCGGACAACGCCGCACCCGTCACCGAAGGCGCACCGGCGCCGAACCCCGACGGCGGTGCGGGCCGCACCGGGGACGTCGAGGCCGGTGCGGCCCGTACCGACGACGTCGACGCGTCGGGGTCGACGCACGACGGCGAGCCGGCCTCGGACGGGGACCCCGTCGGGGGTCAGCGCCCCGCGTCCTGACCGGTCGGCGACGCCCTGCCAGGTCCGGGGCGCGCCGGCCTCCCCCCGGAGGAGGAGGGCCGCTCGACCGGTCTGCACCCGACGGCTCGTTCGGGGTGACCTCAGGGATGATCCGGGGGTGTCCCCTATATCGGCGGTGCTGTCCCGGGTCCTACCGTGGGAGTCACGACGCCGATCCGCAGGTCGGCGCCCGACGACCTGGAGGACGCGTGGAGGCATGGGTGCTGGCCCTGGTGGGCTCACCGTGGGTCTTCGTCGTGCTGTACCTCTTCGCGACGATCGACGGGTTCTTCCCGCCCATCCCGAGCGAGTCGGTCGTCATCGCGCTGGCCACGCTGGCCATGGCGCAGGGGGAGCCCAACCTGGTCCTGGTGATCCTGGTCGCCGCCGCCGGCGCGTTCACGGGTGACCAGATCGCGTACCAGATCGGGACGAAGGTCAAGGTGCGCGAGGTCCGATTCCTGCGCTCGGCCCGTGCCCAGGCGACCATCGACTGGGCGGAGCGCGCGCTCGAGCACCGCGGGGCGTCGTTCATCATCGCCGCGCGGTACATCCCGGTCGGCCGGGTGGCGGTCAACATGACCGCGGGCGCGCTGGGGTACAGCCGCCGCAGGTTCAGCGCGCTCGCGGCGCTCGCCGCGCTCACGTGGGGCGTGTACTCGACGGCGATCGGCATCGGTGCCGCGGCGTGGCTCGGGCACAACCCGATCCTCGCGGTGGTCGTGGGTGTCGTCGGCGGGGTGGCGCTCGGCGTGGTGATCGACTGGCTGCTGCGCCGCTACCAGGCGCTCGCCCAGCGGCGCCGGGCCCGCGTCCAGCACGCCCCCGCGGTGCCGCTGCGCAGCGTCGAGACGTCGGCGCACCGCCGCGCCGTGGCCGAGGACGACGCCGTCGCCTGACGTCCCCGGGTCACGGTCTGCTCACGATCGGACCGCGGCTGCTAACGATCCGGTGTCGACCGCGACGCGCGCGCCGGAGCGTGCCTACGCTCGTCTCGGGTCGACAGGGCAGTCGGCACTCCCTGCGACCCGTGTGGCCTCCCGGCCTGCTGTCCGCGGGGCTACGCGACAGGGGGCAGACATGGCAGGGGCACCGCACGAGAGACGCACGTCCCGGCGACGGGGACGGCGGTCGTCCGGCGTGCGCGCGGGCGTGGCCGCGCTCGTCGTCGCCGGGATCGCCGCGGCCGGCGGGTGCGCGAGCGCGCCGACGGTGACGCGGCAGGCCGAGGCGCGGGTCGCGGTGCAGGCGGACTGCCTCGACCCGGAGGTCGTCCGCGAGCTCGGGCTCGTGCTCGAGGACCGGACGGCCGCCGCCGAGGAGACCGGTCCCGCCGCGACCCCGGGCGCGGTGCCCGAGGACTTCGCGGCGTCGAGCGTGCTCGTGTGCTCGGCGTCCGGCACGCTCAAGTCCGCGTCGGGCACGTGGGCGGCGGTGACGGAGAGCCGGCGCGAGGGGGATCTCGCCCCGCTGCTCGCCGCGCTCGAGCGGCCGTCGCAGGAGCCGTCGGGAGCGTGCGAGACGTCGGGGGCGGTGCCGACGGTGCTGTGGCTGGTCGACGCGCTCGGGCGTGCGGTGCGGCCCGTGTGGCCGACCGACGCGTGCGGCGCGCCGGTCGCGGACGTGCTCGCCGCGCTCGACGCTCTGCACGAGACGGACACGACCGAGTTCCCCGTGGAGCGGGTCACGCCGACGGGTCCGCCGTCGGGCCGCTGACGCACGGAGCCTCGGACGCTCAGAGCTTGCGCAGGCGCACGCGCTCGACGGAGTGGTCGGAGCCCTTCGTCAGCACGAGCGTCGCGCGGCTGCGGGTCGGCAGGATGTTCTGCTGCAGGTTGGGCGCGTTGATGGTGTCCCAGATGTGCTCGGCGCGCTCGACGGCCTCGTCGTCGGAGAGCGACGCGTACCGGTGGAAGTACGACTCGGGCTGGGCGAACGCGGTCGAGCGGAGGCTCAGGAACCGGTCGACGTACCACTGGCGGATGTCGGTCGTGCGCGCGTCGACGTAGATCGAGAAGTCGAAGAAGTCGCTGACCGCCAGGTTGGACGTGCCCTCGCTCGTCGGTCGCGCGGGCTGCAGCACGTTGAGACCTTCGACGACCAGCACGTCGGGGCGGTTCACGACGATCTCGCGGCCGGGGACGATGTCGTACGTCAGGTGGTCGTAGACGGGGGCCCGGACCTCGGGACGGCCCGCCTTCACCTTGGAGACGAACCGCAGCAGCGCGCGCCGGTCGTACGACTCGGGGAAGCCCTTGCGGTCCATGAGCCCGCGCCGCTCGAGCTCGGCGTTGGGGTAGAGGAACCCGTCGGTCGTGACGAGCTGGACGCGCGGCGTCGCGGGCCAGCGCGCCAGGAGCTCGCGCAGCAGGCGGGCGGTCGTCGACTTGCCGACCGCGACGGACCCGGCGACGCCGATCACGAACGGCGTGCCGCCGACGTCCTCGCGCAGGAACGTGCTCGACGCCGCGTGGAGGCCGCGGGTCGCCTCGATGTGCAGGTCGAGCAGGCGGGAGATGGGCCGGTAGATCGCGTCGACCTCGGCGAGGTCGATCGGGTCCCCCAGGCCGGCGAGACGGTCGACGTCCGCGTCGGTGAGGGGCAGCGGCGTCGAGGCCGAGAGCCGACGCCACGCGTCGCGGTCCAGGTCGACGTACGGCGTGGCCGGGGTGAGCGACGGTGGCACGGGACGATTGTGCCGGACGACGACGGCGCTGCTCACCGGGGACGCCCGCGCGCCCCGTCGCAGGCCGTGACGGCAGTCACCTCCCGGCGGTCGCCGACCGCACGCCCGATAGACTCGCGGGCATGTGTGGAATCGTGGGCTACGTCGGGTCCCAGACCGCGAGCGACCGACCGCTGGACGTCGTGCTCGAAGGTCTGCGGCGGCTGGAGTACCGCGGGTACGACTCGGCCGGGGTGGCGCTCGTCAGCCCCGACGGTGAGCTCGACACCGCCAAGAAGGCCGGGAAGCTCGCGAACCTCGTCGAGGAGCTCGACACCCACCCGCTGGCCGAGGCCACCGCGGCGATCGGGCACACCCGCTGGGCGACGCACGGCGGCCCGACCGACGTCAACGCGCACCCGCACGTCTCGGGCCGTCTCGCGCTGATCCACAACGGCATCGTCGAGAACTTCGCGACCCTCAAGGCCGAGCTCCTCGCCGAGGGCGTCGAGTTCACGTCCGAGACCGACACCGAGGTCGCGGCGCACCTCGTCTCGCGCGCCTACGACCGCACGGGCGACCTGACGCAGGCGGTCACGGAGGTCGCGCGCACGCTGCACGGCACGTTCACGCTGCTCGCGGTGCACGCCGACGCGCCCGACGTCGTCGTCGGCGCCCGGCACGACTCGCCGCTCGTCGTGGGCCTCGGCGAGGGCGAGAACTTCCTCGGCTCCGACGTCGCGGCGTTCATCGCGCACACCCGCGAGGCGCTCGAGCTCGGCCAGGACCAGGTCGTGACGATCACGCCGTCGGCGGTCACCGTGACCGACTTCGACGGCAAGCCCGCCGACGCGCGCCGCTACACGGTCGACTGGGACGCCGCGGCCGCCGAGAAGGGCGGCTTCCGCTCCTTCATGGACAAGGAGATCCACGACCAGCCGCACGCGGTCGCCGACACGCTGCTCGGCCGCACCGACGCGCACGGCCGCCTGGTGCTCGACGAGATCCGCATCGACGAGTCGGTGCTGCGGTCCGTCGACAAGATCGTCGTCATCGCGTGCGGCACCGCCGCCTACGCGGGCCACGTCGCGAAGTACGCGATCGAGCACTGGTGCCGCATCCCCGTCGAGGTCGAGCTCGCGCACGAGTTCCGGTACCGGGACCCCGTCGTCAACGAGCAGACGCTCGTCGTCGCGGTGTCGCAGTCGGGCGAGACGATGGACACGCTCATGGCCGTCCGGCACGCGCGCGAGCAGGGCGCCAAGGTGCTCGCCATCGTCAACACGCACGGCTCGACGATCCCGCGCGAGTCCGACGCGGTGCTCTACACGCACGCCGGCCCGGAGATCGCGGTCGCGTCGACCAAGGCGTTCCTCGCGCAGATCACCGCCGCGTACCTGCTCGGGCTGTACCTCGCGCAGCTGCGCGGCAACAAGTTCGCCGACGAGGTCACCGCGATCCTCGACGAGCTCCGTGCGATGCCCGACAAGATCCAGCAGGTCCTCGACCGGGCCGGCCGGGTCCGGGAGATCGCCCGGTGGATGGCCGACACGCAGTCGGTGCTGTTCCTCGGCCGGCACGTCGGCTTCCCCGTCGCGATGGAGGGTGCGCTCAAGCTCAAGGAGCTCGCGTACATCCATGCCGAGGGCTTCGCCGCCGGTGAGCTCAAGCACGGCCCGATCGCGCTCATCGAGCCCGGGCAGCCGGTGTTCGTCGTCGTCCCGTCGCCGCGTGGACGCGACTCGCTGCACTCCAAGGTCGTGTCGAACATCCAGGAGATCCGCGCGCGCGGCGCCCGCACGCTCGTGATCGCCGAGGACGGCGACGAGGCCGTGCGCCCGTACGCCGACGAGGTCTTCTACGTGCCGCAGGCGCCGACGCTCCTCGCGCCGCTGCTCGCCGTGGTGCCCCTGCAGGTGTTCGCGTGCGAGCTCGCGACCGCCAAGGGCCTCGACGTCGACCAGCCGCGCAACCTCGCGAAGTCCGTCACCGTCGAGTGACGGGTCCGGCTCGGGGCGTCGGGAGGCGCGCGTGATCGTCGGCGTCGGCATCGACGTCGTCGACATCGCGCGGTTCGTCGACACGCTGCACCGCGTGCCCGCGCTGCGCACCAAGCTGTTCACGCCGGCCGAGCGGGCGATGCCCGAGACGTCGCTCGCGGCGCGGTTCGCCGTCAAGGAGGCGCTCGCCAAGGCGCTCGGCGCCCCGCCCGGGCTGCACTGGCACGACGCGCAGGTGCCGCGCACGGCCGGGTCGCAGCCGGTGCTCGAGGTGACCGGGACGGTCGCCGCCCGGGCCGCGGAGCTCGGCGTCGCGCGGTTCCACCTGTCGATCTCGCACGACGCGGGCATCGCGTCCGCCGTGGTGATCGCCGAGCGCGACTGACGCCCGGCGCGCGCGGGAGCCGCCCGCGCCGGGCGTCGTGCGTCAGGCGGAGCGCAGCGCGGGGACGACCTCGCGCTCGAAGAGCTCGATGCCCGAGCGGTCGTAGGCGGCCTCCGCGAAGTACGTGATCGCGTAGGTCATGCCGAGCTTCTCGAGGTCCTGGAGCTTCTCGACGAGCTGCTCCGGGGTGCCGACGAGCACGCCCTTGCGGAACTCCTCGGCGACCTCCGGTGCCTTGTTCGGCACGGTCAGCGACAGGTGCTCCTCGACCCAGGCCATGCGGTCGTCGACGTCGGCCTCGGTCTCGCCGATGACGACGTTGAAGTTCGACGAGCGCGTGATCTCCTCGAACGGGCGGCCGATGGCCTCGCAGTGGCCGCGCAGCACCTCGGACTTGTGCGTGAAGACGTCGGGGTGGCCGTCGAAGTTGGTGAACTGCGCGTGCTCGGCGGCGATGCGGAGCGTCTTCTGCTCGCCACCGCCCGCGATCCACAGCGGCGGGCCGTCGACCTGCAGGGGGAGGGGCGCGAGCTGGGCGCCGTCGACCTGGTAGTGCTTCCCGTCGAAGGTGGCGACCCCGTTGGTCCAGAGCTGCTTGAAGATCTGGACGCCCTCGTCGAGCATCGCGAGCCGCTCGCCCGCGCGGGGGAAGCCGTAGCCGTACGCGCGCCACTCGTGCTCGTACCAGCCGGCGCCGATGCCCATCTGCACGCGGCCGCCCGAGATCACGTCCGCGGTCGCGGCGACCTTCGCGAGGTAGGCGGGGTTGCGGTACGCCATGCACGTGCACATCTGGCCGAGCTTCACGCGCGACGTCGTCGCCGCGTACGCGTTGATGAGGCTCCACGCCTCGTGCGTCGCCTCGCCGTTGGGCTCGGGCACCGCGTGGAAGTGGTCGTACACCCAGATCGAGTCGAAGGCGTCGCCCTGGTCGGCGTGCTGGGCGAGCCCGTTCATCACCGACCAGTGGTCGCGGGGCTCGATGCCCGTGAGGTCCTGACGCCAGCCCTGAGGGATGAAGAGTCCGAAGCGCATGCTCGGCACGTTACCTGCGCGCACGCCAGGATGAGACTCGTGCTGCTCTCGTGGAACGCCGCCTCCGTCCGTGCCGCCGAGGAGCCCTTGCTCGACGCGGGCGTCCCGCTCATGGAGCGCGCCGCGTTCGCGCTGCACGTCGCGGTCGTGCGCGAGGTCGTGCGGCGTCGCGGCCGGTTCGCCGGCGCGCGCGTCGTCGTGCTCGCCGGGGCCGGGAACAACGGGGGCGACGCGCTGCACGCGGGGGCCCTCCTGGCGCGGCGCGGTGCGCGCGTGCGGGTGGTCGCGACCGCGGACCGGCTGCACGAGGGCGGCCTCGCGGCGCTCCGGGCCGCCGGCGGACGGGTGCGAGGGCTCGTCGACGACGCGTCGGGGACGGGCGGGCCGTGGCCCGCGGTGACGGTCGCGGGAGCGGTCGACGAGGTCCTGGCCGCGGACGTCGTGCTCGACGGCGTGCTGGGGATCGGGGCACGCGGCGGCCTGCGCGGACCGGTCGCGTCGCTGGTCGAGGAGGTCCGCGCCGCGACCGGCGACGTGGACGGCCCGGTGGTCGTCGCGGTCGACCTGCCGTCCGGCATCGGCGTGGACGACGGGACCCGCACCGGCGCCGTGCTCGACGCCGACGTCACGGTGACGTTCGGCGGGGCCAAGCCCGGGCTGCTGCTGCCGCCCGCCGCCGCGTCGACGGGCCGCGTCGAGGTCGTCGACCTCGGTCTGGACCTGCCCGAGCGGCCCGACGTCGCGACCCTCCACACCGACGACGCGGCAGCCCTGTGGCCCGTGCCCGTGCGCGACGCGCACAAGTACTCGCGCGGCGTGGTCGGGGTGGTGGCGGGGACCCGCACCTACCCGGGAGCGGCCGTGCTCGCGGCGTCGGGTGCGGCGCTCGCGGGCGTCGGCATGGTCCGGTACGTCGGCGACGCGGGCGACGCCGTGCTCGCCGCCCGGCCGGAGGTCGTCGTCGGACCCGGCCGGGTGCAGGCCTGGGTCCTCGGGCCCGGGGTCTCGCCCGACGACGCCGCCCAGCGGCGACGCGTCCAGCGGGCGCTCGAGGGCGTGCTGCACCGCGGCGAGGCGGCGGTCGTCGACGCGGGCGCGCTCGACCTGCTGCCCGAGCGGGTCGGCGCGCACGTCGTCCTGACGCCGCACGCGGGTGAGGCCGCCCGGCTCCTCGCGCAGCGCGGTGTCGACGTCGAGCGGGCGGACGTCGAGGCGGAACCGCTGCGGTGGGCACGCGAGACGCACGACCGCACCGGCGCGACCGTGCTGCTCAAGGGTGCGACGACGGTCGTCGTCGGGTCGCACGGTGTCGTCTACGCGCAGTCGGACGCGCCGCCGTGGCTCGCCACCGCGGGCGCCGGCGACGTGCTCGCGGGCCTGCTCGGGGCGCTGCTCGCGGGACGCGTCGAGGACGTGCACGCCGACGCCACGCTGGCCCCCGCGCTCGCGGCGACCGCCGCGCTCGTGCACGGACGGGCCGCGGACCGGGCCAACCCCGGCGGGCCCGTCACCGCGCTCGCGGTCGCGCACGCGCTGCCCGCGACGGTCGCCGACCTGCTCGGGCGGGCCGCGTGACCGCCGTCGTCGCCGCGGTCGGGAGGGACGTCGTGGCGCGCTCGGAGGAGGCCGCATGACCGCCCCCGCGACGACGCTCGACCGCGACCTCGCGTCGCGGGTCGAACGGCTGCTCGCCACGGGCCGCCGCGCGGTGCTGGGGATCGCCGGGGCGCCCGGTGCGGGCAAGTCCACGCTCGCCGCGCAGGTCGCGGCCGCCTACCCCGACGTCGCCGTCGTCGTGCCGATGGACGGGTTCCACCTCGCGCAGACCGAGCTCGAGCGCCTCGGCCTCGCGGACCGCAAGGGGGCGCCCGACACGTTCGACGCCGCCGGGTTCGTCGCGCTGCTTCGGCGGCTGCGCGAGCCGCACCCCGACGAGGTCGTCTACGCGCCCGAGTACCGCCGCGACCTGCGCAACGGGGTCGCCGGGGCGATCCGGGTCGCGCCCGACGTCCCGCTCGTCGTCACCGAGGGGAACTACCTCCTGCTCGAGGCGCACGGCTTCGCGCCCGTGGCCGGGCTGCTCGACGAGGCGTGGTTCGTCGCACCCGACGACGACCTGCGGCTCGCCCGACTGGTCGCGCGGCACGAGGCGTTCGGCAAGCCCGCCGACGCCGCGCACGCGTGGGCGCACGGTCCCGACGAGCGCAACGCGCGGCTGGTCGCGGCGACCGCGGGGCGCGCCGACGTCGTGGTCCGCCCGGCCTGAGCCGGTCGACGCGCCCGGCTGTCGACCTGACCGGCCTCCCGCCCTCGACCCGGGTCTGGTGACCGCCCGGGGGCGCGTCGCGGTACCGAGGCCCGGGTCGTCGGTGCCGGGTCTGCTGGAGAGGTCGCCCGCGTCGCCGGATCGACGGGCGCCGGTGGGTGCGGGTGCGACACTGGGCGCCGTGAGCCAGTTCCCCTCGCGTGCCGTCGTCGACCTCGCCGCGATCCGCGGCAACGTGCGCAGCCTCGCGGCGCACGCACCGACGGCGCAGGTCATGGCCGTCGTGAAGGCCGACGCGTACGGCCACGGGCTCGTCCCGAGCGCGCAGGCCGCGGTCGAGGGCGGCGCGACGTGGCTGGGCGCGGCGCAGGTGCCGGAGGCCGTCGCCCTGCGGCGGGCCGGGATCGTCGGCGCGCGCGTGCTCACGTGGCTGTACGCGCCCGGCGCACCGCTGCGCGAGGCCGTCGAGGCCGACGTGGACGTGTCCGTCGCCGCGGCGTGGGCGCTCGACGAGGTCGTCGCCGCGGCGCGCGCCGCCGGCAGGACCGCGCGGATCCACCTCAAGGTCGACACGGGGCTCGGGCGCAACGGCCTGACGCCCGCGGACCTCGGCGCGCTGCTGCCGGACGCCCTGCGCGCCCAGGCGGAGGGCGCGGTCGAGGTCGTCGGCGTCTGGTCGCACCTCGCGTTCGCCGACGAGCCCGCGCACCCCACCGTCCGCGCGCAGGCCGTCGTGTTCGCCGACGCGGTGCGCGCCGTCGAGGCCGCGGGTGCGCACGTCGAGGTGCGGCACCTCGCCAACTCGGCCGCGACGCTCACCGACCCCGCGGTCCACCACGACCTCGTGCGCCCCGGCATCGCGGTGTACGGGCTGTCGCCCGTGCCGCAGCTCGGGGGTCCCGAGGACTTCGGGCTCGTGCCCGCGATGACGTTCGAGGCCGAGCTCGCGACCGTCAAGGCCGTCCCCGCCGGCCACGGCATCTCCTACGCGCACCAGTACGTGACCCCGCACGACACGGTCGTCGGCGTCGTGCCCGTCGGGTACGCCGACGGGGTGCCGCGGCACGCGTCGGGCACGCAGGACCGGCCCGGCGGGCCGCTGCGGGTCGGCGGGCGCACGCTGGGCGTCGCCGGTCGCGTCTGCATGGACCAGGTCGTCGTCGACCTCGGCCCGGGGGCCCGCGAGGTCGCCGGGGACCGGGTCGAGCTGTTCGGCACCGGCCGCGACGGCGGCCCGACCGCCGAGGACTGGGCGCGCGCGGCGGGCACCATCTCCTACGAGATCGTCACGCGCGTCGGCGCCCGCGTACCGCGCGTGCACGTCGACAGCGACGCCGACCCCACCACCGCCGCCACGCCCGTCGCGGGCGAGCACGGCACGTCCGACGCCGGGACGCCCGGCCCCGCCGCGGGCGACGCGCCCGCCCTCACCACGGAGGTGGCCCGATGACCGACGCCGTGACCACCGGCCCCACGGCCACGGTGCGCCTGCCCGACAGCGACGCGACCCGCGCGTACGGGCGCGCGCTCGCGGAGGTGCTGCGCGCGGGCGACCTCGTCGTCCTCACGGGCGACCTCGGCGCGGGCAAGACGACGCTCACGCAGGGGATCGGCGTCGGGCTCGGGGTGCGTGGGCAGGTGGCGTCGCCGACGTTCATCATCGCGCGCGAGCACCCGCCGCTCCCGCGCCCGGACGGCACGCGCGGCCCCGGGCTCGTGCACGTCGACGCGTACCGGCTGTCGTCGCTCGACGAGGTCGACGCGCTCGACCTCGACTCGAGCCTCGACGAGGCCGTCACGGTCGTCGAGTGGGGCGAGGGCTGGGTCGAGGGCCTCGCGGCCGACCGGCTCGAGGTGACGGTGGTCCGCCCGCGTGGCGGCGTGGACCCGGCCGACGACGAGGACGCCGCCGCGGGCGAGCGGGTCGTCACGGTGCGGGCGGTCGGCGACCGCTGGGCGGGCGTCGCGCTCCCCGGCGCGGACGCGGTGGCAGGCTGACGCCGTGCCCGTCCTCGCGCTCGACACCTCGGCGGCCGTCGCGGTCGCCCTCCTCGACGACTCCGGCGCGGTCCTGGCCGCGCGCAGCGACGACCAGCCGCGCCACCACGCCGAGCTGCTCGCTCCCATGGTCGCCGCCGTCCTCGCGGACGCGGACGTCGGCCGGTCGGCGCTGACGTCGGTCGTCGTCGGCACGGGTCCCGCGCCCTTCACCGGGCTGCGGGTCGGGCTCGTGACCGCCCGCACGCTCGGTCTCGCGCTCGGCGTCCCCGTCCGCGGCGTGCCGAGCCTCGACGGCGTGGCCGTGGCCGCGTCGCGCGTCCTGGACGCCGGGTCGACCGTGCTCGTCGCCACCGACGCCCGCCGTCGCGAGGTCTACTGGTCGCTGTACCGCACGGACGGCGCCGGTGGCGTCGACGTGCTCGTCGCGCCCGAGGTCGGTGCGGCCGACGACGTCGCCGCGGACGAGCGGACAGCCGGTGCGGTCGTCGTCGGGCGCGGCGGCCTGCTGTACCCGGTGCTCGGTGCCGCGGACGACCTGGAGGACCGCGGCCTCGTCGACCCCGACCCCGCAGCGCTCGCGACGCTCGCCGCGCAGCGGTCCGCGCACGGCGAGGAGCTCCCCACGACGCCGCTCTACCTGCGCCGCCCCGACGTGACCCCGGCCGCGAGCCGCAAGCGCGTGCTCGGATGACCGCGGGAGCGCCGGGCGTCGAGCTCCGTGCGCTGACGACGCAGGACGTGCCGGCGCTGGTCCGGATGGAGGACGAGCTGTTCGGCGCGGGCGCGTGGTCCGCGCGGTCGCTCCTCGAGGAGATCGTCGGACCGGGGCGGTGGTACGTGGGCGCGCAGGACGCCGCGGGCACGCTCGTCGGGTACGCGGGGCTGTGGTTCGACGGCGAGGACGTCCAGGTCATGACCGTCGGGACCGACCCCGCGCACCAGGGCCGCGGCGTCGGCCGGCTGCTGCTCACCGCGCTGCTGGACCACGGGCGGGCGCTCGGTGCCCGTGCCGCGCTCCTCGAGGTCCGGGTGGACAACGCCCCGGCGCTCCACCTGTACGAGAGCGCGGGGTTCGAGCGGCTGGGCCTGCGGCGCGGGTACTACCAGCCGGAGAATGCCGACGCATGGACCATGCGGCTCGACCTGCGCCGCGACGAGGGGGAGGCACCATGACGGAGCAGCGGACGCGACGAGCGACCACCCGCGAGGCGGTGCTCGTCGACCCGGTGGAGCTGGCGGCTCGCCTCGCCGGCGACGAGCCGCCCGTGCTGCTGGACGTCCGCTGGGCGCTCGGGCGCGACGACGGTCACGAGCAGTACCTCGCCGGACACCTGCCAGGTGCGGTGTACGTCGACCTCGACACCGAGCTCGCGTCGATGCCGAGCCCCGAGGAGGGGCGGCACCCGCTGCCGGCCGTCGCCGACCTCGAGGAGGCCGCGCGGCGCTGGGGCGTGCGCGAGGACCGTGCGGTGGTCGTGTACGACGACGCGGGCGGCACGTCGGCCGCGCGCGCGTGGTGGCTGCTGCGCTGGGCGGGGCTGGTCGACGTCCGGCTCCTCGACGGCGGCCTGACCGGCTGGACCGCGGCCGGGCTCGCGCTCGAGGCGGGGTCGGTCACGGCCGACCCGGGCGACGTGGTGCTGTCCACGGGCGCGCTGCCGACGATCGACGCCGACGACGCGGCCGGCTGGGACGGTCCGCTGCTCGACGCGCGCGCGCGTCCGCGGTTCCTCGGCGAGGTCGAGCCCGTCGACCCGCGGGCCGGGCACATCCCGGGTGCGGTGAGCGCGCCGACGGTCGACAACCTCACCGAGGACGGCGTGTTCCGCTCCGACGACGCGCTCCGGGACCGGTTCCGGGCGCTCGGCGTCGAGGCCGGTGCGCCGGTCGCCGTCTACTGCGGGTCCGGCGTGACGGCCGCGCACGAGGTCGCGGCGCTCGCCGCGGTCGGCATCGACGCGGCGCTCTACCCGGGGTCCTGGTCGCAGTGGTCCAACGACCCGTCCCGACCGGTCGCGACGGGGGACTGAGGGGCGGCACCGGGGCGCCCGTCCGGCAACCGGGCGAACCTGGTGCGCTCGCCGCGGGCGACGGGCGCAGACGCGCCGGACGTGTCGGGGCCGACGGCTACGCTCGCGCGCGTGCCGACGTGGACCCAGGAGCAGGTGCTCGCGCTCGCGCCCGACGCCTCGTCCGTCGCGGCGGGCCGCAAGCTCGCGAGCCCGGCGCCCTGGAGCTCGATAGGTGTCACCCAGACGCCCGCCGCGGTGTGGGGCCTGTGCGCGGGCTCGGGCAAGAACCCGTACGCGACCGTGGTCGACCTGAGCGGGCCCGCGTACTCGTGCACGTGCCCCAGCCGGAAGTTCCCCTGCAAGCACGCCCTCGGCCTGCTGCTGCTCTGGGCGGCCGGGCAGGTCCCGGCGGCCGACGCCCCGGCCGACTTCGCCGTCGCGTGGCTCGACGCACGGGCCGCGCGGGCGCAGAAGGCCGCGGCACCGGCGGCGGTGCCCGACCCCGAGGCGGCGGCGCGTCGCGCCGAGCAGCGGGCCGACCGGGTCGCGGGCGGTGTCGCGGACCTGCGCCGGTGGCTGCGCGACCAGCTGGCCGCGGGTCTCGCCGGCGCCGACCGCGCGGGGTACCGGCCGTACGAGCAGGTCGCCGCCCGGCTCGTCGACGCGCAGGCGCCGGGGCTCGCGGACATGGTGCGACGGCTGCCGTCCGTCGCGGCCTCGGGCGACGGGTGGCCCGGCCGGCTGCTCGACGAGCTCGCGATGCTGCACGTCCTGGTCGAGGCGCACGACCGCATCGGCACGCTGCCGCCCGACCTCGCGGCGGTCGTGCGGCGACGGATCGGGCAGCCGACCCGGACGGAGGACGTCCTCGCGACACCCCCGGTGCGCGACACGTGGGTCGTGCTGTCGCAGACCGACCGCGTCGACGGGCGTCTCACGGTGCGCCGGGTCCACCTGCACGGGCGCGCGACCGGGCGGGACGTCGCGGTCGTGTCGTTCGCCGCTGCCGCGGGACAGCCGCTCGACGCGTCGCTCGTCGTCGGGACGGAGCTCGACGCGGACGTCCACACCTACCCCGGCGACCCGTTGCGGGCGCTCGTGGGCACGCGGCACTCCGAGGCCGTCACCGCGACCGCTGCACCTGCGGCCGTCGGGCTCGCGGACGTCGCCGCGGTCTGGTCGGCGACGCTCGAGGCCGACCCGTGGGCGTCGACGGTGCCGGTCGTCGCGGGGCCGGTCACGGTCGGCACGGACGGGCAGCGGTGGTGGCTCACGGACGGCACGGACGCGCACGCGCCCGTCGCGGCGGGCGTCGAGCCGTGGGGGCTGCTCGCGGTGTCGGGCGGCCGCCCGGTGACCGTGGCGGCCGACCGCACGGCGACGGGCCTCGCGCCGCGCGCCGCCTGGACCACGGAGGGGCTGGTCGCGCTGTGACCGACGACCTCGCGACCGCCGCCCTGCTCGGCACGGACCGTTCGCCCGCATCGCCCACGACGACCGACCCGGTGCTCGCGGCCGCCGCCGCCGGGCTCCCCGAGCGCGACGACCCGGCGACCCGGCTGCTGGACGCGGCCGCGCTCGCCGCCACGGCCCGCCGCGCGACGGGCAGCCAGGTGATCGCCGGCCCCCCGCCGCCGCCGGCACCGGACGAGACGCTCCCGGTGTGCGGTGCGGCGGCCGCCGCGCACCTGCGGGCGCTCCTCGCGGGCGGCACGGAGGCGGTCGACCTGCTCGCGCTGTGGCTCAGCACCGCGGCGGTGCGCGGGCTGCGGATCCCGCCCGCGCTCGTCGTGCCCGTGCTCGAGGCCGTGGCCGCCGAGCCCGGGGGACGACCCGGGCTGCGCGCGGACGCCCTGGTCGCGGCCGGTGAGCGCGGGCGGTGGCTGGCCGCGCAGCACCCGACCTGGCGCGCGCTGCTGCCCGCCCCGGCTCCTGTCGACACCGGCACGGTCGACGGCGACGACCCGGCGTGGCGGCACGGCGACGCCGCCGAGCGCGCCGCGTGGCTCGACCGGGCGCGGACGGCCGACCCCGCGACCGCCCGTGCGCTGGTCGCCGAGGCGTGGCGCAGCGCCGGGGCGCAGGAGCGCGCGACGCTCGTCCGTGCGCTGCGGTCCCGCCTGTCCCCGGACGACGAGCCGTTCCTCGACGCGGCGCTCGCGGACCGCTCGGTCGCGGTGCGGGCCGCGGCCGTCGGCGTGCTGGCCCACCTGCCGTCGTCGGCGTTCGTGGCCCGGTGCGCCGAGCGCGCGCTCACCTCCGTGACGATCACCCGGCGCATGCTGCGCGACCACCTCACCGTCGAGCTCCCCGAGCCGGAGCCCGACGACCCCTTCGCCGCGCCCGCGCTCGGTGCCGGGGCCAAGGCGGCGCTGCTCACCCGGCTGGTCGAGGTCACGCCGCTGTCCGCCTGGGACCGGCTCGGTCGGGACCCCGGCGCCCTCGCGCAGCTGGCCGCCGCCGCCGACGCCGGGCCGCTGCTGGACGGCTGGACGGCCGCCGCGGAGCGCGAGCACGACCCGCGGTGGGCGCGTGCGCTGCTGCGCGCGAGCCCCGGGCGGTCCGCGCAGGCGGCCGCGACGCTCGGTGCCGTCCTCGACCCCGGCGACCGCGCCGACGTCGTGCGCGCCGTGACGGCGACGGTCGGCGCGACCTCCGCGGGACAGGCGGCGGTGGCAGGCCTCGTGCAGGGGATGAGCGGACCGTGGTCCGAGCCGCTCACCGTCGCCGTCGCCGAGTGGGCAGCCCGCCAGAGCGCCGTCTGGGGCATCGCGGGCGTCCTGCGCCGGCTGGGGCACGACGCCGAGCCCACCGCCCGCACCGAGGCCCTGCTCCGCGCCGTCGCGGGCCGCGCCGGCCCCCACGTCGCGCCGTCGCTCACGCGTGCGGCCGACCTCGTCCACGAACGCCGCACGATCCTCGAGGAGCTCACGTGACCGACACCGCCGACCTGCTGCGCCCGCACGCCGAGCAGGCGTTCGCCGACGAGCTCGCCGCGCTGGCCGCGGTCGACGACCGTCCCCGCCCGCCCGCGTGGCGGCTGTCGCCCTGGGCCGTCGTCACCTACCTGCTCGGTGGCACGCTCGCCGACGGGACCGTCGTCAGCCCGAAGTACGTGGGCCCGCGTCGACTCGTCGAGGTCGCGGTCGCGACGCTCGCGACCGACCGCGCCCTGCTGCTCCTCGGCGTCCCCGGGACCGCGAAGACCTGGGTCAGCGAGCACCTGGCCGCCGCGGTCAGCGGCCGGTCGACGCTCGTCGTGCAGGGAACCTCCGGGACCGGCGAGGACGCGATCCGGTACGGCTGGAACTACGCGCGCCTGCTCGCCGAGGGGCCGACGCAGGCGGCCGTCGTCCCGTCGCCCGTCATGACCGCGATGCGCGAGGCGTCGATCGCGCGCGTCGAGGAGCTCACGCGCATCCCGTCCGACGTGCAGGACGCGCTCATCACGATCCTCTCCGAGAAGTCGCTGCCCGTGCCCGAGCTCGGTGCCGAGGTGCAGGCCGCGAAGGGGTTCAACGTCATCGCGACCGCGAACGACCGCGACCGTGGCGTCAACGAGCTGTCCTCGGCGCTGCGCCGCCGCTTCAACACCGTCGTGCTGCCCCTGCCCGGGACCGCCGCGGAGGAGATCGACATCGTCACCCGACGGGTCGCACAGCTCGGCCGTGCCCTCGAGCTGCCGCCGGTCCCCGCCGCCGCGGAGGAGATCGCCCGCGTCGTGACGGTGTTCCGCGAGCTGCGCTCCGGGCGGACCGAGGACGGCCGCACCGCGGTGAAGTCGCCGTCCGGCACCATGTCGACCGCCGAGGCGATCTCCGTCGTGACGAACGGCCTCGCGCTCGCCGCGCACTTCGGCGACGGCGTCCTGCGGCCCGCCGACGTCGCCGCGGGGATCGTCGGCGCCGTCGTCAAGGACCCGTCGTCCGACACCGTCGCCTGGACCGAGTACCTCGAGGCCGTCGTGCGCGAGCGGCGGGACTGGGCCGACTTCTACCGCGCGTGCCGTGAGGTCACCGCGTGACGCAGACCGCCGAGGCGCGCGTCGAGGTCATGGGCGTGCGGCACCACGGACCGGGGTCGGCGCGCGCCGTCGTCGCGGGCCTCGACGCGCTCGAGCCCGACGTCGTGCTCATCGAGGGCCCGGCGGACTGCGACCACCTCGTGCCGTTCGTCGCGGGCGGTCGGCTCGTCCCGCCGGTCGCGATCCTCGCGGCCGTCGCCGACGACCCCGCGACCTCGTCGTTCTGGCCGTTCGCCGAGTTCTCGCCCGAGTGGCAGGCGCTCGTGTGGGCGACCGCGCGCGGGGTGCCCGTGCGGTTCGTCGACCTCCCCGCCGCCGCCGTCCTGGCGGCGCGTGCGGCGCAGGACGCGGCTGCGGGGGAGGGCGCCGACGACCCCGAGGGTGACGGGGAGCAGGACGGCGGCGAGGTCGACCCGGAGCAGACGCACGTCGGGGGCGACGAGGAGCAGACCGACGGCGAGGCCGACGCACCCGCTCCCGCTCCCGCCGACGGCGTCGTGCCGTGGACCGACGACGACCCGACGTCGCCCGCCGCGGTCCGCCGCGACCCGGTCGCCGCCCTGGCGGCCGCCGCGGGCTACGACGACCCCGAGCGCTGGTGGGAGGACGTCGTGGAGTCCCGCACCGACGGGCCCACCCCGTTCCCGGTGATCACCGAGGCCATGGCCGCGCTGCGCGCCGCCGCGCCCGAGCCCGACGAGCACGAGGCGCGCCGCGAGGCGCACATGCGCCAGCAGCTCCGCGCGGCCCTCAAGGCGGGTCACCGCCGGGTTGCGGTCGTGTGCGGCGCGTGGCACGCGCCCGCGCTCACGACGCCGCTGCCGCCCGCCGCCGGCGACGCCCGGCTCCTGACCGGGCTGGCGAAGAAGAAGGTCACGCTGACGTGGGTGCCGTGGACGTCGTCGCGCCTCGCCCGCGCGTCGGGCTACGGCGCCGGCATCGCCTCGCCCGGGTGGTACGAGCACCTGTTCCGCACGGACCGCGACGTCGTCGCGAGCTGGCTCGTGCAGGTCGGTGCGGCGCTCCGGGAGAAGGACCTGCCGGTGTCGTCGGCGCACGTCATCGAGGCGGTCCGGCTCGCGGAGACGCTCGCGACCGTGCGCGGGCGGCACCTGCCCGGTCTCGCGGAGGTGACCGAGGCGACCCGCGCGGTGCTGTGCGACGGCGACGACGCGCTCGTCGCGCACGTGACCGCGGAGCTCGTCGTGGGGGAGCGGCTGGGCGAGATCGGCGACGACGTGCCGACGGTGCCCCTCGACGCGGACCTGCGTGCGACCGCGCGCCGCCTGCGGCTCGCGTTCTCGGCGGTGCCGCGGACGCTCGAGCTGGACCTGCGGCGCGACCACGACCTCGCGCGCTCGCGGCTCCTGCACCGGCTCACGCTGCTCGGCGTGCCGTGGGGGCTGGCGGACGAGGCGCGCTCGCGCAGCACGGGCACGTTCCGAGAGGCGTGGTCGCTCGTCTGGCGTCCGGAGCTCGCGGTCGCGGTCGTCGAGGCGGCACTGTGGGGCACGACGGTCGAGGCGGCGGCGACCGCGCGGTGCGTCGACCGGGCGGCGGACGCCGACCTGCGCGAGCTCACCGGCCTGCTGGAGGTGGCGCTGCTGGCCGACCTGGCGGCCGCGGCCGGTCCGCTGCTGGCCCGCGTCGACGAGCAGGCCGCGCACGACGGGGACATCGGTCGCCTCATGGCCGCGCTGCCGCCGCTCGTGCGCGCCCACCGCTACTCCGACGTGCGGGGCACGGGCACCGCCGACCTCGCGCGGGTCGCCGACGGGCTCCTCGCACGCATCTGCGCCGGGCTGGCGGCCGCGGTCACGGGTCTCGACGACGAGGCCGCGTCGGCGCTGCGCGGTCACGTCGACGCGACGCACGCCGCCGTCCGACTGCGCGACGATCCCGACGGCCTGCGCGCGTGGCTCGGCACGCTGCGCGCGGTCGCGGACCGGGCGGACATCTCGGGGGCGCTCACGGGCCGCGCGACGCGGCTGCTGCTCGACGCGGGCGAGCTCGACGCGGACGACGTGCGGGCACGGATGGGGCGGCACCTGTCCTACGGGACCCCAGCGCGCACGCAGGCGGCGTGGGTCGACGGGTTCCTCGCGGGCGGCGGGCTGCTGCTCGCGCACGACCGCGCGCTGCTCGGCGTGGTGGACGACTGGCTCGCGACGCTGCCGACCGACGCGTTCACCGACGCCCTGCCGCTGCTGCGCCGCACGTTCGGCGCGATGCCGCCGGCCGAGCGGCGCAACGTCGGCGACGCGGCGGTCGCGGTCTCGGCCAGCGGACGCGGTCCGGCGGCCTCGACCACCGTCGCCGTCGACGCGGACCTCGCCGCCGGTCCGCTCCGGACGGTGGCCCTGCTGCTGGGAGCGACGCGATGAGCGACGGCACGGGCGACGGCACCGCCGACGTGGGCGACGGGACGGGGCAGGCCGCGGGCGGGCCGGCACGGGTCGACGAGGCGACGCGGCTGCGCCGCTGGCGGCTCGTGCTGGGCGAGGCGGGCGGCGTGGCCGCGCCGCTCGGCCGGGACGAGGCGGCGATGGACGCGGCGCTCGCGGCGCTGTACGACGGCGACGGGCCGGGTCCGCGCGGCGCGGGGTCGTCGGGGTCGCGGTCGGCGGGGCTCGGCGGCTCGGCACCACGCGTCGCACGGTGGCTCGGCGACATCCGCACGTACTTCCCGACGTCGGTCGTCGAGGTCATGCAGCGTGACGCCGTGGACCGGTTGGGGCTGCGACGCCTGCTGCTGGAGCCCGAGCTGCTGGCGTCGGTGCAGCCCGACGTCTCGCTCGTGTCGACGCTGATCTCGCTGAACCGCACGCTGCCCGAGCAGACGCGCGCGACGGCACGGCACGTGGTCGCGACGGTCGTCGCGGAGATCGAGAAGCGCATCGCCGCGGCGACGCGGTCGGCGGTCGCGGGGGCGCTGCGGCGGGACCGGACGCACCGGCCGCGTCCGGGCGACATCGACTGGGACGCGACGATCCGCGCGAACCTGCGCCACTACCTGCCCGAGCACCGCACGGTCGTCCCGGCGCGCCTGGTGGGGCGGTCGCGCGCGCAGAACGTCGTCGCGCGGGACGTGGTCCTGGCGATCGACCAGTCGGGGTCGATGGCGGAGTCGGTGGTGTACGCGTCGGTGTTCGGCGCGGTGCTCGCCTCGATGCGGGCGTTGCGGACGTCGCTCGTGGTGTTCGACACGGCGGTCGTCGACCTGACGGACCGGCTCGCCGACCCGGTGGACGTGCTGTTCGGCACGCAGCTGGGGGGCGGGACCGACATCAACGGTGCGATCGCGTACGCGCAGTCGCTCGTGCGGCGTCCCGCGGACACGTTGTTCGTGCTGATCAGCGACCTGTACGAGGGCGGGATCCGCGACGAGATGCTGCGGCGGGTGGCGTCGATGACCGCGTCGGGCGTGCAGGTCGTCGTGCTCCTGGCCCTGTCGGACTCGGGGGCTCCCGCGTACGACCGGGACAACGCGGCGGCGCTCGCGGCGCTGGGCGTGCCGGCGTTCGCGTGCACGCCGGACCGGTTCCCGGAGCTGCTCGCGGTGGCGCTCGCGAAGGGCGACGTCGGCGCGTGGGCCGAGCGGACGGCGGCTGCGGCGTCGTCGCGGGGGTGAGGTCCGGGCCCGGGCGCCGACGCTCGTCGGGGGCGTGACGTGCGGGACCCGGGCGCCGACGGTCGTCGCCGGCGCCCGGGTGGCCGTCAGACGGTGCGCGTGGTCTGCGCGTAGGTGAGGCGCGGCGCGCGCGGGTGGTGCGTGCCGTCGCCCTCGCGGTGGCCGACGTTGACGACGAACAGCGAGCGCCAGCCGGTGCCGGCGAGGAGGTCGGCGTCGATCGCGTCGGCGTCCATGCCGCCCATGGGGCCGGCGTCGAGGCCGGCGGCGCGCAGGCCGACGATGAAGTACCCGGCCTGGAGGAGCGCGTTGGTGCGGGCCATCTGCTCGCGCTGCTCGACCTGCGGCTCGAGCGCGTCGGCGAGCGCGGCCATGTGCGGCGCGAGGACGGGCAGGTGCGCGTGGAAGCCGGGGTCGGCGGCGAGCACGATCGAGACGGGGGCGGCGAGGACGCGCTCGCGGTTGCCCTCGGCCATGTGCGCGGCGAGCCGGGCGCGTGCCTCGGGGCTGCGGACGACGAGCAGGCGCAGCGGCGTGGTGTTGAGGGCGGTGGGGCCCCACTTGACCAGGTCGTACACGGCGGCGATCTGCTCGTCGGTGACCTCGTCGGAGGTGAAGGCGCCGACGGTGCGGGCCTCGCGGAAGAGGAGGTCGGCCACGTCGTCGGTGACGGCGAGGTCGGGCGTCGGGAAGTCGAGGCCGTCCAGGACGGGCGTGTCGGTGGTCATGTGTCGTTGAATCATCAACTAGGCCGCAGGATTCCACGAGGCGGCCGTGACGCTGCTCACACGGTGCGCCCACCTATCCTGGGCACATGTCTGCGACCGGCGCCCAGCCCCTCGTCCTCGGGATCGAGACGTCCTGCGACGAGACCGGCGTCGCCCTCGTCCGCGGTCACGACCTGCTGGTCGACGCGGTCGCGAGCTCGGTCGACGAGCACGCGCGGTTCGGCGGGATCATCCCCGAGATCGCCTCGCGCGCCCATCTCGACGCGATGGTCCCGACGATCGAGCGCGCGCTCGCGACGGCCGACGTCTCGCTCGGCGAGGTCGACGCGATCGCCGTCACCGCGGGCCCCGGCCTCGTCGGGCCGCTCACCGTCGGCGCGTCCGCCGCGAAGGCGCTCGCGCTCGCGCTCGACAAGCCGCTGTACGGCGTCAACCACGTCATCGGGCACGCCGTGGTCGACGAGCTCGTCGACGGCCCGTTCCCGGAGCGTGTCATGGCGCTCGTCGTGTCGGGCGGGCACTCGTCGCTGCTGCTGATCGACGACACCGTGCACGTCACCGAGCTCGGCTCGACGCTCGACGACGCCGCCGGAGAGGCCTTCGACAAGGTCGGGCGCCTGCTCGGCCTGCCCTACCCGGGCGGCCCCCACATCGACCGCCTCGCGCGGGACGGCGACCCGCACGCGATCCGCTTCCCGCGCGGTCTGACGGCGCCCAAGGACCAGGCGAAGCACGCGACCGACTTCTCGTTCTCCGGGCTGAAGACGGCCGTGGCCCGCTGGGTCGAGGCGCGGCAGGACGCGGGGGAGGAGATCCCGCTGCCCGACGTCGCCGCGTCGTTCGCGGAGGCCGTGGCCGACGTGCTCACCGCCAAGACGATCGCCGCGTGCCGCGCGCACGGCGTCTCGACGCTCGTGGTCGGGGGCGGCTTCTCGGCGAACTCGCAGCTGCGCGACATGGCCGCGAAGCGCTGCGCCGAGGCCGGCGTCGACCTGCGGATCCCGCCGATCCGCTACTGCACGGACAACGGCGCGATGATCGCGGCGCTCGGCTCGGCCGTCGTGCGCCGTGGCCTGCCGCCGTCGTCGCTGGACCTGCCGGTCGACTCGTCGATGCCGCTCACGCAGGTCCTGGTCTGACCTCGGCCCGCTCAGGCGGGTGACCACGCGCGCCACGCGCGCGACCCGAGCACGAACGTCACGGCGAACACGCCCGCGCCCAGCACCAGCCACTGCCACGACACCGAGGTCTCGACCCCCAGGGCGTCGGCCGTCGCGGTGTACTGGGTCGTGGCGCCGAGCGTCGTCCGCGTGAGCGTGCCGCCACCGAGGTCGAGGAGCGTGTCGAGCGTGCCGAGCGCGTACGCGAACGCGAGGTAGACCAGGGCGCCCACGGCGAGCCCGGCCCACACCCCGCCGGTCGCCCAGCGGGGCGTCCGTCGACCGAGCTCGGCGAGGTAGCCCTCGGCGAGCACGCGCGGGTGGCCGAGGCCGGCGACGGCGGCGCGCATGCCGATCTGATCGGCGGTCGCCGTGACCTCGCGGCGGACGTCGCGGACGAGCGCGCGGTCCTGGGGGTGGTCCTGGACGGCCCAGGAGAAGCGCGTGAGGTAGGCCTCGCGGACCAGACGGTCGCGGAGCGAGAGGGTGGTCATCGGGTCCTCCGGGAAGGGTCGTCGGTGGGCGCCGGTGCGGCGCCGGGGTCGGTCGGGGTGTCGGCGTCGAGCACGCGCGCGACGGTGCCGGCGAGGCGCTGCCAGGACCGCTGCGCGCGCGCGAGCTCGGCGGTGCCGGCGTCGGTCGGCACGTAGTACTTGCGCGCCGGGCCCGCCGACGACGCGACGAGCCGCGAGGAGACGCGTCCCTCGCGCTCGAGCCGGTTGAGCACGGGGTAGAGGGTCCCGGCGGCCAGGTCCGTGAGGCCGGCGTCCTGGAGGCGTGTGACGAGCTCGTAGCCGTAGGACTCGCCGCGGCCGAGCGTCGCCAGCACGAGCATCGGCAGCACGCCCTTGAGGAGCTGAGGGTCCCGGTCGTCGTCCACGGGTCGAGGCTATGCCTACTAGTAGGCGATGACAAGTAGCAGGCGACGACATCACCCGGCCGACCCATTTCCGGGTGATTGACACGGTTTGTCCGGCCGGGTGCACTGGACGCGAGCCCAGGAGTCGCCATGCCCCCGCACGACCGCCCCAGCCACGCACCGCGCCGCACCCGTCACGAACCGCGTCACACCCGCCCGGACCGCCCGCACGCGCCCGCCCACGCGCTCCCGGTCGCCCACCGCGAGGCCCGGCGCCGTCGGCGCGCCGCGGTCGTGCTCCTCCTCGTCGCGGGCCTCGTCGGCGGGGGCCTCGCGGCCGCACCCGCGGGCGCGGCCGAGCCGGCGCCCTTCACGTTCGTCGTGCTGCCCGACACGCAGAACTACGTGAGCACGTCCGCGAACCAGGCGACGATGGGCGTCCAGACCCGGTGGATCGCCGACCACGCCGACGAGCTCGACGTCGCGTTCGTGTCGCAGGTCGGTGACCTCGTCGGCGTCGACACCGCGGACGTGCAGTGGCAGCGGGCGTCGCAGCACATGGCCGTGCTCGACGCGGCCGGGGTGCCGAACGCCGTGCTGCCGGGCAACCACGACATGAACCTCACGACCGGCGAGGCGCCGCTCTACCGGCAGTACTTCCCGCCGAGCCGGTACGCGGACGCGTCCTGGAACGGTGCCACCGCGTCGTACGGCGGGTACCTCGGGCAGGGGCTGTTCGGGCCCGACCCCGTCGACCGGCAGAACATGGACTCGTTCGCGCTGTTCAGCGCCGGTGGCATGGACTTCCTGCTGCTCAGCCTCGAGATGAATGCGCCCGACTCCGCGCTCGACTGGGGCCGCCGGGTCCTCGCCGCCTACCCCGAGCGGCGCGCGATCGTCGCGACGCACTCCTACGTCGACACCGCGGGCGGGCTCACGACGCAGGTCGCGCGCGCCGACGGCGGCAACAGCGGCCGGGCGATCTGGGAGGAGCTCGTCCGGCCGTCGTGCTCGGTCTTCCTCGTCGTCTCGGGCCACTTCAGCGAGGGCGACCTCGGCGAGGCCCGCCGCACCGACACCAACGCGTGCGGGCAGCCCGTGCACGCCGTGCTCACGGACTACCAGGACCGCGCCAACGGCGGCGACGGCTGGCTGCGGTACTACACGTTCGACCCCGCGGCCGACGAGATCCGCGCGACGACGTACTCGCCGACGCTCGACCGCTACGAGACCGACGCCGACAGCAAGTTCACGCTGCCGTACGCGATGACGGGCACGGCGCCCGACCCGGACCCCGGGCCGCTCGCCGCCGACGCGTTCGGGCGGACCGTGGCGGGCGGCTGGGGCAGCGCCGACACGGGCGGGCCGTGGTCGGTCGGCGGCGGGACCGCGCGGTTCGCCGTCGGGGGCGGCACCGGCCAGCAGTCGCCGCTCCCGGGCGGCACCGTCACCGCGACGCTCGGCGGGGTGTCGTCGACCGCGACCGACGTGACGACGACGGTCGCGCTCGACCGCATCCCGAGCAACGCGCTCTACGCGACCGTGTCCGGGCGCGTGGTCGGGTCCGGCGACTACGGCGCGCGCGTCAAGGTGCTCGCGGGCGGTGCGGTCCAGCTGCACACGGAGCGTTCGGGCACGGTCCTCACGGGCGGGACGCTGCCGGGCGTCACGCTCACGGCAGGCGAGCGGCTGCGGGTCCGCACGCAGGTCGAGGGCACGTCGCCGACCGTCGTGCGGGTCCGCGCGTGGGAGGACGGGCAGCCGGAGCCGTCGACGTGGCAGTTCACCGCCACCGACGCGACCGCCGCGCTGCAGGGCGCGGGCGGTGTGCGGCTCCAGACGTACGTGAGCTCGACGACGACCGGCGGCGCGCTCACGGCGCGGTGGGACGACCTGCTCGTCATGCCGATCGGCGCGGCGCCGCCGCCCCCACCGCCGAACCAGCCGCCCACGGCGTCGTTCACGGCGACGACCGCCGGCCTCACCGCGTCCGTCGACTCGGCGGGGTCGACCGACGCCGACGGCACGATCGTGTCCCGCACCTGGTCGTTCGGCGACGGTGGCACGGCGACCGACACGACCGCGTCGCGCACGTACGCCGCGGGCGGCACGTACACCGTCACGCTGACGGTGACGGACGACGACGGCGCGACGGCGACGACGACGCGCGCGGTGACCGTCACGGCCCCGCCGCCGCCCCCGCCGACGACAGCGCTCGCCGCTGACGCGTTCGCGCGCGTCGTGACCGGCGGCTGGGGGGCCGCCGACGCGGGCGGCGCGTGGACGGTCGCCGGTGGCTCGGCGCGGTTCTCCGTCGGCGGCGGGACGGGTGCGACGCAGGTTCCCGCGGGGGCGACGCTCACCGCGACGCTGGGCTCGGCCGCGGTCGCGGCGACCGCGACGGACGTGCACACGACCGTCGCGCTCGACACCGTCCCGGACGGGCCGCTCTACGCGACGGTCTCCGGGCGGGTGGTCGGGTCCGCGGACTACGGCGCCCGGGTGAAGGTGCTCGCGACCGGCGCGGTGCAGCTGCACACCGAGCGGTCCGGCACGGTCCTCACGGGCAACACGCTGCCGGGTGTGGTGCTCACGCCGGGTGCTCGCCTGCACGTGCGCGTGCAGGTCCAGGGCACCGCGCCGACGACGGTGCGCACGCGGGCCTGGCTCGACGGCACACCCGAGCCGACGACGTGGCAGTACACGACGACCGACGCGACGGCGGTGCTCCAGACGGCCGGGGGCGTGCGCCTGATGGCGTACCTCAGCTCGTCGACGACGAACGGCCCGACGACCGTCCGCTGGGACGACCTCGTCGCGACCCGCCTGCCCTGACCTCCGCCTGCGTCACGGTGACGGCGCCCGACGCCTGGCCGGGCGTCGGGCGCCCGCGACCCGGGGCCGGGTACCGCACGGACCCGCGACCCGGTCCTCAGGCCCGGGTCGCGACCCGGGCTACAGGGGGCGGCCAGCCTCGAGCTCGGCGACGAGCGAGCGGACGACCGCGTCGAGCTCGCCCGCGTGGCGGCGGGCGACGGCGCGCTGCCGCTGGTAGGACGCACCCCGCCGGAGGATGACGCGCACCTGGTCGAGCTCCTCGCTGCACCCGAGCCGCTCCGCGACGGGCGCGAGCTCGACGAGCCAGCGGCCCACGGCGTCGGTGACGAGCTCCTCGTCGCCCGCGGCGTTCGTGATGATGATCGCGTCCATGCCGTAGCGGGCGGAGCGCCACTTGTTCTCCTGCGCGAACCACGGCGGCAGCGCGGGCAGCGGCTCACCGCGGTCCAGCATCGACGAGAAGTGCTCGACGAAGCAGTGGGTCAGCGCGGAGATCGCGGTGACCTCGAGCAGGTTGGTCGCACCGTCGGCCACGCGCATCTCGAGCGTCCCGAACCGCGGCGACGGGCGGACGTCCCACCGCACCTCGTCGAACTGGTCGATGACGCCGGTGTGCATCATGTCGCCGACGTACTGCTCGAGCTGCTCCCACCGCTCGAACCCGAACGGCAGACCGGCGGTCGGCAGCTGCTGGAACAGCAGCGCGCGGTTGGACGCGTACCCGGTGTCCTTGCCGCCCCAGAACGGCGACGACGCGGACAGCGACTGCAGGTGCGGGAACACCGTGAGCATCGCGCGGGACAGCGGCAGCACCTTGTCGCGGTCCTCGATGCCGACGTGCACGTGCACGCCGTAGATGAGCATCTGCCGGCCCCACCACTGCGTGCGGTCGATGAGCGTCGCGTAGCGCTGCTTGTCGGTGACCTTCTGCTGCGCCCAGTTCGCGAAGGGGTGCGTCCCCCCGCCCATGAGCTGGATGCGCAGCGGTTCGGCGGCCGCGGCGACCTCGTCGAGCGCGCGGCGCAGGTCGGCGCCCGCCTCCCCGACGGTCCGGCACACGCCCGACGCGACCTCGACGGTGTTGAGCAGCAGCTCCTGCTTGATGTGCGGGTGCTCGGACCCGTCGGTCGGCCGCACGGTGTCGAAGATCGCCTGGGCGGCCTGCCGCAGGTCGCCCGAGTCGGCGTCGACGAGCGCGACCTCCCACTCGAGCCCGACGCTCGACCGCGCGGACCGCGCGAACGGGAGCGTGACGGGCGCGGCCATCAGACGCGCTCCACGACGAGCACCTGCTGGTGCCCGGCGACGCGGGTCAGGACGACGGTGGCGTCGGCGTCGCCGCGCAGGTCGAGCTGCTTGCGGAGCTGCTCGGGCACGACGGCCGTGCCGCGCTTCTTGATGGTCAGCCGCCCCACGCCGCGCTCGCGCAGGTACGTGCGCAGCCGCTTGAGGCCGAACGGCAGGGTGTCGAGCACGCGGTACGCGGTGGCGACGGGTTCGTCGTGCAGCTCGTCGGACGTCACGTAGGCGATCGTGGGGTCGACGAGCGTCCCGCGCACCCGGTGGGCGACGTCGCCGACCAGCCCGGCGCGGATGACGGCGCCGTCGGGCTCGTAGAGGTACGCGGCCACGGGGCCGGCCGCGGCGTGCGCGGGCCCGTCGGGACCGGTGCTCAGGGTGTGCGCCGTCGTCCCCGACAGCACGAGCGCCGACCGCCCGGGGCCCTCGGGCGCGAGCGGGCCGAACCAGAGCCCGACCTCGACGACGTCGCCGTCGACGGACACCCACTGCGCGTGCGCGTCGGCCGGGAGCGCCGAGTGCGGGACCCCCGGGCCGAGCTTGAGCCCGAGCGCGGGGACGCGGTCGCGCAGCGCGAGGACGGCGTCGAGCGGCGGCGCGTACGCGGCGGGGTCGAACACGCGGCTGCCCGACGACGTGCGCCGCGCGGGGTCGGCGTACACCCCGTCGACGCCCTCGGCGACGAGGTCGAGCGTGAGCCCGTCGGCGTGCCGCACCTCGGTGTCGGGGAAGTGCCGCAGGTTGACGGTGGCGATCGCGGCGGTGGCCTCGTCGACGTCGGTCGCGAGCACGGCGAGCCCCATGCCGGCGAACGCCATCGCGTCGGCGCCGATCCCGCACGTGAGGTCGGCGACCCGCGTGCTGCCGGCGTCGCGGTACCGGCGGGCGTGGTGCGCCGCGACCGTGAGCCGCGTGGCCTGCTCGAGGCCCGCGGCGGTGAAGAGCATGCCGTCGGCGAAGTCGCCGAGCTTCGCGCGGGCCCGCGCGCGCAGCCGGGACTGCGTGAGCGCGGCGGCGACGAGGGCCGGGTCGAGCCCTTCGGCGTGCAGGCGCGCGGACAGCGCCATGGTCCGCTGCTCGTCGTACGGCGGGAGCGCCGAGAGCAGCGCCCATCCCTGGGGGCTGAGCAGCGCGCTGAGGCCGGCGGCGTCCATGCGGGCGATCCTTGCACGGCCCGACCGCCCGCACGACGGGCCGAGCGGCCCGACCTGCCACCTCCGGCACGTCCGTGCCACGACCGCTCGTTGGCACTCGCCTTGACCGAGTGCTAACGCGTTCCTAGAGTGAGGAGCTGGCACTCTCCTGGCGAGTGTGCCAGCTGCGCACCTGGTCACGGCACCCGCGACGACGTGAGTCGGTGCGCTCGGACAGCTCGAACACGACTCACATGCGAAGGGGAGGTCCGCTGTGTCGGTCTCCATCAAGCCCCTCGAGGACCGGATCGTCGTCAAGACGCTCGACGCGGAGACGACGACGGCCTCGGGTCTCGTCATCCCGGACAGTGCCAAGGAGAAGCCCCAGGAGGGCGAGGTCCTGGCCGTGGGTCCGGGCCGTGTCGACGACAACGGCAACCGGATCCCGCTCGACGTGGCCGTCGGCGACAAGGTGATCTACTCGAAGTACGGCGGCACCGAGGTCAAGTACGCCGGCGAGGAGTACCTCATCCTCTCGGCCCGCGACATCCTCGCGGTCGTCGTCAAGTGATCTGACGGTGCCCGGCGTCCGTCGCTGACGGTGCCGGGCACCACGAAGGCCCCCGACCTGCTGGTCGGGGGCCTTCGTCGTCTCGTGGGTCTGCGGGTCAGACGACCGCGCGACGACCGCTGCGCTGCGCCAGGATCGCGGCCCGCTCGTCCTCCGAGAGGCCGCCCCACACGCCGTAGGGCTCGCGCACCGCGAGCGACTGCTCACGGCACTCCTTGAGCACCGGGCACGTCGCGCAGATGGCCTTGGCCGCCTCCGCGCGGCGCCGGCGCGCCGACCCACGCTCGCCCTCGGGGTGGAAGAAGAGGTCCTGGTCGGCGTCGCGGCAGGCGCCTTCGAACTGCCACTCCCACAGGTCCATCACCGGTCCGGGCAACCGCGAGATCTCCGCCATGCGTCCTCCTCAGTCATTCCGAGTCGGCGGGCCGTGGGCTCCAGCGCGCTCGGTAGCTCGGTTGTCAGGCACCCCGCACGGTGGTGCGGGTGGTGCGATGGGCTGAACGCTACAACCGCGCCAGAAGTTGTTCAAGACTGCTTCGCACGATCGTGTGATGACGCGCTTCTGAGCAGACGCCCAGGTCGGCTGGCGCGGTCCGTCCGCGCGCCGTCGTCGTCACCGCACGATGACCCCAGCAGCACTGGCACAATCGCGTCATGCCCGCCGACGAGGACGTGTCGACGCCCACGGCCACGGCGCCCGACGCGGGAGCGCCCGCGCTCGCCGTCGCGGCCGTCGCGCGCCGGCTCGGCGTCGCGCCGGCGACGCTGCGCACGTGGGACCGGCGCTACGGGCTCGGACCGTCGGAGCACTCCGCCGGCGCGCACCGGCGGTACAGCGCGACCGACGTCGAGCGACTCCTCGTCATGCGACGCCTCACGCTCGAGGGCGTCGCCCCCGGTGAGGCCGCGCGCCTCGCGCTCGCGACCGACGTGTCCGCCGAGCACGGCCACCGCGTCCGTCCCGTCGCCCCGCACCCCGACGCGAGCCCCACCGCCGTCGTCGACGCCGCGCTCGCGGACGACGCCGACCGCTGCGCCCGCCTGCTCGCCCTCGCCCCCGGCGCACCCGGCGCGGTCGCCCGGTGGTGGACCGACCTCGTCGAGCCCGCGCTCACGCAGCTCGCCCGCCGGACCGTCGTGGACCGCCCCGGGGTCGACGCCGCGCTCACCGTCCGCGCCGCCGCGTCCGCCGCGCTGCGCGACGCGACCGTCGCCCCGCCCACCCCGGGCAGCCCGGTCGTCCTCGTCCTCGTGCCGCCGGGGGAGGAGCGGCCGCTCGTCGCGCACGCGCTGGCCGGCGCCCTCGTCGAGAGCGGGGTCGACGGCCGGCTCGTCGGCGGGCCCGTGACCCCGCACCACGCGTCGGAGCTCGTCGCGATGACGCGTGCGCGCGCCGTGGTCACCGTCGGGCGCCGCACCGAGCCCGAGCTCGAGGTCGTGGTCCGGCTCGCGCAGGACCGGCCCGACCTGCCGCAGTTCGTCATGCTCCCCGACAGCGCGCAGCGCCTCGTGCCCGTCGAGCGGCACGTGCACCGCGCGCGCACCTTCACGGGCCTGCTGCACGAGGTGCTCGCGGTCGCCGCCGCCGTCGACGCCCCCTGACGCGCCACGGCCGGGTCGACGCGCGCCGCGGGGTGCCGCGCGACGGCCCGCACGCCGCGGTGCGGTGCTCACCCGGCCGGGCGAGGGCCCGTCGGCCCCCCGGGTGTCCCCCGTCCGGCCCAGTGGACATTCCCCGCCAGGAGCCCCCGCGGCGGGAGGAACCAGGGCAGGGGGAGGCGCAGGAGTGCCCCGGCGGGCTAACGTCTGCGTGCGCGCCGACCGATATCCGTGCTGAATCAACCGTTCGGATGACGGACAGGTCGGCAGGGGCCGCGCCGCCCGTCGGAGCAGACGGGCGTACGAGACGGTCTTGGGTAAACAGGAGGAACGATGGCGGGAGTCGTGGTCTGTCACGGCTCAGCGGTGATCCGCGAGCGCCTGGTGGTGACCTCCATCGGTGTGCCCGCTCTCACCCCGGTGCGAGCGGCAGCATCGGTGGACGAGCTGATCACGCTGGCACGCAGGGTCCCGCCGACGGTCGTCCTGCTGGACGCGCACCTGCCGGCACCCGGCGCCACCGAGGCGATCCGACGGCTGCGTGCCGTCTCGCCGTCGGCGGCGGTGGTGCTGCTGGCCAACCCCGACGACTCGGTCGCGCTGGACCGGGCGCTGCAGCTCGGTGCGCGCGGCTTCCTCGCGCCCGACGTGGGCCGCGCGGAGCTGTCGGCGGTGGCGGCGCACGTGCTCGCGAGCGCGGTGCTGCCGGTGCAGGGTCCGCGGACGACGGTCGAGGTGCCGACGCCGATGGGCGGGTCCGGTCTCGACGGGACGCGCCCGGCATCGGGCACAGTCGACGGTCACGACGGCGCCCCCGCGTCGTCGGAGCCCGGGCCGGCACCGCTGACGAAGCGCGAGGTCGAGGTGCTGGTCGGGATGAGCAACGGCCGGTCGAACGCGCAGATCGGCGCCGAGCTGTTCCTCTCCGAGGACACGGTGAAGACGCACGCGCGCCGGCTGTTCCGCAAGCTCGGGGCGAAGGACCGCGCGCAGGCGGTCGCGATCGGCCTGCGCCGGGGGCTCATCCGCTGACGACCGGCCGCGGTCCCGACGTCCCTGCGGGCGTCGGGCCGGCGTCCGGGAGGCGGACCGGAGGGCCGGGGCTGCCCGTCGCGGGACGTATCCTGGGGCGATGACGGGCACCCCCTCGCAGGCCGACCCCTTCGCGCGGATCGGGCTCACGTACGACGACGTCCTGCTCCTCCCGGGGGAGACGGACGTGATCCCGAGCGAGGTCGACACGACCTCCCGGCTCACGCGCGAGATCTCGGTCCGCGTCCCGCTGCTGTCGGCGGCGATGGACACGGTCACCGAGTCGCGCATGGCGATCGCGATGGCCCGGCAGGGCGGCATCGGGATCCTGCACCGCAACCTGTCGATCGAGGACCAGGCACACCAGGTCGACCGCGTCAAGCGCTCCGAGTCCGGCATGGTGACCGACCCCGTGACGGTCTCGCCCGACGCGACGCTCGCCGAGCTCGACCGCCTGTGCGGCACCTACCGTGTGTCGGGCCTGCCGGTCGTCGACGCGCAGGACCGCCTGCTCGGCATCATCACGAACCGCGACCTGCGGTTCGTCCCGGCCGCCGACTTCGAGCACCGCCGCGTGCACGAGGTCATGACGCCGATGCCGCTCGTCACCGCCCCCGTGGGGATCGCGCGCGACGACGCGGCCGCGCTGCTCGCGAAGCACAAGATCGAGAAGCTCCCCCTCGTGGACGACGCGGGCGTGCTGCGCGGGCTCATCACGGTCAAGGACTTCGTGAAGTCCGAGCAGTACCCCGACGCGACGAAGGACGGCGAGGGCCGCCTCGTCGTCGGTGCGGCGATCGGGTTCTTCGGCGACGCGTGGGAGCGGGCGACCGCCCTCGTCGACGCGGGTGTCGACGTGCTCGTCGTCGACACCGCGAACGGGCACGCGCGGCTCATGCTCGACATGGTGCGACGCCTCAAGTCCGACCCGTCGACGCGCGCCGTCCAGGTCATCGGCGGCAACGTCGCGACGACCGCGGGTGCGACCGCCCTCGTCGAGGCCGGCGTGGACGCGGTGAAGGTGGGCGTCGGGCCCGGCTCGATCTGCACGACGCGCGTCGTCGCGGGCGTCGGGGTCCCGCAGGTCACGGCCATCTACGACGCCGCGCAGGCGTGCAAGCCCGCCGGGGTGCCGGTCATCGGTGACGGCGGTCTGCAGTACTCGGGCGACATCGCGAAGGCGCTCGTCGCGGGTGCCGACACCGTCATGCTGGGCTCGCTGCTCGCGGGCTGCGACGAGTCGCCGGGCGAGCTCGT
Source organism: Cellulomonas sp. H30R-01 (assembly GCF_010119915.1). Classification (NCBI taxonomy): domain Bacteria; kingdom Bacillati; phylum Actinomycetota; class Actinomycetes; order Micrococcales; family Cellulomonadaceae; genus Cellulomonas; species Cellulomonas sp. H30R-01. The sequence continues at coordinate 2,484,888 of NZ_CP048210.1, read as the reverse complement.
GTTCGTCAACGGCAAGCAGTTCAAGCACTACCGCGGCATGGGCTCGCTCGGGGCGATGGCGTCCCGCGGGCGCGTCTCGTACTCGAAGGACCGGTACTTCCAGGCCGACGTCACGACCGACGAGAAGATCGTCCCCGAGGGCATCGAGGGTCAGGTGCCCTACCGCGGCCCGCTCGCGGCCGTCGCGCACCAGCTCATCGGCGGGCTGCACCAGTCGATGTTCTACGTCGGCGCGCACACGATCCCCGAGCTGCAGTCCAAGGGCCAGTTCGTGCGGATCACCGCGGCCGGGCTCAAGGAGTCGCACCCGCACGACATCCAGATGACGGTCGAGGCGCCGAACTACAGCTCGCACCGCTGACGTCCGACGACGCCCGGGTCCCGCACGTGGGGCCCGGGCGTCGTCGTGCCCGGCTGCTGCGCCCCGCGGTCGCGGTCGGCCGCGCGGAGGGTCTCCGCCGGGCTACCAGAGGGTGCCGACGGGCTCGCGCGCGGGCCAGGTGGGCTCCGCGCCCGGGCCGTCGAGTCCCTTCTCCGTCCGCCATGCGTTGAAGCTCTCCGCCCACGCCCGGTGCGCGGTCACCTGGTACTCGTGCAGCGTGTCGAGGTCCAGGTCGGCGAGGTGCGGGAAGCGTCCGACGATCCGCTCGAGCACGTCGAGCGTCGCGACGACGTCCACGTCGGCGTTGTGCAGCTCGCCCGACTCGACGACCTCGTAGACGCCGCACAGGTCGACGAGCTTGCGCTTGCCCTCACGCTCGCGGTCCTCGGCGCGGTCGAGCACGAGCGGGTCGATGACGGGCCGGGCAGCGCCGAGCAGCCGGTCGGGGAGGGTCGGCAGCCGGTAGCGCCGCAGCTCGGCGTCGAGCAGGCACAGGTCGAACGCGGCGTTGTAGGCGACGACGGGGACGCCCGCGCGGAACGCCTCGGCGAGCTCGGTGGCGATCTCGTCGAGCGCACCCTTGGGGGCGACGCCGTGCGCCTTCGCGTGCTCGGTGCTGACGCCGTGGATCGACGCCGCGGGTTCGGGGATCTCGACGCCGGGGTTCAGCAGCCACGTGCGGACGTGCGTGCCGGCGGCGTCGCGGCGGACCAGGGCGGCGGTGACGATGCGGTCGCGGTCGACGTCGAGCCCCGTGGTCTCCGTGTCGAAGCCCAGCAAGGGTCCGTCGTTCCAGCCCATCGTGCGTCCTTCGTCCGTCCGGCGTGCTCACCGCGCGGCGCACGCGCCTGGCGGTGACGGGCTCGTGGTGCCGCCCGCTTCGCCAGGATCGCACCGACCACCGACAGCACCGCGCACCGACACGATCGCGGCGCCCGCAGTCAGTCCTCGGCGAGGTAGCCGGTCGACGGGTCGACGTCGTGCAGGAAGCCGCGCGCCGCGGCCTCGAGGCGGTCCGCGGGAATCGGCGAGCCGTCGTTCGACCCGATCGTGAACCCGTACCCGGTGTGCGGGCCCGTGATCCACGTGAGGTCGTACGTGCCCGGAGCCCGCTCGCTGACGTCGAACCGGTGCCCGTCCACGTCGAGGTGCCACGTCCGCATGCGTCCATGCTGCCGCGGACGGGGAGCGGGTGGCGGCGCCGGTAACCTGGTCCGGTGAGCAACGAGATCGAGATCGGGCGCGGGAAGCGCGGACGGCGGGCCTTCTCCTTCGACGACGTGGCGGTCGTCCCGTCGCGGCGCACGCGGGACCCGGAGGAGGTCTCGGTCGGCTGGCAGATCGACGCCTACCACTTCGACCTGCCGGTGCTCGCGGCGCCGATGGACTCGGTGATGAGCCCGGCGACTGCGGTCGCGCTGGGGCAGGCCGGCGGTCTGGGCGTGCTGGACCTCGAGGGTCTGTGGACGCGGTACGAGGACCCGTCGCCGCTGCTCGCGGAGATCGCGACGCTCGACGTGGCCCGCGCGACGGCCCGCATGCAGGAGATCTACTCCGCGCCGATCCAGCCGGAGCTCGTGAGCCAGCGGCTCAAGGAGGTCCGGGCGGCGGGCGTGACGGTCGCGGGCGCGCTGTCGCCGCAGCGCACGCAGGAGCTCTGGCGGACCGTGGTCGACGCGGGCGTCGACCTGTTCGTCATCCGCGGCACGACGGTGTCGGCCGAGCACGTGTCGGGCCGCGCGGAGCCGCTCAACCTCAAGCGCTTCATCTACGAGCTCGACGTCCCGGTGATCGTCGGCGGCGCGTCGACGTACACGGCGGCGCTGCACCTCATGCGCACGGGTGCGGCGGGCGTGCTCGTCGGGTTCGGCGGGGGAGCGGCGCACACGACGCGCGTGTCGCTCGGCATCCACGCGCCGATGGCGACGGCCGTCGCGGACGTCGCGGCGGCGCGGCGCGACTACCTCGACGAGTCGGGCGGCCGGTACGTGCACGTGATCGCCGACGGCGGCGTGGGGCGCTCGGGCGACCTCGTGAAGGCGGTCGCGTGCGGTGCGGACGCGGTGATGCTGGGTGCGGCGCTCGCGCGGGCGACCGAGGCGCCGGGTCGGGGCTGGCACTGGGGCCCGGAGGCGCACCACCCGCACCTGCCGCGCGGCGAGCGCGTCGAGGTCGGCACGGCCGGCTCCCTCGAGCAGATCCTGTTCGGCCCGGGCCACACCGCGGACGGCACGCTCAACCTCGTCGGTGCGCTCAAGCGTGCGATGGCGACGACCGGCTACTCGGACCTCAAGGAGTTCCAGCGCGTCGAGGTCGTCGTCTCGCCGTACCAGCCGCACTGACGTCCGTCACGCTCGACGACGCCCGTCCCGGTCCGCCGGGGCGGGCGTCTGTCGTCTGGGTCGATGTCCGGTCGTGCCCGTTCACGACGGGGTGACGCCCGATGTCCTCCGGTGGTGGGGGTGGACAGCCGGATTCCGGACAGCGTCATGCCCGAGTCTGCCCAGATGGTCGTCTGTTTAGGTCCGAATGGGCCCGAATCTCTTGACATGGCAGGGTGAGAAGCGGACTCTGGACGCATCAGACATCGCGATGAACGCGGTGTCCGGCACGACGGAGGCAGCGTGTACGCACCGGAGCGGCACCAGCAGATCCTGGCTCGCGCCCGCGCCGAGGGCCGGGTCGACGTCACCGCCCTCGCGGACGAGCTCGACGTCACCCCCGAGACCATCCGCCGCGACCTCACCGCGCTCGAGCGGCACGGCTTGGTGCGGCGCGTGCACGGCGGCGCGATCCCCGTGGAGCGCCTCGGCTTCGAGCCCGGCATCGCGGACCGCGAGGGCCTGCTCGCGGGGGAGAAGGAGCGCATCGCCAAGGCCGCGCTCGACGAGCTGCCCGACGGCGGCGCCGTCATCTTCGACGCCGGCACCACGACCGTCCGCCTCGCGGAGCTCCTGCCGAACGACCGCGAGCTCACCGTCGTCACGCACGCGCTGCCCGTCGCCACCGTCCTCGCGACGCGTCCGGGCATCACGCTGCACCTGGTGGGCGGCACGGTCCGCGGCCGCACGCTCGCCGCGGTCGGCACATGGGCGGTCCGGGCGCTGGCCGACATCCACGCCGACGTCGCGTTCGTCGGCACCAACGGGCTGTCCGTCGAGCACGGGCTGACGACGCCCGACCTCGCCGAGGCCGCGGTCAAGCGCGCGCTGGTCACCAACGCGCGGCGGACCGTCGTGCTCGCGGACCACACCAAGCTCGGCCGCGTCGACTTCGCGCACGTCGTGCCGCTGTCGGCCGTCGACACGCTCGTCACCGACACCGGTGCGGAGCCTGAGCTCGTCGACGAGATCGAGACGGCCGGGACGCGGGTGGTGCGCGCATGATCCTCACCCTCACCCCGAACCCGAGCCTCGACCGCGCGCTGCAGGTCGACCGGCTCGCGGTCGGCGAGGTCAACCGCGCCGACGGCGCGTGGGTGCACCCCGGTGGCAAGGGCATCAACGTCTCCCGGGTGCTCATGGCGCACGGCGTCCCGACGCTCGCGGTCCTCCCCGTCGGCGGTGCCGACGGTGCGCGGCTCGTCGAGCTGCTGGGCGAGCAGGGCGTGCCCGCGCTGCCGGTCCCGATCGCCGAGGACACCCGCACCAACCTCACGCTCGTGGAGGCGGGCGGCGCGACCACCAAGGTCAACGCGCCCGGGCCGCGGCTCACCGACGAGGAGGGCGACGCGCTGCTGCGGGCCGTCGAGCAGCAGCTGACGACGCAGCCCGCCGCGCTGGTCAGCGCGGGCTCCCTGCCGCGCGGAGCCTCGGAGTGCTTCTTCGTCCAGGTCGCGGGCCTCGCCGCCCGGCACGGCGTGCCGTTCGCGCTAGACACGTCCGGGCTCCCGCTCACGCGGGCGGTCCGGTCCGGCGGGCTCACGCTCGTCAAGCCCAACGACGAGGAGCTCGCCGAGCTCGTCGGGCACGAGCTCGACACCGTCGGCGACGTCGTCGACGCCGCGCGCGAGGTCATCGACGCAGGCACCCGCGCCGTGCTCGTGAGCCTCGGTGCGCACGGCGCGATGCTCGTCACCGCGCGGCACCACTGGTGGGCCGGCGGCCCGCCGCTCGTGCCGCTGTCCACGGTCGGTGCGGGCGACACGACCCTCGCCGGCTTCATCGCCGGGGACGGCGACTCCGCGACCCGCCTGCGTCGCGCCGTCGCGTTCGGCAGGGCCGCGGTCCTGCTCCCCGGGACCGCCGTCCCCACCCCCGACCAGATCGACACCGACGCCGTCCAGGTCGTCGAGAACCCCGACCCCCGTACCGCGCTGAAGGAGCTGTGACGTGACCACCCCCCTCATCACCGCCGACCTGGTCGCCGTCGACCTCGTCGCCACGGACCGCGACGACGCGACCCGCCAGCTCATCGACCTGCTCGCCGCCGCCGGGCGCGTGACCGACGCCGACGGGTTCCACGCCGACGTGCGCGCCCGCGAGGCGCAGATGGCGACCGGCATGCCCGGAGGCATCGGCCTGCCGCACGCCCGCTCGGCGCACGTCACCGTGCCGAGCCTCGCCGTCGGCAAGGTGCCCGGCGGCGTCGACTTCGGCGCCCCCGACGGCCCCGCGACGCTCGTCTTCCTCATCGCCGCGCCCGACTCCGGCGACAGCGCGCACCTGCAGATCCTCGCCGCGCTCGCGCGGCGCCTCGTGCACGAGTCGTTCCGGACGTCGCTCAAGGAGGCGCCCGACGCCGCGACCGTGGCCGAGATCGTCACCCGAGAGGTCGTGCCCGCATGAAGCTCGTCGCCGTCACCTCGTGCCCCACGGGCATCGCGCACACGTACATGGCCGCCGAGGCCCTCGAGCAGGCCGGCCGCGCCGCCGGCCACGAGGTCGCGGTCGAGACGCAGGGTGCCGCGGGCTCGATGCCGCTCGACCCGCGCGTCATCGCCGACGCGGACGGCGTGATCTACGCCGCGGACCTCGAGGTCAAGGACAAGGACCGGTTCGCCGGCAAGCCGTTCGTCGACGTCGGCGTCAAGAAGGCCGTGCACGACGCCCCGGGCGTCATCGCCGCCGCGATCGCGGCTGTCGAGTCCGGCGTCCCCGCGCCGGGCGCCACCGGCCACGCACCCGGAACCGGTCCCGCCGGCCCCGTGACGAAGGTCGACAGCAACGCCGGGGTCGGCACGCGAGTCCGGCAGTGGCTCATGACGGGCGTGTCGTACATGATCCCGTTCGTCGCCGCGGGCGGGATCCTCATCGCCCTGTCGTTCATGCTCGCGCAGCTCGCGTGGGGCGACGAGGGCGTCGTGCGCGTCACCGAGGTGCCGCTCGACGACCTCATGACGTCGTTCAACGTGGTGTCGCTGCAGGACTGGGCGGTGCTGCTGTTCCAGACCGGCGGCGTCGCGTTCGGGTTCCTCGTCCCCGTGCTGTCCGGGTTCATCGCGTACGCGATCGCCGACCGGCCCGGCCTCGTGCCCGGCTTCGTCGGCGGGTCGGTGTCCGTGCTGGTGGGCGCCGGCTTCCTCGGCGGCCTCGTCACCGGCTTCCTCGCGGGCTTCGTGGCGCTCTGGATCGCGCGCTGGAAGGTCCCCAAGGGCGTGCGCGGCGTGATGCCCGTCGTGGTGATCCCGCTCCTGTCGTCGTTCGTCGTCGGCCTGGTGATGTTCGTGATCATCGGGCGCCCGATCGCGTCGCTCATGGACGGCCTGAGCTCGTGGCTCAACGGCCTGTCCGGTTCCAACCTCGTGCTCCTCGGGCTGCTGCTCGGCGCCATGATGGGCTTCGACCTGGGCGGCCCGATCAACAAGGTCGCGTACACGTTCGCCGTGACCGGCCTGGCGACCGAGGGCCTCGACGCCGACGCCACGCAGTACAAGGTCATGGCCGCGGTGATGGCTGCGGGCATGGTCGCGCCGCTCGCCATGGCGCTCGCGACCGTCGTCCGCAAGAAGCTGTTCACGCACGCCGAGCAGGAGAACGGCAAGGCCGCCTGGCTGCTCGGGGCGTCGTTCATCTCCGAGGGCGCGATCCCGTTCGCCGCCGCCGACCCGTGGCGCGTGATCGTGTCGTCGATCGCCGGCTCGGCCGCCACGGGCGCGATCGTCATGGCGTTCGGCTGCACGCTGCGCGCCCCGCACGGCGGCATCTGGGTGCTGCCGCTCATCGGCAACCCGCTCGGCTTCATCCTCGCGATCGCGATCGGCGTGGTCGTCATGGCCGCGATCGTCGTGGCGCTCAAGAGCGCCAAGCCCAACCCGCTGGTCGAGGCCGAGCAGGCCGCCGACGAGCAGGCGGCCCTCGTGGGGCAGACGGCCTGACGCCGTCCCCCCGCACCACTCCCGCACCGGCACGAACCCCGGAGGACCAGCACCATGGCTCAGCGCACCGCCGTCGTCGCGTCCCGCGTCGGGCTGCACGCCCGCCCCGCGATGATCTTCACGAACGCCGTCGCCGCGACCGGCGTCCCGGTGACCATCGCCCGGCCGGGCGGCGACCCGGTCGACGCGAGCAGCATCCTGTTCGTCATGTCGCTCGGCGTCCCGCACGGCGAGGAGGTCACGCTCAGCACCGACGACGGCGCCGAGCGCGTGCTCGACGACCTCGTCACGCTGCTCGAGACCGACCTCGACGCGGAGGACGCCCCGGCGGCCTCCGGCACGGGCTCGTGAGCACGCCGACGGTGCCGGCCACGCCGGCGGCACCCGACGCGCCCGGCCCGCGCGACGGCGACCGCGTGCTGCGCGGCGTCGGCGTGGGCCGGCGGGGCGTCGTCGGGCCCGTCGCCCAGGTGCAGCCGCCGCCGCACGTCGACGACGACGCTCCGCTCCTGGTGGACGGCGTCCCGGCGGATCCGGCCACGGCGCACCGCATCGTCGACGAGGCGTTCACGCGGGTCGTCGAGGACCTGCGTGCGCAGTCGTCGCGCGCGACCGGCACCGTGCGGGACGTGCTGGCGGCGACCGCGCAGATGGCCGACGACAAGGCGCTGCGCAGCCAGGTCCTCACGCGCATCTCGGCGGGCGACCACGTCGTGCACGCGGTCGACGGGGTCGTCGCGATGTTCGCGACGATGTTCCAGCAGGCGGGCGGGTACCTCGCCGAGCGGGTCACCGACCTGCGCTCGGTGCGGGACCGCGTCGTCGCCCAGGCGCTCGGCCTCCCCGCACCGGGCGTCCCGCACCTCGACCGCCCGTCGGTCGTCGTCGCGCGGGACCTCGCGCCCGCCGACACCGCGGCGCTCGACCTCGACAAGGTGCTCGCGATCGTCACGGAGCTCGGCGGCCCGACGGGCCACACCGCGATCATCGCCGGCCAGCTGGGACTGCCCTGCGTCGTGCAGGTGCCCTTCGCGACGACGGTCGAGGACGGCACCGAGGTCGCCGTCGACGCCGCCGCCGGCACGCTCACGCTCGACCCGGACGACGCGCTGCGCGCCGAGCTCACCCGCCGCTCGGGCGTCGAGGACGCGCTCGCCGCCGACACCGCGCCCGGCGGCACGGCCGACGGCCGGCCCGTGCAGCTGCTCGCCAACATCGGCACCGCCGAGGACGCCGAGCGGATCTCCGGCGCGGCCGTCGAGGGGGTCGGGCTGTTCCGCACCGAGGTGCTGTTCCTCGAGCGCACGACCGCCCCCACCCGTGAGGAGCAGTCCGCCGTCTACGCACGGACCCTGGCCGCGCTCGGCGAGCGCAAGGTCGTCGTCCGCACGCTCGACGCGGGCGCCGACAAGCCGCTCGCGTTCGCGACGCAGGCCGACGAGGAGAACCCGGCGCTCGGTGTCCGCGGGTACCGGCTCGTCCGGAACGCGCCGGAGCTGCTGGACGTCCAGCTCGCCGCGCTCGGCGCCGCGCAGTCGGAGACCGGTGCCGCGCCCTGGGTCATGGCGCCGATGATCGCGACCGCCGCCGAGGCCCGGGACTTCGCCGCGCGCGCCCGCGCGCACGGCCTGTCGACGGTCGGGGTCATGGTCGAGATCCCCGCGGCGGCCCTGCGCGCACGGGAGATCCTCGCGGAGGTCGACTTCGTCTCGCTCGGCACCAACGACCTCGCGCAGTACACGATGGCGACCGACCGGTTGCGCGGCGAGCTCGCCGACCTGCTCGACCCGTGGCAGCCCGCGGTCCTCGACCTCGTCGACGCGACCGCCCGCGCGGGTCAGGAGCTGCACAAGCCCGTCGGGGTGTGCGGCGAGTCCGCGTCCGACCCCGTCCTCGCGCTCGTGCTCGTCGGGCTCGGCGTCACGAGCCTGTCGATGTCCGCGGGCGCCGTGCCGGCCGTCCGGTACGCGCTGCGCAACCACACCGGTGCGCAGTGCGCGACGATGGCCGCCGCCGCGCTCGCGGCAGAGTCGGCGGAGGCCGCGCGCGCTGCCGTCGTCGCGATGCTCGTGCCGGAGGTGCGCGACACGCTCGGCGTCTGAGCGACCGTCGCGGTGGGCGCCACGACCGGTGCCCGCCGCGGCGGGCGTCACCCGGCGGGGCGACGTCGGCCGACACCCGCGCCGCGCGGGCCGGGGGGACAGGTGCCGCGCGTACCCTGACGCGCATGGCGCACGACGGACACACCGAGCTCCACGACCCGGAGACCGACCCGCTCGCGACGTACGTGCTCGAACCCGAGGACGTCCGCACGCTCCTCGCGCGCGTCGTGGCCGAGCCCGGTGCCGCGACGCACACGGCCCACGCGCCCTACACGGGCGGTCCGATCGCCGCGGTCCCGCTGTCCACCGCGGCCGACGTGGCCCGTGCCGCCCGTGCGGCGCGCGCTGCGCAGCGGCTGTGGGCGGCGACGCCCCTGCGGGCCCGGACCGCGGTGCTGTCTCGCGTGCACGACCTCGTCCTGGCGCGGCAGAGCGACGTGCTCGACCTGATCCAGCTCGAGACCGGCAAGGCCCGCGTCGCGGCGTTCGAGGAGGTCTGCGACATCGCGCTCGTGTCGCGGCACTACGCCGCGCGCGCCGGGCGGTACCTGCGCACGCGCCGCGTCCCGGGCCTGATCCCGGGGCTCACGTCGGTCCGCGTGCTGCGGCACCCCGTCGGCGTCGTCGGGATCGTCGCGCCGTGGAACTTCCCGCTCACGCTGACGCTGGGCGACGTCCTGCCCGCGCTCGTCGCGGGCAACGCGGTCATCCTGCGCCCCGACCCGCAGACCGCCCTGACAGCGCTGTGGGCCGCCGAGCTCCTCGAGGAGGCCGGGCTGCCCGACGGGCTGCTGCAGATCGTCGTCGGCGACGGGCCGACCGTCGGGGCGGCGGTCGTCGAGCACGTCGACCACGTGAGCTTCACCGGCTCGACCGCGACCGGCCGCGTCGTCGCCGCGAGCGCGGGGGAGCGGCTCGTGCCCGTGACCCTCGAGCTCGGCGGCAAGAACCCGATGTACGTCGCGGAGGACGCCGACGTCGAGATCGCGGCCGAGGGTGCGGTCCGCGCGTGCTTCGTCGGGACCGGCCAGGTGTGCGTGAGCATCGAGCGGATCTACGTGCGCGAGGAGGTGTTCGACGCGTTCGCCGACGCGTTCGCCCGCCGCACGCGCGCGCTGCGCCTCGGCTCCGGGCTCGACTACCGCTCCGACGTCGGGTCGCTCACGTCCGCGGCCCAGCTCGCGACAGTCGTCGAGCACGTCGAGGACGCCATCGGCCACGGCGCGACCGTCCTCGCCGGTGCCGTGCACCGCACCGACGTCGGCCCGTACTTCTACGAGCCGACGATCCTCGTCGACGTCCCGCCCGAGGCGCGGCTGCACCGCGAGGAGACGTTCGGCCCGGTCGTCGCGCTCTACCCGGTCGCGTCGGACGACGAGGCCGTCGCCGCGATGAACGACAGCGACCTCGGCCTCAACGCGAGCATCTGGACCGCCGACACGCGTCGAGGTGCCGCCCTGGCGCGCCGGGTGCGTGCGGGCACGGTCAACGTCAACGAGGGGTACGTCACCACGTGGGGCTCGGTCGGTGCCCCGCAGGGCGGTGTCGGCGACTCCGGCCACGGGCACCGGCACGGGCGCGAGGGCCTGTGGGAGACGACGCGCGTGCAGACGGTCGCCGTGCAGCACGGCGTGCACGCGGGTCTCGGCCTGCACCGCCTGTTCGACCTGGGCACCGAGACGTGGCCCCGGGTCTACACCGAGCTCCTCCGCGCGATGAAGACGGCCCGCCTGCCCTGACGGCATCCCGCGGCTCCGCCGCGGCCCTCGCGTGGAAGGTCTGTCACGTCCAGCGCGACGGACCTTCCACGCGAGCGTCGGGTCGGGTCAGGCGTGGCCCGCGGCCGCCGGGGCCGGGTCCGTCTCGTCCGACGTGCCCTCGAGGCCCGCCTTCTCGATGGTCGCGACCGCCTGGCGGGCGATCGCGAGCTCCTCGTTCGTCGGGACGACCATGACGCGCGTGCTCGTCCAGTCAGGGGAGATCGTCGTCGGCTCCTTCTTGCGGCCGGCGTTGCGCTCCGGGTCGACCGCGATGCCGAACGGCTCGAGCCCGGCGAGCGCGAGCGCGCGGACGAGCTCGTCGTTCTCGCCGACGCCCGCGGTGAACGTGATGACGTCGACCCGGCCGAGGATCGCCATGTACGCGCCGACGTACTTGCGCAGGCGGTGGATGTACACGTCGAGGGCGCGCCGCGCGCTCGGGTCGCCCTCCTCGACGAGCCGGTGGATCTCGCGGAAGTCGTTCTCGCCGGCCAGCCCCTTGAGCCCCGAGCGGCGGTTCAGCAGGTCGTCGATCTCGTCGACCGACATGCCCGCATTGCGCTGCAGGTGGATCAGGACGGCCGGGTCGATGTCGCCCGACCGCGTGCCCATGACGAGGCCCTCGAGCGGGGTCAGGCCCATCGACGTCTCGACCGCGACACCTCCGCGCACCGCCGACGCGGACGCGCCGTTGCCCAGGTGCAGGACGATCTGGTTGAGCTCCTCGACGCGGCGGCCGAGGACGCGCGCGACCTTGCCGGACACGTACTCGTGCGACGTGCCGTGGAACCCGTACCGGCGCACCCCGTAGGTCGTCGCGACACCCTGGTCGATCGCGTACGTCGCGGCCGCGTCGGGCAGCGTGTGGAAGAACGCGGTGTCGAACACCACGACGTGCGGCACGTCCGGCAGCAGCTCACGCGCGACCTCGATCCCCGTGAGGTTCGCGGGGTTGTGCAGGGGGGCGAGCGGCGCGAGCGCGTCGATGCGCGCGATCACGTCGTCGTCGACCAGCGCCGGGCCGGTGAAGTCCGACCCGCCGTGCACGACGCGGTGCCCCACCGCGACCACGTGCGCGGCCGCCAGCTCGGGCCCGATCTCGTCGAACAGGCCCAGGACGATGCGCAGGCCCGCGCCGTGGTCCGCGATCACCGTGTCGCGCGTCGTCGTGCTGCCCGCGAACGTGTGCTTGACGGTGCCGACGTCCTCGCCGATGCGCTCCACGATGCCCGCGGCGATCGCCTCGCCGCCGACCGGGTTGACGAGCTGGTACTTGATCGACGACGACCCGGAGTTCACGACGAGGACGCTGCCGTGGGCTCCGTGCGCGCTGTGCGGGCGGGGCTGGGTGATGGTCATCGGACGACGGCCTCCGGGGTCGTGGTCGCGCCGGCCGGTGCGTCGGCCTGCGCCTGGATCGCGGTGATCGCGACGGTGTTGACGATGTCCTGCACGAGCGCGCCGCGGGACAGGTCGTTGACGGGCTTGTTGAGGCCCTGGAGGACCGGGCCGACGGCGATCGCACCGGCGGACCGCTGGACGGCCTTGTACGTGTTGTTGCCGGTGTTGAGGTCCGGGAACACGAAGACGGTGGCGCGCCCGGCGACGGCCGAGTCGGGCAGCTTCGTCTGCGCGACCGACGCGTCGACCGCGGCGTCGTACTGGATCGGTCCCTCGACGGACAGGTCGGGGCGGCGCTCGCGGACCAGCGCGGTCGCGGCGCGCACCTTGTCGACGTCGGCGCCCGTGCCGGACGCGCCGGTCGAGTACGACAGCATCGCGATCCGCGGCTCGATGCCGAACTGCACGGCGGTCGCCGCGGACGAGATCGCGATGTCCGCGAGCTGCTCGGCCGTCGGGTCGGGGATGACGGCGCAGTCGGCGTAGACGAGCACGCGGTCCTCGAGGCACATGAGGAAGCAGCTCGACACGCTGCTCGTCCCGGGGGCCGTCTTGATGATCTCGAACGACGGCTTGATGGTGTGCGCGGTCGTGTGCGCGGCGCCCGACACCATGCCGTCGGCGAGCCCGAGGTGCACCATCATCGTGCCGAAGTACGACACCGACGGGACGATCTCCCGGGCGCGCTCGAGCGTCATGCCCTTGTGCGCGCGGATCTGCGTGTACTCCGCCGCGAACCGCTCGACCCACGCGGGGTCGTGCGGGTCGATCAGGTCCGCGTCCGCGAGGTCGAGGCCCAGCTCGGTGGCCCGGACGCGGATCGCGGCGGGCTCGCCGAGGATCGTGAGGCGCGCGACGCCGCGGCGCAGCAGGGTCGACGCGGCACGCAGGATCCGGTCGTCGTTCCCCTCGGGCAGCACGATGTGCTTGCGGTCCGCGCGCGCCCGGTCCAGCAGCTCGTACTCGAACATGAGCGGCGTGACGACCTCGGGCCGCGCGACGTCGAGCGCCCCGAGCAGCGCGGTGCCGTCGACGTGCTCCTCGAACAGCGCGAGCGCGGTGTCGACCTTGAGCTGGCTGTCCGCGGACAGGTGGCCGCGGGTCGAGGCCGCGGCGCTCGCCGAGCGGAACGACCCGAGGGACGTCTTGATGATGGGCAGGCGCGTCCCGAGGCCGTCGATGAGCCGCATGACGACGGGCGACGGCTCGAACCCGCCGTTGAGGATGATCCCGGCGAGCGACGGGAAGCCTTCGGCGGCGTGCGCGATCAGCAGGCCGAGCAGCACGTCGGACCGGTCGCCCGGCGTGATGACGACGGCACCGTCGGCGATGCGGTCGAGCAGGTGCTCGACGGACATGGCACCGACGAGCACGTCGAGGACCTCGCGGGACAGCAGCTCGTCGTCGCCCGCCATGAGCGACCCGCCGACGGCCTCCATGAGCTGGCGCACGGTCGGCGCGGTGAGCAGCGGGCTCTCGGGGAGGGCGAACGTGGGGAGGCCCGTGCCGCCCTCGACCTCGGCCCTCACGGCGTCGAGCGCCGCCGGACCGCACCGGTTCACCGTGACGGCGAGCACCTGCGCGTGCTCGTCGCGCATCGCCCCCACCACGATGTCGACGACCTGGTGGATCGCCTCGGGCGTGCGGCCCGACCCGTTGACGACGAGCACGACGGGCGCGCCCAGGTTGGCGGCGATCCGGCCGTTGTAGGCGAGCTCCGTCGGGCCGGCGACGTCGGTGTAGTCCGAGCCCACGACGACGACCGCGTCGCAGCGGCGCGCGACCTCGTGGTACCGCTGCACGATCTTGCCGAGCGCGGCCTCCTGGTCGGCCAGCACCTCCTCGTACGTGACGCCGACGCACTCGTCGTACGTGAGGTCGACGCCGTCGTGCGCGAGCAGCAGCTCGAGGACGTAGTCGCGCGTCTTGGTCGAGCGGGCGACCGGCCGGAACACCCCCACCCGCTGGACGCTGCGCGAGAGCAGGTCGACGAGGCCGAGCGCCACGACCGACTTGCCGGAGTCCCCCTCGGGGGAGGTGAGGTAGATGCTGCGGGCCACGGGGGCTGCTCCTGGTGCGTGATCCCCGGGGTGCCGGGGGTGGTGCTGGTGCGGGGGTCGTGCTCGTGCTCCGGACGGGACGGGCGGGTCGCGGCGGTTCGCGGTGGCGTCGGCGCGACCCGCCCGGGTCCGGCGGTGGCCCGCGTGCGTCACGGGCCGGTGCGAGGGCGAACCCTCGCGGAGGTGCTACTCGTTGTCACCGCCCGTGGAGACGGTGGCGTTCTGCTGCGGGCCGCCCTGCTCCGTGGCGGTCTCGCCCGCGTCGGGCCACACCCAGTCGCGCACCTCGGGCAGGTCGTCGCCGTGCTCGCGGGTGTACTCGCGGGCCTCGATGCGCTTGTCGACCATGCGCTGGCGCAGGCCGGCGTACGCGGTGCCCAGGTGGGGGACGCGGTCGATGACGTCGATGACGAGGTGGAACCGGTCGAGGTCGTTGAGCATGACCATGTCGAACGGCGTCGTCGTCGTGCCCTCCTCCTTGTACCCGCGCACGTGGATGTTCGCGTGCCCGTTGCGGCGGTACGTGAGGCGGTGGATGAGCCACGGGTAGCCGTGGTACGCGAAGATCACCGGCCGGTCGGCGGTGAACAGGCCGTCGAAGTGCGTGTCCGACAGGCCGTGCGGGTGCTCCTTCTCGTCCTGCAGCCGCATGAGGTCGACGACGTTGATGACGCGCACCTTGAGGTCGGGCAGCTCACGCTTGAGGATGTCGGCCGCGGCCAGCACCTCGAGCGTGGGCACGTCGCCCGCCGCGGCCAGCACGACGTCCGGCTTCTCGCCCGGCACCTCGGTGCCGGCCCACTCCCAGATGCCGAGGCCGCGCGTGCAGTGCGCGATCGCCTCGTCCATCGTGAGGAAGTTCGGCGCGGGCTGCTTGCCGGACACCACGACGTTGACGTACTGCCGGCTGCGCAGGCAGTGGTCGTAGGTCGACAGCAGCGTGTTCGCGTCCGGCGGGAAGTAGACCCGGACGACCTCGGCCTTCTTGTTGATGACGTGGTCGACGAAGCCGGGGTCCTGGTGGCTGAACCCGTTGTGGTCCTGCCGCCACACGTGGCTCGACAGCAGGTAGTTCAGCGACGCGATGGGCCGGCGCCACGGGATGTGGTTCGTGACCTTGAGCCACTTCGCGTGCTGGTTGAACATCGAGTCGATGATGTGGATGAACGCCTCGTAGCAGTTGAACAGCCCGTGGCGTCCGGTGAGCAGGTAGCCCTCGAGCCAGCCCTGGCACTGGTGCTCCGAGAGCATCTCCAGCACGCGGCCCGCGCGGGACAGGTGCTCGTCGACCTCCTCGCCGTAGAAGTCCGCGTTCCACTGCTTGTCGGTGGTCTCGAAGACCGCCTGCAGACGGTTCGACGCGGTCTCGTCCGGCCCGAAGATCCGGAAGTTGTCCGGGTTCTGCTTGATGACGTCCGTGAGCCACTGGCCCAGGACGCGCGGCGCCTCGCTGATCGACCCCGCGGGCGTCGGCACGTCGACCGCGTAGTCGCGGAAGTCCGGCAGGCGCAGGTCCTTGAGCAGCAGCCCGCCGTTCGCGTGCGGGTTGTCGCTCATGCGCAGGCCCTCGGGCGGCGCGAGCGCGCGGATGTCGTCGTTCAGCCGCCCCGTCGCGTCGAAGAGCTCCTCGGCCTTGTAGGACTCGAGCCACGTCCGCAGCACGTCCAGGTGCTCCGGGGTGTCGCGCGCGCTCGACAGCGGGACCTGGTGCGCACGCCACGAGCCCGTCGTCTTCTTGCCGTCGATGTAGTCCGGGCCGGTCCAGCCCTTCGGCGTGCGGAAGACGATCATCGGCCACATCGGGCGCTCGTCCTTGCCCGCGCGGGCCTGCTCCTTGATGTCCGCGATCTCGTCGAGGACCTCGTCGAGCAGCGCCGCGAACCGGCCGTGGATGTCCGCGTGGGACTCGTCGTCGAAGCCCGCGACGAACACGTGCGGCTTGTGCCCGTAGCCGACCATGAGGGCCTCGAGCTCGTCGTCGCTGATGCGGGCCAGCACCGTCGGGTTCGCGATCTTGTACCCGTTGAGGTGCAGGATCGGCAGGACGACGCCGTCCTTCACGGGGTTGACGAACTTGTTCGAGTGCCAGCTCGTCGCGAGCGGGCCCGTCTCCGCCTCGCCGTCGCCGATGACCGTCGCGACCAGCAGGTCCGGGTTGTCGAACGCCGCACCGTACGCGTGCGACAGCGCGTAGCCGAGCTCGCCGCCCTCGTGGATCGAGCCCGGCGTCTCCGGGGCCACGTGCGACGGGATGCCGCCCGGGAACGAGAACTGCCGGAACAGCCGGCGCAGACCCTCGTCGTCCTCCGTGATGTCCGTGTAGACGTGCGAGTACACGCCGTCGAGGTACGCGGACGCGACCAGGCCCGGACCACCGTGGCCCGGGCCCGTGACGTAGATCGTGGACTGCAGGCGCTCCGCGATGACGCGGTTGAGGTGCGCGTACAGGAAGTTGAGACCGGGGGTCGTGCCCCAGTGGCCGAGCAGACGCGGCTTGACGTGGTCACGCGTCAGCGTCTCGCGCAGCAGGGGGTTGTCCAGCAGGTAGATCTGGCCGACCGACAGGTAGTTGGCGGCACGCCACCACTGGTCGATGCGTTCCAGCGTCTCCGCGGAGACAGTCTCGCCGGACCCCCTGCGCCAGGTGGTCTCGGCCGACGTCGCAGTGCTCATGCTCGCTCCCCATCGTCGTCCGGCTGCTTGCCTCGCCGGTGCCCCCGTTGCCAGCGTTCCCTGGGATCGCACCGAGTTCCGGGACTTCCGACCTACGGCCGGGGAACGACGGCACGCCCACGTGTCATACAACCGCACAACGGCCCCCTGCGCAGGAGGTGACCTTGGTCTCCTTCGGCCCGTCACCGGGCGTCCGCGCCCAGGTCAGCCGGTGTTGGCGCGGTCGTCGACGGGGTCCCGCGGGGCGGTGCGCGGGCGGTGTGCGAGGGCCTCGCCCCGCCCGGGTTACCGTGACCCGGTGACCGAGCAGGAGGCGCCGACGACGACGTGGTGGCAGGCCGCGCGACGCCCGCGCATGCTCCTGCTGCTCGTCGTGCTCCTCGGAGCCGCCGCGGTCTGCGGGCGGCTCGGCGCGTGGCAGCTCGACCGCGCCGAGGTGCGTGGCGCCCGCGCCGAGGCCCGGCACGTCGCCGAGCAGGTCGCCGCGGATCCCGTCCCGCTCGACGACGTCCTCGCGCCGCAGACCGCGTTCCACGGCGACATGGTCGGCACGAAGGTCTCCGTGACCGGCACGTACGACACGTCCGGGCAGCTCCTCGTCCCGGGTCGCGCGCACGACGACGTCACCGGGTATCTCGTCCTCACGCCGCTGCGCGTGCCCGGCGCGTCCGCCGACGGCGGCGACGCGGTGCTGCCCGTCGTGCGCGGCTGGGTGGGCTCGCCCGCCGACGCCGACGCGCCGCCCGCCGGTGTGGTGGACCTCGTCGGCTACCTCCAGGTCTCGGAGGCCGCCGGCAGCGGCGTGCGCGACGGCGAGACCGACGCGATCAGCTCTCCCGAGCTGCTCAACGTGTGGGGCGGGCCGATCTGGACCGGGTACCTGGTCGTCGCGTCGTCCGACCCCGCGCAGTCCCCGGACGTCGTGCTGCTCGACCCGCCGCGCTCGCCCGGCGCGGGCCTCAACATCCAGAACCTCGCGTACGCCGCGCAGTGGTGGATCTTCGGCGGGTTCGCCGTCGCGCTGTGGTGGCGGCTCGTCCGCGACGAGGCCGCGGGGGACCGTCGGCTGCCGGAGGATGAGGGCGAGCCGGAGCCCGAGTCCGAGCCCGCGCTCGAGCCGACGTCTGAGGCCGAGCCCGCGGAGCCCGAGCTCGAGTCCTCCGAGCCCGGGTCCGAGGCCGACGGCGGGCGGTCACCGGTCGCCTGACCTAGCGTCGGTCGCATGACCGTCCTGGACCTGAGCGGCCGGACCGCGCTCGTGACGGCCTCGACGCAGGGCATCGGCGCCGCGATCGCCGCCGGGCTCGCGCGTGCGGGTGCGCGCGTCGGCGTCAACGGACGGACCCCCGAGTCGGTCGACGCGGCGGTCGCCCGGCTGACCGAGCAGGTGCCCGACGCGGACGTCGTCGCGGCGCCCGGCGACGTCACGACCGACGATGGCACGGCCGCCGTGCTCGAGCGACTGCCCGACGTCGACGTGCTGGTCAACAACCTCGGCATCTTCGAGGCGCGGCCCGCGCTCGAGGTCACCGACGACGAGTGGCGGCGGTACTTCGAGGTCAACGTCCTCACGGCCGTCCGGCTCACACGTGCCTACCTGCCCGGCATGATGTCGCGCGGGTGGGGGCGCGTCCTCATGATCGCGAGCGACTCCGCGGTCGTGATCCCCGCCGAGATGATCCACTACGGCGTCTCCAAGACGGCCCTGCTCGGCGTCTCGCGCGGGTTCGCGAAGGAGGCCGCCGGGACGGGGGTCACGGTCAACTCCGTGATCGCCGGCCCGACGCACACCGGCGGTGTCGAGGACTTCGTCTACCAGCTCGTCGACCGGTCGCTGCCGTGGGACCAGGCGCAGCGCGAGTTCATGCGCCGGCACCGCCCCCAGTCGCTCCTGCAGCGGCTGATCGAGCCCGAGGAGATCGCGCACCTCGTCGTCTACCTGTCGTCGCCGCTCGCGTCCGCGACCACCGGTGCCGCGGTGCGCGTCGACGGCGGCTACGTCGACTCGATCCTGCCGTGACGCCCCGCGCCTGACGCCCTCGGACGGACGCCCCGGGCCTGACGCCCTCGGACGGACGCCCCGGGCCCGACGCACCGGGCCTGACGCCCTCGGACGGACGCACCGGGCCCGACGCACCGGGCCCGACGCCCTGGGCCCGACGAGCCAGGTCAGACGCCACGGGCCTGACGCAGCGGTTCAGACGCGGCGGGTGTGACGCATCGGGTGTGATCCAGCGGGGTCTGACGCAGCGCGCCTAGACCTCGGCGCGCGGCCGTCGTCGGTGCCGGACCGCCGGGTCCGGGGCGAGCGACGACCGTTGCCCCTTCGGGCAGCCGGACGTGCCCCGAGCGGCGCGCCCGCGGTCTCGTCGGGACCGTGCGCCGGCAGCAACGTCGGGAAGGTGCCTGCGGAGCACCGCGCGGCCCCGCCGCGTCCGCTGCCGGACGCGCGTGGGCGCGCCCGACCTGCGCGCGCCGACCCCCGGGCCGGCGCGCGACCCGACGCGGCCGTCGTCACGGACGGCACGCCCGGCGCGCGTGCGCCGGTGCCGGCCCTGCGCGCGCGTCAGGTGCTCGCGCTGCAGCGGCTCGCGGGGAACGCGGCGGCCACCGCTGCCGTCGCGGGGGCGCCCGCGCGCACCGGTCCGGACACGGCGGTCATCGACCGGGAGCTGGCGGAGGCGACCTCGGCACCGGGCGTGTCCGCCCGCACGAACGACGCGGGGCGGCACCTCCTCGTGCCCGACGCGCCGCCCGTACCGGCTCCGCCGCTGCCGGACGCGGTCGCGAAGCCGCCGGGCGGGGCAGGCGCGGGGACGTCGTCGACCGGTCCGACCGCGACGGGCGGGCCCGCGGCGGCGGCGCCAGCGGGCGCAGGCGCCACGACGCAGGCGGCGGGCGCAGGCGCCGCGACGCAGGCGACGAGCGGGACGTCGGCCCCGGCCGGTGGTGGCGCCGCGGGTCCGGCGGGTGCGGCGGGGGCCGTCGCGCAGGCGGGAGGCGCGGGGGCAGCGGGTCCCGCGGCAGCCGCCCGAGCCGGTCGCGAGCCGGGTGACGCGGGCGGCGGTGCGCCCGGCGCGACCGGTCCGGTCGCTGGCGCACCCGGTGTCGCGAGCACGTTGGACGCCGCCGTCGCACCGCCCGCACCCGACGCGCTGGCCGCCCAGCTCCCCGCGGAGCCGACGGCCGAGGCGGTCGCGCAGGACGAGGCGGACCAGCGCGCGCCCGAGGAGAAGGCCGCGGAGGCGGCGGCGCTCACGGCGGGCGTCCGGGCGGCGGCCGACGAGCGGCGGACCCGGGTCGCGGCGGACGCCACCGACCACCGGACGCAGGTCGGGGCGGGTGCGGCGACCCGGCGGGCGGACCTCGCGACGCGGCTCGCGGCGGCGCTCGCGGACGTCACCGCGCGCACGACGGCGGCCCGCGCGCGGCTCACGACGCAGGCCGCGCAGGCCCGGGCGGCGGTGCGTGAGGGCGTCGCGGCGGACGTCGCAGCCGTCCGGCAGGCGACCGCGGGGTCGGTCGGGGAGGCCCGTCAGGGCTTCACGACGCGGCGCACGGCGCTGACGCAGGCGGCCGAGGCGGAGGTGGCGCGCGCGCAGGCCGCGGTGGAGACCGAGGCGGCCCGCGGCGTCGCGGCCATGGAGTCGGCGGCGGTCGACTGCGAGCAGGCGGGCGAGCGCGAGGCGTCCCGGTACCGCGACCCGGACGACCCGGGGCCCGAGCAGCGCGAGGCTGCGCGCCGGGTGGGCCGGGAGAGCGCCGCCGACATCCGGGCGAAGAAGGCCGGCCTGCGCCCCGAGCTCGCGTCCAAGGCCGCCGAGCACGTCGAGCGCGTCCGGACGTACGTCGCGACGGTCACGGGACAGCTGAGCGAGGCCGAGACGTCGCTCGTCACCGAGCTCGAGCGCAGCGGCCGCGAGGCGGAGGAGCGCGCGCAGGAGGGGCTCACGGGCGGCCTCGCGGCGGTCGACCGCCGCCTGGAGGCGGACGTGGCGGCGGTGACCGCGGCCGGTGACGCGACCCGGCGCGAGCTCACGGGTGTCGGCGCCCGGCTGACCAGGACGCTCGACGCGGACGCCGCGGCGGCCGACGACGAGCTCGCCGCGTCGGGCCGTGCGCTCGACCAGGAGATCGACCACGGCGCCACCGAGACGACGACGGTCCTGGCGCAGCAGGCGGCGCCGTTCCTGCCCGGCGTACGGGAGCAGGTCGCGGCGGCCACGACGCAGGGCGACGCGCTCGAGACCGCAGGGCGTTCAGGCCTGGCAGCCGCGGCCGGGTCCGCGGGCGGGCGGTTCGACGCGACCGTGCAGGCGTTCGCGGCGGCCGCGGGCGCGGCCGCGCAGGCGGTCGACGCACGGTTCGCGCAGGTCGCCGACGGGTTCACGGCGGCGACCGACGCGACGCTCGCGGCCCGGCAGGAGGAGTCGGCGCGGTCGCTCGAGGAGCTGCGCGGCCGGCAGCGGCGCCTCGTCGACGGGCTGCTCGCGGAGGCGGACCGGACGTGCGCGGACGCGCGCGCCGAGCTCACGCGCATGGGCGGCGAGAATCAGCGGGCCACTCGCGAGGCGACGGACCGCGCCGTCGAGGAGGCCGTGAAGCCCAAGACGGACGACGTGAGCACGCGTGCGCACGAGGCGGCCGAGCAGGTCGACGAGGGGTTCTGGGCGGGGCTGGGACGTGCGGTCTGGAAGCTCGCGGTCGGGCTCGTCGTGCTCGTCGTGGTCGCGCTGGTCGTCGCCGCGATCGCCGCCGCGTTCGGCGTGATCCTCACGGCGTGGACGGCCGTGATGATCGCGGGCGCGCTGCTCCTCACGGCGTCGCTCGTGCTCGCGCTCGTGCACCGGCTGGGCCAGCGCGAGCTGCAGGGGCGCCCGGTCACCGCGGTCCTCGTCGCGCTCGCCGACACCGTGGGTGTCACGGGGATCTACGAGGGCATCGGCGGGCACGACATCGTCACGGGCGCCGCGATCAACGTGGCCGACCGCACCGAGCGCGGGATCCTCGGCGCCGTCACGCTCGTCGGCCTGATCTTCGGGGCGCGCTCGGCGATCAAGGGTCCGCCCGGCGGCGCCTTCACGCAGCCCGTCGGCTCGGTGCCCGGCTTCGGCGCGATGGGTGCCGGTGCGCGGGCCGTCGCCGGTGCGCGGTCGGTCGCGGGCGAGCTCGCCGGCCTGGTCGGACGCGGCGCGAAGGCCGTCAAGGAGTGGTGGAACCGTCCCCGCACCCCGGAGCCGGAGCCGGGTGTGCCCCCGACGCAGCCCGCCGAGCCCGTCCGGTTCGGCCGCACCGAGGACGGGTACCACGCCGACCGCATCTTCATGGACTGGCTCAGCCACGAGATCCCGCCCGAGGGCTGGAAGCTGCACGTGAGCGCGACCCCCGAGTCCGCGGCGGCGACCGCCGAGGCCGTCCTGCCGGTCCTGCGCCGCATGGGCGTCAACCACAAGGTCGTCGGGTCGCCCGAGCAGCTCGCCTCCATGGGCGGTGGCCAGCAGGGTAAGTTCATCACGATCTACCCGGACACCCCCGCGCAGGCGCGGGCGATCGTGTCCACGCTCGACAGCGTCCTCGCAGGTCGCGGCTCGGGTCCCGCGGTCGCCGGTGAGGCGCCCGTCGGCGGCTCGGGCGTCGTCTACAGCCGGTACGGCGGCTTCACCAAGGGCACCGTGACCGACCCGGCGACGGGCCTCGAGGTGCCGGACCAGCGCGGCCAGATCTGCCCGCCGTGGATCGAGAACATCTGGGCCACCCCGGCGCGGTCCGTGCCGGTGCCGGTCCGACCGGTCCCGGCCGAGGACAGGGACGAGGAGCAGTGACGACGACGACCCCCGCGTTCCCGCCCGTGCCCGCCGCCGTCCTCGACCGGACGGCGCGCGAGGCGGACGCCGCGGCGTGGCTCGCCGACGTCGACGCGTGGCGCGACCGCGCCCGGGCGTGGGTGCGCGACGACGCGGCCGCGGCCGGGGTGTCGGCGCCGTTGCGCGGCGTCCTCGCAGCGGCGCTCGCGGTCGGCGGCGACCCCGCGGTGCCGTCGGTCTACGTCGTGCGGGGTTTCCCGCCCGAGGGCCTCGACCCCGAGCTGCGGGCGTGGGCGGTGCTGGTCTGGCGGTCGTGGCTCGTCGACTACCTGTCCGACGTG
This sequence comes from Cellulomonas sp. H30R-01, assembly GCF_010119915.1. Classification (NCBI taxonomy): domain Bacteria; kingdom Bacillati; phylum Actinomycetota; class Actinomycetes; order Micrococcales; family Cellulomonadaceae; genus Cellulomonas; species Cellulomonas sp. H30R-01. The sequence continues at coordinate 2,462,049 of NZ_CP048210.1, read as the reverse complement.
TGGGACACCGTCGGCGGCGACCTCACGCCCGCCGAGTGCGCGCTCGTCGTCGACGACGTGCTGACGCCCGCCGGCCTCGCGGGCACGTCCGTCTGCCTCGACTGCCTCCAGCCGCTGCCGGACCGCCCCGCGGACGCCGCCGCGCACGCCGCGGTGTGCCCGGTCCGGACCGCCCGCGCCCGCACGGGGACGGAGCGCCCGTCGCCCTGGTGACGACGAGGCCCGTCAAGGTCGCGCACGGCACCGTCAAGGAACCGTCAGGACCGGCCACCGGGCACGTGCCGCGGCGTAGACCTGCGGGTGCGGCCCCTCCCCGGGGACCGCCGGCCGTTCGTGACGAGCGACCGCACGTCCCTCCGAAGGTGTGATCCCTCGTGGCCGACCTGGCCCTCGTCGCGCTCACCGTGGTGTTCTTCGCCGCGGTCGCGCTCGTCGCCCGACGCGCGGACCGCGCGCCCGCGCTCCCCGCCGACCTCCCGCCCGGCACGACCGGCACGTCCCGCACGTCTCGTACGTGGGGCACGTCCGCCGACGGACCCGTCGGGCCGCCCGCCGACCGAGCGGGGGACCGCGCGTGAACGGCCTCGACGTCGCGGCGCTCGTCGTCGCCGCCGCGATGCTCGTCTACCTCGTCGTGCAGCTGCTGCGCGCCGACAAGGTCCGGTGAGCGCGGTGACCACCGTCCTCCAGGTCGGGCTCGTCGTCGTGGTCCTCGCGGCCGCGCACCGCCCGCTCGGCGCGTACCTCGCGCGCGTCTTCACCTCCCGCAGGCACCTCGCCGTCGAGCGCGTCGGGTACCGCGTCATGCGCGTCGACCCCGACGCCGAGCAGCGGTGGAGCACCTACCTCCTGTCGCTCCTCGGTTTCTCGCTCGCGTCCGTCCTCGTGCTGTTCGGGCTGGCCCGGCTCCAGGACCGGCTGCCGCTGTCGGTCGGCGCGCCCCCGATGGACCCCGCGGGGGCGTGGAACACCGCCGTCTCGTTCGTGACCAACACCAACTGGCAGTGGTACTCGGGCGAGACCGCCGCCGGGCACCTGCTCCAGATGGCCGGGCTCGCGGTGCAGAACTTCGTGTCGGCCGCCGTCGGGCTCGCGGTCGCGGTCGCGCTGATCCGCGGCTTCGCGCGGTCCGGCACCGACGCGCGTGTCGGCAACTTCTGGTCCGACCTCGTGCGCGGCTCCGTGCGGGTCCTGCTGCCGCTCGCGTTCGTCGCGGCGCTCGCGCTCGTCGCGGGCGGCGTGATCCAGAACCTGCACGCGCCGACCGAGGTCACGACCCTGGCCGGCGGCACCCAGCACGTGCTCGGCGGACCTGTCGCGTCGCAGGAGGCGATCAAGCAGCTCGGCACCAACGGCGGCGGGTTCTTCAACGCCAACTCGGCGCACCCGTTCGAGAACCCGACGCCGTGGACGAGCGCCCTCCAGGTCGTGCTCATGCTGCTCGTCCCGCTCTCGCTGCCGCGCGCGTTCGGCCTCATGGTCGGGGACCGCCGCCAGGGCTGGGCGGTGCTCGCCACGATGGGCGTGCTCTGGGCCGGCTCGGTCGCGGTGCTGACCTGGGCCGAGACCGCCGGACCGGGGCTCGCGCCCGCCGCCGCCGGTGCCGCGCTGGAGGGCAAGGAGACGCGGTTCGGCGCGGCCGCGTCCGCGCTGTTCGCCGCGTCCACGACCGGCACGTCGACCGGCGCCGTCAACGCGATGCACGACTCGCTCACCGCACCCGGCGGCGGCGTCACGCTCGTCAACATGCTGCTCGGCGAGGTCGCGCCCGGCGGCATCGGCAGCGGGCTCTACGGGCTGCTCGTCCTCGCGATCGTCGCGGTCTTCCTCGCCGGGCTCATGGTCGGGCGCACGCCCGAGTACCTCGGCAAGAAGATCGGGCGGCAGGAGATCACGCTCGTCGCGCTCGTCGTCCTCACCATGCCCGCGATCGTGCTCGTGGGGACCGCGCTCGCGGTCGCGCTGCCCGCCGGGCAGGCCGGCATCCAGGAGGCCGGCCCGCACGGGCTGTCCGAGGTGCTGTACGCGTTCGCCTCTGCGGGCAACAACAACGGGTCTGCCTTCGGTGGGCTCACGAGCGGCACGCCGTTCTACAACGTGCTGCTCGGCCTCGCGATGCTCGTCGGCCGGTTCGTACCCATCGCGCTCGTCCTCGCGCTCGCCGGGCGGCTCTCGTCGCAGCGGACCGTGCCCGCCGGGTCCGGGACGCTGCCGACGCACGGCCCCCTGTTCGTCGGGCTGCTCGTGAGCGTCACCCTCGTCGTCGTGGCGCTCACCTTCGTCCCCGTCCTGTCCCTCGGTCCCGTCGTGGAGTCCCTGTCATGAGCACCACCCTGACCCCGGCCCGCCCGGCCGGGGCGTCCACCGGTACGCCTCACCGTGTGGCGCCCGCGTCCGCGCTGTCCGGCCGCCAGCTGCTGGCCGCCGTCCCCGCCGCGGTCCGCGGTCTCGACCCCCGACGGCTGTGGGACGCGCCCGTGGTGCTCGTCGTCGAGGTCGGCGCCGCGTTCACGACCGTCCTCGCCGCGCTCGACCCGTCCGTCTTCGCCTGGGCCGTCGCGCTGTGGCTGTGGGCCACCGTCCTGTTCGCGACGCTCGCCGAGGCCGTCGCCGAGGGGCGCGGCAAGGCGCAGGCGGCGAGCCTGCGGGCGACGCAGCGGCAGACGACCGCGCGGCGCGTCGTCGGCGGCGCGGGAGTCGTCTCGTCGGGGGCCGTCGACGGTCCGCCGACCGAGGAGGTGCCGTCGTCGGCGCTGCGGGTCGGTGACGTCGTCGTGGTCGCGGCGGGGGAGACGATCCCCTCCGACGGCGACGTCGTCGAGGGCGTCGCGTCCGTCGACGAGTCGGCCATCACCGGCGAGTCCGCCCCCGTGATCCGCGAGTCGGGCGGCGACCGGTCCGCCGTCACGGGCGGCACGGTCGTGCTGTCCGACCGGATCGTCGTGCGCATCACCGCGCAGCCCGGGCAGACGTTCGTCGACCGGATGATCGCGCTCGTCGAGGGGTCGGCGCGGCAGAAGACGCCCAACGAGGTCGCGCTCAACGTGCTCCTCACGACGCTGACGATCGTGTTCCTGCTGGCCGTCGTGACGCTCCAGCCGTTCGCGACGTACAGCGGCGCGACGCAGGACCTCGTCGTGCTCGTCGCGCTGCTGGTCTGCCTGATCCCGACGACGATCGGTGCGCTGCTGTCGGCGATCGGCATCGCGGGCATGGACCGGCTCGTGCGGCGCAACGTGCTCGCGATGTCGGGGCGGGCCGTCGAGGCCGCGGGCGACGTGGACGTGCTGCTGCTCGACAAGACCGGCACGATCACGCTCGGCAACCGGCAGGCCGCCGATCTGCTGCCCGCACCGGGAGTCACGCCGGAGAGCCTGGCCGACGCGGCCCAGCTGTCGTCGATGGCCGACGAGACGCCCGAAGGCCGCTCGGTGCTCGTGCTGGTCAAGGAGCGGTTCGGCCTGCGCGCGCGGCCCGAGGGCGACCTGGTCGACGCGGCGCTCGTGCCCTTCACGGCACGGACGCGCATGAGCGGCGTGGACCTGCCGGGCGCCGACCGACGGGTCCGCAAGGGCGCCGCCGCGGCCGTCACGCACTGGGTGCGCTCGACCGGCGGGCACGCGGGTGCCGACGTCGCGGCCACCGTCGACGCCATCTCCGCGTCGGGCGGGACGCCGCTCGTCGTCGCCGAGCAGGTCGGGTCGTCGCCCGCGCGCGTGCTCGGCGTGATCCATCTCAAGGACGTCGTCAAGGAGGGCATGCGCGAGCGGTTCGACGCGCTGCGCGCCATGGGCATCCGCACCGTCATGGTCACGGGCGACAACCCGCTGACCGCGCGCGCCATCGCCGCCGAGGCCGGCGTCGACGACGTGCTCGCCGAGGCCACGCCCGAGGACAAGCTCGCGCTCATCCGGCGCGAGCAGCAGGGCGGGCGGCTCGTCGCCATGGCCGGCGACGGCACCAACGACGCGCCCGCGCTCGCGCAGGCCGACGTCGGCGTCGCGATGAACACCGGCACGACCGCCGCCAAGGAGGCGGGGAACATGGTCGACCTCGACTCCAACCCGACGAAGCTCATCGAGATCGTCGAGATCGGCAAGCAGCTGCTCCTCACGCGCGGCGCGCTCACCACGTTCTCGATCGCGAACGACGTCGCGAAGTACTTCGCGATCCTCCCCGCGATGTTCGTCGGCGCCTTCCCGCAGCTCGGGGTCCTCAACGTGATGCGGCTGTCGTCGCCCGAGTCGGCGATCCTCTCCGCGGTCGTGTTCAACGCGCTCGTCATCGTCGCGCTCCTGCCGCTCGCGCTGCGCGGCGTCGGGTACCGGCCCGCGTCGGCGTCCGCGATGCTCCGCCGCAACCTCCTCGTCTACGGCGTCGGCGGGCTCGTCGCGCCGTTCGTCGGGATCAAGATCATCGACCTCGTCCTCTCGCTGCTCCCCGGGATCGCCTGATGTCCACGCTCACCTCGCCCGCACCCGCCGCCGTCCCGTCCGTCGGGTCGGGCCGGCCAGCCAACGTCGTCCCGTTCGTGCGGCAGACCCTCGCCGGCCTGCGCGTGCTGCTCGTCCTCACCGTCCTGCTCGGCGTCGCCTACCCGCTCGCCGTGACCGGCGTCGCGCAGGTCGCGCTCGGCTGGCGCGCCGACGGGTCGCTCGTCGCGGCCGACGGGTCGCACGTGCGGGCCGCGTCGGACGCCGTCGGGTCCGCCCTCGTCGGGCAGACCTTCGACGGGCCGCGCTGGTTCCAGCCGCGACCGTCCGTCGCGGGCGACGGGTACGACACGCTCGCGTCCGGCGGGTCCAACCTCGGGCCGAACAACCCCGACCTGGTCGCGGAGATCGACGCGCGCCGGGCCGCGGTCGCGGAGCGCGAGGGCGTCGACCCGGCGTTCGTCCCGCCCGACGCCGTCACGGCGTCCGGGTCCGGGCTCGACCCCGACGTCTCGCCCGCGTACGCGCGGCTGCAGGTCGCGCGCGTCGCCCGTGAGAACGGGCTGCCCGTCGCCGACGTCGCGGCACTCGTCGAGCGCTCCGTCGTCGGGCGTGACCTCGGGTTCCTCGGCGAGCCGCGCGTCAGCGTGCTGCGCCTCAACCTGGCGCTGCGGACAATGGGCTCGTGACCAGCCCGGACGGCGCCGCGCGTCCCGACCCCGCACCGGGGCCGGGGCGCGCACGGCCCGTGCCGGGTGCCGACGGGTCGCGGTCGGACACCGGTACCCCGCCGGCGCCCCCGGCACCCGCCGCGCCCGGCGCGCGGCGCGGGCGCCTCACCGTGTACCTGGGCGCCGCACCCGGCGTCGGCAAGACGTACGCGATGCTCGACGAGGCGCACCGGCGCCTGTCGCGCGGCACCGACGTGGTCGTCGGGCTCGTCGAGACGCACGGCCGCCTGGGCACCGCCGCGCTGCTCGACGGCCTCGAGGTCGTCCCTCGCCGCACGATCGCCTACCGGGGTCAGGACCTGACCGAGCTCGACGTCGCCGCAGTCGTCGCGCGCCGTCCGCAGGTCGCGATGGTCGACGAGCTCGCGCACACCAACGTCCCCGGCGCCGGGCACGCCAAGCGCTGGCAGGACGTGCACGACCTGCTCGACGCGGGGATCGACGTCGTCACCACCGTCAACGTGCAGCACCTCGAGTCGCTCAACGACGACGTCGAGGCCATCACCGGCATCCGCCAGCGCGAGACCGTCCCCGACGAGGTCGTGCGTGCCGCCGACCAGATCCAGCTCGTCGACCTGCCGCCGCAGGCGCTGCGCCGCCGGCTCGCGCACGGGAACGTCTACCGCGCCGAGCAGGTCGACGCGTCGCTGTCGTCGTACTTCCGCGTCGGCAACCTCACCGCGCTGCGCGAGCTCGCGCTGCTGTGGCTCGCGGACCGTGTCGACGACGCCCTCACCGACTACCGCCGCGACCACCGCATCGACGCGCCGTGGCCCGCGCGTGAGCGGATCGTCGTCGCCGTCACCGGCGGCTCCGAGAGCGACACCCTCATCCGCCGCGGCGCCCGGATCGCGCAGCGCGCCGCCGGGTCGGAGCTGCTCGCCGTGCACGTCCTCGCGACCGACGGCCTGCCCAGCGCCGGTCCTGCCCGCATCGCCGAGCAGCGACGCCTCGTCGAGTCGCTCGGCGGCACCTTCCACACCGTCGTGGGGGAGGACGTCGCGACCGCCGTCGTCGACTTCGCCCGTGGGGTCAACGCGACGATGGTCGTCGTCGGGGTGTCCCGGCGTCCGCGGTGGCGCGAGGCGCTGTCCGACAGCACCGGGACGTCGATCGCGCGCATGGCCGGGGCCGTCGACGTGCACCTCGTCACGCACGAGCGCGCGCGGTCCGGACGGTTGTCGGGGCGGCGACGGTCGCCCCTGTCCCGGGCCCGCCGCGTGGCGGGGTGGCTGCTGGCCGTCGCCGGTCCCGTCGTCCTGACCGCCGTGCTGTCGGCGCTCGACGGGGGAGTGACCCTCGCGACGGACCTCATGCTGTTCCTCGCGCTCACCGTCGGCGTCGCGCTCGTCGGCGGGCTCTGGCCGGCCGTCGTCAGCGCCGTCGCCGGCTTCGTGCTGCTCAACTGGTTCTTCACCCTGCCGACCGGTCGGCTCACGATCGCGCAGCCCGAGAACGCGTTCGCCCTCGTGGTGTTCGTGCTCGTCGCGGCGGGTGTCGCGTCCGTCGTCGACCTCGCGGCCCGCCGCAGCGCCGAGGCGTTCCGCGCCCGCGCCGAGGCCTCGACCCTCGCGTCCGTCACGCGCGCCGTCCTCACCGGCGAGGACACCGCCGACGCCCTCGTCGCCCGCCTCCGCGAGACGTTCACCCTCCGAGCGGTCTCGCTGCTGGAGCGACCAGCGGACGCTGCGGTCGGCCCGACCGCGAGCGCCGTCGGCGACGTCGACGGCGCTCCTCGACGCGTCAGCCGTGCGTGGTGGGTCGTCCTCGCGTCGGACGGCCCCGAGCCGCCGACGACGCCCGACGACGCGTCCGCGGTCGTCACCGTCGACGACGCCCGGGTGCTCGCGCTCGACGGGCGCGTCCTGCCCGCGTCCGACCGGCGCGTGCTCGACGCGTTCGCCTCGCAGGTCGGTGCCGTCCTCGAGCAGACGCGCCTGCGCCGCGCCGCCGAGCAGGCCCGCGTCCTCGAGCAGGCCGACGCGACCCGCACCGCGCTGCTCGCCGCCGTCTCGCACGACCTCCGCACCCCGCTCGCGACGATCCGCGCGTCCGTCGACGCCCTCACCGCGAGCAACCTGCACCTCGCCGCCGCAGACCGCGCCGCTCTCGTCGACACCCTGGGCGACGCGACCGGTCGCCTCGAACGACTCATCGACAACCTGCTCGACCTGTCCCGCCTCGCGACCGGCTCCGTCGCCCCCGTGCTGCGCGACGCGTCCCTCGACGAGATCGTCCCCCTCGCCGTCGAGGGCTACCCGCACGACGCGGTCCGCCTCGACCTCCCCGAGACCCTGCCGCTGGTCCGCACCGACCCCGGCCTGCTCGAACGCGTCGTGGCCAACCTCGTCTCGAACGCCGTCCGCCACGCCCCCGCGGGCACGGCCGTCGTCGTCACCGCGTCCCCGGTCGGCTCGGACCTGGTGCTGCGCGTCGTCGACACCGGCCCCGGCCTGCCCGACGACTCGAAGGAGCGCATGTTCGAGCCGTTCCAGCGTCTGGGCGACACCACCGGCACCGGGTTGGGGCTCGGCCTCGCGGTCGCGTCGGGCCTCGCGACGGCCGTCGGCGCCGACCTCCACGCCGAGGACACCCCGGGCGGCGGCCTCACCATGGTCCTCGTGCTGCCCCTCGCCGACGCCCCCGCCACCGCGTCCGCGCGCGCCGACGCCGCCGAGCCCACGCCCGTGCCCGGCCGCCCCACCCCCGACGCGGACCTGCCCCCGACCACCGACGCGGACGCGACCTGATGACCGACGAGCCGACCCGCCCGGGCGCCCACGTCCTCGTCGTCGACGACGAGCCCGGCCTCGCGCACGCCCTCGCGATCACGCTGCGCGCCTCCGGCTGGCAGGTGACGACCGCCGCCGACGGCGCCCACGCCCTGTCCGCCGCCGCGCACCACCGACCCGACGTGGTCCTCCTCGACCTGGGCCTGCCCGACATGAGCGGCCTCGACGTCATCACCGCCCTGCGCGCGTGGACGCGCGTGCCGATCGTCGTCCTGTCCGCGCGCCAGCACGGCGAGGACAAGGTCGACGCCCTCGACGCCGGCGCCGACGACTACGTGACCAAGCCCTTCGCGATGAACGAGCTCCTCGCGCGCCTGCGCGCCGCCGTCCGCCGCGCCGCCGTCCCCGACGACCCGGGCGAGGCGGTCGTCACCGCCGGCGACCTGACGATCGACCTGGCCCGCGCCCGCGTCCTGCGCGACGGCACCGAGGTCCGCCTGACGCCGACCGAGTGGGCGATGCTCGAGGTCCTCGTCCGGAACCGCGGCCGCCTCGTCTCGCGCCGCCAGCTCCTCCAGGACGTGTGGGGCCCCGGCTACTCCGACGAGACCCACTACCTGCGCGTCTACTCCGCCCAGCTCCGACGCAAGCTCGAGGACGACCCGTCCCACCCCCGCCACCTCATCACCCACCCGGGCCTGGGCTACACCTTCGAACCCTGAGGCATGACCCGCGTCGCCTTGGCGACACGGGGTGTCCCGGTTCTCACCCGTCGGCTTGCGGGCCGCCTACCTGCCCGTTCGCGCGTGCGGTCGGGCGCCGACCCGGTGCTGACCACCGTTCGTGGGCCTAGAGCGGTACTCATCGCCGGGTCGCGGGATGCGCGGATGGAGTGATGTTCAGCCGAGAGGAGGGCGTCGGCGGAGCTCCTTCACCGCCCGGCGCTGCCGCTCGCCTGCCGCGCGGCGCTCGCGGGACGCGCGGCTCGGGCGGGTGGCCCGGCGGGGCGGGCCCGGGGGAGCGAGGGCCTCGTCGAGCAGCGCGACGACGCGCGTGAGGGCAGCCTCGCGGTTGCGGAGCTGGGACCGGTGCTCGGACGCGGCGACGGTCAGCACGTCACCGCGCAGCCGCGCGGCCAGACGCGAGCGGACGCGCTCCTCCTGCTCGGGCACGGCCCACAGCACGGCGGAGACGTCGACGGTGAGCTCGACGCGCGAGTCGGCGGTGTTGACGCCCTGACCGCCGGGCCCGCTGGACCGCGAGAAACGCCACGAGAGGGCGTCGTCGGGAAGGACGACACCCCCTCGCAGGGCGATCGGCGCGATCACGGTCAGATCACTCGTGCTGCCACGAGTGCCACAGGGCGGCGTAGTCGCCCCCCGCGGCGACGAGCTCGTCGTGCGGGCCGATCTCGGTGATCCGCCCGGCGTCGACGACGGCGACGCGGTCGGCGTCGTGCGCGGTGTGCAGCCGGTGCGCGATCGCGACGACGGTGCGGCCCTCGAGGACGGCGGACAGCGACCGCTCGAGGTGCCGGGCGGCGCGCGGGTCGAGCAGCGACGTGGCCTCGTCGAGCACGAGGGTGTGCGGGTCGAGCAGCACGAGCCGCGCGAGCGCGATCTGCTGCGCCTGGGCCGGGGTGAGCGGCGTGCCGCCGGACCCGACCTCGGTCGTCAGCCCCTCGGGCAGCGCGGACACCCACTCCCAGGCGTCGACGGCCCGCAGCGCGTGCTCGAGCTCGGCGTCGGTCGCGTCCTCCTTGGCCAGGCGCAGGTTGTCGGCGAGCTCGCCGACGAACACGTGGTGCTCCTGCGTGACGAGCGCGACGTGCCCGCGCAGGTCCTCGAGCGGCAGCTCGACGAGCGGCACACCGCCGACCGTGACGGACCCGCCCGTGGGCGGGTGGATGCCGGCGAGCATGCGCCCGAGCGTCGACTTGCCGGCGCCGGACGGGCCGACGACGGCGAGCCGCTCGCCGGACCGCAGGTCGAGGTCGATGCCGTGCAGCACGTCGTGACCCTCGCGGTACGCGTACCGCAGGTCGCGCGCGGACACGTCCTCGTCCACGGGCGTCGCCGATCCGGCGGAACGGTCCGGCGACACGAGCTGCACGCCGACGATCCGCGCGAGCGACGTGGCCGCCACCTGGATCTCGTCGACCCAGAAGATCAGCTCCCACACCGGGCCGCTGACCTGGTACGTGTACATGACGATCGTCGTGACCGCGCCGAGCGACGCGTACCCCTGCGACACGAGGAAGCCGCCCCAGACCAGGACCGCCGCGGGCGCGAGCACGAACGCCAGGTCGATGCCGGGGAACAGCACGGTGCGCAGGTCGAGCGTGACCTTCTCGGCGGCGAACGCCTCGCGCAGGTCGGCGTCGACGCGGGCCTGGCGGCGAGGGCCGAGCCGCAGCGCGTCGACGGTGCGGGCACCCTCGACGGACTCGGTGATCGTGCCGTTGAGCGCCGCGTACGACGCGGACTCCCGCTGGTAGGCGGGCGTCGCGCGCTTGAGGTACCAGCGGACGACGAGCAGCATCCCGGGGACGCCGACGAACATCGCGACCGCGACGAGCGGCGACAGGATGACGCTCGCGACGACGGTGAGCGTGATCGTCACGACCGCGACGATCACGCGCGGGACGCCGAAGCGGACCGCGTGCTGCAGCCGGTTGACGTCGTTCGTCGTGCGCGCCACCAGGTCACCGGTCCCGGCGCGCTCGACGGTCGACAGCGGCAGCGACGTCACCGTGGCGATGAACTCCTCGCGGAGCTCGGCGAACACCTTCTCGCCGAAGACCATCGACCGGCGCTGCGCGAACCGGATGAGGACGGTCTGCGCGAGCACGGCCAGCACGCCGAGCCCGATGAGCGTGTTGATGTACGAGACGGTCGTGCCGTCGGTGACGGCGTCGACGAGCCGCCCGAGGATCCACGGACCCGCGAGCCCGGCGACCGCGGCGAGCGTGTGCAGCGTCGCGATGCGCGTGAGGTCGGTGCGGTGCGTGCGGAACAGGCGGCCGGTGTACGCGCGCACCGCCGCCGAGTCGGCGATGGGGAGCTTCACGGTCGTCCTCCTGCGGGCGAGACGTCGGCGAGGTCGTCGGTGACGGCCACACCGTGCGGGGGTGTGTCGGTGTCGAGGTCGCGGCCCACGACGCGGCGGTACGCGGCGGCCACGGCCGGTCCGGCGGCGCCGTCGAGCAGCTCGGCGTGCGCGCCGCGGGCGACCAGGCGTCCGTCCTGGACGAGCTGCACCTCGTCGACGTGGTCGAGCACGAGCGGGGACGCGGTCACGACGAGCGTCGTGCGCCCGCGCCGGTGGTCGGCGAGCCGACCGGCGATGCGGGCCTCGGTGTGCGCGTCGACCGCGCTGGTCGGCTCGACGAGCACGAGGATCTCCGGGTCGAGGAGCAGCGCCCGCGCGAGGGCGACGCGCTGCCGCTGCCCGCCGGACAGCGAGCGGCCCTTCTCGGGGAGCTCGCCGGCGAGGCCGTCGGGCACGGAGTCGAGCACGTCGTGGGCGTCGGCGAGCGCGATCGCGTCGAGCAGCCGCTGCTCCTCGCCCGTGCCGTGCACGTCGAGCTCCTCGCCGAGCGCGCCCGAGAACAGGTGGGGCGTGGCCTCGGCGACGACGATGCGCGTGCGCACGTCCTCCTTGTGCAGGTCGGCGAGCAGCACGCCGCCCAGCCGCACGGGCGTGTCCTTCTCGGCCTCGTCGTCGAACCGGCCCATGCGGGTCGCGATCGCGGCGGACTCGTCGGGGTCGGCGCTGACGAGGGCGACGACGCGGCCGTGCTCGAGCACGACGCCGCTCGTCTCGTCGACCAGCGTCGACCCGGCGGGGGGCGCCTCGGCGGTGCCCGGACGCGCACCCGTCGCCGGCACGACTTGCAGGACCTTGACGACCTTGCCCGCGCCCACGTGCGCGCGCGTCGCCGACTGCAGGAACATCGTCGCGTTCTGCACAGGCCATGCGAGGAACGCCGCGTACCCGTAGGTCGCGACGAGCTGACCGGGCGTGATGGTGCCCTCGAGCGCCATGTGCGCGCCGAGCCAGATCAGCACGGCGACGAACATGCCGGGCAGCAGCACCTGGAGCGCGTCCAGCCAGGACTGCGTGACGGCGACCTCCTCGCCGCGGCGGCGCACCCGCTGCGACTGCTCGCGGTAGCGGGCGTTGAAGACGTTCTCGCCACCGATGCCGCGCAGGATGCGCAGGCCGGAGACGGTGTCGGCGCCGAGCGTCGTCAGGCGACCGGACGCCTCGCGCTGGGCGACCTGGCGCTTCTGCACCGGCTTGACGAGCAGGCCGAGCGCGGCGGCGACGGTCGGCAGCCCCAGCAGGACGACGAGGCCGAGGCTCACGGAGACGCGCAGCATGAGGACGGCGGCGACGCCGTACGCGACGAGGCTGCCGATGAAGCGGGCGGCGATCGCGTAGATCTCACCGACCCGCAGGGCGTCGTTGGCGACGGCGGAGACGACCTCGCCGGTCGGGAGCTCGGCGGTGATCGCGTGCCCGGAGCGGGCGACGGTCGTCCCGACCAGCTGGGAGGACGTGAACGCGGCGCGCAGCCAGTTCGCCACGTCGTAGCGGTGCCCGATCGCGCCGGCCGCGGCGCTGACGATCCCGAGCGCGGCGAGCGCACCCGCGGCCCGCCACAGGTCGGGGCCGAAGCCGTGCTCGAGCCCGCCGTCGATCGCGCGGCCCGTGAGGTAGGGGAGCAGCGCCTGGCAGGCGAACAGGACGATCCCCAGCAGCACGGCGACCGCGAGGATGCCCCACTGCCGACGGGCGAGCCACCAGAGGTAGGCGACGGGACCGGTCAGCGGCGGGGTGCCGGGGTCGGGGAGGGGGAGCGAGCGCACGAGCGTCTACGTTACGACCGCGTACCGACACGCCTCGAACGCTTATCGACCCGCGTCGGACAGCGCGTGCCAGAGCCCGGGAGTGACGTCCGCCACCGCGCGGACGACCGGGCCGAGGACGCCGCCGCGACGACTACCCTGGGGGCGTGACCCAGACGCCTGAGCCGCTGTCGCCTGCGCACGCGCCGGCGCCCCCCGCGCACCGTCCGGTCCTCGTCGTCGACTTCGGCGCCCAGTACGCGCAGCTCATCGCGCGCCGGGTCCGTGAGGCGAACGTGTACTCGGAGATCGTCCCGCACACGGCCTCCGTCGCGGACCTGCTCGCGAAGGACCCGGCAGCGATCATCCTGTCCGGCGGGCCGTCGTCCGTGTACGCCACGGGTGCCCCGTTCGTCGACCCGTCCCTGTTCGAGGCAGGCGTGCCCGTGCTCGGCATCTGCTACGGCTTCCAGGCGATGGCGCAGGCCCTCGGCGGGACCGTCGCGCAGACCGGTCAGCGCGAGTACGGCGGCACCGCGGTCGAGGTGACCGACGCCGGCACGGTCCTCGCGGGCAGCCCCGAGCAGCAGACCGTGTGGATGAGCCACGGCGACGCCGTGCACGCCGCGCCCGAGGGCTTCGAGGTCCTCGCGACGAGCGCCGGCAGCCCCGTCGCCGCGTTCGAGGACCGCGAGCGCCGCCTGTTCGGCGTGCAGTGGCACCCCGAGGTCAAGCACTCGCCGCTCGGGCAGCAGGCGCTCGAGAACTTCCTCTACGAGGGTGCGGGCCTCGCGCCCGACTGGAACCCCGGCAACGTCATCGCCGAGCAGGTCGAGCGCATCCGCGCGCAGGTCGGCGACGCGCGCGTCATCTGCGGGCTGTCCGGCGGCGTCGACTCGTCCGTCGCCGCGGCCCTCGTGCAGAAGGCCGTCGGGGACCAGCTGACCTGCGTGTTCGTCGACCACGGGCTGCTGCGGTCAGGCGAGGCGGAGCAGGTCGAGAAGGACTTCGTCGCCGCGACCGGCGTGCAGCTCAAGATCGTCGACGCGCGCGAGCGTTTCCTGCACGCGCTCGCGGGCCACACCGACCCCGAGACCAAGCGCAAGATCATCGGCCGCGAGTTCATCCGCGTGTTCGAGGACGCGGCGCGCGAGGTCGTCGAGGACGCGGGCGCGCACGGCGAGGCCGTGAAGTTCCTCGTCCAGGGCACGCTCTACCCCGACGTCGTCGAGTCCGGCGGCGGCGAGGGTGCGGCGAACATCAAGTCGCACCACAACGTCGGCGGGCTGCCCGACGACCTGCAGTTCGAGCTCGTCGAGCCGCTGCGCACGCTCTTCAAGGACGAGGTGCGCGCGGTCGGTCTCGAGCTCGGCGTCCCCGAGGTCATCGTCTGGCGCCAGCCGTTCCCGGGCCCCGGCCTGGGCATCCGCATCATCGGCGAGGTCACCGCGGAGCGGCTCGACATCCTGCGCGCGGCCGACGCGATCGCACGCGAGGAGCTGACGAGGGCCGGCCTCGACCGCGACATCTGGCAGTGCCCGGTCGTGCTGCTCGCCGACGTCCGCTCCGTCGGCGTCCAGGGCGACGGCCGCACGTACGGCCACCCCGTCGTCCTGCGGCCCGTGTCCTCCGAGGACGCGATGACGGCCGACTGGACGCGTCTGCCCTACGACGTGCTCGCGACCATCAGCACGCGCATCACGAACGAGGTGCCCGAGGTCAACCGGGTCGTCCTCGACGTCACGAGCAAGCCGCCGGGCACGATCGAGTGGGAGTGACCGACGGCATGACGGGAGGACCGGAGCAGGTGAGCACGACGGAGACGACGACGAAGCCCTGGGTGAAGCGCGCCCGCGGGGCGGCCCAGCGCTACCGGGTCATGGCGTGGATCACCGGCACGATGCTGCTGCTGCTCTGCGTCGAGATGATCCTCAAGTACGTGCTGCAGCTGCCCGGCTTCAACGTCGACGGCGACCCGCGGTCGGAGGCCGCGCGGATCATCGCGATGGTGCACGGCTGGGTCTACGTCATCTACCTGGTCACCTGCTTCGACCTGTGGTCGACGATGCGCTGGCGGCTCGGCCGGCTCGTGACGCTCGCGCTGGCGGGCGTCGTGCCGGTCATGTCGTTCGTGCTCGAGCGCCGCGTCCACCGCGAGGCCGTCGCGGCCATCGACGCGCGCGCCTGACCGGGGCCACCCGTGCGGATCGTCCACGTCTCCGACTGCTACGCGCCGCGCACGGGCGGCATCGAGTCGCAGGTCGGCGACCTCGCCGCCCGGCAGGCCGAGCAGGGGCACGACGTGCACGTCCTCACCGCGACGCTCGGGGTCGCGGGGGAGCGCGGCGGTGTGGTCGACGTCGAGCACGGGGTGCACGTGCACCGGCTGGGCGCGCGGCTCCCGTTCGACCTCCCGATCAACCCCGCGGCCGGGCCTCGGCTGCTGCGGACCGCGTTCGAGGGCCTGCGTCCCGACGTCGTGCACGTGCACGCGGGCGTGCTGTCGCCGTTCGCGTTCGACGGCGCGCGGCTCGCGCTCGACGTCGGCCTGCCGACGGCGGTGACCTGGCACTGCATGCTCGACGGCACGGTCCCGGCGCTGCGCGGCGCGGTCCGGCGCACGCGCTGGGCCGAGGCCCCGGTCGCGCTGTCGGCGGTGAGCTCGGCCGCGGCCGCGCGCGTCGAGGCGGTCTTCGAGACGCCGGTCGCGGTCGTCCCGAACGGGCTGGATCTCGACGCCTGGGCACCCGACGCGGACGCCACGACGCCTGCCGTGGACGACGAGACCGCGCCCGTCCGCCTGGTGTCGACGATGCGTCTCGCCCCGCGCAAGCGGGCGGTCCCGCTCGTCGAGCTCGTCGGCGCCGCCGCCCGACGACTGCCGCGCGGCCGCCTTCACCTGTCGATCATCGGGTCGGGCCCGGCCCTCGGACGGGTCCGGTCCGCGGTGTCGGCGCAGGGGCTCGACGGCGTCGTCGACCTGCGCGGCCGCCTGACGCGACCCCAGGTGCGCGCCGCCTACGCGCACGCCGACGTGTTCCTCGCCCCCGCGGAGCTCGAGGCGTTCGGCATCGCCGCGCTCGAGGCCCGGACCGCCGGGCTCGCGATCGTGGCGCGCCGGGGCACGGGCATCGCGGAGTTCGTCACCGACGGCGTCGACGGGCTGCTCGTCGCCGACGACGCGGAGATGACCGAGGCCGTCGTGCACCTCGCCAAGGACGGCCGGCTGCTCTCCGGCATCCGCAGGCACAACCGCACGGTCCGTCCTGCGTTCGGCTGGGACGACGTGCTGGGAGCGGCGCTCGCCGAGTACGAGCGCGCCCGCGCGATGCGCTGACCGGCACTTTCGATACTTTTTCGTTGCGGACGCACTGAACCGATTCGTCACACGCCCCGTTGTCACATCGTGGACAACTGCGCGCACAGGAACCGTGACAGCGGCTAGCGTCACGGGGACCGCGCGGTGCATGTCCTCGCCGGGGTCGCTCGTCCACACCTGACCCCGGCACGTCCGTGATACCGACCCATCAGGGGGACCACCATGTCCGCACGTGCACGCCGTCGTCCTGCTCGACTTCTCGGCACCCTCGTCCTCGCGCTCGGAGCGCTGCTCGCCGTCGCCGGCGTCGCCACCTGGTTCGGCGTCGGCGCGAGCCTCGGCCAGGAGGAGATCCACGTCTCCGACGACGCCCCCGCGTTCGCCGGTCAGCTCGTCGACACCCCGTGGGAGGCGTGGTCGCAGGCCGAGGCCATCCGCGGTCATGCGATGGCCGAGTCGGACGGCCGCACCTACGCCGAGCTCGACCAGGACGACGCGGCTCGACCGATGGTCCAGACGGCCTCGTTCCTGCGCGCCTCGCTCATGACGTCGGTGATCGCCTTCGGCGTCTCGCTCCTCGTCGTCGGGGTGGGCGTCGGCTTCCTGCTCGCCGGCGGGGCGCTGCGCTCGCTCGCCGCGCCGTCGACCGACACCGACGCGCGGCGCGACGCGTCCGACGAGGCGCGCCCCGTCGTCGTCCCCGCCTGAGCCCGCCGGGGCATCGTCGACGCCTGCCGGGCGGCCCGCGAGGTCGCCCGGCAGGCCGACGCCGCGCGGGTGTGTCGCCCTGTACCTCCTGTTCCGTCCGCCGACCTGGGGATACGCTCGACGGGCACGGTGCTGTCTCGTGAGCTCGGCCTGTCGGGCCCGGGTGTCCGGGCCCGTTCTGTCAGTGGTGCAGAAGGGATCGGGAAATGTCGAGTGCTGCAGTGGGGGAACGGTCGGGCGCGGTGCGCGTCATCGGCCTCATCACCTTGATCCTGGGCGTCGTCTTCATCGTCGCCGGGGGAGTCACGTGGGGAGCGGTGGCGAGCAACCTCGCCGCCGAGAAGATCACGGTGTCCGACGACGCGTCGGCATTCCAGGGCCAGCTCGTCGACACGCCCTGGGAGGCGTGGGTCCAGGCGGACATCATCAACACGCACGCGCTCGAGGCGTCGGGCGGCAAGACGTACGCCGAGCTCGACCAGGACGACCCGACGCGCTCGACGGTCATGACCGCGTCGTTCCTGAGGGCGTCGCTGTTCACCTCGGTCGTCGCGTTCGGCGTCGCGCTCCTGGTGTTCGGCGTCGGCGTGACGTTCGTGCTCGTCGGCTGGGCGCTGCGCAAGGTCGGGACCGTCCCGCGCGCCGTCGTCACCGACACGACCCAGACGGCGCCGCCCGCAGCCGCCCACGCCTGACCGGCCGGCCGCGTCGCCGCGGTCCCGTCGGAAGGACGACGAAGGTCCGGTCCCCCGGGGTGGGGGCCGGACCTTCGTGCGTGCGGGCGGCCGCGGCGGGGGTGCGGCCGCCCGACGTCATCGCCGGGCGGCGGCCGCCTGGCGCGAGCTGCGGGCGGCCGAGAGCAGCGACCCGACGAGGAGCGCCGCGCCCGCGGCCGCGAGCAGCACGATCAGCGCGAGCTGGAGGTCGATCGCGAGCCCCGAGGCCCACGCGAGGATCCCGACGCCGATCGCCGCGAGGACGAGGCCCCACACGACCGTGCCGACCCGCAGCCGCGCACGCGGCTCCTTCTCCGGCTCCGTGACCGGAGCGGCGATCGTCGGGGCGGCGACCGTCGGGCTCGTGCCCGACATGGCCGGACCGGGCGCCGGAGTCGGCACCGAGGTCGGAGCGGCTGCGGGCGCCGGCCGGGGCTCCGGCTCGGGCGTCGACAGGCTCGCGAGCTCGTCGATCAGCGGCGGACGGTCGTCCGTCGTCGGCGGGAGCGGGCGGGTGTACCCGTCCTGCGCGGAGGCAGAAGGCTCGTCGTCCTGTGCGGGCCGGTCCTTCGTCATCGCCGGCAGCGGGCGCGTCTCGTCCGCCGGAGGCAGCGGCTGGGTCTCGTCCGCCCGCGGGAGCGGCTGGGTCTCCTCCGCCCGCAGGAGCGGCTGGGTCTCGTCCTCCCGCGGGAGCGGCGTCGTCCCGTCGGACGGCGAGGTCGAGGCGACGGGCGGCAGCGGCCGCGTGGCGTGCGCGTCGTCGACCGACTCGGCCGCCACGTGCGGCGCGGTCACCACGTCGGCGTCCGCGCCGGCGTCGATGGACGCGTCCTCGGGCACGTCGGCGCGGTCGGCCGCGCCGATCCCGTCCGCCACGTCCGCGTCCTCAGCCATGTCCCCGTCGTCGGCCACGTCCGCGTCGTCGGCCACGTCCGCGTCCTCGGCCACGTCCGCGTCCTCGGGCGCGTCCGGGGCGTCGGCGTCGGTGCGCGGCTCGTCCGTCGTCGGCAGCGGTGCGGTCGCGTCGGTAGCGGGCGGTGCGGCGGTCGGGTCCGTCGCCGGCTCCGGCTGGTGGCGGGTGTCGTCGGTGCTCATGCCTGCTCCTCGATGATCCGGACCTCGCCCGCGCCCACGCTGACGTGCAGGTCGAGCTGCGGGGTGGTGCCGTTGCGTGTCTGCTCGTCCTCGAAGCTCTGCTCGGAGATTCCGAGCCCGTCGATCGTGCGCGTCGAGCCGTCGAGCTCCCAGCGGACGGTCCCGGCGCCGGCCTTCACGTCGGCGGTGACGGCGGCGTCCGCGGGGACGACGACCGTGAGGTTGCCCGCGCCGAGCGAGACGGGGACGTCGAGCGTGCTGCTCGTGAGGGGGACTCCGGTGAGGTCGACGAGCGCGTCGCCGAACCCGAGGTCGAACCCGTCGGCGGCGGCTCGGCGGCTGTCGACGACGTAGGTCCCACCGTCGAGCTGTCGCTGCGAGCCCGACGTCCAGACCCAGTCGGTGGTCTGGGCGGCCCCGACGGGCAGCGCGACGAGGATGCCGACGATCGCGAGGGCGCCGAGGGCGCCGCTGCGGCGGCCGCGCAGCCCCGACACGATGATCCCGAGGCCTGCGAGGACGATGCCGATGCCGAGCGCGGTGAGCGCGACGGGGCCGTCGAAGTCGCCGGTGCGGTCGGCCATGAGAAGGACCGCGAGGCCGATGAGGCTCAGAGCCACGACCGTGCCGACCATGCCGACGCCGGGGCCGAGGACGCGCGGCTTGCGCGGCGCGGGCGGAGGCGGCGGGACGAGCGGGACCGGCGGTGCGGGAGGCGCGGGCGGCGTGGGGCCCTGGCGGTACGGGCCCGACGAGCCGGGTGCGGGGTACGGGCCGTAGGGGCCGTACGGTGCCGTGCCGGCGAAGGGCGCACCGGCTGCGGGAGCACCGGGCGCGGGAGCGCCGGGAGCGGGGTAGCCGGGGGCGGGCGCGCTCGTCGTGGACCGGGCCGGGGCGGCGGTCGCCGCGGCGGTGCGGGCCGGGGCCGGCTGCTTGACCCACGGGTCGGCGGGCGCCGCCGCGGCGGGGGCCGGGCCGTAGGGGGCCGGGCCGTAGACGGGCGCGGGCGTCGACCGGCGGCTCGCCGCGGTGACGATCAGCGCGATGACCCCGGCGATGAACGCGACCCAGAGGAGCCCCTGGAGCCATCCCGGAGGGCCGTCCCAGAACCAGAACCAGTGGTCGCCGCGCGCGAGGCCGACGATCGCGACGCCGAGCGCGCCGAGCAGGGCCACGTCGAACCGGCCCGCGACCATCTCCTCGAGGTGGATGCGGCCGTCGGACTGCTCGGGCAGCAGCGCCCAGGCGACCCCGTAGACGACGAGCCCGAGACCACCGAGCAGGATCGACGCGGCGAACAGGCCGCGCACGAGCAGCGGGTCGAGGCCGAACCGCCGTGCGAGCCCGTCGCAGACGCCGCCGATCCAGCGGTCGTCGCCGCGGAACATGCCGGTGCGGCGCACGGCCGCGAAGAAGCCGCCCGCTGCGGGGGGCCGCGGGGCGGAGTCGAACGGCGGCGGGGTGCCGTAGGGCGCGGTCGGAGCGCCGTGCTCGCCGCGTGCTCCCGGCGCGTCTGGGCCGGCAGGTCCGCCGGCAGGGGTGTTCGTGTCCATGGCTCGATCCTTCCCCGCGAGGGTGGCCCGGCGGGATCGGGTGCTCCCCTGACCCGACCCTGATCCTTCGGGGTGCCGGGCCCTGATCCTCGGGGGGCGCGTCCCTGATCTGGTGCCGGGAAGGCCGTGAGCACCCCAGCTGACGTGTGACGATCGGTGCGTGACCTCCGCACCTGCTCCGTCGCGACCGGCCGGCACCGCCGTGCCGCGCGTGCGGCTGCCGTTGCGCCGTCCTCAGCGCGGCCGCTGGTTCGCGGGCGTGGCGGTCGGGCTCGCGGCGCACCTCGACGTCCCCGTGGGGCTCGTGCGGTTCGCGTTCGTGGTCCTCGCGCCGGTCGCGGCGGTCGGCCCGGCGCTCTACGTGTTCTGGTGGCTGACCGTCCCCGCGGGAGATCCGGCCGCGGCGGCGACCGAGTCGCGACCGACCGCGCTCACGCGCCTGGCGCGGCGCCAGCACGACGCCGACCCCGCCCGCAGGCTGCCGCTCGCGGCGATCCTCACCGGCGTCGCGCTCGTGCTGGGCTCGATCGCGCTCGTCGCGACGCGGCTGGGCCTCGACCTCAACGTCGACTGGCTGCTGCCGTCGCTCGTGCTGCTCGCGGGTCTCGGGCTCGCGTGGAGCCAGCTCGACCACGTGCCGCGTGAGCGGTGGCGCACCGAGAAGGGCCGCCCGACGGTCGGTGTGCTGCGCCTGCTCGGGGGAGTCGTGCTCGCGGGCGTGGGCGGGCTGCTGCTGGTCGGGCAGCTCATGGGCAGCGGCATCGAGCCGGCGGCGTTCGTGCAGGCGGTCGTCGCGGCCGTGGCCGTGCTCGCCGGCGTCGGGCTCGTGCTCGCGCCGTGGTGGCTGCGGCTGGTCCGGGCGCTGGGTGACGAGCGGGCCGCCCGCGCCCGGGAGTCGGAGCGCGCCGACATCGCCGCGCACCTGCACGACTCGGTGCTGCAGACGCTCGCGCTCATCCGCGCACGTGCGGACGACGCGGCCGAGGTCGCGCGCATGGCGCGTGCGCAGGAGCGTGAGCTGCGCGAGTGGATGTACGACGAGCGTCCGGCCCCCGGCACGTCGGTCGCGGCGGTCGTCAAGGACGTCGTCGCCGAGGTCGAGGACTCGCGGTCCGGCCCGACGGGCGACCCGGTCGCCGTCGACGTGGTCGTCGTCGGGGACCGTGTCCCGGACGCCGACACCGAGGCGCTCGTCCAGGCGACGCGCGAGGCGCTCGTCAACGCCGTCGTGCACGGTCGCCCGCCGGTGTCGCTGTACCTCGAGGTGCGGTCCGACGCGGTCGAGGTGTTCGTCAAGGACCGGGGCGACGGGTTCGACGTGGACGCGATCGGGCCTGACCGGTTCGGGGTGCGCGAGTCGATCATGGGCCGGGTCCGCCGTCGTGGCGGTACGGCCGAGGTGACCAGCCGGCCGGGTCGCGGCACAGAGGTGCACCTGCTGGTGCCGGTGCGCGCGGCGGCGGCGGCCGAGGGAGGGGAAGCGAGATGAGCACGGACACGACGGGCCCGTCGACCGGTGCCGTGGACGTCGTCCTCGTCGACGACCACCACCTGTTCCGGACGGGGGTCAAGGCGTCGCTCGACGCGGGGGTGCGCGTCGTCGGTGAGGCCGACGACGTCGAGTCCGCGGTCCGCGTGGTGCACGAGCTGCAGCCGCCGGTGGTGCTGCTCGACGTGCACCTGCCCGGGGGCGACGGAGGCGGTGGTGCCGAGGTGATCCGGCGCTGCGTCGACCTGGGTGGCACGACGCGGTTCCTCGCGCTGTCGGTCTCCGACGCCGCGGAGGACGTGGTCGCCGTCATCCGGTCGGGTGCGCGCGGCTACGTGACGAAGGCGATCGACGGCGGCGAGCTGTCCGACGCGGTGCGCCGCGTCGCGGGCGGGGACGCGGTGTTCTCGCCGCGGCTCGCGGGGTTCGTGCTCGACGCGTTCGGCGCGGCCGCCGGCGACGTCGCGACGGGTGACGACGAGCTCGACCGGCTGTCGGCGCGCGAGCGCGAGGTCATGCGGCTCATCGCGCGCGGCTACACGTACCGCGAGGTCGCCGCGGAGCTGTTCATCTCCGTGAAGACGGTCGAGACCCACGTGTCGGCGGTGCTGCGCAAGCTGCAGCTGTCGAGCCGGCACGAGCTGACGCGGTGGGCGGCGGCGCGCCGGCTGCTGTGACCCGGTCGCGCGCCGGGGTGCGGCCGGACGTGTGACGCGATCGATCTGACGGAACGTCAGAAACGTGCACGGGCGGCGGCTAGGCTCGGGAGGCATGGAACTCCTGCAGCACGTCCTCCTCTTCCTGCACCTCCTGGGCTGGGCGATCGTGCTCGGCGGCACGCTCGTCACGATGCGCGACAACCGGCTCCCCAGGGGCGCGCTGCACGGGATCCTCACGGCGCTGATCACGGGCATCCTCATGGTCGGGCTCGCGTCGGCGAGCGACGAGCTGCGCGACCCGAACAACGTCAAGGTCGCCGTGAAGCTCGTCGTCGCGCTCGTCGTGACCGGGCTCGTCGTGTACGGCACGCGTCGTCCGGAGAAGGTCACGAAGGGCCTGCTCGGCGGCGTCCTCGGCCTCACCGTGCTCAACGTCGCGATCGCCGTCCTCTGGCGCTGAGCGGCCTGACGACGGCTAGGGTCTGCCGCCATGGGTGTGGTCGGAGAGGTCCTGATCGGCGTCGTCGTGCTCGTCGGGCTGTTCGGCGTCGTCGTGCAGGTGCTGCCCGGCGGCATCCTCGTCGCCGGTGCCGTCATCGCCTGGGGCGTCCTCACGGGCGGGGCCGCGGGGTGGACCGTCGTCGCCGTCGCGGTCCTCGCGACCGGGGTGGCGGCGGTCGGCAAGTACCTGCTCGCGGGTCGGCACCTCCAGCGTCGCGGTGTGCCGAACAGCACGCTCGTGTGGGGCGGTCTGCTCGGCGTCGTCGGGTTCTTCGTCGTCCCGGTCGTCGGTCTGCCGCTCGGGTTCGTCGTCGGGACCTACGCCGCCGAGTGGGTCCGGCTGCGCGAGCACGGGCCCGCGTGGAAGGCCACGGTCGTCGCGCTGCAGGCCACGGGCGTGACGATCCTCGTCGAGCTCGCGGGGGCGCTCGTCACGACCGCCGCGTGGGGCGTCGGGCTCGCCGTCACCTGACCGGAGGGCCCGTCCGGCGCACGGTGCCCGGCCTCGTCCCGCCCGTGGGCCGGACGCCGCCCGGTGCCTCCCGCCTGTGCGCGGCGGTCCCTCCGTGTCGGTGGCGACGCCTACGCTTGTCCTGTCATGACATCGCTGTTCGAGAGCCTCTCCCTGCCCGTGCCCGGTGGCGCCGTCCCGTCGCGCCGGACGGCCGGTGAGCCGTCCGGTCTGCCCGCCGTCGTGCCCCCGCGCGGTGAGGACGACGCCGCCCAGGAGCGTGACGCCCGCCGTCAGGAGCGCGCGGACGCGCTGCTCGTCGGGCTCAACCCGCAGCAGAAGGAGGCCGTCGTCCACAGCGGCGGCCCGCTGCTCATCGTCGCGGGCGCCGGCTCGGGCAAGACGCGCGTGCTGACGCACCGCATCGCCCACCTGCTGGCCACGCGCCGGTCGCGCCCGGGCGAGATCCTCGCGATCACGTTCACCAACAAGGCCGCGGCGGAGATGCGCGAGCGCGTCGAGCACCTCGTCGGGCCGTCCGCCCGGAACATGTGGGTCTCGACGTTCCACTCCGCGTGCGTCCGGATCCTGCGGCGCGAGGCCGCGACGCTCGGTCTCCGGTCGAGCTTCTCGATCTACGACGCCGCCGACTCGCAGCGCCTGCTCACGCTCGTCGCGCGCGAGCTCGACCTCGACCCGAAGAAGTACCCGGCGAAGGCGCTGTCGGCGAAGATCTCCGCGCTCAAGGACGAGCTCGTGGACCCCGAGACGTTCGCGGCGACCAGCGGCGGGGGAGCGGCGAACGACTTCGACACCGCGCTCGCGCAGGTCTACACGCGCTACCAGGCGCGGCTGCGGCAGGCGCAGGCGCTCGACTTCGACGACCTCATCATGTCGACCGTCCACCTGCTGCAGGGCTTCCCGGCGGTCGCCGAGCACTACCGGCGGCGGTTCCGGCACGTGCTCGTCGACGAGTACCAGGACACCAACCACGCGCAGTACATGCTCGTGCGCGAGCTCGTCGGGCACAGCGGCTCGGCAGCCGGCGCGGACGGCGAGGAGGTGCCGCGCGGCGAGCTCACGGTCGTCGGCGACGCCGACCAGTCGATCTACGCGTTCCGCGGCGCCTCGATCCGCAACATCCTCGAGTTCGAGGCCGACTACCCCGACGCGCGCACGATCCTGCTGGAGCAGAACTACCGCTCGACGCAGACGATCCTCTCCGCCGCGAACGCGGTCATCAGCCGGAACGCCGGCCGCAAGCCCAAGCGGCTGTGGACCGACTCGGGCCAGGGCGCGCAGATCGTCGCGTACGTCGCGGACACCGAGCACGAGGAGGCGCGCTTCGTCGCGCAGGAGATCGACCGCCTCGGCGACTCCGACGGCGTGCGACCCGGCGACGTCGCGATCTTCTACCGCGCGAACGCGCAGTCCCGCGCGCTCGAGGAGGTGCTGATCCGCGTCGGCCTGCCGTACAAGGTCGTCGGCGGAACGCGCTTCTACGAGCGCAAGGAGATCAAGGACGCGGTCGCGTACCTGCGTGCGATCGCGAACCCCGACGACGACGTCAACCTGCGCCGCATCCTCAACGTGCCGAAGCGCGGGCTGGGGGACCGGTCGGAGGCGATGGTCGCGTCGTTCGCGGAGCGCGAGCGCATCTCGTTCGGCGCGGCGCTCGACCGGCTCGACGAGGTGCCCGGGCTGGGCACGCGCGCGATCACCGGGCTGTCGTCGTTCGCGGCGATGATGTCCGACCTGCGCGTGCTCGCGTTCCAGGGCGCGGGCCCCGCCGAGGTGCTCGGGGCCGTGCTCGACAGGTCCGGCTACCTCGCCGAGCTGCGGGCCAGCGAGGACCCGCAGGACGCGTCGCGCGTCGAGAACCTGGCCGAGCTGCACGCCGTCGCCACCGAGTTCGAGCAGAGCGACCCCGACGGCGACCTCGCCGACTTCCTCGAGCGTGTCTCGCTCGTGGCGGACTCCGACCAGATCCCGACGCCCGACGGCGGGGACGACGCCGACGACGACGCGCCGCGCCAGCCGGACCAGGGCGTCATCACGCTCATGACGCTGCACACCGCCAAGGGGCTCGAGTTCCCCGTCGTGTTCCTCACCGGCATGGAGGACGGGACGTTCCCGCACATGCGCTCGCTGACGGACACCGACCAGCTCGCCGAGGAGCGCCGGCTCGCCTACGTCGGGCTCACCCGGGCGCGTGAGCGGCTGTACATCTCGCGCGCGGCGGTCCGCACGGCTTGGGGCGTGCCGAACGAGTTCCCGCCCAGCCGGTTCCTCGACGACCTGCCCGAGGAGCTCGTCGACTGGCGGCGCCGCGAGTCGTCGACGTCGTCGCTGCGCGGCGGGTGGGGCTCGGGCTTCGGGTCCGGCGGCTACGGGTCCGGTCGCGCCGGGTCGGGCGGCTACGGCTCGGGCTCCGGGTCGGGCGGCTACCGGTCCGGCGGCCGGACCGAGCGGGCGCCCAAGGAGACGAAGCCCACCCTGCCGTCGACGGGCGCGAAGTTCGGGTCCGCGACGCCGCGCGGCGACGTGCCGAACCTCGCGATCGGCGACCGCGTGACGCACGACGCCTACGGGCTCGGCACGGTCGTCGGGCTCGAGGGGGCCGGGCCGAACGCCGTCGCGAAGGTCGACTTCGGCACCGAGGGCACCAAGCGCCTGCTCCTGCGCTACTCGCCGGTCACCAAGCTCTGACGCGCCGCGCCGCGCCGCGGCACGACGCGACACGGCACGACACGGCACGACACGGCACGGCCGAGGGCGGAAGCGGTGGCCGCACGTGGCGCCGCGGGGTGTCCGCCCCGCGACGCTCCGCCGTCGTCGCGGCCGCGACGCGTGCGCGTGACTGCTCAGCGTTCGTTGCCGGCGCGCAGCCACGCCAGGTAGTCCGCAGCGGCAGCCCGCGTGTCGAACTCGGGTCGGTAGCCGGTGTCCTCCCGCAGGCGCGTGATGTCGAGCGCGTTCGCGGGGTGGGCCGAGCCCTCGGGCATCTCGACGTCGAAGTCGGGCTCGACGGTCCGGATCGCGGCGATGATCTCCGCGTTGGTGGTCACGCGCCCTGTCCCGACGTTGTAGGTGCGGTGGCGGAGGCTGTCGGCGAGCTGCAGGAGCGCGATGGCGCGAGCCGTGTCCTTGACGTAGCAGAGGTCGAGCCCGTCACCGAGCCGCGGCTGCCCGATCATCCTCGAGGTGTCGACGGCGTCGCCCGACGCGGCGGCGTGGACGAGCGCGGGGGCGGCGAAGAACGGGTCCTCATGTCCTGCGGGGCCCCACGTCCCCGAGATGCGCACGGTCACGATGTCGAGCCCTGTCGCCTCGACGGCCTGCTCGGCGAGGAGCTCGCTGATCTTCTTCCAGCGCGGGATCGGGTGCGGGGCGGACAGGTGGAGCGGCAGGTCCTCGCGCAGCGGCCCCGCGTGCTCGATGCCGCCGTACACGCCGATGGTGCTCGCCATGGTGACGCGGCGGACGTCCCACTCACGAGCGACGCGGACGACGTTGAGGAAGCCGCGCAGCAGGTCCTCGGTCGGCTCGAGCCCGGGGGCGGCGGCGCGGGGGGAGGGGAAACCGGCGAGGTGCACGATCCCGGTGACCGGCCCGTGGTCGGCCACGGCGCGCAGCGCGTCGAGGTCGGCCACGTCGCCCTGGGCGGCGACGACCGGGAGGTCGGCGAGGTGGGGTGGCACGTCCGCCGAGCTGCGCTGGAGCAGCACGGACGGCTCTCCGCGATCGGCGAGCGCGCGGACGGTGTGCGACCCGATGAAGCCGGATCCGCCGGTGACGAGGAGCATGCGACGACCTTTCGTCAGTTCGGAGAATGATTTGTACAACTGACGATCAGGCTAGCGGTAGAGTCGAGCCATGGCAACGCGCCCGTCGGACCCGACGCCGCCCGTCCGCGCACCCGACGAGGTCGTCGGCTACCTGCTCAAGCACGCGCACCTCGTCCTCGAGGAACGCACCAACGCGGCGCTCGCGTCGGAGGGGATCACCACGCGCGATCTCGGCGTGATGCGCGTCATCGCCGCCGGAGCGGCCAGGTCGCAGCAGGAGATCGCGGCCGTCCTCGGCGTCGACCGCAGCTCGATGGTGGCCCTGCTGGACGCGCTGGAAGCGGACGGCGTCGTGGCGCGGCGGCCGTCCGACCGCGACCGGCGTCGGAACGTCGTCGAGCTCACCGACGCCGGCCGCGAGACCTTCCTCCGGGCGGAGCGTGCCTCGATCGAGGTCGAGACCCGGCTCACCGAGCCGCTCGGCGCCGACGGTGTGCAGCGGCTCCGCGCCGCCCTCCGGGCGCTTCTCGCCGCGGCCGGGCACTGACGGTCGTCGGCGTCGGCGCCGTCTGGCGCGACGGGCCGAGGTCGTGGCCATGCGGTCGCCGACGGCGGGGGCCGGTCGGCAGGCGCCCGGTGCGGGCGCGGTGGGCGCCGATCGCGGAGGGGGAGTGCTGTCGCGGACGTCGCGCCCAGAGCGGAGGGGATCGGGCCCGTCGTGCTGCGGCTACGCGCCGGTCACCGCGCGCTGAGGCGTCGGCCGCGGGTCGAGCGTCTCGCGCCCGGGCGCGCCCGGCGGCACGGGCCGGCGGTGGACCATCCGGACCGCGACGGCCCCCGCGGCGAGCCCGACCTCACGGGGCGAGCGCCCCGGCCGCTCGCGCGCCTCGGCGGCGGGGGCATCCATGACCGGGAGGTGGCGGCTCAGGCCGCGTCGGCCCAGGCGGCCTGCACGGCCCGCTCGACGGCGTCCCGGTCGACCCCCGCGGCACGCAGGGCGCGCCCGGAGCCGGCGGTGTCGAGACGCGCCGCCGCGAGCAGCAGGTGGCCGGTGTCGATGCGCCGGTGCTTGAGCCGGACCGCCTCGCGCAGCGAGACCTCGAGGAGCTTCTTGGCGTCGGCGTCGAAGGGCAGGTGACCGCGGCGTCCGCCGGGTGCGGGCGCGTCGAGCGCGCCTTCGCCGAAGGTCGCCTCGACCTGCTCGCGCACGGCGTCGAGGTCGATGCCCAGGCCGGCGAGGGCCTCGGCGTCGAGCGTGTCGGTCGACTGCGCGCGGACCGCCCGCTCGAGCGCCGCGGGCTCGACGCCGGCGCGGGCGAGTGCCCGGCGCGCGACGGCGTCGCCCTGGGCGACGCTGCCGAGCAGCACGTGCTCGGAGCCGATGTGGTCGGCACCGAGGCGGCGCGCGACGGCCTGGGCCTGCTCGACGGCGAGGCGGGCGTCGTGGGTGAAGCGCTCGAACATCAGGGGTACCTCTTCCCGTACTTCTTGTGGACGGCCTGCCGGGTGACGCCGAGCGCCTCGGCGATGTGCTGCCACGGCCAGCCGAGCCGGCGGGCGCGCTCGACGTGGAGCGCCTCCAGCCGGTCGGCGAGGACGCGCAGCGAGCGGACGGCGCGCAGACCCTCGGCGGGGTCGTCGCCGGCGGCGGCGGTCAGGAGCTCGCTGGACATGTCGTCAACTTACGTTGACGCACCGATTGTGTCAACAGATGTTGACGACTGGATGTCGTGGCCGTGCCCGCGGTAGTCCCGGACCGGTCCTGGGGGGCAGCCCGGCGCGTGTGACCCGCACCCGCGGGCGCAGGGGCGTGGACGGTCAGGGCGCGACCACGTGAGGTCGCGCCAGGTCGGTGTTGTCGACGACGACCGAGGCTCGCGCGCGCGGCGCGACGTCGCGCAGGTACAGCAGCTGCCCGTCGCGGTAGCGCGCGTTCGCCGGGTCGTCCGGCTCCGCCGGGCACCCGTCCCGCACGGCCATCCGCGCGAACGTCACCTCGAACGGCACGTGGAGGAACACCGAGAAGTCCCAGCAGGCGGCGAGGCGGCGACGGTGCAGGAAGATCCCGTCGACCACCAGCACCGCGTCGTCGCTCGTGGTGAGCAGCGGTGCCTCGACCGGCCGTTCCGACGCCACGTCGTACACCGCCGTGCGGTAGCGACGGGAGCCGCCCGGGCCGAACGGCTCCAGCAGCTCGCGCAGCAACGCGTCGTCGTCGTACGAGTCGCGGTAGAACCCCTCCGGCGACGTCCGCCCGCGCGCGTAGCGCTCGGCCCGGGGCCGGTGGAACCCGTCGGCCGACGCGCGCACGACCACGCGTCCCCGCGCGCGCAGGGCCTCGGCCAGCTGGTCGGCGAGGACCGTCTTGCCCGACCCGTCCACGCCGTCGACGCCCACGAGGACGGGTCGACCGTGGCGCGCGGGGTCGGGCACGCGGCCGGCCAGGTCGCGGAGCAGGTCGGCGCGGGCAGGGGGCACGACGGGACGCGACGGCATGGTCGCGACCGTAGCGACCGCGCGCGCGTGTCGGAGGTCCACGGCACCGTGGACGCATGGACGCCACGACGGACCAGGTGCGCGCGCGGCTCACGGCCGTGCGCCAGGAGGCCGAGCTCCGGCTCGCCGCCCTGCTCGACGACCACACCGCGGTGGTCGACGCGTCGCGCGACAGCAACGCGGACGACGAGCACGACCCGGAGGGCGCGACCATCGCGTTCGAGCGCGCGCAGGTCGACGCGCTCGCCGCGGCCGCGACGGAACGGCTCACGGAGGTGGACCGCGCGCTCGCCCGTCTGGACGCGGGGACGTACGGGACGTGCTCGTCGTGCGGGAGGCCGATCCCGCCCGCGCGCCTGGAGGTCCGTCCGACCGCCACGACCTGCGTGCACTGCGCCTCCGCCGGGCGCGGGACGGGGCGGTGACACGTCCGGGTGACGTACGGCGCGTCCCGCCCGCGTCCGGGTGACGCGGCCCCCGCGAGCGGGCCCGGACGGTCGTCGACCGGGGCAAGTCGGGCATACTGCCGGAGCCGTCGCCCACGTGACCGGCTCCCCGACTCCTGGAGGCCCCGTCGTGCCCGTCCGTCGTCCGACGACCGTCCTCGTCGCCGTCACGACCGCCGCCGGGCTCCTCGCGGCCTGCACCGCCGGCGACCCCGGTCCCGCGCCGACACCGTCGTCCACGCTGTCGGCGTCCGCGGCGGCCGTCGAGCCGCTGGTCGTCACGACCGTGCTCGACGGCGAGGAGGTCGAGCTCCAGGTCGGTCCCGTCGCGGTGCACGGCGACGTCGCGGTCCTGCGGATCGCGGCGCCCACGCAGACGCCGTTCCTCCGGATGGCGCTGTGGGACGTCTTCGAGAACCTGTCGAGCCCCGGCCCGAGCGGCGTGCGTCTCGTCGACACCGCGCAGGGCGTGGTGCGGCCGGTCGCGCGCGACGAGCAGGACCGCGCCGTGATGTCGAGCAACCGGACGCCGGGCGGCCCGGCCACGGACGCCGCCGACGAGGCCGCCGACGGGGACGAGGTCGTGTACGCGGCGTTCGCCGCGCCCGACACCGAGCGCGTCGACGTCATGCTCCCCGAGGGCGGCTGGGTCGCGGACGTGCCGGTGGTGAGCGCGGCCGCGGCGGGCGACCTGACGGTCCCGCCGGACGAGCTGCTGGACGGCGGCGTCGCGGCGGCGCCCGTCTTCCCGCTCGAGGCGTACACCGAGGTCGTCGGGGGGCAGGTGCGTGCGCGCGAGACGGCCGAGGCGGTGACCGTCCAGGTCGCCTCCGACGTGCTGTTCGCGGTGGACTCCGACCAGCTCGGACCCGAGGCGGAGTCGGCGCTCGCCGCCGCGGCCGCCGAGGTCGCGGCGTACCCCGGCGGGAGCTTGACCGTCGTCGGGCACACGGACGACGTCGCGGACGACGCCTACAACCTCGACCTCTCGCAGCGGCGCGCGGCGACGGTCGCGACGCGGCTCGCGCAGGTGGCCGACCTGTCGGGTTTCGACGTGGCCGTCGACGCGAAGGGCGAGAGCCAGCCCGCGGTCGCCGGGACGTCGCCCGACGCCCGCGCGCTGAACCGCCGTGTCGAGATCGTGCTCGTGCCGGAGGGGGAGGCGCAGGCCGTCGAGGAGGCCGACGGCGCGCTGCCGCCGACGGACGGTCCCGCCGCCCCGGGGGCGCAGGGCGTCAGCTACCAGGCGGACGACGACACCCTGGCGGTGCGCCTGCCCGAGGTGCGCCGCCACGGCGGGTACCTCGTCGGGCAGCTCGAGCTCACGCACTCCGCGGGTGAGAGCGAGACGATCGACGGGGTCCTGTCGAGCGGCGCGTGGGACGCCCGCGGGGAGTTCGACGCGTCGCTGCAGTTCGCGGCGACGAACGTGACGCTCCTGGACGGCGACCGCCGCACGTACCCGCTGGACTACGTGCGCCGGACGGTGGGCGACCGCACGATCCGCGAGCCGCTCGCCGACCGGCTCGTCAACGTCGTGCCGGTCGGCGGGACCCGGACGGTGACCGTCGTCTGGCCGGACACGGGGCAGGAGACCGTCACGGTCGACGTGCCCGTGCGCTTCACGAGGTCGGGCGCCATCCCGTACGGCGGCCCGCCCTTCCGGCTCACCGACGTGCCCGTCGTCGACGGCTGACGAGCACCTCGACGTCGCGCACGCCACATCTCTCGATGTGAAGACATCTCCGCCCGACGGCTACGATCGGCGACGGCGCTGCGGCCGGACCGTGGTCGCGCCAGGCCGGTCGGACGAGAGGAACCGGGACCGAAGTGGACCTGTTCGAGTACCAGGCACGTGACATCTTCGAGAAGCACGGCGTCCCCGTGCTCGGCGGCATCGTCGCCACGACCCCGGACGAGGCCCGTGAGGCCGCGACCCGCCTGCTGCCCGCCGAGGGCGGCGTGGTCGTCGTCAAGGCCCAGGTGAAGACCGGTGGCCGCGGCAAGGCCGGCGGCGTCAAGCTCGCCCGCTCCGCCGAGGAGGCCGCCGAGAAGGCCGGCGAGATCCTCGGCATGGACATCAAGGGCCACACCGTGCACCGCGTGATGATCGCGGCCGGCGCGAAGATCGCCCAGGAGTTCTACTTCTCCCTGCTGCTCGACCGGGCGGAGCGTCGCTACCTCGCGATGGCCTCGGTCGAGGGCGGCATGGAGATCGAGCAGCTCGCCGTCGAGCGCCCCGAGGCGCTCGCCAAGGTCGCGGTCGACCCGCGCACCGGCATCGACCAGGCGAAGGCCGACGAGATCGTCGCGGCGGCGGGCTTCGCGCCCGAGCTCGCGGGCAAGGTCGCGGACGTCCTGCAGAAGCTGTGGACCGTCTACCAGGCCGAGGACGCCACGCTCGTCGAGGTGAACCCGCTCGTCCTGACCGAGGACGGCGACGTCGTCGCGCTCGACGGCAAGGTCACGCTCGACGCCAACGCGGACTTCCGGCACGCGGACCACGAGGCGCTCGAGGACAAGGCCGCCGCCGACCCGCTCGAGGCGCGCGCCAAGGAGAAGGACCTCAACTACGTCAAGCTCGACGGCGAGGTCGGCATCATCGGCAACGGCGCGGGGCTCGTGATGAGCACGCTCGACGTCGTCGCGTACGCCGGCGAGGCGCACGGCGGCGTCAAGCCGGCCAACTTCCTCGACATCGGCGGCGGTGCGTCGGCCGAGGTCATGGCCGCAGGTCTCGACATCATCCTCACGGACCCGCAGGTCAAGTCGGTGTTCGTCAACGTCTTCGGCGGCATCACGGCGTGCGACGCGGTCGCCAACGGCATCGTCGCGGCGCTCGAGATCCTCGGCGACGAGGCCTCGAAGCCGCTCGTCGTCCGCCTCGACGGCAACAACGTGCTGGAGGGCCGCCGCATCCTCGCGGACGCCGGCCACCCGCTCGTCACGCTCGCGGACACGATGGACGGCGGGGCCGACGAGGCCGCCCGCCTGGCCCACACCGCCGCCTGAGACCCTCGAGAAGCAGAGAGAAGCAGACAGACATGGCGATCTTCCTCACCGAGGCGTCCAAGGTCATCGTCCAGGGCATGACCGGCTCCGAGGGCACCAAGCACACGACGCGCATGCTCGCGTCCGGCACGAACGTCGTCGGCGGCGTCAACCCGCGCAAGGCGGGGACGACCCAGTCGTTCGGCGACGTCGACGTCCCCGTGTTCGGCTCGGTGGCCGAGGCCATCGAGAAGACCGGCGCGGACGTCTCCGTGATCTTCGTGCCGCCGGCCCACACCAAGGCCGCGGTCGTCGAGGCCGTCGACGCGGGCATCCCGCTCGCCGTCATCATCACCGAGGGCGTCCCGGTGGCCGACACCGCGGAGTTCTTCTCCTACGCGCAGGAGAAGGGCGTCCGGCTCGTCGGCCCGAACTGCCCCGGCCTCATCAGCCCCGGGAAGTCCAACGTGGGCATCATCCCGGCCGACATCACGGGCCCCGGCAAGGTCGGCCTCGTGTCGAAGTCCGGCACGCTGACCTACCAGATGATGTACGAGCTGCGGGACTTCGGGTTCTCGACGGCCATCGGCATCGGCGGCGACCCGATCATCGGCACGACGCACATCGACGCGCTCGCGGCGTTCGAGGCCGACCCCGAGACCGAGATCATCGTCATGATCGGCGAGATCGGCGGTGACGCCGAGGAGCGGGCCGCCGCCTACATCCAGGCGAACGTCACCAAGCCCGTCGTCGGCTACGTCGCGGGCTTCACCGCCCCCGAGGGCAAGACGATGGGCCACGCGGGCGCGATCGTGTCCGGCTCGTCGGGCACCGCGCAGGCGAAGAAGGAGGCCCTCGAGGCCGCCGGCGTCAAGGTCGGCAAGACCCCGTCGGAGACCGCGGCGCTCGCACGCGAGCTGCTCACGCGCTCCTGAACCACCCCACGACACCCCCGCTCCCGACCCGGGCGCGGGGGTGTCGTGCGTCGGAGGACTCGTGCGGAGGGACCGCGGGGGACCGGCGACCGGCTCGCCGGGGGCGCGGCGCGCCGTGAGTGACCGACTCGCCGGGCCGAGGTGCGGGGTGACACCTCCGGCTCCGGCGACGATGTCCGGATGAGCGCCGAAGGACCGCGGACGGGCCGCCCGTCCGCCACGACGACCCGACCGGGCCGCCGGACCGTCCCCGGCGGCGCCGACCGGTCCCGCTTCTTCACGAGCGCGCTCGACGGCGCCCCACGCTGGGCGACCGGCGCGCTCGCGTCGCTCCAGGCGGCGGTCCTCTCGCTCGCGGCGCTCACGATCCCGTCGGTCGCGGCGTTCGTCGCGACGTCCGCCGACCCGAGCAACGCGGGCGTCGCGTGGCCGCAGGCCGTCGGCGTCGGGGCGGCGGTCTGGCTGCTGGGGCACGGCGTGCCCGTGACCGTGGCGAGCACGAGCGTCACGCTCGTGCCGCTCGGCGTGAGCCTGCTCGCGCTGTTCACCTGCTACGCCTCGGCGCGGCGGTCGGGCGTCGCCACGCGATCCGCCTACGCGGCCGCGGTCGGCGCGTACGCGGCAGCCGCCGGGCTCGTCGCGCTCCTGGTGGGCGGCGGCGGTGGGGCGGCCGCACGTGCGGTCGTCGGCGGTGCGGTGATCGGCGCGCTGGGGCTGGGGGCGGGGCTGCTGCGACGACCGGAGGCTCCCTCGCTGCGCGCGCTGACCCGGCCGGCGTGGTCGCGGGTCGCGCCGTGGGCGCGCGCCGGCGGCACCGGCGGCGTGCTGGCGTCCGCGCTGCTGGTCGCGGTGTCCGCGCTCGTCGTGACGCTCTGGGTCGTCGCGGGCCGGGCGACCGTGGGCGACGTCGTGCGGGGCCTGAACCTCGACGCGGTCGGGGGTGTCGTGCTCGCGTTCGCCGAGCTCGCGTTCCTGCCGAACCTCGTCGTCTGGGCGCTCGCGTGGCTGTCGGGTCCCGGGTTCGCCGTGGGCCTCGGCAGCCGGTTCTCGCCGACCGAGGTCGTCCCCACGCCGCTGCCCGCGGTGCCGCTGCTCGGCGGCCTGCCGGCTCCCGACCTCGTCGGGCCCGCCACCGCGGGCGCGCCGGTGGTGCTGGTCGTCGTCGGCCTCGTCGCCGGCTGGTACGTGCACCGGCGTGTCCGCCCGACGGCCGGCTGGCACGCCCTCGCCGCGTGCGCGGTGACGGCGGCCACGGCGGGCGTGCTCGTCGCGACCCTGGTCACGCTCGCGAGCGGCGCCGCGGGGCCCGGTCGCATGGCGTCGGTCGGTGCGCACGGCTGGGCCGTCGGCGGCATGGTGGCCCTCGGTGTGCTCGTCGGCTCCGCGCTCGTCGCGCTCCCGGGCGACCCCTTCGTGCGCGCGCGCGTCCGGCGCCTGCTCCGGGTCCCGGACCGGGACGGTGCGCCGCCGGACGAGGACTGACCTCCCGACGTCACCGTCGCACCGCCGGCCGACGTGGGTGCCCGGCGCTCGCCGCCGTCCGCGCCCGACGAGCCCGCGACCGTCAGCCCGCGTCGCCGCCGGGCGTGGGCCGCTGCAGCCCGTCCGTGAACGCGTGCTCGCACTGCTTCTGCGCCGTGATGGTCAGCGCACCCGCCATGCAGTCCTCGCGCTCCTGCAGGAGCGGCGAGATCGACAGCGCGGTGAGCACGGCGAGCGACCACACGGCCGACATCGTGACGAGCACCGCGAGCATCGCCGGCAGCCCGCCGCGGGCGCGGGCCCGGACCGCGGTGACGAGCGCCCGCACGCCGAGCACGAGGCCCGCGAGCGCGAACAGGGCGGCCGCGACCCGCCACGGCATCGGCAGCGTCGCGACGAGCACGGACCCGAGCAGCAGGACGCCGACGGTGCGCGACTGCTCGGCAGCCTTGAGGGTGCCGACCGGGTCGGGCGGTGCGGCGGCGGCCTCACGACGCTCGGCCTCCGTCGGCACCGGGCGCAGACCCGTCGTCGATGCGCCGGTCGGGCGTGCGGCGGGAGCACTCGTCGACGCGTCCCCGGGCGCGGCCGGAGCGTCGGAGGTCGGCGCGGTGCCCGGGCGTGCCGCGTCGGGGCCGCCGTCGTCGGGCGCAGCCGCCCGCGGTCGGTCCTCCGGCGGCGCGTACGGGTTGCTCACCCCCGCATTGTCACCCACCGCGGGCCGGTGCGGCACGGTCGCCCACCGGCGACGGCGGGGCCCGCGGAACGGTGCGGGACGGAGCACGTCCCTCGGTCACGGCTGTCCCAGGGCGTGCGCGAGCGCGGGTAGGGTCGGCGCGTGACGCCGCCCGCCGACCCCACCGCCACCCGTCCCGGCCCGCAGGAGGACCGTCCGGCCACGCGCGCCGCGGGACGTCTCGTCGTCCTCGTCTCCGGGACCGGGTCCAACCTCGCGGCGCTCCTCGAGGCGCACGACGACCCTGCGTTCGGGGCACGCGTCGTCGGCGTGGTGTCCGACCGGCCCGGCATCCGCGCCCTCGACATCGCGCGCGACGCGGGAGTGCCGACGGCCGTCGTGTCGCTCAAGGACTTCCCGGACCGGGCCGCGTGGGACGTCGGCATCGCCGAGGCGATGGCGGTGTTCGCGCCCGACCTCGTCGTCGAGGCCGGCTTCATGAAGATCCTCGGCGCGCCGTCGCTCGAGCGGTTCGGCGGTCGCATCGTCAACACGCACCCCGCGCTGCTGCCGTCGTTCCCGGGGGCGCACGGCGTGCGCGACGCGCTCGCGTACGGGGTCAAGGTCACGGGGTGCAGCGTCATCGTCATCGACGAGGGCGTCGACAGCGGTCCGATCCTCGCGCAGGAGTCCGTGCCGGTGCTGCCCGACGACGACGAGGCGTCGCTGCACGAGCGCATCAAGGTCGTCGAGCGGCGCCTGCTGGTCGACTGCGTGGGGCGCATCGCGCGCGAAGGGCTGCGCGTCGACGGCCGGACGGCGGTCATCGGCGGCTGACGCCGTGCCCGGTAGACTCGACCACGGTCGTGACTGGCGCAGGTGGGTGCAACCACCGGGGAGCGGCCGCAGTGCCCCCGCCACGCACCGCCCGCCTGGGTGCCTGGGTCCCTGAACCGACCCACCCGACCGGGAGCTGCCGATGTCCTCCGTGCCCGCCACCCCCGCCACCACCGCCCCGTCCGACGACGCGACGCGTCGTCCCGTGCGCCGCGCGCTCGTCAGCGTCTACGACAAGACCGGCCTGACCGAGCTGGCCGCCGCGCTGCACGCGGCTGGCGTCGAGATCGTCTCTACGGGCTCGACGGCCGCCACGGTCGCCGCGACGGGCGTGCCCGTGACCCGCGTCGAGGACCTCACCGGCTTCCCCGAGTGCCTCGACGGGCGCGTCAAGACGCTGCACCCGCGCGTGCACGCCGGGATCCTGGCCGACACGCGGCTGCCCGAGCACGTCGCGCAGCTCGAGGAGCTGGGCGTCGCGCCGTTCGAGCTCGTCGTCGTGAACCTGTACCCGTTCACCGCCACGGTCGCGTCGGGCGCGAGCCCCGACGAGTGCGTCGAGCAGATCGACATCGGCGGCCCGTCGATGGTCCGCGCGGCGGCCAAGAACCACCCGAGCGTGGCGGTCGTCGTCGACCCGGCGCGCTACGAGGACGTCGCGGCGGCGGTCGCGGCGGGCGGCTTCACGCTCGCGGAGCGTCGCCGGCTGGCCGCCGACGCGTTCGCGCACACGGCCGCGTACGACGTCGCGGTGGCCGGCTGGTTCGCGACGGACTACGCGCCCGACGAGCCCGGCACCGACGACGCGCCCGCGTTCCCCGCCTTCACGGGTGCGACCTGGACCCGGTCCGACGTGCTCCGCTACGGCGAGAACCCGCACCAGGCCGCGGCGCTGTACGTGACGGCCGACGGTGCGGCCGGGCGCGGGCTCGCGGGGGCACGCCAGCTGCACGGCAAGCAGATGTCGTACAACAACTACGTCGACGCCGACGCCGCGTGGCGCGCCGCGCACGACCACGAGGGCCCGGCGGTCGCGATCATCAAGCACGCGAACCCGTGCGGGATCGCCGTCGGGGCCGACGTCGCGGACGCGCACGCGAAGGCGCACGCGTGCGACCCGGTGTCCGCGTTCGGCGGCGTCATCGCCACGAACCGTCCGCTGACGCTCGCCGCCGCCGAGCAGATCGCGCCCGTCTTCACCGAGGTCGTCGTCGCGCCGGAGTTCGAGCCCGAGGCCGTCGAGGTGCTGACCCGCAAGAAGAACGTGCGGCTGCTGCAGGTGACCGCCCTCGACGCGGCCGCGGTCGCGACCGAGCAGCGGGCCGTCACGGGCGGGCTGCTCGTGCAGCAGGTCGACCGCGTCGACGCGACGGGCGACGACCCGACCACGTGGACGCTCGCCGCGGGCGAGGCCGCCGACGAGGCGACGCTCGCCGACCTCGTGTTCGCGTGGCGTGCGGTCCGCGCCGTGAAGTCGAACGCGATCCTGCTGGCGGACGGCGGAGCGTCGGTCGGGGTCGGGATGGGCCAGGTCAACCGCGTCGACTCGTGCCGTCTGGCGGTCGAGCGGGCCAACACGGGCGACGTCGAGCGCGCGCGCGGCGCCGTCGCGGCGTCCGACGCGTTCTTCCCGTTCGCCGACGGGCTCCAGGTGCTGCTCGACGCCGGGGTCCGCGCGGTCGTGCAGCCCGGCGGTTCGGTGCGCGACGAGGAGGTCGTCGCTGCCGCGCAGGCCGCGGGCGTGACGCTCTACCTCACGGGCACGCGCCACTTCGCGCACTGACGCCCCCCGCGCGGCGCCGTTCCTCCGACGGGGGCGGTGCCGCGCGGCGCGTCGGGCGACGCGGGACTGCGGGTGCTCGACGCGGCCGCCAGGAGTCGAGACGCGGCGGGCCCGACGCGGCCGCCGGCGACGGACGTGCGGTGCGTCGCCCGACCCGGCCGCCGCCGAGCCACGTCGGACGCTCCCTCAGACGAGCGCGGCCTCGCGCAGCCCTCGACCGGCGTCGCGCGCGGTCGCGCGGTCGAGCACGGGCAGCGACGCCGCGCCGAACAGCCGACGTGCGGCGCCCACGTCGCGCGGACGGTCGACCGTGAGCACCGCGCTGCACGTCCCGGTGCCGGGGCGGAACCACAGCGCGCTCCAGCCGGCGCCGTCGGCGGGGTCGCCGCGCAGCTCGACGTCGTCGCCCGCGTCGGGCAGCCCGAACAGCGCGAGCTCGTGACCGAGCTGCGTCGAGAAGACGTACGGCGCCGGGTCGTCGACGGGCCCGTCCGCCCCGAGCAGGTCGGCGGCGAGGACCGCGGGCGTGCGCAGCGCACCGTCCCAGTGCCCGCCCGGAACCCACCCGTGCCGCGCGGACCGGCGCACCGTGACGTCCCCGACCGCGCGGACGTGCCGCGGCGCACCGATCACGGCGAGCGTCTCGTCGACCCGCAGCGCGCCGTCGGCCTCCCGGGGGAGCGCGTCGCCGAGCCAGCCCGTCGCCGGGCGTGCGCCCACCGCCGCGAGGACCGCGTCGGCGGGGAGCTCCGTGCCGTCGGCGAGCCGCACCCGGTCGGGGCGCACCTCGACGACCTGCGCGCCCGTGAGCAGCCGCACGCCCGCCGCCGCGTACCAGGGGGCGGTCAGCGCGCCGACGTGCGCGCCCAGCGCGGCGGACAGCGGCGTGGCCGCGGCCTCGACGACGGTCACGTGGCCGCCCGCAGCGGCCACCACGCCCGCGACCTCGGCGCCGATCCAGCCCGCGCCGACCACGACCAGACGTCGCCCCGCGCCGACCGCGGCGCGCAGCACCTGCGCGTCGGCCCATGTGTGGAGCGTGAGGGCGGCCTGCCAGCCGGCGGGCACGGCCGCGTGC
The DNA here is from genome assembly GCF_010119915.1 of Cellulomonas sp. H30R-01. Taxonomy (NCBI): domain Bacteria; kingdom Bacillati; phylum Actinomycetota; class Actinomycetes; order Micrococcales; family Cellulomonadaceae; genus Cellulomonas; species Cellulomonas sp. H30R-01. The sequence goes on along the minus strand of NZ_CP048210.1, from coordinate 2,422,297 downwards.
GCGCCGGTCGCGACGACGAGCGCGTCGGCCTCGACCTCGCCGTCGTCCGTCGCGACGGCCGGCCGGTCGCCGGTCACCCGCAGCGCGCGGGCGGGCCGGGCGAGGTGCACCTCGTCGGCGAGCGCCGTCAGGTCCGCCCCGACCTCGTCGGTGAGCCACGTGGGTGCCGTGCGGTCGAGCAGGTGCTTGGACAGCGGGGGCCGGTCGTAGGGCGCGACCCCCTCGCGACCCAGGACGACGACGCGCCCGTCGTACCCGCGCTCGCGCAGCGCGGCGACGGTCTGCGTGGCGGCGAGCCCTGCGCCGACGACCAGCACGTCGCGCGGGGGGACCGCCGGTCCGCCGCTGCCCCCGTCCGCCGTCCGCGCGGTGCTGCGGGGCTCGGGCGCGGCGGGGGTCCAGGACGTCACCCGCGCAACGGTAGTCTCCCGTCGGGAGGCTGATCGATGGTGCAGGAGCGGGTCGGACCGCAGTGGCCGCGGATGACGCACGAGTCGTCGTCGGCCGAGCCCGACGTGCCCCCGGCGACCGGCCCGATCCCCGTCGAGGAAGCCCCGCTCGACCCGCGCGCGATCGCTCGCGCGTCGCTCGACGCCGCACGCAACGCGTCGCTGTGGTGGACGAGCGCCGGCGTGCTGCTGTCCGTGCTCGTCGCGTTCGTCGTCGGTGCCCGCGCCGGGGCGTACACGCTCGCGGGAGTCATGGCGCTGTGCGGCGTCGTGCGCGCGGCGTGGCCGTCGCCCGGGCCGGTCGCGATCTCGGTCCGCTCCAAGCCGATCGACCTGGTGCTGCTGTTCGGCGCCGCGCTCTCGCTGGGCGTCCTCGCCCACTCGCTCCCGCCGGGCGCCTGAGCCCCGACCCGCTGCCGCCGGGCGCCTGGGCCCGGATGCGCTGTCGTCGGGGTGCCCGAGCCCCGTCGTGCCGACGCCCCGCGACCGAGGGCCGACGCGACGACGGGCCCGGCCCCCCGTGGGGAGCCGGGCCCGTCGTGACGTGCGGTCAGGCCTTGCGGTCCTCGACGACGAGCACGTCGTCGGTCGTGACGTAGACGTCGTCCTCCTCGAACAGGTTGTCCTCGACCGGCTCCGACGCGAAGGCGCGGTAGAGGAGCGCGGCGATCGCGGCACCGAGGAGCGGGGCCACCCAGAACAACCAGACCTGCTCGATGGCCCACGAGTCCGAGAAGATCGGCAGCGCCGTGGCGAGCGACCGGGCGGGGTTGAGTGACGCGTTGGTCACGGGGATCGCGACGAGGATCAGTGCACCGAGAGCGAGGCCGATCGCGGCGGGCGCGGCGTTCGACGTCGAGCGGCGGTCGGTCGCGCCGAGGATGACGCCGACGAACACGGCGGTCACGACGAGCTCGATGAGCCCGGCGCCGATCCACGAGAAGCCCTCGCCGGCCTGCGCGGCGATCGGCGAGTGCGCGGCGTACCCGTTTGCCGTGGCCGAGAAGAAGCCCTTCTCCTGGTCCGCGAGCGCGGGCAGTGTCGTCACGACGACGAACAGCACTGCGACGGCCGCCGCCGCGCCGATGATCTGCGCGAGCCAGTAGGGGACTAGGTCCTTCCACTGCGTGCGGCCCGCGAGCACGGCGCCGAACGTCACGGCCGGGTTGAAGTGACCGCCTGAGACGTGACCCACCGCAGAGATGCCGGCGAACAGCGCGATGCCGAAGGCCAGCGCGACGGCGAGCGGACCGGCCTGCGTCACCGCGGCGTACAGAGCCGTGCCGACACCGGCGAGGACCAGCAGGAACGTGCCGAACGCCTCGGCACCGAGCCGCGCGAGCAGGCCGGGGCCGGTGGTGACGAACGTGCCCGCGGGGACCACGTAGGCGTCGACCTCGTCATCGCTCTCGGCGGCCGGGACGGGCGGCACGGCGGGCGTGCCGGGGGTGTCGCCGGGCTTCGCGAACCCCGTCGCGGCGGCGGCCGGTGCCTCCGGGGCGGGTGCGGCGGCGGTCGCGTCGGCCTGCGGGGCGGCGGCGGTCGCGTCCGTGGGGGCGGGGCCGGCGGCGGCCTTCTCGTCGGGCGCGCCGGCGGTCTGGTCAGGCGTGTCGTGGGACATGTCGGTCCTGTCGTGAGTACGTGTCCGCGGGCGCGTGCGCGGGCCGGGCCGGCCAACCCGCTGCGCCGTTGCTGATGGGGGCCAGCATGCCAGCCTGGCCTGAGCGGGGGCGCGGTATCGCGAGGTCGTCCGGTCACCGAGATCTCTTGATGTCGAGTAATCTTGTCCGCGGACACCGCCGGCCGCTGCGTGCCCCCGCGTGCGCGAGGCGCCGGCCCCCGGGCCCGCCAGGGCCCTCCCCACGGCACAGGAGACCCACCGCATGGCGAAGATCAAGGTCGTCGGCCCGGTCGTCGAGCTCGACGGCGACGAGATGACGCGCATCATCTGGCAGTTCATCAAGGACCGCCTGATCCACCCGTACCTCGACATCGACCTGCGCTACTACGACCTGTCGATCCAGAACCGCGACGCCACCGACGACCAGGTGACGATCGACGCGGCGCACGCCATCAAGGAGCACGGCGTCGGCGTCAAGTGCGCGACGATCACGCCCGACGAGGCGCGCGTCGAGGAGTTCGGCCTCAAGAAGATGTGGGTCTCGCCCAACGGCACGATCCGCAACATCCTCGGCGGCGTCGTGTTCCGCGAGCCGATCATCATCAGCAACATCCCGCGCCTGGTCCCGGGCTGGAACAAGCCGATCATCATCGGCCGTCACGCCCACGGCGACCAGTACAAGGCGACCAACTTCAAGGTCCCCGGCGCCGGCACGCTGACCCTCACCTACACCCCGGAGGACGGCTCCGAGCCGATCCACCAGACGGTCGTGACGTACCCGGCCGAGGGCGGCGTCGCGATGGGCATGTACAACTTCAACGAGTCGATCCGTGACTTCGCGCGCGCGTCGTTCGCGTACGGCCTGCAGCGCGGCTACCCGGTCTACCTGTCGACCAAGAACACGATCCTCAAGGCCTACGACGGCCAGTTCAAGGACATCTTCCAGGAGGTGTTCGACGCCGAGTTCAAGGCGGACTTCGACGCCGCCGGGCTGACCTACGAGCACCGCCTCATCGACGACATGGTCGCCGCGGCCATGAAGTGGGAGGGCGGCTACGTCTGGGCGTGCAAGAACTACGACGGCGACGTGCAGTCCGACACGGTCGCGCAGGGCTTCGGCTCGCTCGGCCTCATGACGTCGGTCCTCATGACGCCGGACGGCAAGACCGTCGAGGCGGAGGCCGCGCACGGCACCGTCACGCGCCACTACCGCCAGTACCAGGCGGGCAAGCCCACGTCGACCAACCCCATCGCGTCGATCTTCGCGTGGACCGGTGGCCTCAAGCACCGCGGCAAGCTGGACGCGACGCCCGAGGTCACGCAGTTCGCGGAGACGCTCGAGGACGTCGTCATCAAGACCGTCGAGAGCGGCAAGATGACGAAGGACCTCGCGCTGCTCATCGGCCCGGACCAGGCCTGGCTGACGACCGAGGAGTTCCTCGCCGCGCTCGACGAGAACCTGCAGGCGCGCCTGGGCTGACCTCGGCACGCACGACGACGAAGGGCGGCATCCCGTGGGGTGCCGCCCTTCGCGCGCGCCCGGGTCCGGGTAGCGTGCGGGTAGCCCCGACCGGGGCCGCCGCCGTCGTCGTCCCCGAGGAGCAGCCGTGCCCGCCAGCCAGCCTGTCAACGTCACCGTCACGGGGGCCGCCGGCCAGATCGGCTACGCGCTGCTGTTCCGGGTCGCGTCCGGGCAGCTGCTGGGCCCCGACACACCCGTCCGGCTGCGGCTGCTCGAGGTGCCGCAGGCCGTCAAGGCCGCCGAGGGCACCGCGATGGAGCTCGACGACTGCGCGTTCCCGCTGCTCGCGGGCATCGACATCCACGACGACGCGACCGCCGCGTTCGACGGGGTGAACGTCGCGCTGCTCGTCGGCGCCCGTCCGCGCACCGCGGGCATGGAGCGCGGCGACCTGCTGTCCGCGAACGGCGGGATCTTCGGCCCGCAGGGTGCCGCGATCAACGCCGGCGCGGCGGACGACGTGCGCGTCCTCGTCGTGGGCAACCCCGCCAACACCAACGCATGGATCGCCGCGCAGCACGCCCCCGACGTGCCCGCCGCGCGCTTCACGGCGATGACGCGCCTCGACCACAACCGGGCGGTCGCCCAGCTCGCCGCGCGCACGGGCGCGTCCGTCGACGACATCCGCCGCGTCACCATCTGGGGCAACCACTCCGCGACGCAGTACCCCGACGTGTCCCACGCGACGATCGGGTTCCGTCCGGCGCGCGAGGTCGTCGGCGACGACGCCTGGTTGAGCGACACGTTCATCCCGACGGTCGCCAAGCGCGGCGCCGCGATCATCGAGGCGCGTGGAGCCTCGTCGGCCGCGTCGGCGGCCAACGCCGCGATCGACCACGTGCACACCTGGGTGCACGGCACGGCCGACGGGGACTGGACGTCGGCCGGCATCGTGTCGGACGGGTCGTACGGCGTGCCCGAGGGGCTCGTGTCGTCGTTCCCGGTGACGTCGTCGGGGGGCGAGTGGCAGATCGTGCCCGACCTCGAGATCGACGAGGCGTCGCGCGCCCGCATCGACGCGTCCGTCGCCGAGCTCGTCGAGGAGCGCGAGGCGGTCCGCGCGCTCGGCCTCGTGTGACGCCCTCGATCGCCAGGGCTGCCGCACGCACGTGCGGCGTGAGGACGAGCCGACGGGGGCGGGCGTGCGTATCGCGATCCGCGTGAAGCCGGGGGCGTCGCGGACCCGCGTCGGGGGCCGGCGCGGTGACCGGCTGGTCGTCGCGGTGCAGGAGCGCGCGGTCGACGGTGCGGCGACCGAGGCGGCGCTCGTCGCGCTCGCCGGGGCGCTCGGAGTGCGACGCCGTCACGTGACGCTCGTCTCGGGGACGACGAGCCGGGACAAGGTCGTGGAGGTGGACGACGCCGTCGTGTCGGAGGAGCTCCGGACCGGGTGGGCGGAGCTGTTGGGCTCGGACTGACGGCAGGGGGGGCCGCTCGACGGGCGGTCCGCCGGGCCGCGTGCTGGACTGGTGCGCGTTCGTGGGGATGTCCGGTCCGTGTCCGCTGGACCGATTGGCCCGAAACCCTTGCTGCAACTTGCAGCAAGAATGTACGGTCGCGACGTCCCGCCACACCGCCGTGCCGGGCCGACGAAGGAGTCGCCATGTCGCGCCGCCCCTCTGCCCCTCCGAGACACCGCACGACCACCACCCGCCGGACCGTCGCCGGCGTCACCGCCCTCACGCTCGCCACCGGCCTCGTCGGCACCGCCGCGCTCGCCGCGGCAGCCCCCGCCACCGCCGCCGCGACCAGCGCGGCCCTCGTCGGCAGCCTGCAGTCCGAGCTCGGCTGCGCCGACGACTGGCAGCCCGCCTGCGACGCGACCGAGCTGACCCCCGTCGGTGACGGCACGTTCACCGCCGACTTCGAGGTCCCCGCGGGCACGTGGGAGTACAAGGTCGCGCTGGACGACACGTGGGACGCGTCGTACGGCGTCGACGGCTCGGGCGACAACAGCCCGCTCGTGCTCGCGGGCGCGACGACGCTGCGCGTGACGTACGACGACGCGACGCACCGCACGTCCGTCACGCCGCTCGGTCTGGGCGGCGGCTACACGGACGAGGACGCGGACCTCGTCGCCGAGCCCGTGCGCGACCCGGGTGCCGGCAAGAGCTTCTACTTCGTCATGACGGACCGGTTCGCGAACGCGGACCCGTCGAACGACACGGGCGGCCTCACGGGGGACCGGCTGGTCACGGGCCTCGACAAGACGGACAAGGGCTTCTACCAGGGTGGCGACCTCGCGGGCCTGCGCGAGCGCCTCGACTACATCGCCGGGCTCGGTACGACGGCGATCTGGCTGACCCCGTCGTTCAAGAACAACCCCGTGCAGGGCACGGGCGCCGACGCCTCCGCCGGGTACCACGGGTACTGGATCACGGACTTCACGCAGATCGACCCGCACCTGGGCACCAACGCCGAGCTCGAGGCGCTCATCGACGACGCGCACGCGCGCGGCATCGACGTGTACTTCGACATCATCACGAACCACACGGCGGACGTCATCGACTACGCCGAGGGGGAGTACGGCTACGTCGAGCAGGCCGACGACCCGTACCGCACGGCGGACGGCACGCCGTTCGACCCGGCGGACTACGCGGGCACGGACGACTTCCCGACGCTCGACCCCGCGACGTCGTTCCCGTACACGCCGGTGATCGACCCGGCCGACGCCGACCGCAAGGTCCCGGCCTGGCTCAACGACCCGACGGTCTACCACAACCGCGGCAACTCGACCTGGACGGGTGAGTCCGTCACGTACGGCGACTTCTCCGGCCTCGACGACCTCATGACCGAGGACCCGCGCGTCGTGCAGGGCTTCGAGGACGTCTACGAGGCGTGGGTCGACCTCGGCATCGACGGCTTCCGCATCGACACCGCGAAGCACGTGAACTTCGAGTTCTGGCAGCAGTGGGCGACCGCGATCGGCGAGCACGCCGCGTCGGTCGGCAACCCGGACTTCTTCATGTTCGGCGAGGTGTACGACGCGGACCCGGCGAAGCTGTCGCCGTACATGCGCCGCACGGACATGAACGCGGTCCTCGACTTCACGTTCCAGTCCGCCGCCGCGGGGTACGCGGGCGGCTCGTCGTCGGCCGAGGCGCTCTCGACGCTGTTCGCAGGCGACGACTACTACACGACCCCGACGTCGAACGCGCAGGCGCTGCCCACGTTCCTCGGCAACCACGACATGGGCCGCATCGGCCACTTCGTGAAGGACGCCTCCGACCCGCAGGCGCGCTCGCAGCTCGCGCACGCGCTCATGTACCTGACCCGCGGCCAGCCGGTCGTCTACTACGGCGACGAGCAGGGCTTCGTCGGCGACGGCTCGCTGGACGGCACGGACAAGGACGCGCGCCAGTCGCTGTTCGCCACGCAGGTCGACGAGTACGCGGACCAGGCGCTGCTCGACGGCACGACGGCCGGGTCGGTCGACCGCTACGACACCGACACGGTGCTGTACCGGACGATCGCCGACCTCGCGGCGCTGCGGGCCGAGACGCCCGCGCTGCGCACCGGCGCGCAGATCGAGCGCTACTCGGACGGCAACGTCTACGCGTTCTCGCGCGTCGACGAGTCGGAGAAGGTCGAGCACCTCGTGGCGCTCAACAACGGCACCGCGCCCGCGACGGTCACGGTCGACACGCTCACCCCCGGTGCGACCTTCACCGGGCTGTACGGCACGACCGGCACGGTCGCGGCTGCGGCGGACGGCACGGTGTCGCTCACGATCCCGGCGCTGTCGGCGGTCGTCCTGCGGGCGGGCGCGACGGTCGGCGCCCCGGCGGCGGCCGGCCCGGTCGCGCTCGACGTGCCCGGCGCGGGCGGGGCCGTGAGCGGCGTCGCCCCCGTGGGTGCCGACGTCGCGGACGACGTGTGGAGCCAGACGTCGTTCGCCTACCGCGTCGTCGGAGACGACGGGTGGACCGCGCTCGGCACGTCCGAGACGACGAGCCCGCGCGTCTACCACGACGTCACGGGCCTCGAGCGCGGCACGCTCGTCGAGTACCGCGCGGTCACGGTCGACGCGGCCGGCCACCGGTCGGCGGCGTCGACCTTCGGCAGCGTCGGCATCCGGGTCGACGGCGACGTGGACGAGGGCCCGGACCCGGGCGACCTGGTGGTGTCGGTGCCGGGCAGCCACAACAGCGAGATGGGCTGCGCGGGCGACTGGGCACCGGCGTGCGAGACCGCGCGCCTGACCTACCGCGCCGACGGCGTGTACGCGGGCACGTTCACGCTGCCCGCCGGCACGTACGAGTACAAGGTCGCCATCGGCGGCTCGTGGACCGAGAACTACGGCGCGGGCGGCGTGCGCGACGGTGCGAACGTCACCTACACGCTGGCGGCGCCGACCGCGGTGACGTTCTACTACGACCCGGTCACGCACTGGTTCACGTCGACGGCGCAGGGGCCGATCCTCACGGTCCCGGGCTCGCACAACTCCGAGCTGGGCTGCGCGGCCGACTGGTCGCCTGACTGCCTCAAGACGTGGCTGCAGGACCCGGACGGCGACGGCACCTACACGTTCACGACCGACGACATCCCGGCCGGCTCGTACGAGGCCAAGGTGGCGCACAACCTGTCGTGGACCGAGAACTACGGCGCGGGCGGCGCACCGGGCGGCGCGAACATCCCGTTCACCGTCGCCGACGGCAAGCCCGTGACGTTCTCCTACGTCCTCGCGACGCACGTCCTCACCGTCGAGGCTGCCGATCCGGGCCTGCCCGGGACGGGCGAGGAGCGGGCGCAGTGGATCGACGCGGAGACGATCGCCTGGCCCGCCGAGTGGGCAGCCGACCCGGCCGCCTCGACGTGGCGCCTGCACGGCGCGCCCGACGGCTCGCTCGGCGTGACCGACGGCTCCGTGTCCGGCGCGACGACGACGGTGGACCTCACGTACGACGCGGCCGGGCTCAGCGACGCGCAGCTCGAGCGCTTCCCGGCGCTCGAGGGCTACCTCGCGCTGCACGTCGACGCGTCCGCCGACGAGGCTCGTGAGCTGCTGCGCGGCGAGCTGCTCGTCACGCAGGAGGCCGCCGACGGCGCGCTGCAGGCCGCGACCGGGGTGCAGATCCCCGGCGTGCTCGACGACCTGTACGCGGACTCGGCCGACGACCGCACCCTCGGCACGACCTGGCGCAAGGGCGTCCCGACGCTCGCGCTGTGGGCCCCGACGGCCCAGGACGTGAACCTCCTGCTGTGGCCGGCGAAGAAGTCCGGCGGGGTCGACACGAGCGGCGAGCCGCAGACCGTCGACGCGAAGCGCCAGAAGGACGGCACCTGGACGGTCGAGGGCACGAAGAAGTGGGCGGGCGCCGCCTACCTCTGGGAGGTCACGGTCTACGCGCCGACGACGGACGCCGTCGAGGTCAACCGCGTGACCGACCCGTACTCGGTCGCGCTCACGCTGGACAGCACGCACTCGGTGCTGGTCGACCTCGCGGACAAGGACTACCGACCCAAGCAGTGGGAGAAGGCCAAGCAGCCGGTCGTGAGGCCCGTCGACCAGACGATCTACGAGCTGCACGTGCGCGACTTCAGCATCTCGGACCCGACGGTCCCCGAGGCGAAGCGCGGCACCTACCTCGCCTTCGCCACGGACGGCGCCGGCCGCCAGCACCTGCGCGAGCTCGCCGACGCGGGCCTCACGACGGTGCACCTGCTGCCGACGTTCGACATCGCGACGATCCCCGAGGCCCGGGCCGACCAGGCCGTGCCGCAGTGCGACCTCGCGTCGTTCCCGCCGGACTCGCCCGAGCAGCAGGCGTGCGTCACCGCGGTGGCCGCGCAGGACGGCTTCAACTGGGGCTACGACCCGCTGCACTGGACGACGCCCGAGGGCTCGTACGCGGTCGACGCCGACGGGGGAGCGCGCGTCGCGGAGTTCCGCACGATGGTCGGGGCGCTGCACGCCGACGGCCTGCAGGTCGTGCTCGACCAGGTGTTCAACCACACCGCGGCGAGCGGCCAGGACCCGAAGTCGATCCTCGACCGCGTCGTCCCCGGCTACTACCACCGGCTGAACGCGACCGGTGCGGTCGAGACGTCCACGTGCTGCCAGAACGTCGCGACCGAGCACCGCATGGCCGAGAAGATGATGGTCGACTCGGTCGTCACGTGGGCTCGTGACTACAAGGTCGACGGGTTCCGCTTCGACCTCATGGGCCACCACTCGCGGTCCACGATGGAGGCGGTCCGGGACGCGCTCGACGACCTCACGCCGAAGAAGGACGGCGTCGACGGCCGCAAGGTCTACCTGTACGGCGAGGGCTGGAACTTCGGCGAGGTCGCCGACAACCGGCTCTTCTACCAGGCCACGCAGGGGCAGCTCGGCGGCACCGGGATCGGCACGTTCTCCGACCGGCTGCGCGACGCCGTCCGCGGCGGCGGCCCGTTCGACGAGAACCCGCGGATCCAGGGCTTCGGCTCCGGGGCGTTCACCGACCCGAACGGCGATGCGGCCAACGGCTCCGAGGCGGACCAGCTGGCCCGCGTCCAGCACGCGGCGGACCTGGTGCGGCTCGGGATGGCCGGCAACCTGCGCGAGTACCGGCTGCTCGCGTCGGACGGCACGGTGAAGCGCGGCGACGAGCTCGACTACAACGGCCAGCCCGCGGGCTACGCGGACTCGCCCGAGGAGGTCGTCACGTACGTCGACGCGCACGACAACGAGACGCTGTTCGACGCGCTCACGTACAAGCTCCCGCAGGCCACGACGATGGCGGACCGCGTCCGGATGAACACCGTGTCGCTGTCGACCACCGCGCTGGCCCAGACGCCGAGCTTCTGGCACGCGGGCGCCGACCTGCTGCGCAGCAAGTCTCTCGACCGCAACTCCTACGACTCGGGCGACTGGTTCAACTCGTTCGACCCGTCGAAGCAGGACAACGGGTTCGGCCGCGGCCTGCCGCCGCGTCCCGACAACGAGGCGAAGTGGCCGTTCCAGCAGCCGCTGCTGTCGGACCCGGCGCTCAAGCCGGCACCCGCCGACATCCAGGCGGCGTCCGCGGCGGCCGACGACCTGCTCCGCCTGCGGTTCTCGACCCCGCTGTTCCGGCTCGGGTCGGCGGACCTCATCGAGCAGAAGGTGACGTTCCCGAACTCCGGCCCGCAGGCCACGCCCGGCGTCGTCGTCATGCACGTCGCCGACCAGGGCGGCTGGGACCGCGACACGCGGCGCTGGGACAAGGACGTCGACAAGAAGCTCGACGGGCTGCTCGTCGTCGTCAACGCCTCCGACGAGGCGACGACGCAGACGATCACGGCGCTCGCGGGGGACAAGTACACGCTGTCGACGGTCCAGGCGCGCGGGAGCGACCCGGTCGTCAAGGGCACCACCTGGGACAAGGCGACCGGCACGGTGACCGTGCCCGCCCGGACCGTCGCGGTGCTCGTCGAGAAGGACTCGGGCCACGGGCACGGGCCGTCGCACCGCTGGTGGGACGACGTGCAGGAGTGGTTCGGCAACGGGCCGGCAGCCTCGTGGAGGTGGCTGATCGGCTGGTTCGGCGGCTGATGTGGTCGCGGGGCGGGCGTTCCGCAGCGCCCGCCCCGCGCCGCCGGACACGGAGGGCCCGCACCTGAGGAGGGGTGCGGGCCCTCCGTCACGCCCGGGCTCGCAGGAGGCCGGACAGGGCGGCTCGGACGGCTCGGCGTGACCGCGGGACGGCCAGGACTGCCGCGGTCGGCGCGAGGCACAGCGCCAAGGTCAGCGGTGCGCTGCTCGCCGCGGTCAGCGAGCGCTCGACGTCGGGCTGTGCCATCGCGAACGTCGGGTCTCCCGGGAGGTGGACGACCTCGAGAGGCGGGGCGTAGACGGAGTCCGGCGGAGCGTCCTCCCAGTACTGGTAGGGACCGCGGGTGGTGGGTCGTTGCGCGGGTTCCGTGTCCTCGACGTGCCGGAGGACGGCCGTGATCTCGCCGTCGGCCGTCGTGAACGACACCGTCACGCGGTCGACGTACCACCCGCGCCCGAGCGTGACGTGCCGCCGCACGCCTGCCGCCGTCGCCTCCGACCCCTGCTCCGCGAGCAGGTGCGCGTCGTCGCGCCTCGCCAGGTCGCGCGGGAGCTGCATGAGCGTCGTGCCGGCGACGACCCATCCGAAGACGACCGCCCAGCCGACGAGCAGCGCGAGGTACGGCGTCGCGTGCGTCGGTCGGGCGGTCACGGCGGCACCGTACTGATCGCCGGTCGTCGATCGAGGGTGACGACGGGGGTTTCACTCTTTCGATACCCGCGGGTAGCATCCGAGTCGCAATGCCAATGACATCAGTCATCCGCCTATTCACCGGAGCTGTGACATGAGACGCATGCACTCGAAGACCCTCGCCACCCTCGGGCTCGCCACCACCCTGGTGCTCGCCCCCGCCGTCGCCCAGGCCGCCACGAGCGACCCCGACGTCGGCGCCCCCGCCCCCGTCACCGCGCCCAAGGTCGCCAACGGCGTCCTCGACGCGATGAAGCGCGACCTCGGCCTCTCGGGCAGTGCCGCCCGTGACCGGCTCGCGTTCCAGGCCGGGGCCTCCGAGACCGAGCAGCGGCTGTCGGCCCGCCTCGGCGCCGACTACGCGGGCGCGTGGGTCGACGCCAAGGCGAACGTCCTGCACGTCGCCGTGACGGACGCCGCCGACGGCCCCGCGATCCGCGCCGCCGGTGCCCGGCCGGTCGTCGCCCGACACTCGCTCGCCGACCTCGACGCGTACAAGGCCGGGCTCGACGCCGCGCTCGCCCCCGCCGCCTCGACCGTCCCGTCCTGGTACGTGGACGTCGCCACGAACTCGGTCGTCGTCAACGCGACCGCCGGCGCCGTCGCCCAGGCCCGCGACCTCGTCGCCGCCGCAGGCGTCCCCGCGGACGCCGTCCGCGTCGTCGAGACCGACGAAGCACCGCGCACGTTGATCGACGTCATCGGCGGCAACGCGTACTACATCGGCGGCTCGTCGCGATGCTCGGTCGGCTTCGCCGTCACCGGCGGTTTCGTCACCGCCGGCCACTGCGGGCGCACGGGCGCGACCACGACCAGCCCGTCCGGCACGTTCGCCGGGTCGAGCTTCCCGGGCAACGACTACGCGTGGGTGCGCGTCGCGTCGGGGAACACGCCGATCGGCGCCGTCAACAACTACAGCGGCGGCACCGTCGCCGTCGCGGGCTCCACGCAGGCGACGGTCGGCTCGTCGGTCTGCCGCTCCGGCTCCACGACGGGCTGGCGCTGCGGCACCATCCAGGCCTTCAACGCCACGGTCAACTACGCGCAGGGCAGCGTGTCCGGACTCATCCGCACCAACGTGTGCGCCGAGCCCGGTGACTCCGGCGGCTCGCTCGTCGCGGGCAACCAGGCGCAGGGCATGACGTCCGGCGGGTCCGGCAACTGCTCGTCCGGCGGGACGACGTACTTCCAGCCCGTCAACGAGGCGCTGTCCGCCTACGGCCTCACGCTTGTCACCTCGGGAGGCGGCCAGAACCCGCCGCCCACCGGCTGCAACAACCTGGCGCGTACCTACACGGGCTCGCTCAGCACCGGGCGCTCGGCGATCCAGCCGACCGGCAGCTACGTGACGGTGTCGACGAGCGGCACCATCCGGCTCTGCCTCGACGGCCCGACGGGCAGCGACTTCGACCTGTACCTGCAGAAGTGGAACGGGTCGGCATGGGCCTCGGTCGCGTCGGCCACCTCGTCGAGCGCCGACGAGTCGATCACCTACAACGGGACGGCCGGCCAGTACCGGTACGGCGTCTACGCCTACGCGGGCTCCGGCTCGTACACCCTCGGCGCCACGACGCCGTAGGGGAACCGACCCCCTCGGTGCCACGACGCCGCAGGGACGCATGACGACGGGCCCGCACCGCAGGGGGGTGCGGGCCCGTCGTCATGTCAGGACCGGGTGTCGGTCAGGCCCGGGCGCAGGCCCGGCCGTTGAGCTTCAGGTCCGCGGGCGGCGGGTTGCTGCCCGTGTGCGTGGCGTTGAAGCCGATCTGGACGCTGCCGCCCACGGGGATGGTCGCGTTCCACGCGGCGTTGTTCGCGACGACCACATCACCCGTCTGCGTGACCGTCGAGCTCCACGCCTGCGTCACCTTCTGGCCCGCGGTCCACCGCCACGTGAGCTGCCAGCCGCTCGCAGGCGCGTAGTCCAGGTTGGTGATGGTGACGTTCGCGGTGAATCCGGTGTTCCACTGGTTGACCGACCACGCCACGGTGCACGTCGCCGGGCCCGAGGTGGCTGTGGGCTGCGGCAGCGTCGGCCAGTCCGTCGGGACGGGCGGCGTCGGCGTGGTCGCGGTGGGCGTCGGGACCGGCGTCGTCGGCGCCGGCGTCGTGGGCGTGGGGGTCGTCGGCTGGTCGAGCCCGAAGAACCGGATCGCCGCCGCGGCATCGACGGGGAGGTTGTGGCCGACGCCGGAGAGGCTGTTCGCCTCGAGCGGCGCACGGTCGCCCGTGCCGCCGAACCGGGTGCGGGTGATGTTCCCGGTCGTCTCGGTCGACGACGGCGTCGCGGAGAGGCCCAGCACGTTCGTCCACTGCTTGACGGCTTCGCCGTGCTGCACGTAGCTGAGCGTGTCGTCCTGCGTGCCGTGCCACAGCTGCACGCGCGGACGGGGGCCGGTGTACCCGGGGTAGGCGGCCCGCGCGAGGTCGCCCCACTGCTGCGCGGTCCGCGTCAGACGCCCCTGTGCGCAGTCGCTGTTCCAGCCCGCCTGGGACGTCGTGCCCGGCGGCGGACCCGACGTCGAGAAGCACGTGGCAGGCACTCCGGCGAACGCCGACCCGGCGGCGAACACGTCGGGGTACGTCGCGAGCAGGACCTGCGTCGTCATCGCGCCCGACGAGACACCCGTCGCGAACACCCGGCTCGTGTCCGTCGTCCATCGCTGCTGCACGTACCGGACCATCGAGACGATGCTCGTCGGGTCGCTCGCACCGCCGTGCTTGAGCGCCTCGCTCGACGACACGTCGAAGCACGAACCGGGTCGGTTCGTCGACGGGTACACGACGATGTAGCCGTACCGGGTGGCGAGCTCGTCGAACTGCGCGCCCGAGTACATCGCCTGCGCGGACCCCGTGCAGTAGTGGTTGACGACGAGCACCGCGGGGCGTGCGGGGAGGTTGTCGGGCACGAAGAGGAACATCCGCAGGCCGCCCGGGTTGCTGCCGAAGCTCGTCACCTCCTGCAGCGACGCGGCTCTCGCGGGTGCGGCCGAGGTGAGCATCGTGGCGAGCAGCCCGACCAGTGCGGCAGCGAGCGCCGCGAGCACGGCCACGGATCTGCGCAGGGGTGCGCGCGTCGACGTCATCGAGTCCTCCTCGACCCAGGGATGCGGGAGCCGGCCCACGCGTGAGGGAGGGCGGCTCGTCGAGCATCGGCGAGCCGGTCGAGGGGGTCAACGCGGGTCGGGGCGGCGAAACGATTCGCCGTGCGGCCCTGACCTGCGACGTCGTGCACCGGGCGCGGACGGCCGGCGAATGACGGACGCCGTCAGCGGAAGACGATCGTCCGGTGCCCGTCGAGCAGGACGCGGTGCTCGGCGTGCCACCGCACGGCCCGCGCGAGGGCGCGCCGCTCGACGTCCTGGCCCAGCGCGACGAGGTCGTCGACGGCGCGCGTGTGGTCGACCCGCTCGACGTCCTGCTCGATGATCGGCCCCTCGTCGAGGTCGCCGGTGACGTAGTGCGCGGTCGCGCCGATGAGCTTGACGCCGCGGTCGTGCGCCTGCGCGTAGGGGCGGGCCCCCTTGAACGACGGCAGGAACGAGTGGTGGATGTTGATGACGCGGCCCTCGAGGCGGCGGCACAGGTCGTCGGAGAGGATCTGCATGTAGCGGGCGAGGACGACGAGCTCGACGTCGAGCTCCTCGACGAGCTCGAGCAGCCGCGCCTCGGCGGCGGCCTTGGTGGCCGACGTGACGGGCACGTGGTGGAACGGGATGCCGTAGAACTCGGCGAGCGGCGCCAGCGCCGTGTGGTTGGAGACGACCGCGACGAGGTCGACGGGCAGCTTCTCGGACCGCTGGCGGAACGCGAGGTCGTTGAGGCAGTGCGCCGCGGTCGAGCCCATGACGAGCGTGCGGACCGGCCGGCCGACGACGTCGAGCGACCACGTCATGGCGAACGTGCGCGCGACGGTCGCCATCGCGCCCTCGAGCACCTCGCGCGGCGCGAACGCCGACACCTGCACGCGCATGAAGAACAGCCCCGACAGCGGGTCCCCGAACTGCTGCGACTCGGTGATGTTGCCCCCGTGGTCCGCGAGCACGCCCGCGACGGCCCGGACGATCCCGGGACGGTCGGGGCAGGACAGGGTCAGGACCCAGTGGGTGGGCTCATCTGCATGCTGAGACACGGCGTCGGACACGACCCCGAGAGTAGTGCGCCCGCGCGACGGGCTGAGACGATGACGGCATGACGCAGGCCGACCTGGACATCCGTACGGTCACCCTCGACGACGCCGGAGAGCTCCTCACGCTCCGCCGCGCCGCGTTCGTCACCGAGGCCCAGCAGTACGGCGACCCGAACATCCCGCCCCTCACGCAGACCCTCGACGAGCTCCGTGACGACCTCGGCGCCGACGGCGTCATCACGCTCGGCGCGTGGTCCGGCCACCGCCTGATCGGCTCGATCCGCGTGGTGGTCGAAGGCACGAAGGCGACGCTCGGCCGGTTCGCCGTGGCCCCCGACCTGCAGGGCAAGGGAGTCGGCACGCGCCTGCTCATGGCGATCCTGCCGTACCTGCCGGACGGCATCGAGGAGGTCTGGGTGTTCACCGGGCGCGACTCGCTGCACAACATCGCGCTGTACGAGAGCCAGGGCTACGAGCACCAGCACGACCAGACCGCGGGCGACCTCACGTACGCGTACCTGCGCAAGATGCTCGGGGACGACGACCGCGCCGAGGCCTGACGCGTGACGTCGGGTCGGCTTCCGATCGCGGGTGCCGAGCTCGCCGGGCGTCCCGTCGACCCCGCGATCGTGCCGCACGTCGTGCAGGGCATGGGCGGGGTGCGCGAGGTGGTCTGGCGCAACGAGCTCGGCGGCCTGACGTTCCTGCTCGACGAGCCCGAGCGGTTCGTCAAGTGGGTGCCGGCGGGTGTGCCGCTGGATCTCGACGCCGAGGTCGCGCGCCTGCGCTGGGCCGCGCCGCTCACGCCGGTGCCGACCGTGCTGGAGGCGGGAGCCGACGACGAGGGCTCGTGGCTGGTCACGCACCCGCTGGCCGGTCGCAGCGCGGTCGACCAGCGGTGGGTCGCCGAGCCGCTGACCGCTGTCCGCGCGATCGGCGCCGGCCTCCGGGCGCTGCACGACACCCTGCCCGTCGAGGACTGCCCGTTCGACTGGACCGTCGAGGCGCGGGTCGCGGCGGCCGACGCGCGCGAGGTCGGCCCGTCGGCGGAGCGCGCGGCTCTCGGTCCGCCCCCGCCCGTCGACCGGCTGGTCGTCTGCCACGGCGACGCGTGCGCCCCCAACACGCTGCTCGCGGACGACGGCACGTGGCTCGCGCACGTCGACCTGGGCGCGCTGGGGGTCGCCGACCGGTGGGCCGACCTCGCGGTCGCGACCTACAGCACGATCTGGAACTACGGCCCCGGGTACGAGGAGCCGCTACTGGACGCCTACGGGATCGCGCCGGACCCCGTGCGGACCGCCTTCTACCGCGGGCTGTGGGACGCCACCTGACTCCGGGCCGCTCTCGGGGGCGCCGCCTCTCGCCCGCCGGTCGCGGAGCAGGCGGTCGACGGCCGGCTGACCGAGCACGACCCCGGCGAGCACGACGACGATCCCGGTGACCTGCAGCGGGCCCAGGTGCTCGCCCGCGACGAGGACGCCGACGAGCACCCCCGCGACCGGGTTGAGCAGCCCGACGAGCCCGACCGTCCCGGCCGGCAGCCGTCGGAGCCCGCTGAACCACGCGAGGTAGGCGACGGCCGTGGCGACGAGCGACACGTACGCGAACCCGAGGACCGCGCGGCCGTCGAGCGCCGGGGGAGCGCCCTCGACCGCGATCGCGAACGGCACGAGCACGAGCCCACCGGCGACGAGCTGCCAGGCGGTCGACGAGACGACGTCGACCCCGTCGGCCCACCGCGTCGCGAGGACGAAGCCGACGCTGGACATGAGCATCGCCGCGACGGAGGCGGCGACCCCGAGCGGCCGGATCTCCGCGCCGCCGGTGAGCAGCATCGCGGCGACGCCGACGACGCCGAGCCCGGCGCCCGCGAGTGCCAGCACGCGCGGCTTCTGCGCGAGCAGCGCCCACGCGACGAGCATCATCACGACGGGCGAGGTCGCCATGACGGTCGACGCGACCGACGACGGCAGGAGCTGTGCTGCCACGTAGATGAGGGCGAAGAACGCGCCCATCGAGAGCGTGCCCAGCACGAGCGACCGCCACCACCACGAGCCGCGGGGGAGGCGTCGGACGACGAGCAGCAGGACGAGACCCGCGGGGAGCGCGCGCAGGACGGCACCCCAGAGCGGGGCGTCGGCGGGGAGCGCGTGCTTGGTGACGTAGTAGGTGGTGCCCCACGTGAGCGGCGCGATCGCCGTGACGAGCGACCAGCGGAGCGATTTGTCTTCCACGGAAGACAACATACCTTCCGTGGAAGATAAGATCGACCCATGACCGACGTGGATCCGACGCCTCGCACCGCCGCGCGCGTCGCGCGCTCGTCGCCGACCGGCCAGGACAGCGGCCCCGACCGCCTCGACCTGATCCAGGCCGCGTGGCGGCACGAGCGCCCTGACCTCGACGTCCGCCCGCAGGGCGTCATCGGGCGCCTGAGCCGCGTCGCCAACCACGTCACCGACGAGCTCGTCGCCGTCTACCGGAAGCACGGGCTGGGGGAGGGCGACTTCGACGTCCTCGCCACCCTCCGGCGTGCCGGTGCGCCGTACGAGCGCACGCCTGGCGACCTGTGCGCGAACACGCTCGTCACCAGCGGCGCGATGACCAAGCGCGTCGACCGGCTCGAGGCGGCGGGCCTCGTCACGCGCCGGGTCTCGGACCGCGACGCGCGCGCGCGGGTCATCGCGCTCACCCCGCACGGGATCGACGTCATCGACGCCGCCTTCACCGACCACATGACCAACGAGCGCCGCCTTCTCGACGCGCTCGACCCGGCCGACGTCGACCAGCTCGAGCACCTCCTGCGCCGCTGGCTCGCCGTCTTCGAACCGCCTGCCTGACGCGCCCGTCACGCCGACCGGCGCCCGGACCCGGAAGTTCCTCGTCGACGAGGGGCCACCCGGTCGGAGGGACGGCGAGCGCGCGGGAAGACCGCTCGGGGCCACGCGCTACCGTGCGCAGCATGACACCGGTCCGGCCGCCCACGGTGGCTCTCCTGCTGTCGGGCGCGCTGGGCCTCGGCCTGTCCGGGTGCGCGAGCGGGCTCGACGGCGCCGCGCGGGACGCGAGCACGCCTGCTGCCACCGCGCCGACGTCGTTCGACTGCCCCGTCCCGCCGACGGGGCCCGTAGGTGCCGAGCAGGCGAGCGCGTGCGTCTACGACGGGTGGACGCGCCAGGACGAGGTGCAGGTCGAGGCCTATGGGCGCGCCGGTGTGGTCGACGGCCTGCCCCACGTGATGGCCGACCCCCGTCTCCAGCTCGAGAGCTGCGCGCAGGAGCCGGTCGGAGTCGTGTGCACGTGGTCCGGCGAGACCGGAGACGGTCCTGTCGCTCTGGGGATGGCCATGAGCGGCGACTCCGAGTCCGGGTTCCGGGTGTCCGCCATCGAGGTCGATCGCTGAGCCGCCGTCAGTCGACCCCGCCCTGGAAGGGGCGCCAGCCGAGGTCCCGTCCGCACGTGCTCGAGACCCCGGACGTCGCAGGCGTCCGGTGACGGCGACCCCGCCCGTGCCCGTCAGGCGGTGATGCGCTCGGCGACGGCCACCTGCTCCGCGAGGACGCCGTCGATCGTCGTCTGCGTCTCGCCGATGCTGTCGACCACTCGCCGGATGTCGGCCAGCGCACGCACGACGTTCGTCACCTGACCCTGGATCGCCTGGACGCGCTCGTCGACGTCCTGCGTCGCATGGGCGGTCTCGGTCGCGAGGTCCTTGACCTCCTTCGCGACCACGGCGAAGCCCCGTCCGGCCGCACCCGCGCGGGCGGCCTCGATCGTGGCGTTCAGCGCGAGCAGGTTGGTCTGCGCCGCGATGCGCTGGATGAGCCGGACGATGTCGACGATCTCGGCGCTCGACTGACCCAGCCGCGCGACGTCGTCGTTCGCGTCCGCCGTGAGCGTGCGTCCCTCGCGGGTCACCGACGCGGCGGCCGCGACGTTCTCGCCGACCGTCCGGATGGAGCCCACGAGGTGCTCGCCGGCGGCGCGGAGGCGGTCGCCCGCCCGGAACCGGGCGAAGGCCTGGCTGAGCAGGAACGCGGTGCTGCGCAGCGCGTCGGCGCGCGCGTCGGACAGGGTCAGGGTCCTCGTCGCGAAGAAGTCCATCGTCCCCACGACGGCCCCGTCGACCAGGATCGGCAGGCACACCCCGGACCGCACGCCGGCGCGGCCGGCCGCCGGGGCGCGCACGCAGTCGCTGAGCCGGGACAGGTCCTGGACGAAGACGAGGTCGCGCGAGCGCCACGCCCGGCCCGACAGCCCCACGCCCTCCCGGAACGACGCGGCAAGGGTCACGTCGCGGAACTCCTGCCCGGCGTCGCCGGACTCGAGGGCGAAGCGCAGGACGCCCTCGTCGGCGTCGAGCGCCCAGTACGAGCCGTACTCCCAGCCGAAGCCCTCGCGGATCGTCGTGAGCGCGCCCTCGAGCGCCTCCTGCGGCGTCCCCGCGGTCGTCACCACGCGCAGCACCCGGTTGAGCGACGCCAGGTCGGCCGCGGCCTCCGCCTGCTCCTGGGCGACGGCGATCCGCGCGACCATCTGGGAGACCAGCACGCCGATGCTCCGCAGCGTCTCCCGGCGCTGCGGAGAGACGCCGGACCCGTCCGACGACATGAAGTCCATCGTGGCGACGACGGCACCGTCGACGACGACCGGGAAGCACACGGCCGTCCGGATGCCCACCTGCTGCGCCACGGGTGCCCGTACGCAGTCGTCGACGGAGCCCAGGTCGTCGACGACCACGAGGTCGCGCGACCGCCAGGCGCGGCCCGACAGGCCGACGCCCTCCGCGAACGTCGCCGCGAGCGTGACCTGGCGGAACTCGGGGCTGGTCGTCCCGGACTCCTGCGCGAAGCGCAGCACGGCGGCATCCCGGTCGACCACCCAGAAGGAGCCGTACGTCCAGCCGAACCGGTCGCGCACCACGTCGAGGACGGCCGCGGCCGCCCGCTCGATCGTGGCGATCCCGTCGAGCGCCGCCACGACGGCGCTGATCGCCTCGACGTTCTGGCCCTCCTCGGAACGTCGGTCGTCGAGGTCGGTGGTGGTGGTGCGGCGGAACACGGTCTCCTCCAGGGACTGCTCTCGTCGTGCGCGGCACGAGACGGCCCCGAGGTCACGGAGGTGCACCGACGCCACCGGCCGGCCGGACCGTCGAGGCGCGATGGCGCGCGCAGCGGGATCCGGACGCGGCCGGGCCGACGACCCGGGACTGCGCAGTCTCTGATCTCCTATCGGCGGCGGGGCGTCGAGGTTGAGGCGCGCCGCCCGAGCGCCGTCGTGACCGCGAGGAGCCCTACGCTCGCCGGATGATCCGGCTGCGCGACGTCACCTACCTCGTCCACGACCACGACGAGGCGCTGACGTTCTTCGTCGACGCCCTCGGGCTCACGGTCCGCCAGGACGAGACGTTCCCCGACGGGTGGCGGCGCGTCGTCGTCGGACCTCCCGACGGTGGCACCGGGCTCGTGCTGGCTCTCGCCGGTGACAGCGCCCCTGTCGGGCGGCAGGCGGGTGGCGACGTCGCGTTCTTCCTGGAGACGGACGACTTCGCCGCCCAGCACGCGCGGATGACCCGGCACGGGGTGCGGTTCCGCGAGGAGCCCCGCCACGAGACCTATGGCACCGTCGCGGTGTTCGAGGACCTGTACGGCGGTGCGTGGGACCTCATCGAGCCGCCTGCTCGCTGACGACGGTCGACGCCCCGACGGTGCGTGGATACCTCTGACGACCCGAGCGCCGGTGTTGCTAGGCTCTCCTGGTCGCGACTGGCGCAGCGGGTGGGTCACCACCGGGGAGCGACGAGCAGCAGCAGACTTCGGGTCGGACGCCTGGGCCCACGGTCACCACACGGAGAGAGTGTGTGCGTGCCCGTCCGCGTGCCGGTGCACATCCCCTCCGCACCCGATGATCCGTCCGCTGATGCCCCAGGGAGTCGCCCGATGAGCGCCGACAACACCCCGATCCTCGACCAGAACATCTCCGAGCTCGACCCGGAGATCGCCGCCGTCCTCGACGGCGAGCTCGCCCGCCAGCAGGGCACCCTCGAGATGATCGCCTCCGAGAACTTCGTGCCCCGCGCGGTCCTGCAGGCGCAGGGCTCCGTGCTCACCAACAAGTACGCCGAGGGCTACCCGGGCCGCCGCTACTACGGCGGCTGCGAGCAGGTCGACATCGCGGAGAACATCGCGATCGACCGCGCGAAGGCCCTGTTCGGCGCCGAGCACGCGAACGTCCAGCCGCACTCCGGCGCGACGGCGAACGCGGCCGTGCTGCACGCGCTCATCAACGCGGGCGACAAGATCCTCGGCCTCGAGCTGGCGCACGGCGGCCACCTCACGCACGGCATGAAGATCAACTTCTCCGGCAAGCTCTACGACGTCGCCGCGTACGGCGTGGACCCGCAGACGTTCCGCATCGAGCCCGAGGCGATCCGCGCGGCCGCGCTCGAGCACCGCCCCGACGTGATCATCGGCGGCTGGTCCGCCTACCCCCGCCACCTCGACTTCGCCGCGATGCGCGAGATCGCCGACGAGGTGGGCGCGAAGCTCTGGGTCGACATGGCGCACTTCGCCGGTCTCGTCGCCGCGGGCCTGCACCCGTCGCCCGTCCCGCACGCGGACGTCGTGTCGTCGACCGTGCACAAGACGATCGGCGGCCCGCGCTCGGGCTTCATCCTGAGCAAGCAGGAGTACGCCAAGAAGATCGACTCCGCGGTGTTCCCGGGCCAGCAGGGCGGCCCGCTCATGCACGTCATCGCCGCCAAGGCCGTGTCGTTCAAGGTCGCCGGCACCGAGGACTTCAAGGACCGCCAGCAGCGGACCATCGACGGCGCGCGCATCATCGCGGACCGCCTCACCGCGACGGACGTCGCGAACGCGGGCGTGTCCGTCCTCACGGGCGGCACCGACGTGCACCTGGTCCTCGTCGACCTGCGGCACTCGGACCTCGACGGCCAGCAGGCCGAGGACCTCCTGCACGCCGCGGGCATCACCGTGAACCGCAACGCCGTGCCGTTCGACCCGCGCCCCCCGCGCGTCACGTCGGGCCTGCGCATCGGCACGCCCGCGCTCGCGACGCGTGGCTTCGGCGACGCCGAGTTCACGGAGGTCGCCGACATCATCGCGACCGCGCTCGTGGGCGGTGCGTCGACCGACGTCGAGGCGCTGCGGGCCCGCGTGGCCAAGCTGGCCGAGGCGTTCCCGCTGTACTCCGGCCTCCAGCAGTACTGAGGCGACGCACATGACGGCACAGATCCTCGACGGCAAGGCCACCGCGGCGCGCATCAAGGGCGAGCTCGCGGAGCGCGTCGCCGCCCTCGCGACCCGCGGCATCCGCCCGGGCCTCGGCACGCTCCTCGTCGGCGACGACCCCGGCTCGCGCTGGTACGTCGAGGGCAAGCACCGCGACTGCGCCGAGGTCGGCATCGCGTCGATCCGGGAGGACCTCCCGGCCGACGCGACGCAGGAGGACATCGAGGCTGCGGTGCGTCGGCTCAACGAGGACCCGGAGTGCACCGGGTTCATCGTGCAGCTCCCGCTGCCCCGCGGCATCGACACCAACCGCGTGCTCGAGCTGATCGACCCCGACAAGGACGCCGACGGCCTGCACCCGACCAACCTCGGGCGTCTCGTCCTGCGCGTCAACGAGCCCGTCACGAGCCCGCTGCCGTGCACCCCGCGGGGCATCGTCGACCTGCTGCTCCGGCACGACGTCGACCTGCGCGGCGCGGACGTGGTCGTCGTCGGGCGCGGCGTCACCGTCGGCCGGTCGATCGGGCTGCTGCTCACGCGGCGCGAGATCAACGCGACCGTCACGCTCACGCACACGGGCACCGAGGACCTGGCCGAGCACACCCGCAACGCCGACGTGATCGTCGCCGCCGCGGGCGTGCCGGGGATCATCACGGCCGACATCGTGAAGCCTGGCGCCGTCGTCATCGACGTCGGCGTGTCGCGCGCGACCGACCCGGAGACCGGCAAGAGCCGCGTCGTCGGGGACGTTGACCCCGGGGTCCACGAGATCGCGTCCTGGATCTCGCCCAACCCCGGCGGCGTCGGCCCCATGACCCGCGCGATGCTGCTGAGCAACGTCGTCGACACCGCGGAGCGTCTCGCAGGCTGACCCGCCCGCCCGGTCCGACGCCGGCCCCGGTACCCCGATGAGTGCGGGTACCGGGGCCGGTCTGTCAGGAGGAGAGTGGTCGACGACGAGATCGACCCGCCGCACCCGGGAGGACCCACGATGGGCATCGTCCAGCCGCACCTCTGGTACCACGACAACGCGGTCGAGGCCGCCGAGTTCTACGTCTCGATCTTCCCGAACTCGAAGATCACCAACGTCGTCCACGCACCCGCCGACATGCCCGGCGTGAAGAAGGGCGACCCGTTCGTCGTCGAGTTCGTCCTCGACGGCATGCCCGTCACGGCCATCGCCGCGGGCGACTCGCTCACGCTCAACGCCGCGTTCTCGTTCCTCGTCGACGTCGACGACCAGGAGACGCTCGACCGCTACTGGGACGCGCTGCTCGAGGGCGGAGGCGAGGAGGTCGCGTGCGGCTGGCTCACCGACCGGTTCGGCCTGTCGTGGCAGGTGGTCCCGCGCCAGCTCGCGATGTGGACCATGTCGCCCGACGCCGACCCCGAGGGCGCCGCGCGCGCGACGCAGGTCATGCTCACGCAGAAGAAGCTCGACATCGCCGCGCTGGAAGCCGCCTATCGCGGTGAGTGACCGCGCGCACTCGGACCACGACGCGCGACGTCGCCCGGGGAAGGGCGGACGCGCAGTAGCGCATTCACGTGCCTTTCCACCGACAAAATGACCGACCTCCATGAGATGTGTTGACGCTCGGGCGTGATGGGCCGGGCGGGTGATTGCCGAGGAGAACCGTTTCGCCGGCGCTAGTCGCAGGCATAGCGTTCAGGAGTCAACAAAGACGTGACTCCGGAGGTTCTGGTGACGATCTCATCCCGTCGTCGGTTGCTTGTCGCGGCGTCTGCTGCCGTCATCGCCATGGTGGGCATGGCGACGCCCGCCAGTGCTTCGCAGGTGGACTACGGCTACGTGCAGGCCACGAGCAGCTGCCCGACGTCGAGCTCGACTGCTCCCTGCTACGTCTACCTGAAGTATCCCGCTGGGTCGTCGACGACGAAGACGACGCGGCCTCTTCCGATCGGCGGCGTGCTGTGCCCCGGCAACGTGGCGGACGGCATGCCCATCAAGTCCGCGATCAACGGCGACTACCTCAACGGCAAGTACGTCGCCGTCATCTGGGGATCCGACGTCAGCGGCCAGATCAACTGTCACTGAGGCGCGACGACCTCCAGCTGTCCTCAGAGAGCCCGTCGGTCGACTGGACCCGCTCGGCGGCGGAGTTCCGGCTCGGGTTCGGCATTGTCTGACAATGCCCCCGACCCGACTGGAAGAATCACCTTCGCCGAACAGCGAAAAGCGCGACGGTACACCATTGGCGCGCACGACTCGCCAGGCGGTACATATCGGGTCTGTCGTCGACTCTCGCGGAATCGACGGGGCGAGGTCGGTGAGTGATCACCCTGCTGTCGACGGGCCCGGCCGGAGGGGGCCGGGCCTGTCGGCGGCGTGGGGTTGGATGGTCCGGTGCTCACGATCGCCAGCGTCAACGTCAACGGCATCCGCGCGGCCTACAAGCGCGGCATGGGGGAGTGGCTCGAGGCGCGCAAGCCCGACGTCCTGCTGCTGCAGGAGGTCCGCGCGTCCGACGAGATCCTCGCCGACCACCTGTCCGCCGACGAGTGGCACCTCGCGCACGAGGCGTCGGAGACGAAGGGCCGGGCCGGCGTCGCGATCGCGTCGCGGTTGCCCATGGACGCGGTGCGGATCGGTTTGAAGACCGGAGTCACGGGCGACACTGGGCGGTGGGTCGAGGCGGACCTCGCGGTGCCGTCGCACGACGGGGCTCCCGCCCGCAAGGTCACGGTCGTCTCGACGTACATCCACTCGGGCACGCTCGGGACCCCGTCGATGGACGAGAAGTACGCCTTCCTCGACCACGTCACCGCGCGGCTGGGCGACCTGTCCCGGGACGGCGGGTACGCGGTCGTCGCGGGCGACCTCAACATCGCGCACCGCGAGGCGGACATCAAGAACTGGAAGGGCAACCTCAAGGCCGCGGGCTTCCTGCCGCAGGAGCGCGCCTACCTGGACCGCTGGTTCGACGACCTGTCGTGGCACGACCTGGGCCGCGAGCTCGGTGGGGAGGGTCCCGGCCCGTTCACGTGGTGGTCGTGGCGCGGGAAGGCGTTCGACAACGACGCGGGCTGGCGGATCGACTACCAGCTCGCGACGCCCGACCTGGCCGACGCCGCGGTGAGCGCGACGGTGGACCGGGCGGCGACGTACGCCGAGCGGTTCTCGGACCACGCCCCGCTGGTCGTCGAGTACGACCTCTGAGCCGGACGTCCGGCACGACGGGCGCGCTCGGCACGTCCGGTGCGCCCGGCCGGTCCGCCGGGGGCGGGCGTCAGGCCGTCGGGGCGCCCTCGTCGGTCGGCGCCTGGCCCGTCGGGGCGTCGTCGGGCCGCGGCAGGTCACGCATGCGCAGGAGCGGCGAGAACACGACGGGGATCGTCGACAGCAGCGCGCCGCCGGCGCACACCCACAGGGTCGGCACGACGCCGATCTGCGTCCCGAGCCACCCGCCGAGGATGCCGCCGAGCGGCATGGTGCCCCAGACGAAGAACCGCACGGAGGCGTTCATGCGCCCGAGCAGCGCGGGCGGGCACAGCCGCTGCCGGAACGAGACCTGCGCGACGTTGTAGACGACGACCGAGAAGCTGAACAGGAAGCCGCCGGCGATGAGCACGACCTGGGCGGGCACGTCGAGGACGACGGCGAGCGGAGGCAGCGCGGCGGCGGGCACGAACAGCAGCGCGGACAGGGGGATGATGCGGCCCTCTCCGACGAGCCGCGCGAGCCGGTCGGCGGCGACGGCACCGAGCAGCCCGCCGATCGCCCCGGCGGACATCACGGTGCCGAACGCGGCGGTGTCGAGGCCGAGGACCCTCAGCGCGTAGATCGCGCTGAGGGCGCCGGCGGCCGTGCCGAAGAGGTTGCCGATGCCGGTGCACGCGACGATCCGGCGGAGCAGCGGCTGGTGCACGACGAACCGCACGCCCTCGGCGATCTCGACGCGCAGGGGCCGGCGCGTCTCGGGCGCGGGCGGCTGCTCGCGGTGCCGGATGCGCCCGACGGCGAACGCCGAGACGGCGTACGTGACGACGTTGACGGCCATGAGCACGGGCGCGGCGACGACGCGCAGCAGCGCGCCGGCGATGGCGGGGGCGACGACCATCGCGACCGACTGCGTCGACTGGAGCTTGGAGTTGCCCTCGACGATGTGGTCGAGGCCGACGAGCCACGGCACGTAGCTCTGGTGGGCGACGTCGAAGAAGGTGCTGCACACGCTGATGACGAGCGCCGCGCCGATGAGCAGCGGCATGGACGCGTGGCCGGTGAGCGCGGTGACCACCACGACGCCGAGCACGAGCGCCCGGACGAGGTCGGCGTTGATGAGCACGTTGCGCTTGCGCATCCGGTCGACCCACGCGCCGGCGGGCAGGCCGATGACGAGGAACGCGAGCGTCTCGGCGGCGCTGAGGACGCCCATCTCCCACTCGGTCGCCGCGAGCGTGTCGACCGCGAGGACGGGGAGCGCGATGACGGTCAGCTGAGTGCCGAGCTGACCGAGCGCGTCGCCCGTCCACAGCCGGCGGAAGTCGGCGTGGTGGATGAGAGACCGTCGTGGCTCGGTCTCGGCCGTCGCCGGAGCGGGGGAGGGGGTCGTCACGGACCCAGGGTGGCGCGACTGATTGGGAAAAGTCAATCAGTGTGCGAGAGTGGTGGCATGAGCACGCAGGACGGGTCGACGGCACGTGCGCTCGTTGCTCACGCGCTCGCGGCCGACGCCCCCGACGCGCCCGACGCCCCCGACGCGCCCGACGCCCCCGACGCGCCCGACGCGCCCGCCACCGGCGAGCCCGGCGCCGTCGCGCACGAGGTGCAGGGCGGGTCGCTGCCGCCGGAGCCCCCTGGTCTGACAGCGGACGCCGACGCCGACGCCCGCGCGCTCGCCAGCACGCTGCGCCTGCGGATCCTGCGGCTGTGCCTCGACGAACCGCGCACCAACCGCGAGATCGCGGCGGCCCTCGACCGGAACCCGGCCACCGTCCTCCACCACGTCCGCACGCTCGTCGACCGCGGCTTCCTCGTCGCGCTGCCCGTCCGTCGCGGCACCCGTGGCTCGCGCGAGGTGCCGTACCGCGCGACCGGCCGGACGTGGCAGCTGCGTGACCAGGCAGGCATGGGCCGCACGCTCCTGAACGCCTTCTTCGAGGAGGTCGCGCTGGTCGACCCCGAGACGGTCAACCTGACGCGGCTCGGGCTGCGGCTCGACGCCGACGGGTACGCCGAGCTCACCGCCCGGCTCGGGAAGCTCGCCGACGAGTTCGCCGCGCGCCCCGCGACCCCGGGTGGCACCGCGTACTCGCTGTTCGTCGCGGTCCACGAGGACGTCACGCGCGACGCCGGGGGTCGGCCTGCGCGCGACGACGGAGTCCGGCGTGCGGAGCGGCCCCGCGACGACGACCGCCGCGCGCAGCCGCACCGCGACGACGAGGACGACCGCCGCGCGCAGCCGCACCGCGTCGACGACTAGTAGCGGATCGCGTCGATCACCTTGACGCGCACCGCGAAGACCGCGGGGACCAGCCCCGCGAGCGCCCCGACGAACGTCGCCGCCGCCATCCCGACGGCTGCTGCGGAGAACGGGAACGGCGGCATGTCCTGGATGCCGCCCCCGAACACGCGGTCCACGGGGATGTTCTTGACGATCGCGACCGCCAGGACGACGCCGACCAGCCCCGCGACGACGGTCGCGACGACCGACTCGAGCATGACGCCGAAGAACACGCGGCTCGACGTCGCCCCGAACGACCGGCGGATGCCGATCTCGCGGATGCGGTGCCGGACCGTGACCAGCGCGATGTTCACGAGCCCCAGCCCGCCGAGCAGCAGGGCGAACCCGCCGACGCCGATGCCGACCCACTTGGTGGCGCCGTCGATCGCGCTCGCGTCCCAGTCGTTGTCGCTCGACCACACCTCGAAGCCGGGGACCGCGGCCTGGACGTCGCGGGTGATCTGCGCCTGGAGTGCGCGGTGCTCCTCGCGCGGCACCCACGCCATGAGCTCGGGCATCGGCTGCCACGGGCCCATGCTCGCGGCAGCGGCGTCCCCGGATCCGGTGAGCCAGCGCTCGTACTGGCCGTACAGCACGAACGCGCTCGGCATCATGTCCGGGTAGGGGTCGGCGGTGACGCCGACGATCGTCGCCAGCACCGGGTGGTCGCCACCGATCTCGACGGTGGGGTGCGACGCGAGGTCCTCGAACCCGAGGGTCCGCAGGAACGTCTCGTTGACGACGAGCGACGGTGCGTACGCGTCGGCGTCGGCGTCGGTGAACCACCGACCCTCGTCGGGCACGAGCCGCATCAGCGTCCCGTACTCGGCGTCGACGGCCTGCACGTCCACGGGCTGCGTGCCCTCGGGGAAGCGGACCTCGACGGGCGTGTAGAGCCGCCGGCTCGCGTGCTCGATCCCGTACCGCTCGAGCGTCTCGCGGTAGGTCGCGTCGAGCCGTGCCGTGTCCGCCTGGGCGCTCTCGGTCCGCGGGCTCGCGCTGAACGTGATCGTCACGGACCGGCCGGTCTGGCGCTCCTGCTGCTCGCTGAACGACTGGCTCAGCATCGAGACGACGGCCGTGACGCCCGTGATCGCCGTGACGGCGCAGGCGACGCCGATGAGGGCGAGCAGCACGCGCAGCTTGTGGATGCGCAGCTCGTCCCAGGCCTCGACGAGCGCGCCGACGATCCCGGTCATGCGTGGACCCCCTGCACGTCGTCGTCGGTGCTCGTGGGCGTGCCGGGCAGCAGCCGTCTCTCGACGGCGCCACCGCGGTCGGCGACCTGGGTCGGCACGTCGCCGACCCAGTGCGACCCGGTGTCGAGGGTGATCGGCACGAGGACGCCCTCGGTCAGGCGGTACTGCCGCTCGGCGCGCGCGGCCACCGCCAGGTCGTGCGTGATGGTGACGAGCGCGGCGCCGGTCTGCGACGCGATGTCGTCGAGCAGGTCCATGACCTCGCCGCCGGTCTCGACGTCGAGGGCGCCCGTGGGCTCGTCGGCGAGGATGACGCGCGGTCCCCGGACGAGCGCGCGGGCGATCGCGACGCGCTGCTGCTCGCCACCGGACAGCTTCTCCGGCATGGTCTCGAGGCGGTCGCCGAGGCCGACGCGGTCGAGCATCTCCGCGGCGAGCCGCGTGCGCGCCCAGAACTGCTTGCCGCGTGCGTACAGCAGCGGGGCCGTGACGTTCTCGAGGGCCGTGCGGCCGGGCAGCAGGTTGAACTGCTGGAACACGAACCCGAAGTCGCGTCCGCGGCGGACGGTGCGGGTGCGGCTCGACAGGCGCTGGATCGGCACGCCCTCGAGCAGGTACTCGCCGGTCGTGGGGGCGTCGAGCAGGCCGAGGATGTTGAGCAGCGTCGACTTCCCCGTGCCGGACCGCCCGACGATCGCGACGTGCTCGCCCGCGTCGACCGCGACGGTCACGCCGCGCAGGATGTGCAGCACCCGGTCGTCGGGCAGCACGACGGACCGCGTGACGTCGGTCAGCTCGAGCAGGCTCATCCGCCGCACACCGTCGGGTCGTACTGCGCCGGGTCGTCGCAGTCGACCTCGCCGTCCGCACCGCCGGGCACCGGGATGAACTGCAGGACGGTGTCGCCGAGCGCGAGGCCCTCGGTGATCTGGACGCTCTTGCCGTCCGTGAGCCCGAGCTTGACGGCCCGCTGCTCGGGCTCGTCGCCCTCGGCCGCGACGACCCAGACGTTGCCGTTCTGCACGCTGCCCTGGACGGCCGTGACGGGGACGACGACCGCGTCCTTCGCCTCGCCGTTGGTGACCTGCATCGACGCGCCGAGCCCGGCGAACGCGGTGACGCCGGCCGGGATCGCGCACGTGAGCGCGCCCGACGTGCTGGTCGTCGCGCCGTCGTCGGGCTGCTGGCCGCTCGCGGTCGCGGGTGCGCCGATCCGCAGGCCCGTGCACTCGAACGGTGCCGGACCGCCGTTGAGCGTGACCTGGGCGGTCGTCGGTGCGCCGATGAGGCGGTACTGCTGGTCGGGTGTGAGCGTGCCGCTCACGGACAGCGTCCCGGGGGAGACCTTCGCGACCTCGTCGCCGACGGACAGCACCTGGTCCTTGAGCGTGGGCATCGCGAGCGTGCCCGCGACCGGCGCCTTGACGACCTCGACGGTCACCTTGGGCTTGCGCTCGGTCGTCGTCTGCTCGCCCGTGACGGGGTCCGTCTTGACGATCGGCTCCTGCGGGGTCTCCTGCCGGATCTCGAGCAGCGGCGTCCCGGCCTGCACGGCCGCGCCGTCGGCGGCCAGCACCTTGGAGACGGTGCCGGCGAGCGTCGCCCGCGCGACCACCGCGGGGTCGGCGACGACCGCGCCCTGCACGGTGACGACGTTCGTGATGGTGCCCGTCTCCGCCGCGACGGTCGGCTCGGACACCGATCCTGTCGGCGTGAGCGCGTCGCTCGTCGTGTCGAGGTCGGCCCCGTCGAACGCGATCCGCACGAGCGCGACGGCGATGACCGCCCACACGAGCAGTCGTAGGGCGGGGAAGATGATCCGACGGGTGACGCCCACGGGCGGACTCCTCGCATGCAGGTGGTGGGGTGCGGAGGAACCGTACTGAGCCCGACCCGGGACGCGGATCCACCCCGGGTATGACAACCGTGTTACTCCGCGCCGAACACTACTGCGCCACGCGTACTAGCGCCACCACCTGCGGGATCACCTGTGTCGACCTCGTGACGTGCCGCGGCGGGCGCGGCTCGGTGACGTCGGCCCTCAGGCCGCCGAGCCGCCGGGGAGCGCGACGGAGAACGCGGGTGCGTGCAGACCCTCGGCGGCGAACGCCGCGACGACGGCCGCCGCGACGGCCTGGACCGCGTCGCCCTCGACGAGCGCGATCGCCGAGCCGCCGAACCCGCCGCCCGTCATGC
Organism: Cellulomonas sp. H30R-01; assembly: GCF_010119915.1. NCBI lineage: Bacteria > Bacillati > Actinomycetota > Actinomycetes > Micrococcales > Cellulomonadaceae > Cellulomonas > Cellulomonas sp. H30R-01. The sequence continues at coordinate 2,390,256 of NZ_CP048210.1, read as the reverse complement.
GCGCACCGAGCGCGCCCGCGGCCCGGGCCGCCTCGACCGCGACGTCGAGCTCGCGGCACGACACCTCGTAGTCGTCGCGCAGCGACACGTGCGACGCGTCCATGAGCGGTCCGACCTCGCGCAGGCGGTCGTCGTCGAGCAGCGCGACGAACTCCTGCACGCGCGCGATCTCGCGCACGACGTGCCGCACGCGGCGCACCTGCACCGCGCCCTCGTCCGAGCCGTCGTCGAGCGTCGCCAGCGCGCCGTCGAGCCCGTCGGGACCGATCTCGCGCAGCGTCCCGAGGCCCAGCCGGGCCGCGGCCGCCTCGCACGCCGCCCGACGTGCCGCGTACTGGCCGTCCACGAGCGCGTGCGCGGCACGCGTGTCGATGACGAGCACGGCCAGCCCGTCAGCGGCGAGGTCGAACGGCACCTGCCGGACCGACCCGTCCAGGCAGTCGAGCAGCAACGCGTGGCCGACCAGCGCACGCAACGAGGCCGCCTGGTCCATGCCACCGGTCGGTGCGCCCGCGATCTCGTTCTCCGCGCGCACGCACGCCGCCGCGAGGCGCGCGCGACCGGCGTCGTCCGGCTCGCCCGCAGGGCCCGCGAGGCCGAGCGCGTGCGTCTCGTCGAGGGCCACCGCGACGGCGGACTCGAGCGCGGCCGACGACGACAGGCCCGCGCCGAACGGCACGCACGAGTCGACCGCGACGTCGAACCCGCCGACCGCGTGACCCGCCTCGCGCAGCGCCCACGCGACCCCCACGACGTACGACGGCCAGCCGTCGACCGTCCCGGGCGCGACCTCGGCGAGACGCACCTCGCGCAGCCGGCCCTCGTCCTGCGCGGACACCAGGCGCACGAGGCCGTCGTCACGGCGTCGCACCGCGACGTACGTGCGGTGCGGCAGCGCGATCGGCAGGCACAGCCCGCCGTTGTAGTCGGTGTGCTCGCCGATGAGGTTGACCCGGCCCGGCGCCGACCACGTGCTGTCGGGCTCCGCGTCGAACGACGCCGTGAACAGCGCCCGCGCCCGCTGCGCACCGTCCTCGGCCGGCCAGGCGTCGACCCACGTCACCGCGCTCATGCGAGGTCCTGCAGGCGTGCGGCGATCCGCTCGGGCGTCGTGTCGTTGACCCACGCGCCGAGGCCCGACTCGATGCCGGCCAGGTACTTGAGCTTGTGCGGCGCGCGCAGCACCGAGAACACCTGCAGGAACAACCGGGACACCTCGCGTCCGTCGTGCACGGGCGCCTGGTGCCAGCCCGCGATGTAGGGCAGGGGGATGGCCGACTCGTCGTCGACGAAGAACAGGTCGAGCCGGCGCAGCAGCTCGAGGTAGACGTCCGCCAGGTCGGTGCGCTCGGCGTCGGTGAGCGCGGGCAGGTCGGGGACGTCGCGACGCGGCGCCAGGTGCACCTCGACGGGCCAGCGTGCCGCGAACGGCACGTACGCCACCCAGTGCTCGGACTCCAGGACGACGCGCGTCCCGGTGCGCAGCTCGGCGTCGAGCAGGTCGCGGCCCAGCAGGCGGCCGGTCGCGTCGTGGTGCGCCCGGGCCTGGGCGACCATCGCGGCGGTGCGCGGCGCCAGGTAGGGCAGGGCGTAGATCTGCCCGTGCGGGTGGTGCAGCGTGACGCCGATCTCCTTGCCGCGGTTCTCGAACACGAACACCTGCTCGATGCCCGGCAGCGCGCCGAGCGCCTCGGTGCGGTCCGCCCACGCCTCGACGATCGTGCGCATGCGCCGCGGGCCGACCGTGCGCAGCGACTGCGTCGGGTCGGACGAGAAGCACACGACCTCGCACCGCCCTGCGGCCGGTCGGACCGTCCACAGCTGCTCGCCGTCGGCCGCGGTCGGCTCGTCGACGACGCCCGGCACCGCGAGCAACGACGGGAAGCGGTTCTCGAACACCACCACGTCGTAGTCGGTGTCCGGGATCTCGCCGTCCTGGTACGCCGCCCCCGGACGCGCCGGGGCGAGCGGGTTCGCGTCGGCCGGCGGCAGGAACGTGCGGTTCATGCGGTGCGCGGCGATCGCGACCCAGTCGCCCGTCAGCGGGTCCTGCCGCAGCTCCGGGCCGGTGATCGGGTGCGCGACGCCGTGCTCGTCGACGACGGGTGCGAACCGGTCGGGGAGCGGGCGCGGGTCGTCGAGCCGACGCGTCGCGGCGCCCGAGACGTAGGGCTCGCTGTCGTCGAAGTACACGAGCTCGCGGCCGTCGGCCATGTGCGTGACCGTCTTGCGGACGGCGGGGGTGGTGCTCACGGGCGCTCTCCGGGGGTGGTGGTGGCGGGCGTGGTCGTGGGGACGAGCTGGAGGCGGGTCGCGTCGGCGACGGCACGCCGGGCGTCGTCGGGCAGACCCTCGTCGCTGAGCAGGACGTCGACCTCGTCGAGGGTCGCGATGCGTGCGAGACCGGTGACGCCCCACTTGGTGTGGTCGGCGAGCACCGTGGTGGCCGCTGCGGCGGCGATCAGCGCGCGGTTCGTGGCGGCCTCGGCGAGGTTCGGCGTCGTGAGGCCGTCCGCGTCGACGCCGTGCACGCCGAGGTAGGCGCGGTCGACGCGCAGGCGTGCGAGCGTGGCGTCGGCGACGGGGCCGACGAGCGCGTCCGACGGGGTGCGCACGCCGCCCGTGAGGATGACCTCGAGCCGGTCGTCGCCGGGGGTCGCGCGGTGCAGCACGTCCGCGGCGCCGACCGCGTTGGTCACGACCGTGAGCGGGCGCAGCGCGGGGGTCGCGGCGACCAGCTCGGCGAGCAGGTGCGTCGTCGTGCCCGCCGACAGCGCGATCGACTGGCCGGGCTCGACCGTCGCGAGCGCGGCGCGGGCGATCGCGCGCTTCTCGTCCTGCGCCCATGTGCGCTTGGCCTCGAAGCCCGGCTCGTCGGTGGGTCGCCCGCCGGCGTCGGGTGCGACGGCCCCGCCGTGCACGCGGCGCACCAGGCCGGCGCGCGCGAGCTCCGCGATGTCGCGCCGCACGGTCATGTCGGAGACGTCGAGGCTCACGACGAGGTCGGCCACCCGGGCCGCACCGTGCGCCCGGACGACCGCGAGGATGTGCTCCTGCCGCTGGCTCGCCAACACCCCGACATCATCACACACAACCGAACAACATCAAACACCCGAGCGTCGGGGACCGGCGCGCGTCCACTGCCGACGCGCCCTCGGGTCGGCGAGTCCGTCACCTGGTGCCGAGGTCGTCAGGCACGGCTGACGAGCTCGGCACGAAGGAGCGAGCTCGACGCGGCGGGTGGCGCCGAGCGTGGCGCGGCAGGGCGGAGGGTCAGCGGGCGGTCGGGGTGAGGCCCAGGGAGCGGCCCGCGAGGTTGCGGCGGCGCCCTGACAGGCCGCGCGCGATCTCGCGGAGCGCCTGGGCGGCGGGGGAGTCGGGCGCCGACAGCACGACGGGCGTCCCGGCGTCGCCCGCCTCGCGCAACGTCACGTCGAGCGGCACCTGGCCCAGCAGCGGCACGTCGCCACCCGTCAGCCGGCCGAGGTTCTCCGCGACCCGCACGCCGCCGCCGGACCCGAAGATCTCGAGCCGCGACCCGTCGGGCTGCTCGAGCCACGACATGTTCTCGACGACGCCCACGACGTGCTGGCGCGTCTGCACGGCGACCGACCCCGCGCGCTCGGCGACCTCGGCGGCCGCGGCCTGCGGGGTCGTGACGACGACGATCTCCGACCCCGGGAGCAGCTGCGCGACGGAGATCGCGATGTCGCCCGTCCCGGGCGGGAGGTCGAGGAGCAGCACGTCGAGGTCGCCCCAGAAGACGTCGGCGAGGAACTGCTGGAGTGCGCGGTGCAGCATCGGGCCCCGCCACACGACCGGCTGACCGGGCGGCACGAACATGCCGATCGACACGACCTTGACGTCGTGCGCGACGGGCGGCAGCAGCATGTCGTCGACCTTGGTCGGCGGCCGCGTCACGCCCAGCATGCGGGGGATCGAGAACCCGTAGATGTCCGCGTCGACGACGCCGACGCGCAGCCCGTCGGCCGCGAGCGCGACCGCGAGGTTCGCGGTGACCGACGACTTGCCCACGCCGCCCTTGCCCGACGCGATCGCGTAGACCTTGGTCAGCGACGTCGGTTTGGCGAAGGGGATCTCCGGCTCGGCGTCCGTGCCGCGCAGCAGCGTGCGCAGCGCCTGCCGCTGCTCGGCCGTCATGACACCGAGCTCGACGACGACGTCCGCGACGCCCTCGACCGCCTGCACCGCCGCGGTCACGTCGCGCGTCAGGGTCTCCTTGAGCGGGCAGCCGGGCGTCGTGAGGTCGACGCCGACCCGCACGCGCGCACCCACGGGCGTCGTCTCCACGTCCACCGACCGGACCATGCCGAGGTCGGTGATCGGGCGACGGATCTCGGGGTCGAGGACCGTCGCGAGCGCGGCGCGGACGGCGGCGTCGAGGGTCGTCGGGTCGGGCTGGGGCATGCCCTCATCGTAGGTGGCGCGCACCAGGCCTCCGGGACGGGGGCCCGTGGGAAACGCCCATCGGCTCACACGGGCCGGTCGGCGCGCTCGTCCCCGCCGCGGTCCAGGTCGGCGCGCTCGGCGTCCGCCCGGCCGGCGTCGGCCCGCTCCTGGTCCGCGCGCTCCTGCTCGGCGCGCTCGCGCTCCTCACGCTCGGCCTCGCGGTCCTCGGCGAGCTCCTCGAGCAGGTTGCGCAGCTCGGAGCGGACGAAGTCGCGCGTCGCGACCTCGGACAGCGCGATGCGCAGCGCGGCCACCTCCCGCGCGAGGAACTCGGTGTCCGCGAGGTTCCGCTCGGCGCGCTGCCGGTCCTGCTCGAACTGCACGCGGTCCCGGTCGGTCTGCCGGTTCTGCGCGAGCAGGATGAGCGGCGCGGCGTACGACGCCTGGAGCGACAGCACGAGCGTCAGCGCGGTGAAGCCGAGGTCGGCCTTGTCGAACTGCAGGCCTTCAGGCGCGAGGGTGTTCCACCCGATCCACACGGCGCAGAACACCGTGAGCCAGATGATGAACCGGGGCGTGCCGAGGAACCGCGCGATCGACTCCGACCACTGGCCCTGCCGCTCCGAGTCGACGCGCGGGCGCCGGAGCAGGACCCGCCGCGTCTCGCGCGGCTGGTCGAGCCGCTCAGCCACGACCGACCCCGGGCTGGGCCGTCGGGGTCGCCGGGAGCGTGACGCGCGGCTCCTCGTCGGTCTCGCGCCAGTCCTCGGGCAGCAGGTGGTCGAGCACGTCGTCGACGGACACCGCGCCGAGCAGGCGCTTCTCCTCGTCGACGACCGGCAGCGCGAGCAGGTTGTAGGTCGCGAGCTGTCGCGTGACCGACATGAGAGCGGCGTCCGCGGGGATCGCCTCCACGTCGGTGTCGACGATCGAGCCGATCGACTCGTGCGGGGGCTCGCGCAGCATCCGCTGGAGGTGGACGACGCCGATGAACCGGCCCGTCGGCGTCTCCAGCGGCGGGCGTGCGACGAACACCATCGACGCCAGAGCGGGCGCGAGGTCCTGCCGGCGCACGTGCGCGAGGGCCGCCGCGATCGACGTCTCGGGCCCGAGGATCACGGGCTCGGTCGTCATCAGGCCACCCGCGGTGTTGTCCTCGTACGCGAGGAGCCGCCGGACGTCCTTCGCCTCCTCGGGCTCCATGAGCTCGAGGAGCTCGGCCGCCTGCTCGTCGGGCAGCTCGCCCAGCAGGTCGGCGGCGTCGTCGGGCTGCATCGCCTCGAGGACGTCGGCGGCACGCGCCAGCGCCAGGCCCTGGAGGATCGCCACCTGGTCGTCCTCGGGCAGCTCCTCGAGCACGTCGGCGAGGCGCTCGTTGTCGAGGGCGGACGCGACCTCGAGGCGGCGGGTCGTGCCGAGGTCGTGCAGCACGTCGGCGAGGTCGGCGGCCTTGAGGTCCTCGTACTGCGCGAGCAGCAGCTCCGCGCCCTGCGCGCTCGTGGACGTGCGGCCCAGCGCGATGACGCCCTCGACAGGCACGAGCAGCGTCTCGCCACGACGGCGCAGCAGCCCGGGCTTGCCGGCCGGTCGGCGCCGGACGAAGACCTTCGTGACGAGCCAGTCGCCACCCCGCTGGAGCTCGATCGCGACGTCCTCGACCGTCGCCTGACCGGACCCGTCCGCGAGGTCGACCGTGCGGTCCAGGAGCTCGCCGACGACGAGCGTCTCGGTGGAGCGCTGCTCGAACCGCCGCATGTTGACGAGGCCGGTCGAGATGACCTGCCCGGCGTCGACGGCCGTCACGCGCGTGAGCGGGAGGAACACGCGACGCCGGCCCGGGACCTCGACGACGAGCCCGACCGCGCGCGGCGCACCCTTGGGGCGGACCAGCACGACGACGTCGCGCACCCGCCCGACCTCGTCGCCGAGCGGGTCGAAGACGGTGGTGCCGGCGAGGCGCGCGACGAAGACCCTGGTCCCGACGCTGCTCACGGTCGCAGCCTAACGGGGTGCGACCGCATCGGCTGGTGGCATCCGTGCGCGCCGTGGGGGAGGATCGCGGCATGTCGTTCACGGGTCCGCGCGTCCCCCGCACCCCCACGCCGCCGCAGGGCGAGACGGTCGCGTCGTACGCGACCTACCTGGAGGCGCAGCGTGCCGTCGACCACCTGGCCGACAAGGCGTTCGCCGTGCAGCTCGTGACGATCGTCGGCACCGACCTGCGCATGGTCGAGCGCGTCACCGGGCGGCTCTCCTACCCGCGCGTCGCGCTGGGCGGGTTCGTGTCCGGCGCCTGGTTCGGCCTGTTCGTCGGCCTGCTGCTGTCGCTGTTCACCGCGCCGGGGTCGAGCAGCCCGTTCATCCCCGCGATCCTCATCGGCGGCGCGTTCGGTCTGCTGTTCTCCGTCATCACGTACTCGTTCTCGCGCGGGCGCCGCGACTTCACGTCGTCGAGCCAGATCGTCGCGTCGTCCTACGCGGTGCTGTGCCAGACGGAGCAGGCGCACAAGGCCCGGGAGCTGCTGCGCGAGGTCGGCGGCGTCCAGTCCGGCTGGCCCGCGCGCCCCGCGGTGACCCCGCCGACGCCGGTGTCCGACCCGGCGGCGTCCTACCCGCCGCCGGCGCCGTCGACGGCCCCGCCCGCCGCGTCGCCGAGCGTGCCGCCCGTCGCGCCGCCCGCACCGCAGACGCCGGACCCGCAGCCGCCGACGCCCCCCGCGGGCGACGCCGACGGCCGCTGAGCGTCAGCGCCCGAGCAGTCCCTGCATCCACGCCTCGACGGCGTCGGGGTCGCGCGGCAGCGCCGCGGACAGGTTCTCGTTCCCGTCCGCGGTGACGAGCACGTCGTCCTCGATCCGCACGCCGATGCCGCGGTACTCCTCGGGCACGAGCAGGTCGTCGGACTTGAAGTACAGGCCGGGCTCGATCGTGAACACCATGCCGGGCTGCAGCTCCGCGTCGAGGTAGAGCTCGGCGCGCGCCTGCGCGCAGTCGTGCACGTCGAGGCCCAGGTGGTGGCTCGTGCCGTGCACCATCCACCGGCGGTGGTGCTGGTTCTCGGGCTTGAGCGAGTCCTCCGCGGAGATCGGCAGCAGGCCCCACTCCTCGAGCCGCGCGGCGATGACGCGCATCGCGGCGTCGTGCACGTCGCGGAACCTCGTCCCCGGCCTCGCGACGGCGAACGCGGCGTCGGCGGCGTCGAGCACGGCCTGGTAGACGCGGCGCTGGACCTCGGTGAACGTGCCGTCGACGGGCAGCGTGCGCGTGACGTCCGCGGTGTAGAGCGAGTCGACCTCGACGCCCGCGTCGACGAGCACGAGGTCGCCCGCGCGCACGGGGCCGTCGTTGTCGATCCAGTGCAGCGTCGTCGCGTGCTCGCCGGCGGCCGCGATGGTCTCGTACCCGACGGCGTTGCCCTCCTGGCGGGCGTGCCCGACGAACGTGCCCTCGATGACGCGCTCGCCGCGGCGGTGCTCCTGCGCGGCGGGCAGCGCCCGCACGATCTTCTCGAAGCCCTCGATCGTCGTGTCGACCGCGAGGCGCATCTGCTCGACCTCGTACGCGTCCTTGAGCAGCCGCAGCTCGGACAGCGCCTCGGCGAGACGCTCGTCGCGCGCCCCCGCGGCCTCGGTCGCGCGGATCTCCTCGACGACGTCCTCGACCGCCTCGTCGACGTCCGGCACGACGAGCACCTGCACGCCGTCCGCGCCCGCGTCCTTCGCGAGCGCGTCGCGCAGGTCGTCGAGGTGCGCGGTGCGGATCCCGGTCTCCGTCTCGACGTCCTCGAGCGTGGGCCGCGCGCCGACCCAGAACTCGCCGTAGCGGGAGTCGGAGAAGAACTCCGCGGTGTCGCGGCCCGCGAGCGGGCGCAGGTAGAGGACCGCGCGGTGACCGGACCCGCCGTCACCCTCGCCGTCCGGCACGGGGTGCAGCACGAGGACCGCGTCGGGCTCCTGCTCGACGCCCAGGCCCGTGAGGTGCGCGAACGCCGAGTGCGGGCGGAACCGGTAGTCGGTGTCGTTCGAGCGCGCCTTGAACGTGCCCGCGGGGATCACGAGCCGCTCGCCGGGGAACTGCGCGGACAGCGCGGCGCGGCGGCGCTCGGTGTGGTCGGCCGCCGGGCTCCGGGTCGCCGTCGACGCGGGCCGCTCGCCCCAGCCCGACGTCACGAACCGCAGGAACTCGGCCGACCCCGGACGCTGCGACCGGTTGCTGCCACGGTCCGCGAGGGGCTGCTCCTCACCGTGCGCGACGGCCGGGTCGACGGCGGGGGTGGCGGTCTCGGGCGTGGGGTCCGTGGTCATCGCGCCATTGTCCCATCGGCGGCCGCGACGACGACGCGACGCGTCCGCGGTGGCGTCCGACCGGGCGACCGACCGTGCCCGCGGCCGCCCGCGGCCCTCCACGGTCACCCGCGCCGCCGGGGTGAGCGCCCTGCGCACCGGGCGCGAGGGCGCTCCGGTCGCGCCGTACGGTGTGCGGATGCGCATCGACCTGCACGCCCACTCGTCCGCGTCCGACGGCACGGACGCCCCCGCGGCCCTCGTCGCGGCGGCCGCGCAGGCAGGGCTGGACGTCGTCGCCCTGACGGACCACGACACGACGGTCGGGTGGGACGAGGCCGCGGACGCGGCGGGCCGGCACGGCGTGCGGCTCGTGCGTGGCACCGAGGTCTCCGCGAGGTCCGCGGGCATCAGCGTGCACATGCTGTCCTACCTGCACGACCCCGACGTCCCGGCCCTGCGCGACGAGCTCGAGCGGTCCCGCCGCTCGCGCGTGCACCGCGCGGAGGCGATGGTCGAGCGGCTCGCGGCCGACGTGCCGATCACCTGGCAGGACGTGCTCGACCACAGCGCGGACGCCGTCGTGGTGGGCCGCCCGCACATCGCCGACGCGCTCGTCGCGCGGGGCGTCGTGCCGGACCGGTCGGCTGCGTTCGCCCACCTGCTGCGGTCCGACGGCCCGTACCACGTGCCGCACTACGCGCCGTCGGCGGCCACGGCCGTGCGGGCGATCCGGGCGGCCGGGGGCGTGCCGGTCTTCGCGCACCCCGGCGCCGACGCGCGCGGGCGCGTCGTGCCGGACGAGGTCTTCGAGGAGCTCGCCGACGCCGGTCTCGCAGGGCTGGAGGTCCACCACCGCGACCACTCGCCGGCGCAGGTCGAGCGCCTCACGGCGATCGCCGAGCGCCTCGGGCTGCTCGTCACGGGGTCGAGCGACTACCACGGGGACGGGAAGGTCAACCGGCTGGGGGAGAATCTCACCGAGCCGCACGTCCTGGCGGCGATCGAGGAGCAGGGGCGTCTGCCGGTGCTCGGAGGGTAAGGAGGTCGCGTGTCGGACGTCCTCGACGTGCACCTGTTCGCGTCGGTGTTCATCACGCTGTTCGTCATCATGGACCCCCCGGGGACCGTGCCGATCTTCCTCGGGCTGACGAGCGCGATGTCCCGGGTGCAGCGCAACCGCGCCGCCCGCCAGGCCGTCGCCGTCGCGTTCGGCGTCGTCGTGGCGTTCGCGCTGTTCGGGCAGTCGCTGCTCAGCTACATGCACGTCTCGCTGCCCGCGCTGCAGGCGTCCGGCGGCCTGCTGCTGCTGCTCGTCGCGATGGAGCTGCTGACCGGCAAGATGGAGGAGCCGCAGCCGTCGGGCAACACGAACGTCAACGTCGCGCTCGTCCCGCTCGGCACGCCGCTGCTCGCCGGCCCGGGTGCGATCGTCGCGACCATGGTCTTCGTCACCCAGTCGGACGGGTCCGCGGCCGACTGGGTCGCGATCGCGCTCGGCGTCCTCGCGGTGCACGTCTGCCTCTACCTGGCGATGCGGTTCGCGAACGTCATCCACCGCGTGCTGGGGGAGTCGGGCACGATCCTCGTCACCCGGATCGCCGGCCTGCTCCTCGCCGCGATCGCCGTGCAGCTCGTCGCCGACGCCGTCGAGGCGTTCATCAAGGCCGCCTGACCCGGTCGCCCCGCCGCGGAACGCGGGTGTCGTCGGGACCGGCGCGTCGCGCCGCGGACCGCCCGTCCGCCGCGCCCGTCCGCCGCGCTGCCGCGGCCTGCCGCAGACAGGCGCGGCGGCGCCGAGACGCCGAAGGGCGCGCACCCCGTCCGGGATGCGCGCCCTTCGTGCGTCAGGCGTCAGGCGTCGGCGGGAGCCGACGGCGCTGCGCCGCCCTCGACCGGGCGACCACCGCGCGTCCGACGACGGCTGCGCGACCGGCTGCGGCGCGCACCGCCCTCGCCCGCCTCGCCGCCGCCCTCGGCGCGCGGAGCGTCGGAGCCGCCCTGCTCGCTGCGCTCGGCGCCCTCGGACGTCGCGGCACCCTCGCCCGCTCCGCCACGGCCACCGCGACGACGGCGACGGCCGCCCCCCTCGCGGGAGCCGTCCTCGTCGCGACGCGGCTGGCCACCGCGCTGCTCACCACCGCGCTGCTCACCGCCACGCTGCTCACCGTCACGCAGCTCACCGCCACGCTGCTCGCCCCCGCGACCGCGGGAGCCTGCGCTGCCGGTGCGCGCACCGGCGCCACCGCCGCGCTTGCCGGTCTCGCCCAGGTCCTCGATCGCCTCGGCGGCGAGCCCCGCGCGCGTCTGCTGCGCCTTGGGGAGACGGCCCTTGACGCCCTCGGGGATGTCGAGGTCGGAGTAGACGTGCGGCGACGACGAGTACGTCTCGACCGGCTCGGGGATGCCGAGCCCGAGCGCCTTGTCGATGAGCGACCAGCGCGGCATGTCGTCCCAGTCGACGAACGTGACCGCGGTGCCCTTGTTGCCCGCGCGACCGGTGCGGCCGGTGCGGTGCAGGTAGGTCTTCTCGTCCTCGGGGCACTGGTAGTTGACGACGTGCGTGACGTCCTCGACGTCGATGCCGCGCGCGGCGACGTCGGTCGCGACGAGCACGTCGACCTTGCCGTGGCGGAACGCGCGCAGCGCCTGCTCGCGGGCGCCCTGACCCAGGTCGCCGTGCAGCGCGCCCGCGGCGAACCCGCGCTCGACGAGGTCGTCGGCGACCTTCGCGGCGGTCCGCTTGGTCCGCGCGAACACGATCGTCAGGCCGCGGCCGTTGGCCTGGAGGATGCGCGCGAGCAGCTCGACCTTGTCGAGCGCGTGCGCCCGGTAGACGACCTGCTTGATGTTCTTGACGGTCTGGCTGCCGTCGTCGTCCGGGTCGGCCGCGCGGATGTGCGTGGGCTGCGTCATGTAGCGGCGCGCCATCGCGACGACCGCGCCGGGCATCGTCGCGGAGAAGAGCATCGTGTGGCGCGACGCGGGGGTCGCGGCGAGCAGCGTCTCGACGTCGGGCAGGAAGCCGAGGTCGAGCATCTCGTCGGCCTCGTCGAGCACGACGGTGCGCACGCGTGTGAGGTCGAGGTGGCGCTGCTTGAGCAGGTCGATCATGCGGCCCGGCGTGCCGACGACGACGTCGACGCCCTTGTTGAGCGCCTCGATCTGCGGCTCGTACGCGCGGCCGCCGTACACCTGCACGACGCGGACGGTGCGGCGCGCGGACGCGGTCGCGAGGTCCCCGGCGACCTGCACCGCGAGCTCACGGGTCGGCACGACGACGAGCGCCTGCGGCTTGCCGGGTGCGGGGAGCTGGTCGTAGCCGTCCTCGCCGGGCGCGACGACCGCGTGCAGCAGCGGGACGCCGAAGCCGAGGGTCTTGCCGGTGCCGGTCTTGGCCTGGCCGATGATGTCGTGCCGCGAGAGCGCGACGGGCAGCGTCATGGCCTGGATGGGGAACGGGTGCGAGATGCCCGCGTCGGCGAGCGCCTGCACGATCTCGGGGCGGACGTCGAAGTCCGCGAAGGACGCGTCGACGGCCTGCACCGAGGAGTACGTGGAGCGCAGCGGGCGCGTCATGGGGGCGGCGAGCGCGCTGGCGGCGGCGTCGGGGCTGTCGGGGGAGTCGACGGTGGTGCCGGGGTCGGTCGTGGTCACGTTGGCTTCTCACTGCGCAGGGTGGTGGTCCGCGCGCTGTCCAGGAGCGGCCGGCGATCGCGGCGTTCCCGGGCGACAGCGGTCACCACGCGGGTTGGCCGGCAGCCGATCGTGAAAGTCGCTCGCGAGCTGCTGCGGACGTGCGTCCGGCGCTGCGCGAGCCGGTCCTGGGACCGGGGACGGCGTCCCCTCCGAGACGACCGGGCAACCGATGTACCCCCCCAGCCTATCGGACGACCCTGTGGACCGTTCCGCGCACGGCGGCGTGGCGTCGGCATACGATCCTCGGATGACCACGCACGCACTCCCGGCCGGTCCCGACGACGCGCCCGCCGCCCGTCCCGGACCCTCGCAGGCCGACACCGTGGAGCTGCTCGGGCTGGTCGCGCAGCTGGAGCAGATCGCCTTCGCACGGCTCGCCGCCGACGCGTCGGTCGCCCCCACGACCGACCAGCGGCTGCAGCTGAGCGGGTTCGCCGCGGCCGCGGTCGCCCGTCGCGACACGGTGATGGCGCGGATCTCCGAGCTGGGCGCGGACCCCGTGGCCGCGGTCGCGCAGTTCGACCACGTGCTCGACGACTTCGACGCCCGCACGCAGCCCAGCACGTGGTGGGAGCGGCTGCTCAAGGCGTACGTCGGCTACGGCGTCGCGGACGACTTCTGCCGCGTCGCGGCCGAGGGGCTCGACGAGGAGTCCCGCCGGGTCGTGCTGGCGGTCCTCGACGACGCCGCCCACGCCGAGCTGGCCGTGGCCGAGCTCGACGCCGCAGGCTCCGACGACGGTGTGCTCAGCTCGCGGCTCGCGCTGTGGGGTCGCCGGCTCGTGGGGGAGGCGCTCGGCGTCGTGCAGCGCCTGCTCGTGCAGCGCCCCGGGCTCGTCCGGCTGGTGTCGAGCGGCACGGGTGACGCCGCCGTCCCGGCCGAGCAGCAGGCCGACGGGCGTGCGGCCCCGGCCAACCCGCCGACCAAGCTCTTCGGCGAGCTCACCGCGCAGCACACCCGCCGGATGTCGCGGCTCGGCCTCACCGCCTGAGACACCGGGCACCGCACCGCCGCGCGCCGTTCCGAGGACACGACGAGGCCCCCGCGACCGACCGGTCGGCGGGGGCCTCGTCCGTGCGTCGTCAGATGCTGCCGAAGCCCACGCGGGCCTTCGTCTCGGACCCGATCTCCACGTAGCCCAGCGTGGACGTCGGGACGATCACCCGACGGCCGCGCGTGTCGTGCAGCTCCAGCACCGTCTTGCCGTCCAGGGCGGCGGCGACGGCCGCCGCGACCTCGTCGGCGGTCTGGTCGGTCTCCAGGACGATCTCCCGCGGCAGGTTCTGCACGCCGATCGTGATCTCCACGGCCATGTCTTCCTCGTCCTCCAACGTCGTCCGCTCGCGAGCGTCCGGGCCCACGGGGCCCGCCTGGACGATCCTAGGCGTCCTCGTACACGAAGTCGGGGCGGACCAGGCCCGCGACGCCGCCCCAGGCGAGCTGCGTGACGAGCTCGGCGGTCAGGCCGGCGTCGGCGACGGGCGTCGTGCGGAGCCGGTGCGTCGCCGCGCCCTGCGCCATCGCGATCAGCGAGACGGCGAGCGTGGCGGAGGCGTCGGCGGCCAGACCGGTCACCTGGGACAGCACGCGGGCGATGCGGCGGGCGGCCTCGGACGACGCGTGCTCGACGCGGGCGCGCACGTCGGCGTCGTGCGTCACGTCGGACTCGAAGAGCAGCGTCGAGGACTCCCCGGCGACGTCGACGAAGTCGATGTAGGCGCGGACGATCGCGGCGATGACGTCGCGACCCGCGCCGCGCTGGACGGGTCCGGCCTCGAGGGGGGCGACGGCCTCGTCGACGGCCGCGAGCAGGTCGGAGCCGCACTGGTCGACGACGGCGAGGTAGAGGTCGAGCTTCGAGGGGAAGTGCCGGTAGAGCACGGGCTTGCTGACCTCGGCGCGGTCGGCGATGTCGTCCATGGAGACGTGGTGGAAACCCTCGGACGAGAAGAGGTCCTGCGCGATGCGCAGCACCTGGGCACGGCGCTCGTCGCGAGCCATCCGCGGGCTGCGCGGCCGTGGGGGCGAGCCGTCGGTCCCGTCTGTCATCCCGGCATGGTAGCGACGGCACGTGTCCGGGATGCGACGATGTCCGCGTGACCCCGCCCGAGATGCCCCGTCCGGACGAGCGCGCCCGCCGTGCGCCCGGACGCCGGTCCGGGCGACCCTTCGCCGGGGTCCGGCGTGTGGCGGTGGCGTCGTCCGTCGCGCTCGGCGGCCTCCTGCTCGGGGCCGGGACGGCGGCCCTCACGCTCCCGGGGGTGTCGGCGTCGGGCGCGCTCCAGGGTGCGCTCGCGCTGTCGGTGTCGTCCGTGCAGCTCGCGGGGTCGGGCGCGGTCGCGGCCGACGACACGCAGGACCGCGCCGTCGACACGAGCCGGTCGGCGGTGCGCGAGCCGGCCCCCGCGCCCGCGCCCGCGTTCGACCCGCTGCTGTCGACCGACCCGCCGGTGGTCGCGCTGCCGCCGGGCCTCACGCTCGTCGACGTCCAGGCCGGGCTGCTCTCCGCCGAGATCCCCGAGCGCGCCGCCGGGACCTTCTCCGTCGTCCCGGGCAGCGAACCCGGACCCGGCACGGGTCGCGTGCGGACGATCCGTGTCGAGGTCGAGGACGGGCTCGCGGTCGACGGTGCGCGGTTCGCGCAGACCGTCATGACGACGCTCAACGACCCGCGCGGCTGGGGAGCCGACGGGTCGGTGTCGTTCGCCCGCACCGACGGCCCTGCCGAGCTCCGCGTGACCCTGGCGTCCCCCGAGAGCGTCGACGACCTGTGCGCCCCGCTCGACACCAACGGCCAGGTCTCGTGCGGCCGGGGCGGCAACGCGGTGCTCAACCTGCGGCGCTGGGTGCTCGCGACCCAGGAGCTCGCCGGCGACAAGGTCACCTACCGCCAGTACCTCGTCAACCACGAGGTCGGGCACCTGCTCGGGCACGGTCACGAGAAGTGCCCGGCACCCGGTGCGCTGGCCCCGCTCATGCAGCAGCAGTCGTACAAGGCGGCGCCGTGCATCCCCAACCCGTGGCCCTTCCCCTGACCGTCCGCCGGGCACACGCCTGACGACCAGTCGGTGGACCGCGGTGTCGGCGGTCCGTGATGGGATCGGGGCCGTGACCACGACCCCCGCGCTGCGCCTCGTGCGTCCCGCCCTGGCCGACGGGCCGGCGCGGGGACCGGGCAGCCCGGTGGACCTCGACGACGACCAGGCGCTCGCGGTCGAGCGCGCGCTGCACGGCGAGGACCGGGCGCTGCTCGTGCTCGGCGCGCCGGGCACCGGCAAGACGACCGTCGCGCTCGAGACCGTCGTCGCGGCCGTCGACGCGGGTCTCGCGCCGGAGGACGTCCTGGTCGTGTCGGCGGGGCGTCGGGCCGCCGCGGACCTCCGTGACCGCCTCGCGGCCCGGCTGCGTGCGACGTCGGGCCGGCCGCTCGTGCAGACCGCCCCCGCGGTCGCGTTCGCCGTGCTGCGGGCGCGCGCCGGCCACCTCGGTCTCGTGCCGCCGACCCTCGTCTCGGGCGCGGAGCAGGACCTGCTGCTCGCGGAGCTGCTGGCCGGCCACGCCGCGGGAGAGGGCGTGCGGCCCGTCTGGCCCGGGGACGTGCCCGCCGACGTGCCGACGATGCGCGCGTTCCGCGACGAGCTGCGCGACCTGCTCATGCGGGCCGCTGAGCGCGGGCTCGGGCCCGTCGACCTCGCCGACCTCGGCGCGGGGCACGACCGGCCGGAGTGGACCGCCGCGGCGCAGGTGTACGAGGAGTACCTCGACGTGCTCGAGCTGCGGTCCGCGACGCCCGACCTCGGCGCGCGGCTCGACCCCGCGGTCGTCGTCGAGGAGGCCGCGCAGGCGCTGCGTGCGTGGGACGACGAGGTGCCGGGTGCCGTGCGGCCGCGCTGGCGGCTCGTCGTGGTGGACGACCACCAGGAGAGCACGTCCGCGACGGCGCGGCTGCTGCGGGTGCTCGCCGACGACGGTGCGCGGCTGCTCCTGCTGGCCGACCCCGACGAGGCCGTGCAGACGTTCCGCGGGGCCGCGCCCACGCTCGTCGGGCGCGCGGCCGTCGCCGGCGCCGGTGACGGCGAGCTCGGCGCCGTGACGCACGTCCTCGGGACGGTGTGGCGGCACGGCGACGCGGTGCGCGACGTGACGCGGCGCGTCACCGAGCGCATCGGGTCGGTCGGTGCGGTCCAGCACCGCCGCGCGACCGCGCGGGACGTCGCCCGCGGGGCGGGCGTCGTGCAGGCGGCCGTGCTGCCGAGCACCTCGCAGGAGGCCGCGTTCGTCGCGCACGCGCTGCGCACCGCCCACCTGGAGCACGGCGTCGGCTGGGACGAGATGGCGGTCGTGGCGCGGTCGGGCGCCCAGGTCACCGCGCTGCGCCGCGCGCTCGCGGGGGCGTCGGTCCCCGTCACGGTCGTCGGCAGCGACGTGCCGCTCCGCGAGGAGCCCGCCGTCCGCCCGCTGCTCGAGGCGGTGCGCGTCGTCGTGGGGGACGCCGAGCTCGACCCCGAGACCGCGGCACGGCTCGCGTGCTCGCCGCTGGGCGGCCTCGACGCGGTGGGGCTGCGGCGCGTGCGTCGCGCGCTGCGCGCCGAGGAGCTCGGCTCCGGCGGGGGCCGCACGAGCGACGTGCTCCTGGTCGAGGCGCTCGAGGACCCCGCCCGCGTCGCCACGCTCCCGTCGTCGGTGGTCCGGCCGGTCGCGCGGCTCGCGGAGGTGCTCGCTGCGGGCCGCCGTGCGGCGGCGCAGCCCGACGCCGACGCGCAGACCGTGCTGTGGGCCCTGTGGCACGCGTCGGGGCTCGCCGAGCCGTGGCGTCGGTCGGCGCTCGCGGGAGGCGTCGCCGGCGAGCGGGCGGACCGCGACCTCGACGCGGTGCTCGCCCTGTTCCGCGCGGCCGAGACGTTCGTCGACCGCATGCCGCGCGCGACGCCGGGCGCGTTCGCCGACTGGCTCGCCGCGCAGGACCTGCCCTCCGACTCGCTCGCCGCCGCGGCCCGTCGCCAGGCGGTGCCGGTCCTCACGCCCGCGGGCGCCGCCGGCCAGGAGTGGGACCTCGTCGTCGTCGCGGGCGTGCAGGACGGCGTCTGGCCCGACCTGCGGCTCCGCGACTCGCTGCTCGGCGCCCAGCGGCTCGTCGACGTCGTCGCAGGCCGCCAGGTGGACGGCACCGACGAGGGCGCCCGTGCGGCCGAGGCGCGCGCCGCGGTGCTCGCCGACGAGCTCCGGTCGTTCGCCGTCGCGTGCTCGCGCGCACGCTCGCGGCTCGTCGTGACGGCCGTCGCCGACGCCGACCAGCAGCCGTCGCCGTTCCTCGACCTCGTCGAGCCGTCCGACGGCGACGTGGACCACCGCCGGACCACGGTGCCCGCCGCCGCGGACCTCCGCGGCCTCGTCGCGGAGCTCCGCTCGCGCCTCGAGCAGGCCGTCGTCGACGGCGTCGAGCCCGACCCGGCGCTCGCGCGCACGCTCGCCCGGCTCGCGCGCGCGGGCGTCGCGGGCGCGGACCCCGCCGAGTGGCACGGGCTCGCCGAGCCGTCGAGCGACGCGGCCCTGTGGGGTCCGCAGGACCGCGTGCCGGTGTCCCCGTCCCGGCTCGAGGTCGCGCAGCGGTGCGCGCTGCGCTGGGCGCTCGAGGCCGCGGGCGGCACCGCCGCCGACTCGAGCGGTCAGACGCTCGGCACGCTCGTGCACGCGATCGCGCAGGAGCACCCGCGCGGGACGCGTGCCGAGCTCGCCGCGGAGCTCGACCGCCGCTGGTCGGAGCTCGGCCTCGGCGACGGGTGGCCCGCACGGGCGACCCGGAGGCGGGCGGAGGCGATGATCGACCGGCTCGCGGGGTACCTGCGCGACGCGGGCGCGCCGCTGCTCGTCGAGGGCGAGTTCACGCTGCGCACCGACCGGGCCGTCGTCCGGGGCACGGTCGACCGCGTCGAGCTCGAC
The DNA here is from genome assembly GCF_010119915.1 of Cellulomonas sp. H30R-01. NCBI lineage: Bacteria > Bacillati > Actinomycetota > Actinomycetes > Micrococcales > Cellulomonadaceae > Cellulomonas > Cellulomonas sp. H30R-01. The sequence goes on along the minus strand of NZ_CP048210.1, from coordinate 2,371,924 downwards.
CCCGCGCAGCCCGACGACGGCCGGACGGCGGTCCGCGTGGTCGACCTCAAGACGGGCGCGACCGTCCCGAGCAGGGCGAAGGCGGTCACCAACCCGCAGCTCGGCGCCTACCAGCTCGCGGTCGACGCGGGCGCGTTCGAGACGCTGCCCCCCGACGCCGCAAGCTCGGGTGCACGGCTCGTCTACCTGGGCACGGGGGCGTCCGCGACGGAACGCCACCAGGACGCGCTCGGCGGCGAGGACGACGGGCCGAGCTGGGCACGCACGCTCGTCGACGAGGTCGCCGACAAGATGGCCGCCTCGACGTTCGTCGCCACGACGAACGACCTGTGCGACCGCTGCCCGGTCCGCCGCTCGTGCCCGGTGCGCACCGAGGGCGGGCAGGTGGTCGCATGACGCTGCTGTCCGCCGCGCAGATCGCCGCCCTCGTCGGCCAGCCGCCGCCCACGCCCGAGCAGGAGCGCGTCGTCGAGTCGCCGCTCGCGCCCGCGCTCGTCGTCGCCGGTGCCGGGTCGGGCAAGACGGAGACGATGGCCGCGCGTGTCGTGTGGCTGCTCGCGAACGGGCTCGTCGCTCCCGAGCAGGTGCTGGGCCTGACGTTCACGCGCAAGGCCGCCGCCGAGCTCGCCGAGCGCGTGCGGCGACGGCTGCGCCGGCTCGCGCGCGCGGCCGCCGAGGAGGGTGTCGTGCTGCCGGGCGCGGCCGTCCTCGCGGGCGCCGACGGCGACGGGCTCGGGGGCCTCGTGCGGCCGACGGTCGCGACGTACAACGCGTACGCGTCCTCGCTGGTGAGCGACCACGCGCTGCGGCTCGGCCTCGACCCGTCCGCGCGGCTGCTCGGCGAGGCCGCGCAGTGGCAGCTCGCGCACGAGGTCGTCGAGGCCTGGACGGGCGACGTCGACACCGACGCCGCGACGTCGACCGTCGTCGACGCCGTCCTGTCGCTCTCCGGCGCCCTCGACGAGCACCTGCTCACGCCCGCCGAGGCGCAGGCCGGCATCGCGGGGATCGTCGACGCGATCAACGCGACGCCCCACGGGCCCGGGAAGCGCACCGAGCCGTACCGCGACGTGGCGGCCCTCGTGCGCCTGCTCGGCGAGCGGTCCCGCGTGCTCGACCTCGTCGCGACCTACCGCGACCGCAAGCGAGCCGCCGACGCGATCGACTTCGGCGACCAGGTCGCGCTCGCGGCGCGGCTCGCGCTCGACGTGCCGGAGGTCGCGGCGGGGGAGCGTGCCCGCTTCCGCGTCGTTCTGCTCGACGAGTACCAGGACACGTCCTACGCGCAGCTCACGCTGCTCGCGGCCCTGTTCGGCGACGGTCACCCCGTGACGGCCGTCGGGGACCCGCACCAGTCGATCTACGGCTGGCGCGGCGCGAGCGCGGGCGGGCTCGAGGGGTTCCCGACGTCGTTCCCGGTGGTCGGGCCCGACGGGGACCGGCGGCCCGCCGACGTGCACTCGCTGTCGACGTCGTGGCGCAACGACCGGCGGATCCTCGACGCGGCGAACGTCGTCGCCGCACCGCTGCGCGCGTCGACGTCCCGCGTCGAGGTGCCCGTGCTCGCGGCGCGGCCCGGGGCCGGTGACGGGCGCGTGCACGCGCACGTGGCGGAGACGGTCGAGGACGAGGCGCGCGCGATCGCGGAGTTCGTCAAGGCGCGCTGGCGACCGGCCGGCGCGGGCGTCGATCGCGTGACCGCCGCGGTGCTGTGCCGCAAGCGCTCGCAGTTCCCCGTCGTGCAGCGTGCCCTGCGTGCCGCGGGCCTGCCCGTCGAGGTCGTCGGTCTCGGCGGCCTGCTCGCCACGCCCGAGGTCGTCGACCTCGTGGCCGCGCTGCAGGCCGCGCACGACCCGTCCCGCGGCGACGCACTCATGCGGCTGCTCACCGGCGGCAGGACACGGCTCGGTGCTGCCGACCTGCACGCGCTCGGCGCCTGGTCGGCCGAGCTCGCGGGACGTGCGGGCGGGGGTGGCCGCGCCGGTCGCGACCCCGGCGTGCAGGCCGACGTGGTCGACGAGCGCAGCATCGTCGACGCGCTCGACGAGCTGCCCCGGCCCGGCTGGCGCAGCGCCACCGGCCGCGAGCTCAGCGCCACGGCACGCACGCGCCTCGCCGACCTCGCGCGGCTGCTCACCGCGCTCCGCTCGCACACCTACCTCGCGGTGCCCGAGCTCGTCGGCGAGGCCGAGCGCCTCCTCGGCCTGGACATCGAGGTCGCTGCGCGCGCGGGCGTGTCCCCGGGCCGGGCGCGGGCCAACCTCGACGCGTTCCGCGACGTGGCCGTCGAGTTCGCGCGCACCGCGGACCACCCGACGCTCGGCGGCTTCCTCGCCTGGCTCGACGCCGCCGACACCCGCGAGAGCGGTCTCGACATGCCCGTCGCGGAGCCCGACCCGGACGCCGTCCAGGTCATCACCGTGCACGCGGCGAAAGGCCTGGAGTGGGACGTCGTCGCCGTCGCCGGGCTGGTCGACGGCGTGCTGCCCGCGACCCGCACGCGCGGCAAGGACGGACCGAAGGACTCCGCGTGGCTCACGGGCCTCGGCACGCTCCCGTACCCGCTGCGCGGCGACCGGCACGACCTGCCGGACTTCCCCTACGCCGGCGCCGAGCACCACAAGGACCTCGAGGAGCGTCGTCAGCGGTTCGTGCTCGACGCCGGCGCGCACCAGGTCGCGGAGGAGCGGCGCCTCGCCTACGTCGCCCTCACCCGCGCACGCACCGACCTCCTGCTCTCCGCGGCGTGGTGGGGCGACTCCAGCGGCGCGCGGGTGCTCTCGATCTTCCTCGAGGAGCTCGTCACGGCCGGCCTCGTGACGGAGGACGGGTGGATGCCGCCGCCCGAGGCCGGCACGGGCAACCCGCGCGAGGACCAGGTGCTCAGCGCCGTCTGGCCCGCCGACCCGTTCGCCGCCGACGACGGCCCCGGGCGACGTCCTGCGGTCGAGGAGGCGGCGGCCCTCGTCCGCGCGGCCCTCACGGTCGCGACCTCCACCGCCGAGGACGCGTCCAGGGGCGCGGTCGACGATCGCGCGGTCGGCCACGACGCCGGGACCGGCGCGCCGGCCCCGGGACACGGCACGACCGCCGCGGTCCCAGGGGACGGCACGACCGCGACGGCGGACGTCGTCGCTGCCGGGCCGCCCGGTGCCGCGCCGTCCCGGTGGGAGCACCTCGCCGACCGCCTGCTCGCCGAGCAGGACCGCGTCCGACGGCCCGACGGCGGCGTCGAGCTGCCCGCGCACCTCTCGGCGTCGTCGCTCGTCCGCCTGCACGCCGACCCCGCCGAGTTCGCGCGCGGCCTGCGTCGCCCGGTGCCGCGCGAGCCCTCGCCGCAGGCACGCCGCGGCACGCGTTTCCACGCGTGGGTCGAGGGCTGGTACGGCGCCGCGTCGCTGGTCGACGTCGACGCGCTGCCGGGCGCGGACGACGACTCGACGCCCGTGGACGGCGACGAGGAGGCGCTGCGGGCGTCCTTCCTGCGGACGCCGTGGGCCGACCGCTCGCCGCTCGCGATCGAGGTCGACGTCGAGACGAGCGTCGACGGGTACGTGCTGCGCTCCCGCATCGACGCGGTGTTCCCCGACCAGGAGCGGACCGACGTCGAGGGACGCGCGGTCGTCGTCGTGGACTGGAAGACGGGCGCCCCGCCCACGGACCCGGACGCGCGCGCGTCGCGCGAGCTCCAGCTGGCCGTCTACCGGCTCGCGTGGTCGCGGTGGACCGGCACCCCGCTCGACCTCGTCCGCGCCGCCTTCTGCTACGTCGGCACGGGCGAGACGGTCTACCCGCAGCGCCTGCTCGGTGAGGACGAGATCACGGCCCTCCTGCGCCGCGCGACGTCCGACGAGCCCCACGCACCCGAGCCGGACCTGTCGGCGGACGTGCGCATGGCGGACCGTGCCTGGCCGCCGAACGTGGACCGCGGGACGTCCAACCCGAGCGACACGACCGCACGACGACGTCCGGCGTCGGCCGGGCGTCGGTCCCCGGACCGGCCGCCGGTCCCGGTACGAGCCGACGACCGGTCCGTCTGACGCGTCGCGGCCTCACCAGAGGCACGGGCGGCGTCAGGCGTACGACGCGGAGGACTCGACGTCGGCGAGCCGGGTGTGCTCGTCGAGGTCCTGGAGCATCGCGACGGCGTCCGCGACGACCTCGTCGTCACCGGTCCGCACCCCGTACAGGAGCCACCGGGCGAGCGCGAGCTCGCCGGCGAGGAACGCGCGACGCTGCAGGTGCGGGTCGGTGAGCTCGGTGCGTCGCAGCTGGTAGGCCTCCATCACGGAGTCCGCGGCCTCGGGCGACGCGGCGACGAGCAGCCACGACAGGTCGTCGGCGGGATCGGCCACGACGGTGTCGCCCCAGCCGAGGAGGCCGCTGACCTTGCCGTCGTGGACGAGGACGCGCTCGGCGGACAGGTCGCCGTGCACGACGGTCGGCCGGAAGCGCCACATCGCGACGTCCTCGAGCTGCTCCTCCCAGCGCCGCAGGAGCGCGGGCGGGACCTTGCCGGTGCGGGCGGCCTCGTCGACCTCGGCCTGCCGGCGCTGGCGGTACTCGGTCGCCTCGTAGACGGGCAGGCCGACGCTCTCGACGACGGACGTGGGCAGCTCGTGGAGCGCCGCGATCGCGCGGCCGAGGTCGGCGGCGAGCCCGGGACCCGGCCGGAGGGTGTCGACGCGCAGGGGCGCGCCGGGGATCTCGGCGTGCACAGCGGCGCGCCCGCCCTCGGGCAGGTGCGCGAAGCCGACGGGCCGCGGGACGGCGAAGGGGAGCGCGCCGGAGCCGGCGTGCTCGGCGAGGCCCTCGAGCAGGTCGACCTCGGCCTCGAGCGCGGCGCCGGCGGCGGCGCTGGACGGTGCGCGCACGACCCAGCGGCGGCGCTGCGCGTCGATGACCACGGCGACGTCGTAGTCCGTGCCGGGCTGCGCGGGCCGTCGCACGTCGTACGCGTCGAGGCCGGGGACGGCGACCGTCGCCAGCGCGGCGAGAGCGAGGGGTGAGCGAGGCACGTCGACCAGGGTAGGTCGCAGGTCGGGCGCTTCCCGGTCGCGCCACGGCGTGTCGGTCCCATTCGTCCGACTGCGTGACGGTCGTCGACGTCGGCCGTGCGCGTGCAGGACGTCGCGTCCGCACCGCCCGGTGCGGACGACGGGCCGCCCTCGCACGCCGACGCGTACGGTGGCGGCGTGATCGTCGACGCGCTGCCCCTGTCCCGTGCCGCGGTGGACCGGGCGGCCGAGCACCGGCCCGACGGCCTGGCGCACGCGCTCGCGGAGCCGTCGACGCGCGTCCTGCTGGTCGACGACGGCAGCGTCCTCACCGACGAGGCGTTCGACCTGCTGCTGCTGAGCCCGGACGAGGCCCGCGCGCTCGTCGCCGACCCTGTCGCCTCGCACGTCGACGAGCGCGCCGAGCACACGGTGTCTCCGGACGGTCGCGTCGCCGGCGGGCTGTCGTCCGACGCGGCCGCTGTCCCGACCGCGTCGCCCGAGGGCACCGACACGGACGGGCTGTGGCTCCTCCTGGGACGCGACGCGGACGGCACGGCCTACGCGGCCCGCCGGGTGCTCGGTCGCCGCCCGGCGCCGGCGACGGGATCGGCCTCCGACGTCCTCGTGCACGCCGCTGCGGGCGCGCCCGACAGTGCGGATCCGCCGCCGACCCCGCTCCCGCCGGGTGCACGCTGGTCGTCGTTGCGGGTCGTGGGCGCCACGCTGTCGGCCCGCGACGCGGGGCTGGCGACGTCGGCGGTCGCGCTCGACGCGTGGCACGCGCGTCACCCTCGCTGCCCGCGGTGCGGTGCGGCGACGGTCGCGACCCAGGCGGGGTGGGTCCGCGCGTGCACGGTCGACGGGTCGGAGCACTACCCGCGCACGGACCCGGCGGTGATCATGGCGGTGGTCGACGACGCCGACCGGCTGCTGCTCGGGCACGCCACGGCCTGGGCGGCGCACCGCTGGTCGACGCTTGCGGGGTTCGTCGAGGCGGGTGAGTCGCTCGAGAGCGCGGTCCGCCGCGAGGTGCGGGAGGAGACGGGCGTCGTCGTCGACACCGTCGAGTACCGGGGCAGCCAGCCGTGGCCGTTCCCGGCGTCCCTCATGGTGGGGTTCCGGGCGCACGCACGGTCGACGGACGTCGCCGTCGACGGGGTCGAGCTCGAGAGCGCCCGGTGGTTCACGCGGGCGGAGCTGCGGGACGCGGTCGCGGCGGGCGACGTGATCCCGCCGGGGCCGTCGTCGATCGCGCGGGCGCTCGTCGAGGACTGGTACGGCGGGAGGCTGCCCGCCGGGCCGGAGGTCTGACGTCGACGACGGTGACCGGCGGGCACGACGCGCCGGTGGCCGCGTCCGACGGCGCGTGTCGGGGGAGCGGACCGGTCAGGCCTCGAGGCGCTCGCGGACCTGGACGAGCGAGGGGTTGGTGAGCGCGCCGCCGTCGGGGAACACGACGGTCGGCACGACACGGTTCCCGCCGTTGACCGACTCGACGTACCGCGCGGCGGCGTCGTCCTGCTCGACGTCGACCACGGTGTAGCCGATGCCTGCCGAGTCGAGCTGCTTCTTCAGCCGGTGGCAGTACCCGCACCACGTGGTGGAGTACATCGTCACGGTGCCGGCCTGGGGCAGGGTCTCGGTGGTCATGGGTCCTCGTGGTGTCGACGGGCGGGGACCGGGCGACCGGACCCCCACGGACGGGTGACGAGGAGCGCGCCTCGTCACGTGCTTCAACACGGTCGCACGGGCACGGCTTCCGCGCCGCCGGTGTGGCGTGGACCACACGGACGGCTGACCTGCGGCGACCCTGTTGACGCGCGCACGGGCGTGTCGGTCGGGGCTGCGACACTGGTGGACGATGTCCGCCGACGCCCTCCTCGACGCCCTCGACCCCGAGCAGCGGGCCGTCGCCACCGCCCTGCGCGGACCCGTGTGCGTCCTCGCCGGTGCGGGGACGGGCAAGACGCGCGCGATCACGCACCGCATCGCGTACGGCATCCGCACCGGCGTCTACCGCCCGGGCAACGTCCTCGCGGTGACGTTCACGGCGCGCGCCGCGGGGGAGATGCGGACGCGGCTGCGCGGGCTCGGCGCCTCGGGCGTGCAGGCGCGCACGTTCCACGCGGCGGCGCTGCGGCAGCTCGGCTTCTTCTGGCCCAAGGTCGTCGGCGGCGCGCCACCGCGGATCCTCGACCAGAAGGCGCAGGTCGTCGCGGAGGCGGCACGCCGCGTGGGCCTCTCGGTGGACAGGGTGAGCGTCCGCGACCTCTCCTCCGAGATCGAGTGGGCCAAGGTCTCGCTCGTCACGGCCGACGACTACGAGAAGGCGGTCGGCGCGATCGCGCGGCCGGCGCCCAGCGGCCAGGACCCGCAGGCCGTCGCCCGGCTCATGACGTCGTACGAGCAGGTCAAGACCGAGCGCGGCGTGATCGACTTCGAGGACGTCCTGCTGCTCCTGTCGGCGATGCTCGCGGAGCGCCGCGACGTCGCGGAGGAGATCCGCGAGCAGTACCGCTACTTCGTCGTCGACGAGTACCAGGACGTCAGCCCGCTGCAGCAGTTCCTGCTCGACCAGTGGCTCGGCGGCCGGCACGAGCTGTGCGTCGTCGGCGACCCGAGCCAGACCATCTACTCGTTCGCGGGCGCGACGCCGTACCACCTGACGACGTTCGCGACGACGCACCCCGGCGCGACGGTCGTGCGCCTGGTCCGCGACTACCGCTCGACCCCGCAGGTCGTGAGCCTCGCGAACCGCGTCATCGACGCGACCCGCCGCGCGGGCGGTCCGGCGCCCCTCGAGCTCCGGGCGCAACGCCCCGACGGCCCGGAGGTGCGCTTCACCGCCTACGACGACGACGAGGCCGAGGCGACCGGTGTCGCGCACGCGATCGGCCGCCTGGTCCGCAGCGGCGTCCGCCCCAGCGAGGTCGCCGTGCTGTACCGCACCAACGCGCAGTCGGAGGCCTTCGAGGAGGCGCTCGCGACCGCCGGGATCGCCTACCAGGTCCGCGGCGGCGAGCGGTTCTTTGCGCGGCGCGACGTCCGCGACGCCCTCGTGCTGCTGCGCGGCGGCGCCCGGTCCGCCGACCCGACCGTCCCGATGCCCGAGACCGTGCGCGACATCCTGCGGACGGTCGGGTGGGCGGAGGAACCGCCGGCCGCGCGGGGTGCCGCGCGTGAGCGCTGGGACGCGATGCACGCGCTGGTCGGCCTGGCCGACGAGCTCGCCGCGGCCGCCGCGGACGGCACGCGGACCGCGTCGGACGGCCAGACGCCCGCCGCCGGGTCCGCGACGCTCGCGGACCTCGTGGCCGAGCTCGACGAGCGCGCCGCCGCGCAGCACGCGCCGACCGTCGAGGGCGTCACGCTCGCGTCGCTGCACGCCGCCAAGGGCCTCGAGTGGGACGCCGTGTTCCTCACAGGTCTCAGCGAAGGGCTGCTCCCGACGTCGCTCGCCGAGTCGGCCGCGGCCGTCGCGGAGGAGCGCCGCCTGCTGTACGTCGGCGTGACCCGGGCCCGTGAGCACCTGCACCTGTCGTACGCGCGCTCGCGACTCCCCGGCGGCCGCCCGAACCGCACGCGCTCGCGCTTCCTCTCCGACCTGTGGCCGGACGACCGCCGGCCCGCCCGGTCGGCGCCCACCCGCCGCGCCGCCGCGGCCCTCGACCCGCCTTCGGACGACGACGACCCGCGTGCCCGCCGCGTCGTCGCCGAGCTGACCCGCTGGCGTGACGAGCACGCCCGGTCCGTCGGCGTGAGCCCGGCCCGCGTGCTCACGTCCGCGACGGTCGCGCTCATCGGCCTGCACCAGCCCCGCACCCGCGAGGAGCTGGGCCGCGTGCCGGGGGTCGGCGCCCAGACGCTCGCGACGCTCGGCGACGACGTCCTCGCGGTCGTCGCACGCGCCGCCGGGAGCGCCGCGCAGGGCTGACGGCGTCGTGCGAGAGGGCTGAACGGGCGACCGTCGGAGATTCGTCGAAGACATGTCGTTTATTCGGTTGTCCCGCCTCACGACCCCGCCCTACTGTGATCCTCGTCCTTGAACGTGGGCTGCGCCGGAAGGCCAGAGCCCGGAGCCGGAAGGAGGTGGGAGTCGCGATGAACACCAACCTGATCGTCACCTCGAGCGTCGCTCAGGCGTGCGCACATGTCGCCGCGCCCACCGGCGCCGGCTTCGAGGGGCGTGGTGTGTCCATCTCCGGGATGACGGCCGTCGCGGGCCGGTTCCAGGGGACGGGTGTCGACACCGAGCTCCTTCCGACGTGGCGCAAGCGCCCCACCACCGATCGCTACATCCGTCTCAGGACTCCCTAGGTCTGACCCACTGAGGTCGCCCAGGCCGCGGAGTCCGTACATCGGATCCGCGGCCTTCACATTTCCCCGATGACCCGGGGTGAACGTGTCGGTCCGGTCCGGACCACGAACGACACGCTCATCAGCGAGGACATCAGGAGGACATCGTGCGGCTCACGACGCTGCTCGACACCGTGAACCAGGGCGGATCTGGCGCCTGGCCTCCCACGGGCAGCACCGCGACCACCGACGACACCCAGTTCGACGCGCTCGTCGCCGACCTCATCCCGTGCCGCTCGCACGACCCGGAGCTGTGGTTCGCCGAGCAGACGGTGGTCGTCGAGCGCGCGAAGGCGCTGTGCCGGGAGTGCCCGCTCATGGAGGGCTGCCTCGCCGGCGCCATCGAGCGGGCCGAGCCCTGGGGCGTCTGGGGTGGTCAGGTGTTCATCGGCGGTGTGGTCGTCGCCACGAAGCGTGGCCGGGGACGCCCGCGGAAGAACCCGGCCCCCGCGGCCTGACCCGACGGTGGGGCGCCCCGACGAGAGGGCGCCCCACCGCCCGACCTTCCGACGACCCTCAGGTCGTCGGCACCGGTACCCGTCCTACGACGGGCAGGGCGGTGCACCCGCAGTCCGGGTGCACCGCCCATTCGCGTACCCGGGGCAGGGCGTCGGGCAGCCCGAGCTCGTAGGTCGTCCCCGGGCGGGGCCCGGCGGTGCCGTCGACGACCGTCAGGGCCCAGGCGGCGGCGAGCGACGCGGCTACCCCGGCGACGACGCCGACCTCAGGTCCGTCGGCGCGGCCGGGGGCGGTGACGAGCTGGGCGACGAGCGTCGGCCACACCGGGTCCACGTCGGTGCGGTGCAGGTCGAGGCACCGCAGGCACGGGCCGTGGCCCGGGTCGACGAGCGGGCCGACGAGCGTGTCGCCCTCCCGCACGACGACCGAGAGGTGAGGTGTGCCCGAGCCGACGAGCAGCGTCGCGCGCGCCGGGTCGGCCGCACCGTGCTCGACCACGACCACCACGTCCGGGGTCGCCCGGCCGTCGACGTCGACGCGAGGCGCGGCGTCACGCAGGACGCGAGCGGCGACCACCCCGCGACGCGACCCCACGTCACCCCAGCGGTAGCCGCCGACGCCGACGTCGCACGAGCGGACCGGCCGCTCGTCGTCGAGCAGGACACGCCCCACCCCGGCGGCGGCGAGCGCGACCGCGACGCCGAGGCCCGTCGGGCCCAGGCCGACCACGCCCACGGTGCGCGTCGAGCGCGCCCGGACCAGGGCGGTGCCGTCGCCGTCGGGCAGCAGGAGCGACCACGTGGCGGCGTCGGCGGACGCGGGACCGTCGAGCTGCCGGGTGTCGCCCGTGCAGGTCAGCCGCGCCTGCGCCAGCAGCGGCGAGACGAGCGCGAGCTCAGCGCGTCCCGCAGGGCCCGCGGACGGCGTCGCGGGTGACGGTGACGTGCGGGCGGAGACGCCGAGACCGACGACGGCGTCGGCCTGGGCCGGGGTCAGGTCCGTCAGGCGCACCGCCCACCGCGGGTCGGTGCCGACCTGCACCTCGGTGCTGCTGCGTCGCAGCACGCGCAGGCCAGGACGCAGACGCATGAGCTCCTCCTCGGACGGTCGCGCCACTGTGGCACCGACCGTCGCGGACCGGAGCGCCTCGTCCACAGGCTCCCGGGCCGGGGAACACGAAGGGCGCCGTCCGACCGGACGGCGCCCTCTGCGCGGTGGTGCTCAGGCCTTGCCGAGGATGCGGTTGAGCTTGGTGCCGCACACCGGGCACGTGGCCTTCGCCATGCGTCGCCCGGAGTCCGACACGACGACCTCGCCCTCCGCCTCGCGCTTCTCCTTGCACTTCACGCAGTAGAACTCGCCTGCATAGGTGTCCGCCATCGGGTTCCCTCCCTCGGTCTCGAGCACCGGACCGGGGGGACGGTGCCGGTGGCCGGCCGCGGTCCCGACGGGTGCGCCCGAGCGTCGTCCACAGTAGCGGCGCAGGACCCCTGCGACCGCGTGATCATGCGGAACACGCCGCGCGCGAGCGGGTGAAGAGCGGGACGAGCACACCCGGGAGGGCTACCGTGCAGGTGTGCAGCCCACGGACGACCTGTCGCAGGTCGAGGTCCGCCGTTCGCGCCGGCGTGCGCGCACGGTGACGGCGTGGCGCGAGGGCGACAAGACGATCGTCGCGATCCCTGCCCGGTTCACGCGTGCGCAGGAGCTCGAGTGGGTGCGTCGGATGATGACGCGGCTCGCTGCGCAGGAGCGTCGCCGGCGGCCGTCGGACGAGGAGCTCGCGGCGCGCGCCGCCGACCTCTCCACCCGCTACCTGGGCGGACGGGCCCGCCCGACGAGCGTCGCGTGGTCGAGCAACCAGGGTCGCCGGTGGGGGTCGTGCACCCCGAGCGACGGGACGATCCGGCTGTCCGACCGGCTGCGCGGCATGCCGCGGTGGGTCGTCGACTACGTGCTGCTGCACGAGCTGGCGCACCTGCTGCACGCGGGGCACGGCCCCGACTTCTGGGCCGAGCTCGACGCGTACCCGCGGACGCAGCGCGCCCGGGGGTTCCTCGAGGGTGTCGCGTACGCGGGGGACCGCGCCGGTGCCGACGGCCCGTCCGACGTCGACGGGGTCGACGGTGACGCGCCGTCGGACGTGGACGACGCGATCGACGACGACGCGGCCGCGATGCAGGCGACCGACGTCGCCGTCGCGCTCGAGCCCGAGGACGGTGCGGACGAGCCGCGCGACGGCGTCGTGGCCCTCGACGGGGCTCCCGTCGGCGCCCGCACGGCGCCGAAGGCGCGCGTCCGCCGCTGACGGGGGCCGAGCCCGGAGGTCAGCGGGTGGGCGGGTCCTCGGGGTCCGTCGGCTCGTCGCCGGGGCCCGCCGGTGCCGTCGGGTCCTCGCCGAGGATCTGCGCGAGCGCGCGGTCGACCTCCGCGGTCTCGTCGACGGCGGCCGCGCGGCGGGCGGCGTAGCCGGCGGGGTCGTCGAGGTCCTGCGTCGTCGGCAGCAGGTCGGGGTGGTCCCAGACGGCGTCACGCGCGGACGGGCCCCCGTCGCGTGTGATCTGCGCCCACAGGGCGGCGGCGTCGCGCAGGCGTCGGGGCCGCAGCTCGAGCCCGACGAGGTTCGCGAAGGTCTGCTCGGCGGGTCCGCCCGCGGCGCGGCGGCGGCGCACCATCTCGCGCAGCGCCACGGTGTGCGGCAGGTGCGCGATCGCGGCGGCGGCGGTGACCTCGTCGACCCAGCCCTCGACGAGGGCCAGCGCGGTCTCGAGACGCTCGAGCGCGGCGCGCTGCTCGGGCGTCGTGTGCGGTGCGAAGACCCCGCCGGACAGCGCCTGCTGGAGGGCGGCGGCGTCGGTGGGGTCGATCGAGCTCACGGCCTCCTCGAGCTGGTCGACGTCGATCGTGATGCCCCGCGCGTACGCCTCGACGGTCGCGAGCAGGTGCGCGCGCAGCCACGGCACGTGCGTGAACAGGCGGGTTGCGGCGGCCTCGCGCAGCGCGAGGAAGAGGCGCACCTCGTCGAGGGGCGCGTCGAGGCCCTCGGCGAACGCGTCGACGTTGGCGGGGACGAGCGCGGGTGCGGGCGAGTCGAGCAGCGGCAGGCCGATGTCGGTCGTCCCGAAGACCTCGCGTGCGAGGGTGCCGGCGCCCTGCCCGACCTGCATGCCGAACACGGCCGAGCCGAGCTGGCGCAGCAGGTGGGACGGGTCGAGACCGCCCGGCAGCGCACCCGCGGCCTCCTCGGGCAGGCTCGCGCCGAGCGCGTCGACGAGCGCCCCGGACAGCGACGCGGCGACGGGCTCGGTCAGGGTGCGCCACGTGGGGAGGGTCGCCTCGACCCACTCGGCACGGCTCCAGGCGTGCGGTGTGCCGGACGACGGCGGGAGGTCGGTCGCGGCGTCGAGCCACAGCTCGGCGACGGACAGCGCGTCGAGGACGTCGCGCGCCCGGCCCGGCGACAGGGCCGGGTCGCCGCCGAGGGAGGCCTGCTGGCGGGCCAGGTCGTGCGCCATCTGCCAGTTCACCGGGTCGTCGCCGGCCGCGGCCAGGAGGCGCTGGACCTGCGCGACCGCCTGCTCGACGAGCCGCGGGTCGTCCGGGAGGCCGGACGCGCCCGCCATCTGGGCGGGGTCGAACCCGCGCTCGCGCATCTCGCGGATCGCGGCGTCGGCGCCGTCGCCGAGCATGGCCCGGAGCATCTGCTCCCAGGCGGGGGTCTCGGGCCCGTCGGGCCCGGGCACGGCGGGGTTGTCGGGGCTCACGGGGACCTCCTGCGACGATGGGGCCGGCGGGGACCACGGTAACCACGCAGGACAGGAACGAGGGACGGGTGGACGGGCAGGTTCGCTCAGGGCGCACGGACGCGTCCGGGACGGGGACGGCGCGCGCGCAGCGGAGCGCCGCGACGGGTGCGCGCACCCCGCGACGACAGCCCGCGACGGGTCCTGAGCAGGCACGACCGGCGGCGGACGGGACGAGCGACCGCGTCGTGGTGGTCGGCGCGGGGCCCGTCGCGACCGCGATGCTCGGCGCGTGGGACGGGGCGCGGTCGGTCGAGGCGCTGCCGGAGCGTGAACCGCAGTCCGCGCTCGTCGGGGCCGACGTCGTCGTCCTCGTCGCGCACGCCGCGGACCTCGCGCAGCACGCCGGGGTCGTGCCCCGGGAGCGGCAGGCGGCCGCCGTCGCCGGGGCGCAGCACACGCTCGCGGCCGCGCGCGCGGTGGGGGTCCGGCACGTCGTCGTCGTGAGCTCCGCCGTCGTGCACGGCGCGTGGCCGGACCGGCCGGTCGTGCACGACGACGACCCGCTCCCGCGCGGCGCCCACGCGCCGCAGGACGGGATCGTCGCGGACCTCGCCGCCGTCGAGGCGGTCGTCGCACGGGCGTCCCGGCGTCGCACGCCGGCGGTCACCGTGCTGCGGCCCGCCGCGATCGTCGGCCCCGGCGTCGACACCTTCGTCACGCGGCACTTCGAGGCGCCGCGCCTGCTCACGGTGCGCGGCGCGGTACGGCAGTGGCAGCTCGTGCACGTCGACGACGTCGCCGCGGCCGCCCGGTTCGCGGTCGACCACCGGCTCACCGGTGCTCTCACCGTCGGCGCGCCCGACGTCCTGACGCCGTCGCAGGTCGAGGCCGCGGCCGGGATGCGGCGGGTCGAGCTCGCACCCGCGACGGCGTTCGGCACGGCCGAGCGGCTGCACCGCGTGGGCGTCCTGCCGTCGCCCGCGTCCGAGCTCGCGTTCGTCGTCTACCCGTGGACGGTCGCCGCGGACCGCCTGACCGCGGCGGGCTGGTCCGCGCGCTGGTCGAGCCGCGAGTGCCTCGACGTGCTGCTCGAGGGCGTGCAGGGGCGCGTCGCCGTCGCGGGGCGTCGCATGGGGTCGCGCGACGCGGCGGCGCTGGGCGCGGCCGGGGCGGCCGTCGCGCTCATCGGCACGGCCGCCGTGTGGCGCCAGGCACGGGCCCGGCGTCGTGGCTGAGCGACGTCGTCGGCACACAGCGCGGTAGGGGATGATCGGCTCCGTGCTCGACGCCACCGACCCGCCGCTCGACGACGACGAGCAGCCCGCACCGCGGCCGCTGTCGCCGCGCGCCGTGACGCTGACGACGTCCCTGCTGGCCGGCGCGACGCTGCTCGCCGTGCTCGTCGTCCTGCCGACGCCGTACGCGGTCAACAGCCCCGGCCCCACGCGCGACGTGCTCGGCGAGCACGACGGCACGCCCATGATCGAGATCTCGGGCGCCGAGACGCACGACTCGACCGGCCAGCTGCGGCTCACGACCGTGTCGAGCACCGGCGGCCCGGGCTACCCGTCGAGCATCCTCGGCGTCGTCAGCGGCTGGTTCTCCGCGTCGTCCGTCGTGCTGCCCGTCGAGCAGGTCTACCCGCCCGACGTCTCGCAGGAGCAGATCGACGAGTCCAACCAGGCCGAGATGGTGTCCTCGCAGGAGGACGCGACGGTCGCCGCCCTCACGGAGCTCGGGTACGAGGTGCCCGCCACGCTGCTCGTCGCGGGCACGGTCGAGGGCACGGACGCCGCGGGCAAGCTCGAGGAGAACGACGTGCTCGTCGGGTTCGACGGCGAGCCGCTCCCGGACTACCAGTCGCTCGTCGACGACCTCGCGGACGTGGAGCCGGGCGAGACCGTGACGCTCACCGTGCAGCGGCACGGGCAGGACGTGGACGTGCCGGTCGTCACGAGCGAGCGCGAGGGCGGCGGCGCGCAGATCGGCGTGCTGATCGACCCGACGTTCGACATGCCCGTCGACGTGACGATCAGCATCGACGACATCGGCGGGCCCAGCGCGGGCACGATGTTCGCGCTCGGGATCATCGACAAGCTCACCCCCGAGGACGAGGCGGACGGCGAGGTCATCGCCGGAACCGGGACGATGGACGTGACCGGTGCGGTCGGGCCGATCGGCGGCATCCGGCAGAAGCTCGCGGGGGCGGAGCGCGACGGCGCGGACTGGTTCCTCGCCCCGGCGGGCAACTGCGACGAGGTCGTCGGGCACGTGCCCGACGGGCTGCGGGTGGTCCGCGTCGCGACGCTGCACGAGGCGCGTGTCGCGATGGAGGCGATCGGCGCGGGCGAGGCCGGCGACCTGCCGACGTGCACGCAGGACGCCACGACGCCGTCACCCACCGCCGGCTGACGCGGGCGGGGGAGGATCGGGGCATGGAGATCCTGCGGTACCGGGCGTTCACGACCGTCGAGCCGGACCCCGCGTCCGGAAACCCTGCCGGCGTCGTGCTCGACGCCGAGTCGCTCGACGACGCCGACATGCTGCGGATCGCGGCGGGTCTCGGGTTCAGCGAGACGGCGTTCCTCACCGGGATCGAGCGCGCCGCCGCCCGCGTGCGCTACTTCACCCCGCGCGCGGAGATCGCGTTCTGCGGCCACGCCACCATCGCGTCCGGCGTCGTGCTGGCGCGGTCGCGCGGTGCGGGGCCCGTGGTGACGCTCACCACGAACGCGGGCCTCGTCCCCGTCGAGGTGAGCGCGGACCGCGCGACGCTCGTCGCGGTGGACACGCAGGTCGAGGACCTCGACGGCGACCTGCTCGACGCCCTGCTCGCCGCGCTGCGCCTGGACCGCGACGACCTCGACCCCCTGCTGCCTCCGGCGCTCGTGCACGGGGGCAACCTGCACCCGCTCGTCCCGGTGCGGGCCGGGGTGCTCGACCGCCTCGACCACGACGACGACGCCGTGCTGCGGCTGCAGGACGCGCAGGGGTGGGACGGCACGGTGCCGGTCGTGCACCGGGTGTCGGCGACCAGGTTCGCGTCCCGCAACCCCTTCCCGCGCGGCGGGATCCGGGAGGACCCCGCGACGGGGTCGGCCGCGGCGGGCCTCGGGGCGTACCTGCGCGCCGGGCGGCACGTGGACGCGCCGACCGTGCTGACCGTCGACCAGGGGGCGGAGACCGGGCGGCCGTCGCTCCTCGTCGTGGAGGTCCCGCGCGAGGGGCGCGTCCGGGTCACGGGCACCGCCGAGGAGATGGCGCCCGCCGAGGGCTGACCGGGCGGCGCCGCGGACGGACGTCCCGGTGCGACCGCGTCGGTCGCGGACTGCGTCAGTCGAGCGTCGAGCGGAGCGCCGAGACGAGCCCGGGGACGAGGTCCGGACCCTGGCCGACCTGGTCGTCGGCGTCGTGCTCCCGGCTGCGGACCGCGCACCACGACGGCCCGTCGCGCAGCACCCCGACGGCGAGCCGGACGTCGGCGCGGTCCGGGTGGGCCAGCAGGTAGGCGAGGGCCGCGTCGGGCTCCTGCGGCATGTCGGCCTCCGCCGCGGGCGGCAGCACGACGCGCTCGACGGTCACCGCGACGCCGTCGACGGCGTCAGGCCACGAGAGCCCTGCCAGCAGCGTCTCGAGGTCCGGCGCGGACGGCAGCCCTTCCTGCTCGACGGACGTGAGGTGCCACGGGTCGGCGGCCGCCGCGGCGAGCACGTCGTGCGTGAGCTGGTCCGCGAGGCCGGGCTCGGTCGCAAGCGCCGAGGCGGTCCTGACCAGGGCGAACACCCGCACCGGGCCGTCCCACCCAGCGGTGGCGACGTGGTGCTCGACCTCGCGGACGGCGTCGGAGAGCGCGCGCTGGCCAGGGTGCGGTGCGGTGGGGGGCTGTGTCACCGGACCATGGTCGCACCCGTGTGGGAACCTGGGCCTCGAGCAGCACGTTCACACCGAGGAGCGGTCCGCGCGTGCGCGTGCCGCCCGGCCGCGGTCCGCCGCGGTCCGCCGTGCCCGACGACGACGAGGACCCTCCGTGACCTTCGCCAGCCCACCCCGCCCACGACCTGCCGGCCGACGTCGGCGCGGGGCGCTCGCCCCGACGCTCGTCGTCCTCGGCGTGCTCGTCGTCCTCGTCCTGGTGCTCGCCCAGGTGTGGACCGAGGTGCTGTGGTTCGACCAGCTCGGCTACCTCCAGGTGATCGGCACCGAGTGGGGCACGCGTGCGGTGCTGTTCGTGCTCGGCTTCGGGCTCATGGCCGGGGCCGTCGCCGCGAGCCTGAGCTTCGGGTACCGCTCGCGGCCGGTGTACGCGCCGTCGACGCCCGAGCAGGCGAACCTCGACCAGTACCGCGAGGCCATCGAGCCGCTGCGCCGGCTCGTCATGATCGTCGGCCCCGCCGTCCTCGGCCTCTTCGCCGGCGCGGCCGCGTCGCAGCAGTGGTCGACGGTCCAGCTCTGGATGCACGGCCAGACGGTCGGCGAGAAGGACCCGCAGTACGGGATCGACCTCGGGTTCTACCTGTTCACGCTGCCGGGCATCCGGTTCGTCGTGTCGTTCCTCATGGCCGTGACGATCCTCGCGGGGATCGCCGGCCTCGCGACGCAGTACCTGTACGGCGGCCTGCGGGTCGGCGGCGGGCGGGGGAACGGCCCGCGGACCACGCGCGCCGCTCGGGTGCACCTGTCGGTCATCGGCGCGGTGCTCATGCTCCTCATCGCCGCGAACTACTGGCTCGACCGGTACTCGATCCTCACGAAGGCGGGGGAGAAGTTCCACGGCGCGGCGTTCACGGACGTGCACGCCGTCATCCCGTCGAAGGCGATCCTCGCGGGCATCGCGATCTTCGTCGCCGTGATGTTCGTCGTCACCGCCGTCCGCGGGAACTGGCGCCTGCCGGCCATCGGCGTGGGCCTCATGGTGATCGCGGCGATCGCCGTCGGCGGCATCTACCCGGCGGTCGTCCAGCGCTTCCAGGTGCAGCCGAACCAGCAGGACCGCGAGGCGCCGTACATCCAGCGCAACATCGACGCGACGCTCGCCGCGTACGGGCTCGAGGACGTGCAGACGTCGGACTACGACGCGAACGTCACCGCCGAGGCGGGTGCCCTGCGGTCCGACGCCGAGACCACCGCGTCGATCCGTCTGCTCGACCCGCAGGTCGTGAGCCCGTCGTTCAAGCAGCTCCAGCAGATCCGCGGGTTCTACCACTTCCCGGACTCGCTGTCGGTCGACCGCTACGAGGTCGAGGGCGAGAGCCGTGACACCGTCATCGCGGTGCGCGAGCTCGACCTCGAGGGTCTCGACTCCGCGCAGCGCAACTGGACCAACGACACGACCGTCTACACCCACGGGTTCGGCGTGGTCGCGGCCTACGGCAACACGACGGCCGGTCGTGGAGCGCCCGACTTCTGGGAGGGCGGCATCCCCTCGCAGGGGCAGATGGGCGAGTACGAGCCGCGCATCTACTTCAGCCCGCAGGCGCCCGCGTACTCGATCGTGGGCGCGCCCAGCGGGAACGGCTGGGAGTTCGACTACCCGTCCGACGACGCGCAGGGCCAGCAGCTCACGCGCTTCCCGACGCAGGACGTGTCGGCCGGGCCGAGCATCGGCAACCCGTGGAACAAGCTGCTGTACGCGCTGAAGTTCGGCGACGAGCAGCTCGTCTTCTCGAACCGCGTCACCGACGTGTCGCAGATCCTGTACGACCGCAACCCGCGCGACCGCGTCGCGAAGGTCGCCCCGTACCTGACGCTCGACGGGCGCGTCTACCCGGCGGTCGTCGAGGGCCGCGTGAAGTGGATCATCGACGGCTACACGACGAGCGAC
Source organism: Cellulomonas sp. H30R-01 (assembly GCF_010119915.1). Classification (NCBI taxonomy): domain Bacteria; kingdom Bacillati; phylum Actinomycetota; class Actinomycetes; order Micrococcales; family Cellulomonadaceae; genus Cellulomonas; species Cellulomonas sp. H30R-01. The sequence goes on along the minus strand of NZ_CP048210.1, from coordinate 2,352,542 downwards.
CAGTACCCGTACTCGGCCGGCCGTTCGCTCGAGTCGGCGACGCGTGACGCGCTGACGGAGACGACGGAGACGATCCAGGCGCTCCAGCCGAAGACCGTGAACTACATCCGCAACTCGGTGAAGGCCACGGTCGACGCGTACGACGGGTCGGTCGACCTGTACGCGTGGGACCCGTCCGACCCGGTGCTCGAGGCCTGGTCGGAGGTCTTCCCGACGTCGCTCAAGCCGCTGTCGGAGATCAGCGGTCCGCTCATGAGCCACCTGCGCTACCCCGAGGACCTGTTCAAGGTGCAGCGCGCCCTGCTCACGCGGTACCACGTCGAGGACGCCAACCAGTTCTTCTCCGGCAACGACTTCTGGGCGAACCCGCTCGACCCGACGCACCCGAACGTCAACGTGCCGCAGCCGCCGTACTACCTGACGCTGCGCATGCCCGACCAGGACGAGGCGCGGTTCGCGCTCATGTCGACGTTCATCCCCGGTGGTTCCGGGGCGCGCGAGGTGCTCACCGGGTACCTGGCCGTGGACGCGGAAGCGGGGTCGGAGGCGGGGAAGCCGTCCGAGGACTACGGCAAGCTCCGGCTGCTCGAGCTGCCACGCGACTCGACCGTGCCGGGCCCCGGCCAGGTGAACAACAACTTCAACGCCGACCCGACGGTGTCCAACGAGCTGAACATCCTGGCGCGCGGGGACTCGCAGGTCGTCCGCGGCAACCTGCTGACGCTCCCGGTCGGCGGCGGTCTGCTCTACGTGCAGCCCGTGTACGTGCAGGCCGCGTCGGGCACCGCGTTCCCGCTGCTCCAGCGCGTGCTGGTCGCGTGGGGCACCTCGATCGGGTTCGCGAGCACGCTCGACGGTGCGCTCGACCAGGTGTTCGGCGGCGACTCGGGCGCCGAGGCCGGCGACGCCGGGACCAACCCCGACGACGGTGCGACACCGCCCGCCGAGACCCCGGGCGAGCAGCCGACCGGCACACCGACGGAGAGCCCGACGGACGGCGTCCCGCCGGACGCGGCCGCCGCGCGGGCGTCGCTCGACCTCGCGCTGCAGCAGGCGCGGCAGGCCCTGGAAGACAGCCAGGCGGCGCTCCAGACCGGCGACTTCACGAAGTACGGCGAGGCTCAGGACCGCCTGTCGCGGGCCGTGCAGGACGCGATCAAGGCCGAGGCCGACCTCGAGGCCGCGGGCGGCTGACCGTCGTGGTGACCGCCGGCCGGGCCGGGCGTCGTGGGGCTTCCCGCGGTGCCCGGCCCGGCCTGTGACGGGCCTCACGCGGGAGGATTTGGTCTGGTCCGGAGGGTGTCGTAGAGTTGTCGAGCCGACGCGGGGTGGAGCAGCTCGGTAGCTCGCTGGGCTCATAACCCAGAGGTCGCAGGTTCAAATCCTGCCCCCGCTACAAGAAGACGAAGGCCCGGACCACACGGTCCGGGCCTTCGTCGTTCTGCTGGTGGTCCACGGTGCCGTGCAGCAGCCCGCGGCCGGGGTCTCCCGTCATGAAGGAGTGGTCATGTCGCGTGTCGTCGTCACCGGGTCGTCCGACGGGATCGGGCGGGAGACCGCCCGACAGCTGATCGACGCCGGGCACGACGTCGTCGGGCACGCGCGTGACGCGGCCCGGGCGGAGCAGCTGCGCGCGGCGCTTCCGGGGCTGCGCGACGTCCTGACCGGCGACCTCGCGTCGCTCGCGCAGACGCGGGCGCTGGCCGCCGCGATCGCCGACGCGGGGCCGTTCGACGCCGTCGTGCACAACGCCGGCATCGGTGGCGGGGCACCCGAGCGGGTCGAGACGGCCGACGGCTTCGAGCGCATCTTCCAGGTCAACACCGTCGCTCCGTACGTGCTCACGGCGCTCGCGCCGCGCCCGGCCCGGCTGGTCTACCTCACGTCAGGGCTCGAGGCGCAGGGCCGGGTCGCGTTCGACGACCTGCAGTGGTTGAACCGTCCGTGGGACGGCATGCAGGCGTACTCCGACTCCAAGCTGTACGACGTGGTGCTCGCGTTCGCGGTCGCGCGGCTGTGGCCGGACGTGCTCGCGACGGCCGTCGACCCCGGGTGGATCAAGACCAAGCTCGGCGGTCCGGACGCGTGGGACGAGGTCGGCGACGGTGCCGCGACGCAGGTGTGGCTCGCGACGTCCGACGACGCGGCGGCCCGCGTCAGCGGCGTCTACCTCAAGCGGTTCGAGCAGCTCGTCGCGAACCCGGCGGCCTCGGACGTCGACGTGCAGGACACGCTGCTCGCGGCGCTGGCCGACCTGACGGGCGTCGAGCTGCCGCGCTGACGGCGGCCACGCGCGACGCCGACCGTCGCGGTGCGCCCGAGCACCGCTGACGCAGGCCGGGGTCGTCCGGTCGGGTCCGGGTGCGCGTCGCTCACGACGGTCGTGCGGTCCGGAGCCGCGTCGCTCGCGACGGTCGTGCGGTCGCTGCTGAAATGTTTAGACGATGGCTGGTGCGGCGGCGGCGCTGCAAGGTGAGCGACGACAAGGACGACGGGTACCGGCGAGCGCTTCTTCATCGGTGAAGACGCCGACGACGCGACGCACGCGAGCCCGTCGTCGACAGCCCCACCCGCGGTGCGCGGGTGCCCACGGAGAGGCGCCACATGACAGGGACCCAGCGCCGCGGGAGGACAGCTCTCGCGGCCGCGACGCTGGCCGTCGCCACGACCATCGTCGGCCTGACGGCCGCACAGCCCGCCCAGGCGGCGGCGAGCACGCTCGGTGCTGCGGCGCAGCAGAGCGGGCGGTACTTCGGCACCGCGATCGCGGCGGGCCGGCTGAACGACAGCACGTACCAGACGATCGCGAACCGTGAGTTCGACATGATCACGGCCGAGAACGAGATGAAGATGGACGCCACGGAGCCCAACCGTGGCCTGTTCAACTACTCCAGCGGCGACCGGATCCTGAACTGGGCGCAGAGCAACGGCAAGCGGGTCCGCGGGCATGCGCTCGCGTGGCACTCGCAGCAGCCGGGCTGGATGCAGAACATGTCCGGCACCGACCTGCGCAACGCGATGCTCAACCACGTCACGCAGGTCGCCACGCACTACAAGGGCAAGATCTACGCCTGGGACGTCGTCAACGAGGCCTACGCCGACGGCTCCTCGGGTGGTCGTCGTGACTCGAACCTGCAGCGCACGGGCAACGACTGGATCGAGGCGGCGTTCCGTGCCGCCCGGGCCGCCGACCCCGGTGCGAAGCTCTGCTACAACGACTACAACACCGACGACTGGTCGCACGCCAAGACCCAGGGCGTCTACACCATGGTGAGGGACTTCAAGTCCCGGGGTGTGCCGATCGACTGCGTCGGGTTCCAGTCGCACTTCAACTCCCAGAGCCCGGTGCCCTCGAACTACGAGACCACGCTGCGCAGCTTCGCCGCTCTCGGTGTCGACGTGCAGATCACCGAGCTCGACATCGAGGGCTCCGGCTCGTCGCAGGCGCAGAACTACCAGCGGGTCGTGCAGGCCTGCCTCAACGTCTCGCGCTGCACCGGCATCACCGTCTGGGGCGTGCGCGACACCGACTCGTGGCGGTCCGGCGGCACGCCGCTGCTGTTCGACGGGTCGGGCAACAAGAAGGCCGCCTACACGTCCGTGCTGGACACGCTGAACCGGGCGACGCCCAGCCCGACGCCGACGACGCCGGACCCCACGCCGACGACGCCTGACCCGACGCCCACCACGCCGGACCCGACGCCGACCACGCCGCAGCCGACCGGGGCGTGCACCGTCACGTACGCCGCGCCGTCGCAGTGGCAGACCGGCTTCACCGCGAACGTGCGGATCACCAACAACGGCGCGGCCGTCAACGGGTGGACGCTCACCTGGGCGTTCCCGGGCAACCAGACGATCAGCCAGGCGTGGAGCACCGCCACCACGCAGAACGGTGCGCAGGTGACCGCGCGCAACGTCGACTACAACCGCACGATCGCGACCGGAGGCACCGTCGAGTTCGGGTTCAACGGCGCCTACAGCGGCAGCAACCCGGCGCCCACGAGCTTCTCGCTCAACGGCACGCCCTGCACCACGCGCTGACACCGCGAGGCCGGTGCGGCGGGCGCGCGCAGCGTCGCCGCACCGGCTGACGGACCCGCGCGCACGCCGACGGCCCGGACGAGAGGTCCGGGCCGTCGGCGTTCCCGCGTCCCGTCGGCGGGCAGCGTGCTCGTCGTCCCGCGCGCCTCCCCGCGGTCCGTGCCCTCGCGTGGTCATGATCGGCCCACCACGCGACGTGAGGGGGCCTCCATGTTGCCGAGCCAGATCCGCACCGCCACCGTGCGCCTCGGTCCGTTCCTCGACGACCTGGGGTCGCCGTGGACAGGCCGCGTCACGGTGCGGTCGTCGGCCGCACGCGTCTGGGACGCGAGCGGGGCGACGGTCCACCCGCGACCCGCGGTGGTCGCGCTCGACGAGCACGGCGGTGCGACGCTGCGCCTGCCGACGACCGACCAGCCCGGGTTCAGCGACGGCGCCGGGCGGCCCGTGACCAGCTGGTCGTACACGGTGACGCTCGAGCTCGACGGCGAGCCGCCCGTCCGGCACACGTTCCGCCTCCCCGGTGACGAGGGCGACGACGTGCGCGTGATCATCCCGGTCACGACGGCGGAGGAGGCGACGGCCGCGGCGCCGCGGGACGAGACGGCGGCCGCCACGACGGCGGCGGCACCGGGCGCCCTGCCGGTCCCGGGCGACCCGGTGGTCGCGGCAGGGGCCGGGCGGGGGCTGACGCGGCGTGCCGCGTTCCGGGCCGGTGCGATGGTGCTCGGCACGGCTGCGGCGGTCGTCGCGGGGCAGCAGGGCGCGGCGGCGGCACCGGCGCGCGGGAGCCGGGTCGGGTCGGTGCTGCTGCCGGCGGCGCAGACGATCGACGACGACCTGGTCGTGGGGAGCGCCGCGCACCCGCACAGCCTGTTCATCCGGTCGTCCGCGGCGGGCGGAACCGAGGGCGGGCCCGGGATCTTCGACTCGACCGGGCGGCTGGTGCTCGAGACGTACCAGCCGCACTTCCAGCACTTCGGCGAGTCGATCCGCGTCGAGCTCAAGGACCCGCGCGCCAAGGGCATGCTCACGTACCGGGCGGCGTGGCCCACGCCGCACTACCCGGACGGCGACTTCACGTGGGTCGCGGGGCACCCGAACGGACCGCAGTCCGTCGCGTGGCTCGGCGCGCACTTCCTCAACAACGACGACCCGTCGAGCCTCGCGAAGAACCTGCAGCACGGGCACATCGGCTTCGAGGTCCCGGACTCGCTGGGCCAGCTGCAGACGAGGCTCGAGATCAAGTTCATCGACCCGGTGACGGGCAAGATCGGCACGGACAAGACCGCGATCCGCACCAACATGGCGGACTTCGAGGTCGGCACGAGCCAGCGCGGCGAGCAGCTGCGCGTCGTGGGCGGCGAGGAGAACCACCGGGACGTCGTGTGGGCCACGCGGGTGGGGACGGTCCGCGAGCCGCGGTGGGTCGCGCGCACCGTGGCGGGACGGTCGAACTTCGAGCTGCTGCGCTACCAGAACGGCAACGTCCTCGTGGACACCCCGTTCGGCGTCGACCGTGCCACCGGTCTCGTCACGGTCGGCGGACAGCGGGGCACGTCGGCCGGGTTGCGCGTGGTGCGGAACGGCGGCATCGCGCTGACCGTGACACCGCTCGAGGCCGGCGGGCACGGGGCCCTCGTCACGGGCGTCGACGCGACGACGCGCGCCTACCAGTCGGACGTCACAGGCGACGCGCAGCGGCGGTTCGTCACGCTCGTCGACGGCACCCAGCAGTGGGGGACCGGTGCAGCGGCGCGCGACACGCAGCTCTACCGGCGGGCGGTCAACCAGCTCGGCACCGACGGCGGGCTGTTCCTGCGCAGCAGCGCCACGCCGGCGACGGCGTCGACCGGCGGGGTCCTGTTCGTCGCCGACGGCGCGCTCAAGTTCCGCGGGTCGACGGGCACGGTGACGACGCTCGCGCCCGCCTGACAGCGGTTCCCCGCCCGGCGACGTGCGACCCCGCCTGACGGGGGTCGCCCCGGCGTGACGCGGGCGGTTCCGACGTGGCGAGGGCGAGCCCGGCATGACGCCGCCCGACGTCGTGCCGGCGTGCGCGCCGGCGGCTGGGCGAGACCACCCGCGACGGGTGGGGCGGTGCGTTCGGCAGCCCGTCGACGATGGGCGGGGGCCGCGGGGGTGGCCCGGGCGGTCGGCGGTCGTGGGAGCGCCGACCCTGTCGGGGGAGGAGCACGTCGTGGGGACGCGAACATGGGTGCGGGGCGGGACGGTCGCGCTGCTGGTGGCGCTGGTCGCGGGGTGCGCGCAGGACGAGGACGAGCCGTCGGACCTCGACCGCGCGCGCGCCGACGTCACGGCGAAGGAACGCGCGCTGACGGAGGCGCAGGAGGCGTCGGCCGCGGCGACCGAGGCGTTCTGCGCGAGCGCGACGGACTACATCCACGCGCTCGACCGCTACGGCGACCTGCTCGTCTCGACCGCACCGACGGTCGGCGACGTCGTCACCGCGGGCGACGACCTGCGCGCGCCGCGGGCGCAGGTCGTCGACGACGCGCAGGAGGCGCAGACCACGCACGAGGCGGTGACGGACGCGGAGAACGACCTGGCCCAGGCCCAGGCGGCGCTCGCGGAGCTCGAGGCGTCGGAGGCGGCGTCCGGGGCGCCGGTCGAACCCGTCGAGCCGACGACGGCCACGGCGACCCCGCTCGCGCCCGCGGAGCTCGTCGAGCGCGTGCGGCAGGCGGACGCCGAGCTCTCCGCGGTGAAGGAGGGCATCGGCGACGACACGCCGCTCGCGCAGGCGTCGGAGCAGTTCGACGCGGCCGCGGTGGCGCTCGAGGCCGCGTGGCTGCGGCTCTTCGCGACGACGGGCTGCCTCGGCGACGACGAGGCGCTCGCTGCCCACGAGGCCTTCGTCGCGTACACCGCGACGCTCCAGCAGTCGCTGGCCGACGCCGGGTACTACGCCGGGCCCGTGGACGGGATCTACGGCCCGCAGACGGTCGCCGCGGTCGAGGCGCTGCAGACCGCGCACGGGCTGCCCGTGACCGGCACGGTCGACAAGGCGACGGACGCCGCCCTGCGCGCGGACCTCGAGGCGAAGGGCGGGGCAGCGGCGACTGCGGCGGTCGCGTCGACGGCCGCGCTGCAGCAGACGCTGCACCTGCTCGGCTACTGGGACGGGCCCGTCGACGGCACGTGGACGGACGCGCTCACGCAGGCGGTCGTCGCGCTGCAGACCGACCTCGGCGTGCCCGCGACCGGTGTGATGGACGCGGCGACGATCGCGGCGGCGCAGGCGGCTGTGGCTGCGGCGCTCGCGGCCGGGGCCCCGGCGGACGACGCCGCGCCGGACGACGGCCCGGGAGACGACGCGTCGCAGGACGAGGCACCCGACGAGGATGCGGAGACGGACGAGGGCTGACGGTCGTCGGCGGTCGCCGACACGCGGTGACGGACGCCGGCCCGTCGGCGCGAGGTGACGGATGCCGGCCCCTCGGCGCGCGAGACGACTGACGGCCGACGTCGACGGGCGGCTGCGCGAGGTGTCAGGTCGGGTCGACGGTGACGACGACCTTGCCGACGGAGCGGCCCGAGCCATGGCGGCGCAGCGCCTCGGCGGTCTGCTCGAGCGGGAAGGTCCGGTCCACGACCGTCCGCACGGCGCCGGCCTGCAGCAGGTCCACGAGCGGTCCGACGTGCCGGACCCCGAGCGGCACGGCGAGCACGCGCAGCCGCTTGCGCCCCGCCAGGCCGACGAGCGGCCCGAGCAGCAGGACCTGGAGCAGCGACCGGACGGCGCCGCCGACGACGAGGTAGGTGCCACCGGGGGCGACGCCGCGCGCGATCGCACCGACCGACCGGTAGCAGGCCAGGTCGAGGACCAGGTCGTAGGGACCGGTCCGGGTCCAGTCGTCGACGCGGTGGTCGAGGACGCGCACGGCCCCGAGCGACCGCAGGTGGTCGGCCTTGTGCGCGGTGTCGACGGCCGTGACCTCGGCGCCCGCGAGGACCGCGAGCTGCACCGCGTACGCGCCCGCGCCGCCGCCCGCGCCGTTGACCAGCACGCGCTGCCCGGCGCGCACGCGGCCGCGGTCGACGATGCCGCGCAGCGCGATGACCCCGGCCTGCGGCACGGCCGACGCCTCGACGAACGACATCCCGTCGGGCAGCGGGGCGAAGGACCGGGCGGGTGCGCACACGTGCTCGGCGAAGCAGCCGAGCCGGTCGAGGAGGTCGGCGTACACGTCGTCGCCGGGCGCGAACGTCGTGACGTCGGCACCGACCGCGACGACGGTCCCGGCGACATCCGAGCCGAGCACGCGCCGACGCGGCCGGCGCAGCCCGCCGAGCCGCGCGTAGGCCGGCCTCCCGGTCAGCCCTTCCCAGTCGGAGCCGTTGACCGAGACGGCCCGGACGGCGACCAGCACCTCGTCGGGCCCCGGCTCGGGGCGGTCGACGTCGACGACGCGCAGCACGTCGGGCGAGCCGTACTCCGTGTACTCCACGGCCTTCATCGCGTCCTCCGGGACGGGCAGCGGCGGGCGGTGTCACCGTAGCGGCTGCCTCCCGGCGCTCGGCAGCCCCGGTGCGCGACCGGGACGCGGGGCAGCGCGCTCCCCCCGCGGGTCGACGGCTGGGTGGCTCGTCGGCGAGGCGCGGCGGCGCGTCCGGCGGGCGGCCGGAGCGGACCTCGGGGACGCTGGGCTCGAGCCGTGAGCAGGACGGCCGACGGCACGCAGCACGAGGTGGACGGCGATGGCACGCGCGGAGGCGGCGCCCGGCCCGACGCAGGACGAGCTCGACGCGCTCGCGGACCTGGGCACGGGCGGCACGTGGGAGGTGCACGGCCGCCGCCTGCGCGTGACGAACCTCGACAAGGTGCTGTTCCCGGCGCGCGACGACGAGCCGCCGGTCACGAAGCGCGAGCTGCTCGCGTACACCGCGCGGATCGCGCCGGTCGTCCTGCCGTACCTGCGAGGGCGGGCGCTCAACCTGCACCGCTACCCGGAGGGTGCGCACCGCCCCGGGTTCTGGCACAAGCAGGTGCCGGACCACGCGCCGGACTGGCTGCCGCGGTGGACAACCCCGACGCGGACGAGGGGGAGACGACGACGTACCTGGTCGCCGACGAGCCTGCGGCGCTCGTGTGGGCGGCGAACTTCGGCGCGCTCGAGTGGCACGCGTGGACGTCCCGCACGGACGAACCGCACCTGCCGACGTACGCGCTGATCGACATCGACCCGGGCACGTCGACGACGTGGGACGAGGTGCTGCTCCTCGCGCGACTGCACCGGGACGCGCTCGCGCACCTCGACGTGCGGGCGGCGCCCAAGCTGACGGGGCGGCGCGGCATCCAGGTGTGGATCCCGGTCGCGGTGGGCCCGGACTTCGCCGAGACGCGTGCGTGGGTCGAGCGGCTGTCGAAGACCGTCGGGGCGGTCGTCCGCGACCTCGTGAGCTGGCGGTGGGAGGTGCGCGAGCGGGGCGGGCAGGCGCGCCTCGACTACACGCAGAACGCGATCAACAAGACGCTCGTCGCGCCGTACAGCCCGCGCGCGTCAGCCGGTGCGCCCGTGTCGGCGCCGATCACGTGGGACGAGCTCGACGCGCCGTGGCTGCGGCCCGACGCGTTCACGGTCCGCACGGTGCTCGACCGGGTCGAGGAGCGCGGCGACCCGTTCCGGACGGTGCTCGACGACGACCAGGTCCTGCCGCGTCTGGCCTGACCAGCGCGCCGCTGCGGTGGCGACGGCCAGGCGGTCGGCGTTGACTGGACGACGGTCCGGCAGCGGGCCCGTCGCAGCCCTGCCTGGAGGTGCGATGCACGTCGACCGGATCGCCGAGCCGTGGGGGACGAGGACCCCGTACGCGCGCGGGACACGGTGGCCGACCCGGGTGGACACGTTCCTGGAGCCCGGGAGCACGACCGACGACGTCGACCGGTGGGTGCCCGCGGCGTCGTTGCTGCACTCGAACGGCGACGCGATGGACATCGCCGTCGCGGGCGGGCGGATCGTCGGGGTGCGCGGCCGCGCGCAGGACCGCGTGAACCACGGCCGGCTCGGCCCCAAGGACCTGTTCGCGTGGCAGGCGAACGCGTCACCGGACCGGCTGACCCGTCCGCTGGTGCGGCGCGACGGACGCCTGCAGGAGGCGTCGTGGGACGAGGCGATGGGCCTCGTCGTGGCCCGCACCAAGGCCCTGCTCGACGAGCAGGGCGCGTCGGCGATCGGGTTCTACACGTCGGGGCAGCTGTTCCTCGAGGAGTACTACACGCTGGCGCTGGTCGCGCACGCGGGGATCGGCACGAACCACGTCGACGGGAACACCCGGCTGTGCACGGCGACCGCCGCGGAGGCGCTCAAGGAGTCGTTCGGTGCCGACGGGCAGCCCGGGTCGTACTCGGACGTCGACCACGCGGACGCCATCGCGCTGTTCGGGCACAACATGGCCGAGACGCAGCCCGTGCTGTGGATGCGCGTGCTCGACCGGCTCGCGGGCGACGACCCGCCGCGCCTGCTGTGCGTCGACCCGCGCCGCACGGCCGTCGCGCGCGCCGCGACCGTGCACCTGGCACCGCGGCCCGGCACGAACGTCGCGCTCATGAACGGGCTGCTGCACGAGGTCGTCGCGCGCGGCTGGGTCGACGAGGACTACGTCGCCGCGCACACGGTCGGGTACGACGACCTGGCCGCGACGGTCGCGGAGTACCCGCCCGAGAAGGTCGCGCGCATCTGCGACGTGCCGGAGGACGACCTGCGTGCCGCAGCAGAGCTCGTCGGCACCGCCGACCGGCTGATGTCGACGGTCCTGCAGGGCTTCTACCAGTCGCACCAGGCGACCGCGGCGGCGGTGCAGGTCAACAACCTGCACCTGCTGCGCGGCATGCTCGGCGAGCCCGGACGCGGGCTGCTCCAGATGAACGGGCAGCCGACCGCGGAGAACACGCGCGAGTGCGGCGCGGACGGCGACATGGCGGGGTTCCGCAACTGGTCGAACCCGCAGCACGTCGCGGACCTGGCCCGCGTGTGGAACGTCGACCAGGACGTCATCCCGCACTGGTCGCCGCCCACGCACGTCATGAAGATGCTGCGCTACCTCGAGGACGGCTCGATGCGCATGCTCTGGGTGCAGGCGACGAACCCGCTGGTCTCGCTGCCCGAGCTCGAGCGCGTGCGGTCGGTCCTCACGCAGGACCGCACGTTCCTCGTCGTGCAGGACGTGTTCCTGTCGGAGACCGCGCAGGTCGCGGACGTGGTGCTGCCCGCGGCGACGTGGGGCGAGAAGACCGGCACGTTCACGAACGTCGACCGGACCGTGCACCTGTCCGAGAAGGCGGTCGACCCGCCGGGGGAGGCGCGGCCCGACCTCGACATCGTCCTCGACTTCGCGCGGCGCATGGACCTGCGCGACAAGGACGGCGGACCCCTGGTCCCGTGGTCGACGCCCGAGGAGGCCTTCGAGGCGTGGAAGGAGTGCTCGCGCGGTCGGCCGTGCGACTACTCGGCGCTCACGTACGCGCAGCTACGCGGCGGGGGCGTCCAGTGGCCCTGCACCGACGAGCACCCGCGCGGGACCGAGCGGCTCTACGGCGACGGCCGCTTCCCGGCGGCGCCGGGCTACGCCGAGACGTACGGCCGCGACCTCGTGACCGGCGCGCCGTTCGAGGCCGACCAGTACCAGGCCCTCAACCCCGAGGGGCGGGCTCTGCTGCGCGCCGTGCCGTACGTGCCGCCGCACCACCTGCCGTCCGATGACCTGCCGCTGCAGCTCGTCACGGGCCGGACGATCTACCACTTCCACACCCGGACCAAGACCGGCCGGGTGCCCCAGCTGCGGGACGCAGCCCCGGACGTCTGGATCGAGCTCTCGGCGGAGGACGCCCAGGCGCGCGACATCGCCGAGGGCGACCGCGTGCGGGTCCGCACGGCGCGCGGGTCGGTCGAGGGTGCGGCGCGCGTGAGCGAGGTCCGGCGCGGCGTCGTGTTCGTCCCGTTCCACTACGGCTACTGGGACACCGAGCCCGGCCACGAGCCCGGCCACGAGCCCGGCGGTGCCGGTCGCGCGGCGAACGAGCTCACGCCGACCGAGTGGGACGCGGTCTCCAAGCAGCCGCTGTTCAAGACCGCCGTGTGCCAGGTCGAGCGCGTCGCCGACGGCGCGGGCACACCTGCGCCCGCCCCGACGACGGGCGCGTCCGCCCCGGTGCGCGTCGGCGTGCGGCCGACCGCCGGCGGGACGCGCGCGGAGGTCCACGAGGAGGTGGCGACGTGAAGCTGGGGCTCGCGCTGCGCGAGGTGCACCGCTCCGAGACCGAGCTCGCGGAGGCGCTGCTGCACCTGTCGGAGCGGCACGCGGTCGTCCACGACGTGCACCTCCTGGCGCGGGACCTCGCCGCGTGGTCGGCGGACCACGTGCGGCAGGTCGCCGAGGCCGCGCACGACCAGGGCGAGGACCTCGACCCGGACCCGGTGCGCGACCCCGGCGTCACGCGGCGCGTCCGCGAACGGCTGTCCGAGGCGCTGGGGCGTGCCCGCGCGCCCGAGCTCGCGCTGCTGTCGGACCTGCGGACCGTGTACGTCCTCGCGCACGGCGTCGCCTCCGACTGGGAGCTCATCGGCCAGGCGGCGCAGGGCGTGCGCGCGCGGGACCTCGTCGACCTGTCGCAGCGCTGCCGTTCGGAGACGATCCGGCAGGCGCGCTGGGCGGACGCGATGCTCAAGGAGTCGGCGACGCAGATCCTCGTGTCCTGACGGCCCGGGACGGAGGTCCGGTCCGCAGCGGTGGCGGCGGTGGCAGCGTCGGACCATGGGACGTGCAGCGCGCCGGTGGGTCGTGGGCCTCTCCGCGTTCACCCTCGTCGGGGTCGTCGCGGGGGTGCAGGGCTTCCTGTCGGGCGCGTTCGCGCCGCTCGTCGACGACCTCGAGCAGGTGCTGCCCCTCACCGGGCCGGTCGTGCCGGCCGTCGCGCTCGCGGTCCTCGTCGGTGTCCCGCAGACGCTCGTGCTCGTGACCGCGCTGCGACGGACGGCGGACGCGCCCGTCGTCGCGGCGGTGGGCGGCGCGGCGCTGACCGGGTGGGTCGCGGTGCAGCTGCCGCTCGTCGGCTGGACGTCGCCCGTGCAGTGGGCGTTCGCCGCCGTCGGCGTGGTCGAGTGCGTCGCCGGGCTGCGGATGCGCGCGGCGCGGGCGGAGACGCCCGGGGGACCGGCGGGGACGACGACGGGGACGGCCCGCACGGACCGTCCCCGTCGGAGCTGACCGGCCGAGCCGGTGCAGCGGTCTACTTGAAGGCGTCCTTGACGTCGTCGACGGCGTCCTTCGCCTTGTCGCCAGCCTGCTTGACGTTCGCGGACGTCTGGTCCGCCTGGCCCTCGGCCTCGAGGCGCTCGTCGCCGGTCGCGCGGCCGGTGCCCTCCTTGACCTTGCCCTTCGCCTCTTCGGCGGCGTGCTCGATCTTGTCGTCCAGACCCATGGGTCTCTCCTCTCGTGCGGGCGGTCGTGGGCGGGGGTGTCAGACGGCGCGACGGCCTCTGCCGACGAGCCAGCCGATGAGGCTGACGACGAGCAGGATGATGCCGATCCACAGCAGGACCTTCGCGGCCTCGACGGCGACGCCGAGGACGATCATCACCACGCCGGCGATGATGAGGATGAGCCACAGAGCCATCTGACTGCCTCTCTCGACCCGGTGGCCGGGGTTGGCCGCCGGACGTCCACGACCGCGTTCTCCAGTCGCAACTCCTTCATGGTCGTGCGACCAGGGGCGCGCCGCACGTCGGGCGGGCCCGTGCGAACGGTGGTACGCGGGGTGAGATGTCCGGACGTCAGCCGCCCGCCTGCGGGGCGGGCGGCTCGACGAGGTAGGTGCCGTGCCCCTCGACCACGAGCCCGTCGACGAAGCGCAGGACCTCGTCGACCACGCCGCCCGACTGGTTGCGGTAGCCGAGGACGAGCACGTCGACTCCCGCGTGCACGCGCTCGACGGAGAACCGCAGGTCAGGGACCTGCCGGAGGCCTTCCGTCCAGTAGGCCCGCAGGGCGTCCTTGCCGTGCACGACCCCCTGCGTCGCGGGCAGGAGCCGGGCGGCGACGGGCGACGTGAACACGACGTCGTCCGCGAAGTGGTCCAGCACGGCCTCGACGTCGTGCGCGTTCCAGGCGGCCACCCAGGCGGCGGCGAAGGCGTGCGGCTCGGGTGCGGACATGCCGGGCAGTGTGGCACCGCGGGGTGCGGATCGTGGACACCGTTGTCCGGCATGTGAGAACCGGGCCCGACGATACTTGACCTATCAGGTCGGGATTTCTAGTGTGCTCGTCACCGGGGTCACGCGACCTCGGGGTCATGAGCTCCAGCACCAAGCCCCGGCTCGCTGGACGGCAACCCTCCCGCGCGGCGGGGTGCCCCGGGTGACGACCAGGCCGTGAGCGCACCGCGCACGGCAACGGCGCGGACGCAGGCCCACGGCCTGCCGTGAGGAGAGAGCGATGAGCGGGCGAGCCCCCGGACGCGCAGCCGTCCTGACGTGTCGCTGTCGCCCCCTGCGCTCCTGTCGCACGCGCTGACACCCGCGCTACCGCCGCACCGACGGTCGGGGGCCGCAGCGCCCCGACCCCGCCGCCCGCCGACGCGGGCTCCCTCGTCCCACCCCACCGCCACGTCCCGGCACGGACGCGCCCTCGGCGCGCCCGCAACCGCCGTGCACCCCAGAGACGGACCCGCACCATGACCGTGACCCCCAGCACCCACCTCGGCCTCGACCTCTCCGACGCCGGCGCGCACCCCGAGGCGTGGCGCGCGACCGGCTCCGAGCCGCACCGCCTGTTCGACCCCGAGCGCCTCGGCCAGCTCGTCGCGACCGCGCAGCGCGCCACGCTCGACTACGTCCTGTTCGACGACGCGTTCGCGCTGCACACCAGCCGCAACACGACGCTGCGCGGCCGGCTCGACGCCGCGCTCGTCTCCGCCCGGCTCGCCCCGCGCAGCTCCGGGATCGGGCTCGTCGCGACCGTCGACACCACGCACACCGAGCCGTTCCACGTCGCCAAGGCGATCCAGACGATCGACCACGTGAGCCGCGGTCGCGCCGCCTGGCAGGTCGGCTGGTCCACGACCGACGAGGTCGCCGCCGCGTTCGGCCGCAAGCCCGCGCAGGACGAGGCCGACGCGGTCGCCGAGGCCGACGAGGCCGTCGACGTCGTGCGCAAGCTCTGGGACAGCTGGGAGGACGACGCCGAGATCCGCGACGTCCCGACCGGCCGGTTCGTCGACCGCGAGAAGATCCACCGCATCGACCACGACGGCGTGCGGTTCGCCGTGCGCGGCTCGTCGATCACGCCGCGCTCGCCGCAGGGCCAGCCGCCCGTCGTCGTGCGCGTCGGGTCCTCGTCGTCGTTCGCGCTCGCCGCGCACCGCGCCGACGTCGTGCGCATCCGCCCCGCCGACCGCGGCGACGCCGCGCGCCAGCGCGCCGAGATCCGGGCCGCTGCGGCCGCCGTCGGGCGCGACCCCGACGAGCTCCGCGTGGTGGCCGACCTGTTCGTGGTCCTCGGCGGGACCGAGCACGCCGCCCGCGAGCGGCTCGCGCTGCTCGACGCGCTGACGGCCCCCGGTCGGCGCACGCACGAGGGTGCCGCGCACGTCGGGACCGCGGCGGACCTCGCCGCGACGATCGAGGACTGGACGACGACCGGCGCGGTCGACGGCTTCACGCTGCGGCCCGCCGCGCTGCACACCGACGTCGACGGCATCGCCGACGAGGTCGTGCCGCTGCTGCGCGCAGCGGGCGTGTTCCGTGAGTCCTACCCGGGCACGACGTTCCGCGACACGCTCGGCCTGGCGCGCCCCGTCAGCCGCTACGCGACCGCGATCGCCTGAGCCGCCGAAATGACGAACCGCCCCCGCAAGCAGATCCACCTCGGCGCGCACTTCCCGGGTGTCAACAGCACCACGGTGTGGACCGAGCCCGACTCCGGCAGCCAGATCGACTTCGCGTCGTTCGAGCACCTCGCCCGCAAGGCCGAGGACGCCCGCCTCGACTTCTTCTTCCTCGCCGAGGGCCTGCGCCTGCGCGAGCACAAGGGGGAGATCTTCGACCTGGACGTCGTCGGCCGCCCGGACACGCTGCCCGTGCTCGCCGCGCTGGCCGCGGTCACCGACCGGCTCGGCCTGGTCGGCACGATCAACACGACCTTCAACGAGCCGTGGGAGATCGCCCGGCAGTTCGCGACGCTCGACGTCCTGTCCGGCGGCCGTGCCGCATGGAACCTCGTGACGTCGTCGGACGCGTTCACCGGCGCGAACTTCCGCCGCGGCGGGTTCCTGCCCTACGCCGAGCGGTACGAGCGGGCCGCCGAGCTCGTCGCGGTCGCCCGCGCGCTGTGGGACTCGTGGGACGACGACGCCGTGCTCGGCGACCGGGCCGCCGGCGCGTTCCTGCGCGACGGGGCCGTGCGCGAGGTCGAGCACGTCGGGACGCACTTCCAGGTGCGCGGCACGTTCCCGACGCCGCGCGGTCCGCAGGGCCACCCGGTGCTGTTCCAGGCGGGCGACTCGGCCGACGGCCGCGACTTCGCGGCGGCGACCGCCGACGTCGTCTTCTCGATGCACTCGACGTTCGAGGACGGTCAGGCGTTCTACCGGGACGTCAAGGGCCGGCTCGCCGCGCTCGGGCGCACCGAGGAGTCCCTCAAGATCCTGCCCGCGACGACCGTCGTGCTCGGCGACACGCTCGCCGACGCCCAGGAGCGGGCCCGGGTGATCCGGCGCCAGCAGGTCTCGGGACCGGGCGCGATCGCGTTCCTCGAGCAGGTGTGGGGCGTCGACCTCACGTCGTACGACCCCGAGGGACCGCTGCCGGACGTCGAGCCCGACGTCGACAACGCCGACATCACGCGCGGGCGCGTCCGGCACGTCAAGGACCCGCGTCCCGTCGTCGCGCAGTGGCGCGCCCGCGCCGAGGCCGACGGGCTCTCGATCCGCGACCTCGTCATCGCCGTCACGACGCGCGGCGGGTTCGTCGGGACGCCCACGCAGGTCGCCGACGCGATCGACCGGGCCGTCCAGGAGGACGCGAGCGACGGCTTCATCCTCGTGCCCCACCTGACGCCGCACGGGCTCGACGACGTGCTCGACCGCGTCGTGCCCCTGCTGCAGGAGCGCGGCTCGTTCCGCACCGAGTACAGCGGCCCGACGCTGCGCGACCACCTCGGTCTCGACCGGCCCGCCCCCGGCCGCACCCGCACCGCCCACCTCGACCAGCAGCCCGTCGGCTGAAGGAGCCCCCCCACGATGACCGACACCGCGATCCGCCCGGCCGACACCGGGACCGCCGCCGCCCGTGACGAGTGGGCCGCCTGGCACACCGAGCGCGAGCGCACGCTCGCGACCCCGCACGGCTGGCTCACGCCCGTCGCGCTGCTCTGGCTGCGCGCGCAGCGCCGCACGCTGCCGGGCGTGCCCGGCCTGTGGTGGGCCGACGACGAGGGCGCGCACGTCCTCGCGGTCGACGACGACGGGCTGGTCGACCCGGCCGACGCGGGCACGACCCTGCGCGGCGAGCGGTCGTGGGAGGTCGTCGAGGACGGCTCGACGGTCGTCGCGCGCTTCCTGCCGGCCGGCCGTGACCCGCTGGCCGCGCCCGACGAGGTCGAGGTCGTGGTCGAGCTGGTCAGGCGGACCGGGCGCTACGCGCTGCGGCTGCGTGACCCGCAGGCCGCGACCCGCGCCCGGTTCACCGGGGTGCCGACGTTCGCCTACGACGAGTCTTGGGTGCTCGACGCGCCCGTGCGCTGGTACGACGCCCCGCAGCGGGTCGTCGTCGGGGCCGCCCAGGCCGGCCTCGTGCACGACGCGACCCTGGTCGGCGAGGTCGACGTCGAGCGCGGCGGCGTCGCACGGACGCTGCGGCTCGTCGGTGCCCCCGGCAAGGAGGGCGTCGCGCTGCTCTTCTCCGACGAGGCCGACGACGTCGCCGGGTGGCGCGTGCTGCACACCGCGCGCCCGGCCGAGGGTTCCGCGACGATCCGGCTCGACCTCAACCGCACGCTCAACCTGCCGTACGCGTTCACGGAGTTCGGCACGTGCCCGTCGCCGGTGCTCGGCAACCACCTGCCGTTCGCCGTCGAGGCGGGGGAGCGCGCGCCGCTCGGGGCACGGCCGTGACGGCGCCCGCCACGGACGCGGTGCTCGAGGTCGTCTCCGTCCCGCTGTCCGACCCGCGCGTGCAGCCGCTGCTCGACGAGCTCGCGACCGAGTACCTCACGCGGTACGCGGAGCTGTTCGGCGAGCGCGACCTGCGCGAGGAGATGGACCGGTACCCGGCGGAGCAGTTCGTGCCGCCGGCGGGCGAGCTCGTGCTGCTGCTGGAGGCGGGCGAGCCCGTCGCGGGCGGTGCGTTCCGGCACCGCACCGAGCCCGAGCTCGGCCCGGTCGAGCTGCTGGAGCGGCCCGCGGCCCGCGACGCCGAGGGGCGTCCTGCGCTGCCGACGGCGGAGCTCAAGCGGATCTGGACGTCGTCGGCGCACCGCCGCCGCGGCCTCGCCCGCCGCGTGCTCGCCGAGCTCGAGCCGCGTGCCGAGGCCGCCGGGTACCGGCGGCTCTACCTGACGACCGGCCCCCGGCAGCCCGAGGCCGCCGCGCTGTACCTCGCGACCGGCTACCGGCCGCTGTTCGACCCGAGCGACCCGCCCACCACGGGACCGCTGCCCTTCGAGAAGTGGCTGTGAGGAGGACCTCGTGAGCACCATCGACCTACGTCACGACGACGTGCAGCGCCGCGTCGCCGACGTCGTCCCGGTCCCCGTCGCCGTCCCCGACGGGGCGCGCGTGCCCGCCGGGACGGGCGCGCGCGACGAGCTCGAGCGCCTGCGGGTCCGGCCCGCGCGCCACCCCGGCCGGTGGGTCGCGACCGCCGCCGTCGCCGTCCTGCTGGCGATGGTCGTCAGCTCGCTGCTGTCGAACGACAAGTGGGGCTGGGACGTCGTCGGGCAGTACCTGACCTGGCCGTCCGTGCTCGAAGGGCTGTGGGGGACGGTCCGGCTGACCGCCGTCGCGGCCGTCGTCGGGTTCGGCCTCGGGACGGTCCTCGCGCTCATGCGCCTGTCCCGCTCGCCGCTGCTGCAGTCGGTCGCCTGGGCGTACGTGTGGGTGTTCCGGTCGGTGCCGCTGATCCTGCAGCTGCTGCTCTGGTACAACCTCGCGTACCTGTACCCGACGCTGTCGCTCGGGATCCCGTTCGGACCGTCGTTCACCGAGTTCGGCACGCTCGACGTCGTCGACAAGTTCGGCGCCGCGATCCTGGGCCTCGGGCTGTCGCAGGCCGCGTACTCGTCCGAGATCGTGCGCGCCGGCATCCTCGGCGTCGACCAGGGCCAGCACGAGGCCGCGGCCGCGCTCGGCATCCCGCGCGCCCGCCAGCAGTGGCGGATCGTCCTGCCGCAGGCCATGCGCACGATCGTGCCGACGTCGGTCAACGAGATCATCGGCCTGGTCAAGGGCACGTCGGTCGTCTACGTCCTCGCGTACGGCGAGCTCTTCTACACGGTCGGCGTGATCTACGGGCGCAACCTGCAGGTCGTGCCGCTGCTGCTCGTCGCGGGCATCTGGTACCTCGTCCTGACGACGGCCCTCACGATCGCCCAGTTCTACCTGGAGCGGTACTACGCCCGCGGCGCGCTGCGCACGCTGCCCCCCACACCGCTGCAGAAGGCGCGCTGGAACGTGCTGCTCGCCTGGTCCCGCGTCGCGGGCCGGCCCGTGCACGCGAGCGTGCCGCCGGGCTTCGGCTCGCGCGGGGGGCAGCGCGGCCTGGCCGGCGTGCGCTCGGGCGGGCAGCGACGCGACGAGGGAGGTGCGGCATGACCGCCACGACCACCAGCACACGGACGGGTACGCCGCCGGCCGCCGGAGGGCTGCTCGAGGTGCACGGCGTGCACAAGTCGTACGGCACGCTCGAGGTGCTCCAGGGCGTCGACCTCGTGGTCCGCCCCGGTGAGGTGACCGTCGTCATCGGCCCGTCCGGCTCCGGCAAGTCGACGCTGCTGCGCGTCATCAACCACCTCGAGAAGGTGGACCGCGGGTTCGTCGCGCTCGACGGCGACCTCATCGGGTACGCGCGCCGCGGGGACTCGCTGCGCGAGCTCAAGGAGAAGGACATCCTGCGGCAGCGCACGCAGATCGGGTTCGTCTTCCAGTCCTTCAACCTGTTCCCGCACCTCACGGCGCTCGAGAACGTCACCGAGGCGCCGGTCTCGGCCCAGGGCCGGCCGCGCGCCGAGGTCGAGGCCGAGGCCCGGGCGCTGCTCGACCGCGTCGGGCTCGCGGACAAGGCCGACGCGCGCCCGCGGCAGCTCTCCGGCGGGCAGCAGCAGCGCGTCGCGATCGCCCGCGCGCTCGCGACCCGACCCAGGGTGCTGCTGTTCGACGAGCCGACGTCCGCGCTCGACCCCGAGCTCGTCGGCGAGGTCCTCGACGTCATCCAGGACCTCGCGCACGGCGGCACGACCATCGTGCTCGTCACGCACGAGATCGCGTTCGCCCGGCAGATCGCCGACACCGTCGTCTTCATGGACGGCGGCCGCATCGTCGAGCAGGGCCCGCCCGCCCAGGTGCTCGACGCCCCCGCCCACGCCCGGACCCGGGCGTTCCTCGACAAGGTCCTGTGACCTCGTCGACCCCTGCTCCACCCCTCGCACGACCCCGAGAAGCACCGTCCCGACCGTCCCCGCCCCGAGGGACCACACGAGAGGCACCACCCATGACCCGCACGATCGGCGCACGCCGAGCCCCCGGACGCACGCGGCTCCTCGCCGCAGCCGTCGCCCTCCCGCTGCTCGCCACGCTCGCCGCCTGCTCGTCGAGCGCGGACGCGGAGGAGCCGGCCGGTGGCAGCGACCTCGCCGAGGCCGCGGAGAAGGCCGGGCTCGAGGTCAACACGACCGCCGACCAGGACCGCATCCACACGACCGAGTCGGAGGAGGCGATCGCGCTCCTGCCCGACGCGTACAAGGACGTCGACACGCTCAAGGTGTCCGTGTCCGCGTACGTCGCGCCGCTCGCGTTCCTCGCGGACGACGAGAAGACGCCCATCGGGAACGAGACCGACATCGCCCAGCTCATCGGCGACGCGCTCGGCAAGAAGGTCGAGTGGGAGGTCAAGGCGTGGGCCGACTGGCCGCTCGCGCTGCAGTCCGGCGACGTCGACGCGTCGATCTCGAACATCACGGTGACCGAGGAGCGCAAGGAGCTCTACGACTTCGCGTCGTACCGCGTCGACCAGCTCGGCTGGCTGACCCGCGCGGACTCCGACCTCGAGTCGATCACCGAGCCCGCCGACATCGCGGGCCTGACGGTGGCCGTCGGCTCCGGCACCAACCAGGAGAAGATCCTGCTGGCCTGGGACGAGGAGAACAAGGCCGCCGGTCTCGACCCCGTGAAGGTCGAGTACTTCGAGAACGACGGCGACACGATCCTCGCGCTGCAGTCCGGCCGCATCGACGTCTCGTTCGGCCCCAACGCGACCGCCGCGTACAAGGTGCGGGTCTCGCCCGACGAGTTCAAGGTCGTCGGCACGCTCAACGGCGGCTGGCCGAACACCGCGCAGATCGCCGCCGCGACCCTCAAGGGCAACGGCCTGTCGGCCGCGTTCACCGCGGCGCTCAACCACGCGATCGAGGACGGCTCCTACGCGAAGGTCCTCGAGCGCTGGGGCCTGCAGGACGAGGCGATCGAGAAGTCCGAGGAGAACCCGCCCGGGCTGCCCAAGACCGAGTGAGCGTCCGCGTCAGGACCTCCTCGACCCGACCGGTCCCTGGGGGACGGTGACCGGTCGCGGGGCCGGTCGGGTGCGATGCCCGACCGGCCCCGTCCCCCCACCCGTCGCATCCCCCGTGCGACCGAAGGAGACAGCGATGAGTGCAGCCGTGGACCACGTGGTCGTCGGCGGCGGCGTCATGGGCGCCGCGGCGGCCTGGCAGCTCGCCCGGCGCGGGCGGGACGTCGTGCTGCTGGAGCGGTTCGGCCCCGGGCACGCGCACGGCGCGTCGCACGGCAGCGGCCGGATCTACCGCACGACGTACTCCCAGGCCGACTACCTCGACCTCGCGCAGGAGGCGCTGCCGCTGTGGTCCGCCGCCGCGGCCGAGGCCGGCGTCGCACCCGTGCTCAAGCACGCCGACGGGATCAGCCACGGCGGTCCCGCGGCCGACGAGATCGCCGAGGCGCTGCGCGCGCGTGGCGTCACCGCGCGCTGGGTCGAACCCGACGAGGCCGCCGAGCGGTGGCCCGGCCTGCGGTTCGAGACGCGCGTGCTGCACGAGAGCCGCACCGCCGGACGGCTGCACGCCGACCGTGCGGTCGCGGCGCTGCAGGCGGCGGCCGCGGCCCACGGCGCGGTCGTGCGGCACGACACGCAGGTGACCGGTCTCGTCGACGTCCCCGGCGGCGTCCTCGTCCGGACCGCGACCGACGAGATCGTCGCGCGCAGCGTCGTCGTGGCCGTCGGTGCCTGGACGCACCGTCTGCTGGCGGGCGCGGGTGCCGGCCTCGTCGACGCGGCCGCCGTCGCCGACGGGATGCCGTCCCTCGTCGTCACGCAGGAGCAGCCCGCGCACTTCGCGCTGCGCACCGCCGCGCCGACCCCCGAGTCGTGGCCGGTGTTCACGCACCAGCCGCTCGACCCCGACGGCTGGCCGAGCGGCACGTACGGGCTGGTCGACCCCGTCGAGGGCCTCAAGATCGGCTTCCACGGCGTCGGGCCCGTGACCGACCCCGACCGGCGGACCTACGAGCCCGAGCCCGGGCAGCTCGCGCGGCTGCGGGACTACGTCCGGACGTGGGTGCCGGGCGCCGACCCCGACTCCTTCGAGCCCGTGTCCTGCACCTACACCACGACGCCCGACCACGACTTCGTGCTCGACCGGCGAGGCCGCGTGGTCGTCGCCGCCGGGTTCTCCGGGCACGGGTTCAAGTTCGCGCCCGCCGTCGGGCGCGTCCTCGCCGACCTCTCGACCGAGGACCCCGACGGGCCGACGCGTGCCGCGGCCGCGCGGTTCGCACTGCACCGGACCGCCCGGCCCGCCCTGACCTGACCACCCGTCCCCGACACCCGAGCCCGGCCGCACGTCGCGACACCGCCCGCACGTCCCTCCGCACCGACGCGCCGGAGCGCGCCGCGTCCCACGGCCTCCGCAGCACCACGACGACAGGACCACCATGAGCCCCACCACCACCACCGCCCGCCGCGTCCCGCTCTCGATCCTCGACCTCGCCGTCGTCGCCGACGGCGCGACCGGGCATGACGCCATCCGCGCGAGCCTCGACCTCGCCGTGCAGGCGGACGCGCTCGGCTACCGCCGGTTCTGGTTCGCCGAGCACCACCTCGCGCCCGGCGTCGCGTCGGCGTCGCCCGCGGTGCTCGCGGCCCTGACGGCGGAGCGGACGCAGCGCATCAAGGTCGGGTCGGGTGCGGTGCTGCTCAGCACGACGAGCCCGCTCATCGCCGCCGAGCAGTTCGGCGCGGTCGCGGCGCTGCACCCGGGGCGCGTCGACCTCGGCCTCGGCCGCGCCTTCACGCCTCCGCCGACGCCGGGCGGTGCCACCGCGTCCGATGCCGTCGTCGCGTCCGCGGCCGTGGCCGCGGACGACTCGGTCGCCGCGGAGGACTCGATCGCCGGGGACGCGCCGGTCGCCACGGTCGCGGCGGCCGCGCCGCCGCGCCGCGAGCCGCAGCCCGCGCGTGACGTCGACGGGCTGCACGTCCCGGCGACGCCGCCGCTCGACCGTGGTGACTCCGCGCTGCGCGAGCGCTTCCTGGCGCAGACCCGCGTGATCGGGGCCAGCCGTACGTCGGGCGTCTTCCGCGAGGAGCTCGAGGTCGTGCTCGGGCTGCGCGCGGGGACGTTCCGCGACGCGGACGGGCGCCCCTACGTGAGCCCGCCCGTGCAGGGCGCCGACCTCGACCTGTGGGTGCTCGCGTCGAGCGGCGGCGAGAGCGCGCGCGTCGCGGGGGAGCTCGGCCTGCCGCTCGCGGCGAACTACCACGTCAGCCCGGCGACCGTGCTCGAGACCGTCGAGCAGTACCGCGCGGCGTTCCGGTCGGGCGTGCTCGACGCGCCCTACGTCGTGGTGTCCGCCGACGTGCTCGCCTCGGAGACCGACGAGCGCGCGGCGGAGCTCGCCGACGGGTTCGCCGACTGGGTGCTGTCGATCCGCGGTGGTGGCGGCGCGGCCGTCTACCCGCGTCCCGGTACCGGCACGCCGTGGGAGGCCCGCCCCGAGCGGGAGCGGGCGCTGCTGCTCGACCGCGTGAGCACGCGCTTCGTCGGCAGCGCCGCGACCGTCGTCGAGCGGCTCGAGGCGCTCCAGCGGGCGACCGGCGCCGACGAGCTGCTGCTGACGACCGAGGTGCACGACCCGGCAGCGCGCGTGCGGTCGTTCGAGCTGATCGCACAGGCGTGGAACGCGAGCACGCCGGCCGCCCTCGACGACCGTGAGCCCGTCGCCGCGACCGTCTGACCGCCCGTCCGCCCGAGCCGCCCGCCCCCGGGCCCACCGACGACCTGACCCGACCCACCGCGCCCCACCCGAGAGCAGGAGAGACCCGTGCCCGTCGAGTTCCTCGGCATCGCCACCACGAGCGACGCCTCCGAGACGTCCGAGCGCACCACCGCCCCGTTCGACCGGCAGTACCTCGAGCGGATCGTCCGCACGCACGAGGAGTACGGCTGGACCCGCGTGCTGTTCGCGTACGGCTCGTCGGGGCCGGAGCCCTCGGCGCTGCTCGCGCACGCCGCCGCGCGCACCGAGACGATCGAGCTGCTGCTCGCGCACCGGCCCAACGTGTCGTACCCGACGTTCGCCGCGAAGTCGTTCGCGACGCTCGACCAGCTGTCCGAGGGGCGGCTGTCGGTGCACTTCATCACGGGCGGCAACGACCACGAGCAGCAGCGCGAGGGCGACACGCTCACCAAGGACGAGCGGTACGCGCGCACCCGGGAGTACATCCAGATCGTCAAGAAGGCGTGGGCCAGCCGCGAGGCGTTCGACCACACCGGCGAGTTCTACGAGTTCCGTGACTTCGTGCTCGACGTCACGCCGTACGAGGGGCGCACGCCCACGGTCTCGTTCGGCGGCTCCTCGGACGCCGCGTACCGGGTCGGCGCGGCGGAGGCCGACATCTTCGCGGTGTGGGGCGAGCCGCTCGACCGCACCGCCGAGCAGATCGCGCGCATCCACCGCGAGGCCGCTGCCGCGGGGCGCAGCACGCCGCCACGCATCCACGCCGCGTTCCGGCCGATCATCGCGCCGACGGAGGAGCTCGCCTGGGAGAAGGCGCACGCGATCCTCGACCGCATCGAGGCGCGCAAGGCGGCGCTCGGCGGCACGCTCAGCCGCCGACACGCGATCGACGCCCCGCAGAACGCCGGGTCGCAGCGCCTCCTCGAGATCGCCGCTCAGGGTGAGCGGTTCGACACCGCGCTGTGGACCGCGACCGCCAAGGCGACCGGGGGAGCCGGGAACTCCAACGCGCTCGTCGGCACGCCCGAGACCGTGGCGCAGGCGCTGCTCGCGTACTACGACCTGGGCGTGCGCGTGATCTCCGCGCGCGGCTACGACCTGCTCCACGACGCCGCCGACTTCGGCCGCTACGTCATCCCGCTCGTCCGCGAGGGGGTCGCCGAGCGCGACGCCGCCGCGGCGAAGGCCGCCTGAGGGACCGGCGATGCGCTTCCAGCTGCTCGACATCGTCTTCAACCCGCCGCACCCTGTCACGGGCGAGGCCGTCCCACCGGCCGACCGGCTGCAGCGCGTGATCGACCACGCGGTCCTCGCGGAGGACCTGGGGTTCGACTCGTTCGCCGTGGGGGAGCGGCACGCGGGCGACGTCCTGTCGTCCGCGCCGACCGTCATCCTCGGGGCCGTCGCCGCCCGCACCTCCCGCATCCTGCTGTCGACGGGCGTCACCGTGCTGTCGCTGCTCGACCCGGTGCGCGTCGCCGAGGACCTCGCGACCGTGGACCAGCTGAGCCGCGGCCGGCTGGAGATCGTCATCGGCAAGGGCAACGAGGTGCTGCAGTACCCGCTGCTCGGCCTCGACATCGCGCGGCAGTACGAGTACCTCGAGGAGAACTACGAGCTGCTCCGGCTGCTGCTGTCCGGCGAGGACGTCTCGTGGGTCGGGCGGCACCGCCCGTCGCTCGAGCACGCCACGACGCTCCCGCGGCCGTTCTCCGGGCCGTTCCGCATCTGGCACGGCTCGGCCACGTCGCGGTTCGCCGTCGAGCTCGCCGCCCGGTGGGGTGACCCGATCGTCTCCGCGAACGCGCTGCAGCCGCGCGAGAGCTACCAGGTGCTCATCGACCACTACCGCGAGCAGTACGCCGCGCACGGGCACCACCCGCGGTACGCGTACGTCGGCTCGGGGTCCGGCGGGCTGTTCCTCGCCGACACCACCGAGGAGGCCGTCGAGCAGTACCGGCCGCTGTACGAGGGGCTCGTCCGCGCGCAGGGCGCACGCCGCCACGACCCCGCGGCCGTCGGGAAGGTGACGAGCTTCCGCACGATCGAGGAGGCCGTCGAGCGCGGACCCGCGCTCGTCGGGTCGCCCGAGCGCGTCGCCGAGAAGATCCTCGACTACCACCGCTCCTACGGGCACGACCTGCAGTCGGTCTCCGTGAACCACCTGCTCGAGCCGTCCCGTCAGGAGGACGTGCTGCGCCGGTTCGCGGAGGAGGTCGTGCCGCTCGTGCAGGCGGAGGTCGGCACGACGCTGTGGTCGGCGGCCGACGAGCGTCGCGCCGCCGGGTTCACCGCCACGTCGTCGGTGCCCCAGCCCGCCTGACGTCCGGACCGGCCGTCCCGTCGCCGTCGGGGGACCCGACGGGACGGCCGCCGATCCCCGTGCGGGCACGGGCTGACGCGACGGCGCCCGGCGCGGGAGCATGCCGACATGACACCTGCTGGTCACCGAGATCTCGGGAGCACCGAGCCGGCCGACGGTCCCGGCGGCGCGACGCCCGTCGCCGACGGCGTCGCGGTCGAGCGCCACGCGTCGTGGCTCGAGCTGTTCTTCGACCTGGTCGCCGTCGCGGGCATCGGCGCGCTCGCGCACCTGCTCGCGCACGAGCGCACCGGCGTCGGCCTCGGCGTCTACGTGCTCGCGTTCGCGGCGTTCTGGCTGGTGTGGGCGTGCTTCACGACCTACGCGGACATCGCCGGGGAGACCACGCGCACGGTCACGATGCTCGCGGGGATGCTCGCGCTCGGCGTCATGACCGCAGCCGTCCCCGGGATCGAGGGCGAGCACCAGCGCGCGTTCGCGGTCGCGTACGTCGTCGGGCGCGTCGTCGCGTCCCGGCCGTGGCGCCGGGCGTCGGTCGTCGTCGACCTCCCGCTCGTCCAGACCGGTGCCGGCGTGCTGCCGTGGGTCGTGTCGTGGTGGGTCGAGGGCCCCGCCGTCTACGCGCTGTGGGCCGTCGGGCTCGCGCTGGACCTCGGTGTGCTGCTCGCGAGCACACGGTCGCGGGTGCTCGCGTCGGCGCAGGCACGCCTCGACCGCGCGATCGCGGCGTGGCAGCGGAGGCGCGACGAGCGCCACGACCGCCGCGGCCACCCGTCGGGCGACCGTGCCGCGGGCGCGCGACGCGCGCGTGGAGCCCGCCCCGACGCGCCGCGCCCCGGTGGTCCACGCGTCGGCCGCGACGGCGAGCGCGGGCCCGGCCGCCGTGAGGTGCCGACGACGCTCCAGGTGCTCGGCGCCGACGTGCCGCACCTCGGCGAGCGCATGAGCCTGTTCGTCCTCATCGTGCTCGGCGAGTCCTTGATCCAGGTGATCGACGGCGCGAGCGAGGCGGAGTGGGGCCGGACGCTCGCCGTCGCGGGCCTGGGCGCGTTCGCGCTGCTCGTCGGCCTGTGGGCCGTGGCCGTGCGGTGGGGGTCGGCGGGCGTCGCGCTCCTGCCACCGGGGTCGCTCGAGCCGCGGCTCGCGTGGGCGGCGCACCTCGTCTCGACGTGCGCGCTCGCCGCGGTCGCCGCGACGCTCGCGCCGTTCGTCGCCGAGCCGCACGCCCTCGTGCCCGACCGCGACCGCTGGTTCGCCGTCGGCGCCTACGCGACGTACGCGCTCGTCGCGGCGAGCATCCACGTGGCCCTTGCCGTGCGGGACGGCCGGGCCGGCGCCGGCCCTGACCAGCGGCGGGCGAGCGCGCAGCGGGCGGTCGCGATCGGCGCGCCCGCGCTCGTCGTCGTCACGCTCGCCGGGGTGCACGTCGCCCCGCCGGCCGTCCGGCTCGTGTGGCTCCTCGCCGGGGGCGTCGTCCTCATGCCCGCGCTGCTCGGCGTCCTGCGGCGCCGGGACGAGCGGCAGCGGGCCCTTGCACCTCACGTGACGTGAGGGCCTAGCGTCGGCGGTGCGGGCGCCGGTGCCCGCGGCACGTCCGCCCGGGAGGATGCGATGACCCAGCTGGTGCCCTACCTGACCGTGCACGACGCCGCGACGGCGATCGACTTCTACGCGACCGCGTTCGGCGCGACGGAGAGCGGCGAGCGGTACACGGAGGACGACGGGCGCGTGGGGTTCGCGGCGCTCGCGATCGACGGCCTGCCCTTCTACCTCTCCGACGAGTACCACGACTACGGCGCCTACGCCCCGGCCACGCTCGGGCACGCGACGGCGGCCGTCGTGCTGGAGGTCGACGACGTGGACGCGGTGTACGCGCGCGCGGTGGCGGCGGGGGCGACGGTCGACCGCGAGCCCGCGGACCAGGGCGACGAGCGGCGCGGCTGGCTCGTGGACCCGTTCGGTCACCGCTGGGCGATCCACTCGCCGCTCTGAACCGCGGCGACACGGGCCGACGGGTCCCGACGAGCGTGAGGCGGGCGGGGTGAGCGAGCAGGCGGACGACGGCGTCGCGCCGGGCGAGGGGACCGGCGGCGCGGGCTGGCGCGTGGGCGACCTGGCCGCGCTCACAGGGCTGACCGTCCGCACGCTGCACCACTACGACGACGTGGGGCTGCTGCGGCCCGACCGGACGGCCGCCGGTCACCGCGTCTACCGGCGGGCGCACCTCGAGCGGCTGTACCGGATCAGCGTGCTGCGGCGGTTCGGGGTGTCGCTCGACGACATCGCGGCGGCGCTCGACGACCCGGGGTGGACGCTCGACGGGGCGCTGCGCACGCACCTCGTCGAGCTGGAGGACCAGGTGCTGCGCATGGAGCGGCTGCTGCACCGGCTCGCGGCGACACGTCCCGACGTCGCCGCCGACGGGGCGGCACGGGGCGACGACGTCGCGGGCGACGTGGACGTGTGCCGCCGGCTGCTGGCCCTCCTGGAGGACACCGCGGTCGCGTCGACCGAGCCGCTGCGGCGCGTCGCGGTCCTCGTGTACGCCGACCTGGAGGCCGCGCACCGGCACCTCGTCGAGGTCTTCGGGCTCGAGCCGGGGCCGGTGCACCGCGACGACGCGGGCACGGTCGTGCACGGCGAGGTCCGGACGGCCGACGGGATCGTCATGCTGCACCGCGTGGCGCCGGAGTGGCGGCTGGTGTCGCCCGCGACGCTCGGTGCCGCGACCGGGATGCTCGTCGTGACGGTGCGGGACGTGGACGCCCACCACGCGGCGGTCGTCGCACGCGGCGGCACGGTGACGTACCCGCCGACGGACCAGCCGTACGGGGTGCGCGAGTACGGGGCGATCGGGCCGGAGGGGGAGCCCTGGTCGTTCTGGTCGCCACTCGGTGGGACCTGATCGTCGCGCCGGGTCTTGCGAACGATGTATCAACGATATATCGTTCACGACGTCGGCATCGCGCTGCACCCCTCCCGGGACACCCGGTCGAGCCGTGCCCCGCATCCCCGCCGGCCCCCACGATCCCGAGGAGCTCGTCCATGCGACACCACCACTTCCACCACCACCCCGCCGGCCCCGACGCGTTCGAGGAGGACGCGGGCGGGCGCCCGTCCGGCCCGCCGTTCGGTCCCGGGTTCGGCCCGGGCTTCGGTCCCGGCTTCGGCCCCGGCGGTCCCGGACCGCGCGGCGGCCGCGGCTTCGGCGGCCACCACGGCGGCCCCCACCCGCGCCACGGCGGACGCCGCGGCGGGCGGGCCGGTCGCGGCGACATCCGCGCGGCCGTCCTCCTGCTGCTCACCGAGCAGCCCATGCACGGCTACCAGCTCATCCAGGAGATCGGCGAGCGGTCCGAGGGTCGCTGGCGGCCGAGCCCGGGCGCCGTCTACCCGGCGCTCGCGATGCTCGAGGACGAGGGTCTCGTCACGCTGTCCGCCGAGGGCGGGCGACGCCTGGCCCGGCTGACCGAGGCGGGCGCGGGCTACGTCGAGCAGAACCGCGAGGCGCTCGGCACCCCGTGGCTCGACGCGGCCGAGCGGCCCGTCCACCCGGGCAAGGCGCTGCGGCCCGCGGTCGAGGCGCTGTCCGCGGCCGCCGTCCAGGTGGCGCGCACCGGCACGCCCGAGCAGGCGACCGCCGCGGTCGCCGTGCTCGACCGAGCCCGTCGTGACCTCTACCTGCTGCTCGCGGGGGAGGGTGCGGCACCGTCCACGGACGAGCCGTCCGCCGACGCCTGACCCGGGCGCCCGGCCTCAGGCCCGTGTGCTCACGAGGCCCCCGACGCGCACGCCGCGTCGGGGGCCTCAGCGCGTCCGGGCGCTGCGGCGCACGCGGACCTGTCTGCGGTTCTGCTCAGCCTGGAGGTGTCGCAGAGGTCCGAGACGGCGCTGGTGCCGACCGCCGTGACCAGCGTCTCGTCGAGACGAAGCGGCCCGTCGACTATCCTGGGCCCTGGTTCACGAGCTGCAGCGTCAAGTACCCGGCTGGCTGCACGGCAACCCTCCTGATCGAGCGGGGTGCCCCGGGGCGAGAACCGGTGGTGCGTCACGGCGGCGCCCACAAGTCGACCGGCGCCCTGGCGCCCGAGGAGGACGCATGACCCCGCAGCCCGTCGCCCGCGCGCTCGTCGCCCGGCCCGTCGGCGCCGCCCGCGAGACTTATCCCGACGTTACCGGTCGGAATTTGACACGTGTCCAGCAGGTTCGCTTCACTGACGCCACTGCCCGGCACACCGTCGCCGGCGCGCGAGGAAGAGGTCGATCGATGGACACCCGCGAGGCCCGCACCATGACCGCCGCCACGGCCGTCATGTGTCGCATGCCCGCGTGTCCGGCGACCCACGGCCAGCTGGTCTGACACCGGCACAGCGCCGCCACCGCCGCACCTGAGCCGCCCGGCGCACGACGCCGCGCGCCTCGACCGACGGCTTCCCGCCGTCCTCGTCCCACCGCCGCACCGGCCCACGGCCACGCGGCCGGCGTCCCACGACGCCTGTCCCTGACCCGCCCGGATCCGTCGGGCACACCGCAAGGAGACACCCCATGTCCGAGAACGTCCCCGTCCTCCCGGCGAAGAACGGCGGCAAGCGCCGCACCGGTCTCGTCGTCGGCGCGGTCGTCGCCGTCGTCGTGCTCGTCGGCGCGCTCGTCTTCGCGTTCACGCGTCCCGACGCCGACGACTCCGCCGCCGGTGACGGCGCGACCGTCGTCCGCCTCGGCACGACCGACGTCGGCCAGCCGCACTGGGAGATCCTCAAGGACCTCGCCGCGGAGGAGGGCATCGACCTCGAGATCGTCGGCTTCTCCGAGTACACGCAGCCGAACCCGGCGCTCACCGAGGACGAGATCGACCTCAACGCGTTCCAGCACATCCTGTATCTGGCCGACCACAACAACAACACCGGCGACGACCTGCAGCCCATCGGCTCGACGCTGATCGTCCCGCTGCCGCTGTACTCGCAGAAGCACACGGACGTCTCCGAGTTCACGAAGGGCGAGCAGGTCGCGATCCCCAACGACGCGACCAACCAGGCGCGCGCGCTGTTCGTGCTCGAGGAGGCCGGCCTGATCGAGTTCACCGGCGAGCCGAAGGTCCCGACGCCGGACGACGTCGACACCGACGCGTCGACCGTCGTCGTGCGCCCTGTCGAGGCGTCGCAGACCGCGGGCCTCATCGGCGACCCCGACGTCGCGGGCGTGATCGTCAACAACAACTTCGCGACGGACGCGGGCTTCGACCTCGACAGCTACGTCTTCGCGGACGACCCGAGCTCGGCCGGGGCGCAGCCGTACATCAACATCATCGCCGCCCGCCCGGACGACGTGGACAACCCGACGTACCAGAAGATCGTCGAGCTGTACCACGACCCGAAGGTGCTCGAGTCGGTCGTCGAGTCGTCGGGCGGCACCGCCACGATCGTCGAGGGCTACGACGCCGCGAAGCTCCAGGACGTCCTGGCGCAGACGCAGGAGAACCTCAAGGCCGCTGGCTGAGCCGTCCGCGCGGTCCGGTCCCCACCACCCCCGGGGACCGGGCCGCGCGGCCGTCGTCCTTCCGTGAAAGGTCCCCCCACGTGACCCCCATCATCGAGTTCCGCGACGTCACCAAGGTGTTCGACGGCCCGAACGGGCCGATCCGCGCCGTCGACGGCGTCGACCTCGCCGTCGAGCAGGGCGAGATCTTCGGCGTCATCGGCTACTCCGGCGCCGGCAAGAGCACGCTCGTGCGGCTCATCAACGGCCTCGAGCGCGTCACGTCGGGGCAGCTGGTCGTCGACGGCGACGACGTCGCGTCGCTGTCCGAGCGCGCGCTCGAGCGCAAGCGCCGCGACATCGGCATGATCTTCCAGCAGTTCAACCTGTTCTCGTCGCGCACCGTCGCCGGGAACGTCGCCTTCCCGCTCAAGGTCGCCGGCTGGCCCAAGGCCGACCGCGACCGGCGCATCGCCGAGCTGCTCGACTTCGTCGGCCTGCTCGACCGCGCGCACTCCTACCCGGACCAGCTGTCCGGCGGGCAGAAGCAGCGCGTCGGCATCGCACGGGCGCTCGCGGCGCAGCCCAAGATCCTGCTCGCCGACGAGTCGACCAGCGCGCTCGACCC
The DNA here is from genome assembly GCF_010119915.1 of Cellulomonas sp. H30R-01. Classification (NCBI taxonomy): domain Bacteria; kingdom Bacillati; phylum Actinomycetota; class Actinomycetes; order Micrococcales; family Cellulomonadaceae; genus Cellulomonas; species Cellulomonas sp. H30R-01. The sequence continues at coordinate 2,319,590 of NZ_CP048210.1, read as the reverse complement.
GCAGACCACGCAGGACGTCCTGCACCTGCTGCAGAAGGTCAACCGCGAGCTCGGCGTGACGATCGTCGTCATCACGCACGAGCTCGAGGTCGTGCGGTCCATCGCCGACCGCGTCGCCGTCCTGGAGGACGGGCGCGTCGCCGAGCAGGGGAGCGTGTTCGACGTGTTCACGCGCCCGCAGGCGGACGTCACGCAGCGGTTCGTGTCGACCGTCGTGCACGACCGGCCGCGCGGCACCGTCCTCGAGCGGCTCCAGCGCACCCACACCGGGCGGATCGTCACCGTCACCATGACCGACAGCTCGCGGCTCGGGTCGGTGCTCGCGTCGGCCGGGGCGTCGGGCGTCGCGTTCGAGATCGTGTACGGCGGCATCGGCACCCTGCAGGACCAGTCGTTCGGGTCGCTCACGCTCGCGCTCGACGGGCCCGACGCGGCCGTCGACGCGCTCGTCGCGCAGCTGGGCGCCGTCGCGCCCGTCGAGGAGGCCGTCCGATGACCGCGCTCACGTCGGCCCTCGCGACCGGGCTGCCGGCCGTCGCGTCGCCGTCCGCCGCGACGGTCCTCCCCGCTGCCGGGGACTTCGACCCCGCCTTCCACGGCCCCAAGCTGCTGGAGGCCGCGGGCGAGACGCTCTACATGGTGTCCGCGACGCTGCTCATCGGCGGGGTCCTCGGGCTCGTTCTCGGCATCGCGCTCTACACGACGCGTCGGGGCGGGCTGCTGTCCAACCGGCCGGTGTTCGGCGTGCTCAACCTCGTCGTCAACGTGTTCCGGCCGATCCCGTTCCTCATCCTGCTGATGATCATCGCGCCCGTGACCGTCGGGCTGATCGGCACCCGGCTCGGGAGCACCGCGATGATCGTGCCGCTGTCGTTCGCGGCGACGTTCGGGGTGTCCCGGATCGTCGAGCAGAACCTCGTCGCCATCGACCCCGGCGTCATCGAGGCGGCCCGCGCGACGGGTGCCTCGCGGTGGCGGATCGTGCTGACGCTGCTGGTCCCCGAGGCGCTCGGTCCGCTGATCCTCGGGTTCACGTTCGTGTTCGTCGCGCTCGTCGACATGTCCGCGCTCGCCGGGACGCTCGACGGCGGCGGGCTCGGCGCGTTCGCGCTCGACTACGGGTACAAGCGGTGGAACTTCGCGGTCGTGTGGATCACGGTGATCGTCATCATCGTGCTCGTCCAGCTGGCCCAGTCCCTGGGCAACCGGCTCTCCCGCCGCATCCTGCGCCGCTGACCCGGCTCCGTCGCTCCGTCGACACCGACATGGTGGCCGTCCGACAGCTCGGGACGGCCACCATGTCGATCTCGCGCGGGGAGGGGGGTGTCAGGGGCGGGACGGGCGTCCGCCCTGGCCGCCTCCGGGGCCGCCGCCCATGCCGGCCTGGGCCTCGCCCGCCGTGGCCGTGGCGGACGTCGTCGCCGACGACGCGTCGCCGTCGTGGGACAGGCCCGTCGTGTCCGGCGTGCCCGTCGCGCCGCCGACGAGCGCCGTGTACGTCGCGCCGTCGGTGACGTCGGCTGACGAGTAGACGACCGAGGAGAACGACTTCGGCGCCGTGAAGGACGCGAGGACCGTGCCGTCCTCCGCGGCGACGTGCACGACCGTGCCGGCCTGCTGCGTGCCGTCGAGCGTGAGGCCGACGAACGACTGCGGGGAGCCGTCCGACGGGGTCTGCGCCATGCCCGACGCGCCGACGGCCAGGAGCTCGCCGCCGCTGATCTCGAACGTGCCGTTGTAGTCGAGCGCGCCGTTGCCCGAGCTCGTCGGGCCCGCGACGACGACCGTCCCGCCGCTCATCGTGATCGAGCCGTTGGAGTCGAGGCCGTCGCCCTCGGCGTCGACCACGAGCGTGCCGCCCGTGATCTCCAGCAGGACGCCGTCCTGGGCGGAGAACTCGCCGCCGCCGGGCATGCCGCCCGCGCGCGGGTCGGTGCCGGTGCCGTCGGCCGCCGGGTCGGAGCCGGCCGCCGGGTCGGAGCCCGCCGCCGTGCCCGAGCCTGCCGCGGTGCCCGCACCATCGGCCGCGTCCGCGGCGTCGGTCGTCGTCGAGCCCGCCGTCGCGTTGACGCCGTCGTCGCTCGTCGTCAGGGAGGTGTCGCCGCCCGCGACGGTGATGACCGGCGCCTCCAGCCCTTCGACCGCCGTCGCCACGTCGAGCGTGCCGCCCGCGACGCGCAGCGCGCCCTCGGCGTGGATGCCGTCGTCGCCCGTCGCGAGCGTGACGTCGCCGTCGGTGACCGCGACGACACCGTCGGAGTGCACGGCGTCGTCGGCCGCGTCGACGCGCAGCGTGCCGCCGCCGACGACGACGGACACGTCGCCGACCAGTCCCTTCGGGGAGGCGTCGTCGGCGACGGTCGCGTCGTGCCCGCCGCCCGCGGTGAGCGTCACCGTCCCGTCGGCGAGCACGACGTCGGTCGCGGCGGTGACGCCGTCGTCGCCGGAGACCAGGGTGAGGTCGCCGCCGAGGACCGCGACGTAGCCGAGCGCGGCGTCGTCGGCCTCGTCGGACTTCAGCGCGTCGCCGCCGGCCGTCACGTCGAGCGTGCCGTCCTGCACGACGAGGTAGTCCTTGCCGCGGATCCCGTCGTCGACGGCGTCGACCGTGATCGTCCCGGACTCGACCACGAGGCCGTCCTTGCTCGCGATCCCGTCGTTCGAGCGGCCCTCGACGTCGAGCGTCCCGCTGCCCGTGATCGTGAGGTCCGCGGTGCTGAACAGGGCCGCGTTCGGCTCGTCGGTGCCGGCGTCCGGGTACACGTACGTCGTCGCGTCGGCCAGGTGGTTGGTCGACCCGTCGGCGAGCACGACGACCACGTCGCCGGCGTCCGTGACCTGGAGCGGGGACGTCGTCGAGCTCGTGAGGTCGGCGCCGTCGAGGACGAGGACGACCGTCCCGTCGTCGGGGCTGTCCACGACGAGCGACCCGTCGGTGAGGGTGCCGGAGACGGCGTACGTGCCGGCGGCGGTCACGGTGACGGTCGATCCGTCGACCGTCGCGCCGTCGCCGTCGACCGTGACCGTCGTGCCGTCCAGGGTGATCGTCGTCGCGGACGACGTGTCGTCGGTCGCCGTGGTCTCGTGCCAGGCGGTGTTGTCGGCGAGCGTGCTCTCGACGGTCACGTCCGCGTCGGTGGCCGTCGCGGTCGCGGTGCCGGCCGAGGTGCCGGACGAGCTCGAGGCGGCGTCGGCCGCCGAGCAGCCGACGAGGGTCGCGGCCACGAGGCCGGCGAGCAGGGCGGTGGGGGCGACGAGGCGCCCGCGGTGGTGTCGCACGGTGGTGCTCCGATCGGGTGGGTGGTGGGAGGTCAGCGGGTCGCCGCGGCGACGTGCTGGTCCAGCACGCGGCGCCACGGCGTGGCGGGGAGGTCGGGGTGCAGGACGGCCAGGCCGGTGCCGTACTTCGAGACGCGCACGGGCCGGTGGCCGTGCCGCCAGAGCAGCCGGTCGGTCGAGGACGGCGTCGAGCCGGTCTTGGTCTCGACGATCGCGAGGCCGCGCAGGGGGAGCGAGCGGCCCGTCGACGGGTCGGTCCAGACGAGCCCGGTGTCGACGGTCGTCCGCGACGCGGCGGTGCCGGAGCGCCAGGTCGCGGTCGGGCGTGCGGCACCGACTTCGGCCGGCCCGCCGACCGACGCGCGGGACGGTCCCGCACCCGGCGCACCGCCCGCGGCCGCGCGTGGTGCGTCGGCGTCGCGAGGCACGTGGACGTCCCGAGCACCTGACGCACCCGGCACGTGCAGCGTCACCCGGTCGTACGTCGTGACGAGCGTCGGCAGCAGCGGGCCGTCGAGCGTCGCCGACCGCTCGTCGCCGAGCGCCGCCGCCGCGAACGAGCAGGCCGCGTCGTCGAGCGCGGCCGGGCCGGTGTGCGGCCGGCGGTCCTTGACGGTCGTGCCGCGCGGGCCGCGGGTCTTGACCTCGACCCAGCACGCGCCGTCGTCGACGTAGGTGCGGGTGCGGACCTTGAACCGCCGGCGGCGACGGCGTGCGGCGCCCAGGTAGCTGCTCAGCGCGGGGGTGTCGAAGTACACCGACCGGTAGGCGGACGTGCGTCGGCCGTCGATCTCGAGGACCCGGGTCGCGGGGTCGAGCTCGTCGAGCAGCAGGTCCAGCGCGCTCACGGGCAGCACGTACTTGCGGTCGACGCGGGTCTGGAGCGCGGCGTCCGCGAGCAGCTCGTCGAGCGTGACGGGCGTGAGCCGGTGCAGGACGTCGGGGGTCATCGCTGCGCCACCGCCCACCGGTCGGCCTCGTCCGGCCGCGGGGTCGCGGCGACCGGGTCGGCCCGCCGCGCGGTGGGGACGACCGTGCCGCGCGGGTCGGCGTCGTACCGCACGTCCACCCAGGTCGTGTCGTTGACGAGGTCCAGCCGCTGCACCGACACGCGCCGCACGCGCCCGCCGAGCAGCTGCTCGAGGTGCGCGACGAGCGCGGTCTCGTCCGCGACGGCGCGGTCGACGACGACGGTCTGCTGCCGGTACCGGCTGAGCAGCCGGGGGCTGTCGGCGATCGCGAGGACCAGCACGACGACCGCCATGAGCGCGATCCCGACGGGCGCCGCCGCGAGCCCGCCGATGAGGCCGAGGGCGAGCGACGCGAAGTAGTAGGCGACCTCGGTCTGGCTGAGCTCGGCGGAGCGGAGCCGGATGATCGACAGGACGCCGAACAGCCCGAGGCCGAGGCCGGCGCCGACCGTGCTGCTCGCGAGCGTCGCCGCGACGGCCAGCACGCCGACGTTGACGCCGAGGTAGGCGACCGCGAGGTCGCGGCGCCGGTGCCGGGGCAGGTAGAGGGCGAACGTGAGCACGAGGACCGCGACGAGGTCGGCGGCGTAGAGGACGGTGGGGGACATGCGGTGGCTCCTGACTGGTCGGGCGTGGTGACCAGTCAGCCGTGGCCTGCTGGGCGCACGCTGTGCGACGGCTGAGGCCGGGGTCAGCGTCCGCCGTGACCCCGGCCTGCGTGCCGCGCGACCGGGCCGGTCAGGCGGCGGCGCCCGCGCGTGCTCGACGCCCGCCCGGGACGGCGTCGGTGTCCTGCGAGACGGCGATCGACCGGCGTGCGAGGTCGTCGCGCTCGACCGCGTCGGCGAGCACGCGCCCGACCTGCCCGCGCGACACCTTCATGCCCTTGACGTCGCCGTTCGTCGTCGTGAAGGCGGGGTGGGGGATGTCGTCGTCCGACAGGTAGACGGGCTGCACCTCGACCCAGTCGAGCTCGGTCGCGCGCAGCTCGGCGGACGTCCGCTCCTCGTCGGCGATCTGCGGTGCGATGAGCAGCCCGAAGAACAGCTTCGCGGAGAACGGCAGCCGGTCGCGCGTGGTGCCGACGCCGTACGACGACTGCACGACGATCCGGCGGACCCCGTGCCGGCGCATCGACGCGACGACGTTGCGGGTGCCGCGCGAGCGGACGTCGATGGGGGTGCCGGCAGGGCCGCGCAGGCGGACCCGGAGCGGGTTCTCGCTGATGCCGAGCGTGACGACGACGGCGTCCTGCCCGGCGACGAGCGCGTCGACCGTGGCGGGGTCGGTCGCGTCGCCGTCGACGCCGCGGACGTGCGGACCGGTGAGCGCGGCGGCGTGGCGGGACAGGGCGGTGACCTCGTGGCCACGGCGGACGAGCTCGGCGACCGCGGCGCGGCCGGACCCTCCGGTGGCTCCGACGACGAGGACCTTCATGTTGGGCTCCTTCGGTGGGGGAGCGGCGGGTGCTGCTCCGTGGTGCTCCCAGCACACCGCTCGGGGCGCTGGACGGTCTATGCTCGTGAGTCGCCGGAACATGACAGATCGTCCAGCGTCGGAGGTGCCCGATGAGCGCGCTCGCCCCCGAGGTCCCGTGGGGCTCCGTCGACCCGGTCGGCGAGGCCCTGCACCGGCTGCGCGTCACCGGCTTCTTCTACTGCCACACCGAGGCCACCGGCCCGTGGGCCGTCGACATGCCCGCGTTCGGCGAGTGCGTGAGCTTCCACGTCGTCGCCGAGGGCGAGTGCTGGGTCGAGGTCGACGGCGTCCCACCCGTGCGGTTGCGGGCGGGGGACCTCGCGCTCGTACCGCACGGCCGCGGGCACGTCCTGCGCAGCGCACCCGGCGTGCCGTCGATGGGCCGCGTCGACGAGCTCCCGCAGGACTACGTGAGCGACCACTACTCGGTGCTGCGGTACGACGGCGGCGGCCCGCGCACCGACCTGGTGTGCGGCGTGCTGTCCGTGGACGGCCCGGCGTCGCGCCTGCTCCTCGAGCTCCTGCCGCCCGTCGTGCACGTGCCCGCCGACGACGGCGCGGCGCCGTGGATCGCCGGGACGCTGGGCCTCATGGCCGACGAGCTCACGCGCACCCGGCCCGGCGGCGAGGCCGTCACGACCCGGCTCGCCGACATCCTGGTCATCCAGGCGATCCGCGCGTGGGTCGACGCGCAGTCCGCGACGACGGGATGGCTCGGCGCGCTGCGCGACCCGCACGTGGGCGTCGCCGTCGCGGCCGTCCATCGCGACCCGGCCCGCCCGTGGACCGTCGAGGCGCTCGCGCGCGAGGCGACGATGTCGCGCTCCGCGTTCGCGGCGCGGTTCACCGAGGTCGTCGGCGTGCCGGCCATGCAGTACGTGACGTCGTGGCGCATGCACGTCGCGACCGACCTGCTCGCCGCGGGGGAGCCCGTCGCGCGCGCGGCGACGGCGACGGGCTACGACTCGGAGGCCGCGTTCAGCCGCGCGTACCGCCGGGAGACGGGCCGGGCACCGGGTGCCGTCCGCCGCGCGGCGGTCACCGCGACGTGACCGGCCTCAGGACGACGGGGCCGGTGCGGTCGAGCTGCGGGTGACCAGGTGGGCCGGCGGCACCGTGTAGGAGCGGACCGGCCCGGCGGCGACGACGTTGAGCACGCAGTCGCCGACCTGGACGCCCAGCGCGTGCACGTCGAACGCCATCGCGGACAGCGGCGGTGCGGCGTGCCGCGCGAGCGGCGAGTCGTCCCACGCGAGCAGCGAGAGGTCCGCGGGTACGCGCAGGCCGGCCTCGCGTGCGACGTCGAGCGCGGCGACGGCCATGACGTCGTTGTCGAACACGATCGCGGTGGGCCGTGGGTCGCGCGCCAGCAGGTCGCGCGTCGCGGCGGCGCCGGACGCCTCGCCGTAGTCGCCCTCGACGACCGTGCCGTCGACGCCGAGCGCGGCGCAGCGCTCGACGAACGCGTCGGTGCGCGTGCGGGTGTGCGCGAGGTCGTGCGGGCCGGTGACGCGCGCGAGGCGCCGGTGGCCGAGCGCGACGAGGTGGTCGACGGCCTCGTGCGCCTCGGCGGCGTTGTCGACGAACACGTTCGCGACGGGCAGGTCGCGCGACGGGCCGCCGACGACGACGGCGGGCACGCCCAGCGCCGCGAGCGCGTCGAGGCGCGGGTCGTCGACGGTGAGGTTGTGCAGCACGACGGCCTCGACCTGGTGCTGCTCGGCCCACCGTCGGTAGGTCGCGAGCTCGGCGTCGAGCGAGCCGACGATGTGCAGCAGCAGCGAGCGGCCCTCGGCGGAGATCGACTCCTCGATGCCGGCGATGAGCTGCATGGAGAAGGCCTCGAGCCCCAGCAGCCGGGTCGGCTGGCGGAGCACCAGGCCGACGGCGTGGATCCCGGGCGTCACGCGGCGAGCCTAGCCGCCGCACCCGTGCCGTCCCACGAGCGCGGGCGCGCTCTACAACGTTGGAAATGTGTCGTACGGTGGTGCGCAGCCCACCCCGGTCACCGCCGACGGGGTGCCGAGAGGAGCCGCCGTGACCACCGTCGACCCCGACGTCCCCACCTCCCGACGCGAGCGCCGCACCGTACGGCTCGCCGCCACGCCCCCGATGGGGTGGAACAGCTGGGACTGCTTCGGCACGACCGTCACGGAGGACGAGGTGCTCGCGAACGCGACGGTGCTGCGGGACCGGCTGCTCCCGGCGGGCTGGGACACGGTCGTCGTCGACATCGCCTGGTACGACCCGACCGCTCGCGCGCACGGCTACAACGACGGCGCCCCGCTCGTGCTCGACGACCACGGCCGCCAGCTGCCCGCCCCGAACCGGTTCCCGTCGGCCGCGGGCGGCGCGGGGTTCGCCCCGCTCGCCGACGCCGTGCACGGCATGGGCCTGAAGTTCGGCGTGCACCTCATGCGCGGCATCCCGCGCCTGGCCGTCGAGCGCGACCTGCCGATCCTCGGGACGACGTGGAGCGCGCGTGACGTCGCCGCCCCGGACGACGCGTGCGCGTGGAACCCGGACAACGTCGGCGTCGACCACGACCACCCGGGCGCGCAGGCCTGGTACGACGCGCTGATCGGCCAGCTCGCCGACTGGGGCGTCGACTTCCTCAAGGTCGACGACATGCTCGCGCCGTACCACGACCGCGACGTCGAGGCCGTCGCCCGGGCGATCACGCGCAGCGGGCGCGAGATCGTGCTGTCGCTGTCGCCCGGGACGCACCTGTCGACCACCCACCTCGGCCACCTGCGCGAGCACGCCCAGATGTGGCGCATCAGCGACGACCTCTGGGACCGGTGGGAGGACGTGCACGCCCAGCTCGCGCGCCTCGCCCGGTGGGCTCCGTACCAGCGGCCCGGCGGGTGGGCCGACGCGGACATGCTGCCGCTCGGGCGGATCGGGGTGCGGGCCGAGCGCGGCGAGCCGCGCGACAGCCGCCTCACGCCCGACGAGCAGCGCACGCTCCTGACCCTCTGGGTCATGGGCCGCTCACCGCTCATGGTCGGCGGCCACCTGCCTGAGACCCACGACGCGACGCTCGACCTGCTCGCCAACCCCGCGCTCGCGACCGTGCTGGCCCGCAGCACCGAGAACCGCGAGATCGTCCGTGAGCCCGTCGACGACGGCGAGCTCGTGGTCTGGACCGCCGCGTCCGGCGACGACGACACGCGCTGGGTCGCCGTCTTCTGGACCGGGCCGACGGAGCGCCGGCTCACCGTGCCGCTCGCCTCGGTCGTGGGCGCCGTCGCGGCCCGCCGGCCGTGGCGCGCGACGGACCTGTGGAGCTCCGGTGAGGCCGTGCGGCTCGACGGTGCGCTCGACGTCCTCGTCGCGTCGCACGGCGTCCGCTGGTTCGCGCTCGACCCCGCCTGACCCGTCGCCCGCGTCCACCCGCCGCCCGAGACCCCACCCACCGACCCGGCACCCGGAGCACCCGTGGATCTCCTCCCGCTGTCCGACGTCCGCCTGCTCGACGGCCCGTTCCGCGCCGCGCAGCAGACCGACCTCGCGTACCTGCTGCGCCACGACCCGCAGCGCCTGCTCGCGCCCTACCGCCGCGAGGCCGGGCTGCCGCCCGTCGCCGAGCCGTACGGGAACTGGGAGTCGAGCGGACTCGACGGGCACGTCGGCGGTCATGCGCTGTCGGCCGCCAGCCTCCTGTGGGCCGCGACGGGTGACGCACGCGCGGCCCGGTTCGCCGCCGACCTGGTCGACGGCCTCGCCACGTGCCAGGACGCGCGCGGCACCGGGTACGTCGGGGGCGTCCCGCAGGGCGTCGCGCTGTTCGAGCGGATCGCCGCGGGCGACCTGTCGGCCGACTCGTTCGGCCTCAACGGCGCGTGGGTGCCCTGGTACAACCTGCACAAGACCGTGGCCGGGCTGGTCGACGCCGCCCGGTACGCGCCCGCACCGACCGCGTCGCGTGCACGCGACGTCGCCGTGCGGTTCGCGGACTGGTGGCTGCCGCTCGCGGCCCGCCTCGACGACGACCAGTTTGCCGCGATGCTGCGCACCGAGTTCGGCGGCATGTGCGAGGCCTTCGCCGACCTCGCCGACCTCACCGGGCGGTCCGACCTGCGGGCCATGGCGGTCCGGTTCGCCGACCGCACGCTCCTCGACCCGCTGCTCGACGGCCGCGACGAGCTCGACGGGCTGCACGCCAACACGCAGATCGCGAAGGTCGTCGGCTGGGCCGCGCTCGCGGAGTCCGACCCCGACGGCGGCTGGGACCGTGCCGCGCGGGCGTTCGCCGACACCGTCGTGCGGCGGCGGTCGCTCGTCTTCGGCGGCGACTCGGTGTCCGAGCACTTCCACCCCGTCGACGACTTCCGCGGCGCGCTCACGTCGCCCGAGGGGCCGGAGTCGTGCAACACCGCGAACATGCTCGAGCTCGTCCGACGGCTCCTGCGCACGGACCTCGACCCCGCGCTGCTCGACTTCGCCGAGCGCGCGCTCGTCAACCACGTCCTGTCCGCGCAGCACCCCGACGGCGGGTTCGTGTACTTCACGTCCGCACGGCCCGACCACTACCGCGTCTACTCGCAGGCCGAGGTGGGGTTCTGGTGCTGCGTCGGCACAGGGCTCGAGACGTACGCCCGGCTCGGCGAGCTCGCGCTCGGCACGCAGCCCGCCACCGCCCGCGACGAGGGCGACGACCTGCTCGTCAACGTCGTCGTCCCCGTCCGGGCCACGTGGGCCGCACGCGGCGCCGTCGTGACGCTGACGAGCGACCTCCCCGACCTGTCGACCGGCGGGGAGGTGACGCTCCGGCTCGACCTCCCCGCGGCGCAGACCTTCACGGTGCACGTACGCCGCCCGTCCTGGGCGGTGGGCGACCTCGACCTCGCGGTCGGCGGCGTGCCCGTGCCCGTCGCGCCCGGACCCGGGCCGTACGTCGCGGTGCGCCGGACGTGGCATGACGGCGACGTGCTCTCGTGGCGGCTCGCCGCGCGCGTCGAGGCCGAGCGGCTGCCCGACGGCTCCGACTGGGTCGCCTTCCGGTACGGGGCCGTCGTCCTGGCCGCGCGCGGCGGCTCGGACGACCTGCCCGGCCTGCGCGCCGACGACTCCCGCATGGGTCACGTCGCGTCCGGACCGCTGCACGCGCTCGCGGGCACGCCCGTGGTCGCGTCGCACGCCGACGGTTCCGACCAGGTGCACGGCCCGCTCGACGGCATGACGTTCCGCCTCGGCACCGACCGCGGACCGCTCACGCTCGAGCCGTTCCACGCGCTCCACGACGCGCGCTACACGCTCTACTTCCCGCTCACCGTGCCGGGGACGACGGGGGAGCGGCGCGCCGCGCTCGCCGCCGCGGAGTCCGACGACCTGGCGCTCGCCGCCCGCACGGTCGACGACGTCGCGTGCGGCCGGCAGCAGCCCGAGGTCGAGCACGCGTTCGCCGGCGACGGCACGTGGACCGGCGCGACCGACGGCGTGCGGTGGCGGGCCGCCGACGGGTGGTTCGGCTACACGCTCGCCGACCCGGCGTCGGCGGCCGGCCTGCTGCGCGTGGCCTACCGCGGTGGCGACGTCGACGGTGCGGCGGACGTGGTGGTCGACGGCACCGTCGTCGGGACGGTCACCGCCGCGGCCGGTGCGGGGCTGCGCCACGTCGACCTCGACCTCGGCCCGACCGTGGGCACGCTCGACCGTGCGCGGCGGACCGTGCGCGTCCGGGCCGTCGCGGGCGGGTGCACGCCGCGGGTCGTCGGGCTGCGTCTCCTGAGCCACTGAGCTACTGAGCCGCCGAGCCGCCGAGCCGCTGAGCCGCCGAGCCCCTGCGCCGCCGAGCCCCTGAGCCGCTGCGTCCCCGAGCCGCCAAGCCGCCGAGCCGCCAAGCCGCCGAGCCGCCGGCCGGCCGGTCGGAACCCGGCGGAAGCGGCAAGAATCAGTCGCGCGGGTGACAACGTTCTCCATCCCGTCGTCCCTCAGGCGGACATCGGGACCCAGGACTGGTCACGCGAGGCCGTGACGGTGCCACGATGCCCCCATGACGACCGTCCCCGTGTCGCTCCACGCCCTGCTCACGACGCCGTTCACGCCCGCGCCGCCCGTCCGGTGGCGCCGTGCGCACTGGCAGCAGTGGGCCGACCGGATGGGCCCGGACTTCCGGCTGCCCGACGTCGACCACGAGGTCGACCGTCAGGACGCCGCCGCACTGGTGCACGAGGAGCTCGAGCGCGGCAGGACGGTGCCCGCGTTCGTCGCGGCGATGGTCTGGGCGTACGGACCGGCGAACGACGGCCCGTACCGCACCGCGACCGTCCTCGGAGGCCGTCGTCGGCCGACCGCGGTGCAGCCGGAGGTCGTCGCCGCGCTCGAGGACGCCGTCGGGACGGCCCGCGACGTGACCGCGCCCACCGCGAGCGTGCGCGCCGCGACTGCGCCCACGGCGGGCGCGGCGTCCGCCGCGACGGGGTCCGCGGTGCGCTCGACGCCCGCCGGGCACGGCGGCGTGGCGGGTGACGCCGCCCGGTCGGCGCACCGGCGGATCGTGGAGCACCGGCTGCACGGGCTCGCGCCGGCGGGCCTGACGGCGTGGCTGCACTTCGCGTCGGCGCGCCGCGACCCCTACGCGCCGCACGCGGTGCCCGTGCTTGACGACGACGTCCGGGGGTGGCTCGCGCGGGACGCGGACCTGCCGCTGCGCGACGGTCACCCCGACGACTACGGGCGGTACGTCGACCGGCTCGTCACGTGGGGCCGTCCGTTCGGGCGGACGCCCGTGCAGGTCGAGTCGTCGGTCCGGACGCTCGTCGCCGCGGCGGGCACCGGCTCCGACTCCTGACCGGCCGCCCGACCGCGGCGCTCGGCGTCGCGCCCGGCCACCCGACCGCGGCGCTCGGCGTCGCGCCAGGTCGTCAGCGACCCGCGGCGTCCGCGATGCGCTCGAGCTCCGCGACGTAGGCCGCCCACTCGTCGGCCGTCATCCCGGGCAGGTTGCTGTTGTCGACGCGCAGGCCCGCGGCCCCGTCGGCCTGCTCGCGCAGGATGTCGGCGTGCCCGGCGTGCCGCGCGAGGTCGCTCGTCACGTGCACGACCACGAGCCGCAGCGACACGGGGTTGCGGTGCTCGGGCCACCACGCGACGCGGCCCGGCGTGTCGAGCGGCGCGGACAGGACCAGCTCGTCGGCGAAGGCCCACACGCGGCGGTACAGGCCGACGATCTCGTCGACCGACTCGTCGGCCGTGGCGTACATGTCGAGGTTGGGCGTCGCCTCGTCGAGGTACCAGGCCAGCTCGGCCAGGCCCGGGAAGTCGCGGTCGAACGTCTCGCCGAAGTAGCCGATCTCGACGCCCGCGGCGTGCTTCACGAGGCCGAGCAGGTTGGTGCCCGTCGGGGTGCGGGGGAGGCGTACCTCGCGCTCGTCGAGCCCGTCGAGCTTCCAGACCAGCGCGTCGCGCGCGCTCTGGAGGTAGCGGTGCAGCACGGTGCGCTCGTCGTCCACGCGCCCAGGCTGGTGCGTGCCGCAGGTCACGGCAACTCGTCGCCGGTGTCGTTCGTTGGGGAGGCGGGCCGCGCCTAGGGTGCGGACCAGATCCCGCGCGCCGACGTCCCCGGCGTGCGCCCGCACGACCCGGGAGGAAGCCCCGTGGACCGTCTGGCCAGGCTGTCGCTCGCGAACCGCGCCGTCGTCGCGCTGATGACCGTCGCCGTCGCGGTGTTCGGGGTGGTGAGCCTCGGGTCGCTGCGTCAGGAGCTCATCCCGTCGTTGCAGATCCCGACCGCCGTCGTCCTCGGCGTGTACCCGGGGTCGGCGCCGCAGATCGTCGAGAACCAGGTCACCGTGCCGGTCGAGGCGGCGGCGAAGGGCGTCGACAAGGTCGAGGAGGTCACGTCGACGTCGTCGACCGGCCTGTCCGTCACGACCGTCGAGTTCACCTACGGCACCGACATGGACCTCGCGAGCCAGCAGCTCGCGAGCGCGGTCAACCGCATCCAGCGCCAGCTCCCGTCCGCGGTGGAGCCGCAGGTCGTCACGGGGTCGATCGACGACCTGCCGGTCATCCAGCTCGCGGTGTCGGGCGGGTCGTCGCAGGACGACCTCGCGGCGTTCGTCACGGACGTCCTGCAGCCGCGGCTCGAGCAGGTCGCCGACGTGCGCAGCGTCGCGGTCTCGGGCATCGCGGACCAGGAGGTGCTGGTCGACCTCGACGTCGCGGCGACGGCGGCGGCCGGGCTCTCGCCGGCCCAGGTGACGACCGTGCTGCAGGACAACGGCGTGGTGATCCCCGCGGGCACCGTCGCGGACGGCGACACCGAGCTGAGCGTGCAGATCGGCTCGCCGATCACGACCGTCGAGGACCTGGCCGCGCTCCCGCTCAGCAGCCCGACGGGCGACGTCGTGGCGCTCGGCGACATCGCGACCGTCGAGGCCGGGCCGGCCGCGCCGACGTCGTACTCGCGCCTCGACGGTGCGCCGTCGCTGGGTGTCGCCGTCACGAAGACGCCCGCGGGCAACACCGTCGAGGTGTCGCACGCGGTGCAGGACGTGCTGGACGACCTCGCCGAGCAGCTCGACGCCGACGGCGTGCGCGTCGCCGTCGTGTTCGACCAGGCGCCGTTCATCGAGGAGTCCATCGAGGGGCTCGCGACGGAGGGCCTGCTCGGCCTGCTGTTCGCCGTGATCGTGATCCTGCTGTTCCTCGCGTCGCTGCGCTCGACGCTCGTGTCCGCGATCTCGATCCCGCTGTCGCTGCTCGTCACGTTCGTCGTCATGAACGTCACCGGCTACACGCTCAACATCCTCACGCTCGGCGCGATGACGATCGCGATCGGCCGCGTCGTCGACGACTCGATCGTCGTCATCGAGAACATCAAACGACACCTCTCCTACGGGGAGGGCAAGCGCGAGGCGATCCTCACGGCGGTGCGCGAGGTCGGCGGCGCGATCACCGCCTCCACGGTGTCGACGGTCGCGGTGTTCCTGCCGATCGCGCTGGTCGGCGGCATGGTCGGCGAGCTGTTCCGGCCGTTCGCGCTCACCGTCGCGATCGCGATGGGCGCGTCGCTGCTCGTCGCGCTGAGCATCGTCCCCGTGCTCGCGTACTGGTTCATCAAGGCCCCGACAGGGAGCGTCGCCGACGCGGCCGAGGTCCGGGCGCAGGCCGAGGAGAAGGAGCGCCGCGGGGTCTGGCAGCGCGCCTACGTCCCGACGCTCGCCGCGTCGCTGCGCCACCCGGTGATCACGCTGCTGGTCGCGGTCGCCGTCCTCGGCGGCACGCTCGCGCTGGTCCCGCGTCTGGAGACGAACTTCATCGGCGACTCCGGGCAGGACACGCTGACCGTCACGCAGTCGTTCGAGCCCGGCACGACGCTCGCCGCGCAGGACGAGGCGGCGCGCGAGGTCGAGGGCTCGCTGCTCGCGCTCGACGACGTCGAGACCGTCCAGACGACCGTCGGCACGGCGGACGCCGCGACGGCCGCGTTCTTCGGCGGGGGAGCGACCCCGCAGGCGACGTTCGCGGTGACGCTCGACGCCGACGCCGACGGCGTGGCCGCGCAGGAGTCCGTCCGCGAGGCCGTCGAGGGGCTGTCGGAGGCGCCGTCCACGGGCATCACGGTGGCCGGCGGCGACTCCGGGTTCGGCAGCAGCACGGTCGACCTCGTCGTGCGGGCGACCGACACGGACGTCCTCGCCGACGCGGCGGCGCAGGTCGAGGAGGCCGTGCGCGACGTCGACGGCGCCGCCGAGGTGACGAACAACCTGGCGAGCGACCAGCGCGTCGTGCAGGTCGCCGTCGACCGCGACGCGGCCGCGGCGGTCGGCCTCACCGAGACCGCCGTCTCCGGCACGGTCGCCTCGCTCATGGCCCCGAGCCCCATCGGCACGGTGAACCTGGGCGACGGACCGGTCGACGTCGAGGTGGCCGTCGGTGACGCGCCGGCGACCGTCGCGGAGGTCGAGGCGCTCGTCGTGCCCACCGCCGCCGGGCCGGTGCCGCTCACGCAGGTCGCGAGCGTGCAGGAGGTCGAGGTCCCGACGTCGGTCACGCGCGTCGACGGCGAGCGCAGCGCGACCGTCTCCGTCAAGCCGTCGGGCCAGGACGTCGGCGCCCTCACGACGGCGCTGACCACCGAGGTCGACGGTCTCGACCTGCCGCCGGGCGCGACCGTCGAGGTCGGTGGTGTCGCCGCGGACCAGGCCGACGCGTTCGCGGACCTGGGCCTCGCGATGCTCGTCGCCATCGCGATCGTCTACCTCGTCATGGTCGCGACGTTCCGCAGCCTGGTGCAGCCGCTGATCCTGCTCGTGTCGGTGCCGTTCGCCGCGACAGGCGCGCTGATCGCGCTGCTCGTGACGTCGACGCCGCTCGGCGTGCCGGCGCTCATCGGCCTGCTCATGCTCATCGGCATCGTGGTGTCGAACGCGATCGTGCTCATCGACCTCATCAACCAGTACCGCGAGCGGGGCCGCCCGCTGGCGGACGCGGTGGCGGAGGGTGCGCGCAAGCGCCTGCGGCCCATCGTCATGACGGCCGCGGCGACGATCTTCGCGCTCACGCCCATGGCGATCGGGATCACGGGCGGCGGCTCGTTCATCTCCCAGCCGCTCGCGCTCGTCGTCATCGGCGGGCTGGTGAGCTCGACGCTGCTCACGCTCGTGGTGGTCCCGGTGCTGTACACGCTGTTCGAGCGGCGCGGTGAGCGGCGTCGGCTGCGGCGCGAGGCCGCCGAGGTGGCCGCGACCGGGCGGAGCGGCGAGCGCGCCACGGCCTGATGGGTGTGCGGGCGGGGCGGTTCGACCTGCGCCCCGCCGCGCGCACGGCCGACCGGCCGCCCGGGCCGGGCTCCGTCAGGCGTCGAGGCGCATCCGCCGCTGCGCGCCCTGCGTGCGCAGCACGAACCGGAACAGCGCGTCGACGTCGCTCTCGCGGATGTCGACGAACCGGCACCCGTACTGGGTGCCGCCGGTGCTGGTCCGCTGCGTGCGCAGGACCTCGGCGTCGAGCTTCACCGCGCCGCGGCCGGTCGGGAACTCGAACGCGACGCGGTCGTGCACCGCGAGCGTCGACGTCGTCGAGAGGCGCATGCCGTGCGCGCTGATGTCGACGACCACGAACGAGATCGGCCGGCCCGGACCGGCGCCGTCCGGGCCGGTCGCGACCCCGGTGCACAGCTGCAGCGTCCGGACGCGCGCGCCCTGCCGCTTCTGCAGCATCGAGACGAGCTCGAGGTCGACCAGGGCGACCGTCGACGCGCCCACGCGCGACACCGTCCCGACGTAGCGGACCTCGCCGCGCACCTCGTCGAGCACGAGCACCTGGACGTCGTCGCCGGGTCGCACCCCGCCCGGGACGACCCCGTGCTCGGCCGCGACCGTCATGGTCTCGCCGTCGAACGCCGCGACGTACCCCTCGACCACGGTGGCGCGGTCGCGCACCGTGAGCGCGCATCGTTCGAGGTCGTGCATGGTCGGTCCGTCCCGGTGGTGCTGGTCCTGGCGCCGGCCCGGTGACACGTGCCGACACCGACCCCATCGGCAGGGCCGACGACCCGCTGAGGGGTCCGCCGCGGGACCCCCCAGCCGGGTGACGTCACTCCCGGTGCGGCGAGTCCTCCACCCGTCCGGCGATCTTCTCGACGGCCTTCCGGTGCCCGCAGACGGGGGAGCGTCAGGCGACGCCGGCGGCGCGTGCCTGCCGCGCGGCCTCGCGCACGTCGCCGGTCCAGGGGTCCCCGTGCCCCGGCAGGATCGTGCGGACGCCCACCGGCAGCCGGTCGAGGGACGCGAGCGCTGTGTCCGCATCGGCGGTGCCTGCCCGCGCGACGACCCGTGGCCCCGTGCGTCCGGTGTACGGGTCGAGCGTGACCAGCGCGTCGCCTGTGAACAGCAGCCCGCGGTCCGGCAGGTCCAGCACGAGATGGCCGTCGGTGTGGCCGGGCGTGCGGATCGCGTGCGGACCGGCGGGCACGTCGAGGACGCCGTCGGTGTCGACCGGGTGCGTCGTCCGCACCCCGTGCACCCGCAGCGCTCCCTTCGCCGCCATCGCGGCGAGCACCGGGATGCTGCGCGGGTGGCGCACCGGGTACCAGGCCCGCGGCCGGCCGTGCGCGTAGCGGTAGGGGTGCGCGACGATCCGGGCGTCCGCCTCGTGCGCCCACACCTCGACGCCGAGGGTCGACACCGCGTGCCGCGCGAAGCCGACGTGGTCGAAGTGGCCGTGCGTGAGCACGAGCGCCTTCACGTCGCGCGGACCTGCGCCGAGCAGCCGGACGGCCTCGTCGAGCGCGAGCCACATCGCCGGGAGACCTGCGTCGACGAGCAGCACGCCGCCCGTGCCGCGCGCGACGTAGCACTCCGTGGCCGCCGCGTGCAGCCGGACGACGCCGTCCGCGACGAGGGTCACGTCGACACCGCTCACGACGGCAGGCTCCCCGGGTGGGGCACGGTCCGTCGGGCGTGCCGGTAGGCGGGCAGGCGCAGCGCAGCCGCCCAGCGGTAGGTCGCGAGGCCGCTCGGGCAGTCGAGCACGGGGTCGAACCGCACGTCGTCGTCGGTCGCGGCGCCGTCCGGGGGGTCGACCCGCAGCACGCCCCACCGGGACCACGGCCCCCGCAGCCGCGACGACAGCAGGAGGACGTCGATCCCGCCGTCGGGACGGGCGGAAGGGCGCGCGGCGATCACGACCGGTCCGTCGGGTGAGCGGAACGGCATGAGCGTCGTGAACGGACCGTCGACGACGCGGCGGCGCGGTGCGAGCACGAACCGGCTCAGCGTGCCCGTGCCGGTGCCCGACAGCAGCAGCGACTCGGTGCGCCCGTCGCGCTCCCACCGCACCGCGAGGCCGTGCACGTCGGGCCAAGGGCGAGGGAGTCCCACGGCGCGCGACAGCCGCACGACCGCGGGGCCGGCGAACGCCTCGACCGCCCCCGGCGCGTCGGGGTCGACGCCGATCCGCAGCGAGGCCCCCCGCACGATGCCCCGCGGGTGGAGGGGGCGACGCCCGGTCCGGCGCCCCGCGGCGCCCACAAGGCTCGCGAGGACGGCGCCGACGCCGTCGGAGAGCGTCGGCGCGCGGTGCCGCGTCGTGAGCGGGTCCGGTCGGGCGACGGCCGGACGTCGCGCCACGTCAGGCGCCGCCACCGCGCGCCTCACGGTTGCGGCGGCGGGAGCGCAACGCGATCACCGCGATGATCGCGAGCGTCGCCGCGATGATCCCGAGGATGGCGAACGTCTTGCCCTGCGTGAGCGGGCCGAGCTGGTCCTCGCCCGACTCCTGGTGCGGACCTGCCCCGCCCTCGCCGTACGTCTCGGTCGGCTTCGGGCTCGGGTCGGTCGTGCTGGGCGTCTCGTCGACCGACGGGAGCGTGCCGGGCTGCTCGACCGACGGGTCGTCGGTCGCGGCAAGCGACGCCTGCGCGGTGAGCCCCGTGAGCGCGAGCGCACCGACGAGCCCGAGGAGCAGCGCGGTCAGCGCCGCCGCGAGCGCGCGGACGTGCCGCGTCGGGACGCGGTGCGCGTGGGCGGTGCCGTGGGGGTGGGCGACGGGTCGCATGGCTCGACCTTCCGGTGTGCCGGGCCGCCCGCCTCCGGACGTGCCACCACCGTGCGGCGGGCCCGCGCGAGCCGCAACCGGGGGCGGCCTGCGCGGTCGGGGCGGCCGGTCCCGTCAGTCGAGCAGGAGCGACGCGAGCGCCGCACCCACGACGAGGCCCACACCCGCGAGCCACACGAGCGTCGGCAGCCGCTGCCAGAACGAGCGCCTCACCGCAGCACCACCTGGCCGTCCCGCACGTCGACGTCGACCTCCGGGAGCGGGCGCTGGGCGGGTCCGCGCACGACGTCGCCCGACCGCGCGTCGAACACGCTGCCATGGCACGGGCAGCGGATCTCGCCGTCCGCGACCTCGTCGACCAGGCAGCCCTGGTGCGTGCAGACCGCGCTGAAGCCCTCGACGTCGTCGCCGTCCCGGACGAGCACCACCTGGCGGTCGGTGAGGACGAGCCCGCCGCCGTCGGGGACGTCGGACAGCGCGGCGAGCACCGTGCCGTCCCTCGTGGTGCCGACCCCGCCCTCGGCGGCGTCCGGCTCGTCGTCCCCCTTGCCGTCCTCGCCGCCGTCCGCGTGGTCGCCGCGCCCGTCGTCCGGTGCCCGGTAGCCGCCGTCGTCGCCCTCCGCCGGCGCGAGCACGGACATGCCGACGAACCCGACGACACCCGCGGCGACGGTCACGCCGACGGCCTCGAGCACCTCGCGCCGCCGGAATCCCCCGGACGTCCCGTCCGTCACGCGCACCTCCCGCCGTCAGACCCGGGGCAGCCCGGGCTGGGTGAAGAACCACAGCGCCGACGAGAACCACACGACGACGAGCAGCGTCGCGACGGTGGCACCCAGCAGGGGCACCACGACGGACGGCAGCCGGGGGAGTCGCAGCGCCAGCATCTTCGCGGCGAACGCGCCGTAGAACAGGCACCCGGCGACGCTGTGCACCAGGACGCGCGCCGGTTCGTCCTCGAAGCCCAGCGACCACACGCACTGGAACGCGACGGGCAGCGTGAGCAGGAACGCGACGACGCCGCTCCACCGGTGCAGCAGCGCCACCCCGGCGGGCGCGCCTCCGCGGACGCCGGGCAGCCGGCCCCACATCGCGAGCGCGGACAGCACCTGCACGAGGACGAGCACGAGCGCGGCCGTGGTGAACCACGCCTTGAGCTGCAGCATCCCGCTGAACCACAGGGTCAGCAGCGTGGCGCCGTCGCCGGGGTGCGCGTCCGCGTAGGCGGCGAGCGCGGCGGCGACGCCCAGGCCCAGCGCGGTGACGCCCGCGAGCGACCACCGCCACGGCGCGGTGGCGGTCGGCGGGGAGGGTGGCGCCTGCGTCACGCCCATGCGGCCAGCGTCCCGGGCCGGGGCACCCGTGTCCAGACGTGAGCCGCCGGGACGCGACGACGGCCGCCCGGTGCGTCCGGACGGCCGTCGTGCGGTGCGCGTCGGTCAGCTCCTGTGGCCACCGAGCGGCGGGTTGGCGTTGTGCACGAGCTCGAGCGCCATCTGCGGGAACCACTGCCCGGCCGCGGGGTCGGCGTACCCGCGGACCGGGTCGATGCCGCCGTCGGGTGCCCAGCGCGTGCACTGGCCGTCGGACTCGCCGGGGATCTTGATCCACAGGTACGCGTCGACGTACGGGTCGCCGGTGCTGGTCGTCGGGCGCAGGCCGAGGCCGCGGTCCGGCGGGTTGCACCACACCTGCGGGTCGCCCTCGGGGTGGTCCGCCGGGGGCGTCCACGGGCCCTGGCCGTTGCGGCTGGTGTCGACGACGGCGTGCTTGAGCACCTCGGGCCCGGCCGGCGGGTTGGCGGCGTTCGTGACGTTGTCGACGTACCACTGGTCCGTCAGGCCCCACGTGCTGAAGTCGTTCGGGTCCGCGGGGTAGTACTGGCTCGCGCAGTAGTCGAAGTGGCCGAGCCGCCAGCCGCCCTCGGCGTCGTTCGTGCCGTACCAGAGGCACTGCGAGATCCAGCTCGCGAACTTCGCCTGCCGCTCGCTGAGCTCGTAGTTCGAGACGTTGAGGAAGAACCCGTCGGCCTTCTCGACGCCCGCCTTGTGCAGCCGGTCGGCGACGTCGCCGACGCCGAGCCACGCGGAGTGCGTGCCGTCGAGGTACAGGCGCACGTTCGGCAGCGCCGACAGCCGGTCGACGGCACCGTTGAGCTGCGCGAAGCGGTCGGACGCCGCCGTGGCCGGGTCCGCCTCGGCGGGCTGGCACCACTCGGTCGCGCCCGTGATGGACGTGTACCAGGGGATGATCCCGAGGCCGTCGGGCTCGAGCACGACGACGGCCTCGCTCTTGCCGATGCCCTTCGCGAGCCCGTCGATCCACGCGAGGTACGACGCCGTGTCGAGCGCGCCGCCCGCGGAGTACTGCGAGCAGTCCCGGTACGGCAGGTTGTAGGCGACGATCACCGGGACGGCGCGCTGCTGCTTGGCGCCCTTGACCGTCCTCTCGACGGACTTGCGCACCTCCTTGGGCGTGCCGCTCGTGAACCACACCGCCTGCGGGGTCGCGACCATCGTCGTGACGGCCTTCGCGTCCGCGTACCGGCGGTCCTTCACGAGCTGCTTGATCTGCGCGACGGCGCCCTCGTTGGGGGGCGGCGTGTAGAGCCGCGTCGTCGACGACGGGCCTCCGGGACCGGGGCGGCCGTGCGCCGTCGCGGGCGCGGCTGAGACCAGTGAGAGCGCTACCACGGCGGCGGCCGCGGCGAGCGCTGCGAGGGGCGAACGGGTGTGACGTGCCACGGAAGGCTCCTACGTCGTTGTCGGATGACCGGTGCCGTGCGCGGCGGAAGGGGGTGGACCGCCGTCCCAGGAGCATGACAATCCGGACGGACGAGGGCAAGGGCCCAGCGCGGGTGATCGTCGCGCCCACGGTCCGCCGCGGTCCGACGTGGTCCGACTCGATCGGGCGAGGGCCGAGGTGGTCGGTCCCGGTCCGACGCGGGCCCGGAGTGGCCGTGCGGGCGAGAAGGAGACCATCGTGCGCATGCCCGACGACGCACCGCGCACCTGGACCGTCGACGACCACCTCCGGGACGCCGACCCGGCGCACGTCGAGCTCTGGCACCGGGTGGTGGCGCTCGTCGAGGCGTGCGGGCCCGTGACGGTCCACGCGCACAGGACGACGGTGACGTTCGCGGAGCAGCGGCGCGGTTTCACCGGAGCCCGTCCGACGAGGCACGGCGTCGACGGCTTCCTCGACCTCCAGCGCCCCTCGGGCCGGACCGGCCGCGGTCGCGTGACGGCTGCGCAGCGGCTGCCCGCGGGCCGCACGACGACCCGTGCGGCGGCTGCCCACGGCCCGCACCGTGCGGCCGTCGTCCGCGGCGACGAGGTCAGCGCCGGGTGAGCGTCATCGGGACGTGCGGGATGCCGTCCTCGTCGTAGTCCTCGCCCGCGCGCGCGAACCCGAGGCGCCCGTACCACTCCTCGAGGTGCGCCTGGGCGTGCAGGTGGATCTCGGCGTCCGGCCGGCACAGGCCGATGCCGTGCTCGAGGAGTGCGCGCGCGACCCCGCGTCCGCGCGCCGCCGGCGCCGTCGCGACCCGGCCGATCGCGGGTGCGGTGCCGTGGGCCCCGAGGACGCGGATCGTGCCCAGCAGGTCCCCGTCGTCGTGCGCCCAGACGAGGAGGGTGTCGTCCAGCAGGTCACGGCCGTCGAGGTCGGGGTAGGCGCAGGCCTGCTCGACGACGAACACGTCGACGCGCAGGCGCAGCAGCGCGTAGAGCTCCGCGGCGGAGACGTCGACGGGGGTGCGGGTCTCGATGGTCACGGCCACCGGGTCAGGGTAGGCGCCGCCCGCCGTAGGGTGACGGCGTGCACCTCCACCGCGACCCGTGGCTCGTCGTGGTCGTCGCCGTCGGCGGTGCGGTCGGCACGCTCGCCCGGTACGGGCTGTCCCACGCGGTGCCGGACCGGGGTGGCGTCCCCGTCGCGACCCTCGTCGAGAACCTGGTCGGCGCGTTCCTGCTCGGGCTGCTGCTCGAGGCGCTCGCGCGGTCCGGCCCGGACACCGGGCGTCGCCGGGTCGCGCGGCTGGGGCTGGGCACGGGCGTCCTTGGGGGCTTCACCACCTACTCGACGTTCGCGCTCGAGGTCGCCGACCGGCTCGCCGACGGGCGGACCGGGCTCGCCCTCGCCTACGCGCTCGGGAGCGTCGTGCTCGGCGTCGCGGCGTGCACGGGCGGCGTGCTGGTCGGTGCGCGACGTCACCGGGAGGTGGCCGCGTGACGCTGCTGCTCGTCGCGCTGGCCGGCGGCCTCGGTGCCGCGCTGCGCTTCGGCGTCGACGGGGAGATCCGGGCCCGCGTGCCGCGGCACCTGCCGGTGTCGACCATCGTGGTCAACGTGACCGGGTCGGCGGTGCTGGGCGCGCTCGCGGCGGCGCACGTGCAGGGTCTGCTCCCCGCGACGGTGTACGTCGCGGCGGCCACCGGGTTCTGCGGCGGCTACACCACGTTCTCGACGTCGATGTTCGAGACGGTGCGGCTCGCGCAGGCCGGCGCCTACCGCCTCGCGGTCGGCAACGCCGCGCTCACGCTCGTGCTCGCCGTCGCGGCTGCCGCCGTCGGCTACGGGGTGGTGTCCGCCGTCGGGTGAGGCGTCTCGCCCCCGGCGGCGTGCGTCGCGGCAGCGGGCGGCCCGGCGGGCGCAGGGCCGGCAGGCGCGGGGCCGGCGGGCGCGACCGCCCAGGGCGGACCCCCAGGGCCCACGGGACCGGGCCGCGGACCGCGGCGCCGGCGCCGCCAACGGACGGCCGCGACCACACCCGCGGTGACCGCCCCCGTGAACGCCAGCCACGGCAGCAGGACGCCGAGCACGACGAGCAGGCCGCGCAGCGTCACCACGAACGCCTGCCAGCCGACGGCCAGGCCCCCGAGGAACGACGTGGGTCCCGGGGACGCGGCGGGCACGGCACCCGGCCCGACGAGCTCGACCGTGAGCGTCGACAGCGCGACCGCGTCGGCGAGGCGTGCACGCTGCGACTGGAGCTCCTCGAGCCGCGTCTGCCGCTCGGTCAGCGCGTCCTCCGCGGCGACGACGTCCTCGGTGGTCGTGGTGCGGGCGAGGAGGTCGGACATCCGGGTGACCGACAGCTCGAGCCCGCGGATGCGCGCGTCGAGGTCCTGCGCGGCGGCGGTGACGTCCTGCGCGTCGAGGTCGATCTCGTCGATCCGGCCGAGCTCCCGCAGCGCGTCGACGGTGGCCGACACCTCGTCCGCGGGCACGCGGATCGTCAGCGCCGCGGAGCCCGCCCGCTCCTGCGACGCCGCGTGCTCGGACCGGGAGTCGACCCGCCCGCCGCTGCGCTCCGCGAGGTCGACGACCGCGTCCGCGGCGGTGCGCGGGTCCTCGACCGTGAGCCGCAGGACCCCGGTCTGCACGACCTGCCGCTCGCTCTCCGCGGCGTCGGCGTCGCCCGGTCCCACGTCGCCCGGTGCCGCGACGCCCCCGTCGGCGGCAGCCCCGTCACCGCCCGCGGACCCGACCTCGGACTGCGCGCCGTCGGCGGCCTGGTCGCCGGCGCCGCCGCCCGAGCAGGCGGTCAGCAGCGCGGCGGCGGTCGCGACCGAGGCGGCGAGGACGGCCCAGCGGCGAGGGGAGCGTCGGTCCATGGTGGCGGTCATGGCGGCGACGCTAGGGCGCCACGGCGGGCAGCGGGGACGGGGTGTCCCGATCGTGACGCGACGGCCCGGATGTGGCCGGATCGTGACGTGCTCGTCACCGGATCGGGGCCCTGACCTGTGCAAGGAAGGGCACGGCTCTCACACCGGCGTGTCGGTCCGGCAGGCCTCACAGGGCGTAGGCGCGCGACGTCCACAGGTGGATCGCCGCGTAGGCGCGCCAGGGGCGCCAGTGCGCGGACGCGGCCTCGACGGCAGCCGTCGAGTCGACGCCGAGCGCGCGCCGCAGCACGACGTCCCCCGCGGGCAGCGCGTCCCGGTCGGCCAGGACCCGCAGCGCGAGGTACTCGACGGTCCAGGGGCCGATCCCGGGGAGTGCGAGCAGCCGACGACGGGCCTCGACCGGGTCGGCGCCGGGGCGCAGGTCGAGCCCGTGGGCGAACGCGTCCGCGACCGCGCGCAGCGACCGCGCCCTGGCGTGCGTGATCCGGACGGTGGACTGGATCTCCGTCGGGTCGACGTCGGCCAGGTCGTCCGGCCGCGGGAACGCGAGCAGACCGTCAGGGCCCGGACGCCCCCACGCGGCGGCGAGCCGCCCGCCGAACGTCCGGGCCGCGGCCAGCGACACCTGCTGCCCGAGCACGGTCGTCACGGTCGCCTCGAAGCCGTCGAGGTGGCCGAGGACCCGCAGGTGCGGCCGCCGGCGCGCGAGCGGTCCGACGACGGCGTCGTGCGCGAGGACGTCCGCGACCGCGTCGACGTCGTCGTCCAGGCCGAACCACCGACGGGCGACCTCGTCGAGCACCGCCGTCGGGGCGTCGCCGCGCACGACCACCTGGCCGTCGTGCAGGTCGGCCGCGACCGGCACGAGCCGCGGGCCGACGGGGACGAGTCGTCGGACCGTGCTGCCGTCGACGGTCTCGACGCCCGGGACGGCGTGGGCCCGCAGGGATGCGAGGAGGGGCGCGGGGTCGACCGCGGCGTGCACGGTCCACGCGTGCGGCGGCCCCAGTGGCGGCAAAGCGGTCACCGCGTGACTGTAGAAGAGAGCACCGACATGTGGTCGAGTGCTGCTGGACGTCCGTCTGAGGTGCGCGCCACGCCAAGCAGTGGTCAAATGGTCTCAGCCGATCCTCCGACGCAGCCGGGGTTCGGCCATCTGCGGATCACGACCGCGAGTCGAGGGCCCAGGCGAGAGCAGGGCCGCCCGTCAGGGTTCAGGAGTGCGCCACGCCTCGTGCCGGCGAGACGCCTCTCGAGCGCCCCGCCCCCGTACGTCGGGGGCGGGGCGCCTGCTTGTCGGCACCCCGGCACGACCTGCCCGGCGCCGTCCGCCCGGCACCATCCGCGCGGCGCCGTCCGCCCGGGACCATCCGCCTGGGACCATCCGCCCGGGACGAGCCGCCTACGCCGGACCGCTCGGCCACGCCACCACCCTCCGCGACCCGCGTCAGGACGCCGCTCGAGCCCGTGCCTCACGCCTGCGCAGGTGCGCCCGCGCCCGCCCTCCTACGCTGGCGGGATGCCGCCGACCCTGCCGACCGCGGCCCTGCGCCCCCGCCTGACCGTCCCCGCCCCCGAGGCCACGCCCACGCCCGACGAGTCCGTCGTCGAGGAGGTGGGCAACGTCGTCGGGCCCGTGCTCGCCGTGGCGGCGGGCGTCGTCGCCGCGTACCTCGTCGCGATGCTCGTCGGCGTGCTCGTCCGACGGCTCGCGCGCCGCTCGCCCGTCGCGGCCGACCTGACCCGCCGTTCGCGACGCCCCACGCGCGCGGTGCTGCTGGTCGTCGGCGTGTGGGTCGCGCTGCGGCTCAGCACCGATCCGGCGCCGTGGCGCGTCGCCGTGGAGCACGTGCTGCTCATCCTGCTGATCGTCGCGCTCGCGTGGCTGGTCGGGAGCCTCGCGTTCGTGCTCGAGGACGCCGCCCTCGCCCGCTACCGGATCGACGTCGAGGACAACCGGCGCGCCCGACGCGTGCGCACGCAGGTGCAGCTCCTCCGGCGCATCACCGTCGCGGTGCTCGTGGTCTGCGCGATCGCGGCGATCCTGCTGACCTTCCCGTCGGCGCGGACCTTCGGCGCGAGCCTGCTCGCGTCGGCCGGGCTGCTGTCGATCGTCGCCGGCCTCGCGGCGCAGAGCTCGCTCGCCAACGTGTTCGCCGGGATGCAGCTCGCGTTCACCGACGCGATCCGCGTCGACGACGTCGTCGTGGTCGACGGCGAGTGGGGGCGGATCGAGGAGATCACGCTCACGTACGTCGTCGTGCACGTGTGGGACGACCGGCGCCTCATCCTGCCGTCGACGCACTTCACGACGACGCCGTTCGAGAACTGGACGCGCCGCCAGGCCGACCTGCTGGGGACCGTCGAGCTGGATCTCGACTGGGAGGTCCCGGTCGACGCGATGCGTGCCGAGCTCAGCCGGCTGCTCGAGGCGACGGACCTGTGGGACGGGCGCGTCGGCATCCTCCAGGTCACCGACGCGGTCGGCGGAGCGGTGCGCGTCCGGGTGCTGGCGAGCGCGCGCGACGCGCCCACGCTGTTCGACCTGCGGTGCTACGTGCGCGAAGGACTGGTGGGCTGGCTCCAGCGCGAGGCGCCCGAGGGGCTGCCGCGGACGCGCTGGGAGGCGCGGGGCCCGCTCGCCGAGCCGCCCGACCGACGCGGCGACGCACGGCCCGACGACCGCGCACGGCCCGACGACCGCGCACGGCCCGACGACCGCGCACGGCCCGACGACCGCGCACGGCCCGACGACCGCGCACGGCAGGACGACCTCACGCGGCCCGTCGACCTCACGCGGCCGGACCAGCCCGCACCGGACGACAGCTCCCCGCGCACGCGCCGGGAGCGCGCCCGGGACGCCGTCGAGGACACGCTGCTCATGCCGCCGGCCGCGCAGGACGCGCGCCTGTTCACGGGCAGCATCGAGGCGCTCGAGCGCTCGCGGTCGTTCCAGGGTCCCGGTCAGGACGTGTTCGACGAGCGCGAGCAGCACGCGGAGGAGACCGACCCGGGGACGCGCGGGTGACGCGGCCGGGCGACGGGCAGGTCGTCGTCCGGCCGGTGACACGTGAGGGCGTCGTCGCGCACGTCGTCGCGCGGGTGCCCGACGGCGGGCGGCGGGTGGTCCTGGTGGACGGCGCCGCGGCCACGGCGCCCGGTGAGCTGGCCGACGCGCTGGTGGCGCCCCTGCGCGCGGCGGGTCGGGCGGTGGTCCGGGTGCGCGTCGCCGACTTCCTGCGGCCCGCGTCGCTGCGGCTCGAGCACGGGCGGCACGACCCTGACGCGTACCTCGAGGACCGCGTCGACGTGCGGGCGCTCGAGCGGGAGGTGCTGACGCCGTTCGTCGCGTCGGGCCGTTACCTGCCGACGCTGTGGGACCCGGTGACGGACCGGGCGACGCGGGCGCCGTACGCGCAGGCGCCCGACGGTGCGGTCCTCGTCCTGGACGGCGACCTGCTGCTGGGCCTGGGCCTGACCGCCGACCTCTCGGTGCACCTCGCGGTGCGGCCCGCGACGCTCGTGCGGCGCACCGCCGACGTCGACGCGTGGACCCTGCCGGCCGCCGCCCGCTACGCCACGGAGGTCGGGCCGGAGGGCGTCGCCGACGTCGTCGTGCGCGTGGACGACCCGGCGCACCCGGCGCTCGTCGACCGCGGTCGCTGACCGGCGCGCGGCGACGGCCCAGCGCGGGGCGATGCACCAGCGCGTGCCGGTCCCCGACCGTCGCGGCGGACCGCTCAGCCGAGCGCGGCGGTGAGTCGACCGGTCAGGCGGAGCACGGCGTCGCGCAGGTCGGGTGGCCCGACGACGCGCAGCGGCACCCCGAAGAGCGCGGACATCGCCGCGAGCCCGTCCCACGACCACGCGCCCTGCACGAGCCGCGTCCGGCCGTCGCCCAGGTCCTCGACGACCGCGCCCCGACCGGCCCAGCGGCGCACGTCGTCGGCGGGCATGTCGAGCTCGACCTCGCCGACGCACGGCCACGGCACCGCCTGGCCGAACTTGTCGGCGACGTATGCGGCGACGTCGCCCCCGGGCAGGTCGCGCGGCCCGAACCGCGGACCGGTCGGCGTGCGCGGCGTCATCCGGTCGACGCGGTAGGTGCGCCAGTCGGCGCGGTCGAGGTCCCACCCGACGAGGTACCAGCGGCCGCCCCAGGTGACGAGGTGGTGCGGCTCGGCCTTGCGCGGGGGGAGGGCCGTGTCCGGGGCGCCGCCGTCGGACGACCCGCCGGCGTAGTCGAACCGCAGCACCTCCCGGGCGCGCACGGCCGTGCCGACGGCGAGCAGGACGTCGGCGACGACCTGCGGCTGCTCGCGGCGCGGGGCGCGCGCGACGGCCGTGACCTGCAGGGCGTCGGCGGCGGCGCGCAGTCGCGCGGGCATGACCTGACGGACGGTGGTGAGGGCGCGCAGGGCGGCCTCGTCGACGCCCGCGATCCCCGTCGACGCGGTGCGCAGCGCGACGACGAGCGCGACCACCTGCTCGTCGTCGAGCAGCAGCGGCGGCATCTGGCTCCCGGCGTCGAGGCGGTAGCCGCCGTCAGGGCCCTTGGTGGCGTGCACCGGGTAGCCGAGGTCACGCAGGCGGTCGACGTCGCGCCGCACGGTGCGCGGGCTGACGCCGAGCCGGTCGGCGAGCACGTCGCCGGGCCAGTCGCGGCGGGACTGCAGCAGCGACAGCAGGGACAGCAGGCGGGCGGACGGTGTCGGCATCTCCTCAGACTGCCACGAGATAGCGGACAGGATCTGACCGCTACCCGCGCAAGCATGGGTGACGTACCGATCCGGACGACAGGGGAGAGGCCCATGATCCGCACCCGCGGGCTCACGAAGGACTTCGTGGTCAGCCGCACCGAGACCGTGCACGCCGTGCGCGGCATCGACCTCGACGTCGCGCCCGGCGAGCTCGTCGCCGTGCTCGGCCCGAACGGCGCCGGCAAGACGACCACCATGCGCATGCTCACGACGCTGATCCGCCCGACCGCCGGCACCGCGACCGTCGCGGGCGCCGACATCACCACGGACCCCGCCACGGTCCGCCGGAACATCGGCTACGTCGGGCAGGGCAACGGCGCCGGGCACGTGCAGCGCGCCGCCGACGAGATCGTCGCGCAGGGCCGCATCTACGGACTCGACGCGCGCACCGCGCGACGCCGTGCCGACGACCTGCTCGACGCGCTCGACCTGCGCCCGCTCGCCCGACGCAAGGTGTCCGACCTGTCGGGCGGTCAGCGGCGCCGGCTCGACGTCGCGCTCGGCCTCGTGCACGCGCCGCGCCTGCTCTTCCTCGACGAGCCCAGCACCGGGCTCGACCCGCAGACACGCGCCAACCTGTGGGAGCACATCCTGCGGCTGCGCGCCGAGCGCGACATGACGATCGTCCTCACGACGCACTACCTCGACGAGGCCGACACGATGGCCGAGCGGGTCGTGGTCGTGGACCACGGGCGCGTCATCGCGGACGACACCGCGGACGGCCTCAAGCGCACCCTCGCGGGCGACCGCCTGGTGCTCGAGGTCGCGGGGGACGACGGCCGGCCCGCGGGCGTCGGGCCCGCGGCCGCGCGGCTCGCGGAGCTCGTCGACCGGGTCCCCGGAGCGCGCGACGTGGCCGTCGACGGCTTCACCGTGAGCGCGCGGGTCGCCGACGCGCCCGCGACGGTCCCCGGCGTCGTCGTCGCCGCGTCCGCCGCGGGGATCACGGTCGCCACCGCACAGGCGATCCGACCCACCCTTGACGACGTCTTCCTCGCGCTCACGGGCCGCAGCCTGCGCGACGAGGGCGCACCCCCCGACTCCACCGGCGCCGACCCGGCCGCCGACCCGACCGCCACCGACCCGCAGACCCGGAAGGACGCCGCATGAGCACCGCCACGCTCACCCCGCCCGTCACCACGCCGACCGCCACGCCGGCCGCCCGTCGCTCGTGGTTCTCCGACGTCTGGCTCGTCATGACGCGCGAGCTGCGGCCCGTCGTCCGTGAGCCGTTCTCGGTCGTCTTCGGCCTCGTCCAGCCGCTCGTCTTCCTCGGCCTGTTCGGCCCGCTGCTCGTCGGGTCGGTGGGGGAGCAGGGCCTGTCCGGCGCGGACGTGTGGCAGTGGTTCGTGCCCGCGATCCTCGTCATGACGACGCTGTTCGGCACGTCGACGACCGGCGCGAACCTGCAGCAGGAGATGCAGACGGGCGCGCACGAGCGGATGCTCGTCACCCCGCTGTCCCGCTCGTCGCAGCTCGTCGGGCGCTCGCTCAAGGAGATGGTGCCGCTCACCGCGCAGGCCGTGGTCGTCGTCCTCGTCATGCTGCCGTTCGGCTTCCGCGCCGACCCCGTCGGGGGCGTCGTCGGGATCCTCATGCTCGCCGTCCTGGGCATCGGCATCGGCTCGCTGTCCTACGCGCTGGCCATCGCCGTCCGCAAGCAGGAGTGGATGTTCTGGGTCGTGCAGCAGACGTTCCTGTTCCCGCTGCTCATCCTGTCGGGGATGCTCCTGCCGCTCGAGACCGGCCCGGCGTGGATGCGGGCCGCGTCGACCGTCAACCCGCTGCGGTGGGTCGTCGACGCCGAGCGTGCGCTGTTCGCGGGCGACCTGTCGGCGACGGCCGTCGGGTGGGGCTGGCTCGCGGCGCTGGCGACGGCGGCCGTCGGTCTGGTCGTCGGGGTGCGCACGATCGTCCGCTCGACGGACTGACCTCACGCACCGCGGCCGCCGCGCGTCTTCCCGTCAGGAGGGCGCGCGGCGGTCGCGTGCCGGGGTGTCGGAGGGAGCGGGCAGGATGAGCGGCATGGGTGTGCGGGTGGTCGAGCGGCCGGACGGGCCGACGGTGCACACGGTCGTCGAGTCCCGCATGGGGCCGGTCACGCTGATCGGCGTCGGGGAGGTCCTCACCGGCCTGCTGCTGCCGTCGACGCGCGAGCGCAACGTGACCGCGTCCGGCGCGCACGGCGACCGCGACGACACCGCGCTGACCGCCGCCCGGTCGCAGCTCACGGAGTACCTCGCGGGTGAGCGCCACGAGTTCGACCTCGACGTCGCGCTCCAGGGGTCGGCCTTCCAGGTGCGCGTCTGGGAGGGGCTGCTCCGCATCCCGTACGGCGAGACGTGGTCCTACGGCGCGCTCGCCGCCGACATCGGGTACGACCCGCGCACCTCGTCCCGTGCCGTCGGTGCCGCGAACGGCGCCAACCGCATCGCCGTCGTCGTCCCGTGCCACCGCGTCATCGGCGCGAACGGCACGCTCACGGGTTTCGCCGCGGGCGTCGACCGCAAGCGGTTCCTGCTCGACCTCGAGCGCCCGCCGGTCGCCGCCGACGCGACGCTGTTCTGACGACCCGGCCGACCGGGGCGCGCGAAGATGGCGGCATGACCGCACCCGACGACGACGACGTCGTCGTCAGCGCCCTCGCCATCAACGTCACGATCCCCGAGCACCTGCAGTGGACCGACGAGCGCCGCGGCGAGGAGTTCCGCCTCCAGACGCTCAACGTGCGCCTGCTCCCGGACGGCACGCTCGCCGCGAAGGCGTACGGCCGACCCGTCGCGGGCGGCCGCGGTGCCTACGTCTCCTTCCACGTCCCGGACCGCCCGGAGCTCCGCGACCTCGTCGCCGCAGCCGCCGACCGCGCCGCCGTCCTCTGGTCGCTGCACCGCGGCCTCGGCTGACGTGCGACGCACCTCTACCCGTTCGAGCTGGGCCTGTCCACGTCGACGTCATCTCGGGCAGGGGCGCCGGGCCGGTCATGGACCGGGCCCGTCGCGAGGCCGTCCCGCTGTGAGCGGTGTCGACCGCGCTCCCTCTGACGATCGCGTCGCGCTCCGGGTGGCGGACCTCGCTCGGATCGGGCGCCTCGGGGCGGCGATCGTCGCCAAGGGGCGCGACGCCTACCTCGACGACGGCGTCGACGGGCAGATCCTGCGCACTGCGGGTCGCGAGCAGATCGTCAAGGTCGCGACCGTCGTCGAGAAGCTCCCGGCAGAGCTCAAGGCCGCGCACCCGGACGTCGAGTGGGTCAAGGTCCAGCGCATGCGCAACCTCGTGGCGCATCACGACGACAAGGTGAACGACGAGTTCGTGTGGGAGACGCTGCGGACGCGGATCCCCGCGCTGCTCGACGCCCTGGGCCTCGAGGACTGACAGCGGGTCACGCGTCAGGAGCGGCGGTGCGCGCCCTCCGGGAACGCGGGGGACCAGCGGCGGTAGCCGTCGGCGAGGACGACGGCGTCGGTGTCGGCGGTCGCGACGTCCTCCCAGTGCACGAGGAACGTGCCGCGGTGCCGCCACCGCAGCCAGCGGGCCAGGACTGCCGGCGAGCGGACGTCCGAACGCTCGTAGCCGAGGAACGACGTGCCGGTGCGCGGGCTGACGACGAGCCCGTGCACGCGCGGCTGCACGAGGAGCCCGCCGTCGAGCGGGCCGTCGAGCACCAGGCGCACGTCGACGACGAACCCGAGCGGCTCCCCGGACGGGCTGCGGACGGGCGTGTCGAGCAGGTCACTCAGGAGCACGGCGGCCTCCCGCGATGCGGCCGATCACGTGGTCACGGACCCACCGCTCGACCCACAGGACGTCGAGGTCCTCACCCCGGACGCCGAGCCGGACGGTCGTGCCGACGTCGGCGACGTGCCGCCACAGGATGCGGTGCAGGCGTGACGCCGGCGGGCGGCCGCCGAAGATCCGGGTCGCCAGGACCGGCCCGGACAGCAGCGCGACGACGTGGACCGGGGCGTCGCCCGTGAGCGGGCCGGACGTGCCCGCGGGCGGGGCGAGCTCGAGGTCGTCGACGGTCGCGACCTGGAGGTCGTCGACGTCGAGCGTCTGCCGGTCCAGCAGGTGCAGGCGCGCGTCGAGGACGCGTCCGGCGGGGCGCGGTCCCACCGGGAGCGGCTCGGACGGGTCGTGCGGGAGCGCGGAGCGGCGCACACGTGGGCTCATGACCCGCCTCCGGTGGCGATCAGCAGCGGGATCGCCGCGAGGGACGCGACGAGGATGATGACGAGGTAGACGAGCGCGAGCGCGTTCGTCGCGCGCCCGTTGACGTGCTTCCCCATGTACTCGGGGTCGTTCGCGACGAGCAGGATCGGCAGGTACGTGAGCGGCAGCGCGACGGCCGAGAAGACCACGGAGAGCTCGGTGACCCGGATCGGGTCGACGCTCGTCATGAGCACGAGCACGGCGACGAGCAGCGCGATGATCATCGTGAGGTGGAACCGCGCGGCCTGCGACGGCTTGCGGTACTTGCCCCACGACCAGCCGAGGAACTGCGCGAGCGTGTACCCGGACGACAGCCCGGTCTCGAGCGCGGCGCCGAACGTCGCGGCGACGATCCCGACGATGACCACGGCGAGCGCGAGCTTGCCGCCCGCGAGCGCGACGGGCAGCACGATCTGCGACAACGACGACACCTCGACGGATCGCGGCAGGAACACCACGGCGGCGCAGCCGGCGATGGCGATCGACAGGATCCCGCCGAACGGGAAGCCGACGAGGACGTTGACGCGCGACTGCGCGACGTCCTTGACGGTCCACCGCTCCTCGCGCGCGCCGGACGAGAAGAAGAACACCTCGTACGGGGTCATCGCGGCGCCGAACAGCGCGATCGCGTAGTACCAGTACGACGCGGGCCCCTCGTCGCCGGGCACGGTCGGGGAGAGTGCCTGGTCGGCGAGCTCCGACCAGTCCGGGCCGAGCAGGAACAGCGCGACGGCGAAGACGACGAGCGTGAGCCCGAGCAGCCCTGTGACGTTCTCCAGCACCGAGAACTTGGTGCGCCAGATGACGAGCCACACGGCGAGCGCCGCGACCGGGATCCACAGCCGCGGCTCGACGCTCGACGCGAGCTGCAGCGCGAGCGCGATGCCGCCGACCTCCGCGGTGAGCGTCAGCAGGTTGATGAGGAACGACGCGACGAGGTTCGCGCCGGCCGTGCGGGGGCCCAGCCGCTCGCGGATGATCTCGAACGTCGCACGCTCCGACACCGCGGCGACGCGGCCCGACATCTGCGCGAACAGGCAGATCCCGATCACCCCGACGACGACGACCCACGCGAGGTTGAGCCCGAACCGCGAGCCCACGACCGCGTTGGTCACGAGGTCGCCGATGTCGAGGAAGCCGCCGATCGCGGTGAGCACGCCGAGCGCGACGCCGAGCAGCCGTTTCACGACGCCTGCTCCAGCGCGGTGCTCAGGTCGTCGACGGTCGTCGCGGCGTCCTCCAGCGCGGCGGTCACCTCGTCGACGGACCCTCCCGCGCCCGTCGCCCACGCACGCGCCGCCGCGACCGCGGCCTCCGCGTCGTGCACCGCGGCGAGCGCCTCGGCCTGCTGGGCCGTGCCGGGACCGGGCGTGGGGACGAGGATCGCGACGGCGCCGGCGGCGTCCTGGAGCACGTTCAGCTGGTCGAGCAGCGCGGTGTCGACGGTCGAGGCGGTGGCGCGGTCACGGTCGAGGAGGTCGGTCGCGACGAGCGACGTCTCCACCGCCGACGTGACGGGGGCGAGCGCGTCGGCGAGCGCGCGGGCGTCGTCGGCCGGCGTCTGCGTCGACGGCACGGCGCATCCGGCGAGCGCGGCGGCGACGAGGAGCGCACCGAGGCCCGCGCGGCGTGGGACCTGCATGGACGCATGGTGGCGCTCGGTCGTCGGCGGCGCACGCGGAGCGGTCGGGGTGCCCGCAGATCGGCCGGGACCGTGACCGTCGGGCCCGCGTCCGCTCGAGATGCGCCGCACCGCGCACGGTGTGACCGTGGCTGGATGACGACTCCCGACGACACCCCCACCACCCCCGACGACGGCACGCTGCCGCCCGACGACACCAGCACGCCGACGGCCCGGTCGGTCGAGGGCGAGACGCCCGACCCGGACGCCGACCCCGGCATGCTGAACCCGCGGACCGGTGCGTCCGCGTCGGGCGAGGAGGGCACCGGGTACGACGACCCCGACGCCGACCCCGCCAACCTCAACCCGCGGGAGGGCTGAGCATGCGGGCCCTCACCTGGCAGGCCCGCGAGAAGGTGTCGGTCGAGACGGTGGCCGACCCGACGATCCAGGAACCGACGGACGCCGTGATCCGTGTGACCTCGACGGCCATCTGCGGGTCCGACCTGCACCTGTACGGGTTCCTCGGGGCGTACCTCGCCAAGGGCGACGTCCTGGGGCACGAGGCGATGGGCGTCGTCGAGGCCGTGGGGCCAGGGGTGCAGAACCTGCGTGTCGGCGACCGCGTCGTGGTGCCGTTCGGCATCGCCTGCGGCACGTGCTTCATGTGCCGCCGCGGCCTGCAGTCGCAGTGCGAGACGACGCAGGTGCACGAGCAGGACAAGGGCGCGGCGCTGTTCGGCTACACGTCGCTGTACGGCAGCGTGCCGGGCGGGCAGGCGCAGTACCTCCGGGTGCCGCAGGCGCACTACGGCCCCGTGGTGGTGCCCGACGACGGCGAGCCCGACGAGCGGTACCTGTACCTCTCGGACGTCCTGCCCACCGCGTGGCAGGCCGTCGAGTACGCCGACGTCCCCGCGGGCGGCAGCGTCCTCGTCGTGGGCCTCGGACCCATCGGCCAGATGTCCGCGCGGATCGCACGGCACCGGGGCGCGGCGCGCGTGATCGGCGTCGACCTCGTCCCCGAGCGCCTGGAGATGGCGCGGCGGCACGGCATCGAGGTCGTCGACGCGCGCGAGGACGTCGTCGAGGGGGTGCGCGAGCTCACCGAGGGCCGCGGCGCGGACTCCGCGATCGACGCGGTCGGCATGGAGGCGCACGGCTCGCCCGTGGCGGCGGGGGCGCAGCGTGCCGCGGTCGTCCTGCCCGACGCGGTCGCGCGGTCGTTCATGGAGAAGGCCGGCGTCGACCGGCTCGCAGCGCTGCGCACCGCGATCCAGGGCGTGCGGCGCGGCGGCACGGTGTCGGTGTCGGGCGTGTACGGCGGTGCGGTCGACCCGTTCCCGCTCATGGACATCTTCGACCGGCAGCTCACCTTCCGGTTCGGTCAGGCGAACGTGCGCCGGTGGACCGACGCGATCCTGCCGCTCGCGGCCGACCCGACAGACCCGCTCGGCGTGCTCGACCTGCGCACCCACCGGGTGCCGCTCGAGGACGCCCCGGCGGCGTACGAGATGTTCCAGAAGAAGGAGGACGGCTGCATCAAGGTCGTCCTGGACCCGGGCGCATGAGCCGAGGCGGGGGCGTGGCATGAGGGTCGTCGTGGTGGGGGCCAGCGGCAACGTGGGGACCGCGGTGCTGCGGCGGCTGCGCGACGACGCGACCGTGACGTCGGTCGTCGGCGTCGCACGCCGCACACCGCGCACCACGCCACCCCCGCCGTACGACGTCGCGTCGTGGGTGCCCGTCGACATCGGGGCGCGCGTGCCCGACGACGAGGTCGTCGCGGCCCTGGCGCGGGCGTTCGCGGGCGCCGACGCGGTCGTCCACCTCGCGTGGGCGATCCAGCCCAGCCACGACCGGCGCCGGCTCGCCGACGTCAACGTCACGGGCACGCGCCGCGTGCTCGAGGCCGCGGTCCGGGCCGGGGTGCCGCACGTCGTGGCCGCGTCGTCGGTCGGTGCGTACTCGCCGGCCCCGGACGACGTCCCGCGGTCGGAGGGCTGGGCGACCGACGGCGTGCGGAGCTCGCAGTACAGCGTCGACAAGGCCGCGCAGGAACGGCTGCTCGACGAGTACGAGGAGACGCACCCCGACCTCGCGGTGGCCCGGCTCCGGCCGGCGCTGGTCTTCCAGCGGGCCGCGGGCCACGAGATCACCGGGCTGTTCCTCGGCCCGTTCGTGCCCGAGCGGGTCCTCGGCGGCAAGGTGCCGGTCCTGCCGTGGCCCGCGGGCGTCCGCCTGCAGGCCGTGCACGCCGACGACCTCGCGAGCGCCTACCGCGAGGCCGTGGTGCGCCAGGTCCGCGGCGCGTTCAACGTCGCCGCGCCGCAGGTCCTGCACGCCGAGGACGTCGCGCGCGTCGTCGGAGGGCAGGACACGCCCGTGCGCGAGGTGCCCGTGCCCGTCGTCCGGGCGGCCCTCGCGACCGCGTGGCACGCGCGCGTGGTCCCCGTCGGGCCGGGGTGGCTCGACATGGCGGTCAACGCGCCGATCCTCGACACGTCGCGCGCCGAGCGCGAGCTCGGCTGGCGCGCGACGTGGTCCGGCATCGACGCGCTGCGGGACGTCGTCGGGGGCATGGTCGACGGCGCGGGCACCGCGAGCCCGCCGTTGCTGCCACGCCGCCTCCCGCGCCGGCGCTGAGCACCCACGTCGGTACCACGTCGGGTGACCACGTCGCGTGACCACGTCGGGCAGGATCGACGCATGACGCCTGACCTCGCCCCCGAGCGGCACGTCTACGGCAACCCGGACGCCCCCGTGACGATCCTCGAGTTCGGCGACCTCGAGTGCCCGTACTGCCGGGCCGCGGCGCCCGTGCTGCGCGAGGTCGTGGACACGTCCGACGGGCTCGCCCGGCTCGTCTGGCGGCACTTCCCGCTGTTCGAGGTGCACCCGTACGCGCTCACCGCCGCGCTCGCGTCGGAGGCCGCGGCGAGCGTCGGGCGGTTCTGGGACCTGCACGCGGTGCTCCTCGCGCACCAGGACCGCCTCGCCGAGCCCGACCTGCGCCGGTACGCCCGCGACCTCGGCATCGACCCCGCGCTCGTCGCGGGCGAGGCGGCGCAGGCGTTCGCGCCCGCCGTCGAGTCCGACTACCTCGCGGCCGTCGAGCAGGGTGTCCGCGGCACGCCGACCATCCTCGTCGACGGCGTGGTGCAGGCCGGCAAGCCGCAGGTCGAGACGCTGCGCGCGGCCGTCGTCGCGGCTGCGCGCCGCCGCGGCATCCCCGTCTGACCGCGGCGGCGACGGTCCCGCCGCATGCGCCCGTCCGGCACCCGGGCGTCGTCCGGTGCGTCCCCGGCCGTCGCCCGGCGCACCTGCGCGACCTGCGGCAGCATGGCCCGGTGACCACCGACGCCGCCCTGCCCGTCCCTCGTACCGCCCTCGTGACCGGCGCCGGCCGCGGCATCGGCCGCGGCGTCGCGCTCGGCCTCGCACGGGCGGGCTGGGCCGTCGCGCTCGTCGGCCGGACCCGGGCGCACCTCGACGCGGTCGCGGAGCAGGTCGCGCAGACGGGTGCGCGCGTGACGGTCGCCGCGGGGGACCTGATCGACGCGACCGCCGTCCTCGACGCCGTCGCGCGCGTCGAGACCGCGTTCGAGGACCTCGGCGGTGTCGGCCTGCTCGTCAACAACGCGGGCGTCATCGAGCGCGCCGAGGTGCCGTTCGCCGACGACGACGTCGAGGACACGTGGCGTGTCGTCGAGACCAACGTGCGCGGTCCGCTGCTGGTCACGCGCGCGGTGCTGCCCGGGATGCTCGCGCGCGGCGGCGGGCGCGTGCTCAACATGAACTCCGGCGCGGGCGTCAACCCGGGCGGCGCGTACACCGGGTACTACATCAGCAAGGGCGCGCTCGCGCGCCTCACGACGATGCTCGACGCGCAGTACCGCGACCAGGGCCTTCGCGTGCTCGACCTCGCGCCCGGCGTCGTCGCCACCGACATGACGGGCGGCATGCCCGCGCACGACGGTCGCACCGCGTGGACGCCCGTCGAGGACGTCGCCGAGCTGGTGCGCGCGTTCGGGGACGGCGAGCTCGACGACCTGTCGGGCCGGTTCGTGCGCGCAGGCGCCGACACGCCCGCCTCGCTGCGGGCCGCCGCCGAGCGGCTGCTCGCGACCGACGCGCGGCGGCTGCGGCTGCCGACGTGGGGCGAGGACGACCCGCTCGCCTGACCCCCGCGCCGAGGCTCCGGCCGGGCGGCTGACGGGCGACGGTCCGGTCAGCGGCGCGTGGGCGTCACTCCGGCGCGCGCCACGGCAGCGGCGGCAGCGCGGGCGGGGGGCCGTCGGTCGCGGGGGAGCACAGCGGCAGCTTCTCGCCGAGCCACCGCAGCAGGACCGACCCCGCGACGGCGGCGACGAGCGAGCCCGCGAGGATGCCGATCTTCGCCTCCGACAGGACCTCCGGCTGGTCGCCGAACGCGAGCTGCGCGATGAACAGCGAGATGGTGAACCCGATGCCCGCGAGGACCGCGCCGCCGAGCAGGTGCCCGTACCGGACGCGCCCGGGGAGGTCGCCGAGCCCGGCCCGGATCGCGAGGGTCGAGGCACCGGTGATGCCGACCGCGTTGCCGACGACGAGCGCGACCGCGACGCCGATCGTCACACGCGAGCCCGCCGCGTCGGACAGCGTCTGCGCGTCGAGCACGACGCCCGCGTTCGCGAGGCCGAACAGCGGTACGACGAGGTACGCGGACCACGGGTGCAGGATCCGCTGGAGGCGGTCGCTCGTCGGCACCGCCGCGCGCGCGGCGAGCTCGGCGAGGTGCTCGCGCTCGGCGGTCGTGTCGTCGACGAGGTCGCCTGCGTAGACGGGCACGGCCTCGACCTGCTCGCGCTGCGGGACGGTCGCCGGGACGAGGAGCCCGACCAGCACGCCCGCGAGGGTCGCGTGCACGCCGGACGCCTGCACGGCCATCCAGAGCGCGACGCCGGCGAGCACGTACGGCGTGAGCTGCCAGACCCGCAGCCAGCGCATGACGGCCATGCCGACGACGACGAGCGCCGCGACGCCGAGCGCGGCGAGGTCGACGTCGTCGGAGTAGAAGACCGCCATGACGGTGATCGCGCCGATGTCGTCGACGATCGCGAGCGTCAGCAGGAACAGCCGCAGCCGGTCGGGGCACCGCGGTCCGAACAGCGCGAGCACACCGACCAGGAACGCGGTGTCGGTCGACATGACCACGCCCCAGCCGTGCGCCGCGTCCGTCCCGGCCGTGAACGCGAGGTAGATGAGCACGGGCACGAGCAGCCCGCCGAGC
Organism: Cellulomonas sp. H30R-01; assembly: GCF_010119915.1. NCBI lineage: Bacteria > Bacillati > Actinomycetota > Actinomycetes > Micrococcales > Cellulomonadaceae > Cellulomonas > Cellulomonas sp. H30R-01. Next base: position 2,278,858 of record NZ_CP048210.1, on the reverse strand, counting down.
GCGCCGAGCGCGGGGACCGCGACGGTCCGCCGGTCGCGCAGCTCGCCGCTCGTGGCCTCGCGCGAGATCTCGAGCCCGACCACCGCGAAGAACACCGCCATCGCGGCGTCGTTGACCCAGTGGTGCAGGTCCAGGTCGAGCGACATCGGGCCGATGTGGAAGCCGGCGGTCGTCTCCCAGAGCGCCGCGTACGCGTCGGCCCAGGCGCTGTTCGCCCAGACGAGCGCGAGCACGGTCGCGGCGAGGAGCGCGACGGCGCTGCCCGCCTCGGTGGACAGGAAGCGGCGCACGGACGGGTTGAGGGCGGGGACGCGGACGCGCAGCGCCGGCCCGGGCGTCGTGGGGGGAGCCGTCACGGGCCCAACGTCGCAGGTGCGGCGGCCCGACCGCAATCCGGGCCCGGCGCTCGGGCGCCGGCGCACGCGCGCCGCGTACCAGCCCCTGGTCCGGCGTCCTGTGGAGTGCGGGCCTCGTCCACCACGGTCGTCGTCCGGTTGGGCCGATCCGGTGGTCCTGGCCCGCGGCCGCCGCGCGCGCGACGTCCCGACGCTAAGGTCCGTCCGTCCCGCCGCCGAGGAGCCCTCCATGACGACCCCCGCGTCCCCGCCCGCCGCCTGGTACCCCGACCCGCACGACGCGGCGCAGCTGCGGTGGTGGGACGGCGGTCGCTGGACGGAGCACGTCGAGCCGCGGCCCGTCACGGCGGCGGTCGCGCCCGGGTTCCCCGCTGCCGGACCGGCCGCGCCGACCGCGGCGACGGCCGTCGTACCGCAGGTCGCGGCGGCGCAGACGTGGGGCCCGCAGCAGTCCGGGTGGTCCGCCCCGGGCGCCACGGGCTCCCCGTCGGCCGGCCCCGCGACCCCCGGCAGCACGTACGCGTCGGGTGCCGCCGCAGGCGGCTCGTACGCGCCCGCGTCGACGGTGGACGGCTACGCACCGGCGTCGACGGGCGGGGGCTACGCACCGGCGTCGACGGGGGGCTACGCGGCCGCGTCGACCGTCGGCGGCTACGCGCCCGGTGGTGCGTTCGGCCGGGTCCCGGCGAACCCCGCACCGTGGGGCGGGACGCCGACCGCGCCGGGTGCGCCGTGGGGGGCGCCCGTCGACGCGACCAACAAGTTCGCGACGTGGGCGCTGGTCGCGGGCGTCGTGGTGCTCGTGATCATGCTGTTCACGCCGTACGTCGTCGCGTCGGGGCTCGCGATCTGGGTCGGGGCGAAGGGTGTGGCGCGGGCGCGCGCGATCCGGCGGGACGGGCACCCGACGGCGGTCGGCATGGCGCGTTCGGTCGTCGGGCTGTGCCTGTCGATCGGTGCCGCGCTGCTGTACCTGCTGTCGCTGGGGCTGGAGATCTCGCTCGGGACGTGACCGCTCGGGATGTGACTCAGAGGTGCTTCTCCGGGTCGCCCATGAGCTGCGCGACGTGGTCCGGGACGTACGTCGAGAGCTCGCGCGGGGGGCGCTGGTAGCCGTTGGACGCCGCCGGCCGGTCGGGCAGGTGCACCTCCTCGTGCGGCACGTCGGTGTACGGGATCGTCGAGAGCAGGTGCGACATCATGTTGAGCCGCGCGTGCTTCTTGACGTCCGACTCGACGATGTACCACGGGCTCGCGGGGACGTCGGTGTGGACGAGCATCTCGTCCTTGGCGCGCGAGTAGTCCTCCCACCGGCTGATCGACTCCAGGTCCATCGGGCTCAGCTTCCACTGCCGGACCGGGTCGTTCAGGCGTGACTTGAACCGCCGCAGCTGCTCGGAGTCGGACACCGAGAACCAGTACTTGCGCAGCAGGATCCCGTCCTCGACGAGCATCTGCTCGAAGATCGGCGTCTGCCGCATGAACCGCGAGTACTCCTGCGGCGTGCAGAAGCCCATGACCTTCTCGACGCCCGCGCGGTTGTACCAGGACCGGTCGAACAGCACGACCTCGCCCGCGGCGGGCAGCTGTGCGACGTAGCGCTGGTAGTACCACTGGCCCTTCTCACGCTCGGTCGGCGTGGGCAGCGCCGCGATGCGCACGACGCGGGGGGAGAGGTACTCGCTGATCCGCTTGATGGTGCCGCCCTTGCCGGCCGCGTCGCGTCCCTCGAAGATCACGACGACGCGTGCCCCGGTGTGCCGCACCCACTGCTGGACCTTGACGAGCTCGGCCTGGAGGCGGAACAGCTCGGCCTCGTAGACGTCGTTCGAGATCTTCCCGTCGTGGCGCTTGGCGCCCTTGCCCTTCTTCGCCATGACCGGACGCTACTGCTGGTCGGGGCTCCGCGCGGCTCGATCCCACGATCTCCGCCCATGCGGGACGCTGACGCCCTTCGAGCCGCAGATGCGGACTACGATCGCTGCTCGTGACGCGTTTCCGGATCAGCGAGGCTGCGGAGCTGCTCGGCGTGAGCGACGACACCGTCCGCCGCTGGGTCGACGCGGGTGTGCTCGACGCCGCGCCCGACGACGCCGGCCGCGCGACCGTCGACGGTGCCGCGCTCGCCGTCGTCGCGGTCGAGCGCGCCCACGCGCCCGCCGACCCCACGTCGCGCGGCACGTCCGCGCGCAACCGGCTGCCCGGGCTCGTGACGCGGGTCGTCACCGACACGGTCATGGCGCAGGTCGAGATGCAGTGCGGCCCGTTCCGCGTGGTGTCGCTCATGTCGACCGAGGCGGTGCGGGAGCTCGGCCTCGAGGTCGGGTCCCTCGCGGTCGCGGTGGTGAAGGCGACGAACGTCGTCGTCGAGACGTCGCGAGGCGGCCGATGACCGGTCGTCGTCAGGCCGCCCGCACGCTCGTCGGAGCCGTCGTCGGCGCCGTCGTCGGGCTCGTCGTGCTCGCCGGGTGCGCGACCTCGTCGCCCGACGCCGGCCCGACGCGCGCCTCGTCGGCGAGCCGGACGGGCGACGACCTCACCGGCACCCTGACGGTCTTCGCGGCCGCGTCGCTCACGGGCGCCTTCGACGAGCTCACCGCCCGCTTCGCGGCCGAGCACCCCGGCGTCGACGTGCAGCCGGTCACCTACGACGGCTCCTCGACGCTCGCGACGCAGCTCGTGGAGGGCGCCCGCGCCGACGTGTTCGCGTCCGCGGACGAGGACACCATGGCGACCGTCGACGACGCGGGCCTCGTGGAGGGTGCACCGACGGTCTTCACGACGAACACGCTCCAGATCGTCGTCCCGGCCGGCAACCCGGACCGGGTCGCGTCCGTCGCCGACCTCGCGGCGCTCGCGTCGTCGGGCGGCCGCGTCGTGCTGTGCGCCGCCCAGGTGCCGTGCGGCGCCGCGTCGCAGAAGGTCGTGGAGTCCGCCGGTGTGAGCCTGACACCCGCGAGCGAGGAGCAGAACGTCACCGCCGTCCTCACCAAGGTCGCGGCGGGGGAGGCCGACGCCGGGCTCGTCTACCGCACCGACGTGCTCGCGGCCGGTGACGACGTCGAGGGGGTCGACGTCGACGAGGCCGCGGACGTCGTCAACCGCTACCCGATCGCCGTCCTCGGCACGGGCGACCGCGCGTCGCAGGACGCCGCGGTCGCGCAGGCGTTCGTCGACCTCGTGCTCTCGGACACCGGGCAGCGGGTCCTCGCCGACCGGGGGTTCGTCGCGCCGTGACGACCGTGGCGCCACCCCCCGGCACCTCGGCCGCGACGGCCGGGGACGTGCCGGCGTCGCGGCCCGCGGACCGTCCGGTCGGCGTGACCCCGCTGCTGCTGCGGCTGCCCGCGGCGCTCGCGCTCGCGCTCCTCGTGCTGCCGGTCGTCGCGCTCGTCGTGCGCGCCGACTGGGGGTCGCTGCCCGCCGACGTCACGTCGCCGGAGGCGCTGTCCGCGCTCGGCCTGTCCCTCGCGACGTCGACCGTGTCGACCGTCGCGTGCCTGCTGCTGGGGGTGCCGCTCGCCGTGGTGCTCGCCCGGTCCCGCGGGTGGACGGCCGACGTGCTGCGCGCGCTCGTGACCCTCCCGCTCGTCCTCCCGCCGACGGTCGGCGGCATCGCGCTGCTGTTCCTCCTGGGCCGACGAGGGCTGCTCGGGCAGGCGCTCGACACGTGGTTCGGCGTGACCGTCCCGTTCACGACGCTCGCCGTCGTCATCGCGCAGACGTTCGTCGCGATGCCCTTCCTCGTCCTGGGCGTCGAGGGGGCGCTGCGCACGATCGGCACCCGCTACGAGACGGTCGCGGCGACGCTCGGCGCGGGCCGGTGGACGGTGCTGCGCCGCGTGACGCTGCCGCTCGTCGCGCCGGGCCTGGTCAGCGGCACGGTGCTGTGCTTCGCACGCGCGCTCGGCGAGTTCGGCGCGACCGCCCTGTTCGCGGGCAGCACCGCGGGCGTCACCCGGACCATGCCGCTCGCGATCTACGCCGCGTTCAACGGCGCGGGCGTCTCGCAGGGCACCGCCGTCGCCCTGTCGCTCCTGCTCGTCGCCGCCGCGGTCGCGGTGCTGCTCGCGGCGCGCGCGTGGCGACCCGGGCGGGCGGCGTGAGCGGGCGGCCGGAGGCACCGGGTGCGCTCGTCGCGGACGTCCGGGTCCGCCGCGGACGGTTCACGCTCGACGCCGCCCTGCACGTCGAGCCCGGGACGGTCGTCGCGGTGCTCGGCCCGAACGGTGCGGGAAAGTCGACGCTGCTCGACGTCCTCGCGGGCCTGCTCGTCCCGGACGACGGCACCGTCCGGACGGGGGACCGGGTCCTCACCGACGTCCCCGCGGGGGGCCGCGCGACCGTCGTGCGTCCCGAGCGCCGGTCCGTCGGGCTGCTCGGCCAGGACCCGCTCGTCTTCCCGCACCTCACCGCGCGCGAGAACGTCGCCTTCGCGGCGCGGGCGCGCGGCGGCGGGAACGCCCGGTCGGCACGGACGGAGGCGGACGCGTGGCTCGCCCGCGTCGACCTCGGCGGGCTCGCGGACCGACGACCGGCCGCGCTCTCCGGTGGGCAGCGTCAGCGCGTCGCGCTCGCGCGTGCGCTCGCCGCCCGCCCTGCGGCGCTGCTGCTCGACGAGCCGTTCGCGCAGCTCGACGTCCGGACCGCCGCGGCGCTGCGGGACGTCGTCCGGCAGCAGGTCCGCGCCACCGGGACCGCGACGGTGCTCGTCACGCACGACGCGGTCGACGCGCTCACGCTCGCCGACGAGGTGCTGGTCCTCGTCGACGGCACGCTCGTGGAGCGCGGCCGGCCCGTCGACGTGCTCGCCGACCCCGCGCACCCGTTCACCGCGGCGCTGGGCGGCACGAACCTCCTGCTCGGGGCCGTCGCGGACGACAGGTCCGGCCCGGTGCTCGTCACCGCCGACGGGCTGCGCGTCCCGTGCCCGCCGGGCCTCGTCGCCGGGACACCCGCCCGGCTGACCTTCGCGCCGTCCGCGGTGGAGGTGCACAGGGCCGCGCGGGCGGACGTCCCCGCGACGGGCGTCGCACGCTGGGAGACCCGCGTCGTCGACCTCGAGCCGGGGACGACGGGCGTGCGGGTCCGGACCAGCGGGGACGTCCTGGTCGACGTCCGCCCGGCCGACCTCGCCGTGCTCGACCTGCGGGTCGGTGCACCGCTCGTGCTGACCGTGCCGCACACCCAGCAGCGCCTCCGCCCGCTGCCCTGACGCGGCCGCGACCTCACAGCCGCGTCCGGCACCCCGTGCGGGAACTGTTCCCGGCGCGCAACGCACCCGGTGGGTGGGACGAAACATGCCGTTCGTAGCGTCGCCTGCGTCCGAGCCCCCATCCCTCCCGGAGGTCCTCATGGCGACACCGCTCGCGACCCCCGACGCCGAGGCGTCGACCACGACCACCACCGGAGCGACCCCCGTCGCGACCGGCGCGCCGCTCACCGTCCGCCCCGGCCGCTGGATCGACGGCTGGAACCCCGAGGACACCGCCCAGTGGCGCTCGGTCGGCAAGGCGATCGCCGCGCGGAACCTCGGCCTGTCGATCTTCGCCGAGTTCCTCGGGTTCGCCGTCTGGGCGCTGTGGAGCATCGTGGTGCCGCGGCTGCCCGCCGCCGGCTTCGACCTGACCGTCGACCAGATGTTCTGGCTGATCGCCGTGCCGAGCCTCGTCGGTGCGTCGCTGCGCATCCCCTACACGTTCGCGGTCCCGCTGTTCGGCGGGCGCAACTGGACCATCGTGTCCGCGCTCCTGCTCCTCGTGCCGACCAGCGCGCTCGCGATCGCGGTGCAGAACCCCGAGACGTCGTTCGGCGCGCTGCTCGGCATCGCGGCGCTCGCGGGCGTCGGCGGCGGCAACTTCGCGTCGTCGATGGCGAACATCTCGTTCTTCTACCCGGAGGCGGAGAAGGGCCGGGCGCTCGGCCTCAACGCCGCGGGCGGCAACATCGGCACGGCCGCGGTGCAGCTCGCGGTCCCGCTCGTCGTCGTCGGCGCGGCCGGGCTGCAGCTCGAGCGCGCGGGGCTCATGTTCATCCCGCTCGCGATCCTGGCCGCGTTCCTGGCCTGGCGGTTCATGGACAACCTGTCGAACGCCAAGGCCGACCCGCGGGCGTACGGGGTCGCGACGCGCGACAAGCACACGTGGATCATCTCGTTCATCTACATCGGGACGTTCGGCTCGTTCATCGGGTTCTCCGGGGCGTTCCCCACGCTGCTCCAGGCCCAGTTCCCCGAGGTGACGCTGTCGATCGCGTTCGCCGGGGCGCTCGTCGGCTCGGTCGCGCGGCCAGTCGGCGGCATCCTCGCGGACCGGTTCGGCGGCTCGACCGTCACGATCGCCGCCTTCGCGGTCATGGCCGCCGGGACGGTCGGCGCGATCGTCGCGCTGCGGGCGCACCACTTCCTCGGCTTCTTCCTGTCGTTCCTGCTGCTCTTCGTCGCGACGGGCGCGGGCAACGGCTCGGTCTACCGGATGATCCCCGCGGTGTTCCGGTTCGGAGCGACCGACGAGACGCGCGCGAGCCGCGCCAAGGCCGCGGCGGGCTGCATCGGCATCGCCGGCGCCGTCGGCGCGATCGGCGGGTTCCTCGTGCCCCGCGGGTTCGCCGTCTCGACGTCACTGACCGGGAACATCCAGGCCGCACTCTGGGTGATCGTCGGGACGTACGCGGTCATGGCCCTCACCACGTGGGCGGTCTACCGGCGTCGCGGCTCGGCCTTCGGCTCGACCGTCATCTGACCCCGCCCCCGGCCCCGGAGGACATCCCAGCGTGACGGCGATCGCGACCGCGCAGCACGAGCACACGGCGACGACCCAGGTCGCGACCGTGTGCTCGTACTGCGGTGTGGGCTGCGGCGTGCTGCTCGACGTCGTCGACGACGGCGCGGGCCGCACGGTCCGCAGGGCGAGCGGGGACAAGACGCACCCGGCGAACCACGGGCGGCTCTGCACGAAGGGCGCGACGACGGCCGACCTGCTCGCGGCGGGCGGGCGGCTGTCGACCGCGCTCGTCCGCCCCGAGCGCGGGTCGGAGCCCGTCCCGACAGACGTGGACGAGGCGATCGCGACGGTCGCGCGGCGGTTGCGGGAGATCGTCGACCGGGACGGGCCCGACGCCGTCGCGCTGTACGTGTCGGGGCAGATGAGCATCGAGGCGCAGTACCTGGCGAACAAGCTCGCCAAGGGGTACCTGCGGACGAACCAGATCGAGTCGAACTCGCGGCTGTGCATGGCGAGCGCGGGCACCGGGTACAAGCTCTCGCTCGGCTCGGACGGGCCGCCCGGGTCGTACGACGACCTCGACCACGCGGACGTCTTCCTCGTGATCGGCGCGAACATGGCCGACTGCCACCCGATCCTGTTCCTCCGGCTGCTCGACCGCGTCAAGGCGGGCGCCAAGCTGATCGTCGTCGACCCGCGGCGCACGGCGACCGCCGACAAGGCCGACCTGTTCCTCCAGGTGCGGTCCGGCACCGACATCGCGCTGCTCAACGGCCTCCTGCACCTGCTGGTCGAGGCGGGCGCGGTCGACGAGGACTTCGTCGCCGCGCACACCGAGGGCTGGGACGCGATGCCGTCGTTCCTCGCGGACTACCCGCCGGACGTCGTCGCGGGGATCACCGGTGTCCCGGAGGCGGACCTGCGGGCTGCGGCGGCGCTGATCGCGGGGGCCGAGAACTGGGTGTCGTGCTGGACGATGGGGCTCAACCAGTCGACGCACGGCACGTGGAACACGAACGCGCTGGTCAACCTCCATCTCGCCACGGGCGCGATCTGCCGGCAGGGGAGCGGGCCCTTCTCCCTGACGGGCCAGCCGAACGCCATGGGCGGCCGCGAGATGGGCTACATGGGCCCCGGCCTCCCCGGCCAGCGCACGGTGCTCGACCCCGCGGACCGGGCGTTCGTCGAGGACCTCTGGGACCTGCCCGCGGGCACGATCCGGTCCGACGGCGTCGGGCGCGGCACGATCGAGATGTTCGAGCGCATGGCCGACGGCGAGATCACGGCGTGCTGGGTGATCTGCACCAACCCCGTCGCGTCCGTCGCCAACCGGCGCACGGTCATCGAGGGCCTGGAGAACGCCGAGCTCGTCGTCACGCAGGACGTGTACGCCGAGACCGAGACCAACGCGTACGCCGACGTCGTGCTCCCCGCGGCGATGTGGACCGAGGGTGACGGCGTCATGGTGAACAGCGAGCGCAGCATGACGCTCGCCCGGCGCGCGCTCGACCCGCCCGGCGACGCGCTGCCCGACTGGGTGCTGATCGCGCGCGTCGCGACCGCGATGGGGTACCCGGGCTTCGCGTACGCCTCCTCGGAGGAGGTGTTCGAGGAGATCCGGCGCACCACGAACCCGCGCACCGGCTACGACCTGCGCGGCGTGACGTACGACCGGCTGCGCGCCGCGCCCGTGCAGTGGCCGTCGGCGTCGCCCGACGGGCCGGCCCGCAACCCCGTCCGCTACCTCAACGACGGGGTCCACCAGCCGCTCCTCGTGCGCGACGACGGCACCGTCCCGCGGCTGCGGTTCGCGACCCCGTCGGGTCGGGCCGTCTTCCACCCGCGCCCGCACCTGCCGGCGAAGGAGATGCCGGACGACGACTACCCGTTCCTGCTCAACACGGGCCGCCTCCAGCACCAGTGGCACACGCTCACCAAGACGGGCCGCGTCGCCAAGCTGAGCAAGCTGAACCCGGGCCCGTTCGTCGAGCTGCACCCCGACGACGCGTCGCGGCTCGGGGTGCTCGACGGCGCGACCGTCGAGGTCGCGTCCCGCCGCGGCCGGGCCGTCCTGCCCGCCGCGGTCACGGACCGCGTGCGGCCCGGGTCGCTGTTCGCGCCGTTCCACTGGAACGACCTGTTCGGCGAGTACCTGTCCGTCAACGCCGTCACGAACGACGCCGTCGACCCGCTGTCGTACCAGCCCGAGCTCAAGGTGTGCGCGGTGTCCGTCACGCTCGTCGCGCCGCCGCCCGCACCCACGGCGACCACCCCGGCGACGACCGGTGCGCCCGTCGCGGGCACGACACCGGCCCGCTTCTCGCACGCTCCCGACGGTCCTGACGGCCCCGACGGGTCGACGGGCGACGACGCCGTGACCGACGGTGCGCGGGCGATGCGCGCGCTCGCGGGCGCGCTCGGGCTGGAGGACTTCGGACCCCCCGTGCTGGGCGACGACGAGCGCCGCTACCTCGCGGGCTTCCTGGCCGGGCTCGGCGGCGGCGACGTCACCGGAACCCCCGTCCTGCCGCCGACCGCACCGCTCGACGGCACGTCCGCGCTCTGGGTCGACGGGCTGCTCGCCGGGATGTTCTCGCGCGCACCGCAGTCGTCGTCGCGCGGCGCCGCGACCGCCGGACCGGTCCGCGAGGCGGCACCCGTCCGGCCGCTCGTCGTGCTGTGGGCGTCGCAGACCGGCACGTCGGAGGAGATCGCGGTGCGCGTGGCCGCCCGCCTGGCCGACGGCGGGCGCACGCCCGAGGTCCTCGCGATGGACGACGCCGTCGGCGCGCTGCCGCGGCGGGCCGACCTCGTCGTCGTGACCAGCACGTTCGGGGACGGCGACGCACCCGACAACGGGACCGCGTTCTGGGAGGCCCTGGCCGACCCCGAGGCGCAGCGGCTCGACGGGTCACGGTTCGCCGTCCTCGCGCTCGGCGACTCCAGCTACGACCAGTTCTGCGGGCACGGGCGACGCGTCGACCGGCGGCTCGAGGAGCTGGGCGCGCAGCGGCTCGTCGACCGCGGCGAGTGCGAGCCGGGCGACGAGGAGACCGCCGAGCGGTGGACCGAGCACGTCGTCGCGGTCCTCACCGGTGGACCCGCGGCGCCCGCCGCGCCCGCCGACGACGCCCCGCCCGCCGACGGAGCGGTGACCGGCGCCGGCGCGATCCCGGGAGCGGGTCCGGACGTCAGGCCCACGGGCGACCCGCTCGACGCGCGCGGCCCGGGTGAGCCGCTCGTCGGCGCTGCGACCGTCGTCGAGCGCCCCCTCGCCCCGACCGGGCGGGCCACGGCCGTTCCCGCACGCGCGACGCGCGCGCGTCCCGGCGTCGCGCGCCTCGTCGGGAACCGGCTGCTCAGCCTGCCGGGCTCCGCGAAGGAGGTCCGCGAGGTCTGGTTCGACACGTCGCAGTCGCCGCTGCCGATGCCGTACGCGGCCGGTGACGCGCTCGCGGTCCGGCCCGTCAACGCCGTGTCGGTGGTCGAGGAGTGGCTCGCCGTGACGGGTGTCGCCGCCGACGCGCCGGTCACCGTCGAGGGCGTCGGCACCGTCCCGTTCGCGGTCGCGCTGCGCGACGAGCTCGACGCCACGCGCCCGTCGCAGGACCTCCTGCGGTTCGTGCACGAGCGCTCCGGCAGCGAGCGGCTGCGCCGCCTGCTGCGCTCCGAGAACCGCAACGACCTCGCGAAGTGGCTGTGGGGCCGGCAGGCCGTCGACGTGGTCGCGGAGCTGCGGGTCGACGCGACGGCCCAGGAGTGGGTGGACGTGCTGCGCCGCCTCCAGCCCCGGCAGTACTCGATCTCGTCGTCGCCCCTCGTCGACCCGCACCGCGTCCGCCTGACGATGTCCGTCGTGCGGTACGAGGGGCCGTCGGGCGCGGCACGCGGCGGGGTGTGCTCGACGTTCCTCGCCGACGCCGGCCCGGGCCTGTCGGTCTCCGCGTACGTCCAGCCGTCCGCGCACTTCCACCCTCCGGCCGACCCGACCACGCCGATGGTCATGGTCGGTCCGGGTACCGGCGTCGCGCCGTTCCTCGGGTTCCTGCAGGAGCGACGCGCGCTCGGGCACACGGGCGACAACTGGTTGTTCTTCGGCGAGCAGCACGCGGCGACGGACTTCTACTACCGCGACGAGCTCGACGCGATGCGCTCCGACGGCCTCCTCACGCGGCTCGACACGGCGTTCTCGCGCGACCAGCGGTCGAAGGTCTACGTGCAGGACCGCATGCGCGAGAACGGTCCGCAGCTGTGGGCGTGGCTCGAGCGCGGCGCGCACGTGTACGTGTGCGGCGACGCGTCCCGCATGGCGAAGGACGTCGACGCGGCGCTGCGCGAGGTCGTGGCGGTGCACGGCGGGCTCGACGCCGACGACGCGGCCGCCTACGTCAAGCGGCTGTCGTCCGAGCGCCGGTACGCGCGCGACGTCTACTGACGCCCTCGCGCAGCCATCCGTCGGCGAACGCGCCCTCACGTCCGCCTGACCCGCTCGTGCGGTGCTGATGGCGCGTTCGTCGATCGGCGTGCGCCGTGCCGACCCGGCGTGACGTCAGCCGACCGTCACGCGGACCGAGTCGTAGCCCGTCGCGCCGTCGGGGATCTCGCCCTGCTGCGCGCCGGTCTGCGGGCCGTCGGGGTCGAACGCCCGGACGAACAGCTGGTGCTCGCCCGGCTCGGCCGGCCAGGTCCAGCGCCACTGCCGCCACGAGTCGACGCCGCCGTCGCCCGCGAGGTCCGCGTCCTGCCAGTCACCGTCGTCGACCCGGACCTGCACGCGCACGATCCCGCGGTGCTGCGCCCACGCCGTCCCGGCGACGACGACGTCACCCGCCTCGACCTGCGCGGACGGCCGCGGCACCTCGATGCGCGACTGCGTCTTGACCGGCCCGCGCTCCGACCAGCCGCGGTCCGTCCAGTACGCCGTCGCGGCGTCGAACCGCGTGACCTCGAGGTCGACGACCCACTTGGTCGCGGACACGTAGCCGTACAGCCCGGGCACGACCATCCGCACGGGGAACCCGTGCTCGGGCGGCAGCGGCTCACCGTCCATCGCGATCGCGAGCAGCGCGTCCCGGTCGTCGGTCAGCGCCTCGAGCGGCGTCGACGCGGTGAACCCGTCGGCGCTGCGCGACAGCACCATGTCGGCGTCCGCCGTGGGGCGCGCGCGGGCCAGCACCTCCCGGATCGGCAGCCCGAGCCACCGCTGGTTGCCGACCAGGTCGCCGCCGACGGGGTTCGACACGCACGCGAGCGTCACCCACGCCTCGACGAGGTCGGAGGCGAGCAGCTCGGCCCACGTGAGCTCGACCTCCTGCTCGACGAGCCCGTGCACGCGCAGCACCCACGACTCGGGGTCCACCTGCGGCACGACCAGCGCGGTGTCGATCCGGTAGAACTCGCCGGCGGGTGTCCGCCACGGCCCGACGCCCGCGACGTCGACCTGCACGTCCGCCGGCACCGGCGCCGCCGACCGCACGGGCGTGGGCAGGCGGATCGCGTCGCGCGCCGCCTGCACGCCCCGCCGCGTCCCGGTGAGCGCGCGCCCGACGGCGACGGCGACGAGGCCGGCAGCGGTGGCGACACCGGCTCCGACGAGGAACCCGCGCCGCGACGCGCCGCGCGCGGACCCGTCACCGTCCGCGAGCGGGACGGGCGGGAACGGCGACCCCACGGTCGGGCCGGACGCGAGCGGTGCCGCCGGTGCGGAGGCGTGGACGCCCGGGGCGTCGCGTGCCTCGTCCAGGTCCACGTCCGTGGTCGTCGCCGCCGGCGTGCGCGCGGCGACGGCGGGCGGTCCCGCGGGGATCCGGCGCAGCAGAGCGCGCAGCACGAGCAGCCCGGCGGCCGCACCGAGCACCGCCGGCAGGGGAGCGAGCACACCCGCGTCCGGACGCCCCATGGCGGCGAGACCGGCGACCGCGCCCAGCGCGACGACGACGGTCGCACCCCACGCCCAGCGCCGGTGGGCGAGCACCCCGGCGAGCGCGGCGAGCGCCGCGAGCACGAGCACCTCGCCGATCCCCAGCACGACCTTGTCGGCGGTCCCGAACGTGGACGCGGCCCAGTCCTTGAGCCACCCGGGCGTCGCGTCGACGAACGCGGCGCCGACGGCGATCAGCGGGTCGGTCGACGGACCGGTGAGCGCCGCGGCCAGCGAGCCGACGCCCAGTGTGACGACGCCGGAGGCCAGCCCGGCGAGGGCGGCCGCACCGTCGCTGCGTCGCACGGGTGCCTCCAGGCGGTCGGCCCGCGGGGGCGGGATCGAGGGTCAGGGCAGGACGGGCGGGCCGGCGAGCGGTCCGGACGGACGGCGCGCGAGCCGTCAGAGCGCGGGCGACGCGAGCGCGGCGGGGACGTGCGCGCCGTGCCCGGCGTCACGCAGCGCCGCGCGCACCCGCTCGGCGGCGGCGTCGAGGTCCTCGGCGGGCACGTCGTGCCGGGCGTTGGCGAAGGTCAGCGACGACTCGTCCCAGGCGGGCAGGACGTGCAGGTGCAGGTGCGGCACCTCGAAGCCCGCGACGAGCAGTGCGACGCGCGGTGCCGACCACGCGGCCTGCTGCGCCTGACCGACGACCTTCGCGACGCGCGTGAGGTGCGCGAGCAGGTCGTCGGACGCCTGCGTGAGCTCGACCACCTCGTCACGCGGCACGACGAGCGTGTGCCCGTCGGTGATCGGCGCGATCGTCGTGAACGCGACGGCGACGTCGTCCGCCCACACGAACCGGCCGGGGATCTCGCCCTCGATGATCTGGGTGAAGAGCGTCGTCATGGGGCCACGCTAAGCGCTCGCGGGCGATCTCGGACGACCGCACCGGATCAGACCGCGGTGGGCGTCCCGCGGAGGGCGTCCGTGAGCTTCATCCGGCCGCCCGAGTGCAGGACCGCGTTCGCGTAGACGCGCCCGGCGAACCACACGAGGAACGGCACGAGCGCGAGGGACAGCCCGGCGGCGAGCAGGACCTCCCACGTCTCGACGGCGCCGAGCGCGACGCGCACGGGCATGATCATCGGCGCGCAGAACGGCACGAACGACAGCGCGGTCACGAGCGCGTTGTCGGGGTCCCACGGCGTCACCGAGATCGCCAGCACGTAGGGGATGCCCATGACGAACAGGACCGGCGAGATCACGGAGCCGACGTCCTCCTGCCGCGACACCAGGGCGGCGAGCGCCGCGAGCAGCAGCGCGTACATGAGGAAGCCGATGACGAACCACACGAGCGCCCACGCCGCGGTGGCCCCGAGGTCGAGCGTCGTCGTGTCGAGCAGGCCGAACGCCCAGGCGGTCCCGCCGCCCGCGAGCACGACGAGCGCGACCTGCGCGAGCCCGATGATGCCGATGCCGAGCACCTTGCCCGCCATGAGGTGCCAGGGCCGGACGGTCGCGAGCAGCAGCTCGACGACGCGGCTGGTCTTCTCCTCGACGACGCCCTGCGCGACGAGCTGCCCGGCCGTCATGAGGCCGATGAACAGCAGGATGCCGGCGAGGTAACCCGCGATGATCTGCGCGCCGTCGACCTCGGGCGGCGAGCCCAGCGTCGTCACGGAGGGCGTCGCACCGGCGACCTCGACCGCGACCTCCGCCGGGTCACCCCCGAGGTCGGTCACCGCACCGGCCAGCGCGACCTGCTGCGCGAGCGACGCGAGCACGGGCTGGAGCGGCTCGGGCACGGAGTCCTGCACGACCACGGTGAGCGCGGGGTCGACGCCCGTGACGAGCACGTCGACGTCACCGGACGTCACGAGGTCCTCGCCCTCGTCGGTCCCGTCGACGTCGCGCACCTCGACCGGTACGCCCGCCGCCTGCGCGGTCGCGACGAGCGGGTCCGCGACGGCCGACGCGTCGGCGACGACGCCGACGACCTGCGGCTCGGGCTCGCGGTTGCCGACGAGGCCCGCGACCACGCCCGCGAGCACCACGGCGGCGACGAGCGCGAGCGTGGTCCACAGGAACGGCTTCGAGCGCAGGCGTGTGCTGATCTCGCGGCCCGCGACGAGCCGCACCGCGGCACCCGGGGTGAGGTCGGTGTCGTGCGTCGTGGTCATGCGCGGGCTCCTGCCTGCTCGGGGGTCTCCGCCGTCACCACGTGCCGGTAGAGCTCGG
Source organism: Cellulomonas sp. H30R-01 (assembly GCF_010119915.1). Taxonomy (NCBI): domain Bacteria; kingdom Bacillati; phylum Actinomycetota; class Actinomycetes; order Micrococcales; family Cellulomonadaceae; genus Cellulomonas; species Cellulomonas sp. H30R-01. Next base: position 2,263,679 of record NZ_CP048210.1, on the reverse strand, counting down.
TGAGCGTGGGCCGGACGACCGCGAACTCGCGCACGGGACCGGCGGCGAGCGCGGCGCGCAGCAGCTGCTGGTCGAGGTCCGCGGGTGCGCCGGCGACGGCCTCGACGACGACACGCCCGTCGGCAGCCGCGGCGTCGCCTCCCGCGCGGCGGCGCTCGTCGGTCCCGGTGCCGCCGTCGCCGAGCCGTGCGGCGGGGACGGCGGGCAGCCACACGGCCGCGGGCGGTCCGTCGACGACCCACCGCCGGTCACCGGTGCTGCGCAGCTCGTCGATCCCGCCCACCGCGACCATCGAGCCCGCACGCACGATCCCGACGCGGTCGGACAGGCGCTCGACGAGCTCGAGCTGGTGCGACGAGAAGATCACGGGCACCCCGGACGCGGCCTGCTCGCGCAGCACCGTGCTCATGACGTCGACGGCGACGGGGTCGAGGCCGGAGAACGGCTCGTCGAGCACCAGGATCTCGGGGCGGTGCACGAGCGCGGCGGCGAGCTGCACGCGCTGCTGGTTGCCGAGCGACAGCTTGAGCACCTCGTCGTCGCGGCGCCCGGCGACGCCCAGCACGTCGGTCCAGTGCTCCATCGACGCGCGCGCCGCGGCGGGGTCGAGGCCGTGCAGCCGCGCGAGGTAGACGAGCTGCTCGCCGACCTTCATGCGCGGGTACAGCCCGCGTTCCTCCGGCATGTACCCGATGCGCCGCCGCACGGCGTGGTCGACGGGCCGGCCGTCCCACGTCACGGTGCCCGAGTCGGCGGCGAGCACGCCGACCGCGATGCGCATCGTCGTGGACTTGCCGGCGCCGTTGGAGCCGACGAACCCGAAGATCTCGCCGGCGCGCACGTCGAACGTCATGCCCCGCAGGGCCTGGACGTCGCCGTACGCCTTGGTCAGCGCGTCGAACGCGAGGGTGGCCACCCACCGATCCAAGCAGAGCGTCCGCGGCGCTCCCTCCGTCTTCGGGTGGAGATCAGCCGTCCCGCTCGTGCGCGAGCCGCTGCAGCGCGAGGACCGTTCTCCAGTTGCGCGCGGTCCCGACGCGGCCCGCGGCGCGCGACAGCACGTCGATCGTGAGCTTCGAGCGGCCCTGCCCGTGCGGGTAGTAGGCGTAGGTCTCGCGGCCGTGCCAGACGACGACCTCGTCGCCGTACCGCGACGCGTCGAACTCGCGGACGGACGCCACGTCGGGCACGTCGTCCCAGCAGACGACGGCGAGGTGCGACGGGTCCTCGCGCGCCTGCGCAGGGAAGGGCAGCACGCCGACGACGCGGTCCCACTCGGCCGTCGTGCGCGCGACGACGGGCACGTCGAACCCGACCTCCTGCGCGAGCGCGTGCGACAGCCCGGCGGCGACGTCGGACGCCGACTGGCCGCCCGCGGGGACCAGCACGACGTTCCCGCTGTTCACGTACGTGGCGACCTGCTCGTGACCCAGGCCCTCGGCGACGGCCTTCAGCTGGGCGGCCTTCATGGTCCGCCCTCCGACGTTGACGGCCCGCAGCAGGGCGATGACGGCGCTCATGCCGCACAGCCTGGCACCGACGTCCGACGTCGGGCGGGCTCACAGCCCGGGGCGCGTCCGAGTGAGAGAACCGTTCCGCCGAGGTAACGCGCGCGCACCCGTGGACGAAACACGCGGTTCCTACCGTCGGAGCACGCCCTCGTCCCTACCCGACGGAGCCCCCCATGAACTCACGTCACCTCGTCGTCGTCGGCGGCGGCATGGTCGCCCAGCGGCTCGTCGAGGCGCTGCGCGACCGCGACACCGCGGGCGCCTGGCGCATCACGGTCCTCGCGGAGGAGCCGCGCCGCCCGTACGACCGTGTCGCGCTCACGAGCTACTTCTCGGGCCGCAGGCCCGAGGAGCTCGAGCTCGGCGACCCCGCGCTGTGGGACGACCCGCTCGTCACGCTCGTCCGCGACGACGCCGTGACGGCGATCGACCGCGCGGCGCGCACGGTGACCGCCGCGTCGGGCCGCACGTACGCCTACGACCACCTCGTCCTCGCGACGGGCTCCTACGCGTGGGTGCCGCCGACCGAGGGCGCGGACCTGCCGGGCGTGTTCGTCTACCGCACGGTCGACGACGTCGCGGCGCTGCGCGGGTACGTCGAGAAGCTCCAGCAGGACCTGGTCCGCCCGGTGCGGGGCGCGGTGCTCGGCGGCGGCCTGCTCGGCCTCGAGGCGGCGGGTGCGCTGCACGCGCTCGGTGCCCAGGCGACGGTGCTGCAGGTCGGCTCGCACCTCATGGACACGCAGCTCGACCTGGGCGGCGGCGAGGCGCTGCGTCGGCTCATCAACACGATCGGTGTCGGCGTCCGGGTCAACGCGATGACCGTGAGGATCCGCCCGCACCGCCGCGGCGGGGTGGGCCGTCTCGACCTCGCGGACGGCGGCCGGGTCGACGCCGACGTCGTCGTCGTGGCCGCGGGGGTGCGGCCGCGCGACGAGCTGGCCCGCGCGGCGGGCCTCGAGGTCGGACCGCGCGGCGGCGTCGTCGTCGACGACACCTGCGTCTCGTCCGACCCGGACGTCTCCGCGGTCGGCGAGGTCGCCTGCATCCAGGGCGCGTGCATCGGCCTGGTCGCCCCCGGCTACGCGATGGCCGAGGTCACCGCGGACCGCCTGCTGGGCGGCGCGGCGGAGTTCCCGGGCGCGGACACCGCGACCAAGCTCAAGCTGTCGGGCGTCGACGTCGCGAGCTTCGGCGACGCGTTCGGCCGGACCGAGGGCGCGCTCGAGCTGGTCTGGGCCGACCCGGTCGCGGGCGTCTACAAGAAGCTGGTCATGTCCGACGACGCGCGCACCCTGCTCGGCGGCGTCCTCGTCGGCGACGCGTCGGCGTACGCGAGCCTGCGCCCGATGCTCGGCCGCGAGCTCCCCGGTGATCCGGCCGCGTTCCTGCTGCCCGAGGGCGGCGGGGGCGGCGTCCCCGACCTGGAGCTGCCCGACGACGCGGGCGTCTGCTCGTGCAACAACGTGTCCGCCGGGACGATCCGCGGCGCGGTCACCGAGCACGGCTGCACCGACGTCGGCGCGGTGAAGGCGTGCACGAAGGCCGGCACGTCGTGCGGCTCGTGCCTCCCGCTCGTCAAGAAGCTCGTCACGACCGAGCTCTCCAAGCAGGGCATCACCGTGAGCAACGCGCTCTGCGAGCACTTCGCGCTGTCCCGTGCGCAGCTCTACGACGCCGTCCGCGTCTCGGGCGTGCGGTCCTTCACCGAGGTCGTCGAGCGGTTCGGGACGCGTGCCGAGGGCCGCGGCTGCGACATCTGCAAGCCGGCCGTCGCGTCGATCCTCGCGACGACCGCGCCCGCGCACGTCCTCGAGGGCGAGCGCGCCGCGCTGCAGGACACCAACGACCACGTGATGGCGAACCTCCAGAAGGACGGCTCGTACTCGGTGGTCCCGCGCATCCCCGGCGGCGAGGTCACGCCCGAGGGGCTCATCGCGATCGGCGAGGTCGCGAAGGACTTCGGGCTCTACACGAAGATCACCGGCGGGCAGCGCATCGACCTGTTCGGCGCGCGCATCGACCAGCTGCCCGTCATCTGGCAGCGCCTCGTCGACGCCGGGTTCGAGTCGGGGCACGCGTACGGCAAGTCGCTGCGCACCGTGAAGTCGTGCGTCGGGTCGACGTGGTGCCGGTTCGGCGTGCAGGACTCGGTGGCGCTCGCGGTGCTGCTCGAGCTGCGCTACCGCGGCCTTCGCTCGCCGCACAAGCTGAAGATGGGCGTCTCGGGGTGCGCGCGTGAGTGCGCCGAGGCCCGCGGCAAGGACGTCGGCGTCATCGCGACCGACAAGGGCTGGAACGTCTACGTCGGCGGCAACGGCGGCTTCACCCCGAAGCACGCGGTGCTGCTCGCCGAGGACCTGTCGACCGAGGACCTCATCCGCACGATCGACCGCTTCCTCCTCTACTACATCCGCACCGCCGACCGCCTGCAGCGCACCGCGCCCTGGCTCGAGGACCTGGAGGGCGGCGTCGACGCCCTGCGCGGCGTCGTGATCGACGACACGCTCGGCATCGCGGCGGACCTCGACGCGCAGATGGCCCAGCACGTCGACACCTACGAGGACGAGTGGCGCGCGACCCTCGAGGACCCCGAGAAGCTGCGCCGGTTCGCGTCGTTCGTCAACGCGCCCGCCACGCCCGACCCGTCGCTCGCGTACGTGCCCGAGCGCGGTCAGGCCCGCCCCGCCACCGCGGACGAGCGTGACGCCGCGCTCCGCGGCGAACCCGTCCTCGTCGCCGGCACGACCCTGGAGGTGCGCGCATGACCGTCTCCGAGACCCCCACGCTGCCCGAGCTCGACCAGACCGGCTGGCAGCCCGTCTGCGCGCTCCGGCACCTCGCGCCCGAGCGCGGCGCCGCGGCGCTGCTCGGCGGGCACCAGGTCGCGCTGTTCCGGCTCGTCGACGACCGCGTGCTCGCGGTCGACCAGCACGACCCGTTCTCGGACGCCTTCGTCATGTCGCGCGGCATCGTCGGGTCCCGCTGGGTCGACGACGTCGAGGTCCCGACGGTCGCGTCGCCCATGTACAAGCAGGTGTTCGACCTGACGACGGGCCGATGCCTCGACAGCGTCGGCAAGACGCCCGTGCGCGACCTGCCCGCCGACCTGCGGACCTTCCCGGTGCGCGTCGTCGACGACGTGGTCGAGGTCGAGATCCCGGTGGCCCCGTGACGACGATGCTGGGCGTCGACCTGGCCGGCCGGCGCGTCGTCGTCGTCGGCGGGGGACCGGTCGCCGCCCGCCGCGTCCAGGGTCTGCTCGCCGACGCCGCGTCGGTCGTGGTCGTCGCGCCCGCGCTGTGCGAGGTGCTCGCCGACATGCACCGCTGGGGGCTCGTCGAGTGGCGGTCGCGGGAGGTCGAGGCGCGCGACCTCGACGGCGCGTGGCTCGTGCACACCGCGACGGGCGACCGCGCGACCGACGACGCCGTGGTCGCCTGGGCCGCCGAGCGCGCGACGTTCTGCGTCGACGCGGGCACGGGCACACGTGGCTCGGCCCGCACGCCCGCGACGACCCGGCACGACGAGGTCCTTGTCGGCGTCGTGTCGACCGGTGCCCCCGACCCGCGCCGCACCGCCGCGGTCCGCGACGCCGTCGACGCGCACCTGCGCGAGGGGCGCATCGACCTCCGACGGCGGCGCCCCGGCGGCGGGCGCGTCGTGCTCGTCGGGGGTGGGCCGGGCCGCGTCGACCTGATGACCCTCGCCGCGCGTCGCGCGCTGGCCCAGGCCGACGTCGTCGTCACCGACCGCCTCGGACCCGTCGGCGTGCTCGACGAGCTCGCCCCCGAGGTCGAGGTGATCGACGTCGGCAAGTCGCCCGGCCACCACCCCGTGCCGCAGCACGAGATCAACCGCATCCTGGTCGAGCAGGCGCAGCGGGGCCGCGTCGTCGTGCGGCTCAAGGGCGGCGACCCGTTCCTCTACGGGCGCGGCGGCGAGGAGGTCCTGGCCTGCCGCGAGGCCGGCGTGGACGTCGACGTCGTGCCGGGCGTGTCGAGCGCGCTCGCGGCGCCCGCGGCGGCGGGCATCCCGCTCACGCACCGCGGGACCGTCGGCGCCGTGCACGTGATGAACGGCCACGACGGCTGGTCGTCCGCGGCGCTCACCGGGCTGCGCGACGCGTCGTGCACGGTCGTCGTGCTCATGGGCGTCACCGTCCTGGCCGATCTCGCCGCGCAGGCCGTCGCGGCGGGCGTCGACCCGCTCACACCGGTCGCGGTCGTCGAGGACGGCACGCTGCCGACGCAGCGCGTCACGCGCGCCGCGCTCGTCGACGTCGCCGCCCGTGCGGCCGAGGTCGGTGTCCGCGCACCCGCCGTGCTCGTCGTCGGCGCCGTCGCCGCCGAGGGGCTGCTCGACGCGGCCGCGCCGGACGCGCGCGGCGACGCGCCGACGGCGGACCGGCCGACGGGCGCGGTCCCCGCACGCGACACAATGACCTCGTGAGCGAGCCGATCGACCAGACCCTCGCCGGCTGCGTCGTCCTGATCACCGCGGACCGCCGGTCCGCGGAGCTCGCCGCCGCCCTGGGCCGGCGCGGCGCCGCGGTCCGGCACGCGCCCGCCCTCGGCATGGTCCCGCACATCGACGACGCGGCCCTGCTGGCCGGCACCCGGTCGCTGCTCGCCGACCCCCCGGACACGGTCGTCGTCACGACGGGCATCGGCTTCCGCGGCTGGATCGAGGCCGCCGACGCGGCAGGGCTCGCGGAGCCGCTCGTCGAGACGCTCCGCGGCACCCGCATCGTCGCGCGCGGCCCCAAGGCACGCGGCGCGATCCAGGCCGCGGGGCTCACGGCCGACTGGGTCGCCGAGTCGGAGACCAGCGCGGAGATCGCCGAGGTCCTGCTCGACGAGGGCGTCGCGGGCCACGACATCGCGGTGCAGCACCACGGAGCGGGCGCCGACGGGCTCGACGAGGCGTTCGCCGCGGCAGGCGCGCGCGTACGGAGCCTCGTCGTCTACCGCTGGGGTCCGCCGCCTGACCCGGCCGTCGTCACCGCGTCCGTGCGCGCGGTCGCCGCGGGCGAGGTCGACGCGGTCGTCTTCACGTCGGCCCCGGGTGCGGAGGCGTGGTGGCAGGCCGCCGAGGCCGAGGGCGTCGCCGACGAGATCGTGCACCACTGCCGCGCGGGCACCGTCGTGATGGCCGCCGTCGGCCCCGTGACGGCCCGCCCGCTCCTCGAGCGCGGCGTCGAGCCGTTGGTCCCGGACCGCGGCCGGCTCGGCTCGCTCGTCCGCGCCGTCGTCTCCTACTACGGCGGCATGCAGGACCTCGCGACCGTCGCCGGCCCGCTGCGGGTCTACCGTGGGGCGGCGGTGCTCGACGGGCACGTCCTGCCGCTCACCCCGAGCGGCCTGGAGGTGCTCCGGCTGCTCGCCGGCGCGCGCGGCTCCGTCGTCCCGCGGGACCAGGTGCTCGCGGTCCTGCCGGGCGACTCGACCGACCCGCACGCCGCGGAGGTCGCGATCGCGCGGCTGCGCGAGGCGTCGGGCAGCCGCGCCCTGATCCGCACGGTGGTCAAGCGGGGCTACCGGCTGGAGCTCGAGGAGGCACGATGACCAGCGCGCTGCACGCCGAGGGGACGCCAGCGGCGGTGACCGGCCCGGTGCTCGTCGGGTGCTCGCACGGCACCGACGACCTCGGCGGCCGGGAGGCGATCCGGTCGATCCTCGCCGACGTCGCCGCGACCCGTCCCGGGCTGCGCGTGCGCGAGGCGTTCGTCGACGTGCAGGTGCCCGAGGTCGCAGCCGTCGTCGCCGACGCGCTCGCCGAGCAGCGCGGCGGCGTCGTCGTGGTGCCGCTGCTCCTGTCGGTCGGCTTCCACGTGAAGGTCGACATCGCCGCCGCGGTCGACCGGCCCGGTGCCGTCGCGTCCGGGCCGCTCGGCCCCGACCCGCGCCTCGTCGACGTCCTCGTCGAACGGCTGCACGACGCCGGGCTGGCCTCGGGCGACTCGGTCGTGCTCGCCGCGGCCGGCTCGACGGACCCGTCGGCCGCGCTCGCGGTCGAGGCCGTCGCCGCGGGCCTCGCCGACCGCCTGACGCAGCCGGTCACGATCGGGTACGGCGCCGGCGCCGAGCCACGCGTGCCCGCCGCCGTCGCCGCCGCGCGTGCCGACCTCGGTCCGGGCGGTCGCGTCGTCGTCGCGTCCTACCTGCTCGCCCCCGGCTACTTCTACGACCGCGTGCGGGAGGCCGGCGCCGACGTCGTGAGCGTCCCGCTCGCACCGGACCCCCGCCTCGCGGAGATCGTGCTCGACCGGTACGACGCCGTCGCCGCGGACGCCGTGCCCGACGGCGTCGCGACGGCCTGACGCGACCCGCCCACGCCCCGTGCGGGGACGAACCAGCAGGTGGACACGGGGTTGTGCGCCGTCCGGGCGACCCCTAGGAATGCCCGCATGCACAGTGTCGTGAAGGTCAGGGCGGGCGTGCTCGCCGTCGGTGTGGGAGCGCTCCTGCTCGCCGGGTGCACGAGCGGCGGCGACGAGCCCGAGCCCGACGCCGCACCCGAGGAGACCGTCTCGGTCGGGCCGTCGCCCGCGATCCGGCCCGTCGACGTCCCCGACTGCGCGCCCGAGGGCTCGGCCGCCGCCGCGACCGGCCCCGAGGACGACCCGACCGTCGTCGTGTGGACCGGCGCCGGCAGCAAGGGCGTCGTGCTCGCGCCGCAGGACCAGGCGGACTACTGCCAGTGGACGAACGAGATGACCCGCCTCGCGGGCGAGGGCTACCTCGTCGCGTCCTTCTCGTGGGCCGACGACTCGGCGGCGTCGCTGCTCGGTGCGGTCGACGCGCTGCGGTCGGTCGGCGCGCAGGACGTCGCGCTCGTCGGCGCGTCGAAGGGCGGGGCGTTCTCGGCCGCGCTCGCGGACGAGGCCGACGCGGTCGCGGTCGTCGCGCTCGGGCCGCCCGCGACGTTCGACGGCATCGACGCGTCGTCCGAGGCCAGCACGTACGACGGTCCGCTGCTCGTGATCGCCTCGACCGACGACAGCCAGGTGAGCGTCGACGGGTCGCGCGAGGTCGCGCGCGCCGACGACCCGAGCACCTTCATGGAGCTGAGCGGGGGAGCGCACGGCGTCGCGCTGCTCGACGGCGAGCACGCGTCGCACGTCCAGGTCGCGATCGACGGCGTCCTCGCGCAGGGCTTCACGGGGTGAGCGTCCGCGGCGGCGTGCGTGCCGCGGGCGTCGGGCTGGCGGGCCTGCTGCTGCTCGGGGCGTGCACGGGCGGTGGTGAGCCGGCGAGCGACGGCCCCTCGGCCGCGGCCGCCGGCGGACCGTCGCCGTCGTCGCGCCCTGCGGAGGCGCCGCCGTGCCTCCCCGACGGCACCACGGCCGCCGCGATCGGCCCGGAGGACGACCCGACGCTCGTCGCCTGGCGGGGCTCCGGCACGCGGGCCGTCGTCCTCGCGCCGCAGAACCAGGGCGGGCCGTGCCAGTGGGCCGACCAGCTGACGCGCCTGTCCGACGCGGGCTACCTCGTCGCGTCGTTCTCGTGGGGTTCCGACTCCGCGGCGTCGCTGCTCGGAGCGGTCGCCGTCCTCCGGTCGGTCGGCGCGGAGCAGGTCGCGCTCGTCGGGGCGTCCAAGGGCGGCACGTACGTCGCGGCGCTCGCCGACGAGGTGGACGCGGTCGCCGTCGTCGCTCTGGGGCCCCCCGCCGACTTCGACGGCGTCGACGCGCGCGCCGAGACGAGCACGTACGACGGGCCCCTCCTGGTCGTGGCGTCGACGAACGACGGGGACGTCGCGGTCGGCTCGTCGCGCTGGGTGTCGCGGCTCGACGACCCGACGACGTTCCTCGAGCTGCCGGGCGGCGCGCACGGCGTCGAGCTGTTCGCGACCGCGCACCGCGACCAGGTGCAGGCCGCGGTCGACGGGGTGCTCGCGCAGGGGTTCGGCGGCTGAACGACGCCGCGTGGGTGTTCCGCGGCCGACGGCGGCACGCGGGAGCCCGGCGGCTGGACGACAAGGCCCTCCCGGGAGGCCGCCGCACCCGACGTCGCCGTTGACGTCGAGCACGGCGGCCCCGGCCGGGAGGGCGCGCGGGGGACTGTCTACCAGTCGGGACGGTGCTCGCACGACCGCCAGAAGCGGACGAACCGGACATGCGACCGAACTGTTATGGGTCTGTGACCCCGATCACGCAGGCGGCGCCCGCGAGCGGCCGCGTCAGAGGTAGCGCAGCGGGTCGAACTCGTCGAGCGGGATGATCCGCAGCCGCGGCAGCTGGACGTTGAACGCCGCGACGTCGGACTCGAGGTCGAACACCTGCAGGCCGCGCGCGGTGAGGCCGGCGAGCGCGGTGGACGTGAACTCGCGGAACGCGAGCAGCCCGACGCGGCGGTCCTCCTCGTCGACCAGCGTCTCGACCTCGGGTGCGAAGTCGCCGTCGTGGCTCGCGAGCAGCACGTCGCCGCCGCGCGACGCGATCGCCTGCAGCGTGCGCTTGATGCCGATGTCGACGACCTTCTCGTACGACTCCCCGGACAGCGGGATGGGCTGGAACCCGATCGCGAGCAGCGCCTGGACGAACGACATCGGCAGGTTGCCGTTCGAGGCGTTGAGGAAGAAGAGGCCCTTCACGGGCTGTCCCCACGTCTGCTCCGCGAACCCGAGCACCCGCTCCCAGCGCGGGCGCTGGTCGGGCGTCGGCCGCCCGCCGAGGATCGACGACCCGAGGGTCGCGTCGATGTTCTCGCCGTCGACCAGCAGGTAGGTGGTGCGGGCTGCCGCGTCGGTGCTCATCGCGTCAGCGTAGCGACGGGCGGGGCCGTGGCACGGACGCGCACCGGTGCCCGCGTGAGCGGCGGGCACCGGTGCGGTCGTGGCGTGCCGCTGGGTCAGGCGACCGAGCAGGGCGTGCCGTTGAGCGCGAAGGCGCCCGGCGCGGTGTTGGTGCCGTTGTGGGCACCGTTGAAGCCGATCTGCGTGCTGCCGCCGGGCGCGAGCGACCCGTTCCACGCGGCGTTGCGCAGCGTGACCTGCGAGCCGGACTGCGACGACACCGACGACCAGGCCTGCGTGATCGTCTGGCCGGACGGGAACGCGAACGTCAGGGCCCAGCCGTCGAGCGCCGACGACGACGTGTTCGTGATCGTGACGTTGGCGGTGAACCCGGTGTTCCACTGGTTCACGCCGTAGACGACGCGGCACGCGCCGACGGGCGTCGTGGGGGTGGTCGTCGGGGTCGGCGTCGGTGTCGTCGGCGAGGGGGTCGGCGTCGTCGGCGTCGGGGTGGGCGTCGTGGGGGTGGGCGTCGGGGTCGCGCCGAACGCCTCCAGGACGGCCGCGTACGCGGGCTTCTTCGCGTAGCCGTCGTCCCACACCAGGGCGGCGCCCTCGCCGGGGAAGACGTCCGGGACCCACGAGTACCGGTCCGTGATGCCCCAGATGGTCACGCCCTGGCAGCGGGTCACCTGGAGGCAGGCCTGGACGACCTTCTTGTAGTCGGCGGCCTGCGTCGCGAGCTTCGAGGAGTCCGCGGGCGTGCGCATGCGGATGTCGAGCTCGGTGATGCGCACGTCGACGCCCAGGTCGGCGAACCGCTGCAGGTTCTGCCGGAAGTCACCCGGGACCTGCCCGACGATGAGGTGCGACTGGAAGCCGACGCAGTCGATCGGCACGCCGCGCGCCTTGAAGTCCTTCACGAGGTCGTAGAGCGAGTTGCTCTTCGCGTTGACACCCTCGACGTTGTAGTCGTTGATGCAGAGCTTCGCGGTCGGGTCGGCCGCACGCGCGGCCCGGAACGCCGTCTCGATGTAGCCGTTGCCGAGCTTCTGCTGGAACGGCGAGTCCTGTCGCCGGCCGCCGCCGTCGGCGAACGCCTCGTTGACGACGTCCCACGACGCGACCTTGCCCTCGAAGTGGTCGGCGACCTTCGTCACGTGGTTGACCATCGCGCTCTCGAGGGCGCTGCCGTTGAGGTTCTTCGCCCAGTCGGGCAGCTGCGAGTGCCAGACCAGCGTGTGGCCGTACAGCTCCTTGCCGGTCGCGGCCGCGTAGCTCGCGACCTGGTCGCCGGAGCCGAAGCTGAAGCTGTTCTGCGACGGTTCGGTCGCGTCCCACTTCATCGCGTTCTCGGCGACGACGAGGTTGAACTCGGTGTCGGCGATCGACTTGTACGCGGACTCGGACAGGCGGTTCGGGTCGAGCGCGAAGCCGATGTCCTTGCCGGCGGCGTCGGCCGCCTCCTTGATCGTCGTGGCGGCGTGCGCGGGCAGCGCCACCGCCGTCCCGAGGACGAGCGTCGCGGCGGCTGCGGCGACCGACGTGCGCAACGTCGTGCGGGAACGGCGGGTCGTACGGCAAGGTGCGGGTGGTGTGGTGGGCATGGAGTCCTCCTCATGGTGCGAGTGCCGCGTGCACACTGCTCGTGGCATGCGTTCGCCGGGGAGGTGCTGAATCATTTCGGCACGTCGTGGCCTGCAGTTTCGATAGCGTCGGCGTTGCGATCGCCGGAGGGGGAGTCGATGGTCGAGGGACCGGTCGGGCGCGCCGCGAGCACGCGTGAGGCGGCCGAGGCGTGGGAGGCGCTGTTCCGCGCGCAGGTGGCGCTCATGCGCCGGTTCCAGCGCGACGACGTGTGGGACCCGCTGACGATCCGCGAGTACGACGTGCTCTTCACGCTGTCCCGCTGCCCGGGCTTCACGGCGCGGCTCAAGGAGCTCGGCGAGAGCAGCCTGCTGACCCAGCCGAGCCTGTCCCGGATGGTCGAGCGGCTCGAGGCCGCGGGCCTCGTGGTGCGCGGCCCGGTGCGGGGCGACGCGCGCGGGGTCGCGGTGACCCTGACCCCCGAGGGCGAGCGCGTGCAGCGCGAGATCGGGCGCCGGCACGTGCGCTCGATCCGGCGTCTCGTCGGCGGTGCTCTCGACGCCGACGAGCTCGCCGAGCTGCGCCGCCTCACCGACAAGCTGCGCGCCGCGCAACCGGGCATCCCGGACCCGTCGTGACCCTCGTCTCTCAGGACCTCGGGCCCATCCGTCCAGGCCAGCGCCGGGCGACGATGGACGAGCGGTCCGAGAGCCGGACGGCGGCAGGGAGGGAGCGGGCATGCGGATCCTGGTCACCATCGCCTCGCGGCACGGGGGCACGTGGGGAATCGGCGAGGTCGTCGCGCAGACGCTGCGCGAGCGGGGTCACGACGTGACCATGACGCCGCCCGACGACGTCGCCGACCTCGAGGGTGTCGACGCCGTCGTCCTGGGCTCCGCCGTCTACGTCGCCCACTGGATGCCCGCGGCCCGCGACCTCGCCGACCGGCTGGCCGACGAGCTCGCGACGCGACCCGTCTGGCTGCTGTCGTCGGGTCTCGCGACCCAGCCCGCGGCGAACGCGAACTCCCCGCACGAGATCCGGGCCCTCGCGGAGCGCGTCGGCGCGCGCGGGCACCGCAGCTTCCACGGCCGGCTGGACCGGTCGGTCCTGTCGTTCGCCGAGCGCGCGACGATCTCCGCCGCGCGGGCCCGCGAGGGCGACCACCGGGACATGGCGGCGGTGGCGCGGTGGGCGGGCGAGATCGCGGACGCGCTTGCGCCCGCGCACGTCTGAGACGTCCTAGCGCGGGTCGGTGTCGCGCAGCGCGCGCAGCTCCGCGGCGACCGCGGTCGGCGAGGGCCGGTCGCCCGGCTCGGCGGTCGTCATCGCGCCGAGCAGCCGCACCCAGTCCCGCCCGAGGTCCTCGGGCACGTCGACGGGACGCAGCAGTCGGGCGAGCGAGCTCGTCAGCGGGTCGCCGGGGTACGCGCGTTCGCCGGTGAGGCACTCGAGCAGGACGAGACCCAGCGAGTAGACGTCGCTCGCGGGCCCGACGCCGCGGCCGAGCGCCTGCTCCGGGCTCTGGTAGCTCGCCGTCCCGGAGGAGCTGCGGCGGTCCGTCCCCGCCGCGCGGACGGCGCTCACGGCGATCCCGAAGTCCGCGAGCACCACGGGCAGCGTCGGCGCGTCCTGGCGTCCGGGGGGTGCGGCGGAGTCGGAGACGAGCACGTTGGACGGCTTGACGTCGCGGTGCACGATCCCGGCGGCGTGGGCGTGGCCGAGCGCGAGCGCGAGCTGCCGTCCGACGTCGGCCGTGATGCCGCGGGGGAGCGGGCCGTCGTTCACGCACTCGCGCAGCGTGCGGCCGTCGACGAGCTCCATGACGAGGTACGCGACGGGTCCGACGCCGTCGACCTGGTCGGCGCCCACGTCGAGCAGCGCGACGAGGTTGGGGTGCGACAGGCCCGCGAGGACGCGCGCCTCGGCGGCGTAGCGGCGGATCTCGTCGCCGTCGGCCGAGCCGAGGTCGAAGAGCTTGACGGCGACCTCGCGGTCCAGCCGACGGTCGGTCGCCCGGAAGACCGCACCCGAGCCGCCGTGCCCGAGCGCCTCGCCCAGGCGGTACCGTCGCCCGAGCGTGGCGCCGGCCGGGCTGCGCAGGTCGGTGAGTGGCACGGGACGGTCCTTCGGGGATGCTCTCGACGGGTCGGCGGCGCGTCCGCCGCACCACGACGCTAGGAGCCTGCCCCGGGCGCCGCACGTCGAGCGCGCCTCTTCACCCCATCGTGACCAGGCCGAGATGACAGCCGCTTGCGCGATCCTGCAAGTCACTTGCGCGAGAAGTCGCTAGAGTGGTCCGCATGTCACGGCGACTCGCAGAGGTGGCACGCAAGGTCGGCGTCTCCGAGGCGACGGTCAGCCGCGTGCTCAACGGCAAGCCCGGCGTCTCCGACCAGACGCGCGAGGCCGTGCTCACCGCGCTCGACGTCCTCGGGTACGAACGCCCCACCAAGCTCCGCGGCGAGCGCGCACGCCTCGTGGGACTCGTCCTGCCGGAGCTGCAGAACCCCATCTTCCCCGCGTTCGCCGAGGTCGTCGGCGGTGCGCTCGCGCAGCAGGGGTTCACGCCCGTGCTGTGCACCCAGACCGCGGGCGGCGTCTCCGAGGCCGACTACGTCGAGCTGCTGCTCGGCCAGCAGGTCTCGGGCATCGTGTTCGCGGGCGGGCACTACGCGCAGCGCGACGCCACGCACGAGCACTACGAGCGGCTCACCGGCCGGCACCTGCCCGTCGTGCTCATCAACGCGTCGATCGAGGACCTGCCGTTCCCGCGCGTGTCGTGCGACGACGAGGTCGCGATCGAGCAGGCGGTCGGCCACCTCGCGTCGCTCGGCCACACCCGCGTCGGCCTCGTCCTCGGGCCCGTCGACCACGTGCCGTCCGAGCGCAAGCTGCACGCCGCCCGCGCGGTCGCGCAGCGGCTCGGGCTCGAGCTCCGCGACGACCAGGTCGTGCGCTCCGCGTACTCGCTCGAGAGCGGCCAGGCGGCCGCGACGCGCCTGATCAAGGCCGGCGTCACCGGGATCGTCTGCGCCAGCGACCCGCTGGCGCTCGGCGCCATCCGTGCGGCGCGCCGGGCCGGGCTCCGCGTGCCGGACGACATCTCCGTCGTCGGGTACGACGACTCGGCCTTCATGAACTGCACCGAGCCGCCGCTCACCACGGTGCGGCAGCCCATCGAACCCATGGGCCGCGCGGCGATCGACCTGCTGGTCAACCAGATCAACGGTGCGTCGGTGCCGCAGGAGGAGCTGCTCTTCGAGCCCGAGCTCGTCGTGCGCGGCTCGACCGCCCCGGCCCCCGCGTCCCGCCCCGCCTGACGCGTCCCGCCCTGCCGGACGCGTCCCGCCCTGCCTGACGCGTCCCGCCCCGCCTCACGCGTCCCGCCCCGCCTGCCGCGTCCCGCCCCGCCTGCCGCGTCGGGCGTGGCCCGACCTGTCCGGCGCGTCTCGCCGGGTCCGGCCGCGAGTCCCGTGCTGCACGCCTGCCGCCACGCGCCCTCGTCAGGCGTGCCGCCCCCGCCACGACCCGCCCCTCGTGCCCCCGAGGCCGCGGCTCCGTGGTGAGGTCGTGAGCCTCGCCCGTCACGGCCCCGCCGCGACGTCACGGCCTCGACGTGCGAGCGCGTGGGTGCGCTGACGCTGGCGGCCGCCCGGCTCTGCGCGTCGACTTCGGGCACCGATCGGTCACACTTCGGTAACGCGACTGTCGAGTTCTTGCGTTGATGTCGTCGTGGCCTTTAGTGTCCTGCCATCGCGAGGACGCGCCAGCGCGTCCGACGCGCCGATCCACCCGACGCCGCCGTCGGGCCGAGGAGAGACGAGACGTGCAGTGACGCAGGCTCACCCGCAGACCGACCCCACCTGGTGGCGGGACGCGGTCATCTACCAGGTCTACCCGCGCAGCTTCGCCGACGGGAACGGCGACGGCACGGGCGACCTGGCGGGGCTGCGCGCGCGGCTGCCGTACCTGCACGACCTGGGCGTCGACGCGATCTGGGTCACGCCCTGGTACCAGTCGCCGCTCGCCGACGGCGGGTACGACGTCGCCGACTACCGCGCGATCGACCCGGCGTTCGGCACGCTCGACGAGGCGGAGCAGGTCATCGCCGAGGCGCTCGCGCTCGGCATCCGGACCATCATCGACATCGTCCCGAACCACGTCTCCGAGCAGCACGCGTGGTTCCGCGCGGCGCTCGCGGCCGGTCCGGGCAGCCCGGAGCGGGCACGGTTCTGGTTCCACCCGGGCAAGGGTGCGCACGGCGACGTCATGCCGACGCACTGGGTGTCGGACTTCCAGGGCACGACGTGGACGCGCACGACGAACCCCGACGGCACGCCCGGCGAGTGGTACCTGCACCTCTTCGCGCCGCAGCAGCCGGACCTCAACTGGTCGCACCCGGACGTGCGCGCGGAGTTCGAGGACGTGCTGCGGTTCTGGTTCGACCGCGGCGTCGCGGGCATCCGCATCGACTCGGCCGCGCTGCTCGTCAAGGACGGCGACCTCCCCGAGGTGCCCGCGCAGCCGGGGCCGGGGGAGCACCCGCACGTCGACCGCGACGAGATCCACGACGTCTACCGCGCGTGGCGCGCGGTCGCGGACACCTACGAGGGCACGCGCGTGCTGGTCGGCGAGGTGTGGTTGCAGGACAAGGCGCGGTTCGCGCAGTACCTGCGTCCCGACGAGATGCACACCGCCTTCAACTTCGACTTCATGGCGCGCCCGTGGGACGCCAAGCAGATGCGCGAGTCGATCGACGTGACGCTCGCGGCGCACGGCCCGGTGGGCGCCCCCGCCACGTGGGTGCTCTCCAACCACGACGTGACGCGTCCCGTGACGCGCTACGGCCGTGAGGACTCGTCGTTCGCGTTCACGGCGAAGCGGTTCGGCACCCCGACGGACCTCGCGCTCGGCCGCCGTCGGGCCCGCGCCGCCGCGCTGCTCACGGCCGCCCTGCCCGGCTCGCTGTACGTGTACCAGGGCGACGAGCTCGGTCTCCCCGAGGTCGAGGACCTGCCGCGCGAGCTGCTGCAGGACCCGATGCACTTCCGCTCGGGCGGCGTCGACCCGGGCCGCGACGGCTGCCGGGTGCCGCTGCCGTGGGCCGGCACGACCGCGCCGTACGGCTTCAGCACCGCCCCGGCCGAGGGCGGCGTGCCCGCGCCGACGTGGCTGCCGCAGCCCGCCGACTGGGCCGACCTGACCGTCGAGGCGCAGGAGGCCGACCCCACCTCGATGCTCCGCCTCTACCGCGACGTGCTCGCGCTGCGCCGGGCCGAGCCCGCGCTCGGTGACGGGCCGCTCACCTGGGTGGAGACGACCGGCGACGTCCTCGCGTTCGCCCGCGGCGACGTCACGTGCGTCGTCAACCTCGGCACCGACCCGGTGCCGCTGCCCGCCCACACCGACGTCCTGCTGACGAGCGACCCGCTCGACGCAGGCCTGCTGCCGCGCGACACGGCCGCGTGGCTGCGCACCTGACCCGCCCTGGCACCGCCCCGACACCGAACCCGCAGTCCCGCCCCGCGGCCGGCGCCCGCCGTCGACCGCATCCCCGAAGGAGTGACGATGAGGTCCTCGCGTCCCACCGCACTGGCCCTGGCCGGTGTGCTCTCGATCGGTCTGCTCACCGCGTGCAGCACCGACGACTCCGACTCGCCCACGGGCGAGGACGGCAAGGTCAAGATCACGGTCGCGGGCCTGCTGCCGACGGCCGACGACGCCGCGAAGGAGCAGCTCGCCGAGCGCGTCGCCGCGTTCGAGGAGGAGTACCCCGACATCGACGTCGAGACCGAGGACTACGAGTGGAAGGCGTCGACGTTCACGACGCAGCTCGCGGGCGGAACGCTGCCGAACGTCTTCGAGATCCCGCTGACCGACGGCAAGACTCTCATCGAGAACGGCCAGCTCGCGGACATCGACGCGCAGGTCAAGGCGCTGCCGTACGGCGACCAGTTCAACGAGGCGCTCATCGCGAACGGCACGGGCGACGACGGCAAGATCTACGCCGTCCCGGCCAAGTCGATCTACGCGGTCGCGCTGCACTACAACCGCAACCTGTTCGAGCAGGCGGGCCTCGACCCCGACCAGCCGCCGACCACGTGGGACGAGGTGCGCCAGTACGCCAAGCAGATCCACGACGCCACCGGCGTCGCGGGCTACGCGATGATGGCGCTCGACAACGCGGGCGGCTGGCAGCTCGCGGCGGGCGCGAACTCGCGCGGCGGCGTCATCGAGACGTTCGACGGCGACGCGTACACCGCGACCCTCGACGACCCGGCGGTCGCGGAGCACCTGCAGTGGCTGCACGACCTCAAGTGGGAGGACGGCTCGCTGCTCGACCGCACGGACCTCGGCTGGGGTGACATCAACACCGAGTTCGCGGCGGGCAACCTCGCGATGTACACGTCGGGCTCCGACGTCTACAACTCGCTCGTCGAGGCCAACGGCGTCACCGCGGACTGGGGCTACGGCCTCACCGCGATCCCGACGTCGGGCGACGGTGGCGCGCTGACCGGCGGCACGATGGCCGCGGTCACGAAGCAGTCGACGGACGAGCAGAAGGACGCCGCCGTCAAGTGGATCGACTGGTGGTACCTGAGCAAGCTGCAGGACCAGGACCAGGCGGTCGCCGACGCGAAGACGCGCGCCGAGGCGGACCCGGCGCAGGCCGTCGGGACGCCCGTGCTCCCGATCTTCTCGAAGGAGAACTACGAGCAGTCCCTCGAGTGGGTCGCGGACTACGTCAACGTCCCGCTCGAGAACATGACGGGCTACACCGACGTCATGTTCGACCAGGAGCTCGTGCCCGAGGCGTCGGCCGCGGTGCAGGACCTGTACGCGCAGCTGTTCCCGGTCGTGCAGGCCGTCATCTCGGACGAGAACGCGGACATCGACGCACTGCTCGCGACGGCCAACGACGCGGGTCAGTCGGCGATCGACGGCTGACCGTCACCCCGTGTGCCGCCGGGTGACGCATCCCGTCACCCGGCGGCACCGCCGCGGGACCCGGACCCGCGGGTCGTCGGACCCGGGACCGACCCGGACCGCCCCGGACCACCAGGAAGGGCCTCATGACCACGGACGACGCCGTCCTCACCGACCGCCCGCGCGGCGCCGCGCCCGGGCGCCCCGCAGCTCGCGTGCCGAGCCGGAGCCCGCTCACGTGGGCACGCCGCGGCGGGCTGTCCGCCCTCGTCTTCGCGCTGCCGCTGCTGCTGGTCTTCGGCGTCTTCTCGTGGTGGCCGATCGTCTCGGCCGTCGTGATGAGCTTCCAGCAGACCAACCTCATCGACCCGCCGACGTTCGTGGGGCTGGAGAACTTCCAGGCGATCTTCGCGGACCCGCTGCTGCCGAAGGTCGTCCGGAACACCGCGTGGTTCGCACTGCTCGCGCTGGTGTTCGGTTACCCGATCCCGCTCGTCGGTGCCGTGCTCATGAGCGAGCTGCGCCGCCGCAAGGGCCTGTACTCGGTGCTCGCGTACCTGCCGGTCGTCGTGCCGCCCGTGGTCGCGGTGCTGCTGTGGAAGTTCTTCTACGACCCCAGGCCGCAGGGCGTCTTCAACACGATCCTCGGCTGGGTCGGGCTGGGCCCGTACTCGTGGCTCAACGACCAGACGATGGCGATGCCGTCGCTCGTGCTCGAGGCGACCTGGGCCGCCGCCGGCGGGACGGTGATCATCTACCTGGCGGCCCTCATCGGCGTCCCGTCGGAGCTCTACGACGCGGCCGAGGTCGACGGCGCCTCGGTGTGGCGCAAGGTGTGGCACGTGACGATGCCGCACCTGCGCGGCGTGCTCTTCATCACCCTGATCCTGCAGGTCATCGGCACCGCGCAGGTCTTCCTCGAACCGTTCCTGTTCACCAACGGCGGCCCGAACCACGCGACGCTGACCGTGATGCTGTGGGTCTACCAGCTCGCGTTCACGTCGATCGGCAACAACTTCGGGGAGGCGACGGCGCTGAGCCTGCTCCTCGCGGTGGTCCTCGCCGTGCTGTCGCTCGTCTACTTCCGCCTGACCCGCAGCTGGAGCCAGTCGTGACCACCGTGCAGACCCCGTCGTCCCCGAACCCCACGCAGGCGGTGGTCGCGCCGGCTCCCGTCGACGCACCCCCGCGGCGGCTCGGACGGCGGCGGCTCGTCGTCGACTCCGGCGAGCGTGGCGCGCTGTCGACCGCCGACTGGCGCCGTCCGCTCGTCAAGCACACCTGGCGCTCGATGCACCTCCTGCTGCTCGTCCTGCTCGTCGTGTGGTGCCTCGGCCCGCTGCTGCTGCTCGGCAAGTTCGCGTTCACGCCGACGCAGGACATCCAGAGCACCCCGCTCGCGTTCTTCCCGAACGGTGCGACGACGCACAACGTCGAGATGGCGTGGAACAGGTACCACATCGGGCAGTTCTTCATGAACACCGTGTGGGTCGCCGTGGGCTCGTGGTTCATGCAGGTCCTCGTCGCGACGACGGGCGGCTTCGTGCTGTCGGTCCTGAGGCCGGCGTGGGCGCGGGCCCTCAGCTGGGCGGTGCTCGCGACGCTGTTCGTCCCGGCCGTCGTGCTGCTCGTGCCGCTCTACAAGATCGTCGTCGACCCGCCGGTCGGTCCGAGCCTGATCGACAACTACCTCGCGGTGTGGCTGCCGGCGGGCGCGAGCGCGTTCAACGTCGTCCTCGTCGCGCGGTTCTTCGACTCGCTGCCGCGGGAGATCTTCGAGGCCGCCCGCATGGACGGCGCGGGACCGTTCCGGCTGTTCCGCAGCATCGTGCTGCCGATGAGCAAGCCGATCATCGGCGTCGTCTCGGTGTTCGCGGTGATCGCGTCGTGGAAGGACTTCCTGTGGCCCTTCCTGGTCCTGAAGTCCGACACGGTCAAGCCGCTGTCGGTCTACCTGCAGTCGATGGCGAACGTCGACAAGGGCACGCTCATGGCCGCGCTCGCGATCTCCACGCTCATCCCGATCGCCATGTTCCTCGTCTTCCAGCGGATGTTCCTGCGCGGCGCAGGGCTCGGGGGAGCGGTCAAGGGCTGACGACGTTTTCTGACGCGCTGTCGGATCAGGATCACGGCGGCGGCGACCCCGCCCGGGAGGGAAGGGTCGCCGCCGCGGTGCGATGATCGACGGGTGGCCCCCGACATCTCGCTGAGCACCCCCGCGCCCGCTGCCGGTCCCACCGACCGCACCGCTCCCGTCCCCGCCGACGCGCACCCCGCCGCCCCGTACGACGCGCTCCTGCTGTTCTCGTTCGGCGGCCCCAACGGCCCCGACGACGTGCTGCCGTTCCTGCGCAACGTCACGGCCGGCAAGGGCATCCCCGACGAGCGGCTCGCCGAGGTCGCCCAGCACTACCACCACTTCGGCGGCGCGAGCCCGATCAACGCCCAGAACCTCGCGCTGCAGAAGGCGCTGCAGGCGGAGCTCGCGCGCCGCGGCGTCGACCTGCCCGTCGTGTGGGGCAACCGCAACTGGGAGCCGTACACGCGCGACGCGCTCGCCGCGGCCCACGCCGACGGTGCCCGCCGCATCGTCGCGCTCGTGACCAGCGCCTACGCGTCGTACTCGGGCTGCCGCCAGTACCGCGAGAACCTGTGGGGCTCGCTCGACGAGCTCGCGGTCGACCTCGGCCTGCCCGACGGCGAGCACCCGCTGGTCGCCGACAAGATCCGCCCCTACTTCAACCACCCCGGCTTCGTGCAGGCGAACGTCGATGCCGTTGCCGAGGCCTACGAGAAGATCGGCGACCCGGCGGCGCGCCTCGTGTTCGTCACGCACTCGATCCCCACGACGATGGAGGAGGCGTCGGCCGTGAGCGGCGCGCCGTACAGCGCGCAGCACCTCGACGTCGCCGCGACCGTCGCCACCGCGGTCGGCGAGCGCCTGGGCCGCCCGGTCGAGTGGGACCTCGCGTACTGCTCGCGCTCCGGCCCGCCCAGCCAGCCGTGGCTCGAGCCCGACGTCAACGACCACCTCGAGGCGCTGCACGGGCAGGGCGTGCGGTCGGTCGTCCTGTCGCCCATCGGGTTCATCTCCGACCACATGGAGGTCGCGTTCGACCTCGACACCGAGGCGCTCGAGACCGCGCGGGAGCTCGGCCTCACCGCCGTGCGCGCCGACTCCGTCGGCACCCGCGAGCCGTTCGTCCGCGGGCTCGTGGACCTCGTGCTCGAGCGTGCGGCCCTTGCGCGGGCGCTCGACGCGGGGGCGCCCGCGCCGGAGGGGACCGCCGTCGGCAGCCTGCCCGCCTGGCGCGACGTGTGCCGCCCGGGCTGCTGCCGCCAGCGCGCGGGCGTCGACTCCGGCATCCCCGCGGCCTGCTCGGCCGACCCCTGGTCCTGACGCCTCAGTCCTGACACCTCAGTCCTGACCGCTCAGTCCTGACCCCTCAGTCCTGACCCCTCAGTCGTGACCCTCAGTCCCGGAAGGACGACCACGTGAGCCACGCCAGCCCCGACGCCGAGGCCCTCAACGCCACGGTCCGCTACACGATGTGGACCGTCTTCGCGCTCGAGGAGGTGCTGCCCGAGGACGACGCGGAGCGCGCGCAGCTCATCGCCGCCGCGCAGGACGCGGTCGCCGCCGACGGACTCGTCGTGCGCGGCTGGTACGACGTCGCGGGTCTGCGCGCCGACGCCGACCTCATGGTGTGGTGGCACGCCGAGACCGTCGAGGAGGTGCAGGGCGCCTATCAGCGGCTGCGCGCGAGCGACCTCGGCCGCCACCTGCTGCCCGTGTGGTCCGTCGTCGGCCTGCACCGCCCCGCCGAGTTCAACCGGTCCCACGTCCCCGCGTTCCTCGCGGGCGAGGACGCCGGCGACTACCTCTGCGTCTACCCGTTCGTCCGGTCCTACGACTGGTACGTGCTGCCCGACGACGACCGCCGGCGCATGCTCGTCGAGCACGGGCACGCCGCGCGCGACTACGCGGACGTGCGCGCCAACACCGTGTCCGCGTTCGCCCTCGGCGACTACGAGTGGATCCTCGCGTTCGAGGCCGGCGAGCTGCACCGCATCGTCGACCTCATGCGCGACCTGCGGGCGACCGAGGCGCGGCTCCACGTCCGCGAGGAGGTGCCGTTCTACACCGGCCCCCGCACCACGCTCGAGGCCTGGGCGGACCGCCAGCCGCGCGGCTGACCCCCGCTCGCGTCCGCGTGACCGGCGCCCGTCCCTCCCCGGGGACGGGCGCCGGTGCCATGATCGGGACATGGCGACCCTCCAGGGCACGTGGCGGTTCGAGACGCTCGGCGGCGCACCGCTGCCCGACGAGGTGCGGCACGCACCGTGGCTCACGTTCGACGGCGACGGGCAGGTCTACGGGCTCGCGGGCGTCAACCGGGTCCGCGGGACGTGGCAGCTCGAGGGGTCGCGCCTGACCTTCGGACCTGTCGTCTCGACGCTCATGGCCGGTCCCGACGAGGCGATGGCGTGCGAGCGGCAGGTCGTCGAGCTGCTCAACAGCGCGCTCGACGTGCACGCCGACGGCGACCGCCTCGAGCTGCGCCTCGACGGGACGTCCGGCGCGACGCTCGTGCGCGACGACCACGCGGGCGACACGCCCGCCTGAGCACCGGGGTCGGCGGCGGTCGCGCGGCTCCGCCCGGCCGCGGCGTCGACCTCGGCTCGCGGCCGACGGCGTCAGGCCGCGGGCGTCCCGAGACCCGGCCAGCGGGCGGCGAGCTCGGTGAGCGTGCGCTCGCGGTCGGCGACGTCGTAGGCCGTGCCCGTCACCATGAGCTCGTCGGCGCCGGTGCGCGTGGCGAGCGCCGCGAGCTCCTCGACGGCGCGGTCCGGCGTCGTCGCGACCTGCGTGCCCGGCGACTGCGCGAAGAACTCCTCGGCCGCGCGCGGGTCGAGCCCGGCCAGGATGCGGGCCGCCTCGTCGGGCGCGACGACGGGTGCGAGCGGCCGGCCGGTGCGCAGGGCCAGCGTCATGACCCGGCTCGGACCGGCGAGGTGCTGCGCCTCCTCCTCGGTGTCCGCGACGAGGACCGAGACCGACACCATGAGACGCGGCGCGTCGAGCAGCGGCGACGGCCGGAACGCGTCGCGGTACGTCTGCGCGGCCTGCGCGGTGCGACCCGTCGCGAAGTGGTGCGCGTAGCTGTACGGCAGGCCGAGCTCGCCCGCGAGCTGCGCGGAGAACAGGCTCGACCCGAGCAGCCACGGCTCAGGGCTCGACGTCGCGACGGGCGTCGCGGTCAGACGGCGCGCCGCCGCGGACGGTGCGACCGGGCCCAGCGGGACGCCCAGCATCGCGAGGACGTCCACCAGCTCGGCCGGGAAGTCGTCCGCGCCCAGGCCGTCGACGGTCCGGCGCAGCGCCGCCGCCGTGGCCGGGTCGGCGCCGGGAGCGCGGCCGATGCCGAGGTCGACGCGGCCCGGGTGCAGCGCCTCGAGCATCGCGAACTGCTCCGCGACGA
The DNA here is from genome assembly GCF_010119915.1 of Cellulomonas sp. H30R-01. Taxonomy (NCBI): domain Bacteria; kingdom Bacillati; phylum Actinomycetota; class Actinomycetes; order Micrococcales; family Cellulomonadaceae; genus Cellulomonas; species Cellulomonas sp. H30R-01. The sequence goes on along the minus strand of NZ_CP048210.1, from coordinate 2,239,429 downwards.
CGAGCGCGGGGTGGTTGGGCAGCATGACGCCGCCGGACCCGACGCGGATCGACCGGGTCGCGGCCGCGAGGTGCGCGAGCAGGACGCCGGGCGACGTCGAGGCGACCATCGGCATCGCGTGGTGCTCGGCGACCCAGAACCGGCGGAAGCCGAGCGCGTCGGCGGCGCGCGCCAGACGCGTCGTCGCGGCGAGCGCGTCGGCGCTGGTCTGGCCCGCGCTGAGCGGGGCGGTGTCGAGGACGGAGAGCGGGATGGTCACGTCGACGGCAACGCCGGACCGGGCCGTCGTCATCCCGCGCACGTCCGACCGTGACGCGACGCACGCCGCGCCGCACGCCCCGGCGCCGCCGTCGTCAGCGGGCGCGGGCGGCGTCCGTCAGGGGCCCGTCAGGGGTACAGCCCGCGGATCTTGTGCGCCTCCGCGACCCGTCGGACCCCGATCGTCAGCGCCGCGTCCCGCAGCGACACCCCCTCGGCGTGCGCGAGCGACGCGACGGCCCGGTAGGACGCGAGCATCCTGTGCTCGAGCCGCTCCGCGATCTCGTTCTCCGTCCACCAGTAGGCCTGGTTCGCCTGCACCCACTCGAAGTACGACACGACGACACCGCCCGCGTTCGCGAGGATGTCCGGCACCACGACGACGCCGCGCTCGGCCAGGGCCGCGTCGCCCTCGGTCGTCGTCGGGCCGTTGGCGCCCTCGACCACCCAGCGCGCCTTGACCTGGCGTGCGGTGTCCGCGTCGATCACGCCCTCGACGGCTGCCGGGATGAGCACGTCCACGTCGAGGGACAGCAGCTCGGCGTTGTCCACGGGATCGCCGCCCTCGAACTCGTGGACGGCCCCGCCCGCCGCGACGTGCCGCAGCAGCGCGGGCACGTCGAGCCCGTCGGACGACCGCACGCCGCCGTGCTCGTCGCTCACGGCCACGACGCGTGCGCCCGACTCCGCGAGGATGCGCGCCGCGGGCGCGCCGACCTTGCCGAAGCCCTGCACGGCGACCGACACCTCGTCGAGCCGCACGCCCGCGTCGCCGAGCGCGGCCTCGGCCGCGTGCACCACGCCGCGTGACGTCGCCGTCGGGCGCCCCAGCGACCCGCCGACCGTGAGCGGCTTGCCCGTGGTCACCGCGGGGATCGTGTAGCCGAGGTTGACCGAGTAGGTGTCCATGATCCAGGCCATGGTCTGCTCGTTCGTGCCGATGTCGGGCGCCATGATGTCCCGCTCGGGGCCGATGATCGGCATGATCTCGCTCGTGTAGCGGCGCGTGACGCGCTCGAGCTCGGACTGCGAGTACAGCCGCGGGTCGATCGTCACGCCGCCCTTCGCGCCGCCGTACGGCACGTCGACGACCGCGCACTTCCACGTCATCCACATCGCGAGCGCGCGGACCTCGTCCGGGTCGACGGACGCCGAGTAGCGCAGGCCGCCCTTGCCCGGCCCGCGCGAGATGTTGTGCTGCACGCGGTACCCGGTGAAGAGCACGATCTCCCCGGTGTCCCGACGCAGGGGCACGGCGACGTTCATCTCGCGACGTGGCGTCGCGAGCATCCGGTGCATGCCCTCGTCGTAGCCGAGGATCTGGACGGCGTCCGCGAGCTGGGCCTGCGCGGTCGCCAGCGGGGACGAGGGACGGGGCGTCGTTGCCGAGTCGGTCACGTGCCCACCATGCCACCGCTCGCTGTGCGCGCCACCGCGACGCACGCCGGGATCACCCGCCCGGTCACCCGAGCGCCGCGGACGTCGTCAGCAGAGCTGGGCGTCCGCCATCGGCTTGAGCACCGAGCCGCCCAGGTGCCGCGAGTGCCGCGCCGGGACCAGCACGCACGTGCCGTACGAGCCGTTGCTGTAGCGGCCCTTGACGAACACGTCGGTGTCCCGGCAGTTCACCGACCGCACGGTGTACGGCGTCGGCTTGAAGACGTACACGCCGCCGAGCACCGGGCCGCAGAACTCCTCCGCGTCCTCGATGGTCGCGAGGATGCCGACGGTGCCGTCGTCGACCGCCCCCCGGGGAGGGGTGAGCGTCGCCGACGTCCCCGGGTCGTGCGTGACCGCGCCGAGCGCGGGGGCGGCGACGACGACACCGCCCGTCGCGACGGCCAGGCCGACGGCGGCGCGGACGAGACGGGCGCGGACGAGACGACGGACGTGCATGCTGCCCCCTGGGCGGGTCGACGACGGTGTCGGGGGTCCGCGGCGGCGGACGCGCCCAGGATCGTGGTCAGCCCCGCTCCAGGCAAACCTCCGCCGCGGCGCGTCGCCGCACGTCACCAGGTCGCCCCGCGCCGTCGGCGGGACGACGGTGCAGGTCGCGCACGGCGCGGTCGCACGGCGCGGTCGCGCCCGCTGGCCCAGACTGTGAGACGTGCCGGACGCACCACCCCACGCGCCCGGCCGTGGCCACCCACCCGTGGCCGCCCGCGACGAGAGCGAGGTGCGATGGCCACGCCACCGGACGACCGACCCGCACGGCACGACGCCCCCGAGCCCGGCGGGTCCCGCCCCGGTGCCGGACTCGAGCCGCCCGACCTCGTCGAGGACGCGGTGCGGCTCGCGCGGCAGTGGCTCGACCGCACGTCCGCCGACGAGACGCGCCGTGAGCGCGCCACGACCCGGCGGCTCGCCGCCCTCGTGGGGTCCCCGGCCGGCCTCGAGCTGGCCGTGCGGTTCGTCGACCGCGTCGCGCGGCCCCGCGACCTGCACGTCGCCGCGCGCGAGCTCGCCGCGCTCGCGCAGACCGCCGACGCCGCCGACTTCCTCGGGCCCGTCGACCGGGCGCTCCTCGCGACGGGCACGCGCGTCGCGACGGCGCTGCCCGGCGTCGTCGTGCCCGCCGCACGCGAACGGCTGCGCTCGCTCGTCGGGCACCTCGTCGTCGACGAGGCGGCGCTCGGCAAGCACCTCGCCGCCACGCGCGCCGCCGGCTACCAGCTCAACCTCAACCTGCTGGGCGAGGCCGTCCTGGGCGAGCACGAGGCCGCCGCGCGACTCGCCCGGGTGCGCGCGCTCGTCGAGCGGGACGACGTCGACTACGTGTCCGTGAAGGTGTCCGCCGTCGCGAGCCAGCTGTCCACCTGGGACACCGAGGGCAGTGCCGACCGTGTCGTCGAACGCCTCCTGCCGCTCTACGAGGCCGCCGCGGAGCACGGCACGTTCGTCAACCTCGACATGGAGGAGTACCGCGACCTCGCGCTGACCGTGCGGGTCTTCGAGCAGCTCGCCGCGCACCCGCCGCTGCGCGGCGCGCCGTCCGGGATCGCCCTCCAGGCCTACCTGCCCGACGCCGCCGACGCGTACGACGAGATCGCCGGCATCGCCGCCCGGCGGGTCGACGCCGGGGGAGCGCGGCTCAAGGTCCGGCTGGTCAAGGGCGCGAACCTCGCGATGGAACGCGTCGAGGCCGAGCTGCACGGCTGGGACCAGGCGCCGTACCCGTCGAAGGCCCTCGTCGACGCCGCCTACCTGCGGCTCGTGGACCGCGCGCTCGACCCGTCCCGCACGCGTGCGCTGCGCGTCGGCGTCGCGAGCCACAACGTCTACCACGTCGCCGTCGCCCACCTGCTGGCCGAGGGGCGCGGCGTCTCCGAGGCGCTCGACGTCGAGATGCTCCAGGGCATGGCGCCCGCACAGGCCCGCGCCGTGCGCGACGACGTCGGCAGCGTCCTGCTCTACACGCCGGTCGTCGCCCGCAGCGAGTTCGACGTCGCCGTCTCCTACCTCGTGCGCCGCCTCGAGGAGAACGCCGCGGGGGAGAACTTCCTGCACGCCGCGTTCGCCGGCGGCGACGACGCGATGGACGCGCAGGAGTCGGCCTTCCGCACCGCGTGGGCGGGTCGCGAGGATCCGAGCACGGCGCCGCGGCGTGTCGCCCGGGCGGCACCGGGAGCCGGCCCGCGAGTGCACGGCTCGCACCTCGACCGGCCCCAGGACGACGAGGTGCACGTCGGCGGGCTGGCGGACGACCGGCCCCGGGGCGACGGGTCGCACGTCGACGGGCCGCAGGACGACAGAGCGCGCGAGGACGGGAGCAGCGTCGAGCGACGCGAGTTCGCGAACGCGCCCGACACCGATCCCGCGGCGGCCGAGGCGAGGGTGTGGGCGCGGCGACTCGTCGCGCACGACGTCGAACCGCCATCGGGAGCCGTCGAGGTCGCGACGATCGACGACGTCGACGAGGTCGTCGCGCGCGCCGTCGCCGCGGCTCCCACCTGGGCGGGGACGCCGCCGGCCCGCCGCGCGGCCGCCCTCCGTGCCGCCGCGGTCGCGCTCGAGCAGGCCCGGGGCGACCTCGTCGCGACCATGGTGCACGAGGCGTCGAAGACGGTCGCCGAGGCCGACCCCGAGGTGAGCGAGGCCGTCGACTTCGCGCGCTACTACGCCGACCGCGCCGAGGAGCTCGCCGACGGGTCCGTGCCCGGCGCCGTGCACCGTCCGTCCGGCGTGACCGTCGTGACGCCGCCGTGGAACTTCCCCGTCGCGATCCCCGTCGGGTCGGTGCTCGCATCGCTCGCCGCCGGCAGCCCGGTCCTGATCAAGCCCGCGCCGGCGACGCCCCGCTGCGCACGCGTGGCCATGGCGGCGATCCTCCGCGCACTCGAGGACGCGGGCGCTCCCGCCGGGACGCTCACCGTCGTCCTGAGCCCCGAGGGTGACGTCGGCCGGCGCCTCGTGACCCATCCCGACGTCGCGCGCGTCGTCCTCACCGGCTCGATCGAGACCGCGCGCCTGTTCGCCGGCTGGCGCGACGACCTCGACGTCCTCGCCGAGACGTCCGGCAAGAACGCCCTGGTCATCACGCCGTCCGCCGACGTCGACCTGGCCGTCGCCGACCTCGTGAGGTCCGCGTTCGGGCACGCAGGCCAGAAGTGCTCCGCCGCCTCGCTCGCGATCCTGGTCGGGTCCGCGGGCACCGACGACCGGCTGCGACGGCAGCTCGCCGACGCCGTGTCGTCCCTGCGCGTCGGGCACAGCGACGACCTCGCCACGAGCGTGCCGCCCCTCGTCGAGCCCGCGTCGGGCAAGCTGCTGCGCGCGCTCACGACGCTCGACGCCGGGGAGGAGTGGCTCGTCGCGCCCCGACCGCTCGACGTCTCGGGCCGGCTCTGGACGCCGGGCGTGCGGCACGGCGTCGCGCCCGGATCGTGGTTCCACACCACCGAGTGCTTCGGCCCGGTCCTCGGCGTCATGCGCGCGCGCACGCTCGACGAGGCGATCGCGTGGCAGAACGCCGTCGCGTTCGGCCTCACCGGCGGCCTGCACTCGCTCGACGAGGACGAGATCACGACCTGGCTCGACCGCGTCGAGGTCGGCAACGCGTACGTGAACCGCGGCACGACCGGCGCGATCGTCCGGCGCCAGCCGTTCGGCGGCTGGAAGGCGTCCGTCGTCGGACCGGGCGCCAAGGCCGGCGGGCCGCACTACGTCGCGCAGCTCGGCACCTGGTCCGACGCGCCCGACGTCCCCCCGGACGACGCCGGGTGGCTCGCCTGGGCGCGGGCCGACGACCGGCGCGCGTGGGACGAGACGTTCGGCCGCGAGCACGACCCGAGCGGCCTCGCCGTCGAGCAGAACGTCCTCCGGTACCGACCCCTGCCGGCGTTGACCGTCCGGGTGGGGGACCACGCACGGCAGGCGGCCGTCCAGCGCGTCCTCCACGCGGCGTCGACCGCGGGCGTCCCGACGACCGTGAGCGACGTCGCCGCGGAGCCGCACGACGCGTTCGCCGAGCGCGTGGCGTCCGGCGCGGTGTCCGGACGCGTGCGCGTGGTGGGCCGGGCGCCGGGACTGCGGGCCGCCGCTGCGGGGCGGGCCGGAGAGGTCACCGTGCTCGACGGGCCCGTCCTCGCGTCCGCGTCACGCGAGCTGCTCAGCGTCGTCCGCGAGCAGGCCGTCAGCCGCACGCGCCACCGCTTCGGCCACCTCCCGCCGACGACCCCGTCCTGACCCGCTGCCCCGGGACGACGGCGAGCGGAGCGCGGGGACGTCGGGCGGGGCGCGCTGCGTCCGGCGGATGACCGCGGGCGTCAGGCGGCGGACGTCCGGCGGGCGTCAGGCGGACGCGCGGGTCGTCAGGCGGGCGCGCGGGGCGTCAGGCGGACGCGCGGGTCGTCAGGCGGGCGCGCGGGACGTCAGGCGGACGCGCGGGACGTCAGGCGGACGCGCGGGACGTCAGGCGGACGCGCGGATGACGATCTCGGGCGCGAAGATCAGCGGCTCGGTCGGCGCGGGCACCCCCGCGAGCTGGTCGAGCAGGCGGGCGCCCGCCGCTCGCGCCATCGCGACGACGGGCTGCACGACCGTCGTGAGCGGCGGCGTCGTGGACGCGGCCACGCCGAGGTTGTCGTACCCCACGACGGCGACGTCCCCGGGCACGTCCTTGCCGTGCTCGGTGAGGACGCCGAGCGCCCCCGCGGCCATCAGGTCGGACGCGATGAAGATCGCGTCGAGGTCGGGGTGCCGCGCGAGGAGCTCGCGCGCCGCGATCGCGCCCGACGCGATGGTGAAGTCGCCGTAGACGACCGCGTCCTGCGACAGCCCCGCGGCGGACATCGCGTCACGCCAGCCGGCAAGCCGGTCGATGCCGGCGGACATGTCCTCCGGACCGGCGATCGTGCCGATGCGTCGTCGACCGAGGTCGATGAGGTGCTGCGTCGCCAGCCTCCCGCCCTCGTGGTTGTCCGTGTCGACGTACTGCACGTCGCGCTCGTCCGCCGACAGCGGGCGGCCGACGAAGACGTTGGGGACGCGCGAGGCGAGCAGCGTCCGGTCGAGCTCGTCGTCGCGGTGGTGCGACACGACGATCGCGCCGTCCACGTGCCCGTTGCGCAGGTAGCGCACGGTCCGCTCGCTCTCGCCGGGGCGGGCGATGACGAGGACGACCTGGATGTCGGAGTCGGCGAGCGAGCTCGACAGCCCGTTGAGGGTGCCGGCGAAGAACGGGTCCGACAGCACGCGCTCGTCGGGCTCGGGGACGACGAGCGCGATCGAGTCGGTGCGCTTCGTCACCAGGGAACGCGCGGCACGGTTCGGGGTGTAGCCCAGGTCGGCGACCGCGGCCTCGACGGACGCGAGCGCCTCCGGGGACACGCGCAGGCCCCCGTTGATGGCGCGGGACGCGGTGGAGCGTGACACTCCGGCGCGCTCGGCGACCTGCTCGAGCGTCGGCGCCGGGGGACGGACGGGCTCCGTGCGGGCGGGGATGTTGTCGACCACCGTTGGTCTTCCCTCCTGTGGCTGCCGGGGGCGGCAGCGATGACGTGCTGACGACAGGAAGGCGGGGTGGGGACCACCCCGCCCTCCTGTCCGTCGGAGCCTGTCCCGGTGCGGGGTCAGGCCTCCGATTCGAGCTCGGGTCGTGCCGTCAGCCCTTGACGGCACCCTGCATGATGCCCGCCACCAGCTGGCGGCCGGCGACGAAGAACATCACGATCAGCGGGATCACGGACAGCGTGACACCCGCCATGATGAGCGACATGTCCTTGAAGTAGGACGCCTGGAGCAGCTGCACGGCGACGGGGAGCGTCGGGTTCGCCGGTCCGAGGAAGATGAACGGGCCGAAGAAGGCCGTCCAGGAGCCGACGAACGCGAACAGGCCGAGCATGAACGCCGCCGGACGTGCCGCGGGGAGCGCGACGTGCCAGAACGTCCGGATCATCGACGCGCCGTCCACGCGGGCGGCCTCGATGAGCTCGTAGGGCAGCGCCGACTCGAGGTACTGGGTCATCCAGAACACGCCGAACGCCGTGACCAGGCCGGGCACGATGATCGAGGTGAGCTGACCGACCCAGCCGAGCTTCGACATCAGGATGAACAGCGGGACGACACCGAGCTGCGTCGGGACGGCCGTGGTCGCGATGACGAAGACGAGCAGCGGACCGCGACCGCGGAACCGCAGCTTCGAGAAGGAGAAGCCGGCCAGCGTCGAGAACAGCACGACCGACACCGACGTGATGACGGCGACGATGATCGAGTTGCCGAGCGCGGTCCAGAACTGGATGTCCGAGGACAGGACGCGGTTGACGTTGTCCCAGAAGTGCCCCTGCGGGATGAGCGAGGGGATCGGGTTCTGGGCGATGTCCTGCGCCGTCGACGACGCGAAGAGGAACGCGTAGTAGAGCGGCAGGGCCGACGCGAGGACCGCGACGGTCAGCAGGACGTAGGTGACCCAGCCCGGCCGACGGTCCGCACCCTGGGCGACGCTGCGCCTGCGCGACGCGGCCCGAGCGGCACCCTTGCCCGCGGTCTGCGAGATGACGGGAACGGAGGGGGCGCTCATCGCCGGACCTTCTTTCGGGACTTCGACGTGTTGTCGGAGGCGATCCTCTTCGTCAGGGAGAAGTTGATCAGGCCGACGACCACGATGATGAGGAACAGGATCCAGGCGACGGCGGCCGCGCGGCCGAAGCTCTTCTGGTTGCCCCAGCCGACCTCGTAGATGTACATCGTCGCGGTCATCCACTGGCGGCTCGGGCCACCCTGGCCGAGCTGGTCGAACAGACGCGGCTCGTCGAAGATCTGGAGGCCACCGATGGTGGACGTGATGACGACGAAGATGATCGTCGGGCGCAGCATCGGCACGGTGATCGAGAAGAACTGGCGGACGCGCGAGGCGCCGTCGATGACCGCGGCCTCGTACAGGTCGCGCGGGATGGCCTGCATGGCCGCCAGGAGGATCAGCGTGTTGTAGCCGGTCCAGCGGAAGTTGACCATGGTCGCGATCGCGACGTGGCTCGGGAACACCTGCGAGTGCCACCCGATCGGGTTGAGCCCGATGTCCTTGAGGATCGTGTTGATGATGCCGGTCTGGTCCGCGAAGAGGCGGCCGAAGATGAGGGAGACGGCCACGGGGGCGACGACGTAGGGGAGCAGGACACCCATGCGCCAGAACGTCTTCGCGCGCAGGTTCGCGTCGAGGAGCGCGGCCAGGACGATCGCGATCATCAGCTGCGGGATCGTCGAGATCAGGAAGATCGAGAAGGTGTTGCGGATCGCCTTCCAGAAGTTCGGCTCCTGGAGGACGTACCCGAAGTTCTTCAGGCCGACGAAGTCACCCTGGCCCGCGATGAGGTGCCAGTCGTGCATCGACACCCACGCCGTGTAGATCAGCGGGAAGAGGCCCGTGACCCCGAAGAGGATGAAGAACGGGGAGATGTAGAGGTACGGGGAGAGCTTGACGTCCCAGCGACCGAGGTTCTGGCTGAAGCCGACCCGACGGGGTGCCCTCGGAGGGGTGCTGCTGGCGGCGCGCCGGTCGAGTCTCGGCGGCGTGGTGGAGGTGGCCATCGATAGTCCTTCGGTGCTGTTGGGGCGAAGCCTACGCGGCGGAGGCCGGGCCGATGGAGGTCCATCGGCCCGGCCTCGTCAGCGTCAGCCCAGAGCCGAGACGGCCTGGATGGCCGCGTCCCACTGCTCGGCCGGGTTGCCGCCGTTGACGTCGACCTCGACCAGCGCGTTGTTGAACGCGTCGTTCACGGCGAAGAAGTTCGGGCCCTTGTAGACCGTCGTGATGCCCTTCGCGCGGTTCGCGAGGATCTCACCGGCGGGGGCGTTGTTGAAGAACTCGTTCGTCGAGGAGAGGAGCTCGTCCGACTCGAGAGCCTCGAGCTGGCTCGGGAAGGTGCCCTTGTCGGCGTAGGCCTTGAGCTGCTGCTCGGGAGCCGTCAGCCACGCGGCGAGCTCCTTCGCCTCCTCCGTGTGCGCACCCTGCTCGGGCACCGTCAGGAAGGAACCGCCCCAGTTGCCGGCACCGCCGGGGAAGACGTCGGCGATGTCCCAGCCGGTCACGCCGGCCGAGTTGTTCTCGATGACGCCGAGCATCCAGCCCGGGGCGAGCATCGTCGCGAACGCGTTGTCCGGGCTCTGGAACGCGGCGTTCCAGTCGTCGCTCCACTGCTGGAGGTGCGCCGACAGGTTGTCCGTGGCCGCAGCCTGGACGACCTGGTCGTAGATCTCCTTGATGCGCGGGTTGTCAGCCGCGGTCACCGTGTTGTCGGAGGGGTCCTCGTAGGGGGCCTCCTCCTGGTTGATCATGCCCTGCCAGATGGCGCCGGCCGAGTCGAACCACGGCTTGCCCGTCGCGTCGACGTACTGCTTGCCGACCTTGAAGTACTGGTCCCAGCCGCCGCCGTTCTCGGAGAGCAGCGCGGCGACCTCGGCGCGGTCCGTCGGCAGGCCGGCGGCGGCGAACAGGTCGGAGCGGTACGCGATGGCCTCGGGGCCGATGTCGGTGCCGTAGCCGATGAGCTTGCCGTCGGCCGTCGTGGCCTGCGCGGCCTTCCAGTCGAGCCAGCGGCCCTCGACGTCGGCGGAGTTCAGGTCCACGAACTTGTCCGGGTACTGCAGGAGCTCGGGGAGCCAGTCGACCTCGATGGCCTCGATGTCCGACAGGCCGGAGCCCGCGGCGAGACGCGTGTTGAGGTTCTCGCGGGCCTCGTTCGAGGTCGCGGCCTTCTTGTGCTCGATCGTGACGCCGGGGTGCGAGGCCTCGTACTCCGCGAAGAGCTCGTCGGTGTAGCCGAACTCGTTGAACGTCGCGACCGTGAGGGTGATGTTGCCGCCCTCGGACGCGTCGTCGTCCGAGTTCTCACCCGAGCCGGAGGAGCAGGCGGTGGCGAGGAGGGCGATGCCCGTGACCCCGGCCGCAGCCGCCCACATCTTGCGTGTGGTCTTGCGCACTATGACTCCCTTGTCAGTCGGACGGCGTCCTCGCCGTACCCCTGGGGCATCCTCGGACCGTCTGCCGCAGGGGGCGCTGACGGGCGTCGGACGTGGGTCTGGTGGACCCCGCGCAGGACCGTCCTTCCGCAGAATGTAGGAGCGTTCCCACGCGCTGCATGAACTGTCGCCCGCTGCTGGTTGAGTGTCAAGGACGTGCGCGGCCGAAACATGTGTGGTAGCGATCCCACACCCGCGTTTGCGCAGGTCAGCGGCCTGCTGACCCCGCTCCGTGTTACCGAATCGTTACGGCTGCTCGGCCCGTCCGTGATCTGCGATCCACCGTTCGGCGACCTGCTGCTCGACCCCCAGAGCACCACGAATCGCCCGGGCCGCCGCCTCCTCCACCGCGGACCCGAACAACGGGATCTGCGCCTGCAGGTCGCCGTCGTACACGAGGCGGCTGGCGGCCGGTCCCACGGGCTGCAGCGAGCAGCGCCCGGTGAGCCGCACGGGCGCGCCCGCGATCTCGACCACGACCGTCCCCGCGCGCCCGCCGTCGGGCTGCGGTGCCTCCCACGCCTCGACCAGCCGGACGTCGATGCGGTTGCCGACGAACCCGCGCACCTGTGCGGGGATCTGGTCCGAGGGCAGCGCGCGCCGCGTCGCGACGGTGAAGGCCTCGTCGGCCGTGCCCGTGACGTCGACCTGGTGCTCGATCGCGCCGCTCGCGACCACCTTCTGCTCGACGTAGCGCGGGTCGGCCAGCATGTGTCCCGCGGACGTCGCGTCCGTGGCCAGGTCGAGCGTGACGCTCAGGTGCAGCACCGTGGTCCTCCCCGTCCGTGATGGGCCGCCTCGGCGGCCGGCGACGGGCGTGCGGCCGCGTCGCGTCGTGTGCTGGAAGGCTAGTCGCCCCGTCGCCCGGCGGCGCGGAGGGCGCACCCGTGGGCCCCGACGCGTCTCGGGTCCTGCGGCGGCACCTACCCTGGAGTCGTGTCCACGCTGAGCACGCTCGTCGCCCGCCACGCCACGCTCGACGTCGCCGACCTCGAGTGGCTGCACCTGCTCGTCGGGGACTGGCAGGTCGTGTCCGACCTCGCGTTCGCCGACCTCGTGCTCTGGCTCCCCACCGCCGACGACGACTTCGTCGCGGTCGCGCAGTGCCGCCCGTCGACCGGCGCGACCGTGCACTATGACGACGTCGTCGGGTCGCTCGCGCCCGAGGGCCAGCGACCGCAGCTGCGCCGTGCGCTCGAGGAGCGGGCCCCGCAGCGCTCGCGCGAGCCCCGCTGGTTCGGCTCGTACGCCGTCCGCGAGGAGGCCGTGCCCGTCGTGCGGCGCGGGCGCGCGATCGCCGTGATCGCACGCCAGACGAACCTCGGCGGTGCCCGCACGCCCAGCCGGCTCGAGCTGAACTACGTCGAGGCCGCCGACGAGATCTTCGGCATGATCGCGCGCGGCGAGTTCCCCGCGACCGACGCACCCACGGGTCCGCGTCGAGGCGCCCCCCGCGTCGGCGACGGCCTCGTGCGCCTCAACTCCGAGGGCGAGGTCCTCTACGCGAGCCCCAACGCGCTCTCGTGCTTCCACCGGCTCGGCGCGCTCGGCGACCTCGTGGGCCGCTCGCTCGTCGAGGTGACTGCCGACCTCGTCGAGCAGAGCGCGACGGTCGACGAGTCGATGCCGCTCGTGCTCATGGGGCGGGCGCCGTGGCGTACCGACGTCGAGGCGCGCGGTGTCGCGCTCTCGCTGCGTGCCGTGCCGCTGACCGAGCACGGGCAGCGGCTCGGCGCCGTGCTCCTGTGCCGCGACGTGTCCGAGCTGCGGCGGCGCGAGCGCGAGCTCATCACCAAGGACGCGACGATCCGCGAGATCCACCACCGCGTGAAGAACAACCTGCAGACCGTCGCCGCGCTCCTGCGGCTGCAGTCCCGGCGCATGAGCTCGCCCGAGGCCAAGGAGGCGCTCGGCGAGGCGATGCGCCGCGTCGCGACGATCGCGCTCGTCCACGAGACGCTCTCGCAGACGCTCGACGAGAGCGTCCCGTTCGACGACCTGGTCGGTCGCAGCCTGCGTCTCGCCGCCGACGTGGCGACCGCGGGCGCGCACGTGCGGACCGTCGTCAAGGGCTCGTTCGGGTCGGTCCCCGCCGAGGACGCGACCGCGCTCGCGCTCGTGCTCACCGAGCTCGTCACCAACGCGGTCGAGCACGGCTTCGACGGGCGCGAGACCGGGACGGTCGAGATCGTCGTGGACCGCGACGGCGACGACCTGCGCGTCGAGGTCGCCGACGACGGCGCCGGCCTGCCGCCCGACCGCGGCGCAGGCACGGGCCTGGGCACGCAGATCGTCTCGACCCTGGTCACGAACGAGATGGGCGGCACCATCGCGTGGGGCGCACGTGACGGTGGCGGGACGTCGGTGGTCATCGAGGCGCGGCTGCGGCATGGCCGGGACGGCGCGGCCGTCGTCCCTTGAGCCGGTCCCGCGCGCGCTGGAAGGACGACGAGCCGCTCGGACCCGGGTCACGACCGACGCGCTCGACCGGCGCGACGACGAGCCGACCGCACCCCCACGGGCGTGAGCGGCTCGCGACGCCCGGACGGCCGACGACCAGGCCGCACCGCGACGGGCGCGAGCGACGCGCGACGTCCAGACGGGCGACGTGCCGGCCGCACGGCGACGGGCGCGAGCGACGTGCGACGTCCGGACAGACGACGAGCCGGCCGCACCCTGAGGGGTGCGACCGGCTCGGTGAGCTGCGGTGCTGCCGGTTCAGCCGGCGCGGCGCTGGCGAGCGGTGCGGCGCTTGAGCGCGCGGCGCTCGTCCTCGGACAGGCCGCCCCAGACGCCCGCGTCCTGACCGGTCTCGATCGCCCACTTGAGACACGTGTCGACGACGTCGCAGCGACGGCACACGGCCTTCGCCTCGTCGATCTGCAGCAGCGCCGGACCCGTGTTGCCGATCGGGAAGAACAGCTCGGGGTCCTCGTCGAGACACGCTGCGCGGTGGCGCCAATCCATGACAGATCTCTCCTTGGGCACACGGCTGCCCGACGCCCTGGGGTTGAGGGCGCGCGACTGCCGGGTGTGATCGGGGTGGGGGGGACGTGCTCCATCTAGGGTCACATCACGGTCGACGGCGCACAAGGGGTTACGAGAACGTTTCGCTTGGGTAACGACTGAGGCGTTGGTCACATCTGTGCGCGGCCTGTGGGCGCCGCCGCGGTCACGATGCCGGATTGCCGAACGTTTGTCCAGGTCAGAGCACCTGATCAGCATGCGGGAGCCGTCGCCTCCGACGCGCCCCTCGTGAGCGCCGGGCCGCCTAGGCTCGGGTCCGTGACCCCCCGCCCGCGCCTCCTCGCTGTGACCTGTGTCCTAGTGCTGCTCGAATCCGTGGTAGTGGCGGGTCTCGGGGTGGCCTTCGTGGTCTCGCTCGTGCGCGGCGCGACCGCCCTCGCGGCGCCGACGGCGTTCCTCGTCGCGTTCTGCGCGGGCATCGCGGCGCTCCTCGTGCTCGCGGCGCGGGGCCTGTGGGCGGGTCGCCGGTGGGCGCGGTCGCCGGTGATGACGTGGCAGGTGCTGCTCGTCGTGCTCGCCGTGGGGTGGCTCGGTCAGGAGGTCACGGCCTGGGCCGTCGCGGTCCTCGCCGTGGCCGTGGCCGTGGGGGTCCTGCTCGTCCTGCCGCCGGTCGTCGCCGCGACCGCTCACCGTGCGGCCGACGGGTCCGACCGCGCGTCGTAGACCTGCACGGGGACGGTCCGGCGGTCGACGACCAGGACGGCGCGCCCCGGCGGGCGCTCCTGCGGGTCGACCAGCCAGGGCGCCGAGGGTCCGACCAGCTCCGCGCCGGCCGGGTCGTGCGCGTCGAGCACCAGCAGCTGCCGCGCACGCACGAGCGCGGCGTGCGGCCCGCGGAACGCGCCTGCCGCGTGGGCGGTGGACGCGGCGACGACGCGCGCCCCGCGCCGTTCGCGGACGAGCCGTTCGACCGCGTCGGCACCCTCCGGTGACACGCGCTCGAGCTCGTCGAGGTCGTCCACCAGGAGCACCGCGTCGTCGGGCACCGCGCCAGGCGCGACGCCCGGCACGTCGGACAGTCCCGACGGGGCGTGCTCGTCGCGACGTCCGAGCGGGTCGTGCCCGCCGGGCGGTCCGGACGGTACGGGCGCGGCGGGCGGTCCGGGCGGTACGTGCGCGCCGAGAGGTCCGGACGGGACGCGTGCGCCCGGAGGTCCGGACGGGACGAGTGCGCCGGGCCGGTGCGACGGGATGGAGCCGTCGCGCTCGTCGACGAGCCGTACGACGCGCGCTCCTGCCGCTCGCAGCCCCGCAACCACCACGGCGAGCGCCGTGGTCCGACCCGAGCCTGGCGGTCCGACGACGAGCAGAGGCCGCGCGGTGTCGACGAGCACCTCGCCCGCGTCGTCGCCGCCCACGCCGATCGGGACGGCGGAGCCCACGGCACGTCGCGAAGGAGCGTGCTCCGCCGGCGCGGGTCCCGTCGCGTCACGTCCTGCCGACGCCGTTTCTGTCGTGTCACGTCCCGCCGACGCGGGTCCCGTCGTGTCACGTCTCGTGGTCGCGCGTCCCGTCGTCGGACGTCCTGCCGTCGCTGTCTCCGCCGTCGCGCGTGCCGCGGTCGCTGTCTCCGCCGTCGCGCGTGCTGCCCTCGCACGCTCCGCCGCTCCTTCACGCCGCACGTGCGGCGTGAAGGAGACCACCTCGCTCGGGTACGCGGGTGACGTCGGCCCAGCGGGCGCGACGGCGGCGAGGGGGGCGGGCGGGGGCAGACGCACGGAGTGGGGGAGGGGCGCGACCCGCACGACGGAAGGGTCGAGTGGCAGCGGCCCAGTCCCAGTCCCAGTCCCAGTCCCAGTCCCAGTCCCAGTCCCAGGCACGGGCGCGGGCACCGGTGAAGGCGCGGACGCAGCCGCACCCGCACCCGCACCCGCACCCGCACCCGCACCCGCATCCGCATCCGCATCCGCACCCGCAAGCAGGGGCACGGGCGCTGGCGCGGGCAGAGGCGCGTCCGCAGGCACGAGGGCGGTCGTCGCGGGTGCAGAGGCGCAGGCTGACGCGTGCGAGCGCTCGGCCGTCGCGACGACGACGGCGACGGTGTGCTCCGGCGGCACGACGACGTGGCAGAGGACGGCGTCACCGTCGCGCAGGTGCACGCCCCGCCCGGCAGGTCCGCGCGGTCCGGTGAGAGCCGCGGGCACGCCCGCCAGGGCGTCGAGCGACGGGTCGCCGACCGGCAGCACGAGCCGGTCGCGGAAGGCCGCGGCGTGGTGGAGGGCCGCGGTCGTCACGTCTGCCGTGGCGGCGACGGCGATGTGACCGTCGCCGCGCCAGCACGCGGTGAGGCGGTCGGCGCCGGCGCCGCGCGCGAGGGTCGCCAGGCGGTCGAGCGCGTCGGTGAGGCCGTCGACGAGCAGCAGCGCGGGCGACCTCGACGCGGCGAGGAGCTCGAGCAGGCGTGCGAGTCGGCGGACCTCGTCGACGGCGACGACGGTGCCGAGGCGGCCGTGCGCGTCGGCCTGTCGCAGCCGTGCCACCGCGGCGGCGGGGAGCCCGACGGCGTGCACGGGAACGCCCGCGGCCAGCGCCTGCACGCCGAGCGTCGTGAGGGTCGTCGTGCGGCCCGAGCCGGGTCCGCCCAGGACGAGGAGGTGACCGCGGCCGGGCTCCCAGCGCACCGGGCACCGGCGTTGCTCCTCGGGGAGGTCGCCGAGCGCGACCGCGAGGCCAGGTCCGTCGGGCACGTCGCGCACGTCGACGCGTGCGGGCAGGGCGGGCACCCACGGGACGTGCCCGGCGCGCCGGCCGACGGCAGCGGCGACGGCGGCCTCGACCCAGGCGCGGACGCCCGGGTCACGGCCGCTGCCTCGGACACCCACCGTGCCGTCGGCTGCCGGTGAGATCACCGCGACGCGTGGACCCGGGTCGTCCGCCGACACGCGGGTGGTCTGCGGCCCGGGGTCGCCGGCCCGCCTCGGGAGGTCGACGACCGGCCGGGGCACCCAGCCGGCGGGGGCGCCGGCACGTCCGACGGGCGCGAGCCGGGCGGGCGGCGCGCCCGTGCCCGGACGTGGGCGCGCGACCTGGACGACCTCCGTGGGCAGCGACCCGCGACGCAGGACGGCGCGGCCAGGGGTGCGCGGGTCGAGGCGGGCGGCCCCGGGGTCGTCGACGACGTCGCGTGAGTCCGCGTCGTCGGCGACCCGCAGCGCGACGCGCAGCTCGACGTTCGCACGCAGGTCGGCGGTCACGACGCCCGCCGGCCGCTGCGTGGCGAGCACGAGGTGGATCCCGAGGGCGCGGCCCTGCGCGGCGAGCCGTGCGAGCGTCGCGACGGCGTCGGGGACGTCGTCGGCGAGCGCCCGCAGCTCGTCCACGACGACGAGGAGCCGGGGTGGTGTCGCCTCGTCGCGCGGGTCGAGGTCGGCGACGTCCTGCGCGCCGCGCGCGGCGAGCAGCCGCTCGCGCCGCCGGGTCTCGGCGCGCAGCCCTGTCAGCACGCGCCGCGTCCGGGCGGCGTCGAGGTCCGTGACGTGGTCGAGCACGTGGGGGAGACGGGCGACCGCACCGAGCCCGGTGCCGCCCTTGAAGTCGACGAGCAGGACGGCGAGGCGCTCGGGCCCGTGGGTGAGGGCGAGCGCGAGCACGAGGGTCGTCAGGAGCTCCGACTTGCCCGCGCCGGTGGTGCCGGCGACGAGCGCGTGGGGGCCGTCGGTGACGAGGTCGACCGCGACCGCCTCGCGACCGGCGCCGCGCCCGAGGCGTGCGAGGAGTCCCGTCCCCGCGGTCGACCAGGCCGCGAGGACCGCGTCCGGACGAGCGGCGGGGACGCCGGGGAGGTCGCCGAGCGCGACGTGCTCGGGCGGCGCGTCGACCGGGGGCCGTGCACCGGAGAGGTCGCGGAGCGTGCGGGCACGCAGGAGCTGCGCACGGGCGCGCTCCGCGGTGACGGCGTGCCACGGGACGACGGCAGGTGCTGCGCCCGCGGCGTGCAGCCGTGCACCGTCGGGCGCGACCTCCAGCACGTGGCGGCACCAGGCGGGCACCTCGGCGCGGCGACCGAGCACGAGCAGCAGGCGGTGCCGTCCCGGGGTACCGGTGCGCCAGGCGGCGAGCCTCCCGAGGGCCTCCGGGTCGTCGCACACGACGAGGGCTCCGGGGTCGTCGGGTGCCGGCAGCGGCTCTCGCGGCTCGACGGGGGCGGTCCAGCCCCAGGCCTGCGGTCGGCCGGAGACGACGACGAGGTCGGCGGCCGCGTGGCTGCCGAGCTCCGCGAGCACGACGGCCCGCGCGCTCGCGGCCGTGTCCTCCGGGTCGCCGACCACGGCGAGGCAGCCGTCGGCGGACCACGGGACGCCGCCGCGTACGCGGCCGCCGCGCCCCAGCGTCGCCGCGGTCGTGACGAACGTGAGGTCGGCAGGGTCGCGCGGTGCGCGCTCCGGTGCGGGCGCGGCACCGCCCGTCCCCTGCCCGTGCCTCTGCCCGAGGTCGTGCGCGTGCGCCGAGCGGTCGGTCCCGTCCCGCCCGTGCCCTGCGCGGTCCGTCCCGCCGCGTCGGCGCCGACGTCGCGCCAGGTGCACGCCGAGGCCGACGAGCGGCACGACGAGCCCGACGACGAGCAGCGCGGGCTGTCGCAGCACGAGCGCGAGCGCGACGCTGCCTGCGAGCGGCGCGAGCCAGGTCACCACCTGCTCGGTGTCGCTGCGCCCGTGCTCGGGCGCTGGGTGACGGGTGCGGTCGGGACCGTCGTCCTCGCCCCACGGAGCCGGTCCGACGCGCAGGGCGAGCGACGCGCGGCCCATGACGAGCACGTGGTCGGCCCGCCACCGGACCCAGCGGCCCGGTGGGAGCACGTGCGTGCGGCGGCGCACCCCGGCCGCGGACGTGGACGTGCGCGACGCGACGAGCGCCGCGCCCGAGGCGCCCGGGCCCACGTCCGGTGGGACGCGGCCCGGTCGTGCGGCGGCGCCCCTCGCGCGCAGCGAGCCGGCCGGCGTGGTCCGGCCCGTGACAGCGGTGCGCGGCGCGTCACCCGTCCGCCACCGCCGCGGACCGGTGACCGGCGTGCGGCGGGAGGTCGACGACGCGGTCACCCGGACGTGGACGCGACGTCCGCGCCCGCGGACCTCGACGACACCCGCCCGGGGGACGTCGGCCCCGGGAGGGCCCCCGGCGGCCGTCCTGCCGTGGCGCCCCTCCCCGAGGTCGCCCGCGTCGTCGAGGTCGCGGGGGGCGAGGTCGCCGTCGGTCCCGAGCGTCACGACACCGTCGTCGGGGACCGCGACGAGCGCACCGCCCGCGGGTCCGGCGACGACGGCGACGTGCCGCCCCGCCTGGACGGCGAGCCGCTCGGGTGGCGGCTGCCCGGGACCGGCGCGCAGGACGGCCCCCGGGAGGAGCGGGTGCTGGCCGACGGGGTGCGTCTCGTCGAGCACGGCGTCGTCGACGGCCAGCCGGACGGCGCTGCTCGCCCAGCCGGACCAGCCGGTGAGCCGGGCGAGGTGCGGCCGGAGCGCGCCGACCGTGGTGCCGGGGTCGACGTCGACCTCGGTCGTGCACGGCGCAGGGCCGCGCGCCGGGTCGGGGTGGACGGCGAGGAGGCGCACCCGGCGAGGGTGCCGCGTGCGGGTGCGCCGCGATCGGCGGGCCCGTGGGAGCTGTGGACGTCGCCACCACCCACAGGCCCGCCGGTCGGCTCGCGGTCGTCAGTCGACGGCCAGCGCCGCCACGGGTGACGTCCGGGCCGCGGACCGACCGGGGAGCACCGACGCGAGCAGCCCGGCGGCGAGCGCCACGGCCAGGACCATCAGCAGGTCGTCCCACGGCAGCGCGAGCTGCATCTCGCCCATCCCGGCGAGGATGATCGCGGCCCCGGCCCAGCCGTACAGCAGCCCCAGCAGCGTGCCGAGCACCGCGCCCATGCCGGCGATGAGCATCCCCTCGTAGGCGAGCATCCACCGCAGCTGGCGCCGCGACATGCCGATCGCGCGCAGCGTCGCCGACTCACGCCGCCGCTCGATCACGGACAGGGACAGCGTGTTCGCAACCCCGACGACCGCGATGACGACCGCGACGCCCAGCAGCCCGACGACGACCGCGAGCAGGTCGTCGATGAGGTTCTCGTACTGCTGGCGCTCGGCGCCGGCGCTCTCGACGAGCACCGCGTCGGACGACACCGCGTCGTTGATCGCGAGCGCGGTCGTCGCGGCGTCGACGTCGGGGTCGAGCCTCACCCACAACGTCTGCACGGGCGCGTCGCCGACCAGCCCGCGCAGCGTCGCGGGCGTGACGACGGCGTCGACGCCGCCGAGCGACGAGTGCACGGCGCGCAGCGTGGCCGACTCGCCCGTCGGCTCTCCGTCGGTGCCGACGGCCTCGACCGTCGTGTCACCCTCGGTCACCGTGTCCTCGCGCGCGGCCGGCAGGACGACCGTCCCGTCCTCGAGCCGGTCGAGCGCGTCGGCGTCGCGCAGCACCGCGGCGGCCTCGGCCGGGTCGGGTGCCCGCAGCACGACGAAGGTCCCGTCACCCAGGACGACGGAGGCGGTGGGCACCTCGACGACCTGCTCGACGCCGGGGACGTCGGCGACCTCCGCGACGACGGACGCCGGGACGGACTCGTCGCCCGCGCCGCCGACCGCGCTGATCGCGACGTCGACGGGGTAGTGGTCCTCGAGCCCGGCGGTGATCGAGCGGCGTGCGCTCGCCGCGCCGGTGCTCATGAGCACGACGAGCGTGACGCCGATGAGCAGCGCGGTGCTGGTCGTGGCGGTGCGCCGGGGGTTGCGCAGCGTGTTCGCGGCGGCGAGGCGAGCGCTCGTGCCGGTCGTCGCGAGCGCACGGCCCGCGAGCGAGACGACCCGCGGGATCCAGAAGACGGCACCCAGCAGCACGCCGACGAAGGACAGCGCCCCGCCGAGGACGCCGAGCCCGAGCAGCAGGACGGGCTCGCCGACCTGGGCGGCGCTCGCGGCGACCGCGACCAGCAGGCCTGCGGCTCCGCCGAGGAGGAGCAGCAGGGACAGCGCGAGCCGGACGCGGCCGCCGCGTGCGGACACGGACGGCGCGTCGACCGGACGCAGGGCCGCGACCGGGGAGACGCGGGTCGCCTCGCGGGCCGGGACGAGCGACGCGACGGCGGTGACCAGCGTGCCGACGAGCAGCGGCACGAGCACGACGGTCGGCGTCACGGCGATCGTCGAGGGCAGCGGCGTGCCCGTGTCCGCCCGGGCGAGGACCGCGAGCGCGGCCTGCGCGAGGCCGAGCCCCAGCACGACGCCGCCGACCGAGGCCGCGATCCCGAGGACCGTCGCCTCGAACAGGACGGACAGGCGCAGCTGGCGCTTGACGGCGCCCACGCACCGCAGCAGCGCGAGCGTGCGGGCACGCTGGGCGACGAGCACCTGGAAGGTGTTCGCGATGACGAGCGCGGCGACGAGCAGCGCGACCGCCGCGAAGCCGAGCACGACCATGACGAGCGCGTTGCCGGAGCCGGTGATCTGCTCGACCGCGGCCTCGGCGGCCTCGCGCTTGGTGAGGACGTCGGCGTCGTCGAGCGCCGTGGTGACGTCGGCCTGGACCTGCGACGAACCGTCGGTCACGACGAGGATCTGCGCGGGCACGCTGTCCTGCGCGGCCTCGCCCGACCACTCGAGCACGTCGGACGTCGTCGCGAGGCCCGCGCCGCCGTAGGCGGACCAGGCGCCCGCGGGGTCGTCGGCCAGGCCGACGACGGTCACGTCGCCCTCGTGCTCGGTCCACTCGCCGTCGTCGGACGGCGACGACCAGCGCACCTCGAGGGTGTCGCCGACCGCCGCGTCGAGCCGGTCGAGCGTCGTCGCGGGCAGCGCGACCTCGCCCGCGGCCGCGGGGACGCGGCCGGTCGGGGCGACGACCGACGCCAGCCGCTCGTCGCCCGGCTGCGCGAGCAGCATCTGGTAGGTGGTGCGCGCGCCGTTCGACAGCTCGGCACCGCCGAGCAGGAGCGGGTCGGCCGCGAAGACACCGGGCACGTCGCGGACGGTGTCGAGGTCCTGGACCGCGGCCCCGGACGTCACGACGAGGTCCGCGTCGCCGAACTGCGCGGTCACCGAGTCGTACCCGGTGCGCTGCAGGACGTTCCCGGCGACGAGCGTCGCGGCGAGGAACGCGGTGCCGATCGCGATCGCGACGGCGGCGGCCGTGAGCCGGCCGACGCTGCGCCGCATCTGCGCGAGGGTGAGGCGCAGCATCAGGCGCTCACCGCCGAGCCGGTCGGCGTCTCGAGGGTCCGCAGCGCGTCGAGCCCGGCGAGGACGGCGTCGGGCGTCGGGTCGACGATGTCGCCCGCGATGCGCCCGTCGGCCAGCAGGACCACGCGGTCGGCGTACGCGGCGGCGGTCGGGTCGTGCGTGACCATGATGACCGTGCGGCCGAGCTCGCGCACCGAGCGACGCAGGAAGCTCAGCACCTCCGCGCCGGAGCGCGAGTCGAGGTTGCCCGTCGGCTCGTCGGCGAACACGACCTCGGGCTTGGCGATCAGCGCGCGGGCGATCGCGACGCGCTGCTGCTGCCCGCCGGACAGCTCGCTCGGGCGGTGCGTGAGCCGCTGCCGCAGGCCGAGGGTGTCGACGAGCGTGTCGAGCCACGCCGGGTCGGGCTTCTGCCCAGCGAGCTCGAGCGGCAGCAGGACGTTCTGCTCCGCGGTGAACATCGGCAGCAGGTTGAACGACTGGAACACGAACCCGACGCGGTCGCGGCGCAGCCGCGTGAGCGCACCGTCGTCGAGCCCCGACAGGCGGGTCGTGCCGAGCATCGCCTCGCCCGACGTGGCCTGGTCGAGCCCCGCCAGCAGGTGCATGAGCGTCGACTTGCCCGACCCGGACGGGCCCATGATCGCGGTGAAGGCCCCCGCGGCGAAGTCGACGTCGACGCCGTCGAGCGCGCGCACCGCGGCGGCGCCCTGGCCGTACACCTTCGTCAGACCGCGCGCCCGTGACGCGACCGCGTCCTCGCGCCGGGGGTCGGGACCGGTGGCAGGTCCGGACGGTACGTACACGGTCGTGTCCACGACAAGGGCTCCTCGAGGGTGGGACGGACGACGTCGGTCGACGACACCTCGACGGTAGGTCGGCCGGTGCGCCGCCCGCGTCGGGCCCGGGTCGCGACCACGGACCGGTGTCGTACGCCCTGGGACGGACGCCCGCGACGGTGCGGTGCGACCGCCGGAGCAGCCGCGACGCCCGTCAGGACGGACGTCACTCGCCGGGGCGGACGAGCTCCGTCTCGTAGGCGATGACGACGGCCTGCACGCGGTCGCGCGCGCCGAGCTTCGCGAGGATCCGCCCCACGTGCGTCTTGACGGTCGCCTCGGCGACGAACAGGTCCTGCCCGATCTCGGTGTTGGAGCGGCCCTTGGCCATGAGGACGAGGACCTCGCGCTCGCGGTCGGTGAGCTCGGCCACGGCCGCGCGGGCGGGGTCGCTCGGCGCGCCCGGCCGGTCCGGCGGCAGGACGGTGACGAGGTGCTCGAGCAGGCGGCGCGTGCTCGACGGTGCGATGACCGCGTCACCGCGGTGCACGGTCCGGATCGCGGCGAGCATCTCCTCGGGCGGCGCGTCCTTGAGCAGGAAGCCGCTGGCCCCCGCGCGGATCGCGGCGAGCACGTACTCGTCGAGGTCGAAGGTCGTGAGCACGATGACGCGCGGCGCGGGCACCGCCTCGGACGCACCGGCCGTGAGGTGCGCGGTCGCGGTGAGCCCGTCCATGGTGGGCATCCGGACGTCCATCAGCACGACGTCGACCTGACCCGTCGCGCGCGTGAGCGCCTGCACGGCCTGTGCGCCGTCGCCGGCCTCGAGGACGACCTCGAGGTCGGGCTGGGAGTCGATCACCATGCGGAAGCCCGCGCGCACGAGCTGCTGGTCGTCGACGAGCGCGACGCGCACCGGGGGCGTCGTGGTCTCGGTCATCGGTCGTCCTGTCGGGAGGAGGCGGCGGGCGGGGGAGCGTCGAGCGTGCTGGTGGCGGAGGGGGGTGCCGCGACGGCCGGGCCGGTGGGCAGCTCCGCGCGCACACGGTAGCCGCCGCCGGGTCGCGGGCCCGCGGTGACGGTGCCGCCGAACAACGCGGCACGTTCGCGCATGCCGAGCAGGCCGTGGCCGAGCCCGTCCGTGCCCGCGGACGCGCCGCGCCCGTCGTCGGAGACCTCGAGCGCGAGCGCGTCGGGACGCCACGACATCACGACCGTGACGGACGGGTCGGGGCCTGCGTGCTTGAGCACGTTGGTGAGGGCCTCCTGCGTGATGCGGAACGCCGTGAGCCCGACTCCGGGCGGGAGGTGGCGCGGGGTCCCGGTGCGCACGAGCGACACGCGCAGGCCGCTCGCGCGCACCTGCTCGACCAGGTGCGGCACGTCGTCGACGGACGGCTGCGGCGTGACGGCAGGTCCGGAGGGTGTCGGTGCGGCCGGTCCGCCGCCCGCGGGGACCGCTGTGCCGAGCGCCGCGGCGGTCCCGGCCGGCGGTGCGACGACGGGGATGCTCCCGGTGGGCGTCGGCGGGCCCTCGCGCAGCACGCCGAGCAGGCGGCGCATGTCGGTGAGGGCCGCGCGCCCGGTCTCGCCGATCGTGCCGAGCGCGCGCGTCGCGGCGGCGGGGTCGGCGCTCGCGGCGTACCGGCCCCCGTCGGCCTGCGCGATCATGACGGTGAGCGAGTGCGCGACGATGTCGTGCATCTCGCGCGCGATGCGTGCGCGCTCGGCGGCGGTCGCGATCTGGGCCTGCTGGTCGCGCTCGCGCTCGAGCTGGGCGGCACGGTCGACGAGCGCCTCGAGCGTCTCGCGACGCGAGCGGCGGGCGAGGCCGAACGCCCACACGGCCGCGGCGACGGACCACACGAAGATCGTCGTCGCCACCGCCGAGGGCGGGTTCCACCAGGTGACGAGCGTGATCGGGAGCAGCACGCCGCCCACGAGCGCGCCGACCATCGCGACACGATGGGCCCAGCGGGGCCCGTGCACCGTGACCGAGTAGAGCGCGACGAGCACCGCGAAGTCGGCGGGGATCATCAGCGGCGTGACGAACAGCATCTGCAGCAGCGCGACCGAGTAGACGGTCGCGGCCGAGGCCGCGGGCCGGACGCGTCGCCAGGCCAGCGGCGCGATGAGCAGGAATGCCACGAGCAGGTCGGGCACCGCGCGCGCCGACGAGCCGTCGAGGAAGTTGACGTTGAGCGTGAGGCCGATCAGCAGCACGAAGAGCGTGCCGACCAGGTCGACGACGAACCGGTGGGAGTCCTCCCAGCGCAGCACCCGGTCCCACCAGCTCACGCGACGAGCCTAGGCGGGCCGGTGCCGTGCGTCGTGCACCCGCGGTCGGACCCCTGCGGGTTCGGGGCACGACCGCGGGAGGACCCGTCCGTCGTCGGCGTGCCCCCGAGGAGGCGCCCCGGCACGCGCGGAGGGTGCGCGCCGCGCCGACCTCGACCGACATCGCGTGGGCACTGGCGGACCAGACCGTCCCGTGACCTAGCATGGGGCGATGACCCAGGTGCTGCTGGCGGAGGACGATCCCGCGATTGCCGAGCCTTTGGCCCGCGCCCTCGGGCGTGAAGGTTACGACGTGCGCGTGCAAGGCACGGGTCAAGGTGCGATCGACGGTGCCTCGTCGGCCGACCTCGTCGTGCTCGACCTCGGGCTGCCCGACATGGACGGGCTCGACGTCGCACGCGCGATCCGCAACCAGGGCCTCACGACCCCCGTCCTCGTGCTCACCGCGCGCGCCGACGAGGTCGACCTCGTCGTCGGGCTCGACGCGGGTGCCGACGACTACGTCACCAAGCCCTTCCGGCTCGCGGAGCTGCTCGCCCGCGTGCGGGCGCTCCTGCGTCGCAGCGTGGGCGACCCCGCGGACGAGGACGAGCTGCACGCGCAGAACGTGCGCGTCGACGTCGCGGCGCACCGCGCGTTCCAGGGCGAGCGCGAGCTGCACCTGACGGCCAAGGAGTTCGACCTGCTGCGCGTGCTCGTCGCCGCCGCGGGGACCGTCGTCGCGCGTGAGACCCTCATGCGGGAGGTGTGGGGCTCCGACCCGACGGGCTCGACCAAGACGCTCGACATGCACGTCTCGTGGCTGCGTCGCAAGCTCGGCGACGACGCGGGCGCCCCGCGCTACGTCACGACGGTGCGCGGCATGGGCTTCCGGTTCGAGACGGGCGCGGGCGAGCGGGTCTGACGCGTGCGCCGTCGCGTCCTCCAGGCGACGATCGCGGCGGTCACCGTCGCGGTCGTCCTGCTGGGCTTCCCGCTCGCGTTCCTCGGCGCGCAGCTCGTCCGTGAGAACGAGCTGCGCCGGCTCGAGGCACGGCTGGACTCGGCGGCCGAGACCGTCGACTTCCGCGCCGACTCCGGCATCGCCTACACCGACCGCATGCTCGAGCCCGCGGCGGGCCGGGTCGACGAGATCCCCGCGAACGTCGTCGTCCGCACGACCGACGGCGAGATCTACGAGGCGGGCACCCCGGTCGAGGGCCGCGCGCTCACGCTCGAGACCACGACGGACTCGCACGCCGTGGTCGTGCTGTCGGTCTCGTTCTGGGACGTCTTCTGGGTGAGCGCCCGCGTCATCGCGCTCGTCGTCGTCGCGGCGGTCGTGGCCTTCGCGGCGGGCATCGCGATGGCGATCTGGCAGGCGAACAGGCTCGCCGCACCCCTCGTCTACCTCGCGGCGTCGGCCGAGCAGCTCGGGTCGGGGCAGGTCCGGCCGCGCCTCGAACCGTCGGGCGTCGAGGAGATCGACCTCGTCGCGGCCGAGCTCGCCCGGTCCGCCGACCGCATGGCGGGGCGCCTGGCCGCCGAGCGGCAGTTCGCGTCCGACGCGTCCCACCAGCTGCGCACGCCGCTCACCGCGCTGTCCATGCGGCTCGAGGAGATCACGCTCGCGACCGACGACCCGCAGGTGCGCGAGGAGGCCCGCATCTCGCTCGAGCAGGTCGAGCGCCTCGTGCGGGTCGTCGACGACCTGCTCACGAGCTCGCGCCGCGCGCAGGGCGGCACGACCGAGGCCGTCCCGCTCGTCGACGTCGTGCACCAGCAGGAGGAGGAGTGGGCCCCGACGTTCGCCGCGGCGGGCCGGCGCCTGGTCGTCGAGGTCGACCCCCAGACCCAGGTGCTCGCGACGCCCGGCGCGCTCGCGCAGGTGCTCGCGACGCTCATCGAGAACTCCCTCAAGCACGGGGCGGGGACCACGACGGTGCGGTCGCGCACGGGCGGGCCGTCGGGGGCGGTCGTGGTCGAGGTCGCCGACGAGGGCACGGGCGTGCCCGACGAGCTCGCGGGCCGGATCTTCGAGCGTGAGGTCACGTCGGGTGCGGGAACGGGGCTCGGCCTCGCGCTCGCACGCGACCTCGCCAGCGCCGACGGCGGCCGCCTCGAGCTCGCGCAGCGCCGTCCGGCGGTCTTCGCGCTCTTCCTGTCCGGGGTGCCCGCGTCCATGCGCCCGGACGTGGTCCTGCCGCTCGGCGCCGTGGTGTCGGCACGGCCCGACCGTCGCCGACGCTGATCGGCCGAGCGGGCGAAATGTCGCGATTCGGGCCCTGAGTCGGGGGTCTGCGCCGACGGCTCGCGTACCCTTCCGTGGACGGACCGGCACCGCCGCCCGTGATCCCCGCACCCGGAAGGAAGGCGAGCTCGTGCGCCGCATCACGCCCGCGACGCAGCACTACGTCTGGGGCTCGACGACGGCCATCCCCGACCTGCTGTGCAGCGTCCCGGACGGCCGCCCCGTGGCCGAGGCCTGGTTCGGGGCGCACCCGAGCGCTCCCGCCGTGGTGCACGACGACGAGCTCGACGTGCCGCTGGACCGCGTGATCGCCGACGACCCGACGGCGACGCTCGGCGAGGACGTCGCGACCCGGTTCGGCGGCGAGCTGCCCTACCTGCTCAAGGTGATCGCCGCGGACTCGCCGCTGTCGCTCCAGGTGCACCCGAGCCGCGAGCGCGCCCGCCGGGGGTACGCGGCCGAGGACGCCGCGGGCGTCCCGCTGCGTGTGGACCACCGCAACTACCGGGACCGCAACCACAAGCCCGAGCTCGTGTACGCGCTCACGCGTTTCGACGCGATGGTGGGGTTCCGGGCCCCGCGGCGTGCGGCGGAGCTCCTGCACG
The DNA here is from genome assembly GCF_010119915.1 of Cellulomonas sp. H30R-01. Classification (NCBI taxonomy): domain Bacteria; kingdom Bacillati; phylum Actinomycetota; class Actinomycetes; order Micrococcales; family Cellulomonadaceae; genus Cellulomonas; species Cellulomonas sp. H30R-01. Next base: position 2,211,603 of record NZ_CP048210.1, on the reverse strand, counting down.
GCCTCGACGCGCCGCTGGCCGCGGACCTGCGCGGGCTGCTCATGGCGGACCCGACGTCGGCGGGTGTGCGCGCGGCGTTCGAGTGGCTGCTGTCGCCCGAGACCCGCCCCGGCCAGGGCGACGTGCAGAAGCTCGCGGACGCGTGCGCGCAGCGGCTGGCCGACGGGTCGCCCTCGCCGCGGACGGACCGGACCGTCATGCGCCTCGCGGCGGCGTACCCGGGCGACGCGGGCGCGGTGACGTCGGTGCTGCTCAACCCGGTCACGCTGCAGCCCGGCGACGCCCTCTTCGTGCCGGCCGGCGCGGTGCACGCGTACCTGCACGGCGTGGGTGTCGAGATCATGGCCAACTCCGACAACGTGCTGCGGGCCGGCCTGACGGGCAAGCACATCGACCTGCCGGAGCTGTTCGCGAACCTCGACGTCGTCGCGGCCCCGCCGATCCGCATCGCGCCCGAGCGCGTGTTCACGTCGACGGAGATCTTCTACGCACCCGTCGACGACTTCGAGCTGTCCGTCACACGCCTGACCGACGAGGGCGCGACGCGGATCCCGGGGCGGGGGCCGCGCGTGCTCCTGTGCCTCGAGGGGGAGGTCGAGGTGCGCGCGCAGGACGGCGAGCCGATGGTGCTGACGCGGGGGCAGGCGGCGTTCGCGCCGGCGAGCGACGGGGTGCTGACGGCGTGGGGCGACGGCGTCCTCATCCAGGCCGACGTGCCCTGACGGCCGGTCGACCGCTGCTCAGGCGGCGGTGCGGTGCCCGGTGAACACCCAGCGCTTGTAGCCGACGTACCGCAGGACGGTCCCGACGGCGATGCCGACCACGGTCGCCACGTTGTCGGCCAGCGGGGTGTCGAGCTGCAGCACGTAGTGCGAGAACGCGAGCGTGAGGATCGGCACGGCCGCCCCGACCAGGTTGATCGCGCCGTACACGACGAGCTCGCGACCGTGCCGCTCGGTGCGGTGCGACGCGAAGGTCCAGTAGCGGTTGCCGAGCCAGGAGACGACGGTCGCGAGCGCCATCGAGACGATCTTCGCGGTGATCGGCTTCGCCTCGAGCAGCTCGCCGGGACCGAACCGGAGCAGGTTGAAGACGCCGATGTCCACGACGAACGCGACGCCGCCGACGGACAGGAACCGGGCGACCTCGAGACCACGCGCGCGCAGCGCCGCGAGGCGGAGCGCTGGCTGCGGCCGCGTGCCGGACGTGCGCGGCACGTCCGCGAGGCGGCGCTCGTCGGTGGCACTCACGGTGGTGGTCTCCTCGCCTGGGCTGCCGCGAGAATAGCGGGGCCACCTGGGAACCGGCAGGGTGAAGGCGCCGGCGGTCCGCGCTGAAGCGATTCGACGTGCGCGGTGGACGCCGCGCAGGGCGCGACGTCCGCTCGGTTAGGCTCGACGCCCGTGGCAGCTCCTGTGGTGGCGGTGGTCGGCGGCGGTCAGCTCGCACGGATGATGGCGCCGGCGGCGACGGCGCTCGGCGTCCACCTGCGCGTCCTCGTGGAGGACGCGTCGTCGTCCGCCGCGCTGGTCGTGGTCGACGCGCCCGTCGGGGCGGCGTCCGACGCGGCGGCGATCGAGGGCATCGTCGACGGCGCGACCGCGCTGACGTTCGAGCACGAGCACGTGCCGAACGACCTGCTCGAGCGGCTCGCCGACGCGGGTGTCGCGGTCCGGCCGGCCGCGGGCGCCCTGCGGCACGCGCAGGACAAGGCCGTCATGCGGCGCCGCCTCACCGCGCTCGGGGTGCCGTGCCCGCGCTGGGCACCGGTCGCGGACGCCGACGACCTGCGCGACTTCCTCGCCGCGAACGGCGACCAGGCGGTCGTGAAGACCACGCGCGGCGGCTACGACGGCAAGGGCGTGCGGGTGGTCCGGTCGGCCGCCGAGGCCGCCGACTGGCTCGCGGCCGCCGCCGACGGGTCGGGCGCGGCCCTCATCGCGGAGGAGAAGGTGCCGTTCACGCGCGAGCTCGCGGTCCTCGTGGCGCGGCGGCCGAGCGGCGAGGTCCGCACCTGGCCCGTGGTCGAGTCCGTGCAGCGCGACGGCGTGTGCGCCGAGGTCGTGGCGCCCGCACCCGACCTGCACCCCGCGACCCGCGACCAGGCGCTCGACGTCGCGGTGCGCGTCGCCGAGGGGCTCGACGTCGTGGGCGTCCTCGCGGTCGAGCTGTTCGAGGTCGCCGGGCACGACGGCGCGCCGACGGTGCTCGTGAACGAGCTCGCGATGCGCCCGCACAACTCGGGTCACTGGACGATCGACGGCGCGGTCACCAGCCAGTTCGAGCAGCACCTGCGCGCGGTCCTCGACCTGCCGCTGGGCGACACGTCCGCCCGCGCGCCGTGGACCGTGATGGCCAACGTGCTCGGCAGCGCGCTCGACGAGCTGACCGACGCGCTCGACGACGTCGCCGCGGCGGACCCGCAGGCGAAGGTCCACCTGTACGGCAAGCAGGTCCGCCCGGGCCGGAAGCTCGGGCACGTGAACGTCAGCGGCGACGACCTCGACGAGGTGCGTCGCCGCGCCCGGGACGCGGCCGCGCGCCTGCGCGGCGAGCGGCCCTGACGCCCCCCACCCCCTCGTCCCGGCGCGCGCCGCGGACCGCACGGACGGAGACACCGTGACCACGACGCAGCCCCTGGTCGGGATCGTGATGGGCTCGGACTCGGACTGGCCCGTCATGGAGGCCGCCGCGCTCGCGCTCGACGAGTTCGGCGTGCCCTACGAGGTCGACGTGGTGTCGGCCCACCGCCAGCCGGACAAGATGCTCGACTACGGGCGGACCGCCGCTGGGCGCGGGCTGCGCGTGGTCGTCGCGGGCGCCGGGGGAGCGGCCCACCTGCCGGGCATGCTCGCGTCGGTCACGACGCTGCCCGTCGTCGGCGTCCCCGTGCCGCTCGCGCACCTCGACGGTCTCGACTCGCTGCTGTCGATCGTGCAGATGCCCGCGGGTGTCCCCGTCGCGACCGTGTCGGTCGGCGGTGCGCGCAACGCGGGGCTGCTCGCGGTGCGCATCCTGGCGGCCGGCGCCGACGAGGACGCGGCCCGGCTGCGCGACGCGATGGCGCGGTTCCAGGACGGCCTGCGCGCGCAGGCGGACGCCAAGGGCGAACGTCTGAGGGCGCGCGCGGCGGGCCGACCGGCGACCGGGTTCTCCGCCTGACCGGTCGCTCCCGGCCGGGTGTCGTGCCCCCCTTGTCCGTCGCTCCCGGCCTGGTCGGGGGGCGTGGAGGTCCCGGGCGACGGTCCGGGACCTCGTGTGAAGGCCCCGTGCACGACACGTCACCCCGGCCGTCTCGGCGCGCGGGGGCGGCGGGAGCGTGCCTACCGTCGAGGTGATGACCTCCGTCCCCTCCGTCGACGACCGCACCGTCGCCGTCCGCAGCGTCGCCGTCCGCAGCGTCTCCCGCACCGCAGCGCCTGCGGCCCCTGCCGACGGGGCCGGCACCCGGACCGCCGTCACCCGTGACGCGTCGGCGGGCCCGCCACCGCCCCGGCTCATGCTGCTCGACGGGCTCCGGTTCCTCGCCGCGGCCGCGGTCGTCGCGTACCACCTCGCGGGTCGGCAGACGTCGGCCTGGGGACCGGACCAGGTGGAGCGCCTCGGCGACGTGCCGCGGTGGACGTCCTACGGGTCGCTCGGTCCCGAGCTGTTCTTCGTCATCAGCGGGTTCGTGGTGCTGCTGACCGCCTGGGGCCGCCCGACGGTCCGGCTGGTCGCCTCGCGCCTCGCGCGCCTCTACCCGGCGTACTGGGCGGGCGTGCTGCTCACCGGTGGGCTGCTGCTCGTCCTGTGGCCCGACGGCAAGGACGTGACCCCCGCACAGGTGCTGGTCAACCTCACGATGGTGCAGTCCGCGCTGGGGGTGCCGCACGTCGACGGGGTCTACTGGACGCTGTGGGCGGAGCTGCGCTTCTACCTGCTGGTCGGTCTCCTGTCGCTCGTCGGGCTGACCCGTCGCCGGGTGCTCGCGGTCGCACTCGTCTGGCCGTGGCTCGCGCAGCTCGCGCTGCACCACGGCCTCACGGGCCTCGCGACCGCGCTCGTCGCGGACTACGCGTCGCTGTTCGCGGCCGGCATGGCGCTGTACGTGCTGCACCGCGACGGGCACCGGCTCGACGCGTGGCTCGTGGTCGCGACGAACACCGTCCTCGCGGTGCTGCTCGTCGTCCCGTCGCGCGCCGCGGTCCTCGCCCGGACGACCGGCTACGAGCCGTCGGAGCTGCTGCTCGGGGTCGGCGTGGTGGTGTGCGTCGCGCTGGTCGCGTGCGCCGTCCTGACGCCGCTCGCACGGGCGCGGGCCACGTGGTGCGTGACGCTCGGTGCGCTCACGTACCCCGTCTACCTGGTGCACGACTACTGGGGCCTGTACGTGGTCCACCTGACGGCGCCGTACGTGCCGACGGCCGTCGCCCTCGCGCTCGCCGTCGGCGCGGCGCTCGCGCTCGCGTGGCTGGTCCACCGGTGCGTCGAGCTGCCGTGCGGGCCGCGGGTGCGTCGCTGGTCCGAGCAGGCGCTCGTGCGGGTGCGCGGCGTGGTGCTCGACCGCGTCAACCGCGGGCCGCGTCTGGTGCGCGGCCTCGACGAGGTCCGCGTCCCCGGCTGACGCGGCCTCGACGGCGTCCCCGTCGGTCACCGGACGCTGAGAGTGCGGACCACCGCAGACCCTCGGGGCGGGCGCGGCTGTGCCGGCGTCAGGACCCGGGGACGCCGCCCACCGCGCCCGGCGGCAGCGAGCCGTCGCGGATCGCGGCGAAGAACGTGGGCGCCTGGTCGGGGTCGAGCAGGACCGTCGACCCGACGTCGCCCGGGCGGTAGTCCATGTCGGCGATGGGCGGCGTGCCCGTGATCCCCTCGGGCCCGGTGGCGGCACGGAACGCGAGCGCGAGGCGCCCCATGTCGACGATCCCCGAGCCGTCGTCGACGGTGAGCGCGCCTGTCCCGGCGTCCACGAGCGTCACCTGCTGCCCGGGGTGCCACACGAGCGACGACGGCTTGACCTTCGCCACGACGGCGCTGACGAGCTGGCGCTGCCGCTCGGCGCGGCCCACGTCGCCCTTGGGGTCGGACTTGCGCATGCGCGCGAACGCGAGCGCCTCGGGCCCGCCGACGTCGTGGCACCCGGCGGTCCACACCATGCCCGAGTCGGCGTCGTTCACGTCCGCGTCGTGGCACAGGTGCACGCCGCCGACGGCGTCGACGACGTTCCCGACGCCCGCCATGCCGATCTCCGCGTAGTGGTCGACCGTCAGGCCGGTGAGCCCTTCGACCGTGCGGACCAGCAGCGGCGCCTGGCCCCAGGCGAACGCGGCGTTGAGCTTCGACGCGCCGTGCTCGGGGATCTCGACGTACGTGTCGCGGGGGAGCGAGATGAGGGCCGTCGGCCCGTGCTCCGGGACGTGCAGCAGCAGGATCGTGTCGGTCCGTGCGCCCTCGGTGCCGTCGGCGGCGACACCGCCGTCTGCGCGCGAGTCGGAGCCGGTGAGCAGGTACGTCGTGCCGGGCGTGTTCGCGGCGCCCGACAGCGCCGGCGTGTGCTGCACCTTGCCGTTCGCCCACAGCACGAGCCCGATCGGCCACGCGAGGAGGGCCACGAGGACGACCGCGACCGCGGCGAGCGCGAGCCGGCCGCGCCGACGTCGCGCCCCGGTGCCGGGTGCACCCGTGGCGGGCGCGCCCCCGGGGCCGCTCGGGCCGCCGGGGCGCGCGCGGGGGGCCGCGACGGGCGCGGGACGGGCTGCGGCGCCCGCGCGCGAGGTGGTCGAGCGCGATGCGGCTGGGACCGCCGGACGAGCACCGGGCACCGAGGTCCCGCTCGCCGGCGTGGCGGCGCGAGGCGCGCCGGGGCGAGCGGCGCCCTGGCGCGGCGGCGTGGGGCGTGCGGAGCCGGTGCGCGCGCCGCCCACCGGGATCGCGGGCCCGTCGCCCGCGGGGCGCGACGCGCTGCCGGCCGGCGAGTACGACGCCGGACGCGAGGCGGAGGGTGCGCGCCCGACGGACGTGCTCCCGCGCGGCGGCGTCGACGGTGCGGAGCCGGCGGGTGCGGCGGGCCGTGCGGGTGCGGGCCGCCGTCCCGCGGCGTCGTCACCGACGACGATCGCGTCGCCGTCCGGACCTGCCGCCGGGCGTCTGGGCGGCGCCGCGGGGGTGAACGACGGCGGCGCCGAGGGGCGCCCGTCGCGGGTCACGAGACCGCCTCGGTCATGCCGGGCACACCGCGGTCGTGTCCTCGGCCGTGAACGCCTCGCGGCCGGCGTGCTTGGTCGGGGCCGGCGTGGGCTGCACCGGCGCCGCTCCGGCGTCCGGCGGGGTCGTCGCGCCCGCCACCGGGGGTGCGGCCGTCGTCGGCGCCGTCGGGGTCGCGGGCGTCTCGGGCTCGCCCAGCGCCGGTCGGTCCGCGGCGACGTTCTCCCACAGCGTGTCGGCCTCCGACGTCCACTCCACGCGGTTCGGGTCGCTCTTGGCGGGCGCCCACGGCACGGTCATGAACGTGATGTTGCCACCCCGGATGGACCGCATGTTGTAGGTGAGGCCGGTCATCGCCGTGAGGGACAGGCCCGAGTCGGTGGTCAGCGAGCTCGTCGCCGCGTCGAGGAACGACACCAGCTGGCCCAGGTCGCTCAGGACGTTCTTCGAGAGGACCTCGGTCGCCATCGCCGCGACGAGGCGCTGCTGGTTGCCGATGCGGTTGGTGTCGGAGCCGTCGCCCACGCCCTTGCCCTTGCGCGCGCGGGCGAACGCGAGCGCCGTCGCGCCGTCCAGCCGCTGCTGGCCGGCCTGGACGTTGAGGCCCGCGTCCTTCGACGTCATCGCGTTGGGGATGCAGATGTCCACGCCGCCGATGGCGTTGATCATGTTCTGGAAGCCGGCGAAGTCGACGACGACGAAGTGGTCGATCGGCACGCCCGTGTTCTCCTGCACCGTGCGGATCGTGCAGGCCGCCGCCGACGCCATGTCGCCGCCCATGTCCCAGCCCGTCGCGAACGCGGTGTTGAACATGCCGTGCGTCGCGCGCGACGTCTTGCCGTTGGACATCGTGCAGGACGGGATGTCGACGAGGGAGTCCCGGGGGATCGAGATCGCCTCGACGCGCTGCCGGTCGGCGGAGATGTGCACGAGGATCGTGGTGTCGGAACGCATGCCGGCGACGGAGCCGCCGATCTCGGCGTTCACGCCGTCGCGCTGGTCGGAGCCGAGCACCAGGATGTTGACCGGCAGGCCCTTGTTCGGGTCGTCCGGGTCCGGCGTGCGGGTCACCTGCGGGGTCGGGCCCACGAGCGCCGAGATGTCGACGCGGTCCATGTTGCCCTGGAGGCGGGTGAACGCCGCGGCAGCGCCGGCGACGCCGAAGGCGAGGAGCGCGACGGTCGTGAGGGCGACGCCCCGCATGACCCGGTGCGTGCGCGGGTTGCGGGCGTGCCGGGCCGCACGAGGGCGCGGGACGGCGACGTGGCGACTGGTCACCCCGTCATGCTAGGTGCGTCGCAGGCGCTCGGCGCAGAGCCGTCGCACGCGTGCCGTGGAGGATCTGTGCAGATCATCGGCCCGCGACCGCGCCGCCACCCCGGGCTGCGGGCGATGGCGGCGCGGCCGTGCGATCAGCGGCCGAGCTGGGCGTACTTCGCCTCCGTGGCGTCCTTGCGCGGACGCCACCAGGCCTCGTTCTCGCGGTACCACGCGACGGTCGCCTCGAGGCCCGCGCGGAAGTTCTCGTACCGGGGCGTCCAGCCGAGCTCGTCGCGCAGCTTGGTCGCGTCGATCGCGTAGCGCATGTCGTGCCCGGGGCGGTCGCTCACGAGGTCGTACGCGTCGCGGGGCTGTCCCATGATCTCGAGGATGTCCTCGACGACGGTCTTGTTGTTCTCCTCGCCGTCGGCACCGATGAGGTACGTCTCGCCGATGCGGCCGCGCTCGATGATGGCCCACACCGCGTTGTTGTGGTCGTCGACGTGGATCCAGTCGCGCACGTTCTCGCCCTTGCCGTAGAGCTTGGGGCGGACGCCGTCGATGACGTTCGTGATCTGGCGCGGGATGAACTTCTCGACGTGCTGGTACGGCCCGTAGTTGTTCGAGCAGTTCGAGATCGTGGCCTGCACGCCGAAGCTGCGCGCCCAGGCCCGCACCAGGAGGTCGGAGGACGCCTTGGTCGAGCTGTACGGCGACGACGGGTTGTACGGCGTCTCCGGCGTGAACTTGGCCGGGTCGTCGAGCTTGAGGTCGCCGTAGACCTCGTCGGTCGAGATGTGGTGGAAGCGCACGCCGTGGCGGCGGACTGCCTCCAGCAGCTGGTACGTGCCGATGACGTTCGTCCGCAGGAACGGCCACGGGTCGTGCAGCGAGTTGTCGTTGTGGGACTCGGCCGCGAAGTGCACGACGAGGTCGACGTCCTTGACGAGGCTGTCGACGATGTCGGGGTCCGCGATGTCGCCCTTGGCGAACACGACCTTGCCGTCGACCGGGTCGAGGCTCCGCTCGTCGCCCGCGTAGGTCAGCGCGTCGAGCACGGTGACGCGGACGTCGGGACGCTCGCGCACCGTCTGGTGGACGAAGTTCGAGCCGATGAAACCGGCTCCGCCGGTGACGAGCACGTGCACGGGAAGGACCTCCGGATGGTCGGTGGGGGACTTCAGCCTAGCGGCCGGTCGACGACGGGCTCACGGGCCCGAGGGCCGGGGCGTCCGCGGGACGGTCCCCCGGCAGCAGGGGGACCGGCGGCGTCGTCGCGGGTCAGACGAGGTAGCGGCGCATCATCGTCATCACGTTGACCGTCTCGCACACCTCGAGCGCGACCATGACGAGGACGACCGCCGTGATGCTCATGGTGCCGGTGGCCACGAGCGTGCCGAGCACGAGGGCAGCGACGACGACGCGGCACACCAGGACGAAGGACTCGCGGCGCATCGCGCGCGACGAGCGGCCCACGCACGCGGTCATCCCGAGGATGTTGATCGTGTAGAGCGTCGCCCAGACCGCGAAGAGCGGGCCCTCGGTGAACAGGTAGTGGTAGTTCGGCCCGAGGACCTTGACGACGACCCACCCCGAGCACACGTAGAGCACAGGCAGCGCGACCGCGAGGAGCGGCAGGGCGCGCACGATCGTCCGGCGGACCTCGGCACCGGACTCCGCCCGCACGGTGGCGGGGAGCACGATGCTCTGCAGGACGAAGACGGCCTGCACGGCGAGCAGCACCGAGCCGGAGAAGTAGGCGGAGTACTGCGCGTACTCGACGTCCGAGGCGCCGATGCGCAGCGCGAACTTGTCGATGTACATGATCGCGACGGCGAACACCGTGGTCGGCGCGGCGTACCGGGCGAACGACACGAGCTGGCGCCGCGTCGCGGCGTCGGAGCGCCAGCGCGGGGTCCGGTGCGCGAGCAGGCCGAGGTAGGACGCCACCGCGAGGGACGCCGCGCCGACGGCGATCCCGGCGAACACGTTCCACGACGGCTCGCCGAGCGCGAGGACCGCCGCGACCGCGCCGACGACGATGACCGTGGCCTCGACGAACTTCACGACCGCGACGGCACCGACACGGCCGCGCGCGGCGGTCAGCCGCTCGACGATCGCACGCCACCCGGTGGCGACGCCGAACGCCGCGGCGAGCACGACGAGCAGCCACGACGACTTCGTGAGGCCGGCCAGGGGGTCGGCCAGGACCAGCGCGACCGCGCACGCGACGACCGCCAGGACCGACGCGATCGCCAGCACGCTGCCGATGACGACGGCCCGGTCCTCGTCGGACCGGCCCGCGAGCAGCCGGGGCGCGGCGAGCTCGAGGCCCGCGACCGCGAGGATGAACCACACCTGCGAGAGCGCGAGGAAGAACGCGAAGTCGGCGAAGCCGCTCGGGGTCGTCGAGCGCGCGACGACGATGTTCAGGGCGAACATCCCGACGCCGGACGCCGCGCCGCCGATCAGCGACAGCAGCGAGAGCCGGCGCAGCCGGGCCGACTGCGCGACGTCGCTCATGCGGAGGGTGCCAGCGCCTCGTCGAAGACGTCGAGCGTGCGCGCGGCGGTGGACTCCCACGAGAACCGCGCGGCCTGCGCGAGGCCCAGCTCGGCCGCGCGTCGCATGCGCTCGGGGTCGGTCGCGACGACGGTCATGCCCTCGGCGATCGACTCCAGGGAGTGCGGGTCCACGTAGATCGCCGCGTCGCCGCCGACCTCGCGGTACACCGGGATGTCGCTCAGCAGGACCGGCAGGCCGATGAGCATCGCGTCGAGCGCCGGCAGGCAGAACCCGTCGTGGAACGAGGGGATCGCGAGCGCGCCGGCGCTCGCGAGGAGCCGGTCCATCTCGTCGTTGGTGACCCAGCCGCGCAGGTCGACCCAGTCCTGCATCCCGGTCTCCTGGACGATCGGGATGAGCGGGTCGTCGCCCTTGCTGCCCGTCACGACGAGGCGGGGCCGGACGTCCTCGGGGACGAGGGGGAGCGCGCGGATGAGCGAGCCCCAGTTCTTGTGACCCAGCCGGTTGCCCGTCGCAAGGATCATGTTCTCGGGTGTGCTGCCGGTGCGCAGCCGCGCGGCGGACTCCCGGACCGACCCGGCGAGCGGGATGATGTCGAGCCGCTCGCGGGGGAACTTCAGGTACCGGTCGATGTCGCGCGCCGACGACTGGCTGATGGTGATCATCCGGGTCGCGTTCTTCGCGACCATCGACTCCATCCACTGCGCCGGCTTGACGAAGACCTGCGAGGGCATGTGCTCGGGGTTCGTCCAGTAGAGCAGGTCGTGCATCGACACGACCGTGGGGACGCGCGACGCGCGCGGCCCGAGCAGCGACGGGCAGTGGATGAGGTCGGCGTGGAGGCGGTCGGCCCAGCGCGACACGCCCTGCAGCTCGGCCCACGACCAGCGGAGCCGGTTGAGACCGGCGATGTTGCCGCTGATCCCCGAGTCCACGACCCGGCCCGGGAACCACGTCGGGTCGGACGCGGCGAACTCGGTGCTCGCGAGCGCGGTGAACGTGAAGCGGTCGGTGTCCCGCAGCGCGGAGTACAGCTCCCGGGCGTAGGTCTCGATCCCGCCCTTGGTACCGGTCCAGAACAGCATGTCCACCAGGACGTGCGGACGCGTCGCCACGGTCACGCCCCGACCAGCTCGTCGAGGACCGAGCCGAGGAGCTCGAGCTCGGCACCGAGGTCGCCCTCGCGGTTGCCGATGAACAGGCCGTTGGTGTCGATGAGGTCGGCGTTCGTCAGCTCGCCGTGGACCTCGTGGTCGAGCCACCGCATGACGGGGTTCTTCGCGAAGTTGCCGGCGACGACGGGCCGGCACTCGATGCCCGCGGCCTGGAAGGCCCGCACCAGGTCGGCGCGCGAGAAGGGGGCGTCGGGTCGCACGACCATGCTGAACCCGAACCAGCTGGCCTCGCCGATCTCACGCTGCGTCATGAGCTGCGGGTAGCGCGCCATGAGCTCGAGGAACTGCGCGGCGTTGCGCCGGCGGTCCGCGATGAAGCCGGGCAGCTTCGCGATCTGCTCGATGCCCACCGCCGCGCTCATCTCGAGGGGCCGGACGCTGTACCCGGGGAGGACGAACTTGAACGACTCCTCGAACGGGTTGTCGCTCTTCTCGCCCGTCACGCGGTTGAACTTCGGCAGGTTCCGCGTCCAGCCGTGCGCCCGCAGCGTGAGGAGGATGTGGTACAGCTCCTCGTCGGCCGTGCAGATCACGCCACCCTCCATCGTGGAGATGTGGTGCGAGAAGAACCCGCTGAAGCTGCCCATGAGCCCGTGCGTGCCGGTCTGGCGACCCTGGAACGTCGCGCCGAGCGACTCGCAGTTGTCCTCGATGAACTCGATGCCGCGCGGCTCGCAGATCGCGCGCACGCGGTCGAAGTCGTTCGCGTTGCCCAGGAGGTTCACGACCATGACGAGGCGCGTGCGGTCGGTGATCGCCGCCTCGAGCGCGTCGAGGTCGTAGTTGAGCGTCTCGGCGTCGATGTCGACGAACTTCAGGCGCAGCCCGTACTGGCTGAGCGGGTAGTACGTCGTCGGCCACGACACCGCCGGCACGATGACCTCGTCGCCCGGCTGGAGCGGGTTCTCCTGGCGGTACCGCAGCGCGGCGGCCATGAGGAGGTTCGCGGTGCTGCCCGAGTTCACCGCCACGCAGTACGGCGAGTCGAGGTACTCCGCGAACACGCGCTCGTACTCGGCCGTCTCGGCCGCCATGGTGAACTGACCGCTCGCGATGACCCGCTGCAGCGCGGCGTACTCGGCGTCGTCCCACGAGGACTGCGACAGGGAATAGCGGGTCTCGGGCTGGGGCGTGGTCATGCGGGGCTCTCCGTTACGGGGTTTCGTCGTTCCTGCTCGACGTACCACTGCCACGTCGAGCGCATGCCGTCCTCGAGCGAGTGCCGAGGGCTCCAGCCGAGGTCGTGCAGGAGGGTCGTGTCGAGCTCACGACGGAGGACACCCTCGGGCTTGGCGGTGTCAAAGGTTATCGCACCGTCGAATCCGACGATCCCGGCGGCGAGCTCGGCCATCTCGCGGATCGCGGTGTCGCCGCGCGGCCCGGCGTTGACCACCGGCGGCGGCTGCTCCTGGTCGAGCAGCAGCAGGCAGGCCTCCGCCAGGTCGTCGGCGAGGAGCAGCTGGCGGCGCTGGTTGCCCGAGCCCCAGACGACGACCTCGCGCGCGCCGGACGCCACCGCGTCGCCGAAGCGGCGGAGCGTCGCGGCGACGACGTGCGCGGTGCGCAGGTCGAACCGGTCGCCGGGCCCGTACAGGTTGCACGGCATGACCGAGTGGTACGTGACGCCGTGCTGCGCGCTGTACGCGTCGCACAGCGCGGTGCCCACGAGCTTCGCCAGGCCGTACGACCGCGTCGACGGGTCGAGCGCCGCGGTGCCGAGCGCGGCCTCCGTGATCGGCTGGGGCGCGTCGGCGGGGTAGGCGTTGGCGCTGCCGACGAACAGCAGCCGCTCGACGCCCGCCGCGAGGCTCGCCGCGAGCACGTTCGACTGGATCAGCAGGTTGTCGTCGAGGAACTCGACCGGCTGCGCGAGGTTCGCGCCGAGGCCGCCGACCCGCCCGGCCGTGAGGACCACGACGTCGGGCCGGGCGGCGGCGAGGGCCGCGAAGGTCTGCTCACGGTCGCGCAGGTCGACGCGCTCGGTGCCGTGGACGCTCGCGTCACCACGACGCTGCAGCGCACGACCCAGCGCCGAGCCGACCAGGCCACGATGACCGGCGACGTAGACGCGACGGGTCAATCGTTGGCCCCGGACCGGCCGGTCACGACGTGCCCGGCGTCGCGCAGCGTGCGCTCCTGGCGGGCGAGCTCGAGGTCGTTGTCCACCATGAGCTGCACGAGCTCGTCGATGCCGACCTTCGGCTCCCAGCCGAGCACGGTGCGTGCCTTGGTCGAGTCGCCCTGCAGGGCCTCGACCTCCGCGGGGCGGAAGTACCGCGGGTCGATCTCGACGTGCTTCTCCCAGTCGAGGTCGAGGCGGCCGAAGACCTTCTCCACGAACTCGCGGACCGAGTACATCTGGCCGGTCGCCACGACGAAGTCGTCGGGGGTGTCGTGCTGCAGGATCAGCCACATCGCCTCGACGTAGTCCCGCGCGTGGCCCCAGTCGCGCTTGGCGTCGAGGTTGCCCAGGTACAGCTTGTCCTGCAGGCCGAGCGAGATGCGGGTCGCGGCACGCGTGATCTTGCGGGTCACGAACGTCTCGCCGCGTCGCTCCGACTCGTGGTTGAACAGGATGCCGTTCGAGGCGAACAGCCCGTACGACTCGCGGTAGTTGATGGTCTGCCAGTACGAGAAGAGCTTCGCGACCGCGTAGGGGCTGCGCGGGTGCATGACCGAGGTCTCGGACTGCGGCGGCGGGGTCGAGCCGAACTGCTCCGAGGTGCCGGCCTGGTAGAAGCGGACCTGCCGGTCCGTGCGCTGCGAGTAGTCGCGGATGGCCTCGAGCAGGCGCAGCGTGCCGAGCGCGTCGACGTCCGCCGTGTACTCGGACTGGAAGAAGGACACGCCCACGTGCGACTGCGCGGCGAGGTTGTAGACCTCGACCGGCTCGACCTTCTCGATGATGTGCCGCAGGCCCGTGCCGTCGCTCAGGTCGCCGTAGTGGAGGAACAGGCGCGCCTCCGGGTCGTGCGGGTCCTTGTAGACGTGCTCGATGCGGTCGGTGCTGAACGTGCTGGACCGGCGGACGATCCCGTGCACCTCGTAGCCCTTGCCGAGCAGCAGCTCGGCCAGGTACGAGCCGTCCTGCCCGGTGATACCGGTCACCAGTGCCTTCTTCATGGCGGCAGCCTATCTACGTCGCGGGTGGGGTCGTCCGGGCCGTCGGACCCGAGACCAGCCACAGATCCTCCCACGAGCCGGTGGGCGGCGAGGACGCCGCGGCCCGGTGCAGGGGGGAGCGGTGCCCGCCACGCGGGGCCGGTCCTTGACCCGCCCGCGGAGGCCGCCGAGACTGCCCGCAGTGCCCGGGCGGACCCGATCCGTGTCCGGTGCGACCGGGGGATCGCCAGGAGGAACCGTTGTCCGCACGTCTCAGCAGCCCAGGGCACGCACGTGCCGACCGTCGCGTCCCCGTCCGCCGGGGGCGTCTGCGGCCCGTCGTCGTCGGGGTGCTGGGCGTCGCGCTGCTGCTCCCTGCCGCCGGGACGCTGCCCGCGGCCGCCGCGCCGGCACCGGCTGCGGCCCCGGCCGCGCCCGCGCCCGCCGAGCTCGTCGACCTCGCGGTCGACGAGGTGCCCGTCGCGGTGGCGGGCACGCCCGCCCCGACCGACGGGGTCGCCGAGCCCGAGGTGTCCGCGGCCCTGCCCGACGTCGTCGTGGCGGACGAGGTGGGCGCGCGCGCCGTCACGGACTCCGTGCCGGTCGACCCCTACCAGACGCTCGGCGTGACCTGGTCGTGGACGTCGGCACCCCAGGACGTCGAGGTCAGCGTGCGCACGCGGACCGACGGCGAGTGGTCCGGGTGGGTCCCGCTCGAGAGCGACGGCGTCGCGCCCGACCCCGGCACCGCCGAGGCGGCGCGTGACGTGCGCGCCGGCACCGAGTCGGTGTGGATCGGCGGTGCCGAGGACGTGCAGCTGTCGTTCGGCGCGGGGGCGGAGGCCGCGCAGGACGTGCGGCTCGCCCTGGTCGGCCCCGTCGACGAGGCGCGGACCGCCACGACCGGCGACACGACCGACCGGTCCGTCGACAGGTCGTCGCGCAGCACCGCCCGGGCGGCGACCGCCGTGCTGCCGGCGGTGACGACCCCGGTTCCCGCCGCGGTGACGACCGCCGTCGCGCAGCCCGCCATCATCACGCGCGAGGGGTGGGGCGCCGCGCCGCAGCGCTGCACGCTCGACGTCGCCTCGACCCTGCTGGCCACGGTCGTGCACCACACCGCCGGGCCGAACACCTACTCGACGGTCGAGCAGGCGATGGCCCAGATCCGCGGCGACCAGCAGTACCACCAGGACGCCCGCGGCTGGTGCGACATCGGCTACAACTTCCTCGTCGACAAGTGGGGCAACATCTACGAGGGCCGCGACAACTCCGGCACGCAGCCGGTGATCGGCGTGCACGCGGGCGGCTTCAACACCGCGACCGTCGGCATCTCGATGCTCGGCGACTACAGCAGCATCACGCCGTCGGCCGGCGTCCAGGAGAGCGTCGCGCGGCTCATCGCGTGGCGCATGGCGTCCTACCACCGCGACCCGGGCAGCACGATCGGCTACACGACCCTCGGCGGCGAGAACTCGCGGTACCCCGCCGGGACGTGGCTCGCGCTCCCGGTCGTGATCGGGCACCGCGACGTCGCCTTCACGGCGTGCCCCGGCGAGCGCGGGTACGCCGTGCTCGGCGCGATCAAGCAGCGCGCACGGGACCTCATCGGCGGCCAGATCGTCAACCCCGCGCTCACGGCCACGAGCATCCCCGTCGGCGGGTCCGTCTCGGTCAACGGCGGCACCACGTCGACGATGGCGTGGACCCTGCGCGTCGTGGACGAGCGCACGGGCGTCCTGGTGCGCACGGTCACGGGTGCGACGCCGCCGTCGGGCGGCACCGCGATCGCGACGTGGAACGGCCGCAACGACGCCGGCACGCCGGTCGGCCCCGGCCCGTACCGGCTCACGCTCGACGTGGTCGACGCCGCCAACGGCTCTCCCGCCGTCGGGTGGACGGGCCGCGTGGACGTCACCGGCACGTCGAACCCGCCGACCGTCCCGTCGGTGCCGCTCACCGGCGACCTGCGGTTCGTCCCGGTGACGCCCACGCGCCTGCTCGACACGCGTCCCGCGGGCGCCTCGCTCGGTGCCGGCGGCCGCGTCGACCTCACCGTCGCGGGCGTTGCCGGCGTCCCTGCCGACGCGAAGGCGGTCGCGCTCAACGTGACCGCCGTCGCGCCGTCGGCCATGACGTTCGTGCGCGTGTGGCCGGCCGGCGGCCCGATGCCCTCGTCGTCGACCTTCAACGCGGACCCGCGGCTCACCGCCGCGTCCGGCGTCCTGGTCGGCGTCGGTGGGCAGGGCAAGGTCAGCCTCTACAACAACAGCGGGTCGACGCACCTGGTCGTCGACGTCAGCGGCTACTTCGTCGACGGCTCCTCGGGCGTCGGCTACGAGCCGTTGCCGGCGGGCGCGCGGATGATCGACACGCGCAGCGACGGCGGCGCGCTGAGCGCCGGCACCACGCGCACCGTGCAGGTCACGGGTCGCGGCGGTGTCCCCGCGGGTGCCACGGCGGTCCTCGCGAACGTGAGCTCCGTGATGCCCGGCGGGGTCGGCAACGTCATCGCGTACCCCGCGGGCGGCACCGTCCCGACCATCGCGAGCGTCAACCACCTGCCCGGCGACAACGTGAGCAACCGCACGGTGGTGCCGCTGTCGGCCGACGGGCGGCTCGCGCTCACGCTGCAGGGCGCGCGCGCCGACGTCGTCGTGGACGTCATCGGCTGGTTCGGGCCGTCGGCGACGCAGCGGTTCACGCCGATCGACCCGGCCCGCGCGGCGGACACGCGCGCGTCGAGCCCGTTGCAGGAGGGCGAGGCACGCGACCTCCCGCTGGGTTCGGTGGCCCTGCCCGCGCAGGCGAAGTCGGCCGTCCTGTCCCTCGCCGCGACCCAGCAGACCGCGCCCATGACGTTCCTGACGGCGTGGCGACCGGGCACCGCACGGCCCACGGCGTCGGACCTCAACACCGGGCGCGGTCGGGACCAGGCGGCGATGACCGTCGTGCCGCTCGGCTCGGACCGTCAGGTGCGCGTGTACAACGACAAGGGCTCGAGCCAGGTGATCGTCGACGTGCAGGGCTGGTTCGGCTGACCCGACTGCCGCGTACCGTCCGACCTCGTCCGACCGTGCGCGGCAGTCGGGTAACCTGGGCTGCCGTCCCGGGCGCCGGACGTCGTCGAGCGCCGGACGGGAAGCCGACTCCCCGGAGGTCCTGTGAGCCTGATCGCCGACGTGCGCGCGTCGCGAGAGCTCCTCGTCAACCTGACGCGCCGCGAGGTCAAGGGCAAGTACAAGCGGACCGCTCTCGGGCAGCTGTGGTCGCTCGCCAACCCGCTCGCCCAGATGTTCGTCTACACGCTCGTGTTCTCGGTCATCATCCGGATCCAGCCGGGCGTCGGCGACCCGAGCGGGCTCGACGTCTTCGCGATCTGGCTGATGTGCGCGCTCCTGCCGTGGTCGTTCTTCACGGGCGTGGTGACCAACGGCATGGCGTCGCTGGTCGGCAACGAGAACCTCATCAAGAAGGTGTACTTCCCGCGGTCCGCGCTCGTGGTCTCGAGCACGCTCGCGCTGAGCTACACGTGGGCGATCGAGATGGCGGTGCTCGTCGTCGCGATCGTGCTGTTCGGCGGGAGCCCGTTCCTGTACCTGCCGCTCGTGCTCGTCGCGATGGTCGTCCTCGCGGCGTTCTCGCTCGGCGTCGCGCTGCTGGCCTCGATCGCGAACGCCTACTTCCGCGACATGCAGCACCTCACGACGATCCTGTTCCAGGTCTGGTTCTACCTGACGCCGATCCTGTACCCGCTGTCGGAGGTCGCCCGCCGCGCGGAGGACGCCGGCCCGGTGTTCGGCGACGTGACGATCCTCGACCTGTACAAGCTCAACCCGATGGAGGGCTTCTCCGAGGTGTTCCGCAACCTCCTGTACGACAACCGGCTGCCGGAGTGGGGGACGGCCGTCGAGTGCGTCGTCTGGGCGGTCGTCGCCCTCGCGGCGGGCTCCTGGGTGTTCACCCGCCACCAGCGCCGGCTGGCGGAGGTCCTCTGATGACCGACGCGATCGTCGTCGAGGGCGTCACCAAGAGCTTCCGCGTCTACCACGAGCGGAACCAGACCCTGAAGTCGGCCGTCATGCGCCGCTCGCGCGGCTCGTACGAGGACTTCCTCGCGCTGGACGACGTGAGCCTCGCGATCCCGGAGTCGTCGACCTTCGCGCTCGTCGGGGACAACGGGTCGGGCAAGTCCACGCTGCTCAAGTGCATGGCGCAGATCCTCGTCCCGGACGCCGGGCAGATCACGATGCACGGCAAGGTCGCGGCGCTGCTCGAGGTCGGCTCGGGCTTCCACCCCGAGCTGTCGGGGCGCGACAACGTCTACCTGAACGGCTCGATCCTCGGCATGACCCGCCAGGAGATCGACCGCAAGTTCGACGAGATCGTCGACTTCTCCGGCGTCGAGCAGTTCATCGACCAGCCCGTGAAGAACTACTCGTCGGGCATGTACGTCCGGCTCGGCTTCGCGGTGGCGATCAACGTGGACCCGGAGATCCTCCTGGTCGACGAGGTGCTCGCGGTCGGTGACGCGGCCTTCCAGGCCAAGTGCATGGAGAAGTTCAGCAGCCTCAACCGCGAGGGCCGCACGGTCGTGATCGTGTCGCACTCCCTGCCGTCCGTGAAGGCGATGGCCGACGCCGCGGCGTGGCTCGAGAAGGGCCACCTGCGCGACTCCGGGTCCGCGGTCGACGTCCTCGAGGAGTACGAGCGGTCGACGCGGTCCGCGGCCGGCCTCGCGCTCGTCGACGGCCTCGAGCACACCGGCAGCGGCGAGATCCGGATCACCCGGGCCGAGGTCAGCCGGCCGTCGGGCGACGAGCGGCTGGTCGTGGGGGAGCCCGCGCGGGTCCGGCTGCACTGGACGGCGCAGACCCCGGTCGAGGCACCGGTCATCGGCATCGCGGTGGAGGCGCGCGACGGGACGTACCTCGCGGCGACCAACACGCGCGACGCCGGCGCACCGCTCGGACGCGTGAGCGGCGACGGCGTGCTCGAGTGCCAGCTGCCGTCGGTGCTGCTGCACCCGGGGGAGTACATCGTGACCGCCGCGGTGACGGACGCGAGCACGACGCACTCGATCGACCACGTGCGCGGCATCGCGCGCTTCACGGTCGACCCGGGCGCCGGCCACTGGTCCGGCGGCTACCTCGCGCTCCCGGCGCGCTGGACGCAGCCGGTCCCCGCGCGTGACGGCGCGGACGGTCGGGCGTGAGCGCGGTCCCCGCGCCCGCGACGGGCGGGTCGCGCAGCCGCGTCCTGGTCGTGACGCTGGACCGCGTCGCCGAGCAGATGGCGGGTCCCGCGATCCGTGCGTGGGAGATCGCGACGTTCCTGTCGGGCGCGCACGACGTCCGCCTCGTGACGTTCGGCGAGTGCACGCGCACGGCCGCGACGTTCGAGGCCGCGCACGTCGAGATCGGCGACTTCCGCGCGGCCGTCGACTGGGCGGACGTGGTCGTCCTGCAGGGCTACGTCGCGGCGACGTTCCCGTGGTTGCAGCAGGCCGACGTCGTGCTCGTCGTCGACCTCTACGACCCCTTCCACATCGAGAGCCTCGAGGTCCTGCGCGACCGGCCGCTGCCGGAGCGGGACGCGTCGCTCGCGTCCGCGCTGCGCGAGCTCGACGCGCAGGTGCGCCGCGGCGACGTGTTCCTGTGCGCGTCGAGCCGGCAGCGCGACCTGTGGATCGGCCACCTCGCCGCCGCGGGACGCCTCAACCCGCTCACGTACGACGCCGACCCGACTCTCCGGGAGCTCGTGCGCGTCGTGCCGTTCGGCGTGGCCGACGACGAGCCCCGCCGGACGGGTCCCGCGATCAAGGGCGTTGTCCCGGGCATCGCCGAGGACGACCTCGTCGTCCTGTGGGGCGGCGGGGTCTACAACTGGTTCGACCCGCTGACCCTCGTGCGCGCCGTCGACCAGCTCAAGGAGCGCGTGCCGCGGCTGCGCCTCTACTTCCTCGGCATGCGGCACCCGAACCCCGACGTGCCCGAGATGCGGATGGCGGTCCGGCTGCGGGACCTCGCCGACGAGCTCGGGCTGGTCGGCACGCACGTCTTCTTCAACGAGGACTGGGTGCCGTACGAGCGCCGCGCCGACTACCTGCTCGACGCCGACCTCGGTGTCTCGTGCCACTTCCCGCACGTCGAGACCGAGTTCTCGTTCCGGACGCGCATCCTCGACTACCTGTGGGCGGGGCTGCCGATCGTCAGCACCGACGGCGACGCGTTCGCGCCGCTGATCCGGCAGGAGGGGCTCGGACGGGTCGTCCCCGCGGAGGACCCGACGGCTCTCGCGGCCGCGCTCGAGGAGCTGCTCACGGACGACGCGGCCCGGACCGCGACCGCCGGCGACGTGCGGCGCGTCGCGCGGGACATGACGTGGTCACACGTGCTCGGACCGCTCGCCGACGTGTGCGCGGACCCGCGCCGCGCGGCCGACGCCGGGCGTCTCGCGTCCGTCGTGACGCCGGACGGGTCGCGCCCGCCGCGTCGGCGACGCGACGACGTGGCCGCCCTGCTGCGCCACCTGCGCGCGAGCGGGGTGCGGCACACCGCGCGCAAGGTGCGTGACCGGGTGCGGGCCGTCCGGGCTCGCTGAGCCCCCGACGAGGTACCGACGTCGCGAAGGCCCGCCGGGCGGCGGACGCCGGGCGGGCCTTCGTCGGGGTCGACGGTCGCGTGCGGTCAGCCGCGCGTGAGCCGCAGCTTGTGCGCGACCGAGGAGATCCCGGTCGCGATCCGGTGGCTGCGCGTCGACCGCAGCACCTCGAGGTCGTGACGCGCGCCGGCGAGCGCGACCTCGAGCTCCTCGAGCCGCGCCTGCGTCGCGAGGTCCCGCTGCTGGATCGCGCGGTCCGAGTGGTGCCCGCCGAGGGCGAGGACCGTGGGCACGGTCGCGTCCGTGGGCTCGCGCGAGCACACGAAGTAGAAGTAGAGGAACTGGTCGCGCTCGAGCGGGGCGAGGTTGTGGACCGTCGCCTCGACGACGCCCTCGGTCGAGAAGTCCTCCTGCGTGCCGACCGCGACGGCCTGCCACGTCGCCTGGAAGAAGGGCTTCACGTGCGCGAAGTGCGGGGCGAGGAGCTCGCGCAGCTCGTCGTAGACGAACTCGTGCAGGTGGTAGTGGTTGCCCTCGACGAACTCGAGGTCGTTCGGCGTGGAGACGAGGGCGATGCCGCCCGGGGCGAGCACGCGGTCGATCTCGGCGACGAACGCCCGGTAGTCCTCGACGTGCTCGATCGTCTCGAACGTCACGACGACGTCCACGGAGTCGTCCTCGAGCGGGATGTGCTCGGCGTTCCCGTGCCGGAACTCGAGGTTGTCCGCGCCGTACTGGCGGGTGGCGTACGCGACGGCCACCTCGCTGACGTCGACGCCGACGACCGAGGCGGCGGTGCCGGCCAGCAGGCTGCTGCCGTAGCCGGACCCGCTCGCGATGTCGAGGACGCGCTTGCCGCGCACGATCTCGGCGGCGGCCTGGTAGCGCGTGAGGTGCTCGGCGTACAGCAACGACGGTCGGTGGAACGCGGGGATCATCCGCTCGCCGTCGTTCTCGATGTCCACCGTGTCCGCGTCCACCGCGTCAGTCATTGCCGTCCGCCTCCTGCACGTGCCGTCTGTCCCACGGCGCCGCGCGCCGACCGGTCAGGATACCCGTCCGAACGGGGTCATCCGGACGTGCGCGTGTTGACCCACGGGTCACGCCAGGCGAGCCACGACCAGTAGCGCCGGAGGTAGGCGGTCTCGTCCGTGCGGATGACGGGCGCCCGGGTCGACGACTCGTAGTGGTGCAGGGACGCGACCGGCGTGACCACCACGCGCAGGCCCGCGCGCACGACCTTGTGGCACAGGTCGACGTCGTTGTAGTTGAGGGGGAGCTCCTCCGCCATGCCGCCCACCTCGGTGAACAGCCGGCGCGACAGCAGCAGGCACGCACCGGTGGCTGCGGTGAAGTCCGCGTCGAGCACGCCGGCGCCGAAGTGGTCGTGGCCGGCCGGCTGCTGCTGGAACAGGTGCCACGGCTCCCAGGCGTCCGAGTAGACGACCCCGACGTGCTGGATCACCCCCTCCTCGTGCAGCAGCTGCGCGCCGACGACGCCGATCGACGGGTCTTGCAGGACCGAGACCATGCGGTCGAGCCAGCGGGGCTCGATCGCCTCCACGTCGTCGTTGAGGAGCAGGACGAGCTCGCCCCGGGCGGCCGCCACCCCGACGTTGACCGACCGCGCGAAGTTGAACGGGCCCGTCGCGGGCGCGACGACGAGCCGGTCGCCCACGACGTCGGCGACCGACGCGACGACCGCGGGGTCGGTGCCTTCCGACGGCACGAGCACGAGCTCCCACCGCGGGTACGCGGTGCCGTCGGCGAGCGAGCGCGCGCACATCTCGGCGAGCAGCGTGTCCTTGCCGCGCACCGTGCGCCGCCCGCCGCCCGTGGGCACCACGACGGACACGAGCGGCGGCTCCGGGACCGCGCGCCACGTGCGGGCGCTGCCGCGCCGGGGTCCACGCTCGACCGTGACCTCCTGGCCGGCCCGGGCGAAGTGGCGGGCGACGGCCCGCAGCCCGGCGTCCCACTCGTCGTCGGTGACCTCGGGCGCGGCGCTGCGGGTGAGCCCGACGACCGACAGGTGCTCGATGCGGTCGGTGCGCTCGACGGCGCGCAGGTGCGCGTCCCACTCGACGGCGCCGTCGGACTCGGCGACGAAGCCGCCGACACGGTTCAGCAGGTCGCGCCGGACCGCGCAGAGCCGACCCAGGTAGTCCGTCCCGCGCTCGTACTCGGGCACCCACCCGGGCTTCGTCACCAGGCCGTCGGCGCCGGGCGCGGGCCACTGCTCGTCGGTGTACGCGACGTCGAGCTCGGGCCGGAGCGCGAGCAGCGCGAGCAGGGCGTCCACGCCACCGGGCTCGAGGCGGTCGTCGGGGCCCAGCACGGCGACCCAGGTGCCGTGCGCCACCGCGAGCGCGCGCGTGAGCTGCTCGGTGCGCGAGCCGGACGCGACGACCTCGTGGACCCATCGACGTCCCGCGCCGAGCGGCACGTCCGTGACGACGACCAGGTCCCAGCGGGCTCCCGCCGGACGGACGAGCCGGGCGGCCTCGACCGTGCGCGCGGCCGCCTCGACGTCGTCGCCTGCGGCGAGCAGCAGCGTGAGGAGCGGTGGGGTCATCGAAGGCGTGCTCGGGCGGAGCGCACCGCACGGCGGGGCACGCCCGCCGCCGACCTCACCGTCCGGCGGACGCGCGACGACCAGGTGGGCGGCACCGTCGCCGCGCGCAGGTCGTCGATCCAGCCGTCCCGCTCCTTGATGGCGACGCGCTGGTCGGCGAGCAGCGCGTCGCGCACGCGGACGGCCCCTCGGAGACCGGCGATCTGCGCCTCGAGGCGCACCACCTTGTCCTGCAGTGCGGACACCTCACGCGCCGCGGCCTCCCCCTCGAGCCCTGCGTGCAGCGTCCGGTCTGTCGTGCGCAACCCGGTGAGCCAGGCTGCCGCTTCTTCCTCGACCGGCATGCGAGCAGGGTAGAGCATGCGACGCCGCGCCGTGCGCGTCCCGTTCTCCCAGCGTGGGCGGCCCCGAGCGTCGTGGTGAGCCGCCTAGACTTGATCAGGTGCGCATCGCAGTCGTCTCGGCTCACTACCCCCCGAACCTCACCAGCGGTGGCACCCTCGTGCCGCAGCGGCTGGCTCGCGGGCTCGCCGCGCTGGGCCACGACGTGCGCGTGTTCGCGGGGCACCTGGACGACGCGCGGGAGCCGTTGTCCACGTGGGACGAGACCGACGAGACGGGCCTTCCGGTCCGCTGGGTGGCCATCACGCCCTTCACCGCGTGGTCGGACCCGCTCAACAGCATGAACCCCGGCGCGGAGGCCGCGTTCGAGCGCTGGCTCGAGGAGCACCCCGCCGACGTCGTGCACCTGCACGCGCTCCAGACGCTGGGCGGGGGGCTGGTCCGGGCGGCGCGGCGCTCCGGCGCACGCGTGGTGGTCACGATGCACGACTTCTGGTGGACGTGCGCACGCCAGTTCCTCGTGGCGCCGGACATGCAGCCGTGCTCGCTCGTCGTGTCGTGCGGCGGGTGCCCGTGCGCGGTCGACCACGCCTGGCTCGAGCAGCGCAACGCGCGCCTCGCGGAGTGCCTCGCGGACGCCGACCTCGTGCTCGCGCCGTCGCGGAGCGCCGCCGACGTGATGATCGCCAACGGCGTGGACGCCCGGCTGGTCCGGGTCGACGAGAACGGCCTCCCGGACGGTGCGCCGCAGGCCGAGGAGCGCGCCGCGTCGGGCGCCGTGCGCCTCATGTTCGCGGGCGGCAGCGACCCCATGAAGGGCCTGCCCGTCCTGCTCGACGCGGTCCGCGAGGTGCCGCCGGGCGACTGGTCGCTCGACCTCTACGGCGTGCCGGACGACGCCGTGGGGGGCCTGACCGGCGTCCGTGCGCAGCCCGCGTTCCAGCCGGCGGACCTCCAGGGCGTCCTCGCCGCGCACGACGTGCTCGTGCTCCCGTCGGTCATGCGCGAGTCCCACTCGATCCTCACGCGCGAGGCGCTGGGCGCCGGCCTCGCGGTCGTCTGCACCGACACCCTCGGTCCGGAGGAGGTGGTCCGCGACGGCGAGAACGGCCTGATCGTGCCCGCCGCGGACCCGCACGCGCTCGCCGTGGCGCTCCGCGACCTGGTGTCGGCCCCCGAGCGGGTCGCGCAGATGCAGGAGCACGCGCCCGACGTCGTCGTGCGGGCGCTCGACGACCAGGTCCAGGGCCTCGACGCGCTGTACCGCGAGCTCGTCGCGGAGCAGGACCCCGCGGCGGTCGAGCCCGTGCCCGTCGTCAGCCGCGTGCTGTTCGTCGTCGGCATCCAGGGCGCGCCGCTGCGCTACCGCGCGCAGCTGCCCGCGGAGTCGCTGCGGGAGCTCGGCGTCACGGCCGAGGTCCGGCACTACCGCGACCCCGAGCTGCCCGCGCTCGCCGCCGTCGCCGACGCCGTCGTGATCTACCGCGTCCCCGCCACGGACGACGTCCTCGCCCTGGTCCGGCAGGTGCGCGAGCGGGACCGGCCCGTGCCCGTGCTGTTCGACGTCGACGACCTCATCGTCGACCCCGAGCTGCGGGGGCAGGTGCACGGGCTCGGGGGCATGAGCGAGGACGAGCTCGCCCTCTGGTGGAACGGGGTCGCGCGGTACCGGACCACCCTCGAGGCGTGCGACGCCTACATCGGCAGCACGCAGGCGCTGTGCGACGAGGTGGGTCGGCTCACGGGCATGCCCGTGCACCGCTTCGCCAACGGTGTGGGCTCGGCGCTCGGCCGGATCAGCGAGGCCGCGCTCACCCGTGACCGGCGGCCCGGGCCCCTGCGCATCGGCTACTTCTCGGGCACCACGACGCACGACGCCGACTGGGCGCTGGTCGAGCCGGCCGTCGTCGAGGTCATGCGGCGGCACCCCGACGTGGAGCTGTGGCTGGGCGGCCTGCTCACGACCGGTCCCGCCCTCGAGCCCGTCGCCGACCGTGTGCGCCGGCTCCCGATGCTGCCGTGGACGGAGCTGCCCGGGCGGCTGCGCGACGTCGACGTGAACCTCGCACCGCTCGTGCTGGGCTCCGTGTTCAACGAGGCCAAGTCCGCGATCAAGTGGCTCGAGGCGGCGCTGACCGCGACGCCGACGGTCGCCTCGCCGACGCAGCCGTTCCGCGAGTCGATCGAGGACGGCGTGACGGGGCACCTCGCGCAGACCCACGACGAGTGGGTCGACGCGCTCGAGCGGCTGGTGACCGACGAGCACCACCGGACCCTGGTCGGTGCCCGGGCCCGCCGCGCCGCGCTGCTGCAGTGGTCGCCCGCCCCGCAGGGGCGGCGGTACCTGGAGATCCTCGAGCAGGCGTCCCTGCACGTGCGGCTCGCGCCCCGGCGCGAGACGACGTGGGCGCCGGTCGTCGGGCACGAGCGCGCGAGCGCCGCCGACGCGTGGGTCGAGGCGTACCCGCCGCCGCTGGTGCACCTGCCGTCGTGGCGCCTCAAGCTCATCGCGGCGCGACGCGTCTACCGCGCGGGCGGGGTCCGGGCCCTCGCGGGCAGGCTCGCGGGTCGTGCCCGCGCGGCCGTCCGCTAGGTGGGGATCGGGCCGGTGCGGCCCAGCAGGCCGTCGCGCAGGCCCCGCAGCATGAGCGGCACACGCCGTCGCCGCGGTGCGACCGCGACGACGTAGAACAGCACGTACTTGGCGATCCACCAGAGGTAGCCGACGCGCCAGCCCGCCGTGAGCAGCGGCGACCGCACGAGCAGGATCGTGTTCCGCGTCATGTAGTAGTTGCGGACGACGGACTGGACGTGCACGGTCCGGCCGCGGCCCGGCACGGTGCGGGGCGTCTCCCCGAGCTCGTGGCGCAGCTCCGCACCGACGACGGCGTAGAGCGCGTACCCGGCGGCGCGCGCGCGGACGCCCCACTCCAGGTCGACGTGGTCGATGAAGAAGTCGTCCCGCATGGGGCCGACCCGGTCGAGCGCGTCGACGTCCACGAGGCACCCCGACGCGATGAGGAACGCGGCCTCGACGCGGGCACCGTCCTGCTCGGGCAGGTCGACCCGACGCGGGCCGAACCGCTGCGCCGCGTAGACGAACGGGGGCTCGCCGTCGCGGTCGTCGCGCGCGACTGCGCCCGTGGCGGCGACGGGCCGGCCGTCGGGCGCGGGTTCCGCGAGGGCGGTGCGCAGCCGCGCGACCATCCCCGGGACGGGCACGGAGTCCTGGTCGAGGAGGAGGACCTGGCGCGCACCCGCGTCGCGCGCCCGGTCGCACCCGACGTTCTGCGCGGTGGCGATCCCGCGGTTCTCGCCGAGCGCGACGAGCGTGCCGCCGACGGACCGGACCGCGTCCTCGACCGCGCGCAGCGTCTCGGGGGTGCTGCCGTTGTCGACGACGACGACCGCGTCGACCTGGAGCGCGGTCGCGTCGAGCAGGCGACGCAGCGCGGCGGGCTCCGGGTGGTACGTGACGACGACCGCGACGACGGTCGCGTCGGCCGCGTCAGCCACCGAGCTGGGCGACGAACGACTCCACGTCGGCGAGCGTGGGCAGCAGCCCCTGCTGCTCCGCCTCCGCGAGCGAGGGCGCCTCGGCGTCCTTGGGGGACAGCAGCGGCGTCAGGGGCGTGCCGTCGCGCCCGACGGTCGGCCAGTCGATGCCGAGCGCCGGGTCGAGCGGGTGGACGCCGTGCTCGCGGCCGGGCGCGTACGGCGCCGAGCACAGGTAGACGACCGTCGAGTCGTCCTCGAGGCTCATGAACGCGTGGCCGAGCCCTTCCGCCAGGTAGATCGCCCGGCGGTCGGTGTCGTCGAGCAGGACCGAGTCCCACGCGCCGAAGGTCGGGGAGCCGACCCGGATGTCCACGACGACGTCGAGCACCGCGCCGCGCACGCACGTCACGTACTTCGCCTGGCCCGGCGGGACGTCGGCGAAGTGGATGCCGCGCAGCACCCCGGCGGCGGACACCGAGGCGTTGGCCTGCGCGAGGTTCAGCCGGTGCCCCACGGCCTCCTCGAACGCCGACCCGGCGAACCACTCGAGGAAGACGCCGCGGTCGTCGCCGAACTGGCGGGGGGTCAGCTCGAGTGCGCCACGGACGGCGAGCTCGCGCACCTGCATCGGAACCTCTTTCTCCGGTCGGTCTCGGCCGCCCGCCAGCCTACGGGACCGTGCGACCGGCGCGGACGCGGTCGGGCGGACGTCGGCCGCGCCGCTACCCTGGCCCGATGCGATTCGTGGTCGTCGGTGCGTCCGGCATGCTCGGGCAGGATCTCGTCACGCGCGCGCAGCGCTCCTTCGAGGACGTCGTCGCGCTCGACCGGGCGGAGCTCGACATCACGGACCCCGACGCGACGCTCGCGGGCCTGGCCGGCGCCGACGTGGTCGTCAACTGCGCCGCCTACACCGCGGTCGACCCCGCGGAGCAGGACGAGGCGACGGCCTTCACGGTGAACGCCGTCGGCGCGGCGAACGTCGCGCGCGCGGCCCGGGTGCACCAGGCCCGGGTCGTGTACGTCTCGACCGACTACGTCTTCGACGGGGCCGCCGGCGACCCCTACGCCGAGGACGCGCCCGTCGCCCCGCGGTCGGCCTACGGCCGGACGAAGGCGGCGGGGGAGTGGGCCACGCGCGCCGAGGCCCCCGACCACCTCGTGGTCCGCACCGCCTGGCTCTACGGCGCGCACGGCGCGTGCTTCCCGAAGACGATCGCCCGGCTCGCGGCGGAGCGCGGCGGCCTCGACGTCATCGACGACCAGGTGGGGCAGCCCACGTGGACCGTCGACCTCGCCGACCTGGTGCTCCGCCTGCTGAGCGCCGACGCGCCCGCGGGCACCTACCACGGCACCTCGTCGGGTCGGACCTCGTGGCACGGCTTCGCGCAGGCGGCCGTCGCGACGGCGGGCATGGACCCGGAGATCGTCCGGCCGACGACCAGCGAGAAGTTCGTCCGCCCGGCGCCGCGGCCCGCGTTCAGCGTGCTCGGCCACGGTGCGCTCGAGGCCGCCGGTGTCGAGCCCATCGGCGACTGGGCCGAGCGCTGGGCCGTCGCGGGCGCCGAGGTCCTCGCCGGCTGACACGCACGTCGGCACGCCGGCCCGTCGGCACGCCGTCCGCGGCAGTCGTCGCACGCCGGCGCCGCGGCCGGGCCGGTCAGACGGCCCGGCGCACCAGCCGCCAGTAGGCCTGCAGGACCTTCTCGATCGCGCGACCGCCCGGCGGGAGCGCGAGCTGCGTCGGGTCGAACCGGTCCGTCCACAGGTCGACGAGCGCGGAGTCCGGGACGAGCCGCGCCGACTGCACCGCGCGTCGGCGTGCCCGCAGCCACCCGACGTGCCCGAGCACCCACACGCGGGCGCGCCACCACTGGCGTCCCCACCCCTGCGCGAGCGCGACCGCGAGCAGCGCGACGTCGAACGCGAGCAGGGGGAGCGCGAGCAGCGCGAGGGTGCGCGGTGCGTAGCAGGTCAGCACGAAGATCAGCCGGTTGCGGTCGACCAGGTACATCTTGAGCGGGCTGCGGCTGAACTCGTAGTGGTGGTCGGAGACCGCGGTCGGCACGTACCGCACCCGGAGCCCGCGCTGCCACGCCCGCCAGCTCAGCTCGAGGTCCTCGAGGTAGGCGAAGTACTCCTCGGGGAACCCGCCGAGCGCGTCCCACACGCTGCGCCGCACGGCCATCGTCGCGCCCGTGACGGATGCCACCTCCGCGGGCGCCTGGTGGTCGCCCGTCGGCTCGCCCATGTGCCCCGCCCACGACAGGCCCAGCAGGTGCACCGGGTTGCCGACCGTGTTGACGAGCGCCGGCTCGTCGGCCAGCCGGACGAGCCCGCTGACCAGCCCGACCGCGGGGTCGTCGAGGGCACGGACGAGCTCCGCCAGCGCCGCGGGCTGCACGACGGCGTCGGAGTTGACGAGTGCGACGACGGGGGCGGTGGTCTGCGCGACGCCGAGGTTGACGCCGCCCGTGAAGCCCAGGTTGCGGCCCGGCACGAGCACGCGGACGCGGTCGTCGTCGCGGGCACGAAGCCGCCCGACCGCGTCGCCCACGGCGCCGTTGTCGACGAGGACGAGGTCGACGTCGACACCCGTCGAGGCGAGCACGGCGTCGACGGCGTCGTCGAGGTACGGCTCCGGGCCGTACGCGAGCATGACGACCGCGACGCGGGGGACGTCAGTGCTGCTCATCGTCACGGGCGTGCGGCTCCTGCGGTGCGGTCGCGTCGGTCGCGGCGCCCTCGAGGCGCGTGAGCCGCTCGCCGAGGATCGCGACCCGCTCGGCGATCGTGCGGGTCTCCTCCTCGAGCGTCGAGATCTCGGTGCTCAGCTGGATGGACACGAGCAGCAGCACCACGAGGCTGACGGCGAACAGCAGGTTCGACGGCGTCTCGACCCCGACGAGGTCGGCGATCTGGATCGCGAGCCGCGGGAACGCCGCCAGCACGATGATCGCGAACGAGACGACGAGCCAGATCCCCGCGTACTTCTCGCGCAGCTGCCGCCGCCGGAGCAGCACGAGGATGAAGACGAGCGTGACGATCGACGCGACGAGCGCGAACAGGTACCCGCTCATGCCGTGGCCGCCACGGCCTCGCGCGTGCTGCCCGCGGGCGCGGGGCGCGACAGCGCGACGACGAGCGCCAGGCCCGCGCGGCCGAGGAACACCGCCGCACGCCACGGGCTGTGCGACGGCTCACCGCCGGCGCGCGGACGCATGACCACGGGCAGCTGCCGCACGGTCAGACCCGCGCGGTGCGCGATCACGAGCGACTCGACGGTGTCGCCGAGGTACTCGGCCGGGTAGTCGCGCGAGAACAGCGTGACCGCGCGCGGTCCCGACAGCTTGAAGCCCGACGTGGTGTCCGTGAGCCTCGTCCCGACGAGTCGCGAGAGCACGGCCGACAGCAGACGCATCGCCCAGCGTCGCGGGCCGCGCGCCATGTACTCGCCGGCGCCGGCGAACCGCGCGCCGATCACGACGTCGGCGCCGGTCGCGTCGGCGGTCGCGAGCAGGCGCGGGATGTCCTGCGGGTCGTGCTGGCCGTCCGCGTCGCACTGGACGACGCCGTCGTACCCGTTCTCGACCGCGAACTTGAACCCCGCGCGCATCGCGCCGCCGACGCCCAGGTTGATGGGCAGGTCGAGGACGCGGACCCCGGCCCGCCGCGCGACGGCCACCGTGCGGTCGGTCGACCCGTCGGAGACCACGAGCACGTCCACGTCCGGGACGGCCTCGTGCAGCTCGGCGAGGACCAGGGGAAGCGTCACCTCCTCGTTCCACGCGGGCAGCACAGCCAGAACTCGGCGAGGGGCAGACACGGCCCCGACTCTAGCCGAACGGTCCTGCCGCCCGAGGCGGCGGTCCTCGCGCCGAGGTCGCTGTGAGAGACTCTGTGCCCGTTGGCCGGCCGCATGCCGGGTCGTCGACGAAGGGAACGCGCGTTGCGCGACATCGCCGAAGACATCGCGTCGCCCGCGCCGGCGGTCCCGGGCGAGGGCGACGACGCGTCGACCCCTCGCTCCCGCTGGGCGGTGCCCGGTGCACGCTGGCTGTGGGCCGTGCTCGCGGTGCTGCTCGTCGCCGGCGGGACCTGGGTCGCGCTCGCGCAGCCGTCGGGCGCGGTGCGCGCCGACGTGACCGAGCACTTCGACCTGGCCACCCCGCAGCCACCCGTCGAGGTCGGCGAGCCGCAGACGTTCGGGCTGCGCGCGGAGGAGGACGGCCTCAGCGAGGTGCGCGCGGTCCTCGCGACCTACCGCGACACCATCAGCTGCGACCTGCGCGCCACGCTGAGCGACGGCGACCGCACGGTCGCGACCGGCACGCTCGACTGCGCCGACATCCCCGACAACGAAGCCGTCACGATCCTCGCCTTCGACCCCGTCGAGGACTCCGCGGGCCGGACGTACGACCTCACGCTCGCCGTCACGGACGACAGCGTCATCGGCCCGTCCGTGTGGGAGTCGACGACCGGCACCGACTCGCTCATCACCTACTACGACGGCGACGACCGCGTGGTCGACCGTGTCGGCCTGGTGCTCGACCGGCTCGGCGACTACGCCCCGGTGTGGGGGTCCCCGGCAGGGCTCGCGCTCGGGCTGGTGCTGGTGGCGGCCGCCGCCGTCCTCCTCGTGGCCCGCCCGCGGTGGGGGCTCGTCGCGCTCGTCGCGCTGGTCCTCGTGCGGGGCCTCGTGTGGACGACCGTGATCCCCCCGCTGCAGGGCATGGACGAGGGCGCGCACTTCGCGAACGCGCAGTACATCGCCGAGCAGGGGAAGATCCCGGTCTGGAACACGACCGAGCACCGGTACGGCGCGTACTCGGAGTCGGTCGAGGTCGCGACCGAGGCGATGCACGTCTCGTCCCACCGGCCGACCGACCGGCCCGACTACGGCGACGACGCCGTCGACGAGCTGCGGGCCGACGACGCGGCCGTGGGGACGGACTCCGACCCGACCGGCCCGGCGGCGTCCTACCCGCCGACCTACTACGGTCCCGCCGCGCTCTTCTACCTCGCGGCACCCGACGACACCGTCGCGCAGGTCCACGCCGTCCGGCTCTGGTCCACCCTGCTGGGCGTCGCGGCGATCGTCTTCGCCTGGCTGTTCGCGGGTGAGCTGCTGCCCGGACGGCGGTGGGCGCGCGCCGGGCTCGTGACGGCGGTCGCGCTCCAGCCCATGCTCGCGCACCAGTACGCCATCGTGAACAACGACGCCTGGGTCGTCGCGTGCGGGTTCGCGGCGCTGTGGCTCGGCGCGCGCCTGGTGCGCTCGGCGCGCGCTCCGTGGGTCATGCTCGCCGCCGGCGCGGCCGTCGGGCTGGCCGCGCTCGGGAAGCCGTTCGGCGCGATCGCCCTGTTCCCCGTCGCGATCGGCTGGCTGCTCGGCAAGGTGCAGCACCGGGTGCGCGACTGGCGTGTCCTCGTCGTCGAACCGCTGCTCGCGGGCGTCGGGGTGGCCTGCACCTA
Organism: Cellulomonas sp. H30R-01; assembly: GCF_010119915.1. Lineage (NCBI taxonomy): Bacteria > Bacillati > Actinomycetota > Actinomycetes > Micrococcales > Cellulomonadaceae > Cellulomonas > Cellulomonas sp. H30R-01. The sequence goes on along the minus strand of NZ_CP048210.1, from coordinate 2,178,861 downwards.
CGGGCTGTGGCTCGTCGTCCAGCGCCTGCTCGGCATCCAGTCGGGCATCGGGTTCCCGGCCTCGCCCGAGCCCGGCCCGCGTGACCTCGTCACGTACCTCGCGACCCAGTACGACCCGGCGTTCCTCGAGTTCCGGGGCCTGTGGGTGGTGCAGCTCTGGGGCAACTTCGGGTGGGTGAACACCCCGTTGCCGCAGATCGCGTACGAGGTCCTCTGGTGGTCCTACCTCGCGCTCGCGGCGGCCGTCGTGGGGTGGCTCGTCGTCGTCCTGCGGCAGTGGCGCACGCGCACCGACGAGCAGCGGCGGCTCGACCGGCTCGTCACGCTGTGCACCGGGACCGGCATCCTGTCGCTGCTCGGCATGTACGCGATCGAGTACCTGTTCTTCGCGTCGTCGGGCCGGACCGACCTGCTCCAGGGCCGCTACCTCCTCATGGTCGTGCCCGTCCTGCTCGCGCTGCCCGTGCTGCTCGTGCAGCGCTTCGTGCCGCGTCGCCGGGCCGCGACCGTGACCGCCTGGAGCCTGGCCGCGGTGGTGCTGCTGCTGCACGTCGTCTCGATCGGCGTCGTCGTGCGCCACTACTACCTGTGACGGCGCAGCCGGCGACGTCGCTGGCCGTCGTCACCGCCTACCGGCCCGGACCGGGCCTCGCCGCGGTGGTCGCGTCGGTCGTCGACCAGGTCGACGTGGTGGTCGTCGTCGACAACACGCCGCCGGGGGACACCGACGCACGCGCGCACGTCGAGCCGTCGGAGCGCGTCGAGATCCTGCCCATGGGCTACAACTCGGGACTCGCGGCTGCGCTCAACGCGGGCGTCGCGCGTCACCCGGGCGCCGACCGGGTGCTGCTCCTGGACCAGGACTCGACCATCCCGCCCGACCTCGTCGCCCGGCTCGGTGCCCGCCTCGACGCGGACCCCACGATCGGCGTCGTGGGTCCCGCGCCCTGGGACGCGGACGCGGGCCGCTACCTCGACCCGCGGTCCGCGGCGCGCCCCGAGCTCGCGGACCTGGGCGCGATCATCACGTCCGGCATGCTCGTCCGGCGCGCGACCCTCGACGCGGTCGGCCCGTTCCGGGAGGACTTCTTCGTCGACTGCGTCGACCAGGAGTTCTGCCTGCGCGTGCGTGCGGCGCGCTGGCGGGTCTGCCAGGACCGCACCGTGCTGCTGCCGCACGGCCTGGGGGAGACCCGCTGGCACGGCTGGGGCCCGCTGCGCCTGCGCGCGACGCACCACCCCACGTGGCGCCTCTACTGGATCGGGCGCAACTCCGCGATCATGCTGCGCGAGCACGCGACGGCCGCGCCCGGGTGGTCCGTGCAGTGGCTCGCGATCGTCGCCTACTGGGGTCTGACCATCCTGCTCTTCGAGCCTCCGCGGCTCGAACGGGCGGCGACGCTGGTGCGCGGCCTCCTGCACGGCGTCGCGCGCCGTCCCGTCCCCGCGCGGTACCGGCCCGCGGGTCCGCCGAACCCCGCCTGAGCCGGCCTCGAGGCGTCCCGCCTGGCGCGCCGCACGGGCGATCCCGGCGGAGCGCGCGACGGGTCAGCCGACCGTCACCGTCCGGCAGCCCATCGCCACGTTCGAGCCGGCCGGCGTGTTGATCGCGTAGACGCACACGTTGTGAGGTCCGGGCGTCGCCGGCATGGTCGCGGTGAACCCGTGGCGGTCGCCCAGGCCGAACGCGGCCGCGATGTCGGGCCGGCTCTGGTCGGCGGTGAACGCCTGGCTGTTGCCGTCGACGTAGACGTGCACCGCGATCGGCGCCGTCGTGTCGGGGTCGAGCGCCCAGCCCTGCACCGTGACGGACGACGCCGTGGAGGTGAACGAGTCGAGGAACCCGATCGGCGCACGGTTCGCGGCGGGCACGGTCACGCTGCGGCAGCCCATCGCGACGTTGGGACCCGCCGGGGTGTTGATCGCGTAGAGGCACACGGTGTGCGGGCCGGGCGTCGCGGGCATGGTCGCGGTGAACCCGTGCTTGTCGCCCTTGCCGAAGATCGCGCCGATGTCGGTGCGGACCTGGTCGGCCGTGAACGCCTGGCTGCTGGTCCCGTCGACGTACATGTGGATCGCGACGGGGTCCGTGGTGTCCGGGTCGAGCGCCCAGCCCTGCGCCGTCACGCTGCCCGGTGCGCCCGTGACCGCGTCGATGAAACCGGTGGGGTTCGCGTTGGTGATCGTGACGGTGCGGCACCCCATCGCGACGTTCGGGCCGGACGGCGTGTTGATGGCGTACAGGCAGACGGAGTGCGTGCCCGGGCTCGCCGGCATGGTCGCGGTGAACCCGTGCCGGTCGCCCTTGCCGAAGGCCGCCGCGATGTCCGCGCGCGGAAGGTCGGCCGTGAACGCCTGGGCGTTGCCGTCGACGTACATGTGCACGGCGATCGGGTCGGTCGTGTCGGGGTCGAGCGCCCACCCCGCGACGGTCACGGTGGTCGCCGTGGTGGTGACCGAGTCGAGGAAGCCGGTCGGCTGCTGGTTGACGACCGTCACGTCGCGGCACGTCAACGGCAGGTCGCGACCGGGCGCGGGCTTGCGCGCCGTGAGGCAGACCGTGTGCCGGCCGGTCGACGCGGCGACGTGGGCCTCGAAGCCGTGCCGCGGACCGGAGCCGTAGGCGGCGTCGACGTCGGGTCGCGGCTGGTCGGCCGTGAGCACGGTCTCGACACCGTCGACCGTCACGCTCACGGGCACGCTGGTCGCGGGGGCGTCGGGGTCGTACGCCCAGCCCTTGACGTAGACGCCGGTCGCGTCGGGCGTCACGGCGTCGACGAAGCCGCGTAGCGGGTTGGGCACCGTCACGGTGCGGCAGCCGAGCAGCGTGTTGCCGGAGATCGCGTCGCTGTTGATCGCCCACACGCAGACGTCCTGCGTGCCGGGGGTGACGGGCATCGTCGCGACGAAGCCGTGCTTGTCGCCGCGGCCGAAGGGCGCGACGAGGTCGGGGCGGGACAGGTCCGCGGTGAACGCCTGCGCCGAGCCGCCCGCGTAGACGTGCACCGCGATGGGGGCGTTGGTCTCCGGGTCGATGGCCCAGCCGGTCGCCGTGACGTTCAGCCCCGCGACGGTGACCGAGTCGAGGAAGCCGAACGGCGGGCTGCCCGCCGGGTTGCCGAACCAGTCGGAGAAGTAGTTCCAGAAGTTGCGGTTCCCGTACGACGAGCAGGCGTCGCCCGTGCCGTAGCCCGCCGCGAGCGCGGCCGCGTTCGGCTGGTACGGGGTGTAGTTGTAGAGGCCCGCGGTCGCCTGGTTGCGGATGAGGACTGGCGCCGTGCCGCACGCCGCGTTCGGGTGGAAGCGCACGTTGTTCGTGAGTCCCGCCCGGTGCGAGTAGCTCCCGGGGTTGAGCTGGTAGTTCCGGAACTGCGACGCCGCGGAGTACACCTGGTTGAAGAACCCGTAGTACAGGGCGTCGCACGGGGCGGTGTCGGGGCAGCCGTAGCCCATCGCCTTCTGGTACGTCGCCGCGGGCTTGCCCGTCGTCGCGGTGACCAGGCCCTGCTCCTTCTGGAGGGTGACCAGGAGGACCTGCGGGTTGATGCCGCAGGCGGCCGCGACCTTCGCGATGATGACGGCCGCCGTCTCGCCCGGCTGGCCGGTGTACTGCGCGCACCGGTTGGTCGCGGCGCGCGTCGTCGTGCTCTCCGTGTAGCTCTTGAGGCACGTGCTGCCCGCCGCCGGCACGCACGACGCGCCCTTCTGGTCGAGGAACGCCTGGACCTGGGGCGCCGACATCGCGGCGGCGTTGTAGAAGACCGCGTCGCTGATGATGAACCCGGGGTCGAAACGGCTCAGGTCGGCCGCCGTGGCCGGGGCGGGCGTCGTGAGGACGCTCGCCGCGAGCAGGGCGGTGGCCGTGGCGAGCACGGCCACCAGGGCGCGGACGACGCGGATCACTGGGCCACCTCCACGGGCACCGGAGCGGCGGAGACCGACGCGGCCCCCGTCCTGTACGTCAGCGTCGCCGTCCACGTCCCCGTGCTCAGCTGCGCCCGCGGGATGCCGACCGTGCCGCACGACGTCGTCGTCGCGTCCGGTGTGGCGGGACCGGAGCCCGTGACCGTCACGCCGCCCTTCGTCGCGGTGACCGTGCAGGTCCCGCCCTCGAGCACGCGGTCGACGTAGCCTCCGACGACGAGCGCGCCGGCCGCCGCGTCGTAGCCCGAGAACGCGACCGTCAGGGTCGCGCCGGCCAGGGCGTCCCCCGGCGCGGGCGCGGGCTGCGGGGGCGCGGCCGTCGGCTCGGCCGGCTCACCCGGCTGGCCGGGCTCGTCCGCGGCCGGTGCGGACGGGCCGGTCGCCGACGGAGACGGCGTGGAGGTCGGCGTCGTCGAGGATGGCGACGGGCTCGACGACGCCCCGGCGCCCGCGTCCGACGGGCCGGGCGTGCAGGCGGCCAGGCCGACCCCGGTCAGCAGGGCCACGCCGACGGCGGCCGCGAGGACGCGCGAGCGGGTGCGGGGCATGACCAAGGACCTCCGGGATGGGCGCGACGACCAGTCACGCTAGCCCAGCGGTCCCGCCGTCACGAAGGACCGCGGCGTGCCCCGCGTCCGTGTCGCCGTATCTGTCCGGATCGTCGCCCGGCCTGCGCCGGGGGCCCCCTCAGCTGCCGGTCGTCAGCAGGCTGAGCAGGTACGTGCCGTAGCCCGACTTCGTCAGCGCCTCGGCGCGCTCGCGCAGCTCGTCGTCCGTGAGGAACCCGCGGCGCCAGGCGACCTCCTCGGGGCAGCCGACCTTGAGGCCCTGGCGGTGCTCGATGGTCCGCACGTAGTCGGACGCCTCGAGGAGCGAGTCGAAGGTGCCGGTGTCGAGCCAGGCGGTGCCGCGCGGGAGGACCTCGACCTGCAGGCGGCCCTGCTCGAGGTAGGCGCGGTTCACGTCCGTGATCTCGTACTCGCCGCGGGCGGACGGCTCGAGGTCGCGCGCGATGGCGACGACGTCGTTGTCGTAGAAGTAGAGGCCAGGCACCGCGTACGACGACTTGGGCTGCGCCGGCTTCTCCTCGAGGGAGAGCGCGCGCCCCTCGGCGTCGAACTCGACGACGCCGTAGGCGGTCGGGTCGGCCACGCGGTAGGCGAACACCGCGCCGCCGTCGATGTCGGAGAAGCGCTGCAGCTTCGAGCCGAGGCCGGGACCGTAGAAGATGTTGTCGCCGAGCACGAGGGCCGCGCTGTCGCCGCCCACGAAGTCGGCACCGAGCACGAACGCCTGGGCCAGCCCGTTCGGCTCGGCCTGCACGGTGTAGCTGATGGAGATGCCGAACTGCGACCCGTCGCCGAGCAGCCGCTGGAACTGCTCCGCGTCGTGGGGCGTCGTGATCACCAGCACGTCGCGGATCCCGGCGAGGATCAGTGTCGACAGCGGGTAGTAGATCATCGGCTTGTCGTAGACCGGGACGAGCTGCTTGCTGACGCCCAGCGTGATCGGGTGCAGCCGTGTGCCGGAGCCGCCGGCCAGGATGATTCCGCGCATGACGCACCAGTCTGCCCTACCCGGGGGACCGGCGTCGCCGGGCGTCCTTCCTGGTCGGAATCGGTCCCGAGCCGTCCCGCGGTGTGGGACCTTGGGCGTCTGGAGCGCACCGGACGCTCCGCCGGCACGGCGTCGTCCCGACCGGGCACGCGGATCCCGAGGAGCAGAGCAGTGTCCGTCGTCGTCGCGCCGGCCCGTCCGCCCGTGCCCTCGTCCGGCGCGGGGTCGCCGGTCCGGTCCGCCCGCCGACGCGTGCTCGCCGCGGCTGCCGCGGCTCTCGTCGCTGCCGCGGTGGTCGTGCTGCTCCGGCTCACCGGCGTGCTCGAGGGTCCGGTGGCGGTCGTCGTCGGGGCCCTGCTGGTCCTCGTCGTCCCCACGTCGCGGTCGGTCTCGCGGCGCGTCGTGCTCGCGGGCCCGGTGCTCCTCGGGTGGCTGCCGTGCCTCTGGTGGCTGCCGTGGGGTGGGGGAGTCGGCCGCGTCACCGTGATGCTCGCCGTCGGGAGCGCCGGGCTCGCGGCCCGGACGGCGGGCGCGGCGAGGCCCGCCCGGGCGCTGCGCGAGCTCCTCCCCGACCTGCGGCTCGTGGACCTGCTCCCTGCGGGCGCGGCGGGTGCGGCGGCCTTGCTCGCGCAGCCGTGGCTCACCGTCCGGGCACCGGGCGCCGCGCTCGGGATGATGTCCGCCGGCTGGGACCACTCGGCGCACTACGACATGGTCTCGATGATCCGGCACCACGGCGCCGTCGTCGGGCACCTCGCAGGACCGCCCGACGGGGGGCGCTGGGCGTACGACACCTACCCCCAGGGCTTCCACGCCGCCGCCGCCGCGCTCGTGGAGCTCGTCGACGGCCCCGTCGTCGCGACGCCCGCCGCCGAGCTCGTGACGTACGCGCACGTCCTCGGCCTGCTGTCCGTCGCCGTCGCGGCGCTCGTCGTCGCCGCGGTCTGCGCCGTGCCCGGTGCCGCGCGCCGTCCCGCCGTCGTGCTCCCGCTCGCGGCGCTCGCGGCCGCGACGCTGCTGCTCGGGCCCGGCGGCCGCGTCGTGACGGACGGGTTCCCGAACCTCCTCGTGGCCGTCGGGCTCGCGGCGTGCGTCCCGACGCTCGTGCTGTGCGCGGCGCGCGTCCACGTGCCGGTCCTGCTGGTCGCGCTCGGCGGCGCCGTCGTCGGCGTCGCGCAGTCCTGGGCGCTGCTGCTGGTGCTGTGCGCGGGTGCGCTGCCCGCGCTGGTCGTCCCCGCGCGGCGTGCCCGCTGGGCGGCGCGCCCGACCGGGTGGGTCGCGACGGGGGCGGTCGCCCTGGCGACGCTCGTCGGCGTGGGGCACGCGCTCGTGACGCTCGCGGGCACGGACCTGGACGCAGTGCTCGTGATCGACGGGGCCGGCTCGACCGTGCCGTCCGCGCACGCCCTGCCGCTCCTGCTCGGGGCCGTCGCGGTCGGGGTGGGGGTGCTGGGGGAGGCCCGGCGCACGCGGTCCGTCGGACTGCTGCGTGCGGGGCTGCTCGTGGGCGTGCCGCTCGCAGGGCTCGGCTTCGCGGCGTGGGTCGGGTGGCTCCAGATCCGCTCAGGCGGTGCGCTCACGTACTACTTCTGGAAGCAGCTCGTCGGCCTCGTCGTCGTCGCGGCGGTCGTGCTCGCCGTGGTCGTCACGGCGCGCGCGAGCCGTGGGGCCGCCCGGCCCGTCGGGGCCGCCGGCTGGACGGTGGCGCTGCTCGTCGCGGCCGGCGCGACGCAGGTGTTCGGCGCGACGCTGCCCGCGGTGCAGTCCGCGGGGTTCGGTGCGCTCGCACCCGGCGCCGCGACGCGCGGGAACCTCACCGAGGCCGGGATCGCCGCGCTGCCGTCCGCCGACGTCGTGCTGGGCGCGGCACGGGCCGCCGCGGGCGAGGACGGCCACCGCCCCGTCCTCGTCGTGCCGTACCCCGTGGAGACCGGCCTGCACCCGTTCGCGTCGGCGCAGTGGACGTCCGCGCTGACCGGGACGTGGACGGGCGCCGCGTCGGCGCTGCCCGGTCTGCTGGTCGACACCGACCCGGTCCGGGTGGCGACGGCGGCCCTCGCGTCCGACCCGACCGTGCTCGTGGTCGTCCACCCGGACGTCCTGGCCGACGTGCGCGACGCGGTGGACCGCCCGGAGCAGGTCATCGCCTGGTCTCGGTGACGATCAGCCCTGCCGCCCGGAAGACCGCGGCGGCGTCGTCGACGTCCTCGGACGGCACCCACGCGTGGTTCCAGGCCAGGGGATGGAAGCGCAGACGGTCCCCGACGACGGCCTCCCAGGGGCTGAGGCGCACGTCGACGTAGTCCGCCGCGCGCCGCTCGTCCTCGAGCCCGGCGAACGGGGCGCGCTCGAGCACCTCGACGAACAGCCACGGCCGCGCCTCGGCCAGCAGCGAGCGGCCGCCGCGCAGCGTCCGCACCTCCGCACCCTCGACGTCGACCTTGACGACGGACACCGGCGGTGAGCCGATCGAGCGCCAGTACGTGTCGAGGGTCACCGCGCGGACCTCGACGCGCTCCAGCTCGCCGCCCTTGAAGCCGGGGTCCGTCGAGGAGCTCGTCTCGACGACGCCGATCCCGGGCGGGACCCAGAGGTCGACGGTCCCGTCGACGTCCGTGACGGCCGCCTCCACCACCCGCACCCGACCGCGGGACGTGTTGAGCCGCACGTTCTCCCGCAGCATCGCCACGACCGGCGGGTACGGCTCGAACGCGTGCACCGTCGTCCCGCGCGTGCTCGCCGCGAGCAGCGAGTACACGCCCGTGTTGGCGCCCACGTCCAGGACGACGCCCGGGCGCCGCCGGACGGCCCCGAGCAGGACGTCGGGCAGCGGGCGCTCGTAGCCCCACCACCCGCCCTGCCGGAACGCCTCGACCCACTGGTCGGTCCCGCCCTGGCGGAGGGCCTTGATGCGGTGCGCGCGCCACGCGCCGGGCGGTGCGGGGAGGGTGACGGGGACGATCTCGCCGCCCGACCGGCGACGGTCGGCCCGGTCGGCGAGGGTGTGCGCCCCGAGCAGCTCGAGCGCCGCCGACACGCCGGGCCGCGCCGCCGTGGCGCCCAGGCGGCGTCGTGCCGTGCGGAGCAGCGTCGTGCTCACCCCATCGACCGTAGCGGGGATGGGCCGGTCCCGGACAGGGACGACGCGTGCGGGGTCAGGACGGCCCGGTGGCGTCCGCGCCGAGCAGGTCGGCGTCGACGCGCTCGGGGCCGACCAGGCGGTCGCGGGCCTCGGCGTCGGTCCGCAGGCGGGCGGCGAGGTCCGGGTCGGCGAGGACGAGCGACGCGTCGGTCGCGAGCACGGCGAGCGCGTCCAGGGCGACGGTGGCGTCGACCGCCTCGCGCAGGACGCGTCGGGCGTCGGGCGCGGCGGCGCGCGAGGCCGCGTGCAGCACGAGGTCCGCGTGCGTCACCAGCTCGCCGTCGGCGATCCATGCGGGGCGTGCCGGCTCCGTGCCCGGCACCCACCCGAGCGCGTCGCCGTAGGTGCTGACCGAGGACGCGGCGTCGAGCGCGCCGGGCGGGAGGTCGTCGACGCGGCGCGCGAGCGCGGGGAGCGCGACGGCGACGACGGGTGCCGAGGTGCCGGCGTGCGCGGCGGGCCGGGACGTCACGACGACGTCGGCCTCGCCGCCGCCGAGGACGACGCACGCGCCGCACCGCCACGTGGCGAGGGCCCACACGACGGTGCGCCAGTGGCCGGGGAGGTCGAGCAGGACGCGCGTGCCGGGGCCGGCGTCGAGCTCCTCGACGAGGAGGTTGGTGGTCTTGTTGACCCAGTTCTCGAGCACCGCGCCGGAGAGCTCGACACGTTCGCCGTCGGCGCTGTACCAGGTGAGTCGGGGACGACCCGGCATCCGGGTGACGAGGGCGAGAACGTCGGCGATGGTGGCTCCTGGCACGGCCTCAGAGTAGGCGCGACACGCCGTCTTCACCCGTGTGCCACAAGTTCACCCCGACATATCCGGGCAACTACCACGGCTCGGCTTGACGCCCTCGAACGACACGCGTGTAATTCCTGAGAAGAGATTCATGCGCGAGCACCACCACGCGGCGTCCTCCGGGAGCCGCTCTGCCGAGCCTTGAACGAACCGCACGAAAGACCCGCACGGAGGCACGCGATGTGGAACCTGCTCGACGACGACGACGAGACCTTCCCGAGCGACGCCCGGAAGCCCGCGGAACCCGCGTCGAACGTGCTGTCGCTCTTCGGTGCACCCGAGGACGACGGGCCGATGGGGTGGCAGGAGCGGGCGCTGTGCGCGCAGACCGACCCCGAGGCGTTCTTCCCGGAGAAGGGCGGCTCGACCCGCGAGGCGAAGCGCGTCTGCACCGGGTGCGACGTCCGCTCGGAGTGCCTGGAGTACGCGCTCGCGAACGACGAGCGGTTCGGCATCTGGGGCGGACTGTCCGAGCGTGAGCGCCGCAAGCTGAAGCGCCGGGTCGTCTGACGCGTGTCGGTCGAGGGGTTCGCGGACCCCGGACGGCAGGATGGCCCGAGCATGACCGAGACCCTCCCGCCCGTGGACGCACCCACGACCACCGCACCCCTCCCGGTGACGACGCCGGTGACGGCGGTCGTCGTGACCCGGGGCCGGACGCGTTACCTGGACGACGCGCTCGCGGCCCTCGCCGCGTCGACCCGTCGTCCGGCGCGGGTGCTGCTGGTCGACGTCGCCCCGGCCCTCGAGGTCGGCGACGCCCTGGACGACGCCTTCGCACGGCAGGCCAGCTCGCCGCGCCCCCAGCTCCGCACGGTGCACGTCCCGGGCGCACGGACCTTCGGGCACGCCGTGCGGGCCGCGCTCCTGGACCCACAGGTACGCGCCGACGGGCCGGCGTCCACCTGGCTGTGGCTCCTGCACGACGACAGCGCCCCGGCGCCCGACGCGCTCGCCGAGCTCGTGCGCGCCGTCGGGCACGCCCGCTCGGTCGCCGTCGCGGGCGTCAAGCAGCGCACGTGGACCGACCCCGAGCGCCTGCTGGAGGTCGGTCTGCGCACGTCGCCGGCCGGGCGGCGGCTCACCGACGTCGCACCGGGCGAGCTCGACCAGGGGCAGCTCGACGCGCGCGAGGACGTGCTGGGCGTGGGCCTGGTCGGTGCGCTCGTGCGGCGCGACGTGTGGGACGAGCTCGACGGGCCCGACCCGGCGCTGGGCCCGTTCGGCGACGGCGAGGACCTGTCGCGTCGCGCGCGCCTCGCGGGGCACCGCGTCGTCGTGGTGCCCGCGGCTGTCGTCCGGCACGCGCAGGCGACGTACCTCGGCCTCCGTGCGGAGGACGGTGAGCCCGTCGACCGTGACGGCGACGGCCTCGACGACGCGGGCGACCCGCACCGCTCGTACGCCGCGCGGCGCCGGGCCGCGGTGCACCGCCACCTCGCGGCGGTGCCGCTGCCCTGGCTGCCGTGCGCGGCACTCCTGTTCCTCGCCGCGGGCCTGCTCCGCTCGCTCGTGCGGCTGGGCGCCAAGCAGCCCGGTCTCGCGGTCGACGAGCTGCGCGCGCCGGTCGCGGCGCTGCTGCGTCCCGACGCGGTCGCGCGGGCGCGCGCCCGCGCCCGGCAGACGCGTCGGCTCCCGCGGCGCACGCTGCGGCCCCTGCAGGCGCGCTGGCGGGACGTGTGGGCGCTCGACCGGGACCGGCGGCTGGCGCGTGCCGAGGCCCGCCGGGTCGTGCGTGCGCCCAGCGAGCTGGAGCTGCGCGAGCTCGCGGCCCTCGCGTCGCGCCGTCGCGTGACGCTCGTGGTGCTGGTCGTCGCCCTCGCGCTGGTCACCGCCGTCGCGCTCGGCCCGCTCGTGAGCGCGGCCGCGGGCGGCGCCTCGGTGGTCGGCGGTGCGCTCGTGGCCGCCGGCACCGACCTCGGGGGCCTGTGGCGGTCCGCGACGTCGGGGTGGGTCGCCGGCGGGCTCGGTGCGCCCGGTCCCGCGGACCCGCTGCTCACGCTCCTGCTCGTGCCCAGCACGGTCGCAGCAGGGCACACGGCCGCCGCGGTGGCCGCGCTGCTGCTCGGCGGCGTGCTCCTGTCGGGCCTCGGTGCCTGGGCGGCCGCGGGGGCCGCGACGCGCTCGGTCGGTGCGCGCGCCTGGGCGGCGGTGGTCTGGGCGGCCGCCCCGATGCTGCTGCTCGCCGTCGGCGACGGCCGGCTCGGGCCGGTGCTGGCGCACGCCGCGCTCCCGTGGGTCGCGCTCGGGCTCGTGCGCGCGGTCGGCGTGCACCGTGTCGACCAGGTGCTCTCGGGTCTCGCGACCGCGCGCCGCGCCGACGACGAGGACGAGACGGACCCGGCCGACGTCGACACACCCGTGCGGGGCGTCCCGGCCGTGCCGACCGTGCCGACGCAGCGCGTCTCACCCACGACGAGCGCGGCGGTCGACGCGCGGACGGACGATGCCCCCCGCACGCCCGGCCTGGTCGGCGCGCCCGACCCGACCGGGTCCTTGACCGCGGCGGCCGCCGCGGCGCTCGCGTTCGCGGTCGTCGTCGCCGCGTCGCCGTCGCTGCTGGTCCCGGGCACGCTCGCGGTGCTCCTCGTCGCACTCGCCGCCCCGCGACGCCGCGCTCGCCTGCTGCTGGTCCCCGTGCCCGCGGTGGTCGTCGCGGGCCCGCTCCTCGTGACGGCGCTGGCGCGCGGGCTGTCGGGCTGGCGCCTCGTGCTCGCCGAGCCCGGCCTGCCGCTCGCGTCGACCGCGTCGGACCCGGTCGCCCGCCTGCTCGGCGTGCCCGCCGACGCGAGCGCGCTCGTCCCCGGTGCGCTCGGGGGCACGGTCGCGGACGTGTGGCCGTACCTGCCCGGAGGCGTCCTCGTGCTGCTCGCCGCGCTCGCGCTGCTGCGCGGCCGGCCCGTCGCCCGGGGGGTGCGCGTCGGGTGGCTCGTCGCGGCGCTCGGCCTCGCGGGCGCGACCGTGGGCACCGCGGTGGCCGTGGGCGTCGACGGCTCGACCGCGGTGCGCGGCTGGGGCGGGCCGGGCCTGTCGCTCGCGTGGGCGGGGCTGCTCGCCGCGGCGCTGCTCGGCGCGGACCGGCTGCGCGACCGCCTCGCCGCCGCGTCCTTCGGCTGGCGGCAGCCGCTCGCGGCGCTCCTGGCGACCGTCGCGGTGCTCGCGCCGGTCGCGGTGCTCGGCGGGTGGACGTGGCAGGCGCGGGACGGCGATGCCGTCGCGCTGCGCGCGCAGGAGCGTGCGGTCGTGCCGGCCGTCGGCCAGCAGGCCCAGACGTCACCGCTCGCGTCGCGCGTCCTCGCGGTCGAGGTGCGCGGCACCGGCGACGACGAGCCGCTCGCCACGTGGCAGCTCATGCGCGCCGACGGTCCGCAGCTCGACGACGTCGCCGCCGCCACGTCGACGCGCGCGCTCACCGGCGACCTCGACGCACCCCGGGTGCGCGGCGCGGACGCCGCCACGCAGGAGGTCGACGCGCTCGTCGCGCGGCTCGTCGCGGCGTCCGGGGGCGACGTCGCGGGTGAGCTCGCCGCCCTCGCCGTCGCGGACGTCCTGGTGCCCGCCCTGCCCGACGCGGCGAGGTCGGACCGAGCCGAGCGCGCGCTGCGCGACGACCTCGTGTCCCGTCTGGACTCGACGCCGGGCCTCGAACGCGTGACGCAGACCCCCGCCGGGACCCTCTGGCGTGTGCGGGCGACCGCCGACGCCGGGCAGGTCGCACCCGTCGTGGTGCCGTCGTGGGCCCGGCTCGTCCCGGCGGGCTCCGACGTGCGCGACGTCACGGTCGACGCGCTCGCCGTGGCGGCCCACGACCGCGCGGTCGACGCGCCCGTGCCGGCCGGTGCCGCGGACCGCGTCCTCGTCCTCGCGGAGCGCGCGGACCCGCGGTGGCGCGCGTGGCTCGACGGGACGCCGCTGCGTGCGGTCGACAGCGGCTGGCGCCAGGGCTTCGAGGTCCCGGCGGACGGCGGCCGTCTGGTCGTCCGGTACGACGCGCCCGACCGTGCCCCGTGGCTCGCGGCGCAGGGCGCCGTGCTGGTCGTCACGCTGCTGCTCGCGCTGCCCGTGCGACGCCGGCGGGTGACCGCATGACCGCCGCGACCGAGCCCGCCGCCGTGGTCGACCGGGGCGTCGTCTGGCGCGGACGGCTCGTGCGGGCGGGCTCCGGACTCGCGGTCGCGGGCGTCGTCGCCGCGGTGGTCGTCGCAGGTGGCGTCGTCCCGGGGACCGCCGTCGACGGCCTCGGCCCGTCGTCCGTCCCGGTGCCGCCCGCGGCGACGACCCTGGTGTGCGCCGGTCCGCTGCTGCTGCCGGACGACGTGGGTCGCGGCGACTCCGCGTTCGACCCGACGCCGGTCGACCCGGTGTCGAGCGTCTCGGTCGCGTCGTCGACCCGGGGCGCGGGCACCGTGACGACGCTGGACGGCGCGCAGACGCTCGCACGGCTCGACCCCGGCGACGAGGCGGTGACCGTCGGACAGGTCCCCGCGCCCCTCGTCGTCCGGGCCGAGCCCGGTGACACCGCACCTGCGCGCGTCGGCGCCGTGAGCAGCGGCCTCGTCACCGCGGGCGACCTGCGAGGGCTGTCAGCGGCGTCGTGCCAGCACCCGACGGCCGACGCGTGGCTCGTGGGTGGCGCGACCGACCTCACGAGCACCGCGCAGCTCGTCCTCACGAACGCCGGCAGCACGCCCGCGGAGGTGGGCCTCGAGGTGTGGGGGCCCTCGGGTGCCGTCGACCTCACGGGTGAGCGCTACCTCGTCGCGCCGGGTGCGCAGCGCGTCGTCGCCGTGGGCGGGATCGCCGCCGAGCAGCGCCGCCTGGTCGTGCACGTCGCGACGACGGGCGGCCGCGTGGCGGTGCACCTGCAGGACTCCGCGCTCGACGGGTTCACGCCCGCCGGGACCGACCTCGTGGTGCCCGGCGAGGCGCCCGCGCGGCGTCAGGTCGTGCCCGGGGTGTCGGTCGTGGCGAGCGAGGTCGGCGACGAGGACGCGGGTGCGGTGCGGCTGCTCGTGCCGGGCGACGCGACCGCGACGGCGTCGGTGTCGGTGCTCGGTCCCGACGGCCCGACCGCGCTGCCCGGCGCGGAGTCCGTCGAGCTGCGCCCCGGCGAGGTGACCGACGTCCCGCTCGGCGGGCTCGCCGCCGGCACGTACACGCTCCTGGTCGACGCCGACCAGCCGGTCGTCGCGGCCGCGGTCGTGACCCGGCCGGGCTCACCGGGCGAGCTCGACGACGTGCCCAGCCGCGAGCGCGCGTGGGCGGCGTCCTCGTCGCCCACGGACGGTGGCGTCGCGGTGCTCCCCGCCGGGACCGGGGGGACGTTCACGCTCGCGGGGCTGCCCGCGCGCGGGAGCGCGGCGGACTCGGTCGACGGCGGGGGCGAGACGACCGCGACCGTCCGGCTGCTCGGCGACGACGGCCGGGTCGTGGGGGAGCGGCGCGTCTCCGTGCCGGTGGGGGCGACGGGCGCGTGGTCGCTCGAGGCGCTCGTGCAGGGCGACGGGCTCGTCACACCGAGCACCGCGCTCACGGCACCCGCGGGTCAGCCGGTCGTGCGGGCGGTCGACGTGGTCGTGGACGACGGGGACGACGTCGCCTGGGCGCTGGTCGCCGAGGTGTCGCGCCCCGACGGTGTCCTGGTCTCGGTGCTGCGTCCCGTCCCGGCGCTCGTGCGGGCGCCCGACGTCGCGGTGCAGCCGGACCCGCGGCTCGGCACGCGCTGACGCGCACGGCGGTTCGGCGCGCGCCGACGCGCGTCGTCCGGGATCAGCGCGCGGCGGCCCGGAGCTCGGACCGCTCGCGCAGCCGCAGGCCGAACGTCACCGCGACGCGCACCGGCCACTGCCAGGCGTGCGGGTACCGGCGCGACACGTAGCGGGCCGCGCTCGCGTGGTGCGCCGAGATCATCCGGGCCGGTCGCTCGCGCCACGACGTTCCACCGACGTGTGTGACGCGTGCGCCGGGCACGTAGAGGTTGGTCCACCCGGCGCGACCGAGCCGTTCGCCCAGGTCGACGTCCTCGAAGAACATGAAGTAGTCGTCGTCGAACCCGCCGACGGCCTCGAACGCGGACCGGCGCAGCAGCAGGCACGCGCCCGAGAGCCAGCCCGCAGCCCGCTGCCCGCCCGCGTCCTCGTGCTGAGCCCGGTAGGCGCGGGTCCACGGGTTGCCCGGCCAGACGCGGACGAGCAGCGCGTGGCCGGCGCCCTGCGTCAGCGACGGCAGGGCGCGCGCGGACGGGTAGACGGTCCCGTCGACGTTGAGCAGCGCGGGGCCGAGCGCGCCGGCGTCGGGGTGCTCCTCACCGGCGGCGACCAGCACGTCGAGCGAGCCCGGCTCCCACTCGAGGTCCGAGTTGGCGACGACGAGCCAGGGCGCCTGCGCCCCCCGGGCGCCGAGGTTCGCGCCACCGCCGTAGCCGAGGTTCGCGCCCGACTCGACGACCCGGGCGCCGTGCCGGCCGGCGACCGCGCGGGACACCGTGGGGTCGTCGCCGTTGTCGACGACGACCAGCTCGTAGGGGGCGGACGTCGCGCCGGCGAGCGTGCGCGCGAAGCGCTCGAGCTCCTCGCCGGGGTGGTAGACGACGCAGACGACTCGGACGGTGGGGGCGGGGCTGCTCATCGTGCGCCCAGGTTAGTGGGCGTCACCATAGCCGGGGTCCACGTCCTCGGGGGAGCGTCCGAGCAGGTGCGCGACCTGCTCGACCACGACGTCGCGCACGAGGTCGGCGAGGTCGCCCGCGTCGGTCGCACGCGCCTCGACGGGACGGCGGTACACGACGATGCGCGCGGGAAGGCCGGAGTCGGCGGGGAAGTACCGGCCGAGCGGCACACCGCCGTGCTCCCACGGTGCCGGGTTGGACGGCGGGACGTCCTCGACCGCGAACTCGGTGCCGTCGAGCTGTCGCGTCCAGCGCCGCTCGAGCCGCTCCACGGCATCGAGCACGAGGTCGTCGAACCGCTCGGCGCGCGTGCGGTAGGCGGGCATCGTCGACGGCATCAGCGGCCCGCGCGGGCCGCGGCCCCGACGGTCGCGCCGACGCACCCCCTGGACCGGGCCGTCGCCGAGACCGGGGGTCGACCCGCGGCGCCCGAGGGGGCCCGCGTGGTGGCCCGGGGCGTGCGGGTGGCCGGAGGACGTCACGCGAGAAACCTTAGTCCGCGCGTGCGCGTGGGACCGGCGCGGGCGCGTCGCGTCGCGCCGTGCGGCGTGGGGGACGCCACGTGTCGCCGCCGGGGGGTACGGTCACCCCGTGAGATCCGTCCGGCAGTGCTCGCGCACGGCGTGCGGCCGTGCCGCCGTGGCCACGCTGACCTACGTGTACGCCGACTCCACGGCCGTCCTGGGCCCGCTGGCGCACCACGCCGAGCCGCACTCGTACGACCTGTGCGTCGAGCACGCCGAGCGGCTGACCGCCCCCCGCGGGTGGGAGGTCGTGCGGTTGACGCCCGACTTCACCCCGGCTGCCCCGAGCCGCGACGACCTGCTGGCGCTCGCCGACGCGGTGCGCGAGGCGGGTCGCGGACGGCACACCGCACCCGCCGCCGCGGCGGCGACGGCGCCCGAGCCCGTGGCGGACGCGCTCGCGGACGCCCCGCGCCGCGGGCACCTTCGGGTCCTGCGCGGAGAGGGCTGAGCCGTGCCGCGACGCAGGGGGGAGCAGTCGGGGGCGCGCGGGTCGCTGCCGCCCGAGCCGCTCGGCTCGATGAGCCAGCCGGCCGGCCCGCTCGCACCCGGCACGGAGGCGTGCCAGCAGTGCGGGTCGCCGGACCTCACCCGGATCCGCATGACCCTGTCGAGCGGGCGGCCCGCCGTGTTCGTGTCGTGCCCCGCGTGCGAGCGGACGGGGTGGTTCGCTCTGGACGGCGACGGCACGCCGCTGCCGCGCGACGAGGTCATGGGGCGCGACGGCGCCTGACCACGCGCGTCCCGGCAGGTGGCGGGCGTCGGCTCGGCCCTCCGCGCTCGGTACGATGCCCGACGTGACGACTCCTTCGCCCGACCGTGTCGACCTGTCCGCCCTCATCAAGGCCTACGACGTCCGGGGGATCGTCCCCGAGCAGCTCGACGCCGGTGTGGCGCGGGCGATCGGTGCGGCGTTCGCCGACGTCGTCGTCCTCCCCGAGGCGACCGGCAGGCCGCGGGTCGTGGTCGGCAACGACATGCGGCCGTCGGGGCCCCAGCTGGTCGGTGCGTTCGCCGAGGGCCTGACCGCACGCGGTGTGGACGTCGAGCTCATCGGGCTCGCCTCGACCGACGGGCTGTACTTCGCGTCCGGCTCGCTCGACGTCCCGGGCGCGATGTTCACGGCGAGCCACAACCCGGCGGAGTACAACGGCATCAAGCTGTGCCGTGCGGGCGCGCGTCCGGTGGGCCAGGACTCGGGCCTCTCGACGATCCGCGAGCTCGCCGGCGACTACCTCGCGTCGGGCGTCCCGCAGGTCGCCGACGACGCACGGGGCAGCGTCACCGAGCGGGAGATGCTCGCCGAGTACGCGGGCTTCCTGCGCACGCTGGTCGACCTGTCGGGCATCCGTCCGCTGAAGGTCGTCGTCGACGCCGGCAACGGCATGGGTGGCTACACCGCGCCGGCGGTCCTCGGCACGGGTGCCGGCCTGCCGGAGCTGCCGCTCGACGTCGTGCCGCTGTACTTCGAGCTCGACGGCACCTTCCCGAACCACGAGGCCAACCCCCTCGAGCCCGAGAACCTGCGGGACCTGCAGCGCGCGGTCGTCGAGCACGGCGCCGACATCGGCCTCGCGTTCGACGGCGACGCGGACCGCTGCTTCGTCGTCGACGAGCGTGGCGAGCCCGTCAGCCCGTCCGCCGTGACCGCGCTCGTCGGCCTCCGCGAGGTCGCGCGGGAGCGCGCCGCTGGCCGGACGCCGACCGTGATCCACAACCTCATCACCTCGATGGTCGTGCCGGACCTCATCACCGCGGCGGGTGCGAAGACGGTCCGCACGCGCGTCGGGCACTCGTTCATCAAGGCGGAGATGGCCCAGCACCAGGCGGTCTTCGGCGGCGAGCACAGCGCGCACTACTACTTCCGTGAGTTCTTCTTCGCCGACACCGGCATGCTCGCGGCCCTGCACGTGCTCGCGGCCCTCGGCGGGCAGCCGCACCCGCTGTCGGCGCTCGCCGACCAGTACCAGCCGTACGTCGCGAGCGGCGAGATCAACTCGCGCGTCGAGGACGTCGCCGCGGCGCGTGCCCGGGTCGTCGAGGCGTACGTGACGCAGCAGGGTGCCGGCCCGGTCGAGGTCGACGAGCTCGACGGCCTGACCGTGTCGCACTGGGACGGCCAGCCGCAGTGGTGGTTCAACCTGCGGGCGTCGAACACCGAGCCGCTGCTGCGGCTCAACGTCGAGGCCGCGGACGAGGACATCATGGAGAAGGTGCGCGACGACGTCCTCGCCCTCGTGCGCCAGGGAGAGGGAGCCTGATGAGCACCGACGCCAGCCACCCGCTCGAGCCGTGGGCGCGCGACCTGCTGCGCTGCCCCGTGTCGGGCGCGACGCTCGTGGACGCGACGGGACCCGACGGCGAGCCGCTGCTCGTCTCGACGCACCCGACGGAGCCGCTCGCGTACCCGGTGCGTGACGGCATCCCGGTGCTGCTCGCCGACGAGGCGCGCCCGGCACCCGCTCGCTGACGCGCGACCCGTCCGCGCGGCGCGCCGTCGTCGCGGGCCGGGACGGACCGGACGTCGTGGGGCAGGATGGGCACGGGCGACGCAGCCCGGCTCGGCCCGTCTCATCCTGCGAGGTGCGCATGGCGAGGTTCAGCGAGGTCCCCGGTCGGTACCAGGTGCGCGACCTCGCGCTCGCGGAGGCGGGCCGCCATCAGGTCCGTCTCGCCGAGCACGAGATGCCCGGCCTCATGGCGCTGCGCGCCGAGCTCGGGCCGTCGCAGCCGCTCGCGGGCGCCCGGATCAGCGGCTCGCTGCACATGACCGTGCAGACCGCGGTGCTCATCGAGACGCTCGTCGCGCTCGGCGCCGAGGTGCGGTGGGCGTCGTGCAACATCTTCTCGACGCAGGACGAGGCCGCCGCCGCGGTCGTCGTCGGGCCCGACGGCACCGTCGACGCGCCCGCCGGTCCCGCCGTGTTCGCGTGGAAGGGCGAGACGCTCGAGGAGTACTGGGCGTGCACGCAGCACGCGCTCCTGTGGCCCGACGGGCGCGGCCCGGACCTCATCCTCGACGACGGGGGCGACGCGACGCTGCTCGTGCACGAGGGTGCGCGGTACGAGGCGACCGGCGCGGTGCCCGACGTGCCGGCACCTGGCGACCCCGAGCACTCGCTCGAGCTGGTCGTGGTGCGCGAGCTGCTGCGCCGGTCGCTCGCCGAGGACCCGCAGCGCTGGACCCGCGTGGCCGACGGGATCGTGGGGGTCTCCGAGGAGACGACGACAGGCGTGCACCGGCTCTACCAGCGTGCCGAGGCCGGCGACCTGCGGTTCCCGGCGATCAACGTCAACGACTCCGTCACCAAGTCGAAGTTCGACAACCGCTACGGCATCCGGCACTCGCTGCCCGACGGGCTCAACCGTGCGACGGACGTGCTCATCGGCGGCAAGGTCGCGTTCGTCGTCGGCTACGGGGACGTCGGCAAGGGGGCCGCCGAGGCCTTGCGCGGGCAGGGTGCGCGCGTCGTCGTCTCGGAGGTCGACCCGATCTGCGCGCTCCAGGCCGTGATGGACGGCTACCAGGTCGCGCGGCTCGACGACGTCGTGGGCGAGGTGGACTTCGTCATCACCGCGACCGGCAACCGGTCGGTCGTCACCGTCGAGCACCTCGCGGCGCTCAAGGACAAGGCCGTGGTCGGCAACATCGGCCACTTCGACGACGAGATCGACATGGCCGGTCTCGCGGCGTACCCCGGGGTGCGGCGGACCGAGCTCAAGCCGCAGGTGCACGAGTGGACGTTCCCCGCCGACGACCGGACGGGCCGCGGCGAGCGGTCGGTCATCGTCCTGTCCGAGGGGCGGCTGCTCAACCTCGGCAACGCGACCGGCCACCCGTCGTTCGTCATGAGCACGTCGTTCGCGAACCAGGTGATCGCCCAGGTCGAGCTGTGGACGCGGCAGGGCGCGTACGACCGGCAGGTGCACCGGCTGCCCAAGGTCCTCGACGAGAAGGTCGCGCGGCTGCACCTCGACGCCCTCGGCGTGCGGCTCACGCGGCTCACGAAGGACCAGGCGGCGTACCTGGGCGTCGAGGTCGACGGCCCGTACAAGGCCGAGCACTACCGGTACTGACCGCACGACGAGCACGTCGCCGCGGGACGACGGCGTCGCGGGCGGTCGCCGCGGCGCGCGTGCCGCGAGCGGACGCGGTCCTGGGCGCGCGGTCAGTCGACGGGGTCGGGCACGCCGTGCGGCAGGCGGTGGAGCACGCGCGCGTCGGCGGCGTCGCGTGCGTCGTCCCGCAGCCGCGCCACGAGCTCGCGCTCACGCCGCTCGGCCAGGACCGCCGCCAGGAAGGCCTCGGGGTGCGTCCCGGGCGGGGGCCCCGGGTGCACGTACCGCGCGACCTCGGCCGACAGCCGGGTGCCCAGCTCGACCCGCGACGCGGGGTGCAGGCCGTTCGCACGCGCGAGGAACTGCCGCACGGCCAGCGCGAGCCCGTCGGGCAGGCGCGCGACGTCGGCACCCTGCGCCCAGCCGGCCAGCCACGGGGGCATCTGGACCGGTGCCCGCCGCGCGCCCCCGCGCACCCGGACGGCGTACGTGCCCGCGAGGACGTCACCCAGCCGCTTGCTGCGGGGGTGGACGAGCGAGCACAGGAACGCGACCGAGCCGAACGTCATCCAGAGCTCGATGACGCCGACGAGCGCCCGGATCAGCGACTGCCGGAACACGAGCGGTCCGCCGTCGTCGCGCACGATCCGGATGCCCAGCGCGAGCTTGCCGAGCGACCGGCCGCGGCTGAGCGTCTCCATCGTCGTCGGGTAGACGACCATGACCGTGACGAGCGCCAGGATCGACGTGATCCGCGCGACCTCCTCGGACATCGCCGCCGGAGCCGTCGTCGTCAGCACGATCATGATCACGATCAGCGCGGCCGCGAGCACCGCGAGGTCGATGAGCGCCGCCACGAGGCGCGTCAGCGCGGACGCCGCCCGGGTGTCGAGCAGCACGCCCTCGCCGATGAGGATCTCGTCCTCGACCATCGATGTCCCTCCTCCGCCGAGGGAACACTAACCGGAGACGGGCCCCGGAGATGGCAGGCTGTGGGCCGTGGACCTCGACGCCTTCCAGGTGGCCCGCGACGAGTCGTGGCAGCGCCTCGACGCGCTCGCGCGCAAGCGGCGCCGCACGGGTGCCGAGTCGGACGAGCTCGTCCGGCTGTACCAGGCGGCCGCGACCGACCTGTCCGTCATCCGTTCGGCCGCGCCCGACCCGGACGCCGTGAGCCGGCTCTCGCAGGTGGTCGCGCGCGCTCGCTCCGCGATCGTCGGCGCGCACGAGCCGAGCTGGCGGGACGTCGCGGTGTTCGTGGGGGAGTCGCTGCCCGCGGCGCTGTACCGGATCCGCTGGTGGACGGTCGGTGTCATGGTCGGGTTCCTGGCCCTCGCGCTCGCCGCCGGGTGGTGGGTCGCGACGCAGCCCGAGGCGCTCGCGGCGATGGGCACGCCCGCCGAGCGGCAGCAGTACGTCGACCACGCGTTCGCCGAGTACTACGACCCCGGCGCGGGGTTCGCCGCGATGGTGTGGACCAACAACGCGTGGATCACGGCGGTGTGCGTCGCGTCCGGCATCACGGGCGTCATCCCCGTCTGGCTGCTGATCCAGAACGCCGTGAGCGTCGGCGCGGTCGGCGGGATGATGGGCGCGCACGGCGAGCTCGCGCTGTTCCTGCAGCTCATCGCGCCGCACGGCCTGCTCGAGCTCACGGCGGTGTTCGTCGCGGGCGGCGCCGGGCTGCGGATCTTCTGGACGTTGATCGACCCGGGTCCGCGCACGCGTGGGCGCGCGCTCGCGGAGGAGGGGCGCGCGCTGTTCACGGTCGCGCTCGGCCTCGTCGGGGTGCTGGCCGTGTCCGGTGTGGTCGAGGGCTTCGTCACGGGTTCGGGCATGGCCTGGTGGCTGAAGATCGTCGTCGGCGCGGTCGTGCTCGCCGCGTTCTGGGCCTACACGCTCGTGCTCGGTGGCCGCGCGGTCCGTGCGGGCGCGACGGGCGACCTCGACCCCGACCGCGCGGGCTACGCGGTGCCGCTCGCCGGCTGACGCCGCAGGACCCCGGTCGGCGCGCACCACGTGGTGCGCGGCACCCGTCGGCGCCGTCCGGCGAGAGGAGCGGGGGGTCAGCGCACCTCCACGTCGTGCCCGACGGCGTCGTCGGCGACGAACGTCACGAAGCGCTCCGCCTCGGCCACGACGTCCCGCCGCTCGCGCGCCGTCAGTTCGCCGAACGGCTCGACGACGAGCGTCGCGCGCTCACGTCGCCGTCGCGCGCGCGCCTGCTCGACACGCACGCGCTCGACGCGCCACGTCGCCGCCACCACGCCGTCGACGAGCACCGTGCCGGGCACGACGCCGTTGGGGCTCTGCAGCGCGCGGCGGTGCTCCTCGGCCACGACGCGTGTGCGGTCCGCGTGACTCAGGAGGACGTTGTCGAGGTCGGGCAGGAAGCGCACCGGGGCGGGGACGTCCGCGGGCGGGCGCGGCGCGTCGGGCAGGTCGAGCACCTCGCGCGGGTGCACCTTGCCGGGGGACGGCTCGGCGGTGAACCGGACCACGCGGTCGCCCAGGCGTGCGACGACCGCGGCCAGCCCGGTGAGCCCCGACCAGGCCTGGGCGTCGGTGACGCTCGCGGGGCCGAACGCGGCGAGGTACCGCAGGACGAGGCGTTCCAGCTCGGCGCCCAGGACGTCGGGGTCGGACAGGTCGGGCGCCGCCGCGGCGTCCGCGCCGAACCACGCGGTCGTCGTCGTCCACGTCGTCGCACCCGACCGGCCCCACACGCCGCGCGGCGGGACCTGGACGAGCGGGAGCGTGCCGCGCGCGGCGTGCGCGAGCGACGCCGGTGGGACGTGCGGCCAGCGCTCCGCGAGCAGCTTCCCGAGGGCCGTGCTCACGCGCGGCTCAGCCTCGACGAGCTCGCGCGCGAACGCCGTCACCTCGGCCAGGTCCACGGTGCGCAGCGGGGCCGAGTGCAGCGTGTTGACCACCAGGTCGCGGGCGTAGAGCGGGGCGACCAGGCCGGGCAGCAGCAGGGCGTCCGCCGCGTCGACCAGGTGGATCGTGCCGCGCATGACCGCGATCCGCGCGAGCCGCCGGTCGAGCAGCGCGTCGCCCAGGTCGGCGTGCGTGAACCCCTCGACCCGGCTCCACAGCCCGACGTACGGGGACCCCACGTTCTGCGCCTGCAGGCCCACGAGGTGCCCGACGACGTCGACGGCCGACGCGTCCGTCCGCTCGAGCAGGTGCTGACGCGCGAGCAGCGCACGGTTGAGCGCGCGACGGTCCATGAGGGGCGGCTCGGCCATGCCGGGACGCTACCGAACGTCACCCACGACGGGAGCGGTCGGCCCGTGCGGGGGTGGACGGATGCCGTCGACGCGGCTCGCGGGCGGGTCAGAGCCGGCCGGCCGCCTTGAGCGCCAGGTAGGTGTCCGCGAGGCGCGGGGCGAGGTCCTCGGGCAGCGCGTCGACCACCTCGACACCCCGCCGGCGCAGCCGGACCGCGACCGCCGACCGCTCGAGGTCGGCACGCTCCGCCGCCGCGGCGTCGAACACCGCGCGCGCGTCGGTGCGGGCCGTCCGGATCGCGTCCGTCTCGGGGTCGGCGACGGACGCGAGCACGACCTGGTGCCGCGACGTCAGCTGCTGCGCGACGCCCAGGAGCCCGCGCTCGACCGCCGACGCGTCGAGCGCCGTGAGCAGCACGACGAGCGCCCGCTGGCTGAGCCGCTCGCGCACCTGCGTGACGACGCCCGGCCAGTCCGTCTCGACCAGCTGCGAGGACGTCGTCGCGAGCGCGTCGGCGAGCGCGGGCATGAGCCGCGGCCCCGCGGTGCCCGCGACGCGCGCGCGCACGCGGCGGTCGAACGCCAGCAGCTCGACGCGGTCGCCCGCGTGCGTCGCGAGCGCGCCCAGCAGCAGGGCCGCCTCGATCGACGCGTCGAGCCGGGGTGCGTCCTCGACGCGGACCGCCGACGTGCGGCCCGTGTCGAGCACGATCAGCACACGGCGGTCGCGCTCGGGCCGCCACGTGCGCACGACGACGTCGGCGCGGCGCGCGGTCGCACGCCAGTCGATCGCGCGCACGTCGTCGCCGATCACGTACTCGCGCAGCGAGTCGAACTCCGTGCCGGGGCCGCGGACCTGCACCGCCGCACGCCCGTCCATCTCGCGCAGGCGCGCGAGCCGGCTCGGCAGGTGCCGCCGCGAGGCGAACTCCGGCAGGACGCGCAGCCGCCCCGGGACGGTGAGCGACGCCTGCCGCCCTGCGAGCCCGAGAGGGCCCGCCGAGCGGATCGTCACGCGGTCGGCCACCGCGTCGCCGCGGCGCGTCGGGTGCAGCACCGTGCGCACGCGCGCACCGTCGCCCGCCGCGACGGCGACCGTGTGACGGTCGCGTTCCGCGGACGCCGACGGCGGCCACGCGTCGCGCACCAGCCCGCGCAGGCGCCGGTTGCCGACGTTGGTGAGGGTGAGCGTCGACGTCGCGGGCTCGGTGAGTCGCACCGACGGCGGCAGGTCCCGCTGCACCGCGACCTGGCGTGGCGACGCCGCGAGCGACGCGTCGAGGACGCACAGCGCGACGCACACGAGCGCCCAGACCAGCACCGTCCCGGTCGACGGCAGCAGCAGCACGAGGGGCACGCCGACGGCCGCGAGGACCACCGCGCGCCAGGTGAGCGTCATGCGGCTGTCAGCGGGGGACGGGGACGGACGCGAGCACCGTGTCGAGCACCGTCTCCGTGCTGACGCCCTCCAGCTCGGCCTCTGCGCGCAGCTGCACGCGGTGGCGCAGCGTGGGGTGCGCGAGCGCCTTGACGTCGTCGGGCGTCACGTAGCTGCGACCCGACAGCCACGCCCACGCGCGTGCCGTCGCGAGCAGCGCGGTGGCACCACGCGGCGAGACGCCCAGCGCGAGCGACGGCGACCGGCGCGTCGCCCGACACACGTCGACCACGTAGCCCAGCACCTCGCGCGCGACCTGCACGCGCGCGACCTCCGCGCGGGCTGCGGCGAGCAGCGCGGTGTCGGCCACCGGCCGCACCCCGGCGGCCGTGAGGTCGCGCGGGTCGAACCCGCCCGCGTGACGGGCCAGGACCTCGACCTCGTCCTCGCGCTCGGGCAGCGGCAGCGTCAGCTTGAGCAGGAACCGGTCGAGCTGCGCCTCGGGCAGCGGGTACGTGCCCTCGTACTCGACGGGGTTCTGCGTCGCGATGACGAGGAAGGGGTCCGGCAGCGGCCGCGGGGTGCCGTCGACCGTCACCTGGCGCTCCTCCATCGCCTCCAGCAGCGACGCCTGGGTCTTCGGGGGCGTGCGGTTGATCTCGTCCGCGAGCAGGAGGTTCGTGAAGACCGGGCCCTCGCGGAACGAGAACTCGGCCGTGCGGGCGTCGTACACGAGCGAGCCCGTGACGTCGCCCGGCATGAGGTCGGGCGTGAACTGCACGCGCTTCGTCGACAGGTCGAGCGCCGCCGACAGCGAGCGGACGAGGAGCGTCTTCGCGACGCCCGGGACGCCCTCGAGCAGCACGTGGCCGCGGCACAGCAGCGCGATCACGAGACCGCTGACCGCGGCGTCCTGCCCGACGACGGCCTTGGCGACCTCGAGCCGGACGTCGGCGAGCGCCGACCGCAGCGCGACGCTGGGCGCGGCCGGTGCCGGCGGCGAGACCGGGGCGGGGGCCGGAGCCGACGACGGAGCGGGGTCGGCCGCGGGCGCCTGCTCGGCCTTGGTCCAGCTCGGCGGCCCGTCCGTCGCGGGGGCGGACGGCACCGCGTGCGCGGGCGGCGCGGACGGCACCGCGTGCGCGGGCGGCCCGGCGTGCGCGGGCGGCGGGGTCTGGGCGAGGGGCGCGCCGTGCGCGGCCTCCGGCGCCGGGGGCGTCGCGTACGCCGGGGGAGCCGCCTGCGCGGGCGGCGGGGCGTACGACGGCGGACCGGCGTGCGTCGGGGGCGCAGGCGGGGCGGCGGGCGGCGACGCCTGCCCGGCCGGGGGCGGCGTCGGGGCGTCAGCGGCCGCGTCGGGGTGGCCCGCGGGGGTCGGCGGGTGCGGCGGCTGCGGTGCGCCGGTCGTCTCGTCGGTCACGGTCGGTGAACCTCGCTCTCCAGGTGGTCCAGCGTCTGCGCGAGCCGCGCCAGGCCGGTGTCGTCGTGCGGTGGTGGTCCGTAGAGCAGCGCCTCGACGGTCGCCGCGGGGCGACCGGTCGCCCGGGCGACGGCGTCGACGAGCGCGTGGGGCTCGGCCGAGCGGGGCAGCCCGAGCCGGGCGGCGCACCGTGCGGCGGTCCCCGCACGCAGCGCGGCGGCGGCGTGGCCGTACGAGCGTGACCTGCGGTAGAGGCGTCCGCGCCCGCGGGTGGTCTCCGCCGCCGGGACGACGACGGGCAGCGGCTCGGGCACGATGCGGCCGAGCCGCCGTCCGCGCCAGACCGCCGCGACGAGCACCACGACGAGCAGCTGCAAGCCGAGCACGGGGACCCACGGCGGCAGGATGTCGCCCGTGCCCGGGCCGCTCGCCTCGCCCATGGTCTCGAAGGCCGACGGCAGGTACCAGACGAGCCGCTCGTGCCGTCCGAGCGTGCGCAGGACGAGCGCGGCGTTGCCCTCCTCGGCGAGGAGCGCGTTCGTGAGGATCCGCCCGTCGGAGAGCGCGGTCACGCGCCGCTCGCCGTCGACCACGGCGTACGCGCCGACGGTCGGGTCGTCGGCCGCCGGGAAGCACACGACCGCGTCGTCGCTCAGGGCCTGGAGCCCGGGCGCGGCGGTGATCGTGCCGGCCGCGGTCGCGTCGGGGTCGTCGCACGCGGCGGGCAGGTCGCCGTCGGGCCAGTAGCCGGCGTCGCCCGAGACGGCGTCGGTCGCGGCCTCGAGCAGCCACGGCGAGTCGACGACCACGAGGTCGGCCTCGGTCCCGACGACCGCGTCCACCGCGGCCTGGTCGAGGAGGAGGTCGCCGTTGACGACGAGCAGCGTCGAGCCCGCGCGCGCCTGCGCGACGGCGTCGCCGAGCCGCGTGACGTACCGGATCTCCACGCCCTGCCGCTGCAGGATCTGCGCGGCGGCCCGCGCCCCGCTGGGCGCGGGGTTGTCGGGTGCGAAGGGGTCGGTCGACGTGCGGGGCGTCGGCAGCGCGGCGAGCAGCCCGACGAGCACGAGCAGGCCCACGATCGCGAGCGGCAGCCGCCAGCGACGCCAGCGCCCGGTCGCGCGCGAGCGGGCGGTCGTGCCGTCGCCCAGGACGGCGGCGGGAGCGCTCACGACGGCACCACGAGCCGGTCGCCGGCGGCCGCGGCCGCGGTCGTCGGGCGGGTGCCGCGGACGCGCCGGTCGAGCTCGCGCAGCCGGCGGTCGTCGTCCGCGTCCGCGCGCACGTCCCCGTACGCGACGTCGTCGAAGAGGTCGCCGGCGGTCCGCAGGTCGGCGGCCAGGCCGGGCAGGCGCTGACCGGCGTCGGTGACGGCCTCGTGCGCGGTGCGGCCGGGCCGCTCGTCGAGGACGGTCCGCTCCTCGAGCCCGCGGACGACGGCCCGGAACCGCTCGAGGACCGCGAGGTGCCAGTCGCCGGCGGCCGCGGCGGCGTCGGCGGCGGCGCGCAGCTGCTCGGCGGTCCGCCGGTCGTCGGCGGAGAGGACGACGGCGCCCGTCCGGGCTCGCGTCCGCGAGCGCCGCACGGGGCCGACGAACCACAGGATGCCGAGCACGAGCGCGACGCCCGCGACGACGGCGATCGTCAGCGCGACGCCGTCGGGCAGGCCGAGCGACGGCACCGAGTCCAGCTGCTCCTGCAGCCACTCCAGGACCCGCTGCAGGAGCGACGGCTGCCGGTGGTACTCGGGCCGGGCGAGCTCGTCGCGGGCCCACTCGCGGGCCGTCTCGGCGTCCGGCTGGACGGGGACGTCGCGCAGCAGCGCGGCGACGACGGACAGCGCGGTCATCCGGCCTGGGCGGCTCGTGCGAGCTCGAGGTCGAGCCCTTCGCGGCGCATGCGCACGTCGATGTAGAGCAGCGCGTAGATCGCCGCGGTGAACGCGGTCGTGAGCGTGTAGGCGATGACGTTGCCGATGCCCGTGAGGACGATCGAGACGAACGAGGTGCCGGTCGGGTCCTGCGTGACGAGCGTCCCGACCAGCTCGAACGGGAACATCACGAAGTAGCTCGTGACGCTCACCATGATCTGGACGAGCACGTAGTACCCGAGCAGGCGCCAGAAGCTCCCGCGCGTGAGCCGCCACGCACGAGTGACGGTCGACCAGAAGCCCTTGCCCTCGAGCATGAGCGCCGGCGGCGCGAGCAGCGTGCGGATCGTGAACCAGATGCCGGCGACGACGAGCCCGAGCCAGCCGAGGATCCCGACGGCCACCGCGAGCCCGGTCTGGTCGGCCGTGGCGAGGCCGATCACGGCGCCGACCAGGAGCGCGGCGACCAGGAGCACCGCGGCACCCGCCAGGAGCGTGAACCCGACGACCCACCACACGCGGCCCGAGCGCAGGACCTCGCCGATGGTGATGGTGCGCCCCAGCACGGACCGGCTGACGGACACGATGAGCAGGCCGGTGAGGACCGTCGTGGCGAGCCAGATGATCGGCGCGGTCAGGAGCGTGCCGACGGCCCAGCCCAGCATCGCGTCGAGGCCGCTCGCGCCGGACGGGTCGAGCTCGAGCAGGGCGTCGCTGATCGCACCCGCCACGAGGCCCTGCACGTACCAGGTGAGGATCGTCGAGAGGACGACCGCGGCGCCGACGACGAGCGCCGACAGCCCGAACATGACGCGCGGGTTGGCCCGGATCGCCTTGAAGGCGCCGTCGAGCACCTCGCCGAGGCCGAGCGGCCGCAGCGGCACGATGCCCGGCTGGAGGGCGGGCGGCTTCCACGCGGAGCCGGGCGGGGGAGGCGGCGGCACGGGGGCGCCCCAGCCGCCCTGGCTCGCGCCCCACTGCGCCGGCGGTGCGGCGGGTGCGGGCGGGCCGGACGGGGGGACACCGGGGCCGGGGCTCGGCTGACCGCCGCCCGGTGCGGCCCACGCCGGCGGGCGGGGCGCGTCGTCCTGCGGGCTCGTCATGCGGAGCGCTGCCTCCTCGGGCTGGTGTGCGGCTCGAGGGGTGGCCCCCGGGCGACGCCCATCGTGCCACGTCGCCGTTCGCCGCCGGTGGAGGTGCGGGTGATCTGTGGGCCGTCCGGGGGGCCTCGTCCTGGATCGACAGCCGGCGGTGCGACAATGTCGCGCATGAAGGGACGTGTGCTGGTGGTCGACGACGACACCGCGCTCGCCGAGATGATCGGCATCGTGCTGCGCTCCGAGGGTTTCGAGCCGGTCTTCTGCGAGGACGGGGACGAGGCGCTCGGGACGTTCCGGGCGACCCAGCCCGACCTCGTGCTGCTCGACCTCATGCTGCCCGGACGCGACGGCAACGAGGTGTGCCGCCAGATCCGCGCCGAGTCGGGCGTGCCGATCGTGATGCTCACGGCGAAGAGCGACACCGTGGACGTCGTGCTGGGCCTCGAGTCCGGTGCCGACGACTACATCTCGAAGCCGTTCAAGCCCAAGGAGCTCGTCGCACGCGTGCGGGCGCGGCTGCGCCGCAGCGACGAGCCCGCCCCCGAGCACCTGTCGATCGGCGACGTCACGATCGACGTGCCCGGTCACCGCGTCGCGCGCGCGGGCCGTCCGATCTCGCTGACGCCGCTCGAGTTCGACCTGCTCGTCGCGCTCGCGCGCAAGCCGTGGCAGGTGTTCACGCGCGAGGTCCTGCTCGAGAAGGTGTGGGGCTACCGGCACGCGGCGGACACGCGCCTCGTGAACGTGCACGTCCAGCGGCTGCGCTCGAAGATCGAGAACGACCCGGAGCAGCCGGAGATCGTCGTGACCGTCCGCGGGGTCGGGTACAAGGCGGGCGTGACGCCCACGTGACGTCGGGCGGGGCTGCGCCGTGCCGCGCGTGAACAGCGTCTGGCGCCTGACGAGGGCCCGGACGCTGCGACGGGTGCGCGCCTGGCCCCGGGCGTGGCGCGGGTCGCTCCAGTTCCGCGTCATCGCCTCCACGCTCGTCATCGGTCTCGTCGCGCTCGCGTGCGTGGGTCTCTACGTCGGCGAGCGCATGCGCGACGGCCTGTTCGACGCGCGTCGCGACCAGGTGCTCGACGAGAGCGCCCGCAGCACCCAGCAGGCGCAGGACACGTTCGCCTCGTCCAACGCGACGCTCGGCCCGGACGTGCGGCGCCTGCTGCGCGACGTCGCGCAGTCGCAGCGGACCGGGACGTCCGGCGAGCGCGAGGTCTTCCTCCTGCGCGCGCCGGGGCAGACGTCGCCCGTGACCGGCGGTGCGGCCGCCTCGGACGGGTCCCTGATCGACGTCGTGAGCGACGACCTGCAGCTCGCGGTCGCGGAGGGCGGGCAGCACTGGCAGTCCGTCGGCGTGGAGACGGACGACGGACGCGTCGAGCCCGCGATCGTCGTCGGCCAGGAGGTCCAGGTCCCCGTCGTGGGCCGCTACCAGCTGTTCTTCCTCTACAGCCTCCAGGCGGAGCAGGACCGGCTCGACTTCCTGCAGCGCACGCTCGCGCTCGCGGGCGTGGTGCTCGTGCTGCTCCTCGGCTCGATGACGTGGCTCGTCACGCGGCAGACCGTGCACCCGGTGCGCCGCGCCGCGCTCGTCGCGGAGCGGCTCGCCGACGGGCACCTGTCGGAGCGGCTGCCGGAGCGCGGCGAGGACGAGATGGCGACGCTCGCGCACTCGTTCAACGAGATGGCCGAGAGCCTGCAGGACCAGATCCACCGCATGGAGGAGCTGTCCGCGGTGCAGCGCCGGTTCGTGTCCGACGTGTCGCACGAGCTCCGCACGCCGCTCACCACGATCCGCATGGCGGGCGAGGTGCTGCACGCGGCGCGCGACGACTTCGACCCCGCGACGAAGCGCTCGGCCGAGCTCCTGCAGACGCAGCTCGACCGGTTCGAGGACCTCCTGGCCGACCTGCTCGAGATCAGCCGGTTCGACGCGGGCGCCGCCGTGCTCGACGTCGAGGGCCGCGACGTGCGCGACGTCGTGGTCCGGGCGGTCGACCTGGCCGGCCCGCTCGCCGAGCGCCGCGGCTCGTGGCTGCGCGTCGTCGTGCCCGAGGACCGGTGCGTCGCCGACATCGACCCCCGCCGCGTCGAGCGGATCCTGCGCAACCTCCTGGTCAACGCGGTCGAGCACGCGGAGGGCACCCAGGTCGAGGTCACGGTCGCGGGCGACGCGCACGCGGTCGCCGTGACCGTCCGCGACCACGGCGTGGGCATGACGGCCGACGAGGCCGAGCACGTCTTCGACCGGTTCTGGCGCGCCGACCCGGCACGCGCCCGCACGACGGGTGGGACGGGCCTGGGGCTGGCGATCTCGCTCGAGGACGCGCACCTGCACGGCGGCTGGCTCGAGGCCTGGGGTCGTCCCGCGCGCGGCGCGTCGTTCCGGCTCACGCTCCCGCGGCGCGCCGGGATCCGGCTCGCGTCGTCGCCGCTGCCGCTCGTGCCGGACGACTCCGTCGCA
Organism: Cellulomonas sp. H30R-01; assembly: GCF_010119915.1. Lineage (NCBI taxonomy): Bacteria > Bacillati > Actinomycetota > Actinomycetes > Micrococcales > Cellulomonadaceae > Cellulomonas > Cellulomonas sp. H30R-01. Next base: position 2,146,721 of record NZ_CP048210.1, on the reverse strand, counting down.
CCGGACCCGGTGCTCGACGCCGCCTCACGCCCCCGCACCGACCCGGCGGCGCTGCCGGACCTCGACGGGCCGGTCGGCACCGCGACGTCGCCGACGGGCATCCGCGCGGTGTCCGTGCACGTCGCACCCGCCGACCCCGACCGCGAGGGGGCCGTGCGATGAGGGGCGCACTGCGTCGCCGCGTGGCCGCCGCGGCCGCGGCCGCCGTGACGCTGCTCCTCGCGGCGTGCACCGCGATCCCGACGTCCGGACCCGTGCAGCAGGGTGGGGACGGGCGCGTCGACGAGCCGTCGAACATCGACGTCCTCGCGGAGGGGCCGCGACCCGACGCCGCGCCGCTCGAGATCGTCGAGAGCTTCCTGGTCGCGGGCTCGGCGGGTTTCCGGGACGACTTCGTCGTCGCGCGCCAGTACCTCGCGGGCGAGGCGCGCGCGGAGTGGCAGCCGCTCGCGGGCGTCGTCGTGTCCGGTGCGCTCGAGTTCGGCGACCTGGGCGACGGCCAGGTGCAGGTCGACGTGCCGGTCGTCGCACGCGTCGACCGGGAGGGGCGGTACGCCGAGGCGCCTGCGGGCGCGGAGTCGTCGGTGACCTTCGGGCTCGTGCAGGACGACGAGGGCCAGTGGCGCATCTCCGAGGCGCCCGACGGGCTCGTCGTGCCGACGGACGACTTCGAGGTGTTCTTCCGTCAGACGTCGATCTACTTCCTCTCGCCCGACGAGACGTTCCTCGTCCCCGAGCAGCGCTGGCTGCCGGTCAAGAGCCGCGAGACGTCGGTCGTGAGCGCGCTGCTCGCCGGTCCGTCGCCGTGGCTGCGCGACGCGGTGCACACCGCGCTGCCCGACGGCGTCCAGCTCAAGCCCGAGGCGGTGAGCGTCGACGCGGAGGGTGTCGCGCACGTCGGGCTGTTCACGACGCGGACGGCCGAGCTGCTCGACGCCGACCGGCCGCTGCTGCTCGCGCAGATCGAGCAGTCGCTCCTCGCCCTGCCCGGTGTGTCGTCCGTCGACGTGACCGCGGGGGGAGTGAGCCTCGACGGCGCGGCGTCGCTGCGCTCGGGCGAGGGGCCTGCGGTCGCACCCGAGGTGCTGCTCGACGGTGCCCTCGTGCAGGTGGGGACGGACGGTCCCGCACCGGTCGACGGCCTCGGACCGCTCACGGTGCCGGACCCGAGCGCCCCCGCGCGCGACGAGGGTGGCACCGTCCGCGTCGTGCTGTCCGACGGGCGCTCGCTCGTGACCGTGCCGACCGAGGACGACCCCGGAACGACGCTCTACACCGGGAGCGCGCTGTCGGCGCCGTCGGTCGACCGGCACGGCTACGCGTGGACGACCGACGTCGGCGCGGGGATCGTCGCGGTGCTCGCGTCCGGGGCGACGGGGGAGCCCGCGGCGCAGGCCGTGCCGGTCGCGGCTCCCGCGCTCGAGGGTCGGACCGTGCGCTCGGTCCGGGTGTCGCGCGACGGGGTGCGCGTCGCGCTCGTGTCGACGGGCGACGACGGCGTCGCGGTGCACCTGGGTGCCGTCGTGCGCGACCGCCACGGCGTCCCGCAGGCGATCGGCGAGGTCGTGCGCGTCGGCACGCCGCTCACCGCGGCGTCGTCGGTCGTGTGGTTCGACGAGGCGACGCTCGGGGTCCTCGCGACCGAGGGCGGGGAGAGCGTCGTGCACGTCGTGCCGCTCGCCGGGGAGACGACGACGCTGCCGCGCGCGTCCGGGCTGGTGTCGCTCGCGGGAGGTCGGACGCCGTACGCGGCGACGGCGGACGGCACGCTGCTGCGGCTCGTCGGCACGACGTGGGTGCGTGTCCCCGACGTCGCGGGCGTGCGCGACCCGTCCCTGCCCGGCTGACCCTCGCGTCGAGCCGTCCCCAGCCCTCGGGCGGACGGCCGTCGTCCACCGCGCGGAGCCGGGGTGCTCGCCGTGCGGTCCGGGCTCGGTGTGCTGTCGCCGTGCCCCCGACACCGGTGCGTCCGACGCGTCCGCCGACCCTCCCGACGGCCGCCCTCCGGCCCGCGGCCCGCCCGGTCGCGCCGGCCCGACGGCGGCCGGCGGCGCGCGGCGCACCGGGGCCGACGGGTCGCGCGCTCCGTCGCCACGCCGTCCGGGTCGCGCAGGAGCTCGCGGCGCTCGTGCTGCCCGTCGCGTGCGCGGGGTGCGGTGCGGTGGACGTCGCCTGGTGCGCCGCGTGCCGGAGCGCGCTCGCGGGGCCGCCGTGGCGGTGCGAGCAGCGCGCCGGACGGCTGGACCTGCTCGACGGGCGTCCGCCGCTGCCCGTCTGGACGCTCGCGGACAACGTCGGCGCGGTGCGGCACGCGATCGTGGCGTGGAAGGACGGCGGGCGCCTCGATCTCACGCGCCCGCTCGCCGCGGACGTCGCCCGGGCTGCGCGGTCCGTCGCACCCCACGTGCCCCGGTCGCGCCCCGGACCGCTCGTGGTCGCCGCCGTCCCGTCCACCGCGGGGGCGCGACGCCGACGCGGCGGGTGGCTCGTGGACGAGCTCGCGCGCGCCGCGGTCGCGGCCTTGCGGGAGGAGGGCGTCGACGTCCGCCGTGCTCCCGTGCTGCGCCGGAGGGGCGGGCGGGACCAGGCGGGGCTCGGGGCACGGGCCCGGGCGCGCAACCTCGTGGGCCAGCTCCGCGTCGCGCGCGGCGCCGACCGCGTGCTGGGCGGACGCGACGTGGTGCTCGTCGACGACGTGCTCACCACGGGCGCGAGCGTGGCGGCGTCGGCTGCGGCCGTGCGGGCGGCGGGCGGGGTCGTCGTCGCCTGCCTGACCGTCGCCTCGACCCCCGGACCGGGCACGGGAGGAGTCGCCCGGTGACCGGTTCGCGCCGGTCGTCCGGTTCGTCGTCCGCCGGTCGGGCGGCGATTGGTCCGACCCCCGGCCGCGGGGTTAGCGTGGGTGCCTGAGCCGACGGCGCAGCGGAGCCCCCGATCTCGAAGCAGTCGAGGTCGACCCGCAGCGCGGGAGGAGGTGACGCCGCCCGACTGTCCCCCGGGGCAGGAAGAAGCATGTCGCCGGGCGGTGCGAGCCGCCCCAGACCTCGCAGGAGGCTCACATGGAGATCGTGGTTGCAGGCCGGCACACCGAGGTGCTCCCGAAGTACCGGGCACACCTCGAGCAGAAGCTCGCGAAGGTCGAGCAGCTGGCCCCCCGCGCACAGCGGATCGACGTCCTCGTGTCGCACGAGGCCAACCCTCGTCAGTCGGGCAGCTGTGAGCGCGTCGAGCTCACCGTCGTCGACAAGGGTCCCGTCATCCGTGCCGAGGCGTGCGCAGACGACCGGTACGCGGCGCTCGACCTGGCGCTCGGGAAGCTCCTCGAACGCCTCCGCCGCTCACGGGACCGTCGTAAGGACCACCGCAACCACACTCCGCTGACCCCCGTCGACGTGCGTCCCCTCGAGCAGGTCCCGGAGCCCGCCGAAGCACCCGCCCCGGTCGACGGCGCCGTGGAGACGACGCTCGGCGACTCGCCGGTCGTCATCCGCGAGAAGGTCCACGAGGCGCTCCCCATGACGGTCGACGACGCGCTCTACGAGATGGAGCTCGTCGGTCACGACTTCTACCTCTTCATCGACGCCGAGACCGCGCAGCCGGCCGTCGCCTACCGCCGCCGCGGCTGGAGCTACGGCGTCATCAAGCTGGACACCGCCGTGCGCACCGACGCCCCCGCGTCCGCCGTCGTCGGCGGCTGACCCCCGCGTCCGACGACGCCCGGCTGTCCCCGTGAGGGCCGGGCGTCGTCGCGTGCCAGGCGCGTCAACGGGTCGCGTCGGTGGTCACCGCCATGATGGGACGGTGCCTCCCGCCGGCCTCCCCGCCCCCACCGAGTCGCTGTCGCTCTCGCAGGCCCGCCGTGTCGCGCTGCGCGCGCAGGGCCTCGACGTCCCGCGCCCGGAGCGCACGGGCCCGGCGACGATGCGGCACCTCCAGCAGGTCGTCGACCGGCTGGGCCTCCTGCAGATCGACTCGGTGAACGTGCTGGCCCGGGCCCACCTCATGCCGACGTTCTCGCGCGTCGGCCCGTACGACCCGGCGCTGCTGGACCGCGCGTCGGGTCGTGCGCCGCGCCGGCTCGTCGAGGCGTGGGCCCACCAGGCGTCGTACGTCCCGCCCGAGACGTTCCGGCTGCTCGGCTGGCGCCAGCGCAGGTACGCGACCGAGGCGTGGGGGTCGATCGCGCAGGTGCCGCTGCAGCACGCGCCGGCCCTCACGGAGATCCGCACGCTGCTCGCGTCGTCCGGCCCGCTCACCGCGAGCGAGGTGCAGGTGCACTTCGAGGCCGACCACCCGACGTCGCGGGACGAGTGGGGCTGGAACTGGTCGGTCGCGAAGCGTGTGCTCGAGTTCCTCTTCTTCACCGGCGAGGTCACGTCGGCGGGCCGCAACCCGGCGTTCGAGCGCCGCTACGACCTCGCGGAGCGGGTCCTGCCGCCCGACGTGCTCGCCCGGCCCGAGCCGGACGACGCGGCCGCGGTGCGGGCGCTCGTCGAGATCTCCGCCCGCGCGCACGGCATCGGGACGCTCGGCTGCCTGGCCGACTACTTCCGCATCTCGCAGCGCCTCGCCGCGACCGCCGCCGCCGAGCTCGTCGAGGACGGCGTCCTCGTGCCCGTGCGCGTCGCCGGGTGGGAGGCGCGCCCCGTCTTCCGCCACCGCGATGCGACGCTCCCACGCTCGGCCCGCGGGGCGGCGCTGCTCAGCCCGTTCGACCCGCTCGTCTTCGAGCGCCGCCGCCTCGAGGAGCTGTACGGGCTGCGGTACCGCATCGAGATCTACGTGCCCGAGCCCAAGCGCGTGTGGGGCTACTACGTGCTCCCGTTCCTGCTGGGCGAGCAGCTGCCTGCGCTCGTGGACCTCAAGGCGGACCGCGCCGCACGTGTGCTGCGGGTCGTCGCCGCGCACGCGAGCCCGGGCACCGACCGCGTCCCGTCGGGCACGGTCGAGGCGCTCGCGGCCGAGCTGCGCCTCGTCGCGACGTGGCTCGGGCTCGACGACGTCGTCGTCGGTGCGCCCGACGGCACGCTGCGCGGCGACCTCGCGGCTCCGCTGCGGCACGCGACCAGCGTCGCCGCGTGATGCGCCGGTCCGACTTCGCGCTCGTCGCGCTCGCGGGTCTGCTGTGGGGCACGGGCGGGCTCTCCGGGGTCGCCGCGGGGGAGTCGGGGCACCTGGAGTCCTTCGCCGTCGCCGCGTACCGGCTGCTCGGCGGTGGTGTCGTGCTGCTCGTCGGCGCCGCGGTCGTCGGCGCCTTCCGCGGCGTCCGCGTGAGCCGCACGCTCGTCGGGCACGTCGTCGCGACCGCGGTGCTGGCCGCGAGCTACCAGGCGGCCTACTTCGCGGCGGTCGAGCGCGCGGGCGTCGCGACGTCGACGCTCGTCGCCCTCGGCGGTGCGCCCGTGCTCGTCGCGGTCGGCACGGCCGTCGCCACCCGCCGCGCGCCCGCGCGGACGACCGTCGTCGCGACCGTCCTCGCGCTCACCGGGCTCGCCGCGCTCGTCGGCACCAGCGGCGGCGCGGGGCCCGCGCCGCTCGCGGGCGTCGCGCTCGCGCTCGTGTCCGCCGCGTCCTTCGCCGCCATGACCGGCCTGGGCCGTCGCGTCGTGCCGCACGCCGGCCCCGTGGCGACGACGGCGCTCGCGTTCACGCTCGGCGGAATCCTGCTCGCGGCGGTCGCGCCGCTGCGCGGGGACCGGCTCGACGTCCCCGACAGCGCGACCGGGTGGTGGCTGCTCGCGTTCCTCGCGGTCGTGCCCACCGCGGGCGCGTACGGCGCGTACTTCTCGGGCCTGCGCACGGTCCCGGCCACGACCGCGAGCCTGCTGGCGCTGCTCGAGCCGCTCACGGCGACGGTCGGCGCGGTGCTCCTGTACGACGAGCGCCTCGGGCTCGGCGGGATGATCGGCGCGGTGCTCCTCGCGGGCGCCGTCGTCGTCCTTCGGCCCCGGACCTCGACCGGGCCGACTAGCATGGTCGGGCCCGGCCACGCGGCCGGTCAGCCAGCCGCTCCGACGCCGCGCGTGCCAGGGGCGAGAACACGTCGGGAGTAGTGCGCGTGCCCACGATCGTCGACAAGGTCCTCCGGCTCGGTGAGGGCCGCGTCCTCAAGAAGCTGTCCGGCATCGCCCAGCAGGTCAACGCGCTGGAGGACAGCTTCACCTCGCTGTCCGACGCGGAGCTCCGCGAGGAGACCGACCGCTTCCGCGCCCGCCTCGCCGACGGCGAGACCCTCGACGACCTGCTCGCCGAGGCGTTCGCCGCGGTGCGTGAGGCCGCGCGCCGCACCCTCGGGCAGCGGCACTTCGACGTGCAGCTCATGGGCGGCGCCGCGCTGCACCTCGGCAACATCGCCGAGATGAAGACCGGTGAGGGCAAGACCCTCGTCGCGACCGCGCCGGCCTACCTCAACGCGCTGTCCGGCAAGGGCGTGCACGTCGTCACGGTCAACGACTACCTCGCCGAGTACCAGTCCGAGCTCATGGGACGCGTCTACCGGTTCCTCGGCCTGACGACCGGCGTCATCCTGTCGCAGCAGCAGCCGGCCGAGCGCCGCGAGCAGTACGCCGCCGACATCACGTACGGCACCAACAACGAGTTCGGCTTCGACTACCTGCGCGACAACATGGCGTGGAGCGTCGACGAGCTCGTCCAGCGCGGCCACAACTTCGCGATCGTCGACGAGGTCGACTCGATCCTCATCGACGAGGCCCGCACGCCGCTCATCATCTCGGGCCCCGCGTCGGGCGACACGAACCGCTGGTACGGCGAGTTCGCGAAGGTCGTGCGACGCCTGCAGCCGGAGCGCGACTACGAGGTCGACGAGAAGAAGCGCACCGTCGGCGTGCTCGAGCCGGGCATCGCGCGCGTCGAGGACTACCTCGGCATCGACAACCTCTACGAGTCGCTCAACACGCCGCTCATCGGCTTCCTCAACAACGCCATCAAGGCGAAGGAGCTGTTCAAGCGCGACAAGGACTACGTCGTGATGAACGGCGAGGTCCTCATCGTCGACGAGCACACCGGCCGCATCCTGCCGGGCCGCCGCTACAACGAGGGCATGCACCAGGCCATCGAGGCCAAGGAGGGCGTGACGATCAAGGCGGAGAACCAGACGCTCGCCACGATCACGCTGCAGAACTACTTCCGCCTCTACGCGAAGCTGTCGGGCATGACCGGTACGGCCGAGACCGAGGCCGCCGAGTTCCAGGGCACCTACAAGCTCGGCGTCGTGCCGATCCCGACGAACCGTCCGATGCAGCGCATCGACCAGAAGGACTTCGTCTACAAGAGCGAGGACGGCAAGTTCGACGCGGTCGTCGAGGACATCGTCGAGCGGCACGCGAAGGGCCAGCCGGTCCTCGTCGGCACCACGAGCGTCGAGAAGAGCGAGCTGCTCTCGTCGAAGCTGCGCAAGCAGGGTGTCCCGCACGAGGTCCTCAACGCGAAGCAGCACGCACGCGAGGCCGCGATCGTCGCCCAGGCGGGTCGCAAGGGTGCCGTGACCGTCGCGACGAACATGGCCGGTCGAGGCACCGACATCATGCTCGGCGGCAACGCCGAGTTCATGGCCGTCGCCGACCTCGCCGCGCGCGGGCTCGACCCCGCCGAGAACGCGGAGGAGTACGAGGCCGCCTGGCCGGGCGCGCTCGAGAAGGCCAAGAGCGCGGTCGCCGCGGAGCACGACGAGGTGGTCGAGCTCGGTGGTCTGTACGTCCTCGGCACCGAGCGCCACGAGTCGCGCCGCATCGACAACCAGCTGCGCGGTCGTTCCGGCCGTCAGGGCGACCCGGGGGAGTCCCGGTTCTACCTGTCGATGCAGGACGACCTCATGCGCCTGTTCAACTCGGGCCTCGCCGAGTCGATGATGACGCGCGCCGGCTTCCCCGAGGACATGCCCCTCGAGTCGAAGATGGTCACGCGCGGCATCCAGTCCGCGCAGGCGCAGGTCGAGTCGCGCAACTTCGAGATCCGCAAGAACGTCCTCAAGTACGACGACGTGATGTCCCGTCAGCGCGAGGTCATCTACGACCAGCGGCGCCGGGTGCTCGAGGGCGAGGACCTGCACGAGCAGGTCAAGCACTTCCGCAACGACGTGCTGTCCGCCTACATCGACGGCGCGACCGCCGAGGGTCGTCCGGAGGACTGGGACCTCGAGGCGCTGTGGACCGCCCTCAAGGCCGTGTACCCGGTGACGATCACGCCCGAGGAGGTCGTCGAGGAGGCCGGCGGTGCCCAGCGTCTGACGCGTGACCTCGTCGAGCGCGAGATCCTCTCCGACGCCGAGCACGCCTACGCCGACCGCGAGGCGACGATCGGCTCGGACAACATGCGCCAGCTCGAGCGGCGCGTCACGCTCTCCGTCCTCGACCGCAAGTGGCGCGAGCACCTCTACGAGATGGACTACCTCAAGGAGGGCATCGGCCTGCGCGCGATGGCGCAGCGTGACCCGCTCGTCGAGTACCAGCGCGAGGGCTACCAGCTCTTCAACGCGATGACCGACGCCATCAAGGAGGAGACGGTCGGGTACCTCTTCAACCTCGAGGTGCAGGTCGCGCCGACCGAGGAGGCCCCCGTCGTCACGGCCGAGTCCGCCGCGCAGACCGCAGCCGCCGCCGGGCCCGCACCGGCCCCGGCCGCCGGCCCGCGGAGCGTCGCCGACGGTCCGACGGCCGGCCGCCTCGTCGCGAAGGGCCTCGACGGTCCCGAGCGCCGCGTCCCGCTCCAGTACTCGGCACCCTCCGTCGACGGCGACGCCGCCACCGTGACGAAGCGCGACGGTGGCACGCCCGCCGCGGGCCAGTCCGGTGACGCGCCGGCCGCCGGCAGCAACCGTGAGGCGCGCCGCAAGGCGCAGCGCCAGCAGCGCAAGAACTGACGACGCACGACAGGACCGGCCGCCCCTGAGGGACGGCCGGTCCTGTCGTGCACGGGGACGAGCCGGGTCGCCCTGCCATCGGCGCCGCGCACCGGCGTGCGTCGGGCGTGCCGTCGCGCCGGTCCACCGGCGCCCGTCGGGCCAGCCCTCCTGTCAGCCGACCTCGAGCACGGTCTCGCGCCGGCGCCGCGCACGGCGTGCGACGGGCTCGCCCTCGCGTCAGTCCGCCGGCGCCGGCGGGCCAGCCGTCCCGTCAGCCGACCTCGAGCACGGTCGCGCGCCACGCGCCGCGGTGGGTCTCGAGCCGCAGCGCGACGGCCCGGACGACGGCACCGTCCTCGACGACGACCCCGGCCTCGAGCGTGTGCTCGTCGACCGCGGACGTGCGCACGCGGCGCACCTGCGGTGCCCGACCCGACGCGCCCCGGACGCGCAGCGTCAGCGCGGCACGCACCTGCAGCGCGTCGAGCACGCCGGGCGTGAGCCACCGCGCGAGCTGACCGATCGGCCGGCGACCTCCGAGCACCTCGACGGTCGCGAGCGCGATCCGGCCCGCGAGCACCCCGGGGTCGTGCGCGGGGACGGCACCACGGTCCTCGTCGGCGGCGTCGAGCACGGGCGAGCGGTCCTGCACGCGGAGCACGTCCAGCCGGTGCGCCACGGTCGGCGGGACGACGTGCCGGGGCCCCGTCGCTCGCACCGGCGCGGCGGCCTCGGCGGTGCGCACGAGCCGTGCCCGCGGACCGGCCGCGCGGACGGAGCCCTCGATACCGCGGTGCGCGGTGCCGGAGCCGTCGGCGGCGCTCCCGGTGCCGCGGTGCGGTGTGTCGGACGTGGTGCCGGAGCCGTCGGCGGCGCGCGCGGTGCCGCGGTGCGCGGTGGCGGACGTCGTGCCGGAACCGCGGACGGTCCTCCCGGTGTCGCGGTGCGCGACGTCCGACGTGGGGCCGGGTCCGCCGGAGCCGCGGACGGCGCTCCCGGTGCCGCGGTGCGGTGTGTCGGGCGTGGTGCCGGGGCGGCCGGACGGCGCCTCGGCCGCGCGCAGGCGCGGTGCGGGACGTGCGAGGGGTGACGGGTCGCGGCCGACGTCGGCTCGGACGAAGACGCGCTCGACGGCCGTCGCCTCGGCCGTTGCGGCGCTCACGGAGCCACCGTCCCGTCGGTCGTCGGGACGGCCAGCACCTGGCCGGGCACGAGGAGGTCCGGATCGGCGCCGACGACGGCGGCGTTGGCCGCGTACCAGCGGGGCCACGCCGCCGCGACGGTCGCGTCGTCGGCACCGGCCGGCAGGTGCCGCGCCGCGATGCTCCAGAGGGTGTCGCCCGGCTGCACCACGACGGTGCCGCTGCCGACGGTCGTGCCTGCGGGCGTCGCCGAGGAGCGCGGCGCCGCTGCGCTGCCGGCTCCCTGGTCGTCGGCGGTCTCCGACGACCACGACGCGGTGCGCGAGCCACCGGTCGGTGCGCCGTCCGCCGGGGACGGACCGGCGGACGGCGCGGTCGCTCCGGTGGGCTGTGCGGACCCCGTCGCGACGTGCGGGTCGTGCGACGCGTGCCCGGGGGCTGTCGCCGCCGCCGAGGGGGGCGGGGCGGCGGCGCCGGAGGTCGAGGCGGGTGCGTCGGGCGACGGTGCGCTCGGCGACAGCGCGCTCGGCGTCAGCGCGCTCGGCGACTGTGCGCTGCGCGGCGGCGCGTCGTGGGCCGCGGAGGCGGCCCTGGAGCCCTGCGAGGTGGCGGCAGTGCGTCCTGCGGCGTCCGCTGGCGCCGGTGCGGTGCTCGCGTCGACGGCCCGCTCGTGGGTCGTGCCCGGAGCACCCGCCGACGGCGCCGGGGTCGCGGTGCCACCGCGCGTCGCGCTGTACGGGACGGACGGGGCGTCGCCGGGCGACGTCGGCGTCCAGCCGAGGTTGGACGACACGCTGCTCACGGCCGGGGGCGCGTCCGGCGCGCCGGGGGTCGCTGCGGTCGCACCGGTCGCACCGGCGACGCCCACCCCGGCACCGATCGCGAGCACGAGCACGCGGCGGACGACGACGGGTGCGTAGCGCTGCACCAGACGCTCGCCGGTCCGCCACGAGGCGCCGACGGCCCGGACCACGGTGCAGACGAGAGCGACACCGGCGGAGGTGGCGAGCCACGCGGCGACCAGCGCGCCCACCGCGGTGACGCCGAGCTCGACGGCGGACTCGACGCGCCACGCCTCCGCGGCGGCGAGCTCGGCGGTGCGCAGGCCGAGCAGCACCGCGGTGAGGGCCGCGGCGCTGGTCGCGGCAGCGAGGCCGGCGACCGCAGCGGCGCGGGCGCCGGGGCCGCCCTGACGCGTCCGGACCGTCTCGGCCCCGGTCGTCCGTGCACGTTCGACCACGTCGAGCTCCTTGTGTTGTCGTTTGATGTCGTTTGATGACGACTGATGCACGTAGATGTATCCGAATGTGTCGGCTTCGTCCAGGCGTGTCCGGGATCCGAGCGTGTTGCGCGAGGGCTGGGAGGTGCGGCCCTACCGTGGGCGCCGTGCGCTGGGAGGCCCTCTTCGACGACATGGAGGCGCAGCTCGCCGCGGCCCGGAGCGCCGCCGTCCGCCTGGACGTCGCGGAGCTCACGCGCGCCGAGCGCGCCACCGTCGGGCTCGGGGACCGCCTCCGCGCGGGACGCGACACGTCCGTGACGGTCCGGACCGCGCACGGCGAGGCCCTGGAGGGCGCACTCGTCGACGTCGCGCCCGAGTGGCTGCTGCTGGCCCTCGGTCCCGTGCAGCGGGCGCTCGTGCCGACGGCCGCGGTCGTCGCGGTGGCGGGTCTGACCGTGCACGCCGCACCGGCCGCCGCGACGGTCGAACGGCGGCTCGGCCTCGGTCATGCGCTCCGCGCGCTCGCCCGCGACCGTGCCGTCGTCCGGGTCCGGTCGCGGGACATGGAGCTCGTCGGTCGGGTGGACCGCGTCGGAGCCGACCACCTCGACCTCACGGAGAGCGACCGGCCGACCACCCGGGCCCGCACGTGGGCGGTCCCGTTCGCGAACCTCGAGGTCGTCCGCTCAGGCTGAGCACCACGACCGCGACGCCGGGGACGCAGCATCGGGACCGCGTGCGCCCCGTTCCGGAGCGCCGGCGGCGCGCCGCGCGGTCAGCCGGCCGTCTCGGCCGTCGCCTCCGCGGCGTTGCGAGCGCGCGTCTGCTCGTACATGCGCTGGATGTAGCTCTCGAGCTCGGTCGCCTCGACCCGCCACACGCCGCGTCCGCCGATCTGGATCGCGGGCAGCTCGCCGGACCGCACGAGCGCGTAGGCCTGCGGGGCGGAGATGTTGAGGATCTCCGTGACGTCGGCGAGCGTGAGGAACCTCGAGGCCATGCTCGCAGTCTGGCACGCGGTGGCGCGCCGACCGGTTTGTCCACAACCATGCCTCCGCGTCCCCGGCCGGCTCGGCAGGATGGGCGCCTGCCGCACCGACGACGACGGGGAGTGCCATGGAGACGAGCGTGCTGGACCTGCCTGCGCCGGTGGCGCCGCGCCTGCGCCGGCCGGGGTGGCGCGACCCGCGGCTGCTCGCGGGCGTCGCGATGGTGGCCGGCTCCGTGGCGCTCGGCTCGTGGGCGGTGCGGTCCGCGCAGGCGACCGTGCCCGTGTACGTCGCGCGGACCGCGCTCGTGCCCGGTGACGTCGTGGACGCCGGCGCGCTCGTGGTGCGCGACGTGCAGCTCGGGTCGGTCGACCTGAGCGGCTACCTGCGCGCGGACCGACCGCTGCCGGACGAGGCGACCGCGCTGCGCGTCGTCGGGGCCGGCGAGCTCGTCCCGCGCGCGGCGCTGGGCGACGCGGCGGAGGGCGACGTCCGACCGGTCGCGGTCCCGCTCGCGCATGCGCCGTCGCGGGCGCTCGTCGTGGGCGCGCTCGTCGACCTCTGGCTCGTGCCGGACGGCACCGCGAGCGGTGCGGGCGGCGCGACCGACGGCGCGACGCCCGCCGCGCCGCGTCCGCTCGCGGTCGGGCTCACGGTCGCCGAGGTCGACACACCCGACGGGGCGTTCAGCGTCGGCGGGGCGAGCACCGTGCAGGTGCTCGTGCCGTCCGACGCCCTCGCCGACGTCCTGGGCGCGCTCGCCGGCCCGGGCTCGGTCGACGTCGTGCCCGTGCCGGGCTCGGGAGGCTGACGTGTCGGTGGGCGTGCTGTGCGCGGTCCGGGGGACCGCCGAGTCGATCATCGTCCAGGCCGTGGAGGGGACGAACGGGCGCCTCAGCGTCACGCGTCGCTGCGCCGACCTCACCGAGCTCCTCGCGGCCGCGGAGGCGGGCCTGGGGCGGATCGCGGTCGTGTCGGTCGACCTCGACCTGCTCGACCGCGAGTCGGTCGACGTCCTGCACCGCTCGGGCGTGACGGTCGTGGGCGTCGGCGACCCGAGCCGCCCCTGGCTCGCCGACCGTCTGCGCGCGTACGGGGTCGACGTGCTCGCGGACGCGCCGCACGACGAGGCCGGTGCCGGCGACCTCGTGCAGGGCGCCCTGGCGGCGCTCGACAGCCCGCACGCGCCGGGGTCGCGCCCGGCTGCGGCACCCGACGGCGTCGGACCCGAGCGTGCACCGGTCGCCCCGCGGGACGTCGAGGGAGCCGTCGTGGCCGTGTGGGGACCGACCGGCGCGCCGGGACGCACGACCGTCGCGGTCAACCTCGCGGCCGAGCTCGCCGCGTCCGGCGGCACGACCCTGCTGGTCGACGCGGACACGTACGGGGGCAGCGTCGCGCAGGTCGTCGGGCTGCTCGACGAGGCACCAGGTCTCGCGGCGGCGGCGCGTGCGGCCGCCCAGGGGACGCTCGACCTCCACCAGCTCGCCCGCCTCGCGCCCGTGCTCGCGCCCGACCTGCGCGTGCTGTCCGGCGTCTCGCGCGCGGACCGCTGGCCGGAGCTGCCCGCGTCGTCGCTGGACGTCGTCTGGTCCGTCGCGCGCGGCCTGGCGCGGTGGACCGTCGTGGACTGCGGGTTCTGCCTCGAGTCGGACGAGGTGCTGACCTTCGACACGCGCGCCCCGCAGCGCAACGGCGCCACGATCAGCGCCCTCGAGGCCGCCGACGTCGTCGTGGTCGTGGGCGCGGCCGATCCCGTGGGCATCCAGCGGCTGGTGCGCGGACTCGGCGAGCTCACCGACCTCGGGCTCGGGTCGACGCGCGTGGTCGTCGTCAACCGGGTGCGGGCGTCGGTCGCGGGCCCGCGACCGGGGGAGGCCGTCGCCGGGGCCCTGGCGCGCTACGCCGGGGTGACGGACGCGCACCTGGTCCCCGACGACCGCCCGGCGCTCGACGCCGCGCTCCTCGAGGCCCGGACGCTGCGCGAGGCCGTGCCCGGCTCCCCGGCCCGTCGGGCGCTCGCTGCCGTCGCCGCACGCGTCGACGCGACCGTCCGTGCGCCCGTCGGCGTCCGGGAGGTGGTCGCGCACTGACCCGGACTGCCCGGCACGGTCGGCCGGCCCGGGCGTCGTCGGGCTCGACCGTGCCGCGGACTGCTGATCCGACCGGGGCGCCGTCGTCGACGAGGGCCTCGTCCGTCCGACCACCCCGGCGGCCGCCGGGCGGGGCGTCGCCGGACACGGCCTGACGGGCTCGGGCACACTGGCCCTGTGCGTGTCTACGTCCCCGCGACCCTCGACGAGATCCCCGGCCCGCTGACGGCGAGGACGGCGCACGCGGCGACTCCCGCGCTGCGGTCCGCGCTGCCCGACGAGGACGACGAGACCGTCGAGTTCGTCGCCCAGCTCACGGCGGCCGACGACGCGCTCGACCTGCTCGGGGCACGGCCCGACGCGCCGCGGCTGCGTCTCGTCGTGTCGGTCGACGTGCCGGACGCGTCGGTCGCGGCGGTGACCGACGACGGCGCCCCACCGAGCGCCGTCCGACTCGTCGTGGACGTCGCCGCCACGGACGTGGCCTGCGCGCACGTCGACGAGCCCGAGGCGCGGCCGGACGTGGTCGCCGCTCTGGCCGGCGACGGGGCGGCGCGCGAGAGGCTCGAGGAGCGCGACCTGCTCTGGTACGACGCGTCCGAGCTGGAGGCGATCCCGCGCTGAACGCGTGGCGTTCGTCACGAACGACGCCACGGGCAGGGGCCGGTTGGACCGGCACGCCACGCCTCGGGTAATGTTCACCGCCGGTACGACGTCCGGACGACGCCGTGGCGGCCTTCGGGTGGCCCGGTCGAACGCCGGGGGTTATACCCCATGGGGTATGGTGTAATTGGCAGCACGACTGATTCTGGTTCAGTTAGTCTAGGTTCGAGTCCTGGTACCCCAGCGCGAGCACCGCTGATCGGGTGGTCCGAGTCCTTCGGAACATCGGGTAAAGTGTTCACTCGGTAAGCGAGGCCTCCGGGCCTCGTGTGCTGGCAGGCCCCCGTTGTGTAGCGGCCTAGCACGCCGCCCTCTCACGGCGGTAGCGCCGGTTCGAATCCGGTCGGGGGTACGTCAAGGCCCGGTCACCTCGGTGACCGGGCCTTCGTCGTTCCCGGGACCTGGCCGCGTTCCCGGGGCCCGGTCACGTTCCCGGGACCTGGCCGCGTTCCCGCGACCCGGCCGCGCCGGGCATCCCTCCCGTCGCGCTCGTCGCGGGCGTCGCCGCAGACGCGAGGACCGCGCTCGCCGCCGACGCGAGGACCGCACTCGCCGCAGACGCGAGGACCCCCTCGCGGCCGGCTCGCGAGGGGGTCCGTGGACGGGGGAGCGGGTGTCACTCCGCGGTGCGGCGCAGGACCTCGGTCAGGCGGTTCGCGGCGGAGACGACGGCGGCGGCGTGCAGCCGCCCGGGCTGGCGCGAGAGGCGCTCGAGCGGCCCGGAGACGGACACGGCCGCCACGACGCGGCCCGACGGCCCGCGCACGGGGGCGGACACGGACGCGACGCCGACCTCACGCTCGGACACCGACTGCGCCCAGCCCCGGCGACGGACGCCGGACAGGATCGTCGCGGTGAACTTGGCGCCCTGCAGGCCGCGGTGCAGCCGGTCGGGCTCCTCCCACGCGAGCAGGATCTGCGCGGCGGAGCCGGCCTGCATCGTGAGCGTCGCGCCGACCGGGATCGAGTCGCGCAGCCCGATCGGGCGCTCGGCCGCGGCGACGCAGATGCGCATGTCGCCCTGGCGGCGGTACAGCTGCGCGGACTCGCCGGTGTGGTCGCGCAGCGCGGCGAGCACGGGGCTCGCGGCGGCGAGCAGGCGGTCCTCGCCGGCGGCCGTGGCGAGCTCGGACAGGCGCGGTCCGAGCACGAAGCGGCCCTGCATGTCGCGCGCGACCAGCCGGTGGTGCTCGAGGGCGACGGCCAGTCGGTGGGCGGTGGGGCGGGCAAGATGGGTGGCGGTCACGAGCTGTGCGAGCGTCGCCGGGCCCGCCTCGAGAGCGCTGAGAACCGACGCGGCCTTGTCCAGGACGCCGACTCCGCTAGAGTTGTCCATAGGTCGATATTGGCGTCTCGGAGGCTGAGACGCAAGCAGGCAGGCAACAGGAACCGGGAACACCCCCCACCCGGACGAACAAGAAGAGGACCGAGAACATGGCCGGCACGTTGGCGGAGAAGGTCTGGGACGCGCACGTCGTGCGACGTGGCACCGAAGGCGCACCCGACCTGCTCTACATCGACCTGCACCTGGTGCACGAGGTCACCAGCCCGCAGGCGTTCGAGGGGCTGCGGCTGGCCGGGCGCCAGGTCCGCCGCCCCGACCTCACGCTCGCGACGGAGGACCACAACACCCCCACGCTCGACATCGACCGGCCGATCGCCGACACGACGAGCCGCACGCAGATCGAGACGCTGCGTCGCAACGCCGCGGAGTTCGGCGTCCGCATCCACTCGCTGGGCGACGCCGACCAGGGCATCGTCCACCAGGTCGGTCCGCAGCTCGGGCTCACCCAGCCCGGCCTGACCGTCGTCTGCGGCGACTCGCACACGTCGACGCACGGCGCGTTCGGCGCGCTCGCGTTCGGCATCGGCACGAGCGAGGTCGAGCACGTGCTCGCGACCCAGACGCTCCCGCTCGCGCCCTTCAAGACCATGGCGATCACCGTCAACGGCCAGCTGCCCCCGGGCGCGACCAGCAAGGACATCATCCTGGCGATCATCGCCAAGATCGGCACCGGCGGCGGCCAGGGCTACGTCCTGGAGTACCGCGGCGAGGCGATCCGCTCGCTGTCGATGGAAGCGCGCATGACGATCTGCAACATGTCGATCGAGGCGGGTGCCCGCGCCGGCATGATCGCGCCCGACGAGACGACGTTCGAGTACCTCAAGGGTCGCCCGCACGCGCCCGAGGGTGCCGACTGGGACGCGGCCGTCGAGTACTGGCGGACGCTGCGCACCGACGACGACGCGACGTTCGACGAGGAGGTCGTCCTCGAGGCGGCGGACCTCGAGCCGTTCGTCACGTGGGGCACGAACCCGGGCCAGGGCCTGCCGCTGTCGGCGGCCGTCCCGGTCCCCGAGCAGATCGCCGACGCCAACGAGCGCGTCGCGGCCGAGCGCGCGATCGAGTACATGGGCCTCACGCCCGGTCAGCCGCTGCGCGAGATCAAGGTCGACACGGTCTTCATCGGCTCGTGCACGAACGGCCGCATCGAGGACCTGCGCTCGGTCGCCAAGGTGGTCCAGGGCAAGCACAAGGCCGACGACGTGCGCGTCCTGGTCGTCCCGGCGTCCGCGCGTGTGCGCCTGCAGGCCGAGGCCGAGGGGCTCGACAAGATCTTCCTCGACTTCGGTGCCGAGTGGCGCAACGCCGGCTGCTCGATGTGCCTCGGCATGAACCCCGACCAGCTCGCGCCGGGGGAGCGCTCGGCGTCCACCTCGAACCGCAACTTCGAGGGTCGCCAGGGCAAGGGCGGCCGGACGCACCTCGTGTCGCCGCTCGTCGCGGCCGCGACCGCCATCCGCGGCACGCTGTCGTCGATCTCGGACCTCGGCGAGGACCCGAGGGCGTTCGACGGCAGCCCGCTCACGGACCTCCAGTCGGTCTGACCCGACCCGCGATCGCAGAAGGAAGCACCGTCATGGAGAAGTTCACCCAGCACACCGGCGTCGGGGTCCCGCTGCGCCGCAGCAACGTCGACACCGACCAGATCATCCCGGCCGTCTACCTCAAGCGCGTGACGCGTACGGGGTTCGAGGACGCGCTGTTCGCGGCGTGGCGCGGCGACCCGGAGTTCCTGCTCAACCAGGACGCGTACAAGAACGGCTCGGTCCTCGTGGCCGGTCCGGACTTCGGCACGGGCTCGTCCCGCGAGCACGCCGTGTGGGCGCTCAAGGACTACGGGTTCCGCGTCGTGATCTCGGCCCGGTTCGCCGACATCTTCCGCGGCAACTCGGGCAAGCAGGGCCTGCTCGCGGCGCAGGTCGCACAGGAGGACATCGAGCTCATCTGGAAGATCCTCGAGACCCGCCCGGGCACCGAGGTGACCGTGGACCTCGAGTCGCGGACCGTCACGTGCGACGACGTCGTGGTGCCGTTCCAGGTCGACGACTACACGCGCTGGCGCCTGCTCGAGGGCCTCGACGACATCGGCCTGACGCTCCAGCACGCCGACGAGATCGGCGAGTTCGAGCAGACGCGTGAGCCGTGGCGCCCGCGCACGCTGCCCGCGAAGCACCTGCCGCCCGTCGAGATCAAGGCCGCGCGTCCCGTGCCGGTCACGATCGGCCGACCGGACTGAGGTCACGCGCTCTGCACGCACCGGGAGGCCGGTGGGACCGTCGACGACGTCCCGCCGGCCTCCGGTCGCGTCGGACGCCCCGCGGCGACGTCCGACGCGACCGGGACCGCCACCCGTCCGTGCACCTCGGACCGGGCACACGGGGGCGAACGGGACGAACGTCACGCATCCGCGCCCAGGGATGGCTACCGTGAGCCCCAGGCCCTCGGGAAGAAGAGGCGCACCGCCGCGGTTCTCCCCTCGGGCCGGGTCACGAGTCGCCCGACGGACGTCGTCCGTGCGCGGTGGGCCGGTTGTGAAGGTTTGGGGACGGGCGGCGCGACGCGCCGCGTCCGGTCAGGAGCACGCCTCGGCGTGGGAGACGATGAGGACCATGAGCGATCTGCTGTACGTCAACGGGGGCAACCCCCTGTCGGGCGAGATCACCGTCCGCGGTGCGAAGAACTTCGTCTCCAAGGCGATGGTGGCGGCGCTGCTTGGCGAGACGCCGAGCGTGCTGCGCAACGTCCCGCAGATCCGCGACGTGGCCGTGGTGACGGGGCTGCTCGAGCTGCACGGCGTGAAGGTCGACGCCGACGCGGACGCGGGCGTCCTGCACCTCGACCCGACCGACGTCGAGAGCGCGCACGTCGCCGACATCGACGCGCACGCGGGCTCGAGCCGCATCCCGATCCTGTTCTGCGGGCCGCTGCTGCACCGCCTGGGGGAGGCGTTCATCCCCGACCTGGGCGGCTGCCGCATCGGCGACCGGCCGATCAACTTCCACCTCGACATCCTGCGGCAGTTCGGCGCGGTCGTGGACAAGCAGGACAACGGGATCCACATCCGGGCGCCGCGCCGTCTGCAGGGCACCAAGATCGCGCTCCCGTACCCGAGCGTCGGCGCCACCGAGCAGCTGCTGCTGACGGCGGTCCGCGCCGAGGGGATCACCGAGCTCGCGGGCGCGGCGATCGAGCCCGAGATCATGGACCTCATCAACGTCCTGCAGAAGATGGGCGCGATCATCTCGGTCGACACCGACCGCGTGATCCGCATCGAGGGCGTCGACCGGCTCGTCGGCTTCCAGCACACCGCGCTCGCGGACCGCATCGAGGCCGCGTCGTGGGCGTCGGCCGCGCTCGCGACGGGCGGCGACGTGTACGTCCGTGGCGCGACGCAGCCCGAGATGACGACGTTCCTCAACACGTTCCGCAAGGTCGGCGGCGAGTTCCACGTCGACGACGACGGCATCCGGTTCTTCCACCCGGGCGGCGACCTGCGGTCGATCACGCTCGAGACGGACGTCCACCCGGGCTTCATGACGGACTGGCAGCAGCCGCTCGTGGTCGCGCTCACGCAGGCGAAGGGCCTGTCGATCGTGCACGAGACGGTGTACGAGAACCGGTTCGGCTTCGTCGACGCGCTCGTCGGCATGGGCGCGACGATCCAGGTCTACAAGGAGTGCCTGGGCGGCCGTCCGTGCCGGTTCGGGCAGCGCAACTTCTTCCACTCGGCGGTCATCAGCGGTCCGACGCCGCTGGCCGCGGCCGACATCGAGGTGCCGGACCTGCGCGGCGGGTTCAGCCACCTCATCGCGGCCCTGACCGCCAAGGGCACGTCGGCCGTCCGGGGCATCAGCCTCATCGACCGCGGCTACGAGCGGTTCACGCAGAAGCTCGAGGCGCTGGGCGCCGAGTTCAGCCGCGACTGAGTCCCGGTAGCATCCCCTCCCGTGCCGCCGCCGCCGAACTCGCCCCGCGCCTTCCGCGTCGTCGCCTTCATCCTGCGCCCGCCGCTGCTCGCCATGACGAAGCGCGACTGGCGCGGCGTGGAGCACATGCCGCGCGACCGTGGCTTCATCGTCGCGTCGAACCACATGACGAACATCGACCCGCTGACGTTCGCGCACTTCCTGTGGGACAACGGCTTCACGCCGAAGATCCTCGCGAAGGCGTCGCTGTTCAAGGTCCCCGTGGTCGGCAAGGTGCTGCTCGCGACCGGCCAGATCCCCGTGCACCGCAACACGGCGGCGGCCGGGGAGTCGCTGCAGTCGGCCATCGCGGCGATCGACGACGGGGCGTGTGTCGCGGTCTTCCCCGAGGGGACGCTCACGCGTGACCCGGAGCTGTGGCCCATGGTCGGCAAGACGGGTGTCGCACGGCTCGCGCTGACGACCCGGGCTCCCGTGATCCCGGTCGCGCAGTGGGGCCCGCAGACCCTGCTCGGCCGGTACAAGAAGCTGCTCAGGCCGATCCCGCCGAAGAAGGTCTCCGTCGTCGCCGGGCCGCCCGTCGACCTCGACGACCTGTACGACCGCCCGCAGGACAACGCGACGCTCCGTGAGGCGACCGAGCGCGTCATGGCGGCGATCACCACGCTGCTCGAGGACCTGCGCGCCGAGCCGGCGCCGACGGTCCGCTACGACATGCGCAAGCCGAACGCCCCGCGCGACGCGAGCGCCGGCGGGGACGCCGCACCGCGTCCGGAGGTGCCGTGACGGCCGACCTGCTGCCGCCCGACGAGCCCGCGGCCCCGCGGCTGCGCGCGACCGTCCTCGGCGCGGGGAGCTGGGGCACCACCTTCGCCGCGGTGATGGCCGACGCGGGCTGCGACGTGACGGTCTGGGGCCGCGACGAGAAGACCTGCCGCCAGATCGCCGACGAGCACCGCAACGAGGCGTACCTGCCGGGCGTCGAGCTGCCGTGGCGCATCACGGCGACGACCGACGCGCACGCCGCGGTCCGGGGCGCCGACGTCGTCGCGGTCGCCGTGCCGTCCCAGCAGGCGCGCACCGTGCTCGAGCCGCTGCGTGACGCCGTCGGGCCGCGCACGGTCGTCGTGTCGCTCATGAAGGGCGTCGAGCTCTCGACCGACCAGCGCATGAGCGAGGTCGTCGCCGAGGCCCTGGCGATCGACGCGTCCCGTGTGGCCGTCGTCTCGGGCCCGAACCTCGCGCGCGAGATCGCGCGCCGCCAGCCGACGGCCACCGTCATCGCGTCCACGAGCGACGAGACCGCCCGCCTGGTCGCGCGTGCGTGCGCGTCGGCGTACTTCCGCCCCTACACGAACCCCGACGTCGTCGGCGTCGAGCTGTGCGGCGCCGTGAAGAACGTCATCGCGCTCGCGGTCGGCATCTCGCAAGGGCGCGGGCTCGGCTACAACACGATGGCGACCGTCATCACGCGCGGCCTGGTCGAGATCACGCGCCTCGGGCTCGCGCTCGGTGCCGACGCCGAGACGTTCCCAGGCCTCGCGGGCATGGGCGACCTCATGGCGACGTGCGCGTCGCCCGACTCGCGCAACCACACGCTGGGCGGTCACATCGGCCGTGGCATGACGCTCGACGAGGCGATCGCCGCGACCGGCGGCACCGCGGAGGGCGTCAAGTCGTGCCGGTCGGTCCTCGAGCTCGCGACGTCGCTCGGCGTCGAGATGCCCATCACGCACGCCGTCGTCCGCGTCCTGCACGAAGGGCTTCCCGTCGACCAGCTCGCTCCGCTGCTGCTCGCACGTCCGCACAAGGCCGAGGGCGCCTGACCGACCGCGCGTCCGCGCCGCGGCAGGTCGCCCCTCCCGCACGCGCCCGAGGGTGTCGCCGGCCGGGGGAGCGCCCCGGCGTCGCCCTCGCGCAGGCGCCTGAGGGCGTCGTCGGCCGGGGAGCCGCCCGCGGCCTCCCGCTGCCGCCGGGCGCAGGGCGCCCACCCGGTCGCGTCAGCCGGCCGTCGCGGCGTCCAGCGCCTGCGCGAGGTCGCGCCACAGGTCCTCGACGTCCTCGATCCCGACGGACAGCCGCAGCAGGTCCTCGGGCACGGTGACCGTCTCGAGCGGGAAGCGGCGTCGCCGCTCGAGGCTCGACTCGACGCCACCGAGGCTCGTCGCGGGCACCCACAGTCGCACCCCGGCGACGAGCGCGTCGGCGGCCGCGACTCCGCCGCGCGGTCGCAGGCCGATGATCGAGCCGAACCCGTCCATCTGCGCCGCGGCCCGCGCGTGCCCGGGGTCCTCGGGGAGGCTCGGGTGGCGCACCTGCGCGACGCCCGGGTGCGCGGCGAGGCGGCGGGCGATCTCGGCCGCGTTGGCCTGCGACCGCTCGACGCGGAGCGCCAGGGTCCGCAGCCCGCGCAGGGCCAGCCACGCCTCCGTGGGGCCCGCGATCGCGCCGTGGACGGTGCGGTGCCGGCGCAGCGCGGCGTGCACCGCGGGGTCGTCGGCGAGCGCGGCCCCGAGCACGACGTCGGAGTGCCCGGCGAGGTACTTCGTCACCGAGTGGACGACGACGTCGGCACCGAGCGTCAGCGGACGCTGGCCCAGCGGTGTCGCGAACGTGTTGTCGACCGCGACGAGCGCGCCCACGGCGTGAGCCGCGTCGACGAGCGCGGGCAGGTCGGCGACCTCGAGCATCGGGTTGGTCGGCGACTCGACCCACAGCATCGCGGCGGGCGTCCCGTCGCCCTGGACGGCCGCGACCACCGCGTCCGTGTCGTCGATGTCGACCGGGACGACCTCGAGGCCCGAGCGCGCGGCGAGGTCCTGCGCGTGCACGAGCGTGACGTTGTACGCGTGCCGCGGCGCGACGACCCGCCCGCCGGGCGGCACGAGGGACAGCGCCGCCGCGATCGCCGCCATGCCCGACCCGAACAGCAGGGCCGGCCGCGTCGAGCGCTCGAGCGCGCCGAGCGTCTGCTCGAACGGGTGCCACGTCTCGGTGTCCGCCCGCGCGTAGAACAGCTCGCCGTCAGGCACCTCGCCCTGCGAGACGTACGTCGAGGACAGGACGATCGGCGGGTTCACCGGAGCGGCCTGCGTGCGGGCCGGGCGGCCGGAGCTGACGACGAGCGTGGCGGGGGACTGGGGCAGACCGTCGGGCATGGCGCCACGGTACGCGCCCGTCGGGGGACCGGTCCGGACCGTCCGGAGCGGCGGCCCGCGCCCGGTAGGGTCGGGCGCGATGAACGACACCGCGCCCCCGTCACCCACCCCCACCGCCGGCTCCGCGCAGGACGGCACGAGCGCGCGGCCGCGCGTCATGGTGCTGTTCGGCGGCCGCTCGGGCGAGCACGCGATCAGCTGCGCGACCGCCGGCGGTGTCCTCCGGGCGCTCGACCGCGACCGCTACGACGTCGTCGCGGTGGGCATCACGCCGACCGGTCGCTGGGTGCTCGCCGAGGACGACCCGGACCGCTGGGCGATCCGCGACGGCCGGCTGCCTCAGGTCGAGGACACCGCCGCGCACGTGCTGCTGCCGCAGGCGACCGACGACCGCGACGTGCAGGTGCTCGAGGCGGGTGCGCTGCCGCGCACGCTGGGCGCCGTCGACGTCGTCTTCCCGCTGCTGCACGGTCCCTTCGGCGAGGACGGCACGCTGCAGGGGATGCTCGAGCTCGCCGACGTGCGGTACGTCGGCGCGGGTGTGCTCGCGTCGGCCGTCGGCATGGACAAGCACATGATGAAGCTCGTCCTCGCGGGCCACGGCCTGCCCGTCGGGCCGTTCACGGTGATCCTCCCGGGCGAGCAGGACCGCGACCCCGAGGGCGTCGCGCAGCGGGTCGAGGCGCTCGGCCTGCCGCTGTTCGTCAAGCCCGCGCGCGCCGGGTCCAGCCTCGGCATCACGCGCGTCGACGACCTCGCCGACCTCCCGGCGGCGCTCGCGACCGCGCGCGAGCACGACCCCAAGGTCGTCGTCGAGGCGGGCATCGTCGGGCGCGAGGTCGAGTGCGGCGTCATCGGCGGGCGCGACGGGCAGCGGGCGCGCGCGTCCCTGCCGGGCGAGATCGTCGTCACCGACCCCCGGCACACCTTCTACGACTTCGAGGCGAAGTACCTCGACGAGGGCGGCGTGACGCTGTCGTGCCCGGCCGACCTGCCCGACGACGTCGTCGCCCGGGTGCGCGACGCGGCGGTGCGCACGTTCGAGGCCATCGGGTGCGAGGGCATCGCGCGCGTCGACGTGTTCGTCACGCCCGACGGCGAGGTCGTGGTCAACGAGATCAACACCATGCCGGGCTTCACGCCGTACTCGATGTACCCGCGCATGTGGGAGGCGTCGGGCGTGACGTACCCGGAGCTGGTCGACGAGCTCGTGCAGCTCGCGCTGGCGCGCCCGACCGGTCTGCGCTGACGAGGGTCGCCCACGACGCGGCGACCAGCCGTGCGGCCGACGCCTCGGCCGGTCAGGCCGACGCCTGGCCAGGCCGACGCCTGGCCAGGCCGACGCCTGGCCGGTCAGGCCGACGCCTGGCCAGGCCGACGCCTGGCCGGTGAGGCCGACGCCTAGCCGGTGAGGCCGACGCAGGAGCGCTCGACCGCGGCCTGCGCGACCGCCGGGCCCAGCACGTCGACGAAGGACGTGCTGCTCGTCGTCGCGGCGACCTCGGCCGGCACCCGCACCTCGACCGCCGGGACGCGGCCGTAGGTCGTGAACGTCCAGTCCGAACCCTGCTCGTCCTGCGGGTCGTCCGCGACGACGACCCAGTCGACGGACGTGCCGTCGGGCGCCTCGACCGTCACGCACCGGTCCGTCGTGGGGCCCAGCGGCTCGACGCCGCACCGCAGCACGACCGCGGCGTGCGGGTCGCCCCACGCCGTGGTCGCCTGGCTCGTCGTGTCGACGCGCTCCAGGTCGTCGCCGAGCGTGTCGGGCGTCGAGAGCACGACGTCCGCGCACACGGGATCGGTGGCGTGCGGCGCGACCGTCACCGGCACGGCCTGCGCGCAGCCGCCGAGGGCGAGGAGCGCCGCGACGGCCACGGTCGCGCGCAGACGGGATCGGGTCGAGAGCACACGCCACGGTAACCCGCGCCGTGGACCGCTCCCGCCCGCCGTCCGACCGCGGCGGCGTCGCGACGCCCGGGTCGTCCCGAGCGTGATCCACACCACGCCCGGTGCGGTGCGCGGGTGCGCCGCGCGGGCGTCTAGCGTGGCGGCGTGACCGACCAGCCAGGCCCGCGCGTCGCCGACCTGTCCGAGGACGGGCTGCTCGCCCGCATCTTCCCGCACCTGCCGCGGGGTCCCCGCACGCTCGTGGGGCCGGGCGACGACGCGGCCGTCGTGACCGCGCCGGACGGCCGCTTCGTCGTGACGACCGACGTGCTCGTCGAGGACCGGCACTTCCGCCGTGCGTGGTCCACGGGTGACGACGTCGGGCACCGTGCCGCGGTGCAGAACCTCGCGGACGTCGCGTCGATGGGCGCCGTGCCGACGAGCCTGGTCGTCGCGCTCGTCGTGCCCGGCGACCTGCCGGCGGACTGGGTCGAGGGCCTCGCGCGCGGGTTCGGCGACGCGTGCCGGCTGCACGGCGTGGACGTCGTGGGTGGGGATCTCTCCGGCGGTCCGCTGGTCGTCGTGTCCGTGACCGCGCACGGCGATCTCGAGGGCCGTGCACCGGTCCTGCGGTCCGGCGCGCGTCCCGGCGACGTCGTGGCCCACGCGGGTGCGTGCGGGACGTCCGCCGCGGGGTGGGCCGCCCTGGCCGCCGACCGGCCCGACGTCGATCCCGACGCGGTCACGGCGTTCCGGCGGCCGTCGTCGCCGCTGCGCGCGGGACCGCTCGCCGCGACCGCCGGGGCGACCGCGATGCTGGACGTGTCCGACGGGCTGCTGCGCGACGCCGGAAGGCTCGCACGTGCGAGCGGCGTGCTCGTCGACCTCGACGACCCGTCGACCGCCGGCCCGGACGGGCTGGCGCGTGACGTCGCGCGCGTGCGCGCGACGGCCGAGCGGCTGGGCGTCGACCCGCTCGCGTGGGTGCTGGGCGGCGGCGAGGACCACGGGCTGCTCGCGACGTTCCCGCCGGACGTCGAGCCTCCCGCGCCGTTCCGGCGGATCGGCGTCGTGCGCGCCGCCGGCGGCACCGGTGACGGGCCGCGGGTGCTGGTCGGCGGGCGGGTGCCGGACGTCGCGCCGGGCTGGGACCACTTCGCGGGCTGAGGCGCCCGACGGAGCGGTCCGCGGACGCCGTGGGTGAGCCGCGACGGAAGCCGCCGCGGCAGGCTCTGCACCCGGGTCCTGACGGCGGCAGGTGCTGCACCCGGTCCCGACCGCGGCAGGCTCTGCACCCGGGTCCTGACGGCGGCAGGTGCTGCACCCGGTCCCGGCGCTGTCGGTAGGGTCGAGGGGCGCCCCGGGACGTCAGTTGCGGCGGTACCGGACCTCGAGGAGCTCGGCGCCGCCGACGTCGTCGTAGCGCTCGACGCCGTCGGCCTGGAACCCGTGCCGGCGGTAGAAGTGGCGGGCTCGCTCGTTCGCGGCCAGCACCCACAGCGAGACGCGCGTGCGGTCGCCCACCTCGGACAGCACGGTGCGCATGAGGTCCCGCGCGACGCCGTGGCCCCACGTGCCGGGGTCGAGGTAGATGGAGTAGATCTCGCGGTCGCCGCGGTTCGCGTCCTCGTCGCGGGCCGGACCGACGGAGATGAAGCCGATGATCTGCCCGCCGGCCTCGGCGACCCAGGTCCGCACGCGGTCCTCGGCGCCGTGCGCGAGGTAGCCCTGCCAGTCTCGCGCGCGGGCGTCGACGTCGAGGCTCGCGAGGTAGTCGGCCGGGACGATGCCCGCGTACGCCTCCTGCCAGGACCGGACGTGGACGGCCGCGATGGCAGCGGCGTCGGCGGCTCCGGCGGCGCGGACGGTCACCTCGTCGAGCTGCTCCATCATGACGTCACCCTGCCACATGGTCCGGGCATGGCGAAGGCCCGCGAGGCGATTGCCTCGCGGGCCTTGCGACCGGTGGTGCGGCGGCGTCAGACGGCGCGCTGGACCTTGCCGGCCTTGAGGCACGAGGTGCACACGTTGAGGCGCTTCGGGGTGCCCGCGACGACGGCGCGGACGCGCTGGATGTTGGGGTTCCAGCGGCGCTTCGTGCGCACGTGCGAGTGCGAGATGCTGTGCCCGAAGCTCGGGCCCTTGGCGCAGACGTCGCAGTTGGCAGCCACGATCTTCTCCTGTGTTCTTGCGGTCGGTCCCGGCCCCGACGAGTCGGGACCGATGCGGGCACGTCGCGGGGACCGCGACGAAGTCGGTTGTCGGGACGCGTCCGTCACCGGGCCTGGGGGCGACCGGATCGGGGTCGACGGGCCGGTGTGGCCCGCGCGTCACCTGTGCCCGAGTCGTCGGGCAACCGGTCAAGACTAGCCCATGGCCCGCAGGCGACCCAAATGTGGGTGCGATGCGGCAGGGTGGGGCACCAGCAGCGGGACCTCGGGCCGCCCGCCGCCGGCGCGCGCGTGCGCCTCGGACCGACGCCCGGGCGGTGACCGGAGGGATGGACGTGCTCGACGCCGACGTGCTGCGCGCCTGGGCCGGCGGGGCCCGGACGGCGCTCGCGCTCGCGCGGCCCGCCGTCGACGCGGTCAACGTCTTCCCGGTCGCGGACGCCGACACCGGCACGAACGCGCTGCTGACGATCACCGGGGGAGCCGAGGCCGTCGCGGCGCTGCCCGCCGGGACCGACACGCTCGCCGTGGCGCGCGCGTTCGCGCGCGGCGCGCTGCTCGCCGCGCGCGGCAACTCCGGGGTCATCCTCAGCCAGTACCTGGCGGGCTTCGCCGACAGTCTGGCGGGTGCCGCGCCGTCGGACCCGTCGGTGCCGCTGCTCGCGGCCCCGGCGGCCCTGGCCGCGCCGGCGGCGTCGACCGCCCTGGCCGTCCCGGGCCCCGCGAAGCCGGCACCGCCGCACGTCGCCGGGCGTGACGAGCCCGCCCCGGACGTCGTCCGGGCGCTCGCGTCCGCGGCCACCGCGGCGCGGGCCGCGGTCGCCGAGCCGTCCGAGGGGACGGTCCTCACGCTGGCCGACACGGTCGCCGCGAGGGCCGCGTCCCTCGACCCGCGCCTCCCCGCCGCGACGGTGCTCGGCACCGTGCTCGACGACGCGCGCGCCGCGCTGGAGCTCATCAGCGCCGAGCACCCGGTCCTGCGGCGTGAGCACGTCCCCGACGCCGGGGCGTGTGCGCTCCTGGTGGTGCTCGACGCGCTGCACCGCGCGATGACCGGGACGCCCGAGCCGACGACGCCCGCGCCCTGGCTGCCGCCCGTCGAGCACCACGCGCACGCGGACCACGAGGGGAGCGGGGCCTTCGAGGTCATGCTGGTCGTGCGCGCGGACGCCGACGCGGACCTGGCCGGCCCGTTGCAGGCACGGCTGACGGAGGTCGGCGACTCGGTCGCGGTCGTCGGCGGGGACGGCGTCTGGCACGTGCACGTGCACACCGACGACCCGGCGGCCGCCATCGACGCGGCGGCGCTCGGTGCGCGCGAGCAGGCCGTCGTGCGGCTCGTCGACGCCCCGCACGGGCAGACCCTCGACGCGGAGCCCGAGGCCCGCTGGGGCCTCGTCGCGTGCACCGCCGCCCCGGCCCTGGCCGCCTGGTACGCGGCCGCGGGTGCGGTCGTGCTCGTCGTGCCGGACACGCCCGTCACCGCGACGCACGTCGCGCGGGCGGTCGCCGACACGGGAGCGTCCGACGTCGCGCTCCTGCCCGGGGGCGTCGTCGGGGCGGAGGCGCTCGCGGACCGGCCCGGCCCGGTCGTCGAGGTGCTCGACGCGGACGACGAGCTGCGCGTGGTCGTCGCGACCCTCGCGTTCGCGTCGTCCGCGTCGTCGTCCGGGACCGCGGCCGCGGTGCACGACGCGGTCCGCGCGCTGGGCCGGCTGCGGGTCGTCCGCGTCGACGAGGCGTCCGCGCTGCCCGCGGCCGTCGACGACGTGCTGACCGGGCCGGGCGGCGAGAGCCTCACCGTGCTCCACCGCGACCCGCTCGACGACGCGACGACCGCTCACGTCCACGCAGCGGCCGCGGCGCGCGGGCTCGAGCCGGTCGTCGTGGGGCCGACCCGGAGCGGGGCGGCGTTCTGGGTGGGGGTGGACTGATGGCACGGCGGGTGCAGGGCGGTCAGGGAGGGGTCCGGTACGTCGACGGCGTCGAGCCGCGCGGCGGGTACCTGGACTCCCCGGTGACGTCGGTCGCACCGCGCGCCGGCAAGCCGTTCGCGGCGCTCGGGATGCGGACCGTCGGCGACCTGCTGCGGCACTACCCGTTCCGGTACGCCGACCCCGGGACGCTCACCGACATCGCCAGCCTGCGCGTCGGGGACACCGTGACGGTCGTCGCGGACGTGCGGCAGGCCGTCGTGCGCCGGGCGCGGTCGACGAACGCGTCGCGGCTCGAGGTGCGGATCACCGACGGTCGCGCCGAGCTGCAGCTCATCTTCTTCGGCGGGGCGCGGCACCACGAGCGCCTGCTGGTCCCCGGGCGGCGCGGGCTGTTCACCGGGCAGATCTCCGCGTTCGGCGGGCACCTGCAGCTCGCGCACCCGACGTACGAGATGTTCGACGACGACGGCGAGGGCGAGCGGGTCGCCGTCGAGCGCGCCTCGTGGCCGCGGCCCGTCTACCGGGCCGGGTCGGGGCTCGACACGACGAAGATCGCGGCCGCCGTCCGCACGGTCCTCGGCACGCTGCGGGACGAGGACGTCGTCGACCCGGTCCCGCCCGGGCTGCGCGAGGAGCGCGGGCTCGCCGACCTGCACCGCACGCTGCGCGACCTCCACGAGCCGCACACCGCGGCCGACTGGCAGACCGCGCGCGACCGGCTGCGCTACGAGGAGGCGTTCGTCCTGCAGGCCGAGCTGGCGCGCCGACGTGCGCGCGCCGCCGCCGAGCCCGCGACCGCACGACCCCCGGTGAGCGACGGCCTGCGCGCGGCGTTCGACGCGCGGCTGCCGTTCACGCTCACCGCCGGGCAGCGTGAGGTCGGGGAGACGATCGCCGCCGAGCTCGCGCGACCCGTGCCCATGCAGCGGCTGCTGCAGGGCGAGGTCGGGTCCGGCAAGACGCTCGTCGCGCTGCGCGCGATGCTCCAGGTCGTCGACGGAGGCGGCCAGGCCGCGCTGCTCGCGCCGACCGAGGTGCTCGCCGCACAGCACGCCCGGTCGCTGCGCGCGCTGCTCGGCGACCTCGCGGAGGGCGGCATGCTCGGCGGCGCCGACACCGCCACGCGCGTCGTGCTGCTCACCGGGTCGCAGTCGACCGCGGCCCGCAAGGCCGCGCTGCTCGACGCGGCGAGCGGTGCCGCGGGGATCGTCGTCGGGACCCACGCGCTGCTGTCGGCGACCGTGCAGTTCGCCGACCTCGGGCTCGTCGTCGTCGACGAGCAGCACAAGTTCGGCGTCGAGCAGCGGGACACGCTGCGGGCCAAGGCGTCCACCAGCCCGCACCTGCTCGTCATGACGGCCACGCCCATCCCGCGGACCGTCGCGATGACCGTGTTCGGCGACCTCGAGACGTCGGTGCTCCGCGAGGTGCCCGCGGGTCGCAGCGGCGTCGTGACGCACGTCGTCCCCGCCGACAACCCCGTGTGGATGTCGCGCACCTGGGCGCGCGTGCGCGAGGAGGTCGACAAGGGCGGCCGCGCGTACGTCGTGTGCCCGCGCATCGACGGCGACGACGACCAGGGCGCCGACGACGCGGACCTCGTCCGCGAGGACGCGCCCGAGGACGACGCCGGGCCGACCGTCCCGCGGCGGCCGCTGCGCGCCGTGCTCGAGGTCGCCGCCGAGCTCGCCGAGGAGCCCGCGCTGTCCGGGCTCGGGGTCGGCGTGCTGCACGGGCGCATGCCGCCCGACGAGAAGGACCGCGCGCTCGCCGACTTCGCGTCGGGGCGAGTACCGGTCCTCGTGTCGACGACGGTCGTCGAGGTCGGCGTCGACGTCCCCGAGGCGACGGTCATGGTGATCCTCGACGCCGACAGGTTCGGCGTGTCGCAGCTGCACCAGCTGCGCGGCCGGATCGGGCGCGGCGCCGCTCCTGGTGTCTGCCTGCTCGTCTCGACCGCCGAGCCCGGGACCCCTGCGGCGGAGCGCGTGGACACGCTCGCGCGCACGTCCGACGGGTTCGCCCTCGCGAGCTTCGACCTCGAGCAGCGCGGCGAGGGCGACGTGCTCGGCGCGTCCCAGTGGGGCGGGTCCTCGTCGCTGCGTCTCCTGCGCGTCACGCGTGACGGTGACGTGATCGAGCAGGCGCGCCAGGACGCGCGCGCGCTGGTCGAGCGCGACCCGGACCTCACGTCGTGGCCCCCGCTGGACGACGCGATCCGCGCGCTGCTCGCGGGGGACCGCGAGGAGTTCCTCGACCGCGCCTGAGCGGACGTTCCACCGTGGACGACGGCGCCGACCACGGGCGGTGCGGCGTGCACGGGCGGGCGGTCTACCCTGGCGGGCGTGTCGAAGCCCGTCGTGCGCGCCCAGGACCTGGTAGTCGGCTACGGCGGGGCACCCGTGTGCGCGCCGGTCAGCTTCACCCTCGCCCCCGGGAAGGCGGTCGCGCTGGTCGGCGCCAACGGCTCGGGCAAGTCGACGGTGCTCAAGACGATCCTCGGTCTGCTCACGCCGGCGCAGGGCACGCTGCGCGTGTTCGGCGACCCGGTCGACGAGCGCGACGTGCTCTTCCGCACCCGGGTCGCGGCGGTGCTCGACGACGACGCGTACTTCCCGGCGCTCACCGTCGCGGAGCACCTGTACCTCACCGCGCGCGGCCACGGCGTGCTCGGTGCCGACGGCGTCGTCGACACGCTGCTCGACGAGTTCGGGCTCTCCGACCACCGTCGCGCGCTGCCCGTCGCGCTGTCCTCGGGCCAGCGCCGGCGGCTGCTCCTCGCCGCCGGGTTCGCGCGTCCACGATCGCTGCTGGTGCTCGACGAGCCCGAGCAGCGCCTCGACCGCGCGATGCGCGACCGGTTGGCCGACCGCCTGAACGTCGAGAAGCGCGACGGCGGCGCGGTGCTGCTCGCCACGCACGACCCCGACCTGGTGCGCGCGGTCGCCGACCGTGCCGTGGTCGTGTCGGACGACGTCAGCCGCGTGGTGGACCCGGCCGAGGCGGCCCGCGTCATCAGCCGGGAGAACCCGTGAGCGACGAGGCGGCGGTCGCGCCCTCCGACGTCGGCGAGGTCCCGTCCGCGCGCGCCATCCGCCGGTACACCGCGCACGCAGGCAACGCGCGCGGCGGCGCGAATCTCGGCTCGGTCCTGTCCGACGTCTACTACGCCGTGATCGCGGTCGGCGTCGGCGTGCTCGTCGCCCTCGGCGCGGCGCGCACCCTCCGGCTCGAGGTGCACCCGGCGTCGCACGTGGTCACAGGCTGGGCGCTCGACCTGTCGACCCTCGTCGCGGTCGTGCTCGTCGCGGGCGCCGGGGCGCTGCTGTCGGTCGCGGGTCGCCTCGGGCCCGTCGGGGCCGGTGGCGCGGAGGCGGCGTGGTGGCTGGGTCTGCCCGTCGACCGGCGGGGCCTGCTGCGCCCCGCGTCGCTGCGCCTGCCCGTCGTGGCCGGGCTCGTGGGCGGTGTGCTGGTCGCGGTGCTCGACGCAGGGCTGCTGGCCGAGTCCGGCGGCACCGTGAGCCGGGTCACCGTCGCCGCCGCGTTCGCGGCCGCCGCCGTCGTCCTGGTCGCCGCAGCCGCGCAGACCACGGGCACCGCGCGCCGCACACTCGCGCTCACGGGCGACCTCGTCGCGGTCGCGGCGCTCGCGGCGGCCGCCGTCCTGCTCGTCACCGATGTCCAGCTGCCGCCGCCCGCGCCCGGCTGGCCCGTCGTCGCGGTGCTCGCGGTGCTCGTCGTGGGGCTCGGCGTGCTCGTCGACCGCCGCCTGGCGCACATCCCGGAGCGGTCCCTGCGGGAGAGCGGCTCGGTCGCGGCCCAGGCGGTCGGCGCGGTCGTCTCGCTCGACTCGCGCGAGCTGGGGCGCGCGCTCACCGACGGCGCGCTGCCGTCCGCGCGTCGTCGCGTCAGCCGGCTGCGGACCGTCCGAGGTGCCGCGTCCGCGCTCGTCACCGCCGACCTCGTCGTGCTGCGGCGCTCGACCCGGCACCTCGTGCAGCTCCTCGTCGCGGCGCTCGTGCCGGCGATCGTCGTGGTCGTCCCGCAGCTCGCGTCCCCGTTCGGCGTCCTCATGGCCGTGCTGCTCTCCGGCTACGCCGCCGCGAGCGCCACCGGGGAGGGCGCGCGACGCGCCGAGATGGCCCCCGTCCTCGACCGGCTCCTGCCGCTCGAGGCGAAGACGGTCCGGCGGCTGCGCATGGTCGTGCCCGGCGTCGCGATGCTCGCGTGGTCGCTCCTGGCGTTCGCGGCCGTCGGCCTGTGGGCCGACCGGCTCGTCGGGTGGCTCGCCCTCGCGGTCGCCGCGACGCCGGTCTGGGCCGCCGCGGCCGTCCGGGCCGCGTACCGCTCGGCCCCGGACTGGTCGGGACCGCTCGTCTCGACGCCCATGGGTGCCCTGCCGGGCGGTGTCGCCGCGGTGCTCGCGCGCGGGCCCGACGTCGTCGTGCTCGGCCTGCTGCCCGTGTGGATCGCGATCCTCGTCGGCCGGACCGGGCCCGTGTTCCTCGCCGCGCAGGTGCTGTTCTCCGTGATCGCGGTGCTCGTCGCGTCGTCGGTCGAGACCCGACCGCTCATGGAGCGGATCATGGACGCGCAGGAGAACCCGCCCGAGAAGCCCGGGGCGCGCCGGTGACGCGCATCGTCGCCGGGGCCGCCGGCGGCCGCACGCTCCAGGTGCCGCGCCGCGGCACGCGGCCGACGAGCGAGCGCGTCCGCGAAGCGCTGTTCTCCCGGCTCGAGCACCTGGGCGTCGTGTCGGGCGCACGCGTGCTCGACCTGTACGCCGGCTCGGGTGCGCTCGGGCTGGAGGCCGCCAGCCGCGGCGCGGTGGCCGTGACACTGGTGGAGTCGTCGCGCGACGCCGCCGAGGTGTGCCGGCGGAACGTCGCGACGCTCGGCCTCCGCGACGTCACCGTGGCCGCCGAGCGGGCGGAGAAGTTCGTCCAGCGCCGGCCCGTCGCCCCGTGGGACCTCGTCCTCGTCGACCCGCCCTACGACGTCGCGGAGCCCGACCTCGGCAAGGTGCTGGCGGACGTCGCACCGGCCGTCGCCGACGACGGCGTGCTCGCCGTCGAGCGCTCGAGCCGCTCGCCCGAGCCGACGTGGCCCGCCGGGTGGGAGGGCGTCGAGCGTCGCGTCTACGGCGAGACCGTCGTCTGGTTCGGCGAGCGGACGCCTGCCGCGACGGACCCGAGCGATACCGCGGGCCCCGACGCCGCCGCGGGCACGCGCGCCGCGGCGGACGGGCTCGCGCCGCGCGTGGACGAGGACTGAACCGGCCGCGTCCGACGGGCGCGCGCGGGCCGTTCGCCTACCCTGGCCGGGTGACCACAGCCGTCTGCCCGGGATCCTTCGACCCCCTCACCCTCGGCCACGTGGACGTGGTGCGGCGTGCGCGGACGATGTTCGACGAGGTCGTCGTCGCCGTGGCGCGCAACTCGTCGAAGACGCCGCTCCTGACCGCCGACGAGCGCGTCGCGCTGGCCCGCGCGGCGCTCGCGGACCTCGACGGCGTGCGGGTCGAGGCGGTCGACGGCCTGCTCGCGGACTTCGTGCAGGAGCAGGGTGCGTCGGCGGTCGTGAAGGGCCTGCGCAGCGGCGCGGACTTCGACGCGGAGCTGCCCATGGCGCTCATGAACCGGCACCTGTCGGGCGTCGAGACGGTGTTCGTGGTCGGCGACCCGGCGCTCGCCCACGTGGCGTCGTCGCTGGTGAAGGACGTGGCCCGGTTCGGCGGGCCGATCGACGGCCTGGTGCCGGCCGAGGTCGGTGAGGCGGTGCGCGCGGCGCTCGCGCGGACGGGAGGGAGTGCACGATGACCGACGAGGACGCGACGACCCGGCCCGAGGGCCTCACGGGCGTGCTGGACGCGATCGCGGCGGCGGTGACGCAGGCCCGGGCCATGCCCATGTCGTCGTCCGTGCTCGTGAACCGCGCGGAGCTGCTGGACCTGCTCGACCAGGCGCGCGACGTGCTGCCCACGCAGCTCACGCGCGCGGACCAGGTGCTCGCGGACGCGGACGCCGCACGGGGCGAGGCGCGGGCGCAGGCGGACCGCATCATCGCCGAGGCGCGGCAGCGCGCGGACGAGCTCGTCGACTCGGAGGCCGTGGTCGTGGCGGCCCGCGAGCGGGCGCAGCAGATCGTGCGGGAGGCCGAGGAGTCGGCGACGGTCCTGCGGCGGGACGCGGACGACTACTGCGACCGCCGGCTGGCGGACTTCGAGATCGACCTCGGCAAGGTGCTGAGCCAGGTGCAGGCGGGTCGTGCGAAGCTCGCGGACCGCCTGGACGGTGGCGTGGACGACCGGTCGGAGGGCTCCGTCCTCTGAGCGGTCGTGCGCCGGCCGGCTGGCCGCTCGGCCCACCGGGCGAGCAGCCGTCCGACCGGTGCCGTCGGGCCAGGTCGGGCTGATTTGGGAGCGCCCGGTCGCGTGTCGTAGAGTTGGCGGTTGGTCCTGCCGGTCGTGGCGTGGACCGAGATCCAAGACGAGGGGACCTTCGGCCGTGCAGCGCCCTGTTCACCTCGATCCCCGTTCGCCGTTCGTGCTCGACACGCATGAGCTCGGCCGACGTCCGGGATCGACGCGGACCGTGCAGCTCACGGTCGGTGCCCCGGAGGATCTCGGGACCGACGTGATCGGCATCCGTCCTGGTACCGACATCGAGCTGGACCTCCGGCTCGAGGCGGTCATGGAGGGAGTCCTGGTCTCCGGATCCGTCCGTGGCCGGGCGGTCGGGGAGTGCGTGCGCTGCCTGGAAGAGGTCGTCGAGGACGTCGACGTCAGCCTCCAGGAGCTCTACGTCTACCCCGAGCGCGCCGCCGCTGCGGTCGAGGAGGGCGACGAGGACGAGGACGTGCGTGAGCTGGAGGGCGATCTGATCGACCTCGAGCCCGCGCTGCGGGACGTGGTGGTGCCGGCTCTGCCGTTCCAGCCGCTGTGCCGCCCCGACTGCCCGGGTCTGTGCTCCGAGTGCGGAGCTCGCCTGGCGGACGACCCTGACCATTCGCATGAGACGCTTGACCCTCGCTGGTCCGCCCT
The DNA here is from genome assembly GCF_010119915.1 of Cellulomonas sp. H30R-01. Lineage (NCBI taxonomy): Bacteria > Bacillati > Actinomycetota > Actinomycetes > Micrococcales > Cellulomonadaceae > Cellulomonas > Cellulomonas sp. H30R-01. The sequence goes on along the minus strand of NZ_CP048210.1, from coordinate 2,110,283 downwards.
GAGCGGCCTGTCGAGCAAGGTCGACGAGACGAAAGAGAGCTAGCCGTGGCGGTTCCGAAGCGCAAGATGTCGCGCAGCAACACCCGTGCGCGTCGGTCGCAGTGGAAGACCACTGCCGCGACGCTGACCTCGTGCCCCGTCTGCAAGGCGGACAAGCTGTCGCACGCCGCGTGCCCGTCGTGCGGTGCGTACAACGGCCGTCGCTACGCCGAGGCCGTGCGCAGCGAGCACGAGGCCCGCTGACACCCTCGCTCGTCGCCGTGACGCACCTGACCGCCCTGTGACCGGGATGAGTGCCGCGGCCGACAGGCTCATCGAGAAGCTCGGGGTCCACCTGGACCCCGAGCTTCTCGTGCTGGCGCTGACCCACCGCTCGTTCGCGCACGAGGCGGGCGGCATCCCGACGAACGAGCGGCTCGAGTTCCTCGGCGACACCGTGCTCGGTCTCGTCGTGACCGAGTCGCTCTACCGCCGCCACCCCGACCAGCCCGAGGGCGCGCTCGCGAAGATGCGGGCCGCGACCGTCTCGCAGCGGGCGCTCGCGGGTGTCGCGCGTGACCTGGACCTGGGCGCGTTCGTGCTGCTCGGCAAGGGCGAGCTCGCGACCGGCGGGGCGGACAAGGACTCGATCCTGTCCGACACGCTCGAGGCGATCTTCGGCGCGGTGTACCTGTCGCACGGGCTCGAGACGGCCCGCACGGTCGTCGACCGGTTCGTCGGCCCGACGCTCGACGCCGCCGCGGGCCTCGGTGCGGGGCTCGACTGGAAGACGTCGCTGCAGGAGCTGTCCGCCGCGCTGGGCCTCGGGGCGCCGTCGTACGAGGTCGTCGGCGAGGGCCCCGACCACGCCCGGACCTTCACGGCGCGCGCCGTCCTCGCGGGCGAGGCGCGCGGCTCCGGCACCGGACCGGCGAAGAAGCTCGCCGAGCAGCACGCCGCCGAGGACGCCTACCGCACCCTGGAGGCGCTGGCCGCGCTCAGGCCGGCCGCCGACGGCGGACCCGACGGCCCCACGGGGGACGTGCCCGCCCCGGCCGACGACCCCGTCGTCGCCACCGCGGACGCGTCCGTCGAGGGCTGAGCCGCGTGCCGGAGCTCCCCGAGGTCGAGACCGTCCGCGACGGGCTCGCACGCCACGTGCTGGGCCGGACGATCACGGGTGTCGAGGTCCATCGCGACTACAGCGTGCGGCGGCACGTCGCCGGCCCCCTCGACTTCGGCGGGCGGCTCACGGGCCGGCGGCTGGACGCGGCGGTGCGGCGCGGCAAGTTCCTGTGGCTGCTGCTCGACGGCGAGGACGACGCGCTGCTGGCGCACCTCGGCATGAGCGGGCAGCTGCTCGTGCGCGACGCCGCGAGCCTCGACGAGGCAGCCCGCCACCCGCACCTGCGCGTGCGGCTCGGGTTTGACGACGGTTCGGCGCTCGACTTCGTCGACCAGCGGACGTTCGGCCACCTCAGCGTCCCGGACCTCGTGCCGACACCCGACGGTGCGCCCGGCGGCCTCGGCTCGGACCGCGCCGCGGTGCCCGAGCCCGTCGCGCACATCGCCCGTGACCTGCTGGACCCCGCGCTCGACCGCGCGCGCCTCGCCGAGGCCGTCCGCGCCCGCCGCACCGGGGTCAAGCGCGCGCTGCTCGACCAGACGCTCATCTCGGGTGTCGGCAACATCTACGCCGACGAGGGCCTGTGGCGGGCCCGGCTGCACTACGCGCGTGCGACGGACACGCTGCGCCGGGCTGAGGTCGAGCGCGCGCTCGACGGCGCGCACGAGGTCATGACGCAGGCGCTCGCGCAGGGCGGCACGAGCTTCGACGCCCTGTACGTCAACGTCAATGGGGCGTCGGGCTACTTCGACCGGTCGCTCGCCGTGTACGGGCAGGAGGGGCGGCCGTGCCCGCGCTGCGGAGCGCCCGTGCGGCGCGACGAGTTCATGAACCGCTCGTCGTACACGTGCCCGCGCTGCCAGCCGCGTCCCCGCAACGGCCGCTGGTGACGCCGCGCGGGTCCACGCCGCTCCGGCGTCGCGCGTGACTCGGCGCTCGGCGGCATCGTGCGGCGAGCGGTGACTCAGCGCTCGACGACGTTGCGCAGCGGACGCCCGGCCGCGAACGCGGCGTAGTTCTCCGCGACGAGCGCGGCCGCACCGACGGGTCGTCCGCCGGCCGCGTGCGGGCTCACCAGGATCCGCGGCTCGTCCCACAGCGGTGACGTCGCAGGCAGCGGCTCCTCCTCGAACACGTCGAGCGCGGCGCCCGCGAGCCGACCGGACCGGACGGCGTCGAGCAGGGCGTCCTCGTCGAGCGTCGCGCCCCGGCCGACGTTGACGACCCACGCGTGCGCGGGCAGCAGTCCCAGCACGTGCGCGTCGACGGCGTGCCGCGTCACGTCGGTCGCGGGCAGCAGGCTCACGAGCAGATCGGTGCGGGGGAGCAGGTCGGGCAGCGCGTCGACGGTGACGACGGGGAAGCCGTGCCGTTCACCGGCCCGCGTCGCGACCCCCGTGACCTCGGCTCCGAGGGCCGTGAGCAGCGGTGCGAGGCGGCCGGCGATCGAGCCGAAGCCCCAGACCGCCACGCGGGCGCCGTCGAGGGTGCGCAGCGCGTCGCGCGGCCGGACCGGCTGCACGCCGCCGAGGTCGGCGGCCCACCGGTGCTCGGCCTGCGCGCGGACCAGGTCGGGGAGGCGACGCACGACGGCCAGCACGAGCGCGAGCGTGTGCTCCGCGACGGGACCGTCGTGCAGGCCACGGCCCGACGTCACGGCGACGTCGGGCCCGAACCCGGCGGCGAGCACGGCGTCCGGTCCGGCGGCGAGCGTCTGCACCCAGCGCAGGTCCGGCAGCCGCTCGGCGCACGCCCGGAGGTTGTCGGCGCTGTTGCCCCACGCGACGAGGACCTGGGCGTCGAGCGCGTCGTCGGGCGGCGGCGCGTCGGGCGCGTACCGCACGACGCGCACGTCGTCGGGAAACGCGGGGGCGTCCTCCAGCGTGGTGGGCAGCAGAACCGTGATCACACCTGGATACGATGCCATCGTGCCGTCGATCAGCCAGCCGACGAGGTCGGGACCCATCACCGTCATGATCGTCGACGACCACGAGGTCGTCCGCCGCGGGATCGCCGAGGTCGTCGAGCGGACGGACGGCATGACCGTCGTCGCCGAGGCCGGGTCCGTGGGCGACGGCGTGCGTCGTGCGGGGCTCGTGCGCCCGCAGGTCATGCTCGTCGATCTGCAGCTGCCCGACGGCACCGGCATCGACCTGATGCGCACGGTGCGCGAGACGCAGCCCGAGGCCCGCGCGATCGTCCTCACGTCGTTCGACGACGACGACGCCCTGGCCGCGGCGCTCGAGGCCGGCGCTGCCGCCTACCTGCTGAAGTCGGTCCGCGGGGCCGAGATCACGGACGTCATCCGCGCGGTCGCCGCGGGTCGGACGCTCCTCGACGAGCGCACCGTGACGCGCCGCAAGGCCGGTCACGAGGACCCGACGGAGAACCTCACGCCGAGCGAGCTGCGGGTGCTCGACCTCATCGGCGAGGGCCTGTCGAACCGCGAGATCGCGGAGCGCCTGGGCGTCGCCGAGAAGACCGTCAAGAACCACATCACGTCGCTGCTGGCCAAGATGGGCCTGCAGCGCCGCACGCAGGTCGCGGCGTGGGTCGCGTCGCGCAAGCACGCCGGGTGGCGCGCCGAGCCGGGCCACTGACGCCTTCTGACCTGCGAGACCACCCTCGACGGGTGAGCCACCGCGCCGACGCACGTCGCTAGCGTCGCGAGCGGGCGGGGGAGGACGCTCCCGCACGACGGTGGGAGCGGCGCATGGCGGCGGACTCGCAGACCCGGGCACCGGCAGCGGCACGCGGCGGACCGCCGCCGCCCACCGTGATCACCTGGATCGCGCTCGCGTTCATGACGACGTCGAGCGTCGCGAGCCTGCGCGCGGCGCCCACCATGGCGGTGTACGGGCTCGCGGCGGTGTTCCTCTACGTCGTCCCGGCGATCGTGTTCCTGCTGCCGACGTCGCTCGTCTCGGCCGAGCTCGCGTCGGGGTGGTCCGGCGGCGTGTACCGGTGGGTCGCGGAGGGCATCTCGAAGCCCGCCGGGTTCCTCGCGGTGTGGTGCCAGTTCGCGATGACCCTCTTCTACTACCCGTCGCTGCTCGCCTACGTCGCGAGCACGTTCGCGTACGTCGTGAACCCGGCGCTCGCGTCGAACGGGCTCTACACAGCGATCGTCATCGTCGTCCTGTACTGGACCGGCGTGTGGGTGTCGTCGCAGGGCACCAAGGCGGTCGCCGGGCTGTCGTCGATGGGGCTCGTCATCGGCACCCTCATCCCGGGCGCGCTGCTCGTGCTGCTCGGCATGGTGTTCCTCGGGCAGGGGAACGCGTCGGCCGCGCCCATGGACGCCGAGCACCTGCTGCCCGCGTGGACCGGCATCGCGTCGCTCGTGCTCATCGTCAACAACTTCCTGTCGTACGCCGGCATGGAGATGAACGCTGTGCACGTGTCGAGCCTCAAGGAGCCGTCACGCGAGTTCCCGCGGTCGATGTTCCTCGCGATCGGGCTGGTCCTCGCGATCTTCATCCTCCCGGCGCTCGCGATCAGCTGGGTCATCCCCGCCGACGCGTTGTCGCTCACGGCGGGCGTCATGCAGGCGTTCGACGCGTTCTTCGCGCACTTCTCGATCCAGTGGCTCACGCCGATCGTCGGGCTCATGCTCATCGCCGCGTCGCTCGGCGGGATGCTCACCTGGCTGGCCGGGCCGTCGCGCGGGCTGCTCGTCGTCGCGCGCGAGGAGGGGTACCTGCCGCCGTTCCTGCAGCGGCTCAACGTGCACGGCGTGCAGCAGAACATCCTGGTGACGCAGGGCTTCCTCACGACCGTCATCGCGCTGCTCTACGCGTTCATCCCGGAGGTCTCGAGCGCGTACTGGATCTTCTCGGTCATGACGACGCAGGTGTACCTGATCATGTACCTGCTGCTGTTCGTCGCCGCGGTGAAGCTGCGCCGCCGGGCACCCGACCACCCGCGCGGCTACCGGGTCCCCGCGTTGACGCTCGTCTGCACCGTCGGGTTCGTCGCGTCGCTCGCGGCGCTGTTCATCGGGTTCGTGCCGCCCGCGCAGTTCTCCTCGGGCAACGGGCTCGTGTACGTCGCGATCGTCGGCGGCGGGCTCCTGCTCATCGGTCTGGTCGCGCCGTTCGCGTTCTACGCGTCGCGCAAGCCGTCGTGGCGCACCGCGACGGTCGACACCACCGCGGGGGAGGCGACGTGAGCCCGGTGGTGGCGGGTCGGCGCCGCTGGCCCGTCTACACCGCGTGGGGGCTCCTGCTCGTGGGTCTGCTCGCCGTCATGATCGTCGGCTTCGCGAACCGGCAGACCAACCAGGACGTGTCCGAGGCGGACGCCAAGGCCGCCGAGCTCGTCGCCGCGTTCGACGCCGCGGGGCTCGTCCCGCTCGACCAGGACGTCGTCGCCGACGTGCTCGGCAGCGACGGCGGGATCGTGTGCACCGACCCGGACGGTGCGCTCGCGATCGCCGCGCGACGCGCCGGTCTCGAGAACGGTGCCGCCGGGCCCGGCATGCGCGCGTCGGCGTTCCCGCAGGACCTGCTCACCGCCGGCCGGCTCGTGCTCGAGACGTACTGCCCCGACGTGGTCGACGACTACGACGACTTCGTCGGGTCCCTCGACGTGCACGACGGGACGACGACCAGTGGCTGACGCCCCCGCCGTCGCCGACGTCCGCCGCGCCGTCGCGGTGCTCATGCCGCGTGCGCTCGACGACCTCGCCGCGCTCGTCGCGATCCCGTCGGTCGCCGACGACCGGCTCTTCCCGCGGGCCGAGTGCGAGCGCGCCGCCGCCTGGGTCGCCGACGCGCTGCGCGCCGAGGGGATCGACGACGCGCGGCCCGTGCCCACGCCCGACGGGTCGTCGACCGTGCTGGGGCACCGCGCCGGCCCCGCGGGCACGCCGACGGTGCTCCTCTACGCGCACTACGACGTCCAGCCGCCGCTGCGCGACGAGGCGTGGCTGTCGCCGCCGTTCACCCTCACGCCGCGCGACGGGCGGCTCTACGGGCGCGGAGCCGCGGACTGCAAGGGCAACGTCGTCGCGCACCTCACGGCGCTGCGGGCGCTGCGGCAGCTGCTCGGCGAGCTGCCCGTCGGTGTGCGGGTCGCGATCGAGGGGTCCGAGGAGCAGGGCACCGGCGGTCTCGAGGAGTACGTGCGTGCGCACCCGGAGCACTTCGCGGCCGACGCGGTGCTCGTCGCGGACACCGGCAACGCGACGCTCGGACGCCCGACGCTCTGCGTGTCGCTGCGCGGCGCGACCAACGTCGTCGTGCGCGTCGAGACCATGGCGGGCGAGGTGCACTCGGGGATGTTCGGCGGCGCCGCGCCCGACGCCCTCGCCGCGCTCGTCGCGATCCTCGCGACGCTCCGCGACGCGCAGGGCGGCACCACCGTGCGAGGGCTCGACGCGACCGGCACGTGGGACGGCGTCGCCTACGACGCCGAGCAGTTCCGGCACGACGCGGGCGTGCTCGCCGACGTCCGGCTGCTCGGCGGTGCGAGCGTCGCCGACACGCTGTGGGCGCGCCCGGCGGTCACCGTGCTCGGCCTCGACGCACCGCCCGTCGTGGGGTCCGCCGCCGCCGTGCAGCCCCGCGCCGCGGCGCGGCTCAACCTGCGGGTCCCGCCCGGGACCGACGCCCGCAACGCCCGCGACGCGCTGGTCGCGCACGTGCTCGACGTCGCACCGTGGGGTGCGCGCGTCACGGTCGAGACGGAGCCCGTCGGGCAGCCGTTCCGCGCGCGCACCGACGGGCCCGTGTTCGCGACCCTGTCGCAGGCGCTCGCGGACGCGTTCGACGCGCCCACCGTCACCGCGGGGCAGGGCGGCTCGATCCCCCTGTGCAACGTCTTCGCCGAGACGCTCCCGGACGCCGCCGTCGTCCTGCTGGGCGTCGAGGAGCCGGCGTGCCTCATCCACGCGCCGAACGAGTCCGTCGACCCGCGGGAGATCGAGCGGCTGGCCGTGGGGGAGGCGCTGTTCCTCGCGCGCCTCGCCGACCGCTCGCACTGACGACCTGGTCGATCCGCGGGGCACGGGTCGACCAGGGTGGGCGTCAGGCGAGCGGAGCCTGCCAGGTCAGGAGCGTGCCGCGGCCGTCGGGCGACGCGCCGAGCGTGAACGACCCGCCGTGCTGCCGGGCGCGCGACGCCAGGTTGCCGGTGCCCGAGCGGCGGTCGCGACGCTCCGGCAGGCCGGTGCCGTCGTCCTGGACCTCGACGAGCACACGCCCGAGCGGGCCCGTGCCGTTGACGGAGATGCGGACGGTGACCGACGACGCGTGCGCGTGCCGCGCCGCGTTGGCGAGCCCCTCGCGCACGACCGCCACGACGTCGTCCGTCAGCTGCTGGCCGACACGGTCGTCGAAGCGGTCCTCCTCGAACGGGTCGTCGGACAGGCCGCTGCCGTCGAGCGACAGGAGGACCGACGGCGCGAAGCCCAGACCGGTGCGCGCGAGCGACGCCTCGCGCCGCAGCCGCTCGACCAGGCCCGTCGCGGCGTCGGGGTCGCGCAGCGCGTAGACGATCTCGCGGATCTGCCGCACGGAGGAGTCGACGTTGTCGAGCGCGTCGTCGACGATGCTCAGCAGCTCGCTCGGGTCGACGCCGCGCGCCGCCCGACGCTTGACCGTCTCGAGCTGCATGCCGGTCGCGAAGAGCTGCTGGATCGCGAGGTCGTGCAGGTCGCGCGCGATGCGCTCGCGCTCGTCGAGCAGGGCCGCGACGTCCTGCGCGTGCCGCGCCTCGGCGAGCACGTACGCGAGGGCCGCCTGCGAGGCGAACGACTCGGCGGTCGCGAGGTCGCCGTCCTCGAACGGCGGCTCGCCGATGCGGCGCAGCAGGATGAGCACGCCCACGCCGCGGCCGGACGTCTGCATCGGTGCGTACATCGCGGACCCGAACGCGCGCATCGCGGGCACCTTGACGCTGCGGGACTGCGACAGCGACGGCGTGAGCAGGCCCTTGCCCTCGGTCATCACGGTCCACGCGCGACCGCCCTCCGGCATGACCGTGCCCATGAGCTTGTCGGCGTCGTGCCCGTCGACGAGCTCGATGAGGAGCCGGCCGCCGAGCCCGGGCAGCGCGAGGGCCGCGGTGTCGGCGTGCGCGACCTCACGGGCGGTCGCGGCGATGTGCTCGAGCGCCTCCTCCTCGTCGATGCCCTCGAGCAGCATGGTCGTGATGTCCTGCCCGGCGCGCAGCCAGTGCTCGCGGCGCGACGACTCGGCGTAGAGCTGCGCGTTCGCGACGGCCACGCCGGCCGCCGCGGCGAGCGAGATGACCGTGCTCTCGTCGCCGTCGGTGAAGCCGCCCTCCTTCTCGGACAGGTAGAGCTGGCCGTAGATGCGCTCGCCCGTGCGCACGGACGCGCCGAGGAACGAGCCCATCGGCGGGTGGTCCTTCGGGAAGCCACGGAACGCCGGGTGGTGCGTGAGGTCGTCGAGGCGCAGCGCACCCTCGATCGGGATCTGGCCGAGCACACCGAGGGCGTGGGGTGCGGTGCCGAGCATGCGGGCGACGGCGGTCGGCACGCCCGCGTAGACGAAGGTCGTCGACGTGCCGGTGGGGTCGAGGACGTTGATCGCCGCGTACCGGGCGCCCGTGAGCTCGGCGCTGACCTGCACGAACCGGTTGAGGACCGACGGCAGGTCGAGCTGCGCGGCGACCGACAGGATCGCGTCGAGCAGGTCCGCCACACCGTCGCCGGTGAGGTCGACGATCTCCTCGGAGTGGACCTCGCTCAGCACGCCGCGCGCGAACGGCGTCCCGACCACGGGACGCTCCACGGGCGGACGCTCAGCCATGCGTCGCGCCGCCGACCTGCCCCACGCGGGATCGCGCACCCTCGCCCTCCCCGGCGTCGCCCTGCTCGCTGTCCAGGGCCACACGGTAGCCCGGGACCCGCGCGAGCAGGTCGTCGTGGGAGCCGCGCGCCGCGACGGCGCCGTCCTCGAGCCACAGCACCTCGTCCACGTCCGCCAGCGCCGACACGCGGTGCGTGACGAGCAGCACGCCGCGCCGGCCGGTGCGTGCCTCGTCGAGAAGCGTGCCGACCAGGCGGTCCGCGGTCGCCGCGTCGAGGTGCTCGGCGGGCTCGTCGACGAGCACCAGGGGTGCGGGTGCGAGCAGCGCGCGTGCGAGGAGCAGGCGGCGACGCTCGCCACCGGACACCGTGCGGGCGTCCGGGCCGACGAGCGTGTCGAGGCCCTCGGGGAGACTCGCGAGCCACGGGCCGAGCCCGACGCGGTCGAGCGTGGCGCGGGCCTCGTCCGGGGTCACGTCACCGCGGGCGACGCGCAGGTTCTCGAGGACGGTCGTCCCGAAGACGTGCGCGTCCTCGGTCACCGCGACCACGGCGGCCGCGACGTCGGCGCGCGCGAGCCCTCCGACGTCGGCGCCGTCGAGCGTGACCGCGCCCGCGGCCGGCGGCAGCAGGCCGGCGAGCGAGAGCAGCGTGGTCGTCTTGCCGGTGCCGCTCGGGCCCACGACCGCGACCGACCGGCCGCGGCGCAGCGTGACGTCGAGCCCGCGCACGACGTCGGGACCGCCGGGCCACGCGCACGTCACGCCCCCGGCGCGCAGCACCGGGTCCGCCGCCGCCGCGTCCCGGACGTCGGCCGCGGGGGGCGCGTCCGCCGTCGACGAGACCGTGGCATCCCCGCGGAGGTCCGCTGTCGCGTGGCCCGTCCCGCGGGACGACGTCCCTGGGGCGGCGCCGGCCGCGGTCGGCGCGGTCGCTGCGGACTGCTTCTGCGGACCGGCGGGGTCTCCGGCGTCGTCCAGCAGCGCGAGGATGCGCGCGGCCGCCGCACGCGACCGCTGGACCTGGATCGCGGCGGCGGGCAGCAGCGACGTGGCCTCGAACGCCGCGAGCGGTGTCAGCACGACCACCGCGAGCTCGACGGGCGCGAGCAGCCCGGCACCGACGGCGGGCACACCCGTCACGAGCGCCGCGAGCACCGCGAGCCCGACCGCGAGCTGCCCGACGGCGGCGGCCGCGGCCGCGGGCCGGGCACCGGCGTCCGCCGCGGCCGTGACCCGTGCGTGGGCGGCGGTGAGCGTCGCACGCTCCGCGGAGGCGCGTCCGGCCACGGCGAGCGGGCCGGCGTCGTCGAGCAGGCCGAGCGCGGTCGCGGACAGGTCGGCACGCGCGTCGGCGGCGCGCCGCTCGGTGGTGCGGGACGCGCGTGCGGCGAGCGCGGGGGCGACGACACCCGCGAGGAGCAGGCACCCGGCCAGCGCGAGCCCGGCGGGCACCCAGAACGCGCACATCGCGACGACGGTCCCGACGCCCAGGCACACCGCGACGGCGGCAGGCAGCAGCCCGCGGACCACGACGTCGCCGACGGTGTCGACGTCCGCACCCACACGGGCGAGGAGGTCGCCGCGACGCACCCCGGCGAGCGCGGCGGTCCGCCCGGCGGCGAGCCGCTCGTAGAGCGTCGTGCGCACGTTCGTCATGCCACGCAGCGCGACGTCGTGCGACACGAGGCGCTCGAGGTAGCGCAGCACGCCACGTCCGATGCCGAAGGCGCGCACGGCGACGGTCGCGACGGACAGCTGCAGGACGGGCGGCATCTGCGACGCGCGCGCGATGAGCCACGCGGACGCCGCGGCCAGCGCGACCGCGCAGCCCAGCGCGAGCGTGCCGAGCAGCGTCGCGAGCGCGACGCGGCGCAGGTCGACGTCGAGGAGCCGGACGGCCCGGCGCAGGGTGCCGCGGGGCTCGCGGGCGCTCACGCGACCACCTGCCCGGCCGTCGATCGGACCGGCACGACGACGTCCGCGCACCCCGCGAGCGACGCCCGGTGCGCGACGAGCACGACCGTGCGTCCCTCGGCGCGCAGCGCCCGGACGGTGTCGAGCACGACCTGCTCACCGGACGCGTCGAGGTGCGCGGTCGGCTCGTCGAGCACGACGAGCGGGGCGGGGGAGAGCAGCGCGCGCGTGAGCGCGACGCGCTGGCGCTGCCCGACGCTCAGGCCGACCCCACCGCGGCCGAGCGAGGTGCTCCAGCCCGCCGGGAGCGTCGCGAGCACCTCGTCGAGACCCGTGAGCGCGGCGGCGCGAGCACGCGACGCGTCGTCACCGCCGACGACGTCGGCGACCGATCCGGGCTCGAGCACGGGCCGCTGCGGCAGCCACGTGACCTGCGACCAGAACGTGTCCCGGTCGACGTCCGCGAGGTCGACCGGCCCGTCCGGACCGTCGAGCACCACGCGGCCCTCGTCGGGCGGCAGCAGGCCGAGCAGCACGTCGACGGCCGTGGACTTGCCCGCACCGCTGGGGCCCGTGAGCGCGACGACGGTGCCGGGCCGCACGACGAGGTCGAGCGCGGCGGGCGCGAGGCCGTCCGCCGTGGTGACGCCGACGCCGTCGAGCCGCAGCGTCGTCGACGCGAGATCGGGGGCGGTCCGCGTCCCGCGGGCGGGCGCCGGCTCGTCGAGCAGCGTGAACGCCTGCTCGGCGGCGGCCACCCCGTCGACGGCCGCGTGGTACTGCGCGCCGACCTGGCGCAGCGGCAGGAACACCTCGGGTGCCAGGATCAGCACCGCGAGGCCGGTGACGAGGTCGAGGTGACCCTCGACGAGCCGCAGGCCGATCCCGACGGCGACGAGCGCGACCGACAGCGTGGTCAGCAGCTCGAGCACCATGCCCGACAGGAACGCGATGCGCAGCGTGCCCATGGTGGCGCGACGGTGCGCGTCGCCCAGCGCCCGGACGCGGGCCGCGGGGCCGCGCTCGCGGCCGAGCGCCTGGAGCGTGGGCAGCCCGGCGACCAGGTCGAGCACCTGCGCGCCGAGCCGCTGCATCGTCGCGAGCCCGCGCTCGGAGCGGCCCTGCGTGAGGCGCCCGACGAGGACCATGAAGACCGGGACCAGCGGGATCGTGCCGACGAGGATCGCGGCGGAGACCCAGTCGAGCCCGAGGACGACGAGCAGCGTGCCGGGCGTGACGGTCGCGGCGAGCACGAGCTGCGGCAGGTACCGCACGAAGTACGGCTCGAGCGCGTCCAGCCCGCGCGTCACGAGGGTGACGAGCGCGGGTCCGTGCCCCGCGGCGAGGTGCCGGGGGCCGAGGTCGACCGCGCGCTCCACGACCGCGTCCCGCAGCTCGCCGACCGCCCGGGTGGCGGCGCGGTGGGCGTACCGCTCCTGCAGGCCGGTCACGAGCACCCGCGCGGCGACGACGGCCGCGAGGCCCGCGACGAGCGGCGCGATCGCGTCGAGCGTCGCGCCGTCGTGCACCGCGCGGCCGAGCGCGCGGGCGAGCAGCAGCGCCTGCGCGACGACGAGCGCCGCCGTGAGGACCCCGAGGCCTGCGGTCAGCGCGACGTAGCCGCGTGCGCTGCGCGCGTACCGCAGGAGCCGGGGGTCGAGCGGGCGCACGTCAGCGCGGCTCCGCGCCGTCGGCCGGCACGTCGTCCTCGCGCCCCGCACCGACCGACGCGGGGACGGACTCGCGGTTCCTCGCGAACGTGAGCCCCGTGTGCGCGGGGATCTGGTGGCCGCTGATGCGCTTCCGGAACACCCAGTACGTCCAGCCCTGGTACAGCAGCACGAGCGGCGTGAGGAACACGGCGACCCACGTCATGACGGTGAGCGTGTAGTCGGTGGACGACGCGTTGTCGACGGTGAGCGAGTTCGCCGGGTCGAGCGCGGGCATCACGTCGGGGTACATGGATCCGAAGATCAGGACGACGACGGCGACGATCGCGACGGCGGACGCGACGAACGCCTGCCCCTCGCGTCGCGCCCGCGTGGCGACGACCAGGGCGACGAGCGCGAGCGCCGCGACGACGACCGCGGCCCACGTCCACGCGACCGAGTACGCGAGCTGCGCCCAGACCGCCCAGACGGCGCCGACGGCGAGCGTCGCGACGGACGCCTTCGCGGCGAAGGCGCCGGCGCGGACCCGCACGTCGCCGTCGGACTTGAGCGCGAGGAACACGGCGCCGTGCGTGAGGAAGACGAGCGCGGTGACCGCGCCGCCGAGCAGCGCGAACGGGTTGAGCAGCGCGAAGAACCCGCCGACGTACTGGTGGTCGGCGTCGAGCTGGACGCCGCGGACGAGGTTCGCGAACGCGACGCCCCACAGCACGGCCGGCACCCACGACCCGACGATCAGCGCGCGGTCGGCCCAGGCGCGCCAGCGGTCGTCGTCGATCTTGCCGCGCCACTCGAACGCGACGACGCGGACGATGAGCGCGAGCAGGATGAGCAGCAGCGGCAGGTAGAACCCGGAGAACAGCGTCGCGTACCACTCGGGGAAGGCCGCGAACGTCGCACCGCCCGCGGTGAGCAGCCACACCTCGTTGCCGTCCCACACGGGCCCGATCGTGTTGATCATGACGCGGCGGTCCCGGTCCTTCGCCGCTCGGTCGCCCCGGTTCAGGATGCCGAGCAGCATCCCGACACCGAAGTCGAACCCCTCGAGCAGCAGGTAGCCGGTCCAGAGCACGGCGATGAGCAGGAACCAGACGGTCGACAGGTCCATGGTCGTGGGCTCCGGTTCTCAGTACGCGAAGGACAGCGGACGGTCGGTCGACTCGTCGTCCGGGTCCGGTCGGTTGGCGGGGTTGTCGGGGCTCGGGTCCTTCTCGCTCGCGGCGACCCCCTCGATCGCGTACCGGTGCATGAGGCGGAACCAGACGACCGCGAGCACGCCGTACAGGGCGGTGAACGCGAGCAGCGAGGTGAGGATCGTGCCCGGGCCGGTGACGGTCGAGACGCCGCGCGCGGTCAGCAGCCAGACGCCGTCGACGCCCGACGGGTTGGGGTTGGGCGCGACGACCCACGGCTGGCGGCCCATCTCGGTGAAGATCCACCCGAACGCGGACGCGAGGAACGGCGTCGCGAGCGCGGCGACGGCGAGCCGAGAGACCCACACGCTCCCGCTCACACGGCCCTTGCGGGTGACCCACAGCGCGACGAGCGCGAGCGCGGCGGACCCGACGCCGAAGCCGATCATGAGGCGGAACGACCAGTAGGTCACCGCGAGGTTGGGCTGGTACGAGATCGGCTGGCCGTCCTCGTCCGTGAAGCCGAACTTCTCCTCGTACTGCGCCTGGAGGTCCTCGACCCCCGGCAGGGGCTCGGTGAAGGAGCCCGACGCGAGGAACGACGTCATGCCCGGGATCTCGATGAGGTGCTGCACGCCCTCGCACGAGTCGGACAGGTCGCCGATCGCGAGGATCGAGAACGGCGCGCCGCCCTCGGTCGTCTCGCACAGCGCCTCGGCGGCGGACATCTTCATCGGCTGCTGGTCGAACATGAGCTTGGCCTGCGTGTCTCCGCTGACGGCGACGACGAGCCCTGCGACGAGCATCGTGACCACGCCGAGGAGGACGGCCGGGCGGTAGACGTCGCGCGCCTCGTCGGCGCGGTCCGCCCGGACCAGCTTGACCATCCACCACGCGGCGATGCCCGCGACGAACGTGCCGGCGGTGAGGAACGCGGCGCTGATCGTGTGCGGGAACGCGGCGAGCAGCGTGTTGTTGGTGAGGATCGCGCCGATGTCGGTCATCTCCGCGCGGCCCGTCTCGGGGTTGTACGTCGACCCGACGGGGTGCTGCATCCACGAGTTCGCCGCGAGGATGAAGTACGCGGACAGGTTGGTCGCGATCGCGACGGCCCAGATGCACGCGAGGTGGATCTTCTTCGGCAGCTTGTCCCACCCGAAGATCCACAGGCCCAGGAACGTCGACTCGACGAAGAACGCGGCGAGCGCCTCCATCGCGAGCGGCGCACCGAACACGTCGCCGACGAAGCGCGAGTACTCCGACCACGCCATGCCGAACTGGAACTCCTGCACGATGCCCGTGGCGACACCGATCGCGAAGTTGATCAGCAGGAGCTTGCCGAAGAACTTGGTGAGCCGCAGCCACCGCTCGTTCCCGGTCCGGACCCACGCCGTCTGCATGATCGCGACCAGCGGTGCGAGGCCGATCGTCAGCGGGACGAAGATGAAGTGGTAGACGGTCGTGATGCCGAACTGCCAGCGGGCGAGATCGAGGGCGTCCACGTGGGTTCTCCGTGCTCTGCGGACCGGACAGGCGGGCAGGTCGCACGAAGGACGCCTCGGCGGGTGCCCGGCCAGTGGACCTGGGGGAACGCTAAGAAGCACCCCCAGTCTGCTCCTGGGACCAAGGTCCCGTGTAGTGACGGGGCGTCGTGAAACCCCGTGCCGGGGTGTTCGGAGTCACTCGACCGCCGCCGCGCCGACGGGCGTGCCGCGCCCGCGGGAGGCCCCTGTGCGATACTGACGACGGTTCCGGCCGCGCCCACACCGTGGACGGACCCTTGAGCTCGCAGCACCAGCGCGCATCGCGCGCCAGTCCGCCGCTCGGCCGTGCCGCTCCATCCGGGAGCGCGCCGCCGGTGCAGGCGACGGCGCCGGCCCAGGTGCAGCAGCCACGACCGACGACTTCCGTCGCCACGCCGAGGGCGTGCGTGACGACCGACCGACCGAGAACCGCGCGTGTGGGGCGGGGCTCTGCGGTACCCAGGAGCACCACGCGTGACCCCCGAGAACACTCCCGAGAACGCAGACGCCACGACGACGTCCGGGGGTGAGGCCGCGCCGAAGACGCGGCGCCGCCGGGCGACGCGCACGACGGCCGCCGCCCCTGTCGTCGAGCCGACGACCGACACCCCCGCCGGTGACGGTGCGGCCGCCCCCGAGCCCCTGGCCGAGCCGGCCGGGACCACCGCCGCCGAGGTCGCCGAGGTCGCGTCCGCGGCCGACGCGCCCGCGACCAAGCCGCGTCGCTCCCGCCGGGTGACCCGCACGGTCACGCCCGCCACCGAGCCCGCCCCCGACGTGGCCGCCGCCGTCGAGCCCGCCGCGGCTGCCGAGCAGGCCGCCGCCGAGCCCGCCGCGGCTGCCGAGCAGGCCGCCGCCGAGCCCGTCGCCACCAGCGATGCCGACGCCACCTCCGCGCCCGCCGCGGAGCAGGCCGCGGTCGAGCCCGCCGCCGAGCCGAAGAAGCCTGCCCGCCGCCGCCGCTCCGCCGCGCGCCCGGCTGCCGCACCCGAGCCGCCCGCCGAGGTCGCGCCGCCCGTCGCCGACGAGGCGACGGACGCCGAGGACGAGACCGCCGAGGACACCGACGCCGCGACCGCCGAGGCGGGCGAGACCGCGCAGGACGCCGCCGCCGCGCCGGCGCTCGACGTCCTCGCCGCGCTCGCCGACGTCCGTGCGACCGAGCCCCAGACGCCGACGAGCCCCCGGCTCGCGACGACCGCGCTGCTGTTCCAGGCGCCGGACCCTGCCGCCGCGCGTCCGCGTCGGCGCCGCGCGCAGGCCAGCGCCGGCTCCCCGGAGGAGATCTCCGAGGCCGCGCGACGCGCCGAGCGTGAGGCTGCGGAGGCGGCCGAGGCCGCAGCGGCCGCCGACGCGTCGCCGGAGGGCGTGGACGCCGAGACCGTGGACGTCGAGGCGGTGACGACCGAGGCTGCGGAGACCGAGCGCGCCGAGCGTCCGTCCCGCCGCCGGGGCCGCCGCGGCCGTGGTGCCGCGCCGGCGTCCGTCGAGGAGATCGAGGTCGTCGAGGAGGACGCCGACGCCGTCGCGCCGTCCGACGCCGGCGACGTCGAGGACCACGCGGACGACGAGGGAACCGACGAGGCGACCGACGAGCAGGGCGACGAGCAGGGCGAGGGTGCCGGTCAGCGCCGTCGCCGTCGCCGCGGTGGTCGCGGGCGCCGCAACCGTGGCGACGCGGGCGAGCAGGACCAGGACGCCCCGGCCGACGCGGACGCCGAGGACGAGGACGCCGAGCCGCAGGACGCGGACGCCGACGCGGACGAGACGGACACCGAGGGCGACCAGGGCGGGTCGAGCCGTCGCCGTCGCCGTCGTCGTCGGGGCGGCCGCGGCGACGCGGGCGAGCCCGAGCGTCCGTCGCGCCGCACCGCGAGCGACGAGGTCACCGCGCTGCGCGGGTCGACCCGTCTCGAGGCGAAGCGTCAGCGTCGTCGTGAGGGCCGGGACGCGGGCCGCCGCCGCCAGATCATCACCGAGGCCGAGTTCCTGGCCCGTCGCGAGTCGGTCGAGCGGACCATGGTCGTGCGCGAGCGTGCGAACCGCACGCAGATCGCGGTGCTCGAGGACGGTGTCCTCGTCGAGCACTACGTGTCGAACCAGGCGCAGACGTCGATGGTCGGCAACGTCTACCTCGGCCGCGTGCAGAACGTGCTGCCGAGCATGGAGGCCGCGTTCGTCGACGTCGGCAAGGGCCGCAACGCCGTGCTGTACGCGGGCGAGGTCAACTGGGACGCCGCGGGCCTCGAGGGGCAGCCGCGCCGCATCGAGCAGGCGCTGAAGTCCGGCGACTCGGTGCTCGTGCAGGTCACCAAGGACCCGATCGGCCACAAGGGCGCGCGTCTGACGTCGCAGGTCACGCTCGCGGGGCGCTACCTCGTGTTCGTCCCCGGCGGCGGCATGACCGGCATCAGCCGCAAGCTGCCCGACACCGAGCGCAACCGCCTCAAGAAGATCCTGCGCGAGGTCGTCCCCGACTCGGCGGGCGTCATCGTGCGCACCGCGGCCGAGGGTGCCTCGGAGGAGGAGCTGCGCGCCGACGTCGCCCGCCTGCAGGGGCAGTGGGAGGCCATCGAGAAGAAGGCGAAGACCGCGTCGGCCCCCGCGCTGCTCCAGGGCGAGCCCGACATGGCGATCCGCGTGGTCCGCGACATCTTCAACGACGACTTCTCCGCGCTGGTCGTCCAGGGTGACGACGCCTGGTCGACGATCTCGTCGTACATCGACGAGCTCGCGCCCGACCTCGCGCAGAAGGTCTCCAAGTGGACCGGCACGCAGGACGTCTTCACCGTGCACCGGGTCGACGAGCAGCTCGCGAAGGGCATGGACCGCAAGGTCTGGCTGCCGTCGGGCGGCTCGCTCGTCATCGACCGCACCGAGGCGATGACCGTCGTCGACGTCAACACCGGCAAGTTCACCGGCTCGGGCGGCACGCTCGAGGAGACGGTGACGCGCAACAACCTCGAGGCCGCGGAGGAGATCGTCCGCCAGCTCCGGCTGCGCGACATCGGCGGCATCATCGTCATCGACTTCATCGACATGGTCCTGGAGTCGAACCGTGACCTCGTGCTGCGCCGGCTCGTCGAGTGCCTGGGCCGTGACCGCACGAAGCACCAGGTCGCCGAGGTCACGTCGCTGGGCCTCGTCCAGATGACCCGCAAGCGCGTCGGCCAGGGCCTGGTCGAGGCGTTCTCCGAGACGTGCGAGCACTGCCACGGGCGCGGCTTCATCGTCCACGAGGAGCCCGTCGAGAAGAACGGCCGCCCCGACGCGGGCGCCCAGCAGGCCGCCGCGCCTGCCGAGGCCGGCGAGTCGAAGCGGTCGCGCCGCAAGCGCGGTGCCAAGGAGCCCGCTCCCGCGACGCCGCACCCCGGCGTGCCGGTGCTGCCCGAGGCGCGGGAGGCCGTGAAGGCGACGCTCGCGACGATCGCGGCCGCCGCCGCGCACGCGCACGAGCACGAGCACCACCACGAGACCGAGCCTCACGCCGAGGCGCTGCACACCGACGCGGACGCGCCGGTGCGCGACGACGAGGCGGCCGGTGACGGCGTCGCGGTGGTCGTCGACGAGACGGTCGAGGTGCGCGAGAGCGTGGTCGTCGTCGAGGACGCCGTCGAGGAGCTCGCCGCGGCGGAGGCCGCGCCGGGCGCGACGAGCGCCCCGGCCGAGCAGCCGGTGCTCGACGTCCTCGCTGCGCTGGCCGCGAGCGGTGTCGCCCCGGCGGGTGCTCCGGGCCCTGCGCCCCAGGCCGACGAGCCGGGAGCGCCGGAGGCCGAGGCCGCCGACGAGCCGCTCGAGCTCACGCCCGTGTCCCCGGACCTCTTCGAGGACGCCGCGGACGACGACGAGCCCGCCGAGGCCACGCAGGACTGATCGCGGGTCCTGACGACCGGCTCCGTGCACGCCGACGCCCGCACCGGCTCACCGGTGCGGGCGTCGTCGCGTCGCTGCGGGTGCGAGCCGTGGAGTGCGGCGCCGCATACGGAATGCCCGTCAGGCGGCGCAGGCGCGCGGCCGCGGGTGGTCAGCGCCGCGCGCGGTCGTCGCGTGCGTCGTCGTCCTGCCGGCCGCGGCCGGCGCGCTCGCGCAGCTCGCGACCGCGGCGGACGTCCTCGGCGGCCTTCGCCGCCTTCTTGTCGCTCGCCTTCGTGTCGCGCGCGGGGAGCTGGATCGTCTCCTCGGCCTCGATGCCGCCCTGCAGCTCGCGGCCGCGCTCGAGCTCGGCGTCGAGCTCGGCACCGAACAGCAGCGCGAGGTTGCTGATCCACAGCCACAGCAGGAACACCACGACGCCCGCGAGCGACCCGTACGTCGCGTCGTAGGAGGAGAACGTCGTGACGTAGAAGCCGAACGCCACGGACGCGACCACCCAGACGATGAGCGCGACGGTCGCGCCGACGCTGATCCAGCGGAACTTCGGCTGCCGCACGTTGGGCGTGCCGTGGTAGAGCAGCGCGATCGCGACGACGACCAGCGCGACGACCACGGGCCACTTGAGCACGTTCCAGACGGTCACGGCCGTGTCGCTGAGCCCGACCGCGTCACCGATGGTCCGCGCGACCGGTCCGGACAGCACCATCGCCGCGACGATCAGCACCGCGATCACGACGAGCACGAGCGTGATGAGGAGGATCACGGGGCGCAGCTTCCAGATCGGCCGCCCCTCCTCCACCTCGTACACGCGGTTCATGCCGCGCCCGAACGCCGCGACGTACCCCGACGCGGACCACAGCGCGAGCAGCACGCCGAGGATCAGCGCGAGCCCCGCCTTGGTGTTGGACGTCGCGGCCTCGACGATCGGCTGCACCGTCTCGGCGGCCTGGTCGGGCGCGCCGAGGTCGGCGACGAGGTCCATGACGCGGTTGAGCGTCTGCTCGGGGTCGCCCACGAGCCCGAGCACGGACACGACGGCCAGCAGCGCGGGCGCGATCGCGAGGACCGCGTAGTAGGTGAGCGCCGCGGCCTGGTCGGTGCACTCGTCGGCCAGGAACTCGCGGAACGTCTTGCGCGCGACGTACTTCCACGACGGCTTGGCGAGCTCGCCGGGGGAGTCGGGCTTGCGCGGGTCGTCGGGGTCAGGTGCGGTCTCGCTGGTGCTGCGGCTGCGGGACGGGTCCGGGGACACGACGCCTCCTCGGGGGGACGCGGCGGCTGCGGGACGCCTCTTGCCCGACTGGTCCGACCTGGCGAGGCTAGGTCGGACGACCAGCGGCCGCATCTGCTGCCGGCGCCGGACCGGCTCCGAGGGGGAGCAGCGGGGCCGGTGGGTGGCGACGACGACCAGCGGCCCGGGGTGCCGTCGGCACGGCGCCTCGTGAGAGGGTGGAGGTCGCTGCCGCCGCCGACGAGATGTGACCAGCGTCGCCCCCGGGTGCGGTTTGACCCTGGCTCACGCGGTCCGTACCCTAGAACGTCGGCGCGTCGTGTGCGCGCTGGTCATGTGTGCCGCCGCAACGGCGTCGACGCGACTCCCCTCGGACCGGGCTCCCGGACGCTGCGGGACGTGCGCGGGCGCAGGCAGGCACCGGCAGACTTTTGACCGAGCAGTTCGACGAGCAGAGATGAGCAGCAACGTGGTGTACGCGATCGTGAAGGCTGGCGGCCGCCAGGAGAAGGTCGCGGTGGGCGACGTCGTCGTCGTCGACCGCCTCGCCGCGCAGGCCGGCTCCACCGTCGAGCTGACGGCGCTGCTCCTCGTGGACGGTGAGAAGGTCACCACCGACGCCGCGGCCCTGGCCAAGGTGAAGGTGACGGCGGAGGTCGTGCGGGACGAGAAGGGTCCCAAGATCGACATCCTCAAGTACAAGAACAAGACCGGTTACCGCAAGCGCCAGGGTCACCGCCAGCAGCTGACCCGCATCAAGGTCACCGGCATCAAGTGAGCTTCCCCGCGGCGCTCTGACGCCGCGGCCCCCGACTTACGCAGCAGCTAGAGAGCAGGTTCGTCATGGCACACAAGAAGGGCGCGAGCTCCTCGCGCAACGGTCGCGACTCCAACGCGCAGCGCCTCGGCGTCAAGCGCTTCGGCGGTCAGGTCGTCAAGGCCGGCGAGATCATCGTCCGCCAGCGCGGCACGCACTTCCACCCCGGCAACAACGTGGGCCGTGGCGGCGACGACACGCTCTTCGCGCTGGCCGCGGGTGCGGTCACGTTCGGCACGCGTCGTGGCCGCAAGGTCATCGACATCGTCGCGGTCGAGGCCTGAGCCAGACTGACGAGCAGTCGACGAAGGGGCGCACCGGTGCGGTGCGCCCCTTCGTCGTGTGACGATCACGAGAGCGCTCCGGTGAAGGCCGGGGCCGGACAGGAGGACAGCCGTGGCGACGTTCGTCGACCGGGTCGTGCTGCACGCGACCGGCGGTGACGGTGGGCACGGGTGTGCGTCCATCCACCGTGAGAAGTTCAAGCCGCTCGCCGGCCCCGACGGGGGCAACGGCGGCAACGGCGGCTCGGTGATCCTGGAGGTCGACCCCCAGGTCACGACGCTGCTCGAGTTCCACCACCTGCCGCACCGGCACGCCCCCTCCGGCACGCAGGGCATGGGCGACCACCGGTCCGGCTCGACCGGGCAGGACCTGGTGCTCGGCGTGCCCGACGGCACCGTCGTCAAGGGCACCGACGGCGAGGTGCTCGCGGACCTCGTCGGCGTCGGCGCCCGCTTCGTCGTCGCGGCGGGCGGTCGCGGCGGGCTGGGCAACGCCGCCCTCGCCTCGCAGCGGCGCAAGGCGCCGGGCTTCGCGCTGCTCGGCGAGCCCGGCGACGCCCTCGACGTCGTCCTCGAGCTCAAGACGATCGCCGACGTCGCGCTCGTGGGGTACCCGTCGGCGGGCAAGTCGAGCCTGGTCGCGGCGATCTCCGCCGCGCGGCCCAAGATCGCCGACTACCCGTTCACCACGCTCGTGCCGAACCTCGGCGTCGTGCAGGCCGGGTCGTCGCGGTACACCGTGGCCGACGTCCCCGGACTCATCCCGGGCGCGTCGCAGGGGCGCGGCCTCGGGCTGGAGTTCCTCCGGCACATCGAGCGCTGCGCCGTGATCGTGCACGTCCTCGACTGCGCCACGCTCGAGCCCGACCGCGACCCGATCTCCGACCTCGACGTCATCGAGTCCGAGCTCGCGGCCTACGCCGGCGACCTCGGGATCGAGGGCGGACGTGTCCCGCTCGCCGAGCGCCCGCGGGTCGTCGTGCTCAACAAGATCGACGTGCCCGAGGCCCGCGACCTCGCCGACATGGTCAAGCCCGAGCTCGAGGCGCGCGGCCTGCCCGTGTTCGAGATCTCGACGGCCAGCCACGAGGGCCTGCGCGCGCTCACGTTCGCGCTCGCCGAGCGCGTGGAGCGGGCCCGTCGCGAGGCTCCGGTGCCCGAGGCCACGCGCGTGGTGCTGCGGCCCAAGGCCGTCGACGACTCCGGGTTCACCGTCACGCGACGCGAGGGCGGCGGCGCCGTCTGGTTCGCGGTGCGCGGCGAGAAGCCCGAGCGCTGGGTCCGGCAGACCGACTTCTCCAACGACGAGGCCGTCGGCTACCTCGCCGACCGGCTCGCGCGGCTCGGCGTCGAGGACGCGCTGTACTCGGCCGGCGCGGTCGCCGGGGACGAGGTGCGGATCGGCCCGGACACCAATGCGGTCGTCTTCGACTGGGAGCCCACGCTCATGACGGGTGCCGAGCTGCTCGGTGGGCCGCGCGGCTCCGACGTGCGGCTCGAGGACCGGTCGCGCCCGACCCGTGGTGAGAAGCGGCAGGAGTACCGCGAGCGCATGGACGCCAAGACCGCGGCCCGCGACGAGCTGTGGTCGGAGCGCGAGCACGGCGTCTGGACGGACCCGGACGCGGACTGACAGTCGGACCGGACCGGCCGCGGTACGGACGGTTCGGGTCGGGCACGCTCGGGACAGGGCCTCGACGTGTCCGCCCGCCGGCGCAGCGCCCTCGCGCCGGGGTCGTCGTGCGTCCGGCGCGCGGATGCGTCCGCGGTGATGCGGCGTCGCCGGGGCAGAATGCCGACGTGAGCGCCGCACCCCTGCACGACCGCCAGCAGCTGCCCGCCGCCGGGCGGGTGGTCGTCAAGGTGGGGTCGTCGTCGCTCACGAGCCCGGACGGGCGCCTCGACCCCGAGCGGCTGCGCGCGCTCGTCGACGTGCTGGCCGAGCGGCGGAACGCGGGCGGGCAGGTGGTGCTCGTGTCGTCGGGGGCCATCGCGGCGGCCATCGGGCCGCTGGGGTTGTCGGCGCGTCCCCGGGACCTCGCGACGCAGCAGGCCGCCGCGTCCGTCGGGCAGGGGCTGCTCGTCGCGCACTACACGAAGGCGTTCGCGGACCACGGGCTGCGCGTCGGCCAGGTGCTGCTGACCGCGGAGGACACGGTGCGGCGCGGGCACTACCGCAACGCGCACCGGTCGCTGACGCGGCTCCTCGACCTCGGCGTGGTGCCGATCATCAACGAGAACGACGCGGTCGCCACGGACGAGATCCGGTTCGGCGACAACGACCGGCTCGCGGCGCTCGTGTCGCACCTGGTGCACGCGGACGCGCTCGTGCTGCTCACCGACGTCGACGCGCTGTACACGGGACCGCCGTCGCGGCCGGGGTCGCGACGCCTCACGCACGTCGCCGGACCGCGCGACCTCGACGGGGTCGACGTGTCGTCGCGGGGGAGCGCCGTCGGGACGGGCGGCATGGTCACCAAGCTCGAGTCGGTCGCGATCGCGACGCAGTCGGGCATCCCGGTGGTGCTGACGTCCGCGGGTCAGGCGCGTGCCGCGCTCGCGGGCGACGACGTCGGGACGTGGTTCGCGGCGACCGGCCGGCGGTCGTCGATCCGGCTGCTGTGGCTCGCGCACGCGGCACGGACGCGCGGGCGGCTCGTGCTCGACGAGGGGGCCGTGCGGGCGGTCGTCGAGCGGCGGACCTCGCTGCTGCCGGCGGGCGTCACGGGTGTCGAGGGGACGTTCGACGCGGGCGACCCCGTCGAGATCGTCGGGCCCGACGGGGCCGTCGTCGCGCGCGGGCTCGTCGCGTACGCGTCGGACGAGGTGCCCGACCTGCTGGGTCGCACGACGTCGGACCTGCGGGACGACCTGGGTCCGGGCTACGACCGCGAGCTCGTGCACCGCGACGACCTGGTCCTGGTCAGGCGTCGGCGGGTGCCGGCCGAGCGCTGACGCCGCCTCCCACGGCAGCACCGCGTCACGGCAGCACCGCAGCAGTGCAGCACCGCAGCAGGGCAGCACCGCGTCACGGCAGCACCGCGTCACGGCAGCACCGCGGCGCCGCCGCACGGCAGCGCAGCACCTCCGCGCGACGCGAAGGGCGGGAGCGCCGTCGTGCCGCTCCCGCCCTTCGCGCCGTCTGATGCTCGGTCAGTCGAGCCAGGCGGTCGTGAGCTGGTCGAGCCGGGAGTCGGCGCCGAGCTCGACGCCGTGCACCTCGGGCGACAGGCCGAGGTACGTCGTCAGCTCGTGCACGGGCAGCACCCAGTGCTGCGACACGAGCCGCTCCTGCGCCTCCGCGAGCACCGCGTCGCGGGCCGTCGGGTCGCTGGTCGCGAGCTGCTCCTGGAGCAGGGCCTCGAGCTCGGCGTCGTCGATCCGGTAGTAGTTCGTCGCCGCGGTCGAGTACTGCGTGCGCAGCACGTCGCCGTCGGCGCGGGACAGGTTGCCCCACACGAGGTCGAACTCGCCGGACTTGAGCTTCGCCTGGAAGTCCGGGACGGCGCCCGACCAGAGCGTGACGTCGATGCCGATCGCCTTGAGCTCGGCCTGGAGCAGCTCGACGGACGTCTGGTTCGGCGAGAAGTTCGTGATCCAGACGAGCGTCGGGGCGAGGCGCACGCCGTCCTTCGCGTAGATGCCGTCGGCACCCTTCTCCCAGCCGGCGTCCTCGAGCACCTCGGCGGCCTTCGCGGGGTCGGACTCGAGGTGCTCGCTCACGTCGGCGACGCCCGGCGTGGTGCTCGCGAGGACGCTCGTGGCAACCGCGAAACCGTCGGTGAGGGCGGTGTCGCGGACCTCGGTCGGGTCGATCGCGAGGCCGATCGCCTCACGGACCACCGGGTCGCTGCCCAGCGGGGACGCGCCGTTGAACGTGAGGCCGAACGTGATGCCGGGGTTGGCGCGGTGGACCAGCGGGAAGCCGGACTGCTCGAGCGTGGCGATGTCGGTCGGCTGGACGCCGCCGATGACCTGGACCTGCCCCGACGTGAGCGAGCCCGTGCGGACGCTCGCCTCGGGTGCGACCTGGAACGTCACCGAGTCGACGTGCGGCGCACCGGCGTCGGTGCGCGCCTCGGGCGCCCACGCGTAGTCGTCGCGGGCCTCGAGGACCGTCTCGGTGTCCTTCGTGTAGTGGTCGAGCACGAACGGTCCGGTGCCGACGACGGCCGAGCCGTCCGCGCGGTCGTCGAACGGCACGGCGATCGTCGACGCGGCCACGATGCCGAGGGCAACCGTGCTCACGGCCTGCGGGAACGCGGCGTTGGGCGTGCCGAACGTGACCGTCACGGTGTGCTCGTCGACGACGGTCGTGCCGGTGTAGCCGACGAACGAGGGTGCCGCGCTGCTCTTCGCGCCCGCGGCGACGACGTCGTCGAACGTCGCCTTGACGGACTCGGCGGTGAGCGGCGTGCCGTCCGAGAAGGTCACGTCGTCGCGGAGCGTGAAGGTGTGCTCCGTGGCGTCGTCGTTCGAGGTCCACCCCGTCGCGAGCCACGGCTCGAGCGAGCCGTCCGCCGGGTCCTGCCACAGGAGGGAGTCGACGAGCTGGCGCGTCACGTAGAGCGTGTCGTTGCCCGAGCCGGTGCCGGACGGGTTGAGCGAGATCGGGTCGTTGCCGATCGCGAACACGAGGTCGCCGCCGTCGACGGGACCGCTCGACCCGGATGCGGACGGCTCAGTGCCCTCGGGGGAGCCGGAGCTGCACGCGGCCAGCGCGAGGCCGAGCGCGAGGGCGGAGGCTGCGACGCGCAGGACGTGCGTGCGAGCAGGGGACGGGGACTGCGACATGGGGTCTCTCCAGGATGGGGCGGGGGCGGTGGCGCGCTCAGCGCCGGGGGCGGCGACGGCCGGGACAACAGGCGGTCATCGCTCACCTCCTCGGAGCTCGGCCCGCACGGACGTGCCGGGGATCGCCTCGAGCAGCTCGGTCGTGTACGGGTGGGAGGGGCGCGCGAACACCGTCTCGACGTCGCCCTGCTCGACGACCCGCCCGTGCCGCAGCACGACGACGTCGTGCGCGACCTGCCGCACGACCGCGAGGTCGTGCGAGATGAACAGGTAGGAGACGGCCAGGTCGCGCTGGAGGTCGGCGAGCAGGTCGAGGATCTGCGCCTGGACCGACACGTCGAGCGCGGAGACCGGCTCGTCGAGCACGACGATGTCGGGCCGCACGGACAGCGCCCGGGCGATCGCGACGCGCTGGCGCTGGCCGCCGGACAGCTCGGCGGGGCGGCGCTGCAGCGCCGAGGCGGGGAGTGCGACGAGGTCGAGCAGCTCGGCGGCGCGCGCGGCACGTTCCCGGCGGTCGCCCACCCGGAACGCGCGCAGCGGCTCGGTGACGATCCGCTCGACGGTCCAGCGGGGGTCGAGCGACGCGTAGGGGTTCTGCTGCACGACCTGGAGCCGGCGTCGCAGCGCACGGAGCTGCGTGCCGCGGGCACGCGTCACGTCGGTGCCGTCGATCTGGACCGTGCCGGCCGTCGGCTCGGTGAGCCGCAGCGCGAGCCGGGCGGTCGTCGACTTGCCGGACCCCGACTCGCCGACGAGCGCGAGCGTGCGACCGCGCGGGACCGCGAAGGACACGTCGGCGACGGCTCGCAGGACGCCGGTGCCCGCGCCGCTGCTCCGGGGCAGCGGGAAGTCCTTGACCAGGCCGCGCACCTCGAGCGCGGGCGGGCCGGGCGTGCGGGGAGGCGTGCCGGTCGTCGTGGCGCGTGCCCCAGGGGCGGGCGACGACGGGACGGGCCTAGCACGGCGCGCTCCCCGCAGCGACGGCGCCGCTGCGAGGAGCGCGCGCGTGTACGCCTCGCGCGGCGACCCGAGGACCTCGTCGGGCGTGCCCGTCTCGACGACGCGGCCGCGCGACATCACGACGATGCGGTCGGCCCGGTCGGCGGCGACGCCGAGGTCGTGCGTGATGAGCAGGACGCCGGTGCCGGTCGCCGCGGTCAGCTCGTCCAGGTGGTCGAGGATCCGGCGCTGCACGGTGACGTCGAGCGCGCTCGTCGGCTCGTCGGCGACGAGCAGGCGCGGCTGGGCGACGAGCGCGACGGCGATGAGCACGCGCTGCCGCATCCCGCCCGAGAGCTCGTGCGGGTACTGCCGGGCGCGCAGCTCGGGCTCGGGCAGGCCCGTGCGGCGCAGCGCCTCGACGGCCTGGCGGGCGGCTCCGCGGCGGTCGGCCAGCCCGTGCACGACGAGCGCCTCGGCGACCTGGTCGCCGACCCGCGTGACGGGGTTGAGCGACACGGTCGGGTCCTGCGGGACGAGCCCGACGAGCGCGCCGCGGACGGTGCGCAGCACGCGCGGCGACGCGGTCGCGAGGTCGTGGCCGAGCAGGTCGATCGTGCCCGACGTGATGCGTGCGGCGGGCGCGAGCAGGCGGACGACAGCCGCGGCGGTCGTCGACTTGCCCGAGCCGGACTCGCCGACGACGGCGACGGTCTCGCCCGCGTCGACGTGCAGCGAGACGTCGCGCACGGCGTGCACGTCACCGCGCCGGGTTCGGTAGGAGACCGCGAGGTCGCGGACCGTGAGCAGGCGCTCGGCAGCAGGCACGTCCGCGGCACGCGAAACGGGGGTCGTGGCGGTCATCGGGCCCTCCCGGGGTCGCCGTCGAGCGCGCGGGAGAGGCGTCCCGCGGCGAGCACGGTCGCGACGATGACGAGGCCAGGGAGCGTCGTCAGCCACCACGAGGTGCGCAGGAAGTCGCGTCCGCCCGCGACGAGCGCCCCCCACTCGGGTGCGGGCGGCGGTTCGCCGTAGCCGAGGAACGACAGGGACGAGACCGCGAGGACCGCACCGCCCAGCTCGAGGGCGGCCAGCACGACGACGGGTCCGACGGAGTTGGGCAGGACGTGCCCGAACAGCACGGTCCACCAGCGGCTGCCGCCCGCCTGCGACGCCTCGACGAAGCCGGAGGTCCGCACGCGCAGCACCTCGGACCGCATGATGCGCGAGACCGCCGCGACGTTCGCGATGCCGACGGCGATCGCGACGTTGACCGAACCGAAGCCGAGCACCGTGATGAGCGCGAGGGACAGCAGCAGCGCCGGGATGGACAGGAGGACGTCGACGACCCGCATCGCGACGTCGTCGACGAGACCGCCGACGAACCCCGCGGCCAGCCCGACCAGCGCGCCCACGACGAGCCCGACGAGCACCGCGACGAGAGCCGCCCGCAGGGTCAGCGGCGTGCCGTGCACGACCCGCGTGTACAGGTCGCGACCGAGCTGGTCGGTGCCGAACCAGTGCGCGGCCGACGGCGGCTGCAGCTTGTCCGCGGGCACCCCGACGAGCGGGTCGCCCGGCGCGAGGAGCGACGGCGCGAACGCCGCCACGACCACCGCCACGGACCACAGCAGCGCGAGCACGAGCCCGGGCCGGCGGACCAGGTCCTCGAGCCGGGAGCGCCACGGGTTGCGGTGCGTGAGCTCGTCGTCGTGCTCGCGGACGGCGTCGGCGAACCGGTCGGCGGCCGTCGCGGTGAAGTCGTCGGCGCGCGTGCCCGGGTCGAGCGCGGTGGGGACGAACCCGTCGGGGCGCGACGGGCTCGAGCCCGTGAGGCTGTCGATCGTGCTCACCGCGCACCTCCGGCGGGGACGGCGTGGGCGTGCTCCGCCGGCGCGGTGCTCGGCGGTCGCGTGGCGTGCTCGTCGGCGGCCGGCCGGCCCGCGTCGTCGGGCTCGGCTGTGACGCCCGCCGCACGCCCACCCGTGACGATGCGCGGGTCGAGCAGCGGGTAGACGACGTCGACGAGCAGGTTGGTGAGCACGTAGACCGTCGCGGCGACGAGGACGACGCCCTGGACGACGGGGATGTCCTGCGCGGCCACCGACGTCGCCGTGAGGCGCCCGAGCCCGGCACGGGAGAACACGGTCTCGGTGACGACGGCCCCGGACAGCAGCCCGCCGACGACGAGGCCGGTCGCGGTGAGCGCGGGCAGGGCCGCGTTGCGCAGCGCGTGCCGCAGGTGCACGCGCACCCGGCCCGCACCCTTGGCGAGTGCGGTGTCGACGTACGGCTCGCGCAGGGTGTGCAGCAGGCTGCGTGACAGCAGCTGCGCGATGATCGCGGACGTCGGGAGCGCGAGCGTGACCGCCGGGAGCACGATCGACGCGAACCCCTGGTTGCCGAGCGCGGGGAAGATCGGCAGCTGGAACGAGAACCACTGCACGAGCGTCAGGCCGAACCAGAACGACGGGATCGCGACGCCGAGCGGCGGCAGCGACAGCAGGAACCCCGCGAGCGCGCGGTGGCGGGTCGCGGTCGCGACGACCGCGAGCGTCCCGCCGCCGACGACCGCGAGCAGCAGCGCGGCCCCCGCGATCGCGGCGGTGGGCGGGATCGCCTGGGCGAGGAGCGTCGTGACCGGCTGCTTGCTCACGACGGACGTGCCGAGGTCGCCGCGCACCGCGTCGAGCAGCTGCGTCAGGTACTGCACGGGCAGCGGCTGGTCGAGCCCGTACTCGGCGCGCAGCGCGTCGAGCTGCTCGGGGGTCACGTCGGTCGAGTCGCCGCCGTACATGATCGACACGGGGTCGCCGGGGAGCGCGTAGAGCACGACGAAGGACACGGTGTACGCCGCCCACAGCACGAGCACGGCGAGGCCGAGCCGGCGGGCGAGGTACCGCGTCACGGCGTCACCGCCGGGGCGTGCGGTGCGGGCGTCATGGGGTGCTCCTTCGGTGCGCGGGACGGTGCGCGCGTCGGTCGTCCGTGCTTGCACGACGGGGGTGCCGTGCCGGGTCATCACCTGGAGCACCCCGCCACGTCCGGAGGGTTGCTGCCCGACCAGCCAGGGCTTGTCGTCGGGTCTCGTGACCGGCGGGAAACGTAGGAAGGGGTCGCACCGGGGTCAATGGTCGATCCCGCGCGTCTCACGATCCGGACGTTCGGCCGGGAGCAGTGGTTCGCCCTCGGGGCGTGTTCATGCGGGACTCCGGCCGCGGCGGCCCGACGGCCAGGCGCACACGCACCGGTGCTCGAGGAACGCGATCCCGCATCGCGAGACGCGTGGCAGGACCCGTTGACCCGTCCGGGACCGCCACCTACGTTCGCGGCTCGCGTCGCCGTCAGGCTCGGCTGGCGACGCGGCACCCCGCGGTGCACCCGAGCACCTGCCCCCGGCGTCGCCCGCCTGGGGGCACCCGCCGCCCACGGAGGCGACCCACCATGACGACGTCCAGCCGCTGGACCACCGCGCCGACGCCGGCACCGCGCGTCTGTCGCGCCTGTCGCCGCTGACGGCACCCGCCGCTGACGGCACCCGCCGGTGACGGCACCCGCCGCTGACGGCACCCGCCGCCAGGCGACCTGCGACGCGACGTCGTGCCCCGCTCTCCACCCGCCGACGCCCGCCGTCGTCCCACGCACCCGCCGAGACGGCGAGGCGCGTCCCCGCTCGTCCCCGCACACGACCGCCGCGCGCCCGCGCGCGCGTCGTCCACCGCCCACCGCCCGCCGCCCCAGGAGCCGCCGCCATGGCCGCCGTCGACCTCGCCGCACCACCGGGTCCCTCCGTGACCCCCACCGTGCTCACCCGCGTCCGCGCGCTGCGCCCACCCGTGAGCCCGCGCTACCTCGCGGGCCGCGTCGCCACCGGTCTCGTCGCCGTGTGGGGTGCCGCGACGCTCGTCTTCTTCGCGCTCTACTCGACGGGCAACCCCGCGCTGCTGCTCGTCCCGCCGGACGCACCCCCGGACGAGGTCGAGCGACTGACCGCGCTCATGGGGTTCGACCGCCCGGTGCCCGTGCAGTACGTGTCGTTCCTCGGGCAGGTCGTGCGCGGCGACTTCCCCGACTCGATCCGGTACGGCTCCGACCCCGTCGCGATCGCCCTCGGCCGGCTCCCCGCGAGCATCGAGCTGGGGCTCGTCGGGCTGACCATCGGGGTCGTCGTCGGCGGCGTCATCGGCTTCGTGTCCGCGACCTCGCGCTCGGCATGGCTGCGCCGCGTGCCGCTGAGCGTCGCGGTCGCGCTCGACGGCATCCCGACGTTCTTCTTCGGCATCCTCGCGACACTCGTGCTCGCCGTCTGGCTCGGCTGGCTGCCGGCGACCGGGGCGACCGGCCCCGCCGCGATCGTGCTGCCGGGGCTCACGCTCGGCGTCGCGTTCGTGCCGGCCGTGGCGCGCGTCTTCCGGACCGCGCTCGTCGACGTGCTCCAGGCCGACCACGTCCGGACCGCCCGGGCCAAGGGCCTGTCGCGCGGCCGGCTCGTGCGCCGGCACGTCGTCGGCAACTCGCTCGGCACGACTCTCAACGTCGTCGGCATCCAGGCCGGCGTGCTGCTCGGCGGCGCCGTGGTCACCGAGTCGATCTTCGGCTGGCCCGGGATCGGCCAGCTCTCCGTCAACGCGGTGCAGAACCGCGACTACCCGCTCGTCATCGTGTGCGTCCTGGTCATCGCCGTCGGGTTCGTCCTCGTGAACCTGCTCGTCGACGTCCTGGCCGCCGTCGTCGAACCGAGGCTCCGCTCATGACCGCCGTCGCCACCGTCCTCGTCGAGGAGCAGGCCACCCACGACACCCGCCGCGCGTCCCGCACGCTCGGGGCGTCCGGCTGGGTCGGTGCCGCCCTGCTCGGGCTCGTCGTCGCCGTGACTCTCGCCGCGCCGCTGCTCGTCACCGACCCGCTCGCGCAGGACTTCACCGCGATCCTGCAGCCGCCGTCGGCCGCGCACCCCTTCGGCACTGACGAGCTCGGCCGCGACCTGCTGGCCCGGACGGTGTTCGGCGGTCGGACCGCGCTCGCCGTCACAGCCGTCGCGACGCTCGTCGCCGCGGTGCTCGGGCTCGGTCTCGCCGTCGGCGGGGCGCTGTTCGGCGGCGCGGTCGACGCGGTCGCGTCACGCCTCGCGGACGTGCAGCTCGCGGTGCCGACCATCGTGCTCGCGATCGTCATCCTGTCGTTCGTCGGCAACGCGTTCGTCCCCCTCGTCACCGTGCTGGTCCTCGGGGCGTGGGTGCTGACCTTCCGCGTCATCCGCGGTCACGCCCGGGCCGTCGTCCGGCAGCCGTTCGTCGAGGCCGCGCGCGTCGCCGGCGCCGGTCGCGGTGCCGTCGCGTGGCGGCACCTGCTGCCGAGCGTCCTGCCGCTGTTCTTCGTCGCCGTCACCCTCAGCGCGTCCGCCGTCCTGCTGCTCGAGTCGAGCCTCGGCTTCCTCGGCCTCGGGGTGCAGCCGCCCGAGGCCGACTGGGGCCAGATGGTCGCCGCCGGCCAGGCGCGCCTCGCGACCGCCCCGTGGCTCTCGCTGTTCCCCGGCGTCGCGCTGATCGTCACCATCGTCGCCCTCCAGCTGCTCGGCGACGCCCTCGCGGAGCGCACCGGGACCGGGCGCGCCGGACAAGGAGTCGCCCGATGAGCCTCGACCTCGCACCCGCCGTCACCACCGCGCCCGTCGCCGTCGGCGACCCCGTGCTCGCGGTGCGCGACCTCGTCGTCGGCCTCCCCGCCGACCGTCGCCACCGGCCGGACGACGTGCCGCTGGTCCGCGGCGTCGACCTCGCCGTGCACGCCGGCCAGAGCGTCGGGCTCGTGGGGGAGTCGGGGTCCGGCAAGACGCTCACCGCGCTCGCCGTCGCCGGGCTGCTGCCCTGGGGCGTCGACGTGCTGCGCGGCACCGTCGACGTGAGCGGACGCGACGTGCTCGCGCTGCCCCCGCGTGACGCCCGCGCCCACCTGAGCGACCAGGTCGGCGTGGTGTTCCAGAACCCCACACCGTCGCTCAACCCGCGGCTGCGCATCCGCGCCCAGCTCGCCGAGGCGCTGCCCGCCGGTACGCCGCGCCACGAGCGGCGCGCGCGGGTCGCCGAGCTCCTCCGGCTCGTCGGGATCGACGACGTCGACAAGACGCTCGCCGCGTTCCCGCACGAGCTGTCGGGCGGGCTCAACCAGCGCGTCGTGATCGCGACGGCGCTCGCCCGGTCGCCCCGTCTGCTCGTCGCCGACGAGCCGACGACCGCGCTCGACGTGTCCGTGCAGGCGCAGGTGCTCGACCTCGTCGACGACCTGCGCGAGCGGCTCGGGCTCGGCGTGCTCCTGGTGAGCCACGACATCGGCGTCGTCGCCGACCGCACCGAGCACGTGCACGTGATGTCCGACGGGGTGGTCGTCGAGTCCGGGCCGACCGCGCGCGTGCTCGCCGACCCGCAGCACGCGTACACGCAGCGGCTGCTCGCGGCGGTGCCGAGCCGGCTCACGCGGCCGGCGGTCCCGACGTCGCCCGCGCGGGCCGCGGCCGGCCCGGCACAGGGCGCGGTCCGCACCGGCCGGACGACGACGACCACGCTCGCCGAGGTGTCGACCGTCGTCGCGCGCGCCGACGCCGGTGCACCCGAGCGGCCGATCCTCGAGGTGCGCGACCTGCGCCGCTCGTTCGTCGTCCGCGGCCCGGCCGGCCGCACCCGGCACGCCGCGCTCGACGGCGTCGACCTCACGGTGGCCCCCGGCCAGGCGCTCGGGATCGTCGGCGAGTCGGGCTCGGGCAAGACGACGCTCGCGCGCATCGTCACCGGTCTGGAGACCGCCGACGGCGGCACGGTCGTGTTCGACGGCACCGACCCGCGCAGCAGCACCCGGGAGGGTCGCCGCCGCTGGCGCCGGGACGTGCAGTACGTGTTCCAGGACCCCTACGCGTCGCTCGACCCGCGCCTCACCGTCGCGCAGACGCTGCGCGAGCCGCTCGAGCTGCACCGCCTCGGCCTCGACCGTGCCGCGGTGGCGGCCCGCGTCGACGAGCTGCTCGACGAGGTCGAGCTCCCCCGTGCGTTCCGCGACCGGCGGCCCGCGGAGCTCTCGGGCGGTCAGCGCCAGCGCGTCGGGATCGCCCGGGCGCTCGCGGGCGGGCCGCGGCTCGTCGTCGCCGACGAGCCGGTCTCGGCTCTCGACCTGTCCGTGCAGGCCCGCATCCTCACGCTCCTCGCGCGGCTGCGCGCCGAGCACGGGCTCACGTACCTGTTCATCTCGCACGACCTGGGCGTCGTGCGGTTCCTCTGCGACGACGTCGTCGTGCTGCGGCACGGCCGGATCGTCGAGCAGGGCCGCACGCGGGACGTCCTCGCGGACCCGCAGCACCCCTACACCCGCGCACTCGTCGACGCGGTGCCCGGTCGCCGGGCACCGCACCTCGCCGGCGCAGCACCGGCGACGCACCCCGTCTGACGCGTCCCGGCAGGACCCACCCCGCCCCCGGGGCGCCGCCACGGCGTCCCCCGCACCGGAAGCAGGACCATGTCCCGACCCACCCCGCACCGGCGACGGCCCGTCGCCGCCGTGCTCTCCGCCCTCGTCTCCGCCGCGCTCGTCGTGACGCTCGGCGCGTGCGCCGGCAGCAGCGCGAGCGGCGACGCCGCGTCCGAGCCCGCCGGACCCGTGCCCACCGCGGGCGAGGAGCTGCGACTCGTGCTCTCCCGCCAGCTCACGAGCGTCAACCCGCACAAGGGCGGCTCGCCCGACAGCCAGGGGGCCGTCGTCGGCTCCGTGTACGAGGCGCTCACGCGCATCACGCCCGACTCCGAGGTCGCGCCGTCGCTCGCGACGGAGTGGGAGCAGGTCTCCGACCTCGAGTGGAGGTTCACGATCCGCACCGACGCCGTCTTCTCCGACGGCACGCCGCTCACGGCCGAGACGATCGTGTGGAACTTCCAGCAGCTCCTCGACCCCGAGTACAAGGGCACCACCGGGGCGCCGCTGCGCAAGTTCGTCGCGTCCGTCGAGTCGCCCGACCCGACGACGATCCTCTTCCACCTGAGCGCGCCTGCGCTCGACCTGCCCGGTCGCCTGTGGAACGCCTACATCGTCGACCCGACGTTCGCGCAGTCGCACAACATCGACACCGAGTCGCTCGGCAGCGGTCCGTACCAGATCGACACCCTCGACCTCGAGAACGGCGCGACGCTGTCGCCCAACCCGCACTGGGCGGGCGACGAGCCGGACTTCGCGAAGGTCCGGTACACCGTGCTCGCGTCGGAGGCGCAGCGGGTCGCCGCGATCCAGGCGGGCGAGGCGGACATCGTCCTCAACGTCGAACCGCTCAGCCTCGACCAGTTCGCCGACTCGTCGGTCTACGAGACGACGCTCGGCGTCGGCCCGCAGCCGCTGGTGCTCGCGGTCAACGAGGAGAAGGCGGGCACCCCGCTCGCCGACGAGCGCGTCCGGCAGGCCCTCAACTACGCGACCGACAAGGAGACGATCATCGAGGGTCTCTTCAAGGGCGCCGTCGAGCCGCTGCCGGGGACGGTGCTCTTCGAGCCGTACCAGGAGGAGGCGCCGGGCGTCGAGGCGTACCCGTACGACCCCGACAAGGCGAAGGAGCTGCTCGCCGAGGCGGGCTACGCGGACGGCTTCACGCTCGAGGTCGACGTCCCGTCCGGCACCTACGTCTCCGCCGACCTCGCGTCGCAGGCCATCGCGGCGCAGTGGAAGGAGGTCGGCGTCGACCTGACGATCACGCAGACGCCGTTCCCGACGTGGCTCGACCGGCAGTACGGCGACGCGCAGAAGGGCGCGGACCTCGTCTACATCATGTGGGGCGGGCAGTACCGCGGCGGGTTCCAGCTGTTCGACCCGTTCACGAGCGACCACATCCAGAGCGACGTCGTGGCGCCCGAGTTCGACGACCTCGTCCGGCGCGCGCAGGCGGCGACCGACCTCGACGAGCAGCGCGACCTCGTCGTCAAGGCCGCCGAGCTCTACCGCGAGCAGGCGCACACGATCTTCCTCTACCCCTCGCCGTTCACCGCCGTCGTGTCGCGCGCGGTGACGTGGGAGCTGCGGCCGTCGCGCTACCTCTACGCGCAGGAGGTCGGCCGCGCCTGACGGCGCCGCTGCGGGCCGGGTGCACGGCCGACCCGCGCGGCGTCCTGCGGCGGCGACGCGGTGACCGCTCCCGCGTCGCCGTCGCCCCCGATCTGCCCATCACGACGAGAGGACGACCTCATGACCCAGCGACAGCTCTTCCTCGGCGGCTACGTCCTGTTCCCCGGCGGCCACTTCGCCGGCGCGTGGCGCCACCCGTACTCGACGCGCGACTGGCTCGGTCGCGACTTCCTGCACGACACCGCCCGCACCCTCGAGGCCGCGAAGTTCGACCTCGCGTTCATCCCGGAGACCGTGAGCTTCCGCGCCGGGTTCGCGCGGCACGGGCTCAGCAACGCGATCAAGCACGACCCGGCGCAGGTCGCGGCGCAGCTCGCCGCGGTCACCACGAACCTCGGGCTGGGCGTCACGCTCTCGACGAGCTTCAACCCGCCGTACAACCTCGCGCGGACCCTGGCGAGCCTCGACCACCTGTCCGGCGGTCGCGTCGCGTGGAACGTCATCCAGTCGAACGGGCCGGCGAACTACGCGAACTTCCCCGACGTCGAGCAGCTCGACCGCAACGCCCTCTACGACCGTGGCGACGAGGTCGTCGAGGCGGTGCAGGCGCTGTGGCGGTCGTGGGGTGAGGGCGCGCTCGTGGTCGACCAGGAGACCGGCGTGTTCGCGAACCCGGACCTGATCACGGCCCCCGACTACAAGGGCACGCACGTCGCGGTCCGCGGACCGCTCAACCTGCCGCCGACGCCGCAGGGCGGTCCGGTGATCATCCAGGCCGGTGACTCGCCGCGCGGGCGCGAGTTCGGCGCGCGCTGGGGCGAGGTGATCTTCGCGATCGAGCGCACGCAGGCCGACCTGCAGGCCAAGAAGGACGACCTGCGCGCCAAGGCCCGCGCCGCCGGTCGTGACCCCGAGAAGATCCGGCTCTTCGCGGCCGTGCAGACGATCGTGGGCGAGAGCACCGAGATCGCCCGCGCGCGACGCGACCACCTGCGCACGCTCGTCACGCCCGAGGCGGGCATCGAGTTCTTCAGCCAGTTCTCCCGTCTCGACCTCGGTGACGTCGACGCCGACGAGCCGCTGCGCAAGGTGCTCGACGAGCGGGCCACCGACGGGCAGGCGGAAGGGCGGGCGGTCGTGGCGCTGCTCGAGCTGCTCGGCCCGCGCGCCGCGAACGCGACGATCGGCGAGGCCGCGGTCGAGTTCTCGACGAGCGAGCTCACGCCCCAGCTCGTCGGCACGGGTGCGGAGATCGCCGAGCAGCTCGCCGAGCTGTTCGGGTCCGGCGCCGCGGACGGCTTCCTCATCACCCCGACGCACGTGCCGGGCTCGTTCGACGAGTTCGGCCGCGCGGTCGTTCCGCACCTGCAGCGCCTCGGCGTCTACAAGACCGAGTACGCGGGCACGACGCTGCGGCGGAACCTGGGCCTCTGACCGGCTCGCGCAGACGACCGGGAGGGACGGCCCGGGCGACGCGAGGGGGCGGGACCCGCGTGGTCCCGCCCCCTCGTCGTGCCGTGGGTGAGCGGGCGCCGCAGCGGGGACGCCACGACGGGGTGGGACCTGGTGAGGTCCCACCCCGTCGGTCGCGCTGCGGGAGCGTCAGCGCGTCGTGTCCGCCGTCAGGCGGTGCGTCAGCGGCGCGCGCAGACCGAGGTGCTCGCGCAGCGTCGTCCCCTCGTACGTGGTCCGGTAGGCACCGCGCTCCTGCAGCGCCGGCACCAGGAGCTCCACGACGTCGTCCAGCCCGCTCGGCACGAGCCAGGGCGTGATGTTGAAGCCGTCCGACGCGCCGTTCCGCACCCAGCGGGCCAGCTCGTCGGCGACGGTCTGCGGCGAGCCGACGAACCCGCGCTCGCGCTCCTGCGCGATCACGAGCTGCCGGATCGAGAGCCCGTCCGCCTCGGCGCGTGCCCGCCACGCGCGTGCCACGTCGACCGGGCTGACGCCGCGCCGCGGCGAGCCGCGGGTCTCGCCGACCGACTCGATGACCGGGTCGTGCGCCGGGAGCGGGCCGTCGGGATCCAGGTGCGACAGGTCCTCTCCCCAGACCTGGCCGAGCAGCGACAGCGCCGTCGCGGGCGTGACCTGCTGCTCCTTGACCCAGCGCGCCTTGTCGCGCGCCTCGGCGTCGGTGTCCGCGAGCACGAACTGCGTGCCCGGCAGGATCTTGACGTCGTCCTCCGGTCGTCCGGCGGCCCGGGTGCGGGCGCGCACGTCGTCGGCGAAGCGCAGCGCGTCGTCGAAGTCCGTGCCGTGCGCCGAGAAGATCACCTCGGCGTGCCGGGCGGCGAAGTCGCGGCCGTCGGGGGAGTCGCCCGCCTGGAACAGCACGGGATGGCCCTGCGGGCTGCGCGGGACGGTCGGGGTGACCTCGACGTCGAGCGTCGTCGCCGCGTGGTGCACCGGCGTCGGCCGGGCGTCGTCCGTCCAGCCGTCCCAGATCGCCTGCGCGGCCTGCACGAACTCGGCGGCGCGCTCGTACCGCTGCGTGTGGTCCAGCCACCCGCCGCGGCGGAAGTTCTCGCCCGTCCACGCGTTGTCGGTCGTCACGACGTTCCACGCCGCGCGGCCGCCCGAGAGGACGTCGAGGCTCGCGAGACGCCGCGCCAGGTCGGCCGGGTCGTTGTAGGTGACGTTCTGCGTCGCGACCAGGCCGATCCGCTCGGTCACCGCGGCGAGCGCGGCGAGCTGCGTGATCGCGTCCGGGCGCCCGACGACGTCGAGGTCGTGCAGGCGCCCGTTCTGCTCCCGGAGGCGCAGGCCCTCGCCGAGGAAGAACGCGTCGAACAGGCCGCGCTCGGCGGTCTGCACCACCCGGCGGAACGTCTCGAAGTCGGTCTGCGAACCGCTGTCGGGGTCCGACCAGACGGTCGTGTGGTTCACGCCCTGGAAGAAGACGCCGAGGTGGACCTGGGCGTCGGGGCGGGGGACGTCGGACATGCGGGCCTCCTCAGGCGGTCGCCGCGGCGGCGGCGTAGCGGTTGACCGGGCGGGGCAGCCCGAGGGTGTCGCGCAGCGTCGCGCCCGGGCGCGTCGTCGGCGTCGCGCGCGCGACGCGGAGCGCGGGCAGGACGTCACGGACGACCACCGGGAGGTCGACGTCGAGCACGGCCGGCAGCAGCCGGACGCCGTCGACGACGCCGCGCAGCCCGAGCAGCACCTCGACGAGCCCGGCGGCGTCGCCCGTCCAGGCGGTCGGCGCGTCCCACGGCGTGCGTGCGTCGAGCACCGCGCGGCGCTCGGCGGCGGTCCCGTGCGCGCCGTCGAGCGTCACGGCCAGGTCGAGGACGACGAGCGGGGACCCCGCGGCGCGGGCCGCGGCCACGTCGGCGACGTCGCCGACCAGCGCCACGTCGAGCAGGCCGCCGTCGACCGCCGCGTGCCGACCCACGACGACCGGCCGGCCCTGCGGCCCGCGCGGCACGATGAGAGGCCCCTTCACGGTGAACGGCGCGCGCACGCCGTCGGGCGTGGCGCGGGCGCTCGGCCCGGCGGGCAGGCCGTCGCCGCCGCTCGCGAAGTCCACGTAGTGGAGCCGGTCCCGGTCGACGTAGCGGCCCGTGGCGGTGTCGCGGACGACCGCGTCGTCCTCCCACGAGTCCCACAGGTCGCGTGCGACGCGCGCGACGTCATCGGTCTCGTCGCGCAGGTCCTGGCCGTCGGCGACGGGCCGGTCGAGCGCGCGCCGCGCGCCGGGGACCGGCCCGCTGCCGACGAGCCAGCCGGCGCGGCCGAGGCTCGCGTGGTCGAGCGCGGCGACCTGGCTCGCGAGGTGGAACGGCTCGACCACCGCCGGGTGGGCGAGCGGGACCAGTCCCGTGCGGGACGTGAGCGGCGCGACGTACGCGGCGCGGGTCACCGCGTCGAGCCGGCCCGCGACGCCGTCGGGCGACGGCACGAGCGCGTCGTCGAACGTCACGAACGTGACGCCCGCGTTCTCGGCGGCGGCGACCACGTCGCGCAGCCGTCGGGCGCCCAGTGCGTCGGCGGTGGGGCGGGGGTCGACGGTCCAGGCGGCCGGGTGGGCGCCGGGACCGTCGACCTCGAGGGCGAGGTGCAGGGTCATCGCGGGTGGTGCTCCAGTTCTCAGGCGGGGTGGGAGGCGCGTACCGCGTCGACGGCCGCGCCGAGGCGGTCGACGAACGCGAGCAGGGTGTCGGTCGTGTGGTTGCCGTAGGCGAGCCGCAGGTGGTCGGCGAACTCGCGGCGGCCGCCCGACGCGAAGAACTCGCCCTGCTGGTACGTGGCACCGCGCTCGGCGGACTCGGCGTGCAGGCGGACGGGGTCGATCGACGCGTCGGTCAGCCGCGGCCACAGGAAGAAGCCGCCGTCCGGGCGGCGCGTCTCGACGATCCCGGGGAGGCGCTCGTGCAGCGCGTCCACGAGCACGTCGGCGCGCTCGCGGTACAGGTCGCGGGCCCGCGCGAGCGTGGTGTCGAACCAGGCCGGGTCGTGCGTGAGCAGGTCGACCACGATCTGCTGCTCGAGCGTGGAGGTGTGCGAGTCCTGCCGGTTGCGCAGCGTCACGAACGCGCTCGCGAGCTCCTCGGACGCGACGACCCAGCCGAGCCGCAGGCCCGGGCCGAGCGTCTTCGAGAACGTGTTGACGTGCACCACCCGGTCGGACGTCGACAGGATCGTCGAGTCCTCGTCGGCGCCACGGAACCGCAGCTCGCGGTACGGGTTGTCGGCCAGCACGACGAAGCCGTACCGCTCGGCGAGGTCGACGAGCCGCACGCGCTGGTCGGTCGGCAGCGTCCCCTGCGACGGGTTGTGGAAGTCCGGCACGGTGTAGACCGCGACGGGTCGCGCACCCGCGCGCAGCTGCCGCTCCAGGTCGTCGACGTCGAGGCCGTCCGGCCCGACGCGGACGGGCACGGGGCGGCCGTCGGAGAGCTCCAGGGCGCGCAGGAACAGCGGGAAGATCGGGTTGTCGACCGCGACCGCGTCGCCGCGCTCGACGAGCGTGAGCACCGCGAGCGACAGGCCGTGGAACCCGCCGTTCGTCACGATCACCCGCGCCGGGTCGACGCCCTCGCGCGCCGCGATCCAGCCGCGGAGGTCGTCGAGGCCCGCGGACTGCGAGTACTGGAACGCGGCCGGGCCCGAGCGTGCGCCGCGCAGGACGCGCTCGGCGGACGCGAGCAGCGCCTCGACCGGGAGCGCGGTGTCGTCGGGGATCCCGCCGAGCAGCTCGATGTCGCCGGGTCGGCGCCGGCGCAGGCTCGCGTCGCCGAAGCCCTTCGGGGCGCTCAGGGCGCGTGCGAGGGCGGAGAGGGACGCAGGCGCGGTGGGCGCCTCGGTGGCCGCCGGGGCGGTGGTGACGGTGGTGGTCATGACGGACCGGACCTTCCGTGGTTCGACGTCGCACGGCCGGGGCCGCACGGCGTGCTCGGCAGCACCCCACGCGTGCCGCGGGCTGCCGTCCCGCCTGCCGAGCCAGACGGCGGGACTCCTGACGGGCCGCGGACGCTAGGCACGGCTCGCAGGGGAGTCAACGGGTGGACGCGGTCGTCTCAGCCACCGGCGCGCACCGGCGGGAGGCCGAGCTGCTCGCGCAGCGTGCCGGGGGTCCGCGCGGTCCGGAACGCGCCCGCCCGCTGCAGGATCGGCACCACGTCGCGCGCGAACCGGCGCAGGCCCGACGGCATGACGGCGGGCCCGACGAGGAAGCCGTCCGCGGCGCCGGCGTCGAACCACGCGAGCAGCTCGTCGGCGACGTCCTGCGCGGTCCCGACGACCAGACGGTGGCCGCGGGTCGCCGCGGCCACGCGTGCGAGCTCGGCGACGGTGAGCCGGTCCCGCTCGGCGCGCGCGTGCAGCAGCCGTGCGCGGCTGCGGTGCCCGTCGGTGACGGCAGGCGCGAGGTCGAGCGGTGCGTCGGGCGGCAGGTGCGACGTGTCCCAGCCGAGGATCGCCGACAGCCGGGCGCGCGCGTGGTCGTCGTCGATCGCGGCCGTGAGGCGGTCGTGCACGTCCTGCGCCTGGCGGCGCGTGTCGGCCACGACCGTGACGACGCCGGGCAGCACCAGGACGCGCTCGCGGCCGCGGTCGGCGGCGCGCGCCCGCACCTCGTGCGCGAACGCGACCGCGTCACCCAGGTGGTCCTGGGCCGTGAGCACGACGTCCGCGTACCGGGCCGCGAGGGCGAGCCCGGCCTCGGACGACCCACCCTGGAAGAGGACCGGCCGGCCCTGCGGCGAGCGCGACGCGGGCAGCACCCCGCGCACCGCGTGGTGGGCCGAGACGTGCTCGACCCGGCGGACCCGGGACGGGTCGACGTAGCGTCCGGTGCGCCGGTCGCGGACCACCGCGTCGGGCTGCCACGCGTCCCAGAGCGCGACCGCGGCCCGCACCGCGTCGGCGGCCTTCGCGTACCGCTCGGCGTGGTCGGGGAGCCGGTCCGCGCCGAGCGCCGTCGCGGCCTCGCGGCGGAACGACGTGACGACGTTCCAGCCCGCCCGGCCGCCCGACACGTGGTCGAGGCTCGAGAGCTGGCGCGCGAGCTGCACGGGGTCGCTGAAGGTCGTCGAGAAGGAGCCGACGAGACCGATGTGCTCGGTCGCGGCCGCGAGGGCGGCGAGCAGCACCGCGGGCTCGAGCCGCGGATGGAAGCCGGGGGAGACCGGGTCGCCCTGCTCGCCGAGCACGTCCGTGACGAGGAGGAAGTGCAGCAGCGCGTCCTGCGCGGTGAGCGCCGCCGCCCGGTGCTGGGCCAGCGACTCCGTGTCGGTCGCCTGCGTGCTGACGCGCCACGCGCCGCCGTGCTGCCCGGCGACCGTGTGGTAGGCGCCGAGCACCATCTGCCGTCGTGCGGTCATGCCGTCCCCCTCTCGCGAGGGCGTCATGGTGCGGCGGCGCGTCGGCCGATCCAACGGACGGACTGGTGCTCCCGCGATGTGAGACGTCGCCGAGGGGGCGTTGACAGTGCCGCGGCGTGGGCCGACCCTTCCGCGCAGGTCACGAGCCCCGCCGTCTGGCCCGGCAGGCGGGGCAGCAACCCCGGCACGCGGGGTGCTCCCGGGCGCGACCCGGCCCGTCGTCCCGGCGGGCAACGTGCGAACGAACCGGAGCCCCGCATGTCCGTCGACGTCCAGGACACGACCCGCCTCGCCACGCAGCGCTACGGCGGCGCCGCCCCCGACGCCGTCGTGAGCACGCCGGTCGTCGAGCAGCAGCTCGCGCACCGCTCCGTCCGGCGCTACCTGCCCGACGCGGTCGACGACGCGACGCTCACGACCCTGGTCGCCGCCGCGCAGTCCGCCGCGACCAGCTCGAACCTCCAGCTCTGGAGCGTCGTCGCCGTCCGCGACGCCGCCGCCCGCGCCCGCCTCGCGGAGCTCGCCGGCGGACAGGCGCACGTCGTGCAGGCGCCGGTCCTGCTCGTGTGGCTGGTCGACCTCGCGCGCGCCCACGCGGTCGCGGCGAGGCACGAGGCACCGACCGCGGGCGCCGAGTACCTCGAGACGGCGGTCGTCGGGTTCGTCGACGCGGCGCTCGCCGCCCAGAACGCGACGCTCGCGGCGGAGTCGCTGGGCCTCGGCACGGTCTACATCGGCGCGCTGCGCAACCACCCGGCCGAGGTGTCCGCGCTGCTCCGGCTCCCCGCGCACGCCTTCCCGGCGTTCGGGCTCGTCGTGGGTCACCCGGACCCGGCCGAGGGCTCACGCGTCAAGCCGCGGCTGCCGCAGTCCGCGGTGCTGCACCACGAGACGTACGACGAGCGCGCGCACGACGCGGTCGACGACTACGAGCGGCGCATCGGCGCGTTCTACGCCGACGAGGGTCTCGCGCACTCCTGGGTCGAGCGGCTGCTCGCCCGGCTGTCCGGCCCGCACGCGCTCAACGG
This sequence comes from Cellulomonas sp. H30R-01, assembly GCF_010119915.1. Taxonomy (NCBI): domain Bacteria; kingdom Bacillati; phylum Actinomycetota; class Actinomycetes; order Micrococcales; family Cellulomonadaceae; genus Cellulomonas; species Cellulomonas sp. H30R-01. The sequence continues at coordinate 2,066,276 of NZ_CP048210.1, read as the reverse complement.
CCGCGACCGGCTGCGCGAGCACCTGGAGACCCGCGGCTTCCCGCTGCGCTGACCCGTGCGAACCTCGCGGGCCGATCCCGTCCCGCCGACCCCGTCCCGCCGATCCAGTCCCGCTGACTTCCACACCCAGGAGCACGACATGACCAGTCCCACCGCCCCCGCCGAGGACCTCTCGCTCGAGGACGCCGGCGCCCTGGCGCCGCTCGTCACGCCCGCCGACGCCGCCGAGCGCGTGGCCGCCGGCGCGGTCCTCGTCGACGTCCGCAGCGACGCCGGCCGCGCGCGCACGGGGGCGATCCCCGGCGCGACGGTCGTCGACCGGTACGCCGTCGACACCGACTTCGACCTGGCGTCGGCGGCGCACATCGCGCCCGTCGTCTCCCTCGACACACCGATCGTCGTCGTGTGCGGGTCCGTCCGCGGCTCAGGTCCCGTCGCCGCGGAGCTGCGTGCGCGCGGCTTCACGAACGTCGTGCACGTCGAGGGCGGCGCACCCGCGTGGAAGGACGCCGGCCTGCCGGTCGACGAGATCGCCGTCGACCAGGGCCCGGCGTGAGCGCACCCACCACCGACCGGGTCGACGGGACGCGGCAGGTCGGGATCGTCGTGCGCCTCGTCGAGCCGCACGAGCACGACGAGGTCGCGCGCCTGTCCGTCGCCGCCTACGCGCACGACTACGACATCAGCGACACCTACCGGGCGTCGCTGGCCGACGTCGCGGCCCGAGCGGGCGAGCACGAGGTCTGGGTCGCGCAGGACCTCGCGACCGGCAGGCTGGTCGGCACCGTCGCGACGCCGCGCGCCGGCGGGCACATCTCGCCGCTCGGGCAGGACGGCGAGCTCGACTTCCGGCTGCTCGCGGTCGACCCGTCGGCCCGCGGGCGCGGCATCGGGACGCTGCTCACGCGGTTCGTCGTCGACCTGGCCCGCGCGCGCGGCCTGTCGCGCGTCGTCATGAACTCCGGACCCCGGATGACCGGCGCGCACCGCCTCTACGAGCGCCTCGGGTTCGTGCGGGTGCCCGAGCGCGAGACGCGGGTCGTCGACGGCGGGACGCTGCTCGCGTTCAGCCTCGACGTGGGGCCCGTGGGGGAGGGCACCGCGACCGGCGGCCGGGTCGTGGAACCCCGGACCGACGAGGGCGCCCGCGGTCTACCCTGACGGGATGACCGCATCGCTCGAGGCACCCCTGCACGACGCCGCCGAGACGGACGTCGCCGCGCAGGTCCGCGAGGTGGCGCAGCGCGCCAAGGTCGCGTCCCGTGCGCTCGCGACCGCGACCCGCGCCACCAAGGACGCCGCGCTGCACGCGCTCGCCGACGCGCTGGTCGCCGCGACCGCCGAGATCGTGGCCGCGAACGCGCTCGACCTCGACCAGGGCCGCGCCGACGGCATCTCCCCGGGACTCCTCGACCGCCTCGCGCTCACGCCCGACCGAGTCGCCGCGATCGCCGACGCGCTGCGGGAGCTCGCGGCCCTGCCCGACCCCGTCGGCGAGGTGGTGCGCGGCTCGACGCTGCCGAACGGCCTCCGCCTGCGCCAGCTGCGCGTCCCCATGGGTGTCGTCGGCATGATCTACGAGGCCCGCCCGAACGTGACGGTCGACGCCGCCGGCCTCGCGCTCAAGTCCGGCAACGCGGTGATCCTGCGCGGCGGGTCCGCGGCGGCCCACAGCAACGAGGTCATCGTCCGCGTGCTGTCCGACGCGCTGGTCGCGCAGCGGCTCCCGGGCGACCTCGTGCAGTCCATCGACGCGTGGGGCCGTCCCGGTGCCGTCGCGCTCATGCACGCCCGCGGGCTCGTCGACGTGCTCGTGCCGCGCGGGGGAGCGGACCTCATCGCGACCGTCGTGCGCGAGTCCACCGTGCCCGTGATCGAGACCGGCGTCGGCAACGTGCACGTCTACGTCGACGAGAGCGCCGACCTGTCCGTCGCGCTGCCGATCCTGCTCAACGCCAAGACCCAGCGCGTCGGCGTCTGCAACGCCGCGGAGACGCTGCTCGTGCACGAGGGCGTGGCCGACGAGTTCCTGCCCGTCGCGCTGGCGGCGCTCGCGGACGCCGGCGTGACGATCCACGGCGACGAGACGACGCTGCGGCTCGCGCCGGAGGAGGTGTCCGTCGTCGCCGCGACCGACGAGGACTGGGCGAAGGAGTACCTGTCGCTCGACCTCGCGGTCCGCGTCGTCGACGACCTCGACGAGGCGCTCGACCACATCCGCACGTGGAGCTCGGGGCACACCGAGGCGATCGTCACGGGCGACCTGGCCGCGTCCGAGCGGTTCGTCGCCGAGGTCGACTCCGCGGCCGTCATGGTCAACGCCTCGACGCGGTTCACCGACGGCGGACAGCTCGGCCTGGGCGCCGAGATCGGCATCTCCACCCAGAAGCTGCACGCCCGCGGCCCGATGGGCCTCGCCGAGCTCACGACCACCAAGTGGGTCGTGCAGGGCGACGGGCACGTCCGGCCCTGACGCCACAGCGCGTCGTGCGACACTTGTCGCTCCCCGACAACCCCACAGGAGGAACACCGTGCACAGCGCACTGATCGCCGCTGCCGAGGAAGCCGCCGAGCACGCCAACGAGCTGCCGTTCTCGCCCGTGGTGTTCGGGGTCGGGGCGTTCGTCGGCCTCGTCGCCATGCTGCTGTTCACCTTCGCGTTCCGGAGCGTCGGGACCCGCCACTGAGCGCGGCGGGGAGCACCGGTCCGATGACGCAGCGGCGACCCCGCCTGGGGGTGATGGGTGGCACGTTCGACCCCGTCCACCACGGGCACCTCGTCGCCGCGAGCGAGGTCGCGGACCGGTTCGACCTGGACGAGGTCGTCTTCGTCCCCACGGGCCAGCCGACGTTCAAGCAGGAGCAGGACGTCACCGTCGCGGAGCACCGCTACCTGATGACCGTCATCGCGACCGCGTCGAACCCGCGGTTCACCGTGAGCCGCGTCGACATCGAGCGTCCCGGGCTGACGTACACGGTCGACACGCTCCGTGACCTCAAGACGCTGCGCCCGGACGCCGACCTCTTCTTCATCACGGGTGCCGACGCGATCGAGCAGATCCTCACGTGGAAGGATGCCGAGGAGCTGTTCGCCATGGCGCACTTCGTGGCGGTGACCCGTCCGGGTCACACGTTGTCGGTCGACGGCCTGCCCGCCGACCGTGTGAGCATCCAGGAGATCCCCGCCCTGGCGATCTCCTCGACCGACGTCCGCGCGCGGGCACGCGCCGGCCAGCCGGTCTGGTACCTCGTCCCCGACGGGGTGGTCCAGTACATCGCGAAGCACAGGTTGTATCGAGGTCAGTCATGAGTGAACCGGGAGAGCGGCGGCGTCGCCGCGAGCTCGAGCGCGCCGCCGCCGAGCAGGAGGCCGCCCAGGGGCAGTCGTCCCGTCGCGCCATGCGCGAGCAGACGACGGGTGGCTCCGGCGTGCCGTCCTGGTCGCAGCCGGCCGACGAGCAGCCCGCGCGGTCCCGCCGGTCGAGCCGCGACACGACGCTCGACCCGACCAACGCGCCGCGTCCGGCCGCGGGGGCGCAGCCGCCCGCCGCCCCGCCGGCGCCCGCGTGGCCGACCGCCACGTCCCGTCCGTCCGCGCCGCCGCAGCAGCCCGCGCCGCGTCCCCCCGCAGCGACCGCACCCCGGCAGCAGCAGGCCGCGCCCCGACCCGCGGCCCCGACCGCCCCGCCCGCGCAGTCCGTGCCGCGGCCGTCGGCGGCCCCGGGCCAGCGCCCTCCGACATCGCCCGGCTACGGCCAGGCTCCCGCCGCCCCGTCCTACGGCGGCGGCACCACCCCGCGCCCGGCGTACGGGTCCGCAGCGGCGCCGTCGCCCGCACCCGCCCCGGCGGCGTCGTCGTGGCCCCAGCAGCCCGCGGGCTGGCCTGCACCGTCGCGTCCCGACCCGGCGGCTGCCACGCCGCCTGCCTCGTCGCCCGAGCGTCGGCCCGCGTCGGCAGCACCGGCCGACCCGCGCGCAGCCTCGTCGTCGTGGTCCGCCAGCTCCGCGTCGCAGACCGACCGGTCCGCGCCGTGGAGCCCGTCGCCGTCCGCCGCGTCGTGGAACCCGTCCACGTCCCGCACCGACGCCCGGCCCGCCGGCCCCGAGGTGCCGCAGCAGCCGTCCGCGAGCCCGGGCTGGCCGTCCGCGACGTCGTCGGCGCCCGTCGCCGCACCGGGAGCGCCCGAGGGCTTGACCGCGGCCCCGGGTGGTCCCGCCACCGCCGTCCCCGGGTCCTGGGGCGGCGCGAGCGCCGCCGGCGCCCCCGCAGGTCCGGTCGCCGGAGCCCCCTTCGGCAAGCGCTCCGACGCACCGGTTGCCGGCGCGACGCGCGTCGACGACCTGGACGAGGACGACGACGAGGACGAGGACGACGAGCGCCCCCGCCACCCGTACACGTGGTTGCACCTGATCGTGCTCGCGCTCGTCGCGTTCGTGCTCGGGTTCCTCATCGTGCTGCTGCTCAACAACGCCCGCAGCGAGGAGCCCGCTGCGAACGCGGCCCCGGCAGCGGACGCCACCCACGTGAGCGCCCCGCTCACCACCTGACCGAACCACCCGAGGAGTTCCGTGCCCGCGACCGAACGAGCCGTCGAGCTCGCCGTGGCGGCGGCCCGCGCCGCGTCCGACCTCAAGGCGCAGGAGATCATCGCGCTCGACGTCAGCGAGCAGCTCGTCCTGACCGACGTGTTCCTCATCGCCTCCGGCACCAACGAGCGGCAGGTCGGCGCGATCGTCGACGCCGTCGAGGAGGCGCTGTTCCACCTCGGCAGCAAGCCCGTGCGCCGCGAGGGCAAGGGGCAGGGCCGCTGGGTCCTCATCGACTTCGGCGACGTCGTCGTGCACGTCCAGCACGCCGAGGACCGCGTCTACTACGCGCTCGAGCGGCTCTGGAAGGACTGCCCGCTCATCGAGCTCCCCGCCGACGTGCACGGCGAGGGCAGCGAGGCGTGACCGCCGGACGCGTGCTGCTGTGGCGGCACGGGCGCACCGCCCACAACGCCTCCGCGCGCCTCCAGGGCCAGGTCGACATCCCGCTCGACGACGTCGGCCGCTGGCAGGCCCGCACGGCCGCCGCGCGGATGATCGCGCGGCACGAGCCGACGCGCATCGTGACGTCCGACCTCAGCCGTGCACACGACACCGCCGCGTACCTGGCGCGGTCCGCCGACCTCGAGCTCGTCGTCGACCCGCGCCTGCGCGAGCGCGGCTTCGGCATCTGGGAAGGCCTCACCGGCGACGAGATCGTCGCGTCGTGGCCCGACGAGTTCGCCGTCTGGCGGGCCGGGGGAGAGCCCGAGGGTGTCGGCGCCGAGACGCGCGCCGAGGTCGCCGACCGGGTCGCCCTCGCGGTCGCCGAGCACGCCGCCGCGCTCGGCCCTGCGGACACGCTCGTGATCGTGTCGCACGGGTCCGCGATCAGCTCGACCGTCGGCCGCCTGCTCGGGCTGGGGGACCGGCTGCACGCCTTCGCCGGGATGCTGAACGCGCACTGGACCGAGCTCGTCGCGACCACGCTCGACGGCGTGCCCGGCTGGCGGCTCACCGGCTACAACCTCGGCCCGACCGACGCGTCGACCGACTGGAACGCCGGCCCCGACCGCCGCGAGTCCGGTGCGGACGCCGAGACCCGCGACCCCGATTAGGAGATCGCCCGGGGTTCGTCCTAGACTCTCCGAGCGCCCGCAAGGGTGTGGGATCCGCTCCGGCGGGTTCGGAACGGGGCTGTGGCGCAGCTGGTAGCGCACCTGCATGGCATGCAGGGGGTCAGGGGTTCGAGTCCCCTCAGCTCCACCGTAATCGCAGGTCAGAGGCCGTTTCTCCTCACGGAGAAGCGGCCTCTTCGCCGTTGACGGCACATCGCGAGGCCACGTCGGTTCCTCAGCACAGGGGCCGGACGTGGTCGTTCGCCGTCGTGGCCACGGATCGGTCCGGCGGCGTGCGCTGCTCGGCGGAGGGACGGGCGCGCACGGGTCGCACCTCCGGCGGTCACCCCCGACCATGAGGTGCTGATCCACCGCGACCGGGTCCGGGAGAGGGCCGCCGGTCGACCGAGGGGCGGGGACATGGCCGTGCGCGAGGAACGTGACGAGACCGTCGGCTCGACGCGGCCGGCCTGGTTCGCCTGGGTGGTCCGCGCGGTCGCGGCCGCCGGGCTGGCGGTGGTCGTCTGGGCGTGCGTCACCGCGTGGGGTGCGGTCGTCCACGGCCACCCGGCCTACGCCGTCCTGCTCGGCCTCACCGCGCTGGGCTGCGTGCTCGTGCTGTGGCGCAACCGCCGACCCCGCCCGGCGCGCGCCCGGTGGCGTCGCGTCATGGACGTCGTCCTGGTCGTCGGCGCGATGGTCTGGATCACGGCGATGGCCTGGTTGCGTCCGTTCACCGCCGTCGAGCCGGCGCTGGCCGCGATGACGTCGGACTCGGCCGTCACAGTGACGGAGACCGCGACGGAGATCCGGCTCGCACCGGCCGGTGAGGTCAGCGGGACCACGGTCTTCTTCCAGCCCGGGGCCAAGGTCGAGGCGCGCGCCTACGCCGCGGTGCTGCGTCCCGTGGCGGAGGCGGGGCACCCGGTCGTCATCGCCAAGCAGCCTCTCGGCGTCGCGTTCCTCGCCCTCGGGGCGTTCGACGACGCTCGCGACGCGGTCCCCGGCGCCGAGCGCTGGGTGGTCGGGGGCCACTCGCTGGGCGGGGTCGTCGCGTCCTCGGAGGCCGATGCGGCGGACGACGACGCCACCGCTCCCGTCGTCGGGCTCCTCCTCTACGCGTCCTACCCGGCAGGCGACGTGAGCGGCTCCCTCACCGCCGCGGTCGAGTCGGTCTCGGCCTCGCGGGACGAGCTGTCGACGCCCGAGAAGATCGACGCGTCGAAGGCCGACCTGCCCCCGGACGCCGGCTTCACCGTGATCGACGGCGCCGTGCACGCGTTCTTCGGCGACTACGGCCCGCAACCGGGTGACGGGACCCCGACGATCTCCCACGACGACGCGCGGCAGCAGATCTCGGCGGCCACCGTCACGTTCGTCAGCGGCGTCGACCGCTAGCCGTCACCGTCGGACCTCACTCGCCCGTCGGCTCGTCCTTGCGGCGGATCACGAGCAGCGGGTCGGGCCGACCGACGACCTCGGCGTCCTTCCCGTCGTAGTCGAACTGGTTGAGGAAGAAGCGCATCGCGTTGACCCTGGCCCGCTTCTTGTCGTTCGAGCGGATGATCGTCCACCGCGCGTGCCGCTTGTCGGTGCGGCGAAACATCTCCTCCTTGGCGGCCGTGTAGTCGTCCCACCGGTCGAGGGACGCGAGGTCCATGGGGGAGAGCTTCCAGCGCCGCACCGGGTCGAGCTGGCGGATCGCGAACCGGGTCCGCTGCTCGGTCCGCGACACCGAGAACCACAGCTTCGTGACGTGGGTGCCGGAGTCGACCAGCGCCTTCTCGAACCACGGCGCCTGGCCCATGAACGTCTGGTACTCGTCCTCGGTGCAGAAGCCCATGACCCGTTCGACGCCCGCGCGGTTGTACCAGGAGCGGTCGAACATGACGATCTCGCCGGCGGTCGGCAGGTGCTGCGTGTACCGCTGGAAGTACCACTGGCCGCGCTCGCGGTCGCTCGGCTTCCCGAGCGCGACGACCCGCGACGTGCGGGGGTTGAGGTGCTCGGTGAACCGCTTGATCGTGGCGCCCTTGCCGGCGGCGTCGCGGCCCTCGAACAGGATGATCGCGCGCTTGTCGTTGTCCTCGAGCCAGTACTGGAACTTCAGCAGCTCGACCTGCAGGCGGTACTTCTCGAGCTCGTAGTCGTCGCGGTCCATGAGCTCCGCGTAGGGGTAGCCCTCACGCCAGGTGTAGACGGGGTTGCCCTGCGGGTCGATGAGGTCGGGGTCCGGGGTGTGGCCGTCCCGGACGGTGTAGCCGCTGTCGCGCAGGAACTCGATGTACTCGCGCAGGTCGCGCGGCGGGTCGGCGACGGACATGGGGGCTCCTCGGTTCTGCTGCGCGGGACGCCGACGACGGCGCCTCTCTCGAAGTCTGCGGTCCGGGAGCCGCAACGGCACTCCCGTGCCCCGCGCGACACCCGCGCCCTGGCGAAGGATCGCTGCGCCGCCGACGGACGGGAGGGATCGACGGCCCGTCGTGCTCGACGCGGGCAGGGCTCGCCCGCACGGTCATGACGGGACCGGGAGCGCCTCCGGTTGCCGGCGGAGCGTGTGCCACCGGTCCACGACGACGACGCCCCCGAGGACGGCGATCGCGAGCGCGACGGCGGCGACGACGTCCGTGAGGAAGTGGTACCCGAGGTACAGGCGGCTCAGCGCCACCACCGAGGTGCCGACGACGGTCAGCACGCTCCAGGACACGACGCGCGGGACGGTCGGTGTGCGGCTGCACACGAGGTACCCGGCGACCAGGAGGAACGTCGCCGTCCCGATGGTGTGCCCGGAGGGGAACGACGCCGTCGTCTCCGCGCCCGGCACGAACATGGTCTCCGCGGGCGGTCGCTCGCGTCCGACCAGGCCCTTGACCGCCAGGCTGATGAGCGTCGAGGCGATCATCGCCCCGGCGAGGAGCAGGGGGCGCCACCACTCGCGTCGGACCAGGCCCCACACCACGCACGCGACCAGCACGACGATCGGCAGGACCGTCGGCCCCGTGACGAACGTGATGGCGGCCAGGACGGACGTCCACCCGGTGCTGCGGTGGGTGACCAGCCACTCCAGCACGGGCTGGTCGAGGTCCCACAGGTCGTCCTTCTCCCGGACGCCGTCGAGCACCGCGAGGAACACCCAGAGCCCGGCGACGACGAGCAGGATCCCCGGCAGGAGCGCCCACAGGACGGGTCGAGCGCGGAGCGCGGCGAACCACGAGGTCCTCGGCGGTGCGAGAGGAGGATCGTCCGACATGCACCGACGCTAACCGCGCGGCGACGACCCGACGACCGCACGAGCACACCGACGTCCCCCGAGCCGGACCGCCGGGCGCAGGGCAGCATGGACGCGTGCACACGCGACAGCTCGGCCCGTTCCACGTCAGCCCCGTCGGACTGGGCGCGATGCCCCTGTCCATGAACGACGACAAGGCGTACCCGAGCGAGGACGACGCGATCGCGACGATCCACGCCGCTCTCGACGCAGGTGTGACGCTGATCGACACCGCGGACATCTACGCGCCGTCGTGGGATGCGATGGGCCACAACGAGCGCCTGGTGGGCCAGGCGCTGCGTACGTGGGGCGGCGGCACGAGCGACGTCGTGATCGCGACCAAGGGCGGCATCACCCGCGGGCGGGGGGAGTCGTGGGGGCGCGACGGCTCGCTCGCGTACCTCCAGGGTGCGGTCGAGAAGTCCCTGCGGAACCTCGGGGTCGAGACGATCGACCTGTACCAGTACCACCGCCCGGACCGGTGGATGGTCTACGGCGAGGTCATGGAGAACCTCCTGGAGCTCCAGAAGCAGGGCAAGGTGCGGGCGCTGGGGATCTCGAACGCGAGCGTCGAGGAGATCCAGATCGCCGAGCAGGTGCTGGGGGAGGGCAACCTCGCGAGCGTCCAGAACGAGTTCTCGCCGCGGCACCCGGGCAGCTACGGCGAGCTGAAGCACTGCGAGAGCCGCGGGATCGCCTTCCTGCCGTGGAGCCCGCTCGGCGGCACGGGTGGCGGTGCGCGTGCGGTCGGCGAGCGGTTCGCGGTCTTCGCGGAGCTCGCCGAGCAGCACGGGGTCAGCCCGCAGCGCGTCGTGCTGGCCTGGGAGCTCGCGCTGAGCGACCGTCTCATCGCCATCCCGGGTGCGCGGCGCGCCGCGTCGATCCAGGACTCGGTCCAGGCGGCCGACCTCGCGCTCGCGGAGGACGAGGTGGCCCGCTGCTCGCGCGCGCTCGGCCTCGACGCGTGACGTCCGAGTGTCGTGACCCCGCCACCCTGGCAGCGTGACGCCGAGCGGCGCCGCGGAGCCCGTCAGGTCAGGGGCGTGAGCGTCCCCGCGACACCGGTGGGCAGCAGGAACCAGCCGACGAACTCGGCACCCTCGTCGGTCGCGTCGAAGCCGCCGATGCGCTCGTCGCCCGGCTCGTAGAAGACGTCGCCCGCGCGGAGCCGGACGACGGGCCCGTCGCCGACCCGGAAGTCGACAGAGCCTGCCGTCACGATCCCGAACACCGGGCCGTTGTGCGTGTGCGGGCCCGCGACGAGCCCGGGCGCGAGCGTGATGCGTCGGACCTCGACGTGCCCGGTGCGGAACTCCTCGGGGAGCTCGTGGTCGGCCAGGAGGACGCGGGTGACGGGCGCATCGGTCATGGAGACATCATCGCAGTTCAGGGCCGATGCGGGACCGCGTGACAGGCCTCAGGCAGGCCGACCCCGCGCGACGTCCTCGTGGACCCGCAGGGTCGGCCGTCGTCGTGGCTCAGGGCGACAGGTCGGTGAGCAGCGCGGGCAGCTCGTCGAGGAGCTCGCGTGCGAGGTAGCCGGTGCGCCCGACGCGGACCGCGAGGCGGTCGTCCGCGGTGGCGTGCAGGTGCGTGGCCCAGCACGCGGCCTGGGCGAGGTCGGCGCCCCGGCCGAGCAGCCCGACGAGCGCGCCGGCGAGCACGTCGCCGCTCCCCGAGGTCGCGAGCCCGGGCGTCCCGGTCGAGACCTCCCACCGGCCGCCGTCGGGTGCGCCGATGCGTCCCTGGCACGTGACGACGGCGTCGTAGCGCTTCGCGACGCGGTCCGCCGCGGTGTCGTCGAGGTCGTCGTCGGGGACGCCGAGCAGCCGCGCGGCCTCCGTGGTGTTCGGCGTCAGGACGAGGCGGCCGCGCAGCTGCTCCGCGACGTCCGGGAGGTCGGCCAGGACACCGAGGGCGTACGCGTCGAGCAGGACCGGCGTCGACCGCCGGACGAGCGGCACGAGCGCGGTGAGCAGGGCCGCGGTGCGGTCGGCGTCGTCGAGGCCCGGACCGACGAGCACGGCGTCGGCGGCGCCCAGGTCGTCAGCGACGACGTCGAGCCCGGTGCCCTCGACCGAGCCCTGCTCGGTCTCGGGGAGCCCGACGACACCTGACTCGGGCAGCGCGACGGCGAGCGGGACCGCGACGGACCGGGCGACCGCGAGCGTGAGCCGACCGGCACCCACCCGCAAGGCCGCGGTGCCCGCGAGCAGCACGGCGCCGGGCGTCGTGCGCGCACCGCCGACGACGACGACCTGGCCGCGCCCGTACTTCGAGCGGGCGAGCGACGGCAGCGCCCACTCGCGCAGGAGTCGCGGCGTGACGGGCTCAGTGCGGGTGGGCATCGGTGTCTCCCGGGTGCGTCGTGGCAGGCGTCCCCTGCGTGCGGAGGTGGGCGTCGTCGTTGAACGCGGTGAGCTCCCACCGCGGAGGTCCCGGGCGGTGGCTCGGCTCCCGGACGAGCCGGGTCACCGCGGCGTTCCGGACCGGGTTGCGGCGGCCCAGGTCGAGCACCTCCGTCTCGGTGAGGCGCTCGCAGACGTACCGGACCGTCATGAGGACGGCGTCGTGCGCGACCACGAGGACGCGGTGGTCCGCCTCCCACCGGTCCAGGTCGGTGAGGAACGACCGGACCCGCAGGGTCAGGTCCGCCCAGGACTCGCCGCCCGGTGGCCGGTAGAAGAACTTGCCGAGGTGTCGGCGGCGCGCGGCCTCGGCCGGGAACCGTGCGTCGACGCCGGTGCTCGTGAGCAGGTCCAGGATGCCGAGCTCTCGGTCGCGCAGGCGCTCGTCCTGGTGCACGGGCAGGTCGAGCCCGGCCACCTCGAGCGCGATCGTCGCGGTCTGCACGGCGCGCACGTACGGCGACACCCACACGACGTCCGGACCGGACGCCCCAGACGCGTCCGCGAGCCAGCCGCCCAGCGCGGTCGCCTGCTCGGCGCCGAGCGCGGACAGCGGTGTGTCGGCGTCCCGCGTGTCGAGGTCGATGACCTCCTGACCCGCACGCTGTGCTGCCGACGCCGCGACGTTCCCGACGCTCTCGCCGTGCCGGACGAGCACCAGCTCGGTGACACCCCGCGCGCTGCGTCCGTCGTCGCGGCTCACGCGGTCCCGGTCCTGGTGCGGCGCCGTCCAGTGCTCCATGAGCGTGCTCACCTCTCGTCGTCGCGCGGGCGGTGTGGACATCGTGGAACGCCTCGCGTCGTTCCGCCACGGCAGCCCGGGCCTCGCTGGTACGGTCCGCCGGTGGCCGTGGGGAACCGTCGGGACGTCGTCGTCGCGGGACTGATCACGCTCGTCGTGCCGGGTGCTGTGGTCGCGGCGGGCATGGCCGTGGTCGGGCTGCTCGCGAACCGCCCGTCGGTCGGCTGGGAAGGTCTCGGGCTCGTCCTCGTCGGGTTGGGCGTCACGGCGGTGGTGGGCGTGGTGGCCCTCGTCGTGACGGCGTCGGTCGCCTTCCGCCGGCTCCCGCCCGGGGAGCGGTGGCGCCCTGCGGTCGCCGCGGTGCTCGCGGCGCTCGTGGTGGCCGTCGCGCTGACCCGCGCACCGGGAGGTCCGGTCGCACAGCTGTGCCTGCTGAGCCTGCCCGTGCTGCTGCCGCTCGTCGTGACGGGGCACGCGCGCTGGCGGTGGGTCGCGATCGTCGTGGGCGCGGTCGTCCTGCTGGGGCTGGGTGACACCGCGCTGCAGCGCTGGCAGCGCGGCGACGAGCGGCGGGACGAGCTGCAGAGGTTCGACGGCGCGCTGCCGCTGACGGACGGCAGCTCGGTCGACAGCCCGTTGCCCGGCGGGTGGTCCTACCTGACGACGCGGTGGCCGTACCCCGGGTCGGACCTCGACCTCACGATGCAGTGGCGGCGCGGGGCCGGCACGGCCGACGAGGCGAACTACGTCGTCGACGTGAGCACGGACCGGACGGACTGCGCGCCGCTGGGCTCCGAGCCGACGTGCACGGTGATCGGTCACGGGGTGCACGGGACCGTCACGCTCCGCGACGACGCCACGCGGTACGTCTTCGTCCGCGTCGGTGACGTCGAGTGGCGCGTCGACACCACGTACGTCGACGAGCAGGACGCCGTCGCCGTGCTCGACCGGCTCGAGCCCGTCGAGGTGCAGGACTTCCTCCGCGTCGCGCAGGAGGCGGAGACGCTGGGCTGACGCCTGGTCCACCCGCGTCTCGACCGCGCGCGGGGCCCGTGGGCCGGGCCGTCAGGCGGGGACCAGCGCGACGCCCGCGCGCCGGAGCTCGACGAGCGTCGGGTCGTCCGCCGCGACGTCCGTGACGACGCCCGCGACGTCGCCGAGCGGCAGCACCGCGAAGCGCGAGGCGGCGCCGATCTTCTCCGCGCTGGCCAGGACGAACGTGTCGGCGGCGCGACGCGCCAGGGCGCGCTTCATCGCGGCCTCGTCGGCGTCGCCCGTGGTGAGCCCCGCCGTGGGGTGCACACCGGTGACGCCGAGGAGGAAGACGTCCGCCGTGACGCGCTCCGCCGCCTCGACGGCCGCGGCACCGCACGCGACTCCCGAGTGCTTGAACAGTCGGCCGCCCAGCACGACCACCTCGACACGCGGGTGCTCGACCAGCGCTGCCGCGACGCCCGGGCTGTGCGTCACGATCGTGGCGTCCAGGTCGGGCGGCAACGCCCGGGCGACCGCGAGCGTGGTGGTGCCGCCGTCGAGGATCGCGGTGCAGCCGGGGGTGACGAGCCGGGCGGCCGCGGAGGCGACGCGGTCCTTGCTCGCGACGCTCACTCCTCTGCGGCTCGCGAGGTCGCCGACGGCGGGGGACGCCGGGAGCGCGCCGCCGTAGACGCGCTGGCACAGGCCGGCCTGCGCGAGGTCGCGCAGGTCCCGCCGGACGGTGTCGGGTGACAGCCCGAGCTCGGCGGCGAGGTCCTTGGCGACGATGCGACCGTCGCGGTGGAGCCTGTCGAGCAGGACGTCACGACGTTGTGCGGTGAGCATGCGGCCTCCCGGTGCTGCACGTTCTTTCTTGTTCTTGCCGAGTGTTGCACGTACTGTCGCACACATGCCCCCTGCGACATCGACCACGACCACGACCACCTCCACGCCGTCGCCCGCGCAGCCCGGGACCCGGGTCCCGGACCACCGTGGCCGCACCGACCTCGACCGCACCGGCCTCGACCTCACGGGCAACCCTCGCGTCCGCGTGGTCGCGGTGGAGCTGCTCGCCGCCGCCTGGCACGTGCTGCGCCGGACGACGTTCGACTACCGCGGCGCCGACGGGCGGTGGGTGCGGCAGCAGCGTGAGACGTACGACCGCGGCAACGGGGCGACCGTCCTCCTGTACGACCCCGACCGTGCGACGGTGCTCCTCACGCGGCAGTTCCGCTTCCCCGTCTACGTCAACGGCCACCCGGACGGGATGCTCCTCGAGGCCGCCGCCGGCCTGCTCGACGACGACGACCCCGAGACGGCGATCCGCCGCGAGGCGCAGGAGGAGACGGGTGTGCAGGTCGGGGCGCTCGAGCGGGTCTTCGACGCCTGGATGAGCCCGGGCTCGGTCACCGAGCGCCTGCACTTCTGGGCCGCGCCCTACACGCCCGCGCAGCGCACGGGTGCCGGCGGCGGCGTCGCCGCGGAGGGCGAGGACATCGAGGTCGTCGAGCTGCCCTTCGCGGACGCGCTCGCCATGACGCTGACCGGGGAGGTCGCCGACGCGAAGACGATCATGCTGCTGCAGTGGGCGGCGCTGCACGGCCCGTTCCGCACCCGCTGACGGGCCGCGTGCCCGCAGGCTGTCGCGCCCCGGCGGGCCAGAGGCGCCGCAGCGTGTGACCTGGGTCACACCAGCGGTACCATCGAGCCGACGCGCGGACCGGTCCCGGCGGGTGCTGGTGCTCCCGGGCCGTCGACGACGTGACGGGGGGCTGTCGGCATGAGCACCGGACCCGGCGACGCGACGTTCCCTCCCGTGGAGCTCGTCGTCGAGGAGGACCAGGTCGCGCACGGCGTGCTCGTCGCCAGCCCGGACCAGCAGCTGGTGGCGGTGTTCGCGCCGTGGCCCACGGTTCCGCGGGGGAGCCGGATCCGCCTGCGACGTCCCGACGCCGGGACCTGGCTGACGCCGGTCGAGGTGACGGTCGGGTACCCGGAGGGTGCGGCGCCGGCGGGCAGCCTGGGTCTGGTGGTCGTGCAGGAACCGCCCGGTGCCGTGCCCACGCTCGGCAAGGTCGCCGAAGGGCTGGTGCACGAGCTGCTCGACGGCCCGGCGCCGAGCTGGAGCAGCGTGCTCGCCGAGGTCGGCGTCGAGGCGTCACCGCCCGCGGGCGAGGTGACCGCGCCGCGCGACGACCCGACGGCCAGGCCCGCCGTCGCGGTGACACCGGGCCCCGCACCGACGCAGTTCAGCTGGATCTGCCAGATCTTCCGGTGGGACTGAGCCCGTGCTGCGGTCGCGGTGGCGGCAAGGCGGCCGATGGCAGGTCGGTGCCGCACCGCTGCGGCCGCCGGCGCCGGCGCCGAGCCGTGGCGACGTCCTGCTCGCGGTCCTCGTCGTGGGGATCGACACGGTGCTGTTCACGCGTCTGACGGAGGCGCCGACCGACCGTGCGTGGGTCCTGCTCGACCCGGTCCCGCTGTGGCTCGTGGTCGCGGCGGGGGCGGCGGCGGTCCCGGTGCTCTCGTTCCGGCGTCGCGCGCCCGTGGCCGTGTGCGTCACGCTGGCCGCCTGGGCGGTGCTCCTCACCGTGACGGTCGGCTCCCGGCCGCTGCTGACCCTGCTCGTCGCGCTGTACACGGCGGCAGCGGCCGTGCCGCTCGCACCGGCGGTCGCGTGCCTCGGGGCGGTGCTCGCGGCGCACGGCGTCGCGGCGACCTCCGAGGCGCTGTCGGTGGGCGGCGCGCGGCCCGTGCTCGTCGTGGTCGCCGTCATGACCGTGTTCACGCTGCTCGACACCACCGCCTTCGGCGTCGGGCGGTGGGTCGCGGCGTCGAGGGCGCGCGCGGTCGAGCTCGTGCGCTCCGGTGAGGCGCTCGCGGCCGCGACGGTGACCGCCGAGCGGCTGCGGATCGCCCGGGAGCTGCACGACGTCGTCGCGCACGCCGTCACCGTGATGGTGCTGCAGACCACCGGCGCACACCGGGTGCTGGTGGGGGAGGCGCCGCGCACGTCGCCGGAGGTCCTCGACGCGCTCTCGTCGGTCGAGGCGGTCGGCAAGCAGGCGATGAGCGAGCTGCGCCGCCTTCTGGAGGTCCTGCGGACGGTCGCGGACGAGGTCGACGCGGCGGAGCCCGGACCCGGGCCGGACGGGACGGGCACCTCGCCGGGTCTGTCGCGCGTGCCGGCGCTCGTGCAGGAGATCCGCGCGACCGGCGTGTCCGTCGCGGTGTCGACGACGGGCACCGCGGGACCGCTCGACCCCAGCGTGGACCTCACCGCGTACCGGATCATCCAGGAGTCGCTCACCAACGTGACGCGGCACGCGGGCCCCGGCACGACGGCGACGGTGCGCTGCGCGTGGGACGACGGCGCGCTCGTCCTCGACATCACCGACGACGGCGCCGGGACGCCGGTCCACGCCACGCGAGGGCTGTCGAGCGGGTTCGGCTTCGTCGGCCTCCGCGAGCGCGTCAAGCTCGTCGGCGGCAGCCTCGACGTCGGGCCCGCGTCGGCGAGCGGGTACCGGGTGCACGCCGTCCTGCCCGCGGAGCCCCGGTGACCGTGCGGGTGCTGCTCGCCGACGACGAGGCGCTCGTGCGCACGGGCATCGCGCTGATCCTGCGGGACGCGGAGGGCATCGAGACCGTCGGGTTCGCGGCCGACGGTCGCGAGGCGGTGGAGCAGACCCGCGCGCTGCGGCCCGACGTCGTCCTCGTCGACGTGCGCATGCCGGTCCTCGACGGCGTCGAGGCCACCCGGCGCATCGTCGAGCACGCGTCCGACTCCGGGACCGACTGCGCGGTCCTCGTCCTGTCGACGTTCCACGTCGACGAGGCCGTGCGCGGGGCGCTGCGGGCGGGCGCCTCGGGGTTCGTGCTCAAGGACGCCGCGCCCGACGAGCTGGTGTCGGCGATCCGTGCGGTCGCGGCGGGCGAGGCGTGGCTGGACCCGGCCGTCGCGCGGGGGCTGCTCGACGAGTTCAAAGGCCGGCCGGACAGCACGCGTGCGACGACGGGCGACCTGGCGCGGCTGACCCCTCGGGAGTGCGAGGTCCTGGTCCTCGTGGCGCACGGGCTGTCGAACACCGAGATCGCCGAGCACCTCGTGATCAGCGAGGGCACCGTCAAGACGCACGTCAACCGGCTCTTCGCGAAGCTCGGCGTCGGCAGCCGCGCCCAGGCGGTCGTCGCGGCCTACCGCGGCGGCCTCGTCGCGCCGGACGAGCCGCCGCCTCCCGTGCGTCGTTGACGCGCCCGCCGGGCGGTCGTCCCCCCGTGGGTGCACGACGCCGTTCGGCTGCTGCCCGGGGAGGACGCCGGATGTCCGGCGACGGGCCGACGACCCGCTCGGATGCGCGGACCTACCGTCTGGCGAATCGGACCTCGGGCTCGCCCGTCGTCCGTCATCGGGAGCCCGTCGTCCATCCCCGACGTGGGGTGCGGGATTCCGAGGAGGGGGAAGAACACGTGCACACGAAGGAATCGAGGCGCAGGGGCCACCGGTTCGGCCGGGTCCTGCCCACCGTCGCCGTCACCGCCGCGGCGCTCCTGGTGGGAGCGGCCGGCGCCGAGGCGTCGACGCCGCAGAACGTCCCCACGGCGACCGTGGCCGGCGCGCGCACCGCGTCGCCGGTCGGCGCCACGGGGACCACGTCGGCCGTGCGGACGGCGAGCACCTGGGAGTTCGCGGGGTACTACCCCGACCCGCTCCTGTGCCACCTCTCCGGGATCGCCTCGGGCCGCCCGTACACCTGCAACTTCATCTTCGTCGGCTGGACCCTGTGGCTCCGCACGAGCTGAGCACCGGGCCGAGCACCACCGAGCACCGCCGCGGGACGCGCGTCCGTCCCGCGGCGGTGCTCGGTCGTGCGGCGGGTATCGCCACGGTCGCACCCTGATCGCCGGCTGCACCCCGGGGCGTACGTCGCGGACACCCCGTGGGCTGGACGACGACGCGCGAGCAGATCCCGAGACTCGACGTGTCCGATTCGTCCCTCTCGTCAAGGAGAACTCCCATGCCCACGCCCGGAGACGAGCTGTCGAGCATCAACTTCGAGTCGATGCTCGGCGGCCCCCTGGTCGCCGTGGTCCGCGCGCAGTCGCAGGCCGCGATGAGCACCGTCAGCTTCATCAAGGAGGTCGGCTTCAAGAAGACCGGCACCGAGCAGGACCCCGCGGCCGCGTCGACGGGCGAGCCGATCTACGTGTCCTTCAAGTACCCGAAGGAGGTCGCGCCCTACGTGCCCGCCGTCGGCAACGGCAACGGGCAGGTCGGGTCGATCACGGTCACGAACGCCGGCAGCGGTTACGTGCAGGCGCCGACCGTCACGGTGAGCGCCCCGGGCGGCGGCGGCACGACCGCGACGGCCACGGCCACCGTCGCGAACGGCGCGATCACGGGGATCACGATCACCACCGCCGGGAGCGGCTACACCGCCGACCCGACCGTCCGGATCACGGCGGCGGCCAACGACCCCGGCACCGGCGGTGCGGCCACGGCGACGGCGAACCGGCCGGCGCAACCCGCGCAGATCCAGCAGATGCAGCTCGAGGTGCCGATCCTCACCATGCTGCCCATCCCGTACATCCGGGTGGAGAGCACGAGCATCGACTTCAACGCCAAGATCAACTCCGTCGAGTACACCAAGACGGACGAGTCGATCAAGGTCGACGGCTCGCTCGAGGTGGGCGCCAAGTGGGCCTGGGGCTCGGCGACCCTCAAGGTCAGCGCCGCGTACCAGCGCACCACGCAGACCGGCACCAACGTGGAGCGCACGTACTCGCTCGCGGTCCGCATCTCCGCCGTCCAGGACGAGATGCCGGCCGGCATGGAGCGGCTGCTCGGCATCCTCGAGGACGCGATCACGGCGCAGCCGACGTCGGCACCCGCCCCGCTGACCGTGCGCTGACGCGGACGGAGGGACGACGATGGCCTACCTCGGCGACTTCCTGGGCGCGCTGAACCGTGAGATCGCCCTCGCCCGCGTCCAGGGAGACGTCGAGGCGGTCAGGGTCGCGGACCTGTACGCGCACGACCCGCTGCTCCAGCACTTCCCGGTGCCACGGTTCCGGCTGCCCACGCTGACGATCCGTGTCCCGGTCGCCGTCGAGCGGCTCGACGGGGTCACCGCCGGGACCGTGGGCGGGGTCCTCGACGGGTCACGCCTGCGGCCCGCGTTCCAGACCGTGCTCGACGACGAGCTCGCCGCGCTCGGGGCGACGCTGCCCGACGACACGCGACGCGAGCTCGACCGGGTCGTCGGTGCGCGCATCGACGCGCTCGTCGCCGGTGACGTCGACCTCGTCGGGGAGCGAGCCGTGGCCGAGGACCTCGCGTCCGTGGCCACGGCGGCCCTGCCGGAGAGGGTTCTGCTGGGGCGCCTGGGCACGACCGCCGACGACCTGCGGGCGCGCCTGCGGGAGCGGCTCCGGGTCGCCCTCGTCGAGGCTCGCGTCCAGCCGCCACGCCTCGAGGTGCTGGTGACCGACGCCCAGCTGCGCGAGACCGGCGACCACCTCCTCGAGCTGAGCCTCACGCTCACCGAGGAGGCCGTCGAGTGGACGGTCGTCGAGCAGGCCGGCGGCGACGCGTCACGCCTGGTCCCGGAGTAGACGATGCTTCGCCTGCTGCAGCACGAGGAGCTCCAGGGTCTGCTCCTGGAGGCCGCCGACGTCCTCGACCGGTTCCACGCGCGGGCGGCGGACTTCGAGCCGGCCGTCGACCGCTGGCTGGTCCGGGTCGAGGAGGCTTTGCGTCAGAACCGCCTGCCGCTGAGCTCGCGCGTCGCCGCGGCGCGCGCCGAGCTCGTCGCCGCCCGGTCCGCGCGGGTCGGCCCCGACGGCGGCTCCGCGACGCGCGAACGGCGGTCCGCCCGACAGGCTCGGGCGGTCGCCGTCGTGAAGCGGGTGGTCGAGGACCTGGACGTCGAGCTCTCGGCGTCGCGGCGGCGGTTCTCCGACGCCGAGGACGTCGCCCGCAACGTCCTGGCCGTCGGCGCGGCGACCGGCGTCCTCGGGCCGTCCGCCGCCGACGGGTCCCCGTCCGAGGCGCTGCGCGCACTGCGCGACGACCCCCGCACCGCCGGGGGCGTCGTGCAGCTCCACGGGCTCGTCGGGCGGCAGGACGCGCTCATGGTCCTGGGACGCCGCCTCGTCGACCTGCAGACCTGACGTCGGGTCGGGACGGCCGCCGCGGCGGGACGACCGGCACGAACAAGACGACCGACACGACCGGCACGACCGGCACGACCGGCACGACCGGCACGACCGACACGACCGAGAGGAGCGGGACCGTGCCCGCCAAGTCGAACCTCAGCGGTGCCACGTGGTGGCGCCAGCACAACGCGCGCTTCCCGAACAGCCGGGACCTGGCGGACCTCGCGCCGGACTTCAGGTACCGGGTCGGCCGGTTCGTCGACGCACTGCGCTGGGGGGAGGCGTCCGTCGTCGTCAGCAGCACCCTGCGGCACCCGAGCCGCGCGTACCTCATGCACTACGCGTGGCGTGTCGCGCACGGTCAGGTCGCGGCCGAGGACGTCCCGCCCCGATCCGGGGTCGACATCGACTGGGTGCACGAGAGCGAGAAGGCCTCGCGGGACGCGGCGATGGAGATGGTGCAGCTCGCGCGCATGGCGCACGTCGCGAGCCTGACGTCGAACCACACGCGCGGCACCGCGATCGACATGACGATCACCTGGACAGGCACCCTGCTGCTGAAGCTGCCGGGGTCGGGCAACCTCTGGGAGATCCCGGACCGGCCGCGCACGGGCGCGGGCAACACCGAGCTGCACCGGCTCGGCGCCGACCTGTTCCGTGTCCACAAGCTCGCGTCGGATCCTCCGCACTGGTCGCACGACGGGCACTGACGCTCCCGGCCTGGACCATCATGGTCTAGACCAGTAGCCTGCCGGTGTCATCGTCGACCGCCAGGAGGCAGGCCATGCAGCGTTCCGTCGTCGTCGCGATCGAGGAGGGCCTGCACGCCCGGCCCGCCGCGCTCTTCGTCGCGGAGGCCGCGCGACAGCCCGCACCGGTGACCATTGCGAAGGACGGGTCGAAGCCCGCACCGGCACGTTCGATCCTGTCCGTCATCACGCTGGGCGTGTGCGCGGGTGACGAGGTGACCCTCGCGACCGAGGCCGACGACGACGAGGCAGCCGCCTCGCTCGACGCCCTCGAGACCTTCCTCAGCCGCGCCGCCGTGAGCTGACCACGCGAGCCGACCGGTGAGCTGACCTCGCGGGCCGACCACGCGAGCTGACCACTGACGAAGGCCGGGGCGGCGTCCCGCACGACGCCGCCCCGACCCAGTTCGGCGTCAGAGCCCGAGGTCGTCGAGCAGGGGCAGCCGGGCTCGCACGGCCTCCCGCGCGGCGTCGGCCCCGTCGGCCGCGAGGGCGACCTCAGCGAGCTCACGGCACTGCGCCGCCGTCACGCTCGCGAGCACCGCGCCGACCTCGGGCAGCGCGCGCGGGGTCATGGACAGCGACGAGACGCCGAGGCCGACCAGGACGGGCGCGAGGGCCGGGTCCGCCGCCGCCTCGCCGCACACCCCGACCGGACGGTCGCGGAGCAGGCCGCCCGCGCACGTGGCGGCGACGAGGTCGAGCACGGCGGGCTGCCAGGGCGTCGACAGCCGGGCCAGGCGCGCGAGCTCACGGTCGGCCGCCATCGCGTACTGCGTGAGGTCGTTGGTGCCGATGCTGGCGAACGTCGCGTGCACGAGCAGGTCGCGCGACCGCAGCGCCGCGGACGGCACCTCGACCATCACGCCCGCCTGCTGCAGACCGTGGGCCGCGCACCGCTCGACGAAGTCCCGCGCCTCGTCGGCGGTCGCGACCATCGGCGCCATGACCCAGACGTCCGCGTCGCAGTCGCGGGCGGCCGCGGCGATCGCGGCGAGCTGGTCGTCGAGGACCCGCGGGTGCTCCCATGACGTGCGCAGCCCGCGGACCCCCAGCGCGGGGTTCGGCTCGTCGGGCGCGGTGACGAACGGGAGCGGCTTGTCGGCGCCCGCGTCGAGCGTGCGCACCACGACCCTGCGGCCCGGGAACGCCGCGAGCACCTGCCGGTAGGCGGCGACCTGCTCGTCGATCCCGGGCGCGGCGGTCCGGCCGAGGAAGCCCAGCTCGGTGCGCAGCAGGCCCACGCCCTCGGCACCGGCTGCCGCGGCGGCCGCGGCGCCCGCGGGGTCGGCGACGTTGGCGAGCAGCGCGACGGGCAGCCCGTCGGCGGTCGCGCCAGCTGCGGACAGGCGCGTCGCCCGACGCGCCGGCCGGCTCGCACGCTCGACCGCCTCGGCGTCCGGGTCGGGGGTCACGGCACCCAGCGAGCCGTCGACCAGCACCGTGTCGCCGTCGCGCAGCGTGCCCGCCCCGGCGACCGCGACCACCGCGGGGATGCCGAGCGAGCGGGCCAGGATCGCGGTGTGCGACGTCGGCCCGCCGCCCTCGGTCACGAGCGCGAGCACGCGGTCGGGCGAGAGGCGCGCGGCGTCGGCCGGGGCGAGGTCGCGGGCGACCAGCACGAACGGCGCGTCGCGGTCGGGGACTCCCGGCACCGGGGCGCCCGTGAGCGTCGCGACGACGCGGTCGCGCACGTCCTGGACGTCGCGCGCCCGCTCGGCGAACAGGCCGCCGAGCGCGACGAGCTGCTCGGCGACGCCCGCGGCCGCGTCCCAGACCGCGCGCTGCGGCGTCGCGGACGACTCGAGGACCCGGCGCCGCGCCTCGTCCACGAGCGTGGGGTCGGCCGCCATCTCCGCCGTCACGGCGAGCACCTGCGCGGCCTCGCCACGCGCGCTCCCGGCGGCGGCCAGGAG
Organism: Cellulomonas sp. H30R-01; assembly: GCF_010119915.1. Lineage (NCBI taxonomy): Bacteria > Bacillati > Actinomycetota > Actinomycetes > Micrococcales > Cellulomonadaceae > Cellulomonas > Cellulomonas sp. H30R-01. The sequence goes on along the minus strand of NZ_CP048210.1, from coordinate 2,043,415 downwards.
CGCGTCGTGCACGGTCGCGGCCGCCGCGTCGACGCGGTCGGCGGCCGCCGCCAGGTCGGTGCCGGGGGGCAGCGGCTCGCTCGACGGTGCGGGCAGCGGGTCGGGCATGCGGGCGACCACGCCTGCGCGGCGTCCGGGGCTGACCCCGACGCCGCGCAGGACGAGAGCGGTGCTGGTCATCGCGCCGCGTCGGTCGCGGGCGCGGCGGGCGGCGCCGGCTTCTCCGTGCGCGGTGACGGGACGTCGACCACGTCGGCGGTCGGGTCGACGGGCGCGACGTCGTCGTCCTCGCGGCCGGGGGTGCGCAGGTTCCACCGCGTGATGACCCAGCGGAACAGGAAGTAGTAGAGGACCGCGTACCCGAGCCCGATCAGTATCAGCAGCAGCGGCTGCTCGGCGATGCGGAAGTTGAGGACGTAGTCGATCGCGCCGGCGGAGAACCCGAACCCGTCCCGGATGCCGAGCGCGTTGGTGAGCGCGAGCGACGTGCCGGTGAGCACCGCGTGGATCGCGTACAGCGGGTAGGCCACGTAGACGAACGCGAACTCGAGCGGCTCGGTGACGCCGGTGACGAACGAGACGAGCGCGGCCGAGCCCATGATGCCCGCGATGACCTTGCGGTTCTTCGCCTTCGACGTGTGCACGATCGCGAGGGCCGCGGCGGGCAGCGCGAACATCATGATCGGGAAGAAGCCCGTCATGAACGTGCCGGCGGTCGGGTCGCCGTGCAGGAAGCGCGCGATGTCGCCGTTCCAGACGTCGCCGTTGGCGTCGGTGTACTCGCCGAACTGGAACCACGGCAGCGAGTTGAGCAGGTGGTGCAGGCCGATCGGGACGAGCAGGCGGTTGGCGGTGCCGTAGACGAACGCGCCGAGGATCGTCGAGCCGGTGACCCACTCGCCGACCGCGGTGAAGCCCGCGTCGAAGGCGGGGTAGATGAGCGCCGCCACGACCGCGATGAGGATCGCCGCGCCCGCGGTGACGATCGGCACGAACCGGCGGCCGCCGAAGAACGCCAGGTAGGGCGGGAGCTTGATCCGGTAGTACTTCTGGTAGAGCAGCGCGGCGACGAGGCCGATGACGATGCCGCCGAGCACGCCGTAGTTGATGAGCTCCTGCTTCTCGCCCTCGGCCGCCTCGCCGAGGATGAACGGCGAGAGGGCCGTCGTGACGCCCTTGAACACCAGGTACCCGATCACCGCCGCGAGGCCCGTGGAGCCGTCGGACTTGCGGGCGTAGCCGACCGCCACGCCGAGCGCGAACAGCAGGGGCAGGTTCGCGAAGAGCGCGTCACCGGCGGCGGCGAGCACGGCGGCGACGGGCAGCAGCCACGCCGCGTGCGCGCCGAGCCCGTCGGCGCCGAGCATGTCGGCCTGGCCGAGCCGCAGCAGGAGCGCGGCCGCGGGCAGCGACGCGATGGGGAGCATGAGGGAGCGGCCGATCCGCTGGAGCTGCGGGAGGCCGGGGATCCCCTTGCGCGGGGTGTCGACGGGGTCGACGACGGCGGTGGTCATGGAGCACTCCTCGTTGAGGGTCGATGACGTGCGGGGGCCGAGGGGGAGGGACCGGCGGCGGACCCGATGCGTCGTGGAGCGCCGCGCTGTGTCCTGGTCTGGACCAGTTGCGCACAGAGTGGTCTAGACCTCATCATGTGTCAAGGGTCACACCGCGACGACGCGGAGCCGCCCCCGGTCACCGGGGAGGCCGGCCCGCCAAGCCGTTCTGAGGAGTGGACCTGGACGCGGACCAGCGGGCAGACGACGACCCGGCGCGCGGCGACGACGCCGACGACACGCCCGTCGCGCACAAGTACCTCGCCGTCCGCGACCACCTCGTGGGGCTCGTCGCGCAGGGCCTGCGGGTCGGCGACGCGATCCCGTCCGAGCGCACGCTGTGCCAGCAGTTCGGGCTGTCCCGGATGACCGTGCGGCAGGCCGTCGACGCGCTCGTCACCGAGGGCGTCCTGGTCCGCGAGCAGGGCCGCGGCACGTTCGTCGCGCCGCAGCGCATGGACTTCGAGATGCGCCTGACGACGTTCGGCGAGGAGATGCGCCGCCGCGGCATGGAGCCGGCCACGGCCGTCCTCGCGGCGCAGACCGTCGCCGCGACGCCCGACGTCGCGGCCGCCCTCGAGCTCGAGCCGCGCGCCAAGGTGCACTACCTGTACCGGGTGCGCAGCGCCGACGGCGACCCGATGAGCATCGAGCAGGTCTGGGTACCGGCCGCGCTCGCGCCCGACCTCCTCGACGGCGGCGCGCCTCCCAGCATGTACGACGCGCTGCGCGCCCGCGGCCTGGCGCCCGAGTGGGGCGAGGACACGCTGTCCGCCGACGACGCGACCGACACCGAGGCGTCGCTGCTCGGCCTCGGCGACCGCCGCGCGGTGCTGCGGGCCGCCCGCCGCACCTACAGCGCGCAGGGCGCCACGATGTACTCCCGCTCCTGCTACCGGGCCGACCGGTACAGCGTCTGGGTGCCGCTGCGTGCGCCGCGACCGTCGCTCGTGCCGCGCCGGCGGGCGCCGGGCGGCGACGACGGCGCCCGCACCGACGTCCCGACCCTCGCCGCCGACCCGGCGGCGCCCCCCACGACGACGCGGCACGCCCCCGCCGCCGCGGCAGCACGAGGAGAACGGCCATGAGACCCGAAGGCATGGAGCAGGCCGCGGCGATCCTGGCCGCGCTCGGCGGTGTCGAAAACATCGACGAGATCGAGCCCTGCACGACCCGGCTGCGCTCGCTGGTCCGGGACACCGCCCGCGTCGACGCGGCCGCCCTGCGCGCCGCGGGCGCCTTCGGTGTGATGATCTCGGGCCGTGTCGTGCAGGTCGTCGTCGGCCCGAACGCCGACACGATCGCCACGGACCTCGACGACCTGATGTGACCCCGCCGGTCCCCGACCGGCGCCCGGACGAAGGAGCACCACGATGAGCAAGGCAGCGCAGATCCTCGCGGCGCTCGGCGGCGACGCGAACGTCCTCGACCTGGAGCCCTGCGTCACGCGGCTGCGCGTCGAGGTCGAGGACCCGTCGCGCGTCGACGACGCCGCGCTGAAGGCCGCCGGGGCGATCGCGGTGGTGCGCTCGGGCGTCGCCGTGCAGGTCGTCGTCGGACCCGAGGCCGACACGCTGGCCTCCGACATCGAGGACCTGCGCTGATGGCCCTGCCGATCCTCGCGCCCGTCGCCGGCCGCGTCGTCGCGATGACGGACGTCGACGACCCGGTGTTCGCCGGGGAGCTCGTCGGGCCGGGCCTCGCGATCGACCCCGCGCGCGACGCGCCGGCCGAGGTCGTCGCGCCCGTCGACGGCACCGTCGCGAAGCTGCACGCGCACGCGTTCGTCGTCGAGACCGCCGACGGTCGTGGCGTGCTCGTCCACCTGGGCATCAACACGGTCCAGCTGGGCGGCGAGGGGTTCACGCTGCTCGTCGCGGAGGGCGAGGCGGTGCGGGCGGGGCAGGTCCTGGTGACCTGGGACCCGGCGGCCGTCGCGGCCGGCGGGCGCTCACCCGTGTGCCCCGTGGTCGCGCTCGACGCCGCGCCGGCGACGCTGTCCCGGCACGCCGAGCCCGGCGACGGCGTGAGCGCGGGCGACCCGTTCCTCGAGTGGGCGTAGCGGCACGTCAGGACGCGGGCTCAGCCGCTCCCACCACCTGGTCGCGGCCGGCGTCCTTCGCCGCGTACATCGCGTCGTCCGCGGCGCGCAGCATGTCGTCGGCCGTGCCGCCGGGCGCGAGCGTCGCGACGCCCGCGCTGAGCGTGAGCCGGACCGGCGCGCGACCGCTCGGTACGCGGAGTCCCGCGCACCGCGCGCGCACGTCGTCGGCGCGACGGGTCGCCTCGGTGGCCGTGACCCCGGGCAGCAGCAGCACGAACTCCTCGCCGCCGAGCCGGGCGGCGGTCTCGCCGTCCCGGGTCGCCGCGGCGAGCTCCCGGCCGACCGCGGCGAGCACCGCGTCGCCGACCGCGTGACCGTGCGAGTCGTTGACCGCCTTGAAGTGGTCGACGTCGACGAGCACCATGCTGAGCGGCCGGCCGGTGCGCCCGGCGTCGTCGACGGCCTCGGCGAGCCGCTGCCCGAGCGCCCGGCGGTTGTGCAGGCCGGTGAGCCCGTCGCGCGTCGCCTGGTCGACGAGCTCGGCGCGCAGGCGCTCGAGCTCGGTGACGTCGCGCAGCACGACGACCGTGCCGGCGGCACGTCCGACCGCGTCCGTCAGCGGTGTCACACGGACATCGAGCACGGCTCCGGTCGCGGTCGTCAGGGTGCCCTCGTCGGGGCCCGCGCCGTCGCCGTCGAGGACGGCGCCCCACGGCGCGTCGGGATGCGCGTCGAGGCTCCCGTCGGGCGCACCCACCAGGGCGCGCGCCGCGGGGTTGGCGTCGAGGACCCGGCCGCGCGGGTCGAGCACGACGACCGCGTCGTCGAGGACGTCGAGCACCTGCCGCGTCGTGACCGGCACGACCGCGCTGTGCCCGCCGAACCGCTCGACCCACCACCAGATCGCGGCGCTGACCAGGAGGAACGCGGGCGTGAGGTGCGGGTTCTCCGAGCGGGCGGCGACGAGCGTCGTCACGACGTTGCCGACGGTCGGGATCGTCGCGGCCAGGACGGCGACCGCGAACACGCGCCGGTGCCCGGGGACGGCCCGCACCATCGCGCCCAGGCCCAGGACGATGGCCGCGACGACGAGCGCGTAGCAGTAGGCGGTGTGCACCCAGAACACCGGCGCCGCGCCCACGGTGACCGTCGTCCCGTCGACGTGCAGCCGGAGGAACCACTCGTGCACGGGGTCGAGCACGAGCGCGACCACCAGCAGGACGGGGTGCACGAGCAGCAGCAGCCCGGCGCGTCGCGACAGCCGGCGGCCCGAGAGCACCGCGAGGTACCAGAACGTCGCCCCGGCGACCGCGGCTGCGCCGGGGAAGACGAGGTAGTGCAGGGCGACGGTCGCCGGCACCGAGCCCTGCGCGACGTGCAGCAGCGCGCGGGCCGTCGCCCACAGCGACGCGCCGAACATCATCACGGCGAGCGGGAGCGCGAGGGGAGACGTCCGGCGTCGCCGCACGACGAGGATCCCCGTCGCGGTCGCCACGACGGCGGCGAGCAGCGAGACGGCCTCGACGAGGGTGGGCACGGACACCTCCGTCCCGACCTGTCGGCAGGACGTGGTGCGTCATGAGGGGCGGCGGCGCGCGCCACCCGGGCGGGCGTCGCCCGAGCGGCCGTCGCCCGTCCGGGTGTCAGATCCGGCCGCGGACGGGCGTGCGCTCGACGGGGTCGGCGTCGCCGGGCGCGGCCATCTCGGCGCGGACGCCGAGCAGCCGGACCTCGCGGTCCTCGATCTTCCCTGCCAGGGCTGCGGCCGCCTCGACGACCGTGGCCGCGTCGGTCGTGGGCGCGGGCAGCTTGCGGCTCATCGTCGTCGTGACGAAGGGCGCGTAGCGCACCTTGAGCGCGACGCGCACGACCGGCCGCCCGTCCTGTGCGGTGTCCTGCACGACGTCGCGTGCGAGCGCGAGCACCGCCTCACGCACCTGCTCGGGCGTCGTGAGGTTCTGCTGGAACGTCGTCTCGCGGCTGTGGCCGCGCGGGACCCACGGGCTGTCGTCGACCGTCGTCGGACCGAGGCCGTGCCCCAGGTCGTGGTACCAGACGCCCATCCGGGGCCCGAACTCGGCGACGAGCGCGTCGGCGGGCGAGTCGGCGAGCTCGCGCACGGTGGTGACGCCCAGCGCGGCGAGCCGCTTCGACACCTTGGTGCCGACGCCCCACAGGTCGATCGTCGGGCGGTCGCCCATGACCTCGAACCAGTTGTCCGCGGTGAGCCGGAAGACGCCCGCGGGCTTGCCGAACTCGGTCGCGATCTTGGCCCGGACCTTGTTGTCGCCGACGCCCACCGAGCAGTGCAGGCGTGTCTCGTGCAGCACCGCCTCCTGCGCCCGGCGGGCCAGCGCCTCCGGGTCGTCCGTCCGCGCGCCCAGGAACGCCTCGTCCCAGCCGAGCACCTCGACGACGACGTCGAGCGTGCGCAGCGTCGCCATGACGCGCTCGGACACCGCCTCGTACTCGGGCGCGTCGACGGGCAGGAACACGCCGTCGGGGAGCTTGCGCGCCGCGATCCGCAGCGGCATCCCGGACCGCACCCCGTGCTCGCGGGCCTCGTACGACGCGGTCGAGACGACGCCCCGCTCGGTCGGGTCGCCGCGACCGCCGACGACGACCTGCCGCCCGGCGAGCTCGGGCCGTCGCAGCACCTCGACGGCCGCGACGAACTGGTCGAGGTCGACGTGCAGCACCCAGGGGAGGTCCGTGCCCATGCCCCCTGAGTGTGCCCGTCGGAGCCTCCGGACGCCGGGCGAAGGCCGCTGTCGCCGGGCGGCCGCGGCGGGTGACCTACTTGATCGCCCCCTGCGTGACGCCGGCCATGACCCAGCGCTGGGTGAACAGGTAGACGATGATCGCGGGCGCCATCGCCATGAGGTAGGACGCGAACGCGACGTTGTAGTTGCTGCTGAACTGCGTCTGGAAGACGCTCTGCAGCACCGGGAGCGTCTGGAGCGTCGAGTCGGCGGTGATGAGCGACGGCATCATGAAGTCGTTCCACGAGGCGAGGAACGCGAAGATCGCGACGGTCGCGCTCATGGGCGCCATCATCGGGAAGACGATGTGCCGGAACACCATCCACGTGGTCGCGCCGTCGAGCCGCGCGCTCTCCTCGAGCTCCTCGGGCAGGCCGCGGATGAAGGCCGTGAACAGCAGCACGCTGAACGAGAGCTGGAACATCACGTGCAGCAGCGCGACGCCGACCGGGTTGGCCAGGCCGACCATGCCGGTGAGCTTGACCTGCGACAGCGCGAGGACGGGGAAGGGCAGGAACATCGCCGCGAGCAGGTAGAAGAACGAGTACCGGAAGAAGCGCCGGTCCCAGTTGCGCGCGATCGCGTAGGCGGCGAACGACGCGAGCCCGACGGTGCCGACGACGGTGACGGCCGTGACGAACACGGAGATCGCGAAGCCGCGCGGGAAGTCGGTGAGCTTCCACGCCTCGACGAACCCGTCGACGCTGAACGGCGACGGCAGCGAGAAGACCTGGCCGTCGACGGACTGCGCGGTCGTCTTGAACGCCATCGTGACCGTCGCGTAGAGCGGCAGGAAGACGGCGAGCGTGCAGACGAGCAGCGTGGTCGTGGCGCCCCAGCTGGGGCGGTCCTCCCCGCCGCGGCCGAGGAAGCGTCGGCGTCGGCGGACCGGGACCTGGCCGGGGGTCGTGGTGACGAGCGTCTGGGCAGTCATCAGAACGCGTTCCTTCCGCGGGTCAGGCGCAGCTGGACGACGGCGAGCACGACGGCGATGAGGAAGAAGATCGTCGCGTTGGCCATCTGGTAGGCGTAGTCGCCGCCGGTGAAGCCGGTGAAGATGGTCATGGCGACGCTGCGCGTCGCGGTGCCGGGACCGCCGTTGGTGAGGCCGACGATGATGTCGTAGGCGTTCAGGAAGTTCTTGAACCCGATGACCATGTTGATGACGACGTAGCCGGCGACGAGCGGGAGTGTGATCGACAGCAGGCGCCGCATCGGCGTCGCGCCGTCCATGGCCGCGGCCTCGTACACCTCGCCGGGGATCGACAGGATGCCGGCGATGTAGATGAGGAGCGCGCTCGGGATCGCCTGCCACGCCGTGACGATGACGATCGTCACCCACGCGAGGTCCGGGTTGGCCAGCAGGCTCTGCTCGAGCGCGGTGACGCCGATCGCCTGGCCGAGCTGCGGGACCGAGTTCGAGAACAGGAAGTTGAAGACGTACGCGATGACGATGCCCGAGATCACCATGGGCAGGACGAACACCGCGCGCAGCGCGATCTTGGCGCGGATCTTCGCGGTCAGACCGACCGCGAGCAGAAACGCGAGGACGTTGACGAGCAGGACCGTCACGAGCGCGAACCCGACGGTGAACGCGTACGAGCTGCGGATCGCGGGGTCGGAGAACAGCGCCAGGTAGTTCGTGAGGCCCGTGAACTGGAACTCCCCGAACCCGACCGAGTCGGTGAAGCTCAGGGTGATGCCCATGATCGCGGGCAGGGTGATCGACAGCGTGAACAGCACGAGCGCGGGCACGAGGAAGAGGTATAAGGTCCGGTTGACCCGCGGACGGCCCTTCGTGGTCTGCGGGCGCGGGGGAGCGACGTCGCTCCGGCGGGCCCGGGTCGCGGCTGCGGTGGCCATGGAGTTCTCCGTTCGGGGAGTGCGGCGGAGCGTCGTCAGGAGCGGAAGGCCAGACGCCGCCAGTCGGCGTCGAGCGTGCGCAGCACGGGCTCGGGCGCGGCACCGGCCGCGAGCGACTGCGTGTAGTTCTGCAACGGGATGGACTGCGGCACGAGCTGCGAGGCGCCCAGGTAGAACGCCGAGCGGTCGTAGTACTCCTTGAGCTCGACCAGCGTGGGGTTGGTGACGGGCGCGGCGTCGGTCGTGACGCCGAACCCGAGCGCGTGCGCGTTGTAGGCGTCGATGACCTCGGGCTGCATGAGGAACGCGAGGAACTCCCGCGCCGCCTCCTTCTTGCGCGACCCCTCCGGGATCCACAGCGCGAGGTCGATGTTGACCCGCACCTTGCGGTCGGCCGGGTCGTCCGTCATGGGCAGCGGGAAGGCGCCGACGTCGAGGTCCGGGGCGGTCTTCGCGATCTCCCCGATCGCCCACGGCCCCTGCAGGTACATCGCGGCCTCGCCGCTCGCGAACGCGAGGTTGCCGTCGCCGTAGCCGCGGCTCGCCGCGTCGGGGTTGTCGTAGGGGAGCAGCTGCTGCATCTGCTCGACCGGCTCGAGGAACTGCTTCTCGAACGACACCGGCGAGTCGGGGCCGACGTCGGTGCCCTGGCGCTTGAGCTGGTTGAAGAACCTCGTGGTGTCGAGCCTGCCACCGACCGAGTAGTCGAACGGGCCCTGCGCGATCGTCCACGGGTCTTTGTACGTGCCGTAGAACGGCGTGACACCGGCGGCCGTGAGCGTGTCGCACACCGCGACGAGCTCGTCCCACGTCGTCGGCGGCGTCAGGTCGTGCTCGGCGAAGATCGTGCGGTTGTAGAGCACGGCCGCGGCCATGAGCGAGTACGGGATGACGCTCGTGCGGTCCGGGTACGTCGCCGTGACGTCGATGAGCGGCTGCAGGCCGGGCAGGATGCGGCCGGCCTCCGGCATGTCGCCGAGGTCGCTCAGCACGCCGCGCTCGACGTAGCGCGAGATCTCGAAGTTGTAGTTGAGGCAGCCGATGTCCGGCGGCCGCTCGCGCACGAACGACCCCGCGAGGTTCGACGTGGCGTCGTGCCGCACGCGGACCTTGCTCTGCGCGTCGTGGAACTGCTGGATGAGCTCGTCGAAGTAGCCGATGACCTCGGGCTTCGACTGGAAGAACACGATCTCGGTCGTGCCCGACCCGGCCGACCCGCGGCTGCAGGCCCCCAGCGCCAGCCCCGCGCCGACGGCGCCGACACCGCGCAGGAACGCGCGTCGGGACACGTCGCGGGACGCGAGCGTCGGGGGTGAGGTGGCGCCCGGGTCGGGCGGCGGCTGCGGTGCGGGCGGTCGTGCGGTCCTGGTCGTGGGCACGGCGTCGTCTCCCCTCGGGTGTCCTGCGGCGGCAGGGGCTGCCGCCACCGTCGGACGGGTGCCGCGGCACCCGCCCGGACCGTCGTCAGCGGCCCGGCGCGTCCTCGAGCCGGAGCCAGACCGTCGTCTCCCCGGGGACGCGGTCGCCGTCGAGCGGCGAGCTCGACACGACGACCTGCCCCGCGGGCATCGGCACGCTCGTCGTGCCGAAGTTCGTGACCGACGCCCATCCCCCCGGTCGCACGAAGGCGACCACCGACGCGGGGACGTCGGGCAGCCAGGTGAGCGTCTCGGCGCCCTGCAGGCGACGCCGGGCGGCGAGCGCGCGACGGTAGAAGGCGAGCGTCGAGTCCGCGTCGCCCTCCTGCCGGTCGACCGCGAACCGCTCGAACGACGCCGGCACCGGCAGGTGCGCGCGCTCGTCGCCGAAGCCGAGCGTCGGGCCGTGCGACGCCCACGGCAGCGGCACGCGGCAGCCGTCGCGACCCTTCTGCTCGCCGCGGGACCGGAAGAACGTCGGGTCCTGCAGCACGTCCGCGGGCAGGTCGGCGACCTCCGGGAGGCCGAGCTCCTCGCCCTGGTAGAGGTACGCCGAGCCGGGCAGCGCGAGCGTCAGCAGCGTCGCCGCGCGCGCCCGGCGCCGGCCGCGCTCCTCGTCGGGCCGCGGGTCGGTGCCGTCCGTGAGCAGCCATGCGGCGAGGTCCGTGCCCGCGGGCAGGGCGTAGCGCGTCGCGTGCCGGACCACGTCGTGGTTGGACAGCACCCACGTCGAGCTCGCGCCCGACTCGCGCGCGAGCTCGAGGTTCTTGTCGATGATCGACGCGAACGACGCCGCGTCCCACGACGCCTCGAGGAGGTCGAAGTTGAACGCCTGGCCGAGCCCTTCGGGGGAGGCGTAGCGCGACCGTCGGTGCGCGGGCACCCACGCCTCCGCGACGGCCGTGCGCGGCGGGTCGTACTCGTCGAAGAGCCGACGCCACTCGCGGTAGATGTCGTGCACCTCGTCGCGGTCCTCGAGCGGGTGCGCACCGCCCCAGATGTCGGCGTCGAGGTCGGCCTGCGAGGGCAGCGGCTCGGCCATGTCCTTGGCGAGCGCGTGCGCGACGTCGATGCGGAAGCCGTCGACCCCCCGGTCCGCCCAGAACCGCAGCGTCGTGAGGAACTCCTGGCGCACCTCGTCGTCGGCCCAGTTGAGGTCGGGCTGCTCGGGCGCGAACAGGTGCAGGTACCAGTCGCCGTCGCCGACGGGGTGCCACGCGGGCCCGCCGAAGGTCGACGTCCAGTCGCTCGGCGGGAGCTCGCCGTGCTCGCCGAGCCCGCGGCGGAAGACGTAGCGCTCGCGGGCACGGGAGCCGGGCGGCGACGCGAGCGCCTCCTGGAACCAGACGTGCCGGTTCGAGGTGTGGTTGGGGACGATGTCGACGACGACGCGGATGCCCGCGGCGTGCAGCGCGGCGCGCATCTCGTCGAACTGCGCGAGCGTGCCGATGCGCGGGTCGACGTCGCGGTAGTCGTCGACGTCGTACCCGCCGTCGGCGAGCGCGGAGGGGTAGAAGGGGCTCAGCCACACGGCGTCGACGCCCAGCTCGCGCAGGTAGGGGACCTTCGCGGTGATGCCGGGGAGGTCGCCGATCCCGTCGCCGTTCGAGTCGGCGAAGCTGCGCGGGTAGATCTGGTAGACGACCGCCTGCCGCCACCACGTCGCGTCCTCGTGCGGGAGCCCCGCCGTCACGTCGCCGAGCACCGTCGTCGAGCCCATCCGTCCCCCTGTTTGATGTACGGCTTAAATTTAACGCGTGGCACTAGAGTGACGCGGGACGGCGGAGGAGGTCAAGGGTGCAGACGGTCCCGGTCTCGACGCGGCGCCTGCGGGAGGTCAGCACGCGCCTCGTCCTCGACCACGTGTGGGACGCCCCGGAGGTCACCGGGTCGGCGTTGATCGAGGCCACGGGCCTGTCGCGCGCCACCGTGCACGACGTGTGCGACGAGCTCATCGCGCAGGGCTGGGTCGTCGAGCTCGAGAGCCAGCGCGTCGCGGGGGATCCGAGGCGCGGGCGGCCGGCCCGCCGGTACGCGTTCGACGCGCGGGCCGGGGTGGTCGTCGGCGTCGACGCGGGCCAGCACCGGGTCGCCGCGACCGTGACCGACCTGCGGGGCACCCCGCTCGCGCGGACCGTGCTGCCCGTCGCCGCCGAGGACGGGACGGCCGAGCACCGGCTCGCCCTGATCGAGCAGGCTGCCCTCGACGCGCTCGCGGAGGCGGGTGCCCCGGCGCGCGCGGTGCTCGCGGTCGCCGTCGGCGTCCCCGCACCCGTCGACCGCGACGGCCGGACCGCCTTCCAGGACAACCCGTTCTGGGCACGCATGAACCCGGACATCGCGGGCCGCCTGCGCGAGCGGCACGGCTGGACGGCGATCACCGACAACGACGCCAACCTCGCGGCGGTCGCCGAGCACTGGCGCGGGCACGGCCGTGACGCGCGCTGCCACGTCACGCTGCTCGCCGGCGAGAGGTTCGGCGCGGGCGTCGTCGACGACGGGCGGCTGCTGCGCGGCGCGCACGGGGGCGTGGGGGAGATGCGCTACCTCGACCTCGTCGAGGGCGTCGGGTCCGCCGACGGCATCGCCGCGATCGTGCGCGACGACGCGCGCGCCCAGCTCCACCGGCTCGACGGCGACACCGGGTCGGTGCTGCAGGAGCTCGCCCCCGCGGCCCTCGACGCGGCCAGCGTGTTCGCCGCCGCGCTCGAGGAGGACCCGCTCGCCGTGAGCGTGCTCGAGCATGCCGGCGCGCTGCTCGCACGCGTCGTCGCGACGTTCGCGAGCATCTACGACCCCGAGCGCGTGATCGTCGCGGGCGCCGTCGCGGAGTCGTGCGAGCCGCTGCTCGCGCTCGTGCGGCACGAGCTCGACCGCTACCTCGACCCGCCCGGGATCCAGGTGCTCGCGTCCGACCTCGGCGCCGACGTCGTCACCGTCGGCGCGGTCAAGCGAGCGCTCGACCACGTCCGGGAGCACGCCCTGGAGATCGTCCCGGCCGGCCCCGCCCGGCAGTAGCGCCGACGAGGCCCACGCGGACGAGGCGGGCTGCCTGCGCGGCCAGCCGGTCCGGCGCCTCGCCCACGTCGAGGACGACGCCGTCCTCGTCCTCGTCCAGCGGCTCGAGCGTCGCGAGCTGCGAGTCGAGCAGCGACGCGGGCATGAAGTGGTCGAGGCGCGCGGCGAGCCGCGACGCCAGCAGGTCGCGGCTGCCGTCGAGGTGCACGAACGTCACCCCGGGTGCGCCGTCGCGCAGGACGTCCCGGTACCGGCGGCGCAGCGCCGAGCACGCGACGACCGCACCGTCCGGTGCCGCCGCGAGCTCGGCGGCGACCGCCCCCAGCCACGGGAGCCGGTCGTCGTCCGTGAGGGGCTCGCCCGCGCCCATCTTCGCCACGTTCGCCGGCGGGTGCAGGCCGTCGGCGTCGACGAACGCGACACCGAGCCGCCGGGCGAGCAGCCACCCGACGGTCGACTTGCCCGAGCCGGAGACGCCCATGACGACGACGCGCGGGACCGGGCGGGCGCCCGGCACGGGCACGCCGGTCACCAGTCGTGCACCGTGCCGTCGGCCAGCCGGTTGTACGGCAGGTACGCGGTCTCGTACGGGTACCTGCCGGCCTCGTCGACGTCGAGCTCGACGCCCAGCCCGGGCTGGTCGCCGGGGTGCAGCATCCCGTCGGCGAACGTGAAGGACTGCTGGAACACCTGGTTCGTCCGCGCGCCGTGCTGCATGTACTCCTGGATGCCGAAGTTGTGGATCGACAGGCCCAGGTGCATCGCGGCCGCCATGCCGACCGGCGAGACGTCGGTCGGCCCGTGCATCCCGGACTTGATCTGGTACTGCGCGGCGTAGTCGAGGACGCGACGCAGGTGCGAGATGCCGCCCGTGTGCGTCACGGCGGACCGGACGTAGTCGATGAGCTGCTCGCGGATGATCTGCTGGTAGTCCCAGACCGTGTTGAAGATCTCGCCGATCGCGAGCGGCGTCGTCGAGTGCTGGCGGACCAGCCGCAGCGCCTCCTGGTTCTCGGCCGGCGTGCAGTCCTCGAGCCAGAACAGGTCGTACGGCTCGAGCGACTTCGCGAGCCTCGCCGCCTGGATCGGCGTCATGCGGTGGTGCCCGTCGTGCAGCAGCGGCACCTCGGGGCCGAACTCGTTCCGGACCGCCTCGAACACCGTCGGGACGTGCCGCAGGTACGACCGGGTGTCCCAGTCCTCCTCGGTCGGCCGTGCGCCGCGCTGGGCGGGCTCGTGGTCGTAGCGCACGCCGGTGTTGGCCTCGAACGTCGCGTTCGACGCGATGCCGTAGATCGACTTCAGGCCCGGCACGCCCGTCTGGACCCGGATCGCCTGGTACCCCTGCTCCTGGTGCGCGCGGATCGAGTCGAACAGCTCCGGCAGGTCCTTGCCCGACGCGTGCCCGTACGCGAGCAGGCCGCTGCGGGAGGCACCCCCGAGGAGCTGGTAGACGGGCATGCCGGCGGCCTTCCCCTTGATGTCCCACAGCGCCATGTCGACGGCCGCGATCGCGGCCATCGTGACGGGACCGCGGCGCCAGTACGCGGAGCGGTAGAGGAACTGCCACGTGTCCTCGATGCGGTGCGGGTCGCGCCCGATCAGCAGCGGCGTGACGTGCTCCGTGAGGTACGCGACGACGGCGAGCTCGCGCCCGTTGAGCGTCGCGTCCCCGAGGCCCGTGAGGCCCTCGTCGGTCGTGATCTTGAGCGTGACGAAGTTGCGGTCCGGGCTGGTGACGATGACGTCGGCGGCGACGATCTCCATGAGGTCCTCCTGGTCGTGCGTGTCGGTGGGCGGGTGGTCAGCGGACGGCGTCGAGGACGCCCGCGTCGAGCGATGCGGTGACGGCGGCGGCGAGCGCGTGGTCGTCGGCGAGGTCGGGGGCGAGCGACCGCAGCGCGTGCGCCACGACGTCGCGAGGGGCGGAGCCGAGCACGCGTCCGACGAGGTAGCCGTCGGCGGGGTCGGGGGTCGTGTGCGCGGTCACCAGCAGGTGGTGCAGCCAGTCGGCGACCACCTGTGCGCCGGCGGTGCCCACGGGCAGGCCGGCGTCGCGTCGGGCCCGCGCCACGGCGAGGATGCGGACGGGGACCTTCTGCGCGCCGTCCCGGGCGATCTGGTCGAGCCGGTGCTCGATGCGCGCGTTGGCGAACCTGGCGCGCAGCGCGGTCAGCGCGGCGTCGACCTCGTCGTCGGGCAGCCCGAGCACCTCGCGGGCCTCGGCCCAGAGCGCCTCGAGCGCGGCCCGCAGGCCCGGGTCGGCGAAGGCCTCCGCGACCGTGGTGCGGCCGCGGCGCAGGCCGCCGTACGCGAGCAGCGAGTGGCCCGCGTTGAGCAGCCACAGCTTGCGGCGCTCGTACGGCTCGACGTCGGGCACGAACCGGGCGCCGCCGTGCTCCCACGCGGGTCGGCCCGCGGGGAAGTCGCCCTGCAGCACCCACTCGCGGAACGGCTCGGTGACCACGGGCGAGCGGTCGAGGTGCCCCGTGAGCGCGCAGACCGTGCGGCGGTCCTGCTCGGTCGTCGCGGGCGTGATGCGGTCGACCATGCTCGACACGAACGACACGTGCTCGCGCACCCACGCGGCCAGCCCGGGGTCGACGGCGTCGGCCAGGTCGAGCACGACGCGCCGCAGCACCGCGCCGTTGTGGGGGAGGTTGTCGCAGCTCACGACCGCGATCGGTCCGGCCCCCGCGGCGCGTCGCGCACGCAGGCCGTCGAGCACCTTGCCGGGCGCGGTCGTCGCGGCGGTGCCGGTACCGCCGCGACCCGCGACGAGGCGGCGCAGCAGCCGGGTGTCGCTCGCGACGACGGGGTCGGCGGCGTCGAGCCCGCCCGTCGCGTCGCGGCAGTAGCCGGCCTCGGTGACGGTCAGCGTGAGGACGCCGACCTCGGGCCGCGACAGCAGTGCGCGCCAGCGGGCGCCGCGCGTGCCGTCGTGCGCCTCCACGAGCGACTCGATCTCGTCGGCGGTGTCCCCGTCGGGTCCGCGCTCGACCAGCGTGTAGACGCACCGTTGGCCCGCGAGCGTCTCGGCGACCCGCGGCGAACGGCCCGTGAACCCGGCGACCCCCCAGCGCTCGCCGGGTGCCACGGACGCGTTCGCCTGCTCGGTGAACCACAGCAGGTGGGCCCGGGCGAACGCGCCGAGGCCGAGGTGGACCAGGCGCACGGGAGGTGCGGGGTGGTGGCGCGACCAGGCGGGCGTCTGCACGGGGCGACCCTCTCGACGGGGCGAGACCCGGTCGGTCCCGCCTGCCCCTCGATTGAGCGCCCTCGCGCCACCACGTGGCAATCGGTTGCCACGAGTTGTCCCCGCGCTGAGCAGGACGCGTCAGCGCGGGCGTCGCCGCCGCGGTGCGGACGCGGTCGACTCGCGCTCGACGAGCGCGGCGGGCAGCCGTGCGGGACGCACGTCGCGGGGCGTCCGCGAGCCGGCCTCCTGCAGCAGGGTCCGGACCGCGTAGTTCCCGAGCGCGGCGAGCGGTGCCGCGACCGTCGTCAGCGCGGGCGAGCACAGGTCCGCGCCGAAGATGTCGTCGAACCCCACGACGCTCACGTCGCGCGGCACCCGGACGCCCTGCTGCTGAAGGCGTCGCATGAGCCCGATCGCGACGAGGTCGTTGTAGGCGACGACGGCCGTCGTCCCGGACGCGACCACGGCGTCGGCCGCCTGCGCACCGCCCTCGAGCGTCGGTGCGACGGGTCCGACGCGCTGCGCACGCAGCTCGAGGTCGTGCGCGGCCTCGCGCATCGCCTGCCAGCGCACGCCGTCGGCCCACGACGCCTCCGGACCCGCGACGTACACGAGCGTGCGGTGGCCCAGCGCGCGGAGGTGCTCGACAGCCCGGCGCATGCCCCGCGCGTTGTCGGTCACCACGCTCGGGATCCCCGTGAGCACGCGGTTGAGCACGACCGTCGGCCGCTGTCGGGCGATCACGCGGATCGCCGAGTCCGACATGCGCGACGTGCCGAGGACGAGTCCCTCGACGAACGGCACGGACCGCTCGATCGCCTGCCGCTCGACGACGGCGTCCTCGTGCACGTCGGCGACGAGGAGCGTGTACCCGCGCTCCGCGGTCGCCTGCTCCGCGCCCCGGATGATCTGGAAGTAGAACGGGTTGGTCACGTCGGACACGATCAGCGCGATCATCGACGTCTTCCCCGTCGGCAGCGCCCTGGCCAGGGGGTTCGCGCGGTAGCCGAGCCGCTCGGCGGCCTCGTGGATGCGCGCCGCCGTCTCGGCGTTGACACGGCCCGGGCGGGAGAACGCGCGCGACACGGTCGACGGCGCGACGCCGACCGCGGCGGCGACGTCGTAGATCGTCGGCGGGTTCCGGGCGGCTCCCGGCGGCTCCTCGCCCATGACCGCGACGCTAGGTGGCGCGACAACTCGTGGCAACCGCTTGTCGTCCCGCGACGCCCGGGCACCCAATAGGGGAAGAACCCGCGCCAACCGCCGTTGCGGGACACGAGAGGAGAGCACCGATGCTGCGTCCCCAGGACACCGCCGCACGTGAGCGCAAGGCGCTCGACGGGCTGTGGGACTTCCGCCTCGACGCGGCCGGCGAGGGCCGTCGCGAGGGCTGGCAGGACGGACCGCTGCGCGGTGCGCGCCGCATGCCGGTCCCGGCGAGCTACAACGACGTGCTCGTCGGCACCGAGGGTCGCGACCACGTCGGCGACGCCTGGTACCAGACGGTCGTCCGCGTGCCGCGCGGCTGGGCGGGGGAGCGCGTCGTGCTGCGCCTCGACTCGGCCACGCACGCCGCGGTCGTCTGGGTCGACGGCACCGAGGTCGTCCGCCACGAGGGCGGCTACACGCCGTTCGAGGCCGACGTCACGGCGCTCGTGACGCCCGGCGACGAGGTCCGCGTGACCGTCGTCGTCAACAACGAGCTGACCTTCCAGACGATCCCCCCGGGCGTCGTCCACGACGGCCCGCACGGCCGCCGGCAGCAGTACTTCCACGACTTCTTCAACTTCGCCGGCCTGCACCGCAGCGTCTGGCTGTACGCGACCCCCACGACGTACGTCGACGACGTCACCGTCGTGACCGACGTCGAGGGCACCACCGGGCTCGTCCGCTACGACGTGTCGGTCGCCGGGGCCGCCGAGAGCACGTCGGTGCACGTCGCGCTCCGCGACGCGGACGGTGGCGTGGTCGCCGAGTCCGCGGGCGCGTCCGGCACGCTCACCGTCCCCGACGCGCACCTGTGGGCACCCGGGCACGGCTACCTGCACGACGCCGAGATCACCGTGGTCGACGGTGACGGCACGGTCGTCGACGCCTACCACCAGAGCGTCGGCATCCGGACCGTCGAGGTCCGCGGCGCGCAGTTCCTGATCAACGGCGAGCCGTTCCACTTCCGCGGCTTCGGCAAGCACGAGGACAGCCCGGTGCGCGGCAAGGGCCACGACGACGCGTACCTCGTCCACGACTTCGAGCTCATGGACTGGGTCGGCGCGAACTCGTTCCGCACGTCGCACTACCCGTACGCCGAGGAGGTCTACGACTACGCGGACCGCGCGGGGATCGTCGTGATCGACGAGGTCGCGGCCGTGGGCCAGAACATGGGCCTCGCAGGCGGCATCTTCGGCGGGCAGAACTACACGACGTTCTCCCCGGAGACGGTCAACGACGACGCGCAGGCCGCGCACGCACAGGCGATCCGTGAGCTCGTCGCGCGCGACAAGAACCACCCGAGCGTCGTGCTGTGGTCGATCGCGAACGAGCCCGAGTCCGACACCGACGCCGCCCGCCGCTACTTCGAGCCGCTGTTCGCGCTGACCCGCGAGCTCGACCCGACGCGTCCCGTCGGCTTCGTCAACGTCATGCTCGCGCCGCACGGCAAGTGCCAGGTCTCCGAGCTCGGCGACGTGCTCATGCTCAACCGCTACTACGGGTGGTACGTCAACACGGGCGACCTGGCCGCCGCCGAGGACGCGTGGCGCGCCGAGCTCCAGGAGTGGGCAGGCGAGGGCAAGCCGATCATCATCACCGAGTACGGCGCCGACACCGTCGCCGGGCTGCACTCCACGACCCCCGAGCCGTGGTCCGAGGAGTACCAGGTCGCGTACCTGGACATGAACCACCGCGTCTTCGACTCGGTCGACGCCGTCGTCGGCGAGCACGTGTGGAACTTCGCGGACTTCCGGACCGCGACCGCGTCCGTGTTCCGCGTCGACGGCAACAAGAAGGGCGTGTTCACCCGCGACCGCCGTCCCAAGGCCGCCGCGCACGTGCTGCGCCGCCGCTGGACGGGCCGTGACTGACCGAGACGCGGCGCCGCCCCCGCGCGGCGCCGCGCCCCCCGCCCGCGAACCCGAGCCACCCGACCGCCCCACGACCCCGCCGCGCCCCGCGGCCCCGACCCGAGGACAGGCCATGACCAGCAGCGCCGCTGTCGAGCAGCCCGCACCGACCGCACCCGCGGTCCCGTCCACCACCCCGAGCAGCCCCGTCGGCACCCCCACGAGCGGGAGGCTCCGGCTCTCGCAGCTCCTCGGGTACGCCTCCGGCGACGCCGCGAACAACCTCGCGTTCTCGATGACGTCGATGTTCCTGCTGCTCTACTACACCGACGTCGTCGGTATCAGCCCTGCCGCCGCGGGCACCCTGTTCCTCGTCGTCCGTGCCTGGGACGCGTTCGCCGACATCTACGCCGGTCGCGTCGTCGACCGGACCATGACGCGCTGGGGCAAGTTCCGGCCGTTCTTCCTGTTCGGCTCGCTACCCCTGCTGCTGCTGAGCGTCGCGACGTTCACCGTCCCCGGCGGGCTCGGCGGCACGGGCAAGCTGATCTACGCGTACGTCACCTACGCCCTGCTCGGCCTCGCGTACAGCCTCGTCAACATCCCCTACGGCTCCCTCGCGTCGGCGATGACGCAGGTGCCGACCGAGCGCGCCAAGCTCGCGAGCTTCCGCATGGTCGGGACGGCCGCGACGATCATCATGCTGTCGTTCGTCGTCGCACCGCAGATCCGCTCCTCGGAGAACCTGCAGCAGTCGCTCACGCTCACGACGCTGCTGTTCGTCGTCATCGGGTTCGGGCTCTACCTGATCCTGTTCCGCACGTCGCGCGAGAACGTGGTGCGCGACGTCGCGAAGGTGAGCCTCGGCCAGAGCCTGCGCACGCTGCGCGGCAACCGCCCGCTGCTCATGCTGTGCACGAGCGCCCTCGCGTTCCTCACCGGCATGTTCGCGCTGCAGACCGTGCAGGCGTACTACGCCCGCGACGTGCTCGGCGACGCCAACCTGTTCATCGTCCTCACCGTCGTGAGCACGCTCGCGATGTTCGTGGTCGCGCCGGTCATCCCGCGGATCGTCGGCTGGGTCGGCAAGAAGAAGGCGTACATCGTGTCCGGCCTGGTCGCGGTCGTCGCCGCCGTCGGCATCGCGCTCACGCCGCCGTCGCTCGTGTGGCTCGCCGTGGTGTTCTTCGGCCTCTACGGCGTCGGCCTCGCGGCGGTGAACACGCTCATGTGGGCGCTCGAGGCCGACACCGTCGAGTACGGCGAGTGGCGCTCGGGCGTGCGGACCGAGGGCACGACGTACGCGGTGTTCTCGTTCACCCGCAAGCTCGGCCAGGCGCTCGGCGGTGCCGCCGCGGCGTACGGCCTCGGCATCGTCGGCTACCTCGCGGGCGCCGAGCAGCAGTCCCCGGGTGCCGTCGACGGCATCCGCGCCATCGCGGGCTTCGTGCCGGCGGTGTTCATCGGGATCGGCGTCCTCATCATGGTCGCCTACCCGCTGACCGAGAAGACCTTCGCCTCGATGGTGGGGGACGTCGCGGCACGCCGCGCGGCCCGCACGGCCGAGGCCGAGCAGAGCCCCGCGCAGGAGGCGTGAGCATGACGACGGAGCAGACCCCGGGCACGACGGGGACGGCCGAGATCGGCGTCACCGGTCTGGCGGTGATGGGCCGCAACCTGGCCCGGAACTTCGCGCGGAACGGGTTCACCGTCGCGATCCACAACCGGTCGTATGCGAAGACGCAGTCGCTGGTCGACGACCACGGTGAGGAGGGCACGTTCATCGCGTCCGAGAGCACCGCGGAGTTCGTGGCGTCGTTGGCGCGGCCGCGCAAGATCGTGGTGATGGTCAAGGCCGGTGCGGCCACCGATGCGGTGATCGACGAGCTGGTGCCGTTGCTGGACGAGGGCGACATCGTGGTCGACGCCGGGAACGCGCACTTCCCGGACACGATCCGCCGCGAGGCGGCGCTGCGGGCCAAGGGTCTGCACTTCGTGGGTTCGGGTGTCTCTGGTGGTGAGGAGGGCGCGCTGCTGGGCCCCTCGATCATGCCCGG
The DNA here is from genome assembly GCF_010119915.1 of Cellulomonas sp. H30R-01. Lineage (NCBI taxonomy): Bacteria > Bacillati > Actinomycetota > Actinomycetes > Micrococcales > Cellulomonadaceae > Cellulomonas > Cellulomonas sp. H30R-01. The sequence continues at coordinate 2,022,442 of NZ_CP048210.1, read as the reverse complement.
CGGCACGCGCGAGTCGTATGAGTGGTTGGGTCCGATCCTGGAGAAGATCTCGGCGAAGGTCGACGGGGTGCCGTGCTGCACGTATGTGGGTCCTGATGGTGCGGGGCACTTCGTGAAGATGGTGCACAACGGCATCGAGTACGCCGACATGCAGCTGATCGCCGAGGCCTACGACCTGCTCAAGCAGGGCCTGGGTGCGTCCGCGGCGGAGATCGGGGGCATCTTCGCGGAGTGGAACACCGGGGACCTGGAGTCGTTCCTGATCGAGATCACCGCCGACGTGCTGCAGCACGTGGACGCCGCCACGGGCAGTGCGTTCGTGGACGTGGTGCTGGACCAGGCCGAGCAGAAGGGCACCGGCCGCTGGACCGTGCAGAACGCCCTGGACCTGGGGGTGCCGATCACCGGGATCGCCGAGGCGACGTTCGCCCGGGCCCTGTCCGGGTCGGTCCCGCAGCGCGAGGCCGCGCGTGGCGTGCTGCCCGCGCACACCACCCCGTGGCAGATCGAGGACCGCGACGCGTTCATCGAGGACGTGCGCCTGGCCCTGTACGCCTCGAAGGTCGTGGCCTACTCCCAGGGGTTCGACCAGATCGCCGCGGCCTCGGCGGAGTTCGGGTGGGACATCGACCGGGGTGCGATGGCGCGGATCTGGCGCGGTGGGTGCATCATCCGGGCCCGGTTCCTCAACCGGATCACCGAGGCCTACGAGCGCGACCGGGACCTGCCGCTGCTGCTGGCCGACGAGTACTTCACCGGCGCCGTCGCCAACGGCGTCCAGGCCTGGCGTCGGGTCGTGTCCGGTGCGGCCCTGCACGGCGTGCCCACCCCGGCGTTCTCCTCCTCGCTGGCGTACTACGACGGGGTCCGCGCCGAACGGCTGCCCGCCGCGCTGATCCAGGCGCAGCGCGACTTCTTCGGCGCCCACACCTACCGCCGCACCGACTCCGACGGCACCTTCCACACCACGTGGTCGGGCGGCCGCACCGAGGAGGTGGCCTGAGTGACGACCACGACGACGGTCACCGACGACCGCCTGCTCCCCGCCGACCCCGGCGTCCGCGCGCTGGCCCGCGACCTCTACGGGCTGGTCCGCGACCTGCCGATCCTGTCCCCGCACGGCCACGTCCCGGCCGGCCTCCTGCGCGACGACCAGCCGTTCGCCGACCCGACGTCGCTGCTCATCACGCCGGACCACTACGTCACACGGCTGCTGCACGCGTCGGGCGTCCCGCTCGACGAGCTCGGCGTCGGGCGGGGCCCGCTCGACGAGCGTGCGGCCCGGGACGCCTGGCGCGCGTTCTGCGCGCGGTGGCACGTCTTCCGCGGCACGTCGGTCCGGTACTGGCTCGACTCGACGCTGCGCGACGTGTTCGGCACCGACCTGCGCCCGTCCGCGGACACGGCCGACGCGCTGTACGACCTGCTCGCCGACCGCCTCCGGCAGCCCGAGTACCGCCCGCGCGCGCTGTTCGACCGGTTCCGCATCGAGGTGCTCGCGACGACCGACGACCCGGTCGACGACCTCGCCGCGCACGCCGCGCTGCGCGACGACCCGACGTTCACCGGCCGCGTGCTGCCGACGTTCCGGCCGGACCGCTACCTGGAGGCGGCCGATCCCGGATGGCGCGACGCGGTCGCGGCGCTCGGGACGGCCGCGAGCACCGACACGTCGACGTACCGCGGCTGGGTCGCCGCGATGGAGGACCGTCGCGCGCACTTCCGCCGCCACGGCGCCGTCTCCGCCGACCACAGCCACGAGGACGTCGGCACCGAGCCGCTCGACCCGGCGGACGTGGAGCGCCTGTACGCGCGCGGGCTCCTCGGCGCGATCACCGCGGACGAGGCCGCCGCGCTGCGCCGCCACATGCTCCTGGAGATGGCGCGCATGTCCACCGAGGACGGCCTCACGATGACGCTCCACCCGGGCGTCCGTCGCGGCCACCACCGCCCGACGCTCGGCCGCTACGGCCCGGACACGGGCCACGACATCCCGCTGGCCGGCTCGTTCACGGACCCGCTGCGCCCGCTGCTCGAGCGGTTCGGGACGCACCCGCACCTGCGGCTCGTGCTGTTCACGCTCGACGAGTCGGTGTTCTCGCGCGAGCTCGCGCCGCTCGCGGGCTTCTACCCGTCGGTCTACGTCGGCGCGCCGTGGTGGTTCCTCGACGCGCCCTCGTCGATCCTGCGCTGGCGCGAGGCCGTCACCGAGATCGCCGGGCTGACCCGGACCAGCGGCTTCATCGACGACACGCGCGCGCTGCTGTCGATCCCCGCGCGGCACGACATGGCACGGCGGCTCGACGCGACGTTCCTCGCAGGGCTCGTCGCGGGTCACCGGCTCGACGAGGACGAGGCGGCCGACGCGGTCGTCGACCTGGTCGTCGGGCGCCCGACCGAGGTGTTCGGTCTCGACGCCCGCTGAGCCGTCGACCGGGGCGCGCCCCGTGCCGCGCGCCCCGGTCGACGAGTCCGGCGAAGAAAGTTGCGTCCACATGCATCCGAACGCGTCCTGACGGCGGAAGAGAGGTCGAGAGTCCCGCCACCGGGCGGGCCGCACGGAAGGACGACCACGATGCGCGCACGACCTCTTGCCGCGACCGGAGCCGCCGGTCTCGCCCTCGCTGCCGTCATGCTGACCTCCGCCCCCGCCGGCGCCGCCCCTGGCGACGCGACCCTGTACGTCCTGCACGGCGTGCCGGGCCTCACGGTGGACGTGTGGGTCAACGGCCAGCGGACGCTCGACGACTTCACGCCCGGCACGCTCGCAGGTCCGCTCGAGCTCGCGCCCGGCACGTACACCGTCGCGATCACGGCCGCGGACGCCGCGGACGCGTCGTCGCCGGCGATCGGCCCGGTCGACCTCACGCTCGCCGGGAACACGTCGTACACCGCGGTCGCGCACCTCGACGCGTCGGCCAGCCCGACGGCCACGCTCTTCACCAACGACACGTCGACCACCGCCGCGGGGCAGGGTCGCCTCACGGTCCGGCACGTGGCCGCCGCACCCGCGGTCGACGTCCTGGCCGGTGGCTCCGCCGTGATCTCCGGGCTGACCAACCCGAACGAGAAGGTCCTCAACCTTCCCGCCGGCACGGTGAGCGCGAGCGTCGTGGCCGCCGGCACGACCGAGCCCGCCCTGCTGGGCCCGACCGACGTCAACGTCGCCGAGGGCACCAACACGATCGTGTACGCCTGGGGCAACGGGACGGCGACCCCGTCGACGCTCGCGCTCGCGACGCAGGTCATCGACGGCCTGCACGGCACGCCGAGCGGGGTGCCGGCGGGGGAGCTGGGCCTCGCGGCCGACCCTGAGGTCCCGGCGTGGACCTGGGTGGCCGCTGGCCTGCTGGTGGCCGGGCTCGTCGCGGCGTCGGCCACGGCCGTCCGCCGTCGCGCGGTGACGGTCCGCCGATGAGGACTCCCGACCGTCACGCCTGGCAGCGCCTGGCGTCCCGGGCCGTGGCGCTCGGCGTGGCGGTCGGGGCTGTCGCAGGCTGCACCGCGGACCCCGGACCCGACCCGGTTCCGTCCGTCCGCACCACGGTGGCCGCGTCGCCCACGGGCGACGCGGCCCCGCCCGCGTCCACCCTGCCGCCGGTCCCGGTGCAGGACGCGGTCGCCCCGCCGCCGGAGGCGGTCGTCGCGCCGGTCCGGCTCCAGGTCCCCGAGCTCGCGCTCGACATGCCGGTGGACGCCGTGGGCGTCGCGGCCGACGGCTCGATGGAGGTGCCGCCCGACGCGGACCGTGCAGGCTGGTACCGGTTCGGTCCCGGCCCGGCGTCCGCCGAGGGCACCACGCTCCTGGCCGGCCACGTCGACTCGCGGCTCAGCGGCATCGGGCCGTTCGCGGACCTGCGACGCCTCGCCCCCGGCGCCCAGGTCCAGGTGACGACGAGCGACGGGGCCGTGAAGCCGTACGTCGTCGTCGACGTCACCAAGGTGCCCAAGGAGACCGCGCCGCTCGAGGACTGGTTCTCGCGCGACGGGTCGCCGCGCCTGGTCCTCGTGACGTGCGGCGGCGCCTGGCGGCAGGACGTCGGGCACTACACGGACAACGTCGTGGTCACGGCCGAGCCCGGGTGATCCCTATGCTGGTCACACTGCCGCCGACGTCGACGCACCGCCCCGAGGAGCCGCCCGTGAGTGCACGCGAGCCGTCGCCGGCGCGCGCCGCGGGCGAGGACCCGGACGGCGTCGACCAGCTCGGCCGCGACTTCGCCGCGGGGGACGAGCACGCCATCCGTGAGGCCTACGTGCGGTGGTCGACCCTCGTGCACACGCTCGCGCTCCGGTCGCTCGGCACGACCGCCGAGGCGGAGGAGGTCACGCAGCAGGTGTTCGTCGAGGCGTGGCGCGGTCGGCACCGCTTCGACCCGTCACGCGCGCGGCTGCCCGCGTGGCTCGTCGGGATCACGCGGCACGCGATCGCCGACGCGCACGAGCGCCGGACCCGCGACCGCAAGCTCGCCGACGCGGCGACCCCGCCGCCCGCGACGGTCGCGTCCGCGGACGACCGGGTGGTCGACCGGCTCGTGGTCGCCGACGAGCTCGACCGGCTGGGCGACCCGCAGCGCACGATCCTGCGGCTCGCGTTCTACGACGACCTCACGCACGACCAGATCGCGACCAGACTGGACCTGCCGCTCGGCACGGTGAAGAGCCACCTGCGGCGCAGCCTGGCACGGCTCCGGACCCGATGGGAGGTGGACGGTGCGCTTCGATGACGAGCACGTGGACGACGACGTGCTGACGCTCCTCGCTCTCGGGGAGGACGGTGCGTCCGACGCCGAGCGCGCGCACGTCGACGCGTGCGAGCGGTGCACCGCCGAGGTGCGGACGCTCGCCGACGTCGCCGGCCTGGCCCGGACCGCCGGTGAGCTGGTGCCGCCCGCGCCCCGCGTGTGGGACGCGATCGCCGCCGACCTCGGCCTCGCCGCCGGGCCCGACGCCGGCGTCGCCTCTCCCCGCCCGGTGCGCGCGCCGGTGCCGTCCGACGACCTGTCGCGGCCGTCGCCGCCGCCCGCGGTCGAGCAGACCCCGACCGCACGCGTCCCGTCCGGGCCCGCCGGCGGTGACGACCAGCCGCTCGCCGACGTCGTCCCCCTGACCCGACGCCCCAGCCGGTGGCGGTGGGTCGCCGCGGCGGCCGCCGTGGGTGTGGTCGCCGGTGCGGGCGCGACGTGGTGGGCCGGGCGCGAGCCCGCACCGCAGGTCGTCGCGTCGGCGACCCTCGAGCCGCTGCCCGGCTGGGACGCCGGGGGCTCTGCCGAGGTCGAGACGCGGTCCGACGGTTCGCGCCAGCTCGTCGTCGACCTCACGGGTCAGGTCGGCGGGGACGGGTTCCGCGAGGTGTGGCTGCTCAAGCCCGACGTGTCGGGGCTCGTCAGCCTCGGGACGCTCGACGGCCCGACGGGCCGCTTCGACCTGCCCGCGGGGCTCGACCTGCGCGAGTTCTCGGTGGTCGACGTCTCCGAGGAGCAGTTCGACGGCGACCCGGCGCACTCGGGCGACTCGATCGTGCGCGGACCGCTGCAGGCCTGAGGTCGCCCGCGCGCGGGTGCATCCAGGAGGGGGTGTCGACCGGAAGTACCGGTGACACCCCCTCCGGGGCGTCCGGCCCGCGCTGGCCGACCTCGACGACGCAGGAGTCGACGATGAAGATCCGACGCACCCTCTCCGCCCTGTGCGCTGCCGCTGTCGCGGCGGGCGCGGGCCTCGCGCTCGCGCCCGCGGCGCACGCCGCCGGCACGACGTCGCTCGCGAGCGTGCTCGCGTCCGACGGCGACACGTTCGACCGCAACTGGTACGACTTCGACATCGTCGACCAGGCGGTGGCCACGGTCCTCGCCGCGAAGCCGGGCAGCCCGGTCGCGGTCCTGGCCGACGGCACGGTCCCGCTCACGGCGTTCATCCCGAACGACCGCGCGTTCCAGGTGCTGGCGAAGGACCTCACGCACCGCTGGTACGGGACCGAGCAGGAGGTCCTCACGGCGATCGCCGGGGCGGTCGGCGTCGACGCCGTCGAGCAGGTCCTGCTGTACCACGTCGTGCCGGGGGCCACGATCGACTCGGCGACCGCGCTCGCCTCGAGCGGTGCGTCCCTGACGACCGCGCAGGGCGGCACGTTCACGGTCAAGGTCTGGTCGAAGCGCTACGCGATCGTGCAGCTCAAGGACCAGGACCGCAGCGACCTCGACCCGTTCCTGGTCCGGTCGAAGCTCGACCTGAACGCGGGGAACGTCCAGATCGCGCACGGCATCTCGCTGGTCCTGCGGCCGATCGACCTCTGACGGGCCGGTCACGCATGGCAGGAGCCCGGTCCCTGGGCGGGGCCGGGCTCCTGCGTGGGTGCACGGGGGAGGGCCCGTGCGGGTCGGTCAGGTCAGGTCAGGTCAGGTCAGGTCAGGGGACCGCGACCTCGGCCGGGACGTAGGCGTACGGCAGCTCGCCGGCCAGCCGTGACGTCGCCCCGTCGAGCTCGAGCTCGAGCGTCGGTGCGAGCGTCCCGCCGTACACGACGTCGCCCGGTCCAGGGCCCGTCGGCACGGTGTCGATGAAGCTCTCGACGAGCAGGTTCGGCATCACGTAGTGCGAGTACTGCTGCAGCGGCTGCTCGGGCGGGTTGCCCAGCACGAGGGCGCTGCCGTTCATCGGCCGGTAGTTGCTGCGCAGGCCGGGGCCGACGAAGCCGTAGACGCCGTCCGGTCCGGCCGCGATCTCGCCGGGCTCGGTCAGACCGGGCGCGAACGTGAACATGTGGCTGATGGTCCACAGGTAGTACTGCCCGTCCTGGACGACGAGGTGCGGTCGTTCGGTCTGCTGGTTGGTGCACTCGGCGGACAGGAGCGGCGGCAGCAGCTTCCACTGCGTGAAGTCGGCGGACCTCAGCTCCATGAGGCCGATGTTGCCGGTGTAGTAGCGGGCGTCGGGCGGGGTCACGTGGCCTGGCGGAACCCGTCCGATCTCCGAGCGGTCGCAGGTGTGGGAGCCGGCGACGCCGCCGTTGTTGCCCTCGAACAGCGCGTAGACGCGGTGGTCGGTGGGGTCGCGGAACACGAACGGGTCGCGGAACGCGTAGATGATCGGGCCGGCCTGCGACTGCTCGAGCGTCTGGTAGAGCGTGCCGTCGGCCTGGGCGATGATCTGGTGGTTCTCGAACCCGGTGAACCAGACGCCGTCGGCGTCGGTGTGGATCTGGCCCTGCGCGTGCGCGAGGCGCTGGAGCGCGTCGTTCGGGTCGATGCCGCCGCCGTCGTGGCCGGACGCGGTGTAGAACGCGTGGACGGTGCCGTCGTCGGCCAGGACCGTCGAGCCCGCCCACTCGCGTGAGCCGCGGGACGAGCCGGCGGGGAAGAGGTCGCCGCCGTACGTCCAGTGCTCGGCGTCCTGCGAGTAGAAGAAGCCGATCTTGGCCTGCCAGTGCCGGTCGCCGAAGAAGATGTCCCGCGGCGCGGTGAGCGAGAAGATGATGTTCCACCCCTCGTACGCGACGGGCTGCATGTTCAGGTTGGTCAGCGGCCAGGTGTCCCAGATCCAGACCTGGTCGGTCATGACGGGGAAGTCGGACGGGATCAGCGGCGCGGTGTTGGTGGCGTCCTGCTCGATCTTGAGCGCGTCGGCGCGTGTCCAGTTGGCGTGGTACGTCGAGCGCGGGCTGAACACCGCGTCGATGCGCTGCCCGCCGCCCACCGACGGACCGGGCAGGCGGTCGGGGTCGGTGACGGCGGCGGTGGGCGTCACGAGCGCGGCGGTCATCGCGGCTGCGAAGGCGAGCGCGAGCGCACCGCGGATGGTGCGGTTCATGGGAGTTCCCCTCGTGCGGGTCCCGTCGGGCGTCGTCGCCCGTCGGGCCGGACGGACCGGCGTCCGAGGTGTCGGACGGTGCCGGTGGTGCGGCGCGGAGTCTGAGGGCGCGCCGGGGACACGGTGCGTCCGTCGTCCGGGCGCACCGGTGCGGTGGGGTCGTCGGGAGGGCGACCGACCGGTTGAGCGGCGTGCGCTGTCCTCACACGCCTGAGCGCTGCGTCGGCGTGCATGGTTGAGGGCACGCCGCAGGTGCGTGTGGCGCACCTGGGGTCCGGGAGGTCACGACCACGTGACTCCCGTCGATTCCGGCCATGACTGCCGGACCGGACCAAGGGAAGCACGGTCCCGAAGCGGTCGCAAGGGTCCGGGACGAAGTCGTCCTGAACCCGTCCGCGTCTGCTTGACAACGTTGTCAGCCGCGCGCCAGGCTGGCCCGGACGGTTCGAGGGGGAGCCGCCCGGACTCGACGAGGAGTGCCGCGTGCGTGCACGGACGTTAGCCGCAGTCGCCGGAGGGGTCGTGGTGTCGACGGTCCTCGCGTGCCCCGTGCCGGGGGAGTCCCCGGGCGGCGACCCCTACCGGCCGGTCGCGCACTTCGCGCCGGCGGAGCACTGGGCCAACGATCCCAACGGCCCGGTCTGGTACGAGGGTCGCTACCACCTGTTCTTCCAGCACAACCCCGCCGGCGACGTCTGGGGCTCGATCTCGTGGGGCCACGCCGTGAGCGACGACCTCGTGCACTGGGAGCAGCTGCCCGTCGCGATCCCCGCGACCGACGACGAGCTCGTGTTCTCCGGCACCGTCGTCGTCGACCACGGCAACACCAGCGGCCTCGGCGCCGACGGGCGGGACCCGCTCGTGGCCGTCTACACGAGCTACGACCCGGCGACGCAGGTGCAGGCCCAGTCGCTCGCCTCGAGCGCCGACGGCGGCACGACCTGGACGCGCTACCCGGGCAACCCGGTGCTCGACGTCGGCTCCCGCGAGTTCCGCGACCCCAAGGTGCTCTGGTACGCCGACGGCGGCTACTGGGTCATGCTCGTCGTCCTCGCCACCGAGCACGTCGTGCAGCTCTACCGCTCCGACGACCTGCGGTCCTGGACGCACCTCAGCGACTTCGGCCCGGCGCACGCGGTCGGCGGCGTGTGGGAGATGCCCGACCTCGTCGAGCTGCCGGTCGACGGCGACCCGGACCGCACGCGGTGGGTCCTCGTCGTGAGCCTCAACCCCGGCTCGCCGACGGGCGGGTCCGGCACGCAGTACTTCGTCGGCGACTTCGACGGCACGACGTTCACGCCCGACGACCTGCGCGACGACGACGCCGTGCCCGCCGGCGACGCGGTCGCCGCGTTCGAGGGGCCGACCTACGGCGACGGCTGGGAGACGACCGGGGGCGCGTTCGGGTCGGGCCCCGTCCCCGGCACGCTGCCGGGGCAGAACCCCGTCTCCGGGTTCGTGGGGGAGCGGGTCGTCAACAGCTTCCTCGGCGGCGACCGGTCCGTCGGGACGCTGACGTCGCCCCCCTTCCGGATCACGCGCAGCCACCTCGCGCTGCTCGTCGGCGGGGGTGACGCGCCCCACGAGCCGGGCACGGGCGACGGCGGCGCGCCGCCCGGCACGGTGCTGGGCGACTTCGAGGGCGACGGCTTCGCGGGGTGGACCGCGACGGGCACGGCGTTCGGCGACGGCCCGACGCGCGGCGACGCGCCGTGCCAGGACGGCGTCACCGGCTACCTCGGCACGGGCCTGGCGAGCTCGTACCGCAACGGCACCTCCGGGGACCCGTGCCTTCCCGTGCCCGACACCGGGACGGGCACGCTGACGTCGCCGCGGTTCACGATCACCGCCGATCACGTGAGCTTCCTCGTCGGCGGCGGCCCGCACCCGGACACCGCGGTCCGGCTCCTCGTCGACGGGCAGGTCGTGCGGTCCACGTCCGGGCCGCAGAGCGGGACGCTCGACTGGGCGTCGTGGGACGTCAGCGACCTGCGCGGGCGCGAGGCGCGGGTCGAGGTCGTCGACGCGTCCACCGCCGGGTGGGGGCACGTGCTGGCCGACCACGTCGTGCTCGGCGACGAGCCGGCGCTCCCGCGTGGGGCCGCGGCGTCCGTGGACCTCCTCGTCGACGGGAAGGTCGTGCGCAGCGCGACGGGCACCGGCTCCGAGGCGCTCGACTGGGTGTCGTGGGACGTCCGGGACCTCGTCGGGCGGGACGCCCGCCTGCGCGTCGTCGACTCGGCGACCGGGCCGTGGGGGCACGTGCTGGTCGACCACGTCGTCGCGACCGACGCGACCGTCCCGCGCCGGCTCGAGCGCTACGACTGGATGGACCACGGGAGCGACTTCTACGCGCCGCTGACGTTCGCCGAGCACCCCGACGGCGAGGCCGTCGCGATCGGCTGGATGAGCAGCTGGACGTACGCCGCCTCGACGCCGACGACGGGCTGGCGTGGGGCCATGACGCTGCCGCGCCGGCTGTCGCTCCGGACCGTCGACGGCCGGGTCCGGCTCGTCCAGCTCCCCGCCCCCGAGGCGTCGGCCCTCGCGAGCGAGCCGCGGTGGACCGTGCGCGACGTGCCGCTCGACGACGCATCGGTGCCCCTGCCGCGCGCGGCGGGGGACGCGCTCCTGCTCACGGCCGAGCTCGACGTCGGCACCGCGAACGAGGTGGGGCTGCACGTGCGCGGCAAGGAGGGGCAGCGCACCGTCGTCGGCTACGACGCGGCCACCGGGCGCCTGTTCGTCGACCGGCGGGCGTCGGGCGTGGTCGACCTGCACCCCGCGTTCCCGGCGGTGCACTCCGCGCCCGTCGAGGTCGCGGACGGGCGCGTGCGGCTCACGGTCGTGGTCGACCGGTCGTCGGTCGAGGTGTTCGCGCAGGACGGCCTCGTCACCATCACGGACCTCGTCTTCCCGGACGCGGACGCACACGGCGTCGCGGCGTACGCGGAGGGTGGTCGCGCGGTCCTGCGGTCGCTGGAGGTGCGCCGCCTGGGCTGACGCGGCGTCGCGCACCCGTCCGACGTCACGCGGTCCGCACCCGCCGGAGCGGGGCCGCGCGGGCCGCACCACCCCGCCCGGGTCGGGGGTGCGTCACGCGCTGCCGCGGCGTCGGGGGGCGATCTCGCCCGAGCCGCGCACCACGAGCCGCGTCGCGAGCACGGTCTGCGTCGACGGGAGCGACCGGTCCTCCAGGCGCGCGAACACGCGCTCGGCCGCCGCGCGCCCGATCGCCACCGGGTCCTGCGCGACGACCGTGACGGCGGGGTCGAGCAGGTCCGCGAGGGCGAAGTCGTCGAAGCCCACCACGGCGACGTCGTGCTGCATCCCGAGGGACCGCAGCGCGCGGATCGCGCCGATCGTGACGAGGTTCTGGCTCGTGAACAGCGCCGTGGGCGGGTCGTCGGAGCGCAGCAGGCGGAAGGTCGCGTCGAACGCGAGCTCGACCGTGTGCAGGTCCTGGACGACGAGCTGGTCGTCCGCGGGGACGCCCGCCTCGGCGGCGGCCTGGCGGAACCCGTCGAGGCGCTGGGTGGCGGTCGCGATCATCGACAGGTCGCCCAGGTGCGCGATCCGTCGGTGGCCGCGGCGCAGCAGGTGCGCGGTCGCGCCGCGGGCTCCCGCGACGTTGTCGACGACGACGCTGTCGACGTCGATCCCTACGGGGGCGCGGTCGACCGCGACGACGGGCGTGCCGGCGTCCATCTCCGGGCGCAGGTACGCCTGGTCGCCCCCGGTCGCCGAGAGGATCAGCCCGTCCACGCGTCGGGACACGAACGTGCCGACGAGCGCGCGCTCGCGCTGCGGGTCCTCGTCGCTGCTCGCGGACAGCACCGACACTCCGCGCGACTCGGCGACGTCCTCGACGGCGCGGTGCATCGCCGCGCAGAACGGGTTGTCGACGCTCGACAGCAGCAGGCCGATGCTCTGGGTCCGCCGGACGCTGCGGCGCAGGTTGCCTGCGAACGGGTCGGGCTGGAAGTGCAGCTCGCGCGCCGCGCGGTTGACGCGCTCGGCGGTCGCGGCGGCGACGCCCGGCTCGCCGTTGACGACGCGCGAGACGGTCTTGATGCCGACGCCGGCGCGCTCGGCGACGTCGCGCATGGTCGCCCGGGCGCGCCGGGGGGACCCGTTGGTGTCCGCCGGTTGAGACATCGTTGTCACCGGCCAACCGTAGCGTGGGCGCGAACGCTTGACGGTCCTCGGAGGCGCTGTGTAGACAGTCCGATGACAACGGTGTCAGCGGCCAGCCGGCCGCACGGTTGGAGGGGGCTCCATGACCACCACACGCAGACGTCCTTCCTCGGTCCTCGTCCCGGCAGGGCGCCGGACCCGGACCCGTATCGCGCTCGCGACCAGCACGTTCGTCGTCGCGGGGATCCTATCGACCGCGTGCTCGTCCGACTCCGGGTCCGGCTCGGGGTCCACCGCCGAGGGCTCGGACGGCGACGACAACGTCGCCGTCTCGCTCATCGTCAAGACCACGACCAACCCGTTCTTCGTCGCCATGCAGGAAGGCGCGCAGCAGGCCGCCGACGCCGAGGGCGTCGACCTCACGCTCGCCGCGGGCCGCGAGGACGGCGACGAGGACACGCAGATCCAGGCCATCGAGAACGCGATCTCGCAGGGCCAGGACGGCATCCTCATCACGCCCAACGGCCCCGCGGTCGTCGACGCCGTCGAGCGGGCGCGCGAGGCCGGGCTCTACGTCATCGCGCTCGACACCCCGCCCGAGCCCGCGGACGCGGTCGACATCACGTTCGCGACCGACAACGTCGACGCGGGCCGCCGCATCGGCGAGTGGACCGCCGCGACGCTCGGGGGCGAGGACGCCGTCATCGCGCTCCTCGACCTGTTCGACGACCGCATCGTCAGCGTCGACCACTCCCGCGACCAGGGCTTCCTCGAGGGCATGGGGATCGACACCGCCGACGACCAGGCCAACGGCGACGAGGCGAAGACGGGCGACTACTCGGGCGGCAGCTACACGATCGTCTGCAACGAGGCGACCGGCGGCGCGGAGGACGGCGGCGCGACCGCGATGGAGAACTGCCTGTCGCAGAACCCCGACGTCAACGTCGTCTACACGATCAACGAGCCCGCCGCGTACGGCGCCTCGCAGGTGCTCGAGAGCGCCGGGAAGTCGCCCGACGACGTGCTCCTCGTCTCGGTCGACGGCGGCTGCGCCGGCGTCGGGTACGTCGAGAAGGGCATCCTCGACGCGACCTCGCAGCAGTACCCGGTGCGCATGGCCGAGGAGGGCGTCCAGGCGATCGCGCAGCTCGCCCGCACCGGGGAGAAGCCCGAGACCACCGACGGGCTCGACTTCTTCGACACCGGCGTCGCGCTCGTGACCGACGAGCCGGCCGAGGGCGTCGAGAGCATCACGTCCGCCGACGCGAAGGAGATCTGCTGGGGCTGAGCCCCGGGCGGCGACCGGGCCCCGCACCCGGTCGCCGCCGTCCGCCGATCCCGCACCCGGAGGAGGAGTCGTGACCTCACGTACCGTCCCGCCGTCGGCCGCACCCGCGCCCGCCGCCCCCCAGCCGCACGTCGCCGACGAGTTCCTGCGTCGGCAGTCCGCCACCAGCCGCATCCAGTCGGTCCTGCACCGGCACCCCGCCCTCAGCCCGGCCCTCGTGCTCGCGCTGTCCGTCGTCGTCTTCGGGCTGCTCAACGACCGCTTCCTGCGGCCCGAGAACCTGTCGCTCGTCACCCAGCAGGTCGCGGTGGTCGGCGCGCTCGCCGTGGGCCAGACGCTCATCATCCTCACCGCGGGGATCGACCTGTCCGTCGGCGCGATCATGGTCCTGTCGTCGATGGTCATGGCCCAGACCGCCGTCGCGAACGGCCTGCCCGGCCCCGTCGCGCTCGCGGTCGGGCTCGCCGTCGGGCTCGTCGCCGGTGCGGTCAACGGCCTCCTCGTGACACGGCTCAAGCTGCCGCCCTTCATCGTCACGCTCGGCACGCTCAACGTGTTCCTCGCGCTCACGCTGCTCTACTCGAAGGGCGCGACCGTCCGCGGCGGCGAGCTGCCGTCGCTGCTCACCTGGACCGGCGAGGCGTTCACCGTCGGCGGCGTGCGCGTGACCGTCGGCGTGCTCGTCATGCTCGCGATGTACGCGGTCGTCGCGTACGCGCTCGGCCGCACCGCGTGGGGCCGGCACGTCTACGCGGTCGGCGACGACAAGGAGTCCGCCGCGCTCGCCGGCATCCGCGTGCCACGCGTGCTGCTCAGCGTCTACGTCACCGCGGGCGGGCTGTTCGCGCTCGCGGGCTGGATCCTCGTCGGCCGCATCAACGCCGCGAGCCCGAACGCGGCGGCCGAGGCGAACCTCGACTCGATCACCGCGGTCGTCATCGGCGGCACGAGCCTGTTCGGCGGCCGCGGCGCGGTGTGGGGCAGCCTGCTCGGCGCGCTCATCGTCGGCGTGTTCCGCAACGGGCTGTCGCTCGCGGGCGTCGACGTGCTCTACCAGACGCTCGCCGTCGGCGTGCTCGTCATCGTCGCGGTCGCGGTCGACCAGTGGATCCGGAAGGAGCGTGCGTGATGACCCAGGACAGCGCAGGGACGCCCGTGCTGCAGGCGACGGGCCTCGTCAAGACGTTCGGGCGCGTCGTCGGCCTCGACGGCGTCGACCTCGAGCTCTACCCGGGCGAGGTGCTCGCGATCATCGGCGACAACGGCGCCGGCAAGTCCACCCTGGTCAAGTGCCTGTCCGGCGCGTACACGCCGGACCAGGGTCAGCTGCTCCTCCAGGGGCGCCCCGTGACGTTCCACGGGCCGCAGGAGGCGCGCGCCGCGGGCATCGAGACGGTCTACCAGAACCTCGCCGTCTCGCCGGCGCTCGACATCGCGAGCAACCTCTACCTCGGCCGCGAGCAGCGTCGCAGCGGCGTGCTGGGCTCGGTGTTCCGGATGCTCGACACGGCGGGCATGCGCGAGCGGTCCGAGCAGCAGCTCAAGGCGCTGGGCATCAGCACCCTCCAGGACGTCACGCAGGCGGTGGAGACCCTGTCCGGCGGGCAGCGTCAGGCGGTCGCCGTGGCGCGGGCCGCGGCGTTCGGGTCGAAAGTCGTGATCCTCGACGAGCCGACCGCGGCGCTCGGCGTCCGGGAGTCGGGCCAGGTGCTCCAGCTCGTGCGCGACCTGCGCGAGCGCGGGCTGCCCGTGATCCTCATCAGCCACAACATGCCGCACGTCTTCGAGGTGGCGGACCGGATCCACGTCCAGCGGCTCGGCCGCCGGGCGGCGGTCATCACGCCGGAGACGCACTCGCCGAGCGAGGCGGTCGCCCTGATGACGGGTGCGCTCGCGGCCTGACCCGCCCCGCGGGCCCGGCCGGGGCCGTCCATGCGGCACGACGCGTGGACGGCCCCGGTGCTGCGCCGGGCCGGGTCCGCACACCGTCGGGCGACGGTCCGCCGTGCCACGGGCTCCGCCCGTCGACCTGCGTCGTCCGGTCAGACCGTTCCGCCCCCGCCTGCTCGAGGTCGACGCCCGCCATGACGAAGGTGACCTACCGCCTCGTCGACGGCACGCGCGTCACCTTGCGGCACGTGAACGGCGACGACGACGAGGACGTCACGGTGAGCGCCGACGCCCCGACCGTCACGCACGCCCTCGTCCCCGTCGCCGAGCCGACCCCGCCCGGCCAGCCGCCGGGCCGCGAGCCGCAGGCCTGACGCGGACCGCTCGCCCCGCGGGGCGTCGCGACGGTGAGGTCAGGCGCCGACGTACGTCGCGAGGTGCTGCCCCGTGAGCGTCGAGCGGTCCGCGACCAGGTCGGCCGGGGTGCCCTCGAAGACGACCCGACCTCCGTCGTGGCCCGCGCCGGGGCCGAGGTCGATGATCCAGTCCGCGTGCGCCATCACGGCCTGGTGGTGCTCGATGACGATGACGGACTTCCCGGAGTCGACGAGCCGGTCGAGCAGGCCGAGCAGCTGCGCGACGTCGGCGAGGTGCAGGCCGGTCGTCGGCTCGTCGAGCACGTAGATGCAGCCCTTCTCGCCCATCTGCGTCGCGAGCTTGAGCCGCTGCCGCTCGCCGCCCGACAGCGTCGTCAGCGGCTGGCCGAGCGTGAGATAGCCGAGGCCGACGTCGGTGAGCCGGTCGAGGATCGTGTGCGCGGCGGGCGTGCGCGCGTCGCCCGCGCCGAAGAACTCCTCGGCCTCGGTCACGGGCATCGCGAGGACCTCGGCGATGTTCTTCCCGCCGAGCGTGTACTCCAGGACGCTCGCCTGGAAGCGGCGCCCCTCGCACTCCTCGCACGTCGACTCGACCGTCGCCATCACGCCGAGGTCGGTGTAGATCACGCCGGCGCCGTTGCACGTCGGGCACGCGCCCTCGGAGTTCGAGCTGAACAGCGCGGGCTTGACCCCGTTGGCCTTCGCGAACGCCTTGCGGATCGGGTCGAGCAGGCCGGTGTACGTCGCGGGGTTGCTGCGCCGCGAGCCGCGGATCGCGCCCTGGTCGACGACGACGACGTCGTCCCGCTTCGCGACCGACCCGTGGATGAGCGAGCTCTTGCCCGACCCGGCGACGCCCGTGACGACGCACAGCACGCCGAGCGGCACGTCGACGTCGACGTCCCGGAGGTTGTGCGTCGACGCGCCGCGCACCTCGAGCGCGCCCTGCGGCGCGCGGACGTCCGCCTTGAGCGTCGCGCGGTCGTCGAGGTGCCGGCCCGTGATCGTGCCGCTGGACCGCAGGCCCTCGACGGTGCCCTCGAAGCAGATCGTCCCGCCGCCGGTCCCTGCCCCGGGACCCAGGTCGACGACGTGGTCCGCGATCGCGATCGCCTCGGGCTTGTGCTCGACGACGAGCACCGTGTTGCCCTTGTCGCGCAGCTGGAGCAGCAGCTCGTTCATGCGCTGGATGTCGTGCGGGTGCAGCCCGATGGTCGGCTCGTCGAAGACGTACGTGACGTCGGTGAGCGACGACCCGAGGTGCCGGATCATCTTGGTGCGCTGCGCCTCGCCGCCCGACAGCGTGCCCGCCGGGCGGTCGAGCGAGAGGTAGCCGAGGCCGATCTCGGTGAACGAGTCGAGCAGGTGCTGGAGCCCGGCGAGCAGCGGCGCGACGGTCGGCTCGTCCAGCCCGCGCACCCACTGCGCGAGGTCGCTGATCTGCATCGCGCACACGTCGGCGATGTTCTTGCCCGCGATCCGCGAGGACCGGGCCTCGGCCGCGAGGCGCGTGCCCTCGCACTCGGGGCACGTCTGGAACGTCACGGCCTTCTCGACGAACGCGCGGACGTGCGGCTGCATCGCGTCGACGTCCTTGGACAGCAGCGACTTCTGGATCTTCGGGATCAGGCCCTCGTACGTGATGTTGATGCCCTCGACCTTGATCTTGGTCGGCTCCTTGTAGAGCAGGTCGTCGAGCTCGCGCTTCCCGTAGTCCTTGATGGGCTTGTCGGGGTCGAAGAACCCGCTGCCGCGGAAGATGCGCCCGTACCAGCCGTCCATCGTGTACCCCGGGACGGTCAGCGCGCCCTCGTTGAGCGACTTGCTGTCGTCGTAGAGCGCCGTCCGGTCGAAGTCGGTCACCGACCCCATGCCCTCGCACCGCGGGCACATGCCGCCGAGCATCGAGAACTCCGCCTTCTCGGCCTTGGTGCGGTCGCCGCGCTGGACCGTGATCGCGCCGCTGCCCTTCACGGACGGCACGTTGAACGAGAACGCGTTGGGCGACCCGATGTGCGGCTGCCCGAGGCGGCTGAACAGGATCCGGAGCATCGCGTTCGCGTCGGTCGCGGTGCCCACGGTGGAGCGCGGGTTGGAGCCCATGCGCTCCTGGTCGACGATGATCGCCGTCGTCAGGCCCTCGAGCCGGTCGACCTCCGGGCGCGCGAGCGACGGCATGAACCCCTGCACGAACGCGCTGTACGTCTCGTTGATCATGCGCTGCGACTCCGCGGCGATCGTCGCGAACACCAGCGACGACTTGCCCGACCCCGAGACGCCGGTGAACACCGTGAGGCGCCGCTTCGGGATCTCGAGGGTGACGTCCTTGAGGTTGTTCTCCCGCGCCCCGTGCACGCGGATGAGGTCGTGGCTGTCCGCGACGTGCGACGCGGTCGGTGCGGTGCTCGTGGCGGTGCTCATGGGAACTCCCTGGGGACGCGAGGGGGGTCGGGACCGATCTAACCAGCCGGGTCCGACGCGCACGGGCGACCCGCGCGCAGGGTCGCTGCGGCGGGTCGCCGGGGGTGGGGTGCTCGGGGGGTGCGGGCGGTGCGACGCCCGGGAGGGTCGGACGGTCAGCCGACCTGGTTGAAGCGGAGCTGGTTGCCGGCCGGGTCGCGGAACGCCGCGTCGCGGATGCCGTACGGCTGGTCCGTCGGCTCCTGGACGACCTCGGCACCCGCGGCCTGGAGCGTGTCGAACGTCGCGTCGAGGTCCGGCGTGGCGAGCACGAGCGTCGCGTACGTGCCCTTCGCCATCATCTCGGTGATGGTCCGCTTCTCGTCGTCGGTGACGCCCGGGTCGGCCGCCGGCGGGTAGAGGACGATCGACGTGCCCGGCTGGCCGGCGGGACCGACCGTGATCCAGCGCATGTCGCCGTAGCCGACGTCGTTGCGGACCTCGAAGCCCAGCACGTCGCGGTAGAACGCGAGCGCGGTGTCGGGGTCGTCGTGGGGGAGGAACGTGTTCGCGATGGTGATGTCCATGCCGGTCACGCTAGGTGCGGCTCCGACGGCGTCGCTTCTCGATTCCTGACCGGTCGCGTCACCTGCTTCGCGACGCACGACGGCATGCCCGCGGTGCTGTGCTCGGCCGACCCGCGGTACACGCTCGGCGGCACGCCCACCAGCTCGGTGAACCGCGTCGAGAACGTCCCGAGCGACTGGCACCCGACCGCGAAGCAGACCTCCGTGACCGTCAGGTCGCCACGCCGCAGCAGCGCCATCGCGCGCTCGATCCGCCGCGTCATGAGGTATGCGTAGACCGACTCGCCGTACGCCGCCTTGAACTGCCGGCTCAGGTGGCCCGCCGACATGTGCGCGCCGCGCGCGAGCGCCTCGACGTCGAGCGGCTGCGCGTACTCCCGGTCGATCCGGTCGCGCACCCGGCGGAGCCGCGCGAGGTCGCTGCGGCGCTGCTCGGCGTCGGCCCTGCTGGTCACGAGGCCGATGCTGCCACGTCCGCGCCCCCGCGTCCGCCCCTGGACGACACCGCGTGCGCGGCCGCGCGACGGGCGCCGAGGCTGCCCAGCGCCTGGACCGTGGGCGACCGCAGCGCCGGTCGGGGCCTATCTTGGCCCGGTGACTGCACCGCTTCCCCCGCGCGACGTGCGTCGCGGCCTCGCCCGGCACGACGTCCCCGAGCCGCTGCGGAACGACGTCCGCGTCCTCGGCGAGTTCCTCGGCCGGGTGCTGCGCGAGTCCGTCGGCCAGGACCTGCTCGACGACGTCGAGCACCTCCGCGAGCTGGCGATCCGCGCGCACGACGAGCCCGACAGCGACGCGCTCGAGCAGGCCGAGGCCCTCGTCGCCGGCCTGTCGCTCGAGCGTGCCGAGCAGGTCGCCCGCGCGTTCACCTGCTACTTCCACCTGGCCAACACGGCCGAGGAGTACCACCGCGTCCGCGTGCTGCGCGAGCGCGAGGCGAGCCTCGAGCCGAACGACCTCGCTCCCGACGACTCCCTGCCCGCCGCGGTCGAGCGTGCGCGCGAGGAGCTCGGCGCCGGCGCGGTGCGCGAGCTCGTCCAGCGGCTCGAGTTCCGTCCCGTGCTCACGGCCCACCCGACCGAGGCCCGCCGCCGCGCGGTGTCGAACTCGATCCGCCGCATCGCCGAGCTCGTCGGGGAGCGGGACATCCGCTCGCGCGGCGGCATGTCGATCGCCGAGAACGACCGCCGCCTGCTCGCCGAGATCGAGACGCTGTGGCGCACCGCCCCGCTGCGCGCCGCCAAGCCGACGGTCCTCGACGAGGTCCGCACGGTCCTCAACGTCTTCGACTCGACGCTCGCCGACGTCCTGCCCGCGGTCTACCGGCGCCTGGACGACTGGCTCCTCGGCGACGACGCCGGCACGCAGGCACCCGAGGCCCGGCCGTTCGCACGGCTCGGCTCCTGGATCGGCGGCGACCGCGACGGCAACCCGAACGTCACCGCCGAGGTGACCCGGGCCGCCGCGACGCTCGCCTCGGAGCACGCGCTCACCGCGCTCGAGGCGTCGGCGGTCCGCACCGCCGCGGGCCTCACGCTGGGCACCGACATGACGCCGCCGTCGGCCGAGCTCGCCGCGCTGTGGCAGCGCCAGCGCCTGCTCTCGGAGGAGGTCACCGCGCGCGTCGCGGGCGAGGCGCCCAACGAGCCGCACCGCCGCGTCGTGCTCGTCCTCGCCGAGCGCATCGCCGCGACCCGTCGCCGGGACGCCGACCTCGCCTACGGCTCGCCCCAGGAGCTCGAGGCCGACCTGCTCGTCGTGCAGCGCTCGCTCGTCGAGGCAGGCGCGTCGCGCTCGGCGTACGGCGACCTGCAGCGCCTGCTGTGGCAGGTCCAGACCTTCGGCTTCCACCTCGCCGAGCTCGAGGTGCGCCAGCACTCGCAGGTGCACGAGTCGGCGCTCGCGGACATCGAGGCGAACGGCGTCGACGGCACCCTGGAGCCGCGCACGCTCGAGGTGCTCGACACGTTCCGCGCGCTCGGCACCGTGCAGCGCCGCTTCGGCATCGCGGCAGCGCGCCGCTACATCGTGTCGTTCACGCAGTCCGCCGAGCACCTCGCGGCCGTCTACCGCCTCGCCGAGCTCGCGTACGGCGGGCCCGACGACGTCCCGGTGATCGACGCGATCCCGCTCTTCGAGACCTTCGCGGACCTCGAGGCGAGCGTCGACATCCTCGAGGGCGCGCTCGCGATCCCGCAGGTGCAGAAGCGCCTCGCGGAGAACGGGCGCCGCGTCGAGGTCATGCTCGGCTACTCCGACTCCTCGAAGGACGTCGGCCCGGTCTCCGCGACGCTCGCGCTCGACACCGCGCAGCAGCGGATCACCGAGTGGGCCCGCAAGCACGACATCGTGCTCACGCTCTTCCACGGTCGCGGCGGCGCGCTCGGGCGCGGCGGCGGCCCCGCCAACCGCGCGGTGCTGGCCCAGCCCCCGGGCTCGGTCGACGGCCGGTTCAAGCTCACCGAGCAGGGCGAGGTCATCTTCGCCCGCTACGGCGACCCGGTCATCGCCGCGCGGCACATCGAGCAGGTCGTCGCCGCGACGCTCCTCGCGAGCACGCCGTCGGTCGAGCAGCGCAACGCCGCCGCCTCCGAGCGGTTCGCGGACCTCGCGAAGCAGCTCGACGTCGCGTCCCGCACGCGGTTCCACGAGCTCGTGAAGGCCGAGGGCTTCCCGCAGTGGTTCGCCGAGGTCACCCCGCTCGAGGAGGTCGGCCTGCTGCCGATCGGCTCGCGGCCGGCCCGTCGTGGCCTGTCGGTGTCGTCGCTCGACGACCTGCGCGCGATCCCGTGGGTGTTCTCCTGGTCGCAGGCGCGCATCAACCTCGCGGGCTGGTACGGGCTCGGCACGGCGCTCGACGCCGTCGGCGACCTCGACGAGCTCCGTGCGGCGTACGCGCAGTGGCCGCTGTTCACGACGATGATCGACAACGTCGAGATGTCGCTCGCCAAGACGGACGAGCGCATCGCCGCCCGCTACCTCGCGCTCGGCGACCGTCCCGACCTCGCCGAGAAGGTGCTGTCCGAGATGGTGCTCACGCGCCGCTCGGTCCTGGCCATCACCGACAGCGACGCCGTGCTGTCGCGCCGCCGGATCCTCGGCCGCGCCGTCCAGCTGCGCAGCCCGTACGTCGACGCGCTGTCGCTGCTCCAGCTCCGCGCACTGCGCGGCCTGCGCACCGGCGACGCGACCGAGCAGGCCGACGACCTGCGTCGCCTGCTGCTGCTCACCGTGAACGGTGTCGCGGCCGGCGTGCAGAACACCGGCTGACACGCGCTCCTCGTCCGGGCGCGCTCCGGACCTGCGACGACGCCCCGTGGTCCGACGACCGCGGGGCGTCGTCGTGTCAGCTCGGGAGCGAGACGACGCGCGGCGGGTCCTCGCCGCGGGCCAGCGCGTCGAGGACGAGGCGCTCGTGCGGCACGACGGGCGCCGGGAGGTCGGCGAGCGGGAACCACGCGAGGTCCTCGGCCTTGTCCTCCTCGCGACGCGACGGGTCGCCCGTCCACGTCCGGGCCTCGAAGAACACGTCGACGCGCTGCTCGACGGCTGGGCCGCCGCGCTCGAACCGGTGCAGCGTCGTGAGCGGGCGCAGGTCGTCGACGCGCACGGTGACGCCGGCCTCCTCGGCAGCCTCGCGGACCGCCGCCTCGTGCACCGACTCGCCCGGGTCGACGTGGCCGGCCAGCACCGCCCAGTGCCCGTCGCGGTAGCCCGTGCCCCGACGCAGCTGCAGCAGCACCTCGTCGCCGCGGCGCAGGACGACGTACGCGGCGGCGACCAGCAGCGTGCGGTGGCCGAGGTGGTCGTCGGCGGCGTACTGCTCGTCCAGGGTGGGCGTCGCGTCGTCCGGGGTGGGCGTCGCGCGTGCGACGCCGTCGGGCGCGGGAGCGGGCGACGCGGGCTCGTCGGCGGGGGAGTGCGGCATGCGGGGCAGTCTGGCACCCGGGGGTCGCGGGCTGTCGGTGGTGCTCGCTACCGTCGAGGGGTGACGCTGACGACCACCGAGCACGACTTCGAGACGCTCGTGGAGCCGCTGCGCCGCGAGCTGCTGGCGCACTGCTACCGCATGACCGGGTCGCTGCACGACGCCGAGGACGTCCTGCAGGACGCCTACCTGCGCGCCTGGCGCGCGTTCGACCGGTTCGAGGGCCGCTCGTCGGTGCGGACGTGGATGTACCGCATCACGACGAACACGTGCCTCACGCACCTCGAGGGCCGGTCCCGGCGACCGCTGCCGACCGGTCTCGGCGCGCCGGCGGCCGACCCGGCGTCCGAGCCGCGCGAGGAGCACGCGGTGGCGTGGCTCGAGCCGCTGCCGGACGCGGTCGTCTGGTCCGGGGCCCCGAGCGACCCCGCCGCGGACGTCGTGACGCGCGACAGCGTGCGGCTCGCGTTCGTCGCCGCGCTCCAGCACCTCACCGCGCAGCAGCGCGCCGTGCTCGTGCTGCGCGACGTGCTGCAGTGGAGCGCCGCGGAGGTCGCGGACGCGCTCGACCTCACCGTCGCGGGCGTGAACTCGACGCTGCAACGGGCTCGCGCGCACGTCGCGAAGCTCGACCCCGACGACGCCGGTGCGCTCGACGACGAGCGGCGGCGTCGGCTGCTCGACGCGTACGTGCGGGCGTTCGAGTCGTACGACATCGGCGGGATCGTGGCACTCATGGCCGAGGACGTCGTGTGGGAGATGCCGCCCTACCCCGGGTGGTACCGCGGGCGCGACGACGTCGCGGCGCTCATCGGCACGTGGTGCCCGGCCAAGGGGCCCGGCGCGCTGCGGCTCGTGCCCGCCGCGGTCAACGGGCAGCCCGCGTTCGGCGTGTACCTGCTCGACCCCGACGGCGTGCACCGCGCGTTCCAGCTCGCCGTGCTGGACGTCGGCGCGGCGGGCGTGCAGCGCGTCGTCGTCTGGTTCGGCGTCGACCACCTCACCGCCTGCGGCCTGCCCGCCGAGCTCCCGCCGGTCGTCGCGACGACGTAGGGACCGGTCGTCGGCGGCACGGCCGTCCCGGCGCGCCACCGAGTCCGACGCGCGCACGCTGGACCGCTCACGCGCCTGACGTCACGACGCTGCCGTCACGCGCCTGACGTCACGACGCTGCCGTCACGACCCTGCCGTCACGCCCCTGCCGTTACGCCTTTGCCGTTACGACCCTGCCGTCACGACCCTGCCGTCACGACCCTGTCGGGCCGAACCGCTCGGTGCGGATGCGCTCGGCGTCGTGGCCGAGGTCGACGAGCAGGTCCGCGACCGTCTCGACGAACGGCGTCGGCCCGCACACGTACACGTGCGGGCGCTCGTCGGGCGGGACGCACACCTGGGCGAGGAGCTCGGCGTCGACGCGCCCGACGCGTCCGGCCCAGCCGGCCGGTCCGCGGCGCGTCCACACGCGCGTGACCTCGACGTCGTCGAAGGTCGCGAGCTCGTCGGCGTAGATCGCGTCGAGCGGGGTCCGGACCGAGACCACGAGCCGGAAGGG
The DNA here is from genome assembly GCF_010119915.1 of Cellulomonas sp. H30R-01. Lineage (NCBI taxonomy): Bacteria > Bacillati > Actinomycetota > Actinomycetes > Micrococcales > Cellulomonadaceae > Cellulomonas > Cellulomonas sp. H30R-01. The sequence continues at coordinate 1,998,477 of NZ_CP048210.1, read as the reverse complement.
CGCGTGCGAGCCGGCCCGGCGGCGGGTGCGCAGCATCGACATGAGCGGCACGAGCCCCGAGCCGCCCGCGACGAGCTGCACGGGGTGCGGGTCGGTCGCGTGCCACACGAACCAGTTGCCGATGGGCCCGCGCAGCTCGATCTGGTCGCCCACCTCGAGGTCCTGCGTGAGGTAGGGCGACACCTCGCCGTCCTCGACGACCTGCACGGTCAGCGCGATGCGCTCGGCCGACCCGTCGACGGCGGCACCCGCGGGCAGCCCCAGGGTGCCGGGGGAGGCGAGCGAGTACGAGCGCTGCGTCGAGTAGCCGTCCTCGGCGGTCAGCCGCACGTCGACGTGCTGACCGGCCATCGCGCCGCGCCACCCGGGCACGTCGAGCTCGAGGGTCGTCGCGGTCGGGGTCTCGCGGTGCGTGGCGACGAGGGTCGCGACGCGCCAGGGCAGGCGGTACGGGGCGTCGTCGGGGGAGACCGGTGCGGCCTCGTCGTCCGGCTCGGCGTTCAGTCGCCCCAATACCGCTGCTCCTTCCACGGGTCCCCGTACTGGTGGTAGCCGAGCTTCTCCCAGAAGCCCCACTGGTCGTCGGTGAGCAGGTCGACGCGGCGGACCCACTTCGCGGACTTCCAGAAGTACAGGTGCGGGATCAGCAGCCGAGCGGGGCCGCCGTGCTCGGGCGGCAGCGGGGCACCGTCGTACTGGTAGGCGATCCACGCGCGTCCGCCGCGCAGGTCGGCGAGCGGCACGTTCGTCGTGTAGCCGCCGTCGCAGTGCGCGAGCGCGTACTGCTCGTCGTCCGCGACCTCGACCGCGTCGAGGAGGCGGTCGAGGGACACCCCGCGCCAGGACGTGTCGAGCTTGGTCCACTTGGTGACGCAGTGGATGTCGACCACGACGTCGTCGGCCGGGAGCGCCGTGAGCTCCGCCCACGACCACGTCGCGCGCGGCCCGGTGGCGCCGCCGATGGAGAACGTCCACGTCGACAGGTCCGTCCGCGGGGTCGGGCCGGCCGACAGCACCGGGAAGCCGCGCTCGAGGTACTGGCCCGGTGGCAGGCGCGGGTCGGCCTCGCGTCGTCCGCGGAACCCGCGGGAGACGATCGCCATCAGCGGTCGTGCGCGGCCGTGGCCGCGCAGGTCAGGACGTGCACGGGTGCGGGTGCCATCGTCACTCCGGTCGGCTCGGGGGCGTTCGTGGCCATCATGGGCCGCGTCGCGTGCCGTCCGCCAGAGCCGGACGCCAGGTGACGGCCCTCGGGGCGTGTCGCCCGCGGGCCACACGCGTCGCGGCCTCGCGGCCCCGGGGTGGCCGCAGCGGCGGCCGGAGGGTCGCGCGTCGAGAGGCGGACGACCCGCGCGGCGGACGTCGCGGTGCGTCGCGCCGACCGAGGTCCGCGCGACGCACCGGCCGGCTCAGCCGCCCGACGGAGCGCCCGCGGGACGACCCGCACGGCCACGGCCACCGCGGCGGCCGCGGCGTCCCGCGCCCGCCGCGCCGGCAGAGGCGTCGGTCGGGGCGGTCGACGGCGTCGGGCCGCCGGAGCTGTAGCGCAGCGTGCTGGAGGTACCGCTCGCGGCGGAGCGCGTGCCGCCTGCGCGGCCGGCACCGGTGGCGCGTCCGGCGCCCCCGGCACGACCGGCGCCCTCGGCACGACCGCCGCCCGCGGCGCGCGGACCGCCGCCGCTGCGTGCGCCGTTCGACGAGCTCGAGGCCGAGCCGCCACGGGCCGACGACCCGGCGCCCCGCCCGGCGCCGCCGCGCCCACCGGACCCGCGCGAGCCGCCGCCCTGGGACGCGCGCGAGGAGGTGGCCGGAGCGGCGGGGGCGGGGGCGACCGGTGCCGCGACCTCGCCGACGAGCGCGGCGAGGTGCGCGTCGCCGAGGGCGACGGGTCGCGGCTGCGCGGTGATCTTGGCGGCCCGCGTCAGGGCACGGACGTCGGCGCGCTGCTCGGGCAGCACGAGGGTCACGACGTCGCCGCCGGCGCCGGCGCGCGCGGTGCGGCCGGAGCGGTGCAGGTACGCCTTGTGCTCGGCGGGCGGGTCGACGTGCACGACGAGGCCGACGTCGTCGACGTGGATGCCTCGCGCCGCGATGTCGGTCGCCACGAGGACGCGGACGGCACCGGACGAGAACGCCTCGAGATTGCGCTCGCGCGCGCCCTGACCGAGGTTGCCGTGCAGGTCGACGGATGGGATGCCGTCGGCCGTGAGCTGCTTCGCGAGCTTCTTGGCCTGGTGCTTGGTGCGCATGAAGAGCACGCGGCGGCCCGTGCCGGACGCGAGCGCGCGCACGACGGCCTTCTTGCTGTCGGCGTCGGCGACCTCGAGCAGGTGGTGCGTCATCGCGGCGACGGGGGACTGCGCGGTGTCGACGGCGTGCTCGACCGGCTTGGTGAGGTAGCGCTTGACGAGCACGTCGACCCCGTTGTCCAGCGTCGCGGAGAACAGCAGGCGCTGGCCGGTGCGGGGCGTGCGGTCGAGCAGCCGCTTGACGACGGGCAGGAAGCCGAGGTCGGCCATGTGGTCGGCCTCGTCGAGGACGGTGACCGCGACGTCGTCGAGCGACACGAGCCCCTGCCGGAGCAGGTCCTCGAGGCGGCCGGGGCACGCGACGAGGATGTCGGCGCCGCGCTGGAGCGCGGTGACCTGGCGGGACTGGGCGACGCCGCCGAACACGACGGTGGTGCTCAGGCCCGCGGCGGCGGCGAGCGGGGCGATCGTCGCGTCGATCTGGCTCGCGAGCTCGCGGGTCGGCGCGAGGACGAGCGCGCGGGGTCGCGACGGCGCGGTGCGGCGCCCGGCGGCGGCGGTGCGGGCCACGACGGGGATGGCGAACGCGAGCGTCTTGCCGGAGCCGGTGCGGCCGCGGCCGAGGACGTCGGTGCCGGCGAGCGAGTCGCGCAGGGTGGCGGTCTGGATGGGGAACGGGCTGGTGATGCCGTCGTCCGCGAGGGCGCGGACGAGCACGGCAGGCACGCCGAGATCGGCGAAGGTGGTCACAGGTGGGGGCCTCTCGGGGAGGGTCGTCGGAGCCGCCGCAGGTTAGACCGGGGGTCTCCACGACGCGGGGCGCGCGGGTGTCGCGCTGCCCGGGGATGCCACCAGGGTCTCACACACCGGGCCGGACGTGCCTGTGACGTCCACCGCGGCGCGCGCCGGGTGCCGCGGTCGGGGCGTCGCGCCCGCCTCCCGTGCCGCGGCGTTCCCGCTGGCTACGCTCGGGGGATGCACACCACGGGGTCCCGCACGGGGCGGTCGGGCCGATGAGCGACACGGGCTACGGCGACTTCGAGTTCGAGCGCCGGTTCTTCGTCGACCGGCTGCCGACGGAGCTTCTCGAGGAGACACCGACCCTGATCGTGCAGAGCTACCTGCTCGCGGAGGACGGGTTCGCGGTGCGCGTGCGCGCGCAGGCGTCGGGGATCGAGGGCATCGACCCGCACGCCGACGAGCTCGCGGTGCTGGAGGCGCACGTCGACGCGGTCGACTTCTGCGCGATCACGGTGAAGGGCCCCATGGTCGAGGGCACCCGCTACGAGGCCGAGCGCGAGCTGGACCCGCTGGTCGCGGTGGAGATCGTCCGTCGGGCACCGGCGCGCGTCGCGAAGCTGCGCCACTCGGCGTGGCTCGGCACGGACGGCTGGGTGATCGACGTGTTCGCGGGCGGGAACGCGCCGCTCGTCGTGGCGGAGGTGGAGCGCGGCGGGCCGGTCACGGACCTCGTCGTGCCGGACTTCTGCACGACCGAGGTGACGGTCGACGGGCGCTTCGCGAACGACGGCCTGGCGCGGCGGCCGTTCGGGGAGTGGTCCAGGGAGTGGCGCTCGGAGCTGCTCGCGACCGGGCCGCGGTTCCTGACGGGCCTGGGCCACAACCACCTGCCGGGCGAGCCGGACTGACGTCTGCCGGGGCGAGCACGGGTGCGTTCCGGGAACAAAGTTGAAACATCAACTATTGTACGGAGGAGAGAGCCCACCCAGGAGGTCCGCATGTCCACCGCTCCCGTCCCCGGCCAGGGTGCCGCCGTCCGCAGCGTCGCCCGCGCCCCGCACGACTCCATCGCCGCCGGCACCGGCATGGACGCCGTGACGCTGCTCGTCGGCGACCTCGACCGCCAGCTCCGGTTCTACCGCGACGCGATCGGCCTCGACGTGCTGCCCGACCCCGGCGAGCGGTTCGGCGACACGCGACCCGACGTCGTGACCCTGGGCCGCGGCACCACGCCGCTCGTGGTCCTGCGGCACACCCCCGACCTCCCGCCCGCGCAGCGCGGCGCGGCCGGCCTCTTCCACACCGCGCTCCTGTTCGACGACCGTGCGGGCCTCGCCGCGACGCTCGCGTCCGTCGCGCAGCGCGCCCCCGAGACCTACGTCGGCTCCGCCGACCACCTCGTCTCGCTCGCCTTCTACCTCACCGACCCCGAGGGCAACGGCGTCGAGCTCTACTGGGACCGCAGCCGCGACCAGTGGCAGCACGACGCCGACGGGCGGGTCGTGATGGACTCCCTGCGGCTCGACCCGAACGGCTTCGTCCGCGACCACCTCGCGCAGGACCTCGACCGGCGGCCCGAGGGCGACGCGGTCGTCGGGCACGTGCACCTGCAGGTCGGCGACGTGGCGTCCGCCCGCGCGTTCTACGTCGACGCGCTCGGCTTCGACGTCACCGCCGAGTGGCACGGCGCGCTCTTCGTGTCCGCCGGCGGGTACCACCACCACCTGGCGATGAACACGTGGAACAGCGCCGGTGCCGGTCCGCGGGCGTCCGCGCTCGGTCTCGGCGAGGTGCGGATCGTCGTGCCCACCGCCGACGACCTCGGCGCGCTCGCGGACCGCGTCGCGTTCGCCGGGACGCGTCCCGGCGACGACGGCGCGACGCTGCTGTTCCAGGACCCGTGGCGCAACGTCGTGCGGGTGAGCGCCGCGGCCTGACGTCCCGCTCTGGTCCGCGCGGGCGGCTGCCCCGACGAGCGGTCGCCCGCGCGGCCGTCCGCGGAGCGCGCTCAGGTCGTCCAGGTCCGGTGCTTCGGCGCCAGCGCCCGACGGATCGCCCGCAGGGCGTCGCGCTCGGCGGACTCCGCCGCCGCCTGCTCCAGGGCGTGCAGCCGCCCGAAGGTGAACGCGTTGTCGCCGTCGAGGTGCGCCTGCACGCCGAGCCGGCGCAGCGTCTCGCGCCGCACCACGGTGTCCTGCTGGCGGCCCAGCACGTCCTGGACGTCGTGCGCGCGTGACGCGCTGCGCCGTGCCGGTCGCCCGACCACCAGGGCCGCGGTCGTGGCCGCGTACCGCGCCCGGCGGGCGGCCTTGCGGACCTCGTGCCGTGCCGCGTCGCGTGCGTCGCCCGCCGCCCGCTCGGCCTCCTCCGCGCGCCGCTCGAGCGCGCGCCACGTGCGTGCCACGCCCCGGGGGAGCACGTCCTCGGCGTCGTCGTCGGCGCGCGGTCCCCGCGGCAGCGCCGTCGCCCACGCGTCGAGCGTGGCGAGCAGGCGCAGGTGCTCCGGCGAGTCGAGCAGCGCGACGGCGCGCGCGAGGGCCGCGTCGCGGGCCGCGGACCGGTCGTCGACGACACGGCGCTCGACGGGCCCGAGCACGAGCTCGACGGGCTCGTCGACGAGGCGCCCGACGAGCGCGGTCTGCTCCACGTGCGGGTCCCGTGCCGCGCCGAGCACCCGCCCCACCTCCTGGAGCTCGTCGCGCACGGGCTCGGTCAGGGCCCGGTCGACGACGGGCCGGAAGACGCCGAGCGTCGCGCGCAGCCGGCGCACCGCGACGCGTGCGTCGTGCACGGCCTCGTCGTCGCCGAGCCGCACCCCCGTCTCGGCGGCGAGCAGCCGCTCGACGTCGCGCGCCACCCACGCCCGGACGACCTCGGCCGCCGTCGTGTCCCCGGGCTCCCGCGACGCAGGCACCGGGACCGCGCCGCCGAGCGACCGCTGGAGCTTCGACGCCGCACGGGGAGCACCGCCGGCCTCGGCCAGTGCCGCCGCGGCCGCGGCGAGCAGCGCGTCGTCTCCCGCGACGAGCTCGACCTCCCACTCGCGCCAGCGTGTGAGCCCGCCGGCGTCGGCCGCGGCTCTCGTGCCGCTGTCGCCCGGCGCGTCCGGGCCGGGCGTGCGTGGTGCGCGGGCCTCGACGACGTCGTCCGCGACCTCTGCCAGCACCGTGCCGTCCTCGCCGAGGAGCAGCGTGGCCGTGCGCGTCGTCACGAGCTCGACCACGGGCACCGGGTCGGCGTCGCGCAGCCGGGACCGGACCAGGGCGACCAGCTCGTCGGGCGGGTTGGCGGGCGCGCCGTCCGCGCGGTGCTCCGTGCGCCGACGCCCGTCCGACCCGTCGCCGGCGAGCGGCACCTTGAGGTGCCAGCCGTCGTCGTGGCCGCCGGTGCGGCGTCGCAACGACACCCCGGCACGGGCGAGGTCGAGGCGGGGGGAGTCCCAGTAGGTCGCCACGAGGCGCTGCGGCTCCCGACGGTCGACGCGCGCGACGCCCGGCAGCGGGGCCAGGGAGGGCATCGGGGTGTCGGGAGCGACCTCGAACGCGGTCTCGACCTCGTCGTGCGCCATGTGCCGAGCCTCGCACCCGCCTCTCGGCCCCGCCCGACGAGCCGAGCGCGTCGACGGACCGCGTCGGCCGCGCGCGGCCCACCGCGTCGACGGACCGCGCCGACCGACCGCGTCAGCCCACCGTCGACCACGTCTGCAGCACCCCGGTCCGCCACGACGCGAGGAGGACCACGCCCACCGCACCCAGGACCACCACGGCGAGCACGAGGTCGCGGCGGTCGAGCGGCACCGGCCGCGCCACCGTCCGCGGGCCGGCGCCGAGCCCGCGCTGCTCGAGGGAGATCGCGAGCCGTTCGCCCTGCCGGAGCGACACGACGAGCACGGTGAACGCGGCCCGGGCCAGCGAGGCGGGGTCGGACGGCAGGCGCGCGCCGGGGCGACGCTCGGGCTCGCGCACGGCCTGCGCGCGGCGCACCGTCTCCCACCGTCCCGGCAGCTCCTCCAGCACCCGGTAGCCCGCGAGCACCGCGAACGTCGCCCGCGGCCCCAGGCGTGCGTGCTGGTGCAGGCTCGTCATGAGGCGCCCCGCGTCGGTCGTGAGCGTGAAGGCCACCGACAGCAGCCCCACGAGCAGCGTGCGCAGCGCGAGCGCGCCGCCGACGGCCAGACCCGTCGTCGTCACGTCGAGGGCCCCGACGTGCGCGAGCACGGCGCCCGGCCGCGTGACCGCGTTGACCGCGAGCAGCGACAGCGCGAACGGTGTGAAGAGCGCGAGCGCGCGCAGCACCGTCCGCGCGCCGAGGCGACCCGCGAGCGTCGTCGCGGGGAGCGCGAGGAGGAGCAGGACCGCCGGGGTCCACGGGTCGACCGGCACGAGCAGCACGAGCGCGACGGCGGACGACACCGCGAGCTTCACGGTCGGGTTCCGCCGGTGCAGCACCGAGTCGTGCGGGAGCGCGCGGCCGAGCACGGCCGGGCTCACGGCACACCGGCCGGGTGCCCGGACGGTGTGCCCCCGACGCCCGCCGCGAGCACCGACCGGCGCCCGTGCGGGCGCCGAGGCTCCTCCCCACCGGACGCCGCCGCCGCGGCCGACCGCAGCGCGCCGAGCACGGTCCGGACCCGTCGGCCCGTGGCGAGGGCAGCGGCGACGACGGGCGGCAGGACGAGCCCGGCCGTGCCGAGCAGGCGGGCGTCGGCGAGCACGTCGTCCGTCGTGCCGCGACCGGCGACGTGACCCGCACGCAGGACGACGACGTCGTCGGCGAGCTCGGCGACGAGGCGCAGGTCGTGCGTCACGACGACGACGCCGCGCCCCTCGTCGGCGAGCCCGCGCAGCGCGTCGCCGCAGGCCAGCGTCGTGCGCCGGTCCTGCCCGAACGTCGGCTCGTCGGCGAGCAGCACGTCGTGCCCGCACACGGCCGCGGCGGCGAGCGACAGGCGTCGCTGCTGGCCTCCGGACAGCCGGAAGGGGTCGTGGTCGGCCAGTCCGTCGAGCGCGTACCGGCCGAGCGCGGCCGCCACCAGCGCGTCGACGTCGGCGCGCCGTGCGCGACGGGGTCCCCATGCGACCTCGTCGCGCACGGTGCGCGCGAGCAGCTGGTGCTCGGGCCGCTGGAAGACCGACCCGACGGTCCCGCCGTGCACGCCGCCCGCCGCCGGCAGCAGCCCGGCGAGAGCGAGCAGCAGCGTGCTCTTGCCCGACCCGTTGGGGCCGACGACCGCGGTGACCCGCCCCGCCCGCACGTCGAGGTCGACGCCGTGCAGGACGTCGCGCCCGTCACGACGCACGCGCACGCCGCGCGCCCGCAGCACGACGTGCGCCGCCGGTGCCCCCGGGGGCGCGACTCCGCCCGTCCGTCGCGGGTCGCGGCCGGTGAGGTCGTCGAGCGACCCGACCCCCGCCGCGCGCAGCTCGGCACGCAGGGGCAGCGCGAGCCCGAGGTCGGCGAGGCGGGACGCCTGCGCGACGAGGACCCCGGCGGTCGGACCGTCCGCCGCGACGCGCCCGGCCGCGTCGAGGACGACGGTCCGCCCCGGCAGGACGCCCAGCTCGTCGAGGCGGTGCTCGACGAGCACGCTCGCGCGGTGCGACGTCCGGGTCGCCGCGACCGCGGCCGCGACACCGCGGGCGGCCGCCGGGTCGAGCAGCGCGGTCGGCTCGTCGAGGAGCAGCACGTCCGGCCCGGTGGCGAGCGTCGCGGCGAGCCCCACGCGCTGCCCCTCGCCGCCCGACAGCTCCGCGGTGCGCCGGTCGACGAGGTGCGCGGCACCGACCGCACGGAGCGCGGCCTCGACCCGTGGCGGGATCTCCGCGGCCGGCACCGCGCGGTTCTCCAGCCCGAACGCGACCTCGTCGCGGACGGTCGGCAGCACGAGCTGGTCGGCCGGGTCCTGCGTGAGGTAGCCGGTCGAGGGCGGCACGTGGTCCGCGGGCAGCTGCACGCCCGCGACCCGGACCGCGCCCGCCACGTCGGCGTCGACCACACGGGGCACGACACCGGCGAGCACGCGCAGCAGCGTGCTCTTGCCCCCGCCCGAGCCGCCGAGCAGCAGCACGTGCTCGCCCGCGCGGACCTCGAGGTCGACGCCGTCGAGCACCGCGCGCGGCGCGTCGGGGTAGCGGACGGTGAGCCCGCGTGCCCGGATCACCGGGCGCCGGTCCGTTCGTCCACCGGGACCTCCGCGTCGTCCGGTCCTGCCGGGTCGTCCGGTCCGGCCGGCTCGACGGGCGCGTCCGGTCCGGTCCGCTCGACGGGCCCGTCCGGTCCGGCCGGTGCCACCGGCGTCGCCGTCGCCGTCCGGCCACGCCGCGCGCGGCCGAGCGCCGTGTTGTCGAGCACCCCGGTCCGCGCGAGCGCGTCGCCGATCACGCGCGCGAGCAGCCCGCACAGCACGAGCCCGCTCACGACCTGCAGCCCGAGCCGCCACGCGAACCAGTCCTGCCCGAGCCACCCGAACCGCACGACCCCGAGCGCGGTGCTCGCGAGCCCCGCGAGGACCCCGGACAGCGCGAAGACGCCCCACCCGTAGCGGCGGTACCGGGTGAGCGCGAACGCCGCCTCGGCACCCGCGCCCTGCACGAGACCGACGACGAGCAGCGTCGGTCCGACGGGCGACGCGAGGAACGCCACCTCGACGAACGCGGCGACCAGCTCGACGACGATCCCGACCCCGGGCTTGCGCACGACGTAGACCGCGAGCGGGGCCGCGACCATCCACCCGCCGATGAGCACGTGCTGGGCGAGGTCGCCGAAGGGCCCCATCGCGAGCTGGAGCGCGCCCCACGCCTGCACCAGCGCCCAGTAGAGGAACCCGAAGACGACGGCGAGGACGGCCAGCAGGACGAGCTCGGCGAGCGTGACGCGCGCGCGTGCGGCGCTCATCGGTCCACCCCGGCCACGTCGGCGTCCGTCACGGCGGTCGCCGCGCGGGCGGTCGCGCCGGCCGACGAGGCGGCGGTCGCCACGTCGCTCGTCGCGCCGGCCGCCGCCCCGCCCGCGGCACCGTCCGCCCACGACGGCGAGTGCAGCGTGATCGTGACGTGCGCGACGACGTGCCGCACGTGCCGGGCGGCGGCGAGCCACGCGTCCGCGACGGCGCCGAGGACGTCGGCGAGGTCGCCGTCGAGCCGCGTGACGAAGTGCGACGCGGACACCGTGGCACGGGCGCGCGCGACGGCGATCGCCTGCTCGATCGCCCGCATGTGGTCGCCGGGGTGCCCGGGCCTGCCGTCGTCGAGCGGGTAGAGCGCCCAGTGCGCGGCGGCCCGCAGACCCGTGGGCGGCAGGTCGGGCGGTGCGACGGCCGACAGCACGACGTCGTCGGGCAGCGCGCACGCGACCTCGCCCGGGCAGCCCCGCGACAGCTGGACGTGCGCGGCGACGTGCGTGCCGTCGCGGCCCGCCGCGGTGAGCACGTCGTGGACGTAGCGGACGACGTCGTGCTCGGTGCCGCGCACGAGTGTCGACACGTCGTCGGTGGTCACGGTGACGCGGTCGCGGTCGGCGTGCGCGAGCGCGTCGAGGATCACGCGCACGGCGTCGCCGGACGCGGGGTGCAGGGAGAAGCGGGCGCCGACGCCGAGCTCGGCGGCGGTCGCGACCGCGCGTCGGTCGGGGGCGGTGACGGGGGTGCTCATGGTGGTCCTCCGGTGCGGTGGCGGACCCCCGGCGAGCAGCACGGGGCCGCGCGACGGCGCACGACCGACGACCGTCCGGGTGGCGCGACGAGGCGTCGCGTCGAGCCCGACGGACGCCGGTCGCCGACGCGGCCGTCGGCGACGAGTGCCCTGCTCCCTACGCTGGTGCGAACCAGGTCAGGTTCCACGGGTCTGCGGGTGGGACGTGGTGTCCGGCCGCACTCTCAGCGCTCCTGCGCTCCCCGGGGGCTTCTGTCGCCGCCGACCGTAGCGCTCGTGCGCGGCCGCCCGGAAGCCCGGTCCGCCCGCTGGTCGTCGCGCGGTCGGCCGGTGCGCGGACGGCCGCGCCGGTCCGCCCGGCGACCGCCGTCCGCGGACTCTCCCGAGGGGCGGACGCTCGAGCCGCCCCCGTACAGTGGGGCGCCGACCGTCGAGGGAGGACCGTGCCGATCCGTCAGCCGCGCCAGCCGATCCGCCGGCAGACCCGCCGGCCCGTCCACCACCGGACCGCCGCGCTCGTCGCCGCCGCCGCGTGCCTCGGGCTCGGCGCCTGCACGGCCGACGACGGCCGGCCGGACCCCACGACGAGCGCGAGCGCGACCCCGTCGCCGTCGGCGTCCCCGCTCGCCGCGGAGGCGGTCCAGCCGACGCTCCCCGCGACCGTGCTGCCCGCGGCGTCGGCGGAGACGGCCGCGCTCGAGGTGGTCCGGACGCTCGTCGCGCGCGCACCCGTCGTCGTCCTCGCGGACGCCGCCGACCCGGCCGCGCAGGACGCCGCGATCCGGGAGGGCGCGCGGCTCGGGGCGCCCGTGCTGCTCGGTGGTCCGGGCGTGCCGCCCGACGTCCTCGCGGCCGAGCTCGAGCGTCTCGGCACGCGCTGGGCCGTGGCGGTCGGGGCGACCGCACCGGTCCCTGACGGCGTGACGGTCGTCCGGGCGGACGGCGCGTCACCCGCGCCCGCGACCTCGCCCTCCGCCGACGCGACGCCGACCGCCGCGAGCCCGTCGGCGTCGCGCGGCACGCGCGCGAGCGCGTCGCCGAGCGGGACGGGCACGGGGGCGTTGCCGCGGACCGCGCCGCCGGCACCCGTCGAGTCGACGGTCCTGCTCACGGGCGTGACCGGCGCACTGCCGGTCGCGGTCGCGAACGCCGCGGTCATGGGCGTCGAGGCCCTCGACGTCCCCGGGGGCGACCCGCGCGCGCTCGCGGGCACGGTCCAGGCGTTGGCGCAGCGCCGGCCGGCGCACGTCGTCGCGCTCGGGGACGGGTTCGGGGCACCCGACCGCCTCGCGGCACGCGTCGCGACGGCCTCGACCGGCGTGGAGCTGCCGGGCGGCGGCCAGCTGGTCTTCCCGGCGGTGCCGGGGCAGCCCGGCAAGCGGTACGTCGCGCTGTACGGGACGCCCGGGACGGCGGCGCTCGGGGTGCTCGGCGAGCAGGACGTGCCCGCGACGGTCGCGCGTGCGCAGGGTCAGGCCGACGCGTACCGCCCGCTGACGGGGGACGCGGTGGTGCCGGCGGTCGAGGTCATCGCGACGATCGCGTCGGCCGGGCCGGGACCGGACGGCAACTACTCGCAGGAGCGGTCCGTCGAGGAGCTGCGCCCGCTGGTCGAGGCCGCGGGAGCCGCCGGCCAGCTCGTGATCCTCGACCTGCAGCCGGGGCGGACCGACTTCGTCACGCAGGCGCAGCTCTACACCGAGCTCCTCGCGCTGCCGTACGTCGGGCTCGCGCTCGACCCGGAGTGGCGGCTCGCGCCCGACCAGGTGCACCTGCGCCAGATCGGGTCGGTCGGGGTCGCGGAGGTCAACGCGGTCAGCGCGTGGCTCGCGGGCCTGACGCGCGAGCGCGTGCTCCCGCAGAAGATGTTCGTCCTGCACCAGTTCAGCCTGCGGATGATCAGCGGCCGGGAGGGCCTGGACACCTCGCACGACGAGCTCGCGACGGTCATCCACGTCGACGGCCAGGGCTCGCAGCCCGCCAAGGCGGGCACGTGGGCGACCCTGCGCAACGGTGCCCCCGCGGTGCACTGGGGGTGGAAGAACTTCGTCGACGAGGACAAGCCGATGCTCGACCCCGCACAGACCTACGCCGTGCAGCCCGTGCCGGACCTCGTCACGTACCAGTGACGTCGGGTGCCGGGTCGGCGACCGGCGCGGTCGCGGCCAGGTGCCCGTCGAGGCCGCGCTCGCCGAGCCGCATGACGCGCGCGTGCGACGCCGTGAAGACACGGCCCAGCAGGGGAGCGGTCGCGTTCATCCACGCCCGCGTCGTGCGCACGTCCCACACGACGCCGATCCGCGTGCGGTCGGGTGCGAGCGCCTCGAGCACGACGTCGCCGTGCCCCTCGAGGTCGCCCGACGCGCGCACGAGCACGCGACGCTGCGGCTGCGCGGACTCGACGACCAGACCGACCCGCAGCGCGTAGCCGAGCGGCGTCCGGAACAGCAGCGTCGCGGAGCTCCCGACGAGCCCGTCGACGGGCCGCACGTCGCGCGTGCGCAGGTGGGGCCACCACACGGGCCAGGTGAGGGCGGGGTCGGCGAGCACGTCCCAGCACCGCGCGAGCGGGGCGCCCACGCGCCAGTCGGACGTCAGGACGTAGCCGCGACGACGCACCCGGCCGAGTCTAGGCTCGGGTGCGATGAGCACCGCACCCGACGAGACGCCGGACGGCACGGGTGCGCGCAGCTCGTGGTGGCGCGGCCTGCGCCGCCCCTCCCCGCGCACGTGGCGGCGGCTCGCGGTCGTCGTCGCGGGTGCGTTCGTCGCGCTCGTGGTGGGGGTCACCACCGCGTCGGTCGAGCTGAGCCTCGGCCCGCACGAGGCGCGCTACGACGTGACGACCGACGACACGGTGACGATCGACCTCGGACCCGTGGGCACGCTGCAGATCGACTCGCCGCTGCCTCTCACTCTTGGCGTGCGCGTCACGGTGCAGGAGATCCCGGCCGCGGTCACCGAGCTCGACCAGGCGACGACGCTCCAGGCGCTCAACGGCGACCTGCGCAGCTACCTCGCGTTCTTCTCGGCCCCGCAGGCGGCCCTCGAGGACGTCGCACGCGCGCTCGTCGCGGACGCGCTGGGTCGGGCGGCCCTGACGTTCGCGCTGCTCACGGCCGTGTGGTGGCTCGGGCGCTGGATGCTCGGACCTGCGCGTCGGGGTGAGCTGGTCGCCGCGCTGCGCCCGCACCGGCGCGCGATCGCGGGCGGTGCGGTCGCCGTCGTGGTGGCGGGGACGGTCCTCACGGCGAGCGTCGGCGAGCGCGACCAGCCCGACGCGTCGCGGCCGGCGTCGGCGGTGTTCGACGACACCCCGCTCGAGGGCGCGCGTGTGACGGGCCGCCTGGGCGGCGTCATCGACACGTACGGCGGCTACGTCGTCGACGCCTACCGCGAGAACCAGGCGTTCTACGCGCGGGCCGGCACGGCCCTGGACGCGGCGTGGGACGCGACGCAGCCGGTGATCGACGCCCAGGAGGCGCGCGACCCGCTCACCGTGAGCCCGACGACCTCCGCGGCCGCGGGCGACGACGAGGCCGAGCCGGTCGTGCTCGTCGTCGTCTCCGACCTGCACTGCAACGTCGGCATGGCGCCGCTCATCGCGACCGTCGTGGAGCGGTCCGGCGCGGACGTCCTGCTCGACGCGGGCGACACCACGATGAACGGGACCGGGGTCGAGCAGTACTGCGTGACGACGTTCGCGCGCGCCGTCCCGGACGGCGTCGAGCTCGTCACGTCGCCGGGCAACCACGACTCCGCGGAGACGTCGGCGGTGTACGCGCGCAGCGGCGCGCGCGTGCTCGACGGGTCGGTCGTCGAGGTCGACGGCGTGCGCATCCTCGGCGACCACGACCCCGCGCAGACGCGGGTCGGCTCGGGCACGTCGGCGACCGACGAGTCGCCGCAGGACATGGCGGAACGGCTCGCGCAGACCGCGTGCGACGACGAGGACGGCGTGGACCTGCTGCTCATCCACACGCCGCGCGTCGGCACGCCGGCGTTGACCGACGGGTGCGTCCCGGCGCAGGTCTCGGGGCACCTGCACAAGCGTGTCGGCCCGGCCGTGGTGGGGGAGGGCGTGCAGTACGTGAGCTCGAGCACCGCGGGCGCGACGCTCGGTCAGCCGACCGTCGGACCGCTCAACGGGACGGCCGAGATGACGGTGCTGCGCTGGGACCCGGACCGGCGCCGGATCGTCGACTACCGGCTCGTGCAGGTCCGCCCCGACGCGTCGGCGTCCGTCAGCCCGTGGCTGCAGTGGCCCGTGCCGGCGCCGACGCCCTCGCCCCGCGGAGGGACGAATCACCCTTCACCGATGTGACCGACGTCACTTAGGGTGGGGGCACGCGAGTGGGGCCATGGTCGTGGCACACCGCCTCCCCTCGCACCAGCCGAACGTGCGCTGAGGGGGGAAGGCGTGGGAGGACAGGTGGACCGTGCGCCGGCGCGGACCCGGGGCCGTCGGGCGGCAGCCGTGGTCGCGGTCGTGCTCGCGGTCGTCACGTCGGTGCTGGTCGGCGCGGTGCCCGCGGGTGCCGCGTCCGGTCAGGACCGGCTGCTCGCGGGCGAGGCCCTCGAACCGGGCCAGGGGCTCGTGTCGGCCGACGGGACGCAGACGCTCGTCGTGCAGCCCGACGGCGACCTGGGCCTCTACGACGCCGAGGGCGTGCCCCGCTGGACGGCCGGGACCGCGACCCCGGGTGCGCACCTCACCGTGACACCCGAGGGCGACGTGGTGCTGGTCGCGCCCGACGGCTCGACGGTGTGGAGCACGGGCACGGCGGGGTCCGCCGGGGCCGCGTTCGTCGTGCGGGACGACGGCGACGTCGTCGTCGAGGCGCCCGACGGCTCGGTCACGTGGGAGTCCGGCACGGCCGTGCTGCCGTCGATCCTGCCGCCCGGTGGCGAGCTCCACCCGGGTGACGCGCTGACGTCGCCCGACGGCCGGCACACGCTCCAGGTGCTCGACGACGGCGACGTCGTGCTGCTCGGACCGGACGCGTCGACCCGGTGGTCCGCCGGCACGCACGAGCCGGGGTCGTCGCTCGTCCTGCGCGAGGACGGCAACCTCGTCGTCACCGACACCGACGGTCGGCGCGCGTGGCGGACCCGGACCGCCGGGCACCCGGGCGCGACCCTCGTCGTCCAGGACGACGGCGACGTCGTGCTGTGGGACCCGGACGGCACGCCGCTGTGGTCGTCGCAGACCGCGATCGGGCCGTCGCAGCTCGCCGCGGGCGCACCCCTGGCCACCGGGCAGGAGCTCGGGTCGTCGGACGGGCGCCTGCGGCTGCGGCTCGACGAGGCGACGCTCGCGCTCAGCTACGACGGCCGCCCGGTGTGGTCCGCGCCCGCCGCGACCGGCCCGGGGGCGCGGCTCGTCGTCCAGGACGACGGGAACCTCGTGCTGTCCGCCGCGGACGGCACCCCGCTGTGGTCGACGGGCACGAGCGGCGGCCCGGGGTCGTCGGTGCGGCTCGAGGACGGCGCGGTGCTGCTGCTCGCGGCGACGGGTCAGGAGCTGTGGCGCGTCGACGTGCCGGCCGAGCTGCTCGTCCGGCGCGCCGAGCTCGCGACCGACTGCACCGCCGTCGACGCACCCGTCCCGCAGTCGGACACGGTGGTGACGTCCACCGGTGTCCGCGTGCACCCGTGCCTCGCCGCCGCGGTCGACGAGCTCATGCTCGCCGCGCGTGCCGAGGGGATCGACCTGCACGCGTGGGGCTGGCGCAGCGGTGAGCAGCAGATCGCGCTGCGTGCGCAGAACTGCACCCCGTCCGGCGCGTGCTACCCGCCGACCGCGCCGCCCGGGACGTCGCGGCACGAGCGCGGGCTCGCGCTCGACTTCACGGTGGGCGGGGGCGTCGTCCAGCACGGCACCGCGGCGTACCGGTGGCTCGTCGACCACGCGCCCGCGTACGGGCTGGAGAACCTGCCGAGCGAGGCGTGGCACTGGAGCGTCGACGGGTGGTGACGGCACGGGCGCGCCCGGCGCGCGCCCTACGCTGGTCGCCGTGAGCAGCCAGCCGACGCCCCCGTTGACCGCGGTGACGCAGGACTACCTCAAGGTGGTGTGGTCGGCGCAGGAGTGGTCGGCGCAGCCCGTCACGACCAAGATGCTCGCGGCGCGCCTCGGCGTCGGCGCCTCGACCGTCTCGGAGACCGTCCGCCGGCTCGCCGACGCGGGCTACCTGACGCACCAGCCGTACGGCGCCGTCGAGCTCACCGCCGAAGGCCGCCGGCACGCGCTCGCGATGGTGCGCCGCCACCGCCTGGTCGAGACGTTCCTGGTCGAGGTGCTCGGCTACGGCTGGGACGAGGTGCACGACGAGGCCGAGGTGCTCGAGCACGCGGTGTCGGACCTGTTCGTCGAGCGGATCGACGCGCAGCTGGGCCACCCCCGGCGCGACCCGCACGGCGACCCGATCCCGGGCCCCGACGGCTCGCTCGAGACGCTCGAGGCGCGCGTGCTGTGGGAGGCGGAGCCCGGCCGGTGGGCCGTCGCGCGCATCTCCGACGCGGACCCCGAGCTGCTGCGCTACGTCGAGTCGGTCGGGCTCGTGCTCGACGCGCCGGTCGAGGTCGTCGAGCGGCGCACGGTCGCCGGGGTCGTGTCGGTGCGCGCGGGCGAGGGGCCCGACGCGGGCGGTGTCGACCTGGGCGAGGTCGCGGCGCGCGCGATCTGGCTGGTGCCGCAGGGCTGACGAGCGCGTCCACCCCGCTCGCGGTGGTCGCGGTCGCGCCAGGTCGCGCGAGGCGCGGTCACGCGCGACGCACCCGACGCACCCGACGCACCCGACGCACCGACGCACCCGACGCACCCGACGTGCGCGCCGCACCCGACGTGCGCGGCAGCCGCGCGGAGCGCGCAGTGACGTAGGCTCGTGCCACATCCCGGAGCTGACGACGGCGTGACTCCGCCCCTGTGTCGAATCGATTCGTTCGGAGGACCGTCGTGGTTCTGACGCCCGCGCGCACCCGTCTGGCGCTGCTCGCGCTCGCGCTCGGGGGCTTCGGCATCGGCACGACCGAGTTCGCGACCATGGGTCTGCTGCCCGAGATCGCCGCCGACCTGGACGTCTCGATCCCCACCGCGGGCCACGCGATCACCGCGTACGCGCTCGGCGTCGTGGTCGGCGCGCCCGTCCTCGCGGCCCTCGGCGCGCGCGCGGACCGTCGCCGCCTCCTGCTCGTCCTGATGGTCGCGTTCACCGTCGGCAACGTGCTGTCGGCCTTCGCGCCGACGGCCGAGACGCTCGTCCTCGCCCGGTTCGTCGCCGGTCTCCCGCACGGCGCGTTCTTCGGCGTCGGCGCCGTGATGGGCACCGCGGTCGTCGGCACGGAGCGCCGCGGGCGTGCGGTCGCCGCGATGATGACCGGGCTCACCGTCGCGTGCGCTGTCGGCGTGCCGCTCAGCGCCGTCGTCGGCACGGCGGTCGGCTGGCGCTGGGCGTTCGTCGGCGTCGGCGTCATCGGGCTGGCCACCCTGGCCGCGCTCCGGGCCTGGACTCCCACGCTGCCGCCGCTGCCGGGCGCGACGGTCCGCACGGAGCTCGCCGCGCTGCGCAACCGGCGGCTCTGGATCGCGTTCGGCGCGGGCGCGATCGGCTTCGGCGGGATGTTCGCCGTCTACTCCTACGTCAAGCCGCTGCTCACCGAGGTCACCGGCCTCGACGTCGCCGTCGTGCCGCTCGTGCTCGCGCTCTACGGCGTCGGCATGACCGCCGGGACGCTCGTCGGCGGCCGGCTCGCCGACCGGTCCGTGCTCGGGACGGTCGTCGGCGGCATGGTCGCGACCATCGTCGTGCTCGTCGCGATCGCGCTCGTCGGCCCGTACCCCGTCCCCGCGGTCGCCGCGATCGTCCTGCTCGGCGTCACGTCGCAGGTGCTCGGGCTGTCCCTGCAGACGCGGCTCATGGACGTGTCGCCCGCGGCGCCGTCGCTCGGCGCCGCCCTCTGCCACTCCGCGCTCAACCTCGGCAACGCGGCGGGTGCGTTCTTCGGCGGCCTCGTCATCGCGTCCGGCCTCGGCTACCTCGCGCCCGCGTGGGTCGGCGCCGGGCTCACCGCGCTCGGGCTCCTGGTCGTCCTGACCGTCGGGCGGTCCGCGCCGCCGGTCGCGGTCGGTGCAGGCCCGAGCGGCTCAGCGACGGCGACGACGGGTCCCGAAGAGCGTGCGCGTGATCTCACGTCCGAGCTGAGTGCCCGCTGACCTCAGGAACGAGTCCAGCGGGTCCGACGACGACCGCGACGGCCGGCGGGCCGCCGGGCGGTCCCGGGCGGCCTCCCGCTCGCGTCGCGCCGCGTCCTTCTCCGCGGCAGCCCGCTCCTTCTCCGCCTCGGCCTGCTCACGAGCCGCGACCCGGTCCGCCTCGGCGCGCTCCAGCCGGGCCGTGAGCAGCTCGGCGGCCGACTCCCGGTCCACGGTGACGCCGTAGCGCGACGCGGCGGGCGACGCCGCGACGAGCTGCGCGACGGTGCCCTCGGGCGCGGCGTCCATCGACGCGCGCGGCGCGAGCAGCCGCGTCCAGGCCACCGGGGTCGGCGCACCGCGCTCGCCGAGCACCGTGACGACGGCCTCGCCCGTCGCGAGGTCCTGGAGGACCCGCTCGAGGTCGTACGTCGACGTCGGGTAGGTGCGCGCCGCCGCGCGCAGCGCCTTCGCGTCGTCCGGGGTGAACGCCCGCAGCGCGTGCTGCACGCGGCTGCCGAGCTGCCCCAGGACGTCAGGCGGCACGTCTTTGGGGCTCTGCGTCACGAAGACGATGCCCACGCCCTTCGACCGGATCAGCCGGACCGTCCGCACGACCTGCGCGAGGAAGTCGTCGGAGGCGTCGGCGAAGAGCAGGTGCGCCTCGTCGAAGAAGAACACCAGACGCGGCTTCTCGGGGTCGCCGACCTCGGGCAGCACCTCGAACAGCTCGGCCAGCAGCCACATGAGGAACGTCGAGAACAGCGCCGGCCGGTCCTGCACCCCGGGCAGCTCGAGCGCCGACACCACGCCGCGCCCGTCCGCGGCCGTCCGCAGCAGGTCCTCCACCTCGAACGCCGGCTCGCCGAAGAACGCGTCGGCGCCCTGCCCCTGCAGCGCCACGATCTCGCGGAGGATCACGCCCGCCGTCGCCTTCGACAGCCCGCCGATCCCCGCGAGCTCCGCCTTCCCGTCGTCGGACGTCAGCCACTGCAGCGCCGCCCGCAGGTCCGCCAGGTCGAGCAGCGCGAGGCCCTGCTGGTCCGCCCAGTGGAAGACGAGCCCCAGGCTGGACTCCTGCGTCGCGTTGAGGCCGAGCACCTTGGCCAGCAGCAGCGGCCCGAAGTCGGTGACCGTCGTGCGGACCGGGACGCCCTGACCCGCGCCGCCGAGGGCGTAGAGCTCGACGGGGAACGACGCGGGCGACCAGTCCTGCCCCAGCGCGCGCGTCCGCTCCGTCAGCCGGTCCGACGCCGCACCCGCGACCGCGAGCCCCGTCAGGTCGCCCTTCACGTCCGCGACGAACGTCGGCACGCCCGCCGACGACAGCTGCTCCGCCATGAGCTGGAGCGTGCGCGTCTTGCCCGTGCCCGTCGCGCCCGCGACCAGCGCGTGCCGGTTGAGCAGCCCGAGCGGGACGCCGACCCGCGCCGACGGCACCGGGGTGCCGTCCTCGACGAGCACGCCGAGGTCGAGCGTCGGGCCCGCGAACGTGTAGCCCTCGCGCACGGTGCGCACGCGTTCCGGCTCGGTCGTCCCCTCCCCGCCGGCGTCGACCGCGCCCGAGTCCTGGCCGGTCCCGTCCGACGGCGGTGGCACGGACGCGAGCGCGTCCGCGGCGGCGGCAGCGGCGGGCGTCGCAGCGTCGGCCGGGGGAGTGACGGCTGGGGGAGCGTCGGTCGCAGGAGCGACGCTCGCGGCAGCGTCGGGTGGCACGGCAGTCGTCGGCGCTCCGCCCGATCCGGCCGCTGCGCGCAACGCCGCGACCTCGGCCGCCAGCGCCTCCGCCTGCGCACGTGCCGCGGCGGCCTCGAGCCGGACCGCCTCCGCGGCGGCTCTCGCCGCCTCCGCCTCCGCTGCGGCGAGCCGCACGGCGTCCGAGGTGTCGCCCATGGCGCGATCGTAGGAGCGGCCCGGTCGCGCCGCAGGTCCACGGGAGCGTCCACCGGGCGCGCGCACGGTGCGCGACGTGCCGCGGTGTCGGGGTGACCGGTGTGTGCGGGCGTCACGGGCGCGTCGGTAAACTCCTCGGGTGACGTCGCAGGACACCTCCGCCCCCGCCCCGACCAGCCCGTCGGGCGAGGTCCCGTTCCGCTACACCGCCGCCCTCGCGCAGGAGATCGAGCTCCGCTGGCAGGACGAGTGGCAGCGCCGCGGGACGTTCTTCGCCGCCAACCCGGTGGGCGAGCTCACCGACGGCGACGGGCGGCACGCGCAGGCGGGCAGCAAGCCCTTCTTCGTCATGGACATGTTCCCGTACCCCTCGGGCGCGGGCCTGCACGTCGGGCACCCGCTCGGGTACATCGCGACGGACGTCGTCGCGCGCTTCCGCCGCATGCAGGGCGACAACGTGCTGCACGCGCTGGGCTTCGACGCGTTCGGCCTGCCCGCCGAGCAGTACGCGGTGCAGACGGGTCAGCACCCGCGCACGACGACCGAGGCGAACATCGAGATCATGCAGCGCCAGCTGCGGCGGCTGGGCCTCGCGCACGACGCGCGCCGCTCGTTCGCCACGATCGACCCGGACTACGTGCGCTGGACGCAGTGGATCTTCCTGCAGATCTTCGAGTCCTGGTACGACGAGGACGCGGTGCGTCCCGACGGCGGTCGCGGCGCGGCCCGTCCGGTCGCGGACCTGGTCGCGGCCTACGAGGCCGGGCGCGCGCTGCCCGCGGGCGTCGACGGCGTCGCCGACGGCGCGACGTGGGCCGACCTCGACGAGGTGGCGCGTCGCCGCGTCGTCGACTCCCAGCGGCTCGCCTACGTCTCGGAGACGCCGGTCAACTGGTGCCCGGGGCTGGGCACGGTGCTGGCCAACGAGGAGGTCACGGCCGACGGGCGTTCCGAGCGCGGCAACTTCCCGGTGTTCCAGCGGAACCTGCGCCAGTGGAACATGCGGATCACCGCGTACGCCGACCGCCTCGCGGACGACCTCGAGCACATCGACTGGCCCGACAAGGTCCGCTCGATGCAGCGCAACTGGATCGGCCGCTCGCAGGGCGCGCAGGTGCGGTTCGCCGTGCAGGGCGGCAGCGAGGTCGAGGTCTTCACGACGCGCCCTGACACGCTGTTCGGCGCGACGTTCGTCGTCGTCGCGCCCGAGCACCCGCTGCTCGACGAGGTCCCGTCGGCGTGGCCCGACGGCACGCACGCGGCGTGGACCGGCGGTCACCGCACGCCGGTCGACGCGGTCGCCGCGTACCGCGCCGAGTCCGCCGCCAAGACGGCCGTCGAGCGTCAGGCCGACGCCGGCCGCAAGACGGGCGTGTTCACCGGCCACCTCGCCGCGAACCCGGTCAACGGCGAGCTGCTGCCGATCTTCACCGCCGACTACGTCCTGATGGGCTACGGGACGGGCGCGATCATGGCCGTCCCGGGCGGCGACGAGCGCGACTTCGCGTTCGCGCAGGCCTTCGAGCTGCCGGTCGTCTACACCGTCGACGCCCCGGAGGGCACGCCGGACGGCGCGCGCACCGGGGACGGCTCGATCATCAACTCGTCGAACGACGAGATCTCGCTCGACGGCCTGTCGGTCCCCGAGGCGAAGGCCGCGATCATCGCCTGGCTCGAGCAGCACGGGATCGGCGAGGGCACCGTCACCTACCGTCTGCGCGACTGGCTGTTCAGCCGTCAGCGCTACTGGGGCGAGCCGTTCCCGATCGTCTACGACGAGCACGACCTGCCCGTCGCGCTGCCGGCCGACGCGCTGCCCGTCACGCTGCCCGAGGTGCCCGACTACGCACCGCGCACCTTCGCGCCCGACGACGCGCAGTCGTCGCCCGAGGCGCCGCTGGGCCGCAACGACGAGTGGGTGACGCTCACGCTCGACCTGGGCGACGGCCCGAAGCAGTACCGCCGCGACACCAACACCATGCCCAACTGGGCCGGGTCGTGCTGGTACTACCTGCGCTACCTCGACCCGACGAACGACGAGCGGCTCGTCGACCCCGAGCTCGAGCGGTACTGGATGGGCCCCGGCCACGGTGCGCAGCCGGCGGACTCGGTCGGCGGCGTCGACCTGTACGTCGGCGGCGTCGAGCACGCCGTCCTCCACCTGCTGTACGCCCGGTTCTGGCACAAGGTGCTGTTCGACCTCGGCCACGTGTCGAGCGCCGAACCGTTCCACAAGCTCTTCAACCAGGGCTACATCCAGGCGGCGGCCTTCACCGACGAGCGTGGCGTCTACGTGCCCGCGGACGAGGTCGTCGAGGACGGCGACGCCTTCACGTGGCAGGGGCAGCCCGTCACCCGGGAGTACGGGAAGATGGGCAAGTCCCTCAAGAACGCCGTCACGCCCGACGAGATGTACGCCGAGTACGGCGCCGACACGCTGCGCGTGTACGAGATGTCGATGGGTCCGCTCGACCTGTCGCGTCCCTGGGAGACGCGTGCGGTCGTCGGGTCGCAGCGCTACCTGCAGCGGCTGTGGCGCAACGTCGTCGACGAGACGACCGGCGCGCTCGTCGTGACGGACGACGCACCGTCGACCGAGACCCTGCGCGTCCTGCACCGCACGATCGCCGACGTCACCGCGGACATGGAGGCCATGCGCCTCAACACCGCGATCGCCAAGCTCATCGTGCTGAACAACCACCTGACGACGCTCGACGCCGCCCCGCGGGCAGCCGTCGAGGCGCTCGTGCTCATGACCGCGCCCGTCGCGCCGCACGTCGCCGAGGAGCTCTGGCAGCGGCTCGGTCACGACCGGTCGCTCGCGCACGAGCCTTTCCCGGTCGCCGACCCGGCCTACCTCGTCGAGGAGACCGTCACCTGCGTCCTGCAGGTGCAGGGCAAGGTGCGCGGCCGCGTGGAGGTCAGCCCCGACGTCGCCGACGACGAGCTCACCGCGCTCGCCCTGGCCGACGCGGGGGTGCAGCGCGCGCTCGCCGGCCGGGACGTCCGCACCGTGATCGTGCGCGCGCCGCGCCTCGTCAACGTGGTGCCGGCCTGACCGCGACCAGCGGGCGACGTGCGGGCGCCCGCCCGCACGTCGCCGTGGTCACCGACTCCACGGCGACGCTGACCCCGGCCGACGCCGCCGCGTGGGGCGTCGAGATCGTGCCGCTCGACGTCGTCGTCGACGGCGAACGGCACGCCGAGGGTGTCGACCTCGGCCCCGCCGAGCTCCTCGAAGCGCTCGGGCGCGGTGCACGCGTCACGACGTCGCAGCCGCCGCCCGCCGCGTTCGCCGCCGCGTACGAGCGTGCGGTCGCCGCCGGGGCCCGCGAGATCGTGTCCGTGCACCTCGCAGGCGGCCTGTCCGGGACCGTCCAGGCCGCGCGCGTCGCCGCCGCGACCGTGCCCGTCCCCGTCCACGTCGTCGACTCCGGCACCGCCGGGATGGCCCTCGGCTTCGCGGTGCTCGCCGCCGCGCGTGCCGCGCGGTCGCCGTCCACGGCCGAGCCGTCGGCGGCCCGGGCCGCCCGGGGCGCGGGCGGCGTGCGCGGCTGGTGGCAGGGCAGGTTCGCCCGTCCGACGACCCCGGGTGGCGCGGAGGTCGCCGACGTCGCGCGGACCGTCGCCGCGTCCAGCCGGGTCTGGTTCCTCGTCGACTCGCTCGACCACCTGCGTCGCGGCGGCCGGCTCGGCGCGACGGCCGCCGCGCTCGGCACCGTCCTCGGGCTGCGGCCCATCCTCACCGTCCGGGACGGGTCCGTCGTCGTCGTCGAGAAGGTGCGGACCCGTCGCGCCGCGCGCGACCGGCTCGAGGCCCTCGCCGTCGCCGACGTCGCACGACGCACCTCGGCCCGCGTCGCGGTGCACCACCTCGAGCAGCCCGAGCTCGCCGGCGCCGTCGCCGAGCAGGTGCGTGCGTGGGGCGCGCAGCGGGTCGTCGACGCCGTGACGTGCGACGCGGGTGCGGTGATCGCGGCCCACGTCGGCCCCGGCCTCCTCGCGATCGTCGTCGCAGACGCCTGACGCCTGACCGTCCTTCCGCCTGCCGCCTGACCGTCCTTCCGCCTGACGCCTGACGCCGACGCCTTGCGCCTGACGCCTGACGCCTTGCGCCTGACCGTCCTGCCGCCTGACGCCTGACGCCTGACGCCTGACGCCTTGCGCCTGACGCCTCACGCATGACGCCTTGCGCCTGACCGTCCTGCCGCCTGACGCCTGACGCCTGACGCCTTGCGCCTGACGCCTCACGCATGACGCCTTGCGCCTGACCGTCCTGCCGCCTGACGACTGCGCCGTGACGTCTGACGCCCCGACGCCGGACCGCCTGACGCCTCGACGCCCGAGGCCCCGTCTCCTGCCGTCTGTCCTCTGACCGTCTGGCCGCCTGACGCGGTGACGTCTGCCGCCTCGCCGCGGGACCCGTGCGCCAGCTCCTCGGCGTGGCGCGACACGTCGCAGTCGCCCGGACGCGGACGCGAGGGCACGTGAACCGTCCACAGCCCGGGCTCGGCACACGAGTCGCACGGCGCACGGCGTCGCGGTCACGGGCCGGGAGCGTCGTGCCTAGCGTCGCGGCGTGCGCAGGAATCCCGAGGACGCTCCCCGCCGACGCCTCGACGACGTCGTGGGGCGGGCCGCCGCCGGCTGGACACCGTCCCGCGACGCGCCCTTCCCGGCCGCCCGCGACATGCCGGCATGGTCCGCCGTCGCGCCGACACGTGCGCTCGCCACGCGGGGACTCCGAGTCGTGGGCGCCCCGCCTGTCGCGCGTGACGACGGGCGCCATGACGTGCCCGACGCCGACCCGACCTCATGGCGACCAGCCGGCCACGCGGGACCCGACCACGACGAAGCGCCCCGCTCGGCGAGCCTGCCCCCGGCGGCACTCGTCGGCTCGTCGTCCCGGCGGGCCCCCACGGCGCGCTCGGCCGGCGCGCGTCCCACGACCGGCTGGCCGGGAGACAGCCTCCCGCCCGACCCGATCGCCGACGGCTGGGCGTCAGGCGGCGCGACGGCGTCACAGGCCGGTCCCGGTCCGCTCGACCGAGCCGCCGACCGCTGGGCGGCCGCGCGTGCGACGACGACCTCACAGGCCAGACCGGGTCCGCTCGACCGCGTCGGCTGGGCGGCGGGCGGCGCGCCCGGGGCACCGGTTCCGGCGGAGCCGGCTTCGGCACCCGGCGACTGGGACGTCGGTGGAGCGCTCGGGCTCGTCCGCGACGGCTACCTCGCGTCCCACGGTCGGTCGCCCCTGGACGGCACGTCGGCGGAGGCCCTCGGGGACGAGGACGACGCGCTCGGGCACCGAGGGCCGGACGCACCCCGCGTCCGATGGCTCGTGTCGTGGCGCGTCGCTGCGGCGGCGGCCGTGGTCGTCGTCCTCGCGGCGGGGACGGTGGCGATCCGTGCCTCGACCCGTGCGTCGGGACCTGCGGTCGAGATCCCGACGCCGGCGGTCACGGCGGCGTCGAACCCGGCGGCGGGGAGCGGCGGCGGAGACCCGGCGCCCGCGACGGGGCACCCCGCGACCTCGCCTCCGGCCGGGTCGGTCGTGGTGCACGTGGTCGGCGCGGTCACGGCGCCGGGCGTCGTCCGGCTGCCCGAGGGTGCCCGCGTCGCCGACGCGCTCGCGGCTGCCGGCGGTGCGGCGGCGGACGCGGACCTGTCCACCGTGAACCTGGCACGGGTCGTCGTCGACGGTGAGCAGGTCGTCGTGCTGCGGGCCGGTGAGCAGCCCACCGCGCCGCTCCCGGCGTCAGCAGGCGGGGGAACGGCGTCGGCCGCAGGCTCCCAACCCGCGGGGCTCGTCGACATCAACACGGCCGACGTCACCGCGCTCGACGCGCTCCCCGGCATCGGTCCCGTCCTCGCGCAACGCATCGTGGAGCACCGTGCCGAGCACCCGTTCACGACGGTCGACGAGCTCGCCGACGTCCGTGGCATCGGCCCTGCGCTCCTCGAGACCCTCCGTTCGTCGGTGCGCGTGTGAGGGCGCTCGCGGTGAGCACCGTCGCGGCCCCGGCCGCAGCGCTGCCAGGCGGTCCACACCGCCCGCGCGAGGCTCACGTCCTCGCTGCGCACCCCCGGTCACGACGGTCCCACGGAGGTCACGAGCGGACGTCGACCCGACCCGTGACCGTGCGGTGCCAGGTGCACCGACCGTCATGACGGCCCCTCGACGGTCGCGCGCGGGCACCGTCCCCACGGGTGAGCGTGCGGTGCCGCGCCCCGTGCTCGACCTGCGGCTGGTGGCGCCCGCGCTCGTGGCGTGGCTCGCGGCAGGTGTCGTCGTCCGGCAGGACGCGACGACGGGACGCCTCGCGGCCTGCGCGTGCGCCGCGGGCGCCATCGCCGGGTTCGTCGTCGCCGGCGTGCGGTCCGCGCGGCACGGTGGTCGCACCGGTCCGGCCCAGCCAGGGCGGGTGCCGTGGGGCGCGTCCGTCGCGCTGGTGCTGGCGGTCGCCGCCGCGGTGCTCGGCGCCGGGGCGGCGCACGTCGACGTGCGCGACGCGCTCGGGGTGGCGGTGTCGACGTCGAGCGCGGACGCGGTACGGCCCGGGGACGCGGCCGGGCCAGGACGGCCCGGGACGCCGGCGGCCCGGGCCCCCGTGGACGCAAGGGGCGAGATGGGCGCGACGACCGCGCACGCGGACACGGCCGGGCCGGGACAGCTCGGGTCGGCCGCGGGCCGTGCCGGGGTGGCCGCACCGGGACCGTCCGCGGTCACGGGGACCGTCGAGGGTCTCGCACGGCCGGTCGCACCCTCGTGGCCGGGGGCACCGCCGCGCACGCGGGTCGACGTCCGGGTCGAGCACGTCGGGTCCGGCACCACCGCCACGGATCGCGGCGGGTCGGTCGTCGTGCTCGGCCCGGGCAGCTGGGCTGACGTGCGCCCGGGGGAGCGGGTCGTCGTCGCCGGCCGGTGGTCCGCCCTGCCGCCGGGAGACCGCTCCGCGGCGATCCTCGTCACCCCCGACCCGCCCACGGTGGTGGCGGACGCACCGCCGCTGCACGCGGTGGCCGGGGCGCTGCGGGAGACCGTGGACCGACAGGCCGACCGGTTGACCGGTGACGCCGGCGCGCTGCTCCCGGGCGTCACCGTCGGGGACACGGCACGCGTGCCCGACGACCTGCGCGACGCGCTGCGCGTCGCGGGCCTCACGCACCTCACGGCGGTCTCGGGCGCGCACTTCGCGCTCGTGGGTGCGCTCGTCGTCGCGGGCGTCGGGGCGCTCGGTGCGCCGCGGGCCGTGCGGGCGGGGGCCGCCCTCGTGGTCGGAGGCGCACTGGTGGCGCTCGTCGGTCCGTCGCCCAGCGTCGTGCGGGCCGCGGTGATGGCGGTCGTGGGCTGCGGCGGGATGCTCCTCGGCCGGCGGGCGGCCTCACCGGCCGCGCTCTCCACGTCGGTCGTCGTGCTGCTCGTGGTCGACCCGTGGCTCGCGACCGACCTCGGGTTCGTCCTGTCGGTGCTGGCGACAGGAGGCCTGGTGCTGGTCGGCGGACCCCTCGCGGAGCGGTGGTCCACCCATGTGCCGCGGCCGCTCGCGACCGCGCTGGCGGCCCCGGTCGCCGCGCAGGTGGCATGTGCGCCCGCCGTGCTGATCGTCAGCCCGACGGTCTCGGTGCTCGCGGTCCTGGCCAACCTGCTGGCGGCTCCGGCGGTCGCGCCGGCCACGGTGCTGGGGCTGGCGGCGGCGGTCGTCGGAACCTGGTGGCCGACGGGTGGGCACGTCGTCAGCGCTCTCGCCGGAGCGGCGTGCTGGTGGGTCGGGGCGGTCGCGCGCGCGGTCGCCGCGACGCCGGGCGCGGCGGTCACGTGGCTTCCCGGCATCCCGGGAGTGGTCCTGCTGGCCGTCGCCGGTGCTGCGACCGTCCGCCTCTGCTGGCCGTCGCGGCTCCCGCCGTGAGCGTCGGCGCCGTCTGGCAGGCTGTGCGCGTGCCTCCCGCCAGCCGCCGCAGCTCCGCTCGTTCCGCCGCACCTGCGGGCCCGACCTGGCAGGACGTCGAGCCCGCGCCGATCGTCCTGGTGAGCGGCCCGGAGGAGCTGCTGGCCGACCGCGCAGTCGACCGGCTCGTCGAGCTCGGACGCGCGACCGACCCCGGTCTCGAGGTCACGCGCCTGGACGCCGCCGAGTACACGACCGGCACGCTCACGGTCGTGACGAGCCCGTCGCTGTTCGCCGAGGACCGCCTGGTCGTGGTGGCGGGTCTGGAGCGCGCATCGGACGACCTGCTCGCCGACGTGACCGCCTACCTCGCGGCGCCCGCCGCGGACGTCGTCGTCGTGCTGCGGCACGCGGGCGGGCAGCGGGGCAAGAAGCTGCTCGACGCGCTGAAGGCGCAGCGCGTCCCGACGGTCGCGTGCGACGCGGTGAAGACCGACGGGGACAAGACCGCGTTCGTCAGTGCCGAGCTGCGGCGCGCGGGTCGTCGCGCGGACGGTCAGGCGGTGCGCGCCCTGGTCGACGCGGTCGGCAGCGACCTGCGCGAGCTCGCCGCCGCGTGCTCCCAGCTGGTCGCCGACACGACGGGGCTGATCGGTGCGGACGTCGTCGAGCGCTACTACGGCGGCCGGATCGAGGCGACCGGCTTCCGTGTCGCCGACGCGGCCGTCGCGGGCGACGCCGGCCAGGCGGTCGCGCTGCTGCGGCACGCGCTCGCGACCGGCGTGGACCCCGTGCCGATCGTCGCCGCGCTCGCCATGAAGCTCCGGGTGCTGGCGAAGGTCGCAGCCGTCCGCGGCCGGGGTGCCGGTGCCGTGCGCGAGCTGGGCCTCGCCCCTTGGCAGACCGACCGCGCGCTCGCCGACCTGCGCCGGTGGACCCCGGAGGGCCTCGCGGCGGCGATCTCGTCGGTCGCCCAGGCGGACGCCGAGGTGAAGGGGGAGGGCAGGGACCCGCGGTTCGCCGTCGAGCGCGCGGTCCTCCGCGTGGCGGCGTCGTCGGGTACCGCCTGACGCACCGCACCGCACCGGGCGCCTGACGCACCGCACCGCACCGCGCGCCTGACGCGCCTGGCCGCGTCGGCCGCTCGCGCGTCGTGCCGCCCGTCCACCGCGTCGTGCCGACCGTCTGCCGCGTCGTGCCGCCCGTCTGCCGCGTCGTGCCGACCGTCTGCCGCGTCGTGCCGGCCGTCTGCCGCGCCGTGCCGGCCGCCCGACGCGACCTCCGCACCGGCTGTCGGGCCGCGTCGGCCACCGGCACCATCTCGCCGCCCGGCGCGAGCTCCGGCGCCGCGCGCGTCTCGTGGTTCTGGCGCCGCAGGCGTGGGCTCCGGCGCCGCGCGCGTCTCGTGGTTCTGGCGCCGCAGGCGTGGCGGTGCGTCGCGGTCCGCCCACCCGTCGCCCGGCCTGAGACCGGCCGGACGTCGACGCAGCCGTCACCCGGTTGCCGTCGTGCCGATCACCCGGATGCCGCACTCGCGGACCTCGGCCTGGTGCGACTGCAGGCTGCGTGACCTCAGCGGGCCGCTGTGACCGGGCCGGCCCGACGCGGGGCGGGTCGCTGGGGGAGGTCGACGTCCGCGGAGGTCACAGCGTGAGCGTGACCGCCCGGCCGAGCGCGTCGCCCTGGAGGAGGCCGAACCCGAGCTCGACGCACCGCGTGCGCCGTGCGCTGCTGGAGACGCGTTCCGCGACGAGCCGCGCCCCGAAGGCCCGCGCGACGCGGACGAGCTCGTCGCCGCCCGTCTCGAGGTCGCGGCAGTCGATCTTGACGTAGTCGGCGTACCGGAGCATGGCGAGCTGGTCGCGCGACGCGACGAAGTCGTCGAGGGCGATGCGGTAGCCGGCGTCGCGGAGCCGGAGCAGCCCGTCCAGCACGTCGGGTCCGGCCTCGACGCTCTCGACGACCTCGATGACGAGCCGCCCGGCGGAGGGGGGCAGCGGCAGGTCACGCACGAGGAAGGAGCGGGTGACGTTGACGAACGCGAGCGCGTCACCCGGCGGGGGACCGTCGTGGAAGAGGGCCGTGAGCACCGCGGTGGTGGCACCGTCCTGGAGGGGCGCGCTCCACCTGTCGACCCCGACGGGCAGGCCCGTCGGCGACCGGTAGAGGTACTCGTGACCGTGCAGTCGTCCGGACGTCGTCCAGATCGGCTGCCGGGCGACCGGCAGGTGCGGCGGTGCGCTCGGCGACGGCGCGGGCATGGTCACGCCTCATGAGAGGGCGGCTCCGCCCGATCATGACGCGGTTCTCCGGGGGCTGTGACAGGTCTCACGTGCGGCTGTCACCGAGGCGGGCTCCGGGCCCGGGAACGCTGCCGTCAGTGGCTGACGGGGCGTGCGCCGGCGCGGTCGAGGACGCCGGCCCGCTCGAGCAGGTTGCCCTGGAACAGCGAGAAGCCGAGGTCGCGTGCGTAGCGCAGCGTGTCGGCGTTCTCGACGTACTCGGCGACGAGCAGCGCGCCGTACGAGCGCGCGAGGTCGACGACGGGGTGGCCCTCGACGTCGAGGTCGCGGACGTCGATCTTCACGAAGTCGGCGTGGGGGAGCAGGCGCCGCTGGTCGGCGTTGCTGACGAATCCGGGGACCGCGATGCGGAACCCCTCCTCACGCAGCCGACGGACGCCGGCGAGGACCGCGGAGTCGACGTTGACGGTGTCGGTGATCTCGATGACCAGGCGGTCGGGCCGGCGCGGGACGGCGAGGTCGCCGATGAGGTAGGCGCGCGGGCAGCGGACGAACAGGAGGCGTCCGTGCGCGACGTGCTCGAGGTCGGCGCGGCCGAACGTGGCGCCGAGCACGTGGGCCGTCGCCCGCTCGTGCTGGTAGGTGCTCCACGAGTGCGCGGTCTGCGTGTGCTGACCGGGTGCGCGGTACGACAGCTGGTAGGCGAAGGGGCGGCCGTGGGTCGAGAAGATCCCCTGGCGGGCGACCAGGACGGGCTCTCGTCCGACGCGTCGCTCCCACTCGTCGCGGAGCGAGTCAGGGATCGCAGCCTCGACGGCTGCGGCGAGCCGCGCGATACGCCCGTCGACGTCGTCCGGTGTCATGGCATCTATGACACCACAACTCCCGTCCTGTGAACCGCTCCTCCGCGGGTGGATTTCTGCGGAGGTCGCGCGCAGGCGCACGATCGCGGCGTGCGCGCGCGGAACTTCACCCGCTGTGCTGAATCGAGGGGAACGGGAGACAGCACACCGTCCTGGCCGTCATCATTACGGTGACCACGTCCGTGCATTGCTTGACAGGAGCTTCACCATGCCTCGTCCCCTCTCGTCCGCCCTCGCGATCGTCGCGGTGCTGGCCACGCTCGGTTTCGGTGCCGGTCCGGCCCTCGCCGACGACACCGTCATCACGCCGTTCTCGGGTGGCGCGACCGGTTGCTGCCGCCAGATCGTCTGACCTCTGGACCACCCGGCGAGCGCCCGGGTGTCGACGCCCCGCGGGACGCCTCCCTGACGTCGCGGGACGACACCCGGGTACTCGCCGGGCAGAGGGTGATGCAATCGGCGACCGTCACACATACAATGACTTCCCATGACGACCATTGCTGACCGGGTACGCGAGGCCCGG
The DNA here is from genome assembly GCF_010119915.1 of Cellulomonas sp. H30R-01. Lineage (NCBI taxonomy): Bacteria > Bacillati > Actinomycetota > Actinomycetes > Micrococcales > Cellulomonadaceae > Cellulomonas > Cellulomonas sp. H30R-01. The sequence goes on along the minus strand of NZ_CP048210.1, from coordinate 1,966,233 downwards.
CTCGCCGCTGGGCTCTCGCAGACGGCGCTCGCCGGGTCGGCCTTCTCGCCCAGCTACATCTCGCTGATCGAGGCCGGGCACCGGGAACCGACCGACTCCGCGCTCGCTGTGCTGGCCTCCAGGCTCGGGACGACCCTCGAGTACCTGCGCCACGGCGAGGACGGACCGAACGAGGCGCGGACCCGCCTCGAGATCGACTACGCACGTCTGGACCTCACGCAGGGCGACGCAGCCGGAGCGCTGCGCCGGCTCAAGGCGCTGGACCTCGACGTCGTCACCCCCTCGCTGCGCGTCATGGCGCTCAGCGAGATGGCCCGCGCGCACGAGGCGGTCGGCGAGCTGGAGGAGTCCGTCGCGATCCTCGAGCCGCTCGTCGCCGACGCCCGCGCGCGCCACCACCACGTCGAGGCAGCGACGCTCGCGACGGCGCTCGTGGCGTCCTACCTCGAGGCCGGCGACCTGCACCGCAGCGTCGAGGTCGGCGAGCGCGTGCTCGTGGACCTCGAGGAGGCGGACCTCCTCGGCACGGACGAGCAGCTGCGCCTCGCGTCCACGGTGCTGTGGGCCTACGTCGAGCGGGGGGACCTGCTCTACTCGACGCACCGCGCGGCGGAGCTCATCGCGCTCGCGGAGTCGCAGGGCAGCCCGCGCGGCCGCGGCAGCGTCTACTGGAACGCCGCGCTGGTCGCCGAGCAGCGACGCGACTACGAGCTGGCCCAGCGGTACACGGAGCGCGCGCTCGCGCTGCTCTCGGAGGGCGAGCCGGACCGCGACCTGCCGCGCCTGCGCCTCAACTACGCGTGGCTCCTGCTGCGCTCGGAGCCGGCCCAGCCGCGCGAGGCGCTCGAGCACATCGAGCGGGCCGCGCCCGACCTGGCCGTGCTGGGGTCGGAGATCGAGCTCGCACGCCTCGACGTCGAGCGGTCCCGTGCGCACCTGCTGCTCGGGGACCTCGCGACGGCCGAGTCGTTCGTCAAGGCCGCGCTCGACCGGCTGGGCGACCCGCCGCGCATCGAGACCGCCATCGCCCAGCTGTCGTACGGCGACGTCCTCTACGCGCGCGGCGACAACGACGGTGCCGCGAAGGCGTACCGGTGGGCCGCGGACATGCTCGGCATGATGCAGGCGTCGCGGCAGTCCGCGGCTGCGTGGCGTGACCTCGGCGACCGCTTCCTGCGTCAGGGTGACGCCGCGGCGGCCGCCCAGGCGTTCGACCGCGCGCTGCGCGAGGCAGGCTTCCGGCCCTCCGTCCCTCTCAGCAGCTGGGAGACCTGGTCGCTGACCTGACGGATGCCGGAGACAGGTGAAGGCGTCACCCCGCAGGGGGGGTGACGCCTTCACTTATGCCCGCGGTCGGCCCGGCGCCGGCGGGGGCCGACGACGCCGGTGCACAGGACCGGCACGGTCGGCCGGTTCCCGGCGCCGACGGCCGCGGCTCGCCGGGCTCGACGATCGCGTGTCCCCGGAGACGACGAAGGCGCCACCCGAGGGTGACGCCTGTCGTGGTGCGAGGGCAGGTGCCCCCGCGAGGTGCCTCAGAGCGCGGCGACGGTCTTGGCGAGCGCCGACTTCTTGTTGGCGGCCTGGTTGGCGTGGATGACGCCCTTCGAGACGGCCTTGTCGAGCTTGCGCGAGGCGGCGGCGAGCGCGGTCGACGCGGCCTCCTTGTCGCCACCGGCGACGGCCTCGCGGACGCGACGCACGTGCGTCTTGAGCTCGGACTTGACCGCCTTGTTGCGCAGGCGGGCCTTCTCGTTCGTCTTGATGCGCTTGATCTGGGACTTGATGTTGGCCACGTGAGAACTCTCTGGTGTGTTCGCCGAAGCGATCTGACAGGTCGTAGAGGGCGCGCACAGCTCCGGGACTGGGGCGTGGGGACACCCGCGGAGAGGAGCTGGGCTTGTGCCCGCCGACCCGGGCGGACACGCGACTCACAATCTTAGCAGGTCAGCCGAGACCCCCCAGATCCACGTCAGCGCGAGCGACGGACCTCGGCGGCCGCGCGGGTGACCGCGTCGAAGACCGTGCGGTCGAGCGTCGCACCCTCCCGGCGCACCGCCGACCGCTCCAGACGGATCACGCGGTCGAGCCGTACCTCGCTGGGCCGGCGCTGCGCGTCCCACGCCCCGGTGCCGACGTCCATCCAGACCCGCCCCCAGCGCGCCTCGTCGGCCGCGTCCCGGTCGTGGTCCTTGCTGGTCATCGTGAGGCCGAGCAGCGTGGTGCCGTCCCGTCCGATCAGGAGCACCGGCCGGTCCTTGCCGCGCGCGGGGTCCTCCTCGTACGGCACCCACGCCCACACGACCTCGCCGGGGTCGGGCTCGCCGTCCAGCCGGGGCGTGTACTCGACGCGCGGCCCGGCCGGAGCAGGGGCCGGTCGGGACCGCCCGCGAGAGGTCGGCGGCGCGCCGCCCGCGACGCCGCCCGGGCTGGTCGGGAGGCTCGGGCGACCTCGGCCCGGGAGGAGCGCGCCGAGCCGGCGGAGGGCGGACCCGAGGCGGCGGGAGGTCGTCACGGGCCCGACGGTACCGGCTCGCCGGCCGGTCGTCCGGGGCGCAGGAGGGACCGTCGGCACGTAACGCGACGTTGACACGGGAGGGCTACTGTCGCGCCCATGGCGGACCTCTTCGACGACTACCCGACGGGGGCGGCCTGGGACGAGATGATCGACCCCGAGACCGGGGGCTCCCGCGCGGCGTACCGGCACCTGCACGCGGCGCTCGCCCAGCTGTCCGCCGGTGAGCTCCGAGGCCGCGCGGACACGCTCGCGCGCTCGTACCTGGCGCAGGGCGTCACGTTCGACTTCGCGGGCGAGGAGCGGCCCTTCCCGCTCGACGTCGTGCCGCGGGTCGTCGCGGGCGAGGAGTGGGAGCACGTCGCGCCGGGCGTCGCGCAGCGCGTGCGGGCGCTCGAGGCGTTCCTCGCCGACGTCTACGGGCCGCAGCGCGCGATCGCCGACGGCGTCGTGCCGCGGTCGGTCGTCGTGTCGTCCGAGCACTTCCACCGGGCGGCGCGGGGGATCCAGCCGCCCAACGGCGTGCGCGTGCACGTCTCCGGGATCGACCTCGTCCGTGACGGGCAGGGCGACTGGCGGGTGCTCGAGGACAACGTCCGGGTGCCGAGCGGCGTGAGCTACGTGCTGTCGAACCGGCGCGCGATGGCGCAGACGTTCCCCGAGCTGTTCGCCGCGCTGCGGATCCGCCCGGTCGTGGACTACCCGCGGCGGCTGCTCGCGGCGCTCACCGCGGCGGCGCCGGCGGGCGTCGACGACCCGACCGTCGTCGTGCTGACGCCCGGCGTCTTCAACTCCGCGTACTTCGAGCACGCGCTGCTCGCGCGGACCATGGGGGTCGAGCTCGTCGAGGGGCGCGACCTGTTCTGCGCGGCCGGACGCGTCTGGATGCGGACGACGCAGGGGCGCCGCCGCGTCGACGTCATCTACCGACGGGTCGACGACGAGTTCCTCGACCCCGTGTCGTTCCGGTCGGACTCGCTGCTCGGCAGCCCGGGCCTCATGACGTGCGCGCGCAACGGCACGGTCACGCTCGCGAACGCGGTGGGCAACGGCGTCGCCGACGACAAGCTCGTCTACACCTACGTGCCCGACCTCATCCGCTACTACCTCGGCGAGGAGCCCGTGCTGCCGAACGTCGACACGTGGCGGCTCGAGGACCCGGGCGCGCTCGAGGAGGTGCTCGACCGGCTCGACGAGCTCGTCGTCAAGCCCGTCGCGGGCTCGGGCGGCAAGGGTCTCGTCGTCGGTCCGGCCGCGAGCCGGGCCGAGCTGGCCGAGCTGCGGACGCGGCTGGTCGAGGACCCGCGCGGGTGGATCGCGCAGCCCGTCGTGCAGCTGTCGACGATCCCGACGCTCGTCGAGGACGGCCTGCGTCCCCGGCACACCGACCTGCGCCCGTTCGCGGTCAACGACGGGGACGCGGTCTGGGTGCTCCCCGGCGGTCTGACGCGGGTCGCGCTGCCGGAGGGGCAGCTCGTCGTGAACTCGTCGCAGGGCGGCGGGTCGAAGGACACGTGGGTGCTCGGCGGTGCCGTCCCGCGCCGCGCGCCGCAGGCGTCGACCGGGCTCCCGCAGCCGGTGCCGCTCGACGCGGCCGTGCCGATCGAGGCCAACCCGAGCGACGTGCGCGTGCAGGTCATGCAGCAGCAGCAGTCGCGGACCGTCGCCGGAGGTGCCCCGTGCTGAGCCGCATCGCCGAGTCGCTGTTCTGGATCGGCCGGTACGTCGAGCGGGCCGACGACACCGCACGCCTGCTCGACGTGCACGTGCAGATCCTGCTCGAGGACCCGTGGGCGGAGGAGGACCTCGCGTGCCGTTCGCTGCTGTCCGTCATGGACCGCACCGCGCCGCCGCCGCACGTCGAGGTCGGACGCGAGCACGTGCTCGACGTGCTCGCCTACGACCGGTTCGCGCCCTCGGCGATCGCGGGGTCGCTCGTCGCCGCCCGCGAGAACGCGCGGCGCGCGCGCGAGATCATCTCGACCGAGCTGTGGGAGTGCCTCAACACGACGTGGAACCAGCTGCCGTCGCACATGCGGCCCGCGCGCCCGCACGACTACTTCACGTGGGTGCGCGAGCGGGCCGCGGTCGTCGCCGGGATCATGGACTCCGCGACGTCGCGCGACGAGACGTGGGCGTTCATGGTGCTCGGGAGGTCGATCGAGCGCGCCGACATGACGGCCCGGCTGCTCACGACGCGTGCGCTCGCGGGGTCCGCCGGTCCGAGCTGGACGACGCTGCTGCGGTCCTGCGGCGCGCACGAGGCGTTCCTGCGGACCTACCGTGGTACCGCGTCCGACGAGCGCGCCGCGGGGTTCCTGCTGCTCGACCGGCTGTTCCCACGGTCCATCGTCTTCGCGCTCAACCAGGCGGAGGAGTGCCTCGCGGCGCTCGAGCCCGTGACCGACCGGGCGACCGTCGACGAGGCGCGGCGGCACATCGGGTTCGTCCGGACGAACCTCGAGTACCGGCCCCTGGTGGACGTGCTCGACGCGCTGCCGAAGGAGATGGAGCGCGTGCAGCGGGCGTGCTCGGCGGCGTCGGACGCGATCCGCGGCCGCTACTTCCCGTCCGGCGCGGCGACGACCTGGGTCGGGGAGGCGCTCTAGTGGCCAGGCTGAGGGTGGTCCACACGTCGACGTTCCGGTACGCCGGGCCGGTCGCGGCGTCGTACAACGAGGCGCGCATGACGCCGCTGTCGCAGGTCGGGCAGACGGTCGTCGAAACGCGCCTCGAGGTGAAGCCGCACACGTGGTGGCACGAGTACCGGGACTACTGGGGCAGCGCGGTCACGGCGTTCGAGGTGCTCGCGCCGCACGAGTCGCTCGTCATCACCGCGGAGCACCTGGTCGACGTCGCGGAGCGCGTGCCGGGACGCGCGCCGGTCGGCTGGGACGTGCTCCGCGGCCCCGAGCTGCGCGACCGGCTCGCGGAGTTCCTCGCGGACACGCCGACGACGGAGCCGCCCGACGAGGTCGTCGCGCTCGCGCACGAGGCCGCGGACGGGCTCGAGCCGGCGCAGGCCGCCGAGGCGGTGTGCCGCGCGCTGCGCGACCGCGTCGACTACATCCCGGGCGCGACGACGGTGCACACCCCGGCGACGGAGGCGTGGGCCGCGGGCGCGGGGGTGTGCCAGGACATCGCGCACCTCGCCGTGGGGGCGCTGCGCGGCATCGGCATCCCGGCGCGGTACGTGTCGGGGTACCTGCACCCCCGGTTCGACGCGCCCGTCGGGGAGACGGTGAGCGGCGAGTCGCACGCGTGGGTCGAGTGGTGGACGGGCGAGTGGACCGCCTACGACCCGACCAACCGCGTCCCGGTGGGGGAGCACCACGTGGTGCTCGCCCGCGGGCGCTCGTACGACGACGTCGCACCGCTGCGTGGGATCTACGCCGGGGCGGGCACGCAGGAGCTCGCGGTCGAGGTGCGGATCACGCGCGAGGCGTAGGGGGACGACGGGGACGGTCGCGGCGTGGCGCGGCGACGGTCCGCGCACGGCCCGAGCCGCCCCACGGAGCGGTCGCGGCGTGGCGCGGCGACGGTCCGCGCACGGCCCGAGCCGCCCCGCGGAGCGGTCCCGGCGCGCGTCAGGGCGTGAGCCGGCGGGCCAGCGCGTCGTCGAGCGCGGCGCGGTCGCCGTCGACGCGGACCCTGTCGTCGTCGGGGGAGCGCCGGCCCCACACGAGCAGCGCGAGGTCCTGCGCCCGCGCCGTCACGGTCGCGGCGGGCTGGCCGTCGCCGCCGAGCAGCCACGTGCGGCCGGCGTCGGTCGCGACGAGCGCGACGGGTGCGGGCAGCGGCTCCATGCGGCCCAGGGCCTCCTGCCGCGGCTGCATGACGGTCACGACCTCGTCGACCGTGTCGGCCCAGACGCCGGCGTCGACGTCGAGCGGCAGGCCGCCCGCGGTGCGCAGGTCCCACAGGTGCACGAGCGTCTCGTGGAGCTGGCGGCGGTGCCAGAACGACGCGGGCCCGGGCCCGACGAGCGTGCTCGCAGGTGCGTCGGGACCGAGCGCCGTGAGCGTGGCCCGCAGCTCGGCCGCGCACGTGGCGTAGAGGTCGACGAGGTCGAACGGCCCGCGGCCGAGCGGTGTCTCGCGGCGACGGCTCGCCTGCCCGGCGGCCCAGTGGTGGATCCGTGCGAGGTGGACGACGAGGTCGCGCACGCGCCAGCGTCCGCACCACGGCACGCGCGTCGTCGGGTCGACCTGCGGGATCGTCGTGAGGAAGTCGTCCTGCAGGGCGCCGAGGAGCCGCAGGTGGTCGAGCGAGGCGGCCACGTCCGTCGTCATGGGACCATGGTGGCGTCGACCGCCCACGCGCCGTGAGGTGCGGAGCCGTCACCGACCGTCCGTCGGGCGCCACGCTGCGCCCCCCGCACCGAAACCGGGAGCCGTCCGCGTTGTCCCCGATCCCGAGCGCCGCTGCCACGTCGCGCATCCGCCCCGCGGCCACCGCGCCCGAGCTGCTGCGCAACTTCTGCATCATCGCGCACATCGACCACGGCAAGTCGACGCTGGCCGACCGCATGCTGCAGCTCACGGGCGTGGTTGACGCGCGCGCGATGCGGGCGCAGTACCTCGACCGCATGGACATCGAGCGCGAGCGCGGCATCACGATCAAGTCGCAGGCCGTGCGCATGCCGTGGGGCGTGGGCGACCAGGCGTACGCGCTCAACATGATCGACACGCCCGGGCACGTCGACTTCACGTACGAGGTGTCGCGGTCGCTCGCGGCGTGCGAGGGCGCGGTCCTGCTGGTCGACGCGGCCCAGGGCATCGAGGCGCAGACGCTCGCCAACCTCTACCTGGCGCTCGAGAACGACCTGCAGATCATCCCGGTGCTCAACAAGATCGACCTCCCGGCGGCGCAGCCGGAGAAGTACGCGGAGGAGCTCGCGGGCCTCATCGGCGGCGACCCCGCGGACTGCCTCAAGGTGTCCGGCAAGACGGGTGAGGGTGTCGAGGCGCTCCTGGACCGCATCGTCGAGCTCGTGCCCGCGCCCGTGGGCGACGCCGACAAGCCGGCGCGCGCGATGATCTTCGACTCGGTGTACGACACGTACCGCGGCGTCGTCACGTACGTGCGCGTCGTCGACGGCAACCTGAACCCGCGCGAGCGCATCGCGATGATGTCGACCAAGGCGACGCACGAGCTGCTCGAGATCGGCGTCATCTCGCCCGAGCCCGTCCCGACGCAGGGTCTGGGCGTCGGCGAGGTCGGCTACCTCATCACGGGCGTGAAGGACGTGCGCCAGTCCAAGGTCGGCGACACCGTCACGAACGCGAGCAAGCCCGCGGGTGAGGCGCTCGGCGGCTACTCCGACCCCAAGCCCATGGTCTTCTCGGGGCTGTACCCGATCGACGGGTCCGACTATCCGGCCCTGCGCGACGCGCTCGACAAGCTCAAGCTCAACGACGCCGCGCTCAACTACGAGCCGGAGACGTCGGTCGCGCTGGGCTTCGGGTTCCGCGTCGGCTTCCTCGGCCTGCTGCACCTCGAGATCGTGCGGGAGCGCCTCGAGCGCGAGTTCGACCTCGACCTCATCTCGACCGCGCCGAACGTCGTCTACGACGTCGACCTGGAGGACCGCACGACGGTCCGCGTGACGAACCCGAGCGAGTTCCCGGGCGGCAAGATCGGCGCGGTGCACGAGCCGATCGTCAAGGCGACCATCCTCGCGCCCAGCGAGTTCATCGGCGCGATCATGGAGCTCTGCCAGGGCAAGCGCGGTGACCTGCAGGGCATGGACTACCTGTCCGAGGACCGCGTCGAGATGCGCTACATCCTCCCCATGGCGGAGATCGTCTTCGACTTCTTCGACCAGCTGAAGTCGCGCACGCGCGGCTACGCGAGCCTCGACTACGAGCCCATCGGCGAGCAGACGGCCGACCTGGTGAAGGTCGACATCCTGCTGCAGGGCGAGACGGTCGACGCGTTCAGCGCGATCGTGCACAAGGACAAGGCCTACGCGTACGGCGTCATGATGGCGACCAAGCTCAAGGACCTCATCCCGCGCCAGCAGTTCGAGGTGCCGATCCAGGCCGCCATCGGCTCGCGGATCATCGCGCGCGAGACGATCCGGGCGATCCGCAAGGACGTCCTCGCGAAGTGCTACGGCGGTGACATCACCCGCAAGCGCAAGCTGCTCGAGAAGCAGAAGGAGGGCAAGAAGCGCATGAAGACCATCGGCCGGGTCGACGTGCCGCAGGAGGCCTTCATCGCCGCGCTCTCGTCGGACGCGGGCGGCGGCAAGGACGCGAAGGACGCGAAGAAGAAGTGACCGACGCCGCCCGTCGTCGCCGCCGGTTCGCCGAGCTGCACGCCGGCCCGGCGACGTTCCTGCTGCCGAACCCGTGGGACGTCGGGTCGGCCCGGCTGCTCGTGCACGAGGGTTTCGAGGCGCTCGCGACGACCAGCTCCGGCCTCGCGTGGTCGCTCGGCACCGAGGACCAGCACGTCACGCGCGACCAGCTGCTCGCTCATGTGCGGGGCCTCGTCGCGGCCGTCGACGTGCCGGTGCAGGTCGACGCCGAGCGCGGCTACGCCGACGCCCCGGCCGGGGTGGCCGAGACGGTCGCGCTGCTGCACGACGCGGGCGCCGCGGGCTGCTCGATCGAGGACTACGACCCGGTGGCGGGCGCCGTCGAGCCGCTCGACGCCGCCGTGGCCCGCGTGGCGGCCGCCGCCGGCGCCGCGCACCGCGACGGCGACCCGATGGTGCTGACCGCGCGCTGCGAGAACCACCTCTACGGAGTCGACGACCTCGACGACAGCGTGACGCGGCTGCGCGCGTACGCCGCGGCGGGGGCCGACTGCGTCTACGCGCCCGGTCTCACGACCGTCGAGCAGATCAGCACGGTCGTCCGCGCGGTCGACGTGCCCGTCAACGTCCTCGCGTGGCCCGACGGCCCGACGGTCGCCCAGATCGCCGCCGCGGGCGCGCGTCGGGTGTCGGTCGGCGGGGCGCTCGCGTCCGCCGCCTACGGCGCGCTCGTCGCCGCCGCGCGCGAGCTGCGCGACGACGGCACGACCGCGTTCCGCCGGCGCGGCCTCACGTCCGCCGACCGTGAGGCGTTCCGCTGATGGCCCCCGCGCTGCCCGACGGCGACGTCGCCCCCGACGACGGGACCCTCCCGGCCTCGGTCGCCGCCGGGGCCGAGGACCGCGCGTTCGGCGTCTACCTGCACGTGCCGTTCTGCACCGTGCGCTGCGGGTACTGCGACTTCAACACCTACACCGCGACCGAGCTCGGCGGCGGCGCCAGCCAGTCGTCGTACGCGTCGACGGCCCTCGCCGAGATCGGCCTCGCCGCGCGCGTGCTCGACGGCGCCGGCCTGCCCCCGCGGCCCGTCTCGACGGTGTTCGTCGGCGGCGGCACGCCGACCGTGCTCCCGGTCGACGACCTCGCACGCCTGCTGGGCGGCGTCCGCGACACGTGGGGGCTCGCCCCGGACGTCGAGGTGACGACGGAGGCCAACCCCGACTCGGTGACGCCCGAGTCGTTGGCCGCGCTCGCCGCGGCCGGCTTCACGCGCGTCTCGTTCGGCATGCAGTCCGCGGTGCCGCACGTCCTCGCGACGCTCGACCGCACGCACGACCCGCGGCGCATCCCCGACGTCGTCCGGTGGGCCCGGGACGCCGGCCTCGCGGTGTCGCTCGACCTGATCTACGGCACGCCCGGCGAGTCCCTCGACGACTGGCGCACGAGCGTCGAGACCGCCCTCGCGACCGGCGTCGACCACGTGTCCGCGTACGCGCTCGTCGTCGAGGAGGGCACGCGCATGGCCGTCCAGGTCCGCCGCGGCGACCTCCCGCCGACGGACCCGGACGACCAGGCCGCGAAGTACGAGCTCGCGGACGACCTGCTCGCCGCCGCAGGGCTCGGCTGGTACGAGGTGAGCAACTGGGCGCGCACGCCCGCCGACGCGTGCCGGCACAACCTCGCGTACTGGCGCGGCGACGACTGGTGGGGGATCGGTCCGGGGGCGCACAGCCACGTCGGGGGCGTGCGCTGGTGGAACGTCAAGCACCCGCGGGCGTACGCCGACCGGCTGGCCCGTGGGCTGAGCCCCGCGGCGGGACGCGAGACCGTCGACGGGGAGTCGGCGGCTCTCGAGCGCCTCATGCTCGGTGTCCGCACGGCCGAGGGCCTGCCGATCGCGGACCTCCCGGCCGGCGCGCGCCGCGAGGTCGCGGGCCTCGTCGCCGACGGCCTCGTCGACGGTCGCGCCGCGCTCGCCCGACCTGCCGCGGGGTCGTCGACGCCCGGCGGGCGGATCGTCCTGACGCGTCGTGGGCGCCTCCTGGCCGACGCCGTGGTGCGGACGCTCGCCGCCTGACCAGCGACGCGTCGCCGCGGCGACGGCCGTCGTCGCCCGTCGCCGACGCGACGAGGGCGCCACCCGTGGACCGGGTGACGCCCTCGTCGTGAGGTGCTGCGGTGTCAGCTGACCATGCGGATGGTCATCGGGTACCGGTACCACTCCCAGCGGCTCGTGGCGACGGCGGCCAGGATGCCGAAGACGAGCTGCACGACCCACACGGCGAGGATGAGCAGCACGCCGATGCCGATCACGCTGAGGATGCCGCCGACCACGTACGCGATGAGCAGCGTGAGCTGGAAGTTCAGCGACTCCTTCGCGTGGTGCTCGAGGAACGGGCCACGGCCGCGGAACACGAGCCAGATGACCAGCGGGGCGATGAAGCCCACGCCGACCAGCGGCAGGAGGTGGCCGACGATCGCCCACGTCTTCTCGTCGTCCGGCCGCAGGGGCGCGGCGGGCTGCGCGTAGCCGGCCGGGGAGCCCTGCGGGGCGCCGGCGTAGGGCTGCTGGGCGCCGTACTGCGCGCCGTAGGGCTGCTGAGCACCGTAGGGCTGGCCGGCGGGGTCACCCGCGGGCTGGCCGGGGGTGGCGTTCGGGTCGGGCTGCTTGGCCCACGGGTCGGGCTGCGGGGTGGTCATCGCACGAGCTCCAGCGAGAAGGGGTAACGGTACGAGCCGCCCTTGTTGACGGCTACGGCTGCGAGGATCGACAGGACGAGGCTGATGATGCCGATGCCGATGATCGCGATCCAGCCGATCACTCCGATGGCGGGCAGGTTCTCGACGATCTTGGCGACGACGAGACCCACCAGCAGCGTGAGCTGGAAGTTGAGGGCGACGCGGGCCTGCTCGGCCGCCTGGCCGCCGCGCTCGCGGTGCACGAGCCAGATGACGAGCGCCGGGACCCACCCGATGAAGAAGTAGGCGAGGATCCCGCCCAGGTGCGCGAGGGTCGCCCACGTGCGGGTCTGGTCCGCGCCGGACGGGTGGTGGGCCGGCTGCTGCTCGTACGACATCGCGCTCCTCGTGCAGGGGCCGACCGGCGCAGGGCCGGCCGGGACGTGGCGGGCCTGGTGGCCGCGTGCCTCCCCACGTCAGGGGCGGGGAAGGCAGCGCGAGCCTACCGACCCGGGGGCACGCGCGCCCAGGGTTCACCCGGAGGTGAGATGTCCGGTGCGCCCGGTTCCTTGACATGCCGTGCGCCGCGCCGATTCGATCCGAAGGGGCGACTCGGCCCGCGACAGGAGGCGACGCATGAGCGAGAACCCCGGCGGAGAGCGCCGCGACGACGACCAGCGGCCCGACGTGCCGCTCGACAAGCCCACGCCCTCGCAGCCGGAGGCCACGCCGCCCGCGGGGGATGCGTCCCCGCCGCCGCCGGCACCCGGGCCTGGCGCCTCCCCGCCGCCGCCCGCACCTACGCCCGGCGCCTCCCCGCCGCCGCCCGCACCTGCGCCCGGCGGCTACCCGCCGCCACCCGCCGCGCAGGGCTCCTACCCGCCCCCGCCGTCCGGGACGCCCGGGTACGGCCAGACGCCTCCGCCGGGCGGCTACCCGCCTCCGCCGGGCGGCTACCCGCCTCAGCCGGGGGGCTACCCGCCGCCGGCGGGCTATCCGGCACCGGCGGGCTACGGGGCGCCGTCGGCCACCGCGCCGATCGGCGAGTCGCTGCAGTACGGCTGGCAGAAGTTCACGACGAACGGCGGCGTCTTCGTCGCGGCCACGCTGATCTGGCTGGCCGTCGCCGCGGTCGTCGTCTTCCTCGTCACCCTGGTGTTCGGCGGACTGTCGGCGCTCGCGGACCCCGACGGGGACGGCGTCTCGAACGGGATGGGGCTGGGCTTCTCGTTCGGCTTCGTCGTCGTCTACACCGTCGCGTGGCTGGTGGCGTACCTCGTCCAGGCCGCGTTCGTGCGGGTGTCGCTCAACCTCACGTACGGCCGCCCGGTCGCGCTCGGCGACTTCTTCCGCTTCGAGAGCTCGGGCCCGGTGGTCCTGACGGCGTTGCTGCTGGCGGCTGTCAACCTCGTGGTGGGGCTCGTGGCGTGGATCCCGCTGATCGGCTGGCTCGTGAGCGTCGCGGCGAACCTGCTCGTGCTGTTCACGCTGTGGTTCGTCATCGACAAGCAGCTGAGCCCGGTCGACGCGCTGCGGTCGAGCATCCGGCTCGTCACCTCGAACCTCGCGACGACGATCCTGTTCTACCTGGTGGGCGGCGCGATCATCTGGGCGGGCGCGATCCTGTGCGGCGTCGGCCTGCTGGTCGCCGTCCCGGTCGTGCTGGTCGCGACGTCGTACCTGTACCGGCGCCTGCTCGGCGAGCCGATCGCGCCCTGATCGCGCCGTGACCGCGCGCCACGAGCGTGCGACGCCTCGCCCGGGACCGCGCCGGGCGGGGCGCCGTCATGCCGTGACGAAGTCGATGAGCTCCTCCACCCGGCCGAGCAGGCTCGGCTCGAGGTCGGCGTAGGTGCGGACGGTCCCGAGGATCCGCTTCCACGCGTGCGCGACGTCGGCCTGGTCCGCGGCGGGCCAGCCGAGCTCGCGCAGGATGCCGTGCTTCCACTCGGTGCCGCGCTCGATCGTGGGCCAGCGCTCGAGGCCGAGGCGCTGCGGGCGGACCGCCTGCCACACGTCGACGTACGGGTGCCCGAGGACGAGCACGGTCCCGGCGGGCGCGGACCGCGTGACCTCCGCGGCGATCCGGCCCTCCTTGGACCCGGGCACCAGGTGGTCGACCAGCACGCCGAGGCGGCGTCCGGGGCCGGGCGCGAACGCGCGCACCGCGTCGGACAGGTGGTCGACACCGTCGAGCAGCTCGACGACGACGCCTTCGAGGCGCAGGTCGTCGCCCCACACCTTCTCGACGAGCTCGGCGTCGTGCTTGCCCTCGACCCAGATGCGGCTGCCGCGCGCGACGCGGGCCTGCGCGCCGCGCACCGCGCGCGACCCGGAGGCGGTCCGGGTCGGGGCGGCGGGCGCGGTCGCGCGGACGGGGGCGGTGAGCGCGACGGGCTCGCCGTCGACCCAGAACCCGGGCCCGAGCGGGAACGTGCGCGTCCGGCCGCGCCGGTCCTCCAGGACGACGACGTGCATGCCGCCCGACTTCTCGACGCGGACGACCGCGCCGACCCACCCCGTCGTCACCTCCTCGACCACGAGGCCGACGTCGGCGGCCTGCGGCCGTGACGTGCGGGCCGGGCGGTGGTGGGAGGAGCCGGAGCCCCCGAGCACGTCCGAGCCGTAGCGGTCCTGAGTCACGCGCGGCACTCTAGGGCGCCGGTGCACGCGCCGGTGGAACGTCGGGGGCGCGGCGTAGGATTGGCACTCGTGCACGGCGAGTGCTACCCGTGGCCGCATGGCCCGGGACCGACGCGGGGGAGGCGAGAGTGAGCGAGGACCGTCGGCTGGACGTGCTGCGCGCGATCGTCGAGGACTACGTCGCGACGCGTGAGCCGGTCGGGTCGCGCGCGCTCGTCGAGCGGCACGCGCTGGGCGTGTCGCCCGCGACGATCCGCAACGACATGGCGGCGCTCGAGGACGCCGGGTACATCGCGCAGCCGCACACGTCGGCCGGACGCGTCCCGACGGACAAGGGCTACCGCCTGTTCGTGGACCGGCTCACGACGGTCAAGCCGATGTCCGCGGCCGAGCGGCGCGCGATCGGCGAGTTCCTCGACCACGCGGTGGACCTCGACGACGTCGTCGACCGCGCGGTGCGACTCATCGCGCAGCTCACCGGGCAGGTCGCGGTCGTGCAGTACCCGTCGTTGCGGCGCTCGGCGCTGCGGCACGTCGAGCTCGTCACCGTCGGCGCCCGGCACCTGCTCGTCGTCCTCATCACGGACACGGGCCGCGTCGAGCAGCGCACGCTCGAGCAGGACCACGACGTCGACGAGGCCGTCGTGGCGCAGCTGCGCGCGCGGCTCAACGTGGCCGCGACCGGTCGCCGTCTGTCGGAGCTCCCCGACGCGTTCCGCGAGCTGCACGACGCGTTCGCGCCGCAGGACGCGCCGCTGGTGCGTCAGGTCGTCGCGCTGGTCGAGGAGACGCTGGCGCAGGAGAGCGAGGAGCGCGTCGTGCTGGCCGGCACCGCGAACCTCGCCCGCGGCGGCGGCGTCGACTTCGCGCACTCGATCGGCCCGGTGCTCGAGGCGCTCGAGGAGCAGGTCGTCCTGCTGCGCCTGCTGTCCGAGATGGCAGAGGACCAGGCCGCGGTCAGCATGCGGATCGGGCGCGAGACGCAGCACGACGGCCTGCTGGAGACGAGCTTCGTCACGACGGGCTACGGCGACGAGAGCGGTGCGGTCGTCGCTCGCGTCGGCTCGCTCGGCCCGTTGCGCATGGACTACCCCGGGACGATGACCGCCGTGCGCGCCGTCGCCCGCTACCTGACCCGCATCCTCGCCGGATGAGCCCGCTGCGGCGTCCCCGGCCCGTCCCCACCGCGTGCCTGAGCACAGGAAGCGAGCGCACCCTCACGTGACCGACTACTACGAGATCCTCGGCGTCCCGCGCGACGCGTCGCCGGAGCAGATCAAGAAGGCGTACCGGAAGCTCGCGCGCGAGCACCACCCCGACGTCGCCGGCAGCGACTCCGCGTCCGAGGAGCGCTTCAAGGACGTCTCGCGCGCGTACGACGTGCTGTCCAACCCCGAGAAGCGCCGCGCGTACGACCTCGGTGCCGACCCGGCGTCGCCCGGCGGCGGCATGGGCGGCGGCTTCGGCTTCCAGGACATCTTCGAGACGTTCTTCGGCGCGGCCGCGGGTGCGGGCGCGCAGCGCGGACCGATCCCTCGCGCGCGTCGCGGCCAGGACGCGCTCGTGCGCCTCGACCTCGACCTCACCGAGGTGACGTTCGGAGCGCACAAGGAGGTGCCGGTCGACACGGCCGTGCTGTGCCCGACGTGCGGCGGCTCGTGCTGCCGTCCCGGTACGTCGCCGCGCACGTGCGAGGTCTGCCACGGCCGTGGCTCGGTGCAGCGCGTCGCGCGGTCGTTCCTCGGCCAGGTGATGACGACCCAGCCGTGCGCCGCGTGCCACGGGTTCGGCACGGTCATCCCCGAGCCGTGCCCCGAGTGCTCGGGCGAGGGCCGGGTGCGGTCGCGCCGCACGCTCGGCGTCGACGTGCCCGCGGGCGTCGACACGGGCACGCGCATCAAGCTCACGGGACAGGGCGAGGTCGGCCCGGGCGGCGGCCCCGCGGGCGACGTCTACCTCGAGGTGCACGAGCGCAAGCACGACACGTTCGTGCGCCGCGGCGACGACCTGCACGCGACGCTCCAGGTGCCGATGACCGCGGCCGCGCTGGGCACGACGCTCCAGCTCGACACGCTGGACGGCGAGCGCGAGGTCGACCTGCGTCCCGGCACGCAGCCGGCCCAGGTCGTCACGCTCAAGGGTCTCGGCGTCGGCCACCTGCACGCGGGGGGCCGCGGCGACCTGCACGTGCACGTCGAGGTGCAGGTCCCCACCGCGCTCGACGACGAGCAGGTCGAGCTGCTGCGGCGGCTCGCGGTGCTCCGCGGCGAGGAGCGCCCGGAGTCGCGGCTCGCGAGCGCGAGCAGCGGCGTGTTCGCGAAGCTGCGCGACAAGCTCTCGGGCCGCTGAGGTGAGCGCACCCGTCTTCCTCGCGGAGCCGGGGACGCTCGCGGGCGTGGCCGCGGGCGGCGCGTACCTGCTCGACGGGTCCGAGGGCCGGCACGCGGGTGTCGTGCAGCGGCGCGGGCCGGGGGAGCGGGTCGACGTGGTCGACGGCGCCGGGGTACGGCTCGTCGGCGTCGTCGAGTCCGTCGGCGGCGAGGGCGTGCTGCTGCGCGTCGACGACGTCGTGGTCGAGCCCGCGCCCGACGTCGCGCTCGTGCTCGTGCAGGCGCTCGCGAAGGGCGACCGCGACGAGATGGCGATCGAGGCGGCGACCGAGGTCGGCGCCGACGGCGTGCTGCCGTGGCAGGCCGACCGGTCGATCGTCGTGTGGCGCGGCGAGCGTGCCGCGAAGAGCCGCGCCCGCTGGCTCGGCACCGTGCGGGCGGCCGCCAAGCAGGCGCGCCGGGCGCGCGTGCCCGAGGTCGGCACGGCGGTCGACTCGCGTGCGCTCGCGCAGCGCGTGCGCGCCGCCGTCGACGCCGGGGGAGCGGCGCTCGTCCTGCACGAGGAGGCGACGCTCCCCATCGCGGACGTCACGCTGCCCGACGCGGGCTCGGCCGCGCGCGAGTGCCTCGTCGTCGTCGGGCCGGAGGGCGGCATCGGCGACGAGGAGCTCGCCCGCCTGGTCGACGCCGGCGCGGTCGCGGTCCGCCTCGGCCCGCACGTCCTGCGCACGTCGACGGCGGGCCCGGTCGCGCTCGCGATCCTCGCGCAGCGCCTCGGCCGCTGGGCCTGAGCCCCCGCGGAGCGCGCGGGACGCCCCGGCCGCCAGGAGCGTCGCCGAGCCCCGCACGCGCGGAATCCGGTGCTTCCGGGGCAGGCAACGCTGGCACACTCGCCGCGTGCGCTACGCGATCCTCGAGACGACGGCCGACGGCACGTGGACCGACCCCGGTCCGTACCTGCGGTGGCTGGCCGAGCACGGCGACGCGCTGCCGCCCGGTGCACGCGCCTTCGCCCGCCATCCCGAGCACTACGACTTCTCGCACCAGTGGTGCCCGCGCGGCGCGACGTTCGACCGGCTCGCAATGCGGCACACCGACGCCGGCGTGACGGCGACGCTGGTCCTCGCGGGCGCCGGTCGCGCCGCACCCCAGTTCGTCCTGCGCTACGAGGGCGTCGTCCGCGTCGAGGTCGACGGCGACCACGGTGGGCTTCCCCGCTCCGACCTCCTCGTCGACGAGCTGCTCCCGCACGACGACGGCGTGAGCCACGAGCTCGCGTTCATCGCCGGCACGGTGACGGTCGTGGCGCGCGACCTCACGGCGGGCTGGTCCGGCACGGCGGGTCCTGGCAGCCCGCGTGACCCGCTCGGTGCGGGGGACCCGTCGAACCCCGCGACGCTCGCGCGCCTCGTGCGGACGCGGCTGCGGATGTACTTCCTCGACGAGCGTTTCCCCACCGTCGCGGCCGGCGTCGGCTGGGGGTCGCGGTTCTGGCGCGACGACGAGGCGTACCGGCACTTCCGCGACTGGGCGGGCGTGCGCCTGATCGGCGGGCGTTCGTCCACGAGCTGGGAGGCGCTCGTGGGGAGGCAGGTGGCGCCCGGCCGCGCGCACGACGCGTGGACCGACGACGACCACGCCGCGGCGGTCGCGCTCACGTTCGACCTGCTGGAGGAGTACTTCGCCGAGCAGGGCTACGTCGCCGGCTGAGCGGACGGGTCGTCAGCGCACGTCGACCCCCGCCTCGGCGACCGCGGCGCGGCCCGCCTCGAGGCGCGCGACCGGGACACGGAACGGGGAGCAGGACACGTAGTCGAGGCCCGCGTCGTGGAAGAACCGGATCGACTCCGGGTCGCCGCCGTGCTCGCCGCACACGCCGAGCGTCAGGTCGGGCCGGGCGGCACGGCCCTGCTCGACGGCGATCTGCACGAGCCGCCCGACGCCGAGCGCGTCGATCGTCTCGAACGGCGACACCGTGAGGACGCCGTTGTCGGTGTACTGCGCGAAGAAGGCGCCCTCGACGTCGTCGCGCGAGAACCCCCAGGTGGTCTGCGTGAGGTCGTTGGTGCCGAACGAGAAGAACGCGGCCTCCTGCGCGATCCGGTCGGCGGTGAGCGCGGCGCGCGGGAGCTCGATCATGACGCCGACCGGCAGGTCGAGGTCGACGCCGCGCTCGGCACCGACCGCGGCCATGATCGTGCGGGCCTCGTCCTTGACGAGCCGCAGCTCCTGCACCGACCCGACCAGCGGCACCATGATCTCGGCGCGCGGGTCACCGCCGGCGGCCCGGCGCTCGACGACGGCCTCGCAGACCGCGCGGATCTGCAGCGCGAACAGGCCGGGCACGACGAGCCCGAGCCGGACGCCGCGCAGGCCGAGCATGGGGTTCGCCTCGTGCATCCGCCGCACCGCGGCGAGCAGCCGCTCGTCGTCGGCCGCGTCCTGCCCGCGCTCGTGCGCGAGCGCGACGCGCACCGACAGGTCGGTGAGATCGGGCAGGAACTCGTGGAGCGGCGGGTCGAGCAGGCGGATCGTCGTCGGCAGCCCGTCCATCTCGCGCAGGAGCCCGACGAAGTCCTCGCGCTGGAGCGGCAGCAGGGCGTCGAGGGCCGACTGCCGCTCGCCGTCGTCGGACGCGAGCACCACGCGCTCGACGAGGACGCGCCGCTCGCCGAGGAACTGGTGCTCGGTGCGGCACAGCCCGACGCCCTGCGCACCCAGCCGGCGGGCACGTGCGGCGTCGGCTGCGGTGTCGGCGTTCGCGTGCACGTGCAGGCGGCGGACCGTGTCGGCGTGCGTGAGCAGCCGGTCGACGGACCGCACGAGCTCGCGCGTGTCGTCGTCGGGCGCGTGGTCGAGCGCGGCGTCGAGCCCTTCCTCGAGGTACCGGCTGACCGGCGACGGCTCGACGGGCACCCGGCCGAGGAAGACCTCGCCCGTGCCGCCGTCGATCGCGACGGTGTCGCCCTCGCGCACGACGTGCCCGTCGACGCGGAACGAGCGCGCGCCGAGATCGATGTCGACGGCCTCGGCTCCCACCACGCACGTGCGGCCCATGCCGCGCGCGACGACCGCCGCGTGCGACGTCTTGCCGCCGCGCGCCGTGAGCACGCCCACCGCGGCGATCATGCCGCCGAGGTCGTCGGGGTTGGTCTCCCGCCGGACCAGGACGACGTCCTCCCCGAGAGCGGCGCGCTGCTGCGCGGTCGCGGAGTCGAACACCGCCGCGCCCACGGCGGCACCGGGCGACGCCGCCATCCCGCGTGCGAGCAGCGTGCGGTCGGCGGACGCCGCGAACTGCGGGAACAGCAGCTGCGACAGCTGCGCCCCGGAGACCCGCGCGAGCGCCTCGTCGAGCGTGATGAGGTGCTCGTCGACCAGCTGCGTCGCGATGCGGAACGCGGCCGGCGCCGTGCGCTTGCCCACGCGCGTCTGCAGCATCCAGAGCTTCCCGCGCTCGATCGTGAACTCGATGTCGCACAGGTCGCGGTAGTGCGTCTCGAGCTGGCGCATCGCCCGGCGCAGGTCCGCGTACGCACCGGGGTCGCGCTGCGCCAGGTCCTCGAGCGACAGCGTGTTGCGGATCCCGGCCACCACGTCCTCGCCCTGCGCGTTCGCCAGGTAGTCGCCGTAGTTGCCGGTCTTCCCGGTCGCGGGGTCGCGCGTGAACGCCACGCCCGTGCCCGACGTCGGGCCGAGGTTGCCGAACACCATCGGCACGACGTTGACGGCCGTGCCGAGGTCGTCGGGGATGCGCTCCTTGCGGCGGTACAGGCGCGCGCGCTCGGTGTTCCACGAGCCGAGCACGGCGACGATCGCGAGGTCGAGCTGCTCGCGCGGGTCCTGCGGGAACGGCTTGCCCGTCTGCGTGCGCACGATCTGCTGGAACGTGCCGACGAGCTCGCGCAGCGCGTCGGCGTCGAGGTCCACGTCCGAGGTCACGCCGCGCGCCGCCTTGGCCGCGTCGAGCGCGTCGGAGAACTGCGCGCCGTCGATGTCCAGCACCGTCCGGCCGAACATCTGCACCAGCCGGCGGTAGGAGTCCCATGCGAACCGCTCGTCCCCGCTGAACCGCGCGAGCCCGTGCACGGTCGTGTCGTTGAGCCCGACGTCGAGGACGGTCTCCATCATCCCGGGCATCGAGAACTTGGCCCCCGACCGCACCGACACGAGCAGCGGGTCGTCCGGGTCGCCGAACCGCCGCCCGAGGGTGTCCTCCATCTTGCGCAGCGCCGTGGTGACCTCGACCGCGAGCTCGCGCGGGACCGCGCCCGTGCGCATGAACGCGCGGCACGCCTCGGTCGTGATGGTGAAGCCCGGCGGCACCGGCAGACCCAGGCGGGTCATCTCGGCGAGGTTCGCGCCCTTGCCGCCCAGGAGGTCCTTCTGGTCCTTGTCGCCCTGCGTGAAGTCCCACACGTACGTCGCCACGGCGCACCTCCGCGTGCGGCCGGGCGCCCTCACCCGGCCTCCCACCGGCCAGTCTGTCCCCGTCCACGCCCGCCGCGCAGTACCAAGGTCCCGGGCGGGCCCGCGGGATCGCGCTCGGCGGACGCGCGCACGGCGTCGGTAGACTGGGACGACCACCCGACCGCGTGCGACGCGCCCGACGCGCCCCGCGACCGCCACCGAAGGAGCGCACGGCGCACGCCGACCCATGACGCAGCCCCACACTGATCCCCGCCCGGCCGGTGCGCACGCCCGCGTCGAGCACCGCATCACCGTCCCGGCCGACGTCTCGATGGTCGAGCTGCTGGGCCTGCGCGACGAGGTGCTCCGCGCGATCGAGTCCGGCTTCACCACGGTCGACGTGCACGTCCGGGGCAACGAGGTCACCCTCGCGGGTCCCGCGGGCGACGTCGCCCTCGTGGCGCGCCTGGTCGACGAGCTCGTCGAGATGACCGCCGCCGGCACGCCGCTCACGCCCGACGTCGTCTCGCGCTCGGTCGCGATGCTCGCCGAGGGCTCCACGGCCCGCCCCGCCGACGTCCTGACGTTCAACATCCTCACCGCGCGCGGCCGCACCATCCGGCCGAAGACCGCAGGGCAGAAGGAGTACGTCGACGCGATCGACCGGCACACGGTCACGTTCGGCATCGGCCCCGCCGGCACCGGCAAGACGTACCTCGCGATGGCGAAGGCCGTGCAGGCGCTGCAGGCCCGCCAGGTCAACCGGATCGTGCTCACGCGGCCCGCCGTCGAGGCGGGCGAGCGGCTCGGGTTCCTGCCCGGCACGCTGTCCGAGAAGATCGACCCCTACCTGCGCCCGCTGTACGACGCGCTGCACGACATGGTCGATCCCGAGTCGATCCCGCGGCTCATGGAGAACGGCACGGTCGAGGTCGCGCCGCTCGCGTACATGCGCGGCCGCACCCTCAACGACTCGTTCATCATCCTCGACGAGGCGCAGAACACGTCCGTCGAGCAGATGAAGATGTTCCTGACGCGCCTCGGGTTCGGGTCGCGCGTCGTCGTGACCGGCGACGTCACGCAGGTCGACCTGCCGTCCGCGACGACGTCCGGGCTGCGCGTGGTCGAGAAGATCCTCGACGGGGTCGACGACGTGGCGTTCTGCCGGCTGTCGTCCGCCGACGTGGTCCGGCACCGGCTCGTCAGCGACATCATCGACGCGTACGCGCGCTGGGACGGGGACGGCACCCGATGAGCATCGAGGTCAACAACGAGTCCGGGTTCGACGTCGACGAGGCCGAGTTCGCGGCCCTCGCGCGGTTCGTGCTCGACGCGATGCACGTGCACCCGCAGACCGAGATGTCGATCATGCTCGTCGGCACCGACGTCATGACCGACCTGCACGTCAAGTGGATGGACGAGCCCGGCCCGACCGACGTGCTGTCCTTCCCGATGGACGAGCTGCGCCCCGGCCGCGAGGGCGAGCCGACGCCCGCCGGCCTGCTGGGCGACGTCGTGCTGTGCCCCGAGGTCGCCGCGCAGCAGGCGCGCACCGCGGGCCACTCCACGGCCGAGGAGCTGCTGCTGCTCACGACGCACGGCATCCTCCACCTGCTGGGCTACGACCACGTCGAGCCGGAGGAGGAGAAGGAGATGTTCGCGCTCCAGCGACGCCTCCTGCTGACGTTCCTGGCCGGTCGATGACCGACGTGCCCGTCGGGCTGCTCGTCGCGCTCGCGGTGCTCGGCATCGCGTCCGCGGCGGCGATGTCGGCGGGTGAGGTCGCGGTCACGCGCGTCTCGCGCGCCACGGTGACCGACCTCGTCGCCGACCAGCACCCGGCCGCCGCGCGTGTGAGGCGTCTCGAGGAGCACGCGTCCCGCGTCGTCGCGGCGGCGTCGTTCGTCCGGCTGCTCGCGGAGATGACCGCGACGGTCTGCCTCACCCTCGTCGTGTCGTCGGGGTCGCTGCCGTGGTGGGCCGTCCTGCTCGTCACCGTCGGGCTCGTCGCCGTCGTCGCGTTCCTGCTCGTGCGCGTGAGCCCGCGCAGCATCGGCCGGTCGCACCCCGTGCGCACGCTCACCGTGCTGTCCCGCCCGCTGCTCGGCATCACGGTCGCGTTCGGCGGTCTGGGGCGCGCCGCGTCGTACGCCGGGCCCGCGCAGGGCGAGGAGGAGCTGCGCGAGATGGTGCAGCGCGTGAGCGAGTCCGAGGCGATCGAGGACGAGGAGCGGGAGATGTTCCGCTCGGTGCTCGAGCTCGGCGACACGCTCACGCGCGAGGTCATGGTGCCGCGCACCGACATGGTCGTCACGCACGCCGACACCCCCGTGCACAAGGTGCTCGGGCTGCTGCGCCGGTCCGGCTTCTCGCGCGTGCCCGTCGTCGGCGAGTCGGTGGACGACCTGCGCGGCGTGCTGTACCTCAAGGACGTGGTCCGACGCCTGCGGCTCGCCCCCGGGGTCGACGACCCCGACGCCGACGCGCTCCTCGCGGCCCCCGCGGACTCCCTCGCGCGGCCCGCGGTGTTCGTGCCCGAGTCCAAGCCCGTCGACGAGCTGCTGCGCGAGCTGCGGGACGGCTCGTCGCACATGGCGATGGTCGTCGACGAGTACGGCGGCATCGCCGGGCTCGTGACGATCGAGGACGCGCTCGAGGAGATCGTCGGCGAGCTCACGGACGAGCACGACCCCACCGCACCCGAGGTCGAGGACCTCGGCGACGGCGTCTACCGCGTGCCGGCGCGTCTCGGCCGTGACGAGGTCGGCGAGCTGTTCGGCCTGGACGTCGAGGACGAGGACGTCGACACCGTCGGCGGGCTCCTCGCGAAGGCGCTCGGCAAGGTCCCGCTGCCCGGGTCCGCGGGCGACATCCACGGGCTGCACCTCGTCGCGGAGGAGGCCCAGGGCAGGCGCCGGACGCTCTCGACGGTCCTCGTCAGCCTCGCCACCCCCGACGACCCCCCGACGCACACGCCCGCCGAGGGCGTCCCGACCGACCAGCACGGAGCCGCACGATGACCTTCCGCTCAGGATTCGCCTGCTTCGTCGGCCGGCCCAACGCGGGCAAGTCCACGCTGACCAACGCGCTCGTCGGCCAGAAGGTCGCGATCACCTCGGGCCGTCCGCAGACGACCAGGCACGCCGTGCGCGGGATCGTGCACCGCGACGACGCCCAGCTCGTGCTCGTCGACACCCCGGGCCTGCACCGGCCGCGCACGCTGCTCGGCGAGCGGCTCAACGACCTCGTCAAGGACACGCTCACCGAGGTCGACGTCGTCGGCTTCTGCCTGCCCGCGGACCAGCGCGTCGGGCCGGGGGACCGGTTCATCGCCGACCAGCTCGCGGAGCTCGCGCGCGACGGCCGCGGCACGCCCGTGGTCGCGATCGTCACCAAGGCCGACACGGTCGGCAAGGGCCGGCTCGCGGAGCACCTGATGGCCGTGCAGAACCTCGGCGAGTGGGCGGACATCGTGCCCGTCTCGGCGGTGTCCGGCTACCAGGTGAAGGTCCTCGAGGACGTGCTCGTCGGGCACCTGTCCGAGGGCCCCGCGCTGTACCCCGAGGGCGAGCTCACCGACGAGCCCGACAACGTCATGGTCGCCGAGCTCGTCCGCGAGGCCGCGCTCGAGGGCGTGCGCGACGAGCTGCCGCACTCGCTCGCGGTCGTCGTCGACGAGATCGTCCCGCGCGAGACGACGTCGTCCGACGCGACGCCCATGCTCGACGTGCGCGTGCACCTCTTCGTCGAGCGCGACAGCCAGAAGGCCATCGTCATCGGCAAGGGCGGTGCGCGCCTGCGCGACGTCGGGAGCCAGGCGCGACGCGGCATCGAGGCGCTGCTCGGCGCCCGCGTGTTCCTCGACCTGCACGTCAAGGTCGCGAAGGACTGGCAGCGCGACCCCAAGCAGCTCGGGCGGCTGGGCTTCTGATGCTCCGACCCGGGTTCCGCGACCGCCGCACCCTGCCGCACGAGCGGCGGGGCGGTTCGCAGTACCGCGTCGTCGCGAGCACCGTGCTCGGGATCGTCGTGCTCGCCGTGCTCGGTGCCGTCATGGGCCCGCAGTGGGACCCCGTGCCGCTGGCCGACCCGATCGCCGTCGAGACGTCGGACACCGCGATCGGCGACGCCCCGGACCTGCGCACCTACGACGTCGCGACGAGCACCGTCACGGTCCAGCTCGGCGGTGCGACCGTCGAGGCGCAGATCAGCGTCCCTGTCGGCCTCGACGAGCCCGCGCCCGGCGTCGTGTTCGTGCACGGCGCCGGCACGGGCAAGTTCAGCCGGGCGTTCGTCGAGCAGGCGCGCGCTCTCGCCGCGTCGGGCATCGTCGCGATGGTCCCCGACAAGCGGCTCGACACCTACACCACGCGGCACCGCGACTACGTGCAGATGGCCGCCGACTACGAGGCGTCCGTCGAGGTCCTGCGCCGGCACGCGGACGTCGACCCCGACCGCGTCGGTGTCTACGCCGAGAGCGAGGGCGGGTGGATCGCGCCCGTGATGGCCGCGCAGGACCCGCGCATCGCGTTCGTCGTGCTCGTGTCGTCGCCCGTCGTGCCCCCGCGCGAGCAGGCCGCGTTCGCGGTCGACTCCTACCTGCGCAACACGGGCGTCCCGCACGGCGTGTTCCGCGCGATCCCGCGCGCCGTCGGCATGTCGTTGCCGGGCGGCGGGTTCGAGTACGCCGACTTCGACGTCACGCCGTACCAGCGGCAGATGCGGCAGCCCGTCCTCGTCGTCTACGGCACGGGGGACGCGTCCATGCCCACGGTGCAGGGCGCCGAGCAGATCATCCGCGACACCGCGATCGCCGGGAACGGCGACGTCACCGTCCGCTACTACGAGGGCGCGAACCACGGGATCCGGGTGGACGGCGACGTGTCGCCGGTGTTCCTCGGCGACCTGTCCGGCTGGGTGCTCGGCCTGCCCGCGACCGGCAGCAGCGAGCCGCGCATCGCCGGCGCGCAGCCCGTCCAGACCTACGTCGCCGCACCCGTGCCCGAGCCGTGGTGGCTGCGCGACGGCGACGTCGTGCTCGGCACCGTCGCCGTCGCCGCCGGGCTCATCGTCCTGGCGCCGCTCGCCGTCGGGGGAGCGCGCACTGTCGAGGCCGTGCGCGCGCGCGTGGGTCGCCGGCGCCCGGGCACCGAGGCCGCGAGCCCGGCGCCCGGGGGGGCGCGACCGGCCCGGTTCGGCCCCGGCGTCGCGTCGCGGCTCACGGTGCTCGGTGTCGGCACGGTCGTCACGGTCGTCGCGCTCGTGGTGTACCTCGTCGCGGTCGCGCGGCTCGCGCTCGACTACGAGCGCAACGACTGGGTCGTGCAGGGCGGATGGCTCGTGGTGCGCCTGCTGGGCGTGGGCGCCGTCGTCGCCGGTGTCCTGCTCGCGCGGCGCGTGCACCGGCTCGGCGTCGCGCACGCGCCCGTCGCCGGTGGCGTGCTGCGCGTCGTGGCGGGGTGGGCGGTCGTCGTGGGCTCGGCCGTGCTGCTCGTCGTCCTGGCCTACTGGGGCGTGTTCCAGCTCGGCATCTGACCGCTCGTCGGTCCTCGTTTGTGTGGGACCGGCCCTGGTGAGGCACCATATGCGCGGCGCCCCAAGGCGTCGTCCGGACCGAGGAGGGGGCTGCGTGCGCACGTCCTGGGGCTCGGCGACCGATCGAGGCCTCGTCCGCGAGGTCAACGAGGACGCGCTGCTCGCGTACCCGCCCGTCTTCCTCGTCGCCGACGGGATGGGCGGGCACGACGCCGGCGACCTCGCGAGCCGGATCGCCGTCGAGGAGTTCGCCCAGCTCGCGGGCCAGCTCGCCGCGACCGCCGACGACGTGCACGCGTGCTTCACGCGCACCGCCGCGCGCATCCGCGGCGAGTTCACCGGCGGGCGACGCGGCGGCACCACGGTCGCGGGGGTCGCGGTCACCGAGCACGAGGGCGGGTCCTACTGGCTCGTCTTCAACGTGGGCGACTCGCGCGTCTACCGCTGGTCCGACGGCGTCCTCGAGCAGGTGAGTGTCGACCACTCCGTCGTCCAGGAGCTCATCGACCTCGGCGAGATCACCACCGCCGACGCCGAGCGGCACCCCGAGCGGCACGTCCTCACGCGCGCGCTCGGCACCGGCGAGCCGCCCGAGCCCGACTACTGGCTGCTGCCCGCGGGCCTCACCGACCGGCTGCTCATCTGCACCGACGGCCTCACGCGCGAGCTCCACGACGAGGACCTCGCGGCCGTCCTCGCCGCGGTCGGCGACCCGCAGGACGTCGCGACGCAGCTCGTCCAGGCCGCGCTCGCGCGCGGCGCGCGGGACAACGTCAGCGCCGTCGTCGTCGACGTCGCGACCGCCGCCGGGGCGCTCGACGACGTCCACATCACCGTGCCGCGCATCGGCGCCGACCTCGCCCCGACCCAGTGGGACGAGATGCTCAACGGGGCGACCGTGCCACGTTCGCCCGCGCGGCCCTCGTCAACCTCCCCCGGGACGTCGGACCATGGAGGCACACTCTCGTCCGCACCCCCGACCGCTCGCGACCAGGAGACCCCGACATGAGCGTGCCCCAGTACAGCGCCGGCGAGTGGACCGCGGTCGTCCGGCCGGGGTTCGTCGCGCTCGTCGGTCCGCAGGCCGACGCCGACGTCGCCCGCGCGCTGTGGGACGCCGCGCCGCAGGGGGTGCTCGCGGTGCTCGACGTGCTCGCGCGCGACGGGCTGGCCGCGCTGCCGCCGTTCGCCGTCGCGTCCGTCGACGGCACGCGTGTGCACGTCGCCGTGCGCGGTGACGTCGACGTCGAGGTGACCGCGACCGACGGCGGCGTGCAGGTGCTGCGCGCCGGGGCCGTCCGCACGTGGTCGGAGCAGGTGCTCGAGACCGTGGGCGTGCTCGTCGCGCGCGCGGACGGTGCGCCTGACGCGCCGGTGCTCCCGCTCGTCGAGGGCGTCGCGCCCGCGGGGACCGTGCGCGTGGACGTCGCCGAGGTCGTCGTGCCCGTCGTCGAGCCCGAGGTCGAGGAGCCGCAGCCGGCCACCGCCGTGGACGTCGAGCGGCCGGTCGACGACCGCACGCCGTCGTACGGCGAGGACACCGCCGAGCCGGCCGTCGAGGTCGAGCCCGTCGCCGTGCCGCCGGTCGCCGTGACGCCGGTCGTGGTCGAGCCGGTCGCCGCGGCGGCGGAGCCTGTCGCGGACGAGCCGGCCGCCGTCGAGCCGGCGCCGGTCGAGCCGGACCCCGAGCCGGCGGTCGAGGACGAGCCCGTGGCGTCGCCCGTCGCGCTCACCAAGGACACCGCGCAGGCCGAGGTCGCGGACGTCGTCGAGGAGCCCGGCACCCCGGTCGACGACGCGTGGGAGCACACCGTGCGCGCGCCCGCGTCGGCGGCGTACTCGCTCGAGCCGCAGCCGACCGAGCCGCGCTACGACGTGGTCGCGGCCGCCGAGCAGTTCCTCGAGCAGCACGCGCAGCGCCCGGGTCTGGTGGACCTGTCGCCCGTCCGTCCCGTCGACCAGCCCGCCGTGCCGCCCGCGTCGCCGGACGACCACGACGGCCTGACGATCCTGTCGTCGGACCTCGCCGCGATCCGCGACCAGCTCCCGAGCTGGGCCGCCGACGAGGTGCCCGGGCCGTTCGCGGTCCCCGCGGCCGCGGAGCCGGCCAGGCTCGTGCTGTCGACCGGCCTGGTCGTGACGCTCGACCGCGCGGTGCTGCTCGGGCGTGCGCCGCAGGTCGCGCGCGTCACCAACCGCGAGCTGCCGCGTCTCGTCACGGTGCCGAGCCCGCAGCAGGACATCTCGCGCACGCACGCCGAGGTGCGCGTCGAGGGCGACCACGTCCTCGTCACGGACCTCGACTCCACGAACGGCGTGCACGTCTCCCGGCCGGGGGAGGGCGCGCGTCGCCTGCACCCCGGCGAGCCGAGCGTCGTCGCGACCGACGAGGTCGTCGACCTGGGCGACGGGGTGACGTTCACCGTGGAGCGGGGGTCGTGACCGCACGCCGCGAAGCCTCCGCCCCACCGCGACTGCCCGGCTACGAGTTCCTCAGGGTCCTCGGGCTGGGCGGTTTCGCGGACGTGTTCCTGTACCAGCAGGAGCTCCCGCGACGTGAGGTCGCGGTCAAGGTGCTGCTCGCCGGCAGCCTCGACGACGAGGTCCGGTCGCGGTTCCAGTCCGAGGCCAACCTCATGGCCCAGCTGTCGCACCACCCGTCGATCGTCACGATCTACCAGGCGGCGATCGCGGCCGACGGCCGCCCGTACCTCGTCATGGAGTACTGCTCGCGGCCCGGCCTCGCCGAGCGGTACCGGCAGGAGCGGATCTCGGTCGCCGAGTCGCTGCGGATCGGCGTGCGCCTCGCGTCGGCGATCGAGACGGCGCACCGCGCGGGCATCCTGCACCGTGACATCAAGCCCGCGAACGTCCTGACGACGGACTTCGGCTGGCCGGCCCTCACGGACTTCGGCATCGCCGCGACCACCGGGCACGGCGCCGGCGCGACGGTCGGCATGTCGATCCCGTGGTCGCCCCCCGAGCTGCTCAGCGAGCACCCGACGGGCGACCAGCGCTCCGACGTGTACTCGCTCGGCGCGACGGTCTACTCGCTGCTCGCGGGCCGCACGCCGTTCGAGATCCCCGGCGGCCAGAACAGCGCGCAGCAGCTCGTCGCGCGCATCGAGCGCTCGCCGCTGCCGCCGACCGGGCGCGACGACGTGCCCGTCGGCCTGCAGCACGTGCTCGAGCGCTCGATGGCGAAGGACCCCGAGCGACGGTTCTCGTCGGCCGCCGCGATGGGGCGCGCGCTCCAGGCCGTCGAGTCGGCCCTCCGCCTCCCGGTGACGCCGCTCGACCTGTCCGACGACGGCGACGAGCCGGTCGAGCCGCTCCCGGTCGTGCCGTCCGCGGAGCCCGAGGACGCGACCCGCGTGCGCTCCGTCGTCACGCTGGACCCGCACGCCGGTGCGCGCACCACGCCGGGCGTCCCGCGGCCGCCCGACGCCGACGAGCCCACGCGGCTCAGGGGCGTCCACGTCGTGCCCCAGGACACCGTCGCCGGACCCCCGCGCCCGTCCGCGTTCGTCGTGCCCGACGAGCCGGCCGCCGCGACCGAGGACCAGCGGCCCGGCGGGTCGCGACGCACCCGTGTGCTCGCGGGCGTCGCGGCCGCCGTCGTGCTGCTCGGCACCGTGACCGCGGTCGCGGTCGCGACGCTGTCGAGCGACCCGCCGCCGCGCACCTCCCCGACGCAGGACGACCTGTCGGGCGACGCGCCCCAGGTGACGGGTGGCGTCGTGCCCGCACCGCACTCGATCCGGGCGACCCCGCAGGCCGACGGTTCCGTCGTGTTCACGTGGGTCAACCCCGACCCGGCGGACGGCGACCGCTACCTGTGGGCCGTCCGCACCGCGACGGGCGAGCCCACGCCGCAGCTCACGGACGCGCCCACCGTCACCGTGCCCGCCGAGCAGGCGCCCGGCGGCCAGGTGTGCATCGAGGTGTCGATCGTCCGCGCGGACAGGTCGTCGTCCGCGCAGCCCGCGCAGGGGTGCTCGGCATGAGCTGGCAGACCGTCCGCAGCCGCGCGACGAAGACGATGGCCGTGGTCACGCTGCCCGCCGTCGTCGCGGTGCTCGCGCTCGTCGACCAGGGCTTCCCGCTCGCGCGCGTCGACCTCAACGACGGCGGCGTGTGGCTCACCAACACGAGCCAGCTCAAGCTCGGCCGGTTCAACGCGCAGGTCGAGGAGCTCGACGCGGGCGTCGTCACCAGCGGCAGCACGTTCGACGTCCAGCAGGACGGCGGCGACGTGCTGCTGCTCGAGCCGACCGGCTTCTCGGTCGTGGACCCGGCCTCCGTCACGCAGACGACCGCGGTGGCCGTCGCCGGCGCCGACGTCTCCATGGCGGCCGGGACCGTCGCGGTCGCCGCGGGCGGCGACGCCTGGGTGCGCACGGTCGACCAGCTCGACCGGCTCAACGTCCCGCAGGACCCGGCCGACGCCGAGGTCGGGGACGGCGGGACGGTCGTGGTCGCGCGCAGCGGCGTCGCGCTCGCCGTCGCCGAGGACGGCGAGGTCACGCGCGTCGACCTGTCGCAGCTCCCGACGACCACGCCCGGCGGCACGCTCCGCGGCGAGGGGGACATCGACTCCGTGACGGCGGTCGGCGACGAGCCCGTCGTGCTCTCGGGCAGCACCGTCCGGACGCTGCACGGCACCGTCGAGCTCGACGGTGAGGACCTCGCGCTGCAGGAGCCGGGGCCGCAGTCGTCGCGCGTGCTGGTCGCGAGCCGCGACGCGCTGCTCGAGGTGCCTCTCGACGGCGGTGACGTCGTCGAGCACCCGACCACGGGGGAGGGCCGCCCGGCCCGGCCCGTGCAGGTCGGGTCGTGCGCGCACGCCGCGTGGGCGACCCCCGTCGGCTCGTACCTGGAGCTGTGCGACGGGAAGAAGCCGCGGGTCCGCAACCTCCAGGACATGTCCGCGCAGGACGTGCTCGTCTTCCGCGTCAACCACGGCATCGTCGTGCTCAACGACACGCTGCGCGGCCGCGTCTGGATGCCGACGCAGGACACCGACCTGCGCACGCCGGACTGGCAGGACGTCGTGCCCGAGGAGGAGCCCGAGGAGGCCGAGGACGAGTCGCAGACCCCGCAGACCACGCAGGAGCTCGTGACCGAGTGCACGGACTCGTCGGCGGCGCCCGTCGCCGCGGACGACGAGTTCGGCGTGCGCCCCGGCCGGACGACGATCCTGCCGGTCATCGACAACGACTCCTCGTCCGACTGCGGGATCCTCGTCATCTCGACGGTCGACCCGTTGCCTCCCGAGTTCGGCACGGTCGAGCCCATCTTCGGCGGCCGGTCCCTCCAGGTCGCGGTCGCGCCCGACGCGACCGGCACGGTCGAGTTCACGTACACGGTCGACGACGGCCGCGGTACGAGCTCGCCGACGACCGCGCGCGTGCGGCTGACCGCGCGCGACGGCTCGCTCGACGACCCGCCCGTGCAGCTGCGGAACGGCTCGCTGCGCGTCGAGGCGGGCGGCGAGGCCGACTACCAGGTGCTCGCGGACTTCCGCGACCCCGACGGCGACGACCTCGTGCTCGTCGGAGCGTCCGCCGACGCGGCGGCCGGGACGGTGCGGTTCCGCCAGGACGGGTCGCTCACGTTCCGGGCGGACGGCGGGCGGCTCGGCCGCACACCGGTCACCGTGCTGGTCTCCGACGGCACGCACACGGTCGAGGGCTCGCTCGAGGTCGACGTGCGGCCGGCGGGTTCGCTCGCGCCGCAGATCGACCCCGTGCACGCCGTCACCTACGTCGGGCAGGCCGTGACGCTGCGGCCCCTCGACGCGGTGCGCTCGTCGTCGCAGGAGGCACCGCGGCTCGCGTCCGTCGACCAGGTGGTCGGCGCGACGGTCGAGGCGGACCTCGCGGCCGGCACGTTCACGTTCTCCGCGCCGCGCGCGCAGACGTACTACGTGCCGTTCGTCGTCACCGCGGCGCCGCAGCAGGCGACCGGTCTCGCGCGCGTCGACGTCCTCGAGTGGCCCGAGCAGGCGCGCCCGCCCGTCGCGGTGCGCGACGTCGCGTACCTGCCGGCGGGCGGCGAGGTCACGATCGACCCGCTCGAGAACGACTCCGACCCGGCGGGCGGCGTGCTCGTCCTGCAGGACGTCGACGTCCCGCCCGGCCTCGGCCTGCACGCCGCGGTCCTCGAGCACCGGTACGTCCAGATCACCGCCGACCGCACGCTCACCGAGCCCGTGTCGTTGCGGTACGTCGTCTCGAACGGCGGCGAGGAGGCGGTCGGCGAGATCGTCGTGCGGCCCGTCGCCGCGACCGGGACGTCGCAGCCGCCCGTGGTGCGCAACGTCGAGGCGTCCGTGCGCACCGGGGGCGTCGTGACCATCCCGGTGCTCGACACGGCGTACGACCCCGACGGCGACCGGCTCACGGTCCAGCCGACCCTGGCCGAGCCTCTCGGCGACGGCGAGGGGCTGCTGTTCGTCTCGGGCGACGTGCTGCGCTACCAGGCGCCGTCGACGCCGATGACCGCGCGCGCGACCTTCGTGGTCCGCGACGAGACCGGCAACGAGACCGCCGCGACCCTCACGGTGCGCGTGCACGCGTCCGACGCCGCCACCAAGGCGCCGCCGCGGCCGCGCGACCTCGAGGCGCGCGTCTTCGCGGGGGACACGGTCCGCATCGACGTCCCGCTGGTCGGGATCGACGACGACGGCGACGGTGTCGCGCTCCTCGGCTTCGCCAAGCCGCCCGAGCGCGGCCGGATCGTCGAGGTCGGCGCCGACTACCTGGTCTACGAGGCGGCGCAGGACGACCTCGGCACCGTCACGTTCAGCTACGCGGTCGAGGACTGGACCGGCCAGCGCGCCGTCGCGGACATCCGGGTCGGCATCGCCAAGAGGCCCACGACCGCGGCCACCGTCGTCGCGCGCGACGACGCGGTGACGGTCGCCCCGGGCCGCACGGTCGAGGTGCGGGTGCTCGCCAACGACGTCGACTCGAGCGGCGGCGACCTGACGCTGTCCGACGAGCTCGTGACGTCACCGGCGGACGTCTCCGCGCGGGTCGAGGGTCGACGCCTCATCGTGCAGGCCCCCGAGCAGGACGGGATCGTCCAGATCTCGTACACCGCGACCAACGCGCGCGGCGGGAGCGACACCGCCGTGCTCACGGTCACCGTCACGCGCGACGCCCCCGTGCTGGCACCGATCGCCGCCGACGTCGTCGTGCCGCCGGCCGACACGTTCGAGCTGACCGAGGTCGCCGTCAACGTCCTCACGCTCGCGCAGAACCCGAGCGGACCGCTGAGCGACCTCGAGGTCTCGGTGCCCCGGTCGGTCGCCGACGTCGCCCGGGTGGCCGCGGACGGCCGCGTCGTGATCACGCTCGTCGACCACGCGCAGACGCTGCCCTACCGGCTGACGAACACGACCGACCCGACCGGCGAGGCCGCGTCGTGGGCGTTCATCACGGTGCCGGCGCTCGGCTTCTTCCCGCCGACGCTGCGCCGCGGCGCTCCCGACCTGCGGGTCGCGACGGGCGAGCTGCTCGAGATCTCGCTCGACGAGCAGATCAAGGTCGCCCCCGGCCGCACCGCGCAGGTCGCGGACCCGCTCGGGGTCACCGCGACCAAGTCCGACGGCAGCGGGCTCGTGAAGGACGACACGACGCTGCAGTTCCGGTCCGCGCCCGGGTACGCCGGTCCCGCGTCGATCACGCTCGTCGTCACCGACGCGACGGGTGCGGGCGACTCGTCGGCGCACACCGCGCCCATCACGCTCCTGATCGACGTCTACGCCGTCGACGACCACCCGCCGACGTTCACGCCGTCGATGATCGACGTCGCGCCCGGCGAGGCGGCCTCCGTCGTCGACCTCCGCGCGTTCACGACCGGGCCGGCCGGGCAGTCGGGCACCGCCGAGAAGTACAGCTACCAGCTCACCGGGGCGAGCCCGGTCGGGTTCACCGCGACCGTCGAGGGCGGCATCCTCTACGTCGCCGCTGCTCGTGACACGCCGAAGGGCAAGACGGCGCAGCTGCCGATCCGCATCGGGTACGGACGGTCGGGCTCGCTCGACCAGGCCGTCGACGTGCGCGTCGTCGCGAGCAAGCGTCCGCTCGTCGCCGTCGTCGACCGCACGTTCACCGACGGCGAGGAGGGCAAGGAGCGACGCGTCGACGTCCTGGAGGGCGCGTACAACCCGTTCCCGGGCGAGCCGCTGACGGTCGTCGGTGCGCGCGTCGAGTCGGGCCAGGGCACGGTCGCCGTCGGCGACGGGACGGTGTCGCTGCGACCGGCCCAGGGGTTCATCGGTCAGATGGTCGCCGTCGTGCGTGTGCGGGACGCGACCGGCGACCCGGACCGCGAGGTGGAGGGCCGCGTGGTCCTCGTCGTGCGCGGCCGTCCGGCGGTCCCGATCGCGCCGCGCGTCGGCGAGGTCCGTGACCGCACGGTGGTCCTGTCGTGGGACGCCCCGGACAACCGTGGCGCACCGATCGAGGAGTACCGCGTCGTCGCCAGCCCGGGCGGCATCGCGCGCTCGTGCACCAGCACCACGTGCACGCTCGACAACCTGACGAACGATGTCGAGTACACGTTCACCGTCGCCGCCCGCAACGCCGTCGGCTGGTCGGACCCGAGCGCGCCGTCGGCGCCCGCGCGGCCGGACGCGGTCCCGGACGCGCCTGCGACGCCCACCCTGGAGTTCGGCGACAACGCCGTGACGGCCCGGTGGACCCCGCCGGCGTCGCGCGGGTCCGCCATCTCGAGCTACACGCTGCAGATCTCGCCGTCGCCGCAGAGCGGCCCGGCGAGCGTCTCGACCAGCTCGACGAGCTACACGTTCACCGGTCTGCGCAACGGCACGGCCTACACCGTGCAGGTCCGGGCGCACAACCGCGCACCCGAGCCCGGCCCGTGGTCGCCCTGGTCGTCGCCGATGGTCCCGGCGCGTGCGCCCGACGCCCCGACCGTGCAGGCCCTGCCGACCGACTCGCAGACGGGCCGCGTGCTCGACGTGACGTGGGTCCCCGGTGCCGACAACGGCGACCCGGTCGCCGAGTACGAGGTGACGGTCGAGGGGCCGAACGGTGTGACGGCGCTCGTCCCCGCGGGCCAGACGCGCTGGACGTTCACGCAGGCCAGCACGGGGTACCCGTACAAGGTCTCCGTCCGCGC
Source organism: Cellulomonas sp. H30R-01 (assembly GCF_010119915.1). NCBI lineage: Bacteria > Bacillati > Actinomycetota > Actinomycetes > Micrococcales > Cellulomonadaceae > Cellulomonas > Cellulomonas sp. H30R-01. The sequence goes on along the minus strand of NZ_CP048210.1, from coordinate 1,930,703 downwards.
GCGGAACAAGGCCGGCCAGGGCGCCGCGGGCACCACGACCGCGTCGACGTTCGGGCTGCCGACGGCACCGACCTCCCTGACGGCGACGTCGCTCGCGGGCCAGGGGGCGATCCGGCTGTCGTGGTCCGGCGCCGACGGGAACGGCGCCCCCATCACCGAGTACGTCGTCCGCATGCCCGACGGGACGGAACGGTCGGTCGGGCGGGGCGAGCAGTGGGTGGCCGAGGGCCTGCAGGGCCGCGACGAGCCGTACACGTTCCAGGTCCGGTCGGTGAACCAGGCCGGGTCGAGCGGGTGGAGCCCGGCGGCGAGCGCCGCCGCGACGACGCCGCCCGGTCAGCCGAACGTCGCCCAGCCGGTCGTCGTGGCCACGACGTCCGCCGGTCGCCCCACGTCGCTGCAGATCAGCTGGTCCGCGGCCGCGGCGAACGGCGGCGGCAACCTGCGCTACCGGTGGAGCGTGCAGACCGACACGGGCCAGCGTGCGGACGGCACGGGCGCGTCGGGCCAGACGGTCGACGTCTCGGGCTGGAACTGGCGCTGGCAGGGCACGCGCGTCACGGTCACGGTCGTCGCGGACACGACGATCGACGGTCGCACGTTCACCAGCTCGCCGGGCCAGAGCAGCGCGGTGCTCACGTGGGGTGCCGTGCCGGGCAAGGTCGGGGGAGTCACGCTCACGCCGGACTCGACCGACGCGCCGACGCGGCTCACGGCGGCGTGGTCGGCCCCGGACTCGGGCGGCCTGTCGGTGACGTACCAGGTCTGCTGGGCCGTCGACGGCAACCAGGTCGGCTGCGACGACGAGAACGGCACGACTCGCACGCGGCGCATGCGCGACCTCGGCGACCCCGGCTCGGGCGCCGTCATCACGGTCGTCGTGACCGCCCGCAACGAGAAGGGCGCCGGTCCGGCGTCGAACCCCGTCACCTACACGGTGCCGTGACCCCCGAACCCCGCACGTCCCTGGAGGAGAACACGATGACCCCCGAGCAGAGCGCCTGGTTCGCCGAGACGTTCGACACGCTCGTGTCCAACGTCGGGCAGGCCCTGCTGGGCAAGGACCGGACGATCCGCCTCGCGCTCACGGCGATGCTGGCCGAGGGCCACCTGCTGCTCGAGGACGCCCCCGGCACGGGCAAGACGTCGCTCGCGAAGGCGCTGGCCGCGACGGTGCAGGGCACGCACCACCGCATCCAGTTCACGCCGGACCTGCTGCCGTCGGACGTCACGGGCGTGACGATCTACGACCAGAGCACGCACAAGTTCGAGTTCCACCAGGGCCCGGTCTTCGCGTCCGTCGTGCTCGCGGACGAGATCAACCGGGCCTCGCCCAAGACGCAGGCGGCGCTGCTCGAGGTCATGGAGGAGGGGCAGGTCACGGTCGACGGCGTGACCCACTCGGTCGGCCGGCCGTTCATGGTCATCGCGACGCAGAACCCGATCGAGCAGGCCGGCACGTACCGCCTGCCGGAGGCGCAGCTCGACCGCTTCCTGATCAAGACGTCGCTCGGCTACCCGGACCGGGCGTCGACGATCGAGATCCTCGCGGGCGCGCGCGACCGCACGACGAACCTGGCGCCGCGCATCACGACGCAGGCGGTGGGCACCATGGCCGACCTCGCGCGCACGGTGCACATCGACGACGCGGTCCTCGACTTCGTCGCACGCCTCACGGAGGCCACCCGCGCCGACGCGCAGACGGCCCTCGGCGCGAGCGTCCGCGGCGGCCTCGCGCTCGTGCGGTGCGCCAAGGTGTGGGCCGCGGCCGCGGGCCGCGAGTACGTGCTCCCGGACGACGTGAAGGACCTCGCGCAGCCCGTGCTCACGCACCGGCTCGTGCTCGACACCGAGGCCGAGTTCGCGGGTGTGCGCGCGGACGACGTGCTCGAGCGCATCCTCGAGACGACGGCGCCGCCGGTCCTGCGAGCCGTGTGACGGTGTCCGTGCGCATCTCGCCCCTCGGCTGGGGGACGGCGGTCGTCGCCGTCCTCGGGCTCGTCGTGGGCCGGTGGCTGGGCTGGCTCGAGGCGGCGGCCGTCGGTGCCGCGCTCGCGGCGGTCCTCGTCGTGTCCGGGCTCATGGTGCTCGGCCGGTCGCGGTTCGGCGTCGTGCTCGACCTCGCGGACCGGCGCGTCCGCGTGGGGGAGCGCGCCGTCGGGCGTGTCGAGGTGCGCAACGCGGGGCGGCGGCGCTCGCTGCCGGCCCGGATCGAGCTCCCCGTCGGCTCGTCGGTCGCCGAGCTCGGGGTGCCCGGGCTCGCGCCGGGCGCGTCGCACGACGAGCTCTTCGCGGTGCCGACGTCGCGGCGCGCGGTCGTCGTCGTGGGGCCGGTCCGCTCGGTGCGCGGCGACCCGTTCGGCCTGGTGCGGCGCAGCGTCCGCTGGACGTCCCCCGTCGAGCTGTTCGTGCACCCCCTGACCGTGGGGCTCACGGGCTCGGGCTCGGGCGTGCTGCGCGACCTCGAGGGCCAGTCGACGCGCGACCTGTCCGACTCGGACCTGTCCTTCCACGCGCTGCGCGACTACGTCGCGGGCGACGACCGTCGGTACATCCACTGGCGGACGACCGCGCGCCGCGGCTCGCTCATGGTCAAGCAGTTCGAGGACACCCGCCGGACGCAGACGGTGATCGCGCTCGCGACGGACCCGCGCGACTACGCGGACGACGACGAGTTCGAGCTCGCGGTGTCCGTGGTGGCGTCCCTCGCGGTCCACACGATCCGCGAGCAGCGCGACATCGCCGTGCTGGCCGGTCCGGGTGCGCTGCGCGTGCAGACCCCGCCGCTGCTGCTCGACGACTGCGCGCGCCTCACGCAGGCCGAGGGAGGCGCGGGTGCAGCCCTGCTCGGGCGCCGGGTCGCGCGCGAGACGCCCGACGTGTCGGTCGCGATCCTCGTGACGGGGTCCGCGGTCGACGACGCGACGCTGCGGCTCGGTGCGCGGCACGTCCCGACGGGCACGCGCACGGTCGTCGTGCGCTGCCGGCGCGGGGCCGAGGTCGCCGTCCGCACGCAGGGCACGCTCAGCATGGCGACCGCCGGGGCGCTGTCCGACCTGCCGCGCATGCTCCGGCGGGTGGTCGCGTGAGCCCCCGACGGGTGATCGGTGTGCGTCCCGCGCGCGCCGCGACGGTGGACGTCGTCGTGCTCGTCGGCGTGCTCGCGCTCGTCCTCCTGCCGCTGCTCGCCGTGTACGGCGGCCTCGCGGCGCTGCCCGCGATCGTCGGCGGCCTCGTCCTCGGTGCGGGCGTCGCGCTGGCCGCCGCCGCCCGCCGCTGGTCGGCGGCCGTGACCGTCGCCGTGCTGACCCTCACGTACCTGCTCGCGGGCGGTCCGCTCGCGGCCCCCTCGACGACGATCGCGGGCGTCGTGCCGACGGCGCGGACCGCGGTCGAGCTCGCGCGCGGAGCGGCGTCGACGTGGAAGCAGGTGCTGACGCTGCAGCCGCCGGTCGGCACCAGCGGGTCGCTGCTCGTCGCGGCGTACCTGCTCGCCCTGGTCGGGTCGGCGGTCGCCGTGACGCTCGCGGTGCGCGTGCGCCGCCCGGCCGTCGCCGCGCTCGGCGCGGTCGTGCCGCTCGTCGTCATGGTCGCCGTGACCGTGCTCGGCACGCGTGACCCCGTGCCGCCGCCCGCCCTCACCGGCACGGTCGCGGTGCTCGCGCTGCTGCCGTGGGCCGCCGCGCGCACCGGTCTGCTGCGCCCGCGACGCGTCGTGGCGCTCGGCTCCCTCGTCGCGGTCGCCGTCGCGGCCGGCGTCGTCGGAGCGCCCGCCGTGGTCGGCGACACGCCTCGGTACGTCGTGCGCGACGAGATCGTGCCGCCGTTCGACCCGCGCGACTACCCGAGCCCGCTCTCGGCGTTCCGGCACTTCGTCAAGCTCGGCGAGGACACGACGCTGCTGACCGTGCGTGGGCTGCCCGACGGTGCGCGCGTGCGGCTCGCGACGATGGACCGCTACGACGGGGTCGTCTGGAACGTCTCCGGGGACGGCTCGGCCGACGCGTCCGGGGAGTTCCGCCGGGTCGGTGAGGTGCTGGAGCCGTCGGTCGACGGCGACCGGGCCCAGGTCGAGGTCGAGATCGGGGCGCTCTCGGGCGTCTGGCTGCCCACGGTCGGCATGGCGACGTCGTTCGACCTGGGCGCGTCGTCGGGCGCGCTGCGCTACAACGACGCGACCGGGGCCGCGGTGCTGGTGGGCGGTGTCCGCAAGGGTCTGACGTACGACGTGGACGTCGTCGTCCCGCCCACGCCGGAACCGTCCCACGTCGGGGCTGCCCCTGCGGCGGCCGTCACGCTCCCGGAGGTCGTCGGAGCACCCGACGTCGTCGCCGTGACCGCACCCGACGTCGCGCGCGACGCCGGCGACCCGGCCGAGGTCGCGACCGCGCTCACGAAGTGGCTCTCCGAGAAGGGGTACTTCAGCCACGGCGTCGCACCCGAGGACTACCCGTCGCTCTCAGGGCACGGCGCGTTCCGCATGACGGCCCTGCTCGGCGGCGACCTCATGGTCGGCGACGGCGAGCAGTACGCGTCGGCGCTCGCGCTCCTGGCCCGCGAGATGGGGCTGCCCGCACGCGTCGTGCTCGGCTTCGAGCCCGAGCCGTCGGGCGGCGAGCCGGTCGAGCTCACGGGCGACGACATCCGCGCCTGGGTGGAGATCGCGTTCACGGGCTACGGCTGGGTGCCGTTCGACCCGACCCCGCCGCCGACGCAGACGCCGCAGGAGGACCAGCAGCAGGCGCCGACGCAGCCCGACCCGCAGGTCGTGCAGCCGCCCCCGCCGCCGCCGGACGCCGTGACGCCGCCCGACGAGGACACCGAGCAGCCGACGACGGACGACCCCCAGGACGACGCCGACGGCAACGCCGTGTGGCGTCTGGTGGCCCGGATCGCGGGGATCGCGTCGATCCCGGTCGTGCTCGTCCTGCTGCCGTTCCTCGTGGTGGGCGTCCTCAAGGCGCGCCGCCGCCGCCGTCGTCGCCGTCGGGCGGACACGGTCGGGCGCGTCGCGGGCGGCTGGGAGGAGGTCGTCGACCACGCGCACGACCTGCGCCGCCCGGTCCCCGACCTCGCCACCCGTCAGGAGGGCGCGCGCGCGCTCGCGCACGCGTTCGCCGACGCGCCGGGCCCGCAGGCGGCCGCCGTCGCGGCGACGGTCCACGAGCTCGCGGGTCACGCCGACCGTGCCGTGTTCGCGGCGGCCGAGCCGACCGACGCCGACGCCGCCGCCTACTGGCAGCGCGTCGAGGCGGCCGTGAGCGCCATGACCCGTACGGTGGGCTGGCGTCGGCGCGTCCGGGCCCGCCTGTCGACGGCGTCGCTGCGCGCCGGCCGGCGCCGCGCGCGGGCCGTGGGTGCGTCGGCGGCCTCGGGTCCGCCCGGGCGACGCGGTCGGCGGGCCGCGGGTCCGGGCTCAGGCTCCCGAGGCACCTGACCGCCGCACCCCGCCGCCCGGGTCCCCGGCGCGGCTCGCTCGACCCCGTCCCCGTGCCACCGCTCGACCGCCCGACCCGAGGAAGTCCACGTGCAGCCCGTCGCCCCGATCCACCCGCCGTTCCGGTCGGCGGTGCCCGCCGACGAGCCGCCCGCGGGCCTCGGTCGACGGTTCGTCGCCGGAGTGATCGACGCGGCGGTCGCGGTGGCGCTCGGCGGCTGGCTCGTGCTGCCCTGGTGGCTCGCGACGGCGCGCGCGGCGGCGACGGGCGAGCCGCCGCCCGCGGCGGGGGTCGGTGTCGCGGTCGGGATCGCGGTCATGGCGATCGTGGGGGCGGCGCAGTGGGTGCTGCACGGCCGGACGGGCGCGACGCTCGGCCGGTTCGCGCTCGGGATCCGGACCCTCGACGTCGAGACGCGCCGGCCGATCGGCGTCGGGCGCGTGCTCGTGCGCGGGCTCGTGGTCGCGGCGGGTGCGCTCGTCCTCGGCGTCGGGCAGGTCGTGGTGCTGCTCTCGCCGCTGCTCGACCGGACGGGCCGTCGTCGCGGCTGGCACGACCTGGTCGCGCGTGACGAGGTCCTGGTCGTGCGCGGCGCCGGGCTCGCGCGTCCGCAGGGCGTGCACGCGTGGGACGGTGCGGCGGCCGGAGCGCAGGCGGCGGCCGCCCCCGTCGGCGCGCCCGAGCCTGCGACCGTGACGGCACCGGTGCGCGTGCCGCGGTGGGCGGCGGCCCAGACGGGTGGCACGGAGCAGCTCTCCGAGTGGTTGGAGGACGACGCGCCGTCGCTCGTCCTCGCGCCGGTCACGCCCGCGCGCAGCGGCCCGGACCTCGACACGCGCGCGCTGCCGATCGTGCGCGCGGCTGCCGCCGCCGCGTCGGCGCCGGCCGTCCCGGTGAGCGGCCTCGACCCGGAGCTCGAGCTGACCCGGCCCGCACCCCGCCGGCCCGACGTGCGTGTCGCACCGGCGCGCCCGCGGACCGTGCCGACCACGGCCGAGTTCGAGCTGAGCGACGGGCGGCGTCTGACGGTCGAGCGCACCGCGCTCGTGGGGCGCAACCCGGCGACCGTCGCGGACGTCCAGCTCGTGCGCGTCGTCGACCCGGCACGCTCCGTCTCGAAGACGCACCTGCAGGTCGGCGTCGAGCCGGCCGGTGTGTGGGTCGCCGACCGCGGCTCGACGAACGGCACGGTCGTGACCCTCCCGGGCGGCGGCCAGGTCGTGTGCCAGGTCGACCACCAGGTCCGTCTGCGGGTCGGTGCGACGGTCGTGTTCGGCGACTGCTGGATGCGTCTGGTCCGGGCGCCGGAGTCGTCGGCCGTGTCCTAGAGTCGGCCTCATGGCCGGGAGGCGATCGGCTGCGCGGATGCAGCTCGTCGAGGTGGACGAGTCGCCCGCCGCTCCCCGCCGCCCGGACCACGAGAACAACCCGGTCTCCGCGCTCGTCGAACCGTCCTCGGCACCGGCTGCCCGGGTCTCCGTCGGGCGGCTGGTCCGTCGCTGGTGGCCGGTCGGCGCCGTCGCGGTGGTGGCCGTCGTGGTGACGGTCGTTGCGGGCGTCGCCCGGGACCGCGAGTTCGTCGAGCGGGTCGGCGCGGTGCCCGGGCTCGTGCGGCCGCTCGACGGCGTCCCGACGGTCCGCTGGACCGCGCCTGCCGCCCCGCACCGCGGCGCGGTGGTGTCCGCCGACGGCACGGTGGTGCTCGTCTCGGCGCAGGACGGCCGGTGGCTCGTGACCGCGCACGACGCGACCGACGGCACCGCGCTGTGGTCGCAGGACCTGGCGCCCGTGCAGGTCTCGGGCTTCGAGAGCAGCCTCGTCGCGTGCCCGTCCCGCGGGGAGGACGTCGGCGGGCTCGTCGTGTGCCTGGTGACGGAGCCGCGTGTCGTGTACTCGGACGACGCGTCGGTCGACGAGCCGGCCCACACCCGGGTCGTCGCGCTCGACGCGGCCGACGGCGAGCAGGTCGGGGACTGGGAGGTCGACCAGGCGCTCGTCGAGGCGGGCCGCGTGGGCGACGACGTGGTGCTGGTGACGCTCGACGACGCGGGCCACGCGGTCGCCGAGCGGCGCGCGGGGGTCGGCGGCGAGGTGCGCTGGACCTTCACGACGCCCGACGTGCTGGAGTCGATCACGCTGAGCCGGGTCGCCGACGCGAAGATCGCGCGCGACGTGGTGGTCGTCGAGGGTGTCGTCACGACGGTCCTCGACGTCGACGACGGTGCCGTCCTGACGACGGGTGCGCCGTACCGGAACCTGCAGGTCGTGGCGCTGCAGGAGGGCTTCGCGACGTGGGCGACGGTCGGCGGGGGACACGTGCACGGCCCGGACGGTACGGAGCGCTTCGAGGTGGACGGCCTGCCGGTGCCCTTCGCGCTCGACGACGGCACGACGGCGGACGTGCTGGTCGTGGACGACGGGTCCCGGCTGCGCGGCGTGGACGCCGGGACGGGCCGCGTGCGGTGGTCGACGGACACGATGCTCGACGTGCGGGCGCGCGTCTCCGAGCGCCTGCTGGTGTCGGGCCTCACGCGGTTCGGCGTGGTGGACGCCGCCGACGGCCGGGTCCGCTGGGTGTCCGACGCGGGCGACCCGATGCCGTGGACGCCGCTGACGGACGGTGCGCTGGTGCTCGCGCCCGGCTTGGCGCCGGACGGCACGGCACAGCTCGTCGGCCTCGGGCTCGACGACGGCGTGCGCTACTGGGCGCTCGACCTCCCGGGCCGCGTGCAGCGGATCGACGGCTTCGGCGGCGTGCTCGTCGCCCGGACGGCGGACCAGGCGCTCGTCCTGGGGTGAGGGGAGCCGTCCTGGCGCCGCCGCGGCGGGCCTCCCGGACGGGCGGACCGCGGGGTTACCGTGAACGCATGGGGGCGGCCGGGCCGGGCCCTGCGCTGCAGCGCGTCCCTCTCGACGAGGTCGACGAGGCCGACGCCGGGACGCACGCGCGCCCGCCGTCAGGCTTCCAGCGCGCCGCCCGGCTCGGGAGCGCGTGGGCGGGCTGGCGGGCGCGCAGCCCCTGGCGCGCGGTCGCGGTCCTCGTCGGTTCGCTGGGTCTCGCGGTGACGCTCGCGGTGACGACGCCGAGCCTCGTCACGGCGCACGAACGGAGCACGGTCCTGCGGCCGGGGGCGTTCGCGGGCGCGATCCGGACGTCGGCCGCCCCGGCGGTCCGGTGGACGGTGACGGTCGACGACCGCGTGCCGCCGCTGCTGGTGGGCGACACGGTCGTCGTCGCCACGGGACCGGGCCCGGACGACCGGTCGCTCGCGGGCCTGGACGTCGTGACGGGGGCGGTGCGCTGGCAGCGGCCGCTGGGCGCCGACCCGCGGCCGGCGGAGGTGCGGTGCCTCGAGGTGCAGGGCAGCGTCGCGTGCACGCTCGGGCCCGACCAGGTCGACGAGCGCGTCGCCACGCGGTCGGGTCTGGCGCCGACGCGGGACGCGGCGGCGCTCGTGCTGCTCGACCCCGCGACGGGCGAGGTGCTGCGGCGTGCGACGACACCCGGTCGGGTCGTGTCGCTCGCGACGGACGACGAGCTCGACGGCGACGTCGTGCTCGCGGCGATCGCGGACGGCGTCCTGACGATCCGCCGGACGGACCCGGCGACGGGCGAGGTCCGCTGGGTCGCGACGCGGCCGTCGGCGTTCCCCGCGGCGTCGACGTCGCGCGTCCGCGTGTCGGTGGGTGGCGGACTGGTCGTCGCGACGGCGGAGGGCAGCACGCTCGTGGTGCACCTGGACGACGGCGTGCCGGTGCCGCCGCCGGCCGACGCGACGGGCACCGACGAGACGGCGCTGCTGTCGGACGGGACGCTCGTGCGGACGCGGTACCGGGTGCACGCGGTCGGGGTGGACGTCGTGTCGGAGCTGTCGCACGGCGACGGCGAGCCCTGGCTGACGACGCGCGGCGTCCCGGTCGAGCCGACCGTGACCGACGGGTCGTCGGAGCTGGTCTTCACGTCGAGCGTGCTCGCGGGCGGGCCGATGGGAGGCCGGGTGCGCGCGTACGCGCCGGGCCGCACGGACCCGGAGTGGCACGCGCTGACGCCGGCGCGCGAGATCGCGGTCGACGCCGGCGGGCGGGTGGTGCTGCGGGCGGCCGGTGCACTCGTCGGGCTCGACGTGGAGTCCGGGCGGACGGTGTGGCGGCGGACCTTCGGGCTCGGCATGGGGCCGGTGTTCTCGGACGGCCGCCTGGTCGTGGTCCAGCGCACGTCGCCGGGTGACGGGTCGGCGCTCGTCGCCCTGGACCTGCGGTCGGGTGCGCCGGAGTGGGTCGCGCCGCTGCCGCCCGGGGCGCGCACGGTGGTGCAGCTCGGGGCGCACCTGTACGTCGTGTCGGACGACGCGCTGACCGCGCTGCGATGACGCGTCCGCCGTCCGGCTGCGTTTGCCGGGGAGCCGGGCCGTGGGGGTAGTGTGACGACGTGCTCGCTCGCACCCTCCTCCTTCGTCGCCGCGGCGAGGCCCTGTAGAGGCCGCATCCTCGTCGCGGTGTTCCCTGTGCGCCGGCCGCCCCAGCCGCACCGCCACGAAGGAGCGTCACCCATGAGCCATCTCGAGACGAGCCCCCAGCAGCCGTCGCCGATGCCGGTCCACAAGTACCGGCCGTTCCACGAGCAGATCCGCGTCGACCTGCCCGACCGCACCTGGCCGGACAAGCGCATGACGCAGGCGCCGCGCTGGTGCGCGGTGGACCTGCGCGACGGCAACCAGGCGCTGATCGAGCCGATGAACCCCGCACGCAAGCTCGAGATGTTCGAGCTGCTGGTGCAGATGGGTTTCAAGGAGATCGAGGTCGGCTTCCCGTCGGCGTCGCAGACGGACTTCGACTTCGTCCGGATGCTCATCGAGGAGGGCCGGATCCCGGACGACGTCGTCATCCAGGTCCTGACGCAGGCGCGTGAGCACCTGATCGAGCGGACGTACGAGGCGATCGCGGGCGCGAAGCAGGCGATCGTCCACCTGTACAACTCGACGTCGACCCTGCAGCGCGAGGTCGTGTTCCGCTCCGACGAGGACGGCATCGTCGACATCGCCGTCTCGGGTGCGCGGTTCTGCAAGAAGTACGAGGAGCTGGTCCCGGACACCGAGGTGTTCTACGAGTACAGCCCCGAGTCGTACACCGGCACGGAGCTCGAGTTCGCGGTGCGGATCTGCAACGCGGTGCTGGAGGAGCTCCAGCCGACGCCCGACAAGAAGGTCATCGTCAACCTGCCGGCGACGGTCGAGATGGCGACGCCGAACGTCTACGCGGACTCGATCGAGTGGATGAGCCGGAACCTGCGGTACCGCGACAACGTGATCCTGTCGCTGCACCCGCACAACGACCGCGGCACGGCCGTCGCGGCCGCCGAGCTCGGCTACCTGGCCGGCGCGGACCGCATCGAGGGCTGCCTGTTCGGCAACGGCGAGCGGACCGGCAACGTCTGCCTGGTCACGCTCGGCATGAACCTGTTCAGCCAGGGCATCGACCCGCAGCTCGACTTCTCCGACATCGACCACATCCGGCGCACGGTCGAGCGCTGCAACCAGCTGCCCGTGCCCGAGCGGCACCCGTACGGCGGCGACCTCGTCTTCACGGCGTTCTCCGGCTCGCACCAGGACGCCATCAAGAAGGGCCTGACGGCCATGGAGGCGACGGCCGCGCGCGAGCGGAAGACCGTCGACGACCTGGTCTGGGCGGTGCCGTACCTGCCGATCGACCCGAAGGACGTCGGCCGCTCGTACGAGGCGATCATCCGCGTGAACTCGCAGTCCGGGAAGGGCGGCATCAGCTACCTGATGAAGTCCGAGAAGGACCTCGACCTGCCGCGCCGCCTGCAGATCGAGTTCTCGCAGGTCGTGCAGAAGCACACCGACGAGCACGGCACCGAGGTCACGGCCGACGAGCTGTGGCGCATCTTCGAGGACGAGTACCTGCCGGTCGAGCCGGGCTCGGCGACGCCGCCGTGGGGGCGCCTCAAGCTGCGCGGCACGCGTGCCACGAGCTCCGAGGACGGGCCCGACTCACTCGTCGTGGACCTCGTCGACCGCGGCGAGGTCCGCACGCACGAGGGCTCCGGCAACGGCCCGGTCGCGGCGTTCGTCGACGTGCTGCGCGGGATCGGCATCGACGTCGCGGTCCTCGACTACGCCGAGCACGCGCTGTCGTCCGGCGGTGACGCGTCGGCCGCGGCCTACGTCGAGTGCGCGATCGGCGAGCAGATCCTGTGGGGCGTCGGCATCGACCCGTCGATCACGACGGCGTCGCTCAAGGCGATCATCTCGGCGGTCAACCGGTACGAGCGCTGATCGCGCCCGTCGCCCGAGCGACGCAGCAGGGCCGTCCGGCGCGTCCGGGCGGCCCTGCGCGCGTCGTGTCGGACCCGCGGGGGAGAATGGCCCGGTGAGCCTCTACCGCGACGAGGCGATCGTGCTGCGCACCCACAAGCTCGGTGAGGCCGACCGCATCGTGACCCTGCTGACGCGCAGCCACGGCAAGGTACGCGCCGTCGGCAAGGGCGTGCGCCGCACGTCGTCGCGCTTCGGGTCGCGGCTCGAACCGTTCATGCACGTCGACGTGCAGCTCTCCACGGGCCGCTCGCTCGACATCGTCACGCAGGCCGAGACGCTCGGTGCCTATGGACGCCCGGTGTGCGAGGACTACGCGCTGTACACCGCGGGCACCGTGATGCTGGAGACCGCGGAGCGGCTCGTCGAGGCCGAGCACGAGCCCGCGCTGCAGCAGTACTGGCTGCTCGTCGGCGCGGTCCGTGCGCTCGCGACCCGTGAGCACGCGCCCGGCCTGGTGCTCGACTCCTACCTGCTGCGCGCGCTCGCGGTCGCGGGCTGGGCGCCGTCGTTCACCGACTGCGCGCGCTGCGGCGAGCCGGGCCCGCACCACGCCTTCGCGGTCGCGTCCGGAGGTGCCATCTGCGGCGCGTGCCGTCCGCCCGGAGCCGCCGCCCCCGCACCCGAGACGTTCGTGCTGCTCGCCGCGCTGCTCGCGGGCGACTGGTCGGTGGCCGACGCGAGCGCCGAGCGGCACCGTGGCGAGGGCAACGGGCTCGTCGCCGCGTTCTGCCAGTTCCACCTGGAACGCCAGCTCCGCTCGCTCCCGCTGGTCGAGCGCGTCTGACCGTCGCCGCCGGCGACGACCGACGGTCCCGTTGACGTCCGGCGCACGCCCGTGGCTGTGCCGGACCCGTGCCCGCGCTGGTCGGAGGCGGTGACGCCACACCGCCGCGGTCTGCCGAACGGGCAGAATGTGGGCGTGCCGACTCCCGTGCCCCCGTACCCGCACCCGTCCGGGGAGCGCGCCCCGGCGATCCCGAAGCAGTTCGTGCCGAAGCACGTGGCCGTCGTGATGGACGGCAACGGGCGGTGGGCGAACGCGCGGGGGCTGCCGCGGACGGAGGGGCACCGGGCGGGGGAGGCGTCGCTGCTCGACGTCGTCGCGGGGGCGATCGAGATCGGCGTCGAGTACGTGAGCGCGTACGCGTTCTCGACCGAGAACTGGTCGCGCTCGCCCGACGAGGTGCGGTTCCTCATGGGCTTCAACCGCGACGTGCTGCGACGACGCCGGGACCTCATGAACTCGTGGGGCGTGCGCGTGCGGTGGGCGGGCCGCCGCCCGCGGCTGTGGCGGTCGGTGATCTCCGAGCTCGAGGAGGCCGAGCAGCTCACGAAGGACAACACGACGTGCACGCTCACGATGTGCGTCAACTACGGCGGTCGTGCCGAGATCGCCGACGCCGCGCAGGCCATCGCGCGCGAGGTCGCGGCGGGGCGGCTCAAGCCGGACCGGATCAACGAGAAGACGTTCGCGCGCTACCTCGACGAGCCCGACCTGCCCGACGTCGACCTGTTCCTGCGGTCGTCGGGGGAGCAGCGCACGTCGAACTTCATGCTCTGGCAGGCGGCGTACGCCGAGCTCGTGTTCCTGGACGAGCCGTGGCCCGACGTCGACCGGCGGCACCTGTGGCGCGCGGTCGAGACGTACGCGCGGCGCGACCGTCGGTACGGGGGAGCGGTCGACAAGCCCGGGAGCACGCCCGCCTGAGCCGGCGCCAGCGCGGGCGGGGCGGGCGGTGCGACGCCCCGGCGCCGTGTCCGCGCCGCCCTCGCCTGCGGGGATGTCGGACCGGGCCGCTACGGTTCCGGCCATGACGCTGCGACCCGCGATGGTGACCTTCGACACGCTCGACGCGACGACGCTCGCGGACTGGTGGGCCCGGCAGACGGGCGGCACCGTGCGTGACGACAGCGACGGCTGGTACGTCATGGTGCTGCCGTCGACGGCCGGGGGACCGGTGCTGGCGTTCCAGAAGGTGCCGGACCCGACGCCCGGCAAGAACCGCCTGCACGTGGACCTCGCGGCGGCGGACCGGGACGCGGAGGTCGACCGCCTGCTCGGCGACGGCGCGACGCTCGTCGGGCGGCACGAGCACGAGGGCTTCCAGTGGGTCGTCCTCGCGGACCCCGACGGCAACCAGTTCTGCGTCTCGCAGGAGCACGCGGCCTCCTGACGATGCGAGGGTCAGGCGTCGCTCTCGGCGGCGTGCCGACCCGGGTGTGCCGGCTCGTGCTGCGCGGTGGCGGCGTTGCGTTGTAGCCGTCGTCGCACACCCCAGCCGATCGCGACCGCCAGCAGCAGGACGACGGCGATCGCGGCGACGGGCGACGCGACGAACAGGCGCACGCCCGCCCAGACGGCGCCGAAGCCGACGGTCGCCCAGATGACGGCCCAGGCCAGCGAGCCGGGGATCGACGCGAGCGTGAACCGCAGGTAGCGCATGCGGATGAGCCCGGCCGACGCGAAGACCGCCGTCTGGAGGCCGACCGTCAGGTACGCGAGCGTGACGGCGACGGCGCCCCAGCGGCGGACGAGGTCGAGGCCGCGCTGGGCGGCACGCGTGCTGGTCCAGCGCTCGAGGTGCTCCATCGTCGACCGCCACCACGCGAAGCCCCGGTCGGAGTCGTGCACGTACTGCGCGCCGCGTGTGACGCCGCGCCCGGCCCAGTACGTCGCGTGCGAGCGGGCCAGCACGACGAAGAACAGCAGGACGACGGCGATGCCGACGGGCACGGTCGCGAGCCCGAACGCCGAGATGGGGTCGTCGTCCACGCGCCGATCCTAGGTCGCGCGCGCGCCACCGGCCGGGTCGTCGGTCCCGGGGGTCGGTCGTGGGGAGCCCCCGGCCCTGCCGGCCGGTGTCGGGGTCGAGGCCGTCGCGTGCGTGGCGCCGGCCGGTGCGGCGACCGTGCGGACGGGCTCGTCGCACACGTCGTCGACGATGAGCACGTCGTCGACCATGTCGGGGTGCGGGTCGTCGTCGGGGCGGTGCCGCTGGAGCGCGGGGCGCAGGGCGGCGGCGACGGTGTAGACGACGATCGCGAGGACGACGATGGTCGCGCCGGGCGGGATGTCCTGCCAGTAGGTGAGACCGAGGCCGACGACGCTGACGACGACCCCGATGACGCTCGCGAGCGTCATGGTGCGGGCGAACGAGCGCGCGTAGAGCTGCGCGATCGCGACGGGCACGATCATGAGCGCGCTGACCAGCAGCAGGCCGACGACGCGCATCGCGATCGTCACGGTGAGCGCGGCGATCGTCGCGACGAGCATCGACAGGAGCCGCACGGGCATGCCGCTGGCGCGCGCGAACTCCTCGTCGTGGCTCACCGCGAACAGCGCGGTGCGCAGCCCGAGCCCGACGCCGAGCACGAGAGCGGCGAGCGCGACGGTCCACCACAGGTCGGTGGTCGACACGGTCGAGATCGAGCCGAACAGGTAGCTGATGAGGTTCGCGTTGGTGCCGCCGGCGACCTTGATGAGCAGCACGCCGCCCGCGATGCCGCCGTAGAACATGAGCGCGAGCGCGAGGTCGCCGCTGGTGCGGCCGCGCTCGCGGACGAGCTCGATGACGACCGACCCGACCACGGCGGCGACGACGGCTCCGGGCACGGCGAGCGCGTCCTGCGGGACGAGGCCGGCCCAGGACCCGACGAGCCACCCGAGCGCGACACCGGTGAGCGCGACGTGACCGATCCCGTCGCCCATGAGCGCCATGCGTCGCTGCACGAGGAACGTCCCGACGACGGGTGCGGCGGCACCGACGAGCACGGCGGCGAGCAGTGCGCGCTGCATGAGCGGCGACGTGAGCATCTCGACGACCAGGTCCCAGGTCACGGGGTCACCTCCACGGTGATCGTGGGGCCGGTCGGCGGCGGCTCGGGGTCGGGGTGCGCGTGCGTGTGGTCGTGGTCGGCGTGCGCGTGCTCGGGCCGCGCGGCGGGCGGGGGCCCGTCGTGCGCGACGCGTCCGTGCCGCAGGACGACGGCCCGCTGGATGAGCCCGGCGAACGGACCGAGCTCGTGGAGGATGACGACGACGGTCGTGCCGGCCGTGTGCAGCCGTGCGACGGTGTCGACGAAGGTCGCCTGCGTGGGGATGTCGATGCCCGACGTCGGCTCGTCGAGCACGAGCAGGTCGGGGTCGCGGACGAGCGCGCGGGCGATGAGGACGCGCTGCTGCTGCCCGCCGGACATCTCCTGGACGCGTCGGTGGGCGCGGTCCGCGAGCCCGACGGACTCGAGCGCGGCGAGCGCGCGGCGGCGGCCCCCGTGCGCGGGGCGCAGCCGGCGGCCGTGCAGCAGGCCGGACGTCACGACCTCGAGCGCGGTCGCGGGCATGCCGGACGCGGCGGGCATGCGCTGCGGGACGTAGCCGACGCGGTGCCACGGGGCGGACGGGCCGAGCGGTGCGCCGAACAGCCGGACGCTGCCCGCGCTGGTCGGGACGACGCCCAGCAGCGCGCGGACGAGCGTCGACTTGCCGGACCCGTTGGCGCCGAGCAGCGCGAGCACCTGACCGGGCTCGACCGCGAGGTCGACGCCGGCCAGGATGCGGCGGCCGCCGAGCGTGACGTCGAGGCCCGTCGCCTCGACGGCGAGCGGTGGGGTGGTGCCGAGGGTCACGAGCAGGACAATGCCACGCGCAGGGCCTCGAGGTTGTCCTCGGCGACGGAGAAGTAGTCCGCGTCCTCGTCGGCGAGCCCCTCGATCGGGTCGAGCACGGCGGTGTCGACGCCGAGGTCGGCGGCGAGCGTCTCGGCGACCTTGGGGCTCACCAGCGTCTCGAAGAAGATCGTCGTGACGCCCTCCTGCTCGACGACGTCGGACACCTCGGCGAGGCGTGCGGGTGAGGGCTCGGCCTCGGGGTCGATGCCGGAGATCCCGACCTCGTGCAGGTCGTACCGGTCGGCGAGGTAGCCGAACGCGGTGTGCGACGTGACGAACGTGCGGATCGAGCACTCCGCGAGCCCGGCCTGGTACGCCTCGTCGAGCGCGGCGAACCGCTCGGACAGCGCGGCGGCGTTGGCGGCGTACTCCTCGGCGCCGTCGGGGTCGAGCTCCGTCAGCTGCTCGGCGACGGCGTCGGCGACGGCCGGCATGCGCGACGGGTCGAGCCAGAAGTGCGGGTCGAGGCCGCCGTGGTCGTGGTCGTCGCCCTCCTCGTGCTCGTGCTCGTGGCCCTCGTCGGACATCAGCGGCGTGACGTCGGCGGCGTCGAGCACGTGCGCGGGCGCGGTCTGCGCGACGGCGTCGTCGACCGCGGCCTGGAAGCCGGACAGGTAGACGACGAGGTCGGCGGTGTCGAGGTGCGACACCTGGGCGGGGGAGAGCTCGACGTCGTGCGGCTCGGCGCCGGGCGGAGTCAGCGACTCGACGCTCACGCGGTCACCGCCGACCTGCTGCGCGACCATCTGCAGCGGGTAGAACGACGCGAGGACGTGCACGGTGTCGTCGTCCGCCGCGGCGGTGGTCCCGCACCCGGCGAGCAGTGCGGGCAGCGTGAGGGCGGGCACGAGGAGCAGGGGGCGCCGGGGGCGGGCGAAGAGCATGACGATCATTCTCAGTTGGACGAGAACCGTTGTCAAAAACGCCGTGCGGCGCGTCGCTCCTGGGCCGGTAGCCTGGGGGCTCGCCTGCCGTGGCACCCGCCACGGCCCCCACCGCCCGCGACACCCAGCCGTGGGCGCCTCACGCACTGGAGTGATCGCCCGTGGCCGCACCTTCCCGTCTGGACGCCGTCGTCTCCCTGGCCAAGCGCCGTGGCTTCGTGTTCCCCAGCGGTGAGATCTACGGGGGCACGCGCTCCGCGTGGGACTACGGCCCGCTCGGCGTCGAGCTCAAGGAGAACATCAAGCGCCAGTGGTGGCGCGCGATGGTCACGCGCCGCGACGACATCGTCGGCCTCGACTCGTCCGTGATCCTGCCCCGCCAGGTGTGGGTCGCGTCGGGTCACGTCGGCGTCTTCACCGACCCGCTCACCGAGTGCCTCTCGTGCCACAAGCGGTTCCGCGAGGACCAGATGATCGAGGAGTTCGAGGAGCGCAAGGGCCGCGCGCCCGAGGGCGGCCTCGCCGAGATCGCGTGCCCGAACTGCGGCACGCGCGGCCAGTGGACCGAGCCGCGCGACTTCAACATGATGCTCAAGACGTACCTCGGCCCCGTCGAGGACGAGTCCGGCCTGCACTACCTGCGGCCCGAGACCGCGCAGGGCATCTTCGTGAACTTCCAGAACGTGCTCACCGCGTCGCGCAAGAAGCCGCCCTTCGGCATCGGCCAGATCGGCAAGTCCTTCCGCAACGAGATCACGCCCGGCAACTTCATCTTCCGGACGCGCGAGTTCGAGCAGATGGAGATGGAGTTCTTCGTCGAGCCCGGCACCGACGAGACCTGGCACCAGTACTGGATCGACACGCGTACCGACTGGTACGTCGACCTCGGCATCAGCCGCGACAACCTGCGCCTCTACGAGCACCCCGCCGAGAAGCTCTCGCACTACTCGAAGCGCACCGTCGACATCGAGTACCGGTTCGGCTTCCAGGGCAGCGAGTGGGGCGAGCTCGAGGGCATCGCGAACCGCACGGACTTCGACCTGTCGACGCACTCGCAGCACTCCGGCCAGGACCTGTCGTACTTCGACCAGGCCAAGAACGAGCGCTACGTGCCGTACGTCATCGAGCCCGCCGCGGGTCTCACGCGCTCCCTCATGGCGTTCCTCGTCGAGTCATACACCGTCGACCAGGCGCCCAACACCAAGGGCGGCGTCGACGAGCGCGTCGTGCTCAAGCTCGACCACCGCCTCGCGCCGGTCAAGGCCGCGGTCCTCCCGCTGTCCCGCAACGAGCAGCTCTCCCCGAAGGCCCGCGACCTGGCCGCCGAGCTCCGCCAGCACTGGAACGTCGACTTCGACGACGCTCAGGCGATCGGTCGTCGCTACCGCCGCCAGGACGAGATCGGCACGCCGTTCTGCATCACGGTCGACTTCGACACGCTCGAGGACCAGGCCGTGACGATCCGGCACCGCGACGACATGACGCAGGAGCGCGTCGCGCTCGACAAGGTCGCCGGCTACCTCGCGCAGCACCTGATCGGCGCCTGACCGCACCGCGCGTCTCGTCGGGGCGGTCGTCGGACGGACGACGCGCCGCCCCGACGACGGTCACGCCGGCGGCTGTCGCAGCAGGAGCTCGACGTCGGCGACCTCCTCGTCGCCGATGCCGCACTCGCGCGGGACGTCGCTGCTCGCGCACCCGAGGACGCCGTCCGCGCCCGCGAACGCGATCCCGCTCGTCGTATCGGCCAGTCCTGAACCACGCAGGTCCGGGACGACGACGACGTACCAGGAGCGGTCGTCGCCCGGCAGCCGGAATGTCGGGACCTCGAACGCGTGCGTGCCGCGCCCGAGGCCGCTGAGCACCGTGTAGAAGACGCGGCCGTCGCCGAACCGGTCGGGCACCGTCCCGACCTGGACGAGCGCTTCACCCCCGACGACGCCGGTCGCCCCGACCGTCCCGGGGGCGTCGTCGCGGGCGGCGGTCGGGCCGACGACGACGGTGCCGGACGCGTCGACCACCTCGGCGCCGTCGGACGTGGGCCGCAGGGTGAGGTGGACGCCGCGCACGACGCCGAGGTCGAGCTGCTCGACCACCGGCCCGTCCGCGGCTTCCGCAGCGACGACGCCCGGCCCGATCACTCCGGTGTCGCCCGCGTCATGCGTGGCACGGTCCTCGGCGCCGCTCTCGGTGACCGGGGGCGGCGACGGGTCGGCGGCGACCAGACCGGGGCCGATCTCGCGCGTCTCGCCCGTCGGGGCGCACCCGGCGAGCAGGACGACCGCGACGGCGACGGCGGAGGCGGCGTGACGGCCGCGGGCGGGACGCACGGCCTCACGGTAGCGGCGGAGGGAGTCGACCGGCGCCTGTTCGGCGACCTGACGTGCGGCGACGTCCCTGTGCTCTGCGGGGGCCGGCGCATGACATCCGTCATGCCGAGGTGGTGACGGGCGGCCGGGGTCCGCGCCGTGCGGCCGCGGAACGATCGTCGTCATGACCACCACCGACGCCATCCCGACGCCCGCACCGAGCGGTGCGGTGCCGCCCGCGCTCGAGCTGCGCGGCCTGCGCAAGTCGTTCACGTCGTCCGCGGGCACGGTCCGCGCGGTCGACGGCCTCGACCTCACGATCCGCCCCGGCGAGGTCGTCGCGTTCCTCGGCCCGAACGGGGCCGGCAAGACGACGACGATCGACATGGTCCTCGGGCTGGCCCGGCCCGACGAGGGCAGCGTGCGCGTGCTGGGGCTGGACCCCGCCGCCGCGATCGCCGCGGGCCGCGTGTCCGCCGTCATGCAGACCGGCGGCCTGCTCAAGGACCTGACGGTCCGCGAGACGCTCGCGCTGACCGCGTCGTTCTTCGGCTCGACGCACGACGTCGACGACGTGCTCGTGCGCGCGGGCCTCACCGATGCGGCCGACCGTCGCGTGGGGTCGTGCTCGGGCGGTCAGCAGCAGCGCCTGCGGTTCGGCCTGGCGCTGCTGCCCGACCCCGACCTGCTGATCCTGGACGAGCCGACGACGGGCATGGACGTGGGCGGGCGTCGCGACTTCTGGAACGCGATCCGCGCCGACGCGGCGCGCGGCCGCACGATCGTGTTCGCGACGCACTACCTCGAGGAGGCGGACGCGTACGCGGACCGCGTCGTCCTGGTGAGCCACGGCCGCGTCGTCGCCGACGGGTCGGCCGCGCAGGTCAAGGCGCTCGCGTCGGGACGCGTCGTCTCGGCCGCGTTCCGCGGCGGTGCGCCGTCCGACGACGCGCTCGCGACGCTGCCCGGCGTGACCGACGTCGAGCACCGCGGCGACCGCGTGCTGCTGCGCACGACCGCCTCCGACGACCTCGCGCGTCACCTGCTCACGCGCACCGACGCGACCGAGGTCGAGATCACCGCGCTCGGCCTCGAGGACGCGTTCCTCGCCCTCACCGGTGACACCACCGCCACGACGACCTCCGGGAGCACCCGATGAGCACGCTCACCACCACGAAGGCCGCGCCCGCCGCGGTCGCCGCCCGTCCGCGGGCCCGCCTGCTGCAGCCCGTCTACCTGCGCACGGAGCTGCGACGTCTGCTGCGCAACCGCCGCACGGTGATCTTCACGCTCGTCATGCCGCCGGTGTTCTTCCTGCTGTTCGGGACGCAGCGCGCGTACCTCGACCAGTCGGTCGGCAACGGCAACGTCACCGCGTACGTCATGCTCTCGATGGCCCTGTACGGCGCGATCCTCGCGACCACGAGCGGCGGCGCGAGCGTGTCGATCGAGCGTGCACAGGGGTGGAGCCGGCAGCTCCGGCTCACGCCGCTGCGGCCCGCCGCCTACGTGCTGACCAAGGTCGCGGTCGCGATGGTGCTGGGCCTCGCGTCGATCCTCGTGACGCTCGTCGCCGGGCTCGCCCGCGGCGCCGAGATCAGCGGCTCCGCGCTCGTCTGGTCGGTCGTGCTCGCGTGGGCGGGCTCGGCGGTGTTCGCCGCGTTCGGCCTCTTCATGGGCTACCTGCTCCCGGCGGAGAACGTCATGCAGGTGCTCGGCCCGGTGCTCGCGCTGCTGGCGTTCGCGGGCGGGCTGTTCATGCCGCTCGGGGACGGCGTGTTCGCGACGATCGCGCGCTTCATCCCGACGTACGGCCTCGCGGAGATCGTGCGCGCGCCGCTCACGGGGGGCGACGTGAGCGTGTGGGCCGTCGTCAACGTCGTCGCGTGGGCCGCGGTGTTCGTCGGCGGTGCCGTGTGGCGGTTCCGCCTCGACACGGCGCGCGTGTGACGTCCGGACCCGCCCCGGGGGCCGCTCGTCGGCTCGGTACGGTGGGCGCCGTGAGCGGCACCACCCGACCGGACGACGAGCGGCCCGCACGGGCGCACGGACGGTGGGGACCCTTCGGCCCCCAGCACTGGGCGCTGCGGGAGGGTCTGTGGTCGGTGGGGGTGCCGGACGCGTCGGGCGAGCCCCAGAACCCGCTGGCGAGCCGCACGCACCGG
This sequence comes from Cellulomonas sp. H30R-01, assembly GCF_010119915.1. NCBI lineage: Bacteria > Bacillati > Actinomycetota > Actinomycetes > Micrococcales > Cellulomonadaceae > Cellulomonas > Cellulomonas sp. H30R-01. Next base: position 1,908,901 of record NZ_CP048210.1, on the reverse strand, counting down.
GTCATGCGTGTCGTCGGTCCCACGATGGGTGTCGTCTGGGCCGTCTTCCTCCTGCAGCCCTGGCAGTCGGCGTGGGACAGCCCGCCCGGACCGGCCCGCGTCGTGTCCCTCGTCGCGATCGCGCTCCTGTCCCTGACCTTCGTGTGGGTCGTGCTCACCCACGCCGGGCCCCGCGGCGAGCGGATGGCGACCGGACGGGCGTTCGCGTTCCTCGGCGGTCAGCTCGCCCTCGTCGCGCTCGCGTGCGTGGCGGCGGAGCAGGACGGTCTCGTCGGTCTCGTGTTCGTGAGCGTGAGCGCGGTCTTCCTCCTGCGGGACCTGCGCGCGCTCGCCGTCGCGCTGGGCATGGTCGTCCTGGCGATGGTGGTGCCGCGGGTCGTGGCCGGCTGGGAGACCATCGACGACCTGGTGCTGTCCATCGTGCTCGCGACCGTCGCCGTCTTCGGCTTCACGCAGCTCGTCCAGCGCAACCGTCAGCTGCAGCTCGCGCGCGACGAGGTCGCGGTGCTCGCCGTCGAGCGCGAGCGGGAGCGGATCGCGCGCGACATGCACGACATCCTCGGGCACAGCCTCACGGTGATCTCGGTCAAGGCGGAGCTCGCCGCGCGGATGTTCGACGTCGACGGCGAGCGGGCACGCGCCGAGATGCTCGAGGTGCAGCAGCTCGCCCGATCGGCGCTCGCGGACGTCCGCGGCATGGTCACGGCGACGCGCGCGGTCACGCTCGCGGGCGAGCTCGCCGGCGCGCGGCAGGCGTTCGACGCCGCCGGGATCGAGGCGGAGGTCCCGGGCGCCGTCGACGACGTGCCCGACGACCTGCGCGTGCTGTTCGCGTGGGCGGTGCGCGAGGGCACGACGAACGTGCTCCGGCACTCGGGCGCGACGTGCGTGCGGGTCGGGATCACCGCGGACACGCTCACGGTCGACGACGACGGTGCGGGACCGGTCGACGGGCGTCCCGGCAACGGGCTGCACGGGCTCGCGGAGCGTGCGCGCCGCTCCGGCGCCCGCGTCGAGGCGACGCGCGGCCCGCTCGGCGGCTACCGCCTGCTCGTGACGACCCAGGGGAGCACCGCTCGATGACGGACCCGATCCGGCTGCTGCTCGCCGACGACCAGGCCCTGGTGCGCGGCGCGCTCGCGGCGCTGCTCGACCTCGAGCCGGACCTCACCGTCGTGGCGCAGGTCGGTCGTGGCGACGAGGTGCTGGCCGCCGCCCGCGACGCGCGCGCGGACGTCGCGCTGCTCGACGTCGAGATGCCCGGTCTGGACGGCATCACGGCCGCCGCCGAGCTGCGCCGCCGGCTGCCGACGTGCCGGTCGCTCGTCGTGACGACCTTCGGGCGGCCCGGCTACCTGCGCCGCGCGCTCGACGCCGGCGCCAGCGGGTTCGTCGTCAAGGACACGCCCGCCGAGCAGCTCGCCGACGCGGTGCGCCGGGTCCACCGCGGCTTGCGCGTCGTGGACCCCGACCTCGCGGTCGAGTCGCTCGCGGTCGGCAGCAGCCCGCTGACCGAGCGCGAGCGCGACGTGCTCGTCGCGGCGGCCGGCGGGGGCACGGTCGCGGACATCGCGCGTGCGACGTTCCTGTCCGAGGGCACGGTCCGCAACTACCTGTCGGCCGCGATGGGCAAGACGGGCGGCCGCACCCGGGCCGAGGCCGTGCGGATCGCGCAGGAGAACGGCTGGCTGCTGGCCTGACGGAGGCCGCCCGATGCCTCGCGCCGGCGGGCGTCGCGCCGGAGAACGGCTGGCTGCTGGCCCGACGGACGCCGCCCGGCGCCCGGTGCCGGCGGGCCGCAGCGCTCCCGCGGGGTCGTGCGTCGCGCCCGGACGCCGGGTCCCGTGCCGCCGGTGCGACAATGGCCCGATGACCACGACGACACCCGCGGCTCCCGCGCGCCCCGGCGCCGGCGCGGTGCTGCCGCCGCTGCGCATCGGGCCGATCACCGTCGACACCCCGGTGGTGCTCGCCCCGATGGCCGGCGTGACCAACGCCGCGTTCCGGCGGCTGTGCCGCGAGTCCGGCGCGGGCCTCTACGTCGCCGAGATGGTGACGAGCCGCGCGCTGGTCGAGCGCAGCCCCGAGTCGTTCCGCATCATCTCGTTCGAGCCCGACGAGGTCCCGCGGTCCGTGCAGGTGTACGGCGTGGACCCCGCGACCGTCGCCGCGGCGGTCCGGATGCTCGTCGAGGAGGACCTCGCCGACCACGTCGACCTCAACTTCGGCTGCCCGGTCCCCAAGGTGACGCGTCGCGGCGGGGGAGCGGTGCTGCCCTGGAAGCGGGACCTCTTCTCGGCGATCGTGCGTGCCGCCGTCGACGCCGCGCGCCCCGCGGGCGTGCCCGTCACGGTGAAGATGCGCAAGGGCATCGACGAGGACCACCTCACGTACGTCGAGGCGGGGCTCACCGCGCAGGACGCGGGCGTCGCCGCGGTCTCACTGCACGGCCGCACGGCCGCCGACTACTACTCGGGCACGGCCGACTGGGACGCGATCGCGACGCTCAAGCAGGCCGTGACCGACATCCCCGTGCTGGGCAACGGCGACATCTGGTCCGCCGAGGACGCGCTCGCGATGGTCGCGCACACCGGCTGCGACGGCGTCGTCGTCGGGCGCGGCTGCCAGGGGCGTCCGTGGCTGTTCGCGGACCTCGCGGCGGCGTTCGCGGGCTCCGACGAGCGCATCCGGCCGGGCCTCGGGGAGGTCGCGCACGTGGTGCGGCGGCACGCCGAGCTGATGGTCGAGCACTTCGGCGACGAGGGCAAGGCGCTGCGCGAGATGCGCAAGCACATGGCCTGGTACTTCAAGGGCTACGTCGTCGGTGGCGAGGCGCGTGCCGGGCTCGGGCTCGTGACGTCGATGGCCGACCTCGACGACAAGCTCGCCGCGCTCGACCTCGACCAGCCGTACCCGGGCGAGGCCGCCGAGGGGCAGCGCGGGCGGGCCGGGTCGCCGAAGCGCCCGATCCTCCCGTACGGCTGGCTCGACTCGCGCGAGCTGTCGGAGGACTTCCGCCGCGACCTGCACGAGGCCGAGCTGAGCGTCTCGGGCGGCTGACCCCGGTGGGCGGCCGCGTCGTGCGCACCGTGACGTGCGGGCCCGCGGCACGGCACCCTGGAGCGCATGGCTCCTTGGACCGTGCACCGGGCGACGGCGCCCGCGACACCTGACGACGCCGCGATGTGGGCGGTCACGGGCGCGTCCCGTGCCCACGCCGACACGCACCGTTCGCTCTTCGGGTACCCGGACGCGGCATGGCAGGCCCCGGAGGTCGCGGCCCTGCTGCGCGAGCGGCCGTACGAGCGCTCGACGCTGCTCGTCGCGACCGCCGACGGCGCACGCCACGAGGCGGACGCGGTCGTGGGTGCGGCGCTCGTCAACGTGCCGACGCAGGACAACCCGCACCTCGCCGTCGCGGAGTCGTGGGTGCGGCCGGACGTGCGGGGGCGTGGGGTCGGCACGGCGCTGCTCGACGCGGTCGAGGCGGCCGCGCGCGCGGAGGGCCGGCGGACGCTCATCGTCATGAGCACCCACCGTGCGCCCGCGGACGGCACGCCCACGGCGGTGTCGCGCAGCGGCACGGGCGCGGTCCCGGCCCTCGACGCCGCGACGCGGCTCGCGGCGGCGCGCGGGTACGGGCTCGAGCAGGTCGAACGGTTCAGCACGTTCGCGTTCCCGCTCGACGACGAGCGCCGTGCCGTGGTCCGACGGGCGCACGACGACGCCGCGCGCGCCGCCGGTGACGCCTACCGCCTCGTCGCGTGGACCGGTCCGACTCCCGATGCGCACCTCGACCAGATGGCCGTGCTGCGGACCCGGATGAGCACGGACGTCCCGACGGCCGACCTGCAGGTCGAGGAGGAGCCGTGGGACGCCGAGCGCGTGCGCGCGCACGACCGGGAGGTCGTCGAGCAGGGGCGCGTCGCAGCCGTCGTCGCGGCGCAGCACGTCCCGAGCGGTGACCTCGTCGCGTTCACCGTGGTCGAGTGGCCGCCGACGCTGCCGGAGGTCGCCTACCAGCAGGACACGCTGGTCGTCGCGGCCCACCGGGGTCACCGGCTGGGGATGCTCGTGAAGACCGCGCAGCTCCTGCGACTGGAGGACCTGTGGCCGGGGCTGCGGCGCCTGCACACCTGGAACGCCCAGGAGAACGACCACATGCTCGCGATCAACGTCGCGCTGGGCTTCACCCCGACGGGCGTGCTGGGGATGTGGCAGCGCGACCTCGACGGCGGTGGGCGCGAGCGCCCCGTGGTCTGAGGGCGTCAGCGCGCCCGGACGTCCACGCGCGCGGCCAGCGCCGCGACCGCCTCGCGCGTCGCCGACGTCGCACCGACGCCAGGCGTGCCGACGGCGAGCGCACCGCACGCCGAGGCGTGCGCGAGGGCGACGGGGTGCGGCAGTCCGTCGAGGGTCGCGCGCAGCAGCCCGGCGAGGAACGCGTCGCCCGCACCGTCGGTGTCGACGACGTGGTCGACGGGTGCGGCCGGCACGTCCCACCAGCCGTCGGCATCGCGAGCGAGCGCGCCCCGCGGGCCCGCGGTGCACACCGCGAGGCGCGCACCCCGGCGGACGGCGGCGTCGAGGTACGCGGCCGGGTCGTCGAGGCGGTCGGCGCTCACGAGCAGCACGTCGGCAGTCTCGGCGAACGGTCGTGCGTAGCCGGCGGTCCCGTCGTCGTCGTGCACGTCGCACCAGAGGGGGACCCCGGCGTCGCGCGCGGCGGCCAGGACGGGGCGGCTGTGGTCCGCGAGGTCGACGACGGCCGCGGAGGCGCCGTCGAGCAGGCTGCGGACGTCGGCCGGGACGGGCTCGACGGGGCGTGCCGGCGTCGGGAGCGCGAGGTAGAGCGAGAGGCGTGCGCCGTCGTCGGCGAGCACGTTGACGTGGCGCTCGGTCCGGCCGTCGGCGGCGTCCTCGACGTGCAGCGTGAGGCGCGGGTGCGCGAGCGCGGCGCGGACGCCGGTGGCGAGGTCGTCGTCGCCGAGGACGGTGCGGAGCGTGACGTCGAGCCCCAGCGCGGCGAGCGTGAGGGCCTTGCCGGCCGAGGTCCCGCCGAGCCCGTCGTGGGCCGCGGACGCGAAGACCGTGGCGCTGCGGGGCTCGGGCAGGGACGGCAGACGGATCGTGGTGTTCCACGAGGCAGGACCGGTGACGAGGACGCGCGGCACCTGGTCAGCGTAGGCGGACGGCAACGCGAGGGTGAGGCGTGACCAAGGCTTGCTGCAACACGTTGCAGCCTGCTCGACGGTTCGGCCCTGCGGACGTCCACTGCTGCCCGCTGCCCGCGGGCACCGGGATCGTGCAGGAGGTCCTCCGCGGCGCCGGCGAGCCCGTCACCCCGGAGCAGGGCCTCGGCACCGGCCCTTTCCTCGAGCTCGCCTCCGCCGAAGGCCTCGCCGGTGCGCTCGGCGGCGGCTCGCCGTCCGTCGCGCTCGACCTCGGCACCTACGGCATCCCGCTGGTGCACTCCGGGTACGCCTTCTCCGACCGCGACGCCGGGCCGCCGCAGGGGGACGCGGTCGCGCTCGGGCGCGGGGACCGCGGGCTCGTCGTCGTCAACGCGGGCGACGGGCCGCTGGAGGCCGCGTTGGTCACCCGACTGGCCGACGGCGACTACTGTGACGTGCTGACGGACACTCCCGACGACTGCGCGGCGACGCGGGTCGAGCACGGGCAGATGACCGTCGACGTCCCTCCGCGGACCGCGCGGGCCTGGCTCGTCGGCCGTACCGCCTGACCTGCCGATTCGTGCGCGCAGCCGAACGAGGGACACCGCCCGCCTTCCCGGTGGGCCCTGAGCGGGCGCTGTAGAGTCACGGCGCCGCCGCCGCGCGCCCGTCCCCGGGCCGCGACCTCGTCCCCGATCGGAGCCCCGCATGCCCGCAGCCGACGCCGCCCGCCTCGCCGCGATCCTCCAGGACCGGCGCGAAGACATCGGCGCCGCCTGGCTCGACCGCGTCGTCACGGAGCTGCGCGGACGCATCACGCGCGCCGAGGCCGAGCGCGAGCAGCGCGACATCTTCGACGCGCTCGTCGACGGCCTGCGCGCGGGCGGCGAGCAGCTCGACGACCCGGCGTTCGACTCGCTGCGCAGCCTGCTGAGCGAGCTGTCCGCGACGCGCGCGCGCCTGGGCTTCACGCCGCGCGAGACCGCCGTGGGCGTCTTCGCGCTCAAGGAGGGCCTGTACGCGGTCGTCGGGCGCGGCGACGCCGAGAGCGTCGCGGACGTGACCGGCCTGCTGCGCCTCGTCGACGACCTCGGCCTGTTCACGTTCGAGTCGTTCGCCGCCGCGCGCGAGGGCATCATCAGCGAGCAGGCCGAGCAGCTCCTCGAGCTGTCGACCCCGGTCGTGAAGCTCTGGGAGGGCGTCGTGGCGGTGCCGCTCGTCGGCACGCTCGACTCGGCCCGCACCCAGGTCGTCATGGAGAAGCTGCTCCAGACGCTCGTCGACACGGGCTCCGAGCACGCGATCATCGACATCACGGGCGTCCCGGCCGTCGACACGCAGGTCGCGCAGCACCTGCTCAAGACGGTCGTCGCGGCGCGCCTCATGGGCGCCGAGTGCACGATCAGCGGCATCCGCCCGCAGATCGCGCAGACGATCGTCGCGCTCGGCATCGAGTTCGGCGACATCCGCACCAAGGCGACGCTCGCCGACGCGCTCGTCGCGGCCCTGCGGGCCAACGGCAGCGCGCGCACCGCAGGCGCGGCCGGCGCGGTCGCGGGGGCGTGATGGACAGCGTCCCGATCCTCAAGATCGGCTCGACCCTGCTGGTCTCGATCCAGGTCGACCTGCAGGACCAGTCGGCCCTGCAGCTGCAGGAGGACCTCGCCGAGCGGATCACGCAGACCGGTGCCCGCGGCGTCCTCATCGACATCTCCGGGCTCGAGATCGTCGACAGCTTCATCGGTCGCATGCTGTCGTCGATCGCCGGGATCTCGCGCGTGCTCGACGCGACCACCGTCGTCGTCGGCATGCGTCCCGCGGTCGCGATCACGATGGTCGAGCTCGGCCTCTCGTTCGACGGCGTGCGGACCGCGCTCGACGTCGAGAAGGGCCTGCGCCTGCTGCAGCCTGCGGAGGAGGACGCGCCCGAGTCGCTGATCCTCGAGCTCGCCCCCGACGAGCCCGCGTGACAGCCGACCCGGCGACGTCCGAGCGCCTCGCGATCACGTCCGACGGCGACGTCGTCCGCGTGCGTCAGGCCGTCCGCGGGCTCGCGCAGGGCGCGCGGCTGTCTCTCGTCGACCAGACGAAGCTCGTCACGGCCGCGAGCGAGCTGGCGCGCAACACCCTCATCTACGGCGGCGGCGGCGAGGCGGTGCTGTCCGTGGAGGCGAACGGGCGGCGCACGGGCGTCCGCGTGGAGTTCCGCGACGACGGCCCCGGCATCCCGGACCTCGACCTCGCGATGACGGACGGGTGGACGAGCGGCAGCGGCCTGGGGCTCGGCCTGTCGGGCGCGCGCCGGCTCGTCGAGCACTTCGAGATCGACACCGGCCCGGGGCGTGGCACTCGTGTGGTGATCGCCTCGTGGTCGCGGTGAGCGCGGACGGCACCGTCGAGGACGTCGCCTGGTTCACGGTCGACCACGTGAGCGCGACCGGGACCGCGCGGCGTGGCGCCGCGTCGCTCGCGCGGCGCGTGGGCATGTCGGAGCAGCGGGCCGGCGAGATCGCGCTCGTCGTCGCCGAGCTCACCGCGAACCAGATCAACCACGCGGGCTCCGGCTCGCTCCTGCTGCGTGTGCGGCACGCGACGTCGGGTCCCGTCGTCGAGGCGGTGGCCGTCGACTCGGGCCCCGGCATGGTGAACGTCGCCGCGTCCCTCACCGACGGCGTGTCGTCGGCGGGGACCCTCGGCATCGGGCTCGGGACGCTGTCGCGGCTCGCGACGTCGTTCGACATCTGGTCCCGCCCGGCGTCCGGCACGGTCGTCGCCGCCGCCTTCGCCGCCGAGCGCGCCGCGCACCCGGGTGTCCCCGCCGCCGTCGGCATCACCCGGCCGATGACGGGGCAGGAGGTGTGCGGCGACGCGTACGCGATCCGCAACGACGACGGCGTCCTCACCGTCATGCTGGCCGACGGGCTCGGGCACGGCCCGCTCGCGGCCGCAGCGAGCTCGGAGGCGGTGCGCGCCTTCCGCGGTGCGCCCGTCGGCGGGCCGCTCGCGTTGCTGACCGCCGTCCACCGTGCGCTGTCCGGCACGCGCGGTGCCGCGGTCGCGGTCGCCCGGCTCGACGCGGACGAGGTGCGGTACGCGGGAGTCGGCAACATCGCGGGCGTCGTGCTCGACGGCGTGACCCGACGGGGCATGATCAGCCACCCCGGGATCGCCGGCGCGCAGGCGCGCACGCTCCGCGAGGCCGTCTACCCGCTCCCGCCCGGTGCGGCCGTCGTGCTCCACAGCGACGGCCTGACCGACCGGCAGGACCTCGGCGCGTACCCCGGCCTGCTCGCCCGCACCTCGCTCGTCGTGGCGGCCGTGCTGCTGCGCGACTTCGGTGTGCGGCGTGACGACGCGAGCGTCGTGGTCGCCCGGACCACCCCGGCGGTCCCCGCATGACGTCCGGCCCGACGGTGCGCCGGCTCGGTGCCGTCGACCTCGTCACGGACGGCGACGTCGTGCTGCTGCGCCAGGTCGGCCGCGAGGCGGGCGGGCTGCTCGGGCTCGACGGCCAGGACCAGGTGCGCCTCGCGACCGCGCTCTCCGAGGTGGGCCGCGAGGTCGTCGGTGGCGAGGGCGGTCGCGCGGTGCTCGAGGTCGGCGGGTCGTCGACCGCGCCCGAGCTCGTGGTCCGCGTCAGCGGACGTCCGGCCCGTCGCGACGCGCGCGGCGACGTGACGGGTGTCGCGGCGGCGCAGCGGCTCGTCGACGGCGTGGACGTCGCCGCCGAGGTCGACGGCACGCGCGTGGTCGTCCTGCGCAAGGTCCTGCCCGACGCCCGCGCGCTGTCGCCCGCACGGCTCGACGACGTCCGCGCGTCCCTGTCGCGCCCGCGCGCCGCCGACGCGCTCGACGAGCTGCGCGTGCAGAACACCGAGCTCGTCCGTGCGCTCGAGGCGCTCGCCGCCCGTGAGCAGGACCTCGTGCGCGCCAACGAGGAGCTCGAGGAGACCAACCGCGGCGTCATGGCCATGTACTCCCAGCTCTCCGACGAGCTCGAGGAGACCAACAGCGGCGTCGTCGCGCTGTACGCCGAGCTCGACGAGCGTGGCCGCCAGCTCGCGGCCGCGAACGACGCGAAGACGCGCTTCCTGCGCAGCGTGAGCCACGAGCTGCGTGCGCCGGTCAACTCGATCCTCGGGCTCGCGTCGCTGCTCGCCGACGGCACGCTCGACGAGGACCAGCGCATCCAGGTCGGGTACCTCGACTCCAGCGCGCGGGCGCTGCTCGGCATGGTCAACGAGCTGCTCGACCTGGCGCGCGCCGAGTCCGGCCGCCAGCACGTGCACCGCGCACGCGTCGACCTGGCCGTGCTGCTCGCGGACCTCGAGGGCACCGTGCGCCCGCTCCTGCGGCCGGGCGTCGGGATGCGTCTCGACGTCCCGTCGGGCGTCGAGCTCCACACGGACGCCGAGCTGCTCGGCCGCGTGCTGCGCAACCTCCTGACGAACGCGGCGAAGTTCACCGACGCGGGGTCGGTCGACGTCGCGGTCGCCGTGCCCGAGGACGGCGTCGTCGTGGTCACGGTCCGGGACACGGGCATCGGCATCCCCGCGGAGCACCTCGACACGGTGTTCGAGGAGTTCTTCCAGGTGCCCAACCGGCTCCAGCCGTCCGCGAAGGGCACAGGCCTCGGCCTGCCGTACGCGCGACGGGTCGCCGAGGCGCTCGGCGGGTCCCTCGACGTCGCGAGCGTCGTGGGCGAGGGCAGCACGTTCACGCTCACGCTCGAGCGCACGACCGCACCGACGCTCGGTCGTGTGCTCGTCGTCGACGACGACGACGCGGCGCGAGCCGTCGTGCGCGGGCTCCTCGCGCCGTCGGCGGCGGAGGTCGTCGAGGCGCGCGACGGGGCCGAGGCGCTCGACGTGCTCGCCGCGGGTGCGGCCGACGTCGTGCTCATGGACGTCCGCATGCCGGGCGTCGACGGGGTCACGGCGCTGCACGCGCTCCGGTCGGACGCCCGCTGGGGGACGCTGCCCGTCGTGCTCATGTCGACGCTCGACGAGCCGCCGGTCACGGACGTGCCGTTCGTCGCGAAGGCCGCGCTCGACGCGGACGGCCTCACGGAGGTGCTCGCGCGCGCTGCAGGCACGAGGGTGGAGCCGTGAGCGACTCAGGCTCCCGCGTGCTCGTCGTCGACGACACCGAGGCGCACCGGTACGTCATGGCGAGCTGGCTGCGCCGCGCGGGCTACCAGGTCACCGAGGCGGCGACCGGCCGCGACGCTCTCGACGCGGTCGCCGGTCACGACGCGGTGGTCCTCGACGTGAACCTCCCCGACATGTCGGGCCTCGACGTCCTGCAGGTCATCAAGGCCGACGCGACGACCGCCGTCCCGGTCGTGCACGTGTCGGCGACCAGCATCGACGCCCGCTCCCGCACGTCGGGCCTGCAGCGCGGTGCCGACGCGTACCTGGTCGAGCCGCTCGACCGCGACGAGTTCCTCGCGACGGTCGCCGGGCTGTGCCGGTCGCACGCCGCGCGGCGCGGGATCACCGAGCACGCGCGGCGTCTCGCCGACCTCACGGCCGCGGTCGTGCCGCTCGGGTCGGCCCGCTCGCTCGACGACCTCGTCGCCGCGGCCGCGCAGGGCGCGGCGACCGTCTTCGGTGCCGCGGTCGTGGTCGTCGCGACGGCGTCCGACGGCATGGCGACACGGGTCGTGAGCCCCGGACCGGGCCGGACAGCGGTCCGTGGCCGGCTGCTCGCGCCCGCGGCCGAGCCCGATGCCGCGCACCCCTACACGTGGACCGCGCAGGACACCCCGGGGGTGTGGCGGGAGATGCTCGACCGTGCGGGGGTGCCGGCCACGGGCTGGCACGTGACGCCGCTGCTCGACGCGTCCGGGCGGCACCTCGGCGGCTTCGCGGTCGCGACCCCGGACGGCCCGCTCGGTGCGGAGGACGCGGATCTCGCCCAGCAGCTGGGCGAGGCCCTGACCGGTGCGATCGGGACGCTCCGGTCGTACGCGCAGGAGCACCACATCGCCCTGACGCTCCAGCGCTCGATGCTCCCGCACAGCCTGCCGACGCCGCCCGGGCTCCGGATGGCCGCGCGGTACAGCGCGTCGGACGCGCAGCTGAGCGTCGGCGGCGACTTCTACGACGCGCTCGAGCTGCCCGACGGCACGGTCGCGGTCGTGATCGGCGACGTGCAGGGCCACTCGCTGCGCGCCGCGACGGTCATGGCGCAGCTGCGGTTCGCGCTGCACGCCTACCTCGTCGAGGGCCACGCGCCGGCACGCGCGGTGGACCTGCTCAACGAGCTGCTGATCCGCAGCCACCCCGAGCTCGTGACGGTGTGCGTCGCGGTCGTCGACCTGCGCGACGGCAGCATGGAGGTCGTCAACGCCGGGCACCTGCCGCCGCTGCTCGTGACGGCCGACGGCGCGCGCTACCTCACCGGCTCGTCCCCGCTGCTGGGCGTGCGGCTGCCGACCGAGCGGCGCACGACGACCGTGCCGTCGGCTGGTCCGTGCACGCTGGTCCTCGTGACCGACGGGCTGCTCGAGCGACGCTCGGGGCACCTGGCCGAGTCGCTCGCGCGCATGGCGGAGGTCGTGACGGACGCCGGAACCCTCGACCCGGGCGAGCTGTGCGACGTGCTGCTCGGCCAGTTCGACTCGGCGGAGCGCGGCGACGACGTCGCGGTGCTCGCGGTGCACCTCACGCGCGAGAAGGACCCACCGGCGGCCTGACGCGGCGCGGCGCCCTCCCCACGAGGGACCCGCGCCCCGGGGACGCAGGACCCCACGGGACGCACGACCGGCCCGGTCGCACGACCGGCCCGGGACGCACGACCGCCCCGGGCCGCGCACCGTGCTGGGCGCGCCGCCCGGGGCGGTCGGCGGGGTCACGCGGTCGCGCGCACCCAGACGGTCGTGTCCGACGGGACCAGCACGGCGCCGTCGGCGTCGGTCGCGGTGTCGCCCGAGGTCAGCAGCACCTCGGTGCCGGCCGGCAGGACGACGGGTGCGGTGCCGAGGTTCGCCACGACCTGCACCTCCCGGTTGACGAACGCGATGACGTCCTCGCCGAGACCGGGCGTCCACGCGAGCCCGCCCGAGCCGAGCAGCTCGCTGCGGCGCAGGCCGAGCGCGGCGCGGTATGTCTCGTAGGTCGAGCCGGCGACCCCGCGCTGCGCGTCGAGCGCGTACGCCGCCCACGACGCGGGCTGGGGCAGCCAGGTGACACCCGTCGGGGAGAAGCCGAAGCCCTCCTCGGCGGCCGCCCACGGCAGCGGGACGCGGCAGCCGTCACGCCCGCGCTCCGCGCCGCCCGTGCGGAAGAACGCCGGGTCCTGGCGCAGGTCGTCGTCGAGCGCGGTGTGGTCCGGCAGACCGAGCTCCTCGCCCTGGTACAGGTACGCCGAGCCGGGCAGGCCGAGCATGAGGAGCGTCGCGGCGCGCGCCCGGCGCAGGCCGAGCGCCTCGTCGGGCTGCTCGTCGCCCACGCCGATGCCGTTGGGCCGCGAGCCGGGCACCGACAGTCCCAGGCGCGACGCGTGGCGCACGACGTCGTGGTTCGACAGCACCCAGGTGGTCGGCGCGCCGACGCCGTCGGCCGTCACGTAGGACGCCTCGATGACGTCGCGCAGCTGCGGGGCGTCCCACGGCGTCGCGAGGAACGCGAAGTTGAACGCCTGCTGCATCTCGTCCGGGCGGACGTACAGCGCGAGGCGCGACAGCGGCTCGACCCAGGCCTCGGCGACGAGCGCGCGGTCGCCCGCGTACTGCGCGAGCACCCGGTTCCACGCACGGTAGATCTCGTGCACGCCGTCCTGGTCGAACATCGGGCCGCGGTTGCCGGACCCGGTGACCTCGTCGGCGCGCGACGGGTCGTCCGCCTCGGTCGGGACGGCGTCGTGGCCGTCGACCTCGTCGACGCCCTCGATCATCGAGACGTGGCCGTCCCAGTCGGGCAGGCCCGCCTCCTTGACCATGCCGTGCGCGACGTCGATGCGGAAGCCGTCGACGCCGCGGTCGAGCCAGAACCGCAGCACGTCCTCGAACTCGGCGCGGACCTCGGGGTGCTCCCAGTTGAGGTCGGGCTGGCGCGAGTCGAACAGGTGCAGGTACCACTGGCCGGGCGTGCCGTCCGGGTTCGTCGTGCGCGTCCACGCCGGGCCGCCGAAGATCGACTGCCAGTTGTTGGGCGGCTCCTCGCCGTGCTCGCCGCGGCCCTCGCGGAACAGGTAGCGGTCGCGTGCGGCCGAGCCGGGGCCGGCAGCCATGGCCTCGACGAACCACGCGTGCTCGTCGGACGTGTGGTTGGGGACCAGGTCGACGATCACGCGCATGCCGAGCTCGTGCGCGCGGCCGAGCAGCGTGTCGAAGTCGTCGAGCGTGCCGAACAGCGGGTCGACGTCGCGGTAGTCGGCGACGTCGTAGCCCGCGTCGGCCTGCGGCGAGCGGTAGAACGGCGAGAGCCACACCGCGTCGACCCCGAGCTCGGCGAGGTGCGGGAGGCGCGAGGTGATGCCGGGCAGGTCGCCGACGCCGTCGCCCGACGCGTCGGCGAACGACCGCGGGTAGACCTGGTAGATCACCGCGGTGCGCCACCACTCGGCGTCGGGCGAGCATGGGGCGTGCACGAGGGTGTGCAGGGGCCGGGAGTCGAGCGTCGTCATGCGGGCATGCCTCTTTCGGGTGGATCTGGGGAGGGGAGGCGTCGTCGCCGGAGGAGCGGTGCGTGGGTCGGCCGGGCGGGCCGGACGAAGGCTCCGGGTCGGACCAGGGTAGGCAGCGGCTGCCGGGGTCCGGCAAGCCTGCCGGTCAGGCGGGTGCCGGACCGTCCGCCGTGGTGCCGTTCGCGGTGGTGCCGTGGGCGGGCGCGCCGTTCGCGACCGCGTGGGCGGGGGCCGCACCGGTCGAGCCGCGGACGATGAGCTCGGGGTGGAACTTGAGCTCGGTGCGCGACGCGGGCGTCCCGTTGATCTCCGCGACGAGCGCCGACACCGCGGCGTGGCCCATCGCCTGGACCGGCTGGCGCACGGTCGTGAGCGGCGGGTCGGTGAAGGCGATGAGCGGCGAGTCGTCGAACCCGACGACGGAGACGTCGCCCGGCACGGACAGCCCGCGGGACCGGGCGGCGCGGATCGCCCCGAGCGCCATGAGGTCGGAGCCGCAGATGATCGCGGTGTGCCCGGAGTCGATGAGGTCGAGCGCCGCGGCCTGGCCGCCCTCGACGGTGAACAGGGTCGACACGACGTGCCCGGTGGGGTCGTCGACGCCGAGGTGCCGCTGCAGGTTGACCGCGAACTCCTCGCGCTTGCGGCGCGCGGGCACGAAGCGGTCGGGGCCGATCGCGAGGCCGATGCTGCGGTGCCCGAGCGACGTGAGGTGGCGGAACGCGAGGTCCAGCGCGGCCGCGTCGTCGGTCGACACGGTCGGCGCGTCGACGCCCTCGGCCCAGCCGTTGACGAGGACCACGGGCAGCCCGCGGCTGCGCAGCCGGTGGTACCGCTCCTTGCTCGCGGTGGTGTCGGCGTGCAGGCCGGAGACGAAGACGATGCCGTCGACGCCGTGCTCGAGGAGCATCTCGACGTACTGGTCCTCGGTCGTGCCGCCGGGGGACTGCGTGCACAGCACCGCGGTGTAGCCGCGCTCGGTGAGCATCGTCTCGATGACCTGCGCGAACGCGGGGAACACCGGGTTCGACAGCTCGGGCACGACGAGGCCGACGAGGCCGGCCGAGCGGGTGCGCAGCTTCTCGGGGCGCTCGTAGCCGAGCACGTCGAGGGCCGCCAGCACGGCCTGCCGTGCCTGGGCCGACACGCCGTGCTTGCCGTTGAGTACCCGTGACACGGTCGCCGTGCTGACGCCGGCCTGCTCGGCCAGGTCCGTCAGACGGGTGCGCACGGGTGGCAGCGTAAGGGACACGGGACCTCCTCGTCCTGGGCTGTTCGTGGTCGAGGCGAGCCCGTTCGTGACGCCGCTGCAACCGTTGCCTGAAAGTTACCGTAACGACTTGCAACGCGCGGTGCAACGACGTAACTTTCCGTCGCACCAGGCCAGCGTCGGTGGGAGCACCGCCGGAGCGGGCACTCCCTCTGCACCCCTTGGAGAGACACGATGCGACGGAGCATCCCTGTCGTCGCGGCGACCCTCGGCCTCGCGCTGACGCTCGCTGCGTGCTCGGGCTCGTCCGGCGAGACGACGGACGACGCGTCCGAGTCGTCCGCGGCGAACGCCGGCACCCTGACCGTCTGGGTGGACGACACCCGGTCCGGCCCGGTCAAGGAGGTGGCGACCACCTTCGAGAAGGAGAAGGGCGTCACCGTCAAGCTGGTCCAGAAGGACTTCGGCGACATCCGCGACGACTTCATCTCGCAGGCGCCGACCGGCCAGGGCCCCGACGTGATCGTCGGTGCGCACGACTGGCTCGGCAAGCTCGTCCAGAACGGCGTCGTCGCCCCGATCGAGCTCGGCGACAAGGCGGAGGACTTCCTCGCCGTCTCCACGCAGGCCATGAGCTACGAGGGCACGCTGTACGGCCTGCCGTACTCCGTCGAGAACATCGCGCTCGTCAAGAACAAGGACCTCGTCCCCGACGCCACGCCCGCCTCGTTCGACGAGCTCGTCGCGCAGGCCAAGGCGGCCGGCACGCAGTACTCGGTCCTCATCCAGCAGGACGAGAAGACCGGCGACCCGTACCACATGTACCCGCTGCAGACGTCGTTCGGCGCCCCCGTCTTCGGCACCGACGCCGACGGCGCGTACGACGCGTCGCAGCTCGCGATGGACTCCGACGGCGGCCGCGCGTTCGCCGCGTACGTCGCCAAGCTCGGCGCCGAGGGCGTCCTCAACACGTCGCTCTCGGGTGACGTCGCCAAGGAGGCGTTCATCAACGGCCAGGCGCCGTACATGATCACGGGCCCGTGGAACGTCGGCGACTTCGTCAGCGCCGGCATCAACGTCGGCATCGAGAAGGTGCCGTCCGCCGGTGGCCAGCCGTCGCAGCCGTTCGTCGGCGTGCAGGGCTTCTTCATCTCCGCGAAGTCGAAGAACGCGCTCCTCGCGAACGAGTTCGTCGTCAACTACCTCGGCACCAAGGACGTCCAGCTCGCCATGTACGAGGCGGGCGGCCGTGCCCCGGCGCTGCAGTCGGCGCTCGACGAGATCGGCGACGACCCGATCGTCGGCGGGTTCGCCGAGGTCGGCAAGGACGGCGTCCCGATGCCGTCGATCCCCGCGATGGACACCGTCTGGGCCGACTGGGGCGCCACCGAGGTCGCGCTCGTCAACCAGCAGGGCGACCCCACCGCGCTGTGGAACCAGATGACCGCCTCGATCGCCGGCAAGATCGCCGCGAGCTGAGCACCCGTCCGGCGACCCGGCCCGCCCCGGCCGGGTCGCCGGACCGCGCGCACCCGCGCGCACCCCGGCGCCGCAGGACGCGTGCGCCACCGCACGTGCGCCCTCGCGCGCCGAGCAGCCCCCGCGCGCCGTGCGCGCCGATCACCGCCGATCTCCGGAGCACCCCATGACGGACACGTCGACCCGCCCTGACCGCACGGACGCGACCGCGCCGCCACCGTCGTCCGGCCCGCGCCGGCCCACGGGGAGCTGGTGGAGCCGGCAGGACCTGAACCGCGGCTTCTGGGTCAAGACGGTGCTCGTGGCGCTCGTCGACGCGCTCGGCGTCTACGGCGTCCTCGCGGCCGGCGCCCTCGGCCAGTGGGGGATCGTCGCGTTCCTCGTCGTCGCGCTCGTCGCGGTGAACGTCGTCTACTTCTCCAAGAAGATGCTCCCGGCCAAGTACCTCGTGCCGGGCCTGATCTTCCTGCTCGTGTACCAGGTGTTCGTCGTCCTCTACACGGGCTTCACGGCCTTCACCAACTACGGCGACGGCCACAACTCGACGCAGGCCGACGCGGTCGAGGCGATCCTCGTGCAGAACGAGGCACGTCTCCCGGACTCGCCGACCTACCCGCTCACGGTCGTCGCGAACGGCGACGAGCTCGGCTTCGCGGTCGTCGACGGCGAGGGCGACGCGGAGCTCGGCACCGCCGAGGAGCCGCTGGAGCCCGTCGACGCGACGCTCGAGAACGGCCGCGTCGCGTCGGTCGACGGCTGGCAGACGCTCCAGTTCAACGAGGTCCTCGAGCGCCAGGACGAGATCTTCGCGCTGCGCGTCCCGATCTCCGACGACCCGAACGACGGCAGCGTCCGCACGCCCGACGGCTCGACGGGGTACGTCTACGTCTCGACGATGGAGTGGGACGAGGCCGCCGGCACGATCACCAACACGGCGACCGGCGACGTCTACACCGCCGACGAGGAGCAGGGGGCGTTCGTCGCCGCCGACGGCTCGCAGCTCGGCACCGGGTGGAAGGTCTTCGTCGGCTTCGAGAACTTCAGCCGCGTCTTCACGGACTCGAAGCTCGCCGGGCCGTTCGTCGGCGTGCTGCTGTGGACGTTCGCCTTCGCGATCCTGTCCGTGGTCCTGACGTTCGGGCTGGGCCTGTTCATGGCGGTCGTGCTCAACCACCCGAAGGTGCGCGGCCGCAAGATCTACCGGTCGCTGCTGATCGTGCCCTACGCCTTCCCGGCGTTCCTCACGGCCCTCGTGTGGCAGGGCATGCTCAACCGCGACTTCGGCTTCGTCAACGCGACGCTGCTGGGCGGCGCGAGCATCCCGTGGCTCACCGACCCGTGGCTCGCGAAGATCTCCGTGCTCGTCGTGAACCTGTGGCTCGGCTTCCCGTACATGTTCCTCATCTGCACGGGTGCGCTGCAGTCGATCCCGAACGAGATCTACGAGGCCGGGAAGATCGACGGCGCCAAGCCGCTGCGGCTGTTCCGGTCGCTCACGATGCCGCTGCTGCTCGTCTCGACCGCACCGCTGCTGATCTCGTCGTTCGCGTTCAACTTCAACAACTTCAACGTCGTCTACCTGCTCACCGAGGGCGGTCCCGACGACCTGTCCGCCCCGGTCGACGTCGGCGCGACGGACATCCTCATCACGTTCGTCTACCGGCTCGCGTTCGGCGGCGTGAACCGCCAGTACGGCCTCGCGTGCGCGGTGTCGATCCTCATCTTCCTCATCGTCGCCTCGATCTCGGCGGCCACCTTCAGCAAGACCCGCGCCCTGGAGGACCTGCACTGATGGCTGCCACCACGCTCCCCGCCGGCACCACCGACGCCGGCCTGCGCCCCGACAGCAACGAGACGACCCCGCGCGGCGTGCGCTGGTGGCGCGAGCTCGGCTGGCGCCACGTCGTCACCTGGGCCGTGCTCGTCTTCTGCTTCATCCCGATCCTGTACGTGCTGTCGTCGTCCCTGAACCCGACGGGCTCGCTCACGGGGTCGAACCAGCTCTTCTCGAGCATCTCGTTCCAGAACTACGTCGACCTGCTGAGCGACCCGGTGCACCCGTACCTGCGCTGGTTCGCGAACACGATCGTCATCGCGACGACCACGTCGATCGGCACGGTCCTGCTGGGCGCGGCGGCCGCGTACGCGTTCTCGCGGTTCCGGTTCCGCGGCCGCCGCGGCGGGCTGCTCTCGCTGCTGCTGCTGCAGATGTTCCCCCAGGTGCTCGCCTACGTCGCGATCTTCCTGCTGCTCGTGACGCTCCGTGAGGTCTTCCCGGCGATCGGTCTCGGCTCGCCGCTCGGTCTGATCCTCGTGTACCTGGGCGGCGCGCTCGGCGTGAACACCTACCTCATGTACGGGTTCTTCAACACCGTCCCGAAGGAGCTCGACGAGGCCGCCAAGATCGACGGCGCGAGCCACGCGCAGATCTTCTTCTCGATCATCCTGCGGCTCGTCGCGCCGATCCTCGCGGTCGTCGGTCTGCTGTCGTTCGTCGGGGTGTTCTCCGACTTCCTCATCGCGTCGATCGTCCTCGTCGACCCCGAGTCCCAGACGCTCGCGGTCGGCCTCTACCAGTACGTGAGCCAGCGGTTCTCCGAGTACTGGGGCGTGTTCGCGGCCGGCGCCGTGCTCGCGGCGATCCCCGTCGTGCTCCTGTTCCAGTTCCTCCAGCGCTACATCGTCTCCGGCCTGACCCAGGGCGCGGTGAAGGGATGACCGTGCGGCACCTGCTCGACCAGCCCCACCACGACGGTTCCGAGCTCTACGTCCCGGCGGGCACGCCCGCGCTCGGCGACGTCGTCCCGGTGCGGTTCCGCGTGCCGGCCTCAGCGACCGAGCGCGCGCTGTGGGTGCGGACCGTCCGCGACGCGGAGCCGCGCATGGTGCAGGCGCGGCTCGACCGCGCCGACGCGCACGAGCGCTGGTACGTCGCCGACGTGCCCGTGCACAACCCGGTCACGTCGTACCGCGCGCTGCTCGACGAGCCCGGCGGCTACCGCTGGCTCAACGGGCGCGGGCTGTTCTCGCGCGACGTGCCCGACGCGGCCGACTTCCGGCTCACCGTGCACGAGCCCGCTCCGGCGTGGACGTCGTCGGCGGTCGTCTACCAGATCTTCCCGGACCGGTTCGCGCGGTCGGGCGTCGAGCGGACGTTCCCCGACTGGGCCGAGCCCGCGGACTGGGACGACGAGCCGATCGGCCGCGGGCCGTCGACGCCCGTGCAGCTCTACGGCGGCGACCTGCTCGGCATCGAGCAGCGGCTCGACCACCTGCAGCGGCTCGGCGTCGACACCGTCTACCTGACGCCCGTCTTCCCGTCGCAGTCGAACCACCGCTACGACGCGCGCACGTTCGACCACGTCGACCCGCTGCTCGGGGGCGACGAGGCGCTCGTCTCGCTGCGCCGCGCGCTGCACGGCCGCGGGATGCGGCTCGTCGGCGACTTCACGACCAACCACACGGGCGTCGCGCACGAGTGGTTCGAGCACGCCCTGCGGGACCGGTCGTCGGAGGAGGCCGAGTTCTACTACTGGGACAAGGAGTCCGACCTCGGCTACGTCGCGTGGCTCGACGTCCCGTCGCTGCCGAAGCTCAACTACGGCTCGTCCGCGCTGGCCCGCCGGATGGTCGACGGCCCCGGCTCGGTCATCGGCCGCTGGCTCGGCGAGCCGTTCGCGCTCGACGGCTGGCGCATCGACGTCGCCAACATGACCGGCCGGTACGCGTCCGACGACTTCACGCACCAGGTCGCCCGGACCGTGCGCGCGACGATGACCGAGCTCAACCCCGACGCGGTGCTCGTGAGCGAGCACTTCCACGACGCCGCGGGTGACCTGACCGGCGAGGGCTGGCAGGTCAACATGAACTACTCGGCGTTCACCAAGCCGCTGTGGACCTGGCTCGTGGACCCCGCGACGACGCTCGACTTCCTGGGCGTCCCGACGACGATCCCGCGCCGCGGCGGTGTGTCCGTCGTCGAGACGATGCGCGAGTTCGACGCGACCGTGCCGTGGAAGGTCACCGCGCGGCAGTGGAACATGCTCGGCTCGCACGACACCCCGCGCCTGCGCACGGTCGTCGGCGACCCGGCCCTCGTCGAGGTGGCCGCGGGCCTGCTGTTCACCTACCCCGGCACGCCCGCGCTGTTCGCCGGGGACGAGGGCGGCGCGACCGGCACCAACGGCGAGCACGCGCGCGTCCCGATGCCGTGGGACCAGATCGAGGCCGGCGGAGGCGACCGCTGGGACGCCCGCACGTTCGCGACGTACCGGTCCCTCATCGCGCTGCGCCGCTCCTCGCGTGCGCTGCGCGAGGGTGGCCTGCGCTGGGCGGTCGTGTCCGACGACGCGCTGGCGTACCTGCGGGAGACGGCCGACGAGCGCGTGCTCGTCGTCGCGGCCCGGGCACCGTGGTCCGGCGTCGACCTGCCGCGGCACCTCGTCCCACCGGGCTCGACCGTCGAGCGCCTGTACGGCGACGGCGCGCTCGACGTCCGGCCCGACGCGCTGCACGTCGGCGGCGACGGGCCCGGCGTGTCCGTCTGGCGCCTGGCGTGACGCTCGTCCTCGGCGCCGACCTCGAGCGCGACCTGCGCGCGCTCGGGGTCGAGCCGGGGGGAGTGCTGGTCGCGCACGCGTCGCTGTCACGGCTCGGCACGGTCGTCGGGGGTGAGCAGGCCGTCGTGCGCGCGCTGCTCGACGCGCTCGGTCCCGACGGCACGCTCGTCATGCCGGCGCAGTCGTGGCAGCTCTGCGACCCCGCCTACCTCGCCGACCCGTCGGTCCCGCCGTCCCGGTACGACGACGTCCGCGCCGCGCTGCCCGTCTACGACCCCGCCTGGACACCGACCCGCACGATGGGGCTCGTCGTCGAGGCGCTGCGCACCCTGCCGGGAACGCGCCGCTCGTGGCACCCGCACCGGTCGTTCGTCGCGCACGGCCCGTGCGCGGCCGAGGTGCTGGCACGGCACGACCTGGACGACCCCGTCGGCGAGGGCTCGCCGCTCGCCGCGCTGCACGCCCTCGACGCGCAGGTCCTCCTGCTCGGCGTCGGCTACGACAAGTGCACCGCGCTGCACCTGGCCGAGGCCCGCGCGGGCCTGCCGCTGCCGACCGTCCGCAACGGCGCCCCGCTCCTCGTCGACGGCCGTCGGGAGTGGGTGTGGTTCGACGAGCCCGTCGTCGAGGACGCCGACTTCGAGGCCGTCGGCGCGGTGTTCTCCGCGACCGGGCACGAGACCGTCGGCACCGTCGGCGCCGCGACCGCACGCCTCGCCCGCGTCCGCGCCCTCGTCGACCTCGCCGCCGACTGGTTCGCCCGCACCCGGGCGTAGCCCGACCCGACCGCGCGAGCGGCTGTGCGCGACGGCAGCCGTCCGGCGCGACTCGATACCCTGGACCCGTGACCGCACTCGACACCCTCGACCTCGACGGCTACGTCGACGCCGACCGGGAGCGGTGGGTCGCCGAGGCCCCCAAGTCGCGCGAGCGCACCGCGTTCGAGCGGGACCGCGCGCGCATCGTGCACTCGTCCGCGCTGCGGCGGCTGGGGGCGAAGACGCAGGTGCTCGGCCCCTCCTCGGACGACTTCGTGCGGACGCGGCTCACGCACACCCTCGAGGTCGCGCAGGTCGGCCGCGAGATCGGCAAGGCGCTCGGCTGCGACCCGGACGTCGTCGACACCGCGTGCCTCGCGCACGACCTCGGCCACCCGCCGTTCGGGCACAACGGCGAGCGCGCGCTCGCGGACCTCGCGCGCGGCATCGGCGGGTTCGAGGGCAACGCGCAGACGCTGCGCCTGCTGACCCGGCTCGAGCCGAAGGTCGTCGGGCCCGACGGGCAGACGGTCGGCCTCAACCTCACGCGCGCGAGCCTCGACGCGTCGGTCAAGTACCCGTGGCGGTACGGGCAGGGGCCGGTGAGCGCCGCGAGCGGCCGGCCGACGCACAAGTTCGGCGTCTACGAGGACGACCTGCCGGTGTTCGCGTGGCTGCGCGAGGACGCCCCTGCGGGTCGCAAGTGCCTCGAGGCGCAGGTCATGGACCTCGCCGACGACATCTCCTACTCGGTGCACGACGTCGAGGACGCGGTCGTCGGCGGACGGCTGGACCTGGAGGTGCTGACGCGGCCGGACGAGCGGGCGCGCATCGTCGAGGCCGTGCAGACCTGGTACGGCGACGCGGTCGACGAGAACGGGCTGCACGACGCGATGGACCGCCTGGTCGCGGCGCACCTGTGGGCGTCGACGGCGTTCGACGGGTCACGCGGTGCGCTCGCGATGCTGAAGGACGCGACCAGCCAGCTCATCGGCCGGTTCGCCAAGGCCGCGCAGACGGCCACGCGCGCCGAGTACGGCGACGGCCCGCTCACCCGGTACGCCGCGAACCTCGTGGTGCCGATCGGCACCACGGCCGAGATCCTCGTGCTCAAGGGCCTCGCGGTCGCGTACGTCATGGCGCCACGCGAGCTCGAGCCGCTCTACCACCGGCAGCGCGAGGTGCTCACCGACCTCGTCCGCGTGATGTCGGACCGTGCGCCGCTGGCCCTCGAGCCGCCGTTCGCCGCCGACTGGGCGCAGGCCCCCGACGACGCCGCGCGGCTGCGCGTGGTCGTCGACCAGGTGGCGTCGCTCACGGACGTGTCGGCGGCGGAGATGCATGCGCGGCTCGTCCACCCGCCGCGGCACTGAGCGCGGGCCGCGCGCCCGGGCGAACGACGTCGCGGGCGGGCCGGGCCGCGCCGCGCGACGCCTAGACTCACCGGCGTGGCGGGACGCATCCGACGGGAGGACGTGGAGGCGGTCCGCGAGCGTGCGCGCATCGAGGAGATCGTCGGCGCCCACGTCAGCCTGAAGCCCGCGGGCGTCGGCTCGATGAAGGGCCTGTGCCCGTTCCACGACGAGCGTTCCCCGTCGTTCCACGTCCGCCCGCAGGTCGGCCGCTACCACTGCTTCGGCTGCGGCGAGGGCGGCGACGTCATCGCGTTCGTCATGAAGGTCGACGGGCTGGGCTTCACGGAGGCCGTCGAGTACCTCGCGGGCCGCGTCGGGATCCAGCTCCGGTACGAGGAGGGTGGCGCACCGCGGCCTGGCGAGGAGCCGGGTAGGCGGCGCCGGTTGCTCGACGCGCACCGGGTCGCCGAGGAGTTCTACCGCGAGCAGCTGACGACGCCCGCGGCGGCCGCGGGGCGCGCGTTCCTCGCCGAGCGGGGCTTCGACCGGTCGGCGGCCGAGCAGTTCGGCGTGGGGTTCGCGCCGCAGGGCTGGGACGGGCTGCTGCGCCACCTGCGCGGACGGAGCTTCACCGAGGCGGAGCTCGTCGCGTCGGGGCTCGTCAGCCAGGGCCAGCGGGGGGTCTACGACCGGTTCCGCGGGCGGCTCGTCTGGCCGATCCGCGAGGTCACGGGGGAGACGGTCGGGTTCGGCGCGCGGCGTCTGTTCGACGAGGACCAGGGGCCGAAGTACCTCAACACCCCGGAGACGCCGCTCTACCGCAAGTCGCAGGTGCTGTACGGCATCGACCTCGCGAAGCGCGACATGCAGCGCGACAAGCGCGTCGTCGTGGTCGAGGGCTACACCGACGTCATGGCGATGCACCTGTCGGGTGTCGGCGCCGCGGTCGCGACGTGCGGGACGGCGTTCGGCTCCGACCACGCGCGCATCGTGCGACGGCTCGTCGGCGACGCCGGGTCGACGGGCGGCGTCCAGCTCGCGTCCGGCAC
Source organism: Cellulomonas sp. H30R-01 (assembly GCF_010119915.1). Taxonomy (NCBI): domain Bacteria; kingdom Bacillati; phylum Actinomycetota; class Actinomycetes; order Micrococcales; family Cellulomonadaceae; genus Cellulomonas; species Cellulomonas sp. H30R-01. Next base: position 1,884,686 of record NZ_CP048210.1, on the reverse strand, counting down.
GTCGATCGGGGGGGAGATCATCTTCACGTTCGACGGCGACGCCGCCGGTCAGAAGGCGGCCCTGCGCGCGTTCGGCGAGGACCAGTCGTTCTCCGCGCAGACGTTCGTCGCGGTCGAGCGGTCCGGGATGGACCCGTGCGAGCTGCGCCAGGCGAAGGGCCCCGACGCCGTGCGCGCCCTGGTCGCCGGCCGGACGCCGCTGTTCGAGTTCGTCATCCGCTCGACCCTCGACTCGCACGACCTGCGCACCGCCGAGGGCCGCGTCGCGGCGCTGCGCGCGGCGGCCCCCGTCGTCGCCGGCATCCGGGACGCGGCGCTGCGGCCCGAGTACACGCGCCTCCTCGCAGGCTGGCTCGGCATCGACGACCAGGAGACCGTGCGGCGCGCGGTCGCGGCCGCCGGCCCGAGCCGTGGCGCCACGCGCGGCGGCGAGCAGCGGTCCGACGACCGCCGGGGTCGTCCCGACGGCGGTCGCTCCGAGGGTGGCCGGGGCGGGCGCGGCGACTGGCGGGGGAGCGACGGCCGGCGCGGCCGCGGTGACGGCGGGCGGCGCGACGGGCAGTGGTCGCGGTCCGACGACCGCCGGCCCGGACCGGACGGCCGCGGACGCCAGGACGACCGCTGGTCGCGTGACGAGCGCCCCGACGGCCCGTACGGCGACGCGCCGGTCGCGCGGATGCCCGCGCCGGACCGTCGTGACCCCGTCGTGCAGATCGAGCGGACCGCGCTCGAGGTCGTCCTCCAGCAGCCCGAGCACGTCCCCGCGCAGTTCGACGACCTGGGCGCCGACGCGTTCGCCGCGCCCGCGCACCGCGCGGTGCACGAGGCGGTGCGCGCGGCCGGGGGCGTCGCGGCGGCGCGCGCGGCCGTCGCGGCCGCGGGAGGTACGTCGACCGGCTGGGTCGACGCGGTCGTCGAGCAGGCGGCGGAGGCGGTCCGGCCGCTCGTCACCGAGCTCGCCGTCGCGCCGTTGCCGGAGGACCGGCCCGAGTCGATGCCGGGCTACGTGCGCGACGTCGTGCTGCGGCTCGTCGAGATCGGTTTCACCCGCAGCATCGCCGACCTGCGCGGTCGGCTGCAGCGCATGGACCCGGCCGAGGACACGGCCGCCTACCAGGCCGCGTTCGCCGAGCTCGTCGCGCTGGAGGGGCGCCGGCGCACGCTGCGCGAGAGCGCCTGACGCGCCGGCGGTCACGTCACGGTCGCTCGCCGCGCGGGACCGGGTCGCGGCCAGGACAATCAGCCCCGTGACCGAGACCGCGCGCACCCCGACCGAGCCCGCCCCGCAGCAGCGCGACGGCGACAAGCCGCTGCGCACGGCGGTGGTCGTCAACCCCAACCGGGTCGAGGGCACGGACGAGCTGCGCGAGGCCATCACCGAGCAGCTCGCCGAGGCCGGCTGGCCCGCGCCCGCGTGGCTCGAGACGACCGCCGAGGACCCGGGCACCGGGCAGGCGCGGCAGGCCGTCGAGGACGGCGCCGAGGTCGTGCTCGTGTGCGGAGGCGACGGCACCGTGCGTGCGGTCATCGAGGGACTCGTCGGCACCGAGACGGCCCTCGCCGTCCTGCCGGGCGGCACCGGCAACCTGCTCGCCGCGAACCTCGACGTCCCGACCAACGTGCCCGACGGCGTCGACACCGTGCTGCGGCGCGGGCGGCGGCAGATCGACGTCGGCCGGGTGGACGGCCAGGTGTTCGCGGTCATGGCCGGCATGGGCCTCGACGCGGCGACCATGGACGACGCGCCGACCCGCCTCAAGAACAGCGCGGGATCGATCGCCTACGTCTTCTCCGCGATCAAGCACCTGGCCGACGACGCGATGCACGTGGAGATCGAGATCGACGGCGGAACGCCGCAGCGTCGGCGCGCGCGCTCCGTCCTCGTCGGCAACGTCGGCCGTCTGCAGGGCGGGATCACGCTGCTGCCCGACGCGCAGCCTGACACCGGGACGATGGAGGTCGCGGTGCTCGCGCCGCGCAACCTCGGGCACTGGCTGCAGCTCGTGGCCGGCATCGCGCTGCGCCACAAGCGGGTCCCCGCGCGCGAGATGATGCGGGGCTCGCACGTCGTCATCCGCGCCGACCGGCCGCAGCCCCGTCAGCTCGACGGGGACGTGCTCGACCCGGGCCGCACGCTCGACATCACCGTCGAGCCGGAGAGCCTCTGGGTGTGCGTGCACCAGCCCGACACGTCGCCCGACCTCACCGAGGGCGGCCCGCACGACCGGTGACCGCACCCGCGGTCGAGGCCCGCGGCAGCCGAGCGGACGGCGGACGTCAGCGGAGCGTGACGAGACCCGAGCCGTCGTCGACGGGCAGCATGCCCTGCACGGTCGCGGTCACCGTCATCGCGCGTAGCGTCAGCGACCCGCCGTAGTAGGACATGAACGCGGTGTCCGTCGCGTCACGTCCCGTCGCGATCCGCACGAACGACTGGCGCGGCGCGAGCCGGGTCGCGTCGACCACGTGCCAGGCGCCGTCGACGTACGCCTCGGCGACCGCGTGGAAGTCCATGGGCTTGAGCCCGGGCGCGTAGACGGACGCGAGCCGCGCCGGGACGTCGGTGGCGCGCAGCAGCGCGACGACGAGGTGCGCGAAGTCGCGGCACACGCCGCGCCGCTTGAGCAGCGTGTCCGTCGCGCCGTCCGTCGGGAGGCTCGACCCCGACAGGTAGGTGACGTGCCCGGTGACCCACGCGACGACCGCGTCGAGCAGGTCGACGCCCTCGAGCCCGCGGAACTGGTCGCGCGCGAACGCGAGCAGACGGTCGGAGTCGGCGTAGCGGCTGGGCCGGCGGTACTCGACGAGGTCGATGTCGTCCACCGGGGGCGCGTCCGCCTGTCCGATCACCGTGGCGCTGTAGTCGACGACCAGCCGGCCGGCGGGGGCGAGCACCCGGTGGGTGCGCCCGCCGTGCGGACCCTTGATCTCGACGACGTCCAGCGGCCCGTCCTCGTGGCGCACGGCGAGCTGTTCGGAGCGGTCGTGGGCGCCGTCCGCGACGGCCACGGCGAGCAGCAGCTCGAGCGGCTGACGCACGTCGATCGACAGGTGGGAGGTCACGGTGCGCAGCACGACCGCACGGGTCCTTTCCCGGCGCTCTGCGGCCGGAACATCGAGGGGGCGACGGCAAGTGTGAGCCCCGCGGGGCGATCCGTCCAGCGGGGGCGGCGCGTCCCGCGTCCGTGCAGGTCAGCGTGGTGCAGGTGCGCCTCCGACGGCACCGTCGCACAGTGGCCCGCACGGCCTGCGGAGCGACGACGGAGGAGGGGCACGTGGCGACACGACGCGTGACCGGTGCCCGGGTGGCAGCGTCGAGCACGTGGGTGGACCCCGAGGGCGTCCGGCGACCGGCCGGCGACGTGCACGCGTGGCTGCCCGGGACGAACCAGACGGTGTGCGGGCTGCCGCTCGCGCGGGCCGACCTGGCACGGTTCCCGCACGTCGCGTGGGCGGACGCCGACCCGGCCACGGGGGCGCACGCCGACGCCGTCGCGCACGTCTGCCACCGGTGCGCCGCGGGCACGCGCACGCGTCGTGACGAGCGCCCGTGGCGGCGCGTGGACCCGCGCCCGTGAGCCCGTCGACGGGGGAGCGCGTGCGGGTCGTGGCGATGGCCGACACGCACGTGCCGGGCCGGGCGCGCGACCTCCCCACGGAGCTGTGGGACGAGGTCGGGCGTGCGGACCTCGTGGTGCACGCGGGCGACTGGGTCGACGCGGCGCTGGTCGACGCGCTCGCCGCACGGTCGCGCGCGCTGCTCGCGTGCCACGGCAACAACGACGGCCGGGACGTGCGGGCGCGTGTGCCGGAGGTGGCCCGTGCCACGGTCGCCGGGGTGCGTGTCGGGGTCGTGCACGAGACCGGCGCGGCGACGGGACGCGAGCGGCGGTGCGACGCCGCGTACCCCGACCTCGACGTGCTCGTGTTCGGCCACTCGCACATCCCGTGGGACACCACCACGCGTGGCGGCCTCCGGCTGCTCAACCCCGGGTCGCCGACGGACCGCCGCCGCCAGCCGGCCTGCACCTACCTCACGTTCACGCTCGCGGACGGAGGTCTGCACGACCTCGTGCTGCACGCCCTGCCGCCACGCGTGCGCTGACGCGTCCGCGTGGCGCCCGAGACGCTCGCCGGCGCCGGGCCAGACTGGCGCCGTGCTGCAGCTGCGCGTGACCGTCCCGGCCGACGTCACCGACTCCGTGCTCGACGTGCTGCGCGACGACCCGGCCGTGTCGGCGCTCACCGTCGGCACCGGCACGGCGCTGCGTCCGGTCGGCGACGTCGTGACGGCCGACCTGGCGCGCGAGGCGGCCGACGACGTCGTCGAGCGGCTCCTCGCGCTCGACGTGCAGCAGGTCGGCACCATCCAGCTCACGCCCGTCGACACGTGGGTGTCGCGCGCGGGCTGGGAGGCGGAGCGGCTCGCCCCCGGGGCGAGCTCCGACTCGGTCGTGTGGCCGCAGGTCGTGCTGCGCGCCTACGACGACACCGAGCTCACGTGGACGTTCCTCAGCTTCATGAGCCTCGCGACGCTCCTCGCGAGCATCGCGATCATCGTCGACTCGCAGGTGATCGTCATCGGCGCGATGGTCCTCGGGCCGGAGTTCGGCGCGGTCGCCGCGCTCGGCGTCGCGCTGGTCCGCCGGCGCTGGCGGCTGCTGCGGCGCGCCGCGCTCGCCCTGCTCGTCGGGTTCGTCGTCGCGATCGGTCTGGCCGCCGCGGCCGCCCTCGTGCTGCGCGGGGTCGGCTGGGTGACGCTCGACGACGTGACGGGTCCGCGCCCCGGCACCGACTTCATCTACCGGCCCGACCGCTGGTCGATCGTCGTCGCCGTCATCGCGGGCGCCGCGGGTGTGCTGTCGCTCACGTCGTCGCGCGTGGGTGGTCTCACGGGCGTGTTCATCTCCGTGACGACGATCCCCGCCGCGGGCAACCTCGCGCTCGGGATCGCGTTCGGCGTCGCGCACGAGATCACGGGCAGCGTGCTGCAGCTCGTCGTCAACATCTCCGGCATGGCGGTCGCCGGGTGGCTCACCCTGATCGTCCAGCAGACGGTGTGGCAGCACGTGTCCGTGCGCCGCGCCCGGTTCGCGGCCCGCATCGGGCGCACCGCCACGCACGGACCGCACGCCGGTCCGTTGCGCCCGCCGGACGGGACGGCGTGACCGGCAGGTCCCGCGGGCCCGCCTCGTCGGCCTGGGAGGATGACGTCCCGTGATCGCCGACCTGCCCTACGAGCCGCTCCTGGAGATCCTCGGCGTCTACGTCGGCGCCATGTCGGGAGCGCTCGCGGCGGTCCGCAAGCAGTTCGACGTGTTCGGCATCCTCGTGCTCGGCTGGGCGGCCGGTCTGGGCGGCGGCATGCTGCGCGACGTGCTCATCGGCGCGGTGCCGCCCGTCGGGATCTCCGACTGGCGGCTCGTCGTCACCGCCGTCGTCGGCGCGCTCACCATGTACTTCTTCCACCCGCGGCTCGAACGCGCGCGTCGCGTCATCGTCGTGCTCGACGCGGGCGCGCTCGCGGTGTTCACCGTCGTCGGGACCATCAAGGGTCTCGAGCTCGGCACGACCGCGGTCGCCGCGGTCCTCGTCGGCGTCATGACGGGCGTCGGCGGGGGCGTGCTGCGCGACCTGCTCACGGGCGAGGTGCCCGTCGTCCTGCACCACCGGCAGCTCTACGCGGTGCCCGCGCTGCTCGGAGCCGCGCTGACGGTGTTCCTGTGGCGGTGGGACGCGCTCGACGCGGCCACCATCACGGGCGTGGTGCTCCTGATCTTCGTGCTGCGCGTCCTCGCGCTGCGGTTCCGCCTGACCGTGCCGGGCCCCTGGCGGGGCTTCCCGTCGCGCTGACCCCGGGCCCCTCGCGATCGGTGCGTGCGGTTCGCCCGGTCGGGTGGTGCTCCGGGCGCCCCGGCGTGCGACTCGTCGCGCGGTCGCCTAGCGTCTTTCGACGTGCCACCGTCCGTCCTCGGCAGCGCGCCGACGCCGTCCCGGGGGACCGGCGCGTCCGCTGCCCCCGTGGTCCTCGGGCACCGGTACCGGCTCGACGAGGTCATCGGTCGCGGCGGCGCCGCCGTCGTGCACCGCGCGACCGACGAGCTGCTGCACCGCACGGTCGCCGTGAAGGTCCTGCCGCCCGTCCCGCGCGACAGCGACGACCTGCGCCGGCACGAGGCGGAGATCCGCGTCCTCGCCGGGCTGCGGCACCCCGGTCTCGTCCGGCTCTTCGACGCCGACACCGTGCCGGTCGACGTCGGCGACGTCCAGGCGTACCTCGTCATGGAGCTCGTGCCCGGGCCGACGCTCGCGCGACGGCTCGCCGACGACGGCGCGCTCACCGTCCGGCAGACCGCCGCCGTCGGCCGGGCGGCCGCCGAGGCGCTCGCCGTCGTGCACGCGCGCGGCGTCATCCACCGGGACGTCAAGCCGGGCAACATCCTGCTGACGACGGACGACTGCCTCGACCTCGACGAGCTGCCCGACCACCCGGTCAAGCTCGTCGACTTCGGCATCGCCCGCCTCGCCGCGGCCACGCGCCTCACGGTGACCGGCATGATCGTCGGCACCGCGTCCTACCTCAGCCCCGAGCAGGCCGTCGGGAGCGCGCTCGCGCCGTCGAGCGACGTGTACGCGCTCGGGCTCGTGCTGCTCGAGTGCGTGACGGGCCGGCCCGTGTTCGCCGGCACGATGGCGGAGGTCGCCGCCGCACGGCTCTCGCGCGACCCCCACGTGCCCGACGACGTCGACGGTCACCTCGCCGACCTGCTGGTCCGCATGACGCGCCGTCGTCCGGAGGACCGCCCGACCGCGGACGAGGTGGCCGGAGAGCTCGCGGACGTCCTCGACGGTCGGGTCCCGCCGACGCCCCCGGCGGGCGCGACGCTCCTGCTCCCGGCCGTCCGTCCGGCCGCCGGCAGCGGGATCGTCGACGAACCGACCATGGCTGCCGACGCGGCCGCGCTGGGCCTGCCGTCCGACGCGACGGACCGCCTCCCGCACGAGGCCACCGCGGTCGCGTCCACCTCGGCGACGGGCGCGCCGACGGGCGCCGCAGACGGTCGGTCGGCCACCGACGCCAGGGTCGCGGACGTCGCGGACGCGCGGGTGCCGGAGGTCCCGGACGCGCGGGTGCCGGGCGCCCCGGCTCCCACCCTCGCGGCGCCTGCGGGCGCGCCCCGCTCCCCGGTGGACCGGGCCCGGACCGCGGCGGCGGTGGTCGTCGGCCGTGTCACGGCGACCGCGCACCGCGCCGTCGCGCGCTGGGGGCGTGCGCCGGTCCTCGTCGTCGCCGCGGCGCTCCTCGTCGGCGTCGCCCTCGCGGTCGTGCTGCTCGTCCGGCCCGCCTCGGCGCCCGAGCCGCAGACGCCTCCGCCCGCGTACCCGATGGTCGACGGGCCGCTCGGCGACGCGCTGGTCCGTCTGCAGCACGGAGTCACGCCGTGAGCGCGCGGCGGTGGGCCGCGTCGGTGCTGGTCGCGACGGTCCTGCTCGGCGCGACGGGCTGCGCGCGCCCCGACCTCGACGCGGACCGCGCGCGGGCCCTGCAGTCAGACGTCCTCGCCGTCACGCAGGCGTCCGCGGAGGGGCGCTTCGACGCGGCCGGTGCGCTGCTGGACCGCCTGCGCGCCGAGGTCGAGGACGGCCGCTCGAGCGGTGACCTCTCGGCCGAGAGGTACGCGACCCTCTCCGCGGCGATCGACGACGTCGCGACCGAGCTCGAGGCGTCGGCGTCGGCGCAGGCCGCTGCCGAGGCGGCGGCGCAGGCGGCAGCCGCCGAGGCCGCCGCGGAGGCGGCTCGCGCTCAGGCGACCGCGGAGGCCGCGCAGCAGGCGGCGGCCGCCCAGGCCGAGGCCGACGCGGCGCTCGCGCAGGCCAACGCGGAGGCCGCCGCGGCGCGCAAGGAGGCCGAGGCCAACCGAGCGCCGGACCCCGGCAAGGCCGAGCCGAAGACGCCTCCCCACGCGAAGAAGCCCGGCAAGCCCTGACCGCGTCCCGCTGTGAGCGCCACCACAGACCGCGCGGAAACATGCGCGCGCACGCACTCGTTGAACAGAGAGCGAGAACCGTTCCCGAGAGGAGTGGCATGACCAGGAAGACCCGCGGACGGATCGAGTTCGAGGCCGACGACGGCACCACCATGCGCTACGACCGCCACCCGAACGGTGGCGGGCTCGTGTCGCCGGGCGCCCAGGTCCACGAGGAGGCGAGCGTCGCCGCCACCGCCTACGTCGAGTCCGGCGCACGCGTCGGACCCGGGGCGCGGATCGGGACCGCGAGCTGGGTGGACCGCAACGTCCAGGTCGGCCCGGACGTCGTCGTCGGCTCCACCGTCCACCTGCGCCCCGGCACCCGTGTCGGTGCGCGCGCCCGCATCGGCAGCCGTGCGCGCCTCGGTGCGGACGTCGTGGTCGAGGCCGGCGCCCACGTCGAGCAGGACGCGATCGTCCCCGACGGCAGCGTCGTCGGGCGGCACACCGCCCGGCACGAGGCCGCCTGACCGACCGGCCCGCGCGGCCTCCCCCCGGAGGCCGCCGCGGGCCCCGTCCGGCACCCGCCGGGACCGTGGTCGGACCGCAGCGTGAGACCGTGCCCCGGTCGGGCCGCGCGGCGCCAGGAGCGGACGTAGCGTGACGGCATGACACGTCGTCTCCGCATCGGAGTCCAGCTCCAGCCCCAGCACGCCGACTACTCCCAGATCCGCGACGCCGTGCGCCGGGCGGAGGACCTCGGCGTCGACGTCATCTTCAACTGGGACCACTTCTTCCCGCTCTACGGCGACCCCGACGGCAAGCACTTCGAGTGCTGGACGATGCTCGGCGCGTGGGCCGAGCAGACGAGCCGCGTCGAGATCGGCGCGCTCGTGACCTGCAACTCGTACCGCAACCCCGAGCTGCTGGCCGACATGGCCCGCACGGTCGACCACATCAGCGGCGGCCGGCTGATCCTCGGCATCGGCGCAGGTTGGTTCGAGAAGGACTACGACCAGTTCGGCTACGAGTTCGGCACCGCGGGCTCGCGCATCGCGGACCTCGCGAGCGCCATGCCGCGCATCAAGGAGCGCTGGGCGAGGTCCAACCCGGCGCCGACGCGCGAGATCCCGATCCTGATCGGCGGTGGTGGCGAGCGCAAGACGCTGCGCGTCGTCGCCGAGCACGCCGACGCGTGGCACTCGTTCGGCGACGTCGACACCCTCGCGCGCAAGAGCGCGATCCTCGACGAGCACGGCGAGGCCGTCGGCCGTGACACGGGCACGCTCGTCGAGCGCAGCGTCGCCGTCAGCGCCCCGCCCAGCGAGGTCGCCGACGCGCTCGTCGACGCCGGCGTGACGCTCTTCACCGTCGGCACGTCGGGCCCCGACTACGACCTGTCGCTCGCCGAGCAGTGGGTGGCCTGGCGCGACGCGCAGGGCTGACCACCCGAGCCCCGAGCCGGGCGCGACGTGCGCCGGTCAGTGCCAGAGCCCGGACGCGTCCGGCACGGTCGGCCCGCACGTCCCGCCCGGCTCGATCGTCGCCTCGAAGTGCCACACCTCGTTCGCGAACACCTGGCACAGCCCGAACTCCGCGCCGTGGTCGAGCAGCCAGTACGCCCCGTCGGTCGCGCCCACGTCGATCGCCGTGCCCGCGACGTGCGCCGAGCCGTCCACGGGTGCGACCCACCGGTGCGCCTCGGCCTCCGAGCCGTACCGCGCGAGGGCGTCGTCGACGAGCGACTGCTGCTGCTCGGCCGTCCGGTGCCCGGACGTGATCGTCAGGTCGACGCCGTCCTCGGCGGCCGCCGCGCGCGCGGCGTCGAACCGCCGCAGGAGCTCCGCGTCGAGGCCGTCGACCGCGCGCGGGGGAGCGGCCGCCGGGTCGGCGAGCCCCACGCCGTCCTGGGGGTGACCCGCGTCGGAGAGGGCGGGTGGTGCGAGCACGGAGTCGAGCGCACCCGATGCGAACGCGGCCGCACCGACGGCCGTCACGGCGGCGGTCGTGCCGACGACGAGCGCGGGCACGAGGCGGAGGGGGGAGCGGGGTCGGGTCGTCCTGCTGGTCATGGCTCCAGCGTCGGCAAGGTCGTGCGGTGACCGCGTCGGAGCGGCGGCCGAACCGTCCGCGGCCGATCGACGGAAGGTGCCCGCCCGGTGTCCGTCCCGGGTCTGACCCGCCGGTCCCGGATCTCCGTCCGGGGGCGGTCGGGCGGCGCGCAGTCGCGCGGTTAGCGTCGTCTGGTGCACCCGACCGCGCCCCACCCCGGGTCCACCACGCCCGACGCGGCCGTCGCCCCGACGTCCGGCGACGTCCGTGACCTCCTGCTCGGCGTCGCCGTCGGGCTCGCGTGGTGCGTCGTCGTCGAGGTGCTGCGCTCCTCGGACTGGTGGAACCCGCGGTGGGTGTCCGCCTGGTGGTGGTGCGGGCTCGCGCTCGCGGTCGTCGTCGCGGCGTGGCGGGGGCACCCGCGTGCGACGTTCTGGGGTGTCGTCGTGGGCTACCCGCTCGTCTACCGCACGGGCCTGCAGTCCGAGCTGCACCTCGCCCCGCTGCTTGCCGCGGCCTTCGTCGGCGCGCGGGCGGGTGCGGTCGCGCCGGTCGTCGGAGCCGTCGCGACCGTGGGCGGCACGCTGGCCCTGCTCGTGCCCGGCGGGCTCGCCGTCACGCGCCACCTCGACGTGTGGCTGCTGCCCTGGATGCCGCTCGTCGACGTGTCCTACTCGGTCGCGCTCGCGACGCTCGCGTGCGCGGTGGTGGTCCTCGGCGCCGTCGTCCACCGCCTCGAGCGGACCAGCGCCGACCTGGCGGCCCGCAACGCCGAGCTGCGCCGGCTGCAGGAGGTGCGCACCGAGCGCGCGGTGCTCGCGGAGCGGACCCGGATCGCGCGGGAGCTGCACGACGTCGTCGCGCACCACGTCAGCGCGATCGTCGTGCGCGCGCAGGCGGCCAACCGCGTCGCCGGGCGCCGTCCGGAGGCCACCGCCGAGGCGACCGCGTGGATCGCCGGCGCGGGCAAGGAGGCGCTCACCGCGATGCGCGGCCTCGTCCACGTGCTGCGCGCCGACGACCGGGCAGACGCCCTCGACGCCGGAGCCCGGGGGACGGCGGGGTCGTCCGCCTCCGCCGGCGTCTCCGCCGCGCTCGCCCCGGCACCCGGGGTCGACGACGTCGGGCGTGCGGCGCAGCGGCTGCGTGAGGCCGGCGTCGCCGTCGACCTCACGCTCCCGGACCGTGTCGACCTGCCGCCCGACGTCGCGCTCGCCGTCGCCCGCATCGCCCAGGAGGCGCTGACGAACGTGCTGCTGCACTCCCGCGCGACACGCGCCGAGGTCCGCGTCGACGACCGGGGCGAGACGCTGCACCTCGTCGTCCGTGACCCGGGACCGCACCGCGCCGAGAGCCCGTCCGGGGGTCACGGCCTGGTCCACATGCGCGAGCGGGCACGCGCGTGCGGCGGTCGCCTCGACGCCGGACCCACCGGCGACGGCGGGTGGTCGGTGCACGCGTCCTTCCCGACGACGACGCCGCGCGGTCCCGGCGCCGCCGTGGCCGAGGCGGCGCGGTGACGGTGCGCCTGGTCGTCGTCGACGACCAGCCCACGATCCGGCTCGGGCTGCGCATGATCCTCGAGCACGAGGACGACATGGCCGTGGTCGGGGAGGCCGGCACGGGCACCGACGCGGTCGACGCCGTCCGGGCGACGCGCCCCGACGTCGTCCTCATGGACATCCGCATGCCGGACGGCAACGGCATCGACGCGGTCGCAGCGCTCGTCGCCGACCCGGCGCTCGCGGGCACCCGCACGATCATGCTCACGACGTTCCACGACGAGGAGTACGTCGTCGCGTCGTTGCGCGCGGGTGCGGACGGGTTCCTCCTCAAGGACGCCGACCCCGCCGAGCTCGTCGCCGCCGTCCGGCGCGTCCACGCGGGCGACTCGCTGCTCGACCCCGCGGTCACCCGGGACGTCGTCGCGCGGTACGTCCGGCTCGCGGAGGCCGCCGACGCGGTCCGGTCGCGCACCGCGTCACCGGCGGCCCGGCAGGTGCTCGACCGGCTCACGCCGCGCGAGCGGGACGTGCTCGTGCACCTCGCGACGGGGGCCACGAACGCCGACGTCGCTGCCGCGCTCGCGCTCACGGAGGCCACCGTCAAGAGCCACGTCAGCTCGATGCTGTCCCGGCTCGGCCTCGCGACGCGCGTCCAGCTCGTGGTCGCGGCGTTCGACGCCGGGCTCGTCCGCCCGGCGACGGGCGAGGTCGACGCCGTCTGACGGCACGACGGCCGCGGGCCGGCGTGGTCCGACGTCCACCCCTGGCGGCGCCCGCCGCGCGCTGCCGAGCGGCGTGACCCCGCGGTGCCCGACCCGCGACCGTGACCGCGCCCGACGCCGCGCTCGTGACACCCGACGCACGCCCCGCCTACGGTCGAGCCGTGACCGACCTGCGCCACGTCCTCACCGCCCGCCTGCGCCTCGACGCCGTACGCGTCGACGACACCGAGCCGGTGTTCGTGCTGAACGCCGACGCGCGGCTGTGGGAGCACCTGCCGTCCGGGCGGCACACGTCGACCGACCAGACCCGCACCCAGCTCGAGCGGTACGCCACCGCGTGGGACGACGACGGCCTGGGCTACTGGACCGCGCGCGACCGCGAGGACGACCGGGTGATCGGGATCGGCGGCGTGACGCTGCGCGAGGGCACCGTCTGGAACGTGTACTACCGGTTCGCGGTCGAGGCGCAGGGTCGCGGGCTCGCGCACGAGCTCGCGAGCGCCGCGCTCGACGCCGCCCGCGACGTCCGGCCCGACGTCCCGGTCGCCGCCTACCTCCTCGAGCACAACGCGGCGTCCCGCCGCCTCGCCGAGCGTCTCGGGCTCACGCTCGCCTGGCGCGGACCCGACGTGGGCAACCCCGACCCGGACGCGGTCCGGCTGGTGCTCGCGGACCGGCCGCTCGACGAGGACGCGCTCGCGGTGATGACGACCAGCCCGTGACAGTCGCTCGCTGCGCGGGACGTCCCGCTCAGACGACGAGCGACTGGCCCCCGTCGACGAACACCTCGGTGCCGGTGATGTGGCTCGCGCCGTCGGACACGAGGAACGCGACCGCGTCCGCGACTTGCGACGCGCGCCCGGGCTCGGACCCCGTGAGCGGGATCTCGCCGTCGGGGAACTCGACCGTCACCCCCAGGCGCTCGGTGTTCCGCTGCTCGGTGTTGTCGCCGATCTCCGTGTCGATCGCGCCCGGGCACACGACGTTGACGCGCACCCCGCGCGGCGCGAGCTCGACCGCGAGCATGCGCGCCAGCGCCACCTGCCCCGCCTTGCTCGTCGCGTAGGCGGACGCGCCCGAGTTGCTGAACGTGCGGGTCCCGTTGATGGACGACACGACGACGACCGCACCGCCCTGCCGCACGAGCAGGGGGACCGTGTACCGCAGGGTGAGGAACGTGCCGGTGAGGTTCGTGCCGATGGTCGCGTCCCACTCTTCGGGCTCGATCTCGTCGACCGGCGCCCACACGCCGTTCACCCCGGCGTTCGCGACGACGACGTCGAGCCGGCCGAGCTCCTCCTCGACGCGCCGCACCACGCCCCGGACCGCCTCGGCGTCGGCGACGTCGGCCGCGACCGGCACCGCGGTGCCACCGGCGTCGCGGATCTCCGCGGCGACCTCGTCGGCGCTCTCCTGCCGGTGCCCGAGCACCACGACCGTCATGCCGTCGGCCGCGAGCCGCAGCGCGCTCGCCCGGCCGATGCCCGACCCGGCGCCCGTCACGAGCGCCACCTTCTCCGCCGCCACCATCGCGCGTCCTCTCGCCACCGACCCGGCCGCCGCCGCCCTCCGGACGCCGACCGCATGCGATCCGTCGACCGTAACCGCGCACCTGCGCCGCCGCCCGCCCGGCCCCGACCGGGCGCGCTGCCGACCGTCGTGGCAGCGTGCGGACACGCACGGACGGGGTGGTGGGCACCGCGCCCGGTCAAGCACGGGCCGTGTGACGAGCCCCGCAGGTGACGCCTACGTCACCCGAGCGCCGGTCACCAGCGGACCGTGAACCACACGACCTTGCCCGCGCCGCGCGTCGGACGCCACCCCCAGCCCGACGTCACCGCGTCCAGGATGTGCAGGCCGTGACCACCGGGCAGGCCTTCGCGTCCCGAGCGCCGCCGGGGCGCTGTCGTCGTGCCGTCGTGCACCTCGAACGTCACCTCGCGGTCGCGCTGGACCGCGCGCACCGTGATCGACTGCGAGCCGGGAGCGTGCCGCACCGCGTTGGTGAACGCCTCGCTCATCGCGAGCTGGACGGAGTCGACCACGCGCTTGGGCGCACCCGCGTCGCGGGCCCGCTCCATCGACCACGCGCGCGCCCGCGCGAGGGACCCCACGGAGGACGCGAACGAGCGTTCGTTGCCGTCGACCTCCGCGTGCACCCGCCGACCGTACCCGCCCGGACGCGTCCGTGCGCACCGGCGACGGGCGCGTCGCCCGGTCGGCCAGGCGGCGGTGTCGCGCGTCGGGTACGACGGTGCCCGCGTCGAGTCGTCATACTGGGGCACGTGACGTCACCGACACGCCTGGACGGCGCAGACGCCCCGCAGGACGGCCTTCGGGTCGACCCCGAGCACCCGCACGTGCTGCGCGTCGACGGCGACGTCGACGTCGCGTCCGTCCTCGACCTCGCCGACGAGCTCGGCGTCGCGCGCGGCGAGCTCGGCCCGACCCTCGTCGCCGCCGGGGTGCGCGAGATCGACCTGACCCGGGCCACGTTCATCGACTCCTCGGTCATCGCGGTGCTCGTGACCGTCGCGTCCCACCAGTCGTCGCGCGTCCCGCTGCGCGGCGCGTCGGGCAGCCCGCTGATGGCGCTCGAGGCCTCGGGCGTCGTGTCCATGTTCGACCGGGACGGCGAGGGCGACCGGGACGACGCGGCCCGCTGAGCCGGTCAGGCGTGCACCGTGCGCGCCGTCCCGCCCACGGGCACCCCGGCGGTCGGCAGACCCGCCGCTCGCCACGCGCTGAACCCGCCGTCGACGTCCGTCGCCCGGTGCAGCCCCAGGTCGGCGAGCGACGCCGCCGCGAGGCTCGACGTGTACCCCTCCGAGCACAGCACGACGACCTCGACGTCGTACCCGGTCGCCGCGGGGATGCGGTGCGCGCTCGCGGGGTCGAGCCGCCACTCGAGCACGTTGCGCTCGATGACGACTGCGTCCGGCACCTCGCCCTCGGCCGCCCGCTGCGCGGCGGGGCGGATGTCCACGAGGAGCGCACCGCGCTCGACTGCGGCCCACGCCTCGTGCGGCGTGAGGCGGTGCAGGCGCGCGCGAGCCTCCGCGAGGACGTCGTCGATCGTGCGGCGGCGCACCGCGGCGGTCACGCGTCCGTCTCCGGCTCGTCGGTGTCGACGGTGCGCGTCGGCACCAGCACGCCGTCCGGCCCCGCACCCCAGTAGGTCATGCGGGTGAGCGGGGGAGAGTAGGCGTGGATGCTCACGGCCGGCTCCGTCCCCGCGTTGACCACGTCGTGCAGATCACCCGGCTCGACCGTCTGGGTGCGCCCGGCCGCGAAGCCCTGCGGGACGGGCGCGCCGTCGTCGCCCGGGCGGAGCTCGGTCAGGGTGCCCGCGGCGACGGTGAACGCCGCGGACGACCGACCGTGGTCGTGCAGCTCGGTGCCCTGCGCGGGCAGCCACGTGAGGAGCCACACGTCGACGCCGGCCGGTGCGTCGAGCCGGGTCCACCACCGTCCGCTCTCCTGGAAGCGGACGAGCGGACGCCAGCGGTCCGGGCGCGCCGCGATCGACCGCACGAGGTCGGCGAGCTCCGCGGTGCCGAGTGTGCCGGGTGCGGCGGCTGCGGCGGGCGCGGCGGGTGCGGTCGCAGTGGTGGGCGGCAGGGTCAGGTCGAGGGTCATGGTCGTGTCTCTCCGGTGCGTCGAGAGGCCGACGCGGCGGCTGCGCGCAGGAGGCGCACGCGTCACGGCGTCGACCGGGGGCTGCTCCGGCGTGGTCGCCGGTGGATCAGGACGGGCAGCAGCGGCGACAGCGACACGACCGGCGCGCGAGGGCCGGCGACGCGGGGACGCGGACGGAGGAGGACGTCGTGGTCGGCACGGGTGGGTCCTTCCTCTCGGGCGTCGGCGGGCGGGAGGAGACTCGCTCCCGGCAGGCGGCAGACGTCACCACAGCGCTGCTCGCAGGGCAAGGCGGAGCGGCGCACTTCTCACGATCCGGATGGCACGGCGTCGCGCGCAGGCGTGGGGCGGCCCTGCTGCGCGGCCGGGGCGGAGATGTGGCGGTACGACGAAGGCCCCCGCTCGGCGTGGTGCCGGGCGGGGGCCTCGGTGCGAAGCTCCCTCGACTGGACTCGAACCAGTAACCGTCCGATTAACAGTCGGATGCTCTGCCAATTGAGCTACGAGGGATCGCGCGGGAAGAAACTCTAGCAGCCGTCGGAGGGTGCTCCGGACCACCCGAGGCGTCCGGCGGCCACCCGCGTCAGCGGGGCAGACCCACCGCGTCGCGCGCCTCGGCCTCGGCGACGTCGAGTGCCGCGGAGACGACGGGGTCGTCGACGTCCACGCCCGCGTCGCCCAGCACCTGCGTGAAGATCTCGCCCTCCTCGTCGCGCCGCAGCGCGAGCCGGACCTTCGCGCCGCCGGGCACGGTGACGGGCACCGTGTGGACGACCGACTGCTGGACGCGCTCGCGGAACGTCTGCGTGAAGCTCACGGACGCGGAGTCCTGCGCGAACGGCAGGCGCGACGTGCCGCCCCAGACCCAGGTGACCGTCAGCACGCGCGTCGCGGGGTCGAGCGACCCGCGGTCCACCTCGCTCCAGGGGACGCGGGCGACCTTGCCGTCCTCGAGGAGGTGCAGCGCCCGGCGGGACGCGACCGCCCACCGGCCGTCGCTCAGGTGCGCCTCGACGAGGACGCGGTCGCCGGGGCGCAGGTCGAGCAGCGCGCGGTCCGCCGCAGGGAGCCGGCGTCGACGGGAGAGAGCCACCGGGCAACGGTACCCGCGCGGGGTGCGGCCCCCGCGCACGCGCGGGGGAGGGGCGTCGGGTGGGGCAGGTGGGGCTTGAACCCACGACCCACGGATTATGAGTCCGCTGCTCTGACCGGCTGAGCTACTGCCCCGAGGCGGAGCCCAGGCTACGGCAGTCCTCTCCGGTCGCGGGGGTGCGCGTTCGCTGCCACGATCCGACGCGACGGAGCACGGGGGACGACCGGGGGGAGAGCGGGGTGGTGAGGCGCAGATGAGCGGGAACACGACGCACGCCGAGCACGGCTGGGAGCTCGCGGCGCGGGCCGGGTACGCGGTGAGCGGGGTGCTGCACGTGCTCATCGGCGTGCTGGCCCTGCAGGTGGCGGTCGGAGGCGGCAGCCAGCAGGCCGACCAGTCGGGCGCGCTGGGGACGGTCGCGTCGACGCCGTTCGGCGGCGCGGCGCTGTGGTTCTTCGTGGTGGCCTTCGCGGCGCTGGGCGCGTGGGAGGTCGCCAAGGCCGTCCGTGGCGCACCGCCCACGTCGGGTGGCGGTGCCCAGGGCTCGCGGACGAACGGGTGGCGTGCCAAGGCGGCGGGCCGTGCGCTCGTGTACCTGGCGCTCGCGTTCGCGTCGTTCGCGTTCGCGCGCGGCGGCGGCACGTCGAGCGAGCAGCAGACCGCGGACCTCACGTCGCGACTCATGTCGGCGCCCGGCGGTCGGATCCTCGTCGCCGCCGTCGGTCTGGCGGTCGTGGGCGTCGGCGTCTACCACGTGGTCAAGGGTTGGAAGAAGAAGTTCCTCGCCGACCTGCACCGCCTGCCGTCGGGGACGGCGGGGCGCGTGGTCGAGCGCCTGGGCGTCTGGGGCTACGTGCTCAAGGGTGTCGCGCTCGGTGTCGTGGGGGTGCTGTTCGTCGTCGCGGCGGCCAAGGCCGACCCGCAGGCGGCGGGGGGCCTGGACCAGGCGCTGCACACGCTGCGGGACCAGCCGGGCGGGCCGTTCCTGCTCGGGCTCGTGGCGCTCGGGCTCGTCGCGTACGGCGGGTATGCGTTTGCCCGTGCGAGATACGGGCGGCTCTGAAGTTCACCCGTTTGCCGCACGCAACTGACGCGGAGTTTCTTGACTAACTGTCCAGAAACGGTCATAGTTCTTGTTGTCAGCGACAACGGCAAACCCGCCGCAAGGTGGGGACGCAAAGCCACGGGACCCACGAGGTCAGCCGAGCTACCGAACGACAGGAGATGACCATGGCTGTGACCACCGACGCCCCCCTCACGCAGGGTGCCCTTCTCACCCCCGGCGAGGTCGCGGTCCTGTTCCGCGTGGACCCCAAGACGGTGACGCGCTGGGCGCAGGCCGGCAAGCTCTCGGCCGTCCGCACGCTGGGCGGGCACCGCCGCTTCCACGAGGCCGAGGTGCGTCAGCTCCTCCAGGGCGTTCCCACGCAGCGCGCGGGCGAGTGATCTCTCGCGGCTGCGCCGCGACCTGCACGACCCCGGGACGCCGGCGGTGACACCAGTCGCCGCCGGCGTCCTGCTGTGTCCGGCGTGCGGAGCGTCCGGCGTGCGGACGCCGAGCCGGTGGGGGAGTCAGCGCTGGCCCACGCGCCGGCGGCGACCGACGGGCGCCCGACCGGCGCCGGACCGGGCGCGCGTCCCGCGACGGGCCGAGCCCTGTCCCGCGTCGGCACGGTGACCCGGCCGGACGCGCGGCGACGTCAACGGACCGTCGTCAGCACCGCTGACCGCACGTCCTCGAGCGAGCGCTCCGGCTGGAACACGAGCCACTCGAGCCCGGCCACGACCGTGGCACCGAAGAGCGCCGCAGCCGTGAGCGACGGGTCCCGGCCGGGCCACGCCGCCTCGACGGCACCGGCGAACACGCCCATCGCGTCGTCGCGCAGCGCGCGGATCGAGTCCTGCCACAGGCGGCCCGTGCGGAACACCTCGGCGACCATGACCTTCGCGAAGTCCGGGTGGTCGCGGACCTGCGTGAGCAGCTCGGTGACGAGCGCGTCCACCGCGTCCGTGCCGGTCAGGCCGTCGGCGGCCGCCCGCAGCGCCGCGGTGAGCCGCGCGACGCCCTCGGCGATGATCGCCTCGAACAGCTCGGCCTTGGAGCCGAAGTTGTAGAACACCGACCCCTTCGCGACGCCGGCCGCGGCTGCGATGTCGTCGACGGCGGTCGCGGTGTAGCCGCGCTCGGCGACGAGCGCGAGGGCCGCGTCGACGATGTGCCGCCGGGTGTCGGTGGTCCGCATGCGTGCAGCCTCCCAGAACGTGCGCCCGCGGGCGCCGGTCAGATCGTGAGCGCGGGGTGCAGACGCGACAGCGTCCACGTCCGCATGCGTCCGGCCCGCCACGACGTCACGGCGAGCGACGCGACGAGGAGCGTGACGAGGTAGGCGACCGCCGTCCAGAGCCGCCCGTCGGGGTTGCCGGTGAGCAGCGCCCGCAGGCCGTCGACGCCGTAGCTCATGGGCAGCAGGGGGTGCAGCGCCCGGAAGAACGCCGGTGACGTCTCGACCGGGTACGTGCCGCCCGCCGACGCGAGCTGGAGCACGAGCAGCGCGAGCGTCGCGATGCGTCCCGCAGCCGTGCCCAGCAGCGCGAGCAGCATCTGCTGCACCGCGAGGAAGGCGGCGACCACGAGCACGGTGAACGCGAGCGCGCCGACCGGGTGCGTCGGTGTCAGCCCGACCCCCACCCGCAGGACGGTGAGCAGCACGACGACCTGCACGATCCCCATGACGAGCGCGGGCGCGTACCCGGAGAGGGCCGCACGGACGCCGCGCGCGGGCGTGGTGAGGGCGCGCGGCGGGACGGGCCGCAGGATCATCCACGTCACGACGCCGCCCAGGAACAGGGCGAGCGGCAGGAAGAACGGGGCGATGCCCTCGCCGAAGCCCGCGGCGGTCGCACGGTCGGTCGCGTCGAGCCCCACGGGGTCGGCGATCGCGGCGGCGCGCGCCGCCCGGGTGCTGTCGTCGTCGGCCGGGACCTGCGCCGCACCGTCGTCGAGCGAGTCCGCGAGCGTGGCCGTGCCCGCGCCGAGCCGGCCGGTGCCGTCGACCAGCCGGGTGGCGCCGTCGGCGACGTCGTGGGCGCCGGACGCGACCTGCGCGGTGCCGTCGGCGAGCGAGCGCGTGCCGTCGCGCAGGGACCCGGCCCCGGCAGCGACCTGTGCGGTCCCGTCGTGCAGCGCAGCCGCCCCGTCGGCGACCTGGCGGGCGCCCGTGTCGAGGGCGTCGAGCTGCTGCCGGGCCGCGGCGAGGGTCGCCGCGTCGGGCAGCCGGTCCGCCGTCGACGCGAGGTGCGTGAGGATCTGCGCTGCGGCGGTGTCACCCGCCTGTGCGCGCGCGGTGAGGTAGGCGGTGAGCGTCTGCAGGTCGGCGGGCAGCCCGGACATGTCGGCGACGAGCCCGTCGACCTGCGCGGCCGCGGCGTGCACGCCGTCGGCGACCTGCGCGCTCCCGGTCGCGAGCCTCCCGGCCGCGGTGTCGGCCTGCGCCGACCCGTCGGCGAGCCGCGCGGCGCCGTCGCGGACGTCCGCGGCACCCGACGACGCCCGCTCAGCGCCCTCGGCCAGCGAGCCCGCACCGTCCGCGAGCGTCCGCGCGCCGGCGCCGAGCTGGTCCGCGGCATCCCGCAGACGGACCGCGCCGTCGGCGGCCTCCGTGAGACCGTCGTGCGCCTGCGAGAGCCCGACGAGCACCGCGTCCACGGCTTGCTCGCCCGCGGTCTCCGAGACGGCGGCCGTGATCCGCTCCATCGCGGTGCGGCCCAGCGACGTGACGAGGAACGAGTTGGCGTCGTCGTAGGCGACGTCGATGCGCGCCGAGCGCGGGGAGTCGCCGCCGGCGGAGACGAGGTCGGCCGAGAAGTCGGCGGGCACCGTGACGCTGAAGTAGTAGCGGCCGGAGTCGACGCCGTCGGCGGCGTCAGCGGGGTCGGTCACGACCCAGTCGAGGCGGTGCTCGTCCACGAGCCGGTCGACGAGGTCGGCACCCGCGTGCACGGGCTCGCCGTCGCGCGTCGCACCCGCGTCGGCGTCGACGAGCGCGACGGGGATGCGGTCGAGGTGCCCGGTGGGGTTCCAGAACGCCCACAGGTACAGGACGCCGTAGAGCAGCGGCACGACGATCATCGCGACGACGGCCAGGCGGGGCAGCGTGCCGCGGCGGAAACGGCGCAGCTCGGTGCCGGCGGTGAGCGAGAGCATGACGGTCCTCGGGGTTGCGGTGGGTGCTGTGGGTGCGGCTACGGGGAGTCAGAGGGGGAGCGCGACGACGGTGGGCGCCGTGACCCAGCGGGTGCGCGCGACCTCGTCGGCGCTCGCGCACGCGGCGACGACCGTGAGGCCGTCCGCGGCGAGCCGTTCGAGCCGGCTCCAGACGACCTGGCGGCGGGCGTCGTCGAGCACCTGGTCGACGTCGTCGACCACGAGCAGGCGGGGCCGCTGCAGCAGCGCGAGCCCGAGGCGCAGCAGCATCGCGTCGAGCTCGTCGAGGTCCCACACGACGGTGCCCGGCGCGGGGACGGGACGGTCGCCGAACGCCGGCGCGAGCGCTTCGTCGAGCGTGTGCTGCCCGAGGCGGGGCTGGCGCCGGTACCACGGCCCGAGCCAGGCGAGCCGCTCGCGGACGAGCGCGCCGACCGTGACGGACTGGTCGAGGTCGTCGATCCCGCCGAAGCCGGCGATCGCCGCCTCGCGCTGCACGGCGCGACGCTCGCGCGGCAGGTGGTGGCCGAGCACGTCGAGCCGCGCGTCGGCGTCGGGGACCATGCGGCCCGCGAGCGTGAGCAGCAGGCTCGTGCGGCCCGACCCCTGGGCGCCCTGCACCAGCAGGAGCTCGCCCGACGCGACGTCGAGGTCGACGGGTCCGTACACCCGCCCGCGCGGCCCGTGCAGGGCGAGGCGTCGGGCGCGCACGACGGGCGGTGCAGACGTCGCGCCGAGGGGCTCGGGGGCGCCGGGGGTGTCGCTCGCAGCACCGGCGACAGGGGTCGTGCCGATCTCGGGGGAGGCGGTCATGTGGCGATTCCCTTCTGACTGACCGGTCAGTACAAAGGTACGCCCGCTTCGTCGGCTTGTCGGCGCCCTCCGGTGTCTCGCTGCTCACACGCCGCCTCCGGACGGCCCTGGTCGACGGCCCGGGCATGAAAGGATCGACGCATGGCCATGCGAGAGATCCGCACCGTCGGAGACCCCGTCCTGCGCACCCCGTGCGACCCGATCACCGCGGTCGACGACCGTGTCCGCTCGCTCGTCGAGGACCTGCTCGAGACGGTCGACCACGAGGGTCGCGCCGGGCTCGCGGCCAACCAGATCGGCGTCGGCCTGCGCGCGTTCTCCTGGAACATCGACGACGAGATCGGCTACGTGCTCAACCCCGTCATCGTCGAGCTCTCCGAGGACGAGTACCAGGACGGCGACGAGGGCTGCCTCTCGGTCCCGGGCCTCTGGTACCCGACGCGCCGCGCCTGGTACGCGCGAGTCGTCGGCACCGACCTCGACGGCAAGGAGGTCGTCGTCGAGGGCACCGAGCTCATGGCGCGCTGCCTCCAGCACGAGGTCGACCACCTCGACGGCATGCTGTACCTCGACCGCCTGGAGCGGTCGGTGCGCAAGAAGGCGATGCGGGCGATCCGCGAGCAGCTCTGACGCATCCCCGCCCGGGTGCTTGGCGGTGACGCCGCACGTCGGGCATAGTGTGCACAGCACGCCGCGAGACCGTGAGTGCTCCTGAGCAGGACCCGAGGACGTTGGGGAAGGCGAACCTCGAGCCGACCAGGAGGACGACATGGCAGGTGCGATCACCCGCGGTGTTCTTTTCGTGCACTCTGCGCCCCGTGCGCTGTGCCCCCACATCGAGTGGGCTGCCGGGAACGTCCTGACCGCGCGGGTGACCTTCGACTGGACCCCGCAGCCGGCAGGCCCTGGCTTCTACCGTGCCGAGCACTCGTGGCAGGGTCCGCAGGGCACCGGCGCGCGGCTGGCGTCCGCGCTGCGCGGCTGGGCGCACCTCCGGTACGAGATCACGGAGGAGGCGAGCCACGGCGTCGACGGTTCCCGCTGGAGCCACACGCCCGAGCTCGGGATCTTCCACGCCGCGACCGACGTGCACGGCAACGTCGTCGTCCCCGAGGACCGGATCCGCGCGGCGCTCGAGCACGCCGACGACCCCGCGCGCCTGCGTGCGGAGCTCGACCTGGCACTCGGGCAGGCCTGGGACGACGAGCTCGAGCCCTTCCGCTACGCGGGCGCGGGTGCACCCGTGCGGTGGCTCCACCGGGTGGGCTGACCTGCACCGACGTCTCGGTGCGTGAGCGCCTAATCGATTCGAGCGTGGACAGCCTGCCGACCCTGTCCGCCAAGGTGTGACTCCTGGCGTCGCCCCCTCGACGCCTGCCGACCCGGGAACGCCCGGGCCACGAGAGGACGCACCCCGATGACCACGCCCCGCACGCCTGCGCTCGCCCTCGCGGGCCTGACGCTCGCCGCCGCCCTCACGGGCTGCGCCGCCGACGCCACGGCCGCCGACGGCACGACCGCCGCGGGCGGTGCCGCGGGGACCGGCGCCGCCGGCGCGCAGGGCGACGCGAGCGGTGCCGTCGGCAGCTCCGCCTCCCCGACGAGCCGCATCGTCGACGGCACCTACGTCGGGGTCGGCATCTACACCTCGCCCGCGGGCAAGGAGAGCATCGAGGTGACGCTCACCGTCGACGAGGGCATCGTCGCCGCGATGGACGTCGTGCCCCAGGCGACCAACCCCACCTCGCAGACCTTCCAGTCCGACTTCGCCTCCGCCATCTCGGCGCAGGTCGTCGGGATCCCGCTCGAGGACGTCGACGTCGACGTCGTGGCCGGTGCCTCGCTCACGACGCAGGCCTTCGAGTCCGCGCTGGAGTCCGTCCTCGCCGATGCGCGCGCGTGAGTCGTTCGACGCGATCGGCACCCGGTGGACGCTGCGTACACCGGTACCGCTCGACGAGGCCGTGCTCGCCCGCGTCCACGCGTGCGTCGCGGCGTACGACGCCGTGTGGTCCCGGTTCCGTCCCGACTCGCTCGTCGCCCGGATCGCGCGCGCACCCGGCGTCCACGCGCTGCCGGAGCACGGCGTCGCGCTGCTCGACCTCTACGACGTGCTCGACGAGCGCACCGGCGGCGCCGTGTCGCCGCTCGTCGGCCGCAGCCTGGAGCGGCTCGGCTACGACCCGGGGCTGACCCTCGTCCCGGCGGGTCCGCCCGTGCCCGCCCCGCGCGCGGCCGACGTGCTCGAGCGTGACGGCGACCGGCTCGTCGTGCACGAGCCCGTGCTGCTCGACGTCGGCGCCGCGGGCAAGGGCCAGCTCATCGACCTCGTGGCCGCCGAGCTCGCGGCGTGCGGCGTCGAGGACGTCCTCGTCGACGCGGGCGGCGACGTCCTGAGGCACGGGACCCCCGTGCGGGTCGGGCTCCAGCAGCCGGGCGACGCGAGCCGCGCGGTGGGCGTCGTCGAGGTCGCCGACGCCGCGGTGTGCGGGTCGGGCGTGGACCGGCGCGCGTGGGGCGACGGGCTGCACCACGTCGTGGACGCCCGCACGGGTGCGCCGACGCGGGACGTCGTCGCGACGTGGGCCGTCGCCTCGACCGCGATGGTCGCCGACGGGCTCGCGACCGCGCTGTTCTTCGTCGAGCCCGAGCGTCTCCAGGTGCGGTTCGACCTCGAGTACGTGCGCATCCACGCGGACGGCCGCGCGCAGTGGTCGCTCGGGCTGCCGGGGGAGGTGTTCGCATGAGCCGCGTCGACGACCTGCTCGGCCGCGTCACGACGTACCGGACCGTCTCGGCCGCACTGGGCGCCGTCCTCACCGCCGCGCTCCTGCTGGCTCTTGCCGGGAAGCTGCACGTCGAGCCGGTCGCGCTCGGCGTGTCGGTCGTCGTCGCGGTCGCCGTGACCCTGCTCGTGAGCCTCGCGTGCGGCGCGCTCCGGCGCGTGCCCGTGCACCGCGAGTCGTCGGTGATCACCGGGCTCATCCTCGCGCTGCTGCTCCGCCCGTCGACCGCACCCCTCGACCTCACGGTCCTCGCCGCGGCGGCCGCCGTCGCGGGAGCGTCCAAGTTCGTCCTCGCCGTGCGGTCGCGGCACGTCCTCAACCCCGCGGCGGCCGGGGCGCTCGCCGTGGGGCTCGTCGGCGTCCCGTTCGGGGCGGTGCCGGCCACCTGGTGGGTCGCGACGCCCGCGCTGCTGCCCGTCGTCGCGGCCGCTGCGCTGGCCGTCGTCGTCCGGACCCGGCGCGGGCTGCTCGTCGGCACGTACCTGGTCGTCGCGGGCGGGGTGGTGACCGTGCGGCTCGTCGGACTGGGCCTGGCGCCGCCCGATGCCCTGTGGACCGCGCTCGCGTCGTACCCGCTCGTGTTCGCCGCCGCGTTCATGCTCACCGAGCCGCTGACGCTGCCGCCCCGCCGCCGCCAGCAGCTCACCGAGGCGGCGCTCGTCGGCGCGCTCACCGTCACGCCCTTCACGCTGGGGCCTGTGTGGAGCTCGCCCGAGCTCGCGCTCGCGATCGGCAACGCGCTCGCGTTCGCCCTCGGTCAGCGCCGCGCCGTGCGGCTCACGGTCATGGGTCACCGCGACGTCACGCCCGCCGTCCGCGAGGTCGCGTTCGCGCCCGAGCGCGCGCTGCGCTTCCGCCCCGGGCAGTGGATCGAGCTGCACGTGCCGCACACGGGCGTCGACCGGCGCGGGACCCGCCGGGTGTTCTCGGTCGCGTCGCCGCCCGGGCACGTGGACGGCATCGTGGTCGCGTACCGGCTGACGCCCGCGCCCAGCTCCTTCAAGCGCACGCTCACCGCGCTGCCGGAGGGCGTCGTCGTGCGCGCCACGTCGGTCGGCGGCGACTTCCTCCTCCCGCGACGCGCCGACGTGCCGCTGCTGCTCGTCGCGGGCGGGATCGGGATCACGCCGTTCGTCAGCCAGCTCGCGGCGCTGGCCCGCGCGGGCGAGCGGCGCGACGTCGTCCTGCTGCTCCTGCTCGGGCCCGGTGACGAGCCGCCCTACGCCGAGGTGCTCACCGCGTCCGCGGCGCGCGTCGTGGTGGTCGCCCCGACGCCGCCCGCCGTGCTGCCGGAGGGGTGGGAGCACCGTGCTGCGCCCCTGCTCGAGGACGCCGTGCTCCGCGAGGGCGTGCCCGACGCCCACCGGCGGCTCGCCTACGTCTCGGGTCCGCCGCGCATGGTCGTGCACGCGCGCCGCACGCTGCGCCGGGCGGGTGTGCGTCGGATCCGCACCGACGCGTTCGCCGGCTACTGACGACGCTGCGCCGTCGCCGCAGACGCCGAGGGCGCGCCACCCGGGCAGGGGTGGCGCGCCCTCGGTCCGCCGGGGCGGACGGGTGGTGCTGCGGTCAGACGGACGTGACGACGAGCGCCACGTTGTGGCCGCCGAACCCGAACGAGTTGTTGATCGCCGCGATCTGCCCGTCGGGCAGCGCGCGCGGCTTGTCGCGCACCAGGTCGAGCACGAGCTCCGGGTCGGGGTCGTCGACGTTGATCGTCGGCGGCGCCTGCCGGTCGTGCAGCGCGAGGATCGTGAACACCGACTCGAGCGCGCCCGCGCCGCCGAGCAGGTGCCCCGTCATCGACTTCGTCGCCGACAGGGCGACGTGGTCCGCCTCGTCGCCGAGCACGCCGCGGATGCTGCGGGCCTCGATGAGGTCGCCGACGACCGTCGAGGTCGCGTGCGCGTTGACGTGCACGATGTCGCGGTGCGAGACCCCGGCCTCCTGCAGCGCGGAGCGCATGGCGCGGATCTGCCCGTCGCCCGAGGGCTCGGGGGACGTGATGTGGTAGCCGTCGGCGGACAGGCCGACACCGGCGATGCGCGCGTACACGCGCGCGCCGCGCGCGGCGGCGTGCTCCGCGCTCTCCAGCACGACCACCCCGGCGCCCTCGCCGACGACGAAGCCGTCGCGGGCCACGTCGTACGGGCGCGACGCGCGCTGCGGGTCGTCGTTGCGCTGCGACAGCGTGCGCGACGCGGCGAACGCGCCGATCGGCATGGGGTGGATCGGGGCCTCGGTGCCGCCCGCGACCACGACGTCGGCGCGACCCGAGCGGATCATCTCGACGCCGTACCCGATCGCCTCGGCACCCGACGCGCACGCCGACACCAGGGCGTGGGCACCCGCGCGGGCACCCAGGTCGAGCGACACGAACGCGACGGGGGAGTTCGGCATGAGCATGGGCACCGTCATCGGCAGCATGCGCCGGGCGCCCTTCTCGCGGAGCGTGTCCCAGCCGTCGAGCATGGTCCAGATGCCACCGATGCCCGACGACACCACCGCACCGAGACGCTCGCCGTCGACCTCCGGGGAGCCCGCGTCGGCCCACGCCTCGCGCGCCGCGATCACGGCGTACTGCGCGGTGGGGTCCATCTTCTTGAGCTCGGGACGCGGCAGGACGTCCGCGGGCGCGACCTTGATGGTCGCGGCGAACGAGACGGGGATGCCGTAGGTCTCGGCCCAGTCGTTGTCGAGGGTGCGGGCCCCGGACTCACCGGCGAGGGCGGCGGCCCACGTCGAGGGCACGTCCCCGCCGAGCGGCGTGGTGGCGCCGAGTCCGGTGACGACGACGTCGGTTGCGTGGCTCATCGGTGCTCCTGGTGGCGATGGGGGTGGCCCGTCCCGGCGCCCGCGACGACGGTGCGGTCGTGGCGGCGCCGGGACGGTGCCCGGGTCACGGCAGGCTCAGGACTGCGCGCCCGCGATGAACGAGACGGCGTCGCCCACGGTCGTGAGGTTCTTGACCTCGTCGTCGGGGATGCGCACGTCGAACTTCTCCTCGGCGAGCGTGACGATCGTCATCATCGACAGCGAGTCGATGTCGAGGTCGTCGGTGAAGGACTTCTCCGGCAGGACCGAGTCGGCGGGCAGGCCCGTCTCCTCGCTCACGATCTCGGCCAGACCGGCCAGGATCTCCTGCTCGCTGTACGCCATGGTGTCTCCTCTGGTGACTGCTGGAAGGGTCGGACGAACGGTACAGCCCGAGGGTGGACCGCTCCCCGGGGGCGGGGCGGGCCCGACGAGCGCCGGGCCGCGGTGGATCAGGGCAGGACCACGACCTGCGCGGCGTACACGAGGCCGGCGCCGAAGCCGATCTGCAGCGCGAGCGCGCCGCTGGGGACCTGGCCCTCGCGCAGCAGGCGCTCGGTCGCCAGCGGGATCGACGCGGCGGACGTGTTGCCCGTGTCGGCGATGTCGCGGCCGACGACCACCGACTCGGGCAGCTTCAGCTGCTTGATCATCTGGTCGATGATCCGCATGTTCGCCTGGTGCGGGACGAACGCCTCGATGTCGTCGGCCGTCACGCCTGCGGCGTCGAGGGCCTTCTGCGCGACGGGCGCCATCTGCCACACGGCCCACTTGAAGACCGACTGGCCCTCCTGGCGCAGCGTCGGCCACCCGGCACCCTCGTCGCGCGTCGCGAGCCACGAGTGCGTCTGGCGGATCGCCTGCGCCTGACCGCCGTCGGAGCCCCAGATCGTCGGGCCGATGCCCGGCGTGTCGGACGGGCCGATCACGACCGCGCCCGCGCCGTCGCCGAGCAGGAAGGAGATGGTGCGGTCCGTCGGGTCGACGAACTCGCTCATCTTCTCGGCCCCGATGACGAGCACGTGGCGGGCGGTGCCGGCGCGGACCAGCGCGTCCGCCTGGCCGATGCCGTAGCAGTAGCCCGCGCACGCCGCGGAGATGTCGAACGCCGCGGCGGGCGTCGCGCCGAGGCGGTCGGCGACGATCGCGGCGCCCGCAGGCGTCTGGTGGAAGTAGGTGACGGTCGAGAGGATGACGGCGTCGATGTCGGCGCCCGTGAGCCCCGCGTTCTCGAGCGCGGCGCGCGCGGCGCCCTCGGCCAGGTCGAGCACGTCGGTGCCGTCGCCCGCGCGGCGGCGCGTGACGATGCCCGTGCGCTGCCGGATCCACTCGTCCGAGGAGTCGATGGGGCCGACGAGGTCGTCGTTCGGGACGACGCGCTCGCCGCGCACGCCTCCGATGCCGAGGATCCGGGTGTGGGCCGGTCCGGTGGCCTGCGTCAGGGTGGGTCGGGTCACGACGGCTGCTCCTGGGTTGCGGTGGTGCCCTCGGGCGTGGACGCGGACGCGGCGCCGTGGCGGCGCACGAGGTCGCGTGCGGCGTCGAGGTCGGCCGGCGTCTTGACGGCGACCGTCTCGATCCCCGGCAGCGTACGCCGCGCGAGGCCCGTGAGGACCCCGCCCGGTGCGACCTCGAGCAGGCCGGTCACGCCGAGCGCGAGCAGCGTCTCCTGGCACAGGTCCCAGCGGACGGGGTTGGCCACCTGGGCGACGATCAGCGCGAGCGCGCGGGCGCCGTCCGGGACGACGGTGCCGTCGGAGTTCGTGAGCAGGGGCACGACCGGGTCACCGGGCGTGATGCCGTCGGCGGCGGCGCGCAGCTCGGCGACGGCGGGCTCCATGACCTGCGTGTGGAACGCGCCCGCGACCTGCAGCGGGACGACGCGCGCCCGTGCGGGCGGTGCGGCGGCGAACGCGGCGAGCGCGTCGAGCGGGCCGGCGGCGACGACCTGGCCGCCGCCGTTGACGTTGGCGGGCACGAGCCCGTGCGCGGCGAGCGCCGCGAGGACCTCGTCCGGGTCGCCGCCGAGCACCGCGTTCATGCCGGTCGGCGTGCTGGCGGCCGCGCGGGCCATGGCAGCGCCGCGGACGGCGACGAGCGCGAGGGCCTCGTCGTCGGTCAGCACGCCCGCGACGGCCGCGGCGGCGAGCTCGCCCACCGAGTGGCCGGCGGTCGCGCCGACGACGCCCGCGGCGGCCGTGCCGAGCGGGGTGCCCGCGTCGACGTCGAGCACGGCGCGCAGGCTCGCGAGGGCGGACGCGACGAGCAGCGGCTGCGCGACTGCGGTGTCGCGGATCGTGTCCGCGTCCGAGGTCGTGCCGTGCGCGCGCAGGTCGAGACCGGCGGTCCGCGACGAGCGGTCGACCGACTCCGCGACGACGGGCAGCTCGAGCCAGGGGGCGAGCATGCCGGGGGACTGGGCACCCTGTCCGGGGCAGACGACGACGAGCACCTGTCCACCTTGCCGTGCCGCCGGTCCCGTCCGGGCTCGTGACGCACACCAACGTTCGCGGACCGCGTTGTGCGGACCCTACAAACGGTGCGGACCGGTCAGGGGCGCGCGACGATCGAGGTCACGCCCGCCGCGTCGAGCCGCCCCAGGGCGAGCGCCGTCTGCAGGACGTACGACTCGCGCGCGTCGAGCGGGTCCCATCCCGTGACGTCCGCGACCCGGCGCAGCCGGTACCGCACGGTGTTGGGGTGCACGTAGAGCGTGCGCGCGGCGGCCTCGAGGGACCGCCCCGTGCCGAGGTACGCCGACAGCGTCTCGAGCAGCGACCCCTGGCTCGCCGCGAGCGGCTCGTACGCGCGGTGCACGAGCGCACGCCGGGCGGTGACGTCGCCGACGAGCACACGCTCGGGGAGCAGGTCGTCGGCCTGCACGGGTCGTGGCGCCTGCACCCACGCGGCGGCGGCGGCGAGCCCGGCGAGCGCGGCGCGCGCCGCCCGCGCGCAGTCCGCGAGGTCCTGCGCCTCGGGCCCGACGACGACCGGACCGGGCCCGAACCGGGGGAGCAGCGCCGTCACGGCCGCCCGCAGGTCGCCCTCGCCGCCGACCAGCACGACCAGCCGGTCGCCGTGGATGCCGACGAGCGCGTCGTCGGCGGCGCGGCGCGTGGCCCGCCGCAGGTCCGCGGCCCGGACGTCGTCGAGCGGGGACGCGGTCGTACCGACGATCACGAGCGTCGAGCCGCGTCCGCTCCACCCCAGCGCTGCGACACGCGACCTCAGCGCGTCGTCGACGTCCCCGCGCACGATCGCGTCGACCACCAGCGCCTCGAGCCGCGCGTCCCACGCACCGCGCACCTCGGCCGCACGGGCGTAGACCTCGGCGGCCGAGAACGCGACCTCGCGCGAGTAGCGCAGCACGGCCTCGCGCAGCGAACGCTCGTCACCGGGTGCCGCGAGCCGGTCGCTGTTCGACTCGACGACGTCCACGACGACACGGACCAGCTGCAGCGTGTGCTGCAGCGAGATCGAGCGTGTGAGCTCGGGCGGAGCCGTCGCGAAGATGTCGCCGACACCGTGCGGGGGTCGCGTCGGGTCCATGAACCACGTGACGAACGCGGTGATGCCGGCCTGCGCGACGAGCCCGACCCACGACCGGTCCTCCGCGGGCAGCGCGCGGTACCAGTCGAGGTCCTCGTCGAGGCGGCGCATCGCCGCGGCCGCGAGCAGCCCCGAGCCCTCGCGCACGCGCCGCTGCGTCTCGGCGTTCGCCGTGCCCTCGCCTCCGTCCGGGGCGTCGACCGAGCGGCGGCGCGGCGTGGTGGCGTCGGCGGGCCGGGCGTCCTGCGCGCCGGTCGGCGGGCGTCCGCCGTGCGAAGGTCCGGGCATAGGGGGAGCATAGGAGGCGCGCTTGTGGGAAGTCGACAAAGGCGCGCGCAGGGGTCAGGGAGCGGCCCGGAGACGGGCCGGGTGCCCCGCCCGGTCAACGGCTAAGGTCACGACATGGCTCTCCTGCCCCGACTGCGACAGCTGATGCGCCGCCCGAGCTCCGCCTCGCGCGTCGGAGCCCGACGACCCACCACCGCCGCGCGGCGGGGGGACACCCTGCACGAGGACGCCCTGCGGTCGATGCTCAGCGACGACCCGAACAACGAGCGCGCCTTCCGCGCCCTGGCCGAGATCGTGCGGCGTCGCGCCGCCGAGTCCGGCTCCGAGGAGGACCCGCTCACGGCGCCCGGCAACGAGACCGAGCGCGAGCGTGCCGCCGACCTCGCGGTCTGGGCGCTCGGCGAGGAGCTCGCCGGCAACCCGCGTGCCTGGTACCCGCTCATCGAGGTCGCCCGGCTCTCCGTGCGCGACGACCACGAGGGCACGTTGCGGCGCCTGACCACGGCGTCCGAGCGCGACCCGTCGGGCCGCGCGCTCGTCGAGTCGCTCGCGCTCCTGCGCAGCGCCGGCCAGCCCGTGGACGCCCTCGGTCTCGGAATCGGGCACTGGCGCCCGCGCGAGCACGACCCGGAGGTCGCCCGGCACCTGGTGCTCGCCGCGATCGAGGCGGGCCGGCCGCTCGAGGCGAAGCAGCACCTCGGCTCGCTCGACCTCTACCCGGACCAGGCGGCCGTCGCCGACCTGCGCAACGAGCTCGCGCGCGCGGTCGCGCACGCCGAGCAGACGATCCCCGGCACCTGACACCGCACCCGCGTCGCCCCTGCGCGGCGCGGCCGACGGCGGCGCGCCCGGAGCGCGCCGGAGAGCACGAGGGCCCGCGGCGGATGATCCGCCGCGGGCCCTCGTCCGTCAGGTGACGGAGACCGTCAGGAGTCGCCGCCCGTGTTGCCGGACGTGCCGGCGGTGACGTCGTGCAGGCGGTACCGCTCGATGGCCTGCGCCGGGGCGTCCGCCGCGACCGCGCCGGTGCGTGCGAGCTGCTGCAGCACCCGCACCGCGGTCGACGGGCCGTCGATCTTGAAGTGACGCCGCGCTGCGGCGCGGGTGTCGGAGAAGCCGAAGCCGTCCGCACCGAGCGTCGCGTACGTGCCGGGGATCCACGCGCGCACCTGGTCGGCGACCAGGTGGTCGTAGTCCGTCGTCGCGACGAACGGACCCTCGGCACCCTGCAGCTTCTGCGTGAGGTACGCCTGGCGAGGCTCCTCGCCCGGGTGCAGGTAGTCGTGCTGGTCCGCGGCGAGGCCGTCGCGGCGCAGCTCGTTCCAGCTCGTCACGGACCACACCGCGGCACGCACGCCGAAGTCGTCCGCGAGCAGCTTCTGCGCCTCGAGCGCCCACGGCACGGCCACGCCCGACGCGAGGATCTGGGCGCGCGGCCCGTCGCCCTCGGCCGGCGACAGCAGGTAGATGCCCTTGAGGATGCCCTCGACGTCGACGCCCTCGGGCTCGGCCGGCTGGACCATCGGCTCGTTGTAGACGGTCAGGTAGTAGATGACGTCCTTGTCGCGGCCGTCACCCTCCCCGTACATGCGCTCGATGCCGTCCTTGACGATGTGGCGCAGCTCGTACCCGTACGCCGCGTCGTAGTGCACGACGTGCGACATCGTGCCCGCGAGCAGCGGCGAGTGGCCGTCGGCGTGCTGCAGGCCCTCACCCGTCAGCGTCGTGCGACCGGCGGTCGCGCCGATGAGGAACCCGCGGGCCATCTGGTCGCCGGCCGCCCAGAACTGGTCGCCGGTCCGCTGGAACCCGAACATCGAGTAGTAGAAGTAGAACGGCACGAGCGGCTCGCCGTGCGTCGCGTACGACGTGCCGACGGCCTGGAACGCGGCCGCGGAACCGGCCTCGTTGATGCCCGTGTGCATGATCTGCCCGGACTCGGACTCCTTGTACGAGAGCATGAGCTCCCGGTCGACGGCCATGTAGTTCTGGCCGTTCGTGTTGAAGATCTTCGCGCTCGGGAAGATCGAGTCCAGGCCGAACGTGCGGGCCTCGTCCGGGATGATCGGCACCAGGCGGTGACCGAACTCCTTGTCCTTCACGAGGTCCTTGAACAGGCGCACGAGCGCCATGGTCGAGGCGACCTCCTGGTGGCCCGAGCCCTTCGCGAGACCCTCGTACACCTTCGCCTCGGGCAGCGTGACCGCCTTGTGCGTCGAGCGGCGCTCGGGCACGAACCCGCCGAGCTGGCGGCGGCGCTCCAGCATGTACTGGATGCCCTCGTCGTCGGGGCCCGGGTGGAAGTACGGCGGGACGTACGGGTTCTCGTCGATCTGCTCGTCCGTGATCGGGATGTGCAGCGAGTCGCGCAGCGTCTTGAGGTCGTCCGCCTTGAGCTTCTTCATCTGGTGCGTGGCGTTGCGCCCGGCGAAGCCCGAGCCCAGGCCGTAGCCCTTGATGGTGTGCGCCAGGATGACCGTCGGCTGGCCCGTGTGCTCGCGGGCGGCCTTGTAGGCGGCGTAGATCTTGCGGTAGTCGTGGCCGCCGCGCTTGAGCGCCCAGATCTCGTCGTCCGTCATCTTCTCGACGAGCTGCTTGGTGCGCGGGTCACGACCGAAGAAGTGCTCGCGGATGAACGCGCCGTTCTCCGCGCGGTACGTCTGGAAGTCGCCGTCGGGCGTCGTGTTCATGAGGTGCACGAGCGCGCGGTCCTTGTCGGCGTTGAGCAGGGTGTCCCACTCGCGGCCCCAGATGACCTTGATGACGTTCCAGCCGGCGCCGCGGAACTGCGCCTCGAGCTCCTGGATGATCTTGCCGTTGCCGCGGACCGGCCCGTCGAGGCGCTGCAGGTTGCAGTTCACGACGAACGTGAGGTTGTCGAGGCCCTGCTGCGCCGCGTGCTGGAGCATGCCGCGCGACTCGGGCTCGTCCATCTCGCCGTCGCCGAGGAACGCCCACACGTCCTGCTGGCTCGTGTCCTTGATGCCGCGCAGGTGCAGGTACTTGTTGGTCCACGCCTGGTAGATCGCGGACGCCGGGCCGAGGCCCATCGAGACCGTCGGGAACTCCCACAGGTCCGGTGCGAGGCGCGGGTGCGGGTACGACGGCAGGCCGCCGCCCGGGTGCGACAGCTCCTGGCGGAACCCGTCGAGCTGGTGCTCGGTCAGACGGCCCTCGAGGAACCCGCGGGCGTACACGCCGGGGGAGGCGTGACCCTGGAAGTAGACCTGGTCACCGCCGCCCGGGTGGTCCTTGCCGCGGAAGAAGTGGTTGAGGCCGACCTCGGTCAGCGTCGCCACCGACGCGTACGACGAGATGTGCCCGCCCACCGCGATGCCCGGACGCTGCGCGCGCGTCACCATGACCGCGGCGTTCCAGCGGATCCACGAGCGGTAGCGCCGCTCCATGACCTCGTCGCCGGGGAAGTACGGCTCGTCGTGCACCGCGATCGTGTTGACGTACGGCGTGTTCAGCGAGGCCGGGATGGCCACGTTCCGCTGCCGCGCGTGGCGCAGCATGCTCAGCAGCACGTAGCGGGCGCGCGGACCACCCTTGTCGTCGATGAGCCCGTCGAGCGACTCGAGCCACTCGCCGGTCTCGGCGGGGTCGATGTCGGGGACCTGGCTGAGCAGGCCGCCGATGAGCGGGCCCGTCTCGTCGATGGAAGCCACCGGTGCTCCTTCTGCCTTCTCGTCCGCACGCGCGAGCCTCGTGGCCCCGGCGCGCATCTCGGCCCGACCCTCCGAGCACGTGGGGCGCGCTGCGGCAGGTGCGGGTAGTCGGCCCATTGTCGGCCCCTGCCGGGCACAAAGTCACACCGTCCCGGCACTCGGGCCACGTGACGTCCGCGACAGTCGTAGGACGACTCGTCCGCGGAGCGGGTCCGCGCGCGCCCCGGACACGCCCGTCCGGGTCGACGGCTTGCCAGGGCCCGCCACCGTGCGGTGGGCTACGGTGTGCGGACATCAGCAGGTCGTCCCGCCGGGGGCGACGCGACGAAGGGATCGGTCGGGACGTGTCATCCAGCACGGACGACGCCGCCTCGCAGGTGGCAGCGCGTCTGGGGTTCACCGCAGGACAGGTGATCCAGGAGTTCGGGTACGACGACGACGTCGACGAGGAGCTGCGCGACGCCCTCCAGGCGGTCACCGGCAACGAGCTGGTCGACGAGGACTACGACGACGTCACCGACGGCGCTCTCATCTGGTTCCGCGACGACGACGGCGACCTCACGGACTTCCTCGTCGACGCGATGACCGTCCTCGAGGACAACAGCCCCATCTGGGTGCTCACCCCGAAGTCCGGCCGGTCGGGCCACGTGTCGCACAGCGACATCGAGGAGGCCGCCACCACGTCCGGCCTGCACGCGATGACGACGTTCGCCATCGCCGCCGACTGGTCCGCGACGCGCCTCGGCACGCGCGGCCGCGGCAAGTGACCGCGACGCCCGTCCTCGGCGAGCTCGCCCCCGACTTCACGCTCGTCGACACGCACGGCACGCCCGTGACGCTGTCGTCCCTGCGCGGGACACCCGTCGTGGTCGTCTTCATCCCGTTCGCGTTCTCCGGGACGTGCCGCGGGGAGCTGTGCGAGATCCGCGACAACATCGCCGCCTTCGACGCCGCGGGCGTGCGCGTCCTCGTCGTCTCGTGCGACTCGACCTTCACGCTGCGCGCGTGGCAGGAGCAGGAGGGCTACGGCTTCGACCTGCTCTCCGACTTCTGGCCGCACGGCGACGTCGCCCGGGCCTACGAGGTCTTCGACGAGAAGGCCGGCCGGCCGCTGCGCGGCTCCTTCCTCGTCGACGCCGAGGGCGTGCTGCGGTGGTCCGTCGTCAACCCCGCGGGCCAGGCCCGTGACCTCGCCGCCTACCGCGCGGCCATCGCCGACCTCGCCGCCTGACGCACACGTCGGTCGGCGTGCTGCGGCGCCCCTCGGGCGCAGCGTGGTGCACCGGTAGGCTGTGCGCCCGTCGCACCCGAGCACGTCGCGACGAGGGGCCTGTAGCTCAGCTGGTCAGAGCGCCGCGCTTACACCGCGGAGGTCGCCGGTTCGAAACCGGCCGGGCCCACCCGACGCGTCATCCCCACCCGCACGCCAGGTGCACGTCGTGCACGACCGCGGCCACGGGCGACCCCCACAGCGCGGCGAACCGGTCGGCGTCCTGGGGCGAGCGGAAGTAGACGGGGGTACCCCACGCGTCGTCCCACGACTCCGCCACGACGCCTGCGGGGGCAGGCGGCACGCAGATGACCGGCGTCGCCGCCGCGCCGTAGCCGAGCGACTCGGCACGTTCCTGCGCCGCGTCGAGAGCAGCCTCGTCCTGCGAGGGTGCGATCGCGAGCCAGACGACCGAGTAGGAGTCGGTGGCGGCCATCGCCTCGTCCTCGGGCAGCGCTGCCGGCCACGTCGGGGTGGCCGTCGGCGTCGGGTCCTCGGCCGGTGTGCCGGCCGCCGTCGGAGCGGCCTCCGTGGGGGCGGTGGTAGGTGCGTCCGCGTCGTCGGGAGCCGGCGTCGTGCAGCCGGCGAGCACGAGCGTGACCAGGGCGAACGTGAGCGGCGTCGTGTGGTGCCGGCGGACCGCATGACGAGGCATGCGGCGAGGATGGCGCACCTCCGCGCTCGCCGGTGTGCGCGTGCGGCGCCGGGACCCGATCGTGACGGGATCGTGACGCGGGCGCGTCCCGGTCGGACGCGAGGTGCGCTTGCTACCGTCCGCGGGTGGCCGCCCCCCGAGTCTCGTCGCTGCACGTCTTCCCCGTGAAGTCGCTGCGGGGCGTCGACGTGCCGGCGGCGGACGTGGACCCGTGGGGTGTGCGGGGTGACCGGCGGTGGATGGTCGTGACCGCTGACGGTGACGTGCTGACGGCGCGCGAGCACCCGCGGATGCTGGGGGTCCGCGCGACGCCGGACGGCGCGTCGTTGCGGCTGAGCGCGGCCGGGGCAGCCGACCTCGTCGTGGCCGAGCCCGTGGACACCCAGCCCGACGTCGCCGTCGGGCTGTCGCGCCTCGACCGGGCGACCGGGGCGGGGGCGGATGCCGACGCGTGGTTGTCCGACGTGCTCGGGCGGTCCGTGCGGCTGGTCTGGCTCGACGACCCGCGGCGGCGGTCGGTGAGCCTCCACCACGGTGGGCGCCCCGGCGATGCGCTCAACCTCTCGGACGCCGGCCCGTTGCTGGTCACCACGGAGGCGTCGATGGCGGCGCTCAACGCGTGGGTCGCCGACCGGGTGCTGGAGTCGGCGGACCCGACGGGGTCCGCGCAGGTGCCGGCGCCGCTGCCGATGGAGCGGTTCCGGCCGAACCTCGTCGTCGGCGGTGACCTGGAGCCGTTCGAGGAGGACCGCTGGGCGGGGCTGCGGGTCGGCGACGTCGAGCTGCGCTTCGCGGAGCGGTGCGACCGGTGCAGCCTCACGACGATCGACCTCGACGCGCTCGTCACGACCAAGGAGCCGATCCGGACGCTCGCGCGGCACCGTCGCGAGGACGGGCGGACGTGGTTCGGCGTGCGGATGGTGCCGGTGACCACGGGCATGGTCGCGGTGGGGGACGCGGCGACGCCGCTGTGGTGAGCCCGCCCGTCGGCGGCACGCGGGTAGCGTGCGTGGCGTGACCGCCCCGCGCCTGGCCGACGTCGTCCGCACGCTCGAGCGCCGCTACCCGCCGTCGAGCGCGGAGTCGTGGGACGCGGTGGGGCTGGTCGCCGGGGACCCGGAGCAGGAGGTCCGGCGGGTGCTGCTCGCCGTCGACCCCGTCGCGGACGTGGTGGACGAGGCCGTCGCGTGGGGCGCGGACCTGGTGATCACGCACCACCCGCTGCTGCTGCGGCCCGTGCACTCGATCGCGGCGACCACCTTCAAGGGGGCGCTGCTGCACCGGCTGGTGCGGTCGGGTGTCGCGCTCTACACCGCCCACACGAACGCCGACGCCGCGGTCGGGGGAGTCGCCGACGCGCTGGCCGACGCCCTCGGGCTGGTGGACCGGACGCCGCTGCAGGCGGCGGCGACGCAGGCGCTCGACAAGGTCGTCGTGATGGTGCCGGTCGCCGACGCGGAGGCGCTGGTCGACGCGCTCGCCGCAGCGGGGGCGGGCGCGGTCGGCCGGTACGCGCGGTGCGCCTGGACGACGACCGGCGAGGGGACGTTCACGCCGCTCGACGGTGCGTCGCCCGCGATCGGCACGGTCGGCGAGGTCGAGCGCGTCGTCGAGGCGCGTGTCGAGATGGTCGCACCGCGTCGCCTGCGGTCGGCGGTCGTCGCCGCGCTGCGGGCCGCGCACCCGTACGAGGAGCCCGCGTTCGACGTCCTCGAGCTGGCGTCGTGGCCCGGGTCCACGGGGATCGGCCGCGTCGGGCGGTTGGAGCGTCCGACGACGCTCGCGGCGTTCGCCGCCGACGTGGCCGCCGCGGTGCCTGCCACGGCGCAGGGGGTCCGGTACGCCGGGGACGCGGACGGGCGGGTCGAACGGGTCGCCGTCGTCGGCGGCTCGGGCGACTCGCTGTTCGACGCGGTCAGGGCGGCGGGCGTCGACGCGTACGTGACCGCCGACCTGCGTCACCACCCCGCCTCGGAGCTGCGCGAGCGCGCGGAGTTCGAGGCGCGCGACGGCCACGCCCCGCCGTACCTCGTCGACCTCGCGCACTTCGCGTCCGAGTGGCCGTGGCTGGCTTGTGCGGCGCGCGACCTCGAGACGGACCTGGCCGCCGCGGGCACTACGGTGGAGACCCGGGTCAGCACCCTGAGCACCGACCCCTGGACGGGCCGCGTCGCCGCGCCCGCCCCCCTCCCGCCGGAAGGACACCCGTGACGACTGCCCCCGCGGCGGACCAGCGCCGCCTGCTCGACGTCCAGGAGCTCGACACGCGCCTCGACCAGCTCGCGCACAAGCGCCGCACGCTGCCCGAGCTCGCACGGCTGCTGGAGCTCGACGCGCAGCTCGCCGACCTGCACACCGCGCTCGTCACGTCGCGCACGGCTGCCGAGGACCTGCGTCGCGAGCTCGCGAAGGCGGAGGCCGACGTCGAGCAGGTGCGCTCGCGCGCGGCACGCGACCAGGCCCGTCTCGACTCGGGGCAGGGGAGCGCGAAGGACCTCCAGGCGCTGACCAGCGAGCTCGCGTCGCTCGCGCGCCGCCAGGGCGACCTCGAGGAGGTCGAGCTCGAGGTCATGGAGCGGCTCGAGGCGCACGAGGGTGCGCTCGCCGAGGTGACGAAGGCGTACGACGCGCTCGTCGCGCAGAAGGAGTCGGTCGCGGCCGACCGCGACGCCGCGTTCCGGACGATCGACGCGGACGCCGAGCGGGTCCGGGGCGAGCGCGCGACGGCGGCCGAGGGCCTCGACGCGGGCCTCGTGACGCTCTACGAGCGGCTGCGGGGGCAGCTCGGCGGTCTGGGTGCCGCGCCGCTGCGGGGCCGTCGGTGCGAGGGCTGCCGCCTCGAGCTGAACCCGCTCGACCTCGACGCGATCCGCTCGAAGGGCGAGGACCAGGTCGTGCGCTGCGAGGAGTGCGGCCGCATCCTCGTGCGTCTGCCCGAGCCGGCCGCCGCGGTCTGATGCCCCGCCGGCTCGTCGTCGAGGCCGACGGCGGCTCGCGGGGCAACCCCGGGCCCGCCGGGTACGGCGCGGTGGTGCGGGACGCCGACACGGGGAAGGTCCTCGCGGAGCGCGCGGACTTCCTCGGGGTCGCGACGAACAACGTCGCCGAGTACTCCGGCCTCGTCGCCGGGCTGAGGGCGGCGCTCGCGATCGACCCCGCCGCGCGCCTCGAGGTGCGCATGGACTCGCAGCTCGTGATCGAGCAGATGCGCGGCACGTGGAAGATCAAGCACGCCGGGATGCGCCGTCTCGCCGACGAGGTGCACGCGCTCGTCGACCCCGCGGACGTCACGTGGACGTGGGTGCCGCGCGCCCAGAACGCCGCCGCCGACCGGCTGGCGAACCTCGCGATGGACCGTGAGAGTGGGCTGGTGACCGACGACGCCAGCACCGGCCCGCTCACCCCGCCGAGCACCGACCCGACCGGCAGCGGCACCCAGTCCGCGACGACGGGTGCGGGCGACCCCGGATCGGGCCGCGCACCGCGGCCGTCGGGCGCGGGCGTCCGGTTCGACGAGGAGAAGCCCGTCACGGTCGTGCTGGTGCGGCACGGTCAGACCGCGATGACCGTCTCGCGCGGGTACTCCGGCTCGTCCGAGCCCGGTCCGCCGCTCGACGAGCGCGGGCAGCAGCAGGCCCGTGCCGCCGCGGTGCTCGTCGACCGCATCGGTCACGACCTGTGGGGCGACATCGAGTACCCGTCGGAGATCATCGCGTCGCCCATGGTCCGCACGCAGCAGACCGCGGGCATCATCGCGGAGCGGCTGAAGCTGTCCGTCGCGACCGTCGACCTCGTCAAGGAGGCCGACTTCGGCGAGTGGCAGGGCCTCACCGCGGAGCAGATCGAGGAGCGCTGGCCCGGCGAGCTCGAGCCCTGGCACACGCGTGGTGACGTGCGCCCGCCCGGCGGCGAGTCGATCGCCGACGTCGGCGTCCGGCTGCAGCAGGTGTTCGACGACCTCATCGCGGAGGGGCGCGGCCGCACCGTCGTCGTCGTGAGCCACGCGGTCGCGATCCGCGCGGCGCTGGGCGTCGCGATGGGCGCGCAGCCGGGGTCGTGGAGCCAGCTCCGGGTGGCGCCGGCGTCGGTGAGCATCGTGCGGCTGTTCGCCGACAAGCGGCACGAGATCGCCGTCGTCGGGGTGCCGAGCGAGGGCTGGTAGGCCGGCTCGGGTCGACGCTGCGCGGCCGCCCGCGTCAGTGCGCCACGGCGAGCGCGAGGACCGCGAGCACGACGACCGGCGGGGCGAGCAGCGCACCCTGCAGCACGATCGTGCGCGCCGGCACGTCGAGCATGACCTGACGGCACCGGTGCCACCACAGCACCGTCGCGAGCGAGCCCCACGGCGTGAGGAGCGGCCCCGCGCCGGTGCCGACGAGCAGTGCCGCGAGCCGCAGCGGGTCGCCGGCGGCGGCCGGCTCGAGCGCCAGGTACGCGGGCAGGTTGTTGACGCCGTTCGACGCGAGCGCGGCGACACCGGCCAGCCGCAGCAGCTCACCGGCGCCGTCCCCGTCGCCCGCGAGGTCGTGCAGCAGCGCGCCGAGCCCGTGCGCGTGCGCGGTCTCGACCGCGACGAACAGCCCGAGCACGACGACGAGCGTGCGCCACGGGACGAGCTGCGACGGCGGCACGGGCCAGGGACGGTGTCGCACGCGGGTCGCGACGAGCAGGACAACGGCGGCGCCGGTCGCGAGCGGGGCGGGCGGCAGACCGGCGACGAAGCCGACGGCCATCAGGCCTGTGACCGCCGCGGCGAGCAGCAGCAGCGTCCGGTCGGGGGCAGGTGACGGGTCCTGCGGCTCGTAGGTGCCGCCGAGGTGCCGGCGGTCCCGCACGGCCAGGATCGCCACCGTCACGACGATCGCGACGAGTGCCGGCGCCCACATGAGCGGCAGGAACGACGCGCCTGCCCGCCGGATGGCGTGGTCGGCGAGCAGGTTGGTGAGGTTCGAGACGGGCAGCACGAGCGACGCCGTGTTCGCGAGCGCGAGCACCGCGAGCGCGAACGGCAGGGGAGAGGTGCGCGTGTGCCGGGCGAGCGCGATGACGACGGGGGTCAGGAGCACCGCGGTCGTGTCGAGCGACAGGACCGCGGTCGACAGCGTCGCGAGCACCACGACGAGCAGCCACAGCACGACCCGTCGGCCCCGCGCCGCCCGGGCGGCGAGCCCCGCGGCCGCGTCGAACAGCCCCGCACCGGCGCTGGTCTCCGCGACGACCGTCAGGGCCGCCAGGAACAGCAGGATCGGCAGCGTGCGCTCGGCGAGCGTGCGCGCGTCGTCGGCGGGCAGCATCCCGGTCGCCGGCAGCAGGACCACGACGACGGCGGCGACCGCCCACCACGGGAAGCCCCGGCGGGCCGGACCGCTCACGCGACGACGAGCGACAGCGTGCGCGCACCGCGCGCGGGCGGACCGAGCTCGACGGTGAGCAGCACGTCACCGACGAGCTCGGACGCGGCCGCGGCGAGACCGTCCGCGTCCCGCGGCGGGCGCGCGCGTCGGGTCAGCAGGTGACGCGTCAGCACACCCCGCGTGTGCTTCGCATGGTGCGAGACCACGGACCGCACGCCGTCGACCTCGCGCAGCACGCGCACCGCGACCCAGTCCGCGGAGCGCGGAGGGTGCCACGCGGCCAGGTACGCGGCCGAGCGGCAGTCGACGACGAGCTCGCCGTCCGCGCGCGCGTCCAGCTCCGCGCCGAGCGGCCCGCGCCAGGCCGACGCGAGCGGCCCGATGCCGGGCAGGTCCGTGCCCATCGACAGCCGGTACGCCGGGATCGGGTCCTCGGGCGTGACCGCACCCCAGAGCCCGGACACGACGCGCACCGACTCGTGCGCACGTCGGCGGGCCGCCGGCGTCAGGGTGTCGAGCCCCGCGGCGCCGTACAGGACACCGGTGTAGACCCGTCGGGCCGGAGCCGTCGGCGCGTCGCGAAGCCTGGTGTTGCGCGCGACCTCGTCCGCGAGGCTCGCACCCACGCCCAGCACCGCCGCCGCTTCCGGGCGCGCGCTGACCTCGACGAGCGCGTCGAGCACCTTCTCCCGGACGGGCGTCAGGCCGGGCGACGAGAGGGCGTCCAGGTCGAGCGCCGGCCCCCGGGGAGGCGACGTCTTGCCCTCCGAGGGCGGCAGCAGCACGAGCACGCCCTGACTGTAGGCTCCGCGAGCCGGGGCGGCCGCATCAGCGGCACGCGTGTGCCGCAGGGGGAGGGGCGATGGCGCAGGTCAAGGTCTACGGGCGGCGCGACGTGTGGTCCACGCGACGTCGCGAGGTGTCCGACGCGATCCACGGCGTGCTCGTCGGCGCGTGGGGCCTCCCCGCGGACAAGCGGTTCCACCGCTTCCTGCTGCTCGACCCCGAGGACCTCGTCGCACCCCGGTCCGACGCCTACCTCGTCGTCGAGATCGTCTGCTTCACCGGCCGCAGCCTCGCCGCACGCCGCGCCCTCGTCGCCGCCTTCTTCGACTCGGTCGCGCCCGCCCTCGCCCTCGACCCCGACGACCTCGAGGTCGTCATCGTCGAGAGCCCGCCCGAGAACTGGGGCATCCGCGGCGGCAGCGGTGACGAGCTCGTCCTGCCGTACCGCGTCGACGTCTGACCCGCTGCTCCGGCCGCATGACCAGCGGGTAGACTCGTCGGCGCGGATGAGTCAGTCAGGCGACCGCGTCAGGCCCTCGGGCCTGCCGAGGAACGTCCGGGCTCCGCAGGGCAGGGTGGTGGGTAACGCCCACCCGGGGTGACCCGCGGGACAGTGCCACAGAGAACAGACCGCCGGCACCGCGTCGTGGAGACACGCACGCGGGCGCCGGTCAGGGTGAAACGGTGGTGTAAGAGACCACCAGCGCACCGGGTGACCGGTGCGGCTCGGTAAACCCCACCCGGAGCAAGGTCAGACAGGGAGCGTTCGAGGGCGGCCCGCCCGAGCTCCCGGGTAGACCGCTGGAGGCGTGCGGCAACGTACGTCGTAGAGGGATGGTCGCCACCCGTGCCGGGGCAACCGGGCACGGGGACAGAACCCGGCGTATCGACTGACTCATCCGCCTTTAGGCTGCTGACCTGCGGTAACGCTTCGCGACTGCTGCGCCAGTCCGGCCACAGTCCGAACGCCGTTTCGTCCCATGGCCTCGTCGACCGCTTCGCGCGTCCGGTCGTCAGAATCCGGCCACAGGTGCGAGTAGGTGTCTAGCGTCTCGACGGCCGAGGCGTGGCCGAGCCGGTCCTGCACGGTCTTGACCGACTCGCCGTGACGGATGAGCAAGCTCGCGTAGTAGTGCCGCAGGGAGTGGAACGTCTCGCCGTGCACGTCGCTCGCCTCGGCGGCGTCCAGCCAGATCTTCCACAGGCTCGTGCGTCGGACGGGAGCGCCGGTCGCGTTCGTGAAGATCAGTCCGTTGCGGCCAGTCGGCGGGAACTCGGCCAGGTGTGCCGCGAGCGCGTCGAGCGCGGCCGTCGC
Source organism: Cellulomonas sp. H30R-01 (assembly GCF_010119915.1). NCBI lineage: Bacteria > Bacillati > Actinomycetota > Actinomycetes > Micrococcales > Cellulomonadaceae > Cellulomonas > Cellulomonas sp. H30R-01. The sequence continues at coordinate 1,840,200 of NZ_CP048210.1, read as the reverse complement.
GCGCGAGGTTCATCCGTCGTTCGGGGTGTGGGCAGGCATGCGGTACGGCGCGCCCCGTGGCCGCTAGGTGTACTGACCCGCTGCGTTGTTGACGCGGTCGATGGGTCGTAGGCCGCCGATGCCGAGGTGGGGTCGGTCCAGGTTGTAGCGGTCGAGCCAGGTCGGCAAGAGTGCGGCGCGTTCGGCGTTGGTGGTGAAGACCCGCGAATAGGCCCACTCGGCGGCGAGGGTGCGGTTGAGGCGTTCGACCTTGCCGTTGGTCCAGGGGCAGTAGGGCCGGATGAGCTTGAGCCGGATGCCGAGGCGCTCTGCTGTGTCGAGGAAGACCCGTGAGAGCCGGTAGTTCTTGGCGTTGTCGCTGATCACACGCTCAACGGTGATGCCGTGTGAGGCGTAGAACGCTGCCGCTCGAGCAAGGAACTCGGCGCAGGTGGTGCTCTTCTCATCGAGATGGATCTCGGCGTAGGCCAGGCGAGAGTGGTCGTCGATCGCGGTGTGGACGTAGTCGTAGCCGACGCCACGGCGACGCTCTCGCCGGCCGTCGGCGCGGCCGAGCGCCCGATGACCGCCGCCGTCGGGGATCCGACCGAGCTTCTTGACGTCGATATGGACCAACGACCCCGGGTAGGGGTGCTCGTAGCGGTGCGGCGAACGCCGCGAGGCCCGGATCGGCAGACCGGTCAGCGGGTCGCACTCGCGCAGCAGCGCCGTGCCGTGACGGGCCAGGACCCGCCCGACGGTCGAGGCCGGCAGACCCAGGTGATGGCCGATCCAGACCGGCCCGCGCCGCGAGAGCATCCGCGCGATCCGCACCCGCGTCTCCACGCACGGCGCTGTCCGGCGCGGGTGGGTGCGCGCCACGCTCGGCCGGTCGACCAGCCCGGGACGCCCGTCGAGCTGCCAGCGGCGCCACCACCGCCACGCCGTGGTGCGCGAGACACCCATCTCTGCCGCGACGTGCGCGACCGGGCGCCCAGCCGCGATCCGTTGCACCAACACCAGCCTGCCGGCAGGGGTCAACCGGGCATTAGCGTGAGACACGAGAGACCTCCGTTGGTCGAAGCGGGTTCCTAGACAGCTCCCACTCGACCCGGAGGTCTCTCGCTACGTCAACAACGGTCTTGGTCAGTACAGCTAGGCGGTCTCAGCGTCGATCGGAACAGCAACGCGAAGATTCGTGACCAGCTTTGAGCGCTTGCGTTGCCCGTTGGACAACGTCACGACGGCGCGCGCGTCGAGGCGTCCGTCGGGTGGGATCTCCGACCGTTCCTGGATCAGCGGAAGCGCGATGATGCGCAGCGTGTCGCCATCCTCGACCCGTGCAGGAAGCCCACCGAGCGAAATGCGTCGCTCGAACAGTTCACCCATGTAGGGGTGCGCGTGCGTGTGGCGCGGCACGTTGAGCAGCAGCATGCCGTCGCGGTCCGATGGCAGCACTGGGTCGGGTTCTAGCCGCAGACCCGTGATGCTGATCGGTCGGCCGACGTTCGACACGGTCAGTTCGACCATCGCGTGCGCGACGGAGGTAGGTGCGTCATCTGGCGGCATCTCAATCGAGACGAGCGTGCCTCTGGCCGACACGATGACACGGTGACGTTGGCGGACGGTGGCGACTATGGAAAGCACGAGCGCGACGAGCGCTACTGCGTTGGTCCCGATCCAGGCCAGCATGCCGGTCATCGTCCCGCGCCGACCGTCGGCACAGTGACCGGCGCGCCGGAGACATCCCGTCGCCGTGGCTGACCTAGTGGACGAGCTCTCGACGAAGGCCGTAGTCGCCCGCGACGAACCCGTTCGCCAGGTAGAACCGCGTCAGCTCGGCGGCTCGCTCGGGTCCCACCATGCCGAAGTGCAGCACGACGACGTCGGCACGGCCGTCGCGCGACCGGTCGCAGAATGCCTCGACAAGCGCCGAGCCAATTCCCAGCCGACGCCGCGCCGGATGGACAGCCACGTACGACAGGAGCGCGGACGTTCGCCAGACGGCATCGTCGTCGAGCACCCGCGACGGCTGCTTCCCCCAGACCATCCCGACGGGCGCGAGCTCGTCGTCGGATGCGATCAACAGGAGCTCGAACTCAGGGTTGATCCCGTCGGCCGCGAGCTCGTCGGCTGCGCGCGCGAACCCCGCCAGCCGCAGAAGATTGCTCGCCTGCGCGACGGTGGCGCCGTCGTACGCCTCGGCGATCTGCACGTCGCCCATGCTCGCACCCCGCGCGAACCTCGCGACCGGCCGGTGCCGAGGCCCGGCCGCCGCGACTCTCGGGGCCCCGTCGGCGATAGGCGAGATTCGGTCCGCCCGTTGCGGCACCGCCGCCAGGCACGGGCCGCTAGCGTCCGAGGATGACGACCGACTACGCCGCTACGTGGGCCGCGCTGCTGCCCGAGACTCGGACCCGTTTCCTGACCCGACGGCCCTATCCGCTGTCCGTCGACGATCGCGCTGCGCTGCTCACAGCCGGACCGGTCACGATCTTCGCGTCCGGGGTCGAGGGCGGAACCGGCACCAATCAGTGGACTCTCTCCGACGGGTTCGTGAAGTTCATCGCCGCCCAGATCGAGAAGCGGAAGACTGAGCTGCTCGCCCCGTACGTCGATGAGGCGACGGTGCCGCTGACCGGCCGCGAGGACGACGCGGGCGGCCCGATCCCCGATGACGTCCTCGCCGAGCTTCGAGCGCTCGACGCGAACCTCGCCGAGCTCGATCTGTCCTAGGTCGGACGCACACGGTCTGCAGGCAACCACGCGAGCCAGTGACGGTCGTCCCCAAGCGTCTGACGCACGCACAGCCAGGCGGCCGATTCTGGCGGCGCAGGGGCGCGCGAGACGACCGCGACAGGCACCGTCACGACCTCGCCGCCGTACGTCTCGGCCGCCACGACGCCGAACCGCATCGGGGACAGCGGCGTCATCAGGACCGGCTCGGCGTGCGTGCGGATCAGGTGGGCGTAGGGCATGCGGCGGACGGTACGGGGAGCGGTGACAGCGTCCGCGAGCACCCCTGTCAGAAAAACTCGACCGGCCTGCAGTCCAAAAGCAGTCCGAGAGTTGCCGTGAAACGGCGTGACCTCGCGTGAGATGACGTGTGACGTTACCGCAGGTCAGCGCCGGATTCGGCAGCACCGACGCAGATCAGAGACACCCCCAAAGTCTAACCCGGCGTATCGACTCACTCATCCGCTCAACCGCAGCTGACCTGCGTGATCGCTGCCCGGGCGTGTCAGCCCGCCGACCAGAAGACTCGCTCGGCGACCGAGAGAGCCTCCTCGGGCGGAACCCACTCGATCCGTGTCGGCGGTTCGGTCCACGGGCACGTACCGTCGGCGATCTCGTCCAGCGCCGCTCGGACGTCGTGGCGGATGTCGCTGCCCCAGACCCGTTCGCCGTCGCGCACGAGGCAGGTCGTCCATTCGAGTTCGAGGACCGGCTCCGCACCGTGCGTGTAGCACGTCACCTGCTCGAGCATCAGGTAACCGTCGGCATCCCCGGACAGACGCGCGACCCACTCGTGGTACGGCGGGTCGACGTCGGGACCGGAGCTCACCGCCACACGGTAGACGCTCGGTTACCCCCGGTCCTCCTCGGGTTGCGACTGCCGACCGCGGGCCCGCGGAGACTCCCGTCCACCGGGTCCCGACCCCGGCGTCTCGACTGTCTCGTCGCTTCGTCGCGCCCTGGCGGGCGCCATCGTGCGAGACGAGGCCCCTTCCGGTCGCGGGTTGCCCCGGGGGACCGGAGGATGAGCAGCAGACCTCTCCGGAGAAGTCGGAGCGGTCGTGCACGCCCGTCACCTGGACGGCAGAGTCGCCGAGGGGGACCACATGGCCACGATCCACGTCTCACCCGAACCCGCACCGGCCGCGCCGCCAGTGCCGGCGTCGGTGCTCCGTGACGTCTCCGAGACGTTCCCGACCGACGACGCGGTCGCGCACGCGATCCGTCTGCACGATGAGGCGCGCGACGTGCACGAGCGTGCCGCACTGTTCTTCGACGAGCTCGCCGCGGCCGGCACCGAGCGCCGTGACTACTACCTGGGCCGGGCGGCACGCCACCGGCTGCTGGCCGAGCAGGAGCGCGAGGCCGCGGCGCGGCAGACCAACCGCTCGCTGCGCTTCTGAGAACGCCGGCTCGGCCGCGGATCCTCGCGGCCGAGCCGGACCATCACGTCGCAGGCCGCGGAGGTCGTTGACGCCGCGGGCACGGACACCAGAGCGGGGCTTTCGGCCTCAGCACGCGTCGCCCGGCACGGATTGTTGGTCAGGCGCTGCCGGCCTGCGCCGCGGCGAGCTGGCTCGGCGTGCTGCGCAGCAGGCAGAACTCGTTGCCGTCCGGGTCGGCGAGGACGTGCCACGGGACGTCGCCCTGGCCGACGTCGACGGGTGTCGCGCCGAGCGCGAGGAGCCGTGCGAGCTCGGTGGCCTGGTCGGAGCTGTCGGGCGGGCGGACGTCGGGGTGGAGCCGGTTCTTGCCGGTCTTGCCCTCGGGGACCTCGATGAACAGCCAGTTCGTCGCGGACCCGTCGGACGGGGCGATCTCGATCTCGACCGGGCCGTCGTCGTCCTCGGGTTCGTCGAGCACGTCCCAGCCGAGCGCGTCCGCCCACCAGCGGGCGAGCGCGACGGGGTCGTGGCAGTCGATCGTGATCTGGGACACGTGGAGAGGCACACGGCGACGGTAGAGCGAGAAGCACAGGTCCGCCTGTTGTGTACCGAACCGCGCGCCCGTGGAACCGCCGCGGGGCGTAACCGGCGGCGCCAAGCGCGCGCTGATGCACCGCCAACGCCCCGCATCAGTTGGGTAACGGGGCAAAAAGCGCCGCAAGGCCCTACAGCCCTCAGGCCTAGGAATCAGCTGGTGGTGCTAGCGTCCCAGTGCGCGCGCTTGTCGCAGCCTCCGTCGCTTGTCTAGATCTTGCCGGAGTTCGGCAATGTGGGCCTTCTTTTGCATATCGTCCCGGTACCGCTGTGCGCCAGTGATCAATTCAACACAGAGGTCGCGCAGGCTCTGCGCGTCCGTCATGGAAAGGCGCGGATCGCTAAAGAGAGATTCGATAAGTAGGTACAGCAGGAACTCACGAATGATCCATCGGTTACCGATGTCTTTTAGCAATGTGCTCAGCTGCGCGGGCCAGCCAGGCTCTCTTACGCTGAATGCAAAGAAGGCAGCACCCATGCGCCCGTCAAGACTCGACTCAAACTCTCCCGATTTCAAGGCCCTTTCGAACACCATAACAAGCTTTCGTGACGCGAGCATTGACTGAACCCCGCCCAACGCAATAATTGCAGGGAATGCACGACTGAAATCCTCAACAAAAGCCTCGCGCGCCTCTTCGTCCTCCAACTCGATCAGCTGATCGGCTTCAAGTTCACTCGCAATAGTACGGGTGAAACTGCGAAAACTACTGTCTTCATGAAGGAAGGGGATCAGCAAACCCCACGTTGCTAATGTATCCTCGAGAACCGCCTTCTTGAGCTCGAGATCGTCGACCTGGTCGGAGTCGCGGAGTACGGTTGACACCAGATCGAGCGACCGAAGTAGCCGTAGGCCCGGCGGGATTTCCGTCGGATCGTCTGCAGGGAATACGGGCACACGATCGGAGTCGTCGTGAACGTCATCGAGCCAAGCCTGTCCGCGTTCATCCTCCCCAAACGCCACGTCGTCGCCACCGATCTCGTTGCCGCCCGCCTCTGAGGATTCATCACCCGTTCTCGCAGTTTCGTTTGGGGCGTCGACAAGCTCAAGGAGCGAGTAAAGCGGGCTGCTCTCGGTGTCAACCGACGAGACGTCTAGGAGCGACCTCAGATCGTCAACGAGCTGACCATCGTGGCGGACGAGCGCCGCGTGTGCCTTCAGAATTGGAGAATAAAGCAAAGGATGCGCAAGGAGAGCGCTCCTGAACTCACTACTCTTGCTGACGCGCTTCGCCGCGAATAGATATAGGTAGCTACTGCGTCCAAACACGACATTGCCACCCGAGCGTCGAAGAACGCGGCGCTCGACAAAGTTGGTTAGGATTGCCGTCGGCGATTCCTTCCAACCGTAGCTCTCGATGACGCGTTGCAGCTCTGCGACCACGTCGTGCTCCGGCAGTCCGCCCGCTCCAGAGTTTACAAAATGCTCGGCCAGACTTGCGAGTAGCGCCTCACGGTTGACCTGTTCGATCCCGAGCCGTGCGTCTTCGTGGGGGTCACCGCGACCAAGTAGAAGGCTGACATACTGGTCCAAGATAGTGGTCTGTGACGCGCTGATAGCGATGATGCCACCGCGCGTCAGCACCGAGAGCAAGAGGGACACCGAGAGTGGGGTACGAGGCAGATTCTCCCTAGACAACACGTCGAGCACGGCCCTTGTGAGGCGCTCGGCGCCGTGCGGAGCGACATATGTTGCCAGGCGTCGAATGTCGGATCCAGCGAGACGGCCGAGGAATCTTGTGCGCGGATTTAAGCCGGCGGCGCGGAGTCGCTCGAGCGTATCGTCCTCAGTCCCTTGTCTGCAGCCGATTATAACGACAATCGCCTCTTGGTGAGACAGTTCTGCTAGAACTTTGTCTGAGACTCGCTGCGTGTAAGGACTAAAGTCGTCGAGGGCCAATACGTACGGAGGAAGTGCATCCTTCTTCTGACCTACAATGCCAGCTTGCAGGGCCGCCCCAAAAAGCGCGTCGCGTAGCGGGTTGGCGGGACGACTCCGGCAGTCCTTGAAGTTAACGTAGAGCGGCACGGCGGCACCGAGGTTCACGGCCGCTTTCCAAGCCATCCATTTTATCGCCGTGGTGAGGCCGGACTCTTCGTCGCCCACTACGAGGATTGCCTCGGCCTCACTTACCTCTTTTTCGGGATCGATGCGGTCAATATCCGTGCTGGCGCCTCGCCTCTTCCGTGCCCGCACATACTCGGGATTCGGCACTGGCAACAGGATCGGTGGAAGGACGACCTGCTCGATGTCGACGCTGGAGCGGTCGTCGACGGTTTCGGTAACAAGCATCTCAGCAACGATGCTCTCCGCCATTGCCGATTGAGCGTCGACGACGGGGTTGACGGCAATTCCGGCCGGTGAAAGTGTCAAAGTACCGGCGGTTGGCGCGAGTCCTGAGAGGAATCCAGGAAGGTCGCCATGCTCCTTGCCGTAAGCGACGGGCTCAATGTTCTCGTCTGCATGCTCGGCGCGCAAAGCCTCCAGTTCGTTCTCTAGGCACAACCTGAAATGTGTGGCAGTCGAACGCGGGAACGTTCGCCGAAACCAGCTGAGGACTTTTCCAAAATTGGGATCGCTAAGTCCAGCACCATATCCGACAAAGACGACCGATGTGAGCGTCGAGAAGGCGCGCTGTAGATGCTGAATCTGTTCGTCGTGAAGTATGCGCGCATAATCTTCGTCCGAAAGTACGACGGATTCCGGTTTGGTCCAGATTCCGTGTAGATGGCCGATATCGCGCGAACCCCTCGTCAGTACGGATTGTACTCCGCCAGCGTCGGTCCAATCTGTCGAGCCGCGTCCGGTTGCGTCTTCAATTAGCGTGTCGTAGTTCGTCGTTAAGATGGGAAAACGGAGAGTGCTGATGGCTTTTCCCAGGCTGGAGTCTCGGACCGTCAACGTCCCTACCTCAGAGGACAGCCAGTTTGCGTACGCTACATCGCCGATCGCCCGAACGGACTTTGAAACGGCACTTGCGGCGTTAATCAGGAACGAGCTATCGCTTTCGTCGATCCCGTAGTCGATCATTTGCTCGACCATGGTTCGCCAGCCCTTTGCTGGCGTCGGCCTTGCATTGGCTTCAACGAAATCGATACCAGACCGGATAAGCCCCGCCCACGTTGCGGCGGGAGCGTTCCGTGTTGCGGCGGCCGAAGCTCCTGTGCCTACGAGTAGAACAATGTTTCCCGATCTCGTCGCATCTTCGAGTGACGTCATTGTGATCCCCGGTTGTCCAAGCTCGGCTCATTCGCTTTCGCCGTGCGGGCGTAGCTGGCGAAGTGGACTGGGAGCGAGCGACGGCGTTCTGCCGGGCCGCAAGTCGGTGCTCGCCACCGCACGTGGTGACTTGTGATGGTAGGCGAGTTGCGCGAACTCAGGTGGTCGACTCTCGGGTGAAGTCGATCGTGCCGCGGATAGCAGAGAGTCCAACTGCGTTCACTTCCGACGTTCGTCCGACACTTGGCTGCTCGGTGACTTTGTATCCGGCGAACGCAGAGTCGACCCACGCGTAGCCATGAATGGTGACCCGGCGCAGACATAGTGAGCGGGAGGCCTTGTTGACGACTGGCGCGAGGGCGGATGCCTAGACCTCACGGCCGGGGTCGATCCGGGCGACGCCGGCGTCGAGGTCGACGGGCGGGGCGGTGTCTCCGGCGTGCTGGATGTCGAGCCGCTGACGGTCCTGCTCTTGCGTGAGGTGCTCGCGGCTCGGCTGGAAGACGTCGACGAGCCCGCCGAACATGCCCGACGCCGCGGAGCCGGACGGGACGCGCGTGCGGGGGCGGCGACGGTCGAACAGGCCGCGCGCGACGAGGCGGTCGACGACGACGAGCACGACGACCACGCCCGCGACGCCCCACAGCCACTCCATGCGGCCATGGTCGCACGCGGTCAGCGGCGCAGAGCCGCGAGCTGAACGGCGTGCGCGTCGGCCACCCAGGGGTCGGCGAGGCGCGGGTCGTCGGACCGGCCGTCGGCCAGCGCGTCGAGGTAGGCGCGGTCGGCGTCGAGGCGCCGGTCGAGCTCGTCGCGGTCGCCGGGGGAACCATGCCCCGGGACGACGACGGACACGTCGAACCGCTCGACGGCCCCGGCGAGTGCGTCGAGGCCGGCGCGGTAGTCGCCGACGGGGTCGGCAGCGGTGTCGTCGAGCAGCGGGACCTCACGGTCGGACAGCATGTCGCCGCACAGCAGCACGCCCGTGCGCACGACGACGAGTGCGCCGTGGTCGGGCGCGTGCGCGGCGTGCGCGACGACGGCGACCTCCGGCCCTCGCCAGTCGAGCCGGTCGGTGCCAGCCGCGTGGGGGTACGGCTCGGGCCGGACCGGGACGACGTCGGCGGGAGCGTCCTGCGGGTGCGCGGCGAGCACGGCGGCGAGCGCCACGTCGTCGTCGCGCTCGTCTGACCGGGACCGAGCCCACCCGGCGTCGTCGTCGGCCGCGGGACCGCCCGCGCGCCACCGCGGCAGCCCGCGCACACCGTGCCCGTCGAGCACGTGGTCCCAGTGCGCGTGCGTCGACCACACGGCGACGGGCCGCCACCCGCGGCGTGCGACGGCCGCGCCGAGCCCGGCCACCTCGGCGGCGGTGACACCGGGGTCGACGACGAGCGTCGTCCCGTCGTCGCCCACGACCAGGCTTGTCGTCGTCGCGTAGACCGCGCTCGTCGCGACGTGGACGCCGGCGGCGACCTCGACGAGCGGGCGCGGGCGCGTCGTCAGTGCGCCTTCGCCGCGAGGGCCGCGGCGCCCACGATGCCGGCTGCGTTGCGCAGCTCGGCGGGGATGATCCGGGTGCGGATGTCCAGCAGCGGCAGGAAGTGCTCGTGGTGCTTGCTGACGCCGCCGCCGACCACGATGAGGTCGGGCCAGAACAGGTTCTCGACGACCGTGAAGTAGCGCTGGAGGCGCTGCGACCAGGCGGCCCAGTCGAGGTTCTCGCGGTCGCGCGCGGAGTCGGCGGCGCGGGACTCGGCGTCGAACCCGTCGATCTCGAGGTGACCGAGCTCGGTGTTCGGGACGAGGCGGCCGTCGACGATGAGCGCGGACCCGATGCCGGTGCCGAGCGTCACGACGAGCACGACGCCGTCGACGTCCTTCGCGGCGCCGTACTTGACCTCGGCGAACCCGGCGGCGTCGGCGTCGTTGACGGCGACGACCTTGCGCCCGGTGGCCGCGCCGACGGCGGTCTCGACGTTGGTGCCGATCCAGGACTTGTCGACGTTCGCGGCGGACTGGGCGACGCCGTGCAGGATCACGGCCGGGAACGTGACGCCGATCGGGACGTCCTTGTCGAGGTCGAACTTCGCGACGACCTCGGCGACCGTCTGCGACACCGCGTCGGGCGTCGCGGGCAGCGGCGTCGGGATGCGCACGCGGTCCGCGGCGAACTCCCCGGCGTGCAGGTCGACGGGCGCGCCCTTGATGCCGCTCCCGCCGATGTCGATGCCGAACGCGACCGCGTGCTTCTTCTTCGCGTGCTTGTCGTGCTTGTCGTGGCTCATGGCAGTGTCAGGATCTCCGCTCCGGTGTCGGTGACCAGCAGGGTGTGCTCGAACTGCGCGCTGCGGCGGCCGTCGGCCGTCACGACGGTCCAGTCGTCGTCCCACATGACCCAGTCGGGCGTGCCGAGGTTGAGCATGGGCTCGATGGTGAAGACCATGCCCGGCTCGATGACGGTGTCGTAGAGCGGGGCGGCGTCGTAGTGGGGGATGACGAGGCCGGTGTGGAACGCGGGGCCCACGCCGTGGCCGGTGTAGTCGCGCACGACGCCGTACCCGAACCGGGCGGCGTACTTCTCGATGACGCGGCCGATGACGTTGACCTCGCGGCCCGGCTTCACGGCCTTGATCGCGCGGTCGAGCGACTCGCGCGTGCGCTCGACGAGCAGACGCGACTCCTCGTCGACGTCGCCCGCGAGGAACGTCGCGTTGTTGTCCCCGTGCACGCCCCCGATGTACGCGGTGACGTCGATGTTCACGAGGTCGCCGTCCTCGACGACGGTCGAGTCGGGGATGCCGTGGCAGATGACCTCGTTCACCGACGTGCACAGCGACTTCGGGAAGCCGCGGTAGCCGAGCGTCGAGGGGTAGGCGCCGTGGTCGAGCAGGAACTCGTGGCCGATCGCGTCGAGCGCGTCGGTCGTGACGCCCGGCTCGACGTGCCGGCCGACCTCTTCGAGCGCCTGCGCCGCGATGCGCGCGGCGACGCGGACCCGCTCGACCGTCTCGTCGTCGAGGACGTTGCTCCCGCGCCACGGCGCGGGGCCGGGCTTGCCGACGTACTCGGGGCGGGCGATGGTCGAGGGGACGGCGCGGCGAGGGCTCACCGTGCCCGGGACCAGGGCGGATCGTGGCGCGTGCACGGGCGGCATACCTGGCAGTCTACGGACAGCACGAGGGGGCGGCCCGGCCGGGAGAGGCCGCGGGCGGCGACGCGAAGGGAGCGGACGATGGCGACGCAGTACTGGTACAACACCGAGACCCACGTCGTGGAGGAGGGCCGCCAGAGCGACTGGAGCAAGCTCATGGGCCCGTACGCGACGCGCGAGGAGGCGGAGCACGCGCTGGAGCGGGCGCGCCAGCGGACCGAGAGCTGGGACGAGGAGGACCGCCGCAGCCGCTGACGGCCGGCGCACCGCGGCCGGAGCACGGCGCGCGACGAGCCGCGCGGCGCCGCCGGCTCAGCGGGCGACGAGCCGCGCGACGACCGGGCGGTGGTCGCTGCCGCCGGTGGCCGGCAGGACGTCCACCGACGTCACGCGCCAGCGGCGTCCGTCGACGAGCACGTGGTCGATCGGTGCCGCCAGCAGGGTCGGGGCGCTCGCGGGCCACGTGCCCTGGGCGCCCGCGCCGGCCGCCCGTGCCGCGTCGACGCACGGGCCGAGCGACCGCAGCCCGGGGTGGTCGAGCGTCGCGTTGAGGTCGCCCGCGACGATCGCGCCCGGCGTCTGCGCGCACGTGCGCGCGACGAGCGTGGTCTCCGCGCGCCACGTCGGCATGGCTGACCGCTGGATCGGCGCCATGGGGTGCGCGGCGACGAGCACGGGTCCGTCGCCGACGGGATCGGCGCGGAGCGATCCGAGCCGGGTCGGCAGCGCGTCGGCCTCGGTGTAGCGGCCGACGCCGGGGGAGACGAGCAGGGCCGTCCCGGCGATCGTGCGCACGTCGCCGGGCGCGGTGAGCACCTGCATCGGCCGGCCGCGGTCGGCGAGCCGTGCGGCGACGTCGCGTGCCGTGCTCGCGGACGTCTCCGGCAGCACGACGACGTCCGCGTCGTGGGCGTCGACGAGGTCGGCGAGCACCGGGGCCCGGACGACGTCGAGCGTGTTGAACGTGAGGACGACGAGCTCGCCGCGCACGGGCCCTGTCGCAGCCGCGGCCGTCGTCCCCGTCCCGGGCAGCGGGACCGAACGCCACGCGAGCACGCCGGCCTGGCCGACGGCGCCGACCGCGAGCACCACGACGAGCGGCAGCAGACGTCGACGCGTCCACGGCACCGCCGCGAGCAGCAGCGCCAGCGCGAGCGCGCCGCCCCCGAGGACCGCGCGGAACGAGACGAGCTGCGCGACCCCGTGCACGCCGCCGCCCACCGGCACCAGGACGACCACGACCACGACCGCCGCGACCGCGGCGAGCGTCCAGCCCGCGACCCGCGCGGGCGTCACGCGTCGAACTGGTGCGCCGCGTCGGGGAACGTGCCGCCGCGGACCTCGTCGATGTACGACGTCGCAGCAGCCTTGAGCGCCGCCCCGACCTCGCCGAACCGCTTGGCGAAGCGCGGCGACCAGTCCGTCATGCCGGCCATGTCCACCCAGACGAGCACCTGGCCGTCGCACTGCGCGCCGGCCCCGATGCCGATGGTCGGCACGGCGACGATCTCGGTGATGCGGGCCGCGAGCGGTGCGGGGACCATCTCGAGCACGATCGCGACCGCGCCGGCCTCGGTGATCGCGAGCGCGTCCTCCGACAGCCGCTCCGCCGCGACGTCGCCGCGCCCCTGCACGCGCGGACCGCCGAACAGGTTCTCGGACTGCGGGGTGTAGCCCAGGTGGCCCACGACGGGGATGCCCGCGTCGGTGAGCGCGCGGATCTGCCGCGCCACGCGCCTGCCGCCTTCGAGCTTGACCGCGTCGACGCCGGTCTCCTTCATGAGCCGCACGCCGGTCGCGAGCGCCTGCTCGGGCCCCGCCTCGTACGAGCCGAACGGGAAGTCGACGACGACGAACGCACGCTGCGCGGCCCGCGCGACCGCGCGGGCGGGCGGGATCAGGTCGTCCACGGTGACCGGGAGCGTCGTCGTGTGCCCGTGCATGGTGTTCCCGATCGAGTCGCCGACGAGCAGCATGTCGACGCCGGCCTCGTCGAAGATCCGCGCGGTGACCGCGTCGTAGGCGGTCAGCATCGACAGCCGCTCGCCCTGCTCCTTCGCCTGGCGCAGGTGGTGCACGCGCACGCGCTTCACGTTCTGGGTCATGGAGATGCTCCTGGGGTCGGTTCTCGACGGTCGCGGGCGGTGACGCCTCAGGGCTCGCGCCACCGGGACGTCACGGGCAGGCGCCGGTCGCGCCCGAACGCGAGCGCGGTCACCTTGGGGCCGAGGGGGTACTGCCGTCGCTTCCACTCCGCGCGGTCGACGAGCGTGACGACCTTGTCGACGACGGCCGGGTCGAACCCGCGGGTCAGCAGCTCGGCGCGTCCTTCGGCGTGCTCGACGTACGCGTCGAGCACCTCGTCGAGCAGGTCGTAGGGCGGCAGCGAGTCCTGGTCGGTCTGCCCGGGCCGCAGCTCGGCGGACGGCGGCTTGGTGATCGACGACTCGGGGATCGGCGGCGTCTCGCCCCGCGCGGCGGCGTACGCGTTGCGCCAGCGCGCGAGGGCCCAGACGCGGGACTTGTCGACGTCCTTGAGCGGGGCGAAGCCGCCGATGCTGCCCGCGTCGTAGATCGTCGCGTAGCCCGTCGCGAGCTCCGACTTGTTGCCGGGCGCGATGACGAGGTGCCCCTCGCGGTTCGAGATCGCCATGAGCAGGACGCCGCGCACGCGCGCCTGCAGGTTCTCCTCCGCGACGCCCTCGAGCGCGAGGTGCTCCTGGAACGCGTCGACGACCGAGGCGATCGGCTGCACGCGGTAGTCGGCGCCGATCCGCCGCGCGAGGTCGGCCGCGTCGTCCTTGCTGTGCTCGGAGGAGAAGGACGACGGCATCGAGACGCCGACGACGTGCTCCCCGCCGATCGCGTCCGCGGCGATCGCGGCAGTCAGCGCGGAGTCGATGCCCCCCGACACGCCCAGCAGCACCGACCGGAACCCGTTCTTGCGGACGTACCCGGCGAGCCCGGTGACGATGGCCCGGTACACCTCCTCGTCGGCCTCGAGGGGTGCGGCCAGCGGTCCGGGCTCGGGCGCGGCACCGCGCTCGGGCAGGTCCCACACCAGCAGGTGCTCGACGAACTGCGGCGCGCTCGCGAGCACCGTCCCGTCGACGCCGACGACGAACGACCCGCCGTCGAACACGAGGTCGTCCTGGCCGCCGACGAGGTTGACGTACGCGACGGGCGCGTCGACCTCGCGGGCGCGTCGGGCCGCCAGCTCGACGCGGACGTGCCCCTTGCCCTCCTCGTAGGGCGAGCCGTTGAGGACGACGAGCAGGTCGACGTCGTTCTCGTCCATCTGCGCGACGGGACCGCCGTCCTGCCAGATGTCCTCGCAGATGACGACGCCGACGCGCGCGTCCGCGACGTCGACCACGCACGTCTCGTCGCCCGGCGCGAAGATGCGGAACTCGTCGAACACCCCGTAGTTCGGCAGGTGGTGCTTGTCGTAGCGGGTCTGCACCTTCCCGTGCCGCAGGAGCACCGCCTGGTTGGTGGGCAGCCCGCGGTCGTCGGGTGCGGCGGAGTCGCCCGCGCCGTGCTCCCCGACGGTCCCCACGAGCACCGCGAGGTCCCCGAGCCCGGCGTCGACGAGCTCCGCGGCCGTCCGCTCGAGCGCCGCCTCGGCTCCGCGGCGGAACGAGGCACGCAGCGCGAGGTCCTCGATCGGGTACCCGGTGAGCGTCATCTCGGGGAAGACGACGAGGTCGGCGCCCGCGTCCGCGGCCTTGCGGGCCCACGTCACGACCGCGGAGGCGTTGCCGTCGACGTCCCCGACGCAGGTGTCGATCTGGGCCAGGGCGATACGCGGCCTCGTCATGGCGTCGAGCCTAGTCACCGCCACGACGACCGCCCGCCACGTCGACGTGGGGATGGCGGCCGGACGGCCCTCGCATCGGGCAGGATGTACGCCATGGACAGGCAGCAGGAGTTCGTGCTCCGCACGGTCGAGGAGCGGGACATCCGCTTCATCCGCCTCTGGTTCACCGACGTGCTCGGGATCCTCAAGTCCGTCGCGGTCGCGCCGGCCGAGCTCGAGAACGCGTTCTCGGAGGGGATCGGCTTCGACGGCAGCGCGATCGAGGGCCTCACGCGCGTCTACGAGGCGGACATGATCGCCCGCCCCGACCCGTCGACGTTCCAGGTGCTGCCCTGGCGCGGCGAGCGGCACGGCACCGCCCGCATGTTCTGCGACCTGCTGACGCCCGACGGCGCGCCGTCGCTCGCGGACTCCCGGCACGTGCTCAAGCGCGCACTGTCCCGCGCGAGCGACCAGGGGTTCACCTTCTACACGCACCCCGAGGTCGAGTTCTACCTGTTCGAGGCGCCCGCGGACCCGACCCAGGCGCTCGTGCCGGTCGACCAGGGCGGGTACTTCGACCACGTGCCGCGCGGCACCGCGCACGACTTCCGCCGCGCCGCGATCACGATGCTCGAGTCCATGGGCATCTCGGTCGAGTTCTCGCACCACGAGGCCGGGCCGGGCCAGAACGAGATCGACCTGCGCTACGCCGACGCCCTGACCACGGCGGACAACATCATGACGTTCCGCACGGTCGTCAAGGAGGTCGCGCTCGAGCAGGGCGTGTTCGCGTCCTTCATGCCGAAGCCGCTGTCGGACCAGCCGGGCTCGGGCATGCACACGCACCTGTCGCTGTTCGAGGGCGACCGCAACGCGTTCCACGAGCCGGGCGGGCACCTCGAGCTCTCGAAGACCGCGCGGTCGTTCATCGCGGGCCTGCTCAAGCACGCCGCCGAGATCACCGCGGTGACCAACCAGTTCGTCAACTCCTACAAGCGGCTGTGGGGCGGCGCGGAGGCGCCGAGCTACGTCTGCTGGGGGCACAACAACCGCTCGGCGCTCGTCCGCGTCCCGCTGTACAAGCCGGGCAAGGGCAACTCGAGCCGCATCGAGTACCGCGCGGTCGACTCCGCGACCAACCCGTACCTCGCGTTCGCGGTCATCCTCGCCGCCGGCCTCAAGGGCATCGAGGAGGGCTACGAGCTCCCCGAGGGCGCCGAGGACGACGTGTGGGAGCTCACCGACGCGGAGCGCCGCGCGCTCGGCATCGACCCGCTGCCGCAGTCCCTCGACGCCGCCATCGCGGTGATGGAGAAGTCGGAGCTCGTCGCCGAGACGCTGGGCGAGCACGTCTTCGACTACTTCCTGCGCAACAAGCGCCAGGAGTGGGACGAGTACCGCGCGCAGGTCACGCCGTACGAGCTGCGGCGGTTCCTGCCGGTCCTGTGACGGCGCGCACGACGGCGCTCATGACCTCGCTCATGACCTCGCTCACGATTGCGCACGTCGCCGTGGAGGCGACGGTGCGCGCCGGCGGACGGGCGCCGTCGTGACGGTCGACGGACGCAGCGGCAGCCTCGCGGGACGGCTCACACGCGCGGGGGTCGCCGACGTGGCGCGCGCGCAGCGCCTGCTCGAGGACGCCGCCCTGCAGGAGGTCGTGCCCGGGGGCGCCGACGTCCTGGCGGGAGAGCTGCGCGACCTCGCCGACCCGGACCAGGCGCTGCTCACGCTCGCCAAGCTCGCCGGCGCCGTGCGCGGTGACGCGGAGCTCGGCGGACTGCTGCGTGCCGTCGTGCTCGACGGTGGTGCGCCCCGCGACCGGCTGCTCGGCGTCGCCGGTGCGTCGGTGGCGCTGGGCGACACCCTCGTCGCGCACCCCGAGAACCTGCGTGTCCTGGTCGACGACGAGCCCGCGCTCGGCGTGCCCGTCGGTGCCGTGCGCGCCGAGCTGCTGCGCGCGGTCGGCGCCGACCCCGACGCGGCCGTCCCCGTCGCGACCGACCCGGGCGGGACCGACGCGCTGCGGCGCGCGTACCGGACCCGGCTGCTGCGGATCGCGGCCGCCGACATGACGGCCACCGACCCGCTGTCCCGCCTGCCCGGCGTCGCCGCGGCGCTCGCGGACCTCGCCGCGGCGGCCCTCGAGGGCGCGCTCGCGGTCGCGCGCCGCGACCTGGACGACCACGGCGCAGGCGTCCGGCTCGCCGTCATCGGCATGGGCAAGACCGGCGGACGCGAGCTCAACTACGTGAGCGACGTCGACGTCATCTACGTCGCCGAGCCCGTCGACGGTGTCGACGAGGCCGAGGCGCTCGCGGCGGGTGCCCGGCTGGCCGCCGGCCTCGCACGCGTCTGCTCGACCGCGTCGGGCGAGCCCGCGCTGTGGCCCGTCGACGCCGCGCTGCGTCCCGAGGGCAAGGACGGCCCGCTGGTCCGGACGATCGCGAGCCACCGCGCGTACTACGAGCGGTGGGCCAAGACGTGGGAGTTCCAGGCGCTGCTCAAGGCGCGGCCGCTCGCGGGCGACCCCGACCTGGGGCGCGAGTACGCGGCGATGGTGCAGCCGTTCGTCTGGGCGGCCGTGCAGCGCGAGAACTTCGTCGAGGACGCGCAGGCGATGCGTCGCCGCGTCGAGCAGTACGTGCCCGCCGCGGAGGCCGACCGTCAGCTCAAGCTCGGCGTCGGCGGCCTGCGGGACGTCGAGTTCACCGTCCAGCTCCTGCAGCTCGTGCACGGCCGCGCCGACGACTCGATCCGCAGCCCCAGCACGCTCACGGCGCTCGCGGCCCTCGCGGCGGGCGGCTACGTCGGGCGGGAGCACGCCGCGCGCCTCGCGGTCTGCTACCGGTGGCTGCGGCTCGTCGAGCACCGCATCCAGATGCACCGGCTCAGCCGCACGCACCTGCTGCCGACCGCCGACGCCGACCTGCAGCGGCTCGCGCGGTCGGTCGGGCTGCGCGCGGAGGGCGCGCAGGGCCTGCTCGAACGGTGGCGCTCGGTGCGGCGCGACGTGCGGCACCTGCACGAGGAGCTCTTCTACCGCCCGCTGCTGCCCGCGACCGCGCAGCTGTCGACCGAGGAGGCGAGCCTGGCGCCGGACGCGGCCCGCGCACGCCTCGCGGCGATCGGCTACCGCGACCCGGCCGGTGCGCTGCGGCACATCGCGGCGCTCACGGAGGGCGTGTCGCGGCGCGCGTCGATCCAGCGCCAGCTGCTGCCCGTCATGCTCGGCTGGTTCGCCGACGGCGCCGACCCCGACGGCGGCCTGCTCGCGTTCCGCCGCCTCTCGGACGACCTCGGGACGACGCACTGGTACCTCAAGCTGCTCCGGGACTCGGGCACCGTGGCGCAGCGCCTCGCGCACGTCCTGTCGACGTCCCGGTACGTCGCGGACGCGCTGTCCCGGTCGCCGGAGTCGGTCATGTGGCTGGCCGACGACGCCGAGCTCGAGCCGCGCACGGCGGAGCGCCTCGCGGCCGAGGCCGACGCGGTCCTCACGCGTGCGGACGAGCCCGTGCCCGCGGCCCTCGCCCTGCGCGGGCTGCGCCGGCGCGAGCTCGCGCGCACGGCCGCGGCCGACGTGCTCGACGTCCTCACGAGCGTCCGGGCGTCACGGAGCCTGACCCGCGCGGCCGACGTGGTGCTGTCGGGGACGCTGCGCGTCGCCGAGTGGGAGGCGCGTGTCGCGCTCGGGCTCGACGAGAACCCGACGCGGATGCTGGTCGTCGCGATGGGCCGGCTCGGCGGCGGTGAGATGGGCTACTCGTCGGACGCGGACGTGCTGTTCGTGCACGACCCGCTGCCCGGGGCCGACGCGGCCGTCGCGCAGGAGTTCGCGCTGTCCGTCGCGACGCAGCTGCGGTCCCTGCTCGGCTCGGTGGGGCCGGAGCCGACGCTCGCGGTCGACGCCGACCTGCGACCGGAGGGACGCAACGGTCCGCTCGTGCGGTCGTTCGACGCCTACGCCGAGTACTACGACCGCTGGTCGTCGCCCTGGGAGAGCCAGGCGCTGCTGCGCGCCCGACCCGTCGCGGGCGACACGGAGCTGGGGGAGCGGTTCGTCGCGCTGATCGCGCCCCTGCGCTACCCCGCCGGCGGCCTCGACCAGGCGACGGTGCGCGAGGTCCGGCGGATCAAGGCCCGCGTCGAGGCGGAGCGCCTGCCGCGCGGGGTCGACCCGGCCCGGCACCTCAAGCTCGGGCGCGGCGGCATCGCCGACGTCGAGTGGACCGCGCAGCTGCTGCAGCTCCAGCACGCGCACGAGGTGCCCGGCCTGCGCACGACGTCGACGCTCGACGCCCTGGCGGCGGCGCGTGACGCGGGCCTGCTCGCCGAGGGCGACACGCGCGTCCTGGTCGAGGCGTGGGAGCTCGCGTCGCGCCTGCGGGACGCGAACGTGCTGTGGACCGGCCGCGCCGAGGGTGCGCACGCCGACGTCCTGCCGCACGACCGGCAGGCGCTCGGGGGGGTCGCGCGCGTCGCGGGGTACCCCGCGGGCGGCGGTGCGGACCTCGAGGAGGACTACCTGCGGACCGCCCGGCGTGCACGGGCGGTCGTCGAGCGGGTCTTCTACGGCTGACGCGCCGCGGTCCCGTCGGTGTCGGTCGTCCCGGTGTCGGTCGCGCCGGCCCCGGGCGGGGCTGCGTCGTGCGGGTCGACGGGCGGCGTGACCGACGCGGGCGAGTCCTCGTCGACGTCGTGCCACTCCCGCGCGCGCAGCGCCTCCGCGTCCTCCTCGAGGATCGCGGCGTCGACGAGCTCGTGCCGGCGGATGTAGGTCGAGGACACGGCCTGGATGGTCGCGGCGACGGGCAGCGCGAGGAACGCCCCGATGGGGCCGAACACCGCACCGAACGCGATGACGGCGAGGAAGGAGACCGCGGGGTTCAGCTCGAGCGACCGCGCGGACACCTTGGGGGAGAAGATCAGGTTCTCGACCTGCTGGTACGCGATGATGAACGCCAGCACCGCGAGGCCCTTGAGGGGGTCGACGGCGAGCGCGACGGCCACGGGCAGGGCACCGCCGATGTAGGTGCCGACGGTGGGGACGAACTGCGAGACGACGCCGGTGAACGCGGCGAGCGGCAGCGAGTACGGGATGCCGAGCACCAGCAGGAAGATCCACGTGAACACCGTGCAGAGCGCGGCGAGCACGATGCGGGAGTTGATGAAGTCGGCGACCTTCTCCTGGGAGACCTCCCAGAGCCGCAGGATCTCGCGCTGGCGGTTGGGCGCGAACAGCCGCAGGACGGCGGCGCGGAACTTCGGCCCCGCGCTGGCCATGTAGTAGACGACCAGCAGGATCGACGTGAGCGTGAAGAGGCCGCCGATGATGGACGCGCCGACGCCGATGATGCCGGGTGCGAACGACTGCCAGTTCTCGCCGACGTTGGCGATGACCTCGTCCGACTCGGGGAGCTGGACACCGAACGACGTGTCGAGCCAGCTCGTGAGCTGCTCGTAGTAGCTCGGCAGCGACTCGACGAGCTCGACGACCTGCGCGACGAACAGCCCGCCGAACAGCGCGGCGATCACGAGGATCACGAGGATCCCGCCGACCATGACGATGCCGGTGGCGCGCGTGCGCCGGACGCGGTGCGCGACGAGCCACCGGATGAGCGGCTCCATCGCGAGGGACACGAACCACGAGATCACGACGATGGTGATCACGGAGCCGAGCAGCGACAGCGCCCGCCACGTGAACAGGCCGAGGAACACGGCCACCCCGGCCATGAGCAGCGCACGCGGCAGCCAGGCGGGCGGCTTGCGGGGGTCGCGGGCGACCGCGTCGTGAGCGGGGACGGGCGGTCTGGGCATCGGTCCCTCCGGGGACGACGTGCACGGGACGTGCGGCCGACGGTCGCGCGTGGAGCGCTCGGGGGGCACCGTACCGCGCCAGGGGTCGCGCGCTGACCTGCGGCGCTGCCATGCTCAGGACCAGCGGGACGAATCGGGCATGTCGAGGAGGGGCGATGGCCGGTCAGGGTGTGCCGCAGGCCGCGGACGGGGACG
Source organism: Cellulomonas sp. H30R-01 (assembly GCF_010119915.1). Taxonomy (NCBI): domain Bacteria; kingdom Bacillati; phylum Actinomycetota; class Actinomycetes; order Micrococcales; family Cellulomonadaceae; genus Cellulomonas; species Cellulomonas sp. H30R-01. The sequence continues at coordinate 1,819,318 of NZ_CP048210.1, read as the reverse complement.
GGACGGACGAGCTCACGGCGTTGCGGGCGCGGCTCGCAGCGCTCGAGGAGGAGAACGCCCGGCTCCGGGCCGCGCCGCCGTCGTACCCGCCCGACGCGTCGGTCGCACCGGCCGTACCGCGCCGACGGCGACGTCCCGGACGCGTGACCGCCTCGGTCGTGCTCGTCGTGGTCGCGGCGCTGCTCGCCCCCGTGGCCGTGGTGGCCACGTGGGCCCGTGGGCTGGTGACCGACACCGACCGGTACCTCGCGACGGTCGCGCCGCTCGTCGACGAGCCGCAGATCCAGCAGGCGGTGACGAACCGGGTGACGGGGGCGATCGTCGACGCGATCGACCTGGAGCGGCTGGCCGCGGATGCGACGTCGGCGGTCGCCGAGCTCGGGCTGCCGCCGCGGCTCGCGACCGCGGTCGACTCGCTGCAGGGGCCGCTTGTCAGCGCGGCGACGAGCTTCGTGCACCAGGCCGTCGAGCGGCTCGTGACGTCGGACGCCTTCGACGCCGCGTGGACCGAGGCGAACCGCACGGCGCACGAGCAGCTCGTCGCCGTCATGCGGGGCGACCCCGACGCGATCGCGTCGATCAACGCGCAGGGCACGCTCACCGTCGACCTCACGACGGTGATCGAGGCCGTGAAGTCGGCGCTGTCCGAGCGCGGCTTCACGATCGTGGACCGGCTCCCGACGATCAACGCGAGCTTCCCGCTCGTGCAGAGCGCCGACCTGGTGCGGCTGCAGAACGCGTACGGCTGGCTGGACGTGCTCGGCACGTGGCTGCCGTGGGTCGTCGTGCTGCTGCTCGCGGGCGGGGTGCTCCTCGCGCAGCACCGCTCGAGGGCGCTCGTCGTCGCGGGCCTGACGCTCGCGGGCGCGATGCTGCTGCTCGGCGTCGTGCTGACCGTCGGGCGCACGGTGTACGCCAACGCGCTGCCACCCGCGGTGCAGCGGCCCGACGCGGCGGTCGTCGTCTACGACCAGGTGGTGTCGCTGCTGCGGGTCGCGCTGCGGTCGGGCCTCGTGCTGGGACTGGTCGTCGCGGTGGTCGCCTTCGTGTCCGGACGCAGCGCCGCGGCGGTGGGTCTGCGCTCGTCGTGGACGCGGTCGGTGGCGTGGCTGCGCGGCGCGGGGGAGCGGCGGGGTGTGACGACGGGGCCGGTCGGGGTGTGGCTCGACGAGCAGCGCACGTTCGTGCGCGTGGTCATCGCGTCGGGTGCGGCGCTGGCGATCGCGCTCGGCATGCCGCTGACGCCCGGGTACGTGCTCGGCGTCGCGATCGCCGCGGTCGTCCTGCTCGCGCTGACGACGGTCCTGGCGCGCCCGCGGGCCGCCGAGGTGCCTGCGGCCGCCGACGTGTGACGAGCGCGACGTCCGAATCGCCCGCCGCGAGCCTTTCGTCCCATGAATGCGGCAAGCGCTGTCCGTAGGATGGAAGCGTTCCCATCCACGGAAGGACCCCGCCATGAACCTCACCTTCCTCGCCGCTGTCGGCGCCGGTGTGACCGGTCACCCGACCGCCGGGCTCGTCGCGCTCCAGGCCGCGACGCACGGCGACCTCACCGCTGAGCGCCCTGCGCGCACGCCCCGACGCGGGCTGCCCTGGCGCCGTCGCACGGCCGCCGCCACGCCCGCGCCGACCACGACCGTCGTCACGCTCGGCCCGCTCCCGACGGCCGCCGCCAACCGGCCCGTCCGCGAGAACGGCGTCGTGCCCGCGCCCGTCGCCGCGTCCGCCGGAGCCGGCTCCCGCTGACGCCGGCGGCGCGGGCCGACCGTCGGGCCGCGTGTCGCCCGGCGAGCCGCGCACCCGCGGCCGCTCGCCGCGCGGGACGCCGCCCCAGCCGGTAGGAACGGTCACCATGACCGTCGTCGGCTTCCACCACTCGCACGAGCAGATCCACCCGCGCGCGCTCCTCGAGGCCGCCCGGCACGCCCAGGACGTCGGCTTCGACGCGGGCATGTGCTCCGACCACTGGGCGCCCTGGAGCGCCACCCAGGGCCACTCCGGCTACGCGTGGACGTGGCTCGGGGCCGCGCTCGCGACCACCGACCTCCCGTTCGGTGTCGTCAACGCGCCGGGCCAGCGGTACCACCCCGCGGTGGTCGCACAGGCGGTCGCGACGCTCGGCGCGATGTTCCCGGGGCGCTTCTGGGTCGCGCTCGGCTCGGGCGAGAACGTCAACGAGCACATCACGGGCGACCGCTGGCCCTCGAAGGCCGAGCGCGACGCGCGGCTGCGCGAGTGCGTCGACGTGATCCGCGCGCTGCTCGACGGCGAGGAGGTCACGCACGACGGCCTCGTGCGCGTCGACCGCGCGCGCCTGTGGACGCTTCCCGCGGAGCGCCCGCTGCTGATCGGCCCCGCGGTCACCCCGGCGACCGCCGCCCGGCACGCGGACTGGGCCGACGGGCTCGTCACCGTCAACCAGGACCCGGCGGTGCTGCGCGAGGTCGTCGACGCGTACCGCTCGGCCGGTGGGCGCGGCACGATCGCGCTCCAGGTGCACGTCGCGTGGGCGCCCGACGAAGACGCCGCGTTCGCGCTCGCGCGCGAGCAGTGGACCGCCAACGTCGTCGGCCCGCCCGTCGCGTGGGACCTCGACACCCCCGAGTCGTTCGACGCGCTCGTCCCCAATCTGACCGACGACCTGGTCCGGCGCTCGGTGCTCGTCGAGCACGACCCGGCCCGGCTGCGCGACCGCGTCGCCGCGCTCGTCGCGCTCGGCTTCGACGCCGTGTACCTGCACCAGGTCGCGACGGACGAGAAGCCCGGCCACGACAAGCACCCCGCGGCCGAGCCGACGTCCACGCCCGCCGACAGGAACCTGCGCGCGTTCCTCGACATGGCGGGCGAGCACCTCGTCCCGCAGCTGCGGGAGGTGACCGCGTGAGGATCCGCGACACCGGCGACCTGTGGTGGAAGAACGCGGTCGTCTACTGCCTCGACGTCGAGACGTACATGGACTGGAACGACGACGGCGTCGGCGACCTGCCGGGTCTGGTGCAGCGCATCGACCACCTCGCCGACCTCGGCGTGACGTGCCTGTGGCTCATGCCCTTCTACCCGACGGCCGACCGCGACGACGGCTACGACATCATCGACTTCTTCGGTGTCGACCCGCGGCTGGGCGACGCCGGCGACCTGGTCGAGCTCATCCGCACAGCGCGCGACCGCGGCATCCGCGTCATCGCCGACCTCGTCGTCAACCACACGAGCGACCGGCACCCGTGGTTCCGCTCGGCGCGCAGCAGCGTCGACTCGCCGTTCCGCGACTTCTACGTGTGGAGCGCGACGAAGCCGCCGGACACCTCGGACCAGGTCGTGTTCCCCGACCAGGAGACGGGCATCTGGACGCTCGACGAGAAGACCGGCGAGTACTACCGGCACCGGTTCTACCGGCACCAGCCGGACCTCAACACCGCCAACCCCCGGGTCCGCGACGCGATCGCCAAGGTCGTCGGCTACTGGGCGGAGGTCGGGCTGTCCGGTTTCCGCGTCGACGCCGTGCCGTTCTTCCTGGCCGACGCCGCGAAGGGCAAGGGTGACGACATCGAGCACCCGCACGACTTCCTGAAGTCGCTGCGCGCGTTCCTCACGCGGCGCACGGGCGACGCGATCCTCATGGGCGAGGTCAACCTGCCCTACGAGCAGCAGCGGCAGTTCTTCGGGGACGACGACGGCGACGGGCTCGCCGACGGCGACGAGCTCACGCTGCAGTTCGACTTCGTCCTCATGCAGCAGCTCTACCTGGCGCTGGCGCGCCGCGACGCCGCACCGGTCGCGACGACGCTGGCCTCGCGACCGCCGATCCCGCGCGACGCCCAGTGGGCGACGTTCGTGCGCAACCACGACGAGCTGACGCTCGACAAGCTGTCCGACGACGAGCGTGCCGAGGTGTTCGAGGCGTTCGGTCCCGACCCCGACATGCAGCTCTACGGCCGCGGCCTGCGGCGCCGGCTGCCCACGATGCTCGACGGCGACCCGCGCCGCGTGCGCATGGTGTACTCGCTGCTCTTCTCGCTACCGGGCACGCCCGTGCTGTTCTACGGCGAGGAGATCGGCATGGGGGAGAACCTCGCCGCCGAGGGCCGGATGGCGGTCCGCACGCCCATGCAGTGGACGTCCGAGCGCAACGGCGGCTTCTCCCGGGCGCGCGCGTCGCGGCTGAGCGGACCCGTCGTCGAGGGCGGGTACGGGCCCGAGCACGTCAACGTCGCCGACCAGCGGCGCGACCCCGGGTCGCTGCTCACGTTCGTCCAGACGCTCGTGCGCCGGTACCGCGAGAGCCCCGAGCTCGGCTGGGCGACCGAGGTCGAGATCCTCGACCAGCCGCACGCCGCCGTCCTCGCGCACCGCTGCACGTGGCAGGACGGGTCGACGGTCGCCCTCCACAACCTGGGCGACGAGGCCGTCGAGGTCCCGCTCGACCTTCCCGACTGCGTCCCGGACGACGACGGCGGCCCGGCGGTGCGGCTCGTCGACCTGCTGCACGCGCAGGAGTGGACGTGCGACGACCGTGGCCGCGTCACCGTGCCGCTCGACGCGTACGGGTACCGGTGGCTGCGCGTCGTGCGGGAGGACAGCCGCCGCCTGCTGTGAGGCGGGCGGCCGTCAGCCCTCGACGCCGATCGCGTCGTGCGACGCCCCGACCGGCTTCGACTCCGGCGACCCGCGCTCGCGCAGGTAGATCGACAGCACGACCATCGACAGCACCGCGAGGAACTCGGACTGCCAGTTCTGCAGGGCCCGGTTCCAGAAGTCCGGGAGCGTCAGGTGCTCGACCACGCCGTCCCGCACCTGCGCGGGTGACGAGCATGCCGCCGCGGCGACGACGACGAGGGCGACGACCGCGCCGGCCGAACCACGTCTGCTGACCCCGGACCGATGCTCGCCCGCGCTGCGCGGTCGGCACGTCAGGCGCTCGCGCGCACCCTCACCACCTCACGTCGACGCCGTCGCACGATGCGGGAGGCCACGACGTGGGCACCGCCCGCTCGTCGACGACGGACGCGGCCCGGGCGCGCCCGAGGTTCCAGCCGAAGCCGCTCTCCGCCTCGCGCAGCGACATGCCGTCCAGCACGCACGAGCGCAGCGGCTCGTCGAGCGCGTCGACCGCGGGCACCGCGTCGGCCGACAGGCCCTGCAGGTAGCGGATGTCGAGGGGCACGTCGAGGTCCGCGCTCGTGTTGTGCCGCACGATCTGCGCGTCCGGGTCGACCGCCGCGAGCACGAGGACGGCCGCGCCCACGACCCCGAGCACCGCCGTCGGCAGCCAGCCGGCCCGCCACCGCACCCCCGCGAGGAGGACCAGCACGAGCACCGCGCCCATGACGGCCTCGGCGAGCGCCACCCACAGGCGCAGCCGCGTGAGCCCGAACGCGTCGACGTACAGGTTCATGCGCACGAGCGCCGACGCCACGACCCCGAGCGTCCCCACGCACAGCACGCCGAGCCCGGCGCGGACGACCGCCCGCTCGCTGCTGGTCGCCCGCGGCGCGTGCCGTGCGGCGACGGCGACGACGACGAGCGTGAGCGCCGTCGCGACGACGAGCTGCGCGAACCCCTGCCGTGCGTACTGCGCGTACGTGAGGCCCGCGGTCTCGAGCACGTGCCGGTGACCCCCGGCGAGCGCGGTCGCCTGCACCGTCACGAACGCGACCACCACGAGGTCGAGCGCGACGACCGGGATCGCCCACTCGACGACGCCCGCGGGCCGCCGGGGGCCGGGCCGCAGCGTCGACCAGCCCGGCGGGTGCGCCGCGAGCTGCGCGTTCGCCGCGGCCGCGACCGCCACCAGGAGCGCCACGACGACCTGCTCGGGCAGCGCACCGAGGTCGAACCGTGGCAGCAGGCTCGCGAACACGCGGTCCGCGCTCGCGAACAGCGCACCGAAGACCACGACGACGACCGCGGCGAGCGCGACGGCGCGACCCACGCGCAGCACCTGCTGACGCCGTGACCCGACCGCGTCGCCTGCGCCGTGCCGCAGCCACGGCAGCGCGCGCACGACCCCGGCCAGCCAGCTCAGCGGCGCCGCCACCACCGCGGGCGTCGCGCGCGCCCCCGTGAGCGCCGCCGTGGCCGCCCACGCGGCCGTCAGCACGCACAGCGCGACCACCCACGGCGCGTCCCGCACCGCGACGACGCCGACCAGCAGCACCGACAGCACCGCGAAGGCCGCGTCGACGAGCGACCGACGACGCACGAGGGCGGGCACCGCCGCCGCCCACGCCACCAGCCCGCCGAGCGCCACGCCCAGCCCGGGCTGGTGACCGACGACCATCACGGCGACCGCGACGCCCACCCCGGCCACGACGGCGAGCACGGGCAGCGGCGCCGCGCCCCGCCCGTCCCAGCGGAACGCCGACAGCGCCCGCCCGAACGGTCCCGGCGGCGGTGGCGGACCCAGGAGCGGGCCGAGCGGACCCGGGCAGACCGCGGACGAGGGAGGTGCGGGCGGAGTCTGGGAGGCGGCTGTGCCGGTCATGTGCGTCACGCTAGGACCGCGCCGTCGCCGTGTGGACCTCGTCACGGCGAAGGGGTCGTGCACGTCCCGTGCACTCCCGTGGAGGTTCGTGACCTCGACCTTCACCACGGTTCGGCGGTCGGACGGCGCGGTCGGCAGGGGCCGCGGTCCGCCACCGCGCGCGGGTCCGACGGGTCCGCACTAACCTCGACCGGTGGACGGCCGAAGACCGTCCGCCGGATCGGGTTGGGAAGTCAGCTCGGAGCTCTTGCCGGCGGCCGCTGAGGCCGCGTGGAGGTGCCGTGCACAGCCAGGACGAGGCTCAGGTCGGCCAGTACCAGTTCTCCGCCGGTGGTGACCGTTGGCGATGGTCCGACGGGATGTTCGAGATCCACGGCATGGAGGCGGGCGAGGTCGTGCCCACGCGCGACCTCTTCCTGCGGCACGTGCGCCCCGACCACCGCGACCGCGTCGCCGCGGCCCTCGACGCGTGCGAGCGAGACGGCACGCCCCTCGGCGAGCACTACGTGCTGGTCGACCTGGCCGGCGAGGAGCGTACGGTGACCCTCAGCGGGGGCCGTGAGGACACCGCCGACGGCCCGACCGTGAGCGGCTTCCTCGTGGACGTGAGCGTGAGCCAGCGCGTCGCCGTCGCGGACGCCGTCAACGTCCAGCTCCACCAGGCGCTCGAGTCGCACGCCGTGATCGACCAGGCCAAGGGCGTCCTCATGCTCGTGTACGGCATCGACGGCGACGCCGCGTTCGAGCTGCTGCGGTGGAGCTCCCAGCAGCGCAACGTGCGCCTGCTCGCGCTCGCGGAGCGCCTCGTCGCCGCGGTCGAGAGCGCGGGCGGGCTCGCGCCGACGTCGCGCGCCAAGCTCGACGAGCTGTTCTTCCAGTCGCTCGGCGAGGAGGCGTCCGCGGTCCCCGCGACGTCGCCGGCGCAGGGCCTCATCGTGTCGTCCCGCGTCGTCGGCGGCGTCCCCGTCGTCGCTGCGCGCGGACCCGTCGACCTCGCGACGGCGGGCGTGCTGTCCGCCGCGATCGCGGCCGCGTCCGGAGCAGCGCGCCAGGCGGGCCGGCTCGTCGTCGACCTCCGCGAGGCCACGCACGTCGGCTCCGCGGGTGTGTCCGTGCTCGCGTCGCTCGACCGGCGCTCCCGCACCCAGGGCACCCGCCTGCGCGTCCTCGTCGGTCCGGACAGCGCGCTGCTGCTCGCGGCGGGGCACGGGCTCGAGGTCGCGGTCGTCGACCCGGCCGGCACGGTCGGTGCGTTGAGCTGATCGGTGCGACGCTGGGTCCATGACGGACCCGTCGCGGCCCCCGCCCGCCGTCGAGGCGACCCTGCAGGCCTTCGACGGCCTGCCCGTCGCGGTCGCTGCGATCCGGGCCGACGGCGTGGTCGCCGCCGCGAACCGCGCCGCCCAGGAGCTCGGCATCGGGCAGGTCGTCGGGCGACAGGCCGCGGACACCCTGACGGACGTCGTCGGTCGGCGGATGATGCCGCGGCTCGAGCTCGCGCTCCAGAGCCGACGCGGGCTGGCACCCGAGGAGATGCTGCTCGAGGTCGGCGACGACCACCGCGACGTCTGGGTGCGGCTGTCCCTCGCGCCGTGGCTCGACGACGCCGGCGAGTACCAGGGCATGATCGTGACCGCCGAGGACGTCACCGGGGCCGTCGAGCGACGCCTCGCCGAGGAGGCCCGCGTCGCGGGCGTCGAGGAGCGGTACGAGGTCGCCCGCGACGTCATCATCGCGCTCCAGGGCGCGCTCCTGCCGTCGTCGGTGCCGATCCTCCCGCGTGTCGACGTCGCCGCGACCTACCTGGTGGCGGGCCGGGAGCAGGCGGCGGGCGGCGACTGGTTCGACGCCGCGGTCGCCCCCGACGGGCGTGTGGCCCTCACCGTGGGCGACGTGGTGGGTCACGGTGTCGCGGCGTCGGCGGCGATGAGCCAGATGCGCGCGATCCTCGCGTCGCGGCTGCTCGACGGCGTCCCCGTCCACGCCGCGCTGGCCTCGCTCGACCGGTACGCCCGCGTCGCGACCGACGCGTTCGCGACGTCGGTGTGCGTCGTGCTGCTCGACCCCGAGACCGGCGTGCTCGAGTACGCCACCCGTGGGCACCCCGCGCCCCTGGTCGTCGGGCCCGCGAGCTCGCGCTGGCTCCCGTCCACCGGCGGGGGGCCTCTCGGCATCGACGACGACACGGACGTCGGCACGGACCGGCTCGCCGAGGACGAGGCGCTGCTGCTCTTCACCGACGGGCTCGTCGAGGTCGTCGGCCGCCCGCTCGACGAGCGCATGCAGCAGGTCGTGTCCGCCGCCGAGCACGCCGTCCGCGGCGCCGTCATCGGCCGCTACGCCGGCAGGACGGTCGCCGAGCGGCTGTGCCTGCACGTGCCGTGGGCGCTCGACGAGGGCTTCGTCGACGACGTCACGGTCCTCGCCGTCGCACGCCGCGCCGCGCCGGCCGACCTGGCCCTCGACCTGCCCGCCGACGCCGAGCGGCTCGCCGACGTGCGCGGCGAGGTCGACGCGTGGGCGCGCACCGTCGGGCTCGAGGCCCGTGAGCGCGCCGCTCTGGTGCTCGCCGCGAGCGAGGCCGCCACCAACAGCATCGAGCACGCCTACGCGGGCGTGACACCCGGCCGCATCCGCGTGGACGCGCGCCTGCGCCGCACCACGGTCACGCTCGGCGTCGAGGACGACGGCCTGTGGCGCCCGCCCGCACCCGACCCGGGCGACCGGGGCCGTGGCCTCAGCATGGTTGCGTCGAGCGGCGCGCGGCTCGCGGTCGACACCGGGGAGTCCGGGACGCGCGTCGAGTTCGAGCTCGACGCCCGACGCAGGGCTCCCGTCGGGTCACCCGTCGTCGGCCCCACCGCGGTCCTCACGGGCGGTCCGGAGGTCGCGGTGGGGGACGACGGCGTCATCCGCGTCGGGGGCGTGCTCGACACGGAGTCGGCTGCCGCGCTCGTCGACGCGGAGGTCCGGTCGCGCTCACGCGGCGGGATCGTGCCCGTGACGGTCGAGATCGCACCCACGGCGTTCCTCGGCAGCGCCGCGGTGCGCGCGATCGAGCGTTACGTCCGGGGTGCCGACCCGGCCGCGCGGCACGTCGAGGTCGTGGTGCACGGCGGGAGTGCCGCGGCGCAGACGCTCGCCGTCGTGGGGACGCCCGTCGTCACCCGGTGAGGTCGTGCGTCAGTCGTTCAGCCAGCGGATGACGACCTGGCCGAACGTCGACACGACGGCGAGCTGCGAGGTGGCGCGGCAGCTCTCGCACGTCACGGTGTGGTTGGTCCACGACACGTTGGGGTCCGTGTCCGTCGACGTGACGGCGATCGACGGCGAGGTGCAGCGGGGACACCGCAGACGCGCCTGCTCGTCGATGACGGGGGTCGCGCCCGGCATCGTCGCCGGTGATGAGTGGCTCACGGGTCCTCCGGTGGTGCGTGGTGCGTGGTGCGAAAGACATGCACCTCCCAGAAAACCACGACAACCGGCGATCCGCGGAATTCGTCCGGTCCTCGGCTGCCGACCTCACCTACGAGCCCGGTCAGTTCTCGGGGTGGCACTCGCACCCGGGCATCGTCGTGGCCGTGGTCACGTCGGGGACGGTCGAGCGTCAGACGGTGACGAGGCGGGGGCGGTGCGTGACGGAGGAGTTCGGCGTCGGCGAGTCGTTCACCGAGGTCGGCCCGCACTTCGTCCGGAACGCCGGGGACGTTCCCGCGGTCCTGTCGGTCACGCGGATCTACCCGACGTCCGCGACCCAGGGGCGCATCGACGAGCCGGCACCCGCCGCATGCAGCTGAGCCCTCCCCGAGGGTGCGGTCGGCGAAACGATTACGGCGGAATGTGAGCGATAACATCCAGCCGTCGCGCGGAGCGAGGACGCCCTGAGCCGGACATCCCGGTGCGCGACGAGGGCGGCGACCGCGAGCCGGAACCCGGCGGGGACCGGCCTCCCGCCTGAGAACCGACCGCACGCCCGACGTGGCGCACCTCGTCCACGCAGCCGTCGGCCGGCGACGGACGCAGCGGCGCCCGACCGGCGCCGGTCCGCGACAGCACCCCGCTCGTGACACTCGAGGAGCCACGTTGGAACAGCCATCAGCACGCCCGCACAGGAGGCGGCTCCGGTCAGCCGTCGCGTTGCTCGCCGCGGCGGTCTGCGCCGTCACCCTGCTCCCTGCTCCGGCGCAGGCGGACAACCCGATCGTCCAGCACATCTACACCGCCGACCCTGCACCCCTGGTGCACGACGGCCGCGTCTACCTCTACACCGGGCACGACGAGGACGGCTCGTCGTACTTCACGATGCGCGACTGGCGCGTCTTCTCGTCCGCCGACATGGTCAACTGGACGGACCACGGCTCACCGATGTCGCTCGCGACGTTCGCCTGGGCCGACGCCGACGCGTGGGCTGGTCAGGTCGTCCCGCGCAACGGGAAGTTCTACTGGTACGTCCCGGTCCGGCAGCGCTCGACGGGGCAGCGCGTCATCGGGGTCGGCGTCGCCGACAGCCCGACGGGCCCGTTCCGCGACGCCATCGGCCGTCCGCTCGTCGGCAACGGTGAGATCGACCCGACCGTGATGATCGACGACGACGGGCAGGCGTACCTCTACTGGGGCAACCCGCGCCTCTGGTACGTCCGGCTCAACGCGGACATGATCTCGTACTCGGGCAGCCCGACCCAGATCCCGCTCACCACCGCCGGCTTCGGCACCCGGACGGGCGACGCGAACCGGCCGACCCTCTTCGAGGAGGGGCCCTGGGTCTACAAGCGCGGCGGGACCTACTACAACGTGTTCGCGGCCCGGTGCTGCTCCGAGTTCATCGGCTACTCGACCGCGCCCGGGCCGACCGGTCCGTGGACCTACCGCGGGACCGTCATGCCGACGCAGGGCAGCAGCTTCACGAACCACCCCGGCGTCATCGACTTCAACGGCGGCTCGTACTTCTTCTACCACAACGGTGCTCTGCCGGGCGGTGGCGGCTACACCCGCTCGGTCGCGGTCGAGAAGTTCACCTACAACGCCGACGGCAGCATCCCGACGATCACCATGACGACCGCGGGTGCACCCCAGATCGGCACCCTCGACCCGTACGTGCGGCAGGAGGCCGAGACGATCGCCTGGGGATCCGGGATCGAGACGGAACCCTCGAGCGCGGGCGGGATGAACGTCGGGTGGATCGAGAACGGCGACCACGTCAAGGTCAAGGGCGTCGCGTTCGGCACAGGAGCGACCTCCTTCTCCGCGCGGGTCGCGTCCGCCACGAGCGGCGGGCGCATCGAGGTGCGGCTGGACGGCACGGGCGGACCGCTCGTCGGGACCTGCACCGTCGGCGGCACCGGCGGGTGGCAGAGCTGGACGACCACCACCTGCCCGGTCACCGGCGCGACCGGGACGCACGACCTGTACCTGCGGTTCGCCGGCGGCAGCGGCAACCTGTTCAACGTCGACTGGTGGCAGTTCACCGGAGGCACGACGCCCACGCCGACGGCGTACCGGGTGACGAACCGGAACAGCGGGCAGGTCGTCGACGTGCAGCAGGGGAGTCTCGCCGACCTCGCGGTCGTCGGGCAGTGGCCCAGCACCGGCGCGGCGTGGCAGCAGTGGCGCTTCGTCGACGCCGGCAGCGGCAACGTGCGGCTGCAGAGCGTCCACAGCGGCAAGTGCCTCGACGTGACCGGTGCGTCCACGGCCGACGGCGCGGCGGTCATCCAGTACACGTGCCACGACCGGAACAACCAGGTCTTCACCTGGCGCTCGACCGGTGACGGCTACAGCCAGCTCGTGAACGCCAGCAGCGGCAAGTGCCTCGGCGTGGTCAACGGTTCCACGACCGCAGGCGCCGCGCTGGAGCAGCGGACGTGCAGCTCCGCGACGAGCATGCAGTGGTCACGCTCCTGAGCCCCCGCACCACGAGGCCGCGGGGGCGGCGGTCCAGTCCGCCGCCTCCGGGCTGTCTCGAGGTCGGTCGTCGCTCGACGGTCACACGGGCCGTCGTCCGCTCCTGCACCGCGTCGGCGGGCTCGTCGAAGGCACGCCTGTTCCCGAACCGCCGGCCGCGAGTAGCGTCCTGCGCATCGGCTCCGGGAGAGAGGGGGCGGACATGTCCGAGGACGGGCACCCGGGCGCCGCGCGGACGCGGCAGGTCGTGCAGCGCTATCTGGACTCCGACCACGGCGACACGAGCGCGATGGCGCCCGACGTGGTCTTCCGGCTGATGGCGACAGGGGACGAGTACCGGACGCCGGAGGGCGTCCAGGGGCTGCTCGACTTCTTCTACCACCAGGCGTTCGACGCCACGGCCGAGCGGACCCGGCTCGTCGTGGACGACGGCACGGCCGTCTTCGAGGGGTACGTCGTCGGCCGGCACACCGGCGAGTTCGCCGGGGTCGCGGCGACGGGCAAGCAGGTGCGGATCCCGCTCGCCGTCGTGTACGACGTCCGGGACGGGGCGATCGTCGAGGGCCGCGTCTACGTCGAGATCCCCGCCTTCCTCGCCCAGGTGGGCGCGGGAGCCTAGGTCGTGCCGCTGCCGTCGAGCGGCGGACACGCAACGACCGGGCGCCGCTCCCGGACCAGCGAGGGCGACGGCGCACGCGCGCCGCTCATGGCGCGGCGCGGCGCCTCCCGGTCGACCACGACGAACGGAGGATCCCCATGAACGGCAGGAAGCTCACCGTCGCCGCCCTCGCCACCGTGCTGCTGTGCGGCGTCTACGTCTCGTCCGCGAGCGCGACCCCGCCCTCCGTCCCGCCGCCCACCGCGAGCGGCACGTCCACCGGTGTGCTCGACGGGACCGACCGGCACGTGTTCGTCGCCGCGCAGGACCGGGTCGCGCTGACGGCGGCGGTGCCGACGACGGTGTCGACGTTCGACCTCACCTACCAGCCGGGGCAGTTCTCCGGATGGCACTCGCACCCGGGGATCGTCGTCGCCGTCGTCGCCTCGGGCACGGTCGAGCGCTTGACGGTCACGAAGCGCGGCACGTGCAGGGCAGAGGAGTTCGGGGGCGGCGAGTCGTTCACCGAGGTCGGTCCGCACCTCGTCCGCAACACGGGCGACATCCCGGCGGTCCTGTCGATCACGCGCATCTACCCGACGTCGGCGACCCAGGGGCGGATCGACGAGCCCGAGCCGGCCTGCCGCTGAACACTGTGCGCCTCGCCGCATCGACGCCTGGCGCGGAAGCGGCTCACGCGACGGCACCCCCGGCGCTACGGGGGCGACGGGGGTGCCGGTACCGCGAGAGTCAGGCGGATCACCCCAAAAAGGGCTCGACCGACGTCGCGTGTACCTGCGCAACGACCTCGACGAGTTCGCTCGAGCCCGAACTGACCGGGCGACGGATCGTTGACCGAACGATGGGGGAAGTGCCGTCAGCCCATCTGGACGCAGTGCTGGCAGCGGCGGTAGTCGTTCGTGCCGCTGCGCTTGTTCCTGGCGGGGATCTGCTGGCCCGAGGGGCAGTTGTCATGGTCGTGGTAGACGTCGGGGTCCGTCGGATCGATCGAGTGGTACGGAGCGACCTTCATTTCACTCGGCCTCCTTGCCGATGCTCGGTTCTGATGCTCGGGGTTGGGGCATTGACCTATTGAGCGGCGACGAAGACCGCGTCGTTGACGACGTTCGAGACCACCCACGTGCCGCCGGGGATGACCTGCGTCGGCGCGGACACGCACACATTGCCGGTGACCGTCGCGGAGTCGAAGACAGGGTTGACGGACATCCAGTCGTTGGGAATGACGCCGCAGTAGTCGGCTTCGTTCGAGCCGTAGGAGATGCCGTCGGTTCCCACAAACGCCACTGTGAGGGAGTACTGCGCAGAGAACCCCCCGTCGGTGGTCGAACCGTCGTCCGCGGCCTGTTTCTGGATCGTCGGCCAATCGATGGCAACTGACAGCGGAAACATGATGTAGCTCCGCCCGTCAGCAGGGGGCGTGTTGAACTGGTTCTCCGCCTGCACCGTCGGCCACGCATCGAATGTGGTGGCGCCGCCAGACACGGTGAAGGCGCTCTCGTCGCTGATCTTGCGAGATTCACCAGGGGTGAGCGGGTTGGCCCGACTGCCGCGTGCCGCCTCGACCACGGGAGTCGCCGTCTCAATCGGAGACTCTTCTGGCTCCGGACTTTGGGAGGTTGGGGCGGGCGTCACAGGCAGATCGCCCTTACCCCCGGAACAGCCGGCGACGCCGACTACGGCGAGCAGAATCCCGAGCGTCGCGAACCGTCTCACGTCGTCGTCCCCCTGCGTTCACAAGGCAATCAGTGGGACCGATCGTCCCGCTTTGTGCCGGTGTCCGGGAGGCGCGCAAAGGGTGAAGTGCAGGCCAGGGGCGGGTGAAACGTCTGTCCGCCGCGAAAGTTCCAGACTCAGGCAAGTCCCCGGCCGCAGCGCCTCTTCGGCTGGCAAGCCCTCGGGGAGGGGGTGGAGGCCAGGGAGCCGACGACAGCTAGTTTGGTGCGTACATACCCGCGTACTGCGCGTTGAAGTCCGCGATCGACGCGCCTACGTCGCCGCCGTGTGAGGGACGCGGTCGGCGCGTGTAGACCCGGAAGACGCCGACGCTCGGCAGGGCTGCGCCCGCCATGGACAGGATCACGATGAGCCACTTCGCGAGAGACGACGGGAGGAGCCGGAGGTGGCGCAAACCGCCGCGCGGGAACGTCAACACCCTGGAGGTGTAGGCGCCTGCGCAAGACGTACACGACCATGCTCGGCGACGCCGGGGTGCCGCTGCGGGTGATCGACTACGTGACCGGGCACGAGTCGTCCGGCCTGACGCTCGGCATCTACAGCGCGGTGACGGACGTCGGTCTGGAGCAGGCCCGTACGGCGACGCAGGACGCCCTCGCAGCGGTGGGAGCAGCCACCGCCACGAGGGCGTCGTGGACAAGCGGACTTGTCCAATCCATGTCCACCTGACGGCGGAAATGGCGTCTGACCTGCAGGTACGACTTAAACGTCGAAGTAGAGCTCGAACTCGTGCGGGTGCGGCCGCAGACGGATCGGGTCCACCTCGGCGGAGCGCTTGTAGTCGATCCACGTCGAGATGAGGTCCGGCGTGAAGACGTTGCCGGCGGTCAGCCAGTCGTGGTCGGCCTCGAGGTTGTCGAGCACCTCGCCGAGCGAGCCCGGCACCTGCTGGATGAGGGCGTGCTCCTCGGGGGGCAGCTCGTAGAGGTCCTTGTCGACCGGCTCCGGCGGCTCGATGCGGTTCTGGATGCCGTCGAGGCCGGCCATGAGCATGGCCGCGAACGCGAGGTACGGGTTCGACGACGGGTCCGGCACGCGGAACTCGATGCGCTTGGCCTTCGGGTTCGAGCCCGTGACCGGGATTCGGATGCACGCGGAGCGGTTGCGGGCCGAGTAGACCAGGTTGACCGGCGCCTCGAAGCCCGGGACCAGGCGGTGGTAGGAGTTCACCGTCGGGTTCGTGAAGGCGAGCAGCGCGGGCGCGTGCTTGAGCAGGCCGCCGATGTACCAGCGCGCCATGTCGGACAGGCCGCCGTAGCCCTTCTCGTCGAAGAACAGCGGCTGGCCGTCCTTCCACAGGGACTGGTGCACGTGCATGCCCGAGCCGTTGTCGCCGAAGAGCGGCTTCGGCATGAAGGTCGCGGTCTTGCCGGCCTCGTGCGCGACGTTCTTCACGACGTACTTGAACAGCTGCACCTTGTCGGCCGACTTGGCGAGCGTGTCGAAGCGGTAGTTGATCTCGGCCTGGCCGGCGGTGCCGACCTCGTGGTGCGCGCGCTCGACCTCGAGGCCGAGGGCGTCCAGCTGCAGCGAGATCTTGTCGCGCAGGTCGGCGAAGTGGTCGACCGGCGGGACGGGGAAGTAGCCGCCCTTGTAGGGCGTCTTGTGGCCGAGGTTGCCGCCCTCCTCCTTGCGACCGGTGTTCCAGGCGCCCTCGATCGAGTCGATGTAGTAGAACGACGCGTCCTGGCGGGTCTGGAAGCGCACGTCGTCGAAGACGTAGAACTCGGCCTCGGGGGCGAAGAAGGCGGTGTCGGCGATGCCGGTCGACCGCAGGTACGCCTCGGCCTTCGCGGCGACCTGACGCGGGTCGCGGCTGTAGGGCTCGTCGGTGTACGGGTCGACGATGTGGAAGTTGATGTTCAGCGTCTTCTCGACCCGGAAGGGGTCGATGTAGGCGGTCGTGACGTCGGGGATGAGCTTCATGTCCGACTCGTGGATCGCCTGGAAGCCGCGGATCGACGACCCGTCGAACATCTGGCCCTCGGTGAAGAAGTTCGCGTCCACGGAGGCGGCCGGCACGTTGAAGTGCTGCATGACGCCGGGCAGGTCGCAGAACCGGACGTCGATGAACTTGACGTCCTCGCTCTTGATGAAGGCCAGTACTTCCTCTGGCTTGCTGAACATCCGCTGCTCCTCGGTTGTGTGTCCACCCTGGGGTCGGGCTCCGCCGAGGCTATGGCGGGGGAGTTTCTCTGGGGTGTAGCGGTTGTTTCCGCCGTGTTACGTCGGCGTCCCCCGTGTAACGATCGCGCGAACTCCTGGGCGGACGTCCGGGAGCGCGCGTGGGCGTCGCACCGGGGGTGGCGACCTACCCTGGTCGCGTGACCTCACGCGACGACATGGGTTCCTGGCTCGAGGGTGGCTCCCCGGCCGGGACGACGGCCCGCGGTGCGCGGCTCGGCCTGCCGCCGGACGGGCCGGGGGCGTTCGCGTCCCTCGGCCGTCGGGTCGCCGCGCTCGCCGTCGACTGGACGGTGTGCCTGCTCATCGCGGCGACGTTCTTCCCGGTCGAGCGCACGGGCTTCTACCTGACGCGCGGAGCGCCGACGGCGACCCTCCTGATCTTCCTGCTCGAGAACGTGCTGCTCGTCGGGACCGTGGGCTTCACGCTGGGCCACCGCCTGCTCGGCCTGCGCGTGCGCCGTGCCGCCGTGACGCCGCCCGGCGCTGCGCCGGTGGCCGACTCCGGGCGTCCGCCGGGGCTGCTCTCAGGGCTCGTACGCGGCGTGCTGCTGTGCCTCGTGATTCCGGCGGTCGTGTGGGACTCGGACGGTCGCGGCCTGCACGACCGGCTCGCGGGCACGGCGATCGTCCGGCGCTGACCGTCAGGCGGGCGCCTGCCACGTGAGGCTGTAGCGCCAGTACAGGTGCCGCCGCCAGCGGACGCCCGGCAGGATCCGGTGCGCTGCGTCGCGGACCTCGCCGTACCCCTCGCGCGCGTCGGTGACGGCCGCCCCGTGCTCCCACACGCCTCGCGCCCGGTCGACGACGGCGGCGACCGGCACGGCCGCGGCGCTGAGCGCCACGTCGGCGGGGGTGCGTGCCCCCGCCAGGCCGACGACCACGAGCCGTCCGCCGGGTGCGGTGAGGGCCGCCAGCCGGCGCAGCCCGTCCTCGAGCGGCAGGTGGTGGAGCGTCGCGTAGCACGTCACGAGGTCGAAGGCGTCGCCGTCGAGGACCTCGAGCGCGTCGCCGACGACGAACGTGACGCCGCCGTCACCGACCGAGGCCGCGCGTGCGAGCTCGACCTGGACGGCGTCGACGTCGAGCCCCGTGACGCGGGGGACCCCGGCGGACCGCAGCCGGCGGACGAGCAGACCCTCGCCGCAGCCCACGTCGAGCGCGGTGCGCGCCTGCGGGGCGTGCCGCAGCGCGAGCGGGTGGTAGTGCGTGTTGTGGTTCCAGCGGTCGTCGCGCACGGACGGACCGTACCGGGACCGGGCGCGCCGGGTCAGCGCCCGCGCATCCCCTTGCGGTCGGGACGCGCGCGCATCGGGTCGACGCCCTTCGGCACGGGCAGGCGCACGGCGCCGAGCGCGGTGAGCCGCTTGCCGACCTCGGCGACCTCCTGCTTGGTCAGCGAGGGCCGCAGGCGCTGGATGTGCCGCGGCAGCTTCCGCAGCGGCACCTGGCCCTCGTCGTCGCCGACCTGGACCAGCGTGATCGGGGCACCGGAGATGACGCGCGCGGTGCGCTTGCGCTCGGCCTCGAGGAGGCGGGCCAGACGCGGCGCGGGACCGCCCTCGGCGATGAGCACGACGCCCGGACGACCGAGCCCGCGGAACACCATGTCGCGCGTGCGCGGGTCGACGTTGACGGGCTCCTCGGTGAACGTCCAGCCGCGGCGGATGGTGCCGAGCGCAGCGCGCGAGGCGCCGGGCTGGCCGGCGATCCGGGTGTAGGCAGCGGTCTCGGCGCGGCGTGCGAGGACGAACATCGCACCGAGCAGCGCGAACGGGATGCTCAGCAGCAGGACGTACACGATCGAGTCGACCAGGAGGCCGATGACCAGGCCGAGCGCGACGATCCCGACGAACACCGCGAGCAGCAGCCACGTGATGGCCGGGTCGCTCTGCCGGGTCATCTGGTACGCCTGCCACAGCTGGTGGTACCAGCGGGTCTTGCGGACCTTCCCGGCGGCCGGGGGAGTGGCGTTCGTGTCGCGGGCCATGGGGTCGGAGTCTACCGATCTCGCGGGCACCACCGGACATCGTCCGGCGGCGCGAAGAGCGTCAGCGCGCGAGCAGGCTCGCGGCCTCCTGGCGGGCGGTCGTCGGCTCACCGAGGTGCGCGAGCGCGGCGGGGATCTCGATCCCGCGGTGCCGCATGGCCTGGCCCCACAGCCGGCCCGCGCGGTACGACGAGCGCACGAGCGGCCCGGACATGACGCCGAGGAAGCCGAGCTCCTGCGCGTGGTCGGACAGCTCGACGAACTCCTCGGGGCGCACCCAGCGGTCGACCGGGTGGTGCCGCAGCGACGGGCGCAGGTACTGCGTGATCGTCACGATGTCGCAGCCCGCGTCGACGAGGTCCTTGAGCGCGGTCTTGACCTCGTCGGTCGTCTCGCCCATGCCGAGGATGAGGTTCGACTTGGTGACCAGGCCGGCCTCGCGCGCCCGGGTGATGACGGACAGCGACCGGTCGTAGCGGAACGCGGGGCGGATCTGCTTGAAGATGCGGGGGACGGTCTCGACGTTGTGCGCGAGCACCTCGGGGCGGGACTCGTTGACCTCGTCGAGCAGCTCGGGGACCGCGTTGAAGTCGGGGATCAGCAGCTCGACGCCCGTGCCGGGGTTGACCGCGTGGATCTGGCGGACCGTCTCCGCGTACAGCCACGCACCGCCGTCGGGCAGGTCGTCGCGCGCCACACCCGTGACCGTCGCGTACTTGAGGCCCATCGCCTGCACCGAGGCGGCCACGCGGCGCGGCTCGTCGGCGTCGAAGTCCGCGGGCTTGCCGGTGTCGATCTGGCAGAAGTCGCAGCGCCGGGTGCACTGGTCGCCGCCGATGAGGAACGTCGCCTCGCGGTCCTCCCAGCACTCGAAGATGTTGGGGCAGCCCGCTTCCTCGCAGACCGTGTGCAGCCCTTCGCGCTTCACGAGGCCCTTGAGCTCGCTGTACTCGGGGCCCATGGTCGCGCGGGTCCGGATCCACTCCGGCTTCTTCTCGATCGGCGTCGCGGCGTTGCGCGCCTCGACGCGGAGCATGCGGCGGCCCTCGGGAGCGATCGTCACGTCGTCAGACTAACCCCGCTCGCGCGTGGCGCGTGGTGGGGGAGTCGCACGTCACAGCCGGTCGGGACCTCGGTCCCGCGCGGTGGTGCCGGACGCGGCGCGACGCTGAGGGCGTCGGCGGCGCGCCCGGGCGACCGGGACCGGCGGGACCCCCCGCGACGCCGGCACGACGAGGGAGGGACGATGAAGATCCTCATGACGGTCGCGTCGCGGCACGGTGCGACGCGCGAGATCGGCGCGGTGGTCGCCGACGTGCTGCGCGAGGCCGGGCACGACGTCGAGGAGGTGACCCCCGACGAGGTCGAGCACGTCGCGGGCTACGACGCCGCGGTCCTCGGGTCGGCGGTCTACGTCGGCCGGCTCGCGGCCTCGCTCCGCGACCTCGTCGAGCGGCAGGGTGCGCACCTGCGGGCGATGCCCGTGTGGCTGTTCTGGTCCGGACCGGTGGGCGACCCGCCGCTGCCGCCGACGCCTCCCGACGACGTCGACGTCGTCGCCCGGCACGTCGGTGCGCGCGAGCCGCGGTGCTTCGTCGGCCGCATCGAGCGCTCCGAGCTCAACCTCAACGAGCGCGCGCTCGTGGCGCTCACGCGTGCGGAGACCGGGGACTTCCGGGACTTCGACGACGTGCGGTCGTGGGCCGCCGAGGTCGTCGCGGAGCTCGCGGCGGTGCGCGCGGGCTGAGGCGTCAGCCGGCGGCCGGCGCCGGTGCGCCGGCGTCGGCGTCGACGGTGGCGGCGAGGAGCGGGGTGAGCGTCGCGACGAGGTGCCCGCGCACGAGCGGCGTGACCTCGTCGATCGTCACGCGGCGGCCGGTCTCGGCCGAGAGCGACGTGACGTCGGCGTCGTCGATGCCGCACGGCACGATGCGGTCGAAGGCGTGCAGGTCGGGCTCGCAGTTGAGCGCGAACCCGTGCATGGTGACGCCGCGGGCGACGCGCACGCCGATCGCGGCGACCTTGCGCTCGCGCCGCGCCGGCCGGTCGTCGTCGCCCGGGTCGGCCGCGAACCAGACGCCGCTGCGTCCGTCGACCCGCACGGCCTCGAGGCCGAGGTCGGCGCACGTGCGGATGAGCGCCTCCTCGAGCGCGCGCACGTAGCGGCCGACGTCGATGGGCTGCGCGAGCCGGACGATGGGGTACCCGACGAGCTGGCCCGGGCCGTGCCACGTGATGCGCCCCCCGCGGTCGACGTCGACCACCGCGGTGCCGTCGGTCGGCCGGTCCCAGCGGGCGGTGCGGCGACCGGCGGTGTAGACGTCCTCGTGCTCGCACAGCAGGACGGTGTCCTCCTGGTCGCCCGCGGAGACGGCCGCGTGCACCTCCCGCTGCAGCGCCCACGTGGGCTCGTAGGGGAGCAGGCGGGTGCCGAGGTCGAGCGCGTCGAACCGCATGCCGGTCAGGCTAACCCCGGGTCGGTGCGGCCGCGTGCGTCGTCCCGTCGTCGGGGGCGTCGTCGGGCCGGGCGACGAGGACCAGCAGCGCGCGCAGCTGCTCGACCTGGGCGGGCGTGAGCCCGCGGGTGACGACCGCCTCGGCCCGGCGGCGGTCGGCGGCGGCGTCGAGCGCCGCGAGGCCCTCGGGGGTCGCGGTGATGACGTGGCGGCGCCGGTCCTCGGCGTGCGGCGCGCGGCGCACGTACCCGGTGCGCTCCATGCGCGCGAGCACCCGGCTCATGGTCTGCTCGGTCACGCCGCACAGGGTCGCGAGCTCGCGCTGCGAGGCGGGCGAGCGGGCGAGGTGGACGAGCACGGGGAGGCTTGCGTGGTTGAGGTCCCAGCCGCCGAGGTGGGCGTTCCACTCGCGCTCGACGCGTCGCGCGGCGGCGGACAGCAGGCGCCCCACGGGCCAGTGGGCGGGGTCGCTCGACGCGGGGTCGAACTGCTCGCCGCCGCCCGTGAGGTCGGGGTCGTCCAGGCCGTCGCGCACCCTCGTCGATCCCTTCGGTTTGCCGTCCGGCGCTTCGCCACCCATGATACTCAGCATGCTGAGTAATCGCCGGGCGACCGTGGTCCGCGCCCTTGCCGTCGCCGTCGCGCTCGTCGCCTGGCTCGCCGTCGGAGCCGTCGGGGGCATGGCCCAGGGCAAGCTCGCACAGGTCCAGGAGAACGACGCGGCAGCCTTCCTGCCGTCGTCCGCCGAGTCCACGCGGGCCGCCGAGGCGAGCCGCGCGTTCGTGGACACGCCGACCCTACCTGCGCTCGTGGTGATGCAGCCCGCCGACGGCGGCGACGTCACCCCGGAGCAGGTCCAGGCGGCGACCGAGTGGGCGAACGGGGTCCCCGACCGCGACGTCCCGGACGGCGACGGCGACACGTGGGCGGACTACCTCGTCGGCGACCCGGTCGTCGTGCCGTCCGAGGACGGTCTCGCGCTGCTCGCGATCTTCTCCGTCGACGCCGACTCCGCCGACGAGCGCATCGGCGAGGACTCCGTCGCGGAGGTGCTCGTCACCGACCTGCGCGCCTCCCTCGAGCAGGACCTCGGCGCGACCGCGACCGACTCCGGCGAGCTCGGGCTGCAGGCCTGGGTCACCGGTCCCGCAGGCTTCGTCGCCGACCTCGTCACCGCGTTCGGCGGGATCGACGGCGTGCTGCTGCTCGTCGCGCTCGGCGCGGTGCTCGTCATCCTCGTGATCGTCTACCGCTCGCCGTTCCTGCCGTTCGTCGTGATCCTCACGGCCGTCTTCGCGCTCTCCCTCGCCGGGCTGGTCGTCTACCAGCTCGCGGCGAACGACGTGCTCGTGCTCAACGGGCAGTCGCAGGGCATCCTCTCGATCCTCGTGGTCGGCGCGAGCGTCGACTACGCGCTGCTCCTGGTCGCGCGCTACCGGGAGGAGCTCCGCCACGCCGAGCACCCGGCGACCGCCATGCGTCGCGCCCTGCGCGCGTGCCTCGAGCCGATCGGCGCGTCGGCCGGCACGGTCGCCGCGGGCGTCCTGTGCCTCCTGCTCTCGGACCTCGGCTCGAACCGCTCGCTCGGACCGGTCGCCGCGATCGGCATCGCGTCGTCGTTCCTCGCCGCCACCACGCTGCTGCCGGCGTTCCTCATCGTGCTCGGCCGGTGGTCGCGCGCCCTGTTCTGGCCGCGCGTGCCGCGCCCGGTCGCCGCGGTCGCCGTCGCCCACGGGCACCACGCGGCGCCCACCGACGACCCCGCCGACGCGTCCGGCGCGTGGGGCCGCCTCGCGCGCTGGGTCGCCCGGCACGCACGGCCGGTGTGGGCCGTCACCGCGGTCGTCCTGGTCGTCGGTGCCGCGTTCCTGCCGACGTTCCGCGCCGGGGGCACCGACCAGGCCGACGTGTTCCTCACCCCGGTCGACGCCGTCGCGGGCCAGGAGGTCCTCGCCGAGCACTTCCCGGCCGGTGCCGTGCAGCCCGTCACCGTCATCACCGCGCAGGACTCCGCCGACGACGTCGCGGCCGCGATCGAGGACGTCGAGGGCGTCGAGAGCGTCGCGCCGTACACGGGCACCGCGGCGGGCGGTCCCGCCGGGACGGGCGAGCCCGTCGTGGTCGACGGGGACGTGCGGCTCGACGTCGTGACGACAGCCCCGTCCGACTCGCAGGAGGCCGTCGCCGTCGCCGCGGACGTGCGGACCGCCGCGCACGAGGTGGACCCGGACGCGCTCGTCGGCGGTGCGGCCGCCGAGACGCTCGACGCGCAGGACGCCGCCCGCCACGACCTGCGGGTCATCGTGCCCGTCGTGCTCCTCGTGATCGGGCTGATCCTCACGCTGCTGCTGCGCTCGGTCGTGGCGGCCGGGCTGCTCCTCGGCGCGAACGTCCTGTCGTTCGCGGCGACGCTCGGTGTCTCGGCGATCCTCTTCAACCACGTCCTGGACTGGCCGCCCGCCGACCCGGCCGTGCCGCTCTACGCGTTCGTGTTCCTCGTCGCGCTCGGCGTCGACTACTCGATCTTCCTCATGACACGCGTGCGGGAGGAGTCGGCACGCGTGGGCACGCGCCCCGGTGTGGTCCGCGGCCTGGCCGTGACCGGCGGCGTCATCACGTCGGCGGGCGTGGTGCTCGCGGTGACGTTCGCGGCGCTCGGCGTCATCCCGCTGCTGTTCCTCGCGCAGCTCGCGGTCATCGTCGCGCTCGGCGTGCTGCTCGACACGACCGTCGTCCGCTCGCTGCTGGTCCCGGCCCTCGTGCACGACCTCGGCGACCGCACCTGGTGGCCGTCGCGGCTGTCGCGACCGCACGCGCCGGGCACGCACCGGACCACTTCGGCGGAGCCCGGTGCGACGGTCGGTGCGGCCGACACCACGGAGTCGGCCCGACCGTAGAGTGGCGCGCATGGACTCGCTGCGCGTCGGTCTGGTCGGCTACGGGGGAGCGGGGCGCGGGATCCACGCGCGCCTGCTGCGGGAGGCGCACCAGCGCGTGACGCACGTCGTCACCCGCCACCGCGCCGCGCAGGTGCACGAGGACTGGCCGGGTGCCGTCGTCGTCCCCGACGTGCCGGCGCTGCTCGCGCACGTCGGCGAGCTCGACCTCGTCGTCGTCGCGAGCCCGACGGGCGACCACGTCGAGCACGTGCTCGCCGCGCTCGCGACCGGCGTGCACGTGCTCGTCGACAAGCCGCTCGCGACCACCACCGCGGAGGCCGAGCGGCTCGTCGACGCCTCGCTGCACGCCGGCGGACGGCTCACCGTGTTCCAGAACCGGCGCTGGGACCCCGAGCAGCTCGCGCTGCGCGGTCTGCTGGAGGCCGGGACGCTCGGTCGCGTGCACCGCTTCGAGCGACGCTGGGAGAGGTTCCGGCCCGTCCCGCAGGACCGCTGGAAGGAGAACGACCCCGACGCCGGCGGGCTGCTGCTGGACCTGGGCGCGCACCTCGTCGACTCCGCGGTGCAGCTCTTCGGCCCGGTCCGGTCGGTGTACGCCGAGCTCGCCGCACGGTCCACGCCTGCGGTCGACGACGTCTTCCTCGCGCTCGTGCACGACGCGCGCAGCGGCGAACCCGGCGTCGTCAGCCACCTGCAGGCCGGTGCCGTCGTCGGGGCGCCCGGACCGCGCACACGCGTGCTCGGGGACGCCGCCGCCTACCTCGTCACCTCGTTCGAGGGCGAGCCGACGCCGTTCGCCGTGCTCGACGACGCCTACGAGGAGG
Organism: Cellulomonas sp. H30R-01; assembly: GCF_010119915.1. Lineage (NCBI taxonomy): Bacteria > Bacillati > Actinomycetota > Actinomycetes > Micrococcales > Cellulomonadaceae > Cellulomonas > Cellulomonas sp. H30R-01. Next base: position 1,794,229 of record NZ_CP048210.1, on the reverse strand, counting down.
GTCGCCGTCCGGGCGAGCCCGTCCACGAGGGCTGGCTCGTCCGCGGCGCGGAACGCACGCCCGTGCCGGTGCCGGCCGGCGGGCACGTCGACCTCTACCGCGAGGCCGTGCGGTGGGTCGTCGACGGCGGTCCGCCTCCCGTGGACCCCGCCGACGCCGTGCGGACCGCACGCGTGCTCGACGCCGCGCGCACGTCGGCGGCCGAAGGGGTCGTCGTCCGGCTCTGACGCGCGCGGCGGTACGTGCGCCCCGTCGACGGCACGCCTGTCGACTGCACGCCCGTCGATGGCACGCCCGTCGACGGCATCCGAGGCGGCAGCACGTCCTGCCGGGCGCGCCGCGGGCGCAGCCGTGACCTGTGGACGAGCCGCACGCGCGGCGGGCCGTGCACGGTTCGATGCCCGGCATGGAGACGTTCCTCGTGCCCTCCGACGTGCGCGCGCTCGTCGACGGCAGCGCCTTCCGCGTCGTCGGGCCGGCCGGCCCCGACGGCACCGGGTGGCTCGCCGCCGCGACGGACGGCTCCGGCCGCCACCTCGAGGTCCACGTCGTGGCCACCGTGCTCGACGACCTCACCGCGGCGCGCGTCGAGCGGCTCCGGCACGTCCGGCACGACCACCTCCCCGTGCTGCACGACGTGGTCGAGATCGGCCCGGGCCGCACCGCGCTCGTCGTCGAGCACCTCGCGGGGCCGACCCTCGCCGAGCTCCGGTCGCAGCGTGCGCCGCTGTCCGACGGCGAGGCCGCGACGGTCGCCATCCCGGTCGCCACCGCGCTCGCGGCGCTGCACGACGCGGGCCTCGCCCACGGCGGCGTGAGCCCCGCGACGGTCGTCGTGCGGCCATGCGGGCGGCCCGCGCTCGTCGACCTGCGGGGCGTGCTCGCCGGGAGCGGGACGCCGGACGGCGACGTCCGCCGCCTCGTCGCGTCGGTGCTCGCCCAGGTCCCCGACGCCGACGTGCACCTGCTCGCCGGACCGCACGACGGCTCGCTCCGGGACGCGCTCGAGGACCTCCTCACGAGCGGCGACGTCAGCGCGGCCCGCCTGGTCGACCGCTGCTTCGCGGTCGTCACGCCCGAGCCGGTCCGCGTCCCGGACGCCGGTGCACGCGCGGCGCTCGACCTCGCACGCACGGGGGCGTCGGCCGCGGCCGACCTCCGCCGGCCTCGGCGGGCGCCCCGTCGCGCACCTCGTGCGCTCGTCGTCGGCGTGGTCGCCACCGGGGTGGTCGTCGTGGGCGGCCTCGCGCTCGGGGCGGCCGGGCTGCTGTCGTCCGCCGGGGACGAGAGAGCGGCCGGTGCGCCACCCGCCGCGTCGTCGGCGGCCTCGGCCCGCACGGCACCGCCCTCCGAGACGGAGGTCGACGCTCAGGGTGTGGCCGACGGGGCGGGCGAACCAGCGCGCACGACCGACGTGGCCGAGGCCGCCGCCGAGCTCACGCAGCTCCGCGCTCAGCTCGTCGCCGCTGGCGACGCGGCGCGGCTCGTCGACGTCGAGGTCCCCGACGGGCCTGCGCACCGTGCCGACCTGCGGCTCGTCGAGGCCCTCGCGGGGGACCGGGTCGAGGGGCTCGCCGTCGACGTGCAGCAGACGAGCGTCGTCGCGGGCGGGGACTCTGCCGGCGGGCCCACCCCCGGTGCGGAGGCGGCGGTGCGGGTCACGTCCGCGATGTCGGGCTACACGCGCGTCGATGCGACCGGTGCGTCCACGGCCGTGCCGGCCGCGTCGCCACGCACCGTCGTGCTGACGTTGCGCTGGACCGCCGACGGGTGGCGGGTGTGGGACGTCGCCGACGCCTGACGGTCAGCCGGCGGCGACCCAGGCCGCGGCGGACGTCAGGTCGGCGTGCACCGGGCGGAACCCGCTCGTGGTGAGCGCCGCGGGTTCGGCGCGGATGGACCCGAGCACCTCGGACGAGAAGTCCTGCAGCGCGAGCCGCAGTGCCCACGCGGGGACGGGCACCACGGCGGGGCGGTGCACGGCGGCGGCCAGCGCCCTCACGACGTCGACGTTCCGGTCCGCCGCCGCGACGAGGTTCACGGGCCCGTGCACGTCGGTGGTCAGCAGGTGCGCGATCGCCCGGACCTCGTCGACGAGCGTGATCCACGGCCAGAACTGCTGCCCGGAGCCGAGCCGTCCGCCGACGCCGAGCCGCACGAGCGGCAGGAGCCTCCCGAGCGCGCCACCGTGCGGTGCGAGGACGATCCCGGTGCGCAGCAGCGCGACGCGCACCCCGGCCTCCTGCGCGGGGACCGTCGCGGCCTCCCACTGCCGGACGACGCCCGCGAAGAACGTCGTGCCGAGCGGTTCGTGCTCGTCGAGGACCGCGTCGCCCCGGTCGCCGTAGGCGCCGATCCCCGACGCCTGCAGGAGCACCCGTGGACCGTCGTCGTGCGCCGCCATCGTGCGCGCGAGAAGCCCGGCGGTGTCGACGCGCGACTGCACGACGGCCCGCTTGCGCGAGGGCGTCAGGGGGCGGGAGGCCGCGTTGACGCCCGCGAGGTCGATCACGGCGTCGGCCCCGGCCAGGTCGTGCGGGTCGAGGCGTCCCGCCGTCGGGTCCCACGGGATCTCGTCGGGCCCGCCCGCCTCCCGGCGGACGAGCACGCGGACGCGGTGCCCGTCGGCCCGCAGCGCCGGCACGAGCGCACCCCCGATGAACCCGCTGGCACCCGCGACGACCACGTCCATGCCGGTCACCCTAGGCGTCCGCGCCGCACCCGGCCGGGCGAGACGTGTGCGCGCGGGCACACGACCTCGGCACCCGTCGGACCGGAGGCGACCGGGCGGCACGGCCGAACGGCTCGCGCAGGCAGCGGAGGCGACCCGCGGGACGACGACGGCCCGGGTCCGCAGGGGACCCGGGCCGTCGTCACGCGACGAGCGTCAGAGGCCGACCTCGGCCTCGAACGCGCCCTCCTCGATGCGGGCCTTGACCGCGGAGAGGTACCGCGACGCGTCCGCGCCGTCGACCAGGCGGTGGTCGTACGACAGGCAGAGGTAGCACATCGACCGGATCGCGATGACCTCCTCGCCGTCCGCGTCCTTGACGACCACGGGCCGCTTGACGATCGCACCGGTGCCGAGGATCGCCGACGTGCCGGTCGGCACGATCGGGGTGTCGATCAGCGCACCGCCCGAGCCCGTGTTCGTCACCGTGAAGGTCGCGCCCGACAGCTCGTCCGGCGTGACCTTGTTGGCGCGCGTGCGCGCGGCGAGGTCGGCGATCTTGCGCGCGATGCCGGCGAGGTTGAGGTCGCCCGCGTCGCGGATCACCGGCGTGAGGAGGCCACGCTCGGTGTCGACGGCGATCGCCACGTTCTCCTGGCCGTGGTACGTGATCTGGTTGCCCTCGAGCACGCCGTTGATCTTCGGGAACGCCTTGAGGGACTCGACCGCGGCCTGCACGAAGAACGGCAGGAACGTGAGGTTGACGCCCTCGCGCGCCTTGAAGTCGTCCTTGGCACGAGCCCGCAGGCGGGCGACCTTGGTGACGTCGACCTCGACGACCGTGGTGAGCTGGGCCTGCGTGTGCAGGGCCTCCACCATGCGCTCGGCGATGATCTGGCGCAGCCGGCTGGCCTTCTCCGTGGTGCCGCGCAGCGGCGACACCGACGGGACGGTCGGCGCCTTCGCGGCGGCGGCCGCTGCCGGAGCGGCGGCGGGAGCGGCCTGCGCAGCCTTCGCGGCCTCGGCCTTGGCGGCCGCCTCGAGGACGTCCTCCTTCCGGATGCGGCCACCGACGCCCGTGCCCGTGAGGGTCGCGACGTCGACGCCCTTCTCGGCGGCCAGCTTGCGGACGAGCGGCGTGAGGTACGACCCGCCGGCGTTCGCCGCCGCGGACGCGGTCGGCTGCTGCGCGGCGGCCTCCTCGGCGGCGGGCTTCTCGCCGGCCGTCCGGGCCGACTCGGCCTCGGGCGCGGGCGCCTCGTAGCCACCGGCCTGCGCGGCCGCGGGGGCGGGAGCCTGCTGGGCGGGCGCGGGGGCCGCGGCCGGGACCGGCGCGGGCTGCGCCTGCGCGGGGGGAGCGGCCGCGGGAGCCGCCTCGGGGGCGGGGGCGGCGGCGGGAGCCGGAGCGGCCGCGGCACCGGAGCCCACGATCGCCAGGACGGCGCCGACCTCGACGGTCTCGTCCTCCTGGACGCGGATCTCCTGCACCGTGCCGGCGACCGGCGACGGGATCTCGGTGTCGACCTTGTCGGTCGAGATCTCGAGCAGCGGCTCGTCGACCTCGACGCTGTCGCCGACCTGCTTGAGCCAGCGCGTGACGGTGCCCTCGGTGACGGACTCGCCGAGCGCGGGGAGCGTGACCTCCTGGCCACCGCCACCCTGGCCGCCCGAGGACTGCTCCTGCGCGGCGGGCGCCTCCTGCGCGGGGGCCTCGGCGGGCTCCTCGTGCTCCTCGACGGACTCCTGGACCGGCTGCGCCTCGGCGGCGGGCTGCTCGGCGGGCGCCTGCTGCGCGGGCGCCTCCTGGGCAGGGGCCTCCTCGGCGGGCGCGGACGCACCGCCGCCCTCGCCCGTGCCGATGACGGCCAGCGTCGCGCCGACCTCGACGGTCTCGTCCTCCTGGACGAGGATCTGCTCGAGGACACCGGCGAACGGCGACGGGATCTCGGTGTCGACCTTGTCGGTCGAGATCTCGAGCAGGGGCTCGTCGACCTCCACGCGGTCGCCCACGTTCTTCAGCCAGCGGGTGACGGTGCCCTCGGTGACGGACTCACCGAGAGCGGGAAGCTGCACGTTGTCGGACATGACCGCTCGTGTCTCCTTCGATCGTGGGGGTCAGTTGTGGGCGTGCAGCGGCTTGCCGGCGAGCGCCAGGTGGGCCTCGCCGAGCGCCTCGTTCTGCGTCGGGTGGGCGTGGATGAGCGAGGCGACGTCCTCGGGGTACGCCTCCCAGTTCACGATGAGCTGGCCCTCGCCGATGAGCTCGCCGACGCGGTCACCGATCATGTGCACGCCGACGACCGGGCCGTCCTTCTGGCGCACGAGCTTGATGAAGCCCTGGGTGTCGAGGATCTTGCTCTTGCCGTTGCCCGCGAGGTTGTACTCGAGGGTCTCGACGGCGTCCTCGCCGTGGACCTCCTTCGCGGCGGCCTCCGTGAGACCGACCGAGGCGACCTCGGGGTGCGAGTAGGTGACGCGGGGGATGCCCGACTCGACGATCGGCTGCGGGTTGAGCCCGGCGATCTGCTCGGCGACGAAGATGCCCTGCGCGAAGCCGCGGTGCGCGAGCTGCAGGCCCGGGACGATGTCGCCGACGGCCCAGATGTTGCCGACGCCGGTGTGCAGCTTCTCGTCGGTGTTGACGAAGCCGCGGTCGAGCGTGATGCCCTGCTCCTCGTAACCGACGCCCGACGTGCGCGGGCCGCGGCCGACGGCGACGAGCAGCAGGTCCGCGTCGAAGGACTTGCCGTCCTCGAGCGTCACGTGCACGCCGTTGTCGTTCTGGGTCACGCCCTGGAAGCGGACGCCGAGGTTGAACGCGATGCCGCGCTTGCGGAACGCGCGCTCGAACGCCTTGGAGAGCGCGACGTCCTCGTTGGGGACCAGGTGGGGGAGCGCCTCGATGATCGTGACGTCCGCGCCGAAGGACTTCCACACGCTCGCGAATTCGGACCCGATGACGCCGCCGCCGAGGATGATCGCGGACTTCGGCACGAAGTCGAGCGTGAGGGCCTGGTCGGACGTGATGACCCGGCCGCCGATCTCGAGGCCCGGCAGCGAGCGCGCGTAGGAGCCGGTCGCGAGGATCACGTGCTCGCCCGTGTAGGTCGTGTCGCCGACCTGGACGGCGTTCTGGCCGACGAGCTTGCCGAAGCCCTCGACCACGGTGATCTTGCGGGACTTGATGAGCCCCTGCAGGCCCTTGTACAGGCCGCCGATCACGGTGTCCTTGTACTGGTTGACACCGCCCATGTCGATGCGGTCGAGCGTGCTGTGCACGCCGAAGTGCGCACCCTCGCGCGCGTTGTCCGCGAGCTCGGCGGCGTGCAGCAGCGCCTTGGTGGGGATGCAGCCGTTGTGCAGGCAGGTGCCGCCCACCTTGTCGGCCTCGATGAGGGCGACGTTCTTGCCCAGCTGGGCGGCGCGCAGAGCCGCGGCGTAACCGCCGCTCCCCGCTCCCAGGACGACGATGTCGAAAGCGGTGCCGTTCGTGTCGGCCACGTGCAGACTCCTATGCGCAGGCGTGTGGGTCTCGAAGCTCGCCGACCATCTTGTCATCCCGTCAAGGTCCGAACGACCTCGGCGACCGGGCGCGGCGTGTGATGCTCGGAACAGTCGTCCCATGACTGCCGCTCGGCGCGGTCCCAGCGAACGTCCAGCGTGCCTCGCTACGCTCCCCGGATGGCCTGGTTCTCGCGACGCCGCCACCGCACGCCCGACGCCGTGCCGTCGGACCGTGCCGCGCGTGAGGCGACGCTCGCGCACCTGAGGGAGTTCGTGGCGACGCGGGTCGGCGTCGAGGCGTACGTCGAGCCGCCCACCAACGTCACGCAGACCACGATGATGCTGGTCGCGACGGACGGCGAGTGGACGCGTCGGCGCGTCCCGGACCCCACGGTCGGGTGGGACCTGGCCCGCGAGCTCGGCATCCCCGTGTACGACGTGCAGCGCACCGGCTACCCGCAGCGCGTCCGCGACTGGAACGCGCGTCAGCGGATCGAGCGCGAACGGCGCCGGCGCGCCCTCTGACGCGAACGGCGCCGGCGCGCCCTCTGACAGGCACGGCGGCGCCGCTCGGCGTCGGACGGGTCAGGCGGTCGCGCGGCCCTCGACGAGCGCGAGCAGCGTCCGCACGCCGACGCCGGTGCCCCCGACGGGCGTGTAGCCGTGCGCGGCCTTCTCGTTGAACGCGGGTCCCGCGATGTCGAGGTGCGCCCACGGCGTCGCGCCGACGAACTCCTGCAGGAAGATCCCGGCGGTGAGCATGCCGCCGAACCGGTCGCCGATGTTCGCGAGGTCGGCGACCTTCGAGCGCAGCCCGGCCTTGAGGTCGGCCGGCAGGGGCATGGGCCAGAACTGCTCGCCCGCGGCGTCGGCTGCGGCGACGACCTCGCCGCGCACGTCGTCCGTGCCCATGACGGCGGACACGCGGTGGCCGAGCGCGACCAGCTGGGCACCCGTGAGCGTCGCGATGTCGAGCACGACGTCGGGCTTCTCCTCGACCGCGGCGACGAGACCGTCGGCCATGACGAGCCGCCCCTCGGCGTCGGTGTTGAGGACCTCGACGGTCTTGCCGCCGCGGATCGTGATGACGTCCGACGGCCGCTGGGCGGTGCCCGACGGCATGTTCTCCGCGAGGCACAGCCACCCGGTGACGGCGACGGGCAGGCCCAGGCGGGCCGCGGCGATGACGGTGTGCAGCACGGCGGCGGCACCGGCCATGTCGGACTTCATCGCCTCCATGCCGGCGGCGGGCTTGATCGAGATGCCGCCCGAGTCGAACGTGATGCCCTTGCCGACGAGCGCGACGGTGGCCTTCGGCCGCGAGGGGGCGTACGCGACGCGGACCAGGCGCGGGCCGCGGGCCGAGCCCTGGCCGACGCCCACGAGACCGCCGTAGCCGCCGGACGCGAGCGCCTTCTCGTCGAGCACCGACACCTTGAGGCCCTTGGCGCCGGCCTCCTTGACGGCCGCCTTCGCGGCGTCGGCGAACGCCTCGGGGTACAGGTCGTTGGGCGCGGTGTTCACGAGGTCGCGCGTCGCGTGCACGGCGGCGGCGACGACCTCGGCGCGCGCGACCGCGGCCTTCGCCGCGCTCGAGCGCCCGAGCGACGTGACGACCTGCACGTCCGCGACGGGCGCCTTGCTCGCCGCGTCGGACGCGCGGTAGCGGTGGAACGCGTACGCCCCGAGCAGCGCGCCCTCGACGACGGCGGCGAGGTGCTCGTCGTCCTCGGCGGGCAGCGTGAGCGCGACGGAGGCGGTCCCGGTCAGCTCGCGCGTCGCCGCACCCGCGGCACGGCGCAGCGCCTCGGGCGTGAGGGCGTCCGCGGAGCCGACGCCGACCAGCACGACGACGGGCGCCTTGGTGCCGATGCCGGGCACGCGGCGCACCTCGTCGGTCGCGCCGGTGACGCCGAGCGCCACCGCGTCCCGGGTCAGCGACGTCCGCAGGTCCTTCGGCAACCAGGCGGCGCCGAGCAGCGACGGCGCACCGTCCTTCTGAGCGACACCGACGACGACGGCGTCGACGGCGAGACGGGCGGGGTCAGCGGAGGTGAGGGTGACGGTCACGCGCTCGATCGTAGTTCGTCGCCCTCGCGACGTCGGGGGACCGGCGCGCGGTCGGGCGTCGGGCGCGACGCCGCGTCGCCGGTACGGTGGGGCACCGTGATCGTGCCCCTCGCCCTGCTCGTCGTGGCGGTCTGCGTCGTCCTCGCCGGCTGGGCCGGGTGGTTCGTGGCGCGCGACCGCGCGGTGGTCCTGCGCCAGCTCTGGGGCGCGTCCGTCGTCGAGGGTCTCCTCGTCGTGCAGGCCGTCGTCGCGGGGGTCCTCGCCGTCACCGGTGCGCCCGACGTCGACGCCGCGCTCCTCTGGGGGTACGTGGTGACGCAGGCGATCGTCCTGCCGCTCGCCGCCGCGTGGGCGTTCGCCGAGCGCACACGGTGGAGCTCGGTCGTCCTGCTCGTCGCCGCGCTCACGGTCGCCTTCCTGGAGTTCCGCCTGCTGCAGATCTGGGGGTCCGTGTGACCGACCGCCCCGCCGACGCCGACGACGCCCACCCGGGTCCCGGCCCGCGGCCGACCGGCGCCGGACCCGGCCGCCTCGTCGTCGCGGTCTACGGCGTCCTCGCCCTCGCCGCGACCGCGCGCGGCGTCTACCAGGTCGCGACGAAGCTCGACGAGGCCCCCGTCGCGTACCTCCTGTCCCTCGCCGCCGGGGTGGTCTACATCGTGGCGACCTTCGCGCTGGCCACGGGCCGGCGCACGCTCGCGTGGGTCACCGTGAGCGTCGAGCTCGTGGGCGTCCTGACGGTCGGCGTGCTGTCGCTGGTCGACGTGGGCGACTTCCCCGACGAGACGGTGTGGTCCGGGTTCGGCCAGGGCTACGGGTACGTGCCGTTCGTCCTGCCCCTGCTGGGCCTGTGGTGGCTGTGGCGCACCGGGCGTCCGGTGGACGGCACCGGTGAGGCCGCCCGCCAGCCCCTAGGGTGATGTCGTGTACCGCCTCCTGTTCGACCTCGTGCTGCGCCGGCTCGACCCGGAGCGTGCGCACGAGCTCGCCTTCCGCCTGATCCGCGTCGTCGCCGCCGTCCCGGTGCTGCGCGACGTGGTGCGCGGCGTGCTCGCGCCGCCGTCGACCGGTGCGGTGCGGGTCTGGGGGCGGACCTTCCCCTCGGCGTTCGGCCTCGCGGCCGGCTTCGACAAGAACGCGGTCGGCGTCCCCGGCATGACGATGCTCGGCTTCGGGTTCGTCGAGGTCGGCACGGTCACCGCGCAGGGGCAGCCCGGCAACGAGCGCCCGCGGCTGTGGCGCGTCCTCGACCGGCGTGCGCTGCGCAACCGGATGGGCTTCAACAACGAGGGGTCGGCCGCGGTCGCCGCACGGCTGCGCCGGCTGCGCGCGACGCCCGCCGGCCGCCGCTACGTCGTCGGCGTCAACATCGGCAAGACGAAGGCGACGCCCGCCGAGCAGGCGCCCGTCGACTACGCGACGAGCGCCGCGCGGCTCGCGCCCTACGCCGACTACCTGGTCGTCAACGTCTCCTCGCCCAACACGCCGGGCCTGCGCGACCTGCAGGCCGTCGAGTCGCTGCGACCCATCCTCGAGGCGACGCGCGTCGCGGCCGACGAGGCCACCGCGAAGGCCGGCCGCCGGCCCGTCCCGCTGCTCGTCAAGATCGCCCCCGACCTGTCCGACGACGACGTCGACGCGGTCGCCGAGCTGGTCGCCGAGCTCGGGCTCGACGGCGTCGTCGCCGTGAACACGACGATCGGGCACGACCTCGGCCCGGGCGGCCTGTCCGGACCGCCCCTGCTCGCCCGTGGCCTCGACGTCGTCGCGCGGTTGCGCGACCGCCTCGGTGACGAGGTCGTCATCGTCGGCGTCGGCGGTGTCACGTCCCCCGCCGACGCCCGCGAGTACCTCGCCGTCGGCGCGACCCTCGTCCAGGGCTACACCGGCCTGATCTACCAGGGGCCGGGCTGGGCCGGGCGGATCGGCCGGGCGCTCGCGGCGGACGCGGGCCGGCGCGGCTCCAAGACGGCGACGGCAGCGTGATGGTCGTGCGTCCCCAGTGGGAGTGGCGGTTCGACGGCGCGGACGGCGCGCCGCTCGAGCGGCCCGTCAGCCCGGTCTTCACGACGCAGTTCGACGCCGAGCAGTGGCTGGGCGAGACGTGGCGCGTGCTGTCGTCGCAGGGCGTGCAGGCCGCGCGGCTCGTGCACGAGGGCGTCCAGGCGACGCCCACGCTGTCGATCCCGGCGGCCTGACCCACCCCGACCCGACACCCCGACCCGCTCGACCGACCGCGGCGGCCGGTCGTGCGGGTCAGACGACCGCCCGGACCGGAGCGACCGGCTCCCAGGTGACGGACCCGAGGTCGCCCCACGCGGCGGCGAGTCCTTCGACGCCGCGGCGCAGCACGTCGGGCGCCTCCGCGAACGGCACCCGCACGTGGTCCTCGAGTCCGCCGTCCACGCCGAACGCGGGGCCGGGGACCAGCCGGACGCCGTGCCGGAGCGCCGACGCTGCGAGCGCGGACGACACCGGTGCGCCGAGGTCGACCCACAGCGACAGCCCCCCGGCCGGGACCGGCACGTCCCACGTCGGCAGGTGCTGGCGCAGCAGCCCGACCAGCAGGTCCCGACGCTCGCGCAGCACGGACCGGCGGGCGGCGAGGACGTCGGCGGCGCACGCGAGGAGCTCGGCGACCACGAGCTGCTCGAGCGGCGGCGTGCCGATGTCGACGTGCGCCCGCACCGACGCCAGCCGGGTGACGAGGTCCGGGTGCGCGCGCACCCAGCCGACGCGCAGACCACCCCAGAACGACTTCGAGGCCGAGCCGATCGCGACGACCACGTGCGACGCGCTGCCGTCGCCCGGGAACGACGCGGGTGCGTCGCCGTCGATCGTGAGCTCGGTGAGCACCTCGTCGCCGACGACCGTCGTCCGGTGCCGTCGCGCGATCGCCCGCACGGCTGCGCGCTGGTCGGGGTCGAGGCTCGTCCCGGTCGGGTTGCGGTGGTCGGGGATGAGGTAGACGAGCCGCGGCGCGACCTGCCGGACGGTCGACTCCAGCAGGTCCACGTCGAGGCCGTCGGCTCCGGACGGCACGGGCACCGGTCGTGCACCAGCGGCCCGGACGACGTCGACCGCGTGCGGGTAGGTCGGCTGCTCGACCACGACGCGGTCGCCGGGGCCGGCGTGCGCGGCGACGAGCAGGTGGATCGCCTGCTGCGCACCGGTGGTGACGAGGATCTGGTCCGGTGAGGTCGGGGTGCCGCGCTCGGTGTACCAGCGGGCGACCGCCTCGCGCAGGACGGGCAGACCGAGCGGCGCGTAGCCGCTGCCCGCGAGGTGGCGGGGGAGCGCGTCGAGCGCGGCGAGGTAGGCGCCGTGCAGCGCCGACGGTGCCGAGGGAGCCGCGATGGAGAGGTCGGTGAGCGAGTCGTCGACGCCGCCGAGGACGGGCATCGGCCGCCGCGCGCCGGGACCGGAAGGGAGCGTGGTGACGGTGCCGCTGCCGCGCCGGCTCACCAGGTAGCCCTCGTCGCGCAGCAGTCCGTAGGCCGCGGTCGCGGTCGTGCGGGAGACGCCGAGCGCGTCGGCGAGCTCGCGCTCGCCCGGCAGACGGGTGCTGATCGGGAGCGTGCCGGACAGGATCGCGGCGCGCAGCGCGTCGGCGAGGGCGGTGTAGGCGGGACCGCCCTGCTGCCAGGCGCCGAGCAGGCGTGCGACCCGGGCGCCGGCGACGCGGCGGTCGGTGGGGAGGTCCGAGACCGTCATGGAGCCACTTTCCCACAAGTGGCTATGTTCGGCATAGCCACTGGGTCGAGAGGATGAGGCCATGTCGCACGTGCTCGGCCTCACCCTCGTGTGGGGTCTCGTCGGTCTCGGTCTCCTCGCCGCCCTCGTCGTCGCGCTCGCCCGCCTGGTGCGGGGCGACGGCCTCGGGCACCGGCCCCCGCCGCCCTGCCGCCCGGACTGGGCCGCCGGGAGCATGCTCGAGGTCCGGTCGAGCGTGCGGACCGGCCTGTGAAGGGCGTGCTGCGCGGCCTCGCGCACCGGCCCGTCCGTCGTCTCGTCCAGCTGTTCGCCGGCGTCGTGCTCTACGCGGTGTCGATCGCGCTCGTCGTGCACGCCGGGCAGGGGAGCATGCCGTGGGACGTCCTCACGCAAGGGCTCGCGCACCGCACCGGTCTCTCGTTCGGCACGCTCACGCTGCTCACGAGCGTCGCGGTCCTGCTGTGCTGGTGGCCGCTGCGCCAGCGACCCGGGGTCGGGACGGTCGCGAACGTCCTCGTCATCGGCCTGCTCGTCGACCCGGTGCTCGCGCTGCTCGACCGGCTGCCCGACCCGTTGCCGCTCGCGGCGGCGATCGCGATGGCGGTGACCGGCATCGTGCTCAACGGCGTCGCGACGGGTCTCTACGTCGGCGCCCGCCTCGGCCCCGGCCCGCGCGACGGGCTCATGACCGGGCTCGTGGCGCGCACCGGGAGGTCCGTCCGGCTCGTCCGCACCAGCATCGAGGTGGCCGTCGTCTCCGTCGGCTGGGTGCTCGGCGGCACCGTCGGCTGGGCCACGCTCGCCTACGCGCTCGGCGTCGGCCCGCTCGCGCAGGTGTTCCTGCGCCTGTTCACCGTCCCGCTCGACGACCCCGCACCGCAGCCGGCGGGGGAGCCGGTGAGCGCCTGACACGACGGTGCCCCGTCCCGCCCGGAGACCGGGCGGGACGGGGCACCGTGCGTGCGGGTACGCGCCAATACGCGCCGGTACGCGTCGGCGCGCGTCGGCACAGCGTGGGTCAGCGCGACGCGGGCGACGACTTCGCGGTCTCCGCGGGGTCCGTCACGACCGAGTCGCCCAGGACCTCGTCGATCCGGGCCATCAGCTCGGCGGGGATCTCGACGCCCGACGCCTTGACGTTCTCCGCGACCTGCTCGGGACGCGACGCGCCGATGATCGCGGACGCGACGTTCGGGTTCTGCAGCACCCACGCGATCGCGAGCTGCGCCATCGTCAGGCCGAGCTCGTCGGCGACGGGCCGCAGGTCCTGCACGCGGGCGAGCGTCTCCTCCTGCTCGAGGAAGCGCCCGATCATGCGCGCGCCACCCTTCTCGTCCGTCGCGCGCGACCCCGCGGGAGCCGGCTGGCCCGGCTTGTACTTGCCGGTGAGCACGCCCTGCGCGACGGGCGACCAGACGATCTGCGACAGACCGAGCTCCTGCGACGTCGGGACGACCTGACCCTCGATGACGCGCCACAGCGCGGAGTACTGCGGCTGGTTCGACACGAGCCGGAAGCCGAGGTCCCGCGCGAGCTCCTGCCCGGCGCGGATCTGGTCGGCCGTCCACTCGCTCACGCCGATGTACAGCGCCTTGCCCTGCCGGACGACGTGCGCGAACGCCTCCATCGTCTCCTCGAGCGGCGTCGCGTGGTCGTAACGGTGCGCCTGGTAGAGGTCGACGTAGTCGGTCTGCAGCCGCTCGAGGGAACCGTCGATCGACTCGAGGATGTGCTTGCGCGACAGGCCGGAGTCGTTCGCGCCGCGCGGGCCGGTCGGCCAGTAGACCTTGGTGAAGATCTCGAGGCTCTGGCGGCGCTCGCCCTTCAGCGCCTCGCCGAGCACCGACTCCGCGACGGTGTTCGCGTAGACGTCGGCGGTGTCGAACGTCGTGATGCCCGCGTCGAGCGCGGCGCGCACGCAGGCCGTCGCGGTGTCGTTCTCGACCTGCGAGCCGTGCGTGAGCCAGTTGCCGTAGGTGATCTCGGTGATCTTGAGGCCGGATCGGCCCAGGTGGCGGTAGTTGACCATGCGATCAACCCTACGTCCGTCACCCGGGCGTGCCGCGCGGGCCGGGGCCGGCGGGCGGCGCGTCAGGCGGGCTTCTGCCCGTGCTTGACCTGCGGCTTCGGCATGCGCGACGGGCGGATCTGGAACGCGCGCAGGACGCCGTACATCGCGGTGCCGCGGACCACGGCCTTCTCGCCGAACTTGGCGATCAGCCGCTTCTTGAGGCCGCGCCACAGCAGCCACCCGTCGACGATCGCGGCGAGCACGTACACGTACAGCGCGACGATCACGTAGAACGCGAACACGGGCGCGGTCTGCGCGAGCGCGAACTGCGCGACCAGCGCGACGGCCGCGACGGGCAGGAACAGCTCGCCGAGGCTCCACCGCGCGTCCACCCAGTCGCGCACGTAGCGACGGACCGGACCGCGGTCCTTCGCGGGCATGAAGCGCTCGTCGCCCGTCTGCATGGCCTTGTACTCGCGGTCGCGCTGCTCGCGCTGCGCCGCCCGGGCGGCCTTCGACGCGGCCTTGCGGTCCTGCGGCACGAGGGGACGCTTGTTGGCGGCCTGCGCCTCCTTGCGCTTGGGCGTCGGGCGCCCCTTGCCGCCGGGGAGGTCGGGGGTCGGAGCCGACTCCACGAGGCCGGGGATCTCGTTCACGGGCTCCTTGCTGCGTCCGAACACCCCCTCAGGGTAGTCGAGTACCGTGGCGATCCGTGACCGACCAGCGCGCTCCCGAGACCACGACCGACCCCACCGCCCGCGTCGACGAGCTGCGCACGCGCACCGCGTCCGCGTTCGCGGGGATCCGCACGGACCTGGAGGCGCTGGTCCGTATCCCGAGCGTCTCGAATGCCGCGTTCGACCAGGCCCACGTGCGGTCGAGCGCCGGCGCGGTCGCCGACCTCCTGCGCGGTGCCGGGCTCGACGAGGTCGACGTGCTCACCGTGACGACGGCCGACGGCCGCACCGGCGCCCCCGCGGTCGTCGCGCGCCGGCCCGCGCCCGCCGGTGCCCCGACCGTGCTCCTCTACGCGCACCACGACGTGCAGCCCCCGGGTGACTCCGCCGCGTGGCAGACCGAGCCGTTCGAGCCCACCGAGCGCGACGGTCGGCTGTTCGGCCGCGGTGCGGCGGACGACAAGGCGGGCGTCGTCGCGCACGTCGGCGCGCTGCGCGTGCTCGGTGACGAGCTGGGCGTGGGCGTGACGGTGTTCGTCGAGGGCGAGGAGGAGATCGGCTCGCCGACGTTCGCGGACTTCCTCCACGCCCACCGGGACCGGCTCGCGGCCGACGTCATCGTCGTCGCCGACTCGACGAACTGGTCGGTCGGCGTCCCCGGGCTCACGACGTCGCTGCGCGGGCTCGTCGACTGCACGGTCGAGGTCGAGGTCCTCTCGCACGCCGTGCACTCGGGCATGTACGGCGGCCCGGTGCTCGACGCCGTGACGCTCCTCGCCCGGCTCGTCGCGACGCTGCACGACGACGCGGGCGACGTCGCCGTCGCAGGGCTCGTGCACGCGCCCGACCCGGCGGTCGAGCTCGACGAGGAGCAGCTGCGCGCCGACGCGGGCGTGCTGGGCGGTGTGCGCCTCGCGGGCACCGGTCCGATCACCGCGCGCCTGTGGACGCGTCCGGCCATCTCCGTCATCGGGTTCGACGCGCCTGCCGTCGCGACCGCGTCGAACACCATCACGCCGCGCGCGGGCGCGAAGCTGTCGATGCGCATCGCGCCTGGGCAGGACCCGGTCGCGGCGATGGCCGCGCTGCGCACCCACCTCGAGGAGCACGCGCCGTTCGGTGCCCGCGTCACCGTGACGGACGGCGAGAAGGGCCGGCCGTTCCTCGCGCCCGCCGACACCCCCGGCATGCGCGCCGCGCGTCGGGCCTTCGGCGAGGCGTGGGGCACCGAGCCGGTCGACATCGGCGTCGGCGGGTCGATCCCGTTCATCGCGGACCTGCTCGAGGTCTACCCCGACGCGCAGATCCTCGTCACGGGCGTCGAGGACCCGGACAGCCGCGCGCACGGCGCGAACGAGTCCGTGCACCTCGGCGAGCTCGAGAAGGTCGTCCTGGCGGAGGCGCTGCTCCTCGACCACCTGGCCCGCGGCGCGTCCTGACACGTCACGACCCTCCGGGGATGTCCCGGGCGGGCGTCACCGGGGCCGGGTGTCACCGGGACGGGTGTCACCGGGACGGGCGTCGCCGGGACGGGCGTCGCCGGGACGACCCGTCGCGTCAGGCGGCGCGGTGCGTCGTGTTCAGGCGCGGTGGGCCACGTCGACCGCAGCCGCCCACGCGGCGACGTCGTCGGGCAGCTCGGGCGCCTCGACGTGCTCACCCGCGAGCAGCTCGACCACGTCGGGCGCGGGGATCCGCCGGCCGTCGCGTGCGAGGAAGCGCCCCGCGACGACGCCCCGCGCGATGTGCTGGTCGCCGCGAGAGAACGACTGCTCGAGGTAGCAGACGCGCTCGTCCCACCCCAGCACGCGGGTGGTGATCGTGAACCGCTGCCCGAGCGTGAGGGACCGCCGGTACTTGACCGTGGACGCGGCGACGACCGGGTACCAGCCGTGCTCGGCGAGCAGGCGGTAACCACCGAGGTCGGCGATGAAGTTGGCGCGCGCGACGTCCATCATCTGCAGGTACACGCCGTTGTTGACGTGCCGGTAGAGGTCGAGGTCGCCGGGGTGCACGCGCATCGTCGTGACGGACGGCGAGAAGAGCGTCTGCCCCGGGACCGCGGGCCGGGGGCGGAACGTGGCGAGGGCGAGCTGGAGCGTCCGAGTCACGACGCGATGTTACTCGCGGGTAGCAAACAGCGGCGAGGGCGCCCGCCGACGGTCAGACCGGGGGAGCGGGGTCGTACTGGATGCCCCGCCGGACACCGCGGGCGGCCTCGACGGAGTCCAGCCGCGCCACCAGGTGCAGCGCCATGTCGATACCCGCGGACACGCCCGCCGACGTCACGACGTCGCCGTCGTCGACGAACCGCGCCTCGGTGTCCGCGAGCACGCTGGGATCGATCGCCGCGAGCTCGTCGAAGGCCGCCCAGTGCGTCGTCGCCGGTCGTCCGGCCAGCAGCCCGGCCGCCGCGAGCACCAGTGCCCCCGTGCACACGCTCGCGACCAGCGGGGTCGTCGCCCGGACGCCGCGCAGCCACTCCAGGTGCTCGGAGTCGGCAGCGAGCGGGCGCGTCCCCGCACCACCCGGGTACACCAGCACGTGCAGCGGGCCGATCTCCTCGGCGGAGGTGTCCGGCACCAGGCACAGGCCCTTCGCGCAGCGGACGCCCGCACCGTCGGCGGAGAACGTCACGACCTCGGGGTGCAGGGGCGAGTGGGCCGCCCAGGACGACAGCACGTCGAACGGCCCCACGACGTCGAGCTCCTCGGCCCCGTCGAAGACGAAGACGCCGATCCGCAGGTGGTGGCCGGTGTTCACGGGACTCAGTAGCCCGGCAGCGCCAGCATCTGGTCGAGTGCCACCCGGGCCCAGTGGGCGTCGTCGGCGTCCACCACGATCCGGTTCGGCACGCGGCCCGCGACGAGCGACTCCATCGCCCACACCAGGTGCGGGAGGTCGATGCGGTTCATCGTCGAGCAGAAGCACACCGTCGAGTCGAGGTAGTGCACCTGCTTGTCCGGGTGCGCGGCGGCCAGGCGGCGCACGAGGTTGAGCTCGGTGCCGACCGCCCACGACGTGCCCGGCTCGGCCGCGTCGAGCGCCTTGATGATGTACTCCGTCGAGCCCACCATGTCGGCCGCCGTGACGACCTCGTGCTTGCACTCGGGGTGCACGAGGACCGTGACGTCCGGGACGGCCGCGCGGACGTCCGTGACGTTGCGCGCGGAGAACCGGCCGTGCACCGAGCAGTGCCCGCGCCACAGGATCATCCGCGCGTCCTTGAGCTGCTGCGCCGTCAGGCCGCCGTTCGGCTTGCGCGGGTCGAACACCACGCAGTCGTCGAGCGACAGGCCGAGCTGCAGCACCGCGGTGTTCCGCCCGAGGTGCTGGTCCGGCATGAACAGCACCTTGCCGGTGCCGTCGAGCCCGCCGACCTTGTCGAACGCCCAGCGCAGCGCGACGTGCGCGTTCGACGACGTGCACACCGTGCCGCCGTGGCGACCCGTGAACGCCTTGATCGCCGCGGTCGAGTTCATGTACGTGACCGGGACGGTGTCCTCGGCGACCCCCGCGTCGACCAGCACGTCCCACGCGTCCTCGACCTGGTCGATCGCGGCCATGTCCGCCATCGAGCAGCCCGCCGCGAGGTCCGGGAGGACGATCTGCTGGCTGTCCGACGTGAGGATGTCCGCGGACTCGGCCATGAAGTGCACGCCGCAGAAGATGACGAACTCGGCGTCGGGGCGGGCCGCGGCCTCGCGCGCGAGCTTGAACGAGTCGCCCGTCACGTCGGCGAACGCGATGACCTCGTCGCGCTGGTAGTGATGACCGAGCACGAACGCGCGGTCGCCCAGCGCGGCGCGCGCGGCGCGCGCCCGCTCGACCAGGTCCGGGTCGCTCGGCGCGGGGAGGTCCCCGACGCACTCGACCCCGCGCTCCGAGGCGAGGTCGACGCCGCGGCCGAGCAGCAGCAGGGCCGAGGGCGCGGGCTCCGTGAAGGCGGCGGAGGTCGTCAGCGTCACGGGACCGATCCTCGCACACGGGCGTGCGCGCGAGCCCGGGCCGTCCGGCGTGCCACCATGCACCGCGTGCGTGTCCTCGTCGCCCCCGACACCTTCGGCTCCGTCCTCACCGCCCGCCAGGTCGCGGCCACGATCGCCGACGGGTGGCGTGCGGCAGCGCCGCACGACGACGTCGACCCGTGCCCGCTCGCCGACGGGGGGCCGGGGTTCGTCGACACGCTGCACGCCGCGCTCGGCGGGCAGACGGTGCCCGTGACCGTCACCGGGCCGCTCGGCGAGCCCGCGCCGGCGGTGCTGCTCCTGGTCGACGGCCCGGGCGGGCGCACGGCCTACGTCGAGTCCGCGCACGCGATCGGCCTGCCGCTCGTCCCGCCGGAGCGCCGCGACCCGACGCGGACCACGACGCGCGGCGTCGGCGAGCTCCTGGTGGCCGCCCGCGAGGCGGGTGCGCGCCGCGTCGTCGTCGGCCTCGGCGGGTCGTCCACCAACGACGGCGGCGCAGGGATGCTCGTCGGCGCGGGCCTCGACGCGGCACCCGGACGGCTCGACGTCGGCGGCGGGGCGCTCGCCGGGCTGCGTCCGGAGGAGCTCGGGGGGCTGCGGGCGCTCCGCGCCGCCTGGGCGGACGTCGACCTCGTCGCCGCGACCGACGTCGACGTCCCGCTCCTCGGCCTGCAGGGCGCGAGCGCCGGCTTCGCACCGCAGAAGGGCGCGACGCCCGAGCAGGCCCAGGCGCTCGAGCGCGCGCTCGCCGACCTCGCGCACGCCGCGACCACCGCGCTCGCCGACGACCTGCGTCCCGACCTGCTCGCCGGAGCACGCGCGTCGTCGGCCGCCGCACGCCTCACCGCGGCCCCGGGCGCCGGAGCGGCCGGCGGGCTCGGGTTCGGGCTCGCCCTCCTCGGCGCACGCGTCGTGCCGGGCGCCGCGTTCGTCGCGGAGCACGTCGGCCTCGACGACCGCCTCGCCGCGAGCGACCTCGTCGTCACCGGTGAGGGCCGGTTCGACTGGCAGAGCCTGCACGGCAAGGTCGCCGCCCAGGTCGCCGAGCGCGCGCTCCGGCACGGCATCCCGACCGTCGTCCTGGCGGGCGACGTGCAGGTCGGCCGGCGCGAGCTGTCCGCGGCGGGGATCACGGCGGCGTACGCGGTGGGGGAGACGCCCGAGGAGGTCCGGGCCGCGCTCGCCGACCCCGTCAGGACCCTGCGCGCGCGCGCCGAGCGGGTCGCCCGGACGTGGTCGCGCTGACGCCCGGGCCGTGCGGGCGGGCCGCGTACGACGACGCCCGCGGACAGTCGTACCCTGGTCGGGAACAACGCGGCGCGCGACGGTGTTGCGCACCGTTGACGTGAGTTCCCCGGCACCAGGAGAGACGATGAGCGAGACCACGCAGACCCAGACGCACGGCGTCCTGCTCACGGACGTGGCGGCGGACAAGGTCCGCAGCCTGCTCGAGCAGGAGGGCCGCGACGACCTGCGTCTGCGCGTCGCCGTCCAGCCCGGCGGCTGCTCGGGCCTCATCTACCAGCTGTACTTCGACGAGCGTCTGCTCGACGGCGACGTGACGCGTGACTACGACGGCGTCGAGGTCGTGGTCGACCGCATGAGCGTCCCCTACCTCGAGGGCGCGACGATCGACTTCGCCGACACGATCGAGAAGCAGGGCTTCACGATCGACAACCCGAACGCGGGCTCGGCCTGCGCGTGCGGCGGCTCGTTCAGCTGATCACCGACGCCTGACGAGGGCCCGGCACCGGATCTCGGTGCGGGGCCCTCGTGCGTCAGGGCTCCGTCGCCGGGCCACGCGTGCGACACCTCACGCCACGGGCGCGTCCCCGAGGCGGACCGTGAGGCGCCAGACGCCCTCGTCGTCGGTGCTCGACACCATCGTGTGGCCGCGCATCCGGGCCCACGCGGGCACGTCGTGCCGTGCCGCGGGGTCGGTCGCGAGCACCGTGAGCTCGCTCCCCGGCGCCGCGGTGCGGGCCGCCTTCGCGAGGGCGATGACGGGCGCCGGGCACCGCAGCCCGCGCGCGTCGACGACCAGCGGGACCGGCCCCCCGGTCACAGGCCGTCCACCCCGCCGGCCGTGCGCACGCGCGCCACGAACTCCGGCAGCACCTCGAGGAACCGGTCCACGTCCTCGCCGCGCGTGCCGCGGGGCAGCGCGAGCCGCACGTTCCCGTGCGTGAGCACGCCCATGGCCGCCAGCACGTGGCTCGGCTCGAGCGAGCTCGACGTGCACGCGGAGCCGGACGCGACCGCGAAGCCCAGCGCGTCGAGCGCCGTGACGAGGGCCTCGCCGTCGACGTAGAGGGACGAGAAGGTCACGACGTGGGGGAGGCGGTCGTCGGGGTCCCCGACGACCTCGGTGTCGGGCACCTCGGCCGCCACGCGGGCGCGGACCAGGTCCACGAGCGCACGCCGCGCGGCGTCGGCGGCCTCCCGGTCGGCGTCGGCGACCTGGAGGGCGACCGCCGCGGCCAGCGCGGCCGGCACGCTGACGCCGCCCGGGAACCAGCGGTCCTCGTCCTCGGGTGCGACCGGCGAGCGCCGGACGCCGCGGCGCGTGACGAGCACGCCGATGCCCGCGGGCCCGCCCCAGTCGCCCGCGTCCGCGGCCAGCACGTCCCACGCGTCACCGACCTCGGCGTGCCCGAGGCTCGCACCGGCGTCGACCAGCAGGGGGACCCCGGCCCGGCGCGCGGCCGCGTGGACCTCCGCGACGGGCTGCCGCGTCCCGACCTCGCCGTTCGCGTGCTGGAGCGCGGCGAGCGCCACCCCGGGCTGCCCGACGGCGTCCACCATGCGCGCGACGTCGACGCGCCCGAGCCCGTCGACCGGGACGTCGACACGCCGGCCGCCCGACGACGCCACCGCGGTGTCGGCCGCGTGCAGCACGGCGGCCCGCTCGACGGTCGGGACCACGACGTCGCCGCCCGCGCGCCGGCGCCCCCGCGCGACCGTGAGCACGGCCGTGTGGAGGGCGGCGGTGTGCGACGGCGCGAGGTCGACGTCCTCGGTGCGTGCCCCGACGACGGCCGCGATCGCCTCGCGGGCGCCGTCGAGCAGCAGGCGCGCCCGTCGGCCCTCGGCGTGCAGACGTCGCGGGTCCGCCCAGCCCTGGTCCAGCGCCTCGACGAACGCGGCCCGCGCCTGGGGGAGCAGGGGTGCGCGCCCGCCCGCGTCGAGCACCACCCGACGGACCGCTCCGGGGGCAGTGGTGTGCGTCACACCGCGGTCGTCGACGGCCGGGACCGCGGGGGCGTCGTCACGGGGGCTCACCGGTGCACCGTAGCCCTGACCGGCGCGGTCGTCCGCCGTGCACGGCCCCGCCGCACGTGGTGGACGTGCGCAGGAGACGTGGTGTGACGGTGCTGACACCGTGTCGTCATCCGGCGTCGCGAGGACGAAACGTCGTGGTCGGCGCGCTAGGCTGCACAGGTCGAGGACGAAGGTCCCGGGTGACGACCGCCAGCAGCGGGGTCGAGCGCTGACGGGACGTGAGTGAGAGGTCCCCCGTGCACCCGGAACACCCCCGCCGGACGCGCCGCCCGGCCCTGCTGACGGCAGGACTCGCGGCCGTCGTCGTGGTCGCCCTGAGCGGTTGCTCCGATGAGGTCCAACGCGGCTGGCTGCCCGGCTCGTCGGACGCCGAGATCACCGACCAGACCGCTCGGATCGTCAGCCTGTGGCGCGGTTCGTGGATCGCCGCCCTCATCGTCGGCCTCATCACGTGGGGCCTGATCCTGTGGTGCGTCGCGGTCTACCGGAAGCGCAAGAACGACGACGTGCTGCCCGTGCAGCTGCGCTACCACGTGCCGCTCGAGGTCATGTACGTGATCCTGCCGATCTTCATGGTCGGCGTGCTCTTCTACTACACGAACCGTGACGTCACGGCGCTGCAGGACACCTCGGCGGAGGCCGACATCCACGTGCAGGTCATCGGCAAGCAGTGGAGCTGGGACTTCAACTACCTCGACGACGACGCGTACGAGACGGGCCAGCACGCGCAGGACGTGGGCGGCAGCTCGGGCGCCCTGGCGGACCAGGTGACGCTGTACCTCCCGGTCGACGAGCGGGTCGAGTTCACGCTGGACTCGCGTGACGTCATCCACTCGTTCTGGATCCCCTCGTTCCTCTACAAGATGGACATGATCCCGGGGAAGACCAACACGTTCCAGGTGACCCCCACCGAGGAGGGCACCTACCTCGGCAAGTGCGCCGAGCTCTGCGGCGAGTACCACTCGTCGATGCTGTTCAACGTGAAGGTCGTGTCCCGCGAGGAGTTCGACGCGCACATCCAGGAGCTCAAGGACAAGGGCCAGGAGGGCTCGCTGGGGCTCGAGTACAGCCGTCTGCAGGACGTCGACAGCGTCAGCAGCAGCACCACGCAGGAAGAGAGCGACCACTGATGGCCACCGCCGTGGAGAAGATCCCCGGACTGGCGCCTTCGCGCCAGACGCTCGGGCGCACGGTGATCAAGTGGATCACCTCCACCGACCACAAGACGATCGGGTACATGTACCTGATCACGTCGTTCGTGTGGTTCGCGATCGGCGGGATCCTCGCGCTGCTCATCCGCGCCGAGCTGTTCACGCCCGGCATGGAGGTGTTCTCCTCCAAGGAGCAGTACAACCAGGCGTTCACCATGCACGGCACGATCATGCTGCTGCTGTTCGCGACGCCCCTGTTCGCCGGCTTCGCCAACGTGATCATGCCGCTGCAGATCGGCGCGCCCGACGTCGCGTTCCCGCGGCTCAACATGTTCGCGTACTGGCTGTTCTTCTTCGGCGGCCTCATCGCCGCCGCGGGCTTCCTCACGCCGCAGGGCGCCGCGTCGTTCGGCTGGTTCGCCTACGCACCGCTGTCGAACACCGTGTACTCACCCGGTGTCGGCGGTGACCTGTGGGTCTTCGGCCTCGCCCTCGGTGGTTTCGGCACCATCCTCGGTGCCGTCAACTTCATCACCACGATCGTCACCATGCGCGCGCCCGGCATGACGATGTTCCGGATGCCGATCTTCACCTGGAACACCCTGGTGACGTCGCTCCTGGTGCTCATGGCGTTCCCGCCGCTGGCCGCCGCGCTGTTCGCGCTCGGCGCCGACCGCCGCCTCGGCGCGCAGGTGTTCAACCCGGAGAACGGGGGCGCCATCCTCTGGCAGCACCTGTTCTGGTTCTTCGGGCACCCCGAGGTCTACATCATCGCGCTGCCGTTCTTCGGCATCGTCACCGAGATCCTGCCGGTCTTCAGCCGCAAGCCGATCTTCGGCTACAAGGGCCTCGTCTACGCGACCATCGCCATCGCCGCCCTGTCCGTGACCGTGTGGGCCCACCACATGTACGTCACCGGCTCGGTGCTGCTGCCGTTCTTCGCGTTCATGACGATGCTCATCGCGGTGCCGACCGGCGTGAAGTTCTTCAACTGGATCGGCACGATGTGGCGCGGCAAGCTCACGTTCGAGACGCCGATGCTCTGGACGATCGGCTTCCTCGTCACGTTCCTCTTCGGCGGCCTGACGGGCATCATCCTGTCCAGCCCGGCGCTCGACTTCCAGCTCTCCGACTCCTACTTCGTCGTGGCGCACTTCCACTACGTCGTCTTCGGCACCGTCGTGTTCGCGATGTTCGCGGGCTTCTACTTCTGGTGGCCCAAGATGACCGGCCGGATGCTCGACGAGCGGCTCGGCAAGATCCACTTCTGGCTGCTGTTCATCGGCTTCCACACGACGTTCCTCGTGCAGCACTGGCTCGGTGTCATCGGCATGCCCCGTCGGTACGCCGACTACTCGCCCGACGACGGCTTCACGTGGATGAACCAGCTCTCCACGGTCGGCGCGGCCGTGCTTGCGGCGTCCACGCTGCCGTTCCTCTGGAACGTCTACGTCACGTGGCGCAACGCGCCGAAGGTGACCGTCGACGACCCGTGGGGCTACGGCGCCTCGCTCGAGTGGGCCACGTCCTGCCCGCCGCCGCGGCACAACTTCACGTCGCTGCCGCGCATCCGCTCCGAGCGTCCCGCGTTCGACCTGCACCACCCCGAGGTCGCGGCGATGGACTACGTCGAGCCGAACCCCGGTCCGTTCGACTGGGAGGCGGACCGCCGCGGCGAGACCGAGGTCGCGGTCGACCGCGTCGTCGAGGGCAAGGGTGAGCCCGAGCAGTCGTCCACGACGATCGTCGAGGACCGTCCCCAGGACCGTCCCGGCAGCGACAAGGAGGGTGACCGGTGAGGTTCGAGGCGAGGCTCTTCCTCTACGGGCTGCTGTTCTTCATCCCGGTCGGCCTGATCTACGCGCTGTGGAGCGACGGCGAGCCCGTCGGCACGGTCGGCATCCCGCTCGTCGGCGGCCTCGTCGGCATGATCGGTGCCTACTTCGCCCTCCTCGCGCGGCGCATCGACGCCCGCCCCGAGGACGACGAGTTCGGCGAGATCGAGCAGGGCGCCGGCGACCAGGGCGTGTTCAGCCCGTGGAGCTGGTGGCCGCTGGTCATCGGCGCCGCGGCGGCCGTCCTGTTCCTCGGCCTCGCGATCGGCTTCTGGGTCGCGATCATCGGCGCGATCCTCGGCGTCATCGGCCTGGTCGGCTGGGTGTTCGAGTTCTCCCGCGGACAGCACGCGCACTGACGGTCCCTGACCGCACGACGGCCCCTTCGGTCCTCGCCCTGAGCGACCGCGGGGGCCGTCGCACGTCCGCTCGCCCGGTGGGGGCATCACCTCGGCCTGTCAGGTCGAGCCCGCACGTCCGCCCGCCCGGTCGGGGACGGGCGTCCGGCGGTCACACCGCGCAGCGCGCGACGTCGACGTACGCACCGTCGCGCAGCAGCGGCACCGCGGTACTCGCGCCGACCTCGGCCGCGACCTCCACGTCCGAGGCGAACCCGCCGTCCACCAGCTCGACCCCGGTGCGGGAGCGCCGCAACGCCCGCTCCGGCCTGCTCGCGACCTCCTGCCAGGCGCTGCATGCCGCAGCCGCCCGATCGGTCAGACGCACCGCGTGCGCCTGAGAGAGCGCCTCCAATACCGCGCCGGCACCCCAGACGTCCTCCGGGGCCTGACGCACCGTGCCGTCCGCGCGACGCTCGCCGGCGGCGACGAGGGCGAGTCGGAGCGGCCTCCGGCGTGGCGTCGCGCGCGCCATGACCCATGACGCCACGGCCGCGGCGTTCCGGAGCGACGCCGCGAGCACAGCTCGCGACCCGTCGTCGATCACCCGGCTCAGCGTCGAGCCGTTGGGCGACGGCAGCACCAGGCGTGCGAGGGACGGCGCTGCGCGCACCGACGCGGGCGAGAGCGACACGTCGCCGGCTGCGGCCTGCGCGCGGCTGACGGCGAGCACGGCGTCGTGCTCCTGGGCGAAACGCCGCGCCTGCTCGTCGTACGCGGGGGAGGGCAGGACGACCGCGCCGCGGTCGGCCGCCACGGAGACCGTCGTGGTGAACGAGAGCACGTCGACGACCACCGCGACGTCCACGTCGTCGCCCAACGACGCGGCACCGGCGGGTCCCCACACGAGGCGCACGTCGAGAAGGGGCTCGTCGTCGGAAGGCATCCGACCTTCCTACCACCAGGCCGCCGACGTGAACCATGACGGGCGCTGGGGGGCCGTGCCTGCGACGGTGATGAGGACGAAGGTGGCACCCGTGAGTGGACGGGGAGACGACGAGGGCCGCCGCCCCTCGTCCGTGGCTCAGCAGGGTGCGCCCGACGAAGGTGCCGATGCACAGGTCCGGTTCGCCCCCAGACGGGGAGAACTCTGGCAAGTTGTCCGGGGTGACCGGAGACGAGCGGGATCGGCCGTGGGCATGAGCGCCGAGCTGGACGGGTCTTGCGGGCGTGCGGGCCCGGGACGGGGGCGCGAGAGATCGCGGCAGACCGGCGTCGCGGCGGTCATCCGATGAAGCCGACCGCGACCATCGACGCGTGCCGTGCGAGCCACCGGCTTCTGCTCGACGCGCTCGAACCGCTCACGGACGACCAGTTCCGTGCGCCCAGCCTGCTGCCGCGCTTCTCCCGGGGCCACGTCGTCACGCACATCGCGAACAAGGCCCGGGCCCACGTGGGGATATTCGAGGGTGCCGCGCTGGGGAAGGTCCGTCGTGTCCACCCGGACGGGTACGACGCGGACGAGGCGGCGGACGCGGGCGCGGGTCGCCCGGCCGCCGTCCTCCGCGCCGACCTGGCCGACTCCCTCCTGCGTCTCGAGGCCGCGTGGGCCGCTCTGGACGACACGCACTGGGACCGGCAGGGGATCATGGTCGCCGGACCGCGGACGATGGTGGAGATCATCGGCCACCACCTGCGCAACGTCGAGGTCCACCACGTGGATCTGGACATCGGTCACCACCCGTCCGACTGGCCCGCGATCCTCGTCGAGAACGAGCTGCCCAAGCGCCTCCAGGCGCTGCCCGACCGCGCTGGTCACGCCGCCCTCCTCGCGTGGCTCATCGGCCGGGGACCCGCACCCGAGCTGCACGGACCGTGGTGAGCGCGCACGTCGCATCGCTCCCAGGGCGGTCCGTGCCGTCGTCGGTCCGTCCGCTCCGACGCCACGAGGGCCGCCTGCTCCCCCGAGGGAGCAGGCGGCCCTCATGAGGGACGTGCGCGCCGGTCGTCAGACCGGGACGATCAGCCCGGCGGTCTGGGTGCGGGCGCGGTCGAAGCGCGCGGCCGCGTCGGCCCAGTTGACGATGTTCCACCACGCCTTGACGTAGTCCGCCTTGACGTTGACGTAGTCGAGGTAGAACGCGTGCTCCCACATGTCGAGCACGACAACCGGCACCAGGCCGAGGGCGATGTTGCTCTGCTGGTCGTACAGCTGCACGATCACGAGCTTCTCGCCGATGGAGTCCCACGCGAGGATCGACCAGCCGGAGCCCTGGATGCCGATCGCGTTCGCGGCGAAGTGCTTCTGGAACGCCTCGAACGAGCCGAAGAACTCGTCGATCGCGGCCGCGAGCTCGCCGGTGGGCTTGTCGCCGCCCTCGGGGGAGAGGTTCTGCCAGAACACGGAGTGGTTCACGTGACCGCCGAGGTTGAACGCGAGGTTCTTCTCGTGCAGGTTGACGGCGGCCAGGTCGTCCGCCTCGCGGGCGGCGGCGAGCTTCTCGAGGGCCGTGTTGGCACCGGTGACGTAGGCCGCGTGGTGCTTGTCGTGGTGCAGCTCCATGATCCGGCCGGAGATGTGCGGCTCGAGGGCTGCGTAGTCGTACGGCAGGTCCGGAAGCGTGTAGTCAGCCATGCGTGAGTACCTCTCCTGCGTCGGTGCGCGACCGTTCTGGTACGGCCGGGCGGGGTACGAAACGGATCGGGCGGCCCGCCGTTACGGCGAGCCGCCCGACTCCACGGTCAACTCTGGTCCCGGATCAGCGATTCCGCGTCTCGGGGGACGTCTCGTCCTGCGGGTCGACGAGGTGCTGGCCACCACCGGTGCGCCCGGACGCTCCGGCGAGCTCCGGGGTGCCGTGCGCCTCGGGGGCCGCCTCGACCTCGCCGTGGTGCCCGTGCGCCGCGTGGGCGGCCTCGAGCTCGGCGGGCGTCACCGGCTCGACGCGGTCCTCGTAGAAGACCTGCGAGAGCCGCTGGCGGATCGTGTCGCGGCGGTAGCCCTTGCGGCGCACGCCGCGCGAGTCCTCGGCCGGCTCGATCTCGAGCGGACGGATGGCCTCGTGCTGCACGCGCAGCCAGCGCTCGTGCGCGTCGAGAGGCTTGTGCACCTCGATGTACTCGCCGCTCGCGAACCGCACGATGCGACCCGTCTCGTGCCCGTGCAGGACCAGCTCGCGGTCCTTGCGCTGCAGGCCGAGGCAGATGCGCTTGGTGATCCAGAACGCGAACCAGGGGCCGACGAACAGCAGCACGCGGAAGACCCACGTGATGTCGTTGATCGACAGGTGGAAGTGCGTCGCGATGAGGTCGTTCGAGCCCGCGAGCACGAGGATGAAGAACGCGGTCAGCAGCGAGACGCCGAACGCGGTGCGGAACGGGCGGTTGCGCGGGCGGTCGAGCACGTGGTGCTCGCGCTTGTCGCCGGTCGCGAACGCCTCGATGAAGGGGTACAGCGCCAGCAGCGTGAACAGGATCCCCGGCACCACCATCGCCGGGATGATGACGTTGAGGCTGACCGTGTACTGCCCGAGGACGAACTCGGCCTGTCCTGGCATGAGTCGGAGCGACCCTTCCAGGAACAGCATGTACCAGTCGGGCTGGGCTCCTGCGGACACCGGTGACGGGTCGTACGGGCCGTAGTTCCACACCGGGTTGATCGACATCGTCGCGCCCATGAGGGCGATGACGCCGAACACGACGAAGAGGTTGAACAGCAGCTTGCCCGCGTACACCGGGAGCGCGGGGTAGCCGACGACGTTGTTGTTCGTGCGGCCCGAGCCCGGGTACTGCGTGTGCTTGTGCATGACCATGAGCACGAGGTGCAGGCCGATGAGCGCGAGGATCAGCGCGGGCACCAGCAGGACGTGCACGGTGAAGAGGCGCGGGATCAGGTCGGTCCCGGGGAACTCGCCGCCGAACACGAAGTACGACATGTAGCTGCCGATGATCGGGATCGCCTTGATGACGCCGTCCGTGATCCGCAGGCCGTTGCCGGACAGGACGTCGTCCGGGAGCGAGTAGCCCGAGAAGCCCGCGGCCAGGCCGAGGATCAGCAGGACGAAGCCGACGACCCAGTTGATCTCACGCGGCTTGCGGAACGCGCCGGTGAAGAACACGCGCATCATGTGCGTGACGATCGCGGCCATGAAGATCAGGGCCGCCCAGTGGTGGATCTGCCGCATGAGCAGACCGCCGCGCACCTCGAACGACAGGCGCAGCGTCGAGGCGAACGCCTCGGACATCTCGACGCCGTTCATCGACGCCCACGGGCCCTCGTAGTGCGTCTCGCCCATGCTCGGGACGAAGAACAGCGTGAGGAAGACGCCCGAGATGAGCAGCGTCACGAAGCTGTACAGCGCGATCTCGCCCAGGAAGAACGACCAGTGGTCGGGGAAGACCTTCCGGGCGAAGAACTTGACCGCGTGGCCGAGGCCGGTCCGCTGGTCGAGGTAGTCGGCGGTCGCGCCGACGGCCCGCGCACCCGCCGACGGCGGGGTCGTGGCCTTGGAGGTGGTCGTGGTCGTCACGTCAGGCGCTCCCAGAAGCTCGGACCGACGGGCTGGTGGAAGTCGCTCTGAGCGATCAGGTAGCCCTCGTCGTCCACGGTGATCGGCAGCTGCGGCAGCGGTCGCTTCGCGGGACCGAAGACGACCTTCGCGCTGTCAGCGACGTCGAACGTCGACTGGTGGCACGGGCACAGCAGGTGGTGGGTCTGCTGCTCGTAGAGAGCGACGGGGCAGCCCACGTGGGTGCAGATCTTCGAGTAGGCGACGATGCCGTCGTACGACCAGCCCTCGCCCTGCTCGGACACGATGTCCCGAGGGTCGAGCCGGATCGCGAGGACGACCGCCTTCGCCTTCTCGTCGAGCGGGTGCTCGGCCTCGTCGAGGTCGGCCGGCTGGACGTGCGCGACCGATCCGATGGTGAGGTCCGAGGCCTTGATGGGGCGACCGGTGGGGTCGTACGCGAGCCGCGTGCCCTTGCGCCACATCGTGTGCTTGAACTTGCGGACGTTCCAGTCCTCGCCGACGTTGCCGACGATGGGCAGGACGATCGCGAGCGGGAAGAGCGCGATCGCCGTGACGGCCGCGCCGATGATCGCGCCGCGGCGCGTGAGACCGGAGTCCTCGGCGCCGTCCTTGAGCATCTGGACCGCGATCTCGCGCGTCGCGTCGTCGGTGCGCTGCGGGTGGCGCTCCTCGACGTACTCGCGGTTGCTCATCAGCACCTTGATGTAGTGGCTGCCGCCGATGCCGATGCCCAGGAGAGAGATCGCGAGGCCGAGGCCCAGCGCGAGGTTCGAGGTGCGCATCGACTCGGGCGTCTCGCCCGGGGGGAGCGCGAAGTACGCGACGATGAAGCCGATCGTGGCCAGGATCGACAGCGTGAACAGCAGGAGGACCTGCCGCTCGACGCGCTTGGTCGCGCGCGGGTCGATGTCCGCCTGACGGTGGACGTGCTCGTGGACGCCCGGGTCCTCGAAGCGCTGGGGAGCGTCGTCCGCGCCGCGGACGTCCAGCTCGGTGTGGGGGTCGTGCGTGCTCACGAGGACTTGGCTCCGATCCAGACCGACAAACCGATGAGCAGGCCGAGTCCGACGACCCACGCCCAGAGGCCCTCGCTGACCGGGCCGAGCGAGCCGAGGTCGAGGCCACCGGGGGAGACGTCGCCCTGCTCGTTGATGAAGGCGATGATGTCGCGCTTCTCCTCGGGCGTGATGGTCGCGTCGTTGAACACGGGCATCGACTGCGGGCCCGTCTGCATCGCCTCGTAGAGGTGACGCGGCGAGGTCTCCCAGAGGTTGGGCGCGAACTTGCCCTGCGACAGCGCGCCGCCCGCGCCGACCGCGTTGTGGCACATGGCGCAGTTCGTGCGGAACAGGGCCATGCCGTTGGCGACGTCGCCCTGCGCGGGGTCGACCATGTCGTCCGTGGGGATCGCGGGACCGGCGCCCAGCGACGCGACGTACGCGGCGAGCTGCTCGATCTGCTCGTCGTCGAACTGCACCGGCTTGGCCTGCGCCTGCGGGCCGTTCATCTGCATGGGCATGCGGCCCGTGCCGACCTGGAAGTCGACGGCCGCGGCGCCCACGCCGATGAGCGACGGCGCGTCCTCGGTGCCGCCCGCCGAGGGACCGTGGCACGTGGCGCAGTTGGCCTGGAACAGCTTCTCACCGGTGGCGACGTCGTCGGCCGTGGCCGTCTTGGGCGCGGCGTCCGCGGACGTCGGGGCCAGGACGGCGTACAGGCCGCCGGTGAGCAGCAGCGCCAGCAGGAGCAGCACGATCGGCGCACGCCGATCGTGCCTGCGGGCTGCGAGTGCCTTCACGGATCGATCCTCGTCTCGCACGTGGGGGATGGGGGACTGGGTGGCGGGGCGAGCCGCCGGACGTCAGCGGATCAGGTAGATGACCGCGAACAGCGCGATCCACACGACGTCGACGAAGTGCCAGTAGTACGACGTCACGATCGCGGTGGTCGCCTCGTGGTGGCCGAAGCGCTTCGCCGCGAACGACCGACCGAGCAGGAAGAGGAAGGCGATGAGACCGCCCACGACGTGCAGGCCGTGGAAGCCGGTCGTCAGGTAGAACACCGAGCCGTAAGGGCTCGACGAGATCGTCAGGCCCTCGTGGACGAGCTCCGCGTACTCGAACACCTGGCCGCCGATGAAGAAGGCGCCCATGAGGTACGTGAGCACCATCCACTCGTTCATGCCCCAGCGGTTCACCTGGAGCAGCGAGCCCGTGCGGACGGGCTGGAACCGCTCGGCGGCCCACACGCCCATCTGGCACGTCACGGACGACAGCACCAGCACCGAGGTGTTGATGAAGGCGAAGGTCAGGTTGAGCTTCTCGGTCTGCGTCGCCCACTCGTCGGGCACCGCTGCCCGGAGCGTGAAGTACATGGCGAAGAGGCCGGCGAAGAACATGAGCTCGCTGGCGAGCCACACGATCGTCCCCACCGACACCGGGTTGGGTCGGTTGACGCTCACGTGAGGCGCGGTGCGAGGGGCAGCCATGGCGGTCGACACGTCGTCATTATGGCTGATCGCCGCTGTGCATGGGTCATTGGGCCTACCTCGTGCCGCGCGGTATATGTCACACCGTCACGATCCTCGGGGCGTCGCACGTGGTCAGGGGAGCGAGAGTCGCGCGTCAACACGCGGAACTCGTCGCGCGGCTGCGGACGGCACGCCGTCTCACGCGCGCGTCCGCGGGTCCCGCGGCGTGCGGGCGGCCCGGCGACTCGTGCTAGGGCTCGCCCGGCACGACCCGCGACGATGGCCCGGCGAGCAGCTCGGTCGTGCCAAGATGCCCCTCGGACGCACGTCGACGACGAGTGAGGGACGACCATGAGCACGGCCCAGCCCGACCACGCACAGACCGCCGCCGCCCCGGGACCCCGGGTCGTCCTCTACAGCGACGACGTCGACACGCGCGCCGAGGTGCGGCTCGCCGTCGGTCGCCGGCTGGGCCGGGGCGAGCCCGACATCGACTGGGTCGAGGTCGCGACGGCCGACGCCGTCATCACGACCACCGAGGCCGGCGGGATCGACCTGCTCGTGCTCGACGGCGAGGCGGACAAGGTCGGCGGCATGGGCCTCGGGCGCCAGCTCAAGGACGAGATCTACCGGTGCCCGCCGGTGCTGCTGCTCACCGGGCGCCCGCAGGACGCGTGGCTCGCGTCGTGGTCGCACGCCGACGCGGTCGTCAGCCGCCCGCTCGACCCCGAGCAGCTGCACGACGCCGTCGCGTCGCTCGTCGGCCGACGGACGCTCGCCGGATGAGCAGCGCGCGCACCTGGTCCGACCTCTTCGCGACCCTCGTCCGACGCGACGACCTGACGCGCGAGCAGGCGTCGTGGGCCATGGACGAGATCATGCGCGGCGAGGCCGACCCCGCGCGCGTCGCCGCGTTCCTCGTGGTGCTCCGCGCCAAGGGGGAGACCGTCGACGAGCTGCGCGGCCTCGCGGACCAGATGCTCGAGCACGCGATCCGCATCGAGGTCCCCGGCCGGACCGTCGACATCGTCGGGACCGGCGGCGACCGTGCGCACACCGTCAACATCTCCACCATGTCGGCGCTCGTCGTCGCGGGGACCGGCCTGCGCGTGGTGAAGCACGGCAACCGCGCCGCGTCGTCGTCGTCCGGGTCCGCGGACGTGCTCGAGGTCCTCGGCATCCGGCTCGACCACGAGCCCCGGCGTGTCGCGGAGATCGCCCTCGAGGCGGGCATCACGTTCTGCTTCGCGGGCCGCTTCCACCCGGCGATGCGCCATGCGGCCGCCGCCCGCAGCGCGCTCGGCATCGGCACCGTCTTCAACTTTCTCGGCCCGCTGTCGAACCCCGCGCAGCCCGCGGCGTCGGCGATCGGCGTCGCCGACGAGCGCATGGCGCCGCTCATCGCGGGGGTCTTCGCCGACCGCGGCAAGGACGCCGTCGTGTTCCGCGGCGAGGACGGCCTCGACGAGATCGCGGCCACCGGGACCACCCGCGTGTGGGAGGTCCGGTCCGGCCAGGTCGACGAGCACCTGGTCGACTGGGCGCGCGACCTCGGGCAGGCGCACGTCGACCTCGAGGACCTCCGCGGCGCCGACGCGGCGCACAACGCCGAGGTCGCGCGTCGCCTCCTCGCGGGCGAGCCCGGGGCCGTGCGCGACACCGTCGTGCTCAACAGCGCCGCCGCGCTCGTCGCGGACGGCACCCTCCCGGGGATCGGTGCGGGCTCGCTGCTCGAGCGGCTCGACCGTGCGACGGCGATCGCGCGGGAGTCGATCGACAGCGGCGCGGCGGCCGCGGCGCTCGAGAGGTGGCGCGCCGCCAGCGCCTGACGAGGTCGCGCGGCGCAGCCGGCGGCACGATCGCGTCGGGTGAGGACGCCGGGGCCCGACCTCCGCGTCGTGCCAGCGCTCGTCCTGTCAGACGACGTCGGCCGCGGCGTGGGCGTCGCGCGGGTCGATGACGTGCGGCGAGTCGAGATCCGACGTGTCGACGACCACGCACGCCCGCTCCCACGGCCGCGACGCCGCGAGGTACAGCCGCTGCGCACCGGAGTAGCGAGCGAGGAGGCGTCGAGCCTCGTCGCCGGCGAGCCCGTCGCGCAGCGCCATCCGTGCCCCCGCGACGTCGAGCGGCACGTCCAGGTAGACCGACCAGTCCCACAGGCCGACCAGCTCGTCGCGGTGCAGGAAGGTGCCGTCCACGAGCACGAGCGCGTCGAGCGCAGCCTGCAGCCGGTCGGGCCGCGATGCCCGGTCGGGGGCGCCGCCGACCGCGGTCGTGCGGACGAGGCCGTCGCCGCCCGGGCGCAACGGTGCGAGCGCGTCCGTGGTGAACGCGGCGTAGTCGTAGGCGTCGAGCCAGAACCCCTCGGGCGAGTGGCGCCCGCGGGCGTGGCGGACGTGCGGGGGGTGGAGGAAGTCGTCGGCGTGCAGGACGATCACGGGCCGGCCGGTCACGCGTGCGGCCAGCAGGGCCGTGACGGTGCTCTTCCCGCTGGCGCCCGGACCGTCGACCGCGACGACGGCGCGACGGTCGGCGGGCGCCTCCGCGAGGAGCCGGCCGAGCACGAGCGGGAGATCGCCCGGAAGGGGCGGAGGGGACGCGTGCGCCAACGCCGGTGCGGTCAGTCCTCGAGGCCGAGGGCGAACGCGGTCTCGAGGTCGTGCTGGCTGTACGTGCGGAACGCGATGTAGGTCTGCGTCCGGACGACACCGTCGACCTTGCCGACCTTGTCGGCGATGACGTCGGCGAGCGCCTCGTGCTCGCGGACCCGCACGACGGCGATGAGGTCGACGTCGCCGGTGACGGAGTAGACCTCGCTGACCCCGCGGAGGTCGGCGATGGCGGTGGCGACCTCGGGGACCTTCGCGGCGTCGGCGTCGATGAGCACGATGGCGGTCAGCATGTCGCCCATCATGCCGTGCTGGGCGCGGGGGCGACGAGCGACAGGTGCGGCCGGTGCGTCGTGCCGCCGCCCTGGGCACCGGCGGGGTCGACCTGCACGTGCCGCGCGGCGTCGGCGACGGCCGCGGCCGGGTCGACGACGGCGACGGCGCTGCGCGCGGGCATCGACCACCCGCCGACGACCTCGACGAGCCGGACGCCGGGCTTGTCGAGCCAGGCGAGCAGGAGGTCGGTCTCCTCGGGGTGCGCGGCGGGGGCGGGCGACGGCGGCGCGGCGACGTGCTCACCGCTGGCCTGCAGCGCGGTGACGACGGGTCGCGGGTCGGTGCGCCGGTCGACGCGTGCGGTCCCCGCGAGCCGTCCGTGCCGGACGAGGACGAGCTCCCAGCCGCCGTCGTCGGTGCGTCGTGCGGCGACCAGCTCGGGGCAGCGGGACAGCGGTGCGACGCGCTGCGCCCGCGAGGCGCCGCGCAGGTACGCCGCGAGGCGGTCGCGTACGGTCGCGGCCTCCTCGAAGCGCTCCTGGCGGACGAGCCAGGTGATGCGCTCGGCGTGCGCGGCGACGACCTCGCTCGGGTCGGACGCCATGGCTGTGCGGACGCGCTCGACGACGGCGGCGTACGCGTCGACGGACTGCTGACCGAGGCACGGCGCACCGCAGCGCCCGAGCTCGGCGAGCACGCACGCCGTCGCGCCGGCGGGCGCGACGAGGGGCAGGCGGCGGGTGCACTGGCGGACCGGGAAGGACTCGTGCAGCGCGTCGAGCGCGAGCTGCGCGGAGGCGCTCGACGAGAACGGCCCGATGTACGCGGCGCCGTCCTCGTCGCGGACGTCGCGCACCACCGACAGCCGTGGGTACGGCTCGCTCGTGAGCCGTACCCACGGCATGCGCTCGGGGAAGCGTGAGCGGCGGTTGTACCGCGGTGAGTGCTCGGCGATGAGGCGCAGCTCGCGGACGCGAGCCTCGAGCGGCGTCGCGCACACGACGGGGTCGACGCGGTGCGCGATGCGCACCATCTCGGTGATGCGCTGCCGCTTCTCGGCGGACGTGAAGTAGCTGCGGACCCGGGTGCGCAGCGACGTCGTCGAGGTCCCGACGTACAGGACCTCCTCGTGCGGGCCGCGGAACAGGTAGACGCCGGGTGCGTCGGGCAGGCCGTCGGCGAGCGTGCGCTTGCGACGCACGTCCGCGGGCACCGGGTCGGTCGCGGTGGCGAGGTCCTCGAGGTGCGTGACGCCCAGCGGACCGAGGCGGCCGAGGAGCGCGTGCAGGACGTCGACCGTGGCGCGCGCGTCGGACAGCGCCCGGTGGTTCGGGGTCACGCTCGCGCCGAACAGCGCGGCGAGCGACGACAGCTTGTGGTTGGGAACCTCGTCGCGCGTGACCGCCCGCCGGGCGAGCCGCACGGTGTCGAGGACCTTGTTCCCGGGCCACGCGTGGCCCGTCCGGGCCGCGGCGGCCTTGAGGAAGCCGATGTCGAAGGGGGCGTTGTGCGCGACCAGCACGGAGTCCCGCGCGAACTCGAGGAAGCTCGGCAGCACGGTCTCGATCCGCGGGGCGCCCACGAGCATCGCGGTCGTGATGCCGGTGAGGACCTGGATGTACGGCGGCACGGGTCCGCCGGGGTCGACGAGCGTCTGGAACTCGCCGAGCACCTCGCCGCCGCGGACCTTGACCGCGCCGATCTCGGTGATCTCGCAGTCCGCGGGCGTGCCGCCCGTCGTCTCGAGGTCGACGACGACGAACGTGACGTCCGACAACGGGGTGCCGACGTCGTCGAGCGTGAGCTGCACCGGTGCCGCGCCGGGCGCCGGGGACGCGTCGGCCCAGACGGGGCGCAGACGGCGGTCGGGCGACATGCGACGGACCGTACCCAGGCCCTCCGACAGCCCGACGCACCCCGTGGTCGGTGCGGCGCGTCGGACGAGCGGCGGTCGAGGCGAGGTCGCCCGGGACCTAGGGTGCTGCCATGAGCGGCGCCGGAGCACCTGAGGAGCCGCCGGCGCGAGCGCAGGACCTGCGCACCGGCGAGGTGCCGGCGGACGTGCGGGCGGCCCTCGTGCAGGTCGCGGCCGAGGTGCTCGGCGCACTCGACGGCCCCGACGTGCCGACGACGCTGCGGGCGGTCCGTCAGTTCGCGCCCCGGCGCCGCGCGTCGGCGGGTGCAGGGCCGCTGTGGTTGGCCCTCCAGGACGACGGCTTCCGGGCCCGGGTGGCGCGTGCGTGGGCGACGGACCACCCGGACCTCGCACGTGCCCTCGCCGGCGGCACCGGCACCGACGCCGCCGACGACACCGACGACACCGACGACACCGACGACGGTGCGGGTGCCGCGGGTGCGGTTGGCGCGTCCCCCGGCACGTCCGCCGCGGTCGGCGCGTGGCTGCTCGGGCACGACTGGAGGTCGTTCCTGCCGACCACCGACGCGCGGCCGTCGCAGGAGGTCGCGCGGCTCACGGAGCGGCTCGGCCGCAGCGAGGCCGAGGTCGAGCGGCTGCGCGACGACCTGACCGGCGCGCGCCGTGAGGCCGCCGACGCCCGGGACGCGCTCGCCGCCCTGCAGCGCGAGCTGCGTCGGCTCCGCTCGGACGCGGACCGGGCGCGCAGCGAGGGGCGTCGTCAGGCCGACGAGGCTGCGGCCGCGCTGGCACGCGCCGAGGAGGCGCGCGCGGGGGCGGCGGACGACGCGCGGGCGGCCGCCGACGACCTGCGAGCGGCCCAGGCGGAGCGCACGGCCGCCCGGGCCGAGCTGCGCTCCGCGCGCAAGCTCGCCGACGCCCGCGTCCGCCTCCTGCTCGACACCATCGTCGACGCCGCGACCGGCCTGCGGCACGAGCTCGCGCTGCCGCCCGCGGCGGACCTGCCCGCGGACCTCGTCGCGCCCGACCAGACCCGCCCCGCGCCGCGGACGGGGTCGCGCGGCCGGTCGGCCGACGACCCGGCGCTGCTGGACGAGCTGCTGCGGCAGCCGTGGGCGCACGTGCTCGTCGACGGCTACAACGTCACGAAGACCGGGTACGGGGAGCTGACGCTCACGGACCAGCGCCGACGGCTCGTGGAGGGCCTCGCGCGCGTCGCGGCGGGCACGGGGGCGGAGGTGACGTGCTGCTTCGACGGCCAGCCGGGCCAGGCGCCCCCGACGGTCCAGGCGCGCGGGGTCCGTGTGCTGTTCTCGGTCGGGGAGATCGCCGACGACCTCATCCGCCGGCTGGTGGCCGCCGAGCCGCCGGGACGCGTCCTCGTGGTCGTGACGAGCGACCAGGCGGTCGCGCGCGACGTCGAGGCCCGGGGCGCGTGGGTCGTGCCGTCGACGACGCTGCTGGCTCGCCTCCAGCACCTGTGACCCGACGCGCGACGCGGGGGAGTGTCGGACGTCGTCCGTAGCGTCCGCCGCATGATCATCGACTGCGACTCCTGCGCGGTCCGCGGCAGGGACTGCGCCGACTGCGTCGTCACGTTCCTCACGATCCCCGTCCGCCGGGCGGCGGTCGTGCCGGCGGGCGGACGCACCGCAGGGGCGGTCGAGCTCGACGCCGCGGAACGGCACGCGATCGGCGTGCTGGCGGCGTCGGGGCTCGTCCCGCCCCTGCGGCTGGTGGAGGCCGGGTGACCTCGCCCGCTACTCCCGGTCGTCGCTGTACAGCGCCTCGACGTCGGCTGCGAAGTCCTTCATGACGACCGCACGGCGGATGCTGAGCTTCGGCGTGAGGTAGCCGTCGGCCAGCGTCAGGTCGCGGTCGAGGATGCGGTACTTGCGGATCGACTCGGCCCGCGAGACCGCCCGGTTCGTCTTCGCGACGGCCTTGTCGAGCGACGCGAGCACGTCCGGGTCGGTGCGGGCCTCCTCGAGGCTCATGGCCGGCTTGCCGTGCGCGGCGAGCCAGCCCGGCACGCCCTCGGGGTCGAGCGTGATGAGCGCCCCGATGAACGGCCGCTGGTCGCCGACGACGACGACCTGGCTGATCAGCGGGTGCGCGCGCAGGCGGTCCTCGAGGATCGTCGGCGCGACGTTCTTCCCGCCCGCGGTGACGATGATCTCCTTCTTGCGGCCGGTGATCGTGAGGAAGCCGTCGTCGTCGAGCGCGCCCAGGTCGCCCGTGCGGAACCAGCCGTCGCCGAGCGACTCCCGCGTCGCCTGCTCGTTGGCGTGGTAGCCCGTGAAGACCTGGATGCCCTTGATCTCGACCTCGCCGTCGGCGGCGATCCGGATCGCCGTGCCGGGCAGCGGCAGACCGACCGTGCCGATCTTCGTCTTCCCCGGACGGTTGACCGTCGCGGGCGCCGTCGTCTCGGTCAGTCCGTAGCCCTCGAGGACCTTGAGGCCCACGCCGCGGTAGAAGTGCCCGAGGCGCTCGCCCAGGGGCGCTCCGCCGGAGATCGCCCACTCGGCCTGCCCGCCGAGCGCGGCGCGCAGCTTGTGCAGCACGAGGACGTCGGCGACCTTGTGCTGCAGCCTGAGCCACGGGCTCGGGCCCTTGGGGTTGTCCAGCGCACGCGAGTAGACGATCGCGGTCTTCGCGGCACGCTGGAAGATGGGGCCCTTGCCGCCCGCGGCGGCCTTCTGCTCGGCCGAGTTGTAGACCTTCTCGAACACGCGCGGCACGGACAGGATGAACGTCGGGCGGAACGAGCCCAGGTCCTCGACGAGGGTCCGCGTGTCGGGCGTGTGGCCGAGCACCGCACCCGCCGGGATGCACAGCACCTCGATGAAGCGCGCGAAGACGTGCGCGAGCGGCATGAACAGCAGCGTGCGGGCGCCGTCGCCCGCGACGACCTCCTGGAGCCCGGCGACCGTGTTCACGGTGAGCTCGTAGAAGTTGCCGTGCGTCAGCTCCACGCCCTTCGGGCGCCCGGTGGTGCCCGACGTGTAGATGATCGTCGCGACGTCCCCCAGCGACGCGATCGACCGGCGGCGCGCGATCTCCTCGTCCGGCACGTCCGCCCCGGCGGCGACGAGGTCGTCCACGGCACCGTCGTCGAGGACGAGCACGTCGCGCAGGCGGGTCGCGGGCCGGACCTCGTCGACGACCGCGAGGTGGTCGCGCGTCTCGACCACGAGGAGCGTGACGTCGGAGTCGGTGAGGATCCACTCGACCTGCTCGGCCGACGACGTCTCGTACAGCGGGACCGGCACGGCCCCCGCACGCCAGGCCGCCCAGTCGACGAGCGACCACTCGTACCGCGTGCGCGACATGATCCCGACGCGGTCGCCGGGCTGCACCCCGCGTGCGACGAGGCCCTTCGCGACGGCGACGACCTCCGCGTCGAACTCCCGCGCGGTCAGCGGGATCCACGGGCCGCCGGCCTGTGACTTGTGCTCGACGAGGACGCGGTCCGGGGTGTCGCGGACGCGCGCGGCGAAGAGGTCGTTGAGATTGTGCTCGGGATCGACCTCGACGAGCAGGGGAGTGTGGAACTCGTCCATTCTGGCTCCAGTGGCAGTGGCGAAGTGTGCGACGAGGATACGTGACGTGACAAGGGCCACATCGTCGCCCGAACGTGTCGCGTACCGCGGGACCAGCAGGACGATCGGCGCACGTGTCGGGTCCGCGGGCCGCTAGCGTGGTGCCGCGGACCTCTCGGTCGCAGATCCCAGGCACTGACGCGTAGGAGCACTCACGGACATGCACGCCATCGGTGTGGACATCGGCGGGACGAAGATCGCGGCAGGCGTCGTGGACGAGGAGGGCGTGATCCTCGCGCAGACGCGCGTCGAGACGTCCCCGGACGACGTCGCGGGCATCGACCGCGCGATCGCCCAGGTCTACCGCGAGCTGTCGGGCTCCTACGAGGTCGGGGCCATGGGCCTGGCCGCGGCCGGCTTCGTCGCCGCCGACCGCTCGGGCGTGCTGTTCGCGCCGAACATCGCGTGGCGCGACTACCCGCTCCGGGACAAGGTCAAGGCGCTCATCGACGACGACCTCACCATCGTGGTCGAGAACGACGCCAACGCCGCCGGCTGGGCCGAGTTCCGGTTCGGTGCGGCGCGCGACGTCGACGACATGCTCCTGCTCACGGTCGGCACGGGCCTCGGCGGCGCGATCGTCTCGAACGGCGAGCTCGTGCGCGGCGCGTGGGGTGTCGCGTCGGAGGTCGGGCACATGAGGGTCGTGCCGGGTGGTCACTACTGCGGCTGCGGTCACGAGGGCTGCTGGGAGCAGTACGCGTCGGGCAGCGCGCTCGTCCGCGACGCCCAGGCCGCGGTGCTGCGCGAGCCCGAGCGCGCCGAGCGGCTCCTGCAGCTCGCGGGCGACGCCGAGAAGATCGTGGGCCCGCAGATCACCCAGGCCGCCGAGGAGGGCGACCCGCTGTCGATCGAGCTGCTCGCGGAGCTCGGTCGCTGGCTCGGGGAGGGTGCGGCGTCGGCCACGGCGCTGCTCGACCCTGCGCTCATCGTCGTCGGCGGCGGTGTCGTGGCGGCCGGTGAGCTGCTGCTCGGACCGGCCCGCCGCGGCTTCGGGGAGCAGCTCTCGGCGCGCGGGCACCGTCCCGAGGCGTCGTTCGTCGCGGCAGCGATGGGCAACGACGCCGGCATGGTCGGCGCGGCGGACCTCGCACGCCTCTGACGTCGGGCGCGTCGCGCGACGTCGGCACGCCTGACGTCGCGCGCTGACGCCGAAGGGCCGTCCCGGGCCCGTCGCCGTCGGTCGGCGCAGGCGAGGTCAGACGACGGCGCCCGTGTCGTCGTCCTCCGGGTCGCGCCGGTGCGGCATGCGCCAGACCAGCACCGCGACGCCGATGACGAAGACCGCGGCCGCGGCCTGCACGATCGCGCTGGGCGCGTCGCGCCAGAACAGCACCACGGCCAGCAGGAACAGCGGCATGCCCGCGGCGGCGATCCACGCCATGGTCAGCAGCGGGTCCCCGCCGAGCACGGGGCCCGGGTCGGGCGGCACGAAGTGCTCCTCGGCGTCGACG
Source organism: Cellulomonas sp. H30R-01 (assembly GCF_010119915.1). NCBI lineage: Bacteria > Bacillati > Actinomycetota > Actinomycetes > Micrococcales > Cellulomonadaceae > Cellulomonas > Cellulomonas sp. H30R-01. Next base: position 1,752,180 of record NZ_CP048210.1, on the reverse strand, counting down.
GCCTGCTCGGCGTCGTCGATCTGGTCGGTGCCCGACCAGTCGCGGCCCGAGGTGTCGCGTGCGGCGCGCACGACGCGCGCGTCCGACGTCCACGCGGTCGCGTCCGGCGTGGGGTCGGCCGGCGCGGCGGCTCGGCCGGGCGGGTCCTGGTCGTCGTCGTCCTCGCCCGTGTAGCCGGCGAGGTCGCCGAGCTGTGCGACGATCGCGTCCCAGCGTTCGTCGTCGGTCTCGGCGTGCGCGTCGTCGGCCGGTCCCGGCGCGTCGGACCCCGGAGGGGGGACCGCGTCGTCGGGGTCGTCGGGGCGTGCAGCCATGAGAGCACTCTAGAGTCGGACGCAGCGGTCGGGGACGCCCTGCGCCGGTCGATCGGTCAGGGGCGTCGTCCCGAGCCGCGCGGGCCGGTCCGTCGGGAGCCCGTGGGCGGGCCGGAACGTGCCGGTGAGTCGGCTGAGAGGTGGGCTGTTGTTCTACTGGTTGATGAAGCGGGTGTTCGTGGGCCCGTTGCTGCACCTCGTGTACCGCCCGTGGGTGCGGGGTGCGCAGCACGTCCCCGCGCGCGGAGCCGCGATCCTCGCGAGCAACCACCTCGCGGTGATCGACTCGTTCTTCCTGCCGCTCGTGCTCGACCGCGAGCTCGTCTTCATCGGCAAGCAGGAGTACTTCACGGGTCGCGGCATCAAGGGCCGGATGACCGCGGGGTTCATGCGCGGCGTCGGGACGATCCCGGTGGACCGCGGCGGCGGCAAGGCCAGCGAGGCGGCGCTCAACACCGGCCTGCGGCGGCTGCGCGAGGGCGACCTGTTCGGCATCTACCCCGAGGGCACGCGGAGCCCGGACGGCCGCCTGTACCGCGGCAAGACGGGTGTCGCGCGGCTCGCGCTCGAGTCCGGCGCCCCCGTGATCCCGGTCGCGATGGTCGGCACGGAGATCGCGCAGCCGCTCGGGCGCAAGATCCCCAAGGTCATGCGCATCGGCGTCGTCATCGGCGAGCCGCTCGACTTCAGCCGCTACCAGGGGATGGAGAACGACCGCTTCATCCTGCGGTCGGTCACCGACGAGATCATGTACGCGATCATGAGCCTGTCCGGCCAGGAGTACGTCGACGTGTACGCGGCGACGCAGAAGGCGCGCATCGCCACCGGTCACCCGGCTGCGACGGGCGACGCGCAGGACCACCTGCCGTCGGCGCCGGGCGGCCGCCCGGTCCCGGAGGTCCAGGTTCCGGTCCCACCCGAGGACGGGTCCGCGCGTCAGTAGGATGAGCCCGTCGGTCTCGACCGACCGTGCACGGCCCGACGTCCCCCGACGGGAGACCGGGTCCGGCACGTCAGGGCGGGAACGCCGCAGCGCGTCCGCCGTGCTCATCTACGAGAGGTGTGTCTCATGTCGGTTCGTCGCGTCGCCCTCCTGACCGCAGGTGGCTTCGCTCCGTGCCTGTCGTCCGCCGTCGGTGGCCTCATCGAGCGTTACACCGAGATCGCGCCGGACGTCGAGATCATCGCCTACGAGCACGGGTACTACGGCCTGCTGCGCGGCGACAAGATCGTGATCGACGCGGAGACCCGCAAGAAGGCCGGCATCCTGCACCGCTTCGGCGGCTCGCCGATCGGCAACTCGCGCGTCAAGCTGACCAACGCCAAGGACTGCGTCAAGCGTGGTCTGGTGCAGGAGGGTCAGGACCCGCTGCAGGTCGCGGCGGAGCAGCTCAAGGCCGACGGCGTCGACGTGCTGCACACGATCGGTGGCGACGACACCAACACGACCGCCGCCGACCTGGCCGCCTACCTCGCGGACAACGGCTACGGCCTCACCGTCGTGGGCCTGCCCAAGACGATCGACAACGACGTGGTGCCGATCCGCCAGTCGCTCGGCGCGTGGACCGCGGCCGAGGAGGCCGCCGGGTTCGCCGCGAACGTCATCGGCGAGCACCGCTCGGGCCCGCGCATGCTCATCGTGCACGAGGTCATGGGCCGGCACTGCGGCTGGCTGACCGCCGCCGCGGCCGCCGAGTACCGCAAGTGGCTCGACCAGCAGGAGTGGGTCCCGGGCATCGGCCTCACGCGCGAGCGCTGGGACATCCACGCCGTCTTCGTGCCCGAGCTCGCGCTCGACATCGACGCCGAGGCCGAGCGCCTCAAGAAGGTCATGGACGAGCAGGGCAACGTCAACATCTTCCTGTCGGAGGGTGCGGGCATGCACGAGATCGTCGAGCAGCTCACGGCGGCCGGCACGCCCCCCGAGCGCGACCCGTTCGGTCACGTCAAGCTCGACACCATCAACCCGGGCCAGTGGTTCGCGAAGCAGTTCGCGGAGAAGCTGGGCGCCGAGAAGACGATGGTCCAGAAGTCCGGCTACTACTCGCGCGCCGCGGCCGCGAACGCCGAGGACCTGCGCCTCATCAAGTCGATGACCGACCTCGCCGTCGAGTGCGCGCTGCGGGGCGAGTCGGGCGTGATCGGTCACGACGAGGAGCAGGGCGACGTCCTGCGCGCGATCGAGTTCCCCCGCATCGCGGGCGGCAAGGCGTTCGACGTGTCGCAGCCCTGGTTCGGCGAGCTGCTGGCGGACATCGGCCAGCCGCTCGTCGCGGCGAGCCACTCATGAGCGTCGAGCCGGACCCGCAGGTCCTCGCCGGGCTGGACGCCTGGCGGGAGCTGCCCGCGGGTCAGCAGCCGCGGTGGCCGGACCGGGCGTCGCTCGAGAAGGTGTCGTCGCGGCTCGCCGCGCTGCCGCCGCTCGTGTTCGCGGGGGAGGCGGACGCGCTGCGCGGCCAGCTCGCCGCCGCGGGCCGCGGTGAGGCGTTCCTGCTCCAGGGCGGGGACTGCGCGGAGACGTTCGCCGAGGCGACGGCCGACAACATCCGGAACAAGATCAAGACGATCCTCCAGATGGCCGTCGTGCTGACGTACGGCGCGAGCCTGCCCGTCATCAAGATGGGCCGGATGGCGGGGCAGTACGCGAAGCCGCGCAGCTCGGACTCCGAGACGCGCGACGGCGTGACGCTGCCGGCGTTCCGCGGGGACATCATCAACGGCTTCGACTTCACGTCCGAGGCCCGCGTCCCCGACCCGCAGCGCCTGCTCGAGGCGTACCACACGTCCGCGTCGACGCTGAACCTCATCCGCGCGTTCACGACGGGCGGCTTCGCGTCGTTGCTGCGCGTGCACGAGTGGAACCGCGGGTTCACGACGAACCCGGCGTACTCGCGCTACGAGGAGATCGCCGCCGAGATCGACCGTGCGATCCGGTTCATGGCAGCGTGCGGCGCCGACTTCGACGCCCTGCGGACCGTGGACTTCTTCTCGTCGCACGAGGGGCTGCTGCTCGACTACGAGCGGCCGCTCACGCGCATCGACTCGCGCACGGGTCTGCCGTACGACTGCTCGGCCCACTTCCTGTGGATCGGGGAGCGCACGCGTCAGCTCGACGGCGCCCACGTCGACTACTTCTCGCGCGTGCAGAACCCGATCGGCATCAAGCTCGGGCCCACGTCGACGGGCGACGACGCGCTCGCGCTCATCGACCGGCTGAACCCGAGCGGCGAGCCCGGCCGGATCACGTTCATCACGCGCATGGGCGCCGGCAAGGTCCGCGACCTCCTGCCCGCGCTCGTCGAGAAGGTGACGGCCGACGGACGACCCGTCACGTGGGTGTGCGACCCGATGCACGGCAACGGCATCACGTCGGCGACCGGCTACAAGACGCGCCGGTTCTCGGACGTCATGGACGAGGTCGCGGGCTTCTTCGAGGTGCACCGCGCGCTCGGCACCGTGCCGGGCGGCCTGCACATCGAGCTCACCGGTGGCGACGTCACCGAGGTGCTCGGCGGCTCGGAGGAGATCGACGACGAGGGTCTCGCCCTCCGCTACGAGACGCTCGTCGACCCGCGGCTCAACCACCAGCAGTCGCTCGAGATGGCGTTCCAGGTCGTGGAGCTGCTCCGCAAGGCCTGAGGCCGCCCCGATCACGCGAGAAGGCCCTCACCGGTGCTGCCCGGTGAGGGCCTTCTCGCGACTGCTGCGAGCGTCGCGAAGGTCAGACGACGGTCAGTGTGATGACCGTTCCCTTCGCCACCTTCTGCCCGCCCGCGACGCTCTGGTCACGGACGGTGCCGAAGATGCCGCCCAGCACGTTGCTGCGCTTCGGCTCCATACCCAGCGCGACCAGCTGTTCGGCCGCCTTGTCGTACTGGAGCCCGATGAGCTTCGGGATCTCGATCAGCTCGGGCCCCTTGGACACCGTGAGCGTCACCGTGTCGCCGCGGTGCAGCACCGTCTTGTCCGCCGGGTCCTGCGAGATGACGTGCCCCGCCTCGACCGTGTCGCTGAACGCCTCGTTCGTCGCGACCTTGAGGCCGAGCCCGTCGAGCGTCGCCGTCGCCGCGTCGAGCGGCTCGTTCACCACGCTCACGACGGTGACGGGCGCGGGGCCCTTCGAGACGACGAGCGCGACCTCGGTCCCGCGCGTGCTGCGGACGCCCGGGTCGGCCGGCGAGCCGTCGGGCAGCGTCGCGCTGATCACGACGCCGTTCGGGACGGTGTCGTGGTACTCGGCGGGCGGGTAGGTCGCCTCCAGGCCGGCGTCGGCGAGCGTCTTCTCGGCGTTCGCCTGGAGCTCGTTCACGACGCCCTGCGGCACGTTCACGTAGTCGGGCCCCTTGGAGACCGTGAGCTCGACGACTCCCTCCTTGCGCACGCGCTCGCCGACCGCGGGGTCGCTCGCGACCACGGTCCCGACGGGGGCCGTGGGGTCGAACGCCTCGACCCGGCTGGCGTCGAGCCCGGCGTCGTCGAGGGCCGCCTTCGCCTCGTCCTCGGTCACCTGGAGCACGGACGGGACCGTCGTCCACGCGCCCGGGCCGACCCGCAGGTACCACCACGTGCCCAGCCCGCCGAGCGCGAGGAGCAGCACGAGGAGCATCGCGAGGACGCGGACGCGGCGGCGGCGCGGGGGCGGCGCGGCGTCGACGACGCGCACCGGCGCGGACGGCGGGGCGGCACCCAGGCCGATCGGCAGGGCGACCGTCGCACCGCTCGGGCGCGGGACCGGGAGGCGTGTCGTCTCGTCGGTCGGGACGTCGTCCGTGGCCTGCGCCTCGGCGTCGAGGTCCGTCTCGTCGGGGTCGGTCGCGGCGGGCAGGGCGATGGAGGGTGCGACGTCGGCACGTCGGGCGAGCGTCGCGGCGTCGAGGGACGCCCGCGTGCGCCGCACGAGCGTCAGGGCGGCGGCCGCGTCGAGCGGGCGGTCGTCGGGGGACCGCGCCGCGAGCGCGCCGACGAGCTCGTCGACCTCGGCGGGGAGCCACGCCACCGCGTCGGACGGCGCCGGGATGTCGTTGTTCACGTGCTGGAACGCGACCTGGATCGGCGTCTCGCCCGTGAACGGCTGGGCGCCGACGAGCATCTCGTACAGGAGGATGCCGCACGCGTAGACGTCGGTGCGGGCGTCGCTCGCACCGCGCACCACGAGCTCGGGCGCGAGGTAGGCGACCGTGCCGAGCACGGTGCCCGTCGTGGTCGACGTGACCTCGGTGACCGCGCGCGCCAGACCGAAGTCGGCCAGCTTGACCCGGTCGTCGCTCGCCAGCAGCACGTTCTCGGGCTTGATGTCCCGGTGGACGAGGCCGACGCGGTGCGCCGCGGCGAGCGCGTCGAGCACGGCCTCGGTGACGCGCAGCGTCTCGCCGACGGTCAGCGCGCCCTGCTCGGCGATCCGCCGGCGCAGGTTGGAGCCGTCGACGTACTCCATCGTGAGGTAGCTGGTCTCCCCGTCGAGCCCCTGGTCGAAGACCCCGACCAGCCCGGGGTGCGTGAGGCGCGCGGCGGTCCGGGCCTCGCGACGGAACCGTGCGACGAAGTCCGCGCCCGAGGTGCCCTCCGCGAGGTGCGGGTGCATGACCTTGAGGGCGACGTCGCGGTCGAGGCGCCGGTCGACGGCCAGGTAGACGGTCGCCATCCCGCCGCGCGCGATCCGGGAGACGATCTCGTACCGGCCGTCGACCAGGCGGCCGACGAGCGGATCGGTGACGGTGGCTCCCACGCGCAGGAGTCTACGGTCGGGCGTGCCCGGATCGTCGCAGGCAGGGCCCCTCAGGCGAAGCGCGTCATGTGCGACTGCACGTTGGCGACGTACTGCTTGGTGTCGGTGAACATGCCGTTGCGCTTCACGGACGAGGCGCCCTGGTAGTACCCGGCGATCGCGGTCGGCAGGTCGGGCGCGTTGCGCACGAGCGAGCGCAGGATCGCGACGCCCGCGACGACGTTGTCGTCGGGGTTCAGCAGGTCGAGCGGCCGCCCGACGAGGTCCGACGCCCACTTCCCGGACGAGGGGATGACCTGCATGGTGCCGATGGCGTTCGCGGGGGAGACGACGGCGTGGTTGAAGCCGGACTCCTGGAACGCGACGGCGAGCGCGAGTGCCGGGTCGACGCCGTACGCGCGCGCCGTCGCGGTGATCTTGGCGCGCATGTCGGCCTTCGACGGCACGGCGGACGCGCGCAGCGCGGCGAGGTTGGCGTTGGCGGCGGAGACCGTCGCGGCCGGGTACGACCGGCCCGCGAACGTCGAGCCGACGCTCGTCGCCGCTGCCGGGGCGACCCCCGGGATGGTGAGCGTCTGGCCGATGCGGATGAACGCGCGCGCGTCGAGGCCGTTCGCGGCCACGACCGCGGACACCGTCGTGCCGTAGCGGCTGGCGATCGCGGAGACCGTCTCGCCGCCGGCGACGGTGTGCGTCGCGGACGCGGGGGCGGCGGCGACGGCGGGCGTCGCGGCGGCGGCGCTGCCCGCGCCGGCGGCCCCGGGGATGGTGAGGGTCTGGCCGGCCCGGATGAAAGCGCGTGCGTCCAGACCGTTCGCGGAGACGATCGCTGCGACCGTGGTGCCGTGGCGGCTCGCGATGTGGCTCACGGTGTCGCCGTTGCGGACGGTGTACGTCGCGGCAGCCGGCGTCGGTGCGGTGGTCGCGGCCGGGGCGACGCGCACCCCGGACGACCCGGTCGGGATCGTGAGCACCTGACCGACGCGGATGAACCCGCGCGCGTCGAGGCCGTTCGCCTGGCGGACCGCCGTCACGGTCGAGCCGTACCGGGCCGCGATGTGGCTCACGGTGTCGCCGGAGCGGACCGTGACCTGCTCGTCGGCGTGCGCGGCGGTGCCGGTGGCGGTCACGGCGACGGCGGCCACCGCGAGCGTGGCACCCGTGGCGGTCGCGGTGCGGCGCAGGCCGTCGGCGCGGGACGTGGCGAGCGGCGTCATGACGGCCCCCTCAGACGAGTCAGGAGTGACTCGTGGTGCTGGTGTGAAACAAGTGACAGAAATCGACGGTAGCCGAGCGGTCCAGGCAGGGAAAGGCGGCTGGGCGAATTGCGCGGCTGTCATTCGACGATGCGTACTCTTGACGGGTGAACGACGCATCCGACGCCCTCGACCGCCTCGTCGACGAGTGGCTCACCGTGCCCGACGTGGCCGAGCGCACCGGACTCGACGCCGGCAAGGTGCGGCGCCTGCTCCAGGAACGTCGCCTCGTCGGCGCGCGCCGCGGTGACCCTCGCGTGCTGTCCGTCCCCGCCGCGTTCCTCGTCCCCGGGCACCTCGCGAACCCCGCGCAGCCCACGACGCCCCGCCCGGACGACGCGTGGACCGTCCTCGCCTCGCTCCAGGGCACGCTGACGGTCCTGGCGGACGCCGGGTTCTCGGACGAGGACGCGATCGCGTGGCTCTTCACGCCCGACGACTCGCTGCCGGGCACGCCCGTCGAGGCGCTGCGTGCGGGCCGCAAGACCGAGGTGCGCCGACGGGCCCAGGCCGAGCTCTGACGCGGACGTCGCGGCCGCGGTCGTCGCAGCCCTCGACCCGGTCGGTGCCGTCAGGCCCGGCGGTCCACCGCGGCGTGCGCGACCTCCGCGAGGCGTGACGCCGCCGGCTCCGGCCACGCGCGTGCGGCCATGATCGCGAACGCGCGCCCGGCCAGGTCCTCGATCGTGCGCTCGACCTCCTCGACCGCACCCGTCGAGGCGATCGCGTCGGCGAGGCGCGTCACGACGTCGTCCGGCATCGCACGGTCGCCGATGTGGTCGCGGAGCAGCGACACGGTCGCCTCGTCCCCGCGCTCGCGCGCCAGGCGCACGGCGCGCGCGACCAGGACGGTCCTCTTGCCCTCGCGCAGGTCGTCGCCCGCAGGCTTGCCCGTCGTCGACGGGTCGCCGAACACGCCGAGCAGGTCGTCGCGCAGCTGGAACGCCTCGCCCAGCGGGAGCCCGATCGCGCGGCACGCGGCCAGGGCCGGCCCGTCCGCGTCGGCGAGCGCCGCGCCGACCACGATCGGGTGCTCGACGCTGTAGCGCGCGGCCTTCGCCTGGATGACGCGCCGTGCGCGCGCCTCGTCGGCGTCGGGGTCCGCGCCCCAGGGCATCGCCTGCGCGAGGACGTCCAGGTACTGCCCCACGGTCACCTCGGTCCGCATGAGGTCGAAGACCTCGCGCGCGGCCGTCGCCCGGCTCGCAGGAGCGCCGGCGAGCGCGCCGGCGAACTCCTGCTCGCTCGCGACGAGCGCGAGGTCGCCGAGGAGGATCGCCGCCGACGCCCCGAACCGGACGGCGTCGCCCAGCAGGCCCTGCTCGGCGTGCAGCCGCTCGAACGCGCGGTGCGCCGACGGCATGCCGCGACGCGTGTCCGAGTCGTCCATGACGTCGTCGTGGAAGAGCGCCGCGGCCTGGAACAGCTCGAGCGCGGCCCCGACCCGCAGCACCGCGGCGGCCTCGGCCGTCCCGGGCTCCCCGCCGTGCGCACGCCACGACCACCAGCAGAACGCCGCGCGCAGCCGCTTGCCGCCCGAGAGCATGCGGGTCACGGCCGTCACGAGGGGTGCGGTGTCGTCGCCCAGCGCGCCGAGCTCCGTGGTCAGGCGGGCGACGTGCCCCGCGAGCAGCGCGTCGACCTGGGGGCGGACGTCCTCGAGGTCGACGAGCGCGGGGGTGGCGGTCATGCCCCGCAGCCTAGGCGGTCGTCGGGCGCACCTGTCCGCCGAGCGTGAGCGTGCGGACGCCGTCCCGGTCGAGGATCCCGACGACCAGGAGCTCGCTGCCGTCACCGCGCGAGAACGTCGACTGCGCGGCGAGCCCGGGCTCGGGGGCAGGCGGCGACGACTCGCTGAAACCGGCGGCGACGAGCGGTCCGCGCAGCGCGTCGAGCAGCCCTGCGGCGTCCTGCTCGGTGCGGAGGTTGAGGCTGACGTCGAGCAGGTCGGAACCGTCGACGGGGTGCACCGACGACACCAGCACCTCGGCGCCGGCGGGCACCGGGAGGAGCGCGGACGGGAAGCCGTCGGCGAGCCGTCCGACCGCCGACGCGGTCGCCTCGTCGTCCGGCAGCAGGGTCTCGCTCGGTGCGGGCGCGGCGGTCAGCGCTCGCGTGGGCGAGTCCGTCGGGTCGACCGTCGCGGGAGCGCTCGTGGAGCACGCGGCGACCGTGCCGGCGACGGCGGCGGCGAGCACGGCGGCTGTCCAGGGGCGGGGCACCGCGCCAGGGTAGTCGTCGCCCGGTGGCCCGGTGGCCCGGTGGCCCGGTGGGCCCGGTGGCCCGGGGCTCGTCGATGCGGTGACCCGGTGGCCTGGTGGCCCGACGGCCGGGTGAGCCGTGCCCGGGTGGCGCGATGCCCCGTTCGTCCGTCCGCGCGCGTCGGCCAGCGTCCAGCCGTCCACAGACCCCTCCTCGGGCCGGCCGCCCACAGGGCGCGTCGACGACCCTCCGGGCCGGGTCGCCGCTGCGGTGTGCTGCCGCCATGGACACCACGACCCTGCGCGTCAGCGAGCCACGCGAGCTGCTGGCCCTCGTCCCGTACCGCCTCGGCTTCCGCCCGGAGGACAGCGCGGTCGCCATCAGCCTGCGGCCGCCACGCGGCCAGGTCGGGCTCGTGGTCCGCGTCGACCTGGAGCAGCTCGCCGACCCCGACGACGGCGGACGGTGCGCCCGCGCCCTCGTGGGCCTGCTCGACCAGGACGGGGCACGGCGCGCGGTCCTCGTGCTGTACGTCGAGGACGACCCGCGGACGAACGGCACCGACGCGGCCGACGCGACCGGACGCGCCGTCGAGGCGTTTCGCGAGGCCTCGGCGGTCCCGCTCGGCGACGTGGTCGTCTGGGTCGTCACCGCGAGCGGGTACCTGGCCCTCGACTGCACCGACCACGCGTGCTGCCCGCCCGGCGGTCGACCGCTGCGGGACCTCGACAGCACGCAGACGAGCGCGCGCATGGTGCTGGCGGGCTCGGCCGTCGCCGGCTCCCGCGGGGACCTGGGTCGGATCCGGCGCGCCGACGAGGACGCCCGCCGTGGCGCCGCGCGGACCCGTCGGAGGTGGGAGCGGCGACGCGAGACGGCGGCCGCCCAGGGGCCGCGCGAGCTCGCCGCCTGGCGGCAGGACTGTCTCGCGGCGTGGCGTGCGGCGGTCGCGGGGGAGCAGGCCGCCGCCGACCGGGGAGCCGGCGCGGACGCCTCGGTCCGCCCGCCGTCGCGGACGTCGGCCGGTGACACCCGCGGCGTGCGCGGCGGCCCCGGGCGCGCGCCGTGGGGCCGCGTCGAGGCCGGGCTCGTCGACCGTCGCGTGCGGGACGCCGTGCTCGTCGGGATGCTGCCGGGGACGGGCGACCTGCCCGAGCGGAGCGTGACGGGGGAGTCGCCGGCCCCCGCGGTCGACGCGGCGGTCGGTGCGGCCGTGGCGACGCTCGTGGACCCGGCGCGTGCGATGCGTCCGCCGGCCGACGTCGACGTCCACGAGCGGGTGCTCGAGCGGGTCGTCGCGCACGGCCGCGCCGGAGGGCAGGCGCCCGCCCTGACGCTGCTGGCGATGCTCGCCTGGTGGCGTGGCGACGGCGCACGCGCGGCGGTCCTGCTCGAGCGCGCGCTCGCCGACGACCCCGGTCACCGGCTCGCCGTGCTGCTCGCGGACGTGCTCGCGGCGGCCGTGCCACCGGGTTGGGTGCGGTCGGCGTCCTGAGCCCAGGGCGGCGAACGGGCAGGTCCGACGCGTGTGCCCTCGTACGTCGGCCGTACCTCGGGTAGCGTCACGGCCACGGCGCGACGGTTGTGGACGAGGGAGGACCGATGGGCGGCATCGTGGTCGGTTACCTGGCGACCCCCGAGGGCCGGGCAGCCCTCGAGGCGGCGGTCGAGGAGGCGCGCCGGAACGACTCCAGGGTCGTCGTGGTCGTCAGCGCACGCCCCGACGAGGCGCCCGAGCAGCGCGCCGCGGTCGAGCAGGCGCTCGCGCAGGTCGAGTCGGAGCTCGCGGCCGGTGGCATCCCGCACGAGGTGCGGCTGCTGGACGGGGGCGACGTGGCCGACGACCTCATCGGGACGGCCGAGGACGTCGACGCGCAGCTGGTCGTCATCGGGCTGCGTCGGCGCAGCCCCGTGGGCAAGCTCATCCTCGGCGCCAACGCGCAGCGTGTGCTGTTCGACGCGCCGTGCCCCGTCCTGACGGTGAAGCCCGCCGCGAGCTGAGCCGAGCAGCGCCACCGGAGCGAGCCGTCGTCGGCCACGCGTCCGGTCTGCGCAGCCCGCGCGCACGCGCCGCGGCGATCCGGGACGGCGCCGGTCGTGCGGCTCTCCGTGACCGCCGTGCGGCTGACCGCGAGAGATCGTGCGGCCCTGCGCGGGAATGGGTGGGGCCGCTCGTCCGTTGGACTGGTGTCAGCCCGTGTGCCGGCGTCGACGAGGGCGCCACACCTGCCGCCGCAGCCGCCGTGCGCGGTCTCCGCCGGTACAATATGGGTCTACCTCCCGGCTCCCGCTCCGGGTGTCTCGCTGCCGAAAGGTAATTCGTGTCGTCCCAGACCCCGCATCCCGCGCTCCCGCGCGAGTTCGAGCACCCCGCCCTCCAGGAGCTGGTCCTCCGGGGGCGGACCCATGGCACCGTCAGCGCCGAGGAGCTGCGTTCCGCCTGCGAGCAGGCGGACGTCCAGGACCCGAAGCGTCTGAAGGCCGTCATGCGTGGCCTCGGCACCGCGGGTATCGGCGTGCAGCAGCCCGCCGCGGCCCCCGCTCCCGCGCGTGCCGTCGCAGCGACCAGCGCCAAGGCGCGGACGTCCACCAAGGCCGTGGTCGCGCGTGACGAGGCCGACGGCGACGCGCCCGCCCGCCCCGCCGCCACGAAGGCGACGACCGCGAAGGCTGCCGGCACCGCCAAGGCCACGGCCAAGCCCGCGGCGAAGTCGACCGGTCCCAAGACGGCCGGCAAGGCGTCGGCCGCCAAGGCCGCCACGCCCGGGAAGGCCGGCGACTCCGACGAGGAGATCGACGAGGCCGAGGAGCTCGAGGACGTCGAGATCGACGAGACCGAGACGCTCGAGGACGTCGACGTCGCGGCCGACGACACCGAGGAGGCGGCGGAGACCACCGAGGGCGACGACGAGGAGTCGACCGAGGCGAAGCCGAAGGCCGCGGCCGAGGAGGAGTCGGAGGACAGCGCCGGCTTCGTGTACTCGGACGCCGACGACGACGACGCGCCGGTGCAGCAGGTCGTCACCGCAGGCGCGACGGCCGACCCGGTCAAGGACTACCTCAAGCAGATCGGCAAGGTCGCGCTGCTGAACGCGGAGCAGGAGGTCGAGCTCGCCAAGCGCATCGAGGCCGGCCTGTTCGCGGAGGAGCGCCTGAACGCCGGCGTCACGATGGAGCCGAAGCTGCGTCGTGAGCTCGAGTGGATCGCGGGCGACGGTCGTCGTGCCAAGAACCACCTGCTCGAGGCCAACCTGCGGCTCGTCGTCTCGCTCGCCAAGCGTTACACCGGTCGCGGCATGCTCTTCCTGGACCTGATCCAGGAGGGGAACCTCGGTCTGATCCGCGCGGTCGAGAAGTTCGACTACACCAAGGGCTACAAGTTCTCGACGTACGCGACGTGGTGGATCCGCCAGGCCATCACCCGCGCGATGGCCGACCAGGCGCGCACCATCCGCATCCCGGTGCACATGGTCGAGGTCATCAACAAGCTCGCGCGCGTCCAGCGTCAGATGCTCCAGGACCTGGGCCGCGAGCCCACGCCGGAGGAGCTGGCCAAGGAGCTCGACATGACGCCCGAGAAGGTCGTCGAGGTCCAGAAGTACGGCCGCGAGCCCATCTCGCTGCACACGCCCCTCGGTGAGGACGGCGACAGCGAGTTCGGTGACCTCATCGAGGACTCCGAGGCCGTCGTGCCCGCCGACGCGGTGAGCTTCACGCTCCTGCAGGAGCAGCTGCACCAGGTCCTCGACACCCTGTCCGAGCGCGAGGCCGGCGTGGTGTCGATGCGGTTCGGCCTCACCGACGGCCAGCCGAAGACGCTCGACGAGATCGGCAAGGTCTACGGCGTGACGCGTGAGCGCATCCGTCAGATCGAGTCCAAGACGATGTCGAAGCTGCGCCACCCGTCGCGCTCGCAGGTCCTGCGCGACTACCTGGACTGATCGGCGCCTCGGCGTCGCGCCCGGAGCCCGTCCCCGCCTCGGCGGGGACGGGCTCCGTCGTTCGTGCGGTCGCGTCCGCGGCCCACGGGCAGCAGATGGTTAGTCTTGACTAACGGTTAGCGATGGCTGACGATTAAGCCGTCATGTCGCTGACCGGAGGTGCACGATGCAGGGATCGACGACCGTCCCGTGGTCACCATGACGCCCGCCGACGACACGTTGCGCGCGCTCGCCGAGCCGCGCCGCCGGGAGATCCTCTCGCTTCTCGCGCACGACGAGCTGCCGGTCGGCCGACTCGCCGACGCGTTCGACGTGTCCCGCAGCGCGATCAGCCAGCACCTGCGCGTGCTGTCGGACGCCGGGCTCGTCACCTACCGCACCGTCGGGACCCGCAACTTCTACCGCGCGCGACCGCAGGGGCTCGCCGAGCTCCGGGCGTTCCTCGACGAGACCTGGGCGGCGTCGCTCGACGTCGCCCGACGCCTCGCCGAGGCCGACGCGGGTTCCGGGACGCCCACTGACGGGGAGGCGCACCGTGCCTCCGCGTGACGCCACGGGCGGGATCGCGCCCGTCGTGCCCCTCGTCCCGCCGCCGGTCCGGCAGTCGACTCTCGTCCGCGCCCCGCTGGAGCGCACGTTCGACGTCTTCGTCACCGAGCTCGGAGCGTGGTGGCCCGTCGACCCCTTCTCGATCGGCACGGACCGGGTGCGCGACGTCACCGTGGACCCGCGCGTGGGCGGGGACGTCGTGGAGACGTGGGACGACGGCAGCACGCACGCGTGGGGCCGCATGGTCACCTGGGACCGGCCGCACGGGTTCACGATGTCGTGGTCGATCACGCCCGAGCCGACGGAGGTCGAGCTCAGGTTCCGCTCGCTCGCACCGTCGCTCACGCGCGTGTCGGTCGAGCACCGCGGCTGGGAGCGCATGACCGACGCGCAGCTCGAGGTGGCGTGCGCGCTGCCCGGTGGCTACCGGGGCGGCGCGTTCGTCCGAGGGTGGGGTGTGATCCTCGACGCGCTCGCGACCCGCGCACACGCAGGGACCGTGGCCGAGGGAGGGGAGCGGTGAGCCGCTTCGTCGTGTTCTACGAGCCCGCCGACGACGTCCTCACGGTGGGGGCGCCGCACATGCCGGCGCACTCGGCGCACGTCGACGCCGCGGCGCAGCGGGGCGACCTGCTCGCCGTCGGCGTGTTCGAGGACCCGCAGCGCCACGGGTCGATGTGCGTGCTGGTGAGCCGGGAGGCCGCGGAGCGGTTCGTCCGCGAGGACCCGTTCGTCGTGCACGGCGTGGTGCGCTCGCACCGGATCCTGGAGTGGCACGACATCCTCGCCTGACGGCGAGGCGACGACCGCCGGCTGCACCAGGCACCGCACGGCACGGGTTTCGACCCGACAGCTGCGCGGCGAGGGACGCCGACTCGAGCGCCGCGCGCACGACGCGCCCGGGATGCGACGAGGCCCGGACCGTGGTGGTCCGGGCCTCGTCGTGCGAGTGTCGTGCGGTGCCTCAGCGGGCGGCGCCGGTGCCGGCGCCGTGCTCGGCGAGCAGGCGGTCGGTCTCGTCGTGGACGTGCGTCGCGACGTCCGCGAACTTCGGCGCGTGCTCACGCGCGTGGTGCGCGCAGAACAGCAGCTCGCCCACGGGGAGCACCACGCGGACGTAGGCCTGGGCACCGCAGCGGTCGCAACGGTCGGCTGCGGTCAACGGCTCGGTCATGGTCCCTGTCACGTCTCCATACAACCATCCCGGACCCGGATCCATCTCACCGGCAGCGGGTGGTTCGCTCCCGGCGTACGGCGTTTCCCCCGGACGGGACGCGATCGTGTCCGGACCGTGTCCGACCCGTGTCCCGGCCGTGTCCGCTGCGGCGAGGTTCCCCGGTGCTGTCAGGCCGCCCGGCTACCATCCCCCCGTGACGACGACTTCCCCGCAGTCCGGCTACACGGCCCGGCACCTGTCGGTGCTCGAGGGCCTGGAGGCCGTCCGCAAGCGCCCCGGCATGTACATCGGCACGACCGACAGCCGCGGGCTCATGCACTGCCTCTGGGAGATCATCGACAACTCCGTCGACGAGGCGCTCGCCGGGCACGGCGACCGCATCGACATCGTGCTGCACGCGGACACGTCGGTCGAGGTCCGCGACAACGGCCGCGGCATCCCCGTCGACGTCGAGCCCAAGACGGGCCTGACGGGTGTCGAGGTCGTGTTCACCAAGCTGCACGCGGGCGGCAAGTTCGGCGGCGGCTCGTACGGCGCGTCGGGCGGCCTGCACGGCGTGGGCGCCTCGGTCGTCAACGCGCTGTCGGCACGGCTCGACGTCGAGGTCGACCGCGGCGGACGCACGCACCGCATGACGTTCCACCGGGGTGAGCCGGGCGTGTTCGACGACCGCGAGGGTCTGAGCCCGGAGTCGCCGTTCGAGCCGTTCGTCTCGGGCTCCGAGCTCGCAATCGTCGGGAAGACGCCCCGCGCGCGCACGGGGACGCGCGTGCGCTACTGGGCGGACCGGCAGATCTTCCCGAAGACCGCCGTGTTCTCCTACGACGAGCTCGTGACGCGCGCGCGTCAGACGAGCTTCCTGGTGCCCGGCCTCACGCTGACGGTGCGCGACGAGCGCGGCATCCCCGGCACGCCGGGCGAGAGCGGGCCGCACGAGGAGACGTTCTTCCACAGCGGTGGCGTCGTCGACTTCGTCGACCACCTGGCGCCGGACCCGGCCGTCACGGACACCTGGCACCTCACGGGGTCGGGCACCTTCACCGAGACGGTGCCGGTGCTCGACGAGCGCGGTCACATGAGCCCGCAGGAGGTCAGCCGCACGTGCGAGGTCGACGTGGCGCTGCGCTGGGGGACCGGTTACGAGACCGAGGTCCGGTCGTTCGTCAACATCATCGCGACGCCCAAGGGCGGCACGCACCTCGCGGGCTTCGAGACGGGGCTGCTGCGCACGGTCCGCAAGGCCGTCGAGGCGAACGCCCGCCGGCTCAAGATCAGCGCCAAGGACGCGGCGACCGAGCGCATCGAGAAGGAGGACGTGCTCGCGGGCCTCACCGCGGTCGTGACGGTCCGCCTCGCGGAGCCGCAGTTCGAGGGCCAGACGAAGGAGGTCCTGGGCACCGCGCCGGTGCGCGCGATCGTCGCGAAGGTCCTCGACACCGAGCTCGGCGGGATCTTCGTGTCACCCAAGCGCGACCACAAGGCGCAGTCGTCGCTGCTGCTCGACAAGGTCGTCGGGGAGATGCGCGCGCGGCTGTCGGCGCGCAAGCAGAAGGAGATCTCCCGCCGCAAGAACGCGCTCGAGTCGTCGTCGCTGCCCGCGAAGCTCGCGGACTGCCGCATCGACGACGTGGACCGCAGCGAGCTGTTCATCGTCGAGGGCGACAGCGCGCTCGGCACCGCGAAGCTCGCCCGCAGCTCGGACTTCCAGGCGCTGCTGCCGATCCGCGGCAAGATCCTCAACGTCCAGAAGGCGTCCGTCACGGACATGCTGAAGAACACGGAGTGCGCGTCGATCATCCAGGTGATCGGCGCGGGCTCGGGCCGGACGTTCGACCTCGAGGCCGCGCGCTACGGCAAGGTCGTGATGATGACGGACGCCGACGTCGACGGTGCCCACATCCGCACGCTGCTGCTCACGCTGTTCTTCCGCTACATGCGGCCGCTCGTCGAGCAGGGGCGCGTCTACGCGGCGGTCCCGCCGCTGCACCGGATCGAGCTCGTCGGGGGTGGCCGCAAGGCCGACCCGGAGGACCGGTACCTGTACACGTACTCCGAGGCGGAGCTCGCGGCGACGCTCAAGCGGCTCGACCGCAGCGGCAAGCGCTACAAGGACGACATCCAGCGGTACAAGGGTCTCGGTGAGATGGACGCCGACCAGCTCGCGGAGACGACGATGGACCCGCGTCACCGCACGCTGCGTCGCGTCACGGTCGAGGCCGCCGCGCGGGCCGAGCAGATCTTCGAGCTGCTCATGGGCTCGGACGTCGCGCCGCGCAAGGACTTCATCGTCGCGGGCGCCCAGGCGCTCGACCGGTCGCGCATCGACGCCTGACGTCGTCCCGCCGCGCCCGGGCCGAGCCCGGCCCGGCCGGTGCGGTCCGGTCCGGTTCGCACGACGGTCGGGGGACCTCACACCGCGGTGACGCTCCACCGGCTCCTGGAACCGACACCGGCGCCGTCACGGCGACTCCGCGGACGTCGAGCGGATTTTCCGGTTGCCCCTGGCCCGGACGCGCGGCGAGGGTGGGACGGTGACCACCACCTCCCTGCCGCCCATCGCCGAGCGTGCCGCCGCGCCCGTCGACGTCCCGCTGCCCGACCCGTCGCTGGGTCTCACCTGGCGCCCGATCACACGCGACGACGTGCCCGCGGTCAGCGCGCTCGTGACCCGCACGGAGGTCGCCGACGGTGTGCCGTACCGGACGGTCGCCGAGGAGATCGACGAGAAGCTCGACGGCGAGTGGCGCGACATCCCGCGCGACACGCTCGTCGGCCTGGACGCCGACGGTGTGCCGCGGGCGTGGGCCGAGGTCGACCAGCCCCCGGGCGACACGCGCGTCGTGCGGGCGTTCGTCGGCGGAGGCGTCGACCCGGACTGGCGCGGGCGTGGTGTCGGCCGCGCGCTCGTGGCGTGGTCGCACGCCCGTGCACGCCAGGTCCTCGCGGCGAGCGGCAAGGAGCTGCCCGCACGGATCGCGGCGTACGTGCCGGACGAGGCGCAGGACGCGGCCCGGCTGCTGACCCGCTCCGGGATGACGCCCGTGCGCTACTACGCCGAGATGCGCCGCCCGCTCGACGCGCCGCTGCCCGACGCGCCCACGCCCGACGGCGTGCGGATCGTCCCCTGGGCGCCCGAGCACGACGAGGGTGCGCGTCTCGCGCACAACGCCGCGTTCGCCGACCACTGGGGGAGCGAGCCGCGCAACGCCGCGCAGTGGGTGCACGGCCGCAGCATGTTCGCGCCGACGTGGAGCCTGGTCGCGCTCGACGGCAAGGACCAGGTCGTCGGCTACCTGCTGTCGGGACGGTACGAGGCCGACTGGGAGGTCACGGGCCACTCGGCGGGGTACACGGACCTGCTCGGGGTGGTCCGCGAGTGGCGCGGTCGCGGGCTCGCGTCGGCGCTGCTCGCGGCCGTCATGGCGGTCTACCGGGCGGACGGCATGGAGTACGCCGAGCTCAGCGTGGACACCGCGAACCGGTCGGGCGCGCACCGGCTGTACACCGGCCTGGGGTACACGGTGTACGCCAGCTCGGCGATGTACGCGATCGAGCTCTGACCCCCTCGGGCAGCGGTGGCGCGAACCGTCCTCGAAGGGTGCGCGACGCGGGTTAGCATCGGCGACGGCCGGACGACGAGGTCCGGCCGCGTGCCGTCCCGGACGCTGGGCGTCCGGTCCCAGGAGGTCGCCGTGCTCCGGTCCCTGTCCGCCGCTGCTCGCGTGTGGTCGGTCCTCTACGTCGTCGACGCGGTGCTGCTGCTCGTCTGCCGTGCGGCAGGCGCCGACGCCGTCGCGGAGGTCGCGCAGTGGTGCGCGATGCCGCTGCTCGCCGCGGCGGTCGCGACCGCGACCCGGTGGCCCCGTGGGCGGCTCGTCACGTGGACGCTCGTCGCGCTCGGCTGCTCGTGGCTCGGCGACACGCTGCCGGCGACGTCGGGCGGCGACACCGCGTTCCTGCTCATGGTCGGCGGGTTCCTGCTCGCGCAGGTCGCGTACGTCGTGGCGTTCGCACCCGACGCGCGTCGCTCGGTCGCCTACCGGTCCCCGGTGCGCCTGGTGCCGTACGTCATGGCCCTCGTCGTCCTGGTCGGGCTCTGCGCGCCGCACGCGGGTGCGCTGCTGGTGCCTGTCGCGGTGTACGGCGGCGTGCTCGTCGCGATGGCGGTCCTCGCCACCGGCGTGAGCCCGCTCGCGGGGGCCGCGGGTGCCGTGTTCGTCGTGTCCGACGGCCTGATCGCGCTCGAGGCGTTCGTGCCGACGTGGCACCTGCCCGGTCAGGACGTGTGGGTCATGCTCACCTACCTGCTGGCGCAGGGGATGCTCGCGGTGGCCGTCGTCGAGCGCAACCACGCCGCCCGGCGCGCCAGGCCCGTGCCCGCAGCCGACGCACGACCGCCGGCACCGAAGCGCGACAACGTGGTCGCGCTCGTCGGCTGGACGGGGGCGCCCGTCCGCTGACACGCGGTCGCGCGACGCCGTCCCCACGGCGACGGCGAGTGCCGCCGCCGTCGCGGACGGCCGTGGTCAGCCGATCGCGTGCACCGGCACCGTCAGGGGCGTGCCCGACCCGTCGCGGCGCGGGTCCGGCGTCGGCAGGTCGACCGGCTGGCCCGCGGAGCCCGCGGCCCACGCGGGTCCCGCACCGACCCAGGCGGCGATGAGCGTGTCCTCGCCCTTGAGGAACCGGTGCGAGCGGACGCCGCCCGTCGCGCGGCCCTTGCCGGGGTAGGCGTCGAAGGGGGTCACCTTGGCGGCGCCGGCCTGCGTGCCCGGCAGGGCGCTGGACGAGCCGGAGACGGTGACGACGAGCGCGTCGCCGACCTCGTCGGGTCGCACCGCACCGAACGCGACGACCCGCTGGCCGGACGCGAGCTTGATGCCCGCCATGCCGCCCGCGGCGCGGCCCTGCGGGCGCACGGACGACGCGGGGAAGTGCAGGAGCGAGGAGTCCGAGCTCACGAGGACGAGCTCGTCGTCGTCCGCCACCGGGGCGACGCCCACGACCTCGTCGTCGTCGCGCAGCGCCACGACGACCCACTCGTCCTTGTTGCCCGGCACGTCGCCCTGCGCCACGCGCTTGACGGTGCCCTGCGCGGTCGCGAGGGCGAGCGTCGGGGCGTCGGCGGCGAGGGACGCGAGGCCGACGACGCGCTCGCCCGCAGGCAGCGTCACGAGCTCCGCGAGCGGGACGCCGCCCGACAGCGACGGCGGACCGTCGGTGGGCGGCAGGGCCGGCAGGTCGAGGACCGACAGGCGCAGCACACGACCGCGCGACGTCACGACGCCGATGTCGGCGCGGGCGGTCGTCGGGACGCCCGCGGCCAGCACGTCGTGCTTCGCCCGGCGGGCGTCGGCCGACCGGACGGGCGCGTCGGCACCGGCGGTGCGCGCGAGCAGGCCCGTCCCGGACAGCAGCGCCCAGCAGGGGGAGTCCTCGATCTCGAGCGGCGTGGCGGACGCGCGGGCGGCCGGCGCCCCCGACACCGACGTGCCGCCCGCGGACTCCAGGAGGATCGTGCGGCGCGGCGTGCCGTAGGTCGCGGCGACCTCGGCCATCTCGTCCGAGACGAGGACACGCAGCCGCTGCTCGTCGCGCAGGATCGCCTCGAGCTCGGCGATCTCCGCGAGCAGCTGCTCCTTCTCGCGCTCGAGCTCGAGGCGGGAGAACTTGGTCAGGCGGCGCAGACGCAGCTCGAGGATGTACTCGGCCTGCGGCTCGGACAGGTCGAACACGGTCTGCAGGCGGGTCCGGGCGGAGTCCGCGTCGTCGGAGGAGCGGATGACCTGGATGACCTCGTCGATGTCGAGGATCGCGACGAGGAGGCCCTCGACGAGGTGCAGCCGCTCCTGCCGCTTCGCCAGCCGGAACTGCGAGCGGCGACGCACCACGGAGATCCGGTGCTCGACCCACACCTGGAGCAGCTCGCGCAGGCCGAGCGTGCGCGGCTGGCCGTCGACCAGCGCGACGTTGTTGATCGAGAACGAGTCCTCGAGCGGCGTGAACCGGTAGAGCTGCTCGAGCACGGCCTCCGGGTGGAAGCCCGTCTTGACCTCGATGACGAGGCGCAGGCCGTGCTGGCGGTCCGTGAGGTCGACCGCGTCGGAGATGCCCGAGAGCTTCTTGCTCTGCACGCCCTCCTTGATCTTCTCGATGACCTTCTCCGGGCCGACCATGTACGGCAGCTCGGTGATGACGATGCCCTTGCGCTTGGGCGTGACGTTCTCGACCACCGCCGTCGCGCGCGTCTTGAACGCGCCGCGGCCCGTCCTGTACGCGTCGCGCACGCCGTCCAGGCCGATGATCTTGCCGCCCGTCGGCAGGTCCGGGCCGGGCACGAACCGCATGAGCTCCTCGAGCGTCGCGTCCGGGTGCATGACCAGGTGGCGCGCCGCGGCGACGACCTCGACGAGGTTGTGCGGCGCCATGTTCGTCGCCATGCCGACGGCGATGCCCGCCGCACCGTTGACCAGCAGGTTCGGGATCGCCGAGGGGAGCACCTCGGGCTGCGTGAGCTTGTTGTCGTAGTTCGGCACGAAGTCGACGACGTCCTCGTCGAGGCCCGTCGTCATGGCCGTCGCGGACGGCGCGAGCCGCGCCTCGGTGTACCGGGGGGCGGCGGGGCCGTCGTCGAGCGAGCCGAAGTTGCCGTGCCCGTCGACGAGCGGCAGGCGCAGCGCGAACGCCTGCGCCAGACGGACCATCGCGTCGTAGATCGGGGCGTCGCCGTGCGGGTGCAGCTTCCCCATGACCTCGCCGACGACGCGCGCCGACTTCACGTACGGCCGGTCGGGGCGCAGGCCCATGTCGGCCATCTGGAACAGGATGCGCCGCTGCACGGGCTTGAGCCCGTCGCGGGCGTCGGGGAGCGCCCGCGAGTAGATGACCGAGTACGCGTACTCGAGGAACGACCCCTCCATCTCGGACGCGACGTCGATGTCGACGATGCGCTCGACGAGGTCCTCGGGAGGGAGGTTCGGGGTCGCGGGGCGACGCGCCATGCGGGAGTGCTCCTCGGTCCGGTGCGGGATGTGCGCCGCCCATTGTCGCCCGTCCGGGGCGCGTCGCGGGCACGGCACGCGGGTGCGCACGGCGCAGCGCCCCGCCCGGATAGCCTGGCGTGCATGGCAGACGTCGACGAGGACGCGGCGCCCGCCCGCTATCCCGCCGCGTGGGAGGCGGACGTCGTGCTGTCCGACGGGTCGACGACGCACGTCCGGCCCATCCGCCCGAGCGACGCGGACGCGCTGCAGGCGTTCCACGTCGCGCAGTCCGAGCGGTCCACCTACCTGCGGTTCTTCGCGCACCTCGAGCGGCTGCCCGACCGGGACCTGCACCGGCTCGTCAACGTCGACCACGTCGACCGGGTCGCGCTCGTCGCGGTCGCCGCCGACGCCGACGGCGCCGAGCACATCATCGGCGTCGCGCGCTACGACCGGCTCGTCGGCGAGGCGCCCGAGGAGGCGGAGGTCGCGTTCAACGTCTCCGACGCGCACCAGGGCCGCGGCATCGGGTCGGTGCTCCTCGAGCACCTCGCCGCCGCGGCCCGCGAGCGCGGCGTGCGACGGTTCGTCGCGGACGTGCTGCCCCAGAACGGCCGGATGATCGCGGTGTTCCGCGAGGCCGGGTACGCGGTCACGCAGCAGACCGAGGACGGCGTCGTGTCCGTCGGCTTCGACATCGACCCGACGGACCGGTCGCTCGCCGTGATCGCCGACCGCGAGCACCGGGCCGAAGCCCGCTCGGTGCGCGAGCTGCTCGAGGCCAGCACCGTCGTGGTCGTCGGCCCCGGGCCGGACGAGGGGCGCACGCTCGCCGGCCGGCAGGCGGCCCGGGCCGCCGCCAACCTCGTCGCCGGGGGCGGCGCGACGGTGCACACGGTCGGCGTCGAGGGCGTCGTCGCGGGCGCGCACGCGCACCCCGGCCTCGCCGAGGTGCCGCGGCCGGTCCCGCTCGCGGTCGTCGCGGTGCCGCCCGAGCGCGCCACCGAGGTCGTGCGCGGCCTGGTGCCGCTCGGGGTCCGGGGGGTCGTGCTGCTGTCGACCGGCTTCGCCGAGACGGGCGCCGACGGGCTCGCACGCCAGCGCACCCTGCTGCGCGTCGCGCACGCGGCCGGCATCCGCATCGTCGGTCCCGCGTCCTACGGCGTGCTCGCCGCCGGGCCCGACGGGCTGCTCAACGCGTCGCTCGAGGGCGACCCGCCGCTGCCGGGCCGCGTCGGGCTGTTCTGCCAGTCCGCGCCGCTCGCCGTCGCGCTCGTCCGCGCGGTGCAGCGCCGGGGGATCGGCCTCGCGGAGTTCGTCTCCGCCGGGCACCGCGCCGATGTCTCCGGCAACGACCTCATGCAGTTCTGGGCCGACGACGACGGCACCGACGTGGTCGGGCTGTACCTCGAGTCGATCGGCAACCCGCGCAAGTTCTCCCGCGTCGCGCGACGTCTGTCGTCCGTGAAGCCGGTCGTCGTGGTCACCGCGGGCCGGTCCGGCCACGTCGTCCCGCCCGGGCACGCCGTGCGGCCCACGTACGCGCCGCCCCGGACGCTCACCGAGGTCATGCGCCAGGCCGGGGTCATCCGCGTCGACAACACGCACCAGATGCTCGACGTCGCGCAGCTGCTCGCGCACCAGCCGCTGCCCCGGGGTCGCCGCGTCGCGGTCCTCGCGTCGTCCGCGTCGGTCGCCGCGCTCGTCGCGGAGGCGGTGTCCGCGGGCGGGCTCGTGCTCTCGGGTCACGTCGCGCTCCTCGCCGAGGACGCGGACGACGACGAGATCCGTGCGACGGTCGCCGCGGTCTACGACGACCCGACCACGGACGTCGTCGTCGTCGTGCGGATCCCCACGCTGGGGTCGGTCGGCGACACCCTGCCGCGCGAGGTCGCGGCCGCCGCCGCGCGCACCGGACGCACGACCGTCGCGTCGGTGCTCGGCCTGCACGGCGTGACGCCCGAGCTCACGGCCCTCGACGCCGACGGCCGGGCGTGGACCGTGCCCGCGTACAGCACGCCCGAGGACGCGGCGCTCGCGCTCGGCCACGCGTCGCGCTACGCGCGGTGGCGCGCGACGGACCACGGCCGGCCGCTGCACCCCGACGGGGTCGACACGCGCGCCGCGCGACGGCTCGTCGCCGGCTGGCTCGCGGAGGCGGCCCCCCGGCGCGCGGAGGACACCGACGTCACCCGCTGGCCGCCCGGCGTCGCACCCGAGGGGACCGTCGACCTCGACGTCGCGCGCACGTCGGCGCTGCTCGCGACCGTCGGCGTGCACCTGCTCCCGTCGTTCCCCGTGCACGACGCCGACGAGGCGGTCGAGGTCGCCGAGCGGATCGGCTGGCCCGTCGCGCTCAAGACGACCGTGCCCGCGCTGCGGCACCGCGCCGACCTCGGCGGTGTCCGGCTCGACGTCGCCGACGAGGCCGAGCTGCGCTCCGACGTCGCCCAGGTGCTCGCGCTCGGGGCCGCCCACCGGCTGCACGGCGACGGTGCGCCGCTCGAGGTGCAGGCGATGGCGCCGCACGGCTCCGCGTGCGTCGTGCGGTCCACCGAGGACCCGCTCTTCGGCCCGATCATCAGCTTCGGGCTGTCGGGCGACGCGTCCGACCTGCTCGGGGACGTGGCCTACGGCGTCCCGCCGCTCACCGACGTCGACGTCGCCGAGCTCGTGCGCTCGGCACGCGCCGCCCCGCGCCTGTTCGGCTACCGCGGGCTGCCGGCCGTCGACGTCGCGGCCCTCGAGGATGTCATCGCGCGCGTCTCCGTCCTCGCCGACGACCTGCCCGGGCTGCGCTCGCTCGAGCTCAACCCCGTCGTGGTCTCCGAGCACGGCGCGGTGGTGCTCGGTGCGCGCGCGACGCTCGCACCCGCCGACCGGGCGGACTCCACGCGGCGGCTGCCCCGTGCGTGACCGCCGCACGCACCCCCGCGTCGGTGGGAGGATGGGCGCCGTGCCAGCAGTTTCTGACGACCTGCGCGACGACCTGCACCGCGCCGGCTACTACCCGGAGCTCGTGGCCGACGTCCTCGGCGTGGCGCTCGCGGACGAGCCCGTGGTCGCCCACCTCGTCCACCCCGAGACGACGTTCGACGCGTCCGAGGTCCGCCGCCACGTGACGGTCCTCGTGCTCACCCCCTCACGGCTCGTCGTCGCGCACGTCGACGACCAGGCCGCCGACTCGGAGAACCCGTCGCCCAGCGCGTCCGCGACCACCGAGGCGGTGCCGCTCGCCGAGCTCCGCTCGGTGGCCCTCACGCACGTGATGCCCGAGCCGGAGCGGCACCGCGCGGGGACGCCGCCGACCGAGCTCACGCTCGCGATCGGCTGGGGCGCGGTGTCCCGCGTCGACCTGGAGCCGGCGACGTGCGGCGACCCGGCCTGCGAGGCGGACCACGGCCTGACGGGCACGCTCACGCCCGACGACGTCGTGGTGCGCGTGAGCGCGGCCGCCGAGGGCGTCGACTCCGTGCGTGCCGCCGCCGCGTTCGCGCGCCAGCTGTCCGCGGCCAGCGCCCACGGTCGATGACGCGTCCGCCCGGGCCGCCGTCGCGGCTCGTCGAGCTGCCCGTCGACGCGGACCTCGTGCTGCCCGGCGGCGAGCACCCCGCCCTGCCCTCGCTGCTGCCCGCGCTCGCGGGCGTGCTCGGCCACGCGCCGTCGTCGGACGCCGGCCTCCTCGGGCTGCCGCGCGCCGACCGGGTGTGCCTCGTGCTCGTCGACGGGCTCGGCCACGTGAACCTGAGCGAGCGCGCGGGACACGCCCCGTTCCTGCGCGGGCTGGTCCGCGAGTCCGCGCCGCTCGTCAGCACGTTCCCGTCGACGACGGCGACCGCGATCGGCAGCCTCGGCGTCGGGGCCGGGCCCGGCACCACCGCGATGCTCGGCTACACCGTCCGCGACCCCGGGACCGGACGGCTCGGGAACCTCGTGTCGTGGACCGACCTGCCGCCGGCCCGCGAGTGGCAGCCGGAGCCCACGGTCTTCGAGCGGCTCGTGGCGGCCGGTGCGAGCGTCACGAGCGTCGGTCCCGCGCGCTTCGCCGGGTCCGGCCTGACCGAGGCGGCGCTGCGCGGCGCGACCTACCGCGTGGCCGAGTCGCTCGCCGACCGGGTCGACGCGACGCTCGACGCGCTGCGACGACCGGGACTCACCTACCTCTACTGGGGTGACGTCGACAAGGCGGGCCACCACCACGGCTGGGGGTCGTGGCAGTGGGGCGACGCGCTCGCGGAGCTCGACGCCGAGCTCGGCCGGCTCGCGCGCAGCCTGCCCCACGGCACGCTGCTCGTCGTCACCGCCGACCACGGCATGGTCGACGTCGACCGCACCGCACGCTGGGACGTCGCGACGCACCCCGTGCTGTCCGCCGACGTCGCGCTCGTCGCGGGGGAGCCGCGCGCGTCGCACCTGCACCTGCGACCGGGGGCCGACGCCGACGCCGTCGCCGAGCGGTGGCGCGGCACGCTCGGCGACGCGGCCGTCGTCGTCACGCGTGAGACCGCCGTCGACGCCGGCTGGTTCGGGCCCGTGGGGGAGCGCGCGCGGCGCGTCCTCGGCGACGTGGTCGTCGCCATGACCGGCCGTGCGACCGTCGTCGACTCCGCGACGCAGACGCCCGCGTCGCTCGACCTCGTCGGCGTGCACGGGTCGCTCACCCGGCACGAGATGCTCGTCCCGTTCCTCGTCGTGCAGAAAGGCTCCTGACCGTGGCGGAGCTCGTCTTCTTCTCGGGAACGATGGACTGCGGCAAGTCCACGCTCGCGCTGCAGATGCACCACAACCACGCCGCGCGCGGGCGCGACGGTGTGCTGTTCACGCGCAACGACCGGGCCGGTGCGGCGACCATCTCGTCGCGCCTCGGTCTCGTGCAGCACGCCGCCGAGGTCGGTGACGCGACCGACTTCTGGGCCGAGGTCATCGAGCGGCGCACGCAGGGGCAGCCGGTGGACTACCTCATCGCCGACGAGGCGCAGTTCTACACCGCCACGCAGGTCGAGCAGCTCGCACGCGTCGTCGACGAGCTCGAGGTCGACGTGTACACGTTCGGGATCTCGACCGACTTCCGTGCACGGCTGTTCCCCGGCTCCGCCAGGCTCGTCGAGCTCGCCGACCGCGTCGAGGTGCTCCAGGTCAAGGCGCTGTGCTGGTGCGGCGCGCGCGCGACCCACAACGCCCGCACGGTCGACGGCGTCATGGTCGTCGAAGGCGCCCAGGTGGTCGTCGGCGACGTCGCAGCCGCGAGCGGCGAGGTCGCGTACGAGGTGCTGTGCCGTCGGCACCACATGCGACGGATGACCGCCGCGACCGCGCGCGCTGCGTCACCGTCGGTCGCGACGCTCTCGTCGGCGCAGGGCACGCTCGGCGTGGGCGCCTGACCCGCGCGTCAGGCGGGAACGCGACCGCGGGGGCGGGTCACTCCGGCTTGGCGCCGAACACGATCTCGTCCCAGCTCGGCACCTTCGCGCGCCCCTTGCGGGTGCGGGGCCGCTCGGCAGGCTCGACGGGCGACTCGTCGTCGACCGGCACCGCGGGCGCCACGGACGCGGGCACCACGGGCTCCGGCTCCGGCTCGGGTGCCGGCCTGCGCAGCACGACGGCCTCCGTGAGCGGGTCGGCGTCGAGCGGGTGCGCCCCCGGAACGTCCGCGTCGTCGCGGCCGAAGTCGAACGCGTGCTGGGGGCCGAAGCCCTCGAACTCCTCGTCGTCGACGTCGAGGTCGAGGTTCTGCCGCACGCCGCGTCGGGTGCGCAGCTCGTCGAGGAGGTCGTGCGTGTCCTGCTGCGGGTCGGGCTCGGGCTCGGGCTCGGGCTCGGGCGCGTCCGCGCCCGTGAGCGTCCCGTCGTCGCGGAAGTCGAACACGACGTCACGGACGGCCGCGAGATGACGGCGCGAGACGGGCTCGTCCGGGAGCTCCGTCTCGGAGAGCCAGCGCGCCTCGTCGTCGTCGGCCACGACCGTGCGCCGCGCCGCGTCGAACGTCCAGCGGGCCTCGTGCGCGGTGTCGCCGACCCGGAAGCGCGCGAGCACGACCCACGGGCCGGACGGCTCGCGCGCCGAGTCCCACGCGAGCGACGCGAGGTCGACGCCGCGGGCCGCGAGCCGGTCCGTGACGAGGTCCCCGAGCGTCGGCGCGCCCGCGTCACGGCCGACGCGCGTCGCACGCGCCTGCTCGGCGACGTACTCGCGCTCTGCCAGCACCGGGCCCTCGTAGCGGCGGACGTGCTCGACGGGCAGGCCGGACGCGTCCGCGACCTCCTGCGTCGTCGCGCCCGCACGGATCCGCGCCTGGATCTCCCGCGGGCTCAGCGTCCCCGCGCTCTCGGCACGCAGCTGTTCGAGCTGCGGCCGGTCCCGGCGCACGGCCGCACGCAGCGGCTCGTCGATGCGCAGACGGAACCGTTCGCCCCCCGGGCCCACGAGGACGAGATGCTCGCCG
This sequence comes from Cellulomonas sp. H30R-01, assembly GCF_010119915.1. Lineage (NCBI taxonomy): Bacteria > Bacillati > Actinomycetota > Actinomycetes > Micrococcales > Cellulomonadaceae > Cellulomonas > Cellulomonas sp. H30R-01. The sequence goes on along the minus strand of NZ_CP048210.1, from coordinate 1,723,591 downwards.
TCCTCGTGCAGACCCTCCAGCTCGAGCTCACCCATTCGACCTCCCGGTACCTCGGGAAGAGACTGCCACCTCCGGGCGCCCGGCGGGTGGATCCGGGACGGTGAGCCGCGCCTCGCCTCGCGGACGCCCGGTGCGGCCGCCCTCGTCGGCGGGCAGGATGGGCGGGATGGACGCCCCCCGGGACCTGCCGCTGACCACCGACGTCGTCGCCCAGCTCGTCGAGGTCGCCGAGCGCCTCGCTCGGGAGGCCGGCCGCCTGATCCACGAGGGGCGGCCCGAGCGTGTCGCGGTGGCGGCGACGAAGAGCAGCCCCGAGGACGTCGTGACGGCCATGGACCTCGCCTCCGAGGACCTGCTGCGCCGGCGGCTCGCCGAGCTGCGGCCGCACGACGGCATCCTCGGCGAGGAGCAGGGGTACGTGCTCGGCACGTCGGGCGTGACATGGGTCGTCGACCCGATCGACGGCACCGTCAACTACCTCTACGGCCTGCCCGCCTACGCGGTGTCGGTCGCCGCGGTCGTCGGCCCGGCGGGGGACGACGGCCGCGCGCCGAACCCCGCGACGTGGACGGTGGTCGCGGCGTGCGTGCACGCGCCGACCGACGGCCGGACGTTCCGCGCGGGTCTCGGGCTGGGGGCGACCCTGGACGGTCGCGCGCTGCGGGCCGAGGACCCGCCGGCGCTCGCGGGGTGCCTCGTCGGCACCGGGTTCGGATACCTCGCGACGCGACGTCGCGCGCAGGCGCGCGTGCTCGCAGACCTGTTGCCCCGAGTACGTGATATCCGTCGCATCGGCTCGGCCGCGCTCGACATCTGCAATCTCGCCGCGGGCCACCTCGACCTGTACTACGAGCGGGGTCTCGCCCCCTGGGACCTCGCGGCGGCGTCGCTCGTCGCGCAGGAGGCGGGTCTGCAGGTCACCGGCCTGCGCGGACGCCCGGCCGGCACCGAGATGACGGTGGCCGGGGCGGCCGGGCGGGTGGCCGAGCTGCGCGCCCTCCTCGAGCTGCTCGACGCCGACAGCGACGGGTGAAAACGCTCCCGCAAACGCCTGCGCGAATGTGGTCGCGCGTCCGTGTTCGCACTCGGGGCAGATGTGGTGCACAATCCTCCGCGCGTGGGGAACAAATCCCGTCACCGGTGCATTGATCCCGCGTACGAGAATCCATCTGACGACGGAGTGTGACGCCACTCATGGCTACCGACTACGACGCCCCGCGCAAGACCGAGGAGGACCTGAGCGAGGACTCGCTCCAGGAGCTCCAGGCCCGGCGCTCGGACAAGAACTCGGGCGTGGTGGACGAGGACGAGACCGAGGCCGCCGAAGGCTTCGAGCTGCCGGGTGCGGACCTGTCGGGCGAGGAGCTCTCGGTCCGCGTCCTTCCCCGGCAGGCGGACGAGTTCACCTGTTCGAGCTGCTTCCTGGTGCACCACCGCAGCCAGCTCGCCTACGAGCGCAACGGGGCACCGGTGTGCTCCGAGTGCGCCGCGTGAGTCTGCGCTGAGCCGTTCGGCCGGCCCCCGCGTCGCGGGTGGCCGGCCGACCCCGCCCTGCCCGTCGCCGAGGGGGAGACGAGCGGGGCCGACCGTCGAGGGGACGGTCGACCTCCGGGGGACGCCGGGGGAGCGGTCAGCGCGCCTGCGCGCCGACCGTGATCGCCCGCGCGAGCTCGTCGGGGCGGCGCGACGACACCAGCCAGTACGGCGTGGGGTCGGCGGGGTCCGTCAGCTCCACGCGCACGCCGCTGCGCACCCACCCGCGCAGGCACACGTGCGCGCGCGCGTCGAGGCGCGGGCCGAGCTCCGTCCGGAGCGCGTCCGCGTCGAGGACCGTGACGTCGCCCAGCAGCGTGAGCGGGATGTGCGCGCGACCCGCGCGCAGCACGCCGTCGCGCACCGAGACCGTCGGCGTGAGCAGCACGGCGGCGGTGAGGCCGCCTGCGAGGGCGACGAGCGCCACGACGACCGCGAGCACGGCGTCGACGGGCAGCAGCACCACCCCGAGCATGAGGGTGAACGCCACGAGGAGCGTCCAACCCCACGGACCGAGCCACAGCCGCTCCGACCAGACCGGTCCCGGGACGGGCGCGGACGACGGACGCGGAGCGGTGCCAGGCATGCCCCCAGCATCCCATCCCGGGGAGGTAGGGTCGGGCCCCGTGACCGCCGAACCCCCCGTCGAGGTGCTGCTCCTCCGGCTCGACCCGGACCTGCCCGCACCGTCGTACGCGCACCCGGGTGACGCCGGCGCGGACCTCGTGACGCGCGTCGACGTGGTCGTCCCGCCGCAGGGTCGGGTGACCGTCCCGACGGGCGTCGCGATCGCGCTGCCGGACGGCTACGCGGCGTTCGTCCACCCGCGGTCCGGGCTCGCCGCCAAGCACGGCCTCACGATCGTCAACGCGCCCGGCACGGTCGACGCGGGTTACCGCGGCGAGATCGCGGTGACGCTGCTCAACACCGACGTCGAGCACGCGCTCGAGCTGCACCGTGGCGACCGGGTCGCGCAGCTCGTGGTGCAGCGCGTCGAGCGCGCGCGGTTCGTCGAGGTCGAGCACCTGCCGGGGTCGCACCGCGGCGACGGCGGGTTCGGGTCGAGCGGTGGCTGGAAGGCCGCGCACACGGGCTGACCGGTGCCGGGACGCCGCCGGGACCGACTAGGTCGCGGTCCGGCGCAGGACTACTGTCGAGAGTGACGGCGCGCACGGGTGCGCCGGGAGGAGAGTGTCGTGGGTCTGTTCCGACGCGGCGGCAAGGACACGGCCGCCGACGAGGTGGTCGAGACCGAGTCCGTCCCGCTCGACGAGCCGGGCGACGCGGAGCCGTCGGCACCCGCCCGCACCACGGGGCCGTGGGACGAGGCGGAGGTCACCGACGACATCCCGCGCGTGGACCTCGGCGCGATCCGCCTGCCCGGGCTGCCGGGCATGGAGCTGCGCATGGAGATCGACAAGGCGACGAACGTGGTGTCCGCCGCGTCCGTGCTCCTGGACGGCTCGTCGCTGCAGGTCCAGGCGTTCGCCGCACCGCGCTCCGAGGGCATCTGGGACGAGATCCGCGAGGAGATCGCCGAGTCGGTGACCACCCAGGGCGGGTCCGTCGACGACATCCCGGGGCCGTTCGGCCGCGAGCTGCTCGCGCGGCTCCCCGTCAAGACGCCCGAGGGCCGGACCGGCCACCGTCCGGCACGCTTCATCGGTGCCGACGGGCCGCGCTGGTTCCTGCGCGGCGTCATCACCGGCAAGGGCGCCGTCGAGCCGGGCGCCGCGGAGGCGCTCGAGCAGCTGTTCGCCCGCATCGTCGTCGTGCGCGGCACCGAGGCCCGCCCGCCGCGCGACCTGCTCGCCCTCAAGCTCCCCGGCCCGTCGCAGGCCCCGGCCGAGCCCGCGACCGAGAAGCCCACGTTCGACCCGCTGACCCGCGGACCGGAGATCACGGAGATCCGATGACGCTCAAGGAGCGCATGCGCAAGGTCGTCGCGTCGCAGGCCGAGATCGAGGCCGACGAGGAGCGCGCCGACGCCCTGCGGTCGGTCGGCTGCACGCCGGTCGAGAAGCTCACCAACCGCACGCGCGCGAGCGTGTCGGGCGTGATCCGTTCGGTCGTGCTGCGGCCGCGCGAGGGCGTGCCCGCGCTCGAGGCCGAGCTGTACGACGGCAGCGGCACGCTCGACCTGGTGTGGCTCGGCCGCCGCGAGATCGCCGGCATCGCGCCCGGTCGCCGCGTGCGCATCGAGGGACTCGTGTGCCAGGTCGACGGCCGGCGCACGGTGTTCAACCCCAAGTACGAGCTGCGTCCGCGGCCGGGGGAGTGACGTGACGGAGGAACCGCGGCACGCCGCCGACCCGGCCGCCGCGGAGCGGCCCCTCGACGTCGTCGACGACGTCGTCCAGCCCGAGGAGGGCGGCACCGCGCGCGGCCTGCGGGCCGTGACGGCCGACGAGTTCTCCGCGCTCGACGCCATGGGCGGCGTCCGCGGGATCGTCGAGTCGGTCGCGCCCGGGCTGCTGTTCGTGGTCGTCTACCTGGTCTCCGGGCAGCGCATGACGCCCGCGCTGATCGCGGCCGGCGCGGCCGCCCTCGTGGCCGTCGTCGCGCGGCTCGTGCAGCGCACCCCGGTCACGCAGGCCTTCGCAGGCGTCGTCGGCGTCGGCATCGGCGTGTTCTGGGCCGTGCGCACCGGCCAGGCGGAGGACTACTTCGCGTACGGCCTGTGGACCAACGTCGCGTACCTCGTCGGGACGCTCGTCTCGGTGCTGGTGGGGTGGCCGCTCGTGGGCATCGTCGCCGGGCTGTTCGCGAAGGACGGGCCCGTCGCGGGCGGGTCCTGGTCCGCGGCGGTCGCGTGGCGGCAGGACCGCGAGCTGCGGCGGCGCTACACGCTCGCGACGTGGCCCCTCATCATCGTGTTCGCGCTGCGGCTCGGCGTGCAGGTGCCGCTCTACCTGTCGGCCGAGGTCGCATGGCTGGGCACCGCGAAGCTGCTGATGGGCGTGCCGCTGTTCGCGCTGGCCCTGTGGATCAGCTGGCTGCTGGTCCGCGGGTCAGGAGCAGGTCGAGCGCCTTCTCGTCCGCGTCACGACCCGTGACGAACAGCAGCTCGTCGCGCCCCTCGAGGGTGTCGTCCGGGCTGGGGGCGATCGGGCGCGCGTCGCGCACGATGCACGCGAGCACCGTGTCGGCGGGCCAGTCGATCTGACCGAGGCGGACGCCCGCGAGCGGCGAGTCGTCGGGCAGCGTGATCTCGAGGATGTCCGCGCGCGACTGGTGGAACGTGAAGATCCGGACCAGGTCGCCGACGGTCACGGCCTCCTCGACCATCGCCGTCATGATGCGCGGCGTCGACACGGCGACGTCGACGCCCCACGCCTCGTCGAACATCCACTCGTTCTTCGGGTTGTTGACGCGCGCGACCGTGCGCGGCACGCCGAACTCGGTCTTCGCGAGGAGCGAGATCACGAGGTTCGCCTTGTCGTCGCCCGTCGCGGCCACGACGACGTCGCACTCGTCGGCGCGGACCTCGCGCAGCGTCGGCAGCTCGCACGCGTCGGCGAGCAGCCAGTCGGCGTCGGCGACCTGCGCGACGCGCATCGCGGACGGCTGCCGGTCGATGAGCGTGACCTCGTGGTCGTGCCCGAGGAGCTCGCGCGCGATCGAGCGGCCGACCGAGCCGGCACCCGCGATGACGACCCTCACTCGGTCACCGCCGGGGCGTGCGTGAGGGTCCGCTCGACGAAGGCCGCGTCGTCGGCCCGGTACAGCGCGTGCACGATGTCGTTCTCCTGCAGGACGGTGTCCGGCGCCGGCAGCACGCCGTCGCCGTAGCGGGTGAGGTAGGCGATGCGCACGCCCGCGGCCTCCTCGAGCACGCGCAGCGGGCGCCCGATCCAGCCGTCGTGGACGTCGACCTGGGCCAGCTGGATCTGGCCCGAGGGGTCGCGGTACTCGTCGGTCGCGCCCATCGGCAGAAGCCGCCGCAGCACCTGGTGCGCGGTCCAGCGGACGGTCGCGACGGTCGGGATGCCGAGCCGCTGGTAGATCTCGGCGCGGTGCGGGTCGTAGATGCGGGCGACGACGTTGTCGATCCCGAACGTCTCGCGCACGACGCGCGCCGCGAGGATGTTCGAGTTGTCGCCGTCGGACACCGCGGCGAAGCCGAACGCGTCCTCGATGCCCGCCTGGGTGAGGGTGTCGCGGTCGAAGCCCATGCCGGTGACCTTGTTGCCGCCGAAGTCCGCGTCGAGCCGGCGGAACGCGTCGGGGTTCTGGTCGACGACCGCCACCGAGTGGCCGTTGTCCTCGAGCGACTGCGCGAGCGACGCGCCGACACGGCCGCAGCCCATGATCACGAAGTGCACAGGGCGTCACGCTATACCCGTGACGCCGTCCCGGTGAGCCGACGACCTGCGGGACCACCGGATGGTGCTGCGGGGTCACGGCGGGCCTAGCATCAGACATCGTGTCGGATCTCGCGGATGCCGCCAAGCGACTCGTCCTCGGACGCCCCGTCCGGAGCGACCGCCTCGGCCACACGCTCCTGCCGAAGCGGATCGCCCTGCCGGTGTTCGCGTCGGACGCCCTCTCGTCGGTCGCGTACGCGCCCGACGAGATCCTGCTGACGCTGTCGCTGGCCGGGCTCTCGGCCCTCGTCATCTCCCCGTGGGTCGGTCTCGCGGTCGTGGTCGTGATGATCACGGTGGTCGCGTCGTACCGGCAGAACGTGCACGCCTACCCGTCGGGCGGCGGCGACTACGAGGTCGCGAACACCAACCTGGGCCCGAACGCGGGTGTGACGGTCGCGAGCGCGCTGCTGGTCGACTACGTGCTCACGGTCGCGGTGTCCATCTCGTCGGGTGCGCAGTACGCCGCCACGGCGTTCCCGCCCCTGCGCGGGCACGAGGCCGCGTTCGCGATCGGGCTGGTGGTGCTGCTGACCATCGCGAACCTGCGCGGCGTCAAGGAGTCGGGGAGCGCGTTCGCGATCCCGGTGTACCTCTTCATGTTCGCGATCGGGTCGCTCGCGCTGTTCGGCGCCATCCGCTACTTCTCCGGCACGCTCCCGCTGTCGGAGAGCGCGGGGTTCGACGTCGCGCCCGAGGCGGGGTTCGACCAAGGTCTCGCGGGCCTGGCCGGCTTCTTCCTCATCCTGCGCGCCTTCGCGTCGGGCTGTGCGGCGCTGACGGGTGTCGAGGCCATCAGCAACGGCGTCCCGGCGTTCAAGAAGCCCAAGTCCAAGAACGCGGCGACGACGCTCGCGCTGCTCGGCGGGCTCTCGATCGTCATGATCATGTCCATCCTGCTGCTCGCGCAGGCGACGCAGGTGCGGTTCGCCGAGGACCCCTCGGTGCAGCTGCTGGAGAACGGCGTGCCGGTCGGCGACGACTACGTGCAGCACCCCGTGATCAGCCAGCTCGCGGACTCGGTGTTCCAGGGCGTCCCGGTGATGTTCGTGCTGGTCTCGGTGGTGACGGGCCTGATCCTGGTGCTCGCCGCCAACACCGCGTTCAACGGCTTCCCGGTGCTCGGGTCGATCCTGGCGCGCGACGGGTACCTGCCGCGCCAGCTGCACACGCGCGGCGACCGGCTGGCGTTCTCCAACGGCATCGTCACGCTGGCGGCCGCGGCGATCGCGCTGATCTGGGCGTTCGACGCCGAGGTCACGCGGCTCATCCAGCTGTACATCGTCGGCGTGTTCGTGTCCTTCACCGTGAGCCAGACGGGCATGGTGCGGCACTGGACGCGTGCGCTGCGCACCGAGCCCAACCCGTCGGTCCGCGCGACGATGAAGCGGTCCCGGGTCATCAACACGATCGGCCTCGGCATGACGGCCACGGTGCTCGTCATCGTGCTGATCACGAAGTTCACGCACGGCGCGTACATCGCGATCCTCGCGATGGTCGCGGTGTACGTGCTCATGAAGGGCATCAGCAAGCACTACCAGCACGTGCGCGCCGAGCTCGCGCTCGGCGAGGACGCCGACGCGCACCGGGCGCTGCCGAGCCGCGTGCACGCGATCGTGCTCGTGTCGCACCTGCACCGGCCGACGATGCGCGCGCTCGCCTACGCCCGGGCGTCGCGGCCGCAGCTGCTCGAGGCCGTCACGGTGGGCGTGGACCCGGAGGACGTCGACGCGCTGCGCGCGCAGTGGGAGTCGATGAACCTGCCCGTGCCGCTGCGCGTGCTGGACTCGCCGTTCCGCGAGATCACGCGGCCGGTGCTCACGTACGTGCGTTCGATCCGTCGCGAGAGCCCGCGCGACCTCGTCGTCGTCTACATCCCCGAGTACGTCGTCGGGCACTGGTGGGAGCAGCTGCTGCACAACCAGAGCGCGCTGCGGCTCAAGGGGCGTCTGCTGTTCACCCCCGGTGTGGTGGTGGCGTCGGTGCCGTGGCAGCTCGCCTCGACGGAGGGGCAGACGGGTCTCGAGGACCCGGTGCGGGGTACGGTGCCGCGTGGTTACTGAGACGACGGAGACCGTGGGCGCGGTCGTGGAGCTCGAGGTCGGGCCGGTCGCGCACGGCGGGCACTGCGTCGCGCGGCACGAGGGCCGCGTCGTGTTCGTGCGGCACACGCTGCCGGGCGAACACGTGCGTGCGCGGCTGACGGACGCGGTGGAGACCGCGAAGTTCTGGCGCGCGGACGCGGTCGAGGTGCTCGACGCGTCGGCCGACCGGGTCGCGTCCGCGTGGCCGGAGGCCGGTGCGGGCGGTGTGGGCGGTGGCGAGCTCGCGCACGTCGCGCTGCCCGCGCAGCGGGCGTGGAAGCAGGCGGTGCTCGAGGAGCAGCTGCGGCGGCTCGCGCGCGACGAGCGGTCCGTGCCGGTGCACGCGGCACCCGGCGACGACGAGCGCGGCGGGCTGCACTGGCGCACGCGCATCGACCTCGTCGCCGACGCCGAGGGCCGTGCGGGCATGCGGGGGCACCGGTCGCACGACGTGCACGCGCTGACCGGGATGCCGCTCGCGACCGAGCGGATCGAGGCGCTCGGGCTGTTCGACCGGCGCTGGACCGCCGGTGCGCGGGTCGAGGCGGTCGCGCCGGCCGGCGGGGACACGCCCGTGGTCCTGCTCGACGGCGCGCCGTTCGACCTGTCGCGCGGTCGCGTCGACCCGCGTCCGAACGCCCGGGCGGCGGTGCGCGAGGAGGTGCGACGCGGGGACGCGGCGCACACGTACCGCGTCGCGGCCGCGGGCTTCTGGCAGGTGCACCGCGAGGCTCCGGGCGTCCTGGTCGACGCCGTGCTGGCCGGCCTGGGCGACGTGACCGGGGCGACCGTGCTGGACCTGTACGCGGGCGCGGGCCTGTTCACGCTCCCGCTCGCGGACGCGGTCGCCGACGGCGAGGTGGTGTCGGTCGAGGGCGACGCGCGCGCGGTGCGGGACGCGCGGCGCAACGTGCACGACCGGCCGAACGTCGAGCTGCACGCGGGCGACGTCGCGCGCGTCCTCGCGGGCACGCAGGACGCCGACTCGGACGTCGTGCACGCCGACGCGGTCGTGCTCGACCCGCCGCGCGCCGGGGCCGGTCGCCGCGTCGTCGACGCGATCACCGCGCTGCGTCCCGAGCGCGTCGTGTACGTGGCGTGCGACCCGGCCGCGCTCGCGCGTGACGTCGCGCTGTTCGGGGGCGCGGGCTACGGGCTGGTCGACGTCCAGGGGTACGACCTGTTCCCGATGACCCACCACGTCGAGGCCGTCGCCGTCCTGTCGCGCTGAGCCGCACGCCGCCGCGACGGCCGCGCTGACCAGCGCTAGCGTGGGCGGGAGCCGGACCGCGGCGGCCCGGCGGAGGGAGGCACCCGTGACCGAGAAGGACGCGGCGCACCGCCTGGCGGAAGCGAGCCGGCTGGCGACGCAGGAGCTCCACAAGCAGGGCACGCCCGACTACGACCCGCGCGCGCACGAGCGGGCCGTGGAGGCGGAGCGCAAGGCGCTCGACGCCCTGGAGGCCGAGAAGAAGGCGTCCGGGACGACCTGACCGACCGCGCGGCCCGTCGGCCCCCGTCGTGGTCCGGCCCGTCGCCGGACCGGTGACGGGGGCCGCGGCATGTCGGTCCGGGCGACGCGCCCGGAGCGTGGACGGAGGTGCGCCGAGCCGTGTCGAGCATGTATCTTGACGTCGAGATAATTCGCGACCCGAGCCGCCGTAGGCTGGGAGGTCGCACCGTCCTGCCGCCTGGGTGACCCCCATCCCCGGGCAGACTCGCCCAGCGAAGGAGCACCACGTGAGCAGCGTCGACAGCTTCGGATCGAAGGGAACCCTCGAGGTCGGTGACGCCTCGTACGAGGTCTACCGCCTCGCGGCGGTCCCCGGTCTGGAGCGCCTGCCGTTCAGCCTCAAGGTCCTCGCGGAGAACCTGCTCCGCACCGAGGACGGCGCGAACATCACCGCCGACCACGTGCGCGCGCTCGCCGGCTGGGACCCGAACGCGCAGCCCGACACCGAGATCCAGTTCACGCCGGCGCGCGTGATCATGCAGGACTTCACCGGCGTGCCCTGCGTCGTCGACCTCGCCACGATGCGCGAGGCCGTCGCGGAGCTCGGCGGCGACCCGTCCCGCATCAACCCGCTCGCGCCCGCCGAGATGGTCATCGACCACTCCGTGCAGATCGACGTCGCGGGACGCCCCGACGCGTTCGAGCGGAACGTCGAGCTCGAGTACCAGCGCAACCGTGAGCGCTACCAGTTCCTGCGCTGGGGCCAGACGGCGTTCGACGACTTCAAGGTCGTCCCGCCGGGCACCGGCATCGTGCACCAGGTCAACATCGAGTACCTCGCGCGCGGCGTCATGGTCCGTGACGGTCGTGCCTACCCCGACACGTGCGTCGGCACCGACTCGCACACGACGATGGTCAACGGCCTCGGCGTCCTGGGCTGGGGCGTCGGCGGCATCGAGGCCGAGGCGGCCATGCTCGGCCAGCCGGTGTCGATGCTCATCCCGCGCGTCGTCGGGTTCAAGCTCACGGGCCAGATCCCGTCGGGCGTGACCGCGACCGACGTCGTGCTCACCATCACGCAGCAGCTGCGCCAGCACGGTGTCGTCGGCAAGTTCGTCGAGTTCTACGGCGACGGCGTCGCCGCGGTGCCGCTCGCGAACCGCGCCACGATCGGCAACATGAGCCCCGAGTTCGGCTCGACGGTCGCGATCTTCCCGATCGACGGCGTGACCATCGAGTACCTGCGCCTGACCGGCCGCTCGCAGGAGCAGCTGGCGCTCGTCGAGGCGTACGCCAAGGAGCAGGGCCTCTGGCACGACCCGTCGGCCGAGGGCTACACGGAGCCGGTCTTCTCCGAGTACCTCGAGCTCGACCTGTCGACGGTCGTCCCGTCGATCGCCGGCCCGAAGCGCCCGCAGGACCGCATCGAGCTGTCCGAGGCCAAGGAGTCGTTCGCGGCGTCGATCCTCGACTACGTCGACCCGCACGAGGCCGCCGCGTTCACCGGTCTCGACGAGTCCGTCGAGGAGACCTTCCCGGCGTCCGACCCGATCGCGGCCAGCGCGCACACCGACTCGTCCGACGCACCCGCGGGCGCGCTGCACGGCGACTCGGCCCACCGCCCGCACAAGCGCGTCCCCGTGACGCTCGCGGACGGCACCCGGACCGAGCTGGACCACGGGCACGTCGTGATCGCGTCGATCACGTCGTGCACCAACACGTCGAACCCGTCGGTCATGCTGGCGGCGGCGCTGCTCGCGCGGAACGCGGTCGAGAAGGGCCTCACGGCGAAGCCGTGGGTCAAGACGTCGATGGCGCCCGGCTCGCAGGTCGTCACGAACTACTACGAGAAGGCCGGCCTGTGGCCGTCGCTCGAGAAGCTCGGCTTCCACCTGGTCGGCTACGGCTGCGCCACGTGCATCGGCAACTCGGGCCCGCTGCCCGACGAGGTGTCGGCGACGGTCAACGAGCACGACCTGTCGGTCGTCTCGGTGCTGTCGGGCAACCGCAACTTCGAGGGGCGCATCAACCCCGACGTGAAGATGAACTACCTCGCGTCGCCGCCGCTGGTCATCGCGTACGCGCTGGCCGGGACGATGGACTTCGACTTCGAGAACGAGCCGCTCGGCACGACCGAGGCCGGCGAGCAGGTGTTCCTCCGCGACATCTGGCCGTCGCCGCAGGACGTGCAGGCGACGATCGACGCGTCGATCGACCGTCAGATGTTCACCGAGGACTACGCCGACGTGTTCACCGGCGACGAGCGGTGGCGCTCGCTGCCGACGCCCGAGGGCAACACGTTCGAGTGGGACGCCGAGTCGACCTACGTCCGCAAGCCCCCGTACTTCGAGGGCATGGGCGCGACGCCGGAGCCCGTCACCGACATCACCGGCGCGCGCGTGCTCGCGAAGCTCGGCGACTCGGTCACGACCGACCACATCAGCCCCGCGGGCTCGATCAAGGCGGACAGCCCGGCGGGCGTCTACCTGGCCGAGCACGGCGTCGAGCGTCGGGACTTCAACTCCTACGGCTCGCGCCGCGGGAACCACGAGGTCATGATCCGCGGCACGTTCGCGAACATCCGCCTGCGCAACCAGCTCGTCCCCGGCACCGAGGGCGGGTTCACCAAGAACCTGCTCACGGGCGAGGACACGACGATCTACGACGCGTCGGTCGCCTACCAGGAGGCGGGCGTGCCGCTCGTCGTCCTCGGCGGCAAGGAGTACGGCTCGGGCTCGTCGCGCGACTGGGCGGCGAAGGGGACGCGTCTGCTCGGCGTCCGCGCGGTCATCACCGAGTCGTTCGAGCGCATCCACCGCTCGAACCTCATCGGGATGGGCGTGCTGCCGCTGCAGTTCCCCGAGGGCGAGAACGCGGACTCCCTCGGCCTGGACGGCACGGAGGTGTTCGACATCGCGGGCGTCACCGAGCTCAACGAGGGCCGCACGCCGCGCACGGTGCACGTCACGGCCACGAAGACCGACGGCGGCGTCGTCGAGTTCGACGCGGTCGTGCGCATCGACACCCCCGGCGAGGCGGACTACTACCGCAACGGCGGCATCCTGCAGTACGTGCTGCGGTCGCTCGTCAGCTGACGCCGACCACCGCCCGACGGGCCGTCTCCCTCTCCGGGAGGCGGCCCGTCGCCGTCCCGGGCCGTCGCGGACCGGTGATCCGTCGGCCGCGTGCGGTCACGGCAAGGACGGACGGGGGACGCCGACGCCGCGTGACCACAGGGCGTGCGGGGGACCGGACGGCGGCGGCAGACCGCACGCGCGCAGCAGCGGTGTGCGCAGACCGGTGACCGTGGCCGCGTGCACGTAGGGCAGCCCCAGCTGCCGCAGGCCCGCGACCACCGCCCGGCTCGGGGCGAGCAGCGCGAGGAACCAGATGCCGTCCGTCGCAGACGCGGGGTGGCGCACGTACGTGCGGACGTTCACCTCGACGAACCGCGCCCACGCGCGAGGCGGCGGCAGCGCGCCGAGACGGACGTCGCGCATGACGAACGGTGTGAGCCCCACCCAGGCGCGCCCGTCGAGCACGTCGACCTCGAGCCCGTCGGGGAGCAGCGGCGCCACGGCCCGGGGCGGGTACGACCAGTGCAGGGACGTGAGCGACTCCCAGCGGTGCAGGCTCGTGGCGACGGGCACCCGGTGGTCCGCCACGCGACCGCTCACGGGTGGTCACCGCGCCGGCCGCCCACGGCGGCGGCCTACGCCTGCCCGAAGCCGGGTGCGGTCGTGACCGCCCAGGACCGTCGCAGGAGCTCCTCGAGCACCGTCTGGTCGATCGCGTCCAGGTCCTTGAGGTAGAGGCAGCTGACGCTCGTGGTGTGTGGTCCGAGCTCCGCCAGCAGGTCGGCGTGGGCGCCGAACCCGTCCGGGAGGTAGACGGTGGTCGACGCGCGGCGCGGCGAGAAGCCGGCGGCGGCCGCGTCGCCCTCGCGGCCCGACGCGTAGCGGTAGTGGTACCGGCCGTACCCGATGATCGACGGCCCCCACAGGCGTGGCGTCTCGCCGGTCACGCGGCCGTACAGCGCGAGCAGGCGGCGGGCGTCGCGGCGGCGGACCGGGTGGTCGACGGCGTCCACGAAGGCGACGACGTCCGCGTCGGTGGGGACGGTCTTCGGCTGGTCGGCCATCGGCCCAGTATCGCGGGGTGCCGCCGCGAGGTCACGGGTCGACGGCGAGCGCCTCGGCGAGCAGCGCGACGAGCGCGCGCAGGTGCGTGCCCGCGTCGTCGTCCCTGTCGGGGTTGGCCTCGACGACGACGAGGCCCGCGAAGCCGTCGGCACGGACCAGCGCGCGCAGCAGCCGCGCGAGGACCGGGGGCGTGAGGCCGCGGCCGTACGTCGGGACGTCCGCCAGCGGCAGCGTGAAGAAGTCGAGCACGTCGACGTCGAGGTGCACGACGAAGCCGTCGGGCCCGGCGACGCGCACGGCGTCCGCCGCGGAGGCCTCGGGCCCGGTGCCGACGACGGACGCCGGCAGGCGGGTCGCGGGCACGAGTCCGTGCACGTCCTCCTCCTCGTCCGCGTACCCGACGAACGCCAGCCGGTCGGCCGTCAGGAGCGGGCGACGCGGGCCGAGCCCGGCGAGCGCGCCGTGCGCGCCCGGGAGGTCCAGCGCGTGCGCCACGCCCATGGAGTCGGCGATCGGCTCGTCGGTGTGGTCGCCCGGCAGGTGCAGGTCCTGCCCGCCGTCGACGTACACGACGCCCAGGTCGCGGCCGGCGTCGGCCGCCGCGGCGAGGACCGCGAGCATCACCGTGCACTCGCCGCCCACGACGAGCGGCACGTGACCCGCCGCGAGCACGTCGACCATCGCGGCGCGCGCCTCCTGGAGGGCGGCGGCGACGCGGTCGACGTCGTGCGGGACGGTGCGCGCGGGTGCGTCGTGCCGCCACCGGGCGGGGGTCGTGTCGCCGTGGTCCACCACGTCACGGCCGGCGGCCCCGAGCGCGTCGACGAGCCCGGCCGCACGCAGCGCGGCGGGCGCGCGCTCGAGCCCGGGGGCGTGGGCGGCGGCACTGGACGGCACACCGAGAAGTCCGAGCGGCAGGGTCGTCATGCCCGCCACCGTACGGACGAGGCCCGACACGCACCGCTCAGTCGGCGAGGGCCTCGGCGAGCGCCCCGCGTCCGACCTCCGCGAGGTGCGGGTGGTCGACCGGGTGCTGGAGCAGCACCACCGCGAGGTGCAGCGCCCACGCCTGCGCGCGTCGCCACGTCGCGTCGTCCCAGCCGCACGCCGCGTCGACGCGCTCGCGGAACGCGCGCCGCCCGTCGGCGTCGAACGTGAGCCACGCCGTCGCGAGGTCCGACGCCGGGTCGCCCGAGGTCACGTCGCCGAAGTCGATGAGCGCGTGCAGCCGGCCGTCGCGCACGAGCAGGTTGGCGGGGTGCGGGTCGCCGTGCAGCCACAACGCCGGGCCGTCCCACGCGGGGGCGGCGGCGAGCTCGGCACGCCGCTCGAGCACCCGGCCGGCCTCGGGGAGCGCGATCCGGTCCAGCCGGTCGCGCAGCGCCGTGGTGTCGGGGGACAGCGGGCCGCCGCGGAACGGGTTGCCGGGCGCGTCGGGAGGCGCCGGCCGGTGCAGCGCCACGAACACGTCCGCGAGGTCCGCGGCCCACGCCGTGCGGTCGGCGACGGGCGTGCTCCACGCCGGCTGCGCGTGGAACCACGGCACGACGCTCCACGCCCACGGGTAGCCGTCGCCCGGCACGCCGACGCGCACCGGGACGGGTGTCCGGACGGGCAGCCGCGGCGCGAGGACCGGCAGCCACCGCTGCTCGTGCGTGACGAGCGGCGCGGACACCGACCGGACGGGGAACCGCAGCGCGAGGTCGTCGCCGAGGCGCCACAGGACGTTGTCCCACCCGGTCCCCGCAGGCGTCAGCGGCAGGTCGGCGAGGTCGGGGTGCTGCGTGCGCAGCAGGCTGCGCACCAGCGTCTCGTCGACGTCGGTCTCGATCACCGGGTGGGTCACGGTGCTCCTCTCGCGCGGTGCGCCCTGCGGGGTGGATCGGGGGGCGAACGCCCGCGGGCGTCGGTCCGCCAGGCTACGGTGCGGTCGACGGGCGCGACGGCGCGTCGGTCGGCGGGAGGTCGCGGTGAGGGCGGGAGCGCGGGCGCACGGGACCCGGCGCACGGTGCGTGCCGGGGCCGCCGCGGCGACGGTCCTGGTGCTCGTCGCGTGCGGGACCGGCAGCGAGGCCGGCTTCGGGACGCCCACGCAGCAGAGCGTCGGGGAGGTCCCGGGCGAGCGGACCGACGTCGAGGGCGTCCTGCGGGTCGAGGCGAACGGCTGCTTCACGCTCGAGCTCGACGACGGCACGCGTCCGTGGATCGTGTGGCCCGAGGGGACCACCATGGACGCCGACGTCGTCGTGCCGGGCACGACGCGTGCGACGGACGGCGACCGCCTCGCGGGGCGCGGTGTCCTCGTCGACGCCTCGGCGCTGCCCGGCTGGGAGAACGCCGACTCGTACGCCCACGCGTTCGGCGCGTTCTGCGACGCGGCCGTGGTCGGTGTCGTCGCGCTCGACGAGGTGGACCGGCGCTGACGGCGGCGGGGCCGCTCGGCCGGGACGACCGGGGCGTGCAGACGGTCAGTGCGGCGGCCGGACCTCGCGGCGCACGTCCCACGGCACGGCCCAGCCGAGCGCGTCGAACATCCGGCTCAGCACGATGCCGGTGAAGCCCCACACGACCAGGTCGTCGACGACGAACGCGGGCGTCCGCACGCGCGCACCGAAGCGCTCGTGCACGACGCTCGCGCGGTTCGCCGGGTCGAGCAGGTCGGCGACGGGGACGCGGAAGACGTCGACCGTCTCGGCGTGGTCGACCGCCGCCACCTGGGACGGGCGCGTCCACCAGGCGGGGACCGGTGTCACGAGGTGGTTGCTCACCGGAACGGCGAGGGTCGGCAGCGTGCCCAGCACCTCGACGCCGGACGGGTCCAGCCCGGTCTCCTCGACGGCCTCGCGGACTGCCGCCGCCGCGGGGGAGCGGTCGGTCGGCTCGGTACGCCCGCCCGGGAACGCGACCTGACCCGCGTGATGGCCCAGGGTCGCCGCACGACGCTGGAGCAGGACGTCGAGGTCGCGTGCCACCGCCGGTTCGCCCGTGCCGGCGTCGGTCGCGTCGAGCACGCCGAAGAGCACGAGCACCGCCGCAGGCCGGGCGGCGGACACGTCGGGGAGCACCCGCGTGGGGTCGACGCGCCAGTCCAGCCCCCGGGAGCACAGGTCGAGGAGCTCGGACCGGGCACCGGCCGGCGTCGTCGCGTCCGCCGTCATCCGCGCGCCCGGACGAGCTCCCCGAACGCCGCGAACGCCTTCTCGGCGGCGGGCACCAGGGCCGGCAGGTGCCGGGTCCCGTCCGCGCGCACCGCGTCGACGTCCTCGGGCTCGAGGTCCGCCGTCATGTCGGGCGTCCCCAGCCACAGGTCGAGCATCGACGCGGTGACCTCGGGGTGGAACTGGAGCCCGAGCGCGCTCCCGGCGCGGAACGCCTGCACGGGCGTGGCCGGGGTCGACGCGAGCAGCGTCGCACCCGCCGGGAGGTCGACCGCGTCGGAGTGCCAGTGCAGCACGGTCGGCCGTTCGCCGAGCGCGCCCAGGACGAGGTCCTCGGCGACGACGTCGACCGGGGCGAACCCGATCTCCGTGCCGTGCCGCAGGTGCAGCCGTGACCCGAGCGCGAGCGCGAGGATCTGCATGCCCAGGCACACGCCGAGCACGGGCACGTCCGCGTCGACCGCGTCGGCGAGCAGGCGGCGCTCGGCCGCGAGGCCGGGGAACCGCTCGTCGTCGCCGTCCATCGGCCCGCCCATGACGACGACGCCGCCGACCTCGTCGAGCGCGGGCAGCCGCGGCTCCGCGTCGTGAAGCACGGTGCGGATCTGCAGCGGCCCGTCGATGCCGGCCGCGATCAGGCCGGGTCCCTCGTGCGGGACGTGCGTGAGGACGAGGACGGGGCGCACGCCGGTCACCAGCCGTCGGGCAGCGGGCGGCCCTCCTCGTAGCCCGCGGCCGACTGGATGCCGACCGTGGCCCGGTCGAACAGCTCCTCGAGGCTCGTGGCGCCGACGTAGGTCGCGGCGGACCGGACGCCCGCGGTGACGTGGTCGATCAGGTCCTCGACACCGGGGCGACGCGGGTCGAGGTACATCCGCGAGGAGGAGATCCCCTCCTCGTAGAGCGCCTTGCGGGCCCGCTCGAACGCCGACCCGCCGCGCGTGCGGGCTGCGACGGCACGCGCCGACGCCATGCCGAAGCTCTCTTTGTACAGGCGGCCCTCGCCGTCCTCGTGCAGGTCGCCGGGCGACTCGTGCGTCCCGGCGAACCAGGACCCGATCATGACCTGCGACGCGCCCGCCGCCAGCGCGAGCGCGACGTCGCGCGGGTGCCGCACACCGCCGTCCGCCCACACGTGCCGGCCGAGGCGCCGGGCCTCCGCCGCGCACTCCAGCACCGCGGAGAACTGCGGGCGGCCGACCGCGGTCATCATGCGCGTCGTGCACATCGCGCCCGGGCCGACGCCGACCTTCACGATGTCCGCGCCGGCCTCGATCAGGTCGCGCGTGCCCTGCGCGGTCACGACGTTGCCCGCGACGACCGGCACCTGCGGGTCGAGCGAGCGGACCGCGCCGAGCGCCTCGAGCATCTTGCGCTGGTGGCCGTGGGCCGTGTCCACGACGAGCACGTCGACGCCCGCCTCGAGGAGCTCGGCCGTCTTGGCCTTGACGTCGCCGTTGATGCCGACCGCCGCGGCGACGCGCAGGCGGCCCTGGGCGTCGGTCGCGGGGGTGTAGATCGACGAGCGCAGCGCCCCGACCTGGGTGAGCACGCCGACCAGGACCCCGTCGCGTACGACGGGGGAGAAGCGGCGGCGCGAGCCGTGCAGCTGCTCGAACGCGGCCTCCAGACCACGCGTGCCGCCCTGCTCGACCACGGACAGGTCCACCGTCGTCGGGTGCGGGGACATGACGTCCTCGACCTGCGTGAACCGGTCGACGCCCTGGCAGTCGGCCTCGGTGAGGACGCCGACGGGTCGGCCGTCCTGCACGACGACCGCCGCGCCGTGCGACCGCTTGCCGATGAGGGTGAGGGCGGTGTGCACGGTGTCGTGCGGCGAGACGACGACGGCGCTCTCGACGACCGTGTGCCGCGCCTTGACCGACGACACCACGTCCGCGACCACGTCGGTCGGGATGTCCTGCGGGATGACCGCGATGCCGCCGCGGCGGGCGACCGTCTCCGCCATGCGACGGCCGGCGACGGCCGTCATGTTGGCGACGACGACGGGGATGGTGGTGCCGGTGCCGTCGACGGGTGCGAGGTCGACGTCGAAGCGGGAGGTGACCTCGGAACGCGACGGGACGAGGAAGACGTCGCCGTAGGTGAGGTCGGAGGCCGGAGTCTGGCCGGGCAGGAAGCGCATGGGAGTTCCCCTTTCCGATCGATGGTACCGGGTGGGGTGCACGCGTCCCGGGGGCGACCGGGTCCAGCCCCCGGACCTGCGGCGTCGGCGCGCGGGTTCTTCACCGAGCCTCCACCGTACCGACCGCGCCCCTGACCTGCCCGGACGGCGAGCAAGGGCTCGCGGGACCTAGAGTGTGCAGGCGAAGCCTTCGGCGTCCGCAGCGTGCGGCATCGTCGCCGCACCGGGAGGAGAGGCTGCCTGATGGCACTGCTGGAGTCGATCACGTCACCTGCCGACGTGCGCCGCCTGACCCGCACGCAGGTCGCGCGTCTCGCGGACGAGATCCGCACGTTCCTCGTCGAGTCGGTGTCCCGCACGGGAGGGCACCTCGGTCCGAACCTCGGCGTCGTCGAGCTGACGATCGCCCTGCACCGCGTCTTCGACTCGCCGCGCGACACGATGGTGTTCGACACGGGTCACCAGGCGTACGTGCACAAGCTGCTGACGGGCCGCACCGACTTCTCGCAGCTGCGCCGCCGCGGCGGGCTGTCGGGCTACCCGAGCCGCACCGAGTCGGAGCACGACGTCGTGGAGAACTCGCACGCGTCCACCGCGCTGTCGTGGGCGGACGGCATCGCGAAGGCCAACCAGCTCCAGGGCCGCGGGCAGCGGCACGTCGTCGCGGTCATCGGCGACGGCGCGCTCACGGGCGGCATGGCCTGGGAGGCGCTCAACAACATCGCGGCCGGGCAGGACCGCCGCCTCGTGGTCGTCGTCAACGACAACGGCCGGTCGTACGACCCGACGATCGGCGGGCTCGCGCGGCACCTCGACACGCTGCGCACGACGCAGGGCTACGAGAACGTCCTGTCGTGGGGCAAGCAGACGCTGCGCCGGTCGGGCCCGCCCGGGCGGTTCGCGTACGACGCGCTGCACGGCCTCAAGAAGGGCATCAAGGACGTCGTCGCCCCGCAGGGGATGTTCGAGGACCTCGGCCTGAAGTACGTCGGGCCGGTCGACGGGCACGACGAGCAGGCGGTCGAGCACGCGCTGCGCCGCGCCAAGGCGTTCGGCGGGCCCGTGATCGTGCACGTCATCACCGAGAAGGGCCGTGGCTACACCCCGGCCGAGCAGGACGTCGCGGACCGTTTCCACGCGGTCGGCCAGATCCATCCCGAGACGGGCCTGCCGCTCGCGCCGTCGCGGTTCGGCTGGACCAGCGTGTTCGCCGACGAGATCGTGCGCATCGGCCGCCGCCGCAGGGACGTCGTCGCGATCACCGCCGCGATGCTGCAGCCCGTGGGCCTCGCGCCGTTCGCCGCCGAGTTCCCGGACCGCGTGTTCGACGTCGGCATCGCCGAGCAGCACGCCGCGACGTCGGCCGCGGGCATGGCGTTCGGCGGGCTGCACCCGGTCGTCGCGGTCTACGCGACCTTCCTCAACCGCGCGTTCGACCAGGTGCTCATGGACGTCGCGCTGCACAGGGCCGGCGTGACGTTCGTCCTCGACCGCGCCGGTCTGACGGGCGACGACGGCGCGAGCCACAACGGCATGTGGGACATGGCGATGCTCGGCATCGTGCCCGGGCTGCGGCTCGCGGCACCCCGCGACGAGCCGACGCTGCGCGACGCGCTGCGCACCGCGGTCGACGTCGACGACGCACCGACCGTCGTCCGCTACCCGAAGGGCGCGATGGGCGACCCCCTGCCCGCGGTCGACGAGGTCGACGGCATCGACGTGCTCGCGCGGCACGACAGCGCCGACGCGGACGCACCGTCCGTGCTCGTGGTGGGCGTCGGCGCGATGGCGGTGACGGCCGTCGCGACCGGTGAGGTGCTGGCCGCGCACGGGCTGCGCGTCACCGTCGTCGACCCGCGCTGGGTGCTCCCGGTGCCCACCGCGCTGACCAAGCTCGCGGGCGCGCACGACCACGTGGTGACGATCGAGGACGGCGTCGTCGACGGTGGTATCGGTGCGCTGCTCGGGCAGCGGTGCACGGACGTCGGTGTCCGCACGCCCGTGCAGGCGGTCGGCGTCCCGCGCCGGTTCCTCGACCACGCGTCGCGCGACCAGCTCGTCGGCGAGCTCCGGCTGGGGCCGAACGACGTGGCGCGGGACGTGCTCACGGCGCTCGGCCGCGTGCCCGGCTCGGCGCAGTAGCGCAGGTCACAGCGCGGTCCGGCGGCAGCCGGGGCGAAGGTCCCAAGACATCCCATCACTTGCTCCGTAGGTTCGAGATATCGACCCGCACGGAGGAGCGAAGATGTCCACCACCGCAGTCCCCGCCACCGCCCACGACGAGGCCACCACCCCGGCCGCGTGGACCGGATTCGTCGTCGGCCCGTGGGCCGACCACGTCGACGTGCGGGACTTCATCCAGCGCAACTACACGCCCTACGAGGGTGACAGCGCGTTCCTCGCGGGTCCGACCGCCCGCACGACCCGCATCTGGGACCGCCTCAGCGCGATGTTCCCGGCGGAGCGCGAGAAGGGCGTCTACGACGTCGACGCGAAGACGCCGTCGACGATCACGTCGCACGCCCCCGGCTACATCGCCCAGGACGACGAGATCATCGTCGGACTCCAGACGGACGCGCCGCTCAAGCGCGCGATCATGCCCAACGGCGGCTACCGGATGGTCGAGAAGTCGCTCGAGACCTACGGGTACGAGCCCGACCCGGTCGTCTCCGAGATCTTCAGCAAGTACCGCAAGACGCACAACGACGGCGTCTTCGACGTGTACCCGCCGGCCGTGCGCGCCGCGCGCTCGTCGCACATCATCACCGGCCTGCCGGACGCCTACGGCCGCGGCCGGATCATCGGCGACTACCGCCGCGTCGCCCTGTACGGCGTCGACGCGCTGATCGCCGCGAAGAAGCTCGAGCGTGCCGAGCTCGACATGGAGCGCTCGGTCGAGGACGTCATCCGCGACCGCGAGGAGAACGCCGAGCAGATCCGCGCGCTCGGCGAGCTCAAGCAGATGGCCGCGTCCTACGGCTACGACATCTCCGGGCCCGCGACGACCGGCCGCGAGGCCGTGCAGTGGCTGTACTTCGGCTACCTGGCCGCCGTGAAGGAGCAGAACGGCGCCGCGATGTCGCTCGGCCGGACGTCGACCTTCCTCGACGTCTACCTCGAGCGGGACCTCGCCGCGGGGACGATCACCGAGGAGCAGGCGCAGGAGATCATCGACGACTTCGTCATCAAACTGCGGATCGTGCGCTTCCTGCGCACCCCGGAGTACGACGCGCTCTTCTCGGGCGACCCGACGTGGGTGACCGAGTCGATCGGCGGCATGGGCGAGGACGGCCGGACGCTCGTCACCAAGACGTCTTTCCGCTACCTGCAGACGCTCTACAACCTGGGCCCGGCACCCGAGCCGAACATGACCGTGTTCTGGAGCGACCAGCTCCCGGCCGGGTTCAAGGCCTACTGCGCGCAGGTGTCGATCGACACGAGCGCCGTGCAGTACGAGTCCGACGACCTCATCCGCGGCGACTGGGGCGACGACGCGGCCATCGCGTGCTGCGTGTCCCCGATGCGCGTCGGCAAGCAGATGCAGTTCTTCGGCGCGCGCGTGAACCTCGCGAAGGCGCTGCTGTACGCGATCAACGGCGGCCGCGACGAGGTCACCGGCAAGCAGGTCGCTCCGGTCAGCGCGCCCGTCGAGGGCGACGTCCTCGACTACGACGACGTCATGGCGAAGTTCGACACGACGATGGACTGGCTGGCCCAGACGTACGTCGACGCGCTCAACTGCGTGCACTACATGCACGACAAGTACGCGTACGAGCGCATCGAGATGGCGCTGCACGACCGCGAGATCCTGCGCACGCTGGCCTGCGGCATCGCCGGCCTCTCGGTCGTCGCGGACTCGCTGTCGGCGATCAAGTACGCCAAGGTGACCGCGCTGCGCACGACGGACGGCCTCGTCACCGAGTACGCGATCGACGGCGACTTCCCGACCTACGGCAACGACGACGACCGCGCCGACGACATCGCCGTGTGGATCGTCAACACGTTCATGGAGAAGATCCGCCAGTACCCGACGTACCGGAAGGCGCTGCACACGCAGTCGGTCCTGACGATCACGTCGAACGTCGTCTACGGCAAGGCCACGGGCTCGACCCCCGACGGCCGTCGCGCCGGGGAGCCGTTCGCCCCCGGTGCCAACCCGATGAACGGCCGCGACTCGCACGGCATGCTCGCCTCGGCGCTGTCCGTCGCGAAGCTGCCCTACTCGCAGTCGCAGGACGGCATCTCGCTCACGTCGTCGGTCGTGCCCTCGGGCCTCGGCCGCACGCGGGAGGAGCAGGTGACGAACCTGGTCGGTCTGCTCGACGCGTACACGCTGTCGAACGGCTACCACATGAACGTCAACGTCCTGAACCGCGAGACCCTGCTCGACGCGATGGAGCACCCGGAGAACTACCCGCAGCTCACCATCCGCGTCTCGGGCTACGCCGTGAACTTCGTGCGGCTCACCCGCGAGCAGCAGCTCGACGTCCTGTCCCGGACGTTCCACGGCGCGGTCTGACCGACGCTGCACCGCACGCACCCGTAGCAGTCCCGGCACCGACAGGAGCACGACGATGACGACCCAGACCGACCAGCGGAGCACCGGCGCCCCCGTGGTGGCGCTCGGCACGCCGCTGGTCGGCGGGTCGCACGAGCGGGCCCACGGTGCCGGGACCGCCGGTCTCACCGAGGTCGAGGCCGAGCGGTCCGCCCGGCTCGCCGCGGTGCGGGCCGGCGACCTCGGGTCCGTGCACTCCTGGGAGCTCGTCACAGCGGTCGACGGCCCCGGGACGCGGCTCACGGTGTTCCTGGCCGGGTGCCCGCTGCGGTGCCTCTACTGCCACAACCCCGACACCATGGAGATGCGGCGCGGCACGGACGTCGCGGCCGACGACCTGCTGCGACGCGTGCAGCGCTACCGCGGCGTCATGAAGGCGACCGGCGGCGGCCTGACGATCTCCGGCGGCGAGCCGCTCATGCAGCCCGCGTACGTGCGACGGCTGCTGCGCGGCGCCAAGGCGATGGACGTGCACACCGCGATCGACACGTCGGGCTTCCTCGGCACGCAGCTCTCCGACGAGATGCTCGACGACGTCGACCTCGTGCTGCTCGACGTGAAGTCGGGCATCCCGGAGACCTACAAGAAGGTGACCGGTCAGGACCTCGCGCCGACCCTCGCGTTCGGGCGGCGGCTCGCCGAGCGCGGCACGCGCACCTGGATCCGCTTCGTCCTCGTCCCCGGCCTCACCGACGCGGTCGAGAACGTCGAGGCCGTCGCCGACTACGTCGCGTCGCTGGGGGAGTGCGTCGAGCGCGTCGAGGTGCTGCCCTTCCACCAGATGGGCCGCGACAAGTGGGACGAGCTCGGCATGCGCTACGAGCTCGGCGACACCGAGCCCCCGTCGCCCGAGCTCGTCGAGCGCGTCCGCGGCCAGTTCCGCGCGCGAGGCCTCACGACGTTCTGACCGGGGCGTCCCGCGCATGGCTCTGGCAGGCTGGCAGGACCACTCCCGAGCCGTGAGGAGCCCCCCGTGCGCAGCGCGATGTTCGGCAGCAGCCTCGAAGCCACCACCACCGACCGGTTCGCGCTGCAGAACGACAAGATGCTGCGCGTGCACCTCGACGGGGAGGTGCTCGCCCGGCAGGGCTCGATGGTCGCCTACCAGGGCGAGATGACCTTCGCCCACCAGGGCTCGGGCGGCGTGCAGAAGTTCCTCAAGAAGGCGTTCACCGGCGAGGGCGTCCCGCTCATGAAGGTCTCCGGTCGCGGCGACCTCTTCCTCGCCGACGACGCGTCCGAGGTGCACGTCGTGACGCTCGAGGGCGACTCGATCACCGTGAGCGGGCGCAACGTGCTCGCGTTCGACACGTCGCTGCAGTGGGACATCCGCCGCGTCGAGGGCGCGTCGATGATGGCGGGCGGCCTGTTCAACACGGTCTTCACCGGCGTCGGCCAGCTCGCCATCACCTCGTTCGGCCCGCCCGTCATCCTGAACGTCGACCAGCCGACCTACGCCGACGCGCAGTCCGCGATCGCGTGGTCGTCGACGCTGCAGACCGCCGCCAAGTCGTCGATGTCGGCGGGTGCGCTCGTCGGGCGCGGGTCCGGCGAGGCGCTGCAGATCGCGTTCTCCGGTCAGGGGTTCGTCATCGTGCAGGCGTCGGAGGGCCCGCGGGTCGTCCAGCAGAACGGCTGAGCCCCGGCGGTTCAGGGGTGAGCGGGCTCGTCGTCCGGCAGCGGGGCGCCCGCCAGGCGCGCGAGCAGGCGAAGGAGCTGGGCGCGCTCGTCCGGGTCGAGCGGGGCGAGGACGTCGTCCTGGGCCGCGAGGACGACGTCGTGGAGCTCGGCCAGGCGTCGGCGGCCGGCCGGTGTGAGCGCGACGGAGTTCCGCCGCCGGTCGTCCGGATCGGGCCGCCGGTCGACGACGCCCGCGGCGAGCAGGTCGGCCACGGCGCCGGCGACGTCGCTGCGGTCCAGCCCGACGAGCCGGCCCAGGTCGGCCTGGCTGAGCGCTCCGCGCTCGTCGAGCGCCGCGAGCATCGCGTAGTGGCTGCGGTGCGACCCGGCGGCGCGCATGCGCTCCGCGACGACCCCGCTCGCGCGTCGGGCGGCCTGGTTGAGCAGCCACGTCGGCAGAGCCCGCAGCCGGGCGGGCGCGGTCGAGACGTCCATGCGTCGCACTCTAGACCGTTGGCAGGACCATCAATTACCGTTGGTCGCACCAACATTGGTTCCACCAACGATCAGGAGGGCCTCATGGACGCCGCGCACCGGCTCGACCACCTCGACCACCTCGACCTCGTCGCGCGGCTCGGCGCGGGCCTCGACGAGGGGCGCTTCGACGGGCTGCGCACGCTGCTGACCGCCGACGCGACCGTGACCACGCCCGGCGGGCACGCGGAGGGGGAGGACGCCGTCGTCGCCCAGGCGGCACGCAACCACGCTGCCGGGACCCGGTACCAGCACCGGTTCACCGACGTCGTCACCGACGTGCTGTCCGACGGCGCGACTGCGCACGTGCGCGCCAACCTCACCCTGCGCGTCGTCCCGTCCGGGGCGGACGCGCCGGTCACCGAGGCCGGCAGCGTCTACCGCCTGACGACCCGGCGCACCGCCGACGGCTGGCGGATCCGCGACCTCGTCGTCGAGCCGGTGTGGCGCACAGGTGAGGTGCCCGTGCCGGTCGCCGTCCGGTAGCGCCCGCGGGCGAAGGTGCTCCGCCCCGGCGCGTCAGAACGCCGCGATGCTGCCCGGTGCGCGCTGCGGCCGGGACAGCGTCCTGACCAGGGCGTCCTGCCCGTGGCGACGCAGCGCGAGGTCCGACAGCAGGCGGACGACGGGCACGAGCGTCGCGGCGTCGAACTCCGGGGTCGGCAGACCGACGCTCGAGGCCAGGTCGTCGCTGTGCACGACGATCTCCATGAACCGCGTGACGAGGAAGTCGTCGGTCGCGAGCGCGGCGCCCGTCCACGGCAGCACGACGACGTCGGGCGCGGCGGCGAGCACGTCGTCGAGGCGGTCGAGGATCTCGCGGGCCTCCGCTGCCACGGCCTCGGGGCCGACCTCCGCCTCCTCCTCGGAGCGGGTGCGCACGCCCACGTTCGCGGGCCCGTCGAGGTCCTGCTGGATCCACGCCGCCTGCGCGTAGTGCTGGTCGACCGTGAGCGGCTCGGCGTCGACTGCGGCCGGATGGCCCGTGAGCACCTCGACGACTCGCAGCGGCTGGACGACGAGGTGCCGAGCGAGCGCGCCGACGCTCATGCCCGCGCACGACGACTCGTCGTGCCAGGCGGCGACGACCTCGGGCCGCGCGACGAGGTCGACGAGCAGACGGGTCGCGGGGACGAGGGCGCTCCGGTCCAGGTCACCGGCGAAGGTCAGGGGCGGCAGGGTGATCGGCACCGGGCCACCCTCGCGCACCGCGGTGACCTGGCGCAACGCGCGTCCGTCGGCGGGGACGGCGGAGGCCCGCGACCGGCTGTCGGGGACGAGCAGCCGGTCGCGGGCCTCGAGGGGACGTCAGCGCGTCGGGACGTTCGCGACGCCGTCGGGCAGCAGGCGACGGCCCAGGACCTTCTCGCTGTAGCCGGTGCGGTCCAGGTGCGGCGTGATGCCCCCGAGGTGGAAGCCCCAGCCGGCACCGAGGATCATGCAGAGGTCGATCTGCTGCGGCGTCGCGACGACGCCCTCGTCGAGCATGTGCCCGATCTCGACGGTCAGCGCCGTGAGCACCGCGTCGAGCACGCCCGCCTCGTCGAGCGGTGTCGCGTCGACCTCGGCCTCGCGTGCCGCGTCGAAGACCGCCTGGATGGCCGGGTCGACGGGCTTGGGCAGGCCCTTCGCCGGTGCGTCGAGCACGACGCGCGTGCCGTCCGCGACGAGCTTCTCGAGACCCGGCGAGCGCGGGAACCGGTCGCCGAGGTCCTCGCGCAGCGACGTGAGGACGTGCAGGCCGACGGCCGGCCCGACGAGGTCGAACAGCTCGAACGGCGGCATCGGCAGGCCGAGGGGCCGCAGCGCGCGGTCGGCGACCTCCACGGGGGTGCCGTGCTCGACCGCGTCGACGATCACGCCGAGCAGCAGCACGAGCAGCCGGTTGACGACGAAGCCCGGCCGGTCGGCGACGAGCACCGCGGTCTTGCGGAGCTTCGCGACGACCGCGAACCCGGTCGCGAGCGCCTCCGCGGACGTGTGCTCGGCCTGCACGACCTCGACCAGCGGCATCGCGGCCACGGGGTTGAAGAAGTGCAGCCCGACGACGCGCTCGGGGTGCTGCAGGTCGGCAGCCATCGCGCTGACGGACAGCGCGGAGGTGTTGGTCGCGAGGACCGTCGTGGGAGCCACGACCGTCTCGAGCTCGGCGAACACGCGCTTCTTGAGGTCGAGGATCTCCGTGACCGCCTCGATGACGAGGTCGCACGACGCGAGGTCCTCGAGCGCGGTCGTGCCGGTGATCGCGCCGACGACGCGTGCGCCCGCGGACTCGCTCATCCGACCGGTCGAGACGAGCCGCTCGACCGTGCTCCGGACGGCACCGAGCCCCTTCTCGACGCGCTCGTCGTCGAGGTCACGCATGACGACGGGCACGCCGAGCCGCTGCGAGAACAGCAGCGCGATCTGCGCGGCCATGAGCCCGGCGCCGACGATCCCGACGCGCGTCACCGGCTGCGCGAGCGACGCGTCGGGCGCGCCGACGGGCTTCTTGCCGCCCGAGACGAGGCCGAACGCGTACACGCTCGCCCGCATCTCGTCGCTCATGATCAGGTCGGCCAGCGCGTCGTCCTCGGCGGCGAACGCCTCGTCGCGGGTCGCCGAGCGGGCGGCCGCCACCAGGTCGAGCGCGCGGTACGGCGCCGGACGCGAGCCGTGCACGACGGCGTCGAGCCGCTGTCGCGCCGCGGCGACGACCCCGTCCCACAGCGGCTGCGGGTCGAGCGGGCGACGCTCCACGACGACCTCGCCCGACAGCACCCGGGCCGCCCACCGCACGGACTCCTCGAGGAAGTCCGCGGGGTCGAGCACGACGTCGACGAGCCCGATCGCCGCCGCCTCGCCGGCCGCGAACGGCTTGTTGGCCGCGGGCCGGGTGAGGATGACGTCGAGCGCCTTCTCGACGCCCACCAGCCGCGGCACGATGTAGGCGCCACCCCAGCCCGGGACCAGTCCGAGACCCGTCTCCGGCAGCGCGAGCGCGCGGACGTCCGACGCGACCGTCCGGTAGTCGCAGTTGAGCGCGAGCTCCAGGCCGCCACCGAGGGCGACGCCGTTGACGAACGCGAACGTCGGGACGCCCATGTCGTGCAGCAGCCCGTACGCGGCGTGCCCACCACGGCCGAGCTCCAGCGCCGTGTCGCGGTCGCGCACCGTCGTCACCTGCGTGAGGTCGGCGCCCGCCGCCAGGAAGTACGGCTTGCCCGTGACGGCGACCGCCTGCACCTCGCCTGCGCGGACGCGCTCGCGGACGGTCGTGAGGGCGGCGGTGAGCTCCGCGATGCCCAGCGGGCCGAGCGTCGTCGGCTTGGTGTGGTCGAGGCCGTTGTCGATCGTGACGAGCGCGAGCGTCCCGGCGCCGCCGGGCAGGGTCACGTCCCGGACCAGCGCGTGCGACACGCGCTCGGCGCGGGGCTGCGGGGCGTCGGGCGTCGTGCTCACTGCTGGCCTCCGTCGGTCGCGACGTACTCGGGGTGGTGGGGGTTCTCCCAGATCACGGTGCCGCCCTGGCCGAGGCCGACGCACATCGTCGTCAGGCCGTAGCGGACCTCGGGGTGCTCCTCGAACTGGCGCGCGAGCTGTGTCATGAGCCGCACGCCCGACGACGCGAGCGGGTGGCCGACGGCGATCGCGCCCCCGTAGGGGTTCACGCGCGGGTCGTCGTCGGCGATGCCGAACGCGTCGAGGAACGCGAGCACCTGCACCGCGAACGCCTCGTTGATCTCGAACAGGCCGATGTCGTCGATGGTGAGCCCCGCGCGGTCGAGCGCCTTGCGCGTGGCAGGCACCGGGCCGACCCCCATGATCTCGGGCTCGACGCCCGCATACGCGAACGCGACGAGCCGCATCCGGGCCCGGAGGCCGAGCTCGGCGGCGGTGTCCTCGGCGGCGAGCAGGCACGACGCGGCACCGTCGGTGAGCGGTGCGGACGTGCCGGCGGTGACGCGGCCGCCCGGGCGGAACGGCGTCGGCAGGGCGGCGATCCCCTCGACGGTCGTGCCGGGTCGCGGCGGCTCGTCGGCTGTCGCCAGGCCCCAGCCGCGCTCCGGGTCGCGCAGCGCGACGGGCACGAGGTCGGGGTCGATCTGCCCGGCGGCGAGCGCGGCGGCGTACCTGGCCTGGCTCGCGGCGCCGTACGCGTCGGCGCGGTCGCGCGTGAGCGCGGGGAAGCGGTCGTGCAGGTTCTCCGCGGTCACTCCCATGTTGAGGGCGTCGGGCGCGACGAGGCGCTCGGACAGGAACCGCGGGTTCGGGTCGGCGTCGAAGCCCATCGGGTGGTGGCCCATGTGCTCGACACCACCGGCGATCGCCACGTCCTGGGCGCCGATCCCGATGGTCGCGGCGACGTTGGTGACCGCGGTCATCGCGCCCGCGCACATGCGGTCGACCGCGTAGCCGGGGACGGTGCGGGGGAGGCCGGCGAGGACGCCGACCGTGCGGCCCAGGGTCAGGCCCTGGTCGCCCTGCTGGGTGGTCGCGGCGATCGCGACCTCGTCGACGCGCTCCGGCGGGAGGTCCGGGTGGCGGCGCAGGAGCTCGCGCACGGTCTTGACGACGAGGTCGTCGGCGCGGGTGTGGGCGTAGAGCCCGTCCTTGCGCGCGCGGCCGAACGGGGTGCGGACCCCGTCGACGAAGACGACGCGGCGGGCGACGGGCGGTCGGGCGGATGCGGTCGGCATCGGGCCTCCAGGCGTGGACGACGGTGTCCGGTGACGGGTGCGGGTCCCGCCGGGACGGGACCGCTGGGGCCGACGCTACCGGGACCTAGGTCCTACGTCAGCCGAAGTTACCGAAGAGTAACACCGTGTCCTCGGGGGTCGTCAGGCCCCGGGCAGCGCGGCGAAGGCCGTCGCGAGGCGCTCCGCCAGCAGCTCGACCTGCCACGCGCGCGCACCACCCGACACGAGCGCGTCGGCGATGGTCGCCGCGTCGAGCGGCCGCGGCGGCGCCCAGCACAGTCGCCGCAGGAGGTCGGGCTGGAGCAGGTTCTCCGCCGGGACGGAGTGCGTCTCCGAGAGGTCGGCCACGACGTCCCGGGCTGCCGCGAGCCGTGCCGCCGCCGCCGGGTCCTTGTCCGCCCACGCCCGCGGCGGCGGGGGAGCGTCGCTCTTCGGCCCGCGCACGGACGGCAGCTCGGAGTCCGGCAGCGCCAGTCCACGGTCGATCGCCTGCTGCCACAGCGTCGCGCGGCGTCGGGTGCCCTTGCCCGAGAACGCGGGCAGGGCCGTGAGCTGCGGCACCGAGCGTGGCAGCGCCTGCGCGGCGGCGACGATCGCGGCGTCCGGCAGCACGCGGCCGGGAGAGATGTCGCGCAGGCGGGCGTTCTGGTCGCGCGTCTGCCACAGCTCGCGCACGACGGCGAGACGGCGGGCGTCGCGGATCTGGTGCAGGCCCGACACGCGGCGCCACGGCTCGACGCGCGGTGGCGGCGGCGGTGCGGTGCGGACGGCCTCGAACTCCTGCGCGGCCCACTCCGCCTTGCCGGCGACGGCCAGCCGTTCGGCGAGCACGGTGCGGAGCTCGACCAGCACCTCGACGTCGAGCGCGGCGTAGCGCAGCCACTCCGGGGGCAGCGGGCGCGTCGACCAGTCGACCGCCGAGTGCTCCTTCGCGAGGCCGAGCCCGAGCGCGTCCGCGACGACCGCCGCGAGCCCCACGCGCTCCATGCCCAGCAGGCGGGCGCCGAGCTCGGTGTCGAAGACGCGCGTCGGGCGCATGCCCTGCTCGGAGAGCCCCGGCAGGTCCTGCGAGGCCGCGTGCAGCACCCACTCGACGCCCACCAGCGCGTCGGACAGCGCCGACAGGTCGGGCAGCGCGATCGGGTCGATGAGCGCCGTGCCCGCACCCTCGCGGCGCAGCTGGACGAGGTAGGTGCGCTGGCCGTAGCGGTAGCCCGACGCGCGCTCGGCGTCGACCGCGACCGGACCCGTGCCGGCGCCGAACGCCGCGACGACGCGAGCCAGCTCCTCGGGGGTGTCGACCACGTGCGGGACGCCGTCGGCGGGCTCGGTCAGCGGGACGACGGTCGGCTCGGCGGCCACGTCCGCGACGGCGGGCGCGTCGGTCGGGTCGGTCAGGGGGAGCGGCGGGTGGGCGACGTCGCCCCCCGTCGTGGGGAGGTCGTCGGACACCTCGGAGTGCATGTGGTCCACCGTATGCGACGGTGCAGGCGCGTCCGCGCAGGCGGGCCGTGGTGCGCCGCACGTCACTCGCGCGACCGCGCATCCCCCGCCACGTGGTGACGACGTCGTCGCGCCCGGTCGCGGGACGGCACGGATCGCCAGGAAGCCGCGTGGCTCACCGGCGAGCAGGGCGTAGGCGTCCGGGGAGAGGACCTCGGCCGTGGGCGCCGGTCGAGGTTCGAGCAGGCGCTCGATGAGGAAGCCCGCCTCGTGCAGCTCCTCGCACGTCCGCTCGAGCGGAGCCAGCCAGTACCGGAGGTGCCAGCCGGCGGCCCAGTCCTCCTCGATCACCCGGGTCGTGAAGTAGCTGCCTCCGTGCCGGAGCCAGTCGCCCGTGGGATGAAGCCGGGAGAGGACCAGCGCGCCCTCGGGGCGCAGCACCCGGCGCAGCTCGCGCAGGGCGCAGACGCGGTCGTCCACGTACTCGATGCCGAGCGCCCACAGCGCGAGGTCGACCGAGCCGTCCGGCAGCCAGCCCAGCGGTTCGGCGGCGTCGTGGACGCGCACGTCGGCGTCGGGCGCATGCGCCGTCGTCAGCTCGACCATCCGTGGGCTGAGGTCGAAGGCCGAGACGCGGGCTCCGCGAGAGACGAGCTCGGCGGCGTACCAGCCGGGACCGCACCCGACGTCGAGGACGTGGCGCCCCGCGACGTCGCCCAGCAGCGAGAGGCACGCCGGACGGTCGTAGTGCGCGTTGTAGAAGCCGTCACGCGCGTGCTCGGCGAAGGCGTCTGCGAAGGCCTCGTACTGCGGCTCGCGCCCGACCCCCGTCACGCGGCCAGCATGCCAGAGCGCCTGCCGGCGTCCGGGTCAGTCGAGCACGCCGCCGCGGATCGAGATCGCGACGAGCTCCGCGCGGTCGCCCGTGCCGAGCTTGCGCGAGATGCGGGCGAGGTGGCTCTTCACGGTGAGCGCGGACAGGCCGAGCTCCTCGCCGATGAGCCGGTTGGACCGGCCGTCGGCGACCAGGCGCAGGACGCTGATCTCGCGGGCCGTGAGCTCCGGGAGCGTCGGGGGAGCCGGTGCCGGAGCGGGCTGACGCGGGACGCTCGTCGCCGTCTGACCCGCGACCGCGCCGCGCAGACCGCCCTGCAGCAGGACCGACAGCTCGGGGCGGCTCGCGCGGCGCGTCAGGACGACGACACGCGGCGCGCCCCGGCGGCGCAGGTTCTGGACGAGCGCGACCCCGTCTCCGTC
Organism: Cellulomonas sp. H30R-01; assembly: GCF_010119915.1. NCBI lineage: Bacteria > Bacillati > Actinomycetota > Actinomycetes > Micrococcales > Cellulomonadaceae > Cellulomonas > Cellulomonas sp. H30R-01. The sequence goes on along the minus strand of NZ_CP048210.1, from coordinate 1,690,617 downwards.
GGCGATCTCCGACACGACCACGCACATCTGCTGCGGCGGCGCTGCCGGGCGTCGGGTCGTCGGCACGGTCGTCCGCACGGCGACCCGGCGGAGCGGGGCGACGTCGCGGCGGAGGGGCTCGATGCTCACGGTCCTCTCATCGGCAGCACCTCTGGGCCACTTGAGGGACAGGACGTCACAGATCCACGGGAAGACGTGATAGTGCGGGGAACCGACACGACGGCGCTGGTCAGCGCTGAGCACGCCGCGGGCCCACGACTCGGGTCAGCGGGGACCGTGGCGCGGCAGGGGGACGACGAGCGTCAGCGACGACGGCGAGGCGCGTCGGTGACGAGGGCGACGTGGGTCAGCGGCGAGGGCCGAGGGGCACGACGCCCTCCGGCAGCGGCGGCAGGCCGGCCGCGGTGCACAGCAGCGTCGCCCACGCGCGCAGGTGCGGGCCGAGGTCCTCGCCCGCGGCGGTCCACGACGCCCGGATCTCCAGCTCCGTCTGCTCCGCGCGGCGCTCGAGCGCGCCGAAGCTCTGCGACAGCACGCGCGTGACCGTGCCGCCCGCCGCGTGCGGCTCGAGGCCCGCGGACTCGAGCGCGTCGGTGAACCAGGTCCACGCGACCTCGGCGAGGAGCGGGTCGGTGCCGACCTCGGCCTCCAGGGTGGCGCGGACCAGCGTCACGAGGCGGAACGAACCCTCCCACGCCTCCTGGCCCTCGGGGTCGTAGAGCACGACGAACCGGCCCGACGCGAGCTCGGCGGCGGCGACCGACCGGCGCGCGCTGCGCACCTCGGCCGTGAGCGCGGCGGAGAACGGGGCGATCCGGGCGGGCCCGGGGACCTCGTCCAGCACGACCTCGGACCGGACCGTCACGTTGCGCAGCGAACGGAGCGCACGGACGAACTCGGCGGGGACGTCCTCGGGGCCTGCTGGGGTCACGCTGGGGAGCGTACGGGCGCGGTCGCCGTCTTGACGTCCGGCACGCCGCTCCCGCGTCATCGCGACGCCGCTAGGCTGACCGGGCACTCCCACCCGGACGTCGCGCACCCGCCCAGCGCCCTCCTGCGCACGGGTCGTCCCGCGCCCCGGGCCGTCGACGACAAGGAGCACCTCACGCATGGCCGCGAACACCACGGCATCCGGCACGGCCGAGATCGGCGTCACCGGTCTGGCGGTGATGGGCCGCAACCTGGCCCGGAACTTCGCGCGGAACGGGTTCACCGTCGCGATCCACAACCGGTCGTATGCGAAGACGCAGTCGCTGGTCGACGACCACGGTGACGAGGGCACGTTCATCGCGTCCGAGAGCACCGCGGAGTTCGTGGCGTCGTTGGCGCGGCCGCGCAAGATCGTGGTGATGGTCAAGGCCGGTGCGGCCACCGATGCGGTGATCGACGAGCTGGTGCCGTTGCTGGACGAGGGCGACATCGTGGTGGACGCCGGCAACGCGCACTTCCCGGACACGATCCGCCGCGAGAAGGCGCTGCGCGAGAAGGGTCTGCACTTCGTGGGGTCGGGTGTCTCCGGTGGTGAGGAGGGCGCGCTGCTGGGCCCGTCGATCATGCCCGGCGGCACCGCCGAGTCGTACGAGTGGCTCGGGCCGATCCTGGAGAAGATCTCCGCGAAGGTCGACGGGGTGCCGTGCTGCACGTATGTGGGTCCCGATGGTGCGGGGCACTTCGTGAAGATGGTGCACAACGGCATCGAGTACGCCGACATGCAGCTGATCGCCGAGGCCTACGACCTGCTCAAGCAGGGCCTGGGTGCGTCGGCGGCGGAGATCGGGCAGATCTTCGCGGACTGGAACACCGGTGACCTGGAGTCGTTCCTGATCGAGATCACCGCGGACGTGCTGCAGCACGTGGACGCGGAGACCGGTGCGGCGTTCGTGGACGTCGTGCTGGACCAGGCCGAGCAGAAGGGCACCGGCCGCTGGACCGTGCAGAACGCCCTCGACCTCGGGGTCCCGATCACCGGGATCGCGGAGGCGACGTTCGCCCGGGCGCTGTCGGGGTCGGTCCCGCAGCGCACCGCCGCGGTCGGCACGCTGCCCGCGCACACCACCCCCTGGGCGGTCGAGGACCGCGACGCGTTCATCGAGGACGTGCGCCTGGCCCTGTACGCCTCGAAGGTCGTGGCGTACTCCCAGGGGTTCGACCAGATCGCCGCGGCCTCGGCGGAGTTCGGGTGGGACATCGACCGGGGTGCGATGGCGCGGATCTGGCGCGGTGGGTGCATCATCCGGGCCCGGTTCCTCAACCGGATCACCGAGGCCTACGAGCGCGACGTGAACCTGCCGCTGCTGCTCGCCGACGAGTACTTCACCGGCGCCGTCGCCAACGGCGTCCAGGCCTGGCGTCGGGTCGTGTCCGGTGCGGCACTGCACGGCGTGCCCACCCCCGCGTTCTCCTCCTCGCTGGCGTACTACGACGGGGTCCGCGCCGAACGGCTGCCCGCCGCGCTGATCCAGGCGCAGCGCGACTTCTTCGGCGCCCACACCTACCGCCGCACCGACAAGGACGGCACCTTCCACACCGCGTGGTCCCTCGACCGCACCGAGCAGGACGCGTGAGCGAGCCCGTCTCGACCACCGCCGCCCCGGGCACGAACCGGGGCGGCGGTGGTCCGCTCCAGCCCGTCATCCTCGGCGCCGACATCGGCGTCTACGCGATGGCCCGCTCGTTCCACGAGGCCTACGGCGTGCGGTCGGTCGTCGTCGCCGGCGCCGCCCTGGGCCCGGTCGCGCACTCGCGGATCGTCGACCACGAGATCGTCGCCGACGGCCACGACCCCCGGCAGCTCGTCGACCGTCTGCTCGAGGTCGCCCGCCGCATGCCTGACCGTCGCCTGCTGCTCATGGCGAACTCGGACTGGCTCGTGCGCGTCGTCGTGCAGCACCGGGCCGAGCTCGAGCCCCACTACGTCGTGCCGTTCCTCTCGCAGGAGCTGCTCGACCAGATCTCCGACAAGGCGACGTTCGCGGAGATCTGCGAGCGGCTCGACATCTCCGTGCCGCGCACGATCGTCCAGGACTTCACGTCCGCGGACGAGCCCGGCTGGGCGCCCGTGCCGGTCGACCTCGACTACCCGCTCATCGCGAAGGCGGCGAGCAGCGCTGACTACCAGGACGTCGAGTTCGAGGGCAAGAAGAAGGTCTTCGAGATCGCGACGCCCGACGAGCTCGTGTGGTTGTGGGGTGCGCTGCGTGCGGCCGGCTTCCGCGGCCGGTTCGTCGTGCAGGAGCTCGTGCCCGGGGACGACACGCAGATGCGGTCCATCACCGCGTACGTCGACAGCCGCGGCGAGATCACGCTGCTGTGCAGCGCGCACGTGCTGCTCGAGGAGCACACGCCGTCCGGCCTGGGCAACCCGGCCGCGATGATCACCTACCGCGACGACGCGATGCTCGAGCAGGCCCGACGGTTCCTCACGTCGACCGGCTACCGCGGCTTCGCGAACTTCGACGTCAAGGTCGACCCGCGCACCGGGCTGTTCCGGTTCTTCGAGGTCAACCCGCGCATCGGGCGGAACAACTACTACGTGACGGCCGCGGGTGCGAACCCCATGCGGTTCGTCGTGGAGGACCACGTCGAGGGCCGGGCCGTCGAGCCCGTCGTCGTCGAGCGGGAGGTCCTCTACTCGATCGTGCCGCACCGCCTGCTGCTGAAGTACGTGCGCGAGCCGCAGCTCGCGGCGCGCGTGCGACGGCTCGTGCGGTCCCGCGCCACGGCGCACCCGCTCGCCTACGGCAAGGACCTGTCGCCGCGCCGACGGGCGTACGTCTGGGCTGCGAAGCTCAACCAGGTGCGCAAGTTCCGCCGGTACTACCCGGAGGTCACGGACACCGGCTTCTGAGCCGGCCGGTCCGGTCGGCGCCGTGCGGACGTCGACGCCGCGGACCTCCACGACGACGGCCCGCCCGCGAACCTCGCGGACGGGCCGTCGTCGTGTCAGGGGCCGGGTGGTCGCCGGGATCGCGTGGACCGGGCCGGTTCGGACGGGGTCAGCCGAGCTCGCTGGTCCCCGCGTACAGGTGCAGCACCGGGACCTGCAGGTCCTCGCGCGCCCGCGACGCCCAGTCGCGGTGGAACGTGTCCTCGAGCGCGTGCGGATAGGTGACGACCGCGACCTCGCGGACCCCGCCCGCGGCGACGGCCGCACGCACGGCGGGGATCGGGTCGTCCTCGGTGATCTCGCCCGTCGCCGTGCGCCCGGCGGCGGTGAACGCGGCGACGCTGCCCGCGAGCTGCTCGGCGGCGGTCGCGCGGGCCTCGCGGACGCTCGGCTCCTTGCCGCGTGCGCGGTCGAAGGCCTCGCGCAGCTCGCCGAGGCTGAGGTTGTCGATGATCGTCGAGAGCAGCGGGCGGTCGCTGTCGGCGGGGACGAGCACCCGGTACGCGAGCTCCTCGCCGTCGTGCAGCGACAGCAGGTGCTCGACGTCGGACGCGGTCAGGGTGTCCTCGACCAGGACCAGGATCGTGTCGGTCACGCGCCGAGCCTAACGACCTGCCAGCGTCCCAGCAGCACACCGTCGCCGTGCAGCAGGTGCAGCGGCCGCAGGTGACGTGCGGGGTCGAACCAGTCGGTGCTGTGCACGATGCGCGGCGCGGGGCCGCCGACGAGCAGCGGGCTCGTCGTCACGCACAGCTCGTCGACCAGGTCGGACTCCAGCAGCTGACCCAGGAGCGTGGGCCCACCCTCCGCGAGCACGTGCGACAGACCGCGGGCGCCGAGCGCGGCGAGCGCGACCCGCAGGTCGACGACACCGGCGTCGGACTCGGTCACGATGACGCGCTCGGGACCGATCTGCTCGCGCAGCGCGTCGAGGCGCGGGCTCGCACTCGTCGTGACGACGATCGGGGGCCGCTCCTCGTCGAGCAGCCCCGGCGGCAGGTCCCCGCTCGCGCTCACGATCGCGAGCTCGACCTCGGGGGCCCGGCCGAAGGCGCGGCGCGCCTCGGCGAGGCCGTCGGGCACGTCGAGCGCGGTGTAGCGCTCGACCCGGGCCGTCTGCGCGCCGACGAGCACGACGTCGGCGAGCGCCCGCAGCGTCCGGAACACCCGGAAGTCGGCACGGTCGTTGATCGTGCCGCTGCGCTGGTCGACGCCGGTCGCGGCGCCGTCGACCGAGCTCACCATGTTGACCCGGACGTGCACGCCGCGCGGTGGGTCGACGGGCAGGCGGTCGGTGAAGAGGGCGAGCAGGTCGGCCTCGTCGGGGCGGGGCTCGAGGCGCTCACCGGCGCGTTCGAGGGGCAGCAGGACGTCGAGCGGGGGCAGGTCGTCGGTCTCCGGCACGGCCTTCACGCTAGGCCAGGTCGGCGGGGCAGGACAGTCGGGGCGGTGTGGGAAACCGCACGTCCAGGAACGTCGGCGCAGGTCGCGACGGTGCCGCGGGCGCAGGTCGGATGCTCGGCGTCGTCCAGGGGTACCGGTCGGGGGGCGTGCGTCAGGCGGGCAGGCGGCCGGTCGCGCGGTCGTGCGGGCCCAGGACGTCGGCGAGCGCGGCGACCTCGCCGACGACGACCACCGCGGGGTTGCCGACGCCACGCGCGGCGGCGCGCTCCGCGATGTCCGCGAGCGTGCCGACGGTCGTGCGCTGCCCGGGCAGCGTGCCGTTCTCGACGACGGCGACGGGCGTCGCGGGGTCCTTGCCGTGCGCGACGAGCGTCGCGGCGTGCTCGGCGAGCCGGCCGACGCCCATGAGCAGCACGAGCGTGCCGTCGAGCGCGGCGATCGAGGGCCAGTCGGGAGCGCTGTCGTGCGCGGACAGGATCGTGACCTGGCGGGACACCCCGCGGTGCGTGACGGGGACGCCGGCCACGCCGGGGACGGCGATCGCGCTCGTCACGCCCGGCACGACCTCGACGGGCACGCCCGCCGCGAGGCAGGCCTGCACCTCCTCGCCGCCGCGGCCGAGGACGAACGGGTCGCCGCCCTTGAGCCGCACGACCCGCAGGCCGCGCAGCGCGCGCTCGACGAGGACCTCGTTGATCTGCTCCTGCGTGAGCGTGTGCGAGTGCGGGGACTTGCCGGCCTCGACGACCTCGACGTCGGGGTCGAGCGTGTCGAGCAGCGCGCGCGGCGCGAGCCGGTCGACGACGACCACGTCGGCCTCGGCGACGGCACGCCGGCCGCGAGTCGTGACGAGGCCCGGGTCGCCCGGACCGCCCCCGACGAGCGTGACGGTGCCGACAGGGCCCCGGCGGTGGTGCCGCAGCGGAAGCTCGCCGGTGTCCAGGAGGACCTGGAGCGCGGAGCGCAGGGCGGCGGCACGGCGCGGGTCGCGGCCCGTGGACACGGCGACCGTCACGTCGTCGACGCGCGCGACCGCGGGTGTCCACGCGGTGGAGTGAGCGGCGTCGTCGGCGCGCACGCACCAGGTGCGCGCCGCCTCGGCGTCCGCGGCGACGGCGTCGTCGACGGACGGTTCACCGGTCGCGGTGTGCACGAGCCAGGCACCGTCGAGGTCGCCCGACGCGTAGCCACGTCCCGTCCACCGCACGAGCCCGCGCGCGACCAGGTCAGCGAGGTCCTCGCAGAGCCGCGGGGCGACGACCAGCACGTCCGCGCCGTCGTCGGCGAGCCGCGCCACGCGGCGCGCGGCGACGGGACCGCCGCCGACCACGACCACGCGCCGCCCGGCGACGTCCAGCAGCAGGGGATGACGAGGCATGTCGTCCAGTCTGCCGGTCGCGGGCGGCGCGTCCGTCATATGCCGGCCCCGGCGAGCCAGTCGTCGTCGGCCGCGCTCGGCGGCGGCGTGGGCGTGAGGCGGTCGAGGAGCGTCGGACCGATCATCCCCGCGGCGAGCGTCGTGCCGTCGGCGGGGTCGACGACGAGGAAGCCACCCGTGCTGCGGTGGGTCGCGTAGTCGTCGAGGACGACGGGCTCGGCGAGGCGCAGCCGGACGCGGCCGATCGCGTTGAGCGTGAGCGCGCGCGGCGCGGTGTCCGACGACGTGTCGGTCGCGTCGACCGTGTACTGGGTGTCGACGCCGTCCCACACCTCGACGGTCTGGGTGTCGATGTCGAGGCGGGCGTTGACCTCGCGCAGCAGCGCCCGGACGGTTCGCGTCCCGACGCGCACGAGGACCCGGGCGCCGAGGACGCTGCGCCGCTCGGCGAGCCAGCAGACGGTGCCCTCCAGGTCGGCGCCGACGGTGACCGTCTCGCGCGTGGGCACGAGCACGTCGCCGCGGGCCACGTCGACGTCGTCGGCGAGGCGCAGCGTGACGGACTGCGGCGCGTGCGCCTCGTCGAGCGGGCCGTCGAAGGTGTCGATGCCGGTGACCGTGCTCGTCTTGCCGGACGGCAGCACCGTGACGTCGTCGCCGACGCGGACCACGCCCGACGCGACCCGGCCCGCGTAGCCGCGGTAGTCGGGGTGCTCGGCGTTGCGCGGCCGGATGACGACCTGCACGGGGAACCGGAACGCCTCGGCGTGCGCGTCGCGCCCGACGGGGACGGACTCCAGGTGCTCGAGGAGCGTCGGCCCGTCGTACCAGGGCGTGCGGTCGGAACGGTCGACGACGTTGTCGCCGGCGAGCGCCGACAGCGGCACGGCACGCACGTCGGTCAGGCCGATCGCGTCGGCGTAGCGCGCGAACTCGTCGGCGATGGTGCGGAACGTCGCCTCGTCGAAGTCGACGAGGTCCATCTTGTTGACGGCGAGCACGACGTGCGGGACGCCCAGCAGCGCGGTGATGGTCGCGTGCCGTCGCGTCTGCTCGAGGATGCCCTTGCGCGCGTCGACCAGCACGATCGCGAGCTCCGCGGTCGACGCGCCGGTCACCATGTTGCGCGTGTACTGCACGTGGCCCGGGGTGTCGGCGAGCACGAACGCGCGGCGGGCCGTCGAGAAGTACCGGTAGGCCACGTCGATCGTGATGCCCTGCTCGCGCTCGGCACGCAGGCCGTCGGTGAGCAGCGCCAGGTCGACCGCGCCGACCTCGGACCCGCCGCGGGCCGCGGTCGCGCGCTCGACCGCGCTGAGCTGGTCCGCGAGCACCGACTTCGTGTCGTAGAGCAGCCGGCCGATGAGCGTGCTCTTGCCGTCGTCGACCGAGCCGGCGGTGGCGAGGCGCAGCAGGTCGCGCTGCGCATGCACGGTGGGGTCGGTGGAGACGTTCTCGGTGGTCGTCGTCATCAGAAGTAGCCCTCGCGCTTGCGGTCCTCCATGGCGGCCTCCGAGGCCCGGTCGTCGGCGCGGGTCGCCCCGCGCTCGGTGAGGCGGCTCACCGCCACCTCCTCGATCACGTCGGCGACGGTCGAGGCCGTCGACTCGACGGCACCCGTGCAGCTCATGTCGCCGACCGTCCGGTAGCGGACCGTGCGGGTCTCGAGCGTCTCGCCCGCGCGCGGACCGCCCCACTCGCCCGGCGCGAGCCACATGCCGTCGCGCAGGAACACCTCGCGCTCGTGCGCGTAGTAGATCGACGGCAGCTCGATGCGCTCGCGCTCGATGTAGCGCCACACGTCGAGCTCGGTCCAGTTCGACAGCGGGAAGACGCGCACGTGCTCGCCCGGCTTGTGCCGGCCGTTGTACAGGTCCCACAGCTCGGGGCGCTGCCGTCGCGGGTCCCACTGCCCGAACTCGTCGCGCAGGGAGAACATCCGCTCCTTGGCGCGCGCCTTCTCCTCGTCGCGGCGGCCGCCGCCGAACACCGCGTCGAAGCGGTGCGCGGTGATGCCGTCGAGCAGCGGGACCGTCTGCAGCGGGTTGCGCGAGCCGTCGGGGCGCTCGACGACGCGACCGTCGTCGATGGCGTCCTGCACGCTCGCGACGACGAGCCGCAGCCCGTGCTCCTCGACTGTCGCGTCCCGGTAGTCGATGACCTCGGGGAAGTTGTGCCCCGTGTCGACGTGCATGACGGCGAACGGCACGGGTGCGGGCCAGAACGCCTTGCGCGCCAGGTGCAGCATGACGATCGAGTCCTTGCCGCCCGAGAACAGCAGCACGGGCCGCTCGAACTCGCCGGCGACCTCGCGCATCACGTGGATCGCCTCGGACTCGAGGGCGTCGAGCTGGGTCAGGCGCTGGGTCGGTCGCCGGGAGGGTGCCGCCGCGGTGGGGGGAGCCGTGGCCTCAGTCGTCATGTGTGCAGACCGCATTCCGTCTTGGAGGTACCGGACCAGCGTCCGGCCCGCGGGTCCTCGCCCGGGGCCGTCGCACGCGTGCAGGGGGCGCAGCCGATCGACGTGTAGCCGGCCTGCCGCAGCGGGTTGAGCACGACGTGGTGCTCGGCGACGTACGCGTCGACGTCGTCCTGCGTCCACGCCGCGATCGGGTTGAGCTTGACCTTGGAACGCTTGGCGTCCCAGCCGACGACCGTGATGTCGGTGCGGGTCGGGGCGTCCTCGCGGCGCATGCCGGTGACCCACGCGGTGAACGGGGCGAGGCCGCGCTCGAGCGGCTCGACCTTGCGCAGCGCGCAGCACAGGTTCGGGTCGCGGTCGTGCAGGCGCGGGCCGTGCTCGGCGTCCTGCTCCGCGACGGTGCGCAGCGGCAGGACCGTGCGGAGCCGGATGTCCGTGAAGTCGGCGTAGTAGTCGCGCGTGCCGATCGTCTCGGCGAAGTGGTAGCCCGTGTCGAGGAAGATGACGTCCGCGCCCGGGATCGCCTTCGCGACGAGGTCGACGAGCACCTCGTCGCCCATGGACGACGCGACGACGAGGTCGTCGCCGAACGTGCGGCCCGCCCACGCGAGGATCTCGCTCGGGTGCGCGCCCTCGAGGTCGCGGCCCGCCTGCTCGGCGAAGGCGCGCAGCTCGTCCGGCGTGAGGTCGGCGACCGCGGGGGTGGCGGTGCTCATCGGTCGCCTCCCGTCGGCGTGGTCGGGGTGGTCGGGTGCGTCGTCGCGGCCGTCGCGAGGCCGACGAACCGCAGCGCGAACGCCCGCGCGCACGACCGGCACTCCCACTGCCCGTGCGTCTCGCCCGCGGGCCACAGGTCCTCGCTCGCGCAGAACGGGCAGTAGTACGGCACCGCGCGCTGTCCGGAGTCGCTCATCGCAGGTCCTCCTCCGCCGCGCGGTGCACCCACTCGGCGAACAGCTCGCCCTCGAGGCGCTGCTCGTCGAACCTTCGCGTGACCCGCTCGAGGTAGTCGGGGAGCTCGGACGACGGCACGCGCAGGCCGCGCAGCGTCTTGCCGAGCCCGCTCGTGAGCCCGAGGCCGCCGCCGAGGTGGACCTGGTAGCCCTCCTCGCCGCCGGCGAGGGCGCCCTTGAGCCCGATGTCCGCGGTCTGGATGCGCGCGCACGAGTTGGGGCAGCCGTTGACGTTGATCGTGATCGGCTGGTCGAACGTCGGCAGGCGCTGCTCGAGCTCACCGATGATGAGCGCCGCGCGGGCCTTGGTCTCGACGATCGCGAGCTTGCAGAACTCGATGCCGGTGCACGCGATCGTCCCGCGGCGGAACGTCGAGGCGTTGCGCACCTGCAGCCCGAGCGCCTCCAGGCCCTCGACGAGCGCGTCCACGCGGTCCGCGGCGACGTCGAGCACGACGAGCTTCTGCTCGGTGGTGAGCTGCACGCGGTCCGACCCGGCGGCGTCCACGAGGTCGGCGACGGCGTCGAGCAGCGGGCCCGACACGCGCCCGACGGTCGGAGCGGCGCCCACGTAGAAGCGGCCGTCCTTCTGCGGGTGCACGCCGACGTGGTCGCGGCGTCCGGTGGGCGGCGGGGGAGGCGCGGGACCGTCGGCCATCGTCCAGCCGAGGTACTCCTCCTCCAGCACCTGCCGGAACAGCTCCGGGCCCCAGTCCGCGAGCAGGAACTTCAGGCGGGCACGCGTGCGGAGCCGGCGGTAGCCGTAGTCCCGGAAGATGCTCGTGACGCCGACCCAGACGTCGGGGATCTGCTCGAGCGTGACGAACGCGCCGAGGCGCTTGCCGAGCATCGGGTTGGTGGACAGCGCGCCGCCGACCCACACGTCGAAGCCCGGGCCGAGCTCGGGGTGCACGACGCCGACGAACGCGACGTCGTTGATCTCGTGCGCGACGTCCTGGTGCGGCGAGCCGCTGATCGCGGTCTTGAACTTGCGCGGCAGGTTGGAGAACGCCGGGTCGCCGATGTACCGGCGGTGGATCTCCTCGATCGCCGGGGTGCCGTCGACGATCTCGTCGGCCGCGACGCCCGCGACGGGGGAGCCGATGATGACGCGCGGGACGTCGCCGCACGCCTCCTGCGTGGTGAGCCCGACGGACTCCAGCCGGCGCCAGATCTCCGGGACGTCCTCGATGCGGACCCAGTGCAGCTGGATGTTCTGCCGGTCCGTGATGTCCGCGGTGTCGCGGCCGAACTCGCGCGAGATGCCCGCGACCGTGCGGAGCTGGCCCAGCGTGAGGGTGCCGCCGTCGCAGCGGACGCGCAGCATGAAGTACGAGTCCTCGAGCTCGTGCGGCTCGAGCGTCGCGGTCTTGCCGCCGTCGATCCCGGGCTTGCGCTGGGTGTACAGGCCCCACCAGCGCATCCGACCGCGCAGGTCGTCACCGGGGATGGAGTCGAAGCCTTGCTGCGCGTAGATCGTCTCGATGCGGTGGCGGACGTTGAGGCCGTCGTCCTCCTGCTTGAGCTTCTCGTTGCCGTTGAGCGGCTCGCGCTGCTCGTCGAACGCCCACTGGCCCTCGTGGCGAGCGGCGGGCGGGGCGATCCTGGTCTGCGCCATCGGGCGCTACCTCCGGGGGATCGTGGACGTGCGTGCTGCACCCACCGCCTGGGGGACGGGACTCGGGGCGCAGACCGCGCGCCCGAGCGTGGGGGACGTGGGGCGGGGTCAGTCTCTCCGCGGACAGCAGCACATCGACATGGCCGGGCCCGCGGCGGCGCAGCAGCACCGACACATGGCGGGAGACCCGGTCGCGATCACCCGACGAGGCTGTCAGACGAACGGGTGACACGGGAGAAGGCTTCCGTATGGTGAGACGAGCGCATCGGCATGTGGGACGGGTGTCCAGTCCGGGTGTAGAAGCCGCGCGGCCGCACCCGGCGTCGTGCCCTGGCGTGACGCCGGTCACCCCGACGCGACCGTCCCGGATGCCGGACGTAGGCTTGTCCGTCGTGACAGCCGTCGACCCCGCCGCCCGCCCCGACGGTGCGCACCCGGGACCGGCGTCGCTCACGGCGCGCACGCCGCAGGTCCCGCCGGCGCGGCTGCTGGCCGAGCTCGTCCCGCCGCGTCACTTCGCCGGCGAGTCCTTCGACACCTACGTCCCTGATGGCGCCCATCCGTCGCAGCGCGCGGCCGTCGACCGGCTGCGCACCGTCGCTCGCACCATCACAGACGGCGCAGGCCGTGGCGGCCTGTTCCGGCGCGCGTCCCGGCGGACCGCGCCCGCCGTCTACCTCGACGGCGGTTTCGGCGTCGGGAAGACCCACCTGCTCGCGTCCCTCGCGCACGCGGTCGGCACCCAGGACGCCGCGTTCGGCACGTTCGTCGAGTACACCAACCTCGTCGGCGCCCTCGGCTTCCTGCCGACGGTCGACGCGCTCGCGGGCAAGAAGCTCGTCTGCATCGACGAGTTCGAGCTCGACGACCCCGGCGACACCGTCCTGATGTCCCGCCTGCTGCGCGAGCTCGCCGACCGCGGCGTCGCGCTCGCGGCCACCTCCAACACGCTGCCCGAGTCGCTCGGCGAGGGCCGATTCGCCGCCGACGACTTCCTGCGCGAGATCCAGGCGCTCGCCGCGCGGTTCGAGGTGCTGCGCGTCGACGGGCAGGACTACCGCCACCGGTCCGTCGTCACCGACGCGGACGGGCTCGCCGACGCCGAGGTGCAGCGCGCCGTCGTCGACGTCCCCGGCGCGACGCTCGACGCGTTCCCCGCACTGCTCGACCACCTCGCGCGCGTGCACCCCAGCCGGTACGGCGCGCTGCTCGACGGCGTCGAGCTCGTCGGCCTCACCGGCGTGGCGCCCGTGCCGACGCAGGACGTCGCGCTGCGGCTCGTCGTGCTCGTCGACCGGCTCTACGACCGCGACGTGCCCGTCCTGCTGGGCGGCGGGGGAGAGCACGACCTCTTCTCCGCGGAGATGCTGCGCGGCGGCTACCGCAAGAAGTACTACCGCGCCCTGTCCCGCCTCGGCGCGCTCGCCGCCGACGGCGCGGCCCGCGTCACCGCCTGACCCCGGCGGGCGCGGCGTGCGGTTCGAGTCCGGGGACGGCGCGTCCGTCGACCTGCGGCTCGTGGGCTACCAGTTCCCGGGCGCGGTGGGCGCGCCGCCCGGCGACTGGGACGCGAACTGGCTCGTCGTGCGCGGACGCGTGCGGCTCGCGGACGGACGGGCGTGGACGTTCACCGACGCGAGCCTGACGACGTGGGACGCGCGCGACCTCGACGGGTGGTTGCGAGGGGTGGTGTCCGGCCACGTCGCTCCGGTCCGCCAGGACGCGCCGGAGGAGGATCTGCTCGCGTTCACCGAGCCGTGCCTCGCGTTCAGCCTCGCCGCGCGGGACGACTCGGTCGCGACCGTCCGCGTGCACCTGTCGCTGGAGTGCGCGCCGCCGTGGCTGCACGAGGCGGGCGGCGACGCCGCGCTCTTCGCGTTCTTCGTCGCCGTCACGGTGCCGCTCGACGGCGTCAGGCGCGCGGCGGACGACTGGAGTGCCGCGCTGGCGCGGTTCCCCGCCCGCTGACGTCGACCGGTCGCGGGCGAGAGCCTGTCAGTCGACCGCGGCCGGCACGAGGACGGCGACCGAACGGCCCGGGACCACGACGTGCGGGTCGGCACCCGGCTCGAGCGCGCACGGCTCCCACGCGGCGGCGACGTCGAGCGGCGCGTCCGTCGGGAGCGGGACGCGGGCCTCGGCGTCGGTGAGGTTGACGACGACGCGGGCCGCGCCGCGGTGCAGGACCAGGACGCCCTGCCACGGGCCGTCGGCGGTCTCGGGGCCGTCCCACGCGAGGTCGGTCGCGGCGAGGTTCCCCGACGCGAGGTCGGGGACGGACCGGCGCAGCGCGATCAGCTCGCGGTACCAGTCGAGCAGCCGGTCGTGCGGCGGCCGGGAGCGCTCGGCGCGGTCGAGGACGGACCGGCGGAACGTCGCCTCGTCCTGCGGGTCCGGCACCTCGACGGGACCGCCGTACAGGTCGGCCCAGCCGTGCCCGCCGAACTCCGCGCGCCGCCCGTCGCTGACCGCCCGGCCGAGGTCGGGGTCGGCGAACGACGTGAAGAACTGGAACGGCGTGCGCGTGCCCCACTCCTCGCCCTGGAACAGCATGGGCGTGAAGGGGGACAGCAGGAGCAGCGCGGCGGATCCGGCGAGCGTGCCCGCGTCGAGGCGCTCGGAGGGGCGGTCGCCGATCGCGCGGTTGCCGACCTGGTCGTGCGTCTGCGTGCTCACGACGAAGCGGTGGCCGTCGGTCCCGCTCGCGACGGGCCGGCCCCAGTCGCGGCCGCGGAAGGTCGACCACGCGCCGTCGTGGACGAACACGCGCGTCATCGCGTGCCGGAGCGTCGCGGGCGCGCCGAAGTCGACGTAGTAGCCGTGCCGCTCGCCTGTGAGCAGCGCGTGCAGCGCGTGGTGCACGTCGTCGGCCCACTGCGCGGTCATGCCCCAGCCGCCGGCGGCGGTCGGGGCGACGCTCGCGACGTCGTTCAGATCGGTCTCGGCGATGAGCGACAAGCGCCGGCCGACGCGCTCGGACAGCGCGGCGACCTCGTCGGAGAGCTGCGCGAGCAGGTGCTGCTCCGAGTCGTCGCGCAGCTCGTGCACGGCGTCGAGGCGCAGCGCGTCGACGTGGAAGTCGCGCAGCCAGCGCAGCGCGCTGTCGACGATCCACCGGCGCACGACGTGCGCGCCGGGCTGGTCGAGGTTGATCGCGGCGCCCCACGGCGTGTGGTGCGCGTCCGTCGCGTAGGGGCCGAACAGGCCGGTGTAGTTGCCGGACGGGCCGAGGTGGTTGTGCACGACGTCGAGGCAGACCGCGAGGCCGAGGCCGTGCGCGGCGTCGACGAACCGCTGCAGCGCCGCGGGGCCGCCGTAGGCGTCGTGCACCGCGTACAGCCCCACGCCGTCGTACCCCCAGCCGCGCGGCCCGTCGAACGGCGCGACGGGCATGAGCTCGACGACGTCGACCCCGAGCGACACGAGCTCCGGCAAGGCGTCGGCGGCGCTGTCGAGGGTCCCGCCCGGCGTGAACGTGCCGACGTGCAGCTCGTAGACCACGCGTCCGCGGACGTCGAGCCCGCTCCACCCCGCGTCGGTCCACGGGAACCGGCCGGGGTGGAAGACGCGGCTCGGCCCGTGCACCCCGTGGGGCTGCCACGCGCTTCGCGGGTCGGGCAACGGGTCGCCGCCGTCGAGCGCGAACGCGTAGTCGGTCCCGTGCGACAGGTCGCGCTTGACGGTCCACCAGCCGTCGCCTGCCGGGACCATGCCGAGCCGCTCGCGCGTCTCCGGCAGCACCAGGTCGACGCTCCGGGCGGCGGGTGCCCACACGTGCGGGCGCATGCGTCAGCCCTCCGTCCGGACGAGCAGCGCGACGGGGAGGCGGTCGAGCAGCGGGCCGACCTCGCGCACCCCGCCCGTGACGGGACGGTCGGTCAGCACGTCGTGCCACTCGCCCTCGGGGAGGGCGACGGTGTGCTCGCCCCAGCCGCCGAGGCGGTCGACGGAGGCCTGGAGGCGCGTCGCGACGACCGCGACCCGCGGGTCGCCGCCCACGGTGCGGGCGTACGTGAGGCTGTGCCCCGACGAGTGCGCGAGCGGCACGTAGCCGGCCTCGGGGCCGACGAACGCCTCGGGCAGGTCGCGGCGCAGCCGCAGCGCGCGCGCCGTGACGAGCAGCTTCTCGTCGGCGAGGTCCCGCGGGCCCGCGCCGTCGTCGAGGCGGGCGAGCCGCGCGACCAGGCCCTCGTGGTCCACCGGGCGACGGTTGTCGGGGTCGACCAGCGTCGGCTGCGGCACCTCGGTGCCCTGGTAGACGTCCGGGACGCCCGGCAGGGTGAGCTGCACGAGCTTGGTGCCGAGCGTCGCGGCGCGGACGGCCGGACGCGTGCGGGCCTCCCACGCAGTGAGCAGGTCGCGGACGGTCGCGTCCTCGAGCGACGCGCGCGCGGTGTCGAGGACGGCGCGCTCGTACGCCTCGTCGGGTGCGGTCCACGTCGTGCGCGTCTTCGCCTCCCGGATCGCCTTCGTCAGGTACTCCGTGAGCCGGTCGGCCGCGATCGGGCCGTCGGGCGTCCACGTGCCCGCGAGCGTCTGCCACAGCAGGTACTCGGTGCGACCGTCGAGCAGCGCACCGCGGAAGGGCGCGGACGCGGCGCGCAGCGCGTCGACGAGCTGCGACCACTCGAGCGGCAGCTCCGAGAGCACCCCGAGCCGTGCGCGGGTGTCCTCGCCGCGCTTGGTGTCGTGCGTCGACAGCGTCGTCATGCCGAGCGGTGCGGAGACCTGCTGCTCCGCCGCCCAGGCCGCGAGGTCCGTCGGGGTGAGCGCGAACCGCTCGGGCTCGCCGCCGACCTCGCACAGGCCGACCAGGTGGGTCCACCGGTAGAACGCCGTGTCCTCGACGCCCTTGGCGGTGACCGCGCCGCACGTCTGCTGGAACCGCACGATCAGCTCGTCGCGGCGTCGTCCCCGGGTGAGCCCCGCGCTGCCGACCTCGCGCCCGAGCAGCAGGTCGACGAGCACGTCCATCGTCTCGCCGCGCTCGGGCGACAGGCGGGCGCGGGCCTCGCGGGCCGCGGCCTCGACGACCTCGACGGACTCCGCGGGCACGGGGTCACCCGGCACGACGTACGCGCGGTACCGGTCGAAGGCGACGAGCAGCTCGACGAGGCACTCCTCGAGCGCGCGCCACGTGTGGTCGCGCAGCCGCAGGTCCTCGGTGCAGATGTCGGCGGCGAGCGCCGTCAGCCGGTGGACCTCGGCGTACAGCGGGCCGTCGACGATCTCGCGCTTGGCCTGCTCCGCGATCGCCGCGAACGCGTCGGACGTGTCGCCCGTCAGCCGGTGCATCGTCCCGGCCAGCACGGCCGCGCCACCCGGGTCGACGAACGTCTGCTGGATGCGCCACAGCGCCTCGTACCCGGTCGTGCCCGCGGTGTCCCAGTCACCGGGCAGGCGCTCGTCGCCCTGCAGGATCTTCTCCACGACGACCCACGCCTCGCCGCTCGCCTCGCGCAGCCGCGCGAGGTAGCCCGCGGGGTCGGCGAGGCCGTCGGGGTGGTCGATGCGCAGGCCGTCGAGCGTCCCGTCCGCGAGCAGGTCGAGGACCAGGCGGTGGGTCGCGTCGAACACCTCGGGGTCCTCCACGCGGACCGCGACGAGCGTCCCGACGTCGAAGAACCGCCGGTAGTTCAGCTCCTCGTCGGCCACCCGCCAGTACGCGAGGCGGTAGTGCTGGCGCTCGAGCAGCTCGGCCATCGGGAGCGACTCGGTGCCCTCGCGGACGGGGAAGACGTGGTCGTAGTACCGCAGGACCTGCCGCACGCCCTCGCCCGGGACGTCGGCCTCGTCGAGGCGCAGCTCGCCGCGCGCGAGGACGGCGCCGATGCGGTCGCCCAGGACCGGCATGAGCACGTCGCCGCCGCCCGCCGACCAGTCGACGTCGAACCACGACGCGAACGGCGAGTCCGCACCCTTGTCGAGCACCGACCACAGCGGCCGGTTGTGCCAGACGGGCGTCGGCACGGCCATGTGGTTCGGCACGATGTCGAGGACCAGGCCGAGGCCCGCCTCGTGCGCGACGGCGGACAGCCGGCGCAGCGCTGCGAGCCCGCCGAGCACCGGCGAGACCTCGTCGTGGGCGACCACGTCGTAGCCGTGCGTCGAGCCCGGTGCCGCCGTGAGCACGGGGGACAGGTACACGTGCGTCACGCCGAGCGACGCGAGGTACGGCACGCGGGCCGCGACGTCGTCGAGCGTGAGGTCCGCGCCCAGCTGGACGCGGTACGTCGACACCGGGACGGGTCGCCCCGGCCCCACGAGCCGGCGCGCGGGCGTCGGACGTGGGGGCGCCGCGCGCAGGTCCGTCACGCGCCCGATCCCTTGCGAGAGCGTCGCCGAGGCTCGTCGCGGTCCGTGGTCCGGCCGCTGTCCCCCTGCCGGCGGACGCGGGCCGCCTCGTGCGACGCCTCCGCGACTGCTCCGATACCGGACGACGTCGGCTTCGTCTGCAGCGGCGGACGCGTCAGCACGACCACGGAGTGGTGCGCCAGCACGACGTCCTGGCCGGCCTCCAGCGTCGCGCCGGGCGCGACCTGCGAGTCGGTGTCGAAGACGGCCGTCCACGAGTCGCCGTACCGGTGCGACGGGACGACGAACGTCTCGGACTCCGGCTCGCCGTTGAACAGCACGAGGAACGAGTCGTCGACGATCTCCTCGCCGCGCATGTCCGGCTCGGCGATCGCGTCGCCGTTGAGGAACACCATGACCGCGCGCGCGAGGTCGCTGTTCCACGTCTCCGGGCTCATGTGCTCGCCGTTCGGCGCGAGCCACTCGATGTCCTTGAGGTCCGACTGGTCGGCGTCGTCGGGCTTGCCGGCGAAGAACCGGCGGCGCCGGAACACCGGGTGGTCCTGCCGCAGCCGCACGACGCGCCGCGTGAACTCCAGGAGCTGCGTCTGCCGCTCGTCGAGGTCCCAGTCGACCCACGACAGCTCGTTGTCCTGGCAGTAGACGTTGTTGTTGCCCTGCTGCGTCCGGCCCAGCTCGTCGCCGTGCAGGATCATCGGGATGCCCTGCGAGAGCAGCAGCGTCGCGAGGAAGTTGCGGCGCTGGCGGTAGCGCAGGTCGAGGACGTCGGCGTCGTCGGTCGGGCCCTCGACGCCGCAGTTCCACGACCGGTTGTGGCTCTCGCCGTCGGCGTTGCCCTCGCCGTTCGCGTCGTTGCGCTTCTCGTTGTACGACGTGAGGTCCGCGAGCGTGAAGCCGTCGTGCGCGGTGACGAAGTTGAGGCTCGCGATCGGCCGGCGGCCCGTGTGCTCGTACAGGTCCGACGAGCCGGAGATGCGGCTCGCGAACTCGCCGAGCGTCGACGGCTCGCTGCGCCAGAAGTCGCGCACCGTGTCGCGGTACTTCCCGTTCCACTCCGACCACAGCGGGGGGAACCCGCCGACCTGGTACCCGCCCTCGCCGACGTCCCACGGCTCGGCGATGAGCTTGACCTGCGAGATCACCGGGTCCTGGTGCACGAGGTCGAAGAACGCCGACAGGCGGTCGACCTCGTGGAACTGGCGAGCCAGGGTCGCCGCGAGGTCGAAGCGGAACCCGTCGACGTGCATCTCGGTGACCCAGTACCGCAGCGAGTCCATGATGAGCTGCAGCACGTTGGGCGAGCGCATGAGCAGCGAGTTGCCCGTGCCCGTGGTGTCGAAGTAGTGCGCCTGGTCGTCGTCGACGAGCCGGTAGTAGTTCGCGTTGTCGATGCCGCGGAAGCTCAGCGTCGGACCCAGGTGGTTGCCCTCGGCCGTGTGGTTGTAGACGACGTCGAGGATGACTTCGATGTCGGCCTCGTGCAGGGCCTTGACCATGGCCTTGAACTCCTGCACCTGCTGACCGCCGCCGCCGTACGCCGAGTACGCGTTGTGCGGCGCGAAGAACCCGATCGTGTTGTAGCCCCAGTAGTTCGACAGGCCCTTGTCCTGCAGCACGGGGTCGTTGACGAACTGGTGCACGGGCATGAGCTCGACCGCGGTGACCCCGAGCGACGACAGGTGCTCGATCACGGCGGGGTGCGCGAGGCCCGAGTACGTCCCGCGCAGCTCCTCCGGCACGGCCGGGTGCTGCTGCGTGAGACCGCGCACGTGCGCCTCGTAGATCACGGACTCGTGGTACTGGTGCTGCGGCGGCCGGTCGTGGCCCCAGTCGAAGTACGGGTTGACGACGACCGACTTCATCGTGTGGGCGGCGGAGTCGTCGTCGTTCGTCGCCGTCGGGTCGTCGAACCGGTACGTGTACAGGGACGGGTCGTTGTCGACCTGCCCGTCGATCGCCTTCGCGTACGGGTCGAGCAGCAGCTTCGACGGGTGGCAGCGCAGGCCGCGCGCCGGGTCGTACGGGCCGTGCACCCGGTACCCGTAGCGCTGGCCCGGCCCGACCGCGGGCAGGTAGCCGTGCCAGACGAAGGCGTCCACCTCGGTGAGGTCGACGCGCGTCTCCGTCCCGTCCGCGTCGAAGAGGCACAGCTCGACTCGTTCGGCGACCTCGGAGAACAGCGCGAAGTTAGTCCCGGTCCCGTCGTAGGTGGCGCCCAGGGGATAGGGGCGTCCCGGCCAGATCAGCATCCGCCCAATGTGCCAGCCGCGCGCCGATCCGGCGCGGGGGAGCGAGGTGGACTTCCGCACACTGCGAGCCGTTGCGGGAACGCGCCTGACCTGCTGCGCTGGGCACGGTGCCCGCACACCGACGGGACGCCTCAACGTCTCCCAGGAGGTCGTCGTGTCCGGTCGGGTCGTCGTCGTGGGGGCCGGCCTGGCCGGCGCCAAGACCGTCGAGGCGCTGCGGGAGGGCGGGTACGACGGCCGCGTCACCCTGCTCGGCGCCGAGCCCGACCGCCCCTACGAGCGGCCCCCGCTGTCCAAGGGGTACCTGACCGGCAGCGACGAGCGCGACTCCGCGTTCGTCCACGAGGCCGGGTGGTACGCCGCGCACGACGTCGACCTGCGCACCGGTACCACCGTGACCGCGCTCGACCTCGGCGCGCAGGACGTCGTCGACGGGTCCGGCACGCGGACGGGCTTCGACCACCTCGTCCTCGCGACGGGTTCCGAGCCGCGCCGGCTCGACGTCCCCGGGTCGGACCTCGACGGCGTCGCGTACCTGCGCACGCTCCCCGACAGCGACCGCCTGCGCGCGGCGCTCACGCCGGACCGGCGCGTCGTGGTGGTGGGCGGCGGATGGATCGGGCTCGAGGTCGCCGCGGCCGCGCGCGGCGCCGGCGCGCACGTCACCGTGCTGGTCCGCGACGTGCTCCCGCTGGTCGGCGTCCTCGGGCCCGAGCTCGCCGACCTCTTCGCAGGCCTTCACCGCGAGCACGGCGTCGACCTGCGCACGCGCGCCGACGTCGCTGAGCTCGTCGCCGCCGCCGACGGCACCTCCGTCGGCGGGGTCGCGCTCGAGGACGGCACGGTCGTGCCCGCCGACCTGGTCGTGGTCGGCATCGGCGCGGTACCGCGGACCGCGCTCGCCGAGGCCGCCCGGCTGCACGTCGAGGACGGTGTCGTGGTCGACCAGCACCTCCGCTCGTCGCACCCGCAGGTCCTGGCCGTCGGGGACGTCGCGCGTGCGGCGCACCCGCTGCTCGGGACGCACGTGCGCGTCGAGCACTGGGCGAACGCCCTCAACCAGCCGACCACGGCCGCCGCGACGATCCTCGGCCGCGACGAGCCGTACGACCGGCTCCCGTACTTCTTCACCGACCAGTACGACCTCGGCATGGAGTACGTCGGGCACGCGCCGCACGGCGGGTACGACGAGGTGGTCGTGCGGGGCGACCTCGCGGCGCGCGAGCTCGTGGCCTTCTGGCGACGCGGGGGGCGCGTCGTCGCGGGCATGAACGTCAACGTGTGGGACGTCGTCGACGACGTGCAGGCGCTCATCCGGTCGGGCGTCGTCGTGGACCGGGACCGTCTCGCCGACCCCGCCGTGCCGCTCGGGTCGCTCACGGCCTCGTGACGGCCGACGTCGGAGGCGGCGGCTAGCCTGACCCGTGCCCGACGCCTCCCACCGAAGGAGAACGACCGTGGTGCTCATCGGCGCCCACGTCCGCGACGCCGACCCGATGGCCGCCGCCGCCGAGGTCGACGCCCAGGCCGTCCAGATCTTCCTGGCCGACCCGCAGGGCTGGAAGAAGCCCGTGCCGCGCGACGACGCCGACGCGCTCGTCGCGAGCGGCCTCGGCATCTACGCGCACGCGCCGTACCTGGTCAACGTCGCGTCGACCAACAACCGGATCCGCATCCCGAGCCGCAACATGATCGCGCAGCACGCAGCCGCAGCCGCAGGCCTCGGCGCGCGCGGGCTGATCGTGCACGGCGGGCACGTCGGTGACGGGGACGACGTCGCGGTCGGCATCGACAACTGGCGCAAGACGTTCGAGCGCGCGACGTACCCCGTGCGCGTGCTCGTCGAGAACACCGCGGGCGGCGAGAACGCGTGCGCTCGCACGCTCGACCGGTGGGCGATGCTGTGGGACAAGATCGGCGGTTACGACGTCGGCGTGTGCCTCGACACCTGCCACGCGTGGGCCGCGGGCGAGGACCTCGAGACGATCGTCGACCGCCTCCGGGCCATCACCGGACGCATCGACCTCGTGCACGCGAACAGCTCGCGCGACGAGGCCGGGTCGAGCCGCGACCGGCACGCGAACTTCGCGACCGGCACGATCCCGCCCGAGCTCATCGCGCACGTCGTGCGGGAGGCCGGGTGCGACGCGGTCGTCGAGACGCCCGCCGAGCGGCAGGCCGAGGACATCGCCTTCCTCCGGGCCGCGCTCGCGGGCTGACCCGCGACGCCGCGCGTCAGATCGGCGACGCGTCCGCCGTGACGTCCGGGACCGCGGCCTCGGTCGCCAGCGCGACGGTCCGGACGCGCTCCGCGAGCTCGTCGACCGCGCGCACCTGGTCGTCCGCCTGGGCGCGCAGTGCGACGAGCCGCGCGCGGTCGAGCCGCAGCGTGCCCGACCACACCTCGAGCGTCGCCCACAGGGACCGCTTGCCCGAGATGCCCGAGCGCAGCGCCTCGAGCTCGAGGTGCAGCGACAGCGGCGACTTCGACGTGAGCCGGCCGTTCACCTTGAGGCGCCCGGCGCGCTCCGCCGCGACGGCCGCCACGGGCTTCCACGGCGACAGCCGCACGCCGAGGTGGTCGGCCAGCCCGCGCACGACCCGCCGCTCCTGGCGCAGCTCCTCGAGGAGCCGCAGCAGGACCGGCTCCGCCGACGTGCCCGCGTACCGCTCGACCATCCACCCGACGCGGGAGATCACGCCCGACGCGCCCGTCAGGTGGTCGCTCAGGTAGATCTGCACCAGGCGGAGGTCGACCGGCGGTGTGGTGTGCTGCCCCACGTCAGCGCAGCCGCGACGCGAGGAGCTGCTTGCCCTGCTCGGCGCCCTTGCGGCTCTCGCCCTGAGCCCGGCGGAAGAACTCCGCGAGCTCGGTGTCGCCGTCGCGCTCGGCGTCCTGGGCGTACGTCTCCAGCCGCAGGACGTTGTCGAGGCACGTCTGGGTGAACCACAGGATGTTGTAGTCCTTGTCCTTCGTGCCGGTCAGATGGTCGGACTCCTGCTCGAAGCTCATGGTGCGCACCTCCGCAGCCCCGCCGGGGCGTCGTGGGGTGGGCGGACGGACCGCCCGCGGGCTGCTTCTCCACCCGACGTCCATCGTCGGCCCGGGTGCGGCAGGCCGCGACCGCTGCGGTCAGGACGCGGGGGCCGGCAGGGGGTTCGCGGCCGGCGCGCGGGCGACCGCGACGAGGTTGCCGGCCATCGCGCGGCCGGTCGACGCCGACCAGTCGTGGCCGTGGTCGGTGTCGCGGTAGTCCGGCCCGGGTCCGGGGCCCTGGTTCCCGTACGTCCACGCCCGCGGCGGGACCGTGAACCCGATGTCCCCGAGCCCGCCGACGATCTCGGAGATCACGTGGTGCGCGCCGTCCTCGTTCCCGGTGACGACCGCCCGCGACCTCGTCGTACGCGACGGGCCGGTCCTGGTCGTCGGTCTCGGAGATCATCGCGTCCATGCGCTCGAGCGCGCGCTGCGCCCACGACGACGGGTGGCCGACCCAGGTGGGCGTCGCCACGACGAGGCTCTGCGCGTCGAGGATCTTCGCGCGGCCGTCCCCGGGGCCGGACCGACGGCGTCGGGCACCAGCCCGTGGCGTGCGGGTGCGCGGTGCCGTGCGCGGTGTCACGGTGAGGCGATGAGCGAGAACCTGCCTGACAGCTTCGACCCGAAGCAGCCCGACCTGCCGTCCCTCGGTGCCGACCCGGACCCGCTTCCGCCGGGGCACGAGAGCCAGGCGCCGACGACCGAGCCGCTGAAGGACGACGCGAGCGAGGCCGCCGACTCCGACGACGAGGAGCGCGGCATCCCCGGCTGACGACCGACCGACCGGCACGTGGCCTGCGAGGGCGCGCGCCGGCCCCTCCGAGCCGGTCCCGTTCAGCTCCGTGCCTGTGCCGGTCAGCCGAGCGTGACGTCGGCGGCCCGGCGGACGACGGCGTCGTCGTCGGCACCCTCCGCACGCCACGCGAGCTGCTGCACGGCCCCGTTCCCGCGGCGCAGGACGTCGGCGACGCGTGCCCGGACCCAGTCGAGCTCGCCGCTCTCGACGAGCGCGTCGTGCACGTGGTCGACGAGCTCGGCGACGACGTCGGCGGCGGGCCGCGGCTCGCCGGTGGTGGGGCTCACGAGCTCGCCGGTCGTGCCGGAGCGCGCGGCGCGCCACGTCCAGGACCGCAGGATCTCGGCGCGCACGGGCGCGGGGTCGGGGTCGGTCCGGACCGCGGTCTCCGCGAGCGCCCGGACCAGGACCGCCTGCAGCACCGCGTCCTGCGCGTCGAGGCACACGTCGGCGACGCGGACCTCGACCGTCGGGTAGCGCGCTGAGAGGCGGGCGTCGAAGTAGATCATCCCGTCGTCGAGCGCGGTGCCGGAGCGGAGCAGCTCGGCGATGACCGCGCGGTAGGTCGCGGCGTCGCCGAACGGCGCGGTCGCGCCGGCCGTGGGCCAGCGGCCCCAGACCTGCGAGCGGTAGCTCGCGTACCCGGTGGCGGAGCCGAGCCACGACGGGCTGTTGGCGCTGAGCGCGAGGAGCACCGCGTTCCACGCGCGCAGGTGGTCGATGACGTGCACGCCCTCGTCGTCGTCGGCGACCGCCACGTGCACGTGGCACCCGCACGTGAGCTGCTCGCGGGCCGTCTGGCCGAAGCGGGCCCGGATCTCGTTCGCGCGCCTGTCGGGGATGACGGTCGACTCCACGACGTGCGGCGCGGTGCCCATCGCGGCGATGCGGGCGCCGGCCTGGCGGGCGACCGCGTCGGTCCGGGCGCGGCCGTCACGCACCTGCGCGAGGAGGTCGTCGAGGTCGGTGCACGGGTGCGTCGACACCTCGACCTGCTCCTGCTTGAACTCCTTCTCGAGATCGCCGCCCGGTCGCGGGTCCGACGGCAGGTCGGCCGCGAGCCGCAGCACCGTCGGCGCCACCGCGTACGGCACGCCGTCGGGCGTGACCAGCAGGAACTCCTCTTCGACACCCATGGTTCGCACGCGGCAAGTGTGGGGGAGCGGCCCGTGGCGCGCGCGTCGAGCGGGCGTCAGCGGCCTTCGTCGGCGGCGTCCTCCTCCGCGACCGACTGGCGACGGTAGGACGCGACGAGCCGGGCGACGAGCGTCGCGAGGAAGACCTGGGCCAGCAGCGCCTCGAACGTCGCGACGCCGCGCCCCGCGAAGCTCGCCGCGGTGTAGTCGCCGTAGCCGAGCGTCGTGAGCGTCGTGAACGAGAAGTACTGGAGCGACTGCTGGTCCGCGGGCTGCCCGGCCGCGAAGAAGGGCTCGGGCAGGAGCCACGCGAGCACCCCGAACACGTTGGCGAAGAACAGACCGAGGATGAGGTAGGCGCTCAGCGCGCCGGCGATCGTGCTGAGCGTGACCTCGCGGCGGGTGAGGATCCGCCCGAGGATCGTCACGAGCGTCACGCCCAGCAGGACGCAGAACACGCCGTTGACGACGCCGGTCGCCGTCTCCTCCGGCAGGAGCGTGAGCGACGCGACGGTCGCGACCGCCGACAGCACGAGCACCACGCGGACGGTGAGCCGGAGCCGCGGCCCGGGGCGCGACGTCCGGACCGCGAAGAACAGGGCCCCGAGGTAGCCGAGGACGACGAACCAGCTGGTCCAGGGCTCGGCCGTCAGGACGAACACGAGGTAGACCACGCACAGCAGGGCCAGCACGACCCCGAAGTCGTCCGGGGGCGCGTTCGCGGGCCGCACCACGCGTCGGGTGCGGCCCGCGAACCCGCCCGGCGACGGGCCCCTCCCGTCCATCGCCGGGCGGGTCAGGCGAGCGCCTTGGCCTTCAGCTGCGCGAACTCCTCGGCGCTGATCACGCCCTGGTCGTGCAGCTTCTTGGCGTCGGCGATCGCGCTCGCCGGTGACGTCTGCGCGGTCTGCCGGATGTAGGCGTCGGTCGCCGCCTGGGTCTCCTTGAGCTGCGCCATCTGCCGCTCGGCCATCCCGTGGCCGCGGGCGATGATGTAGATCAGCGCGGTGAGGAAGGGCAGGAAGATCAGCCCGACCACCCACAGGGCCTTGCCCCATCCACCGAGCGACCGGTCGCGGAACAGGTCACCGATGATCTGGAACAGCAGCACCAGGTACATGAAGAAGACGAACCACCACACCAGCAGCCAGAACCAGTCCCAGAACGAATCCATCGCGTGCCTCCTCGGTCCTCGCCGGCGGGTCCCCGGCCAGGTCCACGATCCCGCGACCAGGCGTGCACTTTCCTCACCCGTCGTGGGTGATCGTCGCTGGTCAGAGCGCACGGGCGGGTGAGCGGCTCGCCGTGCGGGGGTCGCTCGCGCGTGTGAGGCTGGAACCTGCTCGACGGCTTCGGAGGTGTGGCCGTGCCCGGCCACCTCGGAGACCCGATGAAGTCGCCCCAGCCCCGCGGCCCGCTCGGCGCGGCCGTCCTCGACGCCCTGACGGCGGCGGCCCCGCGCACGGACGCACCGGCGGACGACCGTCTCGTGCAGGCCGCACGGCGTGCCGTCGAGCGCAGCACCGACCTCCTGACCGACGAGGACGTCCAGCTCACGCTGTTCGTCCTCTACGAGCTGCACTACGCGGGCGTCGAGGGCGTCGACGAGGCGTGGGAGTGGGCGCCGGACCTGCTGCGTGCGCGCGCGGTCCTCGAGGAGGCGTTCGAGCGTGAGCTCCGCGCGCGGGTGACCGTGCCCGACGGCGTGCCGGCCGACCGGCGAGCCGTCGCGGACACGCTGTTCGCGCTGACCGCGCCCACGCCCGGCCCGAGCCTGTCGCGGTACGTCGGCCGGCACGCGACCGACGAGCAGCTGCACGAGCTGCTGGTGCACCGGTCCCTGTACCAGCTCAAGGAGGCCGACCCGCACACGTGGGCGGTGCCGCGTCTCGCGGGTGGCGCGAAGGCCGCGCTCGTCGAGATCCAGGCCGACGAGTACGGCGGTGGCGCCCCTGACCGCATGCACAGCGCGCTGTTCGCCCGCACGATGCAGGGCGTCGGGCTCGAGCCGACCTTCGGCCGGTACGTCGAGGACGTCCCCGCCGTGACGCTCGCCGCGGTCAACGCGATGTCGCTGCTCGGGCTGCACCGCCGGCTGCGCGGCGCCGTCGCCGGGCACCTGGCCGCGTTCGAGATGACGTCGTCGCTGCCGAACCGCCTGTACGGCGACGGCTTCCGGCGGCACGGGTACGGCGACGACGTGACCGAGTACTTCGACGAGCACGTCGAGGCCGACGCGGTGCACGAGCAGATCGCGTGCCGCGACCTGGCCGGCGGCCTCGCGGAGCAGGAGCCCGAGCTCGTGGCGGACATCCTGTTCGGCGCGTGCGTGTGCCTGTTCCTCGACGACCTCGTCGCCGCGCACCTCGTCGGCGCGTGGGAGCGCGGCGAGTCGTCCTTGCGGGTCGCGGCGTGAGCGCCGCCGACGAGCACGGCGCGACGCCCGTGCGCGGGTCGATCGTCGCGTGCCCCGACGGTCCGCTGCTCGTGCGCGGCGACGTGCCCGTGGTCGACGACCGCGGCGAGCCCGTCGTCAAGCACCGGGCGACCGTGGCGCTGTGCCGCTGCGGGGCGTCCGCGATCAAGCCGTGGTGCGACGGGAGCCACAAGGCGATCGGGTTCGAGGCGCCCTGAGGTCGTGACGCCCGCAGGGGCCCCGGGGTGTCAGTCCCGCGGCACCTGCAGCACGCGCGACTCGCCCGGCTCGTCGGGGTCGTCGACGATCGGCACGTCGTCCAGCCACGAGCCGATGACGTGCGCGAGCTCGCCGGGGTGGCTGAAGTTCATGGCGTGCGCCGCGCCGACGATCACCGCGAGCGTCACGTGGTCGGGCGCGAGCCGCGCGACCTCGAACACCCGCCACGGCGGCGGCATCATCGGGTCGCGGCTGCCGATCACCGCGAGCGCGGGCACGTCGAGCCGCAGGATCCGTTCCTGCGACGGGAACCGGACGAGCTCGTCGAAGAGGCGCAGCGTGTTGACCGGTCCGAACCGCAGGTAGTCGGGCACCGCGGTGCGCGCCATCGCCGGGCTCTCGCGGCCCGCGTCCTTGAGCAGCTGCCACAGGCCCCGGACGAACGGCTGGTTGTACATGCCGCCCGCGGGGGAGGCGAGGACCGCGCGGTGCACGCGCTCGGGGGCGACGTGCGCGACCTCCAGCACGACCGGGCAGCCCATCGAGTTGCCGACGAGGACGGCCTGCTCCAGCTCGAGCGCGTCGAGGACCTCGAGCACGGCGTCGGCGAGCGCGGGGATGCCGAGCGTCGACGGCGGGCTCTCGCTGCGCCCGTACCCCGGCAGGTCGGGCACGACGTTCCACGCGCGGTGCGCGAGGCGCTCCGCGGTCGGCAGGAGCGACAGCCCGGAGATCGCGAACCCGTGCACGTGCAGGATCGGCACCGCGCCCTCGACGTGCGGCCCGCACCGCACGAGCACGCGGCGCCCGTCCACGCGGACGGTGCGTTCCGTCCAGCCGGCAGCCAGGTCGACCACGGGCCGATCCTGGCAGGTCGTGCGCCTGCGCGCCCGCGGGCGTTCGCGCGCGGCCGCAGGACCACCCGCCGCGGGTGACGTCCGGGGCCGCGCGGTGGCTGGACGCTGCGAGGGTCCGGACTGGTGCGACGACGGGGTGGCAGACCATGAGCGCAGGAGCGTCACCGTCCGGAGCACCGCTCGACCGCCGCCTCGCGCTCCTGCTCGCGATGGCGATGTTCGTGCTCGTGGTCGACACGTCGCTGATGAACGTGTCGATCTCCGCGGTCGTGCGGGACCTCGACACCACGGTCAGCGGCGTGCAGTCGGCGATCGCGCTCGAGGCGCTCGTCTCCGCGGCGTTCATCCTCATCGGCAGCAAGGTCGGCGACCTCGTCGGGCGCAAGCGCGCGTACGTGGTGGGCCTGCTCGGCTACGCGACCGGCGCGATCGCGATGACGCTCGCGCAGGGGCTCACCGCGATCATCGTGTTCTGGGCGGTCGTCGGCGGGCTCGGTGCGTCGCTCCTGCTGCCGTCGATGCAGTCGCTCATCCACGGCAACTTCAGCGGACCGGCGCAGAAGAAGGTCTACGCGCTCGTCGGGGCGTCGGCGTCGATCGCCGCCGCGGTCGGCCCGCTCCTCGGCGGGTTCATCACGACCTACCTGTCGTGGCGCGTGGCGTTCGCGCTCGAGGCCGTCGTCATCGCCGTCGTGCTCTCGGGCATCCGGCTCGTCAAGGACGTCCCGTACACGGGCGACCGGTCCGTGGACGTCGTCGGCGCCGTGCTGTCCGCGCTCGCGATGGGCGGCATCGTCCTCGGCGTGCTCGTCTGGCAGGAGGGCGGCGAGGCCGTCGGTGCGCTCGTCGGCGTCGGCGCGGTCGCGCTCGTCGTGCTGGTCCGTTGGCTGCTGCGCCGCAAGCGTGCCGGGCGGCCCGTCCTCATCGACCCGGACCTGTTCCGCTCGCCGCTGTTCCGCGTCGGCGTCTCGCAGCAGATGCTCCAGCAGACCGCGCTCGGCGGGCTCATGATCTCCCTGCCGATCTTCCTGCAGATGGTGCTCGAGTACGACGCGATGGCCGCGGGCCTGTCGCTCGCGCCGCTGTCCCTCAGCATGTTCGCGGTCGCGCTGCTCGCCGGGAAGCGTGCGGCCGCGCGCCGCCCGGCCGACCTGGTGCTGGCGGGGTTCGCGCTCGGGGTCGTGGGTGTCGGCGCGCTGATCCCGGTCGTGCCGCGCGCCTCGACCGGCTGGTGGCTGGTCGTCCCGCTCCTCGTCGTCGGGTCGGGCCTCGGCCTGCTCGTGTCGCAGCTCAACAACTACACGCTGTCCCCGATCTCCGAGGAGCGCGTGAGCGAGGCCGCGGGCGTGAACTCCGCGGCCGGGTCGTTCGGCCTGTCGTTCGGCCTCGCGTTCGCCGGCGCCCTCATGCTGGGCGCGCTCGCCGTCGGGTTCACGGCGCAGTCCGACGCGAGCACGGTGCTCAGCAGCGCGCAGCAGGAGCAGGTGTCGCGCGCGCTCGACGACGACGCGCAGCTGATGAGCACGACGCAGCTCACGGAGCTGCTCGCGGACGAGCCGCCGGACGTGCAGGACGAGATCGTCCGCATCAACGACGAGGTCCGTCCGCGCGCGCTGCAGGTCGCGCTCCTGCTGCCGCTCCTCGCCGGGCTGCTCGGGCTCGTCAACGCGCTGCGGATGCGCCGCCTGCCGGACCCGGCGCCGAACAGCGCCGTCGAGGGGGCCGCGTTCGGCTGACGGCCGCTCCCGTCCCGCCACCCACGACCGGCACGACGAAGCCCCCGGCACCCACGCCGGGGGCTTCGTGCGTGGCCGTCACGAGGCGAGGATCTGCGCCTTCTGCACCTCGAACTCAGCCGGGGTCAGCACGCCCTGGTCGCGCAGCTCGGCGAGCTGCTTGAGGTGCGCGATCTTGGTGTCCATGTCCGGACCCTCGGTCTCGGGCGTGGGCGCCGCGACGTACACCGGCTGCGCGTACGTCGGCTGGGCGTAGGCCTGCGGCTCGGCGTAGGCCTGGGGCTGGGCCTGGTCGGCCCAGCGCTGCTGCTGGCGGTGGTGCACGCGTCCGGACACGGCGCTCGCCGTGCCCGCGACGACGGCTGTGCGGGCCACCCCGCGGATCAGTCCTGGCATGGTCTCCTCCTCCGGTTCGTCCGACCTGGGTCCGTCACGCGGCGTCGAGGTCGTCGAGCGCCGCGAGGATCGCCTGCACGGGGATGCGTCCGCTCGCGACGAGCTGTCCGCCGCCGCGTCGCAGCGCGGAGGCGAACGGTGCCGCCCACCGGTTCTCGAAGACGAGGATCCCCGCCGCCGAGCCGTTCTCGAGCGCCTTCGCGGCCTCCGCGACGTCGTCGTCCCCGATGAGGCCCGACGCGGCGCCCTCGAAGAACGAGAGGTCGACCTCGCCCGACGCGGCCTCGTGCAGCTCGAGCGCGTGCACCTCGCCGTCCTCGTCCTTCTCCACGAAGACGAGGTCGAGCACGCGGATGATCCCGCGGTCGACCAGGTCCACCAGCAGCGGGAACGCCGTCCCGTCCAGCTTGTTCCTCGGGAACTCGACGACCAGGTAGTCGATCGGCCCGAGCTCCTCGGTCGTGTCCTCCACGTCGCTCACGTCGTCCTCCTCGTGTCGTGCCCGCTGCGCGCGTGCCGTGGACGCCTCGACGGGTCCACGGGTTCGTCACTCTCGTCGTGCGCCGGCACGCGCACATCACCCGCGGCGGGTGGTAGGCGCGACGGGGGCGGGTGTCAGTGGTGGAGCGAGAGCTTGAGCGCGACCATCGCGAGCCCGAGGAAGGCGGTGAGGACGCTCGCGAGGAACCGCCGCCAGCCCGTGATCCCGCCGCCGCCGGCCATGTTCCAGCCGACGAACCCGAGCAGCGCGACGTTGATGACGAGCGCGATCTCCACGCCGCGCGACGTCTCGACGCCGATCGCGGCCTCCACGAGCAGCACCACGACGGGCACGAGGCACGCCGCGACGAGGGGGAGTCCGTCCTGGACGACCTCGGTGCGCTCGTGCCCGTGCAGCGGGCGGCCCAGCAGCGAGCGCAGCGCGACCCAGTGCGCGTACGTCTCGGCGGCCCAGTACACGAGCAGCGTGCCGACGAGGGCGACCGCCAGGCGCGCGAGCCCGAACGCCTCGGGTGCCGCCGCGAGGACGGAGCCGGTGATGACGAGGCCGTACAGGTGCGACGCGCGCCGCCGGTGCTGCTGCGCGTGCGACAGCGCGCGGACGGCCTGCTCGGGGCGGGTGCTGTCGGTCGTCACAGGGGCAGTCTGCACCCGGCGCCGGGAGGCTTCCCGGTGACGCGGCATCACCTGCGACGAGTGAGGCGACCGACCGGCGCGTCGTCCTAGCGTCGAGCGGAAGGACGAGGCACTGCGGGCCCGGTTCGCGCCGGGTCGACCGAGGGAGGGTGGTCGTGACCCAGTCGACTCAGGCGCCGGCAACGCCCGGCACGTCCGGCAACGACACGCGCTGGTGGGCGCTCACGGCGGAGGAGGTCGCGCGCGCGCTCGGCACCGATCCACGCACCGGCCTGGCCGACGGCGAGGTCGGCATGCGCCAGCGGCAGTACGGCCCGAACACGCTCACCGCACAGGCACCGCCGTCGGTGTGGTCCGTGCTGCTGGTCCAGGTCCGCGACCCGATGAACCTCATGCTCCTGGCCGTCGCGGTCGTGAGCCTCGTCATCGGGCAGTACTCGACCGCGGCGATCGTCGGGTTCCTCGTGCTGCTGAACGTCGTCATCGGGACGCGGCAGGAGATGCAGGCGCGCAAGAGCGTCGACGCGCTCGCGACGATGCAGGAGCCGATGTCGAAGGTGCGGCGCGACGGCGCGGTGTCCCTCGTGCCCGCGCACGAGCTGGTGCCCGGTGACGTGGTCGAGCTCGAGGCGGGCGACATCGTGCCCGCCGACGGGCGGTTGGTCCGCACGGCCACGATGGAGACGCAGGAGGCGGCGCTCACGGGGGAGAGCGCGCCGATCGGCAAGGCGACCGATCCGCTCGCGGACGAGGACGTGCCGCTGGGCGACCGCGCGAACATGGCGTTCCAGAACACCGCGGTCACGCGCGGCACGGGGACGCTGCTCGTCACGGCGACGGGCATGACCACGCAGATCGGCCACATCGCGACGCTCCTGTCGTCGGTCGAGAAGACGAGGTCGCCGCTCCAGCGCGAGCTCGACGCGCTCACCAAGGTGCTCGGCGCGATCGCGTGGTCCGCGGTCGCGCTCATCGTCGTCATCGGCGTCCTGCGCGGCGACCCGATCGGCGACCTGCTCTTCCTCGCGACCGCCGTCGCGATCTCCGCGATCCCGACGGGTCTGCCGACGTTCGTGCAGGCGATGCTCGCGTACGGCGCGAAGCAGCTCGCCGCCGCGAAGGCGATCGTGGCGAACCTGGCGGACGTCGAGACCCTCGGTGCCACGAGCGCGATCAACTCGGACAAGACCGGGACGCTCACGCTCAACGAGATGACCGTGACCGCGCTGTGGCTCGGCGGTCAGCACTACACGGTCGAGGGTGCCGGTTACGCGAAGACGGGCCGGATCCTGTCACCCGCGGGTGCCGCGGTGCCGGACCTCACGCCGCTCGCGTACGGCCTGTGCCTCGCGAGCGACGCGCTCGTGTCCGACGACGGCGCGGTCGTGGGCGACCCGACCGAGGCCGCGCTCGTGGTGCTCGCCGCGAAGCTCGGCGTCGACGCGGAGGAGAGCCGCCGCACGTACCCGCGGATCGCCGAGGTGCCGTTCGACTCGGCGTACAAGTTCATGGCCAGCGCGCACTGGATGCCGTGGCGCGACCAGCCACGCGTGCTCATCGAGGTGGTCAAGGGCGGGCCGGACGTCGTGCTCCAGCGGTGCACGCACGCGCTCGCCGCTCCCGGCCGGTTCGTCGACATCGCCGAGCTGCGGCCCGCGATCGACGCCGAGCAGGACAGGCTCGCGCAGTCCGGCCTGCGCACGCTCGCGTTCGCAGTGCGCATCCTCACGCCGGCCGACGAGGCGGGCATCGTCGCCGACCCGATGGCCTACGTGCAGCAGCTCGTGTTCGTCGGGATGGTCGGCATCATGGACCCGCTGCGGCCGTCCGCGAAGGTCTCCGTCGAGATCGCGCACCGCGCGGGCATCGACGTCCGGATGATCACGGGCGACCACGCCGTCACCGCGTCGGCGATCGGCAACGACCTCGGCCTGCCGCCGGGCGCGATCAGCGGTGCCGAGCTCGCGCGCATGACGGACGACGAGCTGCTCGCGCGGCTGCCCGACCTGCACGTCTTCGGCCGCGTGACGCCCGAGGACAAGCTGCGGCTCGTCCAGCTCATGCAGCAGCAGGGACTCGTCGTCGCGATGACCGGCGACGCCGTCAACGACGCTGCCGCGATCAAGCAGGCCGACATCGGCGTCGCCATGGGGTCCGGCAGCGAGGTCACCAAGCAGGCCGCGCGCCTCGTCCTCACCGACGACAACTTCTCGACCCTCGTGCACGCCGTCGAGCTCGGCCGCAGCATCTACCAGAAGATCACCGCGTACATCCGGTTCCAGATGAGCCAGCTCATCGGGCTCGTCCTGCTGTTCCTGCTCGCGACGATCGCCGACGTGAACGGCGGTGTCGCCCTCACGCCGATGATGGTGCTGTTCCTCAACTTCTTCGTGTGCGTCGCGCCCGTGATCGCGATCATGCTCGACCCCGTCGGGCCGGAGATCATGAGCCGTCCGCCGCGCGACCCGAAGCTCGGCATCGGCAACCGGCGCGCGATCAGCCGGTGGGTCCTGTACGGCGTCGTCCTGTGCCTCGCCACCGCGGTTCCGCTGGTCGCCGGGCCGGACGAGCTGTCCACCGACGAGCCGAGCGCGTCCATGACGATGGCGTTCGTCGTCATGGGGCTCGGGTCGACGCTGTCGGGCCTCGTGCTGCGCCGCGAGCCCGAGTCGGGGCTCCTGCCGCCCGTGCTGTCCGCCGTCAAGGTCCTGACGATCCCCGTGCTGCTCGTCGTCCTCGCCACCGAGCTCGACTTCCTGCAGGGCTGGCTGACGACGCAGTCGCTCACGAGCCCGCAGTGGTTCGCGGCGATCGGCCTCGCTCTGGTGCTGCCCGTCGTCGCCGAGATCGACAAGGCGCTCATGCGCCGCCGTCGTGCGACGCCCGCACCGCTGACCCCTCAGGAGGTGGTCAGCCCGGTGCGGGCGCGCACGACGGACGTGTGACCTGGCTCAGCCGCCCGCGGGGGGCACCGGCCCGTACAGCGGCTGCACCTCGGCCATCTCGATGTCCGCGGTCGCCTGGATGAGCGCGAGGAGCTCCGGGTCGAGACCCGGCGAGAACTCCTCGAACCGCTCCTCGGCGATCGTCGACGGCACCCCCGCGGGCGCCTGCTCGGACGCGTCGAGGGTCGTGCCGTCCTTCGACGGCGACATGCCCTGGAAGATGCGACCGGCCTCCGAGGCCGCGGTCAGGTCGAACGAGTACTGCTTGCTCTGCAGTCCCAGGTCGAGCAGCTTCTTGACCTCGGGGAACTTCTCCGCGTTCGTCTTCGGGATCGGCAGCACCTTGGCCCAGTCGACGCCGAGCGTCTCGAGCGCACGCGCGTACGCGTTCTCGTGCGCCTGGTCCCGCACGATGAGGTACGAGATCGTCGAGCGCGCCGTCTTGTTCGCCGTCATCTCGTAGATGCGGCACTTCTGCAGCCGACCCGTCGACTCGAGCATGAGGTTGTAGAGCAGGTCGAGCACCAGGTTGCCCGAGTTGTAGACGTAGGACCCGCTCCACGGGTTGCCCGCGGCGTCGACGGGCAACGCGCCCTGCGCCGCGACGAGGTAGTGGTGGATGTTGCTCTCGTCGAGCGCGAGACGCAGGGGCGTGTCACCACCGCTGCCCGGCTGGTCGAGCGGGTCCGTCTTCTTGCCGTTGTAGCGGGGAGAGCCGTCGAGGAGGCGCGCGATGGTCGTCCCGATGAGCTCGACGTGGCTGATCTCCTCCGTCCCGATGCCCTGGAGCAGGTCGCGGTACGGCTTCCCGGCGGGTCCGCGGAAGTTGATGCTCTGGAACAGGTACTGCATCATCGTCCGCATCTCGCCGAACTGACCGCCCAGACCTTCCTGGAGCGCGTTCGCGGCGGCCGGGTCAGGCTCGTCGGCTTCGATCTCGTTGATGAGTCTCTGGACGTGCAGGTACACGGTCGACCTCCTCGGTGGAGCGGACCGGACTCGGCCCGCGGGCGTTGCTCAGCTCGACCCGCCCGACGATCGGCGCCAGGCCGGCGACGGGCGGCGGGGCCGGGGAGAACCCGCCGCCCGCGTCCGTCAGACGCCCGTGCCGGACGTCGGCGAACCCTCGG
The DNA here is from genome assembly GCF_010119915.1 of Cellulomonas sp. H30R-01. NCBI lineage: Bacteria > Bacillati > Actinomycetota > Actinomycetes > Micrococcales > Cellulomonadaceae > Cellulomonas > Cellulomonas sp. H30R-01. The sequence continues at coordinate 1,654,584 of NZ_CP048210.1, read as the reverse complement.
CGTGCGCGCCGCGCACGTCCTGGGTCGCGCCGCCCGCCTGCGACTTCAGGTCCGCCGCCGCGTCCTGGCCGTCCTGGCGCAGCGTCTGGCCGGCCTCGGTCGCCCGGTCCTTGACCGCGGTCGCGGCTTCCTGCGCGGTCTCCTTCAGGTTGCCCGCGACGTCCTGCGCGACGCCCTTGGCGCCCTCGACGAGCGGGGCGGCCTGCTCCTTGGCGGTGCGGGCGAGCTCCTGCTCCTTGCGGCTCGCCGGCATCAGCGACGAGACGAGCCACCCAATGCCGAAGGCCACCAGGCCCGCGGCGAGCGGGTTGCCCTGCGCCTTCTCCTTCGCGGCCTGGGGGAGGTGGCCGGCCGTGTCGCCGACGGACGACACCATGCCGGACGCACGGTCCCGCACGTCGTGCGCGGCCTGGCTCGCGGAGCCGGCGGCGTCCGAGGTGCTGCCCATGACGCGGTCCTTCACGCCGCCCACCGCCGTGCGGACCTTCTCGGTCTGCCGGTGGACGACCTGGCTCGGGCTGACCTTGTCGGTCAGCGCGTCCACGTCGGAGCTGAGCTCCGCACGCGTGCGCTCGATGTCCTCACGGATCTGCTCAGGGTCGGTGCTCATGCGTTCTTCTCCTCCTGGCCTCGCAGGGCGTTCGGGATCTTGCTGACGGTGTCGGTCGTGCGGGGCAGCCCCTCGACGCGCTTGGACTCGGCGCGTCCGCGTGCGAAGAGCACGGCGGCGACGACCGCCCAGATCACGGCGACCACGACCGCGGACCAGCCGTGGCCGATCGCGTCACCGAGCGCCCACCAGAGCGCGATCGACAGGAACAGCAGGACGAAGTGCCCCGCGACCCCTGCACCGGCGAACATCGACCCGCTCTTCGCGGCGTGCTGCACGGCCTGGCGCGCCTCGGCCTTCGCGAGCTCGACCTCCTGTCGCATCAGCGTCGACAGGTCGCGCGAGATCTCGCCGACGAGCTCTCCGACCGACGGCTGCGGGGGAGCGGCGCCGGTCTCGCTCATCGGAGCCCACCCGACAGCGGGTCGGACGTGGTCGTCGTGGACGTCGACGTCGGCGGGACGACCACCGCCGGCGGCTCGTACGCGACCGTCGTGCGCTCCGGCACGGCGCTCACCCGGGTCGGGTAGGTGCCCGACGTGGCGCCACGCGAGGTGGTGGCGGACGAGTCGTCCGACGACGCGTCCTTCAGGCCGCGCGTGAGCCTGCCCAGGACGATGCCCGCACCGGCGGCGACGAGCAGGAAGGTGCCCGGCCGACGGCGGGCGAACCGACGGACCTCGTCGAGCAGCTCGTCGGGACCGTGCCCCTCGAGCCACTGCCCGACGTCCCCGACGCGCTCGCCCACGGCACGCACCAGGTCGGTCGCGAAGGACTGCTCCTGCGAGGACGACGCCATCTGCGTGAGCTGCTGGCCGGTCGTGGAGAGACCGCCCGCGAGGCGGCGCTGCTGCGTCCCGGCCTGGTCGGCCACCTCGCCGCGGGCCTGGTGCCACAGGTCGCCGAGCTGGCGGCGTGCCTCCTGCCCGACGGCGCGGGCCTCCTCCTTGGCCTCGCCCAGCAGCTGGCCGCCCGCCTCGGTCGCGGACTCCTTGAGGTGCTGCGCCTGCTCGCGGGCGCTGTCGGCGGTGCTCGACGTCGAGCCACCGGACGGCGAGCCGCCGGAGCCGCCCGAGCCGCCGTAGCCGGAGCCGCCGGTGGTGCCCGACGTCGTCCCGGTGCTGCCGTAGGTGGGCTCGGACGTCGTGCCGGACGTCGTCCCGCTCGGGTAGGCGGTGCTGCCGCCGGTCGGTGCGGTGCCGGACGTCGTGCTCCCGCCGGTGGGGGCGGTGCTCCCGCCCGGGTTGGTGCTGGTGTACGGGTCAGCCATCATGCGCCTCGTCTCGGGATCGGTGGGTGCGACCTCGACGTGGCGCGGCTCGCGCACAGGTCGAGGAGTCGACGGAGTGCGAACCTTCTTGCCGCGGATGGACCGTCGTGGGCACGGGCTGCCGGCGCTCGTGCGCTCGACGGAGGGACTCGTGCCGCGACCTGGGTGCGTGTCCTGCCCCGGGGGACGGTCTGCCGGACGGTTCTGCGCCGCCCGACGTTTCGACGCTAGGCCAGCCTCGCGACCGCCGCCATTCGGACGACGCCGCGGCCGCGCGCCCGCCGGCGCCCGCTCTCACAGCGTGCAGCGTCGTCGCAGGTCACGGGGCCGCGACGCCGCGCGGACGAGCCGCCGCCCCCGGTAGGGCATCCCTCCCGTGACGCGGCGACCGAGTGCGAGCCACGAGCAGACGGCTCGCTCGAGCACCCACACGGGGGCGAGCGCGGCGGACGTCGCGGGGAAGACGGCGGCGCCGCCGGCCCGCTCGCGCCCGCGCCACGCGACGAGCACGGCGGCTGCGCCCAGGACGACCGCCGGGCCGGGCCGGTGGCGGAGCGCCGACCACGCCAGCACGGGGAGCACGGCGGCCTCGGCGACGAGGCGCGACGGCTGCGCAAGGCTGTCGTACGCCTGCCGGACCCGCTGCGACCAGAAGTACCGCGCCGACGGCGGGCGTCGCGCGACGAACAGCCCGGGGGCGCGCCGCTCGGTCCCGCCGACCGCGCGGATCGTGCGCAGCAGCTCGAGGTTCTCGAACAGCACGTCGCCCGCGTACCCGCCCGCGCGCAGCAGAGTCGTGCGGCGGACGACGAGCGTCCCCGGGAAGTCCTCGCCGAGGCCGCGGTTCACCAGCGTGCGCGCGGTGTCCCATCGCGCGTGCCAGGGGAGCGGCCGGAACACGTTCTGCACGCGCACGACGTCGGCGTCGGCGAGCATCCCGACGGCCGTGCGCAGCTGCGCGGGGGTCCAGCGGACGTCGTCGTCCGCGATCACGACGGCGTCGGCGCGCGCGAGGCGGACGCCCGTCATGACGCCGCCGACCTTGCCGTTCGCGCCCGGCCACGGCGCGGGCCGCACGTGCCGGACGGTCGTGCCCCAGGCGGCGGCGTGCGCCGCGAACCGCGCGGGCGGCGAGCCGTCGACGACCGTGACGGGCACGTGCCGTGCGAGGTCGCGCAGGTACGCGGTGAGGTCGGCGAGGTCGTCGTCGCGCTCCCAGCGCAGGGGCAGGACGTACTCGGCGTCGAGGAAGCGCGCGTCGTGCGGCTCGCCGACCCGGCCGGGCCGTGCGGCGACCGCCGTCCTGTGCGTCCCGGTGCCACCGTCGGCGCCTGTCCGCAGCTCCATGGGCCCGCCCCCGTCCCGCGGTGTGCGGCACCGGAGCTGGACCCGTCCTCAGGCTAGGAGGGTCCGGCCGGGAGCGCGTCCCGAGGGGTGGGCGGTGGGTCGCAGCGCGGCGACGACCGGCGCAGCGGTGGCCGCCACCACGCCCGTCGCGGGAGCCGGTGGGTCAGCGGCCCGTCCACCCGAGCAGCACGAAGAGGTCCGACTCCTCGCGCGAGCCGCCCAGGTAGGCCTGCGCGACGGCCGTTGCACCGCGGCGCTCCGCGGTCCACAGGTCGAAGTCGACCGACCGGACCCACGAGGTCGGCAGGAGGCCGAGCAGCGCACCCGTGCGGGAGAGCACCGCGACGTCCCCGTCGGGGGTGCGCTGCAGCAGGACGTCGGCGCGGCTGATGCGGTCGGTGGGACCGGTCCACGCGCCGCGGCGGAAGTCACGGACCCGGACGCCCGTGAGGCGACCGCGCGACGGGACACGGAGCTGTGACGGTGCAGGTGCGAGCGTCGTCTGGGTCATGGCACGGAATGTAGGGCCGGTCGGTGACCCCGGCACCTCGAGCGTGCCCTCGTCCGGGGCGGCCACGCGGAGGTCAGGAGGCCGCGTCGGGCGCGACCGTGACCTGCGCTCGGGCGGCGAGGTCGTCGGGCACGCCGTCGTCGTCGTGCGGCGCGCGGACGTCCTGCGGGTGCAGCCGCACGGCGACGAGCGCGACGTCGTCCTCGCCGGCGTCGGCGGGGAGCTCGGCGACCAGGGCGTCGGTCAGCGACTCGAGCGGCTCGTCACCGACCCTCTCGAGCGTCCGGCGCAGCTCCGCGAGCCCGGCGCGCAGGTCGCGGTCGCGCCGTTCGATGAGCCCGTCCGTGTACATCAGGAGGGTCGAGCCGCGCTCGACGACGACCTCGCTCTCGTTGCGAGGGCTGTCCGGGACGATGCCCAGGAGTGGTCCGTGGTCGCGCGCCTCGAGCACGACGACCGACCCGTCGGACGCCACGACCATCGGCGGCAGGTGGCCGGCCGACGACCACCGGATGCGGGTCACGCCACGCTTGCGCTCCTCGGGGGTCTGCTCGAGGCGGGCGACGACGACGGTCGCGGGCGTCCCGATCCGCAACGTGCGCATCGCCGCGTCGAGCTGGGCCAGGACGCCCGCGGGACCGTCCTTGGTCGTGACGGCGATCGCGCGGAGCATCGAGCGCAGCTGTCCCATCACGGACGCCGCCTCGATGTCGTGCCCCGCGACGTCGCCGATGACGAACATCGTCGCTCCGTCGGGCTGCAGGAAGGCGTCGTACCAGTCGCCGCCGACGTGCGTCGACTCGCCGGCGGGCCGGTACCGGACGACGACCTCGAGGTCGTCGGGCTCGACGGGCTCGGTGAGCAGCGCGCGCTGCAGCGCCTCGGCGACGTCACGCTGCTGCCGGAAGCGGCGCGCGTTGTCGAGCGCGAGCGCGGCCGCTGCGGTCACCTGGCGCAGCGTGGTGAGCTCGTCGTGCCCGAGTGCGTCGCGTGCCGCGCCGAACATCGACAGCGCACCGATCGTGCGGCCCGCCCGCACGAGCGGCAGCACCACGAGCCACGTCGGGGCGAGCGTGTCGACCAGCCCGTGCACCCGACCGGGGCGCAGCACGCCCTTGAGCGCGTCGGCGGCGCCCGTGCGGACCTCGACCAGCTCGCCGCGCCGGATCGAGTCGAGGAGGAACGCGTGCTCGGACATCGCGCCGATCCGCGCGGCGGCGTACTCGGCCACGACCGCGCGCAGCGCGGGGTCGGTGTGCCACGTCGCGATGTCGCGCAGGCGCCGACGTCCCGGCCGCGGTTCCTCGTCGTCCACGAGGGTGACGACGCACCAGTCCGCGAGGGCCGGCACGAGGAGCTGGGCGAGGCGGTCGGCCGCGACGTCGGCGTCCATGGTCGAGGCGAGCTCGGCGGTGACCCGCGCGAGCATGGGCGCCCGCCCTGCCGCACCGGCGTCGGCCGCCGTCGCATGCCGCACCACCGCACGCTCGCGGGCCGACGGGTGCGCGTTCACGGCCTCACCGTATGTCACGGCCCGTCAGGTGCTCACCCCACGGCCGGGTGACGGTCAGCGACGCCGGACAGCAGCACGTGCGCCGCCGACTTGTCCGGCAGGTCGGCGGCGAGCGCGCAGTCCCCGGCCCGGATCGTGACCGTGGCGGTGTCCTGGTACGCAGGGTGCGGTTGCGCGGTGACGTTGTCGATCGTCGCCAGGCCGACGACGAGCCGGGACGCCGAGTGGTCAGGAGTCCGGCCGCGCACGAGCCACGCGCGACGCCCGACCACCTCGAGGGCCCGGTCGTCGCCCGCGACGACGGCCCCGTGCAGCGTCATCGGGGAGACCGCGTGCGTCACCCGGTGCGCGGCCGCCCGCAGCCCGTGGCCGTACCGGTGCACGACGCGACGCTCGTGCCACGCCCACGCGCGCAGCTGCGCGTGCCGGCGCGCCACCGCGAGGACGTCCGCGCGCAGGGCGGTGTCGTCGCCGCCGAGGCGGACGTCCTGCGGGGGAGCGGCGGTGAGGTGGGCGGCGTCGAGGAGGCGGCGGCCGACCGATCCGGCGGGTGCGGCCCCGAACGAGTCGCGGAGCGCGTCGACCAGTCGGTCGACGGTCTGCCGGGACGAGCCGTTGTACCTGACCGTCAGCGGTCGGCCCGTCCGCGGGTGGAGGGTGAGGCTCGCGTCGAGCATGCTCACGACGTCGTGCACGGCGGCGACGTCACGGAGCGCGATCTCCCGCACGTCGTAGGGGCGCGTGGGGGCCGGTGCACCCCGCCGCGAGGTCGTGACCGTCCGGCTCAGCGCGGTGAGGCGCGCGTCGTCGAGGACGAGCAGGTGGTCGTACAGGTCCATGCCGGGGTCCGCGTCGCGTCGCGCGATGTTGCGCGGCACCTTGAGGACCAGCCGGGTCGACGTGAGGTCGATGGGGTGGTCGCGGTACAGCCGCGGCACGTCGTCGGGCGTCGTCACCTCGTCGACCCAGGGGCCGAAGCGGGCGTACTCGGTGGTCTCGGTCGTCATGGTGTCCCGTTCCACGTGTCAGTCTCGGCCGATGCGGGTGAGCAGGTCGAGGCAGGGCTGCAGGTCGAGCCCCTCGACCCGGTCGAGCACGCGTCGACGCGCGCTCGCGACCTGGGCCGGCCGCGCCTCGGCCAGGAGTGCGCGCCCGGGATCGGTGAGGACCGCCTCGGAGCCGCGACCGTCCGCGGTGCTGGGGCGCCGTACCACGAGACCGCGGCGTTCGAGCGCGGTGACGACGCGCGTGACGCCGGCCAGCGACAGGCCGGACTCGACGGCGAGCTCGCCCATCCGCAGCCCGTCGGGCGCCTCGCTGAGGTGCAGCAGCGTGAAGTACTCGGTGGTGCGCAGCCCGACGGCCCGGCCGAGGTCCTGCTCGAACGCGCGCGGGACGCGGACGACCGCACGCGCGAGCGCGCGCAGCAGCTGCTCCTCCTGCGCGGTGAGGGGCGGGACGTGTGCGTCGACCATGCCGTCAAAGTACTTCACCAGTGAAGTACACCGCGGGACGTCCGACCCGGTGCCCGGGTCTGGTCGCGTCCACCCGCCCGGCGTAGCGTCGCGAGGGTCAGCGCGCACACGAGCGAGAGGGCGGACGAGCGATGAGCATGATGGCCGACATGATGAAGTCCATGCCGACGCAGACGACCGGCATGGACATGACCGCGATGCAGCCGTGCATCGAGGCGTGCTCCGCGGCGGCGATGGCGGCGACGATGTGCGCGGACGCCGACGGCGGCGAGGGCATGGGGCGATGTGCGTCCATGTGCGCCAGCACGTGCGACGTCGCCACCACGACGATGCGCATGATGATGCGGCCCGCGGGCTACGACATGGGTGTCATGACGTCGATGATGGCCGCGTGCGTCGCGATGGGCGAGGCCTGCGCGGCCGAGTGCGACATGCACGCCGAGATGTCCGAGCACTGCCGCATCTGCGCCGCGGCGTGCCGTGCCATGGTCGACGCGTGCCGCACGGCGATGGGGTCGATGAGCACGTCCTGAGGCGAGCGCGGCCGGCCCGACGGGCAGCGCGGCCGGCCTGACGGACTCAGGAGCGGACGTCGTCCGTCGGCCGCGCCGCGAACCAGACGCCGCCGACGGCGAGCAGCTCGGCGACCGGGTGCACGGCGACGGGCTCGCCGGGCTCGGGCGTCGCACGCGTCGTCAGGGTGCGGGTGCCGCCGTCGAGCAGGGCGACCGTCACGAGCGCGTCGCCCTGCACGACGACGATGCCGTCGCGCCAGGCGGTCGGGGAGGCGGTGGCGACGACCTCCTGGATGGGCAGGACGTCGACGCGGGTGGTGGGCTGAGGCACGGGAGGCTCCGGGGTGTCCGGTGGGGCGGTGTCGGGTGCTGCTCCGCGCTCACGGGCGTGCGGCCCGGGCGAGGGAGCGGCGGTGCGTGCGGTCGACGCGTGGGTCCGCACCCTCGGACCAGGCAGGACACCTGCGGGGACGACGCGGACCGGCTGGCGACGAGGTCGTCAGCGACACATTCGACACAGACACCGGATCGTCGGCAGCACGTCGGAGGCGCCCGCGGCACGCGGGTTCTCGGACAGGGGCCGGACGACGGACATGGTTCGAGTGTGAGAACGGCGTCCGCATGCTGTCAAGGACGGTCGGATGGCGGACACGCGACCGTCCGCAGGTCCCGAGGAGCGCGTGGACGGGCCGGCGAGCGCGCCGCGCGGCGGCGGGCGGCGGTCACCGCTTCGCGAGCTTCGTGGCGAACGCCGCCTTGACCTGCGCCTCGACCCGGAACGCGTCGGCCTCGCCCTCGAGGCCCCGGTAGGCGGCGAGGACCGCGTCGCGGAGCTTCCCGGCCTGCGTCCGGACCGCCGAGGTGTCCGACGCCACAGGCCGTTTCGCCCGGGTGACCTTCGTCCAGGCCGCGGACAGCCGGGCGATCGCGGTGTCGATCGCCTGCAGCCGCTCGCGCAGCGTCTTCTCGGTCGTCGTCGGGCGCTTCGCGGCCGCCATCGCCGTGAGCTTCGGCCGGAGCACGTCGGTCTGCCACGTCGTGAAGACGGCGACGTGCGGGGCGCCGTCGGCGAGCACGGAACCCGGCTGGGCGAGCGTGTCGAGACCGGTGAACGCGTCGGAGTGCTGCATGAGCAGCGTGAGCAGCTCCTTGTGCTTGCCGTACATGACGTCGAACATGCGCTCGGCGTGCGCCACCTGGTCGGCGTCCAGGGGCTTGGCGTAGGTCGTGGCGCGGACCGCCTCGACGACCGCCACCGGGATCTTCGTCGTCGCGTGGATCTGCGCGGGGGTCTGCTTCTGGGCGAGCAGCGAGCGGAGGACGACGACGTCCTGGTCGGCGTGCCGCGACTCGTGGTAGAGCGTGCCGACGACCTCCGTGACCTCCTTCCGGTCCAGGTCGCCGAGCACGCGCGGCGGTGTGTCGCCGGCGGTGAAGCTCGCGGTGTTGATCTTCACCTTCCAGTGCTCGGAGTCGAACGAGCCGGCGGCCCCCGCGTCGGTCACGAGCGCCCAGGCGAACAGCGGCACGCCCGCGGCCTTGAGCTCGCCCGCGATCGTCGTCATGACCGCCTTCACGAACTCGTCGATCGGCAGTTCCTTCGTCGACCGGTAGAGCTGCGCCGCCTGGTCGACGTAGGCGGCCTGGCTCGTCGGGAGGTCGAGCCCGTAGGCGGCGCGCTGCACGACCGGGACACGCACGCGCGGGCCGGGCTGACGGCGCACGGCCTGGCGGGCGACCCGGTTGCCCGCGCTCCGCTGCAGCGCGACGAGCGCGTCGGCCGTCAGCGGCGCGGCCGGCGCGCCGACGCCCGGGCGACGCGGGCCGTGCGGTGCGCGCACCCGGTCGCCTGCTGGCACTCGTGGTGTCCCGACGCCGTGCGCTCGCACGGTCGCCTCCCTCCGACAGGCGCTCCTCAGCACTGTACCGATGGGGCCTTCGCGACGGTGGCGGGTGCGGTCGCAGCGGAGCGACCGCACCCGCTCGAGGTCACGGCGTGACGGTGAGCGGCTGCCCCCCGAAGGTGAGCCGCCAGTCGGGGTTGGTGGCGCTGAACGTCGCCGGGTCGATGACCTGCTGCTCGGTGACCCAGTCGATGAGCAGCTGGCGGATCTCGGCCTGGCGGTTCACGAGCACGGGTGCGCTCGTGACCCCCGGGAAGCTGCCGCCGCCGGACTGCCGGTAGTTGTTGATCGCGACCACGAACTCCTGACCGTCGGCGACGGGGGCGCCGTCGTACGCGAGCCCGGTGATGCGGCTGCCCACGGGCTGCCCGAGGTCGATGTCGTACGTGAGCGGCGCGTCCAGCCCGCGCATGACGTCGTCGTTGTAGTCGGGCGTCCCGTTGGGTGCCGTGGCCGTCGGGGCGTTGGTCAGGTCCGCGGACGCGTACGTGCCCGCGGCGGTGACGGGCTTGAAGTACTCCGCCGACTTCTCGAGGTACGCCTTGACCTGCGCGCCCGTGAGCCGGATGCCCATGAGCGTGTTGTCGTAGATGTACAACCCCGCGACGTCGCGGACCGACACCTCCCCGGCGGGGATCGCGGCCTCGCGGTTGAACGGCGCCGCGATCGACAGCACCGGGAGGTCGGCGTCGGACCCCGTCAGCTCGGCCTGCACGGCCTGCGCCTGGACGTGGTTGATGAAGTCGAGGGCCGCGGTGTCCTCGTAGCGGGCGGTCGCCGCGGACATGGCCTCGGTGGACGTGCCGATCACGCTGTTGACGTAGTCGACGACGGTCGCGTGCTCGTCGGCGAGGAGGTCGACGATCTCGGGGTCCTCCGGGACGGTGTTCGCGTTGAGCACTTCCGCCTCGACGCCGTCGACCGTCCACGTCCCGCGGTGGAACGTGAGGTCGATGTCGAAGGTCGACAGGCGCATGCCCCAGCGCAGCGGCTCGGACAGCACGACCGGCTCGCCCGTGGCGGTGTTGGTGACGACCCGCTCGGGGATCTCCTGGTGCGCGTGCCCGACGAGGATCGCGTCGATGCCCGGGACCTGCTGCGCGACCAGCGTCGCGGCGTTCTCCGGGAACGGCAGGGCGTCACCGTAGGACGACGACGTGTCCGCGCCCGAGTGCGCGGACACGATGACGACGTCCGCCCCCTTGCGGCGCATCTCCGGGACGTAGCGCTGCGCGGCCTCGACGAGCCCGCCGAACTGCATCTGGCCCTCGACGTTCGCCCTGTCCCAGATCGCGATGCCCGGGTTGGTCAGGCCGAGGATGCCGACCCGCACGGGCTTGCCGCCCCGGGGGTGCAGGGTCTCGATGACGTAGGGCGCGAACGCGGGCTTCCCGGTGCGCACCGAGGTCGCGTTCGCACCGAGAAGCGGGAAGTCGAGCTGCCGCTGGAACGTGCGCAGCAGCGGGATGCCGTAGTTGAACTCGTGGTTGCCGAGCGCCGCGGCGTCGTACCCGATCGCGTTCATCGCCGCGGCCATCGGGTGCACGCCGCCCTCCGTGATCGGCTCGACCTTCGCGTAGTAGTACGCGAGCGACGTGCCCTGGATCGTGTCGCCGGCGTCGACGAGCAGCGTGTTGCGCGCACCGCGGTCGGCCCGCACCTGGTCGACGAGCGTCGAGATCTTCGCGAGGCCCACGTCGTTGTGCGCGCTGTCGTCGTACTCGGCGTCCTTGAAGTAGTCCCAGTTGAGGGCGTTGCCGTGCAGGTCGCTCGTCCCCATGACGGTGAACGAGTAGGTGCGGTCGTGGCCGCGACCGTGGTCGGCGGTGTCGCCCGCGGTCGCGGGCGTCGCGAGGGCGAGCGCGAGCGCGGTGGTCGCGGTGACCACGGCGACGCGTCGGCGGGTGCGCCGTGGGGTGGGGGAGCGCATGGGCGGAGACCTCCTGGGGTGTGGCGGTTCGCACCGGTCGGTGACGCGGCGCACCGTACTCCGGACGGGTGACAGCCACACGTCGGGCAGGCGGTCGTCGGTGGCCGCCGCGCGACGCGTCGATGACCTCGACGTCCGTCGCGCGGGCGCGGGCCGCGGGCCGTAGCGTCGAGGGCTCCGCCCTCTCGTCACACCAGGAGGACCTCGATGGCACCGTTCGGCCGCCGCTCGCGGAAGCACCCCGGCACCCGTGACACCGACCGGCACGAGCTCCCGCCGTCCCGTCCGGTGCGCGGTGCGTCGGCCCTCTGGTCCGACGGCGTCGGACGCGCCGGGACGCGCGCGCTGCAGGTGCTCGCGATCATCGCGCTTCTCGCCGTCCTGGTGTTCGCGGTGACGCGGCTGACGCTCGTCGTCATCCCCGTGCTCATCGCGCTCGTGCTGGCCGCGGCGATCTCGCCGCTCGTCACGTTCCTGCGCCGCAAGGGGCTGCCGTCGCTCGCGGCGACGTGGATCGCGCTGGTCGCGCTCGTCGCGCTGCTGGCGCTCATCCTCTGGCTGGTCGTGCGTGCGGTCGTGAACCAGTGGGACGCGCTGCGTGACCAGGCCCTCGACGGGTTCGACGAGCTCCAGGCCTACGTCGAGGGGCTGCCGTTCGACATCACCGAGGAGCAGATCCAGTCGGTGCGCGACTCGGTCACCGGTCTGCTGCAGTCCGACGCGGTCAGCGCGGGCGCGGTCGCGGGCGTCTCGCAGACCGTCGACTTCGTCGCCGGCTTCTTCATCATGGTCGTCGTCCTGTTCTTCTTCCTGAAGGACGGGCCGGTGATCTGGGAGTTCCTGCTCCGGCCCTTCGACGGCCACCGGTACGAGCGCGGCCGGCGCGTCGGCGTCACGACCGTGAACACGCTCGGCGGCTACGTACGGGGCACCGCGATCGTCGCGGCGGTCGACGCGGTCGCGATCGGCATCGGCCTGGCGATCGTGGGCGTCCCGCTCGTGATCCCGCTGTCGGTCCTCGTCTTCCTGCTCGCGTTCATCCCGCTGGTCGGCGCGACGCTCGCCGGGATCCTCTCCGCGCTCGTCGCCCTCGTGGCGGTCGGGCCCGTCGAGGCGCTCATCGTCGTCGCGATCGTGGTCGTGGTGAACCAGGTCGAGGGCGACTTCCTCCAGCCGATCGTCATGGGCCGCGCGCTGCAGCTGCACCCGCTCGTCATCCTGTTCGCCCTGACCGCCGGCACGGTGCTCGCCGGGCTCACCGGCGCCGTCCTGGCCGTGCCGATCGCCGCCTCGATCTGGCGCGCGGTGCAGGTGTGGGACGGCCCCGACCTGCCGGCCCGGTTCGCCCGGCCCAAGAAGCGGGACGCGCTCGCGGCGCGCGCCACCGTCGTGGAGCCCGGGTCGCGCGCATGACGGCGCGCGGCTCGTCAGCCGTGCGCGCCCGTCGGCGCAGGAGCGCCCGCCCGCCCGCGCGCTTTCGTCAGGCGGCGGGCGTGCCGGCGGCGGAGACGGGCCGGGTGTCGAGCGCCACCACCCGGCGAGCGTGCGCGACCGCGTCGTGCAGGTGCGCGAACACCTGGTCGTCGCCGAGCGGGTCGAGCACCCCGACGCGGCGCGCGAGGCCGAGGTGGTCCGGCTGGAGCCCCTTGATGAGGACGGTCACGCCGCGGCGGTGCAACCCGGCCACCAGCTCACCGAGGACCTGCGCGCCGGTCGCGTCGAGGAGCTGCACCTGCGACAGGCGCAGGACGACGACGCCCACGCCGTCGATCGCCGCCACCCGCTCCAGCACGCGCTCCGCGGCCGCGAAGAACAACGCACCCTCGACGCGGAACAGCGCGATCCGCTCGTCGCCGGCGACGGGTGGTCCGGGCAGCTCCTCCCGGTGCACGCCGGCGGCGCGCGCCATCGCGCGCAGGCTGAGCGCGGCGGCGACGACGATCCCGGCGCCGACGGCGTAGACGAGGTCGACCGAGACCGTCACGACGGCCGTCAGCGTGAACAGCACGGCTGCCGCACGCGTCGACCGGACGACGAGGCGCACGCCGCGCACCGAGACCATGCGCACCGCCGTCACCATGAGGACCCCGGCGAGCGCGGGCAGCGGCACGTGCGCCACGACCCCGCTCAGGCTGCCGACGACCACGAGCAGGACGAGCGCGTGCACGACCGCAGCGACGCGCGTGCGGCCGCCCGAGCTGACGTTGACCGCCGTGCGGGCGATCGCGCCCGTCGCGGGCATCCCGCCGAACAGCCCTGACGCGACCGAGGCGAGGCCTTGGCCGACGAGCTCGCGGTCGGCGTCGTACGGTCCCGTGCTCGTGTGCGACGCGGCCACGCGGGCCGACAGCAGCGACTCGATGGCCGCGAGGGCGGCGACCGTCACGGCCGGGCCGCCGAGCCCGGCGAGCGTCGTGAGGTCGACCGTGGGCCACGCGGGCGCGGGAAGCCCCGCCGGGAGCGCGCCGATCGTCGCGACGGGCAGGTGCGCCACCCCGGTCACGACCGTGACGAGGATGATCGCCACGAGCGACCCGGGGACCGCGCGGTGGAGCCGCGGAGCGAGCAGCATCACGGCCACGACGACGGCGACGACGCCGGCCGACCAGACCGCGTCGCGCGGGGTCGTCTCGCCGAGGGACTGGAACGCCGCGACCGCGGCGTTCGCGTCGTGGCCGGCCGCGGGCACGCCCACCGCGGCGGGGACCTGCTGCAGGAAGATGATGAGCGCGATGCCGAGCGTGAACCCCTCGATCACCGGCCACGGGATCATGCCGACGAGGCGCCCGAGCCGCAGCACGCCGGCGGCGACGACGAGCGCCCCGGCCAGCAGCGCGACGACGGGCACCGCCGCTGCTCCGTGCGTCGCGACGATCGGCGCAAGGACGACCACCATCGCGCCGGTCGGGCCGGACACCTGGACGTGCGACCCGCCGAGCACTGCGGCCACGAGACCCGCGACGATCGCCGTGACCAGGCCCGCCTGCGCGCCGGCGCCCGAGCTGACGCCGAAGGCCAGCGCGAGCGGCAGCGCCACGACGCCGACGGTGACGCCCGCCGGGAGGTCGGCCCGCCAGGACGTGCGCAGGGCCGCGTAGTCGTGCCGTCCCGGGAGCAGGGTCCGGAGGCCGGAGCCGGCGGTCACCGCGGGGCCGTCGTGGGCGCGGCCTCGTCGGCGACCGCCGCGAGCTGGTCCTGGGTCGAGCGCAAGATCTCGCCGAGGAGCTCGCGCGCGACGCGCAGCAGCTCGGCGACGTGCGCGGACGCGAGGCGGTAGTCGACGGCGCTGCCGCGTCGCGCGGACTCCACGAGGTGGTACCGGCGCAGGACCGCGAGGTGCTGCGAGAGGTGCGACGCCTCCAGCCCGGTCTCGGCGATGAGCGTCGAGACCGGGACGTCGTCCCCTGCCGCGAGGAGCTCGAGGATGCGGATGCGCACCGGGTGCGCCAGGCCCTTGAAGAGGTTCGCCTTGACCTCGTTGAGCGGCGGCGAGGAAGGCACGGGCGTCCCATCGGTTGATGATCTGATGGATCCATCATATCGCCGACCGGCGGGCGTCCCGGACCACCGGCGTCCCTCGCGCCCTCACCCTCCGCCGACCGTCGCGCACCCGACCCCCGACGTTCGTCGAGTGGCGGCCTCATGCCACCTCCCGACGCTCCCCGACGGGTGCGAGCGCGGCGGGCCCTGTCGTCCCTGCGCCGCGAGCTCGTGACCGTGGGGCCGCACGGCCACGCGCACTGGCCCGCCCTCCGCGTGGGCCTCAGCGTCACCATCCCCCTCGTGGCGTGCCTCGCGCTCGGGCAGCCCGGGTGGACTCCCTTCGCGACCTTCGGCGCGATGTGCTCCGTGTACGGCAAGCAGCTCGACTACGCCGCCCGCGCGCGCGTGCAGGCCGGGACCGGGCTCGCGCTCGTCGCCGCGGTCGTCGCCGGCACCGCCGCCGGGGTCGTCGCGCCCGGCTCGCTCCCGGCCGTCGCGACGATGGCGGTGTTCTCCGCCCTCGGCTGCGTGCTCACCCGGGTCCTCGGCTGGTTGCCCGTCCCGTCCCTGTTCCTCGTCTTCGCGGTCGGGACGCTGTCGTCGTACGCGCACCCCGCGTCCGACCTCGTCCCCGCCGCGGTCCTGCCCGCCGCCGCCGCTGCGCTCGCGGTCGCGCTCGGACAGGTCGGCCGCTGGTTGCCCACGTCACTCCGCCCTCGCGTACCCGCCCCCGCACCGTCGCCCCTCCGCGCGGCGCTCACGAGCCGCACGGTCGTCGTCGACGTCGCGGTGCACGCCGCCGCGCCGCTCGCCGCCGGCGCGCTCGCCCTCGCCGCGGGCCTCGGCCACCCCTACTGGGCCGCGGTCACCGCGACCGTGCCACTGGTGGGTCCGACGCCGGTGGCGCGCGTCGGACGGGCCGCGCAGCGCGTCGCCGGCACCCTGCTGGGCGTCCTCGTCGCGGCCGCGATCCTCGCCGGCGACCCGTCGCCGTGGGTCCTCGTCGTCTGGGTCGCGGCCCTCCAGGTGGTCACCGAGCTCTTCGTCGCGCGCCACTACGGCATCGCCGTCGTGGCCATCACCCCCATGGCGCTGATCCTGTCGTGGCTCGGCGGCGGTCCGACGACGGTCGACCGGCTCGTCGTCGACCGCGTCGTCGAGACCGTCTTCGGCGCCGCGGTCGGCGTGCTCGTGCTCGCGCTCGCGCGCCTGCTGACCCACCACGGCGCCGTGCGGCTACCGGCCGAGCAGCGGAGCCGGGTTGACCGTCGACCCGTTCCGGTACACCTCGAAGTGCAGGTGGCACGCGCCGGACAGCCCGGTGTTGCCCGAGTAGCCCACGAGGTCGCCGCGACGCACGCGCTGCCCGGCCGCGACCGTGGAGCGCGTCAGGTGGTTGAGGCTGCTCATCAGCGACTGCCCGTCGACCGAGCCGTGGTCGAGCATCACCTGGTTGCCGAACCCGTTGCGCCACTGCGACCACCGCACGACCGCGTCGCGCGGCGCGTACAACGGCGTGCCGCAGTACGTCCGCAGGTCGATCCCCGCGTGCAGCCGCGTGTAGCCGAGGATCGGGTGCAGCCGCATGCCGTAGCTCGACGTCACGTACATCGGGGTGATCGACGTCGGGTTCGTGAACACCGGTCCCGAGGCACCCGACGCCGGCGGCGGGGCCGGCTGCGCGGCAGGCGGTGCCTGCGGTTGCGGCGGCTGCTGACCGGCCTTCGCCGCCTCCTCCGCACGGGCACGCTCCTGCTCGGCGCGGACCCGCTCCTGCTCGACCCGGATCCGCTCCTGCTCGGCGGCGACCCGCTGCTGCTCGGCGATGATGCCGGCGAGCTCCGCCTCGATCGCGGCGCGCTCGCGGTCCGCCGCCGCTGCCTCGGCCTCGGCCTGCGCCGTCATGTCGCCCAGCCGCCGGCGCGTGGCCTCCTGCTCCGCGAGCAGGCGCGTGATCTCCGCCTCCCGCGCCGCGGCGTCCGCGCGGGCGAGGTCGGCGCGCACGACCTCCGCGTCGGCCTCGGCGCGCAGCTCCCCGATCCGGTCCCCGACCGCCGCGAGCCGCGCCTCGTGGTGGCGCGTGGCGGCTGCGAGCGTCGTCAGCTCCTCGAGCAGCCGGTCCTGGCTGCGCTGCGCCGTCTCGAGCGCCTGCATCCGGGAGCTGAACTCGTCCAGGTCCTCGGCGTCGAGCACGACCGCCAGTCCCGAGGCGCCGGCGCCGCCGCGCTGCGCCTGCCGGGCGAGCTGTCCGATCGCGGCGCGCACCTCGCCGTCGCGGGCGGTGGTCCGCGCGAGGCCGTCGCGCAGCGCCGACTGCTGCTCGCGGGCGTCGACGACGCGTGCCGCCAGGATCTCCGCGCGGCGCTCCGCGCCGTCGAGCGTCGCCTGCGCCTCGCGCAGCTGCTCCTGAGCGGCGGGGAGGCGCGCCTCCGTCTCGGCGAGCTCCGCGACGGCCTGCGCGAGGTCCGCCGACAGCCCTTCGGCCGATGCCCGCAGGTCGTCGGTCCGCTGCCGAGCGCCATCGGCCTGCTCCTGCGCGGAACGCCGACGGTCGTCCAGGTCGTCCGCCGCGCCGGTCGCGGCGTGCAGCGGGAGCAGCAGCGCGGCCGTCACGAGGACGGCGACGCCGCGGCGCGTGTGGGGCGGTCGGCGCCGGTCGACGGACGGCGCCTCGGTCGGAGCGGGCACCGGGCGACGGTAGGTGGAGTGGTCCGCCCCGCGGCGGCGGCGCGCCCGGGAACGGCGCAACCTCATCCGGTCGGCCGGGAGGGCCCCGCCGCGCGACGGGCGCCGGGCCGCGCGTCGGCGACCGGTGGCGACGTTCGCCCGCCGCACCCCTCAACCCCGCAGACCTCCGGTCGATCGACTCAGGGGAAGGAGGACCATGGACGCGATCATGGGCATCGCCCAGCGCATGGCGGAGATCCGCGGCAGCCTGCAGGCCGTCGCGCCCGCACCGGTGGCGCCCCGCACCCCTGCGACGACCGCCTCGCCGACGGCGACCACGTTCGCGGCCGCGCTCGAGACGGCGGTGACCCAGGCGCAGGCGACGTCGACCGCACGCGACGCGTCCGGCGTCCCGGTGGACCTCGCGCGGTACGGCAACGGCCGGATCCCGCCCGACGCGCTCGCCTCGGTCGGCTCGACCGGCCACCGGCTCTGGGCACCCGCCGCTCAGGCGTTCGGCGACCTCACGGCAGCGGCCGCACGCGACGGCGTGCGGATCGGCATCACCGACTCCTACCGCTCCTACGACGCGCAGGTCGACGTCGCCGCGCGCAAGGGCCTGTACTCGCAGGGCGGCCTCGCCGCCGCGCCCGGGACGAGCCCGCACGGCTGGGGGCTCGCGCTCGACCTCGCGCTCGACGACCGCGCCCAGGCGTGGATGCGCGCCAACGCCGGCACGTACGGCTTCGAGGAGGACACGCCACGCGAGCCGTGGCACTGGGTCTACTCGCGCTGATCCTCCCGGGACTCCCGGTGCCGTCACGCCCCTGGTGCGGCGCCTGGGGACCATCGGCCCTGCCCGGACCGCCCCCGGCGGGACGACGCTGGAGAGGTGCAGGCGACGGTGCCTGTGCGTCGGGAGGGGAGGGGCCATGAAGGCGCTCGTGTTCCACGGTCCGGGCCGGATCGCGTGGGAGGAGGTCCCGGACGCGCACCTGGTCGAGCCGACGGACGCGGTCGTGCGCATGGAGGCCACGACGATCTGCGGCACCGACCTGCACATCCTCAAGGGCGACGTGCCGGCCGTGACGGACGGACGCGTCCTGGGCCACGAGGGTGTCGGCACGATCGTCGCGGTGGGCGGCGGTGTGCAGCGGCACGCGGTGGGGGACCGGGTCGTCGTGTCGTGCATCAGCGGGTGCGGCGTGTGCACGTACTGCCGGAGCCAGAACCCGTCGCACTGCCTGGCGCCCGAAGGTGCGTCCGGGATCGGATGGGTCCTGGGCCACCTCGTCGACGGCACCCAGGCGGAGCTCGTGCGGGTGCCGTTCGCCGACACCTCGCTGCACGCCCTGCCGGCGTCCGTGCCGGACGAGCTCGCCGTCCTGCTGTCCGACATCCTGCCGACGGGTTTCGAGATCGGCGTGCAGTACGGGCACGTCCGGCCCGGCGACACGGTGGCCGTCGTGGGCGCGGGACCGGTCGGGCTCGCTGCAGTCGCGACGTGCGCGCTGCACGGCGCGGCGCAGGTCGTCGCGGTCGACCGCGACCAGCACCGTCTCGACGTCGCCAAGGAGCTCGGAGCCACGCTCTCGGTCGACGCCGGAGCGGACTGGAAGGCCGAGATCATGGGCGTCACCGACGGATCGGGCGTCGACGTCGCGATCGAGTGCGTCGGCGTCCCGGAGACGTTCACGATGTGCACCGAGCTGGTGCGTCCCGGCGGGCACGTCGCCAACGTGGGCGTGCACGGCCGGCCGGTCGAGCTCGCGCTGCAGGACCTGTGGATCCGGAACATCACGATCACCACGGGCCTCGTGAACACCACGACCCTGCCGATGCTGCTGCGCCTCGTCGCCGCGGGGAAGCTGCCGGTGGAGGCGTTCGTGACGCACCGGTTCGCGCTGTCCGACGTGCTCTCCGCCTACCGGACGTTCGGCAGCGCGGCCGACACGCACGCCCTCAAGGTCCTGATGACCGCGTGACGACCGCTGCCGCTCGACCGCGCCCGCACGGACGGGACCCGGCGCCCGGCGACGGTCGCGCGCAGGACGTCGGGCGCGCGGCCCGAGCGGCACCGCTGACGACAGGACGGCGGGCGGTCACAACGTTTCTGCCACCCGGTCCGTCCTCGGTGGTGGAAGGTGGTGCACCACTGCGGCGGAGAGGACGACATGGACGACGCGCGCCAGCGCAGCGACGACGTCATGGGCGTCGTGGCGCGCGAGTGCGGGCGTCGCTGTGCGCGTACGCGTACCTGCTGACCGGTGACCTCCGGGACGCCGAGGACCTCGTGCAGGACGCCTTCGCCTGAGGTGTCCCAGTGGTTCGCGACGTGCCCCACCGCCGACAGCGACGAGGACGTGGCGCCCGGCACGTACGGCCTGTACGTCTACTCCGTGCTCCTCGCCGCCGGCGCACCGGACCTCTCCCCGTCACCACGGATCGCGGTCGGCGGGCCGTTCCCGGTCACGCTGCGCTGAACCCGCCCGGCGTGCTCCGTCGTCGGACGCCGTCCGCGACGTCGACGGGCGCACGCACGACTGAGGGCCGCCCCGGTTGCCCGGTGACGGCCCTCAGTCGTGCTGTGATGCTGGTGGGCGATACTGGGATCGAACCAGTGACCTCTTCCGTGTCAGGGAAGCGCGCTACCGCTGCGCCAATCGCCCGTGGGGGGACATGCTGCGAGGTGGAGATGGGATTCGAACCCACGTATACGGCTTTGCAGGCCGCTGCCTCGCCTCTCGGCCACTCCACCCTGAGACCGCAGTCCTCAGCGACTGAGAACCAGTCGATCAGGAGTGTCTGCCTCCGAGCGGACGACGGGATTCGAACCCGCGACCCTCACCTTGGCAAGGTGATGCTCTACCACTGAGCCACGTCCGCGCTGCACGTCCCCCGGTTTCTCACCGGCGTTCCGTGTGCGTCCCAGACTCTAACCGAGTCTTCCGGCCAGAGTCCAACTGGCTCCCCGAGGCCGGTGATCATGCGGATCTGCGGGGTCGTGCGGGCGTCTCGCTACCGTGTGCGGGTGCACGAGCAGCCCTCCGTCAGCCCCGGGACCGCGTGGTTCGGCGACGTCGAGGCGTCGGATGTCGTCGAGGCCGTGAACGTCCGTGACCAGCCGGAACGCCTGCGGACGCCGGGCTGGTGGGCCGTCGTGGGGGAGTTCGAGGGTCCGGTGCGGGCCTGGCGCTTCGCCGACGTGTCGCGTCGCGTCGCGCGCCGGCACGACCTGGTGTGGCGCGGGCCACAGGTGTCCGACTGGGTGTCGTCGATGGGGGAGGACGCGTACCGCGGCGCGGTCGAGCGCGTCCGGTCGGCGGTGGCCGAGGGGGAGGTGTACCAGGCGAACCTCTGCCGGGTGCTGTCGGCGCCGCTCGCGTCGGGTGACGACGGCGGCGAGCCGGACGCGCACGCGCTGGCCGCGGTGCTCGCCGCGGGGAACCCGGCGCCCTTTGCGGGTGGTGTCCACGTGCCTCGGGGCGGCGGCGTCGATCCGGTGTGGGTCGTGAGCGCGTCCCCGGAGCTGTTCCTGCGCGTCGAGGACGGCGTCGTGACGTCGGCGCCGATCAAGGGGACCGCGGTGACCGTCGACGGCCTCACCGCGAAGGACCGGGCAGAGAACGTCATGATCACCGACCTCGTGCGCAACGACCTGCAGCGCGTGTGCCGGCCGGGCACGGTCGAGGTGACGACGCTGCTCCGCGAGGAGCAGCACCCAGGCCTCGTGCACCTCGTGTCGACGGTGCAGGGCACGCTCGACCCCGTGGTGGCGGAGGCTCCCGACCTGTGGGCCCGCCTGCTCGACGCGACGTACCCGCCCGGGTCGGTGTCGGGTGCGCCCAAGCTGGCCGCGCTCGACCTCATCCGGGCGCTCGAGTCCGCACCCCGCGGGCCGTACTGCGGCGCGGTCGGCTGGGTCGAGGTCGGCGACGACGGATCCGTGCGCGCCGAGCTCGCGGTCGGCATCCGGACGTTCTGGTGGCGCGACGGCGTGCTGCGGTTCGGCACGGGGGCGGGCATCACGTGGGGGAGCGACCCGGACGCCGAGTGGGCGGAGACGGCCCTCAAGGCGCGGCGGCTCGTGGCGCTCGCGTCGAGGTGACCTGCGCGCCCGTTCCCGCACGGGGTGCGACACTGGCGCGATGAGCGTCGTGATCTGGTCCGACGGTGCGCTGCGCGAGCCCACCGACCCGCTCGTCACCGGTGTCGACCACGGCCTGACGGTCGGCGACGGCGTCTTCGAGACGTGCGCGGTCTACGAGGGTCAGGCCTTCGCGCTGACGCGGCACCTGCGCCGGCTGCGGCGCTCCGCGCTGGGCCTCGGCCTCGGCGAGCCCGACCTCGACGAGGTGCGCACGGCCGTGGACGAGGTGCTCGCGGTCGCCGGTGACGCGGGCCGCCTGCGCATCACGCTCACCGGCGGCCCGGGCCCGCTGGGCTCGCACCGGTTCGACCCCGAGGAGCAGCGGCAGACCCTGGTCGTGCTCGCGGGCCCGGCGACGCGCGCGCAGGACTCGCGTGTCGCCCGCGTCCCGTGGGTGCGCAACGAGCGGTCCGCGGTCGCGGGCCTCAAGACGACGTCGTACGCGGAGAACGTCGTGGCGCTCGCCGAGGCGTACCGGCAGGGCGCCGACGAGGCGGTCCTCGCGAACACCGTCGGCGACCTGTGCGAGGGCACGGGCTCCAACGTGTTCGTGGAGCGCGGCGGAGAGCTCGTGACGCCGCCGCTGTCGAGCGGCTGCCTCGCGGGCATCACACGCGAGCTGCTGCTCGAGTGGGGCGCCGCCGACGGCATGCCCGTCCGCGAGGCCGAGCCCGGCGAGCTGCCCTACGAGGTGCTCGACGAGGTCGTCGCGGGCGACGCCCACCTGCTGCTCAGCGGCTCGATCCGCAACATCGCCCCGACGGTCCGCGTCGACGCGGTCGACGTGGCGGCGGGACCGCTGTCGCTCGCCGCCCAGCGGCTGTTCCAGGAGCACGTGGGGCGCGACCTCGACCCGTGAGGCCGGTGCTGCGGCGCAGGTCGCTCCGCCCGGCGTGGGAGGGTCGATCCGCATCGGCCGATCGTCGCCGGGCCGCGCGGGGCAGCAAGGGCGGCTGAGGGCGACCGGGTGCTGCGGCGGTGTCGGCGTGCACCTGTCCGGACACACGACGACCGGCCCCGCCCGTGCGGGCGGGACCGGTCGGTGGTGCTGCGGTCAGGCCGTGAGCAGCGCTGCGATCAGGGCCGTGATCTCGCTCTCCATGCGGGCGCTCTCGGATCCCAGCGGGACGAGAGCCTCCGTCGAGGCGAGGAAGCGGGTGATGGGCTCGGTCGGCGCGGCGAGCAGGGCGCTGCCCTCGACCCCGTTCAGCGACACGAGCGTGTAGTCGGGGTCTTCGTCGCGCCACACCTGCACGTCGCCGGTCCCTGCGGGCGCGTCGGCCGAGGCGAGCATCCCGAGGGACAGCAGCTCGCGGCCGAGGAGCCACGTCGACATGGTGTGGGGTCCGGTGAAGACCGCGCGCACCGTGTACGGGTCCGACGTGCGGAAGGAGAGCTCGGCGCTGACCGGGATCACGCTCGCGTCGGAGCCGATCAGCTGCATGGCGACGACCTCGACGACGTCGTACGACGACTGCGTCATCGGGTCCTCCTGTCTCGCTAGGGCTGGAGGTCCCATCATGGCAGGACAGATGCCCGATTGGACCGGTCCCGGGCGCGAGTTCACCCGGAGGGACCTGTGCCATCACCCTCGTCGGCGAGAGCGGCCGTTTCGTGGTCCCGTGTCGATAACGGTATCGTCCACGACGCCCTCCGCGGACCGGAAGCCGGTTCGGAATCTGGCCGCAGGTTGGGTAGCATCCTCTTCGACGTCGCCCCCGGGCGAGGTCACGGGCGATTGGCTCAGTGGTAGAGCGCCTCGTTCACACCGAGGAGGTCACTGGTTCGAACCCAGTATCGCCCACCACCGAAGGCCCCGACCGGCGAGTCCGCTGGTCGGGGCCTTCGCCGTCCCGGGCCGTGGCGCGGGATCGCCGCCCGCACGACACCTCGCGCGAGGTTCACCCGTTCGGCCCACCGCAACCGCGGCGAGAAGGCGCGTCGTGCGGCCCCGCGCGCAGGACCGTGCGCAGGGGAATCACGGCCGGTCGCGTCGTCGCGCGCCGGTAGCATCGAGGGGCCCGCCGCCCGGCCGGCACCCACCCAAGGAGGCAGCACCCGTGCCCGAGCTCATCCACCTCACCGTCGACGGCACCGCCACGACCGCCGAGCCGGGGACCACGGGCACGCAGCTCTTCGCCGACCGCCGTGACGTGCTCGTCGCGCGCGTCGACGGCGAGCTCCGCGACCTGCACCTCCCGGTGCCCGACGGCGCCGTCGTCGAGGGCGTCACCGCGGCCGACCCCGAGGGGCTCGCCGTGCTGCGGCACTCCGCGGCGCACGTGCTCGCGCAGGCGGTCCAGGAGATCAACCCCAAGGCGAAGCTCGGCATCGGGCCGCCCGTGACCGACGGCTTCTACTACGACTTCGACGTCGACACCCCGTTCACGCCCGAGGACCTGCGCGCGATCGAGAAGGTCATGGGGCGCATCGTCAAGGAGGGGCAGACCTTCCGCCGGTGGGACGTCACCGAGGCGCAGGCGCGCGAGGAGCTGAAGGACGAGCCGTACAAGCTCGAGCTCATCGGCCTCAAGGGCGACCCGGCCGCGGCCGACGGCGCGTCGGTCGAGGTCGGCCTCGGCGGGCTGAGCATCTACCAGAACGTGCGCGGCGCCGGTCGCGAGAGCGAGCAGGTCGTCTGGCAGGACCTGTGCCGGGGCCCGCACGTGCCGTCGACCCGCGCGCTCGGCAACGGGTTCCAGCTCACCCGCTCCGCCGCCGCGTACTGGCGGGGGAGCGAGAAGAACCCGCAGCTGCAGCGCGTCTACGGCACCGCGTGGCCGACCAAGGACGAGCTCAAGGCGTACCTCGACCGCGTGGCCGAGGCGGAGCGGCGTGACCACCGCCGGCTCGGCAACGAGCTCGACCTGTTCTCCTTCCCGGACGAGATCGGGTCCGGCCTCGCGGTGTTCCACCCCAAGGGCGGGCTCATCCGCATGGAGATGGAGGCGTACTCGCGCAAGCGGCACGTCGAGTCGGGCTACTCGTTCGTCAACACCCCGCACATCACCAAGGAGCGGCTGTTCCAGCTCTCCGGGCACCTCGACTGGTACTCGGACGGCATGTACCCCCCGATGCACCTCGACGAGGAGCTCGACGAGGAGGGGAACGTCAAGCGGCAGGGGCAGAACTACTACCTCAAGCCGATGAACTGCCCCATGCACAACCTCATCTACCGCTCGCGCGGCCGGTCCTACCGCGAGCTGCCGCTGCGGCTGTTCGAGTTCGGCACGGTCTACCGGTACGAGAAGTCGGGCGTGATCCACGGCATGACCCGCGCGCGCGGGTTCACGCAGGACGACGCCCACATCTACTGCACGAAGGAGCAGATGAAGGACGAGCTGGCGAGCCTGCTCACCTTCGTCCTCGACCTGCTCAAGGACTACGGCCTCGACGACTTCTACCTCGAGCTGTCGACCAAGAACCCCGACAAGTTCGTGGGCTCGGACGACGTCTGGGAGGAGGCGACCGAGACGCTGCGTCAGGTCGCCGAGGCGTCCGGCCTCGACCTCGTGCCCGACCCGGGCGGCGCCGCGTTCTACGGCCCGAAGATCTCCGTGCAGGCCAAGGACGCGATCGGGCGGACCTGGCAGATGTCGACGATCCAGCTCGACTTCAACCTGCCCGAGCTGTTCGAGCTCGAGTACACCGCGCCCGACGGGTCGCGCCAGCGGCCCGTCATGATCCACCGCGCGCTGTTCGGCTCGATCGAGCGGTTCTTCGCGGTCCTCACCGAGCACTACGCGGGCGCGTTCCCCGCCTGGCTCGCACCCGTCCAGGTCCTCGCCGTCCCGGTCGCCGAGCCGTTCGAGCCCTACCTCGAGGACGTCGTCGTGCAGCTGCGGGCGGAGGGCATCCGCGCGGAGGTCGACCGCTCCGACGACCGGTTCGGCAAGAAGATCCGCAACGCGTCGACGCAGAAGATCCCGTTCGTGCTCATCGCCGGTGGCGAGGACGCCGACGCGGGCGCCGTCTCGTTCCGGTACCGCGACGGCCGCCAGGACAACGGCGTGCCCGTCGCCGAGGCGGTCCAGCGGATCGTCACGGCCGTGCGCGAGCGCGCGCAGGTCTGACCCGTGAGCACCACCGACCCCGGTGCCGGGGCCGCGCACGACGGCGTCGTCGCGAGCCCCGGTGCCGCCGGGACCGACCGGCCGGACGATCTCGCGGGCGTGCCGGACGGTTTCGAGCGGCTCTGGACACCCCATCGCATGGCGTACATCGGCGGTCAGGACAAGCCGACCGACGCGCACGCCGGCCCCGGGTGCCCCTTCTGCCGCATCCCGTCGCTGTCCGACGAGGACGGGCTCGTCGTCGCGCGCGGCGAGACCGCCTACGTCGTCATGAACCTGTACCCCTACAACTCGGGGCACGTGCTCGTCTGCCCGTACCGCCACGTCGCCGACTACACGGACCTGACGCACGCCGAGGTCGCCGAGGTCGGCGCCCTCACGCAGACCGCGATGCGCGTGCTGCGCGCGGTGTCGGGGCCGCACGGCTTCAACCTCGGCATGAACCAGGGCGACGTCGCAGGCGCCGGGATCGCCGCGCACCTGCACCAGCACGTCGTGCCGCGCTGGGGCGGCGACTCGAACTTCCTGCCGATCGTCGGGCGCAGCCGTGCGCTGCCCGAGCTGCTCGGCGACACGCGCGCACGGCTCGCGGCGGCCTGGCCGGGCGCCGAGAACGGCGGCACCGGGGCCGACGTGGACGCGAAGGGATGACCGGCACGTGCTGAACCGACTCCGGGGCGCGATGCAACGCGTCCTCACGCCCCTCGCGTCCGCGCTGCTGCGCCTGGGCGTCTCGCCCGACGCCGTGACGATCGCGGGCACCCTCGTCGTGGTCGTCACGGCGCTGTGGGCCTTCCCGACGGGCCACCTGTTCCTCGGCGCGCTCCTCATCGGGCTGTTCGCGCTCACCGACTCCCTCGACGGCGTCATGGCGCGGCAGTCCGGCCGTTCCGGACCGTGGGGGGCGTTCCTCGACTCGACGCTCGACCGGTTCGGCGACGGCGCGATCTTCGCGGGCCTCGTCCTGTGGTTCTTCGGGCGCGGCGACGACGAGGTCGTGGCCGTGCTCGCGCTGACGTGCCTCGTCCTCGGCTCGGTCGTGCCCTATGCCCGCGCCCGCGCGGAGGGGCTCGGCATGACCGCGTCCGGCGGCATCGCCGAGCGCGCGGACCGCCTGCTCGTCGCGCTCGTCGCGACCGCCGCCGTCGGGCTCGGAGCACCGCCCGTCGTGCTGACCGTCGTCCTCGGGCTCCTCGCCGTCGCGTCGGCGGTGACCGTCGTGCAGCGGATGGCCAAGGTCCACCGCCAGGCCGTCGGGGTGACCGAGTGAACCTCGACGTCGCCCGTCTCTACCGGCTCGCGTGGCGGTACGCCGGCAAGGTGCCCGGCCCCGTCCTGCGCGGTGCCGCGAGGCTCGCCGCCGACGTGACGTGGCTGCGCCGCGGCGGCGGGGTCCGGCGCCTCGAGAAGAACCTCGGGCGGGCGCGGCCCGACCTCGACGCGCGCGCCCTGCGTCGCCTGAGCCGCGCCGGCATGCGCTCCTACATGCGGTACTTCACCGAGGCGTTCGCGCTGGTCGGCGTCTCGCAGGAGCAGGTCGACGCGCGGGTGCGCGCCGTGCACCGCGAGCGCGCGCAGCCGTACCTCGACGCCGACGGCCCGATCCTCATGGCGCTGGGCCACGTCGGGAACTGGGACCTCGCGGGTGCCTGGGCCACCCGGCACCTCGCCCCCGTGACGACGGTGGCCGAGCGCCTCGAGCCCGAGGAGCTGTTCCAGGAGTTCGTCGCGTTCCGCGAGAGCATCGGGCTGCGGATCATCCCGCTGTCGGGCGGTGGGGACGTGTTCCGCGACCTCATCCGCGCCGCGCGGGGGAACGCCGCCGTGATCCCGCTGCTCGCGGACCGTGACCTCACCGCGAAGGGCGTGGAGGTCGACCTCTTCGGGCACCGCGCGCGCGTCGCGGCCGGCCCGGCGGCGCTCGCGGTGTCGACCGGCGTCCCGCTGTTCCCCGTCCTCGTCCGCTACGAGCGGCTGCGCGGCGCCCGGCGACGGGCCGCGGGTTCGCCGTGGGGCGTCACGATCGAGTTCAGCCCGGTGGTGCCCGTGCCGGAGGGCCTGCCCCGGGCCGAGCAGATCCGCGTCATGACCCAGGCGTGGGTCGACGCGGTGGCCGACGGCATCCGGCAGTACCCGCAGGACTGGCACATGCTGCAGCGCGTGTTCGTCGACGACCTCGACCCGGCGAGGTACGCGGCCACGGTCGCGGCGTCCGAGGGCGGCGGGTCGTGAGGCTCGGCCGGGGGCGCGGCGACGGGCGCCGGCTCCGCGTCGGGATCGTCTGCCCGTACTCGTTCGACGTGCCCGGCGGCGTGCAGTTCCACGTGCGCGACCTCGCCGAGGCCCTCCTGGCACGTGGCCACGAGGTCTCGGTGCTCGCGCCCGCCGACGACGACACGCCCGTCCCGCCGTACCTCACGGCCGCCGGCAAGGCCGTGCCGGTCCGCTACAACGGCTCGGTCGCGCGCCTGACGTTCGGGCCGATGACCGCCGCGCGCGTGCGCAAGTGGCTGGCCGCGGGGCAGTTCGACGTGCTGCACCTCCACGAGCCCGTGACGCCGAGCCTCAGCATGCTCGCGCTGTGGATCGCCGACGGGCCCGTCGTCGCGACGTTCCACACCTCGCAGGTGCGGTCGCGCTCGATGCAGGTCGCGTACCCCCTCGTCCGGCAGTCGCTCGAGAAGATCTCCGCGCGCATCGCGGTGTCGGAGGACGCCCGCCGCACGCTCGTCGAGCACCTCGGGGGCGACGCGGTCGTCATCCCGAACGGGGTCTACGTCGACGCGTTCGCGCAGGCGCGCCCGGACGCGCGCTGGACGGGCACGCCGTCCGCGCCGACGGTCGCGTTCCTGGGCCGGCTCGACGAGTCGCGCAAGGGCCTGCCCGTGCTGCTCGGCGCCGTGGGGCGCGTGCTCGACGAGCTGCCGGGCGCACGGTTCCTGGTCGCCGGCCGTGGTGACTCCGGGCCGGAGCAGGCGCGCGAGGTGCTGGGCGACCGTGCGGGCGCCGTCGAGTTCCTCGGCGGGGTCTCCGACGAGGACAAGGCGCGGCTCCTCGCGTCCGTCGACGTGTACTGCGCGCCCCAGACGGGCGGCGAGAGCTTCGGCATCGTGCTCGTCGAGGCGATGAGCGCGGGTACGGCGGTGGTCGCGAGCGACCTCGGTGCGTTCTCGCGCGTGCTCGACGACGGCGCCGCGGGCGTCCTGTTCCGCACGGGCGACAGCGAGGACCTCGCCCGCACGCTCGTGCGCGTGCTGCGGGACGCGGACCTGCGCGCCCGCGTCGTCGAGACGGCACGCACGTCGGTGCGGAGGTACGACTGGTCGGTCGTGACCGACCAGGTGCACGCGGTGTACGAGATGGTCGTCGCCGGACGGGACGCGCCGGTCGGCGAGGACCCGTCGTCGGTGCGGGGTGCGCGGCTCCTCGAGCTGCGCCGGTCGTGGGGTGAGCGGTGAGCTGGTCCGAGGTCACGGTCGTCGTCGTCCTGGTGGTGGCGCTCGGCCTGTGGTGGGCGTGGGTCGCCGCGTCGCGGCTCGACCGCCTGCACCGCAAGGTCGCCGCGTCGCGCGCGGTCGTCGAGGCCCAGCTCCTGCGCCGGGCGACCGTCGCCGCGGGTCTCGCGACGTCGGGGCAGCTCGACCCCGTGAGCTCGGTGCTGGTGGCGGAGGCCGCGTGGGCGTCCCTGTCGACCGGCACGTCGACCAACGACGCCGGCGCGCTGCCGCCGGGGATGCGCGAGCTGCTCTCGGAGGAGGCGGCGTCGTCGTCGGGGGACCCCGACGCGCGCGGTCGTGTCGAGAGCGAGCTGTCCGCGACCCTGCGCGAGGCGCTCGGCGACCCCGACGACGTCGCCGCACTGCGTGCCGACCCGGACGGGGACGAGCTGCTCGGCAGCCTCGGGTCCGCCTGGTACCGCGTGCAGCTCGCGCGACGGTTCCACAACGAGGCCGTGGCCCAGACGCTGCGCGCGCGGCGCGGCCCGCTCGTGCGGCTCTTCCGTCTCGCCGGGCACGCGCCCGCGCCGCGCACGCTCGAGCTCGACGACGAGTGGCCCGCGGCGCTCGGGCGGCCCGGCGCACGCGCGTCCGAGGGGCGTGTCGGCGGGCCGACCGGGCCGGGCGTCGCGGGGCCGTCCACCGCGGTCTGAGAGACGCACCACACCCCGGCCCGGGGACTGGACGGCGCCGGGGAGCCGCTCGGCGAGCGACTACGATGGGAGCACGGGCCGACGCCCGGCCCTCCACCCGCACCACATCATGTGAGGCTCGACGTGACCAGCGAGAACACCCAGCCGACCACCACGACGCAGGAGCCGACCGTCGGCACCGCGCGGGTCAAGCGCGGCATGGCGGAGATGCTCAAGGGCGGCGTGATCATGGACGTCGTCACCGCGGAGCAGGCGAAGATCGCCGAGGACGCGGGTGCCGTCGCCGTCATGGCGCTCGAGCGCGTCCCGGCCGACATCCGTGCGCAGGGCGGCGTCGCGCGCATGAGCGACCCGGACCTCATCGACGGCATCATCGAGGCCGTCTCCATCCCGGTGATGGCGAAGGCGCGCATCGGCCACTTCGTCGAGGCGCAGGTGCTGCAGTCGCTCGGCGTCGACTACGTCGACGAGTCCGAGGTCCTGACGCCCGCCGACTACGCGCACCACATCGACAAGTGGGCGTTCACCGTCCCCTTCGTCTGCGGGGCGACCAACCTGGGCGAGGCGCTGCGCCGCATCACCGAGGGCGCCGCGATGATCCGCTCGAAGGGCGAGGCCGGCACGGGCGACGTGTCGAACGCGACGACGCACATGCGCACGCTGCGCGACGAGATCCGCCGCCTGACGTCGCTCCCCGAGGACGAGCTGTACCTCGCCGCCAAGGAGCTCCAGGCGCCGTTCGACCTCGTCAAGGAGGTCGCGACCGCCGGCAAGCTGCCCGTCGTCCTGTTCACCGCGGGCGGCATCGCGACCCCGGCCGACGCCGCGATGATGATGCAGCTCGGCGCGGAGGGCGTCTTCGTCGGGTCGGGCATCTTCAAGTCCGGCAACCCGGCCGAGCGCGCCGCCGCGATCGTCAAGGCGACCACCTTCTTCGACGACCCGGACGTCGTCGCGAAGGTCTCCCGCGGCCTCGGCGAGGCCATGGTCGGCATCAACGTCGACGACGTGCCCGTGCCGCACCGTCTCGCCGAGCGGGGCTGGTGACCTCCGACCTGCACGGACCCAGGGCCGCGGACGGCGTGACGTCGTCCGCGGCCCTCGGCCTGCCCGGGGCGCCCGAGCCGGCGACGGCGCCTGCGGGTGCGGACGCGGCGGTGTCCGCAGGCGCCGAGGGAACCGTGGCGGCGCGCGGTCACGCCGACGGCGGGGGACCCGTGCACGGGCTCGGGCCCGAGTGGCGTCCCGGCCCGGACGGCCTGCTGTTCCGGCGCGCCGCGCGCGTGATCCTGCTCGACGAGGCCGACCGCGTGCTGCTCATGCGCGGGCACGACGTCGACCAGCCCGAGCGCAGCTGGTGGTTCACGGTCGGCGGCGGCATCGACGACGGCGAGGATTCGCGCACCGCCGCGCTCCGTGAGCTGCGTGAGGAGACGGGCATCGTGCTGGACCCGGCGGCGCTGCAGGGTCCGGTGCTGACGCGGTCGGCGATCTTCGACTTCTTCGCGCAGCACTGCCGCCAGGACGAGGACCTGTACCTCGCCCGGGTCCGCTCGGCGGACGTCGGCGAGCTGAGCCGCGAGGGGTGGACCGAGCTCGAGGCCGGGGTGCTCGACGAGCTCCGCTGGTGGCCGCTCGACGAGCTCGCCGCGGTCGAGATCGAGGTGTTCCCCGTCGGGCTCGCGGCCCTGGTGCAGGACCTCGCGGCGGGGTGGGACGGCACGGTGCGGCACCTGGGTCTCGCGCACGAGCACTGAGCGGTGCGACGCCGGGGCGGGGGAGCGGCGCGGTCGTCGTCATCCCCCAGGGGGTACTGACCAGTAACGTCGACTGTGTACGGTCGAGAGCATGCCCACCCTGGCCCCGACGTCCCCGACGCTGCACATCCCCCGCAGCGGCATCCGCACCCTGATGGAGCTCGCGCACCGCGACCCGGAGGCGCTCCACCTCGAGATCGGCGAGCCCGACACCGCGCCGCCCGCGCACGTCGTCGAGGCCGCCGCGCGTGCCGCCCACGACGGGCGCGCCGGCTACACCGCGAGCACGGGCCTCGCCGAGCTGCGCGAGGTCGCCGCGGAGCGGGTCACGCGCGTCAGCGGCCGCACGACGCACCACGACGACGTCGTCGTGACGCACGGCGCGATGCACGGGCTCACCATGACGATGGCCGCGCTGCTCGGTCCCGGTGACGAGGTCCTGCTGCCCGACCCGATGTTCCCGAACTGGGCGATGGCCGCGATCTCCGTGGGCGCGGTCGTCCGGACGTACCCGACGTCGGCCGAGCGGGGCTTCGTGCCCGACGTCGCCGACGTCGAGGCCGCCGTGGGACCGCGGACGCGTGCGATCGTCGTGTGCTCGCCCAACAACCCGACCGGCGCGGTGTACCCGGCCGACGTCGTCGCCGGGCTCGTGGACGTCGCGCGCCGGCACGACCTGTGGGTGCTCTCCGACGAGTGCTACGAGGCCGTGACGTTCGGCGCGACCCACGTCAGCCCGGCCGCCTTCGACACCGACGGCCGGGTCGTCGTCCAGCACAGCCTGTCGAAGACGTACGCCATGACCGGGTGGCGCACGGGGTTCCTCGCGACGCCGCGCCACGACCTGGTCGAGACGATCGGGCACGTCGCCGAGGCGACGATCGCGTGCCCGTCGGCGCCCGGGCAGCACGCGGCGCTCGCCGCGCTCACCGGCCCCCAGGACGTGGTGACCGAGGCGGTCGCGCAGTACCGGGCGCGGCGCGACGCCGCGGTCGCGGTCCTCGACGCCGCGGGGCTCGGCTACGTGCGTCCCGACGGTGCGTTCTACCTCATGGTCGACGTCGGGACGCCGGACACCGACGCGTTCGCGCTGCGGCTGCTCGCCGAGCGCCACGTCGCCGTCGCCCCCGGGTCGACGTTCGGTCCGTCGGCGCACGGCCAGGTGCGCGTCAGCCTCGCCGCGGCACCCGACGTGCTGCTCGCGGGCCTCGCGCACCTCGTCGCCGCCGTCGCGGAGCCGTCCGCCGACGACCTGACCGGCAGCCGGGCGGGCGCGGAACGGTTCGCCGCGGCGAACTAGGATCGCCCGTCGTGACCGTGACCGTCGGAGTGCTCGCCCTGCAGGGCGACGTGCGCGAGCACGTCGCCGCCCTCACGACCGAGGGGGCCCACGCCGTCCCCGTCCGTCGGGAGCGCGAGCTGGACGCCGTCGACGCGCTGGTCATCCCGGGCGGCGAGTCGACGACGATCGACAAGCTGCTGCGCGCGTTCGACCTGTTCGAGCCCGTGCAGCGCCGGTTGCGCGACGGGATGCCCGCGTACGGGTCCTGCGCGGGCATGATCCTGCTCGCCGACCGGGTGCTCGGCGGGATCGAGGGCCAGCAGACGCTCGGTGGCGTGGACGTCACGGTGCGGCGCAACGCGTTCGGGCGGCAGGTCGACTCGTTCGAGACGGACCTCACGATCGAGGGCGTCGAGGACGGGCCACTGCACGCCGTCTTCATCCGTGCGCCGTGGGTCGAGGAGGTCGGTCCGGCCGCCGAGGTCGTCGGGCGCGTCGAGTCGGGCCCGGCCGCCGGTAGGATCGTCGCGGTCCGCCAGGGGCCCGTCCTCGTGACGTCCTTCCATCCGGAGGTCACGGGCGACACCCGGGTGCACCGTCTGTTCGTCGAGATCGTCCGCGAGAGCCAGGGGTAGGCAGAGCCGATGTCGGGTCATTCCAAGTGGGCCACCACCAAGCACAAGAAGGCCGTCGTCGACGCGAAGCGCGGCAAGCTCTTCGCGAAGCTGGTCAAGAACATCGAGGTGGCCGCCCGCACGGGCGGTGGTGACCCCGCGGGCAACCCGACGCTGTTCGACGCCATCCAGAAGGCGAAGAAGTCGTCGGTCCCGAACGACAACATCGACCGCGCCCTCAAGCGCGGGTCCGGCCAGGAGGCCGGCGGCGCCGACTACCAGACGATCATGTACGAGGGCTACGGCCCCGGCGGCATCGCGGTGCTGGTGGAGTGCCTCACCGACAACCGCAACCGCGCCGCGTCCGACGTGCGCGTCGCGTTCACCCGCAACGGCGGCCAGATGGCCGACCCGGGCTCGGTGTCGTACATCTTCAGCCGCAAGGGCGTCGTCATCGTCCCCAAGGAGGGCACCGACGAGGATGCCGTCATGGAGGCGGTCCTCGACGCGGGCGGCGAGGAGGTCAACGACCTCGGCGAGTCGTTCGAGGTGCTGAGCGAGGCGACCGACCTGGTGCCCGTCCGCACGTCGCTGCAGGACGCCGGCATCGAGTACGACTCCGCCGACGTGGTCTTCTGGCCGTCGACGCAGATCGAGGTCGACGCCGAGGGCGCGCGCAAGATCCTGCGCCTCATCGACGCGCTCGAGGACTCGGACGACGTGCAGAACGTCTACGCCAACTTCGACGCCTCCGACGAGGTCATGGCGGAGCTCGAGGACGACTGAGACAGGCGCGGCCTCCCGGGGATGAACCCGGGAGGCTGCGACCATACGAGCGTGCGCGTCCTCGGAGTCGACCCCGGCCTGACCCGGTGCGGTCTCGGTGTCGTCGACGGCCTGCCCGGCCGGCGCGCCCGGCTGGTCGCCGTGGGCGTCGCGACGTCGCCCGTCGACCACGAGGTGGACCAGCGGCTGCTGGCCATCGAGGCGCGCATCGAGGAGTGGCTCGAGGAGCACGCGCCGGACGCCGTCGCGGTGGAGCGCGTGTTCGCGCAGCACAACGTGCGCACGGTCATGGGGACGGCCCAGGTCGCGGGGATCGCGATGGTCGCCGCGGCGCGTCGCCGCATCCCCGTCGCGCTCCACACGCCCAGCGAGGTGAAGGCCGCGGTCACGGGCAACGGCCGCGCCGACAAGCCGCAGGTCCAGACGATGGTCGCGCGGCTCCTCAGCCTGGACGAGATCCCCAGGCCCGCCGACGCGGCGGACGCGCTCGCGCTCGCGATCTGCCACCTGTGGCGGCCGGCCGGCGCGCTCGGTGCACCGCAACGGGCGCCCGGGTCCATGACGGCGGCGCAGCGCGCGTGGGCGGCGGCGGAGCAGGCGGCCAAGCGGCGCGCGTGACGCGCGTGTCCTGTCGTACAGGTGTTCGGTCGGTGTGCGAGAGTAGCGCCGTGACGACGACGGAGAGGACGCCGCGGTGATCGCGTCGGTGCGGGGGACGGTCCTGGCGGTGCGGCTCGACGCGGCCGTGATCGAGGTCGGCGGCGTCGGGATGCTCGTGCAGGCCACGCCCGCGACGCTCGCAGGCCTCCGGGTCGGCGCGCAGTCCACCCTGTCGACGTCGCTCGTCGTCCGCGAGGACTCGCTCACGCTGTTCGGGTTCGCCGACGCCGACGAGCGCGAGGTCTTCGAGGTGCTCCAGACCGTGTCGGGCGTCGGTCCGCGGCTGGCCCTCGCGATGCTCGCCGTGCACACCCCCGACGGCCTGCGCCGCGCGGTCGCGGGCGAGGACCTCGCGGCGCTCATGCGCGTCCCGGGCATCGGTCGCAAGGGTGCCCAGCGGATCGTCCTGGAGCTCGGTGACCGCCTCGGTGCGCCGGTGCCCGCCGCCGGGGGCGCTCCGGCCGCCGCCTCCGCGTCCGACGACAGGCGCGACCAGGTGGTGGAGGCGCTCGTCGGGCTCGGATGGAACGCGAGGACGGCGGGCGACGCGGTCGAGCGCGTGCTCGCGGACGCGCCCGGGCCGGTCGCCGCCGACGAGGTCGCGGGCGTGCTGCGCGCCGCGCTGCGCACGCTCGGCGGCGGGCATGGCTGACGACGAGGAGCTCACGACCGAACGGCTGCCGGCCGAGTCGCTCGTCCGCTCGGGCGCCGACGACCTGGAGCGTGCCGCCGAGGCCGCGCTGCGCCCCCGCTCGCTCGACGAGTTCGTCGGGCAGCGCGTCGTGCGCGACCAGCTGTCGCTCGTCCTGCAGGCGGCGCGGCGGCGCGGGCGCGCACCCGACCACGTGCTGCTCTCGGGCCCGCCCGGCCTGGGCAAGACGACGCTCGCGATGATCATCGCGGCGGAGCTCGGCACGTCGCTGCGGGTCACCAGCGGTCCCGCGATCCAGCACGCCGGCGACCTCGCGGCGGTCCTGTCCTCCCTTGAGGAGGGCGAGGTGCTGTTCCTCGACGAGATCCACCGCCTCGCGCGCCCCGCGGAGGAGCTGCTGTACGTGGCGATGGAGGACTTCCGCGTCGACGTCGTCGTCGGCAAGGGTGCAGGGGCCAGCGCGATCCCGCTGGCCCTGCCGCCGTTCACCGTCGTCGGCGCGACGACCCGCGCAGGGCTCCTGCCGGCGCCGCTGCGCGACCGGTTCGGCTTCACGGGCCACCTCGACTTCTACGAGACGCACGAGCTCGAGCGCGTTCTGCTGCGGTCCGCCGGTCTGCTCGGTGCGCCGCTCGCCGCGGACGCAGCCGCCGAGATCGCCTCGCGGTCCCGCGGCACCCCGCGCATCGCGAACCGCCTGCTGCGCCGTGTGCGCGACTGGGCGGAGGTGCGCGGCGACGGCTCGCTCGACCTCGGCGCCGCGCGTGCCGCGCTCGAGGTGTACGAGGTCGACGAGCGCGGCCTCGACCGACTCGACCGTGCCGTGCTGTCGGCGCTGTGCACCCGGTTCGGCGGCGGACCCGTCGGGCTGACGACGCTCGCCGTCGCCGTGGGCGAGGAGCCCGAGACGGTCGAGACCGTGGCCGAGCCGTTCCTCGTGCGCGAGGGCCTGATCGGCCGGACGCCGCGGGGGAGGGTCGCCCTTCCCGGCGCGTGGGAGCACCTCGGGCTCGAGCCGGTCGCCGGTCCGGGCACCCTGTTCGGCTGACGGCCGGTCGAGGGAACCGGGCGGCACGCCCGGACGTTGGAGCGGCGGGCCGCTGCGCCTAGACTGCCGCAGTCACACCACTCGATCGGAGCCGTACTCGTGCCGGACCTCAGCTTCCTCCTCTTCGTCGCCGTCGCCTTCGGCCTGCTCTGGCTCATGACGAGCCGCAGCCGCAAGCAGCAGCGCACGGCGCAGGAGTTCCGGAACAACCTCGCACCCGGGGACGAGATCATGACCGGCTCCGGCCTGTTCGGCACGGTGGTGGAGGTCGACGGCGACGTCGTCACCGTCGAGTCGACGCCCGGCAACCGCACGCGCTGGATCCGCGCCGCGATCGCCAAGAAGATCGACCCGCCCGTGGACGAGGACGAGTACACGGACGAGGCCGACGACGAGACGACCGACGACGAGGCCGTGACCGATGCCGACCGCATCGCGCGCGCCAACGACGAGGTCATCGACGTCCCCGACGACCTGTCCACGCTCCCGCCCGTCCTGCGCAAGAAGGACGACGAGCCGGACACCAAGTAACCGCACGGCCCGGGTGACGACGCCCGGGCCTGGACCCCACCGGTCACCTGGGTGACCGGTGCGCGCACGAGAGAAGACTC
Source organism: Cellulomonas sp. H30R-01 (assembly GCF_010119915.1). Taxonomy (NCBI): domain Bacteria; kingdom Bacillati; phylum Actinomycetota; class Actinomycetes; order Micrococcales; family Cellulomonadaceae; genus Cellulomonas; species Cellulomonas sp. H30R-01. Next base: position 1,617,576 of record NZ_CP048210.1, on the reverse strand, counting down.
CGTTGGCCCCTCCTACCCGCCGTCACCGGCCGGTCCGCACGCTCCTGTGGCTCGGGCTCCTGATCGTCGCCATCTTCGGCACGATCTTCGCCGGCACCAAGACGTCCGACGCCACGTGGACGCCCAACCTCGCGCTCGACCTCGAGGGTGGCACGCAGATCATCCTCAAGCCGGTGTCGGAGGACCCCGGTGCGATCACGGACGAGACGATCTCGCAGGCGATCCAGGTGATCCGCCAGCGCGTCGACTCGTCCGGCGTCGCCGAGGCGGAGATCACGAGCCAGGGCCGCAACATCGTGGTCGCGCTGCCAGGGACGCCGAGCGAGGAGACCCTCGACCTGGTGCGGACGTCGGCGCAGATGGAGTTCCGCCCGGTGCTCGCGGTCGGGGCGCCCACGCCGACGACCGCGGACGACCCGGCCGCTCCCGAGCCCACGCCGTCGGCGTCGGCCGAGGCGCAGACGGCCGAGGGCACCGCGGACGCGACGGCGGAGGAGGGGGCAGCAGCGGCCACCCCGACGCCGACGCCGAGCGCGTCGGCCCCCGCGTCGGACACGCCGGCGAAGGCGACGCCGGACAACCCGAGCGACGCGGCGTACTACGTGACGCCGGCCGTGCAGGAGCGGTACGACGCGCTCGACTGCACGGATCCCGCCAGTCTCACGGGCGGCGCGCCGGGCGACCCGGACGTCGCCTACGTGACGTGCGACCCGGAAGGGACGTCGAAGTTCATCCTGGGTCCGGTCGAGATCCCGGGGAAGAACATCGACGGCGCGAGCTCGGGCCTGCGAACGACCTCGACCGGCGCGACGACCGGTGAGTGGGTCGTGAACCTCGAGTTCAACTCCCAGGGCACGACGGAGTTCACCGAGGTGACGACTCGCCTGCAGGGACTGTCGTCGCCGCAGAACCAGTTCGCGGTCGTGCTCGACGGCCTGGTCATCTCGTGGCCGAGCCTGAGCCCCGGCACGATCATCTCGGACGGCAAGGCGGAGATCTCCGGCAGCTTCACGCGTGAGTCGGCGGCCACGCTGGCCAACCAGCTGAACTTCGGCTCGCTGCCGCTGTCGTTCACCGTGCAGAGCGAGGAGCAGATCTCTGCGACGCTCGGGTCGGAGCAGCTGCAGAAGGGCCTCATCGCGGGCCTCATCGGCCTGATCCTCGTGGTCATCTACTCGTTGCTGCAGTACCGGGCGCTGGGCCTGCTCACCGTCGCGTCGCTCGTCGTCGCGGCGGTCCTCACGTACGGCGTCATCACGCTGCTGTCGTGGACGCAGGGCTACCGCCTGTCGCTGCCCGGTGTCGCGGGTCTGATCGTCGCGATCGGTATCACCGCGGACTCGTTCATCGTGTACTTCGAGCGCATCCGTGACGAGCTGCGCGAGGGCCGGACCCTGCAGGCCGCCGTCGAGCGCGGCTGGGAGCGGGCGCGTCGCACGATCCTGGCGTCCGACGCGGTCAACTTCATCGCGGCGATCGTGCTCTACGCACTGACCGTCGGCGGCGTCCGTGGCTTCGCCTTCACCCTGGGGCTCACGACGATCATCGACGTGATCGTGGTGTTCCTCTTCACGCACCCGATGATGACGCTGATCGCCCGGACGAAGTTCTTCGGCGACGGCCACCCGGCGTCCGGCCTCGACCCGCGCCGCCTCGGCGTCGACACGGTGCGCTACGCCGGTCGCGGCCGCGTCGTCTCGCCGTCGACCACCGGCAAGTCGGCGAAGAAGGACGGCGACCGCGTCCCGGTCGGCGTCGGCACGAGCGGCGCCGCCGCCACGTCCGGCCCGACCATCGCGGAGCGCCGCGCGGCCGCCCGCGCGGCCGCCGGCGACGGGTCGGCACCGCCGCCCGAGGCACCCGAACCGACACCTGACGCAGCCGCGCAGGACGAGCCCCGGACCGGGCGCACCGAGGGGAGCGAGCACTGATGGCCCAGGGATTCGCCCAGTGGGGCAACGACCTCTACACGGGGCGCAAGTCGTACGACATCGTCGGCCGTCGTCGCCTCTGGTACACGATCTCCGCGATCCTCGTGGCCATCTCCGCCGTCCTGCTCATCAAGCCGGGCCTCAACCCGGGGATCGAGTTCCGCGGCGGCTCCGAGTTCGTCGTCTCGAACGTCGAGAGCCTCGACCAGCAGCTCGCGATCGACACCGTCCAGGGCGTCGCGCCCGGTGAGTCGCCGAAGGTGACGACGGTCGGCGGGAAGAGCCTGCGCATCCAGACGGCCGAGCTGAGCAACGCGGACGTCGAGGAGGTGCAAGGGGCGCTCGCCGAGGCGTTCGACGTGCCGAAGGAGCAGGTGACGACGTCCTTCATCGGCCCGTCGTGGGGCGCGGACATCTCACGCAAGGCGATCACCGGCATCCTCGTCTTCCTGCTGTTCGTGACGATCGTGATGACGATCTACTTCCGTAACTGGCGGATGGCGGTCGCGGCGCTCGTCGCGCTGTTCCACGACCTGATCATCACGGCGGGCGTCTACGCGGGCGTCGGCTGGGAGGTCACGCCGGCGACGGTCATCGGGTTCCTCACGATCCTCGGGTACTCGATCTACGACACCGTGGTCGTGTTCGACAAGGTGCGCGAGAACACGGCCGACACGCTCGACCAGACCCGCTTCACCTACGCGGAGAAGGCGAACCTCGCGGTCAACCAGACGCTCGTGCGGTCGATCAACACGTCCGTCGTCGCGCTGCTCCCCGTCGCGTCGATCCTCTTCGTGGGCGCGTTCGTCCTCGGGGCGGGCACGCTGCGCGACATCGCGCTCGCGCTCTTCGTGGGCATGCTCATCGGCACGTTCTCGTCGATCTTCCTCGCGACCCCGGTCGAGGTCACGCTGCGCGAGCGCGAGCCCGCGATCCGCGAGCACACGCGCAAGGTGCTCGCGGCGCGTGAGCAGCGGGGTGCCGCCGACGGCGAGGACACCGAGGCGCTCGCGACGGCGACCGTGCACTCGGCCGGCCAGCTCCGGCCGGGCGCGCACCAGGGTGTCGCCGCGCAGCCGAAGCGGCGCCGGTGATGACCTCGATCGACGGATCGACCGCGGGGGCGCTCTCGGGCGCCCCCGCGGGCCGTGCGGAGCTGCTCGCGCGCATCGACGAGCTCGTGCGCCGCGTGCCGGACTACCCGAAGGCCGGGGTCCTGTTCCGGGACATCACGCCGCTGCTCGCCGACGGGCCCGCGTTCGCGGGCGTCGTCGACGCGATCGCCACCGACGCGCCGGACGGCGTGGACCTCGTCGCCGGCATGGAGGCCCGCGGGTTCCTGCTCGCGGCGCCCGTCGCGACCGCGCTCGGCGCCGGCGTCCTCCCCGTGCGCAAGGCGGGCAAGCTGCCCGGGCCGACCGCCGTCGAGCACTACGAGCTCGAGTACGGGCACGCGTCGGTCGAGATACACCCGTTCACGGTGCCCGAGGGGGCGCGCGTGCTGGTGATCGACGACGTGCTCGCCACAGGCGGTACGGCGGCGGCGACCGTTGCGCTGCTCCGGCGGTGCGGCGCGGACGTCGTCGGGCTGTCGTTCCTCGTCGAGCTCCTCGGCCTCGACGGCCGCGCGAAGCTCGGCGACCTCCCCGTCGACGCGCTCGTGCAGGTGCCCTGACCTCGTCCGTCGCGGTGACGCGGGCGGTCGCGTGTCGGTACGCGCCTGCGGGCGGACGTAGACTGCTGCGATCCGGTCCCCGCGGGTCGGACGTCCCGCCACTGGCCGCCGAGACGTCCCAGGGGGCGACGACCGCGGGAGGGGTGGCATGAGCGACGACGTCCGAGCGCCCGAGGCCGCGGTCCCCGAGGTCGTGACCGACTCCGGCGCGAGCGCGTCGAGCCGCGTCCGGTCCCGTCTGCAGCGGTTCGGCCAGCGGTCCGGCCCGGCGTTCCCCGCCCTCGAGCCCGTGCTCCAGGCGGCGCGGACCAACCACCCGAAGGCCGACCTGACGGTCGTCGAGCAGGCGTACGTCGTCGCCGAGAAGGCGCACCGCGGGCAGCTGCGCAAGAGCGGCGACCCGTACATCACGCACCCCGTCGCGGTCGCGACGATCCTCGCCGAGCTCGGCATGACGCCGTCGACGCTGGCTGCCGCCCTCCTGCACGACACGGTCGAGGACACCGAGTACTCGCTCGACCAGCTGCGCCGCGAGTTCGGGCCCGAGGTCGCGATGCTCGTCGACGGCGTGACCAAGCTCGACAAGGTCACGTACGGCGACGCCGCGCAGGCCGAGACGGTCCGCAAGATGGTCGTCGCGATGTCGCGCGACATCCGCGTCCTCGTCATCAAGCTCGCCGACCGCCTGCACAACGCGCGCACGTGGAAGTTCGTCGCGTCGGCGTCGGCCGAGAAGAAGGCGCGCGAGACGCTCGAGATCTACGCGCCGCTGGCCCACCGCCTCGGCATGAACACGATCAAGTGGGAGCTCGAGGACCTGTCGTTCGCGACGCTGTACCCGAAGCTCTACGACGAGATCGTGCACCTGGTCGCCGAGCGCGCGCCGGCGCGCGAGGAGTACCTGGCCGTCGTCCGCGAGCAGGTCGGCGCGGACCTGCGCAGCGCGAAGATCAAGGCCACCGTCACGGGCCGGCCGAAGCACTACTACTCGATCTACCAGAAGATGATCGTGCGGGGCCGCGACTTCGCCGACATCTACGACCTGGTCGGCGTGCGCGTCCTGGTCGACACGGTGCGGGACTGCTATGCGGCGCTCGGCGCGCTGCACGCGCGATGGAACCCGGTCCCCGGCCGGTTCAAGGACTACATCGCGATGCCGAAGTTCAACCTCTACCAGTCGCTGCACACGACAGTGATCGGCCCCGGCGGCAAGCCCGTGGAGATCCAGATCCGGACGCACGACATGCACCGCCGGGCGGAGTACGGCGTCGCCGCGCACTGGAAGTACAAGGAGACGGCGAAGAACGCCGCAGGCGGGCAGACCGACGCCGCCGGCAACGACATGGTGTGGCTGCGCCAGCTCGTCGACTGGCAGAAGGAGACCGCCGACCCGACCGAGTTCCTCGACTCGCTGCGGTTCGAGATCGCGGGCTCCGAGGTCTACGTCTTCACGCCCAAGGGCGACGTCATCGCCCTGCCGTCCGGCTCGACCCCCGTGGACTTCGCGTACGCGGTGCACACCGAGGTCGGCCACCGGACCATGGGCGCGCGCGTCAACGGGCGCCTGGTACCGCTCGACTCGGCGCTCGAGAACGGCGACGTGGTCGACGTGTTCACCTCGAAGTCCGAGACGGCCGGGCCGTCGCGCGACTGGCTCGGGTTCGTCAAGAGTCCGCGTGCACGCAACAAGATCCGCCAGTGGTTCTCGAAGGAGCGCCGCGAGGAGGCGATCGAGCACGGCAAGGACGCCATCGCGAAGGCGATGCGCAAGCAGAACCTGCCGATCCAGCGCCTGCTGTCCCACGAGTCTCTCGTCGCCCTCGCGAACGAGATGCGCTACCAGGACGTGTCCGCCCTGTACGCCGCGATCGGCGAGGGTCAGGTGTCCGCGGCAACGGTCGTGCAGCGCCTCGTCCACTCGCTCGGCGGCGAGCCCGCGGCCGAGGAGGACCTCGCCGAGACCGCCCGGCCCGGGCCGACCGCGCGCCGCGTCCGCACGGGCGACGTCGGTGTGGTCGTCAAGGGCGTCGACGACATCTGGGTCAAGCTCGCCAAGTGCTGCACGCCCGTGCCCGGCGACGACATCGTCGGCTTCGTCACGCGCGGTGCCGGCGTCAGCGTGCACCGGTCGGACTGCGTGAACGTCGACGCCCTGCGGTCGCAGCCCGAGCGCCTGGTCGACGTCGAGTGGAGCCACACCAGCTCGACGCTGTTCCTCGTGCAGATCCAGGTCGAGGCGCTCGACCGCAGCCGGCTGCTGTCCGACGTCACGCGCGTCCTGTCGGACCACCACGTGAACATCCTCTCGGCGTCCGTGTCGACGTCACGCGACCGGGTCGCGCTGTCGCGGTTCGTGTTCGAGATGGCGGAGCCGTCGCACCTCGCGTCCGTGCTCGCCGCCGTCCGCAAGGTCGAGGGCGTGTTCGACGTGTACCGCATCACCGGGTCGAAGGCCGCCGAGGAGCCCGTCATCCGCGCCTGACGGGTCGTCGAGGCTGTGCAGCAGCGCGCGTGCCTGGCACACGCCGCGCCGTCCGCGCAGCGTGTCGAGCTCCCGCAGCGCGGCGTGCGGGTCGAAGCCCGCGGCGACGAGGTCGACGAGCAGTCGACGGGCCCGGGCCGGCGCGACGAAACGGGCGACGTCGGTGCCCGTCCGGTGCACCGTCGTCACGCGCAGCCCGCCGACGAGCTCGACGTCGGACGGCGTGAGCGTCGCCTCCGCCGACGTCCGCCGCGCGCTGGGCGAGGCACGGCGACGACCGCTGGCGACGAGCACGTCGACCTTGGGCGGCGGAGCACCGCCCGTGTGCACCCACGCCGCGCTCCCGCGCCCCACCACACCGCCGTGCGGCACCTCGTCGACCAGCGACGCGCCCCGGAGCGCGGGGGAGGGCGGCAGGTCGGCGACGACCGCGACGTCCCCCCAGACGGGGCGCACCACTCCGTCGCGGACCAGCGCGAACCAGGTGGCCGCGCCCACGTCGCCGCGCCGGACGACGGTCGGCAGCGCCCGCGGCCGCGGGCGGAGGTCGTCGAGGCTCGTCACGCGCGTCAGCATGACGGAGCCGGGCCACCCCGTGGGGGCGGCCCGGCTCCGGCTGTGGACGACGGGGTGTCGCGGCGGGTCAGCCGCGCGCGTCCTCAGCGGCCCGCTGGACCTGCTCGAGCCACGACCGGCGTGCGTCGAGCGCGGCCTGCGCGTCCGCGATCCGGCGCGCGTCGCCCGCCGACTTCGCGCGCTCGAGGTCGGCCTCGAGACCCGCGATCGCCTGCTCGAGCTGCGCCGCCGCACCCTCGGCACGAGCGCGCGTCTCCGGGTTGGTGCGGCGCCACTGCGTCTGCTCCGCGTCACGGATCGCCGACTCGACCGCGCGCAGCCGGCCCTCCACCCGCTGGATGTCGGCACGCGGGACCTTGCCCGCGGCCTCCCAGCGGTCCTGGATCGAGCGGATGGCCTGCTTGGCGGCGTTGAGGTCGCGCACCGGGAGCAGGGCCTCGGCCTCGACCAGCAGCGCCTCCTTGACGTCGAGGTTCGCGCGGAACTCCGTGTCCGTCGCCGCCGAGTGCGCGTCGCGGGCCGCGAAGAACGCGTCCTGCGCGGCCCGGAACCGGGCCCACAGGGCGTCGTCGTCCGCCCGGCTCGCGCGACCCGCGGCCTTCCAGCGCGTCATGAGGTCGCGGAACGCGCCCGCCGTCGGCCCCCAGTCGGTGCTCTCCTGCAGCTTCTCCGCCTCGGCGACGAGCTGCTCCTTCGCGGCCTTCGCGCCCGCGTTGCGCGCCTCCAGCTCGGCGAAGAAGTGCCGGCGCTCACGGTCGAACGTCGTGCGCGCGTGGCTGAACCGCTTCCAGAGCGACTCCTCCGTCGGACGGTCGAGGCGCGGGCCGCTGCGCTGCGCGGTCTTCCACTCCTCGAGGAGCGTGCGCAGCTGCTCACCGGCTGGACGCCACTGGATCCGCGCGGGGTCCGTGCCGGCGATCTTCTCCGCCTGCTCGACGATCGCCGTGCGGGCCTCGAGCGCCGCCTGCCGTGCCGCCTGCCGCTCGGCGTCCGCCGCGGCCCGACGCTCGGCGGCGACGCCGCGCAGCGACTCCAGGCGCTCGCGCAGCCCGTCCAGGTCACCGACGGCCGCCGGCTCCTTGAGCTCCTCGGTGAGGCGCGTGAGCGTCTGGTCGATCTCCTTGACCGACAGGTCCGTCGCCTGGAGCCGCGCCTCGAACAGCGTGACCTTCGCCTGGAGGTCCAGGTAGCGGCGCACGTAGAGCGCGAGCGCCTCCTCGCTGGACGCGCCCGGGAACTGCCCGACCACGCGCTCGCCCGCGGCCTCGCGGACCGACACCGTGCCGTCGGCGTCGACCGAGCCGAACGTCGCGGCGTGCGCGGCCTCCGCGCTGTCGTCGGGGGCGGCCACCGGGACCGGTGCGGGCGTGGCAGGAGCAGCTGCGGGGTGCGCCGGCGGGTGAGGCACCGGACGCGGCCGCGGGCCGGGGCGCGCCGACGCGGGCGTCGGACGCGGTGTCGGCGCGGCAGCCGAGGGCGACGGCGCAGCCGCGGCCGCGTCGCCCGTGCCGGCGGCCTCGTCGGCGTCCTCCGTCGTGCGTGCCTCGTCGGTGCTGTCCGTCGTGCGCGCCTCGTCGGTGGTGTCCGTGGTGCTCGCCTCGTCGGCGTCATCCGTCGCGCTCGCCTCGGAGGTGACGCCCTCGTCGCCGGCCTCGGCGGTGGCCACCTCGTCGGCGGTCGCGGCCGACGTCGTCTCCGCGGCGGTCACCTCGGCGGCGGCGTCGGCCGTGCCGGGCTCGTCGGTCGCCTGCGTCGCGTCGGCGGTGGTGAGCTCGTCGGCCGGCTCGGTCACGTCGACGGGGGCGGGCTCGTCGGTCGTCGCGGTGAGGTCGGCGGTGGCGGGCGAGTCGGCCGCCGCGGTCTCCTCGACGACGGTGGCGGGCTCGTCGGCACCGCCCGCCGCCGCCTCGTCGGTGGCGTCGGTCGTGGCCGCCGCGTCGACGGTGTCGGTGCTCGGCGCGTCGTCGGCGGACGGGTCGCGGGTCTCCGTGGCGCCGTCGGCCGCGGGCTCGGCAGTCGTCGAGCCGTCGGTCGCGGTCTCGTCGGCGGTCGCCTCGTCGGCGGTGGCCTCGTCGGCAGTGGCGGCGTCCGCGGGTGCGGCGTCCGTCGTCGGCGCGTCGTCCTGGGGGACGATGGGAGCGGATGTCGGGGGAGTGGGCGTCGGGTCCTCCGGCGAGGAGGTCGATGCGGGGGTCTCGGTCACTGGGTCTCCACTCCCTCGATGGTGACGGCGTCCACCGGGGTCTCCGACCCCTCCACGGTGCCCGCGTCAGCGATGGCCTTCAGCACGTCCATGCCGGACGTGATGTGGCCGAACACGGTGTATCCACCCGCCGAGTCCGACGGGATCTGCGAATCCTCGTACACGAGGAAGAACTGGCTGCCCATGGACTCGCCGTTGCCGCCCTGGCGGGCCATGGCGATCGTGCCCGCCGGGTAGAGGTCGTCGTCGGGCGCGTTCTCGACGGGACCCCAGGAGTATCCCGGGCCGCCGGTCCCGGTGGCCGTGGGGTCGCCGCACTGCAGCACGTAGATGCCCTGCGTGGTGAGGCGGTGGCACGTCGTGCCGTCGAAGTAGCCCTCGCCGGCGAGCGTCACGAAGTTCGCGACGGCCTGCGGCGCGGCGGCGCCGTCGAGCTCGAAGCCGACGGTGCCCTGCGACAGCGCGAGCTCGCCCGTCCACGTGCGGCCCTCGGCCGCGGCAGGGTCGGGGACCACGCCGCCGTTGCCCGTGCGTGACGTCGCGCCCGGGTCCGGGGTCGCGGCCGGGGGTGTCGTGGCGTCGGCGGTGGGCGGGGCGTCGTCGCGTGTCAGGGCCACCGCGGCACCGATGCCGAGGCCGAGGACCAGCACCCCGACCACGGATCCCGCGATGACGCGCTGACGACGATGGCGCGCCCGCGCCTGCGTCTGACGCTCCTGCCACTTCTCGTACCGGCGGCGCTCGTACTCGCGCTCGCGCTTGCTGGACACGCACACTCCTCGCGTCGACGGTGCGGCACGACAGGCGTCGACCTGCCGCACCGCACGAAGGAACCCCGGACAGTCTAGGCAGCCCGGGCCCTGGTCGAGGCAACGACCGACGCGCGGACGCGCCACGGGCGTCGCGGGCTACCGTGCGGGCCATGCATCTCCTCTCGTTCGTGGCGCCCGTGTTCGCGGCCCGGTGCACCGTCGTCGTCGCCGAGGACGGCGCGTGCGTCGTGGTCGACCCGGGGGCGGGCGTCGCCGCGGCGGTCGCCGCGGAGATCGCGGCGCGCGGCCTGCGGCCGGCTGCGGTGCTCGTCACGCACGGGCACGCCGACCACACGTGGGACGCGGGCGCGCTCGCGGAGACGCTGGACGTCCCGGTCCGCGTGCACGCCGCCGACGCGTACCGCCTCGCGGACCCGTTCGGCACGCTCGGCGCGCTCGGCGGCGCCGCGCACGACCCGTCGGGTCCGCTCGGCCAGGCGCTGACCGCGGCCGGGGTGGACGTGCACGCGTACCACCGGCCGGCGCGGCTCGAGCCGTTCGGCGCAGACGCGACCGACCCGCGCAGCGCCGACGTCACGTGGCAGGTCGGCGAGGTGACGGTGGTCGCACGCCACGCGCCGGGGCACACGGAGGGCTCGATGCTGTACCTGCTCGACGCGGGCGACGAGCAGCCGGTCGTGCTCACCGGGGACGTGCTGTTCGCCGGGACGATCGGCCGCACCGACCTGCCGGGCGGCGACGGGCCGACGATGGCGCGCACGCTGCGCGAGGTCGTCGCACGTCTCGACCCGCGCGCCGTCGTCGTCCCGGGGCACGGCCCGACGAGCGACATGGCGACCGAGCTCGCGACCAACCCGTTCCTCGCGCGCGGCTGACGGCAGCGAGCCCCCGACCCCGCGGGGAGCCGGCCGTGGGACGGCGCACCGGTCGCGGGATGCGGGCGCAACCCCCGCGACGCGTCTGGAAGACTTCCACCCCATGGCGCGACCCACACCTCTGTCCGGATTCCCCGAGTGGCTGCCCGACGGGCGCATCGTCGAGCAGCACGTGCTCGACGTCCTGCGACGGACGTTCGAGCTCCACGGGTTCGCGGGCATCGAGACGCGTGCGGTCGAGCCGCTCGACCAGCTGCTGCGCAAGGGCGAGACGTCGAAGGAGGTCTACGTCCTGTCGCGCCTGCAGGAGGACCCGGAGAACCCGGACCGCGGCGGCCGGCTGGGCCTCCACTTCGACCTGACCGTGCCGTTCGCGCGGTACGTGCTCGAGAACGCCGGGCACCTCGCGTTCCCGTTCCGGCGCTACCAGATCCAGAAGGTGTGGCGCGGCGAGCGCCCCCAGGACGGCCGGTTCCGCGAGTTCGTCCAGGCGGACATCGACGTGGTCGCCGCGGGTGACCTGCCGTACCACTACGAGGTCGAGCTGCCGCTCGTCATGGCCGACGCGCTCGGCGCGCTGCGGGAGATCGGCCTGCCGCCCGTGCGGATCCTCGTGAACAACCGCAAGGTTGCCGAGGGCTTCTACCGGGGCCTCGGCCTGACGGACGTCGACGCGGTGCTGCGCGGCATCGACAAGCTCGACAAGATCGGCGGCCCGGCCGTCGCCGAGCTGCTCGTCGCGGAGGCGGGCGCGACCGCCGACCAGGCGCAGGCGTGCCTCGAGCTCGCGTCCGTGCAGGGCGACGACGAGTCCGTGGTCGACGCGGTCCGTGCGGTCGCCGCGCGGCACGGTGCCGAGCACACGCTGCTCGACGAGGGCCTCGCCGAGCTCGGCGCCCTCGTGCGCGCGGCGGCGCAGCGTGCGCCGGGCGTCGTCGTCGCGGACCTCAAGATCGCGCGCGGGCTCGACTACTACACCGGCTCCGTGTACGAGACGGTGCTCGTCGGGCACGAGCAGCTCGGGTCGATCTGCTCGGGCGGGCGCTACGACACGCTCGCGTCCGACGGTGCGACGACCTACCCCGGCGTCGGCCTCTCGATCGGTGTCTCGCGTCTGGTGTCGCGCCTGCTCGGCGCGGGCCTGGTCCGCGCGACACGCTCCGTGCCGTCGGCCGTGCTGGTGGCCGTGACCGACGAGGCGGACCGGTCGCGCTCGGACGCGGTCGCCACCGCGCTGCGGTCGCGCGGGATCCCCGTCGAGGTCGCGCCGTCGGCGGCGAAGTTCGGCAAGCAGATCCGGCACGCCGACCGTCGTGGCATCCCCTTCGTGTGGTTCCTCGGGCAGCCGGGAGGCGACGAGGGCGACCAGGTCAAGGACATCCGCTCGGGCGAGCAGGTGCCCGCCGACGCCGCGTCGTGGGCGCCGCCGGCGGACGACCTGTGGCCCCGCGTGGTGCCCGCCGAGGCCTGACGCGCGCGGCGACGTGCGGGCGTCGCCCTGGGGCACCGGTCAGGGGAGATGAGGCCGGGCGTGGCCGCGTGGTGCGCCGCCGCGCCCCGGCCCGCCTCACCAGACGCGGACGACCGCGTACGCGAGCGTGTCGTCGCGGAACGTCACCTCGTAGACCGCCGGCCCCTGTGTCATCGGGGTGCGCGGACCACCGGGCTCGGCCGTGCCGTCGCCGTCCGCGTCGCCGAACGTGACCGCGCCCGTGCCGTCGGTGTCGAACAGCAGCGCCTCGTCGGGGTGCGCGCCGAAGGGCATCGTGATCCGCCACGTGTGGTCGGCGACGAGCACCATCGGCACGGCCGCCCACCCGGTGCTCGTGCCGCGCAGCGTCATCGTCGGGGAGGTGCTCGCGTACCCGCCGCCCACGACCGGGCCGAGCTCGACGTGCACGACGGCGCCCGCGGGCCCCACCGACTCCGTCCGGACGGACACGCCCGCGGCCGCGTCCGTGAACGTCCTCCCGACCTGCAGCGCGGCGTCGTCGTACCCGTCGCCGGGCGTCGTGTCGACGAGCGCGGTGCCGCCGTCGGTCGCGCGGCGGATCTCGACGCCGTTCATGAGGGCCGGGTAGCGGCTGACCTTCGCGTCCCAGGCCTGGCCGTACGGCTGCCGCAGGTCGACGTCGTAGTACCCGCCGGACGGCAGCGGGATGCGCAGGTCCTGCGGCAGGTCGGTCGGCGCCTCGGACGGCGCGAGCGTGTACGTCCCGGACCCGGTCACCGTCGTCACGCGCGACGGGGTGATCCAGCCGAGGCGCGCCTTGTAGTTCGCGGAGAACTGCATCTGGTTCCAGGTGTCGCCCATCGCGTCGAACGGGTCGCCGTACTCCCGCACGACGCACCCGCCGCCGGGCTCCTCGACGGACGTGGGACGTCCGTCGGCCGCGGTGCAGACGAGCGCGTTCGCGTGGTTCAGCCCGAGGTTGTGGCCGAGCTCGTGCTGCGCGACGGCGCGCGTGCCGCTGTCGCCCGCCCAGAGGTTCACGGACTCCTGCCCGCCGACGGACGCCCACCCGCCGTACCAGCAGCCGCGGTCGGGGGAGTCGAGGACGAACGCGACGTGGTCGTAGCCGGCCAGGTCGAGGCCGGCCGCCTGCGCCGCGTCCGTCCCGGCGGACGCCTCGCCCCAGCAGCCGGTGCCGGCCGGGATCTCGAGGTAGCCGTAGACGTCGCCGTCCGGCCGGTCGCGGCCCCGGAGCTCGAGCTGCGACCACGAGCTCTCGCGGAAGTAGGCCGCGACCGAGTCCGGCGCGGTGAAGAAGGCGCGGCGTGCGTCGTCGACGGACACGGGCTCGGTGCCCGCGGGTCCGAGGCGGAGCAGGACCACGGCGACCGTGCGCCCGCCGACGGCGGTGCTGCCCGGCGCGGCGGAGAGCGTCCGCACGGCCGCGCCCTCGAACGTCGTGGCTGCCTCGTCGACGTCGGGCGCGTCCGCCGACGACGAGCCGGTGACGCGCACGCGCTGGCCGGGCGCGACGCCGTCGAAGAGGCCGGCGTCGCCGTCGACCTGGACCCGGGTGCCGTCGGTGAGCCGGACGACGTCGTGGGTCCTGTCAGGCTCGCCCGCGCCCGACGCGACGCCTGATGCAGCGAGCTCGCCGGGTCGCGCGCCGGCGTGCGCGGGTGCGGGGTGGGCCGGCCCGGTGCGCGCGGTGAGCGGCGGGTCGGCGTGCAGGCGCTCGTACGTGCCCGTGAGGCGTTCGTCGTCCGTCGAGGCTGCCGCGGCGGGTGACCCGGCGGCGGCGGCGAGGAGCGCGACGATCGCGGCCGACGCGAGCGCGGCACGGAGACGTGCCGCGCCGCGGCGGCTGCCGGGCGGTCGCCCGGTGCGGATGGCGGCCCAGGAGCGGTGCTGTCGCATGGGAGTGCTTCCGATTCTCGAGGCGCGGCGGTCGGGGAGCGGCGCCGCGACGGCGGCGCGACGGGGCGCACCGGGAGCCGGCCGCGTCGACGGGTGAGTCGCGCGGCCGGATCCGGTGCCGGGCGTCGGGGGAGTGGAGCCGGATGGATGGATTGACTCGTGTCACCGCCCATGCCTGCGAGGGTGCAGACGCACGGTCGGGAGACGGTGCTCCGGGGCGGCCAGGGGTCTGAGAGCGCTTCCACAGCGTCTCGTAGGAAGTGTCCCGACGGGCCGGGGACCGGGTCAAGGTGCGGCATCGTCTTTTCCGCTACAGACATGACGGCGCGTGCGACGTCGCCGGCGAGGTGCGCGCGCAGACGGCGCGCGACGTGCCGGTGCTCGCCTCCGAGCCGTCGCGTCGCGCCGTGCGAGGGCGCGGGCTCGACGGCACGCCGGTTGACGTCACGTCGAACACGTGTTCGACTGGCGTCGTGCGATGGGACGGGCAGCGGCTGGCACCGACGGAGGACGCTCCCGCCCTGCCCGGGCTCGCGCTGGCCAACCTCGTCCGCACCGTCCGGACCCCGGAGTTCGCGGGCGTGACGTTCCACGAGGTCCTGTGCCGCAGCGCGCTCAACAAGGTGCCCGCGGTGTCGCAGATGCCGTTCCGGTGGACCGTCAACCCGGTCCGCGGGTGCCTCCACGCGTGCACGTACTGCTTCGCGCGCCCGACCCACGAGTACCTCGACCTCGGCGCGGGCCGCGACTTCGAGACGCAGATCGTCGTCAAGACGAACGTCGTCGACGTGCTGCGCGCCGAGCTCGCGCGGCCGTCCTGGCGGCGCGAGCACGTCGCGATGGGGACCAACACGGACCCGTACCAGCGGGTCGAGGGCCGCTACCGGTTCATGCCCGGCATCGTGGACGCGCTCGTCCACCACGGGACGCCGCTCTCGGTGCTCACCAAGGGCACGCTGCTGCGGCGCGACCTGCCGCTGCTCGCCGACGCCGCGCGCCACGTGCAGGTGGGGATCGGCGTCTCGCTCGCGGTCCTCGACGAGGAGCTCCAGGCGGAGCTCGAACCCGGGACCCCGACCCCGCGCGCCCGCCTCGAGCTGATCCGCGCGGTCCGCGAGGCGGGCCTGCCCTGCGGCGTCATGGTCGCACCGGTCCTGCCCTGGCTCACCGACTCGACCGAGCACCTCGACGCGCTGCTGGCCGCGCTCGCGGACGCCGGTGCGTCCGGTGTCACGATCCTGCCGCTGCACCTGCGCGGCTCGGTCAAACCGCTCTTCATGGCCTGGCTGTCCCGGTACCGCCCCGACCTCGTCCGGCGGTACGACGAGCTGTACGGCGCGGGCGCGTACACGCCCGACGGGTACGGCCGGTGGCTGCGCGACCGTGCGGCGCCGCTGCTCGTGCGGCACGGCTTCGGCGACCCGTCGGGCCACCGTGCGGGCCGCGCCGCGATGCGCGACGGCGCGTACCCCGTGGGCTCCCTGCCCCGCGTCGCGCCCGAGGTCGCCGTCCCCGGGGTCGCCCAGCCGACGCTCTTCTGACCGCGACGGGGCGCCCGTCCTCGCGCGCGGCCGTCCCTCCCGTCGGCGCCCGGCCGGTCCGGCGGTCCCGAGCGCCGGGAATGCCGGGGCCGCGGCACGGGCGGCGCCCACTAGGATCGAGCGGGCGCCCGTCCGGCGCTCCCACCCGTCGTCGAGCGAAGGAACACCCGTGCTCCGCACCCACCACGCCGGCTCGCTGCGAGCCGAGCACGTCGGCACCACCGTCACCCTCACGGGCTGGGTGGACCGGCGTCGCGATCACGGCGGCGTGGCGTTCGTCGACCTGCGGGACGCGTCCGGCATCGCCCAGGTCGTCATCCGCGACGAGGCGGTCGCGCACGGTCTGCGCGCGGAGTACGTCCTGCAGGTGACCGGCGAGGTCGGCCGTCGCCCCGAGGGCAACGAGAACCCGCAGCTCGCGACCGGGGAGATCGAGCTCGTCGCGCACGACGTGGTCGTCCTCAACGAGGCCGCGCCGCTGCCGTTCCAGGTGTCGTCGTCCCTCGACGAGCAGGTGGGCGAGGAGGCGCGTCTCAAGCACCGCTACCTCGACCTGCGCCGCCCCGCGCCGTCGCGCGCGATCCGCCTGCGCGCGAAGGTCAACCAGGCCGCCCGTGCGGTCCTGGACGAGCAGGGCTTCGTCGAGGTCGAGACGCCGACCCTCACGCGCTCGACGCCCGAGGGCGCCCGTGACTTCCTCGTGCCCGCACGTCTCGCCCCCGGCTCCTGGTACGCGCTGCCGCAGTCGCCGCAGCTCTTCAAGCAGCTGCTCATGGTCGCCGGCCTCGAGCGGTACTACCAGATCGCGCGCTGCTACCGCGACGAGGACTTCCGCGCCGACCGGCAGCCGGAGTTCACGCAGCTCGACGTCGAGATGAGCTTCGTGGAGCAGGACGACGTCATCGCGCTCGCGGAGCAGATCCTCGTCTCCCTGTGGCGCCTGATCGACGTCGAGCTGCCCACGCCGATCCGCCGCATGACGTTCGCCGACGCGATGGCGCGCTACGGCTCCGACAAGCCGGACCTGCGCTTCGGGCTCGAGCTCGTCGAGCTCACGGAGTACTTCACGAACACCCCGTTCCGCGTGTTCCAGGCGCCGTACGTCGGCGCCGTCGTGCAGCCGGGCGGTGCCAGCACGCCCCGTCGCGGCTTCGACGCGTGGCAGGAGTGGGCCAAGCAGCGCGGCGCCAAGGGCCTCGCGTACGTCACGGTCGGCGAGGACGGGGAGCTCGGCGGCCCGGTCGCGAAGAACATCACCGACGACGAGCGTGCCGGCCTGGTGGCCGCGACCGGTGCGTCACCCGGCGACGCGATCTTCTTCGCCGCGGGCAAGCCGTCCGAGGCCCGCGCGCTGCTCGGTGCCGCCCGCCTCGAGATCGGCCGCCGCGGCGGGCTGATCGACGAGAAGGCGTGGGAGTTCGTCTGGGTGGTCGACGCCCCCCTGTTCAAGCCGACGGGCGAGGACGACGACGTGGCCGTGGGCGGGGGCGCCTGGACGGCCGTGCACCACGCGTTCACGTCGCCCACGCCCGAGTGGCTCGACCGGTTCGAGCAGGACCCGGGCAACGCGCTCGCGTACGCGTACGACATCGTCTGCAACGGCAACGAGATCGGCGGCGGCTCGATCCGTATCCACCGCCGCGACGTGCAGGAGCGCGTGTTCGAGGTCATGGGTATCGGGCAGGAGGAGGCGCAGGAGAAGTTCGGCTTCCTGCTCGACGCTTTCCAGTTCGGTGCGCCGCCGCACGGCGGGATCGCGTTCGGCTGGGACCGGATCGTCGCGCTGCTCACGGGCAGCGAGTCGATCCGCGAGGTCATCGCGTTCCCGAAGTCAGGTGGCGGGTACGACCCGCTGACGGCCGCGCCCGCGCCGATCACGCCCGAGCAGCGGCGTGAGGCCGGCGTCGACGCGAAGCCGAAGCCGAAGACGGCCCCGACGGAGGCGTGAGCGCCCTCCTCACGCGGCTGCCCGCCCGGTGGCGCGCGCACCGCGCGCTGCTGGGCGGCGACGGCCGCTGGGACGACGCGCACGTCGTCGGCGACGACGACGGCGTGCTGCTCGCGGCGTCCTCGGACGCGGGCCCGAGCCTCTTCGGGCTCGGCGACGTCCGGCGGGTCGGCGCGCTGCTCGACGCCGAGGTCGCCCACCCGGAGGCCGGGTCGCTCCTCGACCGCACCGGGTTCGTCGACCGGGCGCGCTGGCTGACCGTCCCGCGCGGGACGACCCCGTCGGCGCGCGTGCTCGCCGCGCTGCGGCTCGCGCCGTTCTCGACGTGGGACTGGCTCGCCGCCGACGCCGTCCCGGCCGCCTGGGCGGCCGATCCGCGCGTCGTGCGGCTCGACCCGCTCGTCGACGCGGCCGCGATCCGCGCCTGCCTCGCCGTCGCCAACCCGGGGACGTCCGCCGACCCGACCCACCCGGGCGAGGCCGGCTGGTGGGGCGTGCGCGGTGGCGACGGGCTGGTCGGTGTCGTCGGCGCGTCGCTGCGCGGCGGCGGACCCGGCCGGGCCCCGTCGTGGCACCTGCACGGTCTGGGTGTGCGGCCCGAGGCCCGCGGTCGCGGGGTCGGCACGGCGCTCACGGCGACGGTCCTCGCGGACGGGCTGGCAGCCGGGTGCGCGTTCGTGTCGCTCGGCATGTACGCCGACAACGAGCGGGCGCGCGGTGTCTACGAGCGCCTGGGCTTCCGGACGGGGCTCGAGTGCGCGTCGTTCGGCCCCCGGGGCGCGGACCGACCGGCGCCCTGACCCGCTGGGGCGGCCCGACGACGCGGACCGCTCGCTCGGAACGGACCGAGCGGACCGTGCTGACCGTGCTGACCGTGCTGACCGCTCACACCGCCTGATCTCCGGTCCGGACCGCTCCGACCGATCTGACCGCGCACCCCCGGTCCGGACCGCCGGCGCGGTCGCGGCTCAGTGATGGAGCGGCAGCCGCTCGTGCACGCGACGCAGGAAGCGCGGCGACCACCAGTTCGCGCGACCGAGGACCGTCATGGTCGCCGGGACCAGGAACAGCCGGACGAGGGTCGCGTCGACGAGCACGGCGATCGCGAGCGCGAAGCCGACCTCCTTGATGACGAGCAGCTTGCCCGCGACGAACCCCGCGAACACGACGATGACGATCGCCGCGGCGGACGTGATGATCCGGCCGGACCGCTGCAGGCCGAGCCGCACCGCCTCGTCGTTGGAGCGGCCCTCGTCGACGAGCTCCTTGATGCGCGACAGCAGGAACACCTCGTAGTCCATCGCGAGCCCGAAGGCGAACGCGACGACGAGCGCGACGACGTACGTCTCGATCCCGCCGGTCGGCACGAAGTCGAGCACGCCCGTGAGGTGGCCGTCCTGGAACACCCACACGAGCACGCCCAGCGACGCGGCGAGCGACAGCGTGTTCGTGAGCAGCGCCTTGACCGGCACCACGACGGACCCCGTCATGAGGAAGAGCAGCAGCAGGGTCGCGACGGCGACGACGCCGGCGGCGACGAGCGCACGCTCCGCGACGGCGGCGGTGAAGTCGATCTGGCCCGCGGCCTGGCCCGTGACCCAGGTCGGGAAGCCGGGGTCGAGGTCCCGGATCTCCTCGACCACCTGGCGCGACGTCGCGTCGCCCGGGTCGTCGGTGTCCGGGCGCACCCCGACGACGACGTAGGACCCGACGGTCGTCGGCGGGTCGACGCTCGCGACGCCCTCGAGGTCAGCGAGCTCGCCGGCCCAGGTCGCGGCCTCCTCGAGGGTCGACTCCGCGACCACGGTGATGGCGGGCGTCGTCGCCGCCGGGTAGCTCTCCCGCAGCGTCTCGACGTACTCGCGCTGCGCGGAGCCGATGGGCAGCAGCTCGGTCGTGGAGTTGCGCAGCTCGATGCGGGCGAGGGGGAGGGCGAGCAGCCCGAGCAGCGCGAGCGAGCCGAGCATGACCCACCACGGGTGCCGCTGGACGCGCCCCGCGAGCCGCGAGAAGGCGCCGTCCTCGGTCTCGACGTCGGCCGTGCGGCGCAGCACGCCGCGCAGTCCCGGGATCCGGGACAGGACGCTCGGCCGTACGATCCGCCGGCCGAGCAGCGTGAGGAGGGCGGGCACGAGCGTGAGCGCGGTGAGCACCGAGACGAGGACGACGGTGACGCCGGCGGCGCCGAACGCGCGCAGGATCGGCGGGCGGAACACCAGCAGGCCCGAGATCGCGATCGCGACGATGAGCGCCGAGAACGTCACGGTGCGGCCCGCGGTCGACATCGTCCGCTCGACCGCGACCAGCACGGCTCCGTCGCCCCGCCGCCGCCGGCTGCCCTCGCCGTCGTCGTCGTCGACGAGGTGGTGCAGCTCCTCCCGGAACCGCGACACGATGAGCAGGCCGTAGTCGATGGACAGGCCCAGCCCGAGCACGGTGACGACGTTGACGACCGAGGAGTCCAGGTCGAGCACGTACGAGAACGCGAGCAGCGACGCGAGGCCGCCGGCGATCGACGCGACGGCGCCGGCCATCGGCAGCCCGGCCGCGAGGAAGCCGCCGAACACGAGCACCATGACGAGCAGCGCGACGGGCAGCGCGATCGCCTCACCGGTGCGCAGGTCGGTCTCCACCTGGTCCGTGATGGCCCGGACGATGAGCGTCGTGCTGCCGACCATGCCGCTCGCGTCGGGCGCGACGTCGGCGAGCTCGCGCGGGACGGCCCGCAGCGCCTCGACGGCCTCGTCGTGGGCGGTCGCCTCCTGCTCGCCGGTGAGGTCGGGCGCGAGCTCCACGACGACGAGGAAGCCGTCGCCGTCGCGCGCGACCAGCGGCGCCGCCGCCGGGTTCTGCGCACCGCCCGGCAGCGCGAGCGGGTCGATCACGCTCGCCACGCCGTCGATCCCCGCCAGGTCCTCCCGCAGCGGCGCGAACGCCTCCGCGACCGCGGGGTCCGCGGGGTCGACCCCGCTCAGCGCGAGCGTGACCGACGGCCCGGTGGTCGACGCCTCGTCGAGGATGTCCTGACCTGCGACGCTCTCCGACCCCGGCACGCTCGGCGCGCCCGTCGACAGCCGGTCGAACAGGTTCTCCCCGTGCACGCCCAGCACCGCGAGGGCGTACCCCGCGACGGCCAGGACCAGCCAGACCACGACGGTCAGGCGCGGGTGGTGGGCGACGGCGCGGCCGAGTCGGGCGAACACGCGGGTCATCGTCGCAGGTGGACCCGGGGTGCCGCACGCACGGTTCGGGTGACGTCGGCGCGCGTGCGTACCCTGCCCGCATGGACCTGTTCGACGCCGCGACGGCGACCGCCGCGGGCGTGCCCGCCGTCGCACCGGGTGCGCCCCTCGCCGTGCGGATGCGCCCGCGCACGCTCGACGAGGTCGCGGGGCAGGAGCACCTCCTCGTCGCGGGGTCGCCGCTGCGCCGGCTCGTCGAGCCGACGAACGACGCCGCCCGCCGCGCGGCCCCGTCGTCCGTCGTGCTGTGGGGTCCGCCGGGCACCGGCAAGACCACGCTGGCCTACCTCGTCGCGACCACGTCGGGCCGCCGCTTCGTCGAGCTGTCCGCGGTGACCGCGGGCGTCAAGGACGTCCGGGCCGTGATCGACGACGCACGCCGCCGCCTCGCGACCGACGGCGGCGAGACCGTCCTGTTCATCGACGAGGTGCACCGCTTCACCAAGGCCCAGCAGGACGCGCTGCTGCCCAGCGTCGAGAACCGCTGGGTCACGCTCGTCGCCGCGACGACCGAGAACCCGTCGTTCTCGGTCAACTCCCCGCTGCTGTCCCGCTCGCTGCTGCTCACCCTCCAGCCGTTGAGCACCGAGGACGTGCGCCGCCTCGTGCGCCGGGCCGTCGACGACGAGCGCGGCCTCGACGGGGCCGTGACGCTCGCGGAGGACGCCGAGGAGCACCTGCTGCGCCTCGCCGGCGGTGACGCCCGCAAGGCCCTCACGATCCTCGAGGCCGCCGCCGGCGCCGCGCTGTCGGGCACGGTGCCGGACGAGGACGACGGCCCCGTCCTCGTCGACCTCGCGACCGTCGAGCGTGCCATCGACACCGCGGCCGTCCGCTACGACCGCGACGGCGACCAGCACTACGACGTGATCTCCGCGTTCATCAAGTCGATGCGCGGCTCCGACGTCGACGCGGCCCTGCACTACCTCGCGCGCATGGTCGCCGCGGGGGAGGACCCCCGGTTCATCGCCCGGCGCATCGTCATCGCGGCCGCCGAGGACGTCGGCATGGCCGACCCCAGCGCGCTGCAGACCGCCGTCGCCGCCGCCCAGGCGGTCCAGATGATCGGCATGCCCGAGGGGCGGATCATCCTGGCCGAGGCCGTCGTGCACGTCGCGACCGCGCCCAAGTCGAACGCGTCCTACAACGGGATCAACGCCGCGCTCGCGGACGTGCGGGCCGGGCGCATCGGGTCGGTGCCGCCGCACCTGCGCGACGCGCACTACGCCGGCGCGAAGGGCCTCGGGCACGGCAAGGGGTACGTGTACTCGCACGACGAGCCGCACGGCGTCGCGGCGCAGCGGTACCTGCCCGAGGAGCTCGAGGGGGCGCGGTACTACCGCCCGACGGACCGTGGGTTCGAGCGGCAGGTGACCGAGCGGCTGGACCGCATCCGCGCGATCCTCGACGAGGCGTGAGCCGGCGTCGGGCGCCGCGGATTTGGGCAGCACGCCGGCGTGCCGGTAGTCTTGTCAGGCTCGTCACCGGGCAGTGCTGGCGCGGATCTCCTTCGCGTCATCCGGACGGTGACCATCCTGGGGCCTCAGCCGCCGGTCACCTCGCGTGACCACCACAGGTCGGCCCCACCCCGCCGGAAGACCTTCCGCTCGCGGGTGTGATCGAGACGACGACAGGAAGTATCTCTGTGAGCAGTGTGACCCGTTCGCGCCGCCAGGTCCGCCTGAGCCGCGCCCTCGGCCTGGCCCTCACGCCGAAGGCCGTCAAGCACTTCGAGAAGCGCCCCTACCCGCCCGGTGAGCACGGCCGCGCCCGTCGCCGCACCGAGTCGGACTACGCGGTGCGTCTGCGCGAGAAGCAGCGTCTGCGCGCCCAGTACGCGCTGCGCGAGAAGCAGCTCGCCCGCGCCTACGAGGACGCCCGCAAGGCCCCGGGCCTGACCGGTGAGGCCCTCGTCGAGAACCTCGAGACGCGTCTCGACGCGCTCGTCCTGCGCTCGGGCTTCGCCCGCACGATCCTGCAGGCCCGCCAGGTCGTGGTGCACCGCCACATCCTCGTGGACGGCAAGATCGTCGACCGCCCGTCGTTCCGCGTGAAGCCCGGCCAGACCCTCCAGGTCAAGCCGAAGAGCCAGGCCACGACGCCGTTCCAGGTCGCCGCCGCCGGTGCGCACCGCGACGTGCTGCCGGCCGTCCCGGGCTACCTCGACGTGCAGCTCGAGAAGCTGAGCGCCGTCCTCGTCCGCGCCCCCAAGCGCGCCGAGGTCCCGGTGACCTGCGAGGTCCAGCTCGTCGTCGAGTACTACGCGCGCTGACCCGCATCACGCCGAACGCCCCGCTGCGCGCACCGCGCACGCGGGGCGTTCGCGTCCCCGGGGCCGGACCGGCGCGGGGGAGCGCACCTCGCACGCATGCGAGGACGCGCGAGGCGGGTCGCGGTGCCGGTGCCGGGCGCGCAGGTGGGTAGGGTTTCCGCGGGGTCGTCGGGGCCCCGGACTGGGAGGGGTGGCATGTCGGCTGGTGACGTCGCGGGGCTCATCGCGGCCGCCGCGTTCGTGGGTCTCGTCGCGTTCCTCGCGGTGCCGCTGGTCAAGCTCGGGCGGACCTTCGACGGCGCGACCGCGTCGATCAAGGAGCTCACGGACCACACGGTGCCCGTGCTCGACGAGACGGCCACGCTCGTGGCGTCGTCGAACGTGCAGCTCGAGCACATCGACACGGTGACGACCGCCGCGGCCCAGGTCTCCGAGAACGTCTCCGCGCTGACGTCGCTGTTCGCGGCGACCGTCGGCGGGCCGATGATCAAGGCGGCGGCCTTCTCCTACGGCGTGCGGCGCGCGCTCGCAGGGCTGTCCGCGGGCGCCCGCAAGGGCCGCTGATGCGCCGCCTGGTCTGGGCCGGTGTCGGCGTCGTGGTGACGGTCGTCGTTCTGCGGCAGGGCAAGCGGCTCGTCGACGCGTACGTGCCGGCGGGCGCGACGGGGGTCGTCGACGGCGTGAGCCGCGCGCGCAGCGCCTGGGCCACCGCGCGACGGGAGTTCGCGGCCGGCCTCGCCGAGCGCGAGGAGCAGCTGCGTCAGGACCTCGTCGGGGACGTGGACGTCGAGCGGCTGCGCGCGGAGCGGCCCGAGCGGGTCGAGGCGCTGCGCGAGGCGTGGGCGTCGCGGGGCGCACGCGGGGCGGCGTCGCAGGACGCCGTGCGCAAGCGCTGGGCGGAAGGCCCGACGGACGACCCGGACGACGACGACGGCTACGCCTTCTTCTGACGCACACTGGTTCCCGGCAGCGGGAACACGCGCGGCGCCCCGGGCGCTGCACCCACCACTCCGTCCCGCCCGGGACGGGCACGACGCGACTCACGAGGACACCATGCGCACCGCCGAGATCCGCCAGCGTTGGCTCGACTACTTCGAGGGCCGAGGCCACGCCGTGGTGCCGTCCGCGCCCCTGATCTCGCCCGACCCGTCGACGCTGTTCGTCATCGCGGGCATGGTGCCGTTCATCCCGTACATGCTCGGCGAGCAGACGCCGCCGTGGCCGCGCGCGACGAGCGTGCAGAAGTGCGTGCGGACCCTCGACATCGAGGAGGTCGGCAAGACCACCCGGCACGGCACGTTCTTCCAGATGAACGGCAACTTCTCCTTCGGCGACTACTTCAAGGAGGGGGCGATCACCTACGCGTGGGAGCTCGTCACCGGGTCGCAGGCGGACGGCGGGTACGGGTTCGACCCGGAGAAGATCTGGGTCACGGTCTTCCACGACGACGACGAGGCGGCGGCGCTCTGGAAGCGGATCGCGGGCCTGCCCGACGAGCGCATCCAGCGTCGCGGCATGAAGGACAACTTCTGGTCGACGGGTGCGCGCGGCCCGGCGGGCCCGTGCTCGGAGATCTACGTCGACCGCGGCCCGGAGTTCGGTGCCGAGGGCGGCCCGGTCGTCGACGAGGACCGCTACGTCGAGATCTGGAACCTCGTGTTCATGCAGTACGAGCGGGGCGACGGGGGCGGCAAGGAGGACTTCCCGATCCTCGGCGACCTCAAGCAGAAGAACATCGACACCGGCATGGGGCTCGAGCGCGTCGCGTACCTGCTGCAGGGCGTCAACAACATGTACGAGATCGACGAGGTCCGGCCCGTCATCGACGGCGCCGTCGAGATGTCGGGCCGCCGGTACGGCGCGAGCCACGACGACGACGTGCGCATGCGCGTCGTGGCCGACCACGTGCGCTCGGGTCTCATGCTCATGGGCGACGGCGTGACGCCGTCGAACGAGGGTCGCGGCTACGTGCTGCGTCGCCTGCTGCGCCGCTCGATCCGCGCGATGCGACTGCTCGGCGTCGACGACCCCGCGCTGCCCGTGCTGCTGCCGATGAGCCGTGACGCGATGAGCGCGTCGTACCCGGACCTCGCGCGCGACTTCGACCGCATCGCGCAGGTCGCGTACGCGGAGGAGGAGACGTTCCGGCGCACGCTCGCGGCGGGCACGACGATCCTCGACACCGCGGTCCAGGCGGCGAAGGGCTCGGGCGCGACCGTGCTCTCGGGCGACCAGGCCTTCCAGCTGCACGACACGTACGGCTTCCCGATCGACCTCACGCTCGAGATGGCGGCCGAGCAGGGCGTCGCGGTCGACGAGACGGCGTTCCGCACCCTCATGCAGGCGCAGCGCGAGCGTGCGCGCGCCGACGCGCTGGCGAAGCGCGCGGGCCGTGCCGACACCGCGGCCTACCAGGAGCTGCACTCGACGCTCAGCGAGCACGCGGCCAAGCCCGTCCAGTTCGTCGGCTACACCGACGCGGAGGCGCGCGCGAAGGTCGTCGGGCTGCTCGTCGACGGTGTGCCCGCGCCGGCCGCGACGGCGCCCGCGGACGTCGAGGTCGTGCTCGACGTGACGCCGTTCTACGCGGAGGCGGGCGGCCAGCAGGCCGACACGGGTGTGATCGTGCTCGACGGCGGCGCGCGCATCGAGGTCGACGACGTCCAGGCGCCGGTGAAGGGCCTGTCGGTGCACCACGGCCGACTGGTCGACGGCACCGTCGGGTTCGGCGAGACCGGGACCGCGCGGATCGACCTCGCGCGCCGCCGGGCGATCGCACGCGCCCACACCGCGACGCACCTCGTGCACAAGGCGCTGCACGAGTCGATCGGCGAGGGCGCGACGCAGGCGGGGTCGCTCAACGCGCCCAGCCGGCTGCGGTTCGACTTCCGCTCGCCGTCGGCGACGCCGTCGGAGGTGGTCGCCGAGGTCGAGGCGCGTGTCAACGAGCGCCTCCAGGACGACCTCGAGGTCACCGACTCGGTCATGCCCATCGACGAGGCGCGCGGTCGCGGCGCGATGGCGCTGTTCGGGGAGAAGTACGGCAACGAGGTGCGCGTCGTGGACATCGGCGACGGCTGGTCGCTCGAGCTGTGCGCGGGCACGCACGTCAGACGCTCCGGTGAGCTCGGCCTGGTCACGCTGCTGTCGGAGTCGGCGATCGGCTCGGGCGTGCGGCGCGTCGACGCGCTCGTCGGCGCGGGCGCGTACGGCTACCAGGCGAAGGAGCGCGCGCTCGTCGGGCAGCTCTCGGGCCTGCTCGGGGCCCGCCCCGACGAGCTGACCGAGCGCGTCTCGGCGCTGCTCGGCAAGCTCAAGGACTCCGAGAAGGAGCTCGCGACGCTGCGCCAGGCGCAGGTGCTCGCGGCGGCCGGGTCCATCGCGGACGGCGCGCAGACCGTCGACGGCACGCGCGTCGTCACGTACGACGCGGGGGACGCCTCCGCCGACGACGTCCGCACCCTCGTGCTCGACGTGCGCGCGCGCCTCGGCGAGTCCGCGCCCGCCGTCGTCGCGGTCGGTGCCGTCGCGAAGGGCCGCCCGGTCGTCGTCGTCGCGACGAACGCCGCGGCGCGGTCGGCGGGCGTGCGGGCGGGTGCGCTCGTGCGGACCGCGTCGGGCGTGCTCGGCGGTGGCGGTGGCGGCAAGGACGACCTCGCGCAGGGCGGTGGGACCGACGCGGCGCGCCTCGGCGACGCCCTCGCGGCGGTCGTCGACGGGCTGCGGGCCTGATGAGCGCCGACACCGGCGTCCCCCGGGGGCCTCGCCTCGCGGTGGACGTCGGGTCGGTGCGCGTCGGCCTGGCGGCCAGCGACCCGGACGGCCTGATCGCCACGCCGGTCGACACCCTCGCGCGCGACGTCCCCGGTCGCAAGGAGCGCCGGACCCCGACCGACGTCGCGCGGATCGTGCACGAGGTGCAGGAACGTGGTGCAGCCGTCGTGTATGTCGGACATCCCCGACACCTCTCGGGTGCCGAAGGTGCCGCATCGGCCGCCGCGCGCGCGTACGCTGTGGGGTTGGCGCAGGCTGTCGCACCCGTCCCGGTGCGTCTGGTCGATGAGCGGATGAGCACGGTGACCGCACATCAGGCGCTGCAGGCGTCCGGCCGATCCGGGCGCCGCCACCGGCAGGTCGTCGACCAGGCGGCCGCGGTGGTGATCCTGCAGTACGCGTTGGACGCGGAACGTGCGACGGGGCGTCGTCCCGGGGAACCGGTCGACGACGATCGATCCCAGCACGGCCGCACGGCGCACGGGGGGCCTGCGGGCGACGGACGAGCGACGGTGGAGTGACGCGTACGTGAGCAACAGCCAGACCGAGTGGTGGGCGCCCGTGGAACGCGGCGACCAGGCGGCCGAGCTGTTCGGCGGTGACCCCGCCGCGCGGCAGCAGCCGTCGGAGTCGCGCCGGACGCGGCAGCGCGGCAAGGCGAAGGCCGAGCGCGAGCGCAAGCGGCGCCGCCGCCGGTCGTTCTCCGTGCTGGTCGTCGCGCTCGTGCTCGTCGCGGGTGCCGTCTACGTCGTGTCCGAGCTCATGGGCGGCCTGTTCCAGGGCAGCGGCCAGGAGCAGGCGATCGAGGACTACCCCGGCCCGGGCGTCGGCTCGACCGAGGTGACGATCGCGTCCGGCGACTCGGGTGCCGTGATCGGCCAGAAGCTCGTCGACGCCAAGGTCGTCGCGAGCGTCAAGGCGTTCAACAAGGCGTGGGCGCTCGAGCCGAACGCCGGCAGCATCCAGCCGGGGACGTACAAGCTCCGCATGGAGCTGCCCGCGGCGTCCGCGATCGCCGCCCTCCTCGACCCCGCGAGCCGCGCGAGCTTCCGCATCACGATCCCCGAGGGGCTCAACGCGGAGCAGATCTACACCAAGATCAACGAGAAGCTCCCCGACGTGAGCGTCGACCAGCTGCGCGCCGCGGCCGCCGACCCCGCCGCGATCGGCCTGCCCGCCGAGGCCGGCGGCAAGGTCGAGGGCTGGCTGTTCCCGACGACGTACGACCTCCCGCCGGACGCGACCGCGGCCAGCGTCCTGCAGACGATGGTCGCCAAGATGGTCGCCGAGCTCGACGAGCGCGCCGTGCCGGTCGAGCAGCGCCAGGAGCTCCTCACCAAGGCGTCCATCGTGGAGCGCGAGGGCAAGCTGCCCGACGACCGCGCGAAGGTCGCCCGCGGCATCCAGAACCGCCTCGACCGGCAGATGCGCCTCCAGGTCGACGCGACGACCTCCTACGGGCTGGGCGTCGTCCGCGCACCCACGCCGGCGGAGAACAACGACCCGAACAACGCGTACTCGACGTACGTGCGCATCGGCCTGCCGCCCGGCCCGATCGCCTCGCCCGGCGAGGTCTCGATCGACGCGGTGCTGCACCCCGCCGACGGCCCGTGGATCTTCTGGGTGACGGTCAACCCGGAGACGGGCGAGACGCTGTTCACCGACGACTTCGCGGAGCACCAGGCCAACATCGCGCAGCTCAACGCGTGGCTGGAGGAGCACGGGAGTGAGTGACGGGCCGCTGCGGCGCGCGGCGGTCCTGGGGCACCCGGTCGGGCACTCGCTGTCGCCCGCCCTGCACCGGGCCGCGTACGCGGCGCTCGGGCTCGAGGGCTGGGCGTACGACGCGTTCGACGTCACGGAGGAGCAGCTGCCCGCGTTCGTCGCGGGGCTCGACGCGACGTGGGCCGGCCTCAGCCTGACGATGCCGCTCAAGCAGACCGTCATCCCCCTGCTCGACCACGTCGAGCCGCTCGCGCAGGTCGTGGGCGCGGTCAACACCGTGCTGCTCCAGGGTTCCGGGTCCGCCTGGACGCTGGTCGGCGCCAACACGGACGTGTACGGGCTCGTCACGGCCCTCGGCGAGGGCCTGGGCGCGGGGGAGAAGGTGCGCTCGGCCGCCGTCCTCGGCGCCGGCGCCACGGCGGCGTCGACGCTTGCCGCGCTCGCCGAGCTCGGGTGCACCGCCCCCGTCGTCTACGTCCGCGCCCTTGCGCGGGCGGGCGGGCTCATGCGCGCCGCGCACCGCATGGGCGTGGAGCCCGTGTTCCGTCCCCTCGACGAGGCCGCGGCCGCGCTCGGCCGTGCCGACGCGGTCGTGTCGACGCTGCCGCCGCGCGCCGCCGACCCGGTGGCCGCCGCGCTCGCGGGCGCGTCCGTCGCGGGCGTGCTGCTCGACGCCGCCTACGACCCGCGCCCCACGGCGCTGTCGTCCGCATGGGCGCGGGCAGGAGGCGTCGCGGTGCCGGGGGAGCGGATGCTGCTGCACCAGGCGGTCGAGCAGGTGCGTCTCATGACGGGGCGTCCCGGGCCGGTCGACGCGATGGCGCGCGCGCTCGAGGAGCGCCTGGAGGCCGCGCCGCCCGCCTGACGACCGGCGATGTGACCGTGCTGCGCACGGTCGTCCGGTGCACGGTGGCCTGCGACGGTCTGTCACAGTCGCCACGACTCCTCAGGACCGGGCCCGGGCGTGCCGATGGACGGTCAGAGGTCCTGCGCGAGGCAGGCCTGACCGGGAGGTGCGCGCGTGAAGCAGCTGGGCGAGATCCTGCTCGACGAGGGCCTGGTGACGGAGGCGCAGCTGCTCGCCGCGCTGGACGAGACCATGACCCGCGGCCAGTCGCTCGGCCGGACGCTCGTCGAGCTCGGTGTCCTGACCGAGGGCCAGCTCGTCAAGGCCCTCGCGTCGCAGGTCGGCATGGAGTACGTCGACCTCGACGAGCACCCCGTCGACCGTGCGGCGGTCTCGCTCGTGCCGGCGACGCTGTGCCGTCGGTACGTGGTGCTGCCCATCGCGATCGAGAACGGCGCGATCGTGCTCGCGACGGCCGACCCCGGCAACGTCATGGCGGTCGACGACGTCCGCACCATGGCCGGCATGCCCGTGGTCCCGGTGATCGCCACGTACGACAACCTGACGCGCGCGATCGACCGCTTCTGCCGCGCGGACGACGAGATGGAGGACCTCTCGTCGGCGTTCGAGGAGGAGGTCGCCGCACCCGAGGCCGACCTGTCGAAGATGGGCGACTTCGTCGACGACGACGCGCCGATCGTCCGGTACGTCAACCTGCTGGTGACGCAGGGGATCACGGACCGCGCGTCCGACATCCACATCGAGCCCACCGAGCACGACCTGCGCGTCCGGTACCGGATCGACGGCGTGCTGCACGAGGTGCAGCGCTCGCCCAAGCAGATCCAGGGCGGCGTCATCAGCCGCGTGAAGATCATGAGCGACATCGACATCGCGGAGAAGCGCAAGCCGCAGGACGGCCGCATGTCCGTCGTGCACAACGGCCGCAAGATCGACCTCCGCGTCGCGACGCTGCCGACGGTGTGGGGCGAGAAGATCGTCATGCGTGTCCTCGACAACTCGACGGCGAGCCTCGACCTGCGCGACCTGTCGTTCCTCGAGCACAACTACGCGACGTACCAGGAGTCGTACACCAAGCCGTACGGGATGATCCTCGTCACCGGCCCGACCGGGTCCGGCAAGTCGACGACGCTGTACGCGACGCTCAACGCGGTGTCGAAGCCGGAGATCAACGTCATCACCGTCGAGGACCCGGTCGAGTACCGGCTGTCCGGCATCAACCAGGTGCAGGTCAACCCGAAGGCCGGCCTGACGTTCGCCTCCGCGCTGCGCTCGATCCTGCGCTCGGACCCCGACGTCGTGCTGCTCGGTGAGATCCGCGACCACGAGACCGCGCAGATCGCGATCGAGGCGGCCCTCACGGGTCACCTCGTGCTGTCGACGCTGCACACCAACGACGCGCCGTCGGCCATCACGCGTCTGACGGAGATGGGCATCGAGCCGTTCCTCGTCGGCTCCGCGCTGGACTGCGTCGTCGCGCAGCGCCTCGCGCGCAAGCTCTGCAGCAAGTGCAAGGAGCCGTACACGCCCACGCCGGGCGAGCTCGAGGCGGCCCGGTTCCCGTGGGTGCCGGGCGAGCCGATCCCCGAGCTCATGCGTCCGGTGGGCTGCGTGACCTGCTCGAAGACGGGGTACAAGGGCCGCATCGCCCTGCACGAGGTCATGCGGGTCACGGAGGAGATCGAGCGGCACGCGGTGGCGCACTCGTCGTCGGCGGAGATCAACGCGACGGCGACGAAGCAGGGGATGCTCATGCTCCGCGACGACGGCTGGCAGAAGGTCGCCATGGGTCTGACCTCGATCGAGGAGATCCTGCGCGTCGTCGC
This sequence comes from Cellulomonas sp. H30R-01, assembly GCF_010119915.1. Classification (NCBI taxonomy): domain Bacteria; kingdom Bacillati; phylum Actinomycetota; class Actinomycetes; order Micrococcales; family Cellulomonadaceae; genus Cellulomonas; species Cellulomonas sp. H30R-01. The sequence continues at coordinate 1,586,498 of NZ_CP048210.1, read as the reverse complement.
CTGACGCCGCACCCCCGCCCGAGCGTGCGGACCGCTCAAGTCGGGCGTCCCGCCCGCCGATGAACCGACCAGGTGCCGAGAAGGCGCCCGCGTGACGGTGCCCGTGCGCGACACGGTGACCATGTGGAGGCAATGACGTGAGCGAGTCCTACCGCCCGCCCGCAGGGGAGCCGACGCGGCCGCTGCCGCCCTACCGCGCCGTCGGGCCGCAGGCGGGGCCGCCCGGTGCGCCGGGTCAGCCCGTGTACTCGCCGATCCCGTCGCAGAGCCCCGTGCCGGGCGGCCCGGTGCCGCTCGCCGGTGCGGGTGCCCCGCCGCCGTCCGGGGCGCCTGTCCCCGTGCAGCCGCCCCGGCCGGTCGCGGTGGGTGCTCCCGGGGCCGCCTACCAGCATGGACCCGTGCAGCCCGAGTTCGCGACGCCCGGCGCGGGCGTGCCTGCCCCCGGAGGTCCCGCCGCCGCGGGGGTCGCCGGTCTGGGCGGTCGCACGTTCGTGCCGCAGCCCGCAGCGCCCCCCGCCGGCGCTCTCCCCGGAGCGCCGGGGCACGTGCCCACCGCACCGCCCGCGCCCGCGGCCCCCGCCCTGACGAAGCCCCCTGCCGGCGACGGCCTCCCGCGTGCCGCGCGGGACCGGTCGGCGCGGTCGGGCGTCGGCCAGGACCGGCACGAGGACGACATCCTCATCGACGACGTGCTCGGCCAGATGGTCAAGCTCGGCGCGTCCGACGTGCACTTCACGACGGGCGCCCCGCCGACCGTGCGCGTGGCGGGCTCGCTGCGACCCATGGACGGTTACGCGCCCCTCATGCCGGAGCCGTTGCGCCGCGTCATCTACTCGATCCTCACGCAGAAGCAGCGCGAGACGTTCGAGGCGAACCTCGAGCTCGACTTCTCGTACGCGGTGCGCGGCCTCGCCCGGTTCCGCGTGAACATCTACCAGCAGCGCGAGTCCATCGGTGCGGCCTTCCGCGTGATCCCCTACGAGATCAAGCCGCTCGAGGACCTCGGCGTCCCGGCCGTCGTGGGCACGTTCGCGGGACTGCCGCGCGGTCTGGTGCTCGTCACGGGCCCGACCGGCTCGGGCAAGTCGACGACGCTCGCCGCGATCATCGACCTCGCGAACCGCACGCGCGAGGACCACATCATGACCGTCGAGGACCCGATCGAGTTCCTCCACCGGCACAAGAAGTCGCTCATCAACCAGCGCGAGGTCGGCGAGGACACGCACTCGTTCGCGAACGCCCTCAAGCACGTGCTGCGGCAGGACCCCGACATCATCCTGGTCGGCGAGATGCGCGACCTCGAGACCATCTCGGTCGCGCTCACCGCGGCCGAGACCGGTCACCTCGTCTTCGCGACGCTGCACACGCAGGACGCCGCCCAGACGATCGACCGCATCATCGACGTCTTCCCGTCGCACCAGCAGGCGCAGGTCCGCACGCAGCTCGCGGGCGCGATCCAGGGCGTCGTCTGCCAGACGCTGTGCAAGCGGTCCGACGCCCCCGGGCGTGCCGTCGCGACCGAGGTCATGGTCGCGACGCCCGCCATCCGCAACCTCATCCGTGAGGGCAAGACCCACCAGATCTACTCGGCCATGCAGGCCGGGGCGAAGCAGGGGATGCACACCTTGGACCAGCACCTCGCCGACCTCGTGAAGACCGGCAAGATCAGCTACGAGCTCGGGCTCGAGAAGTGCCACCACGTCGAGGACTACAACCGGCTCACCGGCCGGTTCTCGGGTGCCTCGCAGGGGTCCGTGGGTCTCGGTGACGAGGCCACGATGGGCACCGGCTCGTACGGGCAGGCCTTCTGATGGCCGCCACGAAGACGTACGAGTACGCGGTCCGGGACAAGTCCGGGAAGATCGTCAAGGGCCGCGTCGAGGCCAACAACCAGGCGGCGGTCGCCAACCGGCTCCGCGAGATGGGCCTCGCGGCCGTCTCGATCTCCGAGGTGTCGACCTCGGGCCTCAACACCGAGATCAACATCCCCGGCTTCGGCGGCAACAAGATCTCGCTCAAGGACCTCGCGGTCATGGCGCGTCAGCTCGCGACGATGATCGACTCCGGCCTGTCGCTGCTGCGGGCGCTCGCGATCCTCGCGGAGCAGACCGAGTCGAAGCCGCTCGCGAAGGTGCTCGGCCAGGTGCGCAACGACGTCGAGGTCGGCGTCGCGTTCTCCACGGCGCTCGGCAAGCACCCCGACGTGTTCCCGCCGCTCATGATCAACATGGTCAAGGCGGGCGAGGTCGGCGGCTTCCTGGACCAGACGCTGCTGTCGGTCGCGAACAACTTCGAGGCCGAGGTCAAGCTGCGCGGCAAGATCAAGTCGGCGATGACCTACCCCGTCGTCGTCTTCATCGTCGCGATCCTCGCCACGACAGGCATGCTGCTGTTCATCGTGCCGGTCTTCGCCGGCATGTTCTCGTCGCTCGGCGGCACGCTGCCGCTGCCGACCCGGATCCTCATGTTCCTGTCGCAGGCGCTGAAGATCACGATCATCCCGACCATCCTCGGGCTCGGGATCTTCGCGTTCTGGTGGGGAAAGCACAAGAACGACCGCGGGATCCGGGAACGGGTCGACCCGTGGAAGCTCAAGGTGCCCGTTTTCGGGCAGCTCTTCCGGAAGATCGCGATCTCCCGGTTCACCCGGAACTTCGGCACGATGATCCACGCCGGTGTCCCGCTGCTGCAGGCGCTCGACATCGTGGGGGAGACGAGCGGCAACCTCGTCATCGAACGCGCCGCGAAGGCCGTGCAGGAGTCCGTGCGCCGCGGTGAGTCGCTCGCCGGTCCGCTCTCCCAGCACCCCGTCTTCCCGCCCATGGTCGTGCAGATGATGGCGGTCGGTGAGGACACCGGTGCGCTGGACACGATGCTCGCCAAGGTCTCCGACTTCTACGACCAGGAGGTCGAGTCGACGACCGAGCAGCTCACGAGCCTGATCGAGCCGATCATGATCGTCGTCATCGGGGCAATCGTCGGGTCGATGGTGATCGCGATGTACATGCCGATCTTCGGGATCTTCAACCTCATCGAATGACGAATGCTCCGAGCGAGTGAGTTCTGGGACTTCTCGGAACTTCGGCTCAAGCCCCCACCGAACACCGCCGATGTCCGGGGTGCACGACTGAACCGGCGGTCGCCGGACTGAAGTTGAACACCGACACCATCAACGTGACACAGGGAGCAGCAGTGATCGCTCGCATCCGCAAGTCCATCGAGGAGAAGGACAAGGGCTTCACCCTTATCGAGCTCCTCGTCGTCATGATCATCATCGGCATCCTCGCCGCGATCGCCATCCCGGTCTTCCTCAACCAGCGGAAGAAGGCGAACGACACGGCCGCCACGTCGGACGTCTCGACGCTCGGCAAGGAGATCGCCACCTACTACGTCGACGCGACGACGGCCCTCACCGCCGCCCAGGTCGCTCGCTCGAGCGCCACGCCGGCGCGGTACACCGTGAACGGCGTCGACGTCGGCAAGGCCTCGTCGAACATCACCGCCGTCACGTTCGTGCCCGGCACGACGTCGACCATCCAGGACGCCGCGTCCACGTGGTGCGTCGACGTCACCTACTCGGGCGGCACCCAGAGCCGTGCGAAGTACTCGGCCCAGGACGGCCTCGTCAAGGGCGCTGCCTGCTGACGTTGCAGTCCTGATGGGGCGGGAGCACGCGCTCCCGCCCCATCTGCCGTCCGGCCCGATCCCCTCCCGCACGTGGTGACTCCCCGAAAGGGTCTCGAGATGCCGCACCCCCAGCCCGCGTCCGACCCCCAGCGCGTCGACGCGGGCTTCTCGCTGATCGAGCTCGTCGTCGCGATGGTGATCCTCGGGACGATGAGCCTCGCGATCATCGGCGTCGTCCTGCAGAGCCAGGCGCAGAGCGTCGTCAACCGCAACCGTGTCGCCGCGGCGAACCTCGCCGCGCGCGAGATCGACATCGTGCGGGACGAGTTCGCGCGCAGCGCGACCGCGCCGATGACCGTCGCCAACGCCGGGACGGTCGTCAACCCCCACAACCTCCCCGGCCAGACCGCGGGCTCGCCGCTCGTCGTCGACGGGGTGTCGTACACCGTGCGTCGCGACGTCGCGTGGTCCGTCGTCGGCAACGGGCAGTCCGCGTGCAACGGCGGCAGCGTGGTGACGTACCCCACGCTGCGCGTGACGGTGAGCGTGACGTGGCCGCGCATGGGCTCGGTCAAGGCGGTGACGTCGAGCACGCAGCTCGCGCCGCGCAAGGACGACGGCGTGCAGGGCAACGCCGCGTTCGTCGCGGTCCGCGTCTCGACCGCCGCCGGCACGCCGAACCCCGGTCGGTCGGTGAGCGTGTCCTCCGGCAGCGAGACCCGCAGCGCCGTCACGGACGCCTCGGGGTGCGCCGTCGTCCAGGTCAACCCGGCAGCGGGCACGGGCACCGAGTACACCGCGCGGGTCGTCGACCCCGGGTACGTGGACGTGTCCCGCACCACGAGCCCCGCCAAGACGGTCGGTTTCGTCCAGCGTGGCCGCCTCAACAACGGCGTCCAGTTCACGTACGACCAGGCCGCGACGATGAAGCTGCGATTCGTCGACCCCGTGACGGGCGCACCCAAGACCGACGCGGACGTCCTCGGGAACGTGGTGACGCTCGTCGCGTCGGAGTTCGCTGGGTCGAGCGGCGCCTGGAACGTGCCGATCACGGCGGCGACCATGGACGTGACCGGCCTGTGGCCGACGACCTACGGCGTGTACTTCGGCACCACGGCGCCGGGCGGCGGCTACCCGACGACGGCAGTCCAGCCCGGCTCGACGGTCACGGTCGACGTCCCGCTTCCGGCGGTGACGCCGTGATGCGGGTGTCGCAGCGGCGCGACGACGGCCAGTCGCTGCCGGAGCTGCTCGTCAGCATGATGATCCTCGGGATGATCATCGCGGCGGTGGCGACCCTCGCGATCGGGTTCCAGCGCACGGCCGTGCAGAACATCACGCGGCAGGACCAGGTCGACGTGGCGCGCGCGTCGGTCGACCGGCTCAGCAAGACGCTGCGGACCGCCGTGAAGCCCAACAAGCTGTCGAGCTGCACCACCACCGCGTGCGACATCGACGCGTTCGTCATCGCGAACACCTACTCCATGCAGTTCTACGCCAACCTCGACAACTCGTCGGGGGCTGTGCGTGGGCCGAGCCGGATCTCCTACTCGGTCGCGACCAGCGGGCCCGACGCGGGCGTGCTGGTCGAGAAGGTGCAACGCCCGGACACCGCAACCCCGGCGGCGGGCGCCGGATTCACCTACTGCAACGCGGAGGCGTCCGGTGCGACGGCGGCGTGCCGCAGCCGACTGCAGGTCCGACGCCTCGCCACCGACGTCCGCACGTCCGGCGGCACGCCGCTGTTCCAGTACTACCGCGACGACGGCAGCGCGATGACGGTGCCGAGCAGCGGGTTGACGGCGGCGGACATGGGCGAGGTCCTCTCGGTCGAGGTCACGCTGCGGGTCCGCGACAACGCCCAGACGAGCACCGGCACCACCACGTACATCCAGCGCATCCTCCTGCCCAACTCACTGGCCGTCCTCCGGCCGGAATCGGACACGCCGTGATCCTGCGTCGACTGAGGAGCTCCGAGGACGACCGGGGCGCCGCCCTGGTGATCGTCGTCGGCTCCATGCTCGTGCTCGCGATGCTCGCGTTCGCCGCGCTCTCGTTCACCGTCTCGAGCCAGCGGTTCTCGCGTCTGACCCAGGACTACACCGGGGCCATGGCCGCCGCGCAGTCGGGTGTGGACGACTTCATCAGCCGCCTCAACCGGGACAGCTCGTACGGTCGCACGGTCGACTGCGGGAACGCCGCCTGGCGTGGTCCCGTCACGACGACCAACTCCTGCGGCTGGAGCTCGACCACACCGGTCGGCTGGCAGCCGGTCGTCTCGGGCGCGACCGGTCCCAAGGACCCGGTGTTCCACTACCTCGTCGGGGCCTACAACGGCAGCACGGGGACCTACCTGCTCACGGTGACCGGTCGCGTGGGCGACTCCTACCGCACCATCGAGACCGCGGTCGGCCGCGGCGCCTCGACCGACTACGTCTACTACACCGACTTCGAGTCGGCGGACCCCGCCAACATCCAGGCCTACAACAAGACGGACTACCCGAGCGGTGTCCCGTCGGACGTCTGCGGCCGGAGCGGCAACACGCTCGCGAAGTACTGGTACAACGGGCGGTCCGCGTACAACGCGGCGAACAACCCGGACTGCATGGAGATCACGTTCATCGGCGGCGACCGCCTGGACGGCGAGGTGTTCACCAACGACACGATCCTCGGCACGGCGCGCGGCGGTCTCAAGCCGGTGTTCCTCGAGCAGGTGTACACCGCGGACACGCGCTGCAAGAACGCCGGCACGACGAACTCGTCGTGGGAGAGCTACTGCCTGCGCAGCGGCTCGGTGGCCGACTTCAGCGGCAAGAAGCCGAAGTACGACGACCCGCTCTACCTCCCGGACAACTCGGGGGAGTTCGCGACGCACCCGGGGTGCCACTACTTCGGGTCGACGCGCATCATCTTCGAGAAGGGCGCGACCGCGACGAGCCCCGGCAAGATGCGCGTCTGGAACAAGACGAGCGTCAACAACAACCGGGCCCCCGTCGCGATCCGGCTGCCCGGCACGGCGTCGGACCCGAACTGCGGCTCGACCTCCGACCTGAACTCGACGGCCGGTGCGCTCGTCGACGTCCCCAACGAGATGGTCGTGTACGTCGCCGCGTCGGGCGGCGCGTCGCGCCAGTGCTACGCGGGCGAGATCGGCGGGACCAGCGGCAAGACGCTGCCGCTCGGCGACTTCTCCGCCGCGAAGACGAACCCCACGTCGAGCATCACCAGCTACAAGGCCGACACCAACATGCTCGAGTCGACCAAGTACTGCGGCGAGGGCAACCTCTACGTGGAGGGCGTGCTCCAGGGCCGGGTGACGGTCGCTGCGGCGCAGTCCGTGGTCGTCACCGGCGACCTCGTGCTCGCGGGCGGGCTCTCGAACAACGACCGCGACATGCTCGGGCTGGTCGCCACCAACGCGGTCGAGGTCTTCCACCCGCGCGTCGGCGACATCAAGTCGGTGACCCGGTGCGTGGCCTACCGGCCGAACGGCACGTGCCAGACGAACGGACTCGTCTGGAACACCGACGCCCCCGAGAACGTCGGCGAGGTGTCGGGCTGGCCGAACCGGTACGTGGACCCCGGCACCGGGGTGAAGACGCCGGCGGACGGCGTGCAGATCGCCGGGTCGATCCAGACGCTGCTGCACTCGTTCCTCGTCCAGAAGTACGACGTCGGCGGGGACGCGGGCACGCTGCTCGTGAACGGGTCGATCGCGCAGCGGTGGCGCGGCATCGTCGGCAAGGGGAACGAGGGCTACACGAAGCTCTACCAGTACGACACCCGGCTCCAGTACTCGCGGCCCCCGTTCTTCCCCGAGTGGGCGAACGCCGAGTGGACCATGCGCTACAGCGGCGAGATCCCCACGCCGCAGAACCTGCGTCAGTGACGGTGGGTCGCCGGGAGCGCATGAGAACCGGATGAGATCTCGGTCGGCACGCGACGTCGCGCTCAAGTCCGCGACGTCGCGTGCCGTTGAGGGGGACGGGACGGTCGCTGCACTGTGCGGTCGTCCGGTGCACCACCGGGAGGAACCATCCGCACGCACCATCGCGCTCTGCTCAGGGATCGGGCAGCCCGCGCCGAGGGGTTCACGCTCATCGAGGTGATCGTGGCGATGTTCATCACGCTCACCGTGATGGCGTCGCTGCTCGCCCTGCTGGTCTCGAGCTTCGGCACCATCGCGCAGGCCAAGCAGCGGCAGACCGCGACCTCGCTCGCGACGCAGGCGCTCGAGCGGCTCCGTGCCCTGCCCTACGACACCGTCACGCAGCCCGACGGCTCCGCCATGTCGTCCGGCCTCGAGTTCGTCACCACGACGGGCGGGGTCACGTCGTTCCGCCCGACCGGTGTGATCCCGGGCTTCGACGAGCCGCTCGTGGTCAACCGCCCGGGCAACGGCTGGTCGGGGTCCGGGCAGGTCGAGCAGCAGACCGTCGGCAACGTGACCTACAAGGTCGCGACGTACGTGACGAGAGCACCGCTCACCGGGGCCGGGCAGCAGTCCTTCACCGCGACCGCGATCGTCACCTGGTCGAGCTCGGTCTCGAAGGGCACGCGACGCGTCGCCGAGCAGTCCGTGCTGTACTCGCCCGCCGGCTGCCTCTCCACGGCGCAGAGCCCGTTCGCCGCACCGTGCCAGTCGTACTTCACCGCGCAGTCGGGCCAGGTCCTGGCCGGGATCACCATCACCAACCCGGACGACTCGACGCAGCCCGTCGAGGGCTTCGGCGGGACGAAGCTCGAGCTGAACCTCCCGAGCAGCGCCGCGACCCTCCTCGTCGAGCAGACCGCGTCCGCGAACGCCGACGCGCAGACGGCCGGGGCGTCGCGCGTCGACGGGACGACCACCGATCAGGCCGGCGCCAGCGCCGCCGCCTCGGTGGACTCCGACCCGTCGTCGACACCCGGGCAGGCCGCCACGGCCACGACGCCCGGCTACACCAGCAGCGGGCTCGACCTCACCGGCCCCGCCGGCAGGCTGACGTCGACCGCCGCACCCGGCAGCAGCGGGGCCGCGTCCGCCGCGATCGCGGCCGGCGCGTCGCACTGCACCGGCACCTCCGGGACGGGCCTCGTGACGGGGGCGTCGTCCGCCCTGCGGCCGTGCGCGTCCTCGAGCCTCACGCCCGGCGCCCAGTCCTCCACGCTCACCTACGCGCCGTGGTGGTCGGCGGGCTCGGCCGTCACGGTGGCCACCGTCGGCGGTTCCACGACGGCGGGCCGCTCGGTCGCTGCGCAGCTGACCGCGACCAACACCGAGGCGTGCACCGCAGGGACGGGCCCGGGGCAGACCGGGTGCGCGTACGGCGCGTCCACCCGCCGCCTGGGCGACGTCGTCCTCGGCTCCGCGACCGGCGCGAGCGGCGCGCCCGCCGGGTTCGGGACCGGGCTGGTCCGCGTGACCGGCCTGACCGAGTCCGCCCGCGCGGAGGAGGGGCAGGGGGCGCGGACGCCCGCGTACACGCGCACCGGGACCCTCGAGGTCTGGACCGGCACCGCCTACACGACCGTCGACCTGGCCGGCTTCGCGACACCGCCGTCGGGCAGCGTCCCCGCCGGGCAGACGTGGGTCGTCCCGCCGACGACCCTCGCCTACCCCGCGGCGTTCGGCGACGTCACCCTCACCTACGAGGGTCAGGTGAGCGTCCAGCGGCCGGCCGTCGAGCGCACCCAGACGGGCGCCACCCGCAGCGGCAACCTCGTCACCGACTGCAAGACGAAGGCGTGCGTCACGCGCGTCAACGGCGGCGGGGCGGTCACGAGCGTCCTCACGGTGACCGTCCAGCGCGGGGGCGTGCAGGTCGCCCGGTTCGGCATCTCCACGACGCTCGGCGGGCTCGTCGCGCAGTCGACGTACAAGGTGGCCGCGAATGCGTGACGCCCTGCGCCGGCTGCGCGCCCGCCACCCGCGCGACACCGGCATGACGCTGACCGAGATGCTCGTCTCGATGCTCGTCTTCGGCATCGCGATGGTCATGGTCACGTCGGCGACGATCGTCGTCATGCGCAGCGCGGGCGACGCGCAGTCGCAGGCGCAGACCGTCACCGAGCTGCGCTCCGCGGTCGCCGTCATCGACCGGCAGGTCCGCTCGGGCAACGTCCTGTTCAGCCCCGCCAACGAGCCCGGCATGCTCGCGTCGTGCCAGGCCGTCGGGACGAACGCCGGCACGTGCATGCGCATCTTCACGCAGGCCAACGGCGACGAGAAGTGCGTGCAGTGGCAGGTCCTCGACGACGGCTCGGGGGAGGGGCTCGCGATCCTGCGCATGCGGTCCTGGGAGATCGACTGGCAGACCGGGGGAGCCGTGTCGTCCTGGGCGGTCGCCGCCCGCGACCTGCGCCTGTCGACGACCGCACCGCCGTTCACCCTGCTCGGCGCGTCGACGCCCTACAAGGAGCGCGCGCTGCAGCTGCACGTCATCGGCGTCGACGGACGCAACGGCAAGGACGTCGTCGTCGACACGACCCTCACGGGTCGCAACACCAGCTACGGGTACGACGCCGGGCAGTGCACACCCGTGCCGCCGGCCTGAGGGGAGATCCAGTGCTCGCTCGACGTCTGCCGCACCCGCCCGCACGCTGGCGGGACGACGACGGCATCGCGATCGTGGCGGCCGTCGCCGTCGCGATGGTCGTCGGCATGCTCGCGCTCACCATCGTGAGCGTCGCCGTGTACGAGTCGCGCGCCACGGGCCGGGACCGCGCACGCTCCGTCGCGGTCGCCGCCGCCGAGGCACGGGTCGACCGCCTCACCGCGACGATCCAGTCGACCGCGCCCGGCACCCTGCCGTGCGGCACGCTCACCGACGCGCTCACCGTCGCGGCCGACTCCGTCGACCGGACCGCGACCGTGACCTACTACGACGCGACCGGCGCGGTCGTCCCGTGCGCAGCCCTCGCGACCACGCGGCTCGCGCAGGCGTCCATCACCACGACCGCGGACACCGGCCCGATCGTCGGGACGCAGCCCGCGGAGCGGACCGTCGAGACCCTCGTCCGGCTCACGCCGTCGTTCGGCAACGACCTCGACAAGGCGATCTTCGGCAACGCGGGCGTCCGGCTCGCGAACCAGGCCAACATCTACGGGCAGGACGGCCAGCCCGACGCGGACGTCTACACCAACGGCGACGTGACGTGCTCCAACAACCAGCACTTCTACGGCTCCCTGTACGCGCAGGGGCAGGTCCGCCTCGAGAACACCTGCACCGTCGAGGTCGACGTGCACGCCCGCACCGGCATCACCGCGACGAACCCGGGCGTGACGATCAACGGCCGCGCCCTGGTCTCCAACGGCAGCATCTCGCTCGGCCCGGCGCGGCTCGGGCAGCAGGCCCGGGCGTCCGGCACCGTGACCGGCAACGTCTGCAGCACGGCCGGCAAGTGCGTCGGCGGGCAGACGGTCCCCGCACCGGCGAGCGCGACCTTCCCGATCATCACCTGGAACGCGACCGCGCAGTCCGAGTGGGCCGCGAACGGCTACGCCACGGTCGTGACGTTCCCCCGCACCGGCTTCCCGTGCGGCTGGTACAACGGTCCGAACCTCGTCGGGCGCGACGGCCAGTCGAAGAGCCTCAACGGCAAGGCCGACGGCGTCGGCGCCTGGATGTACGCGAACTCGTGGAAGCTCACGGGCCCCACCGTCCTCGTGTCGACCTGCTCCGACAAGGTCACGCTGCAGGGCGTCGACATCGCGCTCAACCAGAACCTCGCGCTCTTCGCCAAGGCCGGCGTCACGTTCTCCAACCAGACGAACATCGTCTCGACCACGGGCGAGCAGCGGAACCTCTACCTGATCCAGCCGTACGACGCGGTCACCAACCCCGGTTCGTGCGGCGACGGCATCGCGCTCGACAACCAGGTCAGCGTGCAGAACACCGTCGACGTCCTCATGTACTCGCCCTGCAGCATCCGCAAGGCCAACAACACCGAGCACTACGGCCAGATCTACGCGGGCGGCACGGCTACCATCGACAACCGCCTCGAGATGTACTACCAGCCGCTGCCCGTCTGGGGCGTGCAGTCGGCCACGACCGCCGTCGAGTACTACAACCTCGAGATCCTGTACAAGCGTGAGAACGCCTGACCCCGGAGCCCACGCATGACGTCCGCCGAGGTCCAGGTGCTCTCCACCGCGCTGCCCGTCGTCGTCGGCCTCCTCGGGCTGCTCGTCGGCTCGTTCCTCAACGTCGTCGTCTGGCGGGTGCCGCGCGGCGAGTCGGTCGTGCACCCGCCCAGCGCGTGCCCGCGGTGCGGGCACGCGATCCGCGCCCGCGACAACGTGCCCGTCGTGTCGTGGCTCCTGCTGCGCGGCCGGTGCCGCGACTGCGGCGCCCCGATCTCCGCGCGCTACCCGGCCGTCGAGGCCGCGACGGGCGTGCTGTTCGCGCTCACCGCCTGGTTCGCCGGCCCGACGTGGATCCTGCCCGCGCTGCTCTACCTGGCCGCGATCAGCGTCGCGCTCACCCTCATCGACATCGACACCAAGCGCCTCCCCGACGCGATCGTCCTGCCGTCCTACCCGGTCGCCCTGGCCCTGCTCGCCCTCGCGAGCGCGAACCCCGGCGGCACGTCGGACTGGGGTGCGCTCGTGCGGGCGCTCGCGGGAGGCGCGATCCTCTTCGTCGTCTACCTCGTCACGGTGCTCGTCTACCCGGCCGGCATGGGGCTGGGCGACGTCAAGCTCGCCGGCGTGCTCGGCCTGTACCTCGGCTGGTTCGGGTGGGGCGCGCTGCTCGTCGGCTGGTTCGCGGCCTTCCTGCTCGGCGGCGTGTACGCGGTCGGGCTGCTCGTCGCGGGCCGCGCGGGCCGCAAGTCCGGCATCCCGTTCGGGCCCTGGATGCTCGCCGGTGCCGCGGTCGGCGTCGTCGTCGGCGAGTCGATCTGGGGTGCGTACCTCGGCGCCCTCTGACGAGGCACGCAGCGCAGACAACTGGTGCGCAGCGCTCAAGTCGGGAGGGGTCCCGGCCGATAGCAGGGTTGAATCGTCGCCCTTCCCGGAAGGACCCTCGTGGCCACCACACGTGTCATCGGGCTCGACATCGGTTCGTCCTGCGTCCGTGCCGCCGAGATCGAGTTCGGCAGCGGCGGCCCGACCGGGAAGAACCCGCCCACCCTCGTCCGCTTCGGACAGGTCCAGCTCCCGCTCGGTGCGGTGCGTGACGGCGAGGTCGTCCAGCCCGAGACCGTCTCGCAGGCGCTGCGGCAGCTGTGGGCGCAGGCCAAGTTCGAGTCCAAGGACGTCATCATCGGCGTCGGCAACCAGCGCGTCATCGTGCGCGAGCTCGACCTGCCCTGGATGCCGTTGCCCCAGATCAAGGCGTCGCTCCCGTACCAGGTGCACGAGATGCTCCCCATGTCGACGGACGACGCGCTGCTCGACTTCTTCCCGACGGCCGAGTACGACGGGCCGCAGGGTCGTGCCGTGCACGGCATGCTCGTCGCGGCGCAGCGCGACACGGTCACCGCGAACGTCCTCGCCGTCGAGGGCGCCGGTCTGCGGCCGCGCATGGTCGACCTCAACGCGTTCGCGCTGCACCGGGCCCTCGCCCGCGGTGAGCTCGCGCGTGCGACCGCCGCGTTCGTCGACATCGGCGCGACCATCACCACGGTCGTGATCTCGTCGCAGTCCACGCCCCGCCTCGTGCGTTCGCTGCCCACCGGCGGCCAGAACATCACGAACGCCGTGGCGAGCGCGATGGGCATCTCCGCCGCCGAGGCCGAGGGGGTCAAGCGCGAGGTCGGCGTGGGCTTCGCCGTCGGGCGTGAGCGCCAGGACGCGGCCGAGGCCGTCGGCTCGGTCGTGCGCACCCTCGTGGAGTCCGTGCGCAACACGTTCGTGTACTACGGCAGCAACAACAACGGTGCGGCCATCGACGTCATCGTCCTCACGGGCGGCGGCTCGCAGCTGCCGGGGCTCGGGCAGTACCTCTCGAGCGCGAGCCGCATCCCGGTCACGCTGGGCGACCCGCTGCTGGGCCTGCGTGCTGCCAAGTCGTTCTCGCGAGAGTCGCTCAACGGGCACGAGTCGTTCGTCGCCCTGCCCGTGGGCCTGGCCTACGGAGTCGCCGCATGAGCACCGTCCTGGAGAAGAAGCCGCGGACGAAGTCCGGCGGCGGCGGGACCGCCCTGAGCGGCACCCTCCCGCAGGTCAACCTGCTGCCGCCCGAGGTCCGCGCCGCCCGCGGTCTGCGCGCGACGAAGCGCTGGCTGCTCATCTCGCTGATCGTGACGTTCGCGCTGTGCGCGGGCGGGTTCGGGCTCGCGCTCATCTCCGGTGCGTCCGCCGCGACCGAGCTCGCCGAGGCGCAGACCGAGACCGAGCGCCTCCAGCTCGAGCAGCAGAAGTACGCCGAGGTGCCGCAGGTGCTGGGTGCGCTCGACCAGGCGACGACCGCGCGCTCCGTCGGCATGTCGACCGAGGTCGAGTGGAAGCAGTACGTCGACGCGATCACCGCGGTGCTGCCCGCGGGCGTCTACCTCGACACGTTCACGGTGACCGGCGCGACCCCGACCGTTCCGGCCGCTGCGCCGACCGACCCGTTGCAGGGTCCGTCCGTGGGCCAGATCCAGTTCACGGCGTACTCGAGGACCGTGCCCGACGTCGCGGCGCTCATCGACTCGCTCGCGAGCGTCCCCGGCTTCACCGACCCGTGGGCGACGTCGGCCGAGCTCACCGAGGAGGACGGCGTGTTCTACAACGTCATCGCCACGGTGCAGTTCACCGACACCGCGTACGCCCACCGCTTCGACGCGGTCCAGGAGGGAAGCTGACATGAGTGGTGCGAAGAAGAGCACCTGGATCGGCGGGACGGTCTTCATCGGTCTCGTCATGGCCGTCGCCGCGTGGTTCCTCGCGATCTCCCCGACGCTCGCCGCCGCGGCCGAGCTGCGGACGGAGGCGCAGCAGACGCGCGAGCAGAACGACCTGCTGGACCTCCGCGTCAAGAAGCTCGCGGCGGACTTCGCGAAGCTCCCCGAGTACCGGGCCCAGCTCGACGCGCTCCGGACGCAGATCCCGGTCGAGGCGAACCTCGCGGCGTACATCCGCGAGCTCGACGCGATCGCCGTCGCGCACTCGGTCACGCTGGTCGGGGTGTCCCCGAGCACGGCCCAGGCCGTCGTCGTCGCGCCGCCCGCCGCCGCGCCCGCCGCGGAGACCCCGGCCGGCGAGGTGCCCGCCGAGGGCTCGACCGAGGCGACCGGTGCGACCGACGGCACGGGCGCGACGGCCGCCCCCGAGCAGGCCGCAGGCGCGCCCGCCGGGTTCGCGGCGATCCCGTTCTCGATCACCGCGCTCGGCACGTACGACAACGTGATCGCGTTCCTGTCGGACATCCAGAACGCGACGCCGCGCCTGTTCCTGGTGACCGGCCTGGTCGGCACGGCGCAGGACCAGGCGGACGCGGGGGCCGGTCGTCCGGCGACCGCGCCCGGTGACCTGGAGCTCATCATCTCGGGCCAGACGTACGTGCTCCCCGACGCCCTGGCGGTGCCCCCGACCGAGGAGGCCGCGCCGCCCGCGCTGCCCGGTGCGGTCCCCGGCAAGAACCCGCTGCTGCCCATCCCGGGCCAGTAGGTCCGAGTCGCACGACCGGAAGGGCCGGGCCCGCCCAGGAGGCGGACCCGGCCCTTCTGCGTGCACCCGTCGTGGGAGGATGCGGCCCATGCTGCGCTGGTTGACGTCAGGTGAGTCGCACGGTCCCGCCCTGGTCGGGATCCTCGAGGGACTGCCGGCCGACGTGGAGGTCCGTTCGTCCGACGTGCAGGCGGCGCTCGCGCGCCGGCGGCTCGGGTACGGCCGCGGCGCGCGCATGAAGTTCGAGCAGGACGACGTGCGGCTCCTCGCGGGCGTGCGGCACGGTCGCACCCAGGGCGGTCCGGTCGCGATCGAGATCGGCAACACCGAGTGGCCCAAGTGGCAGGAGGTCATGGCGGCCGACCCGGTCGACGACCCGGCCGTCCTCAACCGGGCCCGCAACGCCCCGCTCACGCGCCCGCGCCCGGGCCACGCCGACCTGGTCGGGATGCGGAAGTACGCCTTCGACGACGCCCGGCCCGTGCTCGAGCGCGCGAGCGCGCGCGAGACCGCCACGCGCGTCGCGCTCGGCACCGTCGCGGCGTCGTTCCTCGAGCAGGCGGCGGGCGTCCGGCTCGTGTCGCACGTCGTCGGCATCGGCCCCGTCGCCGTGCCGGAGGACGCGCCCGCGCCCACGCCCGACGACGTCGCCGCGCTCGACGCCGACCCGGTGCGCTGCTTCGACGCCGCCACGTCGGCCGCGATGGTCGCCGAGATCGACGAGTGCCACAAGGACGGAGACACGCTCGGCGGCGTCGTCGAGGTGCTCGTCCACGGGCTGCCCGCAGGTCTCGGCTCCTACGTCCACGCCGACCGCCGGCTCGACGCCCGCCTCGCGGGCGCGCTGATGGGGATCCAGGCGATCAAGGGTGTCGAGGTCGGCGACGGCTTCCGCACCGCGACGCGCCGCGGGTCGGTCGCGCACGACGAGATCGAGCGCGACGACACGGGCCGCATCGTCCGCCGCACCAACCGCGCGGGTGGCCTCGAGGGCGGCATGACCAACGGCGAGGTGCTGCGGGTCCGGGCGGCCATGAAGCCGATCTCGACGGTGCCGCGTGCCCTCGACACCGTCGACACCGCGACCGGGGAGCCCGCGAAGGCCCAGCACCAGCGGTCGGACGTGTGCGCCGTGCCGCCCGCGGCCGTCGTCGCCGAGGCCATGGTCGCGCTCGTGGTCGCGGACGCGCTCCTGGAGAAGACCGGTGGCGACTCGGTCGCGGAGGTCCGCCGCAACCTCGCCGCCTACCTCGACGCGGTGCCCGAGCTCCTGCGCTGACCTCAAGGCGGGCGGACCGGCTGCCGATGCCCTGGTGTGACGCAGCTGCAGGACCCGCCCCTGGCCGACGCGTCCCCGGAACCCGACGGCACGACGTGGCTCGCCCGGGAGACGTCGAGGCTGCAGGAGGCCCGCCCGCGCCTGTGGGTCGCGCTGCGCGCGGTCTGGCAGCGTCCGGTCCCCGGCGTCGTGCTCCTCGCGGCCGCCACGTGCGGAGCGCTCGGCGCCGTCATCCCCGACGGTGACGCGGGGTGGTTCCGCTCCGCGGGCACCGCCATGCTCGGCCCCGACGTCCTTGACGTGTTCGCCGACGGCGGTCTCCAGATCGGCCCGCTCTACCTGTTCGTGCTCGGCCTCGCGACCCGCGTGCTCGACCTGGTCGGCGTGTCCCCGCTGGCCCCGCTCGCGGCGGTGCAGGCCGCTTCGATCGCCTGGTTCGCGATGTGGACGACACGGCGCGCCGCCCGCCTCACGGGGGCACCCGTCCTGCCCGCGCAGTGGGCCGTCGGGCTCGTCCTGTCCCTCGGCGGCTTCCTGGCCGAGGGCATCGGCAACGGCCATCCGGAGGAGATCCTCATCGGCCTCGTCCTCGCCAACGCCGCGCTGAGCGCCGCGGCGGGTCGGCACGTGGTCGCCGGACTGCTCGTGGGCGTCGCGACCGGTGTCAAGCAGTGGGGCCTGCTCGGAGGACCCGTCGTGCTCCTGGGCCGGCGCGTCCGGGGGACGCTGCTGGGGGCCCTGACGGCGGCCGGCGTCACAGCGACCCTCTACCTGCCGTTCCTGCTCGGCGGCGACGTCCGGACGTTCGACATGTCCTGGGGCTTCCGCAACGACTCGCTGCTGGGCTACGTCGCCGGCTGGGTCGGCGAGTCCGAGTGGGCGATGCGTGTCGTCCAGGGCGGCATCGCGGGCCTTCTCGGGGCGCTCGTCGCCCTGCGCCGGCGGGGGTCGCCGCTGCTCGTGGTCGTGGTCGTGGTCGCGGCACGCCTCCTGCTCGACCCCATGCGCCTGACCTACTACGCCGGACCTCTCGTCGCGGTGCTGCTGATCTGGGCGTGGACCAGCGACGTCGCCCTCGTCCGACGCTGGCGCCTCGTGGGGTCGCTCATGGCGCCGGCCGTCGTGCTGGCGCCGTACCTGCTGCCGACCGCGGTGCTGTGGCGCACGGGTGACCTGATGCTGGTCGCGGTCCCCGTCCTGGCGCTCGTCCTCGACCGCCGGACGCCTCAGCAGCCGACGACCTCGTAGACCGCCGCGGAGCCGCCCCGGTCGACCAGCCGGACGCCCGCCGGCGGTGCCGCACGGAGGTCCACGACGGCGCCCTCGGTGTTCCACGGCGCGGTGTCGACGTAGAGGTGCGTGACCTCGAGACGGTCGAGCGCGGCGCACACCCGCGGGTCCGACCCGAGGTCCTCGACGTGCGCGCCGACGAACGCGACGTCGGGGTCGCGCGGCGCGACCTGCGTCGGCGGGACGACCCGCACGCCGGAGCGCTCGGCGAGGTTCACGACCCCCGAGTACGGCGACCCGAGGACGACCGCGCCCGTGGGCAGCGACGCGTCGAGCCGCCGGGCGAGGTCGAGCTCGGCGGCGTCGGCCAGGGCGGGGGAGCCGGCCTGCGGCCAGGACGTGCGTGCCGCGAGCGCGGTGAGACCGAGGCTCGCCGAGACCGCGGACGCGGCCACGAGCGCGCCGACCAGCCCGACACCCACCCACGCGGGACGGCGTTCGCGCACGGCCACCGCACGCAGACGGCGGGCCATCGCGTCGGCGGCCAGCGCGGCCGGCGGCACCGCCATCGCGCCGATCATCGGGGCGAACCGTCGCGGCTCGCCGTACCAGAGGCGGTCGACGTCGGTGACGAACGGGACGGACGACGTCGCGCACAGGTACAGGACGACGACGGCGGCCAGGCCGTACCACGCCCACCGGCCCGGCAGCCGGCGCCCGACCACGACCCCGACGAGCGCACCCGCCATCACGACGCCGCCCGCCGCCCAGCCCATGCCGGTGGCGTTGCCGGACAGCACCGCGACGAGCGCGTCGGGGAGCGGGCGTGGCCCCTCGGCCGCGAAGCCCGTGACGTTGCCGAACTGGGGCGTCCGTGACACGAGCACGGCTGCCGCGACGGCGAGCGCGAGGACCCCACCCGCCGCCGCCACGGCTGCCGTGCGGGACACGGTCCGCAGACGCGCCCACGCGCGGCCCACGAGGAGCGGGCCGGCGGCGACCGCGACGGTCAGCAGCGCGTTGGGGTGCGTGAGGGCGACCCCGACGACCGACAGGGCGACGACCGGCACGGTCGTGCGCCACGGCCGCTCGACGCGCAGCGCGAGCAGCGCCACGAGAGCCGGGGCGAGGGCGAGACCGGTGGCGTTGGGCGCCATGCCCTCGGGGCGCAGCGTGAGCAGCACCGGCAGGGCGACGCCGGCCGACCCGAGCAGCGGCGCCCACACGTGCGCGCGCGGCCGGTGCGGCACGACGACCCGCGTCAGGAAGAGCAGCCCGGTCGTCCACGCGAGCGCCGCCGGCACGAGCGTCACGACGTCCGCCACGACCGCCGGGTCGGGCCACCGGGGGACGAGTGCGGCCGCGTCGTGCCACGCGGCGCCGTAGAACGTGCCGCCGTCCGACGCGTCCGCCGCCGCCGTGAGGTGCAGGCTCGACGCGCGACCGGTGGCCCGGATCCACGCCAGCGCCGCCAGGTGGTACGCCGTGTCGTGCGCCGTCAGGTACGCGTCCGCGCGACGCATCCCCACCGCCAGCGGCACGAGCTGCGCCGCGACGCCCGCGAGCACCGCGACCAGCAGGCCGGCCGGTCCCGTGCGCACCGCGGTCCACCACGGCACCGGGACCGCCGCCGACCGCCCCGTGCGCCGGAGCAGGAGACCGCCCGCGGCGACCACCGCGACCGCGACCACCGCGACGGGCGCACCCCACGGCACCACGCCCTCGGTCACGACCGCCGTCGCCGCCAGCACCCCGAGCGTCACGCTCGGCGCGACCGCGACGGCCGCCACGACCCCGTGCCGCCAGCCCCACGCACGCAGGACGACCAGGCCCGGGCCCCAGAACACCCCCACGGTCGCGACCGCCGTCACGGCAGCGGCCATCCACGTCATGCCCGAAGCATCGGCACACGCGCGGACGGCCTTGACGCCCCGCATCCGACCGACGGGCGCCGGCACGGTCGGCACGGCACGACGGCTACGCTCCAGGCGTGCCCCAGCACCCCACGCCCCGCCTCGTCCTCGTCGGTCCGCCCGGCTCCGGGAAGTCGACCGTCGCGCAGGCGCTCGCCGACCGCTGGCAGCTCGCGGTCCGCGACACCGACGCCGACGTCGAGCGCACGGCCGGCAAGCCGATCTCCGAGATCTTCGTCGACGACGGCGAGCCGCACTTCCGCGCCCTCGAACGTGCCGCCGTGCTCGCCGCGCTCGCGGAGCACGACGGCGTCCTCGCGCTCGGCGGCGGCGCCGTGGTCGACGAGCGCAGCCGTGCCGCGCTCGTGGCCTACAAGGCCGCGGGCGGTGCCGTGGTGTTCCTCGACGTCTCGCTCGCGCACGCCGCCCCGCGGGTCGGCTTCAACCAGTCGCGACCGCTGCTGCTCGGCAACCCCCGCGCGCGCTGGCAGGCGCTCATGGAGGCCCGCCGCCCGGTGTACGAGGAGGTCGCGAGCGTGCGGGTGCTCACGGACGGCTTGCGCCCGGCGGACGTCGCCGTGGCGGTGGAGGACGCGCTCGCGACGCTGCGCGTCGGCGACGGCGCCGCGACGGCGCGGGAGGACGGACGATGACGACGACCGTGCGGGTGGAGGGCGACGCGCCCTACGACGTGGTGATCGGCCGGCACCTGCTGGGCGAGCTGCCGGCGCTGCTGGGCGACGGGGTGCGCCGGGTGCTCGTGGTGCACCCCGCGGCGCTCGCGGCCTCGGCCGAGGCGGTCCGGGAGGACCTGCTGGGGCACGGCTACGAGGCGTTCGTCGCCGAGGTGCCGGACGCGGAGGCGGCGAAGACGTCGCAGGTCGCGGCGTTCCTGTGGGGCGTGCTGGGGCAGGCGGACTTCACGCGCTCGGACGCCGTGGTCGCGCTCGGCGGCGGTGCGACGACCGACCTGGGCGGGTTCGTCGCGGCGACGTGGCTGCGGGGCATCACCGTCGTGCAGGTGCCGACGACGCTGCTCGCGATGGTCGACGCGGCCGTCGGCGGCAAGACGGGCATCAACACCGCGGAGGGCAAGAACCTCGTCGGCGCGTTCCACCCGCCGGCGGGCGTGCTGTGCGACCTCGCGGCGCTCGAGTCGCTGCCGGCGCACGACTTCGTGGCGGGCCTCGCGGAGGTCGTGAAGTGCGGCTTCATCGCGGACCCGCGGATCCTCGAGCTCGTCGAGGGGAACGTCGCGCTGCTGCGCGACCCGGTGGCCGCGTCGGCGTCGCCGGTCCTGGCCGAGCTGGTCGAGCGCGCGGTGGCCGTCAAGGCGCGCGTCGTGGGCGAGGACCTCAAGGAGGCGGGCCTGCGCGAGATCCTCAACTACGGGCACACGTTCGGCCACGCGGTCGAGCAGGTCGAGCGCTACCAGTGGCGGCACGGTGCCGCGGTGTCGGTCGGCATGGTGTTCGTCGCCGAGCTCGCGCGTCTCGCCGGCCGGCTCTCGGACGACGTCGTGGCGCGGCACCGCGCGATCCTCACGTCGCTGGGCCTGCCGGTGTCGTACCGCGGCGACCGCTGGGACCGGCTGATGGCCGCGATGCGCCGCGACAAGAAGACGCGCGGCGACCTGCTGCGCTTCGTCGTGCTCGAGGACGTCGGGCGTCCGGTGCGGCTCGAGGGCCCGGACCCGACCCTGCTCGCGGCGGCGTACGCCGAGGTCAGCGAGGGCGCCCCGGCCCCGTCGCGCGCGGTGCCGTTGTGACGCGTCCGCACGGTGGTGCGCGGCGCGTCGCGCACCGGCGTGTCGCCTAGGCTGGGGCGATGACGCGCGCGCTGGTGCTCAACGGTCCCAACCTGGCCCGGCTGGGGTCCCGGGAGCCGGACGTGTACGGCTCGGCGTCGCTGGACGACCTGGCGGCGTCGGTCGAGAAGTGGTGCGTGGACCTCGGCATCGACGCCGAGGTCCGGCAGACGGACGACGAGTCCGAGCTGGTCGGCTGGCTGCACGAGGCCGTCGACACGCGTGCGCACGTCGTGCTCAACCCGGCGGCGTTCACGCACTACTCGTACGCGCTGCGCGACGCGGCGGCGCAGGTCACGTCGGCGGGCCTGGTGCTGGTCGAGGTGCACATCACCAACCCGTACGCGCGCGAGGCGTTCCGGCACACCTCGGTCGTGGGTGGCGTGTCGACGGGGACGGTCGCGGGGTTCGGCTTCGACTCGTACCGCCTGGCGCTGACGGCGATCGCGCTGCGCGTGTGAGCTCGCGCGCCTCGGCATGGGACAAGCGTCGAGGCTTGTAGCCACAGCGACAAGCGTGCAGACTTGTCGCATGTTCGTCCTCACGATCGACCAGCGGGGGAGTCGCCGGCACGGCGACCGTGTCGAGCAGCTGCTCGCCGACCTCGCCGCGCACCACCAGCGGACGGGGGTCCACCCGCTGCGCGGGTTCGAGCGGACCGTCGGCGACGAGGTGCAGGGCGTGTACGACGACCCCGACCCGGTGGTCGACGTCGCGCTGCACGTGCTGCGGCTCGGCGGGTGGACGGTCGGCATCGGTGCCGGGCCCGTCGACGAGCCGCTCCCGGACTCCCCGCGGGCGGGCAGCGGGCCCGCGTTCGTGCTCGCGCGCACCGCGGTCGAGGCCGCGAAGAGCCGCAGCCGGACCGTCCCGCTCGCGGTGCGCGGACGCGACGACGGCGCGGGGCGCGACGCCGAGGCGGTGCTCGTCCTCGTCGCCGCCGTCGTCGCGCGCAGGTCCGAGGCGGGCTGGGTCGTCGCCGACGCGATGAGCGTCGAGGCGCCGCGGCAGGAGGAGCTCGCGGCCCGGCTGGGCGTCACCCAGCAGGCCGTGAGCCAGCGGCTCCGCGCGGCCCTCTGGGCCGAGGAGCGGGCAGCGCGACCGGCCGCCGCGCGGCTGCTGGCCTGGGCGCAGGGTGTGGGGGAGGATCGTCCGGCTCGTCCCTGACGTCACCGGAGGTCCCCGTGCCCGCACCGCTCGTCGCGGTCGTCGTCGTCGCCGCGCTCGCGCTGTCCGCCGCGGGCGGCTGGCCGGTCGTGTCGCTCGTCCTGCGCCTCGCCTCGCGCTCGCGCGACGCGGGCCGGCCGGGCCGCGCCGGTGCGCACGCGCTGGCGGCGGAGGGGGCCACGGGCACGCCGTCCGGCGCGGGGACCGCCGGTGCGGAGCCGGTCGCGCCGCAGGCGGCGGAGGCGCAGGCGGTGGCCGGGCCGCACCCGTCGCCGCTCGCGGTGTCCGACGGGCCGCGCGGCGAGGGTGCGCAGGCGGTGCTGCGCGGCGGGACGTGGGTCGGCATCCTCGAGCGGCTCGCGGTGACGGGCTGCTTCCTGGTCGGCGAGGCCGGGGGCATCGCCGTCGTCGTCGCGGTGAAAGGGCTCGGCCGCTACCCGGAGCTGCGCGAGAACCCGGGGGCGTCGGAGCGGTTCGTCATCGGCACGCTCGCCTCCCTCCTGTGGTCCGCCGCGGTCGGGTTCGTGGCCGCGTGGGCCCTCACGCTCTGACGCGTCCCGACGCGTCGCCGGCCGCCGCGACGGGCCGGGACGTGCGCGCACGGTAGGATGGTCGGCGGTCT
This sequence comes from Cellulomonas sp. H30R-01, assembly GCF_010119915.1. Classification (NCBI taxonomy): domain Bacteria; kingdom Bacillati; phylum Actinomycetota; class Actinomycetes; order Micrococcales; family Cellulomonadaceae; genus Cellulomonas; species Cellulomonas sp. H30R-01. Next base: position 1,563,275 of record NZ_CP048210.1, on the reverse strand, counting down.
GCGGCCTGCCCGGGCCACGCGACAGCCCCGGTGCATCCGCGCCGGCCGGTGGGCGCGTCCCGGCGGCGCCGCGCATCCTCCCGAACCCACGACAGGAAGCGACGACTGTGGCGACCACGAACGACCTCAAGAACGGCACCGTGCTGCGGATCGACGGGCAGCTGTGGACCGTCGTCGAGTTCCAGCACGTCAAGCCCGGCAAGGGCGGCGCGTTCGTCCGCACCAAGCTGAAGAACGTCCTCTCGGGCAAGGTCGTCGACAAGACGTTCAACGCCGGCCTGAAGGTCGAGACGGCGAACGTCGACAAGCGCGACTACCAGTACCTCTACAAGGACGGCGACGAGTTCGTGTTCATGGACACGGACACGTACGACCAGATGCACGTCTCGGCGGCCACCGTCGGCGACGCCGCGAACTTCCTGCTCGAGAACCAGAGCGCGCTGATCGCGACGAACGAGGGCGTGCCGCTGTACGTCGAGCTCCCGCCGTCGGTCGTCCTCGAGGTGACGTACACCGAGCCGGGCCTGCAGGGCGACCGCTCGTCGGCGGGCACGAAGCCGGCGACGCTCGAGACGGGCTACGAGATCCAGGTGCCGCTGTTCCTCGAGGCGAACACCAAGGTCAAGGTCGACACCCGCGACGGCAGCTACCTGGGCCGCGTGAACGACTGACGTGGGAGCACGCACCAAGGCCCGCAAGCGGGCCCTCGACGTCCTCTTCGAGGCCGACCAGCGCGGGCTCGACCCGGTGACGCTGCTCGCGCAGCGCATCGCCGAGCCGGGCACCGAGGCGGCGCTGCCGCAGTACTCGGTCGAGCTCGTCGAAGGGGTCGTCGCCCACCGTGAGCGGATCGACGAGCTGCTCGCGACCCACGCGCACGGGTGGACGATCGAGCGGATGCCCGCGGTCGACCGTGCGCTGCTGCGGCTCGGCACGTGGGAGGTGCTCTTCAACGACGACGTGCCCGACGCGGTCGCCGTGGACGAGGCCGTGGAGCTGGCCCGGTCGCTGTCGACCGACGACTCGCCGGCGTTCGTCAACGGGCTCCTGGGCCGGATCGTCGACCTGAAGCCGACGCTGCTCGCCTGAGCCGAGCCGCACCACCGAAGGACCGCCCGACGGCCCGCGTCTACCGACCGACGCGGGCCGTCGGCACGCTGCGGAGCGTGTGCGCGGGCGTCACGACGGGGATCGCCTCGGTGACGGGGCGCGGGCCGCGGACCGGCAGCGACGGGGTCGCCCGGCCGAGGAAGTTCCCCTGCACGCGTCGCACGCCGAGGTCGACGAGCGTCGTGAGCTGTGCCGCCGTCTCGACGCCCTCGGCGACCACCTCGAGCCCGTGGTTCTCGGCGAGCGCGAGGATCGCCCGGACGGCGCCGCGGCCGCGCTCGGTGCCGAGCTCGCGGATGAACGACCGGTCGATCTTGAGCACGTCGACGGGGAGGCGCCCGAGTCGCGAGATCGAGCTGTAGCCGGTGCCGAAGTCGTCGACGGCGACGCGCGCGCCGCGGGCCCGCAGCTCGGACAGGACGGGGACGGCCTGCGTGGTCTGCACGAGCGCGCTCTCGGTGATCTCGAGCGTGAGGTGCTCCCAGTAGGAGTCGCCCCAGGCCGTCTCGAACTGCTCGAGCGCGTCGGGCTCGGTGAGCTGGCGCGCGGCCACGTTCACGGCGACGGGCATCTGGAAGCGGTCGAGCGCGCGCCGGCTCTCGCGGAGCACGGCCAGGCCGATCGGGACGATGAGCCCGGACTCCTCGGCGAGGTCGAGCCAGTCCGCGGGCAGCACGAGGTGGCCGTGGTGGTTCCACCGGGCGAGCGCCTCGACCTGGAGGACCTCGAGCGTCGTGGTGTCGACGACGGGCTGGAAGTGCGCGGTGAACTGCCCGAGCGCGACGGCCTCCTCGAGCGCGACGCGCTGCAGCCGCTCGGCCTCGACGCGGCGGCGCAGGGCACGGTCGAAGACGCGGAACCCGCTGCGCGAGCGCTTCGCCTCGAGCATCGCGGTGTCGGCGTGCCGGACGAGCGCGTCGGGGTCGACGACGTCGCCGGGCACCCAGGTCGCGACGCCGACGGTCAGGCGTGTGGTGCGGCCGCCGTGCGACCGGTCCTCGAAGCCCTCGCGCAGCGAGCGGGCGAGCGCGACGAGCGCCGCGTCCTCGGGCGCACGCGCGACGATCGCGACGAACTCGTCGCCGCCGAGCCGTCCGACGAGGACGTCCTCGCCGGTGACGACCGTGCGCAGGTGGTCGGCGACGCGGGCGAGCAGGGCGTCGCCCCGGGCGTGGCCGAGCTCGTCGTTGACGCGCTTGAAGCCGTCGACGTCGCAGTAGACGACGGCGACACGTGTCCGCTCGACGTTGGCGCGGTCGAGCACGTCGACGAGGTGCTGCTCGACGGCGCGCCGGTTGGGCAGCGTGGTGAGCGGGTCGGAGAACGCGGTCGCGTGCAGACGGTCGTTGAGGTGGTAGCGCTCGCCGGCGGCCGCGACGATCTGCGCGAGGTCGACGAGGAAGCTGCGGGCGTGCGGGTCGAGGTCGGTGCCCTCGGCCGGGAAGAGCTCGGCGACGAACCGGCCGCGGGCGATCGGCCGCAGCGAGCCCTCGATGGTGTCGTCGGCGAGCACGGCGCGTGCGGCGTCGCGGGCCGTGAGCAGCAGCCGCTCGGGGTCGCGGGCGAACCACGCGGCGTTCGAGAGGCTCGCGACGGCGTCCCGCATGCGGTGCTGGCGGGCGGCGGTGTCCTGCGCGCCGACCAGGCGGCGCAGCGCGAGCACCTCGAGCCCGACGGCGAGGGGGACCGCCCAGAGCGCGGCGAGGATCGCGCTGAGCGCCTCGTCGGGCAGCAGGACGCCCGCGAGGAGGATCGCGACGGACTCGACGCCCGCGATGACGAGCAGCGTGCCGAGCGAGCCCATGGGGGTGCGGCCGAACGCGACGAGCACGTAGACGATGACGACGAGCACGGCGGCGAGCAGGCAGCCCACGTCGACGAGCGCCGCCTCGGGCGCCGGGACGAACCACGACGCGGTGCGGGCGACCAGCAGGACGGTCGCGGCGGCGACCCACCAGCGCACCGAGGCGCCGTGCCCGATGGCCTGGGCGGCGGGCAGGGCGATCAGCAGGAAGCCGGCGACGAGCAGGCCGTGCGTGACCTCGACGGCGTCGCGCGGCAGTCCGACGGGGACGAGGGGGAACAGGCCGCCGACGAGCAGGAGCAGCGCGACGTCGGCGGACCACAGGAGCGACCAGGCCGCGCCGGGGTGACGGGCGTCGCCGCGCCGCCAGAGCCAGTGCAGCACGCAGAAGCCCGCCACGAGACCGGCGACGAGCAGCTGCAGCACGGTGACCCACACCGGTACGGGACCCAGCACCTCCTAGACATCGGCGCGCAGGTCACGGCCCATGACTGGCATCCGGGTGACGCTGTCCTCGTCCGGTCGCCGCCCGTCCGGGTGACGGCCGGCGACGGGGGAGGCGTGCGGGTCCCGGCGGCGGTCAGACCGGTGCTCGGCCCGGGCGGTTCTGCTCGCAGGTGACGCATCCGCCGGCGGGGTCGCGGTCGAGCCCGGCGAGCACGTCGACGAACGTGCGCGTGAGCGGCAGACCCGTGCGCTCCTCGACGAACAGCCACTGCCCGGACGGGTTGACCTCGAAGAACACGTGCTCGCCGTCGGGGCGCACGCGCAGGTCGACCGCGCCGTAGACGAGCCCCAGCCGGTGCACGAGCCGCACGACGGCGTCGTGCACGGGTGCGGGCAGCGTGTACGGCTCCATGGGGACGGTGTCGAGCTCGAGCCGGAAGTCGAGCGCGTACGCCGTGCGCGCCGAGTGGATCGCGGCGGCGTGCACGGCGTCCCCGATGACGGTGACGCGCAGGTCGACGTCGCCGGGCACGTACTCCTGGAAGATCACGGGCGCGTGCCGCACGGCGTCGAGCAGGTCGACCTCGTCGGGCCGCAGGACGCGCGTCTCGCGCCAGGCCGACACCTGGGCGAGGAACGACTTGTAGACGGTCCGCTCGGCGCCGTGCGCGGCGACGAACGCGCGGGCCCGGTCGGGGTCGTTGGTCATGACCGTGCGCGGCGTGACGAGCCCGGCCCGGCGTGCCTCGCGCAGCTGGTACGCCTTGTGCGAGGCGCGGGTGTCCGCGTCGGGGTCGTTGACCCAGACGGCCGGCAGGAGCGCCCGCAGCCCGCGCAGGCCCTCGTCGCTCTCGGTGAGCGCGAACACCTGCGCGGCCGGGTCGGTCACGGACGGGTCGAGCGTGTAGGGCAGCGGTCGGCGCCACCACGCGGCACGGCAGTCGGTGAGGTCGTGCTCCTTGCCGTCGACCGTGACCGCGAGCGCCGGGGCGTCGCCGTCGTCGTAGGCGACGGTGACGGCGGTCGCGAGCGGGTAGCGCCCGGAGTCGAGCACCACGACGTCGTGGCCGCGGCGCTCGAGCTCCGTGCGGACGGGGGCGAGGTGGTCGTCGCCGTCGTGGGACTCGATCAGGATCATGCGCCCGGACCCGTCTGGCCGCCGAGCGCACGCAGCGCGGCGGCGACCTGGGCGAGCGCCTGCGCGGCGACCTCGGCGGCCTGCGCGGCGGCGGCCAGGAGCGCGGCCGTCTGGTCGGCAGGGGCCGGCTGGGCGGGCTCGTACGCGGCCGCGGACGCGGCGTGGTGCGGCGTCGCGAGCGCGAACGGGAGGCCGCCGCCGGGCTGCGGCAGCGGGATCGGCGGGAGGCCGCCACCGAGGCCGCCGGGCGGGTCGAACGCGTTCTTCGGCGGGTCGATGAGCTGCTTGGGCGGGTCGGTGAGCTGCTTGGGCGGGTCGAACACGTGCTTGGGGTCGAACACGTGCTTGGGGTCGAGGACCTGCTTGGGGTCGAGGAGCTGCTTCGGGTCGAGGAGGTGCTTCGGCGGGTCGACGAACGGCTTGTGGTCGTCGCGGACCTTCTTGAACCCGGTCTGGTCGTCGATGGGCTTCTTGAACCCGCCCGGGTCGTCCGTGACCTTCTTGATGTTCGGCTGGGGGTTCGTGGGGTAGAGCGTGCGTGCGGCGGCGATGTCGCCGTCGGACAGGCGCAGCCGCTGCCCGATCGCGACGCCGGGCTGGACGGGCACGATCGTGGGCTGCCCGTTCGTGGAGAACGCCGTGGCGGGGTAGTGCATGATCGAGCCGTAGTCGTAGTCGCCGATGTCGTCGCCGTCGCTGATGTGCTGGTCGAAGTTGTGCACGTAGCCGGGGTCGACGTTCGCGAGGTTGACGGTGACGAAGCTGTCGCGGTCCTCGCGGCTCTGCTCGTGCCACAGGCCGACGGCGTGCCCGATCTCGTGGATCGCGTTGCCGGTCGTGCAGCCGCTGCCGAGCGAGAGGTCCTGACGCCCGCCGACCATGCCGACGGCCGACCAGCAGCCGCCGCCGTCGAGGAAGTGCACGTAGTTGGGGTAGGTGCCGGCGTTCGCGGCGGTCCGCTGCACGAACCGCAGGGGCGTGTACTGCTCCCAGTGCGCGATCGCGTCGGTCACGCGGTTCTGGTTCGGCAGCGCGGGGTCGATGTCGTACGGCACGGTGGCGTTCGGCCAGCGGTAGCGGCTGCCGGTGATCGCGACGCCGAAGGAGACGTCGTCGCCACGGGCGCGCGCGGCCTCGAGGTCGGCGTGCCGGCCGAGGACGATGTCGCCCTCGAAGACCGCGAGGTCGCCGACCTTCGCGTAGGTGACCGCCTTCTCGGCGAAGCCGACGCCGCTGATGACGGTCGTGCCGGTGTCGACGGACGAACGCTCCTCGGGACGCTCGGGCGTGCCGCCGGTCGGCCCGCCGGTGGGTTCGCTGCGACGGCGGCCGCCGCCCCCTGCCGACCCGGACGTGCTCTTCGTGGCCATGGTGCTGCCTTCCCCTGGCGCGCGGGCCCGGGCGGCCCGCGCCTCGGGGAGGAGGAGCCCGGCGCGACGGTGTGAGATACGTCACACGGAATAGGGTGGAGCGATGACGCACGACGACGGCTCCACACGGAGCGTGCGGGTGCGCGTCGCCCTGCCCGGCACCGGCACCGCGACGACGCTGCCGTCCGTGCTCGTGTCCGTCGAGGACGTCTCGCGCGCCGACGCCCCCGCCGTCCGCGTGGGGGAGCGGCTCCTGCGGGACGTCCACGTCCCCGCCCAGGGCACGGTCCTCGAGGTCGACGTGCCCGCGACCGCCGGCCCCGACCCCCGCCGCCGCTTCACGGTCCGCGTCCGGGCCGGCGCCGACCCCGACGCGCGCGCGTTCGCGCCCGGCGACCTCGTCTCGACGACGTCCGTCCCCGTCCTGCTCGACGGCAGCGACGACGTCGAGGTCGACGTGCGGCCCGTCTGACCCGCGGCGCGCGCCGCCCGCGGCCCAGGCCCCGGCCCCGGCCCTGGCATCATCGGCGCCCATGACGACGACGTCACCCGCCGCGCGCGTGCCGCGGCGCACCGTGGTGGGCTACGCCGCGGGCTCGGTCGGCACCGGCGGCTTCGGCACGCTGCCCGGCCTGGTGCTCGCCTACTACCTCACCGACACGCTCGGCGTCGCCGCCGGGCTCGCGTCCCTGGTCGTCACCGTGCCCAAGCTGTGGGACGTCGTGATCGACCCGTTCGTCGGCGCCCGCTCCGACGCGTCCGCCGCCCGGCACGGCAGCCGCCGCCGCTATCTGCTCGCCGGCGCACTCACGCTGCCGCCGCTGTTCGCCGCCGTCTTCGCGGCACCCGCCGCCCTTGCCGGCGTCCCCGCCGCCGCCTGGGTCGTCGTCTGGTTCGTCGGTGCCGCCACCGCGTTCAGCCTCTTCCAGGTCCCGTACATCGCCCTGCCCGCCGAGATCGCGTCGACCTCCGCCGAGCGCACCCGGCTGCTCGCCCCGCGCATCGCCGTGCTCGCCGTCGCGATCCTCGCGTTCGGCGCCGGCGGCCCGCTCGTGCGGGACGCGGCAGGCGGCGGGCGCACCGGCTACCTCGTCATGGGCGTCGTCTGCGGCGCCGTGCTCGGGCTCGGCATGCTCGGCGCCTGGTGGGGAGCACCCCGCCGCGCCGCCGTCACCCCGCCCACCGACGGCCCCCCGGTCGCACCACGGCCCCGCGTCCGCGGCGACGCCCTCCGCCTCGGCATCGCCGCCCTGCGCGAGATCCCCGCCTTCCGGTGGCTGCTCGCGACCTTCGTGCTCCAGGCCCTCGCGACCGGCGCCATGCTCGCGTGCGCCCCGTACGTCGCCACCTACGTCCTCGGCGACGAGGGCGCGGTCACCGTCCTGTTCGTCGCCCTCGTCGCCCCCGCGCTGCTCGTCATGCCGTTCGCGACCCGCATCGGACGACGCCTCGGCAAGCGCGGCGGGTACGTCGCCGCGTCCGGCCTCTTCGTCGCCGCGACCCTCGCCCTGGTGCCGATGCGGTGGGCGCCCGGCCCGTGGGTCTACGCGCTCGTCGCCCTCGCCGGCGTCGCCTACGCGGGCATGCAGCTCTTCCCGCTCGCGATGCTCCCCGACGTCGCCGCCGTCGACGCCCGCGAGCGCGGCACCGACCGGGCCGGAGTCCTCGGCGGCGTCTGGACGGCCGCCGAGACCGCGGGCCTCGCGCTCGGCCCGACGCTCGTCCTCGGCGCGCTCGCGGTCACCGGCTTCGTCTCGCGCGAGGGCGGCGCGCTCGCGGACCAGCCCGCCGCGGCGGTCACCGGCATCGCGCTCGCGTTCAGCCTGCTGCCCGCGGTCCTCACCGCCGCGAGCGTCGCGACGCTCGGCCGGTACCGGCTGACCGAGGCCGTCGTCGACGCGCCCGCGACGGGGGTGACGGCGTGACGCGCGCGTGGACGGCCCGGCCCGCCGCGGACGTCCTCGCCGACCTCGCCGACCTGCGCCGCGCCGACCCGCCCACGCACGGCGGACGCGTCCTGTCCTACGTGTACGACTCCGGGCGCGCCGACGTCGACGCCGTCGCCGCCCGTGCCGTCGAGCTGTTCCTCCCCGTCAACGGGCTCGACCCCACGACCTTCACGTCCGTCGCCGCCCTGGAGAGCCGCCTCGTCGCGCGCGCCCGCGACGTCCTGCACGGCGGACCCGACACCGTCGGCTCGGTCACCACCGGTGGCACCGAGTCCTGCCTGCTCGCGGTCAAGTCCGCACGCGACACCTGGCGCGCCGCCGACCCGGCACGCGTCCACGCCCGACCGACCCTCGTGCTGCCCACGACCGCCCACCCCGCGTTCCACAAGGCCGCCGCCTACCTCGACCTCGACGTCGTCCCCGTGCCCGTCGACCCCGCCCGCGGCACCCCCGACCCCGACGCGGTCCTCGCCGCCGTCGACGACCGCACCGCCCTCGTCGTCGTGAGCGCCCCCAGCTATCCCTCCGGCGTCGTCGACCCCGTCGCCGAGGTCGCCGCCGGCGCGGCCGCGCGCGGCGTCGCCTGCCACGTCGACGCCTGCATCGGCGGCTGGGTCCTGCCCTGGTGGGGCGACGACGTCCCGCCGTGGGACCTCGCCGTCCACGGCGTCACCTCGATCTCCGCCGACCTGCACAAGTACGGCTTCGCACCCAAGGGCGCCTCCGTCGTGCTCTACCGCGAACCCGCCCGGCACCGCGCGCAGTACTTCGCGACGACCGCCTGGCCGGGCTACCCGGTCGTCAACCCCACCGTTCTCGGGTCCCGGTCCGCGGGAGGCCTCGCGGCCGCGTGGGCCGTGCTCGAGGCGCTCGGGGACGACGGACTCGCCGCGCTCGTCGCCCAGACCCGCGACGCGACCACCCGACTCCACGCCGCCGCCGCCACCACCCCCGGCCTGCGCGTCGTCGGCCGCCCCACCGGACCCCTCCTCGCGCTCGCCACCGACGACCACGCCCCCGAGGGCGACCGCGTCGACCCCTTCCACCTCGTCGACGCCCTGCGCCGCCGCGGCTGGCTCACCCAGGCCCAGCCCGCCCTCACCCAGCCCGACGGCACCGTCCTGCCCCGCACCGCCCACCTCACCGTCACCCCCGTGACGCAGCGCGTCGCCGACGACCTCGCCACCGCCCTGCGCACCGCCGCCGCCGACGTCCGCGGCCGCGGCCCCGCGACCCCCGATCCCGCCCTCGCGCAGCACGTCCTCACCGACGGCCTCCCCGAGGACCTCGCCGCCGTCATGGCCACCCTCGAGGCGCTCCCGCCCGACGTCGTCCGCCCTCTCCTCGTCGAGGTCCTCGCCCGCGCCGTCGCACCCCGCCCGTGACGCTCGTCACGGACCCGCCGCGCGCATGAGACGGCACCCCGCCCCGGCAGGGGGTGCGGGTTAGGATCCGAGCACCACCAGCGTCCTTTAAGACCCGTCCCGTGAGGCGGGGAAGGAGTCCGCATGAGCACAGGCACGCCCGCGTCCAGCGGCAGCCTCGAGCACGCGAACGTCGTGCTCGGCGCCCCCGAGATCGGCCGGGCGCTCACCCGCATCGCCCACGAGATCCTCGAGCGCAACAAGGGCGGCGACGACGTCGTCCTCCTCGGCATCCCGACCCGCGGCCTCCCGCTCGCACGGCGGCTCGCCCAGCGCCTCGCCGACGTCGAGCCCGGACTCGACCCGGGCGCGCTCGCGGGCAGCCTCGACGTGACGATGTACCGCGACGACCTGGCCCACCAGCCGACGCGGACGATCGGCGCGACCGACATCCCGGGCGGCGGCCTCGACGGGCGCGTCGTCGTCCTCGTCGACGACGTCCTCTACTCCGGCCGCACGATCCGCGCCGCGCTCGACGCGATCAGCGACCTCGGCCGCCCGCGCGCGGTGCAGCTCGCGGCGCTGGTCGACCGCGGGCACCGCGAGCTGCCGATCCGGGCGGACTACGTCGGCAAGAACCTGCCGACGTCCACGACCGAGCGCGTGCGCGTGCTGCTCGAGGAGACCGACGGCCGCGACGCCGTCGTCATCGACGGGGGGACCCGATGAGGCACCTGCTGTCCGCGGCGGACCTCGACGTCCGCGACGCGGTGCGCATCCTCGACACGGCCGGGCAGATGGCCGCGACGCAGGCGCGCGAGATCAAGAAGCTCCCGACGCTGCGCGGCCGCACGGTCGTCAACCTGTTCTTCGAGGACTCGACGCGCACGCGCATCTCGTTCGAGACGGCCGCCAAGCGGCTGAGCGCCGACGTCATCAACTTCTCCGCCAAGGGGTCGAGCGTCTCGAAGGGGGAGTCGCTCAAGGACACGGCCCTCACGCTGCAGGCCATGGGCGCGGACGCGGTCGTCATCCGGCACCAGGCGTCGGGTGCGCCGCACACGCTCGCGCATGCGGGCTGGACGTCGGGCGCCGTGGTGAACGCGGGCGACGGGACGCACCAGCACCCGACGCAGGCGCTGCTCGACGCGTACACGCTGCGCCGCCACCTCGTGGGCGACGGCGGGCGCGCCGACGTGAGCGGCCAGGACCTCGCGGGCCTGCGGGTCGCGATCGTCGGCGACGTCCTGCACTCGCGGGTGGCCCGGTCGAACGTGCAGCTCCTGCACACGCTCGGCGCGCACGTCACGCTCGTGTCCCCGCCGACGCTCGTGCCGGTCGGCGTCGAGGCATGGCCCGCGCGCGTCTCGTACCACCTGGACGAGGTCATCGCCGACGACAAGCCCGACGCGGTCATGATGCTGCGCGTCCAGCGCGAGCGGATGTCGAGCGCCGGCGGCGGGTTCTTCCCGAGCCCGCTCGAGTACACCCGCGGCTACGGGCTGGACGCACGCCGCCTCGCGGCGCTGCCCGAGCACGCGATCGTGCTCCACCCCGGACCGATGAACCGCGGCCTGGAGATCTCCGCCGACGCCGCCGACTCGCCGCGCGCGGTGATCGTCGAGCAGGTCGCCAACGGGGTCGCCGTCCGCATGGCCGTGCTGTACCTGCTGCTCGCGGGCGAGTCGCCCGCCCCGACGACGAAGGTGGACGCGTGAACCCCCGGTACCTGCTGACGTCCGTCGCCCCCCTGGGCGCGGACCCCGTCGACGTGCTCCTCGCGGACGGCGTGGTCGCCGCGACCGGCGCGGACGCCCGCGCGCAGGCCGGTGACGACGCGGTCGAGGTCGACGGCGCGGGCCTCGTCCTGCTTCCCGGCCTGGTCGACCTGCACACGCACCTGCGCGAGCCCGGCCGCGAGGACGCCGAGACGATCCGCACCGGCACGCGCGCCGCGGCGCTCGGCGGGTTCACCGCGGTGCACGCCATGGCCAACACCTCGCCCACGCAGGACACCGCGGGCGTCGTCGAGCAGGTCTGGCGGCTCGGCCGCGAGGCCGGCTGGGCCGACGTGCACCCCGTCGGCGCGGTGACCGTCGGCCTGGCGGGGGAGCAGCTCGCCGAGCTCGGCGCGATGGCCCAGTCCGAGGCCGCCGTGCGCGTGTTCTCCGACGACGGGAAGTGCGTGCACGACCCGGTGCTCATGCGCCGCGCGCTCGAGTACGTCAAGGCGTTCGACGGCGTCGTCGCGCAGCACGCGCAGGAGCCGCGCCTCACCGAGAACGCGCAGATGAACGAGGGCGTCGTCTCGGCCGAGCTCGGCCTGACCGGCTGGCCGTCGGTCGCCGAGGAGGCGATCATCGCGCGCGACGTGCTGCTCGCCGAGCACGTCGGGTCGCGCCTGCACGTCTGCCACCTGTCGACGGCCGGCTCGGTCGAGATCGTCCGGTGGGCCAAGTCGCGCGGCATCGACGTCACCGCCGAGGTCACCCCGCACCACCTGGTCCTCACCGACGACCTCGCCCGCGGCTACGACCCGGTGTTCAAGGTCAACCCGCCGCTGCGCACGGCGGAGGACGTCGAGGCGGTCCGCGCCGGGCTCGCCGACGGCACGATCGACATCGTCGCGACCGATCACGCGCCGCACACGCGCGAGGACAAGGACTGCGAGTGGGCGGCCGCCGCGTTCGGCATGACCGGGCTCGAGACCGCGCTGTCCGTCGTGCAGCAGACGATGGTCGACACCGGCCGGCTCACGTGGGCCGACGTCGCGCGCGTCCTGTCCGAGGCGCCGGCCCGGATCGGCCGCGTCACCGACCACGGCCGGCCGATCGCGGTCGGCGAGCCCGCCAACCTCGTGCTGTGGGACCCGGCCGCGAGCACCACGGTCGAGCCCGCGCAGCAGGCCACGAAGGCCGTCAACTCGCCGTTCCGCGGCCGCGAGCTGCCCGGACGGGTCGTCGCGACCTTCCTGCGCGGCCGCGCGACCGTCCTCGACGGCGAGCCGTGCGACACGGCGGTGGTCCGCTGATGCGCACCGCGCTCGCCGTCGCCGGCTGCGTCGCGCTCGCGCTGCTCGCGCTGTGGGGCATGCGGTCCGGCTGGGTCGCCCGACGACGACGCACCGAGGAGGTCGTCCCGTCGCTGCCGGCGGAGCCCGCGGACCTGGGGGAGACCCGGTTCGGTCCGGTCGAGGCGCTCTACGTGTCCTCGACGCGGGCCGGTGACTGGCTCGACCGGGTCGTCGCGCACGACCTCGGCGTCCGCAGCCCGGCCGTCGTGGCGGTGCACGACGCGGGCGTCCGGATCACCCGGACCGGCGCGGCCGACGTGTTCGTGCCGGCCGACACCCTGCGCGCGGCGGGCACGGCGCCCGGCATCGCGGGCAAGGTCGTCGGCGGCGACGGGCTCGTCGTCCTCACCTGGCAGCCCGACCCCGACGACCCGCGCGGCCTCGACACCGGCCTGCGCCCCCGGCACGCCGCCGACCGCCCCGCGCTGGTCGACGCCGTCGCCGCCCTCATCGACCACACGCCCGGCGCCCCCGCCGGGCAGGAGGAGACACCATGACCGACGCAGTGCTCGTCCTCGAGGACGGCCGGACGTTCGCCGGGCAGGCGTACGGCGCCACCGGCAGGACCCTCGGCGAGATCGTCTTCAACACCGGCATGACGGGCTACCAGGAGACCCTGACCGACCCGTCGTACCACCGCCAGATCGTCGTCATGACGGCGCCGCACATCGGCAACACCGGCGTGAACGACGAGGACCCCGAGTCGGGCCGCATCTGGGTCGCCGGGTACGTCGTGCGGGACCCCGCGCGCCGGTCGTCGAGCTGGCGCGCGCGCCGCACGCTCGACGAGGAGCTCGACGCGCAGGGCGTCGTCGGGATCAGCGGCGTCGACACCCGCGCCCTCACCCGGCACCTGCGCGAGCGCGGCGTCATGCGCGCGGGCGTCTTCTCGGGCGAGGCGCTGGTCGGCCCCGAGGGCGACCGGCGCCCGGTCGACGAGCTGCTCGACGAGGTGCTCACCGCGCCCGCCATGGCCGGCGCGGACCTGGCCGGTGAGGTCTCGACCGACGAGCCGTACGTCGTCGAGGCGCTCGGCCCCGACGGCACGCCGCTCGACACGCCCGTCGCCACGGTCGCCGCCGTCGACCTCGGCATCAAGGCCATGACCCCGCAGCGGCTCGCCGAGCGCGGCGTGCGCGTGCACGTGCTTCCCTCCACCTCGACGATCGACGACGTCCTCGCGACGCAGCCCGACGGGGTGTTCTTCTCCAACGGCCCCGGCGACCCGTCGGCCGCGACGCACGAGGTCGAGCTCCTGCGCGACGTGCTCGACCGCAAGATCCCGTTCTTCGGCATCTGCTACGGCAACCAGCTGCTCGGCCGCGCGCTCGGCTACGGCACCTACAAGCTCGGCTACGGGCACCGCGGCGTGAACCAGCCCGTGATCGACCGGGCCACCGGCAAGGTCGAGATCACGGCGCACAACCACGGGTTCGCCGTGGACGCCCCGCTCGACGGCGAGTCCACCGCACCGCACGACGGCGGCCGCTACGGCCGGGTCGTCGTGAGCCACGTCGACCTCAACGACGACGTGGTCGAGGGCCTGCGCGCGCTCGACCTGCCCGCGTTCTCCGTCCAGTACCACCCGGAGGCGGCGGCGGGTCCCCACGACGCCGCCTACCTGTTCGACCGCTTCGTCGGGCTCATGACCGGCACCGACGACCCGACCACGAAGGGTGCCGCCTGATGCCCCGCCGCACCGACATCTCCAGCGTCCTGGTCATCGGGTCCGGCCCGATCGTCATCGGCCAGGCGTGCGAGTTCGACTACTCGGGGACGCAGGCGTGCCGCGTGCTCAAGGAGGAGGGCCTGCGGGTCGTCCTGGTGAACTCGAACCCCGCCACGATCATGACGGACCCCGAGTTCGCCGACGCCACGTACGTCGAGCCGATCACGACCGAGGTCCTCACGAGCATCATCGCCAAGGAGCGTCCCGACGCGATCCTGCCGACGCTGGGCGGCCAGACGGCCCTCAACGCGGCGATCGCGCTCGACGAGGCCGGCGTGCTGGCGAAGTACGACGTCGAGCTCATCGGCGCGAACATCCCCGCCATCCAGAAGGGCGAGGACCGGGAGCAGTTCAAGCAGGTCGTCGAGGTCTGCGGCGGCGAGTCCGCACGGTCCGCGATCGTGCACACGATCGACGACGCCCTGGCGGCGGTCGAGGACCTGGGCTACCCGGTCGTCGTGCGCCCGTCGTTCACCATGGGCGGGCTCGGCTCGGGCATCGCGTACGACGAGGACGACCTGCGCCGCATCGTCGGCCAGGGCCTGCACTACTCGCCGACCACCGAGGTGCTCCTGGAGGAGTCGATCCTCGGCTGGAAGGAGTACGAGCTCGAGCTCATGCGCGACAAGCACGACAACGTCGTGGTCGTCTGCTCGATCGAGAACGTCGACCCGGTCGGCGTGCACACCGGCGACTCGGTGACGGTCGCGCCCGCGCTCACGCTCACCGACCGCGAGTACCAGAAGCTGCGCGACATCGGCATCGCGGTCATCCGCGAGGTCGGCGTCGACACGGGTGGCTGCAACATCCAGTTCGCGGTCGAGCCCACGACGGGCCGCGTCGTCGTCATCGAGATGAACCCGCGCGTGTCGCGGTCGTCGGCGCTCGCGTCGAAGGCGACGGGCTTCCCGATCGCGAAGATCGCCGCGAAGCTCGCGGTCGGCTACACGCTCGACGAGATCCCGAACGACATCACGGGCTCGACGCCCGCGTCGTTCGAGCCGACGCTCGACTACGTCGTCGTCAAGGTGCCGCGGTTCGCGTTCGAGAAGTTCCCCGCCGCCGACCCGACGCTCACGACGACCATGAAGTCCGTCGGCGAGGCCATGGCGCTCGGCCGCAACTTCACCGAGGCGCTCGGCAAGGCGATGCGGTCGATCGACAAGAAGGGCTCGGTGTTCCACTGGGCCGGCGAGCCGGCGACGGGGGAGGCCCTCGACGCGCTGCTCGGGACGATCGGCCGGCCCACGGAGGGGCGTCTGATCGACGTGCAGCAGGTGCTGCGCGCCGGTGTGGACGTCGACGAGGTGTACGCGCGCACGGGCATCGACCCGTGGTTCCTCGACCAGGTGCAGCTCGTCAACGAGGTCGCGGCCGAGACCACCGCGGCCCCGGCGCTGACCCGCGAGGTGCTCGCGCACGCCAAGCGGCACGGTCTGTCGGACGCGCAGGTCGCGCAGCTGCGCGGCACGACCGAGGACGCCGTGCGCGGCGCCCGGCACGCGGTCGGCCTGCGACCCGTCTACAAGACGGTCGACACGTGCGCGGCCGAGTTCGCCGCGCTCACGCCCTACCACTACTCGTCCTACGACGAGGAGACCGAGGTGCGGCCGCGCGAGCGTCCCGCGATCCTCATCCTCGGCTCGGGGCCCAACCGCATCGGCCAGGGCATCGAGTTCGACTACTCGTGCGTGCACGCCGCGCTGGCGCTCAAGGGCGAGTTCGAGACCGTCATGGTCAACTGCAACCCCGAGACCGTCTCGACGGACTACGACACCTCGGACCGCCTGTACTTCGAGCCGCTGACGTTCGAGGACGTGCTCGAGGTCTACCACGCGGAGCTCGCCGCCGGTCCGGTCGCGGGGCTCATCGTGACGCTCGGCGGTCAGACGCCCCTGTCGCTCGCGCAGCGCCTCGCGGACGCCGGTCTGCCGATCCTCGGCACGCCGCCGTCGGCCATCGACGCCGCGGAGGACCGCGGGGAGTTCGGCAAGGTGCTCGAGGCCGCGGGCCTGCCCGCACCGGCCTTCGGCACCGCGACGACGCTCGCGGGCGCCCGCGAGACCGCGCGCCGGATCGGTTTCCCCGTGCTCGTGCGCCCGTCGTACGTGCTCGGCGGCCGCGGCATGGAGATCGTCTACGACGAGCACCAGCTCGCCGAGTACGTGCAGCGCGCCCTCGACAACGCCGCCGACGGCGGCCGCGCCGGGACGCTCCCGCCGCTGCTCATCGACCGTTTCCTCGACGACGCCATCGAGATCGACGTCGACGCGCTGTTCGACGGCGAGGAGCTGTTCCTCGGCGGCGTCATGGAGCACATCGAGGAGGCCGGGATCCACTCCGGCGACTCGGCGTGCGCCCTGCCGCCCGTGACGCTGTCGACGTCCGAGCTCGAGCGGATCCGCCTCTCCACCGAGGCGATCGCCCGCGGCGTCGGTGTGCGGGGCCTGCTCAACATCCAGTTCGCGCTGGTCTCCGACGTGCTCTACGTGCTCGAGGCGAACCCGCGCGCGTCGCGGACCGTGCCGTTCGTCTCGAAGGCCACGGGCGTCTCGCTCGCGAAGGCCGCGGCGCTCGTGATGGCGGGCCGGTCCATCGCGGACCTGCGGGCGGCGGGCCTCCTGCCCGTGCAGGACGCGAGCGTGCTCGACCTGGACTCGCCGGTCGCCGTCAAGGAGGCCGTGCTGCCCTTCAAGCGGTTCCGCACCGCCGAGGGCGTCGTCGTCGACACGGTCCTGGGCCCGGAGATGCGCTCGACGGGCGAGGTCATGGGCTTCGACGTCGACTTCCCGACCGCGTTCGCGAAGTCGCAGGAGGCGGCGTTCGGCGGCCTCCCGACGAGCGGCACCGCGTTCATCTCCGTCGCGGACCGGGACAAGCGCTCGATCGTCTTCCCGGTCAAGCGGCTCGCGGAGCTCGGCTTCGAGATCCTCGCGACCGAGGGCACGGCGGCCGTCCTGCACCGCAGCGGCATCCGGTCGCGCGTGGTGCGCAAGTACTCGTCGGGCCGGGGCGCCGACGGCGAGCCGACGATCGTGGACCTCATCACGGCCGGCGACGTCGACATCGTCGTGAACACCCCGTCGGGCCAGGGCGCGCGCGCCGACGGCTACGAGATCCGCGCCGCCACGACGGCCGCCGACAAGGCGATCGTCACGACCGTGCAGCAGCTCGGTGCCGCGGTGCAGGCGATCGAGGCCGCGCAGGCCGGGCCGTTCACGGTGACGAGCCTGCAGGAGCACGACGCGGCGGGTGCGCTCCGGCGCGAGCAGCGCGCAGCGGCGGCGGTGGTGTCGGCGTGACGGCCGCGGAGACGGTCGGCGTGCCGGGGGACGGGACGACGTCCCGGGAGCCGTTCGGCGCCCGGCTCGCCGCCGCCATGGCCGCGCACGGCCCGCTGTGCGTCGGCATCGACCCGCACCCCACGCTGCTCGCCGACTGGGGCCTGGCTGACGACGCGGAGGGGTTGCGGACGTTCGCGTCGACCGTCATGGCGGCCGTGGCCGGCCAGGTCGCGGCGGTCAAGCCGCAGGCCGCGCTGTTCGAGCGGCACGGCTCGAAGGGCGTCGCGGTGCTCGAGGAGGTCGTCGCGGAGGGCCGCCGCACCGGCACGCTCGTCGTGGTCGACGCCAAGCGCGGCGACATCGGCTCGACCATGGAGGGCTACGCGGACGCGTACCTGCGGGACGGCTCGCCCCTCGCGGGGGACGCCCTGACGGTCTCGCCGTACCTCGGCTTCGGCTCGCTCGACCCGGCCGTCGACCGTGCCCTCGCGACGGGCCGTGGCCTGTTCGTGCTGTGCCTGACGTCCAACAAGGAGGGCCCCGAGATCCAGCACGCGCGCACCGAGGACGGCTCGACGGTCGCGGCGACGATCGCCGCGCGCGCCGCCGCGCTCAACGCGGGCGTGGACCCCATGGGCTCGATCGGCCTCGTCGTCGGCGCGACGGTCGGGGACGCCGCTGCCCGGACGGGCACCGACCTGACCGCGGTGAACGGTCCGCTGCTGGCCCCCGGTGTCGGCGCGCAGGGCGCGGGGCCGCGCGAGCTGACCGCCGTGTTCGGCGCGGCGCGGCGCCAGGTCCTCGCGTCGTCGTCGCGCGGCGTCCTGACCGCCGGACCCGACGTGGCACGCCTGCGGGCCGCCGCGCGCCGGGCCGCCGACGAGGCCGCCGCCGCGCTCGCCTGAGCCGTGCCGCCCCCGCACCGGCGACCTGGACGGTCGGCCGCCGGTGCGAGGGCGTGCGCGCGCCCGCGCCCGCCGGCGTGCCGGGGACTCCTGGGATGGTTGCCCGAAGGTGCGTCCTCGCAGGTCGCTCCGGCGCGTCCGCGTTGCCGACCCGGGTGGGCCTCGCTAGTTTCGTTGTCACGATCCTGCGCATCCGTCGAGATCGCTGGCCCACTGACGAGAAGGTGACGCGCGTGGCTCTTCCTCCGCTGACTCCCGAACAACGAGCCGCAGCGCTCCAGAAGGCCGCCGCCGCCCGGCAGGCCCGTGCCGAGGTCAAGAACCGCCTCAAGTACTCGCAGGGCACCCTGTCCGAGGTGATCGAGCAGGGCCAGAAGGACGAGACGATCGGCAAGCTCAAGGTGCTCGCGCTCCTCGAGTCCCTGCCCGGTGTGGGCAAGGTCAAGGCTCGTGCGATCATCTCCGAGATCGGCATCTCGGAGACGCGGCGCGTCCGCGGCCTCGGACCCCACCAGGTGAAGGCGCTCGTCGACCGCTTCGGGTGACGGTCGCCCGTCACCGCTGCGCACGAGGAGTACCGCACCACCCATGACGACGACGCCCGCCCGGTTGACCGTTCTCGCCGGACCCACCGCCGTCGGCAAGGGAACGGTGTCCGCCGACGTCCGCACGCGCTACCCCGAGGTCTGGCTGTCGGTGTCCGCGACGACGCGGTCGCCGCGACCGGGCGAGGTCGACGGGGTGCACTACCACTTCGTCAGCGTCGACGAGTTCGACCGCATGGTCGAGAACGGCGACCTGCTGGAGTGGGCGGTCGTCCACGGGCGCAACCGGTACGGCACTCCTCGTGAGCCCGTCGAGCGTCGGCTCGCCGCCGGTGAGCCGGCGCTCCTCGAGATCGACCTGCAGGGCGCCCGCCAGGTGCGGGCGTCCATGCCGGACGCGCACTTCGTGTTCCTCGCACCGCCGTCGTTCGCCGAGCTCGAGCGGCGGCTCGTCGGACGGGGGACCGAGGACGCGGAGGAGCGCGAGCGGCGCCTCGCGACGGCGCGCGTCGAGCTCGCGGCCGAGTCCGAGTTCGACACCGTGATCGTCAACGACGACGTGCACCGGGCCACGGACGAGCTGGTCCGGGTGATGGGGATCGCGACGAGGTAGGATCGACGGCAGGCTCCGCCCCGCGGCCACCGCGCCGCACCCCCCATCGACCTCACGGGAGACCATCGTGTCCGGAACCGTCGCCGCCCCCACGGGCATCACCGACCCCCCGATCGACCAGCTCCTCGAGCGTGCCGACTCCAAGTACGCCCTGGTGCTGTACTCGGCGCAGCGCGCCCGCCAGATCAACGCGTACTACTCGCAGCTCAACGAGGGCCTGCTCGAGTACGTCGGCCCGCTCGTCGACACGCGCCCGCAGGAGAAGCCGCTGTCGATCGCGATGCGCGAGATCGACGCCGGGCTGCTGACCTCCGAGGCCACGGAGGCCTGAGGCACCGCACATGCGGATCGTCCTGGGCGTCGCGGGCGGCATCGCCGCGTACAAGGCGGTGCTGCTGCTGCGCCTCTTCCGTGAGGCGGGGCACGACGTGCGCGTCGTGCCGACCGTCGCCGCGCTGGAGTTCGTCGGGCGCGCGACGTGGGAGGCCCTGTCCGGGCAGCCCGTGACGACCGACGTCTTCGAGGACGTCGACCAGGTCGCGCACGTCGCCGTCGGCAAGACCGCGGACCTGGTCGTGGTGGCCCCCGCGACCGCGGACCTGCTCGCGCGTGCGGCGACCGGCCGTGCCGACGACCTGCTCACCGCGACGCTGCTCGTCGCGCGCTGTCCGGTGCTGATGGCGCCGGCGATGCACACCGAGATGTGGGAGCACCCCGCGACGGTCGCGAACGTCGAGACGCTGCGCCGTCGGGGCGTGCACGTGCTCGATCCCGCGAGCGGTCGGCTGACCGGCGCCGACACGGGCCCCGGCCGGCTGCCCGAGCCCGAGGTGATCGCCGCGGCGGCTCTCACGCTCGTCGGCCCGCGGGACCTCCTCGGTCGCCGCGTGGTGGTGTCCGCGGGCGGCACGCGTGAACCTCTCGACCCGGTCCGCTTCCTCGGCAACCGCAGCTCCGGCCGCCAGGGCGTCGCGCTCGCGCGGGCGGCGGCGGCGCGCGGCGCGCACGTCACGCTGGTCGCCGCGAACCTGTCCGTCCCCCTCCCGCCGGGCGTGGACGCCGTGCCGGTCGAGACCGCCGCGCAGCTGCGTGACGCGGTGCGGACCGCCGCGAAGGACGCCGATGCGGTCGTCATGGCCGCGGCCGTCGCCGACTACCGGCCCGCCGCTCTCGCGGACGCCAAGATCAAGAAGCGCGGCGACGGCTCGACGCCCACGCTGCACCTCGTGGAGAACCCCGACGTGCTCGCCGAGCTCGCCGCCGACCGGCTGCGTGACGGCCAGGTCGTCGTCGGGTTCGCGGCCGAGACGGGCGACGACGACGGCTCGGTCCTCGAGCACGGCCGCGCCAAGGCGCTGCGCAAGAAGGCCGACCTGCTCGTCGTGAACGCGGTCGGGGACGGCCGCGGGTTCGGGACGGACGTCAACGACGTGGTCGTGCTCGACGCCCGGGGCGAGGTGGTCTCAGCCGCCGCGGGCAGCAAGGACGACGTCGCGCACGCCGTGTGGGACGCGGTGCTCGCCCGCTGGTGAACGGCCGGTGAGAGGGCTGTTTCCGTCCCGTTAGGCTGTGCGCCATGACTGAGGCTTCCGCGCGCCTGTTCACGTCCGAGTCGGTGACGGAAGGCCACCCCGACAAGGTGTGCGACCAGATCTCCGACGCGATCCTCGACGCGATCCTCGACCAGGACCCGGCGGCCCGTGTGGCGGTCGAGACGATGGTGACGACGGGCCTCGTGCACGTCGCCGGTGAGGTGACCACGAGCGCGTACGTGGAGATCCCGCAGGTCGTCCGCGAGGTCGTCAAGGGCATCGGCTACACGTCGTCGCACATCGGCTTCGACGGTGACTCGTGCGGCGTGTCCGTCTCGATCGGGCAGCAGTCGCCCGACATCGCGCAGGGCGTCGACAAGTCGATCGAGGTCCGGCAGGACTCCGCGGACATCGACCCCCTCGACCTGCAGGGCGCGGGCGACCAGGGCCTGATGTTCGGGTACGCGTGCGACGACACCCCGTCGCTGCTGCCGCTGCCGATCTGGGCGGCGCACCGTCTCGCGGAGCGGCTCGCCGAGGTCCGCCGCCAGGACCTCGTGCCGGGTCTGCGCCCCGACGGCAAGACCCAGGTGACCATCGGGTACGAGGGCGACCGCGCGGTCTCGCTCGACACCGTCGTCCTGTCCACGCAGCACGACCCGGACGTCCAGCTCGACAGCTACCTGCGGCCCGCGATCGCGGAGCACGTCGTCGCACCGGTGCTCGCGCAGCTCGAGCTCGACGCGAGCGACCACCGGCTGCTCGTCAACCCGACCGGCACGTTCGTCGTCGGTGGTCCCAAGGGCGACGCGGGCCTGACGGGTCGCAAGATCATCGTCGACACCTACGGCGGCTTCGCGCGGCACGGCGGCGGCGCGTTCTCCGGCAAGGACCCGTCGAAGGTCGACCGGTCGGCGGCGTACGCGATGCGCTGGGTCGCCAAGAACGTCGTCGCCGCGGGTCTCGCGAAGCGCTGCGAGGTCCAGGTCGCGTACGCGATCGGCAAGTCGCACCCCGTCGGCCTGTACGTCGAGACGTTCGGCACGGGTGTCGTGCCCGTCGAGCGCCTGACGGCCGCGATCCGCGAGGTGTTCGACCTGCGCCCGGCCGCGATCATCCGCGACCTCGACCTGCTGCGGCCCATCTACCGGCGCACGGCGGCGTACGGCCACTTCGGGCGCGAGCTGCCCGACTTCACGTGGGAGCGCACCGACCGCGCGGCCGACCTGCTGGCCGCCGTCGGCTGAGCCGGCGCGCGTGCCGGCGACCGGTGCGGCCCGCGTGACGGGTCCGTGGACGTGACGGCGGGGGAGCAGCTCGTCCTCGACGGGGTGCCCGGCCCGCGTCGTCGGGCGCGCCCGCGCCTCGGTGCGGCGGACCTCGAGCCTGCGGAGCGGATGCCGGTCGCGCGGGTCGCGGTCGACCTGTCGCCCCCGCACCTCGACCGGACGTTCGAGTACGTCGTGCCGGCGCGGTTCGACGCGCAGGCGGTCCCGGGCGTCCGCGTCAAGGTCCGCTTCGGCGGTCAGGACGTCGACGGGTACCTGCTCGACCGTGCCGAGACCGCGGAGCACGCGGGACGGCTCGTGCCGTTGCGCCGTGTCGTGTCGGGCGAGCCGGTCCTCACGCCCGACGTGCTCGCGCTGGCCCGGGCGGTCGCGGACCGGTGGGCGGGCACGTTGTCCGACGTGCTGCGGCTCGCGGTGCCGAGCCGGCACGCGCGCGTCGAGTCCGAGACGTTCGCCGTCCCCGACGGCACCCCGCGTCCGCCCGTGGCCGGTGCCGACGCGTCGGCGTGGTCGGCGTACCGCGGTGGTCCGGCGTTCGTGCAGCACGTGCAGGCCGGCGGTGCGCCGCGGGCGGTCTGGACCGCGCTGCCCGGCGCCCTCGGGGACCGGTGGGAGGACGCGGTCGCGCAGGCCGTCGCCGCGTGCGTGCTCGGCGGCCGGGGCGCGCTCGTCGTGGTGCCGGACGCGCGTGACGTCGTCCGGGTGCTGGCCGCGCTGGAGACGGCGGGCGTGCCCGCGTGGTCGCCGGAGACGACCGGGGGAGTCGTCCGGCTGACGGCCGACGACGGGCCTGCGCCCCGGTACCGCGCGTTCCTCGCGGCCCTGCGGGGCGCGGCCGACGTGGTCGTGGGGACGCGCGCGTCGGCGTTCGCGCCCGTGCGTGACCTCGGCCTCGTCGTCTGCTGGGACGACGGGGACCCGCTGCACGCCGAGCCTCGCGCCCCGTACCCGCACGTGCGCGAGGTGCTCGCGCTGCGGTCCGACCTCGCGGGCTGCGCGCTGCTCGTCGGCGGGCACGCGCGCACGGTCGAGGCGCAGGCGCTCGTGGCGTCCGGCTGGGCGCGTGAGGTCGCGGCGGACCGCGCGACCGTCCGCGCGCGCACCCCGCGGGTCCAGGCACTCACATCCGTCGAGCTCGCCCGGGAAGGCCCCGCGGCGGCCGCGCGCCTGCCGTCCCCGGCGTGGCGGACGATCCGTGACCGGCTCGCGGCCGGTCCGGTGCTGGTCCAGGTGCCCCGGGCGGGCTACGTGCCCGTCGTCGCGTGCGGGCGGTGCCGCGCGGACGCCCGCTGCGGCACGTGCCACGGCCCGCTGGGGCTCACCGGTCAGGACGGCGTGCCGACGTGCCGCTGGTGCGGGCGGCTCGCGACGTCCTGGCGCTGCGACGAGTGCGGGTCGACCGCGTTGCGCTCGGTCCGCGTCGGGTCGGAGCGGACCGCCGAGGAGCTCGGCCGCGCGTTCCCCGGGGTGACCGTGCGGGTGTCGGGCGCGCGCGCCTCGGGTGGCGTGCTCGACCGGGTGCCCGACGCACCCGCCGTCGTGGTCGCGACACCGGGTGCCGAGCCCGTCGCGCCCGCCGGGTACGCGGCCGCGGTCCTGCTCGACGCCGCCGTCGGCACGTCGGGCGCCGGTCTGGGCAGCGCGGTCGCGGCCCTGCGGCGCTGGCTCACCGCCGCCGCGCTCGTGCGGCCGTCCGCCGAGGGCGGTGCCGTCCTCCTCGTCGGCGACGCGCCCGAGCGGCCCACGCAGGCGCTCGTCCGCTGGGACCCCGCAGGGCTGGCCGAGCGGGAGGCGCAGGAGCGGGTCGAGCTCGGGCTGCCGCCCGCGGTCCGCGTCGCCGCCGTCACCGGCCCGCGCGACGCCGTCGAGGCCGTCGTCGGGCGGATCGACCTCGACGACGTCGACGTGCTCGGACCCGTCCCCGCGCCGGCGGCACCCGGTCGCGGCCCGACGACCGCGCTCGAGCCCGACGTGCGGGCGCTCGTGCGCGTCCCGCGCGCCCGGGGTGCCGCCCTCGCCCGGTCCATGGCGGCGTCGCTCGCGACCCGCAGCGCACGACGTGAGGGCGGCACGCTCCGCGTCCAGCTCGACCCGGCGGACCTGCTGTGAACGTCGTCGTGCTCGACCTCGGCAACGTCCTCGTGCGGTGGGACCCGTACGGCGCGTACGCGGGTCGCATGGCGCGGGCCGACGTCGACCGGTTCTTCGCCGACGTGGACTTCGCGGCGCTCAACCACCGGCAGGACGCGGGCCGCCCCTGGGCGGAGGCGCGTGAGGCCGTCCGTGCGACGCACCCGCAGCACGTCGACGCGCTCGACCTCTACGTGCGGCACTTCGCCGACACCCTCGCCGGACCCGTCCCCGGCAGCGCGGACGTCGTCCGCGACCTGGCCGCCGCGGGTGTGCGCCTCCTCGGCCTGACCAACTGGTCCGCGGAGACGTTCCACCACGCCGCACCCGCGGCACCGGCGATCGGCCTGCTCGAGGACGTGCTCGTGTCGGGCGAGGTGGGGCTCGCCAAGCCCGACCCGGCCATCTTCCGGCTGCTCGCGCAGCGGTTCGGCGTCGACCCCGCCGACGCGGTGTTCGTCGACGACTCGCCGGCCAACGTGACCGCGGCGCGCGAGGTCGGCTTCGACGGGATCGTCTTCACCGACGCGACCGCGCTGCGCGGCGACCTCGTCGCGCGCGGCCTGCTCGGCGCGGGGGCCGACGCCGACGCCACCTAGGATCGGTCGCATGCGACTGCTCTTCGCCGGAACCCCCGCGGCCGCGGTGCCGTCGCTCGAGGCGCTCCTCGCGTCCCGCCACGAGGTGGCCGCCGTCCTCACCCGGCCCGACGCCCGCTCCGGCCGCGGCCGCACGCTGCACCCCAGCCCCGTCAAGGAGCGCGCGCTCGACGCGGGCGTCGAGGTCCTCACCCCGCAGCGGCCCCGCGACGAGGACTTCGTCGCGCGGCTCAAGGAGCTCGCCGTCGACGCCGCGCCCGTGGTCGCCTACGGCGCGATCCTGCCCACGAGCGTCCTCGACGTGCCGACCCACGGCTGGGTCAACCTGCACTTCTCCGTCCTGCCCGCGTGGCGCGGCGCCGCACCCGTCCAGCACGCCCTCATCGCCGGCGACGAGGTCACCGGCGCGACCACGTTCCGGATCGAGCAGGGCCTCGACACCGGACCCGTCTTCGGCACGCTCACCGAGACGGTGCGACCCCGCGACACCGCGGGCGACCTCCTCGACCGCCTCGCCCACGCCGGCGCGGGCCTGCTCGTGCGCACGCTCGACGCGATCGAGGACGGCATCCTCAGCCCTGTCCCGCAGCCCGCCGACGGCGTGAGCCACGCCCCCAAGATCGAGGTCGACGACGCGCGCGTCCGCTGGACGCACCCCGTGCACGCCGTCGACCGGCGCATCCGCGGCTGCACGCCCGCACCCGGCGCGTGGACGACGCTCCCCGACGGTGCGCGGCTCGGGATCGGACCCGTCACGCCGCTGCCCGACGTGCACGACCTGCGCCCCGGGGAGCTGCGCGCCACCAAGCGCGAGGTGCTCGTCGGCACCGGTGGCGGCGCCGTCCGCCTCGGCCTCGTCACACCGCCCGGCAAGCGCCCCATGGAGGCCGCCGACTGGGCACGCGGTGCACGCCCGGCGGACGGCACCGTCCTCGGTGGGGAGGGTGCCGCGTGAGCCCCGACGACCGGCCGGACCGCGGCCGAGCCCAGGACGGCCGCGGCGGCGACGGGCGCGCAGGACGGGGACGCGGCGACGGCGGCGACGGGCGCGACGCCCAGGGACGCCAGCGCGGCGCCGCCCGGCGCGAGGGCCGCTCGACCCGCACCACCGCAGCGCCCTCCCAGCGCCGCCGCGGCACCGACCCCGCCCGGCGCGTCGCCTACGACGTGCTGCGGACCGTCGCCGAGAGCGACGCCTACGCCAACCTCGTCCTCCCGCCGCTCCTGCGCGAGCGCGGGCTGACCGGCCGCGACGCCGCGTTCACGACCGAGCTCACGTACGGCACGCTCCGGCTCCGCGGCCGCTACGACGCGATCCTCGAGCTCGCCGCCGCACGCACCACCGCGCAGATCGACGCACCCGCGCTCGACGTCCTGCGGCTCGGCGCGCACCAGCTGCTCGGCATGCGCGTCCCCCCGCACGCCGCCGTCTCGGAGACCGTCGGGCTCGCACGCGACGCCCTCGGCGCCGGACCCGCGCAGTTCGTCAACGCCGTCCTGCGTGCCGTGTCCCGCGAGCCGTGGGACGCCTGGGAGCAGCGCATCGCCGACGCCGCCGGCGAGGACCCCGTCGCACGCCTCGCCGTCGTCGGCAGCCACCCCCTGTGGGTCGCCCGCGCCCTGCGCGAGGCGCTCGCCGGCGACGCGCGCCCGGTCGACGAGCTCGGCGCGCTCCTCGACGCCGACAACACACCCCCGCTCGTCACCCTCGTCGCGCGCCCGGGCCTGTCCGACGTCGACGAGCTCGGCGGCGCGACCGCGGACCGTCCCGGAACGCTGTCCCCGACCGCCGTCGTGCTCGCGGGCGGCGACCCCGCGTCCGTCCCCGCCGTCCGCGACGGGCGCGCCGGCGTGCAGGACGACGGCAGCCAGCTCGTCGCGCTCGCGCTCGCGGCCGCACCGCTCGAGGGCCGCGACGAGCGGTGGCTCGACCTGTGCGCGGGTCCCGGCGGCAAGGCGGCGCTGCTCGCCGCCGAGGCCGCGGGTCGCGGCGCGCGGCTCGTCGCCAACGAGCTCCAGCCGCACCGGGCGCGGCTCGTCCGGCAGTCGCTCCGTGCCGTCCCGCCGAGCGCGGTCGAGGTCGTCCGGACCGGCGACGGGCGCGTGCTGGGCGACGACGAGCCCGGCGCGTTCGACCGCGTGATGGTGGACGCGCCGTGCACGGGTCTCGGCGCGCTGCGTCGACGTCCCGAGTCGCGGTGGCGTCGCACCCCCGCGGACCTCACGACGCTGACCGGGCTGCAGCGCGACCTGCTCGGCTCGGCGCTGCGCGCCGTCCGCGTCGGTGGCGTCGTCGCGTACGTCACGTGCTCGCCGCACCTCGCAGAGACGCGGCTGGTCGTGAAGGACGCGCTGCGGGCCGCGGCGAAGGCCGGCATCGGCGTCGAGCGGATCGACACGGCCGCCGTCGTGCAGGGCGTCGCGCGGCGCGAGGTCGAGCTGACCGACCGCTCGCACGTGCAGCTCTGGCCGCACGTGCACGGGACCGACGCGATGCACCTCACGCTGCTGCGCCGCACGTCCTGACGCGCGCGCGTCGGTCGACGTCCGGCCCGGACGTGGGCCCGCCGCGCCCTCCGGTGACCGTGGCAGCGGCCGAGCGGCCGCACGGCGTCGAGGCGGCCGGACCGGCGCGGCGGGGGACGCCACGGCTGGCTACGCTGACGGCGTGCCCGCCCTCATCAACCCGAGCATCCTGTCCGCCGACTTCGCGAACCTCGAGCGGGACCTCGCGGCGATCGCGACGGCGGACTTCGCGCACGTCGACGTCATGGACAACCACTTCGTGCCCAACCTCACGCTGGGGCTGCCGGTCGTACGCCGCATCGCGGAGGTGTCGCCGGTCCCGCTCGACGTCCACCTCATGATCGAGGACGCCGACCGCTGGGCCCCCGAGTACGCGGAGGCCGGCGCAGCGTCGGTGACGTTCCACGCCGAGGCCGCGCAGGCGCCCGTGCGGCTCGCGCGCGAGCTGCGCGCGGGCGGCGTCCGAGCGGCGGTCGCGCTGCGTCCCGCGTCGCCGGTCGAGCCGTTCCTCGACCTGCTCGCCGAGGTCGACATGGTGCTGGTGATGACGGTCGAGCCGGGCTTCGGCGGCCAGTCCTTCATCGAGGGGACGCTGCCGAAGATCCGGCGGACCCGCGCCGCGATCGACGCCGCCGGCCTCGACACCTGGGTCCAGGTCGACGGGGGAGTGTCGCGCGACACGATCGCACGCATCGCCGAGGCGGGCGCCGACGTCTTCGTCGCCGGGTCCGCGGTGTACGGCGCGGACGACGTCGCCGCCGAGATCGCCGCGCTCCGCGCGCTCGCCGACGAGACCGGACGCACCTCCTGACCGCCCTACGGCCCGCCACCCCGGCGTGACGTCCGGGGCGTGGACCTGCCGTCCCGGAGAGTGAGACGCCCACAGACGCGCGCCGGCCGGGAATTCCCCGTGTGGCAAGATCGTTGGCGCAGTGCAGAACACGAACACGTGCTCCGGGGTCGGTGTAATTCCGAGCCGGCGGTGACAGTCCGCGACCCGCACGGTCCACAGGACCGGGCGGTTGACCTGGTGGAACTCCAGGACCGACGGTGAAAGTCCGGATGGGAGGAAGTACGTGGCGGGGCGACGCTCGGCGTCGTCCCGTGGCAGGACTCACCCTCCTGCGCGACCCCGGGGCTCGACGGCGCCCGGAGGTGGACCATGACGAGCACGGCGACCGGTGCCCCCACCACGCCCGCCGCCCCCGGAACGGCACCCACGCAGGCCGCCGCACCCGTCGAGATCGCCGCACTGCGCGACGCGCTCCTGCTGGCCCGGCGCGGACCCCGCCACGGCCCCAACCCGCGCGTCGGGTGCGTCCTCCTCGGCCCCGACGGCACCGTCCTGGGGGAGGGCTGGCACGCCGGCGCCGGCACCCCGCACGCCGAGGTCGCCGCCCTCGCCGACGCCGCACGCCGCGGAGCCGGCACGACCGGCGCCACCGCCGTCGTCACCCTCGAACCCTGCAACCACACCGGCCGCACCGGACCGTGCACCGAGGCGCTGCTCGCCGCCGGCGTCCGGCGCGTCGTCGTCGCCGTCCCCGACCCGAACCCCGTCGCCGCGGGCGGCGCCGACCGGCTGCGACAGGACGGCGTCGACGTCCTCACCGGCGTCCTCGAGGACGAGGGCCGCACCCTGCTCGGCACCTGGCTCGCGTCCGTCGAGCGCGGACGCCCCTTCGTCACCCTCAAGCTCGCCACGACCCTCGACGGGCGCGTCGCCGCCGCCGACGGCACGAGCCGCTGGATCACCTCCGACGTCGCCCGCCACCACGCCCACGACCTCCGCGCCGAGGTCGACGCCATCGCCGTCGGCACCGGGACCGTCCTCACCGACGACCCCGCCCTCACCGCGCGCAACGCCGCCGGCGAGCTCCACACCGACCAGCCGCTGCGCGTCGTCGTCGGCCACCGCGACGTCCCCGCCGGCGCCCGCCTGCACGGCCCCGGCGGCGAGCTCGTCCACGCCCGCACCCACGACCCCGCCGATGTCCTCCGCATCCTCGGCGACCGCGAGGTCCGCCACCTCCTCGTCGAGGGCGGCCCGACCCTCGCCGCCGCATTCCTGCGCGCCGGGCTCGTCGACGAGGTCCACGCCTACATCGCCCCGGTCCTGCTCGGCGCCGGCCCCGCAGCCGTCGCCGACCTCGGCGTCACCACGATCGGCGACGCCGTCCGCCTCACGACCCGCAGCGTGCTGCCGCTCGGCCCGGACGTCCTCGTCGTCGCCACCCCCGAGCCCGCGCACCCCACCCCGACCCCGCAGCCCACCCAGGAGGATTGAGATGTTCACCGGCATCGTCGAGGAGATCGGCACCGTCGAGGCCGTCGAGCCCGGCACCGACGCCGACGGGGTCGTCACCGACGCCCGCCTGCGCGTCCGCGGCCCGCTCGTCACGTCCGACGCCCGGCCCGGCGACTCGATCGCCGTCAGCGGCGTCTGCCTCACCGTCACCGACCTCCCCGGCGACGGGACCTTCACCGCCGACGTCATGCCCGAGACCCTGCGCCGCACCGCGCTCGGCGACCTCGGCACCGGCGGCTCCGTCAACCTCGAGCGGGCGCTCGCGGTCGGTGGTCGGTACGGCGGGCACGTCGTGCAGGGGCACGTCGACGGGGTCGGCACCGTGCTGTCGCGCACGCCCGGCCCGCGCTGGGACGAGGTCGAGATCGGGCTCGAGCCGGCGCTCGCGCGGTACGTCGCGGAGAAGGGGTCCATCACCGTCTCCGGGGTGTCGCTCACCGTCACCCACGTCGGCGACGACTCCTTCGGCGTGTCGCTCATCCCCACCACGCTCGCGGTCACGACGCTCGGCTCGCTCGAACCGGGCGCGCGCGTCAACCTCGAGGTCGACGTCCTCGCGAAGTACACCGAGCGGCTGCTCGCGACCGCCGGGACCGCCCGGTGAGCGACGTGCGGCTCGGCACCGTCGAGGACGCGCTCGACGCGCTGCGCGCCGGCCGGCCCGTGCTCGTCGCCGACTCGCCCGACCGCGAGAACGAGGCCGACGTCATCCTCGCCGCGCAGTCCGCGACCCCCGAGTGGGTCGCCTGGACGATCCGGCACTCGTCCGGGTACCTGTGCGCGCCCATGCCCGCGGCGCGTGCCGACGCGCTCGACCTGCCGCTCATGGTCCCGCACAGCCAGGACCCGCGACGCACCGCCTACACGGTCACCGTCGACGCCGCGACGGGCGTCACGACGGGCATCTCCGCGTCCGACCGTGCCCGCACGCTGCGCGTCCTCGCCGACCCGGCCTCCGGGCACGAGGACCTCATCCGCCCCGGTCACGTCCTGCCGCTGCGCGCCGTCCCGGGCGGCGTGCTGCACCGCGCGGGCCACACCGAGGCCGCCGTCGACCTGTGCCGGCTCGCCGGTCTCGAACCCGTCGGGGCGATCGCGGAGCTCGTGAACGACGACGGCTCGATGACGCGCCTGCCCGACGCGTCCGCGCTCGCGCAGGCCGAGGGGCTCGTGCTGCTGACGATCGAGGACATCGTCGCGTGGCGCACCGCGCACGACGACGTCGAGCCCGTCGACCCGGCCGCCGCACGACTGCGCGACCGCGTGCACGCCACGCACACCGCGTACCTGCCGACCCGGCACGGCGACTTCCGCATCCACGGCTACCGCGACCTGCGGACGGGCGACGAGCACGTCGCGCTCGTGCCGACCCGCGGGCTCGACTCCACGCCGGTCGTGCGCGTGCACTCCGAGTGCCTCACGGGCGACGCGTTCGGGTCCGCGCGGTGCGACTGCGGGCCGCAGCTGGACGCCGCGCTCGAGCTCGCCGCCGAGCAGGGCGGCGCCGTGGTGTACCTGCGCGGGCACGAGGGCCGGGGGATCGGCCTGCTCGCGAAGGTCGCCGCGTACGCGCTGCAGGACGAGGGCCGTGACACGGTCGAGGCGAACCTCGACCTCGGCTGGCCCGCCGACCGGCGCGAGTACGGGGCCGCAGCGGCGATCCTCGCCGACCTCGGTGTGCGCCGCGTGAGCCTGCTGACGAACAACCCCGCCAAGGTCGCCGGTCTGCGCGCGCACGGCATCGACGTCGCGGAGGTCCGCGGGCTCGAGGTCGGCCGCACCCCGCAGAACGAGGCGTACCTGCGCACCAAGGCCACGTCGATGGGGCACCTGCTGCACCTGCCGACCGGCGCGCAGCGCGACCCGATCCCCGTCCGTCCCGTGCTCGCGGCCCCCGCGACGCCCGGCGCGGACACCACCGACCACGCGTTCGAGAACCTGGAGGACCTGGCATGAGCGGTGCCGGAGCACCCACCCTGACCGTCGACGGCACGGGCCTGCGCGTCACCGTCGTCGCCGCGAGCTGGCACACGACGGTGATGGACGGCCTGCTCGCCGGCGCGCGCCGTGCGCTCGACGCCGCCCACGTCACGGACGTCCGCGTCGTGCGCGTGCCCGGGACGTTCGAGCTGCCCGTCGCGGCCGCCGTGGCGGCGCGCACGTCGGACGCGGTCGTCGCGCTCGGCGTCGTCATCCGCGGCGGCACACCGCACTTCGAGTACGTGTGCCAGGGCGCGACGCTGGGGCTCACCGACGTCGCCGTCCGCACGGGCGTGCCCGTCGGGTTCGGCGTCCTCACCTGCGACGACGAGCAGCAGGCGCTCGACCGTGCGGGCCTCGAGGGCTCGCACGAGGACAAGGGCGCCGAGGCCGCCGAGGCCGCCGTCGCGACGGTCGTCGCCCTGCGGGGTCTGTGAGGTGGGACCGCTCGGCTGGCTGTTCGACGCGACCCTGACGATCGCGGGGCACGACGTCCTCTGGCGCGAGATCGTCGGCAACCTGTTCGGCCTCGCGTCCGCGGTCGGCGGCCTGCGCCGTCGCGTCTGGGCGTGGCCGGTCGGCATCGTCGGCAACGTCCTGCTCTTCACCGTCTTCCTCGGCGGCGTGTTCCACACCCCGCAGCAGACCGACCTGTACGGCCAGGCCGGGCGGCAGGTCTTCTTCGTCGCCGTGTCCGTGTACGGGTGGGTGCGCTGGCGGCAGACGCAGCGCGCCGCGCTCGAGCACGGGGCACCCGCCGACACGCCCGCCGTCGTGCCGCGCTGGGCCGGCCCGCGCGGGTGGGTGCTCATCGGGAGCGTCGCGGTCGTCGGCACCGTCGGGTTCGCGGCCCTGTTCTCGGCGCTCGGCTCGTGGGGGCCGTGGGCCGACGCGTGGATCTTCGTCGGCTCGCTGCTCGCGACGTACGGCATGGCGCGCGGCTGGATCGAGTTCTGGCTCATCTGGATCGCGGTCGACGTCGTCGGGGTCCCGCTGCTCGTCTCCGCCGGCTACTACCCGTCGGCGGTCCTCTACGTCGTCTACGCGGGCGTCGTGGTCTACGGCTTCACGGTGTGGTTGCGCGCTCGGGGCGAGGAGCCCGCCGTGCCGGCGGGGGAGCGGCGCGAGGTCGCCGCCTGACGCACGCACCCGGGCCGGCAGGGATGCCGGCGGTCGCGGTCGCGCATCCCGGGCCGGCAGCGAGACCTGGGGGAGCGGACGCGGAGGATCGGGCGCGGGCGCGGGCGCCGGTGTCGGTGTCGGCAGGGCGGCGCGCGGAGGAGCGGCCGCTGCTCGGGGGAGCGAAGGTGCCCGTGGGCGCGCGGAGTCGAGTCTCCGACGGCGGGACGGTCGGCCGTGCGACGTCGCGACTGCGGTGCGTCTGTCCGGAATGCGCGATAACAGGCCATTGCGCTCGTGTGCCCCGAATGCCCGCCACCACAGGACCTCCGCTCGCTCACCCCAGGCCGTGGTCGGCCCGGACGAGGGGGGGCGGCGCCTGACAGGCGGACGCGCGACGGGTCACCCCGGACGCCCGTCTAGGCTTGTCCGACGTGAAGACCTTCGACGTCCTGTTCGCCGAGCTCGCCGAGAAGGCGGCCACCCGCCCCGCCGGCTCCCGCACCGTGACCGAGCTCGACGGCGGCGTCCATGCGATCGGCAAGAAGATCGTCGAGGAGGCCGCCGAGGTGTGGATGGCCGCCGAGCACGAGAGCGACGAGCGGACCGCCGAGGAGATCTCCCAGCTGCTGTACCACCTGCAGGTGCTCATGCTGGCCCGCGGGCTCACGCTCGACGACGTGTACACCCACCTCTGAGCCTCCCGCCCCGCCTGCACCGACACCCCCGATAGGACCCCCGTGCTGAGGATCGCCGTCCCGAACAAGGGCTCGCTCTCCGAGCCCGCCGCCGAGATGCTCCGCGAGGCCGGCTACCGCCAGCGCCGCGACAGCCGTGAGCTCGTCCTGCCCGACCCGGACAACGACGTCGAGTTCTTCTTCCTGCGCCCGCGCGACATCGCGGTGTACGTCGGCGCCGGGACGGTCGACGTCGGCGTCACCGGCCGCGACCTGCTGCTCGACTCCGAGTCGGCCGCGGTCGAGCACCTCGCGCTCGGCTTCGGGCGCTCGACGTTCCGCTGGGCCGCGCCCGTGGGCGAGATGAGCGACGTGTCGCACGTCGAGGGGCGCCGCGTCGCGACGTCCTACCCGGGACTCGTGGCTGCGTACCTCGCCGAGCGTGGCGTGAGCGCCGCGGGGATCGTGCGCCTCGACGGCGCGGTCGAGACCGCGACGCGCCTCGGGGTCGCCGACGTCATCGCCGACGTCGTCGAGACGGGCACGACGCTCAAGGCCGCCGGCCTCGAGATCTTCGGGGACCCGATCCTGCGCTCGGAGGCCGTCCTGGTCCGCCGCGCGGGCGTCGACGAGCCCACGGGCCTCGACGTGCTCACCCGGCGGCTGCAGGGCGTGCTCACCGCGCGCGAGTACGTGCTCATCGACTACGACGTCCCGCTCTCGCTCGTCGAGCAGGCCGTCGCGATCACGCCCGGCCTCGAGTCGCCGACCGTCTCCCCGCTGCACAACCGCGAGTGGGCCGCGGTCCGCGCGATGGTGCAGCGGTCGCAGACCAACCGCGTCATGGACGCCCTCTACGACCTCGGTGCGCGCGCGATCCTCGTGACGTCGATCCACGCGTGCCGCCTGTGACGGTCGCCGTGACCGCCCCGACGGTCTTCCGGCCGCGGCTCGCGCGACTCGTGACGCTCGGTCTGGCCGTGGCGGTCCTCGTGCTCACCGCCGTCATCATCGTGGTCCTGCCGAACGCCGGACCGCTGGACCGTGCGGGCTTCGCGCTCGTCGGCATGCTCATCGCCTGGTTCTGCTGGCGGCAGGCGACGGTGAGCGCCCGCGCGGACGACGGCGGCCTCACGGTCCGCAACCTCATGCTCACGCGACGGCTCGAGTGGTCCGAGATCGTGTCGGTGCGGTTCGGGCACGGCCGTCCCTGGGTGCAGCTCGACCTGGCCGACGGCGACACGCTCGCCGTCATGGGCATCCAGCGCGCCGACGGCGAGCTCGCGGAGGCTGAGGCGCGTCGGCTCGCGACGCTCGTCGCGGAGCACACCCGCACCACCCGGGACGACTGAGGGTCGACCGGCGGTCGGGCGCGGCGAGGGACCGCCGTCCGGGGTGACGTGGCAGCCGGTCGCGTGAGCCCGGCGTGATGTCCGCGTCGGGCGCGTCGGCCGCGTCGGGTCAGCCTGCGATGTCCAGCAGGTCCACCGCGTGGACCCCGGCGACCGCCGCAGCGAGGAACGCTGCGGGGTCGTCGTCGAGCCCGCGGCCCATGGTCGACAGCCGCACCGGCGAGCCCGCGAGCGCGCTGAGGAGGTCCGCGCCGGCGTCGACGTCGACCAGCCGGTGCCGTCCGTGCGGTGCGGCGAGCGCGGCGACCTGGTGGCGCACGCGTCGCCCGAGGGCGTCGAGCCCGCCGTCGGGGTCGGGGTCGAACACGGGGACGGGCACGTCGGCGGCCGCGAGCGCGACGCGTCCGTAGGCGGTGAGCGAGTGGTGCGAGACGCCGAGGTGCCGTTCGCGCGGGTCGGCGCCGCTGACGCGCAGGGAGGCGACGGGGCGGCCGCGGAGGGTGGCGGCGGCGTTGACCGCTTCTCCGGCGGCGACGCCGGAGAAGCCCCAGCGGGTGCCGGTGCCGAGGTTCCCGGGTCCTTGGGCGAGGACGACGAGGTCGGCGCCGACGACGTGGCGTGCGGCGAGGAGGCCGGTGTGCACGGTGACGGCCTCGTGGTCGCCGCCGAACGCCTGCCCGGTGGTGACGCACGCGTCGATCCAGCCGGCGTCGCGCAGGCCCGCGACGGCACGGGAGAACCAGGCGGGGAGGGCGCCGCCGTCGGTCATGACGTAGGCGACGGTGGGTGCGGGGCGGCCCGCGCGGGCGGCGGCGTAGCGGGCGCCGGCGACGACGGCGGGGAGCGCGGAGTGCAGGTCGGCGACGACGACGGGCAGGCCGCCGAGGTCGTCGGCGTCGCGCAGGGTCTCGTGGTGGGGGGACTCCTGGTCGTCGACGCCGAGGACCATGGCCTGGAGGGGGGTGTAGCGGGCCTTGACGAGGTGCCCGGGTCCGGCTGGGGGGTCGGCGGGCAGGTCGCCGCCGGGGGCGGCGACGAGGGCGTAGCCGCCGGTGCCCAGCCCGCGGGCCAGCGCGGAGACGTTGAGCAGGACCCGGTCGCCGACGGCGGGGGAGCCGACGAGGGCGGGGTAGGCGAGCGCCCGGACGATGTCCGGCAGGGCGTCGGTGGCCGGGTGGTCGAGGGCCACCGTGAGCTCCTGTGCGCCCGGCCAGGCGGTCCCGCTCGCGACGACGACACCCGAACGCCACGTGATCACGGCCCCACCGTACCGGGGCGGCTACCGTGGTCCCCGATGCCCCCCGCGATCCCGCCCGCAGAGCGCCTGCTCAACCTCGTCATCGCCCTCGTGAACACGTCCGGCCGCATGACCAAGGAGCAGGTGCGCGCCAGCGTCGCCGGGTACCAGGACGCGCCGTCGGACGACGCGTTCGAGCGGATGTTCGAGCGTGACAAGGACACGTTGCGCGAGCTCGGGATCCCGGTGCTCACGGTGACGGACGCCGGTCACGGTGACGACATCGGGTACCGGATCGACGCCGAGCAGTACGCCCTGGCCCCGCTGGACCTGACGGCGGGGGAGCTGGGTGTCCTCGCGATGGCGGCGCAGCTGTGGCAGGACCAGTCGTTGCGCGCCGACACGTCGCGCGCGCTGACGAAGCTGCGTGCGGTCGGCGCGGCGCCGCAGTCGACGGACCTGGTCGCGGGGCTCGCGCCGCGCGTGCGGTCGGGTGGCGGGGCGATCGGTCCGCTGCTCGACGCGGTGCAGGCGCGGCAGGTGGTGCGGTTCGTGTACCGCGCGGCGAACACGGGCGAGGTGCGTGAGCGGACGGTCGAGCCGTGGAAGCTGCTGGCGCGCCGGGGTGGCTGGCTGCTGGTGGGTCGTGACCGCGAGCGCGACGCTCCTCGTTCGTACCGGTTGAGCCGCGTCGAGGGGACGGTGCGGCTGGTGGGCGCGCCGGGTGCGTTCGAGCCGCCGCCTGCGGAGGAGCTGGCGGCGGCGCTGCACCCGTGGGAGGAGCGTCCGGAGCGGGTCGCGACGCTCGCGGTGCTGCCGGAGCGTGTGGGTGCGGCGCGGGCGCGTGCGGTGCCGGCGCCGGCGGACGCGCCGGACGTGTGGTCGGATCCGCGGGCGGCTGCGGCGCTGGCGCAGCGCGACGTGGTGCACGTGCCGTTCCGGCTGGACTGGGAGCTCGCGGAGGAGCTCGTGGGGTACGGCGACGCGGTGGTGGTGCTGGACCCGCCGAGCGTGCGGCACGCGGTGCTGCACCTGCTGCGGACGGCGTCGACGCTGGACCGCGCGACGGTCGGGGGTGGGACGGATGGCTGAGCGCGCGAGCGACCGCCTGCTGCGCATGCTCGGGATGATCACGTACCTGGACCGGCACGCCGGCGTCCCGGTGGAGGAGATCGCGGAGCAGTTCGGGGTGACGGCGGACCAGGTGCTGTCGGACATCGACACGTTGTGGGTCACGGGGACGCCGGGGTACTTCCCGCACGACCTGATCGACTTCGACGCGGCGTCGTACGAGCAGGGTGTGGTGCGGCTGACGGAGTCGCGCGGGATGACGCGTCCGCTGCGGCTGGGTGCGCGTGAGGCGGTGGCGCTGCTCGCGGCGCTGCGGGCGCTGGACTCGTCGCTGCGGCCGGCGCTCGACCGGGAGCAGGCCGCGGTGCTGTCGTCGGCGCTGGACAAGCTGACGACGGCGGCGGGTGACGCGGCTGCGGCGCTCGACGTGCGGCTGGGGCTCGACGCGGCGCCGGACGTCGCGACGGCGGTGGCGACGGCGCTGCGCAACGGGCGCCGGCTGCACCTGCGCTACGTGGACGCGTCGGACGTGACGACGGAGCGCGACGTGGACCCGCTGCGGCTGGTCACGGACGACGAGCGCTCGTACCTGCTGGCGTGGTGCCGGCTCGTCGACGGGGAGCGTCTGTTCCGGGTGGACCGCATCCTGGCGGCCGAGGTGCTCGACGATCCGGTGGCGGACCACACGGTCGCGCCGGACGCGGGGGAGTTCCAGCCCGGGCCGGACGGCGAGCTCGTGACGTTGCACCTGCGCAGCTCGGCGCGCTGGGTCGCGGAGAGCACACCCGTGGAGGCGGTGCGGAACCTGGAGGACGGGTCGTTCGAGGTCGACCTGCGCGTCCTGCGCCCGGCCTGGCTGCGGCACCTGGTGCTGCAGGTCGCGGACGAGGTGCTCGACGTGCGGCCCGCGCGGGTGGCGACGGAGGTCGCGGCCGCGGCGCGCGCCGCGCTGGCCGCGTACGGCCCGCTCGCGGACGAGGAGGGCTGACGCCGTGCTGTGGTTCAGCGTGTGGACGGTGCTGGTCGTGGGCACGCTCGTCGGCGCGTTCTTCCTGGGTCGGCGCCTGTGGCGGTCGGGGCTCGAGCTCGGCCGGGAGCTGGCGAGGGCCGGGCAGACGTGGGAGCAGCTCGCCGACCGGCTGGCGGAGCTGCAGGCGTTGGCGGAGCAGGACCGGGTCGACACCGGGCCGACGGTTCTCTCGCCCCGCGGGCCGCTGGTCGAGCGTCGGGCGGCCCTGCGCGAGGAGCGCACCGCACGTCGTGCGGCGCGCGAGCAGCGGCACTGGCGCACGCGCGAGTCGTGGCGTGCGTACTGGAGCTGAGGGAGCATCCGGACAGGTCCGGCGGGGTTAGGATGCGCGGGACTCGCACCGCGACGGAGGTAGCCCCGTGATCCGAAACCTGAGCGCCTGGCACATCATCGTGCTGGTGCTGGTCGTCCTGCTGCTGTTCGGGGCGAACCGCCTCCCGGGGCTCGCCAAGAGCGTCGGTCAGTCGATGAAGATCTTCAAGTCCGAGGTGAAGGACCTGCGGGACGACGACACGCGTCCTGACGAGCCGACCGAGGGCACCACGCCTCCGAAGGTCTGACCGCGTGAGCAGCTCCCGCCGCGGGCGCGACCCCGGCGGCCGGATGCCGCTGCGGGCCCACCTCCTCGAGCTGAGGAAGCGCCTCGTCCTCGCCTCCATCGGCGTCGTCCTCGGCGCCGTGCTCGCCTGGATCTTCTACGACCCCGTCTTCGAGGCCATCCAGCAGCCGCTGGAGGCCGCCGGATCGACGCGTGACGGGCTCGTCTCCCTGAACTTCGCGGGCGTCGCCGCGCCGTTCGACATGCGGGTCAAGATCACGATCTTCCTGGGCGTGATCCTGTCGAGCCCGTGGTGGCTGTACCAGCTGTGGGCGTTCATCACGCCCGGCCTGACCCGCCGCGAGCGCGGGTACGCGTTCGGGTTCCTCGGTGCGGCCGTGCCGTTGTTCCTGGGTGGTGCGCTGCTGGCCTGGTACGTGCTGCCGCACGCCGTGCAGCTCCTCATCGAGTTCACGCCGTCGGGTGCGACGAACCTCGTGGACGCGCAGACGTACCTCGGGTTCGTCATGCGCGTGATGCTCGTCTTCGGCCTGGCGTTCCTGCTGCCGGTGGTGATGGTCGCGCTGAACTTCGCGGGTCTGGGCACGGCGGCGACGTGGCGCAAGGGGTGGCGGTGGGCCGTGATGATCGCGTTCACGTTCAGCGCGATCATGACGCCGACGCCGGACGCGATCACGATGATCGCGGTCGCGATCCCCATCTGCCTGCTGTACGCGGGGGCGCTGGTGATCTGCACGGTGCACGACCGTCGCGTGGACCGTCGTCGGGTCGCGGCGGGCCTGCCGCGTCTCGACGGCACGTTCCCCGACGACGCCGAGCCTGCCGCCACGTGAGGCACGTCGGCGTCGTCGTGAACCCCACGGCGGGCAAGGGGCGCGGGGCGCAGGCCGGGCGGCGCGTGCACGAGCTGCTGGTGGCGCGCGGCATGAAGGTCGAGGACCTGTCCGCGCCGACGCTCGCGCAGGCCACCGACCGCGCCCGTGCGGCTGCGGTCCAGGGTCTCGACGCGCTCGTCGTGGTGGGCGGCGACGGCATGGTGCACCTGGGGGCGAACGTCGTCGCGGGCACCGCCCTGCCGCTCGGGATCGTCGCGGCCGGCACGGGCAACGACATCGCCCGGGCGCTCGCGCTGCCGCGTGGCGACGTCGAGGCGGCCGTCGACGTGGTCGAGCGCGCGCTGGACGTGGGGCCCCGCCGGATCGACGCGGTGCGCGTCGGCACGCCCGAGCACTCCGCGCACGAGTGGTTCCTCGGCGTGCTGTCGTGCGGCATCGACGCGGCCGTGAACGCGCGGGCGAACACCATGACGTGGCCGGCCGGCTCGGCCCGGTACGTGCGGGCCCTGGTCGCGGAGCTCGCGTCGTTCCGGCCCTACGGGTACCGCGTGACCCTCGACGACCGGACCTGGGAGTCGGCCGGCACGCTCGTCGCCGTCGCGAACGTCCCGTCGTTCGGCGGCGGGCTGCGGATCGCGCCCGACGCGCAGGTCGACGACGGCCTGCTCGACGTCGTCGTCGCGGGACCGTTGTCGCGGTCCGCGGTGACGCGGATCTTCCCGGGCATCTACCAGGGCCGCCACGTGCACCACCCGGCGGTGACCGTGGTGCGGAGCCGGTCGGTGCTCATCGAGCCGCTCCTCGACGCGGGAGGCGCGCCTCCGGCGGCGTTCGCGGACGGCGAGCGCGTCGGGCCGGTCCCGTTGCGCGTGCAGGTCGACCCGGGCGCCCTGTCGGTCCTCGCCTGACCCGTCCGCGAGCGCGCGGCGCGCCCGACGCTCGGAGCGTGCGACGTGCCCCCGCGTGCCTAGGGTGTGCGTGTGGTGTCACGCAGGCGTCGTCCGTCCTCCGGTCCCGGCTCGTCGACGGTGTCGGCGGAGCCGTCGCCCGCCGAGCGGTACGCGGCCGCGCGCCGCCGCGCGGAGACCGAGCGCGGCGAGCTGGCGCAGTTCCGGGAGCTGCTGAGCTTTCCCCTGGACGACTTCCAGGTCGAGGCGTGCGCGGCCCTCGAGCGCGGCAGCGGCGTCCTCGTCGCGGCGCCCACGGGGGCGGGCAAGACCGTCGTGGGGGAGTTCGCGGTGCACCTGGCCCTCGCGGCGGGTCGCAAGGCGTTCTACACGACGCCGATCAAGGCGCTGTCGAACCAGAAGTACGGCGACCTGGTGCGCCGGTACGGCCCCGAGCGCGTCGGGCTCCTCACGGGTGACACGACCATCAACGGGGAGGCGCCCGTCGTCGTCATGACGACGGAGGTGCTGCGCAACATGCTGTACGCGGGTTCGCCGACCCTCGCCGGGCTGGGGTTCGTGGTGATGGACGAGGTGCACTACCTCGCCGACCGGTTCCGCGGGCCGGTCTGGGAGGAGGTGATCATCCACCTGCCCGACGACGTGCAGCTGGTGTCGCTGTCCGCGACCGTCTCGAACGCGGAGGAGTTCGGCGACTGGCTCGCGACCGTGCGCGGCGACACGGCCGTGGTGGTGAGCGAGCACCGTCCGGTGCCGCTCGGTCAGCACGTGCTGGTCCGGGGCGACCTGCTCGACCTGTACGCGGGTCACGTCGACCCGACCGACCCGGGCGTCGACCCGCCCATCAACCCGGACCTGGTGCAGCTGCTGCGCCGTGGCGAGCGCGCGGAGGGGCCCGGGCGGCGCGGGCCGGGTGACCGGGGCTACCGCGGGCGCGGCGGTCACCGGCCCGGCGGAGGGGCGGTCTTCGGGCGTCCGACGCCGCGGTTCGCCGTGGTCGACGCGCTCGACAAGGACGAGCTCCTGCCCGCGATCGTGTTCATCTTCTCCCGCGCGGGCTGCGAGGGGGCCGTGCAGCAGTGCCTGGCGGCGGGCGTGCGCCTGACCGACCCGGCCGAGCAGGCGACGATCCGGCGCATCGTGGAGGAGCGGTGCGCCGCCGTCCCGCCGGAGGACCTCGACGTGCTCGGCTACTGGGACCTCCTCGACGCGCTCACGCGGGGCGTCGCGGCGCACCACGCGGGCATGCTGCCGCTGTTCAAGGAGACCGTCGAGGACCTGTTCTCGCGTGGTCTGGTGAAGGTGGTGTTCGCGACGGAGACGCTCGCGCTCGGCATCAACATGCCCGCGCGGTCCGTG
This sequence comes from Cellulomonas sp. H30R-01, assembly GCF_010119915.1. NCBI lineage: Bacteria > Bacillati > Actinomycetota > Actinomycetes > Micrococcales > Cellulomonadaceae > Cellulomonas > Cellulomonas sp. H30R-01. The sequence goes on along the minus strand of NZ_CP048210.1, from coordinate 1,521,432 downwards.
GTCCTCGAGAAGCTCGTCAAGTGGGACGGGTCGAGCCACGTCGACGTGACCCCGGGGGAGTACACGCAGCTCACCGGGCGTGCGGGGCGCCGCGGCATCGACACCGAGGGGCACGCCGTCGTCGTCGCGCACGCGGGCCTGGACCCGGTGCAGCTCGCGGGCCTCGCGTCGAAGCGGCTGTACCCGCTGCGCTCGAGCTTCCGGCCCACGTACAACATGGCGGTCAACCTCGTGGCGCAGGTGGGTCGCGACCGTGCGCGCGAGGTCCTGGAGACGTCCTTCGCGCAGTTCCAGGCGGACCGCGGGGTCGTCGGGCTCGCCCGGCAGGCGCAGTCGCACGCCGAGGCGCTCGACGGGTACGCCGAGGCGATGCGGTGCCACCTCGGCGACTTCGCCGAGTACGCGCGCATCCGCCGGGACATCGGCCGGCTCGAGCGCGACCAGTCCCGCGCCGCAGCGGCCGCGCGCCGGGCCGACGTCGCCCGGTCGTTGGAGGGCCTGCACGTCGGCGACGTGCTCGAGATCCCCGTCGGGCGACGCTCCGGGCACGCCGTCGTGATCGACCCGGGCGGCGCGGGCGGCTTCGACGGGCCCCGTCCCATGGTGCTCACGACCGACCGGCAGGTGCGCAGGCTCACCGTCGCCGACGTCGGCACCGGCGCGCGCACGGTCGGCCGCCTGCGTGTGCCGAAGGGGTTCAGCGCGCGCGTCCCCGCCGCGCGACGCGAGCTCGCCGCCGCGCTGCGGTCCTCCGTCTCGTCCGGCGCCGTGGGTGATGGCGACCCGCGCGGCGACCGTCGCCCCGGCGCGCGCCGCGGTCGCCCGCCCCGGCACACCGCCGGGCAGGACGACGCGCAGATCGCCGAGCTGCGCCGACGGCTTCGCGCACACCCGTGCCACGCGTGCCCGGACCGCGAGGAGCACGCCCGCTGGGCCGAGCGGTGGGACCGCCTGCGCGGCGAGCACGACGCCCTCGTCCGCCGCATCGAGGGCCGCACGGGCTCGATCGCCGCAGTGTTCGACCGCATCTGCGACGTCCTGGTCCGGCTCGACTACCTCGACCGCACCGGCGGCACCCTGCAGGTCACCGACGACGGACGCTGGCTGCGGCGCCTCTACGCCGAGAACGACCTGCTGCTCGCGGAGTGCCTGCGTCGCGGCACCTTCGACGAGCTCGACCCGCCCGGGCTCGCCGCCGCCGTCTCCACCCTCGTGTTCCGCTCACGTCGCGAGGACCAGGGCGAGCCGCACGTCCCCGGCGGCCCGGCGAGCCGGCTGGGTGTCGCGCTCGACGGCACGCTGCGCGCCTGGTCGGAGCTCGAGGACCTCGAGTCGGAGCACCGGCTCGAGACGACCGTGCCGCTCGACCTGGGGCTCGTGGAGGCCGTGCACCGCTGGGCCGCCGGGCGCAGCCTCGACGCCGTCCTGCGCGGGGGCGACCTGTCCGCGGGCGACTTCGTGCGCTGGTGCAAGCAGGTCATCGACGTGCTCGACCAGGTCGCCCAGGCTGCCCCGCACGAGCGCACCCGCACCACCGCCCGGCGGGCCGTCGACGCCGTCCGGCGAGGTGTCGTCGCGTACTCCTCGGTCTGACACGCGGCCTGTGACGGGGCCGACGGTCCCACCCGTGCCGATCCGTCCGGATTTCGCCCGGGTGCGACGCCCTGACCTGCCCTATCGTGAGCCGATGTGAGCTCGACCCTCTACCGCAACGGCGTCATCCACTCCCCGGCCGACCCGTTCGCGCAGGCGCTGCTCGTCGACGACGGCGTCGTGGCCTGGCTGGGTGACGACGACACGGCCGACGGCCTGGCGGCCCGCGCCGACGAGGTCGTCGACCTGGACGGGGCGCTCGTCGCGCCGGGGTTCGTCGACGCGCACGTGCACGTCCTCGAGACCGGCCTCGCCCTCGAGAGCGTGCGGCTGTCCGCCGACGCCGGTGTCCGGTCCCTCGCGGACGCGCTCGACGCCGTCGCCCGCGCCGCCCGCGAGCGCTCCGCGACGGACGCCGACGTGCCGCTCCTCGGGTTCGGCTGGGACGAGCTCGAGTGGCCCGAGGGTCGCCCGCCGACGCGTGCCGAGCTCGACGCGGCCGCCGGGGGCGCGCCCGTGTACCTGGCGCGTGTCGACGTGCACTCCGCGGTCGTCTCGTCCGCGCTCGCGCAGGCGGAGGGTCTCGACCGGCTCCCCGGCTGGTCCGACGACGGTCGCGTGGAGCGAGAGGCGCACCACGCCGCCCGCGACGCCGCCCGGCGACTCTCGCCGGAGCGCCGCACGGCGGTGTACCGCCGCGCCCTCGCGCACGCGGCGTCCCAGGGTGTGGTGTCGGTGCACGAGCTGAGCGCGCCGTTCATCGACACGCGCGAGGGCCTCGTCGAGCTGCTCACGACCACGGCCGACGCCGTGAGCGGGCTGCCGCTGGTCGTCGGGTACCGCGGCGAGCTGTGCGTGACCGTCGACGACGCCCGCGAGATCCTGGCGGCGATCCCGGGCCTCACGGGCATCGGTGGCGACCTCAACGTCGACGGGTCGCTCGGGTCGCACACCGCCGCGCTGCGAGCACCGTACGCGGACGCCGAGGGTGCGGGCGCGCTGTACCTGTCGGCGGAGCAGATCGCGAACCACGTCACGGCCGTGACGCGCGCCGGTGTGCAGGGCGGGTTCCACGTCATCGGCGACCGCGCGATGGACGAGGTCGCGCTCGGCCTGCGGACCGCTGCCGACGTCGAGGGTGTCGAGGCGATCGGCCGCGCGGGGCACCGCCTCGAGCACGCCGAGATGGTCGACGCCCCGACGCTGGCGTCGCTGATCCTCCTCGGCGTGCGGCTCAGCGTGCAGCCCGCGTTCGACGCCGCCTGGGGCGGCGAGAAGGGCATGTACGCGACGCGGCTCGGTGCCGGTCGTGCAGCCGCGCTGAACCCGCTCGCCGACCTCGCGGGCGCGGGCATCCCGCTGGCGTTCGGCTCGGACGCGCCGGTGACGCCGGTCGACCCGTGGGCGGGTGTGCGGGCGGCCGTCCTGCACACCGCGCCCGAGCAGCGGATCTCCGCGCGCGCCGCCTTCCGCGCCTCGACACGTGGCGGCTGGCGGCTCGCGGGCCTCGACCACACGGGCGCGGGCGAGCTGCGGGTCGGTGCTCCCGCCCACCTCGCCGTGTGGCGCGCCGAGCACCTGGTCGTGCAGGCACCCGACGGCCGGCTCGCGTCGTGGAGCACCGACGCCCGGTCGGGCACGCCGCTGCTGCCGTTCCTCGGCCCCGACGAGGAGTCGCCGCGCTGCCTGCGGACGGTGCGCGGCGGCGTCGTCCTGCACGACGCGCTCGGCTGACCCGTCCTGGTCGGTGCCGAGCGGGTGAATCTTCGCCGCCGGTCCCTGGCGCGCCCTGCTGGACGCCTGTCCGATTTTCGCGACACGCCCCACGACACGCCGCCCCGTCGGGTGTGTCGCCGGACCGCGCCGTCGAGGTGACCTGCGCAGAGGCCCACCACCTGCAGTGACGGCGCCTTGACACCTCGCCTGATCTCGGTAGGTTCCTGAAGGTATCCACGACCGGGGGGACCGGTCGGGCGCCACCGCCATCAGGGCCGACGCAGCAGTCGGAGCGGCGGGCCCCGACGAGGCCGGTGGTCGGATCCCAGGGTTCCGACCGGGCCCGCGTGTTCAACAGACAACGGTCGCGCCGTGCGCGCCGACCGGTACGAAGGACACGCGGGCCGGTCGGTCGGGAACGCTTCCAGGACGCCGGTCCCGACGGTCCGCACATGCTGCTGTCGTACTCTTGCGCGGTGCTCGTCCGTGAACCCTCCCGCTGGTGGGCGGTCGGCCTCGCCCTGATCAGCGGCCTGGTCACACGCGCGGCGTTCCCCGCCCCCGGCTGGTGGCCCGCGGCGTTCCTCGGCATGGCGCTCCTTTACCTCGCGATGCGGCGGGACTCCGCGCGCTGGAACGCCCTCGTCGGCTTCGTCTGGGGCATCGCGTTCTTCGGCCCGCTCATCACCTGGGCGAACGACGCGGTCGGGCTCGTGCCGTGGCTCGCGCTCACCGTGCTCGAGGCGTCCTACGTCGCGCTCTTCGGTGCCGCGTGGGCGTGGGCACGACGAGGCGAGGCCGTCTGGCGCAACGGCGGGCTCCAGGTCGTCGTGTTCACCGTGCTGTGGGTCGCGGCCGAGGACCTGCGCTCGACGTGGCCGTTCGGCGGCTTCCCGTGGGGACGGCTCGCGTTCTCGCAGGCCGACTCGCCGCTCGTCGCGTTCGCGTCGTGGGGCGGCACGCCCCTGGTCTCCGCACTCGTCGCAGCGGTCGGCGTCCTGCTCGCCCGCGGCGCGGTCACCGTCGCCCGCGGACGCGTGCTGCGCGCGCTCGGGGCTGTCGCGCTCGCCGCGTCCGTCGCGGTCGCCGGGCTCCTCGTGCCGCTCGCGACCGCCGCCCAGGCCGGCCAGCTGCGCGTCGGCGCCGTGCAGGGCAACGTGCCCGGGACCGGCCTCGACGCGTTCGGGCAGCGGTCCGCGGTCCTCGGCAACCACGTCACCGGGACGCTCGCGCTGCTCGACCAGGTGCAGCCCGGCGAGCTCGACCTCGTGCTCTGGCCCGAGAACGGCACCGACATCGACCCGCAGATCGACGAGCGCGCCGCCGACCTCATCGACTCCGCCGCGAGCGCCGTGGGCGCCCCCATGCTCGTCGGGACCGTCGAGTACCCGCCCGAGGGCGGCCGCTACAACACCGCGGTCCTGTGGGTGCCCGACGAGGGCGTCGTCGCCACGTACACCAAGCAGCACCCCGCGCCGTTCGCCGAGTACATCCCGATGCGCTCGTTCGTCCGGAACTTCTCGTCCGCAGTCGACACGGTCACGCGCGACATGCTGCCGGGCGACCGTCCGGGCTACGTGCCGCTCGAGTCGGAGCGTCTGGGCCGCACCGTGGGCATCGGTGACGTCATCTGCTTCGAGGTCGCCTACGATTCGCTGGTCCGGGACGCGGTGCGCGCCGGGGGAGAGGTGCTCGTCGTCCAGACGAACAACGCGTCCTTCGGCCGGAGCGACGAGTCGACCCAGCAGCTCGCGATGTCGCGGCTGCGGGCCGTCGAGCACGGCCGCGCGACGGTGCAGATCTCGACCGTCGGCGTGAGCGCGGTGATCGGTCCGGACGGGTCCGTGAGCCAGCAGACCGGTCTGTTCACCGCCGAGCAGATGGTCGCGGACCTGCCCCTGCGCACCACCTGGACACCGGCGACGGCGCTCGGCCCCTGGCCCGGCCTCGTCGTCGACGCCCTCGCGGTGTGCATGGTGGTCGCCGGAGCCTTCGGCGCCCGCCGCGTGCCCCGTCCGGACCGAGAAGAGAGCGCGGCATGAACCCCAGCGCGGCACGTGTGCTCGTCGTGATCCCGACGTACGACGAGCGCGAGAACATCCCTGTGGTCCTCGAGCGGCTGCGAGAGCACGTCCCGACGGCCGACGTGCTGGTGGTCGACGACGGGTCGCCCGACGGGACCGGCGAGCTCGCGGAGAAGATCGCCGCCGACGAGGGCGCCTCGCCCGAGGCGACCCGGTCGCTCGCGGTCCTGCACCGGTCCGGCAAGCTCGGCCTCGGCACCGCGTACGTCGCCGGGTTCGGGTGGGCACTCGCGCGTGACTACGACCTCGTGGTCGAGATGGACGCGGACGGGTCGCACCGCGCGCAGGACCTGCCGCGGCTGCTGGCGGCGACGGCCGACGCCGACCTGGTGCTCGGCAGCCGGTGGGTGCCGGGCGGGAGCGTCGTGAACTGGCCGGCGCACCGCAAGGTGCTCTCGCTGGGCGGCAACACCTACACACGGCTCGTGCTGGGCATCCCGCTGCGTGACGCGACCGGCGGATTCCGGGCCTACCGCGCCGACCTGCTGCGGTCGCTGCCGCTCGGGGAGGTCGCGTCGCAGGGCTACTGCTTCCAGGTCGACATGGCCTGGCGCGCGGTGCGCGCCGGCGCGCGCGTCGTCGAGGTGCCGATCACGTTCGTGGAGCGCGAGGTCGGTCGCTCGAAGATGAGCCGCGCGATCGTCGTCGAGGCGCTGCTCAGCGTCACCCGGTGGGGGATGCGCGAACGCTCCCGCCGGGTGGCGGGAGCGTTCGGCAGGACGCGGAGCGCGCGGGTCCGCTGAGGCGGGGGCGTGCCTCAGCGCGGGGCGTCAGGCGCTGCGGCGCAGCTTCCCGGCGCGCAGGAGACCCAGGCGCTCGTCGAGGAGCTCCTCGAGCTCGCCGATGGTGCGGCGCTCGAGCAGCATGTCCCAGTGGGTACGGGCGGGCTTGCCCGCCTTCGCCTCGGGCTTGGACGCGTCCCGCAGCAGCGCCTCCGCGCCGCAACGGCACTCCCACACCACCGGGACATCGGCCTCGACCGAGAACGGCAGGATGATGGTGTGCCCGTTGGGGCAGTCGTAGTGCGCCTGGAGGCGGGGGGCGAAGTCGACGCCCTCATCCGTCTCCATGCTGTGGGACCCGATGCGCATGCCGCGCAGGGACCGGTTTGCCATCAGGGGACCTCCGTGCCGGGTTCCGGCCGTCGAGTGAGAACTTCCACCGTTGTCAACGGCGGGGGACCTCTCCGTGTTCCAGCCAGCCGTGAAGGTCTGGTGAACGGCCGCCGCCGAAAGGGGGAGGGTGCACACCCGAGCGACCCGGTTCTTCTGCTGAGTGGCCGCTGCCTGACCGGGACGTAGAGTGCTGCGGGTGACGACGACCTCCCCGCCGCCCATGTCCTTCCGCCGGCTCGGGGCCAGCGGGCTGACCGTCTCCGTCGCCGGGCTCGGCTGCAACACGTTCGGGGCGACGCTACCGCCGGAAGGGGTGGGGCCGCTCGTCGACGCCGCCCTGGACGCCGGGATCACGTTCTTCGACACCGCGGACGTCTACGGCGGCAGCCCGGGGCAGAGCGAGGAGCTCCTGGGTGCAGCGCTGCGCGGGCGACGGGACGACGTCGTGGTCGCGACGAAGTTCGGTATGGACGTCGGAGGTCTCCACGGCACCGACTGGGGCGCGCGCGGCTCACGGCGGTACGTGCGTCGTGCCGTCGAGGGGTCGCTGCAGCGGCTCGGCACCGACCGCATCGACCTGTACCAGCTGCACGCACCCGACCCGGTCACCCCGATCGCGGAGACGCTCGCGGCGCTCGACGAGCTCGTCACCGAGGGCAAGGTGCTCTACGTCGGGTCGTCCAACTTCGCGGCCTGGCAGGTCGTCGACGCGGACTGGACCGCGCGCACGACGCACACGTCGCCGTTCGTGTCGGCGCAGAACCGCTACAACCTGCTGGACCGCGGTGCCGAGGCGGAGCTCGTCCCGGCGCTCGAGCGCACCGGCGTCGGCCTGATCCCGTACGTCCCGCTCGCCTCCGGGCTGCTGACCGGGAAGTACCGGCGCGGTGCCGAGGCGCCGGAGGGCAGCCGCCTCACGCGCATGCCGCAGCGGCTGGCCGCCGCGGACTTCGACCGCATCGAGGCCCTCGCCGGCCTCGCCGCGGACTGGGGGATCGACCTGCCGACCCTCGCGCTGGGCGGGCTCGCGGCGCAGCCCGCCGTCACGAGCGTCATCGCGGGCGCCCGCACCCCCGAGCAGCTGCGCGCGAACGTCGCCAGCATCCTGTGGGAGCCGGAGCTCGAGCAGCTGGCCGCGATCGACGAGGTCGCACCCGGCCCGGCCTGACGACGCCGTGGCGCCTGCCATCCGATGCGGCGCCGCTCACCACTCGACCACCGGTCGAGCACGCGGCGCGGCTCGCTCCGATCGCGGCGACCCGCGCGGCTCACCACTCGATCACGCGGGCGCCGCTCACCACTCGATCACGCGGGCCCGGCTCGCACCGATCGCGGCGACCGCGCGGATGCGGGCGCCGTGCTCGTCCGCCGCGTCGCGCAGGACGGGTGCCCACGACGTCTCGAACGTGCCGCGGTCCCCGCCGGACGCGCGCACGAGCCCGACGAGCACCGACCCGCCCGGCGCGTCGCGGTCGAGCACCGACGCGAGCACGTGCATGACGTGCGCGGCGACACCGGGCGACGCGGTGAGCGGGACCTCCGCCAGCGGCAGCACGACGGGCAGGCACCGGTCGTCGGCGTCGAGCAGGACGAACCACAGCGCGGGCGGGCCCGCGCGCTCCGGTCCGACGAGCCGCAGGAGCAGGTCCAGGACGTCGTCGCGCTCCCGCAGCGGCCGGGTGGGCACGCGAGGGAGCCCGCCGTCGCCCGGGAGGGCGGGGTCGAGCAGCCACGGCACGTCGGACCAGTCGTCGGCGTGCAGGCGTGAGTCGGGGTCGTGCGTCGGGGCGCCCGGCTCGGGAAGGCCGGTGCGTGGCTCATGATCGCCGGGTTCGCGGTCGGGCTCCCAGACGAGGTCGTGCGGGTCGTCGGTCATAGCCCTCAGCGTCGTCCGCGCGGCGACGTCGCCCCGGGGCACGAAGCCCATCCGGGGGAGCGGCGCCCCCGGACGCGGGCTGTGGACGGCTCGTCAGGCGAGGAACGCGCGCAGCGCCTCCACCACGAGCGCGTGGTCGTCCGCCTGCGGGAGCCCGGACACCGTGACGACGCCGACCGGTCCGACGCCGTGCACCCGCACCGGGAACGCACCGCCGTGCGCGGCGTACTGCTGGAGCGGCAGGTCGTGCTGCTCGGCGAACGTGGTGCCGCGCTCCTTCGCGCGCAGCCCCACGAGGTAGGACGACGCGCCGAACCGCTCGACCACGCGCACCTTGCGCTCCACCCAGGAGTCGTTGTCGGGCGTCGTGCCCGTGCGCGCCGCGTGGAAGAGCTGCTGCGTGCCGCGCCGGATGTCGATCGTCACCGCCAGGTCGCGCTCCTCGGCGAGCTCCACGAGCAGGCAGCCGAGCCGCCACGCCTCGTCGTTCGTGAACGACGAGAGCACGAGCTCGCGCTCCTGCTGCTCGACCTCGGCGATCGTGGCACGGACGTCCTCGGTGGTCATGCCGCCATCGTCGCGCACGCCGGAGCAGTCCACGCGGCGGCACGCGCACGGCCGGCCGGGATCAGGACGGCGCCCATCAGGACGGCACGGACGCGGCCGGCACGGACTGTGCCGGCACGGACGGGGCCGGCACGGACGGGGCCGGCACGGACGGGGCCGGCACGGACGGGGCCGGCACGGACGGGGCCGGCACGGACGGGGCCGGCACGGACGGGCCGGCACGGACGGGGCCGGCACGTCGGCCGCGCCGACCTCGCGCAGCACGCGTCGCGACGGCGAGACGAGCACGGCGTCCCTGACGTCCGCCGCGGTGGCCTTCACGTAGATGCCGGTGGTCTTCAGGTCCTCGTGGCCCAGGAGCGCCTGCACGGCGGGAGCCGGCACGCCCGAGCGGATGAGCCCCTTCGCGAACGTGTGCCGGAAGCCGTGCGCGGCCTCGCCCTCCTGCTTGGACACGCCCGAGCGGCGGATCCATCCGTCGACGAGGTGGTTGAGCGCGCCCCGCTGCAACGGCCGGCCCGACGACAGACGCAGCAGGGGAGCGCCGTGCTCGGGCTGGCCGAACCGGTCGTCCCGCTCCGCGACGTACTCCTGCACGACGCGGAGCGCCTCCGGGGGGACCGGCACGTTCCGCTGCCGGTTGCCCTTGCCGATGACGGTGAGCACGGCCTCGCCGTCCTCCTCGACGCGCAGCGACCGGTCCGTCAGGCTGCACAGCTCGGACGCGCGGACGCCCGTCGTCGACAGCAGCGCGAACGCCGCGCGGTCGCGGGCCGGCCAGCGGCGGCTGTCGCCGGGGGAGACGTCCCACGCGACCTTCGCGAGCCGCAGGAGCTCCGCGTCGTCCCATCCGGCGGGGAGGCGCACCGGTCGCTCGGGGGCCTCGATGCGGAGCGTCGGGTCGACGGCGAGGTACCCCTCCATCTGGAGCCACCGCACGAACAGACGGAGCGTGCCCACCCGGCGCTGCACGGTCGACGCGGCCTCACGCCCGCGGATCGACCGGTAGGCGTTCTTGACGTTCAGCTCTGTGAGGTCGTCCGACGTGAGCAGCGCGAGCGGGTCCTCGCCCTCGCCCGTGAGACGGCCGACGTCCTGCGCGATCTGACGCGCCCACGTCGCGACGTCCTGGCGGTAGCCCGCACGCGAGCCGTCGGTGAGACCGCGTCGCGTGAGGGTGGCGCGGTCGGTGAGGAACGGCTCGACGACGGAGGCGAGGGGCACGGCCATGTCCCGACCGTACGGGCCGAGACCCCAGGGCGACGGGGGACGCGCCGGAGTTCTGCCAAAGTTCCGATCGGGGTGGGGCGGCGCCGGCGAGCGGAGAGCGGCGGCTTCGGGACCTGTGAGTGGTCGGCCGGAATCTCGCAGCGAGCTGCGGGTCTCGGCCGGCGCAGGCGCACGTGAAGGTCCGACGGGCCGGCTTGCGGGTCGGGCGTCGAACCGTCTGGTCGCCGCCGAGGGCGCCGACGACGCCCGGTGCGGCGACCAGGACCGGGAACGCGTACGCCGACGGACGGAGCGCACGGCCACCCGACGGCCGCCGTCGCGGGCGGTGTGCGTCGTCGAGCTGAGCAGCACAGGCCCTCGGGACACGAGGTGCGCTCGGCGAGCGGTGCGAGGAGCCCCATCCCTGGTTCTGCCAAAGTTCCGGCTATGGTCGAAAACCAGCCGAGCGGGGCCGGTCGGGGCTCGCTCACGCTCGGCGGCACGTCAGCCCGTGAGCCCTTTCCGCAGTGCGCGCCGTCGCCTGCGTGATCGCGCAGGCGGTGCTGCCGACGCACACGCGGGCGTGATCGCCTCGGTGACGCTGTCGGCGTGCGTCTGGCCCTCGCAACGTCAGCACCGCGAGGAACGAGACGTTCGCCCTGACGATCGCCACGCCACAGGCGCCTGCGCGCCGTCGGCGAAGAGGAATCGGTGCCGCGCACCACGCTGCTGCCCTGACGATCGCCACGCCACAGGCGCCTGCGCGCCGTCGGCGAAGAGGAATCGGTGCCGCGCACCACGCTGCTGCCCGCAGGACACCGCCGAGCGACCAGCCCACGCGTCCGGGGCCGCCGCTGGCAGGCCGCTGCCGGACGATCAGTCGCGGCCGTGCCGGCGGCACGTGGATCCCCGCGCGCACGCCGTTGTCGCGGTCGCCCGACGCGGCCGTGCGTCCACGGGGTCGGCTCGCGACGGCGAAGAGCGTCGGCCTCGGACGCCGGTGGCGCGAGGGCCCCCTGACGGGTCCCCTCCGCCTGAGTCCCGCCCTGGGCGGCAACTATGGCAGAACGGGGTGCTCCGGCTCGGAGCCTCTTCCGCCCGTGCCTGCCCGCCGCCGGTGGTTGGTCGCGCCCCTGCCGGGCCGCGCACCGCGACGGTCCCGGTCAGCGAAGCTGCGGTTCGTCCAGCTCGCGCACCCAGCGCTCCTCGACCAGCGACGGGTCCCGCGGCAGCGGCTGCCGCTCCCCCGTCCGGGCGAAGCCGGCGCGCACGTACAGGTCCCCCGCCGCGTTGTTGCCGTCGAGGATCCACAGCGAGAGCGTGCGTGCACCGTCCGCCACGGCAGCGGCGCGCACCGCGTCGAGCAGCGACCAGGCGATCCCCTGTCGTCGCGACTCCGGGGCGACCCACAGCGCGACGAGGTGCCGGTCGTCCACGGGCGACCCGGGCTCCTGGATCATCGACACGAGCCCACGGCCGACCTGCTCCTCGTCGACCGCGACCCAGGTCGGGCCGGTCCGGACGCGCATGCGCCAGTGCGACTCGCGGAACGACTCCTCGCGCGCCAGGGACGAGCCGAACACCTCGGGGCTCTCCCGCAAGGCCCGCAGACGCACGTCCCGCACGAGGGCCCAGTCGTCTTCGGTGGCGCGGTGGATCTGCACGCGACCAGCATGCCTCACGCCGACGCACGCGCACGTCAGGCCGCCCGTGAACCGGGGCGCGTCGCCCCTCGGTCGGTTCACGGCGCTGGCAGGACGCGCACCGGTCGGTCCGTGCGCCCTGGCCGGTCGACGGTGCCCCGCGGTGGTGCTCGTCAGGGCGCCGGAAGCGTGCCTCCGTGACCTTCGGGGTCCGGGACGGACCGCGCGACGTCGGCGATCTCCTCCTCCGGGCGCGGCGGGACGGTCTCGTCGAACTCGAGCTCGGGCACGTCGTGCCCCACGGGCTGCGTCACGCTGCCTCCTTCGTGGTCCCGGCTGGGCGGGTCGAGGTGGACGCCCACCGTACGGCGGGCGGGGGTGGTCCTGGAAGGCCGTCAGACGTCGAGCGACTCGCCGTTCGCGAGGTCGACGGCGTCGCCCGCACCGCCGAGGCGCCCCAGCAGCGTGCGGGACAGCCCGCGACCGACGTCGCTCAGCTGCGCGTCATGGATGACGGCGATCCGCGCGGGTCGCACGGCACGCACCCAGTCGACGAGCTCCGCGAGCTTGAGCCACGGCGCGGCGAGCGGTGCGAGCAGCACCTCGACGTCGTGCCCTGCGGGGTCGACGAGCGCGTCACCGGGGTGCAGCACCCCGTCCACGAGGTACGCGACGTTCGCGACGCGCGGCACGTCGGCGTGGATGAGGGCGTGCCACTCCCCCAGCACGAGGACGTCGAACGGGCCGACGGAGACGGTGTCGCCGTCCTGGACGGCGTGGAGCCGGTCCTGCGGGGCGCCCGCGCCGACGAGCGCGTCGAGCGCAGCCTGGGGTCCCCACACCTCGAGTCCCTGCCCGACCGCGTCGGCCACGCGCGCCACGTCCAGGTGGTCGACGTGCTCGTGGGTCACGAGCACCGCCGGCGCCCCCGAGAGCGCCGCGTCGAGGTCGGAGAAGCTGCCGGGGTCGATGACGAGGCTCGCCCCGTCGCGCTCCAGCCGCACGCACGAGTGTCCCCATCGGGTCAGTCGGGTCGTCATGGACCCAGTCTGCCTGCGGTGCGTCGTCACCGCAGGTCAGCGCGCCGTGGTCCGCCGCGGTCGACGTGCCCGCGGCGCGGCGACGACACGGGCGGACGCGGACCACGGTCGGCCGCGGCGATCACCCCGTCGACGGGAGGTGCCGGTTTCCTCGGAGACCCGCCGTGCCCGTACCGTGGGCGCCGTGCTGGTGCTCGGGGTGTGCAGTCTCAAGGGTGGCGTGGGCAAGACGTCGGTGACGCTCGGCCTCGCGTCGGCGGCGCTCGAGCGGGGCGTGCGCACGCTCGTCATCGACCTGGACCCGCAGGGCGACGCCACCATGGCGCTCGGGGCTCGGGCGGCAGGGACCGGCGACGTCGCGGGTGTGCTGAGCGAGCCGGGCGCCGACTCGGTGGCCGCCGCGACCCTCCTGAGCACGTGGGCCGACGACGGCCTCGACGTCCTGGCCGGCTCCGAGCGCTCCGCGGCGCACGACCGCCTCGACGAGAGCGACGTCGACCGCCTGCGGTTCGCGCTCTCCTGGGTCTCGGGCTACGACCTGGTGCTGATCGACTGCCCGCCCTCGCTCGGCGCGCTCACGCGCACGGGCCTGACGGCGTGCGACCGCGCGCTCGTGGTGACCGAGCCGGGGCTGTTCGCCGTGATGGCGGTGGGCCGTGCGATGCGGACGATCGACGAGCTGCGCCGCGGCCCGGCCGCGCAGCTGCAGCCGCTCGGCATCGTCGTCAACCGGGTGCGGGCGCGCTCGGTCGAGCAGGCCTTCCGCATGGAGGAGCTGCGCACGCTGTACGGGCCGCTGGTCCTCTCGCCGTTCGTGCCCGAGCGTGCGGCGCTCCAGCAGGCGCAGGGCGCGGCCCAGCCCGTGCACGCCTGGCCCGGAGCCGCGGCAGCCGAGCTCGCGACGACGTTCGAGACGCTGCTGGACCGCGCGATGCGCGCGCCGCGCCGCTGACGACCCGCAGGCCCGTCCCGGAGCACGACGACGCCCTCCACGCACGCGTGGAGGGCGTCGCGGAGAGTGTGTGTCAGCCTGCGGAGCGCGCCTGCCGACGCAGCGCGAGCTCGTCGTGAGGCGCCGGCGCGGTGTCGTCGACCGCCTCGTCCTCGGCGCGCTCGGTCGGCAGCTCGGCGAGCGAACCCTCGACCTCGCGCCAGACACGTCCGACGGCGATCCCGAACACGCCCTGCCCGCCCTGGACGAGGTCGATGACCTCGTCGGCCGACGTGCACTCGTACACCGAGGCGCCGTCGGACATGAGCGTGATCTGCGCGAGGTCGTCGACGCCACGCTCACGCAGGTGGCCGACCGCGGTGCGGATCTGCTGGAGCGAGACGCCCGTGTCGAGCAGTCGCTTGACGACCTTGAGTACGAGGATGTCGCGGAAGCTGTAGAGCCGCTGCGTGCCGGAGCCGGTCGCGGGGCGGATCGACGGCTCGACCAGCCCGGTGCGTGCCCAGTAGTCGAGCTGCCGGTAGGTGATGCCGGCGGCGCGGCAGGCCGTCGGGCCGCGGTACCCGGAGTAGGTGTCGAGATCGGGCAGGTCGTCGTCGAACAGCAGGCCCTGCGCGCGCTGCGGCACCGCGGTGGGGTGCTGCTCGGCGCTCTCGTTGCTGCTCACGGGTCCTCCACTTTCGCCCGCCCGACGGCGCGCTGGTCCTCGAATGCCTGCAACGCTAGGCCTGTGGTCACCCCGATGCAACGACGCCCCGCCCTGGCGTGTCGCGCCCGGCGAGTCTCACCTTCTACCTGAGGTCGAAGGTTCACCCGTTCGCGCACGTCGGCGGCCCCTAACGCCCACTCTCGCCGGGCTCCTCCCCCGTCGAGAAGTCGTCCGGCGTCACCACGTCGAGGAACCTCCGGAACCGCTCGAGATCCTGCTCGGTGCTCGTGGTCCGCACCTCGACACCCGCGACGGCGACCACCTCGGCCGCGCACATCACGGGGCAGCCGAACCGCAGCGCGACCGCGATCGCGTCCGACGCACGCGAGTCGACGCGTGGTCCGGTCGCCAGCACGAGCTCGGCGTGGAAGACGCCCTCCTCCAGCCGGGTGATCTCGACGTGCTCGACGCTCGAGCCCGCCGCGACGATGACGTCCCGCAGCAGGTCGTGCGTCATCGGGCGGGGCGGCACGATCCCGGCCTGCGCCGACGCGATCGCGCTCGCCTCCGTCGGGCCGATGAGGATCGGGACCAGCAGCTCGGACTCCGGGTCGAGCAGCAGCACGACGATCTCGTCGTCAGCCAGGTGCTGACGCACCCCGACGACCTCCACCTGCACCATCCCGCCGTCCTCGCCCACACGTCCAACGTACGACGTCGGCGGCGGATCGGCGCGTCCCGCCGACGAGACGGCCGGGTGGATGCTCAGGGGGTCAGGTCGGCGACCGCGGCCCGCACGAGCGCGGTGTGCATCTGCGTGCAGAGCTCACCCACCTCGGCGGCCACGGTGCCCGCGCGCGCCGCCGCGGAGGCGCCACGTCGACCCCGCCAGGGTGCGACGACCTGCTCGACGAGGTCCGCCTGACGGTCGGCGGCGGTGCGGAACTGCCGCAGGTGGCGGGCGTCGATGCCGTGCTCCGCCAGCGCGGCGGCCGCGACGACCACGTCGCGCGCCCACGGGTCGAACGACGAGCGTCCGCGCGGACGCAGCACGCCGGCCTGGACGAGCTCCTCGACGAAGGCGACGTCGACGTCCGCCTCGGTGGCGAGGGTCTCGACCGTCCAGCGCACCTCACCCGACTGCACGACGCCGTCGCGCGTCGCGAGGCGAGCGCGGGGTGCGGTCTCCTCCTCCTCGCCCGCGTCCAGCGCAGCGAGCCGCTCGCCGATCACCTTGAGCGGCATGTACTTGTCGCGCTGCTGCCGCAGGACGAAGCGGAGCCGCTCGATGTCGGCCGGCGAGTACTGCCGGTAGCCCGCCGGCGTGCGGACCGGCTCGACGAGGCCCTGCTCCTCGAGGAACCGCAGCTTGGACGTCGTGACGGCCGGGAACTCGATGCGCAGCGCGGCCAGGACGTCGGAGATCCGCATCGACGCGCGTCGGGAGATCCCTCGCGGCCACGGCTCGGTCGCCCCCGGGCGTGCGACGGCCCGATCGTCCTGCTCCGTGCGCTGCGCCTGCGCGCCGCTCATGCGCCCCTCCCCCACGGACCCGTGCTGACCAGGACGGCGCTCACCCGCGAGCGACCTCGCGGTGCGGGCTGGGGTGGAACGTCATGCGGTACTTGCCGATCTGCACCTCGTCGCCCGAGCGCAGCACGGCCTGGTCGATGCGCGACCGGTTGACGTAGGTGCCGTTGAGCGAGCCGATGTCCCGCACGACGAACTGCTGCCCGTCGCGCACGAACTCGGCGTGCTTGCGGGACACCGTCACGTCGTCGAGGAAGATGTCCGCCTCCGTCGAGCGACCGGCGACCGTGCGGTCCGCGTCCAGCAGGAACCGCGCACCCGCGCTCGGCCCCCGCTGCATCACGAGGAGCGCCGACGTCGGCGGGAGGGCGTTGACCGCGGCGACCTCGTCGGGCGTCAGCCCGACCGGCGCGGCGGCCTCGATCTCGACGGGCTCGAGCGCGCCGAACGACATCGTCGTGTCCGGACCGTACGCGGGCCGACCCGTCTGCGGTCCAGGGACCCCAGGGGCCTGCTCGTCGCCGCTCATTCCGCCTCCCGCGCGCCCTGCTCGTCCGATCACCCGGCACCGTCCTCGGTGGGGTCACGCACACCCTATGCGGAGCCGGCGCGTCGTCGCAGCACGGATCGCCTGGACGCGCGGGTCAGCCCGCTGCCGGGGGCACCGGAGTCGCGTGCACGGGGTCCGGCACGACGCGGATCGCGCTGACCTCCACGAGGTCCTGCTGCTCGACCGACGCGTTGCCGCCGTTGTTGCGCACCTCGGCGAACGCACCGCCCGGCATCTGCAGCGCCGTCGCGATCGTGTCGGGGTCGCCGATGGCCTTCCAGACGTACGGCGGCGTCAGCGTCGCACCGTCGAGCTGGACCGCTCCCGCCGTCCCGGTGAACGCGCTGCTCGCGGTGATCCGCAGGTCGTTGAGCTGCATCGCCTCGGCGCCCGCGTTGCGCAGCTCCTCGAGCATGTTGAGCATCGTCACCGGCTTGACCTGCGCGCCGCCGTCGCTGACCGTGACGACCACGCCACGGCCCTCCGCCGGCAGACGACCCGCGAGGATGCCCTGCGTCTCGGCGCTGCGGCGCAACGCGTCGAGCGCGGCCTGCCGGGTGTCGGAGCCCGACAGCAGCTCGTCGCGCTCGTCCAGCAGGTCGGCGCGTTCGCGCTCGAGGGAGTCGCCGCGGGTGGTCGCCTCGTCGAGGATGCGGACCAGGTCCGCCTGACGCATGCCCGAGAGGCTGAGGTCGCTGGTCTGCCGGATCTGCACGGCGAGCGCGAACCCGAGCAGCGCGCACAGCACGCCCGCGAGGACCTGCGCACGGTTGACGCGGGGCTGCAGGGCGCGGCCGAGGACCGACCACCCGCTGCGGGGCGCGGCGGCCGTGGCCGCGGGGACCGGTGCCGCCGGGACGGCGCCGGCGGCCGGGGCTGTCGGCACCACGGGCGGGGTCGCGTCCGCAGGGACGTCGGCGGTGCCCGCCTCGTCGACCGGTCCCGGGTCCGGGACGTGCTGGTCGGCGTTCGTCAGGGCGCGGCCGTCGGTGGGCAGGGGCTCCTCGGTGGGCAGGGGCGCGTCGGTCGGCACGTGTGCGTCCGACGCCGGGGTCGACAGGTCCGTGTCCGCGTGGCGCGCGGGGCCGTCGGCGGGCACGTGCGTGTCCCGTCCGCCGGTCGACGGGTGCTCGGCGCCGCGTGCGACGAGGTCGTCGTCCGCGGAGACGTGCCCGTCCCACGCGCCGGTCGACGGTCCCGCGTCCGACCCGTCGGCCCGCGCCCCGTCGTCGCGCGCCCCGTCGTCGCGCGCCCCGGCGGGCAGGTCGGCGTCCGTGGCGTCGGCCGGTGCCGCGAGTACGGACAGGTCGTCCGCGTCCTTGCCGAGCACGTGCGCGAGCGGCGCGTCGAGCGGGCGGACGAGCGCGTCGTCGTCGACGTGGACGGCGTCGAGCGGTACACCGCCGTCGAGGCCGGCGACATCACCCGGTGCGGAGACACCCTGCCGGTCGTCCGGCAGAACGTCCGGCGTGGCCGGCTCGGACGGGTCGGACGGGTCGGACGGGTCCACGTCGGCGGGGGGTGCGTCGACGGCGTCGCGCACCGGTCCGTTCGTCAGGAGCTCGCCGGTCGTCAGGAGCTCGTCGGCCCGGTCGGCCGCCATCACGTCGTGCGCGTCACCTGCCGGACGGTCGTGGACGTCGGCGGGCACCTCGGCCTCGGCCGGCGGGGCGGAGTCCACGAGGTCGTCGTCGCCCGGCGCCGCGGGCTCCTCGGCACGGGCGTCGCGGGGCGGCTCGCCCGCGGTCGGCGAGGCGCCCGCGGTCGGGTCGGCGTCCTGCGGGTCCACGCTCGGCAGGTCGAGGCCGGGAAGGTCGACGCCCCGCGGGTCGGCGGGCGCGTCGTCGGGACGGTCGGGGTGCTGGTCGCTCATGCGCGGGCGTCGCTCATGCCTTGAACAGGTGCCGGCGGATCGAGGCGGCGTTCGAGAAGATCCGGATGCCGAGGACGACGACGACCGCGGTGGACAGCTGCGACCCGACGCCGAGCTGGTCCCCGAGGAACACGATGAGCGCGGCGACGACGACGTTCGAAAGGAACGACGTGAGGAAGACCCGGTCGTCGAAGATGCCGTCGAGCATCGCGCGCAGGCCGCCGAACAGGGCGTCGAGCGCGGCGACGACCGCGATCGGCAGGTACGGCTGCAGCTCGGGGGGGACGGTGGGCTGCAGCACGAGGCCCACGACGACCCCGACGACGAGCCCGATCACTGCGATCACGTACGTTCCCTCCCCGGATGACGTGCCGACCCTGCCACACCCGCCGCCCCGTCCGCACCCTCCGTCGACGCACCCGCGTCCGGCGTCCCGAGGGGCTCGTCGGTCGTGGTCGACGGGGTCGGCGGGGTCAGGCGCGACTCCTCCGGCACGGTCGCGTCGTGCAGCTTCACCTGCCCGGTGCCGGGCAGCTCGAGCGTGGTCTGCGACGACGTGTCGACGCCGATGCCGTAGGTGTTGCGCAGGGTCGCGAGGAGCTGGCCCGCGGAGCTGCGGGCGATCTCGGTCTGCATCGCGACCGGGTCGCCGACGGCCTCGACCACGTAGGGGCTGACGAGGGGCACGAGGTCCACACGGACGACCGGGCCCGAGCTGCGGATCGCGGAGGTCGTGGTGAGCCGCTCGCCGTTGATCGCGACCGCCTCGGCCCCGGACGCCCAGAGACCGTTGACGAGCACCTGGAGGTCGAAGTCCTGCACCCGCGACGACGGGTCCTCCTCGCCGCTCTCCGGGTCGACGGGCGCGTCGGTGAGGACGATCCGCAGTCCGGCGCCCGTGACCGGCACGACGCCGGACGCGATCTGGCTCGCCTCGAGCTCCGCGGCCAGGGCGGGGTCGACGTCGTCGAGCGCGGCCTCCTGGAGCGCGCGCACCTCGTCGCTGAGCGCGGTGATGTCGGCCTCGAGCGCCTCGGCCTCTGCGTCGTGCTGCTCGATCTGGTTCTGCAGCAGGTTCCGGGCGGCGACCACGGACGGCGGCGGGGTCCGCAGCGACACGGCGGCGGTGACCGTCCCGAGGCCCAGCAGGACGCCGAGCACGAGGAGCAGCGCGGCACCGCGGCGGGTGCGCGGCGGGCGGGTGCCGGTGCGCCGGCCCTCCGCGGCGGCGGCGTATCCGGGGTCGAGCGGGCGCCGGTACACCTCGTTGAGGAGCGTCATCGACGCGTCGGGGGCGGGCCGCGGGACCGCGTCGCCGTGCCGCGAGGTCATGCCGTGGCCGTCCCGCCGCGCAGCAGGTCGCGCGCCTGCACGACGTAGAGCCCACCCGCGAACCAGTAGAGGCCGACGCCCCACAGCGCGCAGGCCCACCCGAGCACCGACGCGACGGGCCCGAGCGGCGCCGCCCACTGGCCGAGCAGCAGCAGCGGGAACGCGTACAGCAGGGCGAACGTGCCGGCCTTGCCGGCCATGTGCACCGGCAGCGGGCCCCAGCCGGCCCGGGCGAGACGCAGGAAGACTCCCGCGAGCAGCACGTCGCGTGCGACGAGGACGACGAGCAGCCACCACGGCACGGCGCCGCGCCAGACGAGACCGACGAGCGTGACGAGGATGAAGAGGCGGTCGGCCGCGGGGTCGAGCAGCTGCCCGAGCCGCGACACCTGGTGGAGCCGCCGGGCGAGCACGCCGTCGAGCCAGTCGGACGCGCCCGACACCGCGAGCACGACGACCGCCCAGCCGTCGTGGCCGGTCGCGATGAGCCAGCCGAACACCGGCACCAGCAGCAGGCGGACGAAGCTCACGAGGTTGGGCACCGTCAGCACGCGGGGTGTGACGAGCTCGTTCTGGCTCACTGCCTCCCCCGTCGCTCTCGGTGCTTGCGGCGACGATCCTACGGCGCTCGCCCCCGCCGACCTGCTCCCCCGTCCGCGCCCGCGCGTCGGAGCCGTCCGCCCGGCCGGTCGTCGGGCCCGTGCCCGCCTGTGCTCGCGGGCCCGCGCGCGGGCGACCGGCACGTCGTGCGAGGCTGCGAGCGTGACCCACCACAACGACACCGACGTCATCCGCCGCCTCCTGACGACACCGGGCCGCTGGGCCGTCGTCGGGCTGTCGACGAACACCGCGCGCGCCGCGTACGGCGTCGCCGAGTTCGTCCAGGCGCGCGGGAACGAGATCGTCCCGGTGCACCCCAGCGCGCCGACGGTGCACGGCGCGACCGGGTACGCGACGCTCGCGGACGTCCCGGGCGACGTCGACGTCGTCGACGTGTTCGTCAACAGCGCGCTCGCCGGTGCCGTCGTCGACGAGGCGATCGCGGTCGGCGCACGCGCGGTGTGGCTGCAGCTCGGTGTCGTGGACGAGGACGCGGCGGCCCGTGCCGCCGCGGCGGGCCTCGACGTCGTCATGGACACGTGCCCGATCATCGAGGCACGCCGGCTCGGTCTCTGAGCACGCCGCGGCGCGCCGCGGCCCCGTGCGCGAGGGCCTCGTGTGCGCGAACTCACCTGCGCCAACCCGACCACCGGCCGCGCAGCGCCCGTAGACTGGTCGGCGACTACCGGAGTTCGTCGCGCGTCCCCCGTCGAGCCTGCACCCTGTGCGGGCTCGTGTCGTGAAGTCTGGGCACCGTCCTGGTGCCGTCGGGTGTGCGGGGCAGCAGCGACCCGCCGTCCGCCGTCCCGGCGCACGGTTCAGGGCTCCCCCGCTCCACCGAACGGTTCCCCCATGAGCACCCTCGTGCCCCCTGCCCCCACGACCGACGCCACCGAGACGCCGACCCCCGGGTTCGACGACCTCGGCCTGCCCGCCGCCCTCGAGCGCGCGGTGGCCGACCTCGGCTTCGTCACCCCCTCCGCGATCCAGGCCCAGGCCATCCCCGCACTGCTCGCGGGCCGCGACATCGTCGGTGTCGCGCAGACCGGCACCGGCAAGACCGCCGCGTTCGGCCTGCCGCTCCTCGCCTCGGTCGACGCCGGGACCGCCGGCGTCCAGGCGGTCGTCCTCACCCCCACGCGCGAGCTCGCGATGCAGGTCGCCGACGCGATCTCCTCCTTCGCGACGCACCTGCCCGGGCTCGGCGTCGTCGCCGTCTACGGCGGGTCCCCGTTCCTGCCGCAGCAGCGTGCGCTCGCCCGCGGCGCGCAGGTCGTCGTCGGCACCCCCGGCCGGGTCCTCGACCACCTCGACCGCCGCACGCTCGTCATGGACCAGGTCCGGTACCTCGTGCTCGACGAGGCCGACGAGATGCTCCGCATGGGCTTCGCCGAGGACGTCGACCGCGTCCTGTCCTCGACGCCCGACCGTCGCCAGGTCGCCCTGTTCTCCGCGACCATGCCCGCACCGATCCGCCGGGTCGCCGAGCAGCACCTCCACGAGCCCGTCGAGATCACCGTGGCGCGGCAGTCGTCGACCGTCACGACGGTCCGCCAGACCTACGCGGTCGTGCCCCACCGCCACAAGGTCGGCGCGCTCGGCCGCGTCCTGTCCGTGACCGAGGCCGACGCGACCATCGTGTTCGTCCGCACGCGCGGTGCGGCCGAGGAGGTCGGCAGCGCGCTCGTCGAGCGCGGCATCTCCGCCGCGCACATCTCCGGCGACGTCGCGCAGAGCGACCGCGAGAAGATCGTCGACCGCCTGCGCACCGGCGCCCTGGACGTGCTCGTCGCGACCGACGTCGCCGCCCGCGGCCTCGACGTCGAGCGCATCGGCCTCGTCGTGAACTTCGACGTGCCGCGCGAGGCCGAGACGTACGTGCACCGCATCGGCCGCACGGGCCGCGCCGGCCGCGAGGGCGAGGCGCTGTCCTTCGTCACCCCGTCGGAGCAGTCGCGCCTGCGCAGCATCGAGCGCACCACGCGCGTCCAGATGGAGCAGGTCCAGATCCCCTCGCCCGCCGAGGTGAGCGGGCACCGGGTCACGCGCCTGCTCGACCGCGCACCCGAGCGCGCCGCGCTCGGCCGGCTCGAGGTGTACCGCGACGCCATCGCCGCGCACCTGGCCGCCCACCCGGGCACCGACCCCGTCGACCTGCTCGCGTCCGTCGCGGCGCTCGCGGTCGGCGACGAGGGTCCCGCCGCGCGCACGGGCGACGACCTGGACGACGCGCTCGAGCGCGCGCGCCTCACCCCGGGCAGGACCGAGCGCACGGTGAGCCACGACGACCGTCCGCCGCGCGAGCGTCGCCGCAGCGACACGCACATCGCGGGCGGTCCGCCGCGCTGGCGCGTCGCCGTCGGCCACCGCGACGGCCTCCAGCCGGGTGCCCTGGTGGGTGCGCTCACCGGTGAGGGCGGGCTGACCGGCAAGGACGTCGGCAAGATCGACATCTTCGGCAGCTTCGCGCTCGTCGACATCCCCGGTGGGCTCACCGCCGACGCGGTCGACCGCCTCGCCCGGGCACGCGTCGCGGGTCGCCCGCTGCGCATCCGCATGGACACCGGCCCGCGTCCGGGGCACGGTGCCTCGCGCCCGTCCCACGGCCCGCAGCGCGGCCGCTCCTGACACCTCCGTGCCCGCCCTCCGCGGCGGGCACGCACCACGACGCCCCGCGGCCGACCTGGCCGCGGGGCGTCGTCGTCTCGTCGTCGGCCTCGCTCAGCGCAGGACGGACCCCGGGCGCGCCTCGTGCCGCCACGTCGTCGTCGACCCGCCGCGCAGCAGCGCGATGTCGACCTCGCGGAGCACCTCGGAGACGTCGCGGAACCCGCGGATGCTCCCGAGCGCGCCGACGCGGATGCGCGCGCCGAGCTCGTGGCGCAGCTGGTCGAGCAGCTGACCCACCCGCCCCGGCACGCCGCCGGGACCGACGTCGTCGAGCAGGACGGCGAAGTCGTCCTCGGCGATGCGCGCCGGGGTGTCGCCCTCGCGCAGCGGCCGGCGCAGCCGGCGCACCAGCTCGCGGTGCAGGTCGAGCTGGACGTCGCCCTCCTCGTGGCGTCCCTGCGTCGGGATCGCGTGGTCGTCCGCGACGCGCACCAGCACGACGGCGCAGTCGTACGACGGCGAGCGGCGCGTGCGCAGCAGCGCCGAGGCGAGCCGGTCGAGGAACAGCAGACGGTTCACCAGACCTGTCTCGGGGTCGTGCAGGGCGTCCCGCTGGAGCGCGAGCTCGGCCTCCTTGCGCTCGGTGACGTCGACGAGCGCGCCGACGAGCCGGGCCGGGCAGCCCGCGTCGTCGAGCACCGTCACCGCGCGGCACAGCATCCAGCGGTAGTCGCCCGACGACGTCCGCACGCGGTGCTCGAGCTCGAGCGGTGTGCCCGCACCCGCGAGCTGCGACGCGATGGCCGCCGACAGGTCGTCGCGGTCGGCGGGGTGCACGCGCTCGAGCCACTCCGCGGGCGAGTCGCCGATGACCTCGTCGTCGTAGCCGAGCGTCTGCTTCCAGCGCGGCGAGTAGTACACGGTCCCCGCCGACACGTCCCAGTCCCACGTGCCGTCGTGCGCCGCCATCGACGCGAGCGCGTACCGCTCCTCGCTCGCGCGCACGGTGTCCGCGAGGGAGCGTTCCCGCGCAGCGGCCTGCTCGAGCGCCCGGCGCTGCTCGCGCAGCGAGGTGAGCAGGCGCTCCTGGTCCAGCGCGACCGCGAGCAGCGCCGCCCAGTGGTTGAACCGGTCGCGCGCGCTCGTGGCCCGCGTCTCGGCGGTGCCGTCGATCGCGAGGAGGCCCCAGTCGCTGCCCCCGAACGTCACCGGGACCACGAACGTCAGCTCGTTGCTGCCGACCGTCCCCGCGCGTGTCAGCGCGGCCGGCGGGAACTGGCTCGCCGTCGTGCGCATGCCGACCAGGCGCGACAGCGTGCCCGACGTGTCGTGCACGCCGACGATCTCCATCTCCCGGTCCCCGGGACCCCGGTCCGCACCGAGCCACAGGCCGAGGCACGCGTGGCCGCGCACACCCCGCGGCAGCCACCCGAGCGCCCGCGGGCTCGCGCCGTCGCCCCGCAGCAGGTCCATGTCGACCTCGTACTGGTCGACGATCGTCCGCTCGAGCTGGCCGCTGCGCGCGAGCATCGCCCGCGTGCAGCCCTTGGTCAGCGCCAGCAGGACCTCGGTCACCGCGCGCCGCACGGCGGTCTCGTGCTCGGGCCGCGGCAGCGCCGCGAGCGTCGCGCCCTCGATCCCGCGCAGGCACGTCACGAGCTGCTCGAGGGCCTCGGGGTGCGGCTGCATCGCGGCCGTGAGGTCGGCGAGCCGCGCGAGCGTCGCCGGCGCCGGCACGGCACCGCGCTCGGTCGCGGCCTCGAGCGGCTCGACGACGGCGTGCCACCACGTGTCGCGCGGCGCGCTGCCTGCTCGTCGGCCCGCGCCGGCACCGACCGGCCCCACGAACGCGGTCTCGGCGAGCGCCCGGAGCACCTGGTGACCGCCCGCGACGCCCGTGGGCTGGTCGGCTGCCGACGCCGGTCCCACCTCGGTGCAGCCGCACGACTCGCGCAGCACCAGCGTCGACGGCGTCCGGTACTCGCCGCCCACGATCTCCTCGCCCCGCATGCGGGCGAGCAGCAGCGAGACGGCCGTCTCGCCCACGCGGTCGTAGTGCGCGTCGACCGTCGACAGGCGCGGGGTCACCCGTGCACCCGAGTCCGCGTGGTCGAACCCGATGACCGCCTGGTCCCGCGGCAGCACCAGACCGGCCGCGCGCAGCGCGCGCTGGAAGCCGATCGCGTTGCGGTCGGTCGCCGCCACGACGGCGGTCGTCTGCCGCCCGAGCGCCAGCATGCGCGCCGCCGCGTCCGCGCCGCCCTGCTCGTGGTTGTCCGTCGCGTCGTACCACCACGCCTCGGCGGGCTCGATCCCGTGGTCCGCGAGGGTCGCGCGGTAGGCCGCGAACCGCTCGCGCATGTCGCGCTGCGTGAGGCAGCCGACGAACCCGATCCGCGTGTGCCCGTGCCCGACGAGGTGGTCGACCGCGGCCCGGACGCCCGCGGTGTTGTCCGGCACGACGACCGGGTCGTCCTGCGACGTCGGCTCCTCCGACACCAGGACCAGCGGCACGCCCCACTGCTGCACCGCCGCCAGGCGGTCCGCGCGCAGCGCCTTGCCGACGACCACCAGGCCGTCGACCGCACCGAGCCCCACGGGGGCGTCGAGGATGGACTCGTCGGGGTAGCGCTCCCGGTCGAGGCCCGCGGGGTAGGTCTGGACGGCGACGACACGATGGCCCGCGGCACGGGCGGCGCGGGCCACCCCGGCGATGAGCGCACCGAAGTAGAAACCGCCCACCACCGGCGACAGCACACCGATGGTGCGCCGCGCCGTCGGCGACACCGGACCGCGCCGGACAGTCCCCATGGTTGCTCCTCGCCTACGTCGTCGGAGTCGAGATGGTGCAATTGTGCCGCATCGGGCGACACACTAGGTGATCGTGGTCACACCTGCATATGACTCGTCCACCGATGGAAGCACACCGACCCCCTCCGGACCGGGACCGCTTCCACCGTCCACCCCGGCGCCGAGGCGTCCGACGATCACCGACGTCGCCCGCGCGGCCGGCGTCTCGATCGCGGTCGTCTCGTACGCCCTGAACGGCCGTCCCGGCGTCTCGGCCGCGACGCGCGAGCGCGTGCTCCGCGTCGCCGACGAGTTCAACTGGCGACCCAGCGCGGCGGCCCGCTCGATGCGTACCGGTCCACGCGCGGTCGGTCTCGTCGTCGACCGCGCCGGTGCGGGTCCCGCGGCGCAGGCGACCGGCGTGCTCGAGTTCGTCACCGCCATCCAGGAGGTGCTCGCGACGCGCAACCTCGCGCTCGTGCTGCAGATCGTCGACGGCCCCGAGGCCGCCGTCGCGCTGTACGGCGAGTGGTGGGCCGAGCGGCGGTTCGACGTGATGGTCGTCACGGACGTCCTCGTCGAGGACCCGCGCATCGACGCGCTGCGCCGGCTGCGCGCGCCCGCGGTCGTCGTCGGCGGCTCGCCCGAGGACCACGACCTCGCGAGCGTCCGCGTCGACGAGGGGGACGCCTACGCGCGCGTCGCCCGGTACCTCCTCGAGCTGGGCCACCGGAACGTCGCCGCGGTCACCGCGCCCGACGGGCTCGCCCGGACGCGGTCGCGCGTCGGCGCGCTGGCGCGGGTCCTGGACCCGGCGGGCGGGCACCTGCAGCACGAGGCCACCGCGGGGACCGCCGAGGAGGCGGCGGTCGCGACGCGGCGCCTGCTGACGGCGGGGCGCCCGCCGACCGCGATCGTGTTCGACTCCGACCAGATGGCCATCGCGGCGCTCGACGTGGCGCGGCGCACGGGTCTCGCGGTGCCGTGGGACCTCTCGGTCGTCGCGGGCTCGGACTCGGCGCTGTGCCGGCTCGCGACCCCGTCGGTCACGACGCTGCCGTCCGCGGAGCGCGACCTGGGTCTCGCCACCGGCGAGGCGGTGCTCGCGGTGCTCGACGGCGACACCCGGGTGCGGCGCGAGCTCCAGATCGGCGGGCTCGCGGTGCGCGGCAGCACGGGTCCGCGGAGCCGCTGACCAGCGCCTTCGCCATCCCGGCTGGCTGTCCATCGGGTAACGAATGGGTAACGCGCGATGCTTAAACGATTTGCCCCATGCCGTCCCGATCGTGCTGCGTGTTGAGGTAGCCGCCAGTCGCCGTGGACTCCCCCCGGGCGACTCGCGCCCGACCGGGACGGTCCGTTCGGGTGTGCCGATCGACACCCGGAGGACCACGTGTCCACACACGGCAAGCGAGCGACGGTGAGGCGGCGGCTACGTGCCGCGGCGACCGTCGCCACGGCGACGGCACTCGCCGCCGTCCCTCTCACGACCCTGGCGACGAGCGCGAGCGCGGCGCCGACCCATGTCGACAACCCCTACTCGGGCGCGGTGCAGTACGTGAACCCCACGTGGTCCGCGTCCGTGACCGCCGCTGCCGGCCGCCAGAGCGCCGACCCGACGCTCGCCGCGAAGATGCGGACCGTCGCCGGCCAGCCCACGGCCGTGTGGATGGACCGCATCTCCGCGATCACCGGCAACGCCGACGGCAACGGCCTGAAGTTCCACCTGGACAACGCCGTCGCGCAGCAGAAGGCCGCGGGGAAGCCGCTCGTCTTCAACCTCGTCATCTACGACCTGCCCGGCCGCGACTGCTTCGCGCTCGCGTCCAACGGCGAGCTCCCGGCCACGGACGCAGGTCTCGCGCGGTACAAGACCGAGTACATCGACCCGATCGCGGACCTCCTCGACAACCCGGAGTACGAGAACATCCGGATCGCCGCGACCATCGAGCCCGATTCGCTGCCGAACCTGGTGACGAACATCTCGGAGCAGGCCTGCCAGCAGGCGGCGCCGTACTACCGCCAGGGCGTCAAGTACGCGCTCGACAAGCTGCACGCGATCCCGAACGTCTACAACTACATCGACATCGGCCACTCCGGCTGGCTCGGCTGGGACAGCAACGCAGGCCCGTCCGCGACGCTGTTCGCCGAGGTCGCCAAGACGACGACCGCGGGCTTCGCGTCGATCGACGGCTTCGTGTCCGACGTCGCCAACACGACGCCGCTCGAGGAGCCGCTGCTCACCGACTCGTCGCTCACGATCAACAACAACCCGATCCGGTCGTCGAAGTTCTACGAGTGGAACTTCGACTTCGACGAGGTCGACTACACCGCGCACATGCACAAGCTCCTGGTCGCGGCGGGCTTCCCGTCCACGATCGGCATGCTGATCGACACCTCGCGCAACGGCTGGGGCGGCCCGAACCGTCCGACGGCGATCACGGCCAGCACGGACGTGAACACCTACGTCGACGCGAACCGCGTGGACCGTCGTGCGCACCGCGGCGCGTGGTGCAACCCGCTCGGTGCGGGCATCGGCCGGTTCCCCGAGGCCACCCCGTCCGGCTACGCCGCGTCGCACCTCGACGCGTTCGTCTGGATCAAGCCCCCGGGTGAGTCCGACGGTGCGTCGTCGGAGATCCCGAACGACCAGGGCAAGCGGTTCGACCGCATGTGCGACCCGACGTTCGTCTCGCCCAAGCTGAACAACCAGCTCACCGGTGCCACCCCGAACGCGCCGCTCGCCGGCCAGTGGTTCGAGGAGCAGTTCGTCACGCTCGTGAAGAACGCGTACCCGGTCATCGGCCAGACGGACCCGGGCAACGACACGCAGGCGCCGACGGTCCCGACGGGCCTCACCGCCGGCACGACGACGTCGACCTCGGTGCCGCTGTCGTGGACCGCGTCGACCGACAACGTCGGCGTCACCGGCTACGACGTGTACCGCGGCACGACGCTCGTGGGCACCTCGACCACGACGAGCTACACGGTCACGGGCCTCACGCCCGCCACGGCGTACTCGTTCACGGTCCGTGCCAAGGACGCGGCGGGCAACGTCTCGTCCGCCTCGACCGCCGTCTCCGCCACGACGCAGTCCGGCACCGTCACCGACACGCAGGCGCCCTCGGTGCCCGCGGGTCTGACCGCCGGCACGACGACCACCACGTCGGTCCCGCTGTCGTGGACCGCCTCGACCGACAACGTCGGCGTCGCGGGCTACGAGATCCTGCGCGGCTCGACCGTGGTCGGCACGTCCACGACGACGAGCTTCACGGTCACCGGTCTCACCGCCGGCACGACGTACTCGTTCTCGGTGCGGGCCAAGGACGCCGCGGGCAACACGTCCGCCGCCTCCACCGCCGTCTCGGCGACGACCAAGACGGACACCGTGGTCGACACGCAGGCGCCGACGGCGCCGACGGGTCTCGCCGCGGGCACCGCGACCAGCACGACGATCCCGCTGTCGTGGAGCGCGTCGACCGACAACGTCGGCGTCACGGGCTACGACGTGTACAGCGGCTCGACGCTCCTCGGCTCGACCACCACGACGAGCTACACGGCGACCGGTCTCACCGCCGGCACCACGTACTCGTTCACGGTCAAGGCGAAGGACGCCGCGGGCAACGTCTCGACGTCGTCGTCGGCCCTGTCGGCCTCGACGCTGCCGAGCAACCCGACCGGTGGCTGCACCGTGAAGTACACGGCCAGCTCGTGGAACAACGGCTTCACCGCCTCGGTCCGCGTGACGAACAACAGCACCAGCGCGCTCAACGGCTGGTCGCTCGGCTTCTCGTTCGCCAACGGCCAGAAGGTGACGCAGGGCTGGAGCGCCGACTGGTCGCAGTCGGGCTCGGCCGTGACGGCCAAGAACGCGGCGTGGAACACCACGCTCGGCGCGAACTCGTCGGTCGAGATCGGCTTCAACGGCTCGCACTCGGGCACGAACAACGCACCGACGGCCTTCACGCTCAACGGCGTGGCCTGCACCGTCGCGTGACCTGACGTGCTCGCCGCACTGACCGCATGACGGGCGGGGGTCCTCCGGAAAGTCCCGGAGGACCCCCGCTCCGCGTGCCCACCCGGCCGCACCACCGCCGGCGCCCGACCGGGCCCTCCGGTCGGGACGGCCACGACCCGAGGAGAACCACGTGCACTCCCCCATCCGTACCCGCGTGTGCGCGGCGGTCACGGGCCTGCTGGCCGCGACCGCTCTGACCGCGCCTCTCGCCCTGGTCGCCGCGCCCGCGCAGGCCGCCGCCGGCGACGACTGGCTCCACGTCCAGGGCAACACGATCGTCGACGCGTCCGGGAAGGAGGTCGTGCTCTCCGGCGTCAACTGGTTCGGCTTCAACGCGAGCGAGCGCGTCTTCCACGGCCTGTGGTCCGGCAACATCACCGAGATCACGAAGCAGATGGCCGACCGCGGCATCAACACGGTCCGCGTGCCGATCTCGACGCAGCTGCTGCTCGAGTGGAAGGCGGGCACGTTCCTCAAGCCGAACGTGAACACCTACGCCAACCCCGAGCTCGAGGGCAAGAACAGCCTGCAGATCTTCGAGTACTTCCTGACGCTCTGCCAGAGGTACGGCATCAAGGTCTTCCTCGACGTGCACTCCGCCGAGGCCGACAACTCCGGGCACGTCTACAACATGTGGTGGAAGGGCTCGATCACCACCGAGGACGTCTACGCCGGGTGGGAGTGGGCGGCGGCGCGCTGGAAGAACGACGACACGATCGTCGGCGCCGACATCAAGAACGAGCCGCACGGCACGCAGGGGTCGACCGAGCGGGCGAAGTGGGACGGCACGACCGACAAGGACAACTTCAAGCACTTCGCCGAGACGGCGTCGAAGAAGATCCTCGCGATCAACCCGAACTGGCTCGTGTTCGTCGAGGGCGTCGAGATCTACCCGAAGGAGGGCGTCTCGTGGACCTCGACCGGGCTCACCGACTACTACGGCACGTGGTGGGGCGGGAACCTGCGGGGCGTGCGTGACTTCCCGATCGACCTGGGGGCGAACCAGGACCAGCTCGTGTACTCGCCGCACGACTACGGACCCCTCGTCTTCGACCAGAAGTGGTTCCAGAAGGACTTCGACAAGGCGTCGCTGACCGCGGACGTGTGGGGCCCGAACTGGCTGTTCATCCACGACGAGGACATCGCGCCGCTGCTCATCGGCGAGTGGGGTGGCCGGCTCGGCCAGGACCCGCGGCAGGACAAGTGGATGGCCGCGCTGCGCGACCTCATCGCCGAGCGGAAGCTCAGCCAGACGTTCTGGGTGCTCAACCCGAAC
Organism: Cellulomonas sp. H30R-01; assembly: GCF_010119915.1. NCBI lineage: Bacteria > Bacillati > Actinomycetota > Actinomycetes > Micrococcales > Cellulomonadaceae > Cellulomonas > Cellulomonas sp. H30R-01. The sequence goes on along the minus strand of NZ_CP048210.1, from coordinate 1,490,409 downwards.
TCGGGTGACACGGGCGGGCTGCTGCTCGACGACTGGAAGACGTGGGACGAGGTCAAGTACTCGACCATGCTCAAGCCGACGCTGTTCCAGCACGGCGGCAAGTTCGTCGGCCTCGACCACGAGGTGCCGCTCGGCGGCGTGGGCTCGACCACCGGCATCTCGATCTCCCAGGTGGGCGGCGGCACGTCGGACACGACCGCGCCGAGCGTCCCCGGTGGCCTGAAGGCGGGCACGCCGACGGCGTCGTCGGTCCCGTTGTCGTGGACGGCCTCGACGGACACCGGCGGGTCCGGCGTCGCGGGCTACGAGGTGTACCGCGGCTCGACGCTCGTCGGGACCACGACCTCGACGTCGTACTCCGTGACCGGGCTGACGGCCGACACCGCGTACTCGTTCTCGGTGCGGGCCAAGGACGGCGCGGGCAACGTGTCGGCGGCGTCCACCGCGGTGTCGGTGCGCACCGCGGCCGGCACGGGCGACACGACCGCCCCGAGCGTGCCGGCGGGCCTCACGGCGGGCACGGTCACGAAGACGTCGGTCCCGCTGACGTGGACCGCGTCGACGGACACCGGCGGCTCGGGCCTCGCGGGCTACGACGTCTACCGCGGCACGACGCTCGTCGGATCGACGACCACGCCGTCGTACACCGTGACGGGGCTGACGGCGGGCACGTCGTACTCCTTCACCGTCCGGGCGAAGGACGCTGCGGGCAACGTGTCCGCCGCGTCGGCGGCGCTCACGGCGTCGACCGCTCCGGACGTCGCGACGGGTTCGTGCTCCGTGGCGTACACGGCCAACGGCTGGTCCAGCGGGTTCACGGCTGCGGTCAAGGTCACGAACACCGGGACGACCGCGCTCAACGGCTGGACGCTGGCCTTCGACCTCCCCACGGGCCAGACCCTGACGCAGGGCTGGAGCGCGACGTGGGCGCAGTCCGGTGCCAAGGTCACGGCGACGAACGCGGACTGGAACCGGGTCCTCGCGCCCGGCGCGAGCGTCGAGATCGGGTTCAGCGGGACGCACACCGGCACGAACACCGCGCCGACCGCGTTCACGGTCAACGGGGCGAGCTGCACCCGCTGACCTGTCCGGTGGGTGCGTCGGACGTGGAGGCCGGCGCACGCACCCTCGGCGCCGGTGGCACGGGCTCAGCCCTGTGCCACCGGCGCCGTCGCGTCAGGCCTGCGCGTCGAGCAGCCGGCGCAGCTCGGCGAGGAACGCGTCCACGTCGGCCTCGGTCGTGTCGAACGCGCACATGAGCCGCACCTCGCCGCTCTCCGGGTGCCAGTCGTAGAACTTCCACCTGCGCCGCAGCTCGACGGACACCGCGCGCGGGAGCGTCACGAAGACGCCGTTCGCCTGGGTCGGCAGCGTCACGTGCACGCGGTTGCCGAGCGCGTCGAGCCCGGCGCGCAGCCGTGCGGCCATCGCGTTGGCATGCTGCGCCGACCGCAGCCAGAGGTCGCCCTCGAACAGCGCGACGAGCTGCGCGGAGACGAACCGCATCTTCGACGCGAGCTGCATGTTCATCTTGCGCAGGTAGGCGAGTCCCGGCGCGGCCGCCTCGTCGAGGACGACCACCGCCTCGCCGAACAGCAGCCCGTTCTTGGTACCGCCGAGCGACACGACGTCCACGCCGGCGTCCGTGGTGAAGGCGCGCAGCGGCAGGTCGAGCGCCGCGGCGGCGTTGGCGATCCGCGCCCCGTCGACGTGCAGCCGCAGGCCCAGGTCGTGCGCCTGGTCGGCCAGCGCGCGGATCTCGCCGGGCGTGTAGAGCGTGCCGAGCTCGGTGCTCTGCGTGATCGAGACGACGCCGGGCTGTGCGCGGTGCTCGTCGCCGAAGCCCCACGCCTGGCGGGCGACCAGCTCGGGCGTGAGCTTGCCGTCGGGTGTCGGGACCGTCAGCAGCTTGAGCCCGCCGACGCGCTCGGGTGCCCCGTTCTCGTCGGTCTGGATGTGCGCGGTCTCGGCGCACACGACCGCGCCCCAGCGCGGCAGCAGCGCCTGGAGCGACAGCACGTTCGCGCCCGTCCCGTTGAACACGGGGTACGCCGTCGCGCCCTCGCCGAAGTGCGCCGCCACGACCTCCTGGAGCCGCGCGGTGTACGCGTCCGCGCCGTACGCCGTCTGGTGGCCGCCGTTCGCGTCGACCAGCGCGGCGAGGACCTCGGGGTGCGCGCCCGCGTAGTTGTCGGAGGCGAAGTCGCGGTGGTCGGCGTCGTGGAGTCGTGTCACTCCCCCAGTCTCCCCCGGCCCGACGGGTGCCCGGGACACCTGTCGGGCGGCTCGAGGGCGCCTGCGGCATGATCCCTGCGACACGACCGAAGGAGGCACCGTGCCCGCGCAGGACCAGCTGCACGACGAGGACCGCAACGAGACGTTCACGGAGCGGATGGACCGGAACTGGAACGAGCTCCTGCAGGAGCTGCGCGTGACCCAGACCGGCACGCAGGTCCTCACCGGGTTCCTGTTCACGATCCCGTTCCAGCAGCGGTTCGGGGACCTCGACGCGTACCAGAAGGACCTCTACCTGGTGCTGGTCGTGCTCGCGGTCCTCGCGACGGCGCTCCTCGTGGCACCCGTGAGCCTGCACCGGGTGCTGTTCCGGAAGCGGCTCAAGCCGGAGCTGGTCGCGGCCGCCAACATCTTCGCGCGGCTCGGTCTGGTCGTCCTCGCCCTCGTGCTCGCGGGAGCGGCCATGCTGCTGTTCGACGTCGTCCTCGGGCGTCAGGCGGGGTGGCTGGTGGGCGGCGTGTCGCTCGCGGTGCTCGCGGCGGCGTGGTGGCTCGTGCCGCACCTCATGCGCCGCGCGGCGGGCTGAGCGCCCGCGCGAGGTCAGGACGCGGCGGCCGCCCGGCACGTCGCGCACGTCCCGACGAGCTCGATCGTGTGGTCGACGTCGGCGAACCCGTGCGCGGTGGCGACCTGCGCGGCCCACGCCTCGGCCTGCACCGCGTCGATCTCCACCGTCCGGCCGCACGAGCGGCAGACCAGGTGGTGGTGGTGCGAGCGCTGCGCGCACCGGCGGTACACGGACTCACCGTCCTCGGTGCGCAGGACGTCGACCTCGCCGGTCTCCGAGAGGCTCTGCACCGCCCGGTAGACCGTCGCGAGCCCGACCGACGAGCCGCGCGAGCGCAGCAGCTCGTGCAGCTGCTGGGCGCTGCGGAACTCGTCCAGACCCGCGAGCAGGTCGAGGATCTCGGCACGCTGCCGCGTCTGCCGTACCACCGCCATCACGTGCCGCTCCTTCATGAGACTCGTTCGCATCATAGTGGACGCGCACGAGACAGGGCCGGGCCCGACCTCGACGGTCGGACCCGGCCCTGAGTCGGGTGTCAGCCCTGGACGGCGCGCTTGAGGGCGCTGCCCGCCGTGAGCTTCACGCGGTAGCCCGCGGGGATCTCGAGCTTCTCGCCCGTCTGCGGGTTGATGCCCGTGCGGGCCGAGCGCTCGGCGCGCGCGACGGCGAGGAAGCCGGGGATCGTCACGGACTCCCCTGCGGCGAGCTGCTCCACGAGGACCTCCTGGAAGGCCTTGAGGACCTTGTCGGCCTCGGCGTTGGCGGTGCCCGCCTTCGCGGCCACGGCCTGGACGAGCTCGGTGCGGTTGACGCTCACGAGATGTGTGCTCCTTGTTGACTCGGTTCCTGCGGACCCTGGACGGGCCTGGACCCGTCGGGCGCGCGGCGACACCGCGTGACCGGGGGCTGCGCAGACCCTAACGCGTCCACCCGTGCGCTTCCGCACGTCCGACCGGGCGTGTCAGCGGTGCGATCGCTCACGCAGCCGCTCGACGGGCCACGTCGTGATGACCCGCTCCGGGTCGATCGCGTGCTGCGCGGCCCGCTCGCACCCCGCCGTCAACCAGTCCAGCTGACCCGGCGCGTGCGCGTCGGTGTCGATGCTGAACAGGCAGCCGACCTCGACCGCGACCGCCAGCAGGTCGTGCGGCGGGTCCAGCCGGTCGGGGCGGCAGTTGATCTCCACCGCCACGCCGTGCTCGGCGCACTCCTCGAACACCCGGCGCGCGTCGAACTCGCTCTGCGGGCGCTGCCGGCCGGTCAGCCGCCGGCCGGTGCAGTGCCCGAGGACGTCCGTGCGGGGGTTGCGCACCGCCGCGACCATGCGCTCCGTCATCGACCGCGAGTCCATCCGCAGCTTCGAGTGCACCGACGCGACCACCACGTCGAGCTCGTCGAGCAGGTCCGGGTCCTGGTCCAGCGCGCCGTCGTCGAGGATGTCGCACTCGATGCCCGTGAAGACCGTGAACGGCGCCACCGCGCGGTTGAGCGCCGCGACCTGCTCCAGCTGCGCGCGCAGGCGGGGCGCCGACAGGCCGTTCGCGACCGTCAGCCGCGGCGAGTGGTCGGTGATCGCGAGGTACTCGTGCCCGAGGTCGAGCGCCGCCAGCACCATCTCCTGGATCGGCGTCGCGCCGTCGCTCGCCTCGCTGTGCGCGTGCAGGTCGCCGCGCAGCCGCTCCCGCAGCGCCGCGACCGCAGGCTCCGGCGCCTCCCCGGCCGCCGCCTCCGCCTCCAGCCGCTCCAGGTACTCGACCGGCTTCCCGCGCACGACCAGCGACACGACCTCGGCCGTGCGCGCCCCCACCGACGGCAGGTCCGTCAGCGCGCCCGCCTTCGCGAGCGCCACGACCCGGTCCGGCGCCGTCCGCTCGACCGACGACGCCGCCGCGCGGAACGCCTCGCTCCGGTACCCGCTCGCCTGCGCACGCTCCAGCAGGAACGCGATCCGGCGCAGCGCCGCGACCGCGTCGTCCCGCGGTGCCGCAGCCGTCACGACGCCTTGCGTCGCGTGCGGCGCGGCGTCGGCTCGTCGTCCTCGGCCTTCGACGCCGCACGCTTCGCCGCAGGCTTCGCCTTGGCACCGCCCGACGCCTTCGTGCCGTCCGACGACGTCGCGTCGCTCGACGCCTTCGAACCGCCGGAGGCCTTCGCGCTGCTCGGCGCCCTCGCCCCGCTCGACGCCTTCGACGCCGACGCCTTCGTGCCCGACGACCGCGAGGAGCCCGACGACCGCGAGCCGCTCGACCGCTTCGCCGCACCGCCCGACGCGTCCTCGTCACCCTCGTCGACGTCGTCCGTCCCCGTCCGCGCCCGTGGCTTCTCCTCCGCCGCCGGCTCGTCGGCACCGCCCCGCGAGCCCCGCGCCTTCTCGACGCTGCGCTGGAGCGCCGCGAGCAGGTCGACGACCTCGCCACCGCCCGACTCGCCCTCCTCGCCCGCGGGTGCCGGCACCGCACGCGTGTCGCCCGTCTGGATCTTGGTCTCGATCAAGGTCTCGAGCGCCGCCGAGTACCGGTCCTCGTACTGCGTCGGGTCGAAGTCGGCCGCCAGGGAGTCCACCAGCGACGACGCCATCGCGAGCTCCTGCGGCTTGACCGACACGTCCCCGTCGAGGATCGGGAAGTCCGCCGCCCGCACCTCGTCCGGCCACAGCAGGATCTGCATGCAGATCACCTTGTCCCGCACCCGCAGGACCGCCATCGACTCGCGCTGCCGGATCGCGACCTTCACGACCGCCATCCGGTCCGCCTGCTCGAGCGCACCGCGCAGCAGCGCGTACGGCTTCGCCGCCGTCTTCTCCGGCTCGAGGTAGTACGTCTTGCCCAGCAGGATCGGGTCCACCTGCTCCGCCGGCACGAACTCCATGACCTCGATCTCGCGCTCCGTCGACAGCGGCAGCCGCGAGAAGTCCTCGTCCGTCAGCACCACGAGCTCGCCGTCGTCGGTCTCGAAGCCCTTCGCGATCTCCCGGTACTCGACCTCCTCGCCGTCGATGCTGCACACCTTCCGGTACCGGATCCGGCCACCGTCGGCCTTGTGCACCTGGTGCAGGGTCACCTCGTGCTCCCCCGTGGCCGCGTACAGCCGCACGGGCACGTTGACCAGCCCGAAGGCGACCGCGCCCTTCCAGATCGCTCGCATCGTCGACCACCTCCGTCGGTTCGGCGGCACCGCCTGCCGGGCACGCCCCGGCGAGCCCGCGACGGACGCGGACCACCTGGGCAGGATGGACCCGTGGAGCCCATGCTCGCCACCCCAGCAGCCCGGACGGGCGCACTGCCGCGCGGACCGCAGTGGGCCTACGAGGTCAAGTGGGACGGCGTGCGGGCGCTCGCGGACACGACGAGCGGCGTGCTGCGGCTGTGGAGCCGCGGCGGTCGTGAGGTCACGCCGGCGTACCCCGAGCTCGGCGATCTCGTGGACCTGCCAGGCACCGTGCTCGACGGCGAGGTCGTGCTGCTCGACGCCGGGCGACCCTCGTTCGCGGCGCTCGCCGAGCGCATGCACGTGCGGGACGTGCGCCGCGTCGCGGCGTTCGCCCGGTCCCGGCCGGTCACGTACCTCGTGTTCGACGTGCTGCGCGTCGCGGGCACCGACGTCACGACGCGCGCGTACGACGAGCGGCGCGCGCTGCTCGACGGGCTGCCGCTGCCCGAACGCGTCCAGCTCTCCCCCGTGTACCCGGACGGCGACGAGCTGTGGGCCGTGACCGCGGAGCACGGGCTCGAGGGCGTCGTCGCGAAGCGACGGTCGTCGGTCTACCGGCCGGGTGTGCGCTCGGCCGACTGGGTGAAGTCGGCGCACCAGCACCACCGCGCGGCGCTCGTCGTCGGGTGGCGCGAGGAGACGTCCGGGAGCGGGCGGCTCGGAGCGGTGCTGCTCGGCGCGCACGACGTCGACGGGCGGCTGCGCTACCTCGGCCGTGCCGGCAGCGGGCTCACGGGCACGCTGGCGTCGGCGCTGCACCGCGCCGTCACCGCACAGCCGCGCGACGCGTGCCCCTTCGACGACGACGTCCCGCCGCTCGACGCGCGCGGCACGCGCTGGTGCGCGCCCGTCGTGGTCGTCGACACGCGCTACCTCAACCGCACCCCGACCGGCCGGCTCCGCCAGCCCGTCGTCCGGGGCGTGCGGACGGACACCGACCCCGACCCCTGGGAGCAGCAGTGACGCCGGAGCGGCAGATGGTCGAGGTGGACGGGCGGCAGGTCCGCGTCACCCACCTCGAGAAGGTCATGTACCCCGGTACGGGCACGACGAAGGCCGAGGTCATGAACTACCTCGTGCGCGTCGCGCCTGCGCTGCTGCCGCAGCTGCACGAGCGGCCCGTGACGCGGATCCGCTGGCCCGACGGCGTCGCGGGCGAGAAGTTCTTCGAGAAGAACGTGCCGCGGGGGGCGCCCGACTGGCTGCGCCGCCAGACGCTGCCCGCGGCGCCGAACAACGACGACGGCGAGGGCACGATGCTCGAGCTGCCGTTCGTCGACGACCTCGCCGGGCTCGTGTGGTGCGCCAACCAGGGCGCGCTCGAGCTGCACACGCCGCAGTGGACCGTCGGGCCGCGCGGCGGCGTGCGGAACCCCGACCGGCTCGTGATCGACCTCGACCCGGGTGCGCCGGCGGGCCTCGACGAGTGCGCCCGGGTCGCGCACCTCGTCGCGGACCGGCTGCGCGAGGACGGCCTGGACGAGACGGTCCCGGTGACGTCGGGGAGCAAGGGGATGCAGCTCTACGCGCGCCTGCCGGGCCGGAGGACCGCTCCGGAGGTCCGGCAGTACGCGCGCGACCTCGCGTTCGCGGTCGCGAAGCAGCACCCGTCGCTGGTCGTCGCGGTCATGCGCAAGGACGTCCGCGGCGGCAAGGTGCTCATCGACTGGTCGCAGAACCACCCGGCCAAGACGACGATCACGCCGTACTCGCTGCGCGGCCGCGACGAGCCGCGCGTCGCGGCACCGCGCTGGTGGGACGAGATCGGCCCCGGGCTCGCGCAGCTCGGTCCCGACGAGGTCGCCGACCGGCTCGAGCGCGACGGCGACCCGTTCGGGTGACCGCCCGTTCCGCTGGCGAGGGGGCCGGTCCTGCGGCAGCGTGGACGGACACCCGGGCAAGACCTCGCCCGGTGGTCACGAGCTGAAGGAGGAGTCCCCTCATGGCACGTTCGCTGCCCAAGTACACGGTCCCGTCGCTCACGCCCGAGGACGGCGCGAAGGCCGCCGAGATCCTCCAGCAGCGGCTCAACGCGCTCAACGACCTCGCCCTCACGCTCAAGCACATCCACTGGAACGTGGTGGGCCCGCACTTCATCGCGGTGCACGAGATGATCGACCCGCAGGTCGACGCCGTGCGTCTCATGGTCGACGCGATCGCCGAGCGCATCGCGACCCTCGGTGTCGCCCCTGTCGGTACCCCGGGCGCGCTCGTCGAGGCGCGCACCTGGGACGACTACGCGATCGGCCGGGACAGCGCGATCGCGCACCTCGGCGCGCTCGACGAGGTGTACGTCGGCGTCATCACGGACCACCGTCAGGCGGCGAAGGACACCGAGGAGCTCGACGACGTCACGAACGACCTGCTCATCGGCCACCTGCACGAGCTCGAGCTGTTCCACTGGTTCGTGCGCGCGCACCTCGAGTCGGCGGGCGGCGCGCTGAGCACCGCGTCGGCCCAGGGCGAGAAGGCGTCGGCCGACAAGGCCCGGGCGAAGGACAAGGCATCGGCGTGACCACCCGCACGGAGCACCCCGCGGACGACCGCGCGGTGCTCCGTGCGGCACGTCCGGGCCACCGCGCCACGGGCGCCGGGTCGCAGCCGCCGAGCCCGACACGCCGCCTGCACGTCGCGGCCCGGCTCGAGGACGCGTTCGACCGTGCCGTCGCGCACCAGATGCGTCACCGGGGCTGGACCGTCCGGATCGAGCCGTTCGCCGGCTACGGCGCCCCCGGCTGGGTCCGGGTCATGGCGCGCACGCTCCTGGCCCCGCCCGAGCTCCCGGACCGCGAGCTGCCGGGTGCCGGTGCCGACGCGCACATCGACGCGGCCGAGCCGCCGTCGACGCGCGGCTGGCGGTCCTTCGCGACGGCCCAGGTCGCGGGGGTGACGCTGCGCGTGCGCGCCGGCGGCCACGAGCACTCCGTGGTGTCGGACCGCGGGGGTTACCTCGACGTCCGGCTCGAGTCCGACCTGGCGCCGGGATGGCACCACGTCGAGCTCACGACCGAGGACGGTGCGAGCGCGCAGGCGCCCGTGCTCGTGATCGACCCGGCGGTCCGTGTCGGCCTCGTGAGCGACATCGACGACACGGTCATGGTGACCCGTCTGCCGCGTCCGCTGGTCGCGGCGTGGAACGTGCTCGTGCGCAACGAGGACGCGCGTGAACCCGTGCCGGGGATGGCGGAGCTGTACGCCGAGCTGCGCCGACGCCACCCGGGGATGCCGGTGGTGTACCTGTCGACCGGTGCGTGGAACGCGGCGCCCGCGATCTCGCGGTTCCTCAAGCGGCACGGCTACCCGGCCGGTCCTCTGCTCCTCACGGACTGGGGACCGACCAACACCGGCTGGTTCCGCAGCGGCCCGGCGCACAAGGTCACCCAGCTGAGACGCCTCGTGCACGAGCTGCCCGACGTGCGGTGGGTCCTCGTCGGCGACGACGGCCAGCGCGACCCAGAGATCTACGCGGGTGCGGCGACGCACCACCCGGACCACGTGCGCGCGATCCTGCTGCGGCAGCTCACCTTCAGCGAGCACGTGCTCGCGCACGGCCTCCCGGCGCCCACCCCCGAGTCACGGGCGGCCGAGCGGGCCGCCGCGGCGGCGCCTGACGGCATCCCCGTGCTGCAGGGTGCCGACGGGTACGAGCTCCGCCGCGAGATCGGCCCGGAGGGCGTCGCCGGGAGCTGAGCAGGTCCGGAGACGACGACGAGGCTCCCCACCGAGACCGGCACGCACGTGCCGTGCTCTCGGTGGGGAGCCTCGTCCGCGTCGGGCGCGCGGTCCGGCCGGTCGTCGGATCCCGTCAGAGGCGCTGCGGGTCGTCCCAGTCGTCGCTGCTCGCGATGGCCTCGTCGTCGGCCTCGATCTCGACGGCGTGCAGCGACCGCGGGGCCCGCGTCGGGTCGCCGCCCGAGCGCGCGTCGGCGGCGGCCAGCTCGGCCTCCGGGAGCGGAGGCTCGGCGAGATGCTCGGCGGCGGGGTCGGAGGTCAGGTCGCGGCTCATGGGAGGTTTCTACCGCTGCTCCCCCGCTGTCGCACCTGCGGACCACCGGATGACCCGCGACGCGTCGAGGGCTGGACGAGGCCCCGGTCCTCCGGTCGGGCAGCGTGCGAAAGGTTTCGTGCTCTGACCGGCTCTCGAAGCGCTTCGATACCGTGCGGCCACCCGTCGCCCGGAGCCCTTCCCGAGGCCGTCCGGCGACGGGGTCGACCGGCCGGGCAACCCTCGCCCGGCGGGCACACCACCGCCTTCACGAAGGAGTGCAGCGGATGCGCGTCCCTGCTCGAACCTCCCCCGCCAGACCGGGCCGCCCGCCACGACGCCTCGCCGGCGCCGTCCTCGCGGCCGCACTCGTCACCGGCGCCGGCACGGCCGTCGCCGCCCTCGGCTCCCCCGCGACCGCGGCCGCCCCCTCGTACACCTGGGGCAACGTCGAGGTCGTCGGCGGCGGGTTCGTCCCCGGCATCGTCTACAACCAGTCGGAGAAGGGTCTCGTCTACGCCCGCACCGACATCGGCGGGGCGTACCGCCTCGACCAGGCCACCCAGCGGTGGGTCCCCCTGCTGGACCACATCGGCTGGGACGAGTGGAGCCACACCGGCGTCCTCAGCCTCGCGACGGACGCGGTGGACCCGGACAAGGTCTACGCAGCCGTCGGCACCTACACGAACTCGTGGGACCCGCAGAACGGCGCGGTCCTGCGGTCCTCGGACCGCGGGGAGACCTGGCAGAAGACGATGCTGCCGTTCAAGGTCGGCGGCAACATGCCCGGACGCGGCATGGGTGAGCGCCTGCAGGTCGACCCGAACGACAACCGCGTGCTCTACCTCGGCACCGAGAGCGGCAACGGGCTGTGGCGCAGCACCGACTCGGGCGTCACGTGGGCCAAGGTGAGCGCATTCACCAACCCCGGCAACTACGTGCAGGACCCCACGTCCACCAACGACTACCTGACGAGCAACCAGGGCGTCGTGTGGGTGACGTTCGACCCGTCGAGCGGCACCAAGGGTTCGCCGACGAAGACGATCTACGTCGGCGTCGCCGACAAGGAGAACACCGTCTACCGGTCGACCGACGCGGGTGCGACGTGGCAGCGGATCCCCGGCCAGCCGACCGGGTACATCGCGCACAAGGGCGTCTACGACGCGAAGGGCAAGCAGCTCTACCTCGCGACCAGCGACACGGGCGGCCCGTACGACGGCGGGCACGGCGACGTCTGGCGCCTGGACACCACGACCGGCACGTGGACGAGCATCTCCCCCGTCCCGTCGTCCAGCAGCGACCAGTACTTCGGCTACTCGGGCCTGACGATCGACCGGCAGGACCCCGACACGCTCATGGTCGTCACGCAGATCTCCTGGTGGCCGGACATCATCGTGTTCCGCAGCACCGACCGGGGCGCGACCTGGAGCCGGATCTGGGACTGGGCCGGCTACCCGAACCGCGACCTGCGCTACGACCTCGACTACTCGGGTGCGCCGTGGCTCACGTTCGGCAAGACGTCCGCGCCCGTGGGCGAGCCGCTCGTCAAGCTCGGCTGGATGACGGAGTCCTTCGAGATCGACCCGTTCGACTCCGACAAGTTCCTCTACGGCACCGGCGCGACGGTCTACGGCGGCAGCAACCTCACCGCGTGGGACACGGGCGGGAAGGTCAAGATCGGCGTCAAGGCGCAGGGCATCGAGGAGACGGCCGTGCTCGACCTCGCGGCTCCCCCGGGACCGGTGCAGCTCGTCTCCGGGCTCGGCGACATCGGCGGGTTCGTGCACACCGACATCACCAAGGTGCCGGCGCAGATGTACACGCAGCCGTACCACGGCTCCGTGACGGGCGTGGACTTCGCGGAGGCGAAGCCCGCGACGATGGTCCGCGTCGGGCAGGCCGTCGACGGGACCGTCGAGTCGCACATCGGCGTCTCGACCTCGTCCGGCTCGTCGTGGTGGGCGGGCCAGCAGCCGGCGGGCGTGACCGGCGGCGGGACCGTCGCGATGTCCGCCGACGGCGGCACGATCGTCTGGAGCCCGGCCGGGACCGGGGTGCACCGCTCGACCACGCTCGGCTCGTCGTGGACCGCGTCGACGGGCGTCCCCGCGGGTGCGCGCGTCGAGGCCGACCGCGTGAACGCGCAGAAGTTCTACGCGTTCGGCGACGGCCGGTTCTACCGGTCCACGGACGGCGGTGCGTCCTTCACCGCGTCGACGGCCACCGGCTTCCCGACCACGGGCAACATCCGGTTCGGGGCGGTTCCCGGGTACGAGGGCCACGTCTGGCTCGCGGGTGAGACCGGCCTGTGGCGGTCGACCGACGCGGGCGCGACGTTCACGAAGCTCGCCGGGTTCGAGGACGGCGGCGCGGTCGGCTTCGGCAAGGCGGCTCCGGGTGCGACGTACCCCGCGGTCTACACGACGTCGAAGCTGAACGGCGTGCGCGGGTTCTTCCGCTCGACGGACGCGGGGGCGACATGGGTGCGGATCAACGACGACGAGCACCAGTACGCCTGGACGGGCGCCGCGATCACCGGTGACCCCGACGTGTTCGGGCGCGTCTACGTCGGCACCAACGGGCGCGGGATCGTCGTCGGGAACACCTCGGGCACCGAGCCGACGGTGACGCCGACGCCCACCGTCACGCCGACGGTGACGCCCACCGTCACGCCGACCCCGACGGTCACGCCGACCCCGACCGTCACGCCGACGCCGACGCCGACGCCGACGGTGACACCCACCGTCACCCCGACCGTCCAGCCGACGGGCTGCTCCGTGCGGTACACGACGAACGACTGGAACACCGGGTTCACGGCGTCGCTCCGCATCACCAACAACGGCTCGGCGCCGATGAACGGGTGGACGCTCGCGTTCACGTTCCCGTCGTCGCAGCAGGTGACCAACGGGTGGTCGGGCGCCTTCACGCAGACCGGCCAGTCCGTCGTCGTGACGAACGCGCCGTGGAACGGCACGATCGCCGCGAAGGGCAGCGTCGACATCGGGTTCAACGGCTCGCACGCGGGCAGCAACCCGAAGCCGACGGTGTTCACGCTCAACGGGACGGCCTGCACGGCGGGCTGAGGCCCGCGACCGGCACCGACGTTCGCCGCTCCACCCGACGGGGGCGGCGGGCCGCGCACCACGGCGGCCCGTCGCCCCCGTCGGTCGTCCCACGATCTCCCCGAAGTCATGGGACGAGAGAGACGAAGGTCACACGTTCCTCGCTGTAGAGATTCTCGACGTCGACATACGCTCGAATCGTGGCGCATCGCGAAGAGACAGTGGACGTCGTCCTCGTCGGCGGCGGGATCATGAGCGCGACCCTCGCCGCGCTCATCACGACGCTCGAGCCGACGTGGACCGTCGAGATCCACGAGCGCCGGGCCGAGGTCGCGACGGAGTCGTCGAACCCGTGGAACAACGCGGGCACCGGCCACGCCGCCCTCTGCGAGCTCAACTACACGCCGCAGCGCGCCGACGGCTCGATCGACATCACCAAGGCCGTCACGATCAACGAGCAGTTCGAGCTCTCGCGCGAGCTCTGGAACCACCTCGCCACGAACGGCCGCCTCCCCGGCGGCACGGGCTTCCTCTCGTCGACCCCGCACATGACGTTCGTGCGCGGTGAGGCGAACGTCGACTACCTGCGCCGCCGGTGGGAGACGCTGCGCGCGCACCCGCTCTTCTCCGACCTCGAGTTCAGCGCCGACCCGGCGACGATCGCCGCCTGGGCGCCGCTCCTGGTCGAGGACCGCGACCCGGCCGAGCCCGTCGCCGCGACGCGCGCGAGCTCCGGCACGGACGTCGACTTCGGCGCCCTCACGCGCTCGATGCTCGACGACGCCCAGCAGCGCGGCGCACGTCTGCACGTCGAGAGCGAGGTCACGCGCCTGCGCCAGGGCCGCGACGGCGCCTGGACGCTGCGCGTCAAGGACCGCCGCTGGAACGGCAACCGGAGGGCCCGCCGCGTGCGTGCCCGCTTCGTGTTCATCGGCGCCGGCGGGGGCGCGCTGCCCCTGCTGCAGAAGTCGGGCATCCCCGAGGCGAAGGGCTTCGCGGGCTTCCCGATCAGCGGGCAGTTCCTGCGCACGACCAACCCTGAGATCGTCGCCCGGCACCAGGCGAAGGTGTACGGCAAGGCGGACATCGGCGCCCCGCCGATGTCCGTCCCCCACCTCGACACGCGCGTCGTCGACGGCGGCACCGCGCTCCTGTTCGGCCCCTACGCGGGCTGGAGCATGAAGTTCCTCAAGCACGGCTCGTGGCTCGACCTGCTGAAGTCGATCCGCCCCGACAACCTGATCCCGATGCTCGCCGTCGGCGTGCGGAACCTCGACCTCCTGAAGTACCTGGTCAGCGAGGTCACGGCGACGGACACCGACCGCCTGCGGACGCTGCGCGCGTTCATGCCCACCGCGCACCCGCGCGACTGGGAGCTCATCACCGCCGGCCAGCGCGTGCAGGTCATCAAGCGCGACCGGAAGAAGGGCGGGGTGCTCGAGTTCGGCACCGAGCTCGTCACGTCGGCGGACGGCTCGATCGCCGGCCTCCTCGGCGCCTCCCCCGGCGCGTCGACGGCCGTCGCGACCATGCTCGACCTGCTGGACCGCTGCTTCCCCGAGCGCGTCGAGGGCTGGCGCCCGCAGCTGCGTGCGATGATGCCGTCGCTCGGCGGCGCGCACTGGGACGAGTCGTTCGAGCTCGACCAGCTCGTCGACGAGCGGGTCGCCACCGACCACTGAGGAACCCCATGACCGTCCACGACGCGGCGACGCCGGTCGTGCCGGTGAGCGCCGAGATGCGCCGCGCCAAGGTGCGCGCCGCGACCGACCACACCACCGTCGGGCTCGTCGACACCACGCCCGACGGGCGCGTCACCATCGCGTGCGCGTGCGGCATGCAGCTCACCAACGGTCCGACGTGGACGCTCGACGAGCACATCCGGCTGCACCGGGCGGAGGCGCGCTTCCTCGCGCTGTCGGCCGTCGCTCCCCCGGGGATCCCCCGGCTCGTCGCCGCGCACGTCGTCGCCGGCGAGGTCACCGACCCGCTGTCCTGACGTCCCCGCCAGCTGCGGCCGCGACAGCCCGACGCGCGCGCCGCCGCCCATGCGTGCGGAAGGGACGTGGCGTCAGGCGCGACACATCTTCACGCCGCGGTCGTGCAGCACGTCCGTGTCGGCGGGACGCGTCCGGTCCCGTCAGCGGGCGGCCGCGACCTCGTCGAGGTCGTCGTGCAGGTCGTCGTCCTCGTGGGTGTGCGGCAGGCCGAGCTCGTGCGCACGCTCGTGCGCCTCGCGCGCCGCGATCCGTTCGGCGATGCGCGCCTGGACCTCGGGACGGCGCAGCGGCGGCACGGTCGCGGGCGGCTGGCGGCGGGCGGGCAGCTCGTCGAGCAGGCGCGCGGTGATCGCCGCGATCTCCGCGACGGCGGCCTCGAACGGGTCGCGTGTCGCGTCGCTGAGCGACTGCACGCCCGTGACCTTCCGCACGTACTGGCGGGCGGCCGCCTCGATCTCCTCGGTCGTCGCGGGCGGCTCGAGCCCGCGCAGCGTCGTGATGTTCCGGCACATGCGCCCGACGCTACGCCGCACGTCCGACGCGCGCCTCCAGCTCGAGCAGCGCGTGCTTCGCCGCGTCCCCGCCCGCGTACCGACCAGGGCTGCCGTCGGACCGGACGACGCGGTGGCACGGGACGACGAGCGGCACGGGGTTGAGCGCGCACGCCGTGCCGACCGCGCGGACGGCACGCGGACTCCCCGCCGACGCCGCGACCTGCGCGTACGAGGCCGTACGGCCGTACGGGATGTCCGGCAGGTGCTCGACGACCGAGCGGCGGAACCCGGCGGTCAGGCGCAGGTCGACCGGGACGTCGAACGTCAGCCGTGACCCGGCGAAGTACTCGTCGAGCTCGCGTGCCACGTCGTCGAGCGCGTGCGGGGCCTCGAGCACGCGCGGGCTGACCCGCACCGCCAGGTCCTGGAGCACCGCGTCGTGGTCCTGGACGGCGAACGCCACGCGGACGACGCCCGCGGGCGTGCGTGCCAGGAGCAGCGGCCCGACGGGGCTGTCGACCGTGCGGTAGGCGACGTCGAGCAGCCCGTCCTCGGCGGCCCGTGCCACGAGCCCGGCGTGCAGCCGCGCCAGATGCTCCCCCGTCGCAGGGTTTCGTGCGTCCGTCATCACTGCTCTCCCTCCTCGGCGAAGCGCGGGTACGTGCGGCGCAGCGTCGCGACCCCGTCGGCCGCCGCCCGTCGCGCCGCGGCCGACGTCCCGCCGAGCAGCGACGCGACCTCGTCGTACGGCAGCCCGCCGAGGTGGTGGTAGGTCACCGACCGCCGCTGCTTGTCCGGCAGCGCGGCCAGCGCGGCCCACAGGTCCAGGTCGCGCCCGTCGGCCGGCGCGGTGCGTTCGGGCAGCTCGGCGACCGGGACGGCCTGCCGGGCGGTGCGCCGGGCCACGTCGATCGAGCGGCGCCGGGCGATCGTGACGAGCCACGCCTCGACGTTCGCGTCGGCCGGCAGGTCCGGGTAGGCACGCAGCGCCGACAGGAACGTCTCGGACCACGCGTCGTCGGCGTCGACCGGTCCGACGACCGACCGGCAGACGCGCAGCACCGTCGCGCCGTGCTCCACGACGACCCGCTCGAACGGTTGCTTCACGCCCACAGTGTGCAGACGTCCGGGGCGCGCCGGGTGTGAGGTGCCACCGGCAGGTCGGCGTGCCAGGCGTGGTGCACCCGGCAGATCGGCGCGTCGTGCACAGTGGAGCCATGACGAACCTGGAGGTCCGCCCGGAGGAGGCGCTGTGCGAGGCGCTCGGGATGCGCGGCCCCGTCACCGAGCTGCACGAGGCACGCGAGGTCCCGCTGGGCGGCGTGCGGGCGATGCAGGTGCGCCGGACTCTCCCGCAGCGCGCGCTCCCGCTGGTCGGCGCGTGGTGCTTCCTCGACGAGATGGGGCCGCAGTCCGTCGACATGCGCGTGCTCCCCCACCCGCACACCGCGCTGCAGACCGTGACGTGGCCGCTCGTGGGAGACATCCTGCACCGCGACTCGGTCGGGTCCGAGGTCGTCGTGCGTCCCGGGCAGCTCAACCTCATGACCGCGGGCCACGGCGTCGCGCACTCGGAGTTCACGCTCGGCGACGCCGCACCGCTGCACGGGGTCCAGCTGTGGGTCGCGCTGCCCGACGACGTCGCGGACGGCGCGCCGTCCTTCGAGCAGGTCGCGGACCTGCCGGTGTGGGAGGCACGCGGGGCACGCGCGACCGTCTTCGTCGGCGGGATCGACGGCGCCCGGTCACGCGCGCGCGTGCACACGCCGCTGCTCGGCGCCGACGTCGTCGTCGACCCCGGCCACGACGTGGTGCTGCCGCTCGAGCGCGGGTTCGAGCACGCCGTGCTCGTGCTCGGCGGTCACGCGACCGTCGCCGGCGTGGATGTCGCGCCCGGGCCGCTGCTCTACCTCGGCGACGGTCGCGACCAGGTCGTGGTGCGTGCCGGTGCCGAGGGTGCCCGCCTGATGCTCCTCGGCGGCGAGCCGTTCGACCACGACCTCGTCATGTGGTGGAACTTCGTCGGCCGGTCGCACGCCGACATCTCCGCCGCGCGCGCCGCATGGGAGTCGCCCGACGCCGCCGAGCGGTTCGGGTCGGTCGTCGGCCACGGACCCGAGCGCATCCCCGCCCCCGCCCTGCCCAACGTGCGGCTGCAGCCGCGCCGCCGTCGTCCCCGACCGGAGCTCCCGTGACCGAGACCCTGCCCCCGTCCGCCCGCCGCGTTGCCGACGCCCTGCACGCCGCCGGTGTCACCGGGCAGGTCACCGTCCTGCCTGACTCGGCGCGGACGGCCGCCGAGGCCGCCGCCGCGCTCGGCTGCCCCGTCGGCGCGATCGCGAACAGCCTCGTCTTCCTCGCGGACGGCGAGCCGCTGCTGGTGCTGACGAGCGGCCGGCACCGCGTCGACACCGTCGGGCTCGCGCAGCGGCTCGGGCGTGAGCGGATCGCCCGCGCGACACCCGAGCAGGTGCGCGCCGCGACCGGTCAGGCGATCGGCGGCGTCGCTCCCGTCGGGCACCCGGCGCCGCTGGAGACGGTCGTCGACGTCGCCCTCGACGAGCACCCGCAGGTGTGGGCCGCCGGCGGGACGCCGCACTCGGTCTTCCCGACGACGTTCGACGAGCTCGTCGCGATCACCGGCGGCACACCGCTGGTCGTCGCCGACGACGAGGTCGCCACGGGCTGAGCGGTGGGCGGCGACGCCCGCGCGGGAGCGACCTCGACCCGTCGCGGCCGCCGCCGAACGGTCCAGGCCGGGCGCGACGGTGACGTCGCCCCTCAGGTCGTCGCCGCTGCCAGCGGGTCCTCCGCGCCCTGCAGCCGGATCTCGACGCGCGCGATGTCGTCGGCCGGGATGCTCGACGACGCCCCCAGCCCGCGCGCCTGGCCGCTGTGCGACGACCACGTCGCGACGACCGTCGCGGTCCCGTCGCCCTCGACGAGCACGAGCTCGTACACGAGCGTGTAGTCGGCCGGCGGCGCCGGGTACTCGCACGACCAGTCGAGGCGCGTGCCCCAGTTCTTCTGCTGCATCGTGAGGTTCGCGGTCACGTCGACGCCCCCGACCGGCCGCAGCGCGAGGTGCGCGGCCTGGGCGGTCACCGGGGCGGGTGCGACGGTGGGCGCGACCCACGCGCCCCCGACGGCCCCGACGAGGGCCACCGCGGCGGCTGTCGCGATCGTCGCGAGCCGGCGGCGACGGCGTGCCGAGCGCGCGCGGCCGGCGACCGCCGCGAGGTCGACGACCTCCGTGTCGGTGACCTCGGACGGCTCGGGGGCCAGGAGCGCGGCGGCCTGGTCGGGCGGCAGCGCCCGCAGGAGTCCCGGCATCCCGGCGAGCTCGGCGACACGGTCCTGGCAGGCGTCGCAGACCGCCAGGTGGTCCTCGAACCGTCGCCGGTCCGACGGTCCGAGCGCCCCCAGCACGTACGCCGCGTCCCACTCGCGGAACGTGTCGTCCGCGGGCAGGTCGGGTCGGTCGGCGCTGTCGCGGCCGGTCATGACGTCACCCCTCTCTCCTGCAGCGCGAGCCGCAGCGCGCGCAGCCCGTAGTGCAGCCGCGACTTCACGGTGCCCTCCGGGATCTGGTGCTCGCGGGCGAGCTCCGCGACCGACCGCCCCCCGTAGTACGCCCCGACGACCACGGCCCGGTGCTCGGCGGACAGGCCCGTGAGCGCGTCCGCGACGAGCCAGGCGTCGAGCACGGCCTGCGTGCCGTCGGGCGTCGGGACGTCGGGCGTCTGCTCCGTCATGTGCTCGCGCACGTGCCGGGCGCTGCGCCGGTCGTCGATCACGAGGTTGCGCGTCACCCGGTACAGCCAGGCGCGCGCCGCGTCGTCGTCCCGGGCCATCACCTCGGGGTGTCGCCACGCCCGCACCATCGCCTCCTGCACGACGTCCTGCGCGAGCTCGTGGTCGCCCGTGAGCCGCACGACGTAGTGGTGCAGCGGCCGGGCGTAGGCCGCGTGCAGAGCGCGCAGCAGCTCGTCCGCGTCGTCGTCCACGCGCGCCCCACCTCCCGTCCTGTCACCCACACCACGGACGGCACCCGCTCCGGGTTCAGGTGAACCCGAGACCTCACCCGCCCGTGGACTCCACGGGGAGCCCGCGACACCGCACCGTCCGGCGCGGGCCCGCTCCCCGGGGAAAGGGGACCACCGTGCGACGCACCATCCTGCTCACCACCCTCGGCCTCGTCGCGACCGCCACGCTGGTCGGCTGCTCGGGTTCCGGCGACGACACCGGCGCGCAGACCGAGGCGACCACCGACGAGATGACGGAGTCGACACCCTCCGACGACGGTTCGGCGGGCGCGGCCGACCTCATGACGGCCGACACGAGCCTCGGCTCGATCGTCGTCGACAAGGACGGCATGACCGTCTACTACTTCCTCAAGGACACCCCCGGCTCGGGTACGAGCGCGTGCACGGGCGACTGCCTCACGGCCTGGCCGCCCGTCTACGCGGAGTCCGAGGACGTCGTCGCCGACGGCGTCACCGGTGAGCTCGGCACCATCGAGACGCCCGACGGCGAGTACCAGGTGACGATCGACGGCCGGCCTGTCTACCTGTTCGCGCAGGACGAGGCGCCCGGCGACGTCAACGGCCAGGGCGCGAACCAGGTCTGGTACGCGGTCGCACCGGACGGGTCGCAGGTCGGCCCGTGACGCTCAGCCCTCCGCGCCGGTCTCGACGTTGAGGATGTTGCCGTCCGGGTCCGCGAACCAGGCCGCCTTCATCTCGCCCGAGACCAGCACCCCGTCCTGCCACGTGCCCTCGGGCACGTCGAAGGTCTGGAAGGCGACGCCCCGGTCGCGCAGGTCCGCGACCTCGGCGTCGAACCGGTCCGCCGACAGCTGGAAGGAGATCGCCGTCGCCTGGTTGGTGCCCGCGTAGCCCGAGGGGTACACGAGGAACTGACCGGTGCCCGCCCGGTACACCACGCCCTCCGCGGCGTCCCCCGCGCTGGTGAACCCCAGCGTGGTCTCGTAGAACGCGCGCGCCTTCTCGAGGTCGGTGACCGCGAGGACGGGGATGGCGTCGAAGTCGGAGAGCATGGCGGCCTCCTGGGCGGGCCAGACGACCCTCGGCTGGCCGGCGGCTCGACGCTAGGACCGGGCCGTGACAGGGTCAATCGCGCTGCACGGACGTGCACGTTGTCGATCCCGGCGCGGCTCGCCCGTCATGGGGTCGTCCGCCGGGCCACCGCCGCCCGGTTCCTGCGAGCGACGGAGAACCACCATGCGCTACATGCTGCTCATCTGCACCGACCCGACCGGCGAGCCGTACACCCCCGAGGGCGACCGCATCCAGGAGTGGCTCGACGAGACCGGGTCCGCCCGCCTGCACGGCGACCGCCTGCGGCCCGTGTCCGACGCCCGCACCGTCCGCGTGCGCGGCTCCGAGACGCTCGTGTCCGACGGCCCCTTCGCCGAGACCGCCGAGCACATCGCCGGGTACGACGTCGTCGAGTGCGGGTCGCTGGACGACGCGCTGCGGATCGCGGCCGGGCACCCCATGGCCCGCTTCGGGCGCGTCGAGGTGCGGCCGTTCTGGCCGTTCGAGGGGTGAGGCGCGCCGACGCGCGGCCCTGAAACGGGTGGACGGGCACCCCGCCCCGGTGAGGTAGAGTTTCCGAGGCCCCTGCGGGGGCCATCGGGCTGTGGCGCAGCTTGGTAGCGCACTTGACTGGGGGTCAAGGGGTCGCAGGTTCAAATCCTGTCAGCCCGACCGATATAACCTGAGGTCAGGGGTCGTTTCCGAAGTTCGGGGACGGCCCCTTTCCCGTTGTCCGGGAGTGAAATCACCGAGCCGCCCGCGTTCGTCGTCGCCCACCTCGCCCCGGTGACCCCATGACCGGGCGGGCCGTCACCGGTAGTGCCCGCTACCCCCGGGGGCCGACGCTTTGCTGATCCCTTCCGCGACGGCCCCCCGGGGACCTCCCGGGAGTCGCCCCCGTGCCCGAGCCGCCGACGGATGGATCAACAGCGTCGACGTCGAACCCGACGGGGTGTGAGGCACCGGCCGTCTCGTCGGCGGACCTGGAGCGCTCGACCACCTGCGCGCCCTGGCGGAGGCAGAGCTGCGCGCCGTGGTGTCCGTCGCGTTCCGACCCGACCGGCAGCGTGTTCACCCCCCCGTCGGCAGCTTCGAGGTCGACGTCACCGACGTCCTCACCGTGCCGAAGGGCCACCGGCACTGGTCCGGCGGACGTCGGCCCGGCGCGCGCCGACGGCAGCGTCCGCGCACCGTCCCCGGCGGCCGGCGAGCGTGCGCGTCGCGACCGAGCGGCAGGTCGTCGACGCCGTCCGCGCCGACGGGGCCGCACCGTCGCGCAGGCCGCACGCTCAGCGGCGGGCCGCGGTGAGGGCGTAGACCGCACGGTGCGGCAGCAGGCGCACCATCGCGGCGGCGACCCGGGCGTCCCGGCCGACGACGCGGCGCGGGGCCGGGTGCCGGTCGAGGAGCGCGCGCACGACGACGTCCGCGACGCGCTCGGGCGGCGCACCGCGTACCGCGCTGCGACGCGCGTTCGCCAGGGCGTGGTCGATCTGGCCGCGGTAGCGCGCGAGCCCCTCGGGTGGCATCGCGTCCGCGACGAGCTGGCCGGCGGCCGCGCCGCGTGACCAGATGGGCGTGGCGATCGCGCCCGGCTCGACGAGCAGCACACGGATGCCCGACGGCGCGAGCTCGGCACGCAGCGACCCCGTCAGGCCCACGACGCCGAACTTGGCCGCGCTGTAGGCGCCGAGGACGGGCCCGGCGACGCGACCGCCGATCGACCCGATCATCACGATCCGTGCGTCCTTGCCGGCGTCCCGGCTCGCGCGCAGGGCGGGCAGCATCGCCTGCGTCACACCCAGCTGGGCGACGAGGTTGACCTCGAGCTGGCGGCGGAGCACGTCGAGCGGCAGGTGCTCGAGCGGCCCGGGAAGCGCGGCACCGGCGTTGTTGACCAGGGCGTACAGCGGTCCGGCGGCGTGGACCTCGTCCCCCGCGGCACGCACGGCGTCGTCGTCGGTGATGTCGACGAGGAGCGGGCTGACGGCGTCCCCGTGGTCGAGCCGCAGGCTCGCGGCGTCGTCGGGCCGGCGGACGGTCGCCCACACGTGGAAGCGCGCGGCGACGAGCGCTGCGGTGGTCGCGCGGCCGATGCCGGTCGACGCGCCCGTGACGACGACGGATCGCATGGGCGGTCCTCCCCCGCTCGGCGTGGACCTCGGTGGTCGCCACGCTAGCGGCGGACCCGCACGGGAACCAGGGACGATGGCGCGCGACGCCCGCTCCGGACGGTGCCGGCCGGTGCTCGGCCGATGTCGGCCTGCTGCTCAGAGCGCCGGGCCGACGTCGACCAGGTCGAACATGGGCTGGACCCGGGACGCCTCGAGCGCCATGAGCGGGCTGCCGTTCGCGCCCCGCAGGCTCAGGCGCCCGTGCGGCTGGTGGGACGACACGGCGAGCAGGAGCGCGATGACGGACGAGTCGATGAACGTCGCACGCGTGAGCTCCGCCTCGCGCACGCCCGCGGCCGCGAGGTCACGTCCGAGCGTCAGACGGTCGGACCCGCGCGCCTCGGCGAGGCGGAGCACGGCGTGCACGTCGACGTCGCCCTCGACGTGCAGCACCCGGGGCTGGTCGGGGTCGAGGCGCAGTCCGCGCTGCTGGGCGGGCGCGCCACCGGAGGTCGGGACGGACGTCATCTGCCGAGTATGCGGCTCGTGCCCACCGCACGGTGACGGCCCACGCGCGTCGCAGACGTGGCGGCGTCCGTGGGTCACCCACGCGTGTGCGCCCCGTGTGAGCGTGAACACGCCTACTGTGCGCGGTGGACGTTCGCGATGACGGGAGGAGCCGCCGGTGTCCGAGAGCACGCTCGAAGCCCTGGGCGGCCGCGCCCCGCGCCCGGCGCAGTACGGGCACGACGCGCTCGTCGTGTGCGACAACCTCGTGCGGATCTACCAGTCCGGCAGCGTCGAGGTCCAGGCGCTGCAGGGGCTCGACCTGCTGGTGCACGAGGGCGAGATGGTCGCGGTCGTCGGGGCGAGCGGGTCGGGCAAGTCCACGCTGCTCGGCGTGCTCTCGGGGATGGACGCCCCGACCGCCGGCCGGGTGCGGGTCGGGCAATGGGACCTCATGGCGATGCCCGCACGCGACCGGGTCGTGTACCGCCGCCGGACGGTCGGGTTCGTGTGGCAGCAGACGTCCCGCAACCTCCTGCCCTACCTGACCGCGCGGCAGAACGTGGCGCTGCCGATCACGACGGTCCCCCGGCGGCAGCGGCGCAGGCGCGCGGACGAGCTGCTCGACCTCGTGGGCGTCGGGCACGTCGCCGACCGCCGGCCGCAGGAGATGTCGGGCGGTGAGCAGCAGCGCGTCGCCATCGCGACGGCCCTGGCCAACGCGCCGCAGCTCCTGCTCGCCGACGAGCCCACGGGCGAGCTCGACACGACCACCACGCAGGAGGTCTTCGAGACGCTGCGCACCGTGAACCGGGAGGCCGGCACGACCGTCGTGGTCGTCACCCACGACTCCGCGGTCAGCTCGCTCGTCGAGCGGACCGTCGCGATCCGCGACGGCCGCACGAGCAGCGAGGTCCTGCGCCGGGAGACCGACGGCGACGTCGTGCACGAGGAGTACGCCGTCATGGACCGCGCGGGCCGGCTGCAGGTGCCGCGCGAGTACCGCGAGGCCCTCGCGCTCACCAGCCGCGTGCGGCTCGTGCTCCAGGCCGACCACCTGGCCGTCTGGCGCGACGGCGGTGCCCGGTGAGCCCCACGCCCGGCGCGGCGGTGCAGGTCCGCGGCGTGCACCGCACGTTCGGCAGCGGGCGGTCCGCGGTGCACGCGCTGCGCGGCGTCGACCTCGACGTCGCCCCCGGGGAGCTCGTCGCGCTCGTCGGGCGCTCGGGGTCGGGCAAGACGACGCTGCTCAACCTCGTCGGCGGGCTCGACCGCCCCGACGAGGGCACCGTGCACGTCGACGGCGTCGACGTCGCCGGGCTCGACGACGACGGCCAGGCCACGCTCCGCCGCGACCGTGTCGCGTTCGTCTTCCAGACGTTCGGGCTCATGCCGGCGCTGACCGCCGCGGAGAACGTCGGCGTCCCCCTGCGGCTGCACGAGGCACCCGTCGACGTGCGCGAGCGTCGCGTCGCGATGCTGCTCGAGCTCGTCGGCCTCGCCGAGCACGCCGAGCAGCGCCCCGACGAGCTGTCCGGCGGCCAGCAGCAGCGCGTCGCCATCGCCCGCGCCCTCGCCTCGTCGCCGCGTCTCCTCGTCGCCGACGAGCCCACCGGGCAGCTCGACAGCGAGACCGGCCTCGCCGTCATGGCGCTGATCCGCGGCGTCGTCGAGGCCGAGGGGATGACCGCGGTCGTCTCGACGCACGACCCGGTGATGATCGCGCTCGCGGACCGGGCTCTCCACCTCGTCGACGGCCGGGTGGTCGAGGCGGTCGCGCGTGGGTGAGCACGTCTGGCGACGGGGCCGTGCGCAGGCGGCCGTGCTCGCCGCGGTGCTCGCCGTCATGGTCGCCGGGTCGGCGCTCGTCGGCGTGTGCGTGCTGCTCACGACCGCGGCCCCGCAGCGTGCGCTGCAGCTGGCGATGTCCGACGCGCCCGCGCCCGACGTGCAGGTCGGCGTCGCGCTCGGTTTCCCCGAGGACGCCGACGACCCCGACGTGGACCCGCTCGTCGCCGCGACCGCGCGTGACGCGTCGGACGCCGTCGCCACCGCGACCGCGCTGCTCACGGCACCGTTCGGCGACCTCCCGACGACGCGGACCACGTGGGCGTCCAGCATCATGCAGCACCTGCCCGCGGACGGCGGCCCGGTCCGGCTCGGCTACCTCGCCGAGCTCGACGACCCGGACGTGCGCGGCACCGTCGTCGCCGGCCGGTGGCCCACCGCCCCCGGGGAAGCCGCGCTGCCCGTCGCGGCGGCCGGAGCGCTCGGCCTCGACGTCGGCAGCACGACGACGCTCGCGACCGAGGCGGGCGGGTCCGGGGTCGACGTCACCGTCGTCGGCACGTTCGCGCCCCGTCCCGGCGCGTCCTGGCAGCAGGACCCGCTGCGCGGTGCGGGCGTCGGCCCCGACTTCCGCGGCCACCTCGCGGCCTACGGTCCCTTCGTCGTCACGCCCGGCGGGATCGACGCCGGCGGTGTCCCGCTGCGCCGGGTCACGCTCGTCGTGCAGCCCGACCTCGCCCGAGCCGGAGCCGTCGACCTCGCACGCGCGGGCGACGCCGTCGACGAGCTGCCCGGCGAGCTCGAGAGCGCGTTCGAGGAGCGCGCGCAGAACGTCGTCGTGGACCGGCCGTTCGCCCGGACGCTCGGCGCGGCACGCGAGCAGGGGCGCGTCACGGGCTCGGGCGTGCTCGCCGTCGCGCTGCTCGGCGCCGCCCTCGCCGCGACGACCGTGACGCTCGCCGCCCGGCTCGTCGCAGGGCGCCGCGCACCCGAGGCGGCACTGCTCGCCGCGCGCGGCATGGGTCGACGGCGGCTCGTCGCGCAGGCCGGAACCGAGGCGGCCGCGCTCGCGCTGCTCGCCGTCGGCCCCGCGACGGTCCTCGCGCTCGTGCTCTACCGCGCGCTCGCCGACGCCGTCGGTCTCGGGCCGACCGCCGTCCCCGGGCGCGACCTCGTGCCGCTCGTCGCGAGCGTCGCCGCCGTGACGGTCGTGCTCGGTGCGCTGCTCGTGCTGCCGTGGCTGCGCACCGCGTCGCCGCGCGGCCGGGAGGACCGCGTCGGTGTCGTCGCACGCTCGGGTGCCGACCTGCTGCTGCTCGTGCTCGCCGTCCTCGCGTTCCTGCAGCTGCGCGCGCACCGCGTCGCCACCGGCACCGTGGTCGACCCCGTCCTCGTCGCCGCCCCCGTGGTGTGCCTCCTGGCCGGGTCGGCGCTCCTGCTGCGTCCCCTCGCGCTGCTCGCGCGTCGCGTCGACGCCCGCGCCGGTGCGGCCCGCACGCTCACGCTGCCGCTCGCCGCCTGGGGGGTCGCACGCCGCCGCCAGGGCGCCGCCGCGGCGTTCCTCCTGGTGCTCGCGACCGCCTGCGCGACGTTCGGCGTGGGGTTCGCCGCGACGTGGACGCAGTCGCAGCGCGACCAGGCCGCCGCGCGCGTCGGGACGGACCTGTCGGTCCCTGCGCCGGGAGACGTCCTCGGCTCCGGGGCGGTCGTGCGGGACGCCACCGGTGGGCGGGTCAGCCCCGTCACGACCCGTCCGACCGTGCTCGGCTCGCGTGCGCACAGCGGCGACGAGACCGTGCAGCTCGTCGCGGTCGACACCCGGGACGCCGACGCGCTGCTGCGCGGTCGTCTGCCGTCGGGCGGCTGGGAGGAGGCGACGTCCGGGCTGGCGCCGGCCGACGACGCGGGCGGGGCCGAGGTCGCCGGCGATCGGACCGACGTCGTCGTGACGAGCCAGGTCGACGGGGAGGACGTCACGGTCGAGGCCGCGCTGACCCTCGTCGTGCAGGACGCCGACGGTGCCCGGGCCGCGGTCCCCGTCGGCACCGCGACCCTCGACGGCACCACCACGACGACACCCGTCGACGTCCCGGCCGACGCCCGCGTCGTGGCGGTCGACGCACGCCTCTCGGCCGTCGGGAGCGACCCCGACCGGCAGCGGTCCCCCCGGTTCACGCTCGACGTGACGCTGCGCGGCGCGACGCCCGCACCCGACGCCTCGTGGTGGGCAGCCACACCGCCGCGCGACGACTTCGGCGTCGTGACCCTCACGGACGTCAGCGGCGACGCCGTGCCGGACGGCGTGCGCGTGACCTTCGCAGGGAGCCTCGACCTGCCCGGCCTGTACTGGACCGACGGTGCGCTGACCGCGCTCGCGTTCGCACCCGTCGCCGAGGTGCCGGTCGTGCTGTCGGCACCCCTCGTCGACGACCTGGGGATCGGCGTCGGCGACGGCCTCCAGGTGTCGCTCGGCCTCACGCGCGTCGAGGCCGTCGTGCAGCGTGTGACGCCGTACGTGCCGTCCCAGCCGCGCGGACCCGCGGTGCTCGCCGACGTGGACACCCTGTCCCGCGCCGCCCTCAGCGTGGGCGACCTCGCCCCCCTCACCGACGCGTGGTGGGTGGGCGGCGAGCTCCGTGCCGACGCGGCCGCCACCCTGGGCGGGCTGGGCATGACGCCCGTCGTCGAGCGAGCGACCGTGGTGCGCGACGCCGTCGACGGGCCCCTGCGTGCCGCGCAGCGGGCCGCCGCGGCGCTCCTCGTCGTCGCGGCCGTCGTCCTCGCGCTCGCGGGGACCGCGCTGCACGCGACGGCCGCGCTCGAGGCGCGCGAGCTCGACGTCGCGCGGCTGCGCGGGCTGGGTGCGCCCCGCCGCACGGTGCTCGCGTCGGTGCTCGCCGAGCAGGGCTTCCTCGTCGCTGCTCCCCTGCTCCTCGGCGCGCTGCTGGGCCTGCTCACGTGCTGGGCCGTCGGCCCGCTGCTCGCGGTGTCGCCCGAAGGGCTCGTCCCGGTGCCCGCCGCGGCACCGCAGTGGCCGTGGTCCGCGCAGACGGCGGCGCTCGTGCTGCTGCTGCTCGGGTGCGCGGCGGTCGTCGTGCCGCTCGCGTCACGCGCCGTGCGACGGTCGACGATCGCGCGCCTGCGCACGGACCCGGCCGCATGAGCGCGGCGTGGCGCCGGGCCCGCGCCGACCTGTGGCCGCTGCTCGTCACCGCGGTCGTGGTCGCGCTCCTGGTGGCCGTGACCGACGCCGTCCCGCGGCTGCTGACCGCGCGGGCCGACACCGCGGTGCGCACCGCGGTCGCCCAGGCCGACCCGGCCGCCGACGTCGTGGTCACGAGCCGGTACGGCGCGGGCACGTCGGACGCGACGGCCGGCGAGTCGGACACGACGATCGGCGTCGACGACGTGGCACGTTCGCTCGACGCCGCCCTGCCTGCGTCGCTGGGCGCCGTCCTCGACCCGCCCGTCGCGTCCGCGGCGAGCTCCGACCTGAACCTCAGCACCGCGGGGCTGCCGACGGGCGGGCTGCTCCGGCTCGCGTACGTGTGGGCGGGGCAGGAGCCCGCGGTCCGGTGGCGGGACGGCGTCGCCCCCGGCCGCCCCGGGCCGGACCTGGCCGTCCAGGTGGGGCTGTCGGAGGCTGTCGCGGACGCGCTCGACGTCGGGGCCGGGGACACCGTGTCCGCGACCACCGCCGACCGGACCGTCGTCCCGCTGCTGGTCACGGGCGTGTTCGTCGCGCTGGACCCGCAGGACGCGGCGTGGACCGCCCGCCCCGAGCTGCTCGGGCCGCGCGCCTACGGACGCGAGGACGCCCGCACGACGGTCGTCGCCGGGCTGCTCTCGGCCGCCTCCCTGCCCGCCGCGCGCGCCGCGCTCGAGCCCGACGGCGTGACGCGCACGTTCCGCCTCGCCGTGGACCCGCAGGCGCTCGACCACGCCGCCGCGCGCGACCTCGTGCGCCAGGTCGCCGCGCTCGAGGCGTCCCCCGACGTCCTCACCGTGCCCGGGTCCGACGTCCGGGTGACGTCGCGCCTGGACCTCCTGCTCACGCAGGTCGGGGCGCGCGTGGACGCCACCTGGTCGCAGGCCGTCGTCGTGCTCACCGGGCTGGCGGCCGGTGGCGCGCTGGTCCTGCTCGTCGCGGGCGACCTCCTCGCGCGGCGTCGCGCGACCGCCCTGCGGACCGTCCGGGCACGCGGCACGTCGCTCGCGGGTGTGGCGGGCGCGGCTGCCGCCGAGTCCGCCGTCGTGGTCGGCGCCGGCGCGGCGGCCGGGCTCGTCCTCGGCGCCGTCGTGGCTCCCGGCACCGTGACGTGGCCGGGGGTCGTCGGCGTCGCCGCCGTCGGCGTGCTCGCTCCTGCGGCGTTCGCGACCGTGACGGCGCGGCACGTCGAACCGCGCCGCGTCCCGACCGACCGGCACCGCCGGCGCCTCGCGCAGCGTGTCCGCACCGTGCGGCGCGTGTCCCTCGAGGCCGCGCTGCTCGTCGTCGCCGTCGGGGCGACCGCCGCGCTGGTGCGCCGTGGCGCGGCGTCGCTCTCCGGCGCGGCCGACCTGCTGCTCGCCGCGGCACCCGTCCTCGTCGCGGTGACCGGTGCGCTGCTGCTCTGGCGCGGCGTCCCACCGCTCGTCGGCGCGGCGCTCGGCGCCGCACGACGGTCCCGCAAGGCCGGCCCCCTGCTCGCGATGGCCCGCGCACGGGCCGCCGGTGCCGTCCTGCCGTTCGTCGCGCTCGTCGTGCTCACGACCCTCGTCGCGTTGTGCGCCGCGCTCGCCGGGACCGCCCGCGCCGGGCAGGAGGACGGCGCGTGGGACGCGGTCGGTGCCGACGTCGTCGTCC
The DNA here is from genome assembly GCF_010119915.1 of Cellulomonas sp. H30R-01. Taxonomy (NCBI): domain Bacteria; kingdom Bacillati; phylum Actinomycetota; class Actinomycetes; order Micrococcales; family Cellulomonadaceae; genus Cellulomonas; species Cellulomonas sp. H30R-01. The sequence continues at coordinate 1,460,540 of NZ_CP048210.1, read as the reverse complement.
GCACGACGTCACCGGACACCTCGGTCGAGCAGGTCGCCGAGTCGCTGGCCCGCGCCGACGGTGTCGACGCGGTCGCCGTCGCTCGCGTCCAGGACGACACGCAGCTCTTCGGCGTCCCCCGGGTCGGCACCGTGCGGGTCCTCGCGGTCGACCCGCTCCCCTACGGCGACCTGCTCGCACGCACCCCGACGGGCCCGGCACCCCAGCTCGGGGCACTCGCCGACGCGTCCGACGCCGCACGAGCCGGGACGGGGGTGCGGGCGCTCCCCGCGCTCGTCACGGCGTCCCTGCTCGACGCCGACGCCGCCCTGCGCTGGGGCGACGTGACGATCGACCTGCAGCCGGTCGGCGAGACCCCCGCGCTGCCCGCCCCGCAGGCCGAGGCCGGCGTGCCGACGGTCGTCGTCGACCGCGCCGCACTCACCGCCGTCGCCGAGGCCCTCGCGGACGCGCGCGAGAACCGCAGCGGCGCACGGCCCGCGGGCGCCGACCGGGGCGTCGCGGACGGCAACACCGTGTGGGCCGTCGGACCCGGCGCCCCGGCGGCGGCGCACACCGCCGCGGCGACCGTCGGGGCTCGCGACCTGTCCCGTGCGCAGTGGCTCGCCGACCGGCGGTCCGACCCGCTGACCAGCGGGCTCGTCGGCCTGGTCGTCCTCGTCGCGCTGGTGTGCGCGGCGCTCGCGGCGACGGTCGTCGTGCTCGACGCGGCCGCATCGGCACCCGGTCGGGCCCGGTCGCTGGCCAGCGCACGGGTGCTCGGGCTGCGCGGGCGGGCCGCCGCACGCGTCGCGGCGGGCGAGCTGCTCCCGCCGACCCTCGTGGGCGCTGTCGGGGGCGTCGCGCTCGGCGTCCTCCTGGTCGGCGTGCTCGTGGGACCCCTCGCGCTGCGGCTGGTCACCGGCCAGGCGGACGATCCCGCGGTCGCGCCCGCGTGGTGGGCGGCGGCGCCGGTCGCGCTGCTCGCGCTCACCGTCCTCGTCGTCGTCGCCGTCGAGTCCTCGACGCGCCGCCGTGAGCGGCTGGGCCAGGTCCTGCGCGTCCGCTGACCCCCTCAAGGGCCGACGGACCGCGCGCCGGCGAACAGCATGATGGTGAGACCGCCGCCGACGAGGTAGAGCACGAGCCAGCCGACGAACGACCGGTTCTCGATCCGGTCCGCCAGCCGGCCGATCAGCAGGATGATCCCGACGACGACGATGACGCCGATGACGAGCTCCATGACCCACCTCCCCCTCGAGGGCGCGCGGCGACGCGTCTGTCAGGAGAGGAGGGACGTCGACGACGAGGGATACGTGCCGTCGGCAGCCCGGGCCGTCCGCGCTCGGGTCGTCAGGCGGCGGCGTCCGTCCGTCCCGACTGCTCGCGGTTGCGGCGCAGCACCTCGAGCTCCGCGCTGACGACGCCGAGCACGACCAGGTCGACGAGCAGCCCCCAGCTCGCGTCCCACTCGGACAGCCGGAACAGGAAGAACTGCGTGACGAGCAGGCTCACGAGCACCGCCCGGCGGAACCAGCGGTAGCCCTGGACGGCGTCGCTCCGCACCTGCAGCAGCCCGACGACCGCGAACGCGGCACCGACGAGCCCGCTGACGACGGCACCCGCGGCGACCCACCACAGCCCGCCGAGGTCGCCCCACGCGAGCAGGCCGCGCATCACGGAGACGGTCGCGGTCGCCACGAGCAGCACCACCGCGAGCAGCGGCACGAAGCGGGCCCGGACCAGCACGTGCAGGACGCGCACGGCACCGCGCGAGACGGCCTCGACGACGTCGGGCAGCTCCTCGTGGTCCTCGACCACGGACCGCAGCAGAGCCCGCGTCTCCTTCGCCCCCGCGACGTCGCCGGCGGCGGCGAGCCGGGACTCGGCGCGCGCACGCGCGTGCCCGGTGAACCCGCCGACGACTCCGGCGACCGCGTCGTCGACCGCACCGGCCAGCGCCTCGCGCCGGTCGAGCGCACGCCGCCCGTGCAGCGCCTCGGCGACGAGCCCGAGCGCGACGACCGTGGCGTAGATGATCGCGGCGGTCGGCTCGTAGAAGTAGTCGTTGTCGGACGTGACGAACTTGCCGACCTCGTCGACGAACAGCCCGAACCCGATGCCGCCGACGATCGCGCCGAACGGCCGCAGGACCGGCCCCATGAACGACAGGAGCAGCACGAAGGCGAGCGCCATGAGCAGCCCGCCCCACAGCACGTGCGCGACGTGCAGCCCGCCGCCGCCGAGCTGCGGGTACCCGGACGCGGCCAGCAGGGCGCGCGTGACGAGCACCGTGAGAGCGGTGACGACGAGGAACGTGCCGAGGTTGCGCGTCGCGAGCGGGTCGCGCGGCAGACCGAGCCGCAGCATGAGGTGCACGGGCGACGACGTGCCGGGGCGTGACGTGGTGCTCACAGCGCCGCGAGCTCGCGTTCGAGGTCGTCGAGGCCGAGCGACCCCAGCCCGAGCGCGGCCGTGTGCCAGGCGCGCAGGTCGAACGTCTCCCCCGCCGCCGCCCGCCGCTCGCGCGCGCGCCGACGCCCCGACAGCCACGCACGCTCGCCGAGCTTGTAGCTGATCGCCTGGCCCGGCCACCCGAGGTAGCGCTCGATCTCGCTGTGCACGAACGCGGCCGGCGACCCGCTGCGCTGCCGGAAGAACTCCTCGCCGAGGCCGGCCGTCCACCGCTCGCCCGGGTGGAACACGTGCGACCCCGGGACCGCGAGCCCGAGGTGCATGCCGATGTCGACGACCACCCGGACCGCGCGCATCCGCTGCCCGTCGAGGTACCCGAGCCGCGCACCGGGCGTGCGCAGGTGCCCGAGCTCGTCCATGAGCCGCTCCGCGTACAGCGCCCAGCCCTCCGTCGTCGCGGGCACCGAGCCGACCGACGTCTGGAACACCGACAGGTCCCCCGCCCGGTACGCCCACTGACCGAGCTGCAGGTGATGCCCGGGCACGCCCTCGTGGTACCAGGTGCTGATCAGGTCCCACGTCGGGAACCGGTCACGGCCCAGCGTCGGCAGCCACGTGCGCCCGGGACGCGAGAAGTCCAGCGACGGGCGCGTGTAGTACGGCGCGGCCGCGGCACCGGGAGGCGCGATCATCGCCTCGACGCGGCGGACCGGGTCCGCGACGTCGACGACCGTGCCGTCGAGCTCGGCGATCGTGTCGTCCATCATGCGCTGCAGCCACGCCCGCACCTCCTCGACGCCCTCGACCGCCTCGCCGTGCTCGTCGAGGTGCGCGAGCGCCTCCTGCGGGCCCGCCCCGGGCAGCACGCGGTCGGCCTCCTCGGCCATGTCCGCCTCGATGCGCGCGAGCTCCTCCCAGCCCCACGCGTACGCCTCCTGCGGGTCGAGGTCAGCGCCCGTGTGCAGGCGCGCCGACAGCAGGTAGCGCTCGCGGCCCACCGCGTCGGGCACGTCGTCGACCGCCGGGCGGTACTCGTCGGCGATCCACCCGCGCAGCCGGTCAACACCCGCGGCGGCGGCCCGCGCGGCCGCGTCGAGCTCGGCGCGCAGCGACGCCGGCACGCCGGCCGCGGCCGCCCGGTCGGCGAACCCCGCGTGCCAGCCCCGTCCGTCGGCCGCCGCGAGCCACTCGCCGAGCTGCCCGACCACGGCGTCGGCCTGGCGGGGTGCGCTGCGCACGCCCCGACGCAGCCCTTCCTCGAGCGTCGCGCGGAACCCGTCCGCGGCGTCGGGGACCTGCGCCAGCCGTCCCGCGACGACGTCCCAGTCGTGCTCGGTGGCCGTCGGCATGAGCAGGAAGATCGACTGGAGGGTCTGCACGGGCGACGCGATCGGCCGCAGCGCGGCGAGGTCCTCGCCGCTGTCGTGCTCGGCGAGGCGCGCGGTGAGGCGCTCGCGGAGGAGCGTCGCGCAGCGGCGGTCGTCGTCGTCGCGGACCTGCGCACCGTCGAGCTCGGCGAGCACCGCGCGCGCGGCGTCGGCACGCTCGCGCGCACCGGCCGGGGACAGGTCGGGCATGCGCCGGTCGTCGGGCCGGGTGCCGAGCGCGGTGCCGACGGACGGGTCGAGGTCGGCGAGCGTGTCGACCCAGCGGTCGGCGACCTGGCGAGCGTTCGGGGCGGACGGGTCGGTCGGGGACGGCAGCGCGGGAACCATCCCCGCACGCTAACCCCCGCGCCGTCGCCTGACCGTCGTGCCGCCGTCCTGCGGCGGTCCTCCCCGGTCACGCGCACGTCGCGCGGCGCTCACGTCGTGACGTCGGCGGTCCTCCCGTGCCGGTGGAGCTTGTCGGGGTTGAGCACGAGCATGAGCTGCTCGATCCCCCGCTCCGACGTCTCGAGCATGACGAGGGCGCCGACCTCGCCGTCGGCGCGGTGCACGAGCACGCCGGTCCCGCCGTTGACCTCGACCTCCGAGAAGAGCACGTCGCTCCAGTACTTGCGCATCACGTTGTCGAGCAGCGTGACGACGCGGTCGTGACCCAGGATCTCGACCTTCGCCGCGTGCACGACCCCGCCTCCGTCGGAGCGCGCGTGGACGTCGTCGGCGAGGAGCCGTTCGAGGTCCGCGACGCTCCCGGCGCGTGCGGCCGCGAGGAACGCGGTGACGAGCTCCCGCCGCCGGGCCGGGTCGGCGGGGGCGCGACGGCCGGAGCCGAGCGCGGTGCGAGCACGCCGGACGAGCTGCCGCGCGTGCGCCTCCGTCACGTCGAGGACCTCCCCGACCCGCCGGTAGGAGTAGTCGAACGCCTCGCGCAGCACGTACGCGGCGCGCTCGGTCGGCGTGAGCCGCTCGAGCAGCACGAGGACGGCGGCGTCGAGCGCCTCGGCCCGCACCGCGCCGAGCAGGGGGTCGGCGCTGGTGTCGACGGGCTCGGGCAGCCACGGCCCGACGTACGTCTCGCGGCGGGCGCGCGCGGACGTCGCGGCGTTGATCGCGAGCCGCGTCGTGGTCGTCGTGAGGAACGCGGCAGGGTTCTGCACGCCGCGGCGGTCCGTGTTCTGCCAGCGGATCCACGCGTCCTGCACGACGTCCTCGGCCTCCTCGACCGAGCCGAGCATGCGGTAGGCGATCCCGAACAGCTGCGGCCTGACGTCGAGGAAGTCGGTGACGTCGTCGTCCGCGACGGACGGGGGTCCCGGCTCCGGGCGCGCGGTGTCGTGCGGCACGAGCCTCACCCTAGGGCCGGGACCCCCGGCGGTCAGCGGGCCACCGCCTGCGCGGCCTTCCACGCGGCGAGCGTCGTGGCGCCGATCCGCGCGCCGTCACCGAGCGGCACGATCGTCGTGGCGTCGAGGAGCGTGCCGAAGTAGCGCGCGTCGGGGTCGGACACGACCTCGCGCGGGTCGCCGGCGGCGGCGAGCTCGGCGCGCAGCAGCTCGTCCATGCGGAACCGCTGCGGGCCGGCGACCTCGACGATCCCCCCGACGGGCTCGGCGAGGGTCACGTCGACGACGGCGGCGACGACGTCCTGCGCAGCGACCGGCTGGATCGCGCCCGTGGTCGCGTGCACCACGCCGTCCTGCGTCGCGCCGTCCGCGATCGCGCCGAGGAACTCGAAGAACTGCGTCGCCCGCAGGATCGTGAACGGGACGGGCGAGGCCGTGACGAGCTCCTCCTGCGCGACCTTCGCCCGCAGGTAGCCGCTGTCGGGCGCGCGGTCCGCGCCGACGATCGACAGCACCACGTGGTGCCGCACGCCCGCGGCCTCCTCGGCCGCGAGCAGCGTCCGCGTCGACGTCGTGAAGAACGCGAGCACGTCGTCCGGTGCGAACGACGGAGAGTTCGACACGTCGACGACCGTGTCCGCCCCCGCGAGGGCCTCCGCGACGCCGGCGCCCGTCAGGGTGTCGACGCCGGTGCTGGGTGCCGCGGGCACGGCGTCGTGACCGCGCTCGCGGAGCTGCTCGACGACCTGGGCGCCGATCCGGCCGGTGCCGCCGATGACGACGATCTTCATGCTGACCTCCTGTGGGTGGGTGGTGCGGTGGGTGGTGCGGTGGGCGGTGCGGTGGTCGTGGGACCGGCTGACGGGTGCCGTCCGGACGACGACGTGACGAGGGCGGGCCGCTGCCGGCCGTCGGCGGCCAGGCGGCGCGGGACCAGCACGTCGGGGTCGCCGCCCGCCACGAACGCGGCCCGCGGCCGGCCGACGCCGGGCAGGGACACGACGTCACGCCCGAAGACGGCGGCGGACGCCCACAGCAGCGCGACGCGGACCTTGCGCTCCCACGTCGGGACGGCCAGCACGTGGTACGCCCGGTGCACGGCCCACGCGAGCCACCCCGTGAGGACCAGGCGCCGGTACTGGAACACGCCGTGGTGGCGGCCCAGCGTCGCGACGACGCCCAGGCTCGCGTGCCGGTACCGCCGCACGCGACCGCCCCGCAGGTCGGCCAGCACGTTGTCGGCGAGCAGCCGGCCCTGCCGGACCGCGTGCTGCGCGTTCGGGACGGTCAGCGCGCCCGGCACGTCCGACGCGAGGTCAGGGACGGCGGCGTTGTCGCCCGCCGCCCACGCGTCCGGGACGGGCGCGTCCTCGGTGCCGACCCGCAGGTCGCTCCGCACCACGACGAGCCCGCGTCCGTCGACCGGCAGGTCCGTGTGGTTCGCGACGACGGGGTGCGAGGCGTTCCCGGCCGTCCACACGAGCAGCCCGGTGTCCCACTCCTCGCCCGTCGACAGCACGACGTGCCCGTCCGTCGCGGACAGCACCTGCGCACCGAGGTGCACCAGGCCGCCGCGCCGCGTCAGGTGGCGCACCACCCACCGCCCGGGACCGTCCGTCACCTCGGGCAGGATGCGGTCGCGCGCCTCGACGAGGTGGAACCGCAGCTCGTCCGCGACCACCTCCGGGTAGCGGCGCAGCAGGTCCCGCGACAGCGCCAGGAGCTCGCCGAACACCTCGACCCCCGTGAACCCGCCCCCCACGACGGTCACCGTCAGGTGCTGCGCCCGCTCCGCCCCCGGCGGCAGGTTCGCCGCCGCGTCGAACCCCGTGAGCACCCGGTCGCGCACCGCCACGGCCTCCTCGACGTGCTTGAGACCGATCCCCGCGTCGCTCAGACCCGGCACCGGGAACGTCCGCGTGACGGCACCCGCGGTGACGACCAGCACGTCGTAGCCGAGGTCGCGCTCGCGGCCGTCGACGGTCCGGACCGTCGCGGTCCGGTGCGCGTGGTCCACCGCCGTGACGTGCCCCGTGACGAGCCGCGTCCGGCGCAGGTGCGCGCGCAGCGAGACCGCCACGTGCCGCGCCTCCACCGACCCGGCCGCGACCTCCGGGAGGAACGGCTGGTACGTCATGAAGCCGCGCGGGTCGACGAGCGTGACCTCCGCCTCGCCCCGCCGCAGCCGCTTCTCCAGGCGCCACGCCGCGTAGAAGCCCGCGTAGCCGCCACCCACCACCAGGATCTGTCGCACAGCAACCTCCGATCGCTCTCGGTAGGTCGACCGTGCAGCCGTGCCGTCCGTGACGTGACGTGCGCCACATGCGCGTCGCGCGCGCTCAGGAGCGCCGGACCGTCCCCCTGCTCAGGCGCCGGACGCGCGCGACCAGGCGTCCTCGACGGCCCGCGCCGCGTCCGCGGCAGTCACACGGAGCCGCGTCTGGTGACCGAGCTGGTCCTGCCAGTCCCGCTCGCCCGGCACCGACGCGAAGATCCACGCCCCCGGCGGCCGCGACGACGGTCCGAGACGCGTCCACACCGCCACCGCGTCCGCGTCGACCAACCCCCGCCGCTGCAGCTCCCACAGGTCGTACAGGTCCCGCGCCGCCCTCCGGTCCGACCACGCCGCGAGCTTCATCGCCGCCGCCGCCGGCCGCGTCGGCACGTGCAGCCGCGCCGGCGGCGCGTCGCCGTACCGCTGCACCACGTCGACCAGCTCCGTCGGCCACGCCGGCCGCCCCGCCACGCTGACGAGCTGGAACTTGATCGTCACGTCCTCCCCGACGAGCAGGAACACCGCCTCCGCGTCCCGTGCCTCCCCCGGCGGCCTCGACCACGACAACGACGGCACGTGCGGGCCCAGGTCCGCCGCCAGCGCCGCCGCCAGCGCCCGGCCCGCCTCGGCCCGCGACCCGCGCACCAGCAGGTCGACGTCCTCGCTCAGCCGCGCGTCCGGCGTCCACGTCCGGCTCAGCGCCGTCCCGCCGTAGAACACGAACCGGTCGCGCTCGCGACGGGCGATCGACGCGAGCACGTGCGAGATGACGTGGTCCCGTCGCACCTGGTCGAGGTCGACGCCGAACGCGTCGGCGACGTCGTACAGCTCCCCCGGGTCGAGCCTCACGCGGCCGCGACGTCCGGGACCATGCGGCGCAGCGTCGCCAGCGCCGTCGGACCGCCGCGCTGCGCCCGCGCGAGCTCCTCGACCGCACCCCAGTCGAGGCGCGGCGCGAGGTTCGTGATCGCCTCCCGCACCGCACCCGGGTCGGCCTTCGTGCGGTTGAGCGCGAGGTCGAGCACCGTCTGCTCGGGCGTCGTGACCAGCACGTCCCCCAGCTCCGTCCGCACCGTCGTGGTCGCCAGCGCACCGACGTCACGGCGCACGAAGCCCACGACCCCGTGCGGACGGTCCACGAGACGCACGTCGGCGTGACGTGCCGGCACCGCGTACGTGGCCCGGGCGTACGCACGCGGCAGCGCCCGCAGCAACCGCGCCGCCGTCAGCCCGACCGCGACCGGCCGCTGCGGGTAGGCCGTCGTCGCGACCGCGGCCGCCGCGGCCTCGAGGGCGGGCCGCCACCGGTGCGGGTCGAACGCGTCGTCCGGCACCGCGACGTACACGCCGTGCGCGACCTTGTGCACCTCACCGCGGCGCGCCTTCTGCGCCAGCACCGCCCGCGGGTTCGTGTACGCGTCCGTCAGGTCCGCCGGCGTCACCGCACGCAGAGGTCGCGTCGCGAGGCGGGGCCGCTGCCGTGCTGTCATGTCGTCATCGTAGCCTCAGAGGCTACTTTCCCGACACCTTGACGTCGCGTTCCTCACGACGTCACAGGTCACCCGCGTCCGCGGTTGCCGAGGGGCACCGACAGCCCAAGGATCGAGGCAGTCGAGGTCGAGGACGTGCCACCGACGAGCGCGGACGGCCTTCGCACGGGAGGTCCGAGATGCCGTCGCCCGTCGCCCTGCAGGACTTCGACGCGGTCCTCTTCGACCTCGACGGCGTCCTCACCACCACCCGCACCGTCCACGCCGCCGCCTGGAAGCGCGCGTTCGACGACTTCCTCGCCGGGTGGGACCGCGAGCACGGCACGCACACCCCCCGCTTCGACGACCGCGTCGACTACGCCGCGCACGTCGACGGCAAGACCCGCGAGGAAGGCGTCCGCGACTTCCTCCAGTCCCGCGCCATCGTCCTGCCACCCGGCGGACCCGACTCCCCACCCGAGGAGGACTCCTGGTGGGGCCTCGGCAACCGCAAGCAGCTCCTCGTCGAGGAGGAGCTCGAACGCTCCGGTGTCGAGGCGTTCCCCGGCTCGGTCGCGTGGGTCCGCGAGGTCCGCGAGGCCGGACTGAAGACGGCCGTCGTCTCCAGCAGCCGCAACTGCGCCGCCGTCCTCCAGCACGCCGGCATCGCCAACCTCTTCGACGCGCGCGTCGACGGCGAGACGATCCTCGAGCTCGGCCTGCCCGGCAAGCCCGCCCCCGACGGCTTCCTCGAGGGCGCCCGCCGCGTGGGCGTCGACCCCCGCCGCGCGGTCGTCGTCGAGGACGCGCTCGCGGGCGTGGCCGCCGGGCGCGCGGGCGGGTTCGGGCTCGTCGTCGGCGTCGACCGGGACGACCACGCCGAGGCGCTCGCCGCGCACGGGGCCGACGTCGTGGTGCAGGACCTCGCGGAGCTGCTCGCCGACCCCGACGAGGACGTGCACCGCTCGGGCCCGCGCGTCCACCGGCTGCGTGACGCGGGCCGCCGCATCGTCGCGACCTCGACCGACGTCCCGCCCGACCCGTGGCGCATGGTCGAGCACGCGTTCACCCCCGACCGCACCGAGCAGACCGAGACGCTCTTCGCCCTGTCGAACGGCTACCTCGGCATCCGCGGCGCGTTCGAGGAGGGCGCACCCGTCCGCTCCCCCGCGACGCTGCTCAACGGGTTCCACGAGACGTGGCCGATCGTCTACCCGGAGGCCGCGCACGGGTTCGCGACGACGGGCCAGACCATCCTGCCCGTGCCCGACGGCACCGCGCTGCGACTGCTGGTCGACGAGGAGCCGGTGACGTGCGAGAACGCGGAGGTCCGTCACTTCGAGCGCACGCTCGACATGCGGCACGCCGTCCTCACCCGCACGGTCGTCCTGCAGCTCTCCGACGGTCGACGGTTCCGCCTGCACAGCGAACGCCTCGTGTCGCTCGCCCAACGTCACCTCGCCGTGCTCCGGTACGAGATCACCGCGCTCGACGCGCCCGGCCGCGTCGTCCTGTCGTCCGAGCTCGTCGCGCCCACCGACACCGTCGGCGAGGAGGTCGCGCTCGACCCGCGCCAGTCCCGGCAGGTCACCCGCTCGCTGCGCCCCGGACCGGACCGCACGGACGCGCTGCGCGTCGTGCGCGCGTACTCCACGACGCATTCCGGCCTCACGGTCGCCGCCGCGGTGGACCACGAGGTCGACCCGGGCGTGACGCACGTCGGCACCCGGGTCGAGCCCTCGCGCGCCCGCGTCGTGTTCGACGTCGAGACGCAGGTCGGCGTGCCTGTCGGCGTCACGAAGTGGCTCGCCTACCACCACGGCGAGGAGGACGCGGGCGAGCTGCTCAACCGCGCCGGCATGACGATCCACCGCGCCCGGGACGCCGGGTACGCCGCCGTCCGCGCCGCGCACGAGCACGAGGCGGACCTGTTCTGGGAGCGCAGCGAGGTCGAGCTGCCCGGCACGTCGGCGGGTCAGCAGGCCGTGCACTTCAGCCAGTTCACGCTGCTGCAGGCGACGTGGCGCAGCGAGGGTCACGGAGTGCCGTCGAAGGGACTCACAGGCACGGGGTACGAGGGGCACTACTTCTGGGACACCGAGGCGTACCTGCTGCCGTTCCTCATCCACACGTCGCCGCGCGTCGCCCGGAGCCTGCTCATGCACCGGGTACGGATGCTCCCCGCGGCGCGCGCCCGGGCGCGCGAGGTCGGGTGCGACGGGGCCCTCTTCCCGTGGCGCACGATCAACGGGCAGGAGGCGTCGGCGTACTACGCGGCCGGCACCGCGCAGTACCACATCGACGCCGACGTGGCCTACGCGCTCGAGCAGTACGTGACCGTCACCGGCGACACCGACCTCATGGTCCACCACGGTGCGGAGCTGCTGGTCGAGACCGCGCGCATGTGGGCCGGGCTCGGCTTCTTCTCCGACCGGCACGACGGCCGGTTCGTCATCCTCAGGGTCACCGGCCCGGACGAGTACTCGACCGTGGTCGACAACAACCTCTACACGAACCTCATGGCCGCGGAGAACCTGCGCGCGGCCGCCGACACGCTCGACTGGATGCGGCAGGAGCACCCGAAGGAGCACGCGGCTCTCGTCGAGGGGCTGCGCGTGCTGGACAGCGAGGTCGCGACCTGGCGACGCGCGGCCGAGCAGATGTACGTGCCGTTCGACGAGGCCGCGGGCGTGCACCTGCAGGACGACGCGTTCACGCGCCTGAAGCACTGGGACTTCGCGGGCACCCCGTCCGAGATGTACCCGCTGCTGCTGCACTTCCACCCGCTCGTCATCTACCGCCACCAGGTGATCAAGCAGGCCGACGTCGTCCTCGCGACCGTGATGCTGCCCGAGCGGTTCACGCCGGCCGAGCGCCGCCGGATCTTCGAGTACTACGACCCGCTGACGACGGGTGACTCGTCGCTGTCCGAGTGCATGCAGGCGATCGCGGCGGCCGACGTGGGCAAGTTCCGCACCGCCGAGGAGTACCTCGTCGACGCCGCGTCGGTCGACCTCGCCGACCGCGCGGGCAACCTGCGCGACGGCGTGCACGCGGCGTCGGCGGGCGGCATGTGGATGGCGCTCGTGCAGGGGTTCGCGGGCTACCGGTGGCGCGGCACGCAGTTCGCGCCGATGCTCCCGACGCGCGCGCGCCGCATGCGGTTCCCGCTGCAGATCCGCGGGTCCGTGCTCGAGGTCGACGTGTGCGAGGACCTCGTGACCTACACGGTGCGCAGCGGCGGGCCCGTGAGCGGGCAGCACCGCGGCACGCCCTTCACCGCGAAGCCCGGCGAGCCGGTGAGCTTCCCGGGCGAATACCACACGCGCGACATGTGACCTCGCAGGACCAAAGGTCCTACTGCTGCACCCCTGTCGTTCCTAGTCTCGGCGTCAAGAGCGGGCAATGCGTCCCGCGCACGCGCTCGGACAGGAGCTCCCATGACAGTCGACGTCACGACCCCTGACGCCCTGCGGACGCTCGGCCTCCCGGCCGCCGTGCGCGACATGCTCGACGCGGCCGACGTCATCGTCCCCGCGACGCGCGACGAGCTCCACGCGCTCGCCCTCGGACCCGACGGCGGCCCCCGGTTCGACGTGGTCTACGACGTCCACGGCGAGCCCGTCAAGGAGGCGGACGTCGTCCGCTGCGCCAACGGGCTCGCGGTCAACTACCCCGAGGACTACCTGCGCCGCCGCGACCCCGACTGCATGCGGATCGCCGACGACCTGCCCACCGACAAGCCGCGCTACCGCGACGTCTACGGCGCCGACTTCGCGCCCGTGAAGACCGAGACCTTCGACTGGCTCGCCGGGCAGCGCCTCGTCGTGCTCCCCTTCCGCGCCGGCGGCCCCGTGCACGGCTACCCGTCGCTCGCGATCGTCCCGGCCAACGCCGCGTTCTTCGCCCTCACGCTCGCCGACCTGCAGGGCTGGGTCACCTTCGACGAGCTCGGCCCCTTCACCCCCCGCTCGATCCTCTACGTCGCTCCCCCGTTCCGGCACACCCACTTCGAGGGCCGGCAGGTCGTCGTGCACGACCGGTCCGCCACGCTGCACGAGGTGTTCGCGTACAACCTCTACCCCGGACCGTCGGCGAAGAAGGGGATCTTCTCCGTGCTGCTCGACATCGGGGAGCAGGAGGGCTGGCTCACCGCGCACGCCTCGGCCGTGCGGGTCACGACGCCGTACGAGAACGAGACGGTCGTCATGCACGAGGGCGCGTCCGGCGGCGGCAAGTCCGAGATGTGCCAGGAGTTCCGCCGCCTCGACGACGGCCGCATCCTGCTCGGCACCAACGTCGTCACCGGGACGACCGACACCATCACGCTCGCCGAGTCCTCCGCCCTCGCGCCCGTCACCGACGACATGACCCTCTGCCACCCCGCGATCCAGGGCACCGACGGGCGTCTCGTCGTCGCCGACGCCGAGGCCGGCTGGTTCGTCCGCGTCGACAACCTCACCGAGTACGGCCAGGACGCCACGCTCGAGCGCGCCGTCATCCACCCCGACCAGCCGCTCGTCTTCTACAACATGCGCGGCCTCCCCGACGCCACCCTCCTGCCGTGGGAGCACACGCTCGACTCGAACGGGACACGGTGCCCCAACCCGCGCGTCGTCGTCGCGCGCTCGCAGTTCCGGCACGTCGTCGACGAGGCCGAGCCCGTCGACGTCCGCACCTTCGGCGTCCGCATGCCCGCGTGCACGCGCGACGCACCCACCTACGGCGTCATGGGCCTCATGCACCTCGTCCCGCCGTCGCTCGCCTGGGTGTGGCGGCTCGTGGCACCGCGCGGCGACAAGAACCCGTCCATCGGCGAGTCCGCCGCCGACACCGAGAGGCTCGCGCACGGCGGACTCGTCGCCGAGGGCGTCGGGTCGTACTGGCCGTTCTCGACAGGCACCAAGGTCGGCGCCGCCAACCTGCTGCTCCGCCAGATCGTCGCCGCACCGCGCACCCGGTACGTCCTCACGCCCAACCAGCACATCGGCTCCTACCACGTCGGGTTCGCCGCCGAGTGGCTCACGCGCGAGTACCTCGCCCGGCGCGGCACCTCCCGCATCCGGCGCGAGTCGCTCCAGCCCGCCCGCTGCCCGCTGTTCGGCTGGACGCCCCGCGAGCTGCGGATCGACGGCCAGACGATCCGCCCGTCCTACCTCGCGCCCGAGCTGCAGTCCCAGGTCGGCGAGGACGCCTACGACCAGGGCGCCGCGGTGCTCACGGCGTTCTTCCGGTCCGAGCTCGCGCAGTTCCTCACGCCCGACCTCGACCCGCTGGGCCGCCGCATCATCGAGACCGTGCTGGCCGACGGCACCGTCGAGGAGCACGAGGCGCTCACGCCCACGACGCACTGACGCACCTCGACGCCACGACGCGCGAGAGGCCGGCCCCCGACGAACCGGGGCCGGCCTCTCGCGTGGTCCGGCTGCTCAGCGCCGGCGCTTCTCCCGCACGCGCACCGAGATCGAGATCGGCGTCCCCTCGAACCCGAACGTCTCACGCAGACGACGCTCGATGTACCGGCGGTACCCCGGGTCCAGGAAGCCCGTCGTGAAGATCACGAACCGCGGCGGACGCGTCGACGCCTGCGTCGCGAACAGGATGCGCGGCTGCTTCCCCCCGCGCAGCGGGTGCGGGTGCGCCGCGACCAGCTCACCCAGGAACGCGTTGAGCCGACCCGTCGAGATGCGCGTGTCCCACGACTCCAGCGACCGCTTGAGCGCCGGCACCAGCCGGTCCGTGTGCCACCCCGTGCGCGCCGAGATGTTGACCCGCGGCGCCCACTGCACCTGCACGAGGTCCTTCTCGATCTCCCGCTCCAGGAACGGCCGACGGTCCTCGTCCATCAGGTCCCACTTGTTGTACGCGATGACCAGCGCACGACCCGCGTCGACGACCTGCGAGATCACGCGCGTGTCCTGCTCCGTCATCGTCGACGACGCGTCGACCAGCACGACCGCGACCTCGGCCTTCTCGATCGCCGCCTGCGTGCGCAGCGACGCGTAGAAGTCCGGGCCCGACGTCTGGTGCACCCGCCGACGGATGCCCGCGGTGTCGACGAACACCCACGGCTCGCCCTTCAGCAGGACCAGCTCGTCGACCGGGTCGCGCGTCGTGCCCGCGGTCGCGTCCACGACGACACGCTCGGTGCCCAGCACCTTGTTGAGCAGCGACGACTTGCCCACGTTCGGGCGGCCCACGAGCGCCACACGACGCGGACCGTCGGGCAGCGGCTTGGCGTGCGCCGACACCTCCGGCAGCGCGTCGACGGCCGCCTCGAGCAGGTCACCCGTGCCGCGCCCGTGCAGCGCGGAGACCGGGTACGGCTCCCCGAGCCCGAGCGCCCACAACGCCGCCGCGTCCGCCTCGACCGCCGGACCGTCGACCTTGTTCGCGCACAGCACGACCGGCTTGCCCGCCCGGCGCAGCAGCCGCACGACCTGCTCGTCCGTGTCCGTCGCACCCACCGTCGCGTCCACCACGAACAGCACCGCGTCGGCCAGCGCGATCGCGACCTCCGCCTGCTGGGCCACACGCGCCTCGATGCCCGCGACGTCGACCTCCCAACCCCCGGTGTCGACCACCGTGAAGCGGCGACCGGCCCACTCCGCCGGGTAGCTCACGCGGTCGCGCGTCACGCCCGGCTGGTCCTCCACGACCGCCTCACGGCGGCCGATGATCCGGTTCACCAGCGTCGACTTGCCGACGTTCGGCCGCCCCACGACCGCGAGCACCGGCAGCGCGGTCGCCGCCGCACCGCCCGCCTCGTCCTCGTCGAGACCGTCGATCAGCGCGAGGTCGTCGTCCTCCAGCGCGTACTCCGCGAGCCCGGCACGCAGCGCGCGCTCGCGGTCGGCGTCGCCGGCCTCGTCGGGAAGCTCCAGGGCGTCGCCGTCCTCGTCAGGGAGCTCCAGGGCGGGGTCGGTGTCCGTCATGCCGACCATTCTCCCCTGTCGGGCGGGCAGCCGTGACCCCGGGGCGCGGGCCGCCGGTCAGACGGGCTCGCCGTCCGGGCCGTCCGTCGGCAGGACGAGCCCCGACCGGGCGCTCGCGCGGGTCACGAGGTCCGAGAGCGCGACGCGTACCGCCTCGTTCGCGGCGACGATCGCGGCCCGTCCGGAGACGCCCGGCGCGCGCTCGACGACGACGGGCTCGCCGAACTCGACCACGAGCCGGCGACGGAACCCCGGCACGTGCCCGACGGTCTCCCCCGTGCGCCGCGTGCCCAGGATCGCCACGGGCACGACGGGCGCCTGCCCGTTGAGCGCGAGCCACGCGATCCCGGCGCGGGCGCTCGTCGCGTCGCCACGGCCGCGGTTGCCCTCGGGGAAGATGCCGACCACGCCGCCGCGGCGCAGCACACCGAGCGCGGTCGTCAGCGCGGTCCGGCCGCCCTGCCGGTCCACCGGGATCTGGCCCGCGGCGGTCAGCAGCAGCCCGACCGGCCCGTGGAACATCTCCTCCTTGACGAGGATGTGCGTCGGCCGTGGTGCGACACCGACGAGGACCGGCCCGTCGACGACACCCGTGTGGTTGGCGGCGAGCAGCACGGGACCCGTGCGCGGCACACGCTCCGCACCGACGACGTCCGCCGCCCACACCCCGCGCGCGAGGAAGCGGCCGACCCACCGGGACCACGCGGGGCCGGCCGGCGACGGCAGACGCTGCTCGGTCACGCCCGGTACGCGGCCGCCACGACCGCGAGCACCGCGTCGACCGTCTGCTCGAAGTCCAGGTGCGACGAGTCGACCGTTACGACCCCGTCGGCCGCGGTGTGGAACTGGACGACCGTCGAGTCGTCGGCGTCCCGCCGCAGCACCTGGTCACGCGTCGCCTCGACCGCCTGCGCGTCCGCCGTCCCGTGCACGTCGAGCGCGCGCCGCGCCAGGCGCGCCTCCTCGCTCGCCGTGAGCAGCACCCGGACGTCGGCGTCGGGCGCGATCACGGTCGTGATGTCGCGCCCCTCCGCGACCACGCCGCGGCCCTGCGAGAACGAGCCCGGCTCGCGCTCCGCGTCGATGAGCGCGCGCTGGCGGCGGCCCAGCTCGGCGCGCGCCTCCAGGTTCGTCGCGACCGCGCTCACGGCGGCGGAGATCGCGGTCTCCCTGATGTCCGTGGAGACGTCGGTGCCGTCGACGACGACGGTCGGCGCGTCCGGGTCGACGCCGAGGTCGAGCGGCAGCGTGCGGACGGCCGCCGCGACGGCGTCCGTGTCCGAGAGCGGCACCCCCTGCTCGAGGCACCACCACGTCGCGGCCCGGTAGGTCGCTCCCGTGTCGACGTACGCCAGCCCGAGGGCGCGTGCGACCGCGCGCGACACGCTCGACTTCCCCGACCCGGACGGGCCGTCGATCGCGACCACGAAGGGTGCCGGGATCGTGCTCAACTCACCAGTCTCCATCCGCGGAGCGTGAGCTCCGCCTCGAGGTGCGGGACCGCGCTCGGGAGCACCGAGATCGCCGCCATGCCGACGGGACGCCCCGCCGCGTGCTCCAGGTGCAGGTCCTCCAGGTTGACGCCCGCGTCGCCGACGTCCGTCAGCAGGCGGGCGAGCTCGCCGGGGGCGTCCGGGACGAGCACCGTGACGACGCTGTAGTCGCGGCGCACACCGCCGTGCTTGCCGGGCACGCGGGCCACACCCGCGTTCCCGTCCGAGATCGTCTGCGCGATCGTGGACAGCGCACCGGGTGCGACGTCCTCCGGGCCCGTCGCCGCGGCGGCACCGCCGAGCGCGTGGATGACGCCGTCGAGGTCGGTGCGCAGGTCGACGAGCACGTCGCGGACCGCAGCCGCGTTGGCGGCGAGGATAGACGTCCAGAGCGCCGGGTCCGAACCCGCGATCCGCGTGACGTCCCGCAGGCCCTGCCCCGCGAGGCCGAGCGCGACCTCGTCGACGTCCCGCAGCCGCGACGCGACGAGGCTCGCCACGACCTGCGGCACGTGCGACACCGCCGCGACGGCCGCGTCGTGCGCGTCGGCGTCCATCGTCACCGGCACCGCGCCCAGGTCGACGGCGAGCGACCGCACCGCCAGCAGGGCGTCCGGCCGCGACGATCCCGAGTCCGCGATGACCCACGGGCGGCCGAGGAACAGGTCCGGCACCGCGGCGACGGGACCGGACCGCTCCCGGCCCGCCATCGGGTGCGACCCGACGTAGCGCGACAGGTCGGCGCCCGACGCGCGCAGCTCGGCGAGCACGTAGCCCTTGACGCTCGCGACGTCGGTCACGACCGCGCCGGGGTGCGCCTCGAGCTCGGCGAGCACGACGTCCGACGTCACGTCGGGTGGCGCCGCGACGACGACGAGCACGGGCTCGGGGTCGTCGGCCGACGCCGGCCGTCCGGCACCGACGTCGCGGGCCAGCGCCACCGCGGTCCGCGACGGGTCGTGCAGGAGCACCTCGACCCCGCGCGTCGCGAGCCCGAGCCCGACGGACGTCCCGAGCAGGCCCGTCCCGACGATCCGGACGGGCCCCGACGTGGCGACGTTCACAGACCCACCTGGGTCATGAGCGAGCCGACCTCCGTCTTCGACAGCACGCGCGTGCGGCCGGGCTTGAGGTCCCCGAGCCGGATCGGACCGACCTGCGTGCGCACGAGCCGGGTGACGGGGTGGCCGACCTCCTCGAGCAGGCGGCGCACGACGCGGTTGCGGCCCTCGTGCAGCACGAGCTCCACGAGGCTGGCCTGCGGCGTCGTCTGGACCACCTGGAACTTGTCGACCTTCACGAGGCCGTCCTCGAGCTCGATCCCGCGCGTGAGCCGCCCGGCGAGCGACCCGGGGACGCGCCCCTCGACATGCGCGAGGTACGTCTTCGCGACCCCGTGCGACGGGTGCGAGAGCCGGTTGGCGAGCTCACCGTCGTTGGTCAGCAGGAGCAGGCCCTCGGTCTCCGCGTCGAGCCGGCCGACGTGGAACAGCCGCTCGTTGCGGTCCGCGACGAACTGCGCGATCGACGGGCGCCCCTCCGGGTCGTGCATGGTCGACACGACGCCCTTCGGCTTGTTGAGCGCGAGCGTGACGATCGAGGAGTCGAGCTGCACGCGCAGCCCGTCGACGTGGATGACCGCACGCACCGGGTCGACGCGCACGCCGAGCTCCCGCACGGTCGCGCCGTCGACGGTCACACGCCCGGTCGCGATGAGCTCCTCGCACGCGCGACGCGACCCCAGGCCGGCCGACGCGAGCACCTTCTGCAGGCGCACGCCGTCGGGGTCGTGCACGTCGACCGTCACCTCGGGCTCGCGCGCCGGCCGCGGGCGGGACGGTCGCTGCGGTCGCTGCGCCGCCCGACCACCGGCGCCACCACGTCCCGTACCACCGGACCGCGCCGGCTTCCCGGCACCACCGGCACCACCGGCGCCACCGCCGCGCGACGGCCGGCCGCCGCCGGTACCGCCGCGTCCGCCGGACGCCTTGCCGGGCGTGCCGCCACGCCGCTCCTGCGGGCTCATCTGGTCTCTCCGATCGCCTGGTCGACGCCTTCGAGCGCGTCGATGTCCGGCAGGTAGGGGGCGAGCGGGGGCAGCTCGTCCAGGCTGGACACCCCCATGCGCTCCAGGAAGTATCCCGTGGTCCCGTACAGGACCGCGCCGGTCGTGGGCTCGGTGCCGACCTCGGCCACGAGCCCGCGCGCCGTGAGCGTCCGCACGACGCCGTCCACGTTGACCCCGCGCACCGCCGACACCTGGCCGCGCGTCACGGGCTGGCGGTACGCGACCACGGCCAGGGTCTCGAGCGCCGCCTGCGTGAGCCGCGCGGTCTGCCCGTCGACGACGAAGCGTCCGACGACGTCCGCGTACGCGGGCGCCGAGTAGATCCGCCAACCGTCGGCGACGGCTCGCAGCTCGAAGCCGCGCGGGCGGCCACCGCGCTCACCGCGGTACTCGGCCACGAGCTCGGCGAGCAGCGCCTCGACGTCGGCGACGGGCAGTGCCAGCACGGACGCGAGCCGCACCGCCGGGATCGGCTCGTCCGCGACCATGAGGACGGCCTCGAGCGTCGCGAGCGCGCCGCCCGGCAGGTCCTCGACGTCGAACGCGAGCTCGTCGGGCACGGACGCGTCCGACGTCGCGACGTCCCGGACGTCGTCGACCTGGACGTCGTGGTCGACCTGGTCGTCGGTCATGCGGGACCTCCATCGTCAGCGGGGGTGCGAGCCTCGGGACCGGGCACGTCGTCGTCGGGCACGGCCCCGTCGGACACGGCGTCGTCGGGCGCGGCGTCGTCGCGCACGGTCCCGTCCGACGTCACCGCTCCCCCGGTCGTGTCGAGCTGGTCGAAGTCGTCGGACACCTGCACGTCCCCCTCGGCCGCACCCGTCCACCGCACGGTCAGCTCGCCGAGCGCCTCGACCTGGTCGAACGCGACGGCACCTTCGCGGAACAGCTCGAGCAGCGCGAGGAACCGGGCGACGACCACGACGGTCGCGTCGGCGTCGGCGGTCAGCGAGCGGAACGACGCGGCGCCCGCGTGCCGCAGCCGGTCGACGAGCACGGCGGCCTGCTCTCGCACGCTCACCGCGGGCGCGTGCAGGTGGCTGATGTCGACCGCGGGCGGCCCCGGCCTGGGGGCGAGCGCACGCGCCGCGAGCCGCGCGAGCTCCTCGGGCCCGACCTGCCACACGAGCTCGGGCAGCAGCGCGGCCAGGTGCGGTTCGAGCACGACGGTCCGGGGGAAGCGGCGGCCCTCGGTCGCGAACCGCTCCGCGAGGTAGCCGGCGACCTGCTTGTACGCGCGGTACTGCAGCAGGCGGGCGAAGAGCAGGTCGCGCGCCTCGAGCAGCTCGAGGTCCTCGGCGTCCTCGACCTCGGCGCTCGGCAGCAGCCGCGCGGCCTTGAGGTCCAGCAACGTCGCCGCGACGACCAGGAACTCGCTCGCCTGGCTGAGGTCCCAGTCGCGCTCGTGGTTCCGGATGTACCCGACGAACTCGTCGGTCACGCGCCCGAGCGCGACCTCGGTGATGTCGAGCTTGTGCTTGGCGATGAGCCCCAGCAGGACGTCGAACGGCCCGCTGAAGTTGTCGAGGTGGACCTCGAAGCCGTGCGCGCCCGCCGGCGCCGGGCCGGCGGTCGACTGCTCGGGCGGGAGCGCGCGCTCGTCAGGCGGCGTCGCCACGGGCGACGAGCTCACGTGCGAGCTGCCGGTAGGCCGCCGCACCCGCGTGCGACGGGGCGTACGTGGTGATGGGCTCGGCGGCGACGGTCGCGTCCGGGAACTTCACGGTGCGGCCGATCACGGTGTGCAGCAGCGTGTCGCCGAACGCCTCGTGCACGCGGGCGACGACCTCGCGCGCGTGCAGCGTGCGGGAGTCGTACATCGTCGCGAGGATGCCGTCGACCTCGAGGCGCGGGTTCAGCCGGTCGCGGACCTTCTCGATCGTCTCGATGAGCAGCGCGACACCGCGCAGCGCGAAGAACTCGCACTCGAGCGGGATGACGACGCCGTGCGCCGCGGTGAGCGCGTTGACGGTCAGCAGCCCGAGCGACGGCTGGCAGTCGACGAGCACGAGGTCGTAGTCGTCGAGGACGGGCCGGAGCACGCGCGCGAGCACGGACTCGCGGGCGACCTCGCCGACCAGCTGCACCTCGGCCGCCGACAGGTCGATGTTCGCGGGCAGCAGGTCGAGCCCCGGCGTCGCCGTCGGACGCACCGCGTCGGCGATGCGCGCGTCGCGCTCCATGAGCAGGTTGTAGACCGTGCGGTCGAGCTCGTGCGGGTTGACCCCGAGCCCCACCGAGGCGGCGCCCTGCGGGTCGAAGTCGACGACCAGGACGCGACGCCCGTACTCGGCCAGCGCGGCCGCGAGGTTGATGGTGGTCGTCGTCTTGCCGACGCCGCCCTTCTGGTTGCACATGGCGATGACGCGGGCCGGACCGTGCGACGCGAGCGGGGCCGGCTCGGGGAAGAGCGGCAGCGGTCGTCCGACGGCGTCGAGCTGCGGTTCGGTCGTCTCCTGGCTCACCACGCGGGACAACCTACCCGAGCGGAGCGTGCGATCACCGGAGGACGGCCGTGCCGACACGATTCGGGCGGTCGCTCACCGGGCGTGCGGGTGCGCGGCCGCGTACGCCTCGCGCAGCTCGTCGTCCTGCGGCGTCGCGTAGAGCTGCGTGGTCGTCACGGAGGCGTGCCCGAGGAGCTCCTGGACGACCCGCACGTCGGCCCCGCGGGCGAGCATGTGGGTGGCGAACGAGTGCCGCAGCGTGTGCGGCGAGATGCCGTCGGCGTCGATGAGTCCTGCGCGGTGCGCCGCGCTGCGCAGCACCGCCCACGCGCTCTGCCGGCTGAGTCGCGCGCCGCGCGTGTTGAGGAACAGCGCGAGGCGGTCGGTGCCCGGGCCGCCGACCGTCAGCAGCGGCCGGGAGTCCGTGAGGTAGTCGTCGAGCGCGCGCACGGCCCGGCGTCCCAGCGGCGCCACGCGCTGCTTGGCGCTCCCGGGGGCCAGGCGCACCGCGGCGCGGCGCTCGGCGCGGTCGACGTCGCGCAGGTCGAGGCCGACGACCTCCGAGATCCGCGCCCCCGTCGAGTAGAGCAGCTCGAGCAGCGCGCGGTCGCGCGCGGGCAGCGGCCCGTCGCCCTGCCCGGCGGCGTCGAGGAGCCGGTCGACCTCCTCGATGGAGATGGCCTTGGGGAGCCGCCGCGGCTGCGCGGGCGCGCGGACCGACCACGTCGTGTCGTCGACCGAGACGCCGTGCCGGGCGAGGAACCGGTGCCAGCCGCGGACCGCGGCGACCAGGCGGGCCGCGGAGGACTCGGACAGGGGCCGCCGTCCGTCGGCACCGGCACGCGCCGCGTCGACGAAGGCCTCGACGTCGGGACCCACGATCTCGGCCGGGGAGGTCCGCCCGACGGACGTGAGGTAGCTCACGTAGCGCTCGAGGTCGCGGCGGTAGGCCTCGAGCGTGTTGTCCGACAGGCCGCGGTCGGACAGGTGGCTCAGGTAGCGCTCGAGCGACGTGCGCAGGTCGTTCGCCGGTACGGGCGGGGCGTCGTCCGTCACCGTGGGCTCAGAGCGGCAGGAAGACGTCCACCGCGATCGCGACGGACAGCAGCGTCAGGTAGGTGATGGAGCCGTGGAACACGGTCATCGCGCGCAGCTTGCCGCGCGCCGGGTCGTTCGCGCGACGCAGCAGCGTGATGCACGACCACAGGAACCACGCGCCGAGCGCGGTGGCGACGACCGCGTAGACCCACGTCATCCCGGCGACGGGCACGAGGATCAGCGTGCACGCGATCATCGCGAGCGTGTAGGCGATCATCTCGCGCGCGACCTTGGAGTCCTTCGCGACGACCGGCAGCATCGGCACGCCGGCGGCCGCGTAGTCGTTCCGGAACTTCATCGACAGCGGCCAGTAGTGCGGCGGCGTCCAGAAGAAGATGACGCCGAACAGCACGAGCGGTGTCCACGACACCCCGCCGGTGACGGCGGACCAGCCGATGAGGACGGGCATGCACCCGGCGGCGCCGCCCCACACGATGTTCTGCGGCGTGCGCCGCTTGAGGATCATCGTGTAGCCGACGACGTAGATGAGGATGGCGCCGGCCGTGAGCCAGGCGGACGCGGGGTTGACGACGAGCCAGAGCCACGCGAGCGACCCCGCGCCGAGCGCGAGGCCGAACGTCAGCGCGGCGCGCGGGCTGATCTCGCCCGTGGCGGTCGGGCGCCGCTTGGTCCGGTTCATCACCTGGTCGATGTCGCGGTCCAGGTAGCAGTTGAGGACGTTGGCCGAGCCGGCCGCGGCTGCGCCGCCGACGAGCGTGGCGAGCACGAGGGCGAGGCTCGGGAACCCGCCCTGCGCCAGGATCATGGTCGGCAGCGTGGTGACGAGCAGGAGCTCGATGACGCGCGGCTTGGTGAGCGCGAGGTAGGCGCTCAGGACCCGGCGGACGCGTGCGGTGCGGGTCGTGGGCGTCGTCGACACGGCCGGTGCGGGCGCCGCCGTCAGGTGCGCACGCGGGGTCGCCCCGGCCGACGCTCCGGCGTCGTCGACTGACAGTGGACTGCTGAGGCGCACGCGCTGCGGTTCCGTTCCTGGTCCGGCGGGGGGCTTGTCGCGCTGCCATGCTACGGCCTGGACCACGGTCCCGGGTGGCGGCGGCGCCCGGATCAGGCAGGGTCGGGGTGTGAGATCGGTCGCTGCGGCAACCCTGGATGGCGCTTTCCCGCGCCGTGGGCACGGTGACGTCCGGAGGCCGGGTGAGATATAGGCTCGACGGGCAAGGATCGACGACCGCCTCCCCCGGGGTCGCGTCGTGGTCCAGCGGCACCCCGGTCGTGGGTGCCCGACCAGTACGTCGGAGACGACACCCGGCCGCCGGTGCGGGTGGGAATGAGGTGCGGTGAACGCGAAGGCCCCCCTGGCGGAGACTGTCGGCTGGACCGACCTGGACCTGCGTGCCGTGGACACGGTGCGCGTCCTGGCCGCGGACGCCGTCGAGAAGGTCGGCAACGGCCACCCCGGGACCGCGATCAGCCTCGCGCCCGCGGCCTACCTGCTGTACCAGAACGTGCTCCGGCACGACCCGACCGACCCGCACTGGCTGGGTCGCGACCGGTTCGTGCTCTCCGCGGGCCACTCGGCCCTCACGCAGTACATCCAGCTCTACCTCGGCGGCTTCGGCCTCGAGATCGAGGACCTCCAGGCGCTGCGCACGTGGGGCTCCAAGACCCCCGGCCACCCCGAGTACCGCCACACCGCGGGCGTCGAGATCACGACCGGCCCGCTCGGCCAGGGCCTCGCCTCCGCTGTCGGCTTCGCCATGGCGCAGCGGCGCGAGCGCAACCTGCTCGACCCCGACGCCGCACCCGGCACGAGCCCGTTCGACCACTACACGTACGTCATCGCCTCGGACGGCGACCTGCAGGAGGGCGTGACGAGCGAGGCCTCGTCGATCGCCGGCACGCAGGAGCTCGGCAACCTCGTCGTGCTGTGGGACGACAACCACATCTCGATCGAGGGCGACACCGAGATCGCGTTCACCGAGGACGTCCTCAAGCGCTACGAGGCGTACGGCTGGCACGTGCAGTTCGTCGACTGGACCGCCGGCGGCGAGTACCGCGAGGACGTCGACGCGCTCCACGCCGCGATCGAGGCCGCCAAGGCCGTGACCGACAAGCCGTCGTTCATCGGCATCCGCACGCTCATCGCGTGGCCGACGCCGAACAAGACGAACGACCACTCGTCGCACGGCTCCAAGCTCGGCACCGAGTCCGTCCGCGGCCTCAAGGAGCTGCTCGGCTTCGACGCGGACGTGAGCTTCCCCGTCGAGCCCGAGGTGCTCGCCCACACGCGGTCGCTCGCCGACCGCGCCGCCGCGACCCGCGCCGAGTGGCAGAAGTCGTTCGACGCGTGGCGTGCGGCGAACCCCGAGAACGCCGCGCTGCTCGACCGGCTCGTCGAGCGCCGCCTGCCCGAGGGCTGGGAGTCGGCGCTGCCGACGTTCCCCGCGGGCAAGGCCGTCGCGACGCGCGCCGCGTCCGGCGAGGTCCTCTCGGCGATCGGCCCGGAGCTCCCCGAGCTGTGGGGCGGCTCGGCCGACCTCGCGGGCTCGAACAACACGACCATGAAGGGCGCGACGTCCTTCATCCCCGCCAAGCGCTCGACGCACGAGTTCGGCGGCGACGAGTTCGGTCGCACGCTGCACTTCGGCATCCGTGAGCACGGCATGGGCGCGATCCTGTCCGGCATCACGCTGCACGGCCTCACGCGCCCCTACGGCGGCACGTTCCTGCAGTTCGCCGACTACATGCGCGGCTCCGTCCGCCTCGCCTCGCTCATGGGCGTGCCGTCCGTCTACGTGTGGACGCACGACTCCATCGGCCTCGGCGAGGACGGCCCGACGCACCAGCCCGTCGAGCACCTGACCGCGCTGCGCGCGATCCCCGGCCTGACCGTCCTGCGCCCGGCCGACGCCAACGAGACCGCGCAGGCCTGGAAGGCGATCCTCGAGTACACGGACGGCCCGGTCGGCCTCATCCTCACCCGCCAGAACGTCCCGACGTTCCCGCGCGGCGAGGACGGGTTCGCCGGCGCCGAGGGCGTCGCACGCGGCGCGTACGTGCTCGTCGACGCGAGCAACGGCTCCCCCGAGGTCATCCTCATCGGCACCGGTTCCGAGGTGCAGCTCGCCGTCGCGGCGCGGGAGACCCTCGAGGCGGCGGGCGTCCCGACGCGCGTCGTCTCGGCGCCGTCGCTCGAGTGGTTCGCCGAGCAGGACGAGGCGTACCGCGAGTCGGTCCTGCCGTCCTCGGTGCGCGCCCGCGTCTCGGTCGAGGCCGGGATCGCGCTGTCGTGGCACAAGATCGTCGGCGACGCCGGCCGGTCGGTGTCGCTCGAGCACTACGGCGCCTCCGCAGCCTTCGAGAAGCTCTACGAGGAGTTCGGGATCACCGCCGACGCGGTCGTCGCGGCCGCCCACGAGTCGCTCGCCGCGGCCCGCGGGGACGCGGCCCCGTCCGCCACGGCGGCGGCGCCGACGCAGAGCGGGACGGGCGACCTCCCGGCCTGAGCTCGCGGGTCCGACCGGACGACCGGTCCCGCGCACCCGGGGCCGTCAGTGGGAAGAAGGGGAAGCACGATGGCACCGAGCAGCACCCCGGTCGCACGACTCACGGAGGCGGGGGTGGCGATCTGGCTGGACGACCTGTCCCGTGAGCGCCTCCGCACCGGAGACCTCGCCGACCTCGTCGAGAACCTCGGCGTGGTGGGCGTGACGACCAACCCGACGATCTTCGCGTCGGCCCTGTCGAAGGGCGACGCCTACGACGAGCAGCTCCGTGAGCTCGCCGCCGAGGGCGTCGACCTCGACGAGGCGGTCTTCCGCATCACGACGGACGACGTGCGCGCGGCCGCCGACGTCCTGCGACCGGTCTACGACCGGACCGCGGGCGTCGACGGTCGCGTGTCGATCGAGGTGGACCCGCGGCTCGCGCGGGACACCGACGGCACGATCGCGTCCGCGAAGGCGCTCTGGTCGACCGTGGACCGGCCCAACGTGTTCATCAAGATCCCCGCGACGGTCGAGGGGCTGCCGGCCATCACGGCCGTCCTCGCGGAGGGGATCAGCGTCAACGTCACGCTGATCTTCTCCCTCGACCGCTACCGCGCCGTGCTCGACGCGTTCCTCGCGGGCCTCGAGCAGGCGCGCGAGAACGGGCACGACCTCGCGCCGATCGCCTCGGTCGCGTCGTTCTTCGTGTCGCGCGTCGACGCGGCGATCGACCCGACGCTGGACGAGCTCGGCACGCCCGAGGCGGCGGAGCTGCGCGGCAAGGCCGCCCTCGCCAACGCGCGGCTCGCGTACGGCGTCTACGAGGAGGTCGTCGGCGGTGAGCGCTGGCAGTCCCTCGCGGCCGCCGGCGCGCACCCGCAGCGGCCGCTGTGGGCGTCGACCGGGGTCAAGGACAAGGCGTACCCCGACACGCTGTACGTCGACGAGCTCGTCGTCGCGGGCGTCGTCAACACCATGCCCGAGGCCACGCTGCGCGCGGTCGCGGACCACGGCGGCGACGCGCACGACACCGTCACGGGCACGGGTGCGGCGTCGGCCGAGGTCATCGACCGGCTCGCCGAGCTGGGCGTCGACCTCGACGAGGTGACCGTCCAGCTCGAGGAGGAGGGCGTGTCGAAGTTCGAGGCGAGCTGGGAGCAGCTGCTGTCGACCGTGCGTACCGGCCTGTCCGAGGCGCAGGTCGCGGCCGGTGAGGCCCGGTGAGCGCGAAGATCGCCGCAGGCCACAACCCGCTGCGCGACCCACGCGACCGGCGGCTCCCCCGCATCGCCGGTCCGTCCGGTCTCGTCATCTTCGGCGTGACGGGCGACCTCGCCCGCAAGAAGCTCATGCCCGCCGTGTACGACCTGACGAACCGGGGGCTGCTGCCCCCGGGCTTCGCCCTCACCGGGTTCGCCCGGCGGGACTGGGCGACGCAGGACTTCGCGGAGATCGTGCACGACTCCGTCAAGGAGCACGCGCGCACGCCGTTCCGTGAGGCGACGTGGCGTCAGCTGTCCGAGGGCATCCGCTTCGTGCAGGGCACGTTCGACGACGACGACGCGTTCGACCGGCTGAGCGACACCGTCGAGGAGCTCGACGTGTCCCGCGGCACGGGCGGCAACCACGCGTTCTACCTGTCGATCCCGCCGAGCTCGTTCCCGGTCGTCTGCAAGCAGCTCGCGCGCTCGGGCCTCTCGCAGCCCAAGGACGGCACGTGGAGACGCGTCGTCATCGAGAAGCCGTTCGGCCACGACCTGGCGAGCGCGCGCGAGCTGCAGGACATCGTCTCGAGCGTGTTCCGGCCGGACGACATCTTCCGGATCGACCACTACCTCGGCAAGGAGACGGTCCAGAACCTGCTCGCGCTGCGGTTCGCGAACCAGCTGTTCGAGCCCATCTGGAACGCCAACTACGTCGACCACGTCCAGATCACGATGGCCGAGGACATCGGCATCGGCGGCCGCGCCGGCTACTACGACGGCATCGGCGCGGCGCGCGACGTCATCCAGAACCACCTGCTGCAGCTCCTCGCGCTCACCGCGATGGAGGAGCCCGTGTCGTTCGACGCCGAGGGACTGCGCAACGAGAAGATCAAGGTGCTCTCGGCCGTCCGCAACCCGCGGGACATCGGCAAGCACACGGCGCGCGGCCAGTACACCGCGGGCTACCAGGGCGGCGAGAAGGTCGTCGGCTACGCCGAGGAGGAGGGGTTCAACCCGAACTCCACGACGGAGACGTACGCCGCGATCCGCGTCGACATCGACACGCGTCGCTGGGCGGGCGTGCCGTTCTACCTGCGGACCGGCAAGCGCCTGGGCCGCCGCGTCACGGAGATCGCGGTCGTGTTCAAGCGCGCGCCGCACCTGCCGTTCGAGTCGACCGCGACGTCCGAGCTGGGCAACAACGCGCTCGTCATCCGCGTGCAGCCCGACGAGGGCGTCACGCTGCGGTTCGGCGCCAAGGTGCCGGGCACCGCGATGGAGGTCCGCGACGTCACGATGGACTTCGGCTACGGGCACGCCTTCACCGAGTCCTCCCCCGAGGCGTACGAGCGGCTCATCCTCGACGTCCTGCTCGGCGACCCGCCGCTGTTCCCGCAGCACGAGGAGGTCGAGCTGTCCTGGAAGATCCTCGACCCGATCATCGACCACTGGGCCTCGAAGGGCGGCAAGCCCGACGAGTACCGGGCGGGCACGTGGGGACCGGCGTCGGCCGACGAGATGATGGCGCGTGACGGACGCGCGTGGAGGCGACCGTGATCATCAACCTGCCGGACACCACCACGCGCGACATCAACAAGCGCCTGCTCAAGGAACGCGACGAGGGCGGCGCCGTGGCGCTCGGTCGCGTGCTCACGCTCCTCATCGACGCGGGCACGCACGACCCCGAGGACGCGATCGACGCGGCCAACGACGCGAGCCGCGAGCACCCGTGCCGTGTCATCGTGCTCGCCAAGGACACGCACGACCGCACGTCGAGCCTGGACGCGCAGATCCGCCTCGGCGGTGACGCGGGTGCGAGCGAGGTCATCGTCCTGCGCCCGTCCGGAGCCATCGACCGGCACCTCGACACGCTCGTCATGCCGCTGCTGCTGCCCGACGCGCCGATCGTCACGTGGTGGCCGTACGAGATCCCCGACGTGCCCTCCGAGCACCCGCTCGGCCGCATGGCGCAGCGCCGCATCACCGACTCGTCGCAGTGCGCGCGGCCGGGCAAGGAGCTGCGCAAGCTCTCGAAGGTCTACGCCGAGGGCGACACCGACCTCGCGTGGACGCGTGCGACGCTGTGGCGCGGGCTCATCGCCGCGACGCTCGACCAGCCGCCGTTCGAGGCCGTCCGCAAGGCCGTCGTCACCGGCGAGAGCACGCACCCGTCGGTCGACCTGATGGCCGCGTGGCTCGCGGAGTCGCTGCGCTGCCCGGTCGAGGTCGAGCGCCTCGCCGACGCACCCGCGATCACGCAGGTGCGGCTCGAGCGCGCGTCGGGTGACATCGTGCTCGACCGTCCCGACGGCAAGACGGCGGCGCTGCGCCAGCCCGAGCAGCCGGAGCACCGGATCGCGCTGCCGATCCGCCAGCTGCGCGAGTGCCTCGCGGAGGAGCTGCGCCGGCTCGACCCGGACGAGGTCTACGGCGACGTCCTGCAGAAGGGCCTCGCGAGGATCGACGCGTGAGCCGCCGCGACGTCGTCGTCCACCCGGACGCCACGGTCCTCGCGGAGGCCGTCGCCGCACGGCTGCTGACCCGGCTGCTCGACCTGCAGTCGCACCGCTCCCCCGTCCACGTCGTCCTCACGGGCGGCACGGTCGGGATCAGGTCGCTCGCGGCGGTCGCGCACAGCCCGCTGCGCGACGCGGTCGACTGGTCGGGCGTGCACCTGTGGTGGGGCGACGAGCGCTTCCTCCCCGACGGGGACGCCGACCGCAACGAGACGCAGGCACGCGAGGCGCTGCTCGACGCTCTCGACGCCCTGCCGGCGGAGAACGTCCACGCCATGCCGGCGCAGTCCGACGACGTCCCGACGCCCGAGGCGTCCGCCGCCTCCTACGCGCGCACGCTCGCCGAGCACGCGCCGCCCGGGCTGGTCGCGCCCCGGTTCGACGTCACGCTGTTCGGGATGGGCCCCGACGGCCACGTCGCGTCGCTGTTCCCCGGGCACGACACCGTCACCGTGACGGGGGTCGCGGCGGTCGCGGTGCACGACTCCCCCAAGCCGCCGCCGCTGCGCGTGTCACTGACGTTCGACGCCATCCGCGCGTCGCGCGAGGTCTGGGTCGTCGCCGCGGGTGCCGAGAAGGCGCCTGCGGTCGCCTCCGCCCTCGCGGGTGCGCCCGTGAGCGAGACGCCTGCGTCGGGTGCGCTCGGCACGGAACGCACGCTGTGGCTCGTGGACGCCGCCGCGACGCAGGACGCCGCCCCCGGAGCGCCCGCCGAGGTCGCGACGAGCGACGAGGGCGTCGACCCCGTGGCCCGGTGGACGGCCGTCGACACCTGGTTCGAGCAGCTCGCGCCGCAGGACGTCGCGCTCGTCGACGCCCAGCGCAGCGCCCGCGAGGCCGGCCTGCCCGACATCGCGGTGTCGGCGCTGCAGGGCAAGCTCCTGCACCTGTTGGCGCAGGCCGTCAGCGCGCGTCGCGTCCTCGAGCTCGGCACCCTCGGCGGCTACAGCACTCTCTGGCTCGCGCGAGCCCTCCCCGAGGGCGGCCGGGTCGTCACGCTGGAGATCTCCCCCGAGCACGCTCGGGTGGCGTCGGAGACGTTCGCGCGCGCCGGCCTCGACGACCGGATCGACGTGCTCGTGGGGCCCGCCACGGAGACGCTCGAGCGCCTCGCGGCCGACGGCGTGGAGCCGTTCGACCTCGTGTTCGTCGACGCGGACAAGCAGACGCTCGCCGCGTACGTCGACGGCGTCGCCGGCCTGGTCCGGCCGGGTGCGCTCGTCGTCGTGGACAACGTCGTGCGCGGCGGCGCGGTCGTCGACCCGCACCACCCCGACGAGCGCGTGCAGGGCGTGCAGCGGTTCGTCGCGAGCGTCGCGCAGGACGCCCGCTGGGAGGCCACGGTGCTCCAGACGGTCGGCTCCAAGGGGTACGACGGCTTCGCCCTCCTGCGCCGCACGGAGCGTTAGCACCTCACGAGCGCGACGTCCGTCCACGCGCATCCTGGGAACGACGAAAGGGCCCCGCCGCTCAGCGGCAGGGCCCTTTCGTCGTGCGCGGAACGGTCCGGTCAGGCGCCGGTCATCCGGCCGCCGCGACGGGCGCGGAGCGCGGCGAGCGCCTCGTCGAGGATCGCGGCGCCGTCCTCGTCGGACCGCCGCTCCTTCACGTACGCGAGGTGCGTCTTGTACGGCTCGTTCTTGCTGGGGGACGGAGGGTTCTCCTGGTCCTGGCCGGCCGGGAACCCGCAGCGCGGGCAGTCCCACGTGGCGGGCGCCTCCTCGGCGGCCTCCTCCGCGAAGCTCGGCCGCGTCTCGTGGCCGTTCGCGCACCAGTAGGAGATCCAGATCCGCGGTGCGGCGTCGCCCCGCTCGGCCTCGCCCATCGGGCCGGCTCCGACTCGCGACCCCCTGATCGCGCTCCCGCTCGCCATCGCCAGCCCCTCTCAGCTCGCCGTGCGCTCGATGAGGCCGAGCAGCACGATCACGACGGTCCAGAACAGGGCCACACCGATGGTGATCCGGTTGAGGTTGCGCTCCGCGACGCCCGAGCTGCCGGCGCTGCTCGAGATGCCGCCGCCGAACATGTCGGACAGGCCGCCGCCCTTGCCCTTGTGCAGGAGCACCAGCGGGATGAGCAGGATGCTGGACAGGACCAGCAGCACCTGGAGGGTGATGCGCAGGGCGTTCACGGCGGAGTCGGTTCCTCACTGGACGGGCGCGTCGACCGGCCGGATGGCGGCGACGCTGCGGTGGACCGCGGTACAGGGTAGGCGACTCGTGGCGGGAAAAGCCACCACCGCCCACAGACGTGGGGCCCCGTGCCGCGTCGAGCGCGTGCACGGGGCCCCGGTGCCTGTCAGGTCAGAGCCCGACCTCGTGCGACTGGAAGCGCACGATCTTGGCGAACTCCTCGGGGTCGAGGCTCGCGCCGCCCACGAGGGCGCCGTCGACGTCGGGCTTCGCCATGATCGACGCGACGTTGGACGACTTCACGGAGCCCCCGTAGAGGACGCGCACGGCCTGGGCCGTCTCGGCGTCGTACAGCTCCGCGACCCGGCCGCGGATCGCCTCGGACATCTCCTGGGCGTCCTCGGGGGTCGCCGTCTCGCCCGTGCCGATGGCCCAGACGGGCTCGTACGCGATGACGAGCGTGCGGACCTGCTCGGCCGTGACGTCGGCCAGCGCGGCCTCGAGCTGCAGCAGCGTGTGCTGCACGTGCGCGGCGGCACGACGCGTCTCGAGGTCCTCGCCGACGCAGAGGATCGGCACGAGGCCGGCCTTGAGCGCGGACTTGACCTTCGCGTTGATCAGCTGGTCCGACTCGGCGTGGTACTCGCGCCGCTCCGAGTGGCCGACGAGCGCGTAGGTCACGCCGAGCTTGGTGAGGAACAGCGGCGAGATCTCGCCGGTGTACGCACCGGACTCGTGCGCCGACAGGTCCTGCGCGCCGTAGGCGATCTGCAGCTTGTCGGCGTCGACGAGCGTCTGCACGCTGCGCAGGTCCGTGAACGGCGGGACGACCGCGACCTCGACCGTGGCGTAGTCGTGCTTGGCGTCCTTGAGCGTCCACGCGAGCTTCTGCAGCGTGTGCGTCGCCTGGTGGTGGTCCAGGTTCATCTTCCAGTTGCCCGCCATGAGCGGGGTGCGCTGCGTCATGCTCAGTCCTCCAGGACAGCGATACCGGGGAGGGTCTTGCCCTCGAGGAACTCCAGGCTGGCGCCGCCGCCCGTCGAGATGTGGCCGAAGCCCGCCTCGTCGAAGCCGAGCGTGCGCACGGCCGCGGCGGAGTCGCCGCCGCCGACGATCGTGAAGGCACCGTTCGCGCCCGCGTCGACGAGCGCCTGCGCGACGGCGCGCGTGCCGCCCGCGAACGCCTCGAACTCGAACACGCCGGCCGGGCCGTTCCAGACGACCGTCTTGGCGTCGACGATCTTCGACGCGAACAGCTGCTCCGACTCGGGGCCGATGTCGAGGCCGATCTTGCCGTCCGGGATGGCGTCGGCCGCGACGACGGACGACGGGGAGTCGGCCTTGAACTCGTCGGCGACACGGATGTCGACCGGGAGCACGATCTCGACACCGGCGTCCTCGGCCTGCGCGAGGTAGCCCTTGACGGTGTCGATCTGGTCGGCCTCGAGCAGCGAGTTGCCGACCGAGTAGCCCTTGGCGGCGAGGAACGTGAACAGCATGCCGCCGCCGATGACGAGGCGGTCCGCCTTCGTCAGCAGGTTCGAGATGACGCCGAGCTTGTCGGAGACCTTGGAGCCGCCGAGCACGACGACGTAGGGGCGCTCGGGGTTCTCGGTCGCCTTCTTGAGCGACTCGACCTCGTTGAGCACGAGCTTGCCGACGGCGTGCGGGAGCTTGAGCGCGACGTCGTAGACCGACGCCTGCTTGCGGTGCACGACGCCGAAGCCGTCGGAGACGTACACGTCGGCGAGGGCAGCCAGGTCGTCGGCGAGCGACGCGCGCTCCTCCTCGACCTTGGACGTCTCGCGCGCGTCGAAGCGGATGTTCTCGAGCAGCGCGATCTGGCCGTCCTCGAGCGCGGCGACGGTCTCCTTCGCGGACTCGCCGACCGTGTCCTTCGCGAGCGCGACGGGCTGGCCGAGCAGCTCGCCGAGGCGCGCGGCGACGGGCGCGAGCGAGTACTTGTCCTCCGGGGCGCCCTTCGGGCGGCCGAGGTGCGCGGTCACGATCACGCGCGCGCCGGCGCCGAGCAACGCCTGCAGCGTCGGGAGGGCCGCGCGGACGCGGCCGTCGTCGGTGATCGTCGTGCCGTCGAGCGGCACGTTGAAGTCGGAGCGGACGAGCACGCGCTTGCCGCGCAGGTCGCCGAGGTCCTCGATGGTCTTCATGGTCTCCTACCTTGCAGAACCGGCCGGCTCACGTCGGTCGGGGGTCCGAGGGGTGCTCACACGACAGCGTCCGCGTGCGCCGAGGCCGTGGCCGGGGCGCACGCGGACGCATGACGTGTGCTGAGCGGGGTTCGTCAGAGACGGTCGCCCACGTACTGCGTGAGGGTGACGAGCGAGTTGGAGTAGCCCCACTCGTTGTCGTACCAGGCGATGATCTTGACCTGGTCGCCGATCACCTTCGTGAGCTTCGAGTCGAAGATGCTCTGGTGCGGGTTCGTGACGATGTCGCTCGAGACGATCTCGTCCTCGACGTACTCCAGGACACCCTTGAGCGGGCCCTCGGCGGCAGCCTTGACGGCGGCGTTGACCTCGTCGACCGTGACCTCGCGCGAGGCGGTGAAGGTGAGGTCCGTGGCCGAGCCGGTGATCGTCGGCACGCGGAGCGCGAAGCCGTCGAGCTTGCCCTTGAGCTCGGGGAGCACGAGGGCGACGGCCTTGGCCGCACCGGTCGAGGTGGGGACGATGTTCTGCGCGGCGGCGCGGGCGCGACGCAGGTCGCGGTGCGGGCCGTCCTGCAGGTTCTGGTCGCCCGTGTAGGCGTGGATCGTCGTCATGAGGCCGCGCTCGATGCCGATGGCGTCGTTGAGGGCCTTCGCGACGGGGGCGAGGCAGTTCGTGGTGCACGACGCGTTCGAGATGATGTGCTGCGTCGCGGGGTCGTACTGCTCGTGGTTCACGCCGACGACGAAGGTGCCGTCCTCGTTCTTCGCCGGGGCGGAGATGATGACCTTCTTGGCACCGGCGTCGATGTGCGCCTTCGCCTTGGTGGCGTCCGTGAAGAAGCCGGTCGACTCGATGACGATGTCCGCGCCGAGCTCCGCCCAGGGGAGGTTCGCCGGGTCGCGCTCCTCGAGGGCGCGGATCTTCTTGCCGTCGACGATGATGTTCTCGTCGTCGAACTCCACGCTCAGCGGGAAGCGGCCGAGGACCGTGTCGTACTTGAGCAGGTGGGCGAGCGTCTTGTTGTCCGTCAGGTCGTTGACACCGACGATCTCGATGTCCGCGCCCGACGCGACGATGGCCCGGTAGAAGTTGCGACCGATACGACCGAAGCCGTTGATGCCGACCTTGATGGTCACTTGCCCTCCTCGGCAGCGCCGACGAGGTCGGCGCACACAATGGGTGTTGGGGTCAACGCACGCCGATGTGCGTTCCGCTCGCCCTCGACCGACTCATGCGCAGCACGTGACGGTCGTGTGACGATCGGATGACGCAACCCTATACCCGTGACGGAGGCCACGGGGGTCGGAGGTCCCAGGGTGGACACCCGTCCGGGTGCCTGCGCGCGGGTCCGCGCAGGTCAGCCCGCGGGGCGCGTCACAGGTCGAGCAGGTCGGGGCTCAGGCCCGCCTCGGTGTCCGGGATCCCGAGCTCCTGGGCGCGCTTGTCGGCCGTCGCCAGCAGGCGCCGGATCCGGCCCGCGACGGCGTCCTTCGTGAGCGCCGGCTCGGCGAGCTTGCCGAGCTCCTCGAGCGACGCCTCCTTGTGCGCGAGGCGCAGCTCCCCCGCCTCGCGGAGGTGCTCCGGCAGGTCGTCGCCGAGGATCTCGAACGCGCGCTCCACGCGGGCGCCCGCGGCGACCGCCGCGCGTGCGGAACGGCGCAGGTTCGCGTCGTCGAAGTTCGCGAGCCGGTTGGCCGTGCCGCGCACCTCGCGGCGCACGCGCCGCTCCTCCCACACCAGCATCGTCTCGTGCGCGCCCAGGCGCGCAAGCATCGCCGAGATCGCGTCGCCGTCGCGGATCACCACACGGTCGACGCCGCGGACCTCACGCGCCTTCGCCGCGACGCTGAGCCGACGCGCCGCCCCGACGAGCGCGAGCGCGGCCTCCGGGCCCGGGCACGTCACCTCGAGGGCGGACGAGCGGCCGGGCTCGGTGAGCGAGCCGTGAGCGAGGAACGCGCCGCGCCACGCGGCCTCCGCCTCCGCGACGCCCGCCGACACGACCTGCGGCGGCAGACCTCGCACCGGGCGGCCGCGGTTGTCGAGCAGACCCGTCTGCCGGGCCAGCGACTCGCCGTCCTTGACGACGCGCACCACGTACCGGCTCCCCCGGCGAAGACCGCCCCCCGAGACGACGATGATGTCGCTCTCGTGCCCGTAGACCTCGGAGATCGCCTGCCGCAGCCGCCGTGCGGCGATGCCGGTGTCGAGCTCCGCCTCGATCACGATCCGCCCCGAGATGATGTGCAGCCCGCCCGCGAACCGGAGCGTCGCCGAGACCTCGGCCTTGCGGACGGACGTCCGGTCCACCTTCAGACGCGCGAGCTCGTCCTTGACCTGTGCCGTCAACGCCATGGCGTCATCCTGCCATCTGGGACGAGCGTCCGGGTCCGGTCCGGCAGGTCAGCCCGCGCCGCCCGCACGGGTGCCCACGTCCCCGAGGAAGCCCTCGACGACGTCCCGGAAGGCCGCCGCGAGGCGCAGCGGGTCGTGCATCGGCGTGCCGTCGCCGCGTCCCACCTGGCGCAGCAGCAGCTGCGCACCGAGCCGGTCGGTCGTGTCGCTGAGCACGTCGACGTCGTCGACCGCCCCGGGGTCGGCGACCACGGCGTCGACCCGGAGCCCGGGCGCGTGGGCGTGCAGCGCCTCGAGGTGCTCCTCGGCGCGCATGCCCTCCGTCTCGCCCGACTCGGGCGACAGGTTGAGCGTGACGATCGTGCGCGCCCGCGTTCGCTGGAGGGCGTCCCGCAGCCCGGGGACGAGCAGGTGCGGCATCACGGACGTGTACCAGGAGCCCGGTCCCAGGATCACCCAGTCGGCCTCCTCGATCGCCGCGACCGCCTCCGGGCACGCCGGCGGGTCGGTCGGCTCGAGCCGCAGGTGCTCGATACGGCCACCCGTCGTCGCGACGGACACCTGGCCGCGCACGCGGTCCGCGGTGCCGTCCGCGTGGACGACGTCGGCCTCGATCTGCAGCGGGACCGCCGCCATGGGCAGCACCCGGCCGCGCGCCCCGAGGAGTCGTCCGACCCAGTCGAGCCCCTCGACGGTGTCGTCGAGCAGCTCCCAGAGCGCGACGATCAGCAGGTTCCCGACCGCGTGCCGGTCGAGCGGGCCCTCGGACGCGAACCGGTGCTGGAGCACGTCGCGCCACGTCCGGCCCCACTCCGAGTCGTCGCACAGCGCGGCCAGCGCCATGCGCAGGTCGCCCGGCGGCAGGACGCCCAGCTCGTCGCGCAGGCGGCCCGAGGAGCCGCCGTCGTCGGCGACGGTGACGACGGCGGTGATGCGGTCGGTCATGAGCCGCAGCGCGGACAGCGTCGCGGAGAGCCCGTGCCCACCGCCGAGCGCGACCACGGCCGGACCGGACCCGCGGGCGGCGCGCTGGGACGGCGGGACGCTCATTCCTTGCCGAGGTCCCGCGCCGACACGGCGACCTGGTGGCCCCGCTCGCGCAGGCGTGCCGCGACGGCCTCGCTGATCGCCACCGAGCGGTGCTTGCCGCCCGTGCAGCCGACCGCGATCGTCACGTAGCGCTTCTCCTCGTTGAGGTACCCC
Organism: Cellulomonas sp. H30R-01; assembly: GCF_010119915.1. Taxonomy (NCBI): domain Bacteria; kingdom Bacillati; phylum Actinomycetota; class Actinomycetes; order Micrococcales; family Cellulomonadaceae; genus Cellulomonas; species Cellulomonas sp. H30R-01. The sequence goes on along the minus strand of NZ_CP048210.1, from coordinate 1,422,599 downwards.
GCGAGGACGGGCTCGAGCGCGTCGACGTACCGGTCGACGAACTGCACCGCACCGGGGAGCCCGAGCACGTAGTCGCGCACGGGGGCGTCCCGGCCGGTCAGGTGGCGCAGCTCCGTGACCCAGTAGGGGTTCGCGAGGAAGCGCACGTCGACGACGTGGTCCGCGTCGAGCGGGATGCCGTACTTGAAGCCGAACGACAGCACCGAGACGCGCAGGACGTCGGCCGTCGAGCCCGCGACGACCGACCGGACCACGCGCGCGAGGTCGTGCACGTTGAGCTCGGAGGTGTCGATCACGGTGTCCGCACGCTCGCGGAGGTCCCCCAGGACCACGCGCTCGGCGGCGATGCCGTCGAGGATCCGACCCTCGCCCTGGAGCGGGTGCGGGCGCCGCACCTGCTCGTACCGGCGGACGAGCACCTCGTCGGACGCGTCGAGGAACAGGATCCGGTGGTCGACACCGGCGGCCCGCAGGCCGTCGAGGACCTCCCGGACGTCGGCGAAGAACTCGCGCCCGCGCACGTCGACCACCGCGGCGAGCCGCTGGGCGCGCTGGCCCGTCGGGCCGCTCGTCAGCATGCCGACGAGGTGCGTGAGCATCTGCGCCGGGAGGTTGTCGACGACGTACCAGTCGAGGTCCTCGAGGACCGCGGCGGCACGTGTCCGGCCGGCGCCGGACATGCCCGTGATGATGAGGAGCTGCGGTGCCTCGAGGCGCGGCCCCTCCGCCGCTGCCTCGAGCGCCGGGATGCCGGCAGGGACGGTGATCGGCGACGGCTCGTCGGTCATGACCTCAGCATGCCAAACCCCGACGCCTCGTCGGCCGACGCGGGGCTCGCGTCGGCCGGCGCGTCGGCCGCGAGGGTGTCGTGGTCGGGACCCGCAGCGGCCGGGACGACGACCGTCCCGCCCGGCGCTCCCGCCTGCGCGGCGTCGCCGGCCAGCGCCGCCACGACCGCCGCGGCGGTCCGCTCGCCCATGCCCTGGATGCTCGCGATCTCCTCCACCGACGCCGCCCGCAGGCGCTTGACGCTGCCGAAGTGCCGCAGCAGCGCCGCCCGTCGCGCGGGGCCGAGCCCTGGCACGTCGTCGAGGACGGAGACCGTCATGCCCTTGGACCGCCGCCGGCGGTGCGCGGTGATCGCGAACCGGTGCGCCTCGTCGCGGAGCCGCTGCAGCAGGTACAGGCCCTCCGACGACCGCTGGAGGATCACGGGGTAGTCCTCCCCGGGCAGCCACACCTCCTCGAGGCGCTTCGCGAGCCCGCAGAGCGCGACGTCGTCGATGCCGAGCTCGGCCATCGCGGCCGCCGCGGCGGCGACCTGCGGCTGACCGCCGTCGACCACGACGAGGTTCGGGGGGTAGGCGAACCGCTGCGGGCGGCCCGTCGTCTCGTCGACCGGACCCGAGCGGCGCGGCTCGTCGTCGTCCTCCCCCAGCCCCAGCTCGACGTCGCCCGCGTTGGAGCGTTCCGCGAGGTAGCGGCGGAACCGGCGCGTGATGACCTCGTGCATCGCGGCGGTGTCGTCGCGGGCGCCGTCACCGTCCGGACCGCGGAGGTTGAACAGGCGGTACTCGCTCTTGCGCGCGAGCCCGTCCTCGAACACGACCATCGACGCCGACTGGAAGGTGCCCTGGTTGTGCGACACGTCGAAGCACTCGATCCGCAGGGGCGCCGACGACAGGTCGAGCGCCTCCTGGATCTCGCGGAGCGCCTGGCTGCGCGTCGTGAGGTCGCCGGCCCGGCGGGTCCGGTGCAGCACGAGCGCGTGCTCGGCGTTCCGCAGCACGGTGGCCGCGAGCTCGCGCTTGTCGCCCCGCTGCGCGACCCGGACCTGCACGCGGGACCCGCGCATGCCGGAGAGCCAGTCCTGCACCTGCTCGACGTCGGGCGGCAGCACCGGGACCAGGACCTCGCGCGGCACCGACGCGGTGCCCGTGTCCTCCTCGGTGCCGTACACCTGCTGGAGCAGGTGCTCGACGAGCTCGGCGTCCGTCACGTCCTCGACCTTCTCGACCACCCAGCCGCGCTGGCCGCGGATGCGACCGTCGCGGACGTGGAACACCTGGACGGCGGCCTCGAGCTCGTCGCCGGCCAGCGCGAAGATGTCCGCGTCGGTGCCGTCCTTGAGGACGACGGCGTTGCGCTCGGTCGCCTTCTCCAGCGTCGCGATGTCGTCGCGCAGCCGCGCCGCCTGCTCGTAGTCGAGCTCCGCGGCGGCCTCCTTCATGCGCGCCGTCAGCCGCTTGGTGAACTTCGCGGTGTCCCCCGCCATGAAGTCGCAGAAGTCCTGCGCGAGCGCGTGGTGGTCGTCGGGCGAGATCCGCCCCACGCACGGTGCGGAGCACTTGTCGATGTACCCGAGCAGGCATGGCCGTCCCTGCTGGGCGGCACGCTTGAAGACGCCCGCCGAGCACGTGCGCACCGGGAAGACGCGCAGCAGGAGGTCGACCGTCTCGCGGATCGCCCACGCGTGCGCGTACGGCCCGAAGTAGCGCGTGCCCTTGCGCTTGGCGCCGCGCATGACCTGCACCCGGGGGAACTGGTCGGCCATCGTGACCGCGAGGTACGGGTACGACTTGTCGTCCCGGTACTTCACGTTGAACCGCGGGTCGAACTCCTTGATCCACGTGTACTCGAGCGCGAGCGCCGCGACCTCAGTGGGCACGACGGTCCACTCGACCGACGACGCGGTGGTGACCATCTGCTGCGTCCGCGGGTGCAGGTTGTGCACGTCCTGGAAGTAGCTCGACAGGCGCGAACGCAGGCTCTTGGCCTTGCCGACGTAGATGACGCGGCCGTGCTCGTCGCGGAAGCGGTAGACGCCCGGGGAGTCCGGCAGCTCCCCCGGTGCGGGGCGGTACGTGGCGGGATCAGCCATGTCGTCGAGCCTAGGCGTTCGTTCCGACACCCTCGCCCCTCGGTTCGCCGGGGTCCGGGTGGTCCGGGCTTCACGACGCCGGAGGTGGGACGTCGGTCACGAGGTTCCGACGCGGGTGGTGGGGCTGCTGCGGGCGCAATGGCCTGTTATCATGTCTCATGCGCGCGACCGACGCCGTCGACCGGCACCTCGCCCGGCTCGTGGACGCGGGGGCGTCGCGATCCCTCCACCGCCAGCGCCGCTGGGCGCTGCGGCATGCGCTCACCGCCGCCGCCCTGGCCGCCGTGCACGGCCCTCCTCCGCTCCCCGACGACGTCGCGGCCACCGCGCCCGACGCCCTCGACGCCGCCGAGCGGCGCGTCGACGTCGCGGAGCTGCTCTCCCCCGCGTTCCTCGACTGGTACCTGCCGTGGGCCGCGGACGGCGGGCTCACCGACCCCGCGCGGCCGACCGCCGGGCGGTCCCCCGCGGCTGCTCGTGCCCGCGTCGCCGCGCTGCGCGCCCTCGCAGCCGACGTCGGCCTGCCCCCGCCGGACCACACCCACGGCACCCCGCAGCTGCGCACCGTCATCGAGCGCCGGCCCGTCGAGGACCTCCTGCGCGCCTTCGAGGGCCACCGACCGCGACCCACCGCGACCCGCGCGCGCCTCCTGGCGATGCTCGCCGTCATGGCCGCCGACCCCGTCGGACCCACGGCCCTCGCCGCGATGGACGTCCGGGACCTCGCCGTCGACACCCGCACCCTGCGCGCGCCGAGCGACGGCCGGCCGCTGACGCTCTCCCCCGCCGCAGCCGCCGCCCTCGGCACCTGGCTCGGCGTCCGCGACGAGCTCGTCGCGTCGCTCGAGGGCGGGGCCGTGCGCGCCATGTGGGTGTCGGCGCACGGCTTGCGTGACGCCGACGGCACCGCGCGACCGCCCGGGCTGCCGCTGCGGACCCGCGGGATCGAGCGGGCGTACGCCCGCGGGGTGCGCGCCCTGCGCCGCCACCTCGCCGCGCACCCCGAGCGCGTCCCGCACTCGCTGCTCCCCGAGCACACGCCGCCCGGCACCGTCCCGCCGCTCGACCTGCCGCCGTCGCTCGAGCTGCTGCGACGGTCGCTGCTCGCGGCCGGCCACGGACCGGAGCACGCCCCCGCCGCACCGACCGCGACCCCGTCCGCACAGTCGCGGTGAGGCTCCGTGCCCGCCCTGTGCCGGACAGCCGACGCTCCGTGCGGCGGCGTCGGGGTGCATCATCGTGCGTGCGGCTACGGTGACCGGATGGGCCCCCTGCACACGTACGCGATCGACGTGACCTGGACCGGCGCCGGGACGCTCGGCACCGCGAGCTACACGTCCTACTCCCGGGACCATGACGTGCAGATCGGGTCCAAGCCGCCGCTCCCGGGATCGTCCGACCCGGCGTTCCGCGGTGACCCGGGCCGCTACTCGCCCGAGGAGCTCTTCGTCGCGTCGATCGCGCAGTGCCACATGCTGTGGTTCCTGCACCTCGCGGCCGTCGAGGGCGTCGTGGTGGTCGCGTACCGCGACGAGGCCGTCGGCACGATGCGGGTCGAGGCCGCGGGCCACGGCCAGTTCACCGAGGTCGTGCTGCGCCCCCGCGTGACCGTCGCGCACGGACGCCACCTCCCCGACGGTTCGCCCGTCACCGACGAGGTGCTCGGACGACTCCACCACGCGACGCACGAGCACTGCTTCATCGCCCGCTCGGTCAACTTCCCGGTCCGCCACGAGCCGACGACCGTCCGGTTCGCACCGGCCCGGACGGCGGCAGCGCCGACCGACGCTGCGGCCCCCGCCGCGACGCCAGGGACCTGACACGCGCCGTCGACACCACGAGCTGCCGCGCGCCACCGACCGCACCGGTGCCGCGCGACACCGATCGCACCGGCTGCCGTTGGCCACCGACCGCACCGGCTGCCGTTGGCCACCGACCGCACCGGCTGCCGCACGGGCTGCCCCTCCCGGCGACCGCACGGGAGATGCATGCCGTCGACCGCACCGGAGACGCGCGACCGACCGCGACGGCAGACGCCTCCGCGGCGCCCTCCGGCCGCGCGACGACGACGTCAGGCGGTCGCGCGCTCCCGCTCCTGGTCGACCTCGGCCTCGAGCACCTCGGCCAGGAACCGGCCCGTGTGGCTCGCCGCGACGCCCGCGACGTGCTCCGGCGTGCCCTCGGCGACGACCGTGCCGCCACCGCTGCCGCCCTCGGGACCCATGTCGACGATCCAGTCGGCGTTCTTGATGACGTCGAGGTTGTGCTCGATCACGATGACGCTGTTGCCCTTGTCGACGAGCGACTGCAGCACGCCGAGCAGCTTGCGGATGTCCTCGAAGTGCAGGCCCGTGGTCGGCTCGTCGAGCACGTAGATCGTCCGACCCGTGGACCGCCGCTGGAGCTCCGCGGCGAGCTTGACGCGCTGCGCCTCGCCGCCCGACAGCGTGGGCGCGGGCTGACCGAGCCGCACGTAGCCCAGACCCACGTCGACGAGCGTCCGCAGGTGCCGCGAGATCGCCGGGACGGCGGCGAAGAACTCGGCGGCCTCCTCGATCGGCATCGCGAGCACGTCGGCGACCGTCTTGCCCTTGAAGTGCACCTCGAGCGTCTCTCGGTTGTAGCGCGCGCCGTGGCACACCTCGCACGGGACGTAGACGTCCGGGAGGAAGTTCATCTCGATCTTCAGCGTTCCGTCGCCCGAGCAGGCCTCGCAGCGGCCGCCCTTGACGTTGAACGAGAACCGGCCGGGCGTGTAGCCGCGGACCTTGGCCTCGGTCGTCTCGGCGAACAGCCGGCGGACGTGGTCCCAGACACCCGTGTACGTCGCAGGGTTCGACCGCGGGGTCCGCCCGATCGGGCCCTGGTCGACGTGCACGACCTTGTCGAGGTGCTCGAGGCCCGTCACGCGCTTGTGCCGTCCGGCGACCTGCCGCGCGCCGTTCAGCTCGTTGGCGAGGACCGTGTAGAGGATCGAGTTGACGAGCGTCGACTTGCCCGAGCCCGAGACGCCGGTGACGGCGGTCAGCGTGCCCAGCGGGAACGACACGTCGATGCCCTGCAGGTTGTGCTCGCGCGCGCCGACGACCGTGAGCTGCCGGTCCCGGTCGACCTTGCGGCGCTCGACGGGCATCGGGATCGACCGACGGCCCGACAGGTACGCGCCGGTGACCGACTCCTTGGCCTTGAGCAGGCCGGCGAAGTCGCCCGAGTGCACGACGCGGCCACCGTGCTCGCCCGCGCCCGGGCCGATGTCGACGATCCAGTCCGCGGTGCGGATCGTGTCCTCGTCGTGCTCGACGACGATGAGCGTGTTGCCCAGATCGCGCAGGCGCGTCAGCGTGTCGATGAGCCGGCGGTTGTCGCGCTGGTGGAGCCCGATGCTCGGCTCGTCGAGCACGTACAGCACGCCCACGAGGCCGGACCCGATCTGGGTCGCGAGCCGGATGCGCTGGGCCTCACCGCCGGACAGCGTCGCCGCCGGCCGGGTGAGCGAGAGGTAGTCGAGGCCGACGTCGAGCAGGAAGCCGAGGCGCGCCTGGATCTCCTTGAGGACCTGCGCCGCGATCGCCCGCTCACGCTCGCCGAGCTCGAGGCCGTCGAGGAACGTCCGGGCCTCGCGGATCGGGAGCGTGCAGACGTCGGCGATCGACTTGCCACCGACGCGGACCGCGAGCACCTCGGGCTTGAGGCGCGCGCCCTTGCAGACCGGGCACGGGACCTCGCGCATGAAGGCCTCGTACTTCTCCTTGCTCCAGTCCGACTCCGTCTCGGAGTGGCGGCGCTCGAGGAACGTCACGACACCCTCGAACCCGGTGGAGTACGACCGCTCGCGGCCCCAGCGGTTCTTGTAGCGGACCTTCACCTCGTGGTTCTGGCCGTACAGCACCGCGTCCTTCGCGCGCTTCGGCAGCGCACGCCACGGCACGCTCGTCGAGAAGCCCATGTCCTGCGCGAGCGCACCGAGCACCCGCGCGAAGTACTCGCTCGAGATCTGCGCCCAGGGCGCGACGGCGCCCTCGTCGAGCGAGAGGTCCTCGTCCGGGACGATGAGGTCGGGGTCGACCTCGAGCCGCGACCCGATACCGGTGCACTCCGGGCACGCGCCGTACGGCGCGTTGAACGAGAAGGTGCGCGGCTCGATCTCGTCGAGCGCGAGCACGTGGTCGTTGGGGCACGCGCGGTTCTCGGAGAACCGACGCTCCCGGTGCGGGTCGTCCGCGTCGGCGTCGACGAGCTCGACGACCAGCAGACCGCCGGCCAGGCCGAGCGCGGTCTCCACCGAGTCCGTGAGGCGGCGCTGGACCCCCTCGCGCGACACCAGACGGTCGACGACGACCTCGATGTCGTGCTTGAGCTTCTTCTCGAGCGTCGGCGGCTCGGTGAGCTGGACGACCTCGCCGTCGACGCGGGCCCGGGAGAAGCCCTTGCCCTGCAGCTCCTTGAAGAGGTCGGCGTACTCCCCCTTGCGACCGCGCACGACGGGTGCGAGCACCTGGTACCGCGTGCCCTCGGGCAGCTCGAGCAGCCGGTCGACGATCTGCTGGGGCGTCTGCGCGGTCACGCGCTCGCCGCACTCGGGGCAGTACTGCGTGCCCGCGCGCGCGAAGAGCAGACGCAGGTAGTCGTACACCTCGGTGATGGTGCCGACCGTCGACCGCGGGTTGCGGTTGGTCGACTTCTGGTCGATCGACACCGCGGGCGACAGGCCCTCGATGAAGTCGACGTCGGGCTTGTCCATCTGCCCGAGGAACTGGCGCGCGTACGCGGACAGCGACTCGACGTACCGCCGCTGCCCCTCCGCGAAGATGGTGTCGAACGCGAGCGAGGACTTCCCCGAGCCCGACAGACCCGTGAACACGATGAGCTTGTCGCGCGGGAGGTCGAGGTCGACGTTACGGAGGTTGTGCTCGCGGGCGCCCTGCACCACCAGACGATCGTTCACGGCGGGAAGTCTACGTCGCCCCACCGACACGTCGCACACGTGTTCGACCCGAGCGAACACGCGCGGACCGGGTGGCGCCGGGCACGATGGGCCCATGACGTACACCGGAGGCGTGCGGCCCGGCGGCCCGACGGACGTGCGGGTGCTCGACGAGGTCGAGATCCGCAAGGTCAGCGTCGGCCCGGCGGACAACGACGCGTACCTCCTCACGTGCCGCCGCCAGCACGCCCAGCTGCTGGTCGACGCCGCGGACGAGCCCGACCGCCTGCTGGCGCTCGTGCGGGAGGGCTCGGGCGCGGCACGCCTCGACACGGTCGTGACGACGCACCGGCACCCCGACCACCATCGGGCGCTCGCGTCGGTCGTGGCCGTGACGGGCGCGACGGTCGCGGCGGGTGCCGCGGATGCGGCGGAGATCACAGCCGCCACGGGTGTCCCCGTCGACCGCGCCCTCCGCGACGGCGACGTCGTCCTCGTCGGTCACGTCACGCTCGAGGTCGTCGCGCTGCGCGGCCACACCGACGGCTCCGTCGCGCTCCTCTACCGCGAGCCCGAGCGGGTGTCCGAGGCCGACGCCGTCCCCGGTCGCGCGCACGTCTTCACCGGGGACTCCCTGTTCCCCGGGGGCATCGGCAACACCGGCGGCGACCCCCTGCGCTTCGACCGCCTGCTGACGGACGTCACGACACGCCTCTTCGACCGGCTCGACGACGACACGTGGGTCTACCCGGGCCACGGCCGCGACACGACGCTCGGCGCCGAACGTCCGTTCCTCGCCGCGTGGCGCGACCGCGGCTGGTGACCGCACGACGTGCCGGCCCGGGCGACGTCCCCGCTCAGTCCTCGAGCGGTCCCAGGACGGACGACGCGACCGTCGCGTGCGCGGACTCGTCGTCGGACGGGTGGAACATCCCGGCGAGCACGTCGCGGTAGAGCCGTGCGAGCTCGCTCCCGGTGAAGTACGAGCCGCCGCCCGACACCCGGATCGCGAGGTCGACGACCGTGCGCGCCGTCTCGGTCGCCCGCACCTTGAGCCCGACGAGCTGCGCGAACCACCGGGCGCCGTGCTCCGCCTGCTCGTCGACGTCACGCGCGAGGGCGAACACCTGCAGCTCGGCACCGTCCTGGGCGAGCGCCGCGTCGGCGACCTTCCAGCGGATGTCCGGGTCCTGCGAGTAGGCCCGCCCGTCGTGCTTCATCGACGTGCGTCGGCGCGTGGCCGCCACGCCGAGCTCGAGCGCGCGGCGCCCGATCCCGGTGTAGACGGCGGCGAGCAGGATCTCGAACACCGCGAAGAGCGCGAACATGAACGGATCGCCGCTCGGACCCGGCGGCAGACGTCGGTAGACGCGGTCCGCGGGTGCGAGAGCACCGTCGAGGACGGTCGTCGCCGACTGCGTCGCGCGCATCCCGAGGGTGTCCCAGTCGTCCTTCGCGGTCGCGCCACCGTCCTCCCGCGCCACCACGCCGTGCACGAGACGCGGGTCGTCGGGGTCGCTGTCGTCGAGCCCGAAGGTCGCCAGCCGCGTCCACACCGGCGACAGCGACGTGAAGATCTTCGTGCCGTAGTAGCGGTAGCCACCGTCGGGCTGCCGCTCGGCGCGCGTCCGGGACCCGAACATCACGAGGTCGTTGCCCGCCTCGGAGTTGCCGAACGCGAACACCTCCCCCGCGGCGGCGTCGGCCAGGACGAACGCGAACGCGTCGTCACCGCGTTCGACGAGCAACGCGGCCAGCCCTGTGACCACGAGGTGCATGTTGACGGCGAGAGCCGTCGCGGGCGCCGCCGCCGCGAGACGGACCTGCTCGCGCGCGACCTCCTCGAGCGACAGGCCTGCCCCGCCGAGCCGCTCGGGCACGAACGCCGCGAGGTAGCCGGCCGCACGCAGGTCCTCGAGGTCGTCGTGCGGGAACGTGTTGTCGCGGTCGTGCCCCGGCGCGCGCTCCCGGACGCGGTCGAGCAGGTCGTCGGTCAGGAGCGTGCGGAGCGTGCGGGCCATGCGGCCACTCTGCCACCGTCCGGCGGACCGACCGACCGGCGGTCGGGGCGCCGGTGCAGGATGGGCGCATGCCGACCTACGCCGTGACCTACACCTACGACGAGCGCGTCGACGTGCGCGACCGCGTCCGCCCCGAGCACCGTGACTACCTGCGCTCCCTCGCCGACGACGGGCTGCTGCTCGGCTCGGGCCCGTACACGGACGGCGGCCCCGGTGCGCTCCTGGTGTTCCGCACGGAGGACCGGGACGCGCTCGACGCGCTGCTCGCAGCCGACCCGTTCGCGCGCGAGGGGATCGTCGCCGCGACCGCGGTGCGCGCGTGGGACGTCGTCATCGGTCCGTGGAGCGCGTCCTGACGCAGGTCCCGCAGCCGGGCGACGTCGTCGGCCCGCCGACGACGACGACGCCCCGGCCCCTCCGCGCGGAGGTCCGGGGCGTCGTCGTCCGGGTCAGGCGTCGGTCGACGTCACCGCGCGGGCGTCGTTGCGCGTCTTGACCAGGCTCGCGACGGTCGCGACGGCCAGGGTGCCGAGGATGAACGTGAGCGACAGCCAGATCGGGATCTCCGGCGCCCACGTGACGGGCTCGCCGCCGTTGATGAACGGGAGCTCGTTGACGTGCAGCGCGTGCAGCACGAGCTTGACGCCGATGAACCCGAGGATGACCGCGAGGCCCTGCGACAGGTACACGAGGCGCTCGAGCAGGCCGCCGATGAGGAAGTACAGCTGGCGCAGGCCGAGCAGCGCGAACGCGTTGGCCGTGAACACGATGTACGGCTCCTGCGTGAGCCCGTAGATCGCGGGGATCGAGTCGAGCGCGAAGAGGATGTCCGTCGAGCCGATGGCGATCATCACGACGAGCATCGGCGTGAAGAACCGCTTGCCGTCGATCCGGACGGTCAGCCTGTCGCCGTGGTACTCGTCCGTCGTCGGCACCACGCGCTTGAACCAGCGCACGGCGACGCCGTCGCCGACCTTCTCGTCCTCGGGGTGGTCGGGGCCGTGGTGCTCGCGGGCGAGCTTCACGGCGGTGTACACGAGGAACGCGCCGAAGATGTAGAAGACCCAGGAGAACTGCTCGATCGCCGCGGCGCCCGCGAGGATGAACAGCGTGCGCAGCACCAGCGCGATCGCGACGCCGACCAGCAGGACCTTCTGCTGGTACTCACGCGGCACCGCGAACTTCGTCATGATGATGAGGAAGACGAAGAGGTTGTCGACCGACAACGACTTCTCGGTGATGTAGCCCGCGAAGTACTGGGACCCGAAGTCCCAGCCGGTCACGATGCCCAGACCGATCCCGAAGAGGATCGCGAGCACGATGTAGAAGATCGACCAGCGCACGGACTCCTGGAAGGTGGGAGCGTGCGGGGTCCGCACGTGCGCGAAGAAGTCGAAGAAGATGAGACCGACCACCGCGACAGCGGTGACGACCCAGACCCACACAGCAACGTCCACAGGAACAACCTCCGGTACGGGAACGACGTCGGGTACCGAAGGTCTCCCCCACCCGCTGCTCCGGGCCGAGCGCCCCGGGGACCGCTGGGTCCCGTGCTGACGACACGCTCGCTCGTGGGGTACTCCCCTTCAGGCTGTCAGCGTAGGTGACGAAAGTCCCGGGGTCACCCGCGGGCGCCGGATGTGCCGAGCGTCACATGCGTACGCATGGACCGCGGCACGACGACGGCCGGCGGGGTGTCCGGTCAGGCCGTGGCCGCCTGCATCTGCCGCAGCTCCTTCTTCAGGCCGGAGATCTCGTCCCGCAGCCGCGCCGCGAGCTCGAACTGCAGCTCCCCCGCCGCGGCGTGCATCTGGTCCGTGAGCTCCTGGATCAGCCCTGCGAGCTCGCCCGCGGCCGCGCCCGTGAGCCGCGTCCGCTCGTCGCGCGGCGCCCCCTTCGACCCGAAGCCCGGGACGGGCGCCTTGCCGCGGCTCGCCTGACGCCCGGCGCCACCGAGCAGCTCGGCCGTGTCGGCGTCCTCGCGCGCGAGCAGGTCCGTGATGTCGCCGATCTTCTTGCGCAGCGGCTGCGGGTCGATCCCGCGCTCGGTGTTGTAGGCGATCTGCTTCTCACGGCGGCGGTTCGTCTCGTCGATCGCGAGCGTCATCGCGGGCGTCATCTTGTCGGCGTACATGTGCACCTGGCCCGACACGTTGCGCGCGGCGCGCCCGATGGTCTGGATGAGCGACTTCCCGGACCGCAGGAAGCCCTCCTTGTCCGCGTCCAGGATCGCGACGAGCGACACCTCGGGCAGGTCCAGGCCCTCACGCAGCAGGTTGATGCCGACCAGGACGTCGTACTCCCCGAGCCGCAGCTCGCGCAGCAGCTCGACGCGGCGCAGCGTGTCGACCTCCGAGTGCAGGTACCGCACCCGGACGCCCTTCTCCAGGAAGTAGTCCGTGAGGTCCTCGGCCATCTTCTTGGTCAGGGTCGTGACGAGGACGCGCTCGTCCTTCTCGACGCGGTCGTGGATCTCGCCCAGGAGGTCGTCGATCTGACCCTTCGTCGGCTTGATGATGACCTCGGGGTCGACCAGACCGGTCGGCCGGATGATCTGCTCGACGACGCCGTCGGACATCGACAGCTCGTAGTCGCCGGGCGTCGCGGACAGGTAGACGGTCTGCCCGATCCGCTCGACGAACTCCTCCCACCGCAGCGGTCGGTTGTCGGTCGCGCTGGGCAGCCGGAACCCGTGCTCGACGAGCGCGCGCTTGCGCGACATGTCGCCCTCGAACATCGCGCCGATCTGCGGGACGGTCACGTGCGACTCGTCGATGACCAGCAGGAAGTCCTCGGGGAAGAAGTCGAGCAGCGTGTTCGGTGCCGAGCCGGCCGTCCGGCCGTCGATGTGCCGCGAGTAGTTCTCGATACCCGAGCACGAGCCGATCTGGCGCATCATCTCGATGTCGTACGTCGTGCGCATGCGCAGCCGCTGCGCCTCGAGCAGCTTGTTCTGGCTCTCCAGCTCGGCGAGGCGCGCCTCGAGCTCGAGCTCGATCCCGTGGATCGCGCGCTCCATGCGCTCTGGGCCGGCGACGTAGTGCGTCGCGGGGAAGATCATCATCTGCTGCTCGCCGCGGACGACGTCGCCCGTGAGCGGATGCAGGGTCGCGATCGCCTCGATCTCGTCGCCGAAGAACTCGATCCGGACGGCGAGCTCCTCGTACATCGGGATGATCTCGACGGTGTCGCCGCGCACCCGGAACGTGCCGCGCGTGAACGCGAGGTCGTTGCGCGTGTACTGCATCTGCACGAACTGGCGCAGCAGCTGGTCGCGGTCGATCTGCTGCCCGACCTCGAGCGTCACCATGCGGTCGACGTACTCCTGCGGCGTACCCAGGCCGTAGATGCAGGACACCGACGCGACCACGACGACGTCGCGGCGGGTCAGCAGCGAGCTCGTCGCGGAGTGCCGGAGGCGCTCGACCTCGTCGTTGATCGACGAGTCCTTCTCGATGTAGGTGTCCGTCTGCGCGATGTACGCCTCGGGCTGGTAGTAGTCGTAGTACGACACGAAGTACTCGACCGCGTTGTTCGGCAGCAGCTCGCGGAACTCGGTGGCGAGCTGCGCGGCGAGCGTCTTGTTCGGGGCCATCACGAGCGTGGGGCGTTGCACCTGCTCGATGAGCCACGCGGTCGTCGCGGACTTGCCGGTGCCGGTCGCGCCGAGCAGGACGACGTCCTTCTCCCCTGCGTTGATGCGCCGGGCGAGGTCGGCGATCGCCGTCGGCTGGTCGCCCGACGGCTGGAACTCGGACACCACGCGGAAGGGCGCGACGGTCCGCTGGAGCTCGGTGACGGGACGCATGCCTCCACGGTACGGGCCACCACCGACACGCGCCGGGCCCCTCCTCCACGGGCGAACACGCGGTCCCGCGCCGCACAGGAGCGGCCGGGGCGACGACACCCGGCGGGCGGACGCCGCCCCGGAGGGACGACGAGCCACGGACGTACCGTCCGCCCGTCAGGCCTCCGCGCCCGCCGTGACGCGCACGTCGTGGCGCACGCGCGCAGCCGTCCGGACGACCGCCGCGACCGCGCGCGCCGACGCCTCGACCGGCAGCCCGGGGCCGTCACCGGCCTCGTGGGGGTCGCGTGGCACGTGCACGAACCCGCCGCGCACGCCGTCACGGCCGTCGAGCAGGTGCGCGAGCGCGTAGAACGTCGCGTTGCACACGTACGTGCCCGCGGTGTTCGACACCTCGACGGGGACACCCTCCTCCGCGACCGCGGCGGCGCACGCCTTGACCGGCAGCGACGAGAAGAACGCCGCCGGGGCACCCGCGATCACGGGGACGTCGACCGGCGCCGACCCGTCGGCGTCGGGGATGCGCGCGTCGACGACGTTGACAGCGACCCGCTCGAGGCCGACGGCGCCGCGCCCGCCCGCCTCGCCTACGCACACGACGACGTCGGGCGACAGCTCGGCGATCGCGGAACGCAGGTCCTGGCGTGCCCGACGGAACGACACGGGCAGCCGACGCACGACCAGGTCGACGTCCGGCTCGTCCCACGCGTCCCGCACGAGCGCGATCGCGTCCCACGACGCGTTGACGGGGTGGCCGTCGAACGGCTCGAACCCCGTCAGCAGGACCCGCGTCACGGCGTCTCGGCTGCGAGCTCGTCGGCGCGCTCGACCGCGAGCCGGTCCCACAGGTCGTCGACCTGGGTCCGCAGGTCGTCGTCGCTCCCGGTGCCGTCGAGCACGACGTCCGCGACGGCCAGCCGCTCGTCGTCGGCGGCCTGCGCGGCGACGCGCCTCTCGGCGTCCTCGCGCGACATCCCGCGCAGCCGCACGAGCCGCTCGACGCGCAGCACGGCGGGCGCGTGCACGACGACGAGGACGTGGAAGGAGTCCGCCTGGCCGGTCTCGACGAGGAGCGGGATGTCGTGGACGACGACCGCCCCGTGGTCGACGACCGCGGCCGCGGCCTCGCGCTCCGCGGCGAGCCGCCGGACGACCGGGTGCACGATCCCGTCGAGCCGGCGCCGCGCGTCCGCGTCGGCGAACACGATCGACGCCAGCGCGGGCCGGTCGAGCGTCCCGTCCGCCGCGAGCACCCCGTCGCCGAACTCCGTGACCACCGCGTCGAGCCCGGCGCTGCCGGGGGCGACCGCCTCGCGCGCGAGCTCGTCGGAGTCGATCACCACCGCACCCAGCTCGCGCAGCCGTCGTGCGGCCACGGACTTGCCGGCCGCGATGCCCCCGGTCAACCCGATGCGTTGCATGCGACCCATCCTGCCGGACCGGTGCCGGGTACGCCGACGGGCCGGCCACCCGCAGGTGACCGGCCCGTCGCAGGACTCACCGGGGACGCGCCCCGGACGAGATCAGTTGCCCGTGAGCTTCTCGCGCAGAGCGGCGAGCGCCTCGTCGGACGCGAGGGTGCCGGTGGCCTCCTCGGTGGACGACGAGTACGTCGACGGCACGGCGCCGCCGCCGGTGCTGCCGCCGTCGCCCGACGTCGCGGCCTCCGCGTCGGCCTTCGCGGCCTCGGCGACCTGCTTGCGGTGCGCCTCCCAGCGCTCGTGCGCGGCCGCGTACTGGGCCTCCCACGTCTCGCGCTGCGACTCGAAGCCCTCGAGCCACTCGTTGGTGGTCGGGTCGAAGCCCTCGGGGTACTTGTAGTTGCCCTGCTCGTCGTACTCGGCCGCCATGCCGTACAGCGCGGGGTCGAAGTCCTCCGAGGCCGGGTCGAAGCCCTCGTTGGCCTGCTTGAGCGACAGCGAGATGCGGCGACGCTCGAGGTCGATGTCGATGACCTTGACGAAGACGTCGTCGCCGACCTGGACGACCTGCTCCGGGATCTCGACGTGACGCACGGCCAGCTCCGAGATGTGGACCAGACCCTCGATGCCGTCCTCGACGCGCACGAACGCACCGAACGGCACGAGCTTCGTGACCTTGCCGGGGACGACCTGGCCGATGGCGTGCGTCCGGGCGAACGCCTGCCACGGGTCCTCCTGCGTCGCCTTGAGCGACAGCGAGACCCGCTCGCGGTCGAAGTCGACGTCCAGGACCTCGACCGTGACCTCCTGGCCGACCTCGACGACCTCGGACGGGTGGTCGATGTGCTTCCAGGACAGCTCGGAGACGTGCACGAGCCCGTCGACGCCGCCGAGGTCCACGAACGCGCCGAAGTTGACGATCGAGGAGACGACACCGGGGCGCACCTGGCCCTTCTGCAGGGTCTGCAGGAAGGTGGAGCGGACCTCGGACTGCGTCTGCTCGAGCCAGGCACGGCGCGACAGGACGACGTTGTTGCGGTTCTTGTCGAGCTCGATGATCTTGGCCTCGATCTCCTTGCCGACGTACGGCTGGAGGTCGCGGACGCGACGCATCTCGACGAGCGAGGCGGGGAGGAAGCCGCGCAGGCCGATGTCGAGGATGAGGCCACCCTTGACGACCTCGATGACGGTGCCGGTGACGACGCCGTCCTCCTCCTTGATCTTCTCGATCGTGCCCCACGCGCGCTCGTACTGCGCCCGCTTCTTGGACAGGATCAGCCGGCCTTCCTTGTCCTCCTTCTGGAGGACCAGGGCCTCGACCTCGTCGCCGACCTTGACGACCTCACCGGGGTCCACGTCGTGCTTGATGGACAGCTCGCGGGAGGGGATGACGCCCTCGGTCTTGTAACCGATGTCGAGCAGGACCTCGTCGCGGTCGACCTTGACGATGGTGCCCTCGACGATGTCGCCATCGTTGAAGTACTTGATGGTGGCGTCGATCGCGGCGAGGAAGTCCTCGGCCGAGCCGATGTCGTTGACCGCGACCTGCGGGGTGGCGGGCTTCGCGGGGGTGGAGATGCTCATGTAGGGATGGGCTCCGTTGCGGACAGGATGTTGTGCGGACAGGATGTCGGTGCTGGTCACCGCCCCTGCGAGGGGCGATCTCCACCGCCGGGACGAGATCCCGGGTGGCGAGGTCGGACCTGGAGGAAGGCGCGCGGCACCGCCGTCCACCCTATCGGGGTGCTTGCGGGCAGGTCAAAGCGCCCTGGCCGCTCCGCCGCGGCGGGACGACCCGACCCGCGCCCACCGTCAGGCGAGCGCCCGCGCCACCGACAACAGCTCGTCCGGCACGTGCTTGACCTTGCCGGCGATCTCGCTCAGCGGCACCAGCTCGACCTTCTCTCCGCGCAGCGCCGTCATGACATCGGACCGCCCCTCGGTGATCGCGTCGATCGCCGCGACGCCGAAGCGCGACCCGAGGATGCGGTCGGTCGGCGACGGCGTGCCGCCGCGCTGCACGTGGCCGAGCACCGTCACGCGCGTGTCGAACCCCGTGCGCTGCTCGATCTCCGCCTTCAGCCGCTCGCCGATCGCGCCCGCGACGATCTCCCCGAACTTGCCGACCTGCGTCTCGTAGTGCATCGACGTGCCCTCGGCCGGGACCGCACCCTCGGCGACGACGACGATCGAGAAGCTCGCGTGCGCGCGGTGACGGTGCTTGAGGAACCGCTCGATCTTGTCGATGTCGAACGGCGCCTCGGGCGCGAGCACGAGCTCCGCTCCCCCGGCGATCCCCGCGGTCGCGGCGATCCACCCGGCGTGCCGGCCCATGACCTCGACGATCATGACGCGGTTGTGCGACTCCGCAGTCGTGTGGATGCGGTCGATCGCCTCGGTCGCGATGGAGACGGCCGTGTCGAAGCCGATCGACTGGTCGGTACCCCACACGTCGTTGTCGATGGTCTTGGGGATCGCGACGATGCGGACGCCCGCCTCGGCGATTTTGCTCGCCGCGTGCAGCGTGCCGTCGCCTCCGATGCAGATGAGCGCCTCGATGCGCTCTG
Source organism: Cellulomonas sp. H30R-01 (assembly GCF_010119915.1). Lineage (NCBI taxonomy): Bacteria > Bacillati > Actinomycetota > Actinomycetes > Micrococcales > Cellulomonadaceae > Cellulomonas > Cellulomonas sp. H30R-01. Next base: position 1,404,977 of record NZ_CP048210.1, on the reverse strand, counting down.
CCTCGAGCGTCGCGAGCACGGCGTCGATGCCGCCGTCGCCCTTGTGCGGGTGGAAACGGGCGGTGCCGAGCAGCGTGCCGCCGACCGGCAGGACGTTGCGGATGTGGCTGCGGGTCAGCGGGATGGACAGGCCGTCGACGACGCCCTTCCACCCGTTGCGGAAGCCGATGATCGAGTGGCCGTACTGCCCCTCGCCGTGCTTGACGACGGCGCGGATCGCGGCGTTGAGCCCGGGGACGTCGCCGCCTCCGGTGAGCAGACCGACACGCACGGGGAACTCCTGACAGACGACGGGTGGGGGACGACGCCAGCGCACCGTCGGGCTGCCGCGGACCTCAGCCTAGCCGTGACCTGGCAGGTCACCCGTGCCTTCGGTCCCGGTCGGCACCGCCGGCCCGCCGCTACGCGCGTCAGACGCCGAGCTCGAGCGTCCGGCCGGGGATCGCGTCGAGCAGCGTGCGCGTGTACGCGGTCTGCGGGTCGTCGAAGACGTCGTCGGCCGTGCCCTGCTCGACGATCCGCCCCTGCTCCATGACGCACACGACGTCGGCGATCTGCCGCACCACCGCGAGGTCGTGGCTGATGAAGAGGTAGGACAGGCCGAGCCGCGACTGCAGGTCGGCGAGCAGGTGCAGGATCTGGGCCTGCACGACGACGTCGAGCGCCGACACCGCCTCGTCGCAGACCACGAGCTCGGGCTCGAGCGCGAGGGCCCGCGCGATCGCGACGCGCTGCCGCTGGCCGCCCGAGAGCTCGCCCGGGTAGCGGCGCAACAGCTCGGTCGGGAGCGCGACGTCCTCCATCAGGGCGTGCACGCGGTCGCGACGCTCGGCGGGGGTGCCGATGCGGTGGGCGCGCAGCGGCTCCTCGATGGTCCGGTAGATGGTGAACAGCGGGTCGAGCGACGCGTACGGGTCCTGGAAGATCGGCTGCACGCGGCGGCGGAACGTCACCTCGGCGGCACGGTCGCGGCCCGAGCCCACGTCGACGCCGTCGAAGCGGATCGTGCCCGACGTCGGCTCGGTGAGGCCGAGCATCATGCGCGCGACGGTCGACTTGCCCGACCCGGACTCCCCCACCAGCGCGACGGTCCGGCCGCGCGGGACGGTGAAGCTCACGTCGTCGACGGCCGTGAAGTCCGTGGACCGGCTGAACAGCCCGCGACCGCGCAGCTTGAACACCTTCGTCACGTGCTCGACCTCGACGATGGCGTCGGGTCGCGAGGTCGCGTCGGCCGCGGTCGGCGCGTCGGCCGACGCGGTCGTGACGCCCTCGCCCAGCGACGGCGCGAGCAGGTCCTCGGCCGCGACCTCGGCGTCCCCCGTCTCCTTGGCGATCGCGATGCGCCGCGACGCGAGCGACGGCGCGGCCGCGATGAGGCGGCGCGTGTACTCGTGCTGCGGGTTCTGGAGGATCTGCCGGGCGGGGCCCTTCTCGACCACCTCACCGCGGTACATGACGACGACCGTGTCGGCGCGCTCGGCGGCGAGCCCCAGGTCGTGCGTGATGAGGAGGACGGCCACGCCGAGGCGTGCGGTGAGCGCGGTGAGGCCGTCGAGGATGGTGCGCTGCACGGTGACGTCGAGCGCGGACGTCGGCTCGTCGGCGACCAGCAGCCGCGGACGCGCCGACAGGCCCATCGCGATGAGCGCGCGCTGCCGCATGCCGCCCGAGAACTCGTGCGGGTACTGCTGCGCGCGACGGGCGGCGTCGGGCAGGCCGGCCTCCTCGAGCAGCTCGACGGTGCGGGCCTGCGCGGCGGCCCCGCGGGCGACGTCGTTGTCCTCGAGCGCCTCGACGATCTGCGAGCCGACCCGGCGCACCGGGTTGAGGTTCGACATCGGGTCCTGCGGGACGAGCCCGATCTGCGCACCGCGCAGGCGCGCCATGTCCGCCGGGCTCAGGCGCACGACGTCCTGGCCGTCGAAGAGGATCTCGCCGCCCGTGACCGCACCGTTGGCCGCGAGCAGCCCGAGCACGGCGGCGGCCGTCGTCGACTTCCCCGAACCGGACTCCCCCACGACCGCGACCGTCTCGCCGGGGTGGACGTCGAGGCTGACCCCGCGCAGCGCGGTCGTCGTCCCCGCGTCGGTGCGGAACTGCACCTCGAGGTCGCGCACGGAGAGCAGCGGCTCGCCGCCGAACACACCTGCCACGCCGCTCACCGCTTCCTCGACCGGGGGTCCAGCGCCTCGCGCAGCGCCTCGCCGAACAACGTGAACCCGAGCGCCGTGACCGCGATGCACGCGCCCGGCCACAGGGCCAGCCGCGGGGCGATCTCGAGCTCGTTCTGGGCCGAGGTGAGCATGCGCCCCCACTCGGCGGTGGTCGGCGAGCCGCCGCCCAGGCCCAGGTAGGACAGCGCCGCGGCCTCGATGACGGCGGTGGCGAGCAGCAGCGTCGCCTGCACGATCACGGGCGACACGCTGTTCGGCAGGACGTGGCTCATCGTCACGGTCCGCTTGCTCAGGCCCAGGGACCGAGCGGCCAGGACGTAGTCCTGCCCGCGTTGCGCGAACATCGAGCCGCGCAGCAGGCGCGCGAAGATCGGGATCTGCACGACACCGATCGCGACGACGACCGCCGCAGGCGTCTGGCCCGCGATCGCCGCGATCGAGACCGCGAGCAGCAGGCTCGGGACCGCGAGCAGCAGGTCGACGAACCGCATGATGACGTTGTCGGTCGCGCCGCCGAGCCCGCCGGACAGCGCGCCGAGGACGAGCCCGCCGAGCAGGCCGAACAGCGTCGACAGCACGCCGATGAGCAGCGACGCGCGGGCACCCCAGACGAGCTGCGAGAACAGGTCGGCCCCGTACCGGTCGAGGCCGAGCAGGTACTCGTCCGACGGCCCGGGGATGTAGGTGGGCCGCACCTCGGCGCGGCCCGGCAGCTCGCCCGCGTCGTACGGCGCGATGAGCGGAGCGAAGACCGCGACCAGGATGAACAGCACGACGATCGCCGCACCGACGATCGCGCCCGGGTTCCGGCGCAGACGCCGCGCGGCGAGCCGCCAGTGCGACGCACCCGCGAGGCGCGCCTCGTCGGTCGCGCGCCCCTGACCCAGCGGCGCGTTGGGGACCTCGTAGACCTCGGGCGCGCTCATCGCGTCGCCCGGGTGCGCGGGTCGATGAAGCCGTACGAGACGTCGACGACGAGGTTCACGAGTGCGTACACCACCGCGATGATGAGGATGAAGCCCTGGAGCACGGCGTAGTCGAGGTTGAAGATCGCGTTCGCGAGGAAGCTCCCGATGCCGGGGAACGCGAACACGGTCTCGGTCAGGACCGCGCCGGACAGCAGGAGGCCGACCTGCAGGCCGATGGTCGTGGCGACGGGCAGCATCGCGTTGCGCAGGATGACGCGTCGTCGCAGGCGGTCGGGTCCGAGGCCCTTGGCGCGGGCGGTCCGGACGTAGTCCGCGTCCTGCACCTCGATGACGGACGACCGCGTGATGCGGGCGATGATCGCGAGCGGGATCGACCCGAGCGCGATCGCGGGGAGCACGAGGTGCATGAGGGCGTCCCAGCTCGCGTCCCACTCCCGCGTGAGGATCCCGTCGAGGACGTAGAACCCCGTGGGGTGCGTCGCGATCATCGTCGGGTCCTGGCGTCCGGTGGACGGGAACCAGCCGAGGTTGACCGCGAACGCCCACTTGAGCAGGAACGCGAGGAAGAAGACCGGGATCGTGACGCCGACGAGCGACGCGACGACCGTGAGGTGGTCGAGCGGCCGGCCCTGGCGGCGGGCCGCGACGTAGCCGAGCGGGATCGCGACCCCCACCGCGACGATCAGCGCGACCACGGTGAGCTCGATCGTCGCGGGGAACCGGTTGGTGAACTCCTCGAGGACCGGCCGGCCGGTCCGGGTGGAGACGCCGAAGTTGCCCTGGAGGAGCTGCCCGAGCCAGGTGACGTACTGCTGGATCAGCGGCTTGTCGAAGCCGTAGAGCTCGTTGACGCGGGCGACCGCCTCCGGGGTGGCGCGCTCCCCCAGGAGGGCCGTGGCAGGACCTCCCGGGAGAGCGCGCACCCACAGGAACAGCAGGACCGACAACCCGAGCAGGGTGGGGACGAGCAGCGCGAGGCGCCGCAGGATCAGTCGGGTCATCGAGTGGTGCGGTCTCTCTCAGTCGCCGAGCGTGATCACGTTGTAGACCTCGTCCTGGACCGGCGAGGCCGGGTAGCCCTTGACGTCGTCCTTGAACGCGAGGGACGGGACCGGGTGCGCGAGCGGGATGCCGGGCAGGAACTCCAGGAGCTCGGCGTTCGCGGCCTCGTACGCGGCCTTCTGCTCGTCGATGTCCGCGACGTACCGGGCGTCGTTGATCGCCTGGAAGATCGCGGGGTTGTCGAAGCCCCACTCGTTCGAGGGTCCGCCGAAGAAGACCCCGATGAAGTTGTAGGTGTCGTTGTAGTCGCCGGTCCATCCGAGCAGGTGCAGGCCGTGGTCCGGGGTGCCCTGGATCTTGTCCAGGTACTCCGGGTTCCACGGGTCCGGCACGGCGTTGACGGTGATGCCGACGGCCTCGAGGTCCGCCTTGATCGCCGTGAAGACCTGCTCGGGCGTCGGCATGTACGGCCGCGAGACGTTGGTCGGGTAGTTGAAGTCGAGCGTGAGGTTCGACTGGCCGGCCTCGGCGAGCAGCGCCTTGGCCTTGTCCGGGTCGTAGTCGTACGTCTCGACGTCGGCGTTCCAGCCGGAGACCGACGGCGGGACGAAGTTCGTCGCGACCTCGGTGCCCTCGGGGAGCGTCTGGGCGACGAGCGCCTCCTTGTTGATCGCGTACGCGATGGCCTGCCGGACGCGCAGGTCCGCGAGCTCGGGCTTCGCCTGGTTCATCGCGAGGTACAGGATGTTGAACGGCTCGCGGTTGACGATCTGGAAGCCGTCGCTCTTGAGGGCCTCGACGTCCGCGGGACCGACGAGGTCGTACCCGTCGATGTCGCCGGCCTGGAGGGCCTGCCGCCGCGCGGTGGCGTCGGAGATGATCGGGAAGACGATCCGCTTGATCTGGCCCTGCTCGCCCCAGTAGTCCTCGTTCGCGACGAGCACGACCTCCTCGCCCGGGCTCCAGGAGTCGAACTCGTAGGGGCCCGTGCCCGTGGGGTGCGCGTTCGCGTACTCGGGCAGGACGGGTGCGTCGCCCTCACCGGTGACGTTGTCGGCGTCGTACTCCTCGAGCGCCGTGGGCGACTGCATCGAGAACGACGGGAGCGACAGCGCCGAGATGAGCTCGGGCAGCGGGCTCTTGAGGTGGACGACCGCGGTCGACGCGTCGGGCGCCTCGCAGCTCTCGTACTTGCCGGTGCCGTTGAGGGCCTCGACGTCGCTCGTCGCGAAGCCGCCGTTGACCTTCTGCCAGTAGTACGACAGCGACTCGGACTGCAGCACGCCGGTGAAGTTGTTCCACCGGTCGAAGTTGAAGCACACCGCGTCGCCGTCGAAGTCGGTGCCGTCCTGGAACTTCACGCCCTCCTTGAGCTGGAAGGTGTACTCCAGGCCGTCGTCGCTCACCTCCCACGACTCGGCGAGCAGCGGGGCCGGGTCGGCGGTGCCCGGCTCGGTGCCCACGAGACCTTCGAAGATCTGCCGGGCGACACGGAACGACTCGCCGTCGTTCGCGAAGGCGGGGTCGAGCCCCGCCGGGTCGGAGGACGCGGCGAAGATGAACGTGTCGCGTCCACCGCCGCTCGCGCCGTCGGTCGAGCCTCCGTCGGAGTCACGATCGCTCGCGGCGCACGCCGTGAGCGCGAGTGCTCCGACCGTCGAGACGGCCACCAGCTTCCAGGACTTCACCACGACCACCCTTCGTCGACGGGGTACCGGCACGCCGGGCGCCGGAACGGCCCAGAGGCTAGGCGGCCCACGTGACCACGTTGTTACGCGGGAGTACCTGCTCGTTACGTGCCAGTACGTTCACTGGTCGCGGGCGACACTAGCGACATGTCTGGAAATTACAACCCGGCCGAGCCCGACCCGCTCGCCGACGCCGGCTACCGCGAGGTCCCCGACGCCGAGGGTGGGGCCGCGGGACGCGGGTGGTGGGACGCCAACGCCGAGGAGTACCTGGACGAGCACGGCGCGTTCCTGGGGCCTGCCGACTTCGTGTGGTGCCCGGAGGGCCTGCGCGAGGAGGACGCCGGGCTGCTCGGCGACGTGACCGGTCGGCGCGTCCTCGAGGTCGGCGCCGGTGCGGCCCAGTGCGCGCGGTGGCTGGGCACGCGCGGTGCGCACGTCGTCGCGACCGACGTGTCGCACGGGATGCTCGCGGGCGGGTTGCGGTACGACGCGGCGCAGGGCACGCGCACGCCGCTCGTGCAGGCGGACGCCCGCGCGCTGCCCTTCGCGGCGGACTCCTTCGACGTCGCGTTCACGGCCTTCGGCGCGATCCCGTTCGTCCCGGACGCGCAGCGGGTCCACGCCGAGGTCGCGCGCGTCCTGCGGCCCGCCGGGCGGTGGGTGTTCGCCGTGACGCACCCGCTGCGGTGGGCGTTCCCGGACGACCCGTCCGCGCACGGGCTCACGGCGACGCGCTCGTACTTCGACCGCCGGCCGTACGTCGAGACCGGCGAGTCGGGCCGCGTCCTGTACGCCGAGTACCACCGCACGGTCGGCGACCACGTCGCCGATCTGACCGGCGCGGGGTTCGTGCTCGAGCGGCTCGTCGAACCCGAGTGGCCCGCGGGGCACGAGCGCGTCTGGGGCGGTTGGGGACCCGTGCGCGGCGCCCGCCTGCCCGGCACGGCGATCTTCGTCACGCGCCTGCGCTGACCCTCCGCGCCCGGCCGGTGCCCGCGCGTCCCGGCGGACCGGCCCTCGCGCCGGACGGCGCACGACGGCCCGGGGTGCGGACGCGCCGCGACCCCGGGCCGACGTCGGTCAGTGCACCGTCGCCTTCTCGGCACCCGCACCCGTGAGGGAGCGGACCTCCATCTCGGCGAACTTCTCGGGGTGCGGCTTCTCCTTGCTGAGCAGCGTCCCGAGGATCCCGAGGAGGAACGCGAGCGGGATCGAGATGATCCCCGGGTTCTCGAGCGGGATGAGGTGGAAGTCGATGCTCGTGTCGCGGATCATCGACAGGCTCGCCCCCGTCTTCGGGTCGACCTTGCCCGACACGACCGGCGAGATGACGATGAGCAGGATGCACGAGATCAGGCCGCCGTACATGCTCCACAGCGCGCCCGCCGTGTTGAACCTCTTCCAGAACAGCGAGTAGAGGATCGTCGGGAGGTTCGCGCTGGCCGCGACCGCGAACGCGAGCGCGACGAGGAACGCGACGTTCTGGCCGTTGGCGAAGATGCCGCCGATGATCGCGAGGATGCCGATGACCACGACCGTGATCCGCGCGACGCGGACCTCGCCGTCGGGCTTGACCTCGCCGCGCTTGAGCCAGTTGGCGTAGATGTCGTGCGCGAACGACGCCGCGGCGGTGATCGTGAGCCCGGCGACCACGGCGAGGATCGTCGCGAACGCGACCGCCGAGATGATGCCGAGCAGGATCGTGCCGCCGAGCTCGTACGCGAGCAGCGGCGCCGCCGAGTTCACGCCGCCCGGTGCGGACGTGATCGTCTCCGGGCCCACGAGCGCTCCCGCGCCGTACCCGAGGACGAGCGTGAACAGGTAGAAGATGCCGATGAGCCAGATCGCCCACACGACGGACCGTCGGGCCTCCTTGGCCGACGGCACCGTGTAGAAGCGCATGAGGACGTGCGGCAGACCCGCCGTGCCGAGCACCAGCGCGAGGGCCAGCGACACGAAGTTGAGCTGGCTCATCGCGCTCGCGCCGTACTGCTTGCCCGGCTCGATGAGCGCCTCACCGCCCTCGCCCGCCTGGTCGATCGCGCCCTGCAGCAGGTCGGACAGGTTGAACCCGTACTTCGACAGCACCCACAGCGTCATCACGCCGGCGCCCGCGATGAGCAGCACCGCCTTGATGATCTGCACCCACGTGGTGCCCTTCATGCCGCCGACGAGCACGTAGAGGATCATCAGCGCACCCACGACGGCGATGACGACCCCCTGCGCGGCGCGGTCGTCGATGCCCAGCAGGAGCGCGACGAGGCCGCCCGCGCCGGCCATCTGCGCGAGCAGGTAGAAGAACACCACCGCGAGGGTCGACAGGGCCGCCGCCATCCGGACCGGACGCTGACGCAGCCGGAACGACAGGACGTCGGCCATCGTGAACCGGCCCGTGTTGCGCAGCAGCTCCGCGACCAGCAGGAGCGCGACGAGCCACGCGACGAGGAACCCGATCGAGTAGAGGAACCCGTCGTAGCCGTTGATCGCGATCGCCCCGCAGATGCCGAGGAACGACGCCGCGGACAGGTAGTCGCCGGCGATCGCCGTGCCGTTCTGCGGACCGGTGAACGAGCGACCGGCCGCGTAGTAGTCGGCGGCCGTGCGGTTGTTGCGCGACGCGCGGAACACGATGACCAGCGTCACCAGGACGAAGGCACCGAAGATCGCGATGTTGACGATCGGCTCGCCGACCTGCTCGGTCGCCGTGCGGACGACGGCGCTCATGCGACCTCACCGCTGTCGAGCGTGCCTTCCTCGATGTGCCGGCGCAGGCGCTCGGCCACGGCGTCCTGACGGTTGTTCGCCCAGCGCGCATAGATCATCGTGATCGCGAACGTCGAGACGAACTGGCCGAGCCCGAACAGCAGGCCGACCGTGATGTTGCCCCACACGCGCGTGCCCATGAAGTCGTGCGCGTACGTGGAGAGCAGGACGTAGAGGAAGTACCAGACGAGGAACAGGGCCGTCATCGGGAACACGAAGTTGCGGAAGCGACGGCGCAGCGCCTGGAACTCGGCGCTGCGCTGGACGCGTTGGTAGTCGGTCTCTGGGGTGTCGCTGAACGTGTCGGTCATGCGCGCCTCCCGGGGGACGTCGGACGTGGCGGCGTTGCCACAGGCGCTTACTGTGGCCCAGATCACGCCCGTCCACTAGCGGTGTTTTCGTCTGGATCGTCGAAAGTCGACCGAAACCCTCGTCCGGGGAACGCGAGGGCCGCCCGCGACGGGTGTCGTCGGGCGGCCCGGGGCGCGTGGCTGGCGGCGGCGGGTCAGTGGCCCGCGTCGTGCCAGCTGCCGCCCACGCCGACGCTGACGTCGAGCGGGACGTCCAGCGGTTCGTCCTTCGCGGCGTCACCCGCCGCGGCCATCTGCTCGCGCACGAGTGCCTCGACCTCGTCGCGCTCCCCCGCCGCGACCTCGAGCACGAGCTCGTCGTGCACCTGCAGGAGCATGCGCGACGCGAGCCCGCGCCGGGTCAGCTCGCGGTCGACGCCGAGCATCGACACCTTGATGAGGTCCGCGGCGCTCCCCTGGATCGGCGCGTTCAGCGCCATGCGCTCGGCCGCCTCGCGGCGCTGCCGGTTGTCGCTCGTGAGGTCCGGCAGGTACCGGCGGCGGCCCAGGATCGTCTCGGTGTAGCCCGTCGTGCGCGCGACGTCGACGACGCCCGTGAGGTAGTCGCGCACGCCGCCGAACCGCGCGAAGTAGTCCTGCATGAGCCCCGCGGCCTCGGACACCTCGATCGACAGCTGCTGCGACAGCCCGTAGGACGACAGCCCGTACGCGAGGCCGTAGCTCATCGCCTTGATCTTCGACCGCATCGCCGACGTGACCTCGTCGGTCGGCACGCCGAACACGCGCGACCCGACGTACGAGTGCAGGTCCTCGCCCGACCGGAACGCCTCGATGAGGCCCTCGTCGCCCGAGAGGTGCGCCATGATCCGCATCTCGATCTGCGAGTAGTCCGCCGTCAGCAGCGTCTCGTAGCCCTCGCCGACCACGAACGCCCGACGGATCTGCCGGCCCGCCTCGGTGCGGATCGGGATGTTCTGCAGGTTCGGGTCCGCCGACGACAGGCGTCCCGTCGCGGCGATCGTCTGCTGGAACGTCGTGTGGATGCGACCGTCCGGCGCGACCGACCGCAGCAGGCCCTCGACCGTCTGGCGCAGCCGGATCGCGTCGCGGTGCGCGAGCAGGTGCTCGAGGAACGGGTGCTGCGTGCGCGCGAACAGGTCGGTGAGCGACGCGGCGTCGGTCGTGTACCCCGTCTTGATCCGCTTGGTCTTCGGCATGCCGAGCTGGTCGAACAGCACCTCCTGGAGCTGCTTCGGCGAGCCGAGGTTCACCTCGCGGCCGATCACCGCGTACGCGTCGGCCGCGGCGCCCTGCACCTGGCCGTCGAACGACTTCTCGAGCGACGACAGGTACGGCTGGTCGGTCGCGATGCCCGTCCGCTCCATGCGCGCCAGCACGTCGACGAGCGGCAGCTCGAGCTCGTGGAGCAGTCGCTCCGCCCCCCGGTCGGCGAGGTCGCCCGCGAGGACGTCGGCGAGGTCGCGCACCGCGGAAGCACGCACCGCGGCGCGGCGGCCCTCGTCGGTGCCGTCGAGCTCGAGGTCGAGGGCGCCCTGGCCGCCGACCTCCGCCTCCTGCGCACCGAGCTCACGCCGCAGGTACCCGATCGCGAGGTCCGCGAGGTCGTACGCGCGCCGGTCCGGCTGGCACAGGTACGCGGCGAGCTCGGTGTCGAACGTGACGCCCGCGAGCGTGAGGCCACGGCCGCGCAGCGCGTGCCACGCCTCCTTCGCGGCGTGCACGACCTTGGGACGGTCGGCGTCGGCGAGCCACGCGGCGAGCGCGGTCTCGTCGGCGGGGTCGATCTCGGCGAGGTCGAACGCGGCGGCCTGGCCGGCGTCGTCGGCCAGCGCGACGCCCCACGCGTCGCCGCCGGCGGGTGCGCCCGAGCCGCGGACGTCGAGGCCGAGCATCCGGTCGGCGCGTCCGGCGAGCCACTCCGCGAGGTCGCCGGCGCCCAGGACGGCGAGGTCCAGGGCTGCGGCGGCGACGGCGGCGGGCTTCTCGCTCTCGTCGGGGAGCATCGCGAAGAGGCGGTCGCGCAGGGTGCGGAACTCGAGCTCGTCGAGGATGGTGTGGAGGGCGTGGCGGTCCCAGGGGCGGGCGGCGAGGTCCTCGGGGCCGAGCGGGAGCTCGAGGTCGTCGACGAGGCGGTTGAGCTGGCGGTTGAGGCGGACCTGGTCGAGGTTGTCGCGCAGTGCCTCGCCGGCCTTGCCGGTGACCTTGTCGGCGTTGTCGAGGATGCCCTCGAGGCCGTCGAACTGGCCGATCCACTTGGCGGCGGTCTTGGGACCGACGCCGGGGATGCCCGGCAGGTTGTCGCTCGACTCGCCGACGAGGGCAGCGAGGTCCGGGTAGCGCTCGGGCGGGACGCCGTACTTCGCCTCGACCGCGGCGGGGGTCATGCGCGCGAGCTCGGAGACGCCCTTGACGGGGTAGAGCACGGTGACGTCGTCGTTGACGAGCTGGAACGCGTCGCGGTCGCCGGTGATGACGAGGACCTGCATGCCCTGCGCGCGGGCCTGCCGCGAGAGCGTCGCGAGGACGTCGTCGGCCTCGTAGTCGGGCTTGGTGATGACGGGGATGTGCATGGTGTCGAGCACGCGGCGGATGACGTCGACCTGACCGCGGAACGGCTCGGGCGTGGCGTCGCGGTTGCCCTTGTACGCCTCGTACTGCTGGGTGCGGAAGGTCGTGCGGCCGAGGTCGAACGCGACGGCGACGTGCGTGGGCTCCTCGTCGCGCAGGAGGTTGGCGAGCATCGAGGTGAACCCGAAGACGGCGTTGGTCGGGTCGCCGGTGGAGGTCGCGAACTTGTCGACGGGGAGCGCGAAGAACGCGCGGTAGGCCATCGAGTGCCCGTCGATGAGCAGGAGCCGCGCGGGCCCGGCGGGTGCGGCCGGGGCGGTCGTGGACAGGGCGGCTGGCTGTGCGTCGCTCACGGGTGCCAACCTATCTGCCATGTCCGACACCACCGACGCGCTCGCCGCGATGCCGCCCGTCACCGGGACCCTGCTCGAGCGGATGGGGATCGAGGTGCTCGAGCTGTCCGCGGACCGCACGGTCGGCTCGATGCCCGTGGAGGGGAACACGCAGCCGTACGGGCTGCTGCACGGCGGCGCGTCGGCCGTCCTGGCGGAGACGCTCGCGTCCTACGCGGCCCAGGTGCACGCGGGTGCAGGGCGGGCGGCGGTGGGCATCGAGATCAACGCGACGCACCACCGGTCGGCCCGTTCGGGCGTGGTGACCGGTGCGGCGACCGCGCTGCACCTCGGGTCGAGCCTCGCGAGCTACGAGGTCGTCGTCGAGGACGAGGACGGCCGGCGGCTCTGCACGGCGAGGGTGACCTGCATGCTGATCGACGCGCGGCGCTGAGCCGCCGCGTCGACCCGGGGCGTCGGGACGGACGGCACGGGCTCGACGAACCCGGTCGCGCGGATACGACCCTGGCGGCGGCGCGCGATGAGGTCCTCGATCCCGCGGGATCCCGCGCGGCGCGGCACCCCCGTGTGCGTGGCGGGCGCGAGGTCGTGCGCGAGGCGCCGCTGCAGGGCGGAGGTCGTGACGACGCGGTGCGCGGCGGCGGGTGCGAAGCCGAGTCGGGCCAGGAACCGCTGCATGCCGCGCGCGCCGGGCAGCGGGAGCGCGTAGAGCTCGGTCGCCCCGACCTGCTCGGCGTGCGCGACCGCCTCGGCGAGCAGCGCGTGGCCGAGGCCGCGGCGGCGCGCGTCGGGCAGGACGTAGACGGCCTCGAGGTTCATGCTGACGACGTCGGTGAACGGTCCGGGGCCGACGACGCGCGCCAGGAGCAGCCCGCTCGGGACGCCGTCGACGGAGCCGAGGAGGACGAGCCCGCCGGGTGCGCCTCGGAGCGCACCCAGCTGGTCGCGGAGGCGGTCGGCGTCGTCGGTGCACAGCTGCGCGCCCACGGCGGCCTCGCGTCGCGCCGCCAGGCAGACGGCGACGAGATCCTCGAGGTCGTCCGGGCAGGCGGCACGGACGTCGGTTCCTGGGCGCACGGCGGCGAGCCTCCAGACGGGACGAGGGGATCCGGTCGGGCGGTACCGTCCTGCCCAGGCGGCACCGGAACCGATCATGGCGCAGGGGGTCGCCACCTGCCTAGTCCCCGGAGGTCCCGGGTGAAGTCGGACCTGGACGGACGCCCAGGTCCGCCGCGACACGGATCACTCGATCGGCACCGGCTCTCGCGTTCACGTAATGAACAAGACACAATCCCTCCCTATCGTCCTGCCACCCGGCTGGACGACGCACGCTCGACAGCGCCGCCGAGCCACTGCTCGCGCACGACCCGAACTGGACGGAGGTCCCAGGTGCGATCACGCGCACTGGACCGCAGCGCCCTCTTGCTGCAAGCCCGGCGAACCGCCGCCCCCCTGCTCCTGCTCCTCGTCGCCGCGGCGATGCTCCTGGTCGCGCCGCCCGCGCGGGCCGCCGCGCCCGTCGTGGCCGCGGCGCAGGCCTGCGTGGCCGACGCGACCACCGGCTGCATCGTCGGCACGCTGCGCACGTCGACGGGCGACCCCGTCACGGGCGCCGTCGTGCAGGCCGTCGGCCCCGCCGGCGAGCTCACCGCGACGTCCGACGCCACGGGCCGCTGGTCCATCCCCGTCACGGAGCCCGGCGAGTACGTCGTCACGCTCGACGTCGCCACGATCCCCGCGGGCGAGGTGCTGCGCCAGCCCGGGAACAACCCGCGCACGGTGCAGGTCGGCCTCGGCGCGTCCGCAGCGGCCCTGTTCCCGCTCGGCGAGCCCGCCGCGGGCGGGTCCGGAGGCGGTGACGAGCCCAGCGACGGCCCGACGCCCACCCCGGGCACCGACGACGGCGGCACGCAGTCGTCCTCGACCGGCGGCGGCGGCATCACCGCGTCCCGCGTCGCGCAGCTCACCGTCAACGGGCTGGTGTTCGGCACGCTGCTCGCGCTCGCGAGCGTGGGCCTCTCGCTCATCTACGGCACGACGGGCCTGAGCAACTTCGCGCACGGCGAGCAGGTGTCGCTCGGCGGCATCCTCGCGTACGTCGGCACGCAGCTCGTCGGGCTCCCGCTGATCCCCTCGGCGATCATCGCGGTGGTCCTCGGTGCGGCGTCCGGGTGGCTGCAGGACGCGGTCCTGTGGCGCCCGCTGCGCCGGCGCGGCGTCGGCATGATCCAGCAGATGATCGTGACGATCGGCCTGTCGATGGCGATCTCGTACGTGTACCAGTTCTTCTTCGGGGCCGGTCCGCTGCGCATCGTCACCGAGACCCCGACGTCCGTGACGCTCGGGCCCGTACGCCTCACCGTGACGACGCTGTGGTCGATGCTCATCGCGGTCGTCGCGCTGGCGGGGGTCGCGTACTTCCTGCTGCGGACCCGGGCCGGGCGCGCCACGCGCGCCGTCTCCGACAACCCGGCCCTGTCCGCCGCGTCCGGCATCTCCGTCAACCGGACGATCCGCCTCGTGTGGGTCATCGGTGCGGGGCTCGCGGCGCTCGGCGGCGTGCTCGTCGGCCTCTACTTCGGCGCGACGTCGTGGTACTCGGGCGGCGCGATGCTGCTGCTCATGTTCGCGGCCGTCACCCTCGGCGGCCTCGGTGCCGCGTTCGGGGCGCTCGCCGGATCGATCGTCATCGGCCTCGTCGTCGAGCTGTCGAGCCTCTGGATCCCGACCGACATGCGCTACGCGTCGGCGCTCGTGATCCTCATCCTCGTCCTGCTGGTACGGCCGCAGGGCATCCTCGGCCGCGCGACGCGCGTCGGATAACGGAGACACACCATGGACTGGTCACGCATCCTCCCGATCGTCGTCGGCGAGTTCTTCGCGCCGACGACCGCCGCGTACGCGCTCGCCGCGATCGGCCTCAACATCCACTTCGGCCTCACCGGCCTGCTCAACATGGGCCAGGCGGGCTTCATGCTCCTCGGCGCGTACGGCTTCGCGATCGCCACGATCGCCGGCTGGCCGCTGTGGGCCGCGGTGCTCGTCGCCATCGCCGCCGCGACCGTGTTCGCGCTCATCCTCGGCATCCCCACGCTGAAGCTCCGCGGCGACTACCTCGCGATCGTCACGATCGCCGCCGCCGAGATCGTGCGCCTCGTCGGACGCTCGACGGCCCTCACGGACCTGACGGGCGCGTCGAGCGGCCTGCGCGGCAACCAGTACAAGCACACGTTCCAGGACGCCTCACC
This sequence comes from Cellulomonas sp. H30R-01, assembly GCF_010119915.1. Classification (NCBI taxonomy): domain Bacteria; kingdom Bacillati; phylum Actinomycetota; class Actinomycetes; order Micrococcales; family Cellulomonadaceae; genus Cellulomonas; species Cellulomonas sp. H30R-01. The sequence goes on along the minus strand of NZ_CP048210.1, from coordinate 1,389,914 downwards.
GTTCCCCGACGGGAACTGGGCGATCGGGCCGTTCGAGTACGCGGTCAACGCGTCGAACAGCTGGTGGCTGCGCCTCGTCGGCTGGGCCGTGGTGCTGCTCGCCTGCCTCCTCGTGTGGCTGCTCATCCGCTCGCCGTGGGGTCGCGTGCTCAAGGGCATCCGCGAGGACGAGGACGCGGTGCGCTCGCTCGGCAAGAACGTCTACAGCTACAAGATGCAGTCGCTCGTGCTCGGCGGCGTGATCGGTGCGATCGCAGGCATCCTGTACGTCCTGCCACGCGCCGTCCAACCCGACTCGATGGGGCGCTCCATGACGTTCTTCGTCTGGACGATCCTGCTGCTCGGCGGCGCCGCGACCGTGTTCGGTCCCGTGCTCGGCTCCCTCATCTTCTGGGCCGTGCTCGCGTTCATCAAGATCACGATGCGCGAGGTCGTCCCGACGACGGTCCTGCGCAACGAGCAGATCGAGCAGTTCGGCTGGATCATCGTCGGCGTCACGCTGATGCTGCTGATCATCTTCCGGCCACAAGGCATCCTCGGCGACAAGAAGGAGCTCGCGATCAATGCCCACTGAGCCTCCTGCCGCCGTGCCCTCCACCGCCGCGCCCTCGACCGCTGCCCGCGACGCCGCGGTCGCCGCGCTGCGCGACGTGCCGCACGAGCCCGGCGCACGCAAGCCCGACCCGATCCTCGTCGCGGACGACGTCCGCCGGCACTTCGGCGGCGTCAACGCCGTCGACGTCGACCACGTCGAGGTCCAGCGCGGTGCCATCACGGCCCTCATCGGACCGAACGGCGCCGGCAAGACGACCCTGTTCAACCTGCTCACGGGCTTCGACAAGCCCAACAGCGGGCGCTGGACGTTCGACGGGAAGTCGCTCGGCGGCGTCCCGGCCGCCCGCGTCGCGCGGGCCGGCATGGTCCGCACGTTCCAGCTGACCAAGGCGCTCAACCGCATGACCGTCATCGAGAACATGCGGCTCGGCGCCACGCAGCAACCCGGCGAGAACCTGTTCGCCGCGCTCGTCGCGCCGCTGTGGCGCGGTCGCGAGCAGGAGATCACGGCGCAGGCCGAGGAGCTCCTCGCGCGGTTCAAGCTCGACACCAAGCGCGACGACTTCGCCGGCAGCCTGTCGGGCGGCCAGCGCAAGCTGCTCGAGATGGCGCGCGCGCTCATGGCGAAGCCGCGGATGATCATGCTCGACGAGCCGATGGCCGGCGTGAACCCGGCGCTCACGCAGTCGCTGCTGGGGCACATCCAGGCGCTGCGCGACGACGGCACGACCGTGCTGTTCGTCGAGCACGACATGCACATGGTGCGGCACATCTCCGACTGGGTGATCGTGATGACGGAGGGCCGCATCGTCGCCGAGGGGCCGCCGGAGTCCGTCATGCAGAACCCCGCCGTGATCGACGCCTACCTCGGCGCGCACCACGACACCGACCTCGGGGACGACGCGCTCCTCGACGACGCCGTGCTCGAGCAGCTCCGGGCCGAGGACGAGGAGGGGTCGCGATGAGCGACGCGATGGACGCCGTCACCCGGGACGACCACGACGCCGCCCCCGCCGACACGGCGGTCGCCGTCGGCGACCGGGCCGCGCTGCACCGCGGTGCGCCTCCCGGCGAGCCGCTGCTCGCAGCGACGGACCTCGTCGCCGGGTACCTGCCGGGCGTCGACATCCTCAACGGGTGCAACCTCGTGCTGCACCCCGGGGAGCTCGTCGGCATCATCGGGCCGAACGGCGCGGGCAAGTCGACGCTGCTCAAGTCCTTGTTCGGGCTCGTGCCCGTCCGCTCGGGTTCGGTCACGCTCGGCGGCGAGGCGATCACGAACCTGCGCGCGGACCACCTGGTGCGACGCGGCGTCGGGTTCGTGCCGCAGACGAACAACGTGTTCCCCTCGCTCACGATCGAGGAGAACCTGCAGATGGGGGCCTACCAGGCGCCCCGCAAGTTCAACGAGCGGTTCGCCTTCGTGGCCGACCTGTTCCCGACCCTGGGCGAACGCCGCAAGCAGCGGGCGGGGTCCCTGTCGGGCGGCGAGCGGCAGATGGTCGCGATGGCGCGCGCGCTCATGATGGAGCCGACCGTCCTGCTGCTCGACGAGCCGTCGGCGGGCCTGTCCCCCGTCAAGCAGGACGAGACGTTCCTGCGGACGCGGCGCATCAACAAGGCGGGTGTGTCCGTGGTCATCGTCGAGCAGAACGCGCGCCGTGCGCTGCAGATCTGCGACCGCGGCTACGTGCTCGACCAGGGCCGCAACGCCTACTCCGGGCCCGGCCGGGACCTCATGCACGACCCGAAGGTCATCCAGCTGTACCTCGGCACGCTCGCGACCGACGTCGAGAGTGCCGCACGCCGGCCCGACGAGACGGGCACGCCGCCGGCGGGCGCCTGACGGACGTGGACGGCCCTGACGGCCCGCGGGACGCCTCCCGCGGGCCGTCAGGCGTCCGTGCCCGTCGCTGCCGGCCCCGCCTGCCGGTTCGCCCCGTCAGGGGGCGTCGGCCGACGCGGTGCCGGTCCGACCCGGCTCGACCCGGACCTCCCTGTGCGGGCGCCCCGTGATGCCGAGCTCGTCCGCGAGGAACAGGAACGCCTTCCCGTACGGGTGGTCGCGCACGTCGTCGCGCACGACGTCCCAGTCGATCTGCTCGCGCAGCGCCCGCACGATCGCGAGCAGGCGGCCGAAGTCGCACGCGTGCTCTCCCAGCACCCGCATCTTCGTCGACACGATCTGCGTCGCGCCCAGCACCGGCATGCGCACCGCGAGAACCTCGAGCTCGTCGCTGTGCTCGAGCAGCTCGCGCGTGACGGGCTCGCCCACCATGCGGAACAGCACGTCCACGAGCTGCCCGTGGTGGAACGCCTTGAACAGCCAGTTCTCGGCGGGCTGCTCGACGACCAGGCCCGCCGCGGCGATCGCCGCCTTCGCGCGCTCCACGTCCTCCTCCGGCACCGCGAAGTCCGCGTCGTGGCTCGGCTCGGGCGCGCCGCGCGCCCACGCGGCGTACCCGCCGACGAGTGCGAACGGGATCTGCGCGTCCGTGAGCGCGACCGCGACGAGCCGCAGGCCGTCCTGCAGCGCCGTGCGGTCGTCCGGCGGGTTCTCGAGGGCTCCCTGCACCGTCATCGGGCCATCCTTCATCCCGCCGCGCAGACCCGCAGGTCGACGACGAGAATCGCGAGGGTGCGACTCGCGACCTTCAACATCCTGCACGGCCGCTCCACCGTCGACGGCGAGGTGGACCTCGACCGGTTCGCCGCCGCGGTGCGCGGCCTCGACGCGGACGTGCTCGCCCTCCAGGAGGTCGACCGTGACCAGCCCCGGTCGCACGGCGCCGACCTCACCGTCGTGGCGGCTGACGCGATGGGCGCGCCGCACCACCGGTTCGTCGCGACGCTGCACGGCGAGCCCGGCCTCTGGACGGCGGCGACCGGCGACCGCGAGCCGTCAGCCGCGCGGTACGGCATCGCGCTGCTGAGCCGGCACCCGGTCCGCGAGTGGCGCGTCCTGACGCTCCCGACGCTGCGTCGCCGCGCACCCGTGCGGTGGCCCGGGGAACGGTGGCCGACGCTCGTGCGGGACGAGCCGCGCGCGGCGCTCGCCGCGGTCGTCGACGGGCCCGCGTTCACACTGACCGTGGTCGCGACGCACCTCACGTTCATCCCCGGCTGGAACGTCCGACAGCTGCGGCACCTGGTGGGGCAGGTGCAGCCGCTCCCCCGCCCGCTCGTCCTCATGGGCGACCTCAACCTCGAGCCGGACCGCCCGCAGCGCGCGACGGGCATGCGGCCGCTCGCGACCGTCCCGACCTACCCCGTGGGCGTCCCCGAGCGCCAACTCGACCACGTGCTCGCCGACGGGCCGCTGCACGTGTCCCGGCCGGCCGTCTCGGTCGACACCGGCCTGTCCGACCACCGCGCCCTCGTCCTGGACGTCGCGCTGCCCGCGTGAGCCGGTCCCCGCTGCGCGCCCTTGAGGCACCTGACAGCTCACGGACGTGGCCGGAGGGGACGACGGGACGCCCCCGCGGGACGTCGGCGCCGCAGAGACGCCCTGCCGGACGTGCTCGGGGCACGCCACGGCCCTCCGCACCCGCGGGCGGCGCTCCGGAGGTACGGGCCCGCCGGGAACGCCCGAGGGGCCGGCGCGGCTGGTGCCGCACCGACCCCTCGGTCACGTCCGACGGGCGCGCGCCCGTCACGTCTGCGTTCAGCCGACCTCGCCGAACTCCGACTTCGTGAACGTGTACTTGTTGTCCGCACCGAACGTGTACACACCGATGTACGCGGAGGACGGGTCGTTGTCCGCGTTGAACGGACCGACGCCCGAGACGGCCTCGTAGTCGATGTCCTTGCCGTCGTCGAGCAGCTTGACGCAGTCGGCGAACGTGTCGCACTTCTCGCCACCGTCGGCACCCGAGACCGCGGCCAGGTTGGCCTGGATGGTCTCACCGTCGGTGTCGCCGCCCTTCACCGCGGCGAGCGCGGCGAGGATCGTGGCGTCGTACGACTCGGCGGCGTACGAGTAGTCGCTCAGCGAGTCGTTGACCTCGGCGAGCCGGGCCTGGAACTCCTCGCTCGGGAACGCACCGGGCAGGGTGCCCTGGGCGCCCTCGAGCAGGCCGGCCTGGAACTCCTCGCCGAACTGCGTGAGGTTGCCGTCGACGAAGTAGACCTTCGACATGTCGTAGCCCTGCGCGGCCAGCTCGCTGATGATGAGCGGCGTCTGCGTGGTGAACGCGATGATCGCGATCGCGTCCGGCCCGGCCGCCAGCGCGTTGCTGACGATCGAGGTGTAGTTCGTCTCGTTCGGGTCGAACTCCTGGCCGGCGGAGCCGTACGCGAGGGTCGCGCCCGAGTCCGTGACGACCTTCTCGACGACGTCGCGCAGCGACGTGCCGTAGTCGTCGTTGAAGACGAGGATGCCGGGGTTCACGGCGCCGTCACCGAGGATCAGGTTGGCGAGCGCGGAGCCCTGGACGGTGTCCGGCGGGGCGGTGCGGAAGTAGAAGTCGTTCGTCCCGGACAGGTCCGTCGCCGTGTTGGCGGGCGAGATCTGCACGATCTTGGCGCCGGTGATGTCGTCGATGACGTTGCGCGTCACCGAGGAGGACGCGGCACCGACGATGACCGAGACGTCCTGGCTGATGAGGTCCTGCACCGACTGGGTGGCGACCTCGGCGTGCTCGGCGTCCGAGGAGTCGGTGTGCACGGCCTCGACGTCCGAGCCGAGGACCCCGCCTGCTTCGTTGATGTCCTTGACCGCGAGGTCGACGCCGGCGATCTCGGGCGGGCCGAGCTGCGCGAGCGAGCCGGTCTGCGGCAGCAGCGTGCCGATCTTGAGCGCGGCGGCCGAGTCGGAGCCGCCGTCGGTCGCGTCGTCGCCGCTGTCGCCGTCCCCGCCGCTGCACGCGGCGAGGATCAGCGCGGCAGCGCCCGCCAGGGCTGCGGCCCTGACTGCGTGTGTCGAACGAATCATGCGTGGTACCCCTCTTGTCGAGTACTGCGTCCCGCCGATCCCTGGTGGGGACCGGTGCAGTGTGGCGCGAAGGTAACCAGTCTTTGTATCCGGGATGTGAATGTCTCTGTCTCAGGGCATGTTTGTTGCAGAGTTGTGACAAAAGTGAGGCCGGTCGAGCGTGATGCTCGACCGGCCTCGTGACCGTGGGGCGGGCGTCAGGACGCCCCGCCGCCGACCTGCTCGATGACGGCGTCGGCGACCTCGCGCATGGTGAGGCGGCGGTCCATCGACGTCTTCTGGATCCAGCGGAACGACTCGGGCTCGGTGAGGCCCATCTTGGTCATGAGCAGGCCCTTCGCGCGGTCCACGCGCTTGCGGGTCTCGAACCGCTCGGCCAGGTCGGCGACCTCGGACTCGAGGGCGCTGATCTGCGCGTACCGCGAGATGGCGATCTCGACCGCGGGCAGCAGGTCGGCCGGGCTGAACGGCTTGACGACGTACGCCATCGCACCGGCGTCGCGCGCGCGCTCGACGAGCTCGGTCTGCGAGAACGCGGTGAGGAGCACGACGGGCGCGAGGTGCGCCTTGCCGATGCGCTCGGCCGCGGAGATGCCGTCGAGGACGGGCATCTTCACGTCCATGACGACGACGTCGGGCTTGAGCTCGGTCGCGAGGGCGACCGCCTGCTCGCCGTCACCGGCCTCGCCGACGACGTCGAAGCCCGCGTCGCGGAGCGTCTCGACGACGTCCATGCGGATGAGGGCCTCGTCCTCGGCGACGACCGCGCGGCGCGCCGGGCGTCCCGTGGTGCTGCTCGCGGGCTCGGGGGCCGGCTCCGCCGCCGGGGCCGCGCTCGGCAGGTCGAGGGGGGTCGCCTCGGTGGGCTCGGGGGTCTCGTCCGTGGTCACGGTGCACAGCGTAGTCGCCGTGGGTGGGCGGGTTGCGGGCAACCGGTGCTGTGACGTACGCCGCAGCAGGTGGGCGCGTCGGCGGCGGTGCTCACGGGGGCGGTGCGTCGTGGGCGGCGACGCGGTCGACCCGTGCGCCGCGGCGGTGTCCGCGTGCTGGTGACCCACGGTCGGGCGGGTCCGGTTCGCGTCTATCCTGACGGCCTGGCCCCGATAGCCCAACCGGCAGAGGCGTTCGGCTCAAACCCGATCCAGTGTGGGTTCGAATCCCACTCGGGGCACCGCTCGACCACCGACGAGGTGTCAGGGCAGGCGGCGGGACATGGCGAAGTTCGTCAACGTCACCCCGCGCCGGACCGGCTGCTGCTCCGCCGTGACGACGAAGCCGTGCGCCTCGAAGAAGGGGCGCGCGGTGAGGCTCGCGTGGGTCGTCAGCGTGGACGCACCGTCGCGGACGGCCGCGTCGTACGCCCATGCGAGGAGCGCCGAGGCGACGCCCGTGCGGCCGACCGCGGGGTCGACGAACATCATGTCGACGTATCCGTCCGGGTCGACGTCGGTGAAGCCGACGACGCGCCCGTCGACCTCCGCGACGACCGTGCGCCGCGCGGCCCGGCGGTGCGCCCAGGCCGTGAGGTCGACGTCGTCGGGCGCCCAGGCGGCGAGCTGCTCCGGCGTGTAGTCCGCGGCCGCGGTGACGCGGATCGCGGCGAGGAACACGTCGAGGGTGGCCTGCGCGTCGTCGGGCGCGTAGGGACGGATCGTCGGGGGCATCACGCCACGCTAGCGACGCCGGCGACGCACCTCGCACGGGGACCGGCGCGGCCGGAGCGCACGACCGGGGGATGCGTCGGCGCGGGGTTCGGCGTAGAACGGGTCGCATGTTCGAAGAGGGCCAGCTGTACGCCCCCGTCACCGCGGACGAGGACGGCAAGGCCAGGGTTCACCTCGCGGACGACCACCCCGGCGCGAAGGACGAGGAGTACCGGCGACGACGCGACGAGATCGCGGCGCCGGCGCTCGCGTGGCGGCCCGGCGATCCCGTGCCGCGCGTGGAGTACACGGACACCGAGAACCGGATCTGGGAGACGGTGTGCCGGGAGCTCGCGCCGAAGCACGAGCGGCTCGCGATCCGCGGTTACCTCGAGGGCAAGGAGGCGCTCGGGCTGCCGACGGACCACGTGCCGCAGCTCGACGAGGTGAGCGCCGGGCTGATGCCGCTCAGCGGGTTCCGGCTGCACCCGGCCGCCGGGCTCGTGCCGCTCGACGTGTTCTACGGGTCGCTCGCGGACGGGGTCTTCCACTCGACGCAGTACCTGCGGCACGCGTCGCAGCCGCTCTACACGCCGGAGCCGGACATCCTCCACGAGGTCGTCGGGCACTGCAATCTCCTCGCGAACCCGGCGATCGCCGAGGTCAAGCGGCGTGCGGGCGAGGCCGCGCGACGGTGCGAGACGCCCGAGGGTCTGCAGTACGTGGCGGACGTCTTCTGGTTCACGATCGAGTTCGGCGTGATGGACGAGGGCGGCGAGCTGCGCGCCTACGGGGCCGGCCTGCTGTCGTCGTACGGGGAGATCGAGGAGTTCCGCGGCGCGGACATCCGGCCGGTGGACTTCCACCAGATGGCGACGCTCGCGTACGACATCAGCCACTACCAGCCGGTCCTGTTCGCGTGCGACGGCATGGGCGAGCTGACGGACCGGGTCGGGGGTTTCTTCGCGGAGTTCGACGACGAGACGCCCGCTCGCCTCGCCCGCGAGGCCGCGCGCGTGTGACGTGCCCCGCGCGGCGGGTCGGCGTGCCGTCCGCCCGCGTCGGCCCGCCGCGGACCACCCGGAGTGGTCAGTCGACGGGCTCGCGCGCCGGCACGAGCAGGTGCTGCCGGAAGAACGCCGCGAGGTCCGCGGTCGCGTCGAGCGGGAGGACGGCCGCGACGTACTGGTCGGGGCGGACGACGACGACGCAGCCGTCCCGGTCGACGCCGCGCCGCTCGAAGACGTCCTCGCCGGGGTCCGCGGCGAACACCTTCTCGTAGTCGACGAGGTCGAACGGGCCGGTGCGGGGCAGGAACAGCGCGGGCACGCGCGTGACGTCGACGTCGACGTGGCGCTGCTGGTAGACGACCTTGACGTCGAGCAGCGCGTCGAGCGCGTCGCCCTCGCGTGCGTGCGCGAGGACGGGTGAGCCGGGCGACGTCGTCATCCACTCGGCCCAGTCCGCGAGCGCGGACCGCTCCCCCGCGGCGGGCCGGTCGGCGAAGGCGTAGACGCGCCAGCGGCCGTCGGCGCGGTGCTGGTGGCCGAGGTGCAGCGGGTTGGCGTCGGCGACGCGGACGACGGGCGCGGACTTGAAGCGCTTGCCGAGGGGGAAGCCGGTGGCGAGGTGCTGGTGCGTGGGGTCCGCGACGAGCATCGACGGCGGGTACTCGGTCATGAAGCCGAAGAGGAACTCGGTGGTGCGGACGTAGAAGGCGGCGAGCTCGCCGGGGTCGAGCTCCTCGGGTCTGCGGGCCATGAGGGAGGACCACTCGCGGTCGAAGTCGATGAGGTTCTGGGCGATGACCTGGCGTTCGGCGGAGTAGGTGGCGAGGAGGGTCTCGGGGCTGCGGCCGGACAGGACGTGGCCGAGCTTCCAGGCGAGGTTGAAGCCGTCCTGCATGGAGACGTTCATGCCCTGGCCGGCCTTGGCGCTGTGGGTGTGGCAGGCGTCGCCGGCGATGAAGACGCGCGGGGTGCGGGTGCCGCGCTGGTCGAGGGGGACGTCGTCGAAGCGGTCGGTGACGCGGTGGCCGACCTCGTAGACGCTGTGCCAGGCGACGGAGCGGACGTCGAGGGTGTAGGGCCGCAGGATGGTGTTGGCGTGGTCGACGATCTGGTCGATCGTGGTGGCGCGGACGGCGTCGCGGGTGTCGGGGTGGACCTCGCCGAGGTCGACGTACATGCGGAACAGGTGCCCGCCCTCGCGCGGGATGAGCAGGATGCTGCCGCCGGTGCCGGACTGGATGGCGCACTTGAGGCGGATGTCGGGGAAGTCGGTGACGGCGAGGACGTCCATGACGCCCCAGGCGTGGAAGGCGCTGTCGCCGCGGGGGACGCAGCCGATGGCGCGGCGGACGTCGCTGTGGGCGCCGTCGGCGCCGAGGACGTAGCGCGCGCGGACGGTCTTGTCGGTGCCGGCGTCGTCGCCGGTGGTGCGGGTGAGGTGCACGGTGACGGGGTGGTCGCCGTGGTCGGCAACGTGCAGGTCGCGGAAGGCGTAGCCGTAGTCGGGGCGCATGCGGGTGGGGGCGTTCGTCATGAACTCGGCGAAGTGGTCGAGGACGCGGGCCTGGTTGACGATGAGGTGCGGGAACTCGCTGATGCCCGAGGGGTCGTCGGGCGGTCGTTCGCCGCGGACGATGCGGGTGGGGTCGGCGGGGTCGGGGTGCCAGAAGCACATCTCGGTGATGCGGTAGGCCTCCTCGGCGATGCGGCCGGCGAAGCCGAACGCCTGGAAGGTCTCGACGCTGCGGGCCTGGATGCCGTCGGCCTGGCCGATGGCGAGGCGTCCGGGGCGGCGGTCGACGATGCGGGTGGTGACGTCGGGGAACTGGGAGAGCTGGGCGGCGGCGATCATGCCGGCGGGTCCGGTGCCGACGACGAGGACGTCGACCTCGTCGGGCAGGTCGTCGGGGCGGTCGAGGCCGACGCCGGCCGCGGGCTGGACCCGGGGGTCGCCCGAGACGTAGCCGTGGTGGTGGAACTGCATGGTGCGACTCCCCCGGACGTCGTTGTCGAGGCGGTGGGAGGCGTCGTGCGCCGGTCGGTCGCGCGGACCTCCCTCGTGCGGATCGTATACGGCGGCGGATAGAGTGCCGAGCGGACGGCCCCACGACGGTGTGGGTCCGGTGCTCGACGAGGAGGTCAGCGATGCCGTCGGTCTCCGCGCACGCCGCGGTCACCCTCGCCGCGCACGTGGACCACGTGTTCGGCGTCATGGGCAACGGCAACGCGCACTTCCTCGACGCGCTCGCGCGGCAGACGTCGGCGACGTTCACGCCGGTGCGGCACGAGTCGGGGGCGGTCGTCGCGGCAGACGCGCACCACCGCGCGTCGGGGCGCCTCGCGGCCGCGACGACGACGTACGGCGCGGGGTTCACGAACACGCTGACGGCCCTGGCCGAGGCGGTGCAGGCGCACGTGCCGCTCGTGCTGGTGGTGGGCGACGAGCCGACGTCGGGGCCGCGCCCGTGGGACGTCGACCAGATCGCGATGGCGTCGGCCGTCGGTGCCCGCACGTACACCGTGGGACGCGCCGACGCGGCGGCGACGACGGCGATCGCGGTCGAGCACGCCCTGACGTACCGCGTCCCGACGGTGCTGGCGATCCCCTACGACGTCGCGACGCTCGACGCGGGTCCGGTCCCCGACGTGCCGGGACCGCGGCTGCCGGGTCCGCTCGCGCCGCGCGGCCCGTTCGCGGAGGCGACGGTGCGGGACGTCGCGGCCGCGCTGGCGTCGGCGCGACGTCCGCTGCTGATGGCGGGGCGGGGCGCGTGGCTCTCGGGTGCGGGCGACGTGCTCGGGAAGATCGCGGACGCGACGGGTGCGCTCACGGTCACGACCGCGCTGGGCCAAGGCGTCTTCCCCCGGCCCGAGTTCGACCTGGGCGTGGCGGGTGGGTTCGGCGCGCGCGGTGCGATGGCGCTCGTGCGGGAGGCGGACGTCGTGGTCGTCGTCGGCGCGTCGCTCAACCAGTTCACGATGCGGTTCGGCGAGCTGTTCGCGCCCGGCACCCGCGTGCTCCAGGTGGACGTCGCGCCCGCGGCGACGCACCCGCACGTCGGGGGGTTCGTCCGGGGCGACGCGGCGACCGTCGCAGCCGCCGTCCTGGACGCGCTGGGCGCGCTGGGCGTGCCGGCGAGCGGGTGGCGCGAGTCGGTCGACGTCGCCGCCGCGCGCGTGCACGAGGCGGGCACCGGTGTCGCGCCCGACGGGCGTCTCGACCCGCGCTCCGCGGCCGCGCGCATCGCGGCGCTCCTGCCCGCCGACCGCGTGGTCGTCTCCGACGGGGGCCACTTCATCGCGTGGGCCAACATGTACTGGCCGGTCGCGTCGCCCGACCGCATGATCATGGTCGGCACCGCGTTCCAGTCGATCGGGCTCGGCTTCCCGAGCGTGGTCGGCGCGGCGCTCGCCCGGCCCGACGCCACGGTCGTCCTCACGTCGGGCGACGGGGGCGGGCTCATGGCGCTGGCCGACCTGGAGTCCGCCGTGCGCGTCGCGGGCGGGCGCGGGATGGCCGTCGTGTGGAACGACGCCGCGTACGGCGCCGAGGTGCACGTCTACGGGCGCAAGGGCCTGGTGCGCGAGCCCATGCTCATCCCCGCGGTCGACTTCGCGGGGCTCGCGACCGCGGTCGGGGCGCACGGCGTGACCGTGCGGACGCTCGACGACCTCGACGCCCTCGCCGACTGGGCCGCGCGGCCCGCCGCGGAGCGCCCGTTCCTGCTGCTCGACCTCGTCGTGTCGCCCGGCGTCGTCGCGCCGTACCAGGAGGAGATCGTGCGGGCGAACAGCTGAGCAGCACGCGTCCGCGAGCGCCGGGTGCCCGCGGACGGACCGGTTCCGTCAGACGGAGGACGCGAGGTGCGGATGTCCGAGCAGGCCGCCGAGCAGGCGACGGGCGGGGACGCGGTGGACCCGAGGTTCGCCGCGCTCCCGGGGCGTCCGGGGAAGGTGGTCGCGGTGCACCTGAGCTACGGGTCGCGTGCGGACCAGCGGGGGCGTCGGCCGGCGCAGCCGTCGTACTTCCTCAAGCCGTCGAGCTCGGTGGCCGCGTCGGGCGGCACGGTCGAGCGGCCGGGGGGGACGGAGCTGCTGGCGTTCGAGGGTGAGGTCGCGCTCGTGATCGGGCGGGCCGCCCGGTGGGTGTCGACGCAGGACGCGTGGGCGCACGTCGGGTGGGTGACCGCGGCGAACGACCTCGGCCTGTACGACCTGCGCGCGGCGGACCGCGGGTCGAACCTGCGGTCGAAGGGCGGTGACGGTTTCACGCCGCTGGGTCCGCGGCTGCTCGACGCCGCGCCGCTGGACCCGGCGGGGCTGCGGGTGCGGACGTGGGTGAACGGCGAGCTCCGGCAGGACGACACGACCGCGGGGCTGCTGTTCCCGCTCGCTCGGCTGGTCGCGGACCTGTCGCAGCACCTCACGCTCGAGCCGGGCGACGTGGTCCTCACCGGCACGCCCGCGGGGTCGTCGGTGCTGCGGCCCGGTGACGTGGTCGAGGTCGAGGTGGACGCGCCCGACGCACCGGGCTCCCCCACGACGGGTCGACTCGTGACGACCGTCGTCGAGGGGACGCACGCGTTCGACGGCGACGTCGGTGCGCTGCCCGCCGTCGACGACCGCCAGCGCGCCGAGGCGTGGGGGTCGCGCGACGCCGCCGGGCTGGAGCCGGAGCCGGGGACGGGTGCGCTGACGCCCGAGCTGCGCGAGAGGCTCGCGCGCGTGCCGGTCGCCGCGCTCAGCGCGCAGCTGCGCAAGCGCGGGCTGGACCGGGTCACCGTCGACGGGGTGCACCCGCTGCACCCGGGGACGCGGCTCGTGGGCACCGCGCGCACGCTGCGGCTGCTGCCGGGCCGTGAGGACCTGTTCGCCCGCCACGGTGGCGGGCAGAACGCGCAGAAGCGCGCGTTCGACGCGGTCGGTCCCGGTGAGGTGCTGGTCATCGAGGCGCGCGGCGAGGCGGACGCGGGCACGCTCGGCGACGTCCTGGCGCTGCGCGCGCACGTGCGCGGGGCCGCGGGGATCGTCACGGACGGTGCGGTGCGGGACCGTGACGCGGTCGCGGCCGTCGGCATCCCGGTCTACGCGGCGGGGGCGCACCCGGCGGTGCTGGGGCGCCTGCACGTGCCGTGGGACGTCGACGTCGCGGTCGCGTGCGGCGGGACGACCGTCGAGCCGGGCGACGTGCTCGTGGGCGACGCGGACGGTGTCGTCGTCATCCCCCCGGCGCTCGTGGCGGAGGTCGTGGACGCGGCGCTCGCGCAGGAGGAGGAGGACGCCTGGGTCGCGGAGCAGGTCGCGGCCGGGCACCCCGTCGACGGGCTGTTCCCGATGGACGCGACGTGGAGAGCGAGGTACGACGCGTGGCGCCGCACCCGGTGAACGCCTCCCCCGACGCACCGGCCCGGACGCCCGCGCCGCGGTCCGGCCCGCCGACGGACCCGCCGGCGGGTGCGGGCAAGTCGGAGCAGGCGTACCGCTGGCTCCGGGAGCGCCTCGCGGGCGAGCGGTACGCGCCGGGGCACCGGCTCGTGCTGGGCACGATCGCGGACGAGCTCGACATGAGCGTCGTGCCGGTGCGTGAGGCGATCCGGCGGCTCGAGGCGGAGGGGCTCGTGACGTTCGAGCGGCACGTCGGTGCGCGGGTGTCCCTGATCGACGACACGCAGTACCGGCACAGCATGGAGACGCTCGCGATGCTCGAGGGCGCCGCGACGGCGCTGGCGGCGCCGCACCTGACGGCGGAGCACGTGGCGCAGGCGCGGCGCGTCAACCGGCGGCTCGTGGAGCAGCTCGACGACTTCGACCCGCGGCTGTTCACGTCGCTCAACCACCGGTTCCACGCGGTGCTGTTCGCGGTGTGCCCGAACCCGCGGCTGCTCGCGCTGGTCGACGCCGAGTGGGCGCGGCTCGGGCACCTGCGGGACTCGACGTTCACGTTCGTGCCGGACCGGGCGCGGGAGTCCGTGCGGGAGCACGAGGCGCTGCTCGACCTGATCGTGTCGGGGGCGTCGCCGGCGGACGTCGAGCGCGCGGCGCGCGCGCACCGGTCCGCGACGCTCGCGGCCTACCTGGCCCGCGAGCACCCCGACGAGGCGCCGGTGCCGACCGGTGCGACATCCCCGGAGAGGTGAGCGATGGCCACCACGGACGAGCGACCAGGCGCACCCGCGGAGCCGCACGTCCCCGCGGACCTGCCGGACCGGGTCCGGCACCACATCGGCGGCGCGGACGTCGACTCGGTCGACGGCGGGACGTTCGACGTGCTCGACCCGGTCTCGCACCGGACGTACCTGCGGGCCGCGCGCGGCACGGCGGCCGACGTCGACCGCGCCGTCACGGCCGCCCGGCGGGCGTTCGAGGAGGGGCCGTGGCCGCGGATGCTCCCCCGCGAGCGCTCGCGCGTCCTGCACCGGGTCGCGGACGTCGTCGAGTCGCGGGACGCGCGGCTGGCGGAGCTCGAGAGCTTCGACTCGGGACTGCCGATCACGCAGGCGCTCGGGCAGGCGCGCCGCGCGGCGGAGAACTTCCGGTTCTTCGCGGACCTGGTGGTCGCGCAGGCGGACGACGCGTTCAAGGTGCCGGGGCGGCAGCTGAACTACGTGAACCGCAAGCCCATCGGTGTCGCGGGGCTCATCACGCCGTGGAACACGCCGTTCATGCTGGAGTCGTGGAAGCTGGGGCCGGCGCTCGCGACGGGGAACACGGTCGTGCTGAAGCCGGCGGAGTTCACGCCGTTGTCGGCGTCGTTGTGGGCGGGGATCTTCGCCGAGGCCGGCCTGCCGACGGGTGTGTTCAACCTGGTGCACGGCATCGGTGAGGAGGCGGGCGACGCGCTCGTGCGGCACCCGGACGTGCCGCTCATCTCGTTCACGGGCGAGAGCCGCACGGGGCAGGTGATCTTCGCGAACGCGGCGCCGCACCTCAAGGGCCTGTCGATGGAGCTCGGGGGCAAGTCCCCGGCCGTCGTGTTCGCCGACGCGGACCTGGAGGCGGCGGTCGACGCGACGATCTTCGGGGTGTTCTCGCTCAACGGGGAGCGGTGCACGGCGGGCAGCCGGATCCTCGTCGAGCGGTCGGTGTACGACGAGTTCGTCGAGCGGTTCGCGGCGCAGGCGGACCGCGTCGTCGTCGGGCCGCCGCACGACCCCGCGACCGAGGTGGGCGCGCTCGTGCACCCGGAGCACTTTGCCAAGGTCATGTCGTACATCGAGATCGGCACGGGCGAGGGGCGGCTGGTCGCGGGTGGTGGGCGGCCCGCCGGGTTCCCCACCGGCAGCTACGTCGCGCCGACCGTGTTCGCCGACGTCCCGCCCGACGCGAGGATCTTCCAGGAGGAGATCTTCGGGCCCGTCGTCGCGATCACACCGTTCGACACCGACGCCGAGGCGCTCGCGCTCGCGAACGGCGTGCGGTACGGGCTCGCGGCGTACGTGTGGACGAACGACCTGCGGCGCGCGCACACGTTCGCGCACGGCGTAGACGCGGGGATGGTCTGGCTCAACAGCAACAACGTGCGGGACCTGCGCACCCCGTTCGGCGGCGTCAAGGCGTCCGGTCTGGGGCACGAGGGCGGGTACCGCTCGATCGACTTCTACACGCACCAGCAGGCCGTGCACGTGACGCTCGGTCCGGTGCACAACCCGACGTTCGGCAAGGTCGCGGCGCACCCGCCGACCGACCTCGACGACCCCGACCCGCGCTGAGCCCGACCCGCGCTGAGCCCACGACGAGAGGCGCATGCCGTGACCGCCACCCCCACGCCACCGGACGCTCCCCCGGCGGGTGCACGCTTCATCCCGACCCCCACGTCGCCGCCTCCGGACGTGCTGCGGTGCGCGTCCCTGGAGCTGGTCGTCACGGACCTCGCGGCGTCGCGGCACTTCTACGTCGACGTCCTCGGGCTCGTCGTGACCGCGGAGGACGCCACGACGCTGCACCTGCGCACGTTCGACGAGTTCCTGCACCACAACCTCGTGCTGCGCCAGGGGCCCGTCGCGGCGGCCGCCGCGTTCACCTACCGGGTGCGTGCACCGCAGGACCTGGACCGGGCCGTCGCGTTCTACGACGAGCTCGGGTGCCGGGTCGAGCGGCGACGCGACGGGTGGACGACGGGTGTCGGCGACTCGGTGCGGGTGCAGGACCCGCTCGGCTTCCCGTACGAGTTCGTGCACGACGTCGCGCACGTCGAGCGGTTGTCCTGGCGGTACGACCTGCAACCACCCGGTCCGCTCGTCCGGATCGACCACTTCAACCAGGTCACCCCCGACGTGCCGCGCGCCGTGCGCTACATGGAGGACCTCGGGTTCCGCGTCACCGAGGACATCCAGGACGCCGACGGGACGACGTACGCCGCGTGGATGCGCCGCAAGCCCACCGTCCACGACACCGCGATGACCGGCGGCGACGGGCCGCGCCTGCACCACGTCGCGTTCGCGACGCACGAGAAGCACGACGTCCTCGCGCTCTGCGACCGGCTCGGCGCGCTGCGGCTGTCCGACCGGATCGAGCGCGGCCCCGGCCGGCACGGTGTCTCCAACGCGTTCTACCTGTACCTGCGCGACCCCGACGGGCACCGTGTCGAGATCTACACGCAGGACTACTGGACGGGCGACCCCGACAACCCCGTCGTCACGTGGGACGTGCACGACAACCAGCGGCGCGACTGGTGGGGCAACCCCGTCGTGCCGTCCTGGTACACCGAGGCGTCCCTCGTGCTCGACCTCGACGGCGAGCCGCAGCCCGTCGTCGCACGCACCGACTCGAGCGAGATGGCCGTCACGATCGGCGCCGACGGGTTCTCGTACACCCGCCCCGACGACGACGCCGACGCGCTGCCCGAGTGGAAGCAGGGCGAGTACAAGCTGGGGCACCAGCTGTGACCCCCGCACGCCGGGCGCCCGGCCGGCCGGGCCACCCGAACCTGACGGGCCACCCGATCCGGCCGCGCCGGAGCGTCCCGTGCTGACGCCCGACGCGATCGCCGACATCGCCGACGAGCTCGCCGCCGCCGAACGCGACCGCACGACCGTGCCCCTCCTCACGGCCCGCCACCCCGGCATGACCGTCGACGACGCCTACGCGGTCCAGGCCGAGTGGCGGCGGCGCGCCCTCGCCGCCGGTCGGCGGCACGTGGGCCGCAAGATCGGGCTCACGTCGAAGGTCATGCAGGCCGCGACCGGCATCGACGAGCCCGACTACGGCGCGATCCTCGCCGACATGGTGCACGAGGACGGTGTCGTCCTCGAGCACGGGCGGTTCTCGAACGTGCGCGTCGAGGTCGAGCTCGCGTTCCTCCTCGCCGAGCCCGTCGACGGGCCCGACGCGACGATCTTCGACGTGCTGCGCGCGACCGAGTACGTCGTCCCCGCGCTCGAGATCCTGTCGTCGCGCATCGCGCTCGAGGGCCGCACGATCGTCGACACCATCAGCGACAACGCCGCGATGGGCGCCATGGTCCACGGCGGCACGCCCGTGCATCCTGACGACGTGGACCTGCGCTGGGTCGCGGCGCTGCTGCACCGCAACGGGACCGTCGAGGAGTCCGGCGTGGCCGGCGCCGTGCTCGGGCACCCCGCCCGCGGCGTCGCGTGGCTCGCGAACAAGCTCGCGCAGCACGGCGAGCGCCTCGACGCGGGCGAGCTCGTCCTCGCCGGCTCGTTCACGCGCCCGACGTGGGTGCACCGGGGCGACACCGTCCTGGCCGACTTCCACGACCTGGGGACGCTCTCGTGCCGCTTCGACTGAACCCGACGTTCCGCGACGCCCTCGCGCGACGCGCCGACCGGCCGCTCGTCGGCCTGTGGGTCTGCACCGGCAGCCCGCTCGTCGCCGAGATCTGCGCCGGGTCCGGCGTCGACTGGGTGCTCGTCGACATGGAGCACGCACCCAACGGGCTCGAGTCGGTCCTCGCGCAGCTCCAGGTGCTCGCCGCGTACCCGGTGACGCCCGTCGTGCGCGTCCCGGCGTCGGACCCCGTGGTGATCAAGCAGGTCCTCGACCTGGGCGCGCAGAACCTGCTCGTGCCCATGGTGTCCTCCGCGGACGAGGCACGCGCCGTCGTCGAGGCCGTCCGCTACCCGCCGCACGGGCGACGCGGCGTCGGCGCCGCGCTCGCGCGCTCCACCCGGTGGAGCCGCGTCGACGGCTACCTCCGGGACGCCGACCGGCACGTGTCGGTCGTCGTCCAGGTCGAGACCGCGCAGGGCGTGGACGCCGCGGCCGAGATCGCGGCGGTCGACGGCGTCGACGGGGTGTTCGTCGGCCCGTCCGACCTCGCCGCCTCCCTGGGGCTGCTCGGGCAGCAGGACCACCCCGACGTCGTCGCGGCCGTCCACCGCACGTTCGACGCGGTCCGCGCGGCCGGCACACCCGTCGGCGTCAACGCGTTCGACCCGACCCTCGCCGACGCGTACGTGCAGGCCGGGGCGTCGTTCGTGGCCGTCGGCGCCGACGTCGTCCTGCTCGCCCGCGGCACCGAGCACCTGGCCGCGCGGTTCGCGCCCGACCGACCGCCGGACGCCTGACCGACCGACAGGCGGACGACCCGTCGCAAGCGCTCGCCTTACCGCGCCGGGTGCCCCACCATCGACCTAGCGCCGGACCAGCGGCGGCCCGCCGAGAACAGGTGCAGGTCCCACCATGACGTACCCGACCCCCGAGCTGGTCGCCTCCGGCGTCCCCTACACGGTCCGCACGGTGAACGACCGGTCCCCGTCGAGCATGAGCGACTTCGACGGCGTGGTAGCGGTCGCCATCGAGGGCGTCACCGGCGCGCACGTCATCCACGGCACCAGCGCTCACGCCGACGGCACCGTCCGGCTCTACGAGAAGGGCGACGACGGCGTGGGCAAGGACATCCGCACCTGGGACATCCACCCCGGCACGCCCGCCGGATTCACCGCGACCACACGCTGACCCGCACGCTCACCCGCGCGACCGCGGCCGCGGCCGGCGCGCCGGTCCGGCCTCAGGCGTCCGACGCGCGCGACGCCTCCTGCGCGGCGACCGTCCGACGGCGGTGCGGCGGCCGCTGCACGCGGTCCGCCGTCCGGCACGGCTCCCCGGGCGCGGCCCCGCATCGGGGGCAGGTCACGGCCTCGTCCTGGACCACGTCGCTCATGCCGGGCAGTGTCCGTCGCCCAGCGACCGACACGCCAGGCCTGCGACACGCCGGGCCTGCGGCACGCACGGCCTCGACGCGCCGGGCGTGCACGCCGGGCGCACCCGCGGGACGCTCGACGCGAGGCCGGTCACGCCGCACCGTCGCCGCGCGGCCGAAGGCCCGGCCACAGGAGGACGCCATGCCGCTGCGCGACCAGGTCCAGCTCATCGCCTACGCCGACCGCCTCGCGGGCGACCTGCCGGGCCTCGCCCGGCTCCTGCGCTCCCCCGAGCTCGCCGACGTGTTCGGCGGCGTGCACGTCCTGCCGTTCTTCACACCCTTCGACGGCGCCGACGCGGGCTTCGACCCCGTCGACCACACCCAGGTCGACCCGCGGCTCGGCACGTGGGACGACGTGCGCGACCTCGCACGCACCCACGACGTCGTCGTCGACCTCATCGTCAACCACGTGTCGGCCGACTCCCCCGCGTTCCGCGACGTCCGCGAGCGCGGTGACGCGTCCCCGCACGCGCCGATGTTCCTCACGATGTCGTCGGTGTTCCCGGGCGGTGCGACGGAGGCCGACCTGACGCGGGTCTACCGCCCGCGGCCGGGACTGCCGTTCACGCCCGTGCGGCTCGGGGACCGGCTGCGGTACGTGTGGACGACGTTCACGCCGCAGCAGGTCGACATCGACGTGCACGCGGACGCGGGCCGCGCGTACCTGTCGTCGATCCTCGACGCGGTCGCCGGGGCGGGTGTGCGCCTGGTGCGGCTGGACGCCGTGGGGTACGCGGTCAAGACGCCGGGGACGACGTGCTTCATGACGCCCGAGACGTTCGCGTTCATCGAGGAGTTCACGGCGCAGGCGCGCGAGCGCGGCGTGGACGTGCTGGTCGAGGTGCACGCGTACTACGAGCGGCAGGTGCAGATCGGGCGGTCGGTGGACCTGGTGTACGACTTCGCGCTGCCGCCGCTGGTGCTGCACGCGCTGTTCACCGGCGACGGGTCGGCGCTGGTGCGGTGGCTGGGGATGCGGCCGGCGAACGCGGTGACCGTGCTGGACACGCACGACGGGATCGGGGTGATCGACGTCGGGCGGGACCAGACGGTCGAGCCGGGCGAGCCCGAGCGGCCGGGTCTGCTGACGCCGGCGCAGGTCGACGAGCTCGTGGAGGGGATCCATGCGCGCACGGGTGGCGCGTCGGCGCGGGCCACGGGCGCGGCGGCGTCGAACCTCGACCTGTACCAGGTGAACTCGACGTTCTACGACGCGCTGGGGCGTGACGACCGGCGGTACCTGGCGGCGCGTGCGGTGCAGCTGTTCACGCCGGGGATCCCGCAGGTGTACTACGTGGGTGCCCTGGCGGGCGGCAACGACGTGGACCTGCTGGAGCGCACGGGCGTCGGGCGCGACGTGAACCGGCACCGCTACACGCCCGACGACGTCGCGGCCGCGCTCGCCCGCCCGGTGGTGCGGGCGCTGCTCGCGCTGTGCCGGTTCCGCAACGCCCACCCGGCGTTCCGCGGCGGGGTCGAGGTCGCCCTGGACGGGTCGTGGTTGTCGCTGACCCGGCGCGCGGGCGCCGCGGTGGCGTCGCTCGACGTGGACCTCGCCACGGGCGCGGCGCACGTGACGTGGACGGGCTCCGACGGTGCGGCGGGCACGTGCGACGACCTGCTCGCCCTGCCCGACGCGTGGTGACGGCCGCGGGGCGGGTCGACGGGGACCGTCGCCCCTCGTCACCCGCGGGTCGGCGCGGTGCGCTGGAAGCAGGAGGGCGGTGGCGACCATGACGACGCACGGGAGCGTCGACCGGCACGACGCGCACGAGGTGGCGGGCACGCACGACGCTCGGTCGATCGTCGCGCCGCACGACGCGCTCGTCGCCGCGCGGCACGCGCAGGAGCGGCTGTGCGCCGCGCTCCGCGGGCGGCCCGGCGTGTGCGGTGTCGGCCTGGCGCGTCGGGGCGACGGGTACGCGCTGCGCGTCAACGTCGTGCACCCCGGCGTCCGGGTGCCCGCGGTGGTCGAGGGTGTGCCGGTGGAGGTCCGCACCACGGGCCGTCTCACGGCGCACCCCGCCCGCTGAAGCCCTCGGGACCCCGCGGTCCACCACATCCGGGACCGAGGTCCCGGGTCGCGGGGGTCCGTACGGCGGAGGCTGGAAGGGACGCGGCGCCGAGGCCGACGCACAGCCGGCCCCCGCCGCCGCCGGAGCGGAGGAGGCAGCGATGCGTGCCGACGGACCGGTGGTCGTCGCCCTGGACGGCTCACCGCACAGCGCACTGACCCTCGACTGGGCGGTCCACGAGGCCGAGCGGCGGCACGCCGCGCTCCTGCTGGTGCGCGTGCTCGACGACTCCTGGCAGACGATGGCGTGGAGCTGGTACCCGGTCGTCGACACCGCCGACCTCGGCACCGAGGTCAAGGAGTACCTCGACGCGCAGGCGCGCCAGGTGGAGGAGCGCCACCCCGACCTGACGGTCGAGGTGCGCGCGCTGCACGGACGCGTCGTGCCGTGCCTGCGCGACGTCAGCGCCGACGCCGCGCTGCTCGTCGTCGGCGCACGCGTGCGGACCGGCAGCGCGCGCACCGGGTCGACCGGTGTGCACGTCGCGGCGCACGCCCGGTGCCCGGTCGCGGTCGTCCGCTCCGACCCCCGCCGCCCGACGGCGGTCGACGCGGCGGTCGTCGTCGGGGTCGACGGGTCGTCCGCGTCGCTCGTCGCGGCCCGGCTCGCCGCGCGCGAGGCCACGCTGCTCGGGCGGCCGCTGCGGGTCGTGCACGCCCGGCCGACGATCCCCGACCCGTTCGGGCGCGGCAGCCTCCCGCCCGTCGCGACCGACGACGAGGAGCACCCGACGCACCGCGCCGCGACGTCCGTGACGGACGCGCTGCGCGCGGAGAACGACGGGCTGGCGGTGGAGCTCGCGCTCGTCGACGACGACCCGGCCGACGCGCTCGTGCACCTCGGCACGGGCGCGGCGCTGCTCGTCGTCGGGTCGCGCGGGCTCGGGAGCTTCCGCGGGATGCTGCTCGGCTCCGTCAGCAGCGCGGTGCTGCGCGACGCGACGGTGCCGGTGGTCGTCGTGCACGACGACGGCTGACGGACCATCTCGCTGACGGACGATCACGGGGTGGCCGGCGCCGGTGAGCCGCAGGTGGCCGGCCGCTCCCCGCGGCGTCGGTCGGTCCGTGGACGATCGCCACGGACCGGCGGGCGCCGGCACACGAGGACCCGGGGTCACGAGCCCCGGGTCCCCGTGCACGCGGGTCAGCAGGCCGCCGGCAGATCCTCGCGCTCGAGCCCGGACCGCTCGCCGGCCTCGAGGGCGAGCCGGCGCGCGAGGTCGCGCAGCGCACCGGCGACCGCGAGCGCGTGCCGCGCGGTGGTGTCGTCCGTCTCCCCCGGAACGCGCGCGCGGCCGTAGCCGTCGAGCGTCGTGCCGTCGGGAGTCGCGAGCACGGCGTGGGCCTGCGTGAGGGGGCCGCGCGCGGCGTCGGTGGTCTCGACCAGGTAGACCGTCACGTCCCAGGGGTGCGACATGGTCCGCTCCTCTCCGTCGGCGGGGCGCCGCCGGGTGCTGCCTGGCGACGGTTCCATCGTCCCTCGACCGCGGGCGCGGCCGGTGGTCCGGAGGTCCCGGGTCAGCGGCCCGCCGTCACGCGTGCGGGGTGGCCGGCCGGGTAGTAGGCGCGGACCCAGTCGGGGAACTCGTGCACGAGCCGGTCGTAGAGCGCGGAGTCGGGTACGGCGTCGATGTCGTCGAGGGCGAAGAATCCGGTGTTGTCGACGGTGCGGCCCTGCAGGTCGTCGAGCCGGGCGAGGATGCCGTAGTTCGAGCGGCCGAGGCCGATGAACTGCCAGAACACCGGTGACGGGACGGCGGCGCGGATCGCGGCCTCGGTGCCGCGGTTGTCGGTCACGCCGCCGTCGTGGAAGAACAGCACGAGCGTCGGCACGTCGGCGGGCTGCGTGGCGACGTAGCGCAGGACCTCGTCGATGACGGCACGCTCGTTGTTGACGCCGCCGGCCTCGGCGGGCCGCCGGCTGGTCCAGCGCTCGAGCCACTGCGGGAGGTCGCCGACCTGCAGGTCGTCGACGCGCACGCCGCGTGCGCCCATGAGGAACATCTGCATCTCGGCGTCGTCGTCGAGCGCGGCGGCGACGGGCATGATCCGCTCGACGGCCCGCGTGAAGACGCCGCGCCGGTAGAGCCCGGCGGTCGAGCCGGAGACGTCGAGCACGCCGATGACGCGCGCGCGCAGGCCGGCCGCGCCCTTCTTCTCGAGGGAGACGGTGACGAGCTTCTTGCGCAGGTCGAGCGTCTCGCGCATCGGCGCCGGGAGCTTCTCCGCGCCCTTGGTGAGCGACACGGCCGGCTCGGGCGCGGGTGCGGGGGTGGCGACGGGCGGAGGCGGGGCCGTGGGGGCCGTGGGGGCCGTCGGCGTCGCGGGCTCGTCGGCGACGTCGACGCCGAAGTCCCGGGCGAGCCCCGCGAGCCCGTCGGCGTAGCCCTGCCCGACGGCTCGCACCTTCCACGCACCGCCGCGCAGGTACACCTCGCACAGCACGAGCGCGGTCTCGGTCGAGAGCCCCTCGGGGGCGTACCGCGCGGCGAACGGGCCGGACGTGAGCGTGACGGCCACGCCGCCGACCGTGGCGAACGTCTGCCCGTCGGTCGCGGGCGACGCCACGAGCACGACGCGCTCGGCACCGGGCCGCAGGGACCCGAGCGTCAGGTCGAGCGTGCTGCCCGTCAGGCGGGCACCGGGTGCGGTGGTTTGGTTGAAGAAGACCATGTCGGCGTCGCCGCTGACCGTGCCGGACGCGCCGAGCACGAGGGCGGTGAGGTCGACGGCGCCGGTGACCTCGACCCGGACGGTCGTGTCGGGCAGCGGCGCGTTCTGGCCGGCGGACAGCGGGGTGACGGACATGGGGTCCTCTCGGTCGTCGACGACGGTGCGCTGCCGCACCAGCGGGGCACGACCGAGGGTAGGGGTCGCGGGCGGTCTCACTGCGCGGGACGGGCTGGATTGTCGAGGACGATGCCGGTGTTCGGGCGTACGGTCCTGCGCGCCCCGTCCGAGCGCGCGCCCGGGCCACGACGAAGGGACACATCCGTGACGGTCGAGTCGACGACTCCCCCGCTCGCCGACGAGCACGTGCTCGACAACGCCGCCTGGCACTCGCTGGTCGGTCGGCACGCCGACCTGTCGGAGGGCAACGAGCTCGCGCGCCGCTTCCTGCCGGACGTGTCGATCTTCGCGGGCGTGCGGTCGTGGGCGCACCCGGACGTGTGGGACGCGGTGCTCGACCTGGTCGGGCCCGGCGCGCTGTTCCCGTTCTCCGGGCCCGAGGCCACGCTGCCCGCGGGCTGGGAGGTCGCGAGCCGTGGCGAGGGCGTGCAGCTCGTCGAGAGCGACCGGCTCGAGACGCGGCCCGACGACGAGGCCGTCGTGCTCGACGCGCGCGACGTCCCGGAGATGCTCGACCTCGTCGCGCGCACGCAGCCGGGCCCGTTCGCACCCCGCACGCACGAGCTCGGCCGCTACGTCGGGATCCGCCGCGAGGGCCGGCTGGTCGCCCTGGCCGGCGAACGGCTGCAGCCGGCCGGGTGGACCGAGATCAGCGCGGTGTGCACCGACCCCGCGTATCGCGGTCAGGGTCTCGCGACGCGGCTCGTGCTCGACGTCGCGCACCACGTGCGGGCGCGCGGTGAGCGGGCCCTGCTGCACGCCGCGGCGACCAACACCGGTGCGATCCGGATCTACGAGCGCCTCGGCTTCCAGCTGCGGCGTCGCACCGCGTTCGGCGCGCTGCGCACCCCGGGGGCCGGCGCGGGCTGACCCGGTCCGGTGCCCGGCCCGCGGCGCGCGCCGCGGCGCACGCCGGTCAGTGCGCGGCGGCCGACCGCCGGCGCGGGACGAGGTGCAGGACGGCGACGATCACCGCGCCGACGACCAGGCCCACGAGCGCCGACCCGAGGGTGTCGACGAGCCACGCGAGCACACCGCCGACGCCCGGCACGTGGTGCACGGCCTCCTCGAGGTGGTGCAGCACGTCGATCGGCCCGTGCCACCCGAGGGTGTCGACGCCCGACAGCAGGATGTGCCCGCCGACCCACAGCATCGCCACGATGCCGACCGTCGACAGCACCGACAGCACCTTCGGCATCGCCCGGACCAGGACACGGCCCGTGGCCGCCGCCGCCCGGTTCTCGCGGCCCGCGAGGTGCAGCCCGATGTCGTCCATCTTCACGATGAGCGCGACGACGCCGTACACGAGGGCCGTGATGGCGAGAGCGACGACCGCGAGGATGAGCGCGCGCGACAGCAGCGGCTCGTCGGCGACCTCGTTGAGGGCGATGACCATGATCTCGGCGGACAGGATGAAGTCCGTGCGGATCGCGCCGCCGACCATCGTCTTCTCGGTGTCGGCGCCCTGCGCCGCGGCGGGCGCGCTCGTGTGCTCCTTCGCGTGCCCGCTGACGAGCTCCCAGATCTTCTCCGCGCCCTCGTACGACAGGTAGGCGCCGCCGACCATGAGGATCGGCGTCAGCAGCCACGGCAGGAACTGGCTCAGCAGCAGCGCCGCCGGGAGGATGAACAGCAGCTTGTTGCGCAGCGAGCCGACCGCGATGCGGCGGATGATCGGCAGCTCACGGTCGGGCGTGAACCCGTGCACGTAGCGCGGCGTGACGGCGGTGTCGTCGATCACGACGCCCGCGGCCTTCGCGCTCGCCCGGCCCGCGGCCGCGCCCACGTCGTCGACCGACGCCGCCGCGAGCTTCGCGAGCGCCGCGATGTCGTCCAGGAGGGCCGCGAGACCGCCTGCCATCACCATCTCCTTCACCGGCCCGCAAGCCGTCCGTGGTGGCGCCGCGTTCGGTCGCCTCGCGCAAGGCTAGGGCGCGGCGGGCCCGTCGGCGCGTCACGTCCGCCCGCCCGGCCCGACCGGGTGGGCCGCCCGTACCTGGGCCAGCATGGACGCATGAGCGAGACACACGTCCACGAGCTCGACGTGCCCGCGCCCGGCGGTGTCGTGCACGCCTACGACACCGGACCCGCGACCGCGCCCGACGGGCGTCCCGCGCTCCCCCTCGTCTGGTGCCACGGCACGCCGAACCTCGGCGCTCCCCCGCGCCCGCTGCTCGAGCCCGCCCGGCGCCTCGGCCTGCGGTTCGTGTCGTACGACCGCCCGGGCTACGGCGGGTCCACGGCCCGTCCCGACCGCAGCGTCGGGTCGGCCGCCGCCGACGTGGCCGCGGTGCTCGACGCGCTCGGGCTCGCGCGGTGCGCGGTGATCGGCCACTCCGGCGGCGGCCCGCACGCGCTCGCGTGCGCCGCGCTGCTGCCCGGCCGGGTCGTCGCGGCGGTCAGCGGTGCGGGCCTCGCCCCGGTCGACGCGGACGGGCTCGACTGGTTCGACGGCATGGCCGCGTCAGGTGCCGCGTCGCTGCGCGCGGCGGCGGCGGGTCGCGCGGCGAAGGAGGCGCACGAGCGCAGCGCGCACCCGTACGACCCGGAGTTCACGGAGGCGGACCTGACCGCGCTGCAGGGTCCGTGGGCGTGGTTCGAGGAGGTCGTCGGTCCGGCGGCCGCCCAGGGTCCTGCTCCGCTGGTCGACGACGACCTCGCGTACGTCGCCCCGTGGGGGTTCTCCCCCGCCGACGTGCACGTCCCGGTCCTGCTCCTGCACGGCGCCGACGACCGCGTGGTGCCGGTCGCGCACGCGCGCTGGCTCGCCGCGCACCTCCCCGACGCCGAGCTGCGGATCGTGCCCGGCACCGGGCACATCTCGGTGCTCACGGCTGCCGAGGACGCGCTGCGGTGGGTCGCCGACCACCGCCCCGCGGGCTGACCGCCCGGGTCGTGCACGGGTCCGCCCCGGGGGACGCGCGGTCCTCCCGGGGCGGCGTCGCGCGGCCGCCGTCCGGCGACCGTGACGCGCCTCCTGCCGTCAGGAGGCCGTCGTGGCGCCCGCGGGCGGGGTGATCGCGAACGGCTGCTGCGCGAGGAACGCGTCGTCAGGCGTGCCCATCGGGTAGAAGTTCGGCTGCTGGCGCGACGGCATCTGGTCGAGCACCTTGCGGTGCAGGTCCACGTAGCTGCCCGCGAACGCGCCCTCGTCCCACACGCGCAGCAGCGTGCCGGTGAACTCGCCGTTGACCGGACCGTCGTACGAGTACTGGTCGTCCTGGCAGCCCGAGATGAGCAGCACCGACGCCGCGACGTCCTCGTCGGTCGTCGCCCCGGCGAGCGACTGCACGAACTCGTAGGTCGCGCGACGCGCCTTGTCGTCCTTCTCCGCGACCCCGCGCGGCATGACCCGCGCCACCGCCGCGGGCGGGAGCACCGCGGGCGGGCCGCCGCGCGCCCCGGTCTCCAGCCCCAGGTCGTGCTCACGCTCCTGCTGCAGCACCGCGTCACGCTCGACGTCGCGGATCACCGTGCCACTGTGACAGCTGTCGCTGATCACGAGGACCCGGACCCCGGCCGCGAACTGCGCGTACATGCGCCGCAGCTCGTCGTCGAGGACCTGGCGGTCGAACAGCACCCACGTCTCGTCCTGCTGGTCCGGCTCGTCGCCGTCGATGTCGGCCACCTGACCGCCGTGCCCCGAGTACGTCAGCAGCACGAGGTCGCCCGCGACCGCGGTCCGCGCGTAGGCGCCGATCTGCGTGATGACCGCCTGCGACGTGGCCGCGGCGTCGAGGAGCTGCACCGGCTGGAACCCGGTCGCCGTCGCGAGCCGCAGCATCGCGTTCGCGTCGTTCACGCAGCCGTTGAGCTTGCCGTCCCAGCCGCCGTAGGCGTCGGGATCGACCCGGTTGAGGCCGATGTGCAGCGAGTAGCCGGTCATGGTCGTCGTCCCCCTCGTCGAGTTCCTGCACCGGCCAGCGTCCCACCGTCCCCGGAGCGGGTCCAGACGCTTTGTCCCGATTTCGCCCACTTCTCGCCCGGGCGAAACCACGACAAGGTGAACTTTCTTCGTGACGGTTGTGCACGACACGGTGACACGCGCAGCATTCGGGGTGCGCCGGGGACCCGGGGGACACCGGGGACCTCCACGGCGCCACGTCAGGGGGAACCATGCCTCGTCCGGAGCCCACCGCGCTGCCCAGGACACCCGCACGGCGACAGCGCGCACGCACCGCGCTCGCCGTCGTCACGGCCGCGGTCGCGCTGGCCGTGACGCTGCCCACCGCCGCCGGCGCGACCCCTCCCGCGGTGCGCCCGCTCGGCGTCGACGAGTGCGCGGTCGACGTCAACGACCACGGTGTCGTCGTCACCGACACCCACCTCGTCGACCGCGGCCGCGTCCTGCCGCTGCCGGGCGGCCTGACCTCGGCCGCCGCGATCAACGACCGTGGCCAGATCGCCGGCCTCGTCGACGGCCACGCCGCGTTCTGGGACGGCAGGCGGCTGCACCGCATCGGCGTCGCCGACCCCACCGACACGTTCGAGACCGTGTCCGCGGTGAGCGGCCGCGGGGAGGTCGTCGGCACGTCCGGCACGTTCGGCGGTGAACGCCACGCCTGGCGGTGGCGTGACGGCGTGCTCACCCCGCTCGCGTCCCTCGGCGGGTCGACCGGCGCGAACGACGTCAACGACGCCGGGCAGGTCGTCGGCGACGCGTGGGTCGGGACGCGGCAGGTGCCCGCGCGCTGGGAGCCCGACGGCACGCTCACGACGCTGCCGACGCTCGGCGACGGCACCGGAGACGGCCTCGCCGCGGCCCTCGACTCCCACGGACGCTCCGCCGGGTACGCCTACACGGACGGCGTCATGCACGCGACCCGCTGGACCGCGGGCACCACCGTCACCGACGTGACGCCCGCCGGCACCTCGTTCGGCATCGTGGCCGACCTCAACGACCGCGGCGTCGCCGTCGGCAGCACCGTGCCGGCCGGACTCGCGCAGCACGCGTTCGTGCAGCACCCCGGAGCACCCGCACGCCTCGTCGCCCCGCCGGAAGGCGCCGACGCGATCGTGCTCTCCGCGGTGAACGACCTCGGCCTCGCCGTGGGCTGCGTCGTCGACGAGGCCGGGCTGCACGCCGTCAGCTGGCGTGGCTGACCCGGTCAGGGGAGCCGACAGTCCCGCCGCGGAGGTCGGCGGCCCGGTCGCGGCGGTCGGCGCCCCGGTCGCGGCAGTCAGCAGCCCGGTCGCGGGCCGCCGTCAGCCCGCCCGGCGGGGCGGCAGCAGGACGCGGCAGTCAGCAGCCCGGTTGCCGGCCGCCGTCAGCCCGCCCGGCGGGACGGCAGCGGGACCCGGTCGAGGTCGTCGACGGCCCGCACCGCCGTGCCTCCGGGCCGCCGCGACGACGCGGCCGCGGCGCGGGCCTGCGCGGCGAGCGGCCGCACGTCGGTGTACCGCGACGAGAAGTGCGTGAGGACCAGCGTGCCGACCCCGGCCGCACCCGCGAGGGCCCCGGCCTGCCCGGCGGTGAGGTGCAGGTGCTCGCGCGCGAGCGCCTCGTCCTCGTCCGCGTAGGTCGACTCCGCGACCAGCAGGTCCACGTCCTGGGCGAGCACGGCCGCACCGTCGCACGGTGCGGTGTCCATGACGAACGCGAACGACTGACCACGCCGCGGGACGCTCACGTCCTCGAGGCGCACGTCCCGCCACCGCCCCTGCGCGACGAGCACCCCGACGTCGGGTCCGCGCACTCCCGCGGCCTCGAGCAGCGCCGGCCGGAGCGTGCGGCCGTCCGGCTCCGTCAGCCGGTACCCGAACGTCTCCACGCGGTGGCGCAGCCGCTCGACCCGCAGACCCGGCGCGACCTCCCCGGCGGCACCGTGCGGGTGCAGCCGGACGTCCACACCCGGACGCGCGAGGGCCACGAGCGCGCGCACGACGGGCTCCGCGGACGCCGGGTAGTGCACCGGCACCGGGTGCGCGACACCGTCGAGGGACATGCGCGACAGGATGCCCGGCAGCCCGAACGTGTGGTCCCCGTGCGCGTGCGTCAGGCAGATCCGCGTGACCGACGACGACGCGACACCCGCCAGGAGCAGCTGCCGCTGCGTCCCCTCGCCCGGGTCGAACAGGATCCCCTGGTCGTCCCACCGCAGCAGGTAGCCGTTGTGGTTCCGCGTGCGGGTCGGTGCCTGCGACGCGGTCCCCAGCACGACGAGATCGCGCACCGCACCCTCCCTCTCGTCGGGCCGCGTCGCCGGGACGACGAACGGGCCCCGGAAGACCGGGGCCCGTTCGTGCCGCTCCTCGGCACCTGCGTGCCGTCGGGCGTGACGTCGCGTGCGTCAGGCGACGCGACCGCCCGGGTTCTCCTCGTCGCCGATCTTGTGCACGACGATCGAGTTCGTCGAGCCGACGACGCCGACCGGCGCACCCGAGACCACGACGACGTAGTCGCCGACCTCGGCGAGGCCGTTCGCCCGCAGCGTCTGGTCGACCTGCGCGACCATGTGGTCCGTGCTCTCGACCGTCGGCACCTGGTACGTCTGCGTGCCCCAGCTCAGGGACAGCACGTTGCGCACCGACTCGACCGGCGTGAAGGCCAGCAGCGGGATCGACGACCGCAGGCGCGACATGCGTCGCGCCGAGTCACCGGACTGCGTGAACGTCACGAGGTACTTCACGCCCAGCGTCTCGCCGATCTCGGCAGCCGCGCGGGTGATCGCGCCACCGCGCGTGTGCGGGGTCGAGCCGAGAGGGGCGATCCGCTCACGACCGAGCTCCTCGGTCGCCTCGATGATCCGGGCCATCGTGCGGACCGTCTCGATCGGGTAGTCGCCGACGCTCGTCTCGCCCGAGAGCATGACCGCGTCCGCACCGTCGAGCACCGCGTTCGCGCAGTCCGAGGTCTCGGCGCGCGTCGGGCGGGGGTTCGTCGTCATCGACTCGAGCACCTGCGTCGCGACGATGACCGGCTTCGCGTTCCGGCGGGCCAGCTCGACCGCGCGCTTCTGCACGAGCGGCACCTGCTCGAGCGGCAGCTCGACGCCCAGGTCGCCGCGGGCGACCATGATGCCGTCGAACGCGGCGACGATCTCGGCCAGGTTGTCGACGGCCTGCGGCTTCTCGATCTTGGCGACGACCGGGACGACCCGGCCCTCCTCCTCCATGATCCGGCGGACGTCGTCGTAGTCCGCGGCGTTGCGCACGAAGGACAGCGCGATGATGTCGGCGCCGATCTGGATCGCCCAGCGCAGGTCGGCCTCGTCCTTGTCGCTCATCGCGGGGACGGACACCGCGACGCCCGGCAGGTTCAGGCCCTTGTTGTTCGAGACGGGGCCCGGGACCTCGACGCGCGTGATGACGTCGTTGCCCTCGACCGCCGTGACGCGGACGAGCACCTTGCCGTCGTCGATGAGGATCGGGTCGCCGGGCGAGACGTCGCCGACGAGGCCCTTGAACGTCGTCGAGACGCGCTCCTTGGTGCCCTCGATGTCGTCCGTCGTGATCGTGAACACGTCGCCCACGGCGAGGTCGTGGCGACCCTCGATGAAACGGCCGAGGCGGATCTTCGGACCCTGGAGGTCGACGAGGACCGCGACCGAGCGGCCCGACGCCTTCGACGCCGCGCGCACGTTGTCGTAGACCTTCTTGTGCGCCTCGGTGTCGCCGTGGCTGCGGTTGATCCGTGCGACGTCCATCCCGGCGTCGACGAGGGCCTGGATCTGCTCGGCGGACTCCGTCGCGGGTCCGATGGTGCAGACGATCTTTGCTCTACGCATGGCTCGAGCCTATGCCTTCCTGGTGGGCGTGGTCGGACCAACGTCCCGGTGGAGGCACTGGCGCCGACCGGTACAACGTGGCGGTCCTGGTGGGGTCAGGGGCGCAGCGCCACGGTGCTGGCCGTGACCGGGGAGGGCAGCTCGGTGCCGCCCGAGAGGTAGGTGTCGACGGCGGCCGCGGCAGCACGGCCCTCCGCGATCGCCCACACGACGAGAGACTGCCCGCGACCGGCGTCGCCCGCGACGAACACGCCGGGGACGGTCGTGGAGAAGTCGTCCGACCGGGTGACCAGGCCGCGTGCGGTGAGCTCGACGCCCAGCTGCTCGGTGAGCGGCGCGGTCTCCGGGCCGGTGAAGCCCATCGCGACGAGCACGAGGTCGGCCGGGATCTCCCGCTCGGTGCCGGGCGTCGGGACGCGACGACCGTCGGGGAGGTACTCGGTGGTCGCGAGCCGCAGGCGTGCGACGGTGCCGTCCTCGCCCGGGAGGAACTCGACGGTCGACGCGAGGTAGTCGCGCTCGCCGCCCTCCTCGTGCGACGACGACACCTCGAAGAGGATCGGGTCGGTCGGCCACGGCTGGTGCGCGGGGCGCTCCTCGGGCGGGCGCTTGCCGATCGCGAGCGTCGTGACGGACGCCGCGCCCTGGCGCAGCGCGGTGCCGAGGCAGTCGGAGCCGGTGTCGCCGCCGCCGATGATGACGACGTGCTTGCCGGTCGCGGTGATCTGGTCGGGCACCTCGCGGCCGGCGGCGACGGCGTTGGCCTGGTGCAGGAAGTCCATCGCGACGTGCACGCCGCCGAGCTCCTTGCCCGGCACCTGCAGCTCACGCGGGACGGTCGCGCCGGTCGCGATGACGATCGCGTCGTAGCGGGCCTGCAGCTGCTCCCACGTGATGTCGCGGCCGATCTCGACGCCCGGACGGAACCGGGTGCCCTCGGCCTCCATCTGCGCGAGGCGGCGGTCGATGTGGACCTTCTCGAGCTTGAAGTCCGGCACGCCGTAGCGCAGCAGGCCACCGACCGCGTCGTCGCGCTCGTACACCGCGACCGTGTGGCCGGCGCGCGTGAGCTGCTGCGCGGCGGCGAGGCCCGCGGGCCCGGAGCCGACGACCGCGACGGTGTGCCCGGTGAGGCGCTGCGGGACCTGCGGCGTCACGTACCCGCGGTCGAACGCCTCGTCGATGATCGAGACCTCGACGTTCTTGATCGTCACCGGCGGCTGGTTGATGCCGAGCACGCAGCTCGACTCGCACGGCGCCGGGCAGATCCGCCCCGTGAACTCGGGGAAGTTGTTCGTCGCGTGCAGGCGGTCGATCGCGTCCGACCACTGCCCGCGCCACACCAGGTCGTTCCACTCGGGGATGAGGTTCCCGAGCGGGCAGCCGTTGTGGCAGAACGGGATGCCGCAGTCCATGCAGCGGCCCGCCTGCTCCTTGAGGTACGGCTGGCCGTCCTGCCGGTGGGCGTGGACGTCCTTCCAGTCGCGCAGACGCACCTCGACCGGGCGGTTGGGCGGGAGCTCGCGCTCCCGCACCTTCAGGAAGCCGCGGGGGTCAGCCACGGGCCACCTCCAGGATCTGGTCCCACACGCCGGGCGCGGCGGGGTCGAGGCCGTCGGCCTCGGCCTGCGCGAGCGCTCGGCGGACGCGGGCGTACTCGGTGGGCAGGAGGCGCGTGAACCGCGCCCGGGTCGCCGTCGGGTCCTCGAGCAGCTGCGCGGCGACCGGCGAGCCGGTCTCCTCGTGGTGGGTGCGCAGCAGGCTCTCGACGAGAGCGGCGTCGTCGTCGTCGAGCGGGTCGAGCGAGAGCTCGCCGGAGCGGACCGCCTCGAGGTTGACGAGCGGCACGTCGAGGTCGAGCACGTACGCCGTGCCGCCCGACATGCCGGCGCCGAGGTTGCGGCCGGTGCGGCCGAGGATCACGACGGTGCCGCCGGTCATGTACTCGAGGCCGTGGTCGCCCACGCCCTCGACGACCAGCGTCGCGCCCGAGTTGCGGACGCCGAACCGCTCGCCGACGCGACCGCGCAGGAAGACCTGCCCGGACGTCGCGCCGTAGCCGATGACGTTGCCCGCGACCACGTCGTGCTGCGAGAGCACCGCGCTGCGGTCGGGGCGCACGACGATCCGCCCGCCGGACAGGCCCTTGGCGACGTAGTCGTTCGCGTCGCCGAACAGCCGCAGCGTGATGCCGCGAGGCAGGAACGCGCCGAACGACTGGCCCGCCGAGCCGGTGACGGTGACGTCGATCGTGTCGTCCGGCAGGCCAGCGCCGCCGTACCGCTTCGTCACCTCGTGGCCGAGCATCGTGCCGACCGTGCGGTTGACGTTGCGGATCGGCAGGGCGATGCGCACGGGCTCCTGGCGCTCGAGCGCGTCGGCGGCCAGCGAGATCAGCTGGTTGTCGAGCGCGCGGTCCAGGCCGTGGTCCTGCGTCGCGGAGTTGTGCAGCGTCGAGCCCGGCAGCGGGTCGGGGACCGCGAGCACCGGCGTCAGGTCGAGGCCCTCGGCCTTCCAGTGGTCGATCGCGGCACGCGTGTCGAGGAGCTCGACGTGGCCCACGGCCTCCTCGATCGAGCGGAACCCGAGCTGCGCGAGCAGCTCGCGCACCTCCTGCGCGATGAACTCGAAGAACGTCACGACGAACTCGGGCTTGCCGGTGAACCGCGACCGCAGCTCCGGGTTCTGCGTCGCGACGCCGACCGGGCAGGTGTCGAGGTGGCAGACGCGCATCATGATGCAGCCCGACACGACGAGCGGCGCGGTGGCGAAGCCGAACTCCTCGGCGCCGAGCAGCGCGCCGACGACGACGTCGCGACCCGTCTTGAGCTGGCCGTCCACCTGCACGACGACACGGTCGCGCAGGTTGTTGAGCACGAGCGTCTGCTGCGTCTCGGCCAGGCCGATCTCCCACGGCGTGCCCGCGTGCTTGAGCGACGTGAGCGGGCTCGCGCCCGTCCCGCCGTCGTGGCCCGAGATGAGCACGACGTCGGAGTGCGCCTTCGCCACACCCGCGGCGATCGTGCCCACGCCGAACTCGGAGACGAGCTTGGTGTGGATCCGCGCCGACGGGTTCGCGTTCTTCGCGTCGTGGATGAGCTGCGCGAGGTCCTCGATCGAGTAGATGTCGTGGTGCGGCGGCGGCGAGATGAGGCCCACGCCGGGCGTCGAGTGCCGCGTCCTGGCGACCCACGGGTACACCTTGTGCCCGGGCAGCTGACCGCCCTCGCCGGGCTTGGCGCCCTGCGCGAGCTTGATCTGGATGTCGTCGGCGTGCGTGAGGTACTCGCTCGTCACGCCGAACCTGCCCGACGCGATCTGCTTGATCGCCGAGCGCCGCTCGGGGTCGTACAGGCGCTCCGGGTCCTCGCCGCCCTCGCCCGTGTTCGACTTGCCGCCGAGGCGGTTCATCGCGATCGCGAGCGTCTCGTGCGCCTCCGCGGAGATCGAGCCGTACGACATCGCACCGGTGTTGAACCGCTTGACGATCTCGCTGACGGGCTCGACCTCGTCGATCGGCACCGGCTGGCGCACGCCGTCCTTGAACGCGAGCAGGCCGCGCAGCGTCATGAGCCGCGACGACTGCTCGTCGACGCGGTGCGTGTACTCGCGGAACACGTCCATCTGGCGCGTGCGCGTCGAGTGCTGCAGGCGGAACACGGTCTCGGGGTCGAACAGGTGGTCCTCGCCGTCGCGACGCCACTGGTACTCGCCGCCCACCGCGAGCCGCTGGTGCGGCTGGCGGTTGCCGGACGCGGGGTACGCGTCCTCGTGCCGCGCCGCGACCTCGGCCGCGATGACGTCGAGGCCGATGCCGCCCAGACGGCTCGTCGTGCCGGTGAAGTACCGGTCGACGAGCGGCTGCGACAGGCCGATCGCCTCGAAGACCTGGGCGCCGCGGTACGACGCGATCGTCGAGATGCCCATCTTCGACATGACCTTGAGGACGCCCTTGCCGAGCGCCTTGATGAGGTTCTTGACGGCCTTCTCGGGCGAGACGCCCGGCAGATACCCGTTGCGCGCGAGGTCCTCGACGGACTCCATCGCGAGGTACGGGTTGACCGCGGCCGCGCCGTAGCCGATGAGCAGCGCGACGTGGTGCACCTCGCGGACGTCGCCGGCCTCGACCACGAGCGAGATCTGCGTGCGGGTGTGCCGGCGCAGCGTGTGGTGGTGCACCGCGGACAGCAGCAGCAGCGACGGGATCGGCGCGAGCTCGGCGTCGGAGTTCCGGTCGGACAGCACGAGGAAGCTCACGCCGTCGGCGACCGCGCGGTCGACCTCGGCGAAGATCTCCTCGAGGCGCGCCTCGAGGGCCGCTCCCCCGCCAGCCGCCCGGTACAGGCCGCGGATCGTCGTGGCGCGGAAGCCGAGCGACGGCTCCTTCTGGACGTGCACGATCTTCGCGAGCTGGTCGTTGTCGAGCACGGGGAACGGCAGCACGAGCTTGCGGGCGTGCCCGGGGCCGTCCTCGAGCAGGTTCGGCTCGGGACCGATCGCGCCGCCGATCGCCGTGACGAGCTCCTCGCGGATCGCGTCGAGCGGCGGGTTCGTCACCTGCGCGAACATCTGCGTGAAGTAGTCGAACAGCATGCGCGGCCGGTTCGACAGCACCGCGACGGGCGTGTCGGACCCCATGGCGCCCAGCGGCTCCGCACCCGTCGCCGCCATGGGCGACAGGAGGACCTTGAGCTCCTCCTCGGTGTAGCCGAACGTGCGCTGCCGACGCCGGACCGACGCGGCCGAGTGCGCGACGTGCTCGCGCTCGGGCAGCTGCTGGAGGTAGACGGAGTGGTCGCGGACCCACTCGGCGTACGGCCGCTGCGCCGCGAGCTGCGCCTTGATCTCGTCGTCCTCGACGATCCGGCCCTTGCCGGTGTCGACGAGGAACATCCGGCCCGGCTCGAGGCGGCCCTTCGCGACGACGGTCGCGGGGTCGATGTCGAGCACTCCGGCCTCCGACGCGCACACGACCAGGCCGTCCTCGGTGACCCAGTACCGGCCGGGGCGCAGGCCGTTGCGGTCCTGCACCGAGCCGATGAGCGTGCCGTCGGTGAACGTCATCGCCGCGGGGCCGTCCCACGGCTCCATGAGCGTCGAGTGGTACTCGTAGAACGCGCGCCGCGCGGGGTCCATCTGGGCGTGGTTCTCCCACGCCTCCGGGATCATCATCATGACCGCGTGCGGCAGCGACCGGCCGGACAGGTGCAGCAGCTCGAGCACCTCGTCGAAGCTGCCGGAGTCCGACCCGCCGGGGGTGCAGACGGGCAGCAGCGGCGCGAGGTCGCCGAGCGCCTCGCTCGCGAGGGTGCCCTCGCGCGCGGCCATCCAGTTGCGGTTGCCGCGCACCGTGTTGATCTCGCCGTTGTGCGCGACGAGGCGGAACGGCTGCGCGAGCGGCCAGGACGGGAACGTGTTCGTCGAGAAGCGCGAGTGCACGAGCGCGATCTCGGACGCGTAGCGCGGGTCGGACAGGTCGGCGAAGAACGGCTCGAGCTGCCCCGTCGTGAGCATGCCCTTGTACGCGAGCGTGCGCGACGACAGCGACGCGAAGTAGAGGCCGAGCTCGCGCTCCGCACGCTTGCGCAGGCGGTACGCGCGCCGGTCGAGGTCGAGCCCTGCGAGCTCGCGCGACGGGTCGGCGACGACGAGCTGGCGGAACACGGGCATCGACGCGCGCGCCGTCGGGCCGACGAGGTCGGCCGTGACGACGACGTCGCGCCACGCGAGCACGTCGAGCTTCTCCTCGGCGGCGATCGCCTCGACCGCGGCGACGACCGTGCGCTGCTCGGCCTCGTCGACCGGGAGGAACGCCATGCCGATCGCGTAGAAGCCGGCGGGCGGGAGCTCGGCGTCGACGACGTCGCGCAGGAACGCGTCGGGGATCTGGGTGAGGATGCCCGCACCGTCGCCGCTGTCCTCCTCGGCGCCCACGGCGCCGCGGTGGTCGAGGTTGAGCAGCGCCGTCAGGCCGGCGTCGACGATGTCGCGACCGGGGGTGCCACGCAGGGTGGCGACGAAGGCGAAGCCGCAGGCGTCGTGCTCGGCGGCCGGGTCGTAGAGACCCTGCTGCGCCGCGCCCGACCGCGCGACGAGCGCGTCAGGGCTCACGTGCGACGTCGACATCTGCACCGTCCTCACGATCCCCGGGGGCCGGGGTTTGACGAACATGGGGGGAACGCGGGACGTCGTCGGCCCAGACGTGGGGTGACGATACAACCCGGAAACATTGCGAGCCGCATCGCCACTTTGTGAGGTGGGTCACACCCCGCTCGCGGTCAGCGAGCGGCCTCGGACGTGCTCTCCTCGTCGTCCTGCACGGTCGGGGGTGCCAGCAGGAGGGTCGTGTCGCGCCCTGGATGACGGCGCCCGACCACCACGAACGCTACCAGCGCGCCGAGGCCCACGATGATGGACGTCCAGACGTTGACCCGGAGCCCGAGGATCGTGTTCGCCGGGTCGATCCTGACCAGCTCGATCCAGAGGCGTCCCGTCGTGTAGATGACGACGTAGAGCCAGAACACGCGGCCGTGCCCGAGCCGGAACCGGCGGTCGGCCCAGACGAGCACCGCGGCGCCCGCGAGGTTCCAGAGCATCTCGTACAGGAACGTCGGGTGGAACAGCGTGCCGGACTCGAACCCGGCCGGCAGGTGCGCGTCGTCGATCTGCAGACCCCACGGCAGCGTCGTCGGACCGCCGAACAGCTCCTGGTTGAACCAGTTGCCGAGCCGGCCGATCGCCTGCGCGACGAGCAGCCCGGGCGCGAGCGCGTCGGCGAACGGCGCGAGCCGCACACCCTGGCGGCGGCAGCCGATCCACGCGCCGACCGCGCCGAACGCGACCGCGCCCCAGATCCCGAGGCCGCCCTCCCAGATGAACAGCGCGCGCACCGGGTCGCCGCCCTCGCCGAAGTACGCCTGCGGCGACGTGATGACGTGGTAGATCCGCCCGCCGACGATCCCGAACGGCACCGCCCAGAACGAGATCTCCAGGACGGTGTCCGGGTCGCCCCCGCGCTCGGCCCAGCGGCGCCGCGTGAGCCACAGCGCGGCGACGATGCCCAGCAGGATCGCGATCGCGTACGCGCGGACCGGGAACGGCCCGAGGTGCCAGACGCCCTGCGACGGGCTCGGGATCGACGCGAGGACCGCGGCGCTCACCGCTCGCCCCGCACCGCCGAGCGGACGCCGTCGGCGAGGTCGGCGGTGACCCGCACGAGCGCGTCGATGCCGCCGGTCGGGTCGCCGGACTCGTGCGCGTCGAGGAGCGGCCGGACCAGCGCCGACCCGACGATGACGCCGTCGGCGTACCGCGCGACCTCGGCCGCCTGCTCGCGGCGCGACACCCCCAGCCCCACGCAGACCCGCCGGGCGCCCGCGGCACGCGTGTCCGCGACGAGCTGCTCGGCCCGCGACCCGACGGTCGCGCGCTCCCCCGTCACGCCCATCGTCGACGCCGCGTACACGAAGCCGCGCGACGCCGCGCTCGTCGACGCGAGCCGCTCGGGCGTCGAGCTCGGCGCGACGAGGAACACGCGGTCCAGGCCGTGCGCGTCCGACGCGGCGACCCAGTCCTGCGCCTCGTCGGGGATGAGGTCCGGCGTGATGAGACCGGCACCGCCGGCCGCGGCGAGGTCGCGCGCGTACGCCTCGACCCCGTAGCGCAGGACGAGGTTCCAGTAGCTCATCACCAGCACCGGCGCACCGCGGCCCGCGACCTGCTCGACCGCGGCGAGGGTGTCGCGCACGCGCGTGCCGCCGCCGAGCGCGACGTCCACCGCGCGCTGGATGACGGGTCCGTCCATCACGGGGTCGGTGTACGGGACACCGAGCTCGACGACGTCGACGCCCGCGTCGACCATCGCCCGCACCGCGTCGACCGACCCGGGCAGCGTCGGGAAGCCGACGGGCAGGTAGCCGACCAGCGCCGCGCGACCCGGCGTCTCGCCGTCGGCCGCCCGCAGGGCGTCGAGCCGCTCCCCGGTCGCCGACCGGACGTCCACCGTGCTCACTGGCCCTCCTCGTCGCCCGACCGCGTGCGTCGCCGCCGTGTCGTCCTCGTCGTCGCGTCGCCCCGCGGCGACGTCACAGCTGCTCGTTCTCGTCGGCCAGCACGACCGGCTCGTCCTCGAGGAGGCCGAACCACGCCGCCGCCGTCGCGACGTCCTTGTCCCCGCGACCCGACAGGTTCACGAGCAGCACCGGGTCGTGGCCGTCGTCGCCCCGCCACGTCGCGGCCTCGCGGCCGAGCTGGATCGCGCCGGCGAGCGCGTGCGCGGACTCGATCGCGGGGATGATCCCCTCGGTCCGGCACAGCAGGCGGAACGCCTCCATGGCCTCGTCGTCGGTCACGGGCCGGTACTGCGCGCGGCCGATGTCGTGCAGCCACGCGTGCTCGGGCCCCACGCTCGGGTAGTCGAGGCCCGCCGAGACCGAGTGGCTCGGGAGCGTCTGGCCGTCCTCGTCCTGCAGGAGGTACGACTTCGCGCCGTGCAGGACGCCCGGCAGCCCGCCCGAGAAGCGCGCCGCGTGGCGGCCGGACGAGATGCCCGCGCCGCCGGCCTCGAAGCCGAACAGCCGGACGTCGGCGTCGTCGAGGAACGCGTTGAAGATGCCCATCGCGTTCGAGCCGCCGCCGACGCACGCCGCGACCGCGTCGGGCAGGCGACCGATCTCCTCGAGGAGCTGCGCGCGCGCCTCCTCGCCGATGATCTTGTGGAAGTCGCGGACCATCTCGGGGAACGGGTGCGGACCCGTCACCGTGCCGAGCAGGTAGTGCGTCGTCTCGACGTTCGCGACCCAGTCGCGCAGCGCCTCGTTGATCGCGTCCTTGAGCGTGCGCGACCCGATCGTCACGGGCACGACCGTCGCACCGAGGAGCTCCATGCGCGCGACGTTGAGGGCCTGGCGCTGCGTGTCCTCCTCGCCCATGTAGACGACGCACTCGAGGTCGAGGAGCGCGGCCGCGGTCGCGGTCGCGACGCCGTGCTGGCCCGCGCCCGTCTCCGCGATGACGCGCGTCTTGCCCATGCGCTTCACGAGGAGCGCCTGGCCGAGCACGTTGTTGATCTTGTGCGAACCGGTGTGGTTGAGGTCCTCGCGCTTGAGGAACACCCGCACGCCCTCGCCGACGTGCCGCGCGAACCGCGGGACCTCCGTGAGCGGGCTCGGCCGGCCGGTGTACGTGCGGTGCAGACGCGCGAGCTCACGTCCGAACGCCGGGTCGGTGAGCGCCTTGTGGTACTCGGTGTCGAGCTCGTCGAGCGCCGCGATCAGCGCCTCGGGCACGTACCGGCCGCCGAAGTCGCCGAAGTACGGGCCGGCGTGCGTCGCGAGCGGACCGCCCGCGGTCTCCGGGTGCAGCGGGGTGTCCGACGGGCCGGCGCCGCGACGTGCGGTCACTGGCGCACCGCCCGCAGCGAGGGGTGCGCACCGGCGGCCACCAGGTCGGCGACCGACTGGCGCGGGGCGTCGTCCGTGACGAGCGCCTCGCCGACGAGGACCGTGTCCGCGCCCGCGCGTGCGTAGTCCATGACGTCGTGCGGGCCGCGCACGCCGGACTCGGCGATCTTGACCACGTCCGACGGGATCGACGGCGCGACGCGGGAGAACGTCGCGCGGTCCACGTCGAGCGTCTTGAGGTTGCGGGCGTTCACGCCGATCACGCGGGCGCCGGCGTCGACCGCACGCGCGACCTCCTCGGTGTCGTGCACCTCGACGAGGGCTGTCATGCC
This sequence comes from Cellulomonas sp. H30R-01, assembly GCF_010119915.1. Lineage (NCBI taxonomy): Bacteria > Bacillati > Actinomycetota > Actinomycetes > Micrococcales > Cellulomonadaceae > Cellulomonas > Cellulomonas sp. H30R-01. Next base: position 1,348,222 of record NZ_CP048210.1, on the reverse strand, counting down.
GAGCGAGTGCACGCGCTCGACGAGGGACTCGAGCACGGTCTGCTCGAGTGCCGCGACGATGAGCAGGACGAGGTCCGCGCCGTGCGCGCGCGCCTCCCACACCTGGTAGGGGCTGACGACGAAGTCCTTGCGCAGGACCGGGATGTCGACGCGGGCGCGGACGGCGTCGAGGTCCGCGAGCGAGCCCTTGAACCGGCGCTCCTCGGTCAGCACCGAGATCGCGGTCGCGCCGCCCTTCTCGTACTCGGCGGCGAGCGCGGCGGGGTCGGTGATCGTGGCGAGCGCACCCTTGCTGGGGCTGGACCGCTTGACCTCGGCGATGACCGTGACCGCGTCCTCGACGCGGAGCCGGCCGACGCACTCGATCGCGGACGGCCGCTTCGCGGCGAGCTCCTTGACGGCGGCGAGCGGCGTCGCCGCCTCGCGGACAGCAAGGTCCTCCCTGACGCCTGCGACGATGTCGTCGAGCACGGTCATCGAAGCCTCACCCCTTCCCCCGGTCGGCCCAGTCCGCTCGCGCCGACGTGGCGGGCGGGTCTGACCTGGCCATGGTACGGGGACCGTCGGGTGACCCCGACCACAGGCCGCTCCGTGGAACGGGCGCCTGACCCGGCGGACCGGTCAGGCGGACGCGGTCGTGAGCAGCATGACGACGACGAAGACCAGGTAGCCGACGACGACCAGCCCCGACCATCCCGTGCCGATCCAGCCGAGCACGACGCCGGCGGTCGCCATGCCCGGGTTGTCCGCCTCGCCGTTGGCGGCCGCCTTCTTGGCGTTGTTGCCGACGACGATCGCGGGGATCCCCGTGAAGAAGCCGCACGAGACGAGACCGAGGATGCCGAGCACGAGCGACCAGACCGCATAGCTGTTCTTGGGAAGGTAGCCGCGGTAGGCCGGGTAGCCGTACGCCTGCGCGGGCGGGTAGCCGCCGGGCACGGGGTGCTGCACGGGCGCGCCGTAGGTCGGTGCCGGCGGGTACGCCTCACCGGACGGGTACGCCGGGCTCGACGGGTAGGCCTCACCGGACGGGTACGCCGGGCTCGACGGGTAGGCCTCGCCCGACGGGTACGCCGGGCCGGACGCGTACGGCTGCACCGCGTCGGGCACGGGAGCGGGCGCGGGTGCGGCGCCGCTCGTGCTGCCCGTCTCGGGCTTGCGCCACGGGTCGGGCGCCGGCGTCGCGGGGTCCTGCGGGTCGGTGCTGCTCATCGTCGGGCTCCGGAGGGCTGGCCGTGGCAGGGCCCACGGCGGGCACGGTCACGGGGGCGGCGCGGTCAGGGGGCGAGGTACGGCGCGAGCTGCGGGAGGTTGCGCAGGACGGCGAAGGACACGATCACGGCGAGGAAGGACCACGCCCAGGCCGGGTGCCGCGGCGCCTGCGTGCGGCGTCCGTGCACCGCACGCCACGTCCACACGACCCACCCGGCGACCGCGAGCGGCAGCAGCACGACGAGCAGCGGGTTCATGCCCCACGCCCCCGCGAGGTCGCCGTGCGTGAGGTCGTGCACCGCCCGCATGCCGCCGCAGCCAGGGCACCACAGCCCCGTCAGCAGGTGCAGGGGGCACGCGCCCCAGCTGCCCGCGACGTGCGGGTCGCGGACGGCGACCGCGACCGTGGCGAGCAGCGTCCCCGCACCGACGAGCAGCGGCGTCCGGACCAGGCCGGACGCCGCCGCGACGTCAGTAGCTCGAGGAGTTGTAGCCGTCGACGAACGCGTCACGGAACTCGGCGTTCGAGAACAGGACGGCGAACAGGATGATGCCGAGGACCGACAGCACCGTGGCGATCCAGCCGAGCACGACGCCCGCGGTCGCGAGGCCGCCGTTGTTCGCCTCGCCGCGCTGGACGGCCTTCTTGGCGTTGTTGCCGACGATGATCGCCGGGATGCCCGTCACGAGGCCGCACGAGAGCACGAACGACGCGATGCCGAGGACCAGCGCCCACACGCCGAGGCTGTTCTTCGGGTACGGGGTGCCGTAGGCCTGCTGGCCGCCGTACTGCGGGGCGCCGCCGTACTGCGGGGCCGACGGGTACTGCGGGGCCGACGGGTAGCCCTGCGGCTGGGACGGCTGCGGCGGCGGGGCCGCCGGGTAGCCGCCGGCGGGCGGCGGCGGTGCCGCGGGGTAGCCGGGCGCGCCACCCTCCGGCTCGGAGCCCTTCTCGAACGGGTTCTGCGGCTCGTTGGGGGTCGACATCCATCCTCCAGGCGGAGTGGCGACCGGGTCACGGCCGGTCGCAGACGGGGCCCGCGTGCGGCCGCGCGCGGGATCGAGCAGCCCGCAGACGGGCCGGGCGTCAGTGCGCCCCGGGTCGTCCGTCCCGGGACTGCGTGTGCACGCCGCCCTGGCCGTAGCCCATGCCCTGCAGGACCTTGCCGAGCACGAGGGCGACGAGGGCGACACCGAGGCCGACCCAGAACAGCCACACGAGCGCGAAGACCACCGCGACGGACATGACCACACCGCCGACGAGGACGCCGTACGTGGTCGTCCAGCCGGCGACCGTCTTGCCGTGGTTGACCGGCGGGGTCGCGGGCGGGAGGTGGACCGTCTCGGTCCGGGTGACGTTCTGCGCGCGGTGCGCGAGGGACTGGTCAGACATCAGGTGGTGCCCTTCGTGCTCGGTTCGCGGCTTACCCTATCGGACCGCGCGGCTTCCTGACCTGCGCAGGACGTCCGCGTGGCCTGCCCAGGTGACGGTCAGGTCGGGTCGTCCCCGCGGCTCAGCGCGTCCCACGCGCCACGCTCGTCGACGGGCCCGCCGCCCGCCCCGGGCGTCTCGTGCCGACGGGACGGTCCCTGCCAGGTGCGCGAGGCGCGCACGAGCCAACCCGCCGCCACCACGACGACGACCCCGACGGCGACGCTCACCCACGGCCACGCGGTGACGGCGACGTCGCCGACGACCCGGCCGACGCCGGTCTCCTGCGTCACGACGGGTACGGCGGCGGCGTGCGGGTCCGCGAGGACGGCGGCCGTCGCGCCGACGACGACCGCACCGCTGAGCACCGTGACGGCCGCGACGAGCCACCGTCCGACCCGCCCGACGAGCGCGACGGCCGCGGCGGTCGCGAGCAGCACGACCGAGGCGCCGAGCACGGCGGGCGCGACCTGCGTGCCGGTCGCCGGGACGTCGACCGTGCCGCGCAGCGCCGTCACGCCGGTCGCGGTGAGCCAGGTCGGGACCGCGGCGCCGGCGGACGCGGCGGCGAGCAGCACGAGCACGCCCGCCGCCCGCCCACGACCCCGCGAACGCGCGGCCGCGGGGGCGGGCGCGCTCGTCACTCGGCGACCCGGCGCAGCCGGGACGCGACCTGGACCGCGCGGACCGCGGCGGCCGCCTTGTTGCGCGACTCGGCGTACTCGAGCGCGGGGACCGAGTCGGCGACGATGCCGCCCCCTGCCTGCACGCTCGCGCGACCGTCCCGGATGAGCGCCGTGCGGATCGCGATCGCCATGTCCATGTCGCCCGCGAAGTCGAAGTAGCCGACGGTGCCGCCGTAGATGCCGCGGCGGGCGGGCTCGATCTCGTCGATGAGCGCGATCGCGCGCGGCTTGGGCGCGCCCGAGAGCGTGCCCGCCGGGAACGTCGCCGTCAGCGTCTGCAGCGCCGTCGCGCCCGCGCGCAGCCGCCCGACGACCGTCGAGCAGATGTGCATGATGTGCGAGTACCGCTTGACCGCCATGAACTCGACGACCTCGACGCTCGACGGCTCGCACACCTTGACCAGGTCGTTGCGGGACAGGTCGACGAGCATGATGTGCTCGGCCCGCTCCTTGGGGTCGGCGAGCACCTCGTCCTGCAGCGCGCGGTCCTCCTCGGGCGTCGCGCCGCGCGGGCGGGAGCCGGCGATCGGGAACGTCACGACGTGCCCGTCGGTCACCTTGACGAGCGTCTCCGGGCTCGACCCGACGACCGCGAAGTCGTGGCCGTCCGCGTCCTGGAGCTGCAGGTAGTACATGTACGGGCTCGGGTTGATCGTCCGCAGCACGCGGTAGACGTCGATCGGGTCGGCCGGGCAGTCGAGGTCGAGGCGCTGCGAGAGCACGACCTGGAAGACCTCGCCGTCCCGGATCGCCTCCTTGCCGATGCCGACGGCCTGCTCGAACTCGGCCTTCGTCGAACGGAACTCCAGCTCCGGCTCCGGGACGTCCGCGAGCGCGGCGACGCCCGGGTCCGCCGGGTGGAGCAGCGCGCGCTGCATGGCGTCGAGCCGCGCGACGGCGTCGGCGTGCGCCTCGTCGACGCGGTCGTCGGTGTCGTCGAAGTTGATCGCGTTGGCGACCAGCCACACCGAGCCGTCGTGGTGGTCGACGACCGCCAGGTCGGTCGCGAGCAGCAGCGTGAGCTCGGGGACGCCGAGCTCCTCGGGCGCCTTCGCGGGCAGCGTCGGCTCCCAGTGCCGCACGACGTCCCACCCGAGCGCTCCGACCAGCCCACCGGTGAGCGGCGGCAGGCCGTGGATCGCGGGCGTGCGCAGCACGTCGAGGGTGCGGCCGAGCACGTCGAGCGCGTCGCCCTCCGTCGGGACGCCCACAGGCACGTCGCCGACCCACACCGGGGCGCCGTCGCGGACCGTGAGCGTGGCACGCGAGCGGACGCCGACGAACGACCAGCGGCTCCACGTGCCGTCGGACTCCGCGGACTCGAGCACGAAGGTGCCCGGGCGGCCCGCCGCGAGCGTGCGGTACAGGCCGACGGGCGTGACGTCGTCCGCGAGGAGCCGGCGCACGACGGGGATGACGCGCCGGTCCGCCGCGAGGGCGCGGAACGTGTCGACCGACGGCCACGTGCCGCCCCAGGGGACGTCCGCGGTCAGGACGTCGGCGGGGACGTGGGCGGCGGGCGCGGTCATGCGTCTCCTTCAGGTGCGGGTGCGTCGGCGGCCGCGGGTGCGTCGGCCGGTGCGGGTGCGGCGGCGGGTGCGGGGGCGTCGGCCGGTGCGGGTGCGGCGGCGGGTGCGGGTGCGGCGGCGGGTGCCGGGGCGGGTCGGTGGCCGGCGACCACCGCGAGCGGTCCCCCGGCCTCGAAGCACGTGCGGGTGCCGGTGTGGCAGGCGGCGCCGACCTGGTCGACCTCGACGAGGAGCGCGTCGCCGTCGCAGTCGAGCGAGACGGCCTTGACGTACTGCGCGTGCCCGGACGTGTCGCCCTTGCGCCAGTACTCCTGGCGCGAGCGGCTCCAGAACGTCACGCGGCCGGTCGTCAGCGTGCGGTGCAGCGCCTCGTCGTCCATCCAGCCGACCATGAGGACCTCGCGCGTGTCGTGCTGCTGCACGACGGCGGCGACGAGGCCGTGCTCGTCGTGGCGCAGCCGCTGCGCGACCTGCGGGTCGAGGAGGGTGGCGGACGGGTTCTCGCGAGGCACGGACCGATCCTGCCACGGTGGCGCGTGCCGCCCGGGCCGGTGTCCGGGACCGACGTCGACGAGGCCGTGCGCGCGGCGGGCGCGTCGACGGTGGGCGCGACCGACCCCGCGGCGGCAGCGGGTCGGCGCGACCGGGCCGCGGAGGTCAGCGGGTCTGCGCGACCCAGGCCGCGTGCATGGACGCGTAGGTGCCGCCGGTCGCGACGAGCTCGGCGTGGTGCCCGGTCTCGACGACGCGCCCGGCGTCGACGACGACGACGAGGTCGGCCGCCTCGGCGGTGGACAGCCGGTGCGCGATGGTCAGCGTCGTGCGGCCGGTGCTCAGCTCCTCGAGCGCGCGCACCAGGCGGACCTCGGTGGCCGGGTCGACGGCGCTCGTCGCCTCGTCGAGCAGCAGCACGTCGGGGTCGGCGAGGTAGGCGCGTGCGAGCGCGACGAGCTGGCGCTCACCCGCGGACAGGGACTCGCCGCGCTGGCCCACGTCGGTGTCGAGGCCCGCGGCGAGCTCGTCGACCCACGGCCCGAGGCCGAGGGCCTCGACGGCGTCGCGCACGCGTGCGTCCGCGGGGTCGGGTGCGGCGCCGTCGGGGGTCCGCAGCCCGTAGGCGACGTTCTCGGCGACCGTGCCCTCGAACAGGAAGCCCTCCTGCGGGACGAGCACGACGCGTGCGCGCAGGTCCGTCGCGGGGATGTCGCGCAGGTCGGTGCCGTCGAGCAGCACGCGGCCGTGCTCGGGGTCGACGAGGCGCGCGACGAGCCGTGCGATGGTCGTCTTGCCGGAGCCGGTCGCGCCGACGACGGCCACGGACGCGCCCGCGGGCACCTCGAGGTCGACGTCGTGCAGGACGCGGCGGCCCTCGGGGTACGCGAACGCGACGTCGCGCAGCTCGACCGTCGCGGGACCGCGCGGGCTGGGCACGCCGTCGGCGCCCGGGTCCTGCACCGCGACCGGGGTCTCGAGCACGCCGAGCACGCGCCGCCACCCGGCGACGGCGTTCTGCAGCTCGTTGAGGATCTCGGTGGCCATCTGCACGGGACCGGTGAACAGCTGCACGAGGAACAGGAACGCGAGCAGGCGGCCCGCGGAGACGTCGCCGCGGACACCGAGGAACGTGCCGATGACGACGACGAGCGCGAGGACCACGTTCGAGACCAGCACGCCGCTCGAGAAGACGACCGACACGAGGTTCTGGGCGCGCACCATCGCGCTGCGCGTCGTGGTGATCGCGGCGTCGAGACGTCGCTGCGTGCGGTGCGCGGCGCCGTACGCGCGGATCGTCTCGGCACCCACGACCGACTCCGACACCGTGCCGAGCATCGCGCCGTACCGCTCGCGGACGGCGGAGTACCGCGCGTTGACCCGACGCTGCAGCGGCGGCAGGACGAGCAGCAGGGGGATGAACCCGAGCCACACGACGAGCGTGAGCTGCCACGAGTACAGCGCCATGAGGACCGAGGCGGCGACGATCTGCAGCACCGAGACGAGCAGCATGATCCCGCCCCACTGCACGAACAGCGAGATGGTGTCGACGTCGGAGGTGACGCGGCTGACGAGCGACCCGCGCCGCTCGGTGTGCTGGGTGAGGACGGACAGGTCGTGCACGTGCCGGAACGCGCGGGTGCGCAGCGCGAGCAGCCCGTCCTCGCTCGACCGGAACAGGCGGACGTTGACGTAGGCCGAGCACACGGCGGCGGCGAGCAGCCCGACCGCCGCGCTGCCCGTGAGCGCGAGCACCCGCGGCACGTCGGGTCCGCCGGGCGCGAGGATGCCGGTGTCGACCGTCTGCTGGACCGTGAGCGGGACGAGCACCTTGCCGAGCGCGGCCAGCACCGCGAGCAGGAGCGTCACGCGCCATCCGCGCAGGAGCTGCGGCGACACCTCGAGTCCGCGGCGGAGCGTCGCGAGGATGCCCATCGTGCTCGCGGACGCCATCCGGTGGTCGGGCGTCCCCGCTGCGGCGCTCATCGGGCCTCCTCCCCCGCCGTCACCGGCTCCGGGTCCTCGACGCGCTCCTGCTCGCCCTCGGCCGCGCGGCGTGCGGACTCCTCCTCGTACGCCGTCGCGAGCGCGCGGTAGCCGTCGTCGCGCGCGAGCAGCTCGGCGTGCGTGCCGCGGTCGACGACGCGACCCTGCTCGACGTGCACGACCTCGTCCGCGAGCAGCACCGACGACATCCGGTACGCGACGAGCAGCACCGTCGGCGAGCCCGCGCGGTCGTCGCGCAGGCCGCGCAGGATCGCCTGCTCGACGCGCGGGTCCACCGCGGACGTGGCGTCGTCGAGCACGAGCACGCGCGGTTCCCGGACGAGCGCCCGGGCGAGCGCGAGGCGCTGACGCTGCCCGCCCGAGAGGTTGGCACCGCGCTCGCCGAGCGGCGCGTCCAGCCCGCCGGGCAGCGCGCGCACGACATCGTCGACGCGCGCGGCGTGCAGCGCGTCCCACACCGCGTCGTCCGACGGGGCCGCGGGGTCGTCGTCGTCGGCGAGCGTGACGTTGCCGCGGACGGTGTCCTCGAAGACGAACGTCGACTGCGACACGAACGCGACGTGCCGCGACAGGTCGACGGGCACGACGTCGCGCAGGTCCGTGCCGTCGACGAGCACGGAGCCCGACGTCGGGTCGCTGAGCCGGGCGACGAGGGACACGAGGGTGGACTTGCCCGAGCCCGTCGGTCCGACGACGGCGACGACGCGACCCGGTGCGACGTCGAGGTCCACGTCGTGCAGGAGCTCGACGGGACCGCGCGGCCCGGGCACCGCGACGGCGACGTCACGCAGCTCGACGCGCGCGCCACCGGGCGGCGGCGTCCACCGCGTGGTGCCCGCGGGCAGCGCGCCGCGGGCGTCGACGACGCGTGCGATGCGGTCGTACCCGACGAGCGCGCGGGGCAGCTCGCCGAGCACCCAGCCGAACGCGCGCACCGGGATGGTCAGCAGGGTCAGCAGGTACGCCGCACCCACCACGTCGCCCGTGCCGATGTGCCCGGCCCGCACCTGGACCGCGCCGACGACGAGCACGAGCAGCGTGCCCAGGCTCGGCAGCACGTCGATCACGGGGTCGAACATCGCGCGGACGACGCCGACGCGGACGTTCGCGTCCCGAAGCTCGCGCGCCCGGGCCGCGAACCGCGCGGCCTCGCGCTCCTCGGTGCCGAGCGCCTTGACGAGCAGCGCGCCCTCGAAGCTCTCGTGCGCGACGTCCGCGACCGCGGCCCGCAGCTCCTGCGCGTGCCCCACGGCCGGCGCCATGCGGCGCTGGAAGACGAGGTTCGCGAGCAGCGCGAGCGGGATGACGACGAGCGCCGCGAGCGCGAGCCACACGTCCGTGCGCAGCAGCCCGACCGCGGCGACGACGAGCATGACGACGACGCCGAGCGCGAACGGCAGCGGGTTGAACACCCCCGTCGACGCCTCGACGTCGGCGCTCGCGTTCGACAGCAGCTGACCCGTCGGGTGCTGCTTGTGCCAGGACATCGGCAGCCGCAGGTACTGCCGGGTCACGCGCGTCCGGTGGTCGGCCTGGAGCTGGGCGAAGCCCATGCCGGCGAAGATGCGGCGGCCGGCGACGGACACCGCGAGCGTGAGCGCGACGAGCAGCAGCGCGAGCCCGGCGAGCCACACGCGGTCGCGGGCCTCGGCCGAGCCGCCGAGCGCCGGGACCACGACGTCGTCGGTGACGGACGCGAGCACGCGGCTCACCGCGACCGTGGCCAGACCGTGCAGCGCCGACGTGCCGATCGCGACGGTGTACGTCCACGGGTGCGCCGCGATGCCACGGGCCACGATCGTCGCGGCGCGGCGGGGCACCGAGCCGGTCAGCGCCATCGGTCGCGACGAAGGAGCTCGCGAGCGCACGCGCAGGCCTTTCGTCCAGGGGGCGGGAAACCGTCATCCTCTCACGCGGTCGTGACGCGTCGCCCGGCGGACGCGCCCGGTCGGGTGGCCCGCGCACCCCCGCGGCGCGGGCTGCTCCCCACCGTCGTCCAGGCCCGTCTCGCGGCGCGGACCGGCGCTCCCACGTGCGACGATGCGGCAATGACGTGGCACGAGGTGGAGCGCGCGCAGCTGGCCGAGGCTCTGCGAGCCGTCCCGCCCGACGCGCCCACGCTGTGCGAGGGCTGGCAGGCTCGTCACCTCGCGGCGCACGTCGTCCTGCGTGAGCACTCCCCCGTCGTCGGTGCCGGGATCGCGATGCCCGCGCTGGGCGCCCGGGCGGAGGCCGCGATCGCGCGGCTCGCGGACGACGCGTCGACCGAGGGCGTGTACCGGGACCTCGTCGCCCGCGTCGCGGCGGAGCCGCCGCGCTGGCACCCGATGTCCTGGGCGGGCGAGCTCGCGAACGTCGTCGAGTTCTTCGTGCACACCGAGGACGTCCGGCGCGGTGCCGGTCCGACGCCGCCGCGCACGCTCGACCCGGCGCTCGTCGAGGTGCTGTGGAAGCAGCTGGGCCGGGCGGGTGGTGCTCGGCTGCACCGGCTCCCCGTCGGCGTCGTGCTGGTGCGCGACGACGGCCGGCGCCGCCAGGTGCGACGCCCGAAGGGCGGCTACGGGACGGTCGTCGTGCGCGGCGCGGTCGGCGAGCTCGTGCTGTTCGCGTGCGGGCGCGGCGCGGCCGCCGACGTCGCGGTACAAGGCGACCCGCAGGACGTCGAGATCCTCACCGGCCGCCTGCCGGTCTGAACGACCCGGTCACCGCACCCGCCGCGGGCCGGGCGTCAGCGGACGACGACGCCCGCCGCGCGCAGCGCGTCCTTGACGTCGCGCACCGTGAGCTGGCCGAAGTGGAAGACGCTCGCCGCGAGCACCGCGTCGGCACCGGCCTTGGCCGCCTCGACGAAGTGCTGCACGGTCCCCGCGCCGCCGCTCGCGACGAGCGGGATCCGCACCTCGCGGCGCACGTCACCGATCATCTCGAGGTCGAAGCCGGCCTCGGTGCCGTCGGCGTCCATCGAGTTGAGCAGGACCTCGCCCGCCCCGAGCTCGGCGGCCCGTGCGGCCCACGCGACGGCGTCGAGGCCCGTGCCCCGCTTGCCGCCGTGGGTCGTGACCTCGTAGCCGGAGTCGGTCCGCACGTCGCCCGTCACGCGTCGGGCGTCGATCGAGATCGTGAGGACCTGGCTGCCGAACCGGTGCGCGATCTCGGAGATGAGCTCGGGCCGCGCGATCGCGGCGGTGTTCACGCCGACCTTGTCGGCGCCCGCGCGCAGCAGCCGGTCGACGTCGTCGGTCGACCGCACGCCCCCGCCCACGGTGAGCGGGACGAAGATCTCCTCGGCGGTGCGACGGACCACCTCGATCGTCGTGTCGCGGCCGCCCGACGACGCGGACACGTCGAGGAACGTCACCTCGTCGGCGCCCTCGGCGTCGTAGCGGCGCGCGAGCTCGACCGGGTCGCCGGCGTCACGGAGGTTCTCGAAGTTCACGCCCTTGACGACGCGGCCCGCGTCGACGTCGAGGCACGGGATGACGCGCAGCGCCACGGTCATCAGGAACCTCCGTCGGGTGAGCCGGTCGCGAGGATGTCGACGACGAACACGACGGTCTGCCCGGCGAGCTCCTGGCTCTCCGTGACGCCGAGCGCGTACGTCGGGGGGACGACGAGCATGACCTGGCTGCCGACGGGCTGGTCGACCAGCCCTTCCGCCCAGGCCTGCACGTCCTGCAGGCCGAACGACACGGGCAGGCCGTGCGTCCACGTCGAGTCGAACGACTCCCCCGTCGTCCACGCGAAGCCCGTGTACTGCACGGTGATGACGTCGCTCGCGGCGACCTGCGCGCCCGCACCGCGCAGCAGCGGCTGGACGACGAGCTGGTCGGGCGGCTCCGTGCCGGTCGGGGTGATGGACGGCGCGCCGGACGCGTCGAGCGTGACCGCGGGGAGGTCGGGACGCGGGGGGACGGGCGCACCGTCGGCCCGCGTCGGCAGCACGTCGAGGACCGTCACCGTCGGGTAGTCGACCGCACCCGAGCCGCGCGGCGGGCTCACCTGGAGCAGGCGCGCGCCGACCTTCTGGCCGCGCAGCGTCTCGTACAGGTCGGTGCCGAGGTCCTCCTCCGTGAGGAGCCGCGGCGTCGGCGTCGTGGAGTAGCTCTCGTCGACGAGGGACGCGTCGGTGCCGTTCTCGAGCCAGAAGTCGATGAGCACCGGCCCGCCCTCGACGAGCTCCGCGCCGGTGCCCGGCCAGATCTCCTCGCGGTAGGTCGAGGTCACCTCGAGCGGCGTGAGGTACGTGAGCGTGGGCTCCTCGCCCGGCTCCCCGGTGACGGTGATCTCGGGGTCCGCGGCCTGCGGCGTCGTGCACCCCGCGAGCAGCGCCAGCGCCACGAGCGCGGCGGCCGCCGTCTCCCGCAGTCGTCGCACGTCGGTCCTTCCTCGTGGTGGGCGCCCCCCGCCTCGGCGTCCTGTCACGCCCGCGAGGCGCCACCGTACCGGGTCGGTCCGGGGCGGGGCTGCGGGCGACCAGGGGCGGCCGCCGCGGCGGGCCACGGCCGGTCGGCGGGTCCGCGGGCACGCACACTGTACGGCGCCCGCCTGGGCGCTACATCGACTCGATGAGGCGGTCCACGCGCTCGTCGACGCTGCGGAACGGGTCCTTGCAGAGCACGGTCCGCTGCGCCTGGTCGTTGAGCTTGAGGTGCACCCAGTCGACCGTGTAGTCCCGACGGGCCTCCTGCGCGGCACGCACGAAGTCGCCGCGCAGCTTGGCGCGCGTCGTCTGCGGCGGCACCGCGGTGGCCTCGAAGATCTCCAGGTCGGACGTCACGCGCTCGACCAGGCCCTTCGCGGCCAGCAGGTTGTACAGCCCCTCGGTGCGGGAGATGTCGTGGTAGGCGAGGTCGAGCCGCTGCACGCGCACGTCGGACAGCTCGAGGTCGTGCTTCGCGCGGTACCGCTCGATGAGCTGGTACTTGATCACCCAGTCGAGCTCGCGCTCGACGAGCGACAGGTCGCCCGTGCGCAGCGCGCGCAGCCCGCGCTCCCACAGGTCGAGGACCTGCTTCGTCTCGGGTGTCGGCCCGCCCTCGGTCGACACGAAGTCCACGACGCGCGCGAGGTACTCCTCCTGCAGGTCGAGCGCCGTGACCGTCCGGCCGTTCGCGAGGACGACCGGGTGCTTACCGGTGAGGTCGTGGCTGATCTCCCGGATCGCGCGGATCGGGTTCTCGAGCGACATGTCACGCATCGGGATGCCGGCCTCGACCATGCGCAGGATGAGGTCGGTCGCCCCGACCTTGAGCATGGTCGTCGTCTCCGACATCGAGGAGTCGCCCACGATGACGTGCAGCCGGCGGAAGTGCTCCGCGTCGGCATGCGGCTCGTCACGCGTGTTGATGATGGGCCGCGACCGCGTGGTCGCGCTCGACACGGCCTCCCAGATGTGGTCGGCGCGCTGCGACAGGCAGAACAGGGCCCCGCGCGGCGTGCTCAGCACCTTGCCCGCGCCCGTGAGCACCTGGCGCGTGATGAGGAACGGCACGAGCACGTCGGACAGGCGCGCGAAGTCCCCCTGCCGCCGCACGAGGTAGTTCTCGTGGCAGCCGTAGGAGTTGCCCGCCGAGTCCGTGTTGTTCTTGAACAGGTGGATGCGACCCGGCAGCCCCTCGTGCTCGAGGCGCTGCTGCGCGTCGGCGACGAGCCCCTCGAGGATCCGCTCACCCGCGCGGTCGTGCGCGACGAGCTGGCGCACGTCGTCGCACTCGGCGGTCGCGTACTCGGGGTGCGAGCCGACGTCGAGGTAGAGCCGGGAGCCGTTGCGGAGGAAGACGTTCGACGAGCGTCCCCACGCGACGACCTTGCGGAACAGGTAGCGCGCCACCTCGTCCGCGGACAGCCCGCGGCCGTCCTGCGCGGCGCACGTGACGCCGTACTCGGTCTCGAGCCCGAAGATCCGTCGGTCCATCGCTGCTCCCCTCCTCCGGGCCTCGTGGCCGTCAGTCGTCGTGCGGTGCGGCCGCCGGCGGGTCGCCGGCGTCCACGGGGGTCAGCAGGTCCTCGAGCAGCGCACCCGTGAGCCGGCGGAACGTGCGTCGCGGCCGGGTGCGGTCGAGCACCGCGACCTCGAGCTGCTGCGCCGGGATCGTGCGCGTCTCGCCCCCGTCGTCGGAGGCCGTGCCCAGCACGTCCACGGCGAGGCGCAGCACCTCCCGCAGCGACATGCCGGGCCGCCAGCCCGTCGCGAGCAGGCCGCCCAGGCGGTCCGCCTGGCCACCCATGACGACGTACCCGTGCTCGTCGGCGACCGAGCCGTCGTACGACAGCCGGTACACCTGGTCGCCCGCCGGCTCGCGGCCGACCTCGGCGACGACCAGCTCGACCTCGAGCGGCTTCGACTCGGTCGTGAACACCGTGCCGAGCGTCTGCGCGTACGCGTTCGCCAGGCCGCGCGCCGTGACGTCCTCGCGGTCGTAGGAGTAGCCCCGGAGGTCGGCGTAGCGCACGCCCGCGACGCGCAGGTTCTCGAACTCGTTGTACTTGCCGACGGCCGCGAACGCGATGCGGTCGTAGATCTCCGAGATCTTGTGCAGCGCGCGCGACGCGTTCTCGGTCGCGAACGCGATCCCGTCGTCGTACTGGAGCACCACGACGGACCGGCCGCGGGCGATGCCCTTGCGCGCGTAGTCCGCCCGGTCCTTCATGAGCTGCTCGGGCGAGACGTAGAACGGCATGCTCATCGCGCACCTCCGCGGTCCGCGTGCGACGCACGCCGCTCGTCCTCGACCAGTGCCACGAGCTCGCCGAGCTCCGCGTCCGGCACGCGCAGGTAGCCCGCCTCCGTCACGGTCGCCACGACGGGCCAGATCCGCCGCGTCGAGTCGGGGCCGCCCGTCGCGGAGTCGTCGTCCGCCGCGTCGACGAGCGCCTCGACCGCGACGCGCACGCCGCCCGCCGGGTCCAGCCCCGGCCGCCACAGCTTCTTGAGGGAGCCGCGCGCGAACACCGAGCCCGAGCCGACCGCGTGGTGGTCGTGCTCCTCGTAGCGGCCGCCCGTCACGTCGTAGGAGAAGATCCGCCCGACGCGCCGGTCGAGGTCGAAGCCCGCGAACAGCGGGACGACCGCGAGGCCCTGCATCGCGAGCCCGAGGTTGCCGCGGATCATCGTCGACAGCCGGTTCGCCTTGCCGTCGAGCGACAGCAGGCTGCCCTCGATCTTCTCGTAGTGCTCGAGCTCGAGCTGGAACAGCCGCACGAGCTCGGTGGCGAGACCCGCCGTGCCGGCGATGCCGACGGCCGAGTACTCGTCCGCCGGGAAGACCTTCTCGATCTCGCGGCTCGCGATCATCGAGCCCATCGTGGCGCGACGGTCACCCGCCATCACCACGCCGCCGTCGACCGCGAGCGCGACGATCGTCGTGCCGTGCGGCGCCTGGACCTCGGTCGTGGGCAGCGGCCGGTTACCGGGCAGCAGGTCGGGTGCGTGCCCGGCGAGGAAGTCGACGAACGACGACGAGCCGGGTGTGGTGAAGGTGTGCGGGAGCCGCCCCGAGGCGGCGCGGTCGGGCTGCGGTGTCAGTGGGGCCATCGACGCTCACTGACCGCCCTTCTGGACGAACCCGCGGACGAACTGCTCCGCGTTGGACTCCAGGACGTCGTCGATCTCGTCGAGCAGCGCGTCCACCTCGGCGTCTCGCGACTGCGCGGACGGCGCGGCCGGCACCGGCGCGTCGGCGCCGTCGACCGGGTCCTCGTCGTCGCGGCGGGGCCGCACCTGTTCCTGACCAGCCATGGTGACCTCCGTAGGCGTCGCGCTGACCTGCTCGATCCCACCCTAGGCCCATCCTCCGACGCATCCGGGGCGAGCGCCCGCGAGGCGGACACGCCTTTCGCCCGGGGCGCGAGCGGCGGGGTCAGGCGCCGAGCTCGGCCAGGAGCGCGCGGGCGTCGTCGCAGCGGTCCAGGAGGTCGCCCACGTGGGCGCGCGTGCCGCGCAGCGGGTCGCGCATGGGCACGCGCTGCAGGGTCGCCGCGCCGGGCACGTCGAACACGACCGAGTCCCAGCTCGCAGCGGAGATCTCGGCGCCGTACCGGGCGACGGCCTCGCCGCGGAAGTAGGCGCGCGTGTCGTGCGGGGGGTGCCACACGGCGTCCTCGACCTGCCCGGGCGTGACGAGGAGGTCGACGGCGCCGGCCGCGACGAGCCGGTGGTAGAGCCCGCGCTCGGGTCGCAGGTCGGACCACTGGAGGTCGACCGCGGCGAGGCGCGGGTGGTCCCACGCGAGGTGGTCGCGGCGGCGCATGCCCTCGAGCAGCCGGAGCTTGGCGAGCCACTCGACCGTGCGCGCACAGCTCGCGGGGTCGGTCGCGAGGCCGTCGAGCACGGCCTGCCAGCGGTCGAGGACGTCGGTCGTCTGCGCGTCGAGCGGGTCGCCGACGTGCGCGAGCGCGGTGCGGACCGCGTCGAGGTACTCGCGCTGCACCTCGATCGCGGTGAGCCGGCGGCCGTCCGCGAGCTCGACCCGGGTGGTGAGCGTGACGTCGTGGCTGACGAGGTGGACGGCGTGCACCGGGTCGCGCAGGGCCAGCCGGTCGACCGCGGCGAGCGCACCGCCCGCACCGCCCTCGGCGACGGCCCGCTCGATCAGCCACAGGACGAGCGACGTCGTGCCGAGCCGCAGGTACGTCGCGACCTCGAGCATCGTGGCGTCGCCGATGATGACGTGCAGGCGCCGCCAGCGGTCGGGGTCGGCGTGCGGCTCGTCGCGCGTGTTGACGATCGGCCGGCGCAGCGTCGTCTCGAGGCCGATCTCGGCCTCGATGTAGTCCGCCCGCTGCGCGATCTGGAAGCCCGGGGTCTCCCCGCGCTGACCGATCCCGACGCGGCCCGCACCCGTGTACACCTGGCGCGTCACGAGGAAGGGGATGAGCCGGCTCGCGAGGTCCGTGAAGGGCACGGCGCGGTCGACGAGGTAGTTCTCGTGCGTGCCGTAGGTCGCGCCCTTGCCGTCGACGTTGTTCTTGTACAGCGCGACGTCGGGCAGCGCGGGCGTCGACGCGAGCGCGCGCACCGACGCGAGCATGACGAGCTCGCCCGCCCGGTCCCAGCGCACGGCGTCGAGCGGCGAGGTGACCTCGGGCGAGGAGTACTCCGGGTGCGCGTGGTCGACGTAGAGCCGCGCGCCGTTCGTGAGGATGACGTTGGCGGCGCCCGGGTCCTCGTACTCCTCGGTCGTGCCGCGCGGGAGCTCCTGCGGTCCGTCACCCGTGTCGGCCGGGCCGGCGGGCGCGGCGCGGTCCGGGTCGTCGGTGAGCAGCGAGGGGTGCGCCGACGCGCGCTGCAGGTGGAACCCGCGGGCGTCGTGCAGCGGGTCCTCGTCGTCGTAGTCCCAGCGGGCGCGGGCCCGGCCGCCCTCGCGCGCCGCCGCGTGCACCGCGACGACATGGCTCGACAGGAGCATGGGGTTCGCGAGAGGGCGACCCGGCTGGAGGATGCCGTACTCGGTCTCGATCCCCATCACGCGGCGCACGGTCACGGCTCCACCCTAGGCGTCCGTCGCGGCACGTCACCGCGGACGTCCGCGCGCCGGGCACCACCGGGACGGCAGGCCCGGCGCGCGTCGGCGTCGGAGGTGCGGTGCGTCGTCAGAGGTACTGGCCGGTGCTCGTGACCGTCTCGATCGTGCGGGACGTGTCCGTGCCCTTCTTGCCCTGGACGATCGTGCGGATGAACACGATGCGCTCGCCCTTCTTGCCGGAGATGCGCGCCCAGTCGTCCGGGTTGGTGGTGTTCGGCAGGTCCTCGTTCTCGCGGAACTCGTCGACGCACGCCGTGAGCAGGTGGTCGACGCGGATGCCGCGCTGGCCGGTCGCGAGGAGGTCCTTGATCGCGGACTTCTTCGCGCGGTCGACGACGTTCTGGATCATCGCGCCCGAGTTGAAGTCCTTGAAGTAGAGGACCTCCTTGTCGCCGCTCGCGTAGGTGACCTCGAGGAAGCGGTTCTCCTCGCTCTCGGTGTACATGCGCTCGACGACGCGCGTGATCATCGCCTCGACCGCCGCCGACGAGGAGTCGCCGTGCTCGCGCAGGTCGTCCTCGTGGATCGGCAGGTCGGCCGTGAGGTACTTGCCGAAGATCTCGCGCGCGCCCTCGGCGTCGGGCCGCTCGATCTTGATCTTCACGTCGAGGCGCCCGGGACGCAGGATCGCGGGGTCGATCATGTCCTCGCGGTTCGAGGCGCCGATGACGATGACGTTCTCGAGCCGCTCGACGCCGTCGATCTCCGAGAGCAGCTGCGGCACGATCGTCGTCTCGACGTCGCTCGACACGCCCGTGCCGCGCGTGCGGAACAGCGACTCCATCTCGTCGAAGAACACGACGACCGGGTGCCCCTGCGACGCCTTCTCCCGCGCGCGGGCGAAGATCAGGCGGATGTGCCGCTCGGTCTCGCCGACGTACTTGTTGAGCAGCTCGGGGCCCTTGACGTTGAGGAAGAACGATCGCGTCTCCGCGCCCTCCTCACCCCGCGCCGCCGCCGCGGTCGCCGCGAGCGAGTGCGCGACGGCCTTCGCGATGAGCGTCTTGCCGCACCCGGGCGGGCCGTACAGCAGCACGCCCTTCGGCGGCTTCAGGCCGTGCTCGCGGAACAGCTCGGGGTGCAGGAACGGCAGCTCGACGGCGTCGCGGATCGCCTCGATCTGCGGGCCCAGGCCGCCGATGTCCTCGTACTGGATGTCCGGCACCTCTTCGAGGACGAGCTCCTCGACCTCGGCGCGCGGGATGACCTCGAACACGAACCCGCTGCGCGAGTCGATCGTCAGCGCGTCCCCGACCCGGACCTTCGCCTGGTCGATGACCTGCCCGGCGAACCGGACGACCCGCTCCTCGTCGCCGCGCCCGACCACGAGCGCCCGGCCCTCGCCGAGCATCTCCTTGACCGTGACGATCTCGCCGACCTTCTCGTACCCGCCGGCCTCGACGACCGTGAGCGCCTCGTTGAGCATGACCTCCTGGCCCGGGCGCAGGCGGTGCACGTCGATCGACGGGCTCGCGCCGACGTGCATCTTGCGGCCCGACGACACGATGTCGACCGTGCCGTCGTCGCGCGCCGCGAGGAACGTGGCGTACGTGCCCGGGGGCTTCGCGAGGTCGTCCACCTGCCGCTTGAGCTCGACGATCTGCTCGCGCGCGGCGACGAGCGCCTCGCTGAGCCGCTCGTTCTTGGCCGCCAGGATCGCGAGCTCACGGGACAGGTCCCTGCCAGGGGCGTTCGGGTCGGTCATCGTCTCGGCCTCCGTTCCGCGTCGTGCATGGTCGTCACGCTCACCACCGTGCACGTCGCTGTGCCTGCTGGTCCGACGACACTAACCATCGCTGTCAACCAGAGACGCTCGCCGCACCGCGCCTGTTCCCGGTGTCTCGCGGTGCGGGACGACGGACCGCCGGACGGTCAGGCGAGGTCGTCGTCGGCCGCGGTGTCGGCCTCGCGGGCCGCGTCGGCCAGGCCCTGCGCGTCGCGGCGCGCCCGGCGCAGCTTCTTGTCGGAGACCGCGCGCTCCCCCATCGCCTCGGGCGACCACAGGGTCGGGTCCTCCAGCGGCGCACCGTCCTCGGCGACCGGGTAGGACCCCTTGGCGGGGCGGCGCTTGCGCTGCGGCGCCTCGACGCCGTCCGCGAGCCGCCGCGTCGTCAGCAGGAAGCCGGTGTGGCCGATCATGCGGTGCTGCGGGCGCACCGCGAGCCCCTCGAGGTGCCAGCCGCGCACCATCGACTCCCACGCCTGCGGCTCGGTGTACCGGCCGTCCTCGCGCACGTCCTCCGCAAGGCGGGACAGCTGCGTCGTCGTCGCGACGTACGCGATGAGCAGCCCGCCGGGCGCCAGCGCGACCGCGGTCACGTCGAGGTTCTCCCACGGCGCGAGCATGTCGAGCACGACACGGTCGACCGAACCCGGCTCGGCGACGCGCGGCAGGACGTCCGCGAGGTCGCCGATCGACAGACGCCACGCCGGGTGCGGGCCGCCGAAGAAGCCCTCGACGTTCGCGCGGGCGATGTCGGCGAAGTCCTCGCGCCGCTCGATCGAGTGGAGCTCGCCGCCGTCGCCCACGGCGCGCAGCAGCGACATCGTGAGGGCGCCGGAGCCGACGCCCGCCTCGATGACGCGCGCGCCCGGGTAGATGTCGCCCATCGTGACGATCTGGCCGGCGTCCTTCGGGTACACGACGGCCGCGCCGCGCGGCATCGACAGCACGTGGTCCGCGAGCAGCGGCCGCAGCGCGAGGTACTCGATGCCCGACGTGTTCCGCACCACGGTGCCCTCGGGCGCGCCGATGAGCTCGTCGTGCGTGAGGTAGCCGCGGTGCGTGTGGAACGTGCCACCGGGCGCGAGCGTGATGGTGTGCAGCCGGCCGCGCGGGTCGGTCAGCTGGACGCGGTCGCCCGCGCGGAACGGGCCGCGGCGCTGCGCGGCCCCGGTGGGCGTCTGGTCGGTCACGGGCGACGAGTCTACGAGGACGCGGCCGTGGCCCGGCGCGGCGCTCAGGTGCGCAGCGCGGCGACGACGTCCGGCACGCGCACCAGGCCCACGACGCGCCCGTCGGCGACCGCGACGACGACCGCGGTGTGCCGGGCGGCGCGCCCGAGCGCGTCGAGCAGGTCCTGCCCCACGAGGGTGCCGTCGACGACGGACCCCACGGGCAGCGCGACCGCGACCGACGTCACCGGCGTGGTGCCGGCGGCGTCCGCCGGCACGGCACGGGCCGCCTCGCGGTCGACGTACGCGGCCGGGCGCCCGTCGGGCGACACCACGACCACCTCGCTCGCACCGGCGGCCGCGGCGACCTGGGCCGCGCGCGCGACGGAGTCCGTGTGCCCGACCACCGCCGCGGGACGGCCGACCGAGGCGACGGACAGCTGCTCGACCGCGTGCTGCGTGCGCGCACCGCGCATCGCGCCCGACGCCCCCGTCCAGAGGAACGCCCCGATGAGCGCGCCCCACACGGCGTCGGTGAGGTCGGGCTGTCCGCCCTGGACGAACGGGAAGACGAACGCCCACGCGAACACGCCGACCGCGACGACCCGCCCGCACCACGCCGCGACGAGCGTGCCGGTGTGCCGGCTGCGCGTCGCCGCCCACACCGCGGACTGCAGGATCGCGCCCCCGTCGAGCGGCAGGCCCGGCAGCAGGTTGAACAGCCCGACGAACCCGTTGGAGAACGCCCCGGCGAACAGCAGCAGCCCGAGCAGCTGCCGCGTGCCGACGGCGTTCGCGGCGCCGAGGAACGCACCCGCCAGGACGAGGTTCGCGACCGGGCCCGCGAGCGCGACGAGCGCGTTGGTGCCGGGCGTCGGGGCGGCGACGCCGAACGTCGTGTGCCCGCCCCACAGCGTGAGGACGAACTCGCGCGGCTGCTGGCCGCGGGCGCGCGCGACGAGGCCGTGCGCGAGCTCGTGCACGAGCACCGACGCGAAGAGCAGCACGACGAAGACGCCCGCGACGACGTACACCCGCCCGCCGAGGTCGGGCGACCACGAGCGGACCGTCGGGGCGAACAGGAACGTGAGGACGACCGCGGCGATCAGCCAGCTCGGCGCGAGGACGATCGGTGCGCCGGCGACACGGCCGATCACCCAGCCGGAGGTGCGCGGCGCGGCAGGTCGGGGGTCGCTCACCGGGTCAGCCTATGCGGCGCCCCGGGGCGCCCCCGGCACGTCGCGCGTGCCGTCGGTCCCGTGGGGGCGGCGCGCGGCGCGGTGGGACGGGAGCGTCGGTGGCGCGTCCTAGGCTCGGTGGCGTGAGTGCGCAGGACGTGGTGGCGGTCGACCGGGACGAGGTCGTCGAGGAACTGGTCGAGCAGTCGGTCGAGCAGGCGGTGCGGGTGCGTCCGCCGTCGCGGCCGGGGCTGTCGCCGTCGCGCGCGAACGACTTCCTGCAGTGCCCCCTGCTGTTCCGGTTCCGGGTCGTCGACCGGCTGCCCGAGCCGCCGAGCGCGGCCGCGGCGCGCGGGACGCTCGTGCACGCGGTCCTCGAGCACCTCTTCGACCTGCCCGCGGCCGAGCGCACGATCGACGCGGCGCGCGGCCTCGTCCCCGGTCGGTGGGCGCAGCTGCGCGAGGACGCGCCCGACGTCGCGACGCTGTTCGCGGACGACACGGCGCTCGACGCGTGGCTCGCCTCGGTCGACGGCCTGCTCGCGACCTACTTCTCGCTCGAGGACCCCACGCGCCTGCAGCCCCGCGAGCGCGAGCTCATGGTGAGCGTCGAGCTCGAGGACGGCCCGCAGCTGCGCGGGATCGTCGACCGCGTCGACGTCGCGCCGAACGGCTGGGTGCGCGTCGTCGACTACAAGACGGGGAAGTCGCCGCGGCCGGGCTTCGAGGGCGGGGCCCTGTTCCAGATGCGGTTCTACGCGTACGTCATCTGGCGCTCGCGCGGCGTGCTGCCGAAGCTGCTGCAGCTCGAGTACCTGGGTGACGGCACGGTCCTCAAGCACGAGCCGACCGAGCCTGAGATGCACACGCTCGAGGCGCGTGTCCGGTCGATCTGGGGCGGCATCGAGGACGCGGCCCGCAGCGGCGACTGGCGTCCGCGGACGTCACGGCTGTGCGACTGGTGCTCGTTCAAGGCGCAGTGCCCGGCGTTCGGCGGCACGGTCCCGCCCGTCCCGGAGGGCGCGGTCGAGCGGTCGATCGGCGTCACGCCGCCCGCGCCCGCAACCGTGGCCTGACGGCGGCGCCGGCCGCGCCCGTGGGGTGACGGCCACGTCGGCCCTGCCGGGCCTCCGGCAGCCCGTCAGCGGGCGGGGCGCAGGTCGAGCACGTCGCCGTCCGCGATGCGTGCGAGGTCGTCGAGCGTGAGGTCCGCGAGCGACGCGACCCGGCTCAGGCCCGGCCGGTCGGCGAGCTCCTGCATGACCTCGACGCCGATGACGCGCGCGCCCGACGCCACGGCCGACGCGACGCCCGAGTGCGAGTCCTCCACCGCGACGCACCGCTCGACGGGGACGCCCAGGAGGCTCGCGGCGAGCAGGTAGGGCTCGGGGTCCGGCTTGAACCGCTCGACGTCGTCCGCCGAGACGACCACGTCGAACAGGCCCACGGTCTCGGCGAACGGCTGCGCGAGCACCCGGAACGACGACGTGACGAGCGCCATCGGGACGCCCGCGCCGTGCAGGGCCTGGAGGATCGCGAGCGCGCCCGGCTGCCAGGGCACCTCGGCCGCGACACCCGCGCGGACACGGCCGTTGAGGAAGTCCGCGATCTCGTCCGCGGTCAGGTCGACACCGCGCGCCTGCAGCGCGACGACGGCGGCCGACATCGGGTTGCCGACCATCGCGGCGCCGTCCTCGTGGGTCCACACACCGCCGTGCGCCTCGACGAGCTCGGTCTCGGCACCGATCCAGTAGGGCTCGGTGTCGATGAGCGTGCCGTCCATGTCCCAGAGCACCGCGGCGGGCAGGGTGCGGGACAGGTCGTCGGTGCGGGGGTCGTCGGTGCGGGTCGTCGTCACAGGGCGGTCCGGGCGGGGGCGTCGTGGTGCGCGTGCATCCCTCGAGGCTAACCGGCGCTCCCCCGCTGCTCAGCCCCGCGGCGCCGCCGCAGGTGTGACGTCGGCCGCGGACACGGTGGCTCCCGCGCACGACGCGCGGCACCTGTCGCGCGACGACGGAACGCGGCGCGCGACAGGTGCCGGCAGGTCGTACCGGGCAGGCGCCGACGCGCGTCCTAGGCTGGGCAGATGAGTGAGCACGCACCCGCGGACCTCCCGGACGACGAGCCCGTCATGCTCGCCGCGTTCGAGGGCTGGAACGACGCGGGCTCGGCGGCCACCCACGCGCTGCAGCACCTGCACGAGGCGTGGGGCGCGGAGCAGGTCGATGAGCTCGACCCCGAGGAGTACCACGACTTCCAGGTCAACCGGCCGGTGGTGGGCGTCGGCCCGCACGGGCGGCGCGAGATCACGTGGCCGACGACGTCGGTCGCGGTCGTCGAGACGCCCCGCACCGGCCGTCGCGTCGTGCTGGTGCACGGCATCGAGCCGTCGATGCGCTGGCGACGCTACTGCGCGGAGCTCCTGGACATCGCGGCCGGGCTCGGCGTGAGGACGGTCGTGACCGTCGGGGCGCTGCTCGCGGACGTGCCGCACACGCGTCCCATCCCCGTGAACGCGACGAGCGAGGACGCGGACCTGCGGGACGCCGTGGGCCTCGAGCCGAACACCTACGAGGGCCCGACGGGCATCGTCGGCGTGCTCCAGCACGAGGCCGCGGCGCGCGGCATGCAGGCGCTGTCGCTGTGGGCGGCGGTCCCCCACTACGTCGCGCACCCGCCGTCGCCCAAGGCGACGCTCGCGATCCTGCACCGCATCGAGCAGCTCGTCGGCGAGCCCGTGCCGCTGGGCGAGCTGCCCGACGACGCGGCGGCCTGGCAGGACGGGGTCGACGAGCTCGCGGGCGAGGACAACGAGATCGGCGAGTACGTCCGGCAGCTCGAGGAGGCCAAGGACACGGCCGACCTGCCCGAGGCGAGCGGCGAGGCGATCGCGCGGGAGTTCGAGCGCTACCTGCGCCGGCGCGACAAGGGCACGGGCGGCTGACGGGCCGGACCGGACCGGGCCGCGTCTCCGTCAGCCCAGGCCGAGCCGCAGGACCGTCCTCGCGAGAAGACGCCACGACGCCACGACGCCGGGCCGCCGGGCCGTGAGAGTCAGAGCCGGACGCCCAGCAGCGCGTCGACCGCGCGGGCGACGAGCCCGGGCGCACCCTCGACGGGCTCGTGGTCGCCGTGCAGGGCGGTCTTGACCCACGCGTCGACGACCGCGAGCGCCTGCGGCGTGTCGAGGTCGTCGGCGACCGCGGCGCGCAGGCCCGCGAGCGTGGACGCCGCGTCGGGGCCGCCGTTGCCGGACAGGGCACGCCGCCAGCGCGCGAGACGCTCCTGCGCCTCGACGAGGCCCGCGTCGGTCCAGTCCCAGTCGTCGGAGTACCGGTGCGCGAGGATCGCGAGACGCACGGCCATCGGGTCGACGCCCGCGGCGCGCAGCGCGGAGACGAGCACGAGGTTGCCGCGGGACTTGCTCATCTTCTCGCCGTCGAGCCCGACCATCCCCGTGTGCACGTGCACGCGGGCGCCGTGGCCGGCGTCGAGGAGCCGGGCGTGCGAAGTGCTCATCTCGTGGTGCGGGAAGCGCAGGTCGGAGCCGCCGCCCTCGACGTCGAACGGCAGGCCGAGCGAGTCGCGCGCGATGACGGCGCACTCGATGTGCCAGCCGGGACGCCCGCGGCCGAGCGTGCCGCCGTCCCACGCGGGCTCACCGGCCCGCTCGCGACGCCAGAGCAGCGGGTCGAGCGGGTCGCGCTTGCCCGGCCGCTCCGGGTCGCCCCCGCGCTCGGCGGACAGCGCGAGCATCTCGTCGGGACCCAGCGCGGCGACGGTGCCGAACGCGCCGTCGACGGAGAGGTCGGCGTAGACGTCGCCCGGGCCGCCGTCGACCGCGTCGGGCGTCGGGACCGTGTAGGCGGCGCCGCGCGCGACGAGCGCGGCCACCGCGTCGACGACCGCGGGGATGGACTCGACGACGCCCGTCCAGGCGTCGGGCGGCACGACGCCGAGCGCGGTCATGTCCTCGGCGTAGAGCGCGATCTGCTCGTCCGCGAGCTCACGCCAGTGGACGTCCGTGGCGGTCGCGCGCTCGAGCAGCGGGTCGTCGACGTCGGTGACGTTCGACGCGTAGCGCACGTCCTGCCCGGCGTCGCGCCACGCACGGCCGAGCACGTCGAACGCGACGTAGGTCGCGGCGTGGCCGAGGTGGGTCGCGTCGTACGGGGTGATGCCGCACACGTAGAGCGTGGCGGTCGGGCCGGGTGCGGCGACGACGCGCTCGCCGGTCGACGAGTCGCGCACGACGACGGGCCCGCCCCGTCCGGGGAGCCGAGGGATCTGCGGGGCCGGCCAGGTGAGCACGGGCGGCAGCCTAACCGTCGGGGCGCACCGCACCGGGCGGAGGACCACAATGCAGCCGTGGACGACCTCGCCGGCGTGACCCCCGGCACGGACCCGGTGCCCGACGTGCGCACGCTCGACGACGGCTCGACGTGGGTGGTCGTGCACGACCTCGCGGACCTGCCGAGGGAGGCGGAGCGGCACGGCCTGGGCGCCGACGCGTGCGCCGTCCTGCGGCTCAAGGTGCCGGACCGCCGCGCGGTGTCGACGGACCACCCGGTGCGGGCGCACGTCGACCGGACCATGGACGGCACGCTCGTCGTGACGGCCCCGACGCTGTCCTACGACGAGGCCACCCGGCAGGTCAGCACGGGTGCGCTCGTCCTCGTGGTGGGTGCGTCGGTGGTCCTCACGGCGGAGAGCGGGAGGGCGGACGTCGTGGGCCGCACCGCGGCGCGGCTGGTCAACGGGCCGCGCGTCCCCGACGAGGGCGTGCTGCAGGTGCTCGCCGCCGCGCTGCTCGCGCTCGTCGCGACCGCCGGGGACGTCGAGGTCGAGCTCGGCGACGCGGTCGTCGCGACGGAGTCCGCGGTGTTCGCGGCCGTGCCCTCCGGGGACCCGGTGCAGCGGATCTACGACCTCAAGCGGGAGATCGCGGAGGCGCGACGCGCGCTCGGTCCCATCGCGTCGGTGCTCCCGGAGCTCGTCGCGGACGCCGCGGACAGCCCGGACGGGGGCCGGACGCAGCACTGGTTGCGGCGCGTGCAGTCGACCGCCGACCGCGTGGACGACCACCTCGACGGTCACGACCGGCTGCTCGGCGACATGCTCTCGGCGCACCTGTCACGCGTGTCGGTGCAGCAGAACGAGGACATGCGCAAGATCTCGGCGTGGGCGGCGATCGCCGCGGTGCCGACGCTCGTGGCGGGCATCTACGGCATGAACTTCCACCACATGCCGGAGCTGTCGTGGACGTACGGCTACCCGGTCGCGCTGCTCGGCATGGGTGCGGTCTGCTGGTGGCTGCACCGGTTGTTCCGGCGTTCCGGGTGGCTCTGAGCCGGGTGGGTCGACGCGGCCGGCGGGGCCGGGCGCGGACGGTGCGGGCCGGTCAGGGTGTCACGGCGGGCATCGGGTCGAGCACGCCGGTGAGCAGCAGCAGCGCGACGAGGGCGGCGAGACCGAGCCGGTAGACCACGAACGGCGTGTAGCTGAAGGTCGAGACGATCTTGAGGAACACGATGATGACGAGGTACCCCACGACGAACGCGACGAGCGTCGCGAGCAGCGTCGCGCCGGCGCCGGCGGTGCCCGGCGACGCGTCGCCTGCGACCGCCTTGGCGAGCTGGTACAGCCCGGAGCCGAAGACCGCGGGGATGGCCAGCAGGAACGAGTAACGGGCGGCGGCCTCGCGCGTGTAGCCCATGAGCAGGCCACCCGTGATCGTGCCGCCCGAGCGGGAGACACCGGGGACGAGCGCGAGCGCCTGCCAGAGCCCGAACTTCACCGCGTCGCGCGGCGTGAGCTCGTCGAGCGTGCGCCGGTGCGCACCGCGCCGGTCCGCCCAGCCCAGCACGAGGGCGAACCCGGCGAGCGTGAGGACGATGAGCCAGAGGTTGCGGAAGGCGTGCTCGACGGGGTCCTGGAAGAGCAGGCCGAGGATGACGATCGGGACGGACCCGAGCGCGATGAACCACGCCATGAGCGCGTCGTGGTCCGCCTTCTCCCCCACGGGCATCCCGAGTCGTGCGCGCAGGTCGGTGCCGCGGTCGCCGCGCACGTGCCGCCACCACGCGGAGCAGATCCGGGCGATGTCGCGGCGGAAGTACAGGAGCACCGCCGACTCGGTGCCGAGCTGCGTGATGGCCGTGAACGTGGCGCCCGGGTCACCGCTGCCGAGCAGGTCGCCGACGATCCGCAGGTGCGCGCTGGACGACACCGGAAGGAACTCCGTGAGCCCCTGCACCAGCCCGAGGAAGATCGCCTCACCTGCACCCATCGCGTCAGCCACGAGGCGCAACGATAGCCGCGGAGCCTCCCCCGCCGGGCACGTGCCCGACGTTAGGGTGACGCTCCATGGAACAGCTCCACCTCGGCCGCACCGGTCTGCGGGTCTCCCGGCTCGGTCTCGGCACGATGACGTGGAGCCGTGACACGGACGAGCACGAGGCGTCGGAGCAGCTGCGCGACTTCGTCGACGCGGGCGGGACGCTCGTGGACACGTCCGCGTCGTACGCGGACGGCGGTGCCGAGGAGCTCATCGGGACCCTGCTGGGTGACGTCGTCCCGCGCGAGGACGTGGTCCTGTGCACCAAGGCGGGCGTGCGCCGCACGTCGGCCGGCGGCGTCGTCGACGCGTCCCGCGGCGGGCTGCTCGACTCGCTCGACGCGTCGCTGCGTCGCCTGCGCACCGACCACGTCGACCTGTGGCTGGTGCAGACCCCGGACCCGCGCACGCCCCTCGACGAGACCGCGACGGCGCTGCGCCTCGCGGTGAGCAGCGGACGGGCCCGCTACGTCGGGCTCGCGAACCACGCGGGGTGGCAGGTCGCGCGCCTGGCGTCGCTGCTCGAGCGCGATCCCGGCCTGGCCGCGGTCGAGGTCGAGTACTCGCTGCTGCAGCGCGGCGTCGAGCGCGAGGTCGTGCCCGCCGCCGCCGCGCTCGGGCTCGGCGTGCTCGCGTGGTCGCCGCTCGGTCGCGGGGTGCTCACCGGCAAGTACCGGCGCACCATCCCCGCGGACTCGCGCGCCGCGTCACCGCACCTCGCGGGGTTCGTCGAGCCGTACCTGTCGCGCGAGTCCGCCGCGGTGGTCGAGGCCGTCGCGACCGCGGCGTCAGGTCTGGAGCGGCTGCCGCTCGAGGTCGCGCTCGCGTGGCTCACGGGTCGTCCGGGCGTGAGCTCGGCCGTCGTGGGGGCGCGCACGGCCGCGCAGCTGCGCGCGTCGCTCGGTGCCCTCGACCTCGAGCTGCCCGACGAGCTGCGCCGGGCGCTCGACGAGGTGAGCGCGCCCGAGGTCGGCTACCCCGAGCGCTTCTGACCGCGGCGCCGTGCTCCTCCCGACCTCCCGCGCCGCGGGTCGTCCTGGACCGCGGGGTCAGCGGGTCCCGAGCCCCGTCGGCTCGTCCGCGAGGTCGTCCGCGTCGTAGTCGTCGTCCTCGTCGCCCGACCACTCGTCGTCCTCGTCCTCGTCGTCCTCGTCCTCGTCCTCCTCCTCGGCGAGGTAGAACGGGGTGGCCTCGCCGTGGACGGTGCCGAGCGCGTCGTCGTAGACCTCGAACGCGTCCGCCAGGACGTCGTACGCGTCGTCGACCGCCGGGTCGTCCTCGCCCTTGCGGGCGACGACGGCGTTGTAGTGGGCCTCGAGGGCTGCGATCAGGCGGTCCAGCGCGGCACGCGGGTCGACGGTCATGCGACGACCGTAGCGCCGCGCGGGGCACAATGGCACCGCGTAGGGTCTTTCGGCACGAGGTCGCGGGGTGCGACCCACCAGCAGGCGAGACGGGGTGGCGGATGGCAGTCGGGCGCACCGGGACGAAGCGTGACGCATGGGTCGCCCAGGGCGGCCAGTACGAGTACCGGGTCCTCACCCTTCCGCGCACGACCAGCCGCAACGACGCACGTCGCCTGCTCACCGAGCAGGCCGAGCACGGCCGCTGGGAGCTCGCCCGCACGGTCCTCTACGCGGGCGGCGAGCGTCGCGTGTGGCTGCGCCGCAAGATCATCCGCGTCCGCAGCACCCTCGCGGGCTTCGAGGACTGAGCCGACCCGCGGCGCACCCGGGCGGACGCCGCGGCGCGGCGACGGCAGGGCCGGTCAGCAGGTGCGCAGCAAGCGGTCCAGCACGCGCGTGCCGAACCGCAGCGCGTCCACCGGGACCCGCTCGTCGACGCCGTGGAACATGCCCGAGAAGTCGAGGTCGGCGGGCAGCCGCAGCGGGGCGAACCCGTACCCCGTGATGCCCAGCCGGGACAGCGACTTGTTGTCGGTGCCGCCCGACAGCGTGTAGGGCAGGACCGTCGCGCCCGGGTCCTCCGCGAGCAGCGAGTCGACCATCGCGTCGACGAGGTCGCCCGAGAACGGCACCTCGAGCGCGGTGTCGTGGTGGATCCGCTCGACCCGCACGTGCTCGCCCGCGAGCTCGGCGACGGTCGCGACGAACTCGTCCTCGAGCCCCGGCAGGAAGCGGCCGTCGATCGTCGCCTCCGCGCGCCCCGGGATGACGTTCGCCTTGTAGCCCGCCTCGAGCTGCGTCGGGTTCGTCGTGTGGCGCAGCGTCGCGCCGACGAACCGCGACGCGGGGCCCAGGGCGGCGACGAGACGGTCGACGCCCTCGGGGTCCTCCGGGTCGAACGGCAGGCCGGTGAGATCGGCGACGCCCTCGAGCAGCGCACGGACGGTCGGCGTCGGCTGCAGCGGCCACGGGTGCCGGCCGATGCGGGCGACCGCCTCGGCGAGGTGCGTCACCGCGTTGTCGGCGTTGACCTGGCTGCCGTGCCCCGCCCGCCCGTCGGCGACGAGCCGGAGCCACGACAGGCCCTTCTCGGCCGTCTGCAGCAGGTACGCGCGGCGGCCGTCGACGTCGACGGAGAACCCGCCGACCTCGCTGATCGCCTCGGTGGCGCCCTCGAAGAGGTCCGGACGGTGGTCGACGGCCCAGCGCGCGCCGTACGTGCCGCCCGCCTCCTCGTCCGCGAACATCGCGACCACGACGTCGCGCGCCGGGCGGCGGCCCTCGCGGACCATCTGCCGGACGACCGCGAGGATCATCGCGTCCATGTCCTTCATGTCGACGGCGCCGCGCCCCCAGACGAGACCGTCGGCCTCGACGGCCTCGAACGGGTCCACCGTCCAGTCCGCGGCCCGCGCGGGGACGACGTCGAGATGACCGTGCAGGACCAGGGCCGGACGGGACGGGTCCTCGCCCTCGAGCCGGACGACGACGTTCGCGCGGCCCGGCGCGCTCTCGAACAGCTCGGGCTCCAGCCCGACCTCGGCCAGCAGGTCGACGACGTGCTCGGCCGCGGCCCGCTCCCCCGGTCCGCTCCCGTCGCCGTAGTTCGACGTGTCGAACCGGATGAGGTCGCGGCAGATCCCGACGACCTCGTCCTGGGCGTCCGGGACGGACGCGGGCGTGCGGGCGTGGTCGGAGGTCGTCTCGGGCATGCGGCCACCGTACCCGGCCCGCCGCACCGGCGACCGGCACCCGCGCCCCTGCTCACGGTGCGGACACCCGCACCGGGCCTTGGCGTCGCGCGCGCGTGGTGGCACCGTGGTCGCGTGCCCGTGGACCCCCCGACGACGCTGCACGCGTACCTCAGCTACCCCGACGCGCCCGCCGCGATCGCGTGGCTGGTGGCGCTCGGCTTCGCCGTCACAGCGCGGCAGGACGACGAGCGTGGCGGCGTGCTGCACTCCGAGCTGCGCCTCGGCGACGCCGTGGTCATGGTCGCGAGCGACGACGCCGCGTGCACCGTCCCGCCGCTCGTCGGAGTCTCCGTCGGTGTGGGCGTCTACCTGTGCGCACCCGACGTCGACGACCTGCACCGGCGGGCCGTCGCCGCGGGCGGGACCTCGGTGATCGCGCCCGAGGACACCACGTGGGGCTCGCGCCGGGCGCGCGTGCTCGACGTCGGGGGTCGGGAGTGGTCCTTCGGGACGTACGCGCCCGGCCGTACCTGGTGACACCGCCGGCGACGGCACGTCGTCGCCGGACCGCCGGTCGCCCGGCCGCACGCCACGACCGGCCCCGGCGGCGACGCGCGTGACGCGCCGCCGCCGGGTGGTCGGCGTCGTCACACGGTGCCGGCCGCGAGCAGGCCGCGGCGGGCGAGCAGCGGTGCGATGTCCGCGTCGCGGCCGCGCAGGTCGCGGAACGACGCGAGCGGGTCGCGCGAGCCGCCGCGCGACAGCAGCCGCTCGCGGAACACGTCGCCGTTCTCGCGGCGCAGGCCGCCGTTCTCCCGGAACCACTCGACGGTGTCCGCGTCGAGCACCTCCGACCAGATGTAGGAGTAGTACCCGGCCGAGTACCCGCTCGCGAAGACGTGGTTGAAGTACGTCGTCCGGTAGCGCGGGGGCACGGGCGCGAAGTCGACGCCCGCCGCGGCGAGCGCCGCCGCCTCGAACGGCTCGACGTCGGGGGGGTCCGTCGGGACGTCCTCGGGGGCGAGCCGGTACCAGGCCTGGTCGAGGAGCGCCGCGGCGAGGTACTCGGTGGTCGCGAAGCCCTCGCCGTCCTGGCGGGCGTCCAGGAGCGTCTGCACCCACTCGGCGGGCATCGGCTCACCGGTCTCGTGGTGGACGGCGTAGGACGCGAGGATCCGCGGCTCCCACGCCCACATCTCGTTGACCTGCGAGGGGTACTCGACGAAGTCGCGCGGCACCTCGGTGCCCGACTGCGACGGGAACCGGACCGCGGAGAGCAGGCCGTGCAGCGCGTGGCCGAACTCGTGGAAGAGCGTGATGACCTCGTCCCACGCGAGGAGCGTCGGCTCGCCCGGCGGGGGCTTCGGGATGTTGAGGTTGTTCACGACGACGGGCGGGTGGTCGAGCAGCGTCGACTGGTCGACGAGGTTGTTCATCCAGGCACCGCCGCGCTTGGAGCCGCGCGTCCAGAAGTCGCCGAGGAACAGGCCCAGGCCGGAGCCGTCGGCGTCGAACACCTCGAACACCCGGACGTCGGGGTGGTAGCCGGTGAGGTCGTGCCGCTCGGCGAACGTGAGCCCGTAGAGCGCGGTCGCGGCGCGGAAGACGCCGTCGGCGAGCACGCGCTCGAGCTCGAGGTAGGGGCGCAGGCGCGCGTCGTCGAGCGCGCGCCGCTCCTGCCGGACCTGCTCGGCGCAGTAGGCCCAGTCCCACGGCTCGAGCGTCGCGCCGGGGTGGTCGCGCTCGAGCACCTCCTGCAGTGCGGCGGCCTCGTCGCGCGCGTTCGCGACGGCCACGGGTGCGAGGCGCGCGAGCAGGTCGGCGACGGCGTCGGCCGAGCCGGCGGTCGCGTCCTGCGCGACGTAGTCGGCGTGGTGCTCGTACCCGAGCAGGCGGGCCTTCTCGGCGCGCAGCCGCGCGAGGCCGAGCAGGGCCGGCCGCGTGTCGTGGTCGCCGCCGGCACCGCGGGTCAGCGACGCGCGCATGACGCGCTCGCGCAGGCCCCGGTCGCGCAGGACCGCGAGCGGTGTCTGCTGGGTCGGGAGCTGCAGCTCGATGAGCCAGGCGCCCTCGTGGCCGCGCTCGGCCGCGGCCTGTGCGGCAGCGGCGCGCGCGTCGTCGGACAGGCCGTCGAGCTCCGACTCGTCGGTCACCAGCACGGCCGCCTGGTTGGTCGCGGCGAGCAGCTCGCGGCCGAACGAGGCGTCGAGCGCGCTGATCTCGGCGTTGAGGTCGCGCAGCCGGGCCTGTGCCGCGTCGTCGAGGCGCACGCCCGCGCGGACGAACGCGGTCTGCGTGCGGTGCAGGAGCCATGCCGCGTCCTCGGGCAGGTCGAGCGTGCCGGCCGCGGCCTGCTCGGCGAGCGCCTCGACGCGCGCGAACAGGCGCCGGTCCAGGTAGATCGCGTCGCGGTGGGCCGCGAGCAGCGGAGCCACCTCCTCCTCGATCGCGTCGAGGCCCGGCGTCGAGTCGCTGCTCGCCTGGTTGTAGAACGCGACGGCCGCGCGGTGCAGCAGCCGGCCCGCGCGCTCGAGGGCGACGAGCGTGTTCTCGACGGTCGGCTCGGCCGGGTCGGTCGCGATCGCCTCGACCTCGGCCCGGTGCTCCGCCATCCCGGCGAGCAGCGCGGGCCGGTAGTGCTCCTCACGGATCGCGGTGTAGTCGGGCAGGCCGTAGGGCAGCGTCGAGGGCGACGCGAAGGGGTTGGTCGCGTCGAGGGAGTCGTCGGTCATGCCGGTCATCATGGCCGACGGTCGGCCAGGTACGCGTCCTCGGCGGCGTAGTCGAAGAAGTCGCCCATCGCCTCCATGCGGACGAAGCCGGGGAACGCGTCGCGCCAGTCGCGGCGGGCGGCCTCGTCGACGAGCCAGTGGATGCCGTCGGGCGCGGTGTCGGCGTAGCCGCCGCGCGCGACGTGCCCGAGCTCGCGGGCCGCCCGGCTCGTGTCGAGGACGAGCGGGTGCGGGACTGCCCACGGGGTGAGGCCGAGGTTCCCCTGCGGCGGGCCGGTGAACGTCACGGTGCCCGACTCGGCGCCGAGCGTCGCGTCGACGACCCGGGCGATCTCGGCGACCGTCGGGGCGTCGGGGTCGGCGGCGTTGAGGACCCGGTCGCCCGGCTGCGCGGCAGCGAGCCGGACGAGGTCGGCGAGCACCGACGTCGCGACCGTCTGGAACCGGCTGAGCCCGTCGAACGCGAGGACCCGCACGTCGCGCCCGTCGAGCACGCGACGCACGAACGTCCACTCGCGCGGCTGCACGCACCCCGGCCCGTGGATCGCGGCGGCGCGCAGCACGGTCGCCGGGACGTCGGAGTCGAGCCACGTCCGCTCCAGCGCGACCTTGCCCGTGGCGTACGTGTCGCGGCCGGCCTCGACCGTCGGCTGCGACTCGTCCAGGGGCACCGGGAACGTGCCGAACGTGTCCGTCTCGAAGCCGTCGCCCGCGTCGTCGACGTACACGGCGGCGCTGGACACGACGACCGCGGACCCGATGCGGTCGCGCGACTCGAGCCATGCCGTGGCGTCCCGGTCGTCGTAGCCGACGACGTCGATCACGACGTCGACCCCGCCGGCGAGGGCACGGTCCCGCACGGCGGGGTCGTGACGGTCCCCGACGACGCTCGTCGCGCCCCACGCCTCGACCGTCGCGCCGTCCTGCCGGCTGCCGCGGGACAGCACGCGGACCTGCCAGCCGTCCGCGACGAGCGCGGGCACGACCGCCCGTCCGACCTGCCCCGTGCCGCCGACGACGAGTGCGGTGCGCATGCGCCGACGCTAGGCCGTGCGCGGCGAGGAGTGCCAGGGGTGCGCCCGGCGGTCCGCTCAGGGCAGACGGACGACCGCCGACGCGTCCTGCGCGGGGTAGCCGTGCGCCTGCGCGACCGCGGCGTTGAGCAGCGCGCCCGCGTGCGTCGTGAGCCCGAGCGCGAGCGCGGGGTCGGCCGCGACGGCCTGCTGCCAGCCGAGCCCGGCGAGCGCGGTGACGTACGGGAGCGTGACGTTCGTCAGCGCGCGCGTCGACGTGACCGGGACCGCGCCCGGCATGTTGGCGACGCAGTAGAAGAGCGTGTCGTGCACGCGGAACGTCGGGTCGTCGTGCGTCGTGGGGCGCGTGTCCTCGAAGCATCCGCCCTGGTCGACCGCCACGTCGACGAGCACCGCGCCCGCGTGCATGCGTGCGACGAGCTCGTTCGTCACCAGGCGCGGCGCGCGAGCGCCCGGGACCAGCACCGCACCGACGACGAGGTCCGCGTCGACGAGCTCGCGCTCGAGCGTCCACGGCGACGACGCGAGCGTACGGACGCGTCCGCCGAACGCGGCGTCGACCTCACGCAGCCGCGGCATCGACAGGTCCAGCACCGTGACGTCGGCGCGCATGCCCACGGCGATCTCCGCCGCGTGCGACCCGACGACGCCCGCGCCGAGGATCACGACCTTCGCCGCGTCGACGCCCGGAACCCCGCCGAGCAGCAGCCCGCGGCCGCCCGCGTTCCGCATGAGGTGGTAGGCGCCGACCTGCGTCGCGAGCCGGCCCGCGACCTCCGACATGGGTGCGAGCAGCGGGAGCGTGCCGTCGGCGAGCTGGACGGTCTCGTACGCGATCGAGGTCGTGCCCGCGGCGAGCAGCGCGTCGGTCCCGGGCCTGTCGGCGGCGAGGTGCAGGTACGTGAACAGGACGAGCCCGTCGCGCAGGCGGTGGTACTCCTCCTCGACGGGCTCCTTGACCTTGCACACCAGGTCCGCGCCGCCCCAGACGTCGTCGGCGTCCGGCAGCAGCATCGCGCCCGCGGCCCGGTACTCGTCGTCAGGGATCTGCGACCCCAGGCCCGCACCGACCTCGACGAGCACGGTGTGCCCGTCGCGCACCAGCTGGTGCACCCCGGCCGGGGTCATCGCCACCCGGTACTCGCGGTTCTTCACCTCGCGCGGCACCCCGACCCGCATGACCCGTCCCCTCGCCGACCGCGCGACCGGTGCCGCGCGTCTGCTGCCAGTCTCGCCGGGGGCGTGCGCGTCGTCGCGGCGAACCGTGCGCGGCACGGCGCGCCGGGGTGCCGAGGGCCTGGCGTTGCACCAGGGTGGGTGCGCGGGGAGGTGCGCACGTGCGTGACGGTCTGACGGCGGCGACGTTCCGCAAGCGGCGGGACGACGCGCCCGCGGGGTTCTTCCGGCGCGAAGCGGCGGGTCTGGCGTGGTTGCGGGCCGCCGGCGGTGCGCCGGTGGTGAAGGTGCTCGACGTCGACGAGCACGGGCTCACGCTCGAGCGGCTCGTGCCCGTGCCGCCGACGCGTGACGCCGCCCGCACCTTCGGCCGCGGGCTCGCGACCGTGCACGACGCGGGCGCCGACGCGTTCGGCGTCGCCCCGCCGGGCTGGGACCGCGACGGGTTCTTCGGACCGCTCGACGCGCCGTCGCCGATGCCGTCGGGACGGTTCGACCGGTGGGGCGCGTTCCTCGCCGCGTGCCGCGTCGTGCCCGTGACCCGCGCGCTGGTGGACGCGCGGGTCGTCGACGACGCCGTCGCACGCGACCTCGACCGCCTCGCCGCACGGCTCGACGCGGGGCACCTCGACGACGACGACCGGCCCGTCCGGCTGCACGGCGACCTGTGGAGCGGCAACGTCGTGTGGACCGCGGCGGGCGCGACGCTCGTCGACCCCGCGGCCCACGGCGGGCACCGCGAGACCGACCTCGCGATGCTGCGGCTGTTCGGGCTGCGCCACCTCGACGACGTGCTCGACGGGTACGCCGAGGTGCACGCGCTGCGGCCGGGCGCCGCGGGCCGCGCCGGGCTGCACCAGGTCTACCCCGTCGCCGTGCACGCGCTGCTGTTCGGCGGCGGCTACGTCGGGCAGCTCGCGGCCCTCGCCCGGCGGTGGGGCCGGTGACCGCGAGCCGTCCGGGGCGTTGCGCGGACCGGGTGACGAGAACGACGCGGTCACCGTCGGCGCGCGCCGCGTGTGCGATCCTCGGCGGACCGGACGCGCCGACGCGGGACCGGTCGGCCGCGGACGGGGAGGACGGCACGTGAGCGCACGCGACGCCGCCGCGCCCCCGACGTGGGTGCCGGCGCCGGCTCCGCCGCGCCCGTACGGCCTGCCGCCGTACGACCCTGACGCCGGGGCGTGGCCCTCGACGGCAGCAGTCCCGGCGACTCCGCCCCCCGCGTTCGGGCTGCACCCGCTCGCGGCTCCTCCGCCCGACCCCCGCACCGCGTGGACCGGCCCGCCGCCGGGCACCTGGGCGGGCGGCGGTCCCCCGCTGCCGCCCACGCTCGGTCCCGCGCCGGTCGGCGTGCCGCACCGCGGTCGCTCGTCGGCCCTCGTCGCGGCGGTCGTCGTCGTCGCGACGCTCGTGAGCGGTGCGACGTGGTGGGTCAACGACCAGGTCGCGCGCCTGTCCCCGCCCGCCGGCCACGAGGAGGCGGCGGTCCCGCTCGGCACTCCCCCGCTGGCGTCCGCGCTCGACGCCGGGCCGCACACGTTCACCGCGATGCAGCCCGACGGCTCGGGTCCCGTCGCGTACAGCCCGTGCCGCCCGATCCACTACGTCGTGCGTCCCGACAACGCCCCGCCCGGCGGCGACGTGCTGATCCGCACCGCGGTCGAGCGCGTGGCCGAGGCGACCGGCCTGCGTTTCGTCGACGACGGCGCGACGGCCGAGGGGCCGACGGCCGACCGGCCCGCCTACCAGCCGGACCGGTACGGCCGCCGCTGGGCGCCGGTCCTCTTCACGTGGTCGACCTCGGTGGAGACGCCGGGCCTGCTGGGCGACGTCGCGGGGACCGGCGGGTCGGCCGCCGTGACCGTCGACGGCCTGTCCGTGTACGTCACGGGCGAGGTCACGCTCGACACCGAGGAGCTCGCGCCGCTCGTCGCGACCCCCGACGGGACGGCCGTCGCGATCGGCGTCGTCACGCACGAGCTCGCGCACGTCGTCGGGCTCGGGCACGTCGACGACCCGACGCAGCTCATGTACCCGAGCACGAACCTGACCGTCACCTCGTTCGCCGCGGGCGACCGCGCGGGTCTCGCAGCGCTCGGACGTGGGGCCTGCGCGCCAGACGTGTGACGCTCCCCGGAGAATCCCAGGAACGACAGGTACTCTCCCGCGGAGCACACGCCCCGAGGAGCCCGTCATCCGCCCCATCGTCTTCGTCCACGGCACGCGCACGTCGTCCGCGATCTGGCAGCACCAGCTCGACGCGCTGACACGGTCGGGCCACCCGACGCTCGCCCTGGACCTGCCCGGTCACGGCGCGCGTGCGCACGAACGGTTCACGCTCGAGGGCGCGATCCGCGCGATCGACGACGCCGTCGCGTCATTCGCGGTCGCGCCGCTGCTCGTCGGCCTCTCGCTCGGCGGCTACGCGAGCCTCGCCTACGCGCGCCGGAACGAGCACAAGCTCGCGGGCGTCGTCCTGGCGGGCTGCTCGACGGAGATCAAGGGCAAGCCGCTGCTCGCGTACCGGTCGGCGTCCGGCGCGGTGACGCGCGCGCTGCGGATCGGCGGCGGGACGTGGCACGTCGTGCAGGACATGCTCTCCGCGATGTCGGGGTACTCCCCGCTCGCCGACCTGCGCCGCGTGCGGCTGCCCGTCTGGGTCGTCAACGGTGCGCGCGACCCGCTGCGGCTCGACGAGCGCCGCTACCTCACCGCACGGCCCGGCACGCGCCTGCGGGTCGTCCCGCGCGCGGGTCACGACGTGAACTCCCATGCGCCCGTCGCGTTCAACCGTCTGCTGCTCGACGCGCTGCACGAGCTGCGCGTCCTCGACCGACCGGTGCTGGTCCCCGCCGTCGTGCTCTGACGCCCGCTCGGGCGGCCCTGCGCGGGTGCCGGTGTCGGTGACCGGCGGCAGGATGCGGACATGCTGCTCGCCGACGTCGCCGCGACGTCCCTCGCCGTCGCCGCCACCCGGTCCCGCCTCGCCAAGCGTGCGCTGCTCGCCGACGTGCTGCGCCGCGCCGAGCCGCCCGACGTGCCCGTCGTCGCCCGCTACCTCGCCGGTGAGCTGCGTCAGCGCCGCACGGGCCTCGGGTGGCGCTCGCTCGCGTCGCTGCCCGCACCCGCCGACGCCCCGACGCTGACGGTCGCCGAGGTCGACACCGCCTTCGAGACCATGGCCGGGCTCCAGGGCACGGGGTCGTCGACCGAGCGGACCCGTCTCGCCTCCGCGCTGTTCGCCGCCGCGACGCCCGACGAGCAGACGTTCCTCCGCGGGCTCGTGTCGGGCGAGCTGCGGCAGGGCGCGCTCGACGCGCTGCTGCTCGACGCGGTCGCCGAGGCCGCGTCCGTCCCGCCCGAGACCGTCCGGCGGGCCGCGATGCTCACCGGGTCGACCGAGACCGTGGCGTCGGCCGCGCTGGGTGCCCCCGACCCGGAGGCGGCGCGGGCCGCGCTCGACGCGTTCACGCTCGCCGTCGGCACCCCCGTGCGGCCCATGCTCGCGCAGTCCGCGTCCGACGTCGCCGAGGCGATGGCGTCGCTCGGGCCCGGCGAGGTCGTCGTCGACACCAAGCTCGACGGCATCCGCATCCAGGTGCACCGGCGCGACGACGACGTGCGCGTGTACACGCGGTCGCTGGACGACCTCACGTCCCGCGTCCCCGAGATCGTCGAGGCCGTGCGCGCCCTGCCCGCGTCCACGCTCGTGCTCGACGGCGAGGCGCTCGTCGTCGACGACGCCGGCCGGCCCGTGCCGTTCCAGGACACCGCCGCGCGCACCGCCACGCGCGACGCCGACGTCGCCGCCGTCACGCGGCTCACCCCGTTCTTCTTCGACGTCCTGCACGTCGACGGGCGCGACCTGCTCGACGCACCGCTCGTCGACCGGCTCGCCGCGCTCGACGCGCTCGGTGCCACCGGCGTCCCCCGGCTCGTCACCGCGGACGCGGCCGCCGCGCAGGACTGGTTCACGTCGGTCGTCGCCGCCGGGCAGGAGGGCGTCGTCGTCAAGGCCGCGCAGGCGCCCTACGAGGCCGGGCGGCGCGGGGCCGCGTGGGTCAAGGTCAAGCCGCGGCACACCCTCGACCTCGTCGTGCTCGCCGTCGAGCGCGGGTCCGGACGGCGGCAGGGCCTGCTGTCGAACATCCACCTCGGCGCACGCGACGGGCACGGCGGGTTCGTCATGCTCGGCAAGACGTTCAAGGGCATGACCGACGAGACGCTCGCGTGGCAGACCCAGCGCTTCCGCGAGCTCGAGGTGTCCGACGACGGCTGGACCGTGACCGTCCGCCCCGAGCAGGTCGTCGAGATCGCGTTCGACGGCGTCCAGCGCTCGACCCGCTACCCCGGCGGCGTCGCGCTCCGGTTCGCACGCGTGCTCCGGTACCGCGACGACAAGCCCGCCGCCGAGGCCGACACCATCGACGCCGTCCGCGCGCTGGCCGCGGGCTCATGACGGCGAGCACGTCGGGTCAGTCGGGGAGGTGCTCGCGGGCCCAGAGGGCGGCGCTCGTGCGGTCGCCGACGCCGATCTGACGGAAGACGTTGCCGACGTGGACCTTGACCGTGCGCTCCGAGATGCCGAGCGCGCGGGCGACCTGCTTGTTCGCCATGCCCTGCGCGACGAGCCGCAGCACCTGACGCTCGCGCGCGCTCAGCCGGTCGGCCGGCGACGCGGCCGCAGCGCTGCCGCCCGGCAGCAACGTGCGGGCCACACGGGGGTCGAGCGGCGCGTAGCCCTGGGCGGCGGAGCGGACGGCCGCGACGAGGTCGCGCGGCTCGCAGTCCTTGAGCAGGTAGCCCACCGCGCCGGCGGCGAGCGCGTCGCCGACCCGGGCCGCGTCGGAGAACGAGGTGAGGACGACGACGTGCACGTCGGGCTGTGCGGCCGCGATGCGGCGCGTGGCCTCGACGCCGTCGAGCACCGGCATCGAGAGGTCCATGAGCACGACGCGCGGGACGAGGTCGCGTGCGAGGGCGACGGCCTCCTCGCCGTCGGCGGCCTGGCCGACGACGCGGAGGCCGTCGGCGGCGTCGACGAGCGTCGCGAGCCCGGACCGCACGAGGTGGTGGTCGTCGACGAGGAGGACGGTCACGTCGTCGTCGGTCATGCGTCCCGCCCCCCGTCGGTGGCCGTACCGGTCGACCCTGCGGCGGCGCCGTCCGCGTCCCAGCCGCCGGTACCCCGCCCGTCCGTCCGAAGCCCGTCCGTACCCGGCCCGTCCGTACCCCGCCCGTCCGTGCGGGCCGTGAGGCGCCAGCGGCAGCCCGCGCCGGGCGCCGACGCGACCTCGAGGCGCGCACCGGCGGACGACGCGAGGTCGGCGAGCAGGCGCAGGCCGAGGTGCCCCTCGGGCGGGCGCGCGAGGGGCACGGCGACGTCGAACCCGACGCCGTCGTCGGCGACCTCGAGCACGACGGCGTCGTCGCCGCGGCGCAGGACGACGTCGACGTGCCGGGCGCCGGAGTGCGCGACGGCGTTGCGCAGCGTCTCCTGCGCCACACGGTGGACGAGCCGCTCGACGGGTGCGGGCAGCCCTTCGGCGACGCCGTCGGGCGCGTCGAGCCGCACGTCGACCCCGCGCACGGCGAGCCCGCCGACGAGGTCTGCGAGCGCCGCGCGCAGCCCCGCGGTGCGCAGGCTCGCGGGGTAGATGTCGACGAGGAGCGAGCGCAGGCCCTGGATGCTCGCGCGGACGGTCGTGGCGGCGTCGCGCACGGGTGCGGCGACGTCCGGGGCGCCCGCGCGGTCGGCGCGGTCCGCGGCGCCGGCGAGCGCGAAGGACGCGGCGGCGAGCTCCTGGACGACGCCGTCGTGCAGCGTTCCGGCGATGCGGCGGCGTTCCTCGTCGGACGCCTCGACCGCGTGCTGGAGGAGGACCTCGCGGTGCTGCTGGGAGCGGCGGAGCCGGTCGAGGAGCGTCCAGAGCACGGGGAGCATGAGGGCGACGAGCACGAGGAGGCTGGTGAGCGTGATTCCGGCGAACCCGCGCCACAGGGCGGTCGAGCGCTCCGTGACGGCGTCGTACCGG
The DNA here is from genome assembly GCF_010119915.1 of Cellulomonas sp. H30R-01. NCBI lineage: Bacteria > Bacillati > Actinomycetota > Actinomycetes > Micrococcales > Cellulomonadaceae > Cellulomonas > Cellulomonas sp. H30R-01. The sequence continues at coordinate 1,306,850 of NZ_CP048210.1, read as the reverse complement.
GAGTACGTCTCGAAGAGCAGCGGCGTGCCGTCGGGCGTCCAGACCGGCCGGTAGACCTCGAGGAGCTTGCCCTGGCCGCGCTCGAACGCGTTCTCGGGCTTGTCGAGGTCGCTGACCTCGGCCTCGGTCGCGGGGTCGGCGAGGACCGCGCGCTCGTCGTCGCCGAGGGGGAACTGCTGCCCGATCAGGCGGTCCTCGTCGGAGTAGACGATGCGGCCGTCGGCGTCCCAGACCTTCACGCGGACGACCTGGTCGTCGAGGACGCCGTCCCGCACGGCCCGGTCGAGCGTCGCGACCGCGTCGGGGTCGCCCGTGGCCACGCCGTCGCGCAGGACGGGCTGGACGACGGCCTCGGCGAGCAGGTCGGTGCGGCGCGCGGCGTCGTTGACGGACTCGCGCTCGGCGATCTGGCGGCTCGCCGTGAGGCCGAGCACCGCGACGAGCACGAGCACGAGCCCGGCCGCGGCGACGACCTGGCCGAACACGCGCCACGTCCGGACGGGTCGGGGCTCGCCCGCGGCGCCCGCGCCGCCGCCCGCCGCCAGCGTGGTCCACGCGACGGTCGTCGGGTCGTCGGTGGGGCGCACGGCACTCACCCTAGGTGTCGGCGTGGCGGCGTCGGCCCGTGCCGGGCCCGGGGTCGCCCGTCCGCGCGCCGCGCCGCCCGACGGACCCGTGGAGGTCCGTGCGGGCGGCTCGGGCGACCGGTGCGCCGGGGCGTGGTCGTCGTGCTCGGTGGTCACGGTCAGTCGTCGCCGCCGTGGTCGTCGCCCGCGTCGTGGCCGGGACCGTCGTCGTGCCCGCCGCGACCGGAGCCGTCGCCGCCCGAGCCGGACCGCTGGCCGGAGTCGTCGCGCCCGGACCGGTGGCCCGAGTCGTCGGTCCCGGCGGTGCCGGCTGTGCCGCTCGACGGCGCGCCGCCGTTGACGGCGCGGTCGTCGCCGGGCTCGGTGCGCAGGTCGCGGTCGAGCGCGCCGCCGTGGTCGTCGGGGGTGCTGCTCGGTGAGGACGACGCACGGGGCGACGCCTCGGGCGTGCTCGACGGCGACGCGGTGGGCGTGGCGTCGCGGTTGTCGCCCGGCTCGGTGCGGGCGTCGCGGTCGGTGCGACCGTCGTCGAGGAGGACGGCGTGCGCGGGCGGCTCGACGGCGACGGAGGGGGTGAGGCTCGCGTTGCCGACCAGGCCCGCGACGGCGGGGACGGCGGCGACGACGGCGGCTGCGGAGAAGAGGACCGCGCGCTTCATGGTGTGCTCCTGGGGTCGGTGGTCGGACAGCCACCTTTCTCCCGCGTCGGCGTGGGCGCGCACCATCGGACGATGGGACTAGTACCCCGCTGCGGCCGGTGCGCGGCGGCGCGACGAGACCACGCCGGGCCGGCTCAGGCGGGCTGCGTCGTGCCGCGCGGGACGACCAGGACGGGCACGGGCGAGTGCCGGACGAGCTTGGTCGCGCGCGTGCCCAGGAACACCGCGCGCAGGGCGCCCGCGCTCGACGACCCGACGATGAGCAGCTCGTTCGGCTGCCAGTCGAGGCGGTCCATCGCGTCGGCCCAGCTCGTCCCGACGGGCGCGACGGTCTCGACGTCGGGCCCCAGCGCGAGTGCGCGCTGCGCGTCGAGCATCTGGTCGCGCCACTGCGCGGACACCTCGGCCTCGACGTCGAACCCGACCTCGGGCGGGAACATCGTCGGCGTCCGGACGCCGAACGACGCGACCCGCAGGCCCACGTCGATCGAGCGCGTGAGGGCGGCCGCCCAGCGCACGGACTCCTCCCCCGCGGCCCCCGGACCGAACGCGGCCGTCAACCGGTGCACGGGCACGTCGAGCGGTCCCGCACCCGGCACGGCGGCGGCCCGGTAGCCGCGCGGGGCGAGCGCGACGGGCACGCGCGACGAGTGCAGCAGGTAGTCCGCGGTGGACCCGACGACGACGTGACCGAGCCCGCCGTCGGGCGACGAGCCGAGGACGAGCGCGGTCGCGTCGGCCTCGACGGCGACCTGCACGAGGGCGCGGGCGACGGACCGGGCGAGCACGGTGACGAACTCGACCTGCATCCCGGCGGCGCGCTCGGCCGCCCAGGCGCGTGCCGCGTCCTGGGCGCGCGCGAGGCGGTCCTCGTCCGCACGGGCGTCGTCGCGCGGCGGGACGACGGTCGCGACGACGAGGACGAACACGCCCGAGCGCTCGGGCAGGGTGCGCGCGAGGTTCGCACCGAGCTCGAGCGCGCCGCGCGCGTCCCCGAACGGCTGGGCGCCGACGACGATGGTCATCGGACCTTCCCGTCCTCGAGGGGCAGGCCGGCCTCGACGGCACGGTTGAGCAGCGAGTGGTGCCGGCCCCACAGCAGGTAGAACGTGAGCGCGACGGCCAGCCACAGCAGGAACCACGCATACGTGAACCACTGCAGGCCGGACAGGATGTAGAGGCACGCGAGGATCGCGAGGACCGGGGTCACGGGATAGCCGGGGACGCGGAAGCCGCGCGGCAGGTCGGGGCGCGAGCGCCGCAGGACGATCACGCCGACGGACACGACGATGAACGCGACGAGCGTGCCGATCGACACGAGGTCCCACAGGTTCGACAGCGGCACGAACCCGGCGAGCAGCGCGACGACGCACGCGACGATGACGGTGTTGGTCACCGGGGTGTGCGTGCGCGGGTTGACGCGGGCGAACGCGCGCGGGAGCAGGCCGTCGCGGCCGATCGCGAAGAGGATGCGCGTCTGCCCGTAGAGCGTGACGAGCGTGACGGAGAAGATCGACACGACCGCGCCGGCCGACAGCACCGTGCCCGGCCACGTCGAGCCGGTGACGTCCTGGAGCAGCCGGGCGAGGCCCGCCTCCGCCTGCTCGGGGTCCGAGAACGCCTGCCACGGCTGCGCGCCGAGGGCGGAGATCGCGACGAGCAGGTAGATCGTGGTGACGATCGCGAGGGCGCCGAGGATCGCGCGCGGCATCGAGCGCTGCGGGTCGCGCACCTCGTCGCCCGCGGTGGACACCGCGTCGAGGCCGATGAACGTGAAGAAGATCGTGCCCGCCGCCATCGTGATGCCCGTGACGCCGTGCGGTGCGAAGTCGGCGAAGTGGTCGGCGTCGAACGCGGTGAACGCGACGACGACGAACAGGCCGAGGACGGCGAGCTTGACGACGACCATGATCGCGTTGACGCGCGCGGACTCGCTCGCGCCGCGGACCAGCAGGAGCGCGCACAGCGCGACGAGCACGATCGCGGGCAGGTTGACCACGCCGGGGTCGGTGTCGAACGGTCCGGCGGACAGCACCGCGGGCACGGTGACCCCGAACAGGTTGTCGAGCAGCTGGTTGAGGTAGCCGCTCCAGCCGACCGACACGGCCGCGGTGGACACCCCGTACTCGAGCAGCAGGCACGCCGCGACGCCGACCGCGACGACCTCGCCGAGCGTCGCGTACGCGTAGGAGTAGGTGGACCCCGAGACCGGCACCGCGGACGCCATCTCCGCGTACGACAGCGCCGACAGCCCCGCCGCGATCCCCGCGAGGACGAACGACACCACCACGGCGGGACCGGCGTCGGGCACGGCCTCGTGCATGACGAAGAAGACGCCGGTGCCGACCGTGGCACCGACGCCGAACATCATGAGCCCGAACGTGCCGATGGACCGTCGCAGGCCCTCGGACGACTCGCGCGTGGCGCGGGTGACCGGCCTGCGCCGCCACAGCTGGGCCCGCAGCGCGTGCTGCTGGGTCGTCGTCATGCGCATCTCCCCCGGTCCGAGGGCTGCCACGCTACGGAGCACGGACCCGTGCGGCAACGGGTGCCGACCTCGCCGGGCGGCGGGCAGGGGCGCGGATGGGGCGCCGGCCGTCGTCAGGCCGTCGCGTCGCGGAGCGTGCCCGAGTGCAGCTCGACCAGCCGGTCCGCGCGCTCGGCCATGAGCGGGTCGTGCGTCGTGACGACCGCCGCGACCCCGTGCCCGTGCACGAGGTCGACGAGCAGGTCCATGACGACCGCGGCCGTGCCGCTGTCGAGCTGCCCGGTCGGCTCGTCGGCCAGGAGCACCGCGGGACGGTGCACGAGCGCGCGGGCGATCGCGACGCGCTGCTGCTGGCCGCCGGACAGCTCGGCGGGCCGCTGGGCGGCGTGCCGTTCGAGCCCGACCGCGGCGAGCGCCTCGGCCACGCGACGGTCGCGCTCGGCGGGGTCCGTGCGCAGGATCCGCAGCGGGACCTCGACGTTCTCGGCAGCGGACAGGACCGGGATCAGCCCGAACGCCTGGAAGACGTACGCGATGCGCGTGCGGCGCAGCTCGAGCACCTGCTCGGGGTCGAGCGCGGTGAGGTCGGCGCCGTCGACGACGACCCGGCCGGCGCTGGGCTTCTCGAGGCCGCCCAGGACGTGCAGCAGGGACGTCTTGCCCGACCCGGAGCGCCCGCGGACCACGACCAGCTCGCCCGGCGCGGCGTGCACGTCGACGTCGCGCAGCGCGTGCACGACCGCGTCGCCCGTGCCGTACGTGCGGGTCAGGCCGATGCCGCGGATCATCGCGGTCCCTCCTCGTCGCGCGTGTGGTCGCCTGTCCTGTCGCCGGCGGCATCGTCGGGTACGGCGTCGTCGGGCGTCCCCGGCACGTGGTCGTGGCGCGAGACCCGCACGTGGTCCGCCTCGAGGCCGAGGCGCACGCGGTCGCGCAGGTCGAGCCGCTCGACGACCTCGCGCGGCAGCTGCAGGCGTCCGACCTTGTCGAGCACCGCGAACTCCTCGGCGTGCAGCCGCTCGACGCCGTCCTCGCCGCGCTCGGTGCGGCGCAGCACCTCCGTCGACGTGCGGCCGTCGCGGATCTGCACCGTGCGGTGCACGTGCTCGGACACCGTCGGGTCGTGCGTGACGATGAGCGTCGTCACGCCGAGCTCGGCGTTGACGTGGCGCATCGCGTCGAGCACGTCGGCCGACGTGGCCTCGTCGAGCTCGCCCGTCGGCTCGTCGGCCAGCAGCACGCGCGGCGACGCGGCGACCGCGGTCGCGATCGCGACGCGCTGCTGCTGGCCGCCCGACATCTGGGCGGGCAGCCGGTCGCGGCAGTCCGCGACGCCCATGACGTCCAGCAGCTCGGCGGCGCGCGCCGCCCGCCCGCCGGTGCCCGCGACGACGAGCGGGACCGCGACGTTCTCCGCCGCCGTGAGGTACGGCAGGAGGTTGCGCGACGTCTGCTGCCACACGAACCCGACGACGTCCCGCTGGTAGCGCCGGCGCTGCCGGGCGTCCATCGACACGAGGTTCGTGCCCGCGACGACGGCCGTGCCGGCGGTCGGCCGGTCGAGGCCCGACAGGATCGTGAGCAGCGTCGACTTGCCGGAGCCGGACGCCCCCACGACGGCGACGAGCTCGCCTGCGTCGACGCGCAGGTTGAGCCCCTGCAGCGCCTGCACCTCGACGCCCTCGGTGACGAAGATCCGCACGAGGTCCTCGCAGAGGATCTCGGGGGTGGTGGTCGTCATGCTTCCCCTTCCCGCAGGACGGTGACGGCGGACGTGCGGCGCGCGCCGACGACGGCGGCGAGCACCGCGCCCCCGACGAGCAGCGCGTAGGTCGCGGCGAGCGCGAGGAGCCCGGTCGGGCCGGGCGTGGGTGGCGGCGGTGTCGCACCGCCCGTGAGGACCGAGACGTCGGTCGTCCCGAGCATCACGGGCGCGAGCAGCGCGCCCGACGCGAGCCCCGCGACGACCGCGACGAGCGCCCACGGCAGGACCTCCCACCGCACGAGCGCACGCGCGTCGCGGGTCGGCACGCCGAGCGTCGTGAGCAGCGCGAGCAGGCGGCCGCGCGACCGGGAGCCGAGCGTGACGCCGAGCCCGAGCGCGAGCGCGCTCAGCGCGAGCGACGCGGCGGTGGCCACGGCGGTCGCGGTGCGGACACCGCCGACGAGCGCACCACCCGTGACGCGCTCGAGCGCGGCAGCGCGGGTCGCCGTGGCCGGCCGCCCCCCGGTGGCGTCCGCGACGACGTCGGCGACGTCCGCCGCGACCACCGCGGGGTCGGCACCGGGGGCGGTCCGCACGAGCAGCCGCTCGACGACGGGCCGCAGGCCCAGCCGCTGCGCGCCCGCCTCGTCGACCAGGACCGCCGACGGGCCCGTGACGCCGGGCACGGTCGGCCGCGTCGTGAGGACCGTGACCGGGACGCCCGCCGACGACCCGCCCGCGTCGAGCGCGGGCTCGTCGTCCAGGTCGACCTCGACGTCGCCGACGAGCACGACGGCGACGGCGTCGTCCGCGCTGCCCGGGGCACCCGGGTCGACGGGCAACGGGTCCACGCCGGGCAGGCCGTCCTGCACGTCGCGCAGCGCCGCGAGGTCCACGACGTGCACCGCGAGCGCGTCGCCGGCGCGGCCTGCGCGCAGGACGACCTCGCCCCCGTCGGCGACGGCGGCGACCGCCGCGACCCCGGGCGTGCGACGCACCGCGTCGACGGTGCCCGCCGTGGCACCGTCCGCCTGCACCGCGACGTCGGCCCCGACCGCGGCGGCCGCGGCCCGGCGCGCGCCGCCGTCCATGGTCCCGAGCACGACGAGCGACGCCGTCGTGACGGCGACGCCGAGCGCGACCGCGGCGACCGGTGCGAGCCCCGCGGCAGGGGACCGCGAGGCGCCCGCCGCACCGACGAACCCGGCGAGCCCACGCCGCCGCGCGAGCACGCGTGCGAGCGCCGCGAGCGGCCCGGGCAGGACGCGCAGCACGACCACGCAGACGGCCAGCGCGAGCAGCACCGGCAGCGCGAGCAGCACGGGGTCGACACCCTGGGTGTCCCCCGCGAGACCGCGCTGCCGGACGGCGACGACCGCGAGGACCGCGAGACCGACGACGACGGCCTCGGCGACCCACCGGGCGGTGCGCGCCGCGCCCGCGGCGACGGGCCGGGCGCCCGACAGCGCCGCCCGCGTCGCCCGCACGCGCGCACCGGCCACACCGAGCAGCGCGGCGGGCGCGAGACCCGTGGCGAGCGGGACGGCGAGGTCGGTCGGCGTGGTCGGGCCCGGGGTGAGGGCGACGGCGACGAGCACGCCGGCGACGGCCGCGGGCACGCCGAGCACGAGGCCCTGCCCCGCGCCCAGACCGCCGACCAGGACGGTCGACGCGCCCCGGGCGCGCAGCAGGACGAGTGCGGCCCGTCGTCGCTCGACGCCCAGCGCCACCGCGAGCCACAGCACACCGAGGGCGACGCCCGCGGGTCCGGCGGCGAGCACGCCGAGCACCGTGACGACGAGCCGCTGCCGGGGCTCGAGCGCCTGCAGCGCGGCGTCGAGCTCGGTGTCGGTCGCGGTCGCGGTGCGGAACGCGCGCAGGTCGGTCAGGAGCGCGGCACGGTCGGTCGTCGCGACGGAACCGGTCTCGAGCGGGAACCAGGTCGTCGAGGAGAGCGGCCCGGATACCGCGAGGACGGGCAGCGCGCCGGGGTCGGCGTAGGGGAACACCGTGACGAGCGTGCCGGCATCCGGGTCCTCGACGACCTGCGGCGCGAACGTCGAGTCGAGGTGCGCCCAGGTCGGGTCGGCGGCGTCCGCGGCCTCGAACGTCCCGACGAGCACCGCCGTGACACCGGTGCCGCCCTGCAGCGTGCGCAGCTCGCCGACCTGCCAGCTGATGCGCTCGGCGGACGCGACCGAGAGCGCGACCTCGAGCGGGGCGTCCGGACCGGTGCCGGTGCGCGGCGGCGCTCCCGGGGCGAGCGGGTCGACGTCGGCGGGTGCGGGCAGGCGGCCGTCGGCCACGGTCACGAGGTCGGGCAGCCGCTCGTCGACGCGGACGCCGACCGTGAGCTCGGCGATGCCGACGTCGCGCGGCCCGCGGTCGGCCACCCAGCGGTCCGTGGACAGCACGACGCGGGCCTCGCCGAGCAGCGGGCGCAGCGCGGGGCCCGCGGACGCGACCGTCGCGGCCAGCGCGTCCCGCTGCGCGGCGAGGTCGTCGAGCGCGTCGGCCGAGCCGCCGCCGGTGTCGACGAGCCACGACGACGCGCGCGTCGGGTCGACCCGCGTCGCGACGAGCCGGCCGACGCCGTCGGCCTGGTCGGTCCCCACGACGCGGTCGACGGTGCGCGGCCAGGCCGCGAGGACGCACGCGGCGACGAACGTCGCGAGGACGACGAGCACCGCGGTCGTGGGGTCGGTGCGCAGCTGGCGGGCCGCGAGCCGTGCGCTCGACAGTGCGGGCCGCCCGCCGCGGCGGTCCGCGCGTGCGGACGTGGCGGTGGTCATCGGGCGTCCTCCCGCACGGTCGCGGTGACGGCGTGCCGGCGGACGCGCGCGCCGTCACCGAGCGCGACGAGCGCGCAGCCGAGCGCGGCGGCGCCGACGAGGGCGGCGAGGACGCCGGGCTGCACGGCCGGCGCGACGACGAGCGCAGCGGGCCCGGTCGCGACGACCCGCACGAGTGCGGGCCCGAGCGCGACGCCGAGCAGCAGGCCGCCGAGCGCGCCCACGACGACGGCGAGCCCCAGGACGGTCCCGGTCTCCGCGCGCCGGCCGCGCCCCTGCGTGCGGGGTGCGACACCGAGCGCGTGCAGGACCCCGACCTCGGCGCGGCGCGCGCGACCGAGCGCGAGCACCGCCGCGGCGACACCCGGGAGCGCGACCGCGAGCGCGCACGCGGCCGCGACGACGAGCGCGGCACCGGCGCTGCGTGTGAGGGGGTCGTCGGCGGGCGCGGCGGCGGTGGTGACGGTGGCGCGCAGCGCGCGGTCGGCGACGGCGGAACGGACGGCGTCGGCGGTCGCGCTCGGGTCGCCGGCCGGGTACCAGACCTCGGTCGGCGTGGGCGGCACGGGTGCGGTGGCGAGCAGGGCGTTCCCCGCGGCGCGCAGGTCGGCGAGCGCGGCGCGTCCCGGGGCACCGGGGACGACCGGCTGCACGGAGGCCACCACCGCGTCGACCGGGTGGTCGTCCACGCGGACGGTGAGCGGGGAGCCGGGCGCGAGGCCGTCGGCCGCCGCCCAGTCCGCGGAGACGACGAGCGGCAGGGGCGCGGCGGCGCCGGGCAGCACGCGCACGACCGCCACGGCGGCGCCCGTGCTGGGGAGCGTCACGGTGGGGCCGTCCGCGGTCACGACGAGCGGATCCTGGCCGGGCACGGCGACGGCCCACGGTCCCGCACCGAGCAGGTCGACGGGTCCGTCCGGGCCGTCGGCCACGACCTCCGTGACCACGACCTGCCGGGCCGACCCGCCGGTGGCGAGCTCGACGCCCTGCACCGTCCAGGCTCCCGGGCCGGGCGGCACGGCGGACCAGCGGCCGGCCGCACCGCTCGCGGTGGCGGCCCGCAGGACGCCGTCCGGGCCGGCCCACCACAGGCGCGCGGCCGTCGCGGCACCGTCGACGTCCGCGGTGACGCGTACGGCCGTCGAACCCGCGGGGACGGGCCACCCGGCGGCAGGTGCGAGGTCGGCGAGCGCGCCGCGCAGGCCGGGGACGCCGTCGGTGCGGACGGCCGCGGCGTCGTCGGTCGGCAGCGCGAGCAGCGTGCCCACCCGCGACGCCGATCCGGCGGTCGCGCGCAGCACGGGGACGCCGTCGGCGCCGGGCAGCGCGGCGAGGCCGGCGGTCGGCGGCGTCGCGTCCACCGCGGGCGGCGGCACGTCGGTCAGGACGAGGCGCACGTCGGCACCGGTGGCCGCGGCCGCCGCCGTGCGCCGTTGCGCGTCGGTCGTCCCGACGTGCACCGCGGCCAGCGCACCGGTCGCCGTCGCGAGCGTCAGGAGGACGACGGGCACCGAGTAGACGGCGGCACGCCGTGCGACCTGGCGCGCCGCGAGCGGGACCACGAGGCCCGACCGTGGGCCGACCAGGCGCGCGACGGCCCCGGTCACCCACGGCAGCAGCGCCGCCGCGAGCAGCGCCACGGCGAGGACGCCCAGCGGGACGGCGCCGACGGCCGCGGGTTCGGCAGTGGCCGTCGGCGCGCCCGCGGCGCCGTCGGCCACGCGTGCCGCTGCGCCCGACGAGCGGACCAGGCGCCACGTCGCGAGCCCTGCCGCGAGCACGACCAGGACGACGCCGCCGGTCGCGACCGTCCGGGACCGACGGCCGGCGGGGTCGCTGCGGTCACCGGCGCGCGCGGCGGCGCCGCGGGCGCCGAGCGTGAGGGTCACGAGGCCCGCGACGACGACCCCGAGCGCGGCGGCGACCACCACGGCAGGCTCGGTGCCGCGGCCGACCAGGGCGGCGGCGACCAGGGCGCCGCCGAGCGCGGGCGGGACGCACACGACGACCGCCTCGACGGCCGCGGCGGCCGTGAGCTGGCCGACGGTCGTGCCGCGCGAGCGCAGCACGGTCGTCTCGGTCGCGCGCACCGCCCCGAGCAGACGCGCGACCTGGGCGAGCGCGACGACGGCGACCACGGCGACGAGCGCGAGGGCCGCCCCGGTGACGGCGGAGGCCGCGGTCAGGGCCGCGTCGGTGCGGCGCAACGTGTCCACGAGAGCGCCGGTCGTCGACAGGCCCCCGGACTGGACCGACGTCTGCGCGTCCGCGACGAACCGGTCGAGCCCGTCGGCGACGGGCGTGAGGTCGCCGGGGCCGACACGGTCGAGCGCGGGGACGACGGTCCAGCGGACGAGGTCGATGCCGGGGACCGCGGCGAGGACCCGCTCGTCGACGACCGCCGGGCCCAGCGCGTCACCCACCCAGCGCGGGTCCGACGGGTCGTCGGGGCGCCAGGTGGCGACGACGCGCAGCACGCGCGTCGCTCCCCCGTCCGCCGTCACGACGAGCGCGTCGCCGACGTGCGCGCCGAGCGCGTCGGCGGCCCCCGCGTGCAGCGCCGTCGGGTCGGGGTCGTCGACCGTGCCCGCCGTGCCGCCGGCACCCGCGGGCCACGCACCGTCGACGACGTGGGCGACGTCCGCGAGGTCCGGCTCGGTCGCGAGCACGAGCGTGCGGTCGGAGCCGTCGGGTGCGGTGACGGCGAGCGACAGCGAGCGCAGCGTCCGGGACACGTGCACCGGCCGGTCGCCGAGCGCGTCGCGCAGCGCGTCGTCGGCGGCGGCACGCTGGCCGTCCGGGTCGTCGGCGTCGCGCCGGGTCGACACCTGGAGCGCACCGTCGGGGCCGGCCGCGTCGAGCGCGTCACGCGCGCCGTCGCGTGCCCCGCCGAGCGTCGCGGCGAGCGTCCCGGCGACCGTGGCGGCGACGACCGCGACGAGGAGGGCGACGAGAGCGAGGAGCCCGACCTGCGCGCGCGCACGGCGCAGCAGCAGGCGGCTGGTTCTCACGCGGGGTCCTCCGGGGGTCGGTCGCGCGATCCTCTCACGCGCTGGACGAGCGCCCAGCAGCACCCGCCGGTGTCAGCCGGGGGCCACCTCCGGGTGGGCGTCGAGCCAGGCCCGCGCGGTCCGCTTGGGCACGAGCGACAGCCACCCGTCGGTCACGACCTCTGCGGCCTCGTCCGCGTCGAGCCGCTCGAGGCGCGCGAGCACCGCGGGATACCCGTGGAAGTGCGGTGTCGTGAACCAGACCTCGGGCGCCGACGCCAGCAGCGCGTCCTTCGCGTCCAGGTCGGGCGTGCGGACGCACACGATCTCACCCGGCCACGCGTCGGGGCCGAGCGCCTCGTGGTCCGAGCGTCGCAGCGGTCGCTCCCACACGAGCCCGCGCCCGTGCGCGGTCCAGCGGCGCGGGGTGGGCTCGGCGGTGTCGGGCAGCGCGGTGACCGCGGCCTCGATCTCCTCCCACGTCGCCACCGGGCCGCTCCGTCAGCGTCCGCGGGCCGCGAGCCGGGCGTCGACCGCCGCCACGCGTCCCTGGACGACGCGCTCGAGGGTCGCGCGGGACAGCGGGGCGGCGGCGGTGAAGTGCAGCGTCGCGCCCGACCAGCGGCCCTCGGTGACCTCGTCGGCGAGCGCGCGTGCCAGCGGCGGGTCCTGCACGTGCAGGCTCAGGTGGTTCCGGGACTGCGAGAGGCTGACGAGCGCCTTCCCGCGGTAGGTGACGCACGGCACCTGGTAGGAGATCACCTGGCCCGCGTCGGGCACGAGCTCCAGGAGCACGTCGCGCACCTGCCGCAGCGCGCGGGCGTCGTCGGGCGGCAGCGCGTCCAGGTACTCCTCGACGCTCGACGCGGGTGCGTCACCACGGGCCATGCGCCCACGGTAGGGGCGCGACCACGGGACGGGCCAGGGGGCGGACGTGCACCGGCCGTGCGTCAGCCCGCGAAGCGGCCGACGTCGGCGCGCAGGGTCTCCGCCATCCGGGCCAGTCCGCCCGCGTCGTGCCCCGCGGCCTCGGCGACGCCCGCTGCGGCGTCGTCGATCTCCGCGATCAGCCCGGCGACCCGCCCGATCGACGCGTCGACGTCCCGCGACGCCTGCTGCGCCTCCTCGACCTGCTCCGCGATCTCGGCCGACGACGCGGCGACGCGGTCGGACAGCGACTTGACCTCGTCGGCGACGACCCCGAACGCGCGTCCCCGGTCGCCGGCCCGTGCGGCCTCGATCGTCGCGTTGAGCGCGAGCAGGCGGGTCTTGGCGGACACGTCCTGGATCAGCGTGACGGCGGCGCCGATCGTCGACGACGCCTCGCGCAGCCGGGCCACGAGCGCGACGGTCGACTCGAGCTCGTCGACGCCCTGCCGGACGGCGTGCCGCAGCGCGTGCGCGGACGCACCGAGCTCGGTGGACGCGGCGGCGACGTGCTGCGACACCTCGACGGCCTGCGCGCCCATGTCCTGGCGCACCTCCTCCTCGCGGTGCGCGGCCTCGTCGGCGTCGCGCATGACGTCGCGCGCGGAGTTGATCCGCCGGGCGCCGTCGCGGTACGCGCCCGGCATGCCGCGCTCGATGAGCGTGCGGTGGAAACGGCCCTCGGCCGACGCGGTGAGCGCTGCGCCGGACTCGCGGACGAACGCGTCGACCACGTCGAGCAGCCCGTTGAGCCGGTCGCCCAGCTCGGCGAGCGTCGGGTCGGTCTGCTCCGGCACGCGGGCCTCGAGGTCGCCTGACGACGCGCGCCGCAGCGTCTCGACGAGCGGGGCGAGCACGGCCGGGTCGACGGCCGGCGCGGTCGGTGCGGGCGGCGCGGCGGAGGCCCTCACGGGCCGCCTCATCGCGTGCCGCCGTGGCTGTTGATGATGTCCCACACCCAGGCGTCGTACGTGGTCCCGTCGCCCGCGAGGAGGTCGGCGAGCACGGCCGACGACGCGTCGACCGCGGCGTTGCCCGTGGCGTGCCGGCTCTCCTCCGCCAGCAGGACGGCGTACAGCTCCTCGGCGGCGCGCACCGCGGAGGGGTCGGGCAGCCGCCGGTTCGAGTGGTAGCCGACGGTCGCGCCGGTCTCGTCGGTCGACGGCGTGACGTGCGCGAGCACCCAGTAGTACGCGCCGTCCGCGGCGAGGTTCTTCACGTACGCGAAGATCTCCTGCCCCTGCTTCACGGTGTCCCAGAGCGTGCGGAAGATCGCGCGCGGCATGTCCGGGTGCCGGATGAGCGAGTGCGGCCGCCCGAGCAGCTCGTCGCGCCGGTAGCCGGACACGCGCACGAACACGTCGTTCGCGTACGTGATCCGCCCCTGCGGGTCGGTCTTCGAGACGATGATCTCCTCGCGGCCGAACGTCCGTTCCTCGGACGTCGGGACCACGCCTGTCGCTTGTCGCACGTCGCTCCCGGGGCTGTCGCCTGCGCCGCGTCCGCACGCGACGGACCGACGCTCCCGGCTGCGCGGGCCGCGGTGAAGCGCCCGCGTGCGGCGAACGGGTGACGCGTCCGGCCGCCGCCGTCCGCCGTCGCCCCCGCGTGGGACCTCCGTCCCGGCCGCCGGGCGAAGCGCGTGTGACGCCGGGCACGTCGTGACGGTGCCCGGCGTCGCGCGCGTCAGGGGGTCGTCGTGCCGTCCGGGACGCCGACGACCGGCTTGGTGCGCGACCGCCCCGACGCGTCCTTGAGGACGACGTAGGCGAGGTCGACGTGCGGCTCGAGCGCGCTGAACTTGTCGTTGGGCGCGCCGATGACGAGCTGGAAGCCGAGCCCGCGCCACGCACCGATCGCGCGCCCGGTGAACCGGGCGTCGGCCTTGATGAGCGCCTCGTCGAGGAACACGGGCGCGTAGCGGGGGCGTTCGGCGCCCGCGTCGCCGAGCTGGTAGCGCAGCGCCGCGCCGACGATGAACGCGACGAGCTCCTGCGACTCACCGCCGGACTTCTCGCCGATGTGGTCGTACAGCGCGACGTGCCGGCCCTCGAGGTCGACCTTCTCGGCCGACAGCCGCACGTGCCGTCGCACGTCGACGAGGTCGGCGAAGTCGGGCGCGGTGCGGCGGATCCGGTCGACGACCTTCGCCATCCGCACGTACCGGCGCTCGCGCTCCGCGTCGGTCGCGTCGGTCGCGAGGACCTCGCGCAGGTCGCGCAGCTCCTTGCGGAACCGGGCGACGACGGTCGACTGCGTGTCGCGCGCGTCGATCCGCAGCCGGTGGTCGTCGTCGGCGAACGGCAGGTCGGCGAGGATGTCGTTGACCGGCCGGATGCGCTCCTTGATCTCCCGGACCGACCGCGCGAGCGCGCTGTGCAGGTCGGCGAGGTCGTTGCCGGACAGCCGCAGGAGGCTGCGGCGCCACTCGGCCTCGAGCTCGTGCAGCCCGCTGGTCTCGAGGTCGACGAGCACGCGCACGAAGTCCGCGTACGACGCGTCGGGGTCGGTGCCGAGGTTCGGGTCGGGCCAGCGCTCGACGAACGTCTCGAACGTGCGGCGCAGCGCGTCGCGGGCGGCACCGATGCGCTGCTGCGCGGCCTGCCGGTCGGCGAGCAGCAGGGCGTTGGCACGGGCGAGCACGTCGTCGAGCGCCCGCAGCGCGTCGACCGCGTCGGGCGCGGGCGCGGGCGCCTCGGGCCCGCCGTCGAGCAGCCCTTCGACGTACGCGCGCTGCGCAGCGCCGACCGTCGTGCCGGACGCGGTCGCCTCGTCGAGAGCCCGCTGCGCGGCGTCGACCTCGTCGGTCGTCGTCGACCACTGCTCGCCGAGCGCCTGCGCGTCCGCCTTGGTGCGGCCGAGCAGCTCGGTGAGCGCCGTGATGGTCGTGTCGAGCTCGTCGGCGCGGCGCTGCAGGTCGGCGATCTGGGGGTTCCCCGCGGTGACCTCGTCGACGACCTGCGCCCACCGGGCGCGCGTCGACTCGACCGCGGCGACGTCGACCTGCTCCCACGTCACGGCGACGACCTGCTCGTACGCGCGCCGTCGCGCGTCGCCGTCGTCGAGGTGCGCCTCCGCCTCCACGACGCGCGCGGCGGCCAGGTCGAGCCGCTGCTGCGCGCGCGCGATCTGCTGGTCGAGGAACGCGAGGCGCCGCGTGTTGGTGAAGCCGAGCACGTTCGCGTGCCCCTGCCCGCCGTGCGCGCCACGCGTGCCCTGCGACACCTGTCCGGTCCGCGTCAGTGCCTTGGCGTGCTGCGCGAGCTCGCCGGGGGTGTCGACGCACACGTAGTCGAAGCGCTGCGCGAGCTCGCTGCGCAGCCACGCGGTGAACGGGCCCGCACGGAAGTCGAGCCGCCCGGGCAGCGTGCGCGAGTCGAGCGCGACGTCGTCGGGGCCGCCGGTCGGGACGCCCTGGAACTGGATGCGACGGGCCGTCGGCACGGTGTCGATCGCCGCGCGGAACGCCCGCAGGTGCGCCGCGTCGATCAGCAGGACGGTCGCGAAGCCGCCGAGGGCGAGGTTGAACGCGTCGCGCCACGGCTCGTGCTCGGTGCGCACCTCGACGAGCTCCGCGACGAACGGCAGGTCGTCCGGCGTCAGGCCGGCCGCCTGGGCCAGCGCGGCGCGCGCGGCGTGCAGGTCGCGCGGCACGTTGTCCCGGCGCCGCTCGACGTCGCGCCGCTCGGCCTGGAGGTCGGCCAGGTCGGCGGCGGCCTCCTTGCGCTCCGAGCGCGCGTCGGCGAGCTCGTCGAACGACCGGCGTCGTGCGCCCCCGTCCGCGAGCGCGGTGTGCGCCCGGGCGACGAGGTCGGCGAGCTGGGCCTCGCTCGTGACGGTCTCGCCCGGCAGGGCGGCGCGCAGCAGGTCGTCGAGCCGCGTGCGGGCGCGGGCGACCTCCTGCGCACGGGCCTCGGTCGCGGCGAGCTCACGCTGCGCGTGCGCGAGGCGGTCGCCGCCCGACGACCACAGCGTCTCCTTGACACCGTCGAGCTCCGAGCGGGCCGCGGCGATGCGGGCCTGCGTCTCGGCGACGTGGTCGCGCGCGCGGTGCTGACGACGCTGCAGGTCCGCCTCGGCGTCGCGCAGCAGGTCGAGGCGGCGCTCGTGCTTCCAGAGCGCGGCGGGCGACGCGGGCTCGTCGAACGTGCCGATCTCGTCGATGACGCGCAGCCGGTCGGCGGCCTCGTCGATCTCGGCGCGCAGCGTCCGGATCGGCTCGAGCGCCTTGACCTGCTGGCGCGCGGTGACCATCTGGTCGCGCGTGCCGGACAGCTTGTCGAACTGCTCGACGACGGCGTCGGCCGTCGCGTACGTGTCGGGCTCCTCGAGCACCATCGCCTTGTAGAGCGCGTCGACGGTCGTGATCTGCTGCCCGGCCTGGATGCGTCCGAGCAGCGCGACGGCCTTGGCCCCGTCGCCGGACGCGCCGATGCCGAGCGTCGCGTGCAGGCGTGCGGTGAGGTCGCGGTCGGTGTCGAAGACCGTGAGGCCGGCCTCGGTGAGCGCGGGACGGGCGAACCGGTGCGCCGCGGCGGCCTCGAGCGCGCGCAGGTCGAACGACCCGTCGCGCGTCGCGCGGACCGCGACGACCTCCTCGAGCGTCCGGGCCGCCGACGGCACGTACCAGGCACGCACGGCCGTGAGCTCGGTACCGCCCTGGTCGGTCCACGTCATCGCGATCGCCGACCACGTGTCGCGCCCGTCGCCGCGCAGCACCCGCTGCCGCGTGCTGCCCTCGTCGGTGCGCGACTCGTCGAGCTTGCCGCGCGCGTAGGACAGGATGTTCCGCTGGTCCTTGCCGCGCGGCCGCCCCACGACGCCGCCGTTCGACGCGCCGTTGAACGGCGTCGTGTGCGGCATGAGCAGCGCGATGTACGCGTCCATGAGCGTCGACTTGCCCGACCCCGAGCCGCCCGACAGCAGCGTCGCGGTGGACGCGAGCCGCACGCGGTGGTGGCCGTCGTAGCCGCCCCAGTTCACGAGCTGCAGGTCGCGCGCGACCCACTGCTGCCCCGTCGACGCCTCGGGGATCAGTCCGAACAGCGTGTCGACCATCGTCATCGGACGTCCTCCTCGCTCGCGCCGCCGCGGACCTGGGCAGCGAGCCACGCGCGCAGCTCGGTGAGCCGCTCGTTGCTCAGCACGACCTCGACGAGCGGCGTCACGCGGAACCGCCCCTCCGACTCCTCCTCGATCAGCCCCTCCTTCGCGAGCCGCGCGACCGCCGCGCGGATCTCGCGCTGGTGGCTCGCGACGTTCGTGTCGTCGGGGTCGAAGTACGTGAGCGCGGTCTGCTCGATCTCCTCGACGTCGACGCGCACCGACGTCTCCCCCGCGCCGCGCTCGCGCTGGAACACCGTGCGCAGGTGCACGAGGACGAGGGTCTCGGCGCGCGAGTACGCGTCGTCGCGGAGCAGCACCGGGACGTCGAGCTCGGCCGACCGGACCTGCCGCTTGTACGCGATGCCGCGGTCGTGGTCGACGACGAGGTGCACGAACAGGTCGTGCAGCCGCGACTCGATGACCTGCTGGTTCTCGAGCAGCGTGCGCCACTGCGCGCGGTTGCGGTCGGCCACGAGGAACCGGCGCTGCAGCAGGCGCACCAGCACGCGGCGGACGTCGGCGCCGAGCGTGCCGGAGTCGCCCGCGAACAGCTCCGCGGGGTCCTCCTCCATCGGCACGGGCGCGATGAAACCGCCGCGCTCGTCGGGCGTCCCGTCGTCGTCGGCGTCGACGTCGTCGAGCGCGTCCGGCAGGTCCGTGGCGTCGGGCGCGTCGGCCGCGTCCGGCTGGTCGACGGCGCCGTCCTGCGCGTCGGCGTCGGTCGCGACGGTCGGGGCGTCAGTCATCGGTGTCGTCCTTCGTGCGGATCGTGACGCCGCCGAACGCGAGGCGTCGGCGGGCGCCGTCGGGCCGGACCGCGTCGACGAGCGCGACGCGGTCGGTCTCGGTCATGCCGTGGGCGTGCGCGAGCTCGAGCAGACCGAGGAGGTCCACGGGCCGGCGCAGGGCGTCCGGGGCGGCGTCGAACACCGCGGCGACGTCCACACCGCCGGTCGCACGGTCCGCGTCCGCCGTGCGGGCGTCGGTCGCGAAGGCCGCGAGGTGCGCGTCGAGCTCGGCGTAGTGCGGCCCGCCCCACGCGAGGGCGTCGCCGCTCGCGACGTCGCCGTCGTCGTCCCAGTCCGTCAGCGGCGCGGGCGGCTCCGGGGGCTGGAGCGCGCCGGTCGTCTGCCGCAGGTGCTCGACGTCGGCGACCGGGAGTCGGCGCAGCGGGTCGACCGGCTGGAAGCGCCGCGCGTCGGGCATCCACGCCTGCAGGCCCGTCATGACGTCGCGCAGGAGCGCGTCGACCTGCCGGTCGCGCAGCGGGTCGTGGTGGCGGACCTGCGACGTGATGACGGACGACGCCTCGCGCTGGGCGGCGAACACCTGGTCGAGCCCCTGCTCGATGCGCCGCACGACCTCGCGCAGCTCGGTGCGCTGCTGCGGTCCGAGGCGGCGGGAGAACCGGTGCCGCAGCACGACGTCGAGCTGCGCGGCGAGCTCGTCGAGCCGCTGCGGGTCGCCGATGAGCCGCAGCGCCCCGGCGAACGCGCGGCCCTCCGCGGTCGACTCCATGACCTGCTCGCCGCGTGCGAGGTACTCGCGCAGCACGTCGCCCGTGGGGCGCTCGTCCTGCCGGAGCGCGGCGACGACGTCGCGCTGCATCGCCTTGATCGACTCCGCGACGCGCGCGAAGTCCGCGGGGAGCTCGCGCACGAGGTGCAGGACGTTCTCGGCCTCCTCGAGCAGCTCCTCGTCGTCGACCGTCTCGACCGTGCCCGTGCGCTGGACACGGTCGAGCTCGGCCTGCAGGCGGCCGATCTCGGCGTCCAGCCGGGCCATCCGCACGAGCACGTCGGGGTCCGCGTCCTGCGCGAGCCGCTCGACCGCGTCGAGCAGCGTCCGCACCCGGGACTGCGACACGCGTGCCCGGGTGCCGCCCGCACGTCCCGCGACCTCGAGCGCACCGACGGCGTGCGCCGACAACCGGTAGACCTCGACGTCGTCGTCGAGCACCTGGCGGACCAGCCAGCCCGCCTCGGCCCACTGCCGGCACAGCTCGCGCGCACCGCCGCTCGGCAGGGTGTCGCCGTGGCCCGCTGCCCGCAGCTGGTCGAGGGCGTCGCCGATCTCGGTGTGCGCGTCGGCGACGGCGACCGTCGGGCGCTCGGCGGTGAACGTCACGGAGAGCAGCGCGACGACGAGCGGGGCGTGCCGCTTGTGCAGCAGGTCCAGCATCGGGTTCTGGAACGCCCGGACCGCACCCAGGTACGCGCCTTCGACACGAGAGATCATCGCCGCACAGCGTAGGTGGCGCAGGCGCCCCGCCCGGACCACGGTCCCCCGCGTGCCGCGGCCGGCGCGCGGATCGTCGAATCGCTTCACCGGGTGTCGCGCGGCGTCCCGCGCTCGGTAGGCAGGGGGCGCCGCCGCCCACCCGGGCCGGTACCCGTCGACGAAGGGAACCCGCGTGCGACCGTTGCGCACCGCCCTGACGCTCACCGCGATCGCGACCGTCGTCGCGCTGGCACCCGGCGCCGCCGCCGCGCCCGCCGACGACGGCCTCGGCGCCACCGTGCACACCGCGGGGCGCGTCGTCGCCGCCGGCAGCACCTGGCAGCACGCGTGGCCGGGCGTCTACTTCGAGGGACGGTTCCGCGGCACGGGCGTGGGCGTCGTGCTCGACGACGCGTACGGCGACTACGACGTCGCCGTCGACGGTCGCACCGTCGCGACGCTCGTCACCCCGGGCTCGACGACGTACCGGGTGACCGGCCTGAGCGCGGGCGACCACACGGTGCGCGTCGTCAAGCGCAGCGAGGTCCCGTGGGCCACCAGCACGTTCGGCGGGTTCGTGCCCGTCGACGGCTCGCAGGTCCTGTCCGCGCCGCCCGCGCGCGACCTGCAGCTCGAGCTCGTCGGCGACTCGTACACCGCCGGGTACGGCAGCACGTCGGCGAGCCGCGAGTGCACGGGCGACGAGGTCACGCGGACGACGAACGCCGACCTGTCCTTCGGCGCGCTCACCGCCCGAGCGCTCGGCGCCGACTACCAGGTGAACGCGTTCTCGGGTCGCGGCATGGTGCGCAACTACGCGGGCGGCGAGCCCGGCACGAGCTACCGCACCTACGAGGACCGGGCCCTGCCGTTCGTCGACGCGCCCTGGGTCCGTCCGGCGTCCTGGCACCCCGACGCCGTCGTCGTCGGGCTGGGGATCAACGACTTCTCGACGCCCCTGAACGCGAACGAGGCGTGGCCGACGACGACCGCGCTGCGCGAGGCGTGGGTCGCGGCCTACCACGGCTACCTCGACACGCTCCGCGAGCGATACGGGCCGGACACGTACCTCGTCGTGAGCGCCACGGACGTCCACACGGGCACCGACCTGCCCGACCTGGCGCAGCGCGTGGTCGACGAGCGCCGCGCCGACGGCGACGACCGGGTGCGCTACTGGTACTACAGCGGCGCCGGCCTCGACTACGGCGGCTGCCACTGGCACCCGTCGGTGCACGACCACGAGGTCATCGCGGCGCAGCTCACCACCTTCCTGCGCGGGCTGGGGCTGGGCAACGGGCCCACGCCCAGCCCGACGCCGACCGTCACGCCCACGCCGACGACGACGCCCACCGTGACCCCCACGCCGTCCCCGTCACCGACCGTCACCCACACCATGCCCCCCGCGGGGTGCCGCGCGACCCTCACCGTCGGCGGCACCTGGCCCGGCGGCTACCAGGCGTCGGTCGAGGTCACCGCGATCACGCCGCTGACGCGCTGGACGACGAGCCGCGCGCTCCCGGCCGGCGGTGCGGTGACCCAGCTGTGGTCCGGTGTCGCCACGACGACGGACGG
Organism: Cellulomonas sp. H30R-01; assembly: GCF_010119915.1. Classification (NCBI taxonomy): domain Bacteria; kingdom Bacillati; phylum Actinomycetota; class Actinomycetes; order Micrococcales; family Cellulomonadaceae; genus Cellulomonas; species Cellulomonas sp. H30R-01. The sequence continues at coordinate 1,285,804 of NZ_CP048210.1, read as the reverse complement.
CGTGCTCGTCGTCCGCAACGCGGAGTGGAACGGCACCCTCGCGGCCGGCCGCTCGACGGTCTACGGGTTCCTCGGCACGGGCACCCCGCCGCCCGCCGGACCGGTCGGCTGCACCCCCTGAGCGGTCGGCGCCCGGCCGGTCGACCGCCCGGCCGGCGCGCGGCAGACGGGTGACGGTGTCGTCACGGTTCGGTCTCGGACGCCCGCGCAGGCGCGCGCGTGCGGCACGCTGCGGCTGCCGGCACGACGACCTGGAGGACGCATGACCGACGCGGGCGACCGTCGACGTGCCGACGACGCGCTGTGCTGGCTGTCCCACCCGTCGACGTGCCTCGCCGTCGTGGTGCTGCTCGTCAACGACCACGTGCTCAAGAGCGCGGTGGGCGGGTGGTGGACCGGCAAGCTGTCCGACGCCGCCGGGCTCCTCGTCGCGCCGCCGCTCGTCGCGGTCGTGCTGTCCGTCGCGGGGCGACGCCGACCGCCGGGCGCCGTGGCCGCCGTGGCCGTCGCCGTCGTCGCTGTCCTGTTCACCGTCGTGAAGGTCACGACGACCGGCGCCGCGGTCGCGTCCGCCGCGTGGTCGCTCGTCGACGCGCCCGGCGTCGTGCTGCGCGACCCGGGCGACCTGCTCGCGCTGCCGGTCCTCGTGGCCGCGTGGTGGGTCGGCGCCCGCGGCCCGACGCCTGGCGCCGCGCCGCGCGACCGCGCACCTGCCCGATGGCTGGTCGTCCTCCCCGTCGCCGTGCTCGCGACGGTCGCGACGTCCGCGCCCCCGCCGCCGGACGAGGTGCGGTCGGTCGACGTCGTGGACGACACGGTCGTCGTCCGTCTCGAGGACGGCAGCGGGCTCCGGTCGACCGACGGCACGGCGTGGAGCCGTGCGACCGACGACGAGGTGCGCGCGCTCGCGGACGCGGCGCTCCGGGGCACGCCCGAGGACGCCGCGTGCGTCCCGGCCCGACCGGACGAGTGCTACCGGCCGCTGCCGGGCGACGCGACGGGAGGGCGGCTCGGCGTCGAGCGCAGCACGGACGGGGGCCGCACCTGGGACGTCGACTGGTCGGTGCCCGACGAGGTCCTTCCCGCTCTCGCCGCGCGCTACGACGCCCCGGCGGGCACCGTGACCACCCGCCAGGTCGCGGTGCTCCCGACCCCGGACGGCTTCCGGGTGCTCGCCGCGAACGGCACGGACGGGCTGGCCCTGCGGCACGAGGACGGGTCGTGGGAGCGCCTCGGCCACCCGACGACCGGGGCGCCCGCACCCGTCGTGCCGGTCCCCACCCGCCCGGACACGCCGCGCGCGCCGCTGCCGCTGGGGCTGCTCGTCGGTGCCGCCGCGGCGATCACGGTGGTCGCCGCCGCGGGACGGCGAGCCGGGGCCGAGCTGGGCGCGGCACGCCGGGCGACCGGGGTGGCGCTGCTGGTCGCCGCCGGCGCCGTGCTGGCCGGTGCGCTCGCGCTCGACCTGTCGTGGCGGAGCCTGCCCGGGGCCGACGAGCTGGTGGTCGTGGGCCAGGTGGTCGCGCTCGTGACCGTGCTCGCCGTGGCGCTCGGGCTGCTCGGGGGTGCCGCGGGTGCGCTGCGCCGCGGCCCGGCCCTCGGGGTCGGCGTGCTCGTCGGGCTCGTCGTGACGATCGCCGTGCTCGTCGTCGGCTCGCCGTGGGTGTCCGCACTGATCGCGGTGGGCGCGACGACCGGGGGTGTGGTCCTGGTACGCCGGGCGGCCTCGCGACAGACGCCGTGGCCCGTCGAGCCGCTGCCGTGGGGCCCGCTGCCCGGGTCCTCCTGACCCGGGGTCAGCCCTCCGTCGGACCGGCGGACGCGTGCCGGAGCAGCCGCTCGACCAGCACCGGCCACGCCTGCGGGCGCTCGAGCAGCCCGGCACCGTCGCGCTCGGCACCGACGGTCGCGTCGAGCTCGGAGCCGGGCTCGGCGACACGGTCACCTGGCGGCTCGACGGCCGGCCGTCGACCGCACGCGTCGTCGCCGTGTTCGACCGCGGGCTCGCGCCGGGACGTTGCTCGTGTCGGACGAGGGCCTGCGCGGCGCCGGCGTCACGGTGGGACCGGACACGCTGCTCGTCGACGGCGCCACGTCGTCCGTGCGGGCCGCATCGTCGGCCGCCGGCCTGGTGGCGCAGGACGCGGGCTCGTACGTCCGGTCCGTCGCGGAGGCGTCCACCGGTGGTCCCCCGCTCTCCACGGTGCTCGTGCTGCTGCTGCTCGGGTTCGCGGGCCTCGTCGTCCCCGCGCTGACCGGCACGACGCTGGGTCTCCTCGGACCCGTGGTGCCGGCGGTCGACCTGCGCGTCGTCGGAGCGCTGTCCCTCGCGGTCGTGGTCATCCCCCTGGTCGGCACCCCGGCGATCGTCGCGCGCGCCGAGCGTCTCGGCGGCACGGCGGCGGCGAGCACGGGCGACCGCTGACGACCCGTGGCATCGTGGGGCGCGCCGACCACGGGGAGGACGCACGATGACCGGGAAGTCCGACTTCACCGACGACGAGTGGGCACGCGTCGTCCGCGCACCCTTCGTCGCCGGGATGGCGATCTCGCTGGCAGACCCGGGCGGCCCCATCGAGGCCGCGAAGGAGTCGATGGCCTCCGTCCGGTCGGCCACCAACCCGCCGACGCGCGAGCAGCTGCTCGCCGAGGTCGCGCTCGACATCCAGGCCCAGCTGCAGGAGCGTCACAACCCCGCCCAGGGATATCGGCCGACCGCCGCCGGCTCGTCGCCGGGTGAGCAGGTCGTCGCCGAGCTGCGCGAGGTGTACGCCCTCGTGGCCGCGAAGGCGACCGCGGAGGAGGCGTCGGCGTTCGGGGCGTGGCTCGTCCGGACGGCGCAGGACGCCGCGGACGCCGCCAAGGAGGGCGGCTTCATGGGATTCCACGCCGAACGCGTGAGCGCGCGTGAGACGGACATGATCGAGCGCGTCCGCGACGCGGTGTCCTGACGGGGCGTCGTCGGGCGCGCGGGTCCCGCGTCGCCGTCGCGACGACGCTCAGCCGCGCGAGCGCGCCACCGCCCGCGCGATGCGCTCGGCGTCGATCCGCAGCTCGCGGAACATGCCGCTGATCGGGTTGGTGTAGCCGGTGAAGTACAGGCCGGGCCGCGCCGGCCGGGGGCCGTGCGCACGCGGCAGACCTCGCGCGTCGAGGACGCCGAGGTGGCCCACCAGCGGTTCGAGCCCGCGCCGGTACCCGGTCGCCGCGATGACGACGTCCGGCTCGACGCGCGCGCCGTCGGCGAGCACGACCTTCGCGCCCTCGAACGACTCGACCGCGGCGACGGGCTCGATCGCACCCGACTGCACGCCCGCGACCAGCCCGACGTCCTGCAGCGGCACCGAGCCCTCGAGCACACGCGAGTACAGCCCCGTCGTGGGGCGCGGGAGGCCGTGCGCCGACAGGTCGGGCACCTCGACACGCGCGATCAGGCGGGCGGTCGCGTCGACGAGCGGGACGGGCAGGTGCCGCACGACGATGCCGGTGCCCTGGGCGGGCCAGCCGTGGTTCGAACGGCGGACGATGTGCGGCGGCGTGCGGACCGCGAGGCGCACGCGGCCGGCCCCGCCCTCGACCAGGTCGACCGCGATCTCCGCGCCCGTGTTCCCGACGCCCACGACGAGCACGTCGCGGCCGACGTACGGCTCCGGGTTCCGGTACGACGACGCGTGCACGACCTCGCCCGGGAAGTCCTCGACGCCGGGCCACGCGGGCGGCACGGGCGTGTGGTTGTAGCCGGTCGCGACGACGACCGCGCTGCCCTCCATCGTGTCCCCGTCGACCGACCGGAGGCGCCAGCGGTCGTCCGCGCGCTCGACGCGGGCCACCTCGACCCCGGTCCGCACGTCGAGCCGGTGGTGGGCCGCGTACTGCTCGAGGTAGCGGACGACGTCGTCCCGGGCGACCCAGCGCCCGTACGCGCGCGGGATCGGCAGTCCCGGCAGCGACGACCAGCGGCGTGTCGTGTGCAGGTGCAGCCGGTCGTAGTGCCCCCGCCACGACGCCCCGACCGCCGACGACCGCTCGACGACGAGCGCGTCGACCCCGCGCGACCGCAGCGCGGCGGCCGCGGCGAGCCCACCGGGCCCCGCGCCGACCACCAGGACCGGACCTGCCGCCATCCGCCGACCTCCTCCTCGAGTCACGGGCGCGCCCAGCGTTCCACGCGCCCCGCACCGCGCGCCAGCACATCCGGACACGTGTCCAGGTCGCGGGTCCAGGGGCGCGTGGTCTGCTCCGACCGGAGCCGAGCGCGTCCCTCCGCTCCCCGGCCCGTGATGCGCACGGCAGACGAGTGGCGACGCACGGCGGACGGCGCACCTCGGGCGGCGCGCGGCGGACGGCCGGCGGCGGAAGCCGGCGGCTGGACGGCGGGCCTGGCCTTGCGCCCCGCGCCCCGACCGGGCCAGGCTGGCAAGGCCCGTGCGGCACGGCCCACGCCGACGCCGCCGTTCGCGGATGAGGAGGCCGTCCGTGGCCGCTCTGCTCGAGCGCCAGCTCGCGGCGCCCGCCTTCCGCGTGCCGCTCGTGCGGCGACCCACCCTCGTCCGGACGCTCGACGAGGCGGCGGCGAGCTCTCCGCTGACGCTCGTCAGCGCACCCGCGGGGACGGGCAAGACGGCGCTGCTCGCGTCGTGGTGGGGGTCGGCGCGTGCGACCTCCGGCACCGCGTGGCTGTCGGTCGAGCCCGGTGACGACGACGGTGGCCGGTTCTGGCCGTACGTGGCGGCGGCGCTCGCCCGGGCGGGCGTCGACGCCGCGTCGCGGCGGGCAGCGGCGCCCGACCCGGTCGTCCGGCTGGCCGTCGCGCTGACGGGCGCACCGAGCGCGGTCGTGCTCGTCGTCGACGGGGGTCACCTCCTCGCGCCGGGGACGGTCGACGACCTCGACCGACTGGTCCGGCTCGCCGACGGTCGGCTGCGTCTCGTGCTCGCCACGCGCCTCACGCCGCTCCCGCAGGTGCTCGCGCGACGGCTCGCGGGCGAGGTCGTGGAGCTGGGCCGTCCCGACCTCGCGCTGACCGAGGCGGAGGTCGCCGACGCGTGCCACGGCGCCGGCGTCCCGACCGTCGACGCGGCCGCCCTGGCGGACCGCACCGAGGGCTGGGCCGCGGCCGTGCGGTTCGGGGTGCGGTCCGCGGTGCGCGCGGACGGGCGCGCGACACCCGGCGCGGCGGCCTGGGCGGGCGTCGACGGGGACTTCGCGGCATGGTTCTCGAGCCACGTGCTCGACGCGTCGCCGGCCGACGTCCGGGACGCCCTGCTGCGCGGCGCGGTCGCCGAGCGCCTGCGTCCGGGGTTGTTCGACGCGCTCGTCGGCGGGCCGTCGGGCACGCTCTTCACGCAGCTCGTCCGCTCGGGTGCGTTCGCGCGACCTCTCGGGGGCGTCGACGAGTTCCACCACGGTCCGCTCGTCGGGCCGCTGCTGCGCGCCGGGCTCGCCACGCGTGCCGCCGACGCCGTCCCGGACCTGCACGTCACGGCCGCGCGGTGGTGCGCCGAGCACGGGTCGACGGCCGAGGCGCTCGACCACGCGCGCGCGGCGGGTCGCTGGCGTGAGGTGACCGCGGCGGTCGTCGGGCAGACCTCGTTCGGGGTGCTCGTCGCGGGCCCGGCCGACGCCTCACCGACGCTCGGGTCCGCGCTGGCCGCGGTGCCGCCGGACGCCGCGCACGAGCCCACGGTGCTGGCCCGGGCCGCCGGGTCGCTGCTGCGCGGCGACGTGGACGCGGCGCAGCACGTGCTCGCGGCGCGGGCCGGCGCGCGCCCCGACGCGCCCGGTCCGCTCGTCGCCCGGCACCGCGCGCTCCTCGAGCTCGCAGTGGCCCGCGCGCGCGGTGACGTCGCCGCCGGGCTGGCCGCGGTCGCGCGCGTGCAGGAGGCCTGCGCGGCGGACGGCGCACGCGACGCGGACACCGCCCGGGTGCTCGTGCGGGTCCTCGCCGACGAGGCCGAGCTGCACGCGTGGTCGGGCGACCTGGTGCGCGCGCGCCGCGCGTGGGTGCGCGGCGCGGCCGTCGCCGACGAGGCCGGCGACCCCGCCCTCGGCGAGCCGTGCCGTGCGGGTCTCGCGCTGCTCGAGGCGACGTCGGGCGACCTGCGGCGCGCGAGCAGGCTCGCGGCGCTGCCGCGCGACGCCGACCCCGCGACCCCGCGCTCACCCGCCGCGCACGTCGCGCTCGCGTGGGTCGCGACCGAGCACGTGGACCTGCGCGCCGCCCGCCGCCACGTCGGCCGCGCCGGCGACGCGGTGACGGCACCGACGGCCGCGGTGCTCGCGGTGGTGCGTGCCCGGGTGCTGCGCCTGACCGGTCACGTCGCCGAGGCGCGTCGCGTGCTGCGGCGCGCGGTCGAGGCCCACGAGGCCCCGCCGGCCTGGCTCGCGGGTCGGCTGACGGCCGAGCGTGCCGCGTGCGACGACCTGGACGACGTCGTGACCGACGGCACAGGCTCGCCGCCGCCGGACGGGCTCGACGCGGCGCTCGCCCGGGCCCGCGCGCGGCTGGCCCACGGGGACACCGCCCGGGACCCGGCGTTCGTCGACGCGCTCGGCCACGCAGGAGCCCCGCTCGACAGCCGCGTGACCGGCTGGCTCCTCGAGGCCGAGCGGCTGCTCGCGCTCGGCCAGACCCGTCCCGCGACGGCGGCGCTGCGCCACGCGCTGCACCTCGCGGGCCGCGAGCGGCTCCGACGGCCCTTCGTCGAGGCGCACCCGCGCGTGCTCCACCTGCTGCGGTCCGAGCCACGGCTCGCCGACGCGGGCCGCTGGCTCGACGGCACCGGCGGGCTGCTCGACGGCGCGGACGACGTGCCGACGGGCACCGCCACGGCTCCCGGCACCCGACGGCTCTACCCCGTCGAGCCCCTCACGGCCCGCGAGCGCGAGACGCTCGACCACCTCGCGGCGCTGCTGTCGACCGAGGAGACGGCGCTGTCGATGGGGGTCTCCGTGAACACCGTGCGCACGCACGTGCGGCACATCCTCGCGAAGCTCTCGGCGTCGGGGCGGAACGAGGCGATCCGTCGTGCGCGCGACCTCAACCTGCTGTCCGCCTGACGCCGCACGGGCCGCCCGCGACCCGGCAGGCACGCCCCTGGACGCCGTGCGTCAGCGCAGCCGCTCCACCAGGTGGTCCCCCACGCGCAGCGCGTTCGCGATCGCGGTGAGCGACGGGTTCACGGCGCCGATCGAGGGGAAGAAGCTCGTGTCGACGACGTAGAGGTTGTCGAGGTCGTGGGCCTTGCAGAACGGGTCGAGCGCGCTCGTCGTGGGGTCGGTGCCGAACCGGACGGTCCCGGCCTGGTGCGCGGTCGCGCCGATGGGCATGGACTTGTGCAGGTAGAGGCTGTGGTCGAGCAGCCGGTGGTGCTGCATGCCGAGGTGCGACAGCAGCCCGTCGAGCCGGTGCCGCAGCCGGCGCACGCCCTCGACGTTGTTGTCCTCGTCGAGCGCGAGGTGCACGCGGCCGTCCTTGTCGACCGTGACGCGGTTGTCGGGCCGCGGGAGGTCCTCGCCGCACAGCCAGAAGTCGACGGCGTGGTGCGCGATGACCTCGAACGGCAGGTCCGGCGACAGCTTCCCCGCCCAGCGCGGCGCCTCGGCGTGGATCATCGCGTCGTCGGACTTGCCGAGCATCTGGATGCCGCCGAGCGGGTAGTCCCAGTCGTCGGCGCCGAGGTACCAGTCGTTGACCGCGAGCGTCTTCTGGAACCGTGTCGGGTTGGGCTCGACGGACACGGCCATGACGGCGACGTTGTTGTGCCGCATGTAGTGCCGTCCGACGACGCCCGAGCTGTTCGCGAGGCCCTCCGGGTGCGCGTCGGTCGCGGAGCGCAGGAGCAGGGCCGCGGAGTTCACGGCGCCGCACGCGACGACGACGAGGTCGCTCGTGAAGGTCGTCGTCGTGCCGTCCTCGAGCGTCGCCACGACACCCGTCACCGACCGTCCGGACGCGTCGGTGACCAGCCGGTCGACGGCCGCGCCGGTCACGAGCGTGACGTTGCCCTGCTCGAGGACCGGGTCCACGCAGATCACCTGCGCGTCCGACTTGGCCTGCACGAGGCACGGGAACCCGTCGACGCGCGTGCACCGGATGCAGGCGGACGACCGGCTCGCGACGCCGGGGGCGTCCTCGTGGAGGTCGACGCCGATCGGCAGGTGGAACGGGTGCAGGCCGGCCGCCTCGAGGTCGTCGCTGAGCTGCTGGATGCGCGGCTCGTGCGCGACGGGCTCGTAGGCGTACTGCGCGGACGCGGGACCCTCGGTCGGGTCCTCGCCGTGCCGTCCGTGCACCTTGTACAGGTGCTCGGCCTGCGTGTAGTAGGGCTCGAGGTCGTCGTAGCCGATCGGCCATGCGGGCGAGATCCCGCCGTGGTGGACGATCTCGCCGAAGTCCTCGGGCCGCAGCCGGAACAGCGCGGCGCCGTAGAACTTGGTGTTGCCGCCGACGTAGTAGTTCACCTCGGGCTGGAACTCGTGCCCGTGCCGGTCGTACCACTGCTCGTGCGCGAGGTACGTGCCGCGCACGAACACCGCCGTGGTGTCCCAGTTGTCGAGCTCGCGCGGCAGGAACGACCCGCGCTCGAGCCACAGGACGCGCACGCCCTGCGTCGCGAGGCGGTGCCCGATCGTGCCGCCGCCCGCGCCGGTCCCGATCACGATGACGTCGTAGTGCTGCTGCTCCTCGGCCATGCGCACCACCGTGGCCGCGCGCGCCCGGTCCGCCGTCGTCCGCAACGGATGACGACACGGGTGCGCCGGGCCGTTTGGCTCGGGGGTGTCAACGGACCCGACGCTGCGGGAGGCGGCCATGGGAGCAGCAGGTGGTGGGGGCGCGACGCGCCCCGCCGACGTCCTCGTGATCTTCGGCATCACGGGCGACCTCGCCCACGTCATGACGTTCCGCTCGTTGTACCGGCTCGAGCGGCGCGGGCTGCTCGACGTGCCCGTCGTGGGGGTCGCGGCGGACGACTGGACGCTCGAGCAGCTCGCCGACCGCGCGCGCACGTCGATCGCCGAGACGGGCGAGACGATCGACGAGGACGTGCTGAAGCGGTTCCTCGGCCGGCTGTCCTACGTGAGCGGCGACTTCACGGACCCCGAGACGTACGAGCGCGTCGCGAAGGCCGTCGACGGCGCCGTGACGCCCGTGTTCTACCTGGAGATCCCGCCGTTCCTGTTCGGTCGGGTCGTCCAGGGCCTCGCGGAGGCGGAGCTCACCGAGCACGCGCGCGTCGTGGTCGAGAAGCCCTTCGGTCACGACCAGCAGTCGGCGACCGCGCTCGCCGACGAGCTGCACGAGCACCTCGACGAGTCGCAGCTGTTCCGGATCGACCACTACCTCGGGAAGATGGGCCTCGAGGAGATCCTGCACCTGCGCTTCGCGAACGCGATCCTCGAGCCCCTGTGGAGCCGGAACTACCTCGAGTGCGTGCAGATCACGATGGCCGAGGACTTCGGCGTCGAGACGCGCGGCCACTTCTACGACCCGGTCGGCGCGCTGCGCGACGTCGTCGTCAACCACCTCATGCAGGTCGTCGCGGCGTCGGCGATGGAGCCGCCGTCACGCGGGGACCCGGCCACCCTCAAGGACGCGCAGACGGCGCTGTTCCGGGCCGTCGTCGAGGCGGACCCGCGGCACTACGTCCGTGGCCAGTACGACGGCTACACGCAGATCCCGGGCGTCGCGCCGGGCTCGACGACCGAGACGTTCGCGGCGCTGCGCCTCGAGATCGAGAACTGGCGGTGGGCGGGCGTGCCGTTCTTCCTGCGCACCGGCAAGCGGCTGCCGACGACGCAGACCGAGCTGCGTCTCGTGTTCAAGCGTCCGCCGCGCCTCGGGTTCGGCCCGTGGAGCCACGAGCCCGAGCCGAACCAGCTCGTGGTGCGGCTCGACCCGTCGACCGGCATCCGCATCCGCGTCGACGCACGCCGCGCCGACGTCGCGCGCGTCGCGCCGATCATGCTCGACATGCAGTTCGCCGACGAGGGCGGAGAAGGACCGACGCCGTACGAGGTGCTGCTGCAGGCGGCGCTCGCGGGCGAGAGCACGCGGTTCTCGCGGCAGGACGCGATCGAGGAGACGTGGCGCGTCATGCAGCCGCTGCTCGACGCCCCTCCCCCGGTCCACGCGTACGCGCCCGGCTCGTGGGGGCCCGCGGCAGCCGACGCGCTCCCCGACGGGTTCGGCGGCTGGCACGAGCCCTGGGTCGGCTGAGCCCGGCGACGAGCCCGTCGGGTCCGCACCGCGCCCCGTCACCGGCGCGGTGCGGACCCGACGTCAGACGCCGGGCGTCCGGGCGGGCGTGCCGTCGACGACGATGTGCGGCACGTCCGCCTCGTCGTCCCCCCACGCGATGCGGTGCGGCGTCGACGACATCTCGACGAGCGCGGCGTGGTCGCGGTCGAAGTAGTCCCACCCCCACGACAGGAACGCGTCGGCCTTGCTGTGCGCGCCGCTCAGGAGCATCGCGTGCACGCCGAGCCAGGCGGCGAACGCGACGGGCCCGTCGACCTGGTGGTGCTTGCGGCCGACCTCGGCGACGGCGGCGTTGCGGCCGATCATCGCCATGATGCCCTTGTCGCGGTACCGGAACGGGTGCGGGTCCTCCCCCGCGCGCTCGCGCAGCAGGTTGTCCGCGGCCGTGCGGCCGGACTGCTGCGCGACCGACCCGAGCTGAGGCAAGGTGCGGTCGCTGTCGCCGTCCGGGACGTTGGCGGCGTCGCCGACCGCGTACACGTGGTGCAGGCCCTCGACGCGCAGGTCCGGTCGCACGGTGACCCGCCCGCCCCGGCCCGTGGGCACGCCCGCACCGGCAAGGATCGGCGCTGCGGACTCCCCGCCGCCCCAGACGACCGTCCGCGCGGGCAGCACCGTGCCGTCGGTGAGCTCGACCCGGTCGGCGTGCACCGCCGCGACGCCCGTGCCGAGCCGCACGTCGACGCCGTGCCGCACCAGGTGCTCGTGCGCGTACGCGTGCGACGCCTCGGCGAACGGTGCCAGCAGCGCGGACCCGCGGTCGACGAGCGTGACCTTCGCCGGGCCGGCCAGCCGCCCGGTGTGCGCGAGCGCGGCGAACAGCTCCGCGACCGCGCCCGCGGTCTCGACCCCCGTCGGGCCACCGCCCACGACGACGACGTGCCGGGCGCCGTCGGGCGCGTCCGCCCCCGTGCGCACGACGTCGTGCAGGTGCCGCCGCAGCCGCTCGGCGTCGGCGACCGAGTACAGCGGGAACGCGTGCTCGGCGGCGCCGGGCACCCCGAAGAACTCCGGTTGCGCGCCCGCGGCGAGCACGAGCGCCGAGCCCCGCAGCACCTGCCCGTCGGCGAGCGTGACGGCGCGGGCGCCGGCGTCGACCGCGACGGCCTCGATCGTGCGCACCTGGACCGCCGGGTGCCGCCGGAACACCGTCCGGTGCGGGCGGGCGACGTCCTCGGCGGGCAGCTGCGACGTCGCGACCTGGTACAGCAGCGGCTGGAACTGGTGGTAGTCGTTGCGGTCGACGAGCACGACGGGCACGTCGGCATCGGCGAGCCGGTGCGCGCACGCGACGCCCGCGAGCCCGCCGCCCAGCACCACGACGGGCAGGTCCGCGACCTCCCCGGCACTCACAGCGACAGCTCCCGCCGGTAGTCGTCGAGGACGATCCGGCCGGCCGCCTCGATGAGGGCGAGGTGCGAGAACGCCTGCGGCACGTTGCCGAGGTGCCGCGCACGCTCGACCTCGAACTCCTCCGCGTACAGGCCGAGCGGCGACGCGATCCGCAGCAGCCGCTCCATGACGGCGTTGGCCCGGTCCATCTCCCCGATCGCCGCGAGCGCGGACACCAGCCAGAACGAGCAGATGAGGAACGTGCCCTCCTTGCCCGACAAGCCGTCGTCGGTCTCGTCCGTGCGGTAGCGCAGCACGAACCCGTTCTCCGTGAGGTCCCGTTCGACGGCCTCGACGGTCGCGCGGATGCGCGGGTCCGTGCCGGGCAGGAAGCCGAACAGCGGCGCGAGCAGCGTGGAGGCGTCGAGCGCCTCGGTGTCGTAGTGCTGCCGCAGCACGCCCGCGTCGCTCACGCCGTGCTCGAGGATGTCCGCCTTGATGACGTCGGCCTCCGCACGCCACGTCGCCTCGCGCTCGGCGTCGTCACGGATCCCCGCGAGCTTCGCGGCCCGGTCCAGGGCCACCCAGCCCATGAGCTTCGACGACACGTAGTGCTGCGGCTTCCCGCGAGCCTCCCAGATGCCCTGGTCGGGCTCGCGCCAGGCCTTCATCGCCGCCGTCGCCTGCGACTCGACGAGCGGCCACAGCCGTCGCGGCAGGTGGGAGCTGCGGGCCGTGTGCAGCAGGATCGAGTCGAGCACCGCGCCGTAGACGTCGTTCTGCCGCTGGTCGAACGCGCCGTTCCCGATGCGCACCGGGTGCGCGCCCTCGTAGCCGCTCAGCTCGTCGCGCGTGGTCTCGGTGAGGTCCCGGCGGCCGTCGATCCCGTACATGATCTGCAGGCTGCCGTCCTCGGTCGGTTCGAGGTCCGCGACGAACTGCATGAACTCGTCGGCCTCCCAGTCGAGGTTGAGGTAGTGCAGCGCCTGCAGCGTGAACGTCGTGTCGCGGATCCACGTGTAGCGGTAGTCCCAGTTCCGCTCGCCGCCCGGCGTCTCCGGCAGCGACGTCGTGAGCGCCGCGACCGTCGCGCCCGTCGGCATGTACGTCAGCCCCTTGATCGTCAGCGCCGAGCGCTCGATCGCCGGGCGGAGATGGTGGTCGGGCACCCGCGCCCGCGACAGCCACTGGCGCCAGAAGTGGATCGTGGCCTCGACGCGGGCCACGGCGTCCTGCGCGTCGGTCGGCGCGGCGAGCGTCGCGGACCACGACAGCGCGCAGAACGCGGTCTGCCCCGTCTCGAGCACGTGCCGGGCGCGCGCCGACCCGCCCTCGATGCCGATGAGCATGTCGGTCGAGAGCCGGAAGGTCTGCCCGGCGCCGGTCGCGTCGGCGGTGTGGTCGTCGTCGCCCACCAGCGTCCAGGTGGCAGGCGTGCGGCCGTAGTCGAACGCCGGCTCGCACACGAGCTCGACCTCGACCGACCCGCGCAGGCACTCGACGGTGCGCACGAGCATGTGCTGCGTGTCGTCGTCGGCGGGCGGGCGCGTGTGCGGCGTCACGACGTCGGGCCCGGTCCGGGGACCCATGACGAGCGCGTCCCGCACCACGAGCCAGCCGCTCGGCGTGTGCCACGTGGTCGTCATGACGTTGGTGCCCGGCTCGTACGCGCGCGCCGTGGGGACGTTGATGTCGTACGGGCCGAACCGGAACGAGCCCGCGCCACGGTCGAGCAGGTTGCCGAACACGCTCGCCGAGTCGAACGCCGGCAGGCACAGCCAGTCGACGGAGCCGTCCGGAGCCACCAGCGCGCCCGTGTGGCAGTCGGAGAGGAACGCGTAGTCGGCGATCGGCGGGAACGGGGAGAGGGACGGTGACACGGGTGGGCTCCTCACGCTCGGCACGCGCGGGCCGCCCGGTGCGACCCGCGGCGAGATTCGGGTGGTGCGTCACCGGCGCGGGCTCTCGACCGCGTCCGCGTCGGCGGTCTCGACTCCTTCCTCGGGCAGGAGCCCGCGCTGCGCGAGCACGTAGAGCAGCACGAACGCCGGTCCGACGAGCAGCACGCCGGCGACGACCGCGACGACGAGCGCGGTGAGCGTGCCGGCGGGCGCGGCGGCGTCGGCGACCGTGAGCTGCCCCGGCAGCAGGTACGGCCACTGCGCGACGCCCCAGGCGACGACCAGCGTCACGACCGCGAGCGCGGCGAGCAGCCGGGCGCCGCGCGGCACGTCGCGCACGAGCAGCACGAGCGCACCGACGCCGCACGCGGCGCTCACGACGACGAGCGGCAGCGCGCGCGTCGTGAGGCCCTCGAACACGTCGGGCGCCTCCGCCCGCAGGTCCACGAGGCCGACGGCGGCGACCACCCCGGCGACGACCGCCGCGACGACGGCCCGCTTCCGGAAGTACGCCGTCATCGCCGTGTCGCCCGCGTGCCGCGCGTCGCGCACCAGGTAGACCGCGGCGACGTAGGCGGCCAGCGCGACGGCGAGGATCCCGACGCTGACCGACGTGAGGTTGAGCCAGCTGTCGACCGGGTCGCCCGCACGACCGCCCGCGGGGACCCGGCCGGACGCGATGCCGCCGGCGACCGCGCCGAAGCAGAACGGGACCAGCACCGAGGACAGCGCGAACCCGCCCCCGAACACGCGCCGCACGCGCGTCGTCACGACGGCCTTGCGGAACGCGAACGACGCGCCGCGCAGCACGATCCCGAGCGCCGCGATCGTCAGGGGCACGAACATCGTCAGCCAGATCGACTGGTAGGCCTCGGGGAACCCCGCCCACGTGACGACCAGCACGAAGATCAGCCAGACGTGGTTCGCCTCCCACACCGGCCCGATCGAGTGCTCGACGACGTCACGCGGCGCGGCCCCCCGCTCCGCTCCCCCGGCGGTGAGGTCCCAGAACCCCGCGCCGAAGTCCGCGCCCGCGAACACCGCGTACGCGGCGATCGCGAGCAGCAGCACGAGCGCGACGGTCGTGCTCACGGCACGGGCTCCTTGTCGGCGTGGCGCTCGTCCCCTGGCCGCTCGTCCTCCGCCGGCGTCGTGCGCCGCACCGCGTCGCTCGTCGGACCGTACGGGGTGTCGTCGTCGACGAACCCCGCGGTGCGCCGGAACCGCCGGCTCATGGCGCGCAGCACGAGCACGGTCGTGACGCCGAGCGCCAGGTACAGGCCCGCGACCGCGAGGAACGTGACCCACACGCCTTCGTTGCCCGTGGCCGCGTCCTCGACACGCATGACCTCGTAGACGATCCACGGTTGGCGCCCGACCTCGGTGACGATCCAGCCGGCCTCCATCGCGAGGATCGCCAGCACCCCCGAGCACGCCGCGACGCCGAGGAACAGCCGCCCCGTGGGCGCGCGCCGTCGCACCAGCCAGTGCACGCCGTACCAGACCGCCAGCAGGAGCAGCAGCGTGCCGATCCCGACCATGACGTCCCACGCGAGGTGCACGATGTTCGTCTCGCGGATCGACGGCCGCTCGTCGGGCGGCACCGAGTCGAGCCCCTGCACGACCGTCGACCGCCCGGTGCTCGGGTCGGACAGCCACGACGCGAGCCCCGGGATGGCGATGCCGCCCTGCACCTGACCGTCCTGGTCGAGATGCCCCAGCAGCGTCTCCGGCACGTCCGAGCTCGTCGTCGGGACCAGCTCGATCGCCGCGAACTTCACGGGCTGGTTGTCGTAGACCCACCGCGCGAGCCCGTCGCCCACGCCCATCTGGACCGGCGCCGCGATCGCGGCGACCGTGAACGCGATCGTGAACCCGAGCCGGTGGTACCGGTCGCGCCGACCGCGCAGCATCGCGACGGCGTACACCGACGCGACGAGGAACCCGCCGACCAGGTACGCCGCGACCAGCATGTGCGCCGCCTGCCAGGGCATCGAGTCGTTGAAGATCACGCGCACCGGGTCGACGTCCACGACGTCCCCCTGCGCGTCGAGCGTGTACCCCGTCGGCGCGTTCATCCAGGCGTTCGCCGCGACCACGGAGATCGTCCCGAGCGCCCCCGCGAGCACCACGGGAACGCCCGTCCAGAAGTGCGGCCACGGCCGCAGCCGCTTCCACCCGAAGATGTAGATCGCGACGAAGATCGCCTCGACGAAGAAGAACAGCCCCTCGAACGCGAACGGCACGCCGAACGCCTCGCCCCACTGCCCCATGAACCGCGGCCACAGCAGCCCGAACTCGAAGCTCAGCACCGTCCCCGTCACGGCGCCGACGGCGAACGTCACCGCCATGTACTTCGACCACCGCTGCGCGAGCTCGAGCGCGTCGCGGTCGTCGTGCTTCACCGCCCGGTAGTTCGCGATCAGCGCCATCGCCGCCCACGACACGCCCAGCGGCACCAGGATGATGTGGAACCCCAGCGTGAACGCCATCTGCGACCGCGCCCACGGCACCGGGTCCACCGCGGCGAGCGCCGTCAGCACGGCGGACGTCTGGCTCAGGTCCACGTCGCGACTCCTCGGCGTGCGGCGACGATCGGATGGAGGACGTGCGGTGGTGCTCGTGGTGCCGCGCTCTGCGGTGGCGCCGGGGCGCGTCGCTGTGGCGCGTCGAGGGCCGGTCAGCCGGGAGTCGGTGCCCAGGTGACCGGCCCGGCGGAGCCCGCGGCGCTGCGCGGCTGGACGTCGAGCATGATCTGGTCGCCCAGGTCGACCGTGACCGGTGCGTTCTCGTCGACGTCGTCCGGCACGCCGACCACCGACGTCGTCGGGACGAAGTCCATCGTGCACGGGCCGTCCGACGTCGCCCCGACCTTCACGGTCAGCACGCCGCCCGCGGCCGTCGCCTCGGGCTCAGCGACGATCGGGCACGTGCTCGAGCCGAACGTGATCACGTAGAGGAGGCCCTCGTCGGGCGCCCAGGCCGCACCCGGTGACCCGGAGTCGTCGGGAGGGGTGACGCCCTCCGGCAGGCCCGACCCGGTGACGCCCGCCTCGAGGACGGCGTCCTGGATCGCCTGCGGTGACGCGGACGCGGTGGCGCTCGGGGAAGGGGACCTGCTCGTCGGCTCGTCCTCTGGCTCCCCGCCCCCGGAGGAGGCACAGGAGCTCGCCGTCGCCATCACGACGACGGGGATGATGCTCGCGGCTGCTGCACGACGGACCGCCCCCAGTCCCATGGACCCGACCATACCGCCGCAAAGCGTCCTGTCCAGGGGGCGGCCACTCCTGACCTGCGAGCGGCGGTCCCCGAGACCTGTCTACCGCCGGCGCGCCGGGCCCGGTGCGGCGAGGAACCGCGTGCCGGGTGCCGCGGCGGCGAACGGCCCGGGCACGACCCGGTCCCGTGGGATCCCGAAGACGTCCACGCTCAGGTCCAGGTCGGACCCGTCGGGGTCGGTCCACGGCATCTCGGCCTGGTAGCTCGTCCCGAGGCGCGCGGTCGTCACCGGGACGACGACGTCGATGTCGTCCGCGTCGTCGACGTCGACGCGGACGGTCCCCGCGTCGGCGTCGACCACCGTGACGCGCACCGGCGACGTGCCCACCACGCGGGCGGAGGGCTCCGCGCGGAACGGCTCGGCGCCCTGCGCGTAGAGGTTGCCCTCGACCCACACGGGGAGCCGCGGCCCGGCGAGGTCGCTGCCGCGCTCGTCCGGGTACTCCTGCGCCGTCGGGTAGGCGTCGTACTGCGACGTGCCCACGGGGGTCGGCACGAAGGTCGCCTGGCCCGGCACGCCGTCCATGTCGATCGCCCCGGACCAGAAGCTGGCGAGCGCCGGCCCGTCCGGTGCGTCCGGACCGACGGCGTCGCTGGTGGCGGGGTCACCGACGAAGAGGTTGTTGTAGAACCGGTCGTCACCGCCCAGGATGTTCGAGACGCCGTAGACGGCCGTCGAGTGCGGGAGGTGGTACGGGGTGTACCGCTGGTGCTCGGTGCAGTTCGCGATGCGCCCCGCGACGTAGTTGTGCACGTACGCGCCGCCGGTGGACATGTCCTTGACCGCCCACGGGGACAGGAACAGGTTCGAGTCCACGAGGTACGGGCCGTGGCAGACCTCGACCATGAAGTCCTCGGCGGTCGAGGCGTAGAAGACGTTGCGCCGCACCTGGGTGCCCTGGGCCTGCCAGTCGAGCCACAGCGCGCGGTGCGTGTGGTGGATCGTGTTCCCGCTGATCACCGTGTCGATCGCGGCGTGCAGCTTGATCCCGGCCACCTCGGCGCCGTGCCACTGCCGCTTCACGTGGATGCGGAAGACGTGGTTGTCGGCGATCGTCGAGAACGCCGCCCCGAGATGCCCGACGACGCCGGCCTGCTCGCAGTCCCGGATCGTGTTGCGGCGCACGACGTGGGAGCCGACGTGGTCCCGGTGCCACGGGTGCGGCTCGCCCGCATCCGGCCCGCCCAGGACGAGCGCCCGCTGGATCACCTCGCGCTCGCGCTGCGTGCCGCCCTTGGCGCCGGCCGGCCCGGCGGCCGCCTCGTTCTGCCCGGTGCTGGCCTCCTTGCCGAGCGAGACGCCGACGTTCTTCGAGTCGGTGATCGTGTTGTCCTCGATCACCCAGCCCGTCGACCAGTGGGGGCCGATCAGCCCTTCCTGCAGCGCCGTGGGCGGGGCCCACTGCGTGGCGGCCTTCGTCAGGGTGAACCCGCGCACGGTGATGTGGTCGATGCCCGTCTGCGAGGGCCAGAAGACGAAGGTGCGCGCGTTGATCTCGACCTCGTGCGCGGCCGGGTCGGCGCCCCCGAAGTTCGCCCAGATCGTCGTGACGTCGTCGCCCACCTCGCAGTACCAGGTGAGCAGCGAGCCCTCCGGGTCGAACGAGTCCGGGGTGACCTCGGGGTGCTCGACGCCGCCGAGCGTCAGCGACTCGTACATCGACTTCCCGTCGAGGTACACCTCACCCGTGTGCCAGGTGTTGACCCGGTCGAAGAACCAGTCCCCGCCGATGCGCTCCGCGTACGGGTTGCGCGCCCCGAACAGGGTGTTCGGCACCTCCGTGACCCAGACCCGGCCCTCGGCACCGGGGTGGGGCCGCCAGTCGGTGACCACCTCGGCGCCGGAGATCGTGACCGGCTCGAAGCGCCCGTCCGGCCCCACCGCCGCCTGGTACGTGATCGGCGCGTCGGCCGTGCCGCCGCGTGGTGGGTTCACCCACTCCCGGTACACGCCTTCGTGCACCACGACGGTGTCGCCCGCCACGGCCGCCTGAGCGGCGCGGTCGATGGTCCGGAACGGGGCCTCGGCCGACCCGTCAGCCCTGTCGGCGCCGGTGACGGCGACGTGCAGGAAGGTCACGACAGCGCCTCTCGTCGATCGGTGGAGTCCTCCGCCTCCCGGGGCTCCGGTGGCACGAACCCCCGGGCGACGAAGAACCGCTCGAGCAGGTAGCACCACCACACGAGGATCAGACCGGGCACCACGAGCACCGCGATCGGGACGTTCCAGAGGACGACGCCCCCGAGGACGGCGGCGATCGCGAGCAGGAACGTCAGGCTGGGCGTCGTCAGCCCCAAGGTGAACCCGTTGCGCAGCTGGCGCCAGGTGGGGTTGGTGAAACGGGCGACGAGGGGGAGGCACCAGAAGAGCAGGAGCAGGAGGAAGAGCCCGACGACGAGGAGCGGCACGAGGACCTCGGCCAGCCCGGACGTGGGCAGGTACGAGAGCGAGACGATGCCGGCGGCTGCGACCGGGACGGCCAGCAGCCCGACGACGGTCGCCTGCGTCCCGCTCTGCCGCCAGGCCTTCGTGGCGACCGCCCAGAGGCCTGCGTCCTTGCCCAGGACGTACCGGCGGCAGACCTCGTAGGCGATGACGGTTCCCGCGCCCGCCGTCACGACGAGGCCGACGCTCACGAGCCAGAACAGGCTGATCAGGATGACGGAGCCGAGCGAGTCGAGGATGCGCCACAGCCGCGACGCGGGGTTGAAGCGGAAGATGGTCGGGGCCTCTCGGTGCGGCGGAGGTGGCGGGTCCTGCGGACGGGGGTCGGCCTCCCGCGCCGTGCGGGAGGCCGACGCCGTCAGCCCTTGACGGAGCCGATCATGAGACCGGACACGAAGTGCTTCTGCAGGAACGGGTAGACGAGCAGGATGGGCACGGCCGCCACCATGGTGATCGCCGACCGCAGCGCGATCGGGGTGGTGAGCTGGCCGCCGCTGCCCACCGAGGCCGCGTTGCCCGCGACGTTCGCGGAGTTCGCGCCGGCGTTCATCGAGCTCGCCAGCAGCTTCTGCAGCTCGTACTGCAGGGTGGACAGCGCCTGGTCGCCCGAGTTGTACAGCAGGGTGTCCAGCCACGCGTTCCAGCTGCCGACCGCGACGAACAGCCCCACCACGGCCAGCGCGGGCTTGCACAGCGGCATGATGATCTGCCACCACGTGCGGAACTCCCCCGCGCCGTCGACCCGTGCCGACTCGGTGATCTCCTCGGGGATCGACTTCATGTAGGTGCGCAGGATGATCAGGTTGAACGCGCTGATGATCACCGGCACCCAGTAGGCCTGGAAGCTGTTCAGCATCCCCAGGTCCTTGATGAGCAGGTAGTTGGGGATGAGGCCGGCGTCGAAGTACAGGGTCAGCACGAAGATCAGGGTGATCGGGCGGCGGAAGATGAACTCCTTGCGGCTGAGCGCGTAGGCGAGCATCGAGGTGAAGAACAGGTTCGTCGCCACCACCACGACGGTCTTGAGGACGCTCATGAAGAACGCCTGGTAGATCGTGTTCATGTTGAGCACGACCTCGTAGTTCTTCAGCGAGAACACCCGGGGCCAGATGCCGATCCCGCCGCGGACGGCGTCCATGCCGTCGTTCAGGGAGATCGCGAGCGTGTTGAGCAGCGGGTAGACCATGAGCGTCGCGAGCGCCAGGAGGAACGTGGTGTTCAGCGTCGTGAAGATGACGCGCTCGGCCGTCCACCGGTGACGCGGTGACCTGCTCCGCGGTGCGCGCCGCGGCAGGGACTTCGGGGCGAGGGTGCTTGTCATGACGTCCTCCTAGACCAGCGTCTCTTGGTTCAGGCGCTTGGCCGCCCAGTTCGCCGAGCCCACCAGGATGATGGCGACGAGCGTCTTGAAGATGCCCGCGACGACGGCGAGGTCGTAGTTGCCCAGCTGGTAGCCGTAGCGCAGCACGAAGACGTCGATGGTCTCGGCCCGCTCGGAGATCAGGCCGTTGCCGAGGAAGTACGGCAGCTCGAAGTTCGTGGACAGGATCCAGCCGGCGTTGATGATGAGCAGCACCACGATCGTGGGCCGGATCCCCGGCAGCGTGATGTTCCACATCTTGCGGTAGCGGCCTGCCCCGTCGACCTCGGCGGCCTCGTACAGGCTCGGGTCGATCGCGGTGATCGCCGCCAGGTAGAGGATCGTGTTCCAGCCGAGCTCCTTCCACAGGCTCGTCCCGGCGACGATCCCCCAGAAGTGGTTCGGCTCGGTGAGGAACAGGACCGGTTCCTGGACGAGGCCCACGCTCAGGAGGGCCTGGTTGATGAACCCGCCGGAGGAGGGCAGCGACAGCGCGACCGACGCCAGGCTCGCCACGATCACCCAGCTGAGGAAGTGGGGCATGTAGGTGATGTTCTGCATGATCCGCTTGAACGGGGCGTTCTTGACCTCGTTCAGCAGCAGCGCCAGGACGATCGCGCCCAGTGTCCCGACGACGAGGGTCAGGACCGACTGCCCGACCGTGTTGATCACGACCCGGCGGAACCGCTCGCCGTTGACGCCGGTGAACAGGTCGACGAAGTTCTCGAAGCCGACCCACTCCTGGTTCCAGATGCTGCCGCGGCCCGGCTTGTAGTCCTGGAAGGCGATCGCCCAGCCGTAGACCGGGACGTACTTGAACAGGATCTGGTACATCAGCAGCGGGACGGCCATCGCGAGCAGGACCCGCTGCGCCCAGATCCTGTCCCAGGTGATCTTGCGCCGGGGCTCCTTCGGGGCTCGCGCCCGGGCCTTGCGGCGCGGCGCACGCGAGCCGCTCGCGGGCTCCTGGGCCGGTTCGAGCCCGGTGGCGGCCACAAGCGTGGTGACCGTGGTGTCCGTCATCTGTCCAACCTCGTCGTCGCCGAGCAGTGGGTCGTCGTCGACGACGCGTGGTGAGGGCGCTCGCCCCCACCACGCGTCGTCGCGGACTGCTACCAGTTCTCCAGGCGGTCCTGGATGCCGGCGTTGATGGCGTCCTCGTACACCTCGACGTCGATCTTCTTGATCGTGTCGACGTAGGCCTTCCAGCTCGCCTCGAAGTCGGCAGGGTCGCCCGCGATGATCTTCGGCAGGTTCTGGACGCCTGCGTCGGTCAGCTGCTGGTTGACCTCGTTGGCCTCGTCGGAGAGCGTGATGTTCCACGCCGGGTAGTACTTCGGGTTCTCCGGCTGCGGGTTCATGAACTCGAGCCAGGTCTTCTTGCCGTACTTCTCCATGACGCCTCGGTCGTAGTCGGTCAGCGTCGCGAAGAACTCGGCGGGCTGGTCGTCAGGGCTGTAGGCGTTGCCGTCGGAGAACTGGCCGTTGTGCTTGGGCAGCACGTCGAGCAGCGCCTCGAGACGGTTGGAGGCACGCCAGGTGAGGTCGCGGGCGTTGGCCCGCTGCTCCTCGGTGCGCGTGAACATCCCGTCCTCGCCGACCTGGTAGTCCTCGCCCTCGATGCCCCACGAGAGCACCTTCTGCCAGGGCTCGCTGAGCATCAGGTCGAGGAACTTCATGGCCTTCTCCGGCTGCTTGCTGGAGACGGAGATGCCGAAGCCCTGGTTGGTGTTCATCACGGGGCGGTCGGCGTACCACGGCTCCGCGCCGTCGTAGACGGGCATGAGCGGCACGTAGGTGTACTCGTCCTTGCCGGCGCTGCGCAGCGAGTCGGTGGCGGTCTGGAAGTTCCAGCCCTGGTCGTGCATGCCGAGCACGGCGCCGGTGGCGAGCTTCGCGGTGTACTGGTCGAACGTCAGGGTGAAGGACTCGCGGTCGACGAGACCCGCCTTGTACTGCTCGTTGAGGACCTTGTAGAAGTCCTTCGCGATGTCCTTGTCGGCGTAGATCTCCGCGTGGTCGTCGTCGTCGACGATGACGCCACCGTTGTTCGGGGAGCCGGCCAGCAGCGCCGGCGGGTTGGTCATGCCCCACTCACGGCCCGTCGACGCGAGGACCTCGAAGCCGACGGTCGGGGCGCCGTCGGTCTGGGGGTTCTTCGCCTTGTAGTTCGCGATGAGCTCGAAGTAGCGCTCGAGCGTCATGTTGCTGAGGTCCGGCCAGCCGGCGTCCTCGAGGACGCGCTTCTGGATCCAGAACGCGGGACCGTAGTAGGTGCCGCCCGTGACCTCGCCGTAGAAGCGGTTGTAGTTCGGGAAGATGTACAGGCCCGGGTCCACCTCCTCGCCCGCGTAGCTCATCTTCTTGATGTCGTCCTCGACGTGCGTGGAGAGGTTCGGGTAGTCCCCGGTCTCCAGCATGTCGTCCAGACGCAGGAGGGCGCCGCCCTCGAGGAGACGCATCTTCAGGTCCGTGGTGCCGACGAGGTCGGGGTACTCGCCGCCCGCGAGCATGACGCCGATCTTCTGGTCCACGGCGTCCGGCGTGACGATCTCGTACTTCAGGGTGACGCCGAGGTTCTCCTCGAGCAGCTTGGTGATCTTGTTGTCGGGGGCCGGGGCCTGCGACGCCGTCGTGATCCAGGTCGTGAGCGTCGTCGGGTTGCTGGGGGTCAGCGTCCCCGACTGGTCCGCGAGCTCGCCCTCGGGGATGACGACGTCCTTCGGGTCCTCGTCGGGGGCGTCGCCCGCGGTACATCCGACCAGTCCCGCCGACACTGCGGCGACCAGGACAAGAGCTGACAACTTCGTTCTAGCGGTACGCACCGAGGTCTCTCCCTTGAGAACAGTTCCGGTCGTCCTTGACGGGAACCCGTGCAGATCGGACGCGAGCTCGGGCTTCCGCGTCCTCATCCCGGCGGGATTTTAGCGTTAAAGTAGAGACGCGTTCCCGAGCCGTCAACCCCCTGGCACATCTCGGAATGGTCACGGCCCGCCCAGTGCGCCGGCCGGCCCGACGCCCGGTCGAGGCCTCACGAGGAGAGCCTTGCCGTCCCCGGTTTTATCGATATATTGGGCGCGCTCGGCGGCGCGGCCGGGGCCTCCGGGTCCGACGACCCCTCGCTGGACTGGCAGAGTGTCGCCGGAAGGAGGATGCGCATGGTGCGGATGGCGGACGTGGCCCGCGAGGCCGGCGTCTCGGTCATGACCGTGTCGAACGTCCTCAACGAGCGCCTTCCCGTCGGCGAGCCGACGCGCGCCCGCGTCATGGCGGCCGTCGAGGCCCTCGGGTACGAGGTGAACCTGACCGCGCGGCACCTGCGCGCCGGACGGACCGACACCGTCGCGTTCGTCGTCCCGAGCTTCCACGACTACTTCGGCGAGCTCGCCGACCATCTGGCCCCGCTGGTCGAGGCGGAGGGCCGTCACCTCGTCCTCGAACGGACGAGCGCCAACGCCGAGCAGGAGATGGAGGCGCTGAGCGTCGCGCGGCTCCAGATCTACGACGGCGTCGTGCTGTCCGTCGCCGGCCTCGACCTGGAGCAGCTGGCGCGCGTGCGCACGTCGAAGCCGATCGTGCTGCTGGGCGAGCGCGACGTCCCC
Source organism: Cellulomonas sp. H30R-01 (assembly GCF_010119915.1). NCBI lineage: Bacteria > Bacillati > Actinomycetota > Actinomycetes > Micrococcales > Cellulomonadaceae > Cellulomonas > Cellulomonas sp. H30R-01. The sequence continues at coordinate 1,261,623 of NZ_CP048210.1, read as the reverse complement.
GACCACCTCAACCACGTGCGCCTCGCGAACGAGTCGGGCGCCCGCCTCGCCACGGCGCACATGATCGAGCACGGATCGCGTCGGATCGTCGCGCTCGGGTGCTCGTTCGACGGCGCGCACATGATGACCACGGACCGTCGCGCCGGGTGGGAGCACGCGTACCACGAGGCCGGTCTCGCGGCCGACCCGGCCTACGTCGTGCCCGTCAGCGACTACACGTCTCTCGGTGGTCGCGACGCGATGCTCGAGTTCCTCGCCTCGGGGCTGCCCTTCGACGGGGTCTTCGCCGTCACCGACATCGTCGCCCTCGGGGCGCTGTCCGCGCTCGCGGACAGCGGGCTGCGGGTCCCCGACGACGTCCAGCTCGCCGGGTTCGACAACCTCGACATGTCACGCTTCGTCCCGCCGGGCATCACGTCGGTCGACGCCAACCACGAGGGCGTGGCCGAGGCGGCGATCGGGCTGCTGCACCGCCAGATGTCGGGCTGGACCGGTCCGGCCGAGCACGTCGTCGCACCCGTACGTCTCGTGGTGCGTGGATCCACCCGCGGCGGCGCCTAGCCGCACGCACGCGAGCACCTCTCCCGCGTCACCCACGTCACCGTCCGGTCGAAGGAGACCAACCCCCGTGAGCACCCCTGCGCCCTCTCCCGCCCGCACGACGGCGATCATCGACCTCGACCTGCCCGGTGCGACGATCAGCCGGCACGTGTACGGGCACTTCGCGGAGCACCTGGGCCGGTGCATCTACGGCGGGTTCTGGGTGGGTGAGGACTCCCCCGTCCCCCACGTGCGCGGCATCCGCTCCGACGTCGTGGCGGCCCTGCGGGACCTGCACATCCCGAACCTGCGCTGGCCGGGCGGCTGCTTCGCCGACGACTACCACTGGCGCGACGGGATCGGCCCGCGCGACCAGCGGCCCCGGATGGTCAACTCGCACTGGGGCGACGTCGTCGAGGACAACGCGTTCGGCACCCACGAGTTCATGGACCTGTGCGAGCTGCTCGGGGCGGACCCGTATGTGTCAGGGAACGTCGGGTCCGGCAGCGTGGCGGAGATGTCGGACTGGGTCGAGTACCTGACCCGGGCGGACGACTCGCCGATGGCAGCGCTGCGCCGGGCGAACGGGCGCGACGAGCCGTGGCGGGTGCCGTTCTGGGGGTTGGGGAACGAGGCGTGGGGGTGCGGCGGGCACCTGCGTGCCGAGCAGTTCGCGTCGTTGGCCCGGCAGTACGCCACGTACTCGCGCGACCACGGCGGCAACGCGCTGTACCGGATCGCGGCCGGCGCGAACGAGTCGGACCTGCACTGGACCGAGACGCTCATGCGGTCGTTCGACGACCTGGCCGCCGACCCGGCCGAGCCGGCCCGGCCTTTCCAGGCGCTGTCGCTGCACTACTACACGATGTCGGGCTCGTGGGGCGACAAGGGCGACGCCACCGGCTTCAGCACGGACGAGTGGTACACGACGATGGCCAGGGCCCGCCGCATGGAGGAGCTGCTCACCCGCCACTCGACGGTGATGGACCGGTACGACCCGCACCGCAAGGTCGGCCTGGTCGTCGACGAGTGGGGCACCTGGTGGAACGTCGAGAAGGGCACGAACCCGGGGTTCCTGTACCAGCAGAACACGCTGCGCGACGCGCTGGTCGCGTCCGTGCACCTCGACGCGTTCCACCGGCACGCCGAGCGGGTCGTGATGGCGAACATCGCGCAGACGGTCAACGTGCTGCAGGCGATGATCCTCACCGACCCGGACACCGGCGCGCTGGTCCTCACCCCGACGTACCACGTGTTCGCGATGAACCGCGGGCACCACGACGCCGCGGCGCTCGCCGTGCACCTGCGCGACGTCGAGACGCGGGCCGTCGACGGGACCGAGCTGCCGCTGATCTCCGCGTCGGCGTCGGTGAAGGGTGACGCCGCGCTGGTCTCGTTGTCGAACCTCGACACCGACACCGACCGCACGGTCGTGCTCGACCTGCGCGGCCGCGACGTCGTCGGGCACGAGGCACGGGTGCTGACGGCACCCGCCCTGGACGCGCACAACACCCCGGAGCAGCTCGACGCCGTCGCCCCGACCGCGCACGACGGCGTCCGGCCCCACGCGCGCGGGCTCGAGGTCGACCTCCCCGCGCACTCCTACGTGACCGTCGGTCTCGGCCTCCGTTGACGGGACGCGACCACCGGGCCGTCACCGTCGCCCACCCGGTCGTCCTCGCGGACGTCCCCGACCCGGACGTCGTCTTCGACGGCCGGCACTACTACATGGTCAGCACGACCATGTACTTCGCGCCGAGCGTGCCGATCATGCGCTCGGACGACCTGGTGCACTGGTCGATCGCCGGCTACACCGGCCCGATCCTCGACGACACGGACGCGCTCGCCCTGCGCGACGGGCAGAACGCCTACGGGCAGGGCACGTGGGCCGGGAGCATCCGGCACCACGAGGGCACGTACTACGTCTCGGTCGGCAGCCTCACCACGCAGAAGACGTACGTCTACGCGACGCCGAGCATCGAGCACGGGCCGTGGACCAGGTCCGTCCTCGACGGCTACGCCCACGACCAGTCGCTGCTGTTCGACGACGGGGACACCTACCTCGTGTACGGCGGCGGGGTGATCGACCTGCGCCGGCTCCGCCGGGACGACGACGGGACCTTCGTCTGGGACGGTCCGGCGACGCGGCTCGTCGAGGACGCGAACGTCGACCAGACGAGCGGGCTGGACGCCGAGGGCGCGCACGCCTACAAGATCGGCGACCACTACTACGTCTTCATGATCGAGTGGCCGACGGACGGGATCCGCCAGGAGGTCGTGTGGCGGTCGACGTCGCTGACGCCGCAGTCCCAGGGCGGGGCCTGGGAGGGCAGGGTCGTGCTCAGCCAGGCGGTGCCGGTCGAGGGACGTGGGGGCGGCGGCGTCGCGCAGGGCGGCGTCGTGCAGGCGCCCGACGGGCAGTGGTACGCGATGCTCTTCCAGGACGAAGGGCCGCTCGGGCGCTCACCGCAGCTGGCGCGCGTGACCTGGGACGACCACGGGTGGCCGGTCTACACGCTCGACGCCGCGACGGCGGTCCCCGCAGGGGCGCCGGCGGCGGGAGCGACGGCACTCCTCGTCTCGGACGACTTCGACCACCAGCCCACGCGGGCCGGCTACTGGAGCACCGCGAACGCCGGTGCCCTGACGGCGTCGGACGAGAACGCCTGGAACGGCTCGAACCTCGGGCTGACGTGGCAGTGGAACCACAACCCGGACCACCGGTTCTGGTCGCTCACCGACCGGCCCGGCCACCTGCGGCTGACCACGGGCAGCATCGCGTCGGGCATCCTCGACGCCCGCAACACGCTCACCCAGCGCACGGTCGGGCCCGCGAGCGCCGCGGCGATCTCGCTGGACGTCTCCGCGATGGTGGACGGCGACGTCGCGGGCCTGTCCGCGTACCAGCAGAAGTACGGGTACGTGGGCGTCGAGATGGCCGACGGGGAGCGTCGGCTCGTCATGCGCCGTGCCGACCGGCAGGGGCGCGTCGCCTTCACCAGCACTCCTGTGCCGCTGACCGCCGGGACGGTGCTGCTCCGCGCGGACGTGGACTTCCGGGACGCCGCCGACCGCGCCTCGTTCGCGTACTCGCTCGACGGCGCCGCCTGGACGCCGATCGGCGACGACCTGGCGATGGAGTACAGCCTCGACCACTTCACGGGGTACCGGTTCGCGATCTTCTGCTACGCCACGGCCGAGACCGGCGGCCACGTGGACGTCGACTGGTTCCGTGTCGGCGACGACATCGGAGGGATGCGGCCATGACGGGACGACTGGTGCCCGAGCTCGAGGCGCGGCGCCACCTCGTCGAGGACCACGCGGACTTCACGCAGATCCCCGAGTCGGTCGTCGCACGGTGGAAGGCGCCGTTCGGGCCGCCCGAGGACTGGGACCTGACCGTGGTCGACCAGGTGGTCCCCGGCCCGCACGGCCCGGTGCCCGTGCGCGTCTACACGCCGGTGGGCCCGTCGCCCGACGGGGGCCGCGCGTGCCTGGTCTGGATGCACGGCGGCGCGTTCGCCTGGGGCGACCTCGACATGGCGGAGGCGCACGAGGTCGCGCGCGGTCTCGCCGGACGCGCGGACGCCGTCGTCGTGTCGGTGGACTACCGCCTGTGCCCCGTGATGCCCGAGCTCGGCGGCAGCGTCGGCGACCGCGTCGACGAGCGCGGCGAGCCGGTCCGGTTCCCCGTCCCGCAGGACGACTGCCGCGCCGTGCTCGACGCCGTCCGCGCCGACCCGGCACGCTTCGGGGTCGACCCGGCTCGGGTCGCGATCGGTGGCGCGAGCGCGGGCGCCTTCCTCGCGGCGGCCGTGACCCTGCGCACCGTCGCCGACGGCCGGGCGCCCTGGCAGACCCTGCTCGTGTACCCGATGCTGCACCCCCGGCTCCCCGTGCTCGGCGCCGACCTCGCCGAGGCGGTCGAGTCGGCCCCGCGCGCGCTCCAGCTCCCGGCGTGGATGATCGACGCCACGAACCGCACGGTGCTCGGGCACGAGCCGGAGCAGTCCGACGACGAGGCGTTCCCCGGCCTGGCGGCGCGTCTCGAGGGCTTCCCCGCGACCTACGTGGAGAACGCCGAGTGCGACGCGTTCCGGGCGAGCGGCGAGCACTTCAGCACGCGCCTGCGCGCCGCCGGCGTCGACGTCGTCGAGGTGACCCGGGCGGGCGTGCCCCACGGCCACCTCGACTGGGTGGGGTTCGCGTCCGCGCGGGACACCCTGGACGCTCTCGCCGGGCGGCTCGGTGCACACGCCGCCGCGGATCGGCAGCCCTCGACCCCCCGACCCTGACCCGACGGACGGTGCCCGGCCGCGACGGACCGCAGGAGGCACCGCGTGGACCGAAGGAGATCTCCATGCCCCACGACGCGCACGCGCTCGACGCGCTCCGGGTGGACGGCGCGCCGCCGACGGACGCGCCGCTGCACCACGTGTGGAACCGGTGCGTGGGCGCGGGCCGGGCCAACGAGGCGCTGCGCGCCGACTGGCAGGCCCACTTCCGCGAGGCCGTGGACGTGCTCGGGGTCCGGTCCGTGCGGTTCCACGGCCTGTTCCACGACGACATGTTCGTGTACCGCGCCACCTACGGCGGCGGGTTCGCGCCGCCGGAGGCGCTGCCCGAGCCGATGATCACCTTCAGCTACGTCGACATGGTCTTCGACGCGATCCTCGACGCCGGCGCGCGCCCGTTCGTCGAGCTCGGGTTCATGCCCCGGGACCTCGCCACGCAGACCGAGACGCTGTTCTGGTGGAAGGCGCACTGCAGCCCGCCCACCGACATGGCGGAGTGGGTGCGCCTCGTGAGCGAGACGGTGCGGCACTGGATCGAGCGCTACGGCCTCGACGAGGTGCGCCAGTGGCGGTTCGAGGTGTGGAACGAGCCCAACCTGGTGCCCCACTTCTGGACCGGCACCCGCACGGAGTACTTCGAGCTGTACGAGGCCACCGCGCGCGCGCTCAAGGCGATCGACCCGCAGCTCCAGGTGGGCGGCCCGTCCACCTCCGTGTTCGTGCCCGACGCCCGCTACGCCGGCGAGACCTACGACCGCGCGGCCGAGTTCGCCACCGGCCAGGCACCCGACCCCGACGCGCTCGACTGGCAGCCCGTCTGGGTCCGCGAGCTCATCGACTGGTGCGCCGAGCGCGACCTCCCGCTCGACTTCCTCTCGACCCACCTCTACCCGACGGACTACGCGGCCGACGGGACCGGCAGCGGCGTCACGGCCATCCACCGCCACGTGGACGCCACCGCGCAGGACCTGCGCCTCATGCGCGAGCTCATCGCCGCGAGCCCGTACCCCGACGCCGAGCTGCACATCACCGAGTGGTCGAGCTCGCCGTCGAGCCGGGACCGCACGCACGACACCCTCTTCGCCGCCACGTACGTCACGCGCGCGTTCCTCAAGGGCGCCGCGCTGGCGGACTCGATCTCCTACTGGACGTTCACCGACATCTTCGAGGAGGGCGGCGCCGGGCTCGGCCCGTTCCACGGCGGCTTCGGGTTCGTCAACGAGCAGGGCATCCACAAGCCCACGTTCCACGCCGTCGCGATGCTGAACCGGCTGGGCGACCGCGTCGTGCACCAGGACGAGCAGGGCGTCATCACGCGCTCGTCCGACGACGGCCGCGTGTCCGCGGTGTTCCTGAACTACCCCGCCGAGATGGGCACCCGCGGCGTCGAGCAGCACGACTCCTACGCCGCGACGCGCGCGTACCGGAAGATCGGGACGGCCCGGCGGGTCCGCCACACGATCGCCGGCCTCGAGCCGGGCACGGTGTTCCAGGTCGAGCAGCTCGACTGGGAGCACGGCAACGCCGCGGAGGCGTGGCACCAGATGGGCGAGCCGCTCAACCTCACCCGCGCCCAGACCGCCGCGCTCAAGGCCGTCGCGGACGACCTGCGCCGGTGGACGATCACGGTCCGGGAGTCGGGCGTCCTCGAGATCGACCTCGACCTGCCCGCCTGGGCCGTCGCCTCCGTCGTCCCGGTCACCCCCGCGACGGTCGCCGGCGCCGCCGCGGCGCGGTGACGGTTGGTCCGGGCTGCCCGCACACACACGAAGGGCCCCGATCCGTGGATCGAGGCCCTTCGTGTTCGCTGTCTCAACGAGTGTCCGGAGGGGGACTTGAACCCCCACGCCCTTTCGGGCACTAGCACCTCAAGCTAGCGCGTCTGCCATTCCGCCACCCGGACAGGTGGACCGTCCGGGGGCCCGTGGGCTCCCTCAGGTGCGGCAGAAAAGATAGCACGGTGCGGCGGCCGGGCATGCATCGGCCCCGGGGTGCAGACTGACGCCACCGGCCTGGGCATCAGCGCCGGGGATCGAGTCCGAGGTGGCGGGGGGTTCATGGCCGAGGCGACCGGCACCGGGAGCAAGGGGCTGACCGGCCCGAGCAACCCGGCGGCCCGCAAGGTGGCAGGGGCACGACGCAACCCCAGCGTGTACGGGGTCGAGCACACCGCACCGCACTGGCTGCGGGTCATGGCGGGAGTGTCCTGGCGGCTCCTCGTGGTGCTCGCGGCCGTCGCGCTCGTGTTCTACGCCACGTCCCGCGTGCAGCTGCTGTTCATCGCGGTGTTCCTCGCGTTCGTGTTCAGCGCGGTGCTGCGGCCGATCGTCGACTTCCTGTCGCGGTTCATGTGGCGCGGGCTGGCGACCGCGCTCGCGATCCTGGGCGGGATCCTGTTCTTCGTCGGGCTGCTCACCTACATCGGGTATTCGATCGCGAACCAGTGGAACGACCTCACGAAGCAGTTCAGCGACGGCATCTCGCAGATCACCGACTTCCTGCAGAGCGGGTCGCTGCCGTTCACGATCACGAACGACCAGATCGCCGAGTGGATCAGCAACGCCCAGAAGTGGGTGCAGGACCACGCGGGCGACCTCGCGTCGCAGGCCGCAGCCGGTGCCGGGTCCGTCGTCGAGATCTTCACCGCGCTCGCGCTCGCGATCTTCTGCACGGTGTTCTTCCTGGCCCGCGGGCAGGAGATGTGGACCTGGTTCCTCAACCAGCTGCCCACGCGGTTCCGCGAGACCTGGAAGGTCGCGGGCGGCGCCGGCTGGTACACGTTCTCCGGCTACACGCGCGGGACGGTCATCATCGCCGTCACCGACGGCCTGCTCGCGTTCATCCTGCTGACGATCCTGCGCGTGCCGCTGTCGGCGCCGCTCGCGGTGCTCGTCATGATCGGTGCGTTCATCCCGCTGGTCGGCGCACCCGCCGCCATGATCATCGCGATGATCGTCGCGCTCGCCGCGAACGGGCTGTGGTCCGCCGCGATCGTCGGCATCGGCATCGCGCTCATCGGGCAGTTCGAGGGGCACATCCTGCAGCCGCTCGTCATGGGCAAGCAGGTGTCGCTGCACCCGGTCGTCGTCGCGCTCGCCGTGACCGCCGGGACGCTCACGGCCGGGATCCTCGGCGCGGTCATCGCGGTGCCGCTCGTGTCCGTCGTGTGGGCGATCTTCTCCCGCCTGCGGACGCTCGACCCGCCCATGGACGAGGACGAGGCCGACGACGAGGTGCGGCCGACGACCGAGGAGGAGACGGCGGACTCGCCGCGCGGCTGACGCGGGCTCGTCGCTCGCGGCGCCGCCGCGGTCGGTCAGGCCAGCGCGCGCTCGACGGCGGCGTCGAGGTCGGCGCGGACCTCGGCAGGCACGTCGAGCAGCGGTGCCGGGAGCGGACCGAGGTCCAGGCCCACGTGCCGGGCGAGCGGACCCGCGAGACGCATCGCACCCCAGCGCGCACCGAGCGTGGTGAGCGGGGCGAGCCGCTCGGTCCAGGTGTCGACGAGCGCCGCGTCACCGGCGGTCGCCGCGGCCGCGGTGGCCACCCACGGGCCCGGCAGGACGCCCGCGAGGCCGCTGTGCCACGTCCGGGCACCCGCGAGCAGTGCCTGCGACCCGAGCGCGTCGCCGCTGAAGCCGACCTCGACGTGCGCCGGGACACCGGTGAGCAGCGCGGCGCAGCGGGTGCGGACGTCGTCGACGTCGAGGCCGCGGTCCTTGAGGCCGCCGACGCCGGGCAGCGCGGCGATCGCGAGGAGGTCGTCGACCGTGAGCTCGAGGCCCGTCGTGCGGGGGTTGTGGTAGATCCACACGGGCACCTCCGCGAGCGCGGCGACGTCCCGGTACAGCGCGAGCGCCTCGGCGGCGGTGAGCGGCAGGTAGGACATCGGCGGGAGCAGCACCGCGTCGACGCCCGCGGCGCGCGCGGCGGCGGCGTGGCCGAGCACGTCGGCCGTCGTGAGCGCGCCGATCCCGCAGACCACGGGCACCCGGCCGTCGACCGCCTCGACCGCGGCCCGCGCGACGCGCGCCCGGTCACCACCGTTCAGGTAGGCGAAGCCGCCGGTCGACCCGAGCACCGCGACCGCGTCCGCTCCGGCAGCGACGGCGCGGTCCGCGAGCGCGGCCAGCACGCCGGGGGCGACGCCGCCGTCGGCGGTGCGCGGGGTGGGCAGGTACGCGGCGAGGGGTCCCAGCATGCGCGGAGGCTAGCGAAGACGCGGCGTCCGCCCGACGCGGATCTCGCGTCACGGTCGGGACGGCCGCGCCCCGGGCGGCGCGACGTCGCGTCAGAAGGGCTCCGGGCGGCGCGACGTCGCCTCAGGAGGCTCAGGAGGCTCAGGAGGCTCAGGGCGGGTGTCGCGACGAGATCCAAGACGCGGCAGACCACGGGGCAGCGCGCGCGGCTGACTGCGCCCGCGCGCGGCGCTCGGTCGCGCCTCGAACGTGCGGCCGGTGTCAGCGGAAGTCGCGGGACGTCGAGCGGACCTTGAGGGACAGGACGCCCAGGTGCTCGGCGACGAGGTTCGTCGCGCCGTCGGAGCGTTCCAGGCGGCCGCGCACGACGAGCGCCCGGGAGGTCCGCGCGACGCGTCGGAACCGTTGCCACAGCCCTGCGGAGCACACGATGTTGAGCAGCCCGGTCTCGTCCTCGAGCGACAGGAACGTCACCCCGCCCGCGGTGCCCGGACGCTGCCGGTGCGTCACGACCCCCGCGACGGCGACCCGGCGCCCGGGCTCGTGGCGGAACGCGTCGACGACGCGCAGCACCCCGGCCTCGTCCAGGCCGTCGCGGACGAACTGCGTCGGGTAGGAGTCGACGGACACACCCGTCGCCCACACGTCGGCCGTCGCGACCTCGACGTCGCTGAGCCCCGGCAGCGTCGGCGCCGCGACCCCGACGCTCACCCCGGGCAGCGTGTCCGGCCCTTCCTGCGCGAGCGCCCCGGCCGCCCACAGCGCCTCGCGGCGGGTCGAGCCGAGGCTGTCGAGCGCACCCGCGGTCGCGAGCGCCTCGACCTGCACGGTGGTCAGCCGGACGCGCCGCACGAGGTCGCGCAGGTCCGCGAACGGCCCGTGCGCCAGGCGCTCGTCGACGACCTGCTGCGCGACGTCCTCCCCCACCGACCGCACCGACGCGAGCCCCAGGCGCACCGCGAGCGAGCGCGGCACGTCCGCGTCGGCGCCCGTCCGCACGCCCGCGGCGACGGCCGGACCGGTGCCGCTCGGCGCGGGGACCAGCAGCGGCTCGCCGCCCGGCGGCGTCGGGCCGGTGCGCTCGACGCACGCCTGCACGTCGGACGCCTGCACGTCGGGCCGCAGCACCTCGACGCCGTGCCGGCGGGCGTCGGCGGCGAGGCTCTGCGGCGAGTAGAAGCCCATGGGCTGCGCCGCGAGCAGCCCCGCGTAGAACGCGGCCGGGTGGTACACCTTCAGCCACGCGCTCGCGTACACGAGGAACGCGAACGAGTACGCGTGCGACTCGGGGAAGCCGAAGTCGGCGAACGCGCGCAGCTTCTCGTAGATCTGCTCCCCCACGTCCGGCCCGATGCCGTGCGTCGCCATGCCGGCCATGAGGCGTCCCTTGAGCGCCTCCATGCGTTCCGTCGAGCGCTTGGACCCCATCGCGCGGCGCAGCTGGTCGGCCTCCGCGGGCGTGAAGTCGGCGACGTCGATCGCCATCTGCATGAGCTGCTCCTGGAACAGCGGCACGCCCTTGGTCTTGGCGAGCGACTTCTCCAGCAGCGGGTGCAGGTAGGTGACGGCCTGCCGGCCGTGCGCGCGCTCGATGTACGGGTGCACCGAGTTGCCCTGGATCGGCCCGGGCCGGATGAGCGCGACCTCGATGACGATGTCGTAGAACGTGCGCGGCCGCAGCCGCGGCAGCGTCCCCATCTGCGCGCGGGACTCCACCTGGAACACCCCGACGGTGTCCGCCGCGCTCAGCAGGTCGTACACCCGCGCGTCCTCGGCGGGCAGCGCGTGCAGGTCGAGCTTCCTGCCCTCGTGCTTCTCGACGTCGGTGAACGCGAGCCGCAGCGCCGTGAGCATCCCGAGGCCCAGCAGGTCGAACTTCACGAGCCCCGCGTCGGCGCAGTCCTCCTTGTCCCACTGCAGGACCGTGCGGCCCGGCATGCGCGCCCACTCCACCGGGCACACCTCGATCACCGGCCGGTCGCACATCACCATGCCGCCCGAGTGGATCCCGAGGTGCCGTGGCAGGCGCAGGAACCGGTCCGCGAGGTCGACGACGTGCTCCGGGATCTCGTCGAGCTCGCTCGCCGCGGGCGGCAGCGTCGCGGGGACGACGTCGTGGCCGTCGGACGTCGCGAGCCCCGGCACCTCGGTCCCGCGCGGTGAGCGCGTCAGCACCGGCGGCGGCTCGTAGGTGGTGCCCCACATCGACGCCTTGGCGCGGCGCCGCTCGTCGCGCGCCGTGCTGACGGCCGTGGCCCGGTCGTGCGGCTCACCTCCCGCGCCGCGACCCTCCGGCGGCCACGGCCCGGCGTGCCCGTCGTGCGGGCGGTCCCGCCGACCGGACGACCCGCGGCCGTCGTGCGAGCGGTCCGGCCGACCGGACGACCCGCGGCCGTCGTGCGAGCGGTCCGGCGGACCGCCCGACCCGGCACGGCCGTCGTGCGACCGGTCGGGACGGCCCGCCGCCGGAACCCCCTGCGGTCCGGCGGCGGGGGTCTCGGTGGACCGTCGCCGTCCCGACGGTCCCGGCGGGACGGGCGGCGGCGGTGACAGGAGCGCCGACGACGGGGGTGCCGGCGGGGGCGTCGACGGGGGCGTCGACGGGGGCGCCGGCGCGGGCTGCGGCGGGCGCAGGCTGCCCCAGCGCTCGATCGACTTCGCCCACGCGTCCTGCTGGCCGGCGTCGTACCCGAGCGCCCGGGCCGCGTCACGGATCGCGGAGCGCGGGCGGTAGGAGATGACGTTGGCGACCTGCGCGGCGTGCGACCGGCCGTGCTTCTCGAAGACGTACTGGATGACCTCCTCGCGGCGCGCGGACTCGATGTCGACGTCGATGTCCGGCGGACCGTCCCGCTCGGGGGCGAGGAACCGCTCGAACAGCAGCCCGTGCCGCACCGCGTCGACGGCCGTGACGCGCAGCGCGTAGCAGACCGCCGAGTTCGCGGCCGAGCCGCGGCCCTGCGCGAGGATCCCGTGGTCGCGGCAGAACTTCACCAGGTCGTAGACGACGAGGAAGTACCCCGGGAACCCGAGGTCCTCGATGACACGCAGCTCGTGCGCGAGCTGCGTGTACGCGCCCGGGACGCGCTCGTCGTCGGGCGGCCCGTAGAGCTCGAGCGCGCCCTGCCGGACGAGCTCACGCAGCCACGTCGCCTCGGTGTGCCCGTCCGGGACCGGGTACGGCGGCAGCTGCGGTGCGACGAGGGACAGGTCGAACGCGCACTCGGCCGCGAGCGCCGCCGCCGTGCCGACCGCCGACGGGTGCCGCCGGTGCAGCGCGAGCATCTCCTCCGCGGACCGCAGGTGCGCGACGGGGGCCGCGGGCAGCCACCCGTCGAGGTCCTCGACCGACGAGCGGGCGCGCACCGCGGCGAGCGCCGCGGCGAGGTCCGCGTCGCGCGGCGTCGCGTAGTGCACGTTGCCCGTCGCGACGAGCGGGAGGCCCGCGTCGGCGGCGAGCGAGGCGAGCGCGTCGGCCCGCTCGGAGTCGTACGGGTCGGCCGACGCGGTGACCTCGACGGCGACGTTGTCCCGGCCGAACAGCGCGACGAGCCGGTCGAGTTCGGTGCGCGCCGCGTCCAGGCCGCCCGGTGCGACCCCGCCGACACCCGACGGGTCGCCGCCCGCGAGCGCCCGGCGCACGGCCCCCTTGCGGCAGCCCGTGAGCACGAGCCACTGCCCGGCCGCGTTGGCGGCGAGCTCCTCCAGCCGGTAGTCCGCGGCGCCCTTCTCCCCCGTGCGCAGGTGCGCCTCGGCGATCGACCGGGACAGCGCCCGGTACCCCGCGGGTCCGCGTGCGAGCACCAGGAGGTGGGACGCGCGCGGGTCGGGCACGCCCGTCGGCAGGTCCAGCACGGGCAGGCCCGGCGTGGCGCGCGTGCGCTCCCGCAGGTGTCGGCGGCCGTCGGGGGCAGGCAGGTGCAGCTCGGCGCCGAACGCCGTGGGCAGGCCGACGGCCTTCGCGGCCTGCGAGAACCGGACGACGCCGTACAGCCCGTCGTGGTCGGTCAGCGCGAGCGCGTCGAGGCCCAGCCGGGCGGCCTCCGCGGCGAGCTCCTCGGGCTGGCTCGCACCGTCGAGGAAGCTGAACGCCGAGTGCGCGTGCAGCTCGGCGTAGCGCGGCGGGAAGGCGGCACGCGACGTGCGGGAGACGTCGGGCACCACCGAGCGGCCGGTCGCCATCCAGTTCTCAGTCATACGTCGCCTCGCACGTCCAGCCGTCCGCGTCGCCGGCGAGGAGCACCGCGTCACCGTCGTCGAACGCGACCTGCAGGTGCCCGCGCACACCGACGCGTCCCCCGGTCCCCCACCACCGCTCGCTCGACAGCCACGGGCCCGCCCACCCGACGACCGCCCGCTCGCGCACTCCGCCCGGCTCGCCGTGTCCGTCGTCCGACGCGACACCCGCACCCGGTCGCGGCCCGCCGGACGGCCACCCGTCGGACGCCAGGAACCCGTCGGCCGACGTGAGACCGCCCGACGAGGGGAACCGCGCGGACGAGCCGGGACGAGCCGACGGCGCGAGCCGAGCGGACGACGGGAGGTGGCCCGACGAGCCGTCTGCGGACGACGTCCGGTACGCCGACGGACGTGCCGTCCCACCGGGACCCCACGCGCCCGGTCCTGCCGAGCGCGCCCCCGACGGCACGTCGGCGTCCGACGCGAGCGGCCAGCGGACCGTCGCGGGCTCGCCGCGCAGCCCGACGCGGACGTCGAGGACCACGGGCCGCCCGGCGGCGTCGCGCACGTCGACGGGGAGCGGACGGGCGAGGACGGTCGCGGGAGCCGGGTCCGGGAGCCGCCCGGGCCACGGCAGGTCGGCCGCGCGCGCGGCCTGCGTCTGCTCGCCCCACGGCTGCAGGTGCACCTGGTCGCGCACACCACGGCCGCCCTGGAGCGTCGCGGTGAGCACGCCCTGCCCGCCGACGATCCCCTGCACGCGGTCGAGCGCGCGGTGCGCCCGCAGGTCGCCGCCGGACGGCCCGCCCCACAGCCGCCCTTGCTCGGCACCCGCGGGCGCGACGTCGAGCGCCGTGACGGCGAGCCGTACGAGCGTCACGGGCCGGACGTCGTCGTCGACCCACGGCTCGTCGACGAGGTCGTCGAACGCCCACGGGTCCTGCGACCCGTCACGGGCGGCCCGGGCACGTGCGGCGCGCGCACGGGCCGCACGGACGCGCTCGGGGGCGTCCTGCGCGCGGCTGCGGGCGGTCGCGACGGCCGTGGACGACAGCCAGCTCTCGAGCTGCCAGCGGATGCGGTCGGTGATGCGCTGCGGCGTCAGCCCGCCGAACCCGCCGAGGTCGGTGCGCCAGGTGCGGACCAGGTCGGTGCCGTCGTCGGTGCGCGCGGCGATCTGCATGCGCCCGCACGACACGGACCGGTGCACGAGCTGCGCGTGCAGGTCCTCGGCCAGGCGGCGGCCGGCGAACGTCGCGGTGTCGACCCGGTCGACGGGCGGGTCGAGCTCGGCGACGACCTCGAGGTCGGCCTCGGGGCGACGACGCGCCGGTGGGCGCTCGTCGTCGCCGCGCGCGAGGGTCTGCGCCCACACGCCGAGCCGCCCGAAGCGCGCGTGCACGTCCCCGGTCGGGAGCGCGGCGAGCTGCCCGAGCGTGCGCAGGCCGAGCCGGTGCAGCAGGTCGACGAGGTCGGCGACCTGCTGGGCGGCGTCCTCCGTGACGGCGGCGTGCACGAGCTCGGTGACCCCGCGTGCGGCGAGGAACGCGGGCGACGAGCCGGGTGGCACGACGGCCCCGGTGCGCGCGGCGACGACCGCGGCGAGCAGCCCGTCGGCGGTGCCGACCGCGCACTCGTGCCCGGCGCGCGCAGCGACGGCGTCGACGAGCCGCTCCGCGAGCACGTCCTCCGACCCGTGGTACCGGGTGGCTCCCCCGGCGGGCAGCAGCAGGAGGCCGGCGCGCACGACCTCGATGCCGGCGACGACGGTCTCCGCCGCGCTCGCGACCGGCTCGAACAGGCGCACGTCGCGCGCGTCGTCGGCGGGCAGCAGCACGAGCTCGGGGCAGCACCCCTGGGCCTGCCGTCGCCGCATGCCACGACGGACCCCCTCGACACGGGCGAGCGCGGACACGGCCGTGACGCGCCGGCCGTCGTGCACCGCGGCGGGGAGGTGGGCGGGGACCTCGTCGGTGGTGGTCGCGGCGACGACGGGCCAGTCGGGGACCCAGAGGACGGTGGTGCGGGTGCTCACGACGCGCTCCTCAACCCACGAGCCGCAGACCGACGGCGGCCTGCTCCTCGACCTCGGCCGGTGCGGCCGGCAACGCGGGTGCGACGGGGGTGCCGGTCGGGGTGTCCGCCGACAGCGGCAGCGTGACGTCCACGGACAGCGGCACGGCCGACCCGCCGCGTCCCGACCGCGTGACGCGCAGCTCGTGCGTGCGCAGCCGCCCGTCGCCCGCACCGACGCCCCACCAGCGCCCCGCCTCGACGGTCAGCACCGTCGACGCACCCGGCCACGCGACGCTCGACAGCAGCACCGCGCCGCGGTCCCGCGCCCGCGCGGACAGCCGGCGCCGGTCGGTGTCGGTGAGCACGGCGTCCGGTCCGACGAGCACCACGTCGATGCCGTCGACGAGCGCCGCGACGACGGTCGCGGCGTCCTGGCCCGGCCGCGGCACGAGCGCGAGCCGCTCGAGCGCCACGCCCGCCTCGGCTGCGGCGAGCAGCCCCACGGTCGGCTGCCCGACGACGGCCGCCCACGCATCGCCCGCGCAGGCGTGCGCGAGCATCGTCAGCACGAGCGACGTCGACCCCACGACGGCCGTCGTGGCACCGCGGCGCAGCCCGTCGGGCAGCAGCGGCGCGAGCCGGTCCGGGACGGGCAGCGGCGGCCGCTCGGCCGCGAGCACCCCGGCGGGCCGGGACACGGACGTGGTCGGGTGCGACCGTGCCCACGCCTCGTCCGCGGCCCGTGGCGGCAGGGTGCGGTCGACGGGAGCGGCGTGCGGCGGCGCGGTGCGGTCGACGGGCACGCCGTGCGGCGGCGCGGTGCGATCGACGGGCACGCCGTGCGGCGACGCGGTGCGATCGACGGGCACGCCGTGCGGCGGCGCGGTGCGATCGACGGGCACGCCGTGCGGCGACGCGGTGCGGTCGACGGGCACGCCGTGCGGCGGCAGGGTGCGGTCGACGGGCACGGCGCCGGGTGCCGCTGACGCCGTGGACCGGTCGGCGCGGTGCGTCGGCAGCAGACCCGACGACGGACGTGCCGCCCCGCGCACGGGGTCCGCCGCGAACGGCACGGGCGCGCCGCCGGCCGGCGTGGACCGGGTGTCCGCCCCGTGCTGAGCGCCTTCGACGGGGCTCGCGGACGACTCGGCCGGGCGCGTCGCGACCCGGACGCTGCGCGCCCCGGTCCGGAGCTCGGCGTGCGCCAGCACGGCCCGGGCCAGCTCGACCCGTGCCTGCTCGGACAGCACGCTCGCTGCCATCCGCACCCACCTCCAGCACCCACGTACACCGCTGTGACCTGCGGCGACGCGCGTGATCGCGCATTCGATCGAACATCTGTTCGAGTATCTCAGTAGACGCTGACACCCGGAGGCGTGTCAATCCGAGCCACCCTCCCGGGCGATCGCGAACGCGCCTACGTCCTCGTGGGCGCCCGGAGGGCGACAACACCGCGAGAGCGACGCATGGATGTGTCGCTCTCGCGGTGTTGTCGCCACTCGCCCGCGCGCGACGCCTGGATGAGTCCTCTCGGGACGACGCCACCCGCCCGCGCGTGTCGCCCCGCACCGCGGACCTGCGCCGACGTCGGGACATCGCCGAGCGGGCCCCGGGACACCGCCGCGTCGACGTCCGGCGCACCGCCGAACCGCGCGCACCGCACGCCTCGCCGGGTGATGATGACGCGATGACCTCGCTGACCCGCCCCGTCGCCCCCGACCCGTACTCGCTGCTGCCCGCGGTGCCGTCGTTCGAGCTGCGCAGCGACGACGTCACGCACGGCGACCGCCTCCCCGACGCGCACACGAACACCCCGGCCGGTGCCAACGTGTCGCCGCACCTGGCGTGGTCGGGCTTCCCGCCCGAGACGCGCTCGTTCGTCGTGAGCTGCTTCGACCCGGACGCGCCCGGACCGGCGGGCTGGTGGCACTGGACGCTCGTGGACGTCCCCGCGACGACGACGGAGCTCGCGACGGGTGCGGGGAGCGCCGGCAGCACGACGCTGCCGCCCGGGGCCTTCGCGCTGCGCGGCGACGACGGCGAGTCCGCCTACGTCGGCGCCGCTCCCCCGCCCGGTGACCAGGTGCACCGGTACTTCTTCGTCGTGCACGCGCTCGACACCGACTCGCTCGGCGTCGGCCCGGACGCGATGCCGGGGGCGGTGAACACCGCCGTCGTGTTCCACACGCTCGCGCGTGCCGTGCTCGTCGGGACGTACCAGCGGTGACTGCGGACCCCACGACGCTCGGCTCGCTGGCCTGGGTGCCCGCGCTCGACCGCCCCGACCTGCTGGCCGACCCCGTGCGCGCCGCGGTCGACGCGTGGGCCGCCGTCGACGACCGCGTCGCGGACGCCGTCGTGGTCACCGAGATCGATCCCGACCTGGCGGACACCGCGGCGCTCACGGCCGCCTACGACCTGCCGCCCGCGGCGTCGGCGAACTGCGTGCTGGTCGCGGGCCGTCGCGAGGGCGCGGAACGCGTCGCCGCGGCAGTCGTGCGCGCGACGACCCGGGCGGACGTCAACAACGCCGTGAAGCGGCTGCTGGACGTGCGCAAGGCGTCGTTCCTGCCGACGGACCGCGCGGTCGCGGAGTCGGGGATGGAGTACGGCGGCATCACGCCGCTCGGGCTCCCTGCCGGCTACCGGGTGCTGGTCGACGCGCGCGTCGCGACGGACGACCCGGACGCGGGCGCGGTCGTCGTCATCGGCAGCGGTCTGCGCCGCTCGAAGGTCGCGCTGCCCGGCGCGCTGCTCGCGTCGGCACCGGGTGTCGAGGTGGTGGACGGGCTCGCGCTCGCCTGACCTGGCCGCCGAGCAGCGCGTGACGGTCGTGCGGACCGCCGGCGGGTCAGCGACCGTCCGAGGGCGAGCAGGTCAGTCGCGGTGCGCGTCAGCGGCGGTACGGGAGGGCCCGCCCCCAGACGGCCTGCCCCGGCACGCGCAGCGGTGCGGGCGAGGGCGCGTAGGTCCGGCCGAGCAGCGACTCGAGCTGGCGCGTCGCGGCGAGCAGGTGCACGGTCGCGTCGGGCTCGTCGGCCCAGGCCTCGGGCGACGCGAGGACGCGGGCGGCGGCGCGCGCGTCGGGCTGGAGGTCGAGCGCGTGCTGCTCGGTGAGCAGGACGGTGTGCCCGCCGTGCGCGCCGAGCCCGAGCCGGTCGCGCCCCCCGCGGCGTCGTCGCGACGTGGGCTTGCGGTGGGCGCCCGTGAGCACCGCGGCGACGAGACCGGCGGTGGCGTAGGTGGACTGCGGGAAGGCGTAGCACGCGAAGCGGAAGCCGTCGGCGGCGGAGCGCAGCTCGTGACGCAGCCGCTCGGCGACCGCGTCGACGTCGACCGAGCCGGGCACGACGTCGAGGGTCGCGTCGACCTCGGCGTGCTGGAAGGTGAGGCGCTCGAGGAAGTCGAGGGCGGGGTGGGCGTCGAACGCCCCAGGGCCCCATGCGGCCACGTCGTACCTCCGTCCTCGTCGCACCCGTGCTCCTGCGGCGCACGCGAGCACGGCGAGGACCGCAGACGCCGGCGTCAGCCTCCGAGCCTGCCGCACGCCACCGACATCGCGCACCTCGATTCGCCCGAGCGGCGGCGTGTGCGTCTCGTCACACGGGACGGCTCCTCACCGGTCGCCCGACGAGGGGCTCAGGCGCGCGTCGCCCAGAACGCGACGGCCGCGGCGGCGGCGACGTTGAGCGAGTCGACGCCACCGGCCATGGGGATGCGCACGACGAGGTCGGACGCGGCGACGGTCGCGGGCTTGAGGCCGTGCCCCTCGGCGCCGAGGACGAGCGCGAGCCGCTCGGGCGGGTCGGCGACGAGCTCGTCGAGCGTGAGCGCGTCGTCGGACAGCGCGAGGGACGCGGTGACGAACCCGTGCGCACGCAGCTCGTCGATGCCGTCGGGCCACGGGTCGATGCGCGTCCACGGCACCTGGAAGACGGTGCCCATCGACACGCGCACGGACCGCCGGTAGAGCGGGTCGGCGCAGCGCGGCGTGACCAGCACGGCGTCGACGCCGAGCGCGGCGGCGGATCGGAAGGCGGCGCCGACGTTGGTGTGGTCGACGACGTCCTCGAGCACCGCGACGCGGCGCGCCCCGGCACCGTCACGTGCCCCGGCGAGCACGTCGGCGACGGGCGTGAGCGGCGGGCGGTGCATCGCCGCGAGCGCACCGCGGTGCACGTGGAAGCCCGTGATGGCCTCGAGCACGGGCTCGTCCGCGACGTAGACCGGCACGGTCGTGCCGTCGTCGGGCAGGTCGGCGAGCATGCGCTCGAGGTCCGGCACCCAGCGCGGCGCGAGCAGCACGGACCGCGGCCGGTGCCCGGCCCGCAGCGCGCGGCCCAGCACGGTGGACGACTCCGCGATGTAGAGGCCCTTCTCGGGCTCGTGCCGGGAGCGCAGCGCGACGTCCGTCAGGGAGACGTAGTCGGCGAGCCGCGGGTCGGACGGGTCGGTGACGGGCTGCAGGTCCGGGCGTGGCACGCGCCCATCCTCCCAGCCGCGGACCACGCCCCGGCACGGGCCGCGGTCAGGCCGGCAGACGCACCTCGACCGGCCCGACGGCACCGCCGTCGAGCGTGAACGGCACCGTGCGGTCGCCGACGGTCACGGCGTAGTCGCCGAGGAACCCGCGCACCGGCACCGTCCCGTCGTCGTCGGTGCGCAGCGTCGTCGGCGCGAGCCACCACTCGTCGCGCACGAGCCGCCGCAGCGCGTCGTAGGCGGGCTTGGGCGTCCCGTCGCGGCGCACGAGCCCGGCGGGCGCACCGAGCCACGCGCCCTCGTCGGCGATCCCCCAGTAGGTCGTGGACGCGACCGCGGGGTGCGACAGGAGGGTGCGGTAGTGCCGCTCGAGCTCGTCGGCCTGCCGCGCCTCGCCCTCGGGCGTCGACGGCCACGAGTCGACCTGGTGGTCGTTGAGGTCGTCGATGTGCGCGGGCATGAGCTCGCCCGACACGAGCGTCGTCTCGGTGAGGTGCAGCGGCAGCCCGAACCGTGCGAAGCGGTCGAGGATGCGCAGCGTCTTCTCCTCGCCCCAGTAGCCCTGGTGCATGTGGCTCTGCAGGCCGAGCGCGTCGACCTGGATGCCGGCCTCGAGCACGCCCTCGACGAGGCACTCGTACGCGGTGGACATGTCGAAGTCGTTGAGCAGGAGCGTCGCGCCCGGGTTGGCGGCGCGCGCGGTCTCGAACGCGAGCCGGATCGTCGGGATGCGCCCGCGGTCCCAGGCGAGGCGCGTGAGCCCGTTCGGCTCCTTGTCGAAGACGGGCATGATGACGACCTCGTTGATGGCGTCCCACGTGTCGACGACGCCCGCGAACGCGGTGACGTCGCGCGTGATGCGGTCCCGCACAGCCGCCTCGACCTCGTCCACGGGCAGGTCGCGCAGCCACGACGGCGCCACGGTGTGCCACGCGAGCGGGTGGCCCTTGACGTGCGCGCCGCGCTCGGCGAACCAGCGGGCGGCGCGCAGCAGGCGCTCGGTGTCCGGACGGCCGCGCTCGCGCTCGAACTGGCCCCAGTAGAACGGCAGCGTCACGGTGTTGAAGACGTCGAACCAGAGGTCGGCGAGCGCGGGCGCGGACTCGGCGCTCGCGCCGCCGAACGCGGACGGCGCGTCGGTGGTCGCGCCGTTCGCGAGGCCGATCAGGTCGAAGCCGATGCAGCCGAAGCCGAAGGCGTGCCGGGTCTGCTCGACGACGACGTCGGTGCTGGTCAGGGGCGCACCGTCCGGACCTCGCAGCAGCAGGCGGACGTCGGCGGTCCGGTGCGTCAGCGTGGGGTCGGCGCCCCCGGCGGCGGTCGTGGTGGTCGCGGTGACGGGGGCGTGCGAGAGCTGGGTCATGGGGTTGCGCGTGTCCTCGTGGTCGTCGTCGACCGGGTCGGAGCCCACCCGGTTCGATAACGTTATCGAACCCCGGCGGCCCGCACGTCCGCCGACACACCCGCGGACGCCTCACGCCGCAGCGCGGACCCGCCGACCCACGACGCGACGGCCCCGACGACCGCGATCACGGGCACGACGAGGAACGCGGTGTGCGCACCCACGACGTCGGCCAGCGCCCCCAGCGCGAACGGCGCGACGCCGATCGCGATCCCGCCCGCGAGCGTCGCGCGCGCCTGCGCCCGGTCACCCTGCCCGGGCGCCGCGGCGAGCAGCAGGGAGATCGACAGCGGGTACTGCGCGCCGTAGCCGAACCCGGCGACGACGAGCCCCGCGAGCGCGACGCCGGGCACGGTCGCGGTCCAGAGGATCGCCCACCCGACGATCGCCACACCGAACGCGACGACCAGCAGCATCGCGGGCCGCACCCGCAGCGACAGCGGCGCGACGACGAACCGCACGGCCGTCATGCCGGCGACGAGCCCCGCCGTGGTCGCGGCCGCGATGCCCGCGCCCGCACCGGTCTGCTCACGCACGAGGTCGGTCGCCCAGTACGTCGTCGCGTTCTCGAGGGCGATCGCCGCGACGATGGCCGCGAGGAACCACCACGTCGGCGCACCCGCGCGGCGCGGTCTGTCGGTGACGTCGACGGTCGGCACGTCCGGCACGGGCGTCCCGTCCGCGAGCGCGGCCCGCTCCGCGGGCGTCATCGCTCCCCCGACGGGCTGCCGCGACACGAGCACGGCGGTGACGACGGCGAGCGCCGCGGTGACCGCGACGGCGGGCCGCCAGCCGAACCCGGCGGCGACGCACGCACCCACGGCGAGCGGCCCGACCAGGCCCACGCCCGACCCGACGCCGTTGGCCTCGGTGACGGCCGCGGAGGCGGCAGGGCCGTGGTGCTGCGCGAGCCCCGGCTGGGCCGAGCTGATCGCGAGGTTGCCGCCGATCGCGAGCACGAACATCCCGAGCAGGCTCGTCGCGAGCGATCCCGCGGTCAGCAGCACGGCGATCCCCACGACCACGACCGCGCACGACGCGAGCAGCGTCCACCGGCGCCCGCGAGCACGGACCGAGCGCGGCGTGAGGAACGCCGTGAGGATCGCGCCCGCCGCCATCGCGGTGCCGTGCAGACCGGCCTGCGCCCCGGTGAGGTCGAGGTCGTCCGCGAGCAGCGGCACGCTCGGGTTGAACGAGTAGAGCAGCCACCCCCACACGACGAAGCAGCCGTACAGCGCGACGGTGAAGCGGTCGCGCCGGAGCCGCGGGTGGGAGGGGGTCATGCGGGCAGGTTACGTCCCGCCGGTGACGCCGACCGCGGGCCGGAGGTCCCCCGCGGCACGTGGCCACCCGCTCGGCCCATTCATGGGCGCCTCCCGCGCTCCTCACGGGGTTCTCCCAGGAACGGGCACGAGCGTCTGTCCTGTGAGCACCACGACAGTCGAGCAGCCCCCGGCCGCGGCACCACCGCCGCTCCCCGTGCGCCTGCGTCCGCCGCGCGCCGCCCGCTGGTGGCCCGACGCGGTCACCGCGCTGACGTGGGCCACCGTCGTGTGGGTCGTCGGGCTGTGGGCGACGGGCGGCGGCGTCGGTGCGCTCGCCGGGTCGCCGGCCGACGTGCTCGGCACGATCGGCCGCCTGTCCGGGCTGCTCGCCAGCGACCTCCTGCTGCTGCAGGTGCTCGGCATGGCGCGCATCCCGTGGGCCGAGCGGGCGTTCGGCCAGGACCGGCTCGCGCGGTGGCACCGGTGGACGGGCTTCACGTCGTTCCACCTGCTGCTCGTGCACATGGCGACGCTCGTCGTGTCGTCCGCGCTCGCCGCCGGCACGGGCGTGGTCCGCGAGGCGTGGGACATGGTGACGACGCTGCCCGGCATGCTGATCGCGACCGCGGGGACGGCGCTGCTGGTGGCGGTCGTGACGTCGTCGCTGCGCGCCGCGCGCCGCCGGGTGCGGTACGAGAGCTGGCACCTGCTCCACCTGTACGCGTACCTGGGTGTCGGGCTCGCGGTCCCCCACCAGCTGTGGACCGGGACGGACTTCGTCGGACGCCCGTGGGCCGCCGTGTTCTGGTGGGCGCTCTGGGGTGCCGCGGTCGCCGCGGTCCTCGTCTTCCGCGTCGGGCTGCCGCTGCGGATGTCGGTGCGTCACCACCTGCGCGTCGACCGCGTCGTGGCGGAGGCCCCCGGCCTGGTGTCGGTGTACGTCGGCGGACGCCACCTCGAAGGGCTCCGGGTCGCCGCCGGGCAGTTCTTCGTGTGGCGCTTCCTCACCGGCCCCGGGTGGACCCGCGGGCACCCGCTCTCGCTGTCGGCTGTACCCACGTCGGCCGGTCTGCGGCTCACCGTCGGGACGCGCGGCGACGACGGGGAACGCCTGGCCCGGCTGCGGCCCGGCACCCGCGTCCTCGTCGAGGGGCCGTACGGACGGCTCACACCCCGCGTGCGCACGCGGCCCCGGCTCGCCGGCTTCGCGGCGGGCTCCGGGGTGGCCCCCGTCATGGCGCTCCTGCACGACAGCGCGTGGCGACCCGGCGCCGACACCCTCGTCCTGCGCACGAGCACCGTCGAGGAGACGCCGCTGGCCGCCGACGTGGCGTGGCTCGTGCGCGACCGCGGCCTGCGCTACGTCCCGCTGACCGGCGCACGCAGCACCACCGGCACGACCTGGCTACCGGCGGACCTCGGCCACGTGCCCGGTCCCGACGCGGTCCGCTGGCTCGTGCCGGACCTCGACGAGCACGACGTCGTCGTGTGCGGCCCCGGTCCCTGGGCCGATGCCGTCGTCGCCGCCGTGCGCGCCGCCGGCGTGCCCGACTCCGCCCTCCACCTCGAGCGCTACGACTGGTAGGTCACCATGCGACGCATCCTCGCCCTCACCGTCGGGACCGTGGCCGGTCTCGTCGCCCTCTTCGCCTATCCCACCAGCAGGAACGCGTCGGTCGACGCGCCCGCCCCCGCGGCCCAGCAGGAGTCCGGCGCCGGGGCCGGCGTCGGCGGTGCCTCGTCGTCGGGTGGCTCGTCCACCGACGGCTCGTCGACGGGGTCGTCCGGCACCGCGGGCGGCAGCTCCGACGCCTCGTCGGACGCGGGGTCCGTCTCCGGGACGTTCACCGGTGCCGAGGTCCAGACGCGCTGGGGTCCGGTGCAGGTGCAGATCGTGGTCCAGGACGGCCGCATCACGTCCGCCGACGCCGTGACGTACCCGGACGCGAACGGGCACGACCGGCAGATCAACGCCTACGCGATCCCGCAGCTCGACCAGGAGGTCGTGCAGGCGCAGGGCGCGAGCATCGACCTCGTCTCGGGCGCGACCGTGACGAGCGACGGCTACGTGCAGTCGCTGCAGGACGCGATCGACCAGGCGTTCTCGTGACCCCCGACCTGACGTCCACGACCGCCGCCACGCCCCGCCGCGCCTGGGTCGAGCACCACATGGGCATGCCGTGGAGCATCCACGTGCGCGGCGAGGCCGCTCACGACGAGCTGACGGCCCGGCTGGTCGCGCAGGCGTTCGCGGAGGTCGACCGGCTCGACGCGCTGCTCAGCCCGTTCCGGGCGGACTCCGAGCTGTCGCGCGTGCGGCGCGGCGAGCTCGAGCTGCCGGACGCGGGCCCTGAGCTGCGCGAGGTCGAGCGGCTGTGCCGCACCGCGCTCGCACGCACGCTCGGGTGGTTCGACGCGTGGCGGTGGCGCGACGGCTTCGACCCGACGGGCCTCGTCAAGGGGTGGGCGGTCGCGCGCGCCGCGCGCATCCTCGAACCCGTCGCGTCCGACGTCGCGGTCGACGCGGGCGGCGACCTGTCCGCCCGGTGCGTCGACCCGGGCAGCACGTGGCTGGTGGGCGTCGAGGACCCCGCGGACCGCACGCGCCTGCTGGCGACGATCCCGGTCGGCACGGGTGCGGTGGCCACGTCGGGGACCGCGGCGCGCGGGTCGCACATCGCCGACCCGCGCGCGGGCCGCGCGGCGACGGGCGTGCGTCAGGCGACCGTCGTCGGGCCGTCGATCCTGTGGGCCGACGTCTTCGCGACGGCGGCTGTCGCGCAGGGCGTCGCGGCCGTCGACCGGGTCCACGACCTGCACGGCACGTCGGGCGTCCTCGTGCTCGACGACGGCTCGACCCACGCGTGGTCGAACCCCGTCTAGCGGCAGGAGGTCCCGACGTGCCGTGCCCGGTCGCTCGCTGCGGCCGACCCGCGTCAGAGCGGCTTGCCCCCCGTCACCGCGATGTAGTCGCCGCTCACGTAGCTCGCCTCCTGCGACGCCAGGAACACGTAGGCCGGCGCGAGCTCCGCGGGCTGCCCGGCGCGGCCGAGCGGCGTGTCGGAGCCGAACGAGTCGACCTTCTCGGGGTCCATCGTCGCGGGGATGAGCGGCGTCCAGATCGGGCCCGGGCAGACCGCGTTGACGCGGATGCCCTTCTCGCCGAGCTGCTGCGCGAGCCCGCGCGTGAAGTTGAGGATGCCGGCCTTCGACGTCGCGTAGTCGAGCAGTGGCGGGCTCGGCTGCTGCGCCTGGATCGAGCTCGTGTTGATGATCGACGACCCGGGCTGCATGTGCGGCACGGCGGCCTTGGTGATCCAGAACAGCGCGTACAGGTTGGTCTTGAAGACCCGGTCGAGCTGCTCGGTGGTGATGCCGAGCAGGCCGTCCTCCTGCGCCATCTGGTAGGCGGCGTTGTTGACGAGGACGTCGATCCCGCCGAGCTCGCGCACGGTCGTCTCGACGAGATCGACGCACGTCTGCTCGTCCCGGATGTCGCCGGGGGCGTGCACGGCGCGACGGCCGGCCTCCTCGACGAGCCGCGCGGTCTCCTTGGCGTCCGCCTCCTCCTCCGGGAGGTAGGACAGCACGACGTCGGCGCCCTCACGGGCGAACGCGAGCGCGACGGCCCGGCCGATGCCGGAGTCCGCACCGGTGATGAGCGCACGCTTGCCCGCGAGCCGGTCGGCGCCCGTGTACGACTTCTCGCCGTGGTCGGGCTGGTGGTCCATCTGGCGGGTGAGCCCGGGGTGCGGGATCTGCTCGGGCGACTGCGCGTCCTCACCGGGCTGCTGCGAACGGGGGTCCTGGGGGGTGGTCTGGTCCGTCATCGGTCCATCGTCGGCACGCGCTTCCTCGGAGCGCCACCGGAACGCGCGTCCAGGTGCGGCGCCCCGAGGCCGAGGCGCCGCACCCGCGTCACTCGTCGGCGGTCACCGCGGCGGCGAACTGGCTCGCGTACAGGCGCGCGTACGCGCCGTCGGAGGCGAGCAGCTCGTCGTGCGAGCCCTGCTCCACGATCGACCCGTGCTCCATCACGAGGATGGTGTCGGCGTCGCGGATCGTGGACAGGCGGTGCGCGATCACGAACGACGTCCGCCCGGCGCGCAGCGCGTTCATGGCCTGCTGGACGAGCACCTCGGTGCGCGTGTCCACGGACGACGTGGCCTCGTCGAGGATGAGGATCGCCGGGTCGGCGAGGAACGCGCGCGCGATGGTGAGCAGCTGCTTCTCCCCCGCGGACACGTTGGCGCCCTCGTCGTCGACCTTCGTGTCGTAGCCGTCGGGCAGCGTCCGCACGAACCGGTCGACGTGCGTGGCCTGCGCCGCGGCGACGATCTCCTCGTGCGTCGCCGAGTCGACGCCGTACGCGATGTTCTCCGCGAGCGTGCCGCCGAACAGCCAGGTGTCCTGCAGCACCATGCCCATCTGCGAGCGCAGCTCGTCGCGCGTGAGGTCACGGGTGTCGACGCCGTCGAGCGTGATGCGGCCCGAGTCGGCGTCGTAGAACCGCATGAGCAGGTTCACGAGCGTCGTCTTGCCCGCACCCGTGGGACCGACGATCGCGACGGTCGCACCGGGCTCGGCGACGATCGAGAGGTCGTCGATGAGGGGCGTGTCGGGGTCGTAGCGGAACGCGACGTGCTCGAACGTGACGCGCCCGCGCACGGGCCGGTCGAGCGTCGTGGCCGGCTCGGGGTCCGGCGTCTGCTCGGGCGCGTCGAGCAGCTGGAAGACACGCTCGGCCGACGCGACGCCGGACTGCAGCAGATTCGCCATGGACGCGATCTGCGTGATCGGCTGCGTGAACTGGCGGCTGTACTGGATGAACGCCTGCACGTCGCCGATGCTCATGGCCCCCGACGCGACCCGCAGCCCGCCGACGACCGCGACGACGAGGTAGTTGAGGTTCGCGAGGAAGCCCAGGGCCGGCTGGATGATCCCCGAGATGTACTGCGCCTTGAACGACGCCTGGTACAGCGCCTCGTTGCGCTCGTCGAACGTCTGCGCGGCCTCGTGCTGGCGGCCGAACACGGTGACGAGCGCGTGCCCGGTGAACATCTCCTCGATGTGGGCGTTGAGCTTGCCCGTCCACGCCCACTGGTCGATGAACTGCGGGCGGGAGCGCTTCGCGATGGCGCCCGCCACCATGACCGACGCCGGGACGGTGACGAGCGCGACGACCGCGAGCAGCGGCGAGATCCAGAACATCATGACGAGCACGCCGACGACCGTGAGCACGGACGTGATGAGCTGCGACAGCGTCTGCTGCAAGGACTGCGCGACGTTGTCGATGTCGTTGGTGACGCGGCTGAGCAGCTCGCCGCGCGGCTGGCCGTCGACATACGACAGCGGCAGCCGGGACAGCTTCTTCTCGACGCGCTCGCGCAGCCGGTAGACGGTCCGCTGCACGACGCCCGCGGTGATGCGGCCCTGCAGCCAGCCGAACAGGAACGACCCGACGTAGATGACCACGACGACGAGCAGCAGGTTGCGCAGCTGCGTGAAGTCGACGCCCTGCCCGGGCACGACGTCGGTGCCCTGAAGCATGTCGGCAAACTGCGTCTGCCCCTCGGCGCGCAGGCCGTCGATCGCCTGCTGCTTGGTGAGGCCTGCGGGCAGCTGGCCGCCGATCCAGCCGTCGAAGATGAGGTTGGTCGCGTTGCCCAGCAGCTTGGGTCCGATGACGGCGAGCACGACGGACGCGACACCGAGCACGATCACCGCGACGAGCGGCACGCGCTCGGGGCGCAGCTCGGTGAGGAACCGCCGGCCGGAGCCGCGGAAGTCCATCGACTTCTCGCCGGGCATGCCCATGCCGCCCATCGGGCCCGGACCGCCGCGCGGCGGCCGGCGGGGCACGGCGACGGCCTGCCCGGGACGGGCCGTGGGCACCGCCGGGTCGGCGGTGGGGGCGGGACGCTCCTGCTCGCTCACGCCGCCTCCTCCGCGCTCACCTGCGAGTAGACGATCTCGCGGTAGGTCTCCGACGTCTCCAGCAGCTCGTGGTGGGTGCCGACGCCGACGACGGCGCCCTCCTCGAGCACGACGATGCGGTCGGCGTGCCGGATGGTCGCGACCCGCTGCGCGACGACGAGGACGGTCGCGTCGCGCGTCTCGGGGACCAGCGCGGCGCGCAGGGCCGCGTCGGTCGCGTAGTCGAGGGCCGAGAACGAGTCGTCGAACAGGTACACGTGCGGACGTCGGACGAGGGCGCGCGCGATGGCGAGCCGTTGTCGCTGACCACCCGACACGTTCGTGCCGCCCTGACTGATCGGGGCGTCGAGCCCTTCGGCGAGCTCCTCGACGAACCCGCGCGCCTGCGCGACCTCGAGCGCGTGCCACAGCTCGTCGTCCGTCGCGCCGGGCCGGCCGAACTCGAGGTTGCTGCGCACGGTGCCCGAGAACAGGTACGGCTTCTGCGGGACGAGCCCGATCTGCGTCCACAGCACGTCCGGGTCCAGGTCGCGCACGTCGACGCCGTCGAGCAGGACGGCACCGCCGGTCGCGTCGAACAGGCGCGGCACGAGGTTGAGCAGCGTCGTCTTGCCGGAGCCGGTCGAGCCGATGATCGCGGTCGTCCGGCCGGGCTCCGCGACCAGGTCGACACCGTGCAGGACCGCTTGCTCCGCGCCCGGGTACCGGAACTCCACGCCGCGCAGCTCGACCAGCCCGGGTCGCGACGTCGGCCCGACCGGGAGCCCGACGGGCTTCGCCGGCGGCTCGACGCTCGTCGTCGTCGACAGCACCTCGCCGATCCGCTCCGCGGACACCACGGCCCGCGGGAACATCACGAACATCATCGTCGACATCATGACCGCGACCAGGATGTAGGCGATGTAGGACAGGAACGCGGTGAGCGCCCCGATCTGCATCTCCCCCGCGTCGACACGCTGCCCGCCGAACCACAGGACCCCGACGCTCGTGACGTTGAGCACGAGCATGACGGCCGGGAACATGAGCGCCATGAGCCGCCCGACGCGCAGCGACGTGTCGAACAGGTCGGTGTTCGCGGCGGCGAACCGTCGCGACTCGCGCTCCTCGCGCACGAACGCCCGCACGACGCGGATGCCCGTGATCTGCTCGCGCAGCACCCGGTTGATCGCGTCGATGCGCTTCTGCATGGACCGGAAGTGCGGCACCATCCGCACGACGATCGCCGCGATCACGGCCGCGAGCACCGGCACCGCGAACAGCAGGATCCCGGACAGGCCGACGTCCTCCTGCAGCGCCATGACGACACCGCCGACCAGCATGATCGGCGCCACGATCATGAGCGTGAACGTGAACAGCACGACCATCTGGACCTGCTGCACGTCGTTCGTGGTCCGCGTGATAAGCGTGGGGGCGCCGAAGTGGCCGATCTCCTGCGCGGAGAACGTCTGCACGTGGCCGAACAGCCGGCCGCGCACGTCGCGACCGAAGGCCATCGCGGCCTTCGCGCCGAAGTAGACGGCGGCGACGGCGCACACGACCTGGACGAGGCTGACGGCGAGCATGACGCCGCCGAGCCGGAGGATCTGCGTCGTGTCGCCCGTGGCGACGCCGTCGTCGATGATGCGGGCGTTGAGGCTGGGCAGGTAGAGCGTGGCGAGCGTCTGGACCAGCTGCAGGACGACGACCGCGACGACGGCGGAGCGGTACGGCCTCAGGTGGTGGCGCAGGAGCGTGACGAGCACGGGACCTTCTCCCTGGTCGGGCGGAGGTCGGGCTCTCGTGCACCGTCGTCCGCTCTGGCGACGCTAGAGCTCCCGGCTTGCCCCGGACAACGGCAAAGGGCCCGTGTCGTGCCCGCGTTCGCCGCAGGCGAAGAGCCCCGCGGCGGGTGCCACGGGGCTCTTCGGGAGATCCGGTCGGTCGCGTGCTGGTCGTGCGACCAGGTGGTGCCCGGTCGTCAGGCCGTCGGCTCCTCCGGAGCGGTCGGCGTGGCCGGCTTCTGCAGCGGCGGCGGCACCGCGCCTCCGCCCGGCCGCTGGCCGAGCTCGACCGTCGGGTCGAACGGACGACCGCTGAGCGTGCCCGCGCTCGTCGCGTCCGCGGTCGCCGCAGCCGACTCGCGCCGCGCCTCGGCGAGGGCCTCGGCCGGGTCCGTCAGCGCGACCGGCGGCAGGTCCTCGCCGAGCGGCGACTCGCCCGCGGGCCGCGCCGGGCCGCCGGTGTCGACGGCGCCGCTGAACCCCCGCGCCAGCTGGCCCAGGGCGCCCGTGAGCTCGGACGGCAGGAACCACATCTTGCTCGACGGGCTCTGCGCGATCTTCGGCAGGATCTGCAGGTACTGGTAGGCGAGCAGCTTGGGATCGGCGTCGCCGCGGTGGACCGCGTCGAACACCTGGAGGATCGCGCGCGCCTCGCCCTCGGCGGTGAGGATCGCGGCCTGCGCGGCACCCTCGGCGCGGAGGATCGCAGCCTGCTTCTCGCCCTCGGCCGTGAGGATCTGCGACTGCTTGACGCCCTCGGCGGTGAGGATCGCGGCACGACGGTCACGCTCGGCGCGCATCTGCTGCTCCATCGAGCCCTGCACCGAGGCGGGCGGGTCGATGGCCTTGAGCTCGACGCGGTTGACGCGGATGCCCCAGCGGCCCGTCGCCTCGTCGAGGACGCCGCGCAGCTGGCCGTTGATCTGGTCGCGGCTCGTGAGCGTCTGCTCGAGGTCCATCGACCCGATGACGTTGCGGAGCGTCGTGACGGTGAGCTGCTCGATGCCGGTGATGTAGTTCGCGATCTCGTAGACGGCCGACTTCGGGTCCGTGACCTGGAAGTAGATGACCGTGTCGATGCTCACCACGAGGTTGTCCGAGGTGATCACCGGCTGCGGCGGGAACGACACGACCTGCTCACGCAGGTCCACGCCCGCGCGGACCCGGTCGACGAACGGGATCAGCAGGTGCAGGCCCGCGTCGAGCGTGCGCGAGTAGCGGCCGAGGCGCTCGACGATGATCGCGACGGTCTGCGGCACGATCCGCACCGAGCGGACCAGCGCGACGACGAGGAACAGCAGGACGAGCCCCGCGACCAGGTAGAAGGCGATCGTGCCCACGTTCGACGTGTCGTCCAAGAGGTCCTCCTCGGGTGGTGCCCGGGGTCTCCGGGCGGCGGGGGGTGGTCAGTGCGCGGGAGCGGCGCCGGGGACGGGCGGCTGGCCCGTCCCGGCCGGGGCGACGACGGCCGTCGCACCGTCGATGCGGGCGACGCGGACGGGCGTGCCGGGGGCGATCGCGGTGCCGGCGTCGGCCCGCGCGCTCCACACCTCGCCCGCGAGCTTCACGCGGCCGCCCTCGACCGTGACGGTCGACATGACGACGGCCTCGCGGCCCACGAGCGCCGCGGCGTTGGTCTCGACGAGCGGCATCCGGCCGCGCAGGTGGCGCAGCAACCAGGGGCGCAGCGCGAGCAGGAGGAGCGCCGCGGTCGCGCACGCGACGACGATCTGGACGGGCACGGGTGCCCCGAGGCCGGCGGAGAGGGCCCCGCCGAGGGCACCGCCCGCGAGCATGATGAACACGAGGTCGAGGGTGAGCATCTCGAGGATGCCGAGCGCGAGCGCCCCGCTGAGCCACCACAGCCAGTCCGGCACGGCCGAACCTCCCGGTCCCGGCGCGGTCGTCGAATGACCGCGCTGTACACCGATCCTAGACGATCGCTTTGCCCGCGCGTGGGGCGGACGCCTGCCCGGTCACCCGGACGAGCGGCGACGTCAGCGCGCCGCGCGCGCCGCCCACCGGCCCCCGACGTGGTCGACCTCGAGATCGAGGCCGAACGCGCCGGACAGGTTGCCGGCCGTCAGCACCTCGTCGAGCGGGCCGGCGGCGTGCACGCGCCCGTCGCGCAGCAGGAGGAGGTGCGTGAAGCCCGGCGGGATCTCCTCGACGTGGTGCGTGACCAGCACGAGGACCGGTGAGCGGGGGTCCGCGGCCAGCTCCGAGAGTGCCGCGACGAGCTCCTCGCGGCCGCCCAGGTCCAGCCCTGCCGCGGGCTCGTCGAGCAGCAGCAGCTCCGGGTCCGTCATGAGCGACCGCGCGATCTGCACGCGCTTGCGCTCGCCCTCGCTCAGCGTGCCGAAGAACCGGTCCGCGAGCCGCTCGACGCCGAACGCGCGCAGCAGGTCCGCGGCACGCTGCTCGTCGAGCTCCTCGTACGACTCGCGCCAGCGGCCCGTGACGCCGTACGCGGCGGTCAGCACGACGTCGCGCACGGTCTCGCCCGACGGGATGCGGTCCGCGAGCGCCGCGCTCGACAGGCCCACGCGCGGGCGCAGCTCGAACACGTCGACCCGTCCGAGCCGCGACCCGAGCACGTCGGCGGTGCCCTGCGACGGGTGCATGCGGCCCGACGCGACCTGGAGCATCGTCGTCTTGCCGGCACCGTTGCGGCCGAGCACGACCCAGCGCTCGCCCTCCCGGACCGTCCACGACACCGCGTCGAGGATCGTCGTCGTCCCCCGGCGGATCGTCACGGCCTGCAGGTCGAGCACGTCGGTCATGGTGACGACCCTAACCAACGGGACGAACGTCCTCGGCACGCACCGGCGGGTCGCCCGGCGTGGCCTCGGTCACGTGCGCGGGACGGACCCGGACCGGCCCTACCGTGGAGGCGTGACGACGCTCGACCTGCCCCGCTCCGTGGTCCTCGCGCTGTGGCTCGCGCAGGACGGGGTGGACCGCGCCGCGATGGCCCGCGCGGTGCAGGTCGACGACGAGCCGCACACGGTCCGCGCGACCGTCGACGGGTCCGAGCACCTCGACGGCCCGCTGTCGCTGCTGCTCGACGTGTGCGGTCCCGGGCAGCGCGACGTCGCGGCCCTCGTGCCCGCGCCGGGCGACGCGTCAGGCGCTCCTCCGGCGGTGAGCGCCGCCGCGACGACGGCGGGCGAGGCGCTCCTCGTCCGCAGCGAGCTCGCGTGCGTCGCGGCCGTGCCGGGCGTCGAGCGGTTCGGGTCGGACCTCGAGCCCGGCCACCTCGTCACGTGGGACGTGCACGGCGTCGCCGACTGGCGCACCGCCGTGCTCGGCACGGCGGGCTCGCTGTCCGACGCCGAGCGCGCGCTGCGGCAGGGCCTCATCGACGCGACCGAGGCGCTCGTGCGGCTCGACGTGGCGCGGTGGCGGCCCGACGCGGCCGAGCAGATCGCCGAGCTGCGCGACCTCGACCTGCCGGCGTGGCGGCTGCCCGACGGCCTCGACGGGCGGCGCGTGCGGGTGCTCGCCTCGGCGGCGCGGCTGCGGGGCATCGTCGCGCTCGCGACGCAGGACGACGGTGGTGCGGTCAACCTGTGGCAGGCCGACCAGCGCTCGACGGCGCTGCGCGAGGTCGACCGCGTCGCCCGCCGCGCGATGGCGGCCGCGGCGACGTCGATCGGGCCCTGACCCGCCTCAGCC
The DNA here is from genome assembly GCF_010119915.1 of Cellulomonas sp. H30R-01. Lineage (NCBI taxonomy): Bacteria > Bacillati > Actinomycetota > Actinomycetes > Micrococcales > Cellulomonadaceae > Cellulomonas > Cellulomonas sp. H30R-01. The sequence goes on along the minus strand of NZ_CP048210.1, from coordinate 1,227,870 downwards.
GAGGACGTCGCGGTAGACGGTGAGCGTGCGCTCGCCGATCGCCTCCCACGAGAAGTGGTCCTCGACGCGCGTGCGTGCGGCCCGGCCCCAGGCGGCGGCGCGGTCGGGGTCCTGGACGAGCGCGGTCAGCGCGTCCGCGAGGTCGCCGACGAACCGGTCGGGGTCGACGGGCGTGCCGGTGCCGTCCTGCACCTGGTCGATCGGGACCAGCGTGCCCGTGACGCCGTCGACGATGACTTCGGGGATCCCGCCCGTGGCGGTGCCGACGACCGGCAGGCCCACGGCCATGGCCTCGAGGTTGACGATGCCGAGCGGCTCGTAGACCGACGGGCAGACGAACACCGTGCCGTGCGCGAGGATCGCGACCACGTCGGCGCGCGGCAGCATCCGGTCGATCCACACGACGCCCGAGCGCTTCTCGCGCAGCTGCGCGACGAGGCCCTCGACCTCGGCGGCGATCTGCGGCGTGTCGGGCGCGCCCGCGCACAGCACGAGCTGCACGTCGGCAGGCAGCCGCTCGGCGGCGCGCAGGAAGTACGGCAGGCCCTTCTGGCGCGTGATGCGGCCGACGAACACCACGGCCGGGCGCGTCGGGTCGATGCCGAGCGCCCGCACGGTGGCCTCCGCACGCTCGGCGTCCTCGCCGGCGGGGCGACGCCAGCCGTCGAGGTCGATGCCGTTGTGCACGACGTGCACGCGCGACGGGTCGACGGCCGGGTACGACCGCAGGATGTCCTCGCGCATGCCGCCGGACACGGCGATCACCGCGGCCGCCGCCTCGTACGCCGTGCGCTCGGCCCACGAGGAGATCGCGTACCCGCCGCCGAGCTGCTCGGCCTTCCACGGGCGCAGCGGCTCGAGGCTGTGCGCGGTGAGGACGTGCGGGACGCCGTGCAGCAGCGACGCGAGGTGCCCCGCGAGGTTCGCGTACCAGGTGTGCGAGTGCACGAGCGAGCTCGCGACGCCGTCGTCGCCGACCCGGCCGACCGCGTCGACCATCTCGAGGTCGACGCCGAGCGTCTGCAGCGCCGCGTTGGCCGACGCCAGGCCGGCGGGGACGGTGTACCCCTCGACGCCCGGCTCGTCGCGCGGTCCGTCGAAGGCGTGCACGCGCACGTCGACCTTGTCGCGCAGCACGCGGGTGAGCCCCGCGACGTGGACCCCGGCACCGCCGTAGACGTGCGGCGGGTACTCGCGGGTCAGCAGGTCGACACGCACCGGGACCTCCAGCGTCGGGTCCGGTCGGCGACCGGCTCTCTCCGCGACACGCTAGCGCGAGACGGCCCGCTCGCCTCGCCGGAGGACGCCCCGTGGGCCTAGGGTCGTCGCATGGCAGCGCCGCGTGTTCTCGCAATCGTCCTCGCAGGTGGAGAGGGCAAACGACTCATGCCGCTCACGGCGCACCGCGCGAAGCCCGCCGTCCCGTTCGGGGGCATCTACCGGCTCGTGGACTTCGCGCTGTCGAACGTCATCAACTCGCGCTACCTGCACGTCATCGTCCTCACGCAGTACAAGTCGCACAGCCTCGACCGGCACGTGTCGAAGACGTGGCGCATGTCGCCGCTGCTGGGCAACTACGTCGCCGCGGTGCCCGCGCAGCAGCGCGTCGGCAAGCACTGGTACCTGGGGTCCGCGGACGCGATCTACCAGTGCCTCAACATCATCGAGGACGAGCGCCCCGACATCGTCGTCGTGGTCGGCGCCGACCACGTGTACCGGATGGACTTCTCGCAGATGGTCGACGCGCACCGGGAGTCCGGTGCCGAGCTGACCGTCGCGGCGATCCGGCAGCCGATCTCGGAGGCCGACCAGTTCGGCGTGATCGAGACCCACCCGAACGACCCGACGAAGATCGCGGCGTTCCGCGAGAAGCCGAGCGACCCGGTCGGCCTGGCGGACTCGCCGCTCGAGATCCTCGCGTCGATGGGCAACTACGTCGCCGACACCGACGCACTCGTCCGCGCGGTCACCGAGGACGCCGAGAACCCGACGTCGCGGCACGACATGGGCGGCGACATCGTCCCGGCCTTCGTCGAGCGCGGCACGGCTGCGGTCTACGACTTCATCCGCAACGACGTGCCCGGTTCGACGCCGCGCGACCGCGACTACTGGCGGGACGTCGGGACGATCGACGCGTTCTACGAGGCGAACACCGACCTCATCTCGATCGAGCCGGTGTTCAACCTCTACAACGACGAGTGGCCGCTCTACACCGGGTACACGGGCCTGCCGCCGGCCAAGTTCGTGCACGCGGGTGCCGGACGCCTCGGCCACGCGGCCGACTCGATCGTCTCCCCCGGCGTGCTCGTCTCCGGCGCGACCGTGTCCGGGTCCGTCATCTCGCCCGGCGTGCGGCTGCACTCGTGGGCGCAGGTCACGGACTCGGTGCTCATGGACGACGTGCACGTGCACCGCTACGCGCAGGTGCACCGCGCGATCATCGACAAGAACGTCATCGTCCCCGAGCGCGCGCGGATCGGGCTCGACCGCGAGCACGACCTCGCGCGCGGCTTCACGATCACCGAGTCGGGCATCACGGTCGTGCCGAAGGGCGCCGTCGTCTCCGACTGACGACGTCCGGACACCAGGCGGGCACGCACGGCAGCGCCGCGGACCCTCGCACTAGCCTGCGAGGCGTGAGCACCCCCGCGCCCCGCACCGCCGTGCCCGCCGACGTCACCGAGCCCGCCGACGTCACCGTGCCCGCCGACGTCACCGAGCCCGCAACGGCCGCCGTGATCGAGCCCGGCGCGACCGCCGACGCCGTCGAGGACACGCGTCGGCTCGTCGTCATGGACGTCGACTCGACGTTCATCACGGGCGAGGTCGTCGAGATGCTCGCGGCGCACGCCGGCACGGAGGAGCTGGTCACCGAGATCACCGAGCGCGCGATGCGCGGCGAGATCGACTTCGCCGAGTCGCTGCACGAGCGCGTCGCGACCCTCGCCGGGCTGCCGGCGTCGGTGTGCGAGGACGTGCTCGCCCAGGTCGAGCTGTCGCCCGGTGCGGTGGAGCTCGTCGCGGAGCTCGACGCGCGCGGCTGGCCCGTCGGGCTCGTGTCGGGCGGGTTCCTCGAGATCGTCGAGCCCCTCGCGGCCCGGGTGGGTATCCGCCTGGTGCACGCGAACCGGCTCGAGGTCGCGGACGGGCGCCTCACGGGCCGCGTCGCCGGGCCCGTGGTCGACCGTGCGGTGAAGGCCCAGACGCTGCGCGAGTACGCGGTGCGGGTCGGCGTCCCGATGGAGCGCACGATCGCGATCGGCGACGGCGCCAACGACCTCGACATGCTGGCCGCAGCGGGCTTCGGCATCGCGTTCAACGCCAAGCCGCTCGTCGCCGCGTCGGCCGACGCCGTCGTCACCGACCGTCTCGACGCGGTCCTCGACCTCCCGCCGTTCACCGTCGGCGCGTGACCCCCGCGTTCGTCCCGGGCCGGGAGCTCGCGCGCCTGCTGTACGCGCACGTCGCGCTTGTGCTCGCGGGGCGCGGGCTGGCGCACACGGCGGCGCTCGTCGGCCCGGGGTCGGACGTGCTGGGCTTCGACGACGTGACGTCGACGGACCACGACTGGGGTCCGCGCCTCCAGGTGCTGCTCTCCCCCGACGACCACGCGGCGCACGCCGCCGCGCTGCACGAGGAGCTACGGCTGCGCCTGCCGGCGGAGGTCGGGGGCTGGACGACGCGCGCGGCGCCCCCGGCCGACGACGGCACGCGTGGTCCGGGGGTGGGCGGCCCGGGCAGCCCGGTCGAGCACCGGGTCGAGGTCCTCACGCTCGACGCCCTGCTGGAGCGCGTGCTCGGCGACGTCCGCCCGCCCCTGACGGTCGCCGACTGGCTCGTCGTCCCGCAGCAGCGCCTGCTGTCGCTCACCGCCGGCGTCGTGCTCCACGACGACCTGGGCCTGGAGCGGGTGCGCCTGGACCTCGCGTCATACCCGCACGACGTCTGGCTCTACCAGCAGGCGTCGGCGTGGTGGGCGATCGCCGAGGACTCCCACCTGGCCCCCCGCGCCGGCACGGCGGGCGACGACCTCGGCTCACGACTGGTGACGGCGCGCGTCTGCCGGACCGCGATGCTGCTCGCGTTCCTCCAGGCGCGGACGTACGCGCCCTACGACAAGTGGCTCGGCACGGCGTTCCGACGGCTGCCGTCGTCGCGCGACCTGCTCGGCCCCCTCGACGCCGCGCTGGCGGCCGCGGACTGGGAGCCGCGCCAGCGCGCGCTGGGCCAGGTGCTCGTCGGGCTGCTGCGCGAGCACAACGCGCTCGCGCTGACGGCGCCGGTCCCCGAGGAGACGGTGCCGTTCCACGCCCGGCCGTTCGAGGTGGTCGACGCGGAGGGTGTCGCGGACGCCCTGCTCGCCGCGGTGGTCGATCCCGCGGTGCGGTCGCTGGGACGGCGACGCCCGGTCGGCGGGATCGACCTGGTCACGCAGAGCACGGCGCTCGCGACGGACAGCACGCGCAGCGCGGTGCTCCGCGGCCTGTACACCTGACGACGGTCCGCCGGACGCCAGCGCGCCGGCGGTCGGCGGCAGCCGGACGGTCAGCCTGGCAGGCCGAGGCGCTCGAGCGTCGCGCCCGCCGGGCCCAGGCCCGACCACGGCCCGGTGAACCCGAGCACCGACCAGCTCGCGGTCGGCACGCCGACCTGCACGCGCGACAGCGCCGCGACGTCGGAGTCGGGACCCGCGAGCGCGGCGGCGGCACGGCTCATCGTCGGCTCGTGCCCGACGACGAGCACGGTCGCCACGTCGTCGGCCACGCCGCGCAGGACGTCGAGCAGGGTCGAGACACCCGCGTCGTACACCTCGTCGCGCAGCTCGAGCGCCGGGTCGGCGCCGAGCGTGCCGCGCACCAGCTCCCACGTCTGCCGGGTGCGCAGGCTCGTCGAGCACAGCACGAGGTCCGGGACGAGCCCCGCCTCGGCGAGCTGGGCACCGACCTGGCCGGACTGCTTGCGACCCACGAGCGACAGCGGCCGCTGGTGGTCGGGAAGACCTTCGGGGTGCTCGGCCTTGGCGTGCCGGAGCAGGAGCAGTCGGTGGGTGGAGTCGGACGTCACCGGCTCAGCGTCCCATCACAGGCCCATCGCGTGCACGCCGCCGTCGACGTGCACGATCTCCCCGGTCGTCGCCGGGAACCAGTCGGACAGGAGCGCGGCGACGGCGCGGGCCGTGGGCTCCGGGTCGGAGACGTCCCAGCCGAGCGGCGCACGGTCGGGCCAGCCGCCCTCCATCGCCTCGAAGCCCGGGATCGACTTCGCGGCCGTGGTGCGGATCGGGCCGGCCGACACGAGGTTGACGCGCACGCCGTGCGGGCCGAGGTCGCGCGCGAGGTAGCGGGCGGTCGACTCGAACGCGGCCTTGGCGACGCCCATCCAGTCGTAGACCGGCCACGCGTAGCGCGCGTCGAACGTGAGGCCGACGACGGCCGAGCCACGGGCCAGCAGGGGCTGCGCGGCGACCGCGAGCGACTTCAGCGAGTAGGCGCTGACGTGCAGCGCGGTCGCGACGTCGTCCCACTCTCCCGCGAGGAAGTTGCCGCCCATGACGGACTGCGGCGCGAAGCCGATGGAGTGCACGACGCCGTCGAGGCTGTCGAGCCCGGCCTCGCGCACGCGGTCCGCGAGCGCGTCGAGGTCCTCCTGCGACGTCGCGTCGAGCTGCAGGACCTGCGCCTCGACGGGCAGGCGCCGGGCGATGGCTTGGGTCAGCCGGAACTGCCGGCCGAAGGAGGTGAGCACGACCTGCGCGCCCTGCTCCTGCGCGAGGCGCGCGACGTGGAACGCGATCGAGCCGTCGGTGAGGACGCCGGTGATGAGGAGCTTCTTGCCGTCGAGCAGACCCATGGGAGTTCCGTCCTGTTGCGGTGCGTGGGGGAAGGTCGAGGGAGGGGTCAGTGACCCATGCCGAGGCCGCCGTCGACGGGGATCACGGCTCCGGAGATGTAGCCGGCGGCGTCGGAGGCGACGAACTCGACGGCCGCGGCGACCTCCTCGGGCTGCGCGAAGCGCCCGGCGGGGATCGACGCGAGGTAGGCCTTCTGGCGGTCCTCGGGCAGCGCGCGCGTCATGTCGGTGTCGATGAAGCCGGGCGCGACGACGTTCGCGGTGATGCCGCGGCCGCCGAGCTCGCGCGTGATGGACCGCGCCATGCCGACGAGCGCCGACTTCGACGCGGAGTAGTTCACCTGGCCGGGTCCGCCGTAGAGGCCCACGACGGAGGAGATGAGCACGATGCGGCCGCGACGCAGCCGGATCATGCCCTTGGACGCGCGCCGCACGACGCGGAACGCGCCGGTGAGGTTGACGTCGAGGACGTCCGTGAACTCCTCGTCGGTCATGCGCAGCAGCAGCTGGTCGCGCGTGACGCCCGCGTTCGCGACGACGACCTCGACCGGGCCGTGCGCGGCCTCGATCTCGGTGAACGCCGCGTCGACCGCGGCGGTGTCGCGCACGTCGGCCACGGCACCCAGCACGCCGTCGGGCAGGTCGCCCGAGCGGTAGATCGTCGCGACCTTGTCGCCGGCCGCCACGAAGCGCTCCGCGATGGACCGGCCGATGCCGCGGTTCGCGCCGGTCACGAGGACGCTGCGCGGGCGGTGCTCGGGTCGCGTGGGCGGCGTGGCGTTGTCGGAAGTCTCAGGCACGGAACCCGACGCTATCCGACGTCCCCGGCACGACGTCGGTCGCGCCCGGCACAGGAACGTCACGCCATGTTGTGGGAACCGGACAACGGCCGCCCCCGACGGTAGGTGTCCCCTGACCGGACTACGATCAGGTGGTGAGCAGCCGCAGGACCCCCAGAGCGCACGACGCGCCGGGCGACGACGTCCAGCGCATCACGTCCGCGCCCGAGTCCCTGGCCGACGACATGGCCCGCCGGCAGCGTCGCTACCTCGCCCAGATGGGCGTCCGCATGGTGTGCTTCGCGGCGGCCTTCTTCACGTGGGGGCACCTGCCGGTCGTGGTCCCGATCATCCTGCTGATCGCGGCCGTGGTGCTCCCCTACGTCGCGGTGCTGTTCGCCAACGCGGGTCGCGAACGGCGCGACACGGACGACGCGTCGTTCATGCAGTACCGCGAGATCGGGCCCGGCTCGGGCCCGCACCACGAGGTCGGGGGCGGCACGTGAGCCTGCTGGGCGGCGTGCCCGACGCCGTCGACGAGCTCGTCTGCTCCGCGCGTGGCTGCCGCGCGGACGCCGCGTGGGGCCTGCTCTGGAACAACCCGAAGCTGCACACGCCCGAGCGGCGCAAGGTGTGGCTCGCGTGCGACGACCACCGCGAGCACCTGTCGCAGTACCTCGACGTGCGCGGCTTCCTGCGTGACGTCGTCCCCGCCGGCGACCTGGACCGGGTGGCGCCGTCGTGAGTGCGGCCGCTCGCCGGGCCGTCGGGATCGTCTGCGTCGGGATCGTCCTCGCGACCGCGTGCGTCTTCCTGGGGCGGTGGCAGTGGAACCGGCACGTGTGGCGGGACGCGGCGATCGCGGTCGTGACGACCAACTACGCCGCCGACCCCGTGCCGCTGGACGACGTGCTGGAGTCGACCGACGACCCGCTGGGCAAGGCCGACGAGTGGCGCACCGTCGAGGTCGTCGGGCGGTACGACACCGACGCGACCGTCCTGCTGCGCAACCGCCCGGTCGACGGTCACCCCGCCTACCACGTGCTCGTCCCCTTCGTCGTGTCCGACGCCTCCGCGGGCACCGCGGACGACCCGACGGGCGCCGGTGGTGTCCTCGTCGTCGACCGCGGCTGGGTGCCGACCGGCGAGGACGCGAGCGCCGCCGTCGACGTGCCCGCTCCCCCGGCCGGCACCGTGACGCTGACCGCGCGTCTCCGGCTCGACGAGCGCGAGACGACCCGGACGGCGCCTCCGGGGCAGGTGCAGGCGGTCGCGTCGTCCCAGGTCCTCGCCGCGGGCGGGCTCGACGCGGTTCCCTACGCCGCCTACGCGCAGCGCCTGTCCGAGGACCCGGCACCCGCCGAGGTGCCCGGCACGCTGCCGCCGCCGAGCACCGACCCGGGGTCGCACCTGTCGTACGCCTTCCAGTGGTGGGCGTTCGCGCTGCTGATCCTCGGCGGGTCGGTGGTCGTCGCCCGCCGCGAGGCGGCGCTCCTGACCGAGGCGGCGAGCGACGACGAGGTCACGGACGACGAGGCGCGCGCGGCTCCCCCGGGCGACGGCGCGTCCGACGACGGCGAGCGACGGCCTGTCCGCACCGGTGGCGGTGCTGCACCGGCCGGCCGCACCCCTGTCCGAGCGGCACCCCGCCGCCGCGGGGGCCGTGCCGAGGACGAGGAGGACGCGCTCATCGACGCGCAGCTGTCCGCGCGCGCCGCGACCGACGGCCGGGAGGGGCCGGTCAGGCCAGCGCGATGAGGTCCAGGTAGTCGGGACCCCACAGGTCCTCGGCGCCGTCGGGGAGCAGCAGCACGCGCTCGGGGTCGAGCGCCGCGACGGCGCCCTCGTCGTGAGAGACCAGCACGACCGCGCCCTTGTAGGTGCGCAGCGCGGCGAGGATCTCCTCGCGCGAGGCCGGGTCCAGGTTGTTCGTCGGCTCGTCGAGCAGCAGCACGTTCGCGGACGAGACGACGAGCGTCGCGAGCGCGAGACGCGTCTTCTCCCCGCCCGACAGGACGCGCGCCGGCTTGTCGGCGTCGTCGCCCGAGAACAGGAAGGACCCGAGCACCGAGCGGACCTGCGTGTCGGTGAGGTCGGGTGCCGCGGTGCGCAGGTTCTCGACGACCGTGCGGTCGAGGTCGAGGGTCTCGTGCTCCTGCGCGTAGTACCCGAGCTTGAGCCCGTGCCCGGGCTTCACCTCACCCGTGTCGGACGCCTCGACGCCGCCGAGGATGCGCAGCAGCGTCGTCTTGCCCGCACCGTTGAGGCCGAGCACGACGACCTTCGAACCGCGGTCGATCGCGAGGTCCACGTCGGTGAACACCTCGAGCGAGCCGTACGACTTCGACAGGCCTTCGGCCGTGATGGGCGTGCGACCGCAGGGCGCCGGGTCGGGGAACCGCAGACGCGCGACCTTGTCCTGGGCGCGCACCTCCTCGAGTCCGGACAGCATCCGCTCGGCGCGGCGCGCCATGTTCTGCGCGGCGACGGCCTTCGTGGCCTTCGCGCGCATCTTGTCCGCCTGCGCGAGCAGCACCGACGCCTTCTTCTCGGCGTTCGCACGCTCGCGACGGCGGCGCTTCTCGTCCGTCTCGCGCTGCTGGAGGTACGCGTCCCAGCCGAGGTTGTACTGGTCGAGCTGCGACCGGTTCGCGTCCAGGTGGAAGACCTTGTTGACGGTCGCGCGCAGCAGCTCGACGTCGTGCGAGATGACGACGAAGCCGCCCGAGTACTGCTTGAGGTAGTCGCGCAGCCACGTGATCGAGTCGGCGTCGAGGTGGTTCGTCGGCTCGTCGAGCAGCAGCGTGTCGACGCCGGAGAACAGGATCCGCGCGAGCTCGACGCGTCGCCGCTGACCGCCGGACAGCGTGCCCATCGGCTGCGCGAGCACGCGCTCGTCGAGCCCGAGGTTCGACGTGATGCGGTGCGCCTCGCTCTCGGCGGCGTACCCGCCCGCAGCCGTGAAGCGGGCCTCGAGGCGCGCGTACCGGGCCATCGCCGTCTCACGCACGTCGTCGTCCGCGGCGGCCATCGCGCCCTCGGTCACGCGCATCGCGCTGACGATCTCGTCGAGACCGCGCGCCGACAGCACGCGGTCCATCGCGAGCTGCGCGAGGTCGCCGTGGCTGGGGTCCTGCGGGAGGTACCCGATGTCGCCCGAGCGGGAGATCGTGCCGCCCGTCGGCTGGGTCTCCCCCGACAGCGTGCGGGTGAGGGTCGTCTTGCCGGCGCCGTTGCGGCCGACGAGACCGATGCGGTCGCCCGAGGCGATGCGGAAGGTCGTCGGCTCGAGCAGCACACGGGCGCCGACGCGCAGCTCGACGGCCTGAGCGGTGATCACGTGGTGGTTTCCTCCGAGAAATGCGTCCCGGCGTTGGCCACGGACGCGAAGGACCCCGATTCTACCTAGCCGCTAGCGTGACGATCCGCGCTGATTTCCGACGCCACGACGCCACGAGGCCCCTGGGGGACCCATGACCGACGCGCCCGAGAAGCACCTGTCGACCGACTCCGCCGCCGCGGCGGCCGTCCATCCCGCACCCGTCGTGCGCTCCAGCGTCGCGACGGACGTCGCGCTCGTCTCGACGTTCGCGGCGTTCATCGCCGTGTGCGCGATCCTCCCGGGCATCCCGACGCCGTCCGGCGTGCCGATCACGCTGCAGACGTTCGGCGTGGTGCTCGCCGGCCTCGTGCTGGGCTGGCAGCGCGGTGCGCTGGCCGTCCTCCTGTACCTGGCCGTCGGCCTCGCGGGCGTGCCCGTGTTCGCGGACGGCACCGGCGGACTCGTCGTGCTGACCAAGCCGTCCGTCGGGTACCTGCTCGCGTTCCCGTTCGCCGCGGCCGTCGCGGGCCTCCTCGCCGGGCGCGCGCTGCGGCTCACGGGCGCGCTGCGCTACCTCGCGCTCGTGGGCGCCGGGCTCGGTGCGAGCTTCCTCACCGTCCACCCCGCGGGCATCGTCGGTCTCATGGCCCGGCTGGGCGTGTCCTTCGGCGAGGCGTTCGCGATCGACGTCGTGTACTGGCCCGGCGACGTCGTGAAGAACCTCCTCGCGGCCGCGGTCGCGCTCGCCGTGTTCCGCGCGTTCCCCGACCTGCTGCGCTCGCGCCGCTGACGGCAGGCACGCGTGATCGAGCTCGACGACGTCGTCGTCACCGCCTGGAGCCCCGACCCGGCCGGTGGCGCCGACCGCGTCGTCCGGCTGCTCGGTCCGGTGACGCTGCGGCTCGCCGAGCGCCGGATCGCGGTCGTCGGGGCCAACGGCTCGGGCAAGTCGACGCTCGCGCGGCTGCTCAACGGGCTGGTCCTGCCGTCCCGCGGGACGGTGCGCGTCGACGGGCTCGACACGGCCGCCGGCGGTGCCGCGGTCCGGCAGCGCGTCGGGTTCGTGTTCACCGACCCCAACGCGCAGATCGTCCTGCCGACACCGCTCGAGGACGTCGCCCTGTCACTGCGCCGCCGGTTCCCCGACAAGGCGGAGCGGCTGGAGGCGGCCCGGGCGGCGCTGCGCCGGTTCGGGCTCGGCGAGCGGGCGGACGTGTCCGTGCACGCGCTGTCCGGCGGGCAGCGCCAGCTCCTCGCCATCGCGGCGGTGCTGGCCGTCGAGCCCGCAGTGCTCGTGTGCGACGAGCCGACCACGCTGCTGGACCTGCGCTGGCGCCGGGTCGTCGACGACCTGCTCGGCGACCTCGACCAGCAGGTCGTCGTCGTCACGCACGACCTCGACGCCGCCCGCCGTGCCGACCGCGTCCTCGTGGTCGACGACGGGCTCGTCGTGCACGACGGTGCGCCGCACGAGGCCGTCGCGCACTACGAGGCGCTCATGGGCCAGGCGGGCGTGCCGTGACCCGGCGGGAGCGCGGCCCGATCCGGCCGCCCTGGGCCGGCCCGCTCGGGCTCTACCACCCCGGCACGACGGTCGTGCACCGCCTGCCTGCGGGCGCGAAGCTCGCCGGCCTCGCCCTGGCCGGCGTCGCGGTGCTGCTGCTCGACGGCCCACGCTCGGCCGTCGGCGCCCTCGTCGTCGCGGTCGGCGTGCTGCTCGTCGCACGCGTCCCGCTGCACCTCACGACCCGCGGCCTGCTCCCGGTCACCGTGCTCGCGCTCGTCGTCGGCGTCTACCAGACGTGGTCGCGCGGCTGGGAGGTCGGGGTCGAGATCGCCGCCGAGCTCCTCGCGCTCGTCGTCCTCGGCACGGTCGTCACCGCGACCACCCGGTCCGACGCGCTGCTCGACGTGCTCGCGCGCGTGACACTGCCCCTGCGGCACGTCGGGCTCCACCCCGAGACCGCGGCGCTTGCCGTCGGCCTGTTCCTCCGCACCATCCCGGTGCTCGCGCAGTCCTCGCTCGAGGTCCGGGCCGCCGCCCGGGCGCGGGGCCTCGACCGTGACCCGCGCGCGCTCGTCGTGCCCGCGGCCGTCCGGATGGTCGCCCACGCGCGCGCGACCGGTGACGCGCTCGCCGCCCGCGGCCTCGCCGACGACTGACCGCGCTGTACCCCGCGCGGCCGACGTGCACGAACGGGTGGCGCCGCCGTCCCGACAGGCGGACTCCGGGGCGCGGGATTAAGTTCCCCTCCGTGACGTTCGGTGAGGGTGGTCAGTTCGAGGGCGGTCGCGTGCGCACGAGCCGCGGTGGCAAGGTCGCCGTGGGCGGCGGGATCGGCGCGCTCGTCGTCGCGGTGCTGGCGATCTTCCTCAACCAGTCGGGCAACGGCGACCTCGCCAACGTCCTGCAGGGGGTCGCCGGCGGCAGCGGGCAGCAGGCCGAGCAGGGTGTGGTCGGGGACTGCACCGCGGAGCAGGCCAACGAGCAGCGCGACTGCCGCCTGTCCGCGACGCTCCAGGCGCTCGACGCGTACTGGGCGGCCGAGCTCCCCGCGCAGGGCGCGCAGTTCGCGCAGCCCGCCGCCGAGGCGTTCGAGGGTCAGACCACGACGGGCTGCGGCGCCGCATCGGCGTCGACCGGGCCGTTCTACTGCCCTCCCGACCAGACCATCTACCTCGACCTCGGCTTCTACGACCTCCTGCAGAGCCAGTTCGGCGCCGAGGGCGGCCCGCTCGCGGAGATGTACGTGACGGCGCACGAGTACGGGCACCACGTCCAGAACCTCACCGGCGTCATGGACCGCGCGCAGCGGCAGGGCACCGGCGCGGAGTCCGACTCCGTGCGCGTCGAGCTCCAGGCCGACTGCTACGCGGGCATGTGGGTCGGCAGCGCTGCGACCGAGGTCGACCCGGACACCGGCGTGACGTTCCTCGAGCCGATCACCGCCGAGCAGCTCCAGCAGGCGCTGTCCGCCGCGGAGGCCGTCGGCGACGACCACATCCAGCAGCAGTCCGGCGGCGGCGTGAACCCCGACTCGTGGACCCACGGCTCGTCCGAGCAGCGCCAGCGCTGGTTCACCACCGGCTACGAGCAGGGCACGCTCGCCGCCTGCGACACCTTCGCGACCGACGCACTCTGAACCGTCCCCGGTCCGGAGCGGTCCACGCCCTCGACGCCTCTGCGGGGCCCAGCGGCGCGCGCACGTCGCTCCCGCGACCCGGAGGTCACGGGAGCGACGTGGTCCAGCGGGTGCCGACCGGGCACGCAGGTCGTCAGCCGGTGGTCCGCGACCTCCGGGTGACGACGACCGCACCCGCGCCTGCGGCGACGAGCAGCAGCCCCATGCCGAGGAGCGCCCACGGGTCGGCGCCCGTGACCGCGAGGGGACCGGCACCGGCCGCCGGGGTGGCTCCGCTCGAGGTGCCGCCCCCGCCGCCGCCGACCGGAGCGCCGGGCGCGGCCACCGTGAGGGTCCCCGGGTCGGAGTAGGCGCCGCCGAAGGTGTTCGCGACGTACGCCCGGAACCGCGCCCCCGAGTCGGCGGTGCGCACCGTGAGCGCGAGCGTCGCCTCCGTCGCACCCGGCACGTCGGTCCACGTCCCGTCGACGAGCCGCTGCCACTGCACGGTCGGCGTCGGCGAGCCCGACGCGGCGACGGTGAAGCGGGCCTGCGCACCGTCGGCGACCGTGACGTCCGCGGGTCCGGTACGGACCCACGCGACCGTGCCCGCGGCCGACGCTCCGCCGCGCTGGTCGGCGACGAACGACGCCACCCACGACAGGGCCGAGTTCCAGTTCACGGTGATCTCGTTGGTCGACCACGACTGGATGTCGTCGACGTAGCAGAGCTGGGGTGCGCACATGTGGTCGGGGCCGTAGAGGCCGCTGATGACCGGGTCCCACGTGCCGACGTCCGAGTTCGGTCCGCCCGACACCGACCCGACCGGCGGGTTGGGCAGCGCGTCGGTGAGCGAGTGCGCGAACCACCGGCTGTGCTGGTCGTCGGAGAACACGTCGCCGTAGCCGGTGACGTACGAGATGTTGAGCGCGTTGCGGCCGAGCAGGTAGTCCATCGACTCGAGCACGGCGTCCGCGAACCGCTGGTCGCCCGTGAGGTCGAACGCGGTGCCGAGGACCACCTGGTTGTTGAGGACCGCGGAGTTCGACCCCCACTCGTACACGCCGTCGTCGTTGCCGCTGTACGCGGTGCCGAACGGCTCGGCCGCCTGCCGCTCGAGGTACGTCTCCGCACCGTCCACCACCGACTGGCGGATCGCGGTGCGCCCGGGGATGTCGGACTCCACGACGGCGAGGTCCATGCGACCGAGGGCCGCCGTCTCGCCCCAGTACATCCCGCCCGCGGTGAAGATGTCCGCGGTGTGGAGCTCGTTCGCGAGCACCGCGTCGCGGAACTGCGCCTCACCGGTCGTGAGGAACAGCTCGGCGGCCGCCCAGTAGAACTCGTCGGTCACGTCCGTGTCGTCGTACGGACCGCCACCCGGGCTCGGGTCGGCGTTCGGCGCCGGCGCGTACAGGTCGGGCGTGGCGACCGCGGCGGCGTACGCGGTGCGGGCGGCGGCGAGCAGCTCGGCGGCGAACTCGGCGTCGTACGGCTCCCACAGCCGGGCGCCCTGCGCCGCGGCGGCCGCGAGGTTCAGGGTCGCCGCGGTCGACGGGCGGTGCAGCCGGCGCTCCTGCGGGTCGTCCGACGGCAGCAGCGGCAGGCCGGTCCAGTCGACGTCGTGCACCTTGTGGTGGACCATGCCCGCGAGCGGCTCCCCGGCCGGCACCTGCATGCGCAGCATCCACTCGAGCTCCCAGCGCGCCTCGTCCAGCGCGTCGGGCACCCCGTTGGTCTGCTCGACGAGCGGGATGTCGAGGGAGCCGTCACCGAGGGCCACGACGTCGCCCGTCGGCGCGTGCAGGGCACGCTCGTAGGTGCTCATGACCTGCGCGACGGCGATGCCGCCGTTGACGACGTACTTGCCGTGGTCGCCCGCGTCGTACCAGCCGCCGACGACGTCCAGCGTGTAGTCGCACGTCCAGTCGCCGTAGAGGTGCTGCGCCTCTGCCGGCGTGATGCAGGGGACGGCGTGGTCGCCCTGGTTGGCGCCTGCGTCACCCGGCCGTCCGACGTGGCCCGCAGGGCGCGTGTAGCGCGCGTCGCCCATGATCGACCCGTCGATCGCGATGCCGCTGCGCACCGGGTAGAAGTAGTCGAGCGCGTCGTGGCGCAGGCTGTCGTACAGGTCGTCACCGACGACGAACGGGTGGCTGGTCTCGCCGTCCGCGCGCAGCGTGTACGTGCCGGGCGTGGTGACGTCGCCGAAGTCCACGACGTGCACGTTGACGCCGGCCGTCGGGTCGACGCCGCGCGGCGTCGACGTGCCGGACGCGACCACGGTGCTGCCGGAGCGGAGCTCCCAGTCGACGGGGTCGGTCTCGGTCGTGACGAGCGTCGCGCGCTTGGGCCCGTCGGTCAGGTACCCGACCTGGTTCACGCGGACGCGCGAGCCGGTGTCGGGCTCGTACGGCGGCGGCGGCTCGGTCGTCTCGGCGAACGACAGCTCGGTGATGCAGAACGTGTACGGCGCCGTGCGTCGACCGAGCTCGAGCTGGATGCGGCCGTAGGCCGCCGACGGGTCGGCGCTGAACGAGGCGTCGGCCATGAAGGCGTAGGTGAAGGTCGTCGGCGTCGTCGTCAGTGCCGCGTCGTCGTCGAGCACGCGGTGCCACGGCTCGCCGAACTGCCCCACGAGCACGTTGACGGGCGCCGGGGCGCTCGCGTAGGCCGTGAGCTCGAGCACGTAGCTGCGCCCCTCGACGACCTCGACGTGCTTGCGCTCGAGACCCGCCTCGTACGGGTTCGCGTAGCCGCCGCGCAGGTCGATGCACGCGCTGAGCCCGTCGGCCCCGGCGCGGGCCGTCCCGCCACCGGCGGCGTCGTAGAGCGAGAACTCCCCGAGGTCACCGCCCGCGAACGAGTGGTCGATGCGGGCGCCCGACGTGACGGAGAAGTCGTCGACGCAGAACGTGTACGGCGCGGCCTGCCCGCCGAGCTGGAACGAGACCTGGCCGGTCCCGGTCGTCCAGTCGTCGGCGACCGGCGAGCCGGGCGTGCCCGGACGCGTCGGCCAGTCGGCCGGCGTGAACGTGAACTCGACGTGCTGCGGCGTCGCGGAGCCGTCGAGCACGACCTGGTGACCGAACGCCGCGGGGTAACCGAGCCCGCCCTGGACGGGCACGGTCACGGGCGCGGTCGCGTGCGCCTCGAACGATACCGTGTAGGTGGTGTCGCGGTCGTACGTCACGTCGTCGTGCTGCAGCGCGATGTCCCACGGGTTGACGCCGCCGTCGACCACCGCGCACATCTCACCGCTCGCCGCGGTCGACGACACGGTCCCGGCGTTGGCGTAGGTGAACCAGCCCTGCGCGTCGCCGTCGGCGAAGCCGTGCTCGTCCGTCAGGGGGGCGGCGGTCGCAGTCGACGCGACGGCCGCGACGACGAGCAGGGCGGCCGACGTCGAGCCGGCCAGCCACCGGCGGCGCCGGCGTGGGCGCGGGGCGGGTGTGGGGACCACGGTGTCTCCGGAAGGGTGAGGGCGGGCGCCGTCGGGGCGCGTTGTCTGGTGGTGCGGGCAGTGAGAACTGGTAGCGCTTCCACGACGTCCGAGACGGACACATCGCACGAAAGTGGACGTCGCCCGCCGCTCGCGCCGCATCGTCACGGCGGCGCTCCCCGACTGACTGGACGCGCTTCCAGTTCCGCGCTTGATGGTCCGGGCGACTCCGTTCGATGTCAAGACGAAGCGGCAGGTCATCGCTCTAAGGAGTGAGCGAGCGTGCACCGTGATCCCGCCGGGAGCGCTGCCCGCCGCAGCATCCCCGGTGGTAGCCTCACGCGGGTTCAGCACGCGGACGAGGGGAACCATGACAGGTCGGACGGGACGCCCTCCCACCCTCGACGAGGTGGCCGAACGCGCCGGTGTCTCGCGCTCCGCGGCGTCGCGCGCCATCAACAACGCCGTCCACGTCAGCCCCGCGACGCGTCGCGCGGTCGACCGCGCGGTGCGCGAGCTGGGCTACGTCCCGAACGTCACCGCGCAGGCGCTCGCGCGCCAGAAGGTCGGCGCCGTCGTCCTCGCCGCGTCCCACGACAACCCGGACCTCCTCGGGGACCCGTTCATCGGCCAGGTGATCGTGGGGGTCACGACGGCGCTCGAGAACACCGAGCTCGACCTCAAGCTCCTCCTGTGCCACCCCGAGCGCGGCCACGACCGCGTCCGGCGCATGCTGCGACGCCCCCGTGCCGACGGGGTCATGGTCATGGCGCTGCGCGGCGACGACCCCCTCCAGCGGATGGTCGAGGAGTCGGGGCTGCCCGCGGTGTACGGCGGCCGGCCCCTGCACGGCCAGCCCGAGCTGTTCGTCGACGTCGACAACAGGGGCGGCGGCCGGACCGCGGCCGAGCACCTCGTCCGGCTCGGCCGCCGACGCATCGCCACGATCGCCGGACCCGAGGACTCGCACGCGGCCGTCGCGCGCCTCGAGGGCGTCACCGACGCCCTGTCCGTCGCGAACCTCGACCCCACGCTCGTCGAGCGCGCCGACTTCACGCGGGAGGGCGGCGCGCGCGCGATGGAGCGCCTGCTCGACCGCGATCCCGACATCGACGCCGTGGCCGTCGCGTCCGACAACATGGCCGTCGGAGCGCTCCGGACCCTCGCGCTGCACGGACGACGCGTGCCCGAGGACGTCGCCGTCGTGGGCTTCGACGACCTGCCGATCGCCGAGCTCGCCTACCCGCCGCTCACCACGGTCCAGCAGCCGATCCGCTCGCTCGGGCAGGAGATGGCGCGGGTCCTCCTCGCGGTCGTCGACGGCGAGACGCCCAGCTCGCTCCTGCTGCCGACACGGCTCGTGGTCCGCGAGTCGGCCCCGCTCCCGACCTAGCGACCAGTGATATCGACCTGCGCCCAGGCCCGGCGCCGGGCTACGGTCGCGCGCGTGCTGATCCGCTCCGAGACCCCTGCTGACGTCGATGCCGTGCGTGAGGTCGTCGGCTCCGCGTTCGGCGAGCACGCCGACCACGTCCTGACCATGCTCGACGCGCTCCGGGCTGACCCCGCGTGGGTCGAGGGCCTCTCGCTCGTCGCGGTCGGCGGCGACGGTGACGTCGTGGGGCACGTCCTGCTCACGCGCGTCATGATCACCTCGGCGCGCGGACCCGTGCCCGCCCTCACGCTCTCCCCGCTCTCCGTCGCCCCTGCCGCGCAGCGACGCGGTATCGGCACGGCTCTCGTCGCGGCCGCGCTCGACAGTGCCTCGGCCGCGGGATGGCCGCTCGTCGTCCTCGAGGGCGACCCCTGCTACTACGGCCGCCGCGGCTTCGTCGCCGCCGACCCGGTCGGGCTCGCGTCGCCGTCACCCCTCATCCCGCCGGGCGCGTGGCAGGTCGCGCTCCTGCCCGCGCACGAGCCTTGGATGACGGGGCCGACAACGCTGTCCGCTCCCCTGCTCGCGATCAACGACGTCCCTCGCGTCTGACGGACCGCGGCGCCGCTCCCGGCAGACGCACGACGACGCCCGGCCTCCGGCGGGAGGCGGGCGTCGTCGTGGACGTGCTGCTCGGCTGGTCAGATGTTGAAGCCGAGGGCGCGCATCTGGGCGCGGCCGTCGTCGGTGATCTTCTCCGGGCCCCACGGCGGCATCCAGACCCAGTTGATGCGGAAGCCGTCGACGATGCCGTCGAGCGCCTGCGCGGACTGGTCCTCGATGACGTCGGTCAGCGGGCACGCCGCGGAGGTGAGGGTCATGTCGATCACGGCGGTGTTCGTCTGGTCGATGACGACGCCGTAGACGAGGCCGAGGTCGACGACGTTGATGCCGAGCTCGGGGTCGATGACGTCCCGCATGGCCTCCTCGACGTCGGCGACCGTGGTCGGGTTGGTCTCGGTGCTCATGCGTCCTCCTTGGTGCGCGTCGCGCCGGTCTTGATGAGTGCGTCGTTCAGGGCGACCCAGCCGAGCAGGGCGCACTTCACGCGGGCCGAGTAGCGGCCGACGCCCGTGAAGGCGGCGGCGTCTCCGAGCTTGTCCTCCACCTCGTCACCGAGCCCGGCGCCCTTCGACTGCATGAGGGCGCGGAACGTGCCCGCGAGGTCGTCGACGGTGGTCAGGTCCTGGTCGACGACGAGGTCGTGCAGCACGGAGACAGAGGCCTGCGAGATGCTGCAGCCCTGCCCCTCCCAGCGCACGTCGCGGACGACCCCCGAGGGGTCGACGTCGACCTGCAGGGTCACCTCGTCGCCACACGTCGGGTTGACCTGGTGCGACTGGGCCGTGCGGGCCTCGGCCACCGCGACCTCGCCGAGGCCCCGCCCGTGCGGGTGCTTCGCGTGGTCGAGGATGACCTGCTGGTACAGCTGTTCCATCGAGGTGCTCATGCGTGACTCCCGTCCTCCAGACCGAAGAACGTCCGCACCCCCGCGAGTGCTTCCCGGAACACCTCGATCTCCTCGTCGGTCGTGTAGACGGCGGCCGACGCGCGGGCGGTCGCGGCGACGCCGAACCGGCGGTGCAGCGGCTGCGCGCAGTGGTGCCCGACGCGGACGGCGACGCCGGCGTCGTCGAGCACCTGGCCGACGTCGTGCGCGTGCACGCCGTCGACGACGAACGACACGTTCGCGAGCCGGTCGCGCGCGTCGGTCGGGCCGATCACGCGGACGCCCGGGACGGACGCCACGGCGTCGAGCAGGAGCTGCGTGAGGTGGGCCTCGTGCGCGGCCACGGCGTCCATGCCGAGCTCGGCGAGGTACGACGCGGCGGCGCCCATGCCGACGGCCTGCGACACCATCTGCGTGCCCGCCTCGAACCGCTGCGGCGGCGGCGCGTACGTCGTGCGCTCCATGGTGACGACCTCGACCATCGACCCGCCGGTGGTGACGGGCGGCATGGCCTCGAGCAGCTCGCGGCGACCGTAGAGGGCGCCGACGCCGGTCGGACCGAGCATCTTGTGGCCCGAGAACGCGGCGAAGTCGACGCCGAGCGCGTGCAGGTCGACGGGCAGGTGCGGCGCGGACTGGCACGCGTCGAGGACGGTGAGCGCGCCGACCTCGCGGGCCCGCGCGACGAACGCCTCGACGGGCGTGATCGCCCCGGTCACGTTCGACGCGTGCGTGAACGCGAGCACGCGGGTCCGCTCCCCCACGACCGTCGCGAGGTCGTCGAGGCGCAGGCGCCCGTCGTCGTCGACGCCGATCCAGCGCAGCGTCGCGCCCGTGCGGGCGGCGAGCTCCTGCCACGGCACGAGGTTCGCGTGGTGCTCCGCCTCGGTGACGACGATCTCGTCGCCCGGGCGGAGGGCGAAGCGCGCCGACTCCGACCCGCCGCGCCCCAGGGACGCGTTCGACATCGCGTACGCGACGAGGTTGATCGCCGCGGTCGCGTTCGACGTCCAGACGAGCTCGCCGGGTGAGACGCCGACGAACGACGCGACGCGGTCGCGCGCGTCCTCGAACGCCTCGGTGGCCTCCTCCGCGAGCTGGTGCGCGCCGCGGTGCACGGCGGCGTTGCGCTGCACGTAGAAGTCCTGCTCGGCGTCGAGGACGACCTCGGGCTTCTGCGACGTCGCCCCCGAGTCGAGGTAGACGAGCGGGCGTCCGCCGCGCAGGGTGCGCGCGAGCAGCGGGAAGTCCGCGCGGACCGCCGCGAGCTCGGCGGGACCGAGCGTGCCGGCCGCGGCCGGCGTCCCGCCCTGCGGGACCGCGGTGTCGAGCGTGCTGGTCACGTCGTCCGCCCTTCGTCGTGGGGTCGTGCGCCTACCGGGTCAGGAGTCCCCCGGGGGCGTCGCACGGACGCTCCCCCGGGGACGGTGGTCGTCGGTCGTCAGACCGCCGACGTGAGGAACCGGTCGTAGCCCTCGTTCTCGAGGCGCTCGGCGAGCTCGGGCCCGCCCTCCTCGGCGACCTTGCCGTCGACGAAGACGTGCACGAAGTCGGGCTGGATGTAGCGCAGGATGCGCGTGTAGTGCGTGATGAGCAGCACGCCGACGTCCGGGTTCTGGCGGACGCGGTTGACGCCCTCCGACACGACGCGCAGCGCGTCGACGTCGAGGCCCGAGTCGGTCTCGTCGAGGATCGCGAACTTCGGCTTGAGGAGCTCCATCTGGAGGATCTCGTGGCGCTTCTTCTCACCGCCGGAGAAGCCCTCGTTCACGGAGCGGTCCGCGAACGCCGGGTCCATGCGGAGGTCGTCCATCGCGGTGCGGACGTCCTTGACCCACGTGCGCAGCGGCGGGGCCTCGCCGTCGATCGCGGTCTTCGCGGTGCGCAGGAAGTTCGACACCGAGACGCCGGGCACCTCGACCGGGTACTGCATCGCGAGGAACAGGCCCGCGCGGGCGCGCTCGTCGACGGACAGGGCGAGGACGTCCTCGCCGTCGAGCGTCACGGTGCCGGAGGTGATCTGGTACTTCGGGTGGCCCGCGAGCGAGTACGCGAGCGTGGACTTGCCGGACCCGTTGGGGCCCATGATCGCGTGCGTCTCGCCGCTGTTCACGGTCAGGTCGACACCGCGCAGGATGGGCTTGGCGCCCTCCTTGGTCTCGACGCTGACGTGCAGGTCGCGGATCTCCAGGGTGGCCATGCGGGGTACTCCTAGGTCAGAGGGGGGCGTCGACGTCGACCAGCACGCGCTGGCCGTCGACGGTCACGGGGTAGACGGGGACGGGCCGGACCGCGGGCGGGCCGAGCGGCTTGCCGGTGCGCAGGTCGAACCGCGACCCGTGCAGCCAGCACTCGATCGAGCAGTCCTCGACCTCGCCGTCGGACAGCGAGACCGCGCCGTGCGAGCAGATGTCGCTGATGGCGTGCAGCTCGCCGTCCTCGTCGCGGACGATCGCGACCTCGACGGGTCCGGACTCGCCCTCGAGCTCGACGCGGAGCGTGCCGGCGGCCGGCACGTCCTCGTCGTAGCAGGCGAGCTGTGCGGTCATGCGCGCTCCGTGTGGACGGATGACTCGGAACCGTCGACGTGCGGACGGTCGGCGAGCCCGTCGAGCGCCGACATGGACGCCTCGAGCTCCTTCTCGATCGCACCGATGAGCCGCTCCTCGACCGCGGGGACGCCGATCTCGTGGACCAGCTCCGCGAAGAAGCCGCGCACGACGAGCCGACGCGCGTCGGCCTCGGGGATGCCGCGGGCGCGCAGGTAGAAGAGCTGCTCGTCGTCGAAGCGGCCGGTCGCGGACGCGTGGCCCGCACCCTCGATGACGCCCGTCTCGATCTCGAGGTTCGGCACCGAGTCCGCGCGCGCCCCGTCGGTGAGGACGAGGTTGCGGTTGAGCTCGTACGTGTCGGTGCCCTCGGCGGCCGCGCGGATCAGCACGTCGCCGACCCACACGGTGTGCGCGCCCGCGCCCTGCAGCGCGCCCTTGTAGGTCACACGGCTCACGCAGTTGGGGACCGCGTGGTCGACGAACAGGCGCTGCTCCTGGTGCTGGCCCGCGTCGGCGAAGTACAGGCCGAGCAGGTTGACCGACGCACCCTCGCCGACGAACGCGGCGTCGGGCGTGATGCGCACGACGTCGCCGCCGAGCGTCACCGCGATGTGCTTGACGGTCGCGTCGCGACCGATCCGCAGCCGGTGCGACGACGCGTGGACCGAGCCCTCGGCCCAGTCGTGCACCGTGACGACGGTGAGGTGCGCACCCTCGTCCGCGACGATCTCGACGGTCTCGGTGAGCGACGCGTGCCCGACGTGGTCGATGACGACGACGCCCTCGGACAGCGCCTCGGCGTGCACCAGCAGGTGCGTCGCCGACGGCTCGAGCGGCGCGTCGTGCGTGCCCGCACCCTCGACGCCCTCGATCTTGATCGACGTCACGGTGGACGCGACCTTCTCGCGCGGGACCGTCACGACGGTCGCACGCGGGAACGACGCCCACGCGACGGCGGCGGTGCGGTCGCCGGGCTCGCCCGCGCGGCCGAGGCGCTCGTCATCGCGGTCGACGATCTCGACCCTGACCTCGGGCGCCTCGACGACGGTCGTCAGCACGCCGTGACCCGTGAGCACGCCCTCGCTCGTCGCGGCGAACAGCGGCGCGAGGCGGTCGACGGGCGAGAACCGCCACTCCTCCTCACGGCCCGTGGGGACCGCGAAGTCGGCGACGTCGAAGGACGTCGGACGCGCGGCACGGGACGCCTCCGGGGTGCCCCCGGTGCCGTGCGTGTGGGCCCCGTCGGCGACCGCCCGCGAGTGGTCGGTCGACAGGTTCTCCGTGGTGGTCGTCATCAGCCGACGGCCCCTTCCATCTGCAGCTCGATGAGGCGGTTGAGCTCGAGGGCGTACTCCATGGGCAGCTCGCGCGCGATGGGCTCGACGAACCCGCGCACGATCATGGCCATCGCCTCGGTCTCGGGCATGCCCCGGGACATCAGGTAGAACAGCTGGTCCTCGCTCACGCGCGACACCGTGGCCTCGTGGCCCATCGACACGTCGTCCTCGCGGACGTCGACGTACGGGTAGGTGTCGGAGCGCGAGATCTGGTCGACGAGCAGCGCGTCGCAGAGCACGTTCGACGCGGAGTGGCTCGCACCCTCCAGCACCTGCACGAGCCCGCGGTAGGACGTGCGGCCACCGCCGCGCGCGACCGACTTCGAGACGATCGACGACGACGTGTGCGGCGCGGCGTGCACCATCTTGGCGCCCGCGTCCTGGTGCTGGCCCTCGCCCGCGAACGCGATCGACAGCGTCTCGCCGCGCGCGTGCTCGCCCATGAGGTAGATCGCCGGGTACTTCATCGTGACCTTGGAGCCGATGTTGCCGTCGACCCACTCCATCGTCGCGCCCTCGGCGGCGGTCGCCCGCTTGGTGACGAGGTTGTACACGTTGTTCGACCAGTTCTGGATCGTCGTGTACCGCACGCGGGCGTTCTTCTTGACGATGATCTCGACGACCGCGGAGTGCAGCGAGTCCGACGAGTAGACGGGCGCGGTGCAGCCCTCGACGTAGTGCACGTACGAGCCCTCGTCGGCGATGATCAGCGTCCGCTCGAACTGGCCCATGTTCTCCGTGTTGATGCGGAAGTAGGCCTGCAGCGGGATCTCGACGTGCACGCCCGGCGGCACGTAGACGAACGACCCGCCCGACCACACGGCGGTGTTGAGCGACGCGAACTTGTTGTCGCCCGGGGGGATCACGGAGCCGAAGTACTGCTCGAAGATCTCGGGGTGCTCGCGCAGGCCCGTGTCGGTGTCGAGGAAGATGACGCCCTGCTCCTCGAGCGACTCCTGGATCTGGTGGTAGACGACCTCGGACTCGTACTGCGCGGCGACGCCCGCGACGAGGCGCTGCTTCTCCGCCTCCGGGATGCCGAGGCGGTCGTACGTGTTCTTGATGTCCTCGGGCAGGTCCTCCCAGCTGGCGGCCTGCTTCTCCGTCGAGCGCACGAAGTACTTGATGTTGTCGAAGTCGATGCCCGACAGGTCGGAGCCCCACCACGGCATGGGCTTCTTCTCGAACAGGCGCAGCGACTTCAGGCGCGTCTTGAGCATCCACTCGGGCTCGTTCTTCAGCGCCGAGATCTCCCGCACGACGGCCTCGGACAGGCCGCGCTTCGCCGTGGCGCCGGCCACGTCGGTGTCGTGCCAGCCGTAGTTGTAGTTGCCGATCGAGGCGATGGCCTCGTCCTGCGTGAGGGGCGCAGCGGCTGCCGCGTTCTCGGTGGGTGCACTCATGCTGTCGGTCCTTCCGGGGCGAGCACGGGGGCTGCGGGGGTCGGTGCGGTCGTCGGGATGTTCGTGGTGCAGACGTGCCCACCACCGGCGAGGGTGGCGAGGCGCTGCACGTGGACGCCGAGGATGCGCGAGAACGCGCGGGCCTCGGCCTCGCAGAGCTGCGGGAACTCGTGCGCGACGTCCTGGACGGGGCAGTGCCCCTGGCAGAGCTGGACGGCTCGTGCGCCGGGGACGGGCCGTGCGGACGCGGCGTACCCGTCGGCGGTCAGGCCGTCGGCGAGCGAGCGGGCCCGGGCCGTGACGTCGTCGCCGGCCGCGTCGACGACCGCCACGAGGCGCTGCTCGAGGTCGCGGACCCGCTGCTCGGCGAAGCTCTCGACCGCGGCCGGTCCGCCGGTCTCGGCGAGGAAGCGCAGCGCCTGCGCGGCGAGCTCGGAGTAGCGGTGCGAGAGCGCGGCCTGGCCGCGGCTGGTCACGACGTAGCGGCGGGCCGGGCGACCGCGACGCGCCGGGCCGAGGCCGACCCCGTCGTGCACGGCGATCTGGTCGCCGGACTCGAGCACCGCGAGGTGCCGGCGGATGCCGGTGGTCGTGAGGTCGAGCCGGGCGGCGAGCTCGGTGGCGGACACCGGACCCTGCGCGGCGACGAGCCGCAGGACGCGCTCGCGCGTGCCGGCGTCGGACTCGGGCGTCGCCGCGGTGCTCACGGCGGCGACGGGCAGCGTCGCGCTCATGGTCACCTCCCGGATCGTGGGGCCTCCCCCACGCCGCGCGACCGGGTGGACCGGCCGTGGGCACGACCGGGGGATGGTCGCGATATTGGCAACATCCTTGTTGTCGAAATCCATCCCTGCAAGCAAGGGTGACCTTCCCGCAGGTGACGACACGCGACGGGCGCCCCGTGCCCACCGGCGGGGACGCGACGGTCACGCGACCGGCTGTGGCGGACGTCACCTCGACCGCCGGGCGCTCCGGGACGGCCGGGCCGCGCGCCTAGACTCCCCTCTCGTGCCCGACTCCCCCGCGCTGGAGGTCCGTGGGCTCGTCAAGCGGTACGGCGGTCGCGCCGTCGTCGACGGGCTCGACCTCGCCGCGCTCCCCGGCCAGGTGACGGCCGTGCTCGGGCCCAACGGCGCCGGCAAGACGACGACGATCGAGTGCTGCGAGGGTCTGCGCACGCCCGACGAGGGTGCCGTGCGCGTCCTCGGGCTCGACCCGCGCACGCAGGCCCGTGAGCTCCGCCCGCGCGTGGGCGTGATGCTCCAGGACGGCGGCCTGCCGACGTCGATCCGCGCCGCCGACATGCTCGCGCACGTCGCCCGCATGTACGCGGACCCGCGCGACCTCGGTGAGCTCACCGAACGGCTCGGGCTCGGGTCGTTCGCGCGCACCACGGTCCGGCGGCTGTCCGGCGGGCAGCGGCAGCGTCTCGCGCTCGCCGCGGCGGTCGTCGGCCGGCCCGACGTCGTGTTCCTCGACGAGCCCAGCGCCGGCATGGACCCCCAGGCACGGCTCGCCGTCTGGGAGCTCGTGCGCGAGCTGCGGGCCGAGGGTGTCGCCGTGCTGCTCACCACCCACCTCATGGACGAGGCCGAGGACCTGGCGGACCACGTGGTCGTCGTCGACCAGGGCCGCGTCGTCGCCGAGGGCTCGGTCGCGGACCTGCTGACGTCGGCGGACGACCGCTCGCTGCGTCTCGAGACGCGCGCCGGGCTCGACCTGGACGGGCTGCGCGCCGCGCTCGGCGACGGGTTCGCCGTCGTCGAGGCCGCGCCCGGCACGTACGTCGTCTCCGGCGCCGTCCAGCCCGCGACCGTCGCGGCCGTCACCGCCTGGCTCGCCGCGGGCGACGTGCTCGCGACACGTCTGTCGGTCGGCCGCTCGACGCTCGAGGACGTCTTCCTCGACCTGACGGGACGGGACCTGCGATGACGACGACCTCCGCACCGGTCCGCGACCCCCACGCCGGTGCCGCGCCCACCTGGCGCCGCGTCCTCGCGCAGACCTCGTTCGAGGCGCGCGCGATCCTGCGCAACGGCGAGCAGCTGCTCGTGACGGTCGTCGTGCCCGTGCTCGTCCTCGTCGGGCTGACGCGCGGCACGTTCGTCGAGCTCGACACCGGCGACGCGAGCCGCATCGACTTCCTCGCGCCCGGTGTCCTGGCGCTCGCCGTCATGACGACGTCGTTCACGTCCCAGGCCATCGCGTCGTCGTTCGACCGGCGCAACGGCGTGCTGCGGCTGCTGTCCACCACGCCGCTCGGCCGCGGCGGGCTGCTCGCGGGCAAGGTGCTCGGCGTGCTCGTCGTCGAGCTCGTGCAGGTGCTCGTGATCGGGACGGCGGCCGTCGTGCTCGGCTGGCGTCCCGACCCCGCCGGGATCCCGCTCGCCGCCGTCGCGGTCGTGCTCGGCACGGCGGCGTTCACGTCGCTCGCGATGCTCGTCGCGGGGACGCTGCGCGCCGAGGCCGTCCTGGCCGTCGCCAACCTCGCGCTGCTCGTCCTCGCGGTCGCGGGCGGGGTGATCGTGCCCGCCGCGAGCCTGCCGGGGCCGCTCGAGCACGTCGCGCTGCTGCTGCCGTCCGGCGCGCTGGGCGAGGCCATGCGCGAGACGCTGCTGCACGGGGTCCTCCCGCCCTGGTCGGTCGTCGTCCTGCTCGGCTGGACCGCCGCGCTCGGCTGGGGTGCGGGCCGGCTGTTCCGCTGGCACTGACGTGTGACGCGGCTCGCTCGGCACGCGGTCGGGCGGGCCACCGCGCCGAACTACCCTGGGACGCGTGACGACGCCCGCCACCGCACCCGTCCGGCCGCCCCTGCTCGACCGTCTGCGGCCGCGCTGGACCCGGCCCGCGATCATCGCGAACCTCGTCGGGCAGATCGTCATCGTCGGCACGGGCGGCGCCGTGCGGCTCACCGGCTCAGGCCTCGGCTGCTCGACGTGGCCGCAGTGCGAGCCCGGCGAGTTCACGCCCCGGTTCCACGAGGCCACGTCGATCCACCCGTTCATCGAGTTCGGCAACCGGACCATCACCGGCGTGCTGGGCATCCTCGCGATCGTCGTCGCGCTCCTCGTCTTCTCCGACCGCAGCCGCTCCGCCGCCTACCGCTGGCTCGGCCTCGCGCCGCTCGCCGGGGTCGCGGTGCAGGCCGTCGTCGGGGGGATCACCGTGCTCGTCGACCTGCACCCCGCGATCGTCGGCGGCCACCTGCTCATCTCGATGGCGCTCGTCGCCGCGTCGACGTGGCTGCTCGTCCGGTCGGCCGAGGGCGACGCGCCGCCCGAGCCGCTCGTCGACCGCAGCACGTACCGCCTGCGCTGGCTGCTCGCCGCGCTCACCGTCCTCGTCCTCGTGCTGGGGGTCGTCGTCACCGGCGCCGGGCCGCACTCGGGCGACGAGGAGGTCGGCTACCGGTTCGCGGTCGACCCGTACGCCATGGCACGCGTGCACGCGGCGTCGGTCTGGCTCTTCGTCGCGGTGCTCGCCGTCATGCTGTGGCGGGTCCTGCGGTCGCAGGTCGGCGGCCGGCCGCGCACGGTCGGGCTCGTGCTGCTCGGCGTGACGCTCGGTCAGGGGCTGATCGGGTACGTCCAGCTCTTCACCGGCCTCCCGATCGCGCTGGTCAACCTGCACATGGTGGGGGCCGCGCTGCTCGCCGCCGGGGTCGTGTCGTTCTGCGGCACGCTCCGCACGCGCGGCCCGGTGCCCGTCGTCCCGGGCGCCGGTGCGCCCGCGGCGGCGCCGCTGACAGCGGTCTGACAGCGGGTCGACAGCGGCCCGCCGGCCGGCGCCACCCGCTGACAGCAGGCTGACAGCGGGGTCCGTCCACCCTGGTCACGACAACGACCAGGGAGGACACCATGACCCACCACACCTGGGCCATCGAGGCCGAGGGCCTCGTCAAGACGTTCGGCGCGCAGCGTGCCGTCGACGGCGTCGACCTCACCGTCCGGACCGGCACCGTCTACGGCGTGCTCGGTCCGAACGGCGCCGGCAAGACGACGACGATCCGCATGCTCGCCACGCTCCTGCGCCCCGACGCCGGCACGGCCTACGTCTTCGGGCACGACGTGGCCCGTGAGCCGCACGTCGTGCGGCAGCTCATCGGCGTGACCGGCCAGTACGCGTCGGTCGACGAGACGCTGAGCGCGACCGAGAACCTCGTGCTCTTCTCGCGCCTGCACGGCCTGTCCCGGCCCGCCGCCCGCGCGAAGTCCGCGGACCTGCTGGAGCGGTTCGGCCTGACCGAGGCGGCGAACAAGCCGCTGCGCAACTTCTCCGGCGGCATGCGGCGCCGCCTGGACCTCGCCGCGAGCCTCATCGCGCAGCCGCCGCTCATCTTCCTCGACGAGCCGACCACGGGCCTCGACCCGCGCACCCGCGCGCAGATGTGGGACACGATCCGCGAGCTCGTCGCGACCGGTTCGACGGTCCTGCTCACGACCCAGTACCTCGACGAGGCCGACCAGCTCGCGGACCGCATCGCGGTCATCGACCGCGGCCGTGTCGTCGCCGAGGGCACCGCCGACGAGCTGAAGTCGGCGGTCGGCACGCAGTCGCTGCAGCTGCGGCTCGCCGACCCGGGCCAGGTCCTGGCCGCGGCGGCGACGATCCGCGACCGGTTCCGCGTCGAGCCGACGGTCTCCCCCGAGGCCGCACGCCTCACCCTCCCGCTGGACGACCCCGCCGCGGTGACGGACCTGCTCGTGCTGCTGCGCGAGCGCGGCCTCGCCGTCGACGAGCTGTCCATGCAGAAGCCCTCGCTCGACGAGGTCTTCCTCACGCTCACCGGCCACCCGGCCGAGGCGTCCGACGACGCGGACCCGTCCGCGCCCGAGCACGCGGCCGACGCCGCAGGAACGACGGTGAACGCATGAGCGCCACGACCCTCTCCCCGACCACCGGAGTCCCCGCCGACCTCGCCCGCACCGTCTCGTGGCCCGTCGCGGCGAAGCAGTCGCTCACCATGGCGTGGCGAGGGCTGCTCAAGGTCCGCCGCACGCCCGAGCAGCTCTTCGACGTGACGCTGCAGCCGATCATCTTCACGCTGATGTTCACGTACATCTTCGGCGGTGCGATCTCCGGCAGCGTGCGCGACTACCTGCCCGTCATCATCCCGGGCATCCTCGTCCAGACCGTCCTCACGACGTCCGTCGTCACGGGCGTGCAGCTCCGCGAGGACATGGACAAGGGCGTGTTCGACCGGTTCAAGTCGCTGCCCATCGCGCGCGTCGCACCCCTCGCGGGCGCGCTCGTCGCCGACGCGGTCCGGTACCTCATCGCGACGACGCTGACCTTCACGATGGGCTACGTCATGGGTTACCGGCCCGGCGGCGGGATCGGCGGCGTCGTGCTCGCGGGCCTGCTCGTGATCCTGTGCTCGTGGTCGCTCAGCTGGATCTTCGCGTTCTTCGGGGTCGTCGGGCGCACCGCGTCGTCGGTGCAGGGCATCTCGTTCCTCGTGCTCTTCCCGCTGACGTTCCTGTCGAACGCGTTCGTCGACCCGTCGACGATGCCGCGGCCCCTGCAGGTGTTCGCCGAGGCGAACCCGGTGTCGCACCTCGTCACGGCCGTGCGCGAGCTCGCCAACACGGCGACGGCGACGCACCAGGTCGGCCTCGCGCTCCTCGGCTCGGCGATCGTCGTCGCGGTGTTCGCCCCGCTCGCCGTGCGCGCGTACATGCGCAAGGCCTGAGCGCCGCACGACGACGGCTCCGGGGACTGCCCCGGGGCCGTCGTCGTGCGTGCCGCTCAGCGCCAGAGGGCGTCGACCAGCGCCAGCGCCCGCGCCGCGGCGTGGCGACGCCCGACGGCCCGCGCCCGCACGCGTGCGGCGTCCGCCCGGTCCGTGCCCAGCAGCTCCCGGGCACGCGCCTCGAGCGGCGCGCGGTGCAGCATGGGCAGGTCCTGCCGCGAGCCGAGCAGCTCGGCGAGGAAGAAGAGCTCGAGCCCGTCGTCGACCCGCGTGCCCTCGTCCGTCCCCTCCCACGCGGCCGTGCCGAGACCGACGGCCGCGGTGCCGAGGACCGGGTGGTCGACGGCGTCGGAGGCGCGCACGAGCTGCCACTCGTGCACGTGCCGTGCGAGGGCCGGCGCGGGCGCGCTCGGCGCGGGCCGGCCGGCGCGTGCGGCCTCCGGTGCGAGCACGAGGCGGGCGATCCAGCCGACCGAGATCATGATGAACCACGGCGACGTCCGCTCCCCGCCGCCGTCGGGCCCGAACGCGTCGGAGGCGGCCTGGAGGTGGTCGAGCGCGGCGGCGACGTCACCCTCGGCGGCCGCGATCTCCCCCCGTCCGGCCTGCTCGAGGGCCACGAGCTCGGGCGACTGCCAGGTGGTGCGGCCCATGCGGCCCGACGCAGCGACCTCGGCGAGCGCGTCGCACCGGTCACGCGCCGTGGCCAGGTCGCCGACGCCGACCGACGCCGCGAGCTCGAGCCACGCGACCTGGTGCAGCTCCTCCTCGGCGACCAGGCGGCCCATCCCGGTGCGCGCGACCGCGACCCACCGCAGCGCCTCCTGCGCGAGCCCTTCCTCGGCCGCGAGCTGCGCGAGGAACGACGCGTTGTTCGCCTCCGCCCAGACGTCGCCCCGGGCGACGCCCAGCGCGTACGCCTCCTCGACCCATCGCCGCGCCACCTCGAGCCGGCCCGAGTTCTCCGCGAGCTGCGCCGAGAGCATGTGGCCCAGCATCGCCAGGTAGGTGTCCGACGACCGCCGGAGCTCTGCGAGCTCGCGCGCCATCCCGGCGACCGAACCCGCGAGCGCGAGGCCCGCGAAGGCGCGCGTGCGGGGGCCGAGGTGCGACCCGAGCTCCCGCACGACCAGACGCAGGCGCGCGAGCGCACGCGCGGTGCTCCCCGCGTCCCCGAAGATGCCCATCGCGGCGAGCTCCGTGAGCGCGAGCGCCGCCGCGTCCGCGTGCCGTGTTTCGACCCGCCACCCGTGCGTGCCCGCCAGCAGGTCGATGCCGAGGCCGAAGACCTGCTCGTGCGCCCCGCGCAGGCTCCAGTACCCGGTGAGCGCGACGTACAGCGCGTACGCCTCGCCCGTCAGGCCGCGGTCCAGCGCCGTGCGGAACGCGAGCAGCAGGTTGTCCTGCTCGCGGCGCAGCGCGCGCATCGCCGCGGGCTGGTCGCCGTCGACGAGGCCGGGGGCCCAGCGGTCGGCGAACGCGAGGGCCCACGCGAGCATCGCGTCCATCGCCGCGCCGTGCTCGCCCGCGTCGACGAGCCGCAGCTGGCCGAACTCGCGGACCGTCTCCAGCATGCGGTACCGGACGACCGGCACGTCGTCCCCCTCGCCGCGGTCCTCGACGACGCTGCACAGGGACTGCAGCACGAGCCCGTCGAGGGCGTCGAGCACGTCCCAGGCGTCGTCGGTGCCGGCGCCGTCGCGGGCGGCCGCTGCGTCCCCCGCGCCGGCGGCCGCGGTCGTCAGCCGGCCGAGCGCCGCGGCCGCGTCGAGGTCGAACCCGTCGGGCAGCACGGACAGGCGGCGCAGCACGCGCTGCTCGTCGTCGCCCAGGAGGTGCCAGCTCCAGTCGATGACGGCCTCGAGCGTCCGGTGCCGGTCCGGCGCGAGCCGGTCCCCGGACCGCAGCAGCGCGAACCGTGCGTCGAGACGGCGCTCGACCTCCTCGACCGTCATGGTGCGCACCCGCGCGGCGGCGAGCTCGATCGCGAGCGGCAGCCCGTCGAGCCGCGTCGCGATGCGGGCGACGACGTCGAGCGGCAGCGCGACCCCGGGTCGGGCGGCGCGCGCTCGCTCGCGGAACAGCTCGACGGCGGCGCCGTGACCACCGTCGACCGGGAGCGGCGCGAGCGGGTGCACACGCTCGCCCGCCACGAGCAACGGCGTACGGCTCGTCGTGAGGACCCGCAGGCCGGGCACCGCGGCGAGCAGCCCGTCCGCGCACTGCGCAGCGCCCGCGACGACGTGCTCGCAGTTGTCGAGCACGAGCAGGGTGGGGACCTCCCCCAGCCGTTCGGCGATCCGGCCTGTCGCGTCGGTCGTCGCCGGGAGGCGGTCGCCGAGCCGGGCGCTGCGCGCCCCGTGCGCGAGGCCGAGCGCCGACGCGATCGCGGTCTCCACGTCCGCGTCCGAGCGCACGCCCGCGAGCTCGACGACCACGACCCACGCGTCGTCCTGCGCGCGCCGGCCGACCTCCTGCACGAGCGTCGTCTTGCCCAGCCCACCCGTGCCGAGCACGGTGACGAGGCGGGCGTCGGCCCACGCGGCGTCGACGGCGGCCAGGTCGTCGGCACGTCCGAGCAGCGCGTGCCGCGGTGCGCGCAGGCCGACCGGGTGCCGGACGAGGCCGCGCCGGTGCACGGTCGTGGCGGCGTCGCGCGCGGTCGGCCCCGCCGAGTCCGACCGTCCGCGCCCCGCGTCCGCGGAACCCGCGAGAAGCTGCTCGTTGAGCGCGACCAGGTCCGGCCGCGGATCGGCGCCGAGCTCGTCGGCGAGCACGTCACGGACCCGCGCGAACGTGCGCAGGGCGTCGGTGGTCCGTCCCGCCGCCGCCTGGACCCGCATGAGCCGCAGCTGCGCGTCCTCGTCGGCGGGTGCCGCCCCGGCCGCCCCGACGGCGAGCTCCAGCGCCTCGTCCGGCCGGCCGAGCGCGAGCAGGGCCTCCACCTCGACGGCCGTGAGCGCGTCCCGGGCGGATCCGGCTGCCGCCGACAGCGCGTCCGCGAGGTCCGGCGCGGCGTCCGCGACGTCCGGACCCGCCGAGCCGCGCCACAGGGTCAGGGCCTCGCGTGCCCGCGCGAGCGCCGCGTGCGGGTCGCGCGCGAGCAGCGCGCGGGCGTCGGCGGAGGCCCGCCGGACGACCGAGAGGTCCGACGTCCCGCCGAGCCGGTACCCGCCGTCCTGCGACTCGACGACCTGCGCGGTCGCCGCGGCGCGCGTGCGCGAGACGACGGTCTGGAGCGCCCCCCGGGGGTCGGCGGGCGGGTCGTCGGGCCACAGCTCGTCCGCGAGCGCGCGCCACGGCACGGTGGCCCCGTCGGCGAGCGCGAGGGCGACCACGAGCGCGCGGGCGCGCGGCCCGCCCGGCGAGACGGACCGGTCGCCGGCGGCCACGAGCACGGGGCCCAGCACGGAGGCGACGACTGCGGGCACCGGACCACTCTAGGTCCGCACGTGCGCGCGACCGTCGCGCCGCGACGACCTGACCTGCCCGGACGGTCCGGCGCGACCGCGGCTGCTGCCGCGCGCTCCTGCGGACCGTCCCCCTGCCCGTGGCGACCGTCCGCACCGCCCTCACCGGCACGAACAGGAGGAACCGGGACGAATGTGGGCGGTGGTGCCTACGCTGCTGTGCCATGACCGACGCGATCACCGCCACCGGCCTGGTGAAGCGGTACAAGGACGTCACGGCGCTCGACGGCGTCGACCTCACCGTGCCGACCGGCTCGGTGCTCGGTCTGCTCGGCCCCAACGGGGCGGGCAAGACCACGATCGTCCGCATCCTCGCGACGCTGCTGCAGCCCGACGCGGGCTCCGCGACCGTCGCAGGCGTGGACGTGCGGACCCATCCCCGTGAGGTGCGCCGCCGCATCGGCCTGTCCGGCCAGTACGCGGCGGTCGACGAGTACCTCACGGGGTTCGAGAACCTCGACATGATCGGCCGGCTCTACCACCTCGGGGCCAAGAGGTCGCAGGCGCGGGCGCGCGAGCTGCTCGCCGCGTTCCGGCTCGAGGACGCGGCGGACCGCCCGTCGAAGACGTACTCGGGCGGCATGCGCCGACGCCTGGACCTCGCGGGCGCGCTCGTGGCCGACCCACCGGTGATCTTCCTCGACGAGCCGACGACGGGCCTGGACCCGCGCGGCCGGGCCGACATGTGGGAGGTCATCCAGGACCTCGTCGCGGGCGGCACGACGCTGCTGCTCACGACGCAGTACCTGGAGGAGGCCGACCTGCTCGCCGACGAGATCGTGGTCATCGACCACGGCCGCATCATCGCGCAGGGCACCTCCGACCAGCTCAAGCTGCAGGTCGGCGGCGAGCGCCTCGAGCTCACCGTGCGCGACCCGGCCCGCCTCGACGAGGCGCGCCGCCTGCTCGAGCCGCTCGGCGTGGGCGCGGCGACGCTCGACCATGCCCGCCGGTCGCTGCTCATGCCCGTCGACGGCGGCCCGAGCACCCTGACCGAGTCGCTGCGCGTGCTCGGCGACGCGGGTGTCGCGCTCGACGACGTCGGCCTGCGGCGCCCGACCCTCGACGACGTGTTCCTCTCGCTCACCGGCAGGCCCGCCGAGGACGAGGACGACGGCCGACCGTCCGACGAGGAGCCGCCCGCCGGTGTCACGACCGGTCTGCGACCCACCTCCGGAGGCGAGTGATGGCCACCCCGATCGTGCTGTCCGACGCCTACGTCGTCGCCAAGCGGAACATCATCAAGATCAAGCGGGTCCCGGACCTGCTCGTCTTCACCACGCTGTCGCCCATCATGTTCGTGCTGCTGTTCGCGTACGTGTTCGGCGGCGCGATCGACGTCCCCGGCGGCGCGGACCCGAGCGCGTACCGCGAGTTCCTCATGGCGGGGATCTTCGCCCAGACCGTCATCTTCGGCGCCACCATCACGGGCGCGGGCCTCGCGGAGGACATCAAGAAGGGCATCATCGACCGGTTCCGCTCGCTGCCGATGGCCCCGTCGGCCGTCCTCACCGGACGGACGATGTCGGACGTCGTGAACAACGTCCTCGTGCTCGTCGTCATGAGCCTCACCGGGCTGCTCGTCGGCTGGGGCATCCACAGCTCGGTCGCGGAGGCTGCCCTCGGGTTCCTGCTGCTGCTGGTGTTCGCCTACGCGATCTCGTGGGTGATGGCGTGGCTCGGCATGCTCGTGCCGAGCGTCGAGGTGTTCAACAACGCGACGTTCATCGTGATCTTCCCGCTGACCTTCGTCGCGAACACGTTCGTGCCTCTGAACACGCTTCCCGCCCCGCTGCAGACCTTCGCCGAGTGGAACCCGGTCTCCGCCGTGACGCAGGCGTCGCGCGAGCTGTTCGGCAACATCCCGCCGCAGGTCCCGCCGCCCGACGCGTGGCCCCTGCAGCACGCCGAGCTCTACACGCTCATCTGGGCGGGCATCTTCCTGCTCGTGTTCATCCCGCTCGCCAACCTCCAGTACCGACGGTCGGCGAGCCGCTGAACAGGAACGACGCGGACAGGAACGACGCGGCGCCGCCCCCCGAACCGCGAGGTCGGGGACGGCGCCGCGTCGTGTCGTGCGTCAGGCGGGCGACGCGTCGATGAGCGTCGACCAGTCCCGGGCGCGGGCCGCCGCGGCCGCGAGGACCCCGGAGACCGTCGTCGGGCTGTGCAGGCGGCCCGCGAGCACCGCGTCCACGGCCTCGTCGAGCGGGACCCACACGGGCACCATCGCGGCCTCCTCGTCGACCCGCGCGTAGCGGTCGGCCTCGGGCACGGGCGACAGGTCCCGCGCGAGGAACACGACGATCCGCTCGTCGGAGCCGCCCGGTGACGAGAAGAACTCCGTGAGCCGCCACCACGAGCCGGCCACGAGATCGGCTTCCTCCGCGAGCTCGCGCGCCGCGGCGACGACGAGGTCCTCACCCTCGACGTCGAGCAGACCCGCGGGCGGCTCCCACAGCTCGTGCCGCACGGGGTGCCGGTACTGCGACAGCAGCAGCACCCGGTCGTCGTCGTCGAGCGCGATGACCGCGACCGCACCGGGGTGGTCGACGTACTCGCGCAGCACCTGGCTGTCACCGAGGTCGACGACGTCCCCCGCGAGGTCCCAGACCTTGCCATGGTGGATGACCTCGTGCGAGACGACCGGCCGCGGTGCGTGCCGGTCCTCCACGGGGCTCGTCGGGTCCGTCATCAGACCTCGTCGGTGCGCTGCTCGAGGGCCGCGCCGACGAGCCCCGCGAACAGCGGGTGCGCGCGCGTCGGCCGCGACTTGAACTCCGGGTGCGCCTGCGTCGCGACGAAGTACGGGTGCGTCTCGCGCGGGAGCTCGACGAACTCGACGAGCGACGTGTCCGGGGACACGCCGGAGATCACGAAGCCCGCGTCCTCGAGCTTGTCGCGGTACGCGTTGTTCACCTCGTACCGGTGGCGGTGCCGCTCGGACACGGTCTCGCTGCCGTACGCCTCCGCGACGACCGAACCGGGCGTGAGCCGCGCCTCGTACGCGCCCAGACGCATCGTGCCGCCGAGGTCGCCCTCGCCGCCCACGATCGCGAGCTGCTCGGCCATCGTCGCGATGACGGGGTGCGCCGGGTTCTCGTCGAACTCCGACGACGACGCCCCCTCGAGCCCGAGCACGTTGCGCGAGTACTCGATGACCATGCACTGCAGGCCGAGGCAGATCCCGAGCGTCGGCACGCGGCTCTCCCGGGCCCAGCGCAGCGCGCCGAGCTTGCCCTCGATGCCCCGCACGCCGAACCCGCCGGGGACGAGCACCGCGTCGACGCCCTCGAGCGCCAGCCGGGCACCCTCGGGGGTCTGGCAGTCGTCGGAGCGCACCCAGCGGATCACGACGCGCGCGTCGTGGTGGAAACCGCCGGCGCGCAGCGCCTCGGTGACGGACAGGTACGCGTCGGGCAGGTCGATGTACTTGCCGACGAGCGCGACCTCGACCTGGTGCGCGGGCTGGTGCACGCGGTGCAGCAGCTCGTCCCACCCGGACCAGTCGACGTCGCGGAACGGCAGGCCGAGGCGCTGCACGACGTAGGCGTCGAGACCCTCGGAGTGCAGCACGCGCGGGATGTCGTAGATGCTCGGCGCGTCCTTCGCGGTGACGACGCCCTCGACGTCGACGTCGCAGAACAGCGCGATCTTGCGCTTGGTGCCCTCGGGCACGTCGCGGTCCGCGCGCAGGACGATCGCGTCGGGCTGGATGCCGATGCTGCGCAGCGCGGCGACCGAGTGCTGCGTGGGCTTGGTCTTGAGCTCGCCCGACGGGCCGATGTACGGCAGCAGCGAGACGTGCAAGAAGAACACGTTGGAGCGGCCGAGGTCGTGGCGCACCTGGCGCGCGGCCTCGAGGAACGGCAGCGACTCGATGTCGCCGACGGTCCCGCCGATCTCGGTGATGATGACGTCGACGTCGTCGCTCGCCTGCGAGCGCATGCGGGTCTTGATCTCGTCGGTGATGTGCGGGATGACCTGCACCGTGTCGCCGAGGTACTCGCCGCGGCGCTCCTTGGCGATCACCTGCGAGTAGACCTGGCCGGTCGTCACGTTGGCGGAGCCGACGAGGTCGACGTCGAGGAACCGCTCGTAGTGGCCGACGTCGAGGTCCGTCTCGGCGCCGTCCTCGGTCACGAAGACCTCGCCGTGCTGGAACGGGTTCATCGTCCCGGGGTCGACGTTCAGGTACGGGTCGAGCTTCTGCATCGTGACCCGGAGGCCGCGAGAGCGGAGGAGGCGGCCGAGGCTCGATGCCGTCAGGCCCTTGCCGAGGGAGGAGGCGACGCCCCCGGTGACGAAGATGTGCCGGGTCGTGGAGTCCGACCGCCCGGAGAGTCGATGCGCGCGCTCTGTCACGGGCTTCCAATCTACCCGACGCGGCGGTCGGTCTGGTCAGGCGCGCGGGGTGAGTCCCGCCACGCAGGGTGTCTGTCTGTCAGTCGGTCGGGTCGGGCGCGGCCGGCACGGCGGCCTCCGCGGGGACGGGGGTGCGCTCGACGCGCACGACGTCGGTGAGCGTGCGACGGTCCAGGACGGCGAGCGCGCCGCCCAGGACGACGAGCGCGACGACTCCGCCACCGGCCGCCGCGCCGACGGCTGCCCAGACGTCGTGCCCGACGAGCGAGCCGACCGTGTCGACGACCCACCGACCCACGAGCGCCGCGAGGACGCCGGCCACGACGACGACGGCGGTCGTCCGGGCGAGGCCGGCGACGGACGTCCCGCCGGCGGCCCGTGCGAGCGCCACGACGGCGGCGACACCGCCGACGAGCATCCCGGCGCTCCCGGCGATCGCGACGGCCGCGAGCGTGCGCGCGAGGTCCTTGCCGTCGGGCACGAGCACCACGGCGAGCGCGACCGACCCGACGGCGGCGGTCGCCCACCCGATCACGTTGGCCGTCACAGCCGCCCGCCCGCGCTCGAGCGCGTACAGCGCGCGCGACACGTGGAACATCACGGCGAAGCCGACGAGACCGGGCATCATCAGCGTGATCGTCGGCGCCATCGCCCCGATGCCGGAGCGGTCCCGTCCGATCGTCCCGAACACGTCCGCCACCGCAGGGGCCGCGGCCGCGACGGCTGCCGCGCCGACACCGGCCGCGGCGACGACCGCTCGCGTCGTGGCGGACGCCATCGTCGCGTACTCGCCGAGGCGGCCGTCCTTCGCACGGGCGGCCAGGCGCGGGAACGTCGAGGTCGCGAGCGGGACGACGAGCACGGCGTACGGCAGCAGGTACACCTGCTGGGACCAGACGTAGAGCGAGAACGTCCCGTCACCGCCGCGCCACGACGCGGCGAGCATGACGACGAGGGTCGTGAGCTGCTGCGCGACGAGCGACCCGACGCCGGCGAAC
This sequence comes from Cellulomonas sp. H30R-01, assembly GCF_010119915.1. Taxonomy (NCBI): domain Bacteria; kingdom Bacillati; phylum Actinomycetota; class Actinomycetes; order Micrococcales; family Cellulomonadaceae; genus Cellulomonas; species Cellulomonas sp. H30R-01. The sequence continues at coordinate 1,188,653 of NZ_CP048210.1, read as the reverse complement.
GCCAGCGCGGCGAACGGGCGCGCGACCCCGGGCGGGAACCGCAGCGTCGGCCGCAGGCGGACACCGAGCCGGTGCACGGGCCAGAACATCGGCAGGGCCATGACCGCGACGCCCGCCGTCGTGCCCCACGCGAGCACCGTGAGGGCGGCGTCACCTGCGGCCCCCGGGTCGTTCAGCTCGCCCCCGGCGAGGTGCCCGTAGGTCGCGTACACCGCGATCACCACGACCGACGACATCACGGGGGCGAACGCGGGCCAGAAGAACCGCTTGTGCGCCTGCAGCACCGCGTACAGCAGCACCGCGACGCCGTACAGCGGCACCTGCACCGCGAACACCGTGACGAAGTACCGCAGCAGGTCCCGCTGCGCGTCGGGGAGGTCGGGCCAGACCGCGGCGATCGGTTCCGCGAGGGCCGCGAGCAGCGCACCGAGCGGCACGAGCACCGCGAGCGTCCAGCCGAGCGCGGCCGACGCGATCGCGTCGACGTCCCCCCGGAGGTTCTTCGCGACCGGCAGCGCGAGCAGCGGGACCAGCGCGCCAGCGAGCGCACCGCCCGCAGCGGCCTCGAACAGCACGTTCGGCAGGAGGTTGGCCGAGTTGTAGGTGCTGCCGATCGCGCCGACGCCGAAGGCGCTGGCCTGCACCAGGTAGCGGCCGAACCCGAGCACGCGGCTCAGCACGGTGATCGCGGCGATCATCGCCGCGGCACCGCCGAGCCCGCCCAGGACGCGGCGAGCGGTCGGGCTCACCGCGGTCCGGTCGTCGACGGCGCCGCGCCCTCGCCCGTCCCGTCGCGGCCGTCGTCGCGGACGGGTCCCGTGGCCGTGCCGCTGGTCGGGGACGCCGGCTCGGCGTCGGGCACCTCGTCGGGTGCGGCGGGCCCGGGAGCCGGGGCAACCGGCCGTCGGCCCCACCCGTCGATCTCGCGCAGCACCGGCGTGCGCTCGATGACCCGCGTGAAGCTGACCTTCTCGCTCGCGAGCGTGAGCGCGGTGACGACGCCGAGCGCCGCCCAGCGCACGGGCCGCGGAGCGGCCAGCACGAGCGCCGTGCCGAGCGTCGCGCCGAGGGCGTTCGCTCCCCCGTCGCCGAGCATGTCGTGCTCCGCGAGGTCCTGCTCCCCCGCCGCACCCGCGGTGCCGAGCACGCCGGCCGCGGCGCCCGCGCCCGCACCGCCCGCGACCGCCAGGGGTGCCGCGACGAGCGACGCCGCCTTGAGCGCACGGCCCGGGCGCAGGTCCAGGAGGTTGAGCAGGTTCGCGCTCGCGGCGACGAGCGCACCCGAGACGGCCACGTCGACGGCCCAGCCGGCCGCGGAACGGCGTGCACCCGACGCGTCGCGCACGGGCGTCGCGACCGCGGCGGCGACGAGCGACGCCGCGCCGATCCCGAGGACCTTGAGCCCACCGGTCGTGAGCTCGCCCCGCGACAGCGCACCGAGGTGCCCGCGCAGGCCCTTGCGACGGACCTCGGTGTCCTCGGTGAGGTCGTCGATCACGCCGAACGCCGCGCCGGCACCCGTCGCGACGGTGAGCGCGACCGCGGCGCGCGCGGACGGCGCCCCGACGATCCCGCCCGCGAGCAGCCCGGCGGCGACCGCGGGGCCCTCGAGCATGCTCACGGGCTCACCGCGGTGGTTGGTCCGCGTCCAGCGCGCCGCACCGCCCGGAGGGCTCATGTCCAGCACACCGCGGACGACCGCGGTCACGCCTCCGGCGACGACGGCCGCGGCGGCTCGCCGCAGCACGCTCACCCCTGGGTCCCGTCGGTCCCCGCCCCCGCACCGGCGTCCGCGCTGGCGGGCGTGCGATCGACGGGCGTGAGCGTCACCGCGTCGGGCAGCGGCGTCTCGCCGTCACCGAAGCCGTAGTGGCCGTTCTCGCCGGAGATCCGCACGGCGAGCGCGAGCGGCGTGGACACCTGACCGGTGACGACCTGCGTGTCGGAGACGGTGGTGAGCGCGCCGGCGAGCTGGTCGTCGCCGAGGATCGCGTCGGTCAGGCTGCCGTCGCCGCGGGGCCCGTCCGCGAGGACGGCACCCTCGGACCGCTCCTGCGCAGCCGTGAGCACCGCGAGCCACGCCGCCTGCGTCTGCTCGACCTCGTCGGTGTCGGCCGAGGGCGCCGTGCCGGACCGCTCGGACGGCGCGAGGACGACGATCGCGTCTGCCGGCACCTCCACCGGGTCCTGGAGCGTGACGAGCGGGTAGTCGCCGCCCGACAGGAGCTCGAGCAGGAAGGCGGAGTCGGACGCGAGCGTGTCGGGCGCCGCCGGGTCGGCAGCGACGAGACCCTGCACGAGCGCCGCCGCGAGCTCCTCCTGCACGCCGGCGCCGTCGGCCGGTGCGGGCGAGAGGTACTGGACGAGCTGCCCGCCGAGCGCCTGCCGGAACGAGTCCAGGCCGGTGTCGGTCCAGGCGTCGTTGAGCGTGACGTGCGCCGTCACCGTCGCGCCCGCCTGCGCGAAGCGCTCGTCGACCGCCGTGCGCACGGACTCGTCGACCTCGCCCAGCGCGACGACCGCGACGCGGCGGTCGGTGAGCGAGCCCTCGAGCAGGCGCGGACCGGCGGCGTCGATGTAGGTCACGGCGTGGCCCAGGTCGTCGGACGCGCTGTCCAGCTGCGACCGCAGCTCGTCCTTCTCGGCGCGCAGCTGCTGCACCTGACCCGTGAGCGTGTCGCCGATGGTCTCCTTGAGCGGCCCGGCGCCGAGCGCGATGCCGACCGCGAGCGCCAGGAACACGGAGATCAGCGAGACGATGTGGTAGCGGAAGTCGATCACGGTGCGGCATCTCCGTCGGGGGCGGCGGCAGGCGTCGCCGCGGCCGCGAGGCGGCGGGCGAGCGGGGCGGGGTGGGTCACGGGTCGCGGCGCGGGTCGGGCGTGGACGCGCCGGAGCGTCACGACGACCCTCCGAACAGCGAGCCGATCCAGGACGTGACGTCGTCGATGCGCGCGCCGAGCAGCCCGAGCAACGTCTGCCCGGCGGCGGTCGAGGCGAGCGCGACGCCGAGCGCGAAGAGGCCCGCGAGGATGAGCAGCGCGACCTGCAGGTTCGAGATCCGGTGCTTGTAGAGGCGGGACACGCCCTTGGCGTCGACGAGCTTGCCGCCCACACGCAGACGTGTGAGGAAGGTGCTCGCCATGCCGGACCGCCCCTTGTCGAGGAACTCGACGAGCGTCGCGTGCGTGCCGACCGCGACGATGAGCTCCGCGCCCTTGTCGTCGGCGAGCAGCATCGCGACGTCCTCGCTGGTCCCCGTCGCGGGGAAGACGACGTGCCGCACGCCGAGCTGCTCGACGCGCGCGAGGCCGGGCGCGCGACCGTCGCGGTAGGCGTGCACGACGACCTCCGCGCCGCACGTGAGCGCGCGGTCCGACACCGAGTCCATGTCGCCGACGATCATGTCGGGCTTCCAGCCGGCGTCGAGGATCGCGTCCGCGCCGCCGTCGACCCCGATGAGCACGGGCCGGTACTCGCGGATGTACGGGCGGAGGGTGACCAGGTCCTCCTTGTAGTGATAGCCGCGCACCACGATCAGCACCTGACGGCCGTCGATCTCGGTGTCGATGTCCGGCACGCCGACGCCGTCGAGCAGCAGCTCGCGCTCGCGGCGCAGGTAGTCCATCGTGTTCGCCGCGAACGACTCGAGCTGGACGGACAGCCCGGCGCGGGCCTCTTCCATGGTCGCCGCGACGGTCTGCGGCGTCTGCTCGACGCCCTCGGCGACGAGCGTCTCGCCGTCGTAGACGCACCCGTCGACCACGCGCAGCTGGTGCCCCTCCGGGAGCGCCATGACGTCCGCGCCGAGGTCGTCGACGAGCGGCACACCGGCGGACACGAGGATCTCGGGCCCGAGGTTCGGGTACCGGCCTGACGTCGACCGCGCGGCGTTGAGCACGGCCGCCGGCTGGCACGCGACGAGCGCCTCTGCGGAGACGCGGTCGAGGTCGAGGTGGTCGATGACGGCGACGTCACCCGGCCGCAGGCGCTTGGTGAGGGCCTTGGTCCGAGGGTCGACCCGGGCCGGACCGGCGATGACGCCGGCCTCGGGCGCGGGGGTCCGTCTGCGCAGGGAAGCTCTCATCGTGCCTCATCGTCCCACGGTCGAGAGCTCCAGGAGCTCGGCTGCGTGCGTGCGCGCCGCCTCCGAGTCGTCCTGGCCGGACAGCATGCGGGCGAGCTCGCGCACGCGGGCCTCGTCTGTGACCAGGCGCACATCCGACTCGGTGACGACGTCCACGCCGTCGGCGGTCGACTTGGTGACGACGAGGTGCCGGTCCGCGAACGCGGCGACCTGCGCGAGGTGCGTGACGACGAGCACCTGGGCGGACCGCGCGACGTCCGCGAGCCGCCGGCCGACCTCGATCGCCGCGCGCCCGCCGACACCCGCGTCGACCTCGTCGAACACGAACGTCCCGGGTCGTGCGGCGCCCGAGTCGGGGGCCGTCGCGAGCGTGACCTCGATCGCGAGCATGACGCGCGAGAGCTCGCCGCCGGACGCGCCCTTGCCGAGCGGCCGCGCGGGCGCACCCGCGTGCGGGACGAGCAGCATCTCGACCCGGTCCGCGCCGTACGGCCCGGGCTCGGCGGGTTCGACGGTCACCTGCAGCTCGGCCCCCGCCATCGCGAGTCCCGAGAGCTCCGCGGACACCGCGGCCGCCAGCCGGCTCGCGGCCTCCGTCCGGCCCTGCGTGAGGTCGGCGGCGAGCGCGGCCACCGCCTCGTCGAGCTCGTGCACCCGCGCCCGCAGGTCGTCGAGCCGCTGGTCGCCGCCGTCGAGGTCGAGGAGCCGTCGCCCGGCGTCCTCCGCCCACGCGAGCACCTGCGCCACGTCGGAGCCGTAGCTGCGCGTGAGCTGCGCCAGCGCCGCGCGGCGCTGCTGCACGGCCTCGAGGCGCAACGGGTCGGCCTGCAGGTCCTCCATGTACGACGACAGCTCCGCGGCCACGTCCGCGAGCAGGTACCCCGCCTCCGCCACGCGCGTCGCGAGCGCGGCGAGCGCCTGGTCGTGCCCGCCCGCCTGCTCGAGCAGGCGCTTCGCGCGGTCGACGACCTCGGTCGCGGCGAGCGCGTCACCCGACGCGTCCGCCTCGCCGGCGAGCGCCTCGTGCGCGCCCGACGCGGCCGCCCGCAGGTCCTCCGCGTGCGACAGCCGGTCCGCCTCCTCGGCGAGCGCGACGTCCTCGCCCGGCTGCGGGTCGACCCGCTCCACCTCCGCGAGCCCGAGCCGCAGCAGCTCCGCCTCGCGTGCACGCTCCTGCGTGCGCGCCACCAGGTCGTCGAGCTCCTCGACGACACGCGCCCGCTCCGCCCAGGCCGCGCGGTACCGCGCCAGCGTCTCGCGGTGCGCCTCGCCGACGAACGCGTCGAGCGCCTCCCGCTGGTGCGCGGGCGACCGCAGCCGTGCCTGGTCCGCCTGGCCGTGCACGGTGACGAGCGCCTCCGCGAGGTCTGCGAGCACGGCCTGCGGCACCGAGCGACCGCCGACGTAGGCGCGCGACCGGCCCGCGACGCCGTCGCTCCCCGCGCCGACCGTCCGCACCAGCAGCAGGCTGCCGTCGTCGTCGAGCTCGGCACCCGCCTCCGCCGCGCGGGCGACGGCCGGGGCGTCACCGGGGAGCAGGACACGCCCCTCGACCGCGGCCGACGCGGCGCCCCGCCGCACGGTCGCGGGGTCCGCCTTGCCGCCGAGCAGCAGCGACAGCGCCGTGAGCACCATCGTCTTGCCCGCACCGGTCTCGCCGGTGAGGACCGTGAGGCCGGGCCCGAGCTCGACGTGCGCCCGGGTGATGACGCCCAGGTTGTCGATCCGGATCTCCTCGATCACGTCACTCCCCCGTCCTCGTCGAACCACCGGCGGGCCGGCCGCGCCAGCCGCTCACGGGGAGCCCGAACTTGTGCACCAGCCGCGTGGTGAACGGCGCGAGGGTCAGACGAGCGAGCTTGACCGGCACGTCGCTGCGCGTGACCTCGACGCGCGCCCCGCGCGGCACGTCGAGCTGCCGCCGCCCGTCGCACGTGACGAGGCCGCGCGCCGACGACCGGTCGAGCACCTCGACCGCGAGACGGCTGCGCGGACCGACGACGAGGGGCCGTGCGAACAGCGCGTGCGCCGAGATCGGCACGAGGATCATCCCGTCGACGTCCGGCCAGACCACCGGGCCGCCCGCCGAGAACGCGTGCGCGGTCGACCCCGTCGCGGTCGACGCGACGACCCCGTCGCAGCCGAACGACGACAACGGGTGCCCGTCGACCTCGAGCATCACCTCGAGCATCCGCGAGCGGTCGGCCTTCTCGATCGCGCACTCGTTGAGCGCCCAGCCCGTGCCGACCGTCCCGTCCGGGTGGAGCACGCGCACGTCGAGCGTCCCGCGCTCCTCGACCTCGAAGTCGCCCGCCGTCAGCCGGCGCACCGCCTCGCCGACGTCGTCCCGCTCGGCCTCCGCGAGGAAGCCCACGTGCCCGAGGTTCACCCCCAGGACGGGCACGTCCGTGCCGCGCGTGAGCTCGGCGGCACGCAGGATCGTCCCGTCGCCGCCGAGCACGATGGCGAGCTCGAACGACGGCAGGTCGTCCGGCACGCAGTCGTCGGGCGCGAGCACGGGCTCGACGCCGGCGGCCTCCAGCTCACGGACGGCCTCCTGCGTCGCTGCGACCGCCTCCTCCCGACCGCCGTGGGTCACGACGAGCGCTCGTCTGGTCACGCCTCACCTCCGAGCGCCGCGCGCACGCGACGCACCTCGATCCCGCCCTCGACGACCTCCCGCACGGCGTCGTCGAGCGGCACGCCGTCCGGCTCCGGCGGCGCGTCACCGGCGACGAGCCACAGGAAGTACTCCACGTTCCCGCTCGGGCCGGGCAGGACGCTGCGCGCGACCGCCCGCACCGCGAGCCCTGCGGCGCCCGCTCCCCCGGCGACGTCCCGCACGGCACGCGCGCGCAGCCTCGCGTCGCGCACGACGCCGCCGGAACCGAGACGCTCTCGTCCGACCTCGAACTGCGGCTTCACGAGCACCACGAGGTCGGCGCCCGGCGCCGCGACCGACGCCAGCGCCGGCAGCACCAGTGCGAGCGAGATGAACGACAGGTCCGCCACCACGACGCCCGGCGCCGGGTCAACGTCGCCCGCCACGAGCGATCGGACGTTCACGCCCTCGCGCACCTCGACCCGCGGGTCCTCCCGCAGCGCCGGGACGAGCTGGTCGTGGCCCACGTCGACCGCGACGACGCGCCGGGCGCCGCGGCGGAGGAGCACGTCCGTGAACCCGCCGGTGCTCGCGCCCGCGTCGAGGCACGACGCCCCCGCGACCCGAGGCCCGTCCGGCCCGAGCGCGTCGAGCACGCCCGCGAGCTTGTACGCGGCGCGCGAGGCGTAGCCGGGGTCGTCGGGGTCCACCGTGACCTCGACCGCGTCCTCGTCGGACACCTGCACCGACGCACGCGCGACCGCCCGGCCGCGGACCGTCACCCGACCGGCCGCGATGAGGTCGCCCGCGTGGCCGCGCGACCGGGCGAGCCCGCGGCGCACGAGCTCGCTGTCGAGGCGTGTCGTCACGACCTCTCAGCCCTCCGCGTCCGCCAGGCGGTCCTGCAGCGCCCCGTGCACCGCCTCGAAGACGACGACGTGGTCACGCACCGGGGCGTCGTCGAGCCCGGCGAGACGCGTCAGCGCCTCGTCGACCTGGGCGTCCCCCGTCGTCGGGCCGTCGGACGACCCGAGCGCGGACGTCTCGCTCACCGGTGTACCTCCTCGTGCGTTCCGACCGCCGCACGCTGACGGTCCCGACGGTCACGCCGTGCTCCCCGACGACCGCGCCCACGGTACCTGCCGAGGCCCACAGCGCGTCCCGACGCACCCACAGGCACGGGACACCCGGTCGCGTCGCAGCCGCCCGGCGCACGCGGCCCGCACCGCCCGACGCACGTGGCCTACGCCGGCCACGACACGGGCGCGTGCCCTCAGCGAGCCGGTGCGTCGACGTGCAACTCAGGCACCGTGGCCGGGTCGAGCGAGCCGCCGCTGTCGACGGCGTCCCACGCAGCCGCGCAGGCGGCCCGCACGAGGTCGAGCTGGGCCGCAGGAGAGCCGGGCGTCGCCCGCCCGAGGTCCAGCGCGCCGTCGACGACGCGCGCGGCGACCTCCCCGCACGCCCACCACCCGTCGGCGTCCCGACGCGGCACCGGGTGCGGCTCGAGCAGGGACAGCAGGTCGGCACCGATGAGGTGCGGTCGCTCGGTCGGCGCCGCCAGGACGTCGTCGCGCGCCGTGCTCACACCGGTCAGCACGTGCAGGCCGACGTAGCCACCGGCCCGCGCGCCCGCGAGGTCCGTGTCGAGCCGGTCGCCGATGACGAGCGTCTCGCGCGCCCCCGCCCGGTCGACCGCCATCCGGTACATGGTGGGCGACGGCTTGCCTGCGCTGTCCGGGACGACGCCCGTCGCGTTCCGCACCGCACCCACGAGCGACCCGTTGCCGGGAGCGAACCCCCGCGCGGTCGGGAGGCTGAGGTCGAGGTTCGACGCGACGTGCCACGCCCCACGCTCGACGGCGTAGGCCGCCTCCGCGAGCTGTGCCCAGCCGACGTCGGGCGCGAACCCCTGGGCGACCGCGGCGGGGTCGTCGTCCGCCGACTCCACGACCACGAACCCGGCGGACCGCACGGCCGTGACGAGACCTGCCCCGCCGACGACCAGCACCTTCGCACCCGGCTCGAGCCGCGTGCGCAGCAGCTGCGCCGCCGCCTGGGCCGCCGTCATGACCTCGCCGGACCGGGTCGGGATCCCGAGCTCGGTCAGCTGGTCCGCGACGGACTCCGGCTCCCGCGACGCGTTGTTGGTGACGAACACCAGCCGCATCCCGCGGGCGCGCGCCGACGTCAGCCCGGCGGCCGCACCGTCGATGGGCTCGTGCCCGCGGTACGCCACGCCGTCGAGGTCGACGAGCGCGAGGTCGAACCGATCCGCGAGCGGCACGTCCGACCCGATGAGCCCCCCGCTCACGCCTCCTCCTCCTCGCTGCGTGCCACGCCCTCGCGGTCCGCGACCTCGCGATCCACGACGTCGGCGTCGAGCCCGCCATCGGCCCCGCCGGCGCCGTCAGGGTCGAGCGCGGGCTCGTCCGTGCCCGCGTCGGAATCGACCTGGTCGGCGTCGCCCGCCTCGTCGAGGTGACCGTCGCCGTCCGACGCGTCGACCCGCTCGAGCTCGTCGCGCGCCTCGTCGACGTCATCGGCACCGGAGAGCTCGTCGTCTCCGTCGAGGACGTCGTCCTCGTCGAGCTCGTCGTCTCCGTCGAGCCCGCCGTCGCCGGCCAGAACATCGTCCCGGTCGGGCTCGTCGTCCCCGGCAGGCTCGTCGTCCCCGGCAGGCTCGTCGTCCCCGTCGTCCCCGTCGAGGCCGTCGTCGCCGCCGAGGCCGTCGTCCCCTGCCGGTACGTCGTCAGCCGCTTCCAGCGCGCCGGACGCGTCGGGACCTGCACCAGCCACGCCCGTCGACGTCTGGTCGACGGCCGACCCTGCGCCGTCGTCGTCCGTGTCGTCCTCGTCGTCCAGGTCGAAGACGACGACCTCCTCGTCGACCTCCCCTGCGGCCTCGGCGAGCTCGGCGGCCGAGTACCGCGCGAGCAGCGTCGCTGCCTCGTCGGCCCGCCCCGCCGCCTCGAGGGCCGTGGCACGCGCCTGCGCGACCCGGACGGCCAGCACGCCGGTCGCCTGCTGCACGGCAGGGCTCGACAGCACGGCGACGGCAGCCTCCGACTGACCGAGGTCGAGCCGGGCACCGGACACGACGATCGCCAGCTCGATGCGAGCGTCGGCGTCCAGCGTCTCCGCCTCCGGCTCGTTGGCCAGGGCGATCGCGCGCTCAGGCCGCCCGAGCCCGCGCTCGCAGTCCGCCATGATCGGCAGGTGCTCCGACGAGCCGTTCAGCCGTCGCACGGTGCGCAGCTCGCGCAGCGCCTCCGCGAACCGCCCGGTCCGGTACGCCGCGACGCCCGCGGCCTCCCGTACGACGTCGATCCGCCCGGCACGCCGAACCGCCGCCTGTGCGTGCTCGTACGCGAGCTCCGGGTCGGTGTCGAGCAGCTGTCCCACGACCACCAGGTGCCGACCGACGCGCTCCGCGTTGTCCTTGGTCAGCGACCGCAGCCGCGCGCGCACCGACCGGTCGAGGTCACCGAAGACGACGTCGTCCGGCACCGGCGGCGCGGGCACACGCTCGTCCTGCGGCGGCCGTGTCGCCCGCTGCTCGTCACCGTGGACGTCGTCCCGTCCGCGCGGCGGCCCTCCGGCACGCCGGGAGTCACCGCCGCGACCGGCGTCGCCGTGCCGGGGACCGTTGTCCCGCGACCACGAACCACCCGTGCGCCCATCGGTCCGACCACGGGCGCGCTCACCCGAGAACCCACCAGCCCGATCCGACCGACCACCGGCACGCTCACCCGAGAACCCACCAGCCCGATCCGACCGACCACCGGCACGCTCACCCGAGAACCCACCAGCCCGATCCGACCGACCGCCGACACGCTCACCCGAGTCGCCGCGAGAGCGGTCACCGGACGAGGCCGCAGCCTCGCCTCGGTCGCCGAAGGACGCCCGCCCCTGCTCGCGTGCGCCGGTCGCGCCCGAACGCGGTGCGGACGACGAACGCCGCTCTGCCGACGCGGCGTCCGAGCTGGAGCCGTCCCGAACGCCCCACGCACGGTCACCGCTGCGCGGGGACCGCTCACCGCGCGGCTCGTCCGTTCGCTCGACCGAGCGCTCACCGCTCCGTCCGGACCAACCCCCGGCCGAGCCCGCACCGCGACCGGCCCGGTCCCCCGGACGTTCACCCGCGACGCGCGGACGACCGTGACCTGCCGCACCGGCGCGGCCGCCCGATCGCTCACCCGCACCGCGCGACCCCCCGGACGGACCACCGTCAGTCCGTCCGTAGGGACGGCGATCGCGCCCGTCGTCGCCTCGTTCCCGCCAGCCACCGCGCTCGGCACCCGGCGCGTACCCGCTGGTGCGCTCGTCGCCCGCCCTTCCGCGCGCGCCGCCGTCACGCGAGTAACCCGCCCGCCCTGCGTCACGCTGCTGCGGCCGATCCCCGTTCGGACCGCGACGCTCGTCATCCCGTCGAGCGGGACGGTCGCCGTAGCCACCGCGCGGAGCGCCGCCCGAGTACGCACCGCGCGACCCTCCGTCGGAAGAGCCCTCTCGCGATCGCCCGCCGGAGAACCCACCGCGCGGGGCACCGCCCGAGTACCCGCTACGCGACCCTCCGTCCGAAGAGCCCCCTCGCGAACGCTCACCGGAGAACCCACCGCGCGGGGCACCGCCCGAATACCCGCCACGCGACCCTCCGTCCGAAGAGCCCCCTCGCGAACGCTCGCCGGAGAACCCACCGCGCGGACCCTCGCCGGTCGCCGCCCCCCGCGAGCCCTCAGGGGAGAACCCGCGAGAACCGCCGGCGTACTCACCGCGCGAGCCGCCGCGGGTATCACCGCCACGCGACCCTCCGCCCGAGTACCCACCCCGCGAGCCGTCGCCGGCGCCACCTCCGCGTGCCCGCTGCGAGCCCGCCCCCGTGGCATCCCCACGGTCCTGACCGCGGGGGGCGGAGCTGCGTGCGCCACCGGCGAACCCGCCGGAACGGTCGGGGCGCTCGTCGAAGGTCCGCGGGCCGGATCGTCCGCCACCTCGCGGTCCACCGCCCGACTGTCCGCCAGACCACGACGAGCCGCGAGCGGGCCGATCGCCTTCGCGACGCTCACGCCCCCCGGCCGAGGAGCCGGGTTCCCCCGACGCCCCGCGGTCACCACCGGATCGGCGGTCGCCGGACCCACCGGACGTCGAACCGGACCGTCCGCTCCTCGAGGTCTCCTGACCTTGGCGTGACGGTCCTCGACGCTCGGGCTGAGCGGACCGGTGATCGCTGTTCATGTGTGGCTCTCTCCTCGTCGCAAACGACCGCACCATCGTCTCATCCCGGATGGTGCCGTCTCCCCTCGGCGTCGTGACGCCCACGACATCGCGGCGGGCCGCGTCTCACAAGCACCGCCCGACCAGCCGAGCACGCCACGCGCACACGCACCGCAAAAGACGCGTCGCGGGAACCCCAAGGAAACCCCCTGACCGATACCGCGAACGCACGGCGGTCACGACGATCCCCGCTGGGCTGGTGTTCCGTGGAATCGTTCGGGGAAACAGAAAGAGCCACCCCGTTGCTGGGGTGGCTCTTTCTGAATGGTGTCCGGCGGCGTCCTACTCTCCCACACCCTGGCGAGTGCAGTACCATCGGCGCTGAAGGGCTTAGCTTCCGGGTTCGGAATGGGACCGGGCGTTTCCCCTTCGCTATGACCGCCGTAACGTTGTCGAGTTGTCAAACGGGTTCCCGTTCGTCTCTCGGGAACCGCACAGTGGACGCGTAGCAATGAATGAGGTGGTGAAGTTGTCGGCTTATTAGTACCGGTCAGCTGCGAGGGTCGTTGGTCCCCTCTTCCACATCCGGCCTATCAACCCCGTGGTCTAGCGGGGTGCCTCTCGGGACGAGTCCCGTGGAAACCTCATCTTGAAGCAGGCTTCCCGCTTAGATGCTTTCAGCGGTTATCCCTTCCGAACGTAGCCAACCAGCCGTGCTCCTGGCGGAACAACTGGCACACCAGAGGTTCGTCCGTCCCGGTCCTCTCGTACTAGGGACAGCCCTTCTCAAGTTTCCTGCGCGCGCAGCGGATAGGGACCGAACTGTCTCACGACGTTCTAAACCCAGCTCGCGTACCGCTTTAATGGGCGAACAGCCCAACCCTTGGGACCTACTCCAGCCCCAGGATGCGACGAGCCGACATCGAGGTGCCAAACCATGCCGTCGATATGGACTCTTGGGCAAGATCAGCCTGTTATCCCCGGGGTACCTTTTATCCGTTGAGCGACGGCGCTTCCACAAGCCACCGCCGGATCACTAGTTCCGACTTTCGTCCCTGCTCGACCTGTCAGTCTCACAGTCAAGCTCCCTTGTGCACTTGCACTCGCCACCTGATTGCCAACCAGGCTGAGGGAACCTTTGAGCGCCTCCGTTACATTTTAGGAGGCAACCGCCCCAGTTAAACTACCCACCAGGCACTGTCCCTAGTCCGGATCACGGACCGAGGTTAGATGTCCAGAGCGACCAGAGTGGTATTTCAACGTTGACTCCACCGACACTGGCGTGCCGGCTTCACAGTCTCCCACCTATCCTACACAAGCCGCACCGAACACCAATACCAAGCTATAGTAAAGGTCCCGGGGTCTTTCCGTCCTGCTGCGCGTAACGAGCATCTTTACTCGTAGTGCAATTTCGCCGAGTTCGCGGTTGAGACAGCGGAGAAGTCGTTACGCCATTCGTGCAGGTCGGAACTTACCCGACAAGGAATTTCGCTACCTTAGGATGGTTATAGTTACCACCGCCGTTTACTGGGGCTTAAATTCTGAGCTTCGCCTTGCGGCTGACCCGTCCTCTTAACCTTCCAGCACCGGGCAGGCGTCAGTCCGTATACATCGTCTTGCGACTTCGCACGGACCTGTGTTTTTAGTAAACAGTCGCTTCTCCCTGGTCTCTGCGGCCCTTCACGCTCCCCGAGCAAGTCGGTTCACGCTTCAGGCCCCCCTTCTCCCGAAGTTACGGGGGCATTTTGCCGAGTTCCTTAACCACGATTCTCTCGATCGCCTTGGTATTCTCTACCTGACCACCTGAGTCGGTTTGGGGTACGGGCGGCTAGAACCTCGCGTCGAGGCTTTTCTTGGCAGCATAGGATCACCAGATTCCCGCATTCGCGGTCACCGTCAGCTCTCAGGCTCGTGAGGTGCGGATTTGCCTACACCTCGCCCTACGACCTTGGACGTGGACTACCATCGCCACGCTTGGCTACCTTCCTGCGTCACCCCTGTTAATACGCTTACCTACTACCGGTTCGGGTCCCGTGCTCCCCGGCCCGGTGCACCCGAAGGTGCGGTGGGCCGGCTCGGACGGTTAGCATCACCGGGCTCGGTATGGGCGGTTCTTCGCCGGTACGGGAATATCAACCCGTTGTCCATCGACTACGCCTGTCGGCCTCGCCTTAGGTCCCGACTTACCCAGGGCGGATTAGCCTGGCCCTGGAACCCTTGGTCATTCGGCGGACGGGTTTCTCACCCGTCATTCGCTACTCATGCCTGCATTCTCACTCGTGTGGCGTCCACCGCTGGGTTACCCCGCGACTTCGCCCGCCACACGACGCTCCCCTACCCATCCACACGACTGAACCACGAAGGCTTGTCGAACGTGTGAATGCCACAGCTTCGGCGGTATGCTTGAGCCCCGCTACATTGTCGGCGCGGAATCACTTGACCAGTGAGCTATTACGCACTCTTTCAAGGGTGGCTGCTTCTAAGCCAACCTCCTGGTTGTCTGTGCAACTCCACATCCTTTCCCACTTAGCATACGCTTAGGGGCCTTAGCTGGTGGTCTGGGCTGTTTCCCTCTCGACTACGGAGCTTATCCCCCGCAGTCTCACTGCCACGCTCTGGCTTACCGGCATTCGGAGTTTGGCTAACGTCAGTAACCTGGTGGGGCCCATCGGCTATCCAGTAGCTCTACCTCCGGCAAGAAACGCGTGACGCTGCACCTAAATGCATTTCGGGGAGAACCAGCTATCACGGAGTTTGATTGGCCTTTCACCCCTAACCACAGGTCATCCCCCAGGTTTTCAACCCTGGTGGGTTCGGGCCTCCACGCGGTCTTACCCGCGCTTCACCCTGCCCATGGCTAGATCACTCCGCTTCGGGTCTAGAGCACGCGACTGAATCGCCCTATTCGGACTCGCTTTCGCTACGGCTTCCCCACACGGGTTAACCTCGCCACGTACCACTAACTCGCAGGCTCATTCTTCAAAAGGCACGCCGTCACCCCTGCTAGGGAGGCTCCGACGGTTTGTAGGCACACGGTTTCAGGTACTATTTCACTCCCCTCCCGGGGTACTTTTCACCTTTCCCTCACGGTACTTGTCCGCTATCGGTCACTAGGTAGTATTTAGGCTTACACAGTGGTCTGTGCAGATTCACTCCAGGTTTCTCGGGCCCGGAGCTACTTGGGATCCCTCTCGGGAGGCCACGCCATTTCGTCTACGGGGGTACCACCCTCTGTGCCGGGCCTTTCAATGCCCTTCGACTATGACGCGACTTTCTGACTCCCTGCTGGTTCGGCAGAACCAGCTGAAAGGTCCCACAACCCCGCATGCGCAACGCCTGCCGGCTTGAACACGCATACGGTTTGGCCTGATCCGCTTTCGCTCGCCACTACTCACGGAATATCTCTTCCTGCCGGTACTGAGATGTTTCACTTCCCGGCGTTCCCTCCACACACCCTATATATTCAGGTGCGGGTCACACGACATGACTCGTGCGGGGTTTCCCCATTCGGACATCCTCGGATCACGGTTCGTTTGCCAACTCCCCGAGGCTTATCGCAGGCTACCACGTCCTTCTTCGGCTCCTAGTGCCAAGGCATCCACCCTGTGCCCTTATAAACTTGACCACAAAGATCATTCAAAGATGCTCGCGTCCACTGTGCAGTTCTCAAGCTACGACCGGGTGACTCACCTGTGACGTCCGAGCGCCTACCCCCGAAGGGCGGTTCGCTGGACCAGGCGGCCCGCAGGCCGACGCGCACCCACCCACCCGCAGGCAGATCAAGTGCGCGCACCGACCCCAAGGTCAACAACCTTCCGGCTGTTCCCTCAGGACCCAACAGCGTGCCAGGCCGACCCGATCACCCGGTGTGGATCTCCGTTCCCTCCCCACAGACAAGCTGCAGGCGTACTAGGAGCCACCGGAACCGAGCCGGCCGTAGTCGATGTTCCACCCTCGAGCACCACCCCCAGCACATCCGGCCAGGGCGTGGGCCTGGACACCACAAGCTCACCCATGACAGGCGAACCCGGTGCCAGATGCTCCTTAGAAAGGAGGTGATCCAGCCGCACCTTCCGGTACGGCTACCTTGTTACGACTTAGTCCCAATCGCCAGTCCCACCTTCGACAGCTCCCTCTCTTGCGAGTTGGGCCACTGGCTTCGGGTGTTACCGACTTTCGTGACTTGACGGGCGGTGTGTACAAGGCCCGGGAACGTATTCACCGCAGCGTTGCTGATCTGCGATTACTAGCGACTCCGACTTCATGGGGTCGAGTTGCAGACCCCAATCCGAACTGAGACCGGCTTTTTGGGATTCGCTCCACCTCGCGGTATCGCAGCCCTTTGTACCGGCCATTGTAGCATGCGTGAAGCCCAAGACATAAGGGGCATGATGATTTGACGTCATCCCCACCTTCCTCCGAGTTGACCCCGGCAGTCTCCCATGAGTCCCCGGCATAACCCGCTGGCAACATGGGACGAGGGTTGCGCTCGTTGCGGGACTTAACCCAACATCTCACGACACGAGCTGACGACAACCATGCACCACCTGTACACCGACCTTACGGGGAGCACATCTCTGCACTTTTCCGGTGTATGTCAAGCCTTGGTAAGGTTCTTCGCGTTGCATCGAATTAATCCGCATGCTCCGCCGCTTGTGCGGGCCCCCGTCAATTTCTTTGAGTTTTAGCCTTGCGGCCGTACTCCCCAGGCGGGGCACTTAATGCGTTTGCTGCGGCACAGAGCTCGTGGAATGAGCCCCACACCTAGTGCCCAACGTTTACGGCATGGACTACCAGGGTATCTAATCCTGTTCGCTCCCCATGCTTTCGCTCCTCAGCGTCAGTTGCGGCCCAGTGACCTGCCTTCGCCATCGGTGTTCCTCCTGATATCTGCGCATTCCACCGCTACACCAGGAATTCCAGTCACCCCTACCGCACTCTAGTCTGCCCGTACCCACTGCAAGCCCCAGGTTGAGCCTGAGGTTTTCACAGCAGACGCGACAAACCGCCTACGAGCTCTTTACGCCCAATAATTCCGGACAACGCTTGCGCCCTACGTATTACCGCGGCTGCTGGCACGTAGTTAGCCGGCGCTTCTTCTGCAGGTACCGTCACTTGCGCTTCTTCCCTGCTGAAAGAGGTTTACAACCCGAAGGCCGTCATCCCTCACGTGGCGTCGCTGCATCAGGCTTTCGCCCATTGTGCAATATTCCCCACTGCTGCCTCCCGTAGGAGTCTGGGCCGTGTCTCAGTCCCAGTGTGGCCGGTCGCCCTCTCAGGCCGGCTACCCGTCGTCGCCTTGGTAGGCCATTACCCCACCAACAAGCTGATAGGCCGCGAGCCCATCCCTGACCGAAAAACTTTCCAGAAACCCGGATGCCCGGGCCTCTCATATCCGGTATTAGCGACCGTTTCCGGTCGTTATCCCAGAGTCAGGGGCAGGTTGCTCACGTGTTACTCACCCGTTCGCCACTGATCAGACCAGCAAGCTGGTCGTCACCGTTCGACTTGCATGTGTTAAGCACGCCACCAGCGTTCGTCCTGAGCCAGAATCAAACTCTCCGTAAATGTCTACATGGCACCGACCCACCGAAGCAGGCCAGCAACCGACACACGAAACAGTCCCGAAGGACCAATCAGATTCGGCTGTTCACGAGAAGACCCGACCCACGGGGCGGGACAAGCCCTCTCAATCTCAACCAAGACCCACCACACGAAACCGTGCGATGAACCATCTTGGCATCGACTACTTGGCACACTGTTGAGTTCTCAAGGAACAGACGCGCATCCGCTCGAGCCTTTCGGCTCTTCGTCAGAGGCTTTGTCGTTCTCCATCTTACCGGACCTTCCGGCCGTTCCCGTCCGCCCCGTGGGGCTCGCGGTTGCGGGCTCAGGCCCTCCCGAACGAGCTGCAGGCGCACTGAGCTCCTGCGGTTCTGTTCGGGGGCGGCCACCCTCGGGACCAGCCACCGGGATCGTTCCTCGGTGTCCGTTCCTCCCTGCCGGGCGACATCGAGAACATTACGCGGGCCCTGGCCACGGAGGCAAATCCGGTTGCGGTGACCCCCGTCACCAGGCATCGCAGGGGCGCCTTCGGAGCGTCCCGGAGCCGCCCTGACCTGCGCGGACACCGTCGACCGCTGTCGGACGGCGGGCCGTAGGCCCCGGACTCCCCCGCCCCCGCAGGTGCCGCTTCGTTCGACATGTCCCGTCCGTCCGCCCGCGCACCGCGCGGGACGGCGCCAACGGTGCGTGCGTCGACGGTGCGTCCGTCGACCGCCCAGTCCCCGTCGGCCGGGTCCGCTGCGCGGCGCGCGCTGGTCGCGGGGTCGGCGCGCGCGGCACGGTCTCTCGGCGCACGGCGTCCACGGACGACCGTCCCGCCAGCCGAGCTCGCCCGGCGCCGGCGACGAGCCGGACGACCCCCGGCCGGTCGGCGAGCGCACGGGATGTACCGGCCTCGACGACGGATGCCCGGCCCCACGAGGGGACCGGGCATCCGTCGGGCGCGCGGGACGGGCCGGTGCGTGTGGGGTCAGGCGTGCGCGTCGACCACGGCGAGGGTGCGCTTGCCGCGGCGGAGGACGGCCCACCGCCCGTGGAGGAGGTCCTCGGTGCGCAGGACCGCGTCCTCCGCCTCGACCCGGATGTTGTTGACCGACGCGCCGCCCTCCCCGATCGCCCGGCGGGCCGCCGCCTTCGACGCGACGATGCCCGAGGCGGCGAGCACGTCGACGACCGGGTCGCCCGCGCGGCCGGGCGCGGTCGGGAGCTCCGCGACGGCGGCGGCGAGCGTCGCCTCGTCGAGGTCGCCGAGCGACCCGCGCCCAAAGAGCGCCTGGCTCGCCGCGACCACCTTGTCGGCCGCGGCGGTGCCGTGGACGAGGGACGTGACGTCGTGCGCCAGCGCGCGCTGCGCCTCGCGGGCGGCCGGTCGCTGGGCGACGGCCTCGGCGAGGTCCTCGATCTGCTCGTGCGAGCGGAACGTGAAGATCTTCAGGTACTTCACGACGTCGGCGTCGTCGGCGTTGAGCCAGAACTGGTAGAAGGCGTACGGCGTCGTGAGCTCGGGGTCGAGCCACACGGTGCCGGCCTCGGTCTTGCCGAACTTGGTGCCGTCGGCCTTCGTCACGAGCGGCGTGGTGAGCGCGTGGACCGCGGTGCCCTCGACCTTGCGGATGAGCTCGACGCCCGACAGCAGGTTGCCCCACTGGTCGCTGCCGCCGGTCTGGAGCGTCACGCCGTGCCGGCGGTGCAGCTCGAGGAAGTCCATGCCCTGCAGGATCTGGTAGCTGAACTCGGTGAAGCTGATGCCCTGCTCGCTGCTGAGGCGACGCGCGACGGTGTCCTTGGCGAGCATCGTGCCGAGGCGGAAGTGCTTGCCGACGTCCCGCAGGAAGTCGATCGCGGACAGCGGCGCGGTCCATTCGAGGTTGTTCACCATGGTCGCGGCGGCCGGGCCGTCGAAGCGCAGCAGCGGCTCGATCTGGCGGCGGATGCGCTCGACCCAGCCGGCGACGATCTCCGGCGAGTTGAGGGTGCGCTCCCCCGTCATCTTCGGGTCGCCGATGAGCCCGGTCGCGCCGCCGACGAGCGCCAGCGGGCGGTGACCGGCGTCCTGGAGGCGGCGCACGGTGAGGATCTGGACCAGGTTGCCGATGTGCAGGCTCGGCGCGGTCGGGTCGAAGCCGCAGTACAGCGTCACCTGGCCGTCCGAGAGGGCGGCACGCAGCGCGTCGGCGTCGGTGGTCTGGGCGACGAGGCCGCGCCACGCGAGCTCGTCGAGGATGTGGGTCACGAGGGTTCTCCTGCGAAGGTCGGGGCGGCCGTGGTCACGGCGCCCTCGAGAGGCGAGGTGCTCCGGGGGGACCGCGCGTCCCGGGTGGGCCGCGAGTCCTGGGCGTGCGTCGCGTCCGAGGTCGCCGGCACGCCGTGGACGGGCCGACTGCCCCGCGCGGGCAAGCGACCCGCGGAGCGCGGTGGGCACAGGGCCGACGTCGTCGTCCTCACGGGACGTCTACCGACGCCGGCCGCCGATACGCGGGCCGGTACGCCGACACGGTGCGCTCCCCCGTCAGCCAGTAGCGCCAGGGGAAGTGCGCCTCGCCGCCGGCGCCGGACACGCCGACGCGCGGGCCGGACGCGTGCGCGGACAGCGACGACCCCGCGTGCCGGTGCAGCACGGTCGCGCCGCCGGCCTCCGTGAGGTCCGCACCGTTGGCGCGCAGGTCCAGGCCGAGGCACACCGCGAGCCGGGCGGGGCCGCGCGCGAGCTGCCGCTGGGAGTCGACGACGCCGACGCGCTCGCGACGCTCCCACGCGAGGTCCTCGCCCTCGACGACCTCGCCGGCGCGCAGCAGGACCGCGGCCGGGCTGCCCGTCGGCTGGGCGACGACGTTGAGGCAGTGGTGCAGGCCGAGGTGGCGGTAGACGTACAGGCGTCCCGGCTCGGCGAACATCACCGCGTTGCGCGACGTGCGGCCGCGGTAGGCGTGCGAGCCCGGGTCGTCGGCGCCGCCGTAGGCCTCGACCTCGGTGAGGCGCACGGTCACGTCGCCCTCGGGCGAGCGCGACGTCAGGTAGGAGCCCAGCAGGTCCCGCGCGACGACGTGCACGTCGCGGCTGTACCAGACGCGGGCGGGCACCGCGACGACCGCGCGCGGGTCGGCCGCGTCCGGTGTCGTCGGTACCTCGCTGGGCTGGGTCACGCGCTCATCCTGCCGCACCGGCCGCGCGACCGGCTCGCCGATCCGGGTCGCGGACGCCGAGCGTCGGCGTGCCGACCGCGCGAGCGTCGCCGTGCCGACCACGCACCCCACGCCGCCCGGACCGCCCGATCTTCGCGGTGAAGCCGCGCGACCATCGGCGGACGGGCCGTGCGATCAGCGCTCGACGAGGCGGCCGACGGCGTCGACGTGGACGTCTGCGCGCTCCCGCGTGCGCTCCCGGGCGAAGTGCTCCGACTCGGCGACCATCCACGCGAGCCAGTGCTCGCGGGCGGCGGCGCCGTCGCGCTCGAGCCCGCGCGACAGGCGCAGGTCGCGCGGTGCCTCGACCCAGACCTTCACGGCCGCGACGGCATCCGCGGCGGTCCGCGCCGAGCCGCAGCCGTCGAGGACGAGGACCTCGGGCACCGGGACGTCGTGCCACTCGGCGAACGCGCCCGCCGTCCAGTCGTACCGGCGGTACCGGCCCGGCCGCCCGGCCGCGAGCGGCCCGAGCACCTGCGCGTCGAGCCGCTCCCACACGCCCTCGAGGTCGGACCACCCGTCGAGCAGGTCGTCGACGTGGAGCACGGTCGCCCCCAGCGCCGCGCCGACCCGGCGCGCGAGCGTCGACTTGCCGGAGCCGGCCGGGCCGTCGACGCAGACGAGCCGCACGCCACCGAGGCGGGGCCGGGCGGCTCGCGCCTGCGCGACGACCACGTCGACGGCGTCGGTCCCAGGCGTCGGAACGGTCACGCGGCCTCCTCTCGACGGAGAGGACATCATGCCGGTCAGAGGCGGAACGCCGCCGTCGAGGACGCCAGACGGTCCGACACCTCCGCGATCGACCCGACGGCGACGCTCTCGCGTGCCAGGGCGTCGCTGGTCCGGCCCGCACCGCTCGCGACCGACGACACGGACGTCGCGATCTCCCCGATCCCCGTCGCCGCCTCGCCGACGCCGCGGGACATCGCGGCGGTCGTCGCCGACTGCTCCTCGACCGCCGCGGCGATCGTGGACTGGTACTCGTTGATCGCCGCGATCACCTGGGTGATGCGTCCGATGGCGTCCACCGCGGCCGTGGTGTCGACCTGGATCGCCGCGATCCGGCGCGCGATCTCGTCGGTCGCCCGCGCGGTCTCGCCGGCGAGCTCCTTGACCTCGTTCGCGACGACGACGAAGCCCTTGCCCGCGTCGCCGGCGCGCGCCGCCTCGATCGTCGCGTTGAGCGCCAGCAGGTTCGTCTGCTCCGCGATCGACGTGATGAGCCGCACGACCGCGCCGATCTGCTCCGAGGAGTCGCCGAGGCGACCAACGGTGCGCACCGCGTCGTCCACCGCGGTCGTCGCCTCGGTCGCGACGTGCAGGGCCTCGCTCGCGTTGCTCGCGATCTGCCGGATCGAGGCACCCATCTGGTCGGCACCGGCTGCGACGGACCGGACGGTCTGCGCCACCTGCTCGGCTGCCGACGCGGCGGCGTCGGCGTCGGAGCTCGCGCGTTCGGCCGTGGCCGACAGCGTCCGGTTGCCGTCGTCGAGCTGCTGCGCCGCGTCGTGCAGGACGACCACCTCGTCGGCGACGACCCTGAGCGAGCCGTGCAGCGCGTCCAGGCCGGTGTCGAGCGCACGGCCCGCGCGGCCGATCTGGTCCCGGTTGTCGAGCCGCGTGCGCTGGGTGAGGTCGCCCGCCTCCACCGCGGCGGACACCCGGAAGAGCCGGCTCAGCTCGCGGTCGATCGCGTGCGCGCCCCAGGTGGTGAGGCCGCCCGCGAGCACCGTCGCGGCGACGCCGAGGCCGACGAGCGTGCGGCGGGTCGCGCCGACGTGCTCCGCGACCGCCGGGTCGTCGCCCGCGAGCGCGACGACCTCGGTGCCGTCCACCCAGGCGACGACGAGGACGGCCAGGACCATCGTGAGCATGACGAGCGCGAGCGTGAGCACCTTCGCGCGGATCGACATGTTCGCGAACCACCGCTGGAAGCCGGTGAGCGTGCTCAGGTACGGCCGGTCCAGCGAGGCCGCCCGCCGCGCCGTGCGGGCGGCCGCCCGGCCGGAGCGGACGTCGGGACTCACGGCCGTGCTGGTGGTGCTCACTCGGGTGTCGCTCCTCGTCGTGCCGACCACGTCCAGCGACTGGCGCGTGCCGACGTGGGGGTCGCCGGACCCATCGGCCGACGAGCCCCCGCGATGAGGAACCTGGCCGCGTCAGTCCGGGGCGAACCGCGCACGCAGGGCCGTCGCCGCGTCGCGCGCGGACGCGAGCTGCTCGGCGACGCGCACGGGGGCGGTGCCGCCGGCAGCGTCGCGCGAGGCGAGCGAGCCCTCGACGGACAGGACCGATCGGACCCCGCTCGTGAGGTGCGGGGAGATCGCGAGGAGGTCGTCGTCGCTGAGCTCCCACAGCTCGATCGCGGGCTCGCGCTCCTCGCACGCGCGGACGCACGCCCCGGCGATCTCGTGCGCGACGCGGAAGGCCACGCCCTCGCGGACGAGCCACTCCGCGACGTCCGTGGCCAGCGAGAAGCCTTGCGGTGCGAGGTCGGCCATGCGGTCGGTGTCGAACGTGAGGGTCGCGACCATCCCCGCGAACGCGGGCAGGAGGACCGTCAGCTGGTCGACCTGGTCGAACACCGGCTCCTTGTCCTCCTGCAGGTCGCGGTTGTACGCGAGCGGGAGGCCCTTGAGCGTCGTGAGCAGGCCGGTGAGGTCGCCGACGAGGCGCCCCGCCTTGCCGCGCGCGAGCTCGGCGACGTCCGGGTTCTTCTTCTGCGGCATGATGCTCGACCCCGTGGAGTAGGCGTCGTGCAGGCGCACGAACCCGAACTCCTTGGTCGACCACAGCACGACCTCCTCGGCGAGCCGGGAGACGTCGACGGCGAGCATCGCGGCGACGAACGCGAACTCGGCGACGACGTCGCGCGACGCGGTGCCGTCGATCGAGTTCTCGACGGGACCGTCGAACCCGAGCTCGGCCGCGACCGCGGCCGGGTCGAGCCCGAGCGACGACCCGGCGAGCGCACCCGAGCCGTAGGGCGAGCGCGCGGCGCGCGCGTCCCAGTCGACCCAGCGCTCGACGTCGCGGAGCAGCGGCCACGCGTGCGCCAGCAGGTGGTGCGCCAGGAGGACGGGCTGCGCGTGCTGCAGGTGCGTGCGCCCGGGCATCGGGGCGTCGCCCGCGGCAGAGGCCTGCGCGACGAGCGCGTCGACGACGTCGAGCACGAGCCCCGACAGGACGCGCGCCTGCTCGCGCAGGTACATCCGCACGAGCGTCGCGATCTGGTCGTTGCGCGAGCGCCCCGCGCGCAGCTTGCCGCCGAGGTCGGCACCCGCGCGCTCGATCAGGCCACGCTCGAGGGCCGTGTGCACGTCCTCGTCGTCGGGTGCCGGTCCGAACGAGCCCGACGCGACGTCCGCGCGCAGCCGCTCGAGCGCGTCGACCATGCCGTCGAGCTCGTCGGCGGTCAGCAGCCCGGCCCGGTGCAGGACGCGCGCGTGCGCGACCGACCCCGAGATGTCGTGGTCGGCGAGCCGCCAGTCGAAGTGCGTCGACCGCGACAGGTCGGCGAGCGCGGCGGCCGGTCCGGACGCGAACCGGCCGCCCCACAGGGCCAGGGGCGCCTGCTCGTCAGACACTGCCGATCCCGCCCTGCGAGCCGAGGTCCTCGGCGTTGCCGAACCGCACGTCGCGCGCGGCGGCGAGCTTGGACGACAGGCCGTAGATCTCGATGAATCCCTTGGCGGCGGACTGGTCGAACGTGTCGCCCGTGTCGTACGTCGCGAGGTTGAAATCGTACAGCGACGCGTCGGACCGGCGGCCCGAGACGGTCGCGCGACCGCCGTGCAGGACGAGGCGGACGTCGCCCGAGACGTACTTCTGGGTGTCGTCGATGAACACGTCGAGCGACTTCTTGAGCGGCGAGAACCACTGGCCGTCGTAGACGAGCTCGGTCCAGCGCTGCTCGACGCCGCGCTTGAACCTGGCCTGCTCGCGCTCGACGGTGACGTTCTCGAGCTCCTGGTGCGCGGCGATGAGCGCGATCGCGCCCGGCGCCTCGTAGACCTCGCGCGACTTGATGCCGACGAGGCGGTCCTCGACGATGTCGATCCGGCCGACGCCCTGGGCGCCCGCGCGGCGGTTCATCTCCTGGATGGCCTGGAGCGGCGTCACCGGGACGCCGTCGAGCGCGACGGGCACGCCCGCCTCGAACGTCACGACGACCTCGTCGGCGACCGGGGGGAACGTCGGGTCGTCGGTGTAGGTGTAGACGTCCTTCGTCGGGGCGTTCCAGATGTCCTCGAGGAAGCCGGTCTCGACGGCGCGGCCCCACACGTTCTGGTCGATCGAGAACGGGTTGTGCTTGGTGGTCGCGATCGGCAGGTCGTGCTTCTCCGCGAAGTCGATCGCCTTGTCGCGGGTCAGGGCCAGGTCACGGACGGGTGCGAGGCACGTCAGGTCGGGCGCGAGCGAGGTGATGCCGACCTCGAAGCGGACCTGGTCGTTGCCCTTGCCGGTGCAGCCGTGCGCGACGGTCGTCGCGCCGAACTGGCGGGCGGCGCGCACGAGGTGCTTGACGATCACCGGACGCGAGAGCGCCGAGACCAGCGGGTAGCGGTCGAGGTACAGGCCGTTCGCCTTGAGGGCGGGCATGCAGTACTCGGCGGCGAACTCGTCACGCGCGTCGGCGACGTACGCCTCGACCGCGCCGCAGTCGAGCGCACGCCGGCGGATGACCTCGAGGTCCTCGCCGCCCTGGCCGACGTCGACCGCCACGGCAATGACCTCGGCACCGGTGGCCTCCGCGATCCAGCCGATGCCGACGGACGTGTCCAGGCCGCCGGAGTACGCGAGGACGACACGCTCAGTCATGGAACTTCTCTCTTCTCAGGGGGTGTGCAGGTCTGGGGTGCTCAGTCGAGGGTGCGCGGACGCGACTCGGGCCGTGCGTCGGTCGCGAGCGCGAGGAAGCGGGCCGCGAGCGCGGTGCCCGCGGCCGCCGGCCCGGTGTCGTCGCCCTCGCGGGCGATGACGAGGACGGTGTCGTCGCCCGCGATCGTGCCGAGCACGGCGGGCAGCACGGAGTGGTCGATCGCCGAGGCGAGGAACTGCGCCGCGCCCGGCGGGGTGCGCAGGACGACGAGGTTGCCCGACGCCTCCGCGGTGACCAGCAGCTCCGCGCACAGGCGCGCGAGCCGCGCGGCGAGCATCTCCTCGTCGACGCCCGTCGTCGCGGCGCGGTGACCGCCCTCGGCCGGGACCGCGTAGGCGAGCCCACCCGACGGGGTGCGCACCTTCACGGCACGCAGCTCGACGAGGTCGCGCGAGAGCGTCGCCTGCGTGACGGACACGCCCTCGGCGGCGAGGAGCTCGGCGAGCTGCTGCTGCGAGTGCACCGTGCCGCGGGTCAGGAGCGACTGGACGAGCGCCTGGCGCGCCGCCTTGGTGGACGGGACCGGCCCGGACGCGACGCTCACGACTGCTCCAGCAGCCACGTCAGGAGCGCCTTCTGCGCGTGCAGGCGGAACTCGGCCTCGTCCCAGACGACCGACTGGGGGCCGTCGAGCACGTCGGCGGTGATCTCCTTGCCGCGGTAGGCGGGCAGGCAGTGCAGGACGATCGCGTCCGGCGCGGCGAGCGCCAGGGCGGCCGCGTCGACGCGGAACGGCACGAACGGCGTCTCGCGCTCGGCCGCCTGGCCCTCCTGGCCCATCGAGACCCAGGTGTCGGTCGCGACGACGTCCGCACCCGTCACCGCCTCGGCGATCGAGCCGACGACCGCGACGGAGCCGCCCGTGCGCTCGGCGACCGCCGCCGCGTCGGCGAGGACGCCCGCGTCGGGCGGGTACCCGTCGGGCGTGCCGATCCGCACGTGCAGGCCGGCGGTCGCTCCGCCCAGGAGGTACGAGTGCGCCATGTTGTTCGCGCCGTCGCCGACGTACGCGAGCGTCTGGCCCGCGAGGCGGCCGACACCCCCGCGGTGCAGCGCGACCGTCGCGAGGTCCGCGAGCACCTGGCACGGGTGGAACAAGTCCGTGAGCGCGTTCACGACGGGGACGCCCGCGTGCTGCGCCATCTCGTCGAGGCGCGCCTGCTCGAACGTCCGCCAGACGACCGCCGCGACCTGCCGGCCGAGCACGCGCGCGGTGTCCGCGACCGACTCGCGCACGCCGATCTGCGCGAGCTTGCCCTCGACGAGCAGCGGGTAGCCGCCGAGCTCGGCGATGCCCGTCGTGAACGAGACCTGCGTGCGCAGCGTGGGCTTGTCGAAGATCACCGCGACCGCGCGCGGGCCGACGAGCGGCCGGCGCACGTACCGGTCGTCGCGGAACGCGAGCGCGAGCTCGAGGACGTCGCGCTGCTCCGCGGGCGTCAGGTCGTCGTCGCGCAGGAAGTGCCGCGTCATGCGTCGGCCCCCAGATCCGCCGGGACCGCCGCGAGGAAGTCGACGAACGTGCCGGCCTGCTCCTCGGTGAGGACGAACGGCGGCGCGAGCCGGATCGTGGTCGGCGTGCACGGGTTGACGACGAAGCCCGCGTCGAGCGCCGCCGCGGCGACCTGGGGCGCGACGGGCCGGGCGAGCTCGAGCGCGATCAGGAGACCCGCGCCGCGCACGTCGGTCACGAGCGGGTGGCCGAGGCCGGCGACCCGTGCGCGCAGCGCGGCGCCGAGCGTCCGGACGTGGTCGAGCAGGCCGTCGCGCTCGATCACCGCGATCGTCGCCAGACCCGCCGCCGCGGCGACCGGGTTGCCGCCGAACGTCGTGCCGTGCTGACCGCGGCCGAGCAGCGTGGCCGTCCGCTCGCCGTACGCGACGAGCGCGCCGACGGGGAACCCGCCACCGAGGCCCTTCGCGAGCGTGACCGCGTCGGGCACGATGCCGCCGCCGATCTCCGGCTGCTGGTACGCGAGCCACGAGCCCGTCCGGCCCATGCCCGTCTGGACCTCGTCGAGGATCAGGAGCGCGCCGTGCTCGGCCGTCAGCCGACGCGCGAGCGCGAGGTAGCCGGGCGGCAGCGGCCGCACACCGGCCTCGCCCTGGATCGGCTCGACGACGAGCGCGGCGACCTGGGCGCCCGCACCGTCGGCGAAGGCGGCCTCGAGCGCCGAGGCGTCGCCGAACGGCAGGAACTCGACACCACCGGGCAGCGGCTCGAACGGCTCCCGGTAGGCCGCCTTGTGGGTGAGCGCGAGCGCGCCCATCGACCGGCCGTGGAACGCCCCCTCGAGCGCGAGTACCCGCGGGCGGTCCGGGCCGCCGTTGCGCCGCGCGAGCTTGAAGGCCGCCTCGTTCGCCTCCGTGCCGGAGTTGGTGAGGAAGACGCGCGACCCCTCCGGCGCCTGCGCGAGCGACAGGAGCCGCTCGGCGAACGCGATCTGCGTCGGGCTCGCGAAGAAGTTCGACACGTGGCCGAGCGTGCCGAGCTGCGCGCTGATCGCCGCGGTCAGCGTCGGGTGCGCGTGGCCGAGCGAGTTCACCGCGATCCCGCCGAGCAGGTCGAGATAGCGGCGGCCGTCGGCGTCCCACACGAACGGGCCCTCGCCGCGCACGAGCACGCGCTGCGGCGCGCCGAACGTGTCCATGAGCGCGTGCGTGTAGCGCTCGGTCCACTGCGCGACCGAGCCGTCGACGGCCTGGACGGGCAGCGAGGCGTCGGGGGCCGCCGGGGCCCGGTGCCGGCCGCCCGAGGGCGTGACGTCGGTGCTCATGCGGGGACCTCCGGGGTGGGCCGGACGGCCGGCACGGGGGCGGTGAACGG
This sequence comes from Cellulomonas sp. H30R-01, assembly GCF_010119915.1. Classification (NCBI taxonomy): domain Bacteria; kingdom Bacillati; phylum Actinomycetota; class Actinomycetes; order Micrococcales; family Cellulomonadaceae; genus Cellulomonas; species Cellulomonas sp. H30R-01. The sequence continues at coordinate 1,160,288 of NZ_CP048210.1, read as the reverse complement.
GGCGTCGGCGGGCTCCTCGTCGGGCAGCACCATCGTGCCGATGCCGTCGGACGTGAAGACCTCGACGAGGATCGAGTGCGGGGCGCGGCCGTCGATGACGTGCGCGCGGCCGACGCCGCCCTCGACGGCGCGCCAGCACGCCTCCATCTTCGGGCGCATGCCCGAGTCGAGCGACGGCAGCAGCTCGGCGAGCTCGCGGGCGCGCAGGCGGCGCACGAGCGACGTGCGGTCCGGCCAGCTCGTGTACAGGCCCTCGACGTCCGTGAGGACGATGAGCTTGCGCGCGCCGAGCGCGACCGCGAGCGCCGCGGCGGCCGTGTCGGCGTTGACGTTGAGCACCTGCGTCGGGTCGTCGATGTCGGGCGCGACCGTCGAGACGACCGGGATGCGTCCCGCGTCGAGCAGGTCCTGCACGGCACCCGGGTTGACGTGCACGACGTCGCCGACGAGGCCGATGTCGACGTGCTCGCCGTCGACGACCGCGGTGCGGCGGCGCGCCTGGAACAGCCCGCCGTCCTCGCCCGACAGGCCGACCGCGTGCGGGCCGTACGCGTTGAGGAGCCCGACGAGCTCGCGCGACACCTGGCCGGTCAGCACCATGCGGACGACGTCCATGGCCTCGGGCGTCGTGACGCGCAGGCCGCCGCGGAACTCGGACTCGATGCCGAGCCGGTCGAGCATCGCGTTGATCTGCGGGCCGCCGCCGTGCACGACGACCGGCCGCAGGCCGACCTGGTGCAGGAACACCATGTCCTCGGCGAAGGCACGCTTGAGCGTGTCGTCGATCATCGCGTTGCCGCCGTACTTCACGACGACGAGCGCGCCGCTGAACTTCTGCAGCCACGGCAGCGCCTGGATGAGGACCTCCGCCTTCTGGTCCGGGCGCAGGTCCGTCCGGGTGTCGAAGACGAAGTCGTCGGGGATGCCGCTCATGTGGAGTACGCGCTGTTCTCGTGGACGTAGTCGTGCGTGAGGTCGTTGGTCCAGATCGTCGCGAGCTCGGTGCCCGCGTGGAGGTCGATCAGGACGTGCACCTCGCGGTTCGCCGCGAGGTCGACCTCGGTGCGGGGTGCGTGCGCTCCCCCGGCCCGGCAGACCTGGACGCCGTTGATCGTGACGTCGAGGAGCTCGGGGTCGAACGCGGCGACCGACTCGGGCACCGTCCCGACCTGCGCGAGCACGCGGCCCCAGTTGGGGTCGTTGCCGAAGATCGCGGCCTTGAAGAGGTTGGAGCGGGCCACGGCGCGGCCGACGGCGACGGCGGCGTCCTCGGTCTCGGCGCCGACGACCGTGATCGCGACGTCGTGCGTCGCGCCCTCGGCGTCCGCGACGAGCTGTCGGGCGAGCTGCCCGCACACGGCCGTCAGCGCGGCGGAGAAGCCCGCGGGGTCGGGGGTCGCGCCGCTCGCGCCGGACACGAGCAGCGCGACCGTGTCCGACGTCGACATGCAGCCGTCGGAGTCGACCCGGTCGAACGTGGCCCGTGTGGCGGTGCGCAGCGCGTCGGCGGCGACGTCCGCGTCGACGACCGCGTCGGTCGTGATCACGCACAGCATCGTGGCGAGCCCGGGCGCGAGCATGCCCGCACCCTTCGCCATGCCGCCGACGGTGAACGTGCCGAAGTCGCCGGGGACGGTGACGTGCGCGGTCTTCGCGACGGTGTCGGTCGTCATGATCGCGGTCGCGGCGTCGGGGCCGCCCTCGCCGTGCAGCGCCGCGGCGGCGTCGTCGACCCCCGCGAGGAGCTTCTCGATCGGCAGCCGCTCCCCGATGAGGCCGGTCGACGCGACGACCACGTCGCCCGCCGAGACGCCGAGGACGTCCGCGACCTTCTCGGCCGTGCGGTGCACGTCGGCGAAACCATCGGGGCCCGTGCACACGTTCGCGCCGCCGGAGTTGAGGACGACGGCCGAGACCGTGCTGTCGGCGACGACCTGGCGCGACCACACGACGGGCGCGCCGACGACGCGGTTCGTCGTGAACACGGCCGTGCCGACCTGCAGCGGCCCGTCGTTGACGACGAGCGCGAGGTCGGGGCGGCCCGACGCCTTGAGGCCGGCGGTCACGCCGGACGCGCGGAATCCCGCGGCGGCGGTCACGCCCGGCGACGCGAGGTCGTCGGTGTCGACGGCGGTCGGCTGGGCCATCAGTCCTCCTGGTCCACGGTCGGGTGGGTGGTGCTCGCTCCGGGTGAGGTGCTCACGGTGCGACCCCCTCGACGGGGAGGCCGAGCGTCTCGGGCAGGCCGAGCGCGAGGTTGAGCGACTGCAGCGCGCCGCCCGCGGTGCCCTTGACGAGGTTGTCGATCGCCGTGACGGTCACGACGCGGCCGGCGCGCGCGTCGACCGCGACCTGCACGAGCGCGGTGTTCGCGCCCAGCGTCGCCGCCGTGGTCGGCCACTGCCCCTCGGGGAGCAGGTGCACGAACGGCTCGTCGGCGTAGGCGGCCTCCCAGGCGGCGCGCACGGCCGCCGGGTCGGTGCCCTCGGCGATCCGGGCGGTCGCGGTCGCGAGGATGCCGCGGGACATCGGCACGAGCGTCGGCGTGAACGAGATCGTCACGTCGGGCGCGCCCGCGGCCTGGAGGTTCTGGGCGATCTCCGGGATGTGCCGGTGCGTGCCGCCGACGGCGTACGGCTGCGCGGCGCCGAGCGCCTCGCTCGCGAGGAGGTGCGTCTTGAGGGTCCGGCCGGCGCCGGAGTAGCCGACGGCGAGGACCGCGACGACGTCGACGGGCTCGATCACGCCCGCGGCGACGCCGGGCTGGAGGCCGAGGGTGACCGCGGTGACGTTGCAGCCGGGGACGGCGACGCGGCGGGCGTCGGCGAGCGCGGCGCGCTGGGCGGAGGCCGCCTGCTCGCCGGCGTGCAGCAGCTCGGGCAGACCGTAGGGCCAGGTCCCGGCGTGCGCGCTGCCGTAGTACGTCTCCCACGCGACGGGGTCCACGAGGCGGTGGTCCGCACCGAGGTCCACGACGATCGCGCCGTCGCCGCGCTCCGCGAGCTCGGCGGCGACCGCGCCGCTGGCGCCGTGCGGGAGCGCGAGCACCACCACGTCGTGCCCGGCGAGCGCGTCGACCTCTGTCGGCTCGAGGACCCGGTCGGCGAGCGAGCGCAGATGCGGGTGGATGCTGCCGAGGGTCGCGCCCGCGTTGGAGTGGGCGGTGAGACCACCGATGCGGGCCTCGGGGTGCGCGAGGAGCACCCGGAGCATCTCGCCCCCGGCGTACCCGCTGGCCCCGGCGACCGCCACGCTGAACGTCATGTGCATGAACATACACGCCTCTGCACGAAGATACGTGCGCGATCCAGGGATGACGCGCCGGGGCGGCCGCGTTGCGCCAGACGTGCGCGCCATCCTCGCCACCGCCGCGGGCGGTCCCGACGTCCTCGAGCTCCGTGACGTGCCCGACCCCGAGCCCGGTCCCGACCAGGTGCTCGTGCGGGTCGCCGCCGCGGGTGTGAACTTCATCGACACCTACCGGCGCAGCGGCGTGTACCGCGTGCCGTACCCGCACGTCGTGGGGGCCGAGGGGGCCGGCGAGGTCGTCGCCGTCGGGGCCGACGTCACGCTGGTCGCGCCCGGTGACCGCGTGGCCTGGGCCGCGTCGCCCGGCGCGTACGCCGAGCTCGCGCTCGTCGCCGAGCGGGACGTGCTCGTCGTCCCCGAGGGAGTCGACGACCAGGTCGCCGCCGCGCTCCCCCTGCAGGGCATGACCGCGCACTACCTCGTCACGTCGTCGTTCCCCGTCGCGGTCGGCCACGACGTGCTCGTGCACGCCGCCGCGGGCGGGGTCGGGCTGCTGCTCACCCAGCTCGCCGCGCAGCGCGGCGCGCGCGTCGTCGCGACCGTCGGGACCGCCGAGAAGGAGGCGCTCGCGCGCGAGGCCGGCGCCGCCGAGGTCATCCGCTACCGCGAGCTCGACGACCTCACGACCGAGCTGCCCGCGCTCGTGCGCGACCTCACGGGCGGGCGCGGCGTGCACGCCGTCTACGACTCCGTGGGCAAGGACACCTTCGACGCGTCCCTCGCGTCGCTGGCCCGACGCGGCACGCTCGTCCTGTTCGGCGCGTCGTCGGGCCCGGTGCCGCCGTTCGACCCGCAGCGCCTCAACTCCGGCGGCTCCCTGTTCCTCACCCGTCCGACGCTCGGCGACCACACCGCGACGCGCGACGAGCTCGAGTGGCGTGCGCGCGAGCTCTTCGACGCCGTCCGGGCGGGCACGCTCGACGTGCGGGTCGGCGCCACGTTCCCCCTGGCCGACGCGGCCGACGCCCACCGCGCGCTCGAGTCGCGCTCCACCACCGGAAAGGTCCTGATCCTCCCGTGACCACCCTCCCCGCCCTCGACCACGTCGACGGGTCCGTCGTCGGCCCGCGCGCGCTCCACGTCGAGGTCTGGTCCGACATCGCGTGCCCGTGGTGCTTCATCGGCAAGCGCCGGTTCGCCTCCGCGCTCGCCGAGTTCCCGCACCGCGCGCACGTGCGCGTCACGTGGCGCTCCTACGAGCTCTCCCCCGACACGCCCACCGGGCCGGGCCGTCCGGAGATCGACGCGCTCGTCGAGCACAAGGGCATGCCCGCCGACCGCGTGCGCGAGATGTTCGCGCACGTGACGGCCGTGGCCGCGGGCGAGGGCCTCGCGTACGACTTCGACCGCGCGCTCGCGTTCAACACGTTCGACGCGCACCGGCTCGTGCACGTCGCCGCCGAGGTCGGCGGGGCGCCGCTCGCGGACGCGCTCGTCGAGACGCTCTTCTCCGCGCACTTCGAGCACGGACGCGACCTGGGCGACCCGGCGACGCTCGTCGAGCTCGCCGCTGCCGCGGGCTTCGCCGCGGCGGGGCTGTCCGGCGACGACGTCCGGGAGGTGCTCGACGGCGAGCGCGCCGCCGACGCCGTGCGGGCCGACGAGGCGCAGGCGCGGCTGCTCGGCGTCACGGGCGTGCCGTTCTTCGTCGTCGACCGACGCATCGCCGTGTCCGGCGCGCAGCCCGCTGCGGTCTTCACGCAGCTGCTCGAGGCGGGATGGCGCGAGGCCAACCCGCTGACCGTCCTCGGGGACGCCGACGCGGCCGCGTGCACGGACGACTCCTGCGCGATCTGAGCGTCGTTCCGGCGCGGGGCGCCGTCGTCGCAGCCTAGGGTCACGCCATGACCACCACGCCCGACGACGTGCGCCCCGCCCCCCGGACCGACCCCCTCGGGGTCGTCGTCCCCTCGTCCGTGCCGACCCACTGGTACAACCTCGCGGCCGACCTGCCCGAGCCGTGCCCGCCCGCGCTGCACCCGGGCACGCGCGAGCCGCTCACGCCCGACGACCTCGCCCCGCTGTTCCCGATGGCGCTCATCGCGCAGGAGGTGACGACGGAACGCTGGGTCGAGATCCCGCAGACCGTCCGCGAGCTGTACGCGCTGTGGCGGCCGTCACCCCTGGTCCGGGCCGTGCGGCTCGAGCGTGCGCTCGGCACGCCCGCACGGATCTACTACAAGTACGAGGGCGTCAGCCCGGTCGGGTCGCACAAGCCGAACACGGCCGTCGCGCAGGCGTACTACAACGCGGTCGAGGGCATCACGAAGCTCACGACCGAGACCGGTGCCGGCCAGTGGGGCGCGTCGCTGTCGATGGCGTGCTCCCTGCTCGGGCTCGAGTGCGAGGTGTGGCAGGTGCGCGCGTCGTACGACGCCAAGCCCTACCGCCGCATGCAGATGGAGACGTACGGCGGCGTGTGCCACCCGTCGCCGTCCGACCTGACGGAGGCCGGTCGCGCGATGCTCGCGGCGGACCCCGACACCACCGGGTCGCTCGGCATGGCGATCAGCGAGGCGGTCGAGGCCGCCGCGACGAACCCCGCCGCGCACTACGCGCTCGGCTCCGTGCTCAACCACGTGCTGCTGCACCAGTCCGTCATCGGGCAGGAGGCCCTCGCGCAGCTCGACGAGATCGGCGAAACCGCCGACGTCGTCTTCGGCTGCGCGGGCGGCGGCTCCAACCTGGGCGGGCTCGCGTTCCCGTTCCTCGGCCGCAACCTGCGCGACGGTGCGACCACCCGCGTCGTCGCGTGCGAGCCCGCCGCGTGCCCGTCGATGACGCAGGGCGAGTACCGGTACGACTTCGGCGACGTCGCCGGGCTCACGCCGCTGCTCAAGATGCACACGCTCGGCAAGGACTTCGTGCCGCCGCCCATCCACGCCGGCGGCCTGCGCTACCACGGCATGGCGCCGATGGTGTCGCACGCCTACGAGCTCGGGCTGCTGTCCGCGATCGCCGTCGAGCAGGAGGACGCGTTCGCCGCCGGCGTCGAGTTCGCGCGCGCCGAGGGGATCATCCCCGCGCCCGAGTCGACGCACGCCGTCGCAGGGGCCCTCGCGTACGCGCGCGCAGCGACCGAGGCGGAGACGATCGTCATCGGTCTGTCCGGCAACGGGATCCTCGACCTGCCCGCGTACCACCAGTACGTCTGACGCCGGTGCGCGGTCCGGGCCACACGCCCGGGCCGCGCACCCGCGTCACCGGGCCACGAGCGCGGCGGCCGGCCGCTGCCGCTCCGGCGCGAGGACCGCGACCTGCCCGAAGAACGCCACCTCGTGGCGGCACGACGCCTCGAACGCGGCGACCATCCGCTCGCGCGTGACCGGGTCCACGTGCTGCGCGGCGGCATCGGCCAGCCGGCACGCGTGCGCGGCGTGGTCCGTGAACGACGCGCTGCCGTACGTCGCGACCCAGTCGCGGTACGGGTGGCCCGGGCCGGCGTCCGCCCGTGCGAGGAGCGCGACCCCCACCTCCGCGTACACCCAGTAGCACGGCAGGACGGCCGCGACGACCTCCGCGTACGACCCGTGCGCCGCGACGGCCGCCAGGTGGTCGACGTACGCGCGCGTGACCGCCGACGGTGGTGTCGACGGGCGCACGGCCGCCCGCGCCAGGTAGGTCTCGTGCAGGCTGCGCTCGACCGCGAGGCACGAGTGCGCGCCACGGGCGAAGAACTCCTGGCCGTCCGCCGTCGGGGCGAGCGCCGACGCGCGCGCGAGCACGCGCGAGTACGCCGTGAGGTAGAGCGCGTCCTGGTGGAGCTGCTCGGCGAACGCCTCGAACGGCAGCGAGCCGTCCGCGAGACCCCGCACGAGCGGTTGCTCGAGGGACGCCGCGCAGGCCGCCGCGAGCGCGCCCGCGACCTCGTCGGTGAAGGGCGGCAGGCCGAGCTGCGGCGCGTGGTGGAAGTGGTCGACGGGCCCGTGGCCCGAGCCGACCCGCAGCGCCTCGCCCGCGGCGATCGCACCGCCCAGCCAGCGCTTGGCGTCCCGGGCCGCCGACGCCCAGTCGGGCCGCCGGGGGCGCAGGGCGGCGAGCGCGGCCGAGAGCGAGCACCCTGTGCCGTGCGTGCTGGTGGTCGCGACACGCTCACCCGGCAGCTCGACGACACGCGTGCCGTCCACGAGCGCGTCGGGGCTCGCGGTGCCGGGCAGATGGCCGCCCTTCACCAGCACGGTGACGGCCGCGGTGCGCGACACCCGAGCCGCCTGCCGCAGCGCGTCCGGCCAGGTGGGCGCGACCGGCTCGTCCGCGAGGACCGCGAGCTCGGGCAGGTTGGGCGTCACCACGTCGGCGTGCGCGAGCAGCCGACGGACGGCGGCGACGGCGTCGTCGTCGAGCAGCCGGTCGCCGCTCGTCGCGACCATCACCGGGTCGAGCACGACGAACGGCGTCCGGTGGCGCGCCAGCCAGTCCTCGACCTCGTCGGCCACGGCCGCCGTCGCGAGCATGCCGATCTTCACCGCGTCGACCGTCACGTCGTCGGACACCGCGTCGAGCTGCGCGCGCAGGAACGCGACGTCCGGCACCAGGACCTCCCGCACGCCGTGCGTGTTCTGCGCGACGAGCGCCGTGACGACCGCCATGCCGTAGGCGCCGTGCGCGGCGAACGCCTTGAGGTCCGCCTGGATCCCGGCTCCTCCGGTCGGGTCGGTCCCCGCGACCGACAGGACCCGCGGGCGCGACCCCGCCGCCGGGCCGTGCCCGGTCATCGCGCAGCCCCCGCCCGCACCGTGACGGCGGCCGTCCCGGCCGGACGCGCGGCGCCGGCACGCGTGAGCGTGTCCGCGGCACGGGCGGGCGCTGCGTCGACGTCCGACGCGCTCCGCCCGACCGCCGTCGTCCACGCCGCGACGAGGTCGGCCGCGGCGCGCGCGGGGTCCGGCGCCGCGCAGACGGCCGACACGACCGCGAGCCCGTGCGCACCGGTCTCGCGCACGGCCACGACGTCCGCGACGCCGAGGCCGCCGATCGCGACGACCGGCAGCGGACTGCGGTGGACCGCCGCCCGCAGGCCGTCGAACCCCAGCGGCGGGCCTGCGTCCGGCTTCGTCGGCGTCCCCCGCACGGGACCCGCGCCGACGTAGTCGACGACCGCGGGGTCGACCTCCGCGAGGTGCTCGGCGGTCGCCGCGGACACGCCGACGAGCGCGTCCTGGCCGAGGAGCCGCCGGGCGTCGACGACGTCGAGATCACCCTGGCCCACGTGCACCCCGGCGACCGTGCAGCCGCGCGAGCGCGCGACGAGCGCGACGTCGACCCGGTCGTCGACGACCACCAGGGCTCCCGTGCCGTCGACCGCGTGCGCGACGTCGACGGTGAGCGCCACGAGGTCGCGGACCGGCGCTCGCTTGGCGCGCACCTGCAGGACGCGGACACCCGCGTCGACGGCGGCCCGGGCGACGTCGGCGGGTCGACGCGCGGCGGCCGCGCAGGTGTCCGCGTCGACCACGAGGTACGGGCCGTCGGGCAGCACGCGGCTCATGCGGGCACCGCCGCGCGCTCGACCGTCGCCGCCGACACGACGCGCGCCGCGAGGTCGTCGGGTGCGACCGAGGCGAGGTGGTCGACGAGCGCGACCTGGAACGACGCGGGCCCCGCGGCAGCCACCGCGGCGCGCTCGGCGGCGACGCCCAGCAGCGTCGTCGCCCCGACCGCGGCGACGAGCGGCTCGGTGACCGCGGCGAACGCGGCCGTCAGGCCGCCGAGCGCGCACCCGGCGCCCGTGATCCGGGTCAGGAGCGGATGCCCGACGGCGAGCCGCACCTCGTGCTCGCCGTCCGTGACGAGGTCGACCGGGCCGGACACGGCGACGACCGTCCCGTGCCGTGCCGCGAGACCGGTCGCCGCCTCGCGCGCGGTGTCGACGCCGTCGCGCGCGTCGACACCGCGGCCCGCGGAGAGCCGTCCCGCGAGCGCGCGCACCTCGCTCGCGTTGCCGCGCACCACGGCGGGGCGCTCGGCCACCAGCCGCGCCGCGAGGCGGGTGCGCACCGACAGGACGCCCACGGCGACCGGGTCGAGCACCCACGGCGTGCGCGCACCCACGGCCGTCGCGACCGTCGGTTCGACGCACGCGCGCAGGTCCGGGTCGAGCGTGCCCAGGTTGACGAGGACGGCGCCCGCGACGCCCGCGAGCTCCTCCGCCTCACCGGGCACGGCCGCCATCGCGGGGGACGCCCCGACCGCGAGGAGGGTGCTCGCGACGAGGTTCGTGGTCACCTCGTTCGTCAGGCACTGGACGAGCGGCGTGGCCGCACGGACCGCGGCGAGCGCCTCGCCGGCGGCGTCGGCGAGCGCGAGCGCGTCACCGTGCGGATCGGTGGACGGGTGGTGGGCAGACGTCATCGCGACGACATCCCTTCGCTAGTACGAACTAGATCAGGTTCGGCGGGTGTGATCTCAGCCCCTGGTCCGCCCGGTCGGGCGGTGCGGGGCACCCCGTGTCAGTGCGCTCAGGCTAGCCACGACGCCGACGACCCGTCGGCCCACCGCTCACCAGGTGGACCGACGGGTCGTCGGAGGTCGTGCGAACAGCTCGTGCGGACGGGTCGTGCGCACGGTCGTGCGGACCGGCTACCGGACGGTGCCCCAGGTGGTGCCGCTGCCCGACACGGGGTTGCGGTGCTCGAACCAGACGACGCGGTCGTCGGGGTCGACCCAGCCTGCGACCGCGGGCACCGCGAGAGGGTCGGGAGCCCAGACGCCGCCGGGCGTGTGCCGCAGCTCGGGCGGCTCCCACGGCTGCGGTCCGTGCGTGGCGAGCGGCAGGGGGCGTCGGTCGGTGCGCGACGGATCGGCCATGGGTCCAGCGTGCTCCCGAGGACGGCCCGGGCACAGAGGACGAAAGGCCCGAATGCGACGAAGGCCCGGCCGCCGCCCCTCGCGGGGCGGACGGCCGGGCCTCCGGCGGGCCACGTCAGCGCGTGACGCGCACCGTCACCGGGTCGCTCGTGCTGGGTGCGACGTCCGGGTCGCTGGGCACGAAGGTCGCGGTGTACGTGTGCGTGCCGACGCTCGCGTCGTGCGGCACACGGCCGACCGCGACGCCGAGGACGACGTCGTGCCGGCTCACCACGGTCGCGCCCTCACGGATCTCGACCTTCCCGGACGGGATCCGCAGGTTCTCCTGGACGACGCCCGCGACGAGCAGCGTCGGCAGGAGCGAGCCCTGCTTCTGCGTCGTGCGGGTCGCGTCCAGGCCGGTGTGCGTCTTCACCTGCGTGACCGTGACGGTCACCGGCGCGGACTGCGACGGCGCGACGTCGGCCGTGCCGGCGAACCGGGCGACGACCTGGTAGGTCCCGGCGGGCGTGCTCGCGGGCAGCGTGAACGTCGCCGAGCCCTTCTTCGACAGCGTCTCGGAGCCGAGGACGGTGTCGCCGGCGACAAACTCGACCGTCGCACCCGCCACCGACGCGTCGGACGTGACGGTCGCGGTGAGCTTGACCTTCGACTTGCCGACCACCTGCGTCGTCGGCTTGGCGGTGAGGGTCGTCGTGGACGACGCCCGGCCCTCCTCGACCGTGAGCGGCAGCGTCACCGTGGTGCCGCTGGGGCTCGCGACCAGCGTGAGGACGTGCTCGCCGGCCGGGGTGCTCTCCGGGACGGTCACCGCGACCGTCGCCGCGCCGTTCGTCACCGTCGCCGTGCCGATCGACTGGCCGTCGACGCGCACGTCGAGCGACGTGTTGAGCGGCGAGCCGAGGCTCGTCAGGTCGAGCCCGGTCACGTCGAACGCGAGCTGGCCGCCCGCCTCGACGCTCGTGGGCACGTCGGCCAGACCCACGGCCTGCCGCGCGAAGTCCGGCGACAGGTTCGGGTGCGCCTGCAGGTAGGCGATCCACGCGTCCCGGTCGATGAGACCCGAGTCCGCCGTGTCGGCCCCGTCCTCGAACACCCGGAAGTTGTCGCCGCCCTGCGCGAGGAACGAGAACGTGCCGATGCGGTACTCGCCCGCCGGGTCGAGCGGCTCGCCGTTCACGGTCACCGAGGTGATGTGCGAGCCGAGCGGCGCGTCGGGGTCGTACGTGTAGGTGACGTTCGACGACAGGCCGAGCTGCAGGTACGGACGGCTCGGGACGGTGCCGTCGCGGTTGGTCTGCCACTGCTGCTCGAGCATCGTCTTCACCTGGTCGCCCGTGAGGGTCGTGGTCCAGAGGTTGTTGACGAACGGCAGCACCGCGTTGGCCTCGGCGTAGGTGATGACGCCGTCGGGCGCGGAGAACAGCTCGTTGCGCATGCCGCCCGGGTTGACGACTCCGATGTCGGCGCCACCGCGCTCGGGTGACGCCAGCGTGTCGAGCAGCGAGTCCGCCACCAGGCCGCCGAGCGTCGACTCCTTCGACCGGTCGTCACGGCCGGTGCTGGGCAGCGGGCCCGAGCCGACGTAGACGCCGTTGACGTAGGAGCCGCCCGAGTACGCGGTCGTGATGTCCGCGGTCACCGAGCCGACGGGCTGGTTGCCCACGACGGCCGCGTACGCGAGCGCGTCGGTGACGATCTGGTTGACCGCCGCGACGCGCGGGAACGTGCTGATGAGCGTCGCGTCGGCGTCCGTCGTGCGCGCCACGTTCGTCTGCGTGTGCGCCGTGACCTCGTCGGTCGTCGGGTCGTACGTCAGCACGACCTTGCCGATGAAATCGCCGTACGAGCCGGTCTGGACGATCGGCCGGGTACGGTCCGCGTCGCCGGGGACGGGGCCCTCCCACGCGTACTGCTTGTGGGTGTGGCCGGTGAAGATCGCGTCGACCGCGGCCGACGTGTCCTCGACGATCGCCGCGAAGGCGCCGCCCGCGGCGACCTCCTCCTCGAGCGTCGCCCCGTCGGGCGTGCCGGCACCGGCCCCCTCGTGGTACTCGGCGACGATGACGTCGGCCTCACCGTTGGACGCGTCGCCGTCGGTGAGCTGCGCCGCGACGCGGTTGACGGCCGCGACGGGGTCCCCGAAGTCGAGCGTCGCGATGCCGCCCGGGGTGACGAGCGTCGGGGTCTCCTCGGTGACGGCACCGATGACGCCGACCGTCACGCCGCCCATGTCGAGCAGCGCGTACTCCGGCAGCGCCGGGGTCGTCGTGCCCTTCTCGTAGACGTTCGCGCCGAGGTAGGTGAAGTCGGCCTCGGGGACCACGCGGTCCGTGAGGTCGCTGAACCCGCCGTCGAGCTCGTGGTTGCCGATCGCCGACGCGCGCAGCTCGAGCGCGTTCAGCACGTCGATCGTGGGCTGGTCCTGCTGGACGGCCGACGCGAACAGCGATGCGCCGATGTTGTCGCCCGCGGACAGGAACGCGACCGGGCCGGGGGCCGCCGCACGCTCCTTCTCGACCGTCCCCGCGAACTTCACGGTGTTGGCGTCGATGCGCCCGTGGAAGTCGTTGATGTTGAGGAAGGTCAGGTCGACCGGGCCCGTGTTGTCCCCGGCGGCGAGGCCGACGACGACCGGGTCGTGGTCGGACGAGCGGTACACGTCGTCCGCGTAGAAGAGCGTGCCGTGGTAGTTGTACCGGCTGTACTCCAGCGCGATGGACTCCTCGGCGTTGATCTCCCAGACGTCCGCACCGGTCGTGCGCTCGCGCGCCGCGGCGTTGAGAAGCACGTGGTCGAGAGAGCCGGACAGCCCGGAGAACGTGTACGACCACTGCCCCGGCGCGAGCTGGTCGACCGCGTCGACGTAGCCCGCGTCGTACAGGACCTGCAGCGGGTCCTCGTGCGTGTACGCGTTGAAGTCGCCGACGAGCGCGACGGCCTCGGTGTCGCCCTGGATCGTCGGGACCCAGTCGCGCAGCGTGGTCGCCTGGCGGACGCGCGACTCGTTCGACGCCCCCTGCCCGTCGCCCGTGTCGGCGTCGCCCGGCCACGGACCGGCCGAGCCCTTCGACTTGAGGTGGTTGACGACCACGAGCACGGGCTCGCCGCCCGCGACGGGCGTGAACGCCTGCGCGATGGGCTCACGCGCGTTCGCGAACGCCTGGCCGTCGGCGCTGGCCGTGCCGAGGGCGCGGGCGTCGCCCGTGCGCTCGACGGCCGCCGTGCGGTAGATCAGCGCGTTCGTGATGGTGTCCTGCAGCTCGACCGCCGGCAGGTCCGCCGACGACGGGACGAACGCCCACGTGCCGGCCCCGGCCTCGGCGTTGAGCGCGTCGACCAGGGTGCCGAGCGCCTCGTCCGGGACACCGTCGACGACCGCGGAGTTCTCGATCTCGAGCAGGCCCACGACGTCCGCGTCGAGCGCGTTGATCGCCGCGACGATCTTGTCCTGCTGACGCTGGAGGTCGGCGGGGTCCCACGCGCCGCGCTGGTCGCAGCCCGTGTCGACCGTGACGGGGTCACCGGTGCGGTCGCGGAACGGCACGCACGTCGCACCCTGCGCACCGAGGGTCGTGAAGTAGTTGAGCACGTTGAACGACGCGACCGTGACGTCACCGCCGACCTCCGCGGGCGCGGTGGTGCGGTCGTTCTCGAACGTCACCGGCGCGGTCCCGCCCGCGACGTACTGGCTGGTCGGGTTGAGCTTCCACGCGTTGTTCCGGTAGTCGACGATCACGGGCGCCTGGAACGTCGCGGCCGCGCCGACGCGCACCGGGTGGGTGAGCGAGACGTACGGCGGCGTCTGCGACTGGTTCGCCGCTGACAGGAAGTTGGTGGTGGCGCCGTCGTCGAGCACCACGCCGCGCGCCGCGTTGTCGGCGACGGTGGCCGTCGCCTCGGCGGAGCCCGGCCGCCCGACCTCGGTCGGCTGGAGCAGCGGGGTCGCGCCGGCTGCGAGGCCGACCTCGCCGTACTGGTTCGTCGAGAAGGTGTTCGCGACGGTGAACTCGCCCGTGGGCGCCAGCAGCATCGACTCGATCGCCTCGCGACCCTCGGCCGTCGTGGGCCAGCCCCCGCTGAGCGGGGTGACCGCACCCGGCGTCGCGAGCTTCTCGGCGCCGCCCGCCGCGACCGTGATCTCGGTGAGCCCGTTGAACTCGCTCACGACACCCGTGACCTCGACGTGGTCGCCGATCGCGACCGATCCGACGGTCGCCGACGAGAACACGAAGACCGCGTCGGACGCCGTGCGCGCCGGGTCGAGCCCGCCACCCGTGCCGGCCGTCTGGATGACGTAGCCGTTGAAGCCGCCCGTCGGGTACGCCGCCGTGACGACGCCCGTCGTCGTGACGGTCGCGCCCTGCAGCGGCGACGCGGCACCCGTGCCCTGGATCTCGGCGATCGTGTGCTCGCCGTCCCCGGGGTTGCCCGGGTCGGTGCCGCCGCCACCGGACTTCTCCGGCGTCGGCGTGCCCGCCGTGAAGTCGGCCGCGTTGTTCGCGGTGTTCGTGTGGGTCGCGCTGCGCGACACCGACGTGGTGTTGGACGCGGCGGGCGCCGGACCGGTGCCGGTGAAGTCGGTCGCGGTGCCGTAGCCGACGAGGTCGACCACCGCCGCCTGCGTGCTGCACGGGTTGGCCGCCGCGCCGCAGGTGAGTGCCGTCGCGCTCGACGTCAGCGCGACCTTGCCGTTGGCCGCCCCCATGAGGGTCGTGCCGTCGACGTCGACCTCGAACGCGGCCCCCGTCGCGCCCGAGCCCATGCCGACGAGCAGCCGGTCGCCGGCCGCCACGGTGCCGGACAGCCCTGTGACCTGCCAGGACGTGCCTGTCGCCGAGGCGTACTGCACCGCCCACCCGTCGACGCTGACGGGCGCGGTGGTCGTGTTCACCAGCTCGACGAAGTCCCGGTTGAACGGCGCGCCGGAGTTGCCGCCACCGCCGTACACCTCGTTGATGACCAGTGGCGCGGTGGGTGACGGCGCCGCTGCCGCCTGTGTCGCCGCGGCCAGTGACCCGGCCGCCGCCAGCGCGAGGGCTGCGAGGCCCCCGGTCGCCGACTTCACTCCTGCGTGCACGTCGAGCTCTCCTTCATCGGGGGCACAAGAGATGCCCGCTCGTGACGGGCCACCAGCCACCTTCGCCTTTCCGTCCGATTCACGGCAACTACTCGTCGGTAACCGTTTGGTGAACTCGTCCCACGTCCGACGACTTCGTCCGGGTTCGGCCGGGCGCTCGAACAGCGCTCGGAGACGACGACGGCCCCGCGACCGTGGCAGGTCGCGGGGCCGTCCTTGCTGGTGGGCGCCGGGCGTCAGGCCCGCAGCGTCGCCCCGAACCGGCGCTGCGCCTCGGCGACGACGGCCTCGCGGACCCCCGCCGTCTCCTGCGCCGTCAGCGTCCGGTCGGCCGCGCGCAACCGCAGCGAGAACGCGAGCGACCGCGTGCCGTCCGGCACCTGGCCACCGACGTACACGTCGAACAGCCGCACGTCCTCGACGACGTCCCCCGCGGGTCCCGCTGCCGCGCCGACGCGGACGGCGTCGAGCACGTCGGCCGCGGGCACGTGCGCGGGGACGACGAGCGCGACGTCCTCCTTCGCCAGGGGGAACGACGACACCGGGTGCGCCTGCGTCGGCTCGGCGGGCGCGGCCGCGAGGAGCACGTCCAGGTCGAGCTCGAACGCCGCGGTCCGCGCCGGAAGCCCGTGGGCCGCGACGACGTTCGGGTGCAGCTCGCCCGCGTGCCCGACGAGCGTGCCGTCGGCGAGCGTGATGCGCGCGCAGCGGCCCGGGTGCCACGGCAGGTGCTCGCCGTCCGCGGCCAGCTGGACGTCGACGCCCACGACCTCGGCGACCCGGCGGGCCGCGGCGATCGCGTCGGTGTGGTCGGCGCGACGGCCGCTCCCCCACCACCCGGCAGGCTCCGCCGCGCCCGCGAGCACGCCCGCGACGCGACGCGGCTGCGCGGGGACGGCGGCCTCGATCGCGGCGAGGTCGTCGTCGCTCGGTCGCACCCCACCCGGCAGGCGCGGGGCCGCCGGGGTGTCGGACGCCGGCCGCGTCACGAGCCCGATCTCGAAGACCGCGAGGTCGCTCTGGCCGCGACCGACGTTGCGGCGCGCCGCGTCGAGCAGCGTGACCAGCAGGTTCGTCCGCAGGTACGGGTGCGACTCCGCGAGCGGGTTCACCAGGCGGATCGCGCGTCGGCGGTCGTCGTCCTCCGGCAGCGCGAGCGCGTCGAGCTGCTCGGTCGAGACGAATGGGTACGTCAGCACCTCGACGAAGCCGGCCTCGGCGAGCGCCCGCGCGACCGAGCGGCGGGTGCGCTGGCCGTCGGTCAGGCCGCGTCCCGCGGGGGCGACGGGCAGGGTCGACGGGATCGCGTCGTAGCCGCGCAGACGCGCGACCTCCTCGACGAGGTCCACCGGCACGACCAGGTCGGGCCGCCACGACGGCACCCGCACCGCGAGCGCGTCGTCCCCGGCGTCGGACACCTCGGCGCCGATCTGCGTCAGCACGTCGCGGACCTCGTCCGCCGTGTACGGCACGCCGACGAGGCGACCGGGCAGGTCGAGCGGCAGCGTGATCGTCGGCGGCTCGGTCGTGCGGTCCACGTCGGTGAGCGCCGCGTCCGGGACCCCACCACCGTGCTCGACGAGCAGCTCGACGACCCGGGCGACCGCGACCCGCGGCAGCTGCGGGTCGACGCCGCGCTCGTAGCGCTTGGCGGCCTCGCTCGACAGCTTGTGCCGCCGCGAGGTGCGCGCGACCGTGACCGGGTCCCAGTGCGCGGCCTCGACGAGGACGTCGACCGTGTCCGGCCCGACCTCGCTGTCCCCGCCGCCCATGACCCCGGCGAGCCCGATGATCCGCGCCGCACGCGCCCCCTCGGGGCTGTCCGTGACGAGCAGGTCCTCGGGGTCGAGCGCCCGGTCCACGCCGTCGAGCGTGAGCAGCCGCTCACCCGTGCGGGCGCGCCGCACCACGATCGGCTCGGCGACCTTCGCCAGGTCGTACGCGTGCAGCGGCTGGCCGAGGTCGAGCATGACGTAGTTCGTCGCGTCGACCGCCAGGCCGATCGGACGCATGCCCGCCTGCGTGAGGCGCCGCTGCATCCACTGCGGCGACGGGTCGCTCGCGCGCACCCCGCGGACGACCTGCGCGACGAACCGGTCCGACCCGGGCACGCCGTGGATCGGCGCGTCGTCCTCGAGCTCGACGGCGACGCCGCCGGGCACGGGCTCGCGCTGCTCGGGCGTCGGCAGACCGCGGTCGGTGAACGCCGCACCGGTGGCGTGCGCGTACTCCCGGGCGACCCCGCGCATGGAGAACGCGTACCCGCGGTCGGGCGTCACGTTGATCTCGAGCACCTCGTCGCCGAGACCCAGCAGCTCGCGCGCGTCCGTCCCGACGGGCACGTCGAGGCCGAGCGTCGACAGCACGATGATGCCCGCGTGGTCCTCGCCGAGCCCGAGCTCGCGCGCCGAGCAGATCATGCCGTCCGACACGTGGCCGTACGTCTTGCGCGACGCGATCGGGAACGGCCCGGGCAGCACCGCACCGGGCAGCGCGACGACGACCTTGTCGCCGACGTCGAAGTTGTGCGCGCCGCACACGATCCCGCGCGGAGCACCGCCGGGCTCGTTGTGCTCGGGGCCCACGTCGACGCGGCACCAGTTGATCGTCTTGCCGTTCTTCTGCGGCTCGGGCGTGCGCTCGACGACCTCGCCGACCACCAGCGGGCCCGTCACGGCGGCGGCGTGGATCGCCTCCTCCTCGAGCCCGACGCGCACGAGGTCGGCGGCGAGCTGCTCGGCCGTGAGGCCGGCGGGCAGGTCGACGTGGTCGGCGAGCCACGTCAGGGGAACGCGGGGCATCAGATCTCCGTCCCGAACTGCGTGGAGAAGCGCACGTCGCCCTCCACCATGTCGTGCATGTCGGCGATGCCGTGGCGCAGCATCAGGGTCCGCTCGATGCCCATGCCGAAGGCGAAGCCCGAGTAGGCGTCGGGGTCCACGCCGCACGCCCGCAGGACGTGGGGGTTGACCATGCCGCAGCCGCCCCACTCGATCCAGCCGGGCCCGCCCTTCTTCTGCGGGAACCACAGGTCCATCTCCGCGGACGGCTCGGTGAATGGGAAGAACGACGGCCGCAGACGCGTGCGCGCCTCGGGACCGAAGATCGCCTGCGCGAAGTGGTCCAGCGTGCCCTTGAGGTGCGCCATCGTCAGGCCCTTGTCGACCGCGAGGCCCTCGACCTGGTGGAACACGGGGGTGTGCGTCGCGTCGAGCGCGTCCGTGCGGAACACCTTGCCGGGGCACGCGATGTACACGGGCAGGTCGCGCTCGAGGAGCGTGCGCGCCTGCACCGGCGACGTGTGCGTCCGCAGCACGAGCCCCGACTCCGGCGGGTCGACGAAGAACGTGTCCTGCATCTGCCGCGCGGGGTGGTCCACGCCGAAGTTGAGCGCGTCGAAGTTGAACCACTCCGACTCGAGCTCGGGCCCCTCGGCGATCTCCCAGCCCATCGCGACGAAGATGTCCGCGATGCGCTCCTGCAGCGTCTCCAGCGGGTGCCGCGCACCGCGCGGGCGCCGGTCGACGGGGAGCGTCACGTCGACGGTCTCCTCGACCAGCACGCGCGCGTCGCGCTCCGCCTCGAGCTGCGTCTGCCGCTCCGCGAGCGCCTGCTGCAGCCGCCCGCGGGCACCGCCCAGCACACGGCCGGCGACGCCCTTGTCGGCGGGCGCGAGCCCGCCGATCGCACGGTTCGCGAGCGCGATCGGGCTGTGCTCACCGAGGTGCGCCAGGCGTGCGGACTTGAGCTCGTCGAGGTCGCCGGCCGCGCTGACGGCGGCCAGGGCCGCCTTCACCGCGAGGTCGACGCCCGCCTCGTCGAGCGGGGACAGGGGTGTGTCGGTCATGCGGACCTTCCAGGGGAGAAGCCGGAGCCCGCGTCCGCGCCACGGACGGACGGGCCCTGACCGGGCGCGCGACAGCGCACCGGCCAGCAGGGAAGTCTAGTGGCGCCCGCCCCGGGCCCTCGTGCCCGTCCGCTCGTCGGCGGTCAGGTCACGCGCGCGTCAGCGCAGCCCGAGGACGGGCCGCGGAAATCGGCGACCACCGGCCGCCCGTGCACGCGCTGACATGCCGCCCATCGTGCCACGGCGCCACGCGTCGCCACGACCCCTTCACGCGGTCGACCCCGACGCGCGCGTCCGCGGGGACGAGGGAGCGGTCGCTCGTCACGCCGCGCGGGGGCGCGCTCCGCACGCGCGCCCTCTCCGAGCGACGGACGACGGCCCGCCTCAGGCGAACGCGAAGCGCTCCAGCACGTCGTAGAGCGGTCCGCCCCCGCGCCCGGCACCCGGCACCGACGCGACGAGGCACAGCTCGTCGACGGTCCACGACGGCCCCTCGTACACGGCCAGCGCACGCGCGACCCCGCGCGCGACGTCCTGCTCGGTCAGCGGTGCGTCACCGCCCGGGGCCCCGGGGCCGCGCCCGCGTACCGGGCGGGACGACCCGCGCCGCGGGGGCCGCGCACCCGGCCTGATCCGGGCGATCGTCAAATGCGGCCGCTCGCGGGGACGCCGGTCGGGCACGGCGCCCGCCTCGACGCCTGCGTCGACGCACGCGCCGCTCAGCCGCCGCTGCGCCTCGACGTCACCGCCGACGCCGACCCACATCGTCCGGTGGGAGAACACGCCGGCACCCCGCAACGCCAGGGTGAACGGTGCGCGGTTCCGCGCCGCCGCGGCGAGATCGGCGACCAGGCCGGGCACGGCGCCGTCGGGGAGCTCGCCGTAGAAGGCCGCCGTCAGGTGCCACGTCTCACGGGCGGACCAGCGCACCGCGGTCGACGCCCCGGCCGGACCGCCCCGGACGGTCGCGAGCGCCAGGTCGAGGTGGTCGAGGACGTCGTCGGGCGGCCACACGGCCGCGAACAGTCTCACGGCGCGACCGTGCGGCTCGGGATCGGCTCCGCGGGTGGTGCGACCCGGGGCGTGCGGGCGGACGAGGGCGCTGCAGGAAGCATCGTGACGGCGTTCGTCGGTACGCCGGGACCATCACCAGAGGTCGGGCTGCCCGACCGCGGACGAGCAGAGTAGCGCGGCGCCATGCGCGCGTCCTCGTCAGCGCTGCGCGCGGGCGCTCGCGTACAGGCAGACCGTCGCGGCCGTGGCGAGGTTGAGGGACTCGGCGCGGCCCCGGATCGGGACCCGGACGACGGCGTCGGCCAGCGCGCGGTCCTCGTCGCGCAGGCCCCACGCCTCGTTGCCGAAGACCCACGCGGTCGGCCCCGCGAGGTCCGGCACGCCGTCGGGTGCGGCGCCCGCGACGTCGAGCAGGTCGTCGATGTCGTGCTCACCCGTGCCGTCGGCCGCGAGCACGGTCACGCCGCGCCCGCGGAGCGCCGCGACGGCGGACGTGAGGTCGGCACCCGTCGCGACCGGGAGGTGGAAGAGCGACCCTGCGGTGGAGCGGACCACCTTGGGGTTGTGCAGGTCGACGCTCTCGCGCGTCAGGACGACGGCGTCGGCGCCGGCGGCGTCGGCCGCACGCACCACGGTGCCCGCGTTCCCGGGGTCGCGGACGTGCACGAGCAGCGCCACCAGGCGCGGACGGCTCGCGAGGACGTCGTCCAGGCCGACGTCGACCTGGTCCGCGACCGCGAGGACGCCCTGGGCGTCGGCGCTCATCGCGTCGAGCACCTCGGGCGTGCCGGTCCGGGCGACGATCCCCCGCCCGCCCGCGGCGGACACGATCTCGCCGTACCGCTCCGCGGCCGCGTCAGTGACGTACAGGTCGTGCACGTGCACGTGCTCGGCGCGCACGGCCTCGCGCACGGCCTGCGGTCCCTCGACCAGGAACCGACCCGACCGTGCACGCGCCGGACGCCCGGCCAGCGCCCGCACTGCCTTCACCCGCTCGGCGCGGGGGTTGGTCAGCTCGGGCATCGGCCGGGCGTCCGGGAGGTGCTGTGCTGCTGCGAGGCAGTCGTCACGCAGCCGACGGCGCGTTGACGTCGGCGGGCAGCGCGTCCTTGGCGACCTGCACCAGGGCGTTGAACGCCGCGGCGTCGTTGACCGCGAGGTCCGCGAGGACACGACGGTCGACCTCGACACCCGCGAGCTTGAGGCCCTGGATGAGGCGGTTGTACGTCAGGCCCTGCTCGCGCGACGCTGCGTTGATGCGCTGGATCCACAGCTTGCGGAAGTCCTGCTTGCGGACCTTGCGGTCGCGGTAGGCGTAGACGAGGGAGTGGGTGACCTGCTCCTTCGCCTTGCGGTAGAGGCGCGAGCGCTGCCCGCGGTAGCCGCTGGCGCGCTCGAGAGTTGCCCGGCGCTTCTTCTGGGCGTTGACCGCCCGCTTCACGCGTGCCACGTGATGCTCCTTGCTTGTCTAGGGCTCGAGTGCCCCGGGATCGCTCGTCGCGACCCCGGACGGGTCACTTGCCGAGCAGCTTCTTGATCTTCGGGGTGTCAGCGGCGGAGACGACGACGTCGCCGGCGATGCGGCGGGTGCGACGGCTCGACTTGTGCTCGAGGAGGTGACGGCCGTTGGCCTGCTCACGCATGACCTTGCCGCTGCCGGTGATCCGGAAGCGCTTCTTGGCACCGGAGTGCGTCTTGTTCTTCGGCATGGCTGCCGTGTCTCCTTGTCCATCTCATCGCGCGCGGATCGTGCGCGACTCGTCGTCGTGCGGCCCGGCGGGGAACCGGGCCGGCGTGATCAGGTCGGTCAGCCGGACTGACCCGGGGCCTGCGGCCGGGGCCGCGGGGCCGGGCGAGGTGCCGGCGGCTTGGGGGTGGCCGACGCGGGCGCCGGCCGGGGTGCGGCCGGTCGCGCCGCGGGAGCGGGTGCCGCCTGCGCCGTCCGGGCGGGCGCCGCCCGCGGGGCCGGCGGACGCGGGGACGCCGGACGCGGTGCGGCCGGACGCGACGCCTCGGCTGCGTCGGCCGCGGGAGCGGCCGGAGCAGCAGCGGCTGCCGGAGCGGCCGCCGCCGGAGCGGGCGCTGCCGCTGCCGGGGCAGGCGCGGCGACGGCCGGAGCAGGCGCCGACGGGGCGGTCGCCGCGGGCGCGACGGGAGCCTCGGTGCGGACCGGCACGGCAGTGGGAGCCTCGGGCGCCGCGGCGGAAGCCTCGGGCTCGGTCTCCTCCGCGGCACGGGCCGCGGCCTGCGCGGCACGACGCTGCTCCAGCTTCTGGTCGGCCTTCTTCTTGGTCGGGCCGAGCACCATGATCATGTTGCGCCCGTCCTGCTTCGGCGAGCTCTCGACGAAGCCGAGCTCGGCCACGTCCTCGGCGAGGCGCTGCAGCAGGCGGATGCCCATCTCCGGGCGCGACTGCTCGCGACCGCGGAACATGATCATGACCTTGACCTTGTCCCCCGCCTTGAGGAACCGCTCGACGTGGCCCTTCTTGGTGCCGTAGTCGTGCGGGTCGATCTTCAGGCGGAAGCGGATCTCCTTGAGGACCGTGTTGGTCTGGTTGCGCCGGGCCTCGCGGGCCTTCATGTCTGCTTCGTACTTGAACTTGCCGTAGTCCATGATCTTGCAGACGGGCGGGCGGGCGTCCGGGGCGACCTCGACGAGGTCGAGGTCGGCGTCCTGGGCCAGGCGCAGTGCGTCTTCCACGCGGACGATGCCGACCTGCTCGCCGTTGGGGCCGACCAGGCGGACCTCGGCGACGCGGATCCGATCGTTGATGCGGGGCTCGCTGATGTGTGCTCCTCAGGTTCGTCGTGGCGGACCGTCAGGAACGAGGAAGGCCCCCGTCCTGAGCACAGGAGGAGGCCTCGTACAGCTCCGCCCCGCGCACGACCGGCCGGTCGCCGCGAGTCGCGCCGACGGCGTGGCCGTCGACGTGCGGACTGGTGACCCGGTCCCTGTCGCCGGTCGAGCCGGTCGGTCGAGACCCAGGTGGGAGGTTCTCCACTTGTGCCCCTGGACCGCCGGTCGCCGTCCCGTGAGGGTCGAGTCGCGCGCGGTCGCAGGTCAGTCGTGGACAAGGTTACCAGACGGCCGCGCACCCTCTGTCCGAGGGGCGCCCGCCGCCGGGTCCACATGACATGGAACCGTTCCAATACTTGAATCATTCCAGTTTCGATGGTTGGGTGGAGGACGTGGACGACACCGCACTCCTGCGCGACCACGGCCTGCGGGTCACCAGCCCGCGACTGGCCGTGCTCGACGCGCTCCGCCGCACCCCGCACGCCGACGCGGACACCGTGCTCCGCGTCGTGCGCGCCGGCGTGCCGTCGGTGTCGGTGCAGGCTGTCTACGACGTGCTCGGCGCGCTCACGGCCGCCGGGCTGCTGCGGCGCATCGAGCCCGCGGGCCACCCGGCCCGCTACGAGCGGCGCGTCGGCGACAACCACCACCACGTCGTCTGCCGGGGCTGCGGCGCCGTCGACGACGTCGACTGCGTCACCGGCCACGCCCCCTGCCTGATCCCCTCCTCCACGTCCGGCTTCGCGGTCGAGACGGCGGAGGTCACGTTCTGGGGCCTGTGCCCCACCTGCGCGGCGGCCGCGGCCGCCGTCGACGACTGACCGGCCGCCCGGCGACCGCCGAGCACGCCGGCCCTGACGGGCACCCGGTACCCGGGTCGCGCGTCGCACCACCCACCCTGGAGAGGACACCCATGTCTCACGTGCCCCCGACGACGACGAACAGCGGCGCCCCCGTCGCCTCCGACGCGCACTCGCTCGCCGTCGGCGCCGACGGCCCGATCGTCCTGCACGACCACTACCTCGTCGAGAAGCTCGCGCAGTTCAACCGCGAGCGCGTGCCCGAGCGCGTGGTCCACGCCAAGGGCGGCGGCGCGTTCGGCACGTTCACGACGACGGGCGACGTGTCCGCCTACACGCGCGCCGCGCTGTTCCAGCCGGGCATGCAGACCGACGTGCTCGCGCGCTTCTCGTCGGTCGCCGGCGAGAACGGCTCGCCCGACACGTGGCGCGACCCCCGCGGGTTCGCGCTGAAGTTCTACACGTCCGAGGGCAACTACGACCTCGTCGGCAACAACACCCCGGTCTTCTTCATCCGTGACGGGATCAAGTTCCCCGACTTCATCCGCTCGCAGAAGCGCCTCCCGGGCTCGCACCTGCGCGACAACGACATGCAGTGGGACTTCTGGACGCTGTCGCCCGAGTCCGCGCACCAGGTCACGTGGCTCATGGGCGACCGCGGTCTGCCGTCGTCGTGGCGCCACATGGACGGCTTCGGCTCGCACACCTACCAGTGGGTCAACGCCGCGGGCGAGCGGTTCTGGGTCAAGTACCACTTCAAGACCCAGCAGGGCATCGACAACCTCACGGCCGACGAGGCCGCGCAGCTCGCCGGGTCCGACGCCGACCACCACATCCGCGACCTGTTCGGCCACATCGAGGCCGGCGACTTCCCGCGCTGGACGATGTCGGTGCAGGTCATGCCGTACGAGGACGCCACGACGTACCGCTTCAACCCGTTCGACCTCACGAAGGTGTGGCCGCACGCCGACTACCCGCTGATCGAGGTCGGCGTCATGGAGCTCAACCGGAACCCCGAGAACTACTTCGCGCAGATCGAGCAGGCGACGTTCGCGCCGTCGAACTTCGTCCCCGGCATCGGCGCCAGCCCCGACAAGATGCTGCTCGCGCGGATCTTCTCCTACGCCGACGCGCACCGGTACCGCGTGGGCACCAACCACGCGCAGCTCCCGGTCAACGCGCCCCACGCCGACGTGCACTCGTACTCGAAGGACGGCGCCGCGCGCATCGCCTTCGCGGCCCCCGACGTCCCCGTCTACGCCCCGAACTCGGCGGGCGGCCCCGCGGCCGACCCGGCGCGTGCGGGCGAGTCCGGCGGGTGGGAGTCCGACGGCGCGATGGTCCGCGCCGCCGCGACGCTGCACGCCGAGGACGACGACTTCGGCCAGGCGGGCACGCTCTACCGCGAGGTCTTCGACGACGCGGCGCGCGCCCGGTTCCTCGAGACGATCACGGGGCACGTGGGTGGCGTGCGCCGCGACGACATCCGCGAGCGGGCCATCCAGTACTGGACGCAGGTCGACGCCGGTCTGGGGGCGCAGCTGCGCGCCGCGCTGACCGGCTCCGCTCCCCTGGAGACCGGCGAGCCCGCGACGGCGAGCGTCCCGGTCGCCTGACCCGCACGACCCCGCACGACGAGGCCCCGTCCCGCCGACCCCGGCACGACGGGGCCTCGTCGCGTCGGCGCGTGCGCGGGCGATGAGAGGATCGGGCCCATGACCGACTCCCCCACGTCCGACGCCCCCGACACCGCCGAGCCGACCGACGGCTCGGTGACCGGCGCGACCCGCGACATCGCGGACGTCGCCGCCGTCGAGGTCATCACGACCGCCGCCGTGCACCTCATGAGCGCCGCCGCCGTGAAGTGCGGGCTCGCGGAGGACGGCCCGGACGGAGCGGGCGCCGCGTACCTGGACCTCGACGAGGCACGCAAGCTCATCACCGCGCTCGCGGCGCTCGTCACGGCGTCCGCCCCGGACATCGGCAACCAGCACGCGCGGTCGCTGCGCGACGGGCTCCGCACCCTCCAGCTCGCGTTCCGTGAGGCGTCCGTCATCCCCGACGCCCCCGGCGAGGGCCCCGGCGAGAAGTTCACCGGCTCCGTCGTCTGACGCCCGGAGGCGTCGCCGCCCCGACGGGACGCCCCTGCGGGCGCCGCCGGCGCGACGCGCGCCGTCCGACGTTCGGCGCCGCCGGCGCGAGAGGCGTCAGACGCCCCTGGCCCGGGCTCCGGGAGGGGCGTCAGGCGCCCCGAGAGTGGCGTCAGACGCCCGCGGGGTCCTTCGCGGCCGCGCCCTCGGTGGCGAGCGGCTCGCGCGGCGTGACCACCGTCGGCTCGTCGGAGGCGACCGGCGCGAGTCCGCGCGTGGTCTCGTCGGCGGGCGCGGGAGCAGCGTCGTCGTGCGGCGCCGCACCCCCCGGTCCGCCGCGCCGTGCGGACGTGACCCGCAGGACCACGAGGCCGCCGACCGCGACGGCGCCCCCGACGGCGGCCGCGGTGAGGAAGCCGTGACCCGGCGTGCCGCGGTCGATCACCCAGCCGCACAGGGGCGCGCCGAGCGCGTTGCCGACGGTCGACATCGTCCCGCTCCAGCCCATGACCTCGCCGCGCCGGTGCTCGGGCACGAGCCGCACGAGCGTCGCGTTGATCGACGACAGCGCCGGCGCGCACGGCAGGCCCGCGAGCACGACCGCGAGCGCGAGCCACACCGGGACGGGCGCGAAGGCCGCCGGCACGGTCGCGAGCGCGAGGATCGCGACGAGGGCGAGCGGTGACGGCGACCGGTGCCGGGCGCCGTGCACGAGGCCGCCGACCACGGAGCCGCCCGCCCAGAGCGCGATCATCCAGCCGACGTCGGACGCGCGGCCCTCGTCGTTGAGCGCGGCCACGAGCGACACGTCGGTGCCGACCAGCACGAACGACGCCGCGAGCGCGGCGAGCAGCACGACGACGAGGTCGGGTCCGAGCACGCGCGCCCGCGCGCCCTCGACGACCGTCGCGGCGTCGGCCGGGGTCGCCGAGCGCGTCGGCGGGTTGGCCCAGAACAGCAGGACGCCGGCCAGCACCGTCGTGCTGCCGACCACGGTGAGGGCCACGGACGTCGACACCTGGGTCGCGAGCACCACGCCGAGGACCGGCGCGAGCATGAAGGTCACCTCGACGGCGACCGAGTCGAGCGCGAACGCGGACCGCTGCTGGGCGAGCGGCACCATGACGGACAGCGACTGGCGCGTCACCGAGAACACGGGCACGAGGAACAGCCCGGCGACCACGGCCGCGGCCACGAGCGCCTCGTAGGAGAGGTGCGGTGCGACGACCCAGACGGCCGACTCGACCACGATGGACGGCGCGATCGCGCGGCGCAGGCCCAGCCGGTCGACGAGCCGCCCGCGCCACGGCGCGCCGACGGCCATGCCGACCGTCATCGCGCCCGCGACGAGTCCCGCCTGGGCGTAGCCGCGGTCGAGCGCCGTCACGACGTGCAGCGTGAGGACGACGCCGGTCATGGCGTGCGGGATGCGGGCGACGAACGACACGGCGAACAGCCGCCCCACCCCCGGGAGACGCAGCAGCGCGCCGTAGGGGAAGCGGGACATGGCGACCATTGTCGCCCGGGGCGAACGGTCCTCCGACCGATTTCCCCGGCCCGCAGGCCGGGTGTGACGCGGCTCGCGCCCGACGGCGACCGGCATCGGGACGGACCGGGCGATCCCCCGGACCGGCTCGCGGCCTCACCCGCCACGGTCGACCCCGGGGCCGTCGGGCGCTCGTATCCTGGGGCGATGCCGACCGACAACGCCCCCGCCGGCTGGCCCGAGACCCCGCGACCCGGGACACCCGCACCGGGTTCGCCCGCGAGCGCTCCCGTCCCGCCGGCGACGCACGCGCCGACGGCACCCCTGCCGCCCGTGCCCGGCGCCGTGCCGCCCGCACCGGGCTCCCGGCCCGCACCCGCGACCGCCGCCGCACCTGGCACCACCGGTGCACCGGTCGCCACCGCGGCACCGGCACCGACACCCGGGCCGTGGGTGCCGGCGGGCCCGCCCGTCGTCCCGCCCGCCGGTGGCGTCGACCGCGCCGGCGGACCGAGGACGCCACGCCGCCGGGGCACGACCGTCCTCGCGGTCGCGCTCGTCGCGGTCGTCGTCGTGGCCGCGCTCCTGACCGTCTACCTGATCCGCACCACGAGCGCGTGGCAGCGGTCGTCGGCGCAGTGGGAGGACCTCGCGCGCACGCACGGCACGGCGCTGGCCCAGGCGCAGACGGACCTCGAGGCCGCGCAGGCCGAGCTCACGGACACGCAGACGCAGCTCGCTGCCGCGCAGCAGCGCATCACGGAGCTCGCCGACGAGAAGGCACGGCTCGGCGACACGAGCGCGTCGCAGCAGCAGCTCGCCGACTACCAGGCGCGCGTGTCGCAGGCCGCGGGACAGGTCGCGACCGCGCTCGCGAACTGCATCGACGGCCAGCAGCGCCTCATCGGCTACCTCCGCGAGTCCGACCAGTACGACCCGTCCGACCTGCAGCGGTTCGCGACCGACGTGGACCGCGTGTGCGGGGCCGCGACCGACGCCAACGCCTCCCTCCAGCGCGAGCTCGACCGGTGACGCGACCCCGCCTGCGGCCGCTCGCCGGGCTCGCGCTCCTGGTGTGCCTGACCGGCTGCGCCGTCCTGCCCGCGATGCCCGCACCGGTGCCGTCGAGCGTCATCCCGAGCCGCGCCCCGGCGCCGGCGCCCACGTCGTCCGGCAACCTCTCGCCCGACGGCTTCGACTCGGCGCAGCGCATGGCGGTCCGGATCCGGAACATCGGGTGCGGCTCGGTCTCGACGGGCTCCGGCTTCGCGATCGACGCGAACACGCTCGTCACGAACCGGCACGTCGTCGCCGACTCCTCCGCGCTGCAGCTCAGCACGTACGACGGGCGCGACGTCGGCGCGACCGCCGCGAGCACCGCGGGTCTCGCGGACCTCGCGATCGTCCGGACGGCCGAGCCGCTGCCCGCCGCACCCGAGCTCGCGGACGCCGACCCCGCACCCGGGGACGCCGTGACCGTCGTCGGCTACCCGCTCGGGCAGCGGCTCACGATCACGACGGGCGCCGTGCTCGGCGCGACGACCGACCCGCTCAACGTCAACCTCGGCGAGGTCCTCGTGACCGACGCACCCGTCGAGCCGGGGAGCTCGGGTTCCGCCGTGCTCGACACCGACGGACGCGTCGTCGGGGTCGTGTACGCGAAGGACGCCGAGGGGCACAGCTTCGTGGTGCCCGTGAGCACCCTGCGCGCCATGCTGGACGACGAGTCCGCCTTCACGGACGCACCCACCTGCACCTGAACCGCTCGACCTGCTCCTGACCGACCGAGAACGCACGGAGGAACGCATGTCCGACGCACCTCGTTTCGACCCGACGCAGCTCGCCGGCGCCGCCAACGACAACCTCACGGTCCGCCGCGTGTTCGGGGACGCGTACGAGAAGGACGGCACGCTCGTCATCCCCGTCGCCCGGGTGTCGGGCGCGGTCGGTCTCGGGTCCGGGGACGGCGAGGGCGACCTGCCGTCGGCGCCGTCGTTCGGCCGGCGCACGGGCGACCCCGAGCCGCACCACGGGCACGGCGGCGGGCACGGCGGGGGCGGCGGCTACGCCGCGCACGTGAAGGCGGTCGGCGTGTTCGTCGTCGACGAGTCCGGGGTGCAGTGGCGGCCCACGCTCGACCTCAACCGGGTGATCCTCGGCGGGCAGCTGGTCGCCGCGACCGCGGTCACGGTGTTCGCGTTCGCCTGGGCGCTGCGCCGCCGGCACTGACGCCGCGCGCCCGGGTCAGCGGGCGGCGCGCACGCGCAGCTCGAGCGAGTCGACGCGCGACGTCACGGTCTCGTCGGCCGCCAGCGCGGCGTTCACCTGCGCCAGCGCTGCGTCGAGACGCGCCCGGTCCAGCCCGGGGACGAGGCCCAGGACGACGGCCACCTCCGCGCGTTTCCCCGGCTCCGTGCTCGACTCGACGACGTCGCGCACGGTCGCGAGCGCGTGCCGGACCGCCTCGGCGACGTCGCGGTCGACCGTCCCGCCGACCACGGCGGGCCGCCACGCCTGCCCCTGGGCCAGCGCCCACACGGCCGTCCGCGGCAGCAGCACGGTGACCGGCCCGCCGGCGTCCACGACGAGGACCTCCCAGCCCTCGTCGACCGCGGACAGCGCCGCGCGCGCCGCGTCGGTCGGCACGGGCCGGGCGTCGGCACGCCACGCCGTCATCGCCGCGACGCTCGTGAAGACCGGCAGCGCCGTGCGACCGTCGGGCGTGCGCAGCGCGACGATCCCCGCGGACGCCTCCTTGTCGACCGTGTGCGCGTGCCCGTCGTGCACGACGACGTCGGCCGCCTCGAGCTCGGCGAGCACGGGCACCAGCACGCGCGTGCCGGCGAGCGCGTCGACCACGCCCGCGACCGTGCCGTCGCCCCGTCCGTAGGCGGACACCGCCGCGGCGACGCGGGGGTCGGCGGACCCGTCGTCGCCGGCGAACGGCGACGACGGCGGCAGCGCGCGACCCGTGCTCACGACCAGGTCAGGGCCGGCCGGCGACGTCGAGCGCCTGCGGCAGCGTGAACGCCCCCGCGTACAGCGCCTTGCCGACGATCGCGCCCTCGACGCCCACGGGGACGAGCTCGCGCAGCACGCGCAGGTCCTCGAGGCTCGACACGCCGCCGGACGCGACCACCGGGGCGTCGGTGCGCGCGCACACCTCGCGGAGCAGGTCGACGTTCGGGCCGCGCAGCGTGCCGTCCTTCGTCACGTCGGTGACCACGTAGCGGGAGCAGCCGGCCGTGTCGAGGCGCTCGAGCACCTCCCACAGGTCACCGCCCTCCTGCGTCCAACCACGGGCCGCGAGCGTCGTGCCCCGCACGTCGAGGCCCACCGCGATCTGGTCGCCGTGCTCGGCGATGACGCGCGCGGTCCACTCCGGGTCCTCGAGCGCGGCCGTGCCGAGGTTGACGCGCGTCGCGCCGGTGCCGAGCGCGCGGGCGAGCGACGCGTCGTCGCGGATCCCGCCCGACAGCTCGATCTTCACGCCCTTGCCCGCCAGGTGCTGCGTGACGTCGGCGAGCAGGTCCGCGTTGGAGCCGCGCCCGAACGCCGCGTCGAGGTCGACGAGGTGGATCCACTCGGCCCCGCCGGCGTGCCAGTCGAGCGCCGCGGCGAGCGGGTCGCCGTAGCCGGTCTCGGAGCCGGCCTCCCCCTGGACGAGGCGGACGGCCTGGCCGTCGGCGACGTCGACGGCGGGCAGCAGCTCGAGGCGGTCGGTCATGGGTGTCCTCCGGGAGGTGGTGCGGTGGTGAGGGGAGCGCCGGGGTCAGCGCAGCGAGTCGACCCAGTGGGTCAGCAGCTGCGCGCCCGCGTCGCCGGACTTCTCGGGGTGGAACTGCGTCGCGGCGAGCGGGCCGTTCTCGACCGCCGCGACGAACCGGTCGCCGTGCGTGGCCCACGTGACGAGCGGCGCGCTGAACGGCGTCGCGCTCTGCTCCTCGTCGGTCAGCGGGAACGACCGCGCGGCGTAGGAGTGCACGAAGTAGAAGCGCTCGTCCTCGAGGCCGCGGAACAGCGTGCTGCCCGCGGGCGCGTCGATCGTCGCCCAGCCCATGTGCGGCACGACATCGGCCTCGAGCCGGTCGACCACGCCGGGCCACTCGCCCAGCCCGTCGGTGCGGTCTCCGTGCTCGACGCCCTCGGCGAACATGACCTGCATCCCGACGCAGATGCCGAGCACGGGACGCCCGCCCGCGAGCCGCCGGTCGACGACCTGGTCGCCGCCGACCGCGCGCAGCCCGCCCATCACGGCCGCGAACGCACCGACGCCGGGCACGACGAGGCCGTCAGCCTCCGTCGCGGCGTGCTTGTCCGCGGTCAGCTCGACCTGGGCGCCGACGCGCTCGAGCGCGCGCACCGCGGAGCGGACGTTGCCGAAGCCGTAGTCGAGGACGACGACGCGGGGGTTGGACACCGCGTCAGGCTACCCGCCGGTCGTCGCCGAGGCGGGCCGCGGTCGTGCGACGAGACGGACCTCTCACCGGCTCTTGCGGCCCGCCGCGAGCGCACGCATCGCCTGCCAGCGGGACATGCCGACGCTCGACACGACGCCCGGGACCTCGGCGACCTTCGCGTCGCCGAGCAGCAGGTCCTCGAGCACCGACGGCGCGTCCGACAGCACGAGACCCGGCGGCAGGTCAGCGACCCGGGCCCCGCCCGTCCAGCGTCCCGCGGAGATCTGACCCTCGCGGCGCTCGAGCAGGATCACGGGCAGCGTCCGCAGCAGCCGGGAGATCGCCTCCGCACCGGCCGGCCCGCTCGCGGGGTCGCGCAGCACCGCGATCGCGCCGACCGACGACGGCACGACGTCCACGTCGACCTTGGCGAGCGCGCACGCCGCGGCGAGCGGCGCCGGTGCGGCGACCTGCGTCACGACGAGCGCGAGCGACGGGACCTCGGTGCCGCCCGCGGCGAGCGACGACAGGTCGTCCGGCACGACCACCTGAGCGGCGTCGGCGTCGCCGGCCGCGCCCGCGCCGTCCGCCGCGTCCGCAGCGTCCGCGCCGTCCCCCGCGCGCGTGGCGCCCGTCGGCGACGGCTCCTCCGCGTCGCCGGGGAGCGCCGACGCGTCGTCGGGCACGGTCCGGCCCGCGGTGTCGTCGAGCAGCGCCGAGGCGTCGTCCGGGACCGAGGAGCCGCCGGGCCCGTCGAGCAGCGACGACAGGTCGTCGGGGACGACGACGTCGTCCGGCTCGTCGGGCGTGCGGCCGCCGGAGGGCTGGTCGCTCACAGCGCACCCTTCGTCGACGGGATGCCGTCCACGCGCGGGTCGAGCGCGACCGCGAACCGGAGCGCCCGGGCGAGTGCCTTGAACTGCGCCTCGACGATGTGGTGGGGGTCACGGCCCGCGAGCACGCGGACGTGGATGCTGAACGCGGCGTGGTGCGCGATCGACTCGAGCACGTGCCGCGTCAGGGAGCCGGTGAAGTGCCCGCCGATGAGGTGGTACTCCTGCCCCGCGGGCTCGCCGGAGTGCACGAGGTACGGGCGGCCGGACACGTCGACGACGGCCTGCGCGAGCGCCTCGTCGAGCGGCACCGTCGCGTCGCCGTACCGGGAGATGCCGCGCTTGTCGCCGAGCGCCTGACGCAGCGCCTCGCCCAGGGTGATCGCGACGTCCTCGACCGTGTGGTGCGCGTCGATGTGGGTGTCGCCCGTCGCGCGGACGGTGAGGTCGATGAGCGAGTGCTTGCCGAGCGCCGTGAGCATGTGGTCGTAGAACGGCACCGTCGTCGAGATCTCGGTGCGGCCCGTCCCGTCCAGGTCGAGCTCGACGACGACGCTCGACTCGCTCGTCGTGCGCTCGACGCGTGCGGTCCGCGGGGCCGCGGTCGTGCCAGTGCTCACCGGTCCTCCTCGTTGCCGGTCGCGGCCAGTCCCACGACCTGCGTCAGGGCGTCCTTGAACGCCGCCGTCTCCTGCGGGGTGCCGACCGACACCCGCAACCAGCCCTGCGGCCCGACCTCGCGGATGAGGACGCCACGGTCGAGCAGACCCTGCCAGACGGCCCGGCGGTCGTCGAACGTGCCGAACAGGACGAAGTTGGCGTCGGAGTCCGCGACCTGCAGCCCGCGCTCGCGCAGCCAGCCGACGAGGGCGTCGCGCTCGTCGCGCAGCGAGCCCACCTGCGCCATGAGCTCCGGCGCGTGCCGCAGCGCGGCCCGGGCGACCGCCTGCGTGACGGCCGACAGGTGGTAGGGCAGGCGCACGACGCGCAGCGCGTCGACGAACGCGGTCGAGGCCGTCAGGTAGCCGACGCGCGCCCCGGCGAGGCCGAACGCCTTCGACATCGTGCGGCTCACGGCGAGGTGCGGGTGACCGTCGAGCAGCTCGAGCGCGGACGGCGTGCCGCGCCGGCGGAACTCGCCGTACGCCTCGTCGACGACGACGACGCAGCCGCCGGGCACGCGCGCGGCGGCGTCGAGGACCGCGAGCACCGTGGCCGCCGGGAGCGCGGTGCCCGTCGGGTTGTTCGGGCTGGCGAGCAGGACGACCGACGGTGCGTGCTGCTCGATCGCGGTGCGCGCCGCGTCGGGGTCGAGGCTGAAGTCCTCCTCGCGGCGGCCCTCGATCCAGGCCGTCGAGGTGTCGCGCGCGTACTCGGGGTACATCGAGTACGTCGGCGCGAACGACAGCGCCGTGCGTCCCGGACCACCGAAGGCCTGCAGGACGTGCAGCATGATCTCGTTCGACCCGTTGGCCGCCCACACCTGCTCGGGTGCGACCCGCACGCCCGACTCGACCGCGAGGTAGTCCGCGAGGTCCTGGCGGAGGGCGGCGAAGTCGCGGTCCGGGTACCGGTTGAGCGTGCGCGTCGCCTCGGCCACCGCGCGCGCGACGTCCTCGACGACGGCGTCCGACGGCGCGTACGGGTTCTCGTTGACGTTGAGCAGCACGGGCACGTCGAGCTGGGGCGCGCCGTACGGCTCCAGCCCGGCGAGCTCGGGGCGCAGCGGCAGCGCGGGACGGGCGAGGTCGGCGGTCACGCCACCGATTCTAGGGAGCGTCCGCCCACGACCGGCTCAGGCGTCCGCAGGAAGGGGACCACCGCGACCCCACGACGTCCGACCACGGCGACGGCCGACCACCACACGGTGAGCCGGCCGTCGTCGCGCGTGCGGGCAGCGGGTCAGAAGCGCGCGCGGACCGCCTCACCGTGCGCCGGGAGACCCTCGGCGTCGGCGAGGGCGACGATCCGGTCCGCGACCACCGCGAGCGCGTCGGCGTCGTACTCCACGACCTGCACGGCTCGCAGGAATGAGTGCACGCCGAGCCCGCTCGCGAAGTGCGCGCAGCCGCCCGTCGGCAGCACGTGGTTCGAGCCCGCCATGTAGTCGCCGAGCGACACCGGCGAGTACGGCCCGACGAAGATCGCGCCCGCGCTCGTCACGCGGTCCGCGAGCGCGGACGCTCCGACCGCCTGGATCTCGAGGTGCTCGGCGCCGTAGGCGTTGACGACGTCGAGCCCCGCGTCGAGGTCGTCGACCAGGACGATCGCGGACTGCGCGCCGTTGAGCGCGGTCGTCACGCGCTCGCGGTGCCGCGTCGCGTCGACGCGGTCGACGAGCTTCGCCTCGACCGAGCCCGCGAGCTCGACCGACGTCGTGACCAGCACGGCCGCCGCCAGCGGGTCGTGCTCCGCCTGCGAGACGAGGTCGGCCGCGACGTGGTTGGCGTCGGCCGTCCCGTCGGCGAGGATCGCGATCTCCGTCGGGCCCGCCTCCGCGTCGATGCCGACGACGCCGCGCACCAGCCGCTTGGCTGCGGCGACGTACACGTTGCCGGGTCCGGTGATGACGTCGACCGGCTCGCACAGCGTGTCTCCGTCCTCCGCCTGCGAGCCCGCGGCGCCGTACGCGAACATCGCGACCGCCTGCGCGCCGCCGACGGCGTACACCTCGTCCACCCCGAGCAGCGCGCACGTGGCGAGCACCACCGGGTCGGGCAGCCCGCCCTCATCCTGCTGCGGCGGCGACGCGACCGCGAGCGAGCCGACCCCGGCCTCCTGCGCCGCGACGACGTTCATCACGACCGACGACGGGTACACCGCGAGCCCGCCCGGCACGTACAGGCCCACGCGCCGCACCGGGAGCCAGCGCTGGCGGACCGTCGCACCCGGCGCGACCTGGACCGTGAAGTCGTCGGGACGCTGCGCGCCGTGCACCTGACGGACGCGGCGGATCGTCTCCTCGAGCGCGGCCCGCACCTGCGGGTCGAGCCGGTCGACCGCCGCCGTGATCGTCGCGGCGGGGACGCGCACGTGCTGCGGGCGGACGCCGTCGAACCGCTCGGCGAGGTCGCGCAGCTCGGCCGCGCCCCGCTCGCGCACGGCCGCGATGATCGGCGCGACCGCCTCGGCGGCGTGCTCGACGTCGACCTCCGCGCGAGGCAGCTCCTGCAGGAGCTCACGACGGGACAGCACGCGACCGCGCAGGTCGATTCGGGTGATCACGGCCACGAGTCTACGAGCGGACGCCTCCCCTTTCCGTTGCGCCCGGCCCTCGGGCGCCCGCCGCGGCGGGCAGACTGCTGCCATGACGCAGGTGCCCATCGCCGACGACTCGATCCGCCTCGGCCAGTTCCTCAAGCTCGCCGACCTCGCCGAGACGGGCGCGCAGGCGCGCGAGCTCCTCGACGACGGCGCGGTGACCGTCAACGGCGAGCCCGAGTCCCGTCGCGGCCGGCAGCTCGTGCGCGGCGACCGCGTCGACGTGGACCTGCCGACGGGCGTGGTCAGCGCGACGGTCGGGTGACGCGCGCCGGCCTCCCGGCGCGCCCCCTTGTCTCGACCGGGCGGGTGGCGATCCTGGCGAGGTGACGCACGACCTGACCATGCACGAGCTCCTGCGCACGTGGAGCAGGCTGGTGCTCGACGACGTCCCGCTCGGGATGGTGCCCACGAGCGTGGCCCGCGAGGAGGGGACGGTGCTCCGGGCGCCCGCCTCGGAGGACGCCGTCCTGGCGACCGAGGACCGCATCGGGCGGCGCCTCCCGCCGTCGTACCGCGAGTTCCTGCGGATCAGCGACGGCGCGTACGCCGACCTGTTCGGCGCGACGGCCACCGACGCGGACGGGTGGTGGGACGAGTGGCCGTCCGACTCGAGCGTGGTCGGGATCGGCCTTCTCCCGTGCGAGGAGACACGATGGTGGCGCGACGACGATCCCCAGGGTGCCCGGATGTACGCGGACACCGCTGCCGACGCGGACGGGCCTGCGCGGATCGTCACGGACGGCGCCGACATCTGGCCGTGGGCCCCGTTCGCCGACGGCCTCGTCATCGGGCGCGGCTGGTTCCCGGGGACGACCTGCCTGGTCCCGCGTGACGGGGTCGAGGAGTGGGAGGTGTGGCAGATCGTCAAGGAGACGTCGAAGGCCTTCCACTCCTTCCGATCGATGCTCGAGCACGAGGTGGCCATCCGCACACCCGTCACGTCGCTGGCCGAGGCGGAGGAGGTGCTGGCACTCGCGGACGCCGGCAGCCTCGTCGACGGCTTCCGGAGGAGTCGCATCACCGCGCCCGCTGCCGTTCCGCTGCTGACCGCGCGGATCGAGACGCTGCGGTTCCCCCAGCCCGAGGTGCGAAGCCTGGGGCGGATCGCCACCGCCGAGGCGGTCGAGGCCGTCGAGCGTCTGCGTCCGCCCGGCGGCGAGGAGGCGCTGCTGCTCGCGGGGACCGCGCAGGCGGCGGACGTGCTCGCCCGCTGGGGCTGCGCGCACGAGCTGTCGCTGCTCGGCGACCGACGCGCGGTGACGGTCGCGCGACGCGCCCTGGTCGACGGGCTCCCCGGCCCACGCCCGTGGAATCTGGTGACAGCCGTGTACGCGCTGGCCAGGTCGGGCGATCCCGGGTACGCCGCCTTCCTCCGGGACCTCGACACGGACGAGCCGTCGCTCCGCCTCGCGATCGCGTGGGCGCTGGATCGGCTCGGCTCACCCGACGGACTCGCGCGCCTCCGAGCGATGGCGACCGTCGACGGCCCGATGCGGCGGGCTGCCGCGGAACGCGTGCGCCGGATCGAGGCGACTCAGGCGCGGTAGAGGCCGTGGCGCTCGGCGAACAGGTCGTCCCACGGCCGGATCGGCCGGCCGTCGAGGTGGTCGTCGAGCCGGTCGAGCGAGGCGTGCCATCCCCCGCCGTACCCGCGGGCCGCCGCGTCACCGAGGTCGACGTGCTCGAGGACGAGGACCGCACCCGAGCCGACCTCCCCGACCGTCGCCGACACGCGCGTCACCGGCTCGCCCGGGAACGCCCACGTCACCTCGAGGCGGTGCGGCGGTTCGCAGACCAGGACCTCGCCCGTCGCGTTCTGGTCCGCGCCCGGCACGTCCTCCCCCATCCGCAGCTCGTACGCGCCACCGACCCGGAGGTTTCCGTACAGAGGGCCGAGCCAGCGGGCGACGCGGGCCGGCTCCGTCAGGCACGTCCACAGGTCGTCGACGTCCGTCGCGTACCGGCGCTCGAAGCGGACGGTGGTGCCGGCGGGCGTCGCGGTCAGGACGCCGCGCACGTCGGTGCTGTCGCTCATGGGTTCCTCCCCTGGCCGTTGGTGCCGGGCGCGTCGCCCGACGCCAGGCGGCGGGCACGCGTGCCACGTGCGACCTCGGTGGCGAGCGCGTCGAGACGGGGCTCCCAGTAGCGGCGCACGTCGCGCGCCCACCGCTCGACGTCGGCGAGCGGCTCGGGACGCACGGAGTACAGCCGGACCGGGCCCTGCGGGCGCGACTCGACGACGCCCGCCTCGCGCAGGACGCGCAGATGACGGGACGTCGCAGGCTGGCTGATGCCGAACTCCGCGCCGACCGCGTCGGCGAGGTCGCCCGCGCTCCGACCGCCGTCGGCGAGCAGCTCGACGAGCCGCCGCCGCACCGGGTCGCCCAACGCGTCCATCACGTCCACGGAGGCGATGTTTCCATCTTGCGTTATATAACGCAAGGGCTATGTGTCGTCAGGCGGAGAGGCAGCTCGGGCCGAGGAGCGCCTTGAGGTCGCCGAACAGCGACGGCGAACGCTCGACCCGCAACCCGTCGCCCAGGCGCATCACCGTCGCCCGCCCCGGGCTGGTGAGGCGCAGGTGCACCTCCGTGATCCCCGGGTGGGTCGACAGGACCTCGCGCAGGCGCTCGACCAGCGGCTGCGTGCAGCGCGCGACCGCGAGCGAGACGACGACCGGCGCGTCCGCGACCTGCGACACGTCGGGCAGCGACACCTCCATCGCCTGCAGCGACATCGACTCGTCGCGGCGACGCACCCGGCCCTTCACCACCACGACCGCGTCCTCCGCGAGCACCGTCGAGTACGCGAGGTACGTCTCGCCGAAGAACATGATCTCGACGGACCCCTCCATGTCCTCGATCGTGACCGCCGCCCACGGGTTGCCCTGCTTCGACATCTTGCGCTGCAGGGACGTGATGAGCCCCGCGATCACCACGGTGGACCCGTCCGGCCGCGCCTCGTCCGCGAGCAGGGTCGCGATCGACACGTCCGCCGACGCCGCGAGGACGTGCTCGATGCCCGACAGCGGGTGGTCCGACACGTAGAGCCCGAGCATCTCCCGCTCGAACGCGAGGCGCTGCTTCTTGTCCCAGTCGGGCAGGTCGGGGATCGCGACGGCGAAGCCCGGGCCCGCGTCGTCGCCGCCCATCAGGTCGGCGAACAGGTCGAACTGACCCTCCGCCTCCTTGCGCTTGACGCCGATGACGGAGTCGACCGCCTGCTCGTGGACGAGCAGCAGCGCGCGTCGCGGGTGGCCGAGCGAGTCGAACGCGCCCGCCTTGATGAGCGACTCGATGGTCCGCTTGTTGCAGACGACCGCCGGCACCTTCTCGAGGAAGTCGGTGAACGACGTGAACGCGCCCTTCTCCTCGCGGGTCCGCACGATCGCGTCGACGACGTTCGCGCCGACGTTGCGCACCGCGGTGAGGCCGAAGCGGATGTCTGCGCCCACGGCCGTGAAGTTGGCGGCCGACGAGTTCACGTCCGGCGGCAGGACCGTGATGCCCATGTGGCGGCACTCGCCGAGGTACAGGGCCGACTTGTCCTTGTCGTCCTTGA
This sequence comes from Cellulomonas sp. H30R-01, assembly GCF_010119915.1. Taxonomy (NCBI): domain Bacteria; kingdom Bacillati; phylum Actinomycetota; class Actinomycetes; order Micrococcales; family Cellulomonadaceae; genus Cellulomonas; species Cellulomonas sp. H30R-01. The sequence continues at coordinate 1,120,997 of NZ_CP048210.1, read as the reverse complement.
CCGACGTGAGCAGCGCGGCCATGTACTCGACCGGGTAGTTCGCCTTGAGGTACGCCGTCCAGTAGGAGATGACGCCGTACGCGGCCGAGTGCGCCTTGTTGAACGCGTAGTCGGAGAACGGCAGCAGGATGTCCCACAGCGTCTGCACCGCGGACATCGAGAAGCCGCGCTCCTGCATGCCGGCCGAGAAGCCCTCGAACTGCTTGTCCAGCTCGGACTTCTTCTTCTTGCCCATCGCGCGGCGCAGGATGTCGGCCTGTCCGAGCGAGTACCCGGCGACGCGCTGCGCGATCGCCATGACCTGCTCCTGGTACACGATCAGGCCGTACGTCGTGCCGAGGATGTCCTCGAGCGGCTCGGCCAGCTCGGGGTGGATCGGCGTGACCTCCTGCGCGCCGTTCTTGCGCAGCGCGTAGTTGGTGTGGGAGTTCGCGCCCATCGGGCCCGGTCGGTACAGCGCACCGACGGCCGAGATGTCCTCGAAGTTGTCGGGGCGCATGAGGCGCAGCAGGGTCCGCATGCCGCCGCCGTCGAGCTGGAACACGCCCAGCGTGTCGCCGCGCCCGAGCATCTCGTACGTCTTGCGGTCCGTGAGCTCGAGCTCCTCGAGCACGACCGGGTCCTTGCCGTTCATCACGATGTTCTCGAGCGCGTCGTCGAGGATCGTGAGGTTGCGCAGCCCGAGGAAGTCCATCTTGATGAGGCCGAGGCCCTCGGACGTCGGGTAGTCGAACTGCGTGATGACGGCGCCGTCCTGCGGCCGCCGCATGATCGGGATGATGTCGATCAGCGGGTCGCTCGACATGATGACGCCCGCGGCGTGCACGCCCCACTGCCGCTTCAGGCCCTCGATGCCCTTCGCGAGCTCGACGACGCGCTGCGCGTCCGGGTCGGTCGCGTGGACCTGACGGAACTCCTCGGCCTCGTGGTACCGCTTGTCCGCCGGGTCGAAGATGCCCGTGAGGCTGATGTCCTTGCCCATGATCGCGGGCGGCATCGCCTTGGTGAGCTTCTCCCCCATCGCGAACGGCATGCCGAGCAGCCGCGCCGAGTCCTTGAGGGCCTGCTTGGCCTTGATGGTGCCGTACGTGACGATCTGCGCGACGCGGTCCTCGCCGTACTTCTCCGTCACGTACCGGATGACCTCGCCGCGACGACGCTCGTCGAAGTCGACGTCGAAGTCGGGCATCGAGACGCGGTCCGGGTTGAGGAACCGCTCGAAGATCAGGCCGTGCTGCAACGGGTCGAGGTCGGTGATCTTCATGGCGTACGCGGCCATCGAGCCCGCGCCCGAGCCACGGCCCGGCCCGACACGGATCCCGTTGTCCTTGGCCCAGTTGATGAAGTCGGCGACCACGAGGAAGTACCCCGGGAAGCCCATCTGCGTGATGACCTCGGTCTCGTACGCGGCCTGCTTGCGCACCTCGTCCGGGATGCCGCCCGGGTACCGGTGGTGCAGGCCCGCCTCGACCTCCTTGACGAACCAGCTCGTCTCGTCCTCGCCCGCCGGGACCGGGTAGTTCGGCATGTAGTTCGCCGAGGTGTTGAACGAGACCTCGCACTGCTCCGCGATCCGCAGCGTGTTGTCGCACGCCTCGGGCAGCTCGGCCCAGATGCGCCGCATCTCCGCGGCCGACTTCACGTAGTAGCCGTCGCCGTCGAACTTGAACCGGTCCGGGTCCGCGAGGGTCGAGCCGGAGTTGATCGCGAGCAGGGCCTCCTGCGACGCGCTGTCCTCCTGCTTCACGTAGTGCAGGTCGTTCGTCGCGACGAGCGGGGCGCCGATCGTCTCCGACAGGCGCAGCAGGTCCTTGAGGACGCGGGTCTCGATCTCGATCCCGTGGTCCATCAGCTCGACGTAGAAGAACTCCTTGCCGAAGATGTCCTGCAGCTCGCCGGCGACGCGCACCGCCTCGTCCCACTGGCCGAGGCGCAGCCGCGTCTGGATCTCCCCCGACGGGCAGCCCGACGTGGCGATGAGCCCCTTGCCGTAGGTCTCCAGCAGGTCGCGGTCCATCCGCGGCCACTTGCCCATCTGTCCCTCGAGCGACGCGAGCGACGACGCGCGGAACAGGTTGTGCAGACCCTCGTTGTTCCGCGCCAGCATCGTCATGTGCGTGTACGCGCCACGCGCGGAGACGTCGTCGGCCTCCTGACCCTGCTGGCCGAACCGCACACGCGTCTGGTCGAACCGGCTCGTGCCCGGCGTGATGTACGCCTCGACGCCGATGATCGGCTTGATCCCGGCCGCCGTACCCTTCGACCAGAAGTCGAACGCACCGAACAGGTACCCGTGGTCCGTGGTCGCGATGGCCGTCTGACCCTGCCGCTCGACCTCCGCGAAGAGGTCGCCGAGCCGGGCCGCACCGTCGAGCATCGAGTACTCGGTGTGCACGTGGAGGTGGACGAAGTCGGAGCCTCCAGCAGATGCCATGCGGGCCATCCTAGGTCGCCCCACCGACAGCTCCGGACGCCCCGCGACCGTGTCGGAGGTGGCGTGCACGACACGCCGGACGCGTCACGGCGGACGCGCCGGCACCCGCCGTACGACGTTCGTGCGGACGGTCAGCGGTAGCCCGCGCCGAGCGTCTCCAGGGCGTGCGCGAGGTCGTCCGGGTAGGTGCTCGTGACCTCGAGCCACTGCCCCGTCCCCGGGTGCTCGAAGCCGAGCCGGACCGCGTGCAGCCACTGCCGCGACAGACCGGTGCGGGCCGCGAGCGTCGGGTCCGCGCCGTACGTCAGGTCCCCGACGCACGGGTGCCGCAGCGCCGCGAAGTGCACGCGGATCTGGTGCGTCCGGCCGGTCTCCAGGTGCACCTCGACGAGCGACGCCGACGGGAGCATCTCGAGGACCTCGTAGTGCGTGACCGACGGCTTGCCGTCCGCGACCACCGCGAACTTCCAGTCCGCCGACGGGTGCCGCCCGATCGGGGCGTCGATCGTGCCGGTCGTCGGCTCGGGGTGGCCCTGGACGAGCGCGTGGTACACCTTCTCGACCGTGCGCTCCTTGAACGCGCGCTTGAGCACCGTGTACGCGTGCTCGCTCTTCGCGACGACCATGAGCCCCGACGTCCCGACGTCGAGACGGTGCACGACACCCTGCCGCTCGGCGGCACCCGACGTCGAGATGCGGTACCCCGCGGCGGCCAGCGCACCGACGACCGTCGGGCCGGTCCAGCCCGGCGAGGGGTGCGCGGCGACGCCCACGGGCTTGTCGACGACCACGACCTCGTCGTCGTCGTGCACGATCCGCATGCCCGGGACCGGCTCGGGCACGACCGCGGGCGCGGGTGGGCCCTGCGGGTCCGGGATCTCGACCTCGAGCCATCCGCCGGCCACGAGCCGGTCCGACTTGCCGACCGTGCGGCCGTCGACACGGACACCACCGGCGGCGGCGATCTCCGCGGCACGTGTCCGCGACAGGCCGAGCATCCGGGACAGCGCGGCGTCGACCCGCTCGCCCGCGAGCCCGTCGGGCACGGGCAGCGCGCGGACCTCAGGCACCGGGTCGCTCCGCCGGGGAGTCCGTCCGGGCGACGGAGCCGCCGTCGTCGGTCGTTCCGCCGCTCGTCGTCCCCGCCTCGGCGGCAGGTGTGTCCTCCGCGGCGTCGTCGACGGGTGCGGCGTCGCTGTCGCGCGTCCCGTCGAGGTGCACCCCGCGGCCCGCGAGCAGGACGATCAGGCCCGCCGCGACGACGATCGCGATGTCGGCGACGTTGCCGACGAACCAGTTCGCGTACGCGATGAAGTCGACGACCTCGCCGCGCGCGAACGCGGGCTCGCGCAGGAAGCGGTCGACGAGGTTGCCCAGCGCACCGCCGAGCAGCAGGCCCAGCGCGACCGCCCACGCGGCCGAGCCGATGCGGCGCGACGCGCGCACGACCACCACGACGACGACCGTCGCGACGACCGTCAGGACCCACGTCATGCCCGTGGCGATCCCCAGCGCGGCACCGGGGTTGAAGACGAGCTGCAGCCCCAGCAGGTCGCCGACCAGCTCGTGCCGGACGCCCTCCTCGAGCGACGCGAGCGCCCACTGCTTCGTGAGCTGGTCGACGAGCAGGACGGCGGCCGCGAGGACGACGAGCGTCGTCACGAGCCGCTGGCGGCGCGCAGGCGTGGTCGCGGACGCGTCAGGTCCGGAGGTCGTGGAAGGCACCGCAGGAGTCTACGGGCGCGTCAGCGACGCTCCTCCCGCTGCTTGCACTCGACGCACAGCGTCGCGCGCGGGAATGCCTGCACCCGCGCCTTGCCGATGGCGCGGCCGCACGACTCGCACGTGCCGAACGTGCCCGCCGAGATCCGGCCGAGCGCGCGCTGCGTCTGCGCGAGCAGGTCCCGCGTGTTGTTGACGAGCGTGAGCTCCTGCTCGCGCTCGAGCGCCGACGAGCCCGAGTCCGCCTGGTCGTCGCCGGCGCCGTCACCGGAGTTCCGCAGCAGGTCGGACAGCTCCGCGTCGGCAGCCGCGAGCTCGCCGGTGAGGCGGTCGATGTCCGAGGTCAGCTCGTCGGCGACCTCCTTGACCTCGGCCGCCGTCCAGGGCGTCTCGCCGTCGCGGACGGGGAACTGCTTCACGCGCTCGTCCAGATCCTTCGTGTCGGCCGCTACGGCGACGTCGCTCAGTGCGTCGTTGATTGCCACGTCCTGGTCCCCCCCAAGTCGTCAAGTCCCGCGACTTTATGCGTGGATACGTCCGGAGACAACACACCACGCCGGGTGAATCCCCGGCGTGGTGTGTCGTGCGAGTACTGCGCTGACCTGTGACGACGCGGCCCGGCGCCGTCCTGGGTCAGATGTTCTGACCGTCCCCGACCGGCTGCACCTGACCGGAGCGCGGCGGCAGCGCGTTGCCACGGTTGTCGAGGTCGCCCAGCAGGTTCTCGAGGTAGCTCTTGAGACGCGTGCGGTAGTCGCGCTCGAACACCCGCAGCTCGTCGATCTTGCGCTCGAGGAGCGAGCGCTCCTGCTCCAGCTGGCCCAGCGTGCGCTGCGACGTCTCCTCCGCCTCGCGGACGATGCGGTTGGCCTGCGTCTTGGCCTCGCCGACGAGGCGGTCGCTCTCCTCCTGGCCGCTGCGCACGTAGTCGTCGTGCAGCTTCTGCGCGAGGGCGAGCATGCCCGTCGCCGACTCGGGCTCGCTCGGACGCTGCGGGGCGACCGGTGCGACGGGGGCGACCACGGGGGCGGGCTGCGGCTTCTGCAGCTCGGGGACCGGCTCGGGCTTCGGCGCGGGAGCGGCCTGCTGCGCGCCGGCACGGCTCAGCTCGGCGATCCGGCGCTCGGCGGCGGCGAGCTTCGTCTTGAGGTCCTCGTTCTCGTTCTGGAGCTCGCGCAGCGTGTTGACGACCTCGTCCAGGAAGTCGTCGACCTCGTCCTGGTCGTACCCCTCGCGGAACTTCGTCGCCTGGAACTTCTTGTTCAGGACGTCGTCTGCGGTCAGCAGTGCCATCGTCGTCACCTCTGTCGGTCGAGCTCGGTCGGGCCGCGGCGGTCGACCGACCGCCTCGGGCCACCGTAGCGGAGATTGCAGCGGGGACACGTCCCTCGACACACGGCTGGACCGGGCGTGGACACGGTCCGTCGGTGGGTCGCGGGGCGCGTGATCATGCGGCCAGGTTGCCCAGGACCGCCATCAGCAGCGAGCATCCGAGGACCAGCACGAAGAACGCCAGGTCGAGCCGGATGGACCCGATCCCGACGGGCGGGAGGACCCGTCGCAGCGCCTTCAGCGGCGGGTCCGTCACCGTGTACGTCGCCTCGGCGATGACGAGCGCCACACCGCGGGGGCGCCAGTCGCGCGCGAAGAACTGGACCCAGTCCAGCACGAGACGCACGAGCAGCAGCAGGAAGAACGCGAGGACGACCAGGTACAGGACGCTGAAGAGCAGGCGCACGTCAGCTCTGGTTGTAGAAGCCGGAGCGTCCGGCCTGCGACTCCGCGGGCGCGGCGTCGCCCGCGACCTCGACGTGCGCGGGCGAGAGCAGGAAGACCTTGCTCGTCACGCGCTCGATCGCACCGTGCAGGCCGAAGATCAGGCCCGCGGAGAAGTCGACGAGACGCTTGGCGTCCGCGTCGTCCATGTCCGTGAGGTTCATGATCACCGGCGTGCCCTCGCGGAACGCCTCACCGATCTTGCGCGCGTCGTTGTACGAGCGCGGGTGGATCGTGGTGATGCGACGCAGGTCGTGCGCGACCGGCGCCGGCGCGGGCGCCGGGGCGGGCGTGCGCGGCACCGGGCGGTGCAGCGGCGTGACCTGTGCCTCGTACTCGTGCTCCACGGCGACGTCCCCTCCGTCGAGGTCCTCGAGGTACTCCTCGTGCTCGGACCGGTCGTCGGCCAGACCGAGGTACAGCATCGTCTTGCGCAGCGCTCCGGCCATCGCCTGTGGCTCCCTCCCCGGATCTCTCCGGCCTTCCCGGTCCCGCCGACCGGCACCGGCGACACCGGTACCGGGAGCGACGGGCTCCCTCCGACGGTCACGCTAGCAACGGGCCCGCGGACCGCCACCGCGACACGCCCGCGACGCGCCGGACTCGCCCGATCGGGTCGCGTCGCTGGTCAGCCCGGAGCGCGCACGACCCCCGCGAGCCGGCCCGTCGTGCCGTCGCGGCGGAAGGAGAAGAGGTCGGGGCCGGTGAACGTGTCGCGCTCGACACGCTGCACCGCCCGCACGCCGGCGCGGCGCAGCACCGCCGCGACACCGGCGGGCAGGTCGAGCGCAGGCGTGCCCCACGCCGTCGTCGCGGACGTCTCCGGGACCGCGGCGGCCACCTCGTCGCGCAGGTCGGCGGGCACCTCGTAGGACGCGCCCGCGATGCACGGACCGACCGCGGCGCGCACGCGCTCCCGATCGGCGCCCGCGAGGGCGAGCGCGTCGACGGCCGCCTGCACGACGCCCGCGACCAGCCCCCGCCGCCCGGCGTGCACCGCGGCGACCAGTCCGGCCTCCGCGTCGGCGAGCAGCACCGGCACGCAGTCCGCGACGAGCACGCCGACCGCGACGCCCGGGGCGACGCCGACGATCGCGTCGACCTCGCCGACCGACCTGAGCGGGTCGTCGTCCTCGGCCGGGGCACGCACGACCGCGACCTCCCGACCGTGCACCTGCGTGCCGTACGCCACCGGTGCGCCGACCCAGCGCGCGACGCGGCGCCGGTTCTCCGCCACGGCCGACGGGTCGTCGGCGACGCCCGCACCGAGGTTGAGCGCGTCGTACGGCGCACGGCTCACGCCGCCGGCCCGCGTCGTGAACCCGGCCCGGACGCCCGGGCCGAGGTCCACGGCCAGCACGGCCAGCTCGCCCGGCACCGCTTACTTGAGGAAGTCGGGGACGTCGAGCTCCTCGCGCTCCCGGCGCGGCGCGTCCTCGGTGAAGATGCGCGGCACCTCGAGCGCACCGGTGATCGGCGTGGGCTCGGCCTCGGTCGACAGGAACGCGGGCACCTCGGGCTGCGCCGCGGGCCGCACGGTGCGCGACTGCCCGTACGCGCCGACGGGCAGGACCTCGTCCTCGGGGTCGACGACGGGACGCGGCGTGGGCACCGACGGGACGGACGGGACCGAGCGGACCGAGGCACCGCTGACCTGGCCGAGCGCGCGCGAGTCGCGTCGCACGACCGGGCCGCCGCCGTCGAACCCGGCCGCGATGACGGTCACGCGGACCTCGTCGCCCAGGGCGTCGTCGATGACCGCACCGAAGATGATGTTCGCCTCGGGGTGCGCGGCCTCCTGCACGAGGCGCGCGGCCTCGTTGATCTCGAACAGGCCGAGGTCGGATCCGCCCTGGATCGAGAGCAGCACGCCGTGCGCGCCGTCGATGCTGGCCTCGAGCAGCGGCGACGAGATCGCCATCTCGGCGGCCTGCACCGCACGGTCCTCGCCGCGCGCGAACCCGATGCCCATGAGCGCGGAGCCCGCGCCCTGCATGACGGACTTCACGTCCGCGAAGTCGAGGTTGATCAGACCCGGGGTCGTGATGAGGTCGGTGATGCCCTGCACGCCGGACAGCAGCACCTGGTCGGCGGAGTGGAACGCGTCGAGCACCGACACGTTGCGGTCGGAGATCGACAGCAGGCGGTCGTTCGGGATGACGATGAGCGTGTCGACCTCGGCCCGCAGCGCCTCGATGCCCGTGTCGGCCTGCACCGAGCGACGACGGCCCTCGAACGTGAACGGACGCGTCACGACGCCGATCGTCAGGGCGCCGAGCGAGCGGGCGATGCGCGCGACGACCGGCGCACCGCCGGTGCCCGTGCCGCCGCCCTCACCCGCGGTCACGAAGACCATGTCGGCGCCGCGCAGGACGTCCTCGATCTCCTCGGCGTGGTCCTCGGCGGCCTTCTTGCCGACCTCGGGGTCGGCGCCTGCGCCGAGCCCGCGCGTGAGCTCGCGGCCGACGTCGAGCTTGACGTCGGCGTCGGACATGAGCAGGGCCTGGGCGTCGGTGTTGACGGCGATGAACTCGACACCCTTGAGGCCGACCTCGATCATGCGGTTCACGGCGTTGACGCCGCCGCCGCCGATGCCGACGACCTTGATGACCGCCAGGTAGTTCTGCGGAGCTGCCACGGTGGGTGCCTCTCGTTCCGAGCCGGTCGCGGGGTGCTGCCCGCGAGGGTGACCGCGACACGCCGCGGTCGAGGTTCAACCTTCAGGTTCAGGTTGAGGGTTAGAGTTATGTCAGGCGTGCTGTCAGTGCGTGACGCTAGGTGCCGCACGCGCCGTGTTCAACGCACCACGCCGCGTGTCGCGCGACGTGTTCCGGACGCTGCGCGGACGCCGCCGCGCCGCCCGCCACGTCACCGTGTGATCGGCAGACGCGGGGCCGAGACGTCGATCACCGTCGCCCCCGTTGCCGCACCCGACGACCGCAGGGTCGACAGCACCGCGATCTTGAGCGGCGTCTCCGACGCGGCCCCCCAGTCCACCCGCACGCCGTCGCGCAGCTGCATGGTGACCGTGTCCTGCGTGCGCGCCGACACGCCCTGCACCTGCGCGAGCAGGTCCGGGGGCAGCTGCTCGAGCACCGCGAGGACCGCGGACAGCGTGCGCGCGTCGCCGACCGGCACGTCGACCACCGGCAGCCCGTCCGGGGCGGTGTCGACCCGGCCCACCTGGACGCCCTCCATGTCGAGGAGCGCGAAGCCGCCCTCGGCCGGCTCGGGCACCGCCGCGACCGGCTCGCGCGCGACGAGGACCACGAGCAGCCCGTGCGGCCAGCCACGCGTCACGCGCGCCTCGCGCACGCCCGGGACCTCGAGCACCTCGTCGCGCAGGCGCACGGTGTCGAGCCGCGGCAGCGGCGTGCCGGCGTGCGCGTCCACGACGTCGAGCACCTGGTCGACCGCGACCACCGTGCCCGCACCCTCGACACGCACGTCCTGCGGGTCCAGCGCGAGCACCGGCGACAGCAGCAGCAGCCACCCGAGCGTGCCCGCCGCGACCGCTCCCCCGGCGACCGTCGCGACCTTGCGCCGCGAGCGCGACCGGCGCGCACGCGCCCGCTCCTCGAACCGTGCGGCCGAGCTCGACGACACGACGGGCGGCGCGACCGGCCCCCCGCGGCCGGTCAGGCCCCGCCCGCCCGCGGTGTACGTCGTGACGGCACGCCCGAACGTCGTGGACGCGTCGGCGCTGCCGGACGCGGCCGCGGAACCTCCCCGAGAGGGCGCCGGCCCGGGGTGTGCGGCGCGCGACGCGCCCGGGTCCCGTGCGGGACCGGCCGCGCGTGCCGTGCCCGCGTCCCGCGTGCCGCTCGCGTCCCGCGACGCGCTGCCACTGCGAGCCGCGCGGCCCGTGCTCGCGCTGGTCGGGGCGGAGGACTCACCGGTCCCCTGCCCGGGCGTCGCCGGTCGGGATCCGTCGGACGCACCGTCCTGTCGCGCCGCCGGCACCGCGCGCGGCCGCGACGGCGGCGCCACGCGCGGCTTCGGCGGGCGCGACGGGCTCACGGCCGTCCCCCTCCCGGCGAGGGCAGGGTCCGCAGCGTCTCCAGCACGACGGGCACGAGGGCCGTCACGTCACCGGCGCCCACGGTCATCAGCAGGTCGCCGGGACGCGCGGCCGCGGCGATCGCGCGCGCGGCGTCGAGACGGTCCGGGACGAAGGTGGCTCGACCGGCGGTCGGCACGTGCTCGACGAGCAGGCCACCCGTGACGCTCGGGTCCGGGTCCTCACGCGCCGCGTACACGTCCGTCACGACCACGACGTCCGCCAGGTCGAGAGCGGCACCGAACTCGCGCGCGAACGTGCGCGTGCGGGAGAAGAGGTGCGGTTGGAACAGCACGAGGACACGGCCGTCGCCGACGACCGAGCGTGCGGCCCGCAGGATCGCGGCGACCTCCGTCGGGTGGTGCGCGTAGTCGTCCACGACACGCACGCCGCCCACGGTCCCGCGGTCCTCGAACCGGCGACCCGTGCCGCGGAACTCGCCGAGCGCGCGTGCCGCCTCGAGCGGGTCCACGCCGAGCGCGCGCGTCGCCGCCCACGCGGCCGCCGCGTTGAGCGCGTTGTGCTCACCCGGCACGGCGAGGTGCACGGTGACCGGCACCGCGTCGGTCTCGAGGTCGACGGCCCAGCCGTCGCCCGCAGGACGCAGGTCGCCGACCCGCACGTCGGCGTCGTCCGACCGGCCGTAGGTCACGACCGTCACCGACGCGTCGGCGAGCTCCTGCGCGACCGTCGCGACGAGCCGCGCCGCACCGTCGTCGTCGGCGCACGCCACGAGCACGCCACCCGGCCGGATGCGCCGCGCGAACGCGACGAACGCGTCCTCGAACGCCTCGCGCGAGCCGTAGTGGTCCAGGTGGTCGGGCTCGACGTTGGTGACGACCGCGACGAGCGGCTGGTACGCGAGGAACGACCCGTCGGACTCGTCCGCCTCGGCGACGAACGCCGGTCCGCTGCCGTCGCGGCTGCCCCCGAGCGCGCCGTCGGACGTGAGGACCGTGCCCCCGATCGCGAACGACGGGTCGGCGCCGGCGTGCAGCAGCGTTGTCGCGACCATCGCCGAGGTCGTCGTCTTGCCGTGCGCCCCCGCGACCGCGACGGCGTCGCGGTCCGCCATGAGCGCGGCGAGCGCCTCCGAGCGGTGCAGCACCTGCAGCCCGGCGGCTCGGGCCGCGGCGAGCTCCGGGTTCGACTCGCGGACGGCCGAGGACACGACGACCGTGTCGGCGTCCGCGACGAACGCGGCGTCGTGGCCGACGTGCACGGCCACCCCGGCGGAGCGGAGGCCCGGCAGTGCCGGACCGTCGGCCGCGTCCGAGCCGCTCACGTGCAGGCCGCGCGCGGCGAGCAGCGCGGCGATGGCGGACATGCCCGCACCGCCCACGCCGACCAGGTGCACGCGACCGAGGTCCGCCACCGTCGCGGTCACGCGGCCCCTCCCGGCAGGTGTCGCTCGACGAGCGCGGCGACCCGGTCCGCGGCGTCGCGCACGCCGACCGACGCCGCCGCCGCGGCCATGCGCGCGCGCGTCGCGACGGCGTCGTCACCGACGAGCAGCCGCGGGACGTGCGTGCTGACCCAGGCGGACGTGAGCGAGTCGTCGTCGACCAGCAGGCCGCCGCCCGCCGCGACGACGGGCGCCGCGTTGAGCCGCTGCTCACCGTTGCCGACGGGCAACGGCACGTACACCGCAGGGATGCCGAGGGCTGCCAGCTCGCACACCGTGCCAGCCCCGGACCGTCCGACGGCGAGGTCGGCCACGGCCAGCGCGAGGTGCATGTCGGCGAGGTACTCGCGCACCTGGTACCGCTCGGCACCGGGCACACCCTCGATCGCGGTCCGCACCGCGTCGGCCTTGCCGCGCCCTGTGAGGTGCAGCACCTGGGCGCCGCCCGCGAGCAGGTCGGCTGCCGCGCCCGAGACCGCCGTGTTGACCGAGACGGCCCCCAGCGAGCCGCCCGACACGAGCAGCGTCGGCAGGTCGGGGTCGAGCCCGAGCACCTCGGCGGCGGCGCGGCGCGACTCGACGGCGTCGGCCGTCCGTGCGGCGACCAGGTCGGCGACGGCGGCCCGCAGCGGCAGGCCGGTGACCTGCGCACGCGGGAGCTGGGTGCCAGGGAACGTCACCGCGACCTCGGCTGCCCAGCGGGCACCGAGCCGGTTCGCGAGGCCGGGACGCGCGTTCTGCTCGTGCACGACGACGGGGACGCCCCGGCGCCGCGCCGCGAGGTAGGCCGGGGTCGCGACGTAGCCGCCGAAGCCGACGACGACGTCCGCGCCGATCGCGTCGATCGCCGCACCGGCCGCGTCGACGGCCGCGCGCAGGCGCGTCGGCAGGCGCAGGTAGTCGGGGGTCGGGCGTCGCGGGAGCGGGACGCGCGGCACGACGTCGAGCGTGAGCCCGTGCTGCGGCACGAGCGTCGACTCGAGGCCCTCGGCCGTGCCGAGCACGCGCAGGACGACGCCCGGGCGGCGGGCCGCGACCGCGTCCGCGACGGCGAGCAGGGGGTTCACGTGGCCCGCGGTGCCGCCGCCCGCGAGCAGGACGGCACCCGGCGTCGCGTCAGCCACGGGACCGCCCGATCACCGCGAGCGACCGCCGCACGACGCTGGGTCGGGCCGCGAGGGCCTCGGCCGCGCCGGGCTCGGACCGCGCGAACGAGATGACGACGCCGAGCGCCGCCATCGTCATGATGAGCGCGGAACCGCCCGCCGACACGAGCGGCAGCGGCAGGCCGATGACGGGCGCGAGGCCGATCACGACGGCGACGTTGACGAACGCCTGGCCGATGATCCAGCACAGCACCGCGCCCGTCGTGATCTGGACGAACGGGTCCGGGTGGCGGCGGATGACGCGCACCATCGCCAGTGCCATGAGGCCGAACAGTCCGAGGACGAGCAGCGTGCCGATCAGTCCCAGCTCCTCACCGATGATCGCGAAGATGAAGTCGTTGTGCGCCGCGGGCAGGTAGGACCACTTCTCACGGCTCTCCCCCAGCCCGAGGCCGCCCCAGCCGCCGCTCGCGAGACCCCAGCCGCCGTGCAGCGTCTGGTAGCAGGCGCTGCTCGTGTCGCAGCCCTCGGTGGACAGCCACGAGGTGATGCGGTCCGTCCGGTTGTCGCTCGTCACGGTCAGCACGAAGGCGAGGGCGGCACCGGCGACCGCGGCGAGGCCGAACATCCGCAACGGCACCCCGGCGACGAACAGCGCCCCGGCGACGAGCATGAGCAGGACGAGCGCCGTGCCGAGGTCGTGACCGGCGAGGACCACGAGCACCGCCAGGCCGGCGATCGGGACGACGGGGATCAGCGCGTGCTTCCACTCGTGCAGGAGCGGCAGCTTGCGGGCGAGCACGGCCCCGAGCCACACGGCGAGCGCGAGCTTGATCGCCTCCGACGGCTGCGCGGACATGCCGCCGACGCAGACCCAGTTGCGGTTGCCGCCCTCGCCGCAGCCGAGCCCGGGCACGAACACCAGGAGCTGGAAGATGATCGCGGCGCCCAGCACGGGCCACGCGAACGCCTGCATGACGCGGACGGGGACGCGCGACAGGATCACGAGCAGGGGCAGGCCGATGAGCGCGAACTTGGCCTGGTCGGCGAACACCGCGTACGGCGAGTTGCCCTCGTCGAGCGACTCGACGCTCGAGCTCGACAGGACCATGACGAGCCCGATGACGAGCAGGAGCGTCGTGGCGCCGAGCAGCACGTAGTAGCTCGTGACGGCGGAGTTCCACTGCCCGAGCGCCGAGCCGCGCGGCTCGGCCGTCGCGGTCGCGGTGTCGGCCATCGGGTCAGCCCTCCTCGCGCAGCGCGCGCACGGCGTCGGCGAACCGGTCGCCGCGCTCGGCGTACGACGCGAACTGGTCCATCGACGCGCACGCCGGTGCGAGCAGGACGGTGACGGCGTCGGCGGGGGCGCCCGACGCGAGCCGTCGGGCCTCGTGCACGGCGAGGGTCATCACCGCCCCAGTGTCACCGGGGTCGACCTCGACGACCGGGACGTCCGGTGCGTGTCGGGCGAGCGCGTCGCGCAGCGGCTCGCGGTCGGCGCCGATGAGCACGACGCCACGCAGGCGGTCCCGGCGGCTCGCGACGAGCTCGTCGAACGTCGCGCCCTTCGCGAGCCCGCCCGCGACCCAGACGACGCTGCCCGGGGCGAACGACGCGAGCGACGCGGCCGCGGCGTGCGCGTTGGTGGCCTTCGAGTCGTCGACGTACGCGACACCGTCGACCACGTCGACGGGGGCGATGCGGTGCGCCCCGGGTGCGTAGGCGCGCAGCCCGTCGCGCACGTCCTGCGGCTCGACGCCGTGCGCCAGCGCGAGCGCTCCCGCGGCCAGCGCGTCGGCGACGACGTGCGGCGGCACCGCACCGTCGGGCCCGGCGAGCCGGTGCAGGTCGGCGAGCGTGCCGAGCTCGGCCGCGTGCGTGTGGCGCAGCCGCGCGAACCCGCGGTCGACGAGCACGTCCTCGACGAGGCCGACCTGCCCGACGCTCGGCGTGCCCGTCGTGAAGCCGACCGCGACGCAGCCGTCGACGACGTCCGCCTCGCGCACGAGGTGCTCGGTCATCGGGTCGGCCGCGTTGTAGACGCACGCGACCTGCGCGCGCTCGTAGATGCGCCCCTTCGCGGCGGCGTACGCGTCGAGCGTCCCGTGCCAGTCGAGGTGGTCGGCTGCGACGTTGAGCACGGCGGCGGCCTGCGCGGACATCGCGTACGTGTGGTGCAGCTGGAAGCTCGAGAGCTCGACGGCGAGCACGTCGAGCGTCGGGTCGGTCGCCGCGAGCACGACGGGCGTCCCGACGTTCCCGACGGCCGCCGTCGCGCGCCCGGCGGCCTGCAGGATCGACTCGAGCATGCCGACGGTCGTCGTCTTGCCGTTCGTGCCCGTGACCGCGAGCCACGGCGCAGGCGCGCCCCCGGACGTCGCGACGCGCACCTGCCACGCGAGCTCGACCTCGCTCCACACCGGCACCGAGCGCTCGGTCGCGGCGCGCAGCAGCGGGTGGTGGGGTGCGAGACCCGGCGACGCGACGACGAGGTCGGTCCGGTCGAGGACGTCGCCCGCGAGCAGCTCGTCGGTGGACAGCACGTCACCGGCCGCGTCGTCGACGGGGACGACGCGTGCGCCGCGCGACGCGAGCACCTCGGCCGCGGCGCGGCCCGACACCCCCATGCCGGCGACGACGACGCGGGCGCCCTCCAGGTCGGGGACCGCCACCTAGCCGGCCACCCACTCGGCGTAGAAGATCCCGACGCCGAGCGCGACGAACAACCCGGCGATGAGCCAGAACCGGATGACGATGGTGACCTCGCCCCACCCCGACAGCTCGAAGTGGTGGTGCAGCGGCGCCATCTTGAAGACGCGTTTCCCGGTGAGCCGGAAGAAGCCGATCTGGATGACGTCGGAGAGCACGACGAGCACGAACAGGCCGCCGATGATCGCTGCGAGGATCTCGGTGCGGGACAGGATCGAGAGACCCGCGAGCGCCCCGCCGAGCGCGAGCGCCCCGGTGTCGCCCATGAAGATCTTCGCGGGGCTCGCGTTCCACCAGAGGAAGCCGAAGCACGCACCCGTGATCGCGGCCGCGACCACCGCGAGCGACATGGGGTCGCGCGTCTCGTAGCAGCTCGGGCCGGCCGTCAGGAGGTTCTGGCAGCTCTGGTTGTTCTGCCACACGCCGACGACGACGTACGCGCCGAACACGATGAGGGAGACGCCGGTCGCGAGCCCGTCGAGACCGTCGGTGAGGTTCACCGCGTTCGACCAGGCCGTGATGAGGAAGTTCGCCCACACGACGAAGAGGATGAGCCCGACCGTCGCGCCCGCGAAGGCCAGGTCGATGTTCGTGTCCCGGATGAACGAGATGTGCGTCGACGCGGGCGTGCGGAACTTCTCGTTCGGGAACTGCAGCGCCGCGACCGAGAACACGACGCCGACGAGCCCCTGACCCACGATCTTCCAGCGGGCCTTGAGGCCGAGGCTGCGCTGCCGCGAGATCTTGATGTAGTCGTCGAGGAACCCGACGACGCCGAGACCCGTCATGAGGAACAGCACGAGCACGGCCGACGCCGACGGCAGCGTGCCCGTCGCCATCTGCGCGCCGGCGAACCCGAGCAGCGTCGCGCCGATGATGACGACGCCGCCCATCGTCGGCGTCCCGCGCTTCGTGAAGTGCGCGGTCGGTCCGTCCTGGCGGATGAACTGCCCGTACTGGCGCGCGACGAGGAAGCGGATGAACAGCGGCGTGCCGAGCAGCGCGATGAGCATCGAGAGCCCACCGGCGATGAGGACCGCGATCACCGGGCGACCTCACCGACGAGCAGGTCGCCGAGCTGCCACAGCCCCGCGCCGTACGACGACTTCACGAGCACCACGTCACCGGGGCGCAGCTCACCCTCGAGGAACTGCGCCGCGGCGTCGACGTCGTCCGCGAGCAGCACCTCGTCGCCCCACGAGCCCTCGTGGTTCGCGCCGTCGCGGATCGCGCGCGCGCCCTCGCCGACGACGACCGTGAGACCGATGTTGAGCCGGACGACGAGGCGCCCGATCGCGTCGTGCGCCTCGCGGTGCTCGTCGCCGAGCTCGAGCATCTCCCCGAGGACCGCGATCGAACGCCGGTCGCGGCCCGCGAGCACGGCGAGCGCCTTCAGCGCGGCGCGCATCGAGTCCGGGTTGGCGTTGTAGGAGTCGTCGACGACGGTCACACCGTCAGGACGCTCGACGACGTGCATGCGGTGCGGACTGAGCGCGTCCGCGGCGCTGAGCCCGGCGGCGACCTCGTCGAGGGTCAGGCCGACCGCGAGGCCCGCGGTCGCGGCGGCGAGCGCGTTGTGCACGTGGTGCTCGCCGACGAGGCGCAGCTCGACGGGCACCGAGCGCGTGCCGCCGTCGCCGTCGCGCGCCTCGAGCGTGAAGCGCGCCCGCCCGGTGCGGTCGACGACGACGTCGCGCGCCCGCACGTCCGCGCCGGCCGACGCGCCGAACGTCACGACGTCGCCCGGGGCGAGCTCCGCCATCGCCATGACGCGCAGGTCGTCGGCGTTGAGCACGGCCACGCCGTCGGGCACGAGGCCCTGGACGATCTCGCTCTTGGCACGCGCGACCGCCTCGATGCCACCGAACCCGCCCAGGTGGGCCTGGCCGACGACCAGCACGACGGCGACGTCGGGCGGCGCGATGTCGGTGAGGTACGTGAGGTGGCCGATGCCGCTCGCGCCCATCTCCAGGACCAGGAACCGCGTGGCCTCGTCGGCCTTCAGCACCGTGAGCGGGAGCCCGATCTCGTTGTTGAACGACCGCACGGGCGCGACCGTCGGACCCGCGCTCCCGCACAGCTGCGCGAGCAGGTCCTTCGTCGTCGTCTTGCCGACCGAGCCCGTGATGCCCACGACGCGCAGACCGGGCGACCCGGGCTCGAGCGACGCGGCGCGCAGGCGCACGAGCACCTCGCGCGCGAGGTCGCCGAGCGCACGCTCCACGTCCGGCACCACGACCGTCGGCAGAGGCTGCCCTTCGGGCCCGGGCACGTCGCGCGCCGCGAGCACGAGCGCCGCACCGGCCGCGACGGCCCCCGCGGCGTAGTCGTGCCCGTCCACGTGCTCGCCCGGCAGGGCGACGAACAGCCCGCCCGGCTCGACCTCGCGCGAGTCGACGACCACGGGACCCGCGACGACCAGCGCGGGGTCGACGTCGGGGCGCAGCACTCCACCCGTGGCGGCCGCGATCTCGGCCGCTGTCAGGGCGATCACGCGTGCTGCTCCGCCCGTGCGGACGAGCGCTCGGCCTTGGCCGCGAGGTAGACGTCGCGGTCGTTGTACCGGTGGAACACGCCGGCGATCTCCTGTGTGGGTTCGTGGCCCTTGCCCGTGACGATCACGGTGTCCTGGTCGGTCGCCAGGGCGAGGGCGTCGCGGATGGCCTGGGCGCGGCTCGTCGCCTCGTGCACGTCGGCGCCGGACGGGCGCTCGGCGTGCACGCCTTCGAGGATCGCGGCGCGGATCGTCGCGGGGTCCTCGGAGCGGGGGTTCTCGTCGGTGACGACCAGCACGTCGGCCAGCCGGGCCGCGACCTGCCCCATGATCGGGCGCTTGCCCTGGTCACGGTCGCCGTCCGAGCCGAAGACGAGGATCAGCCGGCCGGGCGTGATCGGTCGGACCGCCTCGAGCGCGAGCACCAGCGCGTCAGGCGTGTGCGCGTAGTCGACGAGGCACAGCGGCCAGCCGTCGCCGCGCTCGATCACACGCTCCATGCGGCCGGGGATCTCGTGCGCGTGCGCGACGGCGTCGATCGCGACCGCGAGGTCGACGCCGGCCGCGTGGGCCAGCACGATCGCGAGCGCGGCGTTCGACACGTTGACCAGCCCGGGCAGCGGGCTCGCCGCGGCGTGCTCGGTGCCGTCCGGCCCGCGCAGCACGAACGACGACCCGACGCCGTCGAGACCGATGTCGGCCGACACCACCGCCCAGTCGGCGTCCGCCGCGTGCGGGTCGTCGACGTGCGTCGCGACCGTCTCCACGGGGATCCGTGCGCTGCTCGCGAGGCGGCGGCCCCACTCGTCGTCGACGACCACCACGCCGCGGCGGGCCTGGTCGGGGTCGAACAGCCGCGCCTTGTCGCGGAAGTACCCCTCCATGTCGCCGTGGAAGTCCAGGTGGTCGCGCTGCAGGTTGGTGAAGCCGACGACGTCGAACGTCAGGCCGCGCACACGACCGAGCGCGAGGGCGTGCGACGACACCTCCATGGCGACCGCACCGGCGCCCCGCTCGCGCGCCAGCGCGAGGATCGCCTGCAGCGCGGGGGCCTCGACGGTCGTGCGAGGGCTCTCGACGGCGTCGTCGCCCACGCGCAGCTCGACCGTGCCGAGCACCGCCGTGACCGCGTGCGCGGCGCGCAGGGCCGCGTCCACGAAGTACGCCGTGGTGGTCTTGCCGTTGGTGCCCGTGACCCCGACGGTCACGAGGTCCTCACCCGGGTGGCCGTGCACGTGCGCCGCCAGCGGACCCGACACGGACCGCGGGTCGTCGGTGAGGAGCACGGGCACGGTCAGGCCGGCGTCCCGGACGAGCGCCGCGCCGGCGGTGTCGGTGACGACCGCGACCGCGCCTGCGGCGACCGCCTGCGGGGCGAACGTCGCGCCGTGCACCTTGAGGCCGGGGACGGCGACGAACAGGTCGCCGGGTGCGACGTCGCCGCTCGAGACGGTGACGCCGGTGACGACGAGCGCGGGATCGAGCGCGTCCGTGACCAGCGAGAACGTGGCGGTGAGGTCGGTCACCCGGTGGGTCTCGGGATGCTGGGGGCGCATCCGGGCCGGGGACGTCATGGGGAGAATCTACCCCGGTCGGCCCCCCACCACGGCGCGTCCGGGGCGGCCGTGAGCACGCTCACCACGTCGTCGGGAAGAGCTGCGCCTGGCTCCCCGACGGCGGCACCCCGAGCTCGCCGAGCGCGAACCCGGCGACGTCGCGGAAGACGGGGGCGGCGACCGTGCCGCCGTAGATGGACGTGCGCGGGTTGTGCAGGATCACGCTCACCGCGATGCGGGGCGAGTCGACGGGCGCGACACCGATGAACGAGGCCGTGATGCCCTGGTGGCCCTTGACCCAGTTCTGCGCGGTCCCGGTCTTGCCGGCGACCCGGTAGCCGGGGATCGCCGCGCTCCCGCCGGTGCCGTCGTCGACGACGCTCTCCATCATCGTGAGGACGGTCGCCGCGGTCTGCGGCGAGACCACCTGCGTGGTCGCCGCGGCGGGCTCGGGCGTGTAGGTGCCGTCGGCCGCCGTCCAGCCCTTGATGATGTGCGGCTGGACGCGCACGCCGCCGTTCGCGATCGTCGCGAACACCTGCGTGGCCTGCAGCGCGGTCACCGACACCGCCTGCCCGAACAGCACGGCGAACTTGGACCGACGGTCCCAGCTGTCCCAGGTCTCCCACGAGCGCAGGATGCCGGGCGACTCCCCCGGCAGCTCGATGCCCGTGCGCGCCCCGAAGCCGAACTTCGTGAGGTAGTCGTGCCGCGTCTGCTGGGGCAGGTTCTGCCCGATCATCACGGTGCCCGTGTTCGACGACTCCGCGAGCACGCCCGTCGTCGTGAGGCGCAGCAGCCCGTGCTCGTGCGAGTCCTTGAACGTCTCGCCGTTCTCCGTCGTGTAGGTGTACGGCACCTCGAACTGCGTGAGCGGGGTGACGAGCCCGGCGTCCAGCGCGGCGGCCATCGTGATGACCTTGCCCGTGGAGCCCGGCTCGAACACGTCGGAGACCGAGCTGGCCAGCGAGCCGCCGGTGCTGTCGCCCGGGTCGTTCGGGTCCACCGAGCCCGAGTCGGCCAGGGCCAGCACCTCGCCGGTGCGCGTGTCGAGCACGACGACCGTGCCGCCGTCCGCGCCCGTCGACGCGACCGCGGCCGACAGGGCCTCCTGCGCCTTGAACTGCAGGTCCGACAGGATCGTCAGCTGGACCGAGTCGCCCTGCTGCGCCGGGGAGCCCGCCGAGTACCCGCCGGGGATCGGCTGGCCCTTGCGCCCGCGCTCGTACGTCTCCTCACCCGGCGACCCGGCGAGCCGGTCGTCGAGCGACCGCTCGAGGCCCTCCAGGCCGACGCCGCTCGAGTTCACGAAGCCGATGACGTTGCCCGCGAGGTCGCCGTTCGGGTAGACGCGCTCGGCGACCTTGTCGATCTGGACGCCCGGCAGCTTGAGCGCCCGGATCTCGCGCGCGACCGACGGCTCCACGTTCTTCGCGATGTAGCGGAACTGGCGGTCGCCCACGAGCATCCCGCCGACCTCTGCGGGGCTCTTGCCGAGGATGGGTGCGAGACGCTGCGCGACCCCGGCGGCGCCGTCCGGCACCTCGGGCGTGCCGGTGCTCCTGAACTCGCCGACCTGGCGCTGGTTCACGGAGATGTCGTAGCGCTCGACCGACATCGCGAGCGGACGCCCCTCGGCGTCGGTGATCTCGCCGCGCGCGCCCAGCACCTCGAACGACGTCATGCGCTTCTCGCGCGCCTCGGCCGCGATCGCGTCGCCCCGGATCCCCTGCACCCAGACGAGCCGCCCGGTGAACACCGACAGGACGAGCAGCACGACGACGGTGAGGAAGGCCATCCGCGCCCGCGCGCCCGTGCGCACGTTCCTCGGCGGCCGACCTCCCCCGCCACCGCGGACGGGCGTGCCGCCGCCACGGCGCGGGGCGGGAGCCCCGGTCCGTGGACGCGGGACGACGTCGATGGTGCGCGGCTGCGCCGTCGGCCGCGGGGTCGCCTGCCGCGCCGACCCGCCGCGCGTGGGCGCGCTGGACGTGCGGTGCGGTGGCATGCCCCCAGTCTGCGGGCGACGCGGCTGGACCCGCGGCGACCCGCCGACGCGCGTCGTCATCCGCCCGCGGCAGCCGGCGCCGGCGAGCCCTGCACGGTGCCGTCGGCGACGCGGACCCAGCCGGTGCCGTCGGCGGGCACCATGCCGAGCGCACGCGCCGCGGCGGCGAGCTGCGCCGGCGACGCCTTCTGGTCGAGCTGCGCCTGCAGGTCCTTCGCGTCCTGGTTGAGCCGGCCGAGCTCGTTCGTCAGGCCGTACTTCTCGTACGCGCCCTGCGCCATCTGCGTGTTCAGCAGCAGCGCGGACACGAGCGCGAGCGTCAGCACGGCCATGCAGGCCAGCACGAACGGCACGCGCGTGCGCGCCGTCTGCGGTGCCCGGACCAGCCGCAGCCGCGGTGCGGGTGCGGGCTGCGGCCGTGCCGCGGGGTACGCCCGAGCGGCGCTGACCCGCGCCGTCGCCTCTGCGCTCATGCTGCCCTCCTGCCAGGGGTGCCACCACGGAGGTGGTCGGGGGTCGGTCGGGTCCGCTCGGCGGCGCGCAGGCGCACGGACTGCGAGCGGGGGTTCGCGGCGAGCTCGGCCTCGTCGGCCTCCTCCGCACCGCGCGTGACGAGCCGCAGGTACGGCGCGTGGGTCTCCGGCTCGACCGGGAGGTCGGGCGGTGCGCTCGACGTGGCACCCGCGGCGAACGTGCGCTTCACCAGCCGGTCCTCGAGCGAGTGGTACGCCTCGACGACGATCCGGCCGCCGACGGCGAGGGCCTCGACCGACGCCGGGAGCGCCCGCTCGAGGACCTCGAGCTCGCCGTTGACCTCGATGCGCAGCGCCTGGAACGTGCGCTTGGCCGGGTGACCGCCCGTCTTGCGGGTCGCCGCCGGGATGGCCGCGCGGACGAGGTCGACGAGCTCGCCGGTCCGGGCCAGGGGCGCCTTCTCGCGGGCCCGGACGATCGAGCGGGCGATGCGCGGCGCGAACCGCTCCTCGCCGTACTCGCGCAGGACGCGCGCGATCTCGCGCTCCTCGTACGTGTTGACGACGTCCGCCGCGGTGAGGCCGCGCGTGGCGTCCATCCGCATGTCGAGCGGTGCGTCGTGCGCGTAGGAGAAGCCCCGCTCGCGCTCGTCGAGCTGCAGCGACGAGACGCCGAGGTCCATGAGGACGCCCTGCACGTGCGCGAGGCCGAGGTCGTCGAGCACGTCCCGGATCTCGTCGTAGACCGCGTGCACCGCCGTGAACCGCTCGCCGAACGGCGCGAGCCGACGGCCCGCGAGGTCGAGCGCCTGCGGGTCGCGGTCGATGCCGACGACACGGACGTGCGGGAACGCGCGCAGCACGCCCTCGGTGTGCCCGCCCATGCCGAGCGTCGAGTCGACCATCACGGCACCCTCCGCGGCGAGCGCGGGAGCGAGCAGGTCGAGGCAGCGCTGGAGCAGGACCGGCGTGTGCCGGGTGGCGGCGTCGTCGCGTCGCTCGTCCATCGCTGCCTCCTTCGGGTGCGCCGGCTGCGGGTACGGGTGTGCCCGGTCAGGGGTGTGGGGGTGGTGGTCGGACGGTCCCTCCGCCGTCCGGCCAGATCCCCCACCGACCCTCTGGCACCGGGGAAGTGCGCCAGAGCGGACGGGGGGAGGTCTCGACGGGCGGAGCGAGGGTTCGTGGGACGGACGGACGGACGGGCGGGGCGCGGGCCGTGGTGCTCAGAACGGCCCGTTCGGGAAGACCTCCTCCGCCGTGTCGGCGTAGCCGGCCTCCTGCTCGGCGAGGTACGTCTCCCACGCCTGCAGGTCCCAGATCTCGACGCGGGTGCCCGCGCCGATGACGGCGACGTCCCGGTCCAGCCCGGCGTACTTGCGCAGCACCGGCGGGATCGAGATGCGGCCCTGCTTGTCGGGCAGCTCGTCGCTCGCGCCCGACAGGAACACGCGCAGGTAGTCGCGCGCCTGCTTGCTGGTCACGGGCGCCTGCCGCAGCTGGTCGTGCATGCGGCGGAACTCGTCCATCGGCAGCAGGAAGAGGCAGCGCTCCTGCCCGCGCGTCATGACGAGCCCCGGGGCGAGCTGGCCGCGGAACTTGGCCGGGAGGATGAGCCGGCCCTTGTCGTCCAGGCGCGGTGTGTACGTCCCGAGGAAGGGCGCGAAGGACCCGAAGAGGCCGGTCGACGAGTCATGCGTCACCACGCCTCCCTCCCGGTCCCTGTCGCGGGTTCTCCCCGCCTCACCACGTGCCTCCACGGTACTCCACTTCCCTCCACCCGCTACTGGAAAGGTGCGTGAATTCACCCGTCGGGAACGGTGAAGGCGCAGGTCAGAGGCGGTGGTGAGAAGTGGAGCGGAATTGGGGGTTCACCCGTCCGGGGCGTGTCGCACGCACCACGACAACCGCGCTCTTCGGGCGGAACTTCGCGATTCGGCGCAGGCCGCCGACGGGACGTGGTGAGGTTTCGCCCGCCGGTGGAGGGAAGTGGGGCGAGGACTCACGGTCGGCGCGGGCCTGATTCCTTTAGGCTCGTCACAGTTCCGCCAAGGGAGGCGTCATGCTGCAGGCCGTGCCGTCGTCGAGCGAGCTCGACGACGTCGTCGACACCACCGGCCGGATGCGCGCCGGCATCGAGTCCGTCGTGACCGGGCGTCCGGACCTCGTCCGCACCACGATCGCCGTCCTGCTCGCGGAGGGGCACATCCTCCTCGAGGACGTCCCCGGCGTCGGCAAGACGACGCTCGCCAAGGCGGTCGCGCGCACGATCGACTGCCCCGTCGGCCGCATCCAGTTCACGCCCGACCTGCTCCCGAGCGACCTCACCGGCGTCAACATCTTCCGCACGCAGACGCACGAGTTCGAGTTCCGGCCCGGACCCGTGTTCGCGCACGTGGTCATCGGCGACGAGATCAACCGCGCGTCGCCCAAGACGCAGTCGGCGCTCCTCGAGTGCATGCAGGAGGCGCAGGCCACGGTCGACGGCCGCACCTACCCGCTCCCCCGGCCGTTCCTCGTCGTCGCGACGCAGAACCCCGTCGAGATGGAGGGGACCTACCCGCTGCCCGAGGCGCAGCGCGACCGCTTCATGGCACGGCTCACCGTCGGCTACCCGAGCGTCGAGTCCGAGCTCGACATGCTCGACCTCCAGGAGACGTCCGACCCGCTCGACCAGCTGCGCCCGGTCACCGACGCCGAGGCCGTCGCCCGGCTCATCGCCACGACGCGCCGGCTCTTCGCCGCGCCCGCCGTCAAGCGGTACGTCGTCGACCTCGTCACCGCGACGCGTCAGGACCACGGGCTGCGGCTCGGTGCGTCCCCCCGCGCCGCGATCCAGCTGCTGCGCGCCGCCAAGTCGGTCGCCGCGATGGACGGACGCGACCACGTCCTCCCCGACGACGTCCAGAGTCTCGCCGAGCCCGTGCTAGCGCACCGCCTCCTGCCCAGCACCGAGTCCCGGCTCTCCGGGCGCAGCACGAGCGACATCGTCGCCGACATCGTGGAGCGCACGCCGCTCCCCGTGTCCGCGTCGCTGACCGCGACCGCCTCGCGCGCCCGACGCGCCATCGGCTGATGGGCCTGCGGCCCACGCGTCGAGGCTGGGCGCTCGGGCTCGGCGGGGTCGCCCTCGGGCTCCTCGGCGTCGGGCTCGGGGCCGTCGACCTCGTGCGCATCGGCACGCTCGTCGTGCTGCTCGTCGTGGGCGCGTGCGTCCTCGTCGGGATGCTCGACCCGGGCCGCGGGCGCCACCGGCTCGCCGTCGCGCGCGACGTCCAGCCCAACCCCGTCCACGCCGGCGAGCACGCACGGGTCGACGTGCGGATCAAGGCGTCCGACCCCGCCGCGCGCGTGCGCCTCGCCGGGCTGAGGTTCTCCGAGCAGGCGGCCACCGAGCTCTCCGGCGGCCGGCCGCTGCGCGCACGCGTCCAGCGCTCGCCGCAGCAGGTCACCGTCTCCTACCAGGTGGACGCGGCCCGGCGCGGGCGCTGGCAGCTCGGCCCGCTCGTCGTCACGCGCGGCGACCCGTTCGGCGTGGCCCGGTCCAGCGCCACGCTCGGCGACCACGCCGAGGTCGTCGTGTGGCCCGCCATCGTCGCGCTGCCCACCGCGTCCGACGTGCTGGTCGGCGAGCCGGACCGCGTCGCGCTCGGGGCCCGCACGCCGTCGACGGACGACGCGTCCCTGCGCGACTACCGCGAGGGCGACGACCTGCGTCGCGTGCACTGGCGCAGCAGCGCGCGGCGCGGGGCCCTCATGGTCCGGTCGGACGAGCGCGCCGGGATGCGCCCCGTGTCGGTGCTGCTCGACCTGCCCGCGAAGCTGACCGCGCTCGAGTGGACCATCTCCCTCGCCGCGTCGATGGCGCTCGCGATGCTCGACGGCGGCCACCCCGTCCGGCTCGTCGGCGGGCGCGCGGCCACCCCGTCGGCGTTCCACCAGGCCCGCACCGGCCCGACGGCCCGCACCGCGCTGCTCGACTCGACCGTCGACCTCGAGGCGCCGCGCACGTCCGACGAGGCCGAGAGCCACCTCCTCGACGCGGCGCACCTGCTCGAGACGACCGACGCGGGCGGCGAGATCGTGCTCGCGGTCCTCGGTCCGCTCGG
This sequence comes from Cellulomonas sp. H30R-01, assembly GCF_010119915.1. Classification (NCBI taxonomy): domain Bacteria; kingdom Bacillati; phylum Actinomycetota; class Actinomycetes; order Micrococcales; family Cellulomonadaceae; genus Cellulomonas; species Cellulomonas sp. H30R-01. The sequence continues at coordinate 1,095,148 of NZ_CP048210.1, read as the reverse complement.
CGCGAGCGCCCGCGCCGCCCTCGCGCACGTCGCCGACGGCGCCCAGGGCTGGGCCGTCGTCCGGACCGACGGCGCGTCCCCCGCGCACGAGCGCGAGGCGCAGCACACCGTGCACGCCCTGCGCCGGGCGGGATGGCGCGCGTGCACGGTCTCCCCCGGCGAGGACATCGTCGCCTGCTGGCTGCGGCTGCTCGGGAGCGCCCGGTGAACGCCGCACCCGGGCGCGTGCCTCGCGGCCCCCGCAGCCTGATCGCCACCGCGCTGTGCGCGATCGCGACGTGCGCCGCCGTCACCGCGCTGTCCAACCTCATCGAGCCGGGCCGCTGGCTCACGGTGACCTGGGTCGCCGTCCTCCTCGTCGCCGGCGTCGTGGCCGGCACGCGCGCCGTCACCCGGTCCTGGTGGGCGCCGACCCTCGTCGGGTTCGTCGTCCTCGCCGCCGGGCTGCTCGTCCGGTACGGCGCTCCCCCGGGCCGCATCCAGGTCCTGCCGGACCTCGGCTCGCTCGACCGCACGCTCGCGACCGCCCGTGAGGGCGCCGCCGTCATCAACGCGTCGCTGGTCCCGATGGCGGGGGTCCGACCCGCCGAGCTCCTCGTCGTCGCCGGCGCCGTCCTCGTGCTGCTCGTCACCGACCTCGTGGCCGTCGGGATCGGCATCCCCGCGCTCGCCGGGATCCCGCTCCTCGCGCTGTGGACCCCGACCGTGGTGCTCGGCTTCCCCGCGAACAGCTGGGCGGTCGCCTGGACCGGCCTCGCCTACCTGCTGCTGCTCGCGCTCAGCGCGACGCCGACGACCGCGCACAGCGACCGCGCCCGCCGCACCGGGGGTGCGCTCGCCGGAGCCGTCGCCGTCGTCGTGCTCGCCCTGGTCGCCGGTCCCGTCGTCGCCGCGCTGCCGGGGTGGGCCTCGCTCGCGCTGCCCACGTTCGGCAACGGCCCCGTCGGCCCCCTGCAGCTGTCCGACAACCTCGACCTGCGCGAGAGCCTCGGCACCCGCTCCGGCCAGGTCGTGCTGCGGTACACCGTCGTGGCGCCCGAGGACGCCGCCGAGCCAGACGCCGAGCCGGACGACGACGCGACCGGTGCGCTCGAGGTCCCCGTCCCCGCCCCGAGCGACGACGCCGTCGTCGTCACCGCGCGCATCGTGGGCCCGCTGCGCGCCTTCACGCTCACGACCTTCGACGGCCGGGAGTGGCAGCGCGACGACACCCTCGACCTGTCCACGTGGGAGCCCGGCCAGCTCCTCGCCTCGGACCCCGCGCTGCGCGGCGGCGCCCCGGACGCCACGCGCGGCACGCTGGCCACCGTCGACGTCGAGGTCGGCGCGCTCCGCGAACGACGCCTGCCCGTGAGCACCTTTCCCCGCACGGTCACCGTCGAGGGCGGCTGGAGCTACGACGAGCTCCGCGACGAGGTCGTCGGGCGCCGCAGCACCTTCGACGGCATGCGCTACTCGATGGTCGTCGAGGTCCCCGACCTCATGCCGGACGACCTCGAGGACGCACCCGTCGGCACACCCGACGACGGCGGCGCGTCCCTCGAGGTGCCCGGCACCGACCACCGCGAGCAGATCGCCGACCTCGCACGCGAGATCACGGCCGACGCCGAGACCCCGTACCAGCAGGCGATGGCGCTGCAGTCCTACTTCCGGGCCGGCACGAACTTCACGTACGACACCCGGATCGCACCCGCGCGCACCGAGGACGCCGTGTGGGACTTCCTGCAGTCCCGGCGCGGGTACTGCGTGCAGTTCGCCACGTCGATGACGCTCATGGCCCGCATGCTCGGAATCCCCGCGCGCGTCGGCGTCGGCTTCCTGCCCGGCGACGCGAACGGCGACGGTCAGTACGTCGTCACCGGCCGCAAGTCGCACGCGTGGCCCGAGCTGTACTTCGAGGACCAGGGCTGGGTGCGGTTCGAGCCGACCCCCGCGGTCCAGGCCGGGCTCCCGCCCGTCTGGAGCGACCCGTTCAGCGCCGTCGACGCACCCGCGAGCCAGCCCGACGAGGCGATCCCGTCCGCGGCCGCCGCGCCGACCGGTGCCGCCACGACCGCACCCGCACCGTCCGGCCCGACCGCCCAGGAGGAGGCCGGCGCGAGCTGGACCCGTGTGGGCGTCATCGGGGGGATCGTGCTCGTCCTCGTCGTCGTCGGCCTGTCGCTCGTCCGACGCAGCACGCGCACCCGCGCCGACGAGACACCCGAGCGCGCCTGGTTGCGGACCCGCCGGCGGCTCGCCGCGAAGGGCGTGTCGTGGTCGGACTCGACGACCCCGCGCGACGCGGTCGCGGCGGTGCACGACCAGGTGCGCGCCACGTCGGGCGCCGACCTCGACGAGGTCACCGCGGCCGCCCTGCGCGCGCTCGCGCGGACGGTCGAGCGTCAGCGGTACGCGCCGGTCCCGGGTGACGTCGACCCCGACCAGCTCGTGCGCTGGACGGACGAGATCGTCGACGGGGTGGGGTCGGTGCTCACGGGTGCGGGCCGCTCCTCGTCCTGACGGCGCCTCGACGCGAGGGGCCGCTCCGGCGTACGCGTGCCGGACGCGAGCGCCGCACCTCAGGCGCTGCCGTGCGACGGCGCGCCGCGCACCCCGGATGACCGCGGTGCCGGACGCGGGCGACGCACCTCAGGCGTCGCAGCGGGCACATGGCGCACTCTGGATGACCGCGGTGCCGGATGCGGGCGACGCACCTCAGGCTGCGCAGCGCGACGGCACGTCGCGCACTCAGGGTGACGGCGGTGCCAGGCGAGAGCGGCATACCTCAGGCCGCGCGGTGCCACGGCCCGTCGCGCACCCACGATGACGGGTCGTCGTGCACCCGGGACGAGGCCCAGACAGACGCGTCGACGCCGATGCCCGATGACGCGCCCTCGCGGCTCGGTGCGCCGGATCAGACCGACCGACGGATCAGCGACCCTGCTGACCCCGACGGCGGTCCCAGCGCTCCTCGAGACGCGACATGAAGCCGCTCTTGCGCGCCTGCGGTGCACGGCGGACGGCGCCGTCCGCCTGGACGACCCCCTGCGGCCCGTGTCGTCGCGCGCCGCGGTGCGGGTCGGCGAACGCGAACGCGACGCCCGCGAACATCACGACGAAACCGACGACGCCGAGCCACGGAAGACTTCCCGCGGCACCGAGCACGAGCAGGAGCAGGCCGACGGCTGCGCCGCCGCCGGCGATGAGATACCGACTGACGGGCCGGCGGCCACGCTGGGTGAGCGTGTTGGCCAAGCGCGGGTCGTCAGAGGTGAGCTGGCGCTCCATCTGCTCAAGTACGCGCTGCTCGTACTCGGAGAGAGGCATTCCGACCCCCGTTGGGCTGTGGATCCGTGACGGGTTCAGGATAGATCCGCGGGAACGAAGGTGGTAGTCGAGCGCGCCTCAGGGTCGGATGAATGGACACCTGTCCTGATGGCAGCGGCCCCGAACCGCGCCCGCACCTCGTCCATCACCCGTTCGGCGTCCCGTCGGTCGGGCGTCGGCTCCGCGACCGCCTCCTCGAGCGTCGGCTGCCGGACGGTCGCCGCGGCGGGCTCGAGACCCTCGGCGCGCACGCCGACGAGCCGCACGGGCAGCCCTCCGAGGTCCGCGCCGGCGACGAGCTCGCGCGCGACGAGGTAGAGCTCGCGGCCGACGTCGCTCGGCGTCGTCAGCGTCCGCGAGCGCGTCAGCGTGCGGAAGTCGGACGTGCGGACCTTGACGGTCACGGTCCGGGCGACGACCTCCTTGTGGCGCAGGCGCGTCGCGCACCGGTCGGCGAGCTCGAGCACCTTGGCCTGGACGACCGCGAGGTCGGCGACGTCCTCGACGAACGTCTCCTCCGCGCCGATCGACTTCTCCTCGCGGTGCGGCTGCACGGGTCGCGGGTCCCGCCCCCACGAGAGGTCGAACAGGTGCGCGCCCGCGACCTTGCCGACGGCGCGCTGCACGGTCGCGACGTCGCTGTCCGCGAGCTCCGCGACCGTCCGGATCCCCCAGCGCGCGAGCGCGGCCTCCGTCCGCTCCCCCACGCCCCACAGCGCACCGACGGGCAGGACCCGCAGGAAGTCGAGCGTCGCCGCGCGCGGCACGAGCAGGACGCCGTCGGGCTTGGCGTGGCCGGACGCGAGCTTGGCGACGAACTTGTTCGCGGCGATGCCGACCGAGCACGTGATGCCGAACTCGGCGTGGACGCGCCGGCGGATCTCGGCCGCGATCGTGGTCGGAGGGCCGAGCCGGCGCCGGGCGCCCGCGACGTCGAGGAACGCCTCGTCGACGCTCACCTGCTCCACGAGCGCGGTCACGTCGTGCAGGATCCGCATGACGCCCTGTGAGACGTCGCGGTACGCGGTGTGGTCGGGCGGCACGACGACCGCCTGCGGGCACATGCGCAGGGCCGCCGCCATCGGCATCGCCGAGTGCACGCCGAACGCCCGCGCCTCGTACGTCGCCGCGAGCACGACGCCCCGCTGCGCGCCCCCGACGATGACCGGCAGCCCTCGCAGCTGCGGCCGCCGGGCGAGCTCGACGGAGGCGAAGAAGGCGTCCATGTCGACGTGGAGGATCGAGCAGCCGTCCTCCTCGCGGCCCCAGTCGCGCCGGGCCGCGGCGGCCCGGGGACCTCGGCTCACGAGGCAGTCACCGCGAGCATGCGTGGTGCGCCCGGCAGCGCGGTCGAGGACGCCTCGACCAGGGCGCGCGCCGCGTCGACGAAGTCCTCGGCTGCGCACACCGCCTGCTCGGCGCGTGCCGGGGTGACGGCGTCGAAACGGCCGGCGTCGACCGCCGACCGCAGCGGAGCCGCGTCCGCGAAGTAGCCGCTCCAGGTCGCGAGCTCGGGTGCCACGACGTCGAGGATCTCCCAGACGGTCCGCAGCGCGCGGCGACCCGCCGGACGGCCGCGCGACGCGATCACGGCCGCGCCCGCCCGCAGCGCCGCGAGGTGCGCGTGCGAGAACTGCTCCCACGCCTCCGACGAGAACTGGGCGGCGAGCAGCTCGGCGTCGGCGCGGCCGAGGAGCTCCGCGGCGCGCGGCGCCGTCCGTGCGGCGTCGAGACGCTGCACGACAGCGCCCTGCCCGTCCCTGCCGACCGTCGTGGCGCCCATCGCGTCTCCCTCCACCTCCTCCAGTATCGAACAGGTGTTCGATCCCGTCAACGCCGTAGCGTGGGGGCATGCCCGACCGGAACGCCCGCCGCACCTCAGGATCGCACCGGGGACCCACACGGCCGGGGCGGTCGACGACCCGCACGCCGTGGCCGACCGGGCCCGTGACGATCCCCACCGGCACGGTCGAGCTGGTCCGTGACCCGGACGACCCCGACGGCGTGACCGTGCTGGTCAACGGCGTGCCGAGCTCCTACCTCGACACCGCGGACCCGACACGGCTGGTGTTCGAGTACATGCAGCAGATGGCCGCCGTCATCGAGCGTGTCGGCCCGCCCGGCTCGCCGCTGTCCGTCGTGCACCTCGGCGCGGGCGGCTGCGCGCTCGCACGCGCGGTCGACGCGGAGCGCCCCGGCTCCCAGCAAGTCGCTGTCGAGCTCGACACCGCGCTGCCCGAGCTGGTCCGCGGATGGTTCGACCTGCCGCGCGCCCCCGCGCTGCGGATCCGTGCGGGCGACGCGCGCGAGCAGCTCGCCCGGCTGGCCGACGGGTCCGCGGACGTCGTCGTGCGGGACGTCTTCTCCGGGGACACGACGCCGCCGCACGTGCGCACGCGGGCGGTCGTCGCGGACGTCGCGCGCGTGCTGCGGCCCGGTGGCGTCTACCTCGTCAACTGCGCCGACCGGCCCCCGCTCGCCGGTGCACGGTCCGAGGCCGCGACCCTCGCAGACGTGTTCGACGACGTCGCGGTCGTCGCCGAGCCCGGGCTGCTGCGGGGGCGTGGCTACGGCAACGTCGTGCTCGCGGCCACCGACGACCCTCAGCTGCTCGGCTCGCCCGCGCTGGCCCGCACGGTGCGGAGCCTGCCCGCGCCGGCCCGCCTGCTGCACGGCGACGACGTGGCCGCGTTCATCGGTGGCGCGGGAGTCCTGCAGGACCCGGACGACGACCCGCACCCGGGCCACGCCGGCGCGCCCGGCACCGAGCCCGGCACGCGCACGGCTCCGGTGCCGGTGCGGGGGCTGGTGCCGGACGGTGCCCCGGACGACGCACAGGGCCGCACCTCGTGAGGTGCGGCCCTGTGGGAACCGTGCTGCGCGCCCGGACGGCGCGCGGGCGGGGTCAGAGCGGGCGGACGTGCTCCGCCTGCGGCCCCTTGTCGCCCTGCGTGATCTCGAACTCGACGCGCTGGCCCTCGTCGAGCGAGCGGTAGCCCTGCGTGTCGATCGCGGAGTAGTGGACGAAGACGTCAGCGCCGCCGCCGTCCTGCGCGATGAAGCCGTAGCCCTTCTCGGCGTTGAACCACTTGACAGCACCCTGTGCCATGACCGTTTCCCTCTGTCCAACCGGTGTGACGGCCCAGACCCTCTGCCCGCGCCGTGCCGCAATGCCTCACGTCCTGCACCGGGTGGACCAGCCCTGCGGCTGGAAGGTACCGAAGCCCAGGTGAGCGGGCCGGCGCCGGTCAAACGAGTACGTCACTGCAACGACTGCATCCTCGCACGGTGACCTACGCCACGCCACGATTTCGGGCACGTGCACGACGCGACTCGACAACGATCCGGTAAACGTTCGGTCGCAGAACGGTCGCGACGACGCTCAGCGGGGGTCGTCGCCGCCCTGCTCCGCGAGGAAGCGCTCGAACTCCGCGCCGAGCTCCTCCGCCGTCGGGAGGTCCGTCGTCCCGGCGAGCAGGCTCGTGCGGCCGATGCTGCGGGCGAACGCGTCGTACTGCTCCTCGAGCGCACGCACGACGGTCGAGACCTCCTCGGAGCCCGCGACCTGACGCTCGATCTCCCGCTCGGCGTCCTTCGCCGCCTCGGTCAGTGCGGCGACGCGCAGGTCCAGACCCGTCGCCCGCTCGATCCCCTCGAGCGCCGCGACGCTCGCCTGCGGGTACGACGACTGCGCGAGGTAGTGCGGGACGTGCACCGCGAAGCCCATGGCGTCGTGCCCGGACTGGCCGAGGCGCAGCTCCAGGAGCGCGCTCGCGCTCGCCGGGACCTGGACGCGGCCGAACCACGAGGCGTGGTCGGCGACCAGGTCGGGTCGCGTGGCGTGCGCCGTCACGGAGATCGGGCGCGTGTGCGGGATGCCCATGGGCACGCCGTGCACGCCGATCGTCAGGGGCACGTCGAAGCGCTCGACGATCTGCCGGACGGCCGCCACGTACCGCTCCCACTGCACGTCGGGCTCGGAGCCGTGCAGCAGCAGGAAGGGGACGCCGGCCGCGTCCTCGAGGACGTCGACGACGAGCTCGGGCTCCGCGTAGTCGCTCCACGTCGTGGAGTCGAACGTCATCACCGGGCGGCGCGAGCGGTAGTCGAGCAGCTGGTCGACGTCGAAGGTCACGAGGCGCGTCGCGCCGAGCTCCTCCGTGAGGTGCTCCGCGACGAGCTGCCCCGCGCTGCCGGCGTCGACGAACCCGCGCACCGCGTGCACCAGGACCGGGCCGGAACCCTCCCGGGCGCGCTCCGCGAGCGCCGCAGCCGTCTGCGGGTCGACGTCGTAGATCTCGCTGGGGTCCAACATCGTGGGCGTTCGCCTTCCTCCGACCGCCCACCCGCTGCGGGTGGGCCTGCCCGCCACAACGTCGGGACGGTCGGAAGTCTTCCCCGCGGCGTCAGCGACCGGGGAGACGCACCACCTCGACGAAGAACTCGTCGATCTGGCGGACGACGTCGATGAACCGGTCGAAGTCGACGGGCTTGGTGACGTACGCGTTCGCGTGCAGCGAGTAGCTGCGCACCACGTCCTCCTCGGCCTCCGAGGTGGTGAGCACGACGACCGGGATCGACCGCAGCGACTCGTCGACCTTGAGGGCCTGCAGCACCTCACGCCCGTCCATGCGCGGCAGGTTGAGGTCGAGGAGGATCAGGTCCGGCGTCGGCGCGTCGGTGTGCTCACCCTCCTTGCGGAGGAACTCCATGGCGCTCACGCCGTCAGCCACGACCCAGAGCCGGTTGCGCACCTTGTTGTGCTCGAAGGCCTCACGCGTCATGAGGACGTCGCCCGGGTCGTCCTCGACGAGAAGGACGTCGATGACCTTGGTGCTGGAGGGCACAGGAGCTCCGTTCAGGCGGTGAGGGTGTCGAAAGCCGGTGCAGGCAACGTCCAGAGGATACGGGTCCCGACGTCCTGCGACGGCTCGATCCAGATGCGGCCGCCGTGGAACTCGACGATCTTCTTGCACAGCGCGAGCCCGATGCCCGTGCCCTCGTAGACGTCCTTGGCGTGCAGCCGCTGGAAGATCACGAACACCCGCTCGGCGTACTGCGCGTCGATCCCGATGCCGTTGTCCCGGCACTCGAGCTCCCACTCGTCGCCGACCTGACGCGCGCTGACGTGCACGTGCGGCACGCGGTCGGGAGCCCGGAACTTCACGGCGTTGCCGACGACGTTCTGGAAGAGCTGGACGAGCAGGGCCTCCTCGCCGCGCACGGTCGGCAGCGGGTCGTGCGTGACGACCGCGCCCGTCTCCGCGATCCGTTCCTCGAGGTTGTCGACGGCCTCCGCGAAGGCCGCGTCGAGGTCGACGTCGGTCACCTCGCCGCCGTGCCGCCCGACGCGGGAGAAGCCGAGCAGGTCGTTGATGAGCCGCTGCATGCGCTTCGCGCCGTCGACGGCGAAGTCGATGTACTGGTCGGCACGCTCGTCGAGCTGGCCGCCGTAGCGCTTCTGCAGCAGCTGCGTGAAGCTCGCGACCTTGCGCAGCGGCTCCTGCAGGTCGTGCGACGCGACGTACGCGAACTGCTCGAGGTCGCGGTTCGAGCGGCGCAGCTCCTCCGCCTGGGCGGTGAGCTGGTCGTGCGCCTCGGCGATCTCGGACCGCGACTGCTCGACGGCGCGCACCTCGGTCACGAGCGCGACGCGCATCCGCTCGACGTCGTCGGCGAGGTCGGCGATCTCGCCCGGTCCCGTCGTGTCGACCGGGTGCGTGAGCTCGCCCGACGCGACCGCCCGGGCGTCCGTCGCGAGCTCGTCGAGGGGCTCCAGCACCCAGCGGCGCAGGGCCACCCAGAGCGCGACGCCGACACCGATCGCCGCGACCACCAGCAGGATCACCGAGAGCGCGGCGACGAGCATCCAGTGCGAGAGCTCGTCGACGGCCGCGGTGCGGCGGTCGCGCAGGAGCGAGATGTAGGTCTCGGCCTCCGCGCGCGCCTCGTCGAAGAGCTGGCGGCCGGCCTCGATCTCCTCGGTGGTGACGGCGGCGGTGCCGTCCGAGGCGACCTGCGCCATCGTCGGCTGCGCGAACTCCTCATTCCAGCGCGCGCCGGCGTCGGCGGCGGCCTGCGCCGCGGCCGCGAGCTCCGGGTCGGCGCCGTGCTCGCGCTCGCGCTCGGCGAGGACCCGGAACGACAGGTCGTCCGCGAGCGCGCGGTGGTAGGGCTCGAGGGTGACCTCGTCGCCCGTGAGCGCGTACCCGCGGACCGACGTCTCGGCGTCGACGAGCTGGATGTAGGCCCCGTCGGCCTGCGTGATCGCCTCGAAGTACGTCTGCGTCACGGCGTCCTGCCGCTCGACGACGCGGCCGAGGACGACCGCGGCGCCGACCACGACGAGCGCGAGGACCGCGGCCGCCGTCACGAGCAGCCTGAGCAGGCGACGGCGCAGCGTGACGCGCCCGCCGACGCGGGGGGTGGTCGGAGCGCTCATGCACCCCACCCGAGCAGGACGACCGCGGCGTCGTCGACGAGGTCGCCGCCGTGCAGGCCGCGGACCTCGTGCAGGACGCGCTCGACGAGGTCGACGGGGTCGACCGGGTCGTCGTCGGCACACGCGTCGGCGGTGCCGCGACGCTCGGTCGCGAGGACGCGGTCGACGACCGCGAGCAGCCCGGCCTTGCCGACGCGCTCCGGCCCGCCGTGCACCGTCGCCTCGAGCAGCCCGTCGGTGTACATGAGGATGCGCCAGTCGCCGTCGAGCTCGAGCCGCTCGGGCTCCCAGCCGCCCTGCACCGGGATGCCGAGCGCGCGGCCGCGGCGCTGCGTCGGCAGGAGCGCCGAGGGCGGGCCGAGCAGGAACGGCACGGGGTGACCCGCCTGGTAGAGGTCGGCGCTCGCGCGGTCGGGCGCGACGACCAGCATCGTCGCCGTCGTGAACACCTCGGGTCGCGCGCGCTCGAACGCGAGCACGCGCTCGAGCAGGCCGAGGATCTCCGCCGCGGGCGTCCCGGCCAGCACGAGCGTGCGCCACGCGGTGCGCAGCGTCGCGCCGAGCGCGGCCTCGTCCGGGCCGTGCCCGCACACGTCGCCGACGAGCGCGAGCACGTGGCCGTCGGGCAGCTCGACGACGTCGTAGAAGTCCCCGCCGAGGAGGCCGTCGCGACCCGCGCGGTAGCCGACCCGGACCTCGAGCTTGTCGTCGCGCACGGCCGGCGTCGGCAGCAGCGCGCGCTCCAGGCGCGTCGTCTCCTCCGCCCGGACCAGGCTGCGGTACAGCGCGCGGTCCGTCTCCTCGAGCCGACGTCGCTGGACGGCGTACCGCACCGAGCGCGACAGCAGCTCGCCGTCGACCTCGCCCTTGACGAGGTAGTCCTGCGCACCCGCGGCGACGGCCTGCACGCCGGCGTCGGCGCCCGAGAGTCCCGTCAGCACCACGACCGCGGGGGCACCGGCGCCGAGCAGGCGCTCGAGCGCGCCGATCCCCATCGCGTCGGGCAGGCCGAGGTCCAGGAGCACGCAGTCGACGTCCAGCCGTTCGAGCGCCTCGTCGAGGGAGCGCACCCACACGAGGTCGACCGGCAGGCCGGCGTCGCTCAGGTGCTCCCGCACGAGAAGGGCGTCGCCGTCGTCGTCCTCGACCAGGAGGATCCGGACGACACCGTCCCGGGAGCCGACGGGACCGGGCGTGGCGGTGCCGCGGGCGTCGTCGCCCGCGGTCGTCGCGTGGGTCACGGGTCTCCTCTCGTCGGGCTGGGGGAAGCGTAGGCCCCGCGCGGCCTTCGTGCGTCCCCCACCGCCGGGCGGGCCGCCGACCGGACGGTGCGAGGCGTCCCCGTCGTGGTGGACAATGGACGGCCGCTTTCGGCGCCCGTCGACCCGACCGGGTGAACGGGCGGCAGGTTCGAGCGGAGCACCGTTCCGCGGACGGAGGATCGCGCACGTGGCAGGAATCGAGGCAGAGCTCGCCGCCGAGCAGCAGACGGTCGACGGGCTCTACGCGCGGCTCGACGACCTGCGCGCCCAGACGCGCGACCGGCTCGCACGGGTCCGCCGGTCCGGTCCCTCGGGGTCGCCCCAGAACCGCAGCGAGCGCGACGCGTTCGCGACGCTGTACGAGGACCGCGTCGCGCAGCTCGAGGCCGTCGAGGAGCGCCTGGTGTTCGGGCGGCTCGACCTCGAGGACGGCGTGCGCCGGTACGTGGGACGCATCGGCCTGACCGACGAGGAGCAGTCGCCGCTGCTCACCGACTGGCGCGCACCCGCGGCGCAGCCGTTCTACCGCGCCACCGCCGCGCACCCCGACGGCGTCGTGCGGCGACGGCACGTCGTCACGCGCGGGCGGACGGTCACGGGTGTCGAGGACGAGGTGCTCGACCTCGACCTGCTCGCCGACGGCGACGACGCGCGCCTCTCGGGACTGTCGGGCGAGGGTGCGCTGCTCGCGGGCCTGGCCGCGGGGCGGACCGGGCGGATGGGCGACATCGTCGCGACGATCCAGGCCGAGCAGGACCGGATCATCCGCGACGAGCTCACCGGCGCCCTCGTCGTGCAGGGCGGGCCGGGCACCGGCAAGACCGCGGTCGCGCTGCACCGCGCGGCGTACCTGCTGTACGCGCACCGCCGCGTGCTCGAGCGTTCCGGCGTCCTGCTCGTCGGGCCGAGCCGCACGTTCCTGCGCTACATCGACCAGGTGCTCCCGTCCCTGGGCGAGACGGGGGTGGTCACGACGACCGTCGCCGAGCTCGTCCCGGGCATCGTCGCGACGGGCACCGAGCCCGAGGCGGTCGCCGAGCTCAAGGGACGTGCCGTCATGGCGTCGGTCGTCGGGCGTGCCGTCCGCGACCGGCAACGGGTACCCGCCGAGGCGACGACGGTGCGCGTCGACGGCCGGACGATCGTCGTGCGGCCGCAGGACGTCGCGTCGGCGATCGCCCGGGCCCGGCGCAACCACCGGCCGCACAACCTCGCGCGCGTCGGATTCGTCCGCGACATGCTCGCGCGGCTCGCCGAGCAGTACGTGCAGCAGCTCGGCGGCGAGATCCCCTCCGACGAGCGCGGCGAGATCGTCGAGGAGCTCCGTACGACCCGCGAGATCCGCATCGCGCTCAACCTCGCGTGGATGCCGCTGACCCCGGAGAAGCTGCTCGCCGACCTGTGGGCCAAGCCGTGGCGGCTCGAGTCCGCGGCGCCGCAGCTCTCCCCCGCCCAGCGCCGGCTGCTCGCGCGCGACCCCGACGCCCCGTGGACGCCCGCCGACGTGCCGCTGCTCGACGAGGCCGCCGAGCTGCTGGGCGAGGACGACCAGGCGGTGCGCGCGCAGGCCCGCGCGGCGGCCGAGCGCCGCCAGTCGGAGCTCGAGTACGCGCGTCAGGTGCTCGAGTCGACGGGCAGCGGTGCGCTCGTCTCCGCCGAGATGCTCGCCGACCGGTTCGCGTCGTCCGGTCCCGCGCTGACGACCGCGGAGCGCGCCGCCGCCGACCGCAGCTGGACCTACGGGCACGTCGTCGTCGACGAGGCGCAGGAGCTGTCGGCCATGGCGTGGCGCGCGCTGCTGCGACGTGTGCCCACGCGGTCGCTCACGATCGTCGGCGACGTGGCCCAGACGACCGCCGCCGCCGGTGCACGCGACTGGGCGCGCATGCTCGACCCGGTGCTGCGCTCGTCGTGGCGGCTCGCGGAGCTGACCGTGAACTACCGGACGCCCGCGGTCGTCGCGGACACGGCCCGTCGCGTCGCCGTCGCCGCCGGGCTGCCCGTCAGCCCGCTGACCTCCGCACGTGACGTGCCCGACGCCCTCGTCGTGGAGGCCGTCGGGGCGGACGCGGTCGGTGCGGCGGCGGCGCGGTACGCCGAGAAGGCCGTCACCGAGGTCAGCGACGCCTCCGGAGCGGGGCGCGTCGCCGTCGTCGCGACCCCCGAGCACCTGGGGCGCGTGCACGAGGCGCTGCGCGACGCCGGCACGCCCGCGGTGCTGGGCGCCGGTGCGACGAGCGCCGACCTCGACGCGCCGCTGGTGCTGCTCACGCCGCGCGAGGCGAAGGGCCTCGAGTTCGACGTCGTCGTCCTCGTGGAGCCCGCCGACGTGCTCGCCGCGTCCGCGGGCGACCTCTACGTCGCCATGACGCGCCCGACGCGCGCGCTGCGCGTGCTCCACAGCGCACCGCTGCCCGCCGGCTGGGCGACCGACTGACGCGTCGCCACCGCGGGCGCGTCGTGTCCGAGGACCGGACCGTCTTGGGTCGCGGGCCGGACGGGGCGCACCATAGGGACGTGCCCAAGGCCCTGCTGCTCGAGAACCTCCACCCGCAGGCGCGCTCGATCCTCGAGTCCGCCGGCTACGACGTGACCACCCGCACGGGTGCGCTCGACGAGCACGAGCTCGTCGAGGCCCTGGAGGGGGTCCAGCTCCTCGGCATCCGTTCCAAGACGCACGTGACGTCCGCGGTGCTCGAGCAGGCGCCGGACCTGGTCGCGATCGGCGCGTACTGCATCGGCACCAACCAGATCGACCTCGCCGCCGCGGCCGCACGCGGTGTCGCGACGTTCAACGCGCCGTTCTCGAACACGCGCTCGGTCGTCGAGATCGCGATCTCCGAGATCATCGCGCTGACCCGCCGTCTCACCGAGTTCGACAAGGCCATGCACGACGGCGTGTGGAACAAGTCCGCGACCGGCGCGCACGAGGTCCGCGGCCGCACGCTCGGCATCATCGGCTACGGCAACATCGGCACCCAGCTGTCGGTGCTCGCCGAGAACCTCGGCATGTCCGTCGTCTTCTACGACACGGCCGAGAAGCTCGCGCTCGGCAACGCGCGCCGCATGGACACGCTCGACGAGCTGCTCGAGGCGGCCGACATCGTCACGCTGCACGTCGACGGTCGCAGCGGCAACGCGGGCCTCTTCGGTGCCAAGCAGTTCGCGCGCATGCGCCCGGGCGCGGTGTTCCTCAACCTGTCGCGCGGGTTCGTCGTCGACTACTCCGCGCTGCGCGACGCGGTCGTGTCGGGCCACGTGAGCGGCGCGGCCGTCGACGTGTTCCCCGTCGAGCCCAAGCGCAAGGGCGACCCGTTCGACTCCGAGCTGCGCGGCCTGCCGAACGTCATCCTCACGCCGCACACCGGCGGCTCGACGGAGGAGGCGCAGGAGGCGATCGGCCAGTTCGTGTCGAACAAGGTGCGCGACTACCTGTCGACCGGCTCGACGACGCTCAGCGTCAACGTGCCGAACCTCGCGCTCGACCAGCAGCCGGGCGTGCACCGCCTCGCGTACCTGCACCGCAACGTGCCCGGGGTGCTCGCGGCGGTGAACGCCACGCTGGCCGAGCACGGCGTCAACATCGAGGGCCAGCTGCTCGCGACCCGCGGCGACCTCGGCTACGTGGTCACCGACGCCGGCTCGGCCGTCGACCAGGCCGTCGTCGACGCGCTCTCGTCGCGACCGGAGACGGTGCGGCTGCGCCTGCTGTCCTGAGCCTCGTGCACGGCGGCGGTCACCGCTGCTGGCCCGTGCACGACGAAGGGCCCCACCGGTCGCCGGCGGGGCCCTTCGTCATGCGGTGCGGGTGAGGCTCAGGACGAGCCGGACTTGCGCTGGAACCGGCGCTGGGCCGGACCCGCCGTCTCCGACCCGTGGACCTGCCCGGTGTTCGTGGAGCCCGCGGCCGTCCGGTGCTGCGCCGCCTTCTTGCGGTCGAGCGCCTCCCGGAACTTCGCCTTGGCGTCCTCGCTCACCGCCTCCGCTGCCGGCTTCGCGCTGTCGTTGCTCATCGGCTACTCCTCGGTGTGACTCGGTCCGTCGACGCACCCGGGGGGCGCGTCGGTCCAGCCTCCCGGACCGCGCGCGGCCGCGCCACCCGTTTGGGGCACCCGTGTCGTCCCAGGCCTGCCGTGCGTCGTCCCAGGCGCGCCGTGCGACGAGCGCGGCGGCCGGCGCGGCCTCACGGCCCGTCGGTCGTCCTCGCGTGCGCGGTACGGTCGAGCGGTGAGCACCGCACCGCCGCCCCTCCCGCACCGGCGCGCGGGCGGTCTCTCGCTCCCGGCCGTCTCGCTCGGGCTGTGGCAGAACTTCGGCGAGGCGCGACCGTACGCGCAGCAGCGGGAGGTCGTGCTGCACGCGGTCGAGCGCGGCGTCGTGCACCTCGACCTCGCGAACAACTACGGTCCGCCGCCGTTCGCCGCCGAGGAGACCGTGGGACGGTTGCTCGCGACGGACCTGCGCGGTCACCGCGACGAGCTCGTCGTGACCACCAAGGCCGGGTACCGCGCGTGGCCCGGCCCGTACGGCGAGCACGGGTCCGCGAAGTACCTGCGCGCCTCGCTCGACGAGTCGCTCCGCCGGCTCGGCGTCGACGCGGTCGACGTGTACTACAGCCACCGCTACGACCCGACGACACCGCTCGAGGAGACGCTCGGTGCGCTCGGTGCCGCGGTCCGCGCGGGCAAGGCCGTGCACGTGGGCATCTCGTCGTACTCCGCGGACCGCACGCGCGAGGCGCTCGACGTCGCCGCACGGCTCGGGGTCCGCCTCGCCGTGCACCAGCCCGCCTACTCGATCCTCAACCGGTGGGTCGAGACGCCGGGCGCCGACGGCCGGTCGCTGCTCGACGTCGCCGGGGACGCCGGGATGGCCGTCGTCGCGTTCTCGCCGCTCGCCCAGGGCATGCTCACGCCCCGGTACCTCGACGGGGTCCCCGCCGACTCGCGCGCCGCGCGCGGTGGGCCGCTGCGCCCCGAGTGGCTGACCCCCGAGGTGCTCGACCACGTGCGCGCGCTCGACGGCGTCGCGCGCGCCGGTGGGCGCACGCTCCCGCAGCTCGCGCTCGCCTGGGTGCTGCGGGACCCGCGCGTGACCTCGGTCCTCGTCGGCGCGCGCACCGTCCAGCAGCTCGAGGACAACCTCGCCGCGGCGACCGCGGCTCCCCTGGACGACGACGAGATCGCCGCGGTCGACGCCCACGCGGTGGATGCGGGTGTCAACCTCTGGGGGCCGCGGTCGAGCGACCGCTGAGGCTCGGCCCGGCGGGCCGTCAGGAGGTCGGCAGGTGCCGCCCCCACCACGCGAGCACGTGCTCGAAGCGCTGCCGGCGGTGCCGCGGGCGCCCCGACCGCGTCAGCTCGTGGCCCTCCCCCGGGAACAGCAGCAGCTCCGCCTCGACACCCCGCCGACGCAGCTCGACGAACCACCGCTGCCCCTGCTCGACCGGGCACCGCCAGTCCTGCTCCGAGTGGATCACCAGGGTCGGCGTGCGCACCGCGCCGACGTGCGCCATCGGCGACTGGGCCGCGACCGCGCGCGCACCGTCCTCGTCGGCCGCGTCACCCAGGTACTCCAGACCGAAGAACCAGCCGATGTCGCTCGAGCCGACGAAGCTCACAGGGTCGAGGAAGCCGCGCTCGACGACCGCCGCCGCGAACCGGTCCGTGCGCGTCGTCAGCCACGCCGTGAGGTACCCGCCGTACGACCCGCCCATCACGCCCACCCGGTCCGCGTCGACCTCCGGCAGCGTCGCCGCCGCGTCGAGCAGCGCCAGCACGTCGTCCGTGTCGACCGTGCCGAACGCGCGGTGGATCGCCCGGCCGTGCGCGCGGCCGTACCCCGACGAGCCGCGGGGGTTGCCCAGCACGACCGCCCAGCCGGCCGCGGCGAGCACCTGCACCTCGTCGAAGACCGCGTGGGTGTACTGCGCGTGCGGTCCGCCGTGGATCATGAGGATCGTCGGGTACGGGCCCGGCCCGTGCCGCTCCGGGTCGGGCGTCACGACCCAGCCGTGGACCGGGTAGCCGTCCGGTGCGGTCGCCTCCACCTCCCGGGGCTCACGAACGCCCGCCCCCCGCAGCGGCGCCGAGAGGTCGGTGCGCGGTGCGGCGGCACCCGACCCGTCGAGCGGCACCGTGAGGACGTCGCCCGCCGACGTCGGGTGCGCCGCGGTGACCACGGCGAACGGCACCGCACCCGACGCGACCGCCGCGCCCGACACGACGTGCCGGTCCCCGAGCAGCGTGACCAGCGCACCGTCGTCGGTCACCCGCGCCAGGTGCACCGCACCCCGGTGCTGGACGGCCACGAGCGGCCCGTCGGGCGACTCGGCGAGCACGCCCGCGTCGAGGTCGACCGCATCGGCGTCCGTCAGCCGCACCGGCACAGCGGGCTCCTGACCCGCGACCGGCAGCGCCGCGCGGAACAGGCCGACCTGCGCGGCCACGAAGTCGTGGCCCGACGCGCCGAGGTCGGTCGCGAGCAGCCACACCGACGTGCCGTCGGCCGACGGCAGCACCGCCTCGACACCCAGGGTGCTCCCCCGGTCCGCGTCGGTCACCGGCACCAGGTCGAGCACGTCGACCGCCGACGACCCCGCGGGCACGAGAACCGCGTCCCGACGCAGGTCCTCCTCCCGGTCGGCGTGCCGCGGGACGACCGCGACCAGCGCGTCGCCCGACGGAAGCCAGCGCGCGCCGCGCACCTCCGCGTCACCGCGGGTCAGCGCCGTCGACTCCGGGACCTCGGTCACCCGGGCCAGCTGCGCGGGCGCTCCGTCCGCCGTCGGTACCTGGACGACGAAGACGTGCTGGCGCTTGTCCCGCTCGAACCCGACGCCGTCGCCGCGGTACCGGAACGACGTGATGTGCCGCGCGGGCTCACCGGCCGGGTCGCCGCCGGCCACGTAGCGCCCCTCCTCCGGCACGCGGGCGAGGTACGCGATCCGCCGCCCGTCGGGCGAGAACCGGGGTGCCGACACCCCGAGCGGCGCGTCCGTGAGCCGCACCGGCTCCCCGCCGGTCGCCTCGACCACGTAGAGCTGCGGCTTGCCCCGGGGCTCCGCACGGCAGAACGCGACCCAGCGGCCGTCGGGCGACACGTCCGGGGCGGTGTCGCGGTGCCCGCGGGTGATCCGGTGCGGCGCGGCGTCGCCGACGAGCGGGACCAGCCACAGCTGCCCGGTGTACTCGTCGGTCTCGAGGTCGGGGTGCGTGACGGCCACGACGGCCGCGGAACCGTCGGGCAGCACGGCGGGGGCGGACGGGACGGACAGGAGCGGCAGGTCGTCAGGTGTCACCGGACGAACCTACGTGACGTCGCGCCGTGCTCCGGCCGTGCCCGCCGCGCCGATACGCAGGGCGCGCCCCGACTCAGGCGGTCGGGCCGGGGCTCGTCGAGCCGGCGACCGAACCGACCTCGTCCACGGAGTCGGAGCCCGCCGCCTCGATGCGACCTTCGCGGTCCGCGCGGAGGACGGTGATCGCCGCCTCGAAGTCCTCGAGCGAGTCGAACGCCTGGTAGACGCTCGCGAACCTGAGGTACGCGACCTCGTCGAGCTCGCGCAGCGGCCCGAGGATCGCCAGGCCGATCTCGTACGCGTCGATCTCGGCCGAACCCGACGCGCGCAGCGTCTCCTCGACGCGCTGCGCCAGCAGCGCGAGGTCGTCCTCGCTCACGGGACGCCCCTGGCACGCCTTGCGGACGCCGTTGGCGATCTTCTCGCGGCTGAACGGCTCGGTGACGCCGGAGCGCTTCACGACCGAGAGGCTCGCGGTCTCGACGGTCGTGAACCGCCGGTTGCACTGCGGGCACTGACGGCGGCGGCGGATGGACGAGCCGTCGTCCGACGTGCGGGAGTCGACGACACGGGAGTCCGGGTGTCGGCAGAACGGGCAGTGCACCGCGATGTCTCCTCGCTGTCACGGACAGCGAGGCCCCTGCCCCCCGCTCGTCCTCGTCCCGGCGACGCTAGGACACCGTCCCACGGCGTCGCAAGGCGCGCCGACCTGACCACTCGAACGACCGCTCCGGTGTCGCGGGCGAGGTCGCGGAGTCAGGCGCTGGCGCGCAAGGAGGCGGCCGCTCGACGCGGCCGCCTCCCCGGAGACGCTGCCGTCCCAGATCACGGACCGACTCGCCTCGGTCCGGCGCGGTGCTGCGGCGCGTGGCGATGCGGGCATCACCTCGGCCACCCCTCGACGAGCCCCCCAGCCCGTTCGATGAGGTAAGCCTAACCTACTGAGGGACAGCCCCCTCGTCAACGCTCCTCCCGGCGGCGCCCCCGCCTTCCCCGCAGGGGCACCGCCGCGGCTCAGGAGCGAGGCAGGAGGATCTCCTGGCCCGCCATCAGACCGGCGTTCGGGAGGTCGTTGAGACGCACGAGCTCGAGCACGACGTCGCGCACGTCCTCGCCCGGTGCCGCGACCTGCTGAGCGAGACCCCACATCGTCTCCCCGTCGAGGACGACGTGACGCGTGACCTCGACCGCGGAGCTGACAGGACCGTCCGCGGACGCCCGCGCGGCGATCGTCGAGACACCGATCGCGAGCAGCAGGCCGAGCACGACGACTACCAGACGGCCGCGGGCCGTCAACCGCAGCGGCGCCTGCTCTGCGGCGGTGGGGGCGGCGGCACCGCCGCCCCCCGCACGAGGCTCGACCGACGTCCGGCCCGCCGGTCCGACGGACCGCGACGCGGGGGGCGCCGACAACCGGACGACCCGCAGGTTCGGACGCACCGCTCCCGGCCCCGCCGGCGACAGCACCGCAGCGCTCATGTCGACTCTCCGCTCCGTCATGTTCGAACGTCTGTTCGTCGAACGTCTGTACGATGTCTACCACCCGGCTCCGACACGCGTCCAGACGAGATCGAACAGATGTTTGATCTGGCTGCTCGCACTGCCTAGGCTGGCCGCGCAGGACAAGCGCACCACCGACCACTGACACCGCCCGGGTCCGCCCGGCCCGGACGCAGGTCAGCAGCGGTGCGCCCGGTCCGGCACCGAGCAGGCGGCGACCGGCCGACGACGTCAGGAGGGCTGCAGTGAGCACCAGCGGGGACACCACGACCGGCACACAGGACCGGGTGGCGACCGTCCACGCGCTCCCCGACGGGCCGGACGGGTCCGACGGCCTCACGGCGCGGCAGCGCCTGGTGCTCGACACGATCCGGGCGTCGGTCGAGTCGCGCGGCTACCCGCCCAGCATGCGCGAGATCGGCGAGGCCGTCGGCCTCACGAGCCCGTCGAGCGTCAAGCACCAGCTCACGGCTCTCGAGCGCAAGGGCTACCTGCGCCGCGACCCGAACCGACCGCGCGCGATCGAGGTCGTTCACCCCGACGACTCGCGCGGCGTGTCCACCTGGACGGCGCCCGACGGCTCGCGCACACCGTTCTCGGCACCCGTCACCGGGGACGACGAGCAGGTGCCCAGCCCGTCCTACGTCCCGGTCGTCGGCCGGATCGCCGCGGGCGGCCCGATCCTGGCCGACCAGGTCGTCGAGGACGTGTTCCCGCTGCCGCGTCAGCTCGTCGGCGACGGTGAGCTGTTCCTGCTCCGGGTCGCGGGCGACTCGATGATCGACGCCGCCATCTGCGACGGCGACTGGGTGGTCGTCCGCCGGCAGCCGGTCGCGGAGAACGGCGAGATCGTCGCGGCCATGATCGACGGCGAGGCGACGGTCAAGACGCTCCGCCGCGCCGACGGTCACGTGTGGCTGATGCCGCACAACGCCGCCTACGCGCCGATCGTCGGTGACGAGGCGACGATCCTCGGCCGGGTCGTCTCCGTCCTGCGCAGCCTCTGACGCCGGCCTCGTCCTCGTCCGGGTGCAGCTCGGCGACGTGGGCGCGACCCTGGTCCGGGGTGAGGACGACGCCCCGGAGCCCGACCGAGGAGCCACGATGCCCGGACGGATGCGAGACCCCGGCCCCAGCGTGAAGGACGCGAAGCTCTACGAGCGGCTGCGCGACGAGGGGAACAGCAAGGCGAAGTCGGCGCGCATCGCCAACGCCGCCGCCGGATCGTCACGGTCGGCCGTCGGCCGCAAGGGCGGCCGCTCGGGCGACTACGGCGACTGGACCGTCGACGACCTGCGCAGGAAGGCGGCGGACGTGGGCATCGAGGGGCGGTCGCGCATGCGCAAGTCGCAGCTCATCGACGCCCTCCGGTCGCACTGAGCCCGACGACCCGCGCCACCACCCCGTGGCCGCCGTCGCACGACGGGCGCAGCGGCGGCCGCGAGGTGGTCGCGGGTCAGAACCCGAACTGGCGCGCGACGTCCTTGACCGCCTCGGCGGAGCGGCGCAGGCCGGCGAGCTCGTCCGCCGACATCGGCACCGCGAGCCGGTCCTCGACGCCCTTGGCACCGACGACGGCGGGCACGGAGAGGCAGACGTCGGAGATCCCGTAGTAGTCGTCGAGCAGGGACGACACGGGCAGGATGCGGGACTCGTCGTTGAGGACCGCCTCGATGATGCGCGACCCCGCGAGCGCGACCGCGTAGTTGGTGGCGCCCTTGCCCTCGATGATCTGGTAGGCGGAGTCCACGACCTCGCGCGCGATCCGCTCGCGCACCTCGGAGGTCAGCGCGCCGCCGCGCCCGCCGAGGCCGTTCCACTCGAGCAGCGGCACCGCGCCGATGCTCGCGGAGCTCCAGAGCGGCAGCTCGCTGTCACCGTGCTCGCCCGCGACGTACGCGTGGACGTTCTGCACCGCGACGCCCGTCTCGCGCGCGATGAGGTACCGCAGCCGCGACGAGTCGAGGACCGTCCCGGAGCCGAACAGCCGCGACGGCGGGAGCCCCGAGATGCGCAGCGCGGCGTACGTCACGACGTCGACCGGGTTGGTGACCATCACGTACGTCGCGTCGGGCGCGACCTCGACGACAGCCGGGAGGACCTTCCGGACGAGCGAGATCGTGGCCTCGGCGAGGTCGAGGCGCGTCTGGCCGGGCTTCTGCTTCGCACCCGCGGTGAACATCACGATGTCGGCGTCGGCGCACACCGCGATGTCGTCCGACCCGACGACCTGGGCCATCGGCATGAACTGGATGCCGTGCCCCAGGTCGAGCGCCTCGGCCTGCACCTTGGCCTTGTTGATGTCGTAGAGCGCGACCGTGCGGGCGGCACCGCGCATCAGGGCGGCGTAGGCCATCGTCGACCCGACGGCGCCGGCCCCCACGATCGCGAGCTTGGACGTCCGGCGGCGCGGGACGTGCGGCGTCACGGCGTCGTCGAGGTCAGGGGTCTCGGTCATGGGGGTCTCCCGCGTCGTCGTGCGACCGCCCGGGTCCGGGTCGGTCGGGGTGCGCGTCGGCGCCGGCCACGAGCACCGGCGCCGCACGTCGGCGCAGCTCTGAGGCTAGTCGTCCCCGGTGAGGCGGCGCAGGGCGGACACGGCGACGTCGCGCTCGGTGGTCCGCCAGAAGCCCGGCAGCGACCGGGCGAGGAACTCGCCGTAGCGCGCGGTGACGAGCCGCGGGTCCAGGACGGCCACGACACCGCGGTCCTCTGTCGTGCGGACCAGGCGTCCCGCGCCCTGCGCGAGCAGCAGCGCGGCGTGCGTCGCGGACACGGACATGAAGCCGTTGCCGCCCGCGGCGGCGACCGCCTCGGTCCGGGCCGAGCGCACCGGGTCGTCCGGGCGCGGGAACGGGATGCGGTCGATGAGGACGAGCCGGCACGCGGGCCCGGGCACGTCGACGCCCTGCCACAGCGACAGCGTGCCGAACAGGCACGTCGGCTCGTCGGCGGCGAACCGCGCGACGAGCGTCGGGAGCTGGTCGTCGCCCTGCAGCAGCACCGGCACGTCGAGCCGTTCCCGCATCGCGAGCGCGGCCGCCGTGGCGGCGCGGCGCGACGAGAAGAGCCCGAGCGTGCGTCCCCCGGCGGCGCGGACGAGCGCCTCGATCTCGTCGAGCTGCGCATCCGTCGCGGGTTCGCGCCCGGGCGGGGGCAGCCGACGTGCGACGTAGAGGATCCCCTGCCGGGCGTAGTCGAACGGGCTGCCCACGTCGAGGCCGTGCCAGGTGAGGGGCCCGGGGTCGTCGGCCGCGTCCGTGCCGGTCGCGACGTCGAGCGCGTCGGCGTCGTCCTGCGTGCCCGGCAGGCGCGACGGGCCGACGGGTTCGGCGTCGGGTCGGACCTCGAGACCCACGGACCGGGCGACCGGGTCGAACGAGCCGCCGAGCGAGAGCGTCGCCGACGTGAGCACCCCGGTCCGCCCGCCCAGCAGGTTCGTGCGGATGAGCCCGTTCACCGCGAGCGGCGCGGCGTGCAGGCGCGTGAGGACGCCACCGCGCCGGTCCTCGCCCCGCGCGCACCACAGCACCGTGTGGCGGTTGTCCTCCGGGTCGGCGGCCATGCGGTCGGCGACCTCGAACAGCGCGAGCATCGCGGACGCGGCCATCTTCAGCCCGCCGTCCGGCGCGGCAGGACGCCCCGCGGTGGAGTCGGGCTTGAGGGCGCTCAGCAGCGTGCGCGACGCGTCCCGGACCGCGGCGACGGCGTCGCGTGCGGCGTCGGGCAGCCCGTCGGGGAACCGCCCCTCGGGCAGCTCGACGAGCACCGCGGCGAGCGCCTGCGCCGCCGCGTCCAGGTCCGTCGTCGGCACTCCCCCGTGCCGCCGCGCGAGGCGCGCGGCGTGGTCCACGGTCGCGAACGACAGGTCGGACGTCGCCTGCGCGGTGACGCGGTCCGTGAGCTCGTGCGCCTCGTCGACGATCAGCACGTCGTGCTCGGGCAGCACGCCCGGCGAGCCCGAGGCGGCGATGCCGAGCATCGCGTGGTTCGTCACGACCACGTCCGCCTCGCGCGCCGACGCCCGCGCGCGCTCGGGGAAGCACTCCTCGATCATCGGGCAGCGGGTGCCGAGGCACTCGAGCGACGTCACCGACACCTGGCGCCACGCGCGGTCGGTCACGCCGGGGACGAGGTCGTCCCGGTCGCCCGTGTCGGTCTCCTCGGCCCACTCGCGCAGCCGGAGGATCTGCTCGCCGAGCGACTCGCTGCCGTCGCGACGTCCCGCCCCGGCAGGTGCGGGGTGGTCCGCGGCGCCCGCGTGGTCCCCGAGGTCGAACAGCGTGCCGGGCTCGTCGTCGGGGTACCCGCCGGCGACCTTGTGCACGCACAGGTAGTTGTGCCAGCCCTTGAGGAGCGCGATGTGCGGCCGGCGGGGCAGCCGAGGCGCGAGCGCGTCCGCGACGAGCGGCAGGTCGCGCGTGACGACCTGCCGCTGCAGCGCGAGCGTCGCGGTCGAGACGACGACGTGCTCGTCCGCGAGGACCGCGTGCCGGACCGCCGGGACCAGGTAGCCGAGCGACTTCCCGGTGCCCGTCCCCGCCTGGACGAGCAGGTGCTCGCCGGTCTCGAGCGACCGCGAGACGGCCTGCGCCATCGCGTGCTGACCGTCGCGGCGGGCGCCGCCGAGGGCGCCGACGGCGAGGTCCAGGAGGTCGTCGACCGTCGGTTCCGCATCGGGCACCGCGACAGCGTAGTCGCGGTCACCCACGCCGTCGGTCAGGCGGTCCGGACCGCCGCCGCCGTGAGCTCGGCCGCGAGCTGCTGGTCGACCCGCGCACGCAGCGCGGTGCCCTGCGCCGTGTGCTCCTCGTGGTCGATGTCACCGTGCTCGTGCACCCGGCTGACCAGGTCGCCGCGGTCGTACGGGACGACGACGTCGACGGCCACGCCGGGCCGCGGGAGCTGGTCGGCGATGAGCGCCTGCAGCTCCTCGATGCCCTCGCCCGTGTGGGCGGACACGACGACCGAGTGCACCTCGCGCGACCGGAGCCGCGTGATCGCCTCGTCGGACGCCCGGTCCGCCTTGTTGAGCACGATGATCTCCGGCACGTCCATCGCCCCCGGGATGTCGGCGAACACGTGCCGCACGGCCGCGATCTGCCCCTCCGGGTCGGGGTGGGACGCGTCGACGACGTGCAGGATGAGGTCGGCGTCGGCGACCTCCTCGAGCGTCGACCGGAACGCCTCGACGAGCTGGTGCGGGAGCGCCCGCACGAACCCGACCGTGTCGGCGAGCGTGTAGACGCGCCCGTCGGTCGTCTCGGCGCGGCGGACCGTCGGGTCCAGCGTGGCGAACAGCGCGTTCTCGACGAGCACCCCGGCGTTCGTCAGCCGGTTGAGCAGCGACGACTTGCCGGCGTTCGTGTACCCGGCGATCGCGACCGACGGGATCGCGTTCTTGCGACGCGACGCACGCTTGGTCAGACGTGCGGGTTCCATCGCCGCGATCTCGCGGCGCAGCTTGGCCATGCGGTTGCGGATCCGGCGCCGGTCGAGCTCGATCTTCGTCTCACCGGGACCGCGCGAGCCCATGCCCGCGCCGGCGCCGCCGACCTGGCCACCGGCCTGCCGGGACATCGACTCGCCCCACCCGCGCAGGCGCGGGAGCAGGTACTCGAGCTGCGCGAGCTCGACCTGCGCCTTGCCCTCCCGCGACTTGGCGTGCTGGGCGAAGATGTCGAGGATCAGCGCGGTCCGGTCGACGACCTTGACCCGCACGATGTCCTCGAGCGCGCGGCGCTGCGAGGGGGCGAGCTCGCCGTCGACCACGACCGTGTCGGCGCCGACGGACGCGACGAGCAGCGCGAGCTCGGCGGCCTTGCCCGAGCCGAGGTACGTGCCCGGGTCGGGCGTGCGGCGGCGCTGGATGACGCCGTCGAGGACCTCGGAGCCGGCCGTCTCGGCGAGCGCCGCGAGCTCGCGCAGCGAGACCTCGGCGTCCTCCGCGGTGCCGGTGCCCCACACGCCGACGAGCACGACCTTCTCCAGACGGAGCTGCCGGTACTCGACCTCGGTGACGTCCTCGAGCTCGGTCGACAGGCCCGCGACCCGGCGGAGCGACGTGCGCTCCTCGAGGTCGAGCTGGTCCCCGTCGTAGGTGGAGTGGACGGTGCCGCCGTCCTGCAGCGCGGTGCCGGCCCGGGCGAGCACACGCGCGACGACGTCGTCGGCGACGTCCTGCACGCTACGAGGCTCGTAGGCCTCGGTCTCGTGGGTGGTGTGCTGCGGGTCGTTCACGCGGTGCCTCTCGGGTCGGCTTCGTCGGCTGCTCTTCCAGGGTCGCACGCGCTCCCCCGGGGTGCGATCCATTTCGCTGCGGGCCGAGCGTGCGCGGGTAGGGTCGGCCCGTGAGCGGCCAGGAGCACTACTTCACCGCGCAGCCCGCGTCCCCGGTGGAGCTGCGCACGCTGACCGTCGAGCTGGCCGGGCGACCGGTGCAGGTGCAGACGGCGGGCGGCGTCTTCTCCCCCGACCACGTCGACCACGGCACGCAGGTCCTGCTGCGGACCGCTCCCCCGCCGCCGTCGACCGGCGACCTGCTCGACCTCGGGTGCGGCTGGGGGCCCGTCGCGCTGGCGCTCGCGCTCGAGTCCCCGGACGCGCGCGTGTGGGCCGTCGACGTGAACGAGCGCGCGCTCGACCTGGTCCGGCGCAACGCCGCGGCGCTCGGCCTCGGCAACGTCGTCGCGGCCCTGCCCGACGAGGTCCCCGACGACGTGCGGTTCGCGACGATCCGGTCCAACCCGCCGATCCGCGTCGGCAAGGAGGCGCTGCACGAGCTCCTGCTGCGCTGGCTGCCGCGACGTGCGCCGGGCGGCGACGCGCACCTCGTCGTCGGGAAGAACCTCGGCGCCGACTCGTTGCAGCGCTGGCTCGCCGCGACCCTCGGCGGTGGCGTCGTGGTCGAGCGGTCCGCGAGCGCGAAGGGGTTCCGGGTCCTCGTCGTGCGGGACGCCTGAGGCGGGCGCCCGCGCTCCGGCGTCGGCGAGGCGCCTCGGCGCCCTGGACGTCTCGCCCGTCAGGACCGGGCGGCCTCGGGAGACGCCACCGCCGACGCCTCCGCGATGGCGGCGCGCAGCTGCGCGAGCGACGGCACGCCGGTCGCCCGTCGACGGACGCGTCCGGTCGCGTCGAGGACCAGGACGGTGGGCGTCGACAGGATCGCGAGCCGCTCGCCGAGGTCCAGGTGGTCGGCGACGTCGAGGTCGACGTGCGTGACGCCGTCCTCGGTGCGCAGCGCGTGCTCCACGACCTGGCGGGTCCGGCGGCACGGCACGCAGAACGTGCTGGAGAACTGCACGACGGTCGCGCGCGCACCGAGGGGTGCGCCCAGGTCGTCGGAGGTCAGCGCGACGTCCGGCACCGGCCCCGGGCGGCGACCGCGCACCGCCGGGACGGCGACCGCCGTCGGCCCGGCCCCCGCGGCGTGGGCGGTCCGCGCGGCCTCGGTCATCGACCCGTGGCCCCCGTGACGGCGGCGAGGTCGACCGTCGCGGTCGCCACCAGGACGGCAGGACCCGCGAGCTCGACGTGCCCGTCCGGCAGCGCGGTCACGCGCACCGTGCCGCCGGGGACGTCGACGAGCCACACGTCGGGTGCCCCCGCCCCGGCCCACGTCCGGACCGCCATCGCGGCCGCGCACGCACCGGTCCCGCACGACCGGGTCTCGCCGACCCCGCGCTCGTGCACGCGCATCGCGACGTGCCCGACGAGGGTGCCGTCGGCGGCGCGGTCCTCGGTGAGCGGCACGACGAGCTCGACGTTGGTGCCGTACGGCGGGACGGGCCGGACCTCGGGCGCGCGCGTCAGGTCCGCGGCGGCGAGCTCGTCGGGGCCCGCGAGCGCGAGGACCGTGTGCGGGTTGCCGACGTCGAGCGACAGCGCGGGCCGGACGTCGTCGAGGCCAGCGACGTGCACCTGCGCGTCGAAGCCTGCCTGCACGGCCTCGTCGCCGCCGGGGACGGACCAGCGACCCATGTCGACCGCGTACCAGACGTCGTCGTCGAGACCCGCCGGGACCGGCACGCGGCGCACCCGGCGGACGCCCGCGCGGGTGCCGAGCACGAGCTCGCCCTCCGCGTCCCACAGGCCGAGGCGCTGCGCGAACGCCGCGAAGACGCGCACGCCGTTGCCGCACATCTCGGCGACCGAGCCGTCCGCGTTGCGGTAGTCCATGAACCACGTCGCGGAGGGGTCCTCGGCGAGCACCGCAGCCCCCTCGGGGACGAGGCGGCTCGCGACCAGGCGGATGACGCCGTCGCCACCGAGGCCCGCACGGCGGTCGGCGAGCTCGCGCACGAGCGGTGCGGCGAGGTCGAGCAGACCGTCGCGGTCGTCGACGAGCACGAAGTCGTTCTGCGTGCCGTGGCCCTTGGTCACCGGCAGCCCGACCGCGAGGGTCAGGTCGGCGGGCGCGTCGGCGGACACGGGGACGGTCGTCATGACCCCAGACTACGGCGGGGCGCGGGGTCGTCGGTGGCCGGCCCGAGCGTCCCGGCGTCGGCGCGCGCGACGAGGTCCAGCGCGCGGTCGACGAGGTCCGGGTCCTGCGCGTCGAGCCAGTGCACGCGCGGGTCGCGGCCGAACCAGCCCATCTGCTTGCGGGCGAGGCGTCGCGTCCCGGCGGTCGTCGCGGCGCGCGCCTCCTGCTCCGTGAGCTCGCCGCGGAGCATCGCGGCGACCTCCGCGTAGCCGACCGCGCGGGACGCCGTCCGGCCGAGCCCGCGCGCGAGCAGCGTCTCGACCTCGGCCACGAGACCCACGGCCCACATGCGGTCCACGCGGCCCTCGACCCGGGCGTCCAGCGTCGGGCGGTCGCAGTCGAGCCCGATCTGCACGGCCGGCACCTCGTAGACGTGCTGCGGGAGCGACGCCGAGTAGGGACGTCCGGTGAGCGCGATGACCTCGAGCGCGCGCACGACGCGGCGGGCGTTGCGCGGCCCGATCCCGTCGGCCGCGACCGGGTCGGCGGCCGCGAGCTCGGCGTGCAGCGCGCGCGACCCCTCGTGCTCGACGCGCTCCTCGAGGCGGGCGCGCAGGTCCGGGTCGGTCCCCGGGAACTCCATGTGGTCCAGCAGCGCCCGCACGTAGAGCCCGGACCCGCCGACCGCGACCGCGCGGGCAGCGCGCGCGTCGAGGTCGGCCAACGTCGCACGGGCCCGCTGCTGGTAGTCGGCGACGGTCGCGTCCTGCGACGGCTCGAGCACGTCGAGCAGGTGGTGCCGCACGCCGCGGCGCTCGTCGACGGGCACCTTCGCCGTGCCGATGTCCATGCCGCGGTAGAGCTGCATCGCGTCGGTGTTCACGACCTCACCGCCGAGCGCGAGCGCGAGCGCGATGCCGAGGTCGGACTTGCCCGTGGCGGTGGGGCCGACCACCGCGACGACGAGGCTCACGCGGACGCCCCCGGGTGCGTCGTGGTGCCGTCGACGGCGGACGTCCCGACCGGTGCGCCGGCGACGGGCCTGTCGGACGGCACCTGCCACAGCGCGACCGCGTGGTGCGCGCCGAGCGACACGTCCTCGGCGAGCAGGGTCGCGTCGACCGGTCGCGGCCCGACGGCGCCGAGGAGCACCTGCCAGGGCGCCCAGCCGGACACCGCGAGGGCCGAGGCGAGGCCGGCGTCGAGGGACCCGAGCCGCGTGCGCGCCCCGGTGTCGCCCGACCCGAGGTCGGCGGCGAGCGACGCGTCGAGCGCGGGGGCGCGCTCGTCGTCGGCCAGCGGGGCGTCAGGCCCGTGGCGACCGCTGCCCGACCCCACGACGACCAGCGCGAGCGGTCCCTCGGCGTCGGCCACGAGCTCGGCACCGCGTGCAGCCAGCGCCGCGGCGGGCCCGGCGGCGGCGGCGGCACGCTCGACCTCGACGACGCGCAGCGGCCCGTCCCAGCCGGCACGCGCGAGCAGGTGCAGCGCGACGGCCGAGGCGACCGCAGGGACGACGGCCGTCCCGGACGCACCGACGACGGTCTCGGGGACCGGCCAGTCGAGCAGCGCGTCGGGGACGCCGACGGCCGCGAGCGACCCCCGCAGCGTCCCGACGGGCTCCGCCGCCCGTGGTGCGGGGGCGACGACCACCACCGAGGCGGCCTCCGCGACCGCGTGCGCGACGGCCGTGAGCGCCGCGTCGCGCAGCGCCGGGAGGGCGTCGTGACGGCCGGAGACCCCCGGGACCAGCAGGGCGGTGTCGGGCACCAGGGCCGCGGCGACGAGCATGCCCCCGACCGTATCTGCTGCCGGACGGATGACCGTCGCCGGTGACCGCGCGGCGTCGGCGGGCGCGGGTAGGGTCGTCCGCATGGCACCGTTCGCCGACCGTGCCCGCCGCTGGCTCACGCGCCGCCCGCGGCCGGTGCGTCACGCCTCGCGCGACGTCGTCGCGCCGGAGCCGACGGACGACGAGCTGCACGAGCGCGTCGCGGCCCTGCTGGCGCGCGAGCTCGGCGTCGCCGAGCCGGCCGAGGACGTGCCGACGGCCGTCACCCCGGCGCGGATCGCGGCGTGGATGACCGAGAACCAGTTCAGCTACTTCGTCGACAACGACGGCGACCTCGGCGGGCTGTGGCGGGGCCGGCTGTTCTACTTCTTCCTCTTCGGCGAGCGGGCCGAGATCCTGCAGGTCCGCGGCCAGTGGCACCGGGAGATCGCCATCGAGCGCCTCGAGGAGGTGCTCGACCTGTGCAACGAGTGGAACGCCGACCGCATCTGGCCCAAGGCGTACGTGCGCGTGCGCGACAACGGGCGCGTGCACGTCGTCGCCGAGGTCGCGACCGACCTCGAGCACGGCGCGACCGACGCCCAGCTCAGCCAGATGCTGTTCTGCGGGCTGTCGACCGGCAGCATGTTCTTCGACGCGCTCGACGAGCGCTATCCCGACCCCGCCGGGGTCGCACCGTGAGGCGGGAGGCACGATGAGCGGACCCGGCTGGCTGCTGCGGGTCCTCGGCGGGCTGCCCAAGCCCACCAAGCGACCGTCGGCCGACGACGAGCCGCCGCGCCCGCTCGCCCGGGACCGCATCGGGGACTACCTGCTCGGACGCGGCTACCGGTTCGTCGTCGACGAGGACGGCGACCTCACCGGCACGTGGGACGGCAGCCGGTTCTGGTTCCTCATGCTCGGCGAGCACCAGGAGATCCTCCAGGTGCGCGGGCGCTGGCACCGGACGTTCGCGCTCGAGCAGCGTGCGGCCGTCGGCCTCGCGGTCAACGACTGGAACCGCGAGCGCATCTGGCCCAAGGCGTACCTGCGCGAGGAGGACGGCGTCATCGCGCTCTACAGCGAGGTGTCCGCCGACTTCGAGCCGGGCGTCACCGACCTGCAGCTCGCGCAGCTCGTCGCGTGCGGGCTCGGCACGGGCGTGCAGATGTTCGCCGCGCTCGAGGGCCTGCTGCCGCGCGACGACGCTCCCCCGCCGGACCTGCCCGACAACTGAGGGCCGCGCGGGCTGCCGGGGGGCGCAGGCTGTCAGCAGCGCACGCCGTCGAGCGCCGCAGCGGTCAGGCGCGCACGCCGATCGTCGGGAGCCCGAGGACGACGGGACCGGTCGGCGCCGGCGCACCCGTCCCGCACGCCGCACCCGCACCGCCGTGGTCGTGCGCGTCGCCGCCGGCCTGCCGCGCCTCCCACGCGTCGCCCGCGCGCGTCCGGCGCACCGCGAACGTTCCGCCCGTCGCGGCCGAGTCGGCGACGAGGTGGTGCGGCGCACCATGCGTCACCGTCACGGTCACGACGTCACCGGGACGGGGCGCGTCCTGGGGCGCGAGACCCGCGGGCAGCGCGAGGTGGACGAGCCGGTTGTCCTCGGCACGGCCGGAGCGACGCTCGGTCGCCCCGTCCTTGCGACCCTCGCCCTCGGCCATGAGCACGTCCAGCGTGCGGCCGACCTGCGCCTCGTTCTCCTCCAGGGAGATGCGCTCCTGCAGCGCGACCAGCCGCTCGTAGCGCTCCTGGACGACGGCCTTCGGCAGCTGGTCGGGCAGGTCGGCAGCCGGCGTGCCGGGACGCGGCGAGTACTGGAACGTGAACGCGGACGCGAAGCGGGAGGCCTCGACGACGCGCAGGGTGTCCGCGAAGTCCTCCTCGGTCTCGCCCGGGAAGCCCACGATGATGTCGGTCGTGATCGCGGCGTGCGGCATCGCGGCGCGCACGCGGTCGAGGATGCCGAGGAACTTCTCCGAGCGGTACGAGCGGCGCATCGCGCGCAGCACACGGTCCGACCCGGACTGGAGCGGCATGTGGAGCTGCGGCATGACGGTCGGCGTCGCGGCCATCGCCTCGATGACGTCGTCGGTGAACGCGGCCGGGTGCGGCGACGTGAAGCGCAGGCGCTCGAGGCCCTCGACCGCGCCGGCCGCGCGCAGCAGCTTCGCGAACGCGCCGCGGTCGCCGAACTCGACGCCGTACGAGTTGACGTTCTGCCCGAGCAGCGTGACCTCGATCGCGCCCTGCTGCACGAGCGCCTCGACCTCGGCGAGGATCTCCCCCGGACGCCGGTCGCGCTCCTTGCCGCGCAGGTGCGGGACGATGCAGAACGTGCACGTGTTGTTGCACCCGACGCTGATCGACACCCAGCCCGCGTAGGCCGACTCGCGCCGCGTCGGCAGCGTCGACGGGAAGACCTGCAGGGACTCCGCGATCTCGACCTCGGCGCGCTCGTTGTGCCGCGCGCGCTCGAGCAGGACGGGCAGCACGTCGAGGTTGTGCGTGCCGAACACGACGTCGACCCACGGCGCACGCTCGACGATCCCGGCACGGTCCTTCTGCGCGAGGCAGCCGCCGACGGCGATCTGCATACCGGGCCGGGCGCGCTTGGTCCCGGCGAGCCGACCGAGGTTGCCGTACAGCTTGTCCGCCGCGTTCTCGCGGACCGCGCACGTGTTGATGACGATGACGTCGGCGTCCTCCGACGCGGCGTCCTCGGGCGTCGCCGGGACGTAGCCGGCCTGCTCGAGCATGCCCGCCATGTGCTCCGAGTCGTGCACGTTCATCTGGCAGCCGAGCGTCTTGACGAGGTAGGTGCGCGGCGACGCGCCGGTGACCTCGGGGTCGAGCGGCGTCGGGGCGGGCAGGGTCGTGGACATCACCGACAAGGGTACGACCCGCCGGACGGGCGCCCGGCACCGCCGTCCCCGACCGCGCCGGAGCGACGGTGCACGCTGCGGCCACGTGCGTCGCGGACCCACGTCCAGCACCGCTCGGCCAGCGCACTTGACTGCGGTGTTGCACAACCGTGACCCCCACGGGTGGCCAGATCGGACATGTGCCCTCTAGCGTCGACGGATGGCTGACCTCGCGACGGACCCGCCCCCCACCGCCGCCGACCGCCCTGTCGGGGACCCGCTCGTCGTCCTCTCCGGCGTCGACAAGCACTTCGGCCCGCTGCACGTGCTGCAGTCCGTCGACCTGACGGTGCGCCGCGGCGAGGTCGTCGTCGTCATCGGCCCGTCAGGCAGCGGCAAGTCGACGCTGTGCCGCACCATCAACCGGCTCGAGACCATCGACTCGGGCACGATCACCATCGACGGCAAGGAGCTGCCCGCCGAGGGCCGTGAGCTCGCGCGACTGCGCGCCGACGTCGGCATGGTGTTCCAGTCGTTCAACCTCTTCGCGCACAAGACGGTCCTCGAGAACGTCACCCTCGGGCCGATCCGCGCCAAGGGCGTCAAGAAGTCCGTCGCGACCGAGCGCGCGATGGAGCTGCTGAAGCGCGTCGGCGTCGCTGACCAGGCCGACAAGCTGCCCGCGCAGCTGTCCGGCGGCCAGCAGCAACGCGTCGCGATCGCCCGCGCACTCGCCATGGACCCCAAGGTCATGCTGTTCGACGAGCCGACGTCCGCGCTCGACCCCGAGATGATCAACGAGGTCCTCGACGTCATGGTCGGCCTCGCGCGCGAGGGCATGACGATGCTCGTCGTCACGCACGAGATGGGGTTCGCCCGCCGCGCCGCGCACCGCGTCGTCTTCATGGACGGCGGCCAGATCGTCGAGCAGGCCGACCCCGAGACGTTCTTCACCGCGCCCACGAGCGCCCGCGCCCGCGACTTCCTGTCGAAGATCCTCACGCACTGACCCGACCCGGCCGAAGCCCGCCCCCGACCCCACCCGGACACGATCCGACCCTCTGACCGACACACCGCACGTCCACGCAGAAGAAGGGGACCACCATGCGCGCACGACGACTGGTCGCACTCGCGGCCGCCGCCACGCTCACGCTCGCCGCCTGTTCCAGCGGCGGTGGTGACGACGACACCGACGCCGGCGCCACCGGCGACTCGACCGAGACCTCCGGCGGCGCCGAGGGCTCGATCCGCATCGGCATCAAGTTCGACCAGCCCGGCCTGGGCTTCAAGGACGGCTCGGACTACACCGGCTTCGACGTCGACGTCGCCCGGACCGTCGCCGAGGCGCTCGGCTACTCCGAGGACCAGATCGAGTGGGTCCAGGCCCCGTCCGCGCAGCGCGAGAACCTGCTGCAGACCGGCCAGGTCGACATGATCTTCGCGACGTACTCGATCACCGACAAGCGCAAGGAGGTCGTCTCCTTCGCCGGTCCGTACTTCGTCGCCGGGCAGGACCTGCTGGTCGCGGCCGACGACGACTCGATCAAGGGCCCCGAGGACCTCGAGGGCAAGAACCTCTGCTCGGTCACCGGCTCGACGAGCGCGCAGCGCATCAAGGACGAGTACGCCGCAGGCACGAACCTGCTCGAGCAGCCGGGCTACGCCGAGTGCGTCACCGCGCTCACCGCAGGCCAGGTCGACGCCGTCACGACCGACGACATCATCCTCGCCGGCCTCGCCGCGGTGCCCGCCAACGAGGGCAAGGTCAAGGTCGTCGGCAACCCGTTCTCCGAGGAGAACTACGGCGTCGGGCTGCCGAAGGACTCCGACCAGTGCGAGGCGATCAACGAGGCCATCGGCGCGATGATCGACGACGGCACGTGGGAGGAGCTCCTCGACAAGAACGTCGGCGCGTCCGGCTTCAAGTTCAACGCGGACCTCAACCCGCCCGCGCAGGCCGCCTGCGCCTGACCGTGACGCCGGGTGGTCCGCGCGGCGACGTCGCGCGGACCACCCGGCCGCATCGCTCCGGGGCCTCACGCCCCCGCCCCGGACACCCCCTGGACGAGAGGAGTGCCGGTGGACGACGGCACCTGGGCGCAGTTCACGTCGCTCTTCGCCGAGTTCGACGTGGTCGGCGCCTTCTGGGTGAACATCCAGCTGACCTTCTTCGCCGGCGTGCTCGCCCTCGTGCTCGGCACCGCGCTCGCGGTCATGCGGATCTCCCCGGTCCCGAGCCTGCGATGGGCCGGCTCGACGTACGTGACGCTCCTGCGCAACACGCCGCTCACGATCATCGTCGTGTTCTGCGTGCTCGGGCTCTGGGGCCAGCTCGGCATCCAGCTCTCGCAGGACTTCCAGACCAACTTCTTCCGCCTCGCGGTGCTCGGTCTCGCCGTCTACCACGCGGCGTTCGTGTGCGAGGCGCTGCGGTCCGGCGTCAACACGGTCCCGGTCGGCCAGGCGGAGGCCGCACGCGCGATCGGGCTGGGCTTCTGGCCCGCGGCGCGGCTCGTGATCATGCCGCAGGCGTTCCGCGGCGCCGTCGCACCGCTCGGCAACGTCCTCATCGCCCTCACCAAGAACTCGACGGTCGCCGCCGCGGGGTCGGTCGCCGAGGCGTCCGGCCTCATGAAGACGATGATCGAGTTCCGGCCCGACGTCATCCTGCTGATCTTCTTCACGTTCGCGCTCGGCTTCGTGATCATCGTCGTGCCGCTCGGGCTCGCGACGACCTCCCTCTCACGCCGATGGGCGGTGGCACGGTGAACGAGACTGTCCTCTTCGACGCGGCGGGGCCACGCACCCGCCGGCGCATGGTGTGGGTCAACGTCGCCGCGACGGTCGTCGTCGCCGCGATCGGCGTCTGGGTGCTGTCGCGGCTCGGCGCCAACGGTCAGCTCGAGCCGAGCCTGTGGACCGTCTTCCTCACCCCCGACCCCTGGGTCGACTACCTGCTCCCCGGTCTCGTCGGCACCCTGCGCGCCGCGGGGATCGCAATCGTCACCTCGGCGCTGTTCGGCCTCGTGTTCGGCCTCGGACGCCTCTCGGCGTCCGCCTGGGTGCGCGCCGCGAGCGGCACGGTCGTCGAGTTCTTCCGCGCCGTCCCCGTGCTGCTCATGATGATCTTCTTCTGGCTCGGGCTCGCCCAGCTGCAGTTCTTCGAGCCGAGCGACCTCCCGCTCGTCGCGGTCGTGCTCGCGCTCACCCTCTACAACGGCTCGGTGTTCGCCGAGCTCGTGCGCTCCGGGGTGCACAGCCTGCCGCGCGGGCAGCGCGAGGCCGCGCTCGCCGTCGGGCTGCGACGAGGCCAGTCGCTGCGGCTCGTCGAGGTCCCGCAGGCGCTGCTGGCGATGCTGCCCGCGATCGCGAGCCAGCTCGTCGTCATCCTCAAGGACACGGCGCTCGGCTACATCATCACGTACCCCGAGCTGCTCGACGCGGCCCGCCGGCTGGGCTCCAGCCAGGGCAACATCCTGCAGTCGCTCGTCGTGGCCGCGCTGATCTTCATCGTCATCAACTACGGCCTCACGCGGCTCGCCGGTGTGCTCGCGGGGCGGGTCGGGCGACGCACCGCCGGGCGTGCCCGCGTCGAGGCGCCGAGCCTGGTCGTGTCCACCGGCCGCTGACGGGGACGGGTCGCACGCGCCGATCGCAGGGCCGTCGACGCCGGCCGGGCGCGGCCACGTCGCCGCGAGGTTGCCCCACCGGACGCCCTACCGGCCGGGTCGACCACGCCCGGAAGCCCGACGTCAGGCGCGGCGGGCGCTGCTCAGCCGGCGGTCGCGCTCGCGCGCGTCTCCCGGACGACTGTCACCTTGATCTCGCCCGGGTACGCGAGGTCGCGCTCGATGTGCCGCGCGATCCGCACGGCCAGCTGCGGCAGGTCGGAGTCGACGACCGCCGACGGCTCGACCACGACCCGCACCTCGTGGCCGGCCGACATGACCAGCGCCCGACGGACGCCGTCGTGCTCCGACACGAGCTGCTCGAGCTTGTCCATGCGCTCGACGTACTGGTCGAGCTCCTCGCGGCGCGCGCCAGGGCGGGCCGCGGAGATCGCGTCCGCGACCTGCACGAGGACGGCCTCGACGGTCTGCGCCGGGACCTCCTCGTGGTGCGCCGCGATCGCGTTGACGACCTCGTCGGACTCCCCCAGCCGCCGCGCCAGGTCGGCGCCGACCGTCGCGTGCGTGCCGGCGACCTCGGCGGTCAGCGCCTTGCCGACGTCGTGCAGGAACGCACCCCGACGGGCCACCTCGACGTCGCTGCCGGTCTCCGCGGCGAGCTGCGCGGCGATCAGCGCGCTCTCGACCAGGTGCTCGAGGACGTTCTGGCCGTAGGACGTCCGCAGCCGCAGCCGCCCGAGCGTGCGCACGAGGTCCGGGTGCAGGCCCGCGACCCCCGCGCGCTCCGCGGCGTCGTGCCCCGCGGCGTCCGTGCGCTCGTCCGCCGCCGCGAGCGCGTCCGCGTACGCGGACTCGATCCGCTGCGGGTGGATGCGCCCGTCGGCCATGAGCGCCTCGAGCGCGACCTGGGCGACCTCGCGCCGCTCCGCGTCGAAGCACGACAGCACGACCGCGCCCGGCTGCTCGTCGACGAGCACGTTGACACCCGTGAGCGCCTCGAAGGCGCGGATGTTGCGGCCCTCCTTGCCGATGATGCGGCCCTTCATGTCGTCCGACGGCAGCGGGAGCGACGTCGTCGACGCCTGCGCGCTCGTGGCGACGGCCGTGCGCTGCACCGCCGTGGCGACGATCCGTCGGGCGCGCGCCTCAGCCGTGCGGCGCGCCTGCGCCTCCGCGCGCCGGACGTGCGCGGCGGCGTCGTTCGCGGCCCGGTCCACGAGCCGCCGCCGGAGCTCCTCCAGCGCGTCCTCGCGTGTCAGACCGCTGGTCGACTCCAGCTCGGCGACCGCGTCACGCTCGGCCTCGAGGATCCGACGACCGGCGAGCGCATCCGCCTCGGCGAGGCGAGCCTCGGCATCACGCTCGGCTGCGGCGAGGCGGCGGTCCGCCTCGCGCTGCGCGTCGTCGAGCCTGCGGGTGGCCTCCTGCCGGGCGTCTGCGGCCTCCTCGGCCCGGCTGCGCGCCTTGCGGTCGAGCTCCTCGACCTGCGCGCGGTCCGACGCGAGCGCACGCTCGCGCTCCGCGAGCCGCCGCTCCCGCCGGTCTGCGTCCGCGAGCAGGGCGCGCGCCTCGTCCTTGATGCTCGCGACGTCCTGCTCGGCACGCGCGCGCTGGGCGGCTGCCTCGCGTCGGGCGACGAGCACCAGGATCAGGGCCACCAGGCAGGCACCGAGCAGCCCGATCACCGTGGCGATGGGACCTGGATCCACGTGTCCTCCCGTCGTGCGGGGGCCCGCGGCGCGCGCTCCCGGCTCTGGCGACATTCTCACCCAACCGGGGCCGGGCGCGGCGCAGGCTCGGCACGGTGGTGCCCGACGCGACCGTTCGACACCACCCTGGGCACCCGCCGTGTTCTCCGAGCGCGAACACCGCCCACGAGCGACTGGCACTCGACCGTCGAGAGTGCTAACACAGGAGATGTAGCCGAACCCGGCGAGGGACGCCGGGAAGCACCCGGGTCGCGGGAGGTCCGCGACCCGACGACGAGGAGGTGAGGGGCGTGGCTACCCGTTTCGACCCGTTCCAGGAGATGGACCGGATGCTCGGCCAGATGTTCGCCGCCGACCGCGCGTCGGCGACCATGCCGATGGACCTGTACCGCTCGGGCGACCACTACGTGCTGCACGTCGACCTGCCGGGTGCGGACCCGGGCACGATCGACGTGAACGTCGAGGACCGCACGCTGACCATCCGTGCGCAGCGCTCGTCGCGCACCGAGCAGGACGTCCAGTGGCTCGCGAAGGAGCGCCCCGTCGGCACGTACGCCCGCCAGCTCACGGTGGGGCGAGGCCTCGCGCTCGACGCGATCAGCGCGACCTACACCGACGGTGTCCTCACCCTGACCATCCCGGTCGCCGAGGACGCCAAGCCGCGCCGCATCGAGGTGCAGCACGGTGCGTCGGCCGCGCAGATCGGCACGACCGCCGACGCCCAGGCCTCCGCCTGACGCCGTCGCCTCACGCCGCTCGCCGAGCACCCTGACCGACTGGCAGGTTGCACC
This sequence comes from Cellulomonas sp. H30R-01, assembly GCF_010119915.1. Lineage (NCBI taxonomy): Bacteria > Bacillati > Actinomycetota > Actinomycetes > Micrococcales > Cellulomonadaceae > Cellulomonas > Cellulomonas sp. H30R-01. The sequence continues at coordinate 1,056,146 of NZ_CP048210.1, read as the reverse complement.
GACTCGGCAGAGGCGCCCGTGGCGGCCGGGTGGCGCAGCGGCACCCGCACAGCCGCGCACCGCGACGGTTCGACGACGACGGCCCCCGCGACGACCTGCGTCGCGGGGGCCGTCGCACGTCCGCACGCGCGAGGTCGGTCGCCTCAGTCCAGCCCGGGCTCCGCCAGGCCGGACGGGTCGACTCCCTCCGCCGCGAGCTCCTCGCGGACCAGCCGCGACACCAGCCCCGGCGCGTACCCCTTGCGGCCGAGGGCCGCGAACGTCCGCCGCGTCCGGGTCTGGGGGTCGAGCCCGACCGTCGACGCGAGCCGACGACGCACGAGGTGGCGCGCCGCCTCCTCTTCGTCGTCGGCGTCGACCTGCTCGAGCGCGCGCTGCGCGTCCTCGTCCGCGACGCCCTTGCGCCGCAGCTCGACCGCGAGCGCCCGACGGGACAGGCCACGTTCCGCGTGTCGCGTCCGGACCAGGCTCTCCGCGTAGGCGACGTCGTCGACGAGGCCGACCTCGGTGAACCGGTCGAGGACGCGCTCCGCGACCTCTTCCGGGACGTCGCGTCGCGCCATCCCCTCGGCGAGCTGTGCGCGACTGCGCGGGGCACCGGTGAGCATCCGCAGCGCGATCGCGCGGGCCACGGACTCCGGGTCCGGCTCCGCGTCGTGCGCGGCGGATCCCGTCGCGGGCGGCTCGGAGGCGCGCCCACGACGGGATCCGGTGCTCGTGCGAGACAAGCCGGGCCTCAGAAGTCGACCGGGGCCGGTGCGTCGGCGGGCGCGTCGACCCGTGCGCCGACGCCCAGCTTCTCCTTGATCTTCTTGTCGATCTCGTCCGCGAGGTCGGGGTTGTCCTTGAGGAACTTGCGGGCGTTCTCCTTGCCCTGCCCCAGCTGGTCGCCCTCGTACGTGTACCAGGCGCCCGACTTGCGGACGAAGCCGTGCTCGACACCGAGGTCGATGAGGCTGCCCTCGCGGGAGATGCCGACCCCGTAGAGGATGTCGAACTCGGCCTGCTTGAACGGCGGCGCCATCTTGTTCTTGACGATCTTCACGCGCGTGCGGTTGCCGACCGCGTCGGTGCCCTCCTTGAGGGTCTCGATGCGGCGGATGTCCATGCGGACCGACGCGTAGAACTTGAGCGCCTTGCCACCGGTCGTCGTCTCGGGCGAGCCGAAGAACACGCCGATCTTCTCGCGCAGCTGGTTGATGAAGATCGCGGTCGTGCCCGACGCGTTGAGCGCACCGGTGATCTTGCGCAGGGCCTGCGACATGAGGCGGGCCTGGAGGCCGACGTGGCTGTCACCCATCTCGCCCTCGATCTCGGCCTTGGGGACCAGCGCCGCGACCGAGTCGATGACGATGATGTCGATCGCGCCCGAGCGGATCAGCATGTCCATGATCTCGAGCGCCTGCTCGCCGGTGTCCGGCTGCGAGACCAGCAGCGCGTCGGTGTCGACGCCGAGCTTCTTCGCGTACTCCGGGTCCAGCGCGTGCTCGGCGTCGATGAACGCCGCGATGCCGCCGGCCTTCTGCGCGTTCGCGACCGCGTGCAGCGCGACGGTCGTCTTGCCGGAGGACTCGGGGCCGTAGACCTCGATGATCCGGCCGCGCGGGAGTCCGCCGATGCCGAGCGCCACGTCGAGCGCGATGGAGCCGGTCGGGATGACCTCGACGGGGGGACGCCCCTCGTCGCCGAGGCGCATGATCGAGCCCTTGCCGAACTGGCGGTCGATCTGGCTGAGAGCGGCCTCGAGAGCCTTCTCGCGGTCCTGGGGTGCGGGCATGTTCCACCTCGTCGTTCGAGCAGCGTCCGGCTGCGCCTGCGGGGGCTGGTCTTCGTCGCAGGTGACGCTATGCCCGACCACCGACATCCCGGCCGCTCCCCCGACAACCCGTGGACCGGCTGCGCCGGACGGGGGCTGTGGACGGCTCGGCCGTGTCACCTGAGGGCGACGATACCCGAACACGTGTTCGACGGAGCACGACACGCCGCGCGTGTCGCGCAGCCCGCCGCGCACGCCCCGGCGAGCTGCGCGGACCGGCCGCGTCCCCTCCGACGGACGGGCCCTCAGCCTCCGCCGGACGTCCCGGGGCCCCAGGTCCTCCCGGCAGGGCCCTGCGCCCCTCGACCGCCGTCACGATCCTTCCGGCGCCGCCGCGCTCCCCGCGTCCGCACCGACGCCCGCCGCCGCGCTCCCCGCCCTCGCGCCGCCCGGCGCCGCGGCCCCCGCCGACGCGCCACCACCCGCCGCCGCGACCCCCGGGACCTCCGCCTGCTCCCCCGGCGCCAGCACGTGCACGCGGCAGCGTGGCGCGAACCGCGCCGCGGCGTGCGCGAACGCCGGGCCCGCGCGGTCCATCCACCCCGGCGGGAGCCGTCGCGACACGGGCGCGTGCAGCGTCCCCCAGTGCACCGGCACGGCCGCCCGCGCGCCGACCAGCGCGCACACGCGCGCGGCCTGCGACGGGTCCATGTGCCCGCCCGACAGCCGCGGCCCCCACCCGCCGACGGGCACGAGCGCGAGGTCGACCGGCCCGCCGAGGAGCGCGGGCAGGTCGGCCATCGCGGCGTACGGCGCGGTGTCGCCGGCGAACCACACGCGGCCGGACGGTGCGTCGACGAGGAAGCCGTGCGCGCTGTTCGGGCGGTGCGGCATCGGCCGGTCGGCGTGCACCGCGGGCGCGAGCCGCACGCGGACGTCGCTGCCGGGCACGGGCCACCACACGTGGTCCGGGAGCCCGAGCGCGCCGTCCACACCGTGCGCGCGCAGCCACCGCGCGTTCGCGGGCGCGGACAGCACGGGGGCGCCGGGCAGCAGCCGCAACGAGCCGAGCTCGGCGTGGTCGTGGTGCAGGTGCGAGAGGAGGACCGCGTCGGCGCCCTCCCAGTGCGTCGCGTCGGGCGCCTCGCCGCGCCGCCGCAGCAGGCCGGCGTTGCCGCGCAGCAGCGGGTCCGTCAGCAGCCGGACCCCGTCGACGTCGAGCACCACGGTGGCGTGCCCGAGCCAGCGGACCCGGACCGCGCCGGACGCGGCCGGTGCGGACGGTGCGGGTGGACCGGTCGGTGCGGTCACGGGCGGAGTCCCGCCGCCGTCGCCCAGCGCACGAGCTGGGCGTGCACGGCCTCGGCGCCGACGAGCATCCGCAGCGACCCGACGTCCTCGCGCAGGTCGTCGTCGACCGGCCAGTCCGTCGGGTGCAGCAGCAGCGCGCGGTTCTGGTCGCCGCCGATCCCGCCGTGCGACCCGACCTGCCCCTCGAACGCGTGGACGTGGCCACGCTCCGACACGGTGGACACCAGCAGCAGGTCGCCGGAGTGCGCCAGCCGGGCCGCCCGCACCAGGTCGGCGCGTCCGCGCGGGCCGTACGCGACGAGCGGGTCCTCGCCCTCCGGCTCGGCGTCGTCCTGCTCGAGCAGCACGAGGCCCCGTGCACCGAGGGCCACGAGCCCACGGTCGCGCGTGTCGGCCACGACGACGCCGACGGTCGGCACCGCCGCGAGCCCGACGACGAGCCCCGGCCAGCGCTCCTGCAGGTCCTCGAGGGCGAGGCGGTGCGGTGCGTGCGGGAACCACACGAGGCCCAGGTTGCCGGACCCGACGACGACGACCTCGGGCACGTCACCGCCGGCCGCCGCCTCGCCCGTGTCGCGCGCGCGGGCGTCCGGCCCGACGACCGTCGCCGTGCGGCCGCCGCCGAACGCGGACGTCAGGAGCGCGTTGAGCGGGCCCCAGTCCTCGCCGGTGCCGCTCTGCACACCGGGTGCGGCCGGCGTCGCCATGAGCGCGCGCACGGTGTCGAGGAGGCTGCGGCCCTCGACGTCCTCGAACGTCGGGCCGAGCGCCTGCCCGTGGTCGGACAGCACGACGACCCGGTACGAGCGCGGCGCGACCGCGCACACCGCCTCGAGCGTGCGCAGCACGCGGTCGAGCCCCTCGAGCGAGCGCATCGACTCGGGCCGCGTCGGGCCGGCGTGGTGCGCGATCTCGTCGTAGTCGACGAGGTCGACGTAGATCGTCGGGTCGCCGCGCATGAGCGCCTCGGCGACGAGGGACGTCGACAGGTCCCGCATGAGCACGTTGGTGACGCCGCGCAGCACGACGTACCACCCGCCGCGGGAGATCCGGGGGCGCACGTCGCGCACGCGCTGGCGCCTCGCCTGGTAGAGCTCCTTGACCATCTCGCCGAGCGAGAGGCTGACCGCGCGTGCGAGCACGAACGGGCTCGCGAAGAAGCGCAGGAACGACGGGCCGGGCCCGAGCCCGGCGCGCTCGCCGTCGGGCCCGCGGCTGCGCGTACGGCTCATCACGACGTACGCCGACGCGGCGTCGCCCGAGAACATCGTCGACACCGCGGTGCCGCCGCCCGCGAGCAGGCCCTTGCCCGTCGTCAGCCGGGTCTCGACGAGCGCCGCGTCGACCGGGTGGTTGGTGACGACCAGCCGGCCGAGCCCGCGGTCCCACCAGCGGAACGCGGGGATCTGCGTCGAGTCGCCGTGCAGGAGCCCTGCCTGGCTCGCGGGTGTCGTGGACGGGACGCGCGCCCACCACTGCTCGAGCCGGTGCGAGCCCTCGGTCAGCCACCGCTGCATGGTCGGGGCGAGGCCCGCCTCGATCGCCTGCTGGAGCACGGGCTCCGCGACGCCGTCGAGCTGCACGACGAGCAGACCGGCCTGACGCGTGCCGTCGGGCACCGCACCCGACCGCCGTGCGTGCCGTCGGGCGCGTCGGAGCACGTCGGCGATCACGTAGTCGCTGTCGTTCGCGCCCCAGACCCAGCGCGCCGCCGCCATGACGACCGCCGTCACGACCAGGACCGCGGCGGTGGCCCACGCGGAGTCGAGCTCGATGCCCGGCGCGTACGCGAGCGCGACCCACGCGACGGCCACCTGGACGACGAGCCCGGCGACCAGCGCACCCATGGCGCCGGCGACCGCCGCGAACCACCGCAGGGGCGCCCGCAGCAGCAGGTCGCCGACCGCGACCGCGAGCGCGACGACGACGACCCCGAGCGGTGAGGCGGCGGTGACCCCGTCGACGAGCGCGATGGCGACGCCCAGGCCGAGCGCGGTGGTCGCGAGACCCAGCAGGACGTCCCCCACGTCGGCGAGCGTCGGCACCCACCGGCGGGGCGGGCGGTCGGGGCGCTCGTCGGCGGGCATCGGCGGGGTCAGCGCCTCGGCGGTGCCGCGCGGTGCGGGTCGGTGCCCCAGCGGGCGGCGTCCGGGACGCCGAGCGCGTCGCACAGCGCGTGCCAGACGGTGCGCGGCTCCTCGCCGTCGTCGAGCGCCTGCTGCGCGGTCCGGTTGCCGAGCTCCAGGACGACGAGCTCGCGCACGAGCCCGCGGCCCTGGGCGCTGCCCAGGACGTCGTCGACCAGATCCCAGAACTCCCGGTACCTCACGGCCCACAGCCTGCCATCCCGGGCGCGATGCGCCCACACCGACGTGCGGATCGGCGAAGAGCGGGTGTCGGCGGTGGCTGGCACGATGACGCGGTGGTGCTGAACCGGTTCTCCGACGCGACGCAGGCGTGGTTCTCCGGCGCGTTCGAGCAGCCCACGGCCGCGCAGACGGGCGCGTGGACCGCGGTGTCGGGCGGGGAGCACGCGCTCGTCGTCGCGCCGACCGGGTCCGGCAAGACGCTCGCGGCCTTCCTCTGGGCGCTCGACGGCCTGCTCACCCAGGAGCAGCCGGAGGATCCGGCCGCGCGCTGCCGCGTCGTGTACGTGTCGCCGCTCAAGGCGCTCGCGACGGACGTCGAGCGCAACCTGCAGTCCCCGCTGGTCGGCATCCGGCAGGCCGCGGCGCGGCTCGGGCGCACGCTGCCGGACGTGTCGGTCGGGATCCGCACGGGCGACACCCCGCCCGCCGAGCGGCGCGCGTTCGCGACGAAGCCGCCGGACATCCTCATCACGACGCCCGAGTCGCTGTACCTCGTGCTGACGTCGGCCGCGCGGTCGGGCCTGTCGGGGGTCCGGACGGTCATCGTCGACGAGATCCACGCCGTCGCGGGGACCAAGCGCGGTGCGCACCTCGCGCTGTCGCTCGAGCGGCTCGACGCGCTGCTGGACCGCCCGGACGGCCCCGGCCCGGTGCAGCGGATCGGGCTGTCCGCGACCGTCCGGCCCGTCGAGACGGTCGCGGAGTTCCTCGGGGGCGCGCGACCGGCGGCCCAGGGCGGGCGGACCGTGACCGTCGTCCAGCCGCCGTCGACCAAGCGCATCGAGGTCGACGTCGTCGTGCCCGTCCCGGACCTCACGGAGCTCGGGACCGCCGCCGGGACGGACACCCCGCTGCCCGACCTCGACCTGAGCGGGACCGCGGACCGCCCGCTGACCCGCCCGTCGATCTGGCCGCACGTCGAGGAGCGCGTCGTCGACCTCGTCGCGGAGCACCGCTCGACGCTCGTGTTCACCAACTCCCGGCGCGGCGCAGAACGCCTGACCGCGCGCATCAACGAGGTGTGGGCCGGCCGCCAGGGAGAGGACGTCCCCGACCCGGGCACGCTGCGGCCCGCGGCGGCACCGGCGCAGTCGGGGACGGCCGTCGGGATCGACACCCGCACCGCGGAGACGATCCTCGCGCGCGCGCACCACGGGTCGATGAGCCGTGCGGAACGGACGCGCACGGAGTCCGAGCTCAAGGCGGGCCGCCTGCCCGCGGTGGTGGCGACCAGCTCGCTCGAGCTCGGCATCGACATGGGCGCGATCGACCTCGTCGTGCAGGTCGGCTCCCCACCGTCGGTCGCGAGCGGTCTGCAGCGCGTCGGGCGCGCGGGTCACCAGGTGGGCGCGGTCTCGCGCGGCGTCGTGTTCCCCACGTTCCGCGGCGAGCTCGTGCCGGCCGCGGTCACGGCCGAGCGGATGCGGTCCGGCACGCTCGAGCCGCTGTCGGTACCCCGCAACGCGCTCGACGTGCTCGCACAGCAGGTCGTCGCGATGGTCGCGACCGACGACTGGTCGGTCGACGACCTCGCGGCCGTCGTCCGCCGCGCCGGGCCGTTCTCGACGCTCGGCGACGCGACGCTGCGCGCGGTGCTCGACATGCTCGCGGGCCGCTACCCGAGCGAGGAGTTCGCCGAGCTGCGCCCGCGGCTCGTGTGGGACCGCGTGACCGACACGCTGTCGGCCCGCCCGGGCGCGCTGCGGCTCGCGGTCACGAGCGGCGGGACGATCCCCGACCGGGGCCTGTTCGGCGTGTTCCTCGCGAGCGGCGCGACGACGAGCGACGTGCCCGTCGACGCCGAACGCACCGGCGGTCGCGTGCGCGGGGGGCGCCGTGTCGGCGAGCTCGACGAGGAGATGGTGTACGAGTCGCGCGTGGGCGACACGTTCACGCTCGGCTCGAGCACGTGGCGCATCGACGACATCACGCCCGACCGCGTCCTCGTCACCCCCGCGCCGGGCGTGCCGGGGCGGCTGCCGTTCTGGAAGGGCGACTCGCAGGGACGGCCCGCAGAGCTCGGCCGCGCGATGGGCGCCTGGGTGCGCGAGCTCGGGACGCTGCCCGAGCCGGCCGCACGCGCGCGCGTCGAGGCGGCCGGGCTCGACCCGTGGGCGGCCGACAACCTGCTCACGTACCTCGCCGAGCAGCGCGCGGCGACGGGCGACCTGCCGACCGACACCGTCCTCGTCGTCGAGCGGTTCCGCGACGAGATCGGCGACTGGCGCGTCGTGCTGCACTCCCCCTACGGCGCGCGCGTGCACGCGCCGTGGGCGATCGTCGTGGGGGCGCGGCTGCGCGAGCGGTACGGGGTCGACGCCGCCGCGATGCACGCCGACGACGGGATCGTCCTGCGGCTGCCCGACGTGCTCGGGGAGGACGCGTGGGCCGACGGGAGCGACGCCGACGCGGGCCCGGCGATCGGGCTCGACGACCTGCTCGTCGACGCCGACGAGGTGCTCGACACGGTGCGTTCGGAGCTCGGCTCGTCGGCGATGTTCGGCGCCCGGTTCCGCGAGGCCGCGAGCCGCGCGCTGCTGCTCCCCCGGCGCCGTCCCGACCGGCGTCAGCCGCTGTGGCAGCAGCGGCAGCGGTCCGCGCAGCTGCTGTCCGTCGCCGCGCAGTACCCCGACTTCCCGATCCTGCTCGAGGCCGTCCGCGAGTGCCTGCAGGACGACTTCGACACCGAGGCGCTCAGGTCGCTCATGCGCGACGTCGCCGACGGGCGCGTGCGCGTCGTCGAGGTGACCACGCCGCAGCCGTCGCCCTTCGCGCAGGCGCTCCTGTTCGGGTACACCGCGCAGTTCCTGTACGAGGGCGACGCGCCCCTCGCCGAGCGGCGCGCGGCCGCGCTCACGCTCGACCCGACGCTGCTCGCCGAGCTGCTCGGCCAGGGCGGCGAGTCGCAGCTCGCGGACCTCCTCGACCCGGCGGCGGTCGTCCGGACGGAGGCCGAGCTCGCAGGCGCGGCGCCGGACCGGCAGGTGTCGTCGCTCGAGGGGCTCGCCGACGTGCTGCGGCGGCACGGGCCGCTGACCGTCGACGAGGCCGCGCAGCGTGTCGTCGAGGACCACCGCACGGAGGTGCCTGCGTGGCTCGACGAGCTCGCGCGCGCCCGCCGCGCGATCCGGGTGCGGCTCGGCGGGCTGCCGCCCGGGCGCGCCGAGCAGTGGGCCGCGGTCGAGGACGCCGGGCGCCTGCGCGACGCGCTCGGTGTGGCGCTCCCCGTCGGGGTGCCCGAGGTCTTCACGGAGCTCGTGCCCGACCCCGTCGGGGACCTCCTGCGCCGGCACGCGCGCACGCGCGGACCGTTCACGGCCGCGTCGGCGGCGGCGCGGTTCGGCTTCGGCGTCGCGGTCGTGTCGGACGCGCTGCAGCGGATGGAGGCCGCGGGCGTCCTGGTCCACGGCCGGCTGCGTCCCGACGAGCTCGGCGGCACGGGCGACGAGTTCTGCGACGCCCAGGTGCTGCGCACGCTGCGCCGCCGGTCGCTCGCCGCGCTGCGCGCGCAGGTCGAGCCCGTCGACCCGCAGGCGCTGGGCGTCTTCCTGCCGCGGTGGCAGGGCGTGCAGCCGGTGCGGCTGCCCGGTCGCGCCGCGGGTCACGCGTCCCTGCGCGGGGTGGACGGTGTCGCGCGCGTCGTCGAGCAGCTGGCCGGGGCCGTGCTGCCGGCGTCGGCGTGGGAGACGCACGTCCTGCCCGCGCGCGTCCCGGACTACGCGCCGGCGATGCTCGACGAGCTCACCGCCGCGGGCGAGGTGGTGTGGGCCGGGCACGGTGCGCTCGCCGGGCACGACGGGCTCGTGTCGCTGCACCCCGCGTCGGTGGCCGACCTGACGCTGCCGCCGCCGCGCGACCGGGACGCCGACGACCCGACGTCGACCGTGCTGCACGACGGCGTCCTCGAGGCGCTCGCGGGCGGCGGTGCCTGGTTCCTGCACCAGCTCGTCGAGCGCGTGCGCGCGACGTCCCCGGAGGAGACGCCGCCGACGTCGACCGAGGTCGCGACCGCACTCTGGGACCTCGTGTGGGCGGGGCTCGTGACGAACGACGGCCTCACGCCGCTGCGCGCGTGGCTCGGCACCGGCACGACCGCGCACCGGACGCGCGCGCCGTCACCGCGGGGCCGGGCGCTGCGCCCGAGGCTGGGTCTGCGCGCAGGGCTGCGGGCCTACGCGACCGACGGGACCGGAGCAGCCGTGGGTGCGGCGTCGGGTGCGCTGCCCGGCGGCGCCGCCGCCTCGGCCGCGGCGGCCGGCGGCCGGTGGTCGCTGCTGCCGGGCCGCGAGGCCGACCCGACCCTGCGCGCGCACGCGGCCGCGGCGCAGCTGCTCGACCGGCACGGCGTCCTCACGCGCGCCGTCGCGCCGTCCGAGGGCCTCGGCGGGCGGTTCGCCGACGTCTACCGCGTGCTGACGGCGCTCGAGAACGGCGGCCAGGTCCGGCGCGGGTACTTCGTCGAACGGCTCGGCGGCTCGCAGTTCGCGCTGCCCGGCGCGGTGGACCGCCTGCGCGTCGACGCGCAGGTCGTCGACCGGGCCGCCGAACGTGCGGCGGACGCCGCCGACGACCCGCACGGCGCGGCCGGTCGCACGGAGGGCGAGGGGCCCGTCGTCGTGGTGCTGGCCGCGACCGACCCCGCGAACCCGTACGGAGCCGCGCTCGCGTGGCCGAGCGGCGACGTCGAGCGGGACACCCCCGGGTCGGCGGACGCGGCACGCCCGGCTCCCGCGCCCGGACGCCACCGGCCGGGCCGCAAGGCCGGTGCGCTCGTCGTCCTCGTCGACGGCGCGCTCGTCCTGTACCTCGAGCGCGGTGGCCGGACCGCGCTGTCGTTCACGTCCGACGGGGCCGTCCTCGAGGCCGCCGCGCACGGGCTCGCCGACGCCGTGCGCACGCGCCACACCGGACGGCTCACCGTGACGCGCCTCGACGGTGCCGAGGTGCTCGCGGACGGCGCGCTGCACGGGCCCGTGGGTCAGGCGCTCGTCGCGGCCGGGTTCGCCCCGACACCGCGAGGGCTGCGTCTGCGAGGGCAGTCGTGAGGACCGCCGATGCCCGAGGGTGACGTCCTGCGTCGCACGGCAGCCCGTCTGAACGCCGCGCTCGTCGGGGAGCCGCTCGTCCGTGCCGAGCTCCGGTGGCCGACCGCCGCTGGCGTCCACCTCGTCGGGCGGACGGTGCTGGGCACCACGGCGTACGGCAAGCACCTGCTCACGCGCTTCGACGACGGGCGCACGCTGCACACGCACCTGCGCATGGACGGGACGTGGCGCGTCGCAGCGACCGGCTCACCGCAGGCGCAGGCGCGCGCACCCCAGATCCGCGCGGTGCTCGCCACCGAGCGGTGGACCGCGCTCGGACGTCTGCTCGGCATGCTCGACGTCGTCGCCACGCGGGACGAGCACACCCTCGTGGGGCACCTCGGCCCGGACGTCCTCGACGACGACTTCGACGTCGACGAGGTGCTGCGCCGCTGGGCCGACCGCGGCGCGACGCCCGTGGCGGAGGTGCTGCTCGACCAGACGGCCGTCGCGGGGATCGGCACGATCTTCATGGCGGAGTCGCTCTTCGCGGAGCGCGTCTGGCCGTGGACGCCCGCGGACGAGGTCACGGACCCCGCACGCATCCTCGGGGTCGCTCGTCGGCTCATGCAGCGGTCGGTGGCGACGGGACGTCCGGACGAGCGCGTGCACGGTCGACGGCAGCGGCCGTGCGTGCGGTGCGGGACACCGATCGCTCGTGGCACGACCCGCAAGCCGCCGATGGAACGGCCGGTCTTCTGGTGCCCGCGCTGCCAGGCACCGCCGACGTCGTCGCCGTAACAGCGTTTTCACCCGGGTGTGACCACACTCCGGACGCGTGCGTCACCCGCCCGGCGCAGCGAGCCGCGGCGTCGAGCGCGCGAGCATCACCAGGGCGGCGACATGGCACGGTCCGCGGACCTGAGGTCCACGGACCGTGAGCCCGGCAGCACCGGGACGTCGGGGCCTACCCGATCGGGGCGAGCTCCGCGCGACCGCGCTGCCAGCCGTTGTCGGCGCTGCCGCCGACGGACGCGGCGAGGTCGGCCGGGACGGTGTCGGGGATCAGCAGACCCTCGGCCACCGCGACACGGTCGCTGACCTCGCGCAGCACGAGCGACATCGGGACGTCCAGCGCCTCGCAGATGCTGTTCAGCAGCTCCGACGACGCCTCCTTCTGTCCTCGCTCGACCTCGCTGAGGTAGCCCAGCGAGACACGGGCCGCGGACGACACCTCACGCAGGGTGCGCCCCTGGCGCTGACGAGCGTCCCGCAGGACGTCGCCGATCTCTCGACGTAGCACAACCATCCGGGCTCCCCCTCTCGCGTCGCGTGCCGGCCCATCGCTCGGCGCCGGGACCCGCGAGGGACCCGTCACCACTGCACCCGGCTTCGTCTGCGCCGGGAGACTCCCACCGTACCGCGCACCTCCCGCGCGCGCGGGCGTGCGTCGGGCCGGGGGTCGAGTGCTCATCACGTGGTGTGCAACGGTCCTGGGGCGCCGGGTGTTCCCGACCCGGGCACGCGTCCGGCGAGCTCGTCGAGCGCGAGGTCGAGCACTGCGCGCACCGCTGCGGCCCGCACCGCGGGCCGGTCGCCGGCGAGGTGCAGCGAGCCCACGGCGGCACCCGACGGCGTGACGACCGCGACGTGCACCGTGCCGGGCGGGTGACCGTCCTGCGCGGTCGGGCCGGCGACACCGGTGGTGGCGAGGCCGACGTCGGCGCCGAGACGGGCACGGACCCCGGCGGCCATGGCGGTCGCGACGTACGGGTCGACCGCGCCCCGCGCCGCGAGCAGTGCGCGGTCGACGTCGAGCAGCGTGCCCTTGAGGTCGGTCGCGTACGCGACGACGCCGCCGCGCAGCACCGCCGAGGCACCGGCGACCTCGACGAGCGTCGCGCAGACGAGGCCGCCCGTCAGCGACTCGGCGACGGCGAGCGTCCAGCCGCGTCGGCCGAGGACGTCGAGCAGCGCGGCCGCCCGCCCCACGACGCCGTGCGACTGATCCGGCGCCTCGTCAGGCGTGTCCGGCGCGGACTCGCGGCCCTCTGCCACGGTGCCGCGCCTAGACGCCCGCCGCGGGCGGCACCGCGGCGGCCCGGCGGATGCGCACGGCGGTGCGCACGTAGTCGAGGCCGGTCACGACCGTCACCAGCACGGCGGCGCCCATCGCGACGGCGGCGACCACCTCGACGGCGGCCGGGAGCTGGTCGAGCGGCAGGAGGTAGAGGCCGATCGCGACCGACTGGAGCACCGTCTTGAGCTTGCCGCCGCGCGACGCGGGCAGCACGACGTACCGCAGCAGGAAGAACCGCATCGCGGTGATGCCGAGCTCGCGCACGAGGATCACGACGGTGACCCACCACGGCAGGTCGCCGAGCCACGACAGCAGGACCAGCGCGGTGCCGACGAGCAGCTTGTCCGCGATCGGGTCGAGCAGCTTCCCGAGGTCGGTGATGGTGCCCGAGCGCCGGGCGAGCCAGCCGTCGAGGCGGTCGGTGAGTGCGGCGACGACGAAGATGCCGGTCGCGACGAGGCGGCCCGTGACGGTGTGGCCGCCGTCGGCGAGGAGCGCCCACGCGAAGAACGGGACGAGCACGATGCGGGCCACCGTGAGCACGTTCGCCAGGTTCCAGGCGGAGGGGACGGCGTCGACCACCCGCCCAGCCTAGTTGCGCGGACGAGCAGCGCCGCGCACGGCCGTTCGGGTGACGCGTGTCATCCGGCCGTGACGCCGCCACTACTGTCCGCGTGTGACCCGCCACGCCCGCGCCGGACGACGCCGGTCGCCCGCGGTGGGCGCGCTGGTCGCGCTCGCGTGCGTGCTGGTCGGCGTGGGTGCCGCGGCCGCGCTGGCCCCCGCGCCGGACGACGGCGGGATCGTGGCAGGCGCGCGCCTCGACCTGTCGCCGGGCCAGACCGTGACACCCACGGGCGCACCGGGTGGTGCCGCTGCCCCGCCGACCGCCTCCACCGCGCCGACGCCGGAGCCGACCGCCGACCCGGAGGTGGACCTCACGCTCGTCGCCGCCGGCGACGTCCTCCCCCACCTCCCGGTGCTCGCGTCGGCGCGGACCGCGGACGGGTACGACGTGTCCCCGCTGCTCGCGGGCCTGGACCGGTGGGTGCAGCCTGCCGATCTCGCGCTGTGCCACCTCGAGGTCCCCGTCGCGCCCGCCGGCACGCGGCCGAGCGGCTACCCGATGTTCGGCTCACCCGCCGCGATCGTGCAGGGGCTGCGCGCGCAGGGCTGGGACGGCTGCTCGACGGCGTCGAACCACGCGGTCGACCGCGGCTTCGCGGGGGTGACCGCGACGCTCGACGCGCTCGACGCGGCCGGCCTCGGGCACGTCGGCACCGCCCGATCGGCAGCCGAGCAGGCGCAGCCCCAGCTCTACCGGCTCGAGCGCAGCGGGCGCGTCGTCACGGTCGCGCACCTCGCGGCGACCTACGGCACGAACGGCATGCCGGTCGACGCGGACAAGCCGTGGTCCGTCGACCGCGTCGACGTGCCCGCGCTGATCGCGGCCGCGACGGCTGCCCGCACGGCGGGTGCGGACGTCGTCGTGGCGAGCGTGCACTGCTGCGTCGAGTACCGCACCGAGCCGACCGCGGAGCAGGTCGCGATCGACCAGGAGCTCGCCGACTCGGGCGTCGTCGACCTCGTCATCGGCCACCACGCGCACGTGCCGCAGCCCGTCGAGCGCCTGGCCGGCGGTCCCCGGGGTGCGGGCATGTGGGTCGCGTACGGGCTGGGGAACTACCTGTCGAACCAGGACGAGGCGTGCTGCGTGCCTGCGACGAGCTCGGGGTTGCTGCTCACCGCGCACCTGCGGGCGACCGGCGCCTTCCCGGCGCGAGGCGTCGCGGCGGGACCCGTCGAGGTCACCGGCGTCGAGTGGACGCCGGTGACGGTCGACCGGAAGGGAGGGCACCGGCTCCACGCGCTCGTCGACGTCCCGCAGGGCACCGGCACGCTGACCGCCGCACAGGTCGCCGACCGCGCGGCGCGGGTCCGGGCGGCGGCGGGGGCGCAGGCGCCCGAGCGGACGACGCCCGTCGTCCCGACCGGTCCCGCACCGGTCGTCGTGCCGCGCACCGCGGGCTGACCGCCGCAGACCCGCCGCTCACCCTCTGAGCGCAGCCCCGCGCTGAGCGCGGCCCGCCCACCGGGACGTCGCGCTCGGGGACGGCGCTGTCGGCGTGGACTCGCGACGCGCCGCCTGCCCGTCGCGCAGCTCCTGGGCGGGCGCCCGCGTCAGGTGCGGGTCGCCTCCGCAGGCTGCGCGCCGCCGAACAACCACCCCTGGCCGTACCGCCAGCCGTTGCGGTGCAGGTAGCGCGCCTGCTCCTCGTGCTCGATCCCCTCGGCGATCGTCACCATCGCGAGCTCGCGGGCCAGCGCGCCGAGCGCCCGGGCGACCTTGCCGGCGGTCGGGTCGTCGGGGATGCCGGACGTGAAGGACATGTCGAGCTTGACCCCCGCGACGGGCAGGTCGCGCAGGTACGACAGGGGCGACACGCCCGTCCCGAAGTCGTCGAGCAGGATCGGGACGCCCGCGGCCGACAGCTGCGTGAGCTCGTGCCGGATGCGCGTGCTCGACGCGACGAGCGACGACTCGGTGAGCTCGACGACGATGCGCCCCGGCGTCACGCGTCGGCGCGAGATCTCGCCGAGGAGCGTCGTCGCGAACTCGCCGTCGCCGAGCTGGTCCGCCGACACGTTGACGGAGACCCAGCGGGTCTTGTCGCGCGTGCGCGCGACGAAGTCGACGACCGACGTCGCGACGTACTGCGCGAGCGGGACGGACAGGCCGGCCTCCTGCACGAGCGACAGGAACGACCCGGGCAGCAGCAGGCCGCGATGCGGGTGCTGCCACCGCACGAGCGCCTCGTAGCCGACGACGCGCATGTCGGCGAGGTCGACGATCGGCTGGTAGTGCACGACGAGCTCGCGCCCGGCGATCGCGTCGGCGAGCTCACGGTGCACGCCGGTCGTCGACGTCGCACTCATCGACGCGTCGTACACCTCGGTCCGGCCGCGCCCCGCGGCCTTGGCCCGGTAGAGCGCGGCGTCGGCCGCGGCGACCAGGGCGGGCGCACCACCCTCGACGGTCTCCGGGTCCGCCAGGGCGATGCCGATGCTCGCGGCGACCTGCACGCGGCGCCGTGCGATGCGCGCGGGCTCGACCAGGCCCGCGTGGATCGCGGCGGCGATCTCGAACACCGCACGCGGCCCGTCGGCGTCCTGCACGACGACGACGAACTCGTCACCGCCGAGCCGTGCGACCGTCCCGCGCCGGGCGGTCGCGGCACGCAGGACGCCCGCGACGTGCACCAGGAGCTCGTCCCCGGCGGCATGCCCGTAGCGGTCGTTGACCTGCTTGAAGCCGTCGAGGTCGCACGCGATGACCGCGACGCGGTCCACGACGCCGGGCTGCTCCAGCACGGACTGGAGCACCTCCTGCATGAGCGTGCGGTTCGCGAGGCCCGTCAGGGGGTCGTGCATCGCGCGGTGCGTGAGCATCTCGGCCTGCAGGCGGGACTCCGTGGAGTCGCGGACCTGCACGACGAAGTGGTCGGGCATGCCGCTCGCGGACCGCACGAGCGCCGCGTCGAGGACGACCCAGACGGCGTGCCCGTCGGCGCGCACGTACTTCTGCTCGAGCGAGAACCGCGGCGCACCGCCCGCGAGCAGCTTGTCGACCTCGACCCGTTCGGCCGCCCGCCCCTCGGGCTCGCCGAGCTCGGACATCGGGTAGCCGCGCAGCGCGTCGACGCGCGTGCCCAGCAGGTCGGCGAGCGCCGAGTTCGCCTCGACGACGCACCAGTCCAGGTCGACGAGCGCCATGCCGATGGGCGCGTTCTCCATCGCGACCCGGAACTGCGTCTCGCTCCGGGACAGCGCGGCCTCGACCTCGCGCCGCCCCGTCACGTCGACGAGCGTCGTGAGCACCGCGGGGTTCTCGCCGTCGCCCGCCGGGACGAGCTGGCTCGCGACCTGCACCATGCGCACGTGCATGCCGGCGCTGTCGGGCAGCGCGACGCCCACGAGCTCGGGGCCCACCTCGGCGGCGTCGGGACCAGGCACGGTGCGGTGGCCCAGCACCGCGGCGGGGTTCATCGACAGCCCCTGCTCGTTGACGAGCACGAGCGGCAGGTCGCTGACGGGCCGGCCCAGGGCGGACGCCGGGTCGACGCCGAGGATCGCGGCGGCACGCTCGGAGATGTCGAGGACGCGCCCGCCCAGCGACTGGACGAGCACGCCTTCCTTGGTGACGGACTGCAGCGCGTCGTAGCGCTGCCGCAGCTCGCGGGACAGCTCGAGGAGCTGGTTCGCCGTGCGGACCTGCCGGCGCTGGCGGGCGAGCAGGACGAGGACGGCGACGAGCGCGACGATCGCGACGATCGCGATGACCGTGGAGACCAGGCTCCGTGGGTCGGTCACCGACAGGCTCATCGGCCGCCGCCGGACCAGGGTCCTGCGTCGTCCTCCTCGGCGTCGTCGAAGTAGTCGGTCGCCACGGGCGGGTCGCCGGGCAGCGCACCGTCGTCCTCGGTCCCGGGCTCGCCGCGCAGCATCGCGAGCGTGCCGGGCAGGTCGTCGGGCTGCACGAGCACCTCGCGCGCCTTCGACCCCTCGGACGGCCCGACGATCTCCCGCGACTCGAGCAGGTCCATGAGGCGCCCGGCCTTGGCGAAGCCGACGCGCAGCTTGCGCTGCAGCATCGACGTCGAGCCGAACTGCGACGTGACGACGAGCTCGGCCGCCTGCAGGAGCAGGTCGAGGTCGTCGCCGATGTCCTCGTCGACCTGCTTCTTGGCGGCCGTGACGGCGACGTCCTCGCGGTACACGGGCTTGAGCTGCTTCTTGACGTGCTCGACGACCGCGTGGATCTCCGACTCGGAGACCCAGGCACCCTGTGTGCGCATCGGCTTGGCGGCACCCATGGGGAGGAACAGCGCGTCGCCCTGGCCGATGAGCTTCTCGGCTCCCGGCTGGTCGAGCACGACGCGCGAGTCGGTGAGCGAGCTCGTCGCGAACGCGAGCCGCGACGGCACGTTCGCCTTGATCAGACCGGTGACGACGTCGACCGATGGGCGCTGGGTGGCGAGGACGAGGTGGATGCCGGCCGCACGCGCGAGCTGCGTGATGCGCTGGATCGACGCCTCGACGTCGCGGGGCGCGACCATCATGAGGTCGGCGAGCTCGTCGACGATCACCAGCAGGTAGGGGTACGGCGCGATCTTGCGCTCGGAGCCGGGCAGCGGCTTGACCTTGCCGGCCCGCACGGCGACGTTGAAGTCGTCCACGTGCTTGAACCCGAACAGCGCGAGGTCGTCGTACCGCGCCTCCATCTCCCGCACGACCCACTCGAGCGCCTCGGCGGCCTTCTTGGGGTTGGTGATGATGGGCGTGATGAGGTGCGGGATCCCCTCGTAGATCGTGAGCTCGACGCGCTTGGGGTCGACGAGCACCATGCGGACCTCGTCGGGTGTGGCGCGCATGAGGATCGACACGATCATCGAGTTGACGAAGCTCGACTTGCCCGCGCCGGTCGCGCCGGCGACCAGGAGGTGCGGCATCTTCGCGAGGTTCGCGGTGACGTAGCCGCCCTCGACGTCCTTGCCGACGCCGATGACCATCGGGTGCTCGGACCGCTTGGCCGCGCTGGAGCGCAGCACGTCGCCGAGCGACACCGTCTCGCGGTCGGTGTTGGGGATCTCGATGCCGATCGCGGACTTGCCGGGGATCGGCGACAGGATGCGGACGTCGGCGCTCGCGACCGCGTACGCGATGTTCTTGCTGAGCGCGGTGACCCGCTCGACCTTGACGGCGGGTCCGAGCTCGACCTCGTAGCGCGTGACCGTGGGCCCGCGCGTGAAGCCGGTGACCTTGGCGTCGATCTCGAACTGGTCCAGGACGGTCGTGAGCGACTCGACGACGCGGTCGTTCGCGGCCGAGCGCACCTTGTGCGGCGCGCCCTTGGCGAGCGCGTCCTCGTTCGGGAGCGTGTAGAGCACGTCGCCCTCGAGCATCGGCTGCTCGCCGCGCGGGACACCGCGGGGCTCGGGGGCGCGCAGCTCCGCGGGCGGGCGCGGTGCCGGGACGACGGCGGTCGGCTCGGTGACGGGCGACGGCTCGGCCTCCCCCGCGAGCGCCTCGACGACCGCCGCGCGCTCGAACGCCTCGTCACCGACGTACGCGTCGAGGCGGTCGGGGTCGGCGTCGTCGAGCTGGTCCGCGCGCTTGCGCCGCCCGAGCAGCCGGGTCTTCTTCTTCGGAGGCTCGACCTCGGGCAGCGCGGAGTGACCCGCGTTGATGACGAGCGGCGCGTCCTCGTCCTCCTCGACCTCGGCGTCGCGGTGGCCGCCGGTGAGCCGGTGGTAGAGGTCGCGCAGGCGCGGCACGATCTGGTGGACGGGCGTCGCGGTGACGACGAGCACCCCGAAGAACGCGAGGAGCAGCAGCAGCGCGACGGCGACGCCCGACGTGAGCAGGCTCGCGAGCGGGGTCCCGACGAGGAAGCCGACGACGCCGCCCGCGCTGCGCAGCGCGGCGAAGTCGTCCGTGGTCGGCAGCCCGGCCCCGATGTGCACGAGCCCGCAGACCGCGAGCGTGATCGCGGTGAGCCCGATGCTGATGCGTGAGTTGGCCTGCACGCGGTCGGGGTGCCGCATGAGTCGCACCGAGAGACCGAGCAGCACGACGGGCACGACGACGCCGACCGTGCCGAACGTCCCGGCGACCACCGCGTGCACGACGTCGCCCGCGGTCCCGGACAGGCTCCACCACTCGCGCGCCGCGATGACGATCGCGAGGCCGAGCAGCGTGAACGCGAGACCGTCGCGGCGGTGCGCGGGGTCGAGGTCGCGCGCGCCGTGGCCGACCTTGCGCGCGGCGCCGCCGACGAGGTGCGCCGACCCCATCCAGACGCCGCGGAGCATGCGCAGCGGCAGCGCGGGCCGTCGGGGCGCCGGGGCGGGCGCCTTGCCGGTGGGTCGCGACGAGCCGCCGCGCGGTGTCGCGGGGCGGCCCTGGCGCGAGGCTCCGCCGGACGCGCCGGAGCGCGCCCGGGAGGAGGAGGTACGGGTCGCCATGGTCCTCACGGTAGTGGCCCGCACCGACGCCCTCCGGGTGGAGCGGCCGCGTGTCGCACGGACGGCCGCCGGTCGGTGGTCGGCCGGCGCGGCGCCCTGGGGCCGTCCGCAGCCCCGGCCGACCCCAGCGCTCCCGACGTCACGCCGTCAGCAGGCCCACCCCGAGGGTCGTCACGCCCGCAGCGAGCACCACCGCCCCGGCAGGCAGGAGCACGACGAGCCGGCCGGGGCGCGTCCGCCCCGCCCCCGCGGCGGACAGGAAGAACCCGGCCGGCAGCAGGATCGCGGCGACCAGGACGCCGGTCTGCGCGAGCCAGCGCCAGAACCCGTCGAGCGCGGTCACCTCCCCGAGCAGCAGGCACACGAGCCCGAGCGTGACGAGGACGCCCGCGTGCGCGTGACCGGCGCGGAAGAAGGAGCGCTGGAAGTCCGTGGCGGGGACGGCGCCGCCGCCGACGCGCAGGAGGAACCACCCGCCGGACTCGATGCCGACGACGGTCAGCGCGACGATCCCGGCGGTGATGCGTGCGGCGTCGCTGAGCTCGATCACGGGTCCTCCTCGCGTGCCATCGTTTACGAACACTGTTATGGAACATCGTTCGTCAACGTCCGTCAAGCCCGTACACTCCCCGCATGGCCCGTCCCCGGCTCCACGACGACGCCCTGCGCGCACGCCTCCTCGACGCGACGTCGCGCGCCATCTCGCGCGGCGGGCCCGACGCGGTGACCGTCCGCGACGTCGCCACGGCTGCCGGCACGTCCGCGTCGGCCGTCTACTCGCTGTTCGGCGGACGCGACGCGCTCCTGCAGGCCGTCGGCGCCGAGGCCGCCGCACGTTTCGCCGCGTCGCTCGCCGCGGCAGCCCGCACGGACGACCCCGGAGAGGACCTCCTCGCGCTCGGGCTCGCCTACCGCCGCTGGGCCGTCGACGAGCCGCACTTCTACCGCGTCATGTTCGGGACCCGCCCCGCCGACGAGCCCGCCGTCGCCTCCGTGACGCAGGACGCCACGTTCCGCGTGCTGCGCGACTCCGCGCTCGCCGTCCTGCGCGCCGCGGGCGCACCCGACGCCGACGAGCGCGCCGCCCGTGCCGCCGAGGGGCTGTGGGCCCTCGTGCACGGGCTCGTCGACCTCGAGCTCGGCGGCCTCCTGCCGGGCGACGCGGAGGCTGCGACCGCGCGGTACGAGTCCGTGCTGCGCGCAGCGGGCCCCGGGATCCTCCGCGACGCGTAGCGACGACGGCGCACGGCCGGACCGCGCGCGGCCGCCGGGGGTCCGCACGACGCTCACCCCGGCGCCGCGGGTCGCGACGACGGGCAGCCAGGCGCCGCGCGGCGTCACGACGCGCGGCGGGCCGGCCGGGCGACGTGCACCCGCCGACCGGTCCGCCGGGGCCGTGTCGGACCGTCGTGGGACGGTGGCCCCGTGGGAGTCCTGTCCGTGAGTCGCGACCAGGTGCTGCGGCACCGTGTGCACGTCCAGCAGCTCGACCGGCCCGTCGACCCGGCGCGCGCCGCGACCGACGCCGCCGTCCTCGACCTCGGCGTGCAGGACACGGGACCCGACGGCGCGCTGTGGGCGCTCGCGGTCCGGGGCGTGCCCGTCCGAGCCCGCGCGTGGCCGCAGGACGACCTCGCGCTCGTCTGGTCCCTGCGCGGCGCGCCGCACGCGTACCGGCGCGACGCGCTGCGCGACGTCCAGGCGGCGCTCCGGCCGTTCTCCGACGCCGACGCCGCCGCGCGCGTCTACGACGCCGCGAAGCCGCTGCGCGCCGCAGGGATCCGCCCGGTCGACGGCCTCGCGCACGCCGCACGCACCATGCGCACGGTCGTCACGGAGCCCACCGTCAAGGGCGCGCTCTCGACGCGCATGACGCGGGAGCTCCCCGAGCCCTACGTGCGGTGGTGCCGGCCCTGCGGTGCCACGCACATGTGGGAGATGACGTTCCGGCTGGCCGCGCTGCACGGCGGCCTCGAGCTCGAGCCCGGCACCTCACCGCCCGTGCTGCGGCGCATCCCCGGCTGGCCGGCGTCGCGCGTCGGCAGCGTCGAGCGTCGCCCGTCGGCGCGCCCCGACGCGCTGGACACCGTGCGGCTGCTGCTGCACCTGCTCGGCCCGCTCGACCCGAAGCAGGTCGCCGCGTTCCTCGACGCGCCCGTCGCGGACGTGCGCGAGCGCTGGCCCTCCGACACGGTCGACGTCGAGGTCGACGGCGCGACGCGTGCCGTGCTCGAGGCCGACGTCGACGCGCTCGTGCGCGCGGGCTCCCACGACGCCGCTCCGGTCGTCCGGCTGCTCGGCCCCTACGACCTGTTCCTCCAGTCGCGCGACCGGGAGATCCTCGTGCCCGACGCCGCCCGCCGCCGGGCACTGTGGCCCGTGCTGGGCCGGCCCGGAGCGGTGCTCGCGGACGGCGACGTCGTCGGCACGTGGCGCCCGCGCGCCCGGGGCAAGCGGCTCGCCCTTGAGCTCGACCCGTGGGTGCCGTGGTCGCGCGACGTCGAGCGCGCCGTGGACGTCGAGCACGCCCGGCTGGCGGAGTTCCGGGGCCTCGAGCCGGCGTGAGCCGAGGCCACGACCGACCGTGACGCCGGGCGGGCCAGGAACGGGCGGACGGCCGCGCGGGGCCGGCGGGCCGTGCGTCGGCTCGCGGCGTCAGATCGCGGTCGGTACGCCGCGCTCGAGGACGACCAGCCGGTCCTGCAGCCCCGCGGCGCGCGCGGCGTCCACGAACGCGTCGAGCGGGTCGACGAAGTGCGCCCAGTCGGTGTGGTGCACCGGGACCACGCGGGCACCGGCGAGCAGCGCCGTCGCGGCGACCGCACGACCGGCGTCGAGCGTCAGCGGCTCGGCACCGAACCGGCCGACGTTCGCACCCCCGACGAACAGCACCGCGATCGCGACGTCGGGGAACCGGCCGGCGATCTGCGCGACGACGTCGACCTGTGCGTTGTCGCCCGACACGTAGACCGTCGGCTCCCCCGCCGCACGCAGCACGAACCCCGTGACCTGCCCGCTGAGGGCCTCCGCCCCGGGCGGGCCGTGCACGGCGGGGACCGCGGTCACCCGCACGCGGTCGCCGACGCGGGTCTCCTCCCACGGTGCGAGGCCGCGGACACCCGGCACGCGCGCCGCGGCGTCGGGCGTGGACAGCACGAGCGGCACGTCGGCGAGCAGCGCGCGGCCGCTGACGTCGAGGTTGTCGGCGTGCTGGTCGTGCGACAGCAGGACGGCGTCGACGGGTCCGAGGTCGGCAGGCGCGACCGCGGGTCCGACGAGCTTGTGCAGCGTCACGGCTCCCGGGTACTCGGCGGGCGCGGGGTCGAAGGTGGGGTCGGTGAGGAACGCGAGACCGGCGTAGCGCAGGAGGAGCGTCGGCCCGCCCACGAACGTCGCCTCGACACGACCCACGGGGTCGCTGGTCGGACTCTCGGGCGCGTGCTCGGCGCCCCGGGGCGCTCCCGGGTCGGGCGTGACGGTGTCGGCGGGGTCGTGGCGGTCACCGGGTGTCGAGGTCGTCATGAGGACGAGCCTCGCGGCCGGGCGTCGGGGGCGGAAGTGGCCCGCAGGACACCTGTCGCCAGGATCGGGCCACTACGCTCGGGGCGTGCCCCGGCTCGTCGCGGTCGTCGCGTTCGACGGCATCAGCCCGTTCCTTCTCGCCGTGCCGCAGGCCGTGCTCGGCGCCCGGCCGCTGCGCGGCGCGGCGTACGACGTGCAGGTGTGCGCGTCCTCCCCCGGCTCGCTGCCGACCGAGGCCGGCTACGAGGTCACGGTCCCGCACGGCCTCGACCTGCTCGAGCGCGCCGACCTCGTCGTGCTCCCGAGCTGGGACCTCACGCGCGAGCCGCCCGCCGACCTGCTGGACGCGGTCCGGGCCGCGCACGCGCGCGGTGCCCGCGTCGTCGGCCTCTGCCTCGGCGCGTTCGTCGTGGCCGCCGCGGGCCTCCTCGACGGGCGCGAGGCGGCGACCCACTGGCACGCCGCGGAGGCGCTCGCGCGGCGGCACCCGTCGGTCCGCGTCCGTCCGGACGTGCTGTGGTCGGACCTCGGGGACGTGGTGACGTCGGCGGGAGTCGCGGCGGCGCTCGACTGCTGCCTGCACGTGGTCCGCACGGACCTGGGCGCGCACGTCGCGGCGGAGGTCGCGCGCTCGCTCGTCCTCGCGCCCCACCGTGACGGGTCGCAGGCGCAGTTCGTGCCCGTCCCCGTCGCGCCCGCCGACGGGACCGACCCCGTCGCGCGCGCGATGGCCTGGGCCGCGCAGCGGCTCGACGAGCCGCTCGACCTCGACACGTGGGCCGCGCACGCGCACGTCTCGCGGCGCACCCTCACGCGCCAGTTCCGGGCCCGCACCGGCACGAGCCCGTCCGCGTGGCTGCTCGAGCAGCGGCTCGCCCGTGCACGGGCGCTGCTCGAGCGGGGCGACGAGCCCGTCGAGGTCGTCGCGCGGCGCTCCGGCTTCGGCTCGTCCGCGTCGCTGCGCGCGCACTTCGCCCGCCGCTTCCGGACGAGCCCGCGGCAGCATCGCGCCGCTTTCCGGCAGGAATGACGGGGACCGGTGTCGGTGCTCGGTCCTAGCGTGGCGCCATGACGTCCACGCACCCCGCCGGCGGCCGCTCGTGAGCCGCCGGGGCTGGCTCCTGCTCGTCGCGATGGGCGTGATCTGGGGCGTGCCGTACCTGCTCATCAAGGTCGCGGTGGGCGAGGTCACGCCGCCGATGGTGGTGTTCGTGCGGACCGGGCTCGGTGCGCTGCTGCTCGTCCCGTTCGCGCTGCGCGGTGGCGGGCTCCGCGTCCTGCGCGGGCACTGGCGTCCGGTCGTCGCCTTCGCGGTCCTCGAGATCGTCGGGCCGTGGATCCTGCTCTCCAACGCGGAGCGCACGCTGTCGAGCTCGCTCACCGGCCTGCTCGTCGCGACGGTCCCGATCCTGGCCGTCGTGGTCGCCCGCGTCGTCGCCAAGGAGCACGTGGCGCTCGTGCGGTGGGCCGGTCTGCTGGTCGCCCTCGGCGGCGTCGCCCTCCTGCTCGGCCCCGGCGCGGGCGCGGACGACCCGTGGGCCGTCGCGCAGGTGCTGCTCGCCGCGCTGGGCTACGCGGTCGCCCCGATGATCGCGGACCGTCACCTGCGCGACGTCCCCCCGATCCCGCTGACGACCGCGTGCCTCGCGCTGTCCGCGCTCGCCTACGCGCCGGTCGTCGCGCTCACCGGCCCGCACCCGTGGCCGTCGACGCCCGCGGTGCTGTCGCTCGCGGCCCTGGGCGCCGTCTGCACCGCCGTCGCGTTCGTGCTCTTCTTCGGTCTCATCGCGGAGGTCGGAGCGGCCCGCTCGACGCTCGTCGCGTACCTCAACCCGGTCGTCGCGGTGCTGCTGGGGGCGCTGGTGCTCGACGAGCCGCTCACCGTGACCGTCGTCGTCGCGACCGCCCTGATCCTCGTCGGCTCGGCCGCCGCGTCGCGGCGCACCTCGGGTCGGGCAGCGCGCGCCGACGAGCCCGCCGAGGCGGTGCCCGCCGGCGAGGCCGGCGTGGCCGTCGGTGCGGCTACGCCTCCACGACCACCGGGATGATCATCGGCCGGCGGCGCAGCCGGTTCGACACCCATCGCCCGACGACACGACGCATCACCTGCTGCAGCTGGTGGGTGTCGACCGCACCCTGCGCCGCGGCCTCCTCGAGCGCGCGCGTGAGGTCCGGGAGGATGTCCTCGAAGATCTCGTCCTGCTCGGCGAACCCGCGCGCGTGGATCTGCGGCCCGGCCAGCACCTTGCCGTCGGCCGAGCTCACCACCGCGAAGATCGAGATGAAGCCCTCGTCGCCGAGGATCCGGCGGTCCTTGAGCTCGGCCTCGGTGATGCCGCCGACGCTCGACCCGTCGACGTAGACGTAGCCGCACGGGACCGCGCCCACGACCGACGCCTTGCCGTCGACCAGGTCCACGACGACGCCGTCCTCCGCGAGCACGACCCGCTCGGCCGGCACACCGGTCTGGACCGCGAGCGCCGCGTTCGCGACGAGGTGCCGCACCTCGCCGTGCACCGGCATGACGTTGCGAGGCTTCAGGATGTTGTAGCAGTACAGGAGCTCGCCGGCGCTCGCGTGGCCGGACACGTGCACCTTCGCGTTGCCCGAGTGCACGACGCGCGCGCCGAGGCGGGTCAGCCCGTTGATGACCCGGAACACCGCGTTCTCGTTCCCGGGGATGAGCGACGACGCGAGGATCACCGTGTCGCCGGGGCCCACGGACACCTTGTGGTCGTTGTTCGCGATGCGCGACAGGGCCGCCATCGGCTCGCCCTGCGAACCCGTGCACATGAGCACGACCTCGTCGTCGGGGAGGCTGTCGACGCCCTTGAGGTCGATCAGCACGCCCTCGGGGACGGTGAGGTAGCCGAGCTCGGACGCGATGGCCATGTTGCGGACCATCGAGCGGCCGACGAGCGCGACACGGCGTCCGTGCGCGACGGCGGCGTCGAGGACCTGCTGGACGCGGTGCACGTGCGACGCGAACGACGCGACGATGATCCGCTTGGTCGAGTCCGCGAACACCGAGTCGAGCACCGGGCCGATGCCGCGCTCCTGCGCGACGAACCCGGGCACCTCGGCGTTGGTCGAGTCGACCATGAACAGGTCGACGCCCTGCTCGCCGAGCCGCGCGAACGCCCGCAGGTCGGTGATGCGCCCGTCGAGCGGGAGCTGGTCCATCTTGAAGTCGCCCGTGTGCAGCACGGTGCCGGCGCCCGTGCGCACGGCGACCGCGAGCGCGTCGGGGATCGAGTGGTTGACCGCGACGAACTCGCACTCGAACACGCCGAGCGTCTCCGTCTGGCCCTCGCGCACCGCCAGCGTGAACGGCTGGATCCGGTGCTCCTTGAGCTTCGCCTCGACGAACGCGAGCGTCAGCTGCGAGCCCACCAGCGGGATGTCCCGGCGCAGCCGCAGCAGGTACGGCACGGCCCCGATGTGGTCCTCGTGGCCGTGCGTGAGGACGATCGCCTCGATGTCGTCGAGCCGGTCCCGGATGTAGTCGAAGTCCGGGAGGATCAGGTCGACACCGGGCTGGTGGTCCTCGGGGAACAGGACGCCGCAGTCGATGACGAGCAGCCGGCCGGCGTACTCGAGGACCGCCATGTTGCGGCCGACCTCGCCGAGGCCGCCGAGGGCGACGACACGCAGGCCGCCGTCGGGCAGCGCGGGGGGAAGGGTGAGCTCGGGGTGGGGGTGGCTCAAAGATCTCTCCTGGGTCTAGCGGAGCGCGACGTCGAGCAGCCCGGCGGCGCGCAGGCCGTCCCGGATCGCGTCGACCTCGTCGTCGGTCGCGGGCACGAGCGGCAGCCGCGTGGCACGGGTCGGGATGAGGCCGAGGATCTCGCACGCAGCCTTCGCGGCGACACCCTGGAAGCCGGCGCCGTTGAGGGCGTCGATCGCGGGCACCACGGCGCGGAACCGGCGCAGCGCCTCGGCGTGGTCGCCCGCGTCCCACGCGCGCACGACGGCGGCGAGCTGCGACCCGGCGACGTGGCCGGAGACGCTGACGATGCCGACCGCGCCCGCCGCGAGGAGCGTCAGGAGCGCGCCGTCGTCGCCGGAGTACCAGGCGAGGCCGGTGCGCTCGATCACCTTCGTGGCGGTGAACGGGTCGCCGGACGCGTCCTTCATCGCGACGACGCGGTCGTGCGCGGCGAGCGTGGCGATGCTCTCGGGTGCGAAGCGCACGCCGGTGCGGCCGGGGACGTCGTAGAGCATGACGGGCACGTCGGTGGCGTCGGCGATCGCCGTGACGTGCGCGACGAGGCCCGCCTGCGACGGGCGCGAGTAGTACGGGGAGACGACGAGGAGCCCGTGCGCGCCGGCCTCGGCGGCCTGCTCGGCCATCCGGACGGCGTGCGCGGTGTCGTTGGACCCGGCGCCCGCGAGCACGAACGCGTCGTCGCCGACGGCCTCGACGACGGCCTGCACGAGCTCGGCCTTCTCGGGCGCGTGCGTGGTCGGTGCCTCGCCCGTCGTGCCGTTGAGCACGACGCCGTCGTTGCCCTGCTCGACCAGACGCTTCGCGAGGGTGACCGCCGCACCGAGGTCGACGGCACCGTCGGGGGTCATCGGCGTCACCATCGCGGTGAGCACGGCCCCGAACGGACGGGCGGGCGTGGCGGCGCGGGTCATGCGCTCACGGTACCGCCCGGCGGACCTGCACAGGTGCCCGGACCACGCCGCGGACCTCGCTCAGCGCCGCACCCACGTGCGGTAGCGGAACCGGACGACGCCCGACGTCTGCCAGCTGCCGGTGGTGTCCTCCGGGTCCTGCTCGCGCCACTCCCCCGGGTCGAGCCGCGGCGCGCAGGCGTCCCCCGGGACGTCGAGGTCGACGAGCGTGACCTCCGCCCGGTCGGCCACCGGGAGGGCGGCGTCGAGGACCGCCCGCCCGCCGATCACCCACGTCTCGGCGCCGTCGACGAGCGCGAGGGCGTCCGGAAACGAGCGTGCGACCTCGGCCCCGGGCGCCGTGAACGCCGGGTCCCGGGACAGGACGACGTTGCGGCGTCCCGGCAGCGGGCGGGCGCGCGCGGGCAGCGACTGCCACGTCGCGCGCCCCATGACGACCGCGTGCCCGGTCGTGAGCCGCCGGAACCGCGCCTGGTCCTCGGGCACGTGCCACGGGATGCGCCCGTCCGCGCCGATGACACCCGCGGGCGTCTGCGCCCACACGAGGTTCACGCTCACGGCCGCCATGCTAGGGCGGCGCCGCCGCCGCGCGGTGGCCGCCCTCACCGCCCGGACGACGCGCCGACCGGCCGGTCGGTCGGTCGGTCGACGGTCGACGCGGTGTTCCTGGTGTGCGCGCGCCGCGGTCGGGCGACACTGGACCGATGACGACGACGTCCCCCCACCTGCCCCCCACGGTCGCGGCGCACGTCCCCACGGGCGTCCTCGTCGGCGGCGCGTGGCGTCCCGCGAGCTCCGGGCGCACGTTCGAGGTGTCCGACCCCGCCACGACCGAGGTCCTGTTCGACGTGGCCGACGGCGACGAGCAGGACGCGCTCGACGCGCTCGCGGCCGCCGACGACTGCTTCGAGGAGTGGCGTGCCGCACCGCCGCGCGTCCGCGCCGAGCTGCTGCGCGCCGTGTTCGACACGCTGACGCGCCGCACCGAGGACATCGCGGCGCTCGTCACCGCGGAGGGCGGCAAGCCGCTCGCGGAGTCGCGGGCCGAGGTCGCGTACGCCGCCGAGTACGTGCGCTGGTACTCCGAGCAGGCGGTGCGCGTCGACGGCCTGGCGCGGCGCGCGCCCGCCGGGACGCACCACCAGCTCGTGCTGCGACGCCCCGTCGGCCCGGCGCTGCTCATCGCGCCGTGGAACTTCCCGATCGCGATGATCGCGCGCAAGGTCGCACCCGCTCTCGCCGCGGGCTGCACCGCCGTCGTGAAGCCCGCGCAGCTCACCCCGCTCACCACGGCGTTCGTCGCGGAGATCGTCCGGGAGGAGCTCGACGCGCGCGACCTGCCCACGGGCGTCCTCAACGTCGTGCCGACGTCGTCCGCGCGGAACGTGTCGGGACCGCTGCTCGCCGACCCGCGCCTGCGCAAGCTGTCGTTCACCGGCTCGACCGAGGTCGGGGCGACGCTGCTCAAGGCGTCGGCGGACCGCATCCTGCGGACGTCGATGGAGCTCGGCGGCAACGCGCCGTTCCTCGTGTTCGACGACGCCGACCTGGACGCCGCCGTCGAGGGCGCCGTGCAGGCGAAGATGCGCAACGCCGGCCAGACGTGCGTCGCGGCCAACCGGTTCCTCGTGCAGGAAGGCGTCGCGCAGGAGTTCACGCGGCGGCTCACGGCGGCGTTCGGCGACCTCGTGGTCGGGCACGGCGCCGAGCCCGGCACGACCGTCGGGCCGCTCATCGAGGCGTCGGCGGTCGACCGCGTCGAGGAGGTCGTCGCCGAGGCCGTCGACGGCGGCGCGCGCGTGCACGTCGGCGGCGAGCGGCCGGACCGGCCCGGGTACTTCTACGCCCCGACGGTCGTCGACCGGGTCGAGCCCGACGCGCGGCTCGTCCGCGAGGAGATCTTCGGCCCCGTCGCGCCCGTCGTGACGTTCGGGTCCGAGGACGACGGCGTCCGCCTCGCCAACGGCACGCCGTTCGGGCTGGTCGCGTACGCGTACACGCGCGACGTCGGACGCGTCATGCGGCTCGCGGAGGCCCTGGAGACCGGGATGCTCGGCGTGAACCGCGGCATGGTCTCGGACGCGAGCGCACCGTTCGGCGGCGTGAAGTCGTCCGGGCTCGGGCGCGAGGGCGGCGAGGCGGGCCTCGAGGAGTACCTCGAGCCGGTGTACGTGGCGCTCTGACCGGGCGCGTCGCGGGCACCGCCCGTCCGTGTGCGACAGTGGCGCGCGTGGCACGGGACGACGAGACGCGGGCGGCCGTCCGCCAGGCGGTGTCGGTGTCGGTCGCGACGGGCCTGTACGGCGTGTCCTTCGGCGCGCTCGCGGTCGCGGCCGGGCTGAACCTCCCCCAGACGGCCGCCCTGAGCATCCTCATGTTCTCGGGCGGCTCGCAGTTCGCGTTCATCGGCGTCGTCGGCGCGGGCGGTGCGGCCGGTGCCGCGATCGCGACCGCAGGGCTGCTGGGCGTCCGGAACGGGCTCTACGGTCCGCAGGTCGCGCCGCTGCTCGGCGTGCACGGGTGGCGCCGTCTGCTCGCCGCGCACCTCACGATCGACGAGTCGACCGCGGTCGGCACCGCGCAACGCACCCGGTCCGCGGCCCGGGCCGGGTTCTGGTGGACCGGGGTCGGCGTGTTCGTCCTCTGGAACGCCTTCACGCTCGCCGGGGCGGTGCTCGGTGACGCGCTCGGCGACCCGCGGAAGTACGGCCTCGACGCCGCAGCCGCCGCCGCGTTCCTCGCGCTCGTGTGGCCCCGGCTCACCGGCCCCTCGGCGCACCTCGCACGCCTCGTCGCCGCCGGTGCCGTCCTCGTCGCGCTCGCCGCCACGCCGTTCGTGCCCGCCGGGGTGCCCGTCCTGCTGGCCGCCGCGGTCGCGATCGTGGTGGGTGTCGTCGCGGCACCGCCCGACCCCACGGACGCCGCCCCCGAGCGCGAGGGGGCCACCCCGTGAGCGACGTCGTCCTGTGGGTCGCCATCGCCGTCGCGGGCCTCGTCTGCCTCGGCCTCAAGCTCGTCGGCCATCTCGTCCCCGAGCACTGGCTCGCCGAGCCGCGTGTCGCGCGCGCCGCCGCACTCGTCACGGTCGCGCTGCTGTCCGCGCTCGTCGCCGTCCAGGCGGCCACCACGGGGCGCGCGATCGTCCTCGACGCCCGCCTCCCCGCGCTCGCCGTCGCGGCGATCGCGCTCGCGCTGCGCGCGCCGTTCATCGTGGTCGTGCTGCTCGCGGCCGTCACCGCCGCGGTGCTGCGCGCGCTCGGCATGCCCTGAGGCACGGACGGCGCCGGCGTCCGCCCCGGTCGACGGGGAGGCGGCCTCCCGCTTGATAGCCTCGCCCGACCCGACGGTCGCCGCGCACCGGCGGCCCGATCCTCCGGAGGACCCCGTGCAGAACGACCGGTGGTGCCCGTCCGGCACCCCGACCTCGCGGGCGACCGCGACCGCCCGGTGCGGCCCGGCCGTCCCGCCTCTCACGGGCGGTGCGGCGTGAACGCCGACGTCTCCGTCCGGCCCGCCGTCCCCGGCGACGAGAGCCGCATCGCACGCGTGCAGGTCGCCGCGTGGCGGGTCGCGCACGCCGACGCGCTCGGCAGCGAGGCGCTCGCCCTCGTCGACGAGGACGCCGTGCGGGACCGCTGGTCGACCGCGATCACGTCCCCGCCGGCGACCGGCTTCCACGTGCTGGTGGCCTGCGACGGGCCCGCGGTCGTCGGCGTCGCGTCCGTCGCCCCCGTCCCCGCGCCGGCCGACGACCCGACCGCCGCACCCGGCGGCGTCGTGCTCGCGCTCGAGGTCGAGCCGCTGCGGCAGCGGCAGGGTCACGGGTCGCGGCTGCTCGCCGCGGCTGTCGACCTGCTCCGCGCGGACGGCGCCGACCAGGTCCTCACGTGGGTGCTCGACGGTGACACCGCCCGCGAGGAGTTCCTCGCGTCGTGCGGGCTCGGTGCGGACGGCGCGGTGCGTGAGCTCGCGCCCGCACGTGACGCGCAGGGCGCCGAGCGCATCGTCGTCGAGCGCCGCTGGTCCGCCTCCATCTGACCGCCTCCGGACGACCGTGCGCGTCGGCGCCCGGGCACGTCACGGCCCGGTCAGCCCGGAGCGCGGTGCCCCGGCGCGCGACAGCGCCGCTCGGCACGACCGGGCGGCGGGCTCGTCAGGTCGCGCGGTGCAGCCGGCTCGCGGTCCGCAGCGACTCGCGGGCACGTCGCCGGTCCCCCGCCGCGTCGTACGCGAACGCGAGGTGGTACCAGGAGCGCCAGTCGTCGGGCGCATCGTCGACGACGGCGCGCGCGTCCTCGAACGCCTCGCGCGCAGCGGCACGGTCGATCCGCCCGCCGGGCGACCGCGGGAGCGTGTCGACGGGCAGCTCGTCGGCGTCGGCGAGCTCGTCGGCCATCCGCTGCACGTCGACGGCGAGCCGCCACTCGCGTGCGACGAGACCGACCACGAGCAGCGGCAGCACCCAGAACGCGACCCCGAGGACGACCCCGACGGGTTCGCCGCTCGTGACGAGCGCGGTCGCGCGCACGGCGACCAGCCAGACGTACAGGGCGAGCAGGCCGGTCATCGCGACCGCGGCCGCGACGCCGGTCCGCCGGCGGCGGTGGGGCTCGGCCACGGTCAGAGGTCGAGCAGGTGCTCGAGGCCGACGGTCAGGCCAGGGCGTCGGCCGACCTCGCGCACGGCCAGCAGCACGCCGGGCATGAAGCTCACGCGGTCGAACGAGTCGTGCCGGATCGTCAGCTGCTCGCCCGCGTTGCCGAGCAGGATCTCCTCGTGCGCGACGAGGCCGCGCAGCCGGACCGCGTGGACGCGCACGCCGTCGACGTCGGCGCCCCGCGCGCCGTCGAGCGTCTGCTCGGTCGCGTCGGGCATCGGGCCCAGTCCTGCGGCGGCGCGTGCCGCGGCGATGCCGGCGGCCGTGTGGCGCGCGGTGCCGGACGGCGCGTCCACCTTGTTCGGGTGGTGCAGCTCGACGACCTCGGCCGACTCGAACCAGCGTGCGGCGCGCGCCGCGAACGCCATGGCCAGCACGGCGCCGAGCGCGAAGTTCGGCGCGACGAGCACGCCCACACCGGGCCGGTCGGCGAGATGGTCACGGACGCGCGCCAGCGACTCGTCGTCCCAGCCGGTCGTGCCGACGACGGTGTGCACGCCCGCGTCGACGAGCGCGTGCACGTTGCCCTCGGTCACGGAGGGGACGGTGAAGTCGACGGCGACCTGGGCACCCGCGTCGACGACCGCTGCCAGGTCACCGCCCGCGTCGAGCGCGACGGCCAGCTCGAGGTCGGGGGCGTCGTCGACGGCCCGGACGACGGTCGAGCCCATGCGTCCGGCCGCGCCCAGGACGGCCACCCTGATCGGTTCGCTCACGGGGTGCAACCCTATCCGGCGACCGGTGCCCCCAGCGCCGCCGCGATCCCCTGCTCGACGCGCCGCAGCTCGAGCGGGGTCGAGCCGGTGAACCGCTCGACCTCGCGCGGCGCGTAGCCCGCCTGCACGTACCAGCGGATCGCGCCGAGCGCGTCCTCGGGCCGCACGGGACCGGGCCCGACGGCGTCGCGCACGAACGCCGAGAACCGCACCGCCGCGAGCAGCGCGTCGGGCGTGAGCCCGAGGTGCTCGACCGACCACCGGTGCAGCGTGCCGACGGGCAGCTCCGCCGCCCGCGCGAGGTCGGCGACGGTGACGAGGCCGCGGGACGCGAGGACCTGCTGCACGGCGGGCTCGAGCAGCGTGAGCTCCGCGGGCTCGTCGGTCGCGGCGAGCGCCCCGGCCAGCGCGGCACCGAGCAGGTCCACGGCGCGCGCGTCGTCGCCCGCCTCGAGCGCGGCCTGGCAGGCCGCGACGTCGGCCGTCGCGAAGGCCCGGTCGAGCGGGACGACGTCGTCGGGTGCGACGTGCACGCGCAGACGGGCCAGCGCGAGCGGGCCGAGCTGGGCGCCGAGCCGGACCGACGGACCGGGCTGCTCGCGGACGACGGGCCGGCTCGACGGGCCGCGGACACCTGGTCCGTCGGCGGTCCGGCGCCGGGTGAGCGCGTCGACGTGCGACCCGCGCGCACCGAGCGTCACGAGCGCGAGGCCGTGCCCGTCGGGCAGCAGCACCTCGCGCGTGACGACGCCCGCCGGCTGGCGCACGACCCACAGGTGCTCGACGAGGTCACGCGCCGCCGCGGGCGGTGCGAACCTGCGGTACTCGACGGCCATACCCCATGATCGCGCGCCGACGCCCCGCCCGGTGGGCCGATCGGCCCGACGGACGGGTGAGACGTGCAGGTCCGGCCCGGGGAGGGCGCTCTCAGTCGCCGAACGGTCCGACGCGCACCACGGAGCGGGGCCGCGACGCGAGCTCGGCCGCGAGCTCCTGCACGTCGGCGGCGGTGACCGCGCGGATGCGCTCGAGCGACTCGTCGATGCTCAGCAGCTCGCCGTGGACGAGCTCGGCCTTCCCGAGGCGGCTCATGCGCGAACCGGTGTCCTCCATGCCGAGCACGAGGCCTCCGGCCAGCTGACCGCGGGACCGCTCGAGCTCGGCCGGCGTGATGCCGTCCTGCGCGAGCCGCTCCCACTCGGCGAGCATGAGCGCGACGACCTCGTCGACCTTGCCCGGTGCGCAGCCGGCGTACAGCCCGAAGACGCCCGTGTCGGCGTGTCCCGACGCGTACGAGTACGTCGAGTACGCGAGGCCGCGCTTCTCACGGATCTCCTGGAACAGGCGCGACGACATGCCGCCGCCGAGGACCGCGTTGAGCACCGAGAGCGTGAAGCGACGGTCGTCGGTCGCGGTGAGCGACGTGCCGCCGACGATGACGTTGGCCTGCTCGGTGTGGCGGCGCACGGTCAGCTCGACGCCCTGGCCGGGGATGCCGGCCGAGCCCGCGAGCAGCGCGCGTGACGTGACCGGGCGACGCCCGGTAGGCACGGCGTCGTCGCCCAGCGTCCAGCCGCCGGTCGCGAGCGCGTCGGCGACCTGCGCGCACAGCACGTCGTGGTCCACCCCGCCGGCCGCGGTGACGACGAGCGTCGACGGCGTGTAGTGCCAGCGGTAGTGCTCCCACACCGCGTCGCGCGGGACCGCGCGGATGGTGTCGGGCGTCCCGCCGATGGGACGGCCCAGCGGGTGCGCACCGAGCACCGCGGTCGCGAACTGCTCGTGCACGACGTCGCTCGGGTCGTCGTCGTTCATGGCGAGCTCTTCGAGGATCACGCCGCGCTCGGTCTCGAGCTCGTCGGCGTCGATCCTCGCCGAGGTCACCATGTCCGCGATGACGTCGACCGCCATGGGCAGGTCGGTGTCGAGCACGCGCGCGTAGTAGCACGTGTGCTCCTTGCCGGTCGCCGCGTTGGCCTCGCCGCCGACGGCGTCGAACGCCTCGGCGATGTCCATCGCGGACCGGCGGGCCGTGCCCTTGAACAGCAGGTGCTCGAGGAAGTGCGTCGAGCCGAAGTGGCCCGACTCCTCGTCCCGCGAGCCGACGCCGACCCACGCCCCCACGGTCGCGGAGCGCAGGCCGGGCATCTGCTCGGTGACCACGCGGACCCCGCCGGGCAGGACGGAACGACGCACGATGGCGTCGCCGTCCTGCCCGGCGGTCTGCTCCGCCCCGGGGAGCCCGGGGCCGACGAGCGGGAGGTCCAGCGGCACGTCAGGCGTCGGCGGGCGCCGCGGCGGCGTCCGGCGTCGCGTCGGAGGCACCCTCGGCGTCCTCCTCGATGACCGCGTGCAGCGAGAGCTTGCCGCGCGGGTCGATCTCGCCGATCTCGACCTGGACCTTCTGCCCGATGGACAGGACGTCCTCGACGTTCTCGACGCGCTTGCCGCCGACGAGCTTGCGGATCTGCGAGATGTGCAGCAGACCGTCCTTGCCCGGCGAGAGCGACACGAACGCGCCGAACGTCGTCGTCTTGACGACGGTGCCGACGAAGCGCTCGCCCACCTCGGGCATGTGCGGGTTGGCGATCGCGTTGATCGCCGCCCGCGCGGCCTCCGCCGACGGACCGTCGGTGGCGCCGATGTAGACCGTGCCGTCGTCCTCGATCGAGATGTCGGCGCCGGTCTCCTCCTGGATCTGGTTGATCATCTTGCCCTTCGGGCCGATGACCTCGCCGATCTTGTCGACCGGGACCTTCACCGTGATGACGCGCGGCGCGAACGGGCTCATCTCGTCCGGGACGTCGATCGCCTCGGCGATGACGTCGAGGATCGCGAGGCGCGCCTCCTTGGCCTGCGTCAGCGCACCGGCCAGGACCGACGCGGGGATGCCGTCGAGCTTGGTGTCGAGCTGGATCGCGGTGACGAAGTCGCGCGTGCCGGCGACCTTGAAGTCCATGTCGCCGAACGCGTCCTCGGCCCCGAGGATGTCGGTGAGCGCCGCGTAGCGGGTCTCACCGTCGACGGTGTCGGACACGAGGCCCATCGCGATGCCCGCGACCGGTGCGCGCAGCGGCACACCCGCGTTGAGCAGCGACAGCGTGGACGCGCAGACGGAGCCCATCGACGTGGAGCCGTTGGAGCCGAGGGCCTCGGACACCTGACGGATCGCGTAGGGGAACTCCTCGCGGCTCGGCAGCACGGGCATGAGCGCCCGCTCGGCGAGCGCGCCGTGGCCGATCTCGCGACGCTTCGGCGAGCCGACGCGGCCCGTCTCACCCGTCGAGTAGGGCGGGAAGTTGTAGTTGTGCATGTACCGCTTGCGCGTCTCCGGGGAGAGCGTGTCGAGCTGCTGCTCCATGCGGAGCATGTTGAGCGTCGTGACGCCGAGGATCTGCGTCTCGCCGCGCTCGAAGATCGCGGAGCCGTGCACGCGGGGCAGGACCTCGACCTCGGCCGAGAGCGTGCGGATGTCCCGCAGGCCACGGCCGTCGATGCGGAAGCCGTCCGTGAGGATGCGCTGGCGGATGAGCTTCTTCTGCACCGACCGGTACGCGGCGGAGAGCTCCTTCTCGCGGCCCTCGAACTGCTCGGCGAGCTGGCCCACGACCTCGGCCTTGATCTCGTCGAGGCGGTTCTCGCGCGTCTGCTTGTCCGCGATGGACAGGGCCTCGCCGAGCGACGCGGTCGAGGCGGCCTCGACGGCGGCGTAGGCGTCGTCCTGGTAGTCGGGGAACGTCGGGAAGACCTGGGTCTCCTTGGCGGCCTTCGCGGCGAGCTCCTGCTGCGCCTCGACGAGCACCTTGATGAACGGCTTCGCGGCCTCGAGGCCCTGCGCGACGATCTCCTCGGTGGGCGCGGTCGCACCCTCCTGGATGAGGTTCCACGACTTCTCGGGCGCCTCGGCCTCGATCATCGCGATCGCGACGTCGTCACCCACGACACGGCCGGCGACGACCATGTCGAACGTGGCGCGCTCACGCTCGGAGTAGCGCGGGAACGCGACCCACTGGCCGTCGACGAGCGCGATGCGCACGCCACCGACCGGACCCGAGAAGGGCAGGCCCGAGAGCTGCGTCGAGATCGACGCGGCGTTGATCGCGAGCGTGTCGTACGAGTCGTCCGGGTGGATCGCCAGGACCGTGATGACGACCTGGACCTCGTTGCGCAGGCCCTTGACGAACAGGGGGCGCAGCGGGCGGTCGACCAGACGGCACGCGAGGATCGCCTCGGTCGAGGGACGGCCCTCGCGGCGGAAGAAGGAGCCCGGGATCTTGCCGGCGGCGTACTGCCGCTCCTCGACGTCGATCGTCAGCGGGAAGAAGTCGAACTGGTCCTTGGGGTGCTTGCCGGCCGTCGTGGCGGCCAGCAGCATCGTGTCGCCGTCCAGGTAGGCGGCGGCCGAGCCGGCGGCCTGCTTGGCCAGGCGGCCCGTCTCGAAGCGGACGGTGCGGGTGCCGAAGCGGCCGTTGTCGATGACGGCCTCGGCGAACTGGATCTCG
The DNA here is from genome assembly GCF_010119915.1 of Cellulomonas sp. H30R-01. Taxonomy (NCBI): domain Bacteria; kingdom Bacillati; phylum Actinomycetota; class Actinomycetes; order Micrococcales; family Cellulomonadaceae; genus Cellulomonas; species Cellulomonas sp. H30R-01. The sequence continues at coordinate 1,018,543 of NZ_CP048210.1, read as the reverse complement.
GGACCCTCCACGGGTGCCCTCCTCGTTCTACGAAGGCGCCGGCCGGCCGCGGCGGTCTTCGACCGTGGTCCTCGGAGCCGAGAGCTCCGGGGGCCACTACCGAGGACCGGACGAGCGGGCCGACGCGGTGGATGGTGCTGGGTGGTGCTGGTCGTGCTGGTGGTGCTGGTCGTGCGGGATGCACGCCGGCCGGACGGTCAGGCCCGACCGGGGCGAACATCGGACCAGCCCGGACCCTGTCGCGGGTCCGGGCTGGTCCGGAGGCTCAACGGCGCAGGCCGAGGCGCTCGATGATCGAGCGGTAGCGGTTGATGTCGACCTTCTGCAGGTAGCCGAGAAGACGACGACGACGACCGACGAGCAGCAGCAGGCCGCGGCGGCTGTGGTGGTCGTGCTTGTGCTCCTTGAGGTGCTCCGTCAGGTCCTTGATCCGCTGGGTCAGGACGGCGATCTGCACCTCCGGCGAACCGGTGTCGCCCTCGTGCGTCGCGTACTCGGTCATGATGGCCTGCTTGGTGGCGCTGTCCAGGGACACGGTTCTCCAGGTTGTCTCGTTGCGCGGTGCTCCGGGGCATGTCCACCCGGGCTCTCTCGTTCCGCGGCCGTTCTGACGGCGTCGACCATCGTACCAGGCGGTTCGCACCACCCGGTCAGCCGGTCGTGCCGCCCGATCAGGCGGTCGCCGCACCCGCGAGGACCGTGCGGACCCGCTCGACGTCCTCGCTCATCCGCTCCAGGAGCGCGTCGACCGAGTCGAACCGCAGCGTCGGGCGCAGCCGCTCGACGAGCTCGACGACGACCTGCTCGTCGTACAGGTCGAGGTCGTCGCGGTCGAGCACGTAGGCCTCGACCCGACGCTCCTGGCCGTCGAACGTGGGGTTCGTGCCGATCGACACCGCGGCCGGCAGCACGCGGTCGGGGTCCTGCGACGTCACGGGCGTACCGTCGGGGCGCCGCACCCGGCGGAGCCACCCCGCGTAGACGCCGTCGGCGGGGACCATGCCGGTGAGGTCGCCCCCGAGGTTCGCGGTCGGGTAGCCGAGCTCGCGACCGCGCGCGTCGCCGTGCACGACGGTCCCCCGCACGCGGTGCGGCCGACCGAGCACCCGCGCGGCCTGCACCACGTCGCCGGCCTCGAGCAGCTCGCGCGCCCACGTCGACGACCAGCGGCGACGCAGCGGGTCGGCGGCCTGGTCCTCGGGGCTGCCCGGATCCGCGGCGGGTGCGGGCGTGACGTCCTCGATGACCTCGACGTCGAACCCGTACCGCTCGCCGAGCGCGACCATGGTCGAGAGGTCGCCCGAGTTCTGCCAGCCGAACCGCACGTCGCGCCCGACGACCACGGTCCGCGTCCGCAGACCGTCGACCAGGTACCGCTCGACGAACTCCTGCGGCGTCTGCCGCGCGAACTCGAGCGTGTAGGGCAGCAGCAGGACGGCGTCGAGGCCCGTCTCCGCGAGCAGCTCGAGCCGGTCCTCGTCACCGGTGATGAGCTCGGGTGCGCTGTCAGGCCGGTGCACCTGGAGCGGGTGCGGCGTGAAGGTCACGGCGACGGCGCGCGCCCCGACGGCTCGTGCGTCGGCGCACATCCGCGTGAGGACGCTGACGTGCCCCCGGTGGACGCCGTCGAAGTTGCCGATGGTGACGACCGACGGGCCGAACCCGGACGGGACGTCCGCGAGGTCGTTCCAGCGCTGCACAGGGAGGATCATGCCACCGCCGCGACCCACGCCTCGCGACGGTCCCCGTCACGGACGGTCGTCGCCGCCCCCGTGCTGCTGCCGTGGCCGTCCTGCTCCCCCGTCGCCGCCGTGGACGAGCCGGGCACGACGGACGGCGCGCGGCCGACCCGACGAGGGCCGGCCGCGCACCGTGGTGGACAGTCCGTCAGCTGCGCGGCCGGTCGATGCGCAGCGCCGCAGCCTCGGTCCGCTCGGAGCCCTCGGTGTTCGTGAAGACCGCGCGGTACTGCGTCGTCGCGGCGAGCACGGTCACCGGGACCCGCAGCGTCGTCGACGTCGCCCCCGGGATCGTGTGCCACGACCCGCGGGCCCAGCGCACCTGCCACGCGACGCGCGGCTCGGGGTACCCGTCGGCGGCGGCACGGAACGTGGCGACCGTGCCGAGCCTGGCCGTGACGTCCTTCGGGTGCTGCGTCACGACCGGCGCGCCGCGCTGCACCGTGAGCCGGGCGGCGGCCGACTCGACCGTGCCGGACGCGTTCGTGAACACCGCCCGGTAGCGGTTGCCGTCGGTGCTGCCGGTCGCGCGGACCGTGAGCGTCGCGCGCGTCGCGCCCTTCACGTCCTTCCACCCCCCGCGGGCACCCTTCACCTGCCACTGCACCGTCGGCGCGGGGACCCCGCCGGCCGCGGCCGTGAACGTGGCGTCGGTGCCCACGCGGACCGTGGTGTCCACGGGCTGCTGCGTGATCGTGGGCGCGACCGCGGCCGGCTCGCCGGCGCCCTGGTCGGCGACCCACGACGCGACCCACGACAGCGCCGAGTTCCAGTTGACCGTGATCTCGTTGGTCGACCACGCCTGGATCTGGTCGACGTAGCACGCCGACGGCGCGCAGCCCGCCGGGAAGGCGGCCTTCGTCGTCGGGTCCCACGTGGCGGCCTGCGAGTTCGGGCCACCGGCGAGCGAGCCGGGCGGCGGGCTCGGCAGCGACGGGTCGAGCTGGTGCGCGAACCACCGGCTGTGCTGCTGGTGCGAGGCGACCTCGCCCCAGCCCGTCACGTACGACTGGTTGAGCGCGTTGCGGCCCAGCAGGTAGTCGAGCCCCTCGAGCGTCGACGCGCGGAACCTCGCGTCGCCGGTGAGGTCGTACGCGGTGGCGACGACGACGAGGTTGTTCGCGACCTGCGAGCTCGAGCCCCACACGTACTGACCGCCGGGCGGCGAGTACAGCGACCCGAAGCCCTGCTCGGCCTGCGCGGCGAGGTACTCCTCGGCGCCTGCGACGACCGACGCGCGGACGTCGTCACGGTCCGGCAGCGCGCTCGGGACGGTCGCGAGGTCGAGACGGCCGAGCGCCGCGACGCTCCCCCAGCTGAACCCGTCGGCCGTGAACACGTCCGCCGTGTGCACGGGAGACGACGCGACGGCCTGCGCGAACGCGTCGTCGCCCGTGGTGAGGTACAGCTCCGCGGCCGCCCAGTAGAACTCGTCGGACACCTCGGAGTCGTTGTACGCACCGCCGCCGTCCGCACCGGCCTCGCCGGGCGCGTGGAGCGCCGGGTGCGCCCGCGCCGCGGCCCACGTCGAGCGCGCGGCCTCGAGCAGCGTCTCGGCGAACGCCGGGTCGTACTCCTCGAACAGCCGCGCCCCCTGCGCGGCGACCGCGGACAGGTTGAGCGTCGCCGCAGTCGACGGCCGGTGCAGCGAGCGCACCTGCGGGTCGTCGGCGGGCAGCAGCGGGAGGCCGGTCCAGCCCTCGTCGTGCACCTTGTGGTGGACCATGCCCGCGTACTCGCCCTCGGGGACGATCATCGAGAGCATCCACTCGAGCTCCCAGCGCGCCTCGTCGAGCACGTCGGGCACGTCGTTGCCGTGCTCGGGCACGTCGAGCGTGCCGTCCGCGAGCGCGTCGGCGGTCCCCGCGTGCAGTGCCCGCTCGTACGTCTGGAGGAGCTGCCCGACCGCGATGCCGCCGTTGACGACGTACTTGCCGTGGTCGCCCGCGTCGTACCAGCCGCCGCTCACGTCGAGCCGGTAGTCGCACGTCCAGCCGTCGTAGTAGTCACGCGGCCCGATGCAGGGGACGTCCGTGTCGCCCTGGTTGGGTGCGACGCCGACGTGCCCGGCCTCACGGGCGTACTCCTCGCCGACGACGTCCGCCTCGATCTCGGTGCCCGAGCGCGCGAGGTAGAAGTAGTTGAGCGCGTCGTACCGGAGCTGCTGGTAGAGGTCGGCCGCGATGTCGAACGGCCGGCTCGTCTCACCGTCGGCGACCAGCGTGAAGCCCTCGCCCTCGGCCGTCACGTCGGAGAAGTCGATGACGTGCACGGCCTGCTCGGCGGACGGCTCGACACCCCGCGGCTCGCTCGTGCCGTCGGCGACGACCGCGCCGTCGGCGTCGTGCAGCCGCCACGCGACCGCGTCGGACGCGTCGGTCACGAGCGTCGCGCGCTTCGGGCCGAACGGCAGGTAGCCGACCTGGTTGACGCGCACGCGCGGGCCGGTGTCGGGCTCGTACCCGGGCGGCGGGGTCGCGGACGTCCTCAGCGAGACGTCCGAGATGCAGAACTCGTAGGGCGCGGCCTTCCCGAGGTGGAACGCGAGCTGGCCCGGAGCCGTCCCGTCGGGCGGGAACGTGAGGTTCGACGTGAAGGCGTACTCGAGCGTCGTCGGCTCACCGGTGAGCGGGGCCGAGCCCTGCTCGAACGCGGTCCTGTAGGCACCGCCGCCCTCGCCGACGATGACGCGCACCGGCATGTCGGGCGTCGCGCTCGCCGTGAAGGACAGGACGTAGTTCTCCCCCTCGTCGACCGGCAGCCCGTTGTAGGACAGCCCGGCGTCCCACGGGTTGCTCTGGCCGCCCGGCAGGTCGACGCACATGCGACCGTCGGCGAAGACGGGGTCGCTCGTGCCGTACAGCGACCACGGGCCGAGCGACTCGGCGAACGACGTGTGCGACAGGAGCTCGACGTCCGAGCTCAGGGACACGTCGTCGAGGCAGAAGGTCCACGCGTCGGCGCTGAACCCGCCGAGCTGGAAGGCGATCTGGCCCTCGGGGTCGTCGGGCGCGGGGCTCGCGGGGTACGTCGCGGACGCGGTGAACGTCTCGCTGACCTGGCGCGGGTCGGACGAGAGGGCTGGGGCCGTGTCGAGCACCGTGCCGTACGGCGCGCCGTTCTGCCCGACCAGCGAGCGGATGGTGACGTCCGTCGAGGCGCTGGCCGTGTAGGCGAGCGTGTAGGTCGAGCCCTGCTCGATCGCGACGCCGTTGAGCACGACCCCCACCCCGTACTGCGCCGACCCGGCGGGCACGTCGACGCACAGCGCGCCGGTGCTCGTGTCGACCGGCCCGTCGGTGCCGTACGCGACCCAGCCCTCGGCCCCGGACTCGAAGGTCCCGTCCCCGATCTGCGACGCGGCGAGCGCCGTGCCGCTTCCTGCCAGCATGAGCGCGGCCGTCGCGACGACGGCCGTCGCGCCCCTGCGCGCGTGTGATGACGTGCGAGAAACCACTCTGTCTCCCCTGTCGTAGGAGCGCTCCCATCACATGAGCGGGAGCACCGGTGCGGCGGCGGCAGGTTAGGCAGGCGCAGCCCGACGAGAGAAGCGAATCGATCTGACCAAAACGATTTGGTCCGGGCACGCGCACGGGTCCGGCCCCCAGCGGGTCGCACGGGCTCGTACCCGTGGGCCCGTGCGTCGCGCCAGCGACGTCGCGCCCGCGACGGCGCTGGCGGACGGCGTCAGGTCGACGCGGGGGCGAAGACGAGCACCGGGCGGACCCGCGGGCCACGCTCCTCGACGAGCGCCACGAGCGTCCCGCCCGGCCCGAACGCCGCGACGGTCCCGTCCGGACCGCCGGGGACCGGCGCCAGCGACTGCCCGTACGACAGCGCCCGCTCCTCCGCCTCGGTGAGCTCGCGGACGGGGAACGTCGCCCGCGCCGCGTCGGCCAGCGGCAGCACCGGCAGCGGCACGTCCTCGGGCTCGGCGGCGAGCTCGTCGAGCGTCCGCGCGACGTCCAGGCCGAAGCCCCCGACACGGGTGCGGCGCAGCGCCGTGAGGTGCCCGCCCACGCCCAGCGCCACGCCCACGTCGCGCGCGAGCGCACGCACGTAGGTGCCCGACGAGCAGACGACCGTGACGTCGACGTCGAGCGCCGGGACCCCGTCGACCACGACCGCGCGGCGGTCGTGCACCTCGAACCGCGACACCGTGACGGGCCGCGCGGCGAGCTCGACCTGCTCCCCCGCCCGGACGCGCGCGTACGCGCGCTCGCCGGCCACCTTGATCGCCGACACCGAGCTGGGCACCTGCTGGATCGGGCCGGTGAGCGCCGCGACCGCCGCGTCGAGCGCGGCGTCCGTCACGCCGGACGCGTCCTGCGCCGCCACGACCTCCCCCTCGGCGTCGTCGGTCGTCGTCGCCACGCCGAGCCGGACCGTCGCGGTGTACTCCTTGTCCGCGCCGACGACGTAGGTGAGCAGCTTCGTCGCCCGGCCGATGCCGAGCACGAGCACGCCCGTGGCCATCGGGTCGAGCGTGCCGGCGTGCCCGACCTTGCGCGTCGCCGCGAGGCGGCGGGTGCGCGCGACGACGTCGTGGCTGGTCCAGCCCTGCGGCTTGTCGACGACGACGAGACCGTCGGCGGCGGTCGGACGACGCGGGCCGCTGGGGGTCGGACGGTTCACGACAGGCGCGCGATGCCGTCGAGCGTGCACAGGACGAGGCCGTCCATGCCGTCGTCCTCGCCCTGGTGCTGGTGCGCGTCGACGGCCAGGAGCACGTTGATGAGCATGCCCTGCGCGACGAACACGCGCGCCTCGTCCTCGGTGCCGCCCGCGCGCTCGCGGAACAGCCGGAACGCCTCACCGAGCGTGTGCCGGGCCACCCGCCCGACCTCCTCGTCGGCCCCCGCGATGAAGCCGTGCATGAGCAGCCGGAGCAGGTCGCGGTCGTCGAGCAGGCCGACGTACGCGTCGCCCATGAGCCTGCCCGCCTCCGGGCCGGCCGGGACGCCGGCGAGCGCCGCGAGGACCTCCGCGCTCGCCTGCCGGTACGCCTCGAGGAAGAGCTCGCGCTTGGAGCCGAAGAGCCGCACGACGTAGGGCTGCGACACCCCGGCCGCGCGCGCGACCTCGTCGGTCGAGGCGGCGTACCCGCCCTCGGCGAAGACGCGGCGGGCGGCGACGAGGATCTGCTCGCGTCGCTCCGCGCCGGTCATGCGCTGCGGGGGGCTGGTCTGGTCGGTCGTGGACGGCACCTTGACAGGTTATCAGTCGATGCCTACGTTCGCTCTTGTTAGTAATCACTCAATGCCAACAACGCTTCAGGAGCCGTCGTGACCTCCACCGCCACCGCACCTCCCCCGAGCGCGAGCCCCGCCCCGAGCCGGACCGACCGGCCCGCCGGACGCCGAGGCCGCCGCGCCGTCCCGGTCGGCGTCGCGCTCGTCGCGGCGTCGCTGCCCATGTTCATGGCGACGCTCGACAACCTCGTCATGACGACCGCGCTCCCCGTCCTGCAGGTCGAGCTGTCCGCGTCGCTCGAGCAGCTGCAGTGGATGGTCAACGCCTACACACTGTCGTTCGCGAGCCTCATGATCGCCGCCGCGACGCTCGGCGACCGGCTCGGCCGCCGCCGGGTGTTCGTCACCGGCATCGCGGTCTTCGCCCTCGCGTCCATCGCCTCCGCGCTCGCGACCGACGCCGGCACGCTCATCGCCGCGCGCGCCGTCCAGGGCGCCGGCGCCGCCGCGGTCATGCCGCTGTCGCTCACGCTGCTGGCCGGGTCCGTCCCCGCGGCGCGCCGGGCCATGGCGATCGGCATCTGGGGCGCCGTCTCCGGCCTCGGCGTCGCGCTCGGCCCCGTCATCGGCGGTGCCGTCGTCGACGGCATCGCCTGGCAGGCCATCTTCTGGATCAACGTCCCCGTGGCGATCGTCGCGATCCCGCTCGTCCGGTGGGCACTGCCCGAGTCGCACGGCCGGCGCCAGCCGCTCGACGTGCCCGGCCTGCTCCTCGCCGGCGGCGGCGTCCTGTCGACCGTGTGGGCCATCATCCGCGGCAACGACGACGGCTGGGGCTCCGCGCGCGTCGTCGGCGGTCTCGTCCTCGGTGCCGTCCTGCTCGTCGCGTTCCTGCGCCGCGAGTCCCGCACGGACCACCCGCTGGTCCCGCTCCGCCTGTTCCGCGTCCGCTCGTTCAGCGTCGCCAACGCCACCGCGCTGCTGTTCTCCGTCGGCGTCTTCGGGATCGTCTTCCTGCTCTCGCAGTACCTGCAGGTCGGCCTCGGCTACTCGCCGCTCGAGGCGGGTCTGCGCACGCTGCCCTGGACGGCGGCCCCCATGCTCGTCGCGCCCGTCGCGGGCCTCCTCGCTCCGCGCATCGGCGTCCGCCCGCTGCTGACCGCCGGGCTCGCGCTCCAGGCGGCCGGCCTCGCATGGCAGGGGCTGCTCGTCGGCGGCGACGTGGTGTACGCCGACCTCGTGCCAGGCCTCGTCCTCGCGGGCGTCGGCATGGGCCTGACGTTCGCCCCCAGCGCGACCGCGGTGCTCGCCGACATGGGTGCCGACGACCACGGCACCGCGAGCTCCGTCAACGCGACCATCCGCGAGCTCGGCGGCGCGCTCGGCGTCGCGGTCCTGGTCGCGGTCTTCCAGGCCGCCGACGGCACGCTCACCCCCGAGGGCTACACCGCCGGTCTGCAGCCCGCGATGCTCGTCGCCGCCGCGATCGTCGGCGTCGGGGCGGTCATCGCCCTCGCGATGCCCCGCTCCACCGGCCGGGGCGTCACCGGGATCGCCGCGCACTGACCGCCCGGACGCGACGAGCCCCCGACCGGTTCCGCACCGGTCGGGGGCTCGTCGTCGTTCGGGTGGCGCCGCCCGTCGGGCTGCGCCGTCGTCCTCGCCCGGAGGACGCCGCTCGTCAGGCCTCGGCGTCCTCGTCGTCCTCGTCGGGGCGGCGGTACGGGTCCGCCTCCCCCGCGTACGACGCTTGCGCGGCGAGCGCCGCGACCTCGGCGTCCCGACGCGCGGCCTCGACCAGCGCCGCGTCGAGGTGCGCCGCCGTCTCGGGCACCGCGTCCAGGTGGAACGCGAGCGTCGGGGTCAGCCGGATGCCGGTCTGCTTGCCGACCTCCGAGCGGATGACGCCCTTCGCGCTCTCGAGCGCCTTCGCGCTCCCGTCGCGCGCCTCGTCGTCGCCGTACACCGTGTAGAAGACGTCGGCGTGCTGCAGGTCCCCGGTCACGCGGACGTCCGTGACGGTGACGAACCCGAGGCGCGGGTCCTTGATGCGCGTGTCGAGCATCTGCGCGACGACCTGCTGGATCCGCTCCGCCAGCTTCCTGGCCCGTGCAGTGTCAGCCATGACACGTCTCCTCTCTCATGCCTTCCAGCGAGAAGCCTCGCTGAGGAGCGAGCGCGGCGCCTCTCCGCGGCCGTGGTGGGGCTGGCAGCCGGTCGCCCCGTCAGGGGCGACCGGCCGGAAGGCCGTGGAGAGGCGCCGCGCTCGTGACGGACTACACGCGAGGCTTCTCGCGCATCTCCCACGTCTCGATGACGTCCTCGACCTGCAGGTCGTTGAACGACCCGAGACCGATACCGCACTCGAAGCCCTCGCGGACCTCGGTGGCGTCGTCCTTGAACCGCTTGAGCGACTCGATCGTGAGGTTGTCCCCGACGACCTTGCCACCGCGCAGCACGCGGGCCTTCGTGTTCCGGCGGATGAGGCCCGAGCGCACGATGGAACCGGCGATGTTGCCGAACTTGGAGGAGCGGAAGACCTCGCGGATCTCCGCGGAGCCCAGCTGCACCTCCTCGTACTCCGGCTTGAGCATGCCCTTGAGGGCCGCCTCGACGTCGTCGATCGCCTGGTAGATGACCGAGTAGAAGCGCACGTCGACGCCCTCGCGGTCGGCCAGGTCCTCGACGCGCTCCGCGAACTTCACGTTGAAGCCGATGATGATCGCGTTGTCGACCGTCGCCAGGTTGACGTCGTTCTGCGTGATGGCACCCACACCGCGGTGGATGACGCGCAGGTCGACCTCCTCGCCCACGTCGATCTTGAGCAGCGCGTCCTCGAGCGCCTCGACGGCACCCGACACGTCGCCCTTGAGGACCAGGTTGAGGGTCTCGACCTTGCCCTGCGCGAGCGCCTGCGTGAAGTCCTCGAGGCTGATGCGCTTGCGGCGCTTGGCCAGGAGGGCGGCGCGCTCGGCGGCCTCGCGCTTCTCGGCGATCTGACGGGCGGTGCGCTCCTCCGGAGCGACGAGCAGCGTGTCACCGGCGCTCGGCACCGACGCGAGGCCGAGGACCTGGACCGGACGGGCCGGGCCCGCCTCGGCGACGGTGTTGCCGTGCTCGTCGAACATCGCCCGGACACGGCCGTGGGCCGTGCCCGCGACGATCGCGTCGCCGACACGCAGCGTGCCGGACTGGACCAGCACCGTCGCGACGGCACCGCGGCCCTTGTCGAGGTTCGCCTCGATGGCGACACCGCGCGCGTCCTTGTCGGGGTTGGCCCGCAGGTCGAGCGCCGCGTCGGCCGTCAGCAGCACGGCCTCGAGGAGCTGGTCGATGCCCATGTTCTGCTTCGCGGAGACGTCGACGAACATGGTGTCGCCGCCGTACTCCTCGGCCACGAGGTTGTACTCGGTGAGCTGCTGGCGGATCTTGGCGGGGTTGGCCCCCTCCTTGTCCACCTTGTTGACCGCGACCACGATCGGCACGTTCGCCGCCTGTGCGTGGTTGAGCGCCTCGATCGTCTGGGGCATCACGCCGTCGTCGGCCGCGACCACGAGGATCGCGATGTCCGTGACCTGCGCACCACGGGCACGCATGGCGGTGAACGCCTCGTGACCCGGGGTGTCGATGAACGTGATGGCCCGCTCGTTGCCCTCGTGCTCCTTGGTGACCTGGTAGGCACCGATGTGCTGCGTGATCCCACCAGCCTCGCCGGCCACCACGTCCGTGGACCGGATGGCGTCGAGGAGCTTGGTCTTGCCGTGGTCGACGTGACCCATGACGGTCACGACCGGCGGGCGCGCCTGCAGGTCGTCGTCGCCCTCGGCCTCGAGCTCGGCGTCCAGGTCGATGTCGAAGGCCCCGAGCAGCTCGCGGTCCTCCTCCTCGGCCGACACCATCTCGATGACGTAGCCCAGCTCCTGGGCGAGCGCGCCGAAGGTGTCCTCGTCGAGCGACTGCGTCGCGGTCGCCATCTCACCGAGGTGGAACAGCACCGTGACGAGCGCCGCCGGGTTGGCGTCGATCTTGTCGGCGAAGTCGTTCAGGGATGAGCCGTGCCGCAGGCGGATGACGGTCGAGCCGTTGCCGCGCGGGACGCTGACGCCACCGAGCGACGGGGCCTGCATCGCCTCGAACTCCTGGCGCTTCGCACGCTTCGACTTCCGCCCACGCACGGGGCGACCGCCGGCGCGACCGAACGCACCCTGCGTGGAGCCGCGACCGGCTCCGCCGGGACGACCGCCGCCGCCACCGGGACGACCGGCGAAACCGCCGCCGCCGCCGGGCGCACCGCCGCCACCACCGGGACGACCACCGAAGCCGCCGCGACCGCCGCCACCGCCACCGCCGCCGGGGCGACCGGCACCGGCCGGACGCTCACCGGGGCGACCGACGCCGCTCGACGTGCGGCCCGGCATCATGCCGGGGTTGGGACGGGGACCGCCGGGACGCGGGCCGCCCGGACGGGGGCCGCCGGGACGGTCGCCGCTGCCGGCCGCGGCCGCGGGCGCCTCGGGACGACGGTCGCCGGGACGCGGCATGCCCTGGGAGGGCGCGAACGGGTTGTTGCCCGGACGGGGACCGCCGGGACGGGGACCGCCGCCGCCGGCACCAGGGCGCTCGCCCTGGCGCGGCATGCCCTGCGAGGGCGCGAACGGGTTGTTGCCGGGACGCGCCGCGGGGCGCGGAGCCGGACGGCCGCCGGGGGTCGGCGCGGAGCCGCCGGGGCGGCCCTGACCGGGAGCGGCGGGACGGGACGGCGCCGGGGCGGGCGCGGCCGACGCGGCCGGAGCCGGGGCGGCGGGACGCGCGGCCGGGGCCGGACGTGCGGGAGCCGGAGCCTGTGCCGGCGCGGCAGGGGCCGCAGCGGCGGGCGCCGCCGGGGCGCTCGGGGCGGGTGCCACCGGCGCGGGGGCCGAGGCGGCGGGTGCGGGTGCGGGTGCGGCGGGAGCCGGAGCCGCGGGTGCGGCGGGAGCCGGGCGCCCAGCGGCCTTCGGCGCCGAGGCGCCGCCACCTGCGGGGTAGGTGTCGCGCAGCTTGCGCACGACGGGCGGCTCGATGGTCGAGCTCGCCGAGCGGACGAACTCACCGAGCTCGTTCAGCTTGGTCATGAGGGTCTTGCTGTCGACTCCGAGCTCCTTGGCGAGCTCGTAGACGCGGACCTTGGCCACATCTCTCCTGTCCTGGCCCGCCCCCGGACAGGGTCGGACCGTCGTTAGTGCTGGGTACTCATCGCTGGGTACTCATCGGTGCGTGCTCATCGGGTAGCCATCGGCTTCCAACCCGCTTCCTTCTCGACGATCGGCCACGCCACCAGGGGGACCCGGTGACGCTCACTGCTCGTGCTGCTCGAGGTGCTCGTGGACCGCGCGCGTACCGGGCGGACCCGGCAGCCGCAGGGCCCGCCCGAACGCCCTGCGGCGTTCGGCGAGCTCGAGGCAGGCACGATCGGGGTGCAGCCACGCTCCCCTGCCCGGCATCCGGCGACCGACGTCCACGACCAGCTCCGGGACTCCGGGACCGGCGGCGGGGGCGACCACCCTCAGCAGGGCTGACCTCGGGCCGGTCGCTCGGCACCCCACGCACGTGCGCACCGGTCCCACGACAGGCACCACGGGTGCGGGGTCGGGGGTCCGCCTGCTCGGCGAGGAGAGCCGGGCATCCGGCCCAGCCGTCGACAGTCTACCCCTCCGCGTCACCGGTGCTGACCGGCGCCGCCCCGTGGGGCCTCGCCGGCGTCGTGCCGGGCCGCGCCACCGGCCGCCCCGCCGTCGGCCACGGGGGCCTCGGCGTCGGACCGGATGTCGATGCGCCAGCCGGTCAGCTTCGCGGCCAGGCGGGCGTTCTGGCCCTCCTTGCCGATCGCGAGCGACAGCTGGTAGTCGGGCACGACGACCCGGGCGGCGCGGGCGGCCTCGTCGACGACCGTGACCGACACCACGCGGGCGGGCGACAGCGCGTGCGCGATCATCTCGGCCGGGTCGTCGGAGTGGTCGACGATGTCGATCTTCTCCCCGTGCAGCTCCGCCATGACCGCGCGGACGCGGCCGCCCATCGGGCCGATGCACGCACCCTTCGCGTTGACCCCGGGGACCGTCGCGCGGACCGCCATCTTCGTGCGGTGCCCGGCCTCCCGGGCGATCGCCGTGATCTCGACGGTGCCGTCGGCGACCTCGGGCACCTCGAGCGCGAACAGCCGGCGCACGAGGTTCGGGTGCGTGCGCGACAGCGTGACCTGCGGCCCGCGCGGGCCACGGGCGACCTCGATCACGTACGCGCGCAGCCGGTCGCCGTGCACGTACTCCTCGCCGGGCACCTGCTCGTGCTGCGGGAGCACGGCCTCCGTGCCGCCGACGTCGACGAGCACCGTGCGCGGGTCGCGACCCTGCTGGATGACGCCGCCGAGGACCTCGCCCTCCTTGCCGCGGAACGTGCCGAGCACCTGGTCGTCCTCGGCGTCGCGCAGCCGCTGGACGATCACCTGGCGCGCGGTCGCGGTCGCGATGCGCCCGAACCCGTCGGGGGTGTCGTCGAACTCGGGGGTCTCCACCTCGACCGGCCGACCGTCCTCGCCGACGGGCTGCGGCTCGCGCGCCCACACCGTCACGTGCCCGCTGCGGCGGTCGACCTCGACGCGCGCCCGCGGGTGCGACCCCGGGGTGCGGTGGTAGGCCGAGAGCAGCGCCTGCTCGATCGCCGAGACGAGCACGTCGAGGCTGATCTCCCGCTCGCGCTCCAGCAGGCGCAGCGCCTGCATGTCGATGTCCATGTCAGCCTTCCCGTCCGGCGGCGTCGGCACCCGGGCCGGCCACGTCGTCGTCGTCCACAGGTCCGAGGCCGCTCAGGTCCACCTCGACGCGTGCGTCGCGCACGTCGGTCAGCAGCAGCCGGACGGGGTCGCCGGTCTTCGGACGCCGCCCCTTCGCGCCCGGCGTCACCGGCACCACGACGACCGCGTCGTCGGCGTCCGTCGTCCCGCGCTCCACGGCCGTCAGGCGGCCCGCGAGCGTCCCGCCGTCGACGAGGCGCACGGTGACCGAGCGACCGACCGCGCGGGCGAAGTGCCGGCGCTCGGTGAGCGGACGTGACACGCCCGGGCTCGACACCTCGAGGGTGTACTCCCCCGCCACGACGTCCTGCGCGTCGAGCGCGTCGGACACCGCACGGGTCACCTCGGCGACCCGGTCCAGGTCGAGCTCGCCCTCGTCGTCCTCGGCGACGTCCACGACCACGCGGACCACCGACCGTGCCCCGGCCCTCACCACCTCGACGTCCTCCAGCAGGAGGCCGATGCCGGCCACCGCCGGTTCGACGACCTGCCGGACCCGCTGAGCGGGTGCTGGCGCGACCATGGGAGGGCCTCCTGTCGGTTCCGACGGGTCACCGGCACGCGGCTCGACCCTGTGATGTTGTGGGACCAGCGTAACGAGTCCGCGCACACCCGCCGGTCGCCGCGTCGACGCGCCGCCTCGCCGTGGGAGGATCACCGGCGATGAGCGCACCGAACCACCCGACCGCCGCCCGCCGCCGTCCCGTGCCGCTCCGCCGGGCGGCGGCGCTCCTCGTCGTCGCGGCCGTGGCGACCGTGCTGAGCGGCTGCGGTCTGCGGCTCGAGACGCCCCCGCCTGCCGAGCCCTCGCCGGACGCCGTCGAGCAGGTGCGCGGCCGCACGGTCGACGACGCGCTCGGTCTCGCGCAGGACGCGCGGACGCTCCTCGACACCGCGCCCGCCGAGCCCGTCGCCGCCGTGCTCGCCGACGTCGCGGCGTTCGGCGAGCTGCACGCCGAGCAGCTGGGCGGGGTGTACGACTCGGGGCTGCCCGAGCCGACGCCGTCGGCGTCCCCGAGCAGCACGCCCGACACGGCCGCACCGACGGCCGAGTCCGTCCTGGCGGAGCTCGCCGAGGACGCCGCGACGGCGCTCGCGGACGCCGACGCCGTCCCCGACGGGCCGCTCGCGCGCCTGGTCGGGTCCGTCGCGACCGCCCGGACCGACCTGGCCGGACGGCTCGCCGCGGCGCTCGGGCTCCCCGCGCCCGAGATCGCGCTCCGGGCCGGCGTCGACGGCACGCCCGAGGGCGGCGCCGACCCGTCGCCGACGCCGTCCGCGAGCCCGACGGCCGGCTCCGCGACCGACGACGAGCCCGCTCCGGCGGGCTTGGACCGCGCCGACCTCGACGCCCTGACGCTCGCGCACGACGAGGCGGGGTACGCGCTCGAGGTCGTCGCCGCGAAGCTCGACGGCGACCCGCGCACGCTCGCGCGGCAGACCGCCGCCCGGCACCGCGACGCGGCCGAGCGGTGGGCGACCGCCGCCGGCACGGCCGGGCAGCTCGACGACCCGCGTCGCGTCGCGTACGCGCTGCCCGCGGGCCTCGACGACCCGACGGTCGCGGCAGGCGTCGCGCGCGGTGCCGTGTCCGCGGTCGCCGACACCTACGCGACGCTCGTCGCCTCCGCCGACGCGGGTGCTCGCGCCGAGCTGCTCACGGGCCTGGCCGACGCGACGCGTCAGGCGCGCGCGTGGGGTGCGACGCCGGTCGCGTTCCCGGGCATGCCCGAGCTCGCGGCCGAGCCGCTCCCCACGCCCACGGCGGGCTGACGCAGCCGAGCCGCTGCCCCGGCCGACGGCGCGCCGGCGCCGAGGGCCGACGTCAGCCGCCCCCGTGCACCGTCAGTCGGCCAGGAGCTCGCGGACGCGCGCGGCGACGTGCTCGACGACGTCCGCGACGGGCACCTGCTGCGCGTCGCCGCCGGCCCGCGGACGGACCTCGACGAGCCCGTCGGCGAGACCGCGCCCCACGACGACGACGAGCGGCACGCCGAGCAGCTCGGCGTCGGCGAACTTGACGCCGGGCGACACCTTCGGCCGGTCGTCGTAGAGGACCTCGACGCCACGTCCGGAGAGGTCGCGCGCGATCTCGTCGGCGGCGTCGAAGACCGACGCGTCCTTCCCGGTCGCGACGACGTGCACGTGCGCGGGCGCGACGTGCGCCGGCCACGCGAGGCCGCGGTCGTCGTGGTTCGCCTCGGCCAGTGCGGCCAGCACGCGCGTGACGCCGATGCCGTAGGACCCCATCGTGACGACCTGCGCCTTGCCGTTCTGGTCGAGGACCGTGAGGCCGAGCGCCTGGGCGTACTTGCGGCCCAGCTGGAAGATGTGGCCGATCTCGATGCCGCGTGCGAGCTCGAGCGGGCCCGAACCGTCGGGCGCGGGGTCGCCCGCACGGACCTCGGCGGCCTCGACCGTGCCGTCGGCGGTGAAGTCACGTCCGGCGACGAGGTCGAAGACGTGCCGCCCGGGCTCGTTCGCGCCGGTGATCCACCGCGTGCCGTCGACGACGCGCGGGTCGAGGAGGTAGCGCACGGCGGTCCGCTCGGCGCCCTCGGCGACGGGCACGTTCGGGCCGAGCGCGCCGGGACCGATGTAGCCCTTGACCAGCTCGGGGTGCGCGGCGAAGTCGGCCTCGCCCGCGGCCTCGACCTCGGCGGGCGCGAGCCCCGCCTCGAGGCGCTTGAGGTCGACCTCGCGGTCGCCGGGCAGACCCACGACGAGCAGCTCGCGCTCACCGGTGGGGTGCACGAGCGCGAGCACGACGTTCTTCAGCGTGTCGGCGGCGGTCCACTCCCGGTCGGGGCGCGGCTGGTGGGCGTTGGCGTGCGCGACGAGCGACTCGATGGTCGGGGTGTCGGGCGTGTCCTCGACGTGCGCGGCGGGTGCGTCCGACCAGTCGAGCGCGGGCGGCGCGACCGTCGTGACGGCCTCGACGTTCGCGGCGTAGCCGCCCGCGGACCGGACGAACGTGTCCTCGCCGATCGCGGTGGGCGTGAGGAACTCCTCCGACCGCGACCCGCCCATCGCACCCGACGTCGCGGCCACGATCACGTACTCGAGGCCGAGCCGGTCGAACACGCGCTGGTAGGCCGCCCGCTGCGCCGCGTACGACGCGTCCAGCCCGGCGTCGTCGACGTCGAAGGAGTAGGCGTCCTTCATGACGAACTCGCGGCCGCGGATCAGACCCGCGCGCGGGCGCGCCTCGTCGCGGTACTTCGTCTGGATCTGGAAGAGCGTGAGCGGCAGGTCCTTGTACGACGAGTACAGGTCCTTGACGAGGAGCGTGAACATCTCCTCGTGCGTGGGTGCGAGCAGGTAGTCGCCGCCCTTGCGGTCCTTGAGCCGGAAGATGTTCGGGCCGTACTCGGACCACCGCCCCGTCGCCTCGTACGGCTCCTTGGGCAGCAGCGCCGGGAAGTGCACCTCCTGCGCACCCGCCGCGGCCATCTCCTCGCGCACGACCGCCTCGACCTTCGCGAGCACGCGCAGCCCCAGCGGCAGCCACGAGTAGATCCCGGGGGCGGCGCGCCGGATGTAGCCGGCGCGGACGAGCAGCTTGTGGCTCGCGACCTCGGCGTCGGCGGGGTCCTCCCGCAGCGTGCGGACGAAGAGCGTGGACAGGCGCAGAAGCATGGGGGCGAGCCTAGTGGTCGCGGCGAGGTCGCTCGTGCGCCCGCTGTCGCGGTGTGGGCGGTCTCCGCCAGGATGGGCGGGTGCCCGAGCTGCCCGAGGTCGAGGCGCTCGCGCAGTTCCTGCGCGGGCGCGCCGTGGACCGTGCCGTGTCCGGAGTCGAGGTCGGCGCGATCAGCGCGCTGAAGACGTTCCGGCCGCCGCCCGACGCGCTCGTCGGTGGCGCGGTCGTCGACGTGTCGCGGCACGGCAAGTGGCTCGACCTCATGGTCGCGACGTCGACCGGCGAGCCGCTGCACCTCGTCTGGCACCTGTCGCGTGCGGGCTGGGTGCGCTGGTCCGACGAGCTCTCTCCCCGGCCCGTCCGGCCCGGCAAGTCGCCGATCGCGCTGCGCGTGCGGCTCGACGACGGCGCGGGCTTCGACCTGACGGAGGCCGGGACGCGCAAGCGGCTCGCGGTGCACGTCGTCGAGGAGCCCACCGAGGTCCCGCAGATCGCGACGCTCGGCGTCGAGCCGTTGTCCGACGAGTTCACCGAGGACCGCCTGGCGGAGCTGCTCGCGGCCCGCAACCAGCAGGTCAAGGGCCTGCTGCGTGACCAGGGCACGATCGCCGGCATCGGGAACGCCTACTCGGACGAGATCCTGCACGCGGCGCGCATGAGCCCGTTCGCCCCCACGCGGTCGTTCGACGCCGAGCGCACGGCGACGCTGTGGGTCGCGATCCGGCAGGTGCTGACCGACGCCGTCGCCGCCGCGTCGGGCCGGCCCGCGGCCGAGCTCAAGGACGCGAAGCGGCGCGGGATGCGCGTGCACGGCCGGACGGGTGAGGCGTGCCCGGGCTGGGACGGCGTTCCGTGCGGCGACACCGTGCACGAGGTGTCCTTCGCCGACTCGTCCCTGCAGTACTGCCCGACGTGCCAGACGGGCGGCAAGCCGCTCGCCGACCGCCGGATGTCGCGGCTCCTGCGCTGAGCCCACGCGGCCCCGGCGGGCGCGGTGGCGTCGTCAGCCGCGCGCGACCGGGCGCCAGGACGCTGCGGTCGGCCGTGCGCCGGCCCCGCGACGGGACGACGCCGTCAGAACAGGACGGTGGCGTACGTGCCGACCTGGCGGAACCCGACCGCGCGGTACGCCGCGAGCGCGCGGTGGTTGTAGCCGTTGACGTAGAGGGACACGACGGGCGTCTCCGCGGACCGTGCGAGCTGCACGACGGCTGCCATGCCCGCCTCCGAGAGCCCCTCGCCGCGCCGCTCGGGCGTGACCCACACGCCCTGCACCTGCGCGACTCCCCCGGCGACGGCCCCGAGCTCGGCCTTGAACACGATGGTGTCGCGCGGGCCGCGGCGGCCGTCCTCCCGCTCGACCCGGACGAACGAGCGCCCCGAGCCGACCAGCCCGCGGACACGTGTCTCGTAGGGACCTCCGGGCCCGCCGGCGGGCGAGTAGCCGACCTCCTCGGTGAACATCCGGATGCACGCGGGGAGGACGAGGTCGTACTCCTCGACCCGGGAGCGGCGGACGGTCGGGTCGGGCGCGATCCGCGGCTCGTGGTCGATGACCATCGACGGCTGGTCGGCCCGGACCTCGCGCGCCGCGGGCCACGTGCGGCTCAGCCGGTCCCAGAGGCCGAGCACCATGTCGGCGGAGCCGACGATCGACGAGCAGCGGCGCCCCTGGGCGCGTGCGAGGCCGGCGAACGCGTCGAGCGCGCGTCCCGCGAGCTGCGGGTCGTCGGTCGGGACGACGGGCACGACGTTGGCCCCCGCCCAGCAGACCGCGCGCAGCGCTCCGTCGTGCTCGAAGCCCCACAGCGTCCCGCCGGCGGACCGCAGGCCGCTGACCGTGGCCTGCTCGAGCCGTGTGGTCGCGAGGACCGCCGCGACCGGGTCGAGCGTGCAGACGGCGAGCGCAGCCCGGAGGTCGACGTCCGTCAGGACGCGTCCCCCTGCCCGCTCGTCGAGCAGCATCGCGCGGCGAGAACCCATGACACGGATTGTGCACCACGGACGGCGACCGGACCTGTCGTCCGGCGACCCGCCGTCCCCGGCGCTGACGGGGTCAGCCGACGGAGACCGTCGGGCTGCCCTGCCCGGCCTCGACGGGGTCCATGGTCTCGGCGAGGCGCATGGCCTCCTCGATGAGCGTCTCGACGATGAGGGACTCGGGGACGGTCTTGATGACCTCGCCCTTGACGAAGATCTGCCCCTTGCCGTTGCCGGACGCGACCCCCAGGTCCGCCTCGCGCGCCTCGCCGGGGCCGTTGACGACGCAGCCCATGACCGCGACGCGCAGCGGCACCTCCATGCCCTCGAGCCCGGCGGTGACCTTCTCGGCCAGCGTGTAGACGTCCACCTGGGCGCGACCGCAGGACGGGCACGAGACGATCTCGAGCTTGCGGGGCCGCAGGTTGAGCGCCTGCAGGATCTGGATGCCGACCTTGACCTCCTCGACGGGAGGTGCCGACAGGGAGACGCGGATCGTGTCGCCGATGCCCTTGCTGAGCAGCGCGCCGAACGCGGTCGCCGACTTGATCGTGCCCTGGAACGCCGGGCCGGCCTCGGTCACGCCGAGGTGCAGCGGCCAGTCGCCGGCCTCGGCGAGCAGCTCGTAGGCGCGCACCATCACGACCGGGTCGTTGTGCTTCACGGAGATCTTGAAGTCGTGGAAGCCGTGCTCCTCGAAGAGCGACGCCTCCCACACGGCCGACTCGACGAGCGCCTCGGGCGTGGCCTTGCCGTACTTCGCCAGGAGCCGCGGGTCGAGCGAGCCCGCGTTGACGCCGATCCGCAGCGAGACGCCGGCGTCGGACGCGGCGCGCGCGATCTCCTTGACCTGGTCGTCGAACTTGCGGATGTTGCCGGGGTTCACGCGGACGGCGGCGCAGCCCGCGTCGATCGCGGCGAACACGTACTTCGGCTGGAAGTGGATGTCGGCGATCACGGGGATCTGCGACTTGCGGGCGATCGCGGGCAGCGCGTCGGCGTCGTCCTGGCTGGGCACGGCGACGCGGACGATGTCGCAGCCGGACGCCGTGAGGGCGGCGATCTGCTGGAGCGTCGCGTTGATGTCGGTCGTCGGCGTCGTCGTCATCGACTGGACGCTGATCGGGGCGTCGCCACCGACCTCGACCTTGCCGACGCGGATCTTGCGGGAGGCCCGCCGGGGCGCCAGGACGGGGGCGGGCGCAGCCGGCATGCCGAGGCTGATCGGGGTGCTCACGCCCCCATCATCGCACCGTCGTACGCCCGGACCGGGCCCGAGCGACCGACGCCACACAACCCGCACGGAACCTGCGCCGCGCGCCGCGGTCCGCGGGGTAGGCGCAGGTCAGATGGTGATGGGGTTCACGATGTCGGCGTAGACCAGCAGCAGGCCGACGGCGCCGAGCAGGATGAACACGGTGTACGCGAGCGGGACGAGCTTCGCCGCGTCGAACGGCCCGGGCCGCGGCTGACCGCGCAGGCGCGCGACCTGCCGGCGCGCACCCTCCCAGAGCGCCGCCGCGACGTGACCGCCGTCGAGCGGGGGCAGCGGGATGAGGTTGAAGACGAACAGGGCGACGTTGAGCATCGCGAGCATCTGGAGCCAGCCGGCGATCTTCACGGAGAACGGCAGGTCGGCGGCGCCGATCTCACCGCCGAACCGGGCGATGCCCACGACGCCGACGATGCTGTTCTGGTCGCGCTCCTCGTGCGCGAACGTCGACCGTGCCAGGTCCGCGACCTTCGTCGGCAGCGTCGCGACGACCCCGATGGTCTGCCACGTGGCCGACGCGACCGACTCGGGCGCCTCGCTCCACGGCTGCCGCTCGATGGCCTGGGCCGCTGTCACTCCGAGGAACCCGGCCGGGACCGTCTTCATCTCGCCGTCCGCGTCGAGCACCGGGCCGCCGTCCTCGCCGATGACGGGACGCTCGGCCACGACGGGCGTCACCGACAGCGTCACCTGCGCGCCGTCGCGCTCGACGACGACCGGCACGCTCTCGCCCCCGGTCGCCCGGATGAGGTCGGTGAGCTGCTCCCAGGACTCCACGGTGGTGCCGTCGTACGACACCACGGTGTCCCCCGGCCGCAGCCCGGCCGCGGCGCCCGGCGCCGGCTCGTCGCCGTCCGTGCAGGCGCGGTCGGCGGGCGCGTCGGCGGGGATGACGCACTGCGAGACCGACTCGAGCGTCGTGCTCTGCCCGGAGGGGATCCCGATCCCGACGAGCACCACGACCATGAGGACCACCGCGATCAGCAGGTTCATCACGGGGCCGCCGAGCATGACGACGAGCTTCTTCGGCGTCGAGAGCCGGTAGAACGCCCGGTGGTCCTCGCCGGGACGGATCTCCTCGGCGCTCGCCTGCCGGGCGTCCCGCGCGAGTCGTCCGACCCAGGTGCGGGCCGGCGGGTTGCCGACGGCCTCGTCGGGCGGGTACATGCCCACGAGCCGTACGAAGCCGCCCAGCGGGATCGCCTTGAGGCCGTACTCCGTCTCGCCCTTGGTGCGCGACCACAGCGTCGGGCCGAACCCGACCATGTAGTGGCTGACGCGGACGCCGAACCGCTTGGCGGGCACCATGTGCCCGACCTCGTGCAACGCGATCGACAGCAGCAGGACGACCACGACGATCAGCACGCCGACCAGGAACTCCATGCGGTCCCGACACCTCCACGCGAGACGTCCGCACGCGCGCGGACGGGCCGGGTCGCTCCCCGGGCCGGCGACCATCATCCCGCGTCCGGCTGGGAGTCCGCTGACACCGGTCCACGGACCGGTCCGCAGACCACCCGACCGGCGCACGCGCGCGTCGCCGACCGCGTCGTGTCGGCTGTCGGCAACCCGCGCGCGCCACTACCGTCCCGGCATGGCGACCGCTCGCACGCACCCGCTGTGGCTCGACCAGATCCTCGACGACGACCCCGCCGCGCTGCGCCCGCTGGAACCGCTCGACGGTGACGACCAGGCCGACGTCGTCGTCGTCGGCGCGGGGCTCGCCGGGCTGTGGACCGCGTACTACCTCCTCGAGGCCGACCCCTCGCTCGACGTGCTCGTCGTGGAGGCCGACGTCACCGGTGCCGGCGCGACGGGCCACGGGTCGGGATGGTGCTCCGCCGACCTGGACGTGCCGGGCGACGCGCTGGTCCGTCTGCACGGGCTCGCGGGCGCACGGGCGCTGCGGGCGGCGCTGCGCGACGCCGTCGTCGAGGTCGGCGGCGCCGCGGCCGCCGAGCAGGTCGACTGCGGGTTCGCGTACGGCGGGTCCGTCCGCCTCGCGCGCACCCCTGCGGAGGTCGAGCGCATCGCGACGCACGTGCAGGTCGCAGCCGACCTCGAGGACGACGTGCACCTGCTCGCACCCGCCGAGGTCGCCGAGCACGTGCGTGCGACCGGCGTGCTCGCGGGTGCCTACAGCGCTGACTGCGCGCGCGTGCAGCCGGCAGCCCTCGCGCTCGGGCTGCGCGACGTCGTGCTGTCGCGCGGTGGCCGGGTCGTCGAGCGGACCCGCGCGGTGCGCGTCTCGCCACGGGCCGTCGCGACCGACCGGGGCATCGTCCGGACCCGGTGGACCGTCGTCGCGACCGGTGCGGGCGCGTCGCTCACGCCGGGCCCGGGCCGGTCGGTCGTCGCCCGCCACGGGGTCGCGGTCGCGACCGCGCCGCTCACGAGCGCGCAGTGGGACACGGTCGGCCTGGCACGGTCGCAGACGTTCGTCGACGCCGACGCGCGCGTGCGGGGCGAGCGCACCGCCGACGGTCGGCTCGTCCTCGTCGACGTGCGCGGGCTCGCCACCGCGTCGCGGGCCGGCGTCGACCGCGCCGCGACCGCGCTGCACGCCACGCTCGGCGAGCTGTTCCCCGACCTCGCCGGGACGCCGTTGACCCACGCCTGGTCGGCGACCGTGGGCGTGGCACGCGACGCGCACCCGTCGCTCGGGCTCGACGACGACGGCATCGGCTGGGTGCGCGGGCTGGGCTTCGACGGCGTGGCCGCGGCGAACCTCGCCGGGCGCACGCTCGCCGACCTCGTCACCGGCGCGGGCGGACCCCATGTCCGGCTGCCCTGGGTCGGGCACCGCTCCCCCGCGTGGCCGCCGGCGCCCGTGCGGCTGCTCGGCAACGCGGTCGCGCGGGTCAGCGCTGCGCGAGCACCTCGTGCGCGCGTGCCCGCGCCCACCGCTCCGCGCTGAGGACCGCGTCGAGCGACAGGGCGTCGGGTGCGGTGCCGTCGTGCTCGGCGAGCACGCGCTCGACCGTCGAGACGATGTCGAGGAAGCCGATCCGGCCCGCGAGGAACGCGTCGACGCACTCCTCGTTCGCCGCGTTGTAGACCGCCGGGTGCGTCGCCGACGCGGCGACCGCCTCGCGGGCCAGCCGCACGGCGCCGAACACCTCCTCGTCGAGCGGCTCGAACGTCCACGCCGTCGCCGCCGTCCAGTCGCACGGCGGTGCGACGAGCGGCACCCGGTCCGGCCACGACAGGCCGAGCGCGATCGGCAGGCGCATGTCCGGCGGCGACGCCTGGGCGATCGTCGAGCCGTCGACGAACTCGACCATCGAGTGCACGACCGACTGCGGGTGCACGACGACGGTGATGTCGTCGACCGGCACGCCGAACAGCAGGTGCGCCTCGATGAGCTCCAGGCCCTTGTTCATGAGCGTCGCGGAGTTGACCGTCACGACCGGGCCCATCGACCACGTCGGGTGTGCGAGCGCCTGCGTCGCCGTGACCGCCTTGACGTCGTCGAGCGACCACCCGCGGAACGGCCCGCCCGATGCCGTCAGCACGATCCGGCGCACCTCGTCGCGCGCACCGCCGCGCAGCGCCTGCGCGATCGCCGAGTGCTCGGAGTCGACCGGCACGATCTGGTCGGGTCGCACGCGCGCCGCGTGCACGAGCGCGCCGCCCACGACGAGCGACTCCTTGTTGGCGAGGGCGAGCGTGCTGCCCGCCCGCAGCGCCGCGAGCGTCGGCCCGAGACCCACGGACCCTGTGATCCCGTTGAGCACGACGTCCGCCCCGCGACCCGCGAGGTCCGTCGACGCGTCCGGGCCGGCGACGACCTCGACACCCGTGCCGTCGAGCGCGGCGCGCAACGGCTCGCCCGCGGCGGGGTCGGCCACGGCGACCGTCTCCACGCGCAGGTCACGCGCCTGCTGGGCGACCGCCGCGACGTCCCGCCCGCCCGCGCTCAGGCCGACGACGCGGAACCGGTCGGGGTTGCGGCGGACCACGTCGATCGCCTGGGTGCCGATGGACCCCGTCGAGCCGAGGATGACGACGCTGCGCTCACTCACCCGCCCATCCTCCCGGACGCGCGGACCGCGCGGTGACGTCCCCGCCCCTCCGGTGACGGCGCAGCGCGACGTCACCCGTCGCGCACGTCACTCCACGCCGAGCAGCACCTCGACCGCACGCGCGAGGAACGCGTCCACCGACTGCTCGGCGTACGCGTTGCGGCCCCGCCGGCTACGGAAGGTCGCCGCCCGGACCTCGGCCGCCGACAGCGGCGTGCCCTTGTCGAAGTACGCGACCAGGCGGTGGCACAGCGCGTCGACGTCCGCGGGCTCGTAGCCCTGCTGCCGCCCCTCGGGCGGGGCGAACCGGTCGCCGTCCGGGCGCGACAGGCGTCCGTACAGCGTGCGCGCCTGCTCGCTGAGCTTCGCCATCCACGCGTCCTGGCCGTTGCGCTGCACGAACTCCGCGCGCTGCCGGGCGACGAACGCCTGCTCCAGGCGGTCGAGGGCCGCGTCGACCGCCGCGGTCACGTAGCCGCCGCGGACCATGTCGAACGCGACACCGCGCACGTCCTTGCTCGACAGCCCCGACGACGGGCCCGCCTCGTACACCTGGCGCGCGTGCGTGAAGAAGTCGTCGACCTCGTCCGGGTCGTATCCCTGCTTCAGGCCGGAGACGGTCCGGAACATGCCGTCGCTCACTCAGTCCTCCTCCGCGGCGAGCTGTCCGCACGCCCCGTCGATCTCGCTGCCGCGCGTGTCCCGGATGGTGGTCGGGATCCCGTGCGCCCGCAAGCGTGCCACGAACTCGCGCTCCACCTCGGGATCGCTCGCCGTCCACCGCGAGTTCGGCACCGGGTTGAGCGGGATCGGGTTGCAGTGCACCCACCCCTTGCCGCGCGCCGCGAGCTTCTCGCCGAGCAGGTCCGCGCGCCAGGCGTGGTCGTTCACGTCCCGGATCAGGGCGTACTCGATCGACACGCGGCGCCCGGTCTTCTCGAAGTAGCGGTGCGCAGAGTCGATCGCCTCGTCGACGCTCCAGCGCGTGTTGACCGGCACGAGCTCGCTGCGCAGCTCGTCGTCGGGGGCGTGCAGCGACAGCGCGAGCGTCACGGGGATGCCCTCGTTCGCCAGCCGGTCCATCGCGGGCACCATGCCGACGGTCGAGACCGTGACGTTGCGCGCCGACATCCCGAGGCCGTCGGGCGTGGGCGCGACGAGGCGCCGCACGGTCTCCATGACGGCCTTGTAGTTGGCGAGCGGCTCGCCCATGCCCATGAACACGACGTTCGTGAGGCGCGTCGGTCCGCCGGGCACCTCGCCGTCGGCCAGCGACCGCGCCGCAGCCCGCACCTGCTCGACGATCTCCGCCGTCGACAGGTTGCGCGTGAGGCCCAGCTGACCCGTCGCGCAGAACGCGCACGCGAGCCCGCAGCCCGCCTGGCTCGAGATGCACAGCGTGGTGCGGTTCGCGTACCGCATGAGCACCGACTCGACCTTGGCGCCGTCGAACAGGTGCCACAGCGTCTTGACGGTCGTGCCCTGGTCCGCGGTCAGCGTGCGGTGCGCCGTGAGCAGCGTGGGGAACAGGCCCTCGACGAGCTTGTCGCGCGTCGCCTTCGGCAGGTCCGTCATCTGCGCCGGGTCGTTCGTCAGGTGCGTGAAGTAGTGCGTGGCGAGCTGCTTGGCGCGGAAGGGCTTCTCGCCGAGCTCGGCCACGGCCTCGACCCGCTGCTCGGGCGTGAGGTCGACGAAGTGCTTCGGCGGCTTGCCCCGCGGTCCGCGGGTCGGCGAGGACAGGTCGAGGCGCACGGGTGTACCGGTCATGCGGGGCACCCCCTTCTGGGTGTCGGTGGGACGTGGGTCGTGCGGTGGCGCGCGGGCACGTGGCGCGCGGGCGTCAGCCCGCGGGCTGCAGCACCGCGAGGATGACGTAGGCGGCGGGCGCGGTGAGGAGCAACGAGTCGAGCCGGTCGAGAATGCCGCCGTGGCCCGGGACGAGCCGGCCCATGTCCTTGAGCTCGAGGTCGCGCTTGAGCATCGACTCGGCCAGGTCCCCCAGCGTCGCCGTCACGACCGTCGCGAGGCCCATGACGACGCCGACGAGCGGTTCGCCGCCGAACGCGGCCTGCACCCCGACGACGCCGACGACGCTCGCGAGGACGACCGAGCCGAGCAGGCCCTCCCACGTCTTGTTCGGGCTGACCGACGGGGCGAGCGGGTGCCGCCCCAGCAGCACCCCCACCGCGTAGCCGCCCGTGTCGCTCGCGACCACGAGCAGGATGAACAGCATCACGCGCCAGGGCCCGTCGGGCTCCGCGAGCAGCAGCATCGCGAAGCCCGCGAGGAACGGCAGGTACGCGGCCGCGAACGCCCCGGCGCTCGCGTCGCGAAGCGCCGCCTCACCGCTGCCGTCGAGGACGCGCCAGACGACGACGCCACCGACGGTCAGCATGAACGCGACGAACAGCGCCTCCGGCCCGGCGAGGTACGCCGACACGAGCGTGCCGACCGCGCCCACGAGCAGCGGGAGCAGCGGCAGGTGGATGTTGCGACGCGCGAACGCCTGCGCCAGCTCCCACAGCGCCGCGCAGATCGCCACGATCGCGACGACGCCGAAGATCTCCTTGCGGATGAACAGCGACGCGACGACGCCGACGAGCAGGGTCACGCCGACGACGACCGCGACCGGGAGGTCGCGGCCCGGCCGGAGGGTCTTCGGCGCGGCGATGGTGCTCTGCTCCGTCATCAGACCTCGAGGAGCTCGCTCTCCTTGGAGGCGAGCAGGTGGTCGATGGTCTCGACGTGCTTCTTGGTGAGCGCCTCGAGCTCCTTCTCCGCCCGCACGACCTCGTCCTCGCCCGCCTCGCCGTCCTTGACGATGCGGTCGAGCTCCTCCTTGGCCTTGCGGCGCACCGAGCGCACCGAGACACGGGCGTCTTCCGCCTTCGACTTCGCGAGCTTGACGAAGTCGCGGCGACGCTCCTCGGTGAGGGCGGGCAGCACGACGCGGATGACGTTGCCGTCGTTCGTCGGGTTCACGCCCAGGTCGGAGTCGCGCAGCGCCTTCTCGATCGCCGTCGTCGACGACTTGTCGAACGGCGAGACCAGGATCGTGCGCGCCTCGGTCACGTTGAACGACGCGAGCTGCTGCAGGGGCGTCGGGCTGCCGTAGTAGTCGACGAACACCTTCGAGAACATCGCCGCGTTGGCCCGACCGGTGCGGATCGTCGCGAAGTCGTCCTTGGCGACCTCGACCGCCTTGTCCATCTTCTCCTCGGCCTCGAGGAGGGTCTCGTCGATCACCGCTGCTCCTTCGTGCTGCTGTCGTCTGGGGGTCGGGCGGGCGGGCTCCGTGCGTCAGCCCGCCGTGACCAGCGTGCCGATCTTCTCACCCTGCAGGGCCCGGGTGACGTTGCCCCGCTCCTCGAGCCCGAAGACGCGCATCACCACGTCGTTGTCGCGGCACAGGCTCAGCGCCGTGGCGTCCATGACGCCCAGGTCGCCCACGAGCGCGTCGGTGTAGGTGAGGTGGTCGAGCTTGACGGCCGACGGGTCCTTGCGGGGGTCCGCCGTGTACACGCCGTCGACGCCGTTCTTGCCCATGAGCACCTCCTGGCAGTGCGTCTCCAGGGCGCGCTGCACGCTCACGGTGTCGGTCGAGAAGTACGGCATCCCGGCGCCCGCGCCGAAGATCACGACGCGGCCCTTCTCCAGGTGGCGGATCGCCCGCAGCGGGATGTACGGCTCGGCGACCTGACCCATCGCGATCGCCGTCTGCACACGCGTGCTGACGCCGGCCTGCTCCAGGAAGTCCTGCAGCGCCAGGCAGTTCATCACCGTGCCGAGCATGCCCATGTAGTCCGCGCGGGCCCGGTCGATGCCGCGCTGCGACAGCTCCGCGCCGCGGAAGAAGTTGCCGCCCCCGACGACGATCGCGACCTGCACACCGGAGCGCACCGCGACCGCGATCTCCGCGGCGACCCGCTGCACGACGTCTGCCGCGAGTCCGACGTCACCGCCGCCGAACGTCTCTCCGGACAGCTTGAGCAGGACGCGCCGGGCGGGCGCGGGCTCCCCGGTCGTGCTCGGGTCCTGGGTCACTGCGGCCTCCATCGACGGTCGGGGTGGGTGCGGGTCGTCCGGGTGTCGGGCAGGCGCGGCGACCGCGGGCCGTCTCGGCGGCTGGTCGTGGGGCGCCCCGTGCGACGGTGGCCCCGACCCTCCCGGGCCGGGGCCACCGTCGATCACATGGCGTCAGGCTCCCACGCGGTAGCGCACGAAGCCGGTGAGCGTGCCGCCGGCCTCGGTGAGGACCTGGCCGACCGACTTCTTCGGGTCCTTCGCGAACGCCTGGTCGAGCAGCACGTTCTCCTTGAAGAAGCCGTTGAGGCGACCCTCGACGATCTTCGGCAGCGCGGCCTCGGGCTTGCCCTCGGTGCGGGCCGTCTCCTCGGCGATGCGACGCTCGTTCTCGACCGTCTCCGCCGGGACCTCGTCGCGCGTCAGGTACGACGGCGAGAAGGCGGCGATGTGGGTCGCGACGTCACGGGCGACCGAGGCACCGGCCGCGTCCGTGGCGACGAGGACGCCGACCTGCGGGGGCAGGTCCTTGTTGACCTTGTGCAGGTAGACCTCGACGTGCTCGCCGGCCACGCGGGCCAGACGGCGCACGACGACGCGCTCGCCCAGGGTCGCGGCCGTCTCGTCGACGATCGACTGCACGCTCGTGCCGTCGACCTCGGTCGCGAGCAGCGCGTCCGCGTCGCGGGCGGCCGAGTCGACCGCCGCCGCGAGGACGCGGTCGGCCAGCGCGACGAAGTTCGGGCTCTTCGCGACGAAGTCGGTCTCCGAGTTGACCTCGACGAGCACGCCCGTCTGGCCCTCCCCGTCGGCCGTCGGGCCGACGTGCGCCGCGACGAGACCGTCGGAGGCCGAGCGGCCCTCGCGCTTGCCGACGCCCTTGAGGCCCTTCACGCGGATGATCTCGAGCGCCTTGTCCGAGTCGCCCTCGGCCTCCTCGAGCGCCTTCTTGACGTCGAGCATGCCCGCGCCGGTCTTCTCGCGCAGCGCCTTGATGTCAGCGAGCGAGTAGTTCGCCATCAGTGTTCCGTTCTGGTCGAAGGGGTGTGCAGGAGGACGCGCGTCAGTGGGACGCGGCGTCGCCCTCGGCCGGGGCGGCCTCGTCGCCGGCGGCGGCCGGGCTGGCCTCGTCGCCCTCGGCGGGAGCGGCCGCAGCGGCCTCGACGGTCTCCGCAGCCTCGGCGACCGCAGCGGCCTCCTCGGCCGGGGCGTCCGTCGTCACGACGTCGGCAGCCGTCGGCGCGTCGGCCTGCACGGCGGCCGGCGCAGCGGCGGACGAGCCGGACTGCAGGTCGGCCTCGGCGCCGGCGAGGAGCTCGCGCTCCCACTCGGCGAGCGGCTCGGCGTCGGCCTCGGCACCCTCCGCGGCGGCGGTGCGGCCCGAGTGGCGCTTGAGCAGACCGTCGGCGGCGGCGTCCGCGATCACGCGGGTGAGCAGCTGGACGGCGCGGATCGCGTCGTCGTTGCCCGGGATCGGGTAGTCGACGACGTCCGGGTCGCAGTTCGTGTCGAGGATCGCGACGACCGGGATGCCCAGCTTGCGCGCCTCGTCGACCGCGAGGTGCTCCTTGTTCGTGTCGACGATCCACACGGCCGAGGGGACCTTGGCCATGTCACGGATGCCGCCGAGGGTCTTGCTGAGCTTGTCCTTCTCGCGACGCAGGACGAGCAGCTCCTTCTTCGTCAGGCCCGAGGCCGCGACGTCGTCGAAGTCGATCTGCTCGAGCTCCTTGAGGCGCTGCAGGCGCTTGTGGACCGTCGTGAAGTTGGTGAGCATGCCACCGAGCCAGCGCTGGTTGACGTACGGCATGCCGACGCGCGCGGCCTGCTCGGCGACGGGCTCCTGCGCCTGCTTCTTGGTGCCGACGAAGAGGATCGAGCCACCGTGGGCGACGGTCTGGCTGACGAAGTCGTACGCGCGGTCGATGTAGGACAGCGACTGCTGCAGGTCGACGATGTAGATGCCGTTGCGCTCGGTGAAGATGAAGCGCTTCATCTTGGGGTTCCAGCGGCGGGTCTGGTGCCCGAAGTGGACACCGCTCTCGAGCAGCTGGCGCATGGTCACGACGGCCATGGCACGTCCTTCCGGCGCGCACCGGCCGGTGCGCGCGTCTGGGCGGGGCCGCCTCGGCGGACCCGCGTCTCGGTTGTCGGCTCCGACACCAGGTCGGGGCCCCTGGCACCACGTCAGGGGCTGCGCCGCGGACCCCCGACGAGCGGGACGTCCAGCGGACCGGTGCAGCGCCCGACCCCGGTCGAGGTCCGCGGGGCGGACGACGAGGCGGGTCGGTGGTGCGCGATGTCGACCGGCACGGACCGGTCGCAGGGGAAGTCTAGCCGACGTCGGGCGGTGCCCCGTCCGGCGCCCCTCCGACCCGTCCACAGCCCGGAGCCGGGCCGCACCCTTCCCCTGTCGCCACGGGAGCCCGGGCGTGGCGGTCCCGCTCCACGCCACGCTCGGCACGTGACCAGCATCCCGTTCCCCCGTCGACGCGTCCCACGGCGGCCGACGCACCGCGGCACGTCGTCCGGGCGTCGGGCGCGGCCGCGCGCGCATGTGGTCTCGACCGCGGTCGCGCTCGGCGCCGTCACCACGCTGCTGTCCGCATCGGCGCCCCCTGCTCCGGAGTCCGGACACCGCCTCTCTGCGGCCACGGACACGAGCGCACGTGCAGCCGGTGGCGATGTCGCCCGGCACGCCCTGGACAGGCGCGCCGCTGTCCGGACCGCACGAACGGTCGGCGGCGCAGGCGACCGCGCGAGCCACGACGCGGGCCGGACTTCCGGCCCCGGCGCGCCGGACGTCCGACGACCCGCGGCCCGCTACGTCTGGCCGCTCGCGCCGCCCGTCGCCGTCACCGCCCCGTTCGAGGCCCCGCCCGCACCCTGGGCAGCCGGGCACCGAGGCGTCGACCTGCGGGCCACGCCGGGCACGGCCGTCCGCGCACCGGCTCCGGGCGTCGTGACGTTCGTCGGCGTCGTCGCGGGCCGCGGCGTCGTCTCGGTGGCGCACGGCGACGGCCTGCGCTCCTCGGTGGAGCCGGTCAGCTCCGTGGTGGAGGTGGGGGCTCGCGTCGCAGCAGGCGACACCGTCGGCACGGTGAGCCCGGACGGCGGTCACTGCGCGGCGACCGCGTGCCTGCACTGGGGTGTGCGACGGGGGGACGTCTACCTCGACCCGGTCGCCCTCGTCGACGGCGGGCCGATCGTCCTCCTCCCGATGCCCTGACCCCCGCTGCACGTCCGCCCTCCGGGTCGGTCGCCGGCACGCGCGGGGCACGTCCGCCCGCCGACGCCCGTAGCCGCAGGGCGCGCCCGCCTGCCCGGTCGACGCCGAGACGCCCAGGGCGCGTCGGCCTGCCCGGCCGACGCCGGGGTGCACGGGGCGCGTCCGCCTGGCTGGTCCACGCCGAGACGCACAGGGCGCGTCCGCTGGTGAGGCGGACGCGCCCTAGGACGAGGCGGTCTCGGGCGCGTCCGCTGGTGAGGTGGACGCGCCCCGGGACGAGGCGGTCTCGGCCTCGCGACGGGTGATGCGGGTCGTCAGGCCTGCTCGGCCTCGACCAGGCGCGTGCGCAGGCGCAGCATGGCCGCGGTGTGCATCTGCGAGATGCGCGACTCGGTCACGCCGAGGACGCGACCGATCTCGGCGAGCGTCATGCCCTCGTAGTAGTAGAGGACGACGACCATGCGCTCACGGTCGGTCAGCTGCTCGATCGCGCGCGCCAGGAGGTACTTGGTCTCCGCCGCGTCGAGCGAGCCCGCCGGGTCCTCGGTGCGCTCGTCGCCGAGGGTGTCGACGAGGCTGACGCCCGCCTGACGGTCCTCGCCGCCGCCGAGCAGCTCGTCGAGCGCCGCGATGTTCACGGTCGACAGCTGCGAGAACGTCTGGCGCAGCTCCGACACCGCGATCTCGAGGTGCGCCGCGACCTCCGACTCCGTGGGCGCCCGGTGCAGCTTCGCCTCGAGCTCCGCGTACGCGCGGTCGACGGAACGGGCCTTCGTGCGCACCGAGCGCGGGACCCAGTCCATCGCCCGGAGCTCGTCGATGATCGCGCCACGGATGCGCGAGGACGCGTACGACTCGAACTTCACCGCGCGGCCGGTCTCGTACTTCTCGATCGCGTCGATGAGCCCGAACATGCCGTACGACACGAGGTCGGCCTGCTCGACCGTGCTGGGCAGGCGCATCCCGACGCGGCCGGCGACCGCCGACACGAGCGGGGCGTAGTGCAGGATCAGCTGCTCGCGCGCCGCCCGGCTGCCGGTCGACTTGTAGTCGTCCCACGCCTCGGCGATGAGCGGCTCGACGACCGGGGCCGACGCGACGTCGACGTCCTCGACGGGTGCCGGCGCGGCCGTGCGGGGGCTCGGGATCACGCCGATCGGCGCGGTGCCGACGAACCGCAGGCGGGACGGCGCTGCGTCCAGTGCACTCGTCATCGAGGTACTCCGTTCGTGCGTGCGCGGCCGGGCGCGCATGAGGGGGCCGAGCACACCGGCTGGACCAAGGAGGGGGTGGTCGCGCGCAGCGTGGCCGCCGTGCGCACGGCGCCGAGGACGCCCCGGTTCCCGACGGCCACGTCCGGACGGACACGACCCGAGAAAAGTCCGGAGACATTCATCGGAAATGCCGAGAACGAGGCGTCGGCGCGAGGGCCGCGGTGCCCCCGGGGAGCCGTCGTCTCGTTCATGGCCCCTACGGTGACGGGAAACACACGCGCCGAACAAGCCGCAACTTCACTCCTCCGGCGCAGTCGGGGGCGATTGTGGACGCATTGTCTGAATCGATGTCCGATTCGACCGTCCGTGGTGACGAAATTCACCCGGCAGGTCCTGTGGAGATCCGGCGCGGCGGGAACTCCAGCGGCCCGTCGCCCGTCTAGTTGCCTCGCGCATCTGTCACCCGCTCCCGCTGTGCACGTGTCACCCCGCCGCAGTCGCACGTGTCGCCGCGTACCCCAGTCGCATCACCGCGTGCCCCAGCCGCACGTGTCACCGCGTGCCCGGGCCATACGTGTCGCCGCGGGCCCCAGCCGCACGCGTCGCCGGGTTCCGCCACGCCCGCGTCATGGGGCCCGGTCGCGCACATGTCTCCCGCGCGACGAGCGTCCCGCCGTCGCTCACCTGCCCGGCGCTCCTCCCGGCCGCGGCCGCCCACGGATCCGCGCACCGCCGGTCAGGGCCGTGCGCGACGCCATCCCGCACCCTCCCGGCGGACGAGACCGTCGAGCTCCAGCAACCCGAGGGCAGCGTGCGCCTCCGCGAGGCTGACCCCGGCGGCGACCGCGAGCGCGCCGGGCTCGAGCGCGCGGCGCGCCGGTGCGGCCTCCAGGACGCGGCGGACGTGCTCGGGCAAGCCGTCCCCGGGACGGGTCGGGACGTCGGGCGGGTCGGGTGCAGGGCCGTCCAGGCCGGCGAGCTCGAGCACCTCCGCAGTGTCCGTCACGCACACCGCGACGCCGGACCGCAGGAGCCGGTGGCACCCGGCGGACGCGACGGACGTCACGGGACCGGGCACCGCACCGACGGGCCGGAGCAGGGTCGACGCGTGGTACGCCGTGCTGATCGCGCCGGACCGCCACGCCGCCTCGACGACGACGGTGGCCGTCGCGAGCCCTGCGATGAGCCGGTTGCGCTGCAGGAAGCGGACGCGGGTCGGCACCGAGCCCACCGGGACCTCGGAGACGACCGCTCCACCGTCCGCGACGACCGCCTCGAGCAGTCGCGCGTGACCCCGCGGGTAGGCCCGGTCGACCCCACCGGCGAGCACGACGACCGTGCGGCCGGACCGGGCGAGCGCGCCGCGGTGCGCGGCGGCGTCGATCCCGAAGGCGCCACCGGACACGACCGTGACGGCACGTTCGGCCAGGCCTGCCGCGAGGTCGTACGCGACGTGCTCCCCGTAGGTGGTCGCCGCACGTGCGCCCACGACGGCGACGCCGCGCGCGCCGGTCCGCGCGAGGTCCGCGGCGCCACGCACCCAGAGCCCGAACGGAGCCGTCGGCCCGAGCGCGTCGAGCGCAGGCGGCCACCCGTCGTCCCCCGGCACGAGGAACGTCCCACCCAGCGCGTCGAGCGCACCGAGGAGCGGCGCGACGTCCACCGTCGACGCTCGGGGCGCCCATCGAGCGAGCGCTCGGGCAAGGCGAGCGCGACTCGGGCTCTCCTCCTCCGGACGGCCGCTGGTGCGCGCGTCGCGGTCGCCGCCGTCCCGGTCCTCGGCTCGCCCGCTCGACGCTGCTGCGTCACGACCGTCACCCGGCTCCAGCACCAGCCCTGCGGCGCGTGCACCGTCCGGGCTCGTCCGCACGGCGCGCGCGACTCGTTCCCAGGCCTCGACCGGGCCGAACGTGGACACGATCGCGCCGGCGACCGCGTCGCCGGGCTCCACGAGTGCGCTCCATGTCGCCCTGGCTCGGCGCTCCTGCTCCGGGACGCTCATGCGCCGTGCCCCCGTGTCCGAAGCAGCAGGGCGCGACCGACGTCGGCCCGCCCCGGCGCGTCCCGGCCGTCCAGGTCGGCGAGGGTCCACGCGACCCTGACCACGCGGTCGACGCCTCGGAGGCTCAGCGTGCCGCGCTCGAGGGCACGGTCGAGGTCGGCGACGACGGCCCGGTCGGCGCCGAGGCGTTCGCGGAGCCAGGACCCCGGCACGTCGGCGTTCGTCCGCCACGGGGTGCCGGCCAGACGCTCCGCCTGGGCCGCCCGCGCGTCGGCCACGCGTCGGGCGACGACGGCGGTCGCGTCGCCCACGGCTCCTCCGGGCCGGGTCGGGGGCAGCTCCACCTGGAGGTCGACGCGGTCGAGCAGCGGCCCGGAGAGCCGGGCGAAGTACCGGCGCCGCTGCTCGCTGCGGCACGTGCAGTCGAGGCCCTTGCCGACCGCGCGCCCGCAGGGGCACGGGTTGGCGGCGAGCACGAGCTGGAAGCGTGCCGGGTAGCGCGCGGCGCCGGCGGCGCGGTGCAGGACGAGCTCGCCGTGCTCGAGGGGCTGCCGCAGGGTCTGCAGGACCGCGGTCGTGAACTCGGGCGCCTCGTCGAGGAACAGCACTCCGCGGTGGGCGCGCGACGCCGCGCCGGGTCGGGGGACGCCGGACCCGCCGCCGACCACGCTCGCGGGCGTCGCCGTGTGGTGCGGGTCCTCGAACGGCGGCCGGGTCAGCAGGCCCGCGCCGGGGTCGAACGTGCCCGCGATCGAGTGCACCGACGTCACCTCGACCGCGGCGCCCTCGTCGAGGTCGGGCAGCAGGCCCGGGAGGCGCGACGCGAGCATCGTCTTGCCCGTCCCGGGCGGACCGACCATCAGCAGGTGGTGGCCGCCGGCCGCGGCGACCTCCAGGGCGTGCCGTGCGTCCTCCTGACCCAGGACGTCCGCGAGGTCGAGGTCCCGAGCGGTGCGCGCGGTCCCGGCCAGGAGCCCCTCGACGGGCGGCAGGTCGGGCACCGGGACGTCGGCGCCGTACCCGGCCGCGACCTCGGCGAGCGTGGCCGCCCCGACGACCAGCGCACCGGGCACGAGCCGTGCCTCGGCGACGTTGCCTGCCGGGACGACGACCCGCGCGTGGCCGGCGGCGACCGACGCGGCCACGGCAGGCAGCACGCCACGCACGGGCCGCAGCCGCCCGTCGAGCCCCAGCTCGCCCACGTGGACGACGCCGTGCACGCGGTCGGCGTCGACGAGCCCGGCACCGGCGAGCGTCGCGACCGCGATGGCGAGGTCGAACGCCGACCCGGACTTCGGGAGCGTCGCCGGGGAGAGGTTCACGGTGATCCGGCGGTTCGGCCACGCGAGCCCGCTGGAGGTCACCGCAGCGCGGACCCGGTCGCGCGCCTCCGCGAGCGACGCGTCGGGGAGACCGACGAGGGTGAACGCCGGGAGCGACGGCGCGAGGTGCGCCTCGACGTCGACGACGTGGGCGGCCAGGCCGACGAGGGCGACGGCCAGGGTGCGTCCGAGGGTCACTCAGACCACCCCCACGAGGTGCTCGACGTGCGCGGCCCCGCGGGCGGGGACGAGCACGCACACGACGTCGACGCGGACGGAGGCCGGGCGGACGTCGTGCGCGGCGAGCCACCGCGCGGCGAGCCGCCGGACCCGTGCGAGCTTGCGCGCCGTCACCGCCTCGGCGGGCGACCCGTAGGCGGTCGACCGTCGTGTCTTGACCTCGATCACCACGAGCTCCGTGCCGTCGAGCGCCACGAGGTCGAGCTCGCCGTCCGAGCACCGCCAGTTGCGTTCGAGCACCTGCCAGCCGCGCTCGCGCACGTGCGCCGCCGCCACGTCCTCGCCGTACCGTCCCACCGCGTCCTTCGCCCGCACCGGACCACCTCCGGAGGCAGCCTCGCCGCGGCCGGGAAGGGCGGGTGGGCCCGCACGGGCGCACGGTGGACGCGCGCCGCACGAGGCGGGCTGTGGACGGCTCGCGACCGCGTCGGCGACGCGCCGTCGTCCTGGGGCCCCACCGGGAAGGGGAGGTGCGCCGCCCGCGGACGGACCCGTCGTGCGTCAGCGTATGACGACGGCTCCGCGCCGCCCTCGACGCAGGAAGGAATCCCGCGGTGCGTCAGCGCGGCGAAAGGGTCCCGCGGTGCGACAGCGCGGTCCCGCGGCGCGTCAACGCGGGAAGGGTGCCCCGCGGTGCGTCAGCGCGGGAAGGCGGTTCCGCCGCCGAGGTCGAGCTCGGTCTTCGCGAGCTCCTCGACGTTGACGTCCTTGAACGTCACGACGCGCACGGACTTCACGAAGCGTGCCGACCGGTAGACGTCCCACACCCACGCGTCGGCGAGGCTCAGCTCGAAGTAGACCTCGCCCGCGGCGGACCGCACCTGGAGGTCGACGTGGTTGGCCAGGTAGAACCGCCGCTCGGTCTCGACCACGTACGAGAAGAGCCCCACGACGTCCCGGTACTCGCGGTAGAGCGCGAGCTCCATGTCGGTCTCGTAGTTCTCCAGGTCCTCGGCGCTCACGCGTCCATCATCCCCCATGCCCACGGGCCGCACGCCACCGCGACCCGCCGCGGGCCCCGGTCGTCCCGGTCAGTCCGGATCGACCAGGGACGCGTGGACGGCCTCCGGCAGGCCGAACGCGTCGAGCGGCACGAGCGGCTCGAGGCCCGCGACCTCGGCGCCCAGGACGCCCTCCGCGGCGGTCGGCAGCCGCCACGATCGGCGGTGCAGGACGCACGGCCCGAGCGTGCGGAGCGCGTCCAGGTGGTCCGGCGACGAGTAGCCCTTGTTCTCGTCCCAGCGGTAGTCCGGGTGCTGTGCGGCGAGCTCGACCATCATCGCGTCGCGCTCGCACTTCGCGAGCACGGACGCCGCCGCCACCGTCGCGCACGAGCGGTCGGCCTTGACGCGCGTCAGCACGCGCGGGGGCGGCGGGACCTCGGCCTCGACGGCCGCGAACAGGTCCTGCTGGGTCGGGCCGGACAACCAGTCGTGCGAGCCGTCCAGCAGGACGACGTCGACGGGTCCGATCTGCGTGCGCACGTCGGCGAGCGCACGCGTCCCGGCGAGCCGCAGCGCGGCGATGATCCCGACCGCGTCGATCTCGGCTGCGCTCGCGTGCCCGACGGCCCGCGCGAGCCCCCAGCGCCGCAGCGCGGGCAGCAGCGCCGTGCGCGCGAGCGGCGTGAGCAGCTTGGAGTCGGCCACCCCGCGGGGCGCCGACCGCGTCGAGGCGTCGACGACGACCACACCGACGCTCACGGGTCCCGCGAGCGAGCCGCGGCCGACCTCGTCCATGCCCGCGACGAGCCGGGCGCCCTCCCGCAGCAGCACGCGCTCGTGCCGCAGGTGCGGCCCGCTGCGCGGCTTCACGCCCCTCGCGGCACGAGGCGCGGCGGTGGCGAGGTCGGCGGTCACGACGGGTCCGGGACGTCCTCGAACGTCGCCGACGGGTTGCGCAGCAGCCCGGCGCGGTCGAGCGGCCACACGGTCACGAACGCGACACCCACGACGTTCTTGATCGGCACGGCGCCCCCGCCCGGCTTCGCCATGTTGAACCGCGAGTCGAGCGAGCGCTGCCGGTTGTCACCCATGACCCACAGGGACTCCGGTGCGACCGTGACGTCGAACGGCACGTCGCTCGGGATCGCGCCGGGCGCGACGTACGGCTCGTCGATCGCGACGCCGTTCACCGTCAGCGGCCCGCCCGCGACGCACGCCTCGTCGCACACGACGTGGTCGCCCGGAAGCCCGATCACGCGCTTGACCAGGTGCTCGCCCGCGTCCTGGGGGTACAGGCCGATGAACGTGAGGACGTCCCGCACGACCTTGTTGACGCCCGTGGGCGCGACCTCCTCGGCGCCGTTGAGCCAGCCGCCCGGGTCCTTGAACACGACGATGTCGCCGCGCCGCAGGTCGAACGGGCCCGGGGTCAGCTTGCTGACGAGGATCCGGTCGTCCTCGATGAGCGTGTCGTGCATCGAGGGGCTCGGGATGAAGAACGCCTGGATGAGGAACGTCTTGACCACGAGCGACAGCGCGAGGGCGCTGACGAGGATGATGACGGTCTCGCGGAGCATCGACAGCGCGCCGTTGCGCTGGCGCTTCGCGACGTGCCGGTTCCGGCGCGAGCGCCGGTCGTCAGGGGCGTCGTCGCCCTGCGCGTGGTCGTCGGTGGGCGGGGGCACGAGACCCTCCCGCGGCCAGGGGGTGCGCCGGGGCTGCTCGTGGACTCCCTCGGCGGGACGGTCGATCACCCGCACACTCTCGCACGCCGCAGGGCCGTTCGTGTACCTGACCACGACACGGTCACGGGGCTCCTGTGACCCGGCTGTGAGGGCTCGGTGCAGGCGCCCGCGACGGGTGCGGGGACGCGGGGCCGAGCGCGGGTGGAGACCGTCCGGAGAGCGCGCGAAGACGCCGACGGGCGGCCACCCCGGAGGGTGACCGCCCGTCGTGGAGCGTCGAGCGGGCTCAGCCCTTCGACGGCACGCTCTCGCGCTTCTCCTTGATCTTGGCCTTCTTGCCGCGCAGGCCACGCAGGTAGTACAGCTTCGCGCGACGGACGTCACCGCGGGTGACGACCTCGATCGACTCGAGCGACGGGGAGTGCACCGGGAACGTGCGCTCGACGCCGACCTGGAAGCTGATCTTGCGGACCGTGAACGTCTCACGGACGCCGGCGCCCTGGCGGGCGATGACGACACCCTGGAACGCCTGGACGCGCGAGCGGTTGCCCTCGACGACCTTGACGTTGACCTTGACGGTGTCACCGGGCCGGAAGTCCGGGACGTCGTTGCGCAGCGAGGCTGCGTCGAGCTGGTCGAGCGTGTGCATGTGTGCCGCTTCCCCGCCCTGCCACAGGTCAGGAACGTTCTCGTGGGCGCCCCGGCCGCGAGGGGCGGGCGCCTGCGATGGTCTGGTTCCGGTGCGTCCGGG
This sequence comes from Cellulomonas sp. H30R-01, assembly GCF_010119915.1. NCBI lineage: Bacteria > Bacillati > Actinomycetota > Actinomycetes > Micrococcales > Cellulomonadaceae > Cellulomonas > Cellulomonas sp. H30R-01. Next base: position 978,455 of record NZ_CP048210.1, on the reverse strand, counting down.
GCCGAGCGATCGGCGGTTCCCGGCTGGCCGTGGGCCGTCTCCCCTGTGGCAGAGACGCGACCTGCGCGCACCAGCGCACAAGTCTGCCACAGGGGCACCCGACCGCGGTAATCGCGTCAGGAGTCGGCGGGCGCCGGACCGTCGGGCGCGCCGGACCCCGTCACCTGCGGCTCCGCGGCGCCCGGCGGCCACCCTGCCGCGTCCAGCGTCGCGCGGTCGTGCGCGTCGAGCTGGTCCGGGGCGAGCACGTCGAGCAGGTCCGGACGCCGTGCCGCCGTGCGGACGAGCGCCTGGTCGCGCCGCCAGCGCGCGATGCGGCCGTGGTGACCGGACAGCAGCACCTCCGGCACGTCGAGGTCGGCCCAGGTCGGCGGCTTCGTGTAGACGGGGTACTCGAGCAGCCCTGCGGCGCCGTGCGACTCCTCGACGAGCGACTCCGGGTTCCCGACGACGCCCGGGAGCAGCCGGGCGACGGCCTCGACGAGCACGAGCGCCGCCACCTCACCGCCGTTGAGCACGTAGTCGCCCAGCGAGAACTCGCTGACCGTCACGCCGGGGCGGGTCGCGTAGTGCTCGGCCACGCGCGCGTCGATGCCCTCGTAGCGCCCGCACGCGACGACGAGGTGCGACTCGGTCGCGAGGCGCTCGGCGGTCCGCTGGGTGAACCGTGCGCCCGACGGCGTCGGCAGGAGCAGGTGCGAGCCGTCGTCGAGCAGGTCGTCGAGCGCCCTCCCCCACACGTCGGGTCGCATCACCATGCCGGCGCCACCGCCGAACGGCGTGTCGTCGACGGTGCGGTGCCGGTCCGACGTCCAGTCGCGCAGGTCGTGCACGCGCAGGTCGAGGAGCCCGGCGGTGCGCGCCTTGCCGACGAGCGAGAGGTCCAGCGGCGCCAGGTAGTCCGGGAAGATCGTGACGACGTCGACGCGCACGTCAGGCCTCGTCGTCGGCGCCGTCGCGTGCGCCTGCGGCACCGTCGCCCCGCGTCTCGTCGGACACGACGAGGTTCGCCGCGTCCGACGCGAGCAGCCCGCCCGGCGGGTCGAGCACGACGCGACCCCCGGCGACGTCGACCACCGGCACGATCGCCCGGACGAACGGCACGAGCGTGCGCGCGCCGTCGGTCTCCCGGACCACCAGGACGTCGTGCGCCGGCGCGTGCTCGAGCCCGACGACCTCGCCGACGACCCGGCCGTCGACGTGCTCCGCCCGCAGGCCCGCGAGCTCGTGCGGGTACCAGGCGTCCTCGTCGTCGTCGGAGTCGTCCGCGTCGACGACGAGCGTCACCCCGGTCAGCCCTTCCGCGGCGGTGCGGTCGGACGCCTCGGCGAACGTCACGTACCAGCGGCCCTGCTGCACGCGCGTCCGCACGACGGTGAGCGGGCCGGCCGACGCGGGCTCGGTGGTGAGCACCGCTCCCGCGGCGAGCCGGTCCTCCGGCGCGTCGGTGCGCAGGTCGAGCGCGACCTCGCCGCGCAGGCCGTGCGCACGTCCGATCCGCGCGACGGTCAGCAGCATGGGAGTTCCTCCGAGGGGTACGGCGTGGATCGGGCGCCCTGTGCCGGGCGGGCGACGACGGGCAGGCACGGCACAGGCCCGGTCCCCAGGTTAGGGGACCGGGCCTGTCGAGCCGTCAGGCAGCCACCGCGGTGGCGTGCCCGGGGGCGGGTCAGCGGCGGTCGACGTCCACGACGTCGACGCGCACCGCACCGTCCGGGGACAGCGCCCCGACGACGGTGCGCAGCGCGCGGGCGGTACGTCCGCCGCGACCGATGACGCGTCCGAGGTCGTCCGGGTGGACCCGGACCTCGAGGAGCTCGCCGCGCCGCAGGGACGAGGCGCTCACGCGCACGTCGTCCGGGTGGTCGACGATCCCGCGCACCAGGTGCTCGAGCGCGTCGGCGAGCATCAGGCCTGCTCGTCCTCGGTGGCGGGCGCCTCGTCGGCCGGGGCCTCGGCAACGGCGGCCTTCTTCTCCGACGCCGTCGCCTTGACCTTCTCGGCGTCAGCGGCGGCGGCCTCGATCGCGGCCTTCGGGTCGGCCTTGTCGCCCTTGGTCCGCAGGGTGCCCTCGGCGCCCGGGAGGCCCTTGAACTTCTGCCAGTCGCCGGTGACCTTGAGGAGCGCGAGGACCTGCTCGGTCGGCTGCGCGCCGACGCCGAGCCAGTACTGCGCGCGGTCCGAGGTGATCTCGATGAACGAGGGCTCCTCGGTCGGGTGGTACTTGCCGATCTCCTCGATGACGCGGCCGTCGCGCTTGGTGCGCGAGTCCGCGACGACGATGCGGTAGTACGGCGCCCGGATCTTGCCGAGACGCTTGAGACGGATCTTCGTGGCCACGGTGTGGTCTTCTCCTGGATCTGCTGGGGTGGCCTCGAGGCGCTGCCCGTGGGGTGGGCGCACCGTCCGGCCGAGGACACGACGGACGCAGGTAGAGGGGCTGCAGCCATCGGGTACAGCCGACCATTGTGCCAGACGACGAGCCGTGCTCCCAAGCCGGTCCGTCGGGTGCGACGACGGGTCAGCGCACCCGCTGCCCGCGCAGGACGACGGCGGCCGGGTCGGCGAGCACGCGCACGTCGTCCCGCGGGTCGGAGGTGTAGACGACCAGGTCGGCCGACGCGCCCTCGCTCAGCCCGTCGGCGCCCAGCCAGGCACGGGTCCGCCAGCTCGCAGCCGCGACCACGTCCCGGTCGGGGATGCCGGCGCGCGCCATCTCCGTCGCCTCCTCGGCGATCCGGCCGTGCCCGATCGTCCCGCCCGCGTCGGTGCCGACGAGCACCCGCACGCCCGCGTCGTGCAGGTCGCGGACGTGGTCGTACCGCCGCTCCCCCATGGCCCGCATGCGGACCGCGAAGACGGGGTAGCGCTCGGCGCCCTGGGCGGCGATCGCCGGGAACTGCGCGACCTGCAGGAGCGTCGCGGTGACGGGGATGCCGGCGGCGGCGATGCGCTCGACGTGCTCGGGGGACGCGCCGGTCGCGTGCTCGAGGCAGTCGACGCCCGCGTCGAGCAGGTCGTCGAGCGACTCGGTCGCGAACGTGTGGGCGGTGACGCGCGCACCGGCGTCGTGCGCGGCGGCGACCGCCTCGGCCAGCACGTCGCGCGGCCACAGCGGTCGCAGGTCGCCGTCGGCGCCGAGGTCGCGGTCGATCCAGTCGGCGACGAGCTTGACCCAGCCGTCGCCGCGCGCGGCCTCCTCGCGGACCGCGGCAGGCAGCTCCTCCACGGTCGCGAGCTCGCGGCCGTAGTGGCGCAGGTACCGCTTGGGGCGGGCGAGGTGCCGGCCGGCGCGGATCAGGCGCGGCAGGTCGTCGCGCGCGTGCACCCAGCCGGTGTCCGCGGGCGAGCCCGCGTCGCGGACCAGCAGGACACCCGCGTCGCGGTCGGCCAGCGCCTGCTTCTCCGCGGTGCCGTCGTCCACGGGCCCGTCGGACGCGAGCCCGATGTGGCAGTGCACGTCGACGAGGCCGGGCAGCACCCAGCCGTCGAGGGTCGCCGTCGGCGCCACCGCGGGACGGGAGAACGTCACGCGTCCGCCGACGACCCACGCCTCCCCGACCTCGCGGTCGTCGTCGAGCACGACGGTCCCGCGCAGGTGCAGCACCTCGCCGGCCGTCATGGCGTCAGCGACCGAGGAAGCGGTCCAGCCCGGCGGGGAGCTGCAGGTCCGCCGGGTCGACGTCCGGCTGCGCGGGCGGCTGACCGAGCCCGAACGCCGAGCCGGACGCCGCCGGCGTCGCTGGGCCGCGCTCGAGCGCCGCCCGCTCCTGCGCGGCACGCTTCGCGGGGTTCCCCGACTTGCCCTTGACCTTGCGCGCGGGCGCCGCGGTCTTGCCCCGCGACTTCTTGCCACCCATGCCCGGCAGGTTGCCCATCCCGGGCATGCCCGGCATGCCGCCGCCCTTGGCCATCTGGCGCATCATCTTCTGCGCACCGTCGAACCGCTCGACGAGCTGGTTGATGTCGGTCGGCGTGGTGCCCGAGCCGCGCGCGATGCGGGCACGGCGCGAGCCGTTGATGATCTTGGGGTTCTGCCGCTCGGCGGGCGTCATCGAGCGGATGATCGCCTCGATGCGGTCGACCTCGCGCTCGTCGAAGCTGTCGAGCGCCTCACGCATCTGGCCCATGCCCGGGAGCATCCCGAACATGTTCTTGAGCGGACCCATCTTGCGCAGCTGCTGCATCTGCACGAGGAAGTCCTCGAGCGTGAAGTCCTCGCCGCTGACGAGCTTGCCCGCCATCTTCTCGGCCTGCTCGGCGTCGAACGCCTTCTCGGCCTGCTCGATGAGCGTGAGCACGTCGCCCATGTCGAGGATGCGCGACGCCATGCGGTCGGGGTGGAAGACCTCGAAGTCCGTGAGCTTCTCGCCCGTGGACGCGAACAGGATCGGGCGGCCCGTGACCGACGCGACGGACAGCGCGGCACCACCGCGCGCGTCGCCGTCGAGCTTCGACAGCACGACGCCCGTGAAGCCGACGCCGTCCGCGAAGGCCTGCGCGGTCGCGACCGCGTCCTGGCCGATCATCGCGTCGATGACGAAGAGGATCTCGTCGGGCTCGACCGCGTCGCGGATGTCGGAGGCCTGCTGCATGAGCTCGGCGTCGACGCCGAGGCGGCCCGCGGTGTCGACGATCAGCACGTCGTGCTGCCGGTTGCGCGCGGTCTCGAGCCCCTGCCGGGCGACGGACACCGGGTCCGCACCGGCGGGCAGGTAGTCGTCGGCGCCCTGGTTGCCCGGGTGCGGCGCGTACACCGGCACGCCGGCCCGCTCCCCCACGACCTGCAGCTGCGTGACCGCGTTGGGGCGCTGGAGGTCCGCCGCGACGAGCAGCGGGGTGTGGCCCTGGCTCTTCAGGTGGAGTGCGAGCTTGCCCGCGAGGGTCGTCTTGCCCGCACCCTGCAGACCCGCGAGCAGGATGACGGTCGGCGGACGCTTGGCGTACGCGAGCGGCCGGTTCTGGCCGCCGAGGATCGACACGAGCTCGTCGTTGACGATCTTGACGACCTGCTGCGCCGGGTTGAGCGCCTGCGACACCTCCGCCGACAGCGCGCGCTCGCGCACGGCGCCGGTGAACGACCGCACGACCGGCACGGCGACGTCCGCGTCGAGCAGCGCCCGGCGGATCTCGCGCACGGTCGCGTCGATGTCCGCCTCGGACAGACGGCCCTTGGTGCGCAGGTTCTTGAAGGTCGACGTCAGTCGGTCGGACAGGGTGGCGAACACCGGGCGGTCCTCACGCTTCGGGGATCACGGACGTCCCAGGGTACCTGTCAGGACCCGCCCGGCCCGCGCGACGAGGTCGTCGACGAGCGTGCCACGCCACGCGCTCCACGCCGCGGGACCGGCCGCCGACGCGTCCGCCTCGGTCAGGGCCCGGAGCACGGCGAGCAGGTCGGCGCGGTGGTCGACCGCGTCGAGCAGGCGCTCGACGGTCGCGGGGTCGTCCGGGTCGGCCGTCGTGGCGAGCTCGACGAGCGTCAGGTGCTCCCGCACGAGGCGCGCGACGTCCGTCGCGACCTGGTCGTCGAAGCCCATGCGCAGCACGATCGGCGCGGCGAGGCGCGCGCCCTCGACGGAGTGGTCCCCCGCCCCCGCGCGCTTGCCGATGTCGTGCAGGACCGCGGCGAGCAGCAGCGTGTCGCCGAGCGCGAGGTCACGACGTGCGTGCCCCGCGCGCGCGACGGTCTCGACCAGGTGCCGGTCGACGGTGTGCCGGTGCACGGGCGAGCGCTGCGGTCGGTTCCGCACGCCGGCCCACTCGGGGATCCACGTCGTCACGACGCCGGCCAGGTCGAGCGCCTCCCAGATCGGCACCTGCGCGTGCTCGGACGCTAGCAGCTGGAGGAGGTAGGCCCGCGCCGCCTTGGGCCACGGCGTCGGCAGCGGCGGCGTGGCCGTGAGGCTCGCGACCGTGACGGGCGAGAGCGCGAGGCCCGTCCGGGCCGCGGTCGCGGCGGCGCGCAGCGAGAGCAGCGGGTCGTCGGCCGGGCGCGCGTCGACCGCGAGCACGATCTCGCCGTCGTGCTCGACGAGGTCCTCGGCGATGGGCCGCAGCCGCGGCGGCGTGCGTCGACCGCGCACCAGCATCGGCTTCCGGGCGGGCCGCTGGAGCGCCTGACGCGCGTTGCGCGCGGTCGTGTCGAGCGCGTAGGAGATGACGCGGCCGGCCTCGGCGATGCTCGCGAGCAGGTCGTCCCGGTCGTCGAACCCGACGAGCGCCGCGACCTCGTCCTGGTCGGCGAGCAGCAGCCGGTTGGTGTGCCGGCGCGTGGCGACCTGGACGGCGTCGCGCACGTCGAGCAGGTGCGCGTAGGCGTGGTCGACCGCGCCGTGCGGGCGGTCGGTGAGCCAGGTCGCGGCCAGCGCGCTGAGCACGACCGCGTCGCGGATGCCGCCGCGGGCCTCCTTGAGCTCGGGTTCGATGCGGTACGCGAGCTCGCCGTGCTGGTCGGCGCGCTGCCGCGTCGACGCCAGCAGCTCGGGCAGACGGCGGCGGGCGGCGGACCGCCAGTCCTCGAGCAGCGCGGACTTGGCGCGCGCGATCACGACGGCGTCGCCCGCGACGGGCTGCAGGTCGAGCAGGCCGACGGCCGCCGGGAGGTCCTTCGACGCGACCTGGCGGCACTGCGCGAGCGAGCGGACCGAGTGGTCGAGGTCGAGCCCGGCGTCCCAGATCGGGTACCAGAGCCGCTGCGCGAGCTCGGCGAGCTGCTCGGGCGAGTGCCCACGCCCCTCGTGCACGAGCAGCAGGTCGAGGTCGCTCACCGGGCTCGCGTCGCCGCGGCCGATGCTGCCGACCGCGCCGAGCGCGATGCCGTTGACCTCCTGACCGTCGGTCGCCACCTGCCAGAGCTCGGCGAGGCGGTGCCGGACCAGGTCGACGACGGCCGCGCGGCGCGCGACCCCGTCGGCGGTGGGGCCCGTGAGGCGGGCGGCGAGGTCGAGCCGCTCGACGCGGAGGTCCCGCACCCCGAGCGGGTGCGGGACCTCCGGCGACTCGTGCTCGGCCGCGCCCCCCGCGGGCGGCCGGTTCTGCGTCATGTGCTGTGCGGGACCGTCCTGCTCAGAGGGCGTCGTCGCCGTGCTCACCGGTGCGGACGCGAGCCACGTCCTCGACCGGCACGACCCAGACCTTGCCGTCGCCGATCTTGCCGGTCTGCGCGGCGCGCACGATCACCTCGGTGACGCTCGCGGCGTCCGCGTCGGCGACCAGCACGTCGATCTTGACCTTCGGCACCAGGTCCACGGTGTACTCCGCGCCGCGGTAGACCTCGGTGTGCCCGCGCTGACGGCCGTAGCCGCTCGCCTCGCTCACGGTCAGACCCCGCACACCCGCGGCCTCGAGGGCCGACTTCACGTCGTCCAGCCGGTGCGGCTGGATGACCGCCGTCACGAGCTTCGTCATCACTTCACCTCCGTCACGACCCGGGCGCCCGCGCCCAGGGACTCGTACGCCGTCTCGCCGTGCGTGGCGAGATCGAGACCGCCGACCTCGTCCTCCTCCGTCGCCCGCAGGCCGATGGTGGCCCTGAGGATGAGGGCGATGACGAGCGTGGCCAGACCGCTGAAGAGCACCGCGCACAGGGCGACGATGATCTGCGTGGCGAGCTGTCCGACGCCACCACCGTAGAACAGGCCGTTCTCGGCGCCGTCGGCGTACCAGGTCGCGTTCGCGTCGGTCGCGAAGAACCCGATGAGCACGGTGCCGACGAGGCCGCCGACCAGGTGGACGCCCACGACGTCGAGCGAGTCGTCGTAGCTGAACCGGTACTTGAGGCCGACCGCCAGGGCGCAGAGGATGCCGGCGACGACGCCGATGCCGATGGCGCCCCACGTGTCGACGGCCGCGGCGGCCGGCGTGATGGCGACGAGACCCGCGACGACGCCGGACGCGGCACCGAGCGAGGTGGCGTGGCCGTCGCGGACCTTCTCCGTGGCGAGCCAGGCGAGCATCGCGACCGCGGTGGCGACCGTCGTGTTGACCCAGGCGCGACCGGCGGTGCCGTCGGCGGCGAACTCGGAGCCCGCGTTGAACCCGAACCAGCCGAACCACAGGAGCGCGGCGCCCAGCATGACGAACGGCAGGTTGTGCGGACGCATCGGCTCGCGGCCGAAGCCGCGGCGCTTGCCCGTGACGATCGCGAGCACCAGGCCCGCGACACCCGCGTTGATGTGGACGACGGTCCCACCCGCGAAGTCGATCGGCGTGGGGAGCGAGCCGGCGAGGAACCAGCCGCCGCCGAGCAGGCCGCCGCCCCAGACCATGTGGGCCAGCGGGATGTAGACGACCGTGACCCAGATCGCCGCGAAGACGAGCCAGGTGTTGAACTTGAAGCGGTCCGCGATCGCGCCGGAGATCAGCGCGACGGTGATGACCGCGAACGTCAGCTGGAAGCCGGCGGCGACGAGGAACGGCACGCCCGTGGCGGCCATGAGGCTCTGCTCGTCGGTGGCGCCCTGCAGGCCGAAGTACTCGAACGGGTTGCCGACGAAGCCGCCGTAGTCGCCGCCGAACGTGGCCGAGTAGCCGTACAGGACCCAGATGAGCGAGACGATGCCGAGGGCACCGAAGCTCATCATCATCATGTTGAGCACGCTCTTGCCGCGCACCATGCCGCCGTAGAAGAACGCCAGGGCGGGCGTCATCAGCAGCACCAGAGACGCGGCGAGGATCATGAACGCGGTGTTCCCGCTGTCGAGTTCGAACATCGAAATCGCCTCTCCCGTCGCCAGCCGGGGGTGGCTGGTCCGGTACCAAAGGTCGGCCAGGACGGTTTCGGCGATGGGCTGAGGGTGTTACAGCGGTGTGACAACGCTCACCCGCGCGTAAACGTTCGGTTTCGTGGTGGGCGTCCGTCCAGCAGCGGACGCCCACCACGGCGACGGGCTACTGCGCGAGCAGCGCGTCGACGAACGCCTCGGGGTCGAACGGCGCGAGGTCGTCAGGGCCCTCGCCGAGCCCGACGAGCTTGACCGGGACGCCCAGCTCGCGCTGCACCGCGACGACGATCCCGCCCTTCGCGGTGCCGTCGAGCTTGGTGAGGACGATGCCCGTGACGCCCGCGACCTCGGCGAACACGCGCGCCTGGTTGAGGCCGTTCTGACCGGTCGTCGCGTCGAGCACGAGCAGCACCTCGGCCAGCGGCGCCTCGCGCGTGAGGACGCGCGTGATCTTGCCGAGCTCGTCCATGAGGCCCGCCTTGTTCTGCAGGCGGCCCGCGGTGTCGACCAGCACGACGTCGACGGACTCCGACCTGCCGGTACGGACGGCGTCGAACGCGACCGACGCCGGGTCGGCCCCGTCCTTGTCGGACCGCACGGTCCGCACGCCGACGCGCGAGCCCCACGTCTCGAGCTGGTCGGCCGCCGCGGCGCGGAACGTGTCGGCCGCACCGAGCACGACGGTCCGCCCCTCGGCGACGAGCACGCGCGCGAGCTTGCCGACGGTCGTCGTCTTGCCGGTCCCGTTGACGCCGACGACCAGCACGACCGCCGGGACGGCCGCACCCTCCGACGTCGTGTCGGGGTCCGTGTGCAGCGACCGGTCGAGCGTCGGGTCGACGATCGCGAGGAGCTGGTCCCGCAGCACGGCACGCACCTGACCGGGCTCGCGCAGCCCCTCGACCCGGACGCGCGTGCGCAGCGCGTCGACGATCTCGGTCGTCGGGCCGGCACCGACGTCGGCGAGCAGGAGGGTCTCCTCGAGCTCGTCCCAGTCGTCCTCGGTGAGGTGGTCGCGCGACAGGACCTGCAGCAGGCGGGCGCCCAGCGGCGACCCGGACCGGGACAGGCGGTCGCGCAGGCGGGTCAGCCGTCCGGCGACGGGAGCCGGGACCTCCAGGACGGGCGGGCGGTCGAGCTCCGCGACGTCGTCGGGCGCGGCCTCCGGCGGTGCGGCCGTCCCGGGAGCGGTGTCGACCGGGACGGGGGTCGCAGCGGGGGCCTGCGGGTCGCCGAAGGGCGCCTCGGGCGCCGGCACGGGCGGCGGGACGTCCTGCGTCGAGGTGCCGCCGCCGCGACCGCGGCGCAGCGTGACGAGCAGCGTGCCGACGGTGACGACGACGACCGTCGGGATCCCGACGGCGAGGAGGGTGTTGAGGGTGTCCTGGTCCACGCGCACAGTCTCCCTGGGCGGCGGGCGTGCGCGCGAGCCCGCCCACCGACGCGCCGGTGCGACCTGGCCCGCACGAGGCGGGCCGGGGCCGGTTCAGGCGATCGTGGTCCTGCGGGTCAGGCGCCGCGCTGACGGGGCAGGGCGCGCGCAGCCTTGCGGCTCGCGCGCTGCAGGGTGTCGGCGAGGTCGTCGACCTGCAGGTACGGGTCGCCCTCGTCGGCGGTCGCGCGGAGGAACTCGTCGAGGGACACGTCGACGGGGCGCACCGACGCGGCGGCGGCCGCCGCGGTCTGGTCGGCGTCGGGGTGCTTGCGTGCCGCCCAGCCGGCGCGGAAGGAGCGCCACGGGCCGGTGCGCTCCTCGCCGGGCGCGCCGGAGCCCGCCGCGACGCCGGCGAGGATCAGCACGGCGAAGGCGACGAGGAGCGACACGAGGATCCCGACGAGCACAGCCACGGGACCATCCTCCGCGCCCCGCGGGCCCGACGCGCGCGACGTCACCCGCGCGGCGGGCAGCCCTCACACGATCTCCACACGCGCCGCCCGGCTCGTCCCGGTCGCCCGGGTCCGGGCCTCAGACGGCGACGTCCTCACGCATGCGCTGGCTCACGACGGTCGTGACGCCGTCGCCGCGCATCGTCACGCCGTAGAGGGCGTCGGCGATCTCCATCGTGCGCTTCTGGTGCGTCACGACGATGAGCTGGGAGTCCTCCTGCAGCTCGCGGAAGATGTCGAGCAGCCGGCCGAGGTTGGCGTCGTCGAGGGCCGCCTCGACCTCGTCCATGACGTAGAACGGTGACGGCCGCGCCTTGAAGATCGCGACGAGCAGAGCGACGGCCGTCAGGGACCGCTCGCCGCCGGACAGCAGCGAGAGGCGCTTGACCTTCTTGCCGGCCGGACGCGCCTCGACCTCGATGCCCGTGGTGAGCATGTCGTCGGGGTCCGTCAGCACCAGGCGCCCCTCGCCGCCCGGGAACAGACGCGGGAAGACGACGTCGAACGCCGCGGCGGTGTCGCGGTACGCCTCGGCGAACACCTGCTCGACGCGCTCGTCGATCTCCTTGACGATCTCCAGCAGGTCCGCGCGCGACTTCTTGAGGTCGGCGAGCTGGTCGGTGAGGAACTTGTGCCGCTCCTCGAGCGCGGCGAACTCCTCGAGGGCCAGCGGGTTGACGCGCCCGAGCAGCGACAGCGCGCGCTCGGCGGCCTTGAGCCGCTTCTCCTGCTGCTCGCGCACGAACGGCACCGCGGTCGGCGCGTCGGGGTCGGGCTCGGTGCCCGGCGGCAGCACGACGGGCACGTCGCGGTGCGGGCCGAACTCGTCGAGCAGCACCTGGGGGTCGAGCCCGAGCTCCTCGACCGACCGGTTCTGCAGCTGCTCGATGCGCAGGCGCTGCTGGGTGCGGGCGACCTCGTCGCGGTGCGCGGCGTCCGTGAGCTGCGCGAGCTCGCGCGCGAGCTCGTCGACCCGGGCGCGCGTCGCGGAGAGCTGCTGCTCGCGCTCCGTGCGGGCGGCCTCCGCGGCCTCGCGCTCGGTCGACGCGCGGCGCAGCGAGCCCTCGATCGCGGCGAGCGCGTGCGCGGCGCCCTGCCCGACCGCGACGGCCGCGGCCGCCTGGCGCGCACGCACGCGTGCGCGCTCGGCGGCCTTCTGCCGCGCGGCGCGCTCGGCCTCGGCGGCGCGCTCGAGCGACGCGGCGCGCCCCGACAGGGCCCGCGCGCGCTCCTCGCTCGTCCGCAGGGTCAGGCGGGCCTCGGTCTCGCGCGAGCGCGCTCCGGTCGCCAGGCCCGCAAGGGTGTCGCGGCGCTCGGTCGCCTCCGCGATGGTCGCCTCGGTGTCGACGGGCTCGTCCTCGGCGACCGCCAGGCGGGCGGTGAGGTCGGCCAGCTCGGCGGCGTCGGACTCGAGGGTCGCGGACGCGGCGGCGAGCGACGCCTCGACGCGGTCGGCCTCGGCGCGCGCGGCCCGGACGGCGGACCCCAGGTGCCCGAGCTGCTCGGCGACCGCGGCGAGCGCGGCGTCGGACTCGTTGAGACGCGACAGCGTGCGGTCGTGCTCGGCGCGCGCGCTCTCCTGCTCCGCGGTCGCGGCGGCGATCTCGAACCGGAGGCGCTCGGCCGTCGCGATGGCCTCGGCCGCTCCGCTGCGGGCCTGGTCGAGGGCGGCCTGCAGGTGCAGCGCGCTCGGTGCGGTGGCTGACCCGCCGGACGCCCGGTGGCGGGACAGGACGTCGCCCGCGCGGGTCGCGACGACGAGGTGCGGGTGCTGCGCGACGAGTGCGCGGGCGGTCGCGAGGTCGTCCACGACGACGACGTCGGCGAGCAGCGCGCGCACGGTCGCCTGGACGTGCGGCGGGGCGGTGACGAGGTCGACCGCGCGGTCGGCGCCCGGCGGCAGGTCCGGGGCCGGGCTCGTGTCGGGCGCGCCCGCGACCAGCAGCGTCGCCCGACCCGCGTCCTCGGTCCGCAGCCAGCGCAGCGCGTCGACGGCGGCGTCGACCGACTCGACCGCGACGCCGTCGGCGAGGGCGCCGAGCGCCGCGACCACGGCCTCCTCGTCGCGTGCGTCGACCGCGAGCAGCGCCGCGACCGACCCGACGGTGCCCGTGAGCCCGTCGGCGGCGAGCAGCGCACCCGCGCCGTCCTTGCGCGTGAGGCTGAGCTCGAGCGTCTCGGCCCGCGCGACGAGCGCCCCGTGCTCGCGCTCGGCCTCGGACGCCCGCTGCTGCAGGTCCGTGAGCCGCTCGGTCGCGACGTCGAGCGCCTCGGCGGCGGCCTCGTGCGCGGCGTCCAGCCCTTCCTCGCCGGCCTCCACGCCCGCGACCTCGGACTCGAGCGCGACGAACTCCGTCTGCGCCGTGGCCTCGCGCTCGCGCGCCGCGGCGAGCGTCTCGTGGAGGCGCCCGATCTCCGCCTGGGTCGCCTCGACGCGGCTGCGGCGGGCCGCGACCTGACCGGCGAGCCGGGCGACCCCCTCCCGCCGGTCGGCGGCACCCCGCAGCGCGGTCGCGAGCTCCTTCTCCGCCGTCGTCGCCGCCTGCTCCGCCTCCTGGCGGGCCGTCACCGCGGCCTCGAGCGCGACGCGCGCCAGGTCGACCTCGGCGGCGAGCTCGACCTCCGCGGCCCGGACGCGTTCCGCCTGGGCGGCGAGGTCGTCCGGGTCCTGCCCGCCCGTGCGCTCCGACCCGGCGCTGCCGAGCAGGCGGACGCGGTCGGCGGCGAGCGACGCCGTGCCGCGCAGCCGCTCGCGCAGCGACGACAGCCGGTACCACACCTCGGTGACCTCGGTCAGGTGCGGGGTCGCCTCCGCAGCCTCGCGCTCCAGGGCGGCCAGTCCGTCGCGGGCTGCGGCGAGCGCCTGCTCGACCTCGGCCCGGCGGGCGAGCAGCGCCGACTCGTCGGCGATCTCCTGCTCGAGCGTCGCGCTGAGCTGTGCCAGGTCGTCGGCGAGCAGGCGGGCGCGCGCGTCGCGCAGGTCGGCCTGGACGACGGCGGCCTTGCGCGCGACCTCGGCCTGCCGCCCGAGCGGTCCCAGCTGGCGACGGATCTCACCGGTGAGGTCACCGAGCCGCGTGAGGTTGGCCTGCATCGCGTCGAGCTTGCGGAGCGCCTTCTCCTTGCGCTTGCGGTGCTTGAGGACGCCCGCGGCCTCCTCGATGAAGCCGCGCCGCTCCTCGGGCGTCGCACGCAGCACCGCGTCGAGCTGCCCCTGCCCGACGATCACGTGCATCTCGCGGCCCAGGCCGGAGTCGGACAGCAGCTCCTGGATGTCGAGGAGCCGGCAGCCCTGCCCGTTGATCGCGTACTCCGACCCGCCGCTGCGGAACAGCGTCCGGGAGATCGTGACCTCGGTGTACTCGATCGGCAGGGCGCCGTCGGTGTTGTCGATGGTCAGCGCGACCTCGGCGCGGCCCAGCGGCGGACGGCCCGCCGTGCCGGCGAAGATGACGTCCTCCATCTTGCCGCCGCGCAGCGACTTGGCGCCCTGCTCCCCCATGACCCACGCGAGCGCGTCGACGACGTTCGACTTGCCCGACCCGTTCGGGCCGACCACGCAGGTGACGCCCGGCTCGAAGCTCAGCGTCGTCGCCGAGGCGAACGACTTGAACCCCCGCAGGGTGAGGGTCTTGAGGTGCACGGAGGAAGCCTAGGACGTGGACGGCGGGCGGTCGGGGACGCTGGGCGCGTCCGCCGGCCGCCCGCCGTCGGTGTCAGTGCCGCTGCCGGTGCCGTGCCGTCGTCGCCGTCGTCAGAGCGACGGGAACCACAGCGCGATCTCGCGCGCCGCCGACTCCTCGCCGTCCGAGCCGTGCACGAGGTTCTGGATGACCTTGAAGCCCCAGTCGCGGGACAGGTCGCCCCGGATCGTGCCGGGGGCCGCGACGGTCGGGTCGGTCGCGCCGGCGAGCGAGCGGAAGCCCTCGATCACGCGGTGCCCCTCGACGACCGCGGCCAGCACCGGGCCGGACCGCATGAACTCGACGAGCGGCTCGAGGAACGGCTTGCCGGCGTGCTCGGCGTAGTGCTCAGCGAGCAGGGCCTCGTCCGCCTCGCGGAGCTCGACGGCGACGAGCGTGTAGCCCTTCGCCTCGATGCGACGCAGGATCTCCCCCACCAGACCCCGGCGGACTCCGTCGGGCTTGACGAGGACCAGGGTGCGCTGCGTGTCAGTCATGGGCGTCACCCTAACGGGGGCGGCCCGGCAGCCCGGTGACGTGTCCGTGAACGGTCAGGGGCCGACCATCCCGGGGTGCGCGGCGTCCCACTCGGCGCGCTCGCGGTCGATGCGACCGCCGACGCGCAGCGAGAACACCCACATCGCGGCGAACACCGCGCCGACCACGAACATCATCGGGACGACGAACCCGCAGGCCAGCACGACGACCTGTGCGACCGACCCCGCGACGTAGCCGCCGGGGCGGCCGACCCAGCCGGCGAGCACGATCAGGACGACGGTGAGGGCGCCGCCGACCCACCACACGGTGGCGGCGTCGGCGACCCGCAGGCCGTACGCCACGAGCGTCGCGAAGAACACCACGAAGGCCTCGAGGACGAGCATCGTCTGGGTGAACTGCGGCTTCGCGGGGCGCTTGCGGCGCACGGCCTGCGGGTCGGTCGAGCTCATCGCGTCAGGCTACCGGGCACCCACGGCGTCGCCGTCGGCGGCCCGCTCGCCCTGCGACGCCGTCGCGACGTCGTCGTGCGCGGGAGCCGAGAGCTCGTCCACGACGACCGCGCCGTCGACCGTCGCGTCCGCGTGGACCGCACCCGCACGCACGTCGTCCGCCGCGACCGCCTCGCCGCGCGCGACCATGCCGGCGACGTCGGACAGCTTCACCTCGCGGAGGAACAGCGCGAGCACGAAGCCGACCACGACGAGCGGGATGAAGTACCAGAACGACGACGAGAGGCTGCTCGCGTAGGCGTCGATGACACCGCTCTTGAACGGCTCGGGCAGCTGCTGGACGACGTCGGGCGTGAGGCCGGACGCCTCGCCGCCGGACCCGCCGGGCACGCCCGCGAACACGTCGGTCACCTGCTCGATCAGGCGGCTCGTGAACATCGTCGAGAAGACGGCGACGCCGACCGCCGCACCGATCTCCCGGAAGAAGTTGTTCGCCGACGTCGCGGTCCCGAGCTCGTGCGGGTCGACCGCGTTCTGCACGGCCAGGACGATCGTCTGCATGACGAGGCCCATGCCCGCGCCGAGGGTGAAGATCATCGCGCCGAAGAGCCACATCGACATGTCACCCGTGATGCGCGTCAGCCACACCATGCCGACGGTCGTGATCGCGAGACCCGCGACCGGGAAGATCTTGTAGCGGCCGGTCTTGGTGATCGCGATGCCGGAGCCGATCGCGGTGAGCATGACGCCCGCCATCATCGGCAGCAGCAGGTAGCCCGACTGCGTGACGCCGACACCGGTCGACATCTGCAGGAACGTCGGCAGGAACGCGAGCGCGGAGAACATGCCCATGCCGAGGATGAAGCCGATCGCGGTGGCGATCGTGAAGGTGCGGTTGCGGAACAGGCGCAGCGGCAGCAGCGGGTCGGACGCCTTGAGCTCCGCCAGCACGAACAGGCCGATCGACAGCAGCGTGCCGAGCACGAGCGCGAGCAGGCCCGGGTCGGACCAGTCGTAGCCGCGCTGGCCGCTCCAGCTCTCCCAGCTCGTCGCGAGGACCAGGCCCGACGTGCCCAGCACGACGAAGAGGATGCCCGCGACGTCGATGCGGCGGCCCGAGCGGTGCGACGGCAGCTTGAGGGTGACCCACGCGACGGCGAAGGCCGCGATGCCGACGGGGATGTTGATCCAGAAGCACCAGCGCCAGTCGGCGTGCTCGGTGAACAGGCCGCCGAGCAGCGGGCCGACGACGGCCGCGATGCCGAACAGCGCACCCATCGGGCCCATGTACTTGCCACGCTCCTTGGCGGGCACGATGTCCGCGATGATCGCCTGCGACAGGATCATGAGGCCGCCGCCGCCGAGGCCCTGGATGCCGCGGCCGACGACGAGCCAGCCGAACGAGGCCGCGAAGCCCGCGACGGCCGATCCGGCGGTGAACAGCGCGATCGCGACGAGGAACGGCCAGCGCCGCCCCCAGATGTCGCCGAACTTGCCGTAGAGCGGCATGACGATCGCGATGGCGAGGATGTAGGCCGTCACGACCCAGCCCTGGTGCTCGACGCCGTCGAGCTCGCCGACGATGGTCGGCATCGCGGTGCCGACGATCGACTGGTCGAGCGACGACAGGAACATGCTCGCCATCAGGGCGCCGAAGATGAGCCAGACGGTGCGGGGCGTGAGGACGACGAGCGGCTTGTCGCTCGCTCCCACGTCGGGGACGGTGGCGGTGGCCATGGTGTTCCTTGCTTCTCAGGGGACGTGGATGGCGTGGTCGTGCGGGCGCGCGAGGGCGCCCGAGCCCGCCGTGGACGGCGGGCGGATCGGGAGGGTCAGTCGGCGAGCAGCGCGCGCAGCTCCCCGACGACGGTGTGCAGGTGGTCGCGGATCTCGCCCTCGCTCCCCCCGGACTCCCAGCGCACGAACGTCGCGTGCGTGAGGAAGAGCGCGAGGGACGCGACGGTGTCGGGCGCGTGGGCGGGATCATCGCCGAGCCGGCGCGCGACGAGCGCCATGAGGTTGCCCTTGTGCTTGTCGAGCCACGCGAGGTGGCGGGCGAGCAGCCGGGGCTCCTGCGCGGCGATGGCCAGGCCCTTCGCCAGGCGCGCCCGGCCGGGCGGTGCGGCGTCGAGCAGCGAGCCGACGAGGTGCTCGAGGTCGGTCACGAGGTGCCCGGTGGGCCCGCCGGACGCGAACTCGTCCTCGACGACGGGGTCGATCGGGTACGTCGCGTGCCCGAGGACGGCGTCGTCCTTCGTCTCGAAGTAGTTGAAGAACGTGCGGACGGAGACGCCGGCCGCCTCGCAGATCGCCTCGACGGTGACGGCGTCGAGGCCGTCGCGGTCGACGAGGCGGTGGGTGGCGTCGATGAGCGCGTCGCGACGGGCGCGCTTCTTGCGCTCGCGGAGCCCGAGGGCGCCGACGAGCTCGGCGATGCTGGGCGCGGAGTCGTCGACCGGGCGCGTGTCCACGGGGTCGGTCAGCCCGTGCGCGGCGTCGACTTCCTGCATGGGATGCAACATTACATCCACTGCAACTTTGCAGTCCATGCAGTTTCTGTGCCGTCGCTCACCCGGCCCATCCGCTGCCGCCGCGACCCAAACGCGTCAGACCTCCCCGAAGCCGCCCTCCAGGGCCGCGAGCAGCGCGTCCCGCGCCTCGGTGGCCTGCGGGCCCTCGGCCTCCACGACGATCTCCTGCCCCTGCACGGCACCGAGCTTCATGAGCTGCAGCACGCTCGCCGCGTCGACGCCGTTGACGCGGACACGCGCGTCGTAGCCCGCGATCATGCGGGCCACGATCGCCGCGGGTCGCGCGTGCAGCCCGAGCGGGTTGCGCAGGACCGCGGAACCGCGGGCCACGTCGTCCCCCGCGGCCGCCGGGGCCGCGGGCTCGGCCGGCGGCACCGCCGCGAACGTCGTGCCCGCGTGCTCGGCCGCGGCCACGACCGCGGCGAGGTCCGCTCCCCCGTGCGCCGCGACGGCGGCCGCGACCGCCCCCTCGACGAAGGGCGCGTCCGCGAGGCGCACGCGCGCGGCGACGCCGGGCTCCGCGAGGTCGAGCACCGACTCCGCGGTCAGCACCGCCGAGCCCAGGTCCGTCAGGACGACCGCCGACCGGCCGTCCGCGGTCGCGTCCGTCAGCGCCGCCTCGACCAGGTCGAAGCTCGTGCCCAGCCCGCCGTCGGGACCGCCGCCCGCCGCGAGCAGCAGCACGCCCGGCGCCATCTGCCCGGCGAGCTCGACCGCCCCCTCGGCGAGACCGCGCGAGTGCGACACGAGGACGAGCGCGACACGGGCGGTCGCGCGCTCGCCTGTCACGCCGCTGCCTGCGCCGCGGCGGCGAGGAGCAGCTCGGTCGACCGCGCGCCCGGGTCGAGGTGGCCCGCCGAGCGCTCGCCGAGGTAGCTGGCCCGGCCCTTGGTCGCGACCAGCGGGATCGTCGCCTGCGCACCGTCGGCCGCCGCCTGCGCCGCCGCCGCGAGCACCGCCGGGGGCGCCGCACCCGAGTCGGCCGCCGCGACCGCGGCCTCCGTCGCCGGCGTCCACGCGTCGACCATGGTCTTCTCGCCCGTCGTCGCCTTGCCGCGCGCGACGATCCCCTCGAGCGCGGCCTCGAGCAGCGCGACGACGCCACCGCTGTCGAGCTCGGTCACGTCGGTCGCCCGGGCGGCCCGCAGGAACGCCGTGCCGTACAGCGGTCCCGCCGCGCCGCCGACCGTCGACATGAGGGTCGTCGCGACGAGCTTGAGCACGTCGCCGATCTGGGCGGGCTGCTCGGGCAGGGCGTCGAGCTTGGCGACGACCGCCTTGAAGCCGCGGTTGAGGTTCTCGCCGTGGTCGCCGTCGCCGATCTGGCGGTCGAGCTCGACCAGCTCGTCGCGATGCTCGGCGACCGTCGCGGCGCTCGCACGCACCCACGCCACCGCCCACGCCACGTCCAGCGTCATGCCCCGTCCCCTCGACCACGGACGTCCCGCGAGCTCACCACCGCAGGGCGGTCGTGTGCACGGGGGCGTCCCACAGGGCGGTCAGCTCGGCGTCCAGCCGCAGCACGGTGACCGACGCGCCCTGCATCTCCAGTGATGTCACGTAGTTGCCGACGAGCGAGCGAGTGACCTCGACCCCGCGCTCGGAGAGCAACGCGCGTGCCCGACGATAGACGACGTACAGCTCGGAGGCGGGCGTGCCCCCCATGCCGTTGACGAACAGCAGCACCTGCTCGCCGCCCGTCAGGCCCAGGTCGTCGACCACAGGCGTCAGCAGCATCTCGGTGATCTCGTCCGCCCCCGCGAGCGGGATGCGCCGGCGGCCGGGCTCGCCGTGGATGCCGATCCCGATCTCGATCTCGTCCTCGGGCAGGTCGAAGCTCGGCTTGCCGGCGTGCGGGACGGTGCACGCGGTGAGCGCGACGCCCATGGACCGCACGTTGGCGATGACGCGCTCGGCCAGCGTGGCGACCGCGTCGAGGTCGTCGCCGCGCTCCGCGGCCGCCCCCGCGATCTTCTCGACGCACACGGTCCCCGCGACGCCGCGCCGGCCGGCGGTGTAGAGCGAGTCCTCGACGGCCACGTCGTCGTTCACGACGACCGAGCGGACGGTCACGCCCTCGGCCTCGGCGAGCTCCGCGCCCGTCTCGAAGTTGAGCACGTCGCCCGTGTAGTTCTTGACGATCGCGAGCACGCCCTTGCCGCCGTCCGCCGCCTGGATCGCCGGGGCGATCTGGTCGGGCGTCGGGGACGTGAACACCGCGCCCGGCACGGCCGCGTCGAGCATGCCGACACCGACGAACCCCGCGTGCAGCGGCTCGTGGCCACTGCCGCCACCGCTCACGAGCCCGACCTTGCCCTCGCGCGCGCCACCCGCCCGCACCACGTACGGCGGGTCGAGGTGCACCTCGACGAGGTCCGGGTGCGCGGCCGCGAAGCCCTCGAGCGACTCGGCGACGACGTCCTGGGGGTCGTTGATGAGCTTCTTCACGCTGTCCGTCCTCCCGTCGACCTGGGCACGACCGCCCACGTCAGGTGCGTCGAGGCCTCGTCGTCCCGACCACCCCCACCTTCTCCGCGCCCCAAGGAACGGTCAAGGCGACGACGTGCGCCCCCGGTGCACGTTCGTGCAGCCGGGGGCGCCGTGTCACCCGGACGGGTGGCGGTGCGAGGTGCGACGACCGGTCAGGGGCGGCCGAGGAGGATGCGCGCCTCCGCGACGAGCACGATCGAGCCGGTGACGAGCACCGCGGCGCCCCGCTCGACCTCGCTCTCCGCGAGCGACGCCGCGAGGTCGACGGCCTCGTCCAGACGTTCGACGACGTGCACGCGGTCCTCGCCGAACACGTCGATCGCGACCTCGGCGAGGTCCTGCGGGTCGAGCGCGCGCGACGTCGGTGCTCGCGTCACCACGATCTCCGCCAGCACCGGCTCCAGCACCGACAGGATCCCCTCCGGGTCCTTGTCCGCCATGACGCCGACGACGCCCACGACGCGCTGGAACGCGAACGCCTCCTCGAGGGACGCGACGAGCGCCTCGACGCCCGCGGGGTTGTGCGCGCCGTCGACGATGACCGTCGGGCTCGACCGCACGACCTCGAGGCGGCCCGGCGACGTGACGTCGGCGAACGCGGCCCCGACGACGTCGCCGTCGAGGGCCGCGCCGCCGGTGAGGAACGCCTCGACCGCGACGAGCGCGAGCAGCGCGTTGTGCGCCTGGAACGCACCGTGCAGCGGCAGGAAGACCTCGGAGTACACGCCGCCGAGCCCGCGCAGCGTGAGCATCTGCCCGCCGACCGCGACCTGCCGGTCGACGACCGCGATCTCGACGCCCTCGCGCACGACGCGCGCGCCGTGCTCGGCCGCGGCCGCGAGCACCACGCCCTCGACGTCCTCCGTCTGCTCCGCGAGGACGAGCGTCGCGCCGTCCTTCACGATCCCCGACTTCTCGGACGCGATCTCGACGAGCGTGTCGCCGAGGTAGCGCTCGTGGTCCATCGCGATCGGCGTGATGACCGCGACCTCGCCGTCGACGACGTTCGTCGCGTCCCACCGGCCGCCCAGGCCGACCTCGACCACCGCGACGTCGACGGGTGCGTCCGCGAAGGCCGCGAACGCCATGACCGTGAACACCTCGAAGAACGACAGCCGCGGCTCGCCCTTCTCCGCCGACCGCTGGTCGACCAGGTGCACGTAGGGCGCGACGTCCTGCCACACCTCGACGAACCGCTCGTCGCTGATCGGCTCGCCGTCGATCGCGATGCGCTCGGTCACGCGCGTGAGGTGCGGACTGGTGAACCGGCCGGTGCGCAGGCCGTGCTCGCGCAGCAGCCGCTCGACCATCCGGCTCGTCGACGTCTTGCCGTTCGTGCCCGTGAGGTGGATGGTCCGGTACGCGCGCTGCGGGTCGCCCAGCAGCTCGCACACCGCGCGCACGCGGTCGAGCGTCGGGTCGATGTCGTGCTCGGGAGCGCGCGACAGGATGGCGCGGTAGACCTCGTCGGCGGCCTCCCGCGCGGCCTTCGCCCGCTCGGCCCGCTGGTGCTCGGATCCCTGCGTGCTCATGCCTCGTACCCGCCCGCCTCGACGGCCTCGACGTGGACCTCGACGGCCTCACCGGCCGAGGGGTTGACCGTGACGCTCACCGCGAGCGTCTCGTGCGCGATGGTGTCGCGGTGCGTCTCGACGTCGGCCACGTGCTCGCGCGGCACGTCGAGCGTGAGGAGGATGCGGTCGCCGACGTTGAGCCCGGCGGCCTTGCGGGCGTCCTGGACCTGCCGCACGACGTCGCGCGCGTACCCCTCGGCCAGCAGCTCGTCGTCCAGGGCCACGTCGAGCACGACGAACCCGTCGGTCGACAGCACCGCGGCGGCCAGGTCGACCCCCTCGCGCTGCTCGACGACCGTCGACACCGTGTACTCGTGCTCCTGGAGCGCGACCTCGCCGTCGTCGGTGCGGACGACGACGCCGTCGGGCGTCTGCTCCCACGCACCCGCCTTCGCGGCCTTGATGACGGTCTGCACGGCACGACCCAGGCGCGGGCCGGCCGCACGCGCGTTCACGGCGAGCTGCGCGCTCACGCCCAGGTCGGCGGCGTCGGCGTCGTGCAGGCCCAGGACCTCGACCTCACGGACGTTGACCTCGGACGCGATCAGGCCGACGAACGGGCCGAACCACTCGGGGTGCGGCACGACGACGCGCAGGCCGCGCAAGGGCTGGCGCACGCGGATCTGCCGGGCCTTGCGCAGCGCGTGCGTCGTCGACACGACCTCGCGCACGCGGTCCATGGCCGCGACGAGCTCGGCTTCGGTGTACTCGAAGCCCACGTCCGTCGCCACGACGTCGGCGGCCGTCGGCCAGTCGGTGAGGTGCACGCTGCGCCCGCCCGTCAGGCCGCGCCAGATCTCCTCCGTGACGAGCGGCGCGAGCGGCGCCATGAGGCGCGTGAGCACCTCGAGCACGGTCCACAGCGTGTCGAAGGCCGCCTGGTCCTCGTCCCAGAACCGGTCGCGCTGCGTGCGCACGTACCAGTTGGTCACGAGGTCGAGGTGGTCGCGGACGGCCTCGCACGCCTCCGCGATGTCGTACGCGTCGAGGTGGCGCGTGACGTCGTCGACGAGCCACCGGGTGCGCGCGAGCACGTACCGGTCCATCGTCGCGAGCGACCCCACGGACGACTCGTCGACGCGTCGGGCCGTGAGCCCTTCCCCGCCGCGCACCGCACCCGCGTACAGCGTGAAGAAGTAGTACGTGCTCCACAGCGGCAGCAGCACCTGGCGCACGCCGTCGCGGATGCCCTCCTCGGTCACGACGAGGTTCCCGCCGCGCAGGATCGGGCTCGACATGAGCGACCAGCGCACGGCGTCCGAGCCGTACTTGTCCCACATGACGACGGGGTCCGGGAAGTTGCGTAGCGACTTCGACGCCTTGCGGCCGTCGTCGCCGAGGACGATCCCGTGGCACATGACGTTGCGGAACGCCGGGCGGTCGAAGATCGCCGTCGCGAGGACGTGCAGGGTGTAGAACCAGCCGCGCGTCTGCCCGATGTACTCGACGATGAAGTCGCCCGGGTAGTGGTGCTCGAACCAGTCGGCGTTCTCGAACGGGTAGTGGACCTGCGCGAACGGCATCGCGCCCGAGTCGAACCACACGTCGAGGACGTCGGGGATGCGGCGCATGGTCGAGCGCCCGGTCGGGTCGTCCGGGTTCGGGCGCGTGAGGTCGTCGATGAACGGCCGGTGCAGGTCCGGCTCGCCCGCCTCGTTCACGGGCAGGCGGCCGAAGTCGGCCTCGAGCTCCGCGAGCGAGCCGTACACGTCGACGCGCGGGTGCAGCGGGTCGTCCGAGACCCACACCGGGATCGGCGTGCCCCAGTACCGGTTGCGGCTGATCGACCAGTCGCGCGCGTTGCTGAGCCACTTGCCGAACTGGCCGTCCTTGATGTGCTCGGGCGTCCAGGTGATCTCCTGGTTGAGCTCGACCATGCGGTCGCGGAACTCCGTGACGCGCACGAACCACGACGACACGGCCTTGTAGATCAGCGGGTTCCGGCAGCGCCAGCAGTGCGGGTAGGAGTGGTCGTACGTCTCGTGGCGCACGACGACGGACCGCTGCGCGGCGTCGACGCGCGCGAGGGGACCCGAGCCCGCCTTGAGGTCCGCGATGATCGGCTTGTTCGCCTCGAACACCTGCTGGCCGGCGTAGTCGCCGACCTCGGCCGTGAACCGCCCACGCGCGTCGACCGGCACGACGGGCGCGATGCCCGCCGCGTCGCACGCGACCATGTCGTCCTCGCCGAACGCGGGCGCGAGGTGCACGACGCCCGTGCCGTCGTCGGTCGTCACGAAGTCCGCGGCGAGCACCCGGTGCGCGTGCTCGTGGCCCGCGAAGTAGTCGAACGGCGGTGTGTAGGAGCGGCCCACGAGCTCGGTGCCGGTCACGGTGTCGACCACGGTCGCCTCGCCGAGCTCCCGGGCGTACGCGCCCAGGCGCGCGGCCGCGAGCACGACGCGCTCGCCGGGGTTCGCCTCACCGAACGGCGAGCCCGCCGCGGGCTCGACGACGACGTACTCGACGTCCGGGCCGACCGCCACGGCGAGGTTGCTCGGCAGCGTCCACGGGGTCGTCGTCCAGACGAGGAGCAGCTCGCCGCTCTCCAGGCGCAGACCGACCGTGAGCGCCGGGTCCTGGCGCGACGCGTACACGTCGTCGTCCATGCGCAGCTCGTGGTTCGACAGCGGCGTCTCGTCGACCCAGCAGTACGGCAGGACGCGGTAGCCCTCGTACGCCAGACCCTTGTCGTAGAGCTGCTTGAACGCCCAGATCACCGACTCCATGAAGGTGACGTCGAGCGTCTTGTAGTCGTGGTCGAAGTCCACCCAGCGCGCCTGACGCGTGACGTAGTCGCGCCACTCGCCCGTGTACTTGAGCACCGACTCGCGGCACGCCTGGTTGAACTTCGCGATGCCGAGCTCGTCGATCTGCGCCTTCTCGGTGATGCCGAGCAGCCGCTGCGCCTCGAGCTCCGCGGGCAGACCGTGCGTGTCCCAGCCGAACCGGCGCTCGACGCGGCGGCCCTTCATCGTCTGGAAGCGCGGGACGACGTCCTTCGCGTAGCCGGTGAGCAGGTGGCCGTAGTGCGGCAGGCCGTTCGCGAACGGCGGGCCGTCGTAGAAGACGAACTCGTTGCTGCCGTCCTCCCCCGCGTCGCGCTGGTCGATCGACGCCTGGAACGTCCCGTCGGCGTCCCAGTGCGCGAGGACGTCGCGCTCGAGCCCGGGCAGGTCCGGCGACGCGGGCACGGGCTGGTCGGGGCGGTGCAGCGGGTAGCGCGGTGCGGTGGTCACCGTCGGGTCTCCTGGTCGATCTCGCTCACGGCCGCGAGGACGACCACCCCCGGGTGCGGGGACGACCGCGGTACCACCTCGCTTGCCGGCTCCCCCTCGCGGGGTCGTCGACCTCTCTGCTGCGGCTGTGACGGGCCTGCCCCGTCCGGTTCTACTGGGGCTCGTCCCCGTCACGCGGGTCGGAGCCTGTTCTTCCGGAGGCTCGCCGGTGATGGCCGGGTCGACGCCTGTGCGCCCGAGTCTAGCGACCCCGCGCGCGGGGTCCGCCACCGCGAACGCGTCCGCGCAGGCCGCGGCCCGGCCGTCACGGGAGGGCATGACGACCGGGCCGCAGAGGGGAGGTCAGCGCGTCGCGAGCGCGGCGACCTCCGTGGGGGTGAGCGCGGAGCTCCAGACGGACACCTCGTCGACGTCGCCCTGGAACGGCGTGTCCCACCAGTTGACGCCGAGCGCGAAGGCCCCGGTCGTCGTCGTGAGGAGGTCGGGGAAGCCGGTCCCCGTGTAGCGCGCCTCGCCGTCGACGTAGACGACGACGTCCCCGCCGTCGACCGTGACCGCGACGTGGCTCCACTCCCCGACGGGGATCTGCGTGCCCGTCCCCGCGTCGTACCACTGCGCGCCCGACCAGACCATCGTCGAGCCGCCGACGCCGTCGTGGCCGCGCGGGACGACGCTGACCCAGCTGTTCGTGTCGCGCGCCGCGAAGAACGCGGTCGTGTACGGCGTGAGCACCTGCGGGCGCAGCCACATCGACGCGGACCACGTCGAGCCGGAGACGAGGCCGTCGGGCAGCCGGACACCGGACGTGCCGTCGAGGTGGGCGGCCTGCCCGCGCGCGCCGTCGGCGACGTACGTGACCGTGCCGCCGGCCTGGTCGATGCGCGGGCCGGTCGTCGCCGCCGGCGCGTGCGTGCCCGTGCCGTCGGCGAGGTCGCCCTCGAAGGACCACGAGCCGACGACGCCGCCCGCGACGCGCTGCAGGACGGTGACGTCGAAGGTCGCCGCCCGCTGGGCCGTGCCGTTGCGGACGGTCGCGGTGAGCGTGACGTGCGCGTCGCCCGCACCCGCCTCCGGACGGGTCACGTCGCCGGTCGTCGAGACGACGGCCGGGTCGGACGACGCCCACGTGATCGTCGTGCCGTGCGTGCCGGTGGTCGGCAGCGTGAGGTCGGCGACGACGCCGGACGTGTCGCCCAGGTCGAGGTCGGCGACGACCGCGTCGACGGCCTGCTTCGCGGTCAGCGACGGGACCGCGCTCCCCCACAGCGTCACGCCGTCACGGGACAGCACGCTGAACGTCACGACCCAGCGCGCCTGGTCCGGCTGCCACGAGCGCGTGAAGACGCCCTCGTAGCGCGTGCCGCCCGCGTCGATCCGGGCCTGGTTCTTGCCGGTCAGCGACCACTTCCCGGTGAGCGAGCCGGTGACCTTGCCGGTGGCGGTCAGCGTCACGGCGGTCGAGCGGCGCTGGTCGGCGGTGAGGGCCTTGTCGTGCGTGACGAGCGCGTACTCCCCCGCGACGTCCTTGCGCTCGACGCGCCGGTCGTCGCCGCCCGCGTAGCGGTACGGGTCGAGGACGGGCCAGCCCTGGGCGTTCATCCACATCTGGTGCACGCGCACCTCGTGCTGCTCGCCCTGGCCCGGGAACCGGGAGTGGAAGACGAGGAACGACTCGCCGGTCTCGGGGTCGCGGTACCAGCTGTTGTGGCCTGGCGACAGGTAGCCGGTGCCGGGGCCCTCGCCGGGGTCGCCGACCTCACGCGCGAACAGGTGGTTGCCGAGGATCTTGGTGCCGAACGGCTCGATCGACGCGTCGTCGAACAGCGGCTCGGTCGGGTCGGCCTTGACCTGCGACATGTCGTTCCCGGCGGCGTCGAGGTACGGGCCGTCGGGGTTCTTCGAGCGCGCGACGCGGACGTTGTAGGCGCCGTTCGCGTCGAGGCCGCCGAACGAGAGGAAGAGGTAGTAGTACCGCGTGCGCGTGTCGTACATGACGGTCGGTCCCTCGATGCGGCTGTGGTTCCCGCCGACGAGGTGCTTCCCGTAGCCCTGGCCCGCGACCGGCTTCCCGGTGGACGGGTCGAGCTCCAGGATGAAGATGCCGCCCGAGTACGAGCCGTACACGAGCCACCAGGTGCCCTGGGCGTCGACGAACGCGTCCGGGTCGACCGTGTTGGGGTGCACGCGCGCGTCGTAGATCGCACCGTCCACCGCGTCCGACGGCTGGTCCCACATCCCCGACCGCAGGAAGATCCCCTGGTCGACGTAGGGGCCGTCGACGTCGTCACTCACCGCGACGCCCATCGCCGAGCGGGGCGAGTCGCCCTTGCAGGCGTTGTAGTACATCGCGTACCGGCCGTCGGGCAGCTGGATGACGTCGGCCGCCCAGAGGGTGTCCGACTGGGCCCACGCGAACGTCTCCGCGAGATTGGCACGGACGTCGTCGAACAGCGGGTTGTCGGCGTTCGCGCCGTCGGCGACCTTCTCCCAGTGCAGCAGGCCGTCGGTCTTCGCGGCCGCGAGGTGGCTGCCGAACACCCAGATCTCGTCGCCCGAGGTGACGACCGACGGGTCGTGCACGGAGACGTCCTGGAAGGTCGGCGGTGGCGGTTCGGCCGGGCGGCGGTGCGCCTGGGCTACGGGGGCGCTCGTGACGGCGAGCGCGAGGGTGAGGGCGGCGGCCGTCAGGGCGGCGCGCACGGGGCGACGGGCCATCGGAACTCCTGGTGCGACGTCGGACGCAGGACACGGCGCGAGCGGCGGCGATGCCGCACGAATGCGCCGAATCCGGAATCTACAACGTTGTGCGACAGATGTACATCGTTGTAGGACGACCAGTCGATCCAGACACGGCCCACGTCGCGCTGTGCGTCATCCCTCGGCCGGGACGCGGTCCTCGTCGGCGGCCGCTTCCTCGTCGGTCGTCGGGACCGGCTCGTCGAGGGCACGGGCGCCCTCGCCGCGCCCGGGTCCACGCCCGTCACCCAGGCCGGCCAGGTACGACGCGACCCATGCGAGCGCCGAGTTCCAGTTGATCGTCATCTCGTTCACGCCGTACGCGTGCACGTCGTCGACGAAGCAGCGCTGCGCCGGGCTGCCCGCGAGCGCCGCCGACACCGGGTCGGGGCAGTCGGAGTTGGGCCCGCCGGAGACGGTCCCGCGCGGCGGGGGCGGCAGCGCCGGGTCGAGCGCGTGCGCGTACCAGCGGCTGTGCTGGTTTTGGACGGCGTGCGTCCCGAAGCCGGTCACGTAGGAGACGCCCAGGGCGTTGCGGCCGAGCAGGTAGTCGACGCCACGCAGGACGGCGTCGCGGTAGCGGTCGTCGTGCGTGATCTCGTGCGCGGCGGCGAGGACGGCGAGGTTGTTGAGGATCAGCCCGTTGCTGCCCCAGTCGTAGCGGCCGTTCGTCGGCACGTACGGCAGGCCGAACGGCTGCGTCGCCTGCTGCTCGACGAGCGCGTCGGCGGCGTCGACGACGGACGCGCGCACGAGCGACCGCTCCGGCAGCGCGCTCTCGACGGTCGCGAGCTGGAGTCGTGCCCACGCGGCGACGTGGTTCCAGTCGAACCCCTCGGGCTGGAACGCGGGGCGCTCGCCGCCGAGGCGGTACGGGTTGGCGCGCAGGTCCGCGGCGTACCGGTCCTCGCCCGTCGTGAGGTAGAGCTCCGCGGCGGCCCACAGGCGGTCGTCGTCGACGTCGAGGTCGTCGTACGGGCCGGAGCCCGCGTTCTCGAGCGTGTTGGTGTCGGGCGCGAGCACGACGGGGTGCGTCGCGGCAGCGTCGTAGGCCGCCTGGGCGGCGGCGAGCAGGCGCTCGGCGAAGGCGGCGTCGTGCGGCGCGAGGACGCGGGCACCCTGCGCGGCGACCGCCGCGAGGTTGAGCGTCGCCGCGGTCGACGGGCGGTGCAGGAAGCGCGGCTGCGGGTCGTCGGCGGGGAGCGTCGGCAGCGGCACCCAGCGCTCGTCGGACACCTTGTGGTGCACGAGACCCGCGTACGGCTCACCGTCGGGCACGACCATGCGGAGCATCCACTCGAGCTCCCAGCGCGCCTCGTCGAGCACGTCGGGGACGCCGTTCCCGCGCTCCGGGACGCGCAGCGAGCCGTCGCCGAGCGCGTCGTCCGTGCCGGTGCGCACCGCACGCTCGTACAGGCCCAGCAGCTGGGCGACCGCGATGCCGCCGTTGACGACGTACTTGCCCTGGTCGCCCGCGTCGTACCAGCCACCGGTCACGTCGAGCGTGTAGTCGCCGGTCCAGCCCTCGTAGAGGTCGACGCCGTCCGCCGTCGTCGCGTGCGCGGCCGGCAGGCACGGGACCGCGCCGTCGCCGCGGTTGGGGGCGACGTCCACGTGCCCAGCGGCGCGCCCGTAGCCGGGGCCGAGCAGGTCCTCCTCGATCGCGATGCCGCTGCGCTGGCCGTAGAAGACGACGATCGACTCGACGCGCAGGTCGTCGTAGAGGTCGGCGCCGATCGCGAACGGGTCGCTCGTCGCCTCGTCGACCGCCAGCACGTAGCCGGTGCCGGGCGTGCGGACGTCGTCGAAGGTCAGCACGTGGACGTCGAGCCCCGCGGACGGGTCGTGGCCGCGCGGCACGGACTCCCCCTCGGCCACGACGGCACCGTCACCGTCGAGCAGCCGCCACGCGACCGGCTCGGTCGCACCCGTGACGAGCGTCGCCGTCTTCGGCCCGTGCGTGAGGTAGCCGACCTGGTTCACGCGCACGCGGGGTGCGTCCTGGCTGGTCATGTCCGTCCCTTCGTCGCGGCAGGCCGACGGCGGCCACCCTACGGCCCGGGACGGACGGCCCGGCGGCGTTCGGACGCCCGGGAGAGGATCGGTCCCATGCCCCTCGTCCTCCTCGACCTCGACGGCACCCTCCTCGACTCCGCGCCCGGCATCACCGCGTCCGTGCGCGCCGCCTATCGCGCGGCCGGACTGCCCGTCCCGCCCGACGACGTGCTGCGCTCGTTCGTCGGCCCGCCGATCTGGGACTCCCTGCGCGCGCACGGGGTGCCGGCCGACCGCGTCGACGAGGTCGTGCACGCCTACCGGACCGCCTTCGCGGACGTCGGGATGTACGACGCGACCGTCTTCGACGGCATCACCGACGTGCTGCGGGACCTGCGCGCCGCCGGGCTCGCGCTCGTCGTCGCGACGGCGAAGCCCGAGGTGTTCGCGCGGCCGATCTGCGACCGGCTGGGCCTCGCGGACCTCGTCGACGGCGTGTTCGGCGCCCCGCTCGACGAGACCTCGACGAAGGCCGACGTCATCGCCCGCGCGCTCGCCTCGCTCGCCGACCGGCCCGAGGCCGCGGTCACGCTCATGGTCGGCGACCGCGAGCACGACGTGCACGGTGCGGCCGAGCACGGCGTCTCCTGCGTCGGCGTGACCTGGGGGTACGCCGCCCCGGGCGAGCTCGAGGCCGCAGGCGCGGTCACCGTCGTGGACTCCCCCGCGGCGCTGCGCGACGAGGTGCTGCGGCGCCTGGCCCCGACCCTCCGCGACGAGGTCGCGCCGCACGCTTGACCTTGACGCTGCGTCAACTCCTACCGTGGATCAGGACCACACAGGGAACGTACGGGAGGACGCGGTGGAGGCCTCGATCCAGGAGGTCGCCCGGCTGACGGGCACCACGAGCCGCACGCTGCGGCACTACGACCAGATCGGGCTGCTCGAGCCCAGCCGGGTCGGCGAGAACGGGTACCGCTGGTACGACGAGGACTCCCTCGTCCGGCTCCAGCGGATCCTGCTCCTGCGCGACCTCGGCCTCGGGCTCACCGAGATCGGCCGGGTGCTGGACCGCGAGCAGGACGAGACCGTCGCGCTGCGACGGCACCTCGCCTGGCTCCGCGACGAGCAGCAGCGGCTCGCCCGGCAGGCCGCGTCCGTCGAGCGGACCCTCACCGCACGACAGGGAGGAGAACCGATCATGGCCGACGAGATGTTCGACGGCTTCGACCACACGCAGTACCAGGACGAGGTCGAGGAGCGCTGGGGCAAGGACGCGTACGCGCAGGGTGACACCTGGTGGCGCGGCCTGTCCGACCAGCAGAAGCGCGAGTTCCAGCAGGAGGCCGCGCAGCTCGGTCGCGACTGGGGCGCCGCGGCGGAGGCCGGCGTCGACCCCCGGTCCGACGAGGCCCAGGAGCTCGCGCGGCGGCACGTCGCGTGGCTCGGCGGCATCCCCGGCACACCCGGGTACGGGACCGCCCCGGTCCGCGAGTACGTCGTCGGGCTCGCCGACATGTACGTCGCCGACCCGCGGTTCGCGAAGAACTACGGGGGCGAGCAGGGCGCCACCTTCGTCCGCGACGCGCTGCACGAGTACGCGGCCCGTCACCTCTGACGGCGGTGCCGGGCGCCCGCTCGGCAGCACGCCCCGGCACGCCCGGTGGACGACGTCCGCCGGGCGCGCCGCCCGGGAGAAGTGCCCGGGCATCCGGGCTCGGCGCCCTGGTGCCCGGGCGCACCGCCCGCCGAGTCTCCTCGTCAGCCGCCGGCACGTCCGCCGGCGCCCCGACGAAGGAGCACCCGTATGACCAGCACCACCGCCGAGCCGACGGCCACCACGACGCGTCGGGCCGGGTCGGCGACCAGCCGCGCCTGGGCGTGGACCGGCGTCGCCGCCGGCGCCCTCGCGATCGGCGCGATCCAGGCGTCGCTCGCCGCGGGCGTCGACTGGGAGAAGACCGCCGGCGACCCCGTCGCGATGATCGAGGACGCCGCGACCAAGCAGTCGACGTTCCTCGTGTTCCACGTGCTGGCGGCGCTGACCGTCGTCCTGCTGCCGATCTTCGGCGCGGGGCTGCGGCGACGCCTCGACCAGCAGGCGCCCGCCGGGTCGCTGCACGGCGGGATCGCCGCCGCAGGGCTGCTGCTCACCGCGGCCGCGATGCTCCTCGGGAGCGGCCTCGACACGCAGTTCACGTTCGCGTTCCAGGACACCTCGATGGTCGTCCCGGAGTCCGCCGCGTTCTACACCGACTGGGTCGCGACCATCCCCTGGCTGTGGCTCGGTGCGGGCCTGTCCGCCCTCGCGCTCGGCGTCGCGTCGCTGCGGCACGCCGCCGCCCCGAAGTGGATCGGGTGGGTCAGCGTCGTCCTCGGCGCGCTCACGGTCCTCACCGGCGTCTCGCCGCTGCAGTACCTCGCCGGGTTCGTCGGGCCGATCTGGCTGGTCGTCGTCGCGCTGGGCTTCGCGCTCGGCGACCGGCGCTGAGCGACCGCGCCCCAGCCGCGGAGGCACGGGTGCCACCGCACGACCAGCGGGACGACCTCGTCCGGTTCACCCGGGCGGGGTCGTACCCGTGCCTGGGAGGAAGCCCCTACGGTGACGCCATGACGACGGCCGTGGTCGCGCGTCGCGGCGGCCGGCCCCGGACCGCCGTCGCGCTCGCGCTGGTGACGTACCTGCTCACGCTCATGGGCGTGCTGCTCCTCGTCGCCGCGCGCGAGCCCGCGACGCCCGAGCTGCTGTTCACCGCGGTCGACGTCATGGTCGGCCTCGTCTACGGGACGGTCGGTGCCGTGATCGTCGCGCGCCGCTCGCACGTGGTCGGCTGGCTCGTCGTCGTCACCGGCGTCGGCGGTGCGCTCGCGACGTTCGGCAGCGGCTGGGGCGCCTACCAGGGCGCGCACCCGGCGCTGCCTCCGCTGCCCGCCGTCGCGTCGCTCGTCAGCTGGGCGTGGGTACCCGGCACGCTCGCCCTGTTCCTCGTCGTGCCGTGGCTCGTCCGGGAGACCCGCCCGTCGTGGTGGGCCCGCGCCGGCCTCGCGCTCGGTGTCGCGACGACCGCCGTCTTCACCCTGCAGCGGCTGCTGCTGCCCCAGACCGACAACACCGGTGCGGTCGTGGCGACCGTCGTGGTCGGCCTCGTCACGGCCGTCGCGACCTGGTGGCGGCGGGCGCGAGGACCGGTCGCCGAGCGTCCGGGGCTCGGGCTGCTCGCCGCCGGTGTCGCGCTCATGGCGCTGTCGTTCCTGCCGCTCGCGTTCGCCGACACGCCGTTCGAGATCGTCCTCGCGGTGCCGCTGGTGCACCTCGCGTGCCAGGCGCTGTTCCCCGTCGCGCTGCTCACGACCGTGCTGCGCAACCGGCTGTGGGGCATCGACCTCGCGGTGAGCCGCGCGGCCGTCGCGTCACTGCTGACGCTCGGGCTCGCCGTCGTGTACGCGGTCGTGCTGGTCGGCGTCGGCGCGCTCGTCGACAGCCACGTGGTCGCGCAGGTGCTCGCCGCCGCCGGCGTGGCGGCCGCCGTCCAGCCCGTGCACGGGTGGCTCGGGCGGCGCGTCCGCGTGCTCGTGTACGGCGAGGCGGCCACTCCGGGACGGGCGGCGCTGCGCGTCGGGCGGCAGCTGTCCGCCGCGGCCGACGCCGACGACCTGCTCCGCGGGCTCGCCGGGGCGCTGGGCGAGGCGCTGCGGCTGGAGTCGGTCACCGTGCGCGGCGCGCGTCCGGGCGTCGAGGCGACGTGGGGCGTCGCGACGTCCGCCCCCGTCGAGCGGCCGCTGGAGCACAGCGGGCGACGGGTCGGCTCGCTCGCCCTCACCGCCCGCCCGGGCGAGCGGCTCGACGCCCGCTCGACCGACGCGCTCGACCACCTCGCGCCCGTCGTCGCCGCGGGCGTCGCGCTCGCGCAGGGCACCGCCGACCTCGTGCGCGCTCGCGACGCCGCCACCCGCGCACGGCTCGCCGAGCGCACCCTCATCCGGCGCGAGCTGCACGACGGGATCGGCCCGTGGCTCACCGGGCTGCGGCTCGGGCTGCAGGGCGCACGGAACACGCTCGACCGGGACCCGGCCGCGGCCGCCGCGGTGCTCGACGCGCTCCAGGCCGAGGTGACGCAGCGCGTCGAGGACGTGCGGCTGCTGTCCCGCAGCCTGCTGCCGCCCGTGCTCGACGAGCAGGGGCTCGCCCCGGCGCTCGACGACCTCGCGCGGCGGACGGCCGCGACCGGGTTCACCGTGACGCTCGACGTCGACGCGGTCGCGCTCGACGGGCTCGACCCGCGGGTCGCCGCTGCGGCGTACGGGATCGTCAGCGAGGCCGTCACGAACGCGTCCCGGCACAGCGGTGCCGCGACGTGCACGGTCGCCGCCGCGGTGCACGGGGCGACGGTCGTGGTGACGTGCGACGACGACGGGCACGGCATGCCTGCCGACCGGACGCCCGGCGTCGGGACGCGGTCCATGCGCGAGCGGGCCGCGGAGCTCGGCGGGTCCGTCGCGTGGGTCGACCGCGACGGCGGTGGCGTGCGGGTGCGGACCGTCCTGCCGCTCGTGCCGGAGGCGTCCGACGCGGCCGACGTCGGCGCCGAGGGGGTGCTCGCGTGACCGTCCGTGCCGTCCTCGTCGACGACCACCCCGTCTTCCGGATCGGGATGGCCGCCCTGCTCGACTCGCTGCCCGGCATCCGGGTCACGGGTCAGGCGGCGTCCGCCGCCGAGGCGCGCACCCTGCTCGGTGGGAGCGTCGAGGCGGACGTCGTCCTCATGGACCTCGACCTCGGCGACGGGTCGGGCGTCGACCTCACGCGTGACCTGCTGCGCGACCGGCCGGGCCTCGCGGTGCTCGTGGTGACGATGCACGAGGACGACGACGCGGTCGTCGCGTCCGTCCGCGCCGGCGCCCGCGGCTACCTCGTGAAGTCGGCGCCGCCCGACGCCGTCGAGCGGGCCGTCCGGGCCGTCGCCGCCGGGGAGATGATCCTGTCCCCCGCCGTCGCCCAGCGGGCCATGTCGTACGTGCTCGGTGGCCGGGCCGCGACGCGCGTGCCGTTCCCGCAGCTCACCGACCGCGAGCGCGAGGTGCTCGACCTGGTCGCCGCCGGGCTCGACAACGCGGTCATCTCGAAGCGGCTGGCGCTCAGCCCCAAGACCGTCCGCAACCACGTCGCGAACGTGCTCACCAAGCTCGCGGTGCCCGACCGGTCCGCGGCGATCGTGCGGGCGCGCGAGGAGGGGCTCGGAGGGGCGTAGGCCGCCGTCAGGCTGGGGCGGCCTGGACCGGCGGCTCCGCCGACCACGGGAAGGTGATCCAGCGGTCGGTGCGCCGCCACACGTAGTCCGGCTCGACGACCGACCGCGGCTTCGCGTACAGGACCGCGGCGCGCGCCTCGGCGCAGTGCCCGGCGACGAGCCGCTGCACGAGCGCGAGCGTCTCGCCCGTGTCGGCGACGTCGTCGACGACGAGGGCCGTCAGGCCGTGCAGGGCGTCGGTGTCGAGCAGCGGGGGCAGCAGCTGCGGCTCGTCGAGGCGCTCGTCGACGCCCGTGTAGAACTCGACGTTGAGCGTCCCGACGGACTTCGTGCCGAGCGCGTAGGCGATCGCACCGCCCGGCGGGAGCCCGCCGCGCGCGACGGCGACGACGAGGTCGGGCGTGAAGCCCGAGTCGACGACGGCCTGCGCGAGCTCGCGGACGGCCACGCCGAACAGCGCCCAGTCGAGCACCTCCCGGTCCGCGGGGAGGTCCTGGCCGGGTGCTGCCTCGGTGGTCGCCATGCCGTCAGGGTAGGTCGCGCGCGTTGCGGCACGTTGCCCGCAGGTCCCGGGTGAAGGCGCCCGAGCGGCGCTCGACGGGGGACGCCGCTCAGGCCCGGTCGAGCGAGCGCTGCCAGTCCTCGTGCAGCGCGGCGAACCGCCCGCCGGCGGCCACCAGGTCGCCCGGCGACCCGTCCTCCACGACGCGCCCGCCCTCGACGACAAGCACCCGGTCGGCGCCCATCACGGTGGACAGGCGGTGCGCGATGACGACGGCGGTCCGATCGGCGAGCAGCGTGCCGAGCCCTTCCTGCACGAGCAGCTCACCGGGCACGTCGAGCGAGCTCGTCGCCTCGTCGAGCACGAGCAGCGCGGGGTCCGCGAGGAACGCGCGCGCGAACGACACGAGCTGACGCTGGCCCGCCGACAGCCGCACCCCGCGCTTGTCGACCTCGGTGTCGTACCCGTCGGGCAGCGACGCGACGAGGTCGTGCACGCCGACCGCGCGCGCCGCGGCCTCGACCTCGCCGCGCGTGGCGCCCGGGCGGCCGAGCGCGATGTTGGCGGCGACGGACCCGGAGAACAGGTACGCCTCCTGCGTCACCATGACGACCGCCCGGCGCAGGTCCACCGGGTCGAGGTCGCGCACGTCGACGCCGTCGATCGTGACCGCGCCCGTCCGCACGTCGTAGAACCGCGTGAGCAGCTTCGCGACGGTCGACTTGCCCGCGCCGGTCGCGCCGACGAGCGCCACCGTCTGGCCGGGCGGGACGTGCAGGTCGAGCCGGTGCAGCACCGTCGGGCCGTCCCCGTAGCCGAACGTCACGCCGTCGAAGCGCACGTCGCCGCGCGCGTGCGGCAGACGGACGGGGTGCTCGGGGTCGGGCACCGACGGCTCCTCCGCGAGGAGGTCGGCGACCTTCTCCAACGCGGCGGTGGCGGACTGGAAGGAGTTGTAGAACATCGCCATCTGCTGCAGCGGGCTGAAGAACCGCCGCGCGTACAGCACGGCGGCGGCGAGCACGCCGACCGCGAGGTCGCCCTCCAGCGCCCGCAGGCCGCCGACCAGCAGCACCGTCGCGACCGTGACGTTGCCGATGAGGACGAGGCCCGAGTCGAACCACCCGTTGAGCCGGATCGAGCCCGCGCTGGACTCGCGGTACTGCTCCGACAGCGCGTCGTAGGCGCCCTGCACCTGCGGCTCGCGGCGGAACGCCTGCACCGCACGGATGCCGGTCATGGTCTCGACGAACCGCACGATGACGCGTGCGGCCGCGGTGCGGTTGCGCCGGTACTGCGCCTGCGAGCGGCGCTGGAACCAGCGGCTGAGCAGCACACCGGGCACGACCGCGACGAGCAGGACGAGCCCGGAGCGCGGGTCGAGGATCGCGAGCGAGACCGCGGTGAGGACCATCGACAGGACGCCCGCGGCGAGCGTCGTGACGCCCCCGTCGAGCAGCTCGCGCACCGCGTCGAGGTCGGACGTCTGGCGGCTGATGATGCGGCCCGACGTGTACCGCTCGTGGAACTCCAGGCTGAGCCGCTGCGTGTGCCGGAAGACGCGGCGGCGCAGGTCCAGCAGGATCGCCTGGGACACGCGGGCCGACGCGCGCACGGTGGCCGCGACCAGCACGCCGCCGAGGACCGCGATGACCAGGTACGTCGCCGCGACCGCGAGCACCGGCGTGCTGTTCCCGTCGACCAGCGCGGGCAGCGCGTGGTCGATCCCGTACGCGACGAGCGCGGGCCCGGACACCGCCGCGACCTGCGACCCGACGACGAGCGCCACCGTGAGCCACACCGGCCGACGCACCGGGTGCAGCAGCGACCGGAGCAGGACGAGGGACCGGCGACGCGCCTCGCGCGACCGCTCGCGTGCGTCGTCGGCGGTCGGGTGGTCGAGCGTGGTCGCGCTCATCGGGCCGCCTCCACCTCGTCGTCGACCGGTTCGT
Source organism: Cellulomonas sp. H30R-01 (assembly GCF_010119915.1). NCBI lineage: Bacteria > Bacillati > Actinomycetota > Actinomycetes > Micrococcales > Cellulomonadaceae > Cellulomonas > Cellulomonas sp. H30R-01. Next base: position 940,944 of record NZ_CP048210.1, on the reverse strand, counting down.
GCTCGGTCGCCGCGAGCGCGGTCAGCACGAACCGGTAGTGCGGGTGATGGGCCAGCAGGTCGCGGTGCGTGCCGACGCCGGTGATCCGGCCGTCCTCCAGCACCGCGACGCGGTCGGCGAGCGCGACGGTCGACGGTCGGTGCGCGACGACGAGCGTCGTCGTTCCGGTGAGCTCCGCGCGCAGGCGCTGCGTCACCTCCGCCTCGGTCGTGACGTCGAGGGCCGAGAGCGGGTCGTCGAGCAGCAGGACGCGGGGTCGGACGGCGATCGCGCGCGCGAGCGAGACGCGTTGCCGCTGCCCGCCCGACAGGCTCAGGCCCTCCTCGCCGATGACGGTCTCGACGCCGTCGGGCAGGTCGTGCACGAACTCGGCGCGGGCGACGTCGAGCGCGCGCGTGAGCCGGTCGTCGGTCGCGCCGGCGGCGTCGACGCCGAGCAGGACGTTCTCGCGGACGCTCGTCGAGAAGAGGATCGGGTCCTCGAACGCGACGCCGACGGCCGCGCGGAGCTCGGCGCGCGTGAGGTCGCGGACGTCGACGCCGTCGACCGTGACGCGGCCCGCGGTGACGTCGAACAGGCGCGGCACGAGCTGCAGCAGCGTCGTCTTGCCGCTGCCCGTGAGCCCGACGAGCGCGACGGTCTCCCCCGGCTCGACGACGAGGTCGACACCCGCGAGCACGTCGGGCCCGTCGCCGTGCCCGAACCGCACGCCGTCCAGCACGAGGCGCGCGCCGTGCGGGCCGGCCGGCGGCAGGTGGGACGGCCGCGCCGGGTCGGTGACCGTCGAGGGGGTGTCGATCACCTGGAGGTAGCGGTCGGTCGCCGCGCGCGCGTCGAGCGTCATCGCGAGCAGGGCACCCAGCCGCTCGACGGGCTGGTTGACGACGGCCGCGGTCGCGAAGAACGCGACGAGTGCGCCGACGGTGATCTCGCCGCGCGCGGTCAGCGTGACGCCCACCGCGAGCGACACCGCGAGCACCGCCTCCGGGATCGCGCCGAGCGCGAACGACACGCGCGACAGCGTGCGCGCCTTGTGGATCTCGGTCTCGCGCAGCTCGTCGGCCTGGCGCACGAAGTCGTCGAGCGCGTCGTCCCCGCGGCCGAACGCCTTGAGCACACGGATGCCGTGCACGGACTCCTCGACCGCCGTGGCGAGGTCGCCCGCCTGGTCCCGCGCGCGCCGGGCCACGTCCCGGTACCCCGTGCGGAACCGGAAGCTCAGCCACACCATCGGGATCGCGCCCGCGACGTACACGAGCCCGAGCTGCCAGCTCGTCGCGACCATGAGCACGACGCCGACGACGAGCGTCGTCGCGCTGACCAGCAGCATCACGAGCCCGAAGACCATCCAGCGGCGGATGGTTCCGAGGTCCGACATCGCCCGGGACAGCAGCTGCCCGCCCGACCACCGGTCGTGGAACGCGACCGGCAGGTCGAGCAGGTGCCGGAACAGCGACGTGCGCATCTCCCGCTCGACGGTCGTCCCCGGCGTGAGGATGAGTGCGCGCCGGCTCCACACGAGCACCGCCTCGAGCACGCCGAGCCCCAGCACGAGCAGCGCGCCGAGCACCACGCCGCGCCGCGACGAGTCCGTCAGCAGCGGCCCGTTGACGATCGCGCGCAGCACCTGCGGGACCGCGAGCGCGAGCATGCTCGCGCCGAGGGCGGTGCAGCCGCCGAGCAGCACCCGCGGCACGGCAGGGCGCGCCCAGGTGAGGAGTCGGAGCATCGCGCGGGGGGTGGCCCGACCGGCGGCGGTCGGAGGGGACGGTGGCACCCGTCCACCCTACGAACGGCTCCTCGAAGCCGCCCGGGGCACCCCACCCGTCCTGCATCCCGAGACGGTCGTGCCGCAGGCGACGGGGACGGCCGTCCCGGTCGCTAGCCGACCAGGCGCAGCGGGCAGGTGGCGAGCAGCTCCGCACGCTCACGCTCTGACAGACCGCTGAACTGGAGCGCGTCCCACCCGACGGCGCCCGCGCGCGAGAGGTACTCGGAAAGCGGCGGCGGCGCCTCGAGGTCGTACCCCTCGTGCTGCCAACAGCGCCACGAGTCCACGTCCTTCGCGTGGGCCGTGCGGGCCTCCTCGGCGGTGAGCTCGCGCGCCGGGGCGTCGTACGGGTACCCGTTCTCCTCGTGGCACCGTCGCAGGTCGTCGAGGCGCGCCCCGGGATCGGAGTCGTCGGGACTGTTGCGGAGCGCGCTCAGCGTTCCGTCGACGTCGACGGTCACGCTCCACCCGAGCGCCTCCAGGCAGCCGCCGACCGTGCGGGTGTACTCGGCCCGTTCGCGCCGCTGCTCGGCGAACCATGCGGGTGGCGCCCACGTCGCGTCCGGGGTCGCCGCCACGGTCGGGCCGGACCACGACCCGCCGAGCGCGGCGGCCGTGCCCGCGCCTGCGGCGACCGCGGCCGTCGCGAGGGCGGCGACGACGCGCATGCGGCGGCGCAGGCGGCGCGCCCCCGGGACGACGCGACCGGTGTCGACCCGGATGTCGGGCGCGACCAGCTCCACCCGCTGACGCAGTGCGCGCGCGAAGTCCTCGTCGGTGCTCATGCGCGGGTCTCCTTCCCGGGCTCTGCCGGGGAGCCGGTCGCGGGCCGTGACCCGCTCGGCGGCAACGTGCTGGCGATCGGCCCGGGTTCCGCCAGCGCGACTCGGAGCCGGGCGAGACCGCGCGAGGCGGTCGACTTCACGGTCCCGACCGACACGCCGAGGTCGTCGGCGACCTCCTGCTCCGAGAGGCCGACGAGGTGGCGGAGGACGACGACCCGGCGCTGTCGCGCTGTCAGGGTGCGCAGCGCCCGGACCAGCTGGTCCCGGTCCGCGTGCGACCGGGCCTCCTCCGCCACCATCCCGTCCGGAAGGTCGTGCGGCGCCGTGAGCACCTCTCGGCGGACCTTGCGCCACGCGTCGATCCGGGCGTTCGCCAGGACGCGACGCGCGTAGGCCACGGGGTCGCGCTGACGGGCGCGCGGCCAGGCGAGGTACGTGCGCATGAGCGCCAGCTGCACGAGGTCCTGCGCACGGTGCTCGTCGCCGCACAGCAGCCACGCGGTCCGCGCGAGCGCCGGCGCGCTCTCGCGCATGAACGCGGCGAACTCCGACTCGTGGTCCGGGTCGTCGGCCGCTCGCCCACCCGCGAGCAGCACGTCGACGCGTTCGTCGACGTCGGCCGGGTCACCGCGGTCCACGGCGCTCCCCTCGGTCGACAGTGTCGTCATACCCCGTACACGGCTGGGCGGGGTCCAAGGTTGCGTCCGGCTACACGCCCGTGCGGGCCGTCTTGGTGTTGTGCGCCTGCGCGCGCGGGCGGACGACGAGGAGGTCGACGTTGACGTGCGGCGGGCGGGTCAGCGCCCAGGTGATCGCGTCAGCGATGTCGTCGGCGACCAGCGGCTGGTACCCCTCGTAGACCGCGGCGGCGCGCGCCTCGTCGCCGTCGAACCGCACGAGCGAGAACTCCTCGGTGGCGACGGCGCCGGGCGCGACCTCGATGACCCGGATCGGCTCGCCGACGATCTCCCAGCGCAGCGTCGTGGCGAGCATCCGCTCGGCGTGCTTGGCGCCGGTGTACCCGGCGCCGCCCTCGTAGGCGCCGTGCGCCGCGGTCGACGTCACCACGACGACGTCGCCCTCGCCCCGCTCGCGCAGCAGCGGCAGGAAGGCCTTCGTGACGCGCAGCGTGCCGAGCACGTTGAGGTCGTACATCGTGCGCCACTGCTCGAGGTCAGCGGTCTCGACGGGGTCGAGGCCGAGGGCGCCTCCGGCGTTGTTCACGAGCGCGTCGAGCCCGCCTGTCGCGGCGACGTGCGCGGCGAGGCGGGCCACGTCGTCGTCGGACGTGACGTCGGCGACGAACGCCTCCGCACCGGTCTCGGCAGCGAGCGCCTCCAGCCGGTCGGCCCGACGAGCCGTCGCGACGACGTCCCAGCCCTCGGCGCGCAGCCGCCGCACGGTCGCGGCGCCGATCCCGGACGAGGCGCCCGTGACGACGGCGCGGCGCGGACGGACGGGGGCGGTGCTCATCGGGTCTCCCTGGGGTTGCTCACGGTCGTGCGGGTGGCGGTCGGGCGTGCCGTCGCGCATCACAGCACGTCGGCGGCGACGGCGTCGAGCACGTCGCCGAGGATCTCGAGACCGTGCGCCGCCTCGTCGGGCGTGACGACGCACGGGGGCACGACGTGCACGCGGTTGTCGGCGGTGAACGGCAGCAGGCCGCGGGCCAGGGCTCCGGCCCGGATGCGGCCGACGACGGACGCGTCGACCGGTTCGCGCGTCTCCCGGTCGCGCACGAGTTCGACGGCCCAGAACACCCCGAGCCCGCGGACCTCGCCGACGAGCGGGTTGCGGGCCGCGAGCGCGGCCAGGCCGGGAGCGAGGACGTCGCGCCCGACGGCGGCGGCGTGGTCGACGATCCCCTCGTCGGCCATGGCGTCGAGCGTCGCGACGATGGCCGCCATCGCGAGCGGGTGACCGGAGTACGTGAGGCCGCCCGGGAAGACGCGCACGTCGAACGTGCGCGCGATCGCGTCGGAGATCATCACGCCGCCGGCGGGGACGTACCCGGAGTTGACGCCCTTCGCGAAGGTGATGAGGTCGGGCACGACGTCGAACCCGTCGAGCGCGAGCCAGCGTCCGGTGCGGCCGAACCCGGCCATGACCTCGTCGAGGACCAGCACGATCCCGTACCGGTCGGCGATCTCGCGGACGCCGCGCAGGTAGCCGGGCGGCGGGACGAGCACGCCGGCCGTGCCGGGGATCGTCTCGAGCAGGATCGCGGCGACCGACGTCGGGCCCTCGGACTGGATGACGCGCTCCAGGTGGTGCAGCGCGCGCTCGGCCTCCTGCTCGGGGGTCGTCGACCAGAACTCCGACCGGTACGGGTACGGGCCGAACACGTGCACGTGACCGCGCGCGTACTCGTTGGGCACGCGCCGCCAGTCCCCCGTCGCGACGACGGCCGCGCCGGTGTTGCCGTGGTACGAGCGGTAGTGCGACACGACCTTGTCGCGGCCCGTGTGCAGGCGCGCCATGCGGATCGCGTTCTCGTTCGCGTCGGCGCCGCCGTTGGTGAAGAACACCTTCGAGAAGCCCGCGGGCGCGTGCGCCAGGACCCGCTCCGCCGCCTCGCCGCGGACGAGCGCCGCGGTCGACGGTGCGATCGTCGTGAGCGTCGACGCCTGCGCGCGGATCGCCTCGACGACGCGCGGGTGCTGGTGGCCGATGTTCGTGTTGACGAGCTGGCTCGAGAAGTCGAGGTAGCGGCGGCCCGACGAGTCCCAGACGTGCGAGCCGGAGCCGCCGGCCAGGACGAGCGGGTCGAGCGCCGCCTGGGCTGACCAGGAGTGGAAGACGTGCTCGCGGTCGAGCCGCACGGCGGCGGCGTCGTCGGGATGGATGGTCGTGCTGGTCGGGACGCTCACGTCTCCCCCTCGTCGGTCGTGCCGGGCCGTGCGGCGCGGGCAGGGTGCACCCGCGCCGCACGGGTGTGGGTCAGTTGCCGCCCGGCTCGAGCGTCACCTCGGCGGCCTGGAAGTCGGCGCCGTCGACGTCGACGCCCTCGGCGCGCAGCTCCTCGAGCGCCTTGTCGACGTACTCGTTGGTGTAGGCGTCGGCGCTCGGCTCGGCCGTGATGACCGTCGCGCCCTGGTCGTTCTTGGTGTTCAGAGCGATGTCGACGGTCCGCTCCCAGGCCGACTCGTCGATGATCCCGATGCCGCCCGGCGACGGCCAGACGAGCTTGTTGACCTCGTTGACCTGCCACAGCTGGTGGCTCGCGCCGAGCTGCGAGCCCGCGGCCACGACGAGGTCACGCGCCTCCTCCGGGTTGTCGCGGACCCAGATCCAGCCCTCGAGGCTCGCCTTGAGGAACTTGACCGTCGTCTCCTCGTACTCCGCGTCGGACGCGAGGCGCTCGGAGTTCGCCCAGATCGCGTCCTGGAGCATCGCGGTGCCCTCGTCGTTCCAGTCGACGACCGTGAAGTCCTCGGGCTGGTAGAGCTCGCCGGTCGCGGGGTTCACGGCCTCGAGCACCTGGGCGTACTCGTTGTACGTCATGGCCTGGGCGGCGTCGATCTCGCCCGACAGCAGCGCGTTCATGTCGAACTGCTGCTGCACGAGCGTGACGTCGGTCGCCGGGTCGAGGCCCGCCTCGGTCATGCCCGCGAAGAGCTCGAACTCGTTGCCGAAGCCCCAGTTGCCGACCTTCTTGCCCCGCAGGTCCGCCGCCGAGGTGATGCCCGAGTCGGCGAACGCGACCTGGAGCGTGCCCGACCGCTGGAAGATCTGCGCGACGTCGGTGATCCCCGCGCCCTGCTCGCGCGACGCGAGCGCCTTCGGCACCCACGCGATCGCGTAGTCGACGGACCCGTCGGCCAGCACGGACTGCGGGACGATGTCGACGCCGCCCTCGACGATCTCGACGTCGAGGCCCTCGTCCTCGTAGAAGCCCTGCTCGACCGCCGCGATGTAGCCGGCGAACTGGGCCTGGGTGAACCACTGCAGCTGGAGCGTGACGGGGGTCAGCCCGTCGGAGTCGCCCGACGCCTCGGGCTCGGGGTCGCCGCTGCCGCTGCTGCACGCCGACAGCACGAGCGCGGTGGCGACGCCGACAGCCGTCGCGGTCCACGCGGAACGCCTGGTGGGGGTCATCTCGGGTCCTTCCTGGGGGGCGGCACTGGCGGGGCGCGCTCGCCGGAGGGGGCGAGTCGCGGTCGACCGCACCTGGCGTCGTCGGCAGGCGGGACGGGTGGGCGGCGTCAGGTCCCGTCGGGGACCGCGCCGTTCCGGCGGGCGACGGCACGTTCGAGCGCGGCCGTCGCGAGGTAGAGGACGAGGCCCAGCAGGATCGCGCCGAGCACGAACGCCCACGCGCGGGCGTACGCGCTGTTCGCGGCGGCGGCGGTGATGCGCGAGCCGAGCCCGTTCTGCAGCCCGCCGAAGTACTCGGCGACGACGGCCGCGATGACACCCGTCGACGACGCGATCCGCATGCCGGTGAACAGGTACGGCAGCGCGCCCGGCACGGTCACCGTGCGCGTGACCTGCCACGGCGACGCCGCGTAGGCCCGCATGAGGTCGCGGTGCACGGGCTGCACCTGCCGCAGCCCGCGCAGCGTGTTGACGAACACCGGGGCGAAGACCACGACGGCCACGACGAGCCGGCGCGGGGTCGTCGACGTCGTGCCGAACAGCGTGTTGAGCGCGGGGGCGAGCGCGACGATCGGCATGACCGACACGGCCGCGGCCGTCGGCGACATGAGCCCGTCGACGATCCGGCTGCGGGCGGCCACGACGGCCGCGAGCACGGCGGTCACCCCGCCGACGAGCAGCCCGACGAGGACGTTCGCACCCGTCGCGAGCGCGGCCGACCACACGAGCGGCACGACCTGCCGGAGCTGCTCGACGATCGCCGTCGGGCTCGGCAGCAGGTACGGGGGCAGGTCCGCGACCACGACGACCGCCTGCCAGGCGACGAGCGCGAGCACGCCGACCAGGACGGGCGCGAGCCACCGCCCGAGACGCGTGGCACGGCCCGCACGACCGGCGCGGAGGGCGCCGCCGGTGCTCGCGGCGCTCACCGGACGTCCACGCCGCGCGTCGGGACGCCGGACCCGTGGCCACCGTGCAGCGCCTCCCGGACCGCCGTGACCGCCGCGAAGAACGCGGCGTCCTCGCGCAGGTCGTCGGTGCGCTCGTCGGCGCGCGCGAGGTCGACGGGCACGACCTGGGCGATCCGACCCGGCCGCGGCGACATGACGACGACGCGCTGGGACAGGAACACGGCCTCGGGGATCGAGTGCGTGACGAACACGACGGCCGCCCCGGACTCGGCGCACAGCCGCACGAGCTCGGTCTGCATGCGTTCGCGCGTCATCTCGTCGAGCGCGCCGAACGGCTCGTCCATGAGGAGCAGGCTCGGGCTCTCGGCGAGCGACCGGGCGATCGCGACGCGCTGCTGCATGCCGCCCGAGAGCTGGTGCGGGAAGTGCCCGGCGAACTCCGTGAGCCCGACCAGCGCGAGCAGCTCGGCGGCGCGGGCGGCGCGCTCGCGACGGCCGACGCCGTGCAGCTCGAGCGGCAGCTCGACGTTGGCGGTCACCGTCCGCCACGGCAGGAGTCCGGCCTGCTGGAACGCGATCCCGTAGTCCTGGGCCTCCCGAGCGACGCGAGGTGAACGGCCGAACACCGCGATCTCCCCCGACGTCGGCTGGTCCAGGTCGGCGACGAGCCGCAGCAGCGTCGACTTGCCGCACCCGGACGGGCCGATGAGCGACACGAACTCGCCCGCGGCGACGCTCAGGTGGATGTCGTCGAGCGCGGTGACGGTGCCGGCGCGCGTGGCGAACACCTTGGAGACGCCGCGCACGTCGACGGCGGTGGCGGGACCGGCGGGTGCGACCGGTAGGGACGTGGCGCCGGGCGCGGCGTCGGGCGGGGTGCCCGTCGCCTCGGTGGCGGTGGTGACGTCGCTCATGAGACCTCCGCGTGGCGGTAGCGGCCCAGGCCGAGCCCGAGCAGGGTGACGAGTCCGGCGGCGACGAGGCCGAGCACCGCGGCGGCGAGGATGGCCGCCCACGGCTTGGCGGGGTCGCCGCTCGCGGCCTGGGCGTACGCGATGACGAGGCGCCCGACGCCGCCCTTGGTGCCCGTGGACACCTCGGCGACGATGGCGCCGACGACGGCGGTGGCCGCGGCGAGCCGCAGCGCGGGCAGCAGGTACGGGACGGACGCGGGCAGCCGCAGGGAGACGAGCGTCCGCCCCCAGGACGCGGCCTGCGCCCGGAACAGCTCGACCTGCGCCGCGCTGGGCGACTGCAGGCCGCGCAGCATCCCCACCGCGACGGGGAAGAACGCGAGGTAGGACGCGATGAGCGCGACCGACATCCACTTCTGCCACTCGAGCGCGCCCAGGTGGATGCGCCCGCCCCATCCGACGACGAGCGGCGCGAGCGCGACGAGCGGCACGGTCTGCGACAGCACGACCCACGGCAGCAGCGCGGACTCGGCGAGCCGCGAGCGCTGCATGACGACGGCCACGAGCGCCCCGCCGACGACTCCCAGGACCCACCCGGCGGCGGCGACGCGGAGGGTGAACCAGCACGCCTGGAGCATCGCGACGAGCACGGTCGGCGCGCCCGTCGCGGATGTCTCGGGCTCGCCGATGCGCGAGACGACGTCCCACACGTGCGGCATCGCGACGTCATCGGTGCGCGGCAGGACGCTCGCCTCGCCGACGTGCCACCCGGTGTCGGGCACGACGGCCTTGACGACCTCCCACAGCACGACGAGCAGCACGAGCGCCGCGGCGCCCCAGAGCGCCGACCGTGCGGCGCGCCGGCCCGTCGTCATGCGGTCGCCACGACGGTGTCGGCGAGCGCGGGGATGACCCGCTCGCCGTAGAGCCGCATCGTCTCCTCCTTGTTGTCGTGCTGGAGGTAGGCGGCGAACTGGGTGACGCCGAGGTCGCGCAGCGCCTCGAGCTTCTCGACGTGCTCGCGCGGGCTGCCGAGCAGGCAGAACCGTTCGACGATCTCGTCGGGGACGAAGGACGTGTGCGAGTTCCCGGCGCGGCCGTGCTCGTTGTAGTCGTAGCCCTCGCGCGCCTTGATGTAGTCGGTGAGGGCCTTCGGCACGGTGCTGTCGCTGCCGTAGCGGGCGACGATGTCGGCCACGTGGTTGCCGACCATGCCGCCGAACCAGCGGCACTGCTCGCGCATGTGCGCGCGGGCGGCGGGCGAGTCGCCGTCGCCGACGTAGGCGGGTGCGGCGACGCAGAACTGGATCGCGTCGGGGTCGCGCCCGGCGGCCTCCGCGGCGTCGCGGACGACCTTGATCGTCCAGGCGGCGATGTCGGGGTCGGCGAGCTGGAGGATGAAGCCGTCGCCGACCTCGCCGGTGAGCTTGAGCGCGAGCGGCCCGTACGCGGCGACCCACACGTCGAGCGCGGAGCCCTTGGCCCACGGGAACCGGACGGTCCGGCCGTTGACCTCGACGGCGCGGTCGTTCGCGAGCTCGCGGATCACGTGGATCGACTCGCGCAGCGTCGCGAGGTTCGACGGCCGCCCGTTGAGCGTGCGGACCGCGGAGTCGCCGCGGCCGATGCCGCACACGGTCCGGTTGCCGAACATCTCGTTGAGCGTCGCGAACAGCGAGGCCGTGACGGTCCAGTCCCGCGTCGCGGGGTTGGTGACCATCGGCCCGACGACCACCTTGCGCGTCGCGGCGAGGATCGCGGAGTACACGACGAACGGCTCCTGCCACAGCAGGTGCGAGTCGAACGTCCACACGTAGTCGAAGCCGTGCGTCTCGGCCTGGCGGGCGAGCTCGACGGTCCGCCAGGCGGGCGGGTTGGTCTGCAGGACGACACCGAAGTCCACGGGCGGTCCTCCTTCCGGGGCGTGGGGACGCGGGTCAGACGAGGTACTGCGAGAGGTCGCGCTTGAGGTAGCGCCCGTGGCCGGCCCGGCCGTGGTACCCGTCCGCGTCGACGACCACCGACCCGCGCGACAGGACGACGTCGACGTGCCCGTCGACCTCGAAGCCCTCCCACGCGGAGTGGTCCATGCGCATGTGGTGGGTCCGGCCCTCGCCGACCCCGATGGACGTGTGCCCCGCCGGGTCGTAGACGACGACGTCCGCGTCGGCCCCGGGCGCGATGACGCCCTTGCGGCCGTACAGCCCGAACATCCGCGCGGGCGTCGTCGACGTGAGCTCGACCCAGCGCTCGAGCGTGATCTGACCGGTCACGACGCCCTGGTACATGAGGTCCATGCGGTGCTCGACGGACCCGATGCCGTTCGGGATCGCGCGGAAGTCGGCGAGCCCGAGCTCCTTCTGGCCCTTCATGCAGAACGGGCAGTGGTCGGTCGACACCATCTGCAGGTCGTTGGTGCGCAGCGCCTGCCACATGTGGTCCTGGTGCCCCTCGGCGCGCGAGCGCAGCGGCGTCGAGCACACCCACTTGGCGCCCTCGAAGCCCGGCGCGCCGAGCTGCTCCTCGAGCGACAGGTAGAGGTACTGCGGGCACGTCTCGCCGAACACGTTCTTGCCGTTGTCGCGGGCCCAGGCGAGCTGCTGGACGGCCTGCTTCGCGCTCACGTGCACGACGTAGAGCGGCGCGTTCGTGAGGTCGGCGAGCATGATCGCGCGGTGCGTCGCCTCCTCCTCGAGCTGCCACGCGCGGGCGATCCCGTGGAAGTAGGGGTCGGTCTTCCCCTGCTCGACGAGCTGCGCCGCGAGGACGTCGATGGCCGGCCCGTTCTCGGCGTGCATCATCGTGAGCAGCCCGAGGTCGGCGGCCTTCTGCATGGCCCGGACGATCTGCGCGTCGTCGGCGTAGAACACGCCGGGGTACGCCATGAAGAGCTTGTAGCTCGTGACGCCCTCGGCGACGAGGCCCTCCATCGCCTTCAGGCTGTCGTCGTCGACGCCGCCGACGATCTGGTGGAACGCGTAGTCGACCGCGCACTGCCCGGCCGCCTTCTCGTGCCACGCGGCGAGCCCGTCCATGACGCGCTCGCCCGCGCGCTGCACCGCGAAGTCGACGATCGTCGTCGTGCCGCCCCACGCCGCGGCGCGGGTGCCCGTCTCGAACGTGTCGGACGCCGCGGTGCCGCCGAACGGCAGCTCCATGTGGGTGTGCGCGTCGACGCCGCCCGGGATGACGTACTTGCCGGTCGCGTCGATCACGCGGTCGACGTGCGCCGCGAGGTCGAAGCCGAGCAGCGTCGAGCCGGGCGCGAGCACCGCGGCGATGGTGTCGCCGTCGACCAGCACGTCGGCCGGGGTGCGGCCCGTCGCGCTGACGACGGTCCCGCCGGTGATCAGGGTCTTCACTCGGACGTCCTCTCCGCTGGGTGCCGGGTCAGGGGGCGACGATCGCGCCGTAGGCGTCGGGCCGGCGGTCGCGGAAGAACTGCCAGCGCTCGCGGACCTGGCGGATCTGGTCGAGGTCGAGGTCGCGGATCAACAGCTGGTCCTCGGTGCTCGACCCGACCTCGCCGACGTAGTTGCCGTCGGGGCCGACCGCGTACGACGAGCCGTAGAACGCGACCGCCTCGTCGCCGTACTCGTTGTCCTCGAGCCCGACGCGGTTGTTCGCGACGACGAAGTAGCCGTTCGCGACCGCGGCCGCGGGCTGCTCGATCTCCCACAGCTTGTTCGAGATGCCCGGCGCGGTGGCGTTGGGGTTGAAGACGATCTCGGCACCGTTCAGCGCGAGCACGCGCCAGCCCTCGGGGAAGTGCCGGTCGTAGCAGATGTTGACGCCGATCTTCCCGACGGCCGTCTCGAACACGGGGTACCCGAGGTTGCCGGGACGGAAGTAGAACTTCTCCCAGAACTTCGGCAGGTGCGGGATGTGGTGCTTGCGGTACTTGCCGAGGTAGGTGCCGTCCGCGTCGATCACCGCGGCCGTGTTGTAGAGCACGCCCGGCTGGTCCTCCTCGTAGACCGGCAGCACGATCACCATGCCGAGCTCGGCCGCGAGCGCCGCGAACCGCTCGGTCGTCGGGCCCGGGACGGACTCCGCGTAGTCGTAGTAGGCGGTGTCCTGCGTGATGCCGAAGTACGGCCCGTAGAACAGCTCCTGGAAGCAGATCACCTGCGCACCGGCCGACGCGGCCTCGCGCGTCCACGCCTCGTGCAGCGCGATCATCGACTCCTTGTCGCCGGTCCAGGTGGCCTGGGTGAATGCGACGCGTACGACGGTCATGGGGTCCTCCGGTCCTCGGTCGGCCGGCGGCGGGTCCCGGCCGCGGTGCCGCGGTCCCACGTCGTGCGACGGGTCCTGCCTGCCGGGCCGGGCCCCGTCGCCTGGAATGTGACTGTCGGCGTTGAACATTTCTGCGGCGTTACCCTCCGTTTCCGCCACGCGAACAACGGCGGGCCGCGTGTAAACACCTGCGACCGGCGTCCGGTTCGTCCCGGGCTTCGCCCAGGGCGGGTCCTGCGCGCGGGCATGCTGCCGCCATGGATCTGGCCGCCCACGTCGACGACCGGTCGCCGCGCGGCATCGCGGCCGCCGTGGCGCGGCTCGTGCACGGCGGCGAGCTCGTCCCCGGCGACCGGCTCCCGACCGTGCGCGCGCTCGCCGTCGACCTGGGGGTCAGCCCGGCGACCGTGAGCGGCGCGTTCCAGGCGCTCGCGACCGTCGGGCTCGTCGCGTCGCGCGGGCGTGCGGGCACGTTCGTCCTCCCACCGCCCGCCGCGTGGCTGCCCCCGCGCTACCGCGACCTCGCCGAGGGAGCGCCGGCCCGGCTCGACCTGTCGACGGGCACGCCGGACCCTGACCTGCTGCCGCCGCTCGGCCCGGCGCTCGCGCGCGTCGCCGCCCGCACGCCCGCCGCCGAGGCCGGCACCTACCTGTCGACACCGCTCGTGCCCGAGCTCGAGTCGCTCCTGCGGGAGTCGTGGCCCTTCGTGCCGCAGCGGCTCACCGTCGTCGACGGCGCGGTCGACGCGATCAGCCGCACACTCGAGCAGGTCGCGTCGTTCGGGGACCGCGTCGCCGTCGAGGACCCGGGCTTCCCGCCGCTCTTCGACCTGCTCGACCAGCTCGGCCTGCGGCGCGTGCCCGTCGCGCTCGACCGCAACGGCATGCGTCCCGACTCCCTCGCGCGTGCGCTCGCGGCCGGTGCGAGCGTCGTCGTGCTGCAACCCCGCGCCCAGAACCCGACCGGCGTCTCGCTCACGCCCACGCGTGCGCGCGAGCTCGCCGCCGTGGTCCGCCGCGTGCCCGCCGCGGCCGCAGTGACCGTCGTCGAGGACGACCACTGCGGGCAGATCTCCTCCGCGCGCGACGTCTCGCTCGGCACCTGGCTGCCCGACGCGACCGTGCACGTCCGCTCGTACTCGAAGTCGCACGGCCCCGACCTGCGCCTCGCGGCCGTCGGCGGGCCTGCTCGCGTGCTCGACGCGCTCGTCGCGCGCCGCATGCTCGGCCCCGGCTGGACCAGCCGCCTGCTGCAGCACGTGCTCGTCGACCTGCTCACCGACCCCGCCGCGATCGACGCGGTCGCGCACGCCCGCCGCGTCTACTTCGCGCGACGCCGGGCGCTCACGACCGCGCTCGCGGCGCTCGACGTGCACGTCGACGGCGGCGACGGGATCAACCTGTGGCTGCCCGTGCACGACGAGCGCACCGCGCTGCTGCGGCTCGAGGCCGCGGGGATCCGCGCGGCGCCCGGCACGCCGTTCGTCGCCAACGGCCCGGACGAGGCCACCGCGCACCTGCGCGTCACCGTGGGCCTGCTCTCCGACGACGTCGCCGAGGTCGCCCAGGCGCTCGCGCTCGCCGCCCGCCCCTGACCCGCTCGTGGCCGACGTCGCCGTCGACCCGGGGCTGGTGACCGGAAGGGGCGGATGAGCGGTCACCAGACCCGGGTCGGGGTGTCCGCCCGCCGCCGGGCGGGCTCGCAGGTGGGCGCGTGGACGTCGGGTTGCGGGACAGGTGGCGCAGCGGCCTAGGGTGGGACCCGGAACCTGGTCGTGATGACCGGGTCGAGCCGCTCGGCACTCGGCGGCCCTCCGGGGTGCGACGTGCACCCGTCCCGTCGTGCGCAGCGCAGCGCACCCCCGCCCACGCAGGGGTCGCCCCTGCGCCCAGTCCCGGAGTGCCGATGCCCCGCCCCACCCGCCGTCCCCTCGTGCCCCTCGTCGCCGCGGCCGCGCTCGCCCTCGGGTTGTCGGCGTGCGCGTCCGACGCGTCGGGCACGTCGTCGCCGACCGCTGCCGCGTCGCAGCCCGGCGGCTTCACGCCCGTCGACCTCGACAACTGCGGCACACCCGTCACGGTCGACGCCCCGCCGGAGCGCGTCGTGACGATCAAGTCGACGTCGACCGAGATGCTGCTCGCGCTCGGGCTCGAGGACCGCGTCGTCGGCACGGCGTTCGCGGACGGTCCCGTGCCCGACGAGTGGGCCGACGCCTACGACGCGATCCCGGTCGTGTCGGACAAGGTCCCGGGCCAGGAGGCGCTGCTCGCGCTCGAGCCGGACTTCGTCTACGCGGGTTGGGAGTCGAACTTCTCCGCCGACGGCGCCGGCGACCGCACCGCTCTCGCCGCGCTGGGGATCGGCACGTACGTCTCCCCCGCCGCGTGCAAGGAGAAGGGCTACCAGCCCGACCCGCTGACGTTCGACGTCGTCGAGGACGAGATCCGCGAGGTCGCGTCGCTGTTCGGCGTGCAGGACCGCGCCGAGGAGCTCATCGCCGCGCAGCGCGACACGCTCGCAGAGGTCGAGAAGCCCGCCGAGCCGACGACCGCGCTCTGGTACTCGTCGGGCACCGACAGCCCCTACGTGGGCGCCGGGATCGGTGCGCCGCAGATGATCCTCGACGCCGCGGGGCTGACGAACGTCTTCGGCGACGTGCAGGACACGTGGACGTCGGTCGGGTGGGAGCAGGTCGTCGCGGCCGACCCCGACGTGATCGTGCTGGTGGACGCGTCGTGGAACACCGCCGACAGCAAGATCGCGCTGCTCGAGTCGAACCCGGCGACGTCGCAGCTCACCGCGGTGCGCGAGAAGCGGTACGTGACCGTGCCGTTCGCCGCGACCGAGGCCGGTGTGCGCAACGCCGAGGCCGTCGCGTCGATCGCCGAGCAGGTCGCCGGGCTGGACGACGCGCTGGACGAGGGGTGACGACGACGACCGCCACCGTCCCCCGCACCACCCCGCCGCTCGCCCCGTCGACGGCGGCACCGGCGCGCACCCGCCTCGCGCTGCTCGTGCTCGCGGGCGTCGCGGCGCTCGTCGGCACGATCCTGCTCACCGTGACGATCGGTCCGGCGGACCTGGGCGTCGGCGAGGTCGCGCGCAGCATCGCGGCGCACGCGGGGTTCGACGTCGCGCCCGTCGCACCGCTGCACGACGCGATCGTCTGGGAGCTCCGCCTGCCGCGCGTGCTGACGGCCGCCGCCGTCGGCGCAGGGCTCGCGCTCGCCGGTGCCGTCATGCAGAGCCTCACGCGCAACCCGCTGGCCGACCCGTACCTGCTCGGGCTCTCCTCGGGGGCGTCCCTCGGGGCCGTCGCCGTGCTGGTGGTCGGCGTCGCGGTGCTCCTGCCGGTCGCCGCGTTCGTGGGCGCGATGGCCGCGCTGGTCGCCACGCTCGCGCTCGCCCGCTCGGGCGGGACGCTCACGCCGGGCCGCACGGTGCTCGCCGGGCTCGCCGTGTCGCAGCTCTGCGCGGCGGGCACGTCGTTCGTCATCTTCTGGACCGCGACCGGCGACTCGTACCGCGAGATCCTCTCGTGGCTCCTCGGCTCGCTCGCGGGCGCGACGTGGTCGTCGGTCGCGATCGCCGGGGGCGCGGTGCTCGTCGTCGGGACGCTCGTCGTGCTCGCCGGCGTGCGGCTCGATGCGTTCGCGTTCGGCGACACGGCCGCGGCGGCGCTCGGCGTCGGCGTCGACCGGACCCGGTGGACGCTCATGACGCTCGTCGCGCTGCTCACGGGCGCGATGGTCGCGGTGAGCGGCGCGATCGGGTTCGTCGGGCTCGTCCTGCCGCACGCCGTCGGGTCGCTCACCGGCCCGGCGCACCGCCGGCTGCTGCCCGTCGCGGCGCTCGCGGGCGCGGTGTTCCTCGTCTGGGCCGACACGCTCGCGCGCACGCTCTTCGACCCGCGCGAGCTGCCCGTCGGCATCGTCACGGCGCTCATCGGCGTGCCCGTCTTCGCGGTGCTGCTGCGCCGGGGACGGGGGTCGGCGTGGACCTGACGCTCAGCGGTGTCGGCACGCGCCTCGGGGGCCGGTGGGTCGTCGACGGTGTCGACGCGACCCCACCCCCGGGACGGCTGACCGGGCTGCTCGGCCCGAACGGCGCGGGCAAGACGACGCTGCTGCGCCTCGTCGCCGGGCTGCTCACGCCCGAGCGCGGTGCGGTGCTCGTGGGCGCGGGGGCGTCGGCGACGCCGGTCGCGGAGCTGGGCCGTCGCGAGCGTGCCCGCCGGATCGCGCTGCTCGAGCAGGAGTCGTCGAGCAGCGTCCCGCTGACCGTCCGCGAGGTCGTCGCGCTCGGCCGCATCCCCTACCGCTCGCTGTGGGGTGCCGATCCCGACGACGACGCCGTCGACCGCGCGCTGCACGCCGCCGACGCCGCGCACCTGGCCGGCCGCGCGTGGTCGTCCCTGTCGGGCGGCGAGCGTCAGCGCGTGCACGTGGCGCGCGCGCTCGCGCAGGAGCCCGAGCTGCTGCTGCTCGACGAGCCGACCAACCACCTCGACGTGAGCGCGCAGCTCGCGCTGCTCGCGTTCGTGCGCGACCTCGGCACGACGACCGTCGCCGCGCTGCACGACCTCAACCTCGCGGCCGCGTTCTGCGAGCACGTCGTCGTGCTGTCCGGCGGGCGCCTCGCGGCGGCCGGCCACCCGCGCGAGGTGCTGCGGCCCGCGCTGCTGCGCGACGTGTACGGCGTCGACGCCGACGTGCTCGAGCACCCGCGGACCGGCCGGCCCGTCATCGCGTTCCACGAGCCCGCGCCCCGCACGGCGCCGGCTCCCGTCCCCGCGGGAGAAGCATGAGGATCACCGTCCTGTCCGGCGGCGTCGGTGGCGCGCGCTTCACTCGCGGGCTCCTCGCGCTGCTGCACGACCGCCTGCCCGACGGCGCGGGCGGCACGACCGCGCAGGTCACGGTTGTCGCGAACACCGGCGACGACCTGTGGCTGCACGGCGTGCGCGTGTGCCCCGACCTCGACACCCTCATGTACACGCTCGGCGGCGCGGTGCACGAGGAGCAGGGCTGGGGCCGCCGCGACGAGAGCCGCCGCGTGTCCGACGACCTCGCCGCGTACGGGCTCGGCTGGGAGTGGTTCACGCTCGGCGACCTCGACCTGGCGACGCACCTGGCGCGCACCGAGCTGCTGCTGTCGGGCGTCCCGCTGTCCACCGTGACCGCGCGCCTCGCCGAGCGGTGGAAGCCCGGCGTGACGCTGCTGCCCATGACGGACAGCGAGGTCGAGACCACCGTCGAGACGGTCGACGGCCGCACCATGCACTTCGAGGAGTGGTGGGTCCTGCACCGCGCCGCGATCCCCGCGCGCGCGTTCCACCAGGGCGACGTCACGGTCGCCGAGCCCGCGCCGGGCGTGCTCGAGGCGCTCGCCGACGCGGACGTCGTCGTGGTGCCGCCGTCGAACCCTGTCGTGTCCGTCGGCACGATCCTCGGTGTGCCCGGCATCCGCGACGCGCTGCGCGCCACGCCCGCCCCTGTCGTCGGGGTCAGCCCCGTGATCGGCGGCGCGCCCGTGCGCGGCATGGCGGACGCGTGCCTCACCGCGATCGGCGTCGAGACCGCGGCCGACGCGGTCGCCCGCCACTACGGCCGGCGGGCCGACGGTGGCGTGCTCGACGCGTGGCTCGTCGACGACGCCGACGCCGCCGTGGTCGAGCCGCTGAGCGCCGAAGGGTGGCGCGTGGCGTCCGCGCCGACGCTCATGACGGACGTCCCCGCGACCGCCGCCATCGCGGCGCGGGCGCTCGCGCTCGTGGACCGGGCACCGTGACCGGCTGGTGGGTCGTCGTCCCTGTCAAGGACGCCGACCGGGGCAAGTCGCGCCTCGCCGACGTCCTCGGACCGGGCGAGCGTGGGCGCTTCGTGCGGTCGATGGCCCTCGACACTCTCGCCGCGGCAGCGTCCGCGGAGCTCGTCGCGGGCGTGGTCCTCGTGACGCCGGACCGCGTACTCGCGTCGTGGGCGCAGCGCGGCGGCGCGGTCGTCGTCGACGAGCCGTCGGGCGGCGGGCTCGACGAGGCGGTCCGCGCGGGCGAGGCCGTCGTGCGCGCCCGCACCCCTGACGCCCCCGTCGCCGCGCTGCTCGGCGACCTGCCCGGCCTGCGTCCCGCCGATCTCGACACCGCCCTGCATCTCGCCGCCGCGCACCCGCGCGCGCACGTCCCCGACGCCGCGGGCACGGGCACGACGCTGCTCACCGCGGTTGCGGGGACGACGCTGCGACCTGCCTTCGGGGCCGGGTCGTCGGCGCGACACACCGCCGCCGGGCACGTCGTGCTCGACCTGCCCGTCGACTCCTCGCTTCGGCACGACGTCGACGAGCCCGCCGACCTCGACACGCTGGTCGACGCGCCGGGTGCCCGCGCGCCCGGCACGCACGCCAGGATGGGCGCATGACGCTCTGGCTGACCGGCGACGACGCCGCGGACCGACTGCTCTCCGAGGACCCGTTCGCGCTGCTCATCGGCATGCTGCTCGACCAGCAGGTGACGATGGAGAGCGCCTTCGCCGGGCCCGCGAAGATCGCCGAACGCATGGGCGGGCTCGACGTGCACGACGTCGCGGACGCCGACCCCGAGCAGTTCGTCGCGCTGTGCGCGACCCCTCCGGCGGTGCACCGCTACCCGGGCTCGATGGCGGGCCGCATCCAGGCGGTCGCGCGCGAGGTCGTCGAGACGTACCACGGTGACGTCTCGCGCATCTGGACGACCGGCGACCCCGACGGCGCGACCGTCCTCCAGCGCCTCAAGGCCCTCCCGGGTTTCGGCGACCAGAAGGCACGGATCTTCCTCGCGCTGCTCGGGAAGCAGTACGGCGTCGAGCCCGAGGGCTGGCGTGAGGCTGCCGGCGCGTACGGCGAGGTCGACGCGCGCCGCTCGATCGCCGACGTGACCGACCCGACGTCGCTCGCCGAGGTCCGCGCGACGAAGCAGGCGGCCAAGGCCGCCGCCAAGGCCGCGAAGGCCTGACACCGGCTGAGCTGAGCAGGGCCGGCCGGCCGGCACCAGGACCGCGAGGGCGCGGCCCGCCCCGAGCGCAGGGGCGGGCCGCGCGTCGCGCGTCAGCGCCAGGTGTCGTTCAGGGTGAGCGTCCCGGACGACGGCACGGTGACCGTGCGGTTCGCCCCGCTCTCCCACGTCACGGCACCCGACGCGTCCTTGCGGACGTACTTGTACTGCACCGTCGAGCCGGCGGGCAGCGTGACGGACGCCCGCCAGACGGGGTAGGCCGCCGACGAGAGCGGCACGGCGCGCGCCGGGTCCCAGCCGCCGAGCACGGTCGCGTCGCCGACCACGAACACGTTCTGGCCCCACGCCGTCGTGGCCTGCACGCCGAACGAGACGGCGGCGGTCGACGAGGTCGGGGTGGGTGTCGGTGTCGGGGTGGGCGTCGGTGTCGTGCCGCACGGGCTGCCCGGGGTGACGACTCCTCCGGCCACGCGCACGGCGGCGCCGGTGAGCGCGTAGTCCCGCCCGCCGTTGCTGTCCCACGTCCCGGTGCCGTTCGTGAACGCGGCGGTCACGGCGGCGCCGCCCGTCGCGATCTCGCGCGACACCCAGCCGGTGCACGCGGGCGCCATCTCGACGCCGGGCACGGCGGTCCACGCCCCGGAGCCGACGCGGTAGTGGATCCGGTACGCGGACCAGCCGGGCGTCGTCGCGTAGTAGACGGTCGTGCTCGCGGTCGGCTGCCCGCCGGGACGGCCGACGTGGATCGCGACGGCACCGTGCGCGGGCACGGTCGCGGTGAAGGTGCCCGACGACGACACGGTCACGGTCGACGCGCAGCTCGCGGACGCGACGACGTCGCAGTACGAGCCGGCGGGCATCGCCGTCTGGAAGGTGCGCGTGACGGGCTGGTCGTGGTCGTTGAGCGCGACGTACCCGCGGTCGCCGCGGCCGAAGCCGATGAGCTGCGAGCCGTCGTCGGTCCACTGCACGAGCGGTGCGCTGCCCACGGTGTTGTGGAAGCCGACCATGCCCTGCACCTCGGTCCAGCGCTGGGTGCAGACCCACCGGCTGTCCGCGCAGGACGCGTCGGGCACGCTCGTCGCGGAGGCGCCCGGGGCACCGGCGTCCTTGTCGTCCCAGGTGTACCCGCTGTAGACCGAGGGGGCGCCGTAGGGGTGCGCGAGCAGGAACACGTTCGCGAGCCGGTACTCGGCGCCGCGCTTGTAGCTGAGCGTCTCGCCGTTGCGCTCGGTGTCGTGGTTGTCGACGAACGTCCCCGCGGACGACGACGGCAGCAGCCCGTCGGCGATCGTGCGCAGGTTGGCGAGGTTGCCGTCGAAGGCCGCCTTGAGCCGCCGGCCGTAGAAGAACTCGTGCGAGTCGCCGCTGCCCAGGTACTCGGACGGCTGGACGGGCTCGCCGCTCGCGCCGATGACCTCGTGCACCCAGAACACGTCCGGGTTGGTGAGCCGGCTCTTGATCGCGGCGAGGTCGGCGGCGGGGATGTGCTTGGCGGCGTCGATGCGGAAGCCCGCGACGCCGAGGCTCAGCAGGTCGTTGAGGTACCCGGCGAGCCGGTCCCGGACGTACGACGAGCCGGTGCGCAGGTCCTGCAGCGACACCAGCCGGCAGTTCTGCACCTGGTAGCGGTCGCCGTAGTTCGCGATGTTGGACCGGCAGTCGTTGAAGTCCGCGGCGCCGTAGATCCCGGGGAACGAGTCGACGCCGAAGGACGACCCGGCGACGCCGGTGCCGCTCCCCCGGTCCGCGCCGGTCGTGTGGTTGAGCACGGCGTCGGCGATGACGCCGACCCCCGCGGCGCGGCACGTCGCGACCATCGCGCGGAACTCGTCGCGCGTCCCGAGCTTCGACTCGACGCGGTAGCTGACCGGTTGGTACGACGTCCACCACTGCGACCCGGTGACGTGCTCCTGCGGCGGCGACACCTGCACGTACCCGAACCCGGCGGGCCCGATCGTCGAGGAGCACTCGCGGGCGACGGCGTCCCACGTCCACTGGAAGAGGTTGAGGATGACGTCGCCGCGGCCGTTCGCGGACGGCACGACGGGCTGCGGCACAGGTGGTGCCGCTCCGGTCGGCGCGACGGAGGCGGTCAGGCCGGCGCCGGCGACGAGCAGGGCGGCCAGGGCGGCGACGGCGCGTCGCCGGCGTGGTCGGGCGGCACGCGCGGGCGTGCGGGTCGTGGCGGTCACGGAGAGGCTCCGATCGGGCTCGGCGCACGTCGTCGTGCGCGGCTGGGCGTGGGCGGGCGGTCCGGACGTCGAGCTGCGCTGCTCGCCGGGTGGGCGTGGCGTCGGACCGGTTCCGGGTCTCGGAACGGCAGCAACTTCTTGCTGCAACTTGCAGCACCGCGTTGCGGGCGAACGTACCACCGGGGCGACGCCGCGGACAGGGGATGAATCCGGGCCGCGGCCCTGCCCTGCCGTCGGGCGCGCGTGACACGATGCGCGCGTGATCGTGGTGACGACGAACGAGATCCCCGGCTACCGCGTGCAGGCCGTGCTCGGCGAGGTCATGGGCCTGACGGTCCGCTCGACGAACATCGGCGGCAGCCTCACCGCGAGCCTGCGCTCGATCGGCGGCGGGGAGATCCCCGAGTACACGAAGATCATGTACGAGAGCCGGCACGAGGTGATGCGCCGCATGGTCGACGAGGCCCGGCAGCGCGGCGCGAACGCGATCGTCGCGATGCGGTTCGACACCGGGGCCGTCGGGCAGTTCAGCGAGGTGTGCGTCTACGGGACGGCGGTCGTCGCGGAGCCGATCCCGGCGGGCGATGCCGGTGCGACCGGTCAGTCCGCGCACGTCGCCGCGAGCACGCCGCCGCCGGGCGGCTGACGCAGGCGCGGGGAGGGCTGACACGCCACGATCCCCGACCGGCGTGCGGTCGAGGATCCTGGCGCCTCAGCCCGGGTTCCGGACGAGGGACGAGCGGTGCGGCATCAGCCGACCCGCCGCCGGTACGCGGACATCGCCGCGAGGTAGGCGACGACGAGGATGCCGACGCACCAGCCCAGCGCGACCCAGAGGTCGCTGCCGACGGGCTCGCCCGCGAACAGGTGCTGGATGCTGTCGACGATCGACGTCACCGGCTGGTTCTCGGCGAACCACCGCACGGGCCTGGGCATGGTCTCCGTCGGGACGAACGCGGAGCTGATGAAGGGCAGGAAGATCAGCGGGTAGGAGAACCCCGCGGCTCCGTCGACGGACTTCGCGGTGAGACCGGCGATGACGGCGAGCCACGTGAGCGCGAGCGTGAACAGCGCGAGGATGCCCGCCACACCGAGCCACGCCCCGACCCCGGCCGACGTCCGGAAGCCCATGAGCAGCCCGACGCCGACGATGATCACGACCGTGATCCCGTTGGCGACGAGCGACGTCAGCACGTGCGCCCACAGCACCGACGAGCGCGCGATCGGCATCGAGTAGAACCGCTCGAAGATGCCGCTCTGCAGGTCCGTGAACAGCCGGACGGCGGTGTACGCGATGCCCGACGCGATCGCGATGAGCAGGATGCCCGGCAGCAGGTAGCTGACGTAGCTCTCGCCGCCGGCCTCGATCGCCCCGCCGAACACGTAGACGAACAGCAGCAGCAGGGCGATGGGCGTGAGCGCGGTCGTGATGATCGTGTCGACGCTGCGGCTGATGTGCCGCAGCGAGCGCCCGGTGAGGGCGACGGTGTCGGCGTAGACGTGGGTGCTCATGACTGGTCCTTCCCGGACTCGGTGGTGGCGCGGGACCCGACGAGCGCGAGGAAGATCTCCTCGAGCGTCGGCTGCTTCTCGACGTACTCGACGGTCGCGGGCGGCAGCAGCGCCTTGAGCTCGGCGAGCGTGCCGTTCGCGATGATGCGGCCCTGGTGGAGGATCGCGATGCGGTCGGCGAGCTGCTCGGCCTCCTCCAGGTACTGCGTGGTGAGCAGGACGGTCGTCCCCTGCCGGGCGAGCCCCTGGATGACCTGCCAGACCTCCTGCCGCGCCTCGGGGTCCAGGCCCGTCGTCGGCTCGTCGAGGAACAGCACGGTCGGGTGCCCGACGAGGCTCATCGCGATGTCCAGGCGCCGCCGCATGCCGCCCGAGTAGGTCGACACGCGCCGGGCGCCGGCCTCGGTGAGGCTGAACTGCGCGAGCAGGTCGTCCGCGATGCGGCCGGGGTCGTCGAGGTGCCGCAGCCGCGCGACCAGGACGAGGTTCTCGCGGCCGGAGAGGATCTCGTCGACCGCCGCGAACTGGCCGGTCAGGCTGATCGACTCACGCACGTCGCGCGGCGAGGTGCCGACGTCGAAGCCGTTGACGACGGCGGTGCCGGCGTCGGGCGCGAGCAGCGTCGACAGGATCCGCACCATCGTCGTCTTGCCGGCGCCGTTCGAGCCGAGCAGGGCGAAGATGCTGCCCTGCGCGACCTCGAGGTCGACGCCGCGCAGGACGTGGAGGTCTTGGAAGGACTTCTCGACGCCGCGCACGCGGATGGCGGGTGAGGTGACGTTCATGAGGTGTCGCGTCCCTTCTGGTGGTGGTGGTGACCGCTCAGCGGGCGTGCTGGACGGTGATGTCGCCCGAGCGCGTGCGCGCCCGGACCGCGACGGTGCGCTCGCCCTCGTCGGGCGCACGCTCGCCGTCGAGCTGGTTGCGGACGCGTCCGTCCTTCGACGACAGGTCGAGCCACGCGGCCACGCCGGGGCGCACACCGACGGCCACCTGGCCGTAGCCGCTCTCGACCTGGATCGACCCGCTCGAGACCTCGGCGACGCGGACGCTGCCGTAGGCCGTCTTCGCGGTGACGGAGCCGAGCGCGCGCTCGACGTCGAGGTCGCCGTACGAGAGCTTCGCGTCGAGCTCGCCCCCGGACTCCTCGACGCGCACGGACCCGTGCGAGGCCTTGAGCACGGCGTCGCCGTGCACGGTGCCGACCAGGACGCGCCCGTGGTCGGCCGTGATCTCGGCGGCACCCTCGACGCGGTCCACCTCGACGGTGCCGTGCATGGCGCGCACCCACAGGTCGCCGGTGGTGTCGATCCGCACCGAGGAGCTCTTGACCCGGGTGGCGCCGAGCCGACCGACCGTCTGGACGTTGCCGACCGACAGCTCGGCCGTCAGACGCGAGCCGGCGGGCAGCTCGACGACGACGTCGACCGAGTCGGACGGCCCGGGGCCGATCCAGCTGAGCCGCGGCCGCGGCCCGAGGACCGTGAGCCGCCGCCCGTCGAGCTCGACCTTGGTCTCCTCGACCGCACGGTGGTCGGCCTGCTTCGTGGGGTTCGAGGGTGTGACCGTCACGACGGTGTCCGTGCGGTCGCTCGCGACGACGCGCAGGTCCCCGACGGGGACGTGGACCGCGAGGTCGATGGGCTGGGGGGTGCTGTACGTGGGCATGCTGACGCCTCCCGTGGTCGGGGTGTGCTTGTCCCGCCCCGCGGGTCCGCGGGGCTGGTGGTGCTCGAGGAGCTGGTCGTCCCGGGCGTGCGGTGCCCGGCTAGCGGGCCCAGCCGGCGAAGCTGTCGCCGGTGCGCAGCGTGCGCTGCGCGGATCGTCGCTGCTTGGGCTGCAGGGCTGCCGCGATCGCCCGGACGAGCCAGGCGTTGACGGACAGGCCGTCGGCGGTGGCCGCCTCGTCGACGCGCGCCTTGAGCGCGTCGGGGAGACGGAGGGTCGTGCGTGACGTGCTGACGTCGTCGAGGTCGACGGGCGCGGCGGTCACCGCGTTCGCCTCCTCGGCGTCCGCCTCGGACGGGGGCTGCGTGACGACGAACTCGACCTCGCGGCCGCGCAGCCGCACGTCGACCGAGCCGGGTGCGAGGTCACGCGTGATCTCGCCGGCGGCCGCCGACAGGGCGTCGAGCAGGACGAGACGGGTGGCCGCGTCGAGGCCCGCGGCGAGCCGCTCGGCGACGGCGCGGGTGTCGTCCCCGCCGTGCTCGGCGGCGTCCATGAGCTGGCGCTGGAGGTCGCTGACGTACTGCCCGAGTTCCATGACACCTAGCATGACACCACAGTGGTGTCACCACAAGCGTTTGTGGTGTCAAATCTTCGTCAGATGGTGTCACCAGTGACGCGCGGTGGTGTCGCGACAGTGAGACACCGCGTCATGTGCGCTCCGCGGCGCCCTCAGCCTCGCTCGACCGCGTCTTTCCAGCCCTGCGCGTACGCCTCGGCGCTCCCCTGCCGGAACATGTCGTCGTCGCCGGTCCGCACCAGCACGCGCGCGCCCGGCCCGTCGTCCACGGTGACGACGTGCCCCAAGCCGCGGACCACCGCGAGCGGCCGCCCGGCCGCCTTCCCCTTGACCAGCTCGGCCGCCGCGGCGATCTCGTCCGCCACGGCGGTCACGGTCATCGTCAGCGGTCGCCCGAACGAGTCGACCTGCCCGCGCAGGTCGTCGAGCACCGCGACACCCGCCGCGCCGATCGCCAGGTCGGCGACACCCTGACGCCACGGTCGCCCTGCGGTGTCGGACACGACGACGCCGACGCGCACGCCGAACGCCGCGGCGACGGCGACGCGCACCGCGCGTGCGGACGTGTCGGGGTCGACCGGCAGCAGCAGGACCGTGCCGTCGGGCGTGTTGCTCGCGTCGACGCCCGCGGCCGCCATGACGAGGCCGAGCCGGTTCTCGACGATCCGCGTGACCCCGGCGGCGTGCTCGCGCGTCGCGACGACGCGCACGGTCTCGTCGGTGATCGCCTGCTCGCGGTCGGCCGCGGCGACGACGCGCCCCTCGGCCTTCGACACGACCTTGCTGGTGAGCACCAGCACGTCCCCGTCCGCGAGCGCACGGTCCGGCCGGGCCGCCGCGTCGGCGCGCAGCAGGTCGACGAGCAGCGTCGGCAGGTCGTCGCCGGGCCGCACCTCGCCGAGCCCGTCGGGCGCCCAGACCCGCAGCTCGTCCGTCGGGCCGCTGGTCATCGCGACAGCTTCGGCAGCACGTCGGCGCCGAAGACCTCGATCCACTCGCGCTGGTTGCGGCCGACGTTGTGCAGGTAGATCCGGTCGAACCCGAGGTCGACGTACTTCTGGATCTCGGCGCGGTGCACGTCGGGGTCGGACGAGATGACCATGCGGCCCTCGAAGTCCTCGGGGCGCACGAGCCGGGCCATCTGCTCGAAGTCGAACGGCGAACGGATGTCGGCCTTGGGGAACTTCATGCCGCCGTTGGGCCACTCGCGCATCGCGTTGGCGAGCGCCTCCTCGTCCGTGGGCGCCCACGACATGTGCAGCTGCAGGACCTTGGGCATCGCGTCCGCGTCCCGCCCGGCCTCCCGCGCACCCTCGTGGAACTTGCCGAACAGGCCGCTGATCTTCTCGAGAGGTGCACCCACCGTGATGAGCCCGTCGGCGTGCTTGCCCGCGCGCTTCGCGGTGACGGGACCGGCGGTCGCGACGAGGATCTCGGGCGCCTCCTCCGGCATGGTCCACAGCCGCGTCGACTCGAGCTTGTAGAACTGCCCGGCGTGCTTGACGTCGCGGCCCGCGAGCGACGCGGTGAACAGCTTCTTGATGATGTCGATGGCCTCGAACATGCGGTTGATCCGCTCGGGGGCCTCGGGCCAGTACTCGGCGATGATGTGCTCGTTGAGCGCCTCGCCGGAACCGAGGCCCAGCCAGTGCCGACCGGGGTACATCGCGGCGAGCGTGGCCGACGCCTGCGCGACCATCGCGGGGTGCCAGCGGAACGTCGGCGCGGTGACGCCGGGCCCGAAGTCGCCGCGCGTCCGCTCGCCGACGGCCGTCAGCACGTTCCACACGAACGAGGACTGCCCCTGCGCGGGCACCCAGGGCTGGAAGTGGTCGGCCGCCATCACGCCCGAGAAGCCGTGCTCCTCGGCGTACGCCGAGAGGTCCACCGCCTCCGTGGGGTGGAACTGCTCCAGCATCGCCGCGTACCCGACCGTCAGACCGTTCGCCGTCACACCGCTCACCCGCGTCGCTCTCCCTCGTCGTGCCGGGCGGCCCGCCTCGTGCGGGTGGCCCTCCGGCGACACTAACCCCGCCGTGTGTCGCGCGTGTTCCCTCGCGCACAGGGCCGGACCGCCTGGGGAGACCCGCGCGGGTCGTGGTCGCGGATCTGGGAGGATGTGTGCCCATGAGCGACCTGAACCCGACCGCCCCCTCGACGACCCCTGGCACCACGGGCACGCGGGCGGTACCGGACAAGGTCTCGCTGGACGGGCTGGAGGAGCGTTGGGACGCCGCGTGGACGGCCCAGGGCCTCTACGCGTTCGACCGCTCGCGCACGCGCGAGGAGATCTACTCGATCGACACCCCGCCCCCGACGGTCTCCGGCTCGCTGCACGTGGGGCACGTGTTCTCCTACACGCACACCGACGTCGTCGCGCGCTTCCGCCGCATGCGCGGCAGCGAGGTGTTCTACCCGATGGGCTGGGACGACAACGGCCTGCCCACCGAGCGTCGCGTGCAGAACTACTACGGCGTGCGCTGCGACCCTTCGCTCCCCTACGTCGAGGGCTTCGTGCCCCCGCACGAGGGGACGGACGGCAAGCCGGTCAAGCCCGCGGACCAGGTGCCGGTGAGCCGCCGCAACTTCGTCGAGCTGTGCGAGCGCCTGACGGCCGACGACGAGCGCCAGTTCGAGGCGCTGTGGCGCCACCTGGGCCTGTCGGTCGACTGGTCCATGACCTACCAGACGGTGTCCGCCGAGGCCCGCGCGGTCGCCCAGCAGGCGTTCCTGCGCAACCTCGCGCGCGGCGAGGCGTACCAGGCCGAGGCTCCGGGGCTGTGGGACGTGACGTTCCAGACGGCGGTCGCGCAGGCCGAGCTCGAGGCGCGCGACTACCCGGGCGCGTTCCACCGCGTCGCGTTCCACCGTGCTGGTGGGGCTGACGCCGCCGAGCCCGTCTACATCGAGACGACCCGC
The DNA here is from genome assembly GCF_010119915.1 of Cellulomonas sp. H30R-01. NCBI lineage: Bacteria > Bacillati > Actinomycetota > Actinomycetes > Micrococcales > Cellulomonadaceae > Cellulomonas > Cellulomonas sp. H30R-01. The sequence continues at coordinate 912,363 of NZ_CP048210.1, read as the reverse complement.
CCCGAGCTCCTCCCCGCGTGCGTGGCCCTCATCGCGCACCCCGACGACGAGCGCTACCAGCACCTGTTCGGCACGACGGTGACGTCGCCGCTGTTCGGCGTCGAGCTGCCCGTCCTCGCGCACCCCGCGGCCGAGCCCGACAAGGGCGCCGGCATCGCGATGTGCTGCACCTTCGGTGACCTGACCGACGTGCAGTGGTGGCGCGAGCTCCAGCTCCCGACCCGCTCCGTGGTGGGCCGCGACGGCCGCATCGTCCGCGAGACGCCCGAGTGGCTCACGACGGACGCCGGTCGTGCCGCGTTCGAGGAGCTCGCGGGCAAGACGACGTTCTCGGCACGCGAGGCCGTCGTGAACGGGCTGCGCGCGTCTGGCGACCTGGACGGGGAGCCGCAGGCGACGCAGCGCAAGGCGAACTTCTACGAGAAGGGCGACAAGCCCCTCGAGATCGTCACGAGCCGCCAGTGGTACATCCGCAACGGCGGCCGCGACGCCGACCTGCGCGAGGGCCTGCTCGCGCGCGGCGCCGAGCTCGACTTCCACCCCGACTTCATGCGCGTGCGCTACGAGAACTGGGTCGGCGGCCTCAACGGCGACTGGCTCATCTCGCGGCAGCGGTTCTTCGGCGTGCCGTTCCCGGTCTGGTACCGCCTCGACGAGAACGGCGAGCCCGACCACGGCGCTCCGCTGCTGCCGACCGAGGACCAGCTCCCGATCGACCCGTCGTCCGACGTGCCCGCGGGCTACACGGCCGACCAGCGCGGCGTCCCGGGCGGCTTCGTGGGCGACCCGGACGTCATGGACACCTGGGCGACCAGCTCGCTGACCCCGCAGATCGTCGGCGGCTGGCGCACCGACCCGGACCTGTTCGCGCGCGTGTTCCCGATGGACCTGCGCCCGCAGGGCCAGGACATCATCCGGACCTGGCTGTTCTCGACCGTGGTCCGCTCGCACCTCGAGCACGGCACGCTGCCGTGGAGCGACGCGGCGATCAGCGGCTGGATCCTCGACCCCGACCGCAAGAAGATGTCGAAGTCGAAGGGCAACGTCGTCACGCCGATGGGCCTGCTCGAGGAGCACGGCTCCGACGCGGTCCGCTACTGGGCGGCCTCCGCCCGCCTCGGCACCGACGCGGCGTTCGAGGTCGGTCAGATGAAGATCGGTCGCCGCCTGGCGATCAAGATCCTCAACGCGTCGAAGTTCGCGCTGTCGTTCGGCACCGCGGAGCTCGACCCGGCGCTCGTGACCGTGACGCTCGACCGCGCGATGCTCGCCGGCCTCGCGGACGTGGTCGCGAAGGCGACCGAGGCGCTCGAGTCGTACGACCACACGCGCGCGCTCGAGTTGTCGGAGACCTTCTTCTGGACGTTCTGCGACGACTACCTCGAGCTCGTCAAGGACCGCGCGTACGGCGCAGGCGCGCAGGAGGTGTCGGCCGAGACCGCGTCGGCGCGCGCCGCGCTCGGCATCGCGCTCGACACGATGCTGCGCCTGTTCGCGCCCGTGCTGCCGTTCGCGACCGAGGAGGTCTGGTCGTGGTGGCGCGAGGGCTCGGTGCACCGTGCGCCGTGGCCCGACGCCGCGCCGCTGCGGGCCGCCGCGGGCGACGCCGACCCGGGCGTGGTCGCGGCCGCCGGTGCCGCGCTGGCCGCGCTGCGCAAGGTCAAGTCGGAGGCGAAGGTGTCGATGCGCACCGAGATCACCGCGGTGACGCTCGCGGTGCCCGCAGCGCTGCGCGCCGGCGTCGACGTGGCGCTGGACGACGTGCGGGCCGCGGGGCGCGCGGTCGGCTCGCTCGACCTCGTCGAGCAGGACGGCGAGCAGGTCGTCGCGCGCGACGCGGTGCTCGCCGAGCCGCAGCCGAAGGCCGCGCAGGCCTGACGCGCCGCGGCGCCGCCGAGCAGACATCCAGCGACCAGCGACAGGAGCGCGGCAGTGCGCGAGTTCTCCTCCCCCAGCCCGGTCGATCTCGACCCGCGCGCCAACATCCCGGGACTGCTCGCGCAGCGGCTCGCGCGGGACCCGGACGGCGTCCTGATCGAACGGTCCACCGGGCTCGGCGGGACGTGGGCGCCCGTGACGGTGACGGCCTTCGCCGCGGAGGTGCGGACCGTCGCCAAGGGCCTCGTCGCGCGCGGGCTCGAGCCCGGCGACCGCGTCGCGCTCATGTCGCGCACCCGGTACGAGTGGACGCTCCTCGACTTCGCGATCTGGGCCGCGGGGGGCGTCGGCGTGCCGGTGTACGAGACGTCGTCGCCCGAGCAGGTGCGGTGGATCGCCGCCGACACGGGCGCACGGATCGCGCTCGTCGAGACCGCGGCGCACGCGAGCGTGGTCGCACAGGTCCGCGACGACCTGCCGGGCCTCGCGCACGTGCTCGTCATCGACGAGGGCGCGGTCGACGGGCTGGTCGCCGAGGGCGCCGGGGTGCCGGACGCCGAGATCGAGCGACGTTCGGCGCTGGCCGGCGCGGACGACCTCGCCACCGTCATCTACACGTCCGGCACGACGGGCCGCCCGAAGGGCGTCGAGCTCACGCACGGCAACTTCGTGTTCCACACTCTCAACGGCGTCGACGGGCTGGGCGAGGTGTGCGCGCAGCCGCACTCGCGGACGTTGCTGTTCATGCCGCTCGCGCACGTGTTCGCGCGGTACATCGAGGTCCTGTGCATCCCGTCCGGCGCCGTCCTCGGCCACACGCCCGACACGCGCAACCTGCTGCCGGACCTCGCGGCGTTCCAGCCGACGTTCGTCCTCGCCGTACCGCGCGTGTTCGAGAAGGTCTACAACTCGGCCGAGCAGAAGGCGGGCGGCGGCACGAAGCTGCGGCTGTTCCGCTGGGCGGCGAAGGTCGCGATCGCCTTCTCGCGTGCGCACGACACCCCCGCCGGGCCGTCCGCCGCGCTGAAGGCCCAGCACCGTCTCGCGGGCGCGCTGGTGCACACGAAGCTGCGCGCCGCGCTGGGCGGCAGGGCCGAGTGGGCCATCTCCGGCGGCGCCCCGCTCGGCGAGCGGCTCGGGCACTTCTACCGCGGGATCGGCGTCCGCGTGCTCGAGGGCTACGGCCTGACCGAGACCACCGCACCGACGACGGTCAACCGTCCGGGCCTCACCAAGGTCGGCTCCGTCGGTCCCGCGTTCCCCGGCACGTCCGTGCGGGTCGACGACGACGGCGGCATCTGGATCTCCGGCCCGCACGTCTTCCGCGGCTACCGGCACAACACGGAGGCGACCGCCGAGGCGCTGGTCGACGGCTGGTTCCGCACGGGCGACCTCGGCACGCTCGACGACGACGGCTACCTGCGCATCACGGGCCGCACCAAGGAGATCATCGTGACCGCGGGCGGCAAGAACGTCGCCCCCGCCGTCCTCGAGGACCGGCTGCGCGGCCACCCCATCGTCAGCCAGGTCGTCGTCGTCGGCGACCAGCGTCCGTTCATCGGCGCGCTCGTCACGCTCGACGCCGAGATGCTGCCCGGGTGGTTGTCCAACCACGGCATGCCGCCCATGGACGTCGTCACGGCCGGGTCCGACCCGCGCGTGCTCGAGGCCCTCGACCGCGCCGTCGACCGCGCGAACGAGGCCGTGTCGCGCGCCGAGTCGATCCGCAAGATCCGTGTCCTGCCGACCGACCTCACCGAGGCGAACGGCTACCTCACGCCGTCGCTCAAGGTGAAGCGCGCGCTCGTGCTCAAGGACTTCGCGGCGGACATCGACGCGCTCTACGTCGACACGCGAGAGCACCACGGCTGACCGGCGCGGAGGAGCAACCCCGCCCTCTCCGCGCCGACCACCGCGTCGACCTGTCCGGAGACGGCGTCAGACGACGTTGCGCAGCCGCCGCTGGTCGGCCGACTGCGTCGGCACCGACTCGCTGGGCGTCGACCCGTCCGACCAGCGCAGGACGGCGCCGACCCCGCCGACGAGCTCGACGCTGCCGTCCTCAGCGAATGTGACCCCGGCATCCTGACCCAGCGCGGCCCGCACCAGCGCGACGCCGGCGGGCAGCTTGCGGCGCGCGTCGCCGGACACGCCGAGCGCGTCGAGGTCGGCGCTGCTCGTGCCGAGCTGGAGCGGCTCGGGTCCGACCCACAGCTCCTTGTCCGCGAGGGCGCCCGTGAGCGTCGACTCGTGCAGCACCAGCTCGTCGACCTGCCCCCGACGCAGCACCTCGATCACGTCGTCGAGCGCGGTGACCGCGCCGTCGCCCCGGCCCTGCCCCTCCCGGAACCGCGCGAGCACGGCCTCGCGCCGCCGGTTGCGGAACGAGTCGAGCGCGTCGGCGACCTTGGCGGCGAACGCGTCCCGCTTGACGCCCTCGCCCCGCGCGCCACCCGGCACCTCGACGAGGACGGCGCGCACGTGCTGGTCGACCTCGTCGCGCACGAGCGCGACGGCGCGCACGTCGCCCGTGAGCACGACGAGGTCGGGCGACCGTTCGGCCACCCGCTTGCCCAGGACCGCCGCGACCGCCTCCGCGTTGCGCTCCCACGAGTCCTCGGCGCGGGTCTGGTTCCGCCGCGACAGCGCGCCGTCCTTGACCTTGTGCACGTCGTCGTGGCCACCGTCGACGTGCTCGACCTCGGACGCGTCGCCGGTCCGTGCGCCGTCGCCGGTGTGCCACGTGAGGTCCGCGCCGTTGCGGTCCACCTCGACGAGCACGTGGTGCACGCCCTCCTCGGCCGCGCGCACGGCCGGCAGCAGCGCGGGCGCCGGTCCGAACACCGCGCTCGACTGCGCGGGGGGCTCCGACAGCACGCGGTCGACACGCACGCCCTCGGCGTCGGCGACGATGACGCGACCGTGCGGGCCCTTGACGCCGGTCGGCACGGCGAACCGCTCGCCGATCTCGTCCAGCACGGCCGCGGGTGCGCCATCGCGCTCGAGCGTCCGGCGGACGGCCCGCCAACGGTCGGCCGCCTCGGCCTCCCCCGCGACGTCGGCACGCGTCACGTCCAGGTAGACGGTCGTGAACGGAGCCGGGCGCCCGAGGAGGGGCTTCAGCCAGTGCAGGTCCATGCAGCACCTCGTGAGTGGTCGACGGTCCTCGGCGACCGCGGGCGCAGCGGACCCGCGCGTCCTGCCGGGGCTGACGTACCTACCCTCGTCCGGATGCGCGCGGCGCGCCACCCCTGACGGGTCGCGACCGCGCCGGCGTCACGGCTGCTGCGCGCGCTCCGCGGCGTGGTCCTGCGCGATGGCCTCGTGGTGGCGGATGACCTCCTCGACGATGAACGCGAGGAACTTCTCCGCGAACACCGGGTCGAGGTCCGCCTGGTGCGCGAGCTCGCGCAGGCGCGCGACCTGCTGCTCCTCACGGCCCGGGTCCGACGGCGGGAGCCCGCGCTCGGCCTTGAGGACGCCGACCTGCTGGGTCGCCTTGAACCGCTCGGCGAGCAGGTACACGAGCGCCGCGTCGATGTTGTCGATGCTGTGGCGCAGCCGCGCCAGCTCAGTGGGGATCGGTGCCGGCAGGTCGCTCACGCCCGCGATCCTAGGCGCACCCCCTCGGCATCGGCCGGACGGTCCGCCGCTGACCAGCACATGGGACGACTCGTCCCATTCGTCCGTTTCACCGCTACGGTCGCGCGACCGACCGGAGCAGGGGGACGCGACGGGTGGGGCGGCAGGAGGGCGCACGAGCGCCGCTCGGGCCGCACGGGTCGCGTGGTCGAGGTGCGTACGGGCCGGCTGACGCCGGCGTGCGTGCGGGGCCGGCGCCCGCCCGCGTCGCGGCCGTCCCGGCCTCCCCCTGTGCGGTCGACCACCGAACCGTCGCCGTCGCGCACCCGCGCACGGCCCCGCCGCCGGCCTGCCCGGCCACCGCACGAAGGAGCACGTCGTGACCCGACGTCGTACCGCCCTCGCCGCCACCGCGACCGCCGCGGCCGCCCTGCTGACCGCGTGCGCCGCGGACGGCGCGTCCGGCGGCGGGTCGACGCCCGCCGACGGCACGGCGACGACCGTCCGGGTCGCCGACGTCTCCACGGCCAACCACCTGACCCTCGGCCGCACGTCGGGGCTCGTCGACGACGCGCTCGACGAGGCGGGCCTGTCGGCGCTCTGGCTCGGGCCCTACACGGTCCCGTCGGTCGCGTACGACGCGCTGCTCACCGACCAGGCGGACGTGACGACGACCGACGCGGCCCAGCTGCTGACGTGGGCGGCCGAGGAGCGCGACGTCGTCGCGTTCGCGGTCGAGACGAGCTCGGGCGACGACCAGGGCGTCGTCGTCGGCCCGGGTGCCCCGGTCACCGGCGTCGCGGACCTGCGGGGCCTGACGGTCGCCGTCGGCCCGACGCCCGGCGGTGTCGGGGACTACGTCCTGGCGAAGGCGCTCGCGACGGTCGGCCTGACGAGCGACGACGTCCAGCGGGTCTACCTGAGCGAGTCGGACGCGACCGCGGAGTTCGTGGCCGGCACGGTCGACGCGTGGGCGACCGCCGACGAGCACTTCGCGACCGCGCAGAGCACGCCGGGAGCCGTCGTCGTCGCGCGCGGCGACCAGGTCGGGTCCCACGACGCGACCGTGCACGTCGTGTCGCGCACGTTCGCGCACGAGCACCCGGAGGCGGTCCGGGCGCTGTTCGACGGCCTCGTCGCGCAGGCCGCGGCGGTCGAGGACAAGCCGTCCGCCATCACGGACCTGTACTCGCGTGCCGGCGCGCCGGGCGACGCGATCAAGGTGATCGGCACGTTCGACGTGCCCGAGGTGGCGCCCCTGGACGACGCCGGCGTCGAGCGCCTGCGGGCCTTCGCGGACGACCTCGTGGAGCTCGGGTTCCTCGCCGTGGAGCCGCACATGGCGCACGCGGTCCACGACGTGACGGCCGGGTCCGGCTCGTAGGTCGGGGCAACCGCCGCGGGTGGCCTGCGCGCGGACCGCCGTGCCACGATGCGGGCAACGGCCACGATGCCCGAGGTGACGACATGAGCCTTGCGTCGACCCTGCCCGACCCGCGTCCGTACGCGCTGCCGCCCGGCGACGTGCTCGCCTCGCTCGACACGGACGCGCACGGCCTGACGGCGGCCGACGCCGAGCGACGCCTCGCCGAGACCGGCCCGAATCGCCTGCCGGAGCCGGCGAAGGCGCACCCAGTGGTGCGCTTCCTCCAGCACTTCGACGACGTCCTCATCTACATCCTGCTCGCCGCGGCCGTCCTCAAGGCGTTCCTGGGCGACTGGGTGGACTTCACGGTCATCCTCGTCGTCGCCGTCGCGAACGCGGTCGTCGGGTTCCTCCAGGAGGGCCAGGCGGAGCGCGCGCTCGACGGGATCCGCACGATGCTCTCGCTCGACGCCACGGCGCTGCGCGACGGGCACTGGTCGACGGTCGCTGCGGAGAGCCTCGTGCCGGGCGACGTGGTGCGCGTGCGGTCCGGTGACAAGGTGCCGGCGGACGCGCGCCTGCTGGACGAGACGAACCTCCAGGTCGACGAGTCGGCGCTGACCGGCGAGTCGGTGCCCGCGGTCAAGGACGTCGCGGCGGTCGGGGCGGACGCGGGCGTGGGCGACCGGTCGAGCATGCTGTTCAGCGGCACGATCGTCGCCGCAGGCACGGCGACCGCGGTCGTGACGGCGACCGGCGCGAGCACCGAGATCGGCCGCATCCAGGCGCTCGTCGCGGACGTCGACCACCTCGACACGCCCCTCAAGCAGCAGCTCAACCGGCTCGGGACGCTGCTGTCGCGCGGCATCCTCGTGATGGCCGCGCTCATGCTCGTCATCGGCCGGGTCATCCACGACTGGGACCCGCCCGAGCTCATCTCGGCTGCGATCGGGTTCGCCGTCGCGGCCGTGCCGGAAGGGCTGCCGGCGCTCGTCACGATCACGCTCGCGCTGGGTGTGCAGCAGATGGCGCGCCGCCACGCGATCACCCGCAAGCTGCCCGCGGTCGAGGTGCTGGGGTCCGTCACCACGATCTGCTCGGACAAGACCGGGACGCTGACGAGGAACGAGATGACGGCGCGCACCGTGGTCACCGCGGAGCGCACGTACGACGTCGAGGGCCTGGGCTACGAACCGACGGGCCGGGTCACGCGCGACGGCGCGACGGCGCGCCTCGCAGACCACCCCGACCTGCGTGCGCTCGTCGAGGCCGCGGCGCTCTGCAACGACGCGCGCGTCGTTGCCGACGAGGCCGGGCACTGGCGTGTCGTCGGGCAGCCGACCGAGGGGGCGCTCACGACGCTCGCACTGAAGTCCGGTGCGGACGTCGGCGACGCGTCGCGCCTGGCCGAGGTGCCGTTCGAGTCGGCGAACAAGCTGTCCGCGACCCTCGACCGGCTCCCGGGTGACGACGTGCTCCGCGTCCACGTGCTCGGCGCGCCCGACCGTCTGCTCGACCGCTCGACCGCGCAGCGCGGACCCGACGGGCGGCCCGAGCCCCTCGACGTCGCCCGGTGGGAGGCGACCATCGACGAGCTCGGCGGCCAGGGCCTGCGCGTGCTCGCGGCCGCGGCACGACCCGCCGACCCCGGCGCGTCCACGCTCGACCTCGACGACCTGCACGACCTCGTCCTGCTCGGTGTCGTCGGCATCGTCGACCCGCCCCGTCCGGAGGCAGTCGCGGCCATCGCGGACTGCCACCGTGCCGGCATCTCCGTGAAGATGATCACCGGCGACCACGCGGGCACGGCGGTCGCGATCGCGCGCGAGCTCGGCATCGTCCGCCCCGGCGAGGAGGTGCGCGCGCTGACGGGCGCCGAGCTCGAGGCGATGAGCCAGGAAGCGCTGCGGGTGCACGTCGAGGACGTCGACGTGTACGCACGCACGAGCCCCGAGCACAAGATCCGCATCGTGCGCGCCCTGCAGTCGCACCGCGAGGTCGTCGCGATGACCGGCGACGGCGTGAACGACGCGCCCGCACTGACCCGCGCCGACGTCGGCATCGCCATGGGGATCAAGGGCACCGAGGCGACGAAGGAGGCCGCCGAGATCGTCCTCGCGGACGACAACTTCGCGACGATCGAGCGGGCCGTCGAGGAAGGGCGGCGGATCTACGACAACATCCGCAAGTCCGTCGTCTTCCTGCTGCCGACGAACGGCGCGCAGTCGCTCGTGATCCTCGTCGCCGTGCTGTTCGGCCTCGCGCTGCCCCTGTCCCCCGTCCAGATCCTCTGGGTCAACCTCGTCACGGCCGTGACGCTGTCGCTCGCGCTCGCCTACGAGCCCGCCGAGGCCGGTGTCATGGACCGGCCGCCACGCTCACCGTCCGAGTCCGTCCTGTCCGGGCGCTCGCTCGTGCTCGTCGTGTGCGCGTCGCTGCTCATCGGCGGCGCGACGCTCGGCGTCTACCTCGTCGAGAAGGACCTCGGGGCGACCGACGGCGTCGCGCAGACCAGTGCGGTCACCATGCTCGCGCTCGGGCAGGTCGCGTTCCTGTTCTCGTGCCGGTTCCTGCACGCGTCGAGCCTGACGCCGCGGGTGCTCGTCGGGAACAGGGTCGTGTGGATCGCCGTGGGCACGCTCCTCGCGCTGCAGGTGGTGTTCGTCTACGCCCCGTTCATGCACGACTGGTTCGAGTCGGCGCCCATCGCGCCGCGCGACTGGGCGCTCACGGCGGTGATCGCGGTCGTCGTGCTGGTGCTCGTCGAGGCCGTCAAGGCGCTCAGCCGCCGCCCTTCGGCGCGCTGACCCGGTCCCCTCGCGGGCTCGTCAGAGGCGCGCCGCACCACCGAGACCGGGCACGAGACGGCCGAGCCCCCGACGGCGACCGTCGGGGGCTCGGGTGGTGCTGTGCGCGCGTCGGCGGCTCAGGCGCTCTTCTCGCGCGGGGTCCGCTTGTCGCGCGGCGTCTCGCGCGGCACGAGCGTCGGGTTCACGTTGTCCAGGACGACGTCCTGCGTGATGACGACCCGGGCGACGTCGTCGCGGCTCGGCACCTCGAACATGACCTGCTGGAGGACCTCCTCCATGATCGCCCGCAGACCGCGCGCGCCGGTCCCGCGCAGGAGCGCCTGGTCGGCGATCGCGGCGACGGCCTCGTCCTCGAACTCGAGCTCGACGCCGTCGATCTCGAACATCCGCTGGTACTGCTTGACGAGCGCGTTGCGCGGCTCGGACAGGATCCGCACGAGCGCGCTCTGGTCGAGCCGCGACACGGCGGCGACGACGGGCAGACGCCCGATGAACTCGGGGATGAGCCCGTACTTCTGCAGGTCCTCAGGACGGACCTCGGCGAACAGGTCGCCCTCGTCGTGCGACTCGAGCAGCGGGGCGCCGAAGCCGACGACGCGCTTGCGGGCACGGGCGGCGATGATGTCGTCCAGCCCGGAGAACGCGCCGGCCACGATGAACAGGACGTTCGTCGTGTCGATCTGGATGAACTCCTGGTGCGGGTGCTTGCGACCGCCCTGCGGCGGGACCGAGGCGGTCGTGCCCTCGATGATCTTGAGCAGCGCCTGCTGGACGCCCTCGCCGGAGACGTCGCGCGTGATCGACGGGTTCTCGCTCTTGCGGGCGATCTTGTCGATCTCGTCGATGTAGATGATCCCCTGCTCGGCCTTCTTGACGTCGTAGTCGGCGGCCTGGATGAGCTTGAGGAGGATGTTCTCGACGTCCTCGCCGACGTAGCCGGCCTCCGTCAGCGCGGTCGCGTCGGCGATCGCGAACGGGACGTTGAGCATGCGGGCCAGCGTCTGCGCGAGGTACGTCTTGCCGGTGCCCGTGGGGCCGACCAGCAGGATGTTCGACTTCGCGATCTCGACGTGGTCGTCCGAGCTGCGTCCCAGCTCACCGGCCTGGACGCGCTTGTAGTGGTTGTACACCGAGACCGACAGCGCCCGCTTCGCGGACTCCTGGCCGATGATGTACTGCTCGAGGAAGTCGAAGATCTCCTTCGGCTTGGGCAGCTCGACCATGCCGACCTCGGTGGCCTCGGCGAGCTCTTCCTCGATGATCTCGTTGCACAGCTCGATGCACTCGTCGCAGATGTACACGCCGGGGCCCGCGATGAGCTTCTTCACCTGCTTCTGGGACTTCCCGCAGAACGAGCACTTGAGGAGATCGGCTCCGTCCCCGATTCGAGCCACGTGTGTCCCCTTCCTCCGTGTCCGCCCTCCGCCCGTCGGGCGGTGCGTCGTCCCCGTCGCACCCGCGGGTGCGACGTCCTCCCATTGCACACCACGCGGGGCCCGATGTCAGCCGAACCCCGCCGTGGCGCGCGGCGTGTCCCTCGGACGGTCGTCCGGATTGTCCGACCGTCGGGACCTGCGTCCCCCACCGGGACGCCGCCGGACCGGGTGGTCGCGGCGGCGTCCGTCGGGTGTCAGGCGGTCGGCTGCACGACCGTCGGGTGCGCGCCCTTGCGGCTCTCGAGCACCTGGTCGACGATCCCGTACTCCAGCGCCTGCTGCGCGGTGAGGATCTTGTCGCGCTCGATGTCCTTGCGGACGAGCTCGATGTCGCGGCCCGTGTGGTGCGCGATCGTCTGCTCGAGCCACTCGCGCATGCGGATGAGCTCGTTGGCGTGGATCTCGATGTCGGAGGCCTGCGCGTAGCCGCCGCCCTCCATCGCGGGCTGGTGGATCAGCACCCGTGCGTTGGGCAGCGCCAGACGCTTGCCGGGCGAGCCCGCCGCGAGCAGCACGGCCGCCGCCGACGCCGCCTGCCCGAGGCAGACCGTCACGAGCTGCGGCTTGATGTACTGCATCGTGTCGTAGATGGCCGTCAGCGCCGTGAACGAGCCGCCGGGCGAGTTGATGTACAGCGTGATGTCGCGGTCCGGGTCCGTGCTCTCGAGCACGAGCAGCTGGGCCATGACGTCGTCCGCCGACGCGTCGTCCACCTGCACGCCGAGGAAGATGATCCGGTCCTCGAACAGCTTGGTGTAGGGGTCCTGGCGCTTGAACCCGTAGGCCGTGCGCTCCTCGAACTGCGGCAGCACGTAGCGGCCGACGGGGCCCTGCGGGGCCTGGCCGCCCGGACCGGCGAGCCGGCCCGCACGGGCGATGAACTGGGACTCGATGCTCACGAGGGTCTCCTCAGAAGGTCGCGGAAGGGTCGTCGGGTCGGGGCGCCGCTCAGGCGGTGCCGCCGCCGCCCGCGACGGACCCCGCCGTCTCGACGACGTGGTCGATGAAGCCGTACTCGAGGGCCTCGGGCGCCGTGAACCAGCGGTCGCGGTCCGCGTCGGAGTTGATCTGCTCCACGCTCTTGCCGGTCTGCTCGGCCGTCAGCTCGGCGAGCACCGTCTTCATGTGGAGGATCAGCTGGGCGTTGATGCGCACGTCGGTCGCCGTACCGCCGATGCCGCCCGAGGGCTGGTGCATCATGACGCGCGCGTGCGGCGTGGCGTAGCGCTTGCCCTTGGCACCCGACGAGAGCAGGAACTGCCCCATCGACGCGGCCATGCCCATCGCGATCGTCGCGACGTCCGGCTGGATGTACTGCATGGTGTCGTAGATCGCCATGCCCGCCGTGATCGAGCCACCCGGCGAGTTGATGTACAGCCAGATGTCCTTGTCGGGGTCCTCGGCGGCCAGCAGCATCATCTGCGCGCAGATCGCGTTCGCGTTCTCGTCGCGGACCTCGGAGCCCAGCCAGATGATGCGCTCACGGAGCAGTCGGTTGTAGATGGAGTCGTTGAGGCCGAGTCCCGGGGAGTCTGCCCGGGCCATCGCCGGCACCTGCACGTTCACGAAGGCTCCTTCGTCTGGCGTTCGCGTCCTTCGACGCACTGTCCTGCGGGTGGTGCTGCACCGGGCCGTCGGGACGTCCCCTGCCGGCCGTGCGCTGCTGCGACCCTAACGCGCACGAGGCGCCGGTCAGGGCCCCGTGGCCGGGGGTTTCGCTGTCGGCGCAGCCCCGACGGCGAGGGCCCCGCACCGACCTGCGGTGCGGGGCCCTCGACGGGTGCGTCCGGTCGCCCGGACGGCGGATCAGGCCTTGGCGTCCTCGGCCTCGACCGGCGCGTCGGCGATCCCGGAGATGTCGGTCGCGGCGTCGGTGGACGCGCCCGCGGCAGCCTGCTCGGCGGCGTCGGCGGCGGCGTCCTCCTCGTCCGTGCCGATGAACTCCGACAGGTCGACGGCCGTGCCGGCCCCGTCGGTCACCGCGACGCGGCGCAGCGCCACGGCGAGGGCCTTGGAGCGGGCGACCTCGGCGACCATCGCCGGGATCTGACCCTGCTGGTCGACGGTCTGGATGAACGTGTTCGGGTCCATGCCGTACTGGCGCGACGCGCTCACGAGGTAGTCGAGCAGCTCCTGCTGGCTGATCTTGATCTCGAGCTGCTCGGCGAGCGTGTCGAGGAGGATCTGGTTGCGCAGCGCGGTCGTCGCCTGCTCGCCGACCTCGGCACGGTGCTCGTCGTCCTCCAGGCGGCCCTCGCCCTCGAGGTGACGGTGCACCTCGGCGTCGACGACGCCCTGCGGCACCGGGATCTCGGTGCCCTCGAGGAGCTTCTCGAGCAGCAGGTCGCGGGCCTGGACGGCCTGGTTCGACGCCTTGATGCGCGACGCCTGCTCGCGCAGGTCGGCCGTGAGCTCGTCGAGCGTGTCGAACTCCGAGGCGAGCTGCGCGAAGTCGTCGTCGGCGTCGGGGAGCTGGCGCTCCTTGACGTTCGTCGCGGTGACCGAGACCTGCGCCTCCTCGCCCGCGTGCTCGCCGCCCGCGAGGCTCGTGACGAACGTCGTCGTCTCGCCCGCGGACAGGCCGGTGAGCGCCTCGTCGAGGCCCTCGAGCATGTTGCCCGAGCCGATCTGGTAGCTCACGCCGGAGACCGAGTCGACCTCGTCGCCGTTGATCGTGGCGGTCAGGTCGAGCACGACGAAGTCGCCCTCGGCGGCCGGGCGGTCGACGCCGACAAGCGTGCCGAAGCGCTCGCGCAGCGCGTCGAGACGGCCCTGCACGTCCTCGTCGGAGACCTCGACGTCGTCGACGGTCAGCGTCAGGCCGTCGAGCGCCGGGACGGCGATCTCGGGGCGGACCTCGACCTCGGCGGTGAAGTGCAGCTCGCCCTGGTCCTCGCCGGCGACGAGGCCGGGGACCTTGGTGACCTCGACCTCGGGCTGACCGAGCGGGCGCAGCTTGTTGTCGCGGACGGCCTCGGCGTAGAAGCCGGACAGGCCCTCGTTGACGGCGTGCTCGATGACGGCCGGACGACCGACGCGCTGGTCGATGATGCGCGGGGGCACCTTGCCCTTGCGGAAGCCCGGCACGTTGACCTGCTCGGCGATGTGCTGGTACGCGTGCTCGATGCTCGGCTTGAGCTCGTCGTAGGTCACCTCGACGGTCAGCTTGACCTTGGTCGGGTCCAGGGTCTCGACGGCGCTCTTCACTTCGATGGTCTCCAACTGATTCGGGTGGGTACCGGCGAGTGCGGCGCCGGACGGTTCGGGCGGCGCTGCCTGCCGGCACGCGCACGCGACCCTCGATGGTACGTCACCGCGACGAGCCGCCGCCAAAGCCGCCCGTGGGCGCGGGACCGCCGGGGGCGCTCCTCACGCCTCCGACGGCGGCCCGTGCCCCCGCCCGGACAGGGCGCAGGCTCAGGCCGCGGCTGCCTCCGTCGCGCTCGCCTGCTCCCCCGCGAGACCCTCGACGACCTCGACGACGCGCGCCACGGCGTCGTACCGCGCGTACTCGGCCGCGAGCTCCTGCGCCCGGCGCGCGAACGACGGCTCCTCGAGCACGCGTCGGACCCCGTCGGCCACGGCCTGCGTCGTCGTCGCGTCGGTCGTCGGGTCGGTCCGCAGCGCGACGCCGACCCCCGCCCACGCGACGCGCGCCCCGACCTCCGCCTTGTCCTCCGTCCGACCGGCGACGACGAGCGGGACGCCGGCCGCGAGCGCCTGCTGCACTCCCCCGAAACCGCCGTTCGTCACCATCACGTCGACGAGGGGCAGGAGCTGCTCGAACGGCACGAAGCGCGCGGCCCGCACGTTCGCGGGCAGCTCGTCCGCGAAGACGTCCTCCGGCTCGGCGGTGCCCGTCGTGAGGACGACGAGCGCTCGCGTGCCCGTGAGCGCCTCGACCGCCGGGTACAGCAGCCGCGACGGGTCGGTCGCGACGGTGCCCTGCGTGACCAGCACGACGGGCCGGCCGTCGGCCTTCGCGGCGAGGACGTCGCGCCACCACACCGGCGGCTCGAACAGGTCGACGCCGCGCGGCAGCACCGCGCCGACCGTCTCGACGTTCGCGGGGAGGTCGCTGCGCGGGTACTCGAGCGACGGGACCGACAGGTGCAGCACGCGGGTCGCGAACGTCGGCATCCAGTCGAGGAAGAACCCGGCGGGGCGCTCGACCCCCGCGTCGTCGACGAGCGCGAGCGCCTTCCGTTGGGCGTCCTTGAACACGACCCGCTTGATGAACGCGTCGAGCAGGCGGTAGCGCAGCGCCTGGAGCCCTGTGCGGGGCGGTTGGAGGCCGGTGCCGAACGGCGCGGTGTCGCGGCTCGACACGGGCAACGGCGTGACGGTCAGCTGGACCGACGGGATGCCGTGCCGGCGCGCGAGGAGCGCACCCGCGATGCCCGTGGTGTCGGTGACGACGACGTCCGGACGCCAGTCCACGACGACCGCCTCGAGGTCGGCGAGGTCGCCCGGCACGGGCCCGAGGAAGTGGTGCAGGACGTCCCACTGGAGGCGCTTCACACCCGGCTCGGGCGCGCCGTGCGCCGCGGACCAGGTGTCGAGCTCGGCGTCGTCGAGGTCGCGGCCGTGCACCACGGGGGCCGCGGTGGCGCCGGTCGCCGCGACCGCGGACGCGAACTTCGTGCCGGTGTGGACGACCACGTCGTGACCGGCGTCCACGAGCGCGCGCACGACGGGCAGAGCGGGGCGGACGTGGCCGGTGATCGGCGTGAGGGAGAACAGGATCCGGCTCATGCGGGGGCTCCGGGGGTTCGTCGGCGGCCGGTCCGTCCGGCCCGTCGACTCAGGGGCCGCGGACGCGGTTCCTGATACGCCGGGTCCGAGGCACCGGGTCGCTCGCACGCGTCGTCGACACCGACGTCGACG
The DNA here is from genome assembly GCF_010119915.1 of Cellulomonas sp. H30R-01. Taxonomy (NCBI): domain Bacteria; kingdom Bacillati; phylum Actinomycetota; class Actinomycetes; order Micrococcales; family Cellulomonadaceae; genus Cellulomonas; species Cellulomonas sp. H30R-01. The sequence goes on along the minus strand of NZ_CP048210.1, from coordinate 896,404 downwards.
TCGGTCCCCGGGTGAACGAGGTCGGGATGGCGGGATTCGAACCCACGACCTTCCGCTCCCAAAGCGGACGCGCTACCAACCTGCGCCACATCCCGTGCGCACCCCGGAACGGCCGGGTGGCCGGGTGGGGTGCACGATCCGCTCCTGGGCACCCGGTACCCTGGGTGCCGCGGTCCGGCCTGCCGGACCTGTGCGGACGTAGCTCAATGGTAGAGCCCCAGTCTTCCAAACTGGCTACGCGGGTTCGATTCCCGTCGTCCGCTCCGTCACGCGAGCCGCTGCTGCCACGCCACCACCGCGGCGACGACGCTCGCCGGCACGCGGCCCGTCACGTCGACGGCTGCAGCACGATCCCGAGCTCGGAGTCGTGCGTCGTCACCGCGAGCGGCACCGAGATGCCGTCGATCGGACCGGCGAGCCAGGCGTCTCGGATCAGCCGCAGGAACGAGACGTGCACCAGCAGGTCGGCGATGTCCCGCGCGGCATCGACCTCGGCGGACCTCGGTGCGTGCTCGCCGACGTAGCGCTCGAACGAGCCCTGCATGGACGCCCACCCGCGCAGGGTCAGGTCCTCCCGATAGTGCAACGGGATGTCGGCCGGCCCGTCGTCCAGGCTGTCGAAGTCGTCGATCGGCGACGACCACGCCTCGAGCGAGGCCGACCAGTGGTCGGGGTTGATCGTGTAGCCGTTCATCTCGGTGTAGAGCGCGGGGTATTCGCCCTCGCTCTCGGTCAGGAGCGCGGCGCACCGCTGCAGCCAGCGCCGCACCTCGTCGGACGGGTTGGTGAACCCCCCGCGCGCAGCCCGAGTGAACCCGTCGACACCTGTCGCGTGGAGCCTGTCGGCGAGGCGCTCGCACGCCTCGTCCAGCTCGCCCGCCCTGACCCACTCGTCGACCTCGTCGAACAGCTGCTCGTCGCGCATGCGCAGACCATAGGAGTGGTGGACCGCCCCTCGGGGCGCGGCTTAGGAGCGTCACCCGTCCGCCGCAGCGGCGGCGTCGCGCACCCCTCACCGCGTCCTTCGCTCCCCGCTCGGGAGACGTTCGGACTCTCGCGGCGCTTTCCGAGCGGCGTCTGAGATGATCGGACCGGACACCGGGTGCTCGAGGAGGGCTCATGTCGCGGCTGACGCTCGGCAACGTCGTGAAGGTGATGGCTGTCCTCGCCTTCCTGCCCCTGCTCGCCTACCTGGTGCTCGTCATCGGCGCCGTGCGCAAGAACCTCCGGACGTCTCTCGAGGGGCTGCTCTACGCCGGGGCCTTCTCCGCGGCGGCGTTCGTGCTCGACGCCCCCTGGGGCCTGCGCGTCCTGCTCGCGCTCACCGCGATGGGCGCCTCGGGCGTCCGCTCCTGGCACCTGCGCGACCTGTGGCTGCCGGCGCGTCCCCGGTGGTGGAAGCGCGACGTGCTGGGGACCGCGACCGTCGTCTCGACGACCCGCTCCCCGCACCCGGCTCCTGTCGAGGGGGCGGAGGACCTGCCCTCCGTGGTCGCCCGGGTCCGCGAGCGCGCCGACCGGGACAGGCGGCGACTGCCCGGCGACACGCACCGGACGGTCCTGCGGCTCTGCGACGTGCTGGACGCCGTGATCGCGTCCGAGCAGCGTGAGCCGTCCCGGGACGCGCGGTTCGAGTACGAGCTCGACGCGATGGTGCGGCAGTACCTGCCCTCCGTGCTCACGAGCTACCTCGCGATCCCGCCGAGCAGGGTGCACGAGCGCCAGCCCGACGGGCGCACCCCCGTCGAGGAGCTGACCGAGCAGCTGCGGATCCTCGCGGCCCAGGCCGACACCCTCGACGCGAGCCGGCAGCGTCGCCTGACGGCGGACCTGAGCACGAGCGGCAACTTCCTGCGCGACAAGTACGGGCACCGTCAGCCGGACGCCTTCGACTTCCGTGTCCAGTAGGCCACCGGTCGACCGCGCGACGAGCGGGACGCCGTCGCCGCAGCGGCACGACGTGACCACCTCCCGCGAGGCGTGGGACGACCTGCGCACGCGCCTGCGCGCGACGCGCTGGCCCGCGGCGCCGAGCGGTGCGGGCTGGTCGCTCGGCACCGACCAGGAGTACCTGCGACACCTGGTCGCCTACTGGGCGGACGGCTTCGACTGGCCGGCGCGGGAGGCCGAGCAGGCGCTCGTGCCGCGCTTCCGCGTGCGGGTGCGCGGCGTCGAGGTCAGCTTCGTCCACGTGCGCGCGGTCCGGGCGCCCGGGGCGCCGGCGGCGCTACCGCTCGTGCTCACGCACGGCTGGCCGGACTCGTCGTGGCGGTACTCCAAGGTCGTGGGGCCGCTCACGGACCCCGGCGCCCACGGCGCCGACCCGGACGACGCGTTCGACGTGGTCGTCCCCGACATGCCCGGGTTCGGGCACTCGGTGCTCCCGCCGGACGTCGTCCTCGACTCGGTCGCGGTCGCCGGGGTGTGGGCGGACCTGATGGATGTGCTCGGCTACGACCGGTACGGCGCCGCGGGCGGCGACATCGGCAGCGCCGTGACGCGCTTCCTCGCGCTCGACCACCCCGAGCACCTCGTGGGCGTCCACCGCATGGACGCCGGCCTCCCGGTCCTCACCGGCGACGTCGCCGACCTGTCCCCCGTGGAGCGCGACTGGTTCGCGGACGTGGACCGGTGGCGTGCGGCCGAGGGCGCCTACGGCGCGGTCCACCGCACCAAGCCGCTGACGCAGGCGGTGGGCCTCACCGACTCGCCCGCCGGGCTGGCGGCCTGGGTCGTCGAGAAGCTGCACGCCTGGAGCGACCCGCGCACCGGCATCGAGGCGTTCACCGACGACGAGGTCCTCACGCTGCTCAGCACCCTGTGGTTCACCGGCACCATCGGCTCGTCGATGCGCATGTACCACGCGAACGCCGGAATCCCCCGCGCGCAGCACGCGCGCCGCGTCGAGGTGCCGTCGGGGTTCTCGCTCTTCCCGGGCGACATCCTGCGACCGCCTCGGGAGTGGCTCGACCGCGTCGCGAACGTCGTCTCCGTGACCGAGCCGCCCGCCGGTGGGCACTTCGCCCCGTTCGAGACCCCGGAGCGCTACGCGCAGGAGCTCCGCGACTTCTTCCGACCGCTGCGCGCGGCGACCTGAGCCCGCGTCACCCGCGCGGTCACCCGCGTGCGAGGCGGGACACCCGCAGGTAGTCGAACTGGTTCGTCGCGCCGGCCCCGCCGTGCGACACGAGCCCGACCTGGAGGTCCGAGCCGGCGGGGAACGTCCAGACGCCGCCCGCGACCCACGTGCGACCGTCGGTGCTCGTGAAGGCCTGCACGTCGTGCTCTCCCGTGCGGTCGGTCCGGTGGACGAGCCGCAGCCACGTCGTCTCCGCGGGCGGGCCGACGATCGTCCCGCCGTAGGAGAGGCGTCCGGCGTACGGACGCTCGGTGCCGTACTCGGTCTGGCGCGTGTTCCAGATCGCGACGTGCGAGAGGCGTGCCCAGAGGTCGTCGTCGACGTACACGACCAGCCCGCCCTGCTGGTAGTTCCGGACGGTGTCCGTGCCGAGGTCGGTGGTCAGGCGCGTCTCGGCGACCCAGTCGGTCTCGGGCACGTCGCGCAGGAGCACGCCGGCGTCGTTCGTCGGGCCGACGAGGTCCGCCGCCTCGGTGGGCCAGGTCAGCACCCCGTCCGCGACGGTCACCCGCGGCTCCCGGACCGTGCGCCAGCCGTCGTCGAGGGTCGTCCCGTCGAACTCGTCGCTCAGGCCCGTCAGGAGCACGCCGGGCCGCGGCACAGCGACGGTCCGGGTGGCCGGGCGGGAGGCGGGCAGCGCGCTGAGGTTGTCGACGTGCACCCCTGCACCGGCCGCGACCACTCCGCCGCGAGCGCCTGGCACGGCGTGGTGCCGCACGTCGAGAGCCACCGTCGCGAGCGGGTCGCCCAGCCGTGCGTGCGTGAGCTCGGCGCGCGCGACGCCGCCGCGCACCGTGAGCGCCATCGCGTGCCACGTCGTGAGGTCCGCCGTCTCCGGGACCGGCGCCGACGCGCGGTCCACGGTCCGGCTGCGGTCCGTCCGCGCGACGACGAGCGTGCGCGTCGCCGGGTCGAGCGTCGCGGTGACGGTACCCGTGCGGGCGGTCAGGGCGAGCGACGTCGACGCCGTGACGCCCGCGTCGACGCGGACGTCGGCCTCGACGCGCGCGTCCTTCCCGACCGCGGACCGGGAGACGACCGTCGCGCGGCCGTCCGACCGGAGGTGCCGTCCCGCGTCGGGCTCGTCGGCGTCGGCCCAGGTCCCCGTCGTGGACCATGCGCGCGAGAGGCCGTCGGCGAAGGTCGTGGCCGTGCGGCCGTCGGTGACCGGTGCGCGCTGCTGGTCGTCGGACGCCCACGCGCCGCCGCGCACGGTCGGCCAGCCGTCGACCCAGTCGAGCCGGTCGAGGAGCATCGGCCGCTCGTTGATGCCGTCCGTGCCGTCGAGGAACGGGTCGTCGCGGTCGATCGCGTGGTACGCGAGCCAGTCCTGGCCCGCGAGGTCCGTGACGACCGCGTTGTGACCGGTCCCGACCCACCGGTTCCCGTTCGGCGCGACCACCGGCGTCCCGCCGGCGCGCGACTGCAGGAGCGGCACGCCCTCGCGGTCGACGTACGGGCCCGCCAGGTCGCGCGACCGGCCGACGTGCACGCTGTACCCGGTCGTCGGCCCGGCGCAGCAGTTGGCGGACGACGCGAACAGGTACCACCAGCCGTCGCGCTGGACGACGTACGCGCCCTCGTACTTGTTGTCGATCGCCACCTGCACCGGCTCGCCGGCGGCCCGCGTGCCGTCCGCCGACAGCGGCACCGTCCAGATCCCGCCGTAGTACGAGCCGTAGAAGAGGTGCTCCGTGCCGTCGGGCGCGACGACGTGCGACGGGTCGAAGGTCCACAGGAAGTCGCCCGCTCCCCCGGCGCCGTGCCGCGGCCCGACCACCGGCTCGGCCGTCGGCGTCCAGGGGCCGGTCGGCGTCAGGGCGGTCGCGACACCGATCGCGCTGTCGTTCGGCTCGTCGGTCACGGTCGTCTCGGTCACGACGTAGTACATGCGGTACTGCCCGTCGACGTACCGGACGTCGGGCGCCCAGAGCGCCGCGCCCCGGCTCCTGTCGGCCCACACGGGCAGCGCGTCCTCGCTGAACGCGTCGCCGACGTACTCCCACGACACCAGGTCGGTCGAGCGCGCGGTCGGGATCAGGTGCCGCGTGCCCTCGCCCTCGCGCAGCGGGTCGGTCGTGCCGTACGCGTACCACCAGCCGTCCTTGCCGCGCACCACCGCGGGGTCGGCGAACGTGTCCGCGAAGCCGGCGCTCACGGGGTTCCCGTACCTCGACGCGCTCCATGCCGCACCGTCGTGGTCGGGTGCTGCGCCGGTGCTCGGCGCCGCCGCGGCGGCCAGAGCGAGCGTGAGGGCGAGGGTCACGGTGAGCGAGGCGGAGGGGCGCACAGGGTCCTGCCGATCGTCGTCGATGGGCTGGACATCCGTTCTACCCCGGGGTCGACGACCCGGCGACCGGGAGCGTCGGACCGCGCCCGACCGGGCGCGACGATGCCGGCACCGGCGTCTCGAGATGCGTCGTCGCTGGACGTGGCCGACGGTAGGACCGCGGTGCAGACCCCGCCGCGTCCTCGGGCGCGGCGTGCGCCCGGGGCGTCCACCGACGAGGAGGAACCCATGACTCGCACGGTCTCCGCATTCATGACGCCGCACCCGACGGTCGTCGAGGTCACGGACACGCTGCACGCGGTCGCGCAGACCATGGCCACGCAGGACGTCGGGTCGCTGGTCGTCGCGGAGGACGGCGCCGTCGTCGGCATCGTCACCGACCGCGACCTCGTGGTCCGCGGCCTCGCCCAGGGCATCGGCCTCGACGCGCCCGTCGGCCAGCTCGCGACGGGCGACGTGGTGACCGTCGGACCCGACGACGACGTCGACGAGGTCGTCCGCCTCATGCGCGAGCGGGCCGTCCGGCGCGTGCCCGTGGTCGACGGCGACCAGGCCGTCGGCATCGTCAGCATCGGCGACCTGGCGGTCGACCTCGACCCGGACTCGGCCCTCGCCGACATCTCGGAGGCCCCGCCGAACGACTGACCGGCACCTCGTCGGCCGCGCCGCGCGGCGGGAGGGACCGCGGGTGCACGACTGCCCCGGCCGCTCCCGCCGCGCGCCGTCGGCGCCTACAGCACGAGGCTCAGCAGCAGGACCAGGATCAGCCCGGTCACCGACAGCACGGTCTCCATCAGGGACCACGTCTTGAACGTCTGGCCGACGGTCATGCGGAAGTACTCCTTGACCAGCCAGAAGCCGGCGTCGTTGACGTGGCTGAGGAACACGGACCCGGCCCCGATCGCGAGGACGAGCAGCGCGACGTGCGTGGGCGTGAGGTCGGCGGCGAGCGGCGCGACGATGCCCGCCGCGGTGATCGTCGCGACGGTCGCGGACCCAGTGGCGAGGCGGATCAGCACGGCGACGAGCCAGCCGGCGAGCAGCGGCGAGATGGGCGCGTCGGCGAGCGCGTTCGCGATGACGTCGCCGACACCGGAGTCCACGAGCGTCGCCTTGAACCCGCCGCCCGCGGCGACGATGAGCAGGATCGACGCGATGGGCGCGAACGACTTGTCGACGAGCGTGCTGACCTGCTGGCGGGTGCGGCCGAGCGCGGTGCCGAGCAGCACGAGCGCGACGAGGGACGTGACGAGCAGCGCGACCAGCGGTGTGCCGAGGAACGCGAGCGCACGCCCGGCGCCGCTCTCCTCGGCGCCCGCGGCCTCGACGACGGTGCGCGCGAGCATGAGGACGACGGGCAGCAGCACGACGGTGAGGGCGGTCGCGAACGCGGGGCGGCGGTGCTCGTCGTCGCGCTCGGCCTCGCCGAGGAAGCGTTCGGGTGCCTCGATCGGGACCCACCGGGCCATGGGGCGCGCGAGGAGCGGGCCGCTGATGATCACGGTCGGGACCGCGACGAGCAGACCGAGCCCGAGGGTGAGCCCGAGGTCGGCGCCGAGCGCGTCGATCGCGATGAGCGGACCGGGGTGCGGCGGGACGAGCCCGTGCAGCGCGGACAGGCCCGCGAGCGCGGGGATGCCGACGAGGATCAGCGGCACGCGGGACCGTCGCGCGACGAGCATGACGACGGGGATGAGCAGGACGACGCCGACCTCGAAGAACAGCGGGATGCCGATGACGAACGCGATGAGCGCCATCGCCCACGGCAGCCGACCGGTCGGGGTCCGCGCGAGGATCGTGTCGACGATCTCGTCGGCGCCGCCGCTGTCCACGAGCAGCTTGCCGATGATGGCGCCGAGCGCGATGAGCAGGCCGACCCCGGCGACCGTCTCCCCCACGCCTTTGACGAAGCTCGCGAACGCGTCCGGGTAGGCGATGCCCGCGACGACGGCGAGGACGCCGGAGCCGATGGTGAGCGCCAGGAACGGGTGCAGCTTCGCCCAGACGATGAGCACGACGATGACGGCGATGCCGACGACCGCGGCGACGACGAGCCGGACGTCGCTGACGCCCTCGGGTGCGGCGGTGAGGAGCGCGTGGAGCACGGTGCCTCCCTGGGGTCAGAAGGGTTCGGCCGGGTGGAGCGCGCGCAGCGCGCGTTCGACGACGTCGGCGGGCGGGACGTCCACGACGACCGTGACGCCGTCCTCGGCGTCGGTGAGCGGCTCGAGCGTCGCGAGCTGCGACGGGAGCAGCGAGGTCGGCATGAAGTGGCCGGCGCGGTGGGCCATGCGGTCGGCGATCAGCTCGCCCGGGCCGGAGAGGTGCAGGAAGCGGACCCGCCCCTCGGCGTCCCGCAGGACGTCCCGGTAGGCGACCTTGAGCGCGGAGCAGGTGACGACGGTGTCCTGGCCGGCGCGCGCCCGTGCGGTGAGCCAGTCGCGGATCGCGGCGAGCCAGGGCGCGCGGTCGTCGTCGGTCAGCGGGGTGCCCGCCGCCATCTTGGCGACGTTCTCGGGCGGGTGGAACTCGTCGGCCTCGGCGTAGAGGCGTGCGAGCCGTTCCGCGAGCAGCCGGCCGACGGTCGTCTTGCCCGCCCCGGCGACTCCCATGACGACGACGTGCTCGACCGGCATCGCTGCCCCCTCGCGACGGTCCGGCGCCGCCGCTGCGCTCGACGGCCCGCGTCGAGCCTCGCACGCCGTGCACCTGCTCGCAGCACCGGACGGCCGGGACGCGTGCCCGGCACGCCGGGGTGTGCCACCGTGACGACGTGACCACGTTCCGCACCGTCCTGATCCGCTCCGGCGCGAACAACGTCGGCATCGACGTGCCCGAGGAGCTCGTCCTCGGGCTGGGGGCGGGCAGGCGGCCGCCGGTGGTCGTGACGCTCAACGGCTACACGTACCGCTCGACGGTCGCGCCGATGGGCGGCCGCTTCCTGGTGCCCGTGTCGGCCGCGGTGCGCGCTGCCTCGGGGGTCGCGGGCGACGAGGAGCACGACGTGACGCTCGTGCTGGACGACCAGCCCCGCACGGTCGAGCTGCCGGAGGACCTCGCCGCCGCGCTGGACGCCGCAGGGCTGCGGGCGGCGTTCGACGCGCTGGCGCCGTCGCACCGCAAGGAGCACGTCCGCAGCGTCGTCGACGCGAAGCAGCGAACGACGCGTGAGCGGCGGGTCGCGAAGGTGGTCGACGCGCTGCGCTGACGCCGGACGGGGCCCGTCCAGGCCTGGCCGGCGGACCCGCGCGCCGACGACGTCGCAGGTCGGGGCCCTGGGTGTGGCCGAACGCACACGTCGTCGGCCGGGGCATTCGTCCTGACCCGCCCGTTATGCACGAGACGCGTGTCGGTGGTCGGGCCTACGGTCGTGAAGGACTCGCGAGCCGCCGCTGCGGCCCGCACTCGTGGGGGGACGCCACGACGAGGGGTCTCGTCGTCGTGCCCTCACGCCGGTTGTACCTGCGACACACCCAGGGGATGGACCCATGAAGCTGCACGCCACCCGCACCCGTCTCGTCGTCGGCGCCGCGACGGCCGCGCTCGCCGCGACGGCCTTCCTCGCCGGCTGCTCGGACTCCGGCTCCGACGACGACGCGACGCCGACCGGCACGAGCGCCGAGGTGACCTCGGGCTCGGACGAGGAGGCGTCAGGCAAGGTCGAGGTCATCGACCAGACGCACCTGCTCCTCGCGACCGCGCAGGACACGCTCGAGGCCCGCGGCCTCACGGTCGAGACCGTCGACTCCACCGGTCAGGGCCGCACGGTCGACGACCCGACGCTGTGGGTCGTCGTCGCGCAGGACCCGCTGTCCGGCGAGGTCGACGCCGGCACGGTCGTGACGCTGGACGTGCGCCGCACGGACGACCCGGCGTCCTGACATCCCCTCCCCAGGGCGGCCCCCGCAGCACGCGGTGGGCCGCCCTCGGCGTCTCCGCCCCCGCCGACGCGGGACGCCGCGCGCCTCGTCGTGGCCGGGCGCGGCGATCCCCGTGTGGTGGGATGCCCCGGTGACGACGACGTTCCTGCGCCCGGGCGACCGGGTCCTGCTCACCGGCGACTCCGTGACGGACTGGGGCCGCGACCGCTCCGACCCGGCGAGCCTGGGCCACGGGTACGCGGGGATCGTGGCCGCGCTCGCGGGCGCCCGCCGGCCGGACCTGGCGCTGGAGTTCCTCAACCGTGGCGTCGGCGGCGACACGTCGGCGATGCTGCGGGCGCGCTGGGAGCCCGACGCGCTGGCGCTCGAGCCGCAGGTCGTCTCCGTCCTGGTCGGCATCAACGACACCTGGAGGCGCTACGACTCCGGCGTGCCCACGTCGACCGACGAGTACGAGGACAACCTCGGCGCGATGCTGTCGTCGGCCGCCGACCGGCTCGGCGCGCGGTTCGTGCTCGTCGAGCCGTTCCTCGTCGCCGTGACCCCGGACCAGCACGTGTGGCGCGAGGACCTCGACCCGCGCATCGCGGTCGTGCGGCGCCTGGCCGCGGAGCACCGTGCGGTGCTCGTGCCCGCCGACGGGCTGTTCGCGGCCGCGGCGGTGCGGACGTCGCCGGCGGCGTGGGCGTACGACGGGGTGCACCCGACGCCCGCGGGGTTCGGCCTGCTCGCGGAGGCGTGGCTCGACGCCGTCGGCGTGGGCGCGCGCTGACCAGCGGCGGCGCGCGGTCCGAGGGGTGGAGGGCCTTTGCGCGGGCCTGGGCTTGGAGATAACGTCGGCGCGACTGCGGTCGCCCGTCGGGCGGCCCCGCGCTCGTCGAGGCGCGGGGAGCGGTCCGCGACCGGAGGAGAGCGATGAGCGTGCAGACCCGCACCGCCACCTCCGTCGCCCGCGCGCAGGCCGCGCGCTGCTGTCGCTGTCGGTAGAGCGCTGGCGACCCTCGCGCGCGAGGATCACCTGACCGGGGCGTGCGCCCCGCCCCGCCAGTGCTCGCCCCGCCGCACCACCCCGCCGGCCTCCTGACGCGCCCCGTCCCCGGTCCGGCGGACCCGCACGTTCGTCCCCCACCCCTGCACGCCGCTCCCACCCGGACGGGGCGGCTCGACCGAAGAGGAACCATGGCCCGCATCTACGACGACGCGACCGCGCTGATCGGCAACACCCCGCTGGTCCGCATCAACAAGATCACCGACGGCGCCCCCGCCACGGTCGTCGGCAAGCTCGAGTTCTACAACCCGGCCAACTCGGTCAAGGACCGCATCGGCGTGGCGATCATCGACGCGGCCGAGGCGTCGGGCGACCTCAAGCCGGGCGGCACGATCGTCGAGGCCACGTCCGGCAACACGGGCATCGCGCTCGCGTTCGTCGGTGCGGCACGCGGCTACAAGGTCGTCCTCACGATGCCGGAGACGATGTCGAAGGAGCGGCGGGCGCTGCTGCGGGCGTTCGGCGCGGAGCTCATCCTCACGCCGGGCTCGGAGGGCATGAAGGGCGCGGTCAACAAGGCCGACGAGGTCGTCAAGGAGCGCGAGGGTGCCATCCTGGCGCGGCAGTTCGCCAACGAGGCCAACCCGGCGATCCACCGCCGCACGACGGCCGAGGAGATCTGGGCGGACACGGACGGCGAGATCGACATCCTCGTCGCGGGCATCGGCACGGGCGGCACGATCACGGGCGTCGGCCAGGTGCTCAAGGAGCGCAAGCCGGGCGTGCAGATCGTCGGCGTCGAGCCGGCCGAGTCGCCGATCCTCAACGGCGGTGCCCCCGGCCCGCACAAGATCCAGGGCATCGGCGCGAACTTCGTGCCGGAGATCCTCGACACGTCGGTCTACGACGAGATCATCGACGTCGACGCCGAGACGGCCGTCGCGGTCGCGCGCCGCGCCGCCGCCGAGGAGGGCCTGCTGGTCGGCATCTCGTCGGGTGCCGCGCTGCACGCCGCGAAGCTCCTCGCGCAGCGTCCCGAGAACGCGGGCAAGCTGATCGTCGCGATCATCCCGTCGTTCGGCGAGCGCTACCTGTCGACGATCCTCTACGCCGACCTGCTCGACTGAGCCTGCGCCCCGCCCCTCCCCTCGCTCAGACCGGAAGGCTCATGACCGCACCCCTGCGCCTGCTGGACCTCCTGAAGGAGGACCTCGACGCCGCACGTCACCGCGACCCCGCGGCACGCTCGGCGCTCGAGGTCGCCCTCGGCTACCCCGGCGTGCACGCGGTGTGGGTCTACCGGGTGGCGCACCGGATGTGGCGGGAGCCCGGTCTCCGGCTGCCCGCGCGACTGCTGTCGCAGCTCGCGCGGGCAGCGACCGGGATCGAGATCCACCCCGGCGCCCGGCTCGGGCGGCGGCTGTTCATCGACCACGGCATGGGCGTGGTCGTCGGCGAGACCGCCGAGGTCGGCGACGACGTGGTGCTGTTCCACGGGTCGACGCTCGGCGGCAAGTCCATGCGGCGCGGCAAGCGCCACCCCACGCTCGGCGACGGCGTCGTCGTCGGTGCGGGCGCCAAGATCCTCGGGCCGGTGTGGGTCGGGAACGGCGCCCAGGTCGGGGCCAACGCGGTCGTGATCCACGACGTCCCGGCCGATGCGATCGCGGTCGGCGTACCCGCGCAGATCCGGCTGCGGCCGAAGACGGCGCCGTTCGACGTCGAGGTCGACGACCCCGCGATCTACATCTGACGCGACCGCGTCACCGCCGGGTCGGCGAGCCCTGCCGGCACGGTCGTCGGTCCGCTCCCCGGTGTCGCCGGGGTCCGGCGCAGGGACCGACGCGCCACACCTCGTTCTTGTTCTAGTTGTGTGCGAACAACTAGAGTTGAACCATGCTCTTGCGCGTCGACCCCTCCTCCTCCGAGCCGCTGTTCCAGCAGCTCGCGGACCAGGTCCGCCGTGCCGTCGCCCGCGGCGAGCTCACCGCGGGGGCACGCCTCCCCGCCGCCCGGGAGCTCTCGACCTCGCTCGACATCAACCTGCACACCGTGCTGCGTGCCTACCAGGAGCTCCGCGACGAGGGCGTCATCGAGCTCCGCCGCGGGCGCGGTGCCGTCGTCGCCCGCACCGACGACCTCGCCGCGCTGCACGAGGCCGTCGAGCGCCTGGTCCAGACCGCCCGCCGGCTCGACGTCCCGCCCGCGACCACGCTCGCCCTGCTCAAGGAGGCCCTCCGGTGACCGCCGACCGCCGCCCGACCATCCCCCACCGCCGAGCGACCACCCTGGTCACGCTCGTCGCACCCGTCGCGCTCACCGCCGTCGCGGTGCTCGTGGCGCTGACGTGGGCGGACGAGCTGCCCGACCCGGTCGCGACGCACTGGGGCCCCGGCGGCACGCCCGACGACTTCTCGTCCCTCGCGGCTGCGCTGCTGCTGCTCGCCCTCACGTCGGTCCTGCTGTCGCTGTCGTGCTGGGTGCTCGCCCTGCGGCTCGGCGCCGAGGCGACCACGCGCCGCATCGCCGCCGGGACGTCCGTCGGCATCGCCGCGCTGCTCGCGGTCCTCGTCGTGGGCTCGCTCGCGCTGCAGCGCGGACTCGACGACGCGCGCGACACCGGTCCGATCACGGGTGTCGTCGTCGCCGCGTTCGCGACGGGCCTCGTGCTCGGCGTCGTCGCCGCCCTCCTGGTGCCCGGGGACCCCGACGTCACCACGACCGACGCCCCGCCCGCCGACGCAGCACGGCTGCCCCTCGCGCCCGGCGAGCGCGCCGCGTGGACCGCGAGCGTGTGGTCACCCGCGGCGATCGGCGTCGCGCTCCCCGTGATCGCGCTCCAGGTCGTGCTGTCGATCGTGCTCGACACCTGGCTCCTCCTCGCGATCGCCGCCGTCCTCGCCGCGCTGCTCGCGACGATGCTCGTCCTGCGCGTCACGGTCAGCGCCGCCGGGCTGGTCGCACGCTCGCCGCTCGGCTGGCCGCGCGTGCACGTCCCGCTCGAGCAGGTCGTCGCCGCGCACGCGGAGACGATCAGCCCGCTGCGGGACTTCGGCGGGTGGGGATACCGCGTGGCGCTCGACGGTCGGGCCGGGTTCGTCCTGCGCGCGGGCGACGCACTCGTCGTCGAGCGGACCGCCGGGCGCACCACGGTCGTCACGGTCGACGACGCCGCGACGGCCGCCGCCCTGCTCAACACGCTCGCCGAGCGCTCCCGGGTCTCCTGACGGGTCGGCCGGAGCCGGGGCAGCCGCGCGAGGCGACCGACCGGTAACCTGACCGCCGCGCGTCACCGCCGACGCGCCGGTCGAGCGGAGGGTGGACGGATGCGCCTCGGGTACTACGTCGGGTACTGGTCGGCCGGCCCGCCGCCGGGCGCGCAGGAGGCCGTGCTCGCCGCGGAACGGCTCGGCTTCGACTCGGTCTGGACGGCCGAGGCGTACGGGTCCGACGCGCTGACCCCGCTCGCGTGGTGGGGCGCCCGCACGTCGCGGATCCGCCTCGGCACCGCGATCGCGCAGCTGTCCGCACGGACCCCGACCGCCGCGGCGATGGCCGCGCTCACGCTCGACCACCTGTCCGGCGGGCGCTTCGTGCTCGGGCTCGGCGCGAGCGGGCCGCAGGTGGTCGAGGGCTGGTACGGCCAGCCGTACCCGCGGCCGCTCGCCCGCACCCGCGAGTACGTCGACGTCGTCCGCCAGGTGCTCGCCCGCGAGGCGCCCGTGACCTACGACGGCGACTTCTTCCGCCTGCCGATCCCCGCGGACCAGGGCACGGGCCTCGGCAAGCCGCTGCGCTCGACCGTGCACCCGCTGCGCGCCGACCTGCCCATCCACCTGGCCGCGGAGGGACCGCGCAACACCGCGCTCACGGCCGAGATCGCCGACGGCTGGCTGCCGATGTTCTACTCGCCGCGCATGGACGCCGAGCACCGTGCGCTGCTCGCCGAGGGGTTCGCGAAGCGGTCCGGCGCGCTCCGGCCGGTCGAGGAGTTCGAGGTCACGGCCGCGGTACCCGTCGTCCTGGCCGACGACGTCGAGCAGGCCGCCGACACGATCCGTCCCCACGTCGCGCTCTACGCGGGCGGGATGGGCGCGAAGGGTGCGAACTTCCACCGCAACGTGCTCGACCGGCTGGGCTACGCCGAGGCGTGCGACGAGATCCAGGCGCACTACCTCGCGGGCGACAGGGCGCGGGCCGTCGCCGCCGTCCCGACCGAGCTCGTGCGCGAGATCGCGCTCGTCGGGACCCCGGACGACATCCGTGCGCAGCTCCCGGCGTGGCAGCGCACCGCGATCACGACGATGCTCGTCCAGACCGACCCGCGCGCGCTGCCCGCGGTCGCCGCGCTGCTGGCGGGCGCGGTCGACGCACCCGCGGACGCCGTCTGACGTGGACCGGCACGCGGAGGCCCGCTGACGTGGACGACGACTACGTCGAGGCCGTGCTCGACCTCGTCGCGACGATCCCGTCGGGTCGCGTCATGACCTACGGGACGGTCGCCGAGGTGGTGAGCGAGCAGGCCGTGCGCGAGGGTGGGCGACCCCGCGGCGGACCGCGTCAGGTCGGTCAGGTGATGAGCCGCGCCGGGTCGGGAGTGCCGTGGTGGCGCGTCGTCAACGCGCAGGGCGCGCCGCCCGCACGGCACCGCGTGCGCGCGATGGAGCAGCTCGTCGCCGAGGGGACGCCCCGGACCGCCGACGGCTCGCGCGTCGCGCTCCGGCGGGCGATCTGGTTCCCCGCCGACTGACCGTCGCCGGCTCGGACGCCTGACCGCCGTCTCGCTGACGCCCGCGAGGGTGCCGGGCAGGGGTCCAAGCCCCGATCCCCGTGTGAGCGGCTCCGTCTGCCGGGGCTCCGGCTCAGTCGCGTCGGACCAGCACGAGGGCGCGGTCGTCCGAGTCGTCGGCGCGCACCGCCGCGAGCACGGCCGCGGCACCGCCGGCGCGCGGGGCGAGCACGCGGTCGGCCGCGCCCATCAGCCGGTCGAGGCCGCGGTCCAGCGACGTGCCGGGCGTGTCCACCAGCCCGTCGGTGTAGAGCAGCAGCACGTCGCCGGGCTCGAGGCGCCCGTACCGGGGCCGGTACGGCAGGTCGTCGACGACCCCGAGCGCAGGGCTGCCGACGGTGTCGACCACGTCGAGCCGGCCCGCGCCCGCGTGCAGGTGCAGCGGCGGCGGGTGCCCGGCCGACGCGACCGTGTAGTCGCCCGAGGAGAGGTCGACGGCGACGTGCACGGCCGTCGCGAAACCCTCCTCCCAGTCCTGGTCGAGCACGTACGCGTTGGCCGCCTGCAGGAACGACTCGGTCGGCAGCGCACCGAGCAGCCCGCCGAACGCGCCGGACAGCTGCAGCGACCGGACGCCCGCGTCGAGCCCCTTGCCCGAGACGTCGACGAGCACGACCTCGAGCACCGCCCCGCGGCGTAGCCGCGCGACCATGAAGTCGCCCGAGAACGCGTCGGCGTGCGCGGACCGGATCTCGGTGTCGACCGACCAGCCCGCCGGCAGCGCGGGCACGCGGCCGTGCGCGGACAACCGGTCCCGCAGGTCGACGAGCATGTGCCCGCCGGGCGCGCCGCGCAGTCCCAGCCGGTCGCGCTCGTTCGCGAACACGAGCGCGACGACCGTCGCGACGCCGATGAGGACCACCACCCCGGGCACCATCGCCGGGACGTCGGCCAGCATGAGGACGAGCGCCTCGACGAGGACCACGACGCAGAGCGCCGCGAGCGGGTGCAGGCGCAGCAGCACGACGCCCGCGAGGAGCAGCAGCAGGAGCGTCGACGGGGGCACCCACCGCGACTGCAGGACGATCCCGGCGACGACCGCGCCCGACAGCAGGATCAGCAGCCCCGCCAGACCTCGCTGCGAGCGCAGGACGCGCCGCCGCACGGCGAGCACGATCCGCGTGAGGGGTCCCGGGCCGACCACCGCGCCCGTCGTCATCGCTCGAGCGTATCCGCAGGTCGCGGCCACGAACAGGGCGGCAGGACCGGTCCGTCGTCGGGAAACCGCTCGCGCGCACCGCTGGCGGCCCGCGACCATGGCGACCATGAGCCGCCTGCCCGAGGGGTACCGCGTCGTCGCCGTGCCCGAGACCCGTCAGACCGAGTTCCTCGAGACCGACCGCCTGGCGTTCGCGTTCGACTCCACACCCGAGACCGACGCGATCGTGCCGCTCACGGTGCCGTTCGACCGCACGATGGGCGTCGAGGCGCCCGACGGCTCGCTCGCCGCCGTCCACGCGTCCTTCCCGTTCACGCTCCCCGTCCCCGGCGGCAGCGTCGCGTGCTCGGGTCTCACCTGGGTCGGGGTGCGGCCCGACCAGCGCCGCCGCGGCCTGCTCACGACGATGATCGACAGCCACTTCACGCGCTCGCTCGACCGCGGCGAGCCCGTCTCGGCGCTGTTCGCCGCGGAGCACGCGATCTACGGACGGTTCGGCTACGGCTCGGCCGCCGACGACCTGCGCGTCAAGCTGTCGCGCGGGGCCGCGCTGCGCGACGTCCCGGGGTCGGCCGACCTCACGGTGCGCTTCACGACGCTCGACGCGTTCGCGCACCGCGACGTGCTCGACGCCGTGCACCGCGCGGCGGGCGCCGGACGGCCGGGGTGGATCACACGGGACACCGAGGTGCTGCGCCGTCGTCAGCTCGTCGACCCGCCGGCGTGGCGGGACGGCGGGGAGCCGCTGCGGCTCGCGACGGTCCACGACGCCGCGGGCGAGGTCCGCGGGTACGCGACGCTGCGGCGCAAGGACGTGTGGACCGAAGGGGGCCCCCGGTACGAGGTCCGCGTCCGCGAGGCCGTCGCGGTCGACGCGGCCGCCACGCACCGGCTGTGGTCGTTCCTGCTCGACCTCGACCTCACCGCGACGGTCGAGGGGCCGATGCTCCCGGTCGACGACGCGCTGCTGCACCAGCTCGTGGACCCGCGCGGCATCGTGCCGAAGATGGTCGACAACCTGTGGGTCCGGCTGCTGGACGTGCCGGCGGCACTCACGGCGCGTCGCTACGCCGCACCCGTCGACGTCGTGCTGGACGTCCGGGACGCGCTGCTGCCGGCCAACGCGGGACGCTGGCGCGTCACCACGGCGACCAGCCCGACGGACGGGGCGTGGGAGGCTCGCGTCGAGCGCACGGAGGACGGCGCGGACGTCGCGCTCGACGTGCGCGAGCTGGGCGCGCTCTACCTCGGCGGGCGCTCGCTCGCCGCGCAGGTCCGGGCCGGGCTCGTCTCGCCGGTCCGCGCGGAGGCGGTGCAGGGGGCCGCCTCGGCGTTCGGCTGGCCGGTCGCGCCGGTGTGCAGCTGGGTGTTCTGACCGGAGGACGGTGCGCGCGGGTCGTCCTCGCGCGCCCGTCCGCCCGGTCGACCTCGTCGGCCGACCGCGCCCTGGAGCTCGCTCCCTGGCGCTCGCGCTCGGCGCGCAGGCTCGCGTCGGGTGCGCCTCAGCCGCGCGTCCGCCCGGGCCCGGCGAGCAGGCGCGTCAGCCGCGCGTGCGCTCGTACTCGGCGAGCTGGTCGATGCGGCGCTGGTGGCGCGGGTCCTGGCTGAACGGCTCGGCGACGAACGCGTCGACGAGCGCGATCGCCTCGTCGACCGAGTGCTGGCGGGCGCCGATCGCGACGACGTTGGCGTCGTTGTGCTGGCGGCCCAGGCGCGCGGTGTCGAGGTTCCAGGCGAGCGCCGCGCGCACCCCGGTGACCTTGTTCGCGGCGATCTGCTCGCCGTTGCCCGATCCGCCGATCACGACGCCGAGGCTTCCGGGCTCCGCGACCACGGCCTCGCCCGCGGCGAAGCAGAACGGCGGGTAGTCGTCGAGCGCCTCGTACGCGTCGGCACCGTGGTCGACGACGTCGTGGCCCTCGGAGCGCAGGTGCTCGACGAGCGCGACCTTGAGCTCGAAACCGGCATGGTCGGAGGCGACATGGATCCGCATGGGGTCATCCTGCCGCACCGGTCCGCGACGAGCGCTCCCGCGTCCGTAGGCTGTGCCCATGACGCGCAGCGGCATCGACCTCACCGCCCTCGACCCGGCCACCCGACCCCAGGACGACCTCTTCGCCCACGTCAACGGGAGGTGGGTCGCGGCCCACGAGATCCCCGCCGACCGGGCCATGGACGGCGCGTTCCGCGCCCTGCACGACCAGGCGGAGGAGCAGGTCCGCGACATCATCGCGGATGCCGCCGCGACCGCCGAGGCCGGTGGGGGCGACGGCGTCGAGGCGAAGATCGGCGCGGTGTACGCGTCGTTCATGGACACCGCGACGATCGAGGCCCGCGGGCTCGAGCCGCTGCGCGAGGACCTCGACCTCGTCGACGGCGCGACGACCCGTGACGAGCTCACCGCCGCGCTCGGCGCGCTGCAGCGCACGGGTGCGGCGTCGGCGGTCGGCTTCTGGGTCGACAACGACGCGAAGGACCCCGAGCGCTACGTCGTGTACCTCGCGCAGTCCGGGCTCGGCCTGCCCGACGAGTCGTACTACCGCGACGCGCAGTACGCGCAGGTGCTCGCGGCGTACCGCCCGCACGTCGCGCGGATGCTCCGGCTCGCGGGCGTCGCGGCCGACGAGGCCGCCGCCGACGCGCTCGCGGGCGCCGTCGTCGACCTCGAGACGAAGCTGGCGTCGCACCACTGGGACGTCGTGAAGGACCGTGACGCCGACCTCACCTACAACCCGATGACGCTCGCGGCGCTCGCCGAGCGCGCGCCCGGGTTCGACTGGGTCGCGTGGGCACACGCGCTCGGTGCGCCCGCGGGTGCGCTCGACGACCTCGTCGTGCGCGAGCCGTCGTTCGCGGAGGGGTTCGCCGCGCTGTGGGCGAGCGAGCCGCTCGACGCGTGGAAGGCCTGGCTGGCGTACCACGTGGTCAGCGACCGGGCACCGTTCCTGCCCGACGCGCTCGTCGAGGCGAACTTCGACTTCTACGGCCGGACGCTCACGGGTGCGCAGGAGCTGCGCGACCGCTGGAAGCGCGGCGTCGGGCTCGTGCAGGGCGTGCTCGGCGAGGCCGTCGGCAAGGTGTACGTCGAGCGGCACTTCCCGCCGAACCACAAGGAGCGCATGGACGAGCTCGTCGCGCACCTCGTCGAGGCGTACCGCCAGTCGATCGCGCGGCTCGACTGGATGGGCGAGGAGACGCGCGCGAAGGCGCTCGCGAAGCTCGAGGCGTTCACGCCGAAGATCGGCTACCCCGTGCGCTGGCGCGACTACTCGGCCCTCGAGGTGTCCCCCGACGACCTGCTCGGCAACGTGCGCCGCGCGAACGCGTTCGAGCAGGACCGCGAGCTGGACAAGATCGGCAAGCCGCTGGACCGCGACGAGTGGTTCATGACCCCGCAGACGGTCAACGCGTACTACAACCCGGGGATGAACGAGATCGTCTTCCCCGCGGCGATCCTGCAGCCGCCGTTCTTCGACGCCGACGCCGACGACGCCGTGAACTACGGCGGGATCGGTGCGGTCATCGGGCACGAGATCGGGCACGGGTTCGACGACCAGGGCTCGAAGTACGACGGTGCCGGCCGGCTCGAGGACTGGTGGACCGCGGAGGACCGCGCCGAGTTCGAGAAGCGCACCAAGGCGCTCGTCGACCAGTACGGCGAGTTCTCCCCCGCGCAGCTGAACGGCTCGCACAAGGTCAACGGCGCGCTGACGATCGGCGAGAACATCGGTGACCTGGGCGGCCTGTCGATCGCGCTCGCCGCGTACGAGATCGCGCTGGGCCGCCCGCTCGCCGAGGCGCCGGTCGTGGACGGTCTGACGGGTGCGCAGCGCGTCTTCCTCGGCTGGGCGCAGGTGTGGCAGTCGAAGGGCCGCGACGAGGAGGTCGTGCGCCGGCTCGCGACCGACCCGCACTCGCCCAACGAGTTCCGCTGCAACGGCGTCGTGCGCAACGTCGACGCCTACTACGAGGCGTTCGACGTGCAGCCCGGCGACGCGCTGTACCTCGACCCAGAGGAGCGCGTGCGGATCTGGTGAGGCGTCGACGGACGGACCGGTGCGCGCGCGCCGGGCCGTCCGTCGTCCCCGGTCCGGCCGGCAGGAGGGTCAGGGCAGCGGGGTCCAGGACGCGCGTGCGAGCCGGAAGCCCACACCGTCGGCATCCGTGCACGTCACGCCGTCGGTCCCGCTCTTGCACGTGTACCCGTCGACGCGCGTCTCGGACCCGTACTCGAGCGTCCGGACGTCCGAACCCGCGACGGTGGGCGCCGGGCCCTCCTCGCACGCGAAGGCGACGCCGTCGGCGCCGAGCGTGAGGACGTGGCCGGTGTCGCCGGTGCATCCCGGGACCTCGGGCGCGGCGTACGTGTAGCTCGCGATCGTGCAGGTGACACCGTCGCCGGACATCGCGCACGCGATGTTGCCGCTGGGCAGCCGGAACTCGTCCGCGGGGGCGCTGCTCGCGCTGGCGGACGTCGTCGGCGACGCCGTGGAGGCGGCCTCACCGCCGCCTCCCGAGCGCGTCGCGAGGGTCACGACGAGAAGCACGAGGAACGCGACGACGAGGACGGCGTCGACGATCACCAGGGTCCGGATCGTCCGCTGCGACGTCATGGTCCTCCTGAGTCCGGGGGCGCGGGCGTCGACCAGGATCACACGGGACGAACCCGACGAGCCACCCGCGCCGGTCGGTGCGCGGCGGCGGGCGCGCAGCAGGGACCCGACCGACCGTGTCCCGGACGGGTCCCCCGCGCGCCCCGCGTCAGACGGCGGGGCCGACGGTGCGCGTGCGCTTGAGCTCGTAGAAGCCGGGCACCTGGGTGACGAGCGCGAGCCCGTCGAAGAGCTTCCCGGCGTCCTCGCCGGTCGGGGCGGGCGTGATGACCGGGCCGAAGAAGCCGACCCCGCCGATCGCGACGACCGGGGTGCCGACCTCGTCGCCGACGAGCGTGATCGCCTCGCCGTGCGACGCGCGCAGCAGGTCGTCCACCTCGTCCGTCGCGCCGACGGCGGCGAGCTCCTCGGGCAGGCCGACCTCGGCGAGCGCCTCGGCGACGATCGCGGCCGTGTCGGTGCGGCGGTCGGTGTGGCGACGCGAGCCGAGCGCGTCGTAGAGGGGCTTGAGCACCTTGTCGCCGTGGTCGCGCGCCGCGGCGACCAGCATACGCACGGGCGCCCACGAGTCGTCCATCAGCGCGCGGTACTTCTCGGGCAGGTCGCGGCCCTCGTTGAGGACCGACAGGCTCATGACGTGCCACCGGACGTCGACGTCGCGCACCTTCGCCACCTCGTCCATCCAGCGCGACGTGAGCCACGCCCACGGGCAGGCCGGGTCGAACCAGAAGTCCACGACGGGGCGGGTGTCGGTGACGGTCACGGGTGCTCCTCGGGTCAGGCGTCGACCGCGGGCGCGGTCGACCGCAGTCTCACCCGCGCCCACCGTCCGGTGCACATCGAGCCGTCCACAGCCCACGCCTCGGGACGCGCCCCCACAGGAGTGCGCGCGCAGGGCGGCGGACCGCACGGGCACGCGTGCGATGATCGGTCCCGGCCACGAGCCGTACCCCTTCTCGAAGGAGAGCCAGCGTGCCCGCTGAGAACCTCACCCGTGCCGAGGCGCGCGAGCGTGCCGCGGTCGTCAGCCCGCAGTCGTACGACGTCACCCTCGACCTGACGACCGGACCGGCGACGTTCGCGTCGCGGTCCGTCGTGCGGTTCACGGCGACGCCCGGTGCGAGCACGTTCATCGACCTCATCGCCCCGACGGTGCACGAGGTCACGCTCAACGGCCGTGCGCTCGACGTCGCCGACGTGTTCGCCGACTCGCGCATCCGGCTCGACGACCTGGCCGCCGACAACGAGCTCGTGGTCGTGGCGGACGCGGCGTACATGAACACGGGCGAGGGCCTGCACCGCTTCGTCGACCCGGTCGACGACGAGGTCTACCTGTACTCGCAGTTCGAGGTCGCCGACTCCCGCCGCGTGTTCGCGGTGTTCGAGCAGCCCGACCTCAAGGCGACGTTCACGTTCACCGTGACCGCTCCCGCCCACTGGGTCGTGGTGTCGAACTACCCGCAGGTCGGCGAGCCCGAGCCTGTCGAGGGCGGGGTCAACCGCAACGGCGGCGCCGACAAGGGCACCGCCACGTGGCGGTTCGAGACCACGCCCCGCATGTCGTCGTACATCACGGCCGTCATCGCAGGGCCCTACCACGCCGAGCACGGCGAGCTCACGAGCAGCGACGGCCGGACGATCCCGCTCGGCGTCTACGTGCGCGGCTCGCTCGCCGAGCACCTCGACACCGACAACATCCTCGACATCACGCGCGCGGGCTTCGCGTTCTTCGAGGACAAGTTCGGCGTCCCCTACCCGTTCGCGAAGTACGACCAGCTCTTCGTCCCCGAGTTCAACGCGGGTGCGATGGAGAACGCGGGCGCGGTGACGTTCCTCGAGTCCTACGTGTTCCGCTCCAAGGTCCCCGAGGCGACCATCGAGCGCCGCGCGGTCACGATCCTGCACGAGCTCGCGCACATGTGGTTCGGCGATCTCGTGACCATGCGGTGGTGGGACGACCTGTGGCTCAACGAGTCGTTCGCCGAGTACGTCTCGACCCTCGCGACCGCCCAGGCCACGGCCTGGACCAGCGCGTGGACGACGTTCTCCTCGCTGGAGAAGAACTGGGCGTACCGCCAGGACCAGCTGCCGTCGACGCACCCGATCGTCGCCGACATGCGCGACCTCGAGGACGTCGAGGTCAACTTCGACGGCATCACCTACGCGAAGGGCGCGAGCGTCCTCAAGCAGCTCGTGGCGTGGGTCGGGCAGGACCAGTTCTTCGCCGGCGTGCGCGCCTACTTCGCGAAGCACGCGTGGGGCAACACCGAGCTGCGCGACCTGCTCACCGAGCTCGAGACCACCAGCGGCCGCGACCTGTCGTCGTGGTCGGCGCTCTGGCTCGAGAAGGCCGGCGTCACGCTGCTGCGCCCCGAGATCGAGGTCGACGCGGACGGCACGATCACGTCGTTCGCCGTCCTGCAGGAGGTGCCCGACGAGCACCCCGTGCAGCGCCCGCACCGCCTCGCGATCGGCGGCTACGACCTCGACGCGGCGACGGGCCGGCTCGCGCGCACGCTGCACCTCGAGCTCGACGTCGACGGAGCGCGCACCGAGGTCCCGCAGCTGGTCGGCCGACGCCGCCCGGCCCTCGTGCTCGTGAACGACGACGACCTCGCGTACGCGAAGATCCGGCTCGACGAGCAGTCGCTCGCGGCCGCCATCGAGCACCTCGGCGCGTTCGACGACTCGCTGCCGCGCACGCTCGTGTGGACGGCGGCGTGGGACGCGACGCGCGACGGCGAGACGCCCGCCCGCGACTTCGTCGACCTCGTGCTCGGCAACATCCTCCACGAGACCGACTCGTCGGTCGTCCTCGTGCTGCTGCGCCAGCTCACGACGTCGCTCGACCTGTACGTCGCGCCCGAGCACCGGCAGACGACGGCCGTCGCGGCCGCCGACCGGCTGCTCGAGCTGGCCCGATCCGCCGAGGCGGGGTCCGACACCCAGCTCCAGCTCGTCAAGGCGTTCGCCGCACGTGCGGAGACCGACGCCCAGCTCGACGCGGTCGCCGCCCTGCTGGACGGTCGTGAGCAGCTCGACGGCCTCACGATCGACACCGACCTGCGCTGGGAGCTCCTCACGTCGCTCGTCACCGGTGGCCGGGCAGGCGAGACGGACATCGCCGTGCAGCTCTCGGCCGACGCGACCGCGACGGGTCAGCGGGCGGCGGCCGCCGCACGCGCCGCGATCCCGACCGCCGAGGCCAAGGCTGCCGCGTGGGCCGCCGTCGTGGACGGCGACGACCTGCCGAACGCGATCCAGGCCGCCACCATCGCGGGCTTCGGGCGCGTGCACGACCGCTCTCTGCTGCTCCCCTACGTCGAGCCGTACTTCACCGCGCTCGCCACCGTGTGGGCCGCCAAGACGAACGAGATGGCGCAGAACATCGTCCTCGGCCTGTACCCGACGGACCTCGCCGACCACGACGGCGTGGACGTCCTCGGTGCGACCGACGCGTGGCTCGCGTCGCAGGCGGACGCCGCGCCCGCGCTGCGCCGGCTCGTCGCCGAGAACCGCGACGGCGTGCGGCGCGCGCTCGCCGCGCAGGAGACGGACCGCCGCAGGGCGTGACGGCTCGACGGTGGCCCGGGCGGCACGCCCGCCGGGCCACCGTCGACGGTGCGGTCAGCCGGGCTCGGACGACGAGCGCGCGGCCAGCGGGCGCAAGGACTCCAGCCAGCGACGGGTCTCGCGCGGGTGCCGCAGGCGGACCACGACGACCCCGCCCGCGTCGTGCAGCAGCCCGTACTGGGCGCGGTAGCGGGCGTGCTGCGTCCACGACCACAGGACGACGTTCTCGTCGGGGTCGCGGCGCAGCAGGTTGCGCAGCCGCTCCCGGTTGCCGTGCCACAGCTCCTGTCGCAGCAGCCCGCGGCGCAGCGTCCGGGCGACGACGCGCCGCATGACGACACGGCGCGGGTAGTCGAGCCAGACGAGCGCGTCGGCGTCGTCCAGCAGACCCTGCCGGTGCGAGTTCCAGTTGCCGTCGACGACCCAGCCGTCGCGCGCCTGAGGCGAGGCGAGGAACTCCCGCACGATCGCGTGCGCCTCGGGGAGGTCGCGCTTCGTCCACTCCTCGGCCCAGAACACCGCGTCGAGCTCGAGGTGCCCGACCCCGAGGCGCGCGGCAGCCGCGCGTGCGAGCGTCGTCTTGCCGGAGCCGGTGTTGCCGACGACGCGCAGGCGGCGGAGAACCGGTGCAGGCATCCGCCGATGCTCCCACGCAGCCGCGGCTGCGGTCAGGGGGTGATCGACCAGCGACCCTCGTTGAGCACCTGCGCGAGCGAGTGCAGGCGCGCGTTGGTGAACAGGTCGTCCACCAGGACCACCTGCCCGGCGCTGTCCGCGAGCGGCACCTTCCAGTTCGGGTACTCCTGGTCCGTGCCGGGCTGGTTCTGCGCGCGGCGCTCCCCCACGGCGTCGGCGAGCGACACCCCGACGAGCACGGACGGCGTCGCGAGCACGTACCGGTGCATCGCCTCGACGATCTCGCGCTCGGACGGGTCGTCCCCGAGGAGGTCGCGCGCCCGCAGCGCGGCGAGCATGCGGTCACGCTCGGCGGCCGCCGCCGCCCGGACGGTCGCGACGGGCTCGGTGAGCAGACCGAGGCGCTCGCGGATCGCGACGTGCTCGCCCGCGAGGTAACCCGCGGTCGGGGGCAGGTCGTGCGTCGTGACGGTCGCGAGGACGAGCTCGCGGTAGTCCTCGGGCGCGAGCGGGTCGCCGTTCATGTCGCGCTCGAACCACAGGACCGACGTGCCGAGGATGCCGCGCTCGGACAGGTAGTCGCGCACCCAGGGCTCGACGACGCCGAGGTCCTCGCCGATGACGATCGCGCCCGCACGGTAGGCCTCGAGCGCGAGGATGCCGACGAGCGCCTCGTGGTCGTACCGGACGTAGGCGCCCTCGGACGGCCTCGCGGCCCCCTCGGGCACCCACCACAGACGGAACAGGCCCAGCACGTGGTCGATGCGGATCGCTCCCGCGTGCCGCAGCACGGTGCGGAGCATGTCGCGGTAGGGCCGGTACGCGGCGCGCGCGAGGGCGTCCGGCTGCCACGGCGGCTGCGACCAGTTCTGCCCCTGCTGGTTGTACATGTCGGGCGGCGCACCGACGCTCGCGCCACGCGCGAGCACCTCGCCGAGGGACCACACGTCGGCGCCCTGCGGGTGCACGCCGACGGCGAGGTCGTGCATGATCCCGATCGTCATCCCGTTGTCGAGGGCCGCGCGGTGCGCGTCGGACAGCTGCTCGTCGGCGACCCACTGCAGCCAGCGGTGGAAGGTCACGCGCTCGGCGAGCTCGACGCCCGCGGCGGCCACCGCGTCGGAGCCCGGGTCGAGCAGCTCGGTGGGCCACGTGCGCAGGTCGGGCCCGTGCTTCTCCGCGAGCGCGCACCACAGCGCGAACGTGTCGAGCCCCGGACCCTGCTCCTCGACGAACGCGTCGAATGCCGCCTGGCGCGCGGCGGACCGCTCGAACGCGAAGACGACCTCGAGCGCGGCGCGCTTGGCCGTCCACGCGGCGTCGCGGTCGATCGGACCCGGGTCGGTGTCGAGCGCGATCGCCTGCTCGCCCGCCCACTCGACGAGCGTCCGGTCCGCGGCCGACAGGTACGCGGCCTCCGGCACCTCCTCGACGCGCAGGTACAGCGGGTTGACGAACCGTCGGGTGGTCGGCAGGTAGGGCGACGGCGTGAGCGGGACCTGCGGCTCGGCGGCGTGCAGCGGGTTGATGAGCAGGAAGTCGGCACCGCGGCGCGCGGTCATCGCTCCCAGGTCGGCCAGGTCGACCAGGTCGCCCACCCCCCACGACCGCCGCGAGCGCACCGAGTACAGCTGCGCCATGAAGCCCCAGGCGCGCCCCGCGTCGAGCGTGTCCGGCAGCTCCAGCCGGTCCGGGGTCACGATGACGGCGCTGCGGGCGTTCGCGCTCGGTCCCTCGGCGTGGATCTCGTGCCAGCCGAGCGGCAGGTCCGCCGGCAGGGTGAACGTCGCACGCCCCACGAGCCGGCCGTCGACGGAGCGGGGCGGCACCGGCACGTCGGCCTGCGTGACCTCGCGGCGCCCGCCGCCGGCCTCCGGGTCGAGCTCGAGCCAGACGTCGACGGCGTCCTCGTGCGTCACGTGCACGGGCACGTGCGCCTGTCGGCCCTCCCGGACGACGACGACCGGCGGGAGCGTGCGCCGCCACGGCTGGTCCTCGCGGTGCGCGAGCGCGAGCTCGATCCGTTCCGGCGACGACGCGTCGACCCCGAGCGCCTTCAGCACGCCCTGCAGGGTCGCGGCCGACGCGATCTTGTGCTGCCCGTCGAACCCCCAGTAGTCGGGGGTGATGTCGTAGGCGGCCGCGAGACGCAGGAGCGCTTCGGAGGGGGTCTGCTGGTCGTCGGCCACGCACCGATCCTGCCAGAGGCCCCCGGCGGAACGCAGGACGAGAGGGCGCGCCGACCAGCGGCGACACGGGTGGACGCCGGTGCCGTCAGCCGTCGGCGGGCGCCTGCGAGCCTCGGACGCGGGGGGCCAGGAGCGCGTCGTAGCCTTGCGGACCATGACGGCCCCTGCACTGCGCCCCTACCCGTCCGCCCACCGCCTGGATCTCGTCGAGGACCTGCACGGTCACCGTGTCGCCGACCCGTACCGCTGGCTCGAGGACGCCGACGACGACGCCACCCGCACGTGGTCGCAGGCGCAGGACGCGCTGTACGCCGACTACCGCCAGGCGCTCACGGCCCGGGTCGGCGACGGCCCCTGGTCCGCGGAGCGGCTCACGACGCGGCTGCGCGAGCTGCTCGGCGCAGGCGTCGTCGGGGCTCCCGCGTGGCGCGGCGACCGGTACTTCTTCGTGCGGCGCACCGGCGAGCAGGAGCACGCGGTCGTGCTCGTCTCCGAGCCCGACCCGGACGCCGAGGGCGGTCGTCGCGAGCGCGTGCTGATCGACCCCGTCGCGCTCGACCCCGCGGGCACGACGACGCTCGACTCGTGGCAGCCGTCGAAGGAGGGCCGTCTGCTCGCGTACCAGGTGTCGCACGGCGGCACCGAGGAGAGCGTGCTGCACGTGCTCGACGTGACGACGGGCGAGCTCGTCGACGGTCCCGTCGACCGCGCCCGCTACTCCCCCGTCGCGTGGCTGCCCGGCGGCGAGGCGTTCTTCTACGTGCGCCGCCTCGCGCCCGACCTCGTGCCGGCCGACGAGCAGCAGTACCACCGGCGGGTCTGGCTGCACCGGGTCGGGACGTCGCCCGACAGCGACGTGCAGGTGTTCGGCGACGGGCTCGACCTCACGAACTACTACGGCGTGTCCGTCTCGCGCGACGGCCGGTGGCTGATCGTGTCGGCGTCCGCGGGGACGGCGCCGCGCACCGACGTCTGGATCGCGGACCTCACGGCCGACGGCGGCGTCGAGGCGCCGACGTTCGTCGAGGTCGCCGTGGGTCTGGACGCGCAGACCGGCGCGTGGATCGGGCGCGACGGGCGCCTGTACGTCCACACCGACCTCGACGCGCCACGCGGGAGGGTCGCGGTCACGGACCCGACGACCCCGGGCGCGCCGCACTGGCGCACGCTCCTCGCGGAGGACCCGACGGCCGTGCTCGAGGACGTCGCGTTCACCGACGGCGGCGGGGACGACCGCACGCCGACGCTGCTCGTGGCGTCGTGGCGTCGCCACACCGTGTCGGAGGTGACCCTGCACGACCCCACGACAGGTGCACCGCTGGGCGTGGTCGACCTGCCCGGCCTCGGGTCGGTGTCCGGGCTCGTCACGCGACCCGACGGCGGGCCCGACGTGTGGTTCTCCTACACGGACCACACGACGGTGCCGAGCGTGCAGCGGTTCGACGCGGGCACCCGGACGACGGCGCTGTGGGCCGCCCCGCCCGGGACCGTCGCGGACGTGCCTCCCGTGCGCGCGCAGCAGGTCGAGGTCGCGAGCGCCGACGGGACGGTCGTGCGCGCGTTCGTGCTCGCCCGGACCGACGCGCTCGACGCCGACGGGCGCCCGCTCGCACCCGCCCCGACGATCCTCTACGGCTACGGCGGCTTCCAGATCTCGCTCGACCCCGCGTACTCGGCCGCGACGCTCGCGTGGGTCGAGGCCGGCGGCGTGTACGTCGTCGCGAACCTGCGCGGAGGTGGCGAGGAGGGCGAGGACTGGCACCGGTCGGGCATGCGCGCGCACAAGCAGAACGTGTTCGACGACTTCCACGCCGTCGCGGAGCACCTCGTGGCCGGTGGGTGGAGCACCCCCGACCGGCTCGCGTGCTGGGGCGGGTCCAACGGCGGCCTCCTCGTCGGCGCCGCGCTCACGCAGCGCCCCGACCTGTTCGCGGCCGTCGTGTGCTCCGCCCCCCTGCTCGACATGGTCCGCTACCAGCGGTTCGGGCTCGGCGTGACGTGGACCGAGGAGTACGGCGACGCCGACGACCCCGTCGAGCTCGGCTGGCTGCTCGGGTACTCGCCCTACCACCGCGTCGTCGACGGCACCGCCTACCCGGCGACGCTGTTCACCGTGTTCGAGGGCGACACGCGCGTCGACCCGCTGCACGCCCGCAAGCTCGCCGCCGCGCTCCAGGCCGCGACGAGCGCCGACGTCGACCGGTCGCCCGTCCTCGTGCGCCGGGAGACCGGCGTCGGGCACGGCGCCCGCGCGCTGTCACGCTCGGTCGCGCTGACCGTCGAGCAGCTGCAGTTCGTCGCCGACCGCACGGGGGCCGTCCGATGAGCCGCGCCGTCGCCCTCGTGCTCGCCGCGGCACCCACGCCCAGCCCGTCCTCGTCGGACCCGGAGCTGCTGCCCGACGACAAGACGTCGCCCAACGCGTGGCTCGAGTGGTTCCTCGGGCTGCCGTTGCGGATCCTCATCATCGTCGCGGTCGGCAGCATCACGCTGGTCCTGCTGCGACGCGCGATCCGCGGCGTCACCGACCACGTCGCCGACGGCACCCCGTGGTTCCAGCGCGGCGTCATGCGCCCGCTCGGCGACTCCGACGTCGCGCGCACGCTCCTGCGCGCCGCCGACCCGCTCGCGACCGCCCGCCGCGCACAGCGCGCCCGCACGCTCGGGTCGGTCCTGCGGTCGACCGCGACGGTCGTCGTGGGGACTATCATGGTGCTGCTCGTCCTCGCCGAGCTCGGCGTCAACATCGCGCCGTTCATCGCGTCCGCCGGCATCGTCGGCGTCGCCCTCGGGTTCGGCGCGCAGAGCCTCGTCAAGGACTTCCTGACGGGTCTGTTCATGCTGCTCGAGGACCAGTACGGCGTGGGTGACGTCGTCGACGTCGGTCCCGCGACGGGCACCGTCGAGGCCGTGACGCTGCGCGTCACCAAGATCCGCGACTCCGACGGCACGCTCTGGTACGTCCCCAACGGCACGATGCTGCGCGTCGGCAACAAGACGCAGGGCTGGGCGACCGCCGTCGTCGAGATCGACGTCGACTACTTCGCGGACCTCGACGAGGTGCGCACGCTCCTGCACGAGGCCGCGGCACGCGTCGAGTCGGATCCCGCCCTGGGCGCGCACCTGCAGGGCACGCCGACCATCACGGGCATCGAGCGGCTCAGCGCCGACGCGATCACGCTGCGGCTCAAGGTGCGCACGTCGCCCGCGATGCAGTGGGACGTGGCGCGTGCGCTGCGGACCGCGACGCGCGACGTGCTCGAGCGTGCCGCCGTGCCGCTCGCCGGTCAGCGCGACCTGCTCAAGGCCCACCGCGACGAGCTCGCGGGCATCGAGCCGTCCGCGCCGGCGGCCGAGCCCGACGAGGGTCAGGACGACCCGGAGCACGCCACCGGGCCGCAGGACGAGGAGACGCAGGACGTGCCGCTCCCGCGCGACCCGCACGACACGCCCGTCCACGACGCCGTGGAGCAGCGCGACGCGCGTCGTGCGGCACCGCCCGGCGACTCCGCCTGACCGGCACCGCCGCTGGGCGCACCCCGTGCGCTCGGCGGCCCGTCCGGGGTCCGGCTTCGACGCCCACGTCCGGGACGGGTGCCGTCGTCAGCGCCCGGGAACGCCACCGGCCGGGCCGCAGGAGCGGTCCGGCCGGGAAGGTCGACAGGTCAGCGCAGCGACTCGAGCTCCGCCGCCAGGTTGTCGGCCTCGGGACCGACGATCACCTGGACGATGTGCCCCGACCGCACGACGCCGAACGCGCCGCTGGCCTTGAGAGCCGTCTCGTCGACCAGGTGGGCGTCGCTGACCTCCACGCGCAGCCGCGTGATGCACGGCTCCAGGTCGACGACGTTCCCGTCGCCGCCCAGCGCAGCGAGGATCTGCTCTGCCTTGCTCATGGAACTCCCCAGGTCATCGGCGCCGGCCGGTCGGCGCGCGTCGTCAAGCCTAACCCCGGTCCGGCCGCGGGGCCGGTGCGTGTCCGCTGGCATTCCGACGCCCCCACGGACGACACTGCCCTGCAACGTCGACGAGGAGGTCGCAGCACCGTGAGCCCCCACCCGCCCACCGTCGTCACCGGCATCGGGGTGGGCCCCGGCCGTGCCGTCGGGCCCGCGGCCTTCCTGCCCGAGCCCGTCGCCGAACCGCCGTCGGGGCGCCGCCTCCCGCCCGGGAGCGACTACGCGGCGCAGGCGGCGCGCGTCGGGGAGGCGTCCGCCCGGGTCCAGGCCGCGCTCGACGCGGCCGCGACGCGCGCCGAGGGCGAGAGCGCGGACCTGCTGCACGCCACCGCCGCGATCGCCGCCGACCCCACGCTCGTCGCCGACGCCGAGCAGCGCGTGCTCACCGACCGGCTCGTGCCCGAGCGCGCGGTGTGGGAGGCCGCCGACGCGGTCGCCGAGCAGTTCGCGGCCCTCGGCGGGCTGTTCGCCGAGCGCGTGCGCGACATCGAGGACGTGCGTGACCGGCTCGTCGCCGACCTCACCGGCCGGCCCGCGCCCGGCCTCCCCGAGCGCGACCAGCCGTACGTGCTCGTCGCCACCGACATCGCGCCCGCGCTCGTCGCGACGCTCGACCCCGCGCAGGTGCTCGGCATCGTCACCGGTGCGGGCGGACCCACCTCGCACACCGCGATCCTCGCCCGCGCGCGCGGCATCCCGTGCGTCGTCGCCGCACGCGGCATCGAGACCACCGTCGACGAGGGAGTCGAGGTCCTCGTGGACGGCGGTGCGGGGACGGTGACCGTCGCGCCCGACGCGGCGCAGGTCGCCGCCGCTCGAGCGCTCGCCGCGCAGGTCCGCACGTTCGACGGCCAGGGGCGCACCGCCGACGGGCACCGCGTCGAGCTGCTCGCGAACGTCGGCAGCCCGCAGGACGCGCTCGACGCCGCCTCGCAGGGTGCCGAGGGTGTCGGGCTCTTCCGCACGGAGTTCGTGTTCCTCGACCACGACGAGGCGCCCGGCCTCGACGAGCAGGTCGCCGCCTACCGGCAGGTCCTCGCCGCCTTCCCCGGGCGCAAGGTGGTCGTGCGCACCCTCGACGCGGGCGCCGACAAGCCGCTGCCCTTCCTCGCCGGTGACGCCGAGGCCAACCCCGCGCTCGGCGTGCGGGGCCTGCGCACGTCCGTCGCGCACCCCGAGGTCCTCGAGGACCAGCTCACGGCGATCGCGCGCGCGGCGGCCGCCGAGTCGGCGACGGTCTGGGTCATGGCCCCCATGGTCGCGACCGTCGACGAGGCCCAGGAGTTCGTCGCCGCGTGCGCGCGGCACGGGCTGGAGACGGCCGGCGTCATGGTCGAGGTGCCGAGCGCCGCGCTGCTCGCCGGCCCGATCCTCGCGCACGCGTCGTTCGCGAGCATCGGCACCAACGACCTCACGCAGTACACGATGGCCGCCGACCGCGTGCTCGGTGCCGTCGCGCACCTGTCGTACGCGTGGCAGCCCGCCGTGCTCCAGCTCGTCGCGGCGACGTGCCGCGGCGGCGCCCAGCAGGGCCGTCCCGTCGGCGTCTGCGGCGAGGCCGCCGCGGTGCCCGCGCTCGCCGTGGTGCTCGTCGGGCTCGGGGTCACGTCGCTGTCGATGACGTCGCGCGCGCTTCCCGACGTCGCCGCCGTGCTCGCCGCGACCCCGCTCGACGAGTGCCGCCGCCTCGCGACCCTCGCGCTCGCCGCGTCGACCGCCACCGACGCGCAGGAGGTCGTCCGGGCGGGGCTGCCGGTGCTGGCGGAGCTCGGGCTCTGAGGGGGGTGCGCGGCCCGGTCCCCGCGTCCGGGTCGGGGTGACCGACGCCTCGTCCTGGCGCCCGCGCGTGCGTGTGAGGATGGTCGGCGTGAGACCCGACTCGTTCTACGCGGCCGTCGGCGGGCACGACACGTTCGTGCGGCTCGTCGACGAGTTCTACCGCGGCGTCGCCGACGACCCGGTGCTGCGCGCGATGTACCCCGAGGAGGACCTCGGCCCCGCCGCCGAGCGGCTGACGATGTTCCTCGAGCAGTACTGGGGCGGCCCGACGACCTACGGCGAGCAGCGCGGCCACCCGCGCCTGCGCATGCGGCACGCCCCGTTCAAGGTCAACCCCGACGCGCGCGACCGCTGGTTGCGCCACATGCGCGCCGCGGTGGACACCCTCGACCTGGCCCCCCTGCACAAGGCCGAGCTGTGGGACTACCTGGAGCGCGCGGCGCACTCGCTGCTCAACACCTTCGAGGACTGAGGCGGAGCGCAGCGGAGGGTGCGGGCCGCGCCGGCGGCACGCGCCCGCAGCGGAGCGCAGCCTCAGTCCGACCACAGGAAGCGGAACTGAGGCGGAGCGCAGCGGAGGGTGCGGGCCGCGCCGGCGGCACGCGCCCGCAGCGGAGCGCAGCCTCGGTCCGACCGACAACACCGCAGCCCTGGCCGTGGCACGCTCTGGGGCATGAGCGACGCGCCCGTCTCCCCCACCGCCGCCGTCCTGGACGCGCTGGACCTGACACCGGACCCGACGGTCCCGGACCAGTTCTCGGGGCACAGCCTCCCGCAGCCCAACGGGCGAGTGTTCGGCGGGCAGGTGCTCGCGCAGGCGCTGCTCGCCGCGGGTCGCACGGTCGACGCCGACCGGCTGCCGCACTCGCTGCACGGGTACTTCCTGCGCGCGGGCGTCGTGACGGAGCCGATCTCGTTCGCGGTCGAGCGGCTCCGGGACGGGCGGTCGTTCACGGCCCGCCGGACGCACGCGCTGCAGGGCGGCGCCCCGATCCTGTCGCTCATCGCGTCGTTCCAGACGGAGCAGGACGGAGTCGACTACGCGGACGAGATGCCGGACGGCGTCCCCGCACCCGAGGACGTGCCGTCGGCGCTCGACCTGCTCGGGACGATCGACCACCCGGCGGCGAAGTTCTGGGCGCAGGAGTCGGCGTTCGACGTCCGGCACGTCGACGGCTCGATCTACCTGGGCCGCGCCGCCGAGGTCACGGGACGCCAGCAGGTGTGGTTCCGGGCGCGCGACCCGCTGCCGGACGACCGGCTGCTGCACCGCGCGCTGCTCGCGTACGCGTGCGACCAGGTCATGCTCGAGCCCGTGCTGCGCCGGTCGGGACGCTCGTGGGTGACGCCCGGCATGTCGATCGCGAGCCTGGACCACGCGATGTGGTGGCACCGGGACGCGCGCGTCGACGACTGGCTCCTGTACGTGCAGACGTCGCCGAGCGCGCAGGGCGGGCGCGGCCTCGGGGCGGCACGGGTGTTCACGCGTGACGGGACGCTCGTCGCGTCGATCGCGCAGGAGGGCATGGTCCGCTTCCCGGACTGAGCCCGCGGACGCCGAGCGGGCGGGCGTGCTGCGCCGGCCGGGCACGCGACGGCCGCTCACCGCGCGGGACGCGCGCCGTCGGGTGACACTCCCGGCATGGCTCGCCTCCGCCGCGTCCGCATCGACGCCCCCGGCTGGACCCGCCGCCGCGCGGGCAAGGGGTTCGTCTACCTCGACGTGCAGCGCGTGCGGATCACGGAGGTCGAGCACCTCGAGCGGATCACCGGGCTCGCGATCCCGCCCGCGTGGCGCGACGTGTGGATCAGCCCGTGGCCCAAC
This sequence comes from Cellulomonas sp. H30R-01, assembly GCF_010119915.1. Taxonomy (NCBI): domain Bacteria; kingdom Bacillati; phylum Actinomycetota; class Actinomycetes; order Micrococcales; family Cellulomonadaceae; genus Cellulomonas; species Cellulomonas sp. H30R-01. The sequence goes on along the minus strand of NZ_CP048210.1, from coordinate 861,584 downwards.
GGCCACATCCAGGCGGCCGGGCTCGACGACGCCGAACGCCGCCAGTACCTGTACCACGCGCAGTGGCGGCTGCGGCGCGACCGGCTCAAGCACGACCACGTCCTCGACGTCGCGCGCCGGCTGCCCACCGCGCGGCGGCACGTCGAGCGCGACCTCGAGCTGCCGGGCATGCCGAAGCAGAAGGCGCTCGCGCTCGCGTTCCGGCTGCTCGACCTCGCGTACCTGCGGGTCGGCGGCGAGGGCTACGCCGCGAAGCACGGCTCGTACGGTCTCGCGACGCTGCGCAAGGACCACGTGCGCGTCCTGCCGCCCGAGCCGGGCTCCGACGAAGGGCGCGTGCACCTGCACTTCCCCGCGAAGTCGGGCCAGGTGCGGGACACCGTCGTCGAGGACGACGTGGTCGCGACGCTCGTGCGGACGCTCGTGCGGCGGCGCGACGACATGGAGGACCTGCTCGCGTGGCAGGACGACGACGGCGTCTGGCACGACGTGACGAGCGCCGACGTCGGCCAGTACGTGAAGCTGCGGCTCGGCGACGACGCGTCGGCGAAGGACTTCCGGACGTGGCACGCGACGGTCCTCGCGGCGCGCGGGCTCGCGGCCGTGGGGCCGGCGCCGCGCAGCGACCGCGCGCGCCGCAAGGTCGTGACGCAGGTCGTCAAGGACGTCGCGGACGAGCTGGGCAACACGCCCGCGGTGTGCCGGGCGTCGTACATCGACCCGCGCGTCGTCGACCTGTGGGAGCGCGGCGAGACGATCCGGCCCACGCGGTCCCAGCGCGTCGCCGAGCGCGAGACGCTGCGGATGCTGTCGTCATGACCACCGCGCCCGGCCCCACGACCGGCGGTGTCGCGTCCGACGTGCGGGGCGCCCGCACCCCACGGAGACTTCCCGGATGACCCCCAGCGCCGCAGGACCGCCTCCCGCCCAGCCGTCGGACGGCGCGAGGGTGGCCGACGCGCCGGGCGCCGACGACGCCGCCCTCGCGCCCGAACCCGTCGCCGCCACGCTGCCGGGCCTCGTGCCAGGTCCCGGGCCGGACGGGCGCCCGCGCCCCGACGCCCCGCTCGTCGCCGTCACCGGCGTGACCGGCTACGTGGGCGGACGCCTCGTCCCCGAGCTGCTGTCGGCCGGCTATCGGGTGCGCGCGCTCGCGCGGTCGCCGAAGCGCCTGCGCGGGCGCCCGTGGGTCGGCGACGTCGAGGCCGTCGAGGCGGACGCGTCGGACCTCGACCAGACCCGTGCGGCGCTCGAGGGCGTCGAGATCGCGTACTACCTCATCCACTCGCTCGGGTCGGGCCGGACGTTCGAGTCGCGCGACCGGACGACCGCGCTCACGTTCGCGCGTGCGGCGCGCGAGGCCGGCGTGCGGCGGATCGTGTACCTGGGCGGCCTGTACCCCGAGGGCGAGGACCTGTCGCCCCACCTCGCGTCGCGCACCGAGGTCGGCGAGATCCTGCTCGCGTCGGGTGTCCCGACGACGGTGCTGCGCGCCGCCGTCATCCTCGGGTCCGGCTCGGCGTCGTTCGAGATGATGCGCTACCTCACCGAGCGCCTGCCCGCGATGACGGTCCCGCGCTGGGTCGAGAACCGGATCCAGCCCATCGCGATCCGCGACGTGCTGCGCTACCTCGTCGGCGCCGCGGCGATGCCGCCCGAGGTGAGCCGCGGGTTCGACATCGGCGGCCCCGACGTCCTCACCTACCGCGAGATGATGCAGCGCTACGCGGCCGCCGCAGGGCTGCCGCGACGCGTGATCGTCGGTGTCGGCGTGCTCACACCGCGGCTGTCGAGCCTGTGGGTCTCGCTCGTCACGCCCGTCCCGGGCGGGCTCGCGCGGCCGCTCGTCGAGTCGCTCGTGCACGAGGTCGTGTGCGACGAGCACGACATCGCGCGCTGGGTGCCCGACCCGCCCGAGGGGCTCGTGGACTTCGACCGCGCGGTGCGGCTCGCGCTGCGGCGCGTGCACGACGCGGCCGTCTCGACCCGCTGGTCGTCCGCGTCGGCGCCCGGGACCCCGAGCGACCCGCTGCCGTCGGACCCGGGGTGGGCGGGCGGCTCGCTCTACGTCGACGAACGGCGCGTCACGGTCGACGCGTCGCCTGCGGCGCTGTGGCGCGTGCTGGAGTCCGTCGGCGGCGAGAACGGGTGGTACTCGTGGCCGCTCGCATGGCGCGTCCGCGGGTTCGGGGACCGGCTCGTCGGCGGTCCGGGCCTGCGCCGCGGACGGCGGGACCCGTGGCGGCTGCTCGTCGACGACGCCGTGGACTTCTGGCGCGTCGAGGAGGTCGAGCCCGGGCGCCTGCTGCGTCTGCGGGCCGAGATGCGCGTCCCCGGGCTCGCATGGCTCGAGCTGCGGGTGGAGACGGACGACGACGCCGACGCGAGCCGCGAGGCGGAGCCCGCCGCGAACGGCGTCGTCGTGGACGACGTCCGCGGCGGCGGCGCACCGCGCCGTGGCGACGGGGGCGGCGACGGGGGCGGCGACGACGCGGGCGACGACGGGGGCGGCGACGACGCGGGTGGCGTCGTGCGGCCCGGCGACGACGCGCGGTGGCTGCGTCCGCCGGCCGTCTTCGCGCAGCGCGCGCTGTTCCACCCGCGCGGGCTCCTGGGGCAGCTCTACTGGTGGTCCGTGGCACCCTTCCACGGCGTCGTCTTCGGCGGCATGCAGCGCAACATGGCCCGCGCGGCGGAGCGTGCCGAGCGGGCCCGGACCGACCGGACGACGGCCCGGGAAGACGCGGCCCGGCCGGGTGTCGACGCGGCCCGGCCAGGTGTCGACGCGGCCCGGCCAGGTGTCGGCGCGCCCCCTGCGAACAACACGCGCCCGGACACGGCGGCCGGCGCATGACGCCGCCGAGCGTCTCCGTGGTCGTCCCCTCGCGGGACGACGCGACGCTGCTCGACCGGTGCCTCACGGCGCTCGCCGCGCAGACCGTCGCGCCCGCGCAGGTCGTGGTCGTGGACAACGGCTCGCGCGACGACACCGCGGACGTCGCACGTCGTTACGGCGCGACGTGCCTGCACGAGAGCACGCCGGGCATCTGGGCCGCGGCCGCGACCGGCTACGACGCGGCCGTGGGGGACGTCATCGCCCGGTGCGACGCCGACAGCGTGCCGCCGCCCGACTGGATCGAGCACCTGGCGGCGACGTTCGACGCCGACCCGGACCTCGCCGCCGTCACGGGGCCGGGGCGCTTCGTCGGGCCGTCACGCCTGGTGCGCGTGCTGGGCGACGTGCTCTACATGCGCGCGTACCGCGTCCTCATGGGGGGCGCGCTCGCGCACCCGCCGCTGTTCGGGTCGAACCTCGCGATGCGCCGCACGGTGTGGGAGCACGTCGCGCACGACGTCCACCGGACACGGCAGGACCTGCACGACGACGTCGACCTCAGCTACCACGTGGGCGACGTCGGGACGATCCGGCACGACCCGACGCTCGTCGTGGGGATCTCGGCACGCCCGCTGCGCGACTGGCGCGGGCTGTGGGAGCGGGTCCGGCGCGGGCTGCGGACGATCGACGTGCACCGTCCCGACGACGCCCCGTCGCGCCGGCACCTGCGGCGCTGGCGGTCGGCGGCTCGACCGGGACGCGCGGCGTTCTGAGCCGGGGGGCCGTCCGACGGCGCGCCGGCGCCGGACCCGGCCCGGCGTGCGCCGGGTCAGGAGCACCCACGCGTCGACCGCGGCCCCGGTCAGGCCTCCGGACGGCGCCGGTGCCGCACGGGCTCCTCGACGTACGTCTGCCACGCCGCACGCTCGACGTCGCCGAGCCGTCGTGGGCGGCCGGTCGCGGAGTCGACGAGCACCAGCGTCGTCGTCGCACGCGCGAACACGGTGCTCGTCGGGTCGACGGCGGGGCGGTCGCGCACCTCGTAGCAGACGTCGAGGCTCGCACCGCCGAGGTGACCGAGCCACATCTCGACGACCACGGGCGAGCGCCGGTAGCCGAGCGGGACGAGGTACTCGATCTCCTGCCGCGCGACGAGCGTCGACGTCTGCGCGCCCGGACCCGCGTCGAGCACGGCCGTCGGCCACGTCGCGTCCGGGCGCGTGCCGTCCTGCGCCTCGGGGTGGCGCCAGAACGCCTCGATCCGCGCCTCCTCGAGCAGGCGCAGCATCTCCACGTTGTTGACGTGCGCGTACGCGTCCATGTCGGACCAGCGCAGCTGCACGGGGACCTCGAGCCGAGCCACACGACCTCCTTCGCCGACCAGCGATCCTACGAGCCCGCCGCGTGCGTGGGCGTCACGCCGCGGCCCGCTGGGCGGCCGCTGCGCACGCGGCCCACGCGCCCAGCTCGTCGGTCACGGGACGCACGACGAGGTCGCGCGCGACGTCCTCGACGCCGGCCCGCAGCCGTCGCCGGACCCGCGCGGCCCGTCGCCGCGCACCCACGCCCGCGAGGACGCGCGACACGAGCGCGAGGAGCACGCCGAGCAGCAGACCCCCGACGGTCAGCACGGTCGGCCAGGGCACCTCGCCCCAGGTGGGTGTCGGCGGCGCCGGCAGCTGGAGGTAGGCCAGCCCGGCGAGGGCGGCGAGCCACACCGCGCCGGCGACCGCGACCGCGAGCAGCACCCACTGGACCACCCCGACGGCGCGCCACCAGCGCGGGTCGCGCGCACCCGCGGGCGCGGACGCGACGACGGCGCGGTCCAGCGCGTCGGGGATCGCGTCGCGCGCGACGGCCGCGCGGGCGGCGAGCGTCCACGCGTCCGGGGCGCCGGTGGTCGCCGCGTCCAGGAAGTCGCGGACCGCGATCGAGACCTGGGCGCCGGCCGTGGTCGCGGGGCGCGGCATCGACGAGCGGCGCGACGCCGCCTCCTCCTCGTGCGAGGCCCTGCTCGTCGCGGGCGTGGCGCGGCCCGTGAGCGCGTCGAGCGCCGGCGGACGGCCCAGGCCCAGCCGGCGCAGCGGGTCCGCCCGCAGCCGCCCGACCCACCGCGTGACCGGCCAGCCGGTCACCGCGCGCGCCTGCCGGACCGTGGAGCGCCGGGTGGCGTCGACGACCAGCGGGACGCCCGCCGCGACCTCGAGCGCGTCGACCAGCCGGGGCGCGGCCCGGTCCCCCGCGGACGAGGCGTCCTGAGCGCTCCCGCAGGCCTCGCGCAGCGCGGCGCCGGCAGCACGCACGTCCGCCACGACGCGCTGGGTGGCGGCCCGACGGCGGCGTGCGGCCTCGGCGAGATGCTCGCGCAGCGCGTCGACGCCCTCGCCCGTCACGGCGCTCACCGGCAGCACCGTGACGTCCCGCAGCCCGTCCTGCGCGGCGATCCGCCGGACGTCGGCCACGACCTCGGTGACCTCGCGCGGCGTCAGTCGGTCGACCTGGTTGAGCGCGAGCAGCAGGACCGCGGCGTGCCCCGCCATCGGGCGCAGGTAGCGCACGTGCAGCGCGGCGTCGGCGTACTTCTGCGGGTCGACGACCCACACGAGCAGGTCGGCGCGCGCGTAGAGCCGTTCGGCGACCGCCCGGTGCTCGGCGACGACCGAGTCGTGGTCGGGCAGGTCGAGCAGGACGGCACCGGTCGGCAGGTCGGGCGGTCCGTCGACCGCGCGCGGACGTCGCCGGACGAGCGTGCCGAGGCTGCCGAGCCCGCCCGTGCGGCCCCGCGCCCTCACGACGCCGGCACCGGCCACGTCGGGGCTCTCGCCACCGACGACGACACGGTCGCGCACCTCGAGCCAGTCCAGCAGGCCGTCGGGTGAGGGCGCGGGAGCGGTCGTCACCGGTCCGGGCGGTGGCAGCACCACCGCGAGGGGGCGGCCCGTCGTCGGGCGCGTCACGCCGGGGCGGGCGATCTCGGCACCGACGAGCGCGTTGAACAGCGACGACTTCCCCGAGCCGGTCGCGCCCGCGAGCGCCACGACCGTGTACTCGCCCGAGAGCGCCAGCCGCTCGCGCGCCCGGCCGAGGACCTCGGCCGCCGACGACTCGACCTGCGGGTCCACGCGCCCCGCCGCGAGCGCCACCGCCTGCTCGAGCGCGAGGAGCCGCGACGCGGGGTCGACGTCCGCGGGGCTCATGCGCGACCTCCCCCGCGCACGCGCGCCCACCATCCGCGCAGACCGCCCGCCTCCGCCCGGCCGGGCGCCCCGTCGTCCGTGCTCGCGCCGCCGACGTCCGCGCGGGAGCCGACAGGCGGTCGGCCCCCCAGGCCGGACCCGCGCAGGCGTCCACCACCGGGGCCGGCCGTCGACGCCCTCGTGGGGTCCGCCGCCCCGCCGGGTGCGTGCTGCTCGCTGCCGGACGTCGTGCGCGCCCCGAGCCCGCCGTCGCCGGACGTCGCGCGCGCCGCGACCTCGACGAGCGACGCGCGAGCCCGCAGCGCCCCGCCGTCGACGACGCCCGCCGCGAGCGTCTCGAGCGCCGACGTGAACCGCGCCGCCTCGCCGTCGAGCAGCTGCGCGACGCGCGCGTCGAGGCGCTCGTGCGCGGTGCGTGTGAGCCGCCGCACGGCCTCGTCGCCGAAGACGGCCTCGAGGAGCCGCTGCGCGAGGAGTGCCGTGCCGCCGACGATGCCGACCTCCGCACCCGTGAGCCCGCCGGTCGACGCGAACACCGCGACCATGAGCGCCGCACCGAGCCCGTTGACACCGAAGGAGACCGCGCGGGCGGTCGCCCGCTTCTCCGCGCCCTCGCCGCGCACCAGGTCGAGCACGTCGTCCTGCCAGGCCCGGACCTGCTCCTCGGCCCGCACGCGCAGGTCGGCCGACGCGCGCGACAGCGCGAGCCCGTGCAGCAGCGGCTGGCCCGCGGGGTCGTGGTGCCAGTCGGCGTGGGCGCGCGCGGCCGCGTCCTCCGCGGCGTCGACGACCAGCGCCGTCACGCCGTGCCCGACGGCCTGCGCGAGCCCCGGGTCGGCCGCCCGGCGCCCGGTCATCGCGCCGACGACGCGGTCGCGGACCCGTGACACGCCCGCCTCGAGCCGTCGGAACCACTCACCGGTCCCGACGACGTCCTGCCACCGCGCGAGCACCTCGCCGCGCAGCATGGTGCCGTCGGACGTCTGCTCGGCGACCCGGACGCGCGCGGCGGCGTAGGCGGCGGCGACGGCGTCGCGCAGCCGGTCCGCGGCGCGCCGCTGGTCGTCGGCCGCGTCGGCGACCACGCGGGCCCGCACGGCCACGTCGAGCACGGCGCCGTCGCGCGTCGCGGCGACCGCTCGGGCGCGCACGTCCGGGTCGAGCGCGAGCGCCATGAGCCAGTCCGCGACACCGGCGATCTCGGCCTCCGGCAGGAGGCCGTCCGTCAGCGTGCTCTCCCGGACCACGAGCACCTCGGCACCGCCCAGCCCGCGCTCCGCGAGCATGCGACGCAGGTCGGCGGTCACGGCGTCCTCGGTGCCCGCGTCGACGCGGTCGAGCACGATCGCCAGGTGCGTGCGGCGCCGCTGCGCCTCGGTGAGGAGCTCCCACGGGACGGCGTCGGCATAGCGTGCGGCGGTCGTGACGAACAACCACGCGTCGGCGGCGCGCAGCAGCTGGCCGGCGAGGTCGCGGTTCGCCTCCTCGACCGAGTCGACGTCGGGCGCGTCCACGAGCGCGAGGCCCTGCGGGAGCGTCGTCGAGGCGACGGTGCGCAGCGCACGACCGTCCGTGCCCGGGTCACCGCGACGCGGCTCGCCGCTCGCCTCGGCGCCGCCGGTGTGCTCGCGCAGCCGGGCGAGGCCGGGCAGCACGCGTGCCGCGTCGACGTCGGGGGCGTCGTCGGGGTGGTGCACGAGCACGGGGCTGCGCGTCGTCGGCCGCAGCACGCCCGCCGTGCTCACGTGCTCGCCGAGCAGCGAGTTGAGCAGCGTGGACTTGCCCGCTCCCGTCGAGCCGCCGACGACGACGAGCGTCGCGGCCTCGGGGTCGCGCACGCGCGGCAGCAGGTGGTCGTCGAGCTGGTCCAGCAGCCGCCGGCGCTCCGCTGCCGCAGCGGCGGCGAGGGGTGTCGCGAACGGCAGCGACACCGTGTCGAGCGCGTCGCGCAGGCCCACGAGCGCGTCGACGAGGCCCGGGGACTCGCTCGTCGTCACGCGCCGTCCTTCCGTCGTCCGCCCGCGGTCCGGCCGCCCCGCCCTTGCCGGGTGACCGTTGCCGCCCCAGCCTGCCTCGTCGCGTCGCGCGCCGCGCGGCGACCACGCCGCCGACGTCACCGCGCCCGGCGCCCGTGGACGCGGACGACGACGGGCCGCGCGGATCGCTCCGCACGGCCCGTCGTCGCAGGCGGCTCAGTCGCGCCGCAGCTTGCGGTACGTCACCCGGTGCGGGCGCGCCGCGTCGGCGCCCAGGCGCGCGACCTTGTTCTCCTCGTACGCCGCGAAGTTGCCCTCGAACCAGTACCAGTTCGCGGGGTCCTCCTCGGTGCCCTCGTAGGCGAGGATGTGCGTCGCGACGCGGTCGAGGAACCACCGGTCGTGCGACACGACCACCGCGCAGCCGGGGAACTCGAGCAGCGCGTTCTCGAGCGAGCCGAGGGTCTCGACGTCGAGGTCGTTGGTGGGCTCGTCGAGGAGCAGCAGGTTGCCGCCCTGCTTGAGCGTGAGCGCGAGGTTGAGTCGGTTGCGCTCGCCACCCGACAGGACGCCCGCGGGCTTCTGCTGGTCCGGGCCCTTGAACCCGAACGCCGCGACGTACGCGCGCGAGGGCATCTCGACGTTGCCGACCTTGAGGAAGTCCAGGCCGTCGGAGACGACCTCCCACAGCGTCTTCTTCGGGTCGATGCCGCCGCGCGACTGGTCGACGTAGGAGATCGACACCGTCTCGCCGATCTTCAGGTCGCCGCCGTCGAGCGGCTCCAGCCCGACGATCGTCTTGAACAGGGTCGTCTTGCCGACGCCGTTCGGGCCGATGACGCCGACGATGCCGTTGCGCGGCAGCGTGAACGACAGCCCGTCGATGAGGGTGCGGCCGTCGAAGCCCTTCTCCAGGTCCTTGGCCTCGAGGACGATCGAGCCCAGGCGCGGGCCCGGCGGGATCTGGATCTCCTCGAAGTCGAGCTTGCGCGTGCGGTCCGCCTCGGCGGCCATCTCCTCGTAGCGGGCCAGACGCGACTTCGACTTGGTCTGGCGGCCCTTCGCGTTGGACCGGACCCACTCGAGCTCGTCCTTGAGGCGCTTCGCGAGCTTGGCGTCCTTCTTGCCCTGGATCGCGAGACGCTCCTGCTTCTTCTCCAGGTAGGTGGAGTAGTTGCCCTCGTACGGGTACAGGCGCCCGCGGTCGACCTCGCAGATCCACTCCGCGACGTGGTCGAGGAAGTACCGGTCGTGCGTGACCGCGAGGATCGCGCCCGGGTAGTCCTTGAGGTGCTGCTCGAGCCAGAGCACGCTCTCGGCATCGAGGTGGTTGGTGGGCTCGTCGAGGAGCAGCAGGTCGGGCTTCTCGAGGAGGAGCTTGCACAGCGCGACGCGACGGCGCTCACCACCGGAGAGCACCTTGACGTCGGCGTCCGGCGGCGGGCAGCGCAGCGCGTCCATGGCCTGCTCGAGCTGCGCGTCGAGGTCCCACGCGTCAGCGGCGTCGATGGCCTCCTGCAGCTGGCCCATCTCCGCGAGGAGCGCGTCGAAGTCCGCGTCGGGGTCCGCCATGAGGGCCGAGATCTCGTTGTAGCGGTCGAGCTTGCCCTTGATCTCGCCGACGCCCTCCTCGACGTTGCCGAGCACCGTCTTGTCCTCGTTGAGCGGCGGCTCCTGCTGCAGGATCCCGACCGTGTAGCCGGGGCTCAGGCGCGCCTCGCCGTTCGACGGCTGGTCGAGCCCGGCCATGATCTTGAGGATCGTCGACTTGCCGGCGCCGTTGGGGCCGACGACGCCGATCTTCGCGCCGGGCAGGAAGTTCAGGGAGACGTCGTCGAGGATGACCTTGTCGCCGTGCGCCTTGCGCGCCTTGTACATGGAGTAGATGAACTCAGCCACTGGCCTGTCGTCCGCCTCGGTGTCGTGGATGGTGGACGACGTCGGCGGGCCGCGCGGGGTGTCGGCCACCCGGCGGCCCGGCCGCGTCGTCGGTTGCGGTCCCCCAGCCTAGGCGATCAGGCCACGACGACCGGAGCGAGCGGCCCGTCGACGCGCCCGGACACCACGCCCGGGCCGTCGTCGTCGACGTCCTCACCGGGGACGAGGTCGTCGCCGCCCTCGACGAACCCCGTGACGTAGACGGGCGCACGGGTCGTGCCGTCCGCGTCCGCGCCCGGCTCGCCGTCGGCCGCGTCGGCGCCCGTGCTCACGGTCCGCGCGAACCGCGACGTGCCGAACGTGAGGTCGTGGCCGACCGCGCTCGCCTCGACGACGAGCGACGTGCGCGGACCGTCGTCGGCCTGCCACTCCTCGGTCGACAGGCGCCCGTGCACGACGACCGGGTCGCCCTTGCGCAGCGACTCGGCGACGTTCAGCGCGCCGGACCGCCAGATCTTCACGGTGAACCACTCGGTCCGGCCGTCGCGCCAGGCGCCCTCGCGCCGGTCGAACCACCGCCGCGTGCTGGCCATGCGGAACGACGTGAACGGCACCGTGCCGGGGCCGTTGAAGTGCCGGACGTCGCTGCCGACCCACCCGACGAGCGTCAGGTCGAGGGAGTGCGTGCTCATGCTGGTCTCCTGTGCCGCGGCCCCGCCGGTGCGGGGCGTGTGCGGTCAGCGTCCGCCGCGCGCGGGCCCGGCCGACCGGGCTCGGGACGCGGCCGTGGACCGACGTCGCCCGGGGCGGGCTGTGGACGGCTCACCGGCACCGGCTCGACGCGGTCGGTCCGGTCCGCGAGCCGCGCACGCGGGTCGGCCCCGGGCTCGCGTCAGGAGCGCGCCGCGTCCACGAGCTCGCGCACCGACCGGTGCTCGTCGAGCACCGCCCGTGTCGGGTCGGCCAGCCGCCCGCGCGCCACCCGCTCGAGCGCCGCACGCCCGTCCTTCAGGACGCGCGACGCACGTCGCCGCGCGGCAGCCCTGCGCGTCGAGAACGACGCCACCACCGCGAGCACCGCCGCCGCGAGGAGCACGAGCGCCACGACGGGCGCCCACGGGTTGGCGCGCACGCTCGCGAACCCGGACCCGAGGGCCACCGACCCGACGGTCACCGCGGCCGCCGCGAGCACGACACCGAGGCCCAGCAGCCACGCGGCGGCGACCGAACGTCGTGCGACGACCGTGACCTGCGCGAGCGCGTCGGTCACGGCGAGCCGGAGCTCGGCGGTCGTCGCGACCCGGGTGGCCACGTCCTGCTTCCACGACCGCGGCAGCCCGGCGGTCGACGCCGCGAGCCAGTCCGACCGGGCGAGCGCGACGGAGTCCTCCTGGACCGGCCCGAACGACGGCGACGCCGACGCCCCGCCGCGCACGACCGCAGCCACCGCGCCGGCCACGGCGGGCAGGCCGGCCGCGTCGGCGAGCGTGTCGACGACCCCGCCGAGCGCGAGCGCCGCGGGTGCGGGCTCCCGGTCGGCGACCTGGCCGGCGAGCGCCGTCGCCGCGTCGTTGACCTCCGCACCGGCACGTCGCGCGGCAGCCGAGCGGCCCTCCACGGTGGTCGCGAGCCGGGCACGCAGGGCGGGCACGCCCTCGAGGGTCCGGGCCGACGCGGCCAGCACGGGGACGCCGGTGAGCCCGTCCTCCTCGAGCAGCCGCGCGACGTCCGCGACGAGCTCGGGGCGGACCTCGGGCGGGACGGTGTCGACCTGGTTGAGGACGACGAGCATCGACGCCTCGTGACCGACGAGCCGCCGCAGGTAGCCGGAGTGCAGCGCGTCGTCCGCGTACTTCTGCGGGTCGACGACCCACACGAGCAGGTCGGCCTGCGGCAGCAGCCGGTCGACGACCTCGCGGTGCTCCGGCGCGATCGAGTCGTGGTCGGGCAGGTCGAGCAGCACCAGCCCCCGCAGCGCGGCCTCGCTCTCGCCGTCCAGCAGGCTCTCGCGCACCGTGCGGCGGTCGGGCCGGACGCCCAGCCAGTCGAGCAGCGCCCCGCCGTCCGTCGCCCAGACGCACGCGGTCACGTCGGACGTCGTCGGGCGCTTGACGCCCACGTCGGCGAGCGGCAGCCCGCACACCGCGTTGAACATGCTCGACTTGCCGGACCCGGTGCCCCCGACGAGCGCGACCACGGCGTGGTCGACGCCGAGCTCCAGCCGCTCGCGGACGCGGTCGATGGTCTGCCCGACGCGCGACACGACGGGCGGCTCGAGCCGCGCGCCGCCGACGACGAGCGCCTGGTCGAGCGCACCGACGCGCTCCTCCAGACGGACGGTCTCGTCGCCGTGCAGCGCTGCGTCCAGCACGTGCCGGTGCACGGCGTGGCTCCGGGTCCCCTCGGTCGTCACGTCAGTCCCTTCAGCACGGCCAGCCGCAGGCGCAGCAGCGACGCGGCGTCCTCGGCGAGGTCGGGATCGGCGAGCACCTTGCCGACCGACGCGCGCTCGAGCGCTACCTGCGCCTCGACCCGCGACTCCACGTCGTCGCGCAGGTCGGCGACGACCTTGTGCCCCGCGGCCCCCAGGAGGTCGACGAGCAGCTCGGTCGCCTCGTCGACGCCCGCGGCGCCCGCGAGCGCGAGCGCGGCGAGCCCTTCGGTCCCGAGCGCCTTCTCGGCCTTCTGCCGGCGGCGGCCCTCGGCCGCGACGTCCCGCGGTCTGCGCGGGCGCCCGTCCGCGTCGCTGGTCGGCGGAGGCACCGCGAGCGCGGCCCGCAGCGCACGCGGGCCCTGCGCGGTCCACGCGCGGGCGGTGAGCTCGGCGCTGCGCAGCCGCACGGGCCGGTCGGCCTGGACGTCCCAGGCCGCGTCGACCGACGGACCGCCCGCAGGGGCGTCGGGGCCGGTCAGCGTCTCGTGCAGCACCTCCTGCGCGTGCGCGCCCGCCGCGCCCAGCACGGCGGCGGCGGACCGCATGAGGTCCTCGACGAGCGGCCCGACGGCGGCCGCGCGTGCGCGGCCCTCGCGCGACGACCCGGAGACGCGGCCCGACGCGCGCAGCACGGACGCGAGCGGCGCCCCGTCCGCGGTCAGCTCGGCCCAGCGGGCGCGCACCGCACCGTCCGCGACGGCACCCTGCCGCAGCGACGCGACCGCCTGGCGGGTCGGCGCGTCGAGCGCGTCGTCGAGCGTGCGGGCGATCCGCGCGGCGGCGTCGGACTGCGCCTGGACGGCCTCGGCGAGCTCGTCGACCCAGGGCCGCAGCGCGGAGAGCGACCCGCGCAGCGTGCGCCCGACGACGGTCCGCGCCCGGTCGGGCCCCGCGAGCATCATGAGCCAGCGCTGCACGGGCGCGACGACGCCGGGCGACAGCAGCCCTTCGTGCGGCCCGAGGTCCGGGACGACGAACAGCGGCGACCCCTCGAGCCCGTGCGTGCGCAGCCGGTCGAGCAGGTCGCCGCGGACCGTCGGCAGCGACGCGGGCGGGACGCGGTTGAGCACCATCGCGATCGACGTGCCACGCTCGACGGCCGCCTCGAGGACGCGCCACGGCAGCGCGTCGCCGTACCGGGCGGCTGTCGTGACGAAGAGCCACAGGTCGGCGGCCTCGAGCAGCCGGTGCGCCTGCTCGCGGTTCGAGTCGAGCACCGAGTCCAGGTCGGGTGCGTCGAGCAGCGCGATGCCGCGCGGCACCGCCTCGTCGGCGACGACCTCGACGAGCTCGAGCACGGGGTGGTGCGACAGCAGCTCGTGGTCGAGCGGGTGGTGCACGAGGACGGGACGACGCGTGGTCGGCCGCAGCACGCCCGCCTCGCTGACCTCGCGTCCGACGAGCGAGTTCACGAGCGTCGACTTGCCGGCGCCGGTCGAGCCGGACACGACGACGACCGCGGGCGCGGACAGCTCCGTCAGGCGCGGCACCAGGTGCTCGGCCAGCTGGTCGACCAGCCGGGCGCGCGACGCCCGCGCCGACGCGGTGCCGTCGAGGTCCAGCGGGAAGCCGGTGCGCTCGACGTCGCGGCGCAGGTCCTTGACGGCGTCGAGCAGCGAGGTCGCCGCGAGGGGACGCGCGAGGACCTCGCGCGGGTCGCTCGCCGCGTGCCGCGCGCGGCTGGGCGCCGCCGCGTGCGACCCCTGCGCCGGCGGCGCGGGGACGGTGCCGGGCTGCGCGCTCACGCGCTCATTGTCGTGGCGCGATCTGACCTGGACAAACGCGCCACGCTGTGACGCGTGCCCCGATCCTGACCGGATGCGGGTTGTGCAGCCCTCGTGCGGCCTCCTCGCGGACCGCGCCAGGACGCTCGCGGGGCGTCGCGAACACTAGGCTGGGACCCCGCTGGCCCCCGTAGCTCAACGGATAGAGCAACGGCCTTCTAATCCGTCGGTTGCAGGTTCGAGTCCTGCCGGGGGCGCCGCAGCGCGGCCGGTGACCTGCACGGCTGCGCGAGACCGGGCGTCCGCGCCCACGGGCTGCCACGGTCGAGGAGGCGGGCGCCCGGCGACGCGGGCCGCCGTCCTCACGGGTCGAACGAGAGGCCGCCTCCGTCGACGAACGCCGGCGGGCCGAGGCGTTCAGCCGCGCGGGCGGGACAGCGTCCAGAGGGTCGCGCCGGCCCGCTCGGAGCACGTGAGCTCGACCAGCATGCGCGTGAGGGCGAGCCCGCGGCCCGACTCCGCCTCGACACCGGGCATCGCGGTGTCGAGGTCGACGGCCGGCGGCGGGCCGGGCTGCGTGATCTCGGCGACCAGCCCGGCGTCGTCGGCGCGCAGCAGCAGGTGGCCTCCGCGGCCGTCGAGCCCGTGGCGCAGGACGTTCCCCGCGACCTCGACGACGGCCGTCTCGAGCGCGATCCGGTCGGTCTCGCCGACGTCGACCACGCGCCAGAGCCGTTCGAGCGCGTCGTGGACGCGCTCGAGCGCGACGGAGCCGTCCAGCCCGTCGAGGTCCGCCTCGACGCGGACGTCAGGAGGCACGCAGGGCGTCCTCGACCGTGTCGTAGGGCCGCAGCACGCGGTCCATGGTCGTCAGCTGCAGGACGGTCCGGATCTGCGGGCCCGGTCGGGCGAGGCGCAGGTCGCCCCCGACCTCGCGCGTGGCTCGCAGCCCGCCGACGAGCGCGCCGAGCCCGGACGAGTCCATGAACGTCGTGTCCGCCAGGTCGAGCACGACGACACGGTGCCCCGCGGCGACGGTCTCGTCGACCCGGGCCCGCAGCTCGGAGGCGGTCACCATGGTCAGGCGGCCGGTCGGACGCAGCACGGCGGCGTCGGGTCGCAGGTCGGTCTCGATCTCCATCAGTCCATCCTCTCCGCGCCCTGGTACCCGCGGTACCGGAGCGCCTGCACGATCACGCTGAGCACGACGAGGTCGTACGCGACCCACACCAGGTTGACGGACGTGCCGACCCACGGCGCGTACCCGAGCGCCCAGCGCACGATCCCGACGACCGCCGCGACGACGAGCACGGCCATCGCCGTGAGCTGCGGCACGACGAGCCGCCACGAGCCGCCCCCGTCCTGCCGCACCTTCGGGGTGACGGCGAACCCGAGCGGCCGCCCGAACCACACGTTGGCCGCCGCGGTCCACGTCGCCTTGATCCACACGGGGAACAGCGCGAGCGAGTACTGCTGCCCGCGCCACGTCCGGATCCCGCGCGCGGCGACGAGGAACAGCACCTGGCTCGCGATCTGGAACGGCAGGAACCGCGCGAAGAAGTCCCACGTCCAGGCGGTGACGGGCAGGACGCCGAAGCACAGGAAGATGACGGGCGCCGCGAGGTACACGATCGCGGCGAAGCCGGACAGGTAGCTCCACATGGTCGCGAAGTACATGAGCCGCTGCCCGATGCGCAGCCCCCGGACCGTGAGGGGGTTCTCCTGGAGGAACACCTGCATGGTCCCCTGCGCCCAGCGCAGGCGCTGCGTGATCATCGTGCCGAGGTCCTCGGGCGCGAGGCCGTGCGCGAGCACCTCGTGGTGGTACACGGTCCGCCACCCCAGCGCGTGCAGCCGCATCGCGGTCGCCATGTCCTCGGTCACGGAGAGGGTCGCGACGGGCATGACGGGCTGCGCCTCGTCGCCCCGGTCCACGTCGACGGCCCTGACGAGCGCCTGCACCGAGGCGAGCGCCCCGAGGGGCGAGAGCTCGCGGTCGGTGAGCCGCGCCAGCGCCGCGTCGTCGACCACGGGCGCGCCGAGCTCGGTGTCCGTGTCGATCGGCCACGCGCCGATCGCGTCGAGGTCCGCGCGGATCGCCGCGAGGTCGAGGTCGACGAGCCCGCTCGACACCTCGTCGACGCGCCGCTGGAACGCGTAGGTGACCTCGCCGAGCGGCTGGCCGGCGTCCAGCTCCGCGAGCGACGTGCGCGCGGCGACCGAGACCCGGTCGACCGCGGCGGCGACGCGCGGGTCGTCCGCCCGCCGGCGGGCACGGGCCAGGACGGTCCGCGAGGTGCGCAGCGCCTCCCGGACGGCCGCCTCGGTCGCGCGCACGTACCCGACGAGCCCGAGCTGCATGAGGGCGTCGCGCCGCAGGATCGCGTTCGAGCCGCAGAAGAACGCGGCGTTCCAGCCGTCCTTGCCCTGCTGGATCGGGCCGTAGAACAGCGGTGCCTGGCTGCCGAGCGGGTCCGCCTCGGGCACGTTCGTGAACCACTGCGGCGTCTGCACGAGCGCGACCTGCGCGTCGTCGAAGTGGCCGAGCGTCCGGTCGAGCAGCGCCGGGTCGGGGATCTGGTCGGCGTCGAGCACCACGAGGAACTCGCCGTCCGTCTGGAACAGCGCGTTGTTGAGGTTGCCCGCCTTGGCGTGCCGCGGCCGGTCCTGCCAGTCGTCGCTGCGCACGAGGTAGCCGACGCCCGCGTCGTGCGCGGCGGCCGCGAGGGCGGGCCGGGCGCCGTCGTCGAGGACCCACGTGCGGTGCGGGTACCGGATGTCGCGTGCGGCGACCGCGGTCGCCATGACGAGGTCGAGCGGCTCGTCGTACGTCGTGACGAAGACGTCGACCGTGAGGCCCTCGGGCGGCGCGTCGGGCTGGGGCCGGGCCTTCGCGCGCCACATCGTCACGCCGAACAGCGCGACGTCGACGAAGCTGTACGTCTCGGCGATCACGAGCGGCACCGCGACCCACCACGCGGACCAGTTGACCGACTCGAGCCAGCGCCAGACGACGTAGTTGGCGCCCAGCAGGATCGTCAGCGCGACGACGACCCGGAGCAGCAGCGTGCGTCCCATCACGGCTCCCGCTGCACCGCGACGACCGTGAGGTCGTCCGGCCGGTCGGTCGCCCCGCGCGCGAGTGCGAGGACACGGTCGACCGCGTCGCTCGCGCTCGACGCGCCGCCGAGCCGTCGCGCGACCTCGTCGACCGACGCGAGCGTGCCGTCGAGCACGTCGAGCACGCCGTCGCTGAACGTGACGAGCAGGTCGCCCGCGGCCAGCTCGACGTGCGCGGCCTCCCGCACGGGCGGCGGCGCGTCCGGGTCGAGCGCGGCGGCGAACCCGAGCGGTGCCCCGCCGGGCTGCAGCCGTGTCGTGCGCCCGTCCGCGTGGACGACGACGGCCAGCCCGTGACCTGCGTCGACGTAGTCCACGCGGCCGGTGCCCGGGTCGAGGTGGGCGTGGAACGCGGTGGCGAACATCGACGTCCCCGAGAGGTCGAGGGCCAGGCTCTCCTCCGCCGTCGCGACGGCGTCCGACACGCTCCCCCGCCGGGACGCCGCGCGCAGCACCGCCCGGACGGTGGCGGCGATGATCGCCGCTCCCCCGCCCTTGCCCATGACGTCGGCGAGCGTGAACGTCAGGCGCCCGTCGGTGAGCGCCCAGTCGAAGAAGTCCCCGCCGACGCCGCGCGCGGGCAGGCACGCACCGGCGATCCCGTAGCCGGGGACGTCGGGGACGGTGCGCGGCAGCAGCCCGGCCTGGACCTGGGCGGCGCGCTGCAGCTCGTCGTCGACCACGAGCTCCTGCTCGACCCACGACGCGAGGTCGCGCAGCAGCACCGCGTCCTGGGCACCGAACTCGCGCGGCTGCACGTCCATCAGGCAGAACGTGCCCACGCGGTGACCGCCGGGCGCGACGAGCGGGTGGCCCGCGTAGAAGCGCAGGTGCGGGTCGTCGACGACCCACGGGTTCTCGACGAACCGCGGGTCGGCCGTCGCGTCCGGCACGACGAACGTCCCCGGCTGCTCGATCGTCAGCCGGCAGAACGACGTGTCGCGCGCCGCCTCGGTCTGCTCGAGCCCGACCTTCGCCTTGTAGAACAGCCGGTCGCGGTCGACGAGCGAGACGAACGCCGTCGGCACGCCGAAGAGCTGCTGCGCGAGCCGCACGACGCGGTCGAACCGTTCCTCCGGCGGCGTGTCCAGGACGTCGAGCTGTCGCAGCGCGGCGAGGCGCGCGTCCTCCGTGGTGTCCACCCCCATGCGACCGACGGTAGCCAGGGGCGACGAACTGTGACATCTGGACGCTGGTCCGTTGTCCGGTTCCTCCCGGAGTGCGGTGCCGGGTGCGGCAGAGATCACCCGCGGACACCCACCGGGAAGCGTCGCGAACCCGTCGGAAAAGCGTGTGACACGCGTATCTGGCGAGTGGTTCGGTGTCCTTGATCCACCGACGACCGGGCCAGCAGGGCCCGGCTTCGTCATGCCCACATCACCCCACACCCACCCACCGGCGACGGTCACGTCGTCGCGCCCGAGGAGCCCACCGTGCATCCCACCATGACCCACGAGCTCGCCCGCCAGGAGAACGCCCGCCGCCTCGAGGAGGCGACGATCGCCCGCGCCCGTGCCCGCGTCACCGCCGCGAGACACGCGTCCGACGCCACGAGGCGTCCGCCGCATACGGAGCGCGTCGCGCTTCCCCTGCTGCTTGCCGGCCTGTTCGCCGGCAGCTACTCCGGCGCCGTCGCCCGCTGACGCCGCCGCACCGAGGCCGGTGCCCCACCCGGGGTGCCGGCCTCGGTCATGTCCCGGACCCTGCGGCCCTCACGCCGGTGCGGAGGCGGAGGGATCCTCTCCAGCGGACGTCGTCGGCCGGCGTCCGACCCTGCGCCGGCGACCGCGGGGGACCCCTCACCCTCGCGGAGGACGGTGGCCTCCCGCACCGGTCGGTCGTGCCACCATGTGCGCCATGCCGCCCGCCGCCGCCCGCCACCGCACCTGCGAGGCGCGCTGATGGGGCGGCACGCGACGGGCGACGAACCCGCCCGGCCGACGCGCGGCGCGCGCGTGCGGGCGTTCCTGGTCCGGTGGCTCGAACGGCTCCTCATCGCCGCCGGCGCGGGTGCCGCGACGCTGGCGGTGCTCCGCTGGGCGGGCGTCGGCTGGACGACGACGTGGTGGTGCGTCGGCGGCGTCGCCGTGCTCGTGCTCGTCGCCGGGGCGCTCGCCTCGACCGTCCCGCCGCCGCACCCGGGCCACGACGCCCGGCGCTGACGCGCGCGCCCGCTTCGCGCGGGTTCGCCGGTCGGCGGCCCTCCCCCCGTAGGCTGGCCCGGTGACCAGCACGCCGACCCCCGCGACGTCCCCCGCCACGACCTCCAACGGGCACGAGAGCGCCGAGCGCATCGTCTGGATCGACTGCGAGATGACGGGCCTCGACCTCGGCGCCGACGCGCTCGTCGAGGTCGCCGCCGTCGTGACGGACTCCGAGCTGCGGGTCCTCGGTGGTGGCGTGGACGTCGTCGTCCGGCCGCCCGACGCGGCGCTCGCGCAGATGAACGACTTCGTGCGCGCGATGCACACGACGTCCGGCCTGCTCGACGAGCTCGCGGCGGGCACGACGCTCGAGGACGCGCAGGCGCAGGTGCTCGACTACGTGCGCACGTGGGTGCCCGAGCCGTCGAAGGCGCCCCTCGCGGGCAACTCGGTCGGCACCGACAAGACGTTCCTCGACCGCGACATGCCCGAGCTGGTCGCGCACCTGCACTACCGCGTCATCGACGTGTCGTCGATCAAGGAGCTCGCACGCCGCTGGTACCCGCGCGTGTACTTCGCGTCGCCCCGCAAGAACGGCGGGCACCGGGCGCTCGCCGACATCCTCGAGTCGATCGACGAGCTCCGCTACTACCGCGCGGCCCTCCTCCCGGCGCAGCCGGGACCCGACTCCGCGACGGCCCGGCAGATCGCCGCGCAGGTCGTCGCCACGTCGGTCAAGGGCTCGACCGCCAACGGCTGACGGGGCACCCGCCCGCCCGACGCGCGGGCGGGCTGCCGCCGAGAACGACGAAGGGCGCCGACGGGAACCGTCGACGCCCTTCGTGCTTGGGGTGGCTAACGGGACTTGAACCCGCGACCCCCTGGACCACAACCAGGTGCTCTACCACCTGAGCTATAGCCACCACGATCCGCCCGCAGATGGTGGTACCCACGGACCGGTCCCCGACGCGGACGTCAGGGCCGACGAGAAGTGTACCGGGTGCCGGAGGGTGGTCCGGAACCCGATTCAGAGCCGGCGGACCAGCGCGTCGGCGAACACGTCGACCGACCCGGGCGCGTAGCCGAAGAAGAACGACGGCTCGGTCAGCTCGACCTCGAGCACCACGGGCCGGCCCGCGTCGTCGGGGATGAGGTCGACGCGCGCGTACAGCAGCGGGTTGCCGTGCTCCGGGAAGATCTCCCCCAGCGCCGCGACCACGCCGTCCCCGAGCTCGCGCTCGGCGTCGCTCGCCTCGCGCGCCGACATGACCTCGCGGCGGTACAGCACGCCGTCGGTGTCGCCCTCGCGGTACGGGCCCTCGAGCAGCGCACCCTTGCGGACCGCGTGGCTGAACCGACCGTCGACGTACACCAGCGCCGTCTCGCCGACGGTGTCGACCTGCTTGAGGTAGCGCTGGATCATCACGTGCCGCCCGACGCCGAGCAGGTTCTTGGCGTGCCGGATGGCGAGCGCGCGGGACGGCGTCTCGTCGGCCTGGTAGCGGCCGGTGTCGCGCGAGCCGGCGCTCACGGTGGGCTTGACGACGAAGTCGCCGAAGGCCGGGAACCGGGTGTGGATCGCGCGCGCGTCGAAGTTGCGCTCGGGGTCGAGCCAGATGGTCGGGACGATCGGCAGGCCGCGCTGCTCGAGGTCGCGCAGGTACGTCTTGTCGATGTTCCAGACGACGACGTCGGCGGGGTTGAGCAGGACGCTCGACCGGCCGACGCGACGCGTCCACTCCGTGAAGAGGCGCGGGCGCTCGGTGTAGTCCCACGTGGAGCGGATCAGCACGTGCGAGTAGGTGGACCAGTCGACCGTCGGGTCGTCCCAGACGACGACGTCGGTCGCGACACCGCGCGCGAGGAGCGCCTCGCGCAGCGGCTGGTCGTCGGGGTCCAGGTCCGGGAGCGCGGAGCAGGTCGCGATGGCGAGCCGGGCGGTCGTGGGCGTGGTCACGTCGGCAGCGTACCGACGGGGTCGCCGCCCGTCGCCGCGTCGGCGGACCCGTCCGGCACGCGGTCGGTGCGGGACGCGTCGGCGGGAGCCTCGTCCGTGACCCGTCGCAGGGCGCGCAGGACCGTCGCGACGGACGCGGACCCGACCACACGGTCGCCGTCCCGCACCGGCACGCGGCTCTCGGCCCCGGCGTCGGGGGTGGCCAGGATCGTCGCGAGCACGTCGCCGAGCTCGTCGCCGACCGCGACCGACGCACCGCGTCCGGCGCCCCTGGTGGCGTCCTTCGTGAGCCGGGCTGGGTCGACCCCGCCCGAGGGGTCGACCGGAGGCGCGTCGAGGTCCGCCTGCGCGAGCGTGCCCAGGGCCAGGAGCCGGGCCAGCCGGCCGCGTCCCACGAGGTCCGCCACGGCGTCGGTCGCGGGGCGGGCGACGACGTCGAGCGGCGACGCGAGCTGCTCGACGTGCGCGCCCGCGGACAGCACCGCGACGCGGTCGCCCATGCGGACCGCCTCGTCGATGTCGTGCGTGACGAGCATCACGGTCGTGCCGACCTCGCGCTGGATGCGCGCGAACTCGGTCTGGAGGCGACGGCGGCCGACCGGGTCGACCGCGCCGAACGGCTCGTCCATCAGCAGGACGGGCGGGTCGGTCGCGAGCGCACGGGCCACGCCGATCCGCTGCCGCTCGCCGCCCGAGAGCTCGTGCGGGTAGCGGCGTGCGTACTTCGCGGGGTCGAGGCCGACGAGGGCGAGCAGCTCGTCGACGCGGGCCGCGGTGCGGCGGCGGTCCCAGCCGAGCAGGCGCGGGACGGTCGCGACGTTCTGCGCGACGGTGCGGTGCGGGAACAGGCCGACGTCCTGGATGACGTAGCCGATGCGCCGCCGCAGGGCGACCGGGTCGGCGTGCGTGACGTCGTCACCCTCGAGCAGGATGCGGCCCGACGTCGGCTCGACGAGCCGGTTGGCCATCCGCAGCGTCGTCGACTTGCCGCAGCCGCTCGGTCCGACCAGGACGAGCACCTCCCCCGGCCGGACGTCGAGGGAGAGGTCGTCGACGGCGGCACCGCCGCGGCCGTGGGCGGCGGGGTACTCCTTGCGCACGTGCTCGAACGCGATGGCGGGCTGGACCACCCCCCGGACGCTACTGCCCAGGTCCGACGCCCGCCTCCCCCGGACGTCGGCGCAGGTCGGCGCAGGTCGGCGCAGCGGTCGCGGACCGGACGCCGGGTGCGGCTGTCGGTGGTCGCGGTTACCGTCGGCGGATGCTGTCAGCAGCACAGCCGGACAACCCGTGGTTCTCGTGGGAGTACCTGCAGCGCAACGCCGACGACGTCCTCGGCGCGCTCGGGCAGCACGCGTCCCTCACCGTCCAGGCTGTCGTCCTCGCCTCGCTCGTCGCGCTCCCCCTGGGCGCGTGGGCGCACGTGCGCCCGCGCTGGGCGGGTCCGGTGCTCGGCGTCGCGGGCGTGCTCTACACGATCCCGTCGCTCGCGCTGTTCGCGGTCCTCGCGCCCTACACGGGCATCGAGCGCACCACGGTGCTGATCGGTCTCGTCGTGTACGCGCTGCTCGTGCTCACGCGCAACGTCGTCGTCGGGCTCGAGGGCGTCGACCCCGCGGTGCGCGACGCCGCCCGCGGCATGGGGTACGGGCGCGCACGGCTGCTGCTTACCGTCGAGCTGCCCAACGCGCTGCCCAGCATCGTCGCCGGCCTGCGGCTGGCGACGGTGACGACCGTCGCGCTCGTGACCGTCGGGGTCGTCGTCGGCTACGGCGGGCTCGGGCAGCTCATGTTCCGGGGCTTCCGCTCGAACTACCACGCCGAGATCATGACGGCGACGGTGCTGTGCCTGCTGCTGGCCCTGGTGTGCGACCTCGTCCTGGCCGGCGTCGGGCGGCTCGTCACGCCGTGGGCGCGCACGGCGCGGCCGGTCTGAGGGGGCGACGCGTGGAGATCCTGGCCGAGGCGTTCGCCTGGCTCAACGACCCGCTCAACTGGACGGGCCGCAACGGCGTGCTCGCGCTCACGTGGGCGCACGTCGTGGTCTCGGTGCAGGCGGTGCTGCTGGCCGCGGTGGTCGCGCTCCCCGTGGGGCTGTGGCTCGGGCACCGCGGGCGCGGCGCGACGGTCGGGGTGGTCGTCGCGAACACCACGCGCGCGCTGCCCACGCTGGCCCTGCTCACGCTGCTCGCCGCGAGCGGCCTGTTCGGCAACCCCGCGACGGTCATCGCGTGCGCCGTGTTCGCCGTGCCACCGCTGCTGTCCGGTGCCGTGACGGGCCTCGGCGAGGTCGACCCCGGCGTCCGGGACGCCGCGCGCGGGGTCGGCATGTCGGGCACCCGGCGACTCTGGTCCGTGGAGCTCCCGCTCGCCGTGCCGCTGCTCGCCGCGGGCGTGCGCACCGGTGCCGTCCAGGTGCTCGCGACCGTGCCGCTCGCGGCGCTCGTCGGCGGGCGGAGCCTCGGCACGATCGTCGTCACCGGGTTCGGCACCCAGCGCTACGGGCAGGTGCTCGCGGGCGGCCTGCTCGTCGCGGCGCTGTGCCTCGTCGCCGAAGGGCTGCTCGCGCTCGCGCAGCGCGCGGTCACGCCCGCCGGCCTGCGGTCCCGCGACCGCGCCGCGCGGCCGACGCGGACGCGCCGCGGACGCCGACGTGACGCGGACCACGGTCCCGCTGCACCGCTTGCCGCCACCACCCCCGACCTGTCCAATGAACCAGCCCCATCGAGATGACCCGCTCCGCACCCTCGACCAGCGGGGGCACCCACCCGTGACCGTCGTCGGCAGACGTCAGGAGACCGCCATGCGCACGACCCGTCCCGCCCGTCTCGCGATCCTCGCCACCGCCGTGCTCGTGCTCGGCGCGTGCGGCACGCCCGGCTCCGGAGGCGGCCAGGCCGACCCCACGTCGTCCGGGACCTCCGGAAAGGCCGTCTGCGACCCCGTCGCGGGCGAGCAGCTCGTCGTGCTCGAGGACGACCAAGGTCTGCAGAACGCCGACAACGTGATCCCCGCGGTCAACGCGGGCGTGGCGCAGCAGAGCCCAGCGGTGATCGAGCTGCTCGACACCGTGTCCGCCGCGCTCGACACCGACAAGCTGATCGACCTCAACAAGGCCGTCGACATCGACCGCCGCACGTCGAGCGAGGTCGCGAAGGAGTTCGTCGCCGACGAGGGCCTCGCCGCGAGCGACGCGTCCGCGGGCGCCGGCCAGTCCCTCGTCGTCGGGGCCGCGAACTTCTCCGAGAGCGCGACCCTCGCCGAGATCTACGGCGAGGTGCTGCGGTCCGCCGGCTACCAGGTCGAGGTCCGCACGATCGGCAACCGCGACACGTACCTGCCGGCGCTCGTCGACGGCACGCTGTCGACGGTGCCCGAGTACGCGGCGACGCTCGCCGACTTCCTCAACGCCAAGGTCAACGGTGCCGACGCGGCGTCGGTGTCGAGCGACGACGTCGACGAGACCGTCGCCGCGCTCACGCCGCTCGCCGAGCAGTCGGGACTGGCCGTCGGCAAGCCGTCGGCCGCGCAGGACCAGAACGCGTTCGCCGTGACGAAGGCCTTCGCCGACGAGCACGGCGTCAGCACCCTGAGCGAGCTCGCCGAGGCGTGCGGCGGGCTCGTGCTCGCGGGGCCGCCCGAGTGCCCCGAGCGTCCGTTCTGCCAGCCGGGTCTCGAGGAGACGTACGGCATGGAGATCGGCGAGTTCAAGTCGTACGACTTCGGCCTGATCGGCGCCGCGGTGCGTCAGGGTGACGCGGCGATCGGCCTCGTGCTGTCTAGCGACGGCTCGCTCGCGACCGACTGATCCGCACGACCCACGGCACGACGGCCTCGTCGGCGAGCGGCTCAGCCGGCCGCCGACGGGGCCGTCGTCACGTGGTCGTCGTCACGCGGTCCTCCGCGCGTCGCCGTCGTCACGTGGTCGTCGTCACGCGGTCCTCCGCGCGTCGTCGTCGTCACGCGGCCGTCCTCGCGGGGTCGTCGTCGCGCGCGACCGCCCTCGTCAGAGGCCCGCGGCCTCGAGGAGACGCAGCCACACCTCGGAGACCGTCGGGTACGACGGCACCGCGTGCCACAGGCGATCGAGCGGGACCTCGCCGACGACGGCGATCGTCGCGGCGTGCAGCATCTCCGCGGCGTCGGGTCCCACGAACGTCGCGCCCACGACCACGCCCCGCGTCTGGTCGACGACGAGCTGCGCGGCGCCCGGGTAGTCCTCGGAGGCGACCGACGCACCCGCGACGTCCGCGAGGTCGTACCGCAGGACACGCACGTCGATGCCGTCGCGGCGCGCCTGCGCCTCGGTGCGGCCGACCCACGCGACCTCGGGCCGGCTGAACACGACCTGCGGGACCGCGGCCACGTCGGCCGTCGCGCGGTAGCGGGTCCACGGTGCGGCGTCCCGCTCGGCGCCCGGCCCGCCGTCCGCGTCCGCGCCGTCCGGGTGGAAGCGCGCGGCGACCACGTCACCGACGACGCGCGCGTCGTACTTGCCCTGGTGCGTCGTCGCGGTGCGTCCGGTGACGTCGCCCGCGGCGAACAGCCAGCCGTCCTCGACGCCGACGACCTGCAGGGCGTCGTCGACGTGCAGCGGCTCCCCCGGCGTCAGGCCGACGGTCTCGAGGCCGAGCTGCCCGGTGCGGGGACGACGGCCGGTCGCGACCAGCACCTCGGACGCGTGCACGGCGCTCGCGTCGGGGTGCGGGCCACCCGAGGTCGCGCCGACCTCGAGGTGCACACCGCCGTCGTCGCGCCGGACCGCGGTCGTCTCGGCGTGCAGCAGGACGCGCACGCCGGCCGCGCGCAGGTCGTCGGCGACCGCCTCGCCCGCGAACGGCTCGGCGTTCCCGAGCAGCCGGCCGCCGCGCACGACGACCGTCACCTCCGAGCCGAGATCCGCGTAGGCGCGCGCCATCTCGACGCCCACGACACCGCCGCCGAGCACCGCGAGCCGCGCCGGGACCTCGCGCGCGGCGGTCGCCTCGCGGCTCGTCCAGAAGCCCGCCTCGGCCAGCCCGGGGACGTCGGGCACGACGGGCTCCGACCCGGTCGCGAGCACGACCGCGTGCCGCGCGCGCACCTCGGTCTCGGTCTCGCCCGAGACGAGGAGGGTGCGCGGACCGGTGAGCCGTGCGTGGCCGCGCAGCAGCGTGAGCCCGACCGACTCGACCCAGGACACCTGGCTGGAGTCGTCCCAGTGGTGGACGATCTCGTCGCGCCGCGCGAGCACCGCTGCGGCGTCCACCGTGGCGTCCGCGACGGCGGACTTCGCTCCAGGCACGCCGCGCGCCGCCGCGAGGACGGCTCCCGCCCGCAGCAGCACCTTGGACGGCATGCACGCCCAGTAGGAGCACTCGCCCCCGACGAGCGCGTGCTCCACGAGCGCCACGCTCAACCCGGTGCGGCTCGCACGGTCGGCGACGTTCTCCCCGACCGCGCCGCCGCCCACCACCACGACGTCGAACTCCTGCTGACTCGGCATCGCCCCATCGTGGCGGCCCGCGGCCCCGTGCGCAGGTTGCGGGACCGTCGGCGTGTCCGTCCTGGGTGCTTTCGTCCGGACCGCGCTGCTACGTTCGCACCGAGGGTCCGCCGGAGACGGCAACCAGCCGTGAGCTCCC
This sequence comes from Cellulomonas sp. H30R-01, assembly GCF_010119915.1. Classification (NCBI taxonomy): domain Bacteria; kingdom Bacillati; phylum Actinomycetota; class Actinomycetes; order Micrococcales; family Cellulomonadaceae; genus Cellulomonas; species Cellulomonas sp. H30R-01. The sequence continues at coordinate 834,694 of NZ_CP048210.1, read as the reverse complement.
GGCGTCGGCGACGGAGGGGCGACGTGAGCGAGACATCCCAGGGCAGTGCTGCGCTCGGACCGATCCACGGGCGACCGAGCTTCCGCGAGCAGTTCGACAGGTCCAGGTTCCCCGAGCACGGCCTCGGCTCCGACGAGGTCTACGAGCTCCTGCACACGGGGCTCATGCTCGACGGGCGCGAGACGCTCAACCTCGCGTCGTTCGTCACCACGTGGATGGAGCCGCAGGCCGAGCAGCTCATCCACGACTCGCTGCGCAAGAACCACATCGACCACGAGGAGTACCCGGCGGCGTCGCTCGTCGAGGAGGCCTGCGTGCACATGCTGGGCGACCTCTTCCACGCGCCGGACCCGGCGAAGGTCGTGGGTGTCGCGACGATCGGGTCGTCCGAGGCGATCATGCTCGGGCTGCTCGCCCACAAGCGCGCGTGGCGGCACCGGCAGCTCGCGGCGGGCCGACCCGCGGACCGGCCGAACGTGGTGTTCGGCGCCGAGACCCACGTCGTGTGGGACAAGTTCGCCAACTACTTCGACGTCGAGATGCGCAAGATCCCGATGCGGCCCGACCGCTACGTGCTGAGCGCGGCGGACGTCGAGGCGCAGGTCGACGAGAACACCATCGCGGTGGGTGCGGTGCTGGGGACGACGCACATCGGCGAGGCCGACCCGATCGAGGAGATCAACGACCTGCTCGTGCGGATCAAGGCCGAGCGGGGCTGGGACATCCCCCTGCACGTCGACGGCGCGAGCGGTGCGTTCGTGGCCCCGTTCGCCGAGCCGGACCTGCGGTGGGACTTCCGCCTCGAGCAGGTGGCGTCGATCAACGCGTCGGGGCACAAGTACGGGCTCGTGTACCCCGGCGTCGGCTGGCTGATCTTCCGCGACGCGTCACGACTGCCCGAGGACCTCGTGTTCAGCGTCAACTACCTGGGCGGCGCGCAGCCGACGTACACGTTCAACTTCTCGCGCGGGTCCGCGATGATCCAGGCGCAGATGTACAACTTCCTGCGGCTCGGGCGCGACGGGTACACCGCGATCGTCGAGACCATGCTGGCCAACGCGCGCCACCTCAACGAGGCGCTCAAGGCCTCGGGCCGGTTCGAGATCCTCAACCCGGGGCTCGCCGAGCCGGTCGTGACGTTCCGCCTCAAGGACGACCCGGGCTTCGACGTCTACCACCTGTCCGCCCGGCTGCGGGAGAACGGTTGGATCGTGCCGGCCTACAGCCTCCCGGCCGACGCGGAGGACGTGCACCTCATGCGCGTCGTCGTCCGCCTCGACCTCAGCCGCACGATGATCGAGATGCTCCTGCGCGACCTCGACCACGCCTGGGAGTCGCTCGCCGCCGAGCAGCCCACCGCACGAGCCGCGTCCAAGCCGGACGTCTGGACGGCGCCCGACAAGGCGGCCGCCCACGCCAAGGCGCGCACCGGTCTGCGGGCGTGACGCGCACCTCGGCGCTGCCCGACCTGCCGGACGGCTGGACCGCGGTCGACGCCCGGGGCCCCGGTCCGTTCGTCGCGCACGCCGTCCTGCGGCGGCCGGACGGCGGCGAGGTGGAGTGGACGTCGCGGCGGCACCGCAAGGGGCTGGGTCTGCGGGCACGTGCGCCCGTGCGGTCGTCACCGGCGGACGCCGCCGTCGCCCCGGCACCGGCGGACGCGGGCGCGCGTCGCGGTGCCGACGCGTGGAGCTGGTGGATCGGCGCGCTCTTCGCGATCGGCTCGATCTGCTTCGCGCTCGGGTCCGTGCCGGCGTACTTCGACACCGTCGCACCGGCCGTCACGGCGTGGACGTTCGCGGTCGGGTCGGTGTTCTTCACGAGCGCCGCGTCCCTGCAGTACGACGAGGCGGCGCGGGCGCCGCGCGACGTCCTCGCGACCGCGCCGCCGCGCAGCCGGATCGCGGCGCTCGTCGGGTTCCGGGCGGACCGCATCGACCTGTGGGCGTCCGCCGTGCAGCTGGTCGGCACGGTGCTGTTCAACGTCAGCACGTTCAGCGCGACCCGCACGGGTCTCGCGGTCGCGGGCGACAAGACGCTCGTGTGGGCGCCCGACGTGCTCGGGTCGGTGTGCTTCCTCGTCGCGAGCTGGTTCGCCTACGCGGAGGTCAACCGCGGCGTGCTCCCCCGCCCCGACCGGTCGGTGGGGTGGACGATCGCGGGGCTCAACCTCGCGGGCTCGATCGCGTTCGGTGTCGCCGCCGTCGCGGCCCGCTACCTGCACGGCACCGAGCAGATGGCGAACGTGGCGCTCGTCAACGCGGGCACGTGCGTCGGGGCGGTCTGCTTCCTCGTCGGCGCCGTGCTGCTGCCGGTCGAGTCGGCGCGCGACCGCGCGCCCGCGGCGGCCGTCGGCGCGTCGCTGCCGCACGACGACGCCCCCGCGGCGCGTGACGCCGCGCGGCCGCGGTACGACGAAGGCCCCTCACCGACCGTGCGGTGAAGGGCCTTCGTGCTGGTGCGCCATCAGGGACTCGAACCCCGAACCCGCTGATTAAGAGTCAGCTGCTCTGCCAATTGAGCTAATGGCGCGCGGTTGAGAACGTTAGCAGCCGTCCGGCCTGCGAAGCCAATCGGATCCGGCCGGCGTGACGACCGTCACGCGACGTCAGGAACGTCCGTCCCCGCTCGCCTGCGCGGTGCCGTTCTCCGGCTGCCACCACTCCTCCTCCGGCAGACCCTCCTTCTCGAGGATCTCCTGCGACGGCACGGCCTCGGCGGCCGTCAGGTCGGCGATGAGGGTGAGCGGCACGTGCGCCTCGAGCAGCTCGCGGACACGCTCGGCGTCGGGCACGGCGAGGGTCTCGGGGGTGTCGTCGCTCATCGGGGGCTCCTGGGTGTTCCTTGGTCAGGCGTCCGGCTGTCTCCATGCCACACCACGTGACCGCGACGTGCAAGGTCGGTGTCCTGGTTCCGCAGGATCGTCACAGGTACAGACCGGTGCCCTCACCGGAGCCACGGTCGGTCGCGACCGCGTGCACGTCCTTCTCGCGCAGCAGCAGGTACGTCGCGCCCGCCAGCTCGACCTCGGCGCGGTCCTCGGGGTCGAACAGGACGCGGTCTCCCAGCTCGACCTGGCGCACGTGCTGGCCGACCGCCACGACCGACGCCCACGCGAGCCGCTTGCCGACCGCCGCGGTCGCCGGGATGACGATGCCCGCGGACGACCGGCGCTCGGCGGGGTCGCCGTCGACGGACACGAGGAGGCGGTCGTTGAGCATGCGGATCGGCAGCCCGGCACGGGCGTCGGGAGCGGGAGCGGTCACCCGCACGACGCTACCCTGCGCGCGACGTAGGCTGACCGCGGCGTCGACCGGCCGACGCCTCCCCTGCGACCACCGGAGCGTCCTCGTGCCTCGTCTCGCCGTCGGCGACCTCGCCCCCGACTTCACGCTGCCCACCGCGGACGGCGGCAGCGTCACGCTGTCCGACCTGCGCGGCGAGCACGTCGTCGTGTACTTCTACCCGGCCGCGATGACGCCCGGCTGCACGACGCAGGCGTGCGACTTCCGCGACTCGCTCGCGTCGCTGCAGGGTGCCGGGTACAAGGTCGTCGGCGTCTCCCCCGACCCGGTCGACAAGCTCGCGGCGTTCGCCGAGGCGGAGCACCTGACGTTCCCGCTCGCGTCGGACACCGAGCGGGCCGTGCTCGAGGCGTGGGGCGCGTGGGGCGAGAAGTCGCTCTACGGCAAGACCGTGACCGGAGTGATCCGTTCGACGGTCGTCGTCGACCCCGAGGGCAAGGTCGAGCTCGCGCAGTACAACGTGAAGGCGACCGGCCACGTCGCGAAGCTGCGCCGGGACCTGAAGATCGCCTGACGACCGCCGACCGGGGCACCGGGCCGCGCGCCCGCCCGGCGACCCCCGGGACGCGCGCGGCGGGTGTGCCACACTCGGCGCGCGGGAGTGGTGAAACGGTAGCCACGCCAGGTTTAGGTCCTGGTGCCCGAGAGGGCGTGCGGGTTCGAGTCCCGTCTCCCGCACCACGACGACGGCCCGGCACCGGGGAGGATCCCGGTGCCGGGCCGTGGTGCGTCCGGCGTCAGCTCGCGGCGCGCAGCGGCAGACTGACCACCGAGTCGGCGAGGCGCACCGTCGACGGGCCCGAGCCGATCGCGTTCCACACCGCGACGCGCACCGTGCCGTTCGTCAGTCGCCCCAGCGTGCCGGTGACGCGCTCCGTCCCGACGGCCTCGGTGTACCGCTCGACGCCCGGCACGGGGTCGGTCGCGAAGTAGCGGTAGACCTCGACCCGGTCCCACGTGCCGTCGCCCGTCAGGTCGTACGAGACCGACACGCGCGTGCCGTTCCCGACGACGCCGCCCGCGTCGAGCGCGAGGTCGAACCGCGTCCCCGCGGTCGTCGGGCTGCCGCTGACCCCCTCGATCGTCGCGACGACCGCGTCGGCCGGCTCGGTGGCGGTGTCGATGCCCGCGGCGCGCGGGACCGTCACCGTCGCCGGTGACGTCACCGGGCTGGTCACGAGCCCGCCGTCGCCGTCGAGGTAGAGCGTCGACGCGTCCGAGGGCGGCACCGTCGGCGTCGGCGTCGGCGTCGGCTTCGGCGTGGGCGTGACCGTCGGGGTGGGTGTCGGGGTCGGCGTGGCCGTCGGGGTCGGGGTGGGCGTCGTCGTCGGACCACCCGGTCCGTTGCCTCCGCTCCACGTGTGCGCCCCCGACGTCACGGTGCGCCCGGCCGGCACGCGCAGCGTCGTGCCGTCGGAGAACCGCACGGTGAGCGGCGTCGCGGTGACGTTCGACGCCACGTACGTGCGCCCACCCGCCCCGCGGAACACCGCGGCGAGGGGGTGGTCGGCGCGCACGGTCGCGTCGAGCGTCCCGAGCGCCGCGAGGTTGGCGACCCAGTGGTACGTGTGCGCCCGCGACTCCCCCTCCTCGACGGTGTAGCCGGGGTTCGCCTGGAGCTCGCGCAGCGCGGCGGGACCGTCGCCGAGCGCGAGATAGCTCCACAGGATGTCCTGCCAGACGGTCGGCGGACCGCCGTTGGCGCGGACGAGCTCGGCGTAGTTGGCGCGCACGTCGTCGGGACGCAGCCCGAGGTAGAGGTGCCCGCCCGTGATCGGCAGCGTGTTGATCCCCTGGATCATCTCGGCCTCGCCGCTGAACCACGTCGCGTAGGCCCCGCCGTCGCCCCAGACCATGCCGACCGTGCTGTGCCCGAAGCCGTCCGGGATCGCCCCGGCGCGGTCGAACCAGTACTCCTGGATCGCGGCGGCCTGCGTCGCGTAGAGGTAGGCGCCCGCGTCGCGGACGGCCTGGCGGCCCGTGGCCTCGCCCCACTGGACGAGCGCCGCCGCGAAGTTCATGCCCTCGGAGCTCGACTCCTGGTTGTTGCCCGCCGCGAACGCGCCGTGGCCCGACGCCCAGTCGTGCCCGGCGTACGGGTCGAAGTCGCGCAGGAACGGGAACCGCGTCTCGGACCGGTCGTAGCCGTTCGCGTCCCGCACGAGCACGTCGACCATGCCGCCGTAGTCGGCCGCCCACTGCGGGTCGAACCGCGCGAGCGTCGCGGCGGCCGCCACGTAGTAGCCGTAGTGGAAGTGGTGGTCGTTGAGCTCGGTGTCGGAGCCGTACGACGCGGGGTAGCCGATCAGCGTGCCCCAGCGGGCGTCGTAGGCGAAGACGCGCTCGGTCTTGCCGCCGGTCGCCGTGAACCAGTCGGTGAGGGTCGTGCGCATCGCACGCAGCGTGCGGTCGCGCACGTCGGTGCGGCCGAGCTGGTCGGCGATCTCGGCGATGCGGGCGGCCCGTCCGAGGGCCTTGCCGGTCCAGTAGGTGTCGGCGCGCAGGACCCCCAGGTCGTCGGTCGCGGCCTCGCCGAGCAGCGCGTCGAGCCGGTCGCGCGCCGCGCCGGTCGACGTCGCGACCGCGGGCACCTCGGGGAGGATCCCGGTGAACGGCGTGGTGGTGGTGAACGACGTCGCACCCGTGTACGCGGTCATCGCGCCGCGCGGGGACACGTACGTGCCGAGCGTGCCCGTCGAGCCCGGGCCCGTCGTCGCCGTGACGTAGCGCTGCTGGTGCGGGTACAGCGCGACGACGGTGCCCCGCGACTGCCCCTGGAGCGGCGTCGTCGTGAGCGCGTACGTCGTGCGCACGCGCGAGGCACCCTCGTCGTACGTCCACGACACGCGGGAGTCGGTCACCTCGTCGAACGCGTACGGCGCGAGCGCACGGGCCTGCGCGGTGCGCTGCGTGTCGGTCGACCCGGGCGCGGTCGTGAGCGCGGCGACCGCGAGGAAACCGCGACCGGCGAGCCCGCTGGTGAGGGTCGTGCCGGACACCTGCCACGACGCGCCGGTCGGCGCGTAGGCGACGTAGTCGCTGCCGCCCGCCGTGAAGCCCAGCGTGGACCCGTCGCGCAGCCAGACGCGCAGGTCGGCGGCCGCGGTCAGCACGGCGTCGCCGCCGGTCAGGTGGTACCAGCTGATCGGCAGGCCGTGCCCGATCGTGGCGCGCAGCCGCTTCCCCCCGCTCTCCCACGACGGCGTCACGGTCCAGTCGCTCCAGTCGGCGACCTCGACGACGGGCGCGCGCAGGCCGGAGACGCCCACGAGCACGTCCTGGCGGTACGGGTAGTGGAACTCGCCGACCCCGCCGGGGGTGCCCGACACGGTGGTGTCACGTGTCACCGAGAGCCCGAGACCGGCCTCCGTCGGCTGGTACGAGACCGGGTGGGCGTGCAACGGCTCGGACGCGGTGCAGTTCCACCGCTTGAACAGCAGCGAGGACCACCAGTCGTTCGTCGGCAACGGACCCCGGGGCGCGTCGTCCGTCAGGTACGCGCGCGGGTCCGCCTCGAGGGCGTCGCAGCCCTCGGGCGTCGGACCGGGCGGCGAGGTCAGGTAGCTCCCCCGCCCCACGGGCACCGTGTCGGCCGCGGTGGCGGCGGGTGCGACGACGACGGTGCCGGCCAGCAGACCGGCGGCGACCATGACGAGTGCGCGTGATCCCGGGCGACGCCGGGTGGGTGATGTGCTCATGTCAGCCCCTCTGGGCAGGGGTGAGCGGCACGGCGTCGTGCGGCAGCCCCTGCGTGACCGGCCGGCCGCTCCGTCGCGACCCGCCGCGACCGCTCCCCGCGCGGCCCCCTCTGGACGCGCTCGGTGTGAGAGCGGTGTCAGGAAACCGTAACCCCGGGTCATGCCACCGGCACGCCGGTGCGACGACGGCCCGGTCGCGGGGTTGGTTCCCCCCGCGACCGGGCCGTCGTGCGCGGCCTGCCTCGCCGGCGCCGCGGGACCCGTGCGGGGTCGTCGCGGCGGCCGGAGGCGTCAGGCCTCGGCGGTCGCCGACTGCTCGGCGGCGGCGATCTTCTCGCGCACCTCGTCCATGTCGAGGTCCTTCACCGCGGCCACGACCTTCTCGAGCAGCGGGCCCGGCAGGGCGCCGGACTGCCGGTACACCGGCACGCCCTCGCGGAAGGCCATGATCGTCGGGATCGCGGAGATCTGGAGCTGCGCCGCGATGAGCTGCTCGGCCTCGGTGTCGACCTTGGCGAACACCACGTCCGGGTGCTCCTCCGACGACTTCTCGTAGATGGGGCCGAACATCTTGCACGGTCCGCACCACTCGGCCCAGAAGTCGATGAGCACGATGTCGTTCTCGTTGATGACCTGGCCGATCGTCTCGGCCGTCAGCGTGGTCGTCGCCACGTGGCACCTCCTGGTTGTCAGGTCCGCCACCTAGAGCGCGCACACGTCGGCCGATATTCCCGGTGCCGCCACGACCACCCGGGCGCGCGCGCCTGGCCGCGACCACCCGCGGCTCGGGGTAGAACTGCACCGTGACCGACACCGCCGAGTTCCCACCCGGACCCGAGCGCCCCGCGGGCTGGCTCAGCCCCGAGCGCATCGCCAAGGTCCGCTCGCAGATCCCGATCCTCTACGTCGACGCCGTGCCCGTGCGCGTCGACGACTCGGGCGACGTGGTCGCCGTCGGGCTGCTGCTGCGCGTCACCCCCGAGGGCGTGATGTCGCGCGCGCTGGTCAGCGGCCGGGTCATGTACCACGAGCGCGTGCGCGACGCGCTCGTGCGGCACGTCGAGAAGGACCTCGGGCCCGTCGCGCTCCCGCAGATCCCCGCGTCGCCGCAGCCGTTCACGGTCGCCGAGTACTTCCCGACGCCGGGCGTCACGCCCTACCACGACCCGCGCCAGCACGCGGTGTCGCTCGCGTACGTCGTGCCCGTGTCCGGCGACTGCCGGCCTCAGCAGGACGCGATCGACCTCGCGTGGCTCACGCCCGAGGAGGCGTGCGCCGAGCAGGTGCAGGTCGAGATGAACGGCGGCCAAGGGCTGCTGCTGCGCCAGGCGATGGCGCACGTCGGCCGCCTGCCCTGACCCGACGCGCCGCCTCGGCCGGTGCCGGACCGCTCGTCGGTGCTCACCGCGGGCGGTCCTGTCCGACGCGCCCGCCGGCTCAGCCGAGCGTGAGCTCCGGCCAGTCGGCGAGGTCCGCCCGCATCCTGCGGTCGTGCGTCGCGACCACGACGGCCGCCGACGTGAGCCGCAGCGCGTCCGTGAGCTCGTCGACCAGACCGACGGACAGGTGGTTCGTGGGCTCGTCGAGGATCAGCAGGTGGGGCGCGGCGAGCAGCGCGCACGCGAGGTCGAACCGGCGGCGCTGACCGACGGAGAGCTCGCGCAGCGGTCGCTCGAGGTCCGCCTCGCTCAGTAGCCCGAGCGCGGCCACGGGCACGAGCTGCTCGGGGTCCAGGCGACCGGCCTCGAGCAGGTCGAGCGCGTGCCGCGCGTACGCGTCGAACGCGCTCGGCGACGACCCGTCGGCGTCCGCCGGCGCGGCGTGCTCGGTCGGTCCCTCCTGCGCGAGCACCCCGAGCCGCGCGCCGGGCGCGAGCACCCGCGTGCCGCGGTCGAGCGCGACCGTCCCGGCCAGCGCCGCGAGCAGCGTCGACTTGCCCGATCCGTTCGGGCCCGTGACGAGCAGCCGCCCGCACGGCGGGACCTCGATGCGTCGCCCCGGCAGGTCGAGCCGGGGACGTCCGGCCGGACCGCCGTCGACGCGCGGCGCACGCAGCTCGAGCAGCGGGCCACCGCCCCCGCGGTCGCCCGCGACGGGCTTGGGCACCGACGGCAGGTCGGGGAACGCGAGCGCGGGCGGCGGCACGGGCACCTCGACGGCCTCCGCCTCGAGCCGCTGGATCAGCCGGTCGGCGGCCTTCACGTGGACGCGCGCACGCGTCCCGCGGCGGTGCTTCTGCGAGCCCTTGGGCGGGCGCCACTCGTCGGACAGCCCTTCGTACGCGGTGTCCAGCCGTTCGGCGAGCGCGAGCGCACGCTTGCGCTCCGCGCGGTACCGGGCGCGCCAGCGGCGCAGCATCTGGTCCTTCGCGAACCGGTAGTCGGCGTACCGGGTCGCGCCGTAGAGCGCGGGGCGGCCGTCCATCGACGGGTCGAGGTCGAGGATCGCGGTCATCACGTCGTCGAGCAGGCGCCGGTCGTGCGTGACGATCACGACGGCCCCCGGCCAGTCCCGCAGCTGGGCCGTCAGGTAGTCGACGCCCGCGGCGTCGAGGTGGTTGGTCGGCTCGTCGAGCAGCAGCACGTCCGCGCGCTCGCCGATCCGGCACGCGAGCCGGACCCGGTAGCGCTCGCCCACGCTGAGCCGGTCGAGCGGCCGCTCGCGGTCGCGCGGCGCCCCGAACCGCGTGAGCGCCTCGTCGACGCGCCGGTCGGCGTCCCACGCGGCGAGGTGCTCGTACCGGGCCATCGCGGCCGTGAGGCGGGCCAGGTCGCCGTTCTCGTGGTCGAAGCCCTCGATGGCGGCCTCGAGCTCGCCCGACGCGACCCGCACCGCGCCCAGCGCCCGGTCGACGAGCGTGCCCACGGTCGTCCCCGCGGGCTCGTCGAGCTCCTGCTCGACGACGGCGAGCGTGCCGGCGCGACGCACGGCACCGGACAACGGCGCGAGGTCGCCCGCGAGCAGCCGCAGCAGCGTCGTCTTGCCCGCGCCGTTCTCCCCGACGAGCCCGACGCGGTCGCCCGCGGACACCACGAGGTCGACGGCGTCGAGGACGACCTGCTCCCCGTAGGCGAACGTCACCGCGTCGGCGGCGACGTGCACGTGGTCGACCACCGCGTGCTCGTCCCGCCGGGCGGGCAGCGTCATCCGCCCAGCACCCGCACCAGCGTCGGCGCGAGCGCGCGGAACGCCTGACCGCGGTGGCTGATGGCGTTCTTCTCGGCGGGGTCGAGCTCGGCGCACGTGCGCTCCTCGCCGAGCGGGACGAGCACCGGGTCGTAGCCGAACCCGTGCGCGCCACGCGGCGCGTCCGCGAGCGTGCCGACGAGCGCGCCCGTCTCCACGTGCTCGAACCCGTCGGGCGTGACGAGCGCGGCGGCGCAGACGAACCGCGCACCCCGGTGCTCGGGCCTCACGTCGCGGAGCTGCGCGAGCAGCAGGTCGAGGTTCGCGGCGTCGTCCCCGTGCCGTCCGGCCCAGCGCGCGGAGAAGATGCCGGGCGCGCCGCCGAGCACGTCGACCGCGAGACCGGAGTCGTCGGCGACCGCGGGCAGGCCGGTGAACGCGGCGAGCGCGCGCGCCTTGAGCAGCGCGTTCTCCGCGAACGTGACGCCGTCCTCGACGGGCTCGGGAGCACCGACGTCGCCCGCGCCGACGACCGCGGCGGGGTCGAGGCCCGGCAGCGACGGGGACAGGATCGCGCGGAGCTCGCCGATCTTGTGCGCGTTGTGCGTCGCGAGGACCAGCCGCGCGCCGACGGGCACCGTCACGCGCCCACCTCGCCCGCCACGTCCACGCCGTCGACCCCGTCCACGACCAAGCGCGTGGCGGAGCCGTCGCCGGGGGCAGACGCGAGAGCCGCGCGCTGCAGCGCGGTGAGCTGCGCGCCGCCCGCGACCGCGAGGTCGAGCAGGGCGTCGAGCTCGGCACGGTCGAACGGGGCGTGCTCGGCGGTGCCCTGCACCTCGACGAACGCACCCGAGCCGGTGACGACGACGTTCATGTCGGTCTCGGCGCGGACGTCCTCGACGTACGGGAGGTCGAGCACCGGGACGCCGTCGACGATGCCGACGGACACGGCGGCGACCGAGTCGCGCAGGACCGTGCGGCCGGGCTTCACGATGCGCTGCTGCGTCGCCCACGCGACCGCGTCGGCCAGCGCCACGTAGGCGCCCGTGATGGCGGCGGTCCGCGTCCCGCCGTCGGCCTGCAGCACGTCGCAGTCGAGGACGATCGTGTTCTCGCCGAGCGCGGACACGTCGACGACGGCCCGCAGCGAGCGGCCGATGAGGCGCGAGATCTCCTGCGTGCGGCCGCCGACGCGGCCCTTGACCGACTCGCGGTCGGACCGCGTCGTGGTCGCGCGCGGCAGCATCGCGTACTCGGCGGTGACCCAGCCCTCGCCCGAGCCCTTGCGCCAGCGCGGCACCCCCTCCGTGAACGACGCCACGCACAGCACCTTGGTCCCGCCGAACTCGACGAGGACGCTGCCCTCCCCCGCGTCGAGGAAGCGGCGGGTGAGCGTGACGGGGCGCAGCTCGTCGGGGCGGCGGCCGTCGGCGCGGAGCGCGGGAGTGGTGGCGGTCATGCGGACGAGCCTAACCGCGCAGGCCCACGCCCCCCGCGACGCGGGCGGTCACCGCCTTGTCGCCGAGCGCGACGTCGAGCACGGCCTGCGCGGGCGGGGCCCCGGCCGCGAGGCGTCCCCCGATCGCGTCACGGACGCGCAGCGCGCGGTTCCAGCCCATGACGTCGGCGAGCGCCACGGGGGTGTCGTCGTCGCCGGCCGGCGTCACCGCGACGGTCCACGGGCGACGCAGCAGGAGCCGCCCGAGGAACGCGAGCACGAGGACGACGACCACGACGAGCAGGTCGAGCACGACGAGCAGCAGGGGCACGAGGAACAGCCAGACGAGCAGCACGCCGAGGACGAACGCGACCGCCCCGACGATCCACACGAACACCCCGCCGAGGTCGTCGAGACCGCCGGCCAGCTCGCCGACGCCCTCGAACGCGACGTCCGCGCCCTCGCGGCTGCGGCGGTGCGCCCGACGCAGCCGACGGAACACGCGGGCCCACCGGGGTGCCCACTGCACGGCGACGTCGAAGGACGGTCCGACGGGCGTGCGGACGGTACGGGTGCGCATGACCGCACAGCGTGCCAGCCGCGGCAGCCCGCGCGGGGACCGTCCGGCGGGTGTCGCGTCAGAGCGTGTGCACGTCGCCCGGGCGGGCCAGCGCGACGGGACCGTCGTAGGCCGAGCGGGCCTCCGCGACCGCGACCTGCGGGTCGTTCCAGGCGGGGATGTGCGTGAGGACGAGCCGGCGTGCACCGGCCCGCGCCGCGGCCTCGCCCGCACGCCGGCCCGTGAGGTGCACGCCGCGCACGGCGTCGTCGCGCCCCTCGACGAACGCCGCCTCGGCGAGCAGCAGGTCGACACCGTCCGCGAGCGTGTCGAGACCGGCGCACGCGTCGGTGTCGCCGGTGTAGGCGAGGGTGACGGTCGTCGACGGGTCCGCGTCGGACGGGCCGGCGACCCGGATCCCGAAGGCGGGGACCGGGTGCTCGACGGGCACCGGCGTCAGCGTCAGCGGGCCCACGACGACGGGCGTCGACGGGTCCCAGGCGTGGAACGTGAACTGGCCGCCGACGTCTGTCGCCGGGTCGCCGCCCGCGATCTGCGTGAGCCGCTGCGCGGTCCCCTCGGGTCCGTGCACGTCGACCGGGGGCAGCGCACCGTCGGGGTGGTACCTCCGCAGCACGTTGAGCACGACCATGTCGGCGACGTGGTCCGCGTGCAGGTGGGACAGGCCGATCGCGTCGATCCGGGTCGGGTCGCCGTACCGCTGGAGCGGGCCGAGCGCGCCGTTGCCGAGGTCCAGCAGGACCGTCCACGTGCGCCCGTCGGCGTCGTCGGCCTGCACGAGGTAGCCGGACGCGGCAGCGTCGGGGCCGGGGAACGAGCCCGCGCAGCCCACGACGACGAGCCTCATCGCAGGGCCATCCGTGACTCGACGGACCCGACCTCGGGGCCGAGGAAGCGGCGCGCGAGGGCGTGGAACGAGTCCGGGTCGCCCGTCGCGAGGAAGCGGTGCGTCGGCGGGCCCGCCGCGGCGTCGCGCTCGAGGTCGTGCGCGACGAGCGTCCGGTACACGTCCTTCGCGGTCTCCTCGGCGCTCGACACGAGCGTGACCTCGTCGCCCATGACGTACGAGATCGCGCCGGTCAGCAGCGGGTAGTGCGTGCAGCCCAGGACGAGCGTGTCGACGCCGGCCTCCTTGACGGGCTCGAGGTACTCGCGGGCCACCGCCAGCACCTCGGGCCCCGACGTGATGCCGGCCTCGACGAGCTCGACGAACCGGGGGCACGCCTGCGTGGTGAGCGTCACGCCGGGCGCGACGGCGAACGCGTCGTCGTAGGCCCGGGACTCGACGGTCGCGCGGGTGCCGATGACGCCGATCCGGCCGGTCCGCGTCGCGGCGACCGCGCGTCGGGCGGCGGGGAGGATCACCTCGACGACGGGGATCCCGCGGCGCAGCGTGTACCGCTCGCGCGCGTCCCGGAGCATCGCGGCCGACGCGGTGTTGCACGCGATGACCAGCAGCTTCACGCCCGCGTCGACCAGGTCGTCCATGACCTCGAGCGCGTGCGCGCGCACCGCGGCGAGCGGCTTCGGACCGTACGGGGTGTTGAGCGTGTCGCCGATGTAGAGCGTGGACTCGTGCGGCAGCTGGTCGAGGATGGACCGTGCCACCGTGAGACCGCCGACGCCGGAGTCGAAGATGCCGAGGGGGGCGTCGTTCACGGGCGAGAGCCTAACCCTCGTGCGCGGGGCGGCCGGACGCCCCGCCGCGCCGCGCGTGCTCGAGCATGAGCCCGACCAGCGACTCCTGCAGCCAGCTCAGCGCGCCGTACAGCGACACGAGATAGCGCCGGACGTCGACGTCCTGCCCCTGCGCGTCGTCGGACAGGACGTCGTACAGCGACTCGGCGTCCTGGTCCGTCCGCACGTCGAGCCGCTCGGCGAGCACGAGCCGCAGGTCCGTGATGGCCGCCGCGAGCTCGGGCGCGTCCTTCGGGGCGACCGTGAGGAGGTCGTGCCGCCGGCCGTCGCCGGGCGTCGTCAGCAGCGTCCACATCACCCCGAGGCGCGCGACCTTGCGCGCCCGCAGGTCGTCCTCGGTCAGCCGGCGGAACTCGGCCGCGACGTCCGGGTCGTCCTGCGACGCGTCGGGCAGCAGCCGTCGCACCGCCGGGTCCTGCGGTGGCGGGATCCGCTCGGTGCGCAGCAGCGGGCCCGCGGGCGCGGCGGCCGGACCGGCCTCGTCGAACCGCGGCGCGCCCAGCAGCTGCGCGACGTCCGCGACGAGCGCCGCGACGACCTCGCGCTCCGCGGCGTCGAGCCGGGCGACGAACGCGCCGTGCTTCTCGGTGAACGCGCGCATCAGACCCCGCTGCGCTGCAGCGTCGCCCACAGGCCGAACCCGTGCATCGCCTGCACGTCGACCTCCATGCCCTCGAGCGACCCGCTCGACACGACCGCCCTCCCCTCCTCGTGCACCTGGCGCATGAGCTTCTCGGCCTTCTCGTGGGGGTGGCCGAAGTACGTCTCGAACACGTAGGTCACGTACGACATGAGGTTGACGGGGTCGTTCCACACGATGGTGACCCACGGGTCGGCGACGGCCGCCTGCTCGGCGGCCTCGACGCGTTCGTCGGGCGCGGTCTGGACGGGCACCCGACCACTGTAGGTGCCCGTGCGCGCCGGGCGCGCCGCCCGGTCCCGGGCGCCCTACGTTGGCCGCATGACGCAGCCGCAGCCCGCCGCCGTCCCCGTGACGTCGCTGCTCACCGACCGCTACGAGCTCACGATGCTGCAGGCGGCGCTCGCCGACGGCACTGCGCACCGCCGCTGCGTGTTCGAGGTCTTCACGCGCCGGCTGCCGCCCGGCCGCCGGTACGGCGTCGTCGCGGGGACGGGTCGGCTGCTCGAGGCGCTGCCCGCGTTCCGGTTCACGTCGCGCGAGCTCGACTGGCTCTCCGACGAGGGCGTCGTCGACGACGCGACGCTCGCGTTCCTCGCGGACTACCGGTTCACGGGGTCGATCCGCGGGTACGCCGAGGGTGAGGTGTTCTTCCCGCAGTCGCCGCTCCTCGTCGTCGAGGGCACGTTCGCCGAGGCCGTGCTGCTCGAGACGCTCGCGCTGTCGATCCTCAACTACGACTCGGCGGTCGCGTCGGCGGCCTCGCGCATGACGAGCGCCGCGGTGGACCGGCCGGTGCTGGAGATGGGCGCGCGGCGCGCGCACGAGGAGGCCGCGGTGTCGGCGGCTCGGGCCGCGGTCGTCGCGGGCTTCGCGGCCACGTCGAACCTCGAGGCGGGGCGCCGCTACGGCCTCGACACGATCGGCACGGCGGCGCACGCGTTCACGCTGCTGCACGACGACGAGGAGGCCGCCTTCGCGGCGCAGGTCGCGGCCCAGGGACCCGGCACGACGCTCCTGGTCGACACGTACGACGTGAAGCGCGGCGTCGAGCTCGCGCTCGCCGCGGCCGGCACCGGTCTGGGTGCGGTGCGGCTCGACTCGGGAGACCTGGGAGTGCTGGCGCAGGAGGTGCGCGCGCAGCTCGACGCGGCGGGAGCGCACGACACGCGGATCGTGGTGACGTCGGACCTCGACGAGTACGCGATCGCCGCGCTGGCCGCGGCACCGGTGGACGTCTACGGCGTCGGGACGTCGGTCGTGACCGGCTCGGGGGCGCCGACGTGCGGCATGGTCTACAAGCTCGTGGCCCGCGAAGGGCGGGACGGTGCGCTCGCGCCGGTCGAGAAGAGGTCGTCGGCGAAGACGAGCGTCGGGGGCCGCAAGACGGCGGCGCGGCGGCGGGGGCCGGACGGGCGGGCCGTCGAGGAGGTGCTGGTGACGGGACCGGACCAGGCGGTCGCGTCGTGGGAGCCCGAGGGCGGCGAGCTGCGTGCGCTGCACGTGCCGCTCGTGACCGGCGGGGAGGTGGACCTGTCGTGGACGGGTCCGCAGGGGGTGCGCCGGGCGCGGGATCGGCACCGCGCCTCGCGGGACGAGCTGCCGCGCGGAGCGCGACGGCTGTCGGCCGACGAGGCCGCGGTGCCGACCGTGACGCTGCGGCTGGCCGGACGGGACTGAGGGACCGTCCGGCCAGACCGCTGCGCGAGGACCAGGCCGCGGACGCGGGGCGGGAGCGCAGGGGGGCTAGGCCCCCGCCACCCGCGCCGCGGCCCGGTCAGATCCGGGCGCGGCCGCGGCCGCGGCCGACCAGGCCGAGGATCAGGCTGACGACCAGGACGGCGATACCGATCCACAGGAGGAACTCACCGACCCCGGCGAAGCCGAGGATGAGGAGAACCGCTCCGACGAGGACGAGGATGAGCCAGCTGGGCATGGTGCGACCCCTTTCTACGTGGTCACCGTGAGCGTCCGGGGGAACCCGGCGCCGTGAAGCACGAGGACGAGGCTGCCGAACGGGTGACGGCTCCGCACGCCGAGAGGACGAGTTGCGCGCACACCGGTCGCTGCTATGTGGTCGCGCGTCCAGGGCTCTGACCTGCACAGATGAGGGATTTGTCACCGTCTCGCATGGTGAGACGGGGGTTGTCTGGTCACGCTACCGAGGCGTAACGGACGTCACTTCTTGCCGACGAACCAGCCGCGCAGCATCGCGACACGAGCCGTGAGCTGCGCCGGGTCCGCGAGCGCGACCTCCGGCCCGCCGCACCGCCGACGGAGCTCGGCGTGCACCGCGCCGTGCGGCTGCCCGCTGCGCCGCGACCAGGCCCCGACCAGCTGCGCGAGCTCCTTGCGCAGCTCCGCCTGCTTGCGGTGGTCCATCTCGGGCGCGGGCTCCGACGCCGCCGGGCGACGCTTGCCCTTGAGCTGGTCCGCCTGCCGCTGCCGCAGCAGCGCCGACACCTGGTCGGCGTCCAGCAGCCCGGGCAGGCCGAGGAAGTCGAGCTCCTCGTCCGAGCCGACTGCCGCCTCGGTGCCGAACTCGCCACCGTCGAACAGCACGCGGTCGAAGGACGCCTGCGCCTCGAGCGCCTCGAACGTGCCCTGCTTGCCGTCCGGCCCGACCGCGTCAGGGCCGTTCTGCTCCGCGTTCGCAGCCGCGAGGAGCGCGTCCTCGGGGTTGTACTCGAGGCCCTGCTCCTCGGCGGTCTGCGGCCGGTCCAGGGCGTGGTCCCGCTCGAGCTCGAGGCTGCTCGCGAGACCCAGCAGCTGCGGGACCGACGGCAGGAACACCGACGCCGTCTCGCCGCGCTTGCGGGCGCGCACGAACCTCCCGACGGCCTGCGCGAAGAACAGCGGCGTGGCGGTGCTCGTCGCGTAGACGCCGACCGCGAGACGCGGCACGTCGACACCCTCGGACACCATGCGCACCGCGACGAGCCAGCGCGAGTCGCTCGCGGAGAACTCGTCGATCCGGTCGCTCGCGCCGTCGTCGTCGGACAGCACGACCGTGGGCGACTCCCCTGTCAGCCGCGCCAGGTGGCCCGCGTAGGCGCGCGCGTCGGTCTGGTCGGTCGCGATGATCATCGCGCCCGCGTCCGGCACCGCCCGCCGCACCTCGGTGAGCCGCCGGTCGGCGGCCGCGAGGACGCTGGGGATCCACTCGCCGTTCGGGTCGAGCGCGGTCCGCCACGCCTGCGCGGTCATGTCCTTGGTCAGCGGCTCGCCGAGGCGGGCGCTCACCTCGTCGCCTGCGCGCGTCCGCCAGCGCATCGAGCCGCTGTAGGACAGGAAGATCACGGGCCGCACGACGTGGTCGCGCAGCGCGTCGCCGTAGCCGTAGGTGTAGTCCGCGACGCTCCGGCGGATCCCCTCGTGGTCGCGCGCGTACTGCACGAACGGGATGGCCGCCGTGTCGGAGCGGAACGGGGTGCCGGTGAGCGCGAGACGCCGGGTCGCGTCCTCGAACGCCTCCCGGACCGCGTCGCCCCACGACAGCGCGTCGCCGCCGTGGTGCACCTCGTCGAGGATGACCAGCGTGCGCTCGGCCGTGGTCCGCGCCGCGTGCAGCGCGGGCTTCGACGCGACCTGCGCGTACGTGACGGCGACCCCGTCGAACCCGTGCCCGTGCCGGCCCTGCGCGTTCGAGAAGTTCGGGTCGAGCCGGATCCCGACGCGTGCCGCGGCGTCGGCCCACTGCTTCTTCAGGTGCTCCGTCGGCGCCACGACCGTGACGCGGCGCACGACACGGGCCTCGAGCAGCTCGGTCGCGATGCGGAGCGCGAAGGTCGTCTTGCCCGCCCCGGGCGTCGCGACCGCGAGGAAGTCACGCGGCGAGCGCTCCCGGTACAGCTCCAGCGCCTCGGCCTGCCACGCACGCAGCTTGCCCGCGGTCCCCCACGGCGCACGCCCGGGGAACGCCGGCGGCAGGTGGGAGGCCGCCGACGTGGACGCGTGGGACGTGGTGGAGGACGGGCGTGCGGCCGCGCTCACTTGCCGCCGCGGCCGAAGCCCCAGCGACGACCCCCGCCCGAGCCCTCGGAGCCGCCGTCACCGGACGCACCCTCACCGTCCTGCGGGTCGCGCAGCCCCTCGTAGATCTCCTTGCAGACGGGGCAGACCGGGAACTTGTTCGGGTCCCGGCCCGGGACCCAGACCTTGCCGCAGAGCGCGATCACGGGCTTGCCGCTCATCGCGGACTCCATGATCTTCTCCTTACGCACGTAGTGCGCGAAGCGCTCGTGGTCGCCCGGCTCGACCTGCTCGTGCGTCTCCTGGCGCTCGAGCACGCTCGTCGACGTGCCCTGGCCCGGGTCGTTCGGGTCGGCGGGGCCGGTCGGCGGGAGGGGTTCGGTCATGCGCAGGAGTCTACGTCGCGCCCCCGACGCCACCGGGATCGACACCGCCCCTAGAGACCCTGCCAGCCGGGCTTCGCGGCGTACGTCTCGCGGTAGTAGTCCGCGAGCTGCAGGCGCGACGCTGCGGCGTCGTCCACGAGCACCGTGACGTGCGGGTGGTGCTGCAGGACCGTCGCCGGCCACATCGCGCTCACCGGACCCTCGGCGAGCTGGTGCACCGCCTCGGCCTTGCCCCGGCCGGTCGCCAGCAGCACCAGGTGCCGCGCCGCCATGATCGTCGCGAGCCCCTGCGTGAGGCAGTGCGTCGGGACCTGGTCGACGTCGCCGCCGAAGAACCGCGCGTTGTCCTCGCGGGTCTGGCGCGTGAGCGTCTTGATGCGGGTCCGCGACGCGAGCGACGACCCCGGCTCGTTGAACGCGACGTGCCCGTCGGTGCCGATGCCCAGGATCTGCAGGTCGACCCCGCCCGCGTCCGCGATCGCCTGCTCGTACGCCGCGCACGCCGCGGGCACGTCCTGCGCGAGACCGTCCGGCCCTTGCACCGCGCCCTCGGCGAAGTCGACGCGCGACGCGATCTCCTTCTCGATGACGTTGCGGTACCGCTCCGGGTGGTCGGCAGGCAGGCCGACGTACTCGTCGAGCATGAACGCCCGTGCGTGCGCGAACGACAGCCCGTCGTCGGCGTGCCGGCGTGCGAGCTCGTCGTAGACGGCCAGCGGGCTCGAGCCCGTCGCGAGCCCGAGCACCGCCGTCGGACGCGCGCGCAGCAGCCGCTCGACCGCGTCGGCCGCGATCACCGCGAGCTGCGCCGCGGGCGCGATGACGACCTCCATCAGCTGTCCTCCTGTCGGGCCGCGGCAATGCCACGGCGAGTCATGCGTCGTGCTCCCCGCGTCCGACGAGCGCCGCGCCGACGGCACCGACGGGCACCCCCTCCGGCGCGAGCGTCACCCGCGCCGCGAGCCGCATCGACGCCAGGAACGGGGACGTGCCGGCGGCCGCGTCGAGCACGGCGCGGACGGCGTCGAGCAGCGGCGCACCCACGGCGCTCACCCCGCCGCCGACCACGACGTGCCGCACGTCGCACGTGAGCACGAGCACGCGGACCGCGGCGGCGACCGCGGCGGCGAACTGGTCGCGCAGCTCGACGGCCCGCGGGTCGCCCGCGGCGGCCGCCGCGAACACCTCGGCCGGCGCGGGGGCGCCCGTGCGGCTGGGCCACGCGGCGTCGAGCGCGGAGCCCGACGCGTACTGCTCGAGGCAGCCGACCTGGCCGCACTTGCACGGCAGGCCGTCGGGCACGAACGTCAGGTGCCCGATCTCCCCCGCCGCGCCCTGCGAGCCGCGCCGCAGCCGGCCGTCGAGCAGCAGCCCGGCCGCCATGCCGGTGCCGAGCGCGAGGAACGCGAGGTCGTGCTGCGCACCGTCCGCGTGCGGCTCGACGAACCGCGCCGCACCCACCACGGCCGCGTTGAGGTCGTTCTCCAGGCGCACGGGGACGGATCCCAGGCGGTCGGCGACCAGCGCCGCGAGGGCGACGCTCTCGTCGATGCCCAGGTTGACCGCGTGCTCGACGGTGCCCGCGGCGACGTCGACGACGCCCGGCAGGCCCAGACCGACGCCCACGAGGTCGCCCACCGCCACGCCCGCGCGGCCCGCGAGCTGCTCGACCGCCGCGACCGCACCCGCGACCACGCCGTCGAGGCCGCGCACGGTCCCCGCCTTCACCTGGTGCCGGACGACGCCCGACGGGTCGAGCGCCACTCCCAGGACCTTGCTGCCCCCGATGTCCAGCCCGACGGACCAGCCGCCGGACCTCACCCGCACGTCCACGTCAGCCCTTCACCGCGCCCGCCACCAGGCCGGACGTCATCTTCCCCTGCACGAACAGGAAGAACACGATCACGGGGACGGCGATGATCGCCGCTCCGGCCATGACCACACCCCAGTCGGTCGCCCGGTTCGCCTCGACCAGACCCTGGAGCCACAGCGGCAGGGTGCGCTGGGCGGGGTCGGTCATGACGACGAGGGCCAGGGTGTACTCGTTCCACGCCTGCAGGAACCCGTAGACGCCGGAGGCGACCAGGCCGGGGGCGAGCAGCGGGAACGTGATGCGGAAGAACGCGGCGGTGCGGGAGAGCCCGTCGACCATCGCGGCCTCCTCGAGCTCGATCGGCACGCCCGCGACGAAGCCGCGCAGCATCCAGATCGTGAACGGCAGGATCGCCGCCGTGTAGACGAGCGCGAGGCCCCCGACGCGGTTCACCAGGTCCCAGCCGTCGAGCAGCTGGTACTGCGAGATGAACAGGCCCTCGGCCGGGATCATCTGCACGACGAGGATCGTGAGGATGAACGACTTGCGGCCCTTGAAGCGGAACCGGCTCACCGCGAGCGCCGCGAGGAACGCGAACAGCAGCGCGGCGACCAGCACGATCACGACGACCGACAGGGACACGCGCATCGACGCCCAGAACGAGTCGTCGTTCACGACCCGGCGGAAGTTCGACCACGTGCCGCCGAGCGGCAGGAACGTCGGGTCCGGCGCCTGGAGCTTGTTGAGCGGCAGGAACGCGCTGTTGATCATCCAGTAGACCGGGAACACCCAGACGACCGCGACGAGCACGGCGACCAGGCCGAGCAGGCGCCGCGCGAGCGGGCTCTGCGTCCGGCCGGAGTCCGCCGACGCGCGTCGGCGGGGTGCGGTGCGGGCGACCGCGTCGGTCGCGGCGGGGTCGGGCACGCCGTGCGGCGCGGGGGCGGGGGGTGTGGCGAGCGCGCTCACAGCTCGTCCTCCTTGAGCATCTGCCGGATGTAGAACCCGGTCAGGGCGAGCGTGATGACGAGCATGATCGTGGCCAGCGCGCCGGCCTTCGAGAACTCGTCCGAGTACGAGTAGATGAGGGTGCCGAGCAGGTTGGTGTCCCGCGTGGGCGCTCCGGCGCGCTGCAGGACGTAGATCTGCGTGAACACCTTGAGGTCCCAGATCACCTGCAGCAGCAGGACGATCGACAGGACGGGCCGCATGATCGGGATCGTGATGCTCCAGAACCGCTGCCGTGCGGAGGCACCGTCGAGCTGCGCGGCCTCCATCGTCTCCTCCGGGACCTGCAGCAGGCCCGCGTAGACGGAGAACACGACGAACGGCACCGACATCCACACGACGATCACGGTCGCGACGACGTAGAACGACGCCGGCTGGACGATCCACGAGTGCCCGGCCATCGAGTCGATGCCGAAGACGTGCACGAGCACCCAGTTGATGACGCCGTACTGCGTGTCGAACAACCATTGCCACACCGTCATCGACGCGAGGACCGGCGTGCCCCAGGCGAGGAGCAGCGAGACCTGCAGCGCGGTGCGCGCCGCTCGGCCGACGCGCGACATGAGCACCGCGAGGGCCATGCCGATCACCATCGTGACGGCCGCGTTGACGAGGCAGAACGCGATGGACCGGGCGATGACCGTCCACACGTAGGGGTCGGACAGCAGGTCGGTGTAGTTCTGCAGGCCGACCCACTCGGCGGGCTGGCCGAACTGCTGGCGCAGCCCGTACTCCTGGAAGGAGATGACGAACTGCCGGACGAGGGGGTAGCCGAGGGCGACGGCGATGACGGCGGCGGCGGGGACCAGGAGTCCGTAGACGCCGAGCCGGGGGCGGCGACGGCGGACCGGTGCGGCCGGGGCGTCGGGCGCGTCCGTCGCGAGGGCGGTGGCTGCCATGCGGGAAGGCTCCTTCGCAGGGTGCGGCCGGGCCGGGGCTGTGCACCGGCGGCCCGGCCGCGCCTGACCGGGGCCGGCCGGGTCCGCACGTGGCGGGGCCCGGCCGGCCGGTGGATCAGTTGAGCGTGTCCTCGAGGAGCTTGTCCGCGTCCGCCGCGGCCTGCTCGACGGGGGTGCCCGTGGCGATCTGCTGGAAGAAGTCCTCCAGGATGCGGTCGCCCTCGACGTCGGCCCACTTCTCGGCAGCCGGCGTCAGCTTGGCGTTGATCGCGGCCGAGACCGCGGCCTGGGCGTAGACGTCGTCACCCATCGACGACGTGTACTCGGTGTTGCCCGGGATGAGGCCGTTCTGGCCGAGCATCTCCTGGAACTCGGGCGAGTAGATGATGCGGACGAGGTTCTTCGCGAGCTCCTGGTTCTTGGACTTCGCGGCGACCGCGATGTTGGAACCGCCCGCGAAGGCCGTGGCGAACTCGCCCTTGGTGTTGCCGGGCATCGCGAAGATGCCGGTGTGCTCCTCGTTGCAGGCCTGCTGCTCACCGCGCAGCGCCTTGGCCTCGTCGGAGGTGTCGTCGGGGTCGACGCCCTTGTTGCACTGCGGCAGGTCGATGCTCCAGCGCGCCCACGTCGGCGCGGAGAACATCGCCGCCTGGCCCGCGTTGAACGGGACCCACGGCTCGTTCGAGTCGGCGTCGGCCGGCGCGTTGGTCGCGTTCGCGAACAGGTCGGCGACCTGCTCGAGACCCTCGACCGACTTGGGGTCGGACAGCGCGCCCTTCCACTGGTCGCCGTCCTGCACCGCGAAGTCGCCGCCCGCGGTGTAGAGCCACGTCGCGCCGTTGTACCAGTCCTGGCCGGGGAACCAGAAGCCCGAGACCGCGTCGGACTGCAGCTTCTTGGCGGCCTCGCCGAACTCCTGGATCGTCGTCGGGACCTCGACGCCCGCGGCGGCGAACATGTCCTTGTTGTAGAACACCGCGCGAGCGCCCGAGTAGTACGGCAGCGCGTAGTTCTTGCCGTCGACCTTGCCCGCCTCGACGAAGCCGTCGAGCAGCTTGGCGCCGCCGACCTCCTCGTACAGGTCGCTGATGTCCGAGAACGCGCCCGCGTAGGTGAACGTCGCGGACTGGGTGTTGCCGATCTCGACGACGTCCGGGGTCTGCTCCTCGGAGGCGAGGGCGGTCTGCAGGCGCGGCACGAGGCCGCTCCAGTCCTGCTCCTCGATGACGAGCTTCGAGCCGGGGTTCTCCTTCTCGAACGTCGTCACGAGGTACTCGCGGAGCGCGTCACCCGTGTCGGTGCCGTTGAGCCACAGCTTGATCGTGGCGGGCGCCGGGGTGCCGTTGTCGGTCGCGTCGTCCGAGCCTTCGTCGCCCTGGCTGCACGCCGTCAGGGTGAGCGCGGCTGCCACGCCGACGGCCGCGAAACGTAGCATCTTCACGTTGGGGTTCCTCCCGTGAGCGAGGCGAGCGCCGAACGGCGTCGCCGGGGTGGTGATTCCGACTGCAACGGGTCGGCTCGGGGTCGTCACGTGACCCCGAGCTGACCTGACAGGACGAGGACCGTCGCGCCGGCGAGGGTCCCGTCCTCGTCGAGTGAGCCCATCCGCAGCGCCAGCCCGTCGCCGATGACGGGCATGGTGCGGGTGCGGAGGGTGGCGAGCGCCGACTCGCGGAGAGGGCCGTCCAGCAGCTCCGAGGGGCCGGAGAGCAGGACCTCCGCGAGGTCGAGCGCGCTGACGACGGGTGCGAGGGCGATGCCCAGCAGCCGTCCGACCGACGCCAGCTCGGCGTCGGAGTCCTGGGGGTCGCGTCCTGCGGTGCGGCGGCGCAGCGCGGGGACGGAGAGCACGGTCTCGAGGCAGCCCTCGCGCCCGCACGCGCACGGCGCGGGCCGCTCGGGGGTGTCGCCGTCGAGGACCGTGACGTGGCCGATCTCGCCCGCGGCGTGGTGCCGGCCGAGGACGAGGGCGCCGTCGACGACGATGCCCGCGCCGACGCCCTGCCCGACGGTCACGACGATCGTGCCCTTGCCGCTCGCGTCGCCGTACGTGAACTCGGCGAGCGCGCGCGTGTTGGCGTCGTTCGCGACGTGCACGGGGACGCCGAGCGAGTCGGTGAGGCGCGCAGCGAGCGGCACGCCGTACCAGCCCCGGTTGGGCGCCTGGACGACGACGCCCGCGGGGTCGATGACACCGGGCGACGCGATGCCGACGCCGATGACGGTCCGCTGCGCGGCACCGAGCAGGTCGCGGCACAGCGCGTCGAGCAGCTGGACCGCGTCCTCCCCCGTGCGACCGTCGAGCGGCACGGAGCGCCGGGCGACGACGGAGCCGTCGAGGTTCATGACCGCGCCGTGCATGCGGGCGTCGTCGGTCAGGTCGACCGCGACGACCTGGTACGCCTCGGTGCGCATCCCGACGAGCGTCGCGGGCTTGCCCACCTTGCCCTCGGCGCGGACCCCGAGCTCCTCGACGAGGCCCTCCGCGATGAGCTCCGCGACGAGGCCCGAGACGGTGACCCGCGTGAGCCCCGTGCTCCGCGCGAGGTCGGCACGCGACGACGGGCCGACGTGGAAGAGGTGCGCGAGCACCATCGACCGGTTGTGCGCGCGACCGTGCTCGGGCAGCGCCTTGGCCGTGGGACGCAGCGCGCGTCCGACGGGCCGGGCGGTCCCGCTGCCGGCTGCCGAGCCGGGCGTGGTGGTCGTCGTCACGTTTGTTAGTAGAGCGTCCTTACTAATCTCGGTCAAGTGTCCATCTGTGACCGTGACCACATCGTGACCGACCGTTCACACGGCCGACTCGCGGTCGTCCTGCGCGACACGCGGGCGACATCTGCCGAGGTGGGAGCGTGTCCAGACCGTCCGACGTGCGACGACGCCACGATCGTGGTAGCCGCGGATCGGAACACCGCGGCGCCGTCCCACGTTGGACGACGCATGGAGCTCGGCCTGTACACGTTCGGCGACATCCACCCCGACCCCACGTCCGGCGCGACGGTCTCCCCCGCCCAGCGGCTGCGGGAGATCCTCGAGCGCATCCGCCTGGCCGAGGACGTCGGGCTCGACTACGTCGGCATCGGCGAGCACCACCGCCCCGACTACGCGATCTCCTCCCCCGCGACCGTGATCGCCGCCGCGCTCGCGCAGACGTCGCGGATCACCGTCGGCTCCGCCGTCACCGTGCTGTCCACCGAGGACCCCGTCCGCGTGCACCAGCAGTTCTCGACCATGGACCTCTACTCCGGCGGCCGGGTCGAGCTGCTCGCCGGACGCGGCTCGTTCATCGAGTCCTACCCGCTGTTCGGTGCGTCCCTCG
Organism: Cellulomonas sp. H30R-01; assembly: GCF_010119915.1. Lineage (NCBI taxonomy): Bacteria > Bacillati > Actinomycetota > Actinomycetes > Micrococcales > Cellulomonadaceae > Cellulomonas > Cellulomonas sp. H30R-01. Next base: position 808,809 of record NZ_CP048210.1, on the reverse strand, counting down.
ACGACTACGACGCGCTCTTCGACGAGAAGATCGGCCTGCTGCTGCGCCTCGACGAGGACGAGCGCACGACGTGGACGGGCCGGTTCCGCGCGCCGCTCGACGACGCGCTCGTCCTCCCCCGCCCGCTCGACAAGCCCGGGCTCGGCCCGCACCTGCGCATCGCCATCGCCACCGGCGGCAACCCCCGCTCGTCGGCGCGCGCGGGTGCGCTCGGCCTGCCCGTGTCCTACGCGATCATCGGCGGCCAGCCCGCGTCGTTCGCGCCGCTCGTCGACCTCTACCGCGAGTCCTACGCCGCCTCGACGCGGCCCGGGCGCCCCGAGCAGCCGTTCGTCTCCGTCGCCGGCATGGGCTTCGTCGCCGACGACCCGCGCGCCGCGCGCGACTTCTTCTACCCGTACTGGCACGACTCCCTGCGCCGGATCGCGTCCGAGCGCGGGTTCGCGCAGCCCAACCGGATCGCGTTCGAGTCGCAGGCCGCGCGCGGCGGCGCCTACTTCGTCGGGCACCCCGAGGAGGTCGCCGAGCGGATCGTCGCGCTGCACGGCGTGCTGCACCACGACCGGCAGGCGTTCCAGATGGACCTGTCGGGCGTGCCGCACGCCGAGTCGATGCACGCGATCGAGCTGCTCGGCACGCGCGTCGCGCCGCTGGTCCGGGACGCGCTGGGCTGACGGCGCGGAGCAGTCAGGACTGCGCCTCGGTCCGGACAGCGGTTCGGTCAGGACTGCGCCTCGGGGAGGACCGCGCCTCGGTCAGGACCGCGCCTCGGTCAGGACCGCGCGCGCACGCGCGCCATCGGGCGGTCGACCAGTGTCCACGTCACCGCAGCCAGCACGACGGCCACGAGCAGGACGGACGGCCAGGCACCCAGGTGCGGTGCGAGCAGGTGCGACACGACGAAGCAGAGAGCCGCGACGACGAGCACCGCGACGGTCCGCACCGGACCCGCGCGGCGCCACGACCGCACCGCGCACCATGCGCCCCCGGCCAGGAGCACCGCGCCGCCGAGCGCCCGCACGTCGGTCGCCTGCGCGACCGCGAACCCGACGACGAGCGTGAGCGCGGCGATCAGCGCGGTGGGGATCCGGTGCACCGGGTCACCCTACGTCGCACGCGTGGACGGCCCGTCAGCCTGTCGCCCAGCGGATCTCGACGCGGCGGTTGCGGGCCATCGCCTCCAGGTCGGGCGTCGTGCCGGCGTACTCCGACGCGAGCGGCTCGCTCGACCCGGCGCCGCCGACTGCGAGGACGAGGTCGGGCCGCGACGACCGCAGGACCGCCGCGACGGCCTCCGCGCGGGCGCTCGACAGCGGCAGGTTGATCGCGTCGCCGCCGCGCGAGTCGGTGTGCCCGTCGACCGACACCTCGGCGCCGTGCGGCACCTGCTGCGCCTGGTGCTCGACCGCGGCCTGCGCGGCGGGGTCGAGGTCGGCGCTGCCGAACGCGAACAGCACGTCCGACCCGATCGTCAGGACCGTCGTGGTGCCCTCCTGCTGGGGCGGCTCGACGGCCTCGACCGACCCGTCGGTCGAGTAGCGGTCGATCGACTTCTCGATCTTCGCCGTCGACGGCTCGGCGGCGTCCGACCGGTCGACGTAGCCCGCGGGGACGACCACCAGCGGGAGCGCGAGGGCCGCCGCGACGGCGAGGTGCACCGTGCTCACGACGCCACCGGGATCGCGGGCAGCTCGACCGACCACTCGTCGATCGTGAAGGTGATCTCGTCGATGTCGTCCTCGGGCGCCGCGTACACGAACCACGACTCCAGCGGCTCGCCGTCGCGCGTGACGGCGTCGTCGTTGGTCAGCCAGTCCTGGACCCCCTCGCCCTCGACCACGGAGTAGCGCTTGAGGTTCTGCCGGTCCAGGAGCACCGGGTGCACGAAGAAGAAGTCGTTCATCTCCGACAGCGAGACCTCGTCGTCGGCGTTCGTCAGGTGCGGCGTGAAGGCCACGCGCAGCGTCATCGTCGAGCCGTTGTCGTCGAGGGTGAGCGAGCGCACCGCGACGTCGACCGTCCCGATGCCCTTCGGGAGCGTCGCCTCCGCCTCCGCGACGACCGCGGCCGTGCCGCCTCCCCCGCCGCCGGCCTCAGCGGTCGGGGTCGCGCTCGTCGGGCCGGGTTCCGGGTCGGACCCGCCGGTGCACGCCGCGAGCGGGGCGACGAGCACGAGCAGGGCGGCGAGCGTCGCGCGACGGCGCGCGGGGCGAGGGCGGGTCCGCTGGGGCATCCGTCGATGATGCCGGATCCGTCCGGTTCCCCCGCGGCGCGTCCCACCGGCCGCGCGGCCCGGTCACCCGGACGGAGGACCGCGACCGTACCCGGTCGGACCAGCGCGAGGACCGACGGACGTCCTGTGCGGGCGGGTCGCCGCCCGGGCTAGGTTGGGACGGCCAGCGCGGTCGCGCACCCATCACCCGCTCCGAGAGGGAGACCCGTGTCCTCGCACCCCATCGACGCCACCAGCACGAGCGCGTGGCAGGACCTGTCCGCGCACGAGTCCGAGCTGCACGCCGACCTGCGCGGCTGGTTCGCCGCGGACCCGGCGCGCGCGGAGCGGCTGTCGTTCCCGCTCGCCGACCTGCACGTCGACCTGTCGAAGAACCTCGTCACCGACGAGACGCTCGCGCTCCTGGTCCGTCTGGCCGACGAGGTCGGCCTGAGCGACCGGCTGCAGGCGCAGCTGCGCGGCGACCACATCAACGTCACCGAGGACCGCGCGGTGCTGCACACGGCGCTGCGCCGGCCCGCGGGTGCGTCGCCCGCGCTCGTCGTGGACGGGCAGGACGTCGACGCGGACGTCCAGGCCGAGCTCACGAAGATGTACGCGTTCGCGGACCGCGTCCGGTCGGGCGAGTGGACGGGCGTGACCGGCGAGCGGGTGCGCACGGTCGTCAACATCGGCATCGGCGGCTCGGACCTCGGGCCGGTCATGGCGTACGAGGCGCTCAAGCCGTACGTGCAGGACGGGCTCGAGGTGCGGTTCGTGTCGAACATCGACCCGACCGACCTGGCGGAGAAGGTCAAGGGCCTCGACCCGCGCACGACGCTGTTCGTCGTCGCGTCGAAGACGTTCGGCACGCTCGAGACGCTGACCAACGCGCGCCTCGCGCGCGACTGGCTGTGGCGCGAGCTCGGCACCCAGGACACGGACGAGGCGCGCAACGCGGCCGTCGCGCAGCACTTCGTCGCGGTGTCGACGGCCCTCGACAAGGTCGCGGCGTTCGGCATCGACCCGGCGAACGCGTTCGGGTTCTGGGACTGGGTGGGCGGCCGCTACTCGGTCGACTCCGTGATCGGCACGTCGCTCGCGATCGCGATCGGGCCCGACGCGTTCCGCGACTTCCTCGCGGGCTTCCACGCGGTCGACACCCACGTCGCGACGACGCCGTTCGCGCAGAACGTGCCCGTCCTCATGGGCCTGCTCAACGTCTGGTACGTCAACTTCCTCGGCGCGCACACGCACGCCGTCCTCCCCTACGCGCAGTACCTGCACCGCTTCCCGGCGTACCTGCAGCAGCTGACCATGGAGTCGAACGGCAAGTCGGTCCGCTGGGACGGCTCCCCCGTGACGACGCAGACCGGCGAGGTGTTCTGGGGCGAGCCCGGCACGAACGGGCAGCACGCGTTCTACCAGCTCATCCACCAGGGCACGCGCCTGATCCCGTCGGACTTCATCGCCGTCGCCAACCCCGCGCACCCGCTGAAGGACGGCGAGACCGACGTGCACGGGCTCTTCCTCGCGAACTTCTTCGCGCAGACGAAGGCCCTCGCGTTCGGCAAGACCGCGGACGAGGTGCGCGCCGAGGGCACCGCCGAGGACATCGTGCCCGCGCGCGTGTTCTCCGGGAACCGGCCCACGACGTCGATCCTCGCGCCGTCCCTCACGCCGTCCGTGCTGGGACAGCTGATCGCGCTGTACGAGCACATCACGTTCGTGCAGGGCGTCGTGTGGGGCATCGACTCGTTCGACCAGTGGGGCGTGGAGCTCGGCAAGAAGCTCGCGCTCGAGATCGCGCCCGCGGTCGAGGGCGACACGTCCGCGCTCGACGCGCAGGACCCGTCGACGAAGGCGCTCATCGCGAAGTACCTGGAGCTGCGCGGCTGACCCCGCCGTCTGCCCCGAGGGCGCCGTCCGGATCGCCGGGCGGCGCCCTTTGCGCACGGCGGCCGGTATCTGCCCAGGTCAGCCGAGGTGCGTGCGGTACCGGCGGCAGGCGCTGCACAGCCCGTGACGCAGTCGGAGGCGGTATCGAAAGTCTGGACCGGTAGAGCCATGAGAAACATCTCATAGCGCTCCCGCTGGGCGATTTGCGGTGGTTGGGTGTCCCAGCAATCGCTTTCCCCCACCCGGAGGTCGTCCATGACATCCCGCCCCACGCGCCGAGCCCGCCAGGCCGTCGCACTCGCCGTCGCCGGCGTGCTCGCCACCGCGACCGCCCTCGCCGTCGCTCCCGCCGCGTCCGCGGCGACGCCCGACGGCAGCGCGACGTACGTGCTCGTCAGCCGCAAGAGCGGCAAGGTCGTCGACGTGCAGGGCGCCTCGACGTCCGACGGTGCCGCGGCCGTGACCGCGAACCGCACCGACGCGCCGTCGCAGCAGTGGCAGTTCGTGTCCGTCGGCAGCGGCTGGTACGAGCTGCACAACCGCGCGTCCGGCAAGGTGCTCGCGGTCGCGTCGGCCAGCACGTCCGACGGCGCGGCGCTGGTCCAGGCGACCGACCAGAGCAGCTGGTCGCAGCAGTTCTCGCTCGTCGACCAGAGCGACTACGTGCGCCTGGTCAACCGGAACTCGGGCAAGGTCGTGTCGATCGCCGGCGCCTCGACGTCCGCCGGCGCGGCCGTCGTGCAGCTCACGGACGGCAAGTCGTACCACCAGCAGTGGCAGCTCGTGAAGGTCGGCTCGGGCAGCACGCCGACCGCGACGTCGACGCCGAAGCCGACGGCCACGGCGACGTCGACCCCGAAGCCCACGGCGACCGCCACCTCCACCCCGAAGCCCACGACCACGTCGAACCCCGGCTCGTTCCCGTCGTGGCCGACGGCGACGGGCGAGAAGAAGGTGTCGTCGACCATCACCGTGAGCGGCACGCTCGACGGCGGGCTGGTCCGCTACTACGGCATCTCGTCCGGCGGGCAGAGCGAGTCGCAGCCCCCGATGTTCCTGCTGTCCGACGGCGCCGTCCTCAAGAACGTCATCCTCGGCTCGGGTGCGGGCGACGGTGTCCACTGCACCGGCACGTGCACGCTCGAGAACGTGTGGTGGGAGGACGTCGAGGAGGACGCCGCGACGTTCAAGGGCACCTCGTCGTCGCAGGTCATGACCGTGAACGGCGGCGGTGCGCGCTCCGCGTCGGACAAGGTGTTCCAGCACAACGGGCCCGGGACGTTCGTCATCAAGAACGTCCAGGTCTCCGACTTCGGCAAGCTCTACCGCTCGTGCGGCAACTGCTCCAAGCAGTACGCCCGCACGGTCGTCGTGCAGAACGTGCAGGTGACCGCGCCCGGCAAGTCGCTGGTCGGGATCAACTCCAACCTCGGCGACAAGGCGACGATCAGCGGCGTCACGATCATCGGCGACTCGTCGAAGAAGATCGCGATCTGCGAGGAGTACAAGGGCGTGACGTCGGGCGAGCCGAGCAAGGTCTCGTCCGGACCGTCCGCCGCGTGCGGCTACTCGACGTCGTCGATCACGTACCGGTGAGCCGACCTCGGCGCGGACCGGTGACCGGTCCCGCCTGACGTCCCGCACGACCGACGGCACCGTCCCACGCTCCCGGGACGGTGCCGTCGGTCGTCGTCGTCCGGTCGTCGTCCGGTCGACCTCTGCCCGTCGTGGGCGGACGTCGGTGCGGTCAGCGCGTGAATCGCTCCGCGCGCTCGACCACGCGTCCGCGGTGCGCGGCCTCGTCCCACGTGTAGACCGTGCGGCCGTCGATGAGGACGTGCTCGGCGCGCGCGTGCACGTCGAGCGGGTCGCCGGACCACACGACGACGTCGCCGTCGCGGCCGGGCTCGAGCGCACCGACGCGGCCGTCGAGCCCGAAGAAGGACGCCGGGTTGGTCGTGAGCGCCTCGAGCGCGGTCTGGCGCGGCAGCCCTTCCTTGACCGCGAGCGTCGCCTGGTGCACGAGGAAGTTGATCGGCACGACCGGGTGGTCGGTCGTGATCGCGACGCGCACGCCCGCGGCCGCGATGGCGGCGAGGTTCTCGATCGCGCGGTCGCGGAGCTCGACCTTGGAGCGGCTCGTGAACATGGGGCCGAAGATCACCGGCACGTCGCGCTCGGCGAGCACGTCGGCGATCTTGTGCGCCTCGGTGCCGTGGTTCACGACGAGGCGGTAGCCGAACTCGTCGGCGAGGCGCAGCGCCGTGGCGATGTCGTCGTGCCGGTGCGTGTGCTGGTCCCACACGAGCTCGCCGTCGAGCACGCGCGCCAGGGTCTCGAGCGCGAGGTCGGGCTTGAACGGCTCACCCTTGGTCGCCGCGGCGGCCCGTGCGGCGGCGTAGTGCCGGGCCTGGGTGAACGCCTCACGGATGACCAGCGCCGTACCGAGGCGCGTCGACGGGAGCTGCTTGCGCTCGCCGTACACGCGCTTCGGGTTCTCGCCGAGCGCCGACTTCACGCTCACCGACCCCGAGATCACCTGCTCGTCGACCGTGCGGCCGCCCCACGTCTTCATCGCGACCGACTGGCCGCCGATCGGGTTGCCCGAGCCGGGCTTCACGACGACCGCCGTGATGCCGCCGACGAGCGCGTCGCGGAAGCCCTCGTCCTCGATGTTCACGGCGTCGACCGCCCGGACGCCCGCGGTGTTCGGCGTGACCATCTCGTTGGTGTCGTTGCCGGCGGCGCCCTCGCCCTCCTCGTGCAGGCCGACGTGCGCGTGCCCGTCGATGAACCCGGGCAGGACCCAGCGACCCGTCGCGTCGATCACGCGCGTCCCCTCGGGCACCTCGACGTCCGTCCCGACGGCGGCGATCCGGCCGTCGAGCACGAGCACCGTGCCGCCCTCGACCGGCGGCCCCGACACCGGCACCACGTAGCCGCCGGTGATCGCGACGGTGCGGTCCGGACGATGGGCAGGGGACGACGACGAGGTGCTGGTGGTCATGCCGTCCACCGTACGTCGCCGCCGCCCGACGCCTCGGGTCGGGTGGCGGCGGGCCCGGCGCCGGCCCGGGGGTACGCCGGCGCCGGGTGTCAGGGGGCGGTGACGACGAGCCGGCCGGACGCGCCGGACTCGGCGTCGCTCATCGCGTGCGACACGAACGGGTAGGTGCCCGGCTGCGGGATCGTCAGCTCGACGAACCCGCCCTCGGCGGGGGCCAGCGACAGCACCTGCGCGCCGCCCGTGCCTGTCGAGCCGCCGTCGCGCAGCACCCAGTCGCCCTCGCGGTACAGCGTGTCGAACTGCGCGCCGACGACGTGGAACGCCGACGACAGGTTCGGTCCCGCGTCGAGCACCCAGAACCGGAGGCGCTCCCCCGCGGTCACCTCGAGCGGGCGGTCGCGGTACTGGTGCGCGTAGCCGTTGAGGACGACCAGGTCGGGGACGCGCGACGCGATGCGCGCCGGGTCCGCGACGCCGCCCTGCGGCCCGAGGTAGAGCTCCGACTGCACGACGACGTACTCGTGGTCGACCGGCGGCAGCCCCGGCGGGTCGATCACGACCGCGCCGAACATGCCGTTCGCGATGTGCAGGCTCATCGGCATCGTCGAGCAGTGGTACATCCAGATCCCGCTGCGCGTCGCCGTGAAGGAGAACGTGAGGGACGTCCCCGGTGCGATCGTGCGCATGGTGTCGTCCGGCACGAGCTCGCCCGCGTGGAAGTCGATCGAGTGGCCGATCGACCCGTCGTTGACGAGCGTGATCTCGAACCGGTCGCCGACCTGGCCGCGCAGCACCGGCCCGGGCGCGGCGCCGTCGAACGTCCACAGCGTCTGCGTCACGCCCGGGGCGACCTCGCGCTCGACCTCGCGGACCGTGAGCGTGCGGCGGTGCGTGCGGCCGGCGGCCTCCGACGGCGGTGCCGCGGCGTCGCGCGCGACGAAGCCGTCGTCCGGTGCGGCCATCAGGTCCAGGTCGTCCGCCGCCGACGGGCCTGTCGCGGTGCCGTCCGGTGCGCCGTGCCCCGGGTGCTCGGCGTGCGCGGTGCCCGTCGGGTCGACGCCGCTGCCCTCGCCGTGCGCGCCGTCCGCCCCGTCCGCCGTCACCGGCCCGCCGACCGCGACGACGTCGAGCGTCATGCCCATGTACCGGTGCCCGGCGACCGCGCACCACGCGTCGACGGACCGCCCGACCACGCCGACGTCGAGCGTCGCGGACTGCCCCGGGGTGACCCGCCCCGTCGTCGCCCCCGTCGCGAGCGTGAGGTCGTGCACGTCGTCGTCCGCGTTGACGATCTCGATCACGAGCCGGTCGCCGGCGGGTACCTCGATGCGGTCGGGCGAGAAGCGCATGTCGCGCGCCTCGACCTGGACGGTCGTGGTGCGCCCCGTGGGCGCGACGCCGTCCGCGCCGGCGGCGGACACGAGGCCGATCCCCGCCGCGGGCGGGTCGACGGCCACACCGACCGCGACGACGAGCGCGAGCACCCCGACACCGACAGCCGCAGCGCCGGACCGGTGATGCTGTGACCCGACCGTCGTGCGCGTCGCACCCCGGGCGGACCCCGACGCGGCAGCGCGAGGGCTCGGACCGTCGGTGGGGCGCGGCTCGGTCGCGGCGGACGTCGCGCCTGCGCCCGGTCGCGACACCGGCGAGGGCGGCGCGGCACGTCGGGCGACGAGCGCAGCCCGCACGGCGAGCACGAGGAACGTCACGAGCGCGCCGAGCACGACGAACGAGCACCCGACCCGGACGGCAGCAGGCACGGGGGCGACGTAGACGAGCAGCCCGCCGTTGACCAGCACCAGCCGGACGAGCGCGCCGCGGTCGAGCTCGGCGGCGGTCGCGCGGGCCGTCGACGGGCCGCCGCCGAGGACGACGGACAGCAGGTACGACAGCGACCCGACGAGCACCTGGGCGGCGAACCCGACCGCGAAGGGCGCGACGAGCACCTTCACGTCGTCGACCGCAGCGCCCCACGACGGCGCGGTCGCGACGACGACGCCGTACGCGAGCGTGCAGCCCACGAGCCACAGCACCGCGGCGCCGACGGTCCAGGCCGCGTACGTGCGGGGGGCCGCCGTGCGCGCCTGGTCGACCATGGACCGCACGATGACGACGCAGCCTGCGACGACGACCAGGCAGCCGACGCCGACGAGCGGCCGCCACCCGGTCGCGGACCCGGCACCGACCACCGCGAGCCCGGCGAGCACGACGGGCAGCGCGCGCGGCGCCGCCTTCTCCGCGCGCTCGTCGATCCGGGCGTGCAGGACCGTCGGCCACAGCACGACGAGCGTGCCGAGCACCGTCAGGCCGACCCAGCCGAGCAGATTGAGCGCGACGTGCGCGACGTACGCGCGGCCGTGCGCCTCGTCGGACAGGTCGCCGCGCGCCATGAGCACGCCGAGCGTCACGCCGACGGGCAGCAGCGCGCTCGCTGCGACGTAGTAGCGGACCATCGGGCCGAACCGCGACGGCAGCGCGCCACGACCCTGCCGCGCGAGGACGACGACGTGCGCGAGCGCGCCGGCCGCGACGAGCACGCCGCCCGCGACGACCAGCGCCCAGACGGACGCGAGCAGCCCGGCGACGACGAGGACCGCGCCGAGCGTGTGGGCCGCCAGCCGGGCGGTGTGGCCGCGGCGGCCGCCGGGCGCAGGTCGGCGCAGCAGCGTGTCGGCGAAGTGCTGGCTCCACACCAGGATCGCGGTGCTCACGGCGCCGAGGAGCAGCAGGTGCACCATGAGCCACGGCGCCGCCGGGACGTTCCGGTGCACGAGCGTCGCGGCGACGGCCGCGACGAGCCACGCACCCACGAGCGCGTTGGCCCGCAGGTGCCACGACGCCCGGGTCACGCGGTCACCTCCGCGGGGTCGGGCCGGCCGGGGGCGCCCGCCTGCGCGCGCTGCCTCGCGGCGGGCGGACGGGACGGCGCGCGATCGTCGTCCGGGGTCTCGTCCGCACCGGTCGCGGTGGTCGGGAGCCCCGTCGCCGGGTCAGCGGTGACGGCGACGGGGCGGTCGGGGTGGCCGTCGGCGGTCGCCGGACCGGGTCGGGGCCGGCGGGCCGCGCGGGCGGACAGCGCCGCGACGACCGGGAACGCGAGGACGGCGAGGATGTTGCCGACACCGCCGACCTGCACGACGACGGGCAGGTCGCGCGCGTCCCCCACGGCGACCCGCAGCGCGAGCGTCACGTGCAGCGCGACGAGCGGTCCGTACATCAGCGGGCGGTACGGCAGCGGCCGGCGCAGCACCGCGGGCAGGATCACGGGCGCGTGCGCCATGACCATCGAGATCACGAAGCCGAGGAACACGGCGTGCAGCACCGCGTCGTACCCCGGTCCGGCGAGCTGCGGCCCGCCGACCAGCCACAGCGTGCCCGCGACGCCGAGCCACCCGTACCCGGCGAGCATCGCGACGGCCATGAACCGCGGCAGCCCTGTCGCCCGCGCGGTGCGGCGCGCGACGTCGTAGCGGACCAGGAAGCCGACGAGCACCAGCAGGGCGACGCCCAGGGCCGCGTATCCGGCGGTCGGCCACAGCAGCGCGAGCGCGGCGGCGACCGGGAACGCGAGCGCGGCGCCCACGACGCCCCGTTCCGCGACGGGCGGCGGCGCCGCGACGCGCAGGAGCTCGAGCCGCTCGCCGGCAACCGTGAGCACCAGGAACCCGACCCACCACGGCACGAGCCGCGGGACGGGCACGTCGCCCAGCCAGAGCACGGCTGCCCCGACCGCCATCAGCGCGCCGAGGCCCTGCACGGCGACCGCGGCGGCGGGCTGACGCCGCCACACCGCGCGGTACAGACCCACGAGCACGACCGTCCCGCCGAGCTGCGCCACACGTCCGGCGACGAGCGGCAGCGGCGAGAGCAGCAGGAGCCCTCCGAGACCGAGCAGCGCGGGCGCGGCGTAGCCGAGCAGCCGCCCGACGGCGACCGCGCGCTCGAGCGCGACGAGCGCACCGACGAAGCCGAGCACCATGAGCGCGCCGTGCACGTCGGGCAGCCGCTGCGTCGTGACGGGTGCCGGGAGGCCCAGCAGGACGAGCGCGGCGTCGAGTCCCGCGAGCAGCGCGACCGCGACGGGGACCATGAGGGCGGTCCGTCCGCGCAGGCCAGGAGTATTCACGGCTCGACCGTAGATTTGTGCCCCTGGCCTGCGGATGGGACGGAGGTCCCGAGCCGCGCACGTCACTCCCCCTCGATGATCGGCGCATGTCCCGACGCACCGCAGCGGCCCGCACGCTGGGCTCGGGCAGCCGCGTCGACCTGCTGCACCTGCTGCAGAGCGGCGGCCCGCAGACGGTCGGCGAGCTCGCCGACCGGACCGGCCTGCACGAGAACACCGCGCGCGAGCACCTGCAGCGGCTGGTCCTCGACGGGTTCGTGCACCGCGAGCCCGAGGTCCGCACGACGCGGGGTCGCCCGCGGATCGTCTACCGGGCCGTGACGTCGCAGGACGTGCGCACCGACCCCGTCGCCGCACGCCGGCTGGAGGACGCGATCGCGGGCGCCGCGCTGAGCCGTGTGCTGCTGCAGGGCTACGGCAAGCCCGTCGAGTCCGTCCCCGAGACCGCCCGGGCCGCGGGCCGCGAGCTCGCCGCCCGTGCGGTGACCGCGCTGCACACGCCGACGCCGCGCTCGTCGCCCGACGCGCCGCCCGAGCAGCGCCAGCTCGACGCGCTCACGGCGCACCTCGACCGGCTCGGCTTCGACCCGGACCTGGAGGACGACCCGCTGCGGTTCCACCTGTGGCGGTGCCCGTTCCTCGACCTCGCCCGCGAGCGCCCGGACGTCGTGTGCAGCGTGCACCTGGGCCTCGCGCAGGGCGTGCTCGACGCGGTCGGCGGCCCGGTCGAGGCGGCGGAGCTGCACCCGTTCGTCGAGCCCCACCACTGCGTCCTGACCCTCCGCACCCCCACCCCGGCCTGACCCGCACCCCCGTGCCTTTTTCCACGGCACTCCGTGTGGAGAGGGGTTCCGGGCAGCCGCGATGCTCACGCCGAGGGGACCGGCACCGGTCCCCGGCGCCACACCCCGGCGCACGCACGAGGAGGACCCGATGGCGGCAACGACGGCGCTCGCGCCCGACCTGGCGAACTGGAACCCCGAGGACGAGTCCACGTGGGACAAGAAGCTCGCGTGGCGCACGCTCTGGATCACGACGTACAACCTGACGCTCGCGTTCTGCGTCTGGTACCTGGTGAGCGCGATCGCGCCCCGGCTGAACGTCATCGGGTACGACCTGTCGAAGGAGCAGCTGTACTGGCTGGTCGCGATCCCGGGCCTCGCGGGCGGCCTGTTCCGGATGGCGTACACGTTCCTGCCGCCGATGCTGGGGACGCGCACGCTGGTGGGCGGCACGGCGACGCTCATGCTGCTGCCGATGGCGGGCTGGACGATGGCGGTCCGGGACCCGTCCACGCCGTACGCGGTGCTGCTGCTGCTCGCGGTGGCGGCCGGCCTGGGCGGTGGCGCGTTCGCCGGCTTCATGCCGTCGACGAGCTACTTCTTCCCCAAGCGGATGGCCGGCACCGCGCTGGGCCTGCAGGCGGGGCTGGGGAACTTCGGCGTGAGCCTCATCCAGTTCCTGGTGCCGTGGGTCATCGGGTTCGGCCTGCTCGGCACGGCCGTCCTGACGCCGCAGCAGAAGGCCGACGGCGGCGGGCAGCTGTGGCTGCACAACGCGGGCCTGGTGCTCGTGCCGTGGGTGCTGCTCGGCATCGGGCTCGCGGCGCTGTACCTCAAGCGGGTGCCGGTGACGGCGAACATCCGCGAGCAGGCGGACATCTTCCGCGACAAGCACACGTGGTTCATGACGGCGATCTACGTCATGACGTTCGGCGCGTTCTCCGGGTTCGCCGCGCAGCTCGGCCTGCTGACGCTCAACCTGTTCGGCGGTTTCGAGAACGCCCCCGACCCGCTGAAGTTCGCGTTCCTGGGCCCGCTGCTCGGCTCGATCACGCGCGCCGCCTGGGGTCCGCTGTGCGACCGGTTCGGCGGTGCGGTGTGGACGCTCGTCTCGGGCATCGGCATGACGGTCAGCACCGTCTTCACGCTGTTCTTCCTGCGCCCGACGGACACGGCGTCGTTCGGCTGGTTCCTCGCCGGGATGCTGCTGATCTTCACGTTCGCGGGCATCGGCAACGCGGGCACGTTCAAGCAGATGCCGATGATCTTCGACCGCCGGCGTGCGGGCGGCGTCATCGGGTTCACGTCCGCGTGCGCGGCGTTCGGACCGTTCCTGGTCGGCATGGCGCTGTCGGCGTGGTCGCCCACCGCGTTCTTCGCCGGGTGCGTCGTCTACTTCGCCGCCTGCACCGTCCTGACCTGGGTGCAGTACGCGCGTCCCGGCGCCCCGCGCCCCAGCTGACCCGGTCCGCCCTCTTCCCCCCGGAGGTCTCCGTGCCCGCACGTCACCAGCCCGCCGCCCCCGCGTCGTCCCCGCCCGGGACCGACCACCCGGCCGTCGACGCGCTCCTGCGCCTCGGCTCGCGCCTGCGGCCCGGCACGGTGTCGCCGGACCTGCGCAGCCTGTTCCTGGAGGGCGGTCGGAAGGGCGACGCGTTCTACCGGGACCGCTGGTCGCACGACAAGGTGGTGCGGTCGACGCACGGCGTGAACTGCACGGGGTCGTGCTCGTGGCAGGTGTACGTCAAGGACGGCATCATCACGTGGGAGACGCAGCAGACGGACTACCCGACGGTCGGCCCGGACTCCCCCGAGTACGAGCCGCGGGGCTGCCCGCGAGGGGCGTCGTTCTCCTGGTACACGTACTCGCCGACGCGCGTCCGCTACCCCTACGTGCGGGGCGTGCTGCTGCGCGCGTACCGCGAGGCGAAGGCCCGCACGGGCGACCCGGTCGCCGCGTGGGCGCAGGTCACGTCCGACCCCGAGACGGCGCGTGCGTACAAGGCGGCGCGCGGCAAGGGCGGGCTGGTCCGGGCGACGTGGGACGAGGCCGCGGAGATCGTCGCGGCGGCGCACGTGCACACCATCAAGGCGTACGGGCCGGACCGCGTCGCGGGCTTCTCCCCCATCCCGGCGATGTCGATGGTGTCGCACGGCTCGGGCGCGCGGTTCGTGTCGATGCTCGGCGGCACGATGCTGTCGTTCTACGACTGGTACGCGGACCTGCCCGTCGCGTCGCCGCAGGTGTTCGGCGACCAGACCGACGTGCCGGAATCGGCCGACTGGTGGAACGCCTCGTATCTCGTCATGTGGGGCTCGAACGTCCCGGTGACGCGCACGCCGGACGCGCACTTCCTGGCCGAGGCGCGCTACCGCGGGCAGAAGGTCGTCGCGGTCTCCCCCGACTACGCGGCGAACACCAAGCTCGCCGACGAGTGGCTGGCCCCGCACCCGGGCACGGACGGTGCGCTCGCGTTCGCGATGGGGCACGTCGTGCTGCGCGAGTTCCTCGTCGAGAAGCGCACCGCGCGGTTCGTCGACTACCTGCAGACGTTCACCGACGCGCCGCACCTCGTCACGCTCAAGCAGCGCGGCGACGCGTGGGTGCCGGACAAGTTCCTCACGGCCGACGCGCTGGGTGACGCCGCGGGTGCCGACGCCGCTGCCCGGGACGCCGCGTTCATGACCGTCGTGCTCGACGCCGCCGGCACCCCGCACGTGCCGAACGGCTCGCTGGGGCGCCGGTTCGACCCCGCGCAGGAGGGTCGCTGGAACCTCGACCTGGGCGGTGTGGAGCCGGTGCTGTCGGTCCGCGACCTCGACGCCGCCGTCGGGGCGCGCGAGGCCGTCGCCGTCGATCTTCCTCGCTTCGACCTCGCCCCCGAGGCGGGCGCCGAGCACCAGGGCGGCGCGGGCGTCGTGCGCCGCGGCGTCCCCGTGACGCGGGTCGGCGGCCGCGTCGTCACGACCGTGTTCGACCTGCTCCTCGCGCAGTACGGCGTCGGCCGTGACGGCCTTCCGGGCGAGTGGCCGACCGGCTACGACGACGCGTCCACGCCCGGCACGCCCGCGTGGCAGGAGGAGATCACGTCCGTGCCCGCGGCGACGGCGGCGCGGATCGGGCGCGAGCTCGCGCAGAACGCCGAGGACTCGGGCGGCCGCTCGATGATCCTCATGGGCGCGGGGACCAACCACTGGTTCCACTCCGACACGATCTACCGCACGTTCCTCGCGCTCATGTCGATGACCGGCTGCCAGGGCGTCAACGGCGGCGGCTGGGCGCACTACGTCGGGCAGGAGAAGTGCCGGCCCGTGACCGGCTGGGCGCAGTACGCGTTCGGGCTCGACTGGGTGCGGCCGCCGCGGCAGATGATCGGCACCGCGTTCTGGTACCTCGCGACCGACCAGTGGCGCTACGACGGCCTGCCCGCCGACGCGCTCGCGTCCCCGCTGGCCGAGGGCCGGTTCGCGGGCCGCACGACCGCCGACTGCCTGGTGGAGAGCGCGCAGCGCGGCTGGATGCCGTCCTACCCGACGTTCGACCGCAACCCGCTGGACCTCGTCGACGAGGCGCGCGCCGCCGGGGTGGACCCGGCGCAGCACGTGGTCGACGAGCTCGAGGCCGGTCGCCTGCGGTACGCGTGCGAGGACCCCGACGACCCCGCGAACTTCCCGCGCGTGCTCACCGTCTGGCGGGCGAACCTGCTCGGCTCGTCGGGCAAGGGCAACGAGTACTTCCTGCGGCACCTGCTCGGCACGGACTCCGCGGTGCGCGCCCCCGAGTCCGAGCCGGACCGGCGGCCGCAGTCGATGACGTGGCGGGACGAGGCGCCGCGCGGCAAGCTCGACCTGCTCGTCACGAGCGACTTCCGGATGACGTCGACGACGCTGTTCAGCGACGTCGTGCTGCCCGCGGCGACCTGGTACGAGAAGCACGACCTGTCGACGACCGACATGCACCCCTACGTGCACTCGTTCAACCCGGCGATCGCGCCGCCGTGGCAGACGCGCACGGACTTCGACGTCTTCCACACCCTCGCCCGCGCGTTCCAGGACCTCGCTGCCGACCGGCTCGGCACGCGCGAGGACCTCGTCGCCGTGCCGCTGCTGCACGACACCCCCGACGAGCTCGCGACGCCGCACGGCGCGGTGCCCGACGCGGTGGGCCGCGTGCCGGGCGTCTCGATGCCGAGGCTCGTCGTCGTCGAGCGCGACTACGCGACGCTCGCCGACCGGTGGGCCGCGCTCGGGCCGCTCACGGCGAAGGCCGGCATGGTGACGAAGGGCGTCGCGTTCTCCCCCGACGTCGAGGTCGCCGAGCTCGGCCGCGTCAACGGCACCGTCCGGGACGGCGTCGCCGCCGGGCAGCCGCGCCTCGACGACGCCACGCACGTGTGCGAGGCGATCCTCGCGCTGTCCGGCACGACCAACGGCCGGCTCGCGGTGCAGGGCTTCGAGCGCGTCGAGAAGCGCACCGGCACCGAGCTCGCGTCGCTGGCCCGCGACCACGAGGGCAAGCGGATCACGTTCGCCGACGTGCAGGCGCGGCCCGTGCCCGTCGTGACGTCGCCCGAGTGGTCGGGGTCGGAGCACGGCGGGCGGCGCTACTCGGCGTTCACGATCAACGTCGAGCACCTCAAGCCGTGGCACACCCTCACGGGGCGCCAGCACTTCTTCCTCGACCACGACTGGATGAGCGAGCTCGGCGAGAACCTGCCGGTGTACCGGCCGCCGCTCGACCTGCACCGGCTGTTCGGCGACGCGCGCCCGGGCTCGACCGCCGCGTCGGGAGCTCCGGGTTCCGACGGGCACGCCGAGGTCGCCGTCCGCTACCTGACGCCGCACTCCAAGTGGTCCATCCACTCGGAGTACCAGGACAACCTCCACATGCTCACGCTGTCGCGCGGCGGCCCGACGATCTGGATGTCGCCGCAGGACGCCGCGACCATCGGGGTCACCGACAACGAGTGGGTCGAGGCGTACAACCGCAACGGCGTCGTGGTCGCGCGGGCGGTGGTCTCGCACCGCATGCCCGCCGGGACGGTGTTCATGTACCACGCGAAGGACCGCACGGTGGACGTCCCCCGCTCGGAGACGTCGGGCCTGCGCGGCGGCATCCACAACTCGCTGACGCGCGTGCTGCTCAAGCCGAGCCACCTGGTCGGCGGGTACGCGCAGCTGTCGTTCGCGTTCAACTACCTCGGTCCGACGGGCAACCAGCGCGACGAGGTCACGACCATCCGCCGCCGGTCGCAGGAGGTGACGTACTGATGGGCTCCGTCGGGACGCACGGGGGGTGGCTGCGGTGAAGGTCATGGCGCAGATGGCGATGGTCATGAACCTCGACAAGTGCATCGGGTGCCACACGTGCTCGGTCACCTGCAAGCAGGCGTGGACGAACCGCGCGGGCGTCGAGTACGCCTGGTTCAACAACGTCGAGACGCGGCCCGGCCAGGGCTACCCGCGCACGTACGAGGACCAGGACCGCTGGGGCGGCGGTTGGACGCTGAACAAGCGCGGCCGGCTGCGCCTGCGCTCGGGCGGTCGGTTCACCAAGCTGTCGCACCTCTTCGCCAACCCCCGGCTCCCCGAGGTCCGCGACTACTACGAGCCGTGGACCTACGACTACGACGTCCTGCTCTCGGCGCCTCAGGGCGAGCACACGCCCGTCGCCCGGCCGAAGTCCCTGCTGACCGGGGAGGACACGAAGATCACGTGGTCGGCGAACTGGGACGACGACCTCGGCGGGTCGGCCGCGACGATGCAGAAGGACCCGGTCCTGGCGCAGATGAGCGACCGCGTGAAGGCCGAGCTCGAGCAGGCGTTCATGTTCTACCTGCCGCGCATCTGCGAGCACTGCCTCAACCCGTCGTGCGTCGCGTCGTGCCCGTCGGGCGCGATGTACAAGCGCGCCGAGGACGGCATCGTGCTGGTCGACCAGGACGCGTGCCGCGGCTGGCGCATGTGCGTGTCGGGCTGCCCGTACAAGAAGGTCTACTTCAACCACGTCACGGGCAAGGCCGAGAAGTGCACGCTCTGCTACCCGCGCCTCGAGATCGGCCTGCCGACCGTCTGCTCGGAGACGTGCGTCGGCCGGCTGCGGTACCTCGGCCTCGTGCTCTACGACGCCGACCGTGTGCTGCAGGCCGCGTCGGTCGAGGACCCGCACGAGCTCCTCGCCGCACAGCGCTCGGTGCTGCTCGACCCGTCCGACCCCGAGGTGATGGCCGCCGCCGAGCGCGACGGCGTGCCGCACGACTGGGTCCTCGCCGCGCAGCGCTCGCCCGTGTGGGCGCTGATCTCACGGTTCGAGGTCGCGCTGCCGCTGCACCCCGAGTACCGGACGCTGCCGATGGTCTGGTACGTCCCGCCGCTGTCGCCCGTCGTCGACGTCGTGTCGGGCTCCGGCAACGACGGCGAGGACGCGCGCACGCTGTTCGCCGCGATCGACCGGCTGCGCATCCCCGTCGAGTACCTCGCCGGGCTGTTCACCGCGGGCGACACGCGCCCCGTGACCGCGGTGCTGCGGCGGCTCGCGGCCATGCGGGCGCACATGCGCAACGTCAACCTCGGCGTCGAGCAGGACCCGCGGATCGCCGCGACCGTCGGCATGACCGGCGACGAGGTCGAGGCGATGTACCGGCTGCTCGCGATCGCGAAGTACGAGGACCGCTACGTCGTCCCGCCCGCGCACGCCGAGTCCGCCCGGGCGCTGGACGAGATCGCCGAGGGCGGGCTCGGCTGCTCGCTCGACGGTGTCGGCGGCCCCGGCATGGGCGGACCGCGGGCACGCGGCGAGCGTCCGGCCGCGCTCGCGCAGCCGACGGTGGGCGTCGAGACGTTCCACCCGTCGAACTCGGCGTCCGCGTCCGACCGGCCGACGCGCGTCAACCTGCTGAACTGGGGCGGCGACAAGCGCGACGCGGGGCTCTTCCCACCCACGAAGGGTCAGCCCGGCTACGGCGACGGCCCGACGGGGGCGCACGCATGAGCCGCCGCACGCTGCCGTTCCTCGACCCGGTGCGCGTCACGCCGGGAGAGCGCGCGGTCACGCACCTCGCCGCCGCGATGCTGCTCGACTACCCGAGCGAGCACGTGCGCGCGCACCACGAGCTGCTGCGCTCGACCGTGGCCGGGCTGCCGCACGGTGTCGCCGACGCGTTCCTGGCGCACCTCGACGCCGTCGGAGCCATGGACCTCGCCGCGCAGCAGGGGCACTACGTCGCGACGTTCGACCTGCGGCGACGCTGCGCGCTCTACCTGTCGTACTACTCGGCGGGCGACACGCGCCGTCGCGGCATGGCGCTCGTGACGTTCCGCGAGGCGTACCGCGCGTGCGGGTTCGAGGCGAGCGACGACGAGCTGCCCGACTTCCTGCCCGCGGTCCTGGAGCTGTCCGCACGGGCTCCCGGTCCCGTCGTCGACGCGCTGCTCGGCACGCACCGCGAGGGCCTCGAGCTCCTGCGGTCCGCGCTGCACGACGCCCGCAGCCCGTACGCGCACGTGCTCGACGCGGTGTGCCGCACGCTGCCCGCCGTCGACGCCGCGACCGCCGAGCGGTTCGCCGACCTCGTCGCGTCCGGGCCGCCCGGCGAGACCGTCGGGCTGTCCGCGCCCCTGCTCCCCTTCCCGACCGTGCGCCCGACGGAGGTGCCCGCATGACGTCCACCGCCGTGCTGCTGTGGGTCGTGGTCCCGTACGTCGCCGCGACGGTGTTCGTCGTGGGGCACGTGTGGCGGTACCGCCACGACCAGTTCGGCTGGACGACGCGCTCGTCGCAGGTGCACGAGAGCCGCCTGCTGCGCATCGGGTCGCCGATGTTCCACGTCGGGATCCTCATGGTCATCGGCGGGCACGTCGTCGGGCTGCTGGTCCCGCGCGCCTGGCTGGAGGCGGTCGGCATCCACGAGCACGCGTACCACCTGGTCGCGACGTGGGCGGGCAGCATCGCGGCCGTGCTGACGATCGCCGGGCTCGCGATCCTCGTCTACCGGCGTCGGGTCGTCGCCGCCGTCCGCCGGGCCACCACGACCTCCGACAAGGTCATGTACGTCGTCCTCGCAGTGACGCTGTCCTGCGGCACCGCCGCGACCGTCCTCTTCCAGGTCGTCGGCGACGGCTACGACTACCGCGGCTCGATCGCGCCCTGGATCCGCGGGCTGATGTCGCTGCGTCCCGACGCCGCGCTGATGGCCGACGTGCCCGGCATGTTCCAGGCGCACGTGCTCTCCGCGATGCTCCTCTTCGCGATCTGGCCGTTCACGCGGCTCGTGCACGTGCTGTCCGCGCCCGTCGGCTACCTGGTCCGCCCCTACGTCGTCTACCGCACGCGCGACGCCCAGCGTGGGACGCGTGTCGCGCGCCGCGGCTGGGAACGGGCCGAACGTCCCGGGGCTCCGGCGGAGCACCGATGACACGCTGACGGCGGCGCCCGGGACGACGTCCGCGCGACGGCGTCAGCCGCACCACCTGCACCACCACGTCCGACCCGCACGGGCCGGACCACCCGCAGCACCCCGCACCGAGAGGGAGACCCCCATGGCAGCCGAGAACGTCGAGATCCTCACCACCGCCCCCGCGTCCGCGGAGCCCGCCGGGCACACGTGCGGCTGCGGCGGTCACGACGAGGCGGACCCCGTCCTCGACGTCCGCACGATCCCGCACGCCATCCGGCACGCGACCGTCTTCGGCGCGTTCGAGGCGATCGCCCCCGGGAAGTCGCTGGTCCTCGTCGCCCCGCACCTGCCGCGCCCCCTGCTGGCGCAGCTCGCCGAGCGCGCGCCGATCGAGTCGGAGGTGCTCGTCGACGGCCCCGACGCCTGGCACGTGAAGATCACCCGCACCGCCTGACGGTCCACCACCAGCCGGCCCGCCGCCAGACGGCCCACCGCCCGCCGGTCCGCCCCCCGTCGACGACCGCCGCGACCCGCGGCGCCCACGAACGCGCCATCCGTGCTGCTCCGGCGGCGCCAGGCGCTCCAGGTGGCGCTCGCGACCGCGGCGAGCCGTCGAGCGCTCGAGCCGTCGAGCCGTCGAGGTCAGCGGGCGGTGGCCGTGCAGGTGACCGACGACGGCTCGCCCGAGCCCGTGCCCTGGAAGCCGAGCTCGGTGGCCTGGCCCGCCGCGAGCGTCCCGTTCCACGGCGCGTTCGTGAACGTCCACGTCGAACCGCTGACGGTGCTCTGCGAGCTCCACGCGTTCGCGACCGTGCCGTTCGGCAGCGTGACCGCGACCTTCCAGCCTGCGATCGGCTGGTTCGCAGTGACCCGCACGCTCGTCACGAAGCCCCCGGGCCACGTGCTCGCGAGCGTGTAGCGCGCGGTGCAGGCGGCACCGCCCGACGTCGGGGTCGGGGTCGGGGTCGGGGTGGGCGTCGGTGTCACGGTCGGCGTCGGTGTCACGGTCGGCGTCGGTGTGACCGTCGGGGTCGGTGTGACCGTCGGTGTCGGCGTCGAACCCGACAGGACCGCCGCGAGCGCGGGGTACCACCGGTCGGCCATCTTGACGATGCCGGCGTCGCCGGGGTGCACGCCGTCGTAGGTGTCGGTCGCCGGCACCCACCCGGTCGCCTGGTCCACGACGATGATCGGCGACTGCGCGGTCGACAGGCCGGCGGCCCACGCGGGGATCGCGGCGTTGAGCGCGGCGGTCCGGCCGGGGCAGTCGGCGCAGGTCGGCGGTGCGACGGGGATGATCTGCGCGACGAGCACCGCCATGTGCGGGTTGCTGGCCCGCATCTGCTGCACGAGCGTCGTGTAGGCGTCGAGGATCTGCTGCGTCGACCGCGCGCTCCACACGTCGTTCGTGCCGAAGTGCATGAGGACGACGTCGGGCCTGGTCGCGGCGAGCCACGGCACGAGCTGGCCCTGCGCGGCGACGTTCGTCACGAGGTAGCCGCCGTGGCCCTCGTTGTCGCCGTCGTGCGCGATCCCGCAGCCCTGCGGGCCCTGCGTGCCGACCATGTCGATGTTCGTGTACCCGTTCTGCTGGAGCTTCTGCCAGAGCAGCGCCCGCCAGCACCCCGGATTCCCGGTGATCGAGTCGCCGAGCGGCATGATCCGCACCGGGTCCGCGGCCTGCGTCGGCCCGGCCAGCGCGAGCGCACCGGTGAGCAGGAGCAGCACGGCGGTCAGGGCGCCCGCGAGCCGCCGCGAGAGCGTCGTCGTCATCGTCGAAGGTCCTCCGGTAGGGGCGGCGTGCGGGTGGTCCCGGGCGCCGGCGGGGCACCACGGCCCGCCTCGTCGAAGAGTGCTGGGGCGTCCCGCCCGAAGGCCAGTTGGAGCGCTTCGACGAAGCGTTTCACCGCCCCGATCGGCGCCCGCGCCGACCCGTGAGAGAGTCGGTGGCATGCCGGAGGTGACCCGAGCCCGCGTCGACGCGTGGACGTGGGCGGTGCGACTGTTCCCGACGCGCTCCGCGGCGGGGGCCGCGTGCCGGGCCGGTCACGTGCGCGTCAACGGTGAGCGCGCCAAGCCCGCGACGCAGGTCGTGCCCGGTGACGAGGTGCACGTGCGCGGGGGCGCTCGCGAGCGCGTCGTGATCGTGCAGCGCCTCATCGTGAAGCGGGTCGGCGCGGACGTCGCCGTCGCCTGCTACCTCGACCGCTCCCCCGCGGTCCCGCCCAAGGAGCACGTCGCCGTCGCCGGCCAGCGCGACCGCGGCGCCGGCCGCCCGACCAAGCGGGACCGCCGCCTCATCGAACGCCTCCGCGGCCACTGACCGCTAGGCCCCCTCGACGCCCTGCGCGCGCATCCAGGCGTCCACGCCCGTGACGGCGAGGATCTCGGTCACCGGGCGCGGGGCGCCGTCGAGTCGCACACGGCGACCGGCCTCCGTCGCGTCGCGGACGAGGCGCACGAGCAGCGACAACCCGGTCGAGTCGACGAACGTCACGTCCGCGCAGTCGACGACGACGTCCTGGTCACCGGCGGCGAGCGCCGCCCACACGGGTGCGGCGGACTCGCGCACGGCCAGGTCGACGGCGCCGGCGAGGGTGATGCGCAGCACCGACCCCTCGGTCGACACCACGATGCCGCCGCTCACGCGCTCACCTCCGTCCGCAGCCCGAGCCGGGCCGACAGGGCCATCGCGTCGACGGGCGCGCGGACCTTCACGTCGTTGTCGAAGTAGACGAACACGTCGCGGCCGTCCGACGCGGGTGCCGCGCCGCGCAGCCGTCGGGCGTCGGGTGGATCGCCCCCGTCTGCCCAGGTGCGGACCTTCGCGGCCCACCGGTCCAGGGCGTCGTCCTCGTAGCCGCTCGTGTACAGCTCGGTGTCGCCGTGCAGGCGCACGTAGACGACGTCGGACGTGACGTCCTCGATCACGGGCCACCGGCCGGCCGTGTCGGCGACGACCAGCCCCACGTCGTGCGCACGCAGCAGGTCGACGAGCTCGGGCGTGTCGAACGACGCGTGCCGGACCTCCAGGACGTGCCGCAGCGGACGGTCGGCGTCGGTCGTCGTCCATGCCCGACCGTCGAGACGCTCGTCGTGCCGCGTCGACATCTCGGCCGCGGCCGCGGTCGTGCGCGGCAGCAGGTCGAAGAACGCGGCGAGCCGGTCGGGGTGGAAGCCGAGGTTCGGGGGGAGCTGCCAGAGGACCGGCCCGAGCTTGGCGCCGAGCGCGAGGACGCCGCTCGCGAGGAAGTTCGCGACGGGCTTCTCCACGTCGGCGAGCTTGCGCATGTGCGTGACGAACCGCGGACCCTTGACGGAGAAGACGAGGTCGTCGGGCGTCTGCTCGGCCCACGCGCGGTAGCTCTCGGGGCGCTGCAGCGAGTAGAAGGAGCCGTTGATCTCGATGCTCGTGAGCCGACGCGCGGCGTAGTCGAGCTCGAGCCGCTGGGGCAGTCCGCGCGGGTAGAAGACGCCACGCCAGGGGGCGTAGCGCCAGCCGCTGATCCCGACCCGGATGGCCACCGGCACAGCCTGCACGGCGGACGCCGGACCGGCATCCGGAAGGGCGCACACTGGTCGGGTGACGGTCGAGAGCTCCCCCGCGCGTGGCCCTGAGGACGGCGCGACGGCCCCGGTGCTCGTCGACGTCTACCGTCCGGACGGTCGGCTCGACGTGCGGCGCACGGTCGCGCCGCACCGTCGCGGTGCCGCGGACCCGTGCTGGTGGACCGCGCCGGACGGCGCGCTGTGGCACGCGCTCGCGACGCCCGACGGCCCGGCGACGCGTCGGCTGGCCGTGCACCGCGACGGTGTGCACGTCGCCGCGTGGGGGCCGGGCGCCGAGCGTGCCGTCGCGGGCATGCCGCGCCTGCTCGGGGCGCACGACGACCCGTCGGGCTTCGACCCGACCCTGCACCCCGTCGTGCGGGACGCCCACCGCGGGCTGCCGGGGCTGCGGATCGGCGCGAGCGGTGACATGGTCGCGGCGCTCGTCGCCGGGATCCTCGAGCAGCGCGTCGTCGGCGCTGACGCGCGCGCCGCGTGGCGACGGCTCGTGACGCGGCACGGCACGCCCGCGCCCGGCCCGGTGCCGGCGTCGATGCGGGTGCCGCCGCCGTGGGTCGTGTGGCGCGACATGCCGGTGTGGGAGTGGCGGCAGGCCGGCGTCGACGACCAGCGCTCGTCGACGATCAGGCGCGCGGCCGAGGTCGGTCGGAGGCTCGACGAGGCGGTCGACCTCCCGCTCACCGAGGCGCGCCGACGGCTCCTCACGGTCCGGGGCATCGGGCCGTGGACCGTCGCCGAGACGACGTCGCGCGCGCTCGGCGACGCCGACGCGGTGTCGGTCGGCGACTTCCACCTCGCGCACCTCGTCGGGTGGGCGCTCACGGGCCGCCGCACGGACGACGCGGGCATGCTCGAGCTCCTCGAGCCGTGGCGCGGGCACCGGCAGCGCGTGATCCGGCTGGTCGAGACCACGCTCGCGGGTCGCGCCCCGAAGTTCGGGCCACGCTCACCGCGCGCGCTCCCCCTGCGCTGACGTCTCCCCGCTGAGGCCCTCGTGCGCCGACGTGCGGCCGGTGCGCGGTTGGCCACGTCGCGCGCCACGGGGCAGGATCGACCCCGACGAAAGGTGGGTCCCATGAGCTATCCGGTCATCGCGCCGCGCGACGAGGAGCGGACCGAGTCCGCAGGTCGCGTCGTCGGCGCGTTCTTCGCGTTCCTGCTGTTCGCGGCGGGCATCGTGCTGTTCGCGCTGTCGTTCCAGGGTCCCGACTGGAGCCACTGGACGTTCGTCGGCGCGATCGCGTCGATCACGCTGTCGTTCATGATCCCGACGACGATCCTGCCGGCGCTCGAGGGCGACTGACCGCACCGGTCCGGCGACCCCGCCGGGCTCGACGGCAGAGCGGCGAGCCCGGCGCGGCGCGGACGCTCACCCGCGCCGGGCGCGCCCGTCAGCGGTGCGTCTGCGCGATCCGGACGTGGTTCCCGAACGGGTCGCGCAGGCCGAAGTCGATGCCGTACGGCCGCTCGGTCGGCTCCTCGGTGAGCTCCACCCCGCGCTCCTTGAGCGTCGCGTACGTCTGGTGCGCGTCGTCGGTCGTGAGGAACAGATGGCCGCCCGTCGCGCCCTTCGCGACGAGCTCGCGCACCTGCTCGGCGGTCGCCGGGTCGAGCGACGGAGGACCGGGGCGCTCCAGCAGGACCTCCCGGTCCGGAGCACCGGGCACGCGGACCGTGAGCCAGCGCATGAAGCCGAGGTCCTGGTCGGTCCCGATCTCGAAGCCGAGCTTGCCGACGTAGAAGTCGAGCGCCTCGTCCTGGTCGAGCACGTAGATCTGGGAGATGGAGATGGAGTTCAGCATGCCGCCGACGCTACTGAGCGCCGTCAGGACGACGCTTCTCCGAAACTGCTCGGTCTGACCCACGCCTTCGTGAAGCACGTCGGTGCGATCGCGAGCGGCCCGCGCGCACGGTGCTCGGTGGGCGACTCGCCGACGACGTCGCGGAACGTGCGGCTGAACGTGCCGAGGCTCGTGAAGCCGACGGCGAGGCAGATGTCGGTGACGCTGCGGTCGGTCTCGCGCAGCAGCAGCATCGCGCGTTCGACGCGACGACGTTGCAGGTAGCGGTGCGGGGTCTCGCCGAACGTCGCGCGGAACGTGCGGATGAAGTGCGCCTCCGACACGTGTGCGACACGCGCGAGCGACGGCACGTCGAGCGGCTCGGCGTACGCGCGGTCCATCGCGTCGCGGGCGCGCAGCATGCGCCGGTTGGTGTCCTCGACGGCCTTGCTCACGCCCGTCATCGAACCACCGTCGGGCGCCCGTCAGGCGCGTCCGGCCGTCGCGGACGGGCCGTCGGGAGGCCGTGGATCCCGACCACCCGGGAGGACTAGCGTCGGTCCCGGCGGCGAAGGGCTTCTCGTCCGGGTGCGACGACGCGGCGACGCGACGACGCCTCGTGCATCCGACCACGCACGTGCCTCGGTTGCTGGAAGGAGGGGTCCCATGGGACCTCGACGACTGCTGCTCCTCCTCGGATCCGCACTTCTCCTCGCGCTCGTGCCCACCACGGCGTCCGCGCACCACCCGTCGCCCGGCACCGACCCCGTCCGGGTCGTGACGGGGCTCGGCAGCGGGATGGGCAGCACGATCGGCCCTGACGGGGCCCTGTACGTCGCATCGCCCGCGAGCGGCGTGATCTCGCGCGTCGACCCGCGCACGGGTGCGGTCACGACGTTCGCGTCAGGCCTGCCCACGCGTCCCGCGGGTGGTGGCGGGGTGTTCGACGTCGCGTTCCGCGGCCGCACCGCGTACGCGCTCGTGACGTTCGTCAGCGCCGACGTCGGCGGGTCGGCGGTCGACGGGATCTACCGGATCGACGGCCCCAGCGCCTTCACGGTGGTCGCGGACATCGGGGCCTTCGCGACCGCGAACCCGCCCGCGACCGACTTCTTCGTCCCGACCGGTGTGCAGTTCGCGTTCGAGCCGTACCGCGACGGGTTCCTCGTCTCCGACGGTCACCACAACCGCATCTACCAGGTGCGGCACGACGGCACCGTGTCGGTGCGCCTCGCGCTCGCGAACGTCGTCCCGACGGGCCTGGCGCTGAAGGGGTCGACGGTGTTCGTCGCCGAGTCCGGACCGCTGCCGCACCTGCCGCAGGACGGCAAGGTCGTCGCGTTCGGCCCGCGCGCGTCCAGCGCCACGACCGTCGCGGC
Source organism: Cellulomonas sp. H30R-01 (assembly GCF_010119915.1). NCBI lineage: Bacteria > Bacillati > Actinomycetota > Actinomycetes > Micrococcales > Cellulomonadaceae > Cellulomonas > Cellulomonas sp. H30R-01. Next base: position 781,654 of record NZ_CP048210.1, on the reverse strand, counting down.
CGGCGGTCCGCTCATGGTGGACGTCGAGCGGGCCGGCGGGAACCGGCTGTACGCGCTCGCACAGGGCGACTGGCCGCTCGGCGGCGAGGCGGGCTCCCCCGCGGCCCCCGGCACGGGCCGGCTGTACTCCGTCGACCACCACGGCACGCTGCGGCTCGTCGCGGACGGTCTCGACCAGCCGACGTCGTTCCAGGTCGTGCACGGCACGGCGTGGGTCGTGACCCTCGGCGGCGAGGTCTGGCGGGTGGGTCTGGGGCGCTGACGCCTCAGACCCGCTCGTCGCCCGCCTCGTGCACCCAGCGGGCGATCTGCACCCGGTTCGTCGCGTCCAGCTTGGTGAGGACGTTCCCGACGTGCGTCTTCACGGTCGCGACACCGAGGTGCAGCGCCCGCGCGATCTCCGCGTTCGACATGCCCGCGCCGACGGCCTCGGCGACCTCGCGCTCGCGCTCGGTCAGCGTCGCGAGGAGGGCGCGCGCCCGCGCCCGGGGCGGGTCGCCGACCGGCGCTGCGGTCACGGCGGCGATGAGCTGCGACGTCACGCTCGGCGACAGCATGGGCTCGCCCTGCGCGACGCGCCGCACGGCGGCGACCAGGTCGGGCGGCGGGGTGTCCTTCAGCAGGAACCCCGCCGCCCCCTGGCGCAGCGCGGTGAGGACGAGGTCGTCGGCGTCGAACGTCGTGAGGACGAGGACGCGGGCCCGCGAGCCGAGGTCGCGCAGCCGCCGGTGCGCCGCGAGCCCGTCCATGCGCGGCATCCGGACGTCCATGAGGACGACGTCGGGCGCGGTCCGGACGACGACGTCGACGCCCTGCTGACCGTCGGCCGCCTCGCCCACGAGCTCGAGGTCGGGCGCGCCCCCGAGGATGAGCCCGAGCCCGGTGCGCACGAGCGGGTCGTCGTCGACGACGACGACCCGGACGGTCGCCGTCATGCCGGCCACGGCAGCCGCGCGCGGACCACGAAGGTGCCGTCGGCCCGGTAGCCGTGCTCGAGCTCGCCGCCCGCGAGCGTCGCACGCTCGGTGAGGCCGACGAGCCCGACGCCGGGCCGGTGCCCCGCGCCGACGGTGAGCAGCGCACGGTTGCGGACCTCGACCGCGAGGGCGCCGCCCGGCGCTCCCGCGAGCACGATCTCGACGGGCTGGCGGGGGGCGTGCTTGCGGGCGTTCGTGAGGGCCTCCTGCACGACGCGGAAGGCCGTGCGGGAGACCGACGCGGCCAGGTCGCGCGTCGCCTCGGGCGCGAGGGCATCCGTGTCGAGGCTCACCTCCGCGCCCGCCTCGCGCGCCTCGGCGACGAGCGCCGGGATCTCCTGGAGCGTCGGCTGCGGCCGCTCGACCGCCTCGGGCTGCGACGGGTCCCGCAGGACGCCGAGCACGTCGCGCAGCTCGGCGAGCGCCGCGTGCGCCGCCGCCGCGATCGTGCCGGCGGTCTCGACGACCTGCTCGCGCGAGAGGTCGTCCCGGTACGCGAGCGCACCCGCGTGCAGCGCGACGAGCGAGATGCGGTGCGCGAGCACGTCGTGCATCTCGCGCGCGATGCGGGTGCGCTCCGCCTCGCGCGCGACCTCCGCCGCGAGCGCCTGCTCGCGCTCGGCGGCCTGCGCACGGGCGTGCAGCGACGCGACGAGCTCGCGGCGGGTCGCGATCCCGTGACCGGTGCCGATCGTGACGGCGAGCACCAGGACGCCGATGAGGACGTCGGTGAGGTGCGTGACGGGTGACGTGCTGGTCGCCCACACGCGCGGCACGTGGACGAACGTCGAGTACAGGGTCGCGGCGAGCCACGTCAGGCCGGCGACGACGAGCCAGCGGCCGCGGCGCCACGTCGCGAGCGACACGATCGCGAAGGTCGCGGGCCCGACGGCCACGACGGAGACGGCGGTCGCCGCGGTGGTCGCCACCGCGATCGCGAGCGGGTAGCGGCGCCGCAGCGGCAGGAGCGCGAGCGTGACGACGCCGAGCGCGAGGTCGAGCACGATCGCGCCGCCGACGACCTCGTCGGGCGGCGGCGACGCGGTCTCGCCGACGGCCTCGGGCATGGCGAGCGCGACGACCTGCGCCATCCACAGCGCGACGCCGAGGCCCGCGGCCAGGAGGTACCGCCACGCGCGCGACCACCCCCGCCACCGTGGGTGCAGCCAGACGTCGGGCGTCGGGAGCGCGGCGACGACGGAGGACATGCCGCCAGCGTAGAGGCGGCACCCGCGGCGCAGGTCAGCCGTCGGGCGGGTCGGCCTCCACCCTTGTGCGGAGGCCGTCCGGGCGAGCGGGCACCGTCAGCCGCCGTCGCGGCCGGTGGCGAACCGTGCGCCCGACGCCCTGGTCGGGCTGGCCGCGCGGGCCGTCAGCGCAGGGCGGCGCGCGACCGGCGGTCGTTCTCGCGCTGGATCGCGTCGACGAGCTCGGCCTTCGTCATGCGGGAGCGCCCGCGGACCTCGAGCTCGGTCGCGACGTCGTACAGGTGCGCCTTGGAGGCGTGGGCGTCGACGCCCCCGGCGGTCGGGGCGTCGCTGTCGCGCCCGCCCTCCTCGGCGCGCGCGTCCGAAGGCCCGTACTCCTCCTTGGGCCGCCAGCTGTCGCCGACCTTCTCGTGCGTGTGCTTGAGCGCAGCGAACGCGACGCGGTAAGCCCGCTCCTCGTCGCCGTCGTACTGCTCGAGCGCGGCGTCGTGCGCGTGCGCGAACGTCCGCTGCGCCTTGTCGTCCGAGCGCTGCAGGGTGCTGGGCAGCTCGTCGGGGATCGGCTCGCCGTTGCGCTTCGTCTTGGGCACGGTGCGGCTCCTTCGCGTGGACCGGTCTCCTTCCCATCGTGCGACCGGCACCGCCCTCCCGCAGCACGACCGACCCCGGCCGGCGGCGGGTCCACGAGTAGGCTCGCGCGGTCGGACGACAGGGAGGTGACGCCGATGGCGGCGACGCCCGACGGCCGGGCCGTCCTCGAGCTCCGTGCCGACTGCGCGCGGTGCGTGGCGCTGTGCTGCGTGAGCCTGCCGTTCCAGCGGTCCGCAGACTTCGCGTTCGACAAGCCCGGTGGGATGCCGTGCCGGAACCTGCGCGACGACCTGCGGTGCGGTGTGCACGCGCAGCTGCGCGAGCGCGGGTTCGCCGGGTGCACGGTGTTCGACTGCTTCGGCGCCGGGCAGCACGTCACGGCCGCGTTCGTCGGGCGGGACTGGCGCGACGGCCCCGACGTCGCAGGGCCGATGTTCGCGGCGTTCGGCGTGCAGCGGCGGTTGCACGAGCTCGCGTGGTACCTCGTCGACGCGGTCGACCGCCCGGTCGACGCCGCGCTGCAGGACGAGGCCCGTGCGCTGCTCGCCCGTGTCACCGCGGTCGCCGACGCGGCGCCCGACGCGCCCGTGCGGGACGACGTCGACGACCTGCACGGACGTGTCGTCGACGTGCTCGGCCGCGTGAGCGCGGCGGTCCGGGGCGCCGCACGACGGTCCCTGCCCGGACCTCGACGCGACCGGCGACGGGCCGACCTGGCCGGTGCTCGGCTCCGCGACGCGGACCTGCGCACGGTCGACCTGCGCGGCGCGTGGCTCATGGGCGCGGACCTCCGCGGTGCGGACCTGCGGCTGGCGGACCTCGTCGGTGCCGACCTGCGCGGCGCGGACCTGCGCGGCGCGGACCTCTCGGACGCGCTCTTCGTCACGGGCCCGCAGGCCGCCGCGGCGCGCGGCGACGCGACGACACGACTGCCCGGCCGCGTGCCGCGTCCCACGCACTGGACGTCCGCACCCACCCGCTGACCTGCGCAGACGGCGTGTCCCGACCGACACGCCGAGTGAGCCTGCCCGGGCTCCCCCGCACGGCCGAGCGCCCGAGACTTTGGTCACACGTGCGCCAAGACCCACCGCTCTACGTTCGAAGAACGAGCAAAGGGTTTCCGCACGAGCCGAGGAAGACCGTGTCCACAACACCGTCGCGCGACAGCGCGACCACCACCTGTCCCGTCGCCCGTCCCGTCGCACGACACACCCCTCCCCCGGCTCGCACGGCCGGCCGCGCCCGCACCGCCACGACGACCGCCGGCTGGGTCGCCCTCGCCGCCCTGGTCGCCCTCCTGTCCGGGTGCGCCGGCACCACCTCCACCGGCTCCGAGGACGCCACGCCGCACGGCGGCGAGGCCGGCCTCGCGCTCCCCGACCTCGGGACCGTCACGATCGCCGGGCTTCCCGGGCGCGTGTGGCTCGGCGTCGGCCTCGTCGTGTGCGCGCTGGGACTCGCTTTCGGCGTGACCGTCGTCGCGCAGCTCAAGCGGCTGCCGGTGCACGGGTCGATGCGGGCCGTGTCGGAGCTCATCTACACGACGTGCAAGGCGTACCTCGTGCAGCAGGGACGCTTCCTGCTCGTGCTGTGGGGCTTCATCGCCGCCGTGATCGTCGTCTACTACCGCGTCCTCGTCGGGTTCGACTGGGGACGCGTCGCGGTCGTCATCGCGTTCAGCCTCGTCGGCATGGCGGGCTCCTACTCGGTCGCCTGGTTCGGCATCCGCGTCAACACCTACGCGAACTCCCGCACGGCGTTCGCGGCGCTGCGGGGCCGCGCGCTGCCGCTGCACCGGATCCCGCTGCGGTCCGGCATGGCGATCGGCATGGTGCTCATCAGCCTCGAGCTCGCGATCATGCTGGTCATCCTGCTGTTCCTGCCCGGTGACCTGGCGGGCGCGTGCTTCATCGGGTTCGCGGTCGGCGAGTCGCTCGGCGCGGCGGCGCTGCGCATCGCGGGCGGCATCTTCACCAAGATCGCCGACATCGGCTCCGACCTCATGAAGATCGCGTTCAAGATCAAGGAGGACGACGCCCGCAACCCCGGCGTCATCGCCGACTGCACGGGCGACAACGCGGGCGACTCGGTCGGGCCCAGCGCGGACGGCTTCGAGACGTACGGCGTCACCGGCGTCGCGCTCGTGACGTTCGTGCTGCTCGGCGTGCCCGACCCAGGCGTCCAGGCCGCGCTGCTCGTCTGGATCTTCGTCGTCCGGGCCGTGATGATCGCCGCGTCCGGCGTCTCCTACACCGTCAACGACCTGTGGGCGTCCCGCCGGTACGCGGGTGCCGAGCGCATGGACTTCGAGAAGCCGCTCACGTCGCTCGTCTGGCTCACGTCCGCCGTCTGCATCGCCGCGACCTTCGCGACGACGTGGCTGGTCCTCGCCGACGGCACGCCCGGCCTGTGGTGGAAGCTCGCGACGATCATCTCGTGCGGCACCCTGGCCGGCGCGCTCATCCCCGAGCTCGTCAAGGTGTTCACCAGCACCGGCAGCCGGCACACGCGCGAGGTCGTCGCGTCGTCCCGCGAGGGCGGCCCGTCGCTCAACATCCTGTCCGGCCTGGTCGCCGGCAACTTCTCCGCGTACTGGCTCGGCATGGCGATCGTCGTCCTCATGGGCGCCGCCTACCTCGTGAGCGAGCTCGGGCTCGCCGACGTGATGCACGCGCCCGCGGTGTTCGCGTTCGGTCTCGTCGCGTTCGGGTTCCTCGGCATGGGTCCCGTGACCATCGCGGTCGACTCCTACGGCCCGGTCACCGACAACGCGCAGAGCGTGTACGAGCTGTCCGGCATCGAGCAGGTCGACGAGCACGCGCTGGCCGAGGAGCTCGGCGGCGCACCGACCTGGCAGCACGCCAAGCAGCTCCTCGAGGAGAACGACGGCGCGGGCAACACGTTCAAGGCGACCGCCAAGCCCGTGCTCATCGGCACCGCCGTCGTCGGCGCCACGACCATGATCTTCTCGATCATCATGGGCCTCACCGACGGGCTCACGACGGGCCTCGAGAACCTCTCGCTGCTGCACCCGCCGTTCCTGCTCGGCCTCGTCGCGGGCGGCTCGGTCATCTACTGGTTCACGGGCGCGTCGACGCAGGCCGTCACCACCGGCGCCTACCGGGCCGTCGAGTTCATCCGCACGCACATCCGGCTCGACGGCACGGCCGCGGCCAGCGAGGCCGACTCGCGCCGCGTCGTCGAGATCTGCACCCAGTACGCCCAGCGCGGCATGCTCACGATGTTCCTCGGCGTGTTCTTCACGACCCTCGCGTTCGCGTTCGTCGAGCCGTACCTCTTCGTGGGCTACCTCCTCTCCATCGCGCTGTTCGGCCTCTACCAGGCGATCTTCATGGCCAACGCGGGCGGCGCCTGGGACAACGCGAAGAAGATCGTCGAGACGGAGCTGCACGCCAACGGCACGCCGCTGCACGACGCGACCGTCGTCGGCGACACCGTCGGCGACCCGTTCAAGGACACCTCGTCCGTCGCGCTCAACCCGGTCATCAAGTTCACGACGCTCTTCGGCCTGCTCGCCGTCGACCTCGCCGTGCAGCTGTCCGGGCAGGGGCGGCACACGCTCGTGCTCGTGCTCGCCGGGGTGTTCTTCCTCGCGTCGACCTACTTCGTGCACCGGTCCTTCTACGGCATGCGCATCGAGTCGCGCGCGACGCCGACCGACGCCCAGGGCGTGGCCGCCACGGACGACGACGCGGCCGCGGACGACGACCCGACCGGGGCCCTGCTCCCGCAGCAGGCGAACCCCGCCGACGACGCGGTCCCGACCCGCGTCTGACCCCACGCCCCCGGACCGGACGCGGAAGCCGACCCCCGTCCGGTCCGGGCCTGCCCTGTCGTGGGCCCTCCGGCCCGCCCCGGGCGCAGCGCGAGGACGTCAGCCGGGCAGGCGGACCTCCGCGCGCAGGCCGCCGAGGACCGCGTCGGCCAGGCCGACGTCGCCTCCCTGCTCACGGGCCATCTCACGGGCGATGGCCAGGCCCAGGCCGCTGCCGCCCGCCTCGCGCTCGCGGGCGTCGTCGAGGCGCACGAACCGCTCGAACACGCGCTCGCGGTCCTCGGGCGGGACACCCGTGCCGTCGTCCTCGACCACGACGGACCCGTCGGCGACGGTCACGACGACGCGCGACGCGGCGTGCCGCAGCGCGTTGCCGACGAGGTTGCGCACGACGCGCCCGGTCGCGACGGCGTCGCACCGCGCGTGCCCGGCACCGTGCACCTCGACCGTCACCGCCGGGAACGCCGCCGTCTCGCCGTCGACCACGTCGGCCACGAGCGCGGCCAGGTCGACGTCCTCCGTGCGCAGCGGTGCGGAGCCGACGCGCGCGAGGAGCAGGAGGTCGTCGACGAGCGACTGCATACGCGCCGCCTCGCGCTCGGCGTCGGCGACGACCTCCGCCTGGGGGTAGGCGTCGGGGTGGGCGCGCGCGACGTCGAGGGTTGCGCGCAGCGACGCGAGCGGGGACCGGAGCTCGTGGGCCGCGTCGGCGACGAACGACCGCTGGCGCGCGGCGCTCGTCTCGAGGCGGTCGAGCATGTCGTTGAGCGTCCGGGCCAGGGCGGCGAGCTCGTCGTCGACCGGCGGCACGGGCAGCGACCCGGAGCCGCCGGTGCGGGCCACGTCGGCGGCGGCGCGGCGCAGCTCGTCGACCGGGCGCAGCGCACGGCCGATGACGGCCCAGATCGTCACCGCGAGCAGCACGGTGAGGACGGGCACGACGACGACGAGCGCGAGCCGCAACGCACCGACGAGGCCACGGACCTCGTCGAGGGGCACGGTCGCGACGGCGACGACCGGCTCGCCGCGGTAGGTGGCGTTGCGCAGCGCGACGCGCGCGTCGGGGTCGTAGCCGCTGTCGGTCGTGGTCGACACGATCACCTCGTCACCGTGCGGCCGCAGCGCCGCCAGGGTGTCGGCGGGCAGCAGCGGCAGGGTGCGGGACGCGTTGGCCGAGGTCGCGAGGACCCGTCCGTCGGCGTCGAGGAGCTGCGCGATCTCGCCGCGTTCGGCGACGGGCAGCGGGTCGGGCACGCGGTCGGCGTCGGCGAGGTCGGCGACGGTGTCGACGCGGTCGCGCACGGTCTCGTCGAGCGCGGACACCCGGCCCGCGGACAGCACCGACGTGAGCACGACCGCCCCGACCGCGAGCGTCACCATGAGCAGCCCCGCGGTGAGCGCGGTCAGCCGCGTCCGCAGCGACCCGCGCCAGACCCGTCGGCGCGCCACGGCGTCAGCCGGCCACGCGGTACCCGGCACCGCGGACCGTCGCGACGGTGTCGCGGCCGAGCTTGCGGCGCAGGTACCCGACGTAGACCTCGACGACGTTGACGTCCTCGCCGGTCCCCTCCCACACGTGGTCGCGCAGCTCGACCTTGCCGACGACACGGTCGGCGTGCCGCATGAGGTACTCGAGCAGCGCGAGCTCGCGGACCGTCAGGACGACCTCCGCACCCCCGCGTGTCACGGTCCGGGCCGACGGGTCCAGCACGAGGTCGCCGACGGTCAGCACCGCGGGCCGCACCTGCGGCGGGCGACGCAGCAGCGCACGGAGCCGCGCGACGAGCACCACGAACGCGAACGGCTTCGTCAGGTAGTCGTCGGCGCCGACGTCGAGCCCGTCGGCCACGTCGTACTCGCCGTCCTTCGCGGACAGCAGCAGCACGGGCGTGAAGACGTCCTGCGCGCGCAGCGCCGTGACGACGTCGTAGCCGTTGCGCCGCGGCAGCATGATGTCGAGGACGATCGCGTCGTACTCGTGGTCGAGCGCCATGCGCAGACCGGTCTCGCCGTCGTGCGCCACGTCCACCGCGAAGCCCTCCGCGGACAGGCCGCGGTGCAGCGCGCTCGTCAGCCCGCGCTCGTCGTCCACCACGAGTACCCGCACGTCGGCAGCATGCCACCCGCCGCACGCCGGGGGCCGCGCGGCGGACGGAGTGCGTCTCAGGATGCCCACAGGGGCCGTGCCGCACAGTGGTCTCATGACCGAGACACAGCCCACCCCGCAACCGGCGGCCCCGGCACGCCGGTCCCTGTCCCCCCGAGCCCGGTGGGCGGTGCCCGCCGTGGCCGCCGTCGCCGTCGGCGCCGCCGTGATGGGCCCGCCGCTGTTCGCCAGCGCGGGCGACGACGGCCTGCCGCCCGTGACGCCCGAGCAGCTCGTCGCGAAGGTCGTCGAGAAGGACGCCCCCGCCCTGTCCGGCACGGTCGTCTACACCGCGCGCCTCGGCCTGCCGTCGCTGCCGTTCGGCCCCGGCGGCGCGAGCGCCGACCCCGTCAACCTCATGTCCGGCTCGTCGACGCTGCGCCTGTGGTCCGACGGCGAGCAGCGCTCGCGCGTCGCGCTGCTCGGCGCCGCGTCCGAGTACTCCGTCGTGCACGACGGCACGCAGGCGTGGACGTACTCGAGCGACGACGACGAGGTCGTGCACTACACGGTCGACCCGGCGGACGCCGCGACGCTCGAGAAGCTCGCGACCGAGGGGCCTGCCGTCCAGGGCGACCTGCCCACGCCGCAGGACGCGGCCGAGCAGGCTCTGGCGCACGCGCAGGAGCTCTCGACGGTGTCGGTCGACGGCCAGACGACGGTCGCCGGGCGCGACGCCTACCAGCTCGTCGTCACGCCGAAGAGCACGACGACGCTCGTCGGGCGCGTCGTGGTCGCGGTCGACGCGACCGAGTGGACGCCGCTGCGCGTGCAGGTGTGGAGCGCGTCGGACGACACCGAGCCCGCGCTCGAGGTCGGGTTCACCGACGTGTCGTTCTCCACGCCGTCCGACTCCGTCCTCACGTTCTCCCCGCCCGCGGGCGCGCAGGTCCGCGAGGTCGTCGTGCCGCTGCCGACGGACGCCGAGATGGCGGCCGCGCACGCGGAGCACACCGACGGCGCGCTGCCGCAGGGCGTCACCGTGCACGGCGAGGGCTGGGACACGGTGGTCGAGGTGAGCGGCGTCGACGTGACCGGCGCGCTGGCGGGCGACCCGCAGGCGCTGGCCGAGCTCGAGGAGCACGAGCCGACGATCGGGTCGGACAGCGCGCAGGCGCTGCTCGAGGACTTCGGCGGCGACCCGTCGGACAATGCGAACATGGGCGAGATCGACCCGTCGGCCCTGCTCGACTCGATCGCGAAGCCCGTCCCGGGCGGGCGCGTGGTCACCTCCGACCTGTTCAGCGTCCTGCTGACCGACGACGGCCGGGTGCTGGTCGGCGCGGTGTCCCCCGAGACGCTGCAAGGGCTGGCGTGAGCACGACCGTGCTCGACCCCGCGCGGGTCGGCCAGGGGTCCGGTGACGACGCCGGGCCCCTGGCCGTGCGCACGGAAGGGCTGACGAAGCGGTTCCGCGGCGGGCAGGTCGCGGTCGACGACCTGGCGCTGCGCGTGCCGCGCGGCGCGGTGTACGGCTTCCTCGGGCCCAACGGGTCGGGCAAGACGACGACGATCCGCATGCTGCTGGGACTCGTGCGGCCGACGGCGGGTTCCGCGTGGTTGCTCGACGCCCCCGTGCCCGAGGCGTCCGCGTCGGTGCTGCCGCGCGTGGGCGCGCTCGTCGAGGGGCCCGCGTTCCACCCGTACCTGTCCGGGCGGGACAACCTGGCCCGGCTCGAGGCCGCCGACGCGACCGCCGACCCGCGGACCGCCGACCGCCGCGCCGCGGAGGCGCTCGACCGCGTCGGGCTCGGCGCCGCGGCGGACAAGCGGTACCGGCAGTACTCGCTGGGCATGAAGCAGCGGCTCGGGCTGGCCGCCGCGCTCCTGCGCCCGCGCGACCTGCTGGTGCTCGACGAGCCGACGAACGGCCTCGACCCGCAGGGCACGCGCGAGGTGCGGCACCTGGTGCGCGAGCTCGCCGACGCGGGCACGACCGTGCTCGTCTCGTCGCACCTGCTCGCCGAGATCGAGCAGGTCTGCACGCACGTCGGGATCATGCGCGCGGGGCGGATGGTCCTGCAGGGCGACCGGTCGGTGCTCGTCGCGCGCGGTGCGTCGCGGCTGCGGGTCACGACGACGACCGGTCTCGCGGGGGCCGCGGCACGCGTGCTCGACACGCTCGGGCTCGACGAGGTCACCGTCGACGGGCTCCAGGTCGACGCGCTGCTCGGTGAGACCGCGCCCGAGAAGGTCTCGGCGGCGCTCGTCGCCGCGGGGGTCGACCTCGTCGGGTTCGAGGTGCGGCACCCCAGCCTGGAGGAGATCTTCGTCGAGCTGACCGGGGAGGGTTTCGATGTCGCACGCTGACCCGCGACCGAGCGTCGCATCCGCCGGGGGAACCGCCGCGGCCGCCGTCGCGACCGCCGCACCGCCGCTGCGAGCCGTGCGCGGCGCGTTCGGCCGCCTGCTGCGCAGCGAGCTGCGGCTCGTCCTGGGCCGCCGCCGCAACCTCGTGCTGCTGTCCGGGCTCGGCGCGGTGCCGCTGCTGCTCGGTCTCGTCGTGTTCTTCACGCGCGACACGGCGATGGCGGGCGAAGGGCCCGGCTTCATCGGCCGTGTCACGGAGAACGGGCTGTTCCTCGTCGTCGCGTCGGTGTTCGTCTGCCTGCCGTTCCTGCTGCCGCTGACCGTCGGCATCGCGTCGGGCGACGCGGTCGCGGGCGAGGCGTCGACGGGCACGCTGCGCTACCTGCTCGTCACGCCGGTCGGTCGCAGCCGCCTGCTGGTCGTCAAGGCGATCGGGGCGCTCGCGTTCGTCGCGGCCGCGGTGCTGGCGATCGCGGTCGTCGGGCTCGTCGCGGGCGCGCTGCTCTTCGGGCTGCGCGACGTGGTGCTGCTCTCGGGCGACACCGTGCCGCTCGCGGCGGGCGCGCTGCGGGTCGCGGGCATCGTCGCGTTCGTCGGGCTGTCCATGACGGGCCTGGTCGCGGTCGGGCTGTTCTTCTCGACGCTCACCGAGGTCCCGGTCGGCGCGATGGCGGCGACCGTCGTCGTCGCGATCGTGTCCGGCGTCCTCGACACCCTGCCCGCGCTCGACGCGATCCGGCCGGGCCTGCTCACGCACCACTGGCTGGACTTCGCGGAGCTGCTGCGCCTCTCCCCCGACTGGGGCGTGGTGCTCGGCGGGCTCGGGGTGCAGGCCGCGTGGGTCGCGGTGTTCGCGTCGCTGGCGTGGGCGCGCTTCACGACGGCCGACGTGTCGTCCTGACCTCGTGCGGTCGCGGGCGTCCACGACGCGGGACGCCCGCGACCGCCGGAAGCAGCACGGTGCCCGGACGGTTGACAATGGTGTCTCCGCATCGTCCGACAGGAAGCGTGCCGTGAACCAGCCTCGTATGAACGTCGAGTCGTTCAACCTCGACCACCGCACCGTCGCCGCGCCGTACGTGCGCCTCGCGGACCAGAAGGTCCTGCCCGCGGGCGACGTGATCCAGAAGTACGACGTGCGCTTCACGCAGCCCAACAAGGGCCACCTCGAGATGCCGGCCGTGCACTCGCTCGAGCACCTGTTCGCGGAGCACTCGCGCAACCACTCGGACCGCGTGATCGACTTCTCGCCGATGGGCTGCCAGACCGGCTTCTACCTCATCCTGCAGGGCGAGTGGGACTACGACGACGTGCTCGGCCTCGTGCAGTCGACGCTCGAGGACGTCGTCGAGGCGACCGAGGTGCCCGCCGCGAACGAGGTGCAGTGCGGGTGGGGCGCGAACCACACGCTCGAGGGTGCCCAGGAGGCCGCGCGCGGGTTCCTCGCGGAGCGCGCCGGCTGGAGCACGGTGACCGCGTGATCGCCGTCGACGCCGTCGTCGTCACGGCCATGGCCGACGAGGCGGCACCGTTCGTCGCGCGTGCCGACTTCGTCGGGCCGGTCACGCGCGTGGGCCACGCGCAGCACCGCATGCTCACGCTCGCCGGACGGCAGGTCCTGCTCGTCGTCAGCGGCATCGGGCTCGTCAACGCCGCGACCGCCGCGGCCGTGGCCATCAACGCCACCCACCCGCGCGCCCTGGTGAGCGCGGGAAGCGCCGGCGGGGTGGGCGTCGAGGTGCGCGTCGGGGACGTCGTCGTCGGGTCGGAGTACGTGTACTCCGGCGCGGACGCACGCGCGTTCGGCTACGAGCTCGGCCAGGTCCCCGGCATGCCCGAGGTCTACGCCGCCGAGCACGCGCTGCACGACGCGGCCACCGCCGCGACCGTCGACCTGCGCGTCCTGTCCGGCACCGTGCTGTCGGGCGACGCGTTCATCGACGCCTCGCGCGTCGACGCGATCCGGTCGTCGTTCCCGGGCGCGCTCGCGACGGACATGGAGTCCGCGGCGCTCGCGCACACGAGCCACCTGTACGGCGTGCCGTTCCTGTCGGTGCGCGGCATCTCCGACCTGTGCGGTCCGGTCGCGAACGACGACTTCCTCACGCACGTCGACGACGCCGCGGACCGCTCGGCGGCCGTCGTCATCGAGCTGCTCCGCGCGATGGCCGAGGAGCCCACGCCGCACCTCGTGCCCTGACGCCCGACCGGGACCGGGTGCCACGCGGTGCCCGGTCCCGCGCGTCCGGCCGACCCCGCGCACGTCCGGCCCGACCGGCGCCGCCGACGCGACGGTCAGGGCTCGATCTCGAACGACGCCCGGTGGCCGGGCGCCTCGTCGGTGACGTCCACCGACGTCACGGACGCCCCGCGCGGTCCCTGCCGCGCCCAGCCGACGAACGACTCGACCGCGTCCGCGTCGCCCTCGACGACCGCCTCGACGGCCCCGTCGGACCGGTTCCGCACCCACCCGACGACGCCCAGCCGCGCGGCCTCGCGCGCCGCGCTCCACCGGTAGCCGACCCCCTGCACGAACCCGTGCACGACCACGTGCCGCGCCACGCGCGTCATCCCGCTCCCCCTTCCGCGTCCCGCCCGGGACCACGCGTCGATCGTGGCACCGGCGCCCGGTATCTGCGCCCGCGCGGGGAGCACCTTCCAGGGTGAACGCCGGCGCCTCTCATGGGGGCGGGGTCGCCGGGCCCGACCACCTGGCCGCGCGGGGGCCCGTGATGGACGAGTACGCCGATCTCGAGATCCAGCTGTACCGCAAGGACGACGTCACCTACGGCATCTGGCCCGCCCTCACGCTGCCACGCAGCGACGCGGACGCGCGGCTCGACGGTGACGGCGCGGGCTTCGTGGCGCACATCGACCCCGACGCGCTGCGCGACCTGGACCCGACCGAGTACGGCCGTGCGCTCGGCAAGGGACTGCTCGGCGGCGGGTTCGGCGCCGCGTTCCGCCAGGCGGTGCAGACCGCGTCCAGCAACGGGGTGCGGCTGCGCGTGCGGCTCGTCGTCGACCCGGCCCCCGAGGCCGCGGCCCTGCACGGCGTGCGCTGGGAGACGCTGCGCGACCCCGACGACGACCGGACGCTCCTCACGGACGAGAACGTGCTGTTCTCCCGGTTCCTCGGCAGCCGCGACTGGCGCCCGGTGCGGCCGCGCTCGCGCGGCGACCTGCGCGCGCTCGTCGTGGTCGCGTCGCCCACGGACGTCGGCGAGTACGCACCGCAGGGCCGGGGTGCGCTCGCACCGCTCGACGTCGAGGAGGAGGTCGAACGCGCGCGGACGGCGCTCGGCGGCATGGCCGTCACCGTGCTGCCCGGGGAGGCGACGCCGACGGCGGCGCACGTCGTCGCGGAGCTCCGGCGCGGGTACGACATCGTCTACCTGGTCTGCCACGGCTACCTGCAGCACCACGAGCCCGTGCTGCTGCTCGTCGACGACGACGGTGCGGGCGCACCGATGCTCGGCAGCGACCTCGTCCAGCAGCTCGGCGAGCTGTCCCGGACGCCCGGCCTCGTGTTCCTCGCGTCGTGCCGCAGCGCGGGCGAGGGCGAGGACGCGCGGTCCGACGACGCGGGCGTGCTCGCGGCCCTCGGTCCGCGGCTCGCCGCGGCGGGCGTCCCCGCGGTCGTCGCGATGCAGGGCGACGTGACCATGGCGACGGCCGGCACGTTCGCGTCCGCGTTCTTCCGCAGCCTCGACAGCGACGGGCTCGTCGACCGCGCGTGCGCGGTCGGGCGGGCGGCCGTGCGCGACCGGTACGACTGGTGGGTTCCCACGCTGTTCATGCGGCTGCGCAGCGGGCGCATGTGGTACGACTCGGGCGGCCCGCAGGGGCTGTTCGAGAAGTGGCCGTCGGTCGTGCGCGACATCGAGGACGAGAAGTGCACGCCGATCATCGGGCCCGGGATCAGCGACCTGCTGCTCGGGTCGCGGCAGGAGGTCGCGCGCGCGTGGGCGAACCGGTACCGGTTCCCGATGGCGCCGCACAACCGCGAGAGCCTCCCGCAGGTCGCGCAGTACCTGGCGATCAACCAGAGCCGGTCGTTCCCGCGCTCCGAGCTCGAGCAGCACGTGCGGCGGACCGTGATCGAGCGGTTCGGCGACGAGATCCCGGAGCCGCTGCGCACGGGCCGCCCGCCGATCGAGGACGTGCTCGCGGCCGGCTGGCACGCGCTGCGCGACCGCGGCGCGATCGAGCCGTACTCGGTGCTCGCCGACCTCACCGCACCCGTCTACATCACGACGCAGCCGACCCGGCTGCTCGCGAACGCCCTGGCAGCCGCCGGCAAGCAGCCCGAGGTCGAGCTGTGCCGCTGGAACGACGACATCGAGTGGCCCGAGTCGGTGTACGAGCGGGAGCCCGGGTACCGGCCCAGCGTGCAGCGACCGCTGGTCTACCACCTGCTCGGGCTGCTCGAGGTGCCCGAGTCACTGGTCCTCACCGAGGACGACTACTTCGACTACCTCATCGGCGTCACCCAGAACCGCGAGCTGGTCCCCCGGCACGTCCGCGGCGCGCTCACCCGGACCGCCCTGATGTTCGTGGGCTTCCGGCTCGACGAGTGGGACTTCCGCGTCCTGTACCGCAGCGTCATGAACTACGAGGGCAAGTCGGCGAACGACCACACGCACGTCGCGGTGCAGGTCGACCCCGAGGAGGGCTCGACCAGCGACCCGGCCCGCGCCCGCGCGTACCTCGAGGGCTACTTCCGCGACGGCGCGCGCGTCAGCCTCTACTGGGGCAGCACCGAGCGGTTCGTCAAGGAGCTGCACGACCAGTGGGGGTCCCGGTGACGGGCGTCCTGCCCGACGTGCAGACCGGCAACCCCTACGTCGGGCCGCAGTCGTTCCGGGCGGGGCAGCACCTGTACGGGCGCGCCGTCGCGCTCGACACGCTGTTCAACCTCGTCGTCGCCGAGCGCATCGTGCTGCTCTACTCCCCCTCCGGCGCGGGCAAGTCGTCGCTCATCAACGCCGCCCTGATCCCCGAGCTGAACCGCGAGGGCCTCGAGGTGCTGCCCGTCGTGCGCGTGAACACGCCGCACGTCGCGACCATGCAGCCGCCGCCACGCAACCGGTACCTCATGAGCACGCTCATGTCGCTGGAGTCCGACGTGCCCGAGGAGCAGCAGGTGCCGCTCGACCGGCTGCGCGACCTGACGCTCGCCGAGTACCTCGAGCAGCGGCCCGACCAGGACGGCATCCCCGGCAACGAGGTGCTCGTCTTCGACCAGTTCGAAGAGGTCCTCAGCCTCGACCCGACCGACGAGGACGCCAAGCGCGAGTTCTTCGCGCAGGTCGGCGAGGCGCTGCGCGCGCACCGGCTGTGGGCCCTGTTCGCGATCCGCGAGGACCACCTCGCCGCGCTCGAGCCCTACCTGCGCGCGGTCCCGACCCGGCTGCGCACGCGCTACCGGCTCGACCTGCTCACCGCCGACGAGGCGTTCGACGCCGTCGTGCGTCCCGCGCAGGACGCCGGCGTCGAGTTCCGCGCCGAGGCGGCGCACGCGCTCGTCGACGACCTCCGCCAGGTCCGCGCCCAGCGGCTCGACGGCACCGTCGACGTCCTCGGCGCGTACGTCGAGCCCGTCCAGCTCCAGCTCGCGTGCACCACCATCTGGGCGCGACGCGACCCCGGCAGCACGGAGATCACCACGGCCGACGGCGTCGCCGGCGGATCCGTCGAGCAGGCGCTCGCCGACTACTACGACCGGCGCGTCGCCGAGGCCGCACGCGTCACCGACGTGCGCGAGGACGTCATCCGGGACTGGTTCGAGCGTCGCCTCATCACGCCGCAGGGGCTGCGCGGCCAGGTGCTCGAGGGCCCCCTCGGCACCGCCGAGGCCGACGGGCCGATCCTGCGCGAGCTCGAGCACCTCATCCGCCCGGAGACCCGACGGCAGGCCACCTGGTACGAGCTGTCGCACGACCGGTTCATCGAACCCGTCCGGCGCAGCAACGCGCGCTGGCGCGCGCAGCACCTCACGGGGTTCGAGCAGGCCGCCGCGCTGTGGGACGAGAACGGGAGGCAGCGCCGCCTGCTGCTCACCGGCTCCCACCTCGCGTCCGCGACGGCCGACGTCGCCACCCGGCGCCGACCGCTGCAGCCGCACGAGCGCGAGTTCCTCGAGGCGTCCCAGGCGCTCGAGGCCGACCGGCGGCGCGACCGGCGGCGACGCCTCTGGATGCGGGTGCTCGTCCTCGCGCTCGCGGTGCTCCTGGTCGCCGCGATCGGGCTCTACGGCCAGACGCAACGCGTGCTCGACACGGCGAAGGCCGACCGGGCCCGGGAGCGGACGCTGTTCACGGCCCTCGCCGACCTGGACCAGGACGCGGAGAGGGCCGCCCGCGCGGCCGTCGACGTCGGACGCGACGACCTGAGCGGCGACGAGCCGCTGGGGTCCAACACGCGCGACCTGCTCCACCTCGCCGCGACGTCGACGCCCGTCGTGGCGCTGCTCGACACCGACGGACCCGTCGACGTGCTCGTCGAGTCCCTCGACGGGCAGACGGTCGTCACCGTCGACTCCGCCGTGACCGTCTGGGCGCGGAAGGTCGACGACGCCGGGCGCACCACGTTCGAGCGTGCCGCGACGATCCTCGACGGCGAGTCGCCCGTCGCCGCCGACGTGAGCGCCGACGGCTCGGTCGTGGTCGCGGGCCTCGAGGACGGCACGATCGTCGTGTGGGAGCGGGCCGACGGGTCCACGACGCGCTGGGCGGGTCCGGCCGGGCTGCACACCGTCGTCGCCGCGCCCGACGGCCGCGCGCTCGTGTCGCTGGGACCCGGCACGTCGGCCACCCTGTGGACCGTCGACGGCGGCCGGCGCGCCGACCGGCACCGCGTGCTCGACGTCACCGCGGCGCAGGCCGGCGACGCCGACGCCGCGACCGCCTGGCCGCTCACGGCCGCGTTCAGCGTCGACGGCCGGACCCTCGCCACGGGAGACGACTCCGGCACCGTCCAGCTGTGGGACGTCGCGGCCGGCCGCTTCCTGCGGCGCCTGGAGGTCGGCGGAGCCGTGCAGCAGCTGCGGTTCGGCCCCGGCGCCGCGACGCTCGGCACGTCCGACGACTCCGGCGCCGTCGTGTGGGACGTCGCGACGGGCGCGAAGTCCGCGACCGTGACCGACCCGGGCCTCACCGGCTTCGTGTTCGGCCCCGACCTGACGACCGTCTTCGCGTCCGCCTCGTGGGGCGCCGTGCAGCGCTTCGACGTCGCGACCGGCGCGCGGGACGGCACGGCGTTCCTGCCGGGCACGGGCGTGAGCGGCGTGCTACCCGACGAGACGACGCCGCGTCAGGCGCTCGTGCTCGCGTCGGACGGGCGCACCGGCGTGTGGCAGCTCGGCGACGACGGGGACGCGCGCGCCGTCGACGTGTCGGAGGGGGTCGCCTACGGCGTGCGGGCCGACGGCACCGTCGTCCACAGCGACGACACGGGGATCGCGACCGCGACGCCCGTCGTCGCACCCGACAGCCCGTGGACGATCGACGCCGACGAGCCGGGCGCCCGCGTGGCGACCGTGAACCCCGACGGCACCGCGCGCGTCTGGGACACCACGACCGGGGCGCTGCTGCACGAGGTGCCGTCCGGGCCCGACCAGCCCTTCGTGGACGACGCGAGCGTCGCGGGCGGGCTGCTCGCGCTGGCGGTCGCGGGCGAGGTGCGGCTCGTCGACGTCGCGACCGGCGCAGCTGTGGGCGCCCTCCAGCCGGCCGAGGACGCCGGGCACGTCGAGCTCCTGCCGGACGGCTCCGCGGCCGTGGTCGCCTACGCCGCGGCCCCCTCGACGGACCCGGCGACGTCCGTCGCGGAGGTGGGCGAGGTCCTGCCCACCGCAGGCGGGATCCCGGTGCGGCTGCGCATGCCGATGGCGCGCGGCGACGCCCCGTCCGACGTGGCGGTCGGCTCCGGGGCGCGGCAGGTCGCCGTCACCACGCAGGCCGGCGTGCTCGGGCTCTTCGACCGGACGACCGGGCGGCTCCTGTGGAGCACGTCGCTCCCGCACCTGCGGCCGCAGGCGCTCGCGTTCACGAGCGACGGCCTCGTGGTGGCGACCGGTGAGCGTGGCATCGACGTCGTCGACGCCCGGCGCGGTCGGGTCGTGCGGGAGATCCCGTCGAGCACGTGGCTCGACGTCGCGACCGTGTCGGGGCGCGCGGGCGACGTCGTCGTGACGCTCTGGGGCGGCCAGGTCGTCGAGGTGCCGCTGGACGACCGTGGCCTGGTGGACCGGGTCGCGTCGCGGCTCGTCGAGACGGGCTGAACCGCGCGCACCGTCGGCGCGGGGAGCCGCCGTCGCCCGGTCACAGCGGGACCAGACCACCTGCCCCCGGCGGAGCCGCACGCACGGCGGGGTCCCCGAGCACGACGAGCCCGCGCGCGTCGTGCACGGCGGTCCAGAGCGCGACCAGGTCGGCGTCGGGGAACGGCCTGCCGAGCCGCTCGGACGCGTCGATCCGCGCGGTCAGGAGCGTCGCGAGCGACGCGTACCGCGAGGTCAGGTCCTCGAGCGCGTGCCCCACGCGCCTCCCGTCGAGCAGGCCGAGCAGCGCGCCCCGGAACGCCCCCGTCTGCGCGGTCGTGCCGTGCCAGAGGAACGCGCACGACCAGGTCCGGTCGACGTGCCCGACGAACGCGAGCGCACCGCCCGCCGGGTGGCCGAGCAGCCGCGTGGGCAGCGGCGCCGTGGCGTCCTGGGCGGCGATCTCGACGAGTGTCGCACCGGGTCCGGCCGGGTAGTCGCTGTACCGGGGCGTGCCCGCGCCGTAGCAGGCGAACGCGAGGACGACGCGGGGGCGGACGGCTGCGGCGGCGTCGACGTCGCCCGCGGCGAGGTACTGGGCGGGTGTGAGCGGCCCGCGCTGCTGGACGGGCCCGGGCCAGTCCTGGCAGACGAGCGCGCCGCCGAGGCCCAGCGCTGTCGCCTGCGGGCCGCCGAGGCCGTGGCTCGCCGTGAACAGCACGTCGGGACCGTCGGGTGCGTGCAGCAGGGTGCGCAGCCGCTGCTTCGTGGCAGGCTCGCCCGCGTCCGCCGCGACCGACCACGCCGACGCCGACCGGCCGACCTCGTCGAGCAGCGGCGTCAGCAGGAGGCGGCTGCTGAGCTCGGTCGCGGTGTCGTCGGGGTTGCGGGGGCCGAACAGCCGCGCGGAACGCGCGCCGCGCGGTGCGGGGCCGGCCGCCGCGTCCCGGTCCTCCGCCGCGAGCACCGACGCGGCGTAGGCGGCGTACGCGGCCGGGTCGGGCAGGTCCAGACGGCCGACCGCGTACGCGACACCGAGCTGGTGCTGCAGGTCGAACGGCAGCGGGCCCGGCCCGCCGACGAGCAGCAGGTAGTACGGCACGACGCGGGGGTCGACGACTGTCGGCGTCGCGCCGTGCCGCACGAGGAACGTGTCGGCGTCCTCCCCGTCCTCGACGACGAGGTGCCGGTACCGGTCGCCGGCCTGCTGCCGCCGGCGAGCCAGCAGCGGCTCGAGCGCCGCCAGGACGGCCGCGTCGACGTCGGGAGCGGTGACGATGCCCCACCCCACGGAGCCGAGGTCCTCGGCGTCGAAGCCGACGGTCACGCCGAGGTGCCGCTCGTCGGCCTGGCTCCGCCGCCGCAGCCGCCGCTCGTCGCCACCGCCCGGCACCGGTGCGTCCCGCAGCGCCGCCGCGAGGTCGCCGAGCGCGGTCGGCGGGGTCAGGTACGTGCCGGTCGTGACGTCGAGCCCGTCGACGACGAGCAGGTCGTCCGGGCCCACGCGATCGTCCACGGCACACCTCCCCGCTGCGGATGCTCCCGCCCGCTCGTCACGCTAGGGCGACGGCGGACGACGCCGGTAGGTGCGCCCGCGGATCTCACCCGCCGTCAGGTGCCGGTGCGGCGCTCCCACAGCCCGCGCACGTAGGCGGCCTGGCCGGCGTGCTGCACGTCGTCGTCGACGATGCTGACGAGCCGGACGCCGAGCGTCACGGGCGGGTCCCAGGACTCGTCGACGACCTTGCCGAGGTCGTCCGGCTGAAGGCGCTCGAGGTAGGCGACGGTCTGCGCGGCGACCTCGTCGTAGTAGCCGAGCAGCAGGTCACCGGGCACGTCGACCGCGGCCACGTCGTCGGGCGACTGCCCGTACCCGGTCGCCCGGGCGGTGAACGGCAGCCCGAACCGCTCGGCCCAGCCGCGAGCCGTCCACACCTGCTCGACTCCGGCGACGTGCGCGATCTGCGCGTCCTGCCCGCGTGCCGCGTGCCACACGAGCCACGCGATCGAGTTCGCGCCGGGGTCGGGCCGGTACGTCAGGGCCTCGGGCGGCAGGCCGTCGACGGTGCCGTGCAGCACGGGTCCGACGCGGCCCAGGGCCTCGACGAGCAGGTCGGCGACGTCCATGCGTCCTCCTCGGTGGGTCGCACGGGCGGCGACCGACCCGTTCGACGGTAGCCAGACCGCTCGTCGCCCGCCCGCGCAGGCCGGTCTCAGGCGTCCCAGTCGACGCGGACCGGCAGACCCGCGAACCGCGCGTACGACGCGAACGCCGTCTCGACGGCGGCTCGCTCGGAGTCGGTGAGGGCGCGGGCCGGGCGCGGCTGCGCGACCACCCCGTCTCGCGCGACCACGCGTCGCCACCACCCGACGACCTGCCCGTCGACGAGCAGCGGTGCGATGACCGTGTTCGAGCCGGGCGGCGCGATGCTCAGACCGGCGAGGTTGGTGACGAACCGGCTCGCGGTGTACGCCACGCCGTACTCGTCGTACCCCTGCAGCACGTGCGCGGTCGGCGACGGGTCCCGGGCGGGCACCGGCCCGGGCGCGGACCACAGCCGCACGCCGTCGACCTCGTCCTCGACGAGCTCGCCCTCGCACAGCGCGATCCCGCGCCGGACCTGCGTGAGCGTGAGCGTCGCCCACCACGCCATGTCCTTCTCCGCCGCAGGCCCGTGCCCGGTGAAGAACCGCCGCGTGAGCTCCGCGAGCGCGTCGTCTCCCCGCAGGTCGGGGCCCTCGGCGACGCGCCCGTCGACCAGCGCGTACGTCTGCTGCGCGCCGCGGACCGCGCCGCTCGCGATCACGGCGTCGAGCTCGAGGCGCATGAGCAGGTAGGCCAGCCGCAGGCCGGACGCCTCGACACCGGCGCGCGCCAGGACGTCGCCGAGCTCCCCGCGCGTGAGGTGCTCGCCGCCGCGCAGCGCCGTGGTGACGGCGCGGTGCGTCCGCGCGACCGCCTCGTCGTCGATGCCGACCTGCCGCTCGACGGACCGGTTGACCTGCACGACGCGCGGGCCGGTCAGCGCCTGGACCCAGCGCAGGTCCTCCGCGGCGAGGTAGTGCCAGGTCGCGCGCAGCGCGTGCGTGCGGACGATCCGCCCGTCGTCGATCGCCGCGAGGACGGTCGCGTCGTCCGTGCCGCTGCGCATGCCGAGCGACCACCGCGACATCGGCACCTCCTGCGCCTGCGACGCTCCCAGGTGGCGGACGACGGCCACGCAGTCGGGCAGCGGCGAGCCCGACAGGTGCTGGCGGTGGAGGCGGCGGTGGGCGACCTCGACGGCGTCCATGCTGCGGATCCTAGGCGCGACCTGGGTGTTCCCCGCGCGGTCACGCGGCGTCGACCGACCGGACATGCGGGGGCCAACCGGACGCGGTCGACTGGCCGTCATGCGAACCCGTCGCGCTGTCGCGCTCGCTCTCGTCGCCGTCTCCGCCGTGCTGGGCGGATCGGTCGCCGCCTCGCTCCCCGCCGCCGCCGGCGGGTCCCCGGGCCACGGCCCGTCGGCGGACCGCGGTCCCGCCCTCGTCTCCCGCGCCACGCTCTCTGCCGACTTCCTCGCCGACGGCCCGCCGTCGGGTGCGGCCGTCACGCCGGCCAACGGCCGGACCGGCCCGTTCGCCGGGCAGGTGATCCCCGGCTTCTCGGGGGCCCTCGCCAACGGCGACGGCTCGTTCTGGGGGCTGCCGGACAACGGCTTCGGCAGCAAGACGAACTCCGCCGACTTCCTGCTCCGGATGTACCTCGTCACGCCCGACTGGCGGTCGGGGACGATCCAGGTCGGCCGGCACATCTCGTTCCAGGACCCCGACCACCGCATCGACTTCCCGCTGACCCGCCCCGACCGCGTGCTCACCGGCGCCGACTTCGACGTCGAGTCCGTGCAGCGCGCCAAGGACGGCACGCTCTGGGTCGGCGAGGAGTTCGGGCCGTTCCTGCTGCACTTCAGCGCCGACGGCGTGCTGCTGTCCGCGCCCGTGCCGTTCCCCGACGGGAAGTCGCCCGCCAACCCGTACCTCGCGCCCGGCGAGACCCCGCGCGTCGCGAGCAGCCGTGGCTTCGAGGCGCTCGCCGCGTCGCCCGACGGCCGCCGCCTCTACCCGATCGTCGAGGGTGCGTTCACCGACGACGCCGACAAGCGCCGCCGGTTCGTCTACGAGTTCGACACCCGCACGCAGCAGTACACGGGCCGCACGTGGCCGTACCAGACCGACGCCGAGGCGAACGTCATCGGCGACGCGCAGTGGGTCGGCAAGGACCGGCTGTGGCTCATCGAGCGCGACGACTTCGACGGCGCCGCGTCCGTCATCAAGCGCGTTTACGAGGTCGACCTGTCGACGACGGACCGCGACGGGTTCGTCCGCAAGACACTCGTCCTCGACGCCCTCAAGATCGCCGACCCGCGCGGCGTCAGCACCGGCGGCGGCTACGGCACCGGCGACCCGTTCGCCTTCCCGGTCCAGTCGTTCGAGACGATCGTGCCGCTCGGCCGCGACCGGCTGCTGCTCGCGAACGACAACAACTACCCCGGCAACGCCGCCCGCGTCCCCGGCATCCCCGACGCGACCGAGATGGTGGTCGTCGACCTGCGCGGCGCGCGCCTGGCCAAGCCTGACGACACGCTCGTCGTCGGCCACCGCGGCGCGTCCGGCTACCGGCCCGAGCACACGCTCGCGTCGTACGAGACCGCGATCCTGCAGTGCGCCGACTACATCGAGCCCGACCTCGTGAGCACGAAGGACGGCGTGCTCGTCGCCCGGCACGAGAACGAGATCGGCGGCACGACGGACGTCGCGGCCCGCGCCGAGTTCGCGTCGCGCCGGACCACCAAGACGATCGACGGGGTCAGCCTCACGGGCTGGTTCACCGAGGACTTCACGCTCGCCGAGCTCCGCACGCTGCGGGCGAAGGAGCGCATCCCGGCGGTCCGCCCGGGCAACACCGCGTTCGACGGCCGCTACCAGGTGCCGACGTTCGACGAGGTCCTCGACCTCGCGCGGAACTCCCGGACCTGCGCGGGTGAGCCCGTCGGCGTCTACCCGGAGACCAAGCACCCGACGTACTTCGACGGCCTCGGCCTGTCCCTCGAGGAGCCGCTGCTCGCCACGCTCGCGGCCAACGGGTTCGACGGTCGCCGCGCGCCCGTGATCATCCAGTCCTTCGAGACGTCGAACCTGCGCGAGCTGTCGACGCGCACGAAGCTGCCGCTCGCGCAGCTCGTCAACTGCTCCGGTGCACCGTGGGACCTCGTCGCCGCAGGCGACACCCGCACCTACGCCGACCTCGTCACCCGCGAGGGCCTGCGCGACATCGCCCGCTACGCCGACGGCGTCGGCGTCTGCAAGGACGTGCTGATCCCGCGCGACGCGTCAGGGGCGCTCCTGAAGCCCTCCCCCGTGATCCGCGACGCCCACCGCGCAGGCCTCACCGTGCACGGCTGGACCTTCCGCGCCGAGAACCAGTTCCTGCCCACCCAGTTCCGCGTCGGCACCGACCCGAACGCGCACGGCGACCTGCAGGGCGAGATCCGCACCTTCCTGCGCGCCGGCATGGACGGCTTCTTCACGGACCACCCCGACGTGGGCGCCGCCGCAGTCGGCTGACGCGACCGCGACCACGCGCGAGGCCCCGGGGTGGCACGCCCTGGGGCCTCGTCGCGTCCCCGCTGCACCTGCGCAGGAAGCAGTGGGGAGGTCACGCGAGGCGGCGCCACACATGCACGAGGCGAGCGACGCGCGCAGGAAGACGATCCTTGCCGCCGTGATGGCTCTGCGCCCGCAGGTGACGATCTACCGTGCCCCTCGAGACGGTCGCACCGAGCTGGTGCGGCGCGAGGCGTGCCTACGTGCGCTGGTGGCCGACTGCGCCGCCGCCGGCCACGAACACCTGTGCCTGGACCGAGACGACACGCTCGTCACCCGGGACCTGCGCCTGATGTACGCCGCGATCCGCGCCGCCGGCGCCCAGGACCGGCTGCTCTACCGGCACGAGAAGGCGACGACCGAGCCCTTGCTGGTGGTCCCAGACGCGATCGCGTGGGCATTCGCGAAGGGCGGGACGTGGCGGGCACTGACCAAAGACGTCGTAGTCGACGTACGCGACCTGTAGCCAGAAAGCGCGAGGCCCAAGCGCCACCGCCGTCCGGCAGGGTCTTGGGCCCACTTCCCACCGCTACTGCGATGGACACCTTCATCGTAAGCGGTCGGCATAGTACGGAGCAACGCGCGACGGTCGACGTGTGCCACGCGGCGGGGTGTCGAGGCAAGGCCACGAGTCAGCCATCCGGTTCGATTCTTGGTCCGGGGACGCCAGACGTCGTTCGCGCGGCGGACGCGTGGTGACAGACTCGTTGGTGACGGCGTCGTCGGGAGGGTGCCATGAGCGCGCACGCGTACGTGCGGATCGAGTCGGTCGAGGGAGGCTCCACGGACCGGCATCACGAGGGCTGGATCGAGGTGCGCTCGTTCACCTGGTCCGAGACGTCGGGCGCGGGCGCCGGTGGGCATGCCGCCGTGTCCGGCCGCGTCACCGCGAGCCCCCTCGTCGTGACCGCCGACGTCAGCGTCGCCTCGCCGCGCCTCATGGTCGCGTGCGCGCGCAACGAGCGGTTCGACGTCGCGGAGCTCGAGGTCGTGCAGGCCGGGGAGAACGGCGGACGCCCGTTCCTGCGGTGGCGGCTGCAGGACGTCGTCGTGTCGGGCTACGCGGTCACGGCGGAGGACTTCCTGCCGGTCGACACGATCACCCTGCGGTTCGAGTCCCTGCGGTTCGACGTCGTGCCGCAGCAGCCCGACGGCACGCCCGGCTCGCCCGTCACCGGCGAGGTCGACTTCACACGACCGTCCCGCTGACGCCCCGATCCGTCAGGCGCCCACGTCGACCAGCACGACGCGCAGCCGCACGGTGTCGCCGACGTCGCACGACTCCGCCCGGCGGACCGCCTTCTTGAGCGGCAGCACGTAGGTCTTGGCCTTGTCGTCGGGGAACACCGACGTGCGCCAGACGGAACCGCCGAGGGTCACCTCGACCCGCACCGACCCGAACCCGCGCGTGACCCCGGACGCCACCTCGAGCACGTCGTCGGCGACGTCGGTCGGCAGGCTGACGAAGACCCACGAGTCCGTCTTGCGGGCGTCCCACCGCCACAGCGGCGCGTCGAACTCGTACGCCGGCCGGTCCGTCATGCCGGCATCGTCGCAGCATCCGCCGACACCGACCGGTCACGAGCCGCTGGCGGCGCCGCATCCCCGCGCGAAGCGGTGCCAAGCTCCGCCTGCGCGAGGATGCCGTCATGAGGACGACCGCGGACCTCGGCGAGGACGTGATAGCAGCCGCGCGCTCTCGCGCAGCACGAGCACATCACGCTCGCTCGCGCCGTCGACGAGCTGCCACGACGCGGCCTGCCTTCGGCCGGCCACCTCCCCGTGCGCGAGGGCTTCCCGACGTTCATGCCCGTCGAGGGCCACGTGATCACCGATGCGCTCGTGGCCGAGCACCGGTGACGATCGACGTCAGCTCGCTCGGCTCTCGCGGGTCAGCAGCGTGACGACCTCGTAGTGGGTCGTCTGGGGGAACATGTCGAGGACCCGGCCACGGACGGGACGCAGGGACGGCATGGCGGCGAGGTCGCGGGCCAGCGAGCGGGCGTTGCACGACGAGTAGACGACCGTCCCGACGCCCGACCGTTCGAGCCAGCCGGCCAGGTCGGGGCCGATGCCGCGTCGCGGCGGGTTGACGACGACGAGGTCGGGCACGTCGGCGGGTGACGCGCCGAGCGCGAAGGCGGTCGCGTCGTCGGCGCGGAACGTGGTGCGGGTCAGGCCCGCGTCGCGCGCGGTGAGGGTCGCGCTCGCGACGGCCTCGGCGGACGTCTCGACGCCGACGACGTCGCGCGAGCCGTCGGCGACGTGCAGCGCGAACCCGCCGACGCCGCAGTACAGGTCCCAGACCGACGCGGGCGCCCTCTCGGACACCCATGCGGCCGCCTGCCGGTAGAGCGCGGCGGCGACGTCGGTGTTCGTCTGGAAGAAGCTCTGCGGGCGCAGGTGCAGGTCGAGGCCGTTGACGCGCATCCGCAGCGTCTCGTCCGACGTCAGCAGGATCTCGCGCTCCCCCTCCAGCACGGCCTTGTGCTCGGGCAGCAGGTTCACGGACGCGACGACGAGGCGCGGGAGCTGCGCGCGCAGCCACGGCAGGTGCTTGCGGATGCGGGCGACGGCCTCCTGCGAGCGCAGCACGAACCGCAGCATGAGGTCGCCGTCGGGCGACTCGGTGAGGAGCAGGTGCTTGAGCTCGCCGCGACGCGCAGGGACGTCGTAGGGCTCGAGCCGGGCCAGGGTGACGAACGCCGTCAGCACCGGGAAGGTCGCCGACAGGGAGGCCGGGTAGAGGCCGCAGCCCTGGAGGTCCACGCCGACGCCGGCCGCGTCGAGGATGCCGAGCGTCGGGGCGTCGATGGTCCCGCCGACGACCATCTTGGCCTTGTTGCGGAACCCCTCCTCGCGGCTGGCCACAGGGTCGAGCCAGACGAGGTCGTGGTGCGCGGCGAGCAGGTCGACGCACAGGTCCTGCTTGGCGGCGAGCTGGTCGCCGTAGGGCCGGCCCATCCACGTGCAGGAGAGGCACCGCTCCGCGTCGTAGTAGGGGCACTGCACGGTCCCCCAGCCTACGGGCCGTGTATCTGTGGCCCAGATCACACCTCTTGTCCGTGCAGGGGGCGCAGTCGGGGTTCGCGCGCGGGCGGGGAGACGTCATGGACATCCGGAACGGCGGCCTCGAGGTCGTCGACGCAGTGGTCGTCGGCTCGGGCTTCGGTGCCGCGGTCGCGGCGCAGCGGCTCGCGGAGGCGGGCAAGCAGGTCGTCGTCATGGAGCGCGGCAGGCGCTACGGGCCCGGGGACTTCGCGCGGACGCCCGCCCAGATGGGCCGCGCTTTCTGGGACCCCAGCGAGAAGCTCTACGGGCTGTTCGACGCGTGGTCGTTCCGCGGGCTGGAGGGGCTCGTGTCGAGCGGGCTCGGCGGCGGCTCGCTCATCTACGCGAACGTGCTGCTGCGCAAGGACGAGCACTGGTTCGTGCACGACTCCCCGCTGCCGGGCGGCGGCTACGAGCACTGGCCGATCAGCCGCGCGGACCTCGACCCGCACTACGACGTCGTCGAGAAGATGCTCGGCGCGACGCCCTACCCGTACGACGACACCCCGAAGACGCAGGCCGTCGAGCAGGCCGCGGCCGCGCTCGGGATGCCGACCATCCGGCCGCCGCTCGCGGTGACGTTCGCCCGGCCCGACGAGGACGCCGCGCCCGGCCTGGACCTGCCCGCCGCCACGTACGGGACCGTGCACCCCGGGTCGCACCGGCGGACCTGCACGCTGTGCGGCGAGTGCGACATCGGCTGCAACGTCGGCGCGAAGAACACGCTCGACCACACGTACCTCTCCTCCGCGGCGCACCACGGCGCCGACGTCCGGACGCTGCACGAGGTGCGCGCGGTGCGGCCGCTCGACGGCGGCGGGTACCTCGTCCGGTACGTCGTGCACCCGGAGGGTGCGCGCGGCGACACGGACACCCGCACCCGCGCGCTGCCGGAGCGGTCGATCGTCGCCCGACGCGTCATCCTGGGCGCCGGCACGTTCGGCACGACGTTCCTGCTGCTGCGCAGCCGCGCGTCGCTGCCCGGCCTCGGTCCGGCGCTCGGCACGCGGTTCTCCGGCAACGGCGACCTCCTGACCCTGCTGCTCGACTGCACGCGCGACGGCGAGGCGCTGCCCGTCGACGGCGGCAACGGACCCGTCATCACGACCGCGATCCGGCGGCCCGACGCGCTCGACGGCGACGGCTGGACCGGGCGCGGGTACTACGTCGAGGACGCGGGCTTCCCGGGGTTCCTCGGGTGGCTCGTCGAGACCGCGCAGCTGCGCTCGACCGCCCGGCGCGCGGCGGCGTTCGCGTGGCAGGTCGTGCGCAACCGCGTGCTCGCGCAGGGCCGGTCCAACGTGTCCGCCGACCTGTCCGCGCTGCTCGGTGACGGGCGGCTGTCCGCGGGGTCGCTCCCCCTGCTCGGCATGGGTCGCGACGTGCCCGACGGACGGATGTCGCTGCACGACGGGCGGCTCGCGGTGAGCTGGACGACGTCGACCTCGCGCGCCTACTTCGACGACGTCCGCTCGACGATGGAGCGCGTCGGCGAGCAGCTCGGCGCCCGGTTCCAGGACAACCCGCTGTGGTGGGCCAAGCGCGTCATCACCGTGCACCCGCTCGGCGGCGTCCCGATCGGGCGGCACGTCGGCGAGGGCGTGTGCGACGAGTACGGCGAGGTCCGCGGGCATCCGGGTCTGCACGTCGTCGACGGCGCCGCGATGCCCGGCCCGGTGGGCGCGAACCCGTCGCTCACGATCGCCGCGATGGCGGACCGTGCGGCCACCCGGATGCTCGAGCAGGACTGGTCGCGGCCCCGCCGCACGCACATCGCCGCACCCGCACGCGCGCTCGCCGCCCGCGCACCCGGCGCCACCTCGGTCGCCTTCACCGAGCGGATGGTCGGGCCGTTCACGCTCGACCAGACCGACCCGCGGCACGGGGCCGAGATCGCCCGCAGCCTCGGCGACCACCTGCAGTTCGTCCTCACGATCACCGCACCCGACATCGCGGCGTTCGTCGCCGACCCGCTGCACCGCGCCGACGCGACGGGGTTCGTCGAGAGCAACGTCCTGGGCGGACGGCTCGACGTCGAGCGCGGCTGGTTCAACCTGTTCGTCCACCCCGGCGGCACGCCCGGACGCCGCATGCTCTACCGGCTGTGGCTCCGCGACGCGGCCGGCTCGCCGCTCACGCTCGTCGGGGCCAAGGAGGTCGAGGACGACCGCGGGCTCGACGTGTGGGCCGACACCACGACGCTGTTCGTGCGCGTCCTGTCGGGGCACGTCGCACCGCCCGAGGCCACGTCGCACGCGCAGGCGCTCGCGGTGCTCGACCGGATGCGCGACGACGACGTGCCCGACGGGACGATCGGCGCGGGCGTGCTCGTGATCAAGCCGTTCGACCTGGCCAAGCAGCTCACGACGTTCCGCACCGACGGCGACGCCGGTGCCGCCGCGCTCGCGCAGTTCGGCCGGCTGTTCCTCGGCGAGCTGTGGGACGTGTACGTGGCCGACAAGCTCTCCGGGCGCCGCGCCGCTCCGGCACGGGCCGCCGCGAGGGCCGGCCGATGAGGCGTCGCGACCTGGTGCCCCGCAGCAGCGACCTGGGCTTCGTCGCGCAGCCGCAGGTGCGCTGGCTCGACCCGCCCGAGCTCGCGCGCACCGCCCTCAAGGTCGTGCTCGCGTCCGTCTTCACCACGTACGGCGACCGTCGCGAGGTGCAGGCCGCCCTGCCCGGCGGCCTCGTCGAGCCCGCGCACCGACCCGACGGCGACCTGTGGCTCGACTTCGTCGCCGACCTGGGCGACGGGTTCGACGCGACGTACACCGTCGCGACGCTGCTCGCGCAGCCCGAGCTCAAGGTCGCGGGACCCGGCGGGCCGCTCGCACTGCCGCGCGGGCACGTGCTCGTGATGGGCGGCGACGAGGTGTACCCGGCCGCGTCCGCGCGCGGCTACGAGCACCGCACGACGGGCCCGTACGGGGCTGCACTCCCGGCACCCCGTCCGGGCGCGGTGCTCGACGCGACGACCGAGCCGACGCTGCTCGCGATCCCCGGCAACCACGACTGGTACGACGGCCTGACCGCGTGGCTGCGCGTCTTCACGCGCGGTGCGAGCGTCGGGGCGTGGCGGACCGTGCAGCGACGGTCGTACTTCGCGCTGCGCCTGGCACCCGGCTGGTGGTTGCTCGGCCTCGACTCGCAGCTCGACGAGTACATCGACGAGCCGCAGCTCGACTACTTCCGCACGCACGTCACCGCGCACCTGCGGCCCGGCGACGCGGTCGTCGTCTGCGCCGCCGAGCCCGCGTGGGCGAAGGCGGGGCACGACCCCGACGCGTTCAACCAGCTGCACTTCTTCGAGCGTGAGGTCGTGCGGTACCGGCAGGTGCCCGGGCGGCGCGAGCGTGAGGACACGGGTGCGCGCGTACGGCTGTGGCTCAGCGGCGACCAGCACGTCTACTCCCGGTACGCGTCGCGGGCGCCGGGGACCGTCGGGCCGGCGGGGGCGGCCGGCACCGTCGGCTCCGTCGGCTCCGTCGGCTCCGTCGACGCCGTCGACCCGCGCGCGGTCCAGGCGGTGACGTGCGGGCTCGGCGGCGCCTACCTCGGCGACACCGACCAGCTCGTCGACCACCTCGTCCTGCCGCCGCCCGCGTCGCGCATGCGCACCAAGGACACCCCGGGAACGCCGTTCGACCGCGTCGGGCCGACGCACCCGGCGCAGGACGTGTCGCGCCGCCTGCGCCGCCGCATCGCGAACCCGCTCAGCCCGTTCTGGGCGGGGCGCCGCAACGTCGGGCTGCTCGCCACCGCGGGGGTCGTGCAGCTGCTCGTCGTCGGGTGCCTGGCCGGGCTGCTCGGCGTGCTGCGCGGCGGGTCGCCCACGCTGCTGCGAGGTCCGTCCGCGGACGTCGCAGCGGCCGCTGCCGGTGCCGCCGCGTGGGTGCTCGGGCTGCTCCTGCTGCACGCCGTCGTCGCGACCGTGATGCCGGACGGTCGGCTGGCACGGCTCGTCCCCGCGACGACGGGCATCGGGCTCCAGCTGGTCGCCGCGCTCGTCGTCCTCGTCGCCGCCGTCGCCGTCCCCTGGCCCACGTGGTCGCCCGCCCTCACCGCGACGCTCGTCGTGCCGTTCGTCGTCGTGCTCGGCGCGCTGCTCGGCACGCAGGCGTTCGCGCTGCTGCTGCTGTCCCGTCGCACGGGCGTCGTCGCCGGCTGGCAGATGTCCGGCCAGGCCGTCACCGACCACAAGGGCTTCCTGCGGCTGTGCCTGCGCACCGACGGGCGGCTCGAGATCTACCCGCTCGTCGTCGACACGGTGTGCCGCCGGTGGGACGTCGACACCCGGGACGGCGCACCGCGCCCCGTCCCCGCCGACGGGCTGCCCGCCGTCCGGCTGCTGGAGGGCCCGATCGTCGTCGCGCAGGAGGGGTTCACGTCATGAGCGTCGAGGAAGCACCCAGGACCGTCACGCGTGCCGACCACCGCACCGAGGTCGTGCCGATCACCGCGCGCGACGGCACGCGCCTCACGCTCGTGCACGTCCGCGGTCCGCGCGAGCCGTGGCGCGGGCCCGTCATGCTCGTGCACGGGTCGGGCGTGCGCGCCGAGCTGTTCCGGCCGCCGCTGCCCCGCACGCTCGTCGACGTCCTGCTCGAGGACGGCTGGGACGTCTGGCTGCTCAACTGGCGCGCGTCGATCGACCTCGACCCGGTCCCGTGGACGCTCGACGACGCCGCCGCGTACGACCACCCGGCCGCGGTCGAGCACGTCCTCGCCGCGACGGGTGCCTCGTCGATGAAGGCGGTCGTGCACTGCCAGGGGTCGACGTCCTTCACGATGGCGGCCGTCGCCGGGCTCGTCCCCGGCGTCGACACCGTCGTCTCCAACGCCGTGTCGCTGCACCCCGTCATCCCGTTCTGGTCGCGGCAGAAGATCCACTACCTCGCGCCGCCCATCGAGCGGTTCACGCCGCACCTCAACCCCGCATGGGGCTACCGGTCCGACGGCGTGTTCTCCAAGGTGCTGCGCCGCACGGTCGCCGTCACGCACCCCGAGTGCGACAACATCGTCTGCCGCATGGTGTCGTTCACCTACGGCTCCGGCTTCCCCGCGCTCTGGTCGCACGAGAACCTCGACCGCGCGACGCACGACTGGATCAGCGGCGAGTTCGCCGAGGTGCCCCTGTCGTTCTTCCGGCAGATGGGCCGGTCCGTCGCCGCCGGGCACCTCGTCCCCGCGCGCGAGCACCCCGAGATCCCCGACGACCTCGTCGCCGGGCCGCCGCGCACCGACGCGCGCTTCGCGTTCCTCGCGGGCGCCGACAACCGGTGCTTCCTGCCCGAGTCGCAGGTCCGGAGCCACGCGTTCTTCGCGCGGCACCGGCCCGGCAAGGGCGACACGCTGCACGTCCTGCCGGGCTACGGGCACCTCGACGTGTTCTTCGGCCGGCGCGCGTGGCGGGACACCTACCCGATCATCCTGGAGGAGCTGCACCGATGAGCCTGCTGACCTCGGCCGCGCGGACGGTGCTGTCCCGCGTCCCGTCCCCCGTCCCGCGCCGCCAGCGCCGCCTCACCGGCCAGGCCGCGCGCGTCGACACCATCCCGTACGCCATGCCGGTGTCGTCCGAGGACTCGCCCGTCCTCATGGCCGCCTTCCCGATCTCGCTGTCCGCCGCGCGGGCCGTCCTGCCGGGCAGCGAGCTGCACCCGGTGTCCCTCGGGTTCGGGCGCGGTGTCCTGATGGCGACGGTCGTCAACTACCGGTCGACCGACATCGGGCAGTACATCGAGTACTCGCTCGCGATCGCGGTGACGCACGGCCCCCGGCCCGCGCCGCCCCTGCTGCCGCTCGCCCTCATGCGCACGCTCGACTTCGGCCAGTACGTCGTCGACCTGCCCGTCTCGACCGAGGTGTCCGTCAAGGGCGGCAAGGGCATCTGGGGCATGCCCAAGCACCAGGCGTCGCTCGACTTCGTCGTCACCGACACCACCGTCTCCGCGCAGTACGACACCCTCGACGGGCAGTTCGGCGCGCTCGTCGAGATCGAGCGGCCCGCGCCCGTCGGGCTGCCGCTCAAGCTCGCCGCCGCGAACTACTGCGCGTTCCGCGGGCAGCTCATGAGGTCGACGATCTACTTCGAGGCGACGGGCGACGTCGCCGTCGGCCCCGGCGCGCGGGCGCGCATCGTGCTCGGCGACGCGCCGGGCGTGCAGCCGCTGCGCGCGCTCCAGATCGGGTCGAAGCCGCTGTTCACCGCGTGGCTGCCGACCGCGCACGGCGTGCTGGACGACCACTACGAGGCGTGGTTCCTCACCGGCGACACGCTCGGGGCGGTCGACGCGTCCCTCGCGTCCGGGGAGTTCGGCGAGCCGCTCGAGTCGGTGGTCGGGCTCGGCCGCGGCGAGACGTGGCCGCCGCCGCCCGACCGGTCGCGCCCCGAGGTGCAGGGCCGCGTCACCGCGGGGGTGGCGACGTGATCACGTTCGTCTCGGCGCTGTGGTTCCTGTTCGGCGCGACGATGTACGTCGGGACCATGTGGGTCCTCAAGTGGTTCCTGTTCCCCACCTGGCGGGGCCTGTCGCGCGACAACGTCGGCACCCACTTCGGCATCCCGACGAAGCGCGCGACGGCGTTCTTCACGGGCGTCGTGCCGCTCATGTTCGTCGCCGCGATCATCCTGGTCGTCACGGAGCGGGGCACCGGCTGGGTGTGGTTCGGCGTCGCGTGCCTCGTCGGGATCTTCGTGCTCACGTTCGTGGGGCAGGGCCTCATCATCCCGATCAACAAGCGGATCCGCGGCGGCCAGTTCGCCGACGACGCAGAGCTGCGGCACCTGCTGCACCGCTGGATGACCCTGAACGACGTCCGGTTCTACGGCTCGACGTTCACGTGGGTCGCGATCACCTGGTACGTCGTCGCGCGCGGCGACCTGCTCGGGGCGCTGACGTGACCGCCGACGCCGGCCCGCGCCCGCCCGGCACGTCGCGGGGCGCCGCGGTGGGCGCGGCGCGGACCCCGCTCGTGCTGCTGCTCGTCGTGATCGGCTGGATCACCGTGGCCAGCGGCGCCGCGCAGGTGCTCGTCCCGTCGTTCGTGCTGTCCCTGCTCGGCGCGTCGGAGGACGCCACCGCCGAGCAGCTGTTCGCGACCGTCGGGATGTTCATGGTCGTCGTCGGAGGGCTGCTCCTCACCACCCTGTCGCGGCCGCGGCACGACCCCGACGTCGTGCTGTGGGCCGCCGTCCAGAAGACCGCCGCGTCGGTCGCCGTCGCGATCGGCGTGGCGCGTGGCGTGTTCGACCCGCTCGCGCTCGGCGTCGCCGCGTTCGACCTGCTCACCGCGGTGCTGCTCGCGGTCCACCTGCGCGCGCTGCGGGGTGCGCGATGAGGTCCCTCGTCGCCGCCGGGGGCGGCATGCGCGTCGCGTGGCAGGCCGGCGTCGTCCGCGCGCTCCAGGAGGACGGGATCGCCTTCGACCACGTCGACGGCACCTCCGGGGGCATCCTCACCGCCGCGATGCTGTGCTCGGGCGTCGACGGCCTCGAGATGTGCCGCCGGTGGCGCGACGTCGACGTGCGCGACTTCGGCTCCGCGCTCCCCCTGCACGAGTACCTCACCGGCCCGTGGAACCTGCCGGCGGTCGGGGACGCCGACGGGCTCGTGCAGCGCGTGTTCCCGGCGCTCGGGATCTCGGACGCGGCGGTGCGCACCTCGTCGGTGCAGGGCTCGTTCAACGTCGTCGACTTCGCCACCAAGGAGAACGTCGCCGTCGACGCCGCCGACGTCGACGCCGACCTCCTCGCCGCGGGCATGTCGCTGCCGCTCTTCCTCACCCCCCTGCGCCGCGACGGGCACGTCTGGACCGACGCGGTCTGGGTCCGCGACGCCAACGTCACCGAGGCGCTGCGCCGCGGCGCCGACGAGGTGTGGCTGGTGTGGTGCATCGGCAACACCGGCCGCTGGGGCGACGGGCCGCTCGAGCAGTACGTCCACATGATCGAGATGAGCGCCGCCGGGGCGCTGGCCGCCGACCTCGCGCTCGCCGACGCGACCGGCCGGTCGTTCGTCCTGCACGTCGTCAAGCCCGAGCACCCGCTGCCGCTCGACCCCGAGTTCTACCTCGGCCGCATCTCGTCCGACTCGCTCGTGCAGATGGGCTACCGGGACGCGCGGCGGTACCTCGCCTCGCGGTCGGCGGGCGGGGTGCCGCGGGACGCGTCGTGCACGCGCATGACCGAGCCGCCGCCGTCGGCGCGGTACGTCGAGCACCTGCGCGGGTCTCTCGACGGTGTCGAGGTCGTGCTGGACCTGACCGTCGTCATGCCGCTCGACGGACCCGTCAGCGGGGCCTCGGTCGCCGGGGCGCTCACGTACGGGCCGTGGGGCGAGCGCGCCTTCCTCGCCGACGGGCGCGTCGAGGAGACGGAAGACGCGTTCGTCTACCGGGGTGTTGTGCGGGTCGACGGCGAGGTGCTCGAGATCGAGGCCGTGCGGTCGCTGGTCGACGACCCCGGGTTCGACGCGTGGTCCGACCTGTCGCGCGTCGCGCTGACCGTGCGCGGGGCGTCCGGCTCCGTCGTGCTGTCGGCCCCGCTCGAGCTCGGCGCCGGCGGCGTGCGGCGGCTCGTCACGTCCGTGGAACCCGTCGGTGTGACGGGGGTCTTCCACCGCGCCGACGCGGTCCGCCGGCTGCTGGCCCGCGGCGCGGGGGCGCTGCGTCGCTGACGCGACGGTGCGCGTGGACCGTCGCGTCGCGTCAGCGGAGAGCGGCCTGGCGGCGTCGCGTGCGGCCGCGGCGGCGGGGGCGGACCGGGACCTTCAGGGGGTGCTTGCCGAGGCGGAACATCACGGCGACCTGCACGACGTACAGGACGACCGCGCCGAGGGCCGCCGCGCTGCACCCGACGAAGAGCTCGCCCACGTCGACCGTCCGGCCCGTCAGGTCCGCGACGTCGGCCGCGAGCGCGTGCAGCCGGTCGCGGTACGACCCGACCAGCCAGGCCGCCGCCCCGGCGAGCAGCCCGACGACGAGCAGGGCGTTGCGGCGGACCGCGCGACCCGGCGAGACCCAGTGCCACCCCGCGTACTCCGGCTCGGGGGCGGGATGCTGCGGGCCGTCCCACCACCGGTCGCGCCGGTCGTCCGGCTCCGCCCGCGCGTCGTCGTCGTGCGCGTCGCGCGTGCGGGGTGCCAGCCGCTGCCGGTCGGGCGCCCCGCCGGACGCGAGCAGCGCGGTCGCGCGGTCGAGGACCTCGGAGGCCGCGTGGTTCGCGGGGGTGAGGGCGCCGGCCAGGTCGAACGTGAACAGCACCATCGCGTGCCGGTCCGCGTACTCGACGGCCTCGTCCGAGTAGCCGGGACCGGTGAAGAACCACAGCTCGAGGTCGGTGCGGTCGGCGCGGGCGCCGTAGAGCCGCTGGAGGTCGGGCCGGCCTGCGCGGCCGCCACGGAACTTGACCTGCGCGAGGGCGTGGCGGGCGGTGACGTCGAGACCCCCGTCGGCGCCGCGTCCGGGGTTGGCGCTCGCATCGGGGTGGCCCAGCTGGCGCATGTGGTGCGCGGCCATCTCCTCCGCCTCGCGCGGGGTCAGGACGTGCCGGCCGGGCACCCACTCGCTCACGAGGCAGGAGGCTAGCGAACGGTCCCGACAAGTCCGGCATCCCGTCGGCACGGCCGGCGCGGTTCGTGCACGGTCCGCGGTCACAGACGTGCGCGTGGGTCGACGGGCGGGATCGGGGTCGGGCCGGGCGAACCGCTCGCGGGGCGGACCACGGTCCCCGAGCCGTCCACAGCCCGGCCGCACGCCTGCGTCTCCCCAGGTCAGGTGCACCGTCGGCGGGTGTCGGGCGCGGACGCTAGCGTGACGGCCGTGAAGGGGACCCGGACGGCCGGCGCGCTGCGTGTGCACGTCGCCGAGCGCAGCGACGTGCTCGTCGACGCGCTCGCGACCGTGCTCGCGCAGGCCCCGCCCGACCCGTTCACGCCCGACGTCGTGCTCGTCCCGACGCGCGGCGTGGAGCGGTGGGTCGCGCAGCGCCTGTCGCACCGGCTCGGCGCGGGGCCGGCGGGCGACGGCATCTGCGCGAACGTCCGCTTCTCCTCCCCCGCCCGTGCGGTCTCCGACGTGCTCGCGCGCGTGCTCGGGGTGTCGCCCGACGACGACCCGTGGGCCCCCGAGCGCGTCGCGTGGCACGTGCTCGGCGTCCTCGACGACGCGGTCGGCGACCCTCGGCTCGTGACACCCGTGGGGCACCTCGGGGACCCGCACGACGACGTCCGCCAAGGCAGACGGTTGCGGCTCTCGCAGCGGCTCGCCGGGCTGCTCGCGTCGTACGACGCGCAGCGGCCCGACGTCGTGCGCGCCTGGGCGCAGGGCCGCGACGAGGACGGCGCCGGCGCACCGCTGCCGGCCGACCTCGCGTGGCAGGCGCACCTGTGGCGGCTCGTGCGCGAACGCGTCGGTGCACCGTCGCCCGCGCAACGCCTCGACCACGCGCTCGCGGCCCTCACAGCCGACCCGGCGCTCGTCGACCTGCCGGAGCGGCTCTCGGTGCTCGGGGCGACACGTCTGCCGGACGCCCACGTGCAGGTGCTGTCGGCGCTCGCGCGGCACCGTGACGTCCACCTGTGGCTCCCGCACCCGTCGCTCACCCTGTGGCGCGAGGTCGCGGACGTCGCGCCGACCGACCCGCACCGGCGCGCGCTGCCCGTCGTCGCGTCGCACCCGCTGCTCGCGTCGATGGCGGGCGACGCGGTCGAGCTGCAGGTGCGGCTGGCGCCGCTCGTGCCCGACGTGGTGCTGCACGGCACGCCCGCACCACCTGCGACCGCCCTGGGGGCGCTCCAGGCCCGGATCCGCGCCGACGCGGTGGAGGGACCGCGTGAGCCGGTCGGCCCGGACGACCGGACCGTGCAGGTGCACGCGTGCCACGGCCGCCACCGGCAGGTCGAGGTGCTCCGCGAGGCCGTGCTCGGGCTGCTCGCCGACGACCCGACGCTCGAGCCGCGGGACGTCGTCGTGATGTGCCCCGACGTCGAGGCGTTCGCCCCGCTCGTGTCGGCGACGTTCGGCGACACCGGTCCGGCGGTGTCCGGCGGGGAGCACCCCGGCCGCGCTCTGCGCGTCCGCGTCGCCGACCGTGCCCCCGCGCGTGCCAACCCGCTCCTCACGTTCGTCGCGACCCTGCTGGAGCTGGCCGGCTCGCGCGTGACGGCCTCCGCCGTCGTGGACCTCGCGGGCCTCGAACCCGTGCGGCGGCGGTTCGTGCTCGACGACGTCGCGCTCGACCGGCTCCGGTCGTGGGCGCTGCAGGCCGGCGTGCGCTGGGGCGAGGACGTGACGCGTCGCGAGCGCTACCGGCTGGGCACGGTGGCGCAGGGGACGTGGGCTGGCGCGCTCGACCGGCTGCTCCTCGGCGTCGCGATGGCCGAGGAGGACCAGCGCTACGTCGGCGCTGTGCTGCCCGTCGACGACGTCGACAGCACGGACGTCGACCTCGTCGGACGCGTCGCCGAGCTCCTCGACCGGCTCACCGGCGTGCTGCACGAGCTCGACGGCACGCGGCCCGCAGGTGCGTGGCTCGACACCGTCGAGCGCGCGTTGCGGCTGCTCACCGACGTCGCGCCGCAGGACCGCTGGCAGCAGGTGGAGGCCGCGCGCGTCCTCGGCGAGGTCCGGCTCACGGCCGACCGCGACGCGCGCGACCTGCGGCTGCCGGACCTCGTCGCGCTGCTCGAGCCGCACCTGCGCGGCCGACCCACCCGCGCGGGATTCCGCACCGGCGCCCTGACCGTGTGCTCGCTCGAGCCCATGCGCGCGGTCCCCCACCGCGTCGTCGTGCTGCTCGGCATCGACGACGGCGTGTTCCCCCGCGGCAGCGGCCGCGACGGCGACGACCTGCTGTCGCGCGACCCGCTCGTCGGCGAGCGGGACCGGCGCACCGAGGACCGCCGCCTGTTCCTCGACGCGGTGACCAGCGCGACCGAGCACCTCGTGGTGCTGCACTCGGGGGCCGACGAGCGCACGGGCGCACCGCGGCCGCCCGCCGTGCCCGTGGGCGAGCTGCTCGACGCCCTCGACGCGGCCGTCGACTTCGGCGACGGCCGCGACGCGCGCGCGCACCTGGTCGTGCACCACCCGCTGCAGACGGTCGACGAGCGCAACTTCGTCGCCGGGGCTCTCGGCCGTCCGGCGCCGTTCAGCTTCGACGCGCTCGACCTCGCCGCCGCACGTGCCGGCCGCCGCGAGCGCGTCGGTCGCGGCCCGTTCGTTCCGGAGCCCCTCCCGCCCGCCGAGCCCGTCGACGACGTCGGCGACCTGGCCGAGATCCTCACCCACCCCGTTCGCGCGTTCGTGCGCCGCCGGCTGCGGGCGGTGCCCCCGCGCGAGACGGAGCAGCTCGACGACCGGCTGCCGCTCGAGCTCGACCCGCTCGAGCGCTGGGACGTCGGACGCCGGCTGCTCGAGGCCACCCTCGACGGAGCCACGCTCGACGACGCGGTCGCGGCCGAACGACGTCGCGGGCACGTGCCGCCCGGGACGCTCGGCGGGACGACGCTCGCCGGCGTCGCGGAGTCCGTGCGGCCGCTGCTCGACGCCGTCGACACGTGGCGCGTCGGCGAGGCCGGCATGCGGGACGTGCGCCTCGTCTTGCCCGACGGGCGGTCGCTCGCGGGGACCGTCGGCCCGTTCCACGACGACGTGCTGCTGACCGCCGTCTACTCGCGGCTCGCCCCGAAGCACCGGCTGCGCGCGTGGGTGCTGCTGCTCGCGGCGGCAGCCGACGGCACGTCCGAGGCGGCCGGGCTGACGGCGGTGACGGTCGGGCGCGGGCCCGGCGGCGGGGCGCGCGTCTCCGAGCTCCGGTCACCCGGCCGCGCCGAGGCCGCGTCGATCCTCGCCGACCTCGCCGACCTGGCCGACGCCGCGCTGCGCGAACCCCTGCCGTTGCCGCTCGCGACCAGCGCGGCCTACGGGCACGCCCGCTGGTCCGACCAGACGACCGAGGACGCGCTCGCCGCCGCGCGCAAGGAGCTCGGCACGCTGGACGACAGCCGCAACGGACGCGGCGGCTTCGAGGTCGCCGAGACGTCGCACGCGCTCGTCTGGGGCGAGGGCTTCACGCTCGACGCCATCGCGGGCGTGCCGTCGATGGCCGACGTCGCGCGATGGCCCGACGACACGACCCGGTTCGGCGCGCTGTCACGGACGCTGTGGGACCCGATGCTCACGCACGAGACGATCTCGATGGTGGTCGCATGAGCCGCCTGTTCGACGTCTGCGGCCCCCTCCCGACCGGGACCGTCGTGCTCGAGGCGAGCGCCGGGACGGGCAAGACGACGACGATCGCGTCGCTCGCCGCGCGGTACGTCGCCGAGGGCGTCGCCCGGCTGCCGGAGCTCATGCTCGTGACGTTCGGCCGTGCCGCCACCGCCGAGCTCCGCGACCGCGTGCGCGCGCGGCTCGTCGACGTCGAGCGCGCGCTGCGCGACCCCGCGGCGGCGGCCTCGGGCGACGAGGTGGTGCGGGACCTCGCGACGACCGACTCGGCCGAGCTCGCGCTGCGGCGGTCCCGCCTCGCCCGCGCCCTGTCGGAGGTCGACGCCGCGACCATCACGACCACGCACGGCT
Organism: Cellulomonas sp. H30R-01; assembly: GCF_010119915.1. Classification (NCBI taxonomy): domain Bacteria; kingdom Bacillati; phylum Actinomycetota; class Actinomycetes; order Micrococcales; family Cellulomonadaceae; genus Cellulomonas; species Cellulomonas sp. H30R-01. The sequence goes on along the minus strand of NZ_CP048210.1, from coordinate 740,082 downwards.
TCTGCCAGCAGATGCTCGCGGTGCTCGGCACCGTCGGCGACGTCGACCACGACGCGACGCTGCTGCCCGACGTCGCCGACCTCGAGGCGGAGGTCGTCGACGACCTCTACCTGCGCAAGTACGCGGGTGCCGAGAGCGCCGTGCTCGACGTCACGACGGCGCGGACCGTGGCCCGGGCCGCGGTCAGCGACCACGCGGCGACACTCCAGCCCGACGACGCGAGCCCCGGCTCCGCCGCCCAGCACCGGTACGGCCTCGCGCGCGCCGTCCGCGACGAGCTCGGTCGGCGCAAGCGCGCCCGCGGCGTCGTCGACTACGACGACCTGCTCGTGCTCCTGCGCGACGCACTCGCGCACCCCGTGACCGGCCCGGCCGCCGTCGAGCGCGTACGCGGGCGCTACCGCGTGGTGATGGTCGACGAGTTCCAGGACACCGACCCGGTGCAGTGGGACATCCTGCGGCTCGCGTTCCACGGCAGCCGCACGCTGGTCCTCATCGGCGACCCGAAGCAGGCGATCTACGCCTTCCGCGGTGCCGACGTCGCGACGTACCTGCGAGCGGCGCAGACCGGCGACGCCCAGACGCTGGGGCGCAACTGGCGGACGGACGGGCCGGTCATCGACGGTCTCGCGCCGATCCTGCGCGGAGCGGCGCTCGGTGACCCGCGCATCGTCGTGCACCCCGTGACGGCGGCCCGCACCGGACGACGGCTCGAGGGCGCGCCGCCCGTCGTGCTGCGGCAGGTCACGCGCGACGCGGTGGGCGCGACGCCCGGCAAGCAGCCAGCGGTCGGCAAGGTGCGCGAGCTCGTCTACCGGGACGTCGCCGCGCAGGTCGTGCGCACGCTCGAGCAGACGCGGCTCACCGACGGTCCGGACCGCCCGACGCGACCCGTCCGGCCGGCGGACGTCGCGGTGCTCGTGCGCACCAACGCGGAGGCGCTCGCGGTGCACGGCGCGGTCGTCGGCGCGGGTGTCCCCGCGGTGATCTCCGGGCTGGCCAGCGTCTTCGGCAGCGCGTCCGCGACCGACTGGCTCACGCTGCTCGCCGCGCTGACCCGCCTCGCGGACAGCCGCACCGTCGCGGCCGCGGCCCTCACGCCGTTCGTCGGCTGGGACGCCACGCGGCTCGCGCTCGCGACCGACGACGACCTCGACGCGCTCGCCGACCTCGTGCGCGGGTGGGCGCACGTGCTCGACGAGCACGGTGTCGCGGCCCTCCTCGAGGCCACCGCCGCGGCCGGACTGCGCGAGCGCCTGCTGCGCGGACCCGACGGCGAGCGCCGGCTCACGGACCTGCGGCACGTCGCCGAGGCCCTGCACGAGGCCGCGCTCGAGGGCGGCCTCGGCGCGTCGGCGCTCACCGAGTGGCTGCGGGCACGCATCGACGAGGCCGCCGTCGACTACGCCGAGGAGCGCAGCCGCCGGCTCGAGACCGACTCGGCGGCCGTGCAGGTCATCACCGTGCACGCGAGCAAGGGCCTGCAGTTCCCCGTCGTGCTCGTGCCGTTCGCGTGGAACCGGTGGTCGCCGCGCTCGCCGGAGATCCTGCGGTTCCACCAGGACGACGAGCGCGTGCTCCACGTCGGCGGCCCGGGCAGCCCCGGCTACTCCGAGGCTCTCGCCCGGCACGAGGCCGACGAGCGCGGCGAGGACCTGCGGCTCGCGTACGTCGCGCTCACGCGCGCGCACTCCCAGGTGGTCGTGTGGTGGGCGCCGAGCGCCAACTCCTCCACGTCGGCGCTCAGCCGCCTGCTGCTCGCGCCCCGGGACGCGCACGGCACGCCCGCGGCGCGGGTCACCGTGCCGAACGACGCGGCCGCCGGCGCACGGTTCGCCGCGCTCGCGGACTCGTCGGGCGGGACGCTCGTGCACGAGGTCGTCGACCGTGCCCCGGACGCCGTGCGGTGGCGCCCGACCCTGCCGCCCGCCGCCGACCTCGACGTCGCCGTGCTGGACCGCGAGGTCGACCTCGGGTGGCGGCGCACGTCGTACTCCGGACTGACCGCTCACGCCCACCACGCGGGCGTCGGCGACGAGCCCGAGAACCCGGGGATCCAGGACGAACCCGACGACGACGCGGCGGCCGCGGTCGCCGCCGGCACGCTCGACGTCGACGCGGCACTGCGCGGTGTGCCGTCGACCATGGCGGACCTGCCGGGCGGGACGGCGTTCGGCACCCTGACGCACGCCGTCCTCGAGCACGTCGACACGCACGCCGCCGACCTGCGCTCGGAGGTCGTGGAGGCGTGCCGCGCGACCGGGCTCGCCACCCCGCTCGGCGTCGCCCCCGAGGTGCTCGCCGACGCCCTCCTGCCGGCGCTGCACACGCCGCTCGGACCGCTGGCCGGCGGTCGCGCCCTCGCCGACGTGGCCCCGGCCGACCGGCTCGCCGAGCTCGAGTTCGAGCTCCCGCTCGCCGGGGGCGACCAGCCCGCCACGCCCCACGCAGACGCGGCTGCCCCTTCCGGCACTGAGGCGGCCGAGAGTGGTCCAGCAGGCTCGCTGCGGGACGTCGCAGATCTCCTGCGCCGGCACCTGCCGCCCGACGACCCGTTCGCCGGATACGCCGACCGGCTCGACGGCGACCTCGCCGCGACGCGGCTGCGCGGGTACCTCACGGGCAGCATCGACGCCGTCCTGCGCGTGCCGGACGGGGACGGCCACCGCTACCTCGTCGTCGACTACAAGACGAACCGCCTCGCGCCGCACGACGAGCCGCTGACCACCTGGCACTACCGCCCGGACGCCCTGGTCCGCGCGATGACCGACTCGCACTACCCGCTGCAGCTGCTCCTGTACTCGGTGGCCCTGCACCGCTACCTGCGCTGGCGGCTGCCCGGCTACTCCCCCGACCGGCACCTCGGCGGAGGTCTGTACCTGTTCGTCCGCGGCATGGTCGGTGCGAGCACCCCGGTCGTCGACGGCGTCCCGACGGGGGTGCTGTCCTGGCGTCCCCCGCCGCAGCTCGTCGTCGCCCTCTCCGACCTGCTCGCGCGCGGCCCGGCGTCGCACGACCTCGCGTCGCACGACACCGCGTCGCACGACCTCGCGTCGCACCGACCCGCGTCGGGCGCGCACGAACCGAACGAGGGCGTGTCGTGAGCGCGAACGGGCCGGAGACTAGTCCTGTCGTGAGCGCGAACGGGCCGGAGACGAGTCCTGTCGTGAGCGCGAAGGGACCGGAGACGCGTCCTGTCGTGAGCGCGAACGGGCCGGAGACGAGTCCTGTCGTGAGCGCGAATGGGCCGGAGACGAGTCCTGTCGCGAGCGCGAACGGGCCGGGGACGAGGACCGGCGTCAGCGCCCCGGTGTGGGACGGTGACCCGGACCCGCGGGTGCCGTGGCGCGTCGACGGTCTGCTCGCGCGGTTCGTCGCGGCGGGCGCGCTCGTGTCGGCGGACGTGCACGTCGCGCGTCGGCTCGGCGCGATCGGCGGTGAGCCCGACGAGCGGGTGCACCTCGCGGTCGCGCTGGCGGTCGCGTCGGTGCGGTCGGGCTCGGTGTGCGTCGACCTGACGTCGGCCCCGGCGGCGGTCGCGACGGACCTGGGCGACCGCGACCCGGTCGGCGCCGCGGACCTGCCGTGGCCGGCGCTCGACGGTCCGGACGGGTGGCGCGCCGCGGTCCGGCGCAGTCCGCTCGTCGCGGACGGCGCGACCGGCCCGGACGACCGGCCTGTGCGGCTCGTCGACGACCGCGTCTACCTGGACCGGTACTGGCGCGACGAGCTCGCCGTCCGCCGCGAGGTCGAGGCCCGCGTCCGCACGACGCTGCCGGTCGACCGGTCGTCCCTCGACGACGTCGTGCGGCGACTGTTCCCCGACGACGCCGACGAGCAGCAGCGTGAGGCGGTCCGGGTCGCGTCGGGCTCGCTGCTGACGGTCCTCACCGGCGGTCCGGGGACGGGGAAGACGACGACGGTCGCCCGGCTCGTCGCCGCGCTCCAGGCGGTGGTCGGTCCGGACCTGCGGGTCGCGCTCGCGGCACCCACGGGCAAGGCCGCCTCACGTCTCCAGGAGTCGGTGAACGCCGAGGTGGAAGGGCTGCCGGACGCCGACCGGGACCGCGTCGGCACGCTCGCCGCGTCGACGCTGCACCGCCTGCTGGGCCGCCGCCCCGGGAGCTCGACCCGGTTCCGGCACGACAGGACGCGGCGCCTGCCCTACGACGTCGTCGTGGTCGACGAGTCCTCGATGGTGTCGCTGCCCCTCATGGCGCGGCTCGTCGAAGCCCTGCGACCTGGGGCGCGGCTGGTGCTCGTCGGCGACCCCGACCAGCTCGCGAGCGTCGAGGCGGGCGCGGTCCTCGGCGACCTCGTGGAGGCGTTGCACGGCCGGGCGGTCGTGCGGCTCACCCGGACCCACCGGTTCGGGCACGAGCTCGGGGGTCTCGCCGCTGCGATCCGGGAGGGCGACGCGGACCGGACGCTCGCGCTGCTGCGCGCGGGCGGTGCGCACGTGCACCTCACCGAGACGGCGGGCGACGTCGCGGCGCCGCACGAGCTCGTGGGGCTGCGACGCGACCTCGAGGACGCGGGTCGGGCGCTCGTCGCGGCCGCACGTTCCGGGGACGCCGCCGGGGCCCTGCGCGCGCTCGGACGGCACCGCCTGCTGCTCGCGCACCGGGAGGGGCCTGCGGGCGTCGCGCACTGGGCGGCGCAGGCCGAGGCCTGGGTCGAGGGCGTGACCGGCGGACGACCGGACGACGGTCCGTGGCCGCCGGGACGGCCGTTGCTCGTGACGGAGAACGACGCGACGAGCGGCCTGTCGAACGGCGACACCGGCGTCGTCGTCCGCGACCTCGGCGGCGAGGTGGCCGATGCGTCCGACGGGGCGGTCGTGGTCGCGTTCGGCGACGCCGAGCGGCCGCACCTGGTGCGACCGCACCGGCTGCCCGCCGTGCAGACGGTCCACGCGATGACCGTGCACCGCGGGCAGGGCAGCCAGTTCACGCGCGTCACGGTGCTCCTGCCGCCCGCGGCCTCCCCCCTGCTGACGCGCGAGCTGCTGTACACGGCCGTGACGCGCGCGCGGGACTCGGTGCACGTCATCGGCTCGGAGGCAGCGGTGCGTGCCGCGGTCGAGCGCCCGGTCCGGCGCGCGAGCGGCCTGCGGCACGCGCTCTAGCCAGTCCCCCGGTGGCCCGCGCGCAGACCGTGGCGCGCGCTCCAGCCAGTCCCCGGTATCGCGCGCGAACGGCCTGCGGCACGCGCTCCAGCCAGTCCCCGGTGCGGCCCGCGAGCGGACCGTGGCGCGCGCTCCAGCCAGTCCCCGGTCCCGCGAGCGAACGGCCTGCGGCACGCGCTCCAGCCAGTCCCCGGTGCGGCCCGCGAGCGGACCGTGGCGCGCGCTCCAGCCAGTCCCCGGTCCCGCGAGCGAACGGCCTGCGGCACGCGCCCCAGCCAGTCCCCGGTCCCCTACGCGAGGCCGAGGTCCCGGCGCAGGAAGACGCTGTGTGGGTCGAGGACGTAGTCGGCGAACGGGGGGCACTCGACGAAGTCGGCGCGGGCGTACAGGCGGCGAGCCGCCGCGAAGTACTCCTGGGTGCCGGTCTCGAGCAGGACGCTGCGGTAGCCACGGAGCGTGGCCTGCGCGAGCGCGTGGTCCAGCAGGGCGGCGCCGACGCCCTGCCCGCGAGCCGCCGGCGCGGTGCGCATGGACTTGAGCTCGGCCGACGCGCCGCCCAGGGCCTTGAGCGCGACGGTGCCGAGCAGGGCCCCGCCACCGTCGCGGGCCGTCCAGAAGGTGACCGCCGGGTCGGTCAGGCCGGCGGGGTCGAGCGCGTGGACGGACTCGGCGGGCGACGTCGCGTACATGTCCGCGAGGTGCTCCTCGAGCAGTGCGAGCACGTCGGGCCGCAGTGGGTCGTCGACGTCGATCGTCAGGACGGTGGCCGGCACATCGGGCTCCTCTCGGCGTGCATGCCGACGGGGAGGGCGCTGCCGCTGTGGCGCGGGCCGTCGGTGCGGGGCCCATCGTCGCGCGCTCGTATGTCGCGGGTGTTGCGTGTCGCGCGCACGGGCGCGGAGCCGGCCGTGACGTGCCGACGACCAGCCTCGGGGCCGCAGACGACGACGCCCGGTCGCCCTCAGGAGCGAGGGCGACCGGGCGCGGTCCGGCTGGGCCGTCAGGCGGCGGGCACGGGCTCCCGCGGGGTCGGCACGACGGTCGCGTCGCGGACCTCGTCGTCGGCCGAGGCGGCCTCGTCGACGTCGTCGGCGAGCAGGTTCGACGCCGACGCGGACGCGTACCGGTCGAGGTCGAGGATGCCTTCGCGCTTCGCGACGACCGTCGGCACGAGCGCCTGACCCGCGACGTTGACCGCGGTGCGGCCCATGTCGAGGATCGGGTCGATCGCGAGCAGCAGGCCGACACCGGCGAGCGGCAGGCCGAGGGTCGACAGCGTGAGGGTCAGCATGACGACGGCCCCGGTGAGGCCCGCGGTCGCGGCGGACCCGACGACGGACACGAACGCGATGAGGACGTAGTCGGTGACCGACAGGTCCACGCCGAAGATCTGCGCGACGAAGATCGCGGAGATCGCCGGGTAGATCGAGGCGCAGCCGTCCATCTTGGTCGTCGCCGCGAGCGGCACGGCGAACGACGCGTAGGAGCGCGGCACGCCGAGGTTCCGCTCGACGACCCGCTGCGTGACGGGCAGGGTGCCGACGGACGAGCGCGACACGAACGCGAGCTGGATCGCCGGCCACGCGCCGCGGAAGAAGGCGCCGATGCGCAGGCCGTTCGTGCGCAGGATCACCGGGTAGACGACCAGCAGGACGACGGCGAGGCCGAGGTAGATCGCGGCGGCGTAGGTGCCGAGCGGGGCCAGCAGGTCCCACCCGTAGGTCGCGACGGCCTTGCCGATGAGGCCGAGCGTGCCGAGCGGGGCGAGGCGGATGACCCACCACAGCACCTTCTGCACGACGGCGAGCGCGGACCGGTTGAACGCGAGGAACGGCTGGGCGGCCTTGCCGGTGCGCAGCGCGGCGATGCCGACGACGAGCGCGACGACGACGATCTGCAGGACGTTGAACGACACCGACGTGCTGGCCTCGACGGCGCCGTCGGCACCCGTGGTGACCTGCGTGCCGGCACCGATCCCGAGCCAGTTGCCGGGGATGAGGCCCTTGAGGAAGTCGAGCCAGGAGCCGCTCGCACCGGCCTCGAAGCCGTCCTCGGGGCTGAGAGTCGACCGCGCGCCGGGCTGCAGCAGCAGGCCGAGGCCGATGCCCACGCCCACGGAGATCGCGGCGGTGACGGCGAACCACAGGAGGGTCTGCCAGGCGAGGCGCGCGGCGTTGGTGACGCGCTCGAGGTTCGCGATCGACGTGACGATCGCGAGGAACACGAGCGGCGGGACGATCGCCTTGAGCAGCGTGACGAACGACGACCCGATCGTGTCGAGCGTCGTCGTTAGCCAGTTGGGCTCGCCGGAGGGCGTCTGGCCCATCTGCAGCGCGATCCAGCCGAGGAGCACGCCGAGGCCGAGGCCGAGCAGGACCTGGACGGTGAAGGAGGGGAACCGCAGCCGGCGCTGGGGCTGCGTCGTGGTGGTGTCAGACACGGGGTGAGGCCTTTCCGGGGCGCGGGCGCGCCGCGAGGGAGGTCCGTGAGGGACGCGTCGGGGGGACGGAGCCAGGTCGACGAGCGACGTGGCGGTGACCGGCGGGGCGTGACCGGCCGGTCGGCCGAGGTCAGGGCTGCGGGAGCGGCGCCGGACCGTCAGGGACCCGTGCGGGTCCGAGGTGCCGGGTCAGCGACCGGCGGGGCGATGCGGAGGCCGACAGAGCGCGCTGGCGACCCGACGCAGGTCGACGGCACGGCGCTCGGTCAGGTGCAGGCTCACGCGCGGCAGCTCCAGGTTCGGGGGCGGTGGCCGCTCGACGGCGACCACAGTGCGCAACCGAGCGCCGGCCTCGACTGTTCCCTGTATGCGCCACGGACCTGTCGGTGAGGCGGACGTCACAGGCAAGCGCCTCCCGGCCGGATCACCCGGCCGTCCCCGTATCGCCCCGGGCCAGGACCGCTCCTGCCTCCCGAACGCACGCTCGACGACAGGGGGCATCTCATGGCAGCGACGTTCGGCGTGGAGGCCATCCGCCACTTCGGCAACGCACGGGCGAACGGCGTCTCCACCGCCGCGGACCTCACCTACACCTTCAACCGCAGCAACGGGTTCGACGACGAGCTCCGCAGCTCCGGGCACACCCGCGCCTTCTACTGGTCCGAGCAGGACGTGTGGGAGAACGACATCCAGGACACGAGCGGCGGCGGTGACGACCGCACGTGGGTCGACGACGTCGACCTGTTCTGGATCGAGACGCACGGCAACCACACGGCGGACGGCCAGGCCCGGCTGCTGTACGACGTCCCGCGCGACCAGTGGCGCACGTTCTCGGGCACGTGGGAGCTCGGCGAGGACTGGAACGCGGAGTGGGTCATGGCCTACTCGTGCGACACCGCGCCGCTGGGCACCCTGACGGGGCTCTGGAACATCTTCGACCGTCTGCACCTGTACTGCGGGGCGTGGGAGGAGATGTGGGACGGCATCACGACCGACGAGTGCGGCGAGGACGTCGCGAGCAACCTCACGGACGGCGACACCGTGTCGTCGGCGTGGATCGACGGCGTCTCCGACTGGTGGTTCGACAACCACCCCGTCGTCGTCGGACCTGCGACGTCGCAGACGTGGAACGGCGGCGACGTCATCTGGTCGCTGAGCCCGCACAACCGCGACCACCTGTGGGGCCACGGCTCGGTGTCCCCCGACCTGTCCCCGTCCCAGCAGGGCTGCCTGCTGTGGCGCTGGGCCGAGGGCTGAGAGGGAGAAGGACATGACCACGACGAAGGACCTGACCGAGCGCCTGACGGGCCTGGTCGGCGAGGTGCCGGACGTGACCGAGGTCGTCGAGCTGGCGACGCCCGGCCCGGAGGCGTTCGTGCGGCGCAACGAGAAGCTGTTCGCCGCGCTCGCGGAGGCCGCGGGCATCCCGCTCGACGCGTCGCAGGGCGGTCTTCGGCTGGCCGACCGCTCCGTGTACCGGGGTGAGGACGGCGGGCGCGCCGTGACGTTCCACGCGTCGGGCGCGCTGACGCTGCACGCGGGCGTCGACCCGCTCGACGACCTCTTCGACGAGGTGCTCCCGGACGAGAAGCTGCGCGGCTACGTGGACGACCAGGTGGCACGGCTCGGGCTGGCGTCGCTCGTCGACCGCGAGGACACGCTCACGTTCGAGCGGCTGTGGAAGCTCAAGGCGGCCGGCGCCGACCGCGAGGGGAAGGTCAGCGAGCCCGTGCTGACAAGGGCCGTCGGCGCGTACCGACACGCCGTCCGCGACCTGCCCGTGCTCGGGCGGGCGTCCGGCAGCGTCGAGGTGACCGGCTCCGGCCGGCTGTCGTCGCTCACGCTCACGCTGCGCCGGTTCGCCGGCGACGGGAGCGGCGCGACGCTCGACAAGGCGGTCACGCGCCGCCCCGACGACGCCGCGTCCGAGGTCGCGGCCCGCCTGTCGCGCCTGCTCGAGGGGCGAGAGGAGGACGTCCGCATCGAGCCGCAGCTGTTCGCGTTCGGCTACCTGAGCCTCGGGCGGCGGCGTGCGCAGAGCGTGCTCGCGCCGATGTACGTCGCCGGGGTGACCGTCGACGGCGGCGAGGAGGCCGAGCGTTCGGCCCACGTCGTGGCCGTGACCGGCAGCGAGAAGCAGTACCTGCGACTTCCCGTGGGGGTGCGTACCGCGGCGGAGCGACGCTCCGCCTGACGCACAGGGCGAGCGCCGCGGGCTCCCGGGGGGAGGGCCCGCGGCGCTCGCGCGTGCGCGCGGTGCGGCACGACGCCCCGGTCGAGCCGCGGTCCGCTCGGTGCGGCACGGCGCCCCGATCGGGCGGCGGTCCGCTCGGTGCGGCACGGCCCCCGGTCAGAGTTCGCGCGCGGGCGTCAGAGCCAGGGCGCGCAGGGGCCGCTGCCGAGCAGCGCGAGCCCGGTGAGGTCGCCGGCCTTGAAGTCCGTGACCGACGGGTCGGTGGTCGGCGCCATGAGCTGGGTCGGGTCGTCGACGTGACCGAGCCCGACGACGTGCGCGAGCTCGTGCATCGCGACCGCGCGCGCCATCGCGTGCCCGTCCGGCTCCTCGAGCATCGCGCCGAGCTGCGCGGCGTCGAGCGACACGCTGCCCGACACGGCGACGCTCGGCCGGCCCGCGGCCTCGAGCGCGACCGGTCCTGCGACGCCCGCGACACCGCCCGCGAGCCGCGCGTCCTCGGACTCGTCCGACCAGCTCACGAGGACGGGCGCCCACCGGTCGCCGTACCGGTCCGGCTGGTAGGGCGCGCGGTCCTCCGACGGCTGCTCGTCGGTCTCGCCGTCCGCGACGAGCACCAGCCCGGTCGCCCGGCTCAGGCGTGCGGCGGCCTCGTCGATCACCGCGCGGCCCCCGGGGGGCTCGCCGTCGGGCCGGACGACGTAGTGGACGGGACGGCACGGGCTCCAGGCGACGGGTGTCCGGCCGTCGGCCTGCGTCTGCAGGTAGGCGTACGAGCGGCTGACCTGCGCGAGCGACGGCGGCCGGCCGATCGGGTCACCGGACTCCTCCACGCCCGCGGGCGGGACCACGGGGGCGCGCACCAGCCCGCCGACGACGGCGTCGAGCCACGGGGAACCGTGCACCACGGGGGCGAGCACGCGCTGCGCGTCGTGCACCAGGCCGGGTCCGAACGTCGTCGCGGCGAGCCCCAGGACGACGCCCAGGGCGAGCGTGCTCGGGACCGGGCTGCCGGCGCGTCGACGCGTCCGCCGGGCGTCCGACCGTCCCGCCCGCCCGGCGGCGGGTGCGGGGACCGCGTCGGCCGCGGTGCCGGGGCCGACGACGGCCGGGGTGCGGGGACCGGCGTCGGCGGGGGTGCCGGGGTGGGCGGCGACCGGGGTGCCGAAGGCGGCGGCCGGGGTGCCGGAGCCGGCGGCGGCCGGGGTGCCGGAGCCGGCGGCGGCTGGGGTGCTGGAGTCGGCGGCGGCCGGGGTGCCGGAGCCGGCGGCGGCCGGCGTGCTGGAGTTGGCGGCGGCCGGCGTGCCGGGCGGCTCGGCGATCGACTCGACGGCGGGTGCTGCCGGCTGCGACGGCAGCAGGGGCGCCGACCCGTCGAGCGTCGTGACCCGTGATCCCGCCGGACGCGCCCGGGCCGCCCGCTCGTCGAGGAGCCATTGGGGCACGCGACCGCTCGGCGACGTCGGCACGTCGCGCGGGAGCGGTCGGGACCCCTCGGCGGTCACGTCCTGCGCATCGACCGGACGGAGCCGCACGTGAGAGGCCGGTCACGACGCCACCCGTCCGCCGCAGGGCGGTCGAGCAGCGTCCGCTGGCGCGCCGGCCACGCCGGTCCCCGACCGACGCCTCCTGCGTTTGACCTCGGCCGACGACCGCAGGACGCTCGCGACATGCCCGAACCCGCAGGAACCGGAACGGCGGACGCCGCGGACCGTGGCGCGACGGCCAGCGCGCCCCGGTCGCGCGTGGGCGGGCCCACGCACGTCGGCACGGCGAGCACCGACCCGCTCGCCCGGGCGACGTACCGCCTGCTGCGCATCACGCTCGTCGCGCTGCCGGTCCTCCTGCTCGTCGCGTCGTTCCTCGTGTGGGTCACCGGCGGGCGCATCGAGCGGTCGATCAGCGACTACTACGACGGCGACCTGCGCGACGTCTTCGTCGCGATGCTCGCCGGGATCGCGGTCTGCCTGGTCGCCTACCGCGGGTTCCCGGCGGTCGAGGACTACACGCTCAACTGGGCGGGCTTCCTGGCGCTGGTGGTCGCGTTCGTGCCGAACAGCCTCACCGCGGAGCTCGAGCGGCTCGACGGTGCGGCACGGACCCAGGCCGCGCTACCCGCGCGGATCGTGCTGACGTCGTTGCTGGTCGTGTCCGCGGCGGTCGTCCTGGTGGAGTGGCGGACGACCCGTGCGACCGTCCACGCCGCGCGCACGGCACGTGACGGCGGCTGGGTGTTCTGGCTGATGACGGTCCTCGGGGTCGCGGTCGTCGCACTGCTGGTCGTGCGCCTGGTGCAGCCGGGCACGACGTTCGCGTGGCTGCACGGCGCGGCGGCGGTCGTGCTGATCGTGAGCCTGGCGCTCGCGGTGCTGAGCCACGGGTGGCCCGCGACCGACGCCGAGTCGGACCGGCGCTACCGCGCGATCTACCTCGCCGTCGCCGCCCTCATGGTCGCCGGGCTGGTGCTGTGGCCCGCGCTGGAGCGCGCAGGCGTCGAGGAGGCGATCCTCGCCGTCGAGTGGTGGGAGATCGTGCTGTTCATCGTCTTCTGGGTCACGGAGACGGTGCGGACGTGGGACCCGGTCGCGATCGAGCCGCTGCACCTGCCCGACGAGCCGGGGACGCCCGTGCCGCCTCTCGCACCACCGCAGCGCCCGGCCACCCCCCGGCCGCACGGAGCCCCCTGACGCCCGTCAGCCCACGCCGACGGGCTCTGGCGCGTGCGACCCGAGGAGGTCGTCGGGGTCGTACCGGCGCCGGACCGCGTCGAGGCGTGCCGCGACGTCGGGCCGCCACCGTCCCGGGAGCCCTCCGCTCATGTTGGGGTTCGCCTCGTCGGCCAGCCACGGTGCGACGGCGGACAGCACGCGCTCGGCCGCACCCGGGCCGACGCCGGCGGCCTCCGGGCCCACCGTCACGAGCCCGAGCGTGAACGCGGCGTCCCGGCCGGCGACCGCGTCCTGACCGGTCGTCCGTGCTGCCGACGCGGACACGGGCGCGGCGACGTGCCGCAGCTCGACCGCGACGAACGGCTGGTCCGCGTCCGGGCCGACGGCGTCGAGCCAGGCGTCGCCGAACCCGTCGCGCACGTGCGCGAGCCCAGCACCACCCGTCCAGACGGGCGCGGGTGTGGTCGGGTCACCGTGGATCCGGTCGGAGTCGCGCGCCGGGAGGGGGCCGAGGCCGTCGAGCAGGGCGGGAGCGAGCGCGCGGAGCGGGGCGGCGGCGCGCTCGCCGTCCTCGGCGGACCCCGGCCGGGCGAAGCGCACCGAGAGGACCGTGCGCCCGCGCAGCGGCTCGGGCACCACGTCGATCGGGGGCATCCGTACCACTGCGGCGCTCGTCGTCGTGAGGTCGTCGGCGCCGGCGGTCCACTCGAGCCAGCCGCGCAGCGCGGTCGCGACGTGCGGGGTGTCGAACACGACGGACCCCGCGTACAGGTCGGGGACCTCGACGAGCGCGATCCGGACGGCCACCACGACACCGGGCACGGCGTTGCCGCCGCGCAGCGCCCACAGCAGGTCGGCGTGCTCGCCGTCGTCGGCCTCGACCACCTCGCCCGTCCCCGTCACGACCGTCGCGGACACCAGCCGGTCCGACCCGAACCCGTGGCTGCGCGCGAGCGGGCCGAGCCCGCCGCCGAGCAGGAAGCCGACGACGCCGACGTTCGACGACGAGCCGACGACGGGGACGAGCCCGTGCTCCGCGGTGCGCTCGACGACGGCGGCCCAGCGGACCCCGGCACCGACGGTCGCGGTGCGCGTCGCGGCGTCGACGACCACGTCGTCGAGACGACGGGTCGTGACGAGGACGCCCGACGTCAGCGGCCGCTCGGCGCCGTGCCCGGTCGCCTGGACGCGCAGCGGGACGCGGTGCTCGCGCGCGAGCCGCACGGCCGTGACGACGTCGTCCACGCCGGTCGCACCCACGACCACGTCGGGCCGGATGGGGACCGAGAGGTTGAACGCGGCGACCTCGTCGTCGTACCCCGCGGCACCGGGGACGAGCACGGGACCCTGGACCTGTGCCGACAGCGCGTCGGCGAGCGGGCTCGACATGCGACCTCCTGGCGACGGCGCCGGCGGACGGTCCGCGGCGACTCCCTGAGACGCTCCCACGGACCACCGACACGCGGCACCGGTCGCGCACCCGCACCCGCGCGCGCCGCGCTCGCCGCCGGGTCCACGATGGGCCCGATGAGTCCCGGGCGTGCGGCCGGTCAGCACGACGAGCCCGTCCGCAGCCGACGACGAGCGACGACGACCCTCGGCGACAGGAGCGCACCATGACCACCACGACCGACACCCGCACGCTCGACGTGCCGGGCGCGACCCTCACCTACGACGTGCACGGCCCGCTGCCCACCGCGGACGGCGAGCCGCCGCTGGTGCTGATCGGGCAGCCGATGGACGCGAGCGGCTTCACGACGCTCGCCGGCCTCCTGACCGAGCGGACCGTCGTGACGTACGACCCGCGCGGGCTCGGCCGCAGCGTGCGTCACGACGGCTCCGCGGTCAACGACCCCGCCGTGCAGGCGGAGGACGTGCACGCGCTGGTCGAGGCGCTGGGCGGCGGCCCCGTCGACCTGTTCGGGTCGAGCGGCGGCGCGATCACGGGCCTCGCGCTCGTCGCCGCGCACCCGCACGACGTCCGCACGTTCGTGGCCCACGAGCCGCCGCTCGTCGAGCTGCTGCCCGACGCCGAGAACGCCCGGGCCGCGGGCAGGCGCGTCGCCGAGGTGTACGCCGAGCGCGGCTGGGGCGCCGGCATGGCGACCTTCATGCTCGTCTCGTCGTGGCAGGGCCCGTTCCCGGACCGGTTCGCGCAGGAGCCCGTCGACCCCGCGCAGTTCGGCCTGCCGACGGAGGACGACGGCACGCGTGGCGACCCGCTGCTGTCGGGCGTGTCGGACCCGGTGACCGCGTTCCGTCCGGACGTCGACGCGGTCGTCGCGAGCCCGACCCGTGTCGTCGTCGCGGCCGGCGAGGAGAGCCGCGACCTCCTGACGTTCCGTGCGACCGAGGCGCTGGCCGCGCTGCTCGGTCAGGACCTCACGCTGTTCCCGAGCCACCACGGCGGGTTCCTCGGCGGCGAGCACGGGTACGCGGGGCAGCCCGAGGCGTTCGCGGCGCGGCTGCGGGAGGTGCTGACGCGGGCGTGACGCGCCCCCGGGCGTGCGAGCGGCGCTCCACCGCACATCGCCGCGCCGCCGTCAGGCCCGCATCGCGACGCTGCTCGCCCGGACCGGCGCGGGCAGCGTCGTGCGGCCGACGAGGTGCGCGTCGACGGCGGCGGCCGCCGCACGACCCTCCGCGATCGCCCACACCACCAGGGACTGCCCTCGGCCGCAGTCGCCGGCGACGAAGACGCCGGAGGTCGTCGTCGAGAAGTCGTCGGCCCGCGCGAACGCGCCCCGGGCGTCGACGGCCAGCCCGAGCTGCTCGGCGAGCCCGCCGGGCTCCGGCCCGGTGAAGCCGAGCGCGAGGACGACGAGCTGCGCGGGCAGCACCTGCTCGGTGCCGTCCACGGGGACGAACCGGCCGTCGACCCGCTCGACGTCGACCACGCGGACGCCGGCGACCCGACCCTCGTCGTCGCCGTCGAGGCCGAGCGTGGACACCGCGAACCGGCGCTCGCCGCCCTCCTCGTGCGACGTCGAGACCCGGAAGACCGTGGGATAGGTCGGCCAGGGCTGGTCGGCCGGCCGCTCGCCGGGCGGCTGGGCGAGGATCTCGAGCTGCACGACCGAGCGGGCACCCTGGCGCACCGCGGTGCCGACGCAGTCCGCGCCCGTGTCACCGCCGCCCACGACCACGACGTCCAGGCCGGTCGCGACGGGAGCCTCGGCGACGGGCGAGCCGACGGCCGCGTGGTTGGCGGGCACGAGGTAGTCCATCGCGGGCATGACGCCGGTCAGGTCGCGGCCCGGCACCGGCAGGTCGCGCGGCACGGTCGAGCCGGTCGCGACGAGCACCGCGTCGAACCGGCGGCGCAGCTCGACGCCCGTGACGTCTCGGCCGACGTCGACGCCGCACCGGAACACCGTGCCCTCGGCACGCATGACGTCGAGGCGACGCTCGATGACGGCGGCGGGCAGCTTGTACTCGGGGATGCCGAACCGCAGCAGCCCGCCGGGCGCGTCCGCACGCTCGAAGACGGTGACGTGGTGGCCCGCGCGGGTGAGCTGCTGCGCGGCCGCGAGCCCGGCGGGCCCCGAGCCGACGACGGCGACCGTGCACTCGGTCATGCGGCCCGCCACCTGGGGCACCACGAGGCCGCGGTCGAACGCCTCCTCCGCGATCGAGAGCTCGACGTGGCGGATCGTGACGGGCGGCTCGTGGATGCCGAGCACGCACGCCGACTCGCACGGCGCCGGGCACAGCCGGCCGGTGACCTCGGGGAAGTTGTTCGTCAGGTGCAGACGGTCGCTCGCGTCCTGCCACTGCCCGCGCCACGCCAGGTCGTTCCACTCGGGCACCACGTTGCCGAGCGGGCACGCGTGGTGGCAGAACGGCACGCCGCAGTCCATGCAGCGCCCCGCCTGGCGCCGCAGCGTCTCCAGGAAGGCCGCGTCGCCGACGGGGTGGCGGTGCACCTCGTCCCAGTCGAGGATGCGCACCGCCACGGGCCGGTCGGGCGGCAGCTCGCGCACGCGCGTGGTGAGGAAGCCCCGGGGATCGGCCATGCGGGGACCGTAGGTCCGGCCCGGACGCCGCCCGGCGGTCCAAGGTCCTAGGCCTCGGCGCCGGGGAGGTCCGTGCACCCGCCCCGGCCCGGACGCCCCCGGCGTCGCAGACGGCGGCCGCCTAGCGCCGGCCGCCCATCGCGTCGCGCAGGACGACGAAGACGTCGGTGTTCGGCTGCGACCGCGCGAGCCGCTGGGCGCTCGGCCCCTCCGCCGTGAGCGGCGTCGCGCCGCCGGTGTGACCGCTCGTCGTCCAGTCGACCGTGAACTGCAGGTCGGTCCCGGCGACGGGGAACGGCCCGTCCTCGAGGCTCTGCAGCACCTCGGCCGACGTGCTCGCGGGGTCGCCGCTCTCGTCGTCCGCGTCGACGTTCTCGATGGCCAGCCCGCCGGTCTCGTGGTCGCCGACGACCACGACGAGCGTGCCCGGGTGCCGCTTCGCGAACGCGTGCACGACCGCGACCGTCTCGTCGAGCGCCTGCCCGGCCTCGAGCGTGAGGCCCGCGTTGTTGGCGTGCGACATCTCGTCGACGGCCTCCTCCTCGACCATGAGGAAGAAGCCCTGCCGGTCGCGCGAGAGCACGTCGAGCGCCTTGCGGGTCATGTCGACGAGCGGCACGACGGGGGCGTACTCGTCGCCCAGCCCCTCGGGCGCCTGCTCGAACATCTCCTCGTTGGCGAACAGCCCGAGGATCCGCGGGGCGCGCGTCGCGGCCAGCTCGTCGGCGGTCGTCACGTACTCGTAGCCCGACGCCTGCGCGCGCTCGACGAGGTTGCCCTGGTCGCTGCGGCTGACCTCGGGCCGCGGGTCGGCGGGGTCGTCGGGGTACGCGCCCTCGTCGCCCGCGGGGTACCACCAGTCCTCACCGCCGCCGAGGATGACGTCCGGCCGCGACTCCTCGATCAGCTGCCGCGCGATCTCGGTCTGGTCGCCGCGGTCCGGGACGTGCGCGCCGAACGCGGCGGGCGTCGCGTCGGTGACCTGGGCGGTCGTGACGACGCCCGTCGACTTCCGCAGCGACTTGGCGTGCTCGAGCAGGGTGCGGACGGGGTTGCCGTCCACGTCGACGCTGACCGCGCCGTTGTACGTGCGGACGCCGGTCGCGAACGCGCTCGCCGCGGCGGCGGAGTCCGTGACGGCCTCCTCCGGGTCCAGCGAGTCCGTGTGCGTCCACCCCGCGTAGCGCAGCGAGTCCATCGCGGTCTCGCCGTCCTTGCCGACGGTGCTGAGCCGGATCGCCTCGCGCGCCGCGATGCTGAGGCCGTCGCCGACGACCAGCACGACGTTCTTCGCCGTGCGCGACGAACCCCCGCGGTCGCCGCCCGTGACGTCCTGGTCGCCCGTCGTGAGGCCGCTCGTCACGAGCCCCCCGGTCGTCAGGCCCGCCGCGATCGCGGCCGCCCCGCCTGTCGCCATCCACCGTCGTGCGTGCGTGCGCATGGTGCCCCCTCGAACCTCGTCGTCCTCGGATGAGCCGGGCCCGTCCTCGGACCCGAAGCGCCCATGCTGGGCCGGATCTATCCGTCGCGCATCCGCTGCACGTCGGGTGGAGCGGCCGGCGGGGCGCCAGACCACGACCGCCGACGCGGAAAGCGCAGCGTCGAGTCCGGCGCCGGCACCGTGCCGTCGCGCGGCGGAGGTCGCGCCGGCGCCGGGCGTCGCGTCAGGCGGGCAGCGCGCGCGCGAGCAGGTCGCGCGCCTTGCCCGGCGCGGCCCCACCCCTGCGGGCGGCGACGTCCGCCAGGCCCGGCCAGGCCGCCGCCTCCGCAGGCAGCAGCCCACGACGCGCGGCCTCCCGCAGGTGCGCGGCGTGCACGAGCGCCACGTCCAGGACCCGGTTCAGCCACCGAGGGGGAGGCCCCTCGACCGACGCCGCGTAGCGGACCGACTCGACCAGCACGGGCCACAGGACCGGCAACGTCGTCGGGTCGTCCTCCAGCAGTCGCACGACGCGGGCCGGGCTGAAGTCGGCGTGCGGCAGGAGCGCCCGCAGCGCGAGAGCCACGGCCGCGGACCCGACGACGCCCTCGCGGACGATCTCCCGGACGTGGTACCGCGGCGGGTCGTCGTGGCACATCGACGCGAGCACCACGGCGACCATCGACGTCGTCAGAGGCGGCACCGGCGCGCCCCCGCGCTCCACGGGCCGGTCGCGCCCTGCCAGCCAGTCGCGGTGCGGCATCGCGACGAGCCGTCCCGCGGACTCGTCCCAGTGCAGCCACGCGTCGTGCGTGCCCGACCCCGACGCTGACGCCTGCCCGGCGGCCGACACCGCCGCGCACTGCCCCTCGCGCTCGAGGTCGTAGAACCAGGTCTTCGCGACGCGGTACGGCCCGGCGGGATCACCCGGGAGGTCGATGTCGACGGCGAGCATCCGGCTGGCCTCGGTCCGCGCCACCCAGGTCACCGTGAGCGTCGCGCCGTCGACGACCGCGGGGCGGGTCCCCGCGTCCGCGGTCCACACCTCGTCGAACGCCCGGCCGGGTGCCACGGCCGGCTCGACGAGGGCTGGCGGCCCGGCGACGACCGGCGACGCCGGCAGCAGGTCCACGACCGCGCGCGCGGCGACCACCGCGCGGGACGACCCGGCACGTGCGGCGAGCGCGCGGACACCCGGCAGGTCGAGCGCGGCGGCGTCGGCGTCCCCGGCCGTAGCGGCCGCGAGCACGGAGGGCGCGAGGGTCCGCATCGTCTCGGCGACCTCCGACGTGCCGGCGAGCAGCCGTGACGCCCGCACGGAGGCCGCGAGGACGCCGTCGAGCAGCGGCCACACGACGCTCAGCAGCCCCTCGGTCGCGAGCTCGGCGCACGCACGCGCGAGAGCCGCGAGGTTCGACGGCGTCTCCGTCCAGTCGAGCAACGACACGTCGGCGACCCCGGGCCGCAGCAGCCCGCGTTCCCACGCCTCGAGCACGGCCGCGGACCCGTCGGCGGCTGCGGCCGGGTGGAAGCCGCGCTGCGCGGCGACGAGGTTCACGGCCAGGCCCGGCGTCAACGGGGTCGCGCGCCGGGCGGCCTGCCGCAGCCGCAGGCCCAGGTCGGCAGCCTCCGACGAGGACAGGCCGGTCACCGCGGCGTCGCCCCACGTCGGGAACACCTCCGGCCCGACGCGGTCGTAGGAGTTCCTGTTCCTCAGCCGGGCCGGGAAGGGGCGGAGCGACCGCGGGAGCTCGAGCCGCTGAGGCGCCCAGTGCCGCCACGAGGCGTCGACCGCGAGCGCGGGCTCGCGCACGGGGTCCGTCAGGTAGGCGACCGCTGCCGGGCCCGCCGTGAACGCCGCGGGCTTCCCGTCCTGGAGCACGACCGGCACCGCGAGGGCGTCGAGCGCGGCCAGCAGGTCGTCCGTGACGAGCGCGCCGTCGGTCCGCGTGAGGGCCAGGAAGAGGTCGGCCTCGGCGGCAGCGGCGCCCGCGGTCGCGTAGGCGGTGAGCCGGTCGAGGAGGTCCGACGGGGCGACGCGCAGGTCGACCCACGTCGGCGTCGACAGCAGCACCGGCACCTCGCCCAGCCGGCGCACGACGGACGCCTCGCGCGCGTCGCACGGGTCCCAGACGACCTTCGCCCAGCCGTCGGACCCGCCGCGGCGGTCGAGCAGGTCGGAGTCCTCGCCGCGGACCCAGGCAGGGACGCAGCGCAGCCCGCCGACCCACGACGGCCGGACACCACCGAGCGCCGAGCGCGCGCCGTCACGGTCGGTCGCCGCGACGGCGTTGGCGAGCGCGAGGAACCGCTCGACCTCGACGTCCACGACGCCGTCGGGTCGCCCCGTGAGCGCGGCCGCCGCGTCGGTGAGAGCCGCCGGCGAGATGTCGCCGAGCGCGAGCCTCGGCACCTCCCACACGGCCGGGGTCGGCTGCCAGAGCCCGGCCGGCGGGACGTCGTCGGGCGCCGCCGGCTCGGCCGTCATCCCCCACGCGTCGACGAGCGCCCGCGCCGCCCGGGCCAGCGGACGGTCCGTGCCCGCGACGTGCGGGAGGACGAGGGGCGCGACGGCGTCGACGACGTGGTCCGCGGGACGCGGACGAGCGGCCGCCGCGGTCAGCAGCGCGTGCACCACCTTCTTCGTGCGCACGGGCAGCGTCACCGCGAGGACGTCGCCCAGCACGTCGTCACCGGCGTGCGCGACCAGCCGCGGCGCGAAGGCCTCGATCACCGGCCCGTCGCCGCGCGCGAGCACGCCGATCAGCGCGTCGGCGCGCGCGACGAGCTCGTCGTCGGTGAGCGCGAGCGGTCCGACGAGCACGCGTGTCCAGGCCTTGCGGTCACCCGGGCGCTGCGCGGCGTCGAGCGCGGTCACGACGAGGTCGACCGCCTCGTCGCGGTCGAGCCACCCTCGTGCGACCGCCGCGGCCGGGACCCCGCCGAACGGGCCCGTCGCCGGCACCCCGACGGCCACCGCCGCGCGCACGTGCTCGGCGAACCGCCGTTCGAGGAGCGCGGCGTCGCACGGCACGCTCCCCCGACCGACCATCTCGCCCACGCCGGTGAGCGCGAGCGACGCGTGGACGGCCCAGTCCTTGAGGTACTCGACGCTGTGCGGCACGGGCAGGTCGTTCCGGTCGACGAGCCGCACGGTGACCCCGCCGAGCGCGCTCGTGCTGTGCTCCCACGCACGGCCCGCGCGGTCGGCCGCCTCGACGAACCGCGCCGCGTACGCGTCGCCCCGCGCGGACACCAGCCGCGTCAGCACCTCGTCCCCACCGGGCGCCCATGCGAGCAGCCGTGCGGCTCGACGTGCGTCCACCCCGACGCGCACCGCGAACAGGCGGAGCATCCCCTCGTCGACGTCCGTCCAGGAGATCCACCCCCAGGTGTTCGGGCCCTTCTGACCGATCTCGCCCCACTCCCCCGACGCGAGCCCGTCACGCGCCACCCGCTGCTGCTCGGGCGTGCCGAGCGGCAGCGACTCGACGTCCTCGACGGACGCGGACGCCCATCCGAGCGAGCGGAACACCTCGATCGCGGCGGCCTGGCGGGCGGTGAGCGTCATGCGGGGGCCTCCGAGGCGATCTGGACGGCGAGCACGTGCGCGCACGGCCCGCGGCCGGTGCCGTGCGCGAGGAACCAGGGGCAGGTGCACCGGCCGCCGGCGGCGACGCGGTGGTCCGGACCGCCGCTGCGGCTCCGCAGGGTCCAGCCGTCCGCGGCGCGCACGACGCCGCCGTCCGCGACCAGGCGCCGCGCCGCGACGAGCCGCGGGTTGTCCTTCTCGACGCGGTCGGGGTCGTGCGGGAGCTCGCGGTGGAACCAGGCCTCCTCGTGGGTGTCCCACCCGACGCGGCCGTCGGCGGCCAGCACGGCGAGCGCGGCGCGGACGCGCGGCTCGGCGAGCCTGGCCTCGCGAGCCAGCCGCGGGACCTCGATCACCGGCTCGAACGCGAGCAGCGCGCTCACGAGGTCCGCGTCCTCGGCGACCGTCTCCCCCGCGAGCGCGGTGAGCAGCGACCCCTCGCCCGAGTGCCCGCGCCACGCCTCGTCGGTCAGCCCGAGCACGAGGCGTGCGCCGGGCACGTCGAACGCCACGACGACCGGCCCAGGATCCGCGTCGCCGTGCACGGTCATGCCCGTGACGTGCGGCAGGAGCCGCTTGACGGCGCTCAGCCGGTGCAGGCCGGACACGAGCACGCCGCCGTGCACGGGCCGCGCGGACACCCGCACGCCGGCCCGGTCGGCGACGAGCCAGCCCGTGCGCGCCGCGCTGGTCGCCGCGGGGAGGGCCGCGACGAACGCCCGCGCGGGCACCGCGCCGACGGCGAACGCGTGCGGCACACCGTGGTGCAGCTCGGCCACGTTCCCGAACGCGCGCACCCACCGCCCGGGCATCTCGACCGGCCGCTCGACGGCGGTCGCCTCGGGGCTCGACACGGTGAGCCCGTCGCGCCCGACGTCGAGGTGCAGCAGGCGCCCGCGGCCGACGCGCGACAGGGCGGTGCGCGTCTCGAGCCCGATGTCGACGTTCGTCGTGCCGTGGCCGATCTCCCCGGAGTCGAACCCGTCGGGCAGCAGGTCCAGGCGCGCGTAGACGCTGTTGCACGCGGAGAAGCACTCGGCGCGCAGGCGGTCGCCGTGCGCCGTCAGCACGGGGTCGCGCAGCGTCGACGGCGTGTACTGGACGTACCGGGTCGCGGTGACGTCGGCGAGCGTGAGCAGCCCGCGCGCGAGCACCTGGGGGTGAGCGGCGAACCCGTGGAAGAAGCTCGGGTCGTCGACGACGCCGCCGGGCGTCAGCGCGGGTGCGAGCCCGAGCGTGAGCCCGTCCTCGCCCAGGTGGGAGGCGGTCGCGAACGCTCGGGTGGGCACGGCGCGGAGTCTAGGTCGCGCGTCCGACAGCACGGACGCGCCAGGGGCGACGTCACCCGGACGACGGGTGCCACGGGACCGGCAGCGGGCCGCGGGCCGCGTCGGCGGATAGCCTCGTCGTGGCCGACCGCACCGCAGCGGTCGGTGTCGTCGTGGCCGACGGGTCGCGGCACCCGACGAGGGACGGAGGCACGTTGCCCCGCACACACCGCCTGCGCGTGCACCCGAGCGCCGACCGTCTGGCGCGGACCGACCAGCTCGCGTGGGCGATCGCGGAGGTCGCCGCCGACCCGGTCCCCGTGCCCGACGACGTCGTCGACATGGTCGTCAACCGCGTGATCGACAACGCGGCCGTGACCGCCGCGTCCCTGACCCGCTCCCCCGTCGTCGCCGCCCGGGCGCAGGCCGTCGCTCACCCGCACGCGTCGTCGTCGGCCCGGCACGGCTCGACCGTCTCGGGCCTCGCGCCCGACGTGCGCGTCTCGCCCGAGTGGGCCGCGTGGGCGAACGGGGTCGCGGTGCGCGAGCTCGACTTCCACGACACGTTCCTCGCGGCCGACTACTCGCACCCGGCGGACAACATCCCGCCGCTGGTCGCGGTCGCGCAGCACGTCGGACGGTCGGGTGCGGACCTCGTGCGCGCGATCGCCACCGGCTACGAGATCCAGGTGGACCTGGTGCGGGCGATCAGCCTGCACGCGCACAAGATCGACCACGTCGCGCACCTCGGTCCGTCGGTGGCCGCTGGCCTCGGCACGCTGCTGGGCCTCGCGCCCGACGTCACGTTCCAGGCCGTCGGGCAGGCGCTGCACACGACGACCGCGACGCGGCAGTCCCGCAAGGGCGAGATCTCGTCGTGGAAGGCGTACGCGCCCGCGTTCGCGGGCAAGGTCGCGATCGAGGCCGTCGACCGGGCGATGCGCGGCGAGGGCGCGCCGAGCCCGATCTACGAGGGCGAGGACGGCGTCGTCGCATGGATGCTCGACGGTCCGGACGCGTCGTACGACGTGCCGCTGCCGGGCCCGGGCGAGCCGAAGACGGCGATCCTCGACACGTACACGAAGGAGCACTCGGCGGAGTACCAGTCGCAGGCGCTCATCGACCTGGCCCGCCGCCTGCACCGGGAGCGCCCCGACCTGGCGGACCCGGCGAAGGTCGCGTCGATCGTGCTCCACACGTCGCACCACACCCACCACGTCATCGGGTCCGGCGCGAACGACCCGCAGAAGTACGACCCGACCGCGTCGCGCGAGACGCTGGACCACTCGATCCCGTACATCGTCGCGGTCGCGCTGCAGGACGGGCGCTGGCACCACGTCGACTCGTACGCGCCGTCGCGCGCGGCCCGCCCGGACACCGTGGAGCTGTGGCGCAAGATCACGACGACCGAGGACCCCGCGTGGACGGCGCGCTACCACTCGACCGACCCCGCGCAGAAGGCGTTCGGCGGGCGTCTGGAGGTCACGACGACCAGCGGCGAGGTGGTCGTCGAGGAGATCGCCGTCGCCGACGCGCACCCGCTCGGCGCGCGCCCGTTCGCACGCCCGCAGTACGTCGAGAAGTTCCGGACGCTCGCGACCGACGTGCTCGGCGAGGCCGAGGTCGCACGGTTCCTCGACGTCGCGCAGCGCCTGCCGTCCCTGCGGGCCGACGAGCTCGCCGGCCTCACGCTCGTCGCACCCGCCGCGGTCCTCGACGCCGTCCGCTCTCCGGAAGGACTCTTCTGATGCTGTACACGACGACGACCGCGGCGGAGAAGCGCGTCGCCCTGCGCGAGGCGCTCGGGTCGGGGCGGCTGCTGCGCCTGCCGGGTGCGTTCAACCCGCTCTCGGCCCGGCTCATCGAGGCCAAGGGGTTCGACGGCGTCTACGTGTCCGGCGCGGTGATCTCGGCGGACCTCGGGCTCCCCGACATCGGCCTGACGACGGCGAGCGAGGTGACGCTGCGGGCCGGGCAGATCGCGCGGCAGAGCAACCTGCCGTCGCTCGTCGACGCCGACACGGGCTTCGGCGAGCCGATGAACGTCGCGCGCACGGTCCAGGGCCTGGAGGACGCGGGCCTCGCCGGCTGCCACATCGAGGACCAGGTCAACCCCAAGCGGTGCGGCCACCTCGACGGCAAGGACGTCGTCGACGAGGAGACCGCGCTGCGCCGCATCCGCGCCGCGGTCGACGGCCGTCGCGACCCGAACTTCCTCGTGGTCGCCCGCACCGACGCACGTGCCGTCGCCGGGCTGGACGCCGCGATCGACCGCGCGCACGCGCTCGTCGACGCCGGTGCCGACGCAGTCTTCCCCGAGGCGCTCACGAGCCCCGACGAGTTCGCGGCGTTCCGCGACGCGCTCGACGTCCCGCTGCTCGCCAACATGACCGAGTTCGGCAAGGGGAAGCTGCTCACCGCCCACGAGCTCGACGACCTCGGCATGAACATCGTCATCTACCCCGTCACGCTGCTGCGGCTCGCGATGGGCGCCGCGGTCGCCGGCCTCGACGAGATCCTCGCGACCGGCACGCAGGAAGGGGTGCTCGACCGCATGCAGACGCGGGCCGAGCTGTACGACCTGCTCGACTACTCCTCGTACAACCGGTTCGACGAGGGCGTGTTCAACTTCAGGCTGTAGCGCCCGCGCGTCGGGCGTCCGTGCATTCCGTCAACGGCGATGGAGGGCTCTGCATGACCGAGATCCACAAGGGGCTCGCGGGCGTGGTCGTGGACACGACCGCGATCTCGTCCGTCGACCCCGACAGCAACTCGCTGCTGTACCGCGGCTACCCCGTCGACCAGCTCGCCGAGCGCTGCCTCTTCGAGGAGGTCGCCTACCTGCTCTGGCACGGCGAGCTCCCGAACGCCGACGAGCTCGCCGCCTTCCAGGGCCGCGGCCGGTCGCAGCGCACGCTCCCCGAGCCCGTCGTCGAGGCCGTGCTCGCGCTGCCCACGACGTGCCACCCGATGGACGTCGTCCGCACGGCCGTGAGCGTCATCGGGGCGCACCACCCGCGTGCCGAGGACCCGTCGCCCGAGGCGAACCTCGCGAAGTCCGTGCAGCTGCTCGCCCAGGTGCCCGCGGTCGTCGCGATCGACCAGCGACGCCGACGCGGCCAGGAGCCGATCCCCGCGCGCGACGACCTCCCGTTCGCCCAGAACATCTTCTGGATGACGTTCGGCGAGGTCCCCGACGCGGTCGTCGTCAAGGCGTTCGAGGTGTCGCTGATCCTCTACGCCGAGCACTCGTTCAACGCCTCGACGTTCACCGCCCGCGTCATCGCCTCGACGCTCTCCGACCTGCACTCCGCCGTCGTCGGCGCCGTCGGCGCGCTCAAGGGACCTCTGCACGGCGGCGCGAACGAGGCCGTCATGGCGACCTTCGCCGAGATCGGGTCCGCGTCCCGCGCGGCCGCGTGGCTCGACGAGGAGATGGCCGCCAAGCGCAAGGTCATGGGGTTCGGCCACCGCGTCTACAAGCACGGCGACTCCCGCGTCCCCACCATGCGGCGCTGGCTCGAGAAGCTCGTCGCGCACTACGACCGGCAGGACCTGCTCGACCTGTACGTCGCTCTCGAGGACGCGATGACGGCGCGCACCGGCATCCTGCCGAACCTCGACTACCCCACCGGCCCGGCCTACCACCTCATGGGGTTCGACACCCCCACGTTCACGCCGCTGTTCGCCGCCGCGCGCGTCGTCGGGTGGACCGCGCACGTCATGGAGCAGCTCGCGGCCAACTCCCTCATCCGCCCGCTGAGCCGGTACGACGGTCCGGCTCGCCGCGACGTGCCCGGGCGCGACGGGACCGCGCCGGCCTAGACCCGACCGACGCCCGGCCCGCCCGTAGAGTGCACCGGCGGGCGGGCGGACGTCGCACGGGCCCCGCCGGCAGCCGGCGCGCAGGAGAAGGCGGGACGCGAGGGTGAGACGAGGCAGCGGGCGCGCGCAGGCCGTCCTGGTGGCGGTTGCGCTGACGCTGACGTCGGGGTGCGCCGGTGAGCTCCCG
Organism: Cellulomonas sp. H30R-01; assembly: GCF_010119915.1. Classification (NCBI taxonomy): domain Bacteria; kingdom Bacillati; phylum Actinomycetota; class Actinomycetes; order Micrococcales; family Cellulomonadaceae; genus Cellulomonas; species Cellulomonas sp. H30R-01. The sequence goes on along the minus strand of NZ_CP048210.1, from coordinate 713,343 downwards.
AGTCGCGGCCGCACGCTCGAGCACCCGGACGCGACCCGGTCGCCCGACGCGGTCCCGCCGGTCCTCGCGACGCCGGTGCCGGGCGACGCCGCACCCCAGCCGGCGCCGGCGCCGGCGCTCCGTCCGGGACCGCCCGTGGGCGTGGTCGTCGACTACCAGCTCGGCGGCGGCTACCCGCCCCCCGCCGGGATCGGCGGGGTCGTGCGGGACGTGACCGACACCCCGGCGCCCGGCCTGTGGTCGGGCTGCTACGTCAACGGCTTCCAGACCCAGCCCGACGCGCGCGACACCTGGCTCGGGCAGCACCCCGACCTCGTGCTGCGGGACGGGTCGGGCGCACCCGTCGCCGACCCGGGCTGGCCGGACGAGCTGCTGCTGGACACGTCGACGGCCGCCAAGCGGGCCGCGATCGCGGAGGTGGTGGGCACGCAGGTGACCGCGTGCGCGCAGCGGGGGTTCGACGCGGTGGAGCTGGACAACCTGGACTCGTGGACCCGCTCGGACGGCCGGCTGACGCAGGACGGGGCGGTCGACCTCGCGGCCCGTCTGGTCGCGGTCGGCCACGCCGCAGGGCTCGCCATGGGCCAGAAGAACGCGCCCGACCTCGGGGCCCGCGGCCGCGACGAGACAGGCTTCGACTTCGCGGTCGCCGAGGAGTGCCGCCGGTACGACGAGTGCGCCGCCTACACCGCCGTGTACGGCGCGGCGGTCCTCGACATCGAGTACGACGTCGACGCGTGGACGGCTGCGTGCGCCGACCCCGAGCAGCCGGTCTCCACGGTCCTGCGCGACGTCGAGCTGCGCACCCCCGAGGACGACGGCTACGTCCTGAGAACCTGCTGACCGCGGCGCGCGTGGGCGGCATCGCGCTCGTGGGCGCCGCGGACGTCGGTCGATACCGACATGGCTGCCGTCCACGGGCACCGAACAGCATCCATGTCGGTGTCGACGTCGTCCGTGTCCGGCGTCGTCGCCTGCCGACCGGCGGCGGTCAGTCGGTCGGTCCGGCCGCCGGGGCCTCCGGGTCCTCCTCGGGCTCGAACGTGTTCGGCTCGCCCGACCCGACGCCCACGCCGCCGCCCTCGGCCAGCTCCTGCGTCTCGTCGTCGCGTCCGGCGTCGCCCTGCTCGTCGGTGGTGCTCATGGGGTCCTCCCCCGGGTCTGTGCTCACCCCCGCCGCTGCCCCACGGGTTCTCCGACGGTAGGCCTGGTGGACGGCACCTGCAGCACGTCCGGCACGCGCGTCGGCGCGGCCCGGTCTCGGGCGCGACGGCCCGCTCTCGACGGGGCCTGTGGATGAACCCGACGGGCCCGTCGCCGGGCTCCCTACCTTTGGCCCCGATCACTCCAAGGGGGCCCGAATGCGCCGTGTCATCGCTCTGCTCTGCCTCGTCCTCGGGACGGTTCCGCTCCTGCTGGGGACGGCGGCCGCTGCCGTCGTCGGACCGGACGACCGTGCCGACCTCCGCCCGCTCGCGGCGCCCGCAGGCGTCCGCGCCGTCGTCGTGCCGCACGACCTCGTCCCGCTCAGCGGGGTGACCTTGCACGTCGAGGCGCACGCCGACCGCGGCGACGTCCTCGTGGGCGCGGCGCACCCGGTCGACGTCGCCTCCTACGTCTCGACGACCCGACGCTTCGTGGTTCTCCGTGCCGGTACCGACGGCCGACCGGCGGGAGAGGTGCGCGGACGCATGGACGACGCACCTGGCGACCTCACCTCCGCGACCTTCTGGGCAGCCGACGACCGCGGGGCCGGCACCCGGGAGCTGGACGTCGTGCTGACCGACGACCCGGTGGCGGTCACCGCGGTCGCGGCCGAACCCGGGGCCCGTCTCGACGTCGTCGTGGGCGTGGAGGTGGCGTCGGCCTTCCTCGTCGCCACCGCGACGGCCGTCACGGGAGGGGCCCTCGTCGCGGTCGGGATCTTCCTGCTGCGCCGTCGAGGTCCGGGCGGGGTGGGGTCGGACGAGGTCAGCGCGAGTGGTCGGGGCGTCGTCGGACGCTCGCACGTCGCGGCCGCGGCCGCGCACGTCGCGAGGCGGTCACGGGTCACCGGTCTCGCCTCGGTCGTCGCGGTCGCGACCGCCATGAGCGTGACCGGCTGCGTCGCACGACCAGGCGTCGCGATCCGTCCGTCCGAGCCCGAGCGGCTCGCAGTGACGGACACCGAACGCGACGCACCCGACCCGAGCCCGCACCCGTACAGCGTGGCCGCGGCGGCGGCTGCCGCGGGCGATCCTGCCGCCTGGGCGGCGGTGCTCAGCGGCCCGGAGCTCGAGGCGCAGCAGTTCGAGACACGCGTGGAGCTCGCGCGTGCGGCACAGGACGGCACGCCCGTCGACGGCTCGACGTACGGGCTGACGACGCTCGAGGAGCTCAACCCCTCGTTCGCGCGCTACCCGCTGTTCCACGTCGAGGTCACGCGCAAGGAAGGTGACGCCACTGCGCCGCCGCTGCTGCGGCTGTCCGAGCGGCGCGACGTCCTCGACGGCTGGCACGTCCTGGCGGAGACGACCGTCACGGAGGGCACCGTCCTGCACCGGGGCGACCAGGACGCGCCGCACGCGCCGCAGGAGGCCGACCTGGCCCGCGCGCAGGACGGTCTCGCGGCGGTGCAGCACTACGTCCGGACCGGCGAGACCGGCCCGATCGCGGAGCTCGGGGCGCTCGACGACGTGCGCAGAGACCTTCTGCTCGGGGATCTCGGCGCGGTCGTGCAGTCGGTCACCGTCGACCCGTGGGGAGACCGGGCCGATCCGTTCGGTCCAGGCGGCGCCTCTCGCGCGTTCGCCGTGGAGGGCGGCAGCGTCGCGGTGCTCTCCCTGGACGCCGACGTCACGAACTCCTCGATGTCGGCGGACGATCCCCTGCGGTTCGTCGACCCCGCGGTCGCGGACCTGGTCGGCCAGCCCGGGTGGCGCACCGCGCTCCGGGTGCGGGCCGTCGTCATCGTCGCGGTCGCGGTGTCGTCGTCGGGCAGCGTGACCGTGCTCGGCGCGTCCGCGAAGCCCGTCGACGGCGCATGAGACCGCGCCCGACGGTGTCGGTCTGCTGCGCGCCGGGGCGGCGCGGGTGGTGATCGCGGTCGCGGTCGCCGGGGTGCCGCGGTGCGCCATCGCCGGTGCGGGACGACGTCGTCGTAGTGCCGGCACGGCCGTCGTGGTGCCCGCCGTCATCCCCTGGATCAGTGTCCGGACGCTACGGGCGCGCGCGGCGCAGGACGTCCTCGGCGTGACGGAGGACCGGGGCGTCGACCATGCGGCCCTCCCAGCGGAACGCTCCTCGCTCGCCCTGTGCAGCGGTGAGCACCGCACGCGCCCACGCGACCTGCTCGTCGGTCGGGCGGTAGGCGGCGCGGACGACGTCGACCTGGCGCGGGTGGAGGCACGCGGTCGCGGTGAAGCCGCTCGCGGCGGCGTCGGAGGCCTCCGCGGCGAGGCCGTCGAGGTCGTCGAGGTCGACGTGCACGGCGTCGATCGCGGCCTTGCCGTGCGCGCCCGCGGCGAGCAGGACGGTCGAGCGGGCGTGCCGGGCGACGTCCCGGTACGTGCCGTCGAGGCGTCGGCTGGACGTGCCGCCGAGCGACGCGACGAGGTCCTCGGCGCCCCACATGAGCGCGACGACGTTCGCCTCGGCCGCGATGGCGTCGGCGTCGACGACGCCTTGGGCGGTCTCGACGAGCGCGACGACGTCGTAGGCGGCCAGCTCGCGCACGTCGGCGCGGTCGACCGTCTTGGCGAGCATGACGGTCCGGTAGGGCGTGCCCGCGAGCGCGTGCAGGTCCTCGACGAGGTCGGGGGTGCCGGCCGCGTTGACGCGGACGATCGTGCGGTCGGGGTCGAGAGGCGTGGCGCGCAGGGCGTCGCGGGCCGCGGACTTCGCGCCCGGCAGCACGGCGTCCTCGAGGTCGAGGATGACGGCGTCGGCGCGCTCGGCGGCCTTGGCGTACCGGCCGGGGCGGTCCGCGGGGCAGAACAGGATGGCGGGTCCGAGGGCGAAGCTCCCCGACCCGCCGCTCCCCAGGTCGAGGTTCACGGCGCCGCCTCCGTCGTCCAGAACAGGACCGTGCGGGTGGCCTCGGCGACCACGGCGCCGTCCTGGTTGCGGCCGGTGTGCGCGAGCGTGACGACGCCCTGGCCCGGCCGCGACGACGAGGGCCGCTTCGCGACGACGACCGTCTCGGAGTAGAGCGTGTCGCCGTGGAAGAGAGGGTGCGGGAAGCGGACCTCGGTGAACCCGAGGTTCGCGACGATCGTGCCCTGCGTGAGCTGCGTGACGGACGCCCCGACGAGCACCGCGAGCGTCATCATCGAGTTCACGAGCCGCTGCCCGAACGGCTGGTCCGCGGACCACGCGGCGTCGAGGTGCAGCGCCTGCGTGTTCATCGTCAGCGTGCTGAACAGTACGTTGTCCGCCTCGGTCAGGGTGCGTCCGGGGCGGTGCAGGTAGCGGGTGCCCGGTTCGAGCTCGTCGTAGTACAGCCCCCGCTGCACGACGTCGGTCACCGCGAGCTCACCCCCGAGCCGGCGAACCCGAGCTCGCGCGCGATCACCATGAGCTGCACCTCCGTCGTCCCCTCGCCGATCTCCAGGATCTTCGAGTCGCGGTAGTGCCGCGCGACGGGGTTCTCGTTGAGCACGCCGTACCCGCCGAAGATCTGCGTCGCGTCGCGCGCGTTGTCCATCGCCGCCTCGCTGCCGAGCAGCTTCGCGAGGCTCGCCTCGAGCTTGAACGGCTGACCGGCGACGAGCAGCCGCGCGGCCTCGTACCAGGCGAGCCGTGCGGCGTGCACGCGCGCCTCCATGCGGGCGAGCTTGAAGGCGATGTGCTGGTTCTCGCCGATCGGGTGGCCGAACACGTTGCGGCTGCGCGCGTACCGCATCGCCTCCTCGAGGCACCCCTGCGCCGCACCGGTGCAGAGCGCCGCGATCGCGACGCGCCCCTCGTCGAGCACCTGGATGAACTGCGCGAACCCGCGCCCGCGCGTCCCGAGCAGGTTCTCCTCGGGGACGCGCAGGTCGTCGAACCGCAGCGGGTGGGTGTCGGACGTGTGCCAGCCGACCTTGTCGTAGGCGGGCAGCACCGTGAGGCCGGGCGTGCCTGCCGGGACGAGGATCGCCGACAGCTCCTTCGCGGTCGTGCCGTCGTCGCGCGTGCGCTCGCCCGTCACCGCGGTGATCGTGAGCAGCCGCGTGATCTTCGAGCCGGAGTTGGTGATGAACTGCTTGCTGCCGTCGATCACCCACTCGCCGTCCTCCAGGCGGGCCGTCGTGCGCGTCCCCGCCGCGTCCGACCCGGCGTCGGCCTCGGTCAGCCCGAACGCCGCGAGCCCGCGGCCCGACGTGAGCGTCGGCAGCCACTCCTCCTTCTGCGCGTCCGTCCCGAACCGGTAGACGGGCATGGCCCCGAGCCCGACGCCCGCCTCGAGCGTCACGCCGATCGACTGGTCGACGCGCCCGAGCTCCTCGACCGCGAGGCACAGGTCGAACATGTCGCGGCCCTGGCCGCCGTGCTCCGTCGGGAAGGGCAGGCCGAACAGCCCCATCTCCCCCATCTGCGCGAGGATCTCGTACGGCAGCTCGCGCTTCGTGTCGTACTCGTACGCGGCCGGCGCGACGACGTGGTCGGCGAAGTCGCGCACCTCGTCGCGGAGCTTGCGCTGCTCGGGGGTGAGGTCGTGGCTCATGGTGCGGTCCCTTCGTGGGGGGTGACGGTCGCGACCACGTGGTCGAGCTGCACCCGGTCGGCCGGTCGGACCGTGAGGGTGACGACGCCGTCGCGGGGGGCGGCGAGGCGGTGCTCCATCTTCATCGCCTCGATCGTGAGCAGGGGCTGACCGGCGACGACCTCGTCACCGGTCGCGACGTCGACGGCGACGACGACGCCGGGCATGGGGGCGCGGACCTCGGGCGCGTTCGGGCCGTCGCCGCGCGGGCCGGCCGTGCGCGCGTCGGCGAGCTGCTCGGCCCGGCTGCGGACGCGGACGTCGTGCGTCGCACCGTCGACGGCGACCCAGGTGACGTCCCCGGCGACGGCGACGCGGACCGGGTGCACGACGCCGGCGATCTCGACCTCGGCCGCGTCGGGGCCGGTCCGGACGCACCGCACGCGCTGCCGCGGCGGGCCGCCGTCAGCCGAGCCGGTGCCTGCGCCCGCGCCTGCGCCAGCACTCGTGCCCGCGCCCGCATCTGCGCCCGTGCCCGCGCCTGCGCCGGTACCCGCGTCCGTCGCGTCGCCGCGGCCCACGCCCGCGGCCATGGCCGCACCCGGGCGGAGGTCGACGGTGACGTCGGCGACGAAGGAGACACGTGCGGGCGAGGGAGACGCCTCGGTGTCGCCGTCGCCGGGCGATGTCGCCGGTGCCACCGTCACGGCGAGGACGCCGGCGTCGGTCGCCACGCCGTAGGTCCGCGCGCCCGCGCCCGCGAGCCGCCAGCCGTCCGACCGCCAGGGTCCGGCCGCGCGCGCCGCTCCCCCGCGAGCGGCTCGGGCCTCGTCCGCGTCGGCGGGCGGGCGCGGGTCCGCCGCCTGACGTCCGACCGCGAGCCGCCACAGGACAGCGGCGACGCAGGCCGTCAGGTCGGGCCGGACGTCGCCCGCGGGCCGCTCGGGTTCGTCGTCGTCGACCGGCCCGGGCAGGAGGCGCCCGAGGAGGCCGGTGTCGAGCCGACCGGCACGCACGTCAGGGTCGGCGAGCACGCGGCGCAGGAACCCGACGTTGGTGCGGACGCCCAGCACGACCGTCCGCGCGAGGGCCGCGTCGAGCCGGCGCAGCGCCTCGGCCCGGTCGGCGCCGTGCGCGACCACCTTGGCGAGCATCGGGTCGTACGTCGTGCCGATCTCCAGTCCCGGCCGCAGCGCGCTGTCGACGCGCACACCGTCGCCGGTCGGCTCGTCGAGCACCAGGACGGTGCCGGTCGTGGGCAGGAAGTCGCGCGACGGGTCCTCGGCGTAGACGCGCGCCTCGACGGCGTGCCCGGTGAGCCGGACGTCGTCCTGCACGAACGACAGCGGCTCGCCCGCGGCGGCACGCAGCTGCTGCTCGACGAGGTCGAGCCCGGCGACGAGCTCGGTGACGGGGTGCTCGACCTGGAGCCGCGTGTTCATCTCCATGAAGAAGAACTCCGTGGGCGCCTCGTCCGAGACCAGGAACTCGACGGTCCCGGCCCCGACGTAGTCGACGCTGCGCGCGACGTCGCACGCCGCGGCACCGATCCGCGCGCGCGTCGCCTCGTCGAGCAGCGGCGACGGCGCCTCCTCGACGACCTTCTGGTGCCGCCGCTGGAGCGAGCACTCGCGCTCGCCGAGGTGGAGGACGTGGCCGTGCGCGTCGGCGAGCACCTGCACCTCGATGTGCCGCGGAGCCGCGACGAGCCGCTCGACCAGCAGCGTGTCGTCACCGAACGCGGCGGCGGCGACCCGACGGGCCGCGACGAGCGCGTCGACGAGGTCCTCACCGCGTCGGACGACGGTCATGCCCTTGCCACCGCCCCCGGCGGACGGCTTGACGAGCACCGGGTAGCCGACACGGTCGGCAGCCGCGCGCGCGTCGTCGTCCGTCGCCCCCGCGAGCGAGGCGCCGGGGATCACCGGCACGCCCGCCGCGACGACGTGGTCCTTGGCGCGGATCTTGTCGCCCATGACGTCGAGCGCGTGGACGCCCGGTCCGACGAACACGATCCCGGCCTCGGCGCAGGCGCGCGCCAGGTCGGCGTTCTCGGACAGGAACCCGTACCCGGGGTGGACGGCGTCGGCGCCCGCGGCCCGCGCGGCCCGGACGACGGCGTCGACGTCGAGGTAGCTGGCGCGCGGCTCGGCCGGGCCCAGCCGGACGGCGGTGTCCGCGAGCGCGACGTGCCGCGCGTCGCGGTCGGCGTCGGAGTACACGGCGACCGACCGGATGCCGAGCCGCCGCAGCGTCGCGATGACGCGGCACGCGATCTCGCCGCGGTTGGCGACGAGCACGGACCCGAACAGCGGCGCCGCGGTCGAGCGCGAGGGCACGGTCATGGCGGGGTCGCTGGCGGCGTCCGTGGTGGCGGGGTCCGTGGTGACGGGGTCCGTGGTGGTCACGGCGTCACATCCGGTACAGCGCGGGTCGGGGCGCGTCGAGCGGGACGGTCGCGCACACGTCGAGCGCCATGCCGAGCACACGGCGGGTGTCGAGCGGGTCGATCACGCCGTCGTCCCAGAGCCGCGCGGTCGACCAGTACGGGCTGCCCTGCGTCTCGTACTGCGCGCGCATCGTGCCGCGGAAGGCCTCCTCGTCGGCGGCGTCCCACGCGTCGCCTCGGGCCTCCACCTGGTCGCGCCGGACGGTCGCGAGCACGGACGCGGCCTGCGCGCCGCCCATGACGGAGATGCGCGCGCCGGGCCACATCCACAGGAACCGTGGCGAGTAGGCGCGCCCGCACATCGAGTAGTTGCCGGCGCCGAACGACCCGCCGATCACGACGGTCAGCTTGGGGACGCGCGTCGTCGCGACGGCCGTCACCATCTTGGCGCCGTGCTTGGCGATGCCCCCGGCCTCGTAGTCGCGCCCGACCATGAACCCGGAGATGTTCTGCAGGAACACGAGCGGGATGCCGCGCTGGTCGCACAGCTCGACGAAGTGCGCACCCTTGAGCGCGGACTCGCTGAACAGCACGCCGTTGTTCGCGACGACGCCGACGGGGTGCCCGTGCAGCCGCGCGAACCCGGTGACGAGCGTCGCACCGTACTCGCGCTTGAACTCGTGCAGCTCCGACCCGTCGACCAGCCGCGCGATCACCTCGCGCACGTCGTAGGGCGTCTGCAGGTCGGTGGGGACGACGCCGTAGAGGTCGTCCGGGTCGACGGCCGGTGGCCGCGCCTCGGCGACCTCCCACGCGGTCGTCCGGGGGCGCGGCAGCGTCGCGACGATGTCGCGGACGATCGCGAGGGCGTGCGCGTCGTCCTCGGCGAGGTGGTCGGTGACGCCCGACGTCCGCGCGTGGAGCTCGCCGCCGCCGAGCTCCTCGGCGGTCACGACCTCGCCCGTCGCGGCCCGGACCAGCGGCGGCCCGCCGAGGAAGATCGTCCCCTGCCCGCGCACGATGACGGTCTCGTCGGACATCGCCGGCACGTACGCGCCGCCCGCGGTGCACGAGCCCATCACGCACGCGACCTGCGGGATCCCCTCGGCGGACATGCGCGCCTGGTGGAAGAAGATCCGGCCGAAGTGGTCGCGGTCGGGGAACACCTCGTCCTGCATGGGCAGGAACGCGCCGCCGGAGTCGACGAGGTAGACGCACGGCAGCCGGTTCTCGCGCGCGATCTCCTGCGCCCGCAGGTGCTTCTTCACCGTGAGCGGGTAGTACGTGCCGCCCTTCACGGTCGCGTCGTTGGCGACGACCATGACGTGCCGCCCGGCGACGAGCCCGATCCCCGCGACGACCCCGGCGGCGGGCGCGTCGTCGCCGTACACGCCGTGCGCGGCGAGCGGCGCGACCTCGAGGAACGGGCTGCCCTCGTCGAGCAGCACGTCGATGCGCTCGCGCGTGAGCAGCTTGCCGCGGGCGACGTGCCGCTCGCGCGACGCGGGCGGACCGCCGAGCGCCGCGGTGGCGAGCCGGTCGCGCAGGTCGGCGACGAGCGCACGCTGCGCGGCCGCGTTGGCCGCGTGGTCGGGGGCGCTCGGGTCGGCCGCCGTCCGGAGGGTCTCCATCGACGCTCCTTGAGTTAACGATCGCTAACTGAAATGACGCTACTGTTCGACCAGCGACTTGTCCACGACAGGAGGGCGGATGTCCGGGCACGCCGTCGACGACGACGCCCCCACCACCGCGCGGGGGCGGGCCAAGGCCGAGCGGCGGGACGCGATCCTCGCCGCCGCCGCGCGCCTGTTCGCGCGGCACGGGTTCGACGGGGTGTCCCTCGACGACCTCGGCGCGGCCGTCGGCGTCCGCGGCCCTGCCGTCTACCGGCACTTCCCCAGCAAGCAGGCCGTGCTGCTCGCGCTGCTCGCCGGCACCAGCGAGCGCCTGCTCGACGGCGGCCGCGACGTCGTCGACCGCACCCCCGACCCCGTCGACGCGCTGCGCGCGCTCGTCCGCTTCCACGCCGACTTCGCGCTCACCGAACCCGACGTCATCCGCGTGCAGGACCGCGATCTCGCGGCCCTAGCCGCGCCCGACCAGGAGGCCGTCCGGGTGGTGCAGCGCCGCTACGTCGAGGCGTGGGTCGACGTGCTCGCGCGCCTCGCGCCGACCGCGGACCGGCCCGAGCTCCGCCTGCGCGCGCAGGCGACGTTCGGCCTGCTCAACTCGACGCCGCACAGCGCGCGCGGCCTGTCGTCGGCCCGCACCCGGACCCTCCTCGAGGGCATGGCGCTCGCCGCGCTCGGCCACCCGTCCGGCTGACCGGCGGCGCGCGCACCGACCGCGGGTGATAGGCGAAAGGTCCCTTGCGGATCTAGCCTGGCGGGACATCAGGCAATGGGGCCACCGCTTCACAAGAGCACGGCTCCGCCGACGACGGAGCGGAACATGTTGCGTTCAGATGTGTCAGCCGGGCATGCCCGGGAGGGTGCGGAGCAGCGGACGACGGGGTCCTCGAGCGGCCCCGCACGACCACGAGCAGGCGACGGCAGCGACGCCGACGACGGTCTCGTCCGGCTCGTGACGACCACGGGCGACCGGGTCGAGGACCCGGTCCACGACCCCTGGGTCGCCGACGTCGACGACGACGCGCTCGTCGCGCTGTACGAGGACATGGTCGTCGTGCGGCGGTTCGACGTGGAGGCGACGGCCCTCCAGCGGCAGGGGCAGCTCGGGCTGTGGCCGCCGCTCATCGGCCAGGAGGCCGCGCAGGTCGGCTCGGCCCGCGCGATGCGCCCCGACGACTTCGTCTTCAGCTCCTACCGCGAGAACGGCGTCGCGTACTGCCGCGGCGCGGACCCGACCGACCTGGTGCGCGTCTGGCGCGGCACCACGCTGTCCGGCTGGGACCCCTGGGCGCTGCACATGGCGACGCCGCAGATCGTCGTCGCGTCGCAGGCCGTGCACGCGACGGGCTACGCGCTCGGCTGCCGGATGGACGGCTCGGACGCGGCGGCGGTCACGTACTTCGGCGACGGCGCGACCAGCAAGGGCGACGTGCACGAGGCGATGGTGTTCGCCGCGAGCGGCGCCGCCCCGGTGGTGTTCTTCTGCCAGAACAACCAGTTCGCGATCTCCGAGCCGGTCGGTCTGGTGGCCACCCGCCCGCTCGCCGACCGCGCCCCCGGGTACGGGATCCCGAGCGTGCGCGTCGACGGCAACGACGTGCTCGCGGTCCTCGCCGTCACGCGCGCCGCGCTCGACCGCGCCCGCCGCGGCGACGGCCCGACGTTCGTCGAGGCGGTCACCTACCGTCAGGGCCCGCACACCACGTCGGACGACCCGACGCGCTACGTCGACACCGCCGTGCACGCGCAGTGGGCCGAGCGCGACCCGATCCTGCGCGTCGAGCGCCTCCTGCACCAGCGCGGCGCCCTGTCCGAGGAGCGCACGCACGACATCAAGGAGAAGGCCGAGGAGTTCGCGCACCGCATGCGCGAGGGCTGCCTGGGCCTCGAGGCACCACCGCCGCTCAGCCTGTTCGACCACGTCCTGGTCGAGCCCACGGCGACGCTGCGGCGCCAGCGCGAGGAGCACGCCGCCTATCTCGCGATGTTCGACGACGAGGCGGTCCGATGAGCACCATGACGCTGGCCGGGGCGCTGAACGCCGGGCTGCGCCGGGCGCTCGCCGACGACGACCGCGTCGTCGTGCTGGGCGAGGACGTCGGGCGCCTCGGCGGCGTCTTCCGCGTGACCGACGGGCTGCAGCGCGACTTCGGCGCCGACCGCGTGCGCGACACCCCGCTCGCCGAGTCCGGGATCCTGGGCGTGGCCGTCGGGCTCGCGTACCGCGGCTACCGGCCCGTCGTCGAGATCCAGTTCGACGGGTTCATGTACCCCGCGTTCGACCAGATCGTCACGCAGGTCGCGCGCCTGCACTACCGGACCGGCGGCGCCGTGCGCATGCCGATCACCGTGCGCATCCCGTTCGGCGGCGGCATCGGTGCGGTCGAGCACCACTCCGAGTCGCCCGAGGCGTACTTCGCGCACACACCGGGCCTGCGCGTCGTCTCCCCCGGCGGACCGCAGGACGCGTACGCGATGGTGCGCCAGGCGGTCGCGTGCGACGACCCGGTCGTGCTGCTCGAACCCAAGCGGCGGTACTGGGTCAAGGGCGACGTCGACGAGTCGCTCGACGACGCGCTGCCGCTCGACCGTGCACGGGTCGTCCTGCCCGGCGACGACGTCACCGTCGCCGCCTACGGCCCGCTCGTGCTGACGGCGCGTGACGCGGCGCTCGCGGCCCGCGACGAGGGCGTCTCCGTCGAGGTCGTCGACCTGCGGTCGCTCTCGCCGCTCGACCTCGACACCCTGGAGGCGTCCGTGCGACGCACCCGGCGGCTCGTCGTCGCCCACGAGGCGCAGCGCAGCGGCGGGCTCGGCGCGGAGATCGCCGCATCCGTGACCGAGCGCTGCTGGGACGTGCTCACCGCCCCCGTCGCGCGCGTCACCGGGTTCGACGTCCCCTACCCGCCCGCCAAGGTCGAGGAGCACTTCCTGCCCGACCTCGACCGGATCCTCGACGCGGTCGACCGCGTGCTCGGACGGCCGCACTCGCTCAGCGGGTTCGTCCCGTCGGTGCGGGCGGACGACGAGCCACCCGAGAGCGCCGTCGCCGACGCCGAGCACGCCCGCGGTGCCGCACCCGTCGGGAGCGCGTCATGAGCGCCGACCGGACGGTCCGCACCGTCACGCTGCCCGACCTGGGCGAGGGCCTGACGGAGTCCGACCTCGTCGAGTGGCTCGTCGCCGTCGGCGACACCGTCACGCTCAACCAGGTCGTCGCCGAGGTCGAGACCGCGAAGGCGCTCGTGCAGCTGCCCTCACCGTGGGCGGGTGTCGTCGAGGCGCTGCTCGTCGAACCCGGCACCACGGTCGCCGTCGGCGGCCCGCTCCTGACGATCGCCGTCCCCGACACCGCCGCGACCGGCGACCGGTCGCCGTCGGCCACCCCGGCCGACGCGGCGCCCGACGTGGCCCCCGCGCCCGAGGCGCACGTGCCCGAGACGGCGGCCGACGTCGTCCCCGCCGGGTCGACCGCCCCGCTCGCGCCGGCGGCGGCTGCGCGCGTCGGGGCGCCCGCGACGGAGTCGGCGGAGGTTGCCGAGCCCGCCGCGCAGGCCGTCCCCGAGCGGACGTCGGTGCTCGTCGGGTACGGCCCGCTCGTCGAGGCGTCGGCGCGGCCGCACCGCCGTCCCCGCTCGGCGGCCTGGCTCGCGGCGCACGCGTCGACGAACGGCCACGGCCACGACCGGACGCACGCGCACCCGCCGGACGCCGTCGTCGCCGGCGAGCCCGGCGGCACCGTCGCCGCTCCCCCGCGCCCGACCCCGCCCGTCCGCAAGCTCGCGCACGACCTCGGCGTGCACCTCGAGCGCGTCCAGGGCACGGGCCCGTCGGGCCAGATCACGCGCGACGACGTGCTGCACGCGCTCGTCCCGACCGGCACGACGCCCCCGCGCGGGACGCCGTCGGCCCCCGCCGCGGCTCCGGGCGGCGCGAGGGCGTCGTCGCCGGTGCCGGCCGTCGCCCGGTCGTCGTCCGCCGCCGCCCCTGCACGCCCGGCGACACCCTCGCCGCAGGAGGTCCGCGTCCCCGTCACGGGTGTCCGCAAGCAGACCGCGGCCGCGATGGTCGCGAGCGCGTTCACCGCCCCGCACGCGTCGGTGTTCCTCACGGTCGACGTGACACCCACGACCGGGCTGCTCGCCGACCTGCGCGCGGACCGCGCGATGGACGGGCACCGCGTCACGCTCCTCGCGCTCGTCGCGAAGGCCGTGACGCTCGCCGTGCGCGACCACCCGGACCTCAACGCGCGCTGGGACGAGCCCGCGGGCGAGATCGTCCGGCACGCGCACGTCGGTCTCGGCATCGCGGCCGCGACGCCGCGCGGGCTGCTCGTCCCGGTCGTGCACGACGCCGACACGCTGCGCCTGCCGGACCTGGCCGACGCGCTGCGTGTCCTCACCGAGTCGGCCCGCGCGGGCACGACGACGCCCGCCGACCTGTCCGGCGGCACGCTCACCCTCACGAACGTGGGCGTCTTCGGCGTCGACGGCGGCACACCGATCCTCGTGCCCGGGCAGTCGGCGATCGTCGCCGTCGGGGCGGTCCGCCGGCAGCCGTGGGAGCACGAGGGCGCGGTCGCGCTGCGCGACGTGCTGACGCTCACGGTCTCGTTCGACCACCGCGTGGTCGACGGTGAGCAGGCGTCGCGCTTCCTGGCCGACGTGGGCCGCGTGCTCGCCCGGCCCGCGTCGGTGCTCGCGATGGTCTGACCGCACCGGGCTCAGGGACCTCTGGAGGGAAGGGGCACGATGGACAAGGTCGTCCGCTCGGCCGCCCACGCGGTGGCCGACATCCCCGACGGCGCGACGCTGGCCGTCGGCGGGTTCGGTCTGTGCGGCATCCCGAGCGTGCTGATCCGCGCGCTGCTCGACGCCGGCACGCAGGATCTCGAGGTCGTGAGCAACAACTGCGGCGTCGACGACTGGGGGCTGGGGCTGCTGCTCCAGGAGCGGCGGCTGCGGCGGGTCGTGGCGTCGTACGTCGGGGAGAACAAGGAGTTCGCGCGCCAGTACCTGGCGGGCGAGCTCGAGGTCGAGCTCACCCCGCAGGGGACGCTCGCCGAGCGGCTGCGCGCGGGCGGCAGCGGCATCGCCGCGTTCTACACGCGCACCGGCGTGGGCACGCAGGTCGCCGAGGGCGGACTGCCCTGGCGGTACGACGCCGACGGCGGCGTGGCGGTCGCGTCCCCGCCCAAGCCCGTCGAGCGCTTCACGGTCCGCGGCGAGGAGCACGAGTACGTGCGCGAGGAGGCGATCACCGCGGACTTCGCGCTGGTCCGCGCGGCGGTGGGCGACCGTGCGGGCAACCTCGTCTTCCACCGGTCGGCCCGGAACTTCAACCCGCTGTGCGCGGCCGCGGGTCGCGTCGCGATCGCCGAGGTCGAGCACCTGGTACCCGTCGGTGAGCTCGACCCGGACGCGATCCACCTGCCCGGGGTCTTCGTCGACCGCGTCGTCCCGCTCACGCAGGCCGAGGCCGCGGACAAGCGCATCGAGCGGCGGACGCTGCGGGCCGGAGGTGCGTCGTGACCCTCACACGTGAGCAGATGGCGGCACGCGCCGCCCGCGAGCTGCCCGACGGCGCCTACGTGAACCTCGGCATCGGCCTGCCGACGCTCGTCCCGAACCACCTGCCGCCCGGGGTCGAGGTCGTGCTCCAGTCCGAGAACGGCGTGCTCGGCGTCGGCCCCTACCCCACGGACGACGAGGTCGACCCCGACCTGATCAACGCGGGCAAGGAGACCATCACGCTGTCGCCGGGAGCGTCGTTCTTCGACTCCGCCACGTCGTTCGGCATGATCCGCGGCGGCAAGGTCGACGTCGCCGTGCTCGGCGCGATGCAGGTCTCCGCCGGCGGCGACATCGCCAACTGGATGATCCCCGGGAAGATGGTCAAGGGCATGGGTGGCGCGATGGACCTCGTGCACGGCGCCCGCCGGATCGTCGTCCTCATGGAGCACGTCGCGCGCGACGGCTCCGCGAAGATCCTGCCGCGGTGCACCCTGCCCCTGACCGGCGTGGGCGTCGTCGACCGGATCATCACCGACCTCGCCGTCCTCGACGTGACCGCGGACGGCCTGCTGCTGCGCGAGTGCGCGCCCGGCGTCAGCGTGTCCGACGTCGTCGCCGCGACCTCCGCGGTCGTCCTGCTGACCAGCGACGACGTACGGGAGATGGTGCTGACATGACCGGTCGCGACGCGGTGCTCGTCTCGTTCGCCCGCACCCCCATGACGCGCCTGGGCGGCGCGCAGTCGACGCTGACGGCGGCCCAGCTCGGCGCGGCCGCCATCCGCGGCGCCGTCGAGCGCGCGCGCATCCGCCCGACCGCCGTGGACGCCGTCCTCATGGGCCAGGTCGTCCTCGCGGGCGCGGGCCAGAACCCGGCCCGCCAGGCCGCCCACCTGGCCGGCCTGCCCTGGACCGTCCCGGCGACCACCGTGAACAAGGTGTGCCTCTCAGGCCTCACGGCGATCATCGACGCGGCCCGCCTGATCCGCTGCGACGAGGCCGACGTCGTCGTGGCGGGCGGTCAGGAGTCGATGAGCCTCGCGCCGCACCTGCTGCCCGGCTCCCGCCGCGGCTGGACGTACGGCGACATCACCGCCGCCGACTCCCTCGCGCGGGACGGCCTGACCGACGCCTTCGACGGCGAGTCCATGGGCGCGTCGACCGAGCGTGGCAACGCGGCGCTCGGCATCACGCGGTTCGCCCAGGACGAGGTCGCGCTCGCGAGCCACCTGCGCGCCGCCGCCGCGGTGACGTCGGGGGTCTTCGCGGAGGAGATCGTGCCCGTCCCCGTCCCGCAGCGCCGCGGCGACCCCGTCACGGTCGACGCCGACGAGGGCATCCGCCCGACCACGACGATCGAGTCCCTCGGTGCGCTGCGCCCCGCGTTCGCGCCCGACGGCACGATCACCGCCGGCAACGCGTCGCCGCTGACGGACGGCGCGGCCGCCGTCGTCGTGGCCGCGCGCGACGTCGCCGAGTCCCGCGGCTGGCCCGTCCTGTGCACCGTCGGTGCATGGGGCCAGGTCGCCGGGCCGGACACGTCGCTGCACTCGCAGCCCGCACGCGCCATCGAGGCCGCCGTGAAGCGCGCCGGGTGGGACGTCGGCCACCTCGACCTCGTCGAGATCAACGAGGCGTTCGGCTCGGTCGTCGCCCAGTCGCTTGCCGACCTCGACTACCCGCTCGAACGCACCAACCTGCACGGCGGCGCGATCGCGCTGGGCCACCCCATCGGCGCGTCCGGCGCGCGCCTCGCCGGCCACGCCGCCCTCGAGCTCGCCCGCCGCGGCTCCGGACGCGCGGCCGTCGCGCTGTGCGGCGGTGGCGGCCAGGGCGAGGCGCTGCTGCTCTTCCGCGACCGCGCCTGACGGCGCCCGACGGCGACCGACCGCGGGGGCGAGCGGGCTCCGGCTGGACGGCGGCACCCCCCAGCGGCCGTCCAGCCGGTCGCCACGACCGGGCAGGCGTCCGGTTGCGCCCCGTCCCGGACGGCAGTCCAATGCCAGGACCGGTCTCCTCGAGGAGGTACCACCATGGACACCACCGGCTGGATCATCGTCGCGATCGTCGTCGTCCTGCTCCTGGTCGTCGTCGCGGTCGTGCTGAGCCGACGCCGCGGCGCCCGCAAGGTCGAGGCCGACCGCGCCCGCGCCCAGAAGATCCGCGAGGAGGCGGCCGCCCGCCAGGTCGAGGTCCAGCGCCGCGAGGCCGAGGCAGCGCGCATCGACGCCCAGGCCCGGCTCGCCCAGGCCGAGGCCGACGCGCGCGCCGCCGACGCCGCCGCGATGCAGAACGAGGCCCGCGCCCGGGCGAGCGAGGCCACCGACGCCCGCGCCGAGCTCGACGAGCGGCTCGGCCAGGCCGACCGCATCGACCCGGACGTCCGCACCGACCCGAACCCCGCCGAGCGGGACGTCCGCACCGACCCGAGCGCCGCAGACCCTGGCCGCACGGGCACGGACCGCGTCGACCCCCGCGCCTGACGTCGACGCGGCCGCGGTCAGCGCGGTCGCGGCAGGGTCCGTCCGGCACGCGGCGCGGGAGGCACGGTCGGCGGACCGGGGACCACGACGTATCCGTCCCGGACGTCACCCAGGACGGTCATCCGCTCGTCGCCGGTTCCCCAGAGCCACGCCAGGTATGCGCAGACGATCGCGTCGACCTCGTCCTCGACCGACCGGAGCTCGGAGATCCGCGCGGCGCCCGCGACGGTCCGACGGATCTCCGCCCACCGCTGGTTCTCGTCCGTCCGGAGCACAGGCCCGCACACGCGGTCGACGTGGTCGAGCAGCGCGCCCCACGCGTCGCGCAAGGCCTCGCGAGACCGTCCGGGCTTCACCTTGTACGGGATGACCCGCCCCAGACCGAACAGCGCGACCATCGCCGGGTGCGGGTAGACCTCGATGGCCACGGTCCTCGTGCCGTCGGGCCGGTGGGCAGGGTCGACGTCCCAGCCGTGCGCGTCGGCGAGCCGAGCGGCGCGCGGCGGATCGAGGTATGGCCGCGACCGGTTCGACGGGTGGGCGCCCGCGTCGTACCGCCCGAACTGCTGGTGCAGGAGCTTCTCCGCCGTCCGCGAGCCGGTCGCGTTCGGCACGACGATCGGCGCGTCGATCGCGACCACGCGCGGACCGGCGTCCGACCGACCGATCACGGCGGCGATCTCGTCGTCGGTCCGGACGGTCGCCGACCGGACGAGGCGTCCGGTGTCGTCGAGCACGGCGACCCCCGTCCGCGCCCGCGCGCCCCACGCGAGGTCGACACCGACGTACTCCATGCGCCGAGTGTGGTCGGACTGTTGCTCGCGCGCGACGCCCAGCGCGGCGTCGTCCGGTCCTCCGCCGGGGCGGGGCCGCGCGGGTGATGTCCCCCGGCGGACGGGTGACGATCGCCCGTCTCGTCCGAAACCGGACAGATCGGGCGTTAGCGTCGCGGCTGCTCCACTCCCCTGCGAAAGGCCCCCGATGCGTCCGCGACGCCCGCTCCTCCACCGCGCCACGGCTGCGGCGACCCTGGCCGCCGTCGCGGCCTCCCTCCTGGTCGCGGTCGGGCTCGCACCCGCGCAGGCGGCGCCGACCGGCGACGCGATCAAGGTCGTGCAGATCGGCGACTCGTACTCGGCAGGCAACGGTGCGGGCGCGTACTACGGGCCGGCGGACTGCTACCGGTCGCACGACAGCTGGGCCGCGGAGTACAGCGAGTGGCTGGCGGACCAGGGCAACCACGTCACGTTCGTGACGCGTGCGTGCTCGGGCGCGGTGTCCCAGAACGTGCTGACCGACCGCAAGATGGACTCGCACATGGCCTACGTGCCGGGCGGCACGATCGGGCGGACGCAGGAGGAGGGCCTCGCGGCGGCCAAGGCGGCGAAGGTCTGCTCGACGAAGTACGTCGACGAGGAGTACTTCGAGTACTCGGTCGCGATCTGGGACACGGTGCGAGGCACGTTCGCGGTGGACTGCCAGCGCTACCTGCGCGCCCAGATCGAGGCGGTCGGCCGCGACACCGACGTCGTGGTCTTCACGATGGGCGGCAACGACCTCGGCTTCGCGGACATCGTGAAGCAGTGCTTCGCGGTCGGCTTCCGCGACCCGGGCGACTGCCGGGAGAAGGTCACGGACGCGCGCGCCGGGATCGGCCAGCTCGAGGACGACCTGACGGACCTGCTGGGCCGCCTGCGCGACCGGATGCGTCCGGACGCGAAGGTCGTCCTGCTCTCCTACCCGTACCTGTCGAACACGGACTCGTTCGTCCTCCGCAGCCTGCGGGACCGCCTGCCGTTCGTGTCCGGCGACACCTACGACATCGGGCACGAGGTGCGCGCGCTGGGCGACGAGGGTGACGCGGCGCAGCGGGCCGCCGTCGCGCGGGCCAACACGGCCGCGGGGAGGCCGTTCGTGTCCTACGTCGACACGGTGAAGGAGCACTTCGCGGGGCACGAGCCCGACCCGTCGGCGACGAACCGCAACGACGACCGGTGGATCCACGAGTTCGACTCGGTGACGATGGCCGAGTGGTACCACCCCACGACGAAGGGCCACTACGAGGAGTCGACGCTGCTGCGGTCGTCGAGCGTCCCCGGGCGCGTCCCGTCGGCGTCGGCGGGGAGCATCGACCTCGTGTTCGCGATCGACACGACCGGGTCGATGGACTGGGTCCTGCAGTCGGTGAAGGACACCGCGACGCGCATGGTCGACCACCTCGCGGCGAGCTCCGGCTCGTACCGGTTCGCACTCGTCACCTTCCGGGACGACCCCGTCTACACCGGCTGGGACGGTGACTACGCCGCGCGCGTCGACCTGCCGTTCACGTCCGACCCCGACGCGATCCGCACGGCGCTCGCGGGCATGGTGGCGGACGGCGGCGGCGACTGGCCGGAGACGGCCCTGTCCGGCATGCAGGCCGCGATCGACCTGCCCTGGCGGCCGGGCGTCAAGAAGGTCCTGATCCCGATCAGCGACGCGCCCGCGCACGACCCGGAACCGATGAGCGGCCTCACGTCGGCGACGGTGATCGCGAACGCCCTCGCGGTCGACCCGGTCGAGGTCTACCCGATCGACGTGGGCACCGGGGCGTTCGCACCGAGCGTCGAGGCCGTCGCCGCCGGTACGGGCGGGTCGACCACGACGTCGCTCGACGTCGCCGAGACGCTCCTGGACACCATCTCGACCGCGATGGACAAGCCGTACGCATGGGTCCAGGGACCGTACGTGGCGCGCGTCGGCGACACGCTGCGCCTCGATGCGCGCGGCTCGTACGCGACGACCGGCGACCTGGTCTCGTTCGAGTGGGACCTCGACGGCGACGGCTCGTACGACGTGACGACGTCGACCCCGACGCTCGAGCACATGTTCGGCGCGCTCGTCGACGCGTACCTCGCGGTCCGGGTCACCGACTCCGCGGGCCGTGCGAGCATCGCGACGACACCGCTCGCGATCACGGACGACGGTGACGAGACGCCCGCGGACGTCGACGTCTGCCCGACGGTGGCCGACCCGGGTCAGGAGGACCACGACGGCGACGGCGTCGGCGACGCGTGCGACCCCTCGCCGTTCGTGCTGGAGACGGACCCGGAGGTCGTCGTGTTCGAGGCCGACGACCCGGGCGTGGTCGCGTCGTCGACGGTCTCCGGCGCGGTGTTCGAGGACGCCGACGCCGACGGGCTCCGCGAGGCGGGCGAGGGCCCAGCGGCCGGTGTCGCGGTCACCCTCACGGGGAACGACGCCGGTGGCACACCCGTCACGGCGGCTGCGGTCAGCGCCGCCGACGGCTCGTGGTCGGTCACCGGCCTGCTGCCCGGCACGTACGTGCTGCGTGCGGCAGGGGCCGTCTCGGCCCGGTCCGGTGCGCCCGTCGCGGCGTCGGGCGCCGGGACCGCCGGTGGCACGGTCGTCGGGTCGTCGGTCGAGTCGGTCGTCCTGTCCGGCGTGGGTGCCGCCGTCGAGGGCGTGGGCTTCGGCGTGCGGTCCGCGTCGGGGCCGGCGACGCCGACCTCTCCCCCGACGGGCGCGCCGACGCCGGGCGGTCCCGTCGTCCCGCCGGCCGCGTCCGCGAGCCCCGAGCCGGCCTCGGAGGTGCTCGCCGCTGGGCCGTCCGGGTCGTCTCCGCTCGCCACGACGGGTTCCGATGCCGGCGAGGTCCTCCGCTGGGCCATGCTGGCGGTGGCCGTCGGCGCCCTGACCGTCCTCGGGGCGGCCACGGCGGCCCGACGGACACGTCGTCAGGAGGACTGAGTGCACGCCACGTGGCGCCGCGTGACCGCGACGTTCGTCGCCGTCCTCGCGCTCGCGGCGCTCGTGGCCTGCTCGTCGGGCGACGGGACGCTCGCGCGGCTCCGGTCGGAGCCGGTGTGGACGCTCGAGGTGCCCGGCACGACCGTGCAGGACGTCGTGACGCGCGACGGCGGCTCGTCGCTGGGCCAGCGCGTCGTCGCGAAGGCGGCGAAGACGCTCGTGCCCGGGGACGGCACCACGACGACCGACGTCGTCGCGGCGCTGACGGCGAGCGCCGAGGACTCCGGCTGGACCGATCCGACCGCGACGGACGGCTCCGTGACCTGGACCAAGGTCGTCGACGGCGTGACCTGGTCGCTGTACGTCGGCGAGCAGGACGACGGCGTCCGGCTGTCCCTCGACGCCAGCTGACCCCTGGTCAGACCTCGCGCGGGACCCGTCGCGTGAGGGTCATGAGGCGGCACATCACGCGGTGACCGCGGTCCGCGGCCCGCCCGTACATGAGCGGGCAGCCGCCGTCGATGACGGTGAGACCGTGCTCGCGACCGAGCCGCGCGGCGTCGTCGTCGACGCTGCCGCGGTCCACCGAGCGGTGCATCCACACCTGCCCGACGCCGAGGTCGATCGCCTCCTGCACGGTCGCCCGCGCGTGCTCGGGCCGGGTCGCGACGACGACCGCGTCGACGCCGCCCGGGATCGCGCCCAGCGTCTCGTACGCCCGGTCACCCTCCACCGTGGCGGCGTGGGGGTTGACCGCGAACACCTCGTACCCCACCTCCCGCAGGCGTCGGTACACGACATTCGCGCCGTGGCTCTCCGGTGTCCGTGAGACGCCCGTGACGGCGATCCGCCGGGACTCCAGGAACGTGTCCGCTGCGTCTTTGATGCTGGTCATGGTCCGCTCCGCACCGAGTCGTCCCCTCGACGCTAGCGAGGGCGACGGTGCCGTGGCCCGGGACCATCGGCCCGACCTCGGACTCCCCTGCGCGGGGACGTGTCGAGGCGCGCCGGCCGTCAGTCCTCGATCGCCTCGACGCCCTGCCGGTCGAGCTCGTCGAGGTGCGCGCGCATCGTCGCGAGCTGCTCGGGCGGGTGACCGACCCAGTCGGCGATCTCCCCGACGACGCGCACCGGCTCGCGCGTGCGGTACGACCGCGTGGGGTTCCCCGGGAAGCGCTGGTCGGTGACGTTCGGGTCGTCCTCGAGGTCGCCGGTCGGCTCGACCACGTAGATCCGTCCGCGTCCGTCGCCCGCGGCGAGCTCGGCACCCCACGTCGCGGCGTCGAGCGTCTGCGTGACGTAGACGAACCCGGCGGCGCGGCCTGCGCCGTAGTTCGACCGTCGACCGGCCTCGATCAGCGACCCCACGGCCAGGTCGGCCTTGGTGCCGTGCAGGTAGGCGCCGGACTCGTGGACCTCGAACGGGACCGGTGCGTCGGGCATCACAGCCTCCTCGTCGTCGTCGCTCTCGAGTGCACCTTGGCACGTCCGGCACGGTCGCGCGTTCCTGCCGCGTGCACGCGTCGGCAGGTCGTCGCCGGGCGTCGCCGTCGGGCGTCGTGACGTCGACCACGTCGGCGTGCCGTCCGCGCGAGGCAGGCTTATTGTGGACAACGTGTCCAGTAATTCGTCGTCACCGCGCGCCGGACGCCCCCGCTCCGAGCGGACCCGGCACGCGATCCTCGACGCCGCGACCGACCTCGCGCTCGAGGGCGGCCGGGTCCCGACGATCGACGCGGTCGCGTCGCGCGCCGGCGTCTCCCGGACGACGATCTACAAGTGGTGGCCGTCGTCGGCCGCGGTGCTCGCCGAAGGGCTGCTCGACCGGTTCCACGAGAGCATCGAGTTCGACGACGCGCTCCCCGTCCGTGAGGCGCTGACGCTCCAGGTCGACGCCCTCGTCACGCTGCTGCGCGACACCCCCGCCGGGCAGCTCGTCCGCCAGCTCCTCGCGGCGGCCGCGAGCGACCGTGCGGTCGGCGTCGCGATGCTCGAGCGCTGGCTCGAACCACGGCGCGCGACCGCGGCGCACCACCTGGAGCGCGGCGTCCAGCAGGGCGGCGTCCGCGCCGACGTCGACACCACACTCGTCGTCGACGTGCTGTTCGCCCCCGTCTACCACCGGCTCGTCTGGGGTCACGCCCCCCTCGACGACGACCTCGCCCGGCAGGTCTGCGACCTCGTCTGGCCCGCCGTCGCCGCGCCGACCACCGCAACCACCGCCGCGTCCTGACCTTCGCGACGACACCACCACCGAGAGAAGGACCATGACCACCGTCGCCAAGAACATCGTCGACACCCTCGTCGCCTCGGGCGTGAAGCGCGTGTACGGCATCCCCGGGGACTCGCTCAACGGCTTCACGGACGCGCTGCGCGGCTCCGGCATCGACTGGGTGCACGTGCGCCACGAGGAAGCCGCCGCGTTCGCCGCCGGGGCCGAGGCCGCCCTCACGGGCGAGCTCGCCGTCGCGGTCGGCAGCGCCGGCCCGGGCAACCTGCACCTCATCAACGGCCTCTACGACGCGCAGCGCTCGCGCGTCCCCGTCCTGGCGATCGCCGCGCACATCCCCACCGAGGAGATCGGCAGCGGCTACTTCCAGGAGACGCACCCGCAGGAGCTGTTCCGCGAGGCGTCGGTCTACTCCGAGTACGTCTCGTCGCCCACCCAGATGCCGCGCATCCTGCGCACCGCGATCCAGACCGCGCTCGAGAGGCGCGGCGTGGCCGTCGTCGTGATCCCCGGCGACGTCGCCCTGTCCGAGGCGCTCGACACCACCGCGACCCCGGTCCGCGCGACGCGCCCGCGCGTGCTGCCGTCGTCGTCCGAGCTCGACGAGGCGGCCGCGCTCCTGAACGACGCCAAGCGCGTGACGATCCTCGCGGGAGCCGGCGCCGAGCACGCCCACGACCAGGTCGTCGCACTGGCGGGCAAGCTCGCCGCGCCCGTCGTGCACACCCTGCGCTCCAAGCAGTTCGTCGAGCACGACAACCCCTACGACGTCGGCATGACCGGCCTGCTGGGCTTCGCCTCCGGGTACAAGGCGATGGAGGCCGCCGACACGCTGATCATGCTCGGCACCGACTTCCCGTACCGGGCCTTCATCCCCGAGAAGGCGAAGGTCGTCCAGATCGACCTGCGCGGCGAGCACCTCGGTCGCCGCACACCGCTCGCCCTCGGCCTCGTCGGCGACGTCGCCGAGACCGTCGACGCGCTCCTCCCCCTGCTCCCGCAGCAGACCGACCGCGAGCACCTCGACGAGGCCCTCGCGCACTACGCCAAGACGCGCACGAAGCTCGACGACCTCGCCACCCCGCGCAAGGGCACGCAGCCGCTGCACCCGCAGTACGTCGCGCGCGTCATCGACGAGCTCGCCGCCGACGACGCCGTCTTCATCCCCGACGTCGGCTCCCCCGTCATCTGGGCCGCCCGCTACCTGCGCATGAACGGCCGGCGCTCGCTCATCGGGTCGTTCATCCACGGATCGATGGCCAACGCGCTGCCCCAGGCCGTCGGCGCGGCGGCCGCCACAGGCCGCCAGGTCGTCGCGATGTCCGGCGACGGCGGCGTCGCGATGCTCCTCGGCGAGCTCCTGACCCTCACGCAGAACCGCCTGCCCGTGAAGGTCGTCGTCTTCAACAACGCGTCCCTCAACTTCGTCGAGCTCGAGATGAAGGCCGCCGGCTTCGTCACCAACGCCACCGATCTCGAGAACCCGAGCTTCGCCGCGATCGCCGAGGCCGCCGGGCTCAAGGCGTTCCGCGTCGACGCGTCCGCCGACCTGCACGGGGCGCTGAAGGAGGCGTTCGCCTACGACGGTCCCGCGCTCATCGACGTCGTCACCGAGCGTCAGGAGCTCACGATCCCGCCGTCGGTCAAGCTCGACCAGGCCAAGGGCTTCGCCCTCTACGCCCTCCGCACCCTGCTCTCGGGCCGCGGCGACGAGCTCCTCGACCTCACCCGCGCCAACCTCCGCCAGGTCTTCTGACGCGGGGGGTCGTCCCGGACGATCGGCAGCGGCCTCGGTCGCACCTTGCACGGGCGTTCGAAGTCGTTCAAACTTGACGCATGTTCACCGGGAATGAACACGATCACAATGTGAACAGCCTGCTGGACGCGGCGATCGACGTCCTCGCGCGGTGGGAGATTCGCGCGCTGCGCGAGGGCGACGTCCCCGCCCGGTTCGACGCGGTCCTCACGCTCGACGCCGGCACACGCGGCTCCGCGCGCTTCCCGACCCTCGTCAAGCTCGGCCAGGTCGACCGTCAGCGCGCCACCGCCCTGCCGCTCCCCGGGGGTTTACCCGTCCTGGTCGTCGCCCCCTACGTGCCTACAGCCGCCGCCGAGGTGCTGCGCAAGCGCGGTGTGGCGTTCGTTGACGCGGCGGGGAACGTGAGCCTCGCGTGGGACGGGATGTCGCTCGACGTGCTCGGGCAACGGCCCGCGACGCCCGCTCCGCCGCGCAAGGACCCCACGGCATCCAGGGCGTTCACCCGCTCAGGAGCACAGGTGGTCTTCGCCCTCCTGGCGCGGAAGGACCTCGTCGGTCGGCCCGTGCGTGAGATCGCGGCCGCCAGCGGGACGTCGATCGGCACCGTGCACTCGGTGATCGGCGCACTGTCCGACGCCGGGTACGTCGTCGGTTCCGGACAGGACACCGCCCTGAACCGCGCCGGTGAGCTCCTCGACCGTTGGGCCGAGTCCTACACCGTGAACCTGGCACGCAAGTTGGAGCTCGGCTCGTTCGCCCTGCCTGACACCGGCCGGGCCGACGAGCTCGAGCACGCCCTCCTCAGCCACGGCGCACAGCTCGGCGGCGAGCTGGCGGCCTCCCGCATCGACGACCACCTGCGACCGGCGACTGCCACCTTCTACGTCGACGCCGTACCTGCTTCACTCGTCGCCGCCTTCCGGCTGCGGCCCGACGACGACGGACCGGTTCGCCTCAGGCGACGCTTCTGGCGCGTGCCGGACGACTCCGCGGGCATGGTCTCGTCACCGCTCGTCTACGCCGACCTGGTGTCGTCGGGCGATCCGCGGCAGCGCGAGCACGCAGAGAGGATCAGGGCTGTCGATGATCGACTTGTCGAGCTCGACCGAACCTAGCCTCGGGATCGCCGCGCTGGTGCTGGCCGAGATCCAGCCGCTCGCTGACCGCCACAGCGTCCCGCTGATGGTCGTCGGCGCCACCGCACGCGACATCCTGGCCGCGGCGACGGTCGGCACGCAGCCCGCACGTGCGACCCGTGACGTCGACGTCGCGGTCGCCGTCGCGTCCTGGGCCGCATTCCGGACGATGGCCTCGCATCTGACCCCCGACGGTCGCGCACGGCACAGGTTCCGCGTGTCCGGTGTCCCGCTCGACGTCGTCCCCTTCGGCGGGGTCGAGACGCGCGGGCGCGTGCTCGACTGGGGTGACGGGACGCGCATGAGCGCGCTCGGGCTCCGTGAGGCGCACGCCAAGGCTGAGACCGTGCTGCTCCCCGGTGGGCTCGAGGTGCTGGTCCCCACCGTCGCCGGGCTGACCGTCCTGAAGCTGTGCGCGTGGTCCGAACGACGGCTGGAGACCCGACGCGACGCCGTCGATCTGCAGACGATCCTCGACTGGCAGACGAGCGGCCCAATCCTCGACGCCGCGTACGACGACGTGGCGGTCCTGGAGTCGTACGACTTCGACCCCGAGCTCGCGTCGATCCACCGGCTCGGGCGCTGCATGGCCGAGCTCCTCGACCAGGAGGCCGGATCGATCGCCGCGCTCCTGGATGACGAGGCGGTCGCCAGGCTCGTCGCCGACATGCCGTCGACCGTTGCGAACCAGCGGCACAGAGTCCTTGCCCTCCGCCGCGGGCTGTCCGACGGTACGCCCGCCTGACACGGGGTCGCCCGGCCGCACGACGAAGGCCCGCCCTGCAGAGCAGGGCGGGCCTTCGTCGGTACGTGGAGGTGGCGGGAATCGAACCCGCGTCCGATGACGTGGAACCAGGGATTCTCCGGGTGCAGTCCGTGATGGATTTTCTCGGCCTCCACCACTCCCACGGACGAGAAGGTGGACAGGCCCAGTCAGCTAGAAGTCCCGATCCTCACACTGACGATGAGGACCAGCAGTGGCTCTCTAGATGACGCCGGGAACTAAGTCGAGAGCGTACTTAGGCCGACGGACTTCGAAGCTCGCTCAGGCGGCGAGGGCGAAGTCGGTGCGCTTGTTATCGGCACCTATGATTTGCACGGAGCGTTGACGAGATAACCGTGCGTCCTCGACCCGCTTCTCCTGGCTCGACGATCACCGTCGAAACCGATCACCCCCATGTTCAGTTTTCAAGCTGCCGGCCCGAGGCTCACCTGCGGAGCGGCACGGTCCAGCCTACTGCCCCAACGCCGCCCCCGTCGCACTGATTCCCGGGCGGACGGCCGCAGCGGCACTCGACGGCCGGGGCGACCGGGCTGTGGATGACGCTCCCGCCGAGATGTCCGATTCGACTACCTTCGCCCCCATGTCGAACCGCGCAAGGGGGCACGGCCGAACCCGTACAGCCGTCGCGGCACTGATCGCTGGTCTCATGGTCGCCGCTGCCGTCGGATGCTCGCCCGACGCTCGACCTGTCGTCGCAGACTCTGCGCGACCGACGAGCGCGCCGTCTCCCACCCCGAGTGTCACGCCCTCACCATCGCTGGCATCCGGGTCGGACGAAGTCGCGGGCCTGCCCGACGGGGTGAAGCCAACGCGACCGGCGGCCCTCGACGGTCCTGCAACGCTCGCGGGAGCCGAAGCCGTTCTCGGGTACTGGCTCCAGCTGCTCACCTATGCCCAACAGGTCGGAGACACGACCGAGACGAAGCAGCTCAGTCATCCGGACTGCGTGTATTGCAGCAGCATGAACGGCGCCATCGACGAGTTGATCTCTCGCGCGGGGCACTCCGAAGGAGGAGGCGTTGCGGTCTCGGACGTCTCTGGCTCAGAAGTCACGCCGGGAGCATGGTTTGCCATCAGGCTCACGCTCGTCGAAGAACCCTCCCGCGAAGTCACGGCGTCGGGGATGGTGACGAAGCGGTACGACGAGCGCAAGACCTACGCGATCGACGCCGCCGTCGTCCACGAGAACGGCGAGTGGAAGATCCGGGAAGTGAGTTACGACGTCGTCGCTCGGGAGACAACGCCCGCGAGTGCACCGTGATCCGGTGGAGGACACTGTCCATCGTCGTCGTCACGGGCGCCGTGTTGACCGTCGCGACTGCCGCTGGCGCTGTCACTCACGAGGCCGACGCCGAGGGTGACGCAGTCATGGTGAATGCGTTCGAGGCGGAGCGGGAGCTCAGAAGGCAACGGAGCATCGACCCGCGGCTCGCGACGACGCGTTACGCACGAGCGCCGATGTGCAACATGTCGACCGGCGGCGGCACGGAGATGGGCGACGCGGACGACGCCTTCGGTGAGGGCGACAGCGACGGCGACGGACGCATCGCGTGCGGACCCTCGAACACGACGGTTCCCGTCCCCGTCTGCGTCGACGGGCCGCCCGTTCTCCCGCTCTGGCGGCAGACGCGGGCTGAGTTCACCGACCCGTGGCCGGCCGAATGGACGCTGGCGCTGGGGTACTCGTGCCCGGAGGACGCCGTGCCGACGATGACGGCGGCGGACTTCCGGCGGTTGCCGTTGGCGGCGCCTGTGCTGCGGTTGCAGCCGGACCGGGGGTGGGTGCTGGTCAACAAGGAGACGGTCGTCATGACCGATCCCGCCGAGCAGACGTTGCGGACGGACCTGCTCGGGTACGGGGTCGACGTGGTGGCGACGCCCGCGAGCTACCGGTACGACTTCGGCGACGGGTCCGCGGACCTGGTCACGACCAGCCCCGGGCATGCCTGGCCGAACCACGACACGTTCCACTTCTACGAGCGGCTCGGCACGGTGCAGGTCACGCTGACGACGACCTGGCAGGGCCGCTACCGGGTTGACGGCACGACGGTGTGGCGCGACGTCAACGGCACGGCGACGACCGCGACGACGAGCGCGCCCTTCACCGTCGAGGAGCGGCGGTCACGGCTGGTCGACGACCTCTGCACCGACATCCCGAAACCCGACGACTGCTGATGCCGTCCCCGGCTCACCGCCCGCCCGGGCGTCGCATCCGTCAGACGAGGTCCGCGAGGAGGTCGGCGGCGCGGGCTGCGCCGTCGGTCTCGACGGGGCGGTAGGCGACCTCGCGGCCGGCCTCCTTGGCGATGGCTTCCGCCAGGCCGTCGGGGTCGACCGCCTCCTCGTAGGGCAGGTGGCGGCCGGCCTCGTAGCGGTCGAGGCGGGCGCGGACGTGGAACGACTGCTCGAAGTGGTGGCGGAGCGGGACGTACACGAACGGCTTGCGCAGGGCGGTGAGCTCCATGCAGGTGGTGAGCCCGCCCTGCACGACGGCGACGTCGCACGCGGCGGACAGGCGGTAGAGGTCGGGGACGTAGCCGAGCACGGTCGCGCCGTCCGGCGCGGAGAACGATGCGGGGTCGATGCGGGGTCCGGCGACGACGACGAACCGGAGGTCGGGGGCCAACGACCGGGCTGCGGGGACGGCGTCGAGCACGCGCTGCAGCATCGGGCCGCCGACGCCGGAGCCGCCGACGGTCACGACGCACAGGCGCTCGTCGGTTCCGACACCGAGCGAGGCACGCACGGCAAGCGCCTCGGCGGCGGCCGCGACCGGGTCGAAGCCCGTCACGTAGCCCGCGAACGAGAAGTTGTCCGCGGTCCAGGAACGGATCGACGGCAGGTCCGGGCCGAAGGGCTGGTCCACGACGTCGTCGAGCGAGCCGACGAACACCGACCGGTCGCGCACCCGCGCGAAGCGAGCACGTTGCTCGATCATCTCGGCGTTGTAGTCGGCGGTCAGCGCGGCCTCGTGCGGGCCACCGTCGGGCATCGGCAGCCAGCCGACGAAGTCCGTCATCCACGCGAACGCGAACCGCTTGAGCTCGGGATTCTCGTGGAGGAAGTAGTCGACGTCCCACGCCTCGTCCCCGACGACCAGGTCGTAGTCGCCGCCCTCGACGACGTCGGAGAACACCATGAAGTTGTTCACGAGGATCTCGTCCATGCGCCGGATCGCCTGGAACGCGTGCAGGTCGTGCTCGCCGGCCTCGTGCTCGACGTGCCCGGACTCGTTGCGCAGCCAGGCGGACGCGGGGTGGACGCGCTCGCCGTGCTGGGCGAGGACGCGGGTCACGGGGTGCTGCGCGAGCCAGTCGATCTCCAGGTCGGGCCGACGCTCGCGGAGCGCGGCGGCGATCGCGACGTCACGCTGGGCGTGCCCGAGGCCGATCGGGGACGACAGGTAGAGCACGCGACGTCGACGGTTGCGGGCACGGGTCCAGGTGCGCCGGACGAGGGCGTCCGCGGCTCCGGCTCCGGCGACGCGGGTCGGCGCGGCGCGTCCGTCGTCGGCGGGGCCTGTCCGGGACCTGTCGGCGTCGAATGCCGACCCGACGGACGACGCGGACGGGATCACCACGGGTCCCTCGACGCGCGGTGCGCCGGAAGGACCGGCGACGCGTTCGACGAACGAGCGGATGAGGTGGTTCGTCTTCACGGGGTCACGCGCGGGCGGGCCGTGGCCGGCGCCGTCGAGGACGACGAGCGACCCGCGGGTGAGCTCGGCGAGGCGCTCGCCGAACGCGAGAGGACGGATGCGGTCGTCCGAGCCGTGGACGACGAGCACGGGGCAGGTCACGGCGCGCGTGAGCGGCACGATCGACTCGCACACGGCGCCGTCGCACCCGAGCCGACCGGCCGTCGTGTCGGCCAGCACCGATGGCGTGATCTGGTGCGCCCACCCGACGCAGTCCTCGATCTGCTTCGTCGAGTGCGGTTCGGGGAACATGCGCCGGAAGAAGAAGTCGACGAAGTCGTCGTACCCGCCGCCGAGCCAGTAGTGCTTGTTGTACTTCGCCCAGCCGTCGGTGGAGTCGAGCGGCTCGTGCCAGGGGACGTGGTCGCGGTCGGGGGTGCGCACGTCGAGCCCGCACGACGGGGCGATCGCGACGATCCCGCGCACGCGGGACGGGTGCCGGGCGGCGTGGTGGACGGCCCAGGCAGCACCGCACGACAAGGTCACCAGCACGGGCGCGTCCGTCGACGTGGCGTCGAGGACGGCGAGCAGGTCGGCCGCGTACTCGGTGTCGGTGTAGGCGGCGGCACCGACGGGTCGCGAGGACGCGCCGCTCCCCCGCCCGTCGAAGGTGACGACGCGGAAGTGCCGGGCGAGATAGCCGACCTGCAGCTTCCAGAACCGCGACGGCACGATCGACCACGTCGGCACGAGCACCACGGTCGGGACGAACGCGTCGTGGTGGTCCCCGTAGACGGCCCAGGCGATCCGCACGTCGCCGCGCGTCGCGACGCCCTCGACGTCGGGATCGGCGGCGCGGCTGGGGTGGTGCCCGGGCGTGGCCCGGGGGCCGTGGCTCACAGACGCAGTCTGCGCCGCCGCGGCCCCCAGGTCACCCCCTCGCCCCGGCCCGACCGCACCGGCGGCCTGGGGCGCTCGCGACGGGCGCGGGGCTCGCGGACTGCTCACGGCCGGATCTCGAACACGTTGTTGAAAGGCGTCGCGGCCGCGGTGCGGAACGAACCATCGAACCCGCCGGCGGTCGCGACGTCGCGGATGCGCGCGGGTCCGGCCTGCGTGCCGAGCGCGAGGCCGACGTCCTGCGACAGCGACGCGGGCGTGCACAGGAGCGTCGAGAAGCCGTAGTACGTGCGGCCGACGGGGTTGAGGTTGTCCTCGACGCGGTCGCCGGCCTTGGGCTCGACGACCATCCAGGTGCCGTCGTCGGCGAGCGCCTGGCGGACGTAGCGCGCGGCGCCGACGGGGTCGCCCATGTCGTGCAGGCAGTCGAACATCGCCACGAGGTCGAACCCCTGTCCGGTGAACTCGGTGGCCGACGCGACCTCGAACGTCACGCGGTCCGCGACGCCGGCCTCCTCGGCCCGGGCCCGCGCGACGGCGATGGACGCCGCGTGGTAGTCGGACCCGACGAACGTCGAGTTCGGGAACGCCTGCGCCATGAGGATCGTCGACGCACCGTGCCCGCAGCCGACGTCGGCCACGCGCGCCCCGGCGGTCAGCTTCTCCACGACGCCGGACAGGGCCGGGAGCCACTCGTTCAGCAGGTGCCCGTTGTACATCGTGCGGAAGAACCGCTCGCACCCGTGGTGCACGTCGCCGTTGTGCGCGTGCCACCCGAGCCCGTCGCCGTCGGTCGCGGCGGTGAGGATCTCCGGCGCGTCACGGACGGTGCCTGCGGCGAGCTGGAAGAACCCGGGCAGGTACGCGGGGCTGGTCGGGTCGGCGAGCGCGGCCGCGTGCTCGGCGGGCAGGGTGTAGCGGCGCGTCGACGGGTCGTACTCGACGTAGCCGCCGGCGGCCTGCGCCGACAGCCACTCCCGCGCGTACGGCTCGGCGGTCGCGGTGCGCTCGGCGAGCGACGCCGGGGTGATCGGCTCGCCGTCGGCCATCGTGCGGTAGTAGCCGAGCTTGTCGCCCATGACGACGAGCGCGGTGTTGAGCGTGGCGCCGACCTCATCGACGGCACGGAAGACGAAGGACATGAGCTTGTCGGGATCGATGGTGCGCTGCGGCGCGTCGGCCTGGAGGGTCACGGTGGTTCTCCTTGAGCGGGATGTCATGGACGGAATGTCCGGGTTCGACTCTCCCGGCCCGCGCTACGGCGTCGCATCAGGGGGTCCCCCTGGGGTCTCCCTAGAGTGGGACGGTGCTGGTCGGCCGCGAGCGCGAGCGCCAGGTGATCCGCTCCCTGGCGGCCGGCGCGCGCGTCGGGCAGGGCGGCACGCTCGTCGTCGTCGGCGAGGCGGGGATCGGCAAGTCGGCACTGCTGCACGACGCCGCCGACGACGCGGCCGCGCACGGCATGACGACGTTGCGCGCGCAGGGCGTGGTCGGTGAGCGCGACGTCCCGTTCGGCGGCCTGCTGCAGCTGCTGCGCCCGGTGCTCGACCACCTCGACGGGTTGCCCGCACCGCAGGCGGACGCGCTCGGGGCGGCGCTCGCGCTACGGCCCGGGTCGGCGGGCGAGCGGTTCGCCGTCGGCGCGGGTGTCCTCGGGCTGCTGAGCCGCGCCGCGGAGGACGCACCCCTCGCGCTCGTCGTCGACGACGCGCACCTGCTCGACCCGCCGACCGCGCACGCGCTGACGTTTGCCGCGCGACGCCTGACGGCGGACCCCGTGGTCGTGCTGCTCGCGGTCCGCGCGGGGCAGCCGTCGACCGTCGTCGAGGCAGGTCTCCCGACGATGACCCTGACCGGTCTCCCCGAGGACGACGCCGACGTGCTCCTGCGGAGCGCGGGGCGCCGCCTGTCCGCCCCGGACCGGTCGCGCCTGCTCGCGGCGACGGGCGGCAACCCGCTGGCGCTGCTCGAGCTGCCCGACGACGGCACGCTCGGCGCGCTGCCCGACGGCGCCCCCATCCCTGTCCCGGCGTCGCTCGCCCGCGCGTTCGCGGCCAGGGCCGACGCGCTGTCCCCCGCGGCACGGACGGCACTGCTGGTGGCGTCGGCCGCGGTCGGCGACCCGGCGGCCGCGGCGGCCGCCTGCACGATGCTGGGCGCCGACGCCTCCGACCTCGACGAGGCGGCGGCGGCCGGGCTCGTCACCGTCGACGCCGGACGCGTGGCCTTCCGGCACGACCTCGTGCGGTCGGCGGTCTGGACGGAGGCGACCTCCGCCGAACGTCGCGCGGTGCACCGTGCGCTCGCGGCCGTCGTCCCGTCCGGGGCGCTCGACCGACGGGCGTGGCACCTCGGCGAGGCGACCACGGCCCCCGACGAGGACGTCGCCGCGACGCTCGACGCCGCCGCGGCCGCCGCGCGCGACCGGGGCGCGCACGCGGTCGCCGCTGCGGGGTTCGAGCGCGCGGCGGCGCTCACACCGGACCCTGCCGTGCGGGCACGTCGACGGGTCACCGCCGCGGAGTCCGCGTGGCGCGCGGGTCAGCCCGAGACGGCGCTCGACCTGCTCGCCGCGTCGTCGGCGCTTCCCCGCACGCCGGACGTCGCCCTGCGCGCCGCCGCGCTGGAGGGTGCCGTCACCGCGCGGACCGGGTCCGTCGAGCGGGCACGTGACGTGCTCGTCGCGGCCGGGTCGAGCGCCGACGACCCCGACACGGCCGTCCCGTTGCTGGCCGAGGGCGTGCTGGCAGCGCAGTACGCGGGCGACATCGCGACCGCGGCGGACGTCGGACGTCGTATCGAGGGCCTGCTGCCCGACCTGCGTACCGACCGCTCGCGCTGGCTCGGGTCGATGGCCGTCGGCGTCGCCGACATCCTCACGGGCACCGGCGGACCGGATCGGCTGCACGACGCGACGGCGCACGTCGCGGACGACCCCGCCCTGCTCGAGGACCCGGCGCTCGCACCCTGGCTCGTCATCGGCCCGCTCTACCTGCGTGAGGCGGGCACTGCGCGCGCCGTCATCCCGACCGTCGTCGCGCACCTGCGCCGCCGCGCCGACCTGGGCGCGCTGCCGATGCTGCTGTTCTACGTCGCGCGGGACCAGGCCACGACGGACCGCTGGAACGACGCGGCGGCGACCTACACGGAGGGGGTCGGGCTGGCGCGCGAGGCCGGGCAGGCGTCCGACCTCGCCGCCGGTCTCGCGGGACTCGCGTGGCTCGAGGCACGGCAGGGCGCGGTCGACGCGTGCCGCGCGCACGCGGCCGAGGCGCTCGACCTCGCGACGTCGCTGCACCTCGGGTTCTTCCGCGCGTGGGCGATGGCGGCGCTCGGCGATCTCGCCCTCGGGGCCGGGGACGCGCAGGAGGCGCTCGACGCCTACCTGCGGCTCGTCGCGCTCCTCGTCGACCTCGGCTTCGGCGACGTCGACGTGTCTCCCGCGGCCGACATGGTCGACGCGCTCGTGCGGCTCGACCGTGTCGACGACGCCCTGCCGCTCGTCGACGACCTCACCCGGCGCGCGCAGGAGAAGGGCCAGCCGTGGTCGGTCGCGCGTGCCGCGCGTGCCCGCGGGCTCGTCGCCGCCGACGCCGAGATCGACACGTGGTTCGGCGCCGCTCTGGCCGCGAACGCGCGCACCCCCGACGTCTTCGAGACCGCGCGCACCCGGCTCGCGTACGGGTCGCGGCTGCGTCGGGCACGTCGTCGGACCGAGGCCCGCACCCACCTGCGCGAGGCGCTCAGCACGTTCGACGCGCTCGGTGCCGCTCCCTGGGCCGACCAGGCCGTCGCCGAGCTCCGCGCGACGGGAGCGACCGCCCACCGCCGGGACGTCACGGGCCTCGACCACCTGACGCCGCAGGAGCTGCAGGTCGCCCGCACGCTCGCCGCGGGCCGCACGACGCGCGAGGCGGCGGCGGCGCTGTTCCTCAGCCCGAAGACGATCGAGTACCACCTGCGCAACGTCTACACGAAGCTCGGTGTGCGGACCCGTGCGGACCTGGCGACGGCGCTCGCCGACCGGTCCTGACGGCGCCCCATTCAGAGCTCGCGACGGACGACCACGCGCGGACGGCCCCCTGACCGCCCCGAGGTGGGCGCGACGACGACGAAGCCGCCCGCCTCGAACAGCTCGACGCTGCCCACGTACCCGGAGATCAGGTCGACGCGGCTGCCCCCGGCCTCGATCGGGTAGCCCTCGACGACCTCCGCGCCGTGCGCCCGCGCGTGGTCCACCGCACCGGCGAGCAGGACGTGCATCAGGCCGCGCTTGCGGAACGGCGGCCGGACGACGAAGCAGACGACGCTCCACGGGTCGCGGTCGTCGACGAACGGGATCGTCCGCGAGCGCATGAGCCGCCTGTACGTCGAGCGCGGAGCCACCGAGCACCAGCCCGCGGGCTCGTCGTCGACGTACGCGAGGACGCCCGGCCCGGGATCCGTCGCGCACTGCTGCCGCATGTAGTCCGCACGCTGGTCGTTCGGCACCGACGAGTCGCGGTACGCGGTGCACCAGCAACCGCCGGCGGTCGGGCTCTTCGTGCCGACGACCAGGCGGAAGTCCTCGAAGCGCCCGTGCGCGGGGCGGACGTCGGTCGTCATCGCCCCAGGGTAGGGACGACGTCCGACGCACGCGCCGACGGGCGGTGCCGTCCCCTCCCGCGGCACCGCCCGTCCTCTGCGCCGGCCGACCGGCGTCGGCCGTCCCCGGTCAGCCGACCGGGCCCTGCGCCAGCGTGACCGCGGCCTCGGTCGAGGTGCCCGCCGCGACGGACTTCCACGTGAGCGTGACCGTGTCGCCCGGCGCGTGGCCCTCGAGCGCCGCGGCGAGCGCGTCCGCGCTGGTCACCGCGGTCCCGTCGACCGCCGTGATGACGTCGCCCGCAGCGAGTCCGGCCGTGGCCGCGGGGGTCCCGTCGAGGACGCCCGCGACGCGTGCGCCCGTGCCGTCGTCGGCGCCGAGCCCGATGCCGAGGAACGCCGGGTAGCCGAGGACGACGCCGTCGCCCGCGTGCCCGGCCTCGATCTGCTGCACGACCGCGACCGCGTCGACGATGTCGACCGCGTACGCGACCGTCGCGGTGCCACCGACCGACGCGGCCGTCGTCATGCCCACGACCTCGCCCTCGTCGTCGAGGACCGGCCCACCAGAGTCGCCTCCGACGACGGCCGCGGAGAACTCCAGCAGCCCGCTCAGCGTCTCGGAGCTGCCCGACGAGGACGTCGACGCCGTCATCGTCTCGTCCGTCCCACTGACCGCACCCGACGCCGCCACCAGGTCGCCCGTGCCCTCGGCGTTGCCCACGGCCGTGACCTCGTCGCCGACCTGCGCCCCGCCGTCGTCGTCGAGCGTGACCGTCGCGAGCCCCGACGCGTCCGTGAGCTGCAGCAGCGCGACGTCGGCGGACGCGTCGTAGCCGACGACCGTCGCCGCGTAGGTCTGTCCCGTCGACTCGACGGTGACGCTGATCGAGGTCGCACCCTCGACGACGTGGTGGTTCGTCAGGACCAGCCCGTCGGTCGTCAGCACCATGCCGGTGCCGGCCGACTCGCCGCCCTGGTAGCCCAGCGTGCTGGCGATCGTCACGACGCCGACCTGCTGCGCGTCGCTCGCCGGGGTCGCGGTCTGCGCGCTCGTCGTGCCCGTGCCGCTGCTGTCGTCGCTCGAACCCGGACCCGTGCGGCCACCCGGCGCCTGGCCGTCGGGCAGGTCGGGCATCGTCGGTCGCTCGCCGTCGGACCACGGCCGCGACGGCCACTCGGCGTCCGACACCTGGGGCCGGTCGTGCCCGTCGAGCACGCTCGTGATCCCCCACGCCGCGCCCCCACCGACCACCAGGCCGAGCGCGAGCGCGCCGGCGACCACACCGGCGGCGGCGCCGCGGCGCACGCTCAGCGGCGGCTTGGGCATCCGGGGCCCGCCGGGCGCGGCGGCGGTCGGTGCGCGGAACGGCCCGAAGCTGGCCCCCGGCGGGTACGGACCGGTCGGCGCGGCCTCTGCCGCGGCCGGGTAGCCCGGAGCGACCGGCACGGCGGTAGGTGCACCCGCGGGCGCGACGGGCACGGGCGCGAGTCCGCTCGCCGGTGCGGCCGGCACCTGCGGGGGTGCACTCACCGGAGCGGCTGCCACCGGCGCAGGTGCGCCCGTTGGAGCGGCGTGCTGCGACGCTGCCGCCGTCGTCGGCCGGTCTGCCGTGGTGCTCGCGTCGGGCACCGCGGGCCCGGCCGTGGTGCCGGTCCTGTCGGGCGCCGTGCCCTCCGTCGCCGGCTCCGGGCTCGTGCCCCGCGTCGATCGGGGCGTCTCGTCCCCGGGCGTGCCGCCGGTGCGGGTCGTGTCGTCCATCGTGTCCTCCTCGGCTCACGCGTCGTCCGTCGTCGAGGACCACACAACGCCCCGAACCCGGACGGGCACTGGAGCGGACCCGTGCGCCACCTGTGAGACGCAGACCTGTGCACAACTTCGACGTGCGTCGGCTCGGGTCGGGCACGCTCTGCGCTCGACGGGGGACGACGACCGGCCCGACGGGACCATGCAGGGGGACGCGATGCGCACGACGCGAGGCACCACGACCGACCTCCCGGCCACGACTTCGCGAGGACAGGTCCGGTGACGGGGTGGCGGATCGATCCCGCGGGCGTGGTCGGCGTCCTCGAGCGCGTCGACACGGCGTCGACGGACCTCGCCGCCGTCGTCGGGCGAGCGACAGACACGTGCGTCGAGGTCATGGCCGCCGCGCACGACGCCCTCGTCGCGACCGAGCTCGTGGCGTTCGTCGAGACGTACACCGCCCTGACGGCCGCGAACCTCGCACGCGTCGCGGCCCTCGCGACCGCCGCCTCCGACGCGTCCGCGCTCTACCAGGCGGGCGACGAGCAGATGGCCGACGAGACCCTGCGTGCCGCGCAGACGGCGTGGGGCTGGACGTCGTGACGACGTACGCCGGCATCGACCCGGACGCGATCCCCGGCCGCGACCTCCAGCCCGACGACCTCGACCGGCTCGCCACCGACCTCGTCGGCTCGTCGCGCGCGTTGCGCGCGGGCGGCGCCGAACTCGTCGACCGCTGGCGCGGGCTGTCGGCCGTCTACGAGGCCCCCGAGGCGCCCGCCCTGCTCGACGGCATCCTCCCCGTCGAGCCGGCGGCTGCGCGCTACGCCGACGCGCTCGCGCAGGTGGCGTCCGCCGTCCGCGAGTACGCCGAGACGATTCGCCCCCTCCAGCGCACCCTCTCCGGCCTGCGCGACGACGCCCGCTCCTTCCGCACCCGCGCCGCGGCGAGGGAACGCTGGGACGGCGACCAGGGCCTCGTCGACGAGAACACCCGGCTCGTGCACGCCGTCGGCGTCCAGCAGTCGCTGCTCGACGAAGCGGCCCGTCAGTGCGCCCTCCGCATCCGCGCCGCCACGCGTGGCGACAGCGCCCTACGGGAGTGCACCCCGGACGGCCTGCACCTCTCGCGCGCGACGACCCTCCCCGCCGACGACCAGCCGTGGGGCCACGTCGTCCGCCGCCACGACCCGTGCCCCAAGTCCGCCGCCGTCCAGGTCAAGCACTTCCTCTGGGACGGCATCGCCGTCGACAACGTGTGGGGCGGCGTGGTCGGCGCCGCCGGTCTGGTCGGCTTCGACGAGTCGTGGCACCACGACTGGTCGTACGCAGCGGCCTCGTTCACAGCGATGGGCGGCCTCTTCCGGACGGACTCCATCGGCTCGGACGCCCGCTACGAGACCGCAAAGTCGACAGTCGCCTGGGACCTTTGGAAGGACGACCCCGCACGCGCTGCAGGAACCGTCGCGATGTTCCTCCTCCCAGGCCTCGGCCCCGCTGGCGCCTTGTTGAAGGGAGCTCGCGCGACGGCCGCGATGAGCCGCACCAGTGCCGTTCTCCACGACGCGGCGATGCCCGCTCGCATCCTGCCGGCCGCTCGAACCAGCCTCGCGATGGACGACGTGGCGTCGGCGTCAAGAACCGTGACCGAGGCCGACGCTCCTTTCCCTGGCGATTTCACGCTCGCCCTCCTGTCGGACGGGACGTACCGCTCGCCGGCAGGGTTGATCTTCGGCCCGGATCCGGACACACGCTTCGACTCACGGGTCGACCATGTCCTGAACCATGCGGCCGACGCGCCGACGAGGCCGGGCGCGCACGGGGTCTTCACCGCAGACCCTCTTCGGACCACGGATGAGGCCTGGGGTGCTGTTCTGCGAGGTGACGCTGTGGTCCAGGTGCAGGGTCGCCGTAGGGTTTTCTACGTGAACATGCACCGTGACGTGGGGTTCGTCGGCGGCCAGAGCGGTGTCGCGTCGGGCAACCCGTCTGTCTCCTACATCAAGCTCGTCACGGTGGGGGACCACGTGATCTCGGCCTACCCGGTCGCCGGCATCCCGATGGGACGGTGAAGATGATCTGGCTCGCCGAGTGTCCCAACGACGACCAGGGCCTCGTGTGTCCTCTTGTCACGGAGAGCGGCCGCGTCATCCTGTTCTGCGACAGCGGCGGCGAGGCCTGGCTCGACCCCTCCGAGGTCTCCGAGGAGTCAGCGATCTACCCGTGGCAGCCAGACTGGCGAGTGACGGACGGCATCTCGGTCACTCCCGGGACGACCAGATGGGCCGACGCGCGCGACCTGCCCGACTTGTGGCGCTCGTACACGTGGCATGAGGCCTGAGCCGCGAGAACAGGCGAGACGGTCCTGGGCTGGGCATCCATCGACGGCAGCAACGACACCTCGTGGAACAGGAGGAGCGGGCTGTTCTGCTGGCTGAAGAACCTGGAGTGAACCCAGGCCGGTCGAGCGTCGTGACGTCCGACCGGTGCGCGCTCGGCGCACTCGTGCAACCACAGACCGCGTGTCGCGGCACTGCGCCTCCCAGCGGACCGCCACGGTCCACTACCGTCCGGACTTCCCCGTCCTGTGCACGTCCCCGGAGGATCTTGATGCCCGTCCGCAGCTTCGACGACCACACCGCGGCCCTCGTCGCGGCGGTCCGGGCTCATCCGTCCGCGGTCGGCCTGGTGCTGCTCGGCTCGGCTGCGCGGTCGGAGGCCGGCAGGCGCGACGAGTGGTCCGACCACGACTTCTTCGTAATCGCGGCGGACGGGAAGGGCGAGGAGGTGCGCGAC
This sequence comes from Cellulomonas sp. H30R-01, assembly GCF_010119915.1. NCBI lineage: Bacteria > Bacillati > Actinomycetota > Actinomycetes > Micrococcales > Cellulomonadaceae > Cellulomonas > Cellulomonas sp. H30R-01. The sequence goes on along the minus strand of NZ_CP048210.1, from coordinate 672,340 downwards.
GTGCGCTCGTGGCTCCCGGACCCGGAGCGGGTCGTCACCGTCGCGCGCGAGGGTGCGATCGGGTTCGCGGTGCTCTACGACGACGGGCACCTGATGGAGTTCGCGGCGGCCACGGGTGCGGAGCTCGGCGGTGCGACGCTCGTGCACCACGACGTCGTGATCGACGAGGACGGGACGCTCGCGGCGCTGGTCGAGTCGTCCGGTCGACGTGCCGCGGACGAGCCGCAGCCGGATCCCGCGAACGACGCGGCGCTCGTCCTGGTCAAGCTGATGGTCGGCGTGGGTCGTGCCCGGCGCGGGGAGGTGCTGAGCGGCGGCGAGATTGTGCGCCAATGGGCCGTGAAGCATCTGGTGCTGGCGATCCGCGCGCGCATCCCGACGGAGGTGCGGGACCGCGAAGCGATCGACCCGTCGCGTCGCTTCGAGGCGGCCTACCCGCAGATCGCGCCTCGGCTCGCGGCGGCACTGGCGGCCCCCGTCGAGGAGGCCGCGCGGGCGCTGCACGCGCTGGCGCGGGACGTGCTGGAGCCGGGCTGGGAGGAGTTCCCGTCGGCGACGGCAGACGTGGTGGCGGCCCGACTCGGCTGGGCCTCGACCACCTAGAGCGCGCCGAGGCCGCACTGCCGGGACGTCCTGCGAGAGGTCCCGGCAGTGCGGCCGTCCGGTCAGCGCATCTGCGGCGCGCCGGGGATCGCGACGCGACCCGGCAGCGAGAGGCCCTTGTTCTCGTAGACCCACGTGCTGCCGGCGGAGTCGACGCCGATGATGTCGGCGCGTCCGTCGCCGCTCCAGTCGGCGGCCATGACCTCCTTGAAGGTGCCCCAGCCGACGCCGATCTGCACGGGAGCGGACAGGCCGGGACCGTTGTGCGGGTAGTACCAGAGCCTCCCCGAGGAGTCGACGCCGACGACGTCGGCGTGCCCGTCACCGCTGTAGTCGGCAGCGAGGACGTACGTGAAGGAGCCCCAGCCGCTCCCGATCTGGACACGCGAGGGCAGCGCCAGCCCGACGTTCGTGTACACCCACAGCAGCCCGTCGGCGTCGACGCCGAGGATGTCCGCCCGGCCGTCCCTGTTCCAGTCGCCGGCGGTGACGTGCGTGAACGTCGCCCAGCCGGACCCGATCTGCACCGGGGTCGACAGGCTGTTGCCGTTGTGCGGGTAGTACCAGAGCCGCCCGGCGCTGTCGACGCCCACGACGTCGGCCTTGCCGTCGCCGCTGTAGTCGGCCGCCATCACGTGCGTGAAGGTCGCGAGGCCGCTGCCGATCTTGGCGCGCGCGGTCAGCCCGTTTCCGTTGTGCGGGTAGTACCAGACGTCGCCGCGGACGTCGACGCCGAGCACGTCGGCGTGCGCGTCGCCGCTCCAGTCGGCGGCCGCGAGGGTCGTCAGCAGCGGCGGGATCTGCTGGTCGATCCAGGCGCCGAGGTTGTCGAGCCGCGTCTCCGTGGCGTCCTGTCGCGTGGTGGTCGCCCCGAGGCACCCGCCCTGGTAGGCGGTGCTGTGGATCGCGACGAGCTCGATGCCGCTCGTCGTGCTCCGCAGCGCAGGGCCGCCGGCGTCGCCCTTGCAGATCGTCGATCCGGTCCCCTGCGCCTGGATGGCGAAGGTCGCCGTCCCCACCGCGCCGACGGTGTAGGTCGCGGCGTGCGCGGTGTCGGGGACGAGCTGCGTCGTCGTGCGCCCGTACCCGGTGACGGTGAGCGACTCCCCGGCGACCGGTGCCGTCGTGGCGACCTTCACCGGTGCCACGTCGTTCACGGCGGACGCGAGCCGCACCAGCACCGCGTCCCGCTCGGCGTGCGGGACCAGCAGGTCGGCGTTGACGACCCGCCCGGCGGTCCCGGTGAGGTCGACCCGACCGACCGTGACCTTCGTCGCCACCTTCGGGGCACCCTGGGCCACGGCACCGGTCGCGTCGGCGAAGCACGACTTCGCGGTCACGACCCAGGTCGGGGCGATCAGGGCTCCCGAGCACGCCCGCTCGGCGCCGATCTCGAGCCGGACCGTGGCCGCAGCCGTCGTCCCGGTGGGCGTCGCACCCTGCACGGCGAACGCCGCGGGCACGCCGACGCACGCGAGCGCGAGCGTCGCCACGAGGGTGCGGACGGCACCGCGACGCACGCGGCGGTCGAGCAGACCCACGCCGCTCACCGGGTCACCGTCTCGAGGTCGAGCACCGCGAGCGGCCCGGACGTCGACACCCCGGAGCTCAGGTTCTTCCAGCCGTTGTTCGACGCGGCCTCCCACACCTGACCACCGTTCACGGTGTAGACGTACTTGACGCCGTCGAACGCCATCGCCGCCACAGGGCCGGACGTGGTGACGGTCGAGTTCTGGACCTTCCACCCGTTGTTCGACGCGGCCTCGTGCACCTGCCCGCCGATGACGGTGTAGACGTACTTGACGCCGTCCATCGCGGCGACGGCGACGGGTCCCGACGTGGGGATGCCCGAGCTCGCGCTGCGCCAGCCGTTGTTCGACGCGGCCTCCCAGACCTGGCCGCCGTTGACGGTGTAGACGTACTTCACGCCGCCGGTCGCCATGACCGCGAGCGGACCGGACGTGGTGATCCCGGAGTTCAGGTTGCGCCACCCGTTGTTGGACGCCGCTTCCCAGACCTGTCCGCCGTTGACGGTGTAGACGTACTTGACGCCGTTCATCGCGGTGACGGCGAGGGCGCCCGACGTGGTGATGCCGGTGTCGAGGTTCTTCCAGCCGTTGTTCGACGCGGCCTCGTACACCCGGCCGCCGTTGACGGTGTACACGTACTTCACGCCCCCGACGGCGAGGACCGCGACAGGCCCGGACGTGGTGATCGCCGAGTTCAGGCTGCGCCACCCGTTGTCGGACGCCGCCTCCCACACCTGTCCGCCGTTGACGGTGTAGACGTGCTTGACGTGCGTGACGACCGGCGCCGGGTCCGTGATGCCGGTGATCCAGGTGCGCAGGACGTCCAGACGGGTGTCGGTCGCGTCCTGCCGGGTCGTGGTCGCCCCGAGGCAGCCGCCCTGGTAGGCGGTGTGGTGGATGGCGACGAGCTCGACACCGCCGGTGGTGGCGCGCAGCGTCGGACCGCCGGCGTCGCCCTTGCAGATCGTCGCACCGGCGCCCTGCGCCCGGAGGTCCACCGTGCCGGTGGCGACGGCGGCGACGGTGTACGTCGCGGCGTGCGCGGTGTCCGGCACCAGCTGCGTCGCGGTCCGGCCGTAGCCGGTCACGGTCAGCTCCTGGCCCACGACCGGCGCCGCGGACGCGATCTTCACAGGTGTGACGTCGGTGACCGGTGTCGACAGCCGTGCGAGCACGACGTCGCGGTCCGCGTGCGGCACGAGGAGGTCGACGGTGACGACGCGGCCGGCCGTGCTGGTCAGGTCGACCCGCCCGACCGTGGCCTTGGTGCTGACCTTCGGGGCGCCCTGCACGACGGCGACGCCGCCCGTCGTGAAGCAGGACTTCGCCGTCACGACCCACGCGGGCGCGACGAGCGCTCCGGAGCAGGAGCGGTCGGTGCCGACGTCGACCTTGACGGTCGCCTGCGCGACGGAGCCCGTGGGCGCGCTGCCCTGGACGGCGACCGCGGCGGGCACGCCCACGCCGGCGAGCACCGCGGCCACGACACCCGTCCGGAGCGCTCGCGTCCGCAGTCGGCGGGGACGGTCAGGCGCGCTCACCAGCTACCGAACCGGAGCTCGACGAGGATCGCCTGCGGCATCTCGGCACCCTCGCCCGGGTCCACCGCGACCGACGTGTTCGGCGCCACGGCGTACGTCTCCTCGGTGCCGCTCGCCAGCTCGGCGGTCGCCTCGACGGGCTTGTCGCCACCGCGCAGCAGGAACGTGTGCGGGACCTCCAGGGTCAGGAAGCCGCGCGTGCCCGACGTGCGGAAGCAGTAGTACGCGCCGTACGGCTCCTCCTCGACCATCGTCTCGACCTGGATCAGGCCCGGCGCGCAGGAGCCCGACCCGAACTCCCCTGACGACACCGGCTCGACGTGCCCGTCACCGGTGAACACCTTGAGCCCGTGCTCCGCCAGGATCGCGTCCGCCCCCGGGTAGGCGTAGTCCTCCACCAACGAGGACTGCACCTCCACGGGCGAGTCCGCAGCACCGGCGCTGCTCGCCCACGCGACCGCCACTCCCGCCACGACGACGGGCGCGACCACCCACCCCACGACCTTCTTCACGTCACTCGTTCCTCTCGCCTGCAGTTCTCGACCTGGACGCCCCGACGGTGCGACCACGGCGGGCGCACGTCGGCGCCCTCATCCCCACATCTCCTTCGAGCGTCGGACCTTGAGCTTCTTCAGCTCGTCCCTCGTCGCCGGCCACCGCTCCGCGCCGAAGCGCGCCTCGACCTCCGTGAGGTGCTCGCCGAGGAACGCGGCGTAGGACTCGTCCAGGACCGCGGACGGCTCGGGCCGTCCGAGGAGCAGGCGACGGACGAGGTCCACGGACCACCACTCGTCCCGGTGCTCCGCCGCGGGCTGGAAGTCCAGCAGCAGCTGCCCGCGGTCCCGCACGAAGCGGAGGCGCAGGGTCGGCGACTCGACGACGAGCAGGGCGTCGCCGCCGTTGCTGCTGCGCGACTGCGAGCCGACGACCGAGTAGCGGTCGCCCTCCCACAGGTAGTCCATGTGCGCGTCGATGAACGCGAGGATCGGGTTCACGGCTCATCCCCTCGGCACGAGCGACCACTGGTTGACCCACACGTACCCGTGGTCGAGGAGGTACTGGATCTCCTTGCTCAGGTAGGTGCCAGGCAGGACGTCCTGCTTCGGCACCGAGAGCAGCATCCGGTCGCCGGCGGCGATCCGGTCGTCGAGGAACGCGACGTTGAGGCTCCAGGGGTCGTCGCCACGCGCGATGACGTCGTCCCACGCGCTGCCGATGTCGAAGTAGCTCGCGCCGCGCGCCTGCGCCTTGTCGATGTACTGCGGGAACCGCCCCAGCACGGTGTCGCCGCTGTCGGTCACGTGCTTCAGCGCGAGGTCGAGGTACTCGTCCGACAGGTGCGCCCCGGCGTTCGCGGCGCGCCGAGCGGCGAGGACGTCCTCGACCTTGTCCAGCGCGCGCACGAGCTGCGTCGCGTCGGCGCCGATGCGGGCGCCGCCGGGCAGCCAGCCGAAGACGGGGATCATCGCGGCGATCGACAGGCCGGCTCCCAGCCAGTCGCCGCGGAAGCCGGAGATGATCGCGTCGACCCCGTCGCACGCCTCCCCGAAGCCCGGGGCGAGCCCGCAGAGGCCGAGCAGCAGCTGGAAGGCGTCGAGCCCCATCGAGGCGAGGAGCTCGGGGTCCTCCTCGGCGAGCTCGGTGAGGTCCTTCCAGAACGCGGACGCCATCTGGCAGCCCAGGGCGTCACGGCTGAGCGGCCGGCTGCACTTCTCGGGGTCGGTGATCAGCCCGACGATCTCGCGGTAGGCCTCCTGGCACTCCGGTCGCTGCGCGGGCTTGTCGAGCGGGTTCAGGCAGTTCTCGTACCGGTGCGCCCAGTCGGCGCTGGTCGTGCCGTCGGGCCCGCTGCCCGGCGCGGCGTTCCGGTCGGCGACCTCCTGCTGCCTCAGCCGGACGCTGTACGTCGTCGCGGCCTCGAGGGCGGCCTGGTTGGCGGCCACCGCGTCGCGGCCCGCCGCGACCGCCGAGGCGCGTGCGGAGCTCTTCGCCGCCTGCGCGGCTGCTGCGCTGACCTCGGCCCGCTCGCTCGCGGCGCTGGCGGTCAGGGCGGAGCGTGCCGCGTTGTTCGCGCTGACCTGCGCCTTCGCGGCGGCGTCCTTCGCCGTCTGCGCCGACTGCGCGGCCTGGTCGGCCGACGCCTTCGCCGCAGCCGCCGAATGAGTCGCCTGGGCCGCGTAGGTCGCGGCCTGGTTCGCGGCGGCCGCGGCCTGGTTCGCGGCGGCGGCCGCCTCCGCGGCCGCACCCTTGGCGACGGCGGCGACGCGCCTGGCCTCGGCCGCGTCCGCGAGCGCCTTCTGGGCGTACTCCTGCGCCTGCTGCACGAGCGCCCGGACCGCCTGGACGTGGGCGGCCTGCTCCTTGTCCCGCTGCGCGGCCTGGAACTGGCCGACCGCGAGGAAGTCGGTGCCGTACGACGGCGGGCCCGCGAGAGCGACCTGCGCTGCGGCCTTGACCTCGGCGCCCCCGGCGTCCATGACCCGCGTGATCTCGACCCGCTGGTCGGCGGCCCGTGCGACGTGCTGGCCGTCCCGCAGGAACTCGTGCGCCTGCTGCGCGGTCCCGGCCAGCGCCTTCTGCGTCGCGGCGTACAGCGCCGGCCCCGGGTTCGAGTTGAGGATCCGGGACAGCGCCAGGCGGTCGTCGACGATCTTGCGCGGGTAGGCGCGCGTCTTGAGGAACGTCGCCACCGCGGCGTCGTCGCCGTCGAGCGACGCACGCGCGGCCGTCCGCTCCTGCCCGTCGGGCAGGGTGTCGACGAGGTGCCACACCCGGGCCCGGTCGTCCTGACCAGCCGCCTGGGTGCGCCCCACGGTGAGCCAGGACCGGAGCGCGACCTCGTCGCCCGCCAGGGCCTCCGCCGCGGCCGCCTTCGTCCACTCCCCGCCGGTCGTCGCGAGCGCCAGCGCGGCCTGCCGGCCCTTGGCGAGCACGACCTGCGTCGACGCGCCCGGGGCGGTCGCCTCCTGGAGGAGCGTGCGGGTCGCGGTGGGGACGCGCGCGTCCTCGGCGGTGTCCCACCGCACGTTGCGGTCCCACCCGGGGGTCTCACCACCCGCCGCCCGCGCCGCCGCGTCCGCGGCGACCGCCTCCTGCGCGTCGGCCACGCCCTGCTCGGTCGCCTCCGCGAGACGGGCCGCGTCGGCGTCGCGGGCCAGCTTCTCGACCTCGGCGGCCTGCGTCGCGGCGGACACCGCGAGCTGCGACGCCGCCGTGGCCTCCGCGGCGTGCGCGGCGGACTGCGTGGCAGCCTGCGCCGCCTCGCCGGCGTGTGCCGCTGCCTCGTCGGCGGCTGCGGCGGCGCGCGTCGCGTGCTCCCCCGCCTGGCGTGCGAAGTCGAACGCCTGGTCCGACGCCGCCGCGGCGGCCTCGGCGAGGCTCAGGCTACGTCGGGCGGCCGAGGCGGCGCGTGCCGCCTGCGCCTTGGCCGCCGCGGCCGCCTGCTGGGTGCGCTGCGCCTGCGACGACGACACGCCCGCCTGCCGCGACGCCTCGTCGGCCGCCCGGGCCGCGAGGTCGGCGTTCGTGCTCGCGCTCGCGGCGGCCGACGACGCGGCGCGTGCCTGCGCGAGCGCCGCGTCGCGCTGCGCCTTGACCTGGTTGAGGACGGCGGTCTGGGCGGCCGCGTCGCGTGCGGCCTGCGCCGCGGTGCGTGCGGCGGCGGCCTTGCCCGCGTCGGTGCGGGCCGCTGCGGCGGCGGACTGGGCCTCGGCCGCGGCACGCGCCGTCAGGGACGCTGCGGCCGTCGCCTGCCGGGCGCCGTCGGCGGCGGTCTGCGCGGCCCGCAGCGCTGCGCTCGACGCCGCGACCGCGTCGGAGGCCGCAGCGCGTGCCCCGGCCGCGGCGTCGGCCGCGCGACCGGCCGCCGCGGACGCTCCCTGCGCCGCGCCGCCTGCCGCGCGGGCCTCGTCCAGCGCACGTTGCGCGGCCGCCTTCGCCTGCTCCGCCGCGCTGACGGCGCGGGCGGACGCCTCCGACGCCGCGGCCGCCTCGGTCGCGGTCACCTGACCGGCCTGCTTGGCCTTCTCGGTCAGGCCACGGACGGTCGCCATCTCCTGGTCACGGGCCCGCGCGACGTCCTGCCCGTGCACCAGGAACTCGTGCAGCTCCTCGGGGGTGCCGGCGAGGGCGGACTGCGCCGCCGCGTCGAGCGCGGCGCCCGCGCTGTTGGGCGCTCCCGCGAGCATCGTCGCGACCATGAGCCGCTCGTCGGCGGCCTGGGCGAGCGGGAGCCCCGTCGACAGGAAGTCGGACCACGCCTCCGCGTCTCCCGCGAGCGCCTTCTGCGCCGCGGCCCGGGTCGCCGGGCCTCCGGCGTCGAGCGCCCGGGCGACACGCAGACGCTCGTCCGCGGTCCAGGCGGCCTTGTACCCGCCGTCGACGAACGCGCGCAGCGACTCGGCGGGCCCGGCGAGCGCCGCGGTCGCGGCCGACCGGAGCGCGGGACCGTCGGTGCCGGCGAGCACCTGCGCCGACGCCCGGTAGTCCGCGGCGACGGCGGTGCCGAAGCCGGACTCCACGAACGTGCGCAGGTCGGCGTCCGAGCCGACCAGCGCGACCTCGGCGGCCCGCCGGACCGACGGTGTCCCCGTCGAGAGCAGGGAGACCACCCAGGGGCGCGCCTCCAGCACCTCGTCAGGCTCGGCCGCCAGGGCCGGGGTCGTGCCGAGCGTGACGCCCAGGACCACCGCCACCACACCAGCGCACAGCGCTCGCCACCCGATGCGTGCCACGAACTCCCCCTCCGGCGCGGCCGTCGTGGCTCCCCGCCACCACGACCGCGATCACCCAGCACCGACGACATCGACCAGGACCCGCTCGGACCAGCACGGCCAGAGGCAGGGCGACATCGCTGTCGGCAGCACCGGGACGTGACGGAGGGGGCATCCCGGCCGCGGGACGAGCGTCCTGCGGCGAGCGAGACATACCCCTCGGCGACGGATGTTAACCACTCCATGACCACGTTCGGCGGCATTCGGACGTCGTGGCGGTGAACAACTTCGCCGCTGCCGCACGATCGCGGCAGCCGGTGCCGCCCGCAGGAGGACCGCGACGCCGGACCCGTTCGCCCGGCCGGTGTGGGCGGGGGCGGGCACGATGGGGCCATGCGCCTGCCCGTGATGCCGCCCGTCGCTCCGATGCTCGCGAAGTCCGTCCCGACGATCCCCGACGTGGGGCACGTCGAGCCGAAGTGGGACGGGTTCCGGACGATCGTGTTCCGCGACGGCGACGAGGTCGAGCTGGGCAGCCGCAACGAGAAGCCCATGACGCGCTACTTCCCGGAGCTCGTCGAGGCGATCAAGGCGAACACCCCGGAGCGCTGCGTGCTCGACGGGGAGATCGTCGTCGTGACCGGCGACCGGCTGGACTTCGACGCGCTGCAGCAGCGCATCCACCCGGCGGCGAGCCGCGTGAAGCTCCTGAGCGGGACGACGCCCGCGAGCTTCGTGGCGTTCGACCTGCTGGCGCTCGGCGACGACGACTGGACCCAGCGACCGTTCGGCGAGCGGCGTGCGGCGCTCGTCGACGCGTTGAAGGACGCGCACGACCCGGTGTTCGTGACGCCCGCGACGGGCGACCTGGCGGAGGCGCAGGACTGGTTCACCCGGTTCGAGGGTGCGGGACTCGACGGGGTCGTCGCGAAGCCGCTCGACGGCACGTACCAGCCGGACAAGCGGGCCATGTTCAAGATCAAGCACGAGCGGACCGCGGACTGCGTGGTGGCGGGGTTCCGCTGGCACAAGTCCGGCGACGTCGTGGGGTCGCTGCTGCTCGGGCTGTACAACGAGGCGGGCGACCTGCAGCACGTGGGCGTCAGCGCGTCGTTCCCGATGGCGCGCCGCAAGACGCTGCTCGACGACCTCGCGCCGTACCGGGACGTGTCCCTCGCGGAGCACCCGTGGGGTCGCTGGGCGGACGCCGAGGCGCACGCGGGCAACCGGCTGCCGGGCGCGGTGAGCCGGTGGAACGCGACGAAGGACCTGTCGTTCGTCCCACTGTCCCCCGAGCTCGTGGTCGAGGTCGCGTACGACCACATGGAGGGCGACCGGTTCCGGCACACCGCGCAGTTCCGCCGCTGGCGCCCGGACCGTGACCCCGAGTCGTGCACGTACGCGCAGCTCGAGACCCCCGTGACGTTCGACCTCGCGGAGATCCTCGGCCGCTGACGTGCCGAGGCGGTACCCGGCGGCCGCACGGAGAGCGGGTCTAGCGACGGCCGTCCACGACCGCGACGATCGCGTCGAACCACTCCCTGATCGAGACGCCGTCACGCCGCGGGTCGTAGGAGACGGTGGTCGAGACGATCCAGGCCGACGCCGGCACCTCACCGTCGCCGGCGTGGTCGAGCAGCCGGACGATCTCGCGTCGCAGGCCACCGACGACCTCCTCCCCCTCGGCCCGCACGAACGCGCGGACGACGTCGAGGGGGTCGTCCGCGTCCAGGTCGTGGTCCTGGTGGAAGTAGGCCTCGGCGAGAGAGCGGATGTCGTCCCGCGGACGTGGACGGCGCCGCCCGTGACTCTGCCCCACCCGGCCCCCTCGGCTCAGCACACCCCGTCGCCGCTGTTCGGCGGCTCGTCGCCGCACCCTAGCGCTCGTCATCGGCGCGGCGACCGCACCCCGGCCCGCGAGCGGCGCCCGCGATCGTCAGCGGGCGAGGCGGCGGACCGCGTCGAGGACCACGTCGGGCAGGTCCGGGTCGGCGAGGACGCGGAAGTGACCGGGGGTCCGCAGCTCGACGTTCTGCGCACCGGCGAGCATCGACCCCTCGGGCACGTGCGGGTCCCAGCGCGAGAAGACGGACACGATGCGCTCGTCGACGTCGACGACGCGCGCGAGCCCGACGATGTCGGGGTGGTCGGGTCGGAAGATCCGGAGGGACCGCAGCGGGAGGAGCCGGGCGAGCCGGGACCCGGCGAACGGCGTGGCGACGGCGACGACGCCGCACACCCGGTCGGCGACGGCGGGCTCGCTAAGCAGCCGCTTGCCGACGAGCCCGCCCTTGGAGTGGGCGACGACGACGACGTCGCGCAGGTCGCGGTCGTGGATCAGCTCGGCGACGACCCGGGCGGCCTCGGCGAGGTCCTGCACGTGGTAGCCGAGGCCCGGCACGACGTGCACCGGGTGCCCGGCCTGGAAGAGCCGGTGCGCGAGCGGCTGGAGGAACGGCCACGGCTCCATGACGCCGGGGACGAGGACGACCTCGGGCGTGGTCGGCCGGTCGGGCTGCAGGTAGCGGTCGGGCTCGCCGGGATGCAGCACGCCGAGCACCTGGTACCACCCCGCGTACGCGTAGTCGGCGACGCGCCACCACGTGCGCCGCACGACGTCACCCGGCAGGGCGCGGCCGAGGGCGTCGCTCCCGGGCCGGTCCGTCGGCGGCGGTGAGGTGGTCACGACCGGACCACGTGCGCGCCGCTCGAGGTCCCGCCGCGACAGACCTCCGCGACGACGGCGGCCCGCGCGTACTGGACGACGTGCGCGGCGTCCGGCACGACGAGCGCGCGACCGTCCGGGGCGGTGTCGGCGAGCCGGCGGACCCACCCGTCGGTCGCGATCGGGTCGCGCGCGCCGCGCACGACGACGACCGGGCAACGGATCTCGGCGACCGCCGCGTCGGTCGCGAAGTCGAGCATGTGAGGCAGCTGCCGGGCGTACCACCGGACGCCCGCCCGGAGGTAGTCGCTGAAGACGATGGCGTTCGCCCGGAGCGGCTCGTGCACGGAGTCCCTCGCGAGCCGCAGGGCCTGCGCGACGGCGGTGGGGGCGCTGGGGTCGACGACCGGCCCGAGCAGCACGACGCGCTCCGCGACGTCCGGGTGCCGGCGCGCGGCCTCGGCCACCACCTGCGCCCCCATCGAGTGACCGGTGAGGACGGCGCGCCGGACGCCGCGCGCGGCGAGCTGGTCGACGAGCCCGTCCGCGAGCTCGGTGATGCTGGGTGCCTCGTCGGGCCGGGGCGAGCGGCCGAACCCGGGCAGCTCGGGCACGAGGACGTGCGCGTCGGCGGAGAGAGCGCGCGCGAGAGGGCGGAAGTACCGCGCGGAGACGCCGATGCCGTGCACGAGCACCTGCGTCGTGGTCCCGCGGGGGCTGCCGTGCTCCTCGACGACCCACGGGAGGGCCGGGGTCGTGCGGGCAGGGCTCGTGGTCATGCCCCGATCGTCGTCGCAGGCACGGGTGGACGCACGGCGGGGGACGCGTCCGGACGGGTGAGAAGGACCACGTCTCAGCGGTCGCGGAGCTCCCGCATGGCGCGCTGCGCCTCCATGTTGTCCTGCCGCTCGCGCAGGGCCTGGCGCTTGTCCCAGTCCTTCTTGCCGCGGGCGAGCGCGATCTCGACCTTCGCGCGGCCGTCGAGGAAGTACAGCGCGAGAGGCACGATCGTGTGGCCCTTCTCGCGCGTGCGGGACTCGAGCCGGTCGATCTCCTCGCGGTGCAGCAGCAGCTTGCGCTTGCGCCGCGGGGCGTGGTTGGTCCAGGTGCCCTGCGAGTACTCGGGGATGTGCACGCCGTGCAGGTACGCCTCGGACCCCTCGATCTCGCACCAGCCGTCGACGAGGGACGCGCGCCCGGCGCGGAGCGCCTTGACCTCGGTGCCGGTGAGGACGACGCCGGCCTCGAACACGTCCTCGATGGTGTAGTCGTGCCGGGCCTTGCGGTTCGCGGCCACGAGCTTGCGCCCTGTCTCCTTGGCCACGTCCCGGCCTCCGTCCGTCGTTCGTCGAGCGGGGCGACGGAAAGCCGCCCGCCGCTCAGCGGTGCCGCAGCAGCCTACCTGCCGCCCCGGCGCCCACCACCGCTTTACGCCACCGGCGCAGCGGACGGGAGACCAGGGGCCGTCAGAGGCCGAGCAGCGGCCGAGGGTTCGTCGTCGCCCCGTTGACGTACACCTCGAAGTGCAGGTGGCAGGCAGCCGACGTCCCGGTGTTGCCCGAGTAGCCGATGAGCTGCCCACGCTCGACGCGCTGGCCGGTCGCCACCGCGAACGACGTGAGGTGGTTGTAGGACGCGGACACGGCGTTGCCGTTGACGAACCCGCTGTCGATCATCACCTGGTTGCCGAACCCGAAGCGGGTCTTGGCCCAGGTCACGGTCCCCGCGCGGCCCGCGTAGACCTTGGTGTTGCAGTAGGTGCGCAGGTCGATCCCGGCGTGCAGGCGCACGTACCCGAGCGTCGGGTGCAGGCGCATGCCGTACTCCGAGGTCACGTACATCGGGCTGATGCTCGTGGGGTTGCCGAACAGGCCGCCGCCGACGGGCCCGGGTGCGGGCTGCGGCTTGCCGGCGGCCGCGTCGCGGGCGCGCTGCGCGTCGATCGCGGCGCGCAGCTCGTTCTCGATGGCCTTGGCCTCGGCGTCCATCTGGGCGAGCGCGGCCGCCAGCGCGGACTTCTGCGACTCGAGCGACGCCTGCTGCGCCTGCTGCTCGGCGACGAGCGCGTCGAGGCTCGCCTTCGCGTCCGCGGCGGACTCGCGCGCCTGGTCGGCCTCGACGACCTTCTGGTCGGCCTCGGCCTTGAGCTCGGCGATCCGCTCCTCGACCGCGTCGAGCCGCGCCTGCGCGTTGCGGTTGCTGGCCTCGGCGGCCTTGAGCGCGTCGAGCACCTGCGCCTGCGTGCGCAGCGCGGTCGAGACGAGGCCGTACTTCTGGACGAAGTCCTCGGTGCTCTGCGCGTCGAGGATCACGCTGACGCCGGACACCTCTCCCCCGCCGCGGTACGCCTCGCGCGCCATCTGCCCGATCGCCGCGCGCATCTTGGCGGCCTCGTCCGTGTCCGTCTGGATCTTGGCGGAGAGCGTGACCTGCTGCTCCTGGGCGTCGACGAGCCGTGCGGCGATGAGCGCCGCCTCGCGCTGCGCCTTCTCGAGCGCGGCCTTCGCCTCGTCGAGCTTCGCCTGGGCCGCGGGGATCTGCGCCTGCAGGTCGAGCAGCCTGCTCGCGGTGGCCTGCAGGTTCGCGTCGAGGCCCTCCATCGCGGCCTCGGCGTCGGCCTGCGCCTTCGCGTTCGCGGCGGCCCTCTGCTCGGCGGCCTTGCGGCGGTCGTCGATCGGGTCGGCGAGCGCGGGCGACGCGACGGCGATCCCCGCCACGAGCGCGAACGCGGCGAGCACGGCAGGCAGACGACGACGGGCCACGGTCACACCTTCGTGTAGCGGCTGAGGGTCACGAGCGACGAGATCGCCGCGAGCAGGATCGCGACGGCGACGAGCGCGGGTGCGACGGCGAGCACGTCGGCGGTGCTCACGTACGGGATCCAGCCGACGGACGCACCGAGCCAGTCGGTCACGAGGTACTCGACGCCCAGCCAGAGCCCGCCCACCGCGAGGAGCGCCCCGACGGTCGCGGCGAGCGCACCCTCGAGCATGAACGGCAGCTGGATGAAGATCGTGGACGCGCCGACGAGCTTCATGATCCCGGTCTCGCGGCGGCGGCTCAGCGCGGACAGGCGGATCGTGGTCGTGATGAGCAGGACCGCCGCGAGCAGCATGACGGCCGCGAGCCCACCGGCGAGCAGCGTCGCGCGGTTGAGGACGAGGAACAGCTTGTCGAACAGCCGTCGCTGGTCCTGCACCTCCTCGACGCCCGGTCGCCCCGAGACGACGTCGGCGACGACCTGGTACTTCTGCGGGTCGGTCAGCTTGATCCGGTACGACGAGTTCATGTCGTCGGCCGTCGCGGCGGACGCCCAGAACTGGTCGGCGAACTGCTCCTGGAACGCGGCGAACGCCTGCTCCTTCGTCTCCTCGTACACGTGCTCGACGAAGGGAGCGATCTCGGGGGCGTCGAGCGCCGTCCGGATGTCGGCGCGCTGCTCGTCGGTGACCTCGCCCGACGCGCACGTCGGCTCCGACGAGTTCTGCGGGCAGAGGAAGACGGAGACCTCGACCTTGTCGTACCAGTCGTCCTTCATCTTGCCGATCTGCAGCTGCAGCAGCGCGGCCGAACCGACGAACGTGAGCGACACGAAGGTGACGAGGATGACGGACACCGTCATCGACAGGTTGCGGCGGAGGCCCTGGGCGATCTCCGAGAGGATGAACTGGACGCGCACGGCTCCCCCTCAGCGGTCCGAGCCGTAGACGCCGCGCGACTGGTCGCGCACCATCTGGCCGGTCGAGAGCTCGATCACGCGCTTGCGCATCTGGTCGACGATCTCGTCGTCGTGCGTGGCCATGACGACCGTCGTGCCGGTGCGGTTGATGCGGTCCAGCAGGCGCATGATCCCCAGGGAGGTCGTCGGGTCGAGGTTCCCCGTGGGCTCGTCGCACAGCAGGATGCTCGGCCGGTTGACGAACGCGCGCGCGATCGCGACGCGCTGCTGCTCACCGCCCGAGAGCTCGTGCGGCCGACGCTTCTCCTTGCCGGACAGCCCGACCATCTCGAGCACGTCGGGGACGGTCGTGAGGATGTGGTGCCGGGGCTTGCCGATGACCTGCAGCGCGAACGCCACGTTCTCGAACACCGACTTGTTGGGCAGCAGGCGGAAGTCCTGGAAGACGGCGCCGATCTGGCGGCGCAGGTGCGGCACGCGCCACGACGACAGCGTGCCGAGCTCCTTGCCGGCGACGAAGACCCGACCGGCCGACGCCCGCTCCTCGCGCAGCACGAGGCGCAGGAACGTGGACTTGCCGGAGCCGGACGCGCCGACGAGGAAGACGAACTCGCCGCGCTCGACGTCCAGGGACACGCGGTCCAGCGCGGGGCGGGCGCCGCGCGCGTAGACCTTGGTGACGTTCTCGAATCGGATCACTGCACCGGTGCGGCCAGGGTCGGGGAACGGGGTGCTGCTGCTGGCCTCGTCGAGCGTAGGCAGCGGCGTGGGGACACCCCCCGTGTGACACGCCGCACGCGACCTGTGAGTTCGTCGCCCGGGACGACGACGCGCGGGACGACTCGGACGAACAGCCCGAACCGGGCCGGTCTCCCGGTCAGCGGCGCAGCAGCGTCGACAGCGGCCCGGTCACCATCTCCGACTCCGTCGCGCCCGTGATCGCCGCGAGGATCACCTCGTGGCTGACGTGCGCGGCGTCGAACACGCCGTTGTTCCGGCCGTGCCTCAGGACGACGATGCGGTCGGCGACCGCCCGGACGTCGTTCATGTTGTGCGAGATGAGCAGGACCCCGAGGCCGAGGTCGCGCAACCGCTCGATGTGCACCAGCACCTCGGCCGTGTGCCCGACGGACAGCGACGCGGTCGGCTCGTCGAGCACGACGATCCGGGGGCTGCCGATGAGCGTGCGCGCGATCGCGACGGACTGCCGCTGCCCCTTCGACAGCGACGACAGCGGCGACCGGACCGACGGGATGCGGCTGTTGAGGTCGCGCAGCACCTGGCGCGCGATGAGCTCCATCTGCCCGTCGTCCCGCGCGGCACCGCTGCGCAGCTCCCGGCCCAGGAAGAGGTTGGACGTGACGTCGAGGTTCTCGCACAGCGCGAGGTCCTGGAAGACCGTGGCGATGCCGAGCTCGCGCGCCGCGATGGCGGACGGGATCGTCCGCTGCTCGCCGTCGATCTCGATGAGTCCCGAGTCGGGCGCGAGGACACCGGAGATCATCTTCGCGAGGGTCGACTTGCCCGCGCCGTTGTCGCCGACGAGCGCCACGATCTCGTGCGCGTGCACGTCGAGGTCGACGTCCACCAGCGCCTCGACGGCGCTGAAGCGCTTGGTGATGCCTCGCATCGAGAGCAGGGGGACGTCGCTGCTCATCTCGTTCACCTGCTCCCCGTCGGGCACGCCCTGCGTGCAGTGAATGGCGCGCACCGCACCACGTCAAGCCTCCGGCTTCATGCGAGCCCCGCGGTCGCGGGCCCGACGTCGTCGTCGGTGCCGGAGTCGACGTCGGTGTCGAGGTCGACGTCGACACGTAACGGTACGTCCGTGGACCGCAGCGCGAGCGCGAGCGCACCCACCACCTCGGCCCGTGAGCCGAGCGCGGCCGGCACGACCTCGAGCGGCACGAACCGGTTGAGGACCACGGTGCGGCGCGCGGCGGCGCGGAGCGGCCCCAGCAGCACCTCCCCCGTGTCGGCGAGCTCGCCGCCGACGACGACGACCTGGGGATCGACGGTCGCGCCGAGACCCGCGACGACCCGGCCGATCGCGACGCCCGCCTCGGCGACGACCTGCGCGCACCGCTCGTCGCCGTCGCGCGTGCGCTGGACGACGTCCCGCAGGGCGAGCGTGCCGTGGCTGGTGCGCAGGCGTTCGAAGAGCGCGGGGGCGCCGACGACGGTGTCGAGGCAGCCCGCGTTCCCGCACCGGCACGGGTCACCCGGGAACTGGACGGGGACGTGCCCGATGGTGCCCGCCGCGCCCCCGGCGCCGCGGTGCAGGTGCCCGCCGATGACGATGCCCGCACCGACGCCGTGCGACACGCGCACGTACACCGAGTCGCTGTGCTGGCGGGACGCCCCGAGGGTGGACTCGGCGATCGCGCCGAGGTTCGCGTCGTTGTCCACGTACACGGGCAGCCCGAGCCGCTTGGACAGCACCTGCCCGACGTGCACGTCGTCCCAGCCGGGCATCAGGCCGCGGACCGACAGCAGGCCCGTGGACGAGTCCACGGGCACGGGCACCCCGACGCCGAGGCCGACGACGTCGTCGAGCGTCGCGCCGACCCGCTCCAGCAGGTCGACGACGAGCAGCGCGACCCGGTCGAGGCTCGTGTCGACCCGGTGCTCCGCCGGCAGCGGGAGCGTCTGCTCGGCGATGACCTCGTGCGTGAAGTCCCCGAGGACGACGCGCAGGTGCCGGTGCCCGATGTGGACACCGACCGCCAGACCCACGCGGCGGGCGAGCGTGACCATCTGGGCACGCCGCCCGCTGCGGGTGGTGCTCGCGGTGTCGACGACGCCCGCGGCGAGGAGCTCGCGGACGATCGTCGACACCGTGGCCTGCGACAGGCCGGTGGCGGTGGCGAGCTCGACCTGGGTGAGCCCGCCGTACCGCTTGACGGTCTCGACGACGAGGACGCGGTTCGCCTCGCGCAGGGACGACTGCGAGCCGGCTGCCGCTGCTCGCCTGCTCACGGGGCCAGAACCTACCGCGCCGTCGGGACCGTCAGGACGCTACTGCGTCCCGGCACGCCGCTTGTTGATCAGGTCGAACGCGACGGCGAGGAGCAGCACGAGGCCCTTGATCGCCATCTGCCAGGACGGGTCGACCGACATGATCGACAGACCCATGTTGAGCACGCCCATGATGAGCGCACCGACGATCGCGCCGGAGATCCGGCCGATGCCCCCGGTGACCGCCGCACCGCCGATGAAGCACGCGGCGATCGCGTCGAGCTCGAAGTTCTGGCCCGCCGCCGCGATGGCCGCACCGGCACGGGCGGTCGTCACGATGGCCGCCGCACCCGCGAGCACGCCCATGTTCACGAAGATCCAGAAGTCCACGCGACGCGTGTTGACGCCCGACAGGCCGGCCGCGAGCCGGTTGCCGCCGATCGCGTAGATGTGCCGGCCGAACACCGTGCGCCCCATGAGGAACGTGTAGGCGACGACGAGCACGCCGACGATGACGAGCACGATCGGGGTGCCGCCCGCGGAGAACGACAGGATCACCGTGAGGATGCCGATGCCGACCGCGATCAGCGCGAGCTTCGCCACGAACGCGCCGAGCGGCTCGACGTACAGCTCGTGCTTGCGCAGCGACGTGCGCGCCCGCAGCTGCGAGACCACGATCGCGACGATCGCGAGCGCCCCGATGAGGAGCGTCACGACGTCCATGTTGCTGGCGAACCCGAGGAAGTTCGGCAGCGAGCCCTTCGAGATCGCGATGAACTGCGACGGCAGGCCGGCGACGGTCTCGCCGACGATGACGAGCGCGAGCCCGCGGAACACGAGCATGCCGGCGAGCGTGACGATGAACGCGGGGATCCCGACGTACGCCACCCAGTAGCCCTGCCAGGCGCCCACGACGCCGCCGACCGCCAGGCCGATGAGGATCGCGACGACCCACGGCATGTCGAAGTCGCGCATCGAGACCGCCACGATGCCGCCGACGAACGCGACCACCGACCCGACGGAGAGGTCGATGTGCCCGGCGACGATCACCATGACCATGCCGATGGCGAGGATCATCACGTACGCGTTCTGCTGGAACAGCGCCGCGACGTTGTTGGCGAGCAGCAGCTTGCCGTCGGTGAGCACCTGGAACAGCAGGACGATCACGACGAGCGCGCCGAAGATGCCGTACTGGCGAGCGTTCCCACCGAGGCCCTGCATGCGCTGCGACAGCGGCACGCGCGGCTTCGACCCCGGAGGGGCCGCCGGTGCGAGGTTGGTGTCCGTGGTCATCGGGCCGTCACGTCCTTCTCCATGGTCATGTACTGCATGAGGCGCTCCTGCGTGGCGTCGTCACGGGCGACCTCACCCGTCACCCGGCCCTGGCTGAGCGCGTAGATGCGGTCGCAGATCCCGATCAGCTCCGGCAGCTCGGAGGAGATGACGATGACGCCCTTCCCCGCGTCCGCGAGCCGGTTGATGATCCCGTAGATCTCGTACTTGGCTCCCACGTCGATGCCGCGCGTGGGCTCGTCGAGGATGAGCACGTCCGGATCCGCGTAGATCCACTTGCTCAGCACGACCTTCTGCTGGTTGCCGCCGGACAGCTTGCCGACGAGCGCCGACACGGTCGGCGTCTTGATGTTGAGCTCCTTGCGGTACCGCTCGGCGACCTTCTCCTCCTGCCGGCGGTCCACCACGCCGAGCCGCGCGAGCTTGCCGAGCGCGGACGCGGACACGTTGTGCTGGATCGTGTCGATGAGGTTGAGCCCGAACCGCTTGCGGTCCTCGGTCGCGTAGGCGATGCCGTGCCGGATGGCCGCCCCGACGTTCCGCAGGTCGATCTCCTTGCCGTCCTTGAAGACGCGCCCGCTGACGCGTGCGCCGTAGGAGCGGCCGAAGAGGCTCATCGCGAGCTCGGTGCGCCCTGCGCCCATCAGGCCCGCGACGCCGACGATCTCCCCGCGGCGGACGCTGAGCGACGCGCTGTCGACGACCTTGCGGGTCTGGTCGATGGGGTGGTGGACCGTCCAGTCCTCGATGCGCAGGACCTCCTCGCCGATGTTCGGCGTGTGGTCCGGGAACCGGTTGTCGAGCGAGCGCCCGACCATGCCGCGGATGATCCGCTCCTCGCTGACCCTGTCGGCGCCGCGCATGTCGAGCGTCTCGATGGTCTTGCCGTCGCGGATGATCGTCGTGGTGTCGGCGATGGCCTCGATCTCGTTCAGCTTGTGGCTGATGATGATCGAGGTGATGCCGTGCTCGCGCAGCCCGTCGATGAGGCCGAGCAGGTGCGCGGAGTCCTCGTCGTTGAGCGCTGCCGTCGGCTCGTCGAGGATCAGCAGCTTGACCTCCTTGGAGAGCGCCTTGGCGATCTCCACGAGCTGCTGCTTGCCGACGCCGATGTCGACGATCTTGGTGTCAGGACGCTCGTCGAGGCCCACGCGTGCGAGCAGCTTCGCGGCCTCGGAGTTGGTCCTGTTCCAGTCGACGACGCCCCGCTCGGCCTGCTCGTTGCCGAGGAAGATGTTCTCGGCGATCGACAGGTACGGGCTGAGCGCGAGCTCCTGGTGGATGATGACGATGCCGTGGTGCTCGGAGTCCCGGATGCCCTTGAACTCCACGACCTGGCCGTCGAAGACGATGTCGCCCTCGTAGGTGCCGTGCGGGTAGACGCCCGAGAGCACCTTCATCAGCGTCGACTTGCCGGCGCCGTTCTCTCCGCAGATCGCGTGCACCTCGCCGCGGCTCACCGAGAGGTTCACGTCCGCCAGCGCGATCACGCCGGGGAACTTCTTGGTGATGCTCCGCATCTCGAGGATGTGGTCGGTGGTCATGTGCCCCTCGCTCGATGGTCCGTCACGGCCGTGCGGGCCGCCGGCGCGTGGTGTGCGCGCCGGCGGCCCGGGTCGGGATCAGAGACCGAGGTCCTCGGCCTTGTAGAAGCCGGACTCCACCAGCACCGACTCGACCGTGTCGGGGGTCACGACCTCCGGGTCGAGCAGGTAGGTCGGGACGACCTTGTTGCCGTTGTCGTACGTCTCCTCGTCGTTGACGTCGACCGTCTCGCCCTTGACGATCTGGTCGACCATCTTGGCGACCTGGTCACCCAGCGCGCGGGTGTCCTTCCAGACCGTCATCGACTGCTTGCCGGCGAGCATGTTGAGCACGTTCGCCTGGTCGGCGTCCTGGCCGGTGAGGACCGGGTAGCCCTCGCCCGGCGCGTAGCCGGCGCCCTCGAGGGCCTGGGCGATGCCGAGGGCCAGCGAGTCGTTGGGCGACAGGACGACGTTGACCTTCTGGCCGCCGCCGTAGAACGAGTTGAGGCGGTTCTCCATCTCGGCCTGGGCGGTGTCGGAGCCCCAGCCCTGGATGCCGATGGAGGCCCAGTCGTCGTTCGACGCGGGCGCCTTGCCGGACGGGACGACGAGCTTGCCCGCCTCGACGTAGGGCAGCAGGACGTCCCACGCGCCGGAGAAGAAGAACTTGGCGTTGTTGTCGTCCGGCGAGCCGGCGAACGGCTCGAGGTTGAACGGCCCCGCGGCGTTCTTGAGGTCGAGGGCCTCCTCGATGAACTGGCCCTGGAGCGTGCCGACCTTCTCGTTGTCGAACGTCGCGTAGTAGTCGACGTTCGGCGTGTCGTTGATGAGGCGGTCGTACGCGATGACCGTGATGTCGGCCGCCGCGGCGTCCTCGAGGACCGGCGCGAGGGCCGTGCCGTCGATCGACGCGATGACCAGGACGTCGGCGCCCTGGTTGATCATGTTCTGGATCTGGGTGATCTGCTGGTCGACCTTGTTGTCGGCGTACTGCAGCGTCGTCTCGTAGCCGTTGTCCTGCAGCAGCTCCTCGAGGTGCGAGCCGTCACGGTTCCAGCGCTCGAGGCTCTTCGTCGGCATCGCGATGCCGATGAGGGTGTCCTCGGCAGCGCCGCCGCCGGTCTCGTCGCCGCTCGGCTCACGCTCCTGGCTGCAGGCCGAGAGTCCGACGATCAGGCCGGCCGTGGCGACGCCGACGGCAACCTTCCTCCATGCAAAAGACATCGTTGTCCGCTCCCTGTTGTGCACCGTCCGGTCGCGTCGTCCGGGGCGTCACTGCCCGTCGACACCCGTGCGGACCACTGCCTGGTCCGCGCTGTCCGCGCGTCCGGTCATGTCGTTTGAATTCAAGACCCGAAGCCAAGCCCGGTGCAAGTTCCGTTACCAACCTGTGTCTTCCGGGCGCGTGGATGCGCTCCCACGTACTCCGTGAGGGTTAACTTCGCGATGCGAAGGCATTGGGTGACCTGGGCGACGACCCCGGGACGTTGGTCCCGGAGGCGGTAACGGCAAGCGCTCGCCGCGACGTCCCCGGACGGAGGGGTGTCGCGACGAGCGCGTGCGGACGGGCGGGACGAGCGCCCCGCGCGGCCTCAGGACTCGGCGGGGCGTCAGGCCTCGACGGTCTGCGAACGACGCCAGCGGATGCCGGCCTCGATGAAGTCGTCGATGTCGCCGTCGAACACCGCGGCCGGGTTGCCGACCTCGTGCTCCGTCCGCAGGTCCTTGACCATCTGGTACGGCTGCAGGACGTACGAGCGCATCTGGTCGCCCCACGACGCCTTGATGTCGCCCGCGAGCTCCTTCTTCTTCGCGTCCTCCTCCGCCTTGCGGACCAGCAGCAGGCGGGACTGGAGCACGCGCAGCGCGGCCGCGCGGTTCTGGATCTGCGACTTCTCGTTCTGCATCGACACGACGATGCCCGTCGGGATGTGCGTCATGCGGACCGCGGAGTCCGTCGTGTTGACCGACTGCCCACCCGGGCCCGACGACCGGAACACGTCGACCTTGATCTCCGACTCCGGGATCTCGACCGAGTCCGTGCCCTCGATCAGCGGGATCACCTCGACCGCCGCGAACGACGTCTGCCGGCGGCCCTGGTTGTCGAACGGCGAGATGCGCACCAGCCGGTGCGTGCCCGCCTCGACCGACAGGTGCCCGAACGCGTACGGCGCCTTGACCTCGAACGTCGCCGACTT
The DNA here is from genome assembly GCF_010119915.1 of Cellulomonas sp. H30R-01. Taxonomy (NCBI): domain Bacteria; kingdom Bacillati; phylum Actinomycetota; class Actinomycetes; order Micrococcales; family Cellulomonadaceae; genus Cellulomonas; species Cellulomonas sp. H30R-01. The sequence continues at coordinate 649,636 of NZ_CP048210.1, read as the reverse complement.
CAGGCCCGCCTCCTCGGCGTAGCTCGTGTCGAGGACCGTCGTCGGGTAGCCGTGCCGCTCCGCCCAGCGCAGGTACATCCGCAGCAGCATCTCCGCGAAGTCCGCCGCGTCGACACCGCCCGCACCCGAGCGGATCGTCACGACCGCCTCGCGCTGGTCGTACTCGCCGTTGAGCAGCGTGCGGACCTCGAGCTCGCCCAGGTCCTTGCGGATGCCCACCAGCTCGACCTCGGCCTCGGCGAGGCTGTCCTCGTCCTCCATCTCGACGCCCAGCTCGACGAGCGTCTCGAGGTCGTCGATGCGGCCCCCGAGCTTCGCCACCCGGTCCAGCTCCGCCTGCGTCGCCGACAGCGCGCTCGTGACCTTCTGCGCCGCGTCGGGGTCGTCCCACAGGTTGGGGGCGCTCGCCTGCTCCGACAGGTCCGCGATCTTCGCCTTGAGCGCGGTCGGGTCGCTCACCGCCTGGATGGACTCCAGGGTGGTGCGCAGCTCGCGGATCTCGGCGGGGAAGTCGGTGGTGGCCACGACCGTCCAGGCTACCCGCAGTCGTCCCCTAGCCTCGGACCGTGGCCATCCGGGTGAGCGCGTACGCCGTCGTCGTCGACCAGCGCGGGATGCTCCTGTCCCGTCTCGCGCCCATGGTCGGCGTCGGCCCCAAGTGGACGATGCCCGGCGGCGGGATCGACCCCTACGAGGACCCCGCCGACGCCGCCGTCCGCGAGGTGCGCGAGGAGACGGGCTACGACATCGCGCTCGACGAGCTGCTCGGGGTGTCCTCGCTCGTCGTCGACCCCGCGCTCGGCCCGACGGCCATGACCGAGAAGACCCAGCTGCTGCGCATCGTCTACCGCGCGCACGTCGTCGGCGGGGACCTGCGGCACGAGGTCGACGGGTCCACCGACCTCGCCGCGTGGCAGCCGCTCGACGCGCTCGACGACCTCTACCGCGTCGAGCTCGTCGACGAGGCGCGCCGCTGGGCGGGCCTCCTGCTCGACCCCGCCTGACCGACCCACCCCCGCGCGCGCCGGTCCCCCACCCCGCGCGCCGGTCCCCACCCCCGTCGCGCGCCGGTCCCCCGCCCTGTCGCGCGCCGGTCCCACCCTGTCGCGCGCCGGTCTCCCGCCCTGTCGCGCGCCGGTCCCACCCCGTCGCGCGCCGGTCCCCACCCCGTCGCGCGCCGGTCCCCCGCCCTGTAGCGCCGGCCGCCCGCCCGGCGCTACGACATCCGCTGTGGAAGGTGTGTCGCGCCGGGCGCGACATGGTTTCCACGCGAGCCGTGGCGGCGTGTGGGTGGTCGGTTCGAACATGTGTTCGTGAGCGAGTCCCCAGTCCGTCGCGCGGCGATCCTGCACGCCGACCTCGACGCGTTCTACGCGTCGGTCGAGCAGCGCGACGACCCCCGCCTGCGCGGGCACCCGGTCGCCGTCGGGGGCGGCGTCGTCCTCGCCTGCTCGTACGAGGCCAAGCGACGCGGCGTGAAGACCGCGATGAGCCGACGTCAGGCGCGCGCGCTGTGCCCCGACCTCGTCGAGGTGCGGCCCCGCTTCGACGCCTACGTCGAGGCCAGCCGTGCCGTGTTCGAGCTCTTCCACGCGACGACGCCGCAGGTCCAGGGCGTGTCGATCGACGAGGCGTTCCTCGACGTCGCGGGCCTGCACCGCATCGACGTGCCGCCCGTCGAGATCGCGGCGCGGCTGCGCCGCCAGGTCCGCGACGAGGTCGGCCTGCCGATCACCGTCGGCGTCGCACGCACCCCGTTCCTCGCCAAGGTCGCCTCACGCGTCGGCAAGCCCGACGGCCTCGTGCACGTCCCGCCCGACCGCGAGGACGCTTTCCTCCACCCCCTCCCCCTCGAGCTGCTGTGGGGCGTCGGCGAGGTCACCGCCGCGAAGCTGCACGGCTACGGCCTGCGGACCGCCGGGGACATCGCGATGCTCCCCGAGTCCGTGCTGGTCGGCGCCCTGGGCCCCGCCGCCGGGCGGCACCTGCACGCGGTCGTGCACGGCCGGACGCCGTCACGTGTCGAGACGGGACGACGACGCGGCTCGATCGGCGCCCAGCGCGCGCTGGGACGCGGCCCGCACGACCCCGCGTTCGTCCACGCCGCCCTGCTCGGGCTCGTCGACCGCGTCGCGCGCCGCATGCGCACCGCGCACCGCACCGCCCGGACCGTGGTGCTGCGGCTGCGCTTCGAGGACTACACCCGCGCCACCCGGTCGCGGTCGTTCCGGCACGCGACCTCGTCGGGCACCGACCTCGCGGCCGCCGCCGTCGCGCTCCTCGACTCCGTCGCCCCGCTCGTCCGCGAGCGCGGGCTCACCCTCGTCGGCGTCGCCCTGACGAACCTCGAGTCCGACGACGTCGTGCAGCCGCAGCTCGCGCTCGACGGCCCGGACCTCGGTGCGCTCGACACGACCCTCGACTCGGTCGCCGACCGGTTCGGCAAGCAGTCCGTCACCCGCGCGAGCCTGCTGCGCACGGGCGACGGCATCGCCGTGCCCCTCCTCCCCGACTAGCGCCTGCGTGCTGCGCACGCCGCGCCCGCACGGCGACCGACGACGCCGCTCGCGCCGTCCGGCACGTCGAGAAGACGCCGCCGACCACCGGGTTCTGATCGATGTCCGCGCTCGCTACGTCGTCCCACGTCGCGGAGTGCGTCAGGGCGTCCGGAGTCAGCCTGCACGCCGCACGACGGGTGTCGAGCGGGGAGTGGAGACCAGTCGTGCTGCTCGCTCACGCTGGTCGACCGAGACCCACCTCCGAGGTGGCGCGCAGCGTTGCCGGCGGCGCGTAGGGCGCGGGCCAGCTCAGGATCAGGTAGTGCTCGAGGACCTCGAGCGTCGAGCCGTCCCAGTAGGAGTCACGACCCCGTGCGTGCACGCGCAACCGGTACCAGCCGGGCCCGTGCGCATCGAGAGGGTCGAGAGGCTCTTGGCCCGGGGTGGGATCGACGCCTGCAGCCCGCATGGGAAGTTCCGTGGAGGTCTCCAGGGAGACTTCGCCCACGTCCTCCCACGTGTCGTCGACCGACTCCGGGGGCCCGTCAAGGGCCTCGGTTGTCACCCGGACGCATCCGGTGGCGATGCCGGTCACGACGGTGCAGTAGGTGCGCTTCACGCGTCCGATCACCCCGTGCTCGTCCACGGGGTCGTCCAGGTAGGGCTCTCCGATGTCGTGCCCGACGATGAACATGTGCCAGTCCACGGACGCGTCGGCGGTCTTGGGCATGTCGCCTCCCGAGTCGGATGAGGGAATGACGGACACCGGCCCGAAGGGGGGACACGGCGATCGGGCTGGCCGGCGGTAGGTCACTCGGCACGCGCCGACGACTCGGCCTCGACCGTGACGCCGTCCGACCATGCCGACAGGACGCCGCCGACCACCGGGACCCGGACGACAGCCCCCAGCCGCACGTGCGCGGACCGCCCGTCCGGGCTGGTCGCCTCCAGGACGCGCACGGTCACGAACGGCTGCGTCGCGGCCGGGTTCTCGCGCAGGTAGCGCTCGGTAGCGGTGCGGACGCTGGTGTCCGACAGGTCGATCCCACCTCGGGCCGGATCCCCCTGACCGGCGCCGGGGGCGAAGTAGCCGGGGTCGGCGAGCGCGTCCGCCGCGTCGAGCGCCACGACGTCGGCCAGGGCCACGAGGCGCTTGCGGTCCAGGTGCACGGCGGTCGCCGCGGCGACGACGAGCACGAGCAGCAGCGCCACGACGACGAACCCCAGCGTCAGCAGCAGCACCTGCCCCTCGTCGCCGCCGCCGGCCGCGGCGACCCGGCGCCGGATCACGGCGTCCACCTGGCCCGACCGTCTGTCCGACGATGCCGTCGGACGCGCCTCTTCCCCGAGAGTCGCCCGTGGGTCGCACCGACCCACCGCCACGCCGGCCCGCGGGCTCATCCGCGTGCCCGGTAGGTGTCGACCGGCGCGACCCGCTCGGCGCTCACCGGGACCTCGAGCGGGACGACGTCGCGCACCATGTCCGGGACGAACGGCAGCGGCACCACCACCTGGACGCGCGCGGTCACGCGGGAGCCCGGGGCCAGGCAGGGGGTCGACGTGCACGTCAGTCGGAGCGCGTCGGCCGGGTCGTCGTCGAATCCCTGGTCCCGCAGCGCCACCCCTGTCGCCGCCGCCGCACGTGCCGCCGCCTGCTGCGGATCCTCGGCGGCCACGGCGGTCCGCGCCGCCTCGCGTGCCGCGCCCTCGACCGCGAACGTCGCCGCCTGGAGCCGCCCGAGCACCAGCACGAGGTAGACGGTCGGCACGAGCAGCACGAGCGCGACCCCGAGGAACTCGAGCACGGCGTTCCCGTCGTCCCACCCACCGCTGCCGCGCAGCCGGGCGCCCACCCCGCAGGCGGCACGGGCCTGGCCCTGCGCACGCGGCGCTGCAAGGTCACGCGTCGGGGCGACGTCCGCACGCGCGCTGGATCGTCGGTGAGGCAGGGCCATGACCGAGCCGTCGCGGGCCGCCGCGGCGCGCGCACCAGCGACCCCAGGCCGTGCACGAGGTCGGCTCGGACGCCGGCGCCGGCCGGACGTGCGAACGCGCACCGCTGCGCGCTCGGGCCTCGCGACCGTCCGCACGCCCGTCACTGGTCCTCCGCGTACGCGTGACCGCGCACCGTCAGCGCGTCCCGCGGCCCGAGGAGCCCGACGACCGGGAGGGGTGCGGTCACGGTCACCTCGACGACGTCCACGCCGTCGAGCGTCGTGCGGGCCGCCCGGACGTCACCCGCGTAGGTCGCGGACAGCGACTGCGTGACGAGGTCGCGTGCCCGGGTGACCGCGTCGGCGGGTCCGTGGCCGTCGAGCGCGCCGTACCGCGCGCCTTCCGCGGCGCAGTCGACGAGCGTGTTCCGCACGTGCTGCACGAGCGCGAGCTGGACGACCGCGACGAACAGCACCGTGACGAGGGCTCCCACGAGCACGAAGTCGACGACCGCTGACCCTCCGTCGGCGCTGTCGAGCGGGCGCCCCAGCGGTGCGCGTCGTTCCGGCGCGGTGACGGCCGTCAGTCGCCCGTGACGCTCGTGATCGCGTCGTCGAACACCTGGCTCAGCGCGGGCTCCGCGACGAGCCACAGCGCCGTGACGAGTCCCGCGGTCATCAGCGTGACCAGCACCCAGCCGGGCACGTCCCCGCGGTCGCGCCCGCTCGCGGCGGCCGTGAGCCAGCGTCGGGTCAGGCCGGCCGCGAGGGCCGCCCCCGGGAGGCGGCGCGCCGTGCGGACGTGCCGCCGCAGCGGCCCGGTCGTCGTCGGGTCGGTGAGCATCGGATGCGTCTCCTCGGTGCTGGTCGGCGGGCGGTCGCGCGGACCACCCGTGGGAGTTGTCGGGGCGTCGTGGCGTCACAGGCCGACCCGCAGGACGAGCAGGGACGGGAACACGGCGAACGCGACGGTCACGGGCAGGATGAGGAAGACGACGGGCACCATCATCGCGACCTCCTTGCGGCCGCCCGTCTCCATGAGGTCGCGGCGGACCTCCTCGCGGACGTCCTGCGCCTGGGCACGGAGCACCTCCGCGAGCGGCGTGCCGCGCTCAACCGCGACCGCGACACCCTCGGCGAACCGCGCGAGCGCCGGCAGCCCGGTCCGGTCCGCGAGCCCGTCGAGCGCCGTGGTGAGCGGGGCGCCCGCGCGGGCGTCCGCGAGCGTGCGCTCGAGCTCGACGCTGAGCTCGCCACGGGTGCTCCGCACGACGCGCTCGAGCGCACCGGTCGCGCCCTCCCCCGCGCCGACCGCGAGCGCGAGCAGCTCCGCGATCGTCGGCATCTCCTGCAGCATGCGGCTCTCGCGCTGCGCGACCTGCCGGCTGAGCAGCCAGTCCCGGCCGAGCACCCCCGTCGCGCCGCACAGGGCCACGAGCACGACGAGGGCCACGACCGACGTACCGCGCGTCGCGGCCAGGACGAGCGCGAGACCGAGCCCGCAGGCGACGCCGAGGACGCCCCAGACGACCTGTCCGGCGCGGAACTGCTCGACGGTCTCGTCGCTGCCGGCGCGCGCGAGGCGTCGTCGCAGGTCCGCGGCGGGCGAGCCGACGCGTGCCACCACGCGGACGGCGTCCTGCATGAGCGGTGCGGCGATCCGCTCGACGGTCGCGACGGCGCCGCCGGACGCGGGTGCGCGCAGCAGCAGCGCGGAGGACGACCGCTGCGGTCGCAGGTACGGGGCGAGGCGCTGGTCGAGCCGGATCCGCCGGGCGCGCAGCCGTGCGACGACGAGCAGGACCCCGACGCTCGCGAGCAGCCCGGCGACCCCGCCGGCGGTCACCGGGTTCATCGCAGCACCCGCGGGTCGTCGGGCAGGCGCGCGATGCGCAGCATGAGCGTGTACGCGACGACGGTGCTCGCCGCACCGGCGCCCAGCACGAGCAGTCCCGCGGTCGAGTCGTAGGCCCGCGCGGCCTCGGTGCGCGTGGCGAGGAGGCCGAGCACGAGCCACGGTGCGGCCGCCGCGAGCCGGGCCGCGTTGACGGTCCAGCTCTGGCGCGCCTCGAGCTCGCCACGTGTGCGGACATCCTCCCGCAGGAACGTGGACAGGGTCCGCAGCAGCCGTCCGAGGTCGGTCCCGCCGACGTCGCGCGTCATCCGCAGCGCCTCGACGATCCGGTCCGCGACGGGGTCCGCGAGGCGCGCCTTGAGCGCGTCGAGGCTCTCGCCGAACCGTCCGGTCGCGCGGTAGTCCTCGGCGAACGCGGTGAACGGGGCGCGCAGCTCGACCGGCCCGCGCTCGCCGAGCTGTGCGACGGCCTCGGGCAGCGCGAGGCCTGCACGGATGCCCGACGCGAGGTGGTCGACGACCTCGGGCCACAGCGCCCGCAGCCGCGCACGACGACGTCGCGCCCGGCCGCGGACCACGGCCGACGGCGCGAGCGCGAGGAACACCCCGAGGCACAGTGCCATCGACGGCACGCGGGTGAGCGCGAAGCCGAGCAGGAGCCCGACGACGCCGACTCCGCCGCTCGTGAGGACGAGCCCCGTCGGGGTCACGCCCGGCATGCCCGCCTGGACCAGCGCGTCCTGCGTGCGGACGCTCCACCCGTCGAGGCGGGACGCGGCACCCGGGGTGGGCGCCCAGCACGACCACCAGATGCACGCCAGGCCCGCCCCCAGCAGGAGCCCGACCACCACACCCATCGCGCGTCACCCGACCCCGGGGTCCGACGTCCGGACCTGGGCGAGAGCCGCGGACGACGGCGTCTCACGTCCCCTCGCCACACGGCCTCCTGCCCGATTGGTCCGATTCGCGGCGAACCTAGGGCACCGTCCTCTCGCACCGCCGAGCGCGTCCACAGGGCAGACGCCTCAGCCGCGGGCGCGCAGCAGCGCGGCCAGGTCGACGCCGAGCCGCGCGAACCGCTCGGGGTGCGGAGGGAAGCCGTCGGCACGCACGAGGTGCCCACCGCGGGACGTGAAGACGTCGGCGGTCTCGACGACGCCCTGCTCGACGCGCCCCGGGACGGCGACGACCTCACGCACCCCGCGACGGCCGGCGCCGTCGAGGTCGAGGTGCACGACCAGGTCGACGGCCGACGCGACGGTCGGCACGACGAACCGGTCGGACACGTTCTCCCCCGCGAGCAGCGGCAGCGTGCACAGCTTCACGAGCGCCTCCCGCGCCGAGTTGGCGTGGATCGTGCACATCGCCGGCACGCCCGCGTTGAGCGCGATGAGCAGGTCGAGCGCCTCCGCCTCGCGCACCTCGCCCACGATCAGACGGCTCGGCCGCATGCGCAGCGCCTCCTTGACGAGGCGCCGCAGCGGGATCTCGCCGGTCCCCTCGAGGCTGGGCTGGCGGCACTGCATGGCCACCCAGTCGCGCGCGGCGAGCCGCAGCTCGAAGACCTCCTCGCACGTCACGACGCGCTCGCGCGCGGGGATGGCGCCGGCGAGGGCGTTCAGCATCGTCGTCTTGCCGGCCTGCGTCGCGCCCGACACGAGCACGTTGAGGCCCGCGCGCACCGACGCGTGCAGGAACGCGGCGGCGTGCGGCGTCAGCGACCCGAGCCCGACGAGGTCGTCGAGCGTGCCCGCCCGGACGACGTGCTTGCGGATGTTGACCGCCCAGTGCCGCCGCGTGACGTCGGGGATCACGGCGTGCAGGCGCTCCCCGCCGGGCAGCGACGCGTCGACGAACGGGCTGGACAGGTCGAGGCGACGGCCGGACACCTTGAGCATCTGCTCGACGAGGTCCCGGACCTGGCTGTCGGTGAGGATCGTCGTGGTCAGCTCGGGCTCGCCGCGCCGCGCGACGAACACCTGCGTGGGCGAGTTGACCCAGATCTCCTCGACCTCCGGGTCGTCGAGGTACTTCTGCAGGGGCCCGAGCCCGGCGACCGCGTCGACGACCGCCTTGTGCGCCGCGGCGGCGTCGGCGAGCGGCGGGACGGCCCCGCGCAGCGACCGCTCGTCGTAGTCCGCGATGGCGTCCGCGACGAGGGTCGCGACCCCGCTCGGGTCGCGCACGGGGTCGATCCCGCGTCGGCGCACGAGCTCGCGGACCTCGCGCTCGAGGATCATCACACCGTCCACGCCGCACCCCTGCCCGATTCGTCCGTTCTCGGCCGGGTCAGACGGTAGGGCACCGTGGCGCCGCCGCGGGCGCGTCGTCCACAGGTGACGACCGCGCAGGACGACGCGACAATCACGCCATGCCGGCCGCACGGACCACGTTCGACGACGACTTCGACGGCGACGCCCTCGACCGCACGGTCTGGTCGCCGTACTACCTGCCCGCGTGGAGCTCGCGCGCGCAGAGCGCCGCGACGTACGAGGTGCGCGACTCGTGCCTGCGGCTGAGCATCCCACCGGGGCAGGGTCTGTGGTGCGCGGGCGACCACGAGCCGCCGCTGCGCGTCTCCGCCGTGCAGTCCGCGAACCGCTCGGGCCCGGTCGGGAGCACCGACGGGCAGCAGCCGTACCGCGAGGGCCTCGTCGTGCGTGAGCAGCAGGACGACCTGCTCGGGTGGACGCCCGGTCCGGGGTACGTCGAGATGCGCGCGCGGGCGGTCCTGTCGCCGCGGTCGATGGTGTCGCTGTGGATGGTCGGGCTCGAGGACGTCCCGGAGCGGTGCGCCGAGATCTGCGTGATGGAGGTGTTCGGCGACGCCGTCGTCCCCGCCGAGTCCGCGGCGGTGGGCATGGGGCTGCACGCGTTCCGCGACCCCGGCGTCCGCGAGGACTTCGCCGCACCGCGGCTGGCGATCGACGTGGCGCAGCCGCACACCTACGCGGTCCGGTGGACGGACGAGCACGCGACGTTCAGCGTCGACGGCACGGTCGTGCGCCGGTGCGACGGCCCGCCGACCTACCCGCTGCAGCTCATGATCGGCGTGTTCGACTTCCCCGACCGCGCGGCGCCCGGCGACGACACCGTGCCGGAGCTGGTCGTCGACCACGTGCGCGGGTGGACCGCATGAGGCCCACCCGCGCACGGCGCCCGCTCAGGACCGGATGAACTCCAGGATGTCGGCGTTGATGACGTCGGCGTGCGTCGTCGGCATGCCGTGCGGGAAGCCCTCGTACGTCTTGAGCGTGCCGTTCTGCAGGAGCTCCGCGCTGAGCGGCCCGGAGTTCGCGTAGGGCACGATCTGGTCGTCGTCGCCGTGCTGGACCAGGACGGGCACGGTGATCGTCTTGAGGTCGTCGGTGAAGTCCGTCTGCGAGAACGCGACGATCCCGTCGTAGTGCGCCTTGGCGCTGCCCTGCATGCCCTGCCGCCACCAGTTCGCGATGACCGCCTCGGACGGCTCGGCGCCCGGCCGGTTGTACCCGTAGAACGGCCCGGTCGGCAGGGCGCGGTAGAAGTCGGAGCGGTGCGCGGCGACCTCGGCCTGGAGCCCGTCGAAGACGGCCTTCGGCAGCCCGCCGGGGTTCGTGTCGGTCTGGACCATGAGCGGCGGCACGGCCGCGATCAGCACCGCCTTGGCGACGCGGCTCTCGCCGTGCCGGCCGAGGTAGCGGACGACCTCGCCGCCACCGGTCGAGTGGCCGATGTGCACCGCGTCGTGCAGGTCGAGGTGCGCGGTGAGCGCCGCGAGGTCGTCGGCGTAGTGGTCCATGTCGTGCCCGTCGGCGACCTGCGACGAGCGGCCGTGGCCGCGGCGGTCGTGCGCGATGACGCGGTAGCCCTCGTGGAGGAAGAACAGGAGCTGCGCGTCCCAGTCGTCGGCCGACAGCGGCCAGCCGTGGCTGAACACGATCGGCTGTCCCGAACCCCAGTCCTTGTAGAAGATCTCGACGCCGTCGGTCGTGGTGATGGTGCCCATCCGTGCCTCCCCCGATTCGTCCGGAATGACCTGGCCAGCATCGCCGCAGGTGACGCCCCCGCGATAGGGGTCGGACGTGAAATCCGGTCGTCGGTCCGGCACCACCCCCTCGCCACGATCCGCTACGGTACATACCGTCCAGTCGGTTTCCCGCATCGCCGCGGCCCGGACGACGGAGGTGTGCCCGTGCAGGTCGTCGGTGCCGTCCTGGAGCGGTCGGGTGCGCCCGCGCCGTTCGCGTCGTCACGCCCCTTCAGCGTCGGGCCCGTCGACCTGGACCCGCCCGGCCCCGGCGAGGTCCTCGTCCGCATCGAGGCGGCCGGCCTGTGCCACTCCGACCTGTCCGTGGTCGACGGCAGCCGCGTGCGGCCCACCCCGATGCTCCTGGGCCACGAGGCGGCGGGCGTCGTCGAGGCCCGGGGCGACGGCGTGGACGACCTGCGGGAGGGTGATCGCGTGGTGCTCACGTTCCTCCCCCGGTGCGGCACGTGCCCCGAGTGCGCGACGGACGGCCGCCTGCCGTGCCGCGTCGGGACGGCGGCCAACGTCGCCGGCGCGCTCGTGGGCGGCGGGACCCGCCTGCACCGCGGCACGCAGGACGTGCACCACCACCTCGGCGTGTCGGCGTTCGCGACGCACGCGGTCGTGGACCGGACCTCGGTCGTCCGCGTCGACCCCGACGTGCCGCCCGACGTCGCGGCGCTGCTCGGGTGCGCGGTGCTCACCGGCGGCGGTGCGGTCGTGAACGCCGGCCGTCCAGGCCCGGGCGAGGCCGTCGCGGTCGTCGGGCTGGGCGGTGTCGGCACGGCCGCGCTGCTCGTCGCGCTCGCGCTCGGGCACGACGTCGTGGCGGTCGACACGCGCCCGGAGAAGCTCGCCACCGCACGTCGCCTCGGTGCCACGCTCGCGGTCGAGCCCGGCGAGCTGGCAGCGACGGAGGTCCGGGCGCCCGTCGTCGTGGAGGCCGCGGGCTCGGCACGCGCGTTCGAGACCGCCCTCGCCGCCACGGCCCCCGGCGGCACGACGGTCACCGTCGGGCTGCCCGCCCCGAGCGCCCGCGCGTCCGTCAGCCCGCTCACACTCACCGCCGAGGCGCGCACCGTCGTCGGCTCCTACCTCGGCTCCTCCGTGCCCGCACGCGACGTCCCGGTGTACGTCGACCTGTGGCGCGCCGGACGGCTCCCGCTCGAGGAGCTCGTGTCCTCGCGCATCGCCCTCACCGACCTCGACCTCGCGATGGACCGGCTCGCCGCCGGCAGCGAGCTCCGCCAGCTCATCACGTTCGACGAGAGGACACCCACGTGACCGACGCCAGAACCGCCCTCGTCACCGGCGCCGCCCGCGGCATCGGCGCCGCGACCGCCCGACGGCTCGCCCGCGACGGCCACCGGGTCGCCGTGCTCGACCTGCGCGAGGAGGACGCCGAGACGACGGCCGCCGCGATCCGCGCCGACGGGGGCGACGCGCTGGCCGTCGGCGCCGACGTGGGCGACGAGGACGCGGTCGCGCAGGCCGTCGCGCACGTCGCCCGGACCCTCGGTCCTCCCACGGTGCTCGTGAACAACGCGGGGATCCTGCGGGACAACCTGCTGTTCAAGATGTCGACCGCCGACTTCGACGACGTGCTGCGCGTGCACCTGCGTGGTGCGTTCCTCGTCAGCCGCGCCGTGCAGGCGCACCAGGTCCAGGCCCGGTGGGGTCGTGTCGTCAATCTGTCGAGCACGTCGGCGCTCGGCAACCGCGGACAGGCGAACTACGCGGCCGCGAAGGCCGGCATGCAGGGGTTCACCAAGACGCTCGCGATCGAGCTCGGACCGTTCGGCGTCACGGTGAACGCGGTCGCCCCGGGGTTCGTCGAGACCGAGATGACGCGGGCCGTGGCGGAGCGGGTCGGCGTCCCGTTCGAGGAGCTGCTCGCCGCGGAGGCGAAGGCCGTCCCCGTCCGACGCGTCGGGCAGCCCGACGACATCGCCGCCGCGGTGTCGTTCTTCGCGTCCGAGGAGGCCGGGTTCGTGTCCGGGCAGGTGCTCTACGTCGCCGGAGGGCCGCGCGGATGACCATCACCGTGGACTCCCCCGCCGACCTCGCGTCCGTCGTCGGCACGACCGCGACCGGCCCCTGGCGGACGGTCGACCAGCGGCGCATCGACCTGTTCGCCGACGCGACCGACGACCACCAGTGGATCCACGTGGACCCGCAGCGCGCGGCGCAGGGGCCGTTCGGGGCGACCGTCGCGCACGGCTTCCTCACGCTCGCGCTCCTCCCCGCGCTGACCGAGGGACTGCTCGACGTGGGCGGCACGTCCGCGGTCGTGAACTACGGGCTCGACCGCGTCCGCTTCCTGACGCCGGTCACCGCGGGGTCGAGCGTCCGCGCGACGACGACCATCCGGTCCGCCGAGGTCACGCCGCAGGGCGTCCGGGTGGGCAGCGAGGTCGTCGTCGAGGTCGACGGGGCCGACCGGCCCGCGCTCGTCGCGGCGACGATCGCGCTCTACGTCCCGTCCTGACGCGCCGCGCACGACGGCGGCTCGACGCCCGTCGCCGGTCCTCGCGGACCGCGCGGCGGGCGTCGTCGTCGGGCAGGGGGATCGGCCGCCGGGCGACGTGCGCCAACGTCATCCCGGAGCACGAGCGTCAGGACGTGCGCTCCACGACCATCGCCATGCCCTGGCCACCGCCGACGCACATGGTCTCCAGCCCGTAGCGACCGTCGGTCGCGGCGAGCCCGTGCAGGAGCGTCGTGGTGATCCGCGCGCCCGTCATGCCGAACGGGTGGCCGACGGCGATCGCCCCGCCGTGCACGTTGAGCCGCTCGAGGTCGACGCCGATCGCCTTCGCGGACGGAAGGACCTGCGCGGCGAACGCCTCGTTGAGCTCGACGAGGTCCATCTGGTCGATGGTGAGCCCGGCGTGGTCGAGCGCGCGCCGGCTCGCCTCGACGGGTCCGAGGCCCATGATCTCGGGCGACAGCGCGCTGACCCCGGTCGAGACGATGCGTCCGAGGGGCGTGAGGCCGAGGCGTTCCACGACCCGGTCGCTCACGACCACGAGCGCCGCGGCGCCGTCGTTGAGCGGGCAGCAGTTGCCCGCCGTGACGGTCCCGTCGGGGCGGAACACGGGCGCCAGGCCCGCGAGCGCCTCGACCGTGACGCCCGGACGCGGGCCGTCGTCGGCGGACACCACGGTCCCGTCGGGCAGCGTGACCGGTGTGATGTCGCGCGCCCAGAAGCCCGACGCGATCGCGGCCTCGGCGCGGTTCTGCGAGAGCGCGGCGTACTCGTCCTGCTCGCGGCGCCCGGTGCCGGTGAGCTGCGCGACGTTCTCGGCGGTCTGGCCCATCGCGACGTAGACGTCGGGGAGACCGCCGTCGTCGCGCGGGTCGTGCCACGTCGTGCCGCCCGCGGCGGCCCGGGCGGTGCGCGCGACCGCGTCGGCGAACCGCGGGTTGGTGACGTCCTCGCCGGGGATGTGGTCGGACGAGCCGCGCGCGGTGCGGCTGACGACCTCGACCCCGGCGGACACGAAGACGTCACCCTCGCCCGCCTTGATCGCGTGGAACGCGGCCCGGGTGGTCTGCAGGGACGAGGCGCAGTAGCGGTTGACGGTCGTGCCCGCGGTCTCGTCGAGCCCGGACAGCACGGCGACGACGCGGGCCATGTTCATCCCCTGCTCGCCGCCCGGCAGCCCGCAGCCCAGGAGGAGGTCCTCCACGAGGCCGGGGTCGAGCGTGGGCACCTGCGCGAGCGCGGCGCGGACGGCCTGAGCGGCGAGGTCGTCGGCGCGCAGCCCGGTGAGCGACCCCTTGAACGCGCGGCCGATCGGCGAGCGGGCGGCGGCGACGACGAATGCCTCGGGCACGGCGGACCTCCTGGTGCGGTGCGGATCGGGACGTCGCCCGGCGCGGACGCCGGACGGGACGCGGCGGGGGCCGCGGGCGGCTCAGACGAACGCCGAGATGCCGGTGATGGCGCGGCCGACGATGAGGTTGTTCATGTCGCGCGTGCCCTCGAACGAGTAGACGGCCTCGGCGTCGGCGAAGAACTTGGCGACGCCGTGGTCGAGCTGGATGCCGTTGCCGCCGAGCAGCTCGCGGCACCACGCGACGGTCTCGCGCATCCGGGAGGTCGCGAAGCCCTTGGCGAGCGCGGCGTGCTCGTCGCCGAGCCGGTCCGCGTCCTGCATCCGTGACGCCTGCAGGCACAGCGCGATCGACGCGGTGATGTTGCCCAGGCACTGCGCGAGCCGGTCCTGGACGAGCTGGAACGACGCGAGCGGCCGGCCGAACTGCTCGCGCTGACCGACGTAGGCGACCGTGGCCTCGAACGCGCCGACGGCGACGCCGACCGCCTGCCAGGCGACCTCGGCGCGGGTGAGCCGCAGCACGACGGCGACGTCGCGGAACGAGTGGATGTTCGGCAGCCGGTCCGCCTCGTCGACGACCACGCCGTCGAGCGTGATGTCCGCGTTCTGCACGATGCGCAGCGCCTGCTTGCGCTCGATCTTGCTCGTCGTGAAGCCGGGCGTGCCGCGGCGGACGAGGAAGCCCTTGACCTGGCCGTCGGCGGTGTCGCGGGCCCAGATCACGACGACGTCGGCGAACGTGGCGTTGCCGATCCACCGCTTGGCGCCGTTGAGCACCCAGGTGTCGCCGCGGCGCTCGGCGGTCGTGCGCAGGCCCTTGGACGCGTCGGACCCGGACAGCGGCTCGGTCAGGCCGAACGCGCCCAGGAGCTCGCCGCGGCCCATCGGCGGGAGCCACTGCGCGCGCTGCTCGGGCGACCCGCCGAGCGCGATCGAGCTCATCGTCAGGCCGCTCTGCACGCCGACGAAGGTCGCGGTCGACGGGTCGACGCGGGCGAGCTCGAGCGCGGCCCAGCCACGCCACACGGCGGAGTTCTCGAACCGCGAGGTCTCGGGCCACATCGCGCCGAACATCCCGCACTCGGCGAGGCCGGGGACGATCTGGTGCGGGAACTCGGCGCGGTCCCAGTAGTCGAGGGCGATGGGCCGGACCTCGCGCTCCATGAAGTCGCGCAGGCGCGCGGACGCGTCGTGCTCGGCGGGGGTGAGCGCCTCCTGGAAGCCGTAGAAGTCGGCGGCGAGCGGGGCGTGGACGGGGGTGTCGGTGGTCGTCATGGTGCGTCTCCCTGATCGTCGTCGACCGGCGCGTGCAACATCTTCGAGAATGTTGCACCACGAGGAGCACCCGGGTCTAGAGTCGGCGCATGCCGGATCCGACCGACCCGCCCTCCGCCCCCGGTGCGGGCGCCGCCGCGGCGGCGCACCGCGCGCCGCGACCCGGATCGCTCGCCGCGGTCGGCACCACCGCCGCGCCGTCGTGGCTCTCGGAGCGCCTCGAGTCGGGCGAGCACCCCGACGCCGTGCGTGCGTTCCGGATGGCCCGCGAGCAGTTCATCGACGGCGAGCGCATCGACATGGGCCGCCTCGCCGGCCGCCTCGGCATCGACCGGACCTCGCTGTTCCGCTGGGTCGGCAACCGCGACGCGCTCCTGTCGGAGGTGCTGTGGTCGCTCGCCGTCCCGACGCTCCAGCAGGCCGAGGACGCCGCCGCGGGTCGCACCGGCCCCGACCGCGTCGCCGCGGTGCTCACCAGCTTCGCGTCCGACCTCATCCGCGCGCCCTACTTCCGGGCGTTCCTGCGCCGCGAGCCCGCCCGCGCCCTGCGGCTGCTCACGACCAACGAGAGCGAGATCCACCGGCGCTACGTCGCCACGGTGCGCGTGCTCGTGCTCGCCGAGCTCGGCGAGCACCCGTTCGACCGGGCCATCGACGCGAACGACCTCGCGTTCGTGCTCGTGCGCGTGAGCGAGTCGTTCACCTACGCCGACCTCATCTCGGGCGACACCCCGAGCGCCGCGCGCGCCCGCGCCGCGTTCGACGTCGTGCTGCGACCCGGGGCGTCGTCATGACGTACCCGCACCGCGCGCCGTTCGCGACCCGCTGGAACGACAACGACCAGTACGGGCACGTCAACAACGCCGTCTACTACGAGGCGATGGACACGACGATCAACGTCTGGCTGCTCGGCGCCGGGCTCGACCCGCTCGCGGGCGAGCGCATCGCCGTGTGCGTGTCGTCGTCGTGCGAGTTCCGGGCGTCGTCGTCGTTCCCCGAGCCGTGGGAGGTCGGCCTGCGGGCGGGACGGCTCGGCACGACGAGCGTGACGTGGGAGCTCGGCATCCTGCGCCCCGGGACCGACGAGCCGCTCGCGACCGGGCGGTTCGTGCACGTGTGGGTCGACCGCGTGACGCGTCGACCGGCGCCCGTGCCGGACGACCTCCGCGCGGCGATCGAGCGCGACCTCGTCGCCGCCGCCGGGGACGCGGCCGACTAGGTGCGCGGCGTCGTCGTCGAGGCCGGGTAGGGCGTCCTGCCCTGGGCGAGGTCGTCGGTGAGCCGCTCGATCCGCCGGGCGCGGGTCTCGGGTCGCACCGCGGTCTGCACGCGGTTGAGGAAGGCGAACCGGTTGCGGCCGTCCAGGGCGGCGAACACGTCGGTCAGCCCGCGCGCGGCCAGGGCGGCGGCCAGGTCGTCGGGGACGACGGCGGTGGCCGGCCCGTCGTACGCGGCGTCCCAGCGGCCGTCCGCCTTGGCCCGGTCGACCTCCGCCACGCCGGCGGGGCGCATGCGGCCCTCGGCGGTGAGCCGCTCGACGCGGTCGCGGTTGATCTTCGACCAGACGCTCCTCGCACGGCGCGGGGTGAACCGCTGCACGTACCAGTCGTCGTCGAGCCGCCGCGCGATGCCGTCGATCCAGCCGAAGCAGAGCGCGACGTCGACGGCCGCGTTCCAGTCGACCGACGCGACGCCGCTGCCCTTCTTGGCCATCCGCACCCAGACGTGGGTCGCGGTCGAGGCGTTCTCGACGAGCCAGGCCTCGAAGGCTGCGCCGCTCTCGAAGTGCACCGCGTCGGTGTGGTCCATCGACATGACGGCAGCGTAGAGCCGCCCACCGACGACGGGTTCGGCGCGACATACCGACCGCGCGGTATGCTGTCGGCGAAGCCGGGCACCGACGCCCGGCCCGACGCGCGGAGGCCGCCCGTGCACGACCGCACACTGCCCGGGCTGGACGTCGCCCGCCTCGACGCGTGGCTGCACACGCACCGCCCCGACCTCGTCGACGACACCCCGCTGCAGGCCGAGCTGCTCGCGGGCGGCCGCAGCAACCTCACCTACCGGCTCGACGGCGCGCGCGTGCCGCTCGTGCTGCGCCGACCGCCCCTGCGCCACGTGCAGGCCACCGCGCACGACATGGCGCGCGAGCACCGCGTCCTGTCCGCGCTCGGGCCCACACCCGTCCCCGTCCCGACGACGTACGCGCTCGTCGACGACACCGACGGCACCGCGGGGACCGGGACCCCGTTCTTCCTCATGGCCCGCGTCGACGGCGAGGCGCTCGCGACGCCCGAGCAGAACGCCCGCTGGTCCGCCGACGACCTGCGCACCCTGAGCCTGGAGCTCGCCGCGCTGCTCGCGGAGCTGCACGCCGTCGACCCGCACGACGTGGGCCTCGCCGACCTCGGGCGGCCCGACGGGTTCCTCGACCGGCAGGTGCGCCGGTGGGGCGTGCAGCTCGACGGCTCACGCTCGCGCGACGTCCCCGCGCTCGACGAGCTGCAGGAGCGGCTGCGCGCCGACGTGCCGGCGACGTGGCGGCCCGCGCTCGTGCACGGCGACTACCGGCTCGACAACGCGCTCGTCGCCCGGTCGCCGGCCGAGGCGAGCGCGGGCGCGGACGGGATGTCCGGGCCGCCGCACGTCGCCGCCATCCTCGACTGGGAGATGGCCACCCTCGGCGACGCGGCCGTCGACCTCGGCATGCTCGGTCTCTACTGGGAGCTGGCGCGCGTCGCGGACGACGACCACACCGTCACCGCGGTCGACCCGGCCGCCGGGTACCCGGACTTCGCCGAGCTCGTCGACGCCTACGCGGACCGGCTCGGCGCGCCGCCTCCCGACCTCGCCTGGTACCGCGCGTTCGCGGCCTACAAGCTCGCCGTGATCCTCGAGGGGGTGCACCTGCGGTTCCGCGCCGGCGGGACGGTCGGTGCGGGGTTCGAGCGCGTCGGCGACCTCGTGGCGCCGCTCGCCCGCGAGGGCCTCGCCCGGCTCACCGACCGCACGGGCACGGCACGCAGCTCCACGGTCCGCACCCGAGCCGGGGAGGCCTGATGGACTTCGCCCTCGACGCCCGCACGCGGGACGTGACGGCCCGTGCGCAGGTGTTCCTCGACGACCACGTGCTGCCCGCGGAGCCGGTGCTCGACGCGCAGGTCGCCGCGACGCCCGACGACTGGGGCACGCGCCCGGTCGTGCGCGACCTCCAGGCCGAGGCCCGCGCGCAGGGCCTGTGGAACCTCTTCCTGCCCGGCCCGCACGGCGGCGGCCTCACGACGCTCCAGTACGCGCCCATCGCCGAGCTCACCGGCCGCAGCCCGCGGCTCGCCCCCGTCTCGATGAACTGCGCCGCGCCCGACACGGGCAACATGGAGCTGCTCGCCGCGTTCGGCACGGACGCGCAGCGCGACCGCTGGCTGCGGCCGCTGCTCGATGCCCGGATCCGGTCGGCGTTCTGCATGACCGAGCCCGACGTCGCGTCGTCGGACGCGACGACGATCCGCACGAGCATCCGGCGCGACGGCCCCGACTGGGTCGTGAGCGGCCGCAAGTGGTGGTCGACGGGCGCGATGAACCCCGAGGCCGCGCTGCTCGTCGTCATGGGTCGCACGGACCCCGACGGTCCGCGGCACCGGCAGCAGAGCATGGTCCTGGTCCCCCGGGACGCCCCGGGCGTGCGCGTCGTGCGGCCGCTGACCGTGCTCGGCTACGACGACCGCGACCACGGCGGGCACGCCGAGGTCGAGCTGGACGACGTGCGCGTCCCCGCCGACGCCCTGCTGGGCGGACCCGGCGACGGGTTCGCGATCGCCCAGGCCCGGCTCGGCCCGGGCCGCGTGCACCACTGCATGCGCGCCCTCGGCATGGCGGAGCGTGCGCTCGACCTCGTGCGCGACCGGGCCACGACGCGCCGCACGTCGGCCGGTCCGCTGGCCGAGCGCGGCGTCGTGCGCGAGTGGGTCGCGCGCTCCCGGGTCGAGGTCGAGGCGCTGCGGCTGCTCGTGCTCAAGACGGCCTGGCTCATGGACACGGTGGGCAACCGCGCGGCGATGCGGGAGATCCAGGCGATCAAGATCGCCGTGCCGTCGACCGTCGAGCGGATCCTCGACCGCGCGATCCAGCTGTTCGGCGCCGCGGGGCTGTCGGCCGACACCCCGCTCGCCGGGATGTTCGCCGCCGCGCGCGCCCTGCGCCTGGCCGACGGCCCCGACGAGGTGCACCTCGCGGCGCTCGGCCGTGCCGAGCTCCGACCCCGCACCGCCCCGGAACCCGCCACCGACCCCAGCATCCGCGCACCGCACGAAGGGAGCCACCGATGACGACCGACCCCGCCCTCGACGGAGAGGGCTACGGGACCATGTCCGTCGCGGCGATCCTCGCCGAGACCGCCCGCCGCCACCCCGACCGCACCGCGTTCCACGTCGGCGACCGCACCGTCGCCTACGGGCCGCTCTGGCAGCAGACGCTCGCGTACGCGGGCGCGCTGCGGGACCGGGGCGTCGGACCGGGCGACCGGGTCGCGGTGCACGTGCCGAACGTCCCCGACTTCGCGCGCGTCTACTACGCGGTGCTGTCGCTCGGGGCGGTGGTCGTGCCGGTCCACCTGCTGTTCAAGGCGGGCGAGATCGAGTTCGTGCTGCGCGACAGCGGCGCGCGCCTGCTGGTCGCCGCGGCGCCGCTGCTGGGCGAGTCGCTGCCCGCGGCCGCCGCGGCGCGGGTGCCGACGGTCACCGTGCTCGTGCCCGACGGTGCCGACGTCCCCGCACCGCGTCTCGAGGACGAGGCCGCCGCCGCGACGCCCCTGCGCACGTACGCGTCGGTCAACCCGCTGCACCCGGCGACGATCCTCTACACGAGCGGGACGACGGGGCGGCCGAAGGGCGCGGTGTCGAGCCACCTCGCGCTGATCGAGCAGGTGCACGTCACGCTCCTCGACACGTGCGACATCCGCGCCGACGACGTGATCTTCGGCGGCCTGCCCTTCTTCCACACGTTCGGCCAGTCGTCGGTGCTCAACACCGCGTTCCGTCGCGGTGCGGCCGTCGTGCTGCTCCCCCGGTTCGATCCCGACGAGGCACTCGCCGCGATGACGCGGCACGGCGCGACGGTCTTCACGGCCGTCCCGACGATGTACGTCGGGCTCATCCAGGCGGCGGCGCGCACGACCGACCGGCCGCCCCTGCGGTTCGCCGTCTCGGGCGGCGCCGCGCTGCCGGTCGCGCTGCTGGAAGCGTTCGAGGCGACGTTCGGCGCGCCGGTGCACGAGGGCTACGGCCTGACGGAGACCGCGCCCACCGTGTCGTTCAACGAGGTCGGCGAGCGGCCGCGACCCGGCACGGTCGGCCGTCCGCTGTGGGGCGTCGACGTGGAGATCGCGGACCCGTGGGTGGCCGACCGGATCGAGCTGCTCGGCACCGGTCAGCTCGGCGAGGTCGTCGTGCGCGGCCACAACCTGTTCAAGGGCTACCTCGGCAACCCGGAGGCCTCGGCCGAGGCCGTGGTCGACGGGTGGTTCCGCACGGGCGACCTCGGCACGCTCGACGAGGACGGCGTCCTCACGATCGTCGACCGGACGAAGGACATGATCGTGCGGTCGGGCTACAACGTGTACCCCAGCGAGGTCGAGGCGACCCTCGTGCGGCACCCCGCGGTCGCCCTCGCCGCGGTGTTCGGCGTGCCCGACGAGGTGCGCGGGCAGGAGGTGCACGCCGCCGTCGTCCTGGAGCCGGGCGCGACCGCGACGTCCGACGAGCTCGTCGCGTACGTGCGGGACCGCATCGCGGCGTACAAGTACCCGCGCGTCGTGCACGTGCGCGAGGCGCTCCCCATGGGCGGCAGCGGCAAGATCCTCAAGCGCGAGCTCGTGGCCGAGTACGCGCCGGCGCCGGCCGACCTGTCCTGACGGCGCGTCAGGTGGTCGGCACGCCCTGGTTCT
The DNA here is from genome assembly GCF_010119915.1 of Cellulomonas sp. H30R-01. Taxonomy (NCBI): domain Bacteria; kingdom Bacillati; phylum Actinomycetota; class Actinomycetes; order Micrococcales; family Cellulomonadaceae; genus Cellulomonas; species Cellulomonas sp. H30R-01. The sequence continues at coordinate 628,282 of NZ_CP048210.1, read as the reverse complement.
CCGGCGCGGGGGCGTCGCCGTCGTACGGCTCGACGGGCCCGTCGCCGGCGTCGGTCGTGAAGGCGGTCCCGACGTAGTCCTGCACCCCGCCGGTCACGACGGTGATGCCGACGCCGCCGAACGACCGGTGGCTGTCCGCGGAGTACGCGAGCGGCATGATCCCGTTCCCGGTGACGTCACCGCTCTCGAGCGCCTCGACGAGGCTCTCGCGGGTGGGGTCCTCCCCCGCCGCGGCGAGGGCCTGCGCGAACGTGTAGGCGACGGACATGCCGTAGACGGTGTTGCCGGTGAACGGCTCGCCCGCGTTGTACGTCTCGTTGATCTCCCGGAACAGCGCGACCCACTCGCTGTCGGGGCTGAACGGCAGGTAGTTGGCGCTGACGAACCCCTCGAGCACCGCGGGGGCGACGTCCTCGCCGAGGTAGCCGGCGAGCGTCGGGTAGTCGCCGCCCGACGACGACGCGAGCCACTGCGCCGGGTAGCGCATCTTGGCGGCGGTCCCGACGGTCCGGGCGGTGAAGCCGTTCACGGTCGCGAGGAAGTTGTGCGTGCAGCCCGCCGCCTGCATGGCGCCGACCTGCGCGGTGACGTCCTGGTCGGACACCGCGTAGGTCTCGCTCACGGCGAGCGCGTCCGCGCCGAGCACCGCCTCCAGCCCGGCGACGAAGTCCTCGCCGTAGTCGTCGTCCTGCCCGAGCACGCAGAACACGGCGTCCTCGCCGCCCTCGTCGAGCGCGTACTGCGCGAGCGCCTTGGCCTCGGTCGTGTAGTCGACGTTGAACGCGAACGTCCACGGGTGCTGCTCGGGGTCGTCCCACAGCAGCGCGCCCGACGCGACGAACAGGTCGGGCACCTCGTTCTCGTTGAGGTAGTCGAGCACGGACGCGTGCGTCGGGGTGCCGAGGCCGTTGAGGATCGCGAGCACCCCGTCCTCCTGGACGAGCTCGCGCACGACGGTCTGGGTGGTCGCGGGGTTGTAGCCGTCGTCCTTGACGACGTACTCGATCGTCCGCCCGTGGATGCCGCCCTGGGCGTTGACGTGGTCGAAGTACGCCGAGACGGCCTTCGAGATGGAGGAGTACCCGGCGGCGGCCGGGCCGGTCAGCGGCGTGTGGGTGCCGACGGTCACGGTGTCGTCGGTGACGCCGGGGCTGGGCTCGGGGGTGCTGCACCCCGCGAGCGTCGCCGCGAGCGCACCGGCGCTCAGGACGGCGAGGGGGCGCGGGCGCGTGCGGAGCGGCATGTCAGGCCTCGCTTTCGGATCCGGACAGGGGTGACCCGGCGGTGACGTCCTCGCGCGGCGGCGAGGTCGGGCCGGGGGCTTCGGGGGCGACGGCGGCTCGGGCGGCGTCGGTGCCGGCGGCGCGGCGGGCGGCGACGCGGCGGGCGCGCGCGGTGCGCCACGACCCCACGACGCCGGTCGGGGCGGCGGCCATGAGGACGACGAGCGCGAGGCCGAACACGAGCAGCGCGAGGTTGCCGTCGAGCCGCTGCGCGAGGTCGTCGGGGACGGGCAGCGCGTCGACGAGGGTCGCGACGAGCCACGGCAGGAGGACGACGAGCACCGCGCCGACCGCGGCACCGGCGAGCGAGCCGAGCCCGCCGACGACGACCGCGACCAGCAGCAGGAGCGACGTCGCGAGCCCGTACGCGCCAGGCGTGACCGACTGCGTGACGAGGACCAGGACGGCACCGCCGAGCCCCGCGGCGGTGGACGCGACGACGAACGCGAGCACCGTGGTGCGGCCGGGGGCGATCCCGGCGAGGGCCGCGGCGGTCGCGTCGTCGCGGACGGCGCGCATCCGCAGCCCGGTCCGGCCGCGCGCGAGGACGTGGAGCGCGCCGAGGACGCCGGCGGCGACGGCGATCGCGAGCCAGGCGTGCCACTGCTCGAGGGCGATGACCCGCGTGAGCGCGTCCGGCACGCGTTCGAGCGGGGCGCGCACCCCCTGGTCGCCGCCGAGCCCCGGCACGGTGGACGCGACGGCGGGGAGCGCGACGACGAGCGTGAGCGTGAGCCCTGCGAGGTACGGGCCACGCAGGCGTGCACCGGCGAGCCCCAGGAGCAGCCCGACCGCCCCGGACAGCGCGACGGCCCCGGCAAGACCGGCGAGGACGCGCACGACGCCCGGTGCGTCGGCCAGCGCGGACGCGGTGAGCGCGTACCCGTACCCGCCCGCGGCCATGAGGGCGGAGTGGCCGAGCGAGAGCTGCCCGGACAGCCCGACGAGCACGGTGAGCCCGGCGGTCGCGCACAGGTAGGCGGCGACGAGCGCGAGCTGGTAGTTGCGGTACGGGTCGAGCAGGAACGTCCCGGCGACGCCCGCGAGCGCGCCGAGCAGCGCGACGACGACGACGCGCGCCGGGCCGGCGGTGGGCAGCAGCCTCATGCGCGCCTCGCCTCGACCCCGGCGACGAGGCCCTGCGGCCGGACCAGCAGGACGACGACGAGCAGCGCGAGCACCGCGATCGGCGTGACGCCCGCCCCGAGGTACCCGGTGACGAGGCTCATGAGGACGCCGACGCCGATCCCGCCGACGAGCGCCCCGCCCGGGGAGTCGAGCCCGCCGACGACGGCGACGGTGAAGGCGAGGACGAACAGCACGTCGGTCGCGTGCGGGTGCAGACCGAGCTCGGTGGGCAGCAGCAGCAGCGCGGCGAGCGCGGCGACGGCCGACGCGAGCGCCCAGGCGACCGTCCGCATGCGGGCGACCCGCACGCCGAGCAGCCGGGAGACCTCGGGCGCGAAGGCGGACGCGCGCAGCTGCAGCCCGAGCGTGGTGCGGGTGAACAGCAGCCGCAGGCCGAGCATGAGACCGAGCGCCACGGCGACGACGAGCACGTCGTACGGCGACCCGAGAGGCACCCCGCCGACGGACCACGGCTGGTCGCTCACGGGCGGCGCCACGGGGACGTGCTGCGGGCCGGCGACGATCCCGAGCGCGGACTGCAGGACCATGACGAGCCCGATCGCGAGGATCACGCCGCCCAGCGGCGTCGTCGCGTACCGCATGAGCCCGCGCTCGACCGCGGCACCGAGCAGCCCGCCCGCCACGACTCCGGCGAGCGCGCCCCACCACCACCCGCCCGTGGTCTGCGCGACCCCGACCGCGACGTACGCGGCGACGACGGCCATCGCCCCGGCCGCGAAGTTGACGATGCGCGCGGCGCGCCAGATGAGCACGAGCGACAGCGCGAAGAGGGCGAGCACCGTGCCGCGTGCGACGCCGCCGCCGACGAGGAAGACGAACCGGTCCACTCAGAACCCCAGGTAGGCATGTCGGAGGGCCTCGTCGTGCGCGAGGTCCCGGGCGGGCCGGGACGCGACGACGCGCCCCAGGTCGAGCACGACGCCACGGTCGGCGACGGACAGCGCGGCGGCGACGTTCTGCTCGGCCAGCAGCACGGCGAGGCCGTCGTCGCAGCGGGCCCGCAGGAGCGCCATGATCTGCGCGACGACCTGCGGTGCGAGGCCGAGCGACGGCTCGTCGAGCAGCAGCACGCGCGGTCCCGCGACGAGCGCGCGGCCGATCGCGAGCATCTGCCGCTCGCCGCCCGAGAGCTGGTGCCCGAGCGCGGCGCGTCGCCGGTCGAGCGACGGGAAGAGCGCGTACACCTTCTCGACCGCGGCACGCCGGGCCGCCGCGGCGCGGTGCGCGGTGAGCCCGCCGAGCTGGAGGTTCTCGTCGACCGTGAGCTCGACGACGACGCCCCGGCCCTCGGGGACGTGCGCGAGCCCGCGTCGGGCGCGGTCCTCCACGGCGACGCCGTGCAGGTCGTCGCCGGCGAGCGCGACCGTGCCGCCCGCGAGCGGCAGGAGCCCCGACGCGGCCCGGAGCAGCGTGGTCTTGCCGGCGCCGTTGGCGCCCACGAGCGCGACGAGCGCACCGGGCTCGACCTCGAGCGTGACGTCGTGCAGCACGGGCGCGCCGCCGTACCCGGTCGTGAGGCCGCGGACGGTGAGCGCGGGCGTCATCGGGCGCCTCCGCCGGGTGCGCGCCCGTCGTGGCCCGTCCCGCCGGGTGCGCGCCCTTCGTGACCCGTCCCGCCGGGTGCGCGCCCGTCGTGGCCCGCCGACGCGGCGGCGTCCGCGGGGATGCCGAGGTACGCCTCCTCGACGCGCGGGTCCCGCCGGACGTCCTCGGGCGCGCCGGTCGCGATGACGTGCCCGAAGTCGAGCACGACGACCCGGTCGCTCACGCCCATGACGAAGTCGACGTGGTGCTCGACGAGCAGGACGCCGGTGCCCGCGGCGGCGACGCGCCGGACGACGTCGGCGAGACCGGCGATGTCCTCGGGGCCGAGCCCGCCGGCCGGCTCGTCGAGCAGCAGCAGGCGGGGGCGCGCGACGAGCGCGCGGGCGAGCGCGACGGCGGCGCGCTGGGCGTACGGCAACGAGCCGACGGGCAGCGACGCCCGCGCGGCGAGCCCGAGGTCCGCGAGCTGCGCGTCGGCGCGCGCGTCGGCGTCGACCGCACCACCCGGCACGCCGACGGCGACGTTCTCCCGCACGCTCAGGCCCGGGAACAGCCCGAGACCCTGGAGGGTGCGGGCGACGCCGCGGCCCGCGAGGCGTGCGGTGGGGCCGAGCGGGCGGCCCTCGAAGGTCACGGTGCCGCGGGCCGGTCGCACGAGACCGCAGACGGCGTTGAAGACCGTGGTCTTGCCCGCGCCGTTGGGGCCGATGAGCGCGACGACCTCGCCGCCGGCCACGTCGAGGTCGACGTCCTCGACGGCGGTGAGGCCTCCGAAGCGGACGGTGAGGCCCCGCACGACGAGGCGCGGACCGGTCGTGGCCGCCCTCGCGGCGGGCGGTCCGGCTGTCGGGCTGCGCAGACTCACGGTCGACCTCCCGTGCACCTCGTCGTGACGCGATGCGCCGACGGTACAACAGAAACCGACCAGCCGGTATGGGCTGTGACCGACGTGTGACCTGCGGACGTGGTGCCCACGGGGCTCAGGCGTGCGGCACGCCGGCGATCATGCCGCCGTCCACCACGAGCTCGGTGCCGGTCACGTACGCGGAGTCCGTCGACACGAGGAACAGCACCGCCCCCACGACGTCGTCCGGTGTCGCCGTGCGCCCGAGCGGGATGCGCTGGCGGGACGCGTCGAGGCGCTCGGTCATGGGCGTCACCACGAAGCCCGGGTGCACGGAGTTGACGCGGATCCCCGCGGGGCCCAGCTCGACCGCGAGCGACTTCGTCAGGCCGCGCACCCCGAACTTCGACGCCACGTACCCGTGCAGCCCGGCGTCGCCCCGCATGCCCTCGACCGACGAGATGTTGACGATCGAGCCCCGCCCGGCGGCGCGCATGCCCGGCACCACCGCCCGCGCACCGAGGAACGTGCCCGTGAGGTTGACCGCGATCACCGCGTCCCACTGGTCCTTGCCGTACCGCTCGAGCCGCCCGGCGTTCGCGATCCCCGCGTTGTTGACGAGCACGTCGACGACACCGAACGCCGCCGCCGCCTCGACCGCCGCGGCCCACGAGTCCTCCGACGTCACGTCGAGCGGCACCGCGAGCGCCCCCGGGCCCAGGTCGGCCGCGAGGCGCTCCGCCTCGTCGACCAGCACGTCGCCGACGACGACAGCAGCCCCCGCCGCGTGCAGCGCGCGCACGTACGCCGCGCCGAGCCCGCGGGCACCCCCGCTCACCAGCGCCACCGATCCGTCGAGCCTGGCCATGCGGTCCTCCGAAGGTCGTCGGTGCGGTGTCGGCCCGGGACGCGGCGGCCGCGTCGGCCCGGCTGGGCGGGTCAGGCGACGCGCACGACGAGCCGCCCGGTCGTCCCGCCGCCCGCGAGCCGGGCGACCGCCTCCGGGGCCCGTTCGAACGGCACGACCTCGCTCACCACGGGGCGCACCGCGCCCTGCTCGACGAGGCCCGTGAGCGCCCGGTGGGCGAGCCGGACCAGGTCGGGCCGGCGCCGCGCGTAGAGCGCCCAGTGCAGGCCGAGCACGCCGTAGTTCTTCACGAGCGCGTGGCTCGCACGCGCGTCCTGGATCGTGCCGCTCGCGAAGCCGACGACCACGATCCGGCCCTCGAACGCCACGCACCGCGTCGCCGCCTCGTACGCGTCACCGCCGACGGGGTCGACGACCACGTCGACCCCCGCGCCGCCGGTCGCCTCCCGCACCGCCGCCACGACGTCCTGCGCGGACCGGTCCACCACGACGTGCGCGCCGGCGTCCCGCGCGACCGCGGCCTTCGCCTCGGACCCGACGACGCCGACGACCCGTGCCCCCGCGGCCGCGGCGAGCTGCACGGTGGCGGTCCCGACGCCGCCCGCGGCGGCGGTCACGAGCACGGTCTCGCCGCGCCGCAGCCCGGCCCGCCGGTGCAGCGCGAACCACGCAGTCTGGTAGGCGATGACGAACCCGGCGGCCTGCTCGTCCGACAGCCCGGCGGGGGCGGGCCAGACCTCGTGCGCGTCGAGCACCGCACGCTCGGCGAGCACCCCGATCCGCGACCCGACGACGCGGTCGCCGACGGCCACGTGCTCGACGCCGTCGCCGACGGCGAGCACGTCACCGCACAGCTCGATGCCGGGCACGAACGGCAGCGGCGGGCGCTCCTGGTACTGCCCGCGCGCGAGCAGCACGTCGGGGAAGTTCACCGCGACCGCGCGCACGCCCACGAGCACCTGCCCGGGACCCGGCGCGGGGGCGGGCACCTCCGCGAGGCGCAGCACGTCGACGGGCTCGCCGTACCGCTCCACGTGCCACGCCCGCACGGTTCAGCCCTCCGGACGGGCGGCGATGCCCGCGAGGAACAGCTCGGTGAGCTGAGCGGCGACCTGCTCCTTGGTCTCGGGCCCGTCGGGCGAGAACCACGTCGGCAGGTAGTGCACGTCGGCGAAGAAGTGCGCGACGATCACCCCGCGCGGCACGTCCGTCCGGTAGTGACCGTCGGCCTGGCCCTTCTCCAGCAGCGCCGCGAACGTGTCGTGGTACGCGCGGCGCCGTCGCGTGACCTCCTGCTGACGCGGCTGGGACAGCATGTGCACGCTGCGGAAGAAGACGGTGCCCTCCAGCAGGAAGTCGATCGACGTCTCGATGACGTCGACGCACGCCGCCCGCAGGAGGACGTCGACCGGCTCGTCGCGCGCCGCGATGGCCTCCAGGTGGTCGGTCTGGAGCGTGAGCATGCGGTCGTAGACGGCGAAGAGCAGGTCGTCCTTCGACTGGAAGTAGTGGTACATGGCGCCCTTGGTGACGCCCGCCGCGTCGACGACCTGCTGCACGGAGGTGTTCGCGTACCCCTGGGCCGCGAACAGCCCGAGTGCGGCCCGCAGGACGTCGTCGGCCACGCTGGTCTGCTTCATGCGGTCATCCTTCCCCCCACGGGCGCACGCTGACGCCACCGTCGAGCACGAGCGTCTGCCCCGTCACCCAGGCGGCGTCACCGGACAGCAGGAACGCGACCGGCCCGGCGACGTCCTCCGGCTCCCCGATCCGCGCGAGCGGGTACCGCGCCGCGACGGCCGCCTCGTCGTCCTCGTACAGGCGGCGCGCCAGCTGCGTGCGGACGACCGCGGGAGCGACGGCGTTGACCCGCACGCGTGGCGCGAGCTCGACAGCGAGCTGCGCGGTGAGGTTGAGCAGCGCGGCCTTGGACACGCCGTACAGCGCGATGCCGGGGCTCGACGTCAGCCCTGCGGCCGAGCCCGTGCACACGACCGACGCGCCGTCGTGCGCGCCGAGCCCGGCGGCGACCGCGTCCCGCGTCCACTCGAGGGCGGCGACGACGTTGACGGCGAGGATCTTGTCGACCGCGGAGCGCTCGATGTCGAGCAGCGGGCCGTAGACGGGGTTGATGCCGGCGTTGTTGACGAGGTGGTCGAGCCGGCCGAACCGGTCGACGGCCGTGGCGACCGCGACGGCCCGGTGCTCCGGGTCGTCGACCTTCCCGGCGACGCCGACGGCACGCTCGGGCCCGATCGCGGCGACCGCCTCGTCGAGCGTCTCCGCACGCCGGCCGGTCAGGACGACGCGCGCGCCCTCGTCCGCGAGCCGCTGCGCGACCGCGAGGCCGATGCCCCGGCTCGCACCGGTCACCAGGGCGACCCTGCCCTCGAACCTGTTCATCACGTCCTCTCGCCGCGGCCCGCCGGAACGCCCGGTCCGACCGCCACGCGGGCTGTCGACATGCGGGGCCCGCGTGAAACCGACCGTTCGGTATGTCGCGACAGTACACGACACCACCCCACGGCGAGGCGCTTCCGGCCACGACGCGCAGGACCCGGCCCGCCGACCACTACCGTGTGAGCGTGAACACGAGCACCGCTCCCCACCGGCCCGCGCGCGCGCTGCCCACGGGCACCCAGCACACCCTCACCCGCGGCGACGCCCGCGTGGTGGTCGCCGCCGTCGGCGCCAGCCTGCGCGAGTACACCATCGGTGGCGTCGACGTCGTCCTGCCGTTCGCCGAGACCGAGTCGGCCCCCGCGTTCTCCGGCGCGGTCCTCGCGCCCTGGCCCAACCGGCTCACGGACGGCGAGTACGTGTTCGACGGCACCGCCTACGAGGTGCCCGTGACCGAGCACGCCCGCCGGACCGCCCTGCACGGCCTGGTCGCCTACGTCGCGTTCACCGCGAGCGAGCACACCGACGACCGGCTCGTCCTCGAGCACACGGTCGTCCCGACGCCCGGCTACCCGTGGTCCGTGCACCTCGCGGTCGCCTACACCCTCGACGACGAGGGCCTGCGCATCGAGGTGACCGCGACCAACGTCGACGCGACGGACGCCCCCTACGGCATCGGCTTCCACCCCTGGCTGTCCCCTGGGGACGCGACCGTCGACGAGTGCACCCTGCAGGTCGACGCCGACGTGCACGTCACCGTGGACGACCGGCTGCTCCCGACCGGCACCGAGCCGGTGAGCGGCACGTTCGACCTGCGCACCCCCGTCCCGCTGCGCGGAGTGGAGCTCGACGACGCGTGGGTCGGCGTGACGCGCGACGACGCGGGCCTGTCGTGGATCCGCCTGGGCCGCCCCGACGGCCGGACGGTCGCGATGTGGGCCGACGACAGCTTCGTCGCGTGGCAGGTCTGCACGGGTGACGGGATCCCGCGCCTCGACCGCCGCGGCGTCGCCGCCGAGCCGATGACGTGCGTCGCCGACGCGTTCCGCACGGGCACGGACCTGGTCCGGCTCGAGCCGGGTGCGAGCCACCGCGTCGCGTGGGGTCTGCGCCTGCTCTGACAGCAGCCGCCGTCGAGGGCGCCCGGGCTCCCTGCCCGGGCGCCCTCGTCGCGTCGGGACGGCGGAGCGGGCAGGTCAGCGGTGGAGCGGGCCAGCGGTGGAGCGGGAATCAGCGGTGGAGCGGGCAGGTCAGCGGTGGAGCGGGCAGGTCAGCAGCGCACCACGGACGGCCGGGTCAGCGGCCGTAGTACTCGCCGTCCTCCTGGACACCCTTCGCGTACTCCCAGTGCCACGGCTCGAACGGTCCGCTGCCGCCGCGCTTGGCCCACGCCGGGTTCTCCCAGCCGAACGCCGGCCCGTTGTCGAGGATCCACGCCCACTTGGCACCCGACGTCTGCGTCTGGCAGAGGTCGACGGCCAGCCCCCAGCCGTGGTTGCTCTTGCCGGGGGCAGCGGCGAGGCCACCCTTCTGCGCCTTCACCACACGCTGCTGCGCGAGCGACCGGTAGCCGGAGCTGAGGCACAGGTCGCCGCCGAACCGCGCGACGAACGCCTGGTTGAACTCCGCGAGCGAGACGGCTGCGTCCGCCCGGAGCTGCGTGTGCCCGTCCCACAGGGTGCACAGGTCGGCCGTCCGGAGCAGGCCGTTCTCCCCCGCGGGCCGGTCGGTGCCGTCGCAGCCGGGGAGCGCGGAGCGGATCTCGGTGCGGCTCGTGCCCGCGGCCTCACGGGCGGCGAGCGCGCCGTCGGCCGAGACGAGGGACGACGGCGGGAGGATCGACAGCGACGACGCGGTGAGCGCCGAGACGGTGTCGGGCAGGGACTCCTCGGCCGCGCGCGAGTCGGAGCCCGGCACGCCGACCCCCTCGAGCGCACCCTGGCTGACGGTCGGGATGACGACGGTGACGCCGGCGAGCGCACCGAGGACCCCGAGGCGGACCGCGAGGCGCGGCATCCGGGCCGGGTGGCGGTCGGTCGGGCGGACCGTCGCGGTGCGCGAGCGGATCGGTCGCTCGACGTCGGCCTCGGTCTCCGTGGCGACGGCGGCCGCGCGCGCCGAGGCCCAGGGGGCGGCGGGCTCGGGCTCGTCGTCGAGCGGCAGCGGTGCCATGACGGTCGTCTCGACGGCGGACCGGGCGGCGGGAGCGGACGACGCGGTGGAGGCGAGCGCCGACCACGCCGGTGCGGGCGCGGGGCGCGGGTGGGCGGCCGTCGCGCCGGGCTCGGTCGCGTGCGGCGCGCGCTTCTCGGCCACGACGTCCGGCCGGGCGACGGGCGCCTGCGGCGCGGCGGCGGGCGAGAAGGGCCGCGAGGAGGGTGCCGACGTCGTGGGCGCGGACGCGGTCCAGGACGGGCCGGGGTTCGCGGGGACCCGCGGCGACGCGGCGCGCGCTCCGGCACCGGTCGCCGGCGTGGCCGTCCGTGGCGCGGGCGCCGTCAGGCGGGAACCGGGTGCGGGCGGCGTGGTGCGCGAGCCAGATGCGGGCATCGTCGTGCGCGTACCGGGCGCGGGCATCGTCGTACGCGAGCCGGGCGCGGGCACCGTCGTGCGCGGACCGGGCGCGGGGAGCGTCGTGCGCGAGCCCGGCGCGGGCAGCGTCGCGCGGGGGGCGCTGGACGCGGGAGAGGTCCGTGCGGTCGCGGCGACCCCGTAGGTCGAGCGCGGGGCCGGCTGGGCGGACCCGCCGTCGGGCCGCGGCTGGCTCCACGACGGGAGCGCAGGTCCGGCGGGCTGCGGGGCGGAGGTCACGGGGACGCCCGGGGGCGTGAGCACGGCGGTGGACGTCTGCTCGGCGGCGCGACGCTCGGCCTCACGGAGGCTGCGACGGGTCGGCCGGGGGGTCGCCTCGTTGTGCTCGGGCCCCACGACACCTCCACTCGCTCGGTCCACGCTGGCGGACGTCCGCGGCCGGGGAGGCGTCCCTCTCGGGGCGGCTCCGGCGACCGCGGTCACGAAACCATAACGGGTCGCGGTCGCGCTTCCAAGCCCCCTGGACAGCCGTCCAGGGCCTGCGCACGGCGACACGCGGTGCACATCGGGCGGATCTGCGCCACCGGGTGACCAGACCCACAGGTCAGCGCCGCATCCGGCCCGGACCGGCGTCCGGGTCGGATCAGAACGCCTGGCCGCGCTGCATGGCGTCACGGACCTCGCCGACGAGCTCCTCGAGGATGTCCTCGAGGAAGACGACGCCGACCGTCCGACCGTCGTCGTCGACGCGCGCGAGGTGCGCCCCGGACCGCTGCATCGCGGCGAGCGCGTCCTCGACCTCGTCCCCCGGCGCGACGACCGCGAGCGCGCGCACGCGCCACGTCGGCACCGGCACCTGGCGGGCGTCCGCGTCGGCGTAGAGCACGTCCTTGAGGTGCAGGTAGCCCGCGGGGTGGCCGTCGTCGTCGAGCACGGGGAACCGGCTGTACCCGGTACGTGCGACGAGCCGCTCGACCTCCTCGGGGGTCCCGCCCGGCCCCACGGTGACGAGGGAGTCGACGGGCACCATGACGTCGCCCGCCGTCCGGTCCGAGAACTCGAGCGCGCCCGCGAGCAGGCCCTGCTCGTCCTCGAGCAGCCCCTCGGCCTGCGACCGCTCGACGATCGAGTGCACCTCCTGCGCGGTGAACGCCGACGACACCTCGTCCTTCGGCTCGACCCCGGCCAGCCGCAGCGCGTGGTTGGCGAGCCAGTTGAGCGCGGCGATGACAGGCCGGACCATGCGCGCGATCCAGACGAGCGGCGGGCCGAACATCAGGACGGCGCGCTCGGGTCCGGCGACCGCGAGGTTCTTGGGCACCATCTCGCCGAGCACGACGTGCAGGTACACGACGATCGCGAGGGCCAGCACGAACGCGATGGGGTGCGTGAGGTCCTCGCTCACGCCGAGCGCGTGCAGCGGGTCCTCGATGAGGTGCGCGAGCGCCGGCTCGGCGACGACGCCGAGGCTCGTCGAGCACACCGTGATGCCGAGCTGCGCGCACGCGAGCATCAGGGAGACGTGCTCCATCGCCCACAGCACGGTGCGCGCGCGGCGGTCGCCGGCCTCGGCGAGCGGCTCGACCTGGCTGCGCCGCGCGGAGATGATCGCGAACTCCGCGCCGACGAAGAACGCGTTGCCGGCGAGCAGGAGCGCGCCGACCAGGAGGGCGAGGTTGCTGCTCACGCGTCGGCCTCCTCGTCCTCGCCCGTCGCGACGGCCTGGACCCGGACGCGCTCGACGCGCCGGCCGGCCATGCGGTCGACGGCGAGGCGGACGCGGTCGACGACGATCTCGTCGCCCTGCTCGGGGATCCGGCCGAGCACGTACATGAGCAGGCCGCCGAGGGTCTCGTACGGGCCGTCCTCGGGCACCCGCAGGCCGGTGACCTCGGCGAGCTCGTCGGGCCGCAGGACACCCGCGAGCAGCCAGGAGCCGTCCGCGGACTGCGCGGCGGACTGCCGTCGTCGGTCGTGCTCGTCGGCGACGTCCCCGACGAGCTCCTCGACGACGTCCTCGAGCGTGACGACGCCCGAGGTGCCGCCGTACTCGTCGACGACGACCGCGAGCTGCCCGCCCTGCCGCAGCTCGACGAGCAGGGGTCCGAGGTGCACGGTCTCGGGGACGCGCGGCACGTCGACCATGAGCGCCGCGGCCGGGACCTCGGCGCGCTTCTCGTAGGGCACGGCGACGGCGCGACGCAGGTGCACGAGCCCGACGACGTCGTCGGCGGAGTCGCCGATGACGAGGAACCGGGAGTGCCCGCTCGTGCGGGCGAGCGCGATCACGTCGGCGGCGGAGTCCTCGTCGCGGCGCACGAGCACGAGCCGCCCGCGGTCGGTCATGACGTCGACGGCGGTGAGCTCGGAGAACTCGACGGAGTTGATGAGCAGCGTCGCGGTCGACTCGTCGAGCGTCCCGACCTCGGCGGACCGCCGGACGAGCGCGGCGAGCTCCTGCGGCGAGCGTCCGCCGGCGAGCTCCTCGCGCGGTTCGACGCCCACGCGCCGCAGGATCGCGTTCGCGCTGCCGTTGAACAGCGAGATGAGCGGTCGCAGCGTCGTGGTGAACCCGCGCTGGAGCGGGGCGACGGCGCGCGCGGTCCCGAGCGGGCGGCTGATCGCGAAGTTCTTCGGGATGAGCTCGCCGACCACCATCGAGAAGCCGTTGACCAGCACGATCGCGAGCAGTCCTGCGAGCGCGCCGCCGATCACCCGGCCGAGCGGCGACGACTCGAGCGGCCCGCCGAGCAGGCGCACGACCGCGGGCTGCGTCGTGTAGCCGAGCAGGATGGTGGTGATCGTGATGCCGACCTGCGCGCCGGACAGCTCGGTCGACAGCCGTCGCAGCGCCTTGACGACGGACTGCCCGCGCCGGTCGTCGGGTGCGGTCTGCTTGTCGACGACGCCGGGGTCGAGCGTGACGAGCGAGAACTCGGCGGCGACGAACACCGCGGTGCCGAGCGTGAGGAGCACGCCGAGGCCCACGAGGAGCCACTCGGTCAGCACGGGTCACCGCCCGGGGGTGCGAGGGGCGGCGGGTCGACGGGCGGGACGGACGGGACGGGGAGGCCGGCGCCGTCACCACCGGGCTGGTCGGCCCGCGGGGGTCGCCGGCAGCTACTTGAGCCGCTCATGGTGGCGACATCCTACGGTCCGTCCCGCGGGTGCGCCGGGTGCGCCCGGCGACTCTTCCTGCACCGCTCCGACACGTCTTCCCCCCGGCTCCCCCGCCGAGGTTCCGGGTGCGGGAAGGGTGGCTGTGCCACGCTGACCTCATGATGAACAGCAGCGGTGCGCAGCCGCCCGCGCCGTCCGGAGGTGCCGCGACGACCGTCCTCGTGGTCGAGGACGAGCCGGCCATCGCGCAGGCGATCGCGCACCGCTTCTCCGCCGAGGGGTGGCGCGTCGAGGCCGCCGCCGACGGCCCGTCGGGCGTCGCCGCCGCGACGCGCGTGCGCCCCGACGTCGTGGTCCTCGACATCATGCTGCCGGGCATCGACGGCCTCGAGGTGTGCCGTCAGATCCAGGCCGAGCGCCCGGTGCCCGTCCTCATGCTGACCGCGCGCGACGACGAGACGGACATGCTCGTCGGCCTGGGCGTCGGCGCGGACGACTACATGACGAAGCCGTTCTCGATGCGCGAGCTCGTCGCCCGCACGAAGGCGCTGCTGCGCCGTCAGGAGCGCGCCGCACGTGCCGCCGAGATCGCGGTCGCGACGACGCCCGACCCGCCGCTCGTGATCGGCGACGTCTCGATCGACCGCGCGCAGCGCCGCGTGCAGCGTGGTGACCAGGAGGTCCACCTCACGCCTACCGAGTTCGACCTGCTGGTCGCGCTCGCGAACTCGTCGCGCACGGTGCTCACGCGCGAGCGGCTGCTCGCGGAGGTGTGGGACTGGGTCGACGCGAGCGGCACGCGCACGGTCGACTCGCACGTGAAGGCGCTGCGCCGCAAGCTCGGCGCCGACCTGATCCGCACGGTGCACGGCGTCGGCTACGCGTTCGAGCCCGCGGACGAGGGCTCGACGGCGAGGTCCGAGGGGTCGTGAGCGCGCCGCGTCACGTGCGCGGCGAGGGGAGGTCTCGGTTGCCGGACGTCCGCCCGCTGGACCGGTTCCGCTCGATCAAGATCAAGCTCGGCGTGCTCGTGGCGGCGTCGGTCGCGCTGGCCTCGTTCATCACCTGGGTCGGCCTGTCGCAGTTCCACCTGGGTCCGAGCCGCACGCTGCCGATCGCGATCGCGCTGTCGCTCGTCGTGACGCAGCTGCTCGCGCGCGGCATGACGTCACCGCTGCGGGAGATGACGCACGCGGCGGGCCGGATGGCGGACGGCGACTACAGCCAGCGGGTGCAGGCGACGAGCAACGACGAGGTCGGGCAGCTCGCCGAGGCGTTCAACACGATGTCGGACGACCTCGAGCAGGCGGACACGTTCCGGCGCGAGCTGGTCGCGAACGTCGCGCACGAGCTGCGCACCCCGGTGACGGCGCTGCAGGCGCAGCTGGAGAACATCGTCGACGGCGTGAGCGAGCCCGACCCGGTGACGATGCAGGCGGCGCTCGCGCAGACCGAGCGCCTGGGGCGGCTCGTCACGTACCTGCTCGACCTGTCCCGCCTGGAGGCCGGCGACGTGCCGCTGCAGATCGAGGAGGTCCGGCTCGACGACTTCCTGCACGAGGCCGCGGACGGCGCGGCGCTCGTGGGATCGACGAAGCGGCTGCGCTTCCCGGTGCGCGTCGAGCCCGAGGACCTCGCGGTCCAGGCGGACCCCGAACGGCTGCACCAGGTCGTCGCGAACCTGCTGCACAACGCGGTCCGGCACTCGCCGCCCGACGACGAGGTGCTGCTGGTCGCGTCGCGCGTCGGCACGGACGTCCGCATCGACGTCGTGGACCACGGTCCCGGCATCGCGCCCGAGCAGCGGGCGCACGTGTTCGAGCGGTTCGTGCGCGGCAACACCCCGGCGATCACCGGGCAGGGCTCGACGGGCGGCACCGGGCTCGGGCTGGCGATCGTGCGCTGGGCGGTCGACCTGCACGGCGGCCGGATCGAGGTCGCGGACGAGGGTCCGGGCTGCACGATGCGCGTGACGCTCCCGGGCCGTGCGGCGACGCCGCGGACACGCCCCGCCTGAATCCATTGTTCTAGTCGCGTTAGAACAGTAGGGTCGCGTCATGGCCACGACGACCCCTCTGCCGAGCCACGACCGCGTGATCGCGGTCTCCCACCTGTCGAAGACCTTCGGACCCGTCCGGGCGGTCGACGACCTGACCTTCGAGGTGCACCCCGGCCGCGTGACCGGGTTCCTCGGCCCGAACGGCGCCGGCAAGACGACGACGCTGCGCATGCTGCTCGGG
Organism: Cellulomonas sp. H30R-01; assembly: GCF_010119915.1. Lineage (NCBI taxonomy): Bacteria > Bacillati > Actinomycetota > Actinomycetes > Micrococcales > Cellulomonadaceae > Cellulomonas > Cellulomonas sp. H30R-01. The sequence continues at coordinate 612,301 of NZ_CP048210.1, read as the reverse complement.
CTCGTGCGCCCGACTGCCGGGACCGCCACGATCGGCGGCCGCCCGTACCACCGCCTCCCGCGCCCGCTGCGCACCGTCGGCGCCGCCCTGGAGGCGTCGAGCTTCCACCCCGGCCGCACCGCGCTCGACCACCTGCGCACCTACGCGCCGCAGGTCGGCGTGCCCGACGTGCGCGCGAGCGAGGTCCTCGACCTCGTGGGGCTCGGCGGTGCCGCGGACCGCCGCGTCGGCGGCTTCTCGCTCGGCATGCGCCAGCGGCTCGCGCTCGCCACGACGCTGCTCGGCGACCCGCCCGTCCTGCTGCTCGACGAGCCCGCGAACGGCCTCGACCCCGAGGGCATCCGCTGGCTGCGCGTGTTCCTGCGGGCCCTGGCCGCCGAGGGGCGCACCGTCCTCGTCTCGAGCCACGTCCTGTCGGAGGTCGAGCAGACCGTCGACGACGTCGTGATCATCGCCCGCGGCCGCCTGGTGCACGCCTCCCCGCTCACCGACCTGGTCCGCCTCGCCCGCCCGCAGGTCCACGTGACCTCACCCGACGCCGCCGGCCTCACCGCGCTCGTCACCGGTGCCGGCTGGACGCGCACCGACCACGCGACGACCGGCGGGCACGAGGTGGACCTCGTCGACGTCGACGCCGCGACGGTCGGCGCCGCGGCGTTCGCGGCAGGGCTCGAGCTGCACGAGCTGAGCACGCGGAACGCCGGCCTGGAAGGGCTGTTCCTCGACATGGTCGCGACGCCGGCCGCCACGACGCACCCGGAGGTGGCGGCCTGATGGGCGCGGCGCTGAGGACCGAGTACCGCAAGCTCGTCACGACCCGCCTGTGGTGGGTCCTGCTGCTCGCGATGGTCGGCTACATGGCGTTCATCGCCCCCGTCATGGCGTTCGTCGTCACGCAGGGCGGCGACATGGGCACCGTCCCGGGCGGCGAGGGCGGCGGCCCCCTGCCGCCCGACGCGATCGTCCGCACCGTCTACACGATCGCCGTCACGCTCGGCTACACCTTCCCGCTCGTCGTGGGCACCCTCGCCGTCACCACGGAGTTCCGCCACCAGACGATCACGCCGACCCTGCTCGCCGAGCCGCGACGCAGCGTCGTGCTCGGCGCCAAGCTGCTGGCCGGCGCGGCGCTCGGCCTCGTCTTCGGTGTCGTGGGCACGGCGACCGTGGCGGGCGCCGGTGCGCTCGTCGTGTCCCTCGCGGGCCAGCCGACGTACCTCGACCTCGCGTCGACGTGGCGGGTGCTGGCGCTGTCCGCGGTGGCGCTGGCACTGTGGGCCGTCGTCGGCGTCGGGTTCGGCAGCATCCTCACCAACCAGGTCGCGGCCATCGTCGTGATCCTCGCCTTCACGCAGTTCCTCGAGCCGCTGCTGCGGTTCGGGCTCGCCGCCACGTCGTGGGGTGACGGCATCGCGCGGTTCTTCCCCGGCGCCGCGGCCGAGGCGCTGTCCGGCGGGAGCCTGTACGCGGAGATGGGGGCGACCCAGCTGCTCGGCCCGGCGCAGGGTGCCGCCGTGCTGATCGGGTACGCGCTGCTCTTCGCGGCGATCGGCCGGTTCACGACGTTCCGCCGCGATATCACCTGACGGGATCCGCCCGTCTCGCATGCTGTCGGGAGCGGGCCAAGCCATGACCTCCGCAGGTCTCGCGGCGACCTCGGCTTGAGCCCGCACCGACGGCGGCGTTGCCCGCCGTTGACCCTCGTGTGCCGACCAGGTGAAGACGGTCGGCAGATCGTCCGCCACCCCGTCCCCCGACCGGGCCGCGGCGCCGACAGGCCGTAATGTTGTCATCAACAGATCCGGCGACGACGCGGTCACGAACCGCAGCGGAAGTGGGCGATCCCAGCGTGACCCAGAAGGCGGAGCCTGACTCGACCCGTGCCGACTTCGGCGCGAACGAGTGGCTCGTGGACGAGCTGTACGAGCAGTTCAAGCAGGACCGGAACGCGGTGGACCCCGCGTGGTGGGACTTCTTCGAGGGCTACAAGCCCGGCGAGACCGAGACCCCGAGCGGGTCCAACGGGTCGCCGGCCCCGGAGGCCGCCCCGCCGGCCCCCGCCCCGCAGACGCCCCTGCCGTCCCCGGCCCCCGCAGCCCCGCCGGCGGTGAGCGCCCCCGCGGCGCCCGCACCGACCGGGACAACCGAGCCGCCCGCCATCACGTCGCCGATCGCGACCGCGCAGCCGGCGACCGCGCCGTACGCGCAGGTCGCGCAGCGCCCGACCCGCATCGAGGCCGCCGAGTCCGGCGACGACGTGCAGAAGCTCCGCGGCCCGGCGGCGCGCGTCGTGACCAACATGGAGGCCTCGCTCGAGGTCCCGACCGCGACGTCGGTGCGCGCCGTGCCGGCCAAGCTCATGGTCGACAACCGCATCGTCATCAACAACCACCTGGCCCGCGGCCGCGGCGGCAAGGTGTCGTTCACGCACCTCATCGGCTACGCGCTCGTCGAGGCGCTCGCCGACATGCCGGCCATGAACGCGGCGTACACGCTCGTCGACGGCAAGCCCGGCGTCCTGCAGCCCGCGCACGTCGCGCTCGGCATCGCGATCGACCTCGCGAAGCCCGACGGCACCCGCCAGCTCCTCGTGCCGTCGATCAAGAAGGCGGACACGCTCGACTTCGCGCAGTTCTGGAACGCGTACGAGGACGTCGTGCGCCGGGCGCGCGGCAACAAGCTCGCGGTCGACGACTTCGCGGGCACGACGATCTCGCTCACCAACCCGGGCACGATCGGCACGGTCCACTCGGTCCCGCGCCTCATGCAGGGCCAGGGCACGATCGTCGGCGTCGGCGCGATGGAGTACCCCGCGGAGTTCGCGGGCATGTCCGAGGACCGCCTCAACGCGATGGGCGTCTCGAAGGTCCTCACGCTCACGAGCACCTACGACCACCGCATCATCCAGGGCGCGCAGTCCGGCGACTTCCTGCGCATCCTCGGCCGCAAGCTGCTCGGCGAGGACGGGTTCTACGACCGCGTCTTCGCGGCGCTGCGCGTCCCCTACGAGCCCGTCCGGTGGGTCCGCGACACGTCGAACGACCCCGACGACGAGGCCATGAAGCCCGCCCGCATCGGTGAGCTCGTCCACGCGTACCGCTCGCGCGGGCACCTCATGGCGGACACCGACCCGCTCGCCTACCGCCAGCGCAAGCACCCCGACCTCGACGTGCAGAACCACGGCCTCACGCTGTGGGACCTCGACCGCACGTTCCCGACGGGCGGGTTCACCGGCAAGCCGCGTGCGCGCCTGCGCGACGTGCTCGGCCTGCTGCGCGACTCCTACTGCCGCAGCATCGGTGTGGAGTACATGCACCTGCAGGACCCGCGCCAGCGCCGCTGGCTCCAGGAGCGCCTGGAGTCCGGCTACGCCCGGACGCCGCGCGAGGACCAGCTGCGCATCCTGCGTCGCCTCAACGCCGCCGAGGCGTTCGAGACGTTCCTGCAGACCAAGTACGTCGGCCAGAAGCGCTTCTCGCTCGAGGGCGGCGAGTCCGTCATCGCGCTGCTCGACGCGATCCTGTCGAAGGCCGCCAACGCGGGCCTCGACGAGGTCGGCATCGGCATGGCGCACCGCGGCCGGCTCAACGTGCTCGCGAACATCGCGGGCAAGTCGTACGCGCAGATCTTCAGCGAGTTCGAGGGCAACCAGGACCCGAAGTCGGTCCAGGGCTCGGGCGACGTGAAGTACCACCTCGGCACCGAGGGCACCTTCACGGCCGAGTCGGGTGCGACCACGCAGGTCTACCTCGCCGCGAACCCATCGCACCTGGAGGCCGTCGACCCGGTCCTCGAGGGCATCGTGCGCGCCAAGCAGGACCGCATCGACCTCGGCGGCGACGGCTTCTCCGTCCTGCCGATCCTCGTGCACGGCGACGCGGCCTTCGCGGGCCAGGGCGTGGTCTTCGAGACGCTCAACCTGGCGCAGCTGCGCGGGTACCGCACGGGCGGCACGATCCACGTCATCATCAACAACCAGGTCGGCTTCACGACGGGCCCGTCGTCGTCGCGCTCGTCGCAGTACGCGACCGACGTGGTCAAGGGCCTCCAGGTCCCGGTGTTCCACGTGAACGGCGACGACCCCGAGGCGTGCGTCCGCGTCGCCGAGCTCGCGTTCGAGTACCGCGAGCAGTTCGACCGCGACGTCGTCATCGACATGCTGTGCTACCGCCGCCGCGGTCACAACGAGGGCGACGACCCGTCGATGACGCAGCCGCTCATGTACAACCTCATCGAGGCCAAGCGCTCGGTCCGCAAGATCTACACCGAGGCGCTGGTCGCACGCGGCGACATCTCCCTGACCGAGGCCGAGCAGGCGCTGCAGGACTACCAGCAGCAGCTCGAGCGCGTGTTCGCGGAGACGCGCGAGGACGGCTGGACGCCGCCGCCCGCCGAGGCCGAGGCCGTCGCCGGCCTCGAGCGCCCGGAGTCGCAGCTCGAGGACGCCGGGATCATGGTCGGCTGGAAGACCGCGGTCGACCGCGGCACGCTCGAGCGCATCGGCAAGGCGCACGTGCGCCCGCCGGAGGGCTTCACCGTCCACCCCAAGCTGCAGCAGCTGCTCAACAAGCGCGAGCAGATGTCGCGCGACGGCGGCATCGACTGGGGCTTCGGCGAGCTGCTCGCGTTCGGCTCGCTGCTCGTCGAGGGCACGCCCGTGCGCCTCGCGGGCCAGGACTCGCGGCGCGGCACGTTCGTGCAGCGGCACGCCGTGTTCCACGACCGCGAGACCGGCGCCGAGTGGACGCCGCTGCTCTACCTCTCCGCGGACCAGGCGAAGTTCTGGGTCTACGACTCCTCGCTGTCGGAGTACGCGGCCCTCGGGTTCGAGTACGGCTACTCCGTCGAGCGCCCGGACGCGCTCGTGCTGTGGGAGGCGCAGTTCGGCGACTTCGTGAACGGCGCGCAGACCGTCATCGACGAGTTCATCTCCTCCGCCGAGCAGAAGTGGGGCCAGCGGTCGTCCGTCGTGCTGCTGCTCCCCCACGGCTACGAGGGCCAGGGGCCCGACCACTCGTCGGCGCGCATCGAGCGGTTCCTCCAGATGGCCGCCGAGGACAACATGGTCATCGCGCAGCCGTCGACGCCCGCGTCGCACTTCCACCTGCTGCGTCGTCAGGCGTACCACCGCCCGCGCAAGCCGCTCGTGGTCTTCACGCCCAAGTCGATGCTGCGCCTCAAGGCCGCGTCGTCGGCGGTCGAGGACTTCACGACCGGCACGTTCCGCCCGGTGATCGGCGACGACCTCGCCGCGGCCAAGGCCGGCCAGGTGACCCGCGTGGTCCTGTGCTCGGGCAAGGTCTACTGGGACCTCCTGGCCGAGCGCGTCAAGACCGGCGACGAGCACACCGCGATCGTGCGGTTCGAGCAGCTCTACCCGCTCGACGAGGACGCGGTCCGCGAGGCGCTCGCGCCGTACGGCGACGCCGAGCTCGTGTGGGTGCAGGACGAACCGCGCAACCAGGGCCCGTGGACCTACCTGTCGACGCACCTGCCGCAGCTCATCGGCCGCGAGCTGCGGGTCGTGTCCCGCCCGGAGTCGGCGTCGCCGGCCGCCGGGTCCGCCAAGCAGCACCAGGCGCAGCAGGCGCGGCTCCTCGAGCAGGCGTTCGCGCGCTGACGTCCCTGAGGACGACACGAACCCCCCGGCCCTTCCTCGGAAGGTGCCGGGGGGTTCGTCGTGCGCGGAGCGCCGGCGGGCCGGGCGTCGGCAGGCCGGGCGTGGGCACGCCGGGCGTCGGCAGGTCGGGCGTCGGTGGGCCGGGCGTCGGTGGGCCGGGCGTCAGCCGACCGGGACGTCGACGCCGAACGTCCGGCGGTAGGCCTGCGGGCTCGTGCCGAGGGTGCGTGCGAAGTGGTGGCGCAGGACGGCGGCGGTGCCGAAGCCGCACAGCCGGGCGATCTCCTCGACGGTCGCGTCGGAGCGCTCGAGCATCTCCTGTGCGCGCACGAGCCGCTGGCGGGTGATCCACGCGGCGGGCGTCGTGCCGGTCTCCGACTTGAAGCGGCGCGCGAAGGTCCGCTCGGAGACGAACGCGCGGGCGGCGAGGTCGGGGACGGTGAGTTCCTGGTCGAGGTTCTCGACCATCCACGCGAGCAGCGGGGCGAGCGTGTCGGCGTCGCACGGCAGCGGCGTGTCGACGTACTGCGCCTGGCCCCCGTCGCGGTGCGGCGGCACGACCATGCGCCGCGCGACGGCGGCGGCCATCGCGGCGCCGAGCTCACGGCGCACGAGGTGCAGCGCGGCGTCGATCCCCGCGGCGGTCCCGGCGCTCGTGATGACGCGGTCGTCGTCGACGTACAGCACGGCGGGGTCGATGACGGCGGCGGGGAACCGGCGCGCGAGCTCGGTGGTGTACATCCAGTGCGTCGTGCAACGGCGGCCGTCGAGCAGCCCGGCCTCGCCGAGCGCGAACGCGCCGCTGCAGATGCTCATGACCCAGGCACCCCGGTCGTGGGCGCGGCGCAGCGTGTCGAGGACCGCGTCCGGGACCTGCGTGGGCTCGCCGTAGGCCGTCATCACGACGAGGTCGACGTCGTCGGCGGCGTCGAGCCCGTGCTCGACGAGCAGCGAGAACCCCGCCTTGGTGGTGACGAGCCCGGGCTCCGGGGCGCACACCGTGAAGTCGAAGCGCGGGCCGCCGGTGTCGGTGCGGTCGATCCCGAACACCTCGCAGGTGACGCCGAGCTCGAAGGGGGCCGTGTTCGGCAGGACGATCGCGGCGACGGAACGGAGCATGCCGCCAGTATCCCCACAGGCGTGGCGGAAACTCAACGGTCATCGTCGGTCCTGCCACTCGTGGCGCGACTTCGATGGTCGGAGAATTTCTGCCATGACCACTCTCTGGATCCTCGTCGCACTCGCCGCCGCGGCGTGGTGGGTCACCCGCCTCGTCCTGGCCGTCCGCGGGGACGGTCTCGGCACCACGCCGCCGCCGTCGTCGCACGCCGACTGGTCCGACGCGACGTCGGACCTCCCCTCCGAGCCGTTCCGCGTCGCCGGCTGACGCCGCGGCGCTCACCACCCGCAGGGGCGGCGACACGGGTCCACCGCCGGCGTCGCCGCCCCGTCGCCGTCGACCCCCACCCGCACCCCGTCGGGCGACAGGCCCACCGATGAGCCGCGTCCGGCGCCCCCGCCCTGAGAGAATGTCCGCGGGACGGTGCCGCGGGCGCCGCACGACGGCGAAGGCGAGGGCACGGTGGGCGAGCTGCGGCTGGCGGTGGTCGGTGACGAGCTGGCCGCCGGCGTCGGCGACCCGAAGGGGCTCGGCTGGGTCGGCCGCGTCGTCGCCCGCACCCCCAGCCCGGAGCCGTTGACCGCCCTCACACTCGCCGTCCCGGGCGAGACGACGTCCGGGCTCGGCGCCCGCTGGGAGGACGAGGTGGGCCGCCGGCTCTCCGCCGACGCCGACAACCGCCTCGTCGTGGCGCTCGGCCGCGCCGACGTCGACGCGGGCCTGTCGCTCGCGCGCTCCCGGCTCAACCTCGCCAACATCCTCGACGTCGCCGAGCAGCGCCGGATCCCCGCGTTCGTCGTCGGCCCTCCCCCGGGCTCGACGGCCGACTCGGAGAAGCTGGCCGACCTGTCGGCCGCGTTCGCCGACGTCGCGACCCGCCGCCGAGTGCCGTACGTCGACACGTTCACGCCGCTCGCGGCCCACGACCAGTGGCTGGGCGACCTCGCCACGGGCAACGGCGTGCTCCCCGGTCAGGCCGGCTACGGCCTCATCGCCTGGCTCGTCCTGCACACGGGCTGGCACGCCTGGCTCGGGCTGCCGGACGACGCGGCCTGACGCCCCTCCGGCGCACCTCACGCGCGGGCCGGCTCCGCGCGCGACGACGCCCGCACCCCTCGACGGGTGCGGGCGTCGTCGCTGCTCAGCGCAGCGTCTGGCGGACGGCGGCGAGCGCGGTGTCGAGGACGGTCCGCAGGGTGTCGACCGTGAGCTGCTCGACCTTCCCCTGCGCGTCCGCGCGACGCAGGTCGGCGCGCAGCTCGTCCCGGAAACGGCCGAGCATCGCCTCGGCGTCGGTGCGCCGGACGTGCGAGGCCGCGTGCGCGTCGGTCGGCGCGGGCGGCTGGTGCTGCACGGCCGTGGCGCGGGCCTGCTGCGCGGCGGCGGCCAGGTCGGCGCGCAGCCCGCGCATCTCGCCCCGGACGTCGGCGCGCACCGACGCGGCACGGTCGCGGACGGTGTCCGCGATGCCCTCCTCGAGGTCGGCGAGGTCGGCCTCGCGCGCGGCGAGCTCGGCCCTGCCGGCGTCGGTCAGCGAGTAGGTGCTCTTGCGCTCCTGGTCGACGCGGACGACAAGGCCCTCCTCCTCGAGCCGGGCGAGGCGCGGGTAGATCGTGCCGGCGCTCGGGCGGTACGTGCCGCCGAACCGGTCCGACAGCGCGGTGATGAGCTCGTACCCGTGCTTGGGCCCGGACTCCAGCAGGGACAGCAGGTAGAGCCGCAGCTGCCCGTGCGCGAACACCGGAGCCATCATCGCGCGGCCCCGCGCAGCACCGTGATGTGGCCGGAGACCGAGCTCGCCTGCACGAAGCACGCGCCGTCGCCGGTGCGCAGGTCGACCTTGCGCTGGCCGGGCATCGAGCCCTTGTACTCCTCGTCGTCGACGACGAGACGGCCGGACACCGACTGCGCGCGGACCTGGACGCCCTTGCCGTACGGCAGGCGGACGGTCACGTCGCCCGAGACGCTCGACGCGGTGAGCGACGAGGTCCCGGAGGTGACGTCGAGCGTGAGCGCGCCCGACACGGTGTTGGCCTGCACGAGGGTCAGCTCGCCGGACGCCGCGAGCTCACCCGACACCGAGTTCAGCTTGAGGTCGCCCGCGTGGTCGCGGACGACGACCTCGCCCGAGACGGTGTTGGCCGACAGCCGGCCGCGGGTGCCGTCGACGACCAGGGAGCCGGACACCGTCGACACCGACGAGTCCGACACCGTGCCGGCGAGCAGGCCCTCGGCGCTCACCGTGCCGACCTTGGCGTAGACGTCGCGCGGGACCGCGATGTGCACGTCGGCACGGTCCTTGTCGCGGAAGTTGCGGACCTTCTCCAGCCACCCCTCCCAGCCGCTGAGGGTGAACGAGTAGCCGACGCGGAGCTCGCCGTCGACGAGCGTGATCTCGAGCGGGCGCCCCTCGACGTCGTGCACCTCGATGCGCGCGCCGGGTTCGTCGCGGGCGACGACGTCGACCCGTCCTCCGACGAGCTGGACGCGCAGGGCCGCGACCTGCTCGACCTCGATGATCTGGGGGTGGGCGACGACCCACGTCTCGGTGGCCATGCTGCTGCTCCTCTTCGCGATATATCTCGTTCCGTCGAACACGTTATATCGCGTCTGTCGCGACACGCAACCCCCGGGACGACGAAGGCGCGCACCCCGCCGGTCGGCCGGGTGCGCGCCTCGCCGGGGGCACGCAGGTCGTGGAGCGGTCAGGACACGAGGCCCGCCTGCCGCAGCTCCACGGTGAGGTCGTGCGGGTTCGTCGAGGTCGCCATGGCCTCCTCGTACGTGATGACGTCGTCCCGGACCAGCTGGAACAGGTGCTGGTCGAACGTCTGCATCTTGTAGAAGTCGCCGTCCTTGATGAGGTCGATCAGCGGCGGGCCGCTCATCGGGTCGAGGATCACCTCGGCCGTGCGGCCCGTGTTGACCATGACCTCGACCGCGGCACGCCGGCCCGTCCCGTCGGCCCGCCGGACCAGGCGCTGCGACACGATGCCGCGCAGGGCCTGCGCGAGTGCCACGCGCACCTGCTTCTGCTCGTGCGGCGGGAAGAAGTCCACGACGCGGTTGATCGACTCCGCCGCGTCGATCGTGTGCAGCGTCGACAGCACCAGGTGGCCGGTCTCCGCCGCGGACAGCGCCGCGCGGACCGTCTCCACGTCACGCATCTCGCCGACCAGGATCACGTCCGGGTCCTGCCGCATCGCGGCGCGCAGCGCGACCGTGAAGTCGGCGGTGTCCTGACGGACCTCGCGCTGCGACACGATCGCCTTCTTGTCGTGGTGCAGGATCTCGATCGGGTCCTCGATCGTGACGATGTTGACCTCGCGGTACGTGTTGATGAGGTCGACCATCGACGCGAGCGTCGTCGTCTTGCCGGACCCCGTCGGGCCCGTCACCAGCACGAGGCCGCGCGGCTCGAGCGCGAGCTCCCCCACGACCTCCGGCAGCCCCAGCGTCCCGAGGGACTCGGCGCCCACGGCGACCCGCCGGAACACGAGGCCGTACGTGCCGCGCGCCTGGTACGCGTTCACACGGAAACGCCCCACCCCCGAGAGCGAGTACGCGAAGTCGGCCTCGTGCGTCGTGCGGAACTTCTCCACCAGGTCGTCGGGCAGGACCTCCTCGAGCATCCGCTCGGTGTCCGACGGGCGCAGGTCCGGCACCTGCAGCTTGCGCAGCCGCCCGTCGACGCGCACGCGCGGGGCCGACCCGACCTTGCAGTGCAGGTCGGAGCCGCCCGTGCTGGCGAGGGCGTGCAGGAACGGGATGACGGACTGCGTGCTCTGGGTCACGCAGCCCTTATCGGCCGGATTGCCCGTCGACTTGAGCGGACGTCGGGGGTCCTCGTGCGATGTGGGACGATGGAGGGCAACCAGCACAGACGTCGAGGAGACGATCCATGAGCAAGCGCGGCCGCAAGCGTCGTTCCCGAGCGGGCAACGGCGCGAACCACGGCAAGCGTCCCAACGCCTGAGCACAGGCCGGGACACTCCCGTACGCACGAAGGCCCGGACCCCCTCGCGGGGACCGGGCCTTCGGCACGTCAGGGCTGCGGCGAGCGCAGGTGCAGCGTCAGCTGCTCGTGGATGCGGACCCGCAGCGTGTCGGGTGCCACCTCCTGGCAGCCGCGTCGCACCAGGTGCTTCATGACGACGTCGACGTCGTACTCGTGCAGGCACCCCTGGCACTCGGCCAGGTGCGTCCGCACCGTCTGGGCGTCGACGTCGGCCAGCTCGGCGTCCAGGTACTCCCAGAGCCGGTCCAGCGCGTCCTCGCAGTTGTTGCCGCACCCGCCGGTCACCTGCGTGACCGACTCGTCCATCTCGCTCATCGAGCACCCTCCGGCGCGCTGGGTGCCGTCGCCACCAGGCCGCGCTCGCGCGCGTAGTCCGTGAGCAGCTCCCGCAGCTGCGCACGCCCCCGGTGGAGCCGGGACATCACCGTCCCGATCGGCGTCCCCATGATCTCGGCGATCTCCTTGTACGCGAACCCCTCGACGTCGGCGAGGTACACCGCGATCCGGAACTCCTCAGGGATGCGCTGGAGCGCGTCCTTGACGTCGGAGTCCGGGAGGTGGTCCAGCGCCTCCGCCTCGGCGGAACGCAGGCCGCTCGACGTGTGCGACTCCGCACGAGCGAGCTGCCAGTCCTCGATCTCCTCCGACCGCGACTGCTGCGGCTCGCGCTGCTTCTTGCGGTAGGAGTTGATGTACGTGTTCGTCAGGATCCGGTAGAGCCACGCCTTGAGGTTCGTGCCCGGCCGGTACTGGTGGAACGCCGCGAACGCCTTGGTGAAGGTCTCCTGCACCAGGTCCTCGGCGTCGGCCGGGTTGCGCGTCATCCGCAGGGCAGCGCCGTACAGCTGGTCCAGGTAGACCAGCGCCTCGGCCTCGAACCGCTCGGTCCGGGCGCCCTCGTCCTCGGCGTCGGGTGCGCGGTGGGTGTCCTCGCTCATCGCCCACGAGCCTAGCCCCGCGGACGGGGTCGCACCGGTGGGGGCACCGTCCGTGGACGGCACGCCCGCCCAGCCGATGAGGACGCCGGGCACGACGGGGGCGGGCGCACGGGTCGACGCCTGGACTGTCGGGCTCATGCGCTCCACAACGACACGTACGCGCGACGCATTCCCGCCGACAGGGCGCGTCGCCTCCCGCCCTCGCGGCGCGACGCCCCCTCGCGCACTAGCGTGGCCGACATGACGACACCGTCGACCGGCTCGGAGTTCCTCCGGCTGCTGCGCGAGCAGATCGGGCACGAGTTCGACGCCCACCAGCAGTACGTCGCGATCGCGGTGTGGTGCGACGGCCAGGACCTGCCGCAGCTGGCCCGGCACTTCTACCGGCAGGCCCTCGAGGAGCGCAACCACGCGCTCATGTTCGTCCAGTACCTCCTGGACCGGGACCTCGACGTGGAGATCCCGCCCGGTGGCGCGGTCCGCAACCACTTCTCGTCCGTCGTGGAGCCGGTCGCGCTCGCGCTCACGCAGGAGCAGCAGGTCACCGAGCAGATCGAGGCGATCTTCCGCGCGGCCCGCGCCGAGAGCGACGCGCTCGGCGAGCAGTTCCTGCAGTGGTTCCTCAAGGAGCAGGTGGAGGAGGTCGCCTCCGCCCGCACGCTGCTCACCGTCGCGACACGCGCCGGCGACAACCTGTTCGACCTCGAGAACTTCGTCGCCCGGGAGACCATCGGCGACTCCGGCGAGTCACCCGACGCCCCGGCTGCGGCCGGCGGTGCCCTGTAAGGAGGAGCGCCCGTGCTGCTGCGCCGCATCGCCCGACCCCTGTTCGCCACCTGGTTCGTCGTCGAGGGCCTCGACGTCGTGCGCCACCCCGCCGTGCACGCGGCCCACGCGCGCGCCGCGCTCGACACGGTCGACGCCCGCGTGCCCGCGGCCGTGCGCGGGGCCGGCGCCACGCGCGGGGTCCTCGGCCTCGAGCTCACCGAGCGCCAGCTGCGGTCCGCCGTGCAGGCGCACGGTGCCGCGCTCGCGGTCGCCGGCGGGCTGCTCGCGATCGGGAAGGCGCCGCGCACCGCGGCGCTCGCGCTCGCGGCGCTCACCGCGCCGCTCGTCGTCGTCAACCTCCCCGACAAGGGGCTCGACCGGGACCCCGTGGTCAAGGCCGAGCGCCGCACGCGGCTCGTGCGCGCGGTGTCCGCCCTCGGGGGCGCGCTGCTCGCCGCAGCCGACTACGAGGGCCGTCCCGGTCTCACGTGGCGCGTCCAGCAGCACCGCGCGCACCACGCGTCCGACGACTGAGGCGGCCGGGCGCCCGTCACGACGTGCCCGTGGCGTGGTCGCTCCGGTCGGCGCGCTGACCGTCGTCGGTAGCCTGGCGCCATGACCGCCCTCGACTCCCACCCGCAGCCGACCGCCGCGCTCTGGGCCGCCCCGCAGGTCGCCGGACCGCTCGACGCGCTCGTCGAGGTGCCCGGGTCGAAGTCGCTCAGCAACCGCTACCTCGTGCTGGCCGCGATCGCCGACGGTCCGAGCCGGCTGCGCGCGGTCCTGTCCTCGCGCGACACGCGGTTGATGGGTCAGGCGCTCGAGACCCTCGGCGTGGGCGTCGAGACGGGGACGGACTGGCTCGTCGCGCCCGCACCCCTGCGCGGGCACGTGACGATCGACTGCGGGCTCGCCGGGACGGTCATGCGGTTCCTGCCCGCGGTCGCAGCGCTCGCGGACGGCCCGGTCCACTTCACGGGCGACCCGGAGGCCCTCGTCCGCCCGATGGGTCCGGTGATCCAGGCGCTGCGCGCGCTCGGCGTGCGGGTCGACGAGGACGGCGAGCCCGGTCACCTGCCGATCACGGTGCACGGCCGTAGCGCGGTGCGCGGTGGTCACGTCGACGTCGACGCGTCCGGGTCCAGCCAGTTCGTGTCGGGCCTGCTGCTCGCGGGCGCCCGGTTCGACCAGGGCCTGACGGTCCGGCACACGGGCCGCACGCTGCCGAGCCTGCCTCACATCGAGATGACCGTCGACGTCCTGCGCGCGGCGGGCGTCGAGGTCGACGACTCCCGGCCGGACATCTGGCACGTCGCCCCCGGTCGGGTCGCCGGGCGGGACGTGCGCGTCGAGCCGGACCTGTCGAACGCCGGCGCCTTCCTGGTCGCGGCGCTCGCGGTCGGGGGCACCGTGCGCGTGCCGGGCTGGCCGTCGGCGACGACGCAGCCCGGGGGCCTGCTGCCCGGCATCCTCGAGCGCATGGGCGCGACGACGCACCTCGACGGCGACGTCCTGTCCGTGACCGGCACCGGGACGGTGCGCGGCGTCGACCTCGACCTCAAGCCGGCGGGCGAGCTCGCCCCGACCATCGCGGCCCTCGCGGTGTTCGGCGACTCCCCCACCCGGCTGCGCGGCATCGCGCACCTGCGCGGTCACGAGACCGACCGGCTCGCCGCGCTCGCCAACGAGATCACGCGGCTCGGCGGTCAGGCCGAGCAGACCGCCGACGGCCTCGTCATCACGCCGCGCCCGCTGACCGGCGGGGTGTGGCGGACGTACGCGGACCACCGCATGGCGACCGCGGGCGCGCTCGTCGGGCTGCGCGTGCCCGGCGTGCAGGTCGAGGACGTCGCGACGACCGGCAAGACGCTCCCCGACTTCGTCGGCATGTGGCAGCGGATGCTCGGGCCGTCCGACGCGGGGACCCGGGCGTCCTGATGCCGACCCGCCGCTACGACGAACGGGACGTGCGCATCCGTCCCGGACGAGGGACGCGGCCCCGCACCAAGATCCGACCCGAGCACGCGGACGCCGAGACCGCGCTCGTCACCGGCGTCGACCGCGGCCGGTACGCGGTGCTCGTCGACCCGGACGGCCCCGCCGAGCGACGCGCGACGGCCATGAAGGCGCGCGAGCTCGGACGCGAGCGGGTCGTGCCGGGCGACCGGGTCGACGTCGTCGGCGACACCTCGGGCGACGAGGGCTCGCTCTCGCGCATCGTGCGGATCACCGAGCGGCGCACGGTCCTGCGGCGCACGGCCGACGACACCGACCCCGTCGAGCGGGTCATCGTCGCGAACGCCGACCAGCTCGTCATCGTCACGGCGCTCGCCGACCCCGAGCCGCGCACGCGCATGATCGACCGGTGCGTCGCCGCGGCGTACGACGCGCGCATGGACGTGCTGCTCGCGCTCACGAAGGCCGACCTCGCGGACCCGTCGGAGCTCGTCGCGATGTACGCGCCCATCGGCGTCCGCGTCGTGGTGACCCGCACGGAGGGCCCGCGCGACGAGCGCGTCATCCACGGCTTCGACGACCTGCGCGCGGCGCTCGACGGCCGCACGTCGGTCCTCGTCGGGCACTCCGGGGTGGGCAAGTCGACCCTCGTGAACGCGCTCGTCCCCGACGCCTACCGCGCCACCGGCGCGGTCAACGACGTCACGGGCCGGGGGCGGCACACGTCGACGTCAGCGGTCGCGCTGCGGGTGCCCGGCACGGACGCGCCCACGTGGGTCATCGACACGCCCGGCGTCCGGTCCTTCGGGCTCGCGCACGTGGACCCGACGCACCTGCTCCGCGCCTTCGCCGACCTCTCGGAGGTCGCCGAGGAGTGCCCGCGCGGCTGCACGCACGCCGCCGACGCCCCGGACTGCGCGCTGGACGACTGGGTCACGGACGCGCCCGACGACGAGACCCGCGACGCACGGGCGGCCCGCGTCGAGTCGTTCCGACGCCTCCTGGCCAGCCGGCTCGGCTCCGGGGACAACGACCCGCGCGAGTCGCGCGAGACCGCGCGGCCCTGACCTGGAGGGCGGCGCTACGGTGTCCGCCATGAGCCTGCGCCCCGGGTACGACGACGACCTGCGCCTCGCCCACGTCATGGCCGACCAGGTCGACTCCCTCACGATGTCGCGGTTCAAGGCCCAGGACCTGCGCGTCGAGACCAAGCCGGACCTCACGCCGGTGTCCGACGCGGACCGTGCCGCGGAGGAGCTGATCCGCGGCCAGCTCGCCCGGGCGCGCTCGCGCGACGCGGTGCAGGGCGAGGAGATGCCCGACACCGGGCACGGCCCGCGGCGGTGGGTGGTCGACCCGATCGACGGCACCAAGAACTTCGTGCGCGGCGTGCCCGTGTGGGCGACGCTCATCGCGCTCATCGACGGCGACGAGGTCGTCGTCGGACTCGTGAGCGCGCCCGCGCTCGGCCGACGCTGGTGGGCCGCGCAGGGCTCGGGCGCGTGGACGGGCCGGTCGCTGGCCTCCGCGTCGCGCATGCAGGTCTCGGCCGTCGACCGGCTCGAGGACGCGTCGCTGTCGTACTCGAGCCTGAGCGGCTGGGAGGAGGAGGGCCGGCTCGACGGCTTCCTCGACCTCACCCGGCGGGTGTGGCGCACCCGCGCGTACGGCGACTTCTGGAGCCACGTGCTCGTCGCCGAGGGCGCGGTCGACCTGTCGACCGAGCCGGAGCTCGCGCTGCACGACATGGCCGCGCTCGTCCCGATCGTCACCGAGGCGGGCGGTCGCTTCACGTCGGTGCGTGGCGTGCCGGGGCCGTTCGGCGGGTCCGCGCTGGTGAGCAACGGGCTGCTGCACGACCAGGCCCTGGAGCTGCTCGACCCGATGCCCTGAGCGAGGTGGAGCCCGGCGACGACCGCCGTCGAGCAGGCTCGCGGCCAGCCCCGCCCCCGAGGTCGCCCGGACAGGTGAGGCGCGTCGGCGCGTCGTACCGTCGGTCCCAGGGCGAGAGGGGTGCCGGATGGACCAGCGGGCGGTGCGGGCGGCGTCCTTCGAGCACGGCGTCGCGGCGTACCAGGCGGCGCGACCGACCTATCCCGACGACGTCGTGCGCTGGTGCGTCCCGCACGACGCGCGCGACGTGCTGGACCTCGCCGCCGGGACGGGCAAGCTCACGAGCCGGCTCGTCGCGTTCGGCTACGACGTCGTCGCCGTGGAGCCGTCCGACGCGATGCGCGCCGAGCTCGAGCGCACGGTCCCGGACGCCGACGCCCGCCCCGGCACGGCGGAGGCGACCGGCCTGCCCGACGCGTGCGTCGACGCCGTCGCCGTCGCGCAGGCCTGGCACTGGTTCGACGCACGCGCCGCGTCCGCCGAGGTCGCGCGCGTGCTGCGGCCCGGCGGCCGGGTCGCCGTCGTGTGGAACGTGCGCGACTCGCGCACCGACTGGGTCGCGCGGTGGACGGAGATCGTGCACACAGGCGACCCGCTCGACACGAGCGCGCACGAGCCCGACCTGGGACCCGCGTTCACGCCGCCCGAGCACCGCGAGACGTCCTGGTCCTCACGCATGCGCACGGGCGACCTGCGGGTCCTCGCCGCCAGCCGCAGCCACCTGCTGACGCTGCCCGCCGACGAGCGCGACGCGCTGCTGGACCGCGTCGACGACCTCGTCGCGCACCACCCGGACCTGCGCGGACGGGACGAGGTCGACGTGCCGTACGTGACGCGCGCCTGGCGGGCGACGCTGCGGTGACCGTCCTGGCCGGTGGTCAGCCGACCAGGCCGAGCCCCGCCATCGCCTCGGCGAACGCCCCGGTGACGAGCACCGCGACCCCACCGTCCTCGGCCGGACCGGTGACCTGCTGGAGCGTCCCGTCGGGCGCCCGGTAGAACACCTCCGGGCTGACCGGCCCCGGGCCCTCGAACTCGCCGCGCGCGAGCGGGATCAGGGTCGACATCGCGTGCGTCACCTCCGGCCCGGCCAGCACGTGCAGAGCCAGCAGGTGGCGGTTCGGGACGGCGACGAGGACGCCGTGGGCGGGCCGCTCCAGGTGCAGGTGCGACGCCAGCAGGTCGTCGAGGAGCAGCAGCCGGCTCGCGCCGAACAGGTCGTCGGACGCGAAGACGTGCACCTCAGCCCCGCGTGCGGGCCGGAGCACCTGGTGGTCGGGCGCCGGGAGGGCCCGCAGGTTCGCGGTGGCGTACGGCTCGACGGCCGCCCAGCCGCCGAACTTCGCGAGGTCGGTCACCGTCGAGACGTGCGTCGGGAAGTCGAGGCACGCACGCACCACGAGACCAGGGCCGAGGTCCGGCCCCGCGTCCCCGTCGGGGTCGCGCGGCGCGTGCGCCGGGTCGTCGGGCAGCACCCGGGCGACGACGATCCCGGTGATCTCCTCGAGCGTCTCGGGCTCGCGGAAGTCGCGCATCGTCAGGAGGCCGCCCACGTGCGTCGCGACCACCGCGTCGCGCTCGCGGCGCGGCGCCGTCGCGACCATCGCCGCGAGGTTCCCGAGCCCGAACACCTGCCCGTCGGTGGCGACCAGGTGGTCCCCGCGTGCCTCGACCGCCACACCGGCGGCGGCGAGCTCGGCGACGACCCGCGCGCGGAGCCAGTCCGCCTGCGCGGCGCTCAGCGACGGCAGGTCGGGGTCGGGAGTGTCGGCGGCACGGTCACGCCCGCGGGAGAAGAGGCCCATGCCGCGCGAGTGTAGAGACGTCGCCGGGACGCCCGGGCCGGCGACGTCGCGGCAGCCGGGTGATCCTGCCGGCGGCTCAGACGCCGAGCAGGGCGGGCAGCTCGGTCAGGGAGCGGATGGTCCGGACGTCCGCGGCGGCGATCTGCTCGTCCGAGA
The DNA here is from genome assembly GCF_010119915.1 of Cellulomonas sp. H30R-01. NCBI lineage: Bacteria > Bacillati > Actinomycetota > Actinomycetes > Micrococcales > Cellulomonadaceae > Cellulomonas > Cellulomonas sp. H30R-01. The sequence continues at coordinate 594,027 of NZ_CP048210.1, read as the reverse complement.
TCGGGTACCGACGGCCGTCGGGCCGGTCGAGCCAGACGCCCACGAGCCCCGCCTCCCGGGCGGCGGCCGCGTCGACGTCGAGCTCGTCGCCCACGTACGCGGTGCGCGCCGGGTCGGTGCCGAGCAGCCGGCACGCCTCGGCGAACACGCGCGGGTCGGGCTTGCCGAAGCCGAGCGTGTCGACGCCCACGAGCATCGGCACGCGGTCGACGAGCCCGACGCGCTCGAGCTTGGCGGTCTGGTACGCGACGGAGGCGTTCGACAGCGCGCCGACCGCGATCCCCGCCGCGAGCAGCGCGTCGACGACCGCCTCGGCGTCGTCGTGCGCCGTCCACGCGCTGCTGAAGCCGTCCTGGAACACCTCGTCCCAGCGCGCGAAGCCGTCCTCGTCGAGCGTCCGCCCGCCGAACCGGGCGTGCAGCTCGTTGGCGCGCGCCATCCTCTGCTCCTCGTACCCGGCCTCGCCGCGCGTGTACCGGGAGTAGTGCCCGTTGACGTCGGCACGCCACACCGTGAGGAGCTCGTGGTCGCGCTCGGGCGGCACGTCCGGCAGGTAGCGCCGGGCGATCGCCGCGAGCGCCGACCCGAACGCGCCGCGGGTGTCGACGAGCGTGTCGTCGATGTCGAAGAGCACGCCGTCGACGAGCGCCCCGGGAGCGCCCGTCACAGCGTCGCGCGGAGCCGGTCGATCCGGGCCAGCGTGGCGTCGCGGCCCAGGATCTCCATCGACTCGAACAGCGGCGGCGACACGCGACGGCCCGACAGCGCGACGCGCAGCGGCGTGAACGCGAACCGCGGCTTGATGCCGAGGCCGCCCTCGTCGACCAGCGCGGCCTGCAGGACCTCCTGCGTCGCGGCCGTCGTGAAGCCGTCCGCGGGGAGGGCCGCGAGGGCCGCACGCGACGCGTCGAGCACGGTCGCGGCGTCGTCGCGCAGGGCCGCGCGCGCGTCGTCCGCGACCTCGAGCGCGTCGTCGGCGACGAACAGGAAGCCGAGCATCCCGACGGCCTCACCGAGCAGCGTGACGCGCGTCTGGATCAGCGGGGCGCCCGCGTCGAGCAGCGCGCGGTGCGCGGCCGACAGGTCGGCGTACGAGTCGGCCGGGACGAGCCCGCCCGCGTGCAGGTACGGCACGAGCCGGTCGCGGAAGTCGTCGGGCGCGAGCAGGCGCACGTGCTCGGCGTTGATCGCCTCGGCCTTCTTGAGGTCGAAGCGCGCCGGGTTCGGGTTGACGTCGGCGACGTCGAACGCGTGCGCGAGCTCGTCGAGCGTGAACACGTCGCGGTCGGGTGCGATGCCCCAGCCGAGCAGCGCGAGGTAGTTGAGCAGGCCCTCGGGCGTGAAGCCGCGCTCACGGTGCAGGAAGAGGTTCGACTCCGGGTCGCGCTTCGAGAGCTTCCGGTTGCCCTCCCCCATGACGTACGGGAGGTGGCCGAACTGCGGCACGACGGACGCGACGCCGAGCTCGACGAGCGCGCGGTACAGCACGACCTGACGCGGCGTCGACGACAGCAGGTCCTCGCCGCGCAGCACGTGCGTGATGCCCATGAACGCGTCGTCGACGGGGTTGACCAGCGTGTACAGCGGGTGGCCGTTCGCGCGCACGATGACGTAGTCCGGCACCGAGCCGGCCTTGAACGTGATCTCGCCGCGGACCAGGTCGGTGAACGTGACGTCCTCGTCGGGCATCCGCACGCGCAGCACGGGCGAGCGACCCTCGGCCCGGTACGCCGCCTTCTGCTCGTCGGTCAGGTCGCGGTCGAACCCGTCGTACCCGAGCTTGGGGTCGCGGCCCGCGGCGCGGTGCCGGGCCTCGATCTCCTCGGGCGTCGAGAACGACTCGTACGCGTACCCGCCCTCGACGAGCCGGCGCACGACGTCCGTGTAGAGGTCGTAGCGCTGCGACTGCCGGTACGGCGCGTGCGGCCCGCCGACCTCGACGCCCTCGTCCCAGTCCAGCCCGAGCCAGCGCAGCGCGTCGAGCAGCTGCAGGTAGCTCTCCTCCGAGTCCCGCTCCGCGTCCGTGTCCTCGATCCGGAACACGAACGTCCCGCCCGTCTTCCGGGCGTACGCCCAGTTGAACAGCGCGGTGCGGATGAGACCGACGTGCGGGGTGCCGGTCGGCGACGGGCAGAAGCGGACGCGCACGGCGGAGCCGGCGGGAGCGGGGGTGGTCACGGGTACAGGTTAGTTGCGGCTGTGGCCACGGTCAGTCCGCTGCCGGTGCAGTCGTCGAGCCGCGCCTCTCGAACGCTCCTCTGTCCCATGTCGCGCCGTCTCCGACGTCGCCCGTGTAGACCGGGTCGATGAACGCGACGACGAGCGCGACCTGGTCGTCGAGCTGGACCTCGGTGCGGTCCTCCAGCTGCCACGTGCGCCGCCACGCCGCCCACGAGCGCGTCGTCGACCGGCAGCTCGGCGACTGCTCGGACGACGGCACGCAGGTGCACCTCGTCGAGCGTCTGGTCGACGAGCTGGGCGTCGATGTCGCGAGTCGGCCGGCGCAGTCCGTGGGCAGCGAGAAGGACGCCACCCTTGAGGACGAAGTCGTCGCGGTACGGCGTCTGCGTCAGACGCGCGAGGAACCGTTCGAGCGCGTAGAGCGGACGATCTCGCCGAACGCCCGACCTCGTGCCGTGGCCTCGCGCTTCAGAGCGGCGTACGTCTGTCCTGGTCTCATGTGAGGTAGTTCAGCGCCACTCGAAGCGGTCCCTGCGCGCGTGGAAGCGTCCTAGCGACGCTCAACAGGGCAGCCGGCGTGTTGCCGCGCCGACGCAGCCATGTTCGGAGAGCCTCGATGCCGGTCTCGTAGCCGATCTCGTGGCGCAGTCGGAACGCGTCGACGATGGACCGCTCGGCCGTGTACAGCCCGACGGTCGAGCCCGTGCCCTCGATGTGGGTCGTCGTGCGCCCGACCGAGAAGGTCTCGGCGTCGAACAGGTGCCACCGGACCGTGCTCGCCGAAGCGGGGCGACGAGAGCCGCGGGGCAGCGCGAGGTCGGTCCACGCGGGGATCGCGTCGATCAGCTCGTGGTGCACGAGTGCGGATGTGAGGCAGAGGGTAGCCTCGGGCGCCCGGGACACCGCCGCGTACAGGTCGACGTCGTACGTGGCGGAGTCGGGACGTTGGTACAGCCCCTGCGCGACGCGCTCGAGGAGACCGTCAGCGGCGAGGCGCTGGATGGTCCGCGCGCTGAGACCTGCTGCTGCGGCGTCGTCCAGCGTGAAGGCGGTCCGCGGGAGGGCGTCGATGCGGTCCATGAGCCCCCTGACCTGTCGCTATCCGTGCACACGTATTCTTACGTGTTATCAGATTGCGACACAAGAGGGGGTTTCTCGTCCACCGAGGGGCCGCGGGCGCCGAACCGACGGTCACCGCCGGGTGCGAGACGGGCCCTAGCCGCGGCGCAGGACCGGGTTGCGCAGGACGCCGATGGACTCGACCTCGACCTCGACGACGTCGCGGTCGACGATCGGGCTGACGCCCGCAGGCGTGCCGGTGAGGATGACGTCGCCGGGCAGCAGCGTGAACACCTCGGAGACGTACGACACCAGGTACGCGGTGTCGAAGACCATCTGCGACGTGCGCCCGTCCTGCTTCGTGACGCCGTTGACGCGCGCGGTGACCGCGAGGTCCTCGACGTCGAGGCCGGGGACGATCCACGGGCCGATGGGGCACGAGCCGTCGAAGCCCTTGGCGCGGGTCCACTGCAGGTCGCTGCGCTGGATGTCGCGCGCCGTCACGTCGTTGGCGACGGTGTAGCCGAACACGTGGTCGAGCGCGCGCTCCGGGCTGACGTCCTTGGTGACCTTGCCGATCACGACGGCGAGCTCGGCCTCGTGCTCGACGTGCTCGGTCCAGTCCGGCAGGACGATCGGGTCGTCGGGGCCGATCACCGAGGTGTTCGGCTTGAGGAAGAGCAGCGGCGAGGTCGGGACCTCGTTGCCGTGCTCGGCCGCGTGGTCGGCGTAGTTGCGACCGACGCCGATGATCTTGGACCGCGGGATCACGGGCGCGAGCAGGCGGACGCCGTCGTCGTCGAGGCGGCGCCGCTCCCCCGTCGGCTGGATCGGCGTGTAGATCGGGTCGCCGGTGAGGACGACCAGCTCCTCCGCGCCGGGGTCGCCCTCGACGACGGCGTAGCGCGGGTCCTGACCTGTGGTGAAGCGGGCGATGCGCACGTGACCAGCCTACGGGTCAGGCGCGCGCGACGACCTCGCCGTGCAGCACGGCGAACCAGCCGTCGGGCTGGGCACCCCACTCGTGCCACGCGTCGGCGAGCAGCTCGAGGCCGACCTCGTCGGCGAGGTGGTGGTCGATGGCCTGCGCGGCGAAGTTCGACTTCGTGCAGCGGTCGGCCCACAGGTCGGCCCACCAGGTGCGGTCCTCGGGCGTCGCGTAGCACCAGACACCCGCGGAGGGCGCGATGCCGGCGGGGTCGAAGCCGGCGGCGCGCACCCACGACAGGAGGCGGCGGCCGGCGTCGGCCTCGGCGCGGTTGGCCTCCGTGACCTCCTGGTACAGCGCCTGCCACTCGTCGAGCCCGGGCGACGGCGGGTACCACGTCATGCCGGAGTAGTCGGCGTCGCGGACGGCGACGACGCCACCGGGCTTCGCGACGCGGCGCATCTCGCGCAGGGCGGCGACGGGGTCGGACAGGTGCTGGAGGACCTGGTGGGCGTGCACGACGTCGAACGAGTCGTCGGGGAACGGGAGCTCGTACGCGTCGGCGACGTCGAACGTGACGTCGGTCCCGGCGTCGGCCGCGGCGGTGCGCGCGACGTCGACGACCGTGGCGGAGACGTCGACGCCGACGACCCGGCCGGGCGCGACGCGGGCCGCGAGGTCGATGGTCACGGAGCCCGGTCCGCAGCCGACGTCGAGCAGGCTCTGCCCCGGCGTCAGGTGCGGCAGCAGGTAGGCCGCGGAGTTCTGGGCGGTACGCCAGCGGTGCGACCGGAGCACCGACTCGTGGTGCCCGTGCGTGTAGACGTCGGCGTGGACGGGGGTGTTCACACCAGACTCTAATCACCTGAGCGGAGTCGGTTTCAAGGCACGGGACGAATCGTTCCGAGCGTTGAGACCCGGACGGTCCGCAGCACGGGCACGCGGCGCGGGCGGCAGGCACGCGAGGCGCACCGGCCGCCGCACCCGACGGACCGGCATGATCGACCCATGCGCCGCATCGCCGGAGTGGACGTCGCGCGCGGCCTCGCCGTGCTCGGCATGATGACCGCCCACGTCGGGCCGGACGACCCGGGCTCGCGCGTGGTCCCGGGCGGGTTCGCGCAGCTCGCCGACGGCCGGCCGTCCGCGCTGTTCGTCGTCCTGGCCGGCATCGGCCTCGCGCTGCTGTCCGGCGGCGCGTCGCCCGTCGCGGGGACGCGGCTCGTCCAGGCACGGCTGCGCGTGCTGGTGCGCGCGGTGCTGCTGTTCGCGCTCGGCGAGCTGCTCGTCATGCTCGGCACGCCCGTCGCGGTGATCCTGCCGACGTACGCGGTGCTGTTCGCCGTCGGCTGCCTCGCGCTGCGGTGGTCCGTGCGGACGCTGCTGGTCGTCGCGGCCGCGGTCGCGGTCGTCGGTCCGGTGGTGCGCACGCTGCTCGAGGCCGGGCAGCAGGCGTGGCAGCCGCGGCCGACGCTCCTCGCCGAGATCGCCGTCGGCCACTTCTACCCGGCGGTCGTGTGGCTCGCCTACCTGCTCGCCGGCCTCGCGGTGGGGCGGTGCGACCTGCGCTCCGCACGCGTGCGCCTGGTCGCCGCCGCGACCGGCGCGGGGCTCGTCGTGCTCGGCCACGGGGGCGCCTGGGTCGCACGGGACGTGCTCGGCTGGCCCGCGACCGTCGCGACGACGGAGCCGCACTCCTCGACGACCTTCGAGGTGCTCGGCAACACCGGCGTGGCGCTGCTGGTGCTCGTCGCGTGCCTCGTCGTCGCCGAGGCCGCGCCGCACGTCGTCAGCCCTCTCGCGGCGGTCGGCGAGCTCGCCCTCTCCGCGTACACCGTGCACGTCGTGGTGATCGCGCTGCTCGGCGACGGCGTCGTCTACACCCCGGCCGTCGCGTCGTGGCTCGCGTTCCTCGTGACCACGACGGTGCTGTGCTGGTCGTGGCGGGCCACCCTCGGGCGCGGGCCGTTCGAGCGGGTCCTGCACGGTGTCTCGACGCGTGCCGCCGACGTCCGGCCCGACACGCTGCCCGACGCGCCCGCGGCGTCCGCAGCGGGCGTGCCGGTCGGCTCCCCGTCAGGCCAGGAACGCCCGTAGCACCAGGATGACGACCGTCAGCGCGCCCGCCACCAGCGCGATCGGCACGAGGCGTCGCTCGGCCCGCAGGTTGACGCGGATCTCGTCCTCGAGCGCGTCCGGCGCGAGCGTCGCCCACCAGGCCGCGCGCTCCTCCTCGGTGCGTGACGTCGGGGTGCTCATGCCGCCACCGTGCCCTTCTTCTCGGTCTTGTCCCACACCTGCGCCGCGCCCTGCCACTCCTTGAGGTACGCGTCCGCGGACACCGCGCAGAGCACCGGCCCGTACCCCACGAGGTAGATGAGGAAGCGCACCGCCCGACGGCCGCCCGGTGCGCGTTCGAGCTGCTTGAGCCCCCACGCGCACACCATCGACAGCACCGGCCAGGCGTACAGCAGCAGCGTCCACGCGGTGACCGCGACAGGCCCCAGCTGGAGGTCCAGCGCCGCGGGGATGCGCTCGTCCCAGAGCCCGGGCACGAACACCGCGGCCATGATGACGAGGAAGCCCAGCCCCGGGAACATCAGCGCCTCGAGCCACGACCGGCGCGCCGTCTCCCGGTCGAGCATGAGCGTGGTCGCCGTGATGAAGACGTACGCGGTGATCGCGGCCCACCACAGCGCCTGGAACATCCAGGTCGCGAGCAGCTCGTCGAGCAGGAAGAGCCCGATGAGGCCCACGCTCGCGGCGGTCATGAAGAACGGCAGCAGGTAGATCGCGAACCACATGAAGCCGAAGAGGAACGAGCCGAGCCGGTGCTGCCGGGTCGGCCGGAACCACATGCGCCGGAACCGGCTGGAGATCTGCACGTTGCCGCGGCCCCACCGCAGCCGCTGCTTCCACAGCCCCGTGACCGAGTCCGGCTCCTCCGCGAGCACGACCGCCGACGGGTCGAACACGACCAGCCGCCCGTCGAGCTGCGTCATGAACGTCGTCATCGTGTCCTCGGCCAGCGTCGAGGTGTCGACCTGCCCGCCGATCGCCTCGATGTTGACGCGCGAGTGCAGCTGCGCACCGCCCGCGAGGCAGTCCATCGCCCCCACGACGTTCTCCGCACGACGCGCGGCCGCCTGGCCCGTCACGTACTCGTAGCCGATGAAGCGCGTGACGGCGCTGGGCCGGCGCGAGCCTTCCCGGATGTACGCCGACACCGCGCCCACCCGCGGGTCCGCGAGGTGCCGCGTCATGCGGCGCAGCGAGTCGGGCCGGTAGACGACGTCGGCGTCCATGATGAGGAGCGCCTCCATCCAGTCGTCCGCGAGCGCGCGCCGGATCCCGTGGTTGAGGGTGTGCGCCTTGCCCTGGCCGCCCTGCTCGCGCCGCAGGTGGACGATCTGCCCGGGGAACCGCTCGGCGACCGCACCGACGACCGCGGGCGTGTCGTCGGTGCTCGCGTCGTCGATGACGAAGACCCGCAAGCGGTCGGGCGGGTACTCGAGGGACATGAGCCGCTCGAGCGACGCCGTGAGCACGGGGGCCTCGTTCCACGCGGGGATCAGCACCACGACGCGCGGCAGGTAGGCCCCCGCCCGGCGCAGGTGCGACCGCACCGCGTGGAACGGCACGATGCCGTACAGCACGATGCCCCCGACGACGGGGATGAGCGCCGTGGCGACGCACGCCACGAGCAGCGCGACGAGCACGTCGCGCAAGATGTCGACCATCGGTCCTCCGGTCCGTCTCGGGGCGGCCCGCCGCGTCCCGGACGTCTGTGCTGCCGACCGCGACGCCCCTGAGGCACGCCCCCTGCGGCCACGCTATCCACGCCTGCACCACCTCGCGTGCGCAGCGGCGGCGCGTCGCCCGGCGGGTGCAGGGCACCCGTAGCCTCGGGACGTGCCCGACGCCGCGTTCACCGACCCCCGTCTCGCCGCGCTCTACGACCCGCTCGACCCCGACCGGTCGGACCTCGACGTGTACGCCGCGCTGGTCGACGAGCTCGGCGCGCGGACGGTGCTCGACGTGGGCTGCGGCACCGGCACGTTCGCGGTCCTGCTCGCCCGCCGGGGCGTGGACGTCGTCGGCGTCGACCCCGCGGCCGCGTCCCTCGACGTCGCGCGCGCGAAGCCGGACGCGGACCGCGTGCGCTGGGTCCACGGCGACGCGACGACGCTTCCGCCGCTCGCCGTCGACCTCGCGGTCATGACGGGGAACGTCGCGCAGGTGCTGGTCGCCGACGACGACTGGGCCGCGACGCTGCGCGGCCTGCACGCCGCGGTCCGCCCGGGCGGGCACCTGGTCCTGGAGACCCGGGTGCCAGCCCGCGAGGCGTGGCGCGACTGGGTGCGGGAGCGGACGTGGTCACGCGACGACGTGCCCGGCGTGGGGGTCGTCGAGACGTGGACCGACCTGCTCGACGTGTCCCCCGGCCTCGTGACGTTCCGCTCCACGTACGCGTTCGCCGACGGGACGGTGCTCGCGTCGGACTCGACGCTGCGCTTCCGCGAGCACGACGAGGTGGCGGGCTCGCTCGCGGACGCGGGACTCACGGTCGTCGAGGTGCGCGACGCGCCCGACCGTCCGGGACGCGAGTGGGTGTTCGTCGCGCGTCGCGACTGACCCGGTCGGGACGCGGCGGCTCAGGCCGCGAGCGCGACGACGGCCGCCACGACGGCGAGCAGCGGGATCGTGCCCTGGGACGCGGCCGCGCGCACCATCCGGCGGTCGGTGGCGACGAGGACCAGCGCCGCCGCGAGCATCGAGCCGCACGCGAGGAGCACGAGCGCGAGGCCCACGTCGTCCGGTCCGGTGGCCGCGACCAGGACGCCCGCGAAGGCCCCGACGGCGAGGAACAGGTTGTAGAAGCCCTGGTTGTACGCCCACGCGCGCACCGCGGGCACGTCCTCGGTCCGCGTGCGGAACCGCTGGTGGACCTCGGGACGGTCGAACCGCAGCGACTCGAGCACGAAGATGTAGACGTGCAGGAGGCCCGCGAGGGCGGCGAGGACCAGGGCGACGGGGAGCACGGAAGACAGTCTGTCGGTCCGGTCGCGCCGTGCGCCAGGCAGGCCCCGACGGACGCGCGCCGGCCCCCGCACGGTCGGGGTCGAGAGCCTCCGACGAGCCGACCTACCCTGGGGACGTGACCACGACCGCCGACGCGCCGCCGCGCGCGCTGCCCGCCGCCCGGTGGCAGGCGCTCGCGGCCGCGCACGCCGAGCGGGCGGACGCGTGCACGGCCGGCCACCGCGAGCGGCGGGCGCGCGGCGAGCGGCACGCGATCGAGGACTTCCTGTTCGAGTACTACCCGACGAAGCCCGCGACGCTGCGCCGGTGGCACCCGGGAGCCGGTGTCGGGCTCGCGCCCGCGGCCGACGGCGCACCGGCACCGCACGCGCGGTGGCGCTGGTACGCGGTCGCCGACGACGGCACGGTCGCGCTCGACGTCGACGCGTTCCTCGCCGACCGCGGCGACACGGTGCGGTTCGTCACCGGGCTCCTGGCCGCCACGCTCGACCGGCCTGCGTTCACCGGCTGCTTCGGGCTGCACGAGTGGGCGATGGTCTACCGCGAGGGCGACGACGCGCACCGCCACCCGCTGCCGCTGCGGCTCGGCGGCGCGGGGACCGACGCGGTCGTCGAGTCGCACCGGATCCGCTGCTCGCACTTCGACGCGTTCCGCTTCTTCACACCCGACGCGGTCGCACGCAACGTCCTGCAGCCCACGCGTGAGCAGCAGGTCGCGCTCGAGCAGCCCGGCTGCCTGCACGCGGGCATGGACGTCTACAAGTGGGCGCTCAAGCTCGGGCCTGCCGTGCCCGGGTCGCTGCTGCTCGACTGCTTCGCCCTGGCGCGGCGCATCCGCACGCTCGACATGCAGGCCTCGCCCTACGACGTGACGCCCTACGGGCTGCCGCCCGTCGCGATCGAGACGGTCGACGGCAAGGCCGAGTACGTGCGGCGCCAGCGCGAGCACGCCGCGGAGGGGAACGCGTTGCGCGCGCGGCTGCTCGACGTGTGCCGCGCGCTCGTGCCGACCGGGTGATATCCGGACGATCCGGACACGGGACCCGGACATTCGTCTAGCGTCGTCTGGCGTGACGCACACGCCCGTCGGACCTCCACGGCCGGACTCGCGGCGCCTCGCGTCCCTCGACGGGCTGCGCGGCGTCGCGGCCCTCGTCGTCGTCGTCCACCACAGCTTCCTGACGTCCGCCGTCCTCCTCGGCCCGTACCTCAAGGACCCCGTGCGGTTCGACCCGTGGACGTGGCAGTGGTTCCTCACGGCGACGCCGCTGCACCTGCTGTGGGACGGCACCAGCGCCGTCTTCGTGTTCTTCGTGCTGTCCGGGCTCGTGCTCGCCCTCCCCGCCGCGTCGGGCGCCCCCGCCCGCTGGGACGTCTACTACGTGCGCCGGCTCCTGCGCCTCTACCTCCCCGTGTGGGGCTCGCTCGCGTTCGCGTGGGTGACGGCCGTGCTCGTCGACCGGCACCAGGGCGTCGGGTCGACGTGGCTGCAGCACCGCGAGGCGTGGTCGCCGTCCGGGCTGCCGCGCGACGCGCTCCTGCTGGGCGGCGTCGACGCGCTCAACGGGTCGCTCTGGACGCTCCAGTGGGAGGTCTGGTTCTCCCTGCTGCTGCCGTTCTACCTGCTGGTCGCACGCCTGCTGCGCCGGTGGCTGCCGGTGGTCGCGGTCGGCCTGCTGGCCCTCGTCGGGGTGGGCTGGGTCGTGAACTCGCTCGGCCCGCTGCGGTACCTGCCCGTCTTCGGGCTCGGCGTCGTCATGGCGTTCGAGCGGGACCGCCTGCACCGGCTCGCGGCCGCGCTCGACGCGCGCCGACGCGGGTGGACGCTCGCGTACGCGGGCGTCGTGGTCGCCGTGAGCGCCTACTGGCTGATCTTCCTCGTCACGACGCCGAGCGAGCTCGTCGCCGCGTTCGGGCACACGACCGGGGTCGCCGGGGCGGCACTCGCGGTGTTCTGCGCGTGGCACGGACCCGCCCTCCGCCGCCTCCTCGAGTCCCCGCCCGTGCAGTGGCTCGGGACGCGCTCGTTCAGCCTCTACCTCGTGCAGGAGCCCGTCGTGACGGCCGTCGCGATCGCGTGGACCGCGACCGTCGGTCCCGGGCTGACGGTCGCCGTCGCGATCCCCGTGTCGCTCGCGTGCGCGGCGCTGTTCTACGTCGTCGTGGAGCGCCCGTCCCACCGGCTGTCGCAGCGCGCCGGGCGAGCGGTCGGACGGCGGCGGGCCCGAGTCCCTGCGCCGGAGCCCGCACCGACCGCCCCGGAGCCCGCACCGACCGGAGAGCGCCTGGGCACGACCCGCTGACTCAGCCCGCGTCGCGTGCCGGTCGCGGGTCACGCCGCCCGGGCCGCCACGTGGCGACGCGCCGCAGGAGCGTGGCGCGTCGCGGCAGGACCGTCAGCGCGTCCGCCGGCAGGCGGTGCAGCGCCGCCGCGTACTGGTCCGGGCCGAGCCGCGCCACGACCGACGTGCCCTCGTCGTTCGCCTCCAGCAGCGAGTCGCCGACGCCGCGGGCACCCCACACGTCGGCCGTGTAGACGTGCGGCACGACCGCACGGAACGCGGCCCACACGGCGTCGTCCACCGGCAGCCAGTCCACCGTGCGGTACCGGGTGTCGGCGGGCAGGCCCGCAGCCGCTCGGAGCACCGCCGACGCGGCGCTCGCCTCGGCCGTCCAGCTCCTCGCCTCGTCCTCGGGCAGGTCGAACGCGACCGCGACCGCGTCGGGCCGCACCGCGTCGAGCAGGGTCCCGAGGCCGGCCGCGCGCGAGGCGGGGCCGAGGGTCACGGCGAAGTCGACGCGCGGGGCGGCTGCGGCCACCGCGGACGGCGCGTGCACCTCGCACGCCACCGGCCGGTCGCCGTGCTCCACGTCGAGGACGCACCGCGCGCACGCGCCCACGACGGAGGCGGCGTGCAGCGCTCCCGGGTGCTCCACCCACGCGTGGCGGCACTCCCTGCACACGGCCCGCGCGCGGGTCGCCCGTTCCTCGGTCGACGCCATGGACCACCGTCCTCCGGCCCGCGGCGGCCGCGCTGCCGGACCGCCAGCCTCATCATGGTCCCGGGGCAGGACGAAGGGGACGGTTCCGGCGGAACGACCACCCGACCGGCCCTGCGCGGGGGCGAATTCACCCGGCAGAGCGAGCGGACGCGGCCCACGCCACGTGGCCCGGCCCCGTGCCCACGGCGCGGGCGTCGGGCGGCGTGTCGTCGGCGGGCACGCGCGGCATCGGGCGGTCAGCGCCCCGGCGCGGCCGGCACGTCGTCGCCGTACGTGACCCGGCCCGCGGAGTCGGCGGCCAGCAGCCACCGGATCGCGCGCGTCGCGCCCGCACCCGCGGCCGCGTCCACGCGTCGCCGCACCCGGCCCGGGCGTGCCACCCCGAGGTCGTCCAGCGCCCAGCCGGGCAGCGACGCGACGGCGGCCCGCGCGAGCCCGACGTACCCCGCGCGCATCGAGAACGGGACGGGCGGCTCGTGCAGGAGGAAGTGGGCGGCGTCACGCGCGGCGTCGCTCGGACCGAGGACGGGACGGAAGTCCTCGATCGCGGCAGCCAGGTCCGCGACCGTCGTCGGCACGTCCGCGGCACCCAGCGCCCGGCCCACGACGGCGGCCTGCGCGACGTACGCGTCGGCGCCCCGCGCGTCGAGCGGGTGGCTGCCGTACCGGCGGTGAGCGCGCAGGAAGCTGTCGATCTCGGCGACGTGCACCCAGCGCAGCAGCTGCGGGTCGTCGGCGGCGTACGGCAGGCCGTCGGGCGTCGTCCCGCGGATCCGCCGGTGCACCGCGCGGACGCGCTCGACCGCAGCCTGCGCGTCGTCGGCCGTGCCGAAGACCGTCTCGGCGAGGAAGGTGCTCGTGCGCGCGAGCCGCCCCCACGGGTCGCCGCGGTAGCCCGAGTGCGCACCGACCGCCGCCATCGCCGCGGGGTGCAGCGACTGCAGCAGCAGCGCGCGGATCCCGCCGACGAACATCGACGCGTCGCCGTGCACCGTCCGGATCGCGCTGCCCGGCGGGAACCACCGCGGCCCGGGCGTCCCGTGGATCCGGTCGCGCTGCTCGACCCCGTCGGGCCCGGCCACGCGCAGGAAGAGGCGCGTGCCGACCTCGCGCCGGCCGGAGGCGACCCACGCGGCGGGCCGGATCCGCGGTGCGCGCGGCGCAGACCGGTCGGTGGTGCGGTCGTCCGTCGTCGTCATGCGGCCGATCGTCCCTCCAAGCCCCCCGGACCGCGAGCGCACGTTTCACCCGCCGGACCAGGACGAACGGGTTGTACCGGGGCATCTCGGGCGGGCACGCTCGACGCAGCGCCCGGGGCACCGACGCCGCCGGGCCGTCGCGCCAGGGGGTCCGCATGCGTCACCGTCCGCTCGTCCTGTCCACCGTCCTCGCGCTCGGCGCCGCGCTCGTCGCGACACCGGCGTCCGCACGCCCGCCGCAGCCGTCGTGCGGGGAAACCCTGACCAGGAGCACGACCCTGCTCGCGGACCTCGTGTGCACGACCGGACCGGGCCTCCGCCTGGCCCCCGGGGTCACGCTCAACCTCGGCGGCCACGCGCTGCGCGGTCCCGGGAGCGGGAACGGGGTCGAGGTCGCGTGGAGCGGGCCCGTGGTCGTGCGCAACGGCACGGTCGCCGGCTGGGGCAGCGGGATCGACACGTGGGCGGACGCCGACCCGGACGACCCCGGCGTGGAGTCGGGCCCGCTCACCGTCACGCGCGTCACGTTCCAGGACGCCCGCGTGGGCGTCGACGCGTCCGGCGAGTCGGGCACGGGCCGGTACCGCAAGGCGACAGGGATCGAGCGGTCGACGTTCCGCTCGCTCGACATCGCGGTCGAGGGCGGCTGGTTCGCGGAGGTGGACGTGCGTGCGTCGACCTTCAGCGACAACGGGTCCGGCATCTGGAGCGGCGGCGACGCGACGGTGTCCGACAGCACGTTCACGCGGAACGGTGCGGCCGTCCGAGCGTCCGAGGCGTCGCTGACGGTCACCCGCTCGACGTTCGTCGACAACGGGACGGGCGTCGGCCCGATGTACAACGGCTTCGCGACGGTCGGGTCCAGCCGGTTCGTCGGCAACGACGTCGGTGTGGACACGGCGAACGCGCTCGGCGGAGTGGTGCAGGGCTCGCACTTCACGTCGAACGGCCTCGGCGTGGGCGTGGGTCGGCTCGACGTGCACGTCGAGGGCAACGTCCTGCGGGGCAACGGCGTCGGGATCGGGACGCGACCCGCCGACCTGGAGGTCTACGACGCGACGATCCTGAACAACACGCTGCGCCTCAACGGGGACGGCATCGTGATCGAGAACGGCGACGAGTCGGTGCAGGTGGGCGGGAACGACGTCCGGCGCAGCACCGGCAAGGGGATCTGGACGCCCGGCGTCACGGACCTCGGTGGGAACGTCGCGCGCGGCAACGGCACCGAGCCGCAGTGCGTCGGGGTGGTCTGCACGACGTCCTGACGGCGACGACGGGGAGCCGGTGCGGCGGCGGGCTCACGGGCGCCGCGCACCGGCCCGCCGACCCCGCCGGCGGCCACCGTCGCCGTCCGGGTCAGTCGCGCGCGTACCGCCGGACGAACGCCGCGAGAATCCGGGGCGGCGCCCACACGTCGGCGCCGCGGACCCCCGCGAGCACGGCGTCGGCCTCGTCGGGCCGGAAGTAGCCGTACTCCCGGTAGACGCGGATGCGGGTCGAGATGCCGTCGACGTCGAGCTCGGGGTGGAACTGCGTCGCGTAGAGGTTCGTGCGGACGCGGAACATCTGCACGGGGCACGCCGGGGACGACGCGAGCAGCGTCGCGGTGGGCGGCAGCACGCGGCACGCCTCCTTGTGCCCGACGAACGCGTGGAACGTGTCCGGCACGTCGGCGAGCAGCGGGTCGGCGCGCCCGTCGGGCGTGAGCGTGACGCGCACCGCCGAGATCGGCTCGGCGTGCACGCGGTCGATCACTCCGCCCTGGTGCACGCCGAGCGTCCCGACGCCGTAGCAGGCGCCCAGGAACGGCAGGTCGCGGTCGACGACCTCGTCGAGCAGGGCCGAGACCTCCTTCTCGACACGCACCTGGACCGCGGACTTCTCGGCCTGCGGCGTGCTCGCGTCGAAAGGGCTGCCGCCGACGAGGATGCCGGACACCGCGTCGAGGTCGAGGTCCGGCAGCGGGCCCGCCTCCATGCGGACCCGGACGAGCTCCTCGGGTCGCAGGCCGCCGTAGGCGAGCATCGCCGCGTACTCCGCGTCGGCGGCGACGTCCTGCGCCCGGGACGCGAGCAGGACGAACGGCTTCATGCCTCGAGCGTGCCACCGGCTGCCCGACCGTTCTCGGCGGGCGCCTTTCACCCGGGCGAAGAACGGGCATATCGGGCACGACGCGCCGCGTCCGCCGCCAGACTGGCGCCGACCGCCCCGCGACCACGGGGCGCCACGCTCACAGGGGGATCCACCATGCGCATGACGTCCGTGCTGTCCTGTCTCGTGCTCGCGGCCGGGGGCGTGCTCGTCGCGGCACCGTCGCACGCCGCGGCCGCGCCCGTGCCGGGCTGCGGCGCGGTGCTCACGAGCGACTCCCGCCTGACCGACGACCTCACGTGCCCCAGCGGTGACGGGCTGACGCTCACCCCCGGGATCACGCTCGACCTGCGCGGTCACACGCTCCGCGGGTCAGCGACGGCGACCGGGATCGTCCTGCCGAACGTCGGCGACGTCACGATCCGCAACGGCACGGTCGCCGGGTGGGGCACGGGGGTGCAGACGCACGACGTGTGGGACGAGGTCGGCGGGACGGCGACGATCACCCGACTGACGTTCCGCGACAACGGCCGCGGGGTCGACACGTCCGGCCGCCTGGGCGGGACGGGCAAGGCGCACGAGATCAGCCGCTCGACGTTCACCGACAACGGGTCCGGGGTCGGCGCGGTGTACGGGGGCGCGCACGTGGTGCGCTCGACGTTCACGGGCAACGGCACCGCGCTCGACTTCATCACGGGCGGTGTCCTGCTCGAGGACTCGCGCGTCGAGGGCAACGGGACGGCGCTGAGCTGCGACGAGTCGGGGTGCGAGGTCCGCCGCTCGACGCTTGCCGACAACGGTGTCGGGGTGAGCGCGCGCACGTTCGGCGCGGACGTCTACGACAGCACGCTGCGGGGCAACGACACCGCCTTCACGTCGTTCGGCGTGTGGGGCCACAGCACCGTCCAGGGCAACAAGCTCATCGACAACGGCACTGCCGTCACGCTCTCGACCAGCAACGCGACGCTGCGCGACAACCTGTTCCGCGGCAACGAGCTCGGCTTCACGACGGACGGCGGCATGCCCGACTTCACCGCGACGCTCGTGGGCAACCGTTTCGTGCGCAACGTCGACGCGATCGTCTTCGAGGCGCCCGGCACCTCGCTGCAGGACAACGTCGCGAACGACAACGAGCGCTGGGGCATCTACGCGCCCAACGCGACCGACCTGGGCGGCAACCGCGCACGCGGCAACGGCTACGAGCCGCAGTGCGTCGGCGTCGTCTGCCCCGCCGGCGGGCCCCGGTCCTGACCGTCTCCGACTCGACTGCAGGGGGAAACGACATGCGTCTCACGTCCGTGCTCTCCGGCGCCGCGCTCGCGGTCGGCGGCATCCTCGTCACCGCGCCCGCTCAGGCGCTCGCCGATGCACCGGCCTGCGGCGCGGTGCTCACGACCGACACCGTGCTCAGCGCCGACCTCACGTGTCCCGCCGGTACGGACGGGCTCGAGCTCGCCGAAGGCGTCACGCTCGACCTCGGCGGGCACACCCTGCGCGGCCCGGGCGCCGGCGTCGGGGTCAAGGTCCAGGTGCTCGGCGACGCCGGGGTCCGCAACGGGACCGTCGCCGGCTGGAGCACCGGCATCCGCAACGACGAGCCCGAGTTCGAGATCGACGGCGTCGTCACGATCGACGACGTGACCTTCACCGAGAACGGCACGGGCGTGGACCCGTCCGGACGCTGGGGCGCCTCGGGCAAGACGTACGAGGTGAGCGACTCCTCGTTCACGGGCAACCACGAGGGCATCGGGGCGTTCTACGGCTACGCGCACGTCGTGCGGTCGCTGTTCACCGGCAACGACTCCGCCGTCAGCCTCATCACGGCGGGCGTCTTCGTCGAGGACTCGCGCATCGAGCACAACACGCGCGGGCTCTACTGCGACGAGTCCGGGTGCCGCGTCCACCGCTCGACGCTCGCGGACAACGGCACGGCGCTCGACGTCCGGACCTTCGGCGCCGAGGTCGTCGACTCGGTGCTCACGCGCAACGAGGTCGCGCTGGGCTCGTTCGGTGCGTGGGGCGCGAACGTCGTGAGCGGGTCGGAGTTCCTCGACAACGGCACCGCGATCGACCTGCGGTCCAGCTCCGGGCGGATCCTCGACAACGTGTTCCGCGGCAACGGCCTCGGCTTCACGACCGACGGGTCCGACCCGACGTGGTTCGCCGAGACGCTCGTGCGCGGCAACCTGTTCGAGCGGAACGACGACGCGATCTTCTTCGACGAGATCGAGGGTGGTCCGAACACACGCCTGGAGAAGAACACCGCGAACTACAACCGTGGGTGGGGCATCCACGCGCCGGGTGTGGTCGACGGCGGCGGCAACAAGGCGAAGCGCAACGGCAACGAGCCGCAGTGCGTGGGTGTCGTCTGCCCGGGCTCCAAGCCGCGCTCGTGAGCCCGAGCCCCGGCCAGCACACCCGACGGCACGCGGCCGGCCGCGCACGTGGGAGCATCGACCGCGATGAGCACCGCGACCCTCGCCGACCGCATCCCGGCGGACCCGACCGACGCCGACGCGCTCTACGAGGCGTTCACGGGGTGGGCCGCCGACCGCGGGCTCACCCTGTACCCGCACCAGGAGGAGGCGCTGCTCGAGCTCGTGACGGGCGCGCACGTGATCCTGTCGACGCCGACGGGCTCCGGGAAGTCCCTGGTCGCGACCGCCGCGCACTTCGTCGCGCTGGCCCAGGGCCGGCGCACCTACTACACGGCACCGCTCAAGGCGCTGGTCAGCGAGAAGTTCTTCGCGCTGGTCGAGGCGTTCGGCTCGCAGAACGTCGGCATGATGACGGGTGACTCCGCGGTCAACCCGACCGCGCCGATCGTCTGCTGCACCGCGGAGATCCTCGCGAACCTGGCGCTGCGCGACGGCGAGGACGCCGACGTCGGTCAGGTCGTCATGGACGAGTTCCACTTCTACGCCGACCCGCAGCGCGGCTGGGCGTGGCAGGTGCCGCTCCTGGAGCTGCCGCGCACGCAGTTCCTGCTGATGTCGGCGACGCTCGGCGACGTCACGTTCTTCCGCGACGACCTGCACCGCCGGACCGGGCTCGACGTGGCCGTCGTCGCGAACGCGCAGCGCCCGGTCCCGCTCACGTTCACCTACGCCGTCGAGCCGCTCCACGAGCTGCTCGACGAGCTCGTGCAGACACGCCGCTCCCCCGTCTACGTCGTGCACTTCACGCAGAAGGAGGCCGTCGAGCGCGCGCAGTCGCTGCTGTCGACGACGCTGGCGAGCCGCGACCAGCGCGACGCGATCGCCGCGGAGCTCGGAGCGTTCCGGTTCGGGCCCGGGTTCGGCCGGACGCTGTCGCGCCTGCTCCGGCACGGCGTCGGCGTGCACCACGCGGGCATGCTGCCGAAGTACCGCCGGGTCGTGGAGCGGCTCACGCAGAAGGGCCTGCTGCCCGTGGTGTGCGGCACGGACACGCTCGGCGTCGGCATCAACGTGCCCATCCGGACCGTCCTGCTCACGAGCCTCGTGAAGTACGACGGCGTGCGCATGCGGCACCTCTCGGCGCGCGAGTTCCACCAGATCGCCGGGCGCGCGGGCCGTGCCGGGTTCGACACCGTCGGTGAGGTCATCGTCCTCGCGCCCGAGCACGTGATCGAGAACCGCCGGGCGCTGGAGAAGGCGGGCGACGACCCGCGCAAGCTCAAGAAGATCGTCCGCAAGCAGGCGCCCGCGGGGCACGTGAACTGGACCGACAAGACGTTCGAGCGTCTGCGCGACGCGCCGCCCGAGCCGCTGACCTCGTCGTTCGCCGTCTCGCACGCGATGGTCCTGCACGTGCTGGCCCGTCAGGGCGACCCGGTCGCGCACATGACGCGTCTGCTCACCGACAACCACGAGCCGGAGTCCGCGCGCGGTCGGCACGTGCGCCGCGCGATCGCCGTCTACCGGTCGCTGCGTGCGTCGGGCGTCGTCGAGCGGCCCTGGGTCGAGGACCCGTCGGCCCCGCACGGCCGTCGCCGGGCGGTCCGTCTGACGCAGGACCTGCCCGCCAACTTCGCGCTCAACCAGGCGCTGTCGCCGTTCGCGTACGCCGCGCTCGACCTGCTCGACCGCGACGACCCCGCGTACGCGCACGACGTCGTCTCGGTCCTGGAGGCGACGCTCGACGACCCGCGGCAGGTGCTCGCGGCGCAGGAGAACCGCGCCCGCGGCGAGGCCGTCGCCGCGATGAAGGCCGACGGTCTCGACTACGACGAGCGCATGGCGCTGCTCGAGGACGTCACGTACCCGAAGCCCCTCGCGGAGCTGCTGGAGGCCGCGTTCACGACGTACCGGCAGACCAACCCGTGGGTCGCCGACCTGGCGCTGTCGCCCAAGTCCGTCGTCCGCGAGATGCACGAGAAGGCGATGACGTTCGCCGAGTACGTGTCGCACTACCAGCTCGACCGCACCGAGGGCGTGCTGCTGCGCTACCTCGCCGACGCCTACCGGGCGCTGCGCCAGACGGTGCCCGAGGACGCCCGCACCGAGGAGCTGTGGGAGATCGTCGAGTGGCTCGGCGACCTGGTCCGCCGGACCGACTCGAGCCTGCTCGACGAGTGGGAGCGGCTGTCGAACCCGCTCGACGAGCCCGGCGCCGACGCGCCCGGCGGCACCGACGACGACACCCCCGAGCCGATCACCGCCAACCCCCGCGTCTTCCGCGCGCTCGTCCGCGGCGCCCTGTTCCGCCGCGTCGAGCTGGTCGCCCGGGAGGCGTACGACGCGCTCGCCGCGCTCGGAGACCGCGACGACGACGGCACGCCGTGGACGTCGGACCGGTGGGCCGAGGCGCTCGACCCGTACTACGACGACCACGACGAGGTGCTCACCGGGCCTGCGGCACGCGGGCCGGCGCTGTTCCAGGTGACGTCGACGCCGGCGGCCTGGCAGGTCCGGCAGCTGCTCGACGACCCCGAGGGCGACCACGACTGGCGGATCGACGCCGTCGTCGACCTGGCGGGCTCCGACGAGACGGGCGAGGTCCAGCTGCGCGTGACGGCCGTCGGGCCGCTCTGACGGGCTCGCGCCGGCGGCTCGCGCGGGCGCCCCGGCGGCGGTGATGCGAGGCTCAGTGAGGTAAGGCTCGACTGTGTTTGCGCAGGTCAGGCCAGCCTTTCCTGCGATGACAGGGCGCGACGGCGTGCCTACGGTGGACTCATGAGCGTCCTGTCGACCCACCTCGTCGGACCGCGTCGCGCCCCCGCCGGGAGCCCTGTCGAGCCGTCCGCACCGGCCCCCGAGCCCCTGAGCGCCGGCCGCCTCAACCGGTTGCGCGCCGCCGTCCTGGGCGCCAACGACGGCATCGTGTCCGTCGCCGCGATGGTCGTCGGCGTCGCCGGCGCCGCACCCGCGCGGTCCGCGGTCGTCACCGCGGGCATCGCGGGTCTGGTCGCCGGGGCGCTGTCGATGGCCGCGGGCGAGTACGTGTCGGTCTCGTCGCAGCGCGACGCCGAGCGCGCCGGCATCGCGACGGGGGCCCTCGACGACGACACCGAGCTCACCGACCCGTGGCACGCCGCCGGTGCGTCGCTCGTCGCGTTCCTCGTCGGCGGGCTCGTCCCCGTCCTCGCGGTGCTGCTGGTCCCTACCGCGGGCGCGCGCGTGCCGGTCGTCGCCGCCGCCGTGATCGTCGCGCTCGTCGTGACCGGTGCGCTGAGCGCGCGGGCCGGCAGCGCCCCCGTCCGGCGGGCCGTGCTGCGCAACGTGATCGGGGGCGGGCTCGCGATGGCCGTCACCTACGGCGTCGGCAGCGTCGTCGGGCTCGCGCTCTGAGCGGGACGCCCGCGGGGCGTCGTCGGCGTCAGGCGCCGTAGGCCGCGAACGGGCGGTCCGTCGGCACGATCTCCTTGCCGAGCGGCAGCAGCGACACTGGGATGAGCTTGAGGTTCGCGATGCCCATCGGGATGCCGATGATCGACACGAACAGCGGGATCGCCGTGACGACGTGGCCGATCGCGAGCCAGATCCCCGCGACGACGACCCAGATGACGTTGCCGATCGTCGACCACGCGCCCGCGGTCCGCTTGTCGACGACCGTGCGGCCGAACGGCCACAGCGCGTACCCGGCGATCCGGAACGACGCGATGCCGAACGGGATCGTGACGATCAGCAGGCAGCACAGCACGCCCGCCGCGACGTACCCGAGCGCGAGCCAGAAGCCTGCGAAGACGAGCCAGATGACGTTGAGCAGGGTGTTCACTCCCCCAGCCTCGCACCTCGCGGGACCTGCGCGACGAGCCGGACGGCCCGCCCGGCGCGTGCGCGCGCGTCCTAGGCTGGCGGCCGTGGCCAAGAAGGACGCGAAGCACGCCCCGACCGGCACCCCTGCGCTCGTCGCGCTCGCCGCGGCCGGGGTGCCGCACACCGCGCATCCCTACGAGCACGACCCGGCGAGCGACGTCGGGTACGGGCTCGAGGCCGCGCAGGTGCTCGGGGTCCCCGCGGAGCAGGTCTTCAAGACGCTCATGACGAGCGTCGACGGCCGGCTCACGGTCGCGGTCGTGCCCGTGACGGGGAAGCTCGACCTCAAGGCGCTGGCGCACGCCGCCGGGGGCAAGAAGGCGGCGATGGCCGCCCGGCCCGACGCCGAGCGCGCGACGGGGTACGTCGCCGGCGGCATCTCACCCCTGGGCCAGAAGACCCCGCACCCGACCGTCGTCGACGAGACGGTGTGGCTGTTCGACACCGTGTTCGTGTCGGGCGGGCGCCGCGGCCTCGACGTCGAGCTCGCGCCCGACGACCTCGTCCGGCTCACGTCCGCGATCGTCGCCGACATCGCGCGCGGCTGACGGCGGGCCGCGCGGTACCGTCTGACGCCGTGACCGAGACCGCGTCCGACGACGAGCGCACCGTGCTGGCCGACCGGCTGGCGGCCGTGCGCGCCCGGGTCGCGACGGCCAGCGCGGCGGCGCGCCGCGACCCGCGCTCGGTGCGCGTCCTGCTCGCGACCAAGACGGTCGACGCGGCCCGCGTCCGCGCCGCGCTGGCCGCGGACGCCGCCGCCGTCGCCGCCGACCCTGCGCTCGCGCCGGTGCTGATCGGCGAGAACCGCGTCCAGGAGCTCGTCGCCAAGGGCCCGTCGCTCGCGGACCTCGCGCCCGTGACGCACCTCATCGGCCCGCTGCAGTCCAACAAGGTCAACGCGGCGCTGCGCTGGGTGTCGTGCGTCGAGTCCGTCGAGTCGCTCGCGCTCGCGCGACGGCTGTCCGAGCGCTGCGCGGACCGGCCCGCCCCCCTCGACGTCCTGGTGCAGGTGAACGTGTCGGGCGAGCCGACGAAGCACGGGATCGCGCTCGAGGAGGCCGCGGACCTCGCCGTGGCGGTGGCCGCGCTGCCCGCGCTGCGGCTCGCGGGTTTCATGACGGTGGGCCTGCGCTCGCCGGACCCGGCAGCGGTCGGTGCCGGGTACGCGGCGCTGGCGGCGCTGCGCGACGCCGTGGTCGGGTCCGGCGAGCCGGGGACGTCGGGCGCGCGCACGCTGTCGATGGGGATGAGCGGCGACCTCGAGGTCGCGGTGCGGCACGGCGCGACGCTCGTGCGCGTGGGGTCGGCGGTCTTCGGGGCGCGTCCGCCGCTCTGAGGCCGCCACCGCGACGCCGACCGCCGCCGCCCGCCGTGCCGACCGCGGCGAACCGCGCGTCCACGGAGGCGACGGGGACGTCAGCGGGCGAGGCGCGGGGCGGTGCGACGGTGCGCGGCACCGTCGGGTCGACCGGGGTGGCCGCCACGCAGCAGCACCTCCTGCGCGGTGCGCAGCTCCGCACGGGCGCTCCGGTGCAGGCGGGCGTGGAGCTCGCGCTGGTGCAGCAGGTGCATGCGGCGCAGGTCGCGCTCGAGCAGCGTCATGGTGGTCCCCTCCTCGTCCGGTCGGTGGCTCAGGAGACGTGCGCCGGTCGGCAGATACGTGACCGGCGTGTGAGGCAGGTCGCACGTCCAGGTGACAAGGTCGCTTGACACCGTCGCGGGTGACAAGCATCCTTGTCACGTCAAGGTCGCTTGACACCCGCCCGATCCGGACCGAGGGAGCACCGCGATGAGGAACGAGATCCGCCGTCTGCGCGACGAGCGGGGCCTCTCCCAGGCGGCCCTCGGCGAGGCCCTCGGCGTGTCCCGGCAGACCGTCAACTCGCTCGAGACCGGCCGCTACGACCCGTCGCTCCCGCTCGCCTTCACGATCGCCCGCTACTTCGGCACGACCATCGAGGAGATCTTCCATGTCGACGACTGACCAGCCCGCCGCGACCCCGCCCACCGCGCCGGCCCGCAGCACGCGCGTCCCGTTCGTCGCCGCCCTGGTCGCGTCCGGGGTCGCCGTCACCGCGCTCTACGTCGTCTTCCTGGCGCTCGACCAGCCCGACACCGCGCACGGCGTCCTCGTCGGAGGTGCGTCCGCGGTGACCCTGCTCGTCGCCGCCCGCTGGCGCTCCACCCGCCGTGCCGCCCGGGCCGGCACAGCGGCACGCGTCGGCGCAGGGCTCGGCGACGAGCGGGACCGCGGCATCCTGTCCGGCGCGCTCGCGTTCGTGGGGCTCGCGGCGTTCCTGTCGATCGCGGGCGGGCTCGTGGCGATCGCCGCCGGCGCCGACCCCGCCGCCGTGCTCGGCGTCATCGAGTGGCTCCTGCTGCTCGTCCTCGTCGTGTCGTTCGTGACGCTGGACCGCCGCGGCTGACGCGAGGATGGGGCCATGTCCCCCGACACCCGCCGCCCCCGCTGGGTCTACGGCACCGGCGACGAGCCCGACGCCCGGTTCTCCCTCGCCAACGAGCGGACCTTCCTCGCCTGGGTCCGCACCTCGCTCGCCCTCCTCGCCGGAGGTGTCGCGCTCGAGGCCCTCGACCTGCCCGTCGAGCCGCGCCTGCGGCTCACGGCCGCGACCCTGCTCGTCGTCCTCGGTGCGGCCGCTCCCCTGCTCGCGTGGCTGGGGTGGGCGCGTGCCGAGCGCGCGATGCGCCGCGGCGACCCCCTGCCGCCGCCCGTCGGGTTCCTGGCGCTCGTCGTCGGGGTGCTGGTCGCCGGCCTGCTCGTCCTGCTCGGGCTGCTGCTGTCGTGACCGTCGAGGACCTGGGCCTGGCTGCCGAGCGGACGCGGCTCGCATGGCGCCGCACCGCGCTCGGCCTCGCCGCCGGCGGGGTCGCCGCTGGGCGGCTGCTGCAGGACGTCGTCGGGCCCGTCGCCTGGGTGCTCGGGCTCGCGGGCCTGGTGGGTGCCGGCCTGGTGCTCCTGGCCGCCGGCCGGCGCCGGGGCTGGCTGCTCGCGACCAGCCGCGGTGAGCGACCCGGAGGTCAGCTCGTGGGCGTGTGCGCCGTCGGGGTCGCGCTGCTCGGCGTCGCCGCGCTGATGGTCGTGGTCGCGCACGGGACCGCCTGACGTCGGTCGGCTGTCGCGGGCCCGCCCGCCCGCGCGGCGCGCGCGCGACGCGACCACCTGCGACCCCGGACGCGCCCGGCTCAGGGCACGCGCGCGGTCCACGCGGGGTCGGCGAACTTGGTGCGCGCGAGCTCCTGCGCCCGCGCGAGCTCGTCCGGCCGCAGCTCCCCCTCGCGCGTGGCGTAGTGCGCCTCGAAGTGCGCCCGGAACGCCGCGATCACCGCCTCGCGCGCCAGGTGCGTCTGCGAGCGCACCGGGTCGACGCGCTTGTTCGCGCTCCGCGTGCCCTTGTCGGACAGCTTCTCGCGCCCGATCCGCAGGACCTCGAGCATCTTCGTCGCGTCGATGTCGTACGACATCGTCACGTGGTGCAGCACCGCGCCGCCGACGACGCGCTTCTGCGCGGAGCCCGCGATCTTCCCCGCAGGCGACGAGATGTCGTTGAGCCCGCTGAGCTCCGCGCGCACGCCCACGTCGGCGAGCGCACCGAGCACCCACTGGTTGAGGAACGCGTACGACTCCTCGAAGCTCATGCCGTCCACGAGCGACGCGGGGACGACCAGCGAGAACGTGATGCAGTTCCCGGCCTCCATGAACATCGCGCCGCCACCGGAGACGCGGCGCACCACCGTGATCCCGTACCGCTCGACCGCCTCGAGGTCGACCTCGTTGCGCAGCGACTGGAACGACCCGATGATCACCGCCGGCTCGACCCACTCCCAGAACCGCAGCGTCGGGCCGCGCCGTCCCGCCGCGAGCTCCTCCGTCAGCACCTGGTCGAGCGCCGTGTGGACCGCGGGCGGCAGCGGGCCGGGGTGCAGGACCTCGAACGTGTGGTCCGCCCAGGCCGTCGACAGCCCGAGCGCGCGGCGCACCGCGACCGCCACGGCGCGCGCGTCGAAGCCGACCATGACCGGCGGCTGCGAGAGACGACCGTCCGCGTGCGCCGTCGCGAGCGCGTCGTCCACCGCGGCGGCCAGCCGCGACGTCGGGGCGTCCGCGGGCTGACCGTCGAGCGCGGACCGCACGACGTCGAGCGCCTCGTCGGGCTCGAGGAAGAAGTCGCCGCTCACGCTCGTGCCGCTCAGCACGCCGTCGACCACGTCGACGTCGACCACCACGAGCTTGCCGCCCGGAACCTTGTACTCGCCGTGCACGCCCCCACCCTAGGCGGGTGGGGGCGTCAGCCGAGCCCGAGCACCGCCTTCTGCGCGCGCTGCTGGACCATCGTGTCGAGGGACTCGGGCTCACCCAGGGTGTCGAGCTCCTGCTGGGGGTCGTCGTCGGACTGCGTGGCCACCGACCAGGAGACGATCGTGTTGCCGACGAGCACGTAGCCGCGGTACATCGCGCGACCGTCCCCCTCCACGACCATCGTCAGCGGCTGCACGATCGACGGGTACACGCCCTGACCCTCGATCGCCGCGTCCGCGCCGACGCCCGCACCGTCCGTGTCCGGTGCGCCCACCGAGTACTCGGGGCACGCGTCGACCGTGGTGACGAGCTCCGCGAACGCCTGACGAGCGGTCGCGGGATCGGGCAGCACCGTGACCTCCTGCGTCACCTCCACCGCGTCGTTCGCCCAGCGTCGAGCCCCGAACGCCGCCGGCGGCTGCGCGACCACCGTCTCGGTCAGGGCGCAGCCGGGTGGGCTGACCGCGAGGCCGTCGGGGAGCCCCCAGGTGATCGTGCCGTCGTCGGTGCGCTCGATGCCGTCCGCGGCGAGCGGGAGGCCGGCCTCGAGGTCACCGACGGTGAGGAACAGGCCGTCGAGCGTCGTCGCGTCGAACATCGCGTCGTCGGCCGGCGGGACGACGCTCACCGTCGGCGTGGGGGTCGACGTCGAGGCCGCGCTCGTCGAGGTGGTCGGCGTGGGCGAGGTCGCGTCGTCGGTCGACCAGGGCCTGACCACGAGGAGGACCACCACGAGGGCGACGGCCCCGACCAGCAGCCACCACCAGCCGCGACGACGGCGCCTCGCCCCCGGAGAGCCGGCGGGCGCCGTCGGCTCACCGCCCGGCACGTTCCCGTCGGCGTACGGCTCCGAGCCGGCCACGTGCGCGCTCCTCCCGACGGGTCCGGTCGAGGTCAGCAGCCCGTCAGCACCGACCCTAGGACCCGCGCACCGCGCTCGGAGGGCGAAATCTCAGCGAGGCGCGACGCCGCGTGCGTGCAGACCCCAGATGGTGGAGTCGGTGAGCGCCTCCCACGACGCCTCGAGCAGGTTCGGCCCCACGCCGACGGTGCTCCACGACCGCTGGCCGTCGCTCGTCTCGATGAGGACGCGTGTCACCGCGTCGGTCCCGTGCATCGAGTCGAGGATGCGCACCTTGAAGTCGATGAGCTCGAACGTCTCGACCTCCGGGTAGACGCGCACGAGCGCCTGCCGCAGCGCGTGGTCGAGCGCGTTGACCGGGCCGTTGCCCTCGCCGGTGCTGACGATCCGCTCACCGCCGGCGTGCAGCTTGACGGTCGCCTCGGCCGTCGCGAGCGTCCCGCGGCCGCCGACCCGCTCGACGATCGTGCGCCACGACTCGACGCGGAAGTACTGCGGGCGCGCGCCGTGCACCTCCTCGACGAGGAGCAGCTCGAACGACGCGTCCGCGGCCTCGTAGGTGTACCCGCGGGCCTCGGCGTCCTTGACGCGGTCCGTGATGCGGCCGAGCACCTCGGGCTGCCCGGACAGGTCGAAGCCGAGCTCACGGCCCTTGAGCTCGATGGACGCGCGACCGGCCATGTCGGAGACGAGCATGCGCATGTCGTTGCCGACCTGCATCGGGTCGATGTGCTGGTACAGGTCGGGGTCGACCCGGATCGCCGAGGCGTGCAGCCCGGCCTTGTGCGCGAACGCGCTCGCCCCGACGTACGGCTGGCGCGCGAACGGCGAGATGTTCGTGATCTCGGCGATCGCGTGGGCGATGCGCGTGAGCTCGGGCAGGCCGCCCGGGGCGTCGTCGGCGCGCCGCAGCACCGGCAGCCCGTACTTCAGCTCGAGGTTCGCGACGACCGAGAGCAGGTCCGCGTTGCCCGTGCGCTCGCCGTACCCGTTGACGCAGCCCTGCACGTGCGCGCACCCGGCCTCGACGGCCGCGAGCGTGTTCGCGACCGCGCAGCCCGAGTCGTTGTGCGCGTGCATCCCGAGCACCGCGTCCGGGCCGACGGCCTCGCGGATCTCCTGCACGATCTGCGTCACCCAGGCCGGGATCATGCCGCCGTTGGTGTCGCACAGCGCGACGACCTCGGCACCCGCCTCGAACGCCGTCAGCACCGCGGCCCGCGAGTACGCCGGGTCGAACCGGTAGCCGTCGAAGAAGTGCTCCGCGTCGACGACGGCGCGCCGCCCCTCCCGGACGAGGAGCTGCACCGTGTCGGCGATCATCGCGAGGTTCTCCTCGCCCGTCGTGCGCAGCGCGCGCTCCGCGTGCCGCAGGTCGCTCTTCGCGACGAGGGTCACGACCGGCGCCTCCGAGTCGAGCAGCGCGCGCACCTGCGGGTCGTCGACGGCCCGCGTCCCCGCCTTGCGCGTCGACCCGAACGCCGCGAGCTCGGCGTTCTTGAGGTCGAGCTCCTTCGCCGCACGCTTGAAGAACTCCGTGTCCTTCGGCACCGCACCCGGCCAGCCGCCCTCGATGAAGCCCACGCCCAGCTCGTCGAGCAGCGGCGCGATCGCGAGCTTGTCCGCGACCGAGAGGTTCATGCCCTCCTGCTGGGCGCCGTCGCGCAACGTCGTGTCGTAGACCTCGAACGACAGGGCCGTGGGCTGGGGTGCTGCGGTCACGGTCGGCTCTCCTCGGTGCGGGGACGGGCGTCCCGGCGGCGTCCTGACGCTACCTGCGGGTGGCGGCGTCCGGTGCCGTCGCCCGCGCGGGTCCGCCTCGGCCGTGCGACGGCCCGCGGACCCGCGCGGGAGGCGGCGTCCCGTCGACCCCGGCCCCGCGGTGGTGGGCGGTGACGTGGTCGGCGTGCGGCCGGGCGGGGGTGGTGCCCGACCAACAAAAAGACCCCCCGAGAACGGGAGGTCTGCGCGTCAGCGGTGTCTGCTGACGCGCTACTCGATAATGAGCGTGAAGATGGTCACGGCCTCATCGTGGCACACGTCACGGTGAGTGGTCACTCGTTCCACCCAATGGACAGCCGGGCGGTGCACCGCAGGTGGGGGGCACGGCCCGCGCGCGACGAGCTGCGAGGAGACCCATGTCCGACCCGAACGCACCCGCGCCCCAGCCGCCCGAGCGGCAGTCGACCCGGCCCGCCGCACAGCCGTCGGCGCCCACGCAGCCGTACGCCCAGCCCGTCGCGCAGCCGACGGTGCAACCCGTGGCCCAGCCGGTCGCGCAGCCCGCCGCCCAGCCGCCCGTCGTCCAGCCCGCGGTCGTGCAGCCCGCCGTGGCCGCGCCTGCCGCGCAGCCGCTCTACCCCGCGGGCACCCCCGTCGCCGCCGTACCCGTCACCCCGGCCCGTCCCGGGCTCGACGCGGGCCGGTACTGGGCGGGCGTCGGCGCGACGGCCCTCGTCGCCGCGCTCGTGGCGGTCGCCGGCGTCCTCGTCCTGCAGGAGATCCTCGGCATCGACCTGGTGGTGCAGGACGTCTTCGGCACGGACTCACCCATGACGTCGCTCGTCGTCGGCGCCGTGGTCGCCGCTCTCCTGGCCGGTGCGCTCCTGCACGTCCTGGTGCTCACCACGCCGCGACCCCGGTCGTTCTTCGGCTGGATCATCGGCCTCGTCACGCTCGTCGCCGCGCTGCTGCCGCTGACGTGGACGGACGACGCGACCTCGGCGGTCGCGACCGGCATCGTGCACCTCGTCATCGGCATCGCGATCTGGTCGCTGCTGTCCGGCGTCCTCACCTGGACGCGTCGGCCCGTGCCGCGGGTCTAGCGGACCCACGAGGGCAGGACCTGATCGTTCGTCAGGTCCCGCCCTCGTCGCGGTCGGCTGTCCGGGGACGCGCTCAGACCAGGCGGTGCAGCCAGCCGTGGCGGTCGGTCGCCCGGCCGTACTGGATGTCGGTGAGCTCCGCGCGGATGCGGCCCGTGACCGGGCCCGTGCCGCCGTCGCCGACCGTGAGGTCGAAGTCGTCGCTCGCGAGGCGTCCGATGGGCGTCACGACTGCGGCGGTGCCGCACGCGAACACCTCGGCGACCGAGCCGTCCTCGATGCCGGCGCGGAGCTCCGCGAGCGGGATGGGGCGCTCGTTGACCTCGTGGCCCGCGTCGGACAGGAGCTGCAGGATCGAGCCGCGCGTCACACCCTCGAGGATCGAGCCCGAGACCGGCGGGGTCGACGCGCTGCCGTCGGCGCCGATCACGACGATGTTCATGCCGCCGAGCTCCTCGAGCAGCGTGTTCGTCGTCGCGTCGAGGAAGCAGACCTGCTCGCAGCCCTTGGCGTACGCGTTCTGCTGCGGCAGGAGGCTCGCGGCGTAGTTGCCGCCGCACTTGGCCGCCCCCGTGCCGCCCGCGCCCGCGCGGTGGTACTCGGTGTCGACCCAGATCGACACGGGCTTCAGGCCGCCCGAGAAGTACGGGCCGACCGGGGAGGCGATGACGAGGTACTCGGCCTCGAGCGACGGGCGCACGCCGAGGAAGCTCTCGGAGGCGTACATGAAGGGCCGCAGGTAGAGGCTCGTCTCCTCGCCCGACGGCACCCAGTCGCGGTCCGTCTGGACGAGGGCCGTGATCGAGCCGAGGAAGTCGGCCTCCGAGAGCGGCGGCAGCGCGAGACGCTGCGCGGAACGGGCGAACCGCGCGGCGTTGGCCTGCGGGCGGAACGTCCAGACGGAGCCGTCGGCGTGCTGGTACGCCTTGAGGCCCTCGAAGATCTCCTGCGCGTAGTGCAGGACCGCGGTCGCGGGGTCGAGCTGCAGCGGGCCGTACTTCTCGACGCGGCGGTCGTGCCAGCCCTCGCCGTCCCGGTAGGAGATGCGGGCCATGTGCTCGGTGAACACGGTGCCGAACTTGGGCGAGTCCAGCGCCGCGGCGCGGGTCGCGGGGTCGACCGGGGTGTCCGTCAGCCGGATCTCGAACTGGTCGGCGGACGTGGGTGCTGCGAGGGTGCTCATGTCGGGGGGCCTTTCACCAGGGTCGTTGATGACGGTACCGGTGAGGACGGCCGGGTGGACAGGTCGCGCCAGGACCACCAGCCGACGACAGGTCGACGGCGGGGCGGGGGCGCGGGGAGCGGACGGTTAGCCGGCGACGCGCGCGGCGAGGTCCTTGCCCACCTCGGCCGTCGACCGTACTCGCTCCGCCGAGCCGCGCTCGACCAGGTCGGCGGCGACGGCTGCCTCGACGCGGCGCGCGGCGTCCGTCTGGCCCAGGTGGTCGAGCAGGAGCGCGACCGACAGCACCGTGGCGGTCGGGTCGGCCTTGCCCTGGCCGGCGATGTCGGGAGCGGAGCCGTGCACGGGCTCGAACATGCTCGGCGCGGTGCGGTCCGGGTTGATGTTCGCGGACGCGGCCAGGCCGATGCCGCCCGTGATCGCCGCGGCGAGGTCCGTGAGGATGTCGCCGAAGAGGTTGTCCGTGACGATCACGTCGAACCGCGACGGGTTGGTCACGAGGAAGATCGTCGCCGCGTCGACGTGCAGGTAGTCGACGGTCACGTCGGGGAACTCGGCGTTGACGGCCTCGACCGTGCGGCGCCACAGGTGCCCCGCGTGCACGAGGACGTTGTGCTTGTGCACGAGCGTGAGCTTCTTGCGCGGGCGGGCGGCGGCCCGGGCGAACGCGTCGCGCACGACGCGCTCGACGCCGAACGCGGTGTTGACGCTCACCTCGTTGGCGACCTCGGCCGGGGTGCCGACGCGGATCGCGCCGCCGTTGCCGACGTACGGGCCCTCGGTGCCCTCGCGGACGACGACGAAGTCGACCTCGCCGGGGTTCGCGAGCGGGCTCGTCACGCCCGGGTACAGGCGGCCCGGGCGCAGGTTGACGTAGTGGTCCAGCGCGAAGCGGAGCTTGAGCAGCAGACCGCGCTCCAGGACGCCCGACGGGACGGACGGGTCGCCGATCGCGCCCAGGAGGATCGCGTCGTGGCCGCGGATCGCGTCGAGGTCGGTGTCCGTCAGCGTCTCGCCCGTCGCGTGCCAGCGGCGCGCGCCCAGGTCGAAGTCGGTGGTGGACACCGTGGTGCCCGAGCCGTGCAGCGCGGCCTCGAGGACCAGCAGGCCCTGCTCGACGACCTCGGTCCCGATGCCGTCACCGGCGACGACGGCGAGGCGGAGGTCCGGGGCAGGAGCGTTCGGTGCCATGAGAGCACCCTAACCCTCGTCCCAGTGGCCGGAACGGCCATCTCGACAAGTGGAATGTGCGCGCCCAACCTGCAAGGCGCCGGCGCGGCGCGCACGTCCTCGGTCGACGTGCGCGCCGGACCTGCAAGGCGCCAGCGCGGCGCGCACGTCCTCAGTCGACCGGCGGCGTCGGCCCGCTCGTCGGGTAGACGAGCTCGAACCGCTCGGTCACCACGGCCAGGTCCGGCGTGAACCGGTCGTCGCCCAGCACGCGCCGCCAGTACCGCTCGTGCTCGGTGCGCCACGACGCGAGCGACAGGTCGTCCTCCCCCTCGGCGCGCGCGTGCTCGTCGCCGACCTGGTCGAACGGCACGACCTCGACCTCGGTCGTGCGCAGCAGCGCGCGCGGCTCGCCCGTCCCGTCGAGGACGATCGACAGGTCGCCCACGACCGGCAGGGCGAGCCCCTCGTCCTCGAGCTCCGCGAGCGCGGTCGACGTGCCCGTCTTCCGGCCGTCGAGCACGAGGGCGAGCAGCTGGTCGGCGAGCGCGGGGCTGTCGCCGAACGACCACGACGGCGGCGGGACGACGTCCTTCGGCTGCTCCCCCATCACGGCGTCGAGCTTGCCCAGCCCGAGGTGCCCGCGGGCCGCCTGCCAGAACGCGGTGATCCGCTGGTCCTCGCCCTGCGCGCCGATCGTCGACTGGTCGGTCATCGTCGTCCCTCCGTCGGTGGTGCGCCCATCTTGGCGTGAAGCACGACGGGCGTGCGACCTGGGCGGGAACCCTGGTCGCACGCCCGTCGAGGCATGCGGTCCGTCAGCGAGCGGCCGAACCCTCGACGTAGTCGGAGTCCGACGGCTTGACCCACGCGAACAGCTTGCGGAGCTCGCGGCCCACGGGCTCGATCGGGTGGTTCTGGCCCTTCTCGCGGAGCTCCTTGAACTCCGGCGCGCCGGCGTCCTGGTCGTCGATGAAGCGCTTCGCGAAGGCACCGTTCTGGATGTCCGCGAGGACGGCCTGCATGTTCGCCTTGACGTCCGGCGTGATGACACGCGGGCCGGAGACGTAGTCGCCGTACTCGGCCGTGTCGGACACCGACCAGCGCTGCTTGGTGATGCCGCCCTCGAAGATGAGGTCGACGATGAGCTTGAGCTCGTGCAGCACCTCGAAGTACGCGACCTCGGGCTGGTAACCCGCCTCGGTCAGCGTCTCGAAGCCGTACTGGATGAGCTGCGACACGCCACCGCACAGGACGGCCTGCTCGCCGAAGAGGTCGGTCTCCGTCTCCTCGGTGAAGGTCGTCTTGATGCCCGCCGCGCGCAGGCCGCCGATGCCCTTGGCGTAGGACAGCGCGAGCTTCCACGCCTCGCCCGAGGCGTCCTGCTCGACGGCGACGATGACCGGCACGCCACGGCCGTCGGCGTACTCGCGGCGCACCAGGTGGCCCGGGCCCTTGGGGGCGACCATGAGGACGTCGTGACCCGCGGCCGGCTTGATGTAGCCGAAGCGGATGTTGAAGCCGTGGCCGAAGACGAGCGCGGCGCCGTCCTTGAGGTTCGGCTCGATCTCGTCGCGGTAGACGATCCGCTGCACCTGGTCGGGCGCGAGGATCACGACGACGTCGGCGTCGCGCACCGCGTCGGCGACGGTCGCGACCTTGAGGCCCTCGTTCTCGGCCTTGGCGCGGGACGCCGAGCCCTCACGGAGGCCGACGGTGACGTCGACGCCCGAGTCGCGCAGGTTCAGGGAGTGCGCGTGCCCCTGGCTGCCGTAGCCGATGACGGCGACCTTCTTGGACTGGATGACCGACAGGTCGGCGTCGTCGTCGTAGAACAGCTCAGCCACGGTGGATCTCCTCGTTCGTGTTCGGTGGTGCAGTCAGGAAGGGTGTCAGGCGGAGCGCGAGACGCGCTCGAGCGCCCGGTCCGTGATCGAGCGCGAGCCGCGGCCGATGGCGACCGTGCCGGACTGCACGATCTCACGGATGCCGAACGGCTCCAGGGCGGTCAGGAGGGCGTCGAGCTTGCCGGGGCTGCCCGTCGCCTCGACGACGACGGTGTCCGGGACGACGTCGACGACGTGCGCCCGGAACAGCTGGACGACCTCGAGGACCGACGTCCGCTGCGCGGTGTCGGCCTTGACCTTGACGAGCAGCAGCTCGCGCTGCACCGAGGACGCGTCCTCGAGCTCGACGATCTTGATGACGTTGATCAGCTTGTTGAGCTGCTTCGTCACCTGCTCCAGGGGCAGCTCGTCGACGTCGACGACGACGGTGATGCGCGAGATCTCCTCGTGCTCCGTCGGGCCCACGGCGAGCGAGTGGATGTTGAAGGAGCGACGGGCGAACAGGCCCGCGACGCGCGTGAGCACGCCGGGCTTGTTCTCCACGAGGACGGAGAGGGTGTGGCGGCTCATGGGTCAGTCCTCCCGGTCCCACGCCGGGGAGATGCCCCGCGCGTACTGGATGTCGTCGTTGCTCACGCCCGCGGCGACCATCGGCCACACCATGGCGTCGCGCGACACCGTGAAGTCCACGACCACGGGGCGGTCGTCGATCTCGAGCGCGCGCTTGATGGTCGCGTCGACGTCGGCCTTCGACTCGCAGCGCAGGCCCACGCAGCCGTAGGCGTCGGCGAGCTTGACGAAGTCGGGCACGCGCACGGTGCCGTGACCGGTGTGCAGGTCGGTGTTCGAGTACCGCGACTCGTAGAACAGCGTCTGCCACTGGCGGACCATCCCGAGCGACGAGTTGTTGATGACCGCGACCTTGATCGGGATGTCGTTGATCGTGCAGGTGGCGAGCTCCTGGTTGGTCATCTGGAAGCAGCCGTCGCCGTCGATCGCCCACACCGTGCGGTCCGGCTGGCCGACCTTCGCACCCATCGCCGCGGGCACCGAGTAGCCCATGGTGCCGAGGCCGCCCGAGTTCAGCCACGAGTTGGGGCGCTGGTACTTGATGAACTGCGCCGCCCACATCTGGTGCTGGCCCACGCCTGCCGCGTAGATCGCCTCGGGGCCCGAGAGCTCGCCGATGCGCTGGATGACGTGCTGCGGGGCCAGGTGGCCGTCCGACGGCTCGTCGTAGCCCAGGGGGAACGTCTCGCGCCACGCGTCGAGCTGCTTCCACCACGCCTCGAGGTCGGGCTTGCCGTGCTGACCGTGCTCGCGGGCGAGCTCGGGCAGCAGGTCGGACAGCACCTCGCGCAGGTCGCCGACGATCGGGACGTCGACGGCCTTGTTCTTGCCGATCTCCGCGGGGTCGATGTCGGCGTGCACGACCGTGGCGTTCGGCGCGAACGACGACAGCTGGCCGGTCACGCGGTCGTCGAAGCGCGCTCCGAGGGCGACCACGAGGTCGGCCTTCTGCAGCGCCGCGACGGCGGCGACCGTGCCGTGCATGCCGGGCATGCCCAGGTGCTGCGGGTGCGTGTCGGGCAGCGCACCGCGCGCCATCAGGGTCGTGACGGCGGGCGCGCCGGACGCGTCGACGAGCGCGCGCAGCTCGGCGGCCGCACCGGCGCGGATCACGCCGCCACCGACGTACAGCACGGGTCGGCGGGACGTGGCGAGCAGGCGCGCGGCCTCGCGGATCTGCTTGGCGTGCGGCTTGGTCACCGGGTGGTAGCCGGGCAGCGACACCTCCTGCGGCCACGAGAACGTCGTCTGCGCCTGCATGGCGGACTTGGAGATGTCGACGAGCACGGGGCCGGGCCGGCCGCTCGCGGCGATGTGGAACGCCTCGGCGATCACGCGCGGGATGTCGTCGGCGTCGGTCACGAGGTAGTTGTGCTTGGTCACCGGGAGGGTGATGCCGACGATGTCGGCCTCCTGGAACCCGTCGGTGCCGATGAGCGACGCGACGACCTGGCCCGTGATCGCGACGAGCGGCACCGAGTCCATGTGCGCGTCCGCGATGGGGGTCACGAGGTTCGTGGCGCCGGGGCCGGACGTCGCCATGCACACGCCGACCTTGCCGGTCGCGGCGGCGTACCCGGCGGCGGCGTGGCCCCCGCCCTGCTCGTGGCGCACGAGGATGTGGCGCACCTTCGCCGAGTCCATGAGCGGGTCGTAGAGCGGGAGGATCGCGCCGCCCGGGATGCCGAAGACGGCCTCGACACCCTGCTCCTCGAGCGAGCGGACGATCGACTGCGCGCCCGTGACCTTCTCGACCGTCGCGGGCGCGGCCGGCACGCGCTCGCGCTCGGCGCGCGTGTGCGCGACGGCGGCGGGGCTGGCCTGCGGGACGGGCGGCGCGGGCGTTCGCGGCGGTGCCGGGTGAGGACCCTGGACCATCGGTGTCTCCCTGGGTGGTGCGGGTGGGGTGTGCGTCGTGCCGGAACACAGAAAAACCCCTCGGGCCCCGACGTGAGGCGGGACGAGGGGTGCGCGCGCGGACGGGACCTGGGTGCGGTGGCCTCAGCCGGCGCGCTCAGGAAGTACTACGAGGATCGTCTGCACGCGAGCGACCCTACGCCTCCGTCGGTGCGGTGTCACGCCGTCTCACATGTTGGTTCACGTGTCCAGCAAGTGAGCCGATTCCCACCGTGCCCGGCCCGGGCGCCGACCACCCGGTCCGGTCCCACGGCGCTCAGCAGGTGGTCCCTGCAGTACACCACCTGTGCCCGACGTCGATGACGAGCCGCGAGTTG
This sequence comes from Cellulomonas sp. H30R-01, assembly GCF_010119915.1. NCBI lineage: Bacteria > Bacillati > Actinomycetota > Actinomycetes > Micrococcales > Cellulomonadaceae > Cellulomonas > Cellulomonas sp. H30R-01. Next base: position 557,272 of record NZ_CP048210.1, on the reverse strand, counting down.
TGGTGCGGCCCGATCAGCGTGAAGACCCGGAAGGGCAGACGTGCCCGGACCCCCAGGCCGATCGTCGTGACGCTCGGCGAGCTCGCCGTGGCGGCGGTGCTCCCCGCCCACACGACGTCGCGGAACGTCGAGTAGCGCGTCACGTCGGCCAGCCGGCCCCCCACGGCGGGCGGCGTGTACACCGACGTGTCGACCGGCGTCTCGACGACGACGGCCAGCCTCGCGCCGCCGCGCACGTCCACGGGTGCGCCACCACCGGTCGTGACGACGCCGACGTACTGGACGGTCCAGACGCCCGGCCACCCGCCCATGTCGATCACGAGCCGGTCGAAGCAGGCGTGCCGACCCGTGCGGACCCCCTGCACACGGGGAGACCACGCCGCGTAGGACGCCTGGTCGGGCTGCGACCCCCAGACCTGGCCGCAGAACGCGCCGGCCGAGGCCGGCGGGGCGGTGAGCAGGCTGAGGCCCACCGCGAGGAGCAAGCAGAGGCCGCCGACGAGCGACGGGCGCGTACGCATGACCACACCTCCGGGACAGAGCTCGGACTCGAGGTGCGACACCCTGCGCCCGGCGCTGTCGCCGTCGGCAGGACGCCGCGAGGCGCCCACCCCGTGGGCGGAGGGCGGAGGGCGGACCGACGGACCTGCGTCGCCCACACCACCGCCCTACCGCACGGACCGGTGCCCTCGCCCCACCCGCCACGGGTGAGGTGAGGGCACGTCGTCCGCGGGAGCGCGGAGGGTGTCGTTGCGGAAGCCGTCGACGGACGCGTCAGCAGGTCGTGCCGGTCGCGCACCACTGGTGGCCGACGTCGACGACGAGCCGCGAGCCGCCACCCGGACCCGCCAGCGCGAACACGCGGAACGGGAGCCGGGCACGCACGCCGAGCCCGACCGTCGTGTACCCCTCGAAGCTGCCGGCCCACACGACGTCCCGGAACGTCCGGTACGACGAGGTGTTGACGAGCCGCTGACCGCTCACGAAGGGCACGTTGTCGGTGTCGACGCCCGCGTGCGCGACGACCGCGAGGCGTGCCCCGCCGTCGACGTGCACGGGGAAGCCGGAGCCGTCCTGCGTGACGACGTCGACGTACTGCACCGACCAGCCCGCCACGGGCGCGGACACGTCGAGGACGAGCCGGTCGTAGCACGTGTGCTGTCCGGCGCGGACGTTCGTGACGTAACCCGCGGAGAATCCGTCGGCGGACTTCGCGAGGGAGCCCCACACCTGGCCGCAGTAGGCGGCCGCGGACGCGGCGGGGGCGGAGAGCAGGTTCAGGCCTGCGACGAGAGCGAGAGCGAGCAGGGAGACGATCGACTTGCGCACGAGGCACCACCTCGGGACGTCGGGCAGGGTGCTTCCCCAGGGTGCGGTGGACGGTCCGGCGGCGACGGCGTCGTCGGACCGGCACCGGGACACGTCCGCCGGTGGGCGCTGTCGGGCGGGCGCGGCGCGAGGCCCACACCGGAAGGAGCCCGCCGGACCCCCGCCAGATACGCCGGGGTCAGACCGCGGGCTCCGGGTCGAAGTCGAACGCCGGCAGGCCGTCGATGCTCGTGCGGTTCTTCTGCCGCCGGTACGCCGCCTGCCCGTCGGCCCCCTTGCGCTCCATGTACGGCGGCAGCAGGTCCCGCTCGCCCACGTGGTCCATGAGCGGCACGCCGTAGCCGCACGAGTCGGAGACGCGCTCGACGTCGACGACGACGACGGCCCGCGCACCGCGGGTCTCGGGGAACAGCGCGAGGAGCTCGGCGAAGCCGTCGTCGTACAGCGTCACGAACCGGCCGCGGCCGTGCAGCCGCACGATGTTCGGCGGGCCGTCGAAGGCGCAGAACATCACCGTGATCCGGCCGTTCTCCCGCAGGTGCGCGATGGTCTCGGCGCCGCTCGCGGTGAGGTCCAGGTAGGCGACGGTGTGGTCGTCGAGGACCACGAACGAGCCGTCGACACCCTTGGGCGACACGTTGACGCGCCCGTCCGGTCCGCTCGGGGCGGTCGCGACGAAGAACACGTGCTGCGCGAGGAGGAAGCGCCGCATGCGCTCGTCGATCCGCTCGTGGACCTTGCCCATCGTGCCGCCTCCCGTCGTCGAGCCGCCGTGCCGTCGCAGCGCCACGCTAGCCGTCCGACCTGCGACGCGACGCCACCGTCCGCGTCCCGGTCCCCCGCGTCCCGGTCCCCCGCGACCGGGGCGGTCAGGCACCCGGCAGGATCCCCCGCTCGATCGCGACGGTCACCGCGCGCGTCCGGTCGTCGACGCCGAGCTTCGCGAACGCGCGCAGCAGGTGCGTCTTGACGGTCGCCTCGGTGATGAACAGCTCGCGGCCGATCGCGGCGTTGGACAGCCCGCGGGCGACGCTCGCGAGGACCTCCTGCTCGCGCGCCGTGAGCCGCTCCGCGTCGCCGCGCACCTGCTGCACGAGCCGGCGCGCGACCGACGGCGACAGCGCCGACTCGCCGCGTGCGGCCGCGCGGACGCCCGCGACGAGCTGGTCGCGGGGCGTGTCCTTGAGCAGGTACCCCGTCGCGCCGGCCTCGACGGCCCGCAGGATGTCGGTGTCGGTCTCGTACGTCGTGAGCACCAGGACGCGCACGCCCGGCAGCGTGCCCGTGATGGTCGCCGTCGCGCTCGCGCCGTCGAGCACCGGCATCCGCAGGTCCATGAGGACGATGTCGGGCCGCAGGCTCTCCGCGAGCGCCACGGCCTGCGCGCCGTCGCCCGCCTCCCCGACGACCTCGAGGTCCGGCTCGACGGCCAGCATCCCGGCCAGGCCCGAGCGGACGACGGGATGGTCGTCCGCCAGCAGCACCCGGATCGTCACGCGTCCTCCCTCGTGGTCCCCGGGCGCGGCGCGGCGGCTCCCCCGTCGCCGAGCGGCGACGTGGCGGGCACCGTGTCGCGGGGCAGCGTCACGGCCACGCGCGTGCCGCCGCCGGGACCGCTGCCCACCTCGAGCGTCCCGCCCCCCGCGTCGACGCGCTCGCGCATGCCGCGCAGGCCCACACCCTCGACCGCGCCCGCGGGCAGCCCCCGCCCGTCGTCGACGACCTCGAGCCGGACGTCGTCCCCGTCCCGGCCCACGGTGAGCCGGACGACGGTCGCGTCGGCGTGCTTGCGGACGTTGGCGAGGGCCTCCTGCGCGGCGCGCAGCAGGACCACGGCGTGCTCCGGCCCGACCGCGCCCAGCTCGCGCAGGCCGTCGACCTCGACGCGGACGTGCGTCTCCGCCTCGAACCGGGCCGCGAGCCGGTCGAGCGCGTCGCCGAGCGTGCCGCGCTCGAGCTCGGGCGGCCCGAACGCCGCCACCAGGGCCCGCGCCTGCGCGAGGTTGTCGCGCGCGACCTGCTCGATCTGGCCGACGCGCTCCGTCGCCGGACCGACGCGGTCCCGGGCGAGCTCCGCCGACGCGGCCTGCGCGAGCATCACGACGCTCGTGAACCCCTGCGCGAGGGTGTCGTGGATCTCCTGCGCCAGACGCGCCCGCTCGGCGAGGACCCCGCTCGCGTGGTGGGTCGACGCGAGCTCGGCCTGCGCGGCGCCCAGCTCCTCGACCAGCGCGGCGCGCTCCTCGCTCTGCTCCGACACCCACGTGATCCACAGGCCCAGGGCGATCGCGAAGACGAGGCCCGTGCCGACCTGGCCGACCAGCTCGGCGGCGTCGGCGACCGTCGCGACCGCACCCGGCTCGCGCACGACGATCGCGGCGGCGAACGCGACCGTCAGCAGCACGCTCCACAGCACGCCCTCGAGGCGGCGCGTCGCGAAGAACCAGATCTGCGAGTACGCGACGAACAGCAGCACCGACCCGAGCTCCGACAGCCCGACCTCCAGCACCACGACGGTGACGAGCACCGCGAGGTACGTGCGGGTCAGCAGGACGTCCCCGCGCTGCGCACCCCGGCGGCCCAGCGCGAGGTAGGCGAGGACGAGCGCGGCGAGCCCGAGGACCGCGACGGCGGCCTCGCGCAGCGACCGGACCTCGATCGCGATCGACACCCCCGCGACCGCGGTGATCGCGTAGAAGCCGACGTCCCACCCGCGCAGCGCGCGGACCCAGAACTCGTGCCGCGCGACCGGTCGGGGCGTGCGCCTGGTCATGGCGTCGAGCCTGCCACGTGCAGGTCCGTCGACGGCCCGCCCCGCGCCCGGCAGGATGCGCACATGAGCACGGACGGGCGGACGGGCCGACGGCGGCGGGGCTGGGTGCGACGGGCCGTGGACAGCGCGGTGACGACGATGGTCCGCCGCGGGAGCGGACCGCGGGGCACCGTGCTGCTGACCGTCGCGGGCCGGACCTCGGGCGAGCCGCGCACGACGCCCGTCACGCTGGTCGAGCACGACGGCTCGCGGTGGCTCGTCGCGCCGTACGGTCCCGTCGGCTGGGTGCGCAACGTGCGGGCGTCGCGCGTCGTCGAGCTGCGTCGGGGCGGGCACGTCGAGCGCCTCGCCGCCGACGAGGTCGACGCGGCGACCGGTGCGCCCGTGCTGCGGCGGTACCTCCAGCAGGTCGCGGTCGTGCGGCGCGTCTTCGACGTCTCCCCCGGCGACCCGGTCGAGGCGTTCGTGCCGCTCGTCGCGACGCACCCCGTCTTCTGCCTGCGCCCCGCCTGAGCGCTCACGTCAGCCGTCGTCACGCCGGCGCCAGCGGAACCAGCGCGCCCCGACGACGAGCCCGGCGACGAACCACACGCCCAGCACGAGCGCGGTGGTCACGAGGTCGACGTCGCCCGCGACCGCGTCCGGGAGGAACGCCGCCTGCATGCCCTCGACCAGCCAACGCAGCGGGAACACCGACGCGACCTGCTGCATCCACGTCGGCAGCGAGTCCCACTGGAAGAACACGCCCGAGACGAACTGCAGGACCAGCACGATCGGCGTCACCACCGCGCTCGCCGACCGCCCCGAGCGCGGGACCGACGAGAAAGCCACGCCGCACACCGAGCCCGCGGCCGTCCCGAGCAGGTACACCCACGCGAACGTCGCCCAGTCCCCCACGGTCGACGGCAGCGTCACGTCGAACAGCGTCGCGGCGACGGTCAGCAGGATCGCGGTCTGCACGAGCCCGCTGCCGAGGACCTGGCCGATCTTGCCGAGGAAGTACGCCGACGCCGGCATCGGCGTGCCGCGCAGCCGCTTGAGGCCGCCCTCGTCACGCTCGACCGAGATCGAGATCGCGAGCGACTGGAAGCTCGACAGCATGACGCCCGTCGCGAGCATGCCCGGCAGGAAGTACTGCGCGAACGGGATCTCGACGTCGCCCGCCTGGACGGTCGCGCCGTCCTGCCCGAAGACCGTCGCGAAGATCGCCATCATGATGACGGGGTAGGCGAAGATGAACACGACCGCGTCGCGCTCGCGGAAGAAGACGCGCAGCTCGTAGGCGGCGCGGACAAGCCCGAGGCGCAGGACGCCGGGGACGGCGGTGCGGCGCGCGGCCGGCAGGGCGACGGTGCTCATCGCAGGACCTCCACAGGGGTGTCGGCGGGCGCGCCGGCGCCCTGGAGCAGGCCGAGGTAGACGTCCTCGAGCGTCGGCCGCAGCACCTCGAGACCCGGCACGTCGCCGAGGCGCGCGAGCAGGTCGGCGACCGTGCGGGACGCGTCGTCGGTCCTGAGCTCGTGCCGTCGCCCGTCCTCGACCCACCTCACGAGCGCCCGGCGCGCGTCGCGACCGCCCAGGTCGGCGGGGGTGCCCTCCGCGACGACGTGACCCGACGCGACGACCACGACCCGGTCGGCCAGCCGCTCCGCCTCCTCGAGGTAGTGCGTCGTCAGCAGGATCGTCGTGCCGTCGGCGCGCAGGCCCTCGACGAGGTCCCAGAACGCGCGGCGCGCCTGCGGGTCGAAGCCGGTCGTCGGCTCGTCGAGGAACACGAGCTCGGGCCGTCCCACGATGCCGAGCGCCACGTCGAGCCGGCGTCGCTGGCCGCCCGACAGCTGACGGGCGCGCGTGCGGGCCTTCTCGCGCAGACCGACGGCGTCGATCACCTCGTCGGGGTCGCGCGGGTCCGGGTAGAAGCGGGAGAAGTGCCGGACGAGCTCCCCGACGGTCGCCTCCGCGAGGTCGTTCGTGCCCTGCAGGACGATGCCGAGGCGCGAGCGCCACACGCGTCCGGCCGTCTGCGGGTCCTCGCCGAGGACGCGGACGTGGCCCTCGTCGCGGTGCCGGTAGCCCTCGAGGATCTCGACGGTCGTCGTCTTGCCCGCGCCGTTCGGCCCGAGGATCGCGACGATCTCCCCGCGGTCCACGCGCAGGTCCAGGCCGTCGACTGCCTGCTTGGGCCCGTATCGCTTGCGCAGGCCCGCAACCTCGATCGCGGGGGCGCCTGCCGGTGTCGTCATGCCCTCAGCGTGGCCCCGGACGCGGGTGCGCCGCGACGACCGAGGCGTTGTCCCGGCCGTCCACCGATCGGTTGACCTCGCGACGTGCCGACGGTCCCGGGGGTCGGCGCCCGCGGCCGCCCGGACCGCCTGGCGGGCCTCCCCGCGCGATCCGCGGCGCTGACGCACGGCCCACCAGGCGTCGCGGTCCCCCGACCGACCGGCCCGTCCCGGGGCCAGCAGGACGCTGAGTCAGGCGACGTCGCGCAGCCGGAACGACAGCCAGCCGCCGACGAGCGCGAGCGCGACCACGACCAGCACGACGAGCGCCCCCTGCCCCGCCGCGACCGTGTGCAGCACGGGCTCGCAGAGCTCCTCGCCCGCGCGCGCCGGGTCGGGCACGCACGACGGGACCACGTAGTGCGCGCTGCCCGTGGTCCACGCCGTGACGTTGGTCGACAGGGGCAGCCACCGCGACTCCGGCAGGACGAGCGGCAGGGCGCTCTCCGTCGCCGCGACCCACCAGACCGCGACGCCCGTCACGGCCGCGGCGTGCCGCAGGGCGAACGCGAGGCCGACGCCGACGGCCGCGAACGCGGGACCGACCGCGAGCCAGCGTCCGGTCACGCCCAGCAGGTCGCCCCACCCGCCCGCGGGCTCACCCACGGGGAGCCCGTTGACCACCCCGACGGCGAGCAGCGCGACCACGAGCGTCACGAGCGGCGCCGCGACGCACGGGACCGCGGCCACGACGGCGGACGCGAGCCTGCTCACGAAGACCCGGCCGCGCCGTGGGGCGAACGTTAGCCACGTGCCCATGGCTCCCGACGCGAACTCCGAGGTCACGAGCCCGACGCCGAGCATGAGGCACCCCAGCGTGATCATGACCCCGACGGACGGCAGCCGCTCGGTCACGAGCGACGAGACGTCGGGCCGCACGGCGACGTACTGCTCGGGCGTGGGCGGCCGGGACGTGCACGCGGCCACGGCCTCGGCCGGCGGCAGGTCGGGGTGGACGGACGGGTCGTCCTCGTCGCACGGCGCGACCAGGGCCTGCCACGCGGCGAGGTCCGCGCGGTACGCCTCGCCCGCCGCGGCGACCTGGGCGGGGCTCGGCGGTCGCGACTCCCACCACCCGCTCAGCACGAGCCCGAGCACGCCCAGCACGACGCCGGCGGACACCAGCCACACGAGCGGGCGGGCACGGACGCGCGCGAGCTCGGCGCGCAGCAGGTGGGTCACGACGCGCGCCCCGGCGCGGCACCCGTGAGCTCGAGGAACGCCGACTCCAGGTCGCGGCGCAGGACGACGACCTCGTCCGCGAACACGTCGCCGCGAGCGAGGGCCTCGTTGACCTGCGCCGGGCCGGGCGCGCCGGCGACCTCGACGGTCCGACCGTCGACGCGGACGTCCCAGCCCCGCGCGGCGAGCAGCCCCTGCGCACGCACCGGGTCGGCGACCGTGACGCGCACGCGCGCGGTGCCGTCGGCCGCGAGCAGCGACGCGACGGTCCCCTCGGCCACGAGCCGCCCGCGCGCCACCACCGAGACCGTGTCGGCCACCTGCTCGACCTCGGCGAGGATGTGGCTCGACACGAGGACCGTGCGGCCCTCGTCGGCGAGGCCGCGCATGGTCGCGCGGATGTCGCGGATCCCCGCGGGGTCGAGGCCGTTCGTCGGCTCGTCGAAGACCAGCAGGTCGGGGTCCTTGAGGAGCGTCGCGGCGATCGCGAGCCGCTGCTTCATGCCGAGCGAGTAGCGGCGGAACTGGTCGACGCCGCGGTCGCGCAGCCCGACCCGCTCGAGCACCTCCTCGACGCGCGTGTGCGGGACGCCGACCGCGGTCGCGAGCAGACGCAGGTTCCGGCGTCCCGAGAAGCCGGGCACGAACTTGGGGTTCTCGACGATCGCGCCGACGCGGCCGATCACGTCCGGGAGCCGCTCCGGCACGGGCGTGCCGAAGAGGTGCACCGACCCGGCGTCGGGCCGCGCGAGCCCGAGCAGCATGCGGATCGTCGTCGTCTTCCCGGAGCCGTTGGGACCGAGGAACGCGTGCACACCGCCCGCGGGCACGGTGAGGTCGAGGTGGTCGACCGCGACCACCTCACGGAGCGTGAACGTCCGGTACGTCTTGCGCAGCCCGCGCACGCGCACCGCGGGCTCGCTGCCTGCGTCGATGTCGGACCTCCCCTCCCCGGTCCCATCGGCACCGCCGGCTCCGCGCGACCCCGCGTGCGGCGGTCTTCACCCGCCCGGCCCAACCTCCGGCGCGGCCGGGGCCGCGGAGCCTAGCCTCGGAGGACGCGGACGAGGAGGGACCGATGACGAGGATCCGGAGGGCGTCCGCCGGCGCGCTCGCAGCGCTGGTGCTGGGCGCGACGGCGGCGTGCGGCGCGGGCGGGTCGGGCGGTCCCGACCCGGGGGACCCCACGCCCACGACGGCCGGGAGCGCGACCGCGACCGCCTCGGCGACGCCCAGCGCCTCCCCGACGCCGCCGGGGTCGGCAGCGCCCGAGGGCGAGCCTGCCGAGGGCTTCGCGCCCGCGACCGCGACCGCGGAGGCCGAGCCGTCCGGCGCGCGCGTCACGGTGGTCGACGTCCGCGTCGGCTCGCACGACGGCTACGACCGGGTCGTCTACGAGGTCGCGGGCGGCGGCGTCCCCGGCTACCGCGTCGGGTACGTCGACCAGGCCGTGCAGGACGGCAGCGGCGAGGCGGTCGACGTCGCGGGCGAGGCGGTGCTCGACGTCTGGCTGACGGGCACGGGCTACCCGCACGACACGGGTCACGACGAGTTCGCGCAGGACGTCGGCCCGCGCGAGGGCACGGTCGTCCAGGTCACGCGCCCGCTGACGTTCGAGGGCATGACGCAGTCCGTCGTGGGCGTCGCCGGCGAGCGGCGGCCGTTCCGCGTGTTCGTGCTGCAGGACCCCGTGCGCGTCGTGGTGGACGTGCAGTCGTCCTGACGCCGTCAGCGCCGGGGCCGTGGGCGCCCGGTGCGCCGGTGTGCGTCGCGGCACCCCGGCTCAGCGCGCGACGCGGCGGACCTGCGCCTCCCACGGCCGCAGCCGGACCCGCCCGTCGGCGTCCGGCGCGGCGTCGGTGTCGTAGTTCCCGAGGACGAGCGTCGAGGCCGCGGCGACGTCGACCGCGACGTCCTGCTCGTCGCCCGAGAAGTTCCCGAGGACGAGCAGGGTGTCGCCGTCGAGGGACCGCGTGAACGCGTAGACGTGCTCGTGGTCGGGCAGCAGCATCGTGAAGTCGCCGAGCGCGACCACCGGGTCGGTGTGCCGCAGCTCGATCAGCCGGCGGTAGTGGTGGAACACCGAGCGGTCGTCGCCGCGCGCCGCGGCCGCGTTGACCTCGACGTGGTTCGGGTTCACCGGGAGCCACGGGGTGCCGGTCGTGAAGCCGGCGTGCTCGGTCGCGTCCCACTGCATGGGTGTGCGCGCGTTGTCGCGGCTCATCGCGGCGAGCCCGTCGAGCAGCTCGTCGTCGGTCGCGTACCCGTGCTCGCGGGCCTCGGCGACGTGCCGCAGCGACTCGATGTCGCGGTAGTCGTCGAACGAGTCGAACCGTGCGTTCGTCATCCCGAGCTCCTCGCCCTGGTAGACGTACGGCGTCCCGCGGTGCAGGTGCAGCACCGTCCCGAGCATCGTCGCGGACTCGCGCCGGTAGGCGCCGTCGTCGCCGAACCGGGACACGATGCGGGGCTGGTCGTGGTTGTTCCAGTAGAGGCTGTTCCACCCGACGTCGGCGAGCTCGGCCTGCCACCGCCCGAAGGACGCCTTGAGGTCGCGCAGCCGCAGCGGCCGCACGTCGAACTTGCCGCCGGGCCCGTGGTCGAGGCCGACGTGCTCGAACTGGAACACCATGTCGACCTCGGCGCGTGCCGGGTCGGTGAACTGCCGCGCGTGCTCGACCGTGACGCCGGGCATCTCCCCCACCGTCAGCAGCCGGTCGGGACGGCCGGCGAACACCTCGCGGTGCATCTCGGCGAGGAACTCGTGGATGCGCGGGCCGTTCGTGTACGCCGCGCTGCCGTCGCCGAGCACGCCGTCGCGCACGGGCCCGTCGGGCAGCGCGGGGTCCTTCGAGACGAGGTTGATGACGTCCATCCGGAAGCCGTCGACCCCACGGTCGAGCCACCAGCGCATCATCGCGTAGACGGCGTGCCGGACCTCCGGGTTCTCCCAGTTGAGGTCGGGCTGCTTGCGGCTGAACAGGTGCAGGTAGTACTCGCCGGTGGCCTCGTCGAGCTCCCACGCGGGTCCCGAGAAGAACGAGCGCCAGTTGGTCGGCTCGGCGCCGGGGTGGCCCGGTGCCATGCCGTGCCGCGGCGGGCGCCACCAGTACCAGTCGCGCTTCGGGCTGTCCGCGGACGACCGCGACTCGACGAACCACGGGTGCTCGTCGGACGTGTGGTTGACGACGAGGTCCATGACGAGGCGCATGCCGCGCTCGTGCAGCGCCGCGAGCAGCGCGTCGAGGTCGGCGAGCGTCCCGAACGACGGGTCGACGTCCTGGTAGTCGCTGATGTCGTACCCGTTGTCGTCCTGCGGCGACGGGTAGATCGGCGACAGCCACACGACGTCGACGCCGAGTGCGGCGAGGTGGTCGACGTGGTCGAGGACGCCCCGCAGGTCCCCCACGCCGTCGCCGTCGGAGTCGGCGAACGAGCGCGGGTACACCTGGTAGACGACGGCGCGGGTCCACCACGGGGCGTCCTCGACGGTCCACGTCATGCGATCGGGGTCCCTTCCGGAGCGGTCGGTCGGTGCGGAGTACGGCGGTGCGGCGACCGCCGGGTCACTTGATCGCGCCGCGCGTCACGCCGGAGATCACCCAGCGCTGCGCGAGCACGTAGACGACGAGCAGCGGGACCATCGCCAGCAGGTAGGAGGCGAAGGCGACCGTGTAGTTCGTCGAGAACTGCGCCTGGAAGACGTACTGCTGCAGGGGCAGCGTCGCGGCCTCCGGGTCGGACAGGATGACGAGCGGCAGCATGAAGTCGTTCCAGGCCCACACGCACGTGATGATGCCGACCGTCGCGTTCATCGGCCTCAGCAGCGGGAAGATCACCTTCCAGAAGACCGTCCACGCGTTCGCGCCGTCGACGATCGCCGCCTCCTCCAGCTCCTTCGGGATGGAGTGGATGTAGGCGACGTAGACGAACACGTTGAACGACAGGCCGAACACCGTGTACAGCAGGATCAGACCCGCCTGGTTGTCGAGGTGCAGCTGGGCGGTGAGCTTCGCGACCGTCAGCATGAGGATCGGGAACGGCACGAACAGCGCCGCGATGAAGTAGAAGAACAGCCCCTTGAACAGCCTGCGGTGCATGTTCCGGGCGATCGCGTACGCGACCATCGAGTTCGTCAGCAGCGTGAGGGTGACCGCGCCGACCGTGATGATCGCGCTGTTGAGCGCCGAGCGCGGGAAGTCCGTGAGCCGCCAGGCCTCGCCGAAGTTCCCGAACGTCGCCGGGCTCGGCAGGTCGAACCCGGCCCCCGAGAGCTGGTCGGGCGTCTTCAGCGCCGTGACGACCACGAGGTACATGGGCACGAGGATGCTCAGCGACAGGAAGATCATCAGGCCCGTGAGCCACCAGTTGGTGCGACCGCCCGGCTCCCCCGGCTCGGCCGCGCGGCGACGGTTGCGCCACGACGGGCGGCGCGGTCCGGTGGTGTCGACGGCGTCGGCGTCGTCGCCGACGAGGCCCCCGACGGGTGGTGCTGCGGTGGCGGTCATGCGACGTTCCCCTCTCCACGCTGCAGGACACGGAACTGGACGAGGGCGAACACGATGATGACGACCATGAAGACCACGGCGTTCGCGAGCTGGTAGCCGAACTCGCCGCCCTGGAAGCCGCCCTTGTAGATGAGCACGCCGACCGACTCGGTCGCCGTGCCGGGACCACCGCCGGTCATGGCGATGACGTGGTCGAACACCTGCAGGAAGCCCTTGAGCGCCAGGACCATGTTGATGATGAAGAAGCTCCAGATCATCGGGAACGTGATGCTGGTGAACTTGCGCCACGACCCGGCGCCGTCGAGCGACGCGGCCTCGTAGAGCTCGTGCGGGACGGTCTGGAGGCCGGCCAGGTAGAGCACGATGTTGAACGCGGCCGCCTGCCAGACGGCCAGGACGACGATCGCGATCCAGGCGAGGTTCTCGTCGCCGAGGATCGACGTCGAGAACCGCTCGTTGCCGAGGGACTGGGCGATCGCAGGGATCGAGATCGCGAACAGGTACTGGAACACGTACCCGACGACGAGGATCGCCAGCACGTACGGCACGAAGTACACGGCCCGCAGCGTCGTGCGGAACTTGATGCGGCTGTTCAGCGCCATCGCCACGGCCAGCGCGATGACGTTGACGAGGATCGTCGAGACGATCGCGAACTGGAACGTGAACAGGTACGCGTGCAGGACGCGGTCGTCCGAGAACAGCGCGACGTAGTTCGCGAGCCCGACGAACTCGTACGGGCCGTACCCGGGCGAGTCCGTGAAGCTGTAGTACACGCCCTGCAGGACCGGCAGCGTGTGCAGCAGGAAGAACAGCGCGAACGCGGGCAGCACCATCCAGTAGAAGGCGCGCGCGGTCCGCGAGGCGATGCCGCCGCGGCGCACGCGCTGCGGACGGTCCGCCCCCGTCCGTGCGGGGGCCGTCGTGGCGGTCATCCTTCCTCCACCTTCCCCAGGCCCCAGGTGCGGCGGGCCGCGACCTTGTCCCAGGACTCGTCGAGCTGCGTGAGCATGGTCTGGGCGTCGCCCCCGAGCAGGTACTCCTGGAGCAGCGGCGCCAGCGGGATCGCGGGGATGAACTGGTGGTCGGTGAAGCCGACCAGCCGCTGGTCGTCGATGTACGGCTGGACGCCCGCGAGCGCGGGGTCCGTGTTGGCGGCGCCCTCGATCGCGGGAATCGCGACCTGCGCCTCGGCGTACTCCTGCACGACCTCCGGCTGCATGAGGAACTCGACGAAGCGCTGCGCCTCCTCCGGGTGGGCACTGTCCGCGCCCGTCGTGACCAGCACGTCGACGCCCGAGACGAGCGTCGTGCGCTCGGGGTCGTCGGTGGCCGGCAGCGCGAACGAGCCGACGGTGAACTGCGGCTCGAACGTGCGGATCTGCGGCACCGCGTACGAGCCGAGCAGCAGCATCGCCGACTCCCCCGCCGCGAACGCGCGCGTGCCCTCCTGGTAGCCGACGGCCGCCGGGTCGGGCTGGGTGTACTCGTAGAGCTCGCCCTCCTTCTCGAGGGCCTCGCGCCACCCCTCCGCGAACGTCGTCTCGCCCGCGAACCGCTCCTCGAAGAAGTCGTCCGGGGCGGTCTGCGCGGTGAGCGGCGCGAGCGGCGACTGCGCCGTCCACGCATCCGCGAGCATGCCGTAGAACGGCGTGACGCCCGCGTCCTGGAAGGTCTGGGCGGCCGCGATGAGCTCGTCCCAGGTCGTCGGGACCTCGACGCCGTGCTGCGCGAACAGCTCCTCGTTGTAGAGGACACCGCTCGCGTTCGCGGCGAACGGGATGCCGTTGACCGCGCCGGGCTCGCTCTGCCCGAGCGCCTGCACGACCTCGACGAACCCGGGGTTGATGTCGTCGAGGACCGGGTCGTCCGCGAAGTCCGTGAAGATACCCGCCGACGCGAACTCCCCGAACGTGCCGTTGCCGTTGAGCGTGAGCACGTCGGGCACGTCGTCCTTGACGAGGCGCGTGCGCAGCGCCGTCTCCGGGTCGGGCACGTTCTGCACGACGACGCGGACGTCGGGGTTCTGCTCCTCGAACTGCGCCGCGAGGTCCTCGAAGTACTGCACGGCCTCGGGCTTGAACTGGAAGAACGTGATCTCGGTGCGGTCGTCGCCGCGCGCGCACGCGGCGAGCGGCAGCAGGAGGGCCGCGGCCGCGAGCGTCGCGGTCGTGCGCCTCCTCGCGCGTCTCCTGGTCATGCGCTGTCTCCTGACGTCGGCCGGGCGGCGTCGGCGCCCCCGGTGCCGGGTGCGGTCGGCGCGTCGGTGCGCCGGACCTGCACGAGGACGGTCCGCTCGGGGAAGAGGGTGGGGGCGCGGAGCCCGACCTGCTGCAGGACGCGTCCGGTGGTCCGGACCCCCTCGTCCCACCAGGCCAGGGGACCGCGACCGTGTCCCTCGATGGTCTTCCCGGGCGGGAGCGGGCGCACGTCGTAGCGCGCGTCCGGGTCGAGCCCGGGGAGCCGGACGGCTCCGGGCGGGCTCGTCACGCTCGTCGTCAGCTGGGTGACGGCGAAGATCGCGGCGGACCGGTCGGGCGCGACGACGCCGTCGACGCGCAGCGCGCGGTCGGCGGGCTCGTCGTGCACGCGGGTGCCGGTGTGGAGCAGGTCACGCTGCGCCTTGTGCGCCGTGATCCAGGTGGCGAGCTCGGCGCGCTCGTCGTCCGTGGCCTGCGTGACGTCCCACTCGACGCCGAAGTGGCCGAAGAACGCGGTCGCGGCACGGAACGAGAGCGCGTGCCGGCGGCCCGTGGTGTGCGACTCGGGGCCGCCGACGTGCTGGCCCATGAGCTCCGGGGGCAGCAGAAGGCCGGTCCACCGCTGGATCTGCTCGCGCTCGACGGGGTCGATGGTGTCGGACACCCACACGCGGTCGGTGCGCTCGAGGATGCCGAGGTCGACGCGCGCTCCGCCGGACGCGCACGACTCGATCTCGACCCCGGGGTGGCGGGCGCGGAGCTCGTCGAGCAGGCGGTACACGGCGTGCGTCTGCCGGTGCACACCCGGGACACCGAGGTGCCCGTGGCCGGCGTCGACGAGGTCGCGGTTGTGGTCCCACTTGAGGTACGCGATCTCGTGCTCGGTGAGGATCGCGTCGAGGCGCTCGAGGATGTGCGCGAACGCCTCCGGGCGCCCGAGGTCGAGCACCTGCTGCGTGCGCGCGGGCACGGGGAGACGACCGGGGACGGCGAGCAGCCAGTCGGGGTGCGCGCGCGCGAGGTCGGAGTCGGGGTTGACCATCTCGGGCTCGACCCAGAGGCCGAACTGCATGCCCAGCCCGGTGACGGTCTCGATCAGCGGGTGCAGCCCGTCGGGCCACGCCTCGTCGGAGACCACCCAGTCGCCGAGCCCGCGGGTGTCGTCGCGGCGCGAGCCGAACCAGCCGTCGTCGAGCACGAACCGCTCGATGCCGAGCTCCGCGGCGGTGTGCGCGAGGGCGCGGAGCCGGTCGAGGTCGTGGTCGAAGTACACGGCCTCCCAGGTGTTGAGCGTGACGGGCCGCGGCGTGCGCGGGTGCTGGGGGCGCGACCGCACGTACGTGTGGAAGCGGCCGGCGAGCTCGTCGAGGCCCGTGCCGTGGCTGCCGTAGAGCCAGGGCGAGACGTACTCCTCGCCGGGCTCGAGGACGACCTCGCCGGGCAGCAGCAGCTCGCCGCCGCTGAGCACCGCGTCACCCCGCGGCGTGCGCTCGGCGGCGAACCGGTGGTTGCCGCTCCAGCCGACGTGCACGCCCCACACGGCGCCGCGGCGCGCGTCGAAGCCCTGCTCGCCCGCGACGAGGACCAGCGTGGAGTCGGCGCCCGGACGACCGCCGCGAGCCTCGCGGACGTGGCTGCCCGTGACGAACGGGAGGCGCTGCGGGCTGCGTTCGCGCAGGTGCCGGCCGGTCGTGCCGAGCAGCTCGGTCGCGACGTCGGGGACGGGCAGGGCGGGCAGGACGCCGTGCAGGTCGAACGGGGTGTCCGCGGCGTTGCGGACCGCGGCCCGCAGACGGACGACGCCGCTCGGGTGCAGCTCGAGGTCGACGCGGACCGCGAGCCCGGCCTGCGCGTCGGCGGCGTGGACGGTGAGGCGCAGGACGCCGTCGTCGCCCTGCCTGGGCCCGTCGACCGCGGTGGTCCGCAGGCGCGGGCTGAACCCGGTGCCGGCGCGGTGGCCGGTGAGCCCCGGGGTGCCGGCCCAGCCGGTCGACGCCTCGGGCAGCGGGGTGACGGGCACGGCCACGTCGAGACCGCCCGAGACGGGGGTCGCGCACGCGGCGGCCAGCACGCCGCGCAGCGCGTCGTCGTCGAGCGCGCCGAGGTCCGGCCCCCAGTGGACGAGGCGCGGCAGGCCGCTGTCGGTGGTGTCGAGGACGACGCTCGTGCCTCCGGCGCGGAGGTGGAGCGGTGCGGTGGGTCGGGTGGGCGTGAGCACAGATTCATTTCATGGCGGAACTAACTTGTCTGTCAACTGTGGTCGCGATCCCATTTTTCCGGATCCGTTGACGCCTCTTGCTTCCGTGGCGGAAGGTAAGGTCGGCGGCAGGACGCGTCGTGCCACGATCGCCACGACCGCCATGCCAGGGAGCGGAGGAGCGGTGGTCGCAGACGGACCGGAGTGGGCCGAGGGCGGCAGCGAGCTCCAGGTCGCCCTCGAGGTGCTGCTGCGCGGACCCCTGTCCCGTGCCGAGCTCGCGCGCCGGCTCGACCTGTCGCAGCCGACCCTGACGCGGCTCACCAAGGACCTCGTCCGGCGCGGCCTGCTCGTCGAGTCCGACGCGCGCCCCGGGCCGGCCGTCGGCCGCCCCAGCCAGCCGCTCGACGTCGACGTGACGTCGCACCACTTCGTCGGCGTCAACCTCGCGGTCGGCACGGCGCACGCCGTGCTGGTCGACCTGCGCGGCACCGTCGTCGCGACGCGCTCCGCGGACCTGCCGGAGGACGACCCGGACGCAGTCGTCGCGGTGGTCGGGTCGCTGGTCGACGCGGTCGTCGCCGCGGCGCCGTCGGGCGCGGTCCCGAGCGGCCCCACGGGCATCGGCGTCAGCCTCGGCGGCCACTCCCCTGACGGCACGACCGTCCACCTGGCCCCCTTCCTCGGCTGGCACGACGTGCCGCTCGGCACCCTCGTGCGCGCGCGAACGAGGGTGCCGACGGTCGTCGAGAACGACGTCGCGGCGCTCACGTCCGCGGAGCACTGGTTCGGCGCCGGGCGCGACGTGCGGACGTTCGCGGTCGTGACGGTCGGTGCGGGCGTCGGCTACGGGCTCGTCGTGCACGACCGCCTCGTGCGGCACGCCGACATGGGGCTCGGCCTCGTCGGCCACTTCCCGCTCGACCCGAACGGACCGCTCTGCCCCGAGGGCCACCGCGGGTGCGCCGGCGCGATGCTCACCACCGAGGCCCTCGAGGCCGAGGCCGCCGTCGCGCTGCGGCGTCCGGTCGCCGTGGCCGAGCTGCTCGACCTCGCGCACGACCGCGACCCCGCCGCGCGGCGGATCGTCGACGACGCGGGCCGCGCGCTCGGCCGGCTGGTGGCCGCGGTCGCGAACCTCACGATGCCCGAGCTCGTCGTCCTCACCGGCGAGGGCGTGGGGCTGGCCGTGGTCGCCGACGACGCGGTGCGCGCGGCGGTCGCCGCCGACCGGCACCCCCAGGCCGCACCGGTCGACCTGGTCGTCGAGCCCGGCGACTTCTCGCAGTGGGCGCGCGGGGCCGCCGTCGTGGCGATCCAGGACTTCGTGCTGCGCAGCCGCTGACCCGCGCACGGGCCGGTCGACGCCGGCACGGGTCCCGTCCACGCGCCCCGGCCGGCACCCCGGCCGGCACCCCTGCCGGCACCGGCTCGCGGCACGGAGGCAACAACTCCCTCTTGCGAATCTACTTTCCATTGTGGAAACTACTCGCATGACGGAACACGAGACGACCTCCGCCCCCACGCCCGACGAGGCCCGTGCGCTCCTCGCCCGCTCCGCCGCCGCCGCCGGCACCCTGCGCGCGAGCGGCCAGAACCGGCACGCCCTGTGGCTCACGGGACACGCGGCCTCGACGTTCATGTTCTTCGTGGGTCTCTCCACGATCCCCGACGACGCGGGCGCCCTCACGCTCGCCGGCGCGTACGGGCTGACGCTCCTGGCGCTCTCCCTGGCGTGGCTCCGCGGCGCACCCGTCACCAAGCAGGGCATGGGCCTGCGGTGGGTCGCCGCGGTGACGACGTGGGGCGTCGTCTACGCGATCGCGCTGGTCGTCGGGCTCACCTGGCTGCGCGAGTCGGTGCTCTGGTGGCTCGCTGCCGCGGTCCTCGCGACGTTCCCGCTGGCGCGCGGGGCCTGGCGCGAGGCGCAGGCGTGACACCGCCGCTGCCGGGCCCCGACGCCGTCGGCGCACCGGCGCGCGCCCGCCTCGACGAGGTCATCCACTCCCCCGTGCGGCTGTCCGTCGTCGCCGCGCTCGCCGCGACCGACGAGGCCGAGTTCGGTGCGGTGCGCGACGCCGTCGAGATCAGCGACTCCGCGCTCTCCAAGGCCGTCACCGTGCTGGAGCAGGCCGGGTACGTGACCGTCCGCAAGGGGTACGTCGGCAAGCGTCCGCGCACGTGGCTCGCCCTCACCCCCGACGGCCGCACAGCGCTCCGCGACCACCTCGCGGCCCTCCGGGCGATCGCCGGCGACTGAGGGGCGCCGTCCCGCGAGGCACGTGCCAGGCGTCGGACGTTCAGCTGAGGACCGCACCCCTCGACGCCGACTGGACGAGCTTCTGGTACTTGCCCAGGACGCCGCGCGTGTAGCGCGGCTCGATCGGCGCCCAGCCCTCGCGGCGCGCGGCGAGCTCCGCGTCGTCGACCAGCAGGTCGAGCGTCGCGTGCGCGACGTCGAGCCGGATCCGGTCGCCGTCGCGGACGAACGCGATCGGCCCGGCGTCGACGGCCTCGGGCGCGATGTGCCCGACGCACAGCCCCGTCGTGCCGCCGGAGAAGCGGCCGTCGGTGATGAGCAGGACGTCCTTGCCGAGCCCGGCACCCTTGATGGCCCCGGTGATCGCGAGCATCTCGCGCATCCCCGGCCCGCCCTTCGGGCCCTCGTAGCGGATGACGACGACGTCGCCGGCCTGGATCGTGCCGTCCTCGAGGGCGTCGAGCGCCGCACGCTCGCGCTCGAACACGCGCGCGGTGCCCTCGAAGACGTCGGAGTCGAAACCGGCGGACTTCACGACCGCGCCCTCGGGCGCGAGCGAGCCGTGCAGGATCGTGATGCCGCCCGTGCGGTGGATGGGGTCGTCGAGCGCGCGCAGGATCTTGCCGTCCGGGTCAGGCGGCGCGATGTCGGCGAGGTTCTCCGCGACGGTCTTGCCGGTGACGGTCAGGCAGTCGCCGTGCAGCAGGCCTGCGTCGAGCAGCGCCTTCATCAGCACGGGCACGCCGCCGATGCGGTCGACGTCGTTCATCACGTACCGGCCGAACGGCTTGAGGTCGCCCAGGTGCGGCACGCGCGCCGCGACGCGGCTGAAGTCGTCGAGCGTGAGGTCGACCTCGGCCTCGTGCGCGATCGCGAGCAGGTGCAGCACCGCGTTCGTCGACCCGCCGAACGCCATGACGACCGCGATGGCGTTCTCGAACGCCTCCTTCGTCATGATCTGGCGCGCCGTGATGCCGCGGCGCAGCAGCTCGACGACGGCCTCGCCCGAGCGGCGCGCGAACTGGTCGCGCCGTCTGTCCGCCGACGGCGGCGCAGCGGAACCCGGCAGCGACATGCCCATCGCCTCGGCGACCGACGCCATCGTGTTCGCCGTGTACATCCCGCCGCACGCACCCTCGCCCGGGCAGATCGCACGCTCGATCCGGTCGACGTCCTCCTTGCTCATCAACCCGCGCGCGCAGGCCCCGACGGCCTCGAACGCGTCGATGATCGTCACGTCCTTCTCCGTGCCGTCGGACAGCTTGACCCAGCCCGGCATGATCGAGCCCGCGTAGAGGAAGACGCTCGACAGGTCGAGGCGTGCGGCCGCCATGAGCATCCCCGGCAGCGACTTGTCGCAGCCCGCGAGGAGCACCGACCCGTCGAGCCGCTCGGCCATCATCACGGTCTCGACCGAGTCCGCGATGACGTCGCGGCTCACGAGCGAGTAGTGCATGCCCTCGTGGCCCATCGAGATGCCGTCGGACACCGAGATCGTGCCGAACTCCAGCGGGTACCCGCCGCCCGCGTGCACGCCGTCCTTGACCGCCTTCGCCAGCCGGTCCAGCGACAGGTTGCACGGCGTGATCTCGTTCCACGACGACGCGACGCCGACCTGCGGCTTCGCGAAGTCCTCGTCGCCGAGGCCGACCGCCCGCAGCATGCCGCGCGCCGCCGTCGCCTCCAGACCGTCCGTGACCTGCCGCGACCGCGGCTTGATGTCGACCGTTCCGTCCTGCGTCGTCGTCATGAGCCGAGACTAGGCAGCACGCGCCCGCCCGGCATCCGCCTCGCCGGGAACGCCCTTCGAGATCAGACGGTGCGCCAGGGGTCGACGACTGCCAGCCCGTCGACGCCCGCGAAGTCGCCGACGTTCCGCGTCACCACTGCGAGGCCGCGCTCCAGGGCCGTCGCCGCGATGAGGCAGTCGCTGTACGGGCGACGGTCCGGCACCGACAGGGACGCCGCGCGCGTCGCCACACCGACGTCGACCGGGACGATCCGGCCGTCGAACTGCACGAGCACCTGCGTCGAGAGCCACTCGCGCAGCCGGGCGGCCTGCGCGGGGTCACGCCGGGCGACCGAGAGGATGCCGACCTCGATCTCGTACACCGTCATGACGGAGATGAGCAGCCCTGCCGCCTCGTGCCGTCGGACCCACGCGACGACCGACGGGTCGGGCTCACGTCGGCGCAGCTCCGAGACGACGTTCGTGTCGAGGAGGTAGGTCACAGGTCGACCGGTCGCGGCGAGAGCTCGACACGGCCCGGCTCGAACTCGATGGCGTCGTCGCCGCGCAGCGCGTCGGCCAACGACGGCCGCGGGGTGGGCGCGCTCAACCGGTCGAACTGCTCGATCGTCAGGAGCACGTGCGACGGGACGCCGCGGTCGGTGATGACGACAGGCCCGTCCGACGCGGCTCTCTTCGCCGCCGAGACGTCGTGGTTGAACTGACGTGACGTCATGGTGGTGGTCATCGCGCGCTCCCCTTGTAGGTACGTACCTACGATACCGGGGTCGCGCCGGCGGCTCCAGACCTCCCGGCGTCAGCGGGTGACGCAGACCACCCTGCGCCGGGCGGGTGCTGTGCGGCCGTGAGGCTCATGCGCGCGCCTGCCCTGCCGATCCGAGGGCGACGGGACCGTGCGGTCCTCGTCGCGTGCGGTCAGCAGCCCCGCCGCACCGCGCCGCGTGCGCACAGGACCGAGGACCCGGAGGCTCGATGACCGCGTCGGACGTGACGCCCGGTCGCGCCCCCGTTCCGGGCGTCCTCACCTGGCGGCGCTTCCTCGTCGCCGGACTCGCGCTGACCGCGGCCGTCATGGTCGTGCCGGGCTGGACCGGCGAGGTGCTGTGGGACGTCGTGCCCCTGCTGGCGTGCGCCGCGATGGTCGTCGGGATCCGCCGGCATCCCGGCCCGCACGCCCGGGCGTGGTGGTGGCTCGCCGCCGGCACGGCGTGGTGGGCGCTCGCCGACCTCGGCTGGACCGCCTGGTACGCGGCCGTCGGGGGCGACGCGGACCTCGTCCCGTGGTGGTTCGACATCGTCTACATGGCGACCTACCCCCTGCTCGTCGTCGGGCTGACCCGGCTCCCCCGCAACTCGCTGCGGTCCCGCCACGAGAGCGCGACGATGGACGCCGTCGTCGTGGTCGTCGGCACCGGCCTCCTGTACTGGGCGCTCGTCTTCCGCAGCTTCCTCGGGCCCGACGCGCTCCAGGACGCGGCGCACCTGGTCTCGGTGGTGTCGCTCGGGGCGGGCCTGGGTGTGGTCCTCATGGCGTCGCGGCTGCTGTTCCGCTACGGCGGGCGCAACGGCGCGTACGCGCTGCTGGGCTGCGGCGTCGCCGCGTCGACGGCCGGCGACGTCCTGTACACGCTCACCCTCATCGGCGACGGCAACCCGGGCATCTCGGTGCTCGACACGTCGCTCGCCGAGGGCGTCGGCAGCGCCGCGTGGCTCGTGTGGTTCGTGCTGTTCGGCGCGGCCGCGCTGCACCCGGGCGTCGCGGGCTCCCCCGACGCCGAGCCGAGCCGCGGCCTCACGCTCGCGCGCGGCGTCGTCTTCTTCCTCCTCGCGTCGCTCGGGCCCGCCGCGCTGCTGCTGACGTTCCGCGTCGGGTCGACGGTGACCATGCCCTGGTCCGACCTCGCGGTCCCGGTGCTCGCGGTGACCGCGCTGTCCGCGTTCCTCGTCACGCGCCTCGTGGTCGGCACGAGCACCGCGCAGCGCCGGGCGATCGCGCTCGACCGGCAGGCCGCGGAGCTCGCGCGCGCGCTCGACGAGCAGAGCGCGCTCCAGAAGCTCCTCAGCCACCAGGCCCAGCACGACCCGCTGACCGGCCTCGGCAACCGCACGCGGTTCACCGAGCGGCTGTCCGCGCCGGACCGCCGGGGCAACGGCGAGCGCGCCGTCCTCATGGTCGACCTCGACGGGTTCAAGACCGTGAACGACGACCACGGCCACCACGCGGGCGACGACCTCCTCGTGCAGGTCGCGCGGCGGCTGCGCCGCGTCGTCGGCGGTGACGACACGCTCGCCCGGCTGGGCGGCGACGAGTTCGCCGTCGTGCTGGAGGACACCCACGAGTCCGACGCGCGCGACGTCGCGACGCGTGTGGTCCGCGCGCTCGGCGAGCCGTTCGTCGTCGACGGGCGGACGGTCCGGATCACGTCGAGCGTCGGCGTGCGGCTGGTCGACGCGTCCGTCGAGCCGCAGGCCACGCTGCGCGACGCCGACCTGGCCCTGTACGCCGCGAAGGCCGCCGGCAAGAACCAGGTCCGCCTGTTCGACCCGAGCCTGCGCGTGGCCCAGGACCGGCGCTCGCACCTCGCGGAGGGGCTTCGGCACGCGGTCGAGCGCGACGAGCTCGTCGTCCACTACCAGCCCGTCGTGTCGCTCGGCACCGGCCGGGTGCAGTCGGTCGAGGCGCTGCTGCGCTGGCAGTCGCCCGACGGTCTCGTGATGCCGGACGGCTTCATCCCGGTCGCCGAGGACACCGGGCTGATCGTCCCGATCGGCGAGCACGTCCTGCGCCGGGCGTGCGCCGACGTGCGGCCGTGGTTCGAGCGGCACGGCGTGCGCGTGCACGTGAACGTCTCCGCACGTCAGCTCCGCGAGCCCGACGTCGTCGAGCAGGTGCTGCACGCGCTGCGCGACGCGAGCCTGCCCGGGCGCGCGCTCGTCCTCGAGATCACCGAGACCGCGCTGCTCGCCGCCGAGGAGCCGGAGGCCACCCTCGTCGAGTCGCACCTGTCCCGCCTGCGCGAGCACGGCGTGCGCGTCGCGATCGACGACTTCGGCACGGGCTACTCGTCGCTCGCCTACCTGCAGCGCCTGCCGGTCGACATCGTGAAGATCGACGGTGCCTTCACGCGTTTCGCGGCCGAGCCGGGCGAAGAGGGGCGCCGCCGGCGCGCGCTCGCGAGCGCGATCGTCGACCTGTGCCGCAGCCTCGACCTGCCCGCGGTCGCCGAGCAGATCGAGACGGACGACGAGGCCGACGCGCTGCGGGCGCTCGGCTGCCCCGAGGGCCAGGGCTACCTGTTCGGCCGCCCGGCCCCGCGAGAGGAGATCGGTGCCCTGCTCGACGGTCCTGCTCGGCTCAGGTCGGTGCCGAGCCCGCGGTCCGCGCAGGACGCCCGCCGGCCCGTCTGACCCTCAACGGACCGCCTGACCGCGGCGTCCACGCGGCCCTGGCGTGCGAGGGCGCCCTGCGGGATGCTCGGTCCAGACGCCGCGACGGGCGACGGCGACCGCGGGCAGGTGGGTCGGATGGGCGACTTCAGCATGGGCACGTCGGAGGTCATCGCGGGCCTCGCGCTGACGGCGTCGATCATCTCGCTGCTCATCTCGTGGCGGAGCGCGCACCGCAGCACCAAGATCACCACGTACCGCAGCGCGACCGACCTCACGCTCGACATCGACCACCAGTTCGTGGAGCACCCCGAGCTGCGCCCGTACTTCTACCAGGGCCGCGAGCCGTCCGACGTCGACGCGACGCTCTCCGCGCGCGTCGACGCCATGGCGGAGCTGATGCTCGACTGCTTCGAGTGCATCTGGGACATCCGCAAGACGTACTCGGCGGCCGACCGGATCTCCTGGGGGCACTACATCCTCGACATGCTCGGCACGTCGCCCGCGATGCAGCGCATGTTCGCGGAACGCCGCCCGCAGGACTGGTACCCCGCACTCGACGACCTGCACCGCGTCGCCGACGAGGGCCGGCTGCGACCGCGCTGGACGCGTCCCTGGGCCTCCCGCGGCGGCACGGCCACGGAGGCCCCGTCGGAGCCGCTCCCGGTCGCGTCGACGGAGCCGTGAGGTGGGCACGTCCGCCGAGCAGGTCCGACCGCCCGGGCCCGCGCTCGTCCGGCTGAGCGAGGTGCCCGCACCGGTCGTCGAGGACTTCTACGTCCGCATCCTCGAGGCGACGTTCCCGCCGGACGAGCTCGAGCCGCTGGAGTCGCTGCGGGAGTCGCTCGGGAAGACCGGCGACGGGCTGCTGGCCCTGGGCGCCGACGGTGGCGTCGTCGGCGGCCTCGTGCACGAGCACTACGTCGACGGCGCCGTCCAGCTGCTCGCCTACCTCGCGGTCGACCCGGCGGGCAGGGCGCACGGCCTGGGCTCGCGCCTGGTGCGGGAGGCGGTCACGGCGTCGACGGCCACGCTCGTGCTCGGCGAGATCGAGGACCCGCGGTCCTGGCCCGTCACGCCGACGAACGACCCGCCCGCGCGGCTGCGCTTCTGGGACCGGAACGGCTTCCGCCTGCTGCCGCTCCCCTACGTGCAGCCCGCGCTGCGGCCCGGGCTCCGCCGCGTGCGCGACCTGCTGCTCATCGCCCTGCCGTCGCGCGGGGAGGACACGGCGGAGACGGTGCCGGGTCCTCTCGTCGCGGCGTTCCTGCGCGAGTACTTCGCCGCGTCCGAGGGCCGGGCCGACCTGGCCGACCCCGACCTCGCGCGGCTCCTCGCGGCGTGCGACGTCGAGCGGCTCCCGCTGTGGCCGCTGGACCGGCTCGACGTGGTCGGGTGAGCGGGACGGCGTCGAGCGCCCGTCCGCGCCGCGCGGTGCGCGCCCCGCGGTCAGGCGCGGCGGATGCGGCTCACGTCGCGGACGGCACCACGGTCGGCCGACGTCGCCATCGCGGCGTACGCCTGGAGCGCCGGCGACACGTACCGGTCGCGGTTCACCGGCTGCCACGGGTTCTCCGACGCCTCCATCTTGGCGCGCCGCTCGGCGAGGACCTCGTCGGGGACGTTGATGCGGATGAGCCGCGTCTCGACGTCGATCTCGATCTCGTCGCCGTCCTCGATCAGCGCGATGGCACCGCCCGCCGACGCCTCCGGGGAGACATGCCCCACGGAGATGCCCGACGAGCCGCCGGAGAACCGGCCGTCGGTGATGAGCGCGCACACCTTGCCGAGCCCGCGGCCCTTGATGAACGACGTCGGGTAGAGCATCTCCTGCATGCCGGGGCCGCCCGAGGGGCCCTCGTACCGCACGACGACGACGTGGCCCGGCTGGACCTCCTTGCGGAGGATCTTGTCGACGGCCTCGTCCTGCGACTCGCACACGAGCGCGGTGCCGACGAAGTGGAAGAGCTCGGGGTCGATGCCCGCGGTCTTGATGATCGCGCCGTCCTCGGCGAGGTTGCCGCGCAGGACGGCCAGCCCGCCCTCGACGGTGTAGGCGTGCGCGACGTCGCGGATGCAGCCGTTCACGGCGTCGGTGTCGAGCGACTCCCAGACGTTCGACGTCGAGAAGGCCTGCGTCGTCCGGACGCCGCCGGGTGCGGCGTGGAAGAGCGCGAGCGCCCGGTCGGTCGCGCGGCCACCGCGGATGTCCCAGTCGTCGAGCCATGCGCGCAGCGTCGGGGTGTGCACGGACGTCACGTCGTGGTCGAGCAGCCCGCCGCGGTCGAGCTCGCCGAGCAGGGCGGGGATGCCGCCCGCGCGGTGCACGTCCTCCATGTGGAAGTCCGGGTGGTTCGGCGCGACCTTCGAGAGGCACGGCACGCGGCGGCTGATCGCGTCGATGTCGGCGAGGGTGAAGTCGAGCTCGGCCTCCTGCGCGGCGGCCAGCACGTGCAGCACCGTGTTGGTCGAGCCGCCCATCGCGACGTCGAGCGCCATCGCGTTGGCGAACGCGGCGCGGTTCGCGATCGAGCGCGGCGCGACGCTGTCGTCCTCGTCGTCGTAGTAGCGACGGGCCAGGTCGACGATCGTGCGCCCGGCCTCGAGGAACAGCTCGCGGCGCGCGGAGTGCGTGGCGAGCGTCGAGCCGTTGCCCGGCAGCGACAGGCCGAGCGCCTCGGTGAGGCAGTTCATCGAGTTGGCCGTGAACATGCCCGAGCACGAGCCGCACGTGGGGCACGCGTTCTCCTCGACGCGGCCCAGCGCCTCGTCGGAGACGTTGTCGTCCGCCGAGTAGTTGATCGCGTTGATGAGGTTGAGGTGTGTCTTCGCGACGCCGTCCGCGACGACCGCCTTGCCGGCCTCCATCGGCCCGCCGGACACGAAGATCACCGGGATGTTGAGCCGCAGCGCCGCGTTGAGCATGCCGGGCGTGATCTTGTCGCAGTTGGAGATGCAGACCAGGGCGTCGGCGCAGTGCGCGTTGACCATGTACTCGACCGAGTCGGCGATGAGGTCGCGGCTCGGCAGCGAGTAGAGCATGCCGCCGTGGCCCATCGCGATGCCGTCGTCGACCGCGATGGTGTTGAACTCCTTGGCGACGCCACCGGCCTCGCGCACCGCGGAGGCGACCAGGTCGCCCATGTCCTTGAGGTGCACGTGCCCCGGGACGAACTGCGTGTACGAGTTCGCGATCGCGACGATCGGCTTGCCGAAGTCCTCCGACGTCATGCCCGTCGCACGCCACAGCGCGCGGGCGCCGGCCATGTTGCGGCCGTGGGTCGAGGTACGAGAGCGCAGGGGACGGCTCATCGCGGCAGTTCTCCTTCGAGGGGACCTCGTCGGTGCGGCGGGGCAGGCGGCAAGGCGGCGGCGTGTCGGACGGCTACCCGGCGGTAGCGCCTCGTCACAGTACGCCGCCGCAGGCCAGGGGCCGGTCGACGTCCGCACCGTGGTCCACGGACGACGGAGGGCCGGGGCTCACCAGCAGCGAGCCCCGGCCCTCCGTCCGTCGGAACGGTCAGCGGACGACGGTCCCCGTCCAGCGGCCGTCCGCGGGCGTGACCCGGTGCACGTCGCCCGTGAGCGTCACGCGCGCCTGCGTCTCACGCTCGGCGCACGACGGACCGACCCACAGGTCGAGATCGCCGGGCTCGACGACGCGCTCCCCCGACCGGTCGGTGAACGCGAGCCGCGCGGCGGGCACGACCAGCTCGACGACGGCCGTCTGGCCGCGCTCGAGGTGGACGCGCTGGTAGCCGAGCAGCTGCGCGACCGGACGCGTCACGCTCGCGACGACGTCCCGCCCGTAGAGCTGCACGACGTCGTCGCCGCCCCGCTCGCCCGTGTTGGTCACGCGCACGGTCACGACGAGCGGGCCGCCCGTGGTCGCCGTCGGCTCGACCGTGAGGTCGGAGTGCGTGAACGTCGTGTACGACAGGCCGTGCCCGAACGGCAGGACCGGCTTCGTCGAGAGGTTGGTGACGTCGCCGTCGCCGCCCAGCGTCGGGTGCAGGTAGGTGAACGGCTGCGCGCCCGCGGACCGCGGCAGGCTGACCGGCAGCCGGCCCGACGGGTTGACGCGACCGGACAGGATGCCGGCCAGCGCGGGACCGCCCTCCTCGCCCGGGAAGAACGACTGCACCACCGCGGCGCAGCGCTCGACGGCCCAGCCGACCGCGTAGGGACGCCCCGTGAGCATGACCAGGACGACGGGCGTGCCCGTCTCCAGGACGGCCTCGACGAGTGCGCGCTGCACGCCCGGCAGCTCGAGGTCGTCGCGGTCGCAGCCCTCGCCGACCGTGCCGCGGCCGAACAGCCCCGCGTGGTCGCCCACGACGAGCACCGCGACGTCCGCCTCGGACGCGACGCGCACGGCGTCGGGGAAGCCGCTGCGGTCGTCGTCGTCGACCGCGCACCCGCGCGCTGACACGACCGTCGAGCCGGTGAGCTCGGCGGCGAGCGCCTGTCGCAGCGTCGGCACGTCGATGCCGACACCGACCTCGGGGTGGTGCGGCAGGACGTGGTTGACGAACGAGTAGCAGCCGAACATCGCCTCGGGACGGTCCGCGTTCGGGCCGATCACCGCGACGCGCAGGCCCGGCCGCAGGGGCAGGGTGCCGTCGTTCGTCAGCAGGACGACCGACTCCTCCGCGAGTCGCGCCGCGACCTGCCGGTGCTCGCTGCTGTCGAGCTCGACGTCCGTCGGGGGCTCGTCGTCGAACGTCGCGTCGAGGAGGCCGAGCTCGGCCTTCTGCCGCAGCGCCCGTGCCACCGCGCGGTCGACGAGCGCCTCGTCGACCTTGCCGGCGCGGATCGCGGCCGCGAGCGGCTCGAGGTACGCGTCGCCCGTGGGGAGCTCGATGTCGACGCCTGCGGCGAGCGCCTGGCCCGCCGCGTCGCCCAGGTCCGGCGCGACGTCGTGCAGCAGGTGCAGGAACGCGACGCCGAAGTAGTCCGCGACGACCGTGCCGTCGAAGCCGTAGGTCCCGCGCAGCAGGTCGGTGAGGATCGTCGGGTCGGCCGCGACCGGGACGCCGTCGATCTCGACGTACGCGCTCATGACCGAGCGCACCCCGCCGTCACGGATCGCCATCTCGAACGGCGGCAGCAGCACGTCCGCGATCTCCCGCGGGCCTGCGTGGACGGGCCCGAAGTTGCGTCCCGACTGCGACGCCGAGTAGCCGACGAAGTGCTTGAGCGTCGCGTGCACGCCCGTCGACTGCAGGCCGCGCACGTACGACGTGCCGAGCGTGCCGACGAGGTACGGATCCTCCGAGATGCACTCGTCGACGCGGCCCCAGCGCGGGTCGCGGATGACGTCGAGCACCGGCGCGAGGCCCTGGTGCACGCCGAGCTGCCGCATCGACGCGCCGATGACCTCGCCCATGCGGGTCACGAGCTCCGGGTCGAACGACGCACCCCACGCGAGCGGCGTCGGGAACGTCGCGGCCCGCCACGCGGAGAGCCCCGTGAGGCACTCCTCGTGCACGAGCGCGGGGATCCCGAGCCGGGTCTCGCGGACGAGGCGGCGCTGGAACGACCAGAGCCACCGCGCCCGCGCAGCCGGGTCGACCGGCCGCGTGCCGTAGACGCGGGTGAGGTGCCCGAGCCCGTGCCGGGACGCGTCGTCGAGGGTCTGCTCGCGCGTGAACTCGCCCTGCAGAGGAGCGACGGCCTCGCCGTCGGACTTCTCCCAGAAGCCGACGATCTGGGCGAGCTTCTCCTCGAGGGTCATGCGCGCGAGCAGGTCCTGCACGCGCTCGTCGACGCCCGCGGGGCGCGACACCTGGAGATCCGTCACGGATCCACTCCTTCTGGACGTGCTGTGTGTTCGGGAGGCGGGCACGACCCGCCGGCGCGTCGCGCGCGGGCCTCAGCCCTTGACCGCGCCCTGCAGCCCGTTGACGATCCGCTTCTGCATCGCGAGGAAGAACACGAGCGCGGGGATCATGGCCAGCGAGGTGAACGCGAACACGCCGGCGGTGTCGGACGAGTACTCCGAGGAGTAGTCCGCGACGCCCAGCGGCAGGGTCCGCATGTCGCCCTGCAGCAGCAGCAGCGGCAGCAGGTAGGCGTTCCACGAGCCGACGAACGCGAGCACGCCGACCGTGACCATCCCGGGGGCCGACAGCGGCAGCAGGATCCGCCAGAACACGCCCAGCCGGGACGCGCCGTCGATGAGGGCGGCCTCCTCGAGCTCCTTGGGCAGCGCCATGAGGAACGGCCGCAGGATGACGATCGTCACCGGCAGCGCGAACGCGGCCTGCGGGAGGGCGACGCCCCACCAGGTGTTCCCGAGCTGCAGGTCACGGGTGATCATGATGAACAGCGGGATGATCGCGACGGTCGTCGGGAACAGCAGCCCCAGCACGAACACCGTGAACAGCGCCTCGCGGCCCTTGAACTGGTACCGGGCCAGCGGGTACGCGGCCATGATCCCGAACACGACGACGATCGCGGTGGTGAGGACGGCGATGACGGTCGAGTTGAACGCGTAGGTCCAGAAGCTCGAGTTGGTCAGCACCTTGGCGTAGTTGCTGAACACCCACGGGTCGGGCAGCGCGGCCGGGTTCTCGGCGAGCTGCGCGTTGGTGCGGAAGCCGCCGAGAACCCCGTAGAGCACGGGTCCCAGCGTGAGGCCGATGACGACGAGCGCGATCGCCCACACCAGCGGGTTGCCGCCCTGGAGGGCGTTGCCGGTCCTGGCCCGCTGCTTGCCCTCGGGCTGGTAGACGGCGGCCTGCGGCCGGACCATCGGTGCGACGCTCATGCCTTCGCCTTCTTCCGCGGGGCGTCCCCGAGCGTGTCACGCCGGAGGATGAAGTACTGGTAGAGGAGGGCGGCGACGAGGGCGACCACGAAGAGGATCACGGACGCCGCGGCGGCGATGCCGTAGTTCTGGCGCTTGGTGCCCTCGGTGACGAGGAACGTCGCCATGGTGGTCGTGGAGTTGGCGGGGCCGCCGCCGGTGAGGATCCACACCATGTCGAACAGCTGCAGCGAGCCGATCATCGACAGGAACGCCCAGGTGCGCAGCGTCGGACCCAGCAGCGGGATCGTGATCCGGCGCTGGATGTCCCACCAGCCGGCGCCGTCGAGCTGCGCCGCCTCGTAGAGCTCGTCCGGCACGCCCTGCAGACCGGCGAGGAACAGGATGATCGCGAGGCCCAGGTACTTCCAGGTCAGCACGACGATCACGGTGAAGAGCGCGACGTCCGGGTCACCCAGGAAGCCCTGTGCGGGACCGGACAGGCCGACCGCCGCGAGCATGGTGTCGATGACGCCGTACTTCGGCTGCAGGAGCTGGAACCACACGACCGCGGCGATGACCTCGGCCAGCACGTACGGGACGAAGATGATGGTGCGCAGGGTGCCCTGGCCCCGCATCTTGCGGTTGAGCAGCAGCGCGATGCCGAGACCCAGCGGGAGCTGGATGGCGATCGACGCCACGACGATGATCAGGTTGTGCACCAGCGCGTCGGTGAACACCTCGTTCTGGAGCACGCTGACGTAGTTCTTCAGGCCGACGAAGTCGACCATGGGGCCGAAGCCCTTCCAGCGGTACACCGACATCTGGGCGGCCTTGATGATCGGCCACACCACGAAGCCCAGGAACAGCAGCAGGGCCGGCGTCACGAAGAACGCGATCTCCAGGTTCCGGCGAAGGGTCTTGCCACCGCCGCGACCGTCCCCGGGGCCGCCGGCCGCCGGCCGTGCCGAGGCACGACCGGCGACCGAGGTCACCGCGGGAGACGTCGCAGGCGAGGCGGGGGCGCCCATGCGGGCGGTCGCTCCGTCTGCCACGTGGATCACTTCTCCGCGTCAGCCGCCGCCTGCGTGGCGTCGACGATGTCCTGCGGGGTCGCCTGCCCGGCGAACATGAGGGCGATGGCGTCGTTCATCGCACCGCCGACGGAGGCGCCGAACGCGGTGTCGAAGTAGAGCTGCACGTACGGGGCCGCGTCACGGACCTGCAGGAGTCCGGCGAGCGCCGGGTCCGACACGTACTGCGAGGCGGTCGGGTTGGTCGGCAGACCCATGTCGAGCTCGGCGAAGCCCTTCTGGACCTCGTCGGACAGCAGGTACTTGACGAAGTCGACGGCGGCGTCGGGCGCGTCCTGCGACACGGCCCACGCGTCACCGCCACCGAGCGCGGCGGTCGGCTCGCCCTGGCCACCCTGGACCTCGGGGAACGCGAACCAGCCGGTGTTCTCGCCGAGGCCGTTGCCGTCCTCGGTGAGGCCCTGCATGACGCCGGGCTCCCAGTGGCCGGCCAGCTCCATCGCGACCTTGCCCGTCGCCAGCAGGCCGGAGGCAGAGGTCGGGCCCGACTGGGCCGGGGTGGAGAGGAAGCCCGCGTTGAACGGCTCGGTCTTGATGAGGTCCTCGAGGTCCGCGCCCGCGTTGAGGAAGCACGCGTCGGAGAAGTCGAGGCTGGTCACCGCGTCGGACAGGACGTCCTGCGAGCACTCGCGCAGGGCGTAGTAGTACCAGTAGTGCGCGGCGGGCCACTTGTCGCCGGCGCCGACGGAGACGGGCTCGATGCCCGCGGCCTTCAGCTTGTCGACGGCCGCGTTGAAGTCCTCCTGCGTGACAGGGGCCTCGGTGATGCCGGCCTGCTCGAAGAGCGCCTTGTTGTACCAGAAGCCGACGACGCCGACCGAGAACGGGAGGGCGTAGGTCTTGCCGTCGACCTGCCAGCCGGCGACGGAGCCGCCGATCTTGTCGATCTCCGCGGACGCGGCCTCGGAGATGTCCTTGGTGAGGCCCGCCTCGACGTGGTCGGCGAGCTCGCCGCCACCACGCTCCATGTAGATGTCGGGGGCGTCGCCGGCCTGGAAGGCGGCGTCCAGCTTGGTGAGCATGTCCTCGTGCTGCATGGCGCTGACCTTGACGGTCACGCCGGGGTTGGCCGCCTCGAAGTCCTTGGCGACCTGGTCGTAGTAGTCCTTGCCGTCACCGGTGTTGGAGTTGTGCCACCAGGTGATCTCGGTCGAGCCGTCGGCGTTGGTGCTGTCGTCGTCGCCGCCGCCACCGGTGCCACAGGCACCGAGCAGGGCGAGACCTGCGGCAACGGCGACGCCGCGGAGGACGCGGGTCCGGTTCATCGTTGAAGCTCCTCGTCGTCACTGAAGGGGAGGGACGGCGAGGAGCATATGCAGCCCGCCACCGGTCATGTCAATCGATGTCGATAACGTTATCGAATCGATGCTCTACGATCACCCACGTGGACCCCGCACCTCGCGTGAAGATGGCCGACGTCGCCCGTACCGCCGGCGTCTCCGTCGCCACCGTCTCCAAGGTCGTCAACGGCCGCTACGGCGTCGCCGCCGCGACGCTCTCCCGCGTGCAGGAGGTCATCGAGGAGCTCGGGTACGAGGCGTCGCTCGGCGCGCGCTCGCTGCGCAGCCACCGCACCAACGTCCTGGGCATCCTCGTCGCCGAGTTCGAGCCCTACTCCACCGAGCTGCTCAAGGGCGCGTCGGCCGCCGTCGGGGCCACGGGCTACGAGCTGCTCGCCTACTCCGGCGGCGGCGCGGGCGGCAGCGTCGGGTGGGAGCGGCGCTACCTGTCGCGCCTGGCCGGCACGCTCATCGACGGCGCCGTGATCGTCACCCCGACGGTCGTCGAGGCGCACCCGGGCGTCCCCGTCGTCGCGGTCGACCCCCACACGGGACCGTCCGGCCTGCCGACCGTCGACGCCGACTCGTTCGCGGGCGCGGTCCTCGCGACCGAGCACCTGCTCGGGCTCGGGCACACACGTGTCGCCTTCCTCGGCGGGCGCCCCGACCTCGAGTCGGCCCGGCTGCGCGAGGACGGCTTCCGCCACGCGATGGCCGCGGCGGGCGTCGCCGTCGACGAGGACCTGGTCCGGGTCGGCGGCTACCGGCCCGAGACCGCCGACCAGCCCGCGAACGAGCTGCTCGCGCGCCCCGAGCCGCCGACCGCCGTGTTCGCCGCGAACGACCTCTCCGCGATCCGCGTCGTCGAGGTCGCGCGCTCGCTCGGCCTGCGCGTGCCCGAGGACCTGTCGGTCATCGGGTTCGACAACGTCCCCGAGTCCGCGCTCGCGACGCCCCCGCTCACGACCATCAGCCAGCCGCTGCAGCAGATGGGCGCCGAGGCGCTCCGGCTGCTCGTCGACCTCATCGACGGCCGCGAGCGCGGCGTGCACGTGCGGCTGTCCACCGAGCTCGTCGAGCGCGCGTCGACCGCTCCCCCGCGCGGTCGCTGACCTCCCGCTCCCCCCGTCCGGCTGCGCCCGGCCGGGTGAACCGCCGGCGTGACCGTCGGGAGGGTCGGGTACCAGCCGCCGCGACGCGACCGTCCGTGGTCGTCGTCGGGAGGACGGCTGCGCTCACCCCACGCGCGCGCCGCGGCCCAGCGCGGCCGCTGCGGCCGCGACCACCCCGGGGTCCGTCGTCGTGTACCCGTCCGCGCCGCCGCCGGGGCCGCCCGTGCTCGCGACCACCCGGCTCGCGGACAGGTGCACGGCGTCCACCCCCGTCGCGACGAGCGCCGAGACGTCCTCCGGCCGGACTCCCCCGCCTGCCATGACCTCGACCCGGCCCGCCGACCAGGCGACCGTCTCCGACAGCCGCACCGTGCCGTCGACCGACCGGGCCGCACCGCCGGACGTGAGGACGCGCGTGACGCCGGCCCGCGCGAGGTCGTCGATCGCGCGCGCGAGGTCCGGGACGGTGTCGAGCGCCCGGTGGAAGGTCGTCTCGCGCCCGTCGGCGGCGTCGACGAGGGCGCGGAGCGCGTCGAGGTCGATCGCACCGTCCGGCGTCAGCGCGCCGACGACCACGCCCGCGGCACCCGCCGCCACGGCCGCCCGGACGTCCCGCACCTGCACGTCGAGCTCGTCGGCGTCGTAGACGAACCCGCCCGCGCGCGGGCGCACGAGGACGTGGACGCCGACCTCCGTCGGCACGGCGGCGAGCGTCGCGTCGAGAAGCCCGTGGCTCGGTGTGAGGCCGCCCGTCGCGGCGAGCGCCGCGCACAGCTCGAGCCGGTCGGCCCCGAGCCGGGCGGCGGTCGTCGCACCGGCCACGTCCTGCACCGCGATCTCCAGCCGCATCGGCCCGCTCCCACGTCGTCGTCGGTGTCGGTCGCGCCGACGACGCGTCGCCCTCGGCCGCACCGGGACGCGGTCGCCGTCGACCGGCGTGCGCGGCCGCACTCGCGGCCGCACGGCGATCCTAGGGTCCCCGCGGGCGCCACCACACGCACGCCTGCACGACGTCCCCGACGAGCGGCTCACCGTCCCCTCGCACCCCGGGCGCCGTCCTGCGACGCCGTCGCCGACCGGACTTTCCGGACAGCGCCGCAGAGTGCCAGGATGCGTCTCGCGCGCAGTCCGTGCGCGCTGACCAGGGGGGACGTGCCCGTGCTGTACCTCGTGCTCGTCGTGTCGGCCGTCGTCACGCTGTGGCGATGGGCGGCACCGTTGCTGCTCGTCCTGTCCGCCGTCCTCAGCGTCCTCGCGTTCGTCGGCGACCGCAGCGGGCCCGGGCCGCTCGTGTGGTGGCTCTGGGGCCTGGGCCTCGCGGGGCTCGGGCTCCGCGCCCTGCACCGGGCCGGTCAGTACCGCTCGCTGGACGACCTCGTCGCCGCGTCCGACGCGGGCGTGCCGCGGGCGATGCGCGTGCGCGGGCTCATGCTCAAGATCGAGGGCGACCTCGACGGCGCCGAGGGGCTCATCCGCGCGGCGGCCGAGAAGGGCGACCGCGAGGCGATGTGGGAGCTCGGCCGGCTCGTCGAGGAGCGCGACGGGCTCGCGGCGTCCGAGCCGTGGTTCCGGATGGCGGCCGAGCACGGGCACCTGGCCGCTCGCCAGTTCTTCCGCCGCGGGCACGCGCTCAACCTCGACGGGTCGAACCCGCTGTAGCCCGGCACGCGCGGGCGGCACCGGTCCGCCGGCTCGACGGGCGAGGCGCCGGCCCGGGGCACCTCCGTCCGTCCGGGCGTGGTCGTCGTCAGGAGGACGAGCGCGCCTGCCACGTGCAGACGCACGCCTCGTTGCCCTCGGGGTCGGCGAGCACCCAGAACGCGGGCGCGCGCGTGTCCGAGAGCAGCCGGCCGCCGGCGGCGACCGCCGCGTCGACCCGCGCCTGCGCCTGGTCGTGCGGCACCGTGACGTCGAGGTGGATGCGGTTGCGCTGCGGCCGGGGCTCGTCCATCTGCTGGAACCAGAACGCGGGCCCCTCCCCGGCGGGGTCGACGAGGCCGTTCTCGTCGTCCCCGGGCTGGTCCTCGTAGGCCAGCACGGCCTTCCAGAACGGCCGCACCGCGGGGATGTCGAGCGCGTCGACCGCGACCTCGAGCAGCTCGCTGCGCGGCACGTCCGCGGTCAGGCCGACCTCGTCCGCGAGCGCGGTGACCGTGGCGGCGAGGTCGACGTCGCGCTGCGTGAGGCCGTTGACGTCGTGGCTCGACGTCGTGACCGTGACCTGCCCCCAGCGCAGCAGCACGTCCGGGTGGTGGTTCGCCGCGTCGGCGGCCTCGGCCACGCGCGCGACGAACGCCGCGCCCTGCGCGAAGTCGTCCGCGCGGAACGTCGCGCGCAGCCGCCCGAGCAGGACGCGCCAGTGCCGTGCGTCGACGGCGTCCGTGACGACGGAGTGCGGGAGCTTCTCGGATCCACCCATGCGGCCCACCCTCCCATTGGGGGGCGACACGCACGACTCGTCCTCGTGCCCGCCGCGGCGGCTCACCGCGGGGGTCGGGACGGGCTCGACCGGGACGTCAGCGTTGGAGTGCCGCCTCCGCCTCCGACTCGGCGCCCGCGCGGATGTGGCGGGTCACCCACGGCGCGATCGCGAACATCGCCCCGGCGAAGACGAGCGCGACCAGGCCGATGCCGCCGAAGTAGGCGGTGTCGCTCGCCCCCTCGGTCGCCTGCACGAGCTGCGCGGTGATCGCGTTGCCCGCGGCGGGCGCGAGGAACCACAGGGCCATGGCCTGCCCGCGGAACGCCTTCGGGGCGAGCAGGGTCGTCGCGGCGAGGCCGACGGGCGACAGGCACAGCTCGCCGATCGTCTGCAGCAGGTAGACGCCGCCGAGCACCCACGGCGGCGACAACGCGTCCGCGAACACCGCGGACATGCCGGCGAGGAACACGAAGCTCAGCGCGGCGAAGGTGAGGCCGATCGCGAACTTCACGGCGGTCGGCGGCCGGTCGTCGAGCTTGACCCACAGCCACGCGAAGACGGGCGCGAGGATGATGATGAGCGCCGGGTTGATCGACTGGAACAGCTCGGGCGACAGCGTCCTGCCCAGGACCTCGAGGTCGGTGCGGCTCTCCGCGTACTGCGCGAGCGTGCTCGCGGCCTGCTCGAAGATCATCCAGAACAGCGTCGCGGCGACGAACAGCGGGACGTAGGCGCGCAGCCGTGACCGTTCGTGGTCGGTGACCTTGGGCGAGCGGAACATGATCCAGAGCGTCGCGACCGGCGCCACGAGCGCCAGGTAGGACAGCGCGTCGACGAACGTCGCGGGGCCGAAGCCGCCGCTGACGACCCAGGCGACCGCGACCGCGACCAGGACGCCCAGGACGACGACGAGGACCATGCGGGTGACGGCCGGGCGGTCGGCCGCGGTGAGGGGGTTCGGGGCGACGTCGCCCGCACCGCCGAGCAGCCGACGGCCGAGCACGAAGAACACGAGCGCGATGCCCATGCCGACCGCCGCGACGGCGAACCCGGCGTGGTAGCCGCCGATCGACCGGGCCAGTCCGACGACCAGCGGCGCCGCGAGCGACCCGATGTTGATGCCCATGTAGAAGATCGAGAACGCCGAGTCGCGCCGCGGGTCCTCACGGCTGTACAGCTCGCCGACCATGCTCGACACGTTGGGCTTGAGCAGCCCGGTGCCGAGGGCGACGAGCCCGATGCCCAGGTAGGAGAACCCGGGCGACGGGATCGTGAGCGCGACGTGCCCCGCCGCGATGACGATGCCGCCGTACAGCACGGACCGGCGGGCACCGATCACGCGGTCGGCGAGCCAGCCGCCGACGACCGACAGGAGGTAGACGCCCGTCCCGTACGCCGCGACCATCGCGGCACCGAGCGTGTCGTCGAGCCCGAGCCCGCCGTTCGCGACCGAGTCGGTCAGGTAGAACAGCAGGATCGCGCGCATGCCGTAGTAGCTGAACCGCTCCCACAGCTCGGTGTTGAAGAGCGTGAACAGGCCCATCGGGTGGCCGAAGAACGCGCGGTCCCGCGGCACCTCCCGGCGGTGCGGCTCCTCGGACGGCTTGCGCAGCGCGCTCGCGCCGGACGGCTCCGTCTGCTCGCTCATGGTTCATGGAACCGCCCTCGGACCGCGCGCACCAGCGGTCGCCGCCCGGGTCGGCCGCCGTTACCGTCGCCGGGTGCCCACGATCCACTGGTTCCGCCGCGACCTGCGGCTCGCGGACAACCCGTCGCTGGTCGCGGCGGTCGAGGCCGCGCGGCGGGCGGACGACGAGGTCGTGGCCCTGTTCGTGGTCGACCCGGCCCTGTGGTCGGCGGCCGGCGCCCCACGGCTCGCGTACCTGGCCCGGTCGCTGCGCGCGCTCGACGAGGCGACCGACGGGCGGCTGGTGGTCCGGCGCGGCCGGCCTGCGGACGTCGTGCCGGCGGTGGCCCGCGAGGTCGACGCGTCCGCGGTGCACGTGACCGCGGCGACCGAGCCGTTCGGCCGTCGCCGCGACGACGCGGTCGAGCGCGCGCTCGGCGACGTCCCGCTCGTCCCGACGGGCTCGCCGTACGCGGTCGCGCCCGGTCGCCTGCGCACGGGCAAGGGCACCCCCTTCGAGGTCTTCACGCCGTTCCGCCGGGCCTGGCTCGACCACGGCTGGTCCGCACCCGCCCCACGGCCGCGGTCCGTGCCGTGGGCGTCGCTGCCGTCCGAGGGACCGCCCGCCGGCCCCGACACCGACGTCGACCTGCCCCGGGCGGGCGAGGCGGCGGCCCGGCACCGGTGGGCCGAGTTCGTCGCGGACGGCCTCGCGGCCTACCCGACGGACCGCGACCGCCCCGACCTCGACGGCACGTCGACGATGTCCGTCCCGCTCAAGTACGGCGAGGTGCACCCGCGCACCCTGCTGGCCGACCTGACGGGCGGGTCGGCGGCGGTCGCGTCGTACCGCTCGGAGCTCGCGTGGCGCGAGTTCCACGCCGACGTGCTGTGGCACCGCCCCGACGCGGCGCGCACGTCGCTGCGCGACGTCGTGCCGGACGACGCGTGGGCGAGCGGCCCGTCGGCCGACGCGCTCTTCGACGCGTGGCGCGACGGACGCACGGGCTACCCGCTGGTCGACGCCGGGATGCGCCAGCTGCGTGCGATCGGCTGGATGCACAACCGCGTGCGCATGGTGACCGCGTCGTTCCTGGTCAAGGACCTGCACCTGCCGTGGCAGCGCGGCGCGGCGCACTTCCTCGCGTGGCTCGTCGACGGCGACGTCCCCCAGAACCAGCTCAACTGGCAGTGGGTCGCGGGCACCGGCCGGGACGCGGCGCCGTACTTCCGCGTGTTCAACCCCGTGCTGCAGGGCAAGAAGTTCGACCCCGACGGCCGCTACGTGCGGCGGTGGGTGCCCGAGCTCCGCGACGTGCCGGGCGCCGCGGTGCACGAGCCGTGGCGCCTGCCCTCCGGCGCCGCGCCGGACTACCCGCAGCGGGTCGTCGACCACGCCACCGAGCGCGAGGTCGCCCTGGAGGCGTTCGGCCGGCTGCGCTGACACCGCGCCGGGCAGGGCGGTGACACGCGGCCCCGCCTCGTCGGCGACCTCAGTAGCGGAGGTCCGCGAGCACGGCCCGATGGTCGGACGCCCACGTCCCGTCGACGGGCTCGCTCCCGAGCAGGCGCGTGGCGACCGGGTGCCCCACGCCGCCGCGCCGACGGGTCGCCGAGAACACGTAGTCGATCCGACGGTCCGGCCACAGGAGCGTCGCCGCGTGCGGGTTGGTGCGGGACCACGTGGCGCCCGAGGGGTCCGGCGCGTCGCGCGCACCTGCGACCTCCCAGGCGTCGTAGAAGGACAGCCCGGGGACGGGCACGGCCGTCCTGCCGGTGAGCATGCGGATCTCGTCGCTCTCGGGGTCGCAGTTGAAGTCGCCGCACACGATCAGCGGCACCCGCTCGTCGGCTGCGTGCCGCACGTGCTCGAGCAGGTCGCGGACAGCGCCCTGCCGCGCCTCGCTCTCGTCGAACCACCAGGCGTCCAGGACGACGCCGTAGACCTGCAGCGCGCCACGCGGGCCCGCGATCTCGACCTCCTCGACGCGTGCGGCGCCGAAGGTGTGGCTCGCGGTCCGCGTCGTCGGCCACCGGGACAGCACGGCGACGCCGGACAGCGCGCTCTCGTCCTCCTGCGCTGGCACCCCGCTGAACGTGTGGTGCGGCAGTCCGAGCGGGCCGGCCAGCCGCGCGCACTGGCTGTCGGTCGCGGTGGCCCACGACTCCGCGAGGACCACCACGTCGGGTCGCACCTCGGCGAGCGCCGCGACGACGGCCGCCTCGCGCGCCTCCCAGTCGTCGTACCGGCCCCAGACGTTCCACGTCACGACGCGGACGGTCGACTCGACGAGCGCACCGTAGAAGTCCGGCGGTACGTCAGGCACGGGCGGCATCCCCTCATGCTGCCCGACGACACCCGGCGCGGTCCTGCGCAGCCGTCGCGCCGAACGCCGGGGGCGGCGCCGTCCTCACGTCGCGAGGCCGGCGTCCTCCAGGACGCCGCGGATCGTCGCACGGGCGTGGTCCGCGAGCGGCACGTACCGGGTCCGGTAGTACGGGAGCTGCAGCAGCGCCTGGCGCAACGCCCACCCACGTCCGCGCAGCCAGGTCGCGTCGTCGTCGCCGAGCGCGGTGCGGAACGCCGCACGGGACGGGGCGTCGAAGAAGTTCCACGCGGGTCCGAGGTCGCCCGACGGGTCGCCGAGCCCGGCGCCGCCCCAGTCGAGCAGCCCGACCAGCCGCCCGTCCCGCACGACGAGGTTGCCGGGCGCGAGGTCGCCGTGCAGCCAGACGCCGTGCCCGTCCCACGGGTCGGCGGCGCACGACTCGTGCCATGCGCGCAGGACGAGGTCGACGGGG
Source organism: Cellulomonas sp. H30R-01 (assembly GCF_010119915.1). NCBI lineage: Bacteria > Bacillati > Actinomycetota > Actinomycetes > Micrococcales > Cellulomonadaceae > Cellulomonas > Cellulomonas sp. H30R-01. The sequence goes on along the minus strand of NZ_CP048210.1, from coordinate 516,318 downwards.
ACCTCGTCGCGGACGGCCTCCGCGTCGGAGGCGACCTGGTCGGTGAGGTCGCCGAGCGGGTGCCCGCGACGCTCGTTGCGTCGGCCCGGCAGGTCGAGCGCCCGCAGACGCCGGACGACGCGGGCCAGGTCGAGCGCGAGGTCAGGGGTGGGCCGTACCGGCGTCTCCCCGGCGACCCACCGGACCACCGACCACCGCCACGGGTAGCCGTGCCCGGGCTCGCCGGCCGCGACAGGCACCGGCGCCTCGACCGCGACGAGGCCTGCGAGCCGCTCGGTCGACGCGTGCTCGCGGTCGACGGCCTCACGCGCCCACGCGATGCGGGGCATCCGGACCGCGAGGTCCTCGCCGAGCCGGAACAGCGCGTGGTCGGTGCCGCGGTGCGGCAGGGGACGGACGGGACGGTCGCGCCAGTGCGGGTGCTGCTCCGCGATCAGCGCACGGACCTGGTCGGCGGTGATGGTCAGCTCGTCGTCGTGCACCGCCCGACGGTAGGACGGTGCACGACGGCGGAGCAGCGACTTTTCGGTGCCGGGACTGCGCGACCCCGCTAGGCGGGCACGACCTGCGGCGTGCGGTCGCCGTCCGCGGCGGCAGCCTCCACCTCGGCCTCGGCGACGGCCGCACGGGTCGCGGCACCCGCGTCGCGGAGGTGGCCGCACAGCGCCAGGGTCAGGCCGAGCACCGCCCACGCGGTCAGCGTGAGCCACAGGGTGGTCGTGTCCGCGGCCGGGAAGTACGACGTGTCGCGCAGGAGCGTCGCGCCGGCGCCGGGCGGCAGCCACTGGCCGATCGCACCCCACGGCGCGGGGAGCATCTGCCACGGCATCGCCGCGGCAGAGATCGGGTTCGCGACGAGCAGGAACAGCACCGGTCCGATCGCGAGCCCGCGACGGCCGACGAGCGAGGTGAACCCGACGATCACCGACGCGACCGCGAGGATCGTGAGCGCGACGACGCCGCTGGTCACCCAGAACGAGCCGCCGAGCACGCCCCACCAGGACTGGAGGACCGCGGTGATCGCGAGGCCGCCGAGCGCGGCGTACCCGAGCACGGCCGCGACGCGGCGGCGGACGCCGACGACCGTGAGCGCGATGCCGATCCCGCCGACCATGCCGCCGAGGACCAGCGGGAACGCGGCGGCGCCGAGGACGACGCCGCGCGGGTCGCCCGCGCCGAGCGGGACGACGTCGGTGACGGTCACCGTGACGGGCTCCCCGGTCGCGGCGGCGAGCTGAGCCTGGAGCGTCGACGCGAGGGTCGCGAGCTGCTGCGCGACCATCGGGCTGGCCGCCGACGCGGTGAGCACCTCCGGCTCGGGCCCGAGGACGACCGCACCGTAGGCCTCGCGCGTGTCGACCAGCCGGGCGGCGGCGGCCCGGTCGGCGGCCGGGACGACGTCGAAGACGCCGGGCGCCTGGGCCTCGATCCCCTGCACGAACGGCTCGGCCGCGGCCGGTGGGCCGGCGACCGCGACGGGGAGGTCGTGCGGTTCCGCGGTGACCGACGGCCACAGGAACGCGAGCGCGACGACGGTGAGGACGGCGGCGAGCGCGGCGCCGACGGCGGCGACGTGCCCCCACGGGGTGTGCGGGGTGGTGCCGGTGCGGGACATGATGGGCTCCTCAAAAACGAATGTTCGTTCGCTGTAGAGCCTGAACCTCGTCGACCGCGCTTGTCAAGAACGTTCATTCGTTTTTATGCTCGGGCGTGCCCAAGGTGACCGAGGAGTACCGCGCCGCCCGCCGCGACGAGATCGCGGACGCCGCCCTCCGCGCGTTCCGCCGCACCGGCTTCCAGGCGACGTCGATGGCCGACATCATCGCCGAGTCGGGCCTGTCCGCCGGTGCCATCTACGGCCACTACCCCAGCAAGAGCGCGCTCGTCGTCGGCGTCGCGTCGCGCATCGTCGGCGCCCGGCTCGGCGACATCGAGGCCCTCGCGCGCACGACGCCCATGACTCCCCCGCCCGGCGTCGTCCGCGTCCTCGTCGAGGCGATCCGGCGCGAGGTCGGCGACCCCGCCGTGCTCCTGCAGCTCTGGGGCGAGGCCGTCACCGACCCCGACATCGCGGACCTCGCGGTGGGCACCGTCGACCGGCTCGCCGCGGCGCTGCGCGGGTACGTGTCGCTGTGGCACCAGCGGACGCACGGCGTGCCGGCCGAGGACGCCGACGCGCTCGGCACCGAGCAGGTCCCGCTGCTGCTCGCCGCCGTCCAGGGGTACGTCATCCAGTCGACCGTCGCGCGCGACTTCGACGGCGAGGCGTACCTCGCGGCCGTCGAGCGCTACCTGCCGCGCTGACCGCGGCCACCCGCGGAGGAGCCGGAGCCGCCCCGACCGACCGTGCCGGCGGTCAGGGCGCGATCTGCGTCGCGCGGTACTCGTCCTCGAGGATCGACATGACGATCGCGTCGCACCAGCCGTCGCCGTCGCGGTACGCGTCCCGACGGCGCCCCTCGACGCGGAAGCCGATGTTCTCGTACAGGGACTTGGCGCGGGCGTTGATGCTCAGCACGTCGAGCTCGACGCGGTGCAGCCCGAGCCCGTCGAACGCGAAGCCCAGCACGAGCTGGATGCCCTCGGTCCCGTACCCGCGGCCGCGGTAGGCCGGGCGCATCGACAGCCGCAGGTTCGCGCTGCGCACCACCTCGTCGACGTCGTTGAGCACGATCTCGCCGAGGAACTCGTCGCTGCCGTTGGCCGTGACGGCGAAGTCGTAGCGCCCCTCGGCGGTCGCGCGGCTCGCGGCCCAGGCGTCGACCTGCTCGCGCGTGAACGTCGCGGTGGTGCCCGTCAGCCGGTTGCCCTCGGGGTCGGCCAGCATGTCCCACATCGCGTCGGAGTCGTCCGCGCGGATCGGCCGGAGCACGATCATCTCGCCCTGCAGCGTCGGCTTCTCCATCGCCCGGTCGTCTCCCGTCTGCGCCGGTCGTCCCGGCGCGTCCCTCGCATCGTAGGGAGGCCGTGTGACCCCCGTGTTGCAGCGCGCCGCCGCGCCGCGCCGGACGACGTCACCCCGCGCCGACCGCACCGCCCCGGGCGGACGCCGCCCGCACGCCGCAGGGCCGGACCCGGTGTGCACCGGACCGGCCCCGCGGCGCCGTCCTGGTCAGCCCTGCACGCGCTCCAGCACCAGCTCGCGCACGCGGCCCGCGTCGGCCTGGCCGCGCGTCGCCTTCATGACGGCGCCGATGATCGCGCCGACCGGGCCGAGGTTGCCGGACCGGATCTTCTCGGCGATGTCAGGCTGGGCGGCCAGTGCCTCGTCGATCGCGGCGAGCAGCGGACCGTCGTCGGAGACGACCTCGAGCCCGCGCGCGACGACGACGGCCTCGGGCTCGCCCTCGCCCGCCAGGACGCCCTCGAGCACCTGGCGCGCGAGCTTGTCGTTGATCCGCCCGTCGTCGACGAGCCTCTGCAGCGCGCCGATCTGCGCGGGCGTGATCGGGAGCGCCTCGAGCTCGACCTCCTGCTGCTTCGCGGTCCGGGCCAGCTCGCCCATCCACCACTTGCGCGCAGCGGCGGGCGACGCGCCGGCCGCGACCGTCGCCTCGATGAGCTCGACGGCGCCGGCGTTGACGACGTCACGCATCTCGGCGTCGGCGTAGCCCCACTCGGTCTGCAGGCGACGGCGACGCGCCGCGGGCAGCTCGGGCAGCGTCGCGCGGATCTCCTCGACCCACGCGCGGTCCGGGGCGATCGGCACGAGGTCCGGCTCCGGGAAGTAGCGGTAGTCCTCGGCGTCCGACTTCACGCGGCCGGACGTCGTCGTGCCCGTGTCCTCGTGCCAGTGGCGCGTCTCCTGGACGATCGCGCCGCCGTCGTTCAGGACCCCCGCCTGCCGCGAGATCTCGTACCGCACCGCGCGCTCGATCGAGCGGAACGAGTTGACGTTCTTCGTCTCGGTGCGGGTGCCGAGCGCCGACTCGGGCGTCGGCCGCAGCGACACGTTGACGTCGGCGCGCACGTTGCCGCGCTCCATGCGGGCCTCGGACACGCCCAGCGCACGGAACAGGTCCCGCAGCGTCTGCACGTACGCGCGCGCCACCTCGGGCGCCCGCTCGCCCGCGCCCGTGATCGGCTTGGTGACGATCTCGACGAGCGGGATGCCCGCGCGGTTGTAGTCGACGAGCGAGTACTCGGCGCCGTGGATGCGGCCCGTCGCGCCGCCGACGTGGGTGTTCTTGCCCGCGTCCTCCTCCATGTGCGCGCGCTCGATCTCGACGCGGAACGTCGACCCGTCCTCGAGCTCGACGTCGACCCAGCCCTCGAACGCGATGGGCTCGTCGTACTGCGACGTCTGGAAGTTCTTCGGGACGTCCGGGTAGAAGTAGTTCTTCCGCGCGAACCGGCAGGTCTCGGCGATCTGGCAGTTCAGCGCCAGGCCGATGCGGATCGCGTACTCGACCGCGGTGCCGTTCACGACGGGCAGCGAGCCCGGCAGGCCCAGCGACACGGGCGTGACGGACGTGTTCGGCTCCTCGCCGAAGCCCGCGGGGGCTCCGTCGAACATCTTCGTGCGCGTGCCGAGCTCGACGTGCACCTCGATGCCGATGACGGGATCGAACTGCGTGACGGCCTCGTCGTAGTCCACGAGCGTGGTCATCGGGTCTCCAGTTCCGGGGCCTGGGCCAGCAGCGGGCCGCCCCACTCCTTCTCGAGCAGCGTCTCGAGCGCGGCGCCGACGCGGTACAGCCGGTCGTCCGCCTTCGCGGGCGCGAGCACCTGGAAGCCGACGGGCAGGCCGTCGTCGAGGCCGTTCGGCAGCGACAGGCCGGGCACGCCCGCGAGGTTCGCGGGGATGGTCGCGACGTCGTTGAGGTACATCGCGAGCGGGTCGTCGAGCTTCTCGCCCAGCCTGAAGGCCGTCGTCGGGGCCGTCGGCGACACCAGCACGTCCGCCTGCGCGAACGCCGCGTCGAAGTCCCGCTGGATGAGCGTGCGGACCTTCTGCGCCGAGCCGTAGTACGCGTCGTAGTAGCCCGCCGACAGCGCGTACGTGCCGAGGATGATGCGGCGCTTGACCTCGTCACCGAAGCCCTGGCCACGCGTCGCGGCCATGACGCGCTCCGCCGTGGGGTTGTCCTCCGGCACGACCCGGAGGCCGAAGCGCATGCCGTCGAACTTCGCCAGGTTGCTCGACGCCTCGCTCGGCATGATCAGGTAGTACGCGCCGAGCGCGTACTCGAAGTGCGGGCAGGAGACCTCGACGATCTCCGCACCCGCGGCGCGCAGCAGGTCGAGCGACTCGTGGAACCGCGCGAGCACGCCCGGCTGGTAGCCCTCGCCCTGCAGCTCGCGGATCACGCCGACGCGCACGCCCGTCAGGTCGCCGGTCGCGCCCTGGCGGGCGGCCTCGACGAGCGGCGGCAGCGGCTCCGGGATCGACGTCGAGTCGAGCGGGTCGTGCCCGCCGATGAGCTCGTGCAGCAGCGCCGAGTCGAGCACCGTGCGCGTCACCGGGCCCGCCTGGTCGAGCGACGACGCCATCGCGATGAGCCCGTACCGTGACACCGACCCGTACGTCGGCTTCACGCCGACCGTGCCCGTCACGGCGCCCGGCTGGCGGATCGAGCCGCCCGTGTCCGTGCCGATGGCGAGCGGCGCCTCGAAGGCCGCGACGGCCGCGGCGGACCCGCCGCCCGAGCCGCCGGGGATGCGGTCGAGGTCCCACGGGTTGTGCGTGTTCCCGAACGCCGAGTGCTCGGTCGACGAGCCCATCGCGAACTCGTCCATGTTCGTCTTGCCGAGGATCGGCAGGCCCGCGGCCTTGATGCGCTCGACGAGCGTCGCGTCGTACGGCGGCACCCAGCCCTCGAGGATCCTCGAGCCGGCCGTCGTCGGCAGGCCCTTCGTCACCACGACGTCCTTGACCGCGATCGGCACGCCCGCGAGCGCGTGCAGGTCCTCGCCCGCGGCGCGGCGCGCGTCCACGTCGGCGGCCGTCGCGAGCGCCTCGTCCGCGCTGACGTGCAGGAACGCGTGCACCGCGCCGTCGACGGCCGCGATGCGGTCGAGGTGCGCCTGCGTGGCCTCGACGCTCGACGTCTCCCCGGTGGCGAGCGCGTCCGCGAGCGCCGCGGCCGAGAGCCGGGTCAGGTCCGCGCTCACGCGTCCTCCCCCAGGATCTGCGGGACCAGGAACTTGCCGTCCTCGGACGCCGGCGCGGCGGCGAGCACCGCGTCGCGGTCCACCGGGGCGACCGGCACGTCGGGGCGGAACACGTTGGTCAGCGGCAGGGGGTGGCTGGTGGCCGGCACGTCGGGCGTGGCGATCTCGCTCACGCGGGCGACCGACTCGACGATGACGTCGAGCTCGCCGGCGAGGCGGTCGATCTCCGCCGGCGTCAGGTCGATCCGGGCCAGCCCCGCCACGCGCGCGACCTCGTCGCGAGAGAGGGTGGACATGCCCGAGAGTCTAGACGTTGGGGCATCGCGGCAGACCCGCGGGCACGCGTCCGTCAGGGCGTGACGTCGGTGCCCGAGCGCACCGCCTGCGCCGGTGCGCGTCGTCGGCTGCTGCGCTAGCCGACCCGCTCGACCGCGGCGGTGACCAGGGAGAGCAGCGCGTCGGCGTACGCCTCCTCGGCCGAGTCGGCGGTGAACACCTGCTCGGGGTGGCCGGGTCGCTCGACGAGCACCTGGTACGTGCCGTCCGTCGACCGGGCGAGGCTGCGGAACGTGCCGCCCAGGAGCTCACGCATCTGGTCCTCGCGCGGCAGCCAGACGGCGTCCTCCTGCGCGACGGAGTCGAGCGCCCACTCCGTCGTCCCGTTGAAGCCGAGGATCGTGCCCGTCGGGTAGTGGTGCGCCTCGATCGTCATCTCGGAGATCGTGAACACCTCCCCCGCCATGTCGGGCTGGATGACGGCGAAGCGGTCGCCGGACGCGGGGTGCCAGCGCAGACCGGCCCCCCGCAGGAGGAGCGCGAGGTCGACGGAGATCATGCGTCCAGTATCGTCCGGGCTGCCTGCGACGGCACCCGGCCGGCACGACGGAGGGGACGGGTCAGGGCAGGACACGCAGCTCGTCGTCGAACGACGCGACGAGCCGGCGCAGGGCGGGGTCGAGGCGCACGGACCGGATCTCCCCGGCGAGGCCCACGTCGGCGAGCGTCCGCTCCCACTCGACCTCGCCGGTGGACCATGCCAGCGCCCGCAGCGTGTCGCCCACGCGGACGAGGAGCGTCCGGCCGTCGGTGACGACGACGTCGGCGTCGACACCGCTCTCGACCGACCACACCACCGTGCCGTCGAGGCCGTCGAGCCGCGCGAGGCCGGTGTGGGTGCGGACGAGGACGTCGCTGTCGAGCACGGCGAGCGGGAGGCGCGGGAGCGGGCTGATCCACCGGTCGCGCCCGTCCGACGACCGGACGATCATGTCCGCGCCGGCGAGCCCGCTGCGCATGACGAGCACGTCGTCGGGGAGCGTGCCGTCGTCGATCGCTACCTGCGCGAGGGTCTCCTGCCGGACGAATCCGTCGTCACCCGTGACGCGGCCGCCGACCAGCCCGGCGCGGCCGTTCCGCCCGAGCGCGACGCCCTCACCCTGGGGGACGCTCACCTCCTCGACGACCCGACCGTGGTGGTCGAGCACCCAGGCCGTCTCCCCGAGCCAGACCAGCACACGGCCCAGGCGGGCCGTGCCGAGCACGACCGAGGGCATCGCCTCCGGGTCACCCGGTGTGCCGGCAGCGGACGGGGAGTCCGACGGGGCGTCGGTCGGGGGCGCGTCCCACGTCCACCGCGTGTCGCCGGTGACCGGGTCGGTCGCCTCGACCGCCCAGCCCGCCGGCCTCTCGGAGCCGGCGTCGTGGGCCGCGGTGTCGATCCCGTGCACGCGGACGAGGGCGTCGCCGGTCATGCCGACCCACTCGGCCGGCCCGGCCGTTCCCGTGCGGACGACCTCGCCGCTCGTGGCGTCGACGACCCACCACGTCGAGGACAGCGGGGCACCCAGGACGAGAGCGCCGTACTGGAGCCCGCAGACGGCGAGCGGCCGGTCACCGCCTGCGCGGACGCACCACGGGTCGCCGCCGAGCGCCCCCGCCACGGCCAGGGGGTCGATGTCGCGTGGGCCCGCGAGCGCGTCGAGGTCCTCGTCCTCGATCCAGTACGGCCGTTCCCGGGGCAGCACGCGGGGGACGGGGGTCTCCCACCGCGACGACCAGTCGTCCGGGTGCAGACCGACGAGGCTCCAGCCGTCACGCTGGCGCAGCCCGACCATCGTGCCGTCGACGGTGGCGAGCGACTCGGTCCGGACGTCGGGCGCCGGTCCGGGGTGGGCGCGCACACCGGCGTCGAAGGGTGCGACGACGCCGGCGGCGTCCGCGTGACGCGCGGCGAGCGTCGCGTCGGCCTCCGCGCGGCGCTCGTCGAGCACACGCTGGGTTCCGACGGCGACAAGGGCCGCGACCACGACGACCCCCACGGCGACCACGACCCGTCGCCGGGCCGACGCTGACCGCACCGGCGCGGGCGGCACGGCGTCGGTGCGCGGCTCACCCTCGTCGAACGTGACCTCCTGCATGCCCCCGGCCATACGCGCACGCTAGAGGACGGCGTCCGTCCGCGAGGGCGGTTCGACCGGCCCCGCGACGCACCCGTCGCCGGTCGGGTCGTCCCCCTCCCTGGAGGACCCGACCGGCGACGCGGCGACCGCGCGCGGCGGCGTCAGCGCGTGCTGAAGGCCGCGTCGAACGCGGCGGCGGGCGGGTCGAACGCATTGCGGCGGACGAACTCGAGCGCCTCGGGCGCGCCAAGCAGCCGGTCCATGCCCGCGTCCTCCCACTCGACCGAGATCGGCCCGTCGTACCCGATGTGGTTGAGCGCCCGGAACGACGCCTCCCACGGCACGTCCCCGCGCCCGGTCGACACGAAGTCCCAGCCGCGCCGCGGGTCGGCCCACGCGAGGTGCGACGACAGGCGGCCGTTGCGGCCGTTGCCGAGGCGGAGCTTCACGTCCTTGCAGTCGACGTGGTAGATCCGGTCGCGGAACTCGAGGATGAAGTCGACCGGGTCGAGCTGCTGCCAGACGAAGTGGCTGGGGTCCCAGTTGAGGCCGAACGCCTCGCGGTGGCCGATGGCCTCGAGGGTGCGCACGGTCGTCCAGTAGTCGTACGCGATCTCGCTGGGGTGCACCTCGTGCGCGAACCGCACGCCGACCTCGTCGAACACGTCGAGGATCGGGTTCCAGCGGTCGGCGAAGTCCTGGTAGCCCGCGTCGACGGCCTCCTGCGAGACCGGCGGGAACATCGCGACGTACTTCCAGATCGACGAGCCCGTGAAGCCGACGACGGTGTCGACGCCGAGCTTCGCGGCGAACCGCGCGGTGTGCTGCATCTCCTCGGCCGCGCGCTGCCGCACGCCCTCGGGGTCGCCGTCGCCCCACACGCGGTCGGACAGCATGTCGCGGTGCCGCTGGTCGATCGGGTCGTCGCAGACGGCCTGGCCCTTGAGGTGGTTCGAGATGGCCCACACCTTGAGGCCGTGCCGGTCGAGGATCTCGCGGCGCGAGTCGACGTACGCGTCGTCGTCCCACCGCCACGGGTCCAGGTGGTCGCCCCAGCAGGCGATCTCGAGGCCGTCGTAGCCCCAGCCGGCGGCGAGGCGCGCGACCTCCTCGAACGGCAGGTCGGCCCACTGGCCGGTGAACAGCGTGATGGGTCGGGTCATCGTCAGGCCTCCGTCTCAGCCGGCGCGGGCGTCGGTGCGGGGATGTCGGTCCAGGTGCTGCGGTCGGCGGCGGAGCGCTCGACGGCGTCGAGCACGCGCTGCACCTGCAGGCCGTCGGCGAACGACGGCCGGGGCTGGCGGTGCGCGGCCACGTCGTTGACGAGGTCGACGGCCTGGTGCGTGAACGCGTGCTCGTACCCGAGCCCGTGGCCCGCGGGCCACCACGCGCCGACGTAGGCGTGCTCGGGCTCGGTCACGACGATGCGCCGGAAACCGGCCTCCCAGGCGTCCTGGCGCGCGTCGAAGTAGTGCAGGACGTTCATGTCCTCGAAGTCGAACGCGAGCGAGCCGGCGGAGCCGTTGACCTCGACACGGATCGCGTTCTTGCGGCCGTACGCGAACCGGGTCGCCTCGAACGTCGCGAGGCCGCCGCCGGACAGCCGCGCGAGGAAGACGGCGGCGTCGTCGACGGTGACCGGGCCGGTCGCGCCGCTCGCGTCACCGCTGCCCGACAGCCCGCTGAACTCGCCCGCGAGCGGGCGCTCCTTGACGAACGTCTCGAGCAGCGCGGACACCCCGGTGAGGTGCTCGCCGGTGATGAACTGCGCGAGGTCGACGACGTGCGCGCCGATGTCCCCGAGCGCCCCGGACCCGGCCTTCTGCTTGTCGAGGCGCCACGACAGCGGCGCCTGCGGGTCGGCGATCCAGTCCTGCAGGTACTGCGCGCGCACGTGCCGGACGGTCCCGATGCGCCCCTCGGCGACGAGCCGCTGCGCGAGCTGGATCGCCGGGACCCGCCGGTAGGTGAAGCCGACCATGGCCAGCGCCCCGGACGAGCGCGCGGCGTCCGCGGCCCGGACCATCGCCTCGGCCTCGGCGACGGTGTTCGCGAGCGGCTTCTCGCACAGGACGTGCTTGCCCGCCTCGAGGGCGGTCACCGCGATCTCGGCGTGCGTGTCGCCGGGCGTGCACACGTCGACCAGGTCGACGTCGTCGCGGGCGACGAGCGCCTTCCAGTCGGTCTCGGTGTCGCGCCAGCCGAGCCGGTCGGCCGCGGCGCGCACGGCGTCCGCGTTCCGGCCCGCCACGGCGGCGAGGTCCAGGTGCAAGGGGAGCTCGAAGAAGCGCGGGGCGTTGCGCCAGGCCTGCGAGTGCGCGACGCCCATGAAGGCGTAGCCCACCATGCCGATGCCGAGCCGCGGGAGCGTGCCGGGTGCGGACACGTGTCCTCCTTGGGTCGAGGGTGCGCCGGGCGGGCCTGCGGATCGCCCGCCCGGCGCGGGGTCGGTCAGGACTCGAAGGCCGTCGGCAGGTACTGGTCGACGTTGTCCTTCGTGACGACCGGCGCGAACAGCTGCACAGTGCGCGGCACCTCGACCTCGACGAGGTCGCTCATCGCCTTCTGCTGCACGAGCAGACGCGCGAGCTTGATGCCGTCGGCGGCCTGCGTCGACGGGTAGACGACCGTCGCCTTGAGCACCGAGTTGTCGGCCTTGATCGCGTCCATGACGTTCTTCGAGCCGGCGCCGCCGACCATGAAGAACTCGTCGCGGCCCGCGTTCTCGATCGCCGCCATGACGCCGACGCCCTGGTCGTCGTCGTGGTTCCAGATCGCGTCGAGCTTCGGCGCGGCCTGGAGCAGGTTCGCCGCGGCGGCCTCGCCGCCCTGGACGGTGAAGTCGGCGGCGACGCGGTTGCTCACCTCGAGCCCGCAGTCGGCCAGCGCGTCGGAGAACCCACGGCTGCGGTCCTGCGTGAGCGGCAGCGAGTCGATGCCGGCGATCTCCGCGACCTTCGCACCGGCCGTGCCGCCGAGCTGCTCGCAGATGTAGTGCCCGGCCGAGACGCCCATGCCGTAGTTGTCGCCGAGCACGGTCGTGCGGGCGGCGTTCGGGTCGTCGAACTCGCGGTCGACGTTGACGACGACGATGCCGGCCTCCATGGCCTGCGTCGCGACCTCGGTGAGCGCGGCACCGTCGAACGGCAGCAGCACGATCGCGTCGACGCCGTCGTTGATGAACTGCTCGATCTGGCTGATCTGCAGGTTGACGTCGTTCGTGGCCTCGGCCTGGACGAGCTCGACGTCGGAGTACTTGCCGGCCTCCGCGACGGCCGACTTGGTGATGGCACCCATCCAGCCGTGGTCGGCCGCCGGGGCCGAGAAGCCGATGGTGACCTTGTCGCCCGGCTCGTCGTTCTCGGTGCCGGGGACGACGGCGGCGCCCGTGCTGTCGTCGGACGTGTCCTGGGGCGTGTTGGACGTGCAGCCCACCACGAGGGCGAGGGCGGCGGCCGTGCCGGCGAGGGCGAGAGCACGGCGGCGCAGGGGTGCGGACATGACGATCCTCCTTGATCGGGATGCTGCGGGGGTGTCAGGGGTGCGAGGGGACTTCGGACAGCGGCTCTAGGTGACCGTGCGGGACCGCTCGGCGATGCGCTGCTGCAGCATGACCGCGGCGACGATGATCACGCCCTTCGCGACCGCCTGCGCGGAGATGGACAGGTTGTTCTGCGTGAACACGTTGGTGAGCGTCGTGAAGATGAGGACGCCCAGGACGGTGCCGACGATGGTGCCGCGGCCGCCCGCGAGGAGCGTGCCGCCGACGACGACCGCCGCGATCGCGTCGAGCTCGTAGTACAGGCCGTTCGTCGACGAGCCGGCCGTGGTGCGGCCGAGCATCATGACGCCGCCGATGCCCGCGGTGAGACCCGCGAGCGCGTACAGGTACATCGTGTGGCGCTTGACGTTGATGCCGGCCAGACGCGCGGCCTCCGGGTTGCCGCCGACGGCGACGGTGCGACGGCCGAACGTCGTCCGGTTGAGCAGGACCCAGCCGACGACGGCGACGACCGCGAAGATCCACACGAGCATCGGGATGCCGAGCGGCTGCAGCCGGAACACGTCGGAGAACGCCGGTACGCGCACGACCCAGGTCTGCCGGTTGGCGATCATCTCCGCGAGACCGCGGGCGGCCACCATCATGGCGAGCGTCGCGATGAACGCCACGACCCTGCCGTACGCGATGAGGACGCCGTTGACGAGCCCCGCGCCGAGGCCCACCGCGAGCGCGGTGAACACCATGACCGACCAGTGGAAGTAGTTCGCCATCGCCTGCGTCGCGAGCGTCGACGCCCACACGGACGACAGGCCGATGACGGAGCCGACCGACAGGTCGATGCCGCCGCCCGTGATGACGAAGGTCATGCCGATCGAGATGACCCCGAGCACCGCGGCGAGCCGCAGGATCGTCAGGAGGTTGTCGATGCTGGCGAAGCGCTCGCCCGCGGTGAGGACGCCGACGAGGCAGACCAGCACGAGGGCGATGACGAGGCCGAGGTTGCGGCCGGCGGCCCCCCGGAGCGGGTTGCGGAAGCGCCGGTCGACCGCGGTCGCGCCCCCGGTCTTCTCGATGCGGGCGGACTCGTCCGCCGCGGGCACCCGCGCGGAGGCGGAGGTTCCCTGCTCGCTCACGCGGCACTTCCTTCCATGACGAGGTCGAGCACGCGGTGCTCGTCGATCTCGGACGCGGGGCCGGTGTGCACGACCCGACCTTCGGACAGGACGAGGACGCGGTCGGACAGGCCGAGCACCTCCTCGATCTCGCTGGACACGACGACGACGGCGACGCCCTGGGCGGTGAGGTCGGCGACGATGCCGTAGATCTCGGCGCGCGCGCCGACGTCGACACCGCGCGTGGGCTCGTCGAGCAGCAGCACGCGGCAGCCGTGCACGAGCCAGCGGGCGAGCAGCACCTTCTGCTGGTTGCCGCCGGACAGGGTGCGGGCCGTGCGGTCGGGGTCGGCGGGCCGCAGGTCGAGCGCCTCGATCTGCTCGCGCGCCGCGCGCTTCTCGGTGGGCTCGTCGAGGAAGCTGCCGCGGGCCGTGCGGGTGAACGTGGAGAGCGTGATGTTCCGGTAGACGGGCTCGTCGAGCAGCAGCCCCTGGCTCTTGCGCTCCTCGGGGCACAGGCCGATGCCGGCGCGCACGGCCGCACCGACCGAGCCGGGGGGCAGGCGCGTGCCGTCGACTCTCACGGTGCCGGTCGTGGGCCGGCGCGCGCCGAACACGGTCTCGAGCACCTCGGAGCGTCCCGACCCGACCAGCCCGGCCAGACCCACGACCTCGCCCGCACGGACGTCGAAGGACACGTCGTGGAACTCGCCGCGCACGGAGAGGCCGTCGACGGAGAGCACGACGGGCGCGTCGGCGGGCACCGCGGGGCGGCGCGGGATCGCGTACTCGACGGTGCGCCCGGTCATGAGCCGGATGAGCTCGTCGGTGGGCGTGCTCGCGACGGGCAGGCCGGTGGCGACCGTGCGGCCGTCCTTGAGGACGGTGATCCGGTCGCCGATCTGGCGGATCTCCTCGAGGCGGTGAGAGATGTAGACGATGGCCACGCCCTGCGCGGTGAGCTCGCGCACGACGCGGAAGAGGTTGGCGACCTCCTCGCTGTCGAGCACGGCGGACGGCTCGTCCATGACGATGACGCGTGCGTCGTGGGAGAGCGCGCGCGCCATGCTGACGATCTGCTTGCCCGCGGCGGGCAGCGACCCGACCTCGCGGTGCGGGGACACGTCGCCGTGGCCGAGGCGACGCAGGACCTCGCGGGTCCGCTGCGTGGCCGCGCGGCGCTGGGTGAAGCCGCCGCTCGCGAGCTCGTGGCCCAGGTAGACGTTCTCGGCGACGGAGAGGCCGTCGACGACGTCGAGCTCCTGGTACATGGTCGCGACGCCGAGGCGCAGGCCCGCGACGGGGTTCGCGATGGTGACGGGCGTGCCGTCGACGAGGATCTCCCCCTCGTCGGGCTGGTGCGCGCCCGCGAGGACCTTGATGAGCGTCGACTTCCCGGCGCCGTTCTGGCCGAGCAGGCAGTGGACCTCGCCCGCACGGACGTCGAGGTCGACGCCGTCGAGGGCGCGCGCACCGGGGAACTGCTTGACGATGCCGCGCATCTGGAGGATCGGACGGTCGGGCGAGGTGGCACCCGGTGGGTCGGTCTGTCGGTCGTCGGTGACCATGCGGCGAACCTAGGGGCACTTTTGACGGCGGTCAAGCAAAAGTTGCCGTAGACGTGGCAGAGTTATGCGAACGTGATCGACGAAAGACGGGTGGTTCACTGTGCGCATGGACGAGCTGGCCCGCACCGCACCACGGCCGACGGGGGTCGGCGAGATGTTCCAGCTCCTGCGCGACGGCCAGCCCCGCACCCGCTCCGACCTGGCCACTCTCACCGGGCAGGCCCGCTCGACGATCGCCGCGCGCGTCGACGCGCTGCTCGGCTCCGGGCTCGTCTCCCCCGCCGGCGAGGCCACGTCCACCGGCGGCCGCCCGCCCGCGACCTTCGCGTTCAACCCCGCCGCACGCGTCGTCCTCGCCGTCGACCTCGGCGCCACGCACGCCCGGCTCGCCGTCACCGACCTCGCCGGGACCGTCCTCGCCGAGCACGGGGAGGCCATCGCGATCGCCGACGGGCCCGCCCCCGTGCTCGACCGCGTCGCCGAGCTGGGCCTGGGACTGCTCGCGACCGCCCGGCGCGACCCGGACGACCTCGTGAGCGTCGGCGTCGGGCTCCCCGGACCCGTCGAGCACTCGACCGGCCGGCCCATCAACCCGCCGATCATGCCGGGCTGGGACGACGCCGACGTCCCGGGCCACCTCACGCGGCAGCTCGGGGTGCCCGTCCTCGTCGACAACGACGTCAACATCATGGCGCTCGGCGAGCACGCCACCGCGTGGCGGTCCGTCGACCACCTGCTGTTCGTCAAGGTCGCGACCGGCATCGGCGCGGGGATCATCTCCGACGGCGCGATCCGGCGCGGCGCCCAGGGCGCTGCGGGCGACCTCGGCCACATCGCCGTCCCCGGCGGTCTCGACCTGCCCTGCCGGTGCGGCAACACCGGCTGCCTCGAGGCCGTCGCCGCCGGACCCGCGATCGCCACCGCGCTGCGCGAGCAAGGGCTCGCCGCGGGCAGCAGCGCCGACGTCGTCGCGCTCGTCCGCGCGGGTGACCTCGCCGCCGGGCGTGAGGTCCGCGAGGCCGGACGGCACATCGGCGAGGTGCTCGCCGCGTGCGTCAGCCTGCTCAACCCGTCGATGATCGTGGTCGGCGGCATCGTCGCCGAGGCCGGCGAGCACCTGCTCGCCGGGATCCGCGAGGTCGTCTACCGCCGGTCGCTGCCGCTGGCCACCCAGCACCTGCGCATCGTCACCACCCGCACCGGCGTGCGGGCCGGCGTGCTCGGCGCGGCCGCCATGGCCGCCGAGCACGTGCTGTCCCCCACCGCGATCGACGCGCTCGTCGGCTGACGCGCCGCCGGGAACACCCGTCGCCCGTCAGTCCGTCAGTCCGCGCCGCGTTCGTGAGCCGGAGCTGACGCACTCGGCACGAGGTGACGAGCTCACCAGCGGACGAGCCGAGGGCGACCCCGGTGGCACGCGACGACGTCGAGCGTTCGACTCAGGACGTCGTGAGCGCCCGCTCGAGGTAGAGGTACCGGTCCGCGGGCGCGAACCCGAGGCCCGTGTACAGCCGGGCGGCCGCCGTGTTGTGCGGCTCGACCTGCAGGAACGCGCGACGGGCACCGCGGGTGCGCGCGGCGTCCAGCGCCCGCAGCGTGAGCGTCCGCGCGAGCCCGCGCCGCCGCGCCTCGGGCACGACGACCAGGCACGACAGTCCCACCCAGTCCTCCGCGAACGCCGCGCGGATCACGCCCATCGGGCGGCCCCCGTCGAGCGCGGTCAGGTAGACGCCCGGCGAGCCGTCGAGGATCGCGCGCGCCGTCCCCAGGTCGGCACCGGCGCTCTTCACGCCGATCCACGCCGCGAGCCATGCGTCGTCCGGGTGCGCCGCGACCCGCACGTCGACGCCGCCACCCGTGTGGGCCGAGGGACCGTCGACGTCCCGCACCAGCACGTCGGCACCGGAGACCGCCGCGTACCCGCGCGCCAGGAGCGCGTCGTGCAGCGACGGGCCGCCCGTCGTCGGGCCGACCCGGAACGTCGACGGCAGCCCGGCCGCGCGGTACACCGCCTCGACCTCGTCGACCGCCGCGCCGAGGTCGGCGGCCCGGGTCAGCGGCAGCGTGCTGTTCGCGCGACGCGTGAGCCCGCCCGACTCGCCCACGCGCCACCCGTCCGACGTCACGGTCGTGCGCAGCGCCGGCCACGTGGCGGCCTCGACGACCGCGCCCGGCGCGTCCGGCGGTGTCCACGTCCGCACGCGGACGCACAAGCCGTGGTGGCTCCAGTCGCGCGGCTCGTCGTGCACGAACCCGAGCCGGTCGTACAGCCGCTGCGCGGCGCGCATCGCGTCGCTCGTCGACAGCACGACACGGCGGGCACCCTCCGCGACCGCGTGCCGCAGCGCGTGCGTCATGAGCGCCTCGGCGATCCCCCGCCCGCGCGCCTCGGGCGCGACCGCGAGCATCCGGATCTCGAGCTCGCCGGGCTCCGCGACCTCCGCGTACGACGTGCCGTACGGCGCGAGCGTCACGGTGCCCACGACGACGTCGTCCGGCCGCGCGTCGCCGTCGGTGTGCCCGCCGTCGCCGCCACCGGGCCCGGCCCCGCCGTCGCCCCCTGCTCCGGCGTGCCCGCGGCCACCGTCGGGCTCGCGCGGCACCGTCGCCACCAGCAGGATCGCCTCGCGAGCGCGCCGCCGCGCGTCCCGCAGCTCAGCCGTGTAGTCGTCCTCGTCGCGCAGCAGTCCGTCGGCCACGTACGCCTCGGCGGTCAGCGCACCCGCGTCGTCGACGTCCGCGGGTGTCGCCCGGCGGACGACCGGCCCGGTGTCGACGGCGACCTTCACGCGGCGCCCCCGTCCGCACCGTCGTCCGTCGCGGCGCCGCCGTCGGCCTGCGCCTCGACGGGCGCGGGGACCGCGTCCGGGCCGCCGGCCAGCAACGCCTCGAAGCCGGCCTCGTCGAGGATCCGCAGCCCGAGCTCGCGCGCCTTGGTCTCCTTGGTCCCCGCGTTCTCCCCGACGACGACGAAGTCGGTCTTCTTCGAGACGCTGCCCGCGGCCTTGCCGCCGCGGGACAGGATCGCCTCCTTCGCCTCGTCGCGGCTGAACCGCTCGAGCCCGCCGGTGACGACGACCGTCAGCCCGCGCACCGTGCCGCCCTCGTCGGTGACCTCGAGCGTCCGCGTCACGCCCTCGACGGCCGCGTCCTCCATGCGCACGCCTGCGGCCGCCCACGCGTCGACGATCGCGGCGTGCCACGGCGTCGCGAACCAGTCGACGAGCGACTGCACGATGGTCGGCCCGACGCCCTCGACGCCCGACAGCCGCTCGGCGGCGACGGCGGGGTCGCCCTCGACGACCTCCCGCAGGCGCGCCATCGACCGGAACTCCTGGGCCAGCGCCCGCGCCGCGGTCGGGCCCACGTTGCGGATGCTCAGCGCGACGAGCACGCGCCAGAGCTCCTTCTCCTTCGCGAGGTCGAGCTGGTCGAGCAGCGTGCGGGCCGCGGCCGACGGCTCCCAGTCCGGCAGCGTCCGTCCCTCGGCCTCGGCGCGCGCCCGCTCGGCCTTCGACCAGGTGAGCTGCCGGCGGAACGGCGCGCGGCGACGCACGTTGCCGTCCCCGTCCTCGCGCGGCAGGCCGGTCTCCGGGTCGCGGACGACGACCTCGATCCCGCCGAGCATCCGCAGGCTCGCCTCGCGGACCCGGGCGCGCTCGTCCTCCGGCGCGTCGGGCGCGTACCCGACCAGCGCGAACAGGTCGGCCTCCGTGCGCAGCGGCGGCACCTCGGGCACGACGGGCTGCGTGAGCGCCGCGGCGGTGACCTCGCCGAGCGCCTCGATGTCGAACGCGCCGCGCGAGCCGATGTGCTCGACACGGCCCAGCACCTGGGCGGGGCACGACTCGGCGTTCGGGCAGCGCAGGTCCACGTCGCCCTCGCGCATCGGGCGCAGCGGCGTGCCGCACACCGGGCAGTCGGTGGGCATCTGCCACTCGACGCGCTCGACGGTGTCGTCGGTGGCCGCGGGCGCGGGGCCGACGATCTCGGGGATGACGTCGCCCGCCTTGCGCAGCACGACCATGTCGCCGACCTTGACGCCCTTGACCTTCACGACGTCCTGGTTGTGCAGCGTCGCCTGCCGCACGGTGCTGCCGGACACGAACACGGGCTCCATGACGGCGAACGGCGTCGCGCGCCCGGTCCGGCCGATGCCGACCTCGATCGCGAGCAGCCGCGTCACGACCTCCTCGGGCGGGTACTTGTAGGCGATCGCCCAGCGCGGCGCGCGGCTCGTCGAGCCCAGGCGGCGCTGGAGGTCGATCTCGTCGACCTTGACGACGATGCCGTCGATCTCGTGCTCGACGTCGTGCCGGTGCTCGCCGTAGTACGCGATCATCTCCCGCACGCCGTCGAGGTCGTCGACCACGCGCGTGTGGCCCGACGTCGGCACGCCCCACGACGCCAGCAGGTCGTACACCTGCGACTGCCGCGTGATCCCGGGACCGCCGTCGGGGCCCCAGCGCAGCGCGCCGATCCCGTGCGCGTACATCCCGAGCGGGCGCGTCGCGGTGACGCGCGGGTCCTTCTGCCGCAGCGAGCCCGCGGCCGCGTTGCGCGGGTTGGCGAACGGCGGCTTGCCGGCGGCGACCTGCGCCTCGTTGAGCCGCTCGAACGCCTCGACCGGCAGGAAGACCTCGCCGCGGATCTCGATGAGCTCCGGGTGGGTCGACGGGTCGCCCGCGAGCACGTCGGGGATCGAGGAGATCGTGCGGACGTTGAGCGTCACGACCTCGCCCGTCCGCCCGTCGCCGCGCGTCGCGGCCCGCACGAGCCGGCCCTTCTCGTACAGCAGCGCGATCGCGAGACCGTCGATCTTGAGCTCGCACAGGTAGTGCGGCTGCGCACCGTTGAGGTCCCGCAGCGCGCGGTCCGCCCACGTGGCGACGTCCTCGTCCGAGAACGCGTTGTCGAGCGACAGCATGCGCTCGACGTGGTCGACCGTCGCGAAGTCCGTCGAGAACGTCCCGCCCACGCGCTGCGTCGGGGAGTCCGGCGTCAGCAGCCCCGGGTACTGCTCCTCGAGCGCCTCGAGCTCACGCATGCGGGCGTCGTAGTCGGCGTCCGACGCGGGCGGCGCGTCGAGCACGTAGTAGGCGAACTGGTCGGCGGCGATGCGCTCCGCCAGCTCGGTCCACCGGTGCCGGGCGTCGGCGGGGACCTCCTGGTCGGGCGCGGTCGCGAGGGCGTCGTCGGCGGCGTCGGTCACCCGCACATCATCGCGCCCACCGCCGACACGCGCCGCCAGGCGCCCGTCAGCGCGAGTCGCGCAGCCGCGGCACCACGAGCAGGGCGACGGCGCCGATCACGCCGCCGACGGCCAGCACGGTCGCCGTCGCCGCGAGCGCCGTGGGCGCCGACGTGACGACGACCTCCTGCCGCTCGCCGTCGACCTCCCACGAGCACACCGCCTGCGGGGGCAGCGCGCCGTACGACACCTCGGCGCCGGCCTGGTCGGCGGCGTACGCCTCGAGGCACGGATCGCCGCCGGCGGCCGACGCCTCGAGCGTCCGTGCCCCGACGGACAGCCACAGCACGACGAGGACGACGATGCCCACGATCGCCGCGCCGCTGGCCAGCAGGACCCCGAGCGCCTGTCGTCGGGAGCGCAGCACCGGCTGCCGCGGGGTCGGTCCCGTGCTCAGGGGTTCGTTCGTCGGCTCGGTCATCGCCTCGCTCATGCCTCCGCTCGTTCCGCCACGATCCGGCCGGCCCGCACGAGCCCGGCCAGGGCCGCGCGCGCGTCGTCGGGCGACGACCGCCCGGGCGCCTCGCCGGCCAGCAGCACCACGTCCTTCAACCCCGACTGCGTCAGACCGACCGACCGCCACGGCCGCGTCAGCGCGTCGGCCTGCCCGACGACGTCGGGTCCCGCGCACTGCGACGACGCCTGCGGCGGCAGCTCGGCCCACAGCCGCAGCCCGCCCTCGACGGCCTCGGCGACGCGCTCCCAGCCCTGCTCGCCGATGCCGCCGACCGCGAGCGCGAGCCCGTCGACCCCGGCGGCCCGGATCGCGGGCACGGCCGCCCACGCCGTCCCGCCGTGCACCGCGACGGCGGACGCGCCGCCCGAGCGCACGCCCGCGGCGACGGTCGCGATCCGCTCGGCCGCGACCGGCCCGCGCACGGCACGGAGCGCCGCGTACCCCGAGAACGTCGGCAGCACGCCCGCGACGACCTGCGCGAGCAGCGGCTCGTGCAGGAGCACGGTGACCTCGGCACCGGGCACGACGCGCCGGACCGCGGCGACGTGCGCGCCGGCGCCCTGCGCGAGCGACTCGGCGAGCTCGCGCACCGCGCCCGCGTCGGACAGCACTCGGTCGCCGCGCGCCAGGTAGAGGCTCGCCGCGAGGGTCAGCGGTCCGGCGACGGGCACGACGAGCGGCCCGGTGTACCCGTGCGCCGCGACCGCGAGCGCGTCGAGGTCCTCCCGGACGAACGCCCGCGCGCGGGCGAGGTCGCCGCCGGGCCGGTCGGCGAGCTTCCAGCCGTGCGGCCCGAGCTCGGTGGGCAGCTCCTCGAGCAGCGCCGCCGCGTGGCCGACGCGGTCGCCCCACGGTCCGCGCGCGGGCAGCAGCACCGCGAACGGCAGGCCCTGCAGCTCCGACGGGACGCCGACGAGGTCGCCGACGACCGACGACTGCGCCTCGAGCGCGTCCGTGCCGGGCCAGGGCCCGGTGCCGCTGATGCCAGGGCGGGCGCTCACCGGTGCACGCCCGCGGCGGCCGTGCCGAGCGCAGCGGCGGAGTCCGCGCGACCGGGCGGCGCGGACGACGACGCGGGGCGCCGCGTGCCCGTCACGGTCGCCTGCCCGAGCACGCGTGTGCCGGCGTAGACGACGAGCGACTGGCCCGGCGCGACCCCGCGCAGTCCCGCGGCCGCGTCGACCTCGACGCGCAGCGTCCCGTCCGGTCGCGCGGTCGCGACCGCGGGCACCGGCGCGCCGTGCGCGCGCACCTGCACCTCGCACGCGAAGGGTGCGGACCCGGGCGCGGCGAACCACACGCCGCGGTCGGCCTCGACCGCGCCCACGGCGAGCTCCTCGGCCGACCCGACGACGACCCGGTTCCGCACGGGCTCGACCGACAGGACGTACCGCGGCCTCCCGTCGGGTGCGGGCCGCCCGAGCGCGAGGCCCTTGCGCTGCCCGACGGTGTACGCGTACGCGCCGTCGTGCCGCCCGACGACCTCGCCGGACGTGTCGACGATCTCGCCCTCGCGCGACCCGAGCCGGTCCCGCAGGAACCCCTGGGTGTCGCCGTCGGCGACGAAGCAGATGTCGTACGAGTCCGGCTTGGCCGACACCGACAGGCCGCGTGCGGCGGCCTCGGCCCGGGTCTCGTCCTTCGACGCGACGTCACCGAGCGGGAAGAGCGACCGCGCGAGGCGCTCGGGGCCCATGACGGCGAGCACGTAGGACTGGTCCTTGGCGGCGTCCCGTGCGCGGTGCAGCTCGCGCGTGCCGTCGTCGCGCACCTCGACGCGCGCGTAGTGACCCGTGCAGACCGCGTCGAACCCGAGCGCGACGGCCTTGTCGAGCAGCGCGGCGAACTTGATGTGCTCGTTGCACCGCACGCACGGGTTGGGCGTCCGACCCGCCTCGTACTCGCTGAGGAAGTCGGCGACGACGGTGTCCTCGAACCGCTCGGACAGGTCCCACACGTAGTACGGGATGCCGAGGACGTCGGCGGCTCGGCGCGCGTCGCCCGCGTCCTCGATCGAGCAGCAGCCGCGCGAGCCGGTGCGGAACTGGTCGCGCGTGCGGGACAGCGCCATGTGCACGCCGACGACGTCGTGCCCCGCGTCGACCGCGCGCGCGGCCGCGACCGCGGAGTCGACGCCGCCGGACAGGGCGGCCAGGACGCGCATCAGGCCATCACCGCCGGCGTGCTCCCCCGGCCCGCGAGTCCGGCAGCCCGCGCGCGCTCGACGACCGCGGGCAGGGCCGCGTGCAGCGCCGCGACGTCCGCCTCGGTCGACGTGTGCCCGAGGGTGAACCGCAGCGCACCGCGCGCGTCGTCCTCGTCGACGCCCATCGCGAGCAGCACGTGGCTCGGGCGCGGTACGCCCGCCTGGCACGCGGACCCCGTCGACGCCTCGACGCCCGCGGAGTCGAGCAGGTAGAGCAGCGAGTCGCCCTCGCAGCCGGGGAACGTGAAGTGCGCGTTGGCGGGCAGCCGCCGGTCGGCGTCGGCGGGACCGCGCAGCACGGCGTCCGGCACCGCGGCGCGCACTCCCGCGACCAGCCGGTCGCGCAGCGCACCGACCCGAGCCGCGTACGCCGGCCGCTCGCGCACGGCCTCGTCGAGGGCGGCCGCGAACGACGCGACGAGCGGTGCCGCGAGCGTGCCCGAGCGGACGCCTCGCTCCTGCCCGCCGCCGTGCAGCACGGGCGTGAGGTCGAGCCCGCGCCGCGCGAGCAGCGCGCCGACCCCGCCGGGCCCGCCGATCTTGTGCCCGGACACGGTCATGGCGTCCAGCCCCGACGCCGCGAAGTCCACCGGCACCTGCCCCACGGCCTGCACCGCGTCCGCGTGCACCGGGACCCCGTGCCGCCGCGCGAGCGCGACCACCTCGTCGAGCGGCTGCAGCGCACCGACCTCGTTGTTCGCCCACATCACCGACAGCAGCGCCGCCTGCGCACCGTTCTGCTCGAGCTCGTCGCGGAGCGCGGCGACGTCCACCACGCCGTCGGCGTCGACCGGCAGCAGCACCAGCTCCGCGCCCGCGTGCTCCGCCATCCAGAACGCCGGGTCGAGGACTGCGTGGTGCTCGACCGCCGACACGAGGATGCGGCGCCGCGACGGGTCCTGCGTGCGGCGCGCCCAGAACAGGCCCTTGACCGCGAGGTTGTCGGCCTCGGTACCGCCCGACGTCCACACGACCTCGCTCGGCCGCGCACCGAGCGCTGCCGCGGCCGTCTCGCGCGCTTCCTCGACGACGCGTCGCGCCGCCCGGCCCGAGCCGTGCAGCGACGACGGGTTGCCCGGGTGCGCCAGGTGCTCGGTGAGCACGCGCGCAGCCCCCGGGAGCATGGGCGTGGTCGCCGCATGGTCGAGGTACGCAGTCATCCGCACCAGTCTACGAACGTGCGCGCGGGACCCCGGACCGCGGCCGCCCGTGCGGCTGCCCGGCCGCAGCGTGGTCTCACCCTCGAAAGACGTCGACGCGGCCTGGCAGGATGTGCGCCGTGAGTGCCGACGAGGTCATCGCCCTGCCGCCCGCGTTCAGCGGCCAGCGGCTGGACTGGCGTGACCTGCCCCGGCACGTCCGCGAGCGCATCAGCGCGCTCGCCGGGTCGCAGGTGACCGCCGAGATCAGCGCGACCAGCGGGTTCAGCCCCGGGTTCGCCGCCGTCCTCGAGTTCGCCGACGGCCGGGGCGTCTTCGTCAAGGCCGTGTCCGCCGAGCAGAACCCCGTCTCGCCGCACCTCGCGCGTGCCGAGACGCGCGTCGCCGCCGCCCTGCCCCCGCAGGTGCCCGCGCCGCGCATGCTGTGGTCCGACGACGACGGCGACTGGGTGATCCTCGGCTTCGAGGTCGTGCACGGCCGCTCCCCCGAGCTCCCGTGGCGTCCCGCCGACCTCGCCGCCGTCGCGGACGCCGTGGGAGCGCTTGCGGACGTCGAGCCCCTTCCCGGTCACGGCCTGCCGCGCATCGACGACGTGCTCAGCGAGGACTTCACCGGCTGGCGCCGCATGGTCGACCTCGACGAGGCGACCCGCGAGGGCGTCGTCGCCCGCGCCGGCGACCTGGGCCAGTGGGCGCGGGACCACCACGAGAAGCTCGTCCTGCGGGAGCAGGAGGCCCTGCGGGTCTGCGCGGGCGACGCGCTCGTGCACGGCGACCTGCGCGCGGACAACGTGATGATCGACGACCAGCACCGCGTCTGGCTCATCGACTGGCCGCACGCCGCGATCGGCGCCCCGTGGCTCGACTGGGCGTTCATGCTGCCGAGCGTGTCGCTCCAGGGCGGCGGCGACCCGCACACCGTCTTCCGCGCGTCCGCCGTCAGCGAGGGTGTGACGGACGACGACCTGCGCGCCGTCCTCGCGGGCCTGTCCGGGTACTTCATCTCCTCGTCGCTGCAGCCGCCGCCCCCGGGCATCCCGAACCTGCGCCGCTTCCAGGCCGCCCAGGGCGTCGCCGCCCTCCGCTGGCTCCGCGACCTCTCCTGACCCGACTCGACACCGACAGGGGTGCCGTCCGCAGGTGCGGGACGGCACCCCTGTCGGTGTCGGTGTGGCGCAGCCGTCGGTGCCGAAGGCCCGGCGGCTCCTGCGCTGCGGTGCCGGTCAGCCCTCGGACGTGAGGCGGCGGAGCTCGGCCGCCGCCTGCGGGAGGACCGTGAACAGGTCGCCCACGACGCCGAAGTCGGCGATCTCGAAGATGGGGGCGTCGGCGTCGGCGTTGACCGCGACGATCGTGCCGGACGCCTGCATGCCGCCGCGGTGGTGCACGGCGCCGGACACGCCGGCGCCGATGTAGAGGCGCGGCGAGACGGTGACGCCGGTCTGGCCGATCTGCGCGTCGTGGCCGATCCAACCCTCGTCGGTCGCGACGCGCGTCGCGCCGACGGCACCGCCGAGGACGTCGGCGAGCTCCTCGACGGCCGAGAAGTCGCCCTCGGTGCCGCGCCCGCCGACGACGACGACGTGCGCGCTGCCGAGGTCAGGACGGCCGCTGGTGGGGCGCTCGGTCCGCTCGACGAGCGTCACGCGGCGCGCACCCTCGGACGCCGCCACCGCGTGCGGCACGACCTCGGGCGCCCCGCCGGTCGCCGACGCGTCGACGACGACGGAGTTGGCCTTGACCGTCACGACGGCGAGCGGCGCGGTCACGGCGCAGCGCGTGTTCCAGGTGCCGGCGAAGACGGTCTTGGAGGCGACGTAGCGCCCGTCCTCGACGACGAGCCCGTCGGCGTCGGTCACGACCCCGGCGCCGGTGGCGACGGCGAGGCGCGCCGCGGCCTCCTTGTTCTCGAACGACGACACGAGCAGCACGAGCCCGGCCCCGGTCGTCGTGACGACCGAGCCGAGCGCCTCGGCGAGGACGGCCGTGAGGTGCAGGTCGGCGTCCGCGACGACGCGGTGCACCTGCGTGACGCCGAGCGCGCCGAGCTCGGCGAGGACGTCCGCCGAGGGCTCGGTGTCCGCGGGCCACACGCCGTGCACGCCGGCACCACCGGCGAGGGACGCGGCGAGCGTCGCGATCTCGCGGACGGGGCTGCGCAGCGCGCCCTCGGGCGTGTGGTCGAGCAGGACGAGGACGGGCGCTGTCGTTCCGGTCACGGCGTTCTCGATTCTCGGGTGGTGCGAGGAGCCCGGGCGTCCGGGCGGTGCGGACGGGGGCTCAGACGAGCTTGTTCTCGACGAGGTAGCGCGCGAGCTTCACGCCGGCCTCGCCGTCGTCGGTGACGAGCACGCGGTTGTCGCGGGCCGGCCGGGCCGCCGCGGCGACGACCTCGGTGCGCGCACCCGCGGCACCGACGGCCGACGCGTCGAGGCCGAGGTCGGCGAGCGCGAGCGTCGTGACGGGCTTCTTGCGGGCGGCCATGATGCCCTTGAAGTTCGGGTACCGCGGCTCGTTGGCCTGGTCCGTCACGGACACGACGGCGGGCAGCGGGGCCTCGAGGACCTCGGTCGCGTGGTCGAGGTTGCGGCGCACGCGGACGGTGCGGGCGGCGGTGTCGACCGTGAGCTCGGCGCCGAGCGGCAGCGCGGGCAGGTCGAGCAGCGTCGCGAGAGCCGTCGGGAGCAGCGAGGTGAGGCCGTCGAGGCCTGCCATGCCGGTGACGACGAGGTCGACGGGCTCCTGCGCGGCGAGGTGCTGCACGGCGGCGGCGAGCACGCGCGCGGTGCCGATCGCGTCGGAGCCGGCGATCGCGTCGTCGACGACGTGCACGGCCTCGTCGGCGCCCATCTGCAGGCCCTTGCGGACCGCGTCGGCGGCGTCGTCCGGGCCGACGGTCAGGGCCACGACGGATCCCTCGCCGAGGGACTCGACGAGCGCGAGCGCGGCCTCGAGGGCGTTCTCGTCCAGCTCGTTGAGCGTGCCGTCCCCGCCGTCGCGCACCGCGCGACCGTCGGGGCCGAGGGCCCGCTCCGACTGGATGTCCGGGACGTGCTTGACGCAGACGACGATCCTCACGGCGGAGACGTTACCGCCCGCGACGGCCGCCCCGGTCCGCCGTGTCGAGGGGCGGAAGGGTGTGGAAGGGCGGCGGGTGCGCCGCGCGTGACGTCGCCCCGACGCACACCCGACCCACGGGTGTCACGTCCGTCCAGCACAATGGCGGGTGTGAGTGCGACCGCCCCGTCCCGACGGCCGCCCCGGCTCGGTGTCCACGTGACCGACGAGGGGGTGGACGTCGCGGTGCTCGCGTCGCACGCGACCGCGGTCGAGCTGTGCCTGTTCGACGGTGTCGAGGGGACGCTGACCGAGCGCCGGATCACGCTGTCCGGCCCGGTGCAGGGCGTGTTCTCGGCGTCGGTCCCGGGGATCCGCCCGGGGCAGCGCTACGGGTTCCGGGCGCACGGCCCGTGGAACCCGTCGGCGGGCCTCCGGTACAACCCGCGCAAGCTGCTGGTCGACCCGTACGCGCGCGGGCTGGTGGGCGACGTCGAGCACGTCCCCCAGACGTACGGCCACGTCGTGGACGACGACCTGCACGGCGACCCGTACGGCGCGGCGGACCACCGCGACTCGGCGGGGCACGTGCCGTTCTCGGTGGTCGTGGACACGCGGACCCTGCCCGGACCGGACCCGACGGCGAACCGCCCGTGGACGCCGTGGTCGCACACGGTCGTGTACGAGGCGCACGTCAAGGGGCTCACGGCACTGCACGACGCGCTGCCCCCGGAGCTGCGCGGCACGTACGCCGGTCTGGCGCACCCGGCGGTCGTCGACCACCTGCTGGGCCTGGGCGTGACCGCGGTCGAGCTGCTGCCGATCCACGCGTTCTCGTCGGAGCCGCACCTCGTCGAGAAGGGCCTCACCAACTACTGGGGCTACTCGACGCTCGGCTACTTCGCGCCGCACGCCGCGTACGCGACGAAGGAGGCGCGCGCGCTCGGGGCCGACGCGGTGCTGGAGGAGGTCCGCCGCGCCGTCCACGACCTGCACGAGGCCGGCCTCGAGGTCCTGCTCGACGTCGTCTACAACCACACGTGCGAGGGCGGCCTGCCGGGGCAGCACCTGTCGTGGCGCGGGCTCGACTCGACGCTGTACTACGCGCACGACGGCGGCGTCCCGGCCCGCCTGGCGGACGTGACGGGCACCGGCAACACGCTCGACTTCCGCCGCTCGGCGGTCGTCGGCATGACGCTCGACTCGCTGCGCTACTGGGCGGACGTGGTCGGGGTCGACGGGTTCCGGTTCGATCTCGCGGTGACGCTGGGACGCGACGCGGACGGCTTCACGCCCGACCACCCGCTGCTGGTCGCGGCGCAGGTCGACCCGAGCCTGCACGGCCTCAAGCTCGTCGCGGAGCCGTGGGACGTCGGCCCGGGCGGGTGGCGCACGGGGCAGTTCCCGCCGCCGTTCGCGGAGTGGAACGACCGGTTCCGCAACGCGACGCGCTCGTTCTGGCTCGCGGACCCGGCACGGGCGGCGCACGGCCTGCCCGGTCACCGTGTGCGGGACCTGGCGACGCGGCTCGCGGGCTCGGTCGACCTGTTCGGCCACACCGACCCGCCGCTCATGCGCGGCCCTGCCGCGTCGGTGAACTACGTGACGGCGCACGACGGGTTCACGCTCGCCGACCTCGTCGCGTACGACCACAAGCACAACGCCGCGAACGGCGAGCAGAACCGCGACGGCACGGACGACAACCGGTCGTGGAACCACGGGCTCGAGGGCCCGGTGCACCTCGAGGGGCCGGGCGCCGACATCGTGCCGCTGCGCCGCCGCTCGATCCGCAACCTGCTCGCGACGCTCGTGCTGTCCGCGGGCACCCCGATGATCACGGCGGGCGACGAGCTGGGCCGCACGCAGCACGGCAACAACAACGCGTACTGCCAGGACAACGAGACGTCGTGGGTGAGCTGGGACCTCGCGCCCTGGCGCAAGGACCTGCTGACGACGGCCCGCTGGCTGCTCCTGCTGCGCCGCGAGCACCCGGCGCTGCGCGCGGAGCGGTTCTACTCGGGCCGGCCGCTGCTGCCGGGCCGCCGCCCGGACCTCGCCTGGTACGACGCGCTCGGCACGCCGTTCGACCACGCGCGCTGGCACGACCCGTCGGTGCGCACGCTGCAGATGGTGCGCACGGCGCCCCCGCCCGACGACGACACCGTGATGCTGGTCGTGAACGGCGCGCTGGACTCGGTGACGGTGGTGCTCGCGGACGAGCACGGGGGCCGCTGGCGGCTCGCGTGGGACTCCGTGTGGGAGCGTCCGGGCGACGAGCGGGCCGAGGCGATCGCCGGGAGCCTGCACGCGGAGCCCGGCGAGTCGACGGTCATGGAGCCGTTGAGCATGCGCGTGTACGTCCTCGACCGCGCGGAGTGACGTCCTTCTGGACGACCGTCCAGACGTGTACCGTCGCGACATGACGCACTCCCACGACGTCGTGGTCGTCGGCGCGGGCCTCGCGGGCCTGGTCGCCACCGCCGAGCTCCTCGCGGCCGGCCGCCGCGTCGTCCTGCTCGACGCCGAGAACGCCGCGAGCCTCGGCGGGCAGGCGTTCTGGTCGTTCGGCGGGCTCTTCCTCGTCGACTCCCCTGAGCAGCGTCGTCTCGGCATCAAGGACTCGGCCGAGCTCGCGCTCGCCGACTGGCTCGGATCGGCGGACTTCGCCGACGACGGCTCCGACCGGTGGGGACGCGCGTGGGCGGAGGGGTTCGTCGACTTCGCGGCGGGCGACCTGCGGCCCTGGCTGCACGCGCAGGGCGTGCGCTGGTTCCCGCTCGTGCAGTGGGCCGAGCGCGGCGGCTACACCGCGGGCGGCCACGGCAACACCGTCCCCCGCTTCCACGTCACGTGGGGCACAGGCCCCGGCATCCTCGAGCCGTTCGTCCGGACGCTGCTCGACGCGCGCAAGGACGGGCGCGTCGACGTGCGCTTCCGGCACCGCGTGACGTCCTTCGTCACGACCCAAGGCCGGGTCACGGGCGTGCGCGGCGACGTGCTCGTCGACGACGGCGTCGCCCGGGCCGTGCCGAGCTCGCGCGAGGTCGCGCGGCCGTTCGAGCTCGACGCGGCCGCGGTCGTCGTCGCGACGGGCGGCATCGGCGCGAACCACGGCCTCGTGCGTGCGACCTGGCCCGAGCACGCCGGCCGGCTGCCCGACCGGATGCTGTCGGGCGTCCCCGACCACGTCGACGGCTCGGGCGTCGCGGCTGCACGGGACGCGGGCGGCGCCGTCGTGCATCCCGACCGCGCCTGGCACTACCCCGAGGGCATCACCAACCACTCGCCCGTGTGGAGCCGGCACGGCATCCGCATCCTGCCCGGCCCGTCGTCGCTGTGGCTCGACGCCGACGGCCACCGTCTGCCCGTGCCCCTGTTCCCCGGCTTCGACTCGCTCGGCGCGCTGCAGCACATCACGTCGCGCGGCGACGACCACTCGTGGTTCGTGCTCGACAAGACGATCCTCGGGTCCGAGTTCGCGCTGTCCGGGTCGGAGCAGAACCCCGACCTCACGGGGAGGAGCGTCCCGCAGCTGCTCCAGCGCGTGCTGCCGGGCGCGGTCGGCCCGGTCGAGACGTTCGCGCACGAGTCGGAGGAGTTCCTCTGGGCGAACACCCCCGCCGAGCTCGCGCGCCGCATGAACGCGCTCACCGGCACCGACCGGATCGACGCCGAGCGGCTCGAGCGCACGATCGTCGAGCGTGACCGCCAGGTCGAGTCGGGCCTCGGCAAGGACCTCCAGGTCGTCGCGACCGCGATGGCCCGCCGGTACGTCGTCGACAAGGTCATCCGCGTCGCCAAGCCGCACCGCCTGCTCGACCCCGCGCACGGCCCGCTCCTCGCGGTCCGCCTGTCGGTGCTCACGCGCAAGACCCTCGGCGGGCTGCACACCGACCTCGAAGGACGCGTGCTGCGACCCGACGGCGAGGTGCTGCCAGGGCTGTGGGCCGTCGGCGAGGCGTCGGGGTTCGGCGGCGGCGGCGTGCACGGGCACCGCGCGCTCGAGGGCACGTTCCTGGGCGGCTGCCTCTTCACCGGACGGACGACGGGGCGCGCGCTGGCGTCGACGCTCGACTGACGGACCCGGTCGCCGGCGTCGCGACGGCACGTCGCACACCGGGCACATCCGCCCAGGTCGGGCGCGCGCGACCCCGGTGTGGCGCACACGGCTCCCGCACCGGATGCCCACCCCCACCGCCTGCGGATAGGTTCGGGAGCGTGACGACTCCCCCGAAGTCCGGCAGCCGTTCGCGCACCACCGCGCCCCGCCCCACGCCCGCCACCGAACCCGGTCCGGCCGCGTCCGGCACCCCCGTCGAGCCGCCGAAGCGCGGGCGGCGTGCCGCGTCCGCGGCCGAGCAGGTCGGCACCCCGGCGCCCGCGAAGCCGGTCCGCACCCGCACCCGCACCCGCACGGCGGCCGCCACGGAGCCGGCGCACCCGGCGACCACCGCGCCGGTCCGCCCCGCGGCACCGGTCGCGGGCGCGACGGCCGGCACCCCGACCACCGCGGCACCGGACGCGTCGACCACCCCGCCGACCGGCGCGGCACCCGCCGGCGCTCCTGGCGCAGCCCTCACCGGCACGCCCGGCACAGCCCCTACCGGCGGCGCGCCCGCGGCGGAGCCGTGGCTCGCCCCCGAGGGCCCGATCGGCCGCATCCCGGTCGTCGACGTCTCCCCCGTCGCCGAGGAGGGCCGCTTCCCGGCGAAGGCGACCGTGGGCGAGGCCGTGCCGATCCGCGCGACGGTGTTCCGCGAGGGCCACGACGCGGTCGCCGCGACGGCGATCCTGATCGACCCCGACGGCGCCGAGCACGCACGCGCGCCGATGGTCGACATCGCCCCCGGCCTCGACCGCTTCGAGGCGCGCCTCGTCCCGGACCGCACGGGTGAGTGGTCGTTCCGCGTCGAGGGCTGGTCCGACCCGTTCGCGACGTGGGCGCACGACGCGACCATCAAGGTCGCGGCGGGCATCGACGTCGAGCTCATGCTGACCGAGGGCGCGCGCCTGCTGGAGCGTGCCGCGGCACGTCCGTCGACCGAGCTGCCCGAGGAGTCGGCGCAGGTGCTGCGCGACGCGGTCGCGGGGCTGCACGACACGACCCGGACGCCGGCCGACCGGCTCGCGGCGGGCCTGTCGCACGCCGTGCGCAGCACGCTCGCGGCGCACCCCTTCCGCGAGCTCGTGACGTCGTCGCGCGCCTACCCGCTGCGCGTCGAGCGCCCGCTCGCGCTGGCGGGCGCGTGGTACGAGATCTTCCCGCGCTCGCACGGCGCGACGCAGGACCCGGAGACGGGCGAGTGGCGCTCCGGCACGCTGCGGACGGCGGCCCAGGACCTGCCGCGCATCGCGGGCATGGGCTTCGACGTCGTCTACCTGACGCCGATCCACCCCATCGGCACGACGTACCGCAAGGGCCGCAACAACTCGCTCGACGCGCAGCCGGGCGACCCGGGCTCGCCGTACGCGATCGGCTCGCCGGACGGCGGCCACGACGCGATCGAGCCGAGCCTCGGCACGTTCGACGACTTCGACGCGTTCGTCGCGAGCGCGCGCGAGCTGGGCCTGGAGGTCGCGCTCGACGTCGCGCTGCAGTGCTCGCCGGACCACCCCTGGGTCAAGGACCACCCGGAGTGGTTCACGACGCGCGCCGACGGGTCGATCGCGTACGCGGAGAACCCGCCGAAGAAGTACCAGGACATCTACCCGCTGAACTTCGACAACGACCCCGCGGGGATCTACCGCGAGGTCCGCCGGGTGCTGCAGGTGTGGATCGACCACGGCGTGACGCTGTTCCGCGTCGACAACCCGCACACCAAGCCGCTCGACTTCTGGGCGTGGCTGCTCGCGGACGTGCGCCGGGACCACCCCGAGGTCATCTTCCTGTCGGAGGCGTTCACGCGTCCCGCGATGATGCAGACGCTCGCGAAGATCGGGTTCCACCAGTCGTACACGTACTTCACGTGGCGGAACACGAAGGAGGAGCTCGAGACGTACCTCGCGGAGGTCTCGGGCGAGCAGGGTGCGTGGATGCGGCCGAGCTTCTGGCCGACGACGCACGACATCCTCCCGCCGTACCTGCAGGCGACGGGCGGCCGCGGGTTCGCGGTGCGCGCGGTGCTCGCAGCGACGGGCTCGCCGACGTGGGGCATCTACTCGGGCTACGAGCTCGTCGAGGACGTGCCGCGTCCGGGCGTGGACGAGCAGATCGACAACGAGAAGTACGAGCTCAAGCCGCGCGACTGGGCGGCGGCGGACGAGCTCGGCATCGCGCTGCTGCTCGGCAACCTCAACGCGGTCCGCCGTGCGCACCCGGCGCTGCAGCAGCTGCGCAACCTCGTCGTGCACCCGACGACGGACGACGCGCTCGTCGCGTACTCGCGCCACCTCGACGCGGAGCACTCCCCGACGGGCCGCCCGGACACGGTCGTGACGATCGTCAACCTCGACACGTGGAACGCGCGCGAGGGGGTCGTGCACCTCGACCTCGCGGCTCTCGGCCTGCCGACGGACCGCCCGCTGCGTGCGCACGACCTGCTGACCGACGAGACGTGGGAGTGGGGCGCCGAACCCTGGGTGCGCCTCGACCCGGCCGTCCGGCCCGCGCACGTGATCCACCTGGAGGAGGCGTGACGACGCTGCCGCCGGTCCCCGACGTGCGCCTGCGCGAGCCTGCGCCCACGACGGGGCAAATCATGCTCACCGCGCTCCCGCAGAAGCGGCAGCCGGCCGTCCCCGCGGCGTCCGAGGCGCGCCCGGGCCTGTCCGACGACCCGGACTGGTACCGGACGGCGGTCTTCTACGAGGTCATGCTGCGCTGCTTCTCGGACGCGACGGGCCAGGGCAGCGGCGACCTGCGCGGCCTGATCGACCGTCTGGACTACCTGCAGTGGCTCGGCATCGACTGCCTGTGGCTGCCGCCCTTCTACCCCTCGCCGCTGCGCGACGGCGGGTACGACGTGGCCGACTACACGGCGATCGCCGCGCAGTACGGCACGGTCGCGGACTTCCAGGAGCTGATCTCCGAGGCGCACGCGCGCGGGATGCGGCTCGTCATCGACCTGGTGATGAACCACACGAGCGACCAGCACCCGTGGTTCCAGGCGTCCCGCTCGGACCCCGAGGGCCCGTACGGCGACTTCTACGTGTGGAGCGACGACAACACCCGCTACCAGGACGCGCGCATCATCTTCGTCGACACCGAGACGTCGAACTGGACCTTCGACCCGGTGCGCCGGCAGTACTTCTGGCACCGGTTCTTCAGCCACCAGCCGGACCTCAACTTCGAGAACCCGCGCGTCGTCGAGGCGATGATGGACGTCGCCCGGTTCTGGCTGCGGATCGGCGTCGACGGGTTCCGCCTCGACGCGGTGCCCTACCTGTTCGAGGCCGAGGGCACGAACTGCGAGAACCTCCCCGAGACGCATGCGTTCCTGCGCGACGTGCGGCGCATGATCGACGAGGAGTTCCCCGGCCGGATCATGCTGGCCGAGGCGAACCAGTGGCCCGAGGACGTCGTGCACTACTTCGGCACCGAGGACGAGCCGGAGTGCCACATGTGCTTCCACTTCCCCGTGATGCCGCGCATCTACTACTCGCTGCGCGACCAGCGGGCGACGCCGATCGTCGACATCCTCGCGGAC
This sequence comes from Cellulomonas sp. H30R-01, assembly GCF_010119915.1. Classification (NCBI taxonomy): domain Bacteria; kingdom Bacillati; phylum Actinomycetota; class Actinomycetes; order Micrococcales; family Cellulomonadaceae; genus Cellulomonas; species Cellulomonas sp. H30R-01. The sequence continues at coordinate 481,846 of NZ_CP048210.1, read as the reverse complement.
ACCCCGCCCATCCCGAAGGGCGCGCAGTGGTCGACGTTCCTGCGCAACCACGACGAGCTCACGCTCGAGATGGTGTCGACCGAGGAGCGCGCGTCGATGTACGGCTGGTACGCGCCGGACTCGCGCATGCGCGCCAACGTCGGCATCCGCCGCCGGCTCGCTCCCCTGCTGGACAACTCGCGCAAGGAGATCGAGCTCGCGCACGCGCTCCTGCTGTCGCTGCCGGGCAGCCCGTGCCTGTACTACGGCGACGAGATCGGCATGGGCGACAACATCTGGCTGCCGGACCGTGACGCGGTGCGCACGCCGATGCAGTGGACCCCCGACCGCAACGCGGGCTTCTCGACGGCCGACCCCGGCAAGCTCTACCTGCCGCTGGTGCAGTCGCTCGTGCACCACTACAGCCACACGAACGTCGAGGCGCAGCTCGCGCAGCCGACGTCGCTGCTGCACTGGGTGCGCGGCATGCTCACGGTCCGCCGCCGCTACCCGGCCCTCGGCAAGGGCGACTTCACGGTCGTCCCGTCGGACAACGAGTCCGTCCTGACGTTCCTGCGCGAGACCGAGGACCAGACGATCCTCGTCGTCGCGAACATGGCGTCGACCGCGCGGTCGGCGACGGTGACGCTGCCGGACCGCGTCGGCTGGACGATGCGCGACGTCTTCGGCGGTGCGGCGTTCCCGGCCGTGCGCGACGACGGGACCGCGCTGTTCACGCTCGGGTCGCGCGACTTCTACTGGCTCGAGCTCGACCCGCCGTCCGACAGCCCGGGAGCTCCCGGCGACGCGCACGCGCACGGCCGTGCGGGGGCCCGATGACGCTCGTCGTCACCCCGCCCGACGACCTCGACGTCGCGCTGCTCGACGCGGTCCGCGACTGGCTGCCCGGGCGTCGGTGGTTCCCCGCGAAGGGCACGCAGGCGGAGCTCGCGCTGGTCGGCGGTCTGGCGCTCGCCGACGACGTGCGGGTGCTGCTCGTCCGTGCGAAGGCGGGATCGATCGACGCGGTCCTCCAGGTCCCGCTCGTCCTCACGCCCGCGACCGGCGAGCACGACGGCGGACACGCGGGGGCGACGACCTCACCGACGGACGTCGTCGGCCACGTCGGCGGCCGCGCGGTCCTCGACGGAGCCGCCCACCCCGCGTTCGTCGCCGCGTGGCTGGCCGCCGCCGACGGCCCGGGGGCCCCGGTCGACCCGTCGACCGCCCGCGCGGTCTCGGGCGAGCAGTCGAACACCTCGGTGATCCTGCGCGCGGCCCCCGACGCGCCTGCCCCGGCGGCGATCCTCAAGGTGCTGCGCGCGGTCGCCGCGGGCGAGAACCCGGACGTCGACGTGCCGCGTCACCTGGTCGACGTCGGATCGGCCGACGTGCCGCCCCCGCTCGCCTGGCTGCAGGCGCGCTGGCCGGGTCCGTCGGGCGAGCAGGTCGAGGGCTACCTCGGCGCGATGAGCGCGTTCGTGCCGCAGGCCCAGGACGGGTTCGAGCTCGCGTGCGACGTCGCGCGGCGCGGCGAGCCGTTCGACGACCTCGCGCGCGAGCTGGGGGCGGTCGTCGCGGGCGTGCACGCGGACCTCGTCCGCGCGTTCGGGACCGACGCCGCGACCGCCCCGGAGGACGGCCCCGAGCAGGTCGCCTCCGCGGTCGCCAACCGCTTCGCGTGGGCCGTGTCCGCGGTCCCGCAGCTCACGCGCTTCGCGCCGGGGGTCGAGGCGGTGGTCGCGCAGGTCCGCGGGCTGGCCGTCGCCCCGCCACGGCAGCGCGTCCACGGCGACCTGCACCTGGGGCAGGTCCTGCGGTCGGGCTCGCGCTGGTTCGTCACCGACTTCGAGGGTGAGCCGCTGGCCCCGCTCGCCGCACGCACGCGGCCGGACCTCGCGCTGCGCGACGTCGCGGGCATGCTGCGGTCGCTCGACTACGCGGCCGCGGTCGCCGGGCTGACCGGTGACGCGGCGCAGTCGTGGACGGACGCCGCGCGTGCGGCGCTGCTCGACGGGTACGCGGGTGCGGCGGTCGCGCAGCCGGTCGACGTCGACGCGGACGGTCGCGCGGTGCTGCTGCGCGCGCTCGAGCTCGACAAGACGCTCTACGAGGCCGTCTACGAGTCGCGCAACCGCCCGACGTGGCTGCCGATCCCGCTCGCGGGCCTGGAGCGCCTGGCCGGCTGAGCGAGGCCCGCCGCACGCGCGTCGGCCCGACGACCGGTGCGTCCCGTCAGGCGCTCGTGGGCACCTCGAGCGACCGGTCGACGGTCATGCGCATGCCCGCCTGCCGTGGCGTGAGCTCGCTCTGCAGCACGAGCGCGGCGGCCCCGACGGCGGCGGCCTCGGGGGCGTTCGACGAGATGGCGACGCGCACGGTGTGGTTCCCGCGCGCGAAGAACGACTGCGCGAGCCGGGCCTCGACCTCGGGCACGTAGAGCGACCCGGCCATGGCGAACGCGGGGCCGGTGAGGACGACGAGCTCGAGGTCTAGCACGTTCGCGAGGGTCTGCGCGGCGACGCCGAGGTAGCGCGCGGACCGCTCGATGACCCGCAGCGGCTCCTCCTCCCCGCGGCTGGCGGCGCGGGCGAGCGTCGCGAAGTCCTCGGCGACGGTGCGTCCGGACAGCTCGATCCCGGCCGCGCGTGCGGCGGCGACGACGGCGGCCGGCCCGGCGAGCGCCTCGACGCAGCCGCGGCTGCCGCACCAGCACTCGGGTCCGTCGAGGTCGACGCAGATGTGCCCGACCTCGCCCGCGTTGGAGCTGGCCCCGCGGAAGACGGTGCCGTCGACGATGATCCCGGAGCCGATGCCGGTGCCCATGTAGAGCGCGGCGAACGCGGACGCGGTGATCCCGCCGGACCAGTACTCGCCGATCGCGGCAGCGGTCGCGTCGTTGTCGAGCAGCACGGGCAGCCCGACGGCGTCCTCGAGCGCGGCCGCGAGCGGGAACTCGGTCCAGGCCTGCATGACGGGCGGCGTGAGGGTCATGCCGGTCGACGCGGTGATGGGGCCGGGCGAGACGACGCCGAGGCCGAGCACGCGCTCGGGGTCGACGCCGACGCGCGCGACGGTCGCGCGGATCTCGGCGGCGATGCGGGCGACGACCTCGCGCGGGTCGTCGGACCCGGCTCCGGGCCGCCGCCACCGCGCGACGATCGCACCGCCGAGGTTGGCGATGACGTAGGTGATGCCCGCGTGGTCGAGGTGCACGCCGACGGCGAAGCGCGCGTACGGGTCGAGCTCGAGCAGCATGCGCGGCTTGCCGCCCGTGGACTCGGCGCGCCCGACCTCGACGACGAGCCCGTCGTCGATGAGCCGGCGCACGACGGTCGAGATCGTGGCGGCGGTGAACCCGGTGGCGCGCGTGAGCTCGACGCGACTGATGGTCCCGGCCGCGCGGATGAGGTCCAGGATCGCGGCGCGACTGCTCGCGTGCGCGGCGCCCAGGCCTGACTGGAGGCTGCTCACGGCACCGCCCTCTCTCGCGTCTCCCCTGCGCGCTCACCATAACGATCCGGGCACGAGGCGCCCCAGCGGCGACACGCACGTTGACTAACTTTGTTCACTTGCCTAAGAATGCCACGCGGAGCAGGGTTCGCGAATGACCCCGACGGTGACGAAGCCCCTCCACACCGGCCGGCACGCGGAGGTGCCGGCCCGACGAGAGGATCAAGGATGTTCCCTCAGAAGCGACGCACCCGCGTCCTGGCGGTCGCGGCCGCCACCACGGTCCTCGCCCTCACGGCCGCGTGCTCGGGCGGCGGGGGCGGCAACGAGGAGGCCAACGACGACGGCGATCCCGCCGGTGCCATCACGGTCCTGACGTGGCGCACCGACCTCGTCGAGGACGGCACCTTCGACGACTACGTCGAGAAGTTCAAGGCCAAGTACCCCGACGTGACCGAGGTCAAGGTCGAGGGCATCACCGACTACGAGGGCGAGGTGAAGACGCGCATGAGCACCGACAACTACGGGGACGTGCTCGCCATCCCCGGCTCGGTGACCCCGGACCAGTACGCCGACTTCTTCGAGCCGCTCGGCACGCAGGAGGAGATCGGCGCCGAGTACCAGTGGATCAACGACAAGTCCTTCGAGGGCCAGTCGTACGGCATCCCGGTCGTCGGCAACGTGCAGGGCTACGTCTACAACAAGCGCGTGTGGGAGGAGGCCGGCGTCACCGAGTTCCCCGACACGCCCGAGGCCTTCCTCGACGCGCTGCAGAAGATCAAGGACAACGGCGTCGAGATCGCACCGCTGTACACGAACTACAAGGACGGCTGGCCGCTGTCCCAGTGGGACGGCTGGCTCGGCGCCGTCACGGCGGACCCCGACTGGAAGAACAAGATCGTCGAGTCCGACACCCCGTGGACCGCGGACAGCGACTACGGCGTGGTGGACGGCCTCATCTACCAGGCGGTGGCGGACGGCCTGACCGAGGCCGACCCGACCACGACCAACTGGGAGGAGTCGAAGCGTCTGCTCGGCACCGGCCAGGTCGCGACGATGGTCCTCGGCTCGTGGGCCATCCCGCAGATGCAGGCCGCCGCGGAGGCCGCGGGCGAGGACCCGGCCGACATCGCGTACGCGCCGACGCCCGTCAAGGTCGACGGCAAGTTCCACTCGGTCGCCGGCGGTGACTACAACCTCGGCATCAACGTGCACTCGAAGAACAAGGCGACCGCGCGTGCGTGGATCGACTGGTTCAACCACGAGTCGGGCTTCTCGGAGTCGCAGGCAGGCCTCTCGCCGATCATCGACGGGCCCGTGCCGGCCGCGCTCGAGGGCTTCGTCGCCGAGGTCGAGCTCATCACGCTGAACCCGGCGCCCGAGGGCAAGGAGGCGCTGTTCGGCGACATCGACAAGGCGTCCGGCATCGTCACCACGGACCCGAAGTTCCGTCAGCAGACCATCGACGACGCCCGCTCGGGCGCCCGCACGATCGAGCAGATCTTCGACGACCTCAACGCCAAGTGGGCCGAGGGTCGGGCGTCGGTCGCCTGAGAGGTCCTGCCATGACGACCGCTCCCTCGGGCCTGACGGGCCCGGTGACGGCGGCCGCGCAGCAGTCCGACGCGGCCCGCACCCCCCGGAAGCCCCGGGGCGGTGCGGGCCGCGGCACCGCGTGGTACCGCCGGCTCACGCCGTACTACTTCCTGCTGGTCCCCGTCGGGCTCCTGCTTCTCCTCACGTACGTCCCCGTGCTCAACATGTTCTGGTACTCGGTGACGGACTGGGACGGCCTCGACAAGACGAAGAACTTCGTCGGCCTCGAGAACTTCGTGGACGTGTTCACGGAGCCCGCGAACGTGCGGGTGTTCATCGTCTCGCTGTACTACTTCGTCGGGTCGTTCGTGCAGATGGCGCTCGCGCTGTACTTCGCGACGATCCTGTCGTTCAGGGTGCGGTTCAAGAACCTGTGGAAGGGCATCCTGTTCTTCCCGTACCTCATCAACGGCGTCGCGATCGGCCTGATCTTCCTCAACTTCCTCAAGCCGGGCGGCGGCCTCGACACCGTGCTCATGGCCGCGGGCCTGGAGAGCCTGATCCAGCAGTGGACGGGCGACCCCGACGTCGCCAACTACTCGCTCGCCGCGGTGTCGGTCTGGCGCTACATGGGCCTGAACTTCGTGATGTTCCTGGGCGCGATCCAGTCGATCAACGCGGAGATCTACGAGGCCGCGGAGATCGACGGCGCGAGCCGCTGGCAGCAGTTCTGGCACATCATCCTGCCGTCCATCCGACCCATCGTCGGGCTGTCGTTCATCCTCGCGATCTCGGGCGCGCTGTCCGTCTTCGAGATCCCCTACGTCATGACGGGCGGCGCGAACGGCACGGAGACGTTCGTCATCCGCACGATCTGGACCGGCTTCGAGCGCAGCATGGTCGGCCTGGCGTCCGCGATGGCCGTGGTGCTCCTGCTGATCGTCCTGGTCATCACGTGGGTCCAGCGCAAGGTCGTCCCCGACGAGGAGGTGGATCTCGCATGATCCGCGCCGTCACCGGCACCGCCAAGTACGTCTCGCTCGTCGTGGCGTCGATCGCGATGCTCCTGCCGCTGGGGCTCATCGTCTTCGGGTCGTTCAAGACCGACCAGGAGTTCCTGTCGACGGGCCCGATGACCCCGCCGGCCGACTGGTTCAACGTCGACAACTACGTCACCGCGTTCACGCGTGGCAACATGCTCGGCGCGTTCGGCAACACCGTCTTCATCTTCGCGGTGGCGATCGTCGGCACGATCCTCATCGGCGCCGCGACGGCCTACGCGCTCGACCGCTTCCGGTTCACGGGCCGGTCGTCGGTCCTGAAGCTCTTCCTGCTCGCGACGCTCGTCCCGGGCGTCACGACGCAGGTCGCGACGTTCCAGATCATCAACGGCCTGGGCCTCTACGACTCGCAGTTCGCGCTGATCCTGCTCTTCATGGGCACGGACATCATCTCGATCTACATCTTCCTGCAGTTCGTGCGCGCCATTCCCCGCTCGCTCGACGAGGCCGCGATGATCGAGGGTGCCGGGCACCTGCGGATCTTCTTCCAGATCATCCTGCCCAACCTCAAGCCGGCCATCGCGACCGTCGTCATCATCAAGGGCATCGGCATCTACAACGAGTTCTTCCTGCCGTTCCTCTACCTGCCCACCAAGTCGCTGCGCCCCATCTCCACCACGCTGTTCGACTTCAAGGGGCCGTTCGGCGCGCAGTGGGAGGTCATCTCCGCGGGCGTCGTCATCACGATCATCCCGATCCTCGTGCTGTTCCTGTTCCTGCAGCGCTGGATCTACAACGGCTTCACCTCGGGCGCCACGAAGTAGCGCCCGGCGACGACGCGGGACCCGACCGGCTCCACGGTCGGGTCCCGCGTCACCTCCAGTCCGGCGCCGCACGTGCCGACACCACCTGCATGGACGTCGGCACCCTCACCGTCGTGACCGTCGGCGCGGCGGCCATGACGGTGCGCGCCGTCGTCCGTCTCGCCCGCGGGCGCGCGTCGTTCCCCGCGCTCGGCGTGACCGCGCTGGTGCTGTGGATCGCGATCACCTGCGTCGCGGGCTTCCACGAGGTCCGCCACCACCACGCGCAGGCCGTCGCGACGGACGCCACCCGTGCCGCGTCCGGCGTCGCGGACGCCCAGGTCGTGTGCCGCCGCGTCGGTGCCGACTGGCTGGACCTCTCGGGGACGCTCGGCATGGTCCGCTACGACGACCCGCACACGTCGCTGCTGCGGGCGGAGACGTGCGCGCAGCTCGGCGGGTGGCTGTGGAGCCTCAAGCACGCGCCGTCGCTCGCGCAGGTGGTCGCGGTCCACGTCGTGTCGCACGAGGCGCAGCACGTGGCGGGCGAGTTCGACGAGGGGATCGCCGAGTGCCGCGCGGTCCAGCTCGACGCGGTGGTCGCGCAGCGGATGGGCGCGACGCCCGCGCAGGCGAACGCGCTGGTCGACCGGTACGTCACGGAGGTCTACCCGCACCAGCGCCCGGAGTACCTGCGCGACTGCTCGACGGTTCCCTGAGCGGCGCGCCCGTCAGGCGCGTGTCGCGCGCACGAGCACGAGGTGCTCCGGGAACAGCACGGGCACCTGCAGCCCGACCTCGGCCAGCACGCGGCCCGTGAGCCGCACGCCGTCGGGCGTCCACCACGGCAGCGACAGCCAGTGGCTCCCGAGGCCCTCGACGACGTCCCCGGGCGGCTGCGGCCGCACGTGGTACCTCGCGTCGGGGTCCAGCCCGGGGAACGTGAGCCGCCCCGTGGGCAGCGCGTCGGAGGTCGCGGTCGCGACGACGGCGAACAGCGCGTCGGAGCCGTCGGGCGCCACGACGCCGTGCACGTGGTGCGACGGGTCGGCGACGTCCGCGTGCACGCTCGTGCCGGTGTGCAGCAGCCCACGCAGGTCCTTGTAGGCGGCGACCCACGCCGCGAGCTCGGCCCGCTGCGCGTCGTCGGCCTCGCGCAGGTCCCACTCGATCCCCAGGTGCCCGAACAGCGCCGTGCCCGCGCGGAAGGACAGCGCGTGCCGTCGTCCGGTGCTGTGCGCGGTGCCGGACCCGACGTGCGCGCCGATCAGCTCGAGCGGGACCAGCAGGTTCGTCCAGCGCTGGATCTGCTGCCGCTCGAGCGCGTCGATGCAGTCGCTCCCCCAGATCCGGTCGGTGCGCTCCAGGATCTCCAGGTCGACGCGCCCGCCGCCCGACGAGCACGACTCGATCTCCACGCCGGGGTGCCGCGCGCGCAGCTCGTCGAGCAGGCGGTAGACGGCGAGCGTCTGCCCGTGCACGCCCGCGACGCCGGCGTGGCCCGCGTCGACGAGGTCGCGGTTGTGGTCCCACTTGAGGTACCCGATCGCGTACTCGGTGAGCAGCGCGTCGAGCCGTTCGAGGATGTGGGCGTACGCCTCGGGGTGCGCCAGGTCGAGCACCTGCTGGTGCCGGGCCGGGCGCGGGAGGCGCGACGGGACGCGCAGGATCCAGTCCGGGTGCGCCCGGGCCAGGTCCGAGTCGGGGTTGACCATCTCCGGCTCGACCCACAGCCCGAACTGCAGGCCCAGCCCGGTCACGTGGTCGACGAGGGGGTGCAGCCCGTCCGGCCAGACGTCGGCGGAGACGTACCAGTCCCCCAGCCCGCGCGTGTCGTCGCGCCGCGACCCGAACCACCCGTCGTCGAGGACGTAGCGCTCCGCTCCGATCGCGGCAGCGGCGTCGGCGAGCTCGGTGAGCCGCGCGAGGTCGTGCTGGAAGTACACCGCCTCCCACGTGTTGAGGGTGACGGGCCGGGGTGTGCGCGGGTGCTGGGGGCGTGCCCGCAGCCAGCGGTGGAACCGGCCCGCGAGCGCGTCGAGCCCGACGCCCCAGGACCCGTAGACCCACGGGCTCGTGTACGACTCCCCGGGGGCGAGTCGCACCTCCCCCGGGCTCAGCAGCTCGCCGCCGCCGAGCAGGCCGGCGTGGTAGTGGCTGCGCTCGGCGAGCGTGCGGTGGTTGCCGGACCACGCGGTGTGCACGCCCCAGACCTGCCCGCTGCGGTGCCCGAACGACGGCGTCCCGGCGACGAGCACGAACGCGGTGTCGTACCCGGTCCGCCCACGGCGGTTGTCGCGCAGCCGCGTGCCGTGGGTGAACGCGGTCCGCTGGGGGCTGCGCTCACGCGCCCAGCGTCCGGTGAAGTCGAGCAGCTCGGTCGCGGCGGCGGGCACGGGCAGCGTGAGCAGCAGCCCGTCGAGCGCGTACGGGTCGTCGGCGGCGTTGGTCAGCGTGCCGCGCTGCCGCACGAGTCCCTGCGCGGTGAGCTCGAGGACGAGCTCGAGCGCGAGCCCGGCGGCGTCGTCGGCGGCCTCGACGACGAGGCGCTGCGTCCCGTCGGCGGTGCGGTCCACGCGGTGCCCGACGAGGGTGAACGCCGTCGAGAAGTCGCGCCCGTCGCGCGACCCCGTCAGTCCGGGGGTGCCGAGGTGGCCGGCCGACTGCTCGGGCAGGACCGCGGCGGCCACCTCACCGTCGACGGGGAAGCCGATGGGCAGCGGGCGCGACGCGAACCGCAGGTCCGCCAGCACGGACGCGTCGAGGTCGCCGAGGTCGGCGCCCCAGTGCAGGACGCGCGGCAGCGCGCCGCCGGCAAGGTCGACGACGACGCTCACCTCGTCGGCTCGCAGGTGGAGGAGGTCGGTGGTCGGGCGGGTGACCGGGACGTCGGCGTCCCGCTGCGCGGTGCTCACCGGACCAGTCTGTCACGCGATTGACTTACTTTATTCAGTTGTCTAACAATGATCCCGGGTACCAGGCCGCCCCCTCGACCTCGCTCGGAGGTCGCCGGGCCGCTCGCGACGACGCGGGCGGGCACGCCGGGCCCGCGGACCCAGGAGCGCGCGTCGATGATCACCCAGGACCTCCCCGACGGCTGGACGCTGACCGCCGTCGCCGGCCCCGTCCCCGCCGAGCTCGTCGGCGTGCGCGTCCGGGCGCGCGTCCCGGGCACGAGCCACACCGCGCTGCTCGACGAGGGCCTGATCCCCGACCCGTACCTCGACCGCAACGAGGACGTGCTCGCCTGGATGCGACGCACCGACTGGGCGTACGAGCGCCAGCTCGACCTCGACCCGCCCGCCGACGACGAGCGCGTCGACCTCGTCTTCGGCGGGATCGACACCGTCGCGACCCTGACGCTCGACGGCCACGAGCTCGGCCGCACCGCCAACCAGCACCGCTCCTACCGCTTCGACGTGCGCGACCTGCTGCGCCCGGACACGCAGCGCCTGCGCGTGCTCCTGCACTCCGCGATCGTGCACGCCGAGTCGGAGGCCGAGCGCCTCGGCGCGCGCCCGCTCGCCTACCCGCAGCCCTTCAACATGGTCCGCAAGATGGCCTGCTCGTTCGGCTGGGACTGGGGACCGGACCTGCAGACGGCCGGGCTGTGGAAGCCCGTGCGCGTCGAGCGCTGGCGCACCGCGCGCCTCGCGCAGGTCCGCCCGCTCGTGACCGTCGACGCCGACGGCACCGGACGCGTGCGGGTGCACGCGGACCTCGAACGCTCGGGCCTGCCCGGCGGCGACCTCCCCGTCACCGTCCGCGCCCGCGTGCTCGGCGCCGACGTCACGGTCGTCGTCCCGAGCGACCGGTCTGCGGCGGTCGTCGAGCTCGAGGTCCCGCACGCACCGCTGTGGTGGCCCGTCGGCCACGGCTCGCAGCCGCTGCCCGAGCTCACCGTCACGCTCGGCACCACGAGCGCCGACGAGCCGCTCGACACGTGGACGCGCCGCATCGGCTTCCGCACGGTCGAGGTCGACACCGTCCCCGACGACGACGGCACGCCCTTCACGTTCCGCGTCAACGGCCGCCCGATCTTCGTCAAGGGCGCCAACTGGATCCCGGACGACCACCTGCTCACGCGGATCACCCGCGAGCGCCTGGCCCGCCGGCTCGACCAGGCGGTCGAGGCGAACCTCAACCTGCTGCGCGTCTGGGGCGGGGGCATCTACGAGTCCGACGACTTCTACGAGCTCGCCGACGAGCGCGGCCTGCTCGTGTGGCAGGACTTCCTGCTCGCGTGCGCCGCGTACCCCGAGGAGCAGCCGATCTGGGACGAGCTCGAGGCCGAGGCGCGCGAGAACGTCGCGCGCCTCACCCCGCACCCGTCGCTCGTGCTCTGGAACGGCGGCAACGAGAACCTCTGGGGCTTCGTGGACTGGGGCTGGCAGGAGGACCTGCAGGGCCGCACGTGGGGCTTCCGCATCGCGACCGACCTGCTCAAGCGCGTCGTCGCCGAGGTCGACCCGACGCGCCCCTACGCCGACGGGTCGCCCTACTCCCCCGGCTTCGCGCTCGACGAGGTCCACCCCAACCACCCCGACCACGGCACCCACCACGAGTGGGAGGTCTGGAACCGCGTCGACTACACGGTCTACCGCGACGACGTCCCGCGCTTCTGCTCGGAGTTCGGCTTCCAGGGCCCGCCGACGTGGACGACGCTCACGCGCGCGGTCCGCACCGACGACGGCGGTCCGCTCACCAAGGACGACCCGACGTTCCTCCTGCACCAGAAGGCCGAGGACGGCAACGGCAAGCTCGACCGCGGCCTCGCGCCCCACCTCGGCGTGCCCGACGACTTCGCCGACTGGCACTGGGCGACGCAGCTCAACCAGGCGCGCGCGGTCGCGTTCGCGATCGAGCACTACCGCTCGTGGTGGCCGCGCACGGCCGGGGCGATCGTCTGGCAGCTCAACGACTGCTGGCCGGTGACGTCCTGGGCGGCCGTCGACGGCGACGAGCGCCCCAAGCCGCTGTGGCACGCGCTGCGCCGTGCGTACGCGCCACGCCTCCTCACGGTCCAGCCGCGCGACGGCCGGGACATGCTCGCGGTCGTCAACGACACGGCCGGCATCTGGCAGGGCGTCGTCCACCTCTCGCGGCGCCGGCTCGACGGCACGACGCTCGCCGAGGTCGAGCTCGCGCTCGCCGTCGGTGCCTGGTCCGTGGGCCTGTTCGGCCTGCCGTCCGAGGTCGCGACCCCCGACGACCCCACCGGCGAGGTCCTCGTCGCCAGGCTCGGCGACGTGCAGACCGTCCACACGTGGGTCGAGGACGTCGACCTCGCCCTCGACCCGTCGCCCCTCGGCGCGACGGTGACGCCCGTGCAGGACGGCTACCGCGTCGACGTGACCGCGCGGTCGCTCGCGCGCTCGGTGACGCTGCACGTCGACCGGTTCGACCCCGACGCCGTCGTCGACACCGCGCTCGTCGACGTCCCCGGCGGCGAGACCGCGTCCTTCCACGTCCGCACCACCGTCCGCACCGACCCCGAGGCACTCACCCGCTCGCCCGTCCTGCGCACGGCCAACGACGTCGTCGTCCCCCGTGCGCCGCGGACGGCGGCCGGCGCCGCGCGTGACCTCGAGTCGTCCCGCTGACCTGCGCACGCCCGCCAGTACGCTGGCGGGCGTGACGCACGGCATGGATGCGGTCGGACTGGTCCTCGCCCGGCCTGCCCGGATGCTCGGCCTCGAGCCCTTCTTCATGGAGCTCATCGCCGGCATCGAGGAGTCGCTCGCGGTCGAGGGGCGCTCGTTGCTGCTGCACGTCGTCCCCGACCACGACGCCGAGATCGCCGCCTACCGGCGCTGGGGCGAGGGCAGGCTGGTCGACGCGGTCGTCGTCGTGAACCTCGCGCTCGAGGACCACCGCCTGGCGGTGCTGGGCGAGCTCGGGATCCCGACGGTCGTCGTCGGCGGACCGACGCCCGACCTGCCGTTCGCGAACGTGTGGATCGACAACGGCCAGGCGATGCGCGACGCCGTCGGCCACCTCGTCGGCCTCGGCCACCTGCGCCTCGCGCGCGTGTCGGGCCCCCGCACGCTCGCGCACACCCAGGCGCGGACCGAGGCGTTCGTCGCCGAGTGCGCACGCCTGGGCGCCCAGGGCAGCGTCGTCGAGGGCGACTACGGCGAGGAGTCCGCGACCCGCGCGACGCGTGCGCTGCTGGGCCGCGGCTCCCCGCCGTCCGCGATCATCTTCGACAACGACGTCATGGCCATCGCCGGCCTGCGCGTCGCCGCCGAGATGGGCGTGCCCGTGCCCGAGCGCCTGTCGCTGCTCGCCTGGGACGACTCGGCCCTCTGCCGCCTCGCGAGCCCTGCCCTGTCCGCGATGAGCCTCGACGTGCACGCCATGGGCGTCCAGGTCGCGGACTGCGTGCTCAACCTCCTCGCCGACGGCCCCGTCACGTCGTACACCGCGCCGCAGCCCCGGCTCGTCACCCGCGGCACCACCGCCCCACCTGCCCGGACGCCCTGACACCGCTTCGTGACCTGCGCCGCAAGGCGTCCACCTGCGCAGACACGTGACGGGTGGTTGGGTAGGAGGATGAGCACGGCGCCCGCCCCGGTCCCTGTCGACTCCGGAACGCTGAGCGCGGTGGCGCACGGCAGCTACTACGACCCTCACGGGGTCCTGGGTCCGCACGTCGGCGACGGCGGCGTCACGGTCCGCTCCCTGCGCCCGCTCGCCGACAAGGTCGTCGTGATCACCGCGGACACCCGCGTGCCCGCGCAGCACGAGCAGGACGGCATCTGGGTCGCGGTCCTCCCCGGCACCGACGTGCCCGACTACCGCATCGAGGTGACGTACGGCGACGACGTGCACCTGGCCGACGACCCGTACCGCTTCCTGCCCACGGTCCAGGAGCTCGACCGCCACCTCATCCGCGAGGGCCGCCACGAGCAGCTGTGGACCGTCCTCGGCGCCCGCGTCCGCACCTACCCCGGCGTCCTGGGCGAGGTCCAGGGCACGTCGTTCGCCGTGTGGGCCCCCAACGCGCAGGCCGTGCGCGTCATCGGAGACTTCAACTACTGGCAGGGCGCGACGCACGCGATGCGCTCGCTCGGCGACAGCGGCGTGTGGGAGATCTTCGCGCCGGGCGTCGGCGCCGGCTCGCGCTACAAGTTCGAGATCCTCGGCCGCGACGGCTCCTGGCGTCAGAAGGCCGACCCGATGGCCCGCGGCACCGAGGTCCCGCCCGCCACGGCCTCGGTCGTCGTCGAGACGAGCCACACGTGGTCCGACGACGAGTGGATGACCGCTCGCACCCAGCGCGACCCGCACACCGGCCCGCTGAGCATCTACGAGGTGCACCTCGGTTCGTGGCGCCAGGGCCTGTCCTACCGCGAGCTCGCGCACCAGCTCACCGAGTACGTCCTCGATCTCGGCTTCACGCACGTCGAGTTCCTGCCCGTGTCCGAGCACCCGTTCGGCGGCTCGTGGGGCTACCAGGTGTCGTCGTACTTCGCACCGACGTCCCGGTTCGGCCACCCCGACGACTTCAAGTTCCTGGTCGACACCCTCCACCGCGCCGGCATCGGCGTCATCATCGACTGGGTCCCGGCGCACTTCCCCAAGGACGAGTGGGCCCTCGCCCAGTTCGACGGCACGCCGCTCTACGAGCACCCCGACCCGCTCCTCGGCGAGCACCCCGACTGGGGCACGTACGTCTTCAACTTCGGCCGGTCCGAGGTCCGCAACTTCCTCGTCGCGAACGCCGTCTACTGGCTCGAGGAGTTCCACGTCGACGGCCTGCGCGTCGACGCCGTCGCCTCGATGCTCTACCTCGACTACTCGCGCCGCCCGGGCCAGTGGCGCCCGAACAAGTACGGCGGCCGCGAGAACCTCGACGCGATCTCCTTCATGCAGGAGGCCAATGCGACCGCGTACAAGCGCGCGCCCGGCATCCTCATGATCGCCGAGGAGTCCACCGCCTGGCCCGGCGTCACCGCACCCACCGACAGCAACGGCCTCGGGTACGGCCTGAAGTGGAACATGGGCTGGATGAACGACACGCTCCGCTACGCCTCGGAGCAGCCCGTCCACAAGCGGTACCACCACCACGAGGTCACGTTCTCGATGGTGTACGCCTACTCCGAGCGCTTCGTGCTGCCCATCTCGCACGACGAGGTCGTCCACGGCAAGGGCTCCCTGTACGAGCGCATGCCCGGCGACCACTGGCAGAAGCTCGCCGGTGTCCGCGGACTCCTCGCCTACCAGTGGACCCACCCCGGCAAGCAGCTGCTCTTCATGGGCAGCGAGTTCGCGCAGCAGACCGAGTGGGCCGAGTCGCGCTCGCTCGACTGGCACGCCCTCGACGACTCCCTGCACGCCGGCGTCCGCGACAGCCTGCGCGACCTCAACCGCGTCTACCGCGAGAACCCGGCCCTGTGGGAGCTGGACCACTCCCCCGAGGGCTTCGAGTGGATCGACTCGAACGACGCCGACCGCAACACCCTCGCGTACCTCCGCAAGGCCGTCGACGGACCGCCCGCCGCGGTCGTGATCAACTTCGCCGGCGTCCCTCACGAGGACTACCGCCTGGCCCTACCCTCGGGCGGCCGCTGGCGTGAGGCCTTCAACTCCGACTCGGAGAGCTACGGCGGCTCGGGCGTCGGCAACCTCGGCGCCGTCGACGCCGAACCCGTCCCCCACTACGGCCGCCCCTACTCGGCGTCCGTCCGCATCCCCCCGTTCGGCGCCGTCATCTTCGTCGCCGACGACTCCCCGACCGCCTGACCCACCGCACCAGAGACCACCGCCCGCACGGGACCCTCACGCCGGGCCGCCCCCAGAGGCTCCCGTCAGCCCCAAGACGTCCGCGACCCCCAACCGCCAGGCCATCCCCGGGCGCTGGACCTCGACCGGTTGGGACATGGACGCGCCGGCACTCGGGGCCGCACGCCGGGCGCCGTGTCTAGCCGATGAGGCCTGCTCGCACGCGCGCCGCAACGCCGTCGAGCTCGTCGCGGGGCCTGACACGCCAGTCGGCGACGAGCCCGAACCCGTCGCCGGGCGTCCTGGGGAACACGTGCAGGTGCAGGTGGAACACCTCCTGGAACGCCGCCTCCCCGTCCGCGAGGAACACGTTCAGCCCGTCGCACGGCACGTCCGACGCTCTCAGCGCCGCGGCCATCCTCCGCCCCACGCGGAACACCTCCTGGCCGAGCTCATCGTCGAGCCCGGCGAGAAACGGGACGTGCACCTTGGGGATGACGAGCAGATGGCCCGTGGTCACCGGTTACAGATCCATGAACGCGAGCACCCGGTCGTCCTCGTACACGGGGCTGCTCTCAACTGACCCCGACACGATCGCACAAGAACAGGCACTCCTCGCTCGTCATGCCTGCACCCTCCCGCACCGCTCCAGCGTCGCGCATGCCGATTGTCAGGGAGGACACCGGAACGATTGCCAGGGACGGCGCCGGCACGCAGCCACGAACGCACGGCGGTCACGACGATCCCCGCTGGGCTGGTGTTCCGTGGAATCGTTCGGGGAAACAGAAAGAGCCACCCCGTTGCTGGGGTGGCTCTTTCTGAATGGTGTCCGGCGGCGTCCTACTCTCCCACACCCTGGCGAGTGCAGTACCATCGGCGCTGAAGGGCTTAGCTTCCGGGTTCGGAATGGGACCGGGCGTTTCCCCTTCGCTATGACCGCCGTAACGTTGTCGAGTTGTCAAACGGGTTCCCGTTCGTCTCTCGGGAACCGCACAGTGGACGCGTAGCAATGAATGAGGTGGTGAAGTTGTCGGCTTATTAGTACCGGTCAGCTGCGAGGGTCGTTGGTCCCCTCTTCCACATCCGGCCTATCAACCCCGTGGTCTAGCGGGGTGCCTCTCGGGACGAGTCCCGTGGAAACCTCATCTTGAAGCAGGCTTCCCGCTTAGATGCTTTCAGCGGTTATCCCTTCCGAACGTAGCCAACCAGCCGTGCTCCTGGCGGAACAACTGGCACACCAGAGGTTCGTCCGTCCCGGTCCTCTCGTACTAGGGACAGCCCTTCTCAAGTTTCCTGCGCGCGCAGCGGATAGGGACCGAACTGTCTCACGACGTTCTAAACCCAGCTCGCGTACCGCTTTAATGGGCGAACAGCCCAACCCTTGGGACCTACTCCAGCCCCAGGATGCGACGAGCCGACATCGAGGTGCCAAACCATGCCGTCGATATGGACTCTTGGGCAAGATCAGCCTGTTATCCCCGGGGTACCTTTTATCCGTTGAGCGACGGCGCTTCCACAAGCCACCGCCGGATCACTAGTTCCGACTTTCGTCCCTGCTCGACCTGTCAGTCTCACAGTCAAGCTCCCTTGTGCACTTGCACTCGCCACCTGATTGCCAACCAGGCTGAGGGAACCTTTGAGCGCCTCCGTTACATTTTAGGAGGCAACCGCCCCAGTTAAACTACCCACCAGGCACTGTCCCTAGTCCGGATCACGGACCGAGGTTAGATGTCCAGAGCGACCAGAGTGGTATTTCAACGTTGACTCCACCGACACTGGCGTGCCGGCTTCACAGTCTCCCACCTATCCTACACAAGCCGCACCGAACACCAATACCAAGCTATAGTAAAGGTCCCGGGGTCTTTCCGTCCTGCTGCGCGTAACGAGCATCTTTACTCGTAGTGCAATTTCGCCGAGTTCGCGGTTGAGACAGCGGAGAAGTCGTTACGCCATTCGTGCAGGTCGGAACTTACCCGACAAGGAATTTCGCTACCTTAGGATGGTTATAGTTACCACCGCCGTTTACTGGGGCTTAAATTCTGAGCTTCGCCTTGCGGCTGACCCGTCCTCTTAACCTTCCAGCACCGGGCAGGCGTCAGTCCGTATACATCGTCTTGCGACTTCGCACGGACCTGTGTTTTTAGTAAACAGTCGCTTCTCCCTGGTCTCTGCGGCCCTTCACGCTCCCCGAGCAAGTCGGTTCACGCTTCAGGCCCCCCTTCTCCCGAAGTTACGGGGGCATTTTGCCGAGTTCCTTAACCACGATTCTCTCGATCGCCTTGGTATTCTCTACCTGACCACCTGAGTCGGTTTGGGGTACGGGCGGCTAGAACCTCGCGTCGAGGCTTTTCTTGGCAGCATAGGATCACCAGATTCCCGCATTCGCGGTCACCGTCAGCTCTCAGGCTCGTGAGGTGCGGATTTGCCTACACCTCGCCCTACGACCTTGGACGTGGACTACCATCGCCACGCTTGGCTACCTTCCTGCGTCACCCCTGTTAATACGCTTACCTACTACCGGTTCGGGTCCCGTGCTCCCCGGCCCGGTGCACCCGAAGGTGCGGTGGGCCGGCTCGGACGGTTAGCATCACCGGGCTCGGTATGGGCGGTTCTTCGCCGGTACGGGAATATCAACCCGTTGTCCATCGACTACGCCTGTCGGCCTCGCCTTAGGTCCCGACTTACCCAGGGCGGATTAGCCTGGCCCTGGAACCCTTGGTCATTCGGCGGACGGGTTTCTCACCCGTCATTCGCTACTCATGCCTGCATTCTCACTCGTGTGGCGTCCACCGCTGGGTTACCCCGCGACTTCGCCCGCCACACGACGCTCCCCTACCCATCCACACGACTGAACCACGAAGGCTTGTCGAACGTGTGAATGCCACAGCTTCGGCGGTATGCTTGAGCCCCGCTACATTGTCGGCGCGGAATCACTTGACCAGTGAGCTATTACGCACTCTTTCAAGGGTGGCTGCTTCTAAGCCAACCTCCTGGTTGTCTGTGCAACTCCACATCCTTTCCCACTTAGCATACGCTTAGGGGCCTTAGCTGGTGGTCTGGGCTGTTTCCCTCTCGACTACGGAGCTTATCCCCCGCAGTCTCACTGCCACGCTCTGGCTTACCGGCATTCGGAGTTTGGCTAACGTCAGTAACCTGGTGGGGCCCATCGGCTATCCAGTAGCTCTACCTCCGGCAAGAAACGCGTGACGCTGCACCTAAATGCATTTCGGGGAGAACCAGCTATCACGGAGTTTGATTGGCCTTTCACCCCTAACCACAGGTCATCCCCCAGGTTTTCAACCCTGGTGGGTTCGGGCCTCCACGCGGTCTTACCCGCGCTTCACCCTGCCCATGGCTAGATCACTCCGCTTCGGGTCTAGAGCACGCGACTGAATCGCCCTATTCGGACTCGCTTTCGCTACGGCTTCCCCACACGGGTTAACCTCGCCACGTACCACTAACTCGCAGGCTCATTCTTCAAAAGGCACGCCGTCACCCCTGCTAGGGAGGCTCCGACGGTTTGTAGGCACACGGTTTCAGGTACTATTTCACTCCCCTCCCGGGGTACTTTTCACCTTTCCCTCACGGTACTTGTCCGCTATCGGTCACTAGGTAGTATTTAGGCTTACACAGTGGTCTGTGCAGATTCACTCCAGGTTTCTCGGGCCCGGAGCTACTTGGGATCCCTCTCGGGAGGCCACGCCATTTCGTCTACGGGGGTACCACCCTCTGTGCCGGGCCTTTCAATGCCCTTCGACTATGACGCGACTTTCTGACTCCCTGCTGGTTCGGCAGAACCAGCTGAAAGGTCCCACAACCCCGCATGCGCAACGCCTGCCGGCTTGAACACGCATACGGTTTGGCCTGATCCGCTTTCGCTCGCCACTACTCACGGAATATCTCTTCCTGCCGGTACTGAGATGTTTCACTTCCCGGCGTTCCCTCCACACACCCTATATATTCAGGTGCGGGTCACACGACATGACTCGTGCGGGGTTTCCCCATTCGGACATCCTCGGATCACGGTTCGTTTGCCAACTCCCCGAGGCTTATCGCAGGCTACCACGTCCTTCTTCGGCTCCTAGTGCCAAGGCATCCACCCTGTGCCCTTATAAACTTGACCACAAAGATCATTCAAAGATGCTCGCGTCCACTGTGCAGTTCTCAAGCTACGACCGGGTGACTCACCTGTGACGTCCGAGCGCCTACCCCCGAAGGGCGGTTCGCTGGACCAGGCGGCCCGCAGGCCGACGCGCACCCACCCACCCGCAGGCAGATCAAGTGCGCGCACCGACCCCAAGGTCAACAACCTTCCGGCTGTTCCCTCAGGACCCAACAGCGTGCCAGGCCGACCCGATCACCCGGTGTGGATCTCCGTTCCCTCCCCACAGACAAGCTGCAGGCGTACTAGGAGCCACCGGAACCGAGCCGGCCGTAGTCGATGTTCCACCCTCGAGCACCACCCCCAGCACATCCGGCCAGGGCGTGGGCCTGGACACCACAAGCTCACCCATGACAGGCGAACCCGGTGCCAGATGCTCCTTAGAAAGGAGGTGATCCAGCCGCACCTTCCGGTACGGCTACCTTGTTACGACTTAGTCCCAATCGCCAGTCCCACCTTCGACAGCTCCCTCTCTTGCGAGTTGGGCCACTGGCTTCGGGTGTTACCGACTTTCGTGACTTGACGGGCGGTGTGTACAAGGCCCGGGAACGTATTCACCGCAGCGTTGCTGATCTGCGATTACTAGCGACTCCGACTTCATGGGGTCGAGTTGCAGACCCCAATCCGAACTGAGACCGGCTTTTTGGGATTCGCTCCACCTCGCGGTATCGCAGCCCTTTGTACCGGCCATTGTAGCATGCGTGAAGCCCAAGACATAAGGGGCATGATGATTTGACGTCATCCCCACCTTCCTCCGAGTTGACCCCGGCAGTCTCCCATGAGTCCCCGGCATAACCCGCTGGCAACATGGGACGAGGGTTGCGCTCGTTGCGGGACTTAACCCAACATCTCACGACACGAGCTGACGACAACCATGCACCACCTGTACACCGACCTTACGGGGAGCACATCTCTGCACTTTTCCGGTGTATGTCAAGCCTTGGTAAGGTTCTTCGCGTTGCATCGAATTAATCCGCATGCTCCGCCGCTTGTGCGGGCCCCCGTCAATTTCTTTGAGTTTTAGCCTTGCGGCCGTACTCCCCAGGCGGGGCACTTAATGCGTTTGCTGCGGCACAGAGCTCGTGGAATGAGCCCCACACCTAGTGCCCAACGTTTACGGCATGGACTACCAGGGTATCTAATCCTGTTCGCTCCCCATGCTTTCGCTCCTCAGCGTCAGTTGCGGCCCAGTGACCTGCCTTCGCCATCGGTGTTCCTCCTGATATCTGCGCATTCCACCGCTACACCAGGAATTCCAGTCACCCCTACCGCACTCTAGTCTGCCCGTACCCACTGCAAGCCCCAGGTTGAGCCTGAGGTTTTCACAGCAGACGCGACAAACCGCCTACGAGCTCTTTACGCCCAATAATTCCGGACAACGCTTGCGCCCTACGTATTACCGCGGCTGCTGGCACGTAGTTAGCCGGCGCTTCTTCTGCAGGTACCGTCACTTGCGCTTCTTCCCTGCTGAAAGAGGTTTACAACCCGAAGGCCGTCATCCCTCACGTGGCGTCGCTGCATCAGGCTTTCGCCCATTGTGCAATATTCCCCACTGCTGCCTCCCGTAGGAGTCTGGGCCGTGTCTCAGTCCCAGTGTGGCCGGTCGCCCTCTCAGGCCGGCTACCCGTCGTCGCCTTGGTAGGCCATTACCCCACCAACAAGCTGATAGGCCGCGAGCCCATCCCTGACCGAAAAACTTTCCAGAAACCCGGATGCCCGGGCCTCTCATATCCGGTATTAGCGACCGTTTCCGGTCGTTATCCCAGAGTCAGGGGCAGGTTGCTCACGTGTTACTCACCCGTTCGCCACTGATCAGACCAGCAAGCTGGTCGTCACCGTTCGACTTGCATGTGTTAAGCACGCCACCAGCGTTCGTCCTGAGCCAGAATCAAACTCTCCGTAAATGTCTACATGGCACCGACCCACCGAAGCAGGCCAGCAACCGACACACGAAACAGTCCCGAAGGACCAATCAGATTCGGCTGTTCACGAGAAGACCCGACCCACGGGGTGGGACAAGCCCTCTCAATCTCAACCAAGACCCACCACACGAAACCGTGCGATGAACCATCTTGGCATCGACTACTTGGCACACTGTTGAGTTCTCAAGGAACAGACGCGCATCCCTTCGAATCTTTCGATCCGGCCGGAGGCAACCGTTCAAACTTAGCGGACCGGCTCTTCCTCGTCAACCTGCCCTCTCGGGCTGGTTCGGCGGGTCATGCTCGCTCCACATCCGGACGCTCGTGTCGACCGGCGAGAGGACTCGTCGGTCGGAGATCCGGGGGATGTCGCTCGCGGGACCAGCCACCGGGATCGTTCCTCGGTGTCCGTTCCTCCCTGCCGGGCGACGTCGAGAACATTACGCAGCCGTGGCGCGGAAGATCAAGTCGGCTTCCGGTGACGCCCGTCACGCCACCCCGGAGACGCCGACGGCCGGCCGACGCGATGCGCGCTGACCTGCGCGGACATCGACGTCGACCGGCCGTCCGGTCGGTGCAGGGGCTCAGTACAGGGCGCTCGCCATCGCGCGGCGGGCCGCCACCACGCGGGGGTCGTCGCCGCCCACGACTTCGAACAGGTCGACGAGCCGCAGGCGCACCCGCTCCTTGTCGGCGCCGAAGGTCCGGCGCAGGACGTCCACGAGCCGGGCGAACGCGTCCTCGACCTGGCCACCCAGGACGTCGAGGTCCGCGACGGCGAGCTGGGCGTCGACGTCGTCGGGCCGGTCCGCCGCCGCGGTCCGCACCGCACGCAGGTCGATGTCGTGCGTCCGCTCGAGGAGCCCGACCTGGGCGAGGCCGGCGCGGGCGAGGGAGTCGCGCGGGTTCTCGGTCAGCGCCCGCTCGTAGGCGGCGCGCGCCGCGGGGAGGTCGTCCGCCTCGATCGCGTCGTAGGCCGCCTGGTGCAGCGGGGGCAGCTCCGGCTCCGGCTCGGCCTCGGGCTCCTCCCCCGCGGGGGCCACACGTCCCGTGATGCCGTTCGCCTCCGCGGCCGCGAGCACCTGGTCGAGCACCGCGCGCACCTGGTCCCGCGGGTACGCGCCCTGGAACAGCGGGAGCGGCTGCCCCGCGAGCACCGCGACGACCGTCGGGACCGACTGCGCCTGGAACGCCTGGGCGACCCGCGGGTTGGCGTCGGCGTCGATCCGTGCCAGCAGCCAGCGACCCGCGTCCTCGTCGGCCAGCGCGGCGAGGTCGGCAGCCACGCCCGTGCTCACCTCGCTCCACGGCGCCCAGAGCACGACCACGACGGGGTGCTGCGTCGAGCGCTGGAGGACGTCGTTGAACGTGGACTCGTCGACGTCGAGGGCGTAGGCGCTCGGCTTGTCGAGCCCGCCCGGAGTCCCGGGGGGCGGCGTCGAGCGGGCGAGGCCGGACAGGTCGACGGCGCCACGGACGTCGAGACGGGGACGGGGCCCGGAGGGCTGGGACATGCGCGTCATCCTTCGTCCCGGGCATCGCGTCCCGGGCTGGTCGTGTCGCTGGGTGGGTCGGGTCGGTCGAGTCAGGAGGCGCTGGCGGCGGTCACGGCGTGCTCGGCCGCGAGGACCTGCA
This sequence comes from Cellulomonas sp. H30R-01, assembly GCF_010119915.1. Lineage (NCBI taxonomy): Bacteria > Bacillati > Actinomycetota > Actinomycetes > Micrococcales > Cellulomonadaceae > Cellulomonas > Cellulomonas sp. H30R-01. The sequence goes on along the minus strand of NZ_CP048210.1, from coordinate 458,628 downwards.
CCGGTGCTCCGCTGTCGGCGGGCGGCACGTACATCACGAGCACGTCGGTGTAGGTCCGGGCGAACGCCGTGGCGGCGCTCTGCGTCCCCGTGAGCGCAGCGTAGAACGGGTCCTGGATCGGGATCGTCCCGCCTGCGACCGTGAGCGTCACCGTCGAGACCGTCGTCATCTGCCCGACGACGATCGCGCCACCGTCGGCGGTCGCGAGCGCGACCACCGGTGCGGCGTCCGGCGTGTACGTCTCCGTCGCGGACGCCGCCGACTCCACGCCCGCGACCATCGCCGCGCGAGCGGCCTCGATCGCCGCACGGAACGGGTCCGGTGCGAACGTCGCCGCGTACGCCGAGCCCGCACCGTTCGCGAGGACGTCCGCGTACTGCGCCAACGCGTCCGCCGGCGTGACGACGAGCCCCTGGGCGTCCGGCGCGAGCACCGCGCTGCCCGTCGAGGGCTCGGCCGTCGCCGGCATGCTGACGCCGGGGGCCATCCGCGCCCACCCCCAGAGCTTGTACTGCTCGCGCGGGGCCGCCTGCTGGAGCACGAGGATGCGGGGAGCCTGCAGGTCGTCCGGCTGCTCGGTCACCACGAGCTGCGTCCGCGGCCACTGCGTGGTCTGCGGGACGATGAGGACCTGCTCGTCGGTCGGCAGGATCGTCGGCGGCTTCGCGCCGCCCGTCACGCCCGAGCGGACGTACTCCGCGGTCCGCGTCGCGAGGGCCGGGCCCGTCACCCTGGGCGCGAGCGCCGCCGGGTCGAGGGCCGCGTCCGCCGTGCTCAGCACCTCGCCGAGATCGCCGAGGACGTCCGTCGACTGCGCGACGGTGGTCGCCGCCGGGGCGACCGCGGGTGCCGGGTCCGGCGCGGGCTCCGGGGGCGGCGTGGCGCACCCGGCCAGCACGGCGAGTGCGACGACAGCCGGGACGGTTCGCCGCAGGAGGGCGCTGCGGCCACCCACGCTCGAGCGCCGGTGGCCGTCCGTCAGGGCCGAGACGTCATGTCTCCGAGCGTGGTCGCCGGGTGCGTCGCCGCCCTGGGCCGGGCGGACGTCGCCGACCGAGGCGGGAGCGGCGGCCAGCCTGGCGTGGGTCGTCCCGCGCGAGCCGGCGGCGGGGGTGCCGTCGCCGGGGAGGTCACCGCCGGGCGTCCCGGCGATGCCGGGCGTCGCGGCGATGCCGGGCGTCGCGGGGATGCCGGGCGTCGCGCGGATGCCGGGCGTCGCGCGGATGCCGGGCGTCGCGCGGATGCCGGGCATCGCGCGGATGCCGGGCGTCGCGGCGATGCCCGGCGTCGCGGGGATGCCGGGCATCGCGGGGATGCCCGGCGTCGCGGGGATGCCGGGCGTCGCGGGGATGCCGGGCGTCGCGGGGATGCCGAGGGTCGCGGGCGTGCCGTGGGCGCGGACGGAGGTCGCGGCGTGGTCGGGGCGGGTCGTCGGGCGGGTGCTCATCGGCCCTCCTCCTGGTCGTCGGTCGTCTCGATGGGCGGCAGCCCCCACGCGCGTCGCCACGCGTCGCCGCGCGAGCCCGCGGGCGGAGCGGGCGGAGCCGACTGCTCGTCCGCGCCGGGCAGCCACGCCGGTCGCACGTGCGCCGACGGCGCGTCGGGTGACGTGGGCGAGCCGGCACGTGACGGCTGGCCGGGCGCGGGCGGCACCGCGGACCAGCCGGCCGGGCGGGCTGCGCCGCTCGGCGCTCCGCTCGCCCACGACGGGCGGCCGGAGCCGTGGACGGCGGGACCCGACGGCACCGGGGCGTCGGCGTGACCTGCCGGTCCCCCGGTCGTCGGGGTTCCGGGCGCAGACGCGACGGGCACCCCGGCCGGGCGGTCGGCCGGCGGCTGGGAGGCAGCGCCGTGGCCCGGCCACCGCGGGCGCGACGTGGTCGCCTGGTCGGGTCGACCCGCCCCGCCCTGGCCGGCGTAGGTCGGCTGCGCGGAGCCGGAGACGGACGACGGTCCCCCGGGACGGTCCGGCGCACGACCGGCGCCGAGACCCGGGGTCGGGCGGTCGTCGGGTCGGTCTGCCGGTGGGCCGGTCAGCCACGAGCCCGGTGCGCCGGGGGCCGAGCCGCCCGCAGCGGCACCGGACGCCGCCGTGCCGCCCGCGGCGTGCGCGCCGTGACGAGCGGGGCCTGTCGGGACCGCGCCGGGCGCGCCGGGGACCGGCGGGCGCGGGCCCGCCGACGAGGAACCGCCGGACGCGCCGGCCGGCACGGGGTGGCGGTGGCCACCGGGAAGCGTCGACGCCGGGCCGGCCGACCCCGTCGGGACGGGCGGCCGGCCGCTGCCCGGCACGGTCGACGTCGAGGCGTGCTCACCGGGCCGGCCGGCGGCGGGCGCTCCTGTCGCGCCGGCGTCGGGGCCGCCCACGACCGGGATCTGACCGGTGCGCAGCGCACGTCGCGTCGGGACCGGGGCGTCCGCGGACCACTTCTCCGTGCCGGCGGACGTCGGGGCGGACGTCGACTCGCGCGCCGGACCGTCGGTCGACGGCCGCGCCGTCGACGCGCTGTCCGCGCCCGCCTGCGTCGACCCGGCGGTCGCGCCGCCACGGCGTGCCGAGGAGTCGCCACGGCGGGACCAGAGCGCCGCGAGGCCGCGCGGCGGCGGGGCGTCTCCGGCGGCCGGTGCGCCGGGCGCGACGCCCGCCGCGCCCAGGCCTTCGGACGCGGCGCCGGGACGAGCGGCGTCGGACGACGTCCCGGGACGGCCCGCCTCCGCGAAGGAACCCGGACGGCCCGACGAGGCCGGCGAGTCCGGACGACCCGCGTCGGCGAAGGAACCGGGACGGCCCGGCGACGCCGGGGCGTCCGGGCGGGCGGTGCCGGAGGGCGCGCCGGGCCGGTCGGCCTCGGCGAACGCGCCCGGACGGCTCCCGGGAGCCGGGGCCGCGTCCGGACGAGCGGCGTCGGAGAACGCGCCCGGGCGGGCCGTTCCCGCGAGGCCGCCCGAGCGGGCGGCGTCGACAGCAGTGCCGCCGGGGCGCGCGGGGGCGCCCGGGCGGGCAGTACCGGTCGAGCCACCCGGGTGAGCCGGGTCGGTGGCGGCGCCGGGTCGGGCCGGGGCGCCGGTGGGGCTGGCCGGACGGGCCGCGCCCGCCGCGGTCGCGGCCGCGCTGAGGTCGGGTGCGTCGGCAGGGCTCGCGGCGGCGCGCGGCACACCGGCGGCGCGTGCCGCGGCGGCCTCGCGGAGCTGGCGGCGCGTGAGGGTGGTGGCGGTGGGGTCGTCCGCCCCGACGCCCGCACCCACGGCGATCGGGCCCGTGTGCACCGCGTGCCACTCGGGCTGGTCGAGGCCCCGGCGGCGGCGCAGCAGCTCGCGGGCGAGCAGCAGGAGCGACGCGAGGACCATCAGGGCACCGACGACGACGCACGGCCACAGCCACGGCGTCGTCACCGTCCGCGGCCACGCGAGCGAGAGCGTGGGCGGCGCGTCCCCCGTGCTCACCGCGAGCAGGCTCCAGCGACCGGGCTCCGCGTGCCAGACGAGCTCGGCCGAGCCCTCACCCGTCGCCTCGGCGACCCAGAGGTCCGAGCCGGTCGGGTCCGCCACGGCAGGGGCCTCGTCGGCCGTCGCGTCGTCGGGGGCGGTCGTCGCGGCACCGTCGGCGGGGGCTGCGGGCTCCGCGCCCTCCGTCGCCGCCGCGTCGGGAGCCGCCGACGCGGACGCGGTGGGCGCCGGGGCGGCGACCGCGTCGATCGCGAGCTTGTGCCAGCCGTCGAGGCCCGTCACGCGGTCGTGCGCGTCGGTGCCGACCCAGCCGTCGACGTCCGTGTCGCGGCCGACCGCGAGGACGACGGGGGCGTCGTCGGCGGCCTCGACGGTCACGGTCACGGGGTCGCCGCCGAGCTCCAGGACGCCCGGGTCGGTGACGAGCGTCCGGGCGTCGCCGGACGTCGTGGCGACGAGGACGTCGTCGGCCCTCCACACCGTCGCGGACGCGATGCCGAGGCCGATGACGACCAGTCCGACGACGCCGAGCAGGGCGATGGTCAGTCGCTTGAGCACGCAGGATCCTCTCGGGACGAGAAGAACCAGGATAGGCAGAGGGGCCGCGCACGACCGAACGAGAGCGGACGGAACGGGTCGTACCGGGCACGTCGTCGCAGGTCCGGTCCGCGAGTCGGCACCGTCGGCCCCCGGCCACGGGGACGAGGGTCCGCGTCGTCCGGTCGGACGACACGCGTATCCTGGCCGGCGGGGCACCGGCTGCCGTCGAGCACCTCGTCGGAGGGGCCGCGCCGGCGCCCACGAGCCCAGGAGGACCGCTCGTGCCCGATGCTCGCACCCCCTTCCCGGTCGTGAACTTCCGTGGTTACGAACGTGAGGCCGTCGACGCCAGGATCTCCGCGCTGGAGAAGTCCGTCGCGGACGCGCGCGCGCAGGTCGAGGCCGCCGACGCGAAGGCGCTGCAGGTCGCGGGCGAGCTGTCCGAGGCGCACCGCCAGCTGCGCGAGGCCGAGCGGCCGACCTACTCCGGCCTCGGCTCCCGCATCGAGCAGCTGCTGCGGTCCGCCGAGGAGCAGTCGTCCGACGTCGTCACGCAGGCGAACGCGCAGGCCGCCGACGCCCTCGCGCGCGCCAAGCTCGCCGCCGGTCAGCTGCGCGCCCGCGCGGAGAACGAGGTCGCCGAGCTGCTCGCGACGTCGCGACGCGAGGCCGAGGAGCTCCGCACCACCGCTGCTGCCGAGGCCGAGAGCACGCTGCTCGCCGCGCAGCGCCGCGCCGAGGAGCTCGTCGGGTCCGCCGAGCGCGAGGCCGCACGCATCCAGAGCGCGATCACGACCGAGGAGGCGGAGCGCCGGACGTCCCTCGAGCGCGAGCTCGGGACGCTGCGCGCCACCGTCGAGCACGAGGCGACGCAGCTGCGCGTCGCGACCGAGCGCACCGCGAGCGAGCTGCGGGCCCGCACCGAGGCCGAGACCACCGCCCAGCGCGAGGACGCCGAGCGCTACGCGCAGGACCTGCGCCAGGCCGCCGACGCCGACACCTCCGAGCTGCGCTCGCGCACCGAGGCCGAGCTGGCCGCGGCACGCGCCGAGGTCGACCGGTACGTGGCCCAGCTGCGGTCCGACGCGTCCGCGGAGATCGCCGCCGTCCGCCAGGCCGCCGCCGCCGAGGTCACGTCGCTGCGCGTCCAGACGCAGGAGTACGCCGACGGCGTGCGCGCGAGCGCCGAGCGCGAGGCCACCGCGCTCCAGCAGCGCGTCTCCGGAGAGGTCGCCGCGCTGCGCGCCGAGGCCGAGCAGTACGCCGCGTTCGTCCGCGCGAGCGCCGAGCGCGAGGTCGGCGAGCTGCGTGCCGCGACCGCCGACGAGCTCGCCGCGGCCCGCACCGACGCGGAGCAGGCCGTCGTCGCGCTGCGCACCGACGCCGAGCAGTACGCCGCGGAGACCCGCGCCCAGGCGGAGCGCGAGACGAGCGAGCTGCGCGAGCGCACCGAGCACGAGGCCACGCACCTGCGCATCACGACCGAGCGGGAGACCGACGAGCTGCGCGAGATCACCGACCGCGAGACGTCCGAGGCGCGCGCCGCGGCGGAGCGCGAGACCGCCGAGCTCCGCGAGCGGACCCGCCTCGAGGTCGACCGCGCGCTCACCGAGGCCCGCCGGACCGCGGGCGAGATCGTCTCCTCCGCACGCGCGCAGGCCGACGAGCTCGTCCGGACCGCCGAGCAGCGCCTCGCCGACGCCGAGCTCGAGATCGCCTCGAAGCGCGAGGCGAGCGAGCGGGAGGACGCGGCGCGGCACGACCAGGCGCGCGTCGAGACCGAGCGGCTCGTGGCCGACGCCGAGGCGCACGCGTCCGAGGCCGAGGAGCGCGTCGCCAAGGCGCTCGCGCAGGCCGAGAAGGTGCGCAAGGACTCCGAGGACCACGCCCGCGACCTCGTCGCCAACGCACGGCGCAACGCCGACCGCGTCGTCGCCGAAGCGCGTGAGCACGCCGAGAAGCAGATCTCGGACGCCATGACCGAGTCCGAGCGCGAGCGGACGACCGCGATGCGTCAGGTCGAGGACCTGCACCGTCAGCGCGAGTCGATCACCACGTACCTCGACGAGCTGCGGAACCTGCTCGGACACAACCCCGACCGCGCGATGCTCGACCGTGCCGCGCGGGCCGAGGCCGCGTTCGAGAAGGAGCAGTCGGCGTCGACGACCAAGACGCAGTCGGCTCCGGTGGCCGCCACGGCGCCCGTGCTGGCCGAGCGCACGAGCGCTGCCGCGGCCGCGGCGCCGGGCTCGTCGGGCGGCAGGGACGAGCGCACGGCGGCGACCGGTGCGTCCGGCACCGCTCCGGCACGCACGGCCGCCGGAGCGGACGGGGACGCCGAGGCGCGCACGGACGCCCAGGCCGGGCGGGTCGACGCAGCGGACGGCAGCGCCGGGACCGGACCGGACGCCGTGACGGGCGACGACGCCGACGCGGGGCGCGACCCGCAGGCGGACACGGGCACGGACGCGTCCTCGGACGCCGTGGTGGACGAGCACGCGGCGGCCCAGGACGCCGTGGCGGACGAGGACCCGGCGGCGGACGAGGACGCGGCGGGCACGGACGCCGGGACGGGCGAGGACGCGGACCGCGGGCAGGACGCGGCGGCTGCCGACGACGTCGACGCCCGCCAGGCCGCGGAGGACGCGGACGCCGGAGCCGGGTCGCGTGCGGACGCGAGCGGGACGTCGGGCGCCGCCGTCCGGGACACGGAGAAGCCTGCCGCGCAGAAGTCGGTCGAGGACGCCGCGACGGCTCCCGTCGCCCCGGCTCGGCCCGCCAAGCCGGCCCGGCCGTCGGGCCGCCCGACCAAGGCGCGACCCGCACCCGTCTCCGCCGCGATCCCCGTCGTCGCCGAGACGTCGCGGGACACCGACGAGGCCAAGCCGGCCGCCGGCGCGTCCGGTGCCGAGGACGCCGCGTCCGACGACGCACCGGCGCCCACGCGCTGACCCCTCCGCGACGCCCCCGGTGCACGATGCCGGGGGCGTCGCGGCGTCACGTGACCCCGACGAGCACACGGCAGGCAGGACGACGATGAGCAGCCCCGACGACGCGGCACGCTGGCGCGACGAGCGGCGCGCCGCCGCTGCGGCCCACGCCGACGCGCTCGCACGTCGCCAGCAGGCCGAGTCGCAGCGGGCGCGCGAGCTGATCGCCGCCTTCGTCGACCAGGCGCTGGCGAGCGGTCCGGAACCCGTCGAGCTCCGGGCCCGGAGCTACGACGGGCGGGCGCGCTACCGGACGCCGCTGCGCGGCTGGTACCTGCGGCGCGACGAGTCGGTCGCCGTCGACACGTCGGGCGAGTTCTACGTGCTCAGCACGCCGTCGAGCCTCGCGGCGCGGCTCCGCGGGGTGACGCCCGAGCCGACGGACCCGCCGCTCGTGCTGGGGGCCGGGGGCAAGGACGGCGAGTCCCTCGACCTGACGCAGGCGCTCGCGCGGGTGCTCGAGGGCTGACGATCCACCCTCGCCCTCACGCGGCCCTGCGCGTGCACGACGGGTGGCGCTCCTCACTGGTCCGGCACGGGCGTCCGCGCAGGACCCGGGGGTCGGGCTCCGCGCTGGCCTGACGCCGCGCGTGCGTGCACGAAGGGCGGTGCTCCCCACCCGGCCGGACCGGGCCGCCCGCGCACGACGGGACGGGCTCCGCTCCCGACATCCGCGGGTGCGGGACGCGCCCGCTCGAGGCGTGGGGCCTCTCGCCCGGCACGGCGCGGTCGGGTCGTGCGCGTGGTCGACGGTGGAGGCCGACGGCGGGCTGCTACGCGGTCGCGGTGTCGGCGCGCTGGAGGAGGTCCGCGAGGGCCGCGGCGACCGCGGACGGGTCCTCGACGGCGGACATGTGGCCGGCGCGGGCGACGACGACGAGCTGGGCGTCCGGGGCCGCGGCGACGAGGTGCTCGGCGGCGGACACGGGGGTCACGGTGTCCTCGTCGCCGACCACGGCGACGACCGGGCCGGGGAAGGCGCGCAGGACCTCGGTGCGGTCGGGGCGCGCGGCCATCGCCCGCTGCGACCAGGCGACGCCGGCGGGCGGCTGGTCCTCGATCCAGGCGGCGAGCTGGTCGACGAGCTCGGGGCGGGCAGCGCGGCTGGACTCCCCGAGCAGGCCGGTCGACATCGGTCGGACGGGCTCGACGGTGTCGCCGTCCTCCGCGGCGGCGGCGATCCGCAGCCGGTTCGCGCGGGCCTCGTCGGTGTCGGCCGTGGACTTCGTGTCGACGAGCCCCAGGCCGGCGACGAGGTCGGGGTGCCGCTCGAGGAGCGCGAGCGCGACGTACCCGCCCATCGACAGGCCGACGACGACGGCCCGGTCGTGGCCGGCGGCCCGCAGGTCGGTGGCCACGAGGTCCGCGGACGCGTCGAGCGACGGCTCGGGGAGCGCGTCGGCGGAACCGGGGGTGCCGGGGAGGTCGACGGCCAGGACGGTCCGGTCGCCGGGGAGCGCCTCGGCGACGGCGTCCCACATGCGGTGGTCGAGGGGGAAGCCGTGCAGCAGCACGACGGGGAGCGCGCCGGACCCGTCGGGACCGGCGGTGCGGAACGTGTGCAGCGTCATGCGTCCTCCTCGCCGACCGCGAGCGCGGCCGGGTTCTCGGCGGTGGTGCTCGGGCCGTCCCACGTGGTCGGCAGCGGCGCGTGGCCGGGCAGGACGTGCGCGACGACCTCGTCGAGCACGCGCCGGACGGCGGCCTCCCCCACCCAGAGGTGCTTGGCGCCGTCGACGCCGATGACCTCGGCCTGCGGGACGCGCGCGAAGCGGCGGCGGGCCTCGTCGGGCCGCAGGTAGTCGTCGTGCTCGGGGACGAGGACGACGAGCGGCTTGCCGAAGGCGGCCCACGCGTCGAGGTCGGCGTCGGTCGCGCGGTGCAGGGGCGGCGACAGGAGGATCGCGCCCTCGATCGACGGGTCGCGGCCGTGCATGAGGGCGAGCTCGGTGCCGAACGACCAGCCGACGAGCCAGCGGCGCGGCAGGTCGTGGAACTCGGCGAACTCGATCGCGGCGTGCACGTCGAACTGCTCGCCCACGCCGCCGTCGAACGCGCCGCCGCTGGTGCCGCGCGGGCTGGACGTGCCGCGCGTGTTGAAGCGGAGCACGGCGAGGTCGGCGAGCGCGGGCAGGCGCCACGCGGCCTTGCGGTAGACGTGCGAGTCCATGTAGCCGCCGTGCGTGGGCAGGGGGTGGAGCGTCACGAGCGTCGCCGTGGGGGTGGCCGGTCCGCCGTCGGGGCCGAGCGGGCGGGCGAGCTCGCCGACGAGCGTGAGGCCGTCGGCGGTGTGGAGCTCGACGTCCTCGCGGTGCGCGGGCAGGACCGTGAGGGAGCGGATCGGGGTCGCGGGCGACGTGTGCGTGCTCATCGGGCACGAGCCTAGGACGGCGCCGACGACCTCGCGGTCCGGGGGGCGCCCTCGCGCTGCGCTGCGGGCACCGCGGCGACGGCGTGCTCGAGCAGGACGGCGACGCCGTCGTCGGCGTTGGACGGCAGCCGGTGGTCGGCGGCCTCGAGCACCGCCGGGTAGGCGTTGGCGACCGCGAAGGAGGTGCCCGCCCACGCGAGCATCGGCAGGTCGTTGGGGGCGTCGCCGACGGCCCACACGGCGCGCTGGTCGATCCCCTGGGTCGCGGCCCACCGCGCGAGCCCTGCGGCCTTGGTGACGCCGGGTCCGCTGATCTCGCCCAGGCCGTGCGCGCCGGAGTCGGCGACCACCGCGAGGTCCCCGACGACGTCGACGAGCGCGTCGACGAACGCGGCGCCGTCGGTCGGCTCGGCGGACGTCCGGACGAGGAGCTTGAGCGTGGGCCCCGTGAGCAGGTCCTCGATGCGGTCGGCGGACCGCGCGTCGGGCGGGACCGGGTGGTCGCTCGCGTAGCCGCGCTCGTGCGCGAAGCCGTCGGCCCCCTCGACGGCGAGGTGCACGCGGTCGGCGCCCCAGCGCGCGCGCAGCCGCTCGACGACCGCCCCGACGACGTCCGCGGGCATGCCGTGCTGCTCGAGCACCTGGAGCGTGCCGACGTCGACGACCGACGCACCGTTGGCGCACAGCGCGACGCCGTGCCCGGCGACGTGCGCCTGGAGGTCGGCGAGCCAGCGGTGCGGGCGCGCGGTGACGAAGACGACCGCGATCCCCGCCTCCTCGGCAGCGGCGAGAGCCGCGGCGGTACGCGCGGACACGGTGCCGTCGGGACGCAGGAGGGTGCCGTCGAGGTCGGTGGCGACGAGGCGCGGCGGCTCGGCCGGCAGCGGGAGATCGTCGGCGTCGGGGACCGGGTCGGGCTCGGTGGCGTCCCGCGGGCTGCCGTCGGCGGTGGTGCTCATCGGCCGCACCCTAGCGGCGCGTCGGGCGACGCCGCCCGCGGGCCTGCCAGCACGACGCGTGCCAGTGCCGCCGGTCGTCGACGGCCTCGCCGAACAGACCGTCCGACCGCCATGCGACGACGTGCGCGGTTCCGGGCCCGACGACCTGGTCGCACCCGGGGCAGCGGTACTCGCGGTCGGAGCCGCGGACCTGCTGGACGACCCACTCGCCGTCGGCCGCGCTCTCGGACCGGCGCCCGCCGGTGGCGCGGTCGAGGTCGAGGCTGACGTGCTCGGCGCCGTAGGGGCGCTTCGTCGAGCGTCGGCTGCGGGGCATGCGTCCATCCTCTCCCGCGTCCGTGGGTCGCGCGGACCGTGCCGCGACGGGCCTTGTCCGTGGCCCGCCGCGCCCACGCCGTGCACGTCGCGGACTGCGCCGATCCCCCGGACGACGGACGGCCCGCCCCGAGCGAGGGGCGGGCCGTCCGGTGCACGGGTGTCAGGGCTGGATCGCGGCGGCCGACTCGACGGGCGCGATCGTGCGGGTACGCAGGAGCTCGCGGTACCAGAGGCCCGAGTCCTTCACGATCCGCTCCTGCGTGTCGTAGTCGACGCGGACGACGCCGAAGCGGCGGTCGTAGCCGTACGCCCACTCGAAGTTGTCGAGCAGCGACCACACGAAGTAGCCGCGGACGTCGGCGCCCTTCTCGATCGCCTCGCCGACGGCGTCGATGTGGTCGTGCAGGTAGGCGACGCGCTCGGCGTCGTGCACGCGGCCGTCCTCGGTGACGGTGTCGTAGAACGCAGCACCGTTCTCCGTGATGGCGAGCGGCTGGCTCGGGTAGCGGTCGCGGAGCTCGAGGAGCAGGTCGACGAGGCCCTGGGGCTCCTGGTTCCAGCCCATCGCGGTGTGCGGGCCGGGCTGCGGGAGCCACTCGACCGACTCGGCAGCGACCCACGGCGAGTGCTCGGACACGCGGTGCCCGTCGGGGCCGGGGGTGCCGGGGGCGAGCCGCACGCCGGCGCCCTTCTGGACGCGACCCGTCGAGTAGTAGTTCACGCCGAGGACGGTCAGCGGGATGCGGATGAGCTCGAGGTCGCCCTCGTGCACGAAGGACCAGTCCGTGAGGTGCGCGGTGTCCGCGAACACCTCCTTGGGGTACTCGCCGTCGAGCAGCGGGCCGAGGAACACCTCGTTGGCGATGGTGTCGATGCGGCGCTTGGCCTCGACGTCGTCGGCCGAGTCGGTCGCGGCGCGCGTGACGTGCAGGTTGAGCGTGATCGACACCGGCGCGTCCTCGCCGAGGACCTCGCGGATCGCGCGGCCGGCGAGGCCGTGGCCCAGGTTGAGGTGGTGGACGGCCTGGAGCGCCTTGACCTCGTCGGTCACGCCAGGGGCGTGGACGCCGGACGCGTAGCCGAGGAACGCGGAGCACCACGGCTCGTTGAGCGTGGTCCACAGGTGGACGCGGTCGCCCAGGACCTCGGCGAGCTTGCGGGCGTAGTCGGCGAACCGGTACGCGGTCTCGCGGTTCGCCCAGCCGCCCTCGTCCTCGAGGGGCTGCGGGAGGTCCCAGTGGTAGAGCGTCGCCACGGGCTTGATCCCGGCGGCGACGAGGCGGTCGACGAGGTCGGAGTAGAAGTCGAGGCCGGCCTGGTTGAACTCGCCCGAGCCGGTCGGCTGGATGCGCGGCCACGCGATCGAGAAGCGGTAGGCCTGCAGGCCGAGGCCCTGCATGATCGCGACGTCCTCGGCGACCCGGTGGTAGTGGTCGACCGCGACGTCGCCGGTGTCGCCGTTGAGCACCTTGCCCGGGGTGCGGGAGAAGGTGTCCCAGATGGACGGGCCGCGCCCGTCCTCGTCGTACGCGCCCTCGATCTGGTACGAGGCGGTCGCCGACCCCCAGAGGAAGTCGTCGGAGAACTGGCGGCCGGAGGGGCGCGTGGTCGTCATGGGAGTCCTTCGAGCTCGGGTTCGGACGGCGGGTGCGGGGACGGACAGTGTCCCGGGGTGCGACGCCTCGGGCCGTCCGGAGGTGTCGAAACGATACGATACACAGCCTGGGACCGCTCCCGCGACCCCTCGGCGGCACTCTACTTGACCGGTAAGGCCCTGAGCGCGCACGACCTGCGACGACGTGGGCGACCGGCCTGCTGGAACCGGTCGCCCACGCCGGGCTCAGACCGCCAGCTCGACGACGGCCTGGCCGGCGACGGCGTGCGCCGCCCCGCCCGGACCGTCCGCCGACGGCGCGACCTGCACCGACCAGGGCGACGACGTGCCGCGCGCCTCGACGCGCACCGTGCCGCCCTGCCGGCTGACCTCGAACTCGGCGTCGCCGCCCGCCGACGGGACGCGCGTGACCGACCGATGGCCGTCCGGCAGCCCGAAGACGCGCAGGGTCAGGCCGTCCAGCCAGTCGTCGTCGGGGCGCTCCTCGCGCGCCGCGAACGGCACCACCGCGCCCGGCCGGACGTACAGCGGCAGCGAGTCGAACCCGTGCCGCTCGCGCACCCACCGCGGACCGGTGACCTGCTCGCCCGACAGCAACGAGGTCCACGTGCCGTCCGGGACGTACACGTCGACCTCGCCGTCCGCCGAGAACACGGGGGCGACGAGCAGCTGCTCGCCGAGCATGTACTGCGTGTCGACGGTCCGCGCGCCCCGGTCGTCGGGGAACTCGAGCACCATCGGGCGCATCACCGGCACGCCCTGCTCGTGCGCCTCGACGCCCGCCTGCGCGAGGTACGGCATGAGGCGCAGCTTGAGTCGGGTGAAGTCGCGGGCCACGTCGACGGCCTCGTCGTCGAACGCCCACGGCACCCGGTAGGAGTCCGAGCCGTGCAGGCGGCTGTGCGACGACAGCAGGCCGAACGCGAGCCACCGCTTGAACACCGCGGGGTCGGGTGTGCCCTCGAACCCGCCGATGTCGTGGCTCCAGTAGCCGAAGCCCGACAGCGCGAGCGACAGGCCGCCGCGCAGCGACTCCGCCATCGACGCGAACGTCGACTCCGAGTCGCCGCCCCAGTGCACGGGGAACTGCTGGCCGCCGACCGTCGCCGAGCGCGCGAACAGCACCGCCTCGCCCTCGCCGCGCTCCTCGACCAGCAGGTCCCAGACCGCCTTGTTGTAGAGGTACGTGTAGTAGTTGTGCATCCGCTCCGGGTCGGTGCCGTCGTGCCACACGACGTCCGTCGGGATCCGCTCCCCGAAGTCCGTCTTGAAGCAGTCGACTCCCTGCCCGAGCAGCGTGCGCAGCTCCTCGGTGTACCAGCGCACCGCGTCGGGGTTGGTGAAGTCGACGAGCCCCATGCCCGCCTGCCACAGGTCCGTCTGCCAGACGGACCCGTCGGCGCGCTTCACCAGGTAGCCGCGCTCGCGCCCCTCGGCGAACAGCCGCGAGCGCTGCGCGATGTACGGGTTGATCCAGACGCAGATCCGCAGGCCCTTGGCCTTGAGCCGCGCGAGCATGCCCTCGGGGTCCGGGAACGTCGCCGGGTCCCACGTGAAGTCGCTCCAGTGGAACTCGCGCATCCAGAAGCAGTCGAAGTGGAAGACCGACAGCGGGATGCCGCGCTCGGCCATGCCGTCCACGAAGCTCGTCACGGTGGCCTCGTCGTAGGACGTCGTGAAGGACGTCGAGAGCCACAGGCCGTACGACCAGTCGGGCACGCGCGCGGGACGGCCGGTCAGCGCCGTGTAGCGACGCAGCACGTCCTTGGGCGTCGGCCCGTAGATCACGTAGTACTGCAGCGACTCCCCCGCGACGGAGAACTGCGTGCGCGACACGACCTCGGTGCCGACCTCGTAGGACACGAGACCCGGGTGGTCGACGAAGACGCCGTAGCCCTGGTCCGACAGGTAGAACGGCACGTTCTTGTACGCCTGCTCGCTCGCCGTGCCGCCGTCGGCGTTCCAGATGTCGACGCTCTGGCCGTTCTTCACGAACGCGCCGAACCGCTCCCCCAGGCCGTAGACGTGCTCGCCCACGCCGAGCGTGAGCTGCTCGTGCACGTAGTGGTCGCCCTTCGCGTCCGTGACGACGCCGATGCTGCGCGGGGTCGACGCGGTGAGGTGGCGGCCGTCGCCCTCGAACTGCACGCTCCACTCGCCGCGCGTGCGGACGCGGGCCGTGAGGGCGCCCGCGGTGAACGTCGCGACGCCGTCCTCGTCGGCGGGCTCGACCTTGACGCCCGCGGGCTGCGTCGTGAGGTCGAAGTGCGGGCCGCGGTCGACACCGCCCTGGAAGTGCTCGATGCGCACGCCCACCACGTCGTCCATGGGCGACGAGAACGTCACCGTCACGAGCGGGCGGTTGAGCGTGTCACCCCGCGACGTCAGCGGCGCCGTGGAGGACCACACGGTGAGGGTGTCGTCGCCGAGCTGGACGTCGGCGACGTCGCGCGGCCGCAGGATCGTCGTCCCGGGCTGCGGGAGCCAGTACCCGTCGGTGAACTTCATCGTGTCCTCTCGGTCGGTGCGAGGTGCAGGGCTGCGGCGCCCTCGGCGGGCAGGAGGAGCTCGTCGGCGACGGCGTCGCCCGTGAGCAGGTCGGTCGCGGCGTCCGGCAGACGGACCGTCTGCTTCACGCGCGTCCGGTTGAGCACGAACAGCACGTCGCCGCGGCGCGCGACCTCGACGCCGTCGGGCAGGTCCGCGAGCGGGGCTGTCACACCGGCGGCCGCCACGCAGTCGGCGACGACGGCCGCGAGCACGTCGCGCGGCGGCACCGTCGTGACGTACCAGGCCTGACCGGCGTCGGCGTCGGCGCCGTGCGTGCGCCGGGTCAGCGCGGGGCGGCCGGCGAGGTCGCCGTCGGCGTAGGTCGCGAGGACCTCGGCGCCGTCGCTGCGGACGTGCTCGGACCACGTCGTCGCGGTGAAGTGCCCGTACGCGTCCGACGCGACCGCGACTCCCGCGTCGTCGAGCGGTCGCCAGTCCTCCCCCGACGCACCGAGGACCCCGGCCCACGGGACGGGGAACCGGCCCCGGCGGACGCGCGCGTGCTCGTCGGCGACCGCGCTGAACGGGCCGACGAGCAGCACGCCGCCGCGCTCCGGGACGCGCGCGACGTTCGCCGCGTCCTCGTCGGTGACCGCGTGCAGCGACGGGACGACGACGAGGTCGTAGCCGTCGAGGTCCGCCGACGGCGGCACGACGTCGGTCGCGATCCCCGCCCGCCAGAGCGGCTCGTGGTACGCCGCGAGCTGGCCCAGCACGTCGAGGCGCATCGACGGCCGCGCGGGCAGGAGCTCGCCCGCCCACCACGACGGCCAGTCGAAGACGAGCGCGACGCGTGCGTCGACGCGGGTGCCGACGACGGGACGCAGCCGCTGCAGCAGCGCGCCCTGCGCGCGGACCGCCCGGTGCAGGTCGGTGTCCGGGCCGGCGTGCGGCACCATCGCCGAGTGGAAGCGCTCGGCGCCGCCCGTCGACGCGCGCCACTGGAAGTAGCAGACACCGTCCGCGCCGTGCGCGACCGCGCGCAGCGAGTCCAGGACCATCGCACCCGGGCTCTTCGGCACGTTGTGCGCACGCCAGCTCACGGCGCCCGCGGCCTGCTCCATGAGGAGCCACGGCTGCCCTCGTCGCACGCCGCGGACGAGGTCGTGGGCCAGGGCCGCGCGCGCGGGCGACGACGCGTCGGCGGGGTCGGTGTAGCAGTCGTCGGCGACGACGTCGACGTCGTCGGCCCACGTGTGCTGGTCGACGCCCGGGAAGAAGTTCATGACGTTCGTCGTGACGGGCGCGTCGGAACGCCCGCGGATGATCGCGGCCTGCAGCCGGTAGAGCTCGCGGAGCTGGTCCGACGTGAAGCGCCGGAAGTCGAGCTCGGCGGCGGGGTTGTGCAGGTACGGCGCGGCGCGCGGCGGGACGACCTCGTCGAACGAGGAGTACCGCTGGCTCCAGAACGCGGTCGCCCACGCGGCGTTGAGCGCGTCGACGTCGCCGTACCGCGCGCGCAGCCAGGTGCGCAGGCGCTCGGCGCACAGGTCGCACCAGCACGTCTGGCCGAGCTCGTTGCCGACGTGCCACATCGCGACGGCCGGGTGGTCGGCGTATCGGTCGACGAGGTGCCGCACGACCGCGGCCACGTGGTCGCGGAACACCTGCGAGCCCGGGCAGAAGTGGTTGCGCGAGCCGACGCTCATCCGCACGCCCTGGGCGTCGACGGCCGAGGTCTCCGGGTGCCGGTGCGCGAGCCACGGCGGCGGTGACGCGGTGGGGGTCGCGAGGTCGACGGCGATGCCGGCGTCGTGCAGGAGGTCGAGGACCTCGTCGAGCCACGCGGTCTCGAAGCGGCCGGGCTCGGGCTCGAGCGTCGCCCACGAGAAGATCCCGACGGACACGAGGTTGACACCGGCCGCGCGCATGAGCGCGACGTCCTCGCGCCACACGTCGGGCGTCCACTGCTCGGGGTTCCAGTCGCCGCCGTAGAGGACGCCGTGGGCGGCGGTGAGCGCGTCCAGACTCCTCATGCCACCCTCCCCCGTGCCGCCGTCCGGGCGACGTGACCCGCCGGTCCGTGCGTCGATCG
Source organism: Cellulomonas sp. H30R-01 (assembly GCF_010119915.1). Taxonomy (NCBI): domain Bacteria; kingdom Bacillati; phylum Actinomycetota; class Actinomycetes; order Micrococcales; family Cellulomonadaceae; genus Cellulomonas; species Cellulomonas sp. H30R-01. The sequence goes on along the minus strand of NZ_CP048210.1, from coordinate 441,803 downwards.
TCGAAGCGCTTCAACAACGAAGCCGCACCGGACGCTAGCCGCTGCCGACGCTACGTGTCCATTCCCCCGCGTTGACGCCCTGGTAGTTGCGATAACCGCTGTCGAAGCGTTTAGTCGAGGACGCGTCGTCGAACGGGTCAGGCGACACGCCTGTACCGCTACACTCCCCGCATGGCCACGATCGCCGACGTCGCGAAGGCAGCGGGCGTCTCGTCCTCGACCGTGAGCTACGTGCTCTCCGGCAAGCGCCCGATCTCGCTCGCGACCCGGCACCGCGTCGAGAAGGCGATCCGCGACCTCGGGTTCAGCCCCCACGCCGGCGCCCGCGCGCTCGCGTCGAGCCGCACCAACGTCCTCGGGCTCGTCGTCCCGCTGCGCGCGCTCGAGGCCAACGTCGCGATCGTCATGGAGGTCGTCTCCGGCGTCATCACGCGTGCGCGCGACTTCGACCACGACGTCCTCGTCCTCACCCAGGACGACGTCAACGGCGTCCAACGGCTCGCGAACGGCAGCATGGTCGACGCGCTCATCCTCATGGACATCGAGACGCTGGACCCCCGCCTGCCCGTGCTCGCGGGGCTCCGCCAGCCGTCCGTCCTCATCGGCGTGCCCAGCGACCCGCACGGCCTGTCGTGCGTCGACCTCGACTTCGCCGCAGCGGGCCGGCTCGCCGTCCGGCACCTCGTCGACCACGGCCACCGCAGCATCGCGCTGCTCGGTGCGCCCTCCGCCGCGCTCGCCCGCAGCGCCAACTACGCGGTGCGCATCGTCGACGGCTTCCGCTCCCAGGCCGGGCCAGCCGGCGTCCGGCACACCGTCGTCCCGACCGAGGCCACCTACCCCGGCGCGGAGGCCGCGGTCGAGCGCGCGTTCGCCGAGCTGGACGACCTCACCGCGCTCGTCGTGCACAACGAGGCCGCGCTGCCCGGCGTGCTCGCCGCGCTCGCGCGGAGCAACCGTTCCGTGCCCGGCGACGTGTCCGTGCTCGCCGTCGCGCCGTCCAGCCTCGCCGAGCACCTCGCCCTCCCCCTGTCCGCGATCGACGTCCCCGCCGAGGAGATCGGCCGCACCGCCGTCGAGATGACGATCGAGCGGCTCGACCAGAAGAAGGCCGCCGAGACGCGTCTGCTGTCCCCGGCCTTCATCGAGCGCGGGAGCTGCGCCGCACCCGCCTGACCGCTGCGGCCCGACGCCGGGCACGCCCGGCGTCGGTCGCGTCCCGCCGCTCACACCGGCACCTCCGTCAGGTCCCCGTCGAGGCGGACCGTCGCACCCGCGCGCAGCGACAAGGTCCGCGTCCGGTCGGCGTGCACCACCTCCAGGGTGCCCCCACGGCCCGCGCGCAGCACGACACCACGCAGCGCACCCCCCGACCACGTCACGTCGACCACCAGCCCGCCGCGCCCGCGCACACCGCGCACCGACCCGTCGGGCCACTGCGGCGGCAGCGCCGGGAGCAGGCGCACGCGGCCCGGCGTCGACTGGACCAGCGCCTCGGCGACCGCGGCGACCAGACCCAGGTTGCCGTCCACCTGGAACGGCGGGTGCGTCGAGAACAGGTTCGGCAGCAGGCCACCGCGCTCCCGCTCCGCCGACGACGGGTCCGCGGGCTGCATCGCCTCCGTGAGCAGCGCACCGACCGCGTCGCCGTCCCCGAGGCGGGCGCGCAGCGCCGTCTTCCACGCGAGCGACCACCCGGTCGACCCGGGACCGCGGGCGTCGAGCGACGCGCGCGCGGCCTTCGCGAGGTCCGGGGTGTCGACGACGTCGACCTGCGCGAGGGGGAAGAGGCCCACGAGGTGCGACAGGTGACGGTGGTGCGGGTCGACGGCAGGGGCGTCGTGCGACCACTCACGCAGCAGACCGTCCGGGCCGACGCCCGGGTCGGCCAGCCGGTGCAGCGCGGAGCGCAGCCGGGGCTCGATCGGGTCGTCCAGGTCGAGCAGCGCGACGGTGTCCAGGCAGCGCTCCAGCAGGTCGCGGACCAGGACGAGGTCCATGGTCGCGCCCGTCGTCAGCGCGCCCGTGCCCCCGTCCGGCCGCACGAACGTGTTCTCGGGCGACGTCGACGGCGACGTCGTGAGCCGGCCGTCGGGCGCCTCGACGAGCCAGTCGAGGCAGAACTCCGCGGCGCCGTGCAGCAGCGGCCAGGCCCGCTCGCGCAGGAAGCCGAGGTCGCCCGTCGCGTCGGCGTGGTCCCACAGGTGCCGGCACAGCCAGACGCCGCCCATCGACCAGTGCGCCCACGACGCGTCGCCGTGACCGGCACCGACGGGCAGCGCCCAGCCCCACACGTCGCTGTTGTGGTGCGCGACCCAGCCGCCGCAGCCGTACACGTCCCGTGCGACCGCCGTGCCCCGCCGGGCGACCAGGCCCACGTGGTCCAGCAGCGGCTCGTGGCACTCCCCCAGCCCGACGGCCTCCGCGCCCCAGTACGCCATCTCGAGGTTGACGTTGAGCGTGTACCCGCTCGACCACGGCGGCGTCGCCTCGGCGTTCCAGACGCCCTGCAGGTTCGCGGGCGGCGAGCCCGGGCGCGACGAGGCGACCAGCAGGTAGCGGCCGTGGTCGAACACCGCCTGCGCGAGCGCGGCGTGCGGCGCCGACGCGATCGCGTCGGGCAGACGCAGGTGGACGTCCGCGCCCGTCAGGTCGAGCGTGCACGCGTCGAGCAGCCGACGGTGGTCCGCGACGTGCCGGCCGCGCGACGCGTCGCCGTCGGCCCGGCTGCCGGGCAGCGCCTGGCGCGCGCACGCGAGGACGTCCGCGACCACGTCCTCCCGCGGGCGGAGCGCGCCGTCGGACGGCCACGGCGACGTCGTGCCCGTCGCGAGCACGACCTCGACCCACGTCGCACCCGACACCCGCAGCGCCGACGACGAGCCCGCGACCTCGCCGTCGCTGCACGCGAGCAGCGCGGCGACCCCCGTGAGCGACTTTCCCTCGCCCGTGCGCAGGGTCGCCGCCTGCGGCTCGTGGCCCGGCGGGACGTCGTCGGGCAGCTCGAGGACGAGCACGCGGCCGCCCGGCGCGTGGTGGTCGGCGCGCACGTCGTGCCCGGTCGACAGCTCGACGCGCAGCGCGAACGGCGCGTCCGACGCCCACCGGCCGTGCAGCGCACCGTCGACCGCGCTCGCGTACCACTCGACCTCGACCGACCCGGCTCCGACCGGGACGTGCTCGACGACCGTGCCGTCGCGCAGGTCCAGCGTCCGCGGGGAGTCGTCGGGACGCCGGACCTGCGCGGTCCCGGGGGCCGCGGTCGCGGGCGCGGCGGGTGAGGCGAGCGCGGCGGGCGCGGCGGAGGTCGCGGGTGCTCCGGTCGCCGCCTCCGCCGCGGGCGGACGACGGTCGGTCGTGCGCTCGGGCGCGCACACCGTGACGTGCAGGTCGACGAACGGCTGGAACGCCTGCGTCCACGGGCCCTGGAACACCGCGAGGAGGTCGGCCGCGTCGTCGTGCCGCCCTTCCGCGAGCGCCGCGCGCGCCGACGCGAGACGCTCCGGCCCGGCGCCCGCGGCACGCACGGCCGCGAGCGCGCGGTCCGGGCCGTCCGGCCGACCCGACCACGCGGTCGCGTCGTTGACCTGCACGCGCGCGCGGTCGGCACCGCCGTGGACCATCGCGCCGAGCCGGCCGTTCCCCACCGGGAACGCCTCGACCCACGTCCGCGCCGGTCCGGCGAAGGACAGCAGGGTGCGACGGCCCGCCACGTCAGCCCTTGATGGCGCCGAAGATCACGCCCTTGGTGAAGTGGCGCTGCACGAACGGGTAGACGAGCAGGATCGGCACGATCGCGAGGACCATGACGGCCATCTGGACGGGCAGGCCGCTCACGACACCGGTCGCCGCGTCGACCTGGCCGGTCGTGCCACCGCCCGGCAGGCTCACGCCCTGCAGGACGTAGGACCGCAGGACAAGCTGGAGCGGCCACTTCGCGTTGTCGTTGATGTAGAGCATCGCGTTGAAGAACGCGTTCCAGTAGCCCACGCCGTAGAAGAGCGCGACGACCGCGACCGCCGCCTTCGACATCGGCAGGACGATCCGGCCGAGCACCCGCCAGTCGCCCGCGCCGTCGATGCGGGCGGCGTCGAGGATCGACTGGTCGATGCCCATGAAGAAGCTGCGCAGGATCAGCACGTTGAACGCCGACACCGCCCCGGGCAGGATCAGCGACCAGTAGCTGTTGATGAGCCCCAGGCTGCTGACCAGCAGGTACGTCGGGATGAGCCCGGCGCCGAAGAACATCGTGACGAGGAAGACGAACAGGATCGGCCGGTGCAGCACGGATCCCGGCCGCGACAGCCCGTAGGCCGCGAGGACCGACACGATCGTCGAGATGACCGTGCCGACCGCGGTGATCCCGACGCTCACGAGCGCGGCGCGCGACACCACGCCGCCCGACAGGATCTGCCGGTAGGCGTTGAGCGTGAGCTCGCCCGGCACGGTCACGAGGCCGCCGACGCGCAGCGTCTCCGCCTGCGTCGAGAAGCTCGTGAGGAGCACGGTCCACAGCGGGAACAGGACCGCGAGCGCGACGAGCGTCAGCACGAGCCCCTTGAGCGCGAGGCCGACGGGGGTCGGGCGCTCCTCCCAGACCGGTCGGTGCTTGGACCCCCGCCGACGGCGCGGTGCGGGGGTCGGGCGGTCGGGCGTCGTGCCGACGGCCGCGGCGGGCAGCACCGGGGGTGCTGCGGTGATCTCCGGTGACTGTCCGCTCATGCGCGCTTGTACACCCCCGCCTCGCCGAACACGTGGGCGAGCTTGTTGGCGCCCAGCACGAGGACCAGGCTGACGACTCCCTTGACGAGCCCTGCGGCGGCCGCGAAGCTCCAGTCCGCGTACACGACGCCCTGGTAGTAGACGTACGTGTCGATGACCTCGGCGACGTCCACGCCGACGGCGGCGCGCTGCAGGATGAGCTGCTCGAAGCCGACGGTGAGCGAGTCACCGAGGCGCAGGATGAGCAGCAGGATGATGACGGGCCGCATGGCCGGCAGCGTCACGTGCCACATGCGTCGCCAGCGGTTCGCACCGTCGACGGCCGCGGCCTCGTAGTGCTCGGGCGACACGGTCGACAGCGCGGCGAGGAAGATGATGATCCCCCAGCCGGCGTCCTTCCAGACGGACTGCATCGTGATGAGCACGAGGAACGTGTCGGGGTTCGTCATCATGTCGAAGCCCGACAGCCCGTGGTCGCGCAGCGTCTGGTTGACGAGCCCGGCACCGCCGAAGATCTGCTGGAAGATCGTCACGACCAGCACCCACGAGAAGAAGTGCGGCAGGTAGACGATCGACTGGATCGTGGTGCGCACCCGCGGCGACAGCACGCTGTTGAGCAGCAGCGCCAGCAGGATCGGGATCGGGAAGAAGAACAGCAGCTGGAACGCGGTGATGACCAGCGTGTTGCCGACCGCGTCGAGGAACAGCGGGTTCGTGAACACCCGCTCGAAGTTGGCCCAGCCGACGTACGTGGAGTGCAGGAACCCCGTGTAGGGCGAGTACTGCTGCCACGCGATGACGTTGCCCAGCATGGGGACGTACGCGAACACGACCAGCAGCACGACGGCCGGCAGCACCATGATCAGGAGCGAGCGGTCGCGCTTGAGGCGCGTGCGGAGCGGGATCTTCCGGACCGGCGGCCGGGCCGGCGCGGGGGTGTGCCCCGCGCCGGTCACCGGGTCCGGCGCCGGCGCGGACGTGCCGCGCCGACGGGTCAGTGCGTCGAGTGCCATGAGCGCCTCAGGACTGGCTGTCCAGGATGTCCTGGTAGAACGCGCGCAGCTCCTCGCCGCCCGACGACCGCCAGGTCTCGATGGCCGCGTCGAGGTCCGCCATGGACTTGCGACCGCGCGAGATGTCCTTCTCGAGGTCGACGAACGGCTGGCCGATCGACGCGTACTGCGCGGGCTCGACGATCTGCTGCGCGTAGAACAGCGGGTCCTGCGCGTAGCCCGACGCCTTGGCCTTCCACTCCGACGCGGCCTTGACGTACCCGGGGTACTGCACGTGCGTCTCGGACAGCGGCGGGTCGACGAGGAAGATGTACGTCGGCTGCAGCTCGGTCGCGGCGAGCTCCGTCGGGACGGGCAGGCCGTCCGCACCCTTCGTGTAGTGCACGCCCTCGACGCCGTTGTTGATGACGTCGTACTCGGTCGTGCCGAACGGTGCCGCGATGACGTTGGCCAGCGCGAGCAGCTCCTTGATCCGGGCCTCGTCGTCGGACTTCTTGAGGAACGAGAAGATGTTCGCCGGGTTGCCCTTCCACAGCACGGGCTCCCCGCCGTCGGCCGCGAACGGGTCGAACGGCTGCTGCCAGTACGACGGGTTGGCCGCGAGGTTGTCGCGCATGGCCTCGTGCCAGCCGCCGACGCCGTCCGAGGCGATGAGCGTCTGGCCGCTCTGGAACCGCAGCTTCGCGTCGCCGGTCTGGCCCGCGACCGCGTCGGGGTGCACCGCGCCCGACGCGAACAGCGCCGCGTTCCACTCGAGCGCCTGCCGGTACTCGTCGGTCTCGACGCGGTGCACGAGCTTGTCGCCCTCGAGCTTCCACTTCGGCACGACGCCGTGGATGATCGCGGCCGTGTTCCACAGGTCGTCGGCGCCCCACTGGTTGCCGCCCGTGAGCTCCTTGGCGAGGTCGAGCAGGTCCTGCCCGTTCGTCACGGCCGGCGTGATGCCCATGGCCTCGAGCAGGTCGCGGCGGTAGAAGGTCGCGTCGGTGATCGTCTCGCCCGGGAACGGCAGACCGTAGAGGCGGCCGTTGAAGACGCAGAACTTCCACGCGTCGGACGGGATGTTGGCGAGGTTCGGGTACTCCTCGACGAGGTCGCCCGCGAGGTACGGCGTGAGGTCCTGGAACACGTTGCCGACGATCTCCGAGCCGAACCGCGGCGGGAGGTTCCACGTCGGGATCGAGACCCAGTCCGGGACGTCCTTGGCCGACGCGAGCACGGCGGCGAGCTTGTCGCCGTAGGTGTTGCCGTCGGCGATCTGGAAGTTGAGGTCCGAGCCCATGAGCTCGTTGACCGCCGCGTAGTACTGGTTGCCCTTGGTCGGCGGGATCGTGCCCCACAGGGGCGTCATCGCGGTGAAGACCAGGCCCGTGCCGGGGGCCGTGGGCACGGACCGCACGAGCTCGGCGGGGATCTTCTCGTAGCCCGGGACCGAGCCGGAGACGCTCGGGTAGTCGGGCTCGGCGTAGGTGACCGGGATGTAGCTCGGGATGACGTCGCCGATCGGTGCCGCGCTGGTCGCCGCGCCGGTGGGGGTTCCGGGGCTGCACGCGCTGAGCAGGGACGGGACGCCGACGACCGCGGCGCCGGCGGCCAGCATCCCCAGGAACGAGCGCCGGTCGACAGCCACGTCGCCGACGCGGCCGAGCTGGAGGGGAGGGGTCATCTTCGTCCTTCACTTCCTCGTGAGGCGGGATCGCGCATCGAAGCGGTTCGATCGCGGGAAATGTACGGCATGAACGAATCGTCGGGCAAGGGTTGGTGCGCGCCGGCGACCGCCTTGCCTGATCCGGCGTCGTGGACCACCATGAACCGCGCGAGTCCGTCGAACTCCGGCGATGGTGACAGCCCGTGAGGGCCGTGGCGATCGTCGAAACGGTTCAACCAGCGGCTTCGTCAGGCCGGGCGACGGAGCACGGCCTGCCGAGGCCGCCCGCCCGCTCGACCCGACCCACCGTGAGGACCCCGTGGCCGACGACGCCCCGCCCACCCCGCCGTTCCGCGACCCCGCGCTCCCCCTGCCCGACCGGGCCCGCGACCTGCTCGGGCGGCTCACGCTCGACGAGCGGATCGCGTTCCTGCACCAACGTGTGCCCGCCGTCCCCCGGCTCGGTCTCGCGGAGTTCCGGACCGGGACCGAGGCCCTCCACGGCGTCGCGTGGCTCGGCACCGCGACGACCTTCCCGCAGCCCGTCGGGCTCGCCGCGACGTGGGACCTCGACCTGATCACGCAGGTCGGCGCGGTCGTCGGCACCGAGGTCCGCGCCAAGCACGCGGCCGACCCGACCGTGTCGCTCAACGTCTGGGCACCCGTCGTCAACCCGCTGCGGCACCCGCGGTGGGGGCGCAACGAGGAGGGCTTCTCCGAGGACCCGCACCTCACCGCCACGCTCGCGACCGCCTACGCGCGCGGGCTGCGCGGCGACCACCCCGTCTACTGGCGGACCGTCCCCACCCTCAAGCACCTGCTCGCGTACGGCGTCGAGACGGACCGCGCCGTCCTCAGCGCCCAGCTCCCGCCGCGCGCGCTGCACGAGTACGAGCTGCCCGCGTTCCTCGGGCCCCTGCGCGCGGGCGTCGTCGGCGCCGTGATGCCGTCCTACAACCTCGTCAACGGGCGGCCGACGCACGTCTCGAAGGACCTCATCGACGCGCTGCGCGACGACCGCGACGGGTTCCTGCTCGTCGTCTCCGACGCCGGTGCGCCGAGCAACCTCGTCACGGGCGAGCGGTACCACCCGGACCACACCACCGCCGCGGCCGCCGCGCTCCGGGCCGGCGTCGACTCGTTCACCGACCACGACGCGGACTCGTCGATCACCGTCGGGCGGGTCCGAGCCGCCCTCGACGCCGGGCTGCTCGACGCGGCCGACGTCGACCGGGCCGTGCTGCGCCAGCTCGAGCTGCGGCTCGCGACCGGCGAGCTCGACCCCGACCTCGACCCGTGGGCCGGGACCGGCGCGGACGCGATCGACCTGCCCGAGCACCGCGCGCTCGCGCGCCGGGCCGCCGCCGCCGGCGTCGTCGTCCTCGAGAACGACGGGGTGCTGCCGCTGCGCGACGGCGTGCGCGTCGCCGTCGTCGGGCCGCACGCCGACCAGGTCTGCACCGACTGGTACTCCGGCACGCCGCCGTACACGGTCACGCTCGCGGACGCCCTGGCCGCGCGGCTCGGCGCGGACCGCGTGACGCTCGTCGACGGCGCCGACCGCGTCGCGCTGCGCTCCGTCACGACCGGCCGCTACGTGCGGCCGGGCGACGACGGCGTCCTCGTCGCCGACGCCCCGCGCGCCGACGAGGACACGCACGTCGACCTCACGTCGTGGGGCGAAGGCCTGCACACGCTGCGGTCGCTGCGCACCGGCCGGCTGTGGACCGGTGCGCGGTGGATCCTGCACGCCGACGCCGACCGCGTGGGCGGCTGGGTCGTGCAGGAGTCGTTCCGCGTGCACGCCCACGGCGACGACACGGTGTCCGTCCAGCACGTCGGGTCGGGACGGTGGGTCGTCGTGCAGCGCGACGGCGGCGTGCTCGTCGCCGACGCCGCCGACCCGCAGCACGCCGAGCGTTTCACCGCCCGCACCGTGCACTCCGGGCACGCCCGGGCGGCCGCGGCTGCCCGCGACGCGGACGTCGTCGTCCTCGCCGTCGGCAACGACCCGCACCTGCTCGGGCGCGAGACCGAGGACCGACCCCACCTGCGGCTCCCCCACGCCCAGGCCGAGCTCGCGCGCACCGTGCTCGACGCGAACCCGACGACCGTGCTCACCGTCGTCTCGTCGTACCCCTACGTGCTCGGCGACCTCGGCGACGCCGCCTCCGCCGTCGTCTGGAGCGCGCACGCCGGGCAGGAGCTCGGGCACGGGCTCGTCGACGTGCTCACCGGCGACGTCGAGCCCACCGGGCGCCTCACGCAGCAGTGGCCCGCCGACGAGGCGCACGTCGGCGACCTGTTCGACCACGACCCGATCGGCGGCGGCCACACGTACTGGTACGCCCCGCACCCGGCGCGCTGGGCCTTCGGGCACGGGCTCACCTACAGCGCCGTCGAGTACCTCGGCCTGACCGTCGACGCCGAGGACGACCTCGACGAGCTCTCCGTCGCCACCGCGCGCGTCATCGTGCAGAACACCGGCGACCGCGTCGCCGAGGAGCTCGTCCAGGTCTACGCGGCCGCGCCCGCGCACCGGCTGCCGTACCCGCGGCGCAGCCTCGTGAGCTTCGAGCGCGTGCGCCTCGAGCCGGGCGAGACGCGCGAGGTCGCGCTCGCCGTGGCCGTCGCGGGCCTCGCCGTGTGGGACGTCACGAGCGGGTCGTTCGTCGTCGAGCCCGGCGGGTACGAGCTGCACGCCGGGTCGTCCGCCGAGGACCTGCCGCTCGTCGCCGACCTCAAGGTCGCCGGGACGCCCGTCCCGCCGCGCACCCTGCTCGAGGGCTGGGTTCGCGCCGTCGACCACGACGAGCGCGCCGACGTCCGGCTGGTCCCCCGGGACCGGGACGCGGGCACCGCCGTCGAGGTCGCCCCGGACGCCCGGACCGGGTGGGTGCTGCTGCGCGACGTCGACCTGCACGGCGTCGGCGGGCTCGAGCTCACCGTCGCCCGCACCGACGCGGGCCCCGCCGCGGTCCACGTCGAGGTGCGCGAGGGACGGCGCTGGGAGCGGGTCGCGACCGCTGCCGTCCCCGAGGGCACGGACCGGTGGGACTGGCGCACCGTGCGCGCGACGCCGCGCACCACGCTGCCGACCTGGGGCGAGACCGACGTGCGGCTCGTGCTCGACGGCACCGTCCGGCTCGGCGAGGTGCGGGGGACGCGCGCGGGCTGACCGCCCGCTCCCCGGGCGGACGACGCGGCGTCAGCGGGTGCCTCGGTGCCGTCCGACGTCCGTCGGCCGGGTCCGGCCGGTGGCGGGGCGTCACTCGACGCAGAACTCGTTGCCCTCCGGGTCGCGCATCACCGTCAGGCCGTCGCCCCGCACCACGACGACCGTCGCCCCCAGCGCCCGCAGGCGCTCGACCTCGGCAGGCACGTCGCCCTCGGGCGCCCGCAGGTCGAAGTGCAGGCGGTTCTTCGCGGTCTTCGGCTCCGGCACGCGCTGGAACCACAGCGTCGGGCCGCCCCAGCCCGCGGGCTCGACGAACGCCTTGTCGCGCGTCGAGTCCTCGTCGACATCGCTCCCGAGCGCCGCCGCCCAGAAGCCGGCCAGCGCGAGCGCGTCGGCCGCGTCGAACGTCACGCTCTTGATGAAGGTCGCCACCCGGACGACGCTACCGTCGCGCCCCTCAGGCCACCCAGGCACCCGCGCGCATCACGCGGACCGGGGCGAGCGCGTCGTCGACGACCACGACGTCGGCACGCCGGCCCGCGACCAGCGCGCCCAGGTCGCGCCGACCCAGCACGTCGGCGGGCGTGGTCGCCGCCGCGAGCACCGCGTCCTCGAGCGGCACGCCCGCCGCGACGACGTTGCGCACGACGTCGAGCAGGTGGGCGACGCCGCCCGCGATGGCGCCGCCGCCCGGCGGCGTGGACCCGTCGGCCTCGACGATCCGGGCGACACCGTCGGCGACGCGCACGGCCATCGGACCCAGGCGGTAGTCGCCGTCGGGCATGCCGGCCGCCGCCATCGCGTCCGTCACGAGCGCGACCGACCCCGGACCGACGAGGTCGAGGACCGCCCGCACCGTGTCGTCGGCGAGGTGCGTGCCGTCGGCCACGAGCTCGACGACGAGCTCGCCCCGCGCCGCCGCCGCCAGGCACGCGGCGACAGGGCCGGGGTCGCGATGGTGCAGCGGGCGCATGCCGTTGAACAGGTGCGTCGCCGTCAGGCGCCCGGACCGCGCCGCCGGCGCCGACGCCAGGAGGTCGAACGCCCGGTCGACGGCCACGTCGACCTGCGCCGCCGACGCGTCCGTGTGGCCGACCGACGGCAGCGCCCCCGCGTCGACGAGCGCCGCGAGCACGTCCGCGCGCGCGTCCGCCGTCCCGGTCCCGTCCGCGACACCCGGCACCTCCGGCGCGACCGTCATCGTCACGAGGTGACCGCGCGCCGCCGCGGCGACCTCCGCGACGAGCGCCGCGTCGCCCGGCCGCATGTCGTCGGGGTTCTGCGCCCCGCAGCGGTCCGCCGACAGGAACGGCCCCTCGAGATGGATGCCCACGACGTCACCCGCGTCGGCGAGATCGGCGAGGACCGCGGTCCGCGCGAGCAGGACGTCGCGTGGCGCCGTCACGAGCGACGCGACGAGGCTCGTCGTGCCGTGCCGCAGGTGCTCGTGCGCCGCCGTGCGCGCCGTCCCGACGTCGACCGCGTCGGGGAAGCTCGCCCCGCCGCCCCCGTGGCAGTGCACGTCCACGAGGCCCGGCAGGAGCGTGCCGGCGCTCTCCGCCGGGACGGTCCACGGCGCCGGGACCCGGTCCGCGGGTCCGACCCACGCGAGCGTGGCACCCACCACGACGACGACGCCGTCGTCCAGCACCCGCGCCGGGGTGACGACGCGTCCGCGCAGGACGTGCGGTGCGGGGCCGGTCGTGCCGGCGGGGTCGAGGGAGGCGTCGACGCTCACGCGAGCATCCTGCCGCACCGTCCGCTCGCTCGTGGCCGGTGCCACGTCGCCCGTCGCGGTGGTCACCACGAAGTCGGCGGGGCGATGCCCGGACGGGCGGCGAGCTCGCCGCGAGCGGCCCGGCGACGGAGGACCGCACCGGCCCACCACCGCCCACCGCCCGCCCCACCCGCGCCCACGAGCGCCACCAGCGCGCCCGCCGCACCTGCCGCGGGCCACGCGCCGCTCGCCCACGACGGCAGCAGCCCGACCGCCAGCACCGCACCCACGGCGGCGAAGGCGAGCACGTGCTCGGCCTCGCGCGGCCGACGACGGAGCAGCCACGCCGTCAGGAGCCCCACGGGCCACCCCACGACCGCGACCGGCACGATCGCGGTGAGCGCGACGAACGGCACGAGGACGAGCGACGCGGAGGCGGACGCGACGTCCGCGCCGCCGCCTCCCGCCGCGGTGCGCCACGCGGTCAGCGCGGTCGCGACGACGCCGGAGACGAGGGTCACCCCCAGCAGGACCGTCCAGCACAGCGCGCACAGCAGCGCCACCCGCGCGGGTCCCCGCACCAGCCCCGCGTGCCAGTCCTCGGGGGCCCACGGGGGCCGGTGCGCGTCCGTCCGGGACGCCCCGTGCCCCACCGGCGCCGCGCCCCACGGCGACTCCGACGGCCCTGTGCCCGTCACCGGTCGACCCCGCGCGGCTCGGGTGCGGCTCCGCGCGGCGCGGGGCCTGCGGCGCGCGGCTCGGGTGCGGAGGCGCGCGACGCCATCCGCGCGCGGTGCAGACGTCGCGCCGCGCCCGCGAGCATCCGGGCGTACGCGTGCTGCCCCAGACCGACCGCCGGCCAGGCCACGCGCGCCCACCACACCGCCGGCAGGGAGAACGCCTCGACGACGAACCACACGCTCCCGTCGGCGTCCCGCTCGACCGCGAACAGCTCCTCCCCGCGGAACGGGTGGCCCGGGACGGTGCCGTACGCGAACGCGGTGTGGCACGCGGCCTCGTCGACGGCCACCACGACGCAGGGCGCGGTCAGACGCAGCCGCCCCACGCCCGGACGGCTCACGACGCGCACTCCCGGTCGGGCCGGACCGTCGGCGTCGACACGGACGCCCGCCGCCGCCTGGACCCGCCACGCCAGGAGGTCGTCACCGAGCGCGACCGCCTCCTCGGCCGTGGCGTGCGCGGCGACGCGCCACCGTCTCGCCGTGCAGCGGTAGCCCGCGGGGCGGTCGCCGCGCAGCGTGGCCCCGACCTCCGCGTACGTGACTCCGTCGTCGCGACTGGCGACGCCGTGCGGGACGTCCGGGCCACGACCCCGCTCGCCGTGCGAGGGGCCCGCGTCGGCACCACCGGCACCGGGCGGGACGACGGCGTCGGGACCGCCCGCGTCGCGCGGCACGTCGGCGTCCGCACGGGCGTCGAGACCACGACGGTCCGCCGTGCTCACGTTCGGCGACGGGCGGCGGCCGAGCACGGTGAGCCCGACGAGCGTGCACCCGACGAACCCGAGCGCGTGGGCGACGCCGTGCGTCGCGACCATCAGGCCGAGCCCCGGGTGCGGCAGCCCGAACGCCTCGCCCGCGGCCCACCACAGCGCCGGCAGCATCGCCACGACGACGACCACGGCGCCCACGCGGAGCAGCACCCGTGCGCGCCGCACGTCGACGCCCGTCGCGCCACCCGTCCCCGGTCCGCGCGACGACCCGCGCGACGACCCGCGCAGCACCGCGGCCGCGCCGCACCAGAGGGCCACCGTGAGCACGACGGCTCCGACGAGCTCCGCCGGGTCCGACACGAAGTAGCCGCCGAGCACCAGCAGGACGCCCACGGGAACCGCCGCAGCGGCGACGTCGGCGGCACGGCCCGGCGCGACCCCCGTCACGAGGCCCGCCACCAGGCACGCGCCGAACCCCGCGAACAGCATGTGCGGGACCGTCAGCGTCAGGTACGTGCCGCCGAAGCCCAGCAGCCCCCACCCCGCGCGCTCCGCGACCAGCGCCGCGGCGCCGATCGCGGGCGTGACGAGCGCGACGGCGACCGCCCAGCGACGCCCCCGCACGGCCGGCGTCTCGGGTGGGCGCACGAAGACCCCGAGGCCCGCCACCGCGAGCACCACGCCCGCCACCGCGAAGGGCAGCGCGAGGGCCGCGGCGACCGGTCCGACGGGGAGCCAGACGGCCACCGCCGCGGCGAGACCCGCGAGCGGCCATGCCCGCGACGCCGGGCGCGGGACCACCTGCGGGCCGAGCAGTCGCAGACCGAGCGGGACCACGACTGTCGCACCGATCCCGACGACGACGTGGACGGCGGCCAGGGCAGGCGCCCCCAGCCCGTCCGCGCTCACGCGCCCTCCCCCGCGTCGCCGACCGCCGACCGCACCTCGGGGGCGACCGGTCCGCTCGTGTCGTGCCGACGCTCGACGTCGTCGTCCACGCGCATCGCCTCGCGCACGAGTCGCAGCAGGTCGTCCGTGACGCGCCGGGCGACGGGGAGCCGCGCGAGGCTCACGAGCCGGCCGACGAGGGGTGCGGCACCGTCGACGAGCGCGCGCGTGCGCCGCTGACCGGGCGACCCGTCGTGCACCCAGAACAGCGTGACGCCGAGCTGCGCGAGCCACAGGAGCTCGGGCAGGTCGGCCCGCAGGTGGCGCGGCACCGCGGGCGCCGCGCGGTCGACGACCTGGCGGAACACCTCCTCGCTGGTCGCGCGCGCTCCGCGGGACGCCGTGGAGAAAGGGCTCGCGGCCGACGTGGGCCGGATCGCCACGGTGACGAACTCCGTGCCGAACGCGTGGTACCCGGCGAACGCGTCCAGCCCGGCGTGCAGCACGCCGCGCAGCAGCGTCGGCAGGTCGCCCCCTGCGGCGAGCACCGCCGCCGACCGCCGTGCGTGGTCCTGCGTCACGTCGAGGTAGAGCTCCTGGACGAGGTGGTCCTTCGAGGCGAAGTGGTAGTACGCGTTCCCGGTCGCGACACCGGCCTCCTGCGCGACGAGCCGCATCGTCGTCGCCGCGTAGCCGCGCTCCCGGAACAGCCGCAGCGCCGTGGCCCGCACGAGCGCTCGCGTGTCACGCACCTCGCGGACCTCCCGCACCTCGCCCGCCACCGGCACCTCCCCTGCTCCCCCGCGGCGCGTCTCCGCCTCGTCCATACCCCTGCTCCTCGCGGTTGAACGTGTTCAACTGAACGTGTTCAACACCGTAGCGCAGGCAGCACGGGCACGGAACGGGAGGTGGTGTGACGCGCGACCCACGCGGTGAGCGTCCTCACGGACGCGCGGGCCGGGCTAGAAGAGGCGCGAGTCGACGTCGTCGACGCCACGCATGGCGTCGTAGTCGAGCACCAGGCACGAGATGCCGCGGTCCGTCGCGAGGACACGGGCCTGCGGCTTGATCTCCTGCGCCGCGAACACGCCGCGCACGGGCGCGAGCAGCGGGTCGCGGTTGAGCAGCTCGAGGTAGCGGGTGAGCTGCTCGACGCCGTCGATGTCGCCGCGGCGCTTGATCTCGACGGCGACGGTGCCGCCCAGCGGGTCCTTCGCGAGGATGTCGACCGGGCCGATCGCCGTCGGGTACTCGCGGCGCACGAGCGTGTGCCCGTCGCCGAGCAGCAGGATCTGCGCCGCCAGCAGCTCCTGCAGGTGCGCCTCGACTCCGTCCTTCACGAGACCGGGATCCACGCCCAGGTCGTGCGCCGAGTCGTGCAGCACGTCGTACAGGTCGATCTCGAGGCGGTCGTCGGACTTCGTGTGCTGCACGGTCCACACCGCCGTGACGCCCGCCGCGCGGGACTCGTCGTCGGGCTCGCCCACCACCATCGTGCACGGCGGGCTCATCCAGTTGAGCGGCTTGTACGAGCCACCGTCGGAGTGCAGCAGCACGCTGCCGTCAGCCTTGACGACGAGCAGACGCGTCGCCCGCGGCAGGTGGGCGTTGAGCCGGCCGCTGTACCGGGCGGCGCACGAGGCGACGACGAGACGCATGGACGACGACCTTCTGTGAGGACGGGCGTGCGGCGACGGGGACGGTGCCCCTCAGATCACCGAGCCGACGTGGGACGGCGTGGCCTCGATCCAGGACGTGAGCCCCGCGTACGCGTCGGGCGCCATCATGAGGTGGACCGTGCGACCGCTCACCCGGCACGTGACCACGACGACGTCCGCGCCGCTCGGGTGCGTCCCCGGGACGCGTGCGACGACGGCCAGACCGGAGCGGTCCCACCGCATCGACGGACGGGGCGACAGCGACCAGCGCCGCCACCAGTAGAGCCGCTGCGAGCCGTACTGGGCGATACCCAGCGACCACGGTCCGGACTCCGTCCGGCCCACGGCGCACCGGAACGAGCCGACCCGCCGCTCGAGCGTGTGCACGCGCGAGACCCACATGAGCACGACGGCCAGGAGCAGCGCAGCAGCGCCGATCAGCAGGCCGACGACCACGGGGCTCACCGTCGCATCGACCTCAGCGCGCGTCGCCGGCGGAGGCCGGTCGGGTGCCGGACGCGACCGTGTCGACGACGACGGTCACGGTGTCGGAGTCGACGGACAGGAAGCCGCCGTCCACGTGCCAGCGCAGCGGCTCGCCGCCGCCGACCGGCTGGACCCGGACCTCGCCGGGGCGGAGCACCGACAGGATCGGGGTGTGGCCGGCGAGGATGCCGATCTCACCGTCGGCAGCCGGCGCCGACACCTGACGAGCGGTGCCCGACCAGACCTTGCCGTCGGTCGCGACGAGGTCGACCTCGAGGTCAGCCACGGACCTCCTCCTTCACGTTCGATGCGGTGGCGGCGCGCCCTGCGACGCGCCGTCGGCGGAGAACCGCCGTCCCGCGCCCGGCATTGCGGCCGGGCGCGGGACGGAAGGGTCTCAGACGCCGTACTCCTTCTGGATGCGGGCCCAGTTGCGCTCGAGGTCCTCGAGCCCGCCGATGTTGAAGAACGCCTGCTCGGCGATGTGGTCGAACTCGCCGTCCGCGATCTTCTTGAACGCCTCCACCGTCTCGGACACCGGGACCGTCGAGCCCTCGACGCCGGTGAACTTCTCGGCCATGTAGGTGTTCTGCGAGAGGAACTGCTGGATGCGGCGCGCCCGCGCGACGACGGTCTTGTCCTCCTCGGACAGCTCGTCGACACCGAGGATCGCGATGATGTCCTGCAGCTCCTTGTTGCGCTGGAGGATCGACTTCACGCGCGTCGCCACGTCGTAGTGGTCCTGGCCCACGTAGCGCGGGTCGAGGATGCGCGACGTCGAGGCCAGCGGGTCCACGGCGGGGTACAGACCGCGCGACGCGATCTCACGCGAGAGCTCCGTCGTCGCGTCGAGGTGCGCGAACGTCGTCGCCGGGGCCGGGTCGGTGTAGTCGTCCGCGGGGACGTAGATCGCCTGGAGCGACGTGATCGAGTGACCACGCGTCGAGGTGATGCGCTCCTGCAGCAGACCCATCTCGTCGGCGAGGTTCGGCTGGTAGCCCACCGCGGACGGCATGCGGCCGAGCAGCGTCGACACCTCGGAGCCGGCCTGCGTGAACCGGAAGATGTTGTCGATGAAGAGCAGCACGTCCTGCTTCTGCACGTCGCGGAAGTACTCCGCCATCGTCAGCGCGGACAGGGCGACACGCAGACGCGTGCCCGGCGGCTCGTCCATCTGGCCGAAGACGAGGGCCGTCTTGTCGAAGACGCCCGCCTCCTCCATCTCGACGATGAGGTCGTTGCCCTCACGGGTGCGCTCGCCGACACCGGCGAACACCGACACACCACCGTGGTTCTGGGCGACGCGCTGGATCATCTCCTGGATGAGGACCGTCTTGCCGACGCCCGCACCACCGAACAGACCGATCTTCCCGCCCTGCACGTACGGCGTGAGCAGGTCGATGACCTTGATGCCGGTCTCGAACATCGTGGTCTTCGACTCGAGCTGGTCGAAGGCCGGAGGCTTGCGGTGGATCGGCCAGCGCTCCGTGATCTCGAGCGTCTCGCCCTCGGCGAGGTTGAGCACGTCGCCCGTGACGTTGAAGACCTTGCCCTTGGTGACGTCGCCGACGGGCACCGAGATCGGCGCGCCGGTGTCGCGCACCTGCGCACCGCGGACGAGGCCGTCGGTCGGCTTGAGCGCGATGGCACGGACGAGCGAGTCGCCGAGGTGCTGGGCGACCTCGAGGGTCATCGTGAACGCGCCCTCGCCCTCGCCCTGGCTGGAGAGGTCGATGTCGACCTGCAGCGCGTTGTAGAGCTCGGGGATCTGGTCCGCGGGGAACTCGATGTCCACGATCGGACCGATGACGCGGGCGACCCGACCCACGCCGGGCGTGCCGGCGGTGGCGGCCGTCTCGTCGACGGTGGTGGCGGTCATGTCTGGCCTCGCTTCGCTCGTCCGGAGCGGCGCTCCGGCATGGTCTGGGGTCGTGCGGTCGGGGTCAGGAGGCTGAGGCGAGCGCGTCGGCGCCCGACACGATCTCGCTGATCTCCTGGGTGATCTCGCCCTGGCGGGCCTGGTTCGCCAGGCGGGTGTACGTGCGGATGAGGTCCTCGGCGTTGTCCGTCGCGGTGTGCATCGCGCGCTGACGGGCCGCGAGCTCCGAGGCCGCCGCCTGGAGCAGCGCCGCGAAGATCCGCGACCGCACGTAGCGCGGCAGCAGCGCGTCGAGCACGACCTCGGGGTTCGGCTCGAAGTCGTACAGCGGCAGCGCGCCCTTGTCGTCGGCGGGCGCGACGCCCTCGACGACCTCGAGCGGCAGCATCCGGACGACGCGCGGCCGCTGCGTCACCATGTTGACGAACTGCGTGTAGACGACGTGCACCTCGGCGATGCCGCCCTCCTCGGCCGGGGCGCGGAACGCGTCGAGCAGCGTGTCCGCGATCTCCCGGGCGACCTCGGGGGACGGCGCGTCCGAGTGACCCGACCACTGCCCCACGAGCTCGCGCCCGCGGAACGTGTAGTAGGTCACCGCACGACGACCCGAGACGTAGAGGGCGACCTGCTTGCCCTCGCCCTCGAGCCGCGCGATGAGCCGCTCCGTCTCGCGGATGACGGACGCCGAGTAGGCGCCCGCCATGCCGCGGTCGGACGCGACGAGCAGGACCGCGACGCGCTTCGTGTCGGACCGCTCCACGAGGAACGGGTGCGAGACGTTGGAGTGCGTCGCGACCGCCGAGACGGCGCGCGTGATCGCCCGCGAGTACGGCGACGCCATGCTCACGCGGTCCCGCGCCTTGCCGATGCGGGACGCAGCGATCAGCTCCTGCGCCCGGAACATCTTCTTGAGCGACTGGGTGGACTTGATCCGCTGCTTGTAGACGCGCTGCGATCCGGCCACGTCAGGCCTTCTTCTGCCGGACGATCTGCTCCTGCTCGACCTCGACGTCCGACGCCTCGTCCCCCTGGCCGACGAGCGGGGTCCCGTCTGCCTTGAGGAAGCCGTTGCGGAAGTCGTCGACCGCCTTCGCGAGGGCGTCCGTCGTCTCGTCGTCGAGCTTGCCCGTCGACGCGATCGTGGTGAGCACCTCGGTGTTGCGGCGCAGGTGGTCGAGCAGCTCGGACTCGAAGCGACGCACGTCCTCGACCGGGACGTCGTCCAGCTTGCCCTTGGTGCCGGCCCAGATCGACGCGACCTGGTCCTCGACCGCGAACGGCGAGTACTGACCCTGCTTGAGCAGCTCGGTCAGGCGGGCGCCACGGGCGAGCTGGGCACGCGACGTCGCGTCGAGGTCGGACGCGAACATCGCGAACGCCTCGAGCGAGCGGAACTGCGCCAGGTCGAGCTTGAGCGTGCCGGAGACCGACTTCATCGCCTTGACCTGCGCGGCACCGCCGACGCGGGAGACCGAGATGCCGACGTCGACCGCGGGGCGCTGGTCGGCGTTGAACAGGTCGGACTGGAGGAAGATCTGGCCGTCGGTGATCGAGATGACGTTGGTCGGGATGTACGCCGACACGTCGTTCGCCTTGGTCTCGATGATCGGCAGGCCGGTCATCGAGCCCGCACCGAGCTCGTCCGAGAGCTTCGCGCAACGCTCCAGCAGGCGGGAGTGCAGGTAGAACACGTCACCGGGGTACGCCTCGCGGCCCGGCGGGCGGCGCAGCAGGAGCGACACGGCGCGGTACGCCTCGGCCTGCTTCGACAGGTCGTCGAACACGATGAGGACGTGCTTGCCGCCGTACATCCAGTGCTGGCCGATGGCCGAGCCGGTGTAGGGCGCGAGGTACTTGAAGCCGGCCGGGTCGGACGCGGGAGCCGCGACGATCGTCGTGTACTCGAGCGCGCCGGCCTCCTCGAGGGCACCACGCACGGACGCGATGGTCGAGCCCTTCTGGCCGATGGCGACGTAGATGCAGCGGACCTGCTTGGTCGGGTCGCCCGACTCCCAGTTCGCCTTCTGGTTGATGATCGTGTCGATCGCGATCGCCGTCTTGCCGGTCTGGCGGTCGCCGATGATCAGCTGACGCTGGCCGCGGCCGATCGGGATCATCGAGTCGATGGCCTTGATACCGGTCTGCAGCGGCTCGTGGACCGACTTGCGGGCCATGACGCCGGGGGCCTGCAGCTCGAGCGCGCGGCGGCCCTCGGTGGCGATCTCGCCGAGACCGTCGATCGGCTGGCCGAGCGGGTCCACGACGCGGCCGAGGTAGCCGTCGCCGACGGGCACCGAGAGCACCTCGCCGGTCCGGCGGACCTCCTGGCCCTCCTCGATGCCGGTGAACTCGCCGAGGACGACGACACCGATCTCGCGGACGTCGAGGTTCAGCGCGAGGCCGAGCGTCCCGTCCTCGAAGCGCAGCAGCTCGTTCGCCATGGCGCCCGGCAGGCCCTCGACCTGCGCGATGCCGTCACCGGCGAGCGTGACGCGGCCGACCTCTTCGGACACCGCACCGCTCGGCTCGTAGCTCTTCACGAAGCTGTCCAGCGCGGCCCGGATCTCCTCCGGCCGGATCGTCAGCTCAGCCATTGTTCCTTCTCCTCATCGGACGCACGCGGTGCGTGCGGTCTCACAGGTCATGGGTGCACTCGCGGGGGCGGGCACCGGTCAGCTGGCAAGTCGTCGTCGGGCGTCGGCGAGACGCGCCAGCACGGTCGCGTCCACGACCTGAGGGCCGACCTGCACGCGCAGGCCACCGAGCACGTGCGGGTCGAGCACCACGTTGAGCTGCACGATGCGCCCGTAGGCACGCTCGAGGATCTCGACGAGCCGGTCACGCTGCGCGTCGCTCAGCGGCGTCGCGGTCGAGACCGTCGCGACCTGCCGCTTCCGGCGGGCCGCGATGAGGTCCGAGAGGTGGCCGAGCGCCGGCACGTAGCGCCGGCCGCGCGGTGCGGCGGCGAGCCGCTCCGCGAGCGTCGCGGTCACCGGCGACGTGCGCCCGGCGAGGATGTCCTCGACGAGCTTCGCGCGAGCCGCGGCCGGGACGGTCGTGTCGAACAGCGTCCGACGCACCTCGCGCTGCCCGGCGAGCGCGCGGGAGAAGCGGAAGAGCTCCTCCTCGACGCGCGCCAGGGAGCCGTCGGCCTCGGCCGTGGCGAGCACCGCGTGGAACGCGAGGTGCTCGGTCGCCTCGGTGAGGTCCTCGTCGGCCGACCAGCGCGACCGCACGAGCCCCTGGGCCGCCTCGACGACCCGGGGGTCGGCGGCGGCGAGCAGGCGCCCGACGAGCCCGGCCTTGGCGTCACCGTCGATCGACGGGTCGGCCAGCGTCCGGCGCAGCGAGCCGGAGGAGTCCAGCGCGTCGACCAGGGCGAACAGCTGCTCGCCGAGCTCCGACGACTGCGCACCGGCAGCACCGAGGACCGGCTCCCACCGCTCCTCCGCCGCCGCCAGCGACGCCCGACTCGTCCCGCGCATCAGTTCCCCTTACCTGCGTCCGCCGTGCTGGCGGTGTTGGCGGCGAGCTCGTCGAGGAACCGGTCGACGACGCGCGACTGGCGCACCTCGTCCTCCAGGGCCTCGCCGACGATCTTCGACGCGAGCTCGGTCGCGAGGGTCCCGACGTCCTGCTTGAGCTGGACGGCGGCCTGCTGACGCTCGGCCTCGATCTGACGGTGCGCGGTCTCCGTGAGGCGCGCGGCCTCCTCGGAGGCCTTCGTCCGCGCCTCGGCGACGATCTGGCTGCCCTCGCCGCGTGCCTCCTCGCGGATGCGCGCGGCCTCGGTGCGGGCCTCCTGGAGCTGTGCCTGGTACTCGTCGCGAGCGGCAGCGGCCTCGGCCTGGGCCAGCTCGGCCTTGGCCAGACCGCCCTCGATCTTGGCGGTGCGCTCGTCGAGGATCGCCTGGAACTTCGGGAGCGCGTACTTGTAGAACGCGATCGCGATGATCAGCAGGACGACCGACGACCAGAAGATGTCGTACGGAGCGGGGATGATCAGGTCGATGCCCTGGACTTCCTCGCTCCCTTCCGCGGCCGTCACGAAGGCCGCGGGGAGCGCGGCGAGGCTCACGGGAAGAGGAAGCCCGTGATCAGGCCGAGGAGGCCGAGGACCTCGACGAAGCCGATACCGATGAACATCGTCGTGCGCAGCTGGCCGGCGACCTCGGGCTGGCGGGCGATGCCCTCGATCGTCTTGCCGATGAGGATGCCCAGACCGATACCGGGGCCGATGACGGCGAGGCCGTAGCCGACGGTCGCGATGTTGCCCGAGACGGCGTCCGCCGCCGCGAGGATGGTGCTGGTGTCCGCAAGAGCCACGGTTGCTCGTTCCTTCCGTTGGGTACCCGACCGGTCGGCCGGCTACTCGATCGTGGGGTGAGGACCGCGGGGGCCCTCGAGGGTGGGGACGACGGTCAGTGTTCCTCTTCGACCGACAGGCTGATGTAGACGGCCGTCAGGACGACGAAGATGTACGCCTGGAGCGCTGCGACGAACGCCTCGAACAGCGTCATCGCGAAGCCCGAGACGAAGGTCAGGGCGCCGAACGCCTTCATGGCGGGCGCGGCCTCGAAGATGAAGTACTGGGTGGCCGAGAAGCAGAGCACGAGCATGAGGTGCCCGGCGACCATGTTGGCCATGAGTCGGATCGCCAGCGTGGCGGGCCGGATGATGAAGACCGTGAGGAACTCGATCGGCGTCAGCAGCACGTACATGAACCACGGGACGCCCGGGGGGAACAGGCTGGCCTTGAGGAAGCCGCCCACGCCGTGCGCCTTGACGCCGGCACCGAGGTACATGACGTAGACCCACAGCGCGAGCACGACCGGCAGGCCGATCAGCGACGTCCCGGCGATGTTGAGGCCCGGGATGATGCCCGTGATGTTGAACGCGAGGATCGCGAAGAACAGCGTCGTCAGCAGCGGCACATACTTGCGCGCACGGTCCTTGCCGAGGATCTCCTCCGCGACGTTGACGCGGACGAAGTCGAGCAGGAGCTCGATGCCGTTCTGGAACCGGTCCGGGACAAGCTTCGCGCGCTTCGCCGCGATGACCATGATCACGACGAGCGCGACGGCCGCGATGACCCGCACCATCTGGATCCGGTTGAACTCGAAGATCGTGCCTTCGAACAGGATCGGCGGCGGGAAGAAGTCCGTGATCGACGGCGCATGGAATCCACCGCTCTCGCCCTCGTGCGTGGCGAACGGCGCGATCATCGCGAGGCTGGACAGAGCGAGCTCCTGGTGGTCGTGATGCACCGCGGCCCGCGTCGTCGTGGGCATGCGAGCGGCACCTGGCCGTCATGGATGGCAGGAAGCCTAACCTATGAATCCGCCGCTCCTGCACCGCCGTCCGCCCTCCTGCGGGGACCTTCGACCCATCCGGCGGAGCCCGCCCGGGTGGCAGGTCCGGACGGGCGGCGGCGGCGGGCGACCACCACAGCGCACGGGGCGCGGGCGGGGCCGAGGGCGGGGTGTCAGGCGGAGGGCTCGACGTACGGGACGCGCCCGCGCGACACCGCGCGGTAGTCCAGGTACGCCGACCCGAGGACGCCCGCCGCGAGCACCGCGGCGAGGACCGGCTTGGAGTAGAAGTCGAGGTCGCGGAGGAGCGCGAGGACGACGATCACGACGATCACCTTGCCGAGCCACGCACCCATGACGACGGCCGCCATCTTCTGCGGCGACGAGTGCGACGTGGCGAGCATCGACACGACGGTCGTGCCCGAGAACACGAGCGCGAGCCCGACACCGATGAGCGCGCCCCACACCCCGGGCAGACCCGCGAAGAGCCAGCCGATGCCGACGCCGAGGACGGTGAGCGCACCGAGGAGCAGGAGCGTGTCGCGCAGCGCGGTGCGGAAGACGGCGTCCGCCGCGGCTCCCGTGGTGCCGGGCTGCCGCGCGGGGGCGGTCGTGGCGGGCTCGGGGACGTCGGGGCGGTCGGCCGGGTCGGTCGTCACGGTGTCTCCAGGGGTGGGGCGGTGGACCGGTCCCGCAGGGGACCGAGGGTGAGCAGGGTCGCGGCCAGCACGCCGACGCCGAACGCGACGAGCACGGCCGTCGTCGACCACACGACGAGCGCGGCGACGCCGAACGCGAAGACGCCCGTCCAGACGTACATGATCGCGACCGAGCGCCGGTGCGAGTGGCCCAGCGCGAGGAGTCGGTGGTGCAGGTGCATGCGGTCGGGGTGGAACGGCGACTTCCCCTGACCCACGCGTCGCAGGACGGCGAGGGCCATGTCGAGCAGCGGCAGCACGAGCACGGCGAACGGCAGCAGCATCGGCAGGTACGCGGGGAACTTCTGCCGGTCCATGACGCTCTCGAGCTCGATCTGGCCCGTGATGACGATCGCGGCGGCGGACATCACGAAGCCCAGCAGCATCGACCCGGAGTCGCCCATGAAGATGCGCGCGGGGTACAGGTTGTGCGGCAGGAAGCCCAGACACGCGCCGACGAGGACGGCGAGCACGAGCGTCGCGAGGCTCGCGTAGTCGTCGCGGCGGACGTCGACGATGAGCTGGTACGAGTAGAGGAAGAAGGCGGCGCCGCCGATCGCGAGCACGCCCGCGGCGAGGCCGTCGAGCCCGTCGACGAAGTTCACGGCGTTCATCGCGACGACGACGGTGAGGATCGTGATGACGACCCAGGTGCGGTTCGACAGCAGCGTCGTGCCGGCGATGGGCAGCTGGTAGAGGATCACGCCCTGCCAGGTCAGGAACCCGGCGGCGAGCACCTGGCCGATGAGCTTCGTGAGCCAGTCGAGGTCCCAGATGTCGTCGGCGACGCCGAGCGCGACCACGAGCGCCGCTCCCCCGACGATGCCCACGATCGGGTGGGGGTTGTCGTACACGCCCGCGAGGAACGGCATCCGGCTCGAGACGAGCAGCGCGACGAGGATGCCGGCGAACATCGCCATCCCGCCGAGGCGCGGCGTCGGGATCGCGTGCACGTCACGCGTGCGGACCGCGGTGATCGCGCCCCACCGCAGCGCGCACCAGCGTGCGAGCGGCGTCATGAGGAACGTGACCGAGGCCGCGACGAACAGCGCCAGGAGGTAGACCCTCACGGGCCGGGCTCCGCGGGCGGGGCAGGCGGCTCGACGGCGGCGACCTCCGCGAGCTGCTCGAGCGTGAGTGCCCCGGCGCGCACGAGCCGCAGGGTCGGGCCGGTCGCGTCGACGATCGTGGAGGCCACCTGACCGGGCGCGTCACCCGCGTCGAGGTAGACGGCGACGGCGTCGCCGAGCTGGTCGAACGCGTCCTGCGCGGTGACGGCGGCCGGCGAGCCGGTCCGGTTGGCGCTCGACACGGCCATCGGGCCGGTGCGGCGCAGCAGCGCGAGCGCGCTCGGGTGGTCGGGCACGCGCAGCGCGACCGTGCCGTGCGTCTCGCCGAGGTCCCACGCGAGCGACGGCTGCGCGCGCACGATGAGCGTGAGCCCGCCGGGCCAGAACGCCTCCGCGAGGGCGCGCGCCTCCGCGGAGACCTCGGTGGCGAGGCCGTCGAGCGTGCGGACGTCGGGCATGAGCACGGGCGGCGGCATCTGCCGACCGCGGCCCTTCGCGTCGAGCAGGGCCTGCACCGCGGGCGGGGTGAAGGCATCGGCGCCGATGCCGTAGACGGTGTCCGTCGGCAGGACGACGAGGGCGCCGCGGGAGACCGCAGCGACCGCCTCGTCGATCGCGGGACCCCAGGTGGACGGATCGGACGCCGGCAGGATGCGCTCGCTCACGAGGGGGAGTCTCCCACGTCCGGCTGTCCGTCCAGGACGGTCCCGGACGTGCACGTGGGGACGTCCGCGGCTCCCCCGGCGACGCCTCGGCGCGCCACGAGCATGCGGGGACGGCCGGTCAGGTCCGGGCGGCTCGACACGTCGACGAAGCCGCCGGTCGCGTGCGCGACGTCGCGGGCCGCGGCGTCCTGGACCTCGGCGTGCTCCATCACGAGCAGGCCGCCCGGGCGCAGCAGCCGCAGCGCGGCGGCGACGACCGCGCGGGGCACGTCGAGGCCGTCGGCGCCGCCCCCGTAGAGCGCGAGGTCGGGGTCGTGGTCGCGCACCTCGGGGTCGACCGGCTCGGCGTCAGGCGGGATGTAGGGCGGGTTCGACACGAGCACGTCGACGCTCCCGGCGAGGTCGGCGAGCAGCGCGGGGTCACGGACGTCCCCGAGCTCGACGCGCACGTCGGCACCGGCATCGGTCGCGTTCCGCCGGGTCAGCGCGACGGCCGCAGGTGACGCGTCGACGGCAGCGACGCGGCTGCCCGGCACCTCGGTCGCCACGGCGAGCCCGAGACCGCCCGCGCCGCAGCACAGGTCGACGACGACGGGAGCGGCACCGGTCGCGACGAGGCGCGCGGCCTCGTCGACGGCGACCTGCCCGACGACCTCGGTCTCGGGCCGCGGCACGAACACGCCGGGCTCGACGTGCAGCGTGAGCCAGCGGAACGTCGTGCTGCCGACGATGTGCTGGAGCGGCTCGCGCCGCCGCCGCCGGTCGACGAGCACCGCGTACCGCTCGGCGAAGCCGTCGGGGACCGGGGGCGCGAGGACCAGGTCGAGGCGGTCCAGGCCGAGCGCGTGCGCGGCGAGCGCGGTCGCGTCGACGCGCGGCGACCCGACGCCCGCCTCGGCGAGCACACGCGTGGCGCCGTCGACGAGCGCGCGCAGCCCCGGCGTGGGCGGTGCGGTCGTCACGACTCCCCCGCGTCGCCGGCGGACGCGAGCCGCGCGGCCTCGTCGGCGTCGACCGCGGACTGCACGACCGCGCCGAGGTCGCCGCCGAGCACGGCGTCGAGGTTGTACGCCTTGTAACCGGTGCGGTGGTCGGCGATCCGGTTCTCCGGGAAGTTGTAGGTCCGGATGCGCTCGGAGCGGTCGACGGTGCGCACCTGCGAGCGGCGGGCCTGCGACGCGGCGGCCGCGGCCTCCTCCTGCCGCGCGGCGAGGAGCCGGGCGCGCAGCACGCGCATCGCCTGCTCGCGGTTCTGCAGCTGCGACTTCTCGTTCTGCATCGAGACGACGATGCCGCTGGGCAGGTGCGTGATGCGGACCGCGGAGTCGGTCGTGTTGACCGACTGCCCGCCCGGGCCGGACGAGCGGTAGACGTCGATGCGCAGGTCGTTCGGGTCGATCTCGACCTCGCCCTCGTCCTCCGCCTCGGGCAGCACGAGGACGCCCGCCGCCGAGGTGTGGATGCGGCCCTGCGACTCGGTGACCGGGACGCGCTGCACGCGGTGCACACCGCCCTCGTACTTCAGGTGCGCCCAGACGCCGTCCTCGGGGGCGACGGCGCCGCGCGCCTTGACGGACAGGTGCACGTCCTTGAACCCGCCGAGGTCGGACTCGGTGGACTCCAGCACCTGCGTCTGCCAGCCCATGCGCTCGGCGTACCGCGTGTACATGCGCAGCAGGTCGCCCGCGAACAGCGCCGACTCCTCGCCGCCCTCCCCGGCCTTGATCTCGAGGATGACGTCGCGCGCGTCGTCGGGGTCGCGCGGGACGAGCACGTCGCGCAGCCGGGTCTCGGCGCTGCGGGCGGCCTCCTGCAGCCCGGGCAGCTCGGCGGCGAACGCCTCGTCGACCTCGGCGAGCTCGGCGGCGGCCTCGGCGTCGTCGGCCGCGGTCCGCCACGCGCGGTAGGCCTGCGCGACGCGGCCGAGCTCGGCGTACCGCCGGCCGAGGCGGCGCGCGAGCGCGGCGTCCGCGTGCACGGCCGGGTCGGCGAGCTGCGCCTCGATCTGGGCGTGCTCGTCGAGCAGGGGCTGGGCGGCGGCGTACGCCTCGCTCATGGGTGGCTCCTCCGGCGGCCGGTCAGGGGTCCCGGCGTCGGGCCGGGCGCACAACGCAGCAGCGCCGGTACCCGGGCGGACACTGCCATGGAGGGCAGTCGTCCGCGGCCGGGCACCGGCGCTGCGGAGGTGCTAGTTGGCCGACTTCTTGCCGTAGCGCGCCTCGAACCGGGCCACGCGGCCACCGGTGTCGAGGATCTTCTGCTTGCCCGTGTAGAACGGGTGGCAGGCGCTGCAGACGTCGGCGTGGATCTTGCCGCTCGTCACGGTCGAGCGCGTGGTGAACGTGTTGCCGCAGGTGCAGGTGACCTCGGTGACCACGTACTCCGGGTGGATGTCAGACTTCACAGGGCTTCTCCTTGTTGGGGTGTCCCCGGGTCCCGGCGCGCTGCGCGCACGGGTGAACCGCAGACCAACAGACGATTGTGCCAGAACGCGGACGGGCGTCGAAATCTTCCCGCCCGGCCAGCCCGGGCCGGCGAGGTCCTCGCGGCGGGCGTCAGGTCGCGCGTGCGAGGGTGCCGATCTGCTCGCCCGACTCGTCGTAGACGACCAGCTCGTCCCCCTCGACCTCACCGGTCGCCGCCGACCGCAACCAGTCGTCGACGCCGTCGCACGCCATCTGCGTGACCGCCATGTCGTTGAACGTCACGTCCTGGTCCTCGCCCTCGGACCAGGTGCCCGTCATGCGGTTGCACCCGTCGGTCCCGGAGACCGTGCCGTCTTCGTCGAGGACCAGCTGCGGCTCGCCCTCGGCGTCCTCGCCCCACGTGCCGACCGCGTCGGCGGGCTCCTCGCCCGCCGCGCACGCGACGAGCGCTGTCGCCGCCACCACCAGCCCGATCACGCCCGCTGCCGGACGTCCCCACGCGTACCGGTTCATACCGGGCACGCTAGCAGCGGCGCGCGGGGTACGCCCGACGGCCGGTACGCCGCCGGAGACCCGTTCGGAGCAATGGCGTCGTCGCAGGTCAGCGACGTTTCGACACACCAGTCTCACATCGTGGATTTGACCCGGTCGTGCGTCGTGGGACGCGCGCGGAGCCCTGGCGGCCCGAGGACGATGGACCGCACGAGCACTCTCACGAGGAGCTGAGCACCAATGACGGTGTGCCTGCACGTCTTCCGCGGCGACCCCGACGGCAAGACCCCTGTCCCCGGTACGTCCACGCTGCGCACGGCGACGTGCGTCCGCTGCGGTCGACGCCGTACCTACCAGCAGCGCTGGCCGGGGCGCGACCGCGTCCCGAACGCCGCGCCCGACGCGTTCACGCCGCGGACCTGACGCCGTCGCGCCGCCCTCTCCTGGGCGGCCCGTCGCGGCGGTGCCGGCAGCGCCGTGCCGACGGGGCGGGGATGCCCGTCAGCCCTCCGCACCCGGCTTCGGGGGGAGCGAGCGCGCGTGGTCGACGCCCGCGTCGACCCACTGCGCGAGGTCGTCGTCGTCCTCGACGGCGGAGGGCTCGACGAGCAGCCAGCCGGCGGCGTGCCGACCGTTCATCACGAACGGCCTGGTCCCGGGCTCGGTGAGCAGGCGAGCGGTCTCCTCGGCCGGGACGCGGACCATGACCGCGCCCTGGCGGCCGCTCACGCCGACGGCCAGGTGACCGCCGACGAGGAACGCGACCCCGCCGAACATCCGTCGCTCCAGCACGGGCACCCGCGCCCCGACGAGCGCGCGCACGCGCCCGGCCAGCACCTCGTCGACCATCGCACTCCCCTTCCGGTGAGGCGTCGCGCGCACGGGCGGACCGACGACGGCGCCCTGCTGCCCCCGACGGCTCAGTCTGCCGCGACGAGCACCTCGCAGTCCCGTGCCCGGAGCCGTCGCGTCGTCCGGCGCGTCAGGTCGGCTCGTCAGGCCGGCGCGTCAGGCCGGCGCGTCAGGCCGGCGCGTCAGGTCGGCGCGTCGGGCCGGTGCGTCACCCAGCGTGCCCGGAGCCGCGCCGGCCATCGAGTCGAGCTTCGCGAGGATCGCCTGCACCGGGAACCGGCGGCTCTCCAGCAGCTGGGCCCCGCTGTGCCGCAGCGCCGTCGCGAGCGGCGCCGCCCACAGGTTCTCGTACAGCAGGATCGCCACCGAGTACCCCGGCCGGACGCGACGCGCGACGTCCCGCAGGTCGTCGTCGTCGAGCACGTCGTGCGTGACCCCGTGGAACAGCGTCATGTCGACGCTGTTCGCCGTGACCTCGTCGAAGTCGACCACCGCGAACGCGCCGTCCGCGTCGCGGCCGACCACCGTGAAGTCGAGAGCACGGATGATGCCGCGGTCGACGAGGTCCGTGAGGAGGGGGAAGGCGTCACCCCGCAGACCACCGGGCGGGAACTCGACGACGACGTAGTCGATCGGTCCGGACTGCTCGAGGTCAACCATGGGTCTCGCACCTCGATCCGCGTCGCCCCGAGCGGGCGGCGGGCCTTCCGCGATCGATCGTAGGAGCGTGCCGCGTCCAGGACAATCGTCCGCCTCGACCGTCCGGCACGGCGCGCGGCGCCGGTCCGGGCGCGCGGACGACGACGGCCCCACCTCCCTCGTGGGGAGCGCGGGGCCGTCGTGACCGGTGCCGGCGTCAGACCGTGCGGCCGACCTCGCCGTCGCCGATCGGACCGCCCGGCGTCGTCTTCTGCACCTGGAGCAGGAACTCGACGTTCGACTTGGTGTCGCGCAGCTTGCCGATGAGCAGCTCGATCGCCTGCTGCTGGTCGAGCGCACCCATGACACGGCGGAGCTTGTAGATGATCTTCAGCTCGTCCTGCGACATGAGGATCTCCTCGCGGCGCGTGCCCGACGCGTTGACGTCGACGGCCGGGAAGATCCGCTTGTCCGCGAGCGACCGGGAGAGCCGCAGCTCCATGTTCCCGGTGCCCTTGAACTCCTCGAAGATGACCTCGTCCATCTTGGAGCCGGTCTCGACCAGCGCGGACGCGAGGATCGTGAGCGAGCCGCCGTTCTCGATGTTGCGCGCGGCACCGAAGAAGCGCTTCGGCGGGTAGAGCGCCGACGCGTCGACACCACCCGACAGGATGCGGCCAGACGCCGGCGCGGCCAGGTTGTACGCGCGCGACAGACGGGTCAGCGAGTCGAGCAGCACCACGACGTCCTGGCCGAGCTCGACCAGACGCTTCGCACGCTCGATGGCGAGCTCCGCGACGATCGTGTGGTCCGACGCGGGGCGGTCGAACGTCGAGGCGATGACCTCGCCCTTGACCGTCCGCTCCATGTCCGTGACCTCCTCGGGGCGCTCGTCGACGAGCACGACCATGAGGTGGACCTCGGGGTTGTTCGCGGTGATCGCGTTCGCGATCTGCTGCATGACGATCGTCTTGCCCGCCTTGGGCGGCGCGACGATGAGGCCGCGCTGGCCCTTGCCGATGGGCGCGACGATGTCGATGACGCGGGGCGTGAGGCGCGTCGGCTCGGTCTCGAGCCGCAGGCGCTCCTGCGGGTACAGGGGCGTGAGCTTCGTGAACTCGGGCCGGTCGCGCGCCTCCTCGGGCGCCATGCCGTTGACGGTGTCCAGACGCACGAGCGCGTTGAACTTGCTCGGCCGGTTGCCCTGCGGCGGCTGCTCGCCTTCACGGGGCTGACGGACCGCGCCGGTGATCGCGTCGCCGCGGCGCAGGCCGGACTTCTTCACCTGGTTGAGCGACACGTACACGTCGCTCGCGCCGGGCAGGTAGCCGGTCGTGCGCACGAACGCGTACGAGTCCAGCACGTCGAGGATCCCCGCGACGGGAAGCAGCACGTCGTCCTCGGTGACCTCGATGTCGTCGAGACCCGACACGTCGGGCTGGCCGCCGCGGCCGCGGCGGCCCTTGCGGTCCCGGTCGCGGTAGCGGTCGCGCGAGCGACGCCGGCGACCGCCGCGCTCGTCGTCGTCCGGACCGAACTGGTTCTGGTTCTGGTTCTGGTTCTGGTTGACCTGGCGGTTGCCGCCCTGCTGGCCCTGACCCTGCGGGGCCTGCTGCTGGCCGCCCTGCTGACGGTTCTCGTCGTCGCGGCGCTGGTCCTCCGGGGCGCCCTGGCCCCGGCCGGAGCGGCGCGAGCGGCGGTCGCCCTGCACGGCGTCGGTCCCGCGAGCGGCCCGGTCGTCACGCGACTCGGCCGGGGCGAGGCGCGCGTCGAGCGCGGCCTCCAGGCCCGCGAGCGCGTCCTGGCGCGGACGCTCCTGCTGCTCGCGGTCGCCACGGGGCTCCCGCTCGGCACGCGGCTCGCGCTCGGCGCGGGGCTCGCGCTCCGTGCGGGGCTCGCGCTCGGCACGCGGTGCGCGCTCGGCGCGCGGCTGGTCGTCGCCCTGCTCGCGGGGCTGCTCGCGCTCGGCGGCAGGTGCGGCGGCGGTCTCCTCCGCCGCGGCGGCCTGCGGCGCACGGCGGCGACGCTCCCGCGCGGGCGGGGCGTCGGCCACGGCGACCGACTCGGTGCGGCGCGGCTCGTCGAGCGCACGGGAGCGGTTGCCCCCGCGGGCGGCGTTGATCGCGTCGACCAGGTCGCCCTTGCGCATCTTCGAGGTGCCCTTGACGCCGAGCTCGGACGCGAGCGCCTGCAGCTCAGGCAGGCGCAGCGCGGTGATCGAGCCGGCGCGGGCGGACCCGCCGGAGGTCGTCACGGCGGGATCGATGGTGTCTGTCACGAAGGACCCTTCCCCTCGTCGGTGGCCCACCCCACGGGGACGGGGTGCGGCCGGGCCCCGGTCAGACGACCGGGGACGGTGATGGAGCGGCACGGCGCGTACGACGACGTCTGCGACATCTGCGCGCGTGGGCTGGAGCGCTCCCGGGGGGTCGACTCGAGGGAATCGCCCGGGCGACGAACGGCGCGGGCGGCCCGGAGGACGAGGTCCGGGGAACGCGTCGATGTTATCACTGTCGGTCCGGCCCGGAGCCCGCCGCACCGCTGGCGTCGCGGTTCACCCGATCGGGCGGCTCGAGGGCACCCGCTCGGCGCGGCCCCCCTCGGCGTCGACCGCGAGCGGGAGGATCCGCCAGCCGCCCATGACACCGCCGAACGCGGCGGCCAGGGCGTCGTCGGCGTCCGTGCTGACTGTCTCAACGCCGTCGGGGCCCGTCGTCTTCCCGGTGCGACGCGCGAGGGCCAGGACCGTGGGTCCGGCGCCCGAGACGACGGCCGCGACGCCCGCGGCCCGCAGGACGTCGACCAGCGCGAGCGAGTCGCGCATGACCGCGCGCCGCTGCTCCTGGTGGAGACGGTCCTCGGTCGCGGGGAGCAGCAGGTCGGGGCGGCGTCCGAGGGCCTCGACGAGCAGCGCCGCACGGCCGGCCTGGAACGCGGCGTCGGCGTGCGGCACGGTCGCGGGCAGGACACCGCGGGCCGCCTTGGTCGACAGGTGGGTCCCGGGGACGACGGCCACCGGCACGACGTCGTCGTGCACCGCGATCCGGGCCGCGCGCACGGCCCCCGTCCCGGTGTCGCTCCACGCGACGGTCGCGCCGCCGAGCAGGGCGGGCGCCGCGTTGTCCGGGTGGCCCTCCATCGCGGTGGCCAGCGCGAGCGCGGTGTCGTCGTCGAGCGCGTCGGGGTCCGCGACGAGCGCACGCGCCGCGACGATCCCGGCGACGACCGCCGCGGCGGACGACCCCAGGCCGCGCCCGTGCGGGATCGCGTTGCGGCACGTCAGGTGCAGGCCGGTCAGCGGGGCGCCGACGTGGTCGAGCGCGGTGCGCAGCGCACGCACGACGAGGTGCCGCTCGTCGTCGGGCACCTCGCCCGCACCCTCGCCGGTCACCTCGACCGTGACGCCCGGCGTGCCGAGCGCGCGGACCTCGAGCTCGTCGTGCAGCGTGAGCGCGACGCCGAGCGCGTCGAACCCCGGACCGAGGTTGGCGCTCGTCGCGGGGACGCGGACGCGGACGTGGTCCGCACCCAGGCGCATCGCGGCCTCAGTCCAGGCCGAGCGCGGCGGCGATCGACACCACGTCCGCGGAGACGCGCACGGGCTCGACGTCGTGACCCTCGGGGGTCTTGAGCGCCCACTGCGGGTCCTTGAGCCCGTGCCCCGTCACCGTGATCGCGATGCGCGCGCCCGCGGGGACGCGGCCCTGCTCCGCGAGCATGAGCAGCCCGGCGACCCCGGCGGCCGACGCGGGTTCGACGAACACGCCGACCTCGGCCGAGAGCACGCGGTGCGCGGCGAGGATCTGCTGGTCCGTGACGGACTCGATGAGGCCGCCCGACACGTCGCGCGCGTCCTCGGCCTGCTGCCACGACGCGGGGTTGCCGATGCGGATCGCGGTCGCGATGGTCTCGGGCTGGTCGATCGGGAAGCCCTTGACGATCGGCGCGGCGCCCGCGGCCTGGAAGCCCCACATGACGGGCGTCCGCGTCGCGACCGC
Organism: Cellulomonas sp. H30R-01; assembly: GCF_010119915.1. Classification (NCBI taxonomy): domain Bacteria; kingdom Bacillati; phylum Actinomycetota; class Actinomycetes; order Micrococcales; family Cellulomonadaceae; genus Cellulomonas; species Cellulomonas sp. H30R-01. Next base: position 407,009 of record NZ_CP048210.1, on the reverse strand, counting down.
GCCGTGCCGCTCACCGGCGTCGAGGCCCGCGTACTCGCGGTAGCCCTTCCAGTACGCGGTGATGTTGCCCGCGTTGCCGACGGGCAGGACGTGGATGTCCGGGGCGTCGCCCAGCGCGTCGACGATCTCGAACGCACCCGTCTTCTGGCCCTCGATGCGGTCCGGGTTGACCGAGTTGACCAGGTCCACCGGGTACGCCTCGGCGAGCTTGCGGGCCGCGACCAGGCAGTCGTCGAAGTTGCCGTCGACCTGGAGCAGCCGCGCACCGTGCGCGATCGCCTGCGACAGCTTGCCCATCGCGATCTTGCCGTCCGGCACGAGCACCGCGCAGACCATGCCCGCACGCGTCGCGTACGCCGCGGCGGACGCGGACGTGTTGCCCGTCGACGCGCACACGACCGCCTTGGCGCCGCGGGCCGCCGACGCGGAGATCGCGGTCGTCATGCCGCGGTCCTTGAACGAGCCCGTCGGGTTCATGCCCTCGAACTTCACGTACACGTCCGCGCCCGAGCGCTCCGACAGCGCGGGCGCCGGGATCAGCGGCGTGCCGCCCTCCCCCAGCGTGACGACGGTCTCCTGGACGTGCGCGGGCAGGCGGTCGGCGTACTCGGCGATCACGCCGCGCCACTGGTGGGCCATCAGGCTCCTTCGACTCGCAGGACGGACACGATGCTGCGGACCACGTCGAGGCCGGCGACGGCGTCGACGGTGGCCTGCAGGGCAGCGTCGGGGGCGGTGTGCGTCGTGATGACGAGGTGCGCGACCGCGCTCGTCGGGTCGCCGTCGCGGGCCGGGGTCTGGCGGACCGCCTCGATCGACACGTCGTGCGACGCGAGGACCGCGGCGACCTGCGCGAGCACGCCGGGCCGGTCGGCGACCTCGAGCCGCACCTGGTAGCGCGTGCGCGCCGCGGCCGCGGGCAGCACCGGGAACGCCGCGTACGACGACTCGACCGGGCCCTTGCCGCCGAGCACGCGGTGCCGCGCGACCGACACGACGTCGCCGAGCACGGCCGACGCGGTGGGGACGCCGCCCGCGCCGCGGCCGTAGAACATGAGCTCGCCCGCGGCCTCGGCCTCGACGAACACCGCGTTGAACGCGCCCCGCACGCCCGCGAGCGGGTGGTCGGCGGGCAGCAGCGCGGGGTGGACGCGGACCTGGACGCCCGCCGTCCCGTCGGCGGTCTCGCCCCGCTCGGCGATCGCGAGGAGCTTGATGACGTGGCCCGTGCGGGCCGCCCACTCGACGTCCTGCGCGGTCACCGCGGTGATGCCCTCACGGTGCACGTCGTCGAGCGCGACGCGCGTGTGGAACGCGAGCGACGCGAGGATCGCGGCCTTGGCGGCGGCGTCGTAGCCCTCGACGTCGGCCGTCGGGTCGGCCTCCGCGTAGCCGAGCGCCTGTGCCTCCTTGACCGCCTGGTCGAGGTCGAGGCCCTCGGTCGTCATGCGGTCGAGCACGTAGTTGGTCGTGCCGTTGACGATGCCGAGCACGCGGCGCACGTGGTCGCCCGCGAGCGACTCGCGCACCGGGCGGACGATCGGGATCGCGCCCGCGACGGCGGCCTCGAAGTACAGGTCGGTGCCTGCGGCGTCGGCCGCCGCGTAGAGCGTGGGGCCGTCCTGCGCGAGGAGCGCCTTGTTGGCGGTCACGACGGACGCGCCGTGCTCGATCGCGTGCAGCAGCAGACCGCGCGCGGGCTCGATGCCGCCCATGACCTCGACGACGACGTCGGCCTTCTCGACGAGCGCCGTGCCGTCGGCGGTGAGGAGCGCGCGGTCGACGACCGGGTCGCGCTCGGCGTCGACGTCCCGCACCGCGACGCCGACGAGCTCCAGGCGGGCGCCGACGCGCGCCGCGAGGTCGTCGGCCTGCGTCGTGAGGAGCCGGACGACCTCCGTGCCGACGACGCCGCAGCCGAGGACGGCGACGCGCAGAGACGGACGGGGGTCGGACGGCAGGACCACGGGACGGCCTCTCGGTCGGTGGGTGTCACCCCACGCCGCGTCCGCGGGCCGTGACCGGCACCGGGGTCGGGCGGTGACGCGGCCCAGGATAGAGCCGGGCGCGCACCGGGCGGGACGCCGTCCAGCGGCCGACCTGCGGGCCGTCTGCTCGGGTGGCGCGCGCATCGGCTCACCGCGCGCGAGCAATCCACCCGGTCCTGAGTACCGGTGACAGCGTCCTTGCGGTCACCAGCCCCGGGTCGGGCGCGGGCCGGCCCGGCCTGGCGGGAGCGCGGCGGAGCGCCTGTCAGGCGTCGGCGTCGAGCGCGAGGAGGTCCGTGACCGTCTCGCGGCGGACCAGGACGCGCGACGCACCGTCGGACACCGCCACGACCGGCGGGCGGGTCAGCAGGTTGTAGTTCGAGGCCATCGAGCGCCCGTAGGCCCCCGTCGCCGCGACCGCGAGGAGGTCGCCCGCGCGGACGTCGCCCGGGAGCAGCACCTCGTGCACGACGATGTCGCCGCTCTCGCAGTGCTTCCCCACGACGCGGGCCAGCACGCGGTCCGCCGTCGACAGCCGCCCGACGACCTCCGCGTGGTACCGCGCGCCGTACAGCGCGGGGCGGATGTTGTCGCTCATGCCCCCGTCGACGGACACGTACAGCCGGGTCAGGCCCTCGTCGACGCGCACGGGCTTGACAGTGCCGACCGTGTAGAGCGTGAGCCCTGCCGGTCCGACGATCGCGCGGCCCGGCTCGATCGAGAACCGCGGCACGTCCGTGCCGACCTCGGCGGCGCTGTCGGCGACCGACGCGGCGATCTCCTTGGCGATGCGGTCGGGGTCGAGCGCGACCTCGCCCGGCAGGTAGGCGATGCCGTACCCGCCGCCGAGGTCGACCTCCTCGACGAGCACGCCCGTCCGCCGCGCGAGCCGCGCCCGCAGTGCGAGCACCGACCTCGCGGCCACGGCGAAGCCGGACGGGTCGAGGATCTGCGAGCCGATGTGCGAGTGGATGCCCAGCAGGCGCAGCTCGGGACGCGCCAGCACCGCGAGCAGCGCGGTCATCGCCGGGCTGTCGTCGTCGGCGTCCGCGACCGTGTCCGATGTCCCCCGCGTCGGCGCGAGCGACAGCCCGAACTTCTGGTCCTCGTGCGCGGTCGAGATGTACTCGTGGCCGCCCGCGTGCACACCCGTGGTCACGCGCACCATCACGGGTGCGGGCTCACCGCCGCGGGTCGCGACCAGGTCGGCCAGCCGCTCGATCTCGACGAGCGAGTCGACGATGATGCGGCCGACGCCCGCGTCGAGCGCCGCCGTGAGCTCGTCGTCGGACTTGTTGTTGCCGTGCAGCCCGATGTCCGCGCCCGGTACGCCCGCCCGCAGCGCGACCGCGAGCTCGCCGCCCGACGCGGTGTCGACGCGCAGGCCTTCCTCGTGCACCCAGCGGGCCACCGCGACCGACAGGAACGCCTTGCCGGCGTAGTAGACGTCGACCTCCGCGCCGACCTGCGCGAACGCCTCGGCGAAGGCACGCCGGTACGAGCGGGCCCGCGTGCGCAGGTCCTGCTCGTCGAGGACGTAGGCCGGGGTCCCGTGCTCCGCCGCGAGGTCCCGGAGGTCGACGCCGGCGACGCGCACGGCACCGTCGTCGCCGCGCGCGACACCCGTCGACCACGGCTCGCCGGGGACGACCGTCGCGGCGTCGTGCAGGTGCGCGGACGGCTGCGGGGCCGCGCCGGTCACATCCGCTCCGGCGCGCTCACGCCGAGCAGACCCAGCCCGTTGGCGAGCACCTGACGCGTCGCGTCGTTGAGCCACAGGCGCGTGCGGTGCACGTCCGTGACCTCCTCGTCGCCCCACGGCGTGACCCGGCGCTGGTCGTACCACTTGTGGTACGACCCCGCGAGCTCCTCCAGGTAGCGCGCGACGCGGTGCGGCTCGCGCAGCTCGGCGGCCTGGTTGATCACGCGCGGCAGCTCGGCGAGGCGCCCGAGCAGCACCGACTCCGACTCGTGGTCGAGCAGCGACGCGTCGAAGCCGTCCTCCTTGCGGACGCCCGCGTCGGCGGCGTTCCGGCCCACGTTGACCGTCCGCGCGTGCGCGTACTGCACGTAGTAGACGGGGTTCTCGTTCTTCGCCGACGCCAGCAGGTCGAGGTCGAGGTCGATCGACGAGTCCGCCGACGACCGCGCGAGCGAGTACCGCGCGGCGTCCACGCCGACCGCGTCGACGAGGTCCTCGATCGTGAGGACGGTGCCCGCACGCTTCGACATGCGGACCGGCTCGCCGTCCTTGACCAGGTTGACGAGCTGCCCGATGAGGATCTCGAGGTTGACGTGCGGGGTGTCGCCGAACGCCGCGCACACCGCCATCATCCGGCCGATGTACCCGTGGTGGTCGGCGCCGAGCATGATGACGACGCGGTCGAAGCCGCGCTCGCGCTTGTCCAGGTAGTAGGCGATGTCGCCCGAGATGTAGGCGCCCTCGCCGTCGGACTTGATGACGACGCGGTCCTTGTCGTCGCCGAAGTCGGTCGTGCGCAGCCACACGGCGCCGTCCTGCTCGAAGACGTGCCCGCCCTGGCGGAGCCGCTCGACGGCCCGCTCCACGGCGCCGGACTCGTGCAGCGTGTCCTCGTGGAAGTACACGTCGAAGTCGACCCCGAAGTCGTGCAGCGACTGCTTGATCTCGGCGAACATCAGGTCGACGCCGCGTGCACGGAACGCCTCCGTCGCCTCGTCGAGCGGCAGCGAGCGCGGGTCCGGCTCGCCCGCGGCGAGCGCGTCCGCGACGACCTGCTCGGCGATGTCGGTGATGTACGAGCCGCCGTACCCGTCCTCCGGCGCGGCCTGGCCGAGCGCGCGGGCGACGAGCGAGCGCGCGAACCGGTCGATCTGCGCGCCGTGGTCGTTGAAGTAGTACTCGCGGGTCACGTCCGCACCCGCCGCCTCGAGCACGCGCGCGAGGCTGTCGCCGACGGCCGCCCAGCGGACGCCGCCGATGTGCAGCGGACCCGTCGGGTTGGCCGACACGAACTCCAGGTTGAGGCGCACGCCCGCGAGCGCGTCGCCGTGCCCGTAGTCCACGCCCTGCTCGACGATCGAGCGCGCGAGCTCGCCCGCCGCGGCCGCGTCGAGACGGATGTTGAGGAAGCCGGGCCCCGCGACGTCGACGGACGCGACACCCGGGGTGTCACCGAGCCGGCGCGCGAGCTCCTCCGCGAACGCGCGCGGGTTCGTGCCCGCCTTCTTCGCGAGCTGCATCGCGACGTTCGTCGCCCAGTCGCCGTGCTCGCGCTGCCGCGGTCGCTCCAGGTGCACGGTCGCGGGGATCGCGGCCGCGTCGAGGGCGAACGTGCCGTCGTCGACGGCGTGCACGAGAGCGGCCCGGAGGGCCTCGGAGAGCTGGGCGGGAGTCACCCGTCAAGGGTAGGGGAACGCCGCCGACGGCCGGACGCGCGTCCGGGTCCTGCACCCGTCCGGCGCGCGCCGCTCGTGGGCCGCACGACGCGGCGCGCCGACCAGCCGAAACGGTGGCGTGGGGGCACCCGTCGGTGTTGACTTCGCCCATGCACGGACAGGCGACCTGACGCATGGCGCGACGTCCCGGACTCATCGACACCGCCGTCGACGCGCTCCGCAGCCGCATCACCTCGGGCGAGTGGCCCGTCGGCTCGCGCATCCCTCCCGAACCCGCCCTCGTCGACCTGCTCGGCGTCGGCCGCAACACGGTCCGGGAAGCCGTGCAGTCGCTCGTGCACGCCGGGCTGCTGGAGCGCCGGCAGGGATCCGGCACGTACGTGCTGTCCAGCTCGGAGCTCGCGGTCACGATGGGCCGGCACATCGCCGACGCCCGGCAGCGCGACGTCGTCGAGGTGCGCCGCGCGCTCGAGGTCGAGGCCGCCCGGCTCGCCGCACGTCGCCGCACCGCGACCGACGCGTCCGCGCTGCTCGACGCACGCGACGCCCGCGCCGCCGCCTACCAGGCCGGCGACCTCGACAAGATGGTCGTGACCGACCTCGACCTGCACCGCACGATCGTGCGGACCGCCGCGAACCCGGTCCTGGTCTCGCTGTACGAGAACCTGCTCGACGCGATCGGCGAGAACATCCGGTTCAACTTCGTGAGCGACACGCACGGGGGCGACGCGCACGACGGGCTGGTCGAGGCGATCGTCGCCGGGGACGACAGCCGGGCCGTCGCGGAGACGTCGGGGTACCTGTCCGCGTTTCTCGGCGAGGCCTGACGGGCTGATACGCTGGCGCTCGCTTCCGGCCCGCACGTCTGCGTGCGAGCCATGCGCCCGTAGCTCAGTGGATAGAGCGTCTGCCTCCGGAGCAGAAGGTCGTAGGTTCGAATCCTATCGGGCGCACCCCTTGAGGGCCGCTCCGCATCGCGCGGGGCGGCCTTCGTCGTCCCGCCGCGTCGCGGACCGCCGGCCGTCCGAGCAGGACGCGCGACCAGGACAGGGACGTAAGTCCCTGAAGCCTGTGAGTCGTCGGTGCAAACGTGGTGGAACCGTCCCGAAAGGGGCACCCGTCACCGACGACGGGTGCGTCGTCGACCTGGATGCCGCGACCCCGACGGGCGGCCGGCCGCCCCTGGGTCGCGACCCGGCCCCGGGTGCCCGCTCGACAGGAGGGCCCCATGTCACCGCACCGCGCCCCGTCGGCCCGCGCCAGGACCACCGTCGGCAGCCGTCGATGGAGACGCGTCGCGGCACTCACGGCGCCGGCCGCGCTGGTCGTCGCCCTCGGAGGTCTCGGGCCGGCCGCCGACGCGGCCGCGGGCGCCGGCTCCCCGGTCACCGCCCTTCCCGCCGGCCCGACGGACGAGTCGGTCGTCCCGCACTACTTCGGCCCGTACCCGAACTGGGCCAACAGCCCGTTCACGCTGCCCGACGCCGCCGTCACCGTCACGGGCGACGGCGAGGGCGCGACAGCCTCCGCCACGGTCGACCCGACCACGGGCGGGATCGCCGCGATCACGGTCACCGACGCGGGCTCCGGCTACACCGGGGCGACCGTCACGATCGCCGGTGGCGACGGCAACGCGGTCGCGACAGCCACGGTCTCGACCAGCGGCGTCGTCACCGGCTACACCGTGACCGCGGCCGGCGCCGGCTACTCCGGCTTCGCCGTGGCGGTGGCCGGCGGCGGCGGGACGGGTGCGACCGCGCTCGCGTCCGGCGGCGTCGACGCCGTGACGATCACCGAGGGCGGCGCCGGGTACACCATGCCGACCGTCGACTTCGACCTGCCCGCGCTGCCCGACGGGCGGCAGGCGAAGGCGCACGTGCCGTCCGTCGCCGCGGGTGACGCGGTCGACGGCATGGACTCGAACGGCACGATCACCGCGATCGTGGTTGACGACCCGGGGGCCGGCTACACCGAGGCACCGGGCGTCGCGATCCACGACGGCACCCTGTTCGACCCCATCGCCGGCGCCACCCCCGCGGTCGCGACGACGACGCTGCAGCTCTCCGGCGTGACCGCGCAGGACCTCGGCGCGGGCTACACGGGGACGCCCACGGTGACGGTGACCGACCCCGTCGGGACCGGCGACGGCGCGACGGCCACGGCCCGCACCGACGTCGGCGCGGTCACCGGCATCGACGTCACGGACCCCGGGACCGGCTACCTGACCGTCGGGATGCGCAAGTTCCAGGACGCGCTGCCGCTGCCCTGCGACCCCGCCGGCGCGGGCTGCCCGACCGACCCCGCCGCGAAGTTCCTGCCTCTCGCCGTCCCGGAGGCGAAGACCTATGCCGGCGTCGAGGCCGACGAGTACGTCTTCGGTCTCGTCCAGTACCGCACGACCTTCTCGTCCGACCTGCCGCCCACGCTCACACGCGGGTACGTCCAGCTCGAGACGGCCGACAACGCCGACGTGTCCCAGCACGTCCCGCTGGTCAACGAGCTGCTCGACGGCACGGCCGCTCCGGTCGTCGACCCCGCCGGGAACCCGTACCTGGCGGTGACCCGGCCGCAGTTCCTGGGCCCGATCATCGGCGCCACGAAGGACCGCCCCGTGCGGATCGTCTTCCGCAACCTCCTGCCCACCGGGGCGGACGGCGACCTGTTCCTGCCGACCGACTCCAGCCTCATGGGCTCCGGCACGGGACCGATGGAGACGGCCGCGCCGGCCGACCTCGGCACCGTGACGGACGAGGTGCGCAACCCCGACTGCACCCAGTACCCCAAGCCCGACGGCTGCTTCGCCGACAACCGGGCGACGCTGCACCTGCACGGTGGCATCACGCCGTGGATCAGCGACGGCACGCCGCACCAGTGGATCACCCCGGCCGGCGAGTCGACCGGGTGGCCGCAGGGCGTCTCGGTGAGCGAGGTACCCGACATGGGGGACGTCTGCGCCGCGGCGGACGACGGGTGCCAGACCTTCTACTACACCAACCAGCAGAGCGCGCGGCTGATGTTCTACCACGACCACTCGTGGGGCATCACGCGCCTCAACGTGTACGCGGGCGAGGCCGCGGGCTACGCGATCACCGACCCGACCGAGCAGGCGCTGGTCGACAGCGGCACGATCCCCGGGGCGGGCGACACGCTGCCGCTCATCGTCCAGGACCGCACGTTCGTGCCGGGCGCCGCGCAGCTCGCCGCGCAGGACCCGACCTGGGACACCGCGCGGTGGGGCACCAAGGGCAGCTTCTGGTACCACCACGTCTACATGCCCGCCCAGAACCCGGGCGACCCGTCCGGCATGAGCGCGTTCGGGCGCTGGATGTACGGTCCGTGGTTCTGGCCACCGGCCACCGCGACCACGTACGGCCCGATCGACAACCCGTACTACGACGCGACGTGCGACCTCGACGACCCGGCCACCTGGCAGTACGACACGGACCCGTTCTGCGAGCCCCGGGAGATCCCCGGTACGCCGAACGTGTCGGTCGGGATGGAGCAGTTCAACGACACCCCGATCGTCAACGGCGTCGCCTACCCGAAGGTCACGCTGGACCCGAAGACGTACCGGCTGCGGGTGCTCAACGCCGCGAACGACCGGTTCTTCAACTTCCAGTGGTGCGTGGCCGACCCGTCGCAGGGCGACGGCACGACCGAGGTCGCGCTCAAGCCCGCCGAGCTCGAGGCCGCGCAGACCGACCCGACCGTGTTCCCCACCCCGGTCGGGGCGAAGAACAGCACGTACGGCCCCGACTGGGTGCAGATCGCCAGCGAGGGCGGGTTCCTGCCCGCACCCGCCGTGATCGACGGCCAGCAGCCCACGACGTGGATCACCGACCCGACCCGGTTCGACGTGGGCAACGTCGACCAGCACTCGCTGCTGCTCGCGCCCGCCGAGCGGGCCGACGTCCTCGTCGACTTCTCGGCGTTCGCCGGCCGGACGCTGATCCTCTACAACGACGCACCCGCGGCGTTCCCGGCACGCGTGCCGTCGTACGACTACTACACGGGTGGCCCGGACCTCAGCCCGATCGGGGCGCCGACGATCCTGCCCGGGTACGGCCCGAACACCCGCACGGTCATGCAGGTGACCGTCTCGGCCACGGCTCCGGCACCCGCGCTCAACCTGACCCGCCTGCAGAACGCGTTCAAGCACAACGCGCAGGGCACCGGGGTGTTCGAGTCCGGCCAGCACCCGATCATCGTCGGGCAGGCCGCCTACAACACCGCGTACGGCAGCGGCTTCCCGACGGCCAGCAACTGCAACGCCAAGGGGTCGGCGCTGCAGCGCTGCGACGGCCTGGTCCGCGTCAACGACACCACGACGTTCGGCTTCAACACGTTGCGGGCGCAGTCGACGAAGTCGACCATCGGGCTCGAGCCCAAGGCGATCCACGACGAGATGAACGCGACGACGTTCGACGAGTTCGGCCGCATGCAGGCCAACCTCGGCGTCGAGGCGCAGCCGCCGTCACCGGGTGCGCAGAACGTCACGCTCTACCCGTACGTCAACCCGGCCACGGAGATCATCGACGGCACCAGCCTGCCGACGGGGGACGTCAAGGTCACCCCGATCTCCAGCACCGCGGACGGCACGCAGGTGTGGCGCGTCACCCACAACGGCGTCGACACGCACCCGATCCACTTCCACCTGTACGACGTGCAGCTGGTCAACCGCGTGACGTGGGACAACATCGTCATCCCGGCCGACGCCAACGAGCTGGGGTGGAAGGACACGGTGCGCATCGCGCCCCTGGAGGACACGATCGTCGCGCTGCGGCCGGTCGTGCCGAAGGTGCCGTTCGAGGTGCCGAACTCGGTCCGGAACCTCAACCCGATGATGCCGACGGGCTCGACGGCGATGTTCAACAACGTCGACGTGCAGGGCAACCCCACCGCGGCCGTCACGAACAGGCTCGTGAACTTCGGGTGGGAGTACGTCTACCACTGCCACATCCTGTCCCACGAGGAGATGGACATGATGCGGCCGGTCAGCCTCGCCCTGCCGCCGTCCGCACCAGGGGCGCCCACGCTGACGAGGACCGGGCAGGGGAACCGGGCGCGCATCGTCGTGACGTGGCCCGACGCCTCGATCACCGAGACGGACTTCCAGGTCCAGCGCTCCACGGACGGGACGACGTGGGCCGCCGTCGGGACGGTCGCCCAGCCGCTCACCGGCAACACGCACGGCACCCGGACGTTCACGGACCCGACGTCGAGCGCGTCGGCCGCCGCGCTCTACCGGGTCGTCGCCCGCAACACCGTCGGCTACGGCGGGGCGTTCCCGTCCCGCACCGTGCAGTCGGTGTCGGCCGCGGTCGGCGTCAACGCGCCCACCGCACCGACCGGCCTCACCGCGTCGCTCCAGGCCGGACCGGGCGTGCGGCTCGCCTGGACCGACACCTCGGGCAACGAGTCCGGGTTCGTCGTCCAGCGGTCCACCGACGGCACGACGTGGACGCAGGCCGGCACGACCGCGGCGAACGTGCGCACGTCCACGGACACCACCGCCGCGCTCGGCAGCACGTACTCGTACCGGGTGGCCTCGACGAACGTCGCCGGCACGGCGTTCGGCAACCCCGTCGCCGTGACCGTCGCGGCGCCGCCCGCCCCTGCACCGGCGGCGACCGCCGCCCGGCAGGGAGGGAACGAACGGATCACCGTGACCTGGGCCGACGTCGCCGGCGAGACCGGCTACACCGTCCAGTGGAGCGCGGACGGCACGACGGTCACGGGCTCGTCGGCACGGCCCGCGGGCAGCACCACCTACACGACGGGCAACCTCGCCCGGCAGGTGTGGCACGTCCGCGTGGGCGCGACCAACGCGCTCGGCACGTCGTGGTCGGCGTGGCAGCCAGTCCCGGCGGCCCCGTGACGCCGGCGTAGGCCCGCGCGACGCACGACGGGCCGGGGGCATGCTCCCGGCCCGTCGTGGCGCGTACGGCGTCAGATCGTGCGCGGCGCCCGGGCGAGGTTCTCGACCAGCTCCGCGCGGTTCTGGCGGACGACGTAGGCCGGGCGGTCGCGCTCGACGCGCCACGACTCGCTGAGCGGCGAGACGTCGACCGTGTCGAACCCGAGCGCGTCGTAGAGGGCCGTCACGTGCTCCACGGCCTCGGGGTGGTCGCTCGACGTGGCGAGGGCGCGGCGCCGGGCGCTGCCCGCGGGGTGCCCGTCCGTCGTGATGTCCGGGGCGCCGATGTGGTTGAACGCCTTGACGACCTTGGACGTCGGCAGGTGCTCCTGCAGGAGGCCGGACGTGGTCTTCTCGCCACGGTCGAGGGCCTCGACGTGGCCGTCGCGCTCCCAGTAGTAGTTGTTGGTGTCGAGCACGACCTTGCCGGCCAGCGGCTCGACGGGGATGTCGGCGATCGCGCGCAGCGGCACGGTCACGACGGCGACCTCTGCGGCTGCGGCCGCCTCCGCGGCGGTGGCGGCGCGCGCCTGCGGGCCGAGGTCCGCGACGAGCGCGTCGAGCGTCTCGGGCCCGCGGGAGTTGGCGATGACGACGTCGTGGCCCAGCCCGATGACGGCGCGGGCGACCTGGCTGCCGATGTGACCGGCGCCGATGATTCCGTAGGTGGTCATGTCCGGTGCAATCCGACCGCGGGGGTCGCCATTCCCGGGCCGCGGAGGCGTCCACCCGTCGGACTCGGGGGGCGCCGCGCCGGGACTCACGGTCGCCCGGCCGGTCGGACCGTTGACGGGCTCCCGCCGCGACCGGTCGATGGACCCGAGGCGGGCCCGGCGTCGGGGTCGACGACTGGCTCGGCCCGTTCCGGTACAAGGGTCAGCGCACGGCGACCTACGACTGGGTGCGGTACACGCGCTACTGACGGTCGTCGCGGGGCGGTCGGGCGACGGGTGCCCCCGCCGCCCGACCCTTCCTCCCCTCGGGCGCCGGCACGCGCCCGTCGGACTCGGCACCGGAGCGCGCCCACGACGGACGAGGGCGCAGGACCGGACGGAGGGCGCGGTCGGGCCGGTGCTGAGCGGCCGGACTGGAAGCGGTTCCAGTGCGGCGCGTCCTCATGGTGCTGCGCGCATGTCAGAGCCGTCAAGCCCTCACGACGCAGGAGCGGATCCCCGCACGACGAGCGTCGTCGGGAGCAGGACGGGCTCCACCGGGTGCCCCTCGGTCGCCTGCACGAGCGCAGCCGCGAGCTCGGCGCCGAAGCGTCGGATCGGCTGGCGCACCGTCGTCAGGGGCGGGTCCGTCTGCTGCGCGACGGGGAGGTCGTCGTACCCGACGACGGCCACGTCGTCCGGCACCGACCGGCCGCGCGCCCGCAGGGTGCGCAGCGCGCCCGCCGCCATGTTGTCCGAGCCGGCGACCACGCCGTCGAGGTCGGGGTGCCGCTCGAGGAGCCGCTCGGTCGCCCGCTCACCGGAGTCGGCGCTGAAGTCGCCGTCCTCGACCCAGACGTCGGCACCCGCCGCCCGGAGCGCGGCCTCCGCACCGCGGCGGCGGTCGACGGGTGCGCGCAGCTGGTCGCCGCCCGTGATGATGCCGACCCGCCGGCGACCCGTCGCCAGCAGGTGCTCGGCCGCGCGGCGGCCGCCGTCCTCGTTGTCCACGTCGACCCACAGGCCGGGGTCCCCGTGCAGCGGCCGGCCGCCGAGCACCACGGGGCTGTCGGTCGCGCGCGCGACCGCGAGCAGCGGGTCGTCGCCGCGCGTCGCCATGAGCATCAGGCCGTCGGTGCGCCGCGACCGCAGCGCACGCTCGAGCCGGGCCCGCCCGCGGTCGGAGGCCGCGAGCAGGAGCGTGAGGTCGAGGTCCGCCTCCTCCAGCACGCCCGCGACGCCCACGATGACCTCGACGTAGAACGGGTCGGCGACGAGCGCCGGGTCGTCCCCCGACACCGCGAGGACGACGGCACCGGCGCGGTTGGTCGCGAGCGCGCGGGCCGTCGCGTTCGGTACGAACCCGAGCTCCTCGACCGCGCGCGCGACCGCGGCCCGCTTCGCGGGCGAGACGTTCGGCTCGCCGTTGACCGCCCGCGACGCCACTGTGCGGGAGACGCCGGCGCGCCGCGCCAGGTCGTCGAGAGTCGGACGGCGGCCCACGACCCCTCCTCGTCGACGGCGCCCGGGCTTCCTCCCGGCGGCTACCTCCACGCTAGCGGGCGGTCGCGGCCACGTCCGGCAACGTCGGCGCGGCGCGCGCCACGACGTCGGGGCGTGGGTCCGAGGTCCCGGCGCCGTCCGGCGGCCAGGGCGGCGGGCGCGGCCTTCATCGGTTCTTGACCGATCGTGAGCGGGACGTGCGGGGAGGGCCGAGACGGTGGTCCCGCGCCGGAGAGCCCGGCGCTCGCACGGGAGGACACCTCGATGGTCGCCACCGCACCCACCACCGCCGGGCCGACGCGTCCGGCACCCGACGTCGCGCGCGGACGTGCACTCCGCACCGGCGTCGTCGCGCTCGTCAGCCTGGCCGTCGCCGCCGTGGCGCTCACCCTGCCGCCGTGGCCCGCGGGCGAGGACATGGGGTCGACGCACTACATGGGGCTGCTCGCGGCGAACCAGCCGTGGAACCTGCTGCTGTTCATGGCGGTCCCCGTGATCCTCGCCGAGACCATCGCGGTCTCCGAGATCGCCATCCTGTTCCGCCGGCCGGTCTCGCCCGTCGTCGCCGCGCTCAACCGGTACGCGGGCCTGGTCGCCGGGTTCTACTTCCTCGGCGTCGTCGTCTACCTCACCAAGCACGCCGTCGTCCCGCTCACCGCGTCCGGTGGCTGGCGCGGGCCGGCGGACGTGATCGCCGTCGGCTTCTACCTGCTCGGGATCGTGCCGCTGGCCGGCATGACGCTGCTCGAGACGCGGGCCGTCGGCGCGGGCTGGGACGACGAGCACCGCCTCAAGGTCCACGCGACGCTGGTCGGGCTGTTCCTCGTCGTCGCGCACGTCGCGATGATCGCGGGGATGCTCGACCCCGGCGTGCTCGGCTGGCAGCCGACCCACGTCATGGACGACGGCTCGAGCATGGCCGGGATGACGCACTGAGCGCCCGCGCCCGGGCGGCGGGCTCGGCGTCAGGCGGGCGGCAGGGTCACGGTGAACGTCGCGCCCGCGCCGGGCCCGTCGCTCGCGGCCGTCAGCGTCCCGCCGTGCGCCTGGACCAGCGCCCTGCTGATCGCGAGCCCGATGCCCGACCCGCCGTGGCCGCGGTCGCGTGCGGTGTCGACGCGGTAGAAGCGCTCGAGCACGTGCGGCAGGTGCTCGGGCGCGATGCCCTCGCCGGTGTCGGCGACGCGCAGCGCGACCTGCCCGTCGGGCTCGTGGGTGGCGGCGAGCACGACGCGGCCGCCGGGCGGGGTGTGCCGGAGGGCGTTGTCCAGCAGGTTGTCGAAGACCTGTGCGAGGCGCGTCCGGTCGACGGCGACCGGCGGCAGGCCGTCGGTCACGTCGAGCCCGACCTCGACGTCCGCGACGGCGGCGCGCTCGCGGACCGCGCCGGCGGCCGCGTGCAGGAGGTCGGCGGGGGCGACGGGCTCGCGGTGCAGCGTGAGGTCGCCCGACTCGGCGCGCGTCACGGCGGCGAGGTCGTCCGCGAGGCGCGTCAGGCGCGCGCTCTGCTCGCGCAGCACGGCCAGGGTGTCCTCGTCGAGCGGCTGCACGCCGTCCTCGATCGCCTCGAGGTAGCCGGCGATCGTCGCGACGGGCGTGCGCACCTCGTGCGCGACGTCCGCGAGCAACCGGGCGCGCAGCCGGTCGGACTCGTGCAGGCGGGCCGCCATCGCGTTGAACGACCGGGCGAGGTCGTCGAACTCCGTGCCGAGACCCGGCTCGGGGACGCGCGAGTCGTAGGCGCCCGCACCGACGCGCGCGGCGGCGGTCGAGACCGTGGCCAGCGACCGGCCGATGCGGCGGTTGAGGACCACGCCCACGACCGCGGAGACCAGCGCCGCGGCGCCGAGAGCGAGCGCGAGCGAGACCGTGCCGGCGTCCTGGAAGGCCTGCTCGGCGTGCACGACGGCCGCGTCGTGGTCGGCCATGCCCGCGCTCGTCATGTGCTCGTGGAAGAGGCCCGGCCCGACGGCGGCCGCCACCAGCCACGCCGTCACGGCGGCGGTCGCGAGCACCACGACGAGCGCACCCACGAGCAGCGCGCCCAGCCCCCACGCCGCCGCGCCGCGCCGCGCGTCGCCCGTCACGCGCCCGCCCCGATCCGGTACCCGACGCCGCGGACCGTCCGGACGTAGCGCTGCGCCTCCGCGGTGTCGCCGAGCTTCTGCCGCACGTGCAGGACGTGGACGTCCACGAGGTGCTCGTCGCCGACCCAGCCCGGACCCCACACGAGGTCGATGAGCGCGCGCCGGCTGAGGACCCGTCCCGGGCGCTCCGCGAGCGCCGCGAGCACGTCGAACTCGGTGCGGGTCAGCGGCACCGGCTCGCCACCGCGGTCGACCTCGCGCGCGTCGACGTCGACCCGCAGGTCCCCGACCACGAGCACCCGCCCGGCCGGGACGGCCGCCACCGGTGCGGCTCGCCGCGGGCGGCGCATCAGCGCGGCGACGCGCGCCATGAGCTCGCGCGGGCTGAACGGCTTGGTCATGTAGTCGTCGGCGCCGACGGACAGGCCGACGACGGTGTCGACCTCCTCGGCGCGCGCGGTCAGCATGACGACGTAGCAGTCGGAGAACGTGCGCAGCCGACGGCACACCTCGACGCCGTCGAGCCCCGGCAGGCCGAGGTCGAGCACGACGAGGTCGGGGTCGACCTCACGGAGCACGTCGACCGCGAGCGCACCGTCGTGGCAGACCGTCGTCGCGTAGCCGTCGCGCTCGAGGTAGCCCGCGACGAGGCGCGCGAGCGGCTCCTCGTCGTCGACGACGACGGCCCGGCGGGCGGGGGCGGGCGGCGCGGTGGTCACGGTCACCATCTTGTCCGGCGCGACCCGCCGGACCCGCGACCTTCATCGAACCTTGATCCGACGACGAGCCGCCCTGCGGGGCGCGCGAGCGACAGTGGCCGTCTCCGGGCGGTCGACCGAGGCCCTCGGAGGCACGCACCGCACCCGGAAGGACCCGTCCCGTGAGCACCACCGTCCGTCGCGCCGCCTGCGCGACAGCCGCCCTGACCCTCGCCGCCACCCTCGCCGCGTGCGGCGGCGGCGCCCCGGCGGGGACCGCCCCCCGACCCGACCGCGCGACGACGAGCACCACGCAGCCCCTCGACGCCCGGCACGACGAGACCGACACGTGGTTCGCGCAGATGATGGTCGTCCACCACGAGGGGGCGATCGAGATGGCCGGGCTGGCCGTCGACCGCGCCGCCACGCCGGAGGTGCGCGACCTCGCGCAGCGCATCGCCGACGCGCAGGGGCCGGAGATCGCGCTGATGAGCGGGTGGCTGGCGGCCTGGGGCGAGGACGCGCCCGGCGGGACGGACCATGGCGGGATGGACCACGGCGGGATGGACATGCACGGCATGGGCCAGGACGAGGCCATGGGGTCGCTCGACGGGCTCGACGGGGTCGCGTTCGACCGCGCGTTCCTCGACCTCATGATCGCCCACCACCGCGGTGCCGTGGCGATGGCGGAGACCGAGCTCGCCGAGGGGACGCACCCCGACGCGATGCGACTCGCGCGCACGATCGTCGACGACCAGACGGCCGAGATCACCGAGATGCAGAACCTGCTCGCCACGCTGTGAGCAGCGGTGACGAGGAGGCGACCGGCGCGATCACGTACCGTCTTCCGGTGCCGCACGACGACTTCCCCGCCGACCGCAGCCCCGCGGAGGCCGGCCTGCCCGGGCTGACCGCGTGCGCGCTGTGCGCCGGGGAGACGCTCGACGGCGTCGACGACCTGCCCGGCGGCCAGGCGGAGCGTCTGCGGCGGCTCGCGGAGGGCGGCGTCGCGCGGCTGACCTTCGTCGACTGCCTCGACGAGTGCGAGCGCGGTGACGTCGTCGTGGCACGCCCGACCGCGCACTGCCGGCGGGCCGGGGTGGCACCCGTGTGGTTCGAACGACTGGCCGGCGACGGGCCGACCGCGGCCCTCGCCGAGTGGTTGCGCCAGGGGGGTCCTGGCGGGGGCCCTCCCCCGGCAGCGCTCCGCGACCTCGTGATCGACCGCGGGACGGCCGACGACGACGCCCCGGCGCACGACGGCGACACGCCGGCGCACGTGCACACCGCGTAGCGGCGCGGACGGCGCGCGGCGGCTGTCACGCTCGCGTCGGCGGTCGCGCCGACGTCGACCCCAACGGAACCGGCTCGCCATCCGTCATGACGGGGTGCCGGGGGACGCCGGGACGGCCGAGGCGAGGAGCGACGTGCACTGGGACGAGGTGCTGGACGAGCTGGTCCGCGAGCGCGGTCCGGCGCTCCTGCGGTACGCCTACCTGCTGACGGGCGACGCGGCCGACGCGCAGGAGCTCGTGCAGGACGCGCTCGTCTCCGTGCTGTCCCGCCGCGCCCGGCTGCGCGAGCCCGCGGCGGTCGAGGGGTACGTGCGCCAGACGGTGCTGCGGACCTACGTCGACGGGTACCGCCGGCGGCGCCAGTGGCTGAGGGTGCGGCACCTCGTCGCGACACCCGACACGTCCGCCGGTCCTGCCGACGGCGTCGACGCCCGGCAGGACGTCGTCGCGGCCCTGGCAGGGCTCGCGCCGCGGGTCCGCGCGTGCGTCGTGCTCCGCTACTTCGAGGACCTCACCGTGCCGGAGATCGCCGACCGGCTCGACCTCGCGACCGGCACCGTCAAGCGGTACCTCAGCGACGGCGTGCGTGCGCTCGAGCACGTGCTCGGACCCGTCGCGACCGACCCGACCGAGATCCAGCTCGTGACCCCGAGGAGCGCCCGATGAGCACCGACCTCCGCACCGCCCTGCACGACGTCGCGGCGCGCGCGCCGCTCGGCACGCTCGAGGCGGCGGCTCTGCACCGGCGGGTCCGGCGACGCCGCGCCGCCCGGGCCGCGGCTCAGGGCACCGCCGGGCTGGGCCTCGCGGGGGCGATCGCCGTCACGGCGACCCACGGCGTCGACCTGCTCGGCGGCCCCACCTACCCGGCCGCTCCCGCGCCGCTCCCCGCCGACGAGGTCGCGTCGACGCTGCCGGCCGCGGACGACGCGGCCGAACCGGGCACGTGCGGCTGGCAGGTGCGCGCGCCCGAGCACGCGTCCCCGTGGCACCTCGGCGTGAACCTCGGCCACTACCCGCAGCACCCGCGCTCGTCCCTCCCGGTCGGGGTGACGGTCGAGAGCACGACCTCGCAGCGGATGCCCGCTCCCGTGCGCGTCGTCGCGGAGCGGGACGGCGTCGTCGTCGCCGCGTCGAGCGACGCCTTCGACACCGGCTCGTCGATGGTGCCGGGCACGACCAGCGGCGGCCATCACCTCGCGCTCGTCACGTGCGGCGGCCCGGACGACCACCTCGCGCTGCCCGACGGCTCGTACACGCTGCACGCGGTCCTCGCCGACCCGAGCACCGGTGAGGTGCTGGCCCTCAGCCCGGGCGAGCCGCTCGTCGTGGCCGGGAACGCGCGCGCGCCCTGGTGCGGGGCGGGCGTCGGCGTGGTCCCGGAAGGGGACGGCACGCTCGAGGTCGGCGGCACGGTCGGCGCCGACGGGCGCTCCGCCGACCTGACCCTGACCTGGGGGGCCGGCGAGCGCGGGTGGGAGGGCGACGAGGAGGCGCTGCTGCTCGACGAGCGCGTCGTCCTCGTCGACGCGGCCGGGCGCATCGTCGGGGACTCGCGCACCTGGTCCGAGGAGACGTCGTCGGTGGCCGGGACGCTCGCCGCCGGCCGGACGACCTCGATCTCGGTGCAGTGGACGACGGCGTCCTGCTCCGGGGACGCCCTGCCCGCCGGCTCCTACACCGCGTATGCGCTCGTCACGCTGGCGCCGACGGGTGCCGAGGGCGTCACGTCGAACGTGCTCGGCGTCGGCCGCCTCGGCGGCGAGGTCGTCGTCCCCTGACCCGGGGCCGTCCGGCGCGAGCCGCTGGCGGTGACCGGCGCGGCGACGCCGCCCGCGACCGACGGCCCCGTCCGCGAGCGCGGGACGAGGGCCGTCGGCCGGGAGCGGGTGCTCAGACGTGCGGCGTCACCGGTAGGTGATCGACGACGTCGAGTAGCCGCAGGCCGCGGACGGTCCGGAGCCGATCTTCGACGGCTCGCCGGAGGTCACGCCCTTGTACTCCTCGCAGATCGCGATCTTCTTCGAGGAGTCGCCGTGGATCTGCACGTTCGTGATCGTGGCCTTGTCGCCGAGGTTCGAGTTGATGCCGACCAGCGACTTGCCCGGCGCGGTCACCTTGACGTTGTCGACGACGACGGTCCGCGCGTACTGCTTGGAGCAGTTGCCGCACGAGCGGTAGAGCTTGCCGAAGTCCGAGACCTGGAAGTTCTTGATGACGAACTTCCCGGGGCCGTTGTGCTGGAACACCTTGTCCGACGCCGACCGCGCACCGCCGCCGTCGACCGTCATGACCTGCGACGACGACGAGCCCTTGAGCGTCGCGGCGTCCTCGCCGACGTCCTCCCACCACACGTTCTGCAGCGTGCAGGTGCCGGTGCAGTGCACGCCGTCGCCGGCTCCGGTGCCGATGATGACGTTCTTGAGGACGGCGCCGTCGGAGAGCTGGAAGATCGGCGGCTGCGACTCGTCCTGGTCGCCGGAGGAGATGCCGTAGTACCGCACGTACCCGCCGTCGAACGTGCCGGAGACGTTGATGGTCGACGAGACCTTCGTGGCGCTGGTGGCCGACGGCCAGGCCGGGAACGACCCGCCGTTCGACGGGGGCGGGGTGGTGGTGCCGCCGCCCAAGCCGACCTTCACGAGGTCGAACTGCTGGTTGTACTGGTTGTTGTCGGTCAGCTGCGTGATCGTCGCGCCGTCAGCCGTGGACCGGTCGGTGACGGTGACGGCCTTGCCGCTGTGCCGGTTGATCAGCCGGATGCGGCTGCCCTCGGAGTCGCCGAGCTTGAACTGCTGGTTGGTGCCGTTGAGGTCGCTGTACTGCCGGAACTCGCCGCCGTCGGCGGTGCTCCAGCCCCACAGGTCGAGGACCTTGCCGGAGTGCCGGTTCTGGAGCTTGTACCAGCCGGACCCGGCGTCGACGAACCTCCACTGCTGCCAGTTCCCGTCGTTGCGCGTCCACTGCTGCACGACGCCGCCGTCGGCCGTGGACCAGTTGGCGACCTCCATCGCCTTGCCGCTCTGCCGGTTGAGCAGCACGTAGTACGCGCCGGTGTCGACGCTCGCGGCCGACGCCGTCGTCGCGGCGGTGAGGCCGACGGTCGCGGCGACGGCCGTCGCGGCGAGTCCCGCGAGGAACGTCCGCCAGGGGCGCCGTCGCCCCTGGATCGTTGTACGACTCACTGCTGATCCCTCCTTCTGGTAAGGGCTTTCCAAGCCAGTGACCCACGCGCGCGCGTCCGCGTAAACCGTCGAAGCGTTTACGTCTCCGCCCCCGCCGGCCACGACCGCGCACCACCGCCCCGGTCAGGACCGCGCCCGCGACCGGGCGCGCCGGCCGCGGCGCTTCGTTAGCGTCGGGCGCAAAGGTCGGTCACGGGGAGGACGGCGGATGCACCACGTCGAGGTGTTCCTGCTGGTCGCGGGCGCTGTCCTCGTCGCCGCCGCGTGCCGCCGACGCGGCCTCCCGTCCCCGCTCGTCATCGTCGCGATCTCGCTCGTCGTGTCGCTGGTCCCCGGTGTACCGCGGTACGAGATCAACTCGGAGATCCTGCTCGAGTTCGTGCTCCCCCCGCTGCTCTACTCGGCCGCGCTCGCGAGCTCGTACCGCGACTTCCGCGCGCAGCTCAACTCGATCACGCGGCTCGGCGTCGGGCTCGTGCTGCTCAGCGCGCTCGCGGTCGCGCTCGTCTTCTGGGCGCTCGAACCCGCGGTGTCGTTCGCGGTCGCGTTGGTCCTCGGCGCGGTCGTCGCACCACCCGACGCGGTGGCCGCCGCCGCGGTCGGCCGCCGGCTCGGCCTCCCGCGGCGCGTCATGACGGTGCTGTCCGGCGAGAGCCTCATCAACGACGCGACGTCGCTGACGCTGTACAAGGTCGCCCTCATCGGCGCAGCCACGGGCGCGTGGGCCTTCGGCGGCGCGCTCGGCACGTTCGCCGTGGCGGTCGTCGCCGGCGTGGGCGTCGGACTCGCGATCGGCTGGCTCGTGCACGCGATCCGCGTGCGCCTCGACGACCCCGTCGTCGCGTCGGCGATCGGGCTGCTCACGCCGTTCGGCGCGTACTGGGCGTCGGAGGCGGTGCACGGGTCGGGGGTCCTCGCCGTCGTCGCCGCAGGTCTGTACCTCGGGCACACCTCACCGCGGGCCGGCTATGCGACGCGGCTGTACGAGGAGCCGATCTGGTCGACGCTCGACATCCTGCTCGAGTCGTTCACGTTCGCCCTCATCGGCATCCAGCTCCCGTGGATCATCCGCGACCTCGTCGCGTCCGACCAGGGCCTCGGCCACGCGGTCACCGTCTCGCTGGCGGTGCTCGCCGTCGCGGTGCTCGTTCGGCCGCTCTACGTGTTCGGCACCGCGTGGTTCGACAACCTGCGCCTGCGCGGCAGCCACCGCCCGGAACGCGACGCGCTCACCGTCCGCGAGTCCGCCGTCGTGTCCTGGGCCGGGATGCGCGGCGTCGTCACGCTCGCCGCCGCCGCGGGCATCCCCGCGACGATCGACGGCGGACCCTTCCCCGACCGCGCGACGATCCAGCTCGCCGCCTACACGGTCGCGATCGGCACGCTGCTCGGGCAGAGCCTCACGCTCCCGTGGGTGATCCGTCGGCTCGGGGTCGGGTCCGACGACGAGGCGGCGGCGGACGCGACGCAGGAGGCCGCGACGCGGATCGCGACCGCCGACGCGGTGCAGCAGGTGCTCGAGTCGAAGCGCGGCGACCTCGCGAAGGTGGTCGGGCAGCCGGCGGCGGACGAGGCGATCGACGCGCTGTCCGCGCGCTGGCGGGGGCGCGCCGCCGCCGCGGCCGTCATGCTCGACCCCGAGAACGCGCCCGACCTGCTGCCCGACGACGTCGACGCACGCGAGAGCACCCGCGGGCTCGGACCCGTCGGCAAGGCGCGCGACGGCCGGCTCCCCGGCGCCGCCGAGGGCCGCCGCACCCAGCAGTTCCGCCGCGAGATCATCGCCGCGCAGCGCGAGGTGCTCATGCGGCGGCGCGACTCCGGCGAGCTCGACGAGACCGTCATGCGGCGGATGATGCGCGAGCTGGACCTCGAGGACGAGAGCCTGTCGTCGTCCTGGCTGGAACGCGTGCGCGACTGACGACCACGCCGATCGCCCCGACGGACCTGGCCCGGCGCGGATCTCGGCCGCTACGGTGCTCCGCGTGCAGACCAGGGGGCGGCGACGCGGCGCGATCACCGTCACGGCCGTCCTCGTGGGCATCGCCGCCCTCGGGGCGCTGGCGGTCGCGACGCTCCGGGCGACCAGACCGCTGACGCCGGACCAGCTCGCGGCACGCGAGACCCTGCTCGACCTCCTGAAGACGACGCGCATGTCGTCGTACCACCCGGACATCGACGGGTTCGTCCGCGCCGCGACGGGCGCGCCGTCGAGCGCGGTGCTGGTCGCGTCCACCCCGGCCGTGGAGGGCGGCGACCTGATCGGCACCCTGACCTTCGCCGTCACCCTGCCCGAGCTCGCAGACCCGCCCATGTTCTCGTTCGACCAGCGCGAGGTCGACCCCGGGCCGCACTGCTTCCGCGTGACGTTCACCCCGTACGGCAAGGCCGGCGAGTGGGGCACGCCCGAGGGCGTCCGGCCGACCGGCTGCCCCGACGACACGACCCCGATGACGCCTCCCCCGTCCGACGACCCGGTGGTGGCCGTCGACGCCCGCGACGCCGCGTGGCAGGTCCTGGAGGACCTCGACCCGACGGGCACGCCGGACCCCGACGACGTCGCCCGGCAGGTCACCGCGCGGCTGACCCCGCCCTCCGACGGCCGACCGCTCGCGGAGGTCACCGCCGTCGTGGACGGCACCGACGTCGGCGTCGCGACGGGCGGCCCCGACGACTGCGTGCTCGTCGCCCGCGTCGACGGCACCGTCGCGGACGTCCACGTCGCCCCGGTGCAGCTCCAGCCGGGCGAGGCGGGGTGCACGGCGTGGACGGCGCTCGCCGGTCTCGACGCGCCGCACTGACAGCAGGCCGGTGCGGCCTCCGGCCTGCTCAGTCCGGCGCGTGCCGGTCGAGGAACTCGTACACCTCGGTCGTGTCGACGCCCGGGTAGGCGCCGACGGGCAGCGCGGCCAGCAGCGAGGCGTGCGGGCGGGCCGAGGGGCGGGCCTGGTCGCCCCACCGCTCGGCGAGCGTCGACGGGGGCCGCCGGCAGCAGGTGGGGTCGGGGCAGCGGCTCGTCGCGCGCTCGGTCGTCTCGCGCCCCTGGAACCAGCGGACGTGCGCGAACGGCACGCCGACGCTCACCGAGAACGCGCCCTGCGACGACGTCTGGACCCGCGAGGTGCACCAGTACGTGCCCGACGACGTGTCGGTGTACTGGTAGTACGGCGTGAACCGGTCGGCGAGCGTGAACACGACCCGAGCGGTCCAGTGCCGGCAGACGGGCTGCCCCTCGATCGCGCCGAGCGGGTCGGACGGGAAGACGACGCCGTCGTTCTCGTACGCCTTGTGCAGCGTGCCGCCCTCGTGGACCTTCATGAAGTGCACCGGGATGCCGAGGTGGCGCGTCGCGAGGTTGGTGAACCGGTGCGCGGCGGTCTCGTAGGGCACGGCGAACTGGTCGCGCAGGTCCTCGACCGACAGCCGTCGCTCCGCCTTGGCGGCCTGCAGGTACGCGACGGCACCGTCCTCGGGGAGCATGAGGGCGGCCGCCATGTAGTTGGCCTCGACGCGCTGGCGCAGGAAGTCGCCGTAGCTCGTCGGCTCGGCGTGGCCGAGCACGTGCGACGCGAGCGCCTGCAGCAGCGGGGACCGGCTGTCGCTCACGCCGGCCCCGCCCTGCGGCAGGTAGATCCGGCCGTGCGCGAGGTCGGTCACGGTGCGGGTCGAGTGCGGCAGGTCGGGCACGTGGTGCAGCGAGAAGCCGAGGTGGGCGGCGATGTCGGCCGTCGCGCGCTGCGACAGCGGGCCACCCGCGTGCCCGACTGCTGTGAGCAGCTCGCGCGCGTGGGCCTCGAGCTCGGCGAAGTAGTTGTCCTGCGCGCGCATCCGGGCGCGCAGCTCGGCGTTCGCGCGACGCGCCTCCTCGGGGGTGGCGGCGTTCTCGGTGAGCAGGCGCTGCACCTCGCCGGCCAGCCGGACCAGGGCGTCGAGCGCGTCGGTCGGCAGCGACTTGCCGACCTTGACCTCGGGGATCTGCAGCGACGCGAACAGCGGGCCGCGCTGCGTGCGCTCGAGCTCGACCTCCAGGGCGGCGCGGCGCGTGGGCGGCTCGGGCCGCAGCAGCTCCGCGACCGGGACGCCCAGGGCGTCGGCGACGGCCGACAGGACGCCGACGCGCGGCTCGCGGTGGCCGTTCTCGAGCATCGACACCTGCGACGGCGCGCGGCCGATCGCGCGGCCCAGGTCGTCGAGGGTCATGCCGCGCGCGGTGCGCAGGTGCCGGATCCGGCGGCCCAGGACGAGCGTGTCGAGCGCGCCGGACGACGGGGGCGGGGGTGCCGCGGGACGGGGCGACGTCGTCGTCATGACCCCACGGTGCCAGCCCGTCAGGCATTCCGTCCATGAGAAGGAGTGCGATCCTTCCGCGCCTGGAAGCGGTCTCATGGGGCAACCATGACGGCACCTTCGCAGGTGGAGCGCGCTTCTTCCGTCCCCGCAGCGCGCGACCCGCGCGGACGGACCCGGCTGCCGGTCCTTCCGTCGTCGGGAAGAACGCCGGAACTTCACCGTCGACGGACAGGCCTGTGCGGCCTCCGGACGACCACGGTGGAGGTGCGGGCGGAACCGGACCCCTCCGGTCGACCGCCCGCACCAGACGGCCCGCACCGGCGCGGCCGTCACGATCGGACCGGGAGGTCACCCGATGAGCACCGCCACCGACCCCGCCCCCACCACCACGACGCTGCCGGGCGACCGCACCCAGGACGCGGCCGAGCTCGCGCACGTCTGGGCGACCGACCCGCGCTGGGCGGGGGTCCGCCGGACCCACTCGGCGCAGGACGTCGTCGCGCTGCGCGGGTCGGTCGGTGAGGAGCACACGCTCGCCCGACGCGGCGCGCAGCGGCTGTGGCAGCTCCTGCACCAGCGCACGCACGTGCCCGCGCTCGGCGCGCTCACGGGCAACCAGGCGGTGCAGCAGGTCCGCGCTGGCCTCGAGGCGATCTACCTGTCGGGCTGGCAGGTGGCGGCCGACGCGAACCTCTCCGGCCAGACGTACCCCGACCAGAGCCTCTACCCCGCGAACTCGGTGCCGGCCGTCGTGCGGCGCATCAACAACGCGCTGCTGCGGGCCGACCAGGTCGAGGTCGCCGAGCACGGGCGGGCGTCGCGGGACTGGCTCGTGCCCGTCGTCGCGGACGCGGAGGCCGGTTTCGGCGGGCCGCTCAACGCCTACGAGCTCATGCACGCGATGATCGCGGCCGGTGCCGCGGGCGTGCACTGGGAGGACCAGCTCGCCGCGGAGAAGAAGTGCGGCCACCTGGGCGGCAAGGTGCTCGTGCCGACCGCGCAGCACGTGCGGACGCTGTCGGCGGCCCGGCTCGCCGCGGACGTCGCCGACGTCCCGACCGTGATCGTCGCCCGCACCGACGCGCTCGGCGCGGACCTGCTGACCAGCGACGCCGACGAGCGCGACCACGCGTTCCTCACGGGCGAGCGCACCGCCGAGGGCTACCACCGGGTCGAGCCGGGTCTCGACGCGGTGGTCGCGCGGGCCGACGCCTACGCGCCGTTCGCGGACCTGCTCTGGGTCGAGACGTCGACGCCCGACCTGGCGCTCGCGATCGAGTTCGCCGAGCGCATCCACGAGCGGCACCCCGGCAAGCTCCTCGCGTACAACTGCTCGCCGTCGTTCCACTGGCGCCGCCACCTCGACGACGCGCAGATCGCGCGGTTCCAGCGCGAGCTCGCCGGGTACGGGTACGCCTTCCAGTTCGTCACGCTGGCCGGCTTCCACGCGCTCAACCACTCGATGTTCGACCTGGCTCGCGGCTACGCGCAGCGGGGCATGTCCGCCTACGTCGACCTGCAGCAGGCCGAGATCGCCGCCGAGGCCGACGGCTACACCGCGACCCGCCACCAGCGCGAGGTCGGCACGGGGTACTTCGACCGGGTCGCCACCGCGATCTCGCCCGACGCCTCGACGCTCGCGCTCGCCGGCTCCACCGAGACGGCCCAGTTCACCCACTGACCGCACGACCCGCTCGACGCCGCCGCTCACGCCGCGTCGAGCCTGCACCCGGAGGTGCACCATGACCGTCCTGACCCCCGCCCGCGCGCCGCTGACGGGCCCCGTGATCCAGCCGCACCTCGACGTCGTCGGGCCCACGGTGCCCGGCTCGGCCGAGATCCTCACGCCCGAGGCGCTCGACTTCGTCGCCGACCTGCACACCGTGTTCGGCACCCGCCGCACGCTGCTGCTCCGCGAGCGCCAGCTCCGCCGCGACCGCATCGCGAACGGCGCCGACCCGGGCTTCCTGCCGCTGACCGCGGGCATCCGCGCCGACCGGTCGTGGCGCGTCGCCGGTCCCGGCCCGGGCCTGGAGGACCGGCGCGTCGAGATCACCGGCCCGTGCGACCGCAAGACGACCGTCAACGCGCTCAACTCGGGCGCGCGCGTCTGGCTGGCCGACCTGGAGGACGCGACGAGCCCGACGTGGGAGAACGTCGTGGGCGCGCAGCACAGCCTGTTCGACGCGATCCGCGGGGACGCCGACTTCACGTCGCCGGAGGGCAAGGAGTACCGGGTCGGCGAGCAGACACCGACGATCGTGTTCCGCCCGCGCGGGTGGCACCTCGCCGAGAAGCACGTCGAGCACGTCGACCGCGCGGGTCAGCGGTACGGGGCGTCCGCGTCGCTGGTCGACGCCGGGCTGTACCTGTTCCACAACGCGCACGCGCTCATCGACTCCGGCCGCGGTCCGTACCTGTACCTGCCGAAGATCGAGAGCCACCTCGAGGCGCGGCTGTGGGACGACGTGTTCCGCTTCACCGAGGCGTACCTCAGTCTGCGGCACGGCACGATCCGCGCGACCGTCCT
This sequence comes from Cellulomonas sp. H30R-01, assembly GCF_010119915.1. NCBI lineage: Bacteria > Bacillati > Actinomycetota > Actinomycetes > Micrococcales > Cellulomonadaceae > Cellulomonas > Cellulomonas sp. H30R-01. The sequence goes on along the minus strand of NZ_CP048210.1, from coordinate 379,485 downwards.
CATCGAGACGATCACGGCCGCGTTCGAGATGGAGGAGATCCTCTACGAGCTGCGCGACCACTGCGCGGGGCTGAACGCGGGCCGCTGGGACTACATCTTCAGCATCGTCAAGACGTTCCGGTCGCGCGGCCGCCGCTGGGTGCTGCCGGACCGGTCGCGCGTGACGATGACGGTGCCGTTCATGCAGGCGTACGCGGACCTGCTCGTCGCGACGTGCCACCGGCGCGGGGCGCAGGCGATCGGCGGCATGAGCGCGTTCGTCCCGAACCGGCGCGACCCCGAGGCCAACGAGCGCGCGTTCGCGCAGGTCCGCGCCGACAAGCAGCGCGAGGCCGGGCAAGGGTTCGACGGCACCTGGGTCGCGCACCCCGACCTCGTGCCCGTCGCGCAGGAGGTCTTCGACGCGACGCTCGGCGACCGCCCGGACCAGCGCGACGTGCAGCGCCCCGACGTCACCCCCGACGCCGCCGCACTGCTGGACGTGGCCTCGGCGGGCGGCACCGAGCCGGGCGCGGTCACCGACGCGGGCCTGCGGACCAACCTGTCCGTCGCCGTCCGCTACCTCGAGGCGTGGCTGCGCGGGACGGGCGCGGTCGCGATCGACGGGCTCATGGAGGACGCGGCCACCGCCGAGATCTCCCGCTCGCAGGTGTGGCAGTGGGTGCACCACGGCGTCGTCACCGACTCCGGGACGACGATCACCGCGGACCACGTGCGCTCCGTCCTCGCCGACGTCCTGGCCGGGCTCCCCCGCACCGCGGACGACCGCTACGACGACGCCGCGGCCCTCGTCGAGGAGGTCGCGCTGGGCGACGACTTCCCGACGTTCCTCACGGTCCCGGCGTACGCGCAGCACCTCGTCGTGCGTCGCTGACCTGCGACGGACGCCCGCTCGGCGTGGCACCACCCCACCCCGGTGGTGCCACGCCGAGACGCGTCCCGGCGCGCCCTGCGGGGCGGCGATACTCGTCGGGTGGACGACGCCACGACCCCGACGCCGGTCGCGACACCCCGGGACGTCATCCCGTTCCGGACCGCCGTGTGCGCCTGGTTCGCGATCTCGTGGCAGACGTTCGGCGGTCCCGCGGGTCAGATCGCCGTCATGCAGCGCACGCTCGTCGACGAGACGGGCTGGATCGGGCAGCGGCGGTTCCTGCACGCCCTCAACTACTGCATGCTCCTGCCCGGTCCCGAGGCGCAGCAGCTCGCCGTGTACACGGGGTGGCTGCTCAACGGGACGCGCGGCGGGATCGTCGCGGGCGGGCTGTTCGTGCTGCCCGGGATGCTCGCGCTCCTCGCGCTCGCCGCGATCTACGTCGCGTTCGGCGACACCACGGTCGTCAGCGCGGTGTTCGCGGGCCTCGCCCCCGCCGTGCTCGCGATCGTCGCGCAGGCGGTGGTCCGCGTCGGGCGGCGCGCGCTCACGAGCCCCGCGCTCGTCGCGCTCGCGGTCGGCTCGTTCGTCGCGCTCGCGCTGTTCGCCGTGCCGTTCCCGCTGGTCGTGCTGGCCGCTGGGCTGACCGGTTGGCTGCTCCACCGCGTCGCGCCGCACCAGGTCGACCCATCGACGCCCCGGGCCGAGGCCGACCCCGAGAGCCGCACCCCGCTCATCCCCGACGACGCCCTGCACGCCGAGCGCCCGTCCGGGCGGCGCACCGCACGCGTCCTGGGGATCGGCCTCGCCGTATGGGCGCTGCCGGTGCTGGCCGTGCTCGCCCTCACCGGCCGGGACAGCACGCTCACGCACCTCGGCACGTTCTTCTCCGGCACCGCGGTCGTCACCTTCGGAGGGGCGTACGCGGTGCTCGCGTACGTCGCGCAGCGCGCGGTCGAGACGTACGGCTGGGTCACGCCGGGTGAGATGACCCGCGGCCTCGCGCTCGCCGAGACGACGCCGGGCCCGCTCATCATGGTCGTGCAGTTCGTCGCGTTCCTCGCCGCGTACCAGGCCCCGGGCGGGCTCGACCCGTGGGCCGCGGCAGTCGTCGGTGCGTTGCTCGTGACGTGGGTGACGTTCGTGCCGTCGTTCCTCTTCATCTTCCTCGGCGCGCCCTACGTCGAGCGGCTGCGGAGCAACCGGTCGCTCAGCGCCGCCCTCACGGCCGTGACCGCCGCCGTCGTCGGCGTCATCGCGAACCTCGCGCTGTACTTCACGACGCACACGCTGTTCGCCGAGTCGACGCCGACCACCTGGGGGCCGCTGCGGCTCGACGTCCCCGACGTCGGCACGCTCCAGCCGTGGTCGCTCGCGATCGCCGTCGTCGGCGGGGTGCTCGTCTTCGCCCTGCGGTGGTCGGTGCTGCGCACGCTCGCCGTGTGCGCCGCCCTGGGGCTCGCGCTGGGGCTCGCCGGCCTGCTCTGACCAGCCCGCGGGCCCTGCGACGCCCCGTGACCCGGGACCCAGGTCCCAGGTCCCTCACCTGCGGTTTCACACCCTCCCGACTCGTCCCGCCACCTCAGGACCTTCGGCTCAGTCATCCGATGACTGGTCCCCCTAGCGTCGAAGACGTCAACGGCGACGACTCCAGCAACCGCCCGGAGACACATCCCCGGGCACCGACCAGGGGAGCACACGGTGACTGTCACCGAGTCCGGCACGACCCGCACGACCAAGGCCAAGAAGGCCGTCGCGACCGCACCCGCCGCGGCCGCCCCCGCCGCACCTGCGCTCTCCGAGGACCAGGTCGCGACCGCGATCGACGCGCTCGTCGCCAACGCGACGAAGGCGCTCGCCGAGTACGCCCGCTTCACGCAGGAGGACGTGGACCGCTTCGTCAAGAAGGGCTCCGTCGCGGCGCTCGACCAGCACGGGCAGCTCGCGAAGCTCGCGGTCGAGGAGACCGGGCGCGGCGTGTTCGAGGACAAGGCCGTGAAGAACATCTTCGCGTGCGAGCACGTCACGAACTCCATGGCGGACCTCAAGACGGTCGGCGTCATCGCCCGTGACGAGCTGCGCGGCATCACCGAGATCGCGGAGCCGGTCGGCGTCGTCTGCGGCGTCACGCCCGTGACCAACCCGACGTCGACGGCGATCTTCAAGTCGCTGATCTCGCTCAAGACCCGCAACCCGATCATCTTCGCGTTCCACCCGGGCGCGCAGCGCTCCTCGGTCGAGGCGGCCAGGATCGTCCGCGACGCGGCCGTGGCGGCCGGTGCCCCCGAGCACTGCATCCAGTGGGTCGAGACGCCGTCGATCGCGGCCACGAACATGCTCATGAACCACCCGGGCGTGAGCCTGATCCTCGCGACCGGCGGCAACGCGATGGTCCGCGCCGCGTACTCGTGCGGCAAGCCGGCCCTCGGCGTCGGCGCGGGCAACGTCCCCGCCTACATCGAGAAGACCGCCAAGCTGAAGCGCGCCGTGAACGACGTCGTGCTCTCCAAGGCGTTCGACAACGGCATGATCTGCGCGTCCGAGCAGGCCGTCATCCTGGACGACGAGATCTACGACGCCGCGATGGCGGAGTTCGCCGTCCTGCACGCGTACCTGGCGACGCCCGCGGAGAAGACGAAGCTCGAGCAGTTCATCTTCGGGGTCGACGCGCAGGGCACGAACTGCGGCGACGCGAAGCTCAACCCGACGGTCGTCGGCAAGAGCCCGCAGTGGATCGCCGAGCAGGCCGGGTTCACCGTCCCCGCGGACACCTCGATCATCCTGGCCGAGGTGGGGTCGGTCGGCCCGCAGGAGCCGCTGACGCGCGAGAAGCTCGCGCCCGTCCTCGCGGTGCTGCGCGCGACCACGACCGAGCAGGGCATCGCGCTCGCCGAGCAGATGGTCGAGTTCGACGGGCTCGGCCACTCCGCCGCGATCCACACCCGCGACGACGCGCTCACCGAGGAGTTCGGCAGCCGCGTCAAGGCCGTCCGCGTCATCGCCAACGCGCCCTCGTCGCTCGGCGGCATCGGCGACATCTACAACGCGTTCATCCCCTCGCTCACGCTGGGCTGCGGCTCCTACGGCCACAACTCGGTCTCGAACAACGTCTCGGCGGTGAACCTCATCAACGTCAAGCGCGTCGGCCGGCGCAACAACAACCTGCAGTGGTTCAAGGTCCCGGCGAAGACGTACTTCGAGCCGAACGCGATCCGCTACCTGCAGGACATGCCCGACGTCGAGCGCGTCACGATCGTCACCGACGCGACCATGACCACCCTCGGCTTCGTCGACAAGATCATCGACGTCCTCAACCGCCGGCACAGCAAGGTCGCGCTGCAGATCATCGACCAGGTCGAGCCCGAGCCGTCGGTCCGCACCGTGCAGAACGGCGCGGCGCAGATGCGCCACTTCCGCCCGGACACGATCATCGCGCTCGGCGGCGGCTCGCCCATGGACGCGGCGAAGGTCATGTGGCTGCTGTACGAGCACCCCGAGATCAACTTCTCCGACCTCAAGCAGAAGTTCTTCGACGTCCGCAAGCGCGCCTTCAAGTTCCCGACGCTCGGCGAGCTCGCGCAGCTCGTCTGCATCCCGACGACGTCGGGCACGGGCGCCGAGGTCACGCCGTTCGCCGTCATCTCGGACCCCGACGCGGGCAAGAAGTACCCGCTGGCCGACTACGCGCTGACCCCCTCGGTCGCGATCATCGACCCCGTGCTCACGGCCAAGATGCCCCCGTCGCTCGCGGCGGACTCGGGCTTCGACGCCCTGACCCACGCGACCGAGGCGTACGTGTCCGTCTACGCGAACGACTTCACGGACGGCATGGCGCTGCAGGCGATCCGCCTCATCTTCGACAACCTCGCGATGTCGGTGAACGGCGACCCGGCCGACCCGGCCACGCGGGACGCGCGGGAGAAGATGCACAACGCGGGCACGATCGCCGGCATGAGCTTCGGCAACGCGTTCCTCGGGATCGTGCACGCCATGGCGCACGTCGTCGGCTCCACGTACCACCTGGTGCACGGCCGCACGAACGCCACGCTCCTGCCGCACGTCATCCGCTACAACGGCACCGTCCCGACCAAGCTCACGAGCTGGCCGAAGTACGAGCACTACGTCGCCCCGGAGCGGTTCCAGCAGATCGCGCAGATGCTCGGCCTGCCGGCGGCCACCCCGGCCGAGGGCGTCGAGTCCTACGCGCTGGCCGTCGAGGCGCTGCGCTCCAAGGTCGGCATCCCGTCGTCCTTCCAGGCGCAGGGCGTCGCCGAGCAGGAGTTCATGTCGCGCCTCGACGAGGTCGCCATGGGCGCCTACGAGGACCAGTGCGCTCCCGCCAACCCGCGGATGCCGATGATCGACGACATGAAGGACCTCATGACCGCGGCCTACTACGGCACGTCGCTGGAGGACGTCCGTTCCCGCCGCACCGAGCAGCAGGAGGCCTGACCTCCAGCGCGGCGGTCCGTCCAGCCCTCCTCCCCCTGGTGGGCGGACCGCCGCCCTGCTCGACCCCGACGCCCCGTCCGGCCGCTGCTCAGCCGGACGGGGCGTCGCCCGTCCCGCCCGGCGTCGGCATCACGGTCGAGCCGGTGGGGACACCGGGCGCGCCGACGTCGGCGCAGGTCCGGGCCACGGCGCGCCGGCCCCGCCACGCCGGTGCCGCCGCCGCTCGGGGTGCCGCGCGGCGCCGACGCGGGCAGACTGTGGCACCGATCCGCCGGACCCGCCCCCGCCCGTCCTGTAGGAGGACCCCGTGACCGCACGCCCGCACGCCCGCCCGCTGCTCGCCCGTGCCGCCGCCCCGGCCCTCGCCGTGGGCCTCGCGCTCGGCCTCGCCGGGTGCTCCGACGCCGACATCGACCAGGCCGCGCAGTCCGCGAAGGACGCCCGGACCGCGGCCGAGAACGCGGTCGGCGACCTGCGCGCCGCGGTCGACGAGGCGCGCGCCCACGCCGAGGAGGTGGGCGCCCAGGTCGAGGAGACGCGCACGAAGCTCGACGGCCTCGACGAGCAGGCGCGCACGCAGGCGGAGTCCGCCGTCGACCAGGCCGAGGCCGCCGTGACCGAGGCCCAGTCCGCGCTCGAGGCCGCGCAGCAGGACGCGTCGGCGGAGGCGCAGCAGCGCGTCGCGGACGCGGAGCAGCAGGTCGCGGACGCGCGCGCCGACCTCGAGGCCGCCAAGGCCGACGCGGGCGGCGAGGCGGCCGACGCCCTCGACTCCCTGGCCGCCGAGCTCGGCAGCCTCGGTGACGACCTCCGTGCGGCCACGGGCAGCTGACCCGTCGCCCTTGTCGTGGCGGTCCCGCGCCCTGCACGGCCGTTGGGGTGATTTCCGGGTTCGCCCGCGCGGCACGTTGAGACCTGCGCCACACCTGCCGATGGTGGAGGTATGAGCGACCGGCAGCCGTCCCGAGTGGGACGCCAGCACCACGTGGAGTGGTGGGTGGTGTGCGCATGGGCGTCGCTCGCGGTCCTGCTCGTCGTCGGGCTGGTCGGCGCGGTCGGTCTCTGACCGGCACGCCGCACCCCGGGACGCGGGACGCGGGCGGCTCCTCGTCACGCGCCCACGGGACCTATCCTCGCCGGATGGGCGAGCGCGACGACGCACAGCACGGCATCGGGCACGGACGGTGGCGTGAGGTCGCCCGCGCGTCGGGGCTGCTCGCCCCCGACGGTCACGTGCGGGCGACGATCTTCGCGGAGATGTCCGCGCTCGCCGAGTCGACCGGGTCGGTCAACCTCGGCCAGGGCTTCCCCGACGTCGACGGCCCCGAGTCGGTCGCCCGGGCCGCCGCGCAGGCCATCGCCGACGGGCGCAACCAGTACCCGCCCGGGCCGGGGATCCCCGCGCTGCGGCACGCGGTCGCCGAGCACCAGAAGGCGCACTACGGCCTCGACCCGGACCCGGACCGCGAGGTCCTCGTCACGACCGGCGCGACCGAGGCGCTCGCCGCCGCGGTCCTCGCGCTCGCCGGCCCCGGCGACGAGGTCCTGACGCTCGAGCCCTTCTACGACGCGTACGCCGCCGTGATCGCCCTGTCCGGCGCGACGCACACGACCGCACCCCTGCGCGCGACACCCGACGGGTTCCGCATCGACCTGGACGCGCTCGCCGCCGCCTTCACCGACCGCACGCGGCTCGTCCTGCTCAACACCCCGCACAACCCGACCGGCACCGTGCTCACGCCCGACGAGCTCGCCGCCGTCGCGCGGCTCGCGACCGCGCACGACGCGCTCGTCGTCACCGACGAGGTGTACGAGCACCTCGTGCTCGACCCCGGTCTGCGCCACGTGCCGATCGCGACGCTGCCCGGCATGGCCGAGCGCACCCTGACGATCTCGTCCGCGGGCAAGACGTTCTCGTTCACCGGGTGGAAGGTCGGCTGGGTCACGGGCCCCGAGCACCTCGTGACGGCGGTGCGGACCGTCAAGCAGTTCCTCACCTACGTGTCCGGCGCACCCTTCCAGCCGGCCGTCGCGTTCGCGCTCCGCGACCCCGACGTCGCCGCGTGGGTGCGGGACCTCGCGGCGTCGCTCGCGTCGCGGCGCGACCGGCTGTGCGCGGGGCTCGAGGCCGCGGGGTTCACCGTCGTCCGCCCGCAGGGCACCTACTTCGTGCTCGCCGACTCGGCACCGCTGGGCTTCGACGACGGCGCCGCGCTGTGCCGCGCGCTCCCCGGGCTGGCCGGCGTCGTGGGCGTCCCCGTCACCGCGTTCACGCACGACGGGTCCGACGTCGACCGTGCGCTGCGGTCGTGGGTGCGGTTCACGTTCGTCAAGCGCGACGAGGTCCTCGACGAGGCCGTCGCGCGACTGTCACGGCTGCGCACGCCGTGACCCGTCGTGGCGGCCCGGTGCGTGATCGGCGGGCGGCCGGACGGTCGGGTGATCAGCCCGTCCAGGCGCCGCCGCGGCGGTAGGCGGGCGTCGCGAGCGCGAGCACGAGCAGTGCGGCGACCGATGCGCCGACCATGACGACCGCCATCGCGACCGCGTCACCGCCGAGCAGACCGGACAGCGGGCTGACGACGCCGGAGACCCCGGCCTGGCACGCGCCGATGAACGCGGCCGCGGTCCCCGCGACCTCGCCGTGCCGGCTGAGCGCGAGCGCGGAGGCGTTGGGCGGCACGAAGTTGACCATCGCGAGCACAAGCCACTGGACGACGAGCAGCGCCCACAGCCCGCCGAGGCCGGTGAGGGCGAGGCCGAGCAGGACCGTCGTGAGCGCGAGCGACAGCGGCAGCACGACGCGGACGATGCGGATCGGCGCGACCCGGCGCACGAGCGCCGCGTTGACCTGCGCACCCGCGACCAGCCCGATGCCGTTGATCGCGAACAGCAGCGAGAACTCGTGCTCGGACAGCCCGAAGCCCTCGCGCAGGACGAACGGCGACGCGACGACGTAGCTCATGAGGACGGCGACGCCGAGGCCCGGCATCACGGCGAGCGCGACGAAGTGCCGGTCGCGCAGCAGGGCGCGATAGCCGGACAGCGCGGTGCGCAGACCGCCGTCGCGGCGCCGCGCGGGCGGCAGCGTCTCGGGCAGGCGACGCCACACGACCAGCCACAGCACCACGCCGAACACCGCGAGCGCGACGAACACCGCGCGCCAGCCCGCCTGACCGGCGATGACGCCGCCGATCGACGGCGCGAACAGCGGCGCGACGCCGATGACGAGCATGAGCCGGGACATCAGGCGCGACGCGTCCGAGCCGACGAAGCGGTCGCGGATGACGGCCATGGCGACGACCGTCGCCGACGCGTTGAAGAAGCCCTGCATCGAGCGCAGCGCGATGAGCGGGATGATCGCCGGGGCGACCGCGCACAGCAGCGACGTCACGACGTGCAGCGCGACGCCGACCATCACGGGCTTGCGGCGGCCGAACCGGTCGGACAGGGGCCCGATGACGAGCTGGCCGACGGCGCCGCCGATCAGCATCGCCGTCATGGTGAGCTGCGCGGCGGTCGCGGACGTGTTGAGGTCGCGGGCGACGTCGGGCAGCGACGGCAGGTAGATGTCGGTCGAGATCGCCGGCAGCGCGCACATGAGGCCGAGCAGCAGGACGTACTTCGCGTTCGGCCGGTAGGCGGGTGCGGCGGTGTCGACGGCGCCCGACGGCGGGGTCGGGGCGGTGACGTCCGTGGGTGCGGACGCGATGGGGGCGGTGACGTCCGTGGGTGCGGACGCGGTGGGGGCGGTGACGTCCGTGGGTGCGGACGCGGTGGGGGCGGTGACGTGTGCGGCGGTCCGTGGGGTGGGCGGCGCCGCAGGGGTGCTGGGGGCGGGGCGCGCGGTCATCGCGTTCCATGGTCGCACCCGATCCGTGCCGACGCGAATCGATTCGATATGTGTCCCGTCACGTCCGCCGGACCCGCCCGCGTCGCTCCGAGGGCACCGGGCAGAGCGCCCACGCATGTCGGTGGGACCTGGCAGGCTGGCCCGCATGTGCGGTCGCTACGCCTCCTTCCGCGAGGACCAGGCCCTGGCCGACGAGTTCGCGATCGCGACCGTCGCCGACGACGTCCGGCTGCTCCCCCCGTCGTGGAACGTCGCCCCGACCGACGGCGTGCGGATGGTCGTCGAGCGCGCCGACAAGGAGACGGGCGAGATCACGCGCCAGCTCCGCGTCGCCCGCTGGGGCCTCGTGCCGTCGTGGGCCAAGGACCCGTCCGTCGGCGCCCGCATGATCAACGCGCGCGTCGAGTCCGTCGCCGAGAAGTCTGCGTTCTCGCGGCCGTTCGCGGCCCGCCGCGCCCTCCTGCCCGCCGACGGCTACTACGAGTGGAAGAAGCCCGACCCGGGCGCGCTGACCCGGACGAAGCAGCCGTTCTACCTGCACCCGGCCGACGACGACCTCGTCGCGCTCGCCGGGCTGTACGAGTTCTGGAAGGACCCGACGAAGTCCGACGACGACCCCGACCGCTGGCTCGTCAGCGCGACCGTCATCACGCGCCCGGCGTCGCAGGAGCACGCCCACATCCACGACCGGCAGCCGCTCATGCTGCGCCGCGACGTCTGGGACGCCTGGCTCGACCCGTCGGCGGGCGCCGAGGAGGCCCGCCGCCTGCTCGAGGCCCCGTCCCCGCGCCTCATCGCCACGCCCGTCTCGACGCTCGTCAGCTCGGTCCGCAACAACGGCCCCCAGCTGCTCGAGCCGGTCGACCCGGAGGAGGCCCTGCTCTGACGGCGGCCCAGCCGTCGCACGCAGCCGGCCGTCAGGTCGTCGCGGCGGTGAGGCGGTAGGGGGTGACCGTGCCGATGCCCTGGAGGTCGAGGGCGGGGCGCTCGTCGAGGACGAAGCGCGGGTCGCCGCCGAGCACCTGGGCGGTCTCGGGGTCGGTGAGGACGGTGCTCGGCTCGGCGATGTCGGTGAGCCGCGCGGCAAGGTTCACGTCAGGGCCGAACACGTCGCCGAACCGGGACAGCACGCGCCCCCAGACGAACCCGACGCGCACGGGCGTGACGCCGCGGGCACCCTCGGCGAGCCCGCCGACGGCCTGCTCGCGGTCGACGTCGAGCGCACCCCCGAGGGCCTCGGCGAGCCCGAGCGCGACGCGCGCACCGGTCGCGGGGGTGTCGGCGACGAAGAGCACGGCGTCGCCGATCGTCTTGACGACGCGACCACCGGCGCCGGTGACGACGTCGCGCGCGGCCGCCTCGAAGCGCTGCACGAACTGCGACAGGTCGGTCGACCCGAGCCCGGCGGTGCGGCGCGTGAAGGACACCATGTCGGCGAACCCGACGGCGCGGGCGAGCGGCAGCGCGGACGCGTCGACCCCGGGCGAGCGCTGCGCGCCGAACTCGGCGGCGTACCGGCCGGCGATCGCGGCGAGCTGCCGGCGGTAGGCGTGCACGAGCTGCGCCTCGAGCAGGGGCGCGAGGTCCGCGAGCCGGTCGAGGGTCAGGAGGCGCGCGGTGGTGTCGTCGAGCTCGTAGCGCGTCTGCATGTCCTCGACGAGCGCCTCGACCTGCCACAGCGCGAGGCGGTCGGCGGTGTGGCCGAGCGCGCGCGTGACGGTGAGGACGGTGCGGAGGTCGAGCCCGTGCTCGCGGACCAGGGCGACGGCCCGGTCGACGGCCTCGGCGTCGCGCTCGGTGTAGACGGTGTCGTCGGGGTCGGCGTGCGGCAGGCCGACGGTGGTCCAGAACCCACGGACGAGGTCGACGTCGATCTGTGCGCGTCGGGCCAGGTCGTGGGCGCTGTAGAGGCGCACGCCGCCCAGGAGCTGGGTCTCGAGCTCGCCGACCGTCGACTCGGCGACCGCGGTCTCGTCGACGGGTCGCCCGGCACCGCTGGCGGGCGGGGAACCGTCGTCGGGCACGTGCCGAGCCTAGTTCACGCCCCGGACCGCACGTGACGGACGTCACCCGCGAGGACGTGGTGCGCGACCCCGGTGGCGTCGACGACCACGAGCCCCCCGTCGTCGTCGAGCCGCTCCGCGACGCCCGCGAGCTCGGCACCGCCGGGCAGCTCGACGCGCACGGGCGTGCCGAGCGTCGCGCACACCGCGGCGACCTCGTCGGCGAGCCCGGAGGCGACGGCGTCACCGCCGGCGTCGCGCCAGCGGGTGGCGACGTCGTCGAGCGCGGTGACGAGCGCGACGAGCAGCGCCTCGCGCGTGACGTGCTGCGCGCCCGCGAGCGCGAGGGACGTCGCGTGCTCGACGGGCAGCTCGTCAGGGCCCTGCGCGACGTTGATGCCGATGCCGATGACGACGGCCGGCGTGACGCCCGCGGGCGTCGGGACGACCTCGGCGAGGATTCCGCCGACCTTGCGCGCGGCGCCCCAGCCGGCGACCTCGGTCTCCGCGGGGACCAGGAGGTCGTTGGGCCACTTGAGGATCGCCGGCACGCCCGCGGTCGCTCGCACGGCGTTGACCGCGCCGAGCCCGGCGAGCAGGGGCAGCCACCCGAACGTCCGGGGCGGGAGAGCCGGTCGCGCCACGAACGAGCAGGTCAGCGACGTCCCCGGTGCGGTCTCCCAGCCGCGACCGGCGCGGCCGCGGCCCGCGTCCTGCTGGTCGGCGACGAGCACGCTCGCGTGCGGCCAGGCGTCGGGGTCGGCCGCGACGGCGGCGACGAGGTCCGCGTTGGTCGAGCCCGTGCGCGCGACGACGTCGATCCGCGCGAGCGGCCCCGCCGGCAGCAGGAGGAGCGAGCGGAGCGCGTCCGCGTCGAGCGCGGGACGGTCGGGCGACGAGGACGACGTCATGCCGCCCATGATGACCCCGCGACGTGCGGCGCGTCAGGTGGTCCGCCGCCGAGGCGGACGAGGGCGGGCGCGCACAACGCCGAGGGTGCCCGGTTGTGGGGTTCCGACGACGCGACGCCCCGAACACGGTCATCGCCCTGCAGGTGCCTGGTGGGGTTCCACAACTAGCCTCGGTCGGGTGACCCAGACGGACCAGACAGGCGTCCCCGCCCCCGGCACCGCCCCGCGCGGCACCGCGGCCCGCCTCGCCGACCTCGCCGAGCGGACCCGGGCGGCCGAGGTCGCCGAGCAGGGTGCGGCGGACAAGCAGCACGCACGCGGCAAGAAGACGGCGCGCGAGCGCGTCGAGGCGCTGCTCGACCCGGGCTCGTTCACCGAGCTGGACGCGCTCGTGCGGCACCGCTCGACGAACTTCGGGCTCGACAAGAAGCGCATCCCGGGCGACGGCGTCGTCACCGGGTACGGCACGGTCGACGGCCGGCCGGTGTGCGTGTACTCGCAGGACTTCACGGTCTTCGGCGGCAGCCTCGGCGAGGTGCACGGCCAGAAGATCACCAAGGTCATGGACCTCGCGCTGCGCACGGGCGTGCCGCTCGTGGGCATCAGCGACGGCGGTGGCGCGCGCATCCAGGAGGGCGTCGCGGGCCTCACGCAGTTCGCGGAGATCTTCCGCCGCAACGTCGCGGCGTCGGGCGTGATCCCGCAGATCAGCCTCATCCTCGGCCCGTCGGCGGGCGGTGCGGTGTACTCCCCCGCGCTCACGGACTTCATCGTCATGGCCGACGGCACGTCGAACATGTTCATCACGGGGCCGGACGTGATCCGCGCGGTCACGGGCGAGGACGTCGGCTTCGAGGAGCTCGGCGGCGCGACGACGCACAGCACGCGCTCGGGCGTCGCGCACTACATGGCGTCCGACGAGGACGACGCGATCGACTACGTGCGCTCGCTGCTGTCGTACCTTCCGCAGAACAACCTCACGGACGCGCCGTCGTTCCCGCACGAGGCGCCGCTCGAGGTGACCGAGGAGGACGAGGAGCTCGACGCGATCGTCCCCGACTCGGACAACCAGCCGTACGACATGCGCGCGGTGGTCGAGCACGTGCTGGACGACGGCGTGCTGCTCGAGATCCAGCCGCTGTACGCGCAGAACGTGCTCATCGGCTTCGGGCACGTCGAGGGCCAGCCCGTCGGGATCGTCGCGAACCAGCCGATGGCGATGGCGGGCACGCTCGACATCAACGCGGCCGAGAAGGCCGCGCGGTTCGTGCGGACGTGCGACGCGTTCAACATCCCGGTGCTGACCTTCGTCGACGTGCCGGGCTTCCTGCCCGGCACGGACCAGGAGTGGAACGGCATCATCCGGCGCGGCGCGAAGCTCATCTACGCGTACGCGGAGGCGACGGTCCCCCTGGTCACGGTCATCACCCGCAAGGCGTACGGTGGCGCGTACATCGTCATGGGGTCCAAGCAGCTGGGCGCCGACGTCAACCTCGCCTGGCCGACCGCGCAGATCGCGGTCATGGGTGCCGGCGGCGCCGTGAACATCCTGCAGCGCGGTGCGCTCAAGGGCGTCGCGGAGGCCGGCGGGGACGTCGAGGCCGAGCGCCGACGCCTCACGGCGGAGTACGAGGAGGCGATCGTCAACCCGTGGGACGCGGCGGACCGCGGCTACGTGGACGCCGTCATCGCCCCCTCGCAGACCCGGTCGGAGATCACCCGGGCGCTGCGCCTGCTGCGCACCAAGCGCGCGAGCCTGCCGCCCAAGAAGCACGGGAACATCCCCCTGTGAGCACGGAGGACGCGTGAGCGAGCACGACCACGACGAGCACACCCACGGCCTGGAGCCGCTGACGGGCGTCGACGCCCTGGAGCTGCACGCGGCCGTCGACCGGCTGGCGACGGCGCTGCACGCGTACGTCGAGACGGCCGTGGGGGTGCGCGCGGAGTTCGGTGCGCACGAGGCCGACGAGGACCCGCGGGTGCTGTCGCTGGAGTCGGAGATCGGCGGGCTCAACGCGCAGCTCTACGACCTGCTGCACAGCCGGCTCGGCCTGCACGCCGACCTCACGGGCATGTCGTGGTCCGACGACGACCACGGCGACGCGGACGCGGCGCCCGAGCGCACGGACGTCGACACGTTCCACCTCGGGTTCGTCGTCGGGCAGCCCCTGGCGACCTCCGACCTGTCGCTCGACTCGGTGCTCGACCTGGTCGACGCGGGCGGGGCGGACGTCGCGCAGCGCCTGGTCGACGCGGGCTTCGAGGTCACCGAGTGGGGTGCCTCCCGCGGCGCGCCGGTGGCGTTCGACGAGGACGAGGACGGGGAGGTCGACGGGTGAGCGAGCAGTCCGGCGCGCACGTGCACGTCGTGCGCGGCGCACCCGACGAGGTCGAGCTCGCGGCGCTGGTCGCGGGCCTCGTGGCGGCGTCGTCGCAGGAGGCGCACGGCGCCGACGAGCAGGCCGCGGCCACCTCAGCCTGGTCCGACCGGCGGCGCGTCCTGCGCGGTGCGTCGGCGCCGCAGCCGGGCCCCGACGCGTGGCGCTGGAGCCTGCGCGGCTGACGTCACCCCGCGGGTCGCCGGAGCGTGCGCGGCTGACGCCGACGCCGTCGTACCCGCGAGTAGGGTCGTCCGGGTGACGACGACGCCCACCCCCAGCGGAGCCCGCCAGCCCACCCCGATCGACGCGGTCGCCGAGGCCCACATCACGGCCGCCGCCGCCCTGCACCCGCTCGCCGCGACGGCGATCGGCCTGCCGGGCCACGAGCACGAGATGACCGACTTCTCGCCCGCGGGCCACGACGCCCGGGCGGACCAGACCCGTTCCACGCTCACGGCCCTCGACGGCCTCGCGCCGGTCGACGCGGTCGACGAGCTGACCCTCGCGGCGATGCGCGAGCGCCTCGGCCTCGAGCTCGAGCTGCACGAGGCCGGCGAGCCGCTGCGCGACCTCAACAACATCGCGTCGCCGGTCCAGGAGCTGCGCGACGTCTTCGACATCATGGCGACCGGCTCGATCGAGGACTGGGAGAACGTCGCGGCCCGCCTGAACGCGCTGCCCGGCGCGGTCGACGGGTACGTCGAGTCGCTGCGCCTCGCGGCGTCGCGCGGCGGCGTCGCGGCGGTCCGGCAGGTCGAGGAGGCCGCGCGCCAGGCGACCGAGCTCGCGGACCCGGCGTCGTCGTTCTTCACGACGTTCGTGACGGGCGCGGACGTCGACGCCGCGCTCGACGAGTCCGCGGCGTGCGCGCTCGTGCGCGGCGAGCTCGAGCGCGGCGCGGCCGCGGCCCGGCAGGCCTACGGCACGCTCGCGACGTTCCTGCGCGACGAGCTCGCGCCGCAGGCGCCGCAGCAGGACGCGGTCGGCCGCGACCGGTACGCGCTGTTCTCGCGCGCGTTCCTCGGCGCGACCGTCGACCTCGAGGAGACGTACCGGTGGGGCCTCGAGGAGCTCGCTCGCGTCGTCGCCGAGCAGGAGGCCGTCGCCGCGCAGGTCGCCGGCCCGGGCGCGACGATCGAGCAGGCCGTCGCGGTCCTCGACGCCGACCCGTCGCGCACGCTGCACGGCACCGACGCGCTGCGTGCGTGGATGCAGGAGACGTCCGACGCCGCGATCGACGCGCTCGACGGCGTGCACTTCGCCATCCCCGACGCGCTCAGGACGCTCGAGTGCCGCATCGCCCCCACGCAGACCGGCGGCATCTACTACACCGGCCCGAGCGACGACTTCACGCGCCCCGGCCGCATGTGGTGGTCGGTCCCCGCCGACGTCACGACGTTCAGCACGTGGCGCGAGAAGACGACCGTCTACCACGAGGGCGTCCCCGGCCATCACCTCCAGATCGGCCAGGCTGTGCACGCGCGCGACACCCTCAACCGCTGGCGCCGCCTCGCGTGCTGGACGTCCGGCTTCGGCGAGGGCTGGGCGCTGTACGCCGAGCGGCTCATGGCCGACCTCGGCTTCCTCGACGACCCGGGCGACCGGCTCGGCATGCTCGACAGCCAGCGCCTGCGCGCCGCGCGCGTCGTGTTCGACATCGGCGTGCACCTCGGCCTCCCGGCTCCCGCCGAGTGGGGCGGCGGCACGTGGGACGCCGACAAGGGCTGGACGTTCCTGCGGGCCAACGTCAACATGCCCGAGTCGTTCGTGCGGTTCGAGTGGACCCGCTACCTGGGCTGGCCCGGGCAGGCGCCGTCCTACAAGATCGGCCAGCGCCTCTGGGAGCAGACGCGTGACGCGGCGGCGGGTGCGGCGCGCACGCGTGGCGACGCGTTCGACCTGCGGTCGTTCCACGCGACGGCGCTCGAGCAGGGCGCGCTGCCGCTCGACGTGCTCAAGCAGGTCTTCGCGACGTCCTGACGGCGTCGGCGCACGACGCGAGGGGCGGCACCCGGGGGAACCGGGTGCCGCCCCTCGCGTGCGTCCGCCGCGGGCGCGTCAGGCGTGGTGGGGACCCGTCAGAGCAGCGACCAGCCGTAGCCGAAGAACACGAGCGCGGCGAGGACGACGAGCACCGCGATCGTCACGAACCAGTCGTTGCCGGCCGCGACGAAGCGTCGGGCGCCCGGACCGAACCGGCCGGGCAGGTTCAGATGCCCGTCCCTGATGTTGATGCGCGTCAACCCGGCCCAGACCAACGTGGTCGTCACGGTGATGAGCAGGCACCACGGGCACAGCGCCTTGATGTCGGTGTACGCCTCGTAGAACAGCCACCACGCGAACACGAGGCCCGCGGTGTAGACGACCTCGGCGGCGAGCATGAACCAGCGCGGGAACAGCACCCCGCCGATCATCGCGACGGCCATCGTGAGGACCACGGCCTCGGCGGCGATGCCGAGGAACGCGTTCGGGAAGCCGAACAGGGACGCCTGCCAGCTCTCCGCGACCCGCACGCAGTTGATGACGCTGTTGATGCTGCACCCGAACACCGCGTCCGGTTCACGCGCCAGGACGATCGCCTCGATCGACAGCACGAACGACGTGTAGAGGCCGATCGCACCGGAGATCGCCATCTCGATCGCGGTGCGCCGCCGCCAGGCGACGGGAGCCGGCTTCAGCAGGTCCGGGTCGTCGTCGACGAGCTCGTCGTCGTCCCAGTCCTCGTCGTGCTCGTCCACCGCCGCGTCGTGTGCGGCCGCGCTGGTCGCGTCGTTCACCGGGCCTCCTCGGGTGTCGGTGCGCACGGTCGACCCGCCGCACCCGCTCGGGGCCCATTGTGCCCGCCCGACCTGTGCGATCGGCCCGACCTGGGTCCCGGTCTGCGGCGTCTCCCTCCCCCGGCTGCGGCGCTCGGTCGGCACCGGCCCGCACACGGCCCGCACGCGCCCCGCGACGCGCACGGGCCCGCGACGGCCCGACGAACTAGGCTCGCGCGACGTGACCCGCCTGCTGCTCGCCTCCGCGTCCCCCGCCCGCCGCGCCACGCTCCAGTCGGCGGGCATCGACCCGCTCGTGGTCGTGTCCTCGGTCGACGAGCCCGCGGTCCTCGCGGCCGCCGCCGAGCGGTTCGGGACGCTCGACCCGGCCGACGCGGTGCTGGTGCTCGCGCAGGCGAAGGTCGAGGACGTGGCGCGCGCGGTCGCGGACGGCACGCCGGCCGAGCTGGCCGACGCGGACGACCTGGTCCTGCTGGGCTGCGACTCGATGCTCGAGCTCGACGGCGAGATCCTGGGCAAGCCGGACGACGCCGACGACGCGGTGCGCCGCTGGCGGGCGATGCGGGGCCGGACGGGCGTGCTGCACACGGGGCACTGGGTGATCGACGAGCGCGCGACGCCCGACGAGGGCGGCGAGGGCACGCGCGGCACGCTCGGCGCGACGTCGTCGACGGTCGTGCACTTCGCGGACCTGTCGGACGACGAGGTCGCCGCGTACGTCGCGACGGGCGAGCCGCTCGCCGTCGCGGGCGCGTTCACGGTCGACGGCCTCGGTGGCCCGTTCGTGGACCGCATCGAGGGCGACCACCACGGTGTCGTCGGGGTGTCGCTCCCGCTGCTGCGCGGCCTGCTCGGGGAGATCGGCGTGACCGTCCCGAGCCTGTGGCGCACGGTCTGACCCACCACCCGCGCACGCGCGCGTGTTGTGCCCACCGGACAACGCACACCGGGCACGGAGGACGACGGGCGCCTGTCCTTGTCGGATCCCTACACAAGCACGCCCGCACGGCTTGGGCGGATCCCCAATCTTGGACGGTCGACCCCGAGGGAGCCGCGGAGCGCCGGGTCCCGCACGTTACGGTGGACCGTGCCCGTGATCTCCAAGGTCCTCATCGCGAACCGCGGTGAGATCGCCGTCCGCATCGCCCGCGCCTGCCGTGACGCCCGGATCGCCTCCGTCGCCGTCTACTCCGACCCCGACCGCGAGGCCCTGCACGTCCGGGTCGCCGACGAGGCGTACGCGCTGAACGGCGCCCGCGCGGCCGAGACGTACCTGGTCGTCGACAAGCTGCTCGACGTCGCACGCCGGTCCGGCGCCGACGCGGTGCACCCCGGCTACGGCTTCCTGTCCGAGAACGCCGAGTTCGCGCAGGCCGTCATCGACGCCGGCCTCACGTGGATCGGCCCGCCGCCGGCCGCGATCGAGGCGCTCGGCGACAAGGTCAGCGCGCGGCACATCGCGCAGCGCGCCGGTGCCCCGCTCGTCGCGGGCACGCCCGACCCCGTCTCGGGGGTCGACGAGATCCACGCGTTCGTCGCGGAGCACGGGCTGCCTGTCGCCATCAAGGCGGCCTTCGGCGGCGGCGGCCGCGGCCTCAAGGTCGTGCGGTCGGCGGACGAGATCGACGAGCTGTACGAGTCGGCGGTCCGCGAGGCCGTCGCCGCGTTCGGTCGCGGCGAGTGCTTCGTCGAGCGCTACCTCGACAAGCCCCGGCACGTGGAGACGCAGTGCCTCGCCGACCAGCACGGCACGGTCGTCGTCGTGTCGACGCGCGACTGCTCGCTGCAGCGCCGCCACCAGAAGCTCGTCGAGGAGGCACCCGCGCCGTTCCTCACCGACGCGCAGCGCGCGCAGCTGGTCCAGTCGAGCCAGGCGATCCTGCGCGAGGCCGGGTACGTCGGCGCCGGAACGTGCGAGTTCCTCGTCGGCGCCGACGGCACGGTGTCGTTCCTCGAGGTCAACACGCGCCTGCAGGTCGAGCACCCGGTCACGGAGGAGATCAGCGGGATCGACCTCGTGCGCGAGCAGCTGCGCGTCGCCGCGGGCGAGCCGCTCGGCTACCACCACGTCGAGACGCGCGGCCACTCGATCGAGTTCCGCATCAACGGCGAGGACCCCGCGCGCGGCTTCCTGCCCGCGCCCGGCCGCATCGCGACGCTGCGCTTCCCCGCGGGCCCGGGCGTGCGCGTCGACTCCGGCGTCGTCGAGGGCGACAGCGTCTCGGGCCTGTACGACTCGATGATCGCCAAGCTCGTCGTGACGGGTGCCGACCGCCCGCAGGCGATCGCGCGCGCACGCCGGGCGCTGGCCGAGCTCGACGTCGTCGGCATCCCGACGGTCGTCCCGTTCCACCGCGCCGTGCTCGACGCCCCCGAGTTCGCTCCCGCGGACCCGGACGAGGCCTTCACCGTCCACACGCGCTGGATCGAGACCGAGTTCGCCGAGCGGCTCACCGCGCTCGGCACCGGTGCCGCCGCGCCTGCCGCCGAGGACGAGGAGGAGGCGCCCGCGCTCGAGCGCGTCGTCGTCGAGGTCGGCGGCAAGCGCCTCGAGGTCGTCCTGCCCGCCGCGCTCGCGCTCGGCCGCGGTCCGGGGGCGTCGCGCCCCGGTGGGCGGGTCGGTGCGGCCGGACCGTCGGGCCCTCGTCGCCCCGTGCGACGCGCCGCCGCGAAGGCCGGCAGCAACGGCACGACGCTCGCGTCCCCGATGCAGGGCACCATCGTCAAGGTCGCCGTCGCGGAGGGCGCGGAGGTCGCCGAGGGTGACCTGGTCGTCGTGCTCGAGGCCATGAAGATGGAGCAGCCGCTCGTCGCCCACCGCGCCGGCACCGTGACCGGCCTGTCCGCCGACGTCGGCTCGAGCGTGAGCGCGGGCACCGCCATCTGCGAGATCGTCGGCTGACGCGTGACCGACGCGGCACCCGGGGCGACGTCCGCCCCGCGCGCGCCCGGTGACAGCACGGGCGGGCCGCCGGGGGCGTCGTCGCCCGTCGTCCCGTCCGACGTCCCGCACCATCGCACCGCCGGCGACGGCTGGGTCGAGTGCGCGTGCGGACGACGGCACTGGGGCCGGTTCGGCGCGGCCGGGCTGCTGCTCGTGCGCCGCGACGCGTCGGGGTCGCCCACCGCGGTCGTGCTGCAGCACCGCGCGCCGTGGAGCGACCAGGGCGGCACGTGGGGCCTGCCGGGCGGTGCGCTCGCGCCCGACGAGGACGCGGTCACGGGGGCGCTGCGGGAGGCCGCCGAGGAGGCCGGGATCGACCCGTCGCACGTGCGCCCGACCGGCTCGTCGATGCTCCGGCACCCGGACTGGTCCTACACGACGGTGCTCGCCGACGAGATCCACCCGGCGGAGCCGACCGCGACCGACGCGGAGAGCGTCGAGGTCCGCTGGGTCCCCGTGGACGAGGTCGCCGACCTGCCGCTGCTGGCCGCGTTCGGCGACGCCTGGCCCGACCTGCGGCGACGTCTGGAGGCCGGCCCCGACGCGGCCGACGAGGTGGCGGGCGGCGCCCCGACCGCGTGAGCGGGGTCACAGCACGCGTCGCGGACAGACGTCGCGGGGACGATCCGGACGGGAGTATCGTCGCGCCCCGGTGAGGTAAGCCTCGCCTCACTGCCCCTCTCCCGGGAAGCGTCATGGTCGCGAACTACCTGATCGGCCTGCGCGAGGGCCTCGAGGCCGCCCTCGTCGTCAGCATCCTCGTCGCCTACCTCGTCCGCACCGACCGCCGGCACCTGCTGCCCGCGCTGTGGACCGGGGTCGGCGTCGCCGTCGCCGTGTCGCTCGGGTTCGGTGCGCTCCTCACGTTCGGCCCGTCGGGACTGTCGTTCGAGGCGCAGGAGGCCATCGGCGGCACCCTGTCGATCGTCGCCGTCGGGCTCATCACCTGGATGATCTTCTGGATGGCGCGCACCGCGCGTCACCTCAAGGCGGACCTGCAGCACAAGCTCGACGACGCGGTCGAGGCCGGGAAGCGTGCGGTCGTCGTCATGGCGCTGCTCGCCGTGGGCCGCGAGGGCCTCGAGACCGCGCTGTTCCTCTGGGCCGGCGCGCAGGCCACCAGCGGCTCCGACGGCGACGTCACGCCGCTGCTCGGCGCGGCGCTCGGCCTCGCGACCGCCGTGCTGGTCGGGTGGCTGCTGTACCGCGGTGCGGTGCGCGTCGACCTCCGTCGGTTCTTCGCCTGGACGGGAGCGTTCCTCGTGCTCGTCGCCGCCGGCGTGCTGTCCTACGGCGTCCACGACCTCCAGGAGGCCGGCATCCTGCCCGGCCTCCACGACCTCGCGTTCGACGTCTCCGCGACGATCCCGCCGACCAGCTGGTACGGCACGCTCCTCAAGGGCGTCCTCAACTTCTCCCCCGCGACCACCAAGATCGAGGCGATCGCGTGGGTCGCTTTCGTCGTCCCGACGATGTGGTTCTTCGTCCGCACGACGTGGGGCGGCCCGGCGCGGCCGGCCCCGTCCGCGCCGGCCGCGTCCGCGCCGGTCCCGTCCGCCGCGTCCCCCGCACCCGTCGCGTCGCCCGCCGCGGGCTGACGGCCCGCGCACCCGCCACCTCCCCGGTCCGCGCCCCGCGCGGTCCCCGCCTGCTCGAGGAGCCCGATGTCCCACCGGCCCACCGCCGCGCTCACCCTGGCCGCGGCGCTCGTGCTGCCGCTCGCGGCCGCGTGCGTCCCGAACGACGCCCCCGCCGACGACGCCACCGCCGCGGGCGTGATCACGGTCTCGTCGACGGCCGACGCGTGCGACGTGTCCACCACGGAGGCCGCGTCGGGCGCGCTGACGTTCACGGTGACGAACGACGGTCAGGACGTGACCGAGTTCTACCTGCTCGGCGAGGACGGGCTGCGCGTCGTGTCCGAGGTCGAGAACATCGGACCCGGCCTGAGCCGCGACCTCGTCGTGCAGGCCCGCCCGGGCACCTACTGGACGGCCTGCAAGCCGGGCATGGTCGGCGACGGCATCCGCGCGAAGTTCACCGTGACGGACTCGGGGGCCGACACGGGCCCGACGGGTGACACCGCCGAGCAGCTCGCCGCGGCCGAGGCGTCGTACGTCGCGTACGTCAAGGACCAGGTCGGGGCGCTCGTCGCCGGGACGCAGGAGTTCGCCGACGCGTACGCCGCGGGCGACGACGCGACCGCCCAAGACCTGTACGCCGCGACGCGTGTGCACTGGGAGCGCGTCGAGCCCGTGGCCGAGTCGTTCGGCGACCTGGACCCGCTGCTCGACCTGCGCGAGGCCGACCTCGAGGACGGCGCGACGTGGACCGGCTGGCACCTCGTCGAGAAGGACCTGTGGCAGCCGACCCCCGAGGCGAACGGCGGGGTCGCGTACACGCCGCTCACGCCCGAGCAGCGGCAGGCCGCGGCCGACGACATCGTCGCGAACACCGCGAAGCTCCAGGAGCAGGTCACCGACCCGGCGTTCACGTTCGAGGCGTTCCAGATCGCCAACGGTGCGAAGGAGCTGCTCGACGAGGTCGCGACCGGCAAGGTCACGGGCGAGGAGGAGATCTGGTCGCACACCGACCTGTGGGACTTCCAGGCCAACGTCGACGGCGCGCGCGTCGCCTACGAGGTGCTCTCGGACGTCGTGCAGGAGCGAGACGCCGACCTGGCGGACGCGCTCGACGAGCGGTTCGCCGAGCTCCAGGACCTGCTGACCGCGCAGGGCAGCGTCGAGTCGGGCTTCACGTCGTACGACCAGCTGACCGAGGACCAGGTCAAGGACCTCGCCGCGGCCGTGGACGCGCTGTCGGAGCCGTTGTCGCGCCTCACCACCACCGTCACGGGCGCCTGACGCCGCGATGACCGACGTCGACTCGCCCACCACCCCGGACGACGCGCAGCCGCCCGCCGCCGGGCTGTCCCGGCGCGCGCTGCTGGGCCTCGGCGGGGGTGTCGCGGCAGTCGCCGCGGCCGCGGGGTTCGGCGCGGCGCGCGCGACGACGGCGACCGCGTCGGCCCCGACCGCGAGCGCCGCACCGGGCACGTTCCCCTTCACGGGCGCGCGTCAGGCGGGCATCGCCACGCCCGCGCAGGACCGGTTGTACCTCGCGGCCTTCGACGTCACGACGGACTCGCGCGAGGAGCTCGTCGCGCTGCTGCGCCGCTGGACGACGATCGCCGCCCGGCTCACCCAGGGCCTGTCGGCGGGACCGTTCGGCCCGGCCTCCGGCCCGTACGACGCGCCGCCCGACGACACGGGCGAAGCCGCCGACCTGCCGCCCGCGGGGCTCACGCTCACGTTCGGCTTCGGCCGGTCGCTGTTCGTCGGCACCCCGGCGCCCGACGGCACGCCCGGCACCGACCGGTTCGGGCTCGCCGACCGGCTGCCCGGCGGCCTCCTGGAGCTCCCCCACTTCCCGGGCGACGCGCTCGACCCGGCCCGCAGCGACGGTGACCTGGTCGTGCAGGCCTGCGCCGACGACCCGCAGGTCGCGGTGCACGCGATCCGCAACCTGTCCCGTGCCGCGTTCGGGGCGGCCGCGATCCGGTGGACGCAGCTCGGCTACGGGCGCACGTCGTCGACGAGCACCGCGCAGCGCACCCCGCGCAACCTGTTCGGCTTCAAGGACGGCACCGCGAACGTCAAGGCCGAGGAGCACGACGCGCTCGACGCGCACGTCTGGGTGCCCGCGTCCGCCGCGCAGGACGACGCGGGCGACGGCGTCGACTCGGCGTGGCTGACGGGCGGCACGTACCTCGTCGCGCGGCGCATCCGCATGGTCATCGAGACGTGGGACCGCACGTCGCTGCGCGAGCAGGAGACGCTCGTCGGCCGCACCAAGGGCGAGGGTGCGCCGCTGTCCGGCGGCACCGAGTTCACCGAGCCGGACTTCGCGGCGACGGGCCGCGGTGACGCGCCGCTCATCGCCACGCACAGCCACGTCCGCCTCGCGCACCCCGACCAGAACGACGGCGTGCGCATGCTGCGCCGCGGCTACAACTTCACCGACGGGAACGACGCGCTCGGCCGCCTCGACGCCGGGCTGTTCTTCCTCGCGTTCGTCCGCGACCCCCGCACGCACTACGTGCCGATGCAGAACCGGCTGTCCGCGCAGGACAGGCTCATGGAGTACCTCCAGCACACCGGGTCGGGCCTGTTCGCCGTGCCGCCGGGCGTCCCGGACGGCTCGCTGGTGCTCGGGGCCGACGGCACGCCCGTGACGACGGACGACAGCCCGTTCGTCGGCTCGGCGCTCTTCGCCTGACGACCTCCCGCGCGCCCTCGCGCGGCGACCCGACGCGGGTCCTCGCGGCGCGACGCGCGGCCCCGCACGGCGCCGACCGCCCGACCACGCGGCCGCCTCGCACCGTCCCGCGCACCGTCGTGCGTGGACGGCACGGGCTCGCCACGTCACCCGTCGACGGCCTCCGGCGCCGCGGAGCGGTACCGTGCGGCGCGTGACCACCCCTCCCGCCGGCACCCGCACCTCGACCCCGGCCGGAGGCGGCCCGAGCGCGACCCCGCCGGACGCCGGCACGCCCACGCGCGTGTGGCTCGTCGCCGCGCTCACGGTCGCCACGCTCGAGGCCGTGAGGGCCAGCGGGCCGATGCTCGACCGGTGGTTCGCGGTCGGCACGGCCGCGGCGGGTGGCGCGGCCGTCGCGACGTACGCGGGAGCGGGACTCGTGGCAGCCGTGCTGCTGCTCGCCCGCCGCCGCCCCTCGGGCACCCCGGACGCGCGCACGGTCCTGGCCGGTGCGGGTGTCCTGGCCGTCCTGCGGCTCGTCGTGCAGGGGCTCGACGGCCTCGCGCTCGACGTCACCGGGCTCGTCTGGGTGGCCGTCGCGGTCGCGGTGCTGACGCTCGGCGTCGCGCACGTCGCGGGTCGCAGCGGGGGTGCCCGCCAGGCCGCGACCGGCCTCCTCGTCGGGTCCGGGCTGTCCGTGGGCCTCCAGCTGATGCTCGGCACGTGGGACGCCGTCTGGCGGTCCGGCGCCGTCGGCTGGGCGGTCGCCGCGGCCGTCGCGGTCGCGCCGTTCCTCGTCACGCGCGGGCTCGTCGGCCCGGACGCGTCCCCCGAGCCGACCGGCCGACCCCGCCGCCTGTGGGCGCTCGGGCCGTTCCTCGCCGTCACCGTGATGCTGCTGGCCAACCCGGCGTTCGCGGCGTCGCAGGCCGACGTGCCGCTCGACGTGGCAGGGCTCGTGCTGCTCGGCGCCTCGGCACTCGGCGCGTGGCCGCTCCTGCGGCCCGACGTGTGGCCCGCGGTCGTGCGGGTGAGCGCCGCCGTGCTGCTCGCGGTCGGCACGGGCGTGAGCCTGTGGACGTCGGGACCCGTCGCGCTCGTCGCGCTCGCGGTCACCCAGGTCGTGGCCGGGCTCGTGGTCGCGACCGTCCTGAGCACGCGCCGCCCGGCCCCGCCCGGGATCCCGCGCACCGCGATCAGCACGGGCGCCGCGGGGCTGGGCGTCGTGCTGCCGCTCCTGCTCTACATGCTCGACTACGACGTGCCGCTGCCGGTCGACAACGCCTGGGTCGTGGTCCTCGCGGCCGCGGTCGTCGGGCTCGCCGGGCTGCGCCGCCGCACCCCCGAGGTCGCCGCCCGGGTCGACGACCCGCCGCTCGACGACGAGAAGGTCCCCGCCCGCGTCAACGCCGCGCGCCTGCTCCTCATCCCCGGCGTCGTCCTGGCCCTCGTCGGCGTCCTCGCCGGCCATCGCGGCTGGAGCACGACCGGCGCGACGGTCCCGGTGCACGCCGCCGACGGTCCGCTGACCGTCGTCGACTGGAACCTGCACTACGGGGTGTCCCCGCTGACCGCGGTCGACCTCGAGGGCGTCGCGCGCACGATCGAGGCCGCCGACCCCGACGTCGTCACGCTCCAGGAGGTCGAGCGCGGCTGGATCTTCGGCGGCGGCGCCGACATGGCGACGTGGCTCGCGCACCGCCTCGACATGACGATCCGGTTCGCCCCGGCGGCCGACCGGCAGTTCGGCAACGCCGTCCTGGCGCGTTCCGGCCTGACCGACGTCGTGGTGCACCCGCTGCCGTACGGCGACGGGCCGCAGCAGCGGTCGGCGCTCGCCGCGACCCTCACGACCGCGTCCGGGACCCCGGTCCGCGTCACGTCGGTCCACCTGCAGCACCGCGCGTCCAACACCCCGACACGGCTCGACCAGCTCGACGCCCTGCTCGCCGCCGAGCCCGTGACCGGGGCCGCGATCCTCGCGGGCGACCTCAACGCCGAGCCCGGCTCGCCCGAGCTCGACCTCCTCACGGACGCCGGGTGGGTCAGCGCCGTCGACGAGGCAGGCGACCCGGACACGCTCACCGAGCCGAGCACCGACCCCACGCACCGCATCGACTGGGTGCTCGGTCAGGGCGTCGCGTTCACCGCCGCGACCGTGGGCACGTCGCCGCT
The DNA here is from genome assembly GCF_010119915.1 of Cellulomonas sp. H30R-01. NCBI lineage: Bacteria > Bacillati > Actinomycetota > Actinomycetes > Micrococcales > Cellulomonadaceae > Cellulomonas > Cellulomonas sp. H30R-01. Next base: position 352,852 of record NZ_CP048210.1, on the reverse strand, counting down.
CTCCGACCACCTGCCGGTGACCGCGACGTTCACGCCCTGACGGCCCGGCCGCCCACCGCCCGCTCCGCGCTCAGTCCGTACCCACCTCGGCCCGAGCACTGCGCTCAGTCCGCGGAACGGTGGAGCATGCGCGCGACCTCGCCGATCGTGCCCGACATGGACGGGTAGACCGTCGAGGCGTCGGCGACCTGGTCGGCCGTGAGGCGGTGCGTCACCGCGAGCGTGAGGGGGAAGATCGACTCGCTCGCGCGCGGCCCGACCACGACGGCACCCAGGATCGTGCCCGTCCCCTCGGCGGCGAAGATCTTCACGAACCCGTCGCGCACGCCGAGCATCTTCGCGCGCGGGTTGCGGGCCAGCGGCAGCGTGCTGACGGTGTAGTGCACGCCGAGCTCGGTGAGCCGCGCCTCGGTGGAACCGACGGTCGCGATCTCGGGCGCGGTGAAGATGTTCGCCGACACCCCGCGCACCGACAGCGGCTTCACGGCGTCGCCGAGCGCGTGCGACATGGCGATGCGCCCCTGCGTCGCGGCGACGGACGCGAGCGGGAAGACGCCGGTCACGTCGCCCGCCGCGTAGACGCCGCGCACGGACGTCCGGGAGACCTTGTCGACCTCGACGTGGCCCGACGGCGTGAGACGCACGCCCGCCTCCTCGAGCCCGAGGCCCGCGGTGGTCGGGATCGAGCCGACGGCGAACAGCACGTGCGACGCCTCGATGACGCGCCCGTCGGCGAGCGACACCTCGACCCGGTCGCCGACGCGGCGCGCACCCGCGGCGCGCGAGCGCGACAGCACGGTCATGCCGCGCGCCTTGAAGACGTCCTCGAGCAGCTGGGCGGCGTCGGCGTCCTCACCCGGCAGGACGCGGTCGCGCGACGACACGAGCGTGACGTCCGCGCCGAGCGACGTGTAGGCGCCCGCGAACTCGGCGCCGGTCACGCCCGACCCGACGACGACGAGCTTCTCGGGCAGCTCCTGCAGGTCGTAGAGCTGCGTCCACGTGAGGATGCGCTCACCGTCGGGGACGGCCTCGGGCAGGACGCGCGGCGTGGCACCCGTGGAGACCAGCACGACGTCGGCGTCGAGCACCTGCTCGTCGCCGTCGGCCGTGGTCACGACGACGCGCGACGGGCCGTCGAGCCGGCCGTGGCCGAGGACCGTGCGCACGCCCTCGCGGTCGAGGCGGGCGCGGATGTCGGCGGACTGCGCGGCGGCGAGCGCCTTGACGCGGGCGTTGACCGCGGCGAGGTCGATGCTGTGCCGCACGAGCGAGCCGACGCCGGACTCGGCGATCGACCCCGGCGCGGTGATCCCGTCGAGGCGGATGCCGAGCTCGGGCGCGCGGTCGGCGATCGTCATCCACTCGGCGGTGGCGATGAGGGTCTTCGACGGCACGACGTCGGTCAGCACCGCGGCACCACCGAGCCCCGCCCGCTCGACCACGGTGACGTCGGCGCCCAGACGGCGCGCGACGAGCGCGGCCTCGTAGCCGCCGGGCCCGCCGCCGACGACGACGACGCGGGGCGCTCGGGAACGGTCGGTGTCCTGCGTCGGTGTGCTCACGGGTGCCCATTCTGCCTGCCCGGCCGGTCCGCGGCCGTCCGCACGCCGCCGCCCGGGCACCGCGCACGCCGTCGGAGCGCGCGGCCGAGGCGTCCTGCGTCGGACCCGTCGGTGCGGGCTAGCCTTCGAGCATGAGCGACCTCACCGACGTGCCCGACCTCGACGACCCGGCGACCGACCCGTTCGAGGTGGCCCGCGCGGCCGCCGCGCACCTGGCCAGCGCGACCGGCGTCGCGAAGCACGACGTGGCGCTGGTCCTCGGCTCCGGCTGGGGCGGCGCGGCGGACCTGCTGGGCGAGACGGTCGCCGAGCTGCCGAGCACCGAGGTCCCGGGGTTCAGCGCGGCGGCGGTCGTCGGTCACGTGGGGACGATCCGCTCGATCCGCATCGCGGGCACCCCCGACGACGCCCCGAAGCACGCGCTCGTGCTCGGCTCGCGCACGCACCTGTACGAGGGCCGGGGCGTGCGACGGGTCGTGCACGGCGTGCGCACCGCCGCGGCCGCGGGCGCGTCGGTGCTGGTGCTGACGAACGGGTGCGGCGGGCTCAACACCGCGTGGGCGCCCGGCACGCCGGTCCTCATCAAGGACCACATCAACCTCACGGCGACGTCGCCGCTCGAGGGCGCGACGTTCGTCGACCTCACCGACCTGTACTCGGCACGGCTGCGCGACGTGGCTCGCACGGTCGACCCCTCGCTCGACGAGGGCGTGTACGTGCAGTTCCGCGGCCCGCACTACGAGACGCCCGCCGAGGTCGCGATGGCGGGCCGGATCGGCGGCGACCTGGTCGGCATGTCGACGACGCTCGAGGCGATCGCCGCCCGGCAGGCCGGGCTCGAGATCCTGGGCGTGTCCCTCGTGACGAACTTCGGCGCCGGCATCAGCGACCAGCCGCTGTCGCACGCCGAGGTCCTCGAGGCCGGCGCGGCCGCGGGCCCGCGGATCAGCGCGCTGCTCGCGGAGGTCGTCCGGCGCGTCTGACGCCGGCCCCGACGACGACGGACGCCCGCGGCCACCGGATCCCGGCCGTGGGCGTCCGCGCACGTCAGGGGCGTCGGCACGCGGGCGCGCCACGCCACCGGGACCTTCGGCGGGACCTTCCGCGGCGCTTTCAGTACGTTGGCCCCATGACCGGCGACGTGGTGTGGGCGGACCTCGAGGCGCAGGTGCAGGCGTGGATCGACGACGACCCTGACCCGCGGACGGCGCAGGAGCTGCGCGACCTGCTGACGACGGCCCGCACCGGGCCCGTCGGGCTCGCCCCGGGGCAGGAGCCCGACCCGACGCAGCGGCAGGCGCTCGATGCCCGACGCGTGGCGCGCAACGAGCTCGCCGACCGCTTCCAGGGCCTGCTGCAGTTCGGCACGGCCGGGCTCCGCGGACGCCTTGCGGGCGGTCCGCACCGGATGAACCGCGCGGTCGTCATCCGCGCCGCGTCGGGCATCGCGGACTTCCTGCTGGGCGAGCTCGACGGCGTGACCCCGCCGCCGCGCGTGGTCGTCGGCTACGACGCGCGCCACAACTCGCGGCAGTTCGCGCTCGACACCGCGGGCGTGCTCACCGCGGTGGGCATCGAGGTGCTGCTGCTGCCCGAGGAGCTCCCGACCCCCGTGCTCGCGTTCGCGGTGCGCCACCTCGACGCCGACGCCGGGATCATGGTCACCGCGTCGCACAACCCGCCGCAGGACAACGGCTACAAGGTCTACCTGGGCGGTCGCGTCGTCATCGACGGTGGCCAGGGCGCGCAGATCGTCCCGCCCACGGACACCGCGATCGCCGCCGAGATCGCGCGCGTCCCGTCCGTCGCGTCGGTGCCGCGGGCCGACCACGGCTGGACCGTGCTCGGGCCCGAGGTGCTCGACGCCTACGTCGGCGCGGTCGTGGGGCTCGCCGACCGGTCCCCCGAGGCGCGCGCCGCCGCCAAGAAGCTGCGCGTCGTCCTCACGCCGCTGCACGGCGTCGGGGGGAAGGTCGCGCAGCGCGTGCTCGCCGCGGCCGGCTTCACCGACGTGCTGCTCGTGCCCGAGCAGGAGTTCCCCGACCCGGACTTCCCGTCCGTCGCGTTCCCGAACCCCGAGGAGCCCGGCGCGATCGACCTCGCGATCGGCATGGCGGGCGACGAGAACGCGGACCTGGTGCTCGCGCTCGACCCCGACGCCGACCGGTGCGCCGTGGCCGTCCAGGACCTGCGCACCCGCTCCTACCGCGGCCCCGACACCGCGGGCGCCGAGGGCTGGCGCATGCTGCACGGCGACGAGACCGGCGCGCTGCTGGGCGACCTCGCCGCACGTCGCGCCGCCGCCGCGGGCACCGACCACGCCGTCCTCGCGAGCTCGATCGTCTCGTCGCGCCTGCTCGGCGAGATCGCCACGAGCGCCGGGCTCCGGCACGCGCAGACGCTCACGGGGTTCAAGTGGATCTCCCGCGTCGACGGGCTCGTGTTCGGCTACGAGGAGGCGCTGGGCTACTGCGTCGACCCGGCGCACGTGCGCGACAAGGACGGCATCTCCGCCGCGCTCACCGTCGCCGGGCTCGCGGCGTCGCTCAAGGCGCAGGGCCGCACGCTCGTCGACGCGCTCGACGACCTCGCGCGCACGCACGGCCTGCACCTCACCGACCAGGTGTCGGCGCGGTTCGCCGACCTCGCGGACATCGCCGCGACCGTGCAGCGGCTGCGCGAGGCACCGCCGCAGCGCATCGCCGGGGTGCACGTCACGTCGGTCGTCGATCTCGCCGCCGGCACCGACGACGACCGCGACGGTCTGCCCCCCACCGAGGGCCTGCGGCTCTTCACGGCCGACGGGACGCGTGTCGTGGTGCGCCCCAGCGGCACCGAGCCCAAGGTGAAGTGCTACCTCGAGGTGGTCGAGCCCGTCCCGGCGGACGCCGACCACGAGGCCGTGGGCCACGCGCGGCGCGCGGCGCGCACGCGGCTCGACGCGGTCGCGGCCGACGTGCGCTCGGCGCTCGGGCTGTAGCGCCCCGGCCCCGGGGCGTCGGGCGGCCGCCATCCGGCCGGGCCGGGCCGGTGGCGCGGGGGTCGGCACGTCCGTGCGTCGCCGCCGTCCGGTCAGGGCTCAGCCGGTCGCGAGCCGGTCAGCGGGTCTGCGCGCACCCGACGTCGTGCACCGCGCGCGCCACGTCGGGCGTCGGTGCGGTCCCCTGCAGCCCGAACGTCGCGGTCTCCCCCGCGCGCAGCGTGCCGTTGTACGACATGTTCTCGGCGGTCACGCTCGAGCCGGACGTGCCGAGCTGCGCGTTCCAGACGGCGGTCACGTTCTTGCCCGCCGGCAGGGTCCACGACACGGCCCAGCCGCTCACGCCCGCCGACCCGGCGGTCACGACGAGCTCGGCCTGGTACCAGGCGCGCCCTTCGCTCTCCCACGTCGTCGTCACACGGTAGGTCGCGGTGCACCCGCCGGCCGTGACCGGCTCGGGCGGGGCGACGCCGCCGTTCGTGCCCCCGCCGTTCGCGGGCGGTGTCGACGGGGTCCCCGCACCACCCGCGCCGGCCGGCGGTGCGGTCGGCGGCCGCGTCGCCTGCGGCGTCGGCTGCGGCGACGGTGACGTCCCGGGCTCGGGCGACGCCGTGACCGGCGGCTGCGCGGGAGCGAGCTGCGGGTCGGAGAACCTGAGCGCGTCCGCCGGCAGGGGCGCCGGCACCGCGTTGACGTCGGCGCGCGGCTGCTGCCCGTCGCACACGCGCGCGGGCTCGTACGCCACGTAGCCGCCCGCGTCGCACGTGAAGCCCACGACGGCGTCCCCGCCGACGACGACCGACCCGCTGAGCCGTGCGGACGAGCGCACGACGGCCATGTCCTTCACGACGGCGTCCCCGCCGACGACGGCCCCGCTCTCGACCCAGGCGCGCCCCTCGATGCGCGCGGCACCCGTGACACGCGCGTCACCGCGGACCACGGCGTGCGGACCGACCCACGCGGTCGCGTCGACGCGTGCGGCGTCGTCGACCCAGCCGCCGCCGTTGGGGTGCCGGTGCCCGCCGGCAGCCGCGGGCTGCGCGGCCTCGTCGACGACCGTCGCACCGGCGAGCCGGAGCTCGTACGGGTACCGCGGGACGTCGCCGAACCCGCTCGCGGAGTCCACCACGTGCGGCTGCGCGGGCGTGCCCGTCACGACCAGGTACACCTCGCCCTCGCCGTCACGCAGCGAGAACTGGAGCTCGGCGTCGTCGCCCTCGGTGACGGGGCTGTAGCGCGGCGACTCGCCGCCGAGCGCGACGAACCCGACCGACCAGCCGGCGTCGGGGGCGGCACTGTTGCCCCGCAGGCGCACGTGGACGGTGCGTGCTCCCGGCTCGGGCTGCAGGCGGACGACGTTGTACCCGTAGTCGGAGGGCGCGAACGCGTCGGGCACGCGGTAGTGGCCCGGGTCGTCCGCGACCGGCTCGACGGGCGTGGTGCGACCCGCGAGCAGCACGGGGTCGAGCGCCGCGACCGCGTCGGCGAGCTCACGGGACGGCCCGAGGTCCCACGCGACCGTCCGCATCGCGTACTCGGCGACGCGGCGGTTGAGCGCCGACTGGGTGAGCCCGGCGACCCCGCGGTACGCCTCGAGCGCCGTCCGCGTGCCGTCGCCGCCCCGCCAGATGCGGGACACGACCCGGTCGTCGTCGCGCTCCGCGAGGTACTGCAGCAGCAGCCACCCGCCGTCGCCGAGCCGCGCGCTCGACCACGGCAGCGACGGGCTGCGGACCAGGTCGGCGGGGTCGCCGATCCCGTCGGCCGCGCTCACGGTCGCGAGGTAGGCGGCGCTCGCGGCCGCGAACGTCCCCGCGGAGTCGCCCGCGACGCCGCCGTCGGGCGACTCGCTGCGCGCGAAGTCGAGGACCATCTCGGCGAAGCCGCGCGCCAGGTCCCACGAGGGGGCGGGCGCGTCCGACCCGCCGCCGCCCGCGAGCGCGGGCACGCTCGCCCGGACCAGGCCGACGCCGCTCTCGACCGCACCGCTCACGGTCCGGGTCTGCGCCGACAGCCCGCCGTGCGCGGCGGGCACGGGCTGCTCGCGGCCTGACCCCGGCCCCTGGGTCCAGGTGCCGTCGACGACGACCACGACCTTCGACTCCGCGATCGCCCCGTCGGGCGCGGCGACCGCGAGCTCGTCGACGGTCGTGTCGTAGAGCGCGTCGAGCGCCGCGACGGTCCGTGCGGGGTCGAAGCGCAGGTCGAGCGTGGCGTGCGTGGGGTCGGCGCCGGGCAGGTCGCCCCACGCCAGGACGACGGACTCGCCCTGCCGGACGTGGCCGTCCTCCCAGGCCTGGTCCCAGCCGTCCGGGACGACGACCGGCGGTGCGTCGTCGGCGTGCGAGAGCGCGACGGCGACGACTCCCCCTGCCGCGAGGACCGGCACGACGAGGGCGGCGACGACCGCGGCGCGTCGGATCCGTGCCATCCCGGCGCGTCCTCCCGTCCGTCGCCCCGCCGCGCGGGCAGCGCGACAAGACCGCGCCGGATCGCGCGGCCCGCCCCACTGTCCCGGGGCGGCGCGGCAGGAGTCAATCGACCGACGTCCCGCATCCGGGTGAATCGGCCGCTCCGGACACCGTCCGGACCGTGCAGCAGGGGAAGGGCCCGGACCGTCCGGGCAGGTCAGGGGTCAGCCGGACGGTCCGGGACGACGTCAGTAGCCGGCGTCGGCCTCGAGACCGGCGAGCACCGCGGCCGTACCCGACAGGCCGAGGCGCGTCGCACCCGCGTCGACCATCGCGACGGCGTCGGCGGCCGTGCGGATGCCTCCCGACGCCTTGACGCCGAGGCGCCCGCCGACGGTCTGCGCCATGAGGGTGACCGCGTGCACGGTCGCGCCGCCCGCCGGGTGGAAGCCCGTCGACGTCTTCACGAAGTCGGCGCCCGCGCGCTCGGCGGCCTGGCAGACGGCGACGATCTGGTCGTCGGTCAGCGCGGCGGACTCGATGATGACCTTGAGCACGACGTCGCCGGGCGTCGCGGCACGGACCGCCGCGATGTCGGCCTCGACGGCGTCGTAGCGGCCCTCGCGGGCCGCGCCGACGTCGATGACCATGTCGACCTCGTCGGCGCCGTCGCGCACCGAGCGCGCCGCCTCGGCGGCCTTGACGTCGCTGTGGTGCTTGCCCGACGGGAACCCGCAGACGGTCGCGACGTGCAGCCCGGGCGCCGCGGAGGTGTCGACCGGCAGGAACGACGGCGAGATGCAGATCGAGTAGACGCCCAGCCGGGCGGCCTCCTCGACCAGGGCGTCCACGTCGGCGACGGTCGCCTCCGGCTTGAGGAGCGTGTGGTCGACGAGCCGGGCCAGCCCGGCGGCGTCGTGCGTGGTGGTCATGCGCGGTGCCTTCCTCCCCGGGCAGCCGCGTAGGCCGGCCGGATCACGGTGTCGATGAGTGCGTCGCGGTCGTCGTGGTGGGCGAACGCGTAGGCGGCCGCGGTCACGGCCACGTCCTGGAGGTCGTCGAGGGTCCAGCCGGCCTGCTGCACGAGCAGCGTGAGCTCGCGGGAGAGGGTGGTGCCGGACTGCAGACGGTTGTCGGTGTTGACGGTGACCTTGAAGCCGAGGCGCTTGAGGCGCGTCACGGGGTGCTCGGCGACCGTCGCGGCGATGCCGGTCTGGAGGTTCGACGACGGGCACAGCTCGAGCGGTACGCGACGGTCGCGCACCCACTGCGCGAGCGGCCCGAGGCGGTCGCCGAGGTCGTCGGTCGCGATGTCCTCGACGAGGCGCGCGCCGTGCCCGAGGCGGCAGGCCTGCGCGACGTGCAGCGCCTGCGCCACCGACTCGAGGCCGGACCCCTCCCCCGCGTGCACGGTCGTGGGGACGTGCGCCTCGGCGAGCGCGCGGAACGCGGACGCGTGCTGCGACGGAGGGAAGCCCTCCTCGGGCCCGGCGATGTCGAAGCCGACGACGCCGTCGCCGCGACGGGCGATCGCGAGCGCGGCGATCTCGTCCGCGCGGTCCGCCTGGCGCATCGCGGACAGGATCGTGCCGACGCGGATGGTCCGGCCCTGCGCGGCGGCCTCGGCGACACCCTCCGCGAAGCCCTGCTGGACCGCGTCGACGACCTGCTCGAGCGTCAGCCCGGCGCGCTGGTGCTGCTCGGGCGCGTACCGCGACTCGGCGTACACGACGCCGTCGGCGGCCAGGTCGAGCGCGGCCTCGCGCGCGACGCGCCGCAGCCCGTCGACGGTCTGCATGACGGCGACGGTGTGCTCGAACGTCTCGAGGTACCGCTCGAGGCTGCCCGAGTCGGCCGACTCGACGAACCACCGCCCGAGCGCCTCGGGGTCGGTCGTCGGCAGCTCGTGGCCCACCTCCGCCGCAAGCTCGACGATCGTCGCCGGCCGCAGGCCGCCGTCGAGGTGGTCGTGCAGCAGGACCTTGGGGAGCGCGGCGATCAGGGCGACGGCCGGGTCCGCGGCGTCAGGACCAGCGGGCCGATCGTCGACGACGGGCGGTGCCGGGACGACGCCCCCGTCAGGAGGGGGTGCGGCGGGGGACGTCATGGTTCCACCGTACCGGCGCCACCCGGTGCCGGACCGCGTCGCTCGGTACAGCCCGTCACCCTGCTTCCGGGTCCTGGTCGTCGTCGAGCGCGACCTCGGTGTCCTGTTCGACGACGTCGGCCTCGTCGGCGCGTCCCTCTCGGTCCGCCCGTGCGAAGCCGGGCCTGTACTCCTCCGGGCCGTCGTCGGCCTCGGCCACGTCATCGGTCAGGCGTCGCGGGCCGTCCCCGGTCACTGGCTCCAGACCGGCGTCGCGCCACGCGTCTTGTCCTGGGACGGCACTCATCGCGTTCCTCCTCGGCGGTCGGAAGTGCTCTCGGTCATCGTCCTCCGCCGATGCTCCCGGCGCACGCGCCATCACGCGTCAGGCGGTGCCCGTCTGCGCCTGCCGACGCGGTGCGACCGCGGAGACGGCGACCGCGAGGCCGGCGGTGACGAGAGTGAGCCCACCCAGGAGCCCCAGGTGGCGGAGGTCGACCACGCCGCCCGTCACAGCCGGGGACACGCCGAGCGCCGCCCCGACGAGAGTCGTGAGAACGTCGCGGGACCGCGCGCCGACGACCGCGACGACGGCGCCCACGAGCGCCAGGGGCCCGAGCGCCCACGCCACCGGAGCGAGGAAGACGGTGACGAGCGAGACGACCACGGCCGCCGCGCCGAGCACGGCGACGGGTCGGTCCGACCGCCAGGTGGCGACCCAGAGGAGGGCCGACGTCACGGGCGCGAGGAGGAGAAGCGGCAGGAGACGGTCGTCGAGCGGCAGTGCCTGGACGAGGGCGACGCCGAGAAGTGCTCCGGTGGCGGCCAACCGTGCGGCCGTCACCGCACCGTCCCGCTGCTGGGTGGGCATGCTCGGATCCTGCCCGTCGATCTCCCCGTCACGCAACTTCCAGGGTATTGCGCCCGGCGTTTCACGTCGCTACGGTCGGCACGCACAATGACATTGGTCATTGGTATTGACACGGACTTGGGGTGAAAAGTGCCACAATCTAGATTCCGACGAGGCGTGCTCGCTGCCGCGTGCGCCGCGACCGTAGGACTTGCCACGATCTCGACACCCGCCGGCGCGGCGGCCGCGGTCCCCGAGGAAGTCGACGCCCACCTGCGCGCGTGGTGGACGACCTATGACGTGCCGGCCGACGTGCAGGGCCACCTGCTCGCGGCGCTGAGCGCCGGGGAGACGTGGGACTCGCTCGCGGGTGCCGCACCGACCTCCCGCGAGGTCCTCCAGGGCAAGCGGTCGACGACGACGGTGCTGACCTTCGCGGACGGCTCGATCACGGTCACCGAGGTGCAGAAGCCCGACCGCACACCAGCAGCGTCGATCCGGACCGTCGCCGTCGACGGTTGCCGGACGACCGTCGGCGGTTCGGGCTACCGCAACTACTACGACTGCCAGGCGCACGCCGACACGGGCGTCATCGCGATGGGCTTCTACATCTCCTACACCCTCGCGCAGGGCGGGCCCGACCAGATCATCGAGGTGCACAGCCCGTACCTCGCGACCACGGGAGGCACCGCCTCCCCGAACCCGCCGACCCTGGCCATCCGCAAGAAGCTGCAGAACTCGTCCGGCTCGGCGTGGGCGAACGCCACCACGCAGTTCACGGGCTACGGCTCCGGCGGGTCCAAGTCGGTGGACTTCCGAGCGCTCGTCGGCAACGACACGGCGTGGACCCGGTGGGAGGCGAAGCCGTGACCGCGCGGCGCAGGGCCGCCCGCGTCGCGCTGCTCGTCGCGATCGGGCTCGGAGTGATCTCGCCCGCGCAGGCGGCCGAGGGCACGACGGGCGACTTCACCGACGTCCGGGCGTACTGGAGCACGTACGGCGTCACGCAGGAGGTGCAGGACGAGCTGATCGAGAAGTTCGTCCGCACGGGGAAGGTCGACGCTCTGGACGGGGCTGCCGCGCCGGTGGCGACGTCGACGATCACGCGGTCGGGCGCGACCGAGCGGGTCGAGACGTTCAACGACGGCTCCATCCGCGTCTCTTCCTTCGAGAAGCCGAGCTCGCTCGGACGGACGACCGGTGTCAAGCCGCTCGCCGCGACGAATCTCAGCGGTTGCTCCGTGACGAGCGGATCCGGCTTCGTGACCTACAAGAACTGCCTCGTGTCGTCGGGCGACGGGTTCCGCTACATGTCGTTCCGAGCCACGTACGAGAAATACTCCGGCGCCTACGCAAAGATTCTTTCGACGGGATCGCCGAGTACGTCGTCCAATTACGGCACGATGACATATCCGACGCGGTCGCTGTACCGCCCCAACTCGACGGCGACGCAGGACGCCGTGGCGAAGTACGTGTCCGAGTGGACGAGCTACAACGGTGCCTCGTCCGAGACGTGCTACACGTCCCTGTGGCTCACGAAGTCCGGCCAGGCGTCCGTCGGTACGTCCTGACCGTCGCCGCGCACGACGGTGCCCCGTGGCGCGAGCCTCCGGGGCACCGTCGTGTCCGTGCAGGTGGCAGATCGTCAACCGGTGATGCGGCCGAGGACGATCCTCCGATCGGGAGCCCGCCGACCTTCCGGCTCGACGACGAGGGCGGTGTCGAGTGCAGCGCGCGCCCGGTCGAACCGATCGGGCGTGTCGGTGTGCATGGTGACGAGCGGCTGGCCCGCTCGCACCGCGTCCCCCTGCCGGACGTGCAGCTCGACGCCCGCGCCCGCCTGCACCGGGTCCTCCTTACGGGCGCGCCCCGCGCCGAGCCGCCACGCCGCGATCCCGACCGCGTACGCGTCCACGGTCGTGACTATCCCGTCGGTCGCCGCGACGACCTGCTCGGTCTCGCGCGCGACCGGCAGCGGCGCGTCCGCGTCGCCCCCCTGCGCGCGGATCATGCGGCGCCACACGTCCATCGCGCGCCCGTCGGCCAGGGCCGCCGCAGGGTCGGCGTCGCGACGTCCCGCGGCATCGAGCATCTCTCGCGCGAGGGAGAGCGTCAGCTCGACGACGTCGGCCGGGCCCCCACCCGCCAGCACCTCGAGCGACTCGCGGACCTCGAGAGCGTTGCCCGCGGTCAGCCCCAAGGGCGTCGACATGTCGGTGAGCAGCGCCACCGTCGTGACACCGGCGTCCGAGCCGAGCTCGACCATCGTCTGCGCAAGCTCGCGCGCCCGGGTCTCGTCCTTCATGAACGCGCCCGACCCGACCTTGACGTCGAGTACCAGCGAACCCGTGCCCTCGGCGATCTTCTTGCTCATGATCGACGACGCGATGAGCGGGATCGCCTCGACCGTGCCCGTCACGTCGCGCAGCGCGTAGAGCTTGCGGTCGGCGGGCGCGAGGCCGGAACCAGCCTGGCAGATGACCGCGCCGACCTCCTCGAGCTGTCGCATCATCTCGTCGTTGGACAGCGCCGCGCGCCACCCGGGGATCGACTCGAGCTTGTCGAGCGTGCCGCCCGTGTGGCCGAGGCCACGGCCCGACAGTTGCGGGACGGCGACGTCGAACACCGCGACCAGCGGGGCGAGGGGCAGCGTGATCTTGTCGCCCACGCCGCCCGTCGAGTGCTTGTCGGACGTCGGACGGGACAGCGACGAGAAGTCGAGCCGCTCGCCGCTCGCGATCATCGCGGCCGTCCAGCGCGCGATCTCCACCCGGTCCATGCCGTTGAGCAGGATCGCCATGGCGAGCGACGACATCTGCTCGTCCGCCACGACGCCGCGTGTGTATGCGTCCACGACCCAGTCGATCTGCGCGCCGGTCAGCCGACGCCCGTCGCGCTTGGCGACGATGACGTCGACGGCGTCGAACGCCTCGGTGGTGCTGCTCATGCGTAGGCCTTTCCTGCGTCTCGCGCGGCGCGCGTCACGCCCGCTCCTCCAGGTCCTCCGGACCGAACGCGTCCGGCAGGACCTCGGTCATCGGCTTGATGCCCGACACCGTCTCGACCAGCAGCCGCGCCCCGCCGTGCTCCCACAGCAGTTGCCGGCAGCGCCCGCACGGCATGAGCACGTTCCCGTGCCCGTCGACGCAGGTGAAGGCGACGAGCCGCCCGCCGCCGGACAGGTGCAGGCTGGACACGAGGGCGCACTCGGCACAGAGCGTCAGGCCGTACGACGCATTCTCCACGTTGCAGCCGACGACGACCCGGCCGTCCTCGACGAGCGCGGCAGCGCCCACGGGAAACGCCGAGTAAGGGACGTAGGCGCGCCCCATCGCCTCGGTCGCGGCCCCGCGCAGTGCCGCCCAGTCGACTCCCCCCGCAGGCTGCTCCGTCACGTCGGTTCCTCCGTCCAGCAGGGCTGCACCGCGGCAGGGCCCTCGATCGTCACTTGCCGTAAGGGATGCCCTCGGCGGCCGGGGCACGTACCCGGCCGACGAGTCCAGCGACCGCGAAGATCGTCGCGACGTAGGGCAGCATCGCCAGGAGCTGCGGCGGCACCGGAGTCCCGACGAGCGAGAGGTTGGTGCCGAGCGCGTCTGCGAAGCCGAAGAGGAGAGCTGCGACGAGCGCTCCGCGCGGGTTCCACCGGCCGAGGATCATCGCGGCAAGCGCGATGTATCCCTTCCCGCCGGTCATCTCCTTGGTGAAGGCGAGGCCGAGCGCGACGGTGAACGCCGCACCGCCGAGTCCGGCGACGGCGCCGCCCAGCACGGTGTTGCGCCAGCGCGTCCGGTTCACGTCGATGCCGACCGTGTCGGCCGCCTTCGGGTGCTCGCCTACTGATCGCATGCGCAGACCCCAACGGCTGCGGAAGAGCATGACCTGCAGCAGGACGACGATGACGAACATCAGGTAGACGAGGGCGCTCTGGCGGAAGAGGACCGGGCCCACCACAGGGATCTCGCTGAGGAGCGGTATCGGGAGCACGGGAAGGCGCGGCGGCGAGTTGAGCAACGGGATGTTGTCCGACAGCACGGCGGAGAACAGGAAGCCCGTCAGTCCGATCACCAGGCCGTTGAGGACCACCCCGACGATGATCTGGTTGACGCGGTAGCGGATCGAGAAGAACGCGAGCAGGACGGAGACCAGCGCCCCGGCGACGGGTGCCGCGACCAGTCCCGCGTACGCGTTGGACGTCATCGACGCCACGACCGCAGCGAGGAACGCGCCCGCGAGGAGCTGACCCTCGATCGCGATGTTGATGATGCCCGATCGTTCGCACAGGAGCCCGGCGAGCGACCCGAACACGAGCGGGATCGACAGGACGAGCCCGCCGACGAGCAGGCTCGTCAAGGTGATCGGCGCGACCTTGCCGGCGTCCGCCCAGGTGAGGAACGAGAGGACGACGCACAGGCCGAACACGACCGGGACCCACACGCCGACGCGACGGCGCGCACGCGTGCGGACGGCCACGAACGCCGCCAGGCCGAGCGCCACCAGCGAGAGGACGACCGCCGTGAGACGCGACGGCACCGTGACCGGAGCGATCTGCCAGGCGTCGGACGGCGTGGAGATCACGAACGTCGACTCGGCGCTGCCCGACGTGAAGACCCCGAACGCGAGCAGGGAAGCGAGCCCCATCACGGCATAGGTGATCGGTGCCTTCCAGCTGACCCGCGAACGGACTGCCGGAGCGACGTCGCCGACGAGTCCGCCGGGTTCCGGAGCGGTCAGGACGCTCACGCGGCCACCTCCTTCGGAGCGAGGACGGCGGTCCGACGGGCGCGCCGTTCGTCAGGGCTGGGCAGCCGGAAGATCGCCCGTACGAGCGGCGGGGCCGCGATGAGCAGCACGATCACCGCCTGGACGACCATCACGATGTCGATGGGCGTCCCGCTGACCGTCTGCATCAGCGGCGACCCCGCCCGCAGCGCCCCGAACAGGAGTGCCGCGAGCACGGTACCCACCGGCTTGGAGCGACCGAGCAGGGCGACCGTGATGGCGTCGAACCCGATCGTCCCCGCGACGCCGTCCTGCAGCACGCCCTCAGTACCGAGAACCTGCGTGACGCCGCCCATCCCGGCGAGGGCCCCGGCGATCAGCATCACCGAGACGTACACGGAGTTGATCCTGATGCCCGCGGTCCGGGCGGCATGCGGGTTGAGGCCTACCGCGCGGTACCGGAACCCCGCCGTCGAGCGCTCCATGAACCACCAGACGCCGACCGCGGTGACCAGTGCGAGCACGAAGCCCCAGTGGAGCCGGAACGGAGGCCCGAAGATCGACGGGAACATCGCGGTGGGCTCGATCTTGGGGCTGATCGGGTTGGTGCCCGGTCGCTTGAAGGCGTCCGTGGTGAGCAGGTACGCCATGAGGAAGACCGCGATCGAGTTGAGCATGATCGTGACGATGACCTCGTTCGCACCCGTGCGCGCCTTCAGGACGCCCGCGATGCCGGCCCAGGCGGCGCCGGCGGCGACACCGAACGCGATCGCCACCACCAGGTGCAGGCCTGCGGGCAGGTGGAAGGTGAACCCGGCGAACGCAGCGAAGGTCGCACCGAGGATGACCTGCCCTTGAGCACCGATGTTGAACAGCCCGGCCCGGAAGCCGATCCCGAGGCCGAGGCCGGCGAAGATGAGGGGCACCGATGCGGTCAGCGTCTCCGTGAACGGGCGCACCTGCCGCTCCGGCGTGCTGGCCTGCGGGTCGAAGACCGCGCCGCGGAAGAGCGAGGAGTACGCGCCGTAGACGGCGTCCCACACCGCCGTGAAGAAGTCGGCGGGCCGGGCGAAGAAGTAGCCGGCAGCCTTCTGCACGTCGGGGTCAGCCGCCGCGATGAGCACCGCGGCGAGCACGAGCGCAACGACGATGGCGAGGACGACGACCGTCGCATCGCTCGAGAGGATGTCGCGAGTGATCCTCGTCGCCCGGGACTCCTCGACGTGCTCGGCACGGTCGGTGCCCACGGAGGCCTCGGTCATCAGGACACCACTCCTTCGCCGCCGGCCTCGAGGTCGGCACCTCCGAGCGCCGTGTGGTGCTCGGTCACCTGCTCACGCGCTTCTTCCAGCGGGACGCCGGCCATCATGAGGCCGAGCACGTCCCGGTCGGTCTTCCCGTCGACGACGCCGACGACCCGTCCGCGGTACATGACAGCGATGCGGTCGGCGAGCGCCAGCACCTCGTCGAGCTCGGACGACACGATGACGACTGCGGTGCCGACGTCCCGCTCCGCGACGATGCGCTTGTGCACGAACTCGATTGACCCGACGTCGAGACCACGGGTCGGCTGCGAGGCGACGAGAAGCCGTAGCGGGCGGGACAGCTCACGCGCCAGGACGACCTTCTGCTGGTTGCCGCCCGACAAGGTCCGGACGGGCGCCTCGACGGACGACGTGCGCACGTCGAACTCGCGCACCTGCCGCTCGGCGTTGTCGCGGACCACCTTCGCGTCGACGGCGCCACGTCGGGCGAAGGGCGACCTGTCGTGCAGGTCGAGGATCAGGTTCTCCGCGATCGAGAAGTCGCCGACGACGCCGTCGGTGGTGCGGTCCTCGGGGACGAACCCCACGCCCAGGTCGAGGACCTCCTTGATGCTGCGCCCGGCGAGCGGCCTGCCGTCGAGCTCGACCGTGCCGCCCGTGGGCTTCAGCATCCCGAGCAGCACCTCGGCGAGCTCCGTCTGACCGTTCCCCTGCACACCGGCGACCGCGAGGATCTCACCGCCGTCCACCGTCAGGTCGACCCGGTCGAGGACCGGCACGTCGTTCGGGTCGAGCACAGTGAGCTCCCGGACGACCAGACGGCGACCCGAGGTCTGCGCCGGCTCCTTGTGGACGCCCAGGGTGACAGACCGACCCACCATCATCGACGCGAGCTCCTGCTCGGTCGACGTCGGGCTGGCCGCCCCGACGACCGCGCCCCGACGGATCACCGTGATGCGGTCGGCGATCGCCCGCACCTCACGCAGCTTGTGCGTGATGAAGACGATGGAGGTTCCCGCTTCCTTGAGCTGACGCATGATTGCGATCAGCTCGTCGGTCTCCTGCGGTGTGAGGACCGCCGTCGGCTCGTCGAGGATGAGGACGCGCGCGTCGCGGGAGAGCGCCTTGATGATCTCGACGCGCTGCTGGACGCCGACCGGCAGGTCCTCGACGAGAGCATCGGGGTCGACCTGGAAGCCGAAGCGGTCGGAGATCTCACGCACCAGCTCGCGTGCACGTCCAGCGTCGATCAGCCGGCCGCCACGCATCGGCTCGTGGCCGAGGACGACGTTCTCCGCCACCGTGAACACGTCGACGAGCATGAAGTGCTGGTGGACCATGCCGATGCCCGCGGCCATCGCGTCACCTGGTCCCGTGAAGGCCACCGGCTGGTCGTCGAGCAGGATCTGCCCGCCGTCGGGCTCGTAGAGGCCGTAGAGCACGTTCATGAGAGTGCTCTTCCCGGCACCGTTCTCGCCGAGGAGCGCGTGGATCTCACCAGGGTTGACGGTCAGGTCGATGCTGTCGTTCGCGACGAGCGACCCGAACCTCTTGGTGATGCCCCGGAGCTCGAGCTTCATGCGTGGTCCTCCTTCGACGGGCCGTCCTGGCCTCACTGTGGCACCGCGACATCCGTCGCGCACGGACCGATGAGACGGCGCGGCGCTGTCCGGCCCAGGCGCTCGACGACGCGCCTGGGCCGGACAGCGGTGGATCAGTTCTGCGAGGGAGACTCGACTGTGAGGTCACCGTCGACGATCTGCTGCTTCAGCTCGTCGATCTTCGTGACCACGTCCGCCGGGACGCTGCTCTCCAGGTCGTGGAACGGGGCGAGACCCACCCCCTCGTTGGCGAGGGTGCCCACGTAGGGCTCGGCGTCGAACTCGCCCTCGGCCGTGGCCGAGATGGTGTCAAAGACCGACTGGCCGATCTGCTTGAGGACCGACGTCAGGATGATGTCCTTGTACTGCGCGTACTTGGGCTGCTCCCAGAAGTCGGAGTCGACCCCGATGACCAGGACGCCCCCCGCGGCACGGGCAGCGGTCAGCGCGCCCTCCCCGACGGGGCCGGCCACGGGAAGGATCACGTCAGCGCCCTGCGCGATGAGGGCATTGGTTGCCTCCTCGCCCTTCGCGGTGATCTCGAACGTGTTCGTGAACGTGCCGTTCTGCGCGGTCTTGTCCCACCCGAGGACCTTCACCGCCGTGCCGTTGTCCTCGTTGTACTTCTGGACGCCGTCGTAGAAGCCGTCCATGAAGATCGTGACGGACGGGTACGGCTCGCCGCCGAACGTGCCGACGGCACCGGTCTTGGACATCGCGGCCGCGACGTACCCGGCGAGGTAGGCCGCCTCCTGGGTGTTGAACAGGAGGGGCTTGACGTTGTCGCGCGCCGGGTCGACACCGGAGTCGATCAGCGCGAAGTGCTGGTCGGGGTTCGCGTCCGCGGCCTCGGCTGTGGTGTCGGCCAGGTTGAACCCCACGGTGATGATCAGGTCGCAGGAGGCCTGGATCATCGAGTCGACGTTCGTCTTGTACTGGCCGGCGTCCGTCGACTCGGCCGTCGCCTGCTCGATGCCGAGCTCGTCGACGGCCCGCTCGAGGCCCTCGATGCCGGACTGGTTGAAGGAGTTGTCGTCGAACCCACCGAAGTCGGAGACCATGCAGCCCTTGAAGTCGGTCGCCGCGGCGGTGTCACCTCCGCC
Source organism: Cellulomonas sp. H30R-01 (assembly GCF_010119915.1). Taxonomy (NCBI): domain Bacteria; kingdom Bacillati; phylum Actinomycetota; class Actinomycetes; order Micrococcales; family Cellulomonadaceae; genus Cellulomonas; species Cellulomonas sp. H30R-01. The sequence goes on along the minus strand of NZ_CP048210.1, from coordinate 334,269 downwards.
GGCGGTCTCGTTCGTGTCCTCGGGTGCGCTGCCACAGGCCGCGAGGGCGAGGGCGACGGCGCCGCCGAGCGCAGCCACACGGATGATCTTCTTCACGCGATTCTCCTGGTCTCGTCAGCCGACCGCCGGACGGCAGGTGGGCCGTCGCCGGGACGGTCGCGCCCGGCGTCGATGCTTCGGACAGTAGTGAGCGTCGCGTGTCGCGCTTGTTACCAGGCGGTATCCGCCGAGGATCCGTTACCTAGTTGGAATGTCCGACCAGGTGACGGACGCGCCATCTCGTCAGGAGAGACGGACGACCCGGACATCGGACGCCTGTCCGGCGACCTGCGGCGTCAGTGCCGTCCCGCGAGCAGCGCCGCCCTGGCCAGCAGCAGCGCGCCAGCCTCGACCGCGCGCTCGTCGACGCGGAGGTCGCCCTGGTGGATGTCGTGCGTCCGGCCGCCCGGCGTGCGCGTGCCGAGCCGCGCCATCGCGCCCGGCACCTTCGTCAGGTACCACGCGAAGTCCTCGCCGCCGAGCGACTGCTCCGTGAGGAGCACCGCGTCCGGGCCCAGCACGTCGCGCGCCGCGGCCTCGAGCACGCCCGTCGAGCGCTCCTCGTTCTCGACCGGCGGCACGCCGCGGTGGTGACGGACCTCCGCCTCGAGCCCGAGCGGCGCGACGACCTGCTCGACCGCCTGGTGGAACACGTCCGACGCCTTCTCCCACGCGCGGACGTCGAGGCAGCGCAGCGTGCCGCGCACCGTCCCGGACGCCGGGATCGCGTTGTGCGCCGTGCCCGAGTGCACCTCGCCCCACGTGAGGTTGACGCCCGAGCGCGGGTCCAGCCGACGGCCCAGGATCGCGGGCACCTGCGTGATGACCTGCCCCAGCCCGAAGACCAGGTCACCCGTCAGGTGCGGGCGCGACGTGTGCCCGCCCGAGCCCGTCAGCACGACCTGCACCTCGTCGCTCGCCGACGTGATCGGCCCGATGCGCGTCCCGACCTGGCCGACGTCGACCTTCGGGTCGCAGTGGATCCCGAAGATCTGCGCCACGCCGTCGAGCCCGCCCGCGTTGATCACGTCGATCGCGCCGCCCGGCTGCACCTCCTCGGCGGGCTGGAACACCAGCCGCACCCCGGTGGCGAGCTCGCCCGACGCCGCGAGCTCCGCGAGCGCGAGCCCCGCGCCCAGCACCGCGGCGGTGTGCACGTCGTGGCCGCACGCGTGCGCGACCCCGCGGTTCGTCGACGCCCAGGGCAGGCCGCACGCGTCGGCGACGGGCAGCGCGTCCAGGTCGGCACGCAGCGCGATCCGCCGACGCCCCGAGACGGCGGGCGACGGACCGATGTCGCACACGAGGCCGGACCCCGGCAGCAGGTGCGGGGACAGCCCCGCCAGGCGCAGGCGCTCCGCGACCACGCGCGTCGTCCGCTCCTCCGTGCGCCCGAGCTCGGGGTGCGCGTGCAGATCGCGGCGGACCTCGACGAGCTCGTCACGCAGCGTGTCGAGCAGGGCCGCGAGCCGCACCACCTGCGGGTCGGTCGACCGCGTGGGGACGTCGAGCGCCGGGACGAGCGTGGGGACGGAGGTGGACGTGTCGGGCACGCTCTCGACCTTAGCCCGCAGGGCCCGGCCCGGCCCCGACGTCCACGGCCCGGCCGGGGCGGGCGTCAGAGCAGGTCGTCCCGGCCGCGCTCGCGCCAGCCGTCGACGGCCGACTTCACGGACTGCGCGTGCGCGCGCGTGGTGACGAGCACCGCGTCGGGGGTGTCGACGACGACCGCGTCCGGCACGCCGACGACCGTCACGGTGCGCCCCCCGGCCGCGACGACGAGCGCGTCGGCGGCGTCGACGCGCAGCACGGCCGCGGCGTCACCGAGCGTGGGGTCCGCGAGGAGGCCGCCGAGGGACGCGAAGTCGCCGATGTCGTCCCACGTGAAGTCGCCCGGCACGACGGCGACGCCGCCCGCGGCGGCCACGGGCTCGGCGATCGCGTGGTCGATCGCGATCTTCGTCAGGGTCGGCCACACGCGACCGAGCACCTCGTCACGGTTCGGCCCGTCCCAGGCGCGGGCGATCTCGACGAGCCCGTCGGCCAGCGCGGGCAGCTGCGTCGCGAGGTGGTCGAGCAGCACGCGCGCCCGCACGACGAACATGCCCGCGTTCCAGCGGTACTCCCCCGTCGCCAGGTAGGCCGTCGCGGTCTCCTCGTCGGGCTTCTCGGTGAAGCCGCGCACGTGGTGCACGGTCGGCGCGCCGGCGAGGCCCAGCGGGTCGCCCGACCGGACGTACCCGAACGCCGTCGACGGCCCGGTCGCGCGGATGCCGACCGTCACGACGTAGCCCGCGCGCGCCGCGACGACGCCCTCGCGCACCGCGCGCTCGAACGCCTCGGTGCCGCTGATGACGTGGTCGGCCGCGAACGACCCGAGCACGACGTCCTCGCCGTGCCGCTCGAGCAGGACGGCCGCCGCGAGCCCGATCGCGGCCATCGAGTCGCGCGGCGACGGCTCGGCGAGCAGCCGGTCGCCGTCGACGCCGCCGACGAGCGTCGGCACCTGGGCGGCCACGGCGTCCGCGTGCCGGTGGCCGGTCACGACCAGCACGCCGTCGTCGCCGACGAGCGGGACGAGACGGTCGACCGTCGCCTGCAGCAGCGTGCGGCCCGACCCCGTGAGGTCGTGCAGGAACTTGGGGTGCCCGGCGCGCGAGAGCGGCCACAGCCGCGTGCCGGCGCCGCCGGCGGGGACGACCGCGTGGAAGCCCGGGATCGGACCCTGCGCGGGCACGGGCGAGGACGTGGACGCGGTCGACATGGCGCCCAGGCTAGCGGCGCCGGTCACCGGGCCCGCCGCGTGTGGAGTTGCTCACAAACGGCCGTCCGCGCGGGACCAAGGGCCCAGCCCGGCGGGGAGCGAGGGGGACGTGTCTATACAGTGAGACCGACAGGCACGGCGGGGTCAGGGACGTTCCCGCCGTGGCTCACCCCTGACTCGCCAGGAGGCCCCCCAGTGCCCGCAGCGCCTGCCAAAGCGCCGGCTGGAACGCTCTACCGAGGGCGCGAAGGCATGTGGTCGTGGGTCGCGCACCGCGTGACCGGCGTCGCCATCTTCTTCTTCCTGCTCGTGCACGTGCTCGACACGTCGCTCGTGCGGGTGTCGCCCGAGGCGTACAACGAGGTCATCGCCACCTACAAGAACCCGATCATGGGTCTGGGTGAGGCGGGGCTCGTCGCCGCGATCGTGTTCCACGCCTTCAACGGCATCCGGATCATCCTGGTCGACTTCTGGTCCAAGGGCACGAAGTACCAGCGCGTGATGCTCTGGGTCGTGCTCGGCCTGTTCGTCGTGACGATGGCCGGCTTCCTGCCGCGTCACCTCATGCACGTCTTCGGAGGTGAGTGATGAGCCTCGTCGCCGACCCCAAGGCCCCGCGTCCGCCCAAGGCGGGCCCCGGCCGTCGCACCACGCGCGGCAACACCGAGCTCTACGGCTGGGTCTTCATGCGCGCGTCGGGCGTCCTGCTCGTCGTGCTGATCTTCGGGCACCTGTTCGTCAACCTGGTCGCCGGTGAGGGCGTCACGGCGATCGACTTCGGGTTCGTCGCCGGCAAGTGGGCGTCGCCGTTCTGGCAGGTCTGGGACCTGCTCATGCTGTGGCTCGCGATGATCCACGGCACCAACGGCATGCGGACGATCGTCAACGACTACGCCGAGAAGGACACGACGCGCCTGGTCCTCAAGGGCCTCCTGTACTTCGCGTTCGTCCTCGTCGTCGTGCTCGGGACGCTGGTCATCTTCACGTTCGACCCCTGCCCGACGGGCAGCCCGGCGGACCTGCTCCCCTCGTTCTGCACGGCCTGACGCCGACGTCGGACCACCCCCACCCCCAGCTCGCCAGCAGGAAGGCATCGCCACCGATGCAGACCCACCAGTACGACGTCGTCATCGTCGGCGCGGGCGGCGCGGGCATGCGCGCGGCCCTCGAGTCGTCGACGCGCGTGCGGACCGCCGTCATCTCCAAGCTCTACCCGACGCGCTCCCACACGGGTGCCGCGCAGGGCGGCATGTGCGCCGCGCTCGCGAACGTCGAGGAGGACAACTGGGAGTGGCACACGTTCGACACCGTCAAGGGCGGTGACTACCTCGTCGACCAGGACGCCGCCGAGGTCATGGCCAAGGAGGCCATCGACGCGGTCCTCGACCTGGAGAAGATGGGCCTGCCGTTCAACCGGACGCCCGAGGGCAAGATCGACCAGCGCCGGTTCGGCGGTCACACCCGCAACCACGGCGAGGCGGCCGTCCGCCGGTCCTGCTACGCCGCGGACCGCACCGGGCACATGATCCTGCAGACGCTCTACCAGCAGTGCGTGAAGAACGACGTCGAGTTCTTCAACGAGTTCTACGTGCTCGACCTGCTCGTCGACCACGACCTCGCGGCGGGCCACGTGCCCGACGGCGAGGAGGTCAACGTCTCGGGCGTCGTCGCGTACGAGCTCGCGACCGGCGAGATCCACGTGTTCCGCGCCAAGTCCGTCGTCCTGGCGACCGGCGGCGCCGGCAAGATCTTCAAGACCACGTCGAACGCGCACACGCTGACCGGCGACGGCATGGCGCTCGCGTACCGCCGCGGCATCCCGCTCGAGGACATGGAGTTCTTCCAGTTCCACCCGACGGGCCTCGCGGGCCTCGGCATCCTGCTGTCGGAGGCCGCGCGCGGCGAGGGCGGCATCCTGCGCAACGCGCAGGGCGAGCGGTTCATGGAGCGCTACGCGCCCACCATCAAGGACCTCGCGCCGCGCGACATCGTCGCCCGGTCCATGGCGAACGAGGTCCGCGAGGGCCGCGGCGCCGGTCCGAACAAGGACTACGTGCTGCTCGACCTCACGCACCTCGAGCCCGCGCACATCGACGCGAAGCTCCCCGACATCACCGAGTTCGCGCGGACCTACCTGGGCGTCGAGCCGTACACCGAGCCCGTGCCCGTCTACCCGACCGCGCACTACGCGATGGGCGGCGTCCCGACGAACATCGAGGGCGAGGTCCTGCGCAACGCGACCGACGTCATCCGGGGCCTGTACGCCGCGGGCGAGGTCGCGTGCGTCTCGGTGCACGGGTCGAACCGTCTCGGCACCAACTCCCTGCTCGACATCAACGTCTTCGGCAAGCGTGCCGGCATCAGCGCGGCGCAGTACGCCGTCGGCGCGCAGTGGGTCGAGATCCCCGAGGACCCGGCGGCCACCGTCGAGGCCGAGCTCGAGACCATCCGCACCCGCGGCGACGGCGAGCGGGTGGCCGACATCCGCCGCGCGCTGCAGGAGACGATGGACGCCAACGCGCAGGTGTTCCGCACCGAGGAGTCGCTCGAGCAGGCGCTGTCCGACCTCCGGGCGCTGCGCAAGCGGTTCGCGTCCGTGAGCGTCCAGGACAAGAGCCGCACGTTCAACACCGACCTCCTCGAGGCCGTCGAGCTCGGCTTCCTCCTCGACATCGCCGAGACCGTCGTCGTCGGCGCGCTCAACCGCAAGGAGTCGCGGGGCGGGCACTTCCGGGAGGACTACCCGGACCGCGACGACAAGGGCTACATGCAGCACACGATGGCCTACCGCCGGCCGCTGGCCGCCAAGGGACACCGCCTGTGGGGCAGCGACTCGGACGGCGACCACAAGGGGTCGTTCGCGCACACGACGGTCTTCGACGACTACCAGGTGGTGCTCGGGTCCAAGCCCGTCACCGTCACCCGCTACCAGCCGATGGAGCGCAAGTACTGATGACTGCCACGCTCGACGCCACCCCCGAGGTCGGGGCCGTGCCCTCGTTCGAGGTCACGCTCAAGGTCATGCGCTACCTGCCGTCCGACGACGGCGCCACGCCGGTCCCCCACTGGGACGAGTTCCGCGTGCAGGCGCACGGCACCGACCGCGTGCTCGACGCCCTGCACAAGGTCAAGTGGGAGCAGGACGGCTCGCTCACGTTCCGCCGCTCGTGCGCGCACGGCGTGTGCGGCTCCGACGCGATGCGCATCAACGGCCGCAACCGCCTCGCCTGCAAGACGCTGCTGAAGGACCTCGACCCGTCCAAGCCGATCACCGTCGAGCCCATCAAGGGCCTGCCGGTCGTCAAGGACCTCGTCGTCGACATGGAGCCGTTCTTCGCGTCCTACCGCGAGATCATGCCGTTCCTCATCACGACCGGCACCGAGCCCACCAAGGAGCGTCGCCAGTCCGCCGAGCAGCGCGAGCGGTTCGACGACACCACCAAGTGCATCCTCTGCGCCGCGTGCACGTCGTCCTGCCCGGTGTTCTGGACCGACGGCCAGTACTTCGGCCCCGCCGCGATCGTCAACGCGCACCGCTTCATCTTCGACAGCCGTGACGAGGGCGGGGCGCAGCGCCTCGAGATCCTCAACGACAAGGAGGGCGTGTGGCGCTGCCGCACGACCTTCAACTGCACCGAGGCGTGCCCGCGCGGGATCGAGATCACGAAGGCGATCCAGGAAGTGAAGCGCGCGATGATCACGCGCGCCTTCTGACCCGGCGCACCACCGAGGCCGCGGGGAGGCGAGAGAAGCGCGCAATGATCACGCGCCCCTTCTGACCCGGCGCACCACCGAGGCCGCGGGGAGGCGAGTGAAGCGCGCGATGATCACGCGCGCCTTCTGACCCGGCGCACCACACCTGCTCGCTCGCGAGGCCGTCCCGTCGTCGGGGCGGCCTCGCGGCGTTCTCGGGACCTCCGGCCACTCGACCGGGTCGGGCCGCGGTGCTTGGCTGGGCGGATGAACGCCGAGTGGCACGACGCGCACGTGCTGGGTCAGGGTGCACCGATGGACGACCGCGTCGCGTGGCACCTCGCGCACGCGCAGGAGTGCGGCTGCCGCGACATCCCGCGCACGGTGCGCGAGGAGCTCGAGCGGCGCGGCGTCGCGGTGCCGGAACGGGCGGCGCGCTGACAGGCCCGTCCCGTACGGTGTCGGTCGTGCTGCCACCTGACGCCGTCGACTCGCCCGCCTCCGACGAGGTCGAGATCCCGCTCGAGGGCGGCAACGTGGGCGGCGCGGTGCGCGTCGGCGACACCGTCCGCCGCCCGACCGGCCCGTGGACCCCCGCCGTGCACGAGCTGCTCGACTTCCTCGCGACGACGGACCTGCCGCACGTCCCGCGCGTCCTCGGCACCGACGACCAGGGCCGCGAGGTCCTCACGTACCTGCCCGGCCGGGTCGTGCCGATCGGCGTCGAGACGCTCACCGACGGCCAGGTGCGGGCGGCGATGCGGTGGCTGCGGCACTTCCACGACGTCGTGGCGGGCTTCCCGCGGGACAGCCGTCGCTGGCGGTTCCTCGAGCGCGCGCTGGAGCCGGACGAGATCGTCTGCCACCACGACACCGCGATGTACAACATGGCCTTCGACGGCGACGAGCTCGCGGGCGTCTTCGACTGGGACGTCGCCGGCCCCGGGCGCCCGATCGACGACCTCGCGATCTTCGCGTGGAACGCGCCGCTCCTGTTCCCGGACGGTGACCACGCCACCGCCGCGCACGGCCTGCGCGTCATGGCCGAGGCGTACGGCGACGTCGACCCCGCCGTGATCCTCGACCACGTGACCGTCCGCATGACCGACGCGTCGGACCGGATCGAGGAGGGGCAGCGCCGCGGCGACCCCGGGATGCTGCGCCTCGGGGAGATCGGCGAGCCTGCCTCGACCCGCGCCCGGATCGCCACCCTGCGCGCGCACGCACCGGCGATCCGCGCGCTGCTCTGAGCGGCCGGAGACGCGGGAGGGGTCAGCACACCGGAGGCTCGGGGGTTCGGCAGCACCCGAGGGGGCCGGCACCGTCGGGGCAGGCCTGCGGCTCCCGGTCGCCTGTCGTCGTGCCCGAGGCGTCAGTCGGCGCCGACGGGGCTCTCGACGTCCTCGGGCTTCTCCTGCGGCGGGTCCGCGGTCCACGCGGCGGCCAGCAGGACGATGCGCGCCAGCAGGTTGATCCAGATCAGCAGCGTGACGATGACCGCGAACGACGCGAGCACCGGGTTGCGCGTCGCGCTGCCGGCGACGACGGACGTCCCGAGCAGCCGGAGCACGCCGATGCCCACAGCCGCGATGACGGCTCCCCACCAGAGGTCCTTGAAGGCCGGTCGCTGCCCCGCCAAGAACCACACGATCAGCATGAACATCGCGGCGTCGACGACGAACGACACGAGCGCCGCCGCCACGGTGCCCGACGTGTCGGGCCAGCCGACGAGCGTCGTCAACCAGTCGGACGCCGCGGTCGCCGCCGTCGTGAGGACGGCGGACACGAGCACCGCCAGCGCGATCCCGACGAACCCGCCGAGCTCGCGCAGCTTCGAGAACACGGCGTTGTCGCCGGTCACCCGCCCGAACATCGCGCGCACGCCGGTGCGCAGCGCAGCGGTCGCGGAGATGGCGCTCAGGACGAGGACGACGAGGGCGACGACACCCGCGACGGTGAGCGCGGGGTTCAGCACGAGCGAGTCGGGGTCGATGAGCCCTGTGTTCTCCCCGGTGTCGATGAGACCCGGCAGCGTGTCGTCGATCGCCGCGAGCACCTGCTGACGCAGGTCGGCGTTGTCGCCGAGCACCGCCATGAAGATCGTGTAGCCGATGGTGAGCCCGGCGAACACCGAGAACAGCGCGGCGTACGCGATCCCGCCGGTGAGCAGCCCGCCCCCGGCAGCGCCGAAGCGGGCGTTCGCGCGCGCGGGACGCGTCTGCTGCCACCACGCGAGGACGGCCTTGGCACGCTCGACGAGCGACGGGCGCTTGCGCGGCAGCGACGCGTCCTCGGTCCGCTGCGCACGCGCCTGGGCGGCCCCCGAGCCGGCCGCCGGGCTGGTCACGTCCGTCGGCTCGCTCGTCATGCCTCGACCCTAGGTCGGGCGCACCGCTCCGGCATCCGCGTCGGACGCGTCGTCCGACGTCAGCAGGCCCACGGGTGCGGACCCGAGGTCGAGGGCGAAGTCCCGCACGGGACGCCAGACGCCGTCGTCGCCGTGCAGGTAGCTGTGGAACTCCGTGACCACGAACGCGGCCTCGAAGTCCGCCAGCCCGGCCGCGGCCGCGTCGAGCCGGTCGTCGGGCACCTCGTGCGCGACGGTGACGTGCGGGTGGTAGTCGAACCGGAGCTCCTGGTCGAGCACGCCGGTCCGGACCGAGCGCTCGAGCGCCGCGCAGCCCTCGGCGCCGTCGGCGAGCTCGACGAACACCACCGGCGACACCGGCCGGAACGTCGCCGTCCCCCGCAGCCGCACGACGAACGGCGTGTGCCGGGCCGCGGCCTTCGACAGGTGCGCGTCGACCTCCGCCATCTCCTCGGGCTCGACGACCGTCGGACCCAGCAGCGTGATGTGGGGCGGGATGAAGTCGGCGAGCGGGTCGCCGTAGCGGGACCGCGCGGCGCGCAGCTCGCTGCCCCACGGCTCGGGGACCGTGACGGCGACCCCGATGCGGAGCTGGTCGCCGGTGCGTTCCGGCAGCCTCATGCCCCGATCCCCACCCCGGCGTCGACCTCGTCGCGGACCACCCGGCGCGACCCGCGACGGCGCAGCAGGCCGAACCGGTCGTAGAGGCGCTCGAGCGTCGGCGCCGCGATCTCCTGCGCCCGGTCGGCACCGTCGGCGAGCACCGCGTCGAGCGACGCGGGGTCTGCGAGGTAGCCGTGCACGCGCTCCTGGAACGGCGTGAGGAAGGCCAGCACGACCTCGGCGACGTCCTTCTTCAGGTCGCCGTAGCCCTTGCCCTCGTACTCCGCGACGAGCGCGTCCACGGGCCGGCCCGCGAGCGCCGAGTAGATCGTCAGGAGGTTGGAGATGCCGGGCTTGGCCGCCGGGTCGAAGCGGATCTCGCGCTCGGTGTCCGTCACCGCCGACTTGATGCGCTTCGCGATGACCTTCGGGTCGTCGAGCAGCTCGATGAGGCCGTTCGGGCTCTCGGCCGACTTGCTCATCTTCGACGTCGGGTCCTGCAGGTCGTAGATCTTCGCGGTCGCCTTGACGATGTGGGGCTCCGGCACGACGACCGTGTCCTTGCCGAACCGGTGGTTGAGGCGCTGCGCGAGGTCGCGGGACAGCTCGAGGTGCTGGCGCTGGTCCTCGCCGACAGGCACGAGGTTGGTGTCGTACAGCAGGATGTCCGCCGCCATGAGCACCGGGTACGTGAAGAGCCCGACCGTCGTGCCCTCGGTCCCCTGCTTGCTCGACTTGTCCTTGAACTGCGTCATCCGCCCGGCCTCGCCGAAGCCCGTCTGGCACGACAGCAGCCAGGCGAGCTCCGCGTGCTCGGGGACGTGCGACTGCACGAAGAGGATCGACCGGGCCGGGTCGACGCCCGCGGCGAGGAACTGCGCCGCCGTGCGCCGCGTCCGGTCCCGCAGGACCGCCGGGTCCGGGTTGACGGTCAGCGCGTGCAGGTCGACGACGCAGTAGATCGCGTCGTGGTCGTCCTGCAGCGCGACCCACTGCGTGAGCGCGCCCAGGTAGTTGCCGAGCTGGAGCGAGTCGGACGTCGGCTGCATCCCGGAGAAGATGCGCGAGCGGTGCGTGGCCATGCGGACCCTCAGTCCATTCTGTCGGTGCGCCGTGCCCGCCCAGGAGCGGGACGACGGGGTGCGTGCGGGGGGTGCGTCTGCGCGGGCGGCGGGACCGGTGAGGCGGGACCTCGACCGGCCACGTCGGCGACCGCGCGCCGACGCGCTACGTCAGGTGGCTTCGTCGTCGAACGGTGCGCTCCGCCATCGGTCGCCCGGGTCACCCGCGACCCCGACCCCTCCGCCCTTCGTGGCAGCCGCGGCAGCGGCAGCGCCGCCCGTCGCGGCGGCGGCACGGGCGGACGGCGAGGGTCGCGCGGGGGCGCGTCCGGAGGTCGGCGGCAGGTCGTCGAGCAGGGCCTCGCGCACGATCCGGCGCGGGTCGTACTTGCGCGGGTCGAGCGCCGCCCAGTCGACGTCGCGGGCCTCCTCGCCGAGCTCCTCGTCGACGCGCGCCTTGGCGTCGGCGGCGAACTGGCGTGCGCGCCGGACCCAGTGGCCCAGCTGCTCCGCGTACCTCGGCAGGCGCTCGGGGCCGATCACGAAGGCCGCGACGAGGAAGAGCACGAGCAGCTCCCCGCCGTTGATTCCGAACACCGGGTCAGGGTACCCCGCGCGGACCGCCGGCAGGCCCCGGTCGGCGGCCCGCCCGGAGGCGTCTCAGCGGGCGTCGGCCTCGTCGAGCCGGACCCGCACGTCGCGCTCGTCGGAGCCCGTGCGCACGCGCAGGACGACCGTCTCCCCCGGGGTCCGCGCGCGGATCGCGACGATCAGCTCGTCGGGGTCCGTCACGGGACGGCCGTCGATCGCGAGGATCACGTCGCCGCGACGGATGCCCGAGCGCTCCGCGGGGCCGTCCGGCGAGACGGCGGGCGTCCCGTCGCGGTCCTCGGTCGACACCTGCACGCCCTCGCCCACGTACCGCTGGTCCAGCAGCACGCCGATGATCGGGTATGTCGCGCGGCCCGTCTCGATGAGCTGCTCGGCCGTGCGGCGCACCTGCTTCGACGGGATCGCGAAGCCCAGGCCGATGCTGCCGCCCGACGTCGACGGCGTGCCCGGCGGCTGCGCGATCGCCGAGTTGACGCCGATCACCTCGCCCTTGGCGTTGACGAGCGGGCCTCCCGAGTTCCCCGGGTTGATCGCCGCGTCGGTCTGGATCGCGTTGATGAACGCGGTGTCCTCCTCGTCACCCGCCGACACCGGCCGGTTGAGCGCGCTGACGATGCCCGTCGTGACCGTGCCGGCCAGGCCCAGGGGCGCGCCGATCGCGACCACCGGGTCGCCCACGACGACCGCGTCCGAGTCGCCCAGGAGCAGCGGCGTCAGCCCGGTCACGGCGACCTTGAGCACCGCGAGGTCGTACTCCGACGTCCGCCCGACGACCGTCGCGCTCTCCTCGCTGCCGTCCGCGAACGTCACCGTCATCGAGGTCGCCGCGTCCGCGGCCTCGGCGACCACGTGGTTGTTGGTCACGAGGTAGCCGTCCGCGCGCAGCACGAAGCCCGAGCCCGTCGCGGTGCCCTGCGGCCCGTCGACCTCGATCGACACGACGCTGGGCAGGACCGTCGCCGCGATGCCCGCGACCGACTCGGGTGCGCGCGCGACGTCCGCCGCACCCGGGACGGTCGTCGGCAGGCCCGCGTCCGCGAGGTGGTCGTCCTCGCCGAACCGCGCACCGAGCAGGCCGCCCAGGACGCCCGCCACGAGCGCGAGCACCACGAGCGGCACCACCCACACGACCGAGAGCGTCCGCCGACGACGCCGCGGGCCGGCCAGGACGTGCGGCGTCCCCGCGTGCCCCGCGCCGTCGCCCGGCGCGCTGAGCGGGACGCGGCCCTCGGTGCCGTAGCCCGGCGCGTCGGGACGGAAGGCAAGGGCGGGGGCGGCGCTCACGTGCGCCGCGCCTGCCGTCCCGAGGTCGACACCCGTCGCCCCCGCGGCCTTGCGGGCCGCGCGGCGGCTGACGCGCACGAACCGCGGGTCGGTGCGGGGGTCGGGCTGCGGGAAGGGTGCGCGGTCCGGGAACCCGGTCGCGGCGCCGCTCGGCCCCCCGCCGTGACCCGCCGGCGCGACACGCGGGTCGCCGCCGGCGGCTGCCTGCCCGAGGCGCGGGTCAGCACCGGCCTGGCCGTAGCGCGGGTCAGCCCCGGCCTGCCCGTAGCGCGGGTCAGCACCGGCCTGCCCGTAGCGCGGGTCAGCACCGGCCTGGCCGTAGCGCGGGTCGGCACCGGCCTGCCCGTAGCGCGAGGTGGGGCCCGGCTGGCCGTAGCGCGGGTCGGCGCCTGGCTGGCCGGGGCGCGGGTCGACGCCGGGCTGGCTGTGGCGCGGGTCGACGCCCTGGCCGGCGTGCGACGTCCCGGCCGCCGCGCCGTCGGGCGTCCCCGTCGACGAGGCGGGCGGTGCCGGCGCCGCGGTCGGCGCCACGCGCGGCGCAGGGTCGGGCGGCAGGACGCGCCGCCCCGACGGGCTCGCGAACGGGTTCTCGAACGTCTCAGGTGCGGCCGAGGGCGCGGGAGTCTGCGCGGACGCCTGCGGCTCGGCCGTGGCGTCGGCGGGTCGAGGCGTCGCACCCGGGGCGGCTGCCGGCTCGGTCGGTCGGCTCGCCTCGTCGGGGGTCGTCATGGGGTCTGCAGGGCTCCCGTCACCGTCTGCCAGCCGCGCGTGATGCGCGCGGGCACCCCGTCGTCGTAGGCGCCTCCGGGAAAGGCTGCCACGAGCGGCGCCAGGACGTCGTGCCCGTCGGCGCCGACGACCTGCACGACGGTCGCGTCGGCCTGCCACGCGAGGTGCGACGGCTCGGACGCGAGCACGTACACGGCACGCCCACCGAGGTCGTGCACGCGCGCACCGGCGATCGCGTCGGTGTCGAGCCGGCCCTGCTGCTCGGTCACGACGAGCGTCCCGGCCGGACCGGTCACGTCGACCTCGAGCACGGACCCGCCCTGCGCCCAGCGCAGGCCCGTGACGGACCAGCCGTCGGGCAGGTCGGTCGGGAACGACCAGGCGTGCGCGCGCAGCCACGACGTCGTCGCGGGGTCGACCTGACCGGCGCGGACGGCGTCGTCGAGCACGGGACGCCCGTCAGCCGTGCCCGGCCCGGAGGCGGGCTGCGCGAGCAGCGCGAGGTCGGCTCCGGGGTGGCTCACGGGCACGATCTCGGGGCGCTCGCCGAGCACGAACAGCATCGCGGCGACGGCACCGAGCCCGGCGACGGACCCGACCGCGAGGCGGGTCGGGTGGCGGCGGGACGTGAGGTCGGGGCGCAGGCCCGCGGTCGAGCGGCCCGTCCACGAGCGCGGCACGAGGCCGGCCGACGCGAGCGCGAACCGGTCGGGCGGCGCGGCGAACGGGTCCCGCGGCGGCTGGGGCCGGCGCGCGTCCGCGGCGTCGGGCTCGGGCGCGAGCGACAGGAGGCGGGCGGTCAGGTCAGGGGCGGGCGCGACGTCGTCCGCCGCGGACGCGAGGGCCCGGCGCGCGGCGCGGGCCGCGGCGAGCTCGGTCGCGCACTGCGCGCACAGCGCGACGTGCGCGAGCGCCCGCTCCGTCTGGGCGACCGAGAGCTGGCCGTCGACGAGCGCGCTGATCCGGGACCCGAGGTGGCTCACCCCACGCTCCCCCGGCCGGTGCCGACCACGTGCAGCGTGGGATCCGCGGCCGCGTCCGACGCGGTGACGGGCGCGGCGGCGTGCGTGCCCTGCACCTCCGGCGCACGGTGGCCCAGCGAGTCGCGCAGGCGCGCGCGGGCGCGGTGGATGCGTGAACGGACCGTGCCCAGCTTGATCCCGAGCGTGACCGCGATCTCCTCGTACGACAGGCCCTCGATGTCGCACAGCACGACGGCGGCGCGGTACTCGGGCGGGAGCTCGTCGAGCGCGCGCTGCACGTCGTGGTCGAGGTTGCCGTGCTCGTACGCGCGCTCGGGGCTGCCGAGGCTGTCGACGGACGCGTAGCGGTCGGAGTCGTCGCCCATCGCGTCCATGCGGACCCGCTGCTTGCGACGCGCCTGGTCGAGGAACAGGTTCGTCGTGATGCGGTGCAGCCAGCCCTCGAACGTGCCGGGCGTGTAGGTGTTGAGCGACCGGAAGACCCGCACGAAGGTCTCCTGCGTGAGGTCCTCCGCGTCGTGCCGGTTGCCGGTGAGGCGGTACGCGAGGCGGTAGACGCGCGCCGAGTGGTCCCGGACGATCTGCTCCCACGTCGGCGGCTGCCAGACGGTCGGGGGCGTGGTCATCGGGTCGGGCTCCTTCGGGGTCTGCGGACGGGGCACCAGTCTCCCAGGTCGCGCGGCGGTCTTCGAATCGTGACGTGCGTCCTGGTGGAACGCGTCGACCGCGCGGAAAGTTCCGCCACGGCCCCGCCCGCCTCCCTCGGGCGCCACGGGTGCACCGATAGGCTGGCCGCATCCCACGCCCCACTGCACCGCCCCGGGAGGCTGCCATCTCCACCGACAAGGCCCAGAGCTGGGTCTACTGCGAGGAGTTCCTCCCCGAGGACGACGTGCTCCTGCGCGCCCGCGAGCGAGCGGCGCAGCTCGGCTGCACGCCCGTGCTGCCGGGGTCGGGGGCCGCGCTGTCGGTGCTCGCGGCGGCGGCTCAGGCCCGCGCGGTCGTCGAGGTGGGCACGGGGGCCGGTGTGGGGTCGCTGTACCTGCTGCGCGGCATGCCTGCGGACGGCGTGCTCACGACGATCGACCTCGAGGTCGAGCACCAGCGGGCCGCCAAGGAGGCCTTCGCGGAGGAGGGTGTGCGGGGCACGCGGACGCGCACGATCTCCGGCCGGGCGCTCGACGTGCTGCCGCGCCTCACCGACGGCGGCTACGACCTGGTGTTCGTCGACGCCGACAAGGAGTCCTACCCGGGCTACGTCGAGCAGGCCGTGCGCCTGCTCCGGCCCGGTGGCGTGCTCGCCGTCGACAACGCGCTGTGGCACGACCGCGTGGCGGACCCTGCCCGGCGCGACGAGACCACGACGACCATCCGCGAGGTCGGCCGCGTCGTGCGCGCCGACGACCGGCTGCTGCCCGCGCTCCTGCCGACGGGCGACGGCCTCCTGGTAGCCGTCCGCCGCTGAGGAGTCAGCGCAGCTCGGCGAGGAACTCCAGCAGCAGGCGCGCGCCGTAGCCGGTCGCACCCTCGGTGACCTCGTGCTTGTCCGCCGTCGCGCGGGCCGGCCCGGCGATGTCGAGGTGTGCCCAGCGTCGCTCGCCGACGAAGTGCTGCAGGAACAGCGCGGCCGTGATGGACCCGCCGCCGATCCGGCGGTCGACCGGCACGTGCCGCAGGTCGGCCACGTCGGACGCGACCGCCTCCTCGTACTCCGCGACCAGGGGCATGGGCCACGCGAGCTCGCCCGAGGTCTCCCCCGCAGCGGCCAGGGCCGCGACGAGCGCGTCGTCGGTGCCGTAGAGCGCGGCGTGCTGCTTGCCGAGACCGAGCGTCGCGGCGCCCGTGAGGGTGGCGACGTCGACGAGCACGTCGGGGTCGAGGCGCGCGTCCGCCCAGGCGAGGGCGTCCGCGAGGACCAGCCGCCCTTCCGCGTCGGTGTTCGCGATCTCGACGGTCGTGCCGCCGAACAGCGTGAGGACGTCACCGGGCCGGTAGGACGCGGCGCCGACGTGGTTCTCCGCGAGCGGCAGCACCGCGGTGACACGGTGCGCGACGCCGGCCTCGGCAGCGCCGAGCACGGTCGCCAGCGCGACGGCGGCGCCCGTCATGTCGGTCTTCATCGGGACCATGGCCTCGCGCGGCTTGATCGACAGGCCACCCGTGTCGTAGGTGATGCCCTTGCCGACGACCACGACGTGCTGCGCGTCGGGACCCGCGGTGGCGGGCCGGTAGGACACGGTGACCAGCCGCGGTGGCGAGGCCGAGCCGGCGCCCACCGCGAGGATCCCGCCGAAGCCGTCGGCGGCGAGCTCGCGCGGCGTCCGCACGGTGGCCTCGAGCCCGGCGGCGCGGGCGAGCCGGCGCGCCTGGTCGGCGAACCACGCGGGGTTCTTGATGCTCGACGGGGTCGCGGCCAGGTCGCGCACGAGCCACGTCGCACGCGCTGAGGTCCGACCCGCGTCGATCGCCGCGGCGACGCGCGTGCCGTCCCGGCCGAGCAGCACGAGCGGCGCCGGGGCGGGGTCGGGCTTGCCGGTCGCGAGCGTCGGCGTGCGGTACGCGGCGAGCAGGTAGCCCTCGGTGAGCGCGCGGGCCGCGGCGGCCTCGTCGGACGACGACTGACCGGCGTAGGCGCCGACCGTCGTGACGACGCGGCGCAGGCCGCGGGTGGCCCGCGCGAGAGCGGCCCCGGCCCGACGGACGTCGCGCGGCGAGCCGTCGCCGACTCCCACGACGACCAGGCGCGGGGGCAGCCCGGCCCAGGGCAGCGTGACCGCGGACCCGACGGGTCGCGGCAGCTGCAGGACGTACGCCTCGCCGGCGGCGCCCGTGAGGCGCACACGCTCGGCGATCTCCGCGAGGTCGACGCCGTAGCGTGCCGCGGCGTCGGCGGTCCCCTCGCGGGCCTCGACGCCCTCGTCGCCGGGTCCCGGTGGGGCGACCGGGACGGCGACGGCGTCGACCGAGCCGTCGGTCAGCAGCGGGCTCGTCGCGAGCCCGCCACCGACCGACGTCACCTCGGGCGGCGTCCGGCCGATGGAAGCGGTGAAACCTGTCGTCGACCTCGCCATGTCGTGCGGTCCGTCGTCAGGAGACGACGGACGTGAGGGCCTCGCCCAGCTCGGCGGCCTCGGTCGCGTTGAGCTCGACCACCAGCCGTCCACCGCCCTCGAGCGGGACGCGCATCACGATGCCGCGCCCCTCCTTCGTCACCTCGAGCGGTCCGTCGCCGGTCCTCGGCTTCATCGCGGCCATACGGGGGGCCTCTCCTTCGCTCGTGCGTCCCGGCCGGGTGCTCGTGCGCGGAGCGCGCGACGAGAGGCCCGCTTGGCCGGTGGTCCGCCGACCATCTTAGTTCACCCGAGGGTCCCCCACCTCGACCGATGCGACCCGGACCGCCCGATCGGCTCCACGTCGGACGCCGGTCCAGGTGCACCGGTCACGGCGGCCAGCCCTGCGGCGGGGTCAGCCGCCACATGTTCCAGACCCAGACGAGCTGGAGCGCGAGCATGAGCACGAGCACGCCGGTGAACCAGAGCCGGCGCGCAGCGGCCGGCCGGGTCACGACGCCGGCCGTCACGGCGCCCAGCGGGAAGGCGAGGACGAGGAACCGTGCGAGGCTGCTGCCGGGCTCGATCACCGCCGCGATGTAGAGCAGGTACGCGGCGGGCCAGGCGTGCAGCTCGTTGCCGAGCCGCCACGCGGCAGGGACCACGAGCACGGCGATCACGAGCGCGAACCCCGCGGCGAGCACCCACGGCGCACGTTCCTGGAACCAGAACTGCGACACGTAGCCCCACGCACCGAAGGGCTGGACCTCGCGCAGCCCGCGCCACGACTCCTGCGTCTGCAGGTAGCCGTCGGGCACGCCCGTGACCCAGCCGCAGATGAGCGGCCAGGCGACGCCCGAGACACCGGCCGCGACCGCGAGCGCCGCGAGCCCGCCGAGGTCCCGGCCTCCGAGGTGGTCCTCGCCACGGCGGCTGTGCCACCAGCGCACCGCCGCGTGCACCACGATCACCGCGGCCATCGGCAGCGCGACCGCGCGCGTGAAGCCGAGCGCGAGCACGACGACGGACATCGCGAGGTAGCGCCGCTCGACGAGCAGCAGCAGCGCGGCGGCGATGAGCAGCAGCGCGAGCGACTCGGTGTACGCGACCTGGAGCACGACCGCCGTCGGGAACGCCGTGACGAGCGCGACCGTCGCCAGCGGCAGGCCGGGACGTGCGGCGACGGCGCGCGGCGCCCCGCGCTCGACGAGCCGGTGGATCACGACGGCGGCAGCGGCACCGAGGACGAGCGCCGTGAGCGGGGCGACCACGTACCAGGGACCCGTGGTCAGCACCATGAGCCCGCGGACGAGCATCGGGAAGAGCGGGAAGAACGCCCAGACGTTCTGCTGGACCAGCCCGTCCTCGCCCACGGGAAGCGTGTCCGGGTAACCCTGCTCGGCGGCCTGCCGGTACCAGCTCGCGTCCCACATCAGGCCCGTGAACTGCAGGTACGACGGCTGCGCGGGCGTCCAGTAGTTCTCGACCTGCGCCTGCGCGGTGACGACGAGCGCGACCGCGCTGAACGCCCGCCCGGCGAGGTACACGGCGAGCGCCTGCACCCACCACGGCCAGCCGCGCGGGTCGGTCCACGCGCGCGGGGCCGTGGACGCGCGCACGTCGGCGGCGTCCGTGGCGACCGGCGCGTCCGTCGACCCCGGGGCCGTGCGGTCACCGCTCATGCGAGCCCTCGCACGGCCCGCGCGGGCGCCGCGTCGCCGCGCAGGACGGCCACCATGTCCACGGTCCGCCGCGTCGCGGCCACGTCGTGCGCCCGGAAGACGCGTGCCCCGAGCCACGCCGCGACCGACGTCGCCGCGAGCGTGCCCTCGAGCCGGTCGTCGACGGGCAGGTCCAGGCTCTCGCCGACGAAGTCCTTGCGGGAGAGCGCCATCAGGACGGGGAACCCGGTCGCGACGAGCGCGGCCGTGCGGCGCAGCAGGTGCACCGAGTGCCAGGTGTTCTTGCCGAAGTCGTGCGTCGGGTCGACGAGCACCGACGCCGGGTCGACGCCGAGGGCCACCGCCCGGCGGGCGCCGGCGGTCACGGTCGCCAGCACGTCGTCGAGCACACCGTCGAGCCCGTCGCCGGGGTACGCGACGCGGAACGGGTCGGTCCGCGGTCGCGCGCCGCCCGTGTGCGAGCAGACGACGCCCAGCCCGCGCTCGGCGGCGACCTCGACGAGGTGCGGGTCGTGGCCCGCCCACGTGTCGTTCACGAGGTCGACGCCCTCGTCGGCTGCGGCGCGCGCGACGTCCGCGCGCCAGGTGTCGATGCTCACGAGCAGGTCGGGGTGGCGGGCGCGCACGCGTGCGACGAGCGGCACGACGCGGGCGACCTCCTCGTCCGCGTCGACGTACGGCCCGCGCCCGGCGCGGACACCGCCCAGGTCGACGATGTCGGCGCCTTCTTCGGCCGCGCGCGCGACGGCGGCGTCCGCGGTCGCGTCGTCGTGGCGCGCGGCGGCGTAGAACGAGTCGGGCGTGCGGTTGACGACGGCCATGACGACGGGCCGGTCCGCGCCGACGACACGACCCCGCAGCCGCAGCGGCGCTCCCGCCGGCGGTACGGCCCCGGCCGCGGGCACCGGTCGGGCGGTCTGCCCCGTGGGTGGCGCCGTCCCGCCGGTCACCCCGCGGCCTCGGGCGACGACTCCGCCTCCGCGGTCGCCCGCGCGGCGGCCTCCTCCTGCGCGCGCAGCTCCGCACCGCGTTCCCGGACGATGTCGACGGCCTCCTCGGCGTCGTCGACGACCTTGAGCAGCTCGAGGTCCACGGCGGAGATCATGCCGCGTTCGAGGACCGGCCCGCTCACCCAGTCCAGGAGGCCCTGCCAGTAGGAGCGGCCGACGAGGACGATCGGGAAGCTCGTGACCTTGTGCGTCTGCACGAGCGTGAGCGCCTCGAACAGCTCGTCGAACGTGCCGAAGCCTCCGGGCAGCACGACGAAGCCCTCGGAGTACTTGACGAACATCGTCTTGCGGGCGAAGAAGTAGCGGAAGTTCACGCCGAGGTCGACGTAGGGGTTCATGCCCTGCTCGAACGGCAGCTCGATGCCGAGCCCGACGGACAGGCCGCCCTCCTCGAACGCGCCGCGGTTCGCGGCCTCCATGATCCCCGGGCCGCCGCCGGTGATGACCGCGTACCCGGCGGCCGCGAGCAGGCGCCCCACCTCCACGCCCAGCCGGTACTCGGCGCTGCCGACGGGAGTCCGGGCCGACCCGAACACGCTCACCGCGGGCCCGACCTCGGCGAGCGCGCCGAACCCCTCGACGAACTCGCTCTGGATGCGCATGACGCGCCACGGGTCGCCGTGCAGCCAGGACGCGCTGTCGCCGCGGCTCAGCAGGCGCTGGTCGGACGTGCTGGAGGGGATCTGCCGGCCGCGCAGGATCACCGGTCCCTTGCGGTATCCCTGGCCGGGTGCGGGCTGACCGTCGTCGCTCATGGGGTGACTCTAGGCGTGGGCCCTGGGGGTTCGCGGCCCGGACGGACCACCGCAGGCGGTCCGTCGTCGGAACGCTGCCGGTCCGTCGCTCGGTCCTCGGCCGGGCCGGCCGACGACGCCACCGTCAGGCGGTGAGCCAGGCCCGCAGCGCGGCGTGCGAGACCTCGATCTGGTCCACGGGGCAGTGCTCGTCGACCTTGTGCGCGAGCAGCGGGTCGCCAGGGCCGAAGTTGACGGCCGGCACGCCGAGCGCGGAGAAGCGCGCGACGTCCGTCCAGCCGAGCTTCGCCGCGGGCGCGCCCCCCGTCACCGCCAGCACGACCTCGGCGAAGGCGGCGGCGGCCGGGTGGTCGAGGCCGGGACGCGCACCGGGCGCGGCGTCCGTGACGACCACGTCGTAGCCGTCGAACAGGTCGCGCACGTGCTGCGCGGCCTCCTCCACGGTGCGCGACGGCGCGAACCGGTAGTTCACGGTGACGACGCACGCGTCGGGGATGACGTTGGCCGCCGTGCCACCCGTGACGAGCACCGCGTTGAGGCCCTCGCGGTACACGAGCCCGTCGACCTCGACCGACGCGGCCTCGTACGCCTCGAGCCGCCGCAGCACCTCGCCCGCGGCGTGGATCGCGTTGCGGCCCGTCCACGAGCGCGCCGAGTGCGCGGCGACGCCGGTCAGCCGGACCTCGGCGCGCAGCGTGCCGTTGCAACCACCCTCGAGACCGCCCGCGGTCGGCTCGCACAGCACCGCGAAGTCGCACGCGAGCCACTCCGGGTGGGTCCGGACGAGCCGCCCGAGGCCGTTGAGGTCGGCGTCGACCTCCTCGTGGTCGTAGAACACCCACGTGACGTCGTGCGTCGGAGCGTCGAGCTCGGCCGCGAGCGCGAGCTGCACCGCGACACCCGCCTTCATGTCGACGGTCCCGCGGCCCCACACGACCCGCTCGGCGCCCTCCCCCTCGACGCGCGTCGGCACGTTGTCGACGATCGGGACGGTGTCGATGTGGCCCGCGACGACGACGCGCGTCGGCCGTCCGAGGTCGGTCCGCGCCACGATCGCGTCCCCGTCGCGCAGCACCTCGAGGTGCGGGCAGGCACGCAGCGCCGCCTCGACCGCGTCCGCCAGCGGACCTTCGTCGCCGCTCACGGACGGGACGTCGCACACAGCGCGCGTCAGCGTCAGCAGGTCGGCGCGCAGGTCGAGGGCGGGAGGCGTCGTGGCGGTCACACCGCGACCCTAGCCGCCGGGCGCGGCGCGCTCGGTCCGTCCCGGCCCGTCGCGCGGGCTACCGGACGGTAAGCGCCTGCACGTTGTCTAGGGTTGTCCGCATGACAGCACGCACGGCCTGGGGCTTCGGCCTGGCCACGGTCGCCGGCGACGGCACGACGCTCGACACCTGGTACCCCGCGCCCGCGCTCGGCGAGCCGCCGGCCGACGCGACGGCCCCCGCAGAGCTCGTCGCGGGCGAGCGCGTCGACGACGCGCGCGGCGTGCGCGTGCAGGTCGTCAGGACCGTCGTCGACCTCGACGCCCCGCCCGCCGACACCGCCGACGCCTACCTGCGCCTGCACCTGCTGTCGCACCGGATCGTCGCGCCGCACGGTCAGAACCTCGACGGCATCTTCGGCGTCCTGCCGAACGTCGTGTGGACGGACCGCGGCCCGTGCGCCGTCGACGGCTTCGAGACGACGCGCGCGCGGCTGCGCGCCGCGACCGGCGTGCCCGTGACGGTGCTGGGCGTCGACAAGTTCCCGCGCATGGTCGACTACGTCGTGCCGTCCGGCGTACGCATCGCCGACGCCGACCGCGTGCGCCTCGGCGCGCACCTCGCGAGCGGCACGACCGTCATGCACGAGGGGTTCGTCAACTACAACGCCGGGACGCTCGGCACGTCGATGGTCGAGGGCCGCATCTCCGCGGGCGTCGTCGTGGGCGACGGCTCCGACGTCGGCGGTGGCGCGTCGATCATGGGCACGCTGTCGGGCGGCGGCCGCGTCGTGGTGTCGCTGGGCCGGCGCAGCCTGCTCGGCGCCAACTCCGGTCTCGGCATCCCGCTCGGCGACGACTGCGTGGTCGAGGCCGGGCTGTACGTCACCGCGGGCACCAAGGTCACGCTGCTGGGCTGGAGCGCCGACGGCGCCCCCGACCCGGGCGCCGAGCCGCGCGTGGTCAAGGCCCGCGAGCTCGCGGGTGCGCACGGCGTGCTGTTCCGCCGCAACTCGCTCACGGGCGGGGTCGAGGCGGTCGCACGCGCAGGCGCAGGCGTCGAGCTCAACGCCGCCCTGCACGCGAACTGACGCCGTGGCCCGCCGACGCCCCCGGCGGCACCGCGGACGACGTGCCGGCTGCCTGGCCGTCGCGCTCGTCGTCGCCCTCGGCGGCGGCGTCGCCGCGGTCGTCACCGTGCTGCGCCTGCAGGACGAGGCCCCGCCCGTCGTGCAGCGGTGCGCCGCGACCGTCGACGGCACCACGTGGTTCCTCTCGCCCGAGCAGGCGGACAACGCCGCGCTCATCGCCGCGACCGCGGTCCGGCGCGGCCTGCCTGCACGCGCGGTGACGATCGGGCTCGCCACCGCGCTGCAGGAGTCGAAGCTCGTCAACGTCGACTACGGCGACCGCGACTCGCTCGGCCTGTTCCAGCAGCGGCCGTCGCAGGGCTGGGGCACGCCCGAGCAGGTGCAGGACCCCGTCTACGCGACCGGGATCTTCTACGACCGGCTCGTGCAGGTGCCCGGCTACGAGGAGCTGCCGATCACCGAGGCCGCCCAGGCCGTGCAGCGGTCCGGCTACCCCGACGCGTACGCGCAGCACGAGGTCCGCGCCCGCGCCTACGCCTCCGCGCTGACCGGCTGGTCGCCGGCGGCGCTCTCGTGCACGCTGCGGGACCCCGCCCCCGGGATGGGGACGGTCGAGGCCGTCACCGCCCGGCTGCATCGCGACCTCGGCGAGCTGCCCGTGACGTCGGCCCCGCGGGAGGACGGCGGTGTCGACGTCGTGATCGACCTCGTCCCGCTCTCCGCACCCGACGAGGCGGCCGTCGAACGGCGCGGGTGGTCCGTCGCCCAGTGGGCCGTCGCCGTCGCCGAGCCGCTCGGGCTGACGCAGGTGGCGACTGCGGGACAGGTGTGGGACCGCACGGAGGCGTCCTGGACCGCCGCGACGGCCGCCGACGCGCCGACCACGGGTCAGGTCAGGCTGACGCTCGCGCCCTGAGGCACGACGCCGCCGGACGCGGCGACCCGTGCGGCGACCCGCCGACCGTGCCGCGACGGCCGGCCGCGACCGGTGCCCGGTGGGGACGCCGACGGCCCGGCACGTCGTGCGTGCCGGGCCGTCGCGTCGAGGCGAGGTGTCAGCGGTCCGCGACGGGCGTGTAGTCGCGCTCGGTCGCGCCGGTGTAGACCTGCCGCGGGCGGCCGATCTTCGTCTGCGGGTCGTTGATCATCTCGCGCCACTGGGCGATCCAGCCGGGCATGCGGCCCAGCGCGAACAGCGGCGTGAACATCGACTCCGAGAAGCCCATCGCCTTGTAGATCAGGCCCGTGTAGAAGTCGACGTTCGGGTAGAGCTTGCGCGACACGAAGTAGTCGTCGTTGAGCGCGATCTCCTCGAGGCCGCGGGCCAGGTCGAGCAGCTCGTCGTTCTTGCCGAGCGCCGAGAGGACCGCGTCGGCGCTCTCCTTCACGATCGCGGCGCGCGGGTCGTAGTTCTTGTAGACGCGGTGGCCGAAGCCCATGAGGCGGACGCCGGGCTCCTTGTCCTTCACGCGCTTCATGAACGCGGTCGCGTCGCCGCCGTTCGCCTTGATCTCGTCGAGCATCTTGAGCACGGCCTCGTTCGCGCCGCCGTGCAGCGGGCCCGACAGCGCGTTGATGCCCGCGGCGACCGACGCGTACAGGTTCGCGTTCGACGAGCCGACGATGCGCACCGTCGACGTCGAGCAGTTCTGCTCGTGGTCGGCGTGCAGGATGAGGAGCTTGTCGAGCGCCTGCACGACCACCGGGTCCGGCTCGTACTGCTGGTACGGCACCGCGAACGTCATGCGGAGGAAGTCCTCGACGTACCCGCGCGAGTAGTCGGGGTACAGCAGCGGCTCGCCCTTCGACGTGCGGTGCACGTACGACGTGATGGTGCGCGTCTTGGCGAGGATGAGGACGGTCGCGAGCTCGACGGCCTCGGGGTCGTGCGGGTCGAGCGACTCCGGGTAGAACGTCGACAGCGCGTTGAGCGCCGACGACATGACGGCCATGGGGTGCGCGTTGCGCGGGAACGTCCCCATGAACGTGCGGAAGTCCTCGTGCACCAGCGTGTGCCGGTTGACGCGCTCCTCGAACGCCTCGAGCTCCGACGGCGTCGGCAGCTCGCCGTGGATGAGCAGGTAGGCGACCTCGAGGAACGACGACTGCTCCGCGAGCTGCTCGATCGGGTAGCCGCGGTAGCGCAGGATGCCCTCGTCGCCGTCGATGTACGTGATCTTCGACTCGCACGAGGCGGTGTTCATGAAGCCCGGGTCCACCGTGACCAGGCCGGTGTCGCGCAGGAGCGAGGAGACGACGATCCCGTCGTTCCCCTCGGACGCGGTCACGACGGGCAGGTCGCGGGACTGGCCGTCGACGATCAGCTGGACCGGCGCGGTGACGACGTCCGACATGTGGTTCCTTCCTGCGACGACCCTGGCCCAGGGGATGCGCTGGGCGTCCGGCGGTCGGTTCGTGCGGCCTGCTCGGCCAGCTGCTCCGGCCCTCGTTGGCCAGCCTTGACGGTACCTGCGGCTAGCCTGCCGTGACCAATCCGTGACGGGACCAGGGTCCCGGTGTGACGGTCCTCACAACGTCTCGCACGGCGCCGTCACGCACCGGTGAGCCGGGCGGCCGCCTCCGCGATCTTCTCGTCCGACGCGGTCAGCGCGACCCGCACGTGGCCGGCCGCCGCCGCGCCGTAGAACGCGCCCGGCGCGACGAGGATCCCCTGTGCGGCGAGGTCGCCCACGGTCGACCAGCAGTCCTGGCCGCCACCGTCGGGACGCACCCACAGGTACAGGCCGGCGAAGGACCGGTCGACGACGTAGCCGGCCTCCTCGAACGCGCCGCGCAGCAGCCGGCGTCGCCGCCGGTACCGCTCGCGCTGCTCCGCGACGTGCCCGTCGTCCGCCAGGGCTGCCGTGGTCGCCGCCTGCACGGGACCCGGGACGATCACGCCCGCGTGCTTGCGGAGCTCGAGCAGGCGGGCCACCAGCGCCGGGTCACCCGCGACGAACGCCGCCCGGTAGCCCGCCAGGTTCGACTGCTTCGACAACGAGTAGACCGCGAGCAGCCCTGTGAGGTCGCCGCCCGTCACACGCGGGTCGAGCACGCTCGGGACGCCCGACGACGCCCACGGCTCCTCCCACGCGAGCTCGGCGTAGCACTCGTCCGACGCCACCACGACCGGCCGGCCGTCGCGCTCCGCCGCCGCACGCGCGGCGTCCACCACGCGACGCAGTTCCTCGACACCGAGCACCGAGCCGTCCGGGTTGCCGGGCGAGTTCAGCCAGACGAGCCGCACCGCACCACCGCTCGACGCGTCCGCGAGCACGGCCGCCGGGTCGTCCGTCGGCACCGGCGTCGCGCCCGCGAGCCGCGCACCCACGTCGTACGTCGGGTACGCCGTCGCGGGGTGCAGCACCACGTCACCCTCGCCCAGGCCCAGCAGCGACGGCAGCAGCGCGACGAGCTCCTTCGAGCCGACCGTCGGGAGCACCGCCGCCGGGTCCAGGCCGGGGACGCCGCGGCGCCGCGCGAACCAGCGCACCACCGCGTCGCGCAGCTCGGGCGTGCCGTGCGTCAGCGGGTAGCCCGGCGAGTCCGCGGCCGCGGCGAGCGCGTCACGCACCACCGCGGGCGTCGGGTCCACCGGGGTGCCGACCGACAGGTCGACGATGCCGCCCGGGTACGCGCGCGCGCGCTCGGCGAACGGGGTGAGCGTGTCCCAGGGGAAGTCCGGCAGCGCGCCGGTGAGGAAGCCCACGCAGGTGGCGTCAGTCGCCGTGCACGCGCAGCGGGAGCGTCGCGATGATCGGGTGGTCCTTGTCGATCTCACCCATCTTCGCGGCACCGCCCGGCGAGCCCAGGTCGTCGAAGAACTCGACGTTCGCCTTGTAGTACTCGCTCCACTGCTCGGGCACGTCGTCCTCGTAGTAGATGGCCTCGACCGGGCAGACGGGCTCGCAGGCCCCGCAGTCCACGCACTCGTCGGGATGGATGTACAGCGACCGCTTGCCCTCGTAGATGCAGTCCACGGGACATTCCTCGATGCACGCCTTGTCCTTGACGTCCACACAAGGCTCGGCGATGACATAGGTCACGGTGCGTCCTCCAACGCGCAGGGGGTCTGCCTAGTATCCCCCACATGCGAGCACGCGTGAGGTCGTGTCCACGGCAGCGAGACGAGCGGTCGCCGTCGCCGACCTCGCGGGACGTCGTGACGCCCGCGTGGCGCACGCGGGAGGACGGCGCGTGAGCGTCGACTGGCGCGCGCTGCACCCCGGGGAACGCGTCGTCGTCCGGCGTCGGCGCGACGACGACCCGGCGCCCGGCGAGCCGCGGCTCACCGACGTCCTCGGCGACGTCGTGCGCTGCGACGACGACGGCCTCACCGTCCGCACGCGCGGCGGCGACGTCGACGTGCCCGGCGCCGACGTCGTGCTCGCCAAGCGCGTCCCTCCCCCGCCGCCGCGACGCCCGCGCTGACGTCGGACGCCACGCCGGACGCCGCTCGCGAGCACGGCGCAGGACCGCGTCCTCCGCCTCGACCCGGATGTTCGCGCAGCCGCAGACGCGCGGAACCCGCCGGGCCGGGGCCTCGACGGGTTCCGCGCGCGCGTTCCGGTCAGGTCACGGGCTGGCCGGCGGGGTCGCCGACGGCGGCGGACCGCACACGATCTTGTTCTGCGGCTTGTACCGCCACGAGTTCGTGTCCGTGTCCTTGAGCTCGCCGTTCAGGTACAGCTTGCGGGTCACCGTCACCGAGAAGCCCGGGTTGCCCGCCGACTGCGGCTCGCACGTCGCGGACTGCGAGTAGACCGTCGTCGGCGAGACGACGCCCGAGCGCGGGCTCGTCGTCGACTCGACCGTCCAGTACTTCGTGCCCCAGATCCGCACGTACACCCGGCCGCCCTCGACCCACGACTGCACCAGCGCGCCGTACGGCGTGTTGTTCTTCCAGCGCATGTCCAGCGTGCCCGTGAAGATCGTCGCCTCGCGGCCCTCCGGGTAGCGCGCGAACCACTCGCTGTGCGGCTTGTGCTCGATGTCCTCGAACCCCGCGAAGTGCGCCGCGTTGTACGTCGTCGTCGAGATCTGCGACAGACCGCCACCCCACGCGTCGACGTGCTCGCCGCTGACGATCGCGCCCGCCTGCACGAACCCGTGCGCCGCGTCCACCGGGCCGAGCGCGTCCGTCAGGCTGAACGTCTCGTCCGGGCGGATCAGCGTGCCGCTGATCTTCGACGCGCCGTTCGCGATGTTCTGCGTCCGGCGCGGCTCCGACGTCAGCGGCGTCGAGAACTCCGAGACGATCTCCTTGATGCCGAGCGCCTCGAGCTCCGCCGTCGACTCGGCCGGGTCGGCCTGCACCAGCTCCACCGTCGCCGAGCGCGTGCTCGCCACGGCCGCGTCCGCCACCGCCGTCGCGAGCGCCGCCGGGTCCAGCGTCGTGCCCGGCGTGCCCGGCACGATCACCGGCGCGCCCGACGACAGGTCGAAGTGCGCGTCCTCCGACGCCGTCAGCAGGTCCGGCAGGCCCTCGAGGACCGCGGCGCTCAGCGCCTCGCCGTTCATCTGCAGGACCAGCTCGCCGTCCACCGGCACGAACGACGCGTTCGCCGTCACGACCGCCGGCTCGAGCGTCGTCGAGCGGTCACCCACGGTGACCGACACCGGTCCCGACGCGACCTTCTTCGCGACCGCCAGCGCCGCGTCCGTCTTCTCCTGCGTGATCGCCGGCTCGACCGTCGTGGTCGGCAGCGCGAGCGGGCGGGCCGCGTCGAGCCAGCCCTCGTGCAGCACCGTCGTCGCACCCTCGACGTCCAGCTCCCAGCCGTCCGCCGCCTGCGTCGCGTTCGCCGTGCCGTCCGCGAACACGATCGTCCCGTCGACCGGTGCGAGCACGAGCGACGAGCCCAGGTTCTCGAGCGCCGCGCCCAGCGCCGCGTCGTCGACCTGCGTCACCGGCTGCCGGGCGCCCACGCCGACGATCTGGTCCCACAGCCGCAGGGGGTCCGCCAGGTCCACGCCGGTCATGCGGTCCACGGTCGCCTGCGGGTCGAACACGAGCCCGGCGGTCGCCGGGTCCACCGTCGCCTGGACGTCCTGCGCCTCCACCGGGACCGGCTGCGTGGCCGCGTCCGCGAGGGACTCCTGCAGCCGGTCCACCGCCTCCTGCGACGACAGACCGCCCACGTCGACGCCCGCGACCGTCGCGCCACGCGGCACGCGGTCCGCGAGCGCGAACGACGCACCCACGTACAGCCCGCCCAGCACGACCAGGATGCCGGCGATCACCAGCACGGGCCGCACCCAGCGGCGACGCCCGTCGTCCGGCTGGAACACGTCGAGCGGCGACTCCGCCCGGTCGTCCCCGTCGTGCGGGACGGGCCCCGACGCGATGCGCGGTGCGAGCGGGTCCGGACCACGCGAACCGATCGGGGCGAACGCCCCGCCGGGCGCGGCGGCAGCCGCGGGACCGGAACCGACCGTCGCCGCACCGGCGGCCGCAGCCGCAGGAGCTGAGGCGCCCGCTCCTGCCGGCGCCTCACGCGTCCGGTCCGTCGGCACCGGCGGGGACGTCGGGGACGCCGCGGCGGGGCGCACCGCGGTCGGCGCCGCGTCCGTCGGGGCGAGCCGTGCCGTCGGCGTACCGTCCGCGGACGGCCGCGCCTGCGTCGGCGTCGTCGCGTCGGACGGTGCCGCGGCGGCACCTGCCGCGGAGACACGCGTCGGAGCCTGCTGGCCGGCCCCCGCCGGGGTGGTCGGCCCTGCGGCCGCGTCCGCGACCGGCACCCGCGTCGGGGTCGGCGCCGCCGAACCCTCGGCGGCCGACGGCGCCGTCGGGGTGGCTGACGGCGCGGTGGCCGTGTCGCGCGCGGGCGGGACGGGCGGCTGTGCTGCAGCGTCACCGGACGCCGGGGTCTCGGTCGAGCCGGACGGCTGCGTCGTCGACGGACGTGTCGGCTCCGTCGCGGCGGGACCCGTCGGCTGCGTCGCGGCGGGACCCGTCGGCTGCGTCGCGGCGGGACCCGTCGGCTGCGTCTCGGCGGGACCCGTCGGCTGCGTCGCGGCGGGACCCGGCGGCTGCGTCTCGGCGGGACCCGTCGGCTGCGTCGCGGCGGGACCCGTCGGCGGCGTCGCGGCGGGACCCGTCGGCTGCGTCTCGGCGGAACCCGTCGACGACGTCGCGGCGGAAGCCGTCGGCTGCGTCGCGGCGGAAGCCGTCGGCTGCGTCGCGGTCGGACCGGACGTCTCGTCCGCGGTCACGGGCCCGGCGGGGGTGGTCGCCGCGACCTGCGCCTCGACGCTCGCGTCTCCGGCTGCCGGGAGGACCGCCGTGTCGTCGGAACCCGTCACGCGCGGCACGGCACGGGTCGAGACGTCGACGCCCGCGGCGGCCTCGCTCGTCGTCGCGTCGCCTGCCGAACCGGGCATCGCCTCGGGCGTCGGCTGCGCGGGTGCGGTCGCGTCGCCGGGAGCGGCGCCACCGGCCGCCGGGGTCCTGGCCGCGGCGAGGGCCTCGCTCGGCCGGAGAGGCTCGGCGGGCGACGTGGCGCGCGCCGTGGCCGCCTGGGCACCCCACACGGGCCAGACGGTGGGCGCCGTGTCCGCCGCATCAGCCGTCGACGGGTCCTCGGACGCCGGGGTCTCGCCCGTCGCCGACGCCTCGTCCGATCGCGGCGCCGACACATCGTCGGAGGGCACGGACACGCTCGCGTCGGCGTCCTCCGACGCCGGAGCTGACACCTCGTCGGAGGGCCCTGACGCGCTCGCGTCGGCGTCGGGCAGCGTCCGGGCACCGGCGGACGGCGCGTCGGCGTCGGCCGGCGGCTCGGACGTCGAGGTCACCTCGACGGGAGCGTCCGTCGACGTGGCGGAGTCGAGGGGGGCGTCGCCGGTACCGCCGGCCGTCGGCGCGGCGGCCGAGGCCGCCTCCCCCGGCACGTCGTCCGACGAGACGTCGTCGGCAGGAGCGGTCGGGGTCGCGCCGCCCGTCGGCGAGGGGGGCGAGGCGGACTCGACGGGCACGACGTCGGCCGCAACGCGAGGCTCGATGTCGGCGGGAGCACCAGGCTCGGTGCCGACCGGAGCACCAGACTCCGTGCCGACCGGAGCACCAGGCTCGGTGTCGAGCGGAGCACCAGGCTCGGTGTCGAGCGGAGCACCGGGCTCGGTGTCGGCAGGCGCGCCAGCCTGGGCGTCGGCGGGAGCGCCGCTCACCGTGTCGGCAGCAGGGCCGTCCTCGGCGGCGGGGGTGCCGGTCTCGGCGGCGGGAGTGCCGGTCTCGGCGTCGGCCACCGTGCCGGTCGCGCCGTCTGCGGGAGCGTCAGCCGGGACGACGACGTCGTCCTCGTCCGGCGCGGTGTCCGCCGATGCGTCCGCAGCACCCTCGTCGCCGGCGGCGGTCACCTCGGACGCGGACCCGTCGGGCTCGGCGGACCCGGGCTCCGCGGCCTGCTCGCCCTCGGCGTCGGCGTCGGCGACGGCGTCGGCGTCAGCCTCCGTCGGAGCCTCGACCGCGTCCTCGCCGGCACGACGCGTGGCGTCGTCCGCGGTGGTCGCGTCGGCGTCGGCGGCGGGGGTCCCCGGCCGCTCGGAGTGGTCGCGGTCGGTCCGCTCGGTCATCCTGCTCCCCTGCTGGTGCGCACGGTTCGGCGCGTGGCTGCGCGCTGACGCGCGCCCGCGATTCTACGGTGCGCGCCTGAGGCGACGACGTGTTCGGCGCCGCGCGTCGGGGGTTCTCACCCGGCGCGCACGACTCTCGCGCACCTCCCCCACGGATCGGCGGCCGAGGCCCGCGGGTCGGTCGTCGCGGCGCGGCGTCAGCGGACGGGTCGGACGCGTCCGCGCAGGTGGACGAGGCCCCCCGCACCTGCGTGTCCCTGCTCGGCGGCGAGCACGGTGCCCACGACGACGTCGTGGTCACCGGCGCGGTGCACGTCCGTGGTGCGGCAGTCGAACCATGCGGCCGCTCCGTCGAGCCACGCGGCTCCGGACACGGGGGCGGCCCGGTGCGGCACCCGTGCGAGCTGGTCGAACGCGGGCCGGCCGGCCGACGCGAGCCAGTCGGCGGTGGGGGCCTGGTCGTCGGCGAGGACGGAGACCGCCCACGTGTCGACCTCGTCGAGCGCGTCGCGCAGCCGGGCGTCGACGTGCACGCAGAACAGCAGCAGCGAGGGCTCGAGCGACACGGAGACGACCGAGCCGACGGTCGCGGCGTGGTCGGTGCCGCGCCAGCGCAGGGTCACGACGGCGACGCCCGCGGGCAGCCGGCCGACCGCTGCTCGGAAGTCGTCGGGCGCGACGGTCGGGGTGTCGGTCATCGCGCGGTGCCGCGCCGTGCGCCCGACCCGTCGTCGGGCTCACCACTGACTCGGTCGCCGTCCGCAGGCGTCGGGGCACCCTCGGACGGACCGCCGTCGAAGGGCCGGGGCTCGCCGCCCACGAGGCGGCCGTCGACCGGCCGGAGCTCGCCCCCGACCGCACCGCCGTCGACGGGCTCGACGCCCGCGGCGGGCGCGACCGTCCGGGGACGTTCGCCGCGCGGCTCGTCGCGGAAGAGCGCACGCGGCGCCAGTGCGACCAGGACCAGGACCCCGGCGGCTCCGACGACCCACACCCACCCGATGCCCTGCCGGGCGGGCACGAGCACGTCACCGCCCGGTCCGGAGCGGGCCAGGGTCGTGACGCTGAGGAACATGCCACCCGCGAGGCCCGCCAGGGCGACGCCCCCGCTCCACGAGCGGGAGAGGAGCCCGGCGCACGCGACGAGCAGGAGGCACAGGACGACGCCCCACGGCGGCACGCTGCGGTGCATCGCGGTGCCGACGGCGCCGACGACGAGGCCGAGGACGAACGTGGACGCGGCCTTCGTGAGGACGTCGGTGCTCAGTGGCTGCACGGCGGTCAGGCTACCGGCCGGACGCCGGGCACCCCGGCGAGCACGTCGACGCGGCCCGCGGCGACCCGGTAGCCCTCGACGGGGAGGACGGGTGCGAGGACGTCGTTGCTGAGGGCGTAGCAGCCGACGAGCCCCGGCGTCCCGTCGAGCGCGCGCACGGCGCGGACCTGCGTCGCGTGGGCGCGCATCGCGCCGAGCACGGCCGTCCGGACGGGCAGGACGTCGACCTCGAGGTCGAGCGCATCGGCCGCGACGGACGGAAGCGGGCCCTCGGGGTCCGGCAGCGAGAGGCACGCCCGCTCGGCCCCCAGCGCGAGCGTGACGGAACCGCCGGCCAGCGCGCGGTACGCGGCCCGCAGGTGGGCGCGTCGCTGCGCCGCCCACAGCACCGTCGGGCGCTGGTCCTCGGCCGCGACGAGCTCGACGGCGCGCATGGTCACGCGGTGCGCGTGGACGTGGTCGGGGTGCCCGTAGCCGCCGCCGGGCTCGTAGGTGACGACGACGTCGGGCTGCCGCGCGCGCAGGACGTCGGCCAGCCGCGCGGCGGCCTCGTCGACGGGCACGCCGACGAAGGCGCGGCCGGGCAGGTCGGCGGCCGCGCCGGCGCGTCCGGTGCCGAGCCACGCCATGCCGGAGTCCTCGAAGCGCTCCCCCGCGGGACCGCCAGCGTCGAGGAAGACGTGGTCGGCGACGCCGAGCGACGACAGCGCGGCGGCGAGCTCGGTCTCGCGGTGCGCGGCGAGCGCGGGCCCGTCGCCCTCGAGGTGCGCGAGCGCGTCACCGATCACCTCGCCGCGCTCACCGCGCGTGCACGTGACGACCGTGACGGGCCGCCCGGCGCGTGCACAGGTGGCGAGCAGGGCGCCGGTCGACAGCGTCTCGTCGTCGGGGTGCGCGTGCACCGCGACGAGCCCGCCGACCGGCGCCACCGGCGTCAGGACTTCTTGTTGCGCGCGGTGATGCGGGCGCGCTCCGTCTGGTCGAGCACCACCTTGCGGATGCGCACGATCTCCGGCGTCACCTCGACGCACTCGTCCTCGCGCGCGAACTCCAGCGACTCCTCGAGCGTGAGCTTGCGCGGCGGCACGAGGTTCTCGAAGTTGTCCGCCGTCGAGGAGCGCATGTTGGTGAGCTTCTTCTCCTTCGTGATGTTGACGTCCATGTCCTCGTTGCGGGAGTTCTCGCCGACGATCTGGCCCTCGTAGACCTCGGACGTCGGCTCGACGAAGAACGAGCCGCGCTCCTGCAGGTTGATCATCGCGAACGGCGTCACGGCGCCCGCGCGGTCGGCGACGAGCGAGCCCGACTGGCGCGTCTCGATCGGCCCGGCCCACGGCTCGTACCCCTCGGAGATGGACGACGCGATGCCGGTGCCGCGCGTGTCGGTGAGGAACCGCGTGCGGAAGCCGATGAGGCCGCGCGCGGGCACCAGGAACTCCATGCGGACCCAGCCCGTGCCGTGGTTCGACATGGTCTCCATGCGGCCCTTGCGCTGCGCGAGGAGCTGCGTGACCGCACCGAGGTACTCCTCGGGGACGTCGATCGTCATGCGCTCGACGGGCTCGTGCACCTGGCCGTCGACCTTCTTCGTGACGACCTGCGGCTTGCCGACGGTGAGCTCGAAGCCCTCGCGGCGCATCTGCTCGACGAGGATCGCGAGCGCGAGCTCGCCACGGCCCTGGACCTCCCACGCGTCGGGCCGGTCCGTCGGGACGACCCGGAGCGACACGTTGCCGATGAGCTCCTTGTCGAGGCGGTCCTTGACCTGGCGGGCCGTGACCTTGTGGCCCTTGCCGCCCTTGCCCGCGAGCGGGCTCGTGTTGATGCCGATGGTCATCGAGATGGCCGGGTCGTCGACCGTGATCAGCGGCAGCGGGCGCGGGTCGTCCGGGTCCGTCAGCGTCTCGCCGATCGTGATGTCCTCGATGCCGGCGACGGCGACGATGTCGCCCGGACCCGCGGAGTCCGTGGGGACGCGCTCGAGGGCCTTGGTCTCCAGGAGCTCGGTGATGCGCACGTTCTGGAGCGAGCCGTCGGACCGCGCCCACGCGACCGTCTGGCCCTTGCGCAGCGTGCCGTTGAAGATGCGGAGCAGCGCGAGCCGGCCGAGGAAAGGCGAGGCGTCGAGGTTGGTCACGTGCGCCTGCAGCGGTGCGCCCTCGTCGAACGTCGGGGCGGGGATCTTCTCGAGGATCGTCGCGAACAGCGGCTCGAGGTTCTCCGAGTCCGGCAGGCCGCCGTCGGCGGGCTGGTTCAGCGACGCGCGGCCGGCCTTCGCGGCGGCGTACACGACGGGCACGTCGAGGATCGCGTCGAGGTCGAGGTCGGGGACCTCCTCGTGCAGGTCGGACGCGAGGCCCAGCAGCAGGTCGGTCGCCTCGTGCACGACCTCCTCGATGCGGGCGTCCGGGCGGTCGACCTTGTTGACCACGAGGATGACGGGCAGCTTCGCGGCGAGCGCCTTGCGGAGCACGAAGCGGGTCTGCGGCAGCGGGCCCTCGGACGCGTCGACGAGCAGGACGACGCCGTCGACCATCGACAGGCCGCGCTCGACCTCACCACCGAAGTCGGCGTGGCCGGGGGTGTCGATGACGTTGATCGTGATGCCGTCGGGCTGACCCACCGCGGCCGCCGCGGGGCCGGCGTACCGGACCGCGGTGTTCTTCGCGAGGATCGTGATGCCCTTCTCGCGCTCCAGGTCGCCGGAGTCCATCGCGCGCTCGTCGACGTGGGCGTGCTCGCCGAACGCGCCGGACTGCCACAGCATCGCGTCGACCAGGGTGGTCTTCCCGTGGTCGACGTGGGCCACGATCGCGACGTTGCGCAGGTCGGCGCGCACGCCGGTGACGGTCGTGGACTCAGGCATGGGTGTACTCGGCTTTCGCAGGTGGGGAGCGCGCCGGGACGTGGCGCCGGACGATTCTACCCGCCCGACCCCCGAGTCCGCCGTGGCGCCCGTCACCCCGTCCGCTCAGGCGTCCGTGCGCGCCCAGTCCCACCACGACGTGAGGTCCGCGCGGCTCAGCGCCAGCGGCGGCACGGGCTCGAGCTGCGGGAGCCGGCCCTCGTCGTCCGGGTCCGCGTCGCGCGTCGCGACGACGACGGGCTGGCGCACGAGCGACAGCACGGCGGCCCCGCCCGCGAGCGTGGCGGCCACGGCGTCGAACGCGTCCGTCCGGGCCTCGGGGTCGACCATCGCGGTCAGCGCGTCGACCGCCGCGTCCGTCTCGGGCGACGTCCACCCCGTGACGTTCGTCGACCCCTGGGTGCGCCAGCGGGCCGCGGTCGCCGCCGCGCCCAGGTCCGACTGCGGCACGGGCAGCAGCGCGACGTCCCACGCGGACGGGGCGCCGCGCAGGTCGGCGACCATGCCGTCGGCCTGCTCGTAGCGGCGCACCGCGAACCCGGCCTCGGCGGCCTGCTCGGTCACGAGGTCGAGCACACCGAGCCGCACCGGGTCGGCGGTGTCGGTGAGGACGCGCACCACCACGGGTGTCGGGACCCCCGCGTCGGCGAGCGCACGCTCGGCGTCCGCGACGTCGGCCTCCGCGACCTCGACCTCCCCGACGCTCGCGCCCGCCGCGGGCAGGAGTGCGTCGGCCGGTGCGGCGTCCGCCCACAGCGGCTCCGCGACCGACGACACCACCGCGTCGCGCGGCACCGTCGCGAGGAACGCCTTCCGGACCGCGGCCGCCTTCGCGGCGTCCCCGTCGTAGGTCGC
Source organism: Cellulomonas sp. H30R-01 (assembly GCF_010119915.1). Lineage (NCBI taxonomy): Bacteria > Bacillati > Actinomycetota > Actinomycetes > Micrococcales > Cellulomonadaceae > Cellulomonas > Cellulomonas sp. H30R-01. The sequence continues at coordinate 297,770 of NZ_CP048210.1, read as the reverse complement.
GGGGTCGAACGGGCCGCCGCCGGCCACCTGGAGCTGCAGCTGGAGCGTCGCGTCGCCGCCCGAGCGCGTCGTCACGTCCTCGACGTCCTCGAGCGCGTCCAGCACGTCGGCGGTGTCCGTCGGCGCGATCACGTCGACCTCGTCGTCGCGCAGCGCGGTCACCTGGTCGAGCGGGTGCAGCGCGGTGCGGAGCACGACGCGGTCGAACGCAGCCGGCCGCGCACCCTCGTACGACTCGTTCCGGACCAGGTCCACGCGCTCCTCGCCGACGACACGGTCGACGACGTACGGCCCCGTCGTGACGGCCGCGGTCGCGTCCTCCGCCAGCAGCTCCGCGGTGAGACCGGTCCGCCACGCGAGCGACAGCGACCGCAGGGCGCCCTTGTCCTCGCCCAGGATCGCGGCGCTGACCGCCGCCGCGGCCTCCGCGGGGTCGTCGATCCCCAGCACCGTGGCGCCGAGCACGTGCGCCGGGACGTTGACGTCGAGCGCGACCTGCCAGTCCGCGACCGGGACGTCGTACACGAGCGTGACGCTCGTGCCCTCGACGATCGGCACCGCGGGCACGTGCACCAGCGCGGGCGACGTCGCGGCGAACGCGACACCCGCGTCGAGCGCGTCGCCGTTCGTCACCTCGCCCGACGCGTCGATCTCGGGCGTCACGTCGTCGTAGAGGCCGCTGCGGGCCGCCCACTCGAGGACCAGGTCGTCGGGGGTCACGGGGACGCCGTCCGACCACAGGGCCGTCGGGGAGATCGTGTAGCGGACCGTGAGCGGCGAGTCCGCGACCTTCTCGACCGTGCCGAAGGACTCGTCGAACACCGCCGCGCCGTCCTCGTCGACCGAGACGAAGCCCGACTGCGCGAGCGAGCGGACGAGCGTGCTGCCGGGCGTCCGGCCGAGCGTGGTCCCCGCGTTGAGCGACCCGAACGTGCTGCCGACCGCGACGACGACCGTCCCCGCCCGCTCCGGGTCGGGCTCCGGCTGCGTGCAGCCGCCGAGCACCAGCCCGAGGACCACGACGAGCGCGGCACCCCCCACCGTCGACCTGCGCACGCCTGCGACCTCCCGGATCGTGTGCCGCACGGGACTCCCCCGCCGGACGTCTCGCCTGGACGGTCTCACACCGCCGCCACCTGCGGATATCGGTCGTCACCACCCGGAACTGAACTCTGCCGGACAAGTCGGGTACGGAGGACTTCCGCCACGCGGCGCCGCGGCGTCGCTGACACGACGAAGGCCGTGCCCGAGGAGCACCCGGGCACGGCCTTCTGTCGGAGCAGGAGCGTCAGAAGCCGCCGTCGGCACCACCGCGCGGGTCGGACGCCTGGCCCTGGCCCTTCGACTGCTGCTTGCGCAGCTCGGCGGCGTCCGCACCCGTGCCGTGCGCGTACGCCTCGGCCTCGGCGTCGGCCTGGCGCAGCGCCGCCTCCGCCTCCTCGATGAGCCGGTCGCGCTCCTCACGGCGCACCTTCTGCTCGGCGGGGTTGGGCACGGGCACAGCGGCGAGCAGGCGCTTGGTGTAGTCCTGCTGCGGGTTGCGCAGGATCGCGTCGCGGTCGCCGACCTCGACGAGCAGGCCCTTGTTCATGACCGCGATGCGGCGCGACAGGATCTCGACGACCGCGAGGTCGTGGCTGATGAACAGGCACGCGAAGCCGTACTCGCGCTGCAGCTCCTGGAAGAGCTCGAGGACGCGGGCCTGGACGGACACGTCGAGCGCCGACGTCGGCTCGTCGGCGATGAGCAGCTTGGGGCTCAGGGCGAGGGCGCGGGCGATGCCGACGCGCTGGCGCTGACCGCCGGAGAGCTCGTGCGGGTACCGGTTGCGCATCGAGCGCTGCAGGTGCACGCGGTCCAGGAGGTCCTCGACCCGCTTGCCGAGCTCGGCGCCCTTGGCGATGCCGTGCAGCTTGAGCGGCTCGCCGATGGACTCGCCGATCGGCAGACGCGGGTTGAGCGACGAGCCCGGGTCCTGGAAGACGATCGAGACGTCCTGGCGCACCTCGCGCAGCGTCTTCGGCTTCACGCCCGCGAGCTCGACGCCGTTGACCTTGAGCGACCCGCCCGCGACGGGGAGCAGGCCGACGGCGGCACGGCCGACGGTCGTCTTGCCCGAGCCGGACTCGCCGACGAGGCCGAGGACCTCGCCGCGCGCGATCGACAGGTCGACGCCGTTGATCGCCCGGAACGCGGGGATCCGGCCGCGCGACGGGTACTCGATGATGAGGTCCTTCGCCTCGAGCGCGTAGCCCGTGGGCGTCGCCGCCGGTGCGGGCGCCTGGACGGGCGTCGCGGTCGTGGCGGAGGTCGAGGTCACGTCGTGCTCGGCGCCCGGCGCCTGGAACGTCGCCGAGCCCAGGTGCGGCACCGACTCGAGCAGCTGGATCGTGTACGGGTGGGTCGGCTGGTTGAAGATCGTGTCCGACAGGCCCGACTCGACGATGCGGCCGTTCTTCATGACGAGCACGCGGTCCGACAGGTCGGCCACGACACCCATGTCGTGCGTGATGAGCACGATGCCGGAGTCGATGCGGCTGCGCAGGTCGCGCATGAGCTTGAGGATCTCGGCCTGGACGGTGACGTCGAGCGCCGTCGTCGGCTCGTCCGCGATGAGCAGCTTGGGGTCGCACGCGAGGGCCTGCGCGATCATGCCGCGCTGGCGCTGGCCGCCCGACAGCTGGTGCGGGTACTTGTCGACCGCGCGCTCGGGGTCCGGGATGTCGACGAGCTTGAGCAGCTCGATCGCGCGCTGCCGTGCGGCCTTCGGGCCCAGGTCGAAGTGCACGCGCAGGGTCTCGATGATCTGGAACCCGACGGTGTAGACGGGGTTCAGGGCGGTCATCGGCTCCTGGAAGATGACCGCGACCTCCCTGCCGCGCACGTTGCTCAGCTGCTTGTGCGTGAGGCCGAGGAGCTCGCGGCCCGCGAGCTTCGCGGAGCCGGTCGCGCGGCCGTTCGGCGGCAGCAGCCCGATGAGGGACATCGACGACTGCGTCTTGCCCGACCCGGACTCGCCGACGATGGCGAGGACCTCGCCGGGCCGGACGTCGTAGGTGACCTCCGTGGCGGCGGGGTACCACTCGCCGTCGACGAAGAACTCGACGGTCAGGTCACGGACCTCGAGGATGGGCGCCTTGCCGTCCGGCGTCGGGGCCGGGGCGTTCGCGAGGGTCTCGGTGCTCACTGGTCGAGCAGTTCCTTCCGTGCGGGGGCCGGGGCGGTCGCGCGGTGGCGCGCAGCCGGCCCGGAGCCGTCTGGGACGATGACCGCATGGTGGCGGACGTCGTGGAGTTCCGGCCGGGGTTCGGCCGATGGGTTGCCGGTGGTGTCGTGGTGCTGTGCCTCGTGGGCGCGGTGACGGGCCTGGTGGACGACGCGTCGACGACGCTCCCCTACCTGCCGCTGCTGGCGCTCGTCGCCGTCGGCGCCTGGGCCGCCTACTGGCGCCCCGCGGTGCTCGTGACGCCCGCGGGCGTCGAGATCCGCAACGTGCTGCGGACCGTCGAGATCCCGTGGCCGGCGGTCCAGGAGATCGGCACCCAGTACGCGCTGACGCTGCGCACCGTGTACGGCTCCTACTCCGCCTGGGCCGCGCCCGCACCGAGCGCCGTGCGGACCGGCCGCACGCAGGCCGGCGCCGACAAGAACCTGCCGAGCAGCACCTACGGTCCCGGCGGCGGCGTCCGCCCCGGCGACCTGGCCGGCACCGACTCCGGCGACGCCGCCGCCATCGTGCGGCAGCGCTGGGAGGAGGCCCGTGACGCCGGGCTCCTGGACGACCCGCGGTTCGAGCGCGAGCGCCCGCGCGTGCGCTGGCACACCGGCACGATCGCCGCGCTGGCGATCCTGCTGGTGGCCAGCGTGCTGGCGCTCGCGCTCTGAACGGCGGGTCACGGGATCAGGCTCCGGCGGTCGCCGGGACGCCGGACTTGCGCTCGGCGCGACGCGTCGCACGCGCGAGCGCCCGACGCGTCGGGATGCGCCGCTGACGCGGGTCGAACGCGTCGCGCAGGCCGTCACCGATGAAGTTGATGCAGAGCGCGATCGTCACGATGAACAGACCGGGCCACCAGAACAGCCACGGCCGCGTCGCGAACGCCGTCTGGTACTCGTTGATGAGGTTGCCCAGCGAGACGTCGGGGAACGCGATGCCGAAGCCGAGGTAGCTGAGCGCCGTCTCGAGCAGGATCGCGGCGGCCATGAGCAGCGTCGCGTTGACGATGATGACGCCGACCGCGTTCGGCAGGATGTGCTTGAACATGATCCGGCCGTTGCTCGCACCGGCCACGCGCGCCGCGTCGACGAACTCCCGCTCGCGCAGCGACAGGAACTCGCCGCGGACCAGACGGGCCATGGACGTCCAGCTGACCGCCGCGAGGGCGAGCGCCAGGGTGACCGGGTTGGCGCCGCCGACCCACGCACCGAGGATCGCGCCGACCATGATCACGGGGATCGTGATGACCATGTCCGTGAACCGCATGAGCAGGTTGTCCAGGCGGCCGCGGAAGAAGCCTGCCGAGGCGCCGATCGCGATGCCGATCGCCGACGCGAGCAGACCGATGATCACCATGACGGTCAGCGACTGCTGCGTGCCGCGCATGACGAGCGCGAACACGTCCTTGCCGATGTTGTCCTGACCGAACGGGTGCTCGCCGATCGTGATGCCGCCCGAGAACGACAGCGTCGGGGCGCCGCCCGAGTTGACGATCGGCGACAGGTCCGTCGGCGTGTACTTCCACCAGCCGGGGATGGGTCCCCAGCCGATCGACGTCGTCGCCAGCACGACGACGCACAGCAGGACGAACGCCGACGCCATGGCGCCGCGGTGGCGGAGGAACCGGCGCAGGACGATGCGGCCCTGCGAGAGCCCCTCGACCTCCTTGAGCTCGATCGCGTTCTCGACCACGTCGTGGTGCTCCGGGCCGTCCAGCTGCTGGGGCGTGATGGGGGTGGGGGTGGTCATGCGTTCACCCGGATCCTGGGGTCGAGGGCGGCGTAGACGAAGTCCACGACGATGTTGGCGAGGACGAGCAGCGTCCCGACGACGAGGAAGTACCCCATGATCGGGTCGGCGTCTCTCGCCCCCAGCGAGTGGATGAAGAGCGAGCCCATGCCGCTCCACGAGAAGATCCGCTCGGTGATGATCGCGCCGCCGAACAGGGCCGCGATGTCGAGCGGGATGATCGTCGCGAGCGGGATCAGCGCGTTGCGGAACGCGTGCCGCACGGTGACGACCCGCTCCGGCAGGCCCTTGGCCCGCGCGGTGCGGATGTAGTCCTGGTTCATGACCTCGAGCAGGCTCGCGCGCGAGTACCGGGTGTACGACGCGAACGAGATGAGGATCAGCGCGATGGTCGGCAGGATCAGGTGCGTGAACCGGTCGAGCGACTCGACCCAGTAGTCGCCGTTGAGGCCGGGCGTCTGCGAGCCGATGGTCGCGATCGGGCGGCCGTTGATGTAGCTCGAGTCGCTGTAGGGCTTCCAGACCTGCATGATCCGGTCGACGAAGATCAGGCCGGCGACCACGAACGCGGTGATCGCGGCGTTGCGCATCGACTGGCCGTAGTCCGGGCCGCCGTACAGGCGACCGACGACGAGGCCGACGACGACCGACAGCACGCCGAGGCCGAGGACCCACAGGCCGTTGAAGCCCGGGACGACGAACAGGTACTGCAGCGGGAACCACAGCGCGACACCGATCGCGACGACCGTCAGCGACGACAGCAGCGCCCGCCGGTTGTGCAGGCCGGTGGTCATCGCGGTGAGGCCGACGGCCGCACCCGCGCCGAGCACGGCGATGCCGACCATGCCGAGGCTCGGGTCGAGCAGCCAGCCGCTCTCGAGCACCGCGAAGATCACGAGGCCGGTCGACAGTGCGGACGTGACGAACGTGACGAGCCGCCGTCGCAAGTCCCCGCCGATCAGCACCTGCCAGAGCAGCCCCGCGACCACGGAGAGGAACACGATCATCGCGGTGCTCAGCGTCGGGTCCGCGAGGAAGTCGTTGAAGCCGATGGCGCCCCACAGCTTGAGGAGCACCGCGACCCAGAAGGACGGCAGCGAGTACAGCACGAACGACATGAACGTCACCGAGTAGTCGAACCCGGTGTACTGCCGCAGCGCCGAGGCGATGCCGACGGTGATGCCGAGGACGACGGCGAGCACCGTGGCGCCGCCGACGAGCTGGACCGTCGAGGGGATCGCGCTCGCGAGGAGGTCCGTGACCTCCTGGTTGGTGACCCAGCTCTGGCCGAGCGTCCCGCGCCCGATCAGGTAGCCGAGCACGCCGGCGAGCCACTTGAAGTAGCGGATGACCGGCGGGGTGTCGAGGTCGAGCGCCCGGATGCGGGCCTCGATCAGCTGCTCCTTGTTGGGAGCGCTGCTGGCGTACAGGTCCTCGAGGGGGTCCAGCGCGTACGCGAGGAGCATGTAGACGATGAACGTCGCCCCGAGAAGGACGATCGCCGAGGACAGCAGACGGCGACCGATGAAGGTCAACGTCGGCGCGGAGGCGCTGAGGCTTCGGCGCCGGGGGGCCTGCGCGGCCGGTGCGGCTGTGGCCGCTGCCGGAGCCGGCGCGAGGCTCTTCTCAGAGGTGACCATGGGGTCCTGACCTCGTTCGCGTGGGGATGGTGGCGAAGGACGATTCTACGAGGGCTCGGCGGTCTCGGTGGTGCCGCAGGTCCCACGTCTGTGTCTGCCCAGGTCAGCGACCATGCGGTCGGTGCCCGGGCGAACGACGAGGGTGCCGCGGCCTGGTGGCCGCGGCACCCCCTGTCGTGCGTGTCACAGCGAGCTGAGGGTCAGCCCTCGGTCTCCTCGGTCGCGGCCGGCGTCGCCGTCGGCGCGTCGAGCGAGTCGTCGGCGCTGATCTCCCACTCCCAGTAGTTCCAGAAGATCGTCGGCGACAGCGGGATCGTCGAGACGCCCTTCAGCACGGAGCGGTTCGCCACCACGCCGGGGAACTGGAAGATCGGGACACCGAACGCGTCGGCGAAGAGCTGCTTCTCGATGTTGGTCGTCAGCTCCTTCTCCTCGTCGCCCGAGGCCGTGGCCATGTCGACGTACCACTGGTCGACGTCGGCGTTGGAGTAGCCACCGAAGTTGTTCAGACCGCCGGTGACGTAGTTGCCCTCGGAGTTGAGCGCGAACGTGTTCGTCGACTGCCAGCCGAACAGCGACGCGTCGTAGGACGCCGTGTCGGACAGGCGCGAGCCCCACTGGTCGTCACCCTCGTCCACGACGGTGAAGCCGGCCTGGGCGGCGGAGGCAGCGATCAGCTGGTACTCGTTCGCGCGGCGGACGTTCGACTTGCCGTAGAGGAAGCGGACGCTGACCGGGGTGGCCACGCCGGCCTCGGCGAGCAGCGCCTGGGCGCCGGCGATGTCGACCTCGGCGAAGGCGTCGGAGCCGTTGTTGGCGATGACGTCGTCGTAGGTCGGCGAGCCCGGGACCACCGTGAAGGAGTCACGCGTCTCGGCGTCCTCCTGCAGCGGCTTGATGAGCTTCTCGATGATCTCCTGGCGCGGGATCGTCTTGAGGAACGCCTCGCGGACCTTGCGGGCCTTCTCGGCGTCGCCGCCGTAGGTCGCCGGGTCGAACGGACCACCGTTGTTCATGATCGTGTCGACGTGCTCGAACGTGCCCTCGGGCGCGGTCGTGTAGTCGATGTTGTCGAGGCCCTCGAGGGTCTTGATGACGTCGACGGACGACTGCGGCTGGATGAGGTCGACCTCACCGTTCTGCAGGGCCGTGACGGACGCCAGCGGGTCCTCGGTGTAGCGGATCGTGATCGACGAGACCTTGGGCTTGGGGCCCCACTCGTAGTCGTCACGCGCCTGGAGCGTCATGTACTGGTTCTCGACGTACTCCGACATGACGTACGCGCCGGACGACAGGTACAGCGACTTGTCGTCGGGCAGCGAGGTGAAGTCGAACGAGGAGTTCCAGACCTTGGCGATCTTCGACAGGTCCTCGGTCTTGTTCTCCGTGAACGCGTCGATGATGGCCTGCTTGCCCTCCTCGGCGTCGTCGATGCCGAGCGCGAGCTTGGCGACGGCGTGCGCGGCGACGGGCGAGGGCTGGAAGGAGACCTCCCAGTCGGAGCGGGGCTCCGAGTAGACGAGCGTGACCGAGCGGCCGTCGTCCGAGATCTCGGGCGCGTCGTTGATCAGGGTCATGGCGACGGAGGAACCGTCGAAGTAGACGCCCGCGTCGATGGCGTCCTGGTTGGTGACGTTGCCCTCTTCGTCGTACTCCGGCTGGACGTTGTCGAAGTCGTCGTCCTGCGGGCCCCAGTACAGGAGGAGGTCGGCCGCGTCGACGGGGGTGCCGTCGGACCACTTCACGCCCTCGTTGATCGTGTACTTGATCGTCAGCGGGTCGTCGGAGACCTTCTCGTACGTGCCGACGTCCTCGTTCTTCACGAGGTTGAGGTCGCCGTCGTAGTAGTTGAACTGCGCGTTCGTGAGGTACAGAACGTTCGCGTTGGTGGTCGCGTTGCCGACCGACGTGAGGTTGTTCTGCGAGTAGAACGGCTGGTTCCAACCGACGCTGACCGAGGTGTCCTCCTCGATCTCCGAGCCCGTCTCAGGTCCGGAGCACGCTCCGAGCACCAGGGCGCCGACGGCGACCGGGGCCGCCATGGCGCTGATTCGCCTGATCTTCAATGTTCCTCCTGGGAAGGGGAGGACGTGCGGCGCCGCCGTGCGCCCGGGGTGACCGTGCGCCGGACGACGGATGGGTACACGTCCGCCGTGAGTTGGGCACACGCTAGTCAAGCAGCGTCGGACATATCGGGCACGTTGTGACTCGCGGCCCGATCGTTACCTGATTGATACTGGCTGGTACCGTCCACGATACGAGACACGTGGCCTGGGGAAACATCGGGGAAACATGTCCGATCCGGTGATCCCAGGCCCCTGAACGGGCAATTCGTTCCCGCGGGCTCCGGAAGTGTGCTACGGCGAGGTGTCTCACGTCGCCAGGTCAGACGTCTGACCGGCATGCCCCAAGATTCACCCGTGACCTCCCTCCTGCGACGCCTCGGCCGCACGCGCGCGTTCGCCCGCGTCGGGCGCACCGTCTCCGGCCTCGACCGCCGCATCCAGCAGGCCACCGACGGGCGCTGGAGCGTCCTCGGCCGGCCCACCCTCCCCCAGCTCGTCCTCACCACGACGGGCCGGCGCAGCGGTGAGCCGCGCGACGCCGTCCTCCTCTACGCGCGCGACGGCGAGCGGTTCGTCGTCATCGGGTCCAACTGGGGCCAGCAGCACCACCCCGCCTGGTCGCTCAACCTCCTCGCCGACCCCCGCGCGCGCGTCGCCGTCGACGGGCGGACCGTCGACGTGGTCGCGCACCTCGCGTCGGACGCCGAGCGGGAGCGCCTGCTCGACGCGCTGCGCGCCGTCTGGCCCGGCTACGACGAGTACGCCGCCCGCTCGGGCCGCGACCTGCGCGTCTTCGTCCTCGCCCCCGTCGCCGGCTGACGAGGAGCAGGGCGGCCACGCGCGACCCCGCCGCGCGTCATCCGCGGCGGAAGCCGCCCTCGGTGCTGAGGACCTGCCCCACCATCCAGCGGCCCTCGTCGCTGACGAGCCACGCGATGAGCCGCGCCGGGTCGTCCGGCTCGCCGAAGCGTCCGCCGGGGAACGCCGAGCCCGCCGCCGCCGGGTCCGACGCGACCAGGTCGTCGAGGTAGCCCGTGTTCACCGGGCCCGGGTTCACCGTGTTGAGCAGGATGCCGCGGTCGGCCAGGTCCGCCGCCACGGACGCCGTCACACCCGCGAGGGCGGCCTTCGACGCCGCGTACGCGATCTCGGTGCGCATCGGCCCGAGCTGCTGGCCGGAGGTCATCCAGACGACGCGCCCGCCGACCCGCCCGTCGTGCTGCTCCGCGAACGCCCGCGTCGCCAGCAGCGTCGCGCGGGCGTTGACCCGCCAGTGCGCGTCCAGCATCGCGGCGTCCACGTCGGCGAGCGCGCCGTCTCCCCCGCTGCGGGCCTGGTTGCAGACCAGCACGTCGAGGTGGCCGAAGGCGGCGCACGCCTGGGCGACCAGCGCGTCGGGGCCGTCGTCGGAGCCGAGGTCGATGCTCGCGTCCGCGAGCGAGGCGCCGGGGACGAGGTCGGCGCGCAGCGCGTCGAGGACGTCGGCGGTGCTGTCCGCACCCCAGGGCTGCGCGGCGTCGTGCGGGGACCAGTGGTGGACGAAGAGGCTCGCGCCCATCCGCGCCAGCCGCGACGCGACCGCGAACCCGATGCCGCGTCGTCTGCTGACGCCCGTCACGACGGCGACCCGACCCTGGAGGCTGCTGCTCACGCGCGCCAGCCTAGGAGCGGGCGCGCAGGTCCACGTGGCCGTGCACCGGTCAGGATCGAAGAAGCGGTCGCCACCAGGGCGTTCCTAGCATCGGTCTCACGGAACGACGCACCACGACCCGGAGGACGACGTGAACGCCGCCAGCACCGACGAGCAGGGCCAGAACTTCACCGCCGAGGAGCGCGCCGCGATGAAGGAGCGCGCCAAGGAGGTGCGGACCGCCAAGCGCACGGGCTCGGACGCCGGGCTCGCGGACGTGCTCGAGAAGATCGCCGAGATGCCCGATGCCGACCGCGAGATCGCCGAGAGGATCCACGCGATCGTCGCGGAGGTCGCGCCGGACCTGCAGCCGAAGACCTGGTACGGCCAGCCGGCCTACGCCAAGAACGGCAAGGTCGTGCTGTTCTTCCAGGCGTCGTCGAAGTTCAAGACCCGCTACGCGACGCTCGGGTTCAACGAGGACGCCGCGCTCGACGACGGCGAGCTGTGGCCGACGGCGTTCGCGATCACCGCCGTCACGTCGGCGGTCGAGTCGACGATCCGCGACCTCGTGGCGCGCGCGGCGGGCTGACCGGGCGCGCGGGTGCGGTCCCGGCTCAGTACGCGTTCTTGAGGACGAAGAACGAGCCGCGGATCGTGCCGGCGAGCTTGGACCGCTGCCGCGCGAACTTGAAGCGGTCGGCGAGCTCGTCCGGCACGTCCATGCCGTCGGACAGCTTGAAGCCGACCGCACGCTTGCCGCCCTCGGCGAGCGTGTACAGGACGTTGACCGAGAGGCCCGACTCGTAGAAGACGTACGTCCACCGGACGCCGTCGACCTCGAAGGACGTCGCCTCGAGCGGCCGCGAGCCGATGACGAGGTCGCGCTCCTCCTTCAGGATGCGATGCACGTACGCGACCGTTCCGGCGGCGTCCGACGCCGGCTCGGTCGTGAACACGTGGTCGTACTTCGTCCGGAAGTACCGGGCCTCGTTGGCGCGCAGGCCGGCGAGCGCGTCCGCGACGGGCGACGACTCCAGCCCGACCGTCGAGACGTCCTGGAAATCGACGACGTACGACACGTGCGCTCCCTCGTCTCGTCCCTGTCCCGGCGGGCGTCCGTCGCCCGTCGAGGCGTGCTCCCGCCATTGAAGCGGACGCGCCCGTCGCTGTCGCCGGGCGCCCGCCGACCGTCCGGTGGCTGCGCGTCCCCTGGTCGGCGCTCCCGTCCCGCGCCACGATCTCCCTATGCCGCGCTACGCGATCGACGCCCCCACCCTGCTGTGGCTCGTCGACGAGCACCGCCCTCTCGCACGCGACGTCCAGCTCGTCGCACCCAAGTCGGTGCTCGTCGACGGCCTCGACATGCTGCTCGCGGCCGTGCGCGCCGGGCGGCGCGAGCGGAGCGACGCCCTGGACGCCCACACGCGCATGACGGAGACCAAGATCCGGCTCCTCGGCGACCGCGTCTCCCGTCGGCGCGCGTGGGACCTCGCGCTGCAGCACGGCTGGTCCGGCGTCCGCACCGGCGAGTACGTCGCCGTCGCGCAGCTCCAGGCCGACGCCCTCGTCGCGAGCGACCCCGACCTGCGCGCCGCCGCGGACGGCCTGGTCCCGCTCGCGGACCCGACGGACCTCCTCGGCTGAGCGCGCGCCGCCGTCAGCGCAGCGCCGTCGCGCCGATGACGGACAGGAGCTGGAGCTTCTCGTACGTCTCCGAGCCCGGGACGGCCGTGTAGACGAGCAGCGAGTGCGACTGGCCAGGGTCGATCAGCGTCTGGCACGTGAGCTCGAGGGTCCCGAGCTCGGGGTGCACGAAGTGCTTCACCTCCGGTGGGCGGACGCCGACCTCCTGCCGGTCCCAGAGGGTGCGGAACTCGTCGCTGCGCGCGAGCAGGTCGTCGGCGAGCGCCGCGGCACGCGAGCCACGCCCGCGCACGGCCGAGACCTCCCGGAGCCCGGACACCCACAGCCGCGACAGGTGCGCGTGGTCCTCGGGCGCGTAGAGGAGGCGGCTCGTCGGGTCGGTGAACCAGCGGTAGCCGATGCTGCGCGCGGGCCCGGTGTAGCGCATGAGGTCGCCGGTGAGCGCGACGCCCAGCGGCGTCTGGCGCAGCGTCTCGCCGAGCTCCGTGACGATCTCGGCCGGGGTGTCCTCGAGCCGGTCGAAGATGCGCAGCAGTCCGGGGCTGACGTGCTCGCTCGGGGTCCCGCTGGGCGGCGGGCGGTGGCCCGCGAGGCGGTAGAGGTGGTCGCGCTCGGCGACCGTCAGGTGCAGGCCCTGCGCGATCGACGCGATCATCTGCTCCGACGGCTGCGGGCCCGTCCCCCGTTCGAGCCGCGCGTAGTAGTCCGTCGACATGTGGCACAACGTGGCGACCTCCTCGCGGCGCAGGCCGTCCGTCCGTCGGCGCTGGCCGCGTGGCATGCCCACGTCCTCGGGCTGCAGCACCTCGCGTCGGTGCCGCAGGAACTGCGCCATGCCGGACCGGTCGATCGCCACGCGTCCTCCTCTGGTCGTCGTGACCGTTCTACCCGGCGGTGATCTGCGGAACCACTGACTGGCAGGTCCTGGATAGCGGCCGCGGTCCGGGCGAAGGTCGTGACATCCCCATCCACGAAGGAGCCCACCCATGGCACGCGCACCCCACGACGTCACCGTCCCCGACCTCACCGGCACCCGCGCGGTCCTCACCGGCGGGAGCGACGGCATCGGCCTGCGCATCGCGACCCGCCTCGCCGCCGCCGGCGCGCACCTCGTGCTGCCGGTCCGCAACGTCCGCAAGGGCGAGGCCGCGGTCGTGACGATCCGCGCGACGGTGCCGGACGCGACGGTGTCGCTGCATGCGATGGACCTCGACAGCCTGGAGTCCGTCGCCGCGTTCGGCGACGCGATGCGCAGCGAGGGCGACCCCGTCCACCTGCTCGTCAACAACGCCGGCGTCATGACCCCGCCCGACCGGCAGACCACCGCCGACGGGTTCGAGCTCCAGCTCGGCGTCAACCACCTCGGGCACGTCGCGCTCGTCTCGCACCTCCTGCCCCTGCTGCGCGCCGGTCGTGCGCACGTGACGTCGCAGGTCAGCATCGCCGCACGACGCGGCGGCATCCACTGGGACGACCTCAACTGGGAGCGGTCGTACGACGGGATGGCCGCGTACCGGCAGTCGAAGATCGCGTTGGGGCTGTTCGCGCTCGAGCTGCAGCGCCGCAGCGCCGCCGCCGGCTGGGGCATCACGAGCAACCTGTCCCACCCGGGCGTCGCACCCACCAGCCTGCTGTCCGCCCGCGCGGAGCTCGGACGCGGCGACGACACGCGTGCCGTCCGCGTCATCCGATGGCTGTCCGCGCGCGGCATCCTCGTCGGCACCCCTGAGACCGCCGCACTCCCCGCCCTCTACGCCGCGACGTCACCCGACGCGCAGCCCGGGCGGCTGTACGGCCCCCAGGGCCCGGGCAACGTCGGTGGCGGTCCCGGCGAGCAGGCGCTCTACCCGTCGCTGCGCGACGAGGGCGAGGCCCGCCGCGTCTGGCAGACGTCGCAGGAGCTGGTCCGCGAGACGTTCCCGGTCGCCTGATCGGCGCCCCGCTCGCCGTACCCTCGGTCGCATGTCGGCGCGATGGGTTCGGACGCACGAGGCCTTCGGTGCCCGCGACGCGCTCGGCGCCGTCGACCGAGGAATGCCCTGGGTGATCCTGTGGTGCGAAGGCGGGCTGTCGCGGTCGACCGACGACCCGCCCGACCATGCGGGCGTCTCGTACGTGCGAGGCCACCTCGTCGAGCCGGCCGAGCGGGAACGTCTGTTCAGGAAGGCCCAGCGCAAGGGCCGTACGTCGACGGTCGTGATGGCCGAGCGATGGGAGAGCCCCGACGAGGGTCCCCTCATCGTCTTCTACGAGTCGGGTCCCTACCTGCTGCCGGATCGCGACGATCCGACGACGGTGTGACGGCGGGCCGCAGGCCGTCCGAGACCGCCGTCACTCACGCGCGCCCTCCCGCACGTCAGCTCTCTGCAGGCTGTCAGCCGCCGCCGGGGCGATGACGCCGGCCGCGTCGAGCACGTGCGGGTGCCGACGCACGAACGGCCGATCGCTGTCGCTCACCCGGTCGAGAGGCCCGGCTGCCCGCATCACGACGTCGAGCACCCGATCCGTGTCCGCCCGGTAGGGCTGCGCGAACCACGCCATGTTCGCCTCGACGACGACCGCGTCGCGGCGGGGTTCGCCGGGCGGCCCCACGAGTCCGACATCGAGCACCACCGCGCTCGGCAGGGTGTCGCCCATCTCCCCCAGCAGCTCCTCGGCATACGCGACGACCCGGGAACCCTCCGCGGTGAGCAGCGTTCCCAGGTCCAGGTGGCCCCACGTCGCGTACCGGGACCCGGTGTGCACGCGGCCGTCCAGCACGAACAGCCGGTACTCGGCGGCGAACTCGACGACGTCGGACACGAGCACAGGCATGTCGAGGGCCAGCCCGGCGGTGGCCGACGCGAGATCCGCCCCATCGCTGTAGACGCGTGCGGGGAAGTCCTTGCTGCTCGGAGGCTTCACGAACCGGCGACCCGCATGACGCGCCGCGTCGAGCGTCATGAGCCGCACCGACCGGCCCAGCCGGCGACCCGGAAGACCGCTCAGCCAGTCGTCGTGCGGTTCGAGGAGCCCGACGCGCAGCTCGTACGCATGCGCAGCGGCCCAGAGCGGACCACCCCAGTAGTGCCGGTCGCCCACGACCTCGAGGCCACCCAGGACGAGGCCACGGCGACGGGCGGCGTCGACGACCCACCCGGCTCGCGACGACTCACCGGGCGCGACCGTCAGGATCTGCGGAGGCACGCGGTCATGATGGCCGCCCCTGCGCTGCACCCGGCACAGGATTGCCGACCGGCTCACCCGGATGCGCACGTGCCACCTCCGGAGCCCCGCCGACTGTCGAGGCATCACTCTCTGGTGCCGGCGATCTGAGCCAGACCTCGCAGGTAGTGGGTTCCGACCGATGCGCTCGTCACCGCTCGGACTCGATACCAGAGCGGCTTCTTGCGCCACCGCGCGTCCGGGCGCACCTCGTGCAGCGCCACCCAACCTCGTCGTACGTCGACGACCTGACCGATCCAGACCGCGGATCGCTCGTTCTCCTTCTCGATGCCGATCAACGGCCCGGTCGGCGCGAGGGTTCGGAGCATCCGTTTCGTCGATGTCAGGTCGACCACGCCAGGCGGCGACGGCGGCCACTCCGGTTGCGTGGCTGCGAACCTGCTCTCAAACGAGCGGTCACGAGTGACACTCGTGACATCGCGCAGGCGGAACGTCACGTGGCCGTCGAAGTACCCGCCGTCCATCGTCCGGGCCACAAGAACCCACTTGGACCCCACCCCGACGACGAATCCGTCGACCCGGTACGAGTGCTTCGGCCGTCGGTGGATTCGGACGAGGGCGCGCTCCACGAGCGCCGACTCGAGCTCGCGGCGGCCGCGCTTCGACATGGCGGGGACCCTAGCCGCGCGCAGCACCGGGGTCACTCCGGGTCACCCGCTCGGACAGCGTTCACGCCGCGATGCCGTCGGTCAGCGGCTGCTCGTCAACGGGCACGCCACCAGTAGAGCGTCGTGAGGTCGGATGGCCAGGCCGCCGAGCGCCTGAAGAGCCCCGGCGGTTGCTCGACCGGATCGGCGTCTGTCAGTACGCGCCAACCCGCGTCGACGACCTCGTCGACTCGCGGAGGCCGGACGTGCGCACGTGAGGACTCGTCGCACGCCCCGAGCGCCTCGAAGTTGCGCTGTGCCCTGCGCAACGAGACGGAGTTCGCGCCCCCGTCGAGGTCCGGCCAACGCAGCTGGACAGCGTCGTCCTCCCAGAAGCAGATCGGGCAGATCTCGTACGACCCCGGCGCCTCTCCGAACACGAGGTGGCCGCAGCACGGGCACGGATACTCCTCGTCGCCACTCGTGCTCACCTGTGACGGACCGCCATGACGCGCTCAAGGCCCTGCTCACGCTCAGTCATGCAGCCATGCCTGATCCGCGTCCTCGTCAGAGAGCGCTCGCCTGACCGAGTCGATCCAGTCGTCCCACCTGGCGGGGTCCGTCTTCATGTACGCCCACAGCAGGACGAGACCGTCGTCGGGATTCTTCTCGAGTGCGACGTACTGATCGACCATGAAGTACGCCGCACGGAACGCCTGGTCGAGCGTGAGCCGCTCGGGGAGCGCGGCTTCGTCCATCGCTTCTCCTGGGAGTCAGACGTTGAAGCGGAACTCCACCACGTCGCCGTCGGCCATGACGTAGTCCTTGCCCTCGACGCGGGCCTTGCCGGCGGCGCGTGCGGCGGCGACGGAGCCGGCGGCGACGAGGTCGTCGAACGAGATGACCTCGGCCTTGATGAAGCCCTTCTGGAAGTCCGTGTGGATGACACCGGCGGCCTGCGGCGCGGTCCAGCCCTGCCGGATCGTCCAGGCGCGGGCCTCCTTCGGGCCGGCGGTGAGGTACGTCTGCAGGCCGAGGGTGTGGAAGCCGACGCGGGCGAGCTGGTCGAGGCCGGCCTCGTCCTGGCCGTTCTCGGACAGCATCTCGGCGGCCTCGTCGGGCTCGAGCTCGACGAGCTCGGACTCGAACTTCGCGTCGAGGAAGATCGCGTCGGCGGGGGCGACGAGCGCGCGCAGCTCGTCCTGCATCGCGGTGTCGGCGAGGCCCTCGTCGTCGGTGTTGAAGACGTAGATGAACGGCTTGGCCGTCATGAGCTGGAGCTGCGCGACGTGCTCGTCGTCGGCGAGGCCCGCGGCGAACAGCGTCTGGCCCTTCTCGAGGACCTCGTTCGCGGCGACGGCCGCCGCCAGGAGCGCGGGGTCGGCCTTCTTGCCCTTGACCTCCTTCTCGAGGCGCGGGATCGCCTTCTCGAGGGTCTGGAGGTCGGCGAGGATCAGCTCGGTGCTGATGATCTCGATGTCGTCCTTCGGGTTCACCGCGCCGGACACGTGCACGACGTCGGGGTCGGCGAACGCCCGCGTGACCTGGCAGATCGCGTCGGCCTCGCGGATGTTGGCGAGGAACTTGTTGCCCAGGCCCTCGCCCTCGCTCGCGCCCTTGACGATCCCGGCGATGTCCACGAACGACACCGTCGCGGGCAGGATGCGCTCGGAGCCGAACAGGTCGGCGAGCACCTGGAGACGCGGGTCGGGCAGCGGCACGACGCCGACGTTCGGCTCGATCGTCGCGAACGGGTAGTTCGCCGCGAGGACCTGCGCCCGGGTCAGCGCGTTGAAGAGGGTGGACTTGCCGACGTTGGGCAGGCCGACGATGCCGATGGTGAGTGCCACGGGCGGCAAGTCTACGGGCGACGGCGGAACGCGGCGTCGCCGTCACGCGCGCACCCGCCCAACCGCGCGGCCGGCGCCGGGCGGCTGAGCGAGTCGTGCGGCACCTATGCCGCCGCGTCCTTCTTGGCCGCGATGAGCTCGGTCAGGTCATGGAGGGGCTTCGTGCCGGCTCCGATGATCAGCCCCGTCGCCAGCACCTCCTGCCAACGCGCCGCCGACGCGATCCCGACCGTGGAGAGGAAGTAGAGGTGCATCGACGACGCCACCCACATCCCGACCGCGGACGCGATGGCCCACATCGTGACGGACCGCTGCCACTTCTTCTCGGCCAGGTTAGCCGCGCTCTGCGCGGCCTTCTCGACGGCGGTGTTGACCGTGGCACTCGAGCCGCCGGACACGAGGGCGGTGGTCGCAGCGTCCCTGTCCGACGCCGCCGCGGCCTTGGCGTCGTCCGCGGGGACCAGCCACGACGTGAACGGCTCGAGCAGACGCTCGATCATCAGTGCGGCGACGAAGAAGACGGCGAAGATCGTCAGCCCGTCCACGACGGGCGTGGTCGACCCGACCACGAAGTCGGGGTCGGAGAGGACGGAGACGCTCAGCCAGCAGGTGAGGGCCAGACCGGCGAGCGCGAGCACGAGCACGACGAGGCGAGGCGTCCCGCGCGGTCGGGCGACCGCCGCGACGACCCCGTGAGGCGGAGCGACGCCGGTGGTCAACAGGTCGGTGGGAGCCAGTGCGATGGTCATCAGATCCCCCTTTCACAGCGGCGCGGCGATGCGCCTACGCCCCACGCAACTCAGCCGGGGACGAAGGCGCCAGGCCCCTTGGTCCCGATTCGTCCCCATGCGGTTGCCTGCCAGGCGGCTTCGCGGGGGGCCGAGCGTGGCTCCGTCAGGCGAACGCGACGAGCTGCTTGAGGAGGTCGGTCTGGCGTCGCTCGAGGATCCGCCCGCCGACGCGAACGCCCACGACGAGCGCGACCGTGCCGAGCACGAGGCCGACGACGAGCGTGACCACGCCGAGCCACGCGATCCCCTGCCGCACGGCGATCAGCGCGAGCACGCCCTCGGGCAGGGATGCGGCGGCGACGGCGAGCGACCCGACGAACTGCGACACCACGGCCGTCGTCCCGCCGTTCGACTTCGTCTGGAACGGGTTCTCCCCCGCCTTCTGGACCGGGTAGACGACGAGGGCCGACGCGATGCTCGACGCGCCCCACGCCGTGAGGAGCACGCCGAACGAGACGCCGAGCAGCGCGGGCAGCGCGTCGGCACGGCCGACGACGAGTGCGGGCGCGACGACGCAGACCAGCACGAGCGGCACGCCGAGCAGCGCGGCGGACAGCACGCGGCCGAGCCGGTCGACCGAGCCGCGCAGGGGCGCGGCGACGTGCGTCCAGAACGCGGACCCGTCGTAGGCGACGTCGGCGGAGATCCCCCACCCCATGAAGTAGGCCGCGACCGGACCGAGGATGAGCAGCAGCTCACCGCCGGGCGAGGAGAACCACAGGAAGATCGGCACGATCGGGATGAACACGAGCGACGCCGCGTACCGCGGGTCGCGCACCCAGTAGGTGAGGCAGCGCGCCGTCACGGCGCCGAGCGGCGTCGCGGGCAGCCGCGTGAACCAGCCGAGGTCGCGCCCCTTGCCGCCGACGCGCTCCTGGATCGGGTTGACCAGGCTGTGCGCGAGGCTGCGGTCCCACGCGACGGCGAGCACCAGGAGCGTGACGACGGCGACCGCGAGCCGGCCGAGCGCGACGAGCCAGTCACCGTCGACGACGGCCGCGGGCACACCCCACGTGGCGCCCAGCGGCGACCACGCCAGACCGTTCACCAGGCCGTCGAGCTGGGCACCGTCGAACGCGCCGTCGAGGCTCGACAGGATCGGCCCGATGAGGAAGATCGGCAGGATGGCGATGATCGCGAGCACCTCGCGGACGCGCCGACGGGCGACCAGCGGCGCGACGAGGGTCGTCGTCGCGCGGCTGCCGACCACGGCCGTGACGAGGAACAGCACCGCCGCCGGGATGGCGGCGACGAGCGCGGCGGGGTCGCGCCACCACGCGGCGACGGTGCCCAGCGAGACGAGCGTCGTCATCGCGCCGGGGACGCCGATGAGCCCGCCGATCGCGAGCCCCGCGACGAGCTGGCGGCGCGGGATGGCGAACGTCACGAAACGCGCCGGGTCGACGGTCGAGTCGACCCCGAACGCGACGAGCGGGACGACCCACCAGCCGAGCATCACGGCCGAGCCGGCGAGGACGACGACGGTGGGCAGCAGGTCGGGCGACGCGACCGACACCGTGACGACGCCCGCGACCGCGATCACGGTGACGAACAGCCCGTAGAGCAGGCCGAGGGCCAGGCCGACCACCTGCCAGACGCTGCGCTTCAGCCCGTTGCGCAGCAGCGTGAGCTTCAGTCGGACGAGGTGCGCAACCACGCGAGCCCCTCCCCGCTGACGCGCCCGCCGACGAGGTCGACGAACCGGTCCTCCAGGCTGGCGTCGCCGCGCACGTCGTCGACGGTGCCCGCGGCGAGCACGTGCCCACCGGCGATGATCGCGACGTGGTCGCACATGCGCTGGACCAGGTCCATGACGTGCGACGACACGATGACGGTGCCGCCCGAGCGGACGTACGACGCGAGGATGTCGCGGATGTTCGCCGCGGACACCGGGTCGACGGCCTCGAACGGCTCGTCGAGCACCAGGAGGCGCGGCACGTGCACGAGCGCGCAGGCCAGCGCGACCTTCTTCGTCATGCCCGCCGAGTAGTCGACGACGAGCGTGCCCGCGTCCTTCGTGAGGTCCATCGCGGCGAGCAGGTCGCGCGTGCGCTCCGCGGTGGTGTCCCGGTCGAGGCCGTGCAGCAGGCCCGCGTAGGTGATGAGCTGCTCGCCCGTCAGACGGTCGAAGAGCTTCACGCCGTCGGGCAGCACGCCGAGCATGGCCTTGACCTGCAGCGGCGACGCCCACAGGTCCTGCCCGTGGACGAGCACCGTGCCCGCGTCGGGCTGCAGCAGGCCGGTCGCCATCGACAGCGTCGTCGTCTTTCCCGCGCCGTTCGGGCCGACGAGCCCGTAGAACGAGCCCGCCGGGACGTCGAGGTCCACGCCGGCGACGGCGATCTTCTCGCCGAAGCGTCGCCACAGACCGCGCAGCGCGAGCGCGGGCGCGGCGGACGGGGCGGGGTGGACGGCGTCGGGCGCGGGCACCGGCACGGAGCCGGGGGCCGGGACCGACGCAGGGGACGGGGTCGGGGCGACGTCCTCGGGCGGCATCGGCCCAGCATAGGCAGCATGTCGGGCCGTGCGGCGCCCGTCGGCGCCACACCGGCGCGCACCGGGACGTGTGTCGGTGGCGGCTGAGAGGGTGCGGGCATGGACACGACCGCGCTGCTCGTCGGCCTCCTCGTCGGCCTCGTCGCGGGTGCGGCCGTCGCGTGGCTGCTCGCGTCGTCGTCGGGTCGTCGCACGGCCGCACGCCTGCACGCCGCCGAGGTCGACGCCGCGCGCGTCCGTGCGGTGCTCGACGCGGAGCGCGCCGCGACCGCCGACCGGCTCGCCGCCGCGCAGGCCGACTCCGAGCGCGTCGCCGACCAGTTCCGTGCGCTCGCCGCCGACGCGCTCGCGACGAGCTCCGACCAGTTCCTCGCGCTCGCGCACCAGCGGTTCGCGGCCGACCACCAGACGCAGGTCGGCGAGCTCGCCCAGCGGGAGCAGGCCGTGCGCGCGCTCGTCGAGCCGCTGTCCCGCACGCTCGACCAGGTCCGCGCCGAGCTCGCCGAGGCCGAGAAGGCGCGCGTCGAGGGTCACGCGGCGCTCGGCGAGCAGGTCCGCGCCATGCGGGTGGCCTCCGAGCAGCTCCGCGGGGAGACGGCTCAGCTCGTCACCGCGCTGCGGTCGTCGCAGGTCCGTGGCCGTTGGGGCGAGGTGCAGCTGCGCCGGGTCGTCGAGGCCGCCGGGATGCTCGCGCACGTCGACTTCGTCGAGCAGGAGCAGGTGCGCACCGACGACGGGCTGCTGCGCCCCGACATGGTCGTGCGGCTCGCGGGCGGCAAGCACGTCGTCGTCGACGCGAAGGTCGCGTTCCTCGGCTTCCTCGAGGCGTCCCAGACGGACGACCCGGCGGTGCGGGCCGACCGGCTCGCCGCGCACGCCCGGCACGTCCGCAAGCACGTCGACGACCTCGCCTCGAAGCGGTACTGGGACCAGTTCGCGCCGGCACCCGAGTTCGTCGTCATGTTCGTCCCCGCCGAGTCGTTCCTGCACGCCGCCGCCGACCAGGACCCGACGCTCGTCGAGTACGCGTTCGAGCGGAACGTCGTGCTCGCGACCCCCGTCACGCTGCTCACGCTGCTGCGGACGGTCGCGTACGCGTGGCGGCAGGACGCGCTCGCCAGCAACGCGCAGGCCGTCCTGTCGCTCGGCAAGGAGCTGCATGGCCGCCTGGCCACGATGGGCGCCCACCTGACCCGCCTCGGGCGGGCCATCGACTCCGCCGCGGGCGCCTACAACCAGGCGGTCGGCTCGCTCGAGACGCGCGTGCTCGTGAGCGCGCGCAGGTTCGCCGACCTGCACGTCGTCGACGGGGACCTGCCGACGCCGACGCCCGTCAACCCGCAGCTCTCCGTCGTCAGCGCACCCGAGCTGGTCGCGTCGGCCGAGGAGCAGTTCGTGGCCCTCGACGACCGCGTGCTCGGGGACGGCGTCGAGCGGCGCGACGCCCGGGCCCTCGACGCCGAGCTCCCGCGTCCGGAGGGCCGCCGGGCCGGGGGCGAGGGGGCGACGACCGCCTGACGGTCGCGCCACCGGCTGGTTCCTCGGGACGGTGCGTCAGCCCATGGCGTGGCCCATCGTGGACGTCAGGCTCGTCGTGGGCTCGGTCGTCAGGCCGGCTCCGGTCGGGGCCCGTCTCAGGACGGCCCGCTCGACGCCGACGTCCTGACCGTCGCTGGTGTCAGGCAGGCTGGACGTCGAGCGAGCGGCGACCCTCGCGGCGCGGCCGCTCCGGGGTCACCCCGGAGGCCTTGAGGTCGGCGCGGAGCTCGCGCGGGAGCGAGAACATGAGGTCCTCGGTCGCCGTGCGGACCTCCTCGACCTCGCCGTAGCCGAGGCCGGCCAGCAGCTCGAGGACGTCGCGCACCAGGATCTCCGGCACGGACGCGCCGGACGTGACGCCGACGGTCGTCGCACCGTCGAACCAGGCCGGGTCGATCTCGGACGCCTTGTCGACGCGGTAGGACGAGCGCGCCCCGGCGTCGAGCGCGACCTCGACGAGGCGGACCGAGTTCGACGAGTTCGCCGAGCCCACGGTGATGACGACGTCGCAGTGCGGCGCCAGCTTCTTGACGGCGACCTGACGGTTCTGCGTGGCGTAGCAGATGTCGTCGCTCGGCGGGTCCTGCAGGTGCGGGAACCTCTCGCGCAGGCGGCGGACCGTCTCCATCGTCTCGTCGACCGAGAGCGTGGTCTGGGAGATCCACACGAGGCGCTCGGGGTCGCGCACGACGACGTCGTCCACGGCCTCCGGGGAGTTGACGACCTGGATGTGCTCGGGCGCCTCGCCCTGCGTGCCCTCGACCTCCTCGTGGCCCTCGTGGCCGATGAGCAGGATGTCGTAGTCCTCGGCCGCGAACCGGACCGCCTCCTTGTGGACCTTCGTCACCAGGGGGCACGTCGCGTCGATCGTCTGGAGCGAGCGGGCCGCGGCGGCGGCGTGGACGGCCGGGGAGACGCCGTGCGCGGAGAACACGACGCGCGCGCCCTCGGGCACCTCGTCGGTCTCGTCGACGAACACGGCGCCGCGGGCGGCGAGCGTCTCGACGACGTACTTGTTGTGCACGATCTCCTTGCGGACGTACACGGGGGCGCCGTAGTGCTCGAGGGCCTTCTCGACGGCGACGACGGCCCGGTCGACGCCGGCGCAGTACCCGCGGGGCGCGGCGAGCAGCACGCGCTTGGTCGGGGGCACGCCGGGGGCCTGGTCGGTCGCAGAGGTCACGTCGCGAGTCTACGTTCGCACCGCGCGCGGACGACCCCGCGCGGGTGTGCGTTCGCGCACCTCCACGCGACGTCCACGGGCCTCGCACGCGTCGACCGGACCGCGACCCCGTCATGACGCCCGCGTCGGGGACGTGAGCGGGCGTCATGACGGGGTCGACGGCGCGGGGCAGGTCTCGGCCGACGACTGGGGTTGTCCGCGGTGTGGGGCAGGCTGTGCGGGTGAGCACCGAACCCCAGGAGCCGGCCGCGCGGCTGCCGCTGCCGCTGCGTGCCGCGGAGACGACGCCGGAGCGCCCGTGGCCCGTCCGGCACCTCGCGCCGAAGATCGCGGACTACATCGCGCGGATGCCGCCCGTGTGGGTCGAGGGGCAGGTGCTCAACCTCAAGCGGTGGAACACGATGTACTTCCTCACGCTGCGGGACACGGACCTCGACATGTCGCTGTCCGTCACCGCGCCCGCCGGCGCGATCCGGCGGCTGGGCGACGCTGCGGCCGACGGCGCGCACGTCGTGGTGCACGCGAGCCCGCGTTTCCACGCCAAGAAGGGCGACCTGACGTTCCAGGCAGACGACGTGCGCCTGGTCGGGCTCGGTGAGCTGCTCGCGCGCATCGAGCACCTCAAGGGCGTGCTGGCCGCCGAGGGGCTGTTCGACGCGGCCCGCAAGCGGCCGCTGCCGTTCCTGCCGGCCGTCGTCGGGCTGGTGTGCGCGCAGCAGGGCGACGCGGAGCACGACGTCGTGTCGAACGCGCGGGCGCGCTGGCCCGGGGTCCGGTTCGAGATCCGGCGCGTCACCGTCCAGGGGCCGCGCGCGGTGCCCGAGGTGTCGGCCGCGATCGCGGACCTCGACGCGGACCCGCGCGTCGAGGTGGTCGTCGTGGCGCGTGGCGGCGGGTCGTTCGAGGACCTGCTGCCGTTCAGCAACGAGACCCTGGTCCGCGCGGCGGCCGCGTGCCGTACACCGCTCGTCTCGGCGATCGGGCACCACATGGACTCGCCGCTCCTGGACCTGGTCGCGGACTTCCGCGCGTCGACGCCGACCGACGCGGCCAAGCGCGTCGTGCCCGACGTGAGCGAGGAACGCGCGCGCGTGCTGCAGCTGCGGCACCGGTCGCGCGGTGCGCTCGTGCACCGGCTGACGCGCGAGCAGGCGGGCCTCGACCACTGGCGCAGCCGTCCGGTGCTCGCGAACCCGACCGCGCTCGTCGACGGCCACGAGGCGCGCGTGCACGTGCTGCGCGACGCGGCCCGGCGTGCGCTGCACACCGAGCTCGTGCACGGTCGGGCGGAGGTCGCGGGACTCGCGGCGCAGGTCCGGGCGCTCTCCCCCGCGGCGACGCTCGAGCGCGGGTACGCCGTGGTGCAGCGCGCCGACGGTCGGGTCGTTCGTGACCCGGTCGACGTCGACCCCGGCGACCGGCTCCGCGTCCGCGTCGCGCAGGGCGAGATCGCCGCGGAGGTCGTCGCCCCCTGACGACGTCGGGCGTCCGGTCGGTGGTGGGCGCAGGGCGCCGTCGGCCGCGGGTGGTTGACTGTGCGTCGTGCCGACGACGCCCTCCCGCAGCACCCCCGACAGCCCTCCCGAGCAGGACGCCGACGTGTCGGCGCTGACCTACGAGGAGGCGCGCGACGAGCTCGTCGCGGTGGTCGCCCGGCTCGAGGCCGGCGGGGCGTCGCTCGAGGAGTCGCTGCGGCTCTGGGAGCGCGGCGAGGCGCTCGCCGCGCGCTGCCAGCAGTGGCTCGACGGCGCCCGCGAGCGCCTGGCCGCGGTGCGCGCGGCCGACGAACCCCCAGCCGGGTCGGCCACCGACCCCACGAACGAGCAGGAGGACGACCGGTGAGCGAGCGGGCCCTGGTGATCGGCGAGGCGCTCATCGACGCGGTGCGTCGACCGGACGGCTCGCGCGCGGAGCACCCCGGCGGCAGCCCGGCGAACGTGGCGCTGGGCCTCGGTCGGCTGGGCCGCGAGGTCGACCTGCTCACCTGGCTCGGGCTGGACGCCGAGGGTGACGCGGTGCGTCGCCACCTGGAGGCGTCGCACGTGCGCGTGCTGCGGGGCGACCGGTCGCCCGCGCGGACCCCCGTCGCGACGGCGCACCTGGACGCGCAGGGCGTCGCGACGTACGAGTTCGACCTCGAGTGGGACCTGCCGACGTCCTGGGACGAGCCCGCCGGCGACCCGGTCGTCGTGCACACCGGGTCGATCGCGGCGGTGCTGCAGCCCGGCGGCACGCGCGTCGCGCACGAGGTGTCGCGGCGTCAGGGGACGTCGACCATCACCTACGACCCGAACCTGCGGCCCGCGCTCATGGGGTCGCCCGCGCACGCGCAGCCGTTCGTCGACGCGCTCGTGCGGCTGGCCGACGTGGTCAAGGTCAGCGACGAGGACCTCGGGTGGCTGCACCCGGGTGTCGCGCCCGCGGAGATCGCCGAGGAGTGGAGCCGGTCGGGACCCGCGCTGGTCGTCGTGACGCACGGCGGTGAGGGTGCGTTCGCGAGCACGGCGGCGGGTGCCCGGATCACGGTGCCGGCGCCGTCGGTGCAGGTCGCGGACACGGTCGGTGCGGGCGACTCGTTCATGGGCGGGCTCATCGACGGGCTGTGGTCCGCGGGCCTGCTGGGGGCGGACCGTCGGGAGGCCCTGCGTGACGTCGACGCGGCAACGGTCGAGCGCGTGCTCGAGCGCTGCGCGCGCATCGCCGCGATCACCGTGTCCCGCCCGGGCGCGAACCCCCCGACGTCGGCCGAGCTCGACGCCTGACGGATGTCCGGCCCCCCCCTCGACGGCGGCCTCGATGGCGGTCGACGGGCCGCGCGCCGCGCCGGCGCCACCGCGCGTACCGCTGACGCGGTGACGCGTGACGCCGAGGTGTCGCCGTCGCGCCTGACGCTCAGGCCGTCTTGGTCCGCTCCCGGTCGCGCTGCTCGCGCGCGTGCGCACGCTCGAGCGACGCCTTGCGGTCCTGCTCGTTCTGCTCGTCGATCGCCCTCGCCTCACGCTCGTCGAAGGTGAGGTTCTCGCCCGTCTCGGGGTCGAAGACGAGGATCTTCGACGCGTCGAACCAGAGCGTGGCCCGGTCGCCGTCGCGGACGCGGGAGTCCGACGCGAGCGCCACGACGAGCTGGGTGCGCAGCCCCTCGCCGTCGAGGTCCCGGTCGAGCTCCTCGAGCTTGCCGCGCACCGACTCGTGCGTCTCGAAGGGGATGTAGGCGAACAGGTCGGAGCCGAGCCACTCGGTGACGTCGACGTCCGCCTCGAAGGTGACACCGCCGGTGCGGCCCTGCCGCTGCGCGACCGTGCCGTCCTCGAAGTGCTCGGGCCGGATGCCGACGATCACCAGCTGCCGCGACCCGATCCGGCGCCGCAGGTCGTCGGTGAGCGGGACCTCGGCGAACGGCAGGCTCAGCGTGTCGCCGGAGAGCTCACCGGGCACGAAGTTCATGGGCGGCGAGCCGATGAACCCGGCGACGAACAGGTTGACGGGGTGCTCGTAGAGGGCGCGCGGCGACGCGACCTGCTGCAGCTCGCCCTTGCGGAGGACGGCGACGCGGTCGCCGAGGGTCATGGCCTCGGTCTGGTCGTGCGTGACGTACACGGTGGTCGTGCCCATGCGGCGCTGCATGCGGGCGATCTCGGTGCGCATCTGGCCGCGGAGCTTGGCGTCGAGGTTGGACAGCGGCTCGTCGAACAGGAACGCGCGCGCGTCGCGGACGATCGCACGGCCCATCGCGACGCGCTGCCGCTGCCCGCCGGACAGGTTCGCGGGCTTGCGCTCGAGGTGGTCCTGCAGCTCGAGGGTCTCGGCGGCGAACCTGACCTTCTCGCGGATCTGCGCCTCGGTGAACTGGCCCTTGGTGAGCCGCAGCGGGAACGCGATGTTCTCGGCCACCGTGAGGTGCGGGTAGAGCGCGTAGTTCTGGAACACCATCGCGAGCTGGCGGTCGCGCGGCGCCTTCTCGTTGACGCGCTCACCACCGATCTTCAGCTCGCCGTCGGTGATGTCCTCGAGCCCGACGATCATCCGCAGCAGCGTCGACTTCCCGCAGCCGGACGGGCCGACGAGGATGACGAACTCGCCGTCGGCGATGTCGAGGCTGACCCCCTTCACGGCGTGGAAGCCGTCGGGGTAGCGCTTCTGGATGTCGGTGAGCGTGATCGCAGCCATGGAGGTCTCCTTCGGGTCAGCCCTTGACCGCGCCCTGGGTCAGGCCCGCGACGATCTGGCGCTGGAACAGCAGCACGAGGATGACGACGGGGATCGTGACGATCACCGCCGCGGCGGAGATGGCACCGGTCGGCTCCTCGAACTGGGAGGCGCCGGTGAAGAACGCGAGGGCCGCGGGCACGGGGCGGGCGCGGCTCGTCGAGGTGAGCGAGATGCCGTAGACGAAGTCGTTCCACGCGATGAAGAACGCGATGAGCGCGGTCGTGAACACGCCGGGTGCGGCGAGCGGCACGATCGCCTTGCGGAACGCCTGCCAGCTGGTCGCACCGTCGACCTGCGCCGCCTGCTCGAGCTCCCACGGGATCTGCCGGAAGAACGCGGCGAGCGTCCAGATGGAGATCGGGAGCGTGAGGGACAGGTACGGGATGATGAGGCCCGCCCACGTGTCGTACAGGCCGATGTTGCGCCACAGGTTGAACAGCGGAGTCACGATCGAGATGACGGGGAAGATCGAGACGCCCAGCGCGGTCGTGAGGATGAGCCGCTTGCCGGGGAAGTCGAGCCGCGCGATCGCGTAGGCGGCGAGCGTGGCCAGCACGACGGCGATCGCCGTGGCGATGAGCGAGATGCCGATCGAGTTGCGCAGCGCCGGCAGGAACAGGTCCCGCGCGGACCCGTCGGGCCCGAGGATCTCGTTGTAGTTCGTCCACGTCCACTGCGACGGGAGGAACGTCCCCGTGTTCAGCTCGCTGGGCAGCTTGAACGACGTCGCCATGATCGACAGCACGGGGAACAGCGCGTAGGTCAGCACCAGGACCGTGATGACGGCCCACACGACCTTCATGCGGGTGGTCAGCGCGCTCATCACCCCTCCCCCCTCGCGCCGGCGAGGTCGACCTTGAACAGCTTGATCGCGACCCAGCAGATCCCGATGACGGCGAGGAACAGCAGCACCGAGATCGCGGAACCGAGGCCGATCTCGAGTCTCCCGATGGACGTCCGGTAGGCCAGCAGCGACAGCACGGTCGTGCCCGCGGAGCCGTTCGTCATGATGAAGACGTTGTCGAAGATGCGGAACGCGTCGAGCGCCCGGAAGAGGACGGCCACCATGATCGCGGCCTTCATGTTCGGCAGCGTCACGCGTCGCAGGCGCTGCCACCACGTGGCGCCGTCGACCTCGGCGGCCTCGTCGAGCTCGCCGGGCACCTGTGCCAGACCGGCCAGGAGCAGCAGTGAGATGAACGGCGTGGTCTTCCAGATCTCCGAGGCGATGATGACGAAGATCGCGGTGCCGAACTCGGCGAACCAGTTGAGGTTCTCGTCGATCCCCGGCACCCAGTCGAACCAGGTGTTCACGTAGCCGGAGTTGATGTCGAACGCGTAGAACCACGCGAACGCGGAGACGACGGTGATGATCCCGTAGGGCACGAGGATCGCCGTGCGCAGCAGCCCGCGCAGCCGCTTGATCGCCCGGTGCATGACGAGCGCGAGCGCGAACCCGAGGACGAGCTCGACCGCCACCGTGATCACGGTGATGAGCACGGTCACGCCGAACGCCTGCCACCAGACCGCGTCGGAGAGCACGACGCCGTAGTTCGCGAGACCGACGAACGAGCGGTCGTCCGGTGCGGTGAGCCGGTACCGGAACAGCGAGTCGTACATCGCCTGCAGGATCGGGTACAGCGTGACCGCCAGCATGACGACGAACGCCGGACCTGCGAGGTACCAGCCGAGCCGCGCCTCGGCTCGTGCACGGTCGGACCGCAGCGCCTTCGCGGATCGCCCGGCCGTGCCGCGGATCTCCGCCGCTGCGGGGGCTGTCGCCTGGCTCGTCATGACCCCTCCCCTCTCACAGCAGCTGGTCGCCGCGGAGGACCGCGGTGATGAAGTCGGTGGACTTCTGCGGCGTCGTGTCGGGGTTCACCGACGACGGCGGGTGCCACGTCTCCTGCAGACCGGAGGACACCTCGTTGTAGTAGGGCGTCTGCGGTCGCGGCGCGGCCTGCTCGAGCGACTGGCGGATGACGGGGGCCATCGGGAACGCCTCGATCACCTGCGGGTCGTCGAAGGCGGTCGTGTTCGACGGCGGGTTGCCGTTCTCGACGAAGTAGTAGACCTGGTTCTCGGGCTGCACGATGCACTCGGCCGCGGCGAACGCCTGGTCGACGTACCGGCTGAACGCCCCGACGCCGAGGTTGATCCCGCCGTACGGCGGCCGGGACTCCTGCGCCTCGTCGACCTGCGGGTACAGGGCCCAGCCGATGTCGTCGAGCACGGACTGCTCGATCGCGCCGTCCTCGACGCCCGCCTTCGTCGCGGGCCAGACGAACGGCCAGTTGACCATGAACGAGCCGCGGTCCCCCTGGAAGATCGACATCGACGCGTTCTCGTCCTCGGTCGGCAGCGCCGGACCGGCGAGGTCGTCCTTGCCGATGGTGCCGATGATCTCGGCCGCCGCGCGCCCCGCGTCGGAGTCGAGGCCGAGCGTGAGCTCGTCGGCCGGGGCCTCGGGGTTCTCGAGGATCTGCCCGCCGGCCGACTCGACCAGCGCGTTGATCCAGACGGTGAGCGACTCGGCCTTGGCGCCCTGCACGCTGAGGTACTTGTCCTGGGACTTGGAGGCCTCCATGACCTGCTGCCACGTCACGGGTGCCGTCGCCGGGTCGAGCCCTGCGGCCTGCGCGACCGACTTGCGGTACCAGAGCAGCTGCGTGTTCGCCCAGAACGGGACCGTGACGAGCTTGTCGCCCCAGGTCGCGCCGTCGAGCGCGCCCTGCACGACGTCCTGCGAGACGCGCTGCGCGACGTCGTCGGGGATCGGCGCGAGGAACCCGGGCTCGGCGAGCTCCGGGATGAACGGCGGGTCGAGGCTCATGAGGTCGATCGACGTGTCCTTCGCGGCGAGCCGTCGGGCGAGCTGCTCGCGCTGCGAGGCGGCGTCGCGGGGCAGGACCGACACCTCGAGGCGGTACTCACCGCCCGCCTGGTCGGTGCAGCGGCGGGCGATCTCCGCCTGGCCGCCGTCGTCCGGGTTGATGTACCACGTGAGCACGGGCGGACCCGACTCGGCCGCGCACGCCGCGAGCGGCGCGAGCAGACCGACCGTCGCCACCATCACGAGCGCTCTCGTCCGGCGTCGCACGAGCCACCTCCCCCGTCGGCGCTCCCCCGCGCCATGACCTTGCCTACTCCTGTCGTCGCAGGTCCGCCACGGGAACGCCGCCTCGCGTGCGTGTCCTGCGACCGCCTGGCGGTCATCCGCTGCCGCCCCGTCGTGTTGCTGCCACGATGTCGGTCGTGCCGAACGTGACTCCCGCCGAAGCCTGGTCCGCACTGCGTGAGGGGAACGCCCGCTTCGTGCGCGGCGAGATGGAGCACCCGTCGCAGGGCATCGACCGCCGCGCCGAGCTCTCCACCGCCCAGCACCCGTTCGCCGTGATCTTCGGCTGCTCGGACTCGCGGGTCGCGGCGGAGATCATCTTCGACCAGGGACTGGGTGACGTGTTCGTGGTCCGTACCGCGGGGCACGTGCTCGACACGACCGTCATCGGGTCGATCGAGTACGGCGTCGAGGTGCTGGGCGCGTCGCTCGTCGTCGTCCTCGGTCACGACTCGTGCGGGGCCGTCGCCGCCGCGACCGCCGCGCTGCAGGACGGGTCGCTCCCCCGCGGCTTCGTGCGTGCGGTCGTCGACCGCGTCATCCCGTCGATCGTCAACCTCGCGGGCGAGGGCGGCATCGGGAACGTCGACGCCGCGACGCTCGGCCACGAGCACGTCCGGCACACCGTGCAGATGCTGCAGGGCTACTCGGTGTCGCTCGCGGAGGCCATCGCCGAGGGGCGCTGCGCGATCGTGGGCCTCGAGTACACGCTCGCCGACGGCCAGGTGCACCTGACGGAGTCCGTCGGCGATATCGGCTGACCGGCGCGCGGCCGCGCCGCGGAGCCGCCCGTCAGAGCCAGGAGTCCTCCGGGCCGGGGCGCGCGCCCGGCTCCTCGTCGTGGACCGTGAGGCGTTCGCGCCAGTAGAGCCCGCCGTCCTCCCGCTGACCCACCAGACCGGCCTCGACGAGGTCGCGACGCAGGCGGACGGGATCGTCGGACACCTCGGCGAGCCGCGCGGTCAGGGCCGCCTCGGGGGCGGCCTCGCCCGGTGCCAGCAGCGATGCGGCCAGGTGCTCGAGGACGAGCATGCGGTCGTCGAGGCGCCGCGGCGTGCGCACCAGACGGCCGTGCTCGAGGAACCTCTCCGCCCCGCAGGCGGGTGTCGGCGACGTCATGTGGCCATCGTCACGCGTCCGACGCCCCGGCGCCGTGCGGCAGGATGGACCGCATGACTTCCGCACCTGTCACGGGCACGACGTCGTCGCCCGAGTTCCGGATCGAGCACGACACGATGGGCGAGGTCCGGGTCCCCGCGGCCGCGCTCTACCGCGCGCAGACGCAGCGGGCCGTGGAGAACTTCCCGATCTCCGGCAGCACCCTGGAGCGCGGCCACATCGAGGCGCTCGCCCGGATCAAGAAGGCCGCCGCGCGGGCGAACGCCGAGCTCGGCGTGCTGCCCCAGGACGTGGCCGACGCGATCGTCGCCGCCGCCGACGAGGTCGCGTCGGGTGCGCACGACGCGCACTTCCCGGTGGACGTCTACCAGACGGGCTCCGGCACCTCGTCGAACATGAACACGAACGAGGTCCTCGCGACCCTCGCCACGCGCGGCCTCGGCGCGGACGTGCACCCGAACGACCACGTCAACGCGTCGCAGTCGTCGAACGACGTCTTCCCGACGTCGGTCCACGTCGCGGCGACCGCGGGCGTCGTGCGCGACCTGGTCCCCGCGCTGGAGCACCTCGCCTCGGCGCTGCAGGACAAGGCCGACGCGTGGGCCACCGTCGTGAAGTCGGGGCGCACGCACCTCATGGACGCGACCCCGGTGACGCTGGGCCAGGAGTTCGGCGGGTATGCCGCCGCCGTCCGGTACGGCGTCGAGCGGCTGCAGGCCGCCCTCCCCCGCGCCGCGGAGGTCCCGCTCGGCGGCACGGCCGTCGGCACGGGCATCAACACCCCGGCCGGCTTCCCGCAGCGCGTCATCGCGCTGCTGCGCGAGGACACCGGGCTGCCGCTGACCGAGGCGCGCGACCACTTCGAGGCGCAGTCGTCGCGCGACGGCCTCGTCGAGCTGTCGGGCGCGCTGCGCACGATCGCCGTGAGCCTCACCAAGATCTGCAACGACCTGCGCTGGATGGGCTCGGGCCCGAACACGGGCCTGGGCGAGCTGTTCGTCCCCGACCTGCAGCCCGGGTCGTCGATCATGCCCGGCAAGGTCAACCCGGTGGTCCCGGAGGCCGTGCTCATGGTCGCCGCGCGCGTCGTCGGCAACGACGCGACCGTCGCGTGGGCCGGCGCGTCCGGCTCGTTCGAGCTCAACGTGCAGATCCCCGTCATCGCGTCCGCGGTGCTCGAGTCGATCCGCCTGCTCGCCAACGCGAGCCGCGTGCTGGCCGACAAGACGATCGCCGGCCTCGAGGCGAACGAGGAGCGCGCCCGCGCGTTCGCCGAGTCGTCGCCGTCGATCGTCACGCCCCTCAACCGCGTCATCGGGTACGAGGCCGCCGCGAAGATCGCGAAGCACGCCGTGAAGCAGGGCATCACCGTCCGGCAGGCCGTCGTCGACCTCGGCTACGTCGAGCGCGGCGAGGTCACCGAGGAGCAGCTCGACGCGGCCCTCGACGTCCTGAGCATGACGCGCCCGCCGCAGGCCTGACCCCGCGCGCGGCCGGTCCACGCAGCCGGCCGCGCCGACGTCCGGCGGCCGGCGTCCACCGCGGCGACGCGGCGGTGGTGGTGGGGTCGAACGTCCCTCGTGCACGCCCTCCCCACGGTCCTACCGTGACGAGAAGGGCACGAGAGGAGACGACGATGCTCCGCACCGCGAAGGCCCCGATCACGATCCTGCTCCTCGCCGCCGCCGGCGGCCTCGCGGCACCCGCGGCGAGCGCCGCCGCACCCACCGCCCCACCCGGCCCGCCCGGCCCGGTCGCCGACGTCCAGGTCATGCCGATGGCGCACCTCGTCGACGGCGGGGCCAGCCTCGCCGTGCGCGTGCGCGTCGTGTGCAGCCCCGCGAGCGGGGACGCCGTCCGGTGGGAGGGGTTCGTCAGCGCCACGCAGGGCGACGCGTTCGCGTGGGCCGGCCTGCCGGTGCGGTGCGACGGACGCCCTCACGTCGAGAGCGCCGTCCTCCCGGTGAGCGCGCCCGAGGGGACGGCGGCGTTCACGCGCGGGCACGCCACGGTGACGGCGGTGCTGCAGGACGAGGACACGCTCACGACGTACGCCCAGGACGAGCGGACGGTCGCGGTCCGCGGCGGCGGGCACGGCGGCATGCCGTGCCACCGGTGGTCCACCGCGGACCGCTGAACCGCCGTCGTCGCGCGGGGCGGCGACCCGTCAGCGGGTGTCGCGCCGGTGCGCCGACCCGTCGGCCGTCGGCGCGCCGGTGCGCCGACCCGTCAGCCGTCGGCGCGCCGGGGCGCCGGTCCGTCAGGCCTCTGCGCGCGCCGGCTCGGCGGCGGGCTGCGGCGCGCCGTGCTGCGCGGGGCGGACGGCGTGCATCGCGAGGCACGCGACGAGGCCGAGCGCGAGGACGCCGACCGTGAGCAGGAGCGTCTGCGCGACGGCCGTCGAGAAGCCTGCGTGCACGGCCTGCGTCGCCGCGTCGGTGATCTGCCGCGCGAGGTCCGCCGGGACCGAGTCCGGCAGCTGCGGAGCGGCTGCGGCGCCCGCGCCCGTCGAGAACTGGTCCGGGTCGACGCGCGAGAAGCCGTCGAGGAACGCCTGCCGCGCCTGCTCGGGCAGCGCCGCAGCCTCGTCCTGCGCGGCCGCGGGGATCGCGATGCCGAGCCGCGACGACAGCATCGCGACGACGGCCGCCGACCCGATGACGCCGCCGATCTGGCGGTTCGTGTTGAACGCGCCCGCGCCGGCGCCCGCGTTGCGCTGGTCGAGGCCCGCCGTCGCGGTCGCGGCCAGCGGCGAGAAGAGCATGCCGGTGCCGATGCCGAACACCGTCATGGGCAGGACGAGCTGCCAGACGGGCACCTCGGGGCGGATGACGGCCGCGAGCCACGCGACGACGACCACGAGGATCGCGAAGCCCGTCGCGACGATCCACTTCGCCGGGACGCGGTCCGACATCCGGCCGGCGACGGGCGCGACGACGCCCGACAGCAACGAACCGCCGAGGCCGATGAGCGCCGCGTGGAGCGGCGACAGGCCGAGGACCAGCTGGGCGAAGATCGTGAACGGGAAGAAGATGCCGGTCATCGCGAACGTCACGGCGAACCCGGCGACGTTGGACAGCGAGAAGTTGCGCACGTGGAACAGGCGCAGCGGCATGAGCGCGTCGTCGCCCAGGTGCCGCTGCCACAGCACGAACGCGACGAGGACGATCACGCCCAGGCCGACGATCTCCCAGATCGTGACGGGCCCGACGACGGTCCCCCAGTCGTAGGTGTCGCCCTCCTGCAGGCCGAAGACGACGAGGAACATGCCGAGCACGGACAGCACGACGCCGAGCCCGTCGAACGTGCGCGCGTGCGTGGGCAGCGCGGGCAGGCGCCGCAGCGCAAGCCACAGCGCGACGACACCGACGGGCACGTTGACGTAGAAGATCCACTCCCAGCCGACGGTCTCGACGAGCAGGCCGCCGAGCACCGGGCCGGTGATCGTCGCGACACCCGCGACGGCGCCCCAGACACCCATCGCGGCACCGCGACGCGCGGGCGGGAAGACGCGCGTGATCATCGACATCGTCTGCGGGGTCATGAGCGCACCGCCGACGCCCTGCACGGCCCGGGCGGCGATGAGCATCCCGATCGAGCCGGACAGGCCGCACCACAGCGACGCGAGCGTGAACACGACGAGACCGACGACGAAGACGGGCTTGGGGCCGAACCGGTCACCCAGGCGTCCCGTGACGAGCAGCAGGACCGCGAACGTCAGCAGGTACGCGCTGTTGACCCAGCCGACCTCGGTGAACGACGCGTCGAGCTCGGTGACGAGGGTGGGGACGGCGATGTTCACGATCGTGGTGTCGATCATGATCATGAAGAAGCCGAGGCACAGCGGCGGGAGCACGCTCCACGGGCTGCGCCCGTGCAGGTCGACGAGCGCGCGGGGCTGCTCGGTGGTCATGGGTCCTCCGGGGGACGGTCGGTGCGGGGTGCGGGTGCGGCGCGGGTCGCGGGCGTGGCGTGCCGGGTGCGACCCGCGGGATCAGTGGCTGGTGGCGGTCGCCGCGGGGCGGCCGTGCCGGGCCTCGAGGAAGGCGGCGGGGAACGGGTCGTCCCAGCCCAGGGTGTCGTCGTCGAGCTCGGCGACGGTGCGGTCGAGCCACTCGACCTCGTGGCGCAGGTGCGCGACGTCGTGCTCGACGTCGAGCAGGTGGCGGCGCGGCAGGCCCTGCGCACGCACGCGGGTGTAGGCGGACTCGAGCTCGGCGAGGCGCTCGGCCTCGCGCTCGCGGCGCCGGACGAGCGCGTCGCGGACGACGTCGCGCGGCAGGTCGACGGCCTCGGCGAGGCCGACGGAGAAGACGGGGTGGACCGGGTGGTCGTCCCCGAGGAAGCTCGCGAGCCGCCGCTCGTACGCGGTGCGGCCGGCGTCGGTGAGCCGGTAGGTGGTGCGCTCGGGACGGTTGCCGCTGCGCTCGGTGCCGAGCGCCTCGACCAGGCCGTCGCGGGCCAGCCGCTCGACCGCGTGGTAGACGGCGCCGGGGTTGACGCGCACGTGCCGGGTGTCGCGGCGCTCGACGAGCGTCTGGAACACGTCGTAGGGGTGACGCGGATGCTCGCGCAGGAGGCCGAGGACGAGGACGGCGACGGCGGACAGCTCGGGCACGCGCCTCTCCTTCCTCCGGTCGAACTATTCCAGGCGGAATATACAAGCGACGACCCCTCGTCGCGATCCCCCGACAGGGACGGCCGACTCTTCACCCGCTCGGTTGCGCAAGGTCACAGGTCGGTCTCGGACTTGCGGAATCGCTCCCACACCGTTCGACCGCCTGCCTAGCATCGACGCATCCCGCGCCCGTCGCCCCGTCGGCGCGTGCTGACGACGAGGTCCCCGGAGGCTCGATTGGGCTGGACGCTGCGCGTGCTGCGGCACCGCGCCGCCGCGCAGAGCACGCTGCTCGCCGCCGTGCTCGCCGTCGCGCTCGTGGGTGCGACGCTGCTCGGCACGTTCGCGCTGCTGCTGCACACGAGCGAGACGCGGGCGCTCGGCGAGGCGCTCGGCAGGGCGTCGACGACGGACACCGACGTCGACGTCGTGCTCACGCTCGGCCGCGAGACCCCGGCCGAGGCGCTCCCCGTCGCCGAGGACTACCTCGACGACCTGCTGGGCGGCGTCGACGCCGACCGGGAGCGGTGGCTCACGTCCGCGCTCTACCACGTCGGCACGGGCAACCGGATCGGCCTGCCGATGGCGTACCTCGCCTCCGAGCCGACGATCCCCGAGCACGCGACGCTGCTCGCCGGCACGTGGCCCGACGTCGCCGTCGACGCCGAAGGACGCGTGCCCGTCGCCGTCCCGCGCACCGCGGCCGACGCGCTCGGCTGGACCGTCGGCACGGTCCTGCCGGGGCGCAGCTCCGAGACGCGTCAGGACCTGCCGATGGTCGTCGTCGGCGTGCACGAGCTCGACGGACCCGGTGCGCTGTGGACGCGCGACCTGCTCGACGGCGCGCAGTTCCACCCGGCGTGGCCGATCCCGGGCACCTTCGGCTTCAACACGGCCCCGCTCTACGGGCCGCTCGTCACGGTCCCCGAGGCGCTCGCCGCCGGGCCGGTGCAGGTCGCGAGCGTGCGCGTCGTCGCCGCGCCGCACCTCGCCGACGCCCCGACGGCCGACGTCGACGCGCTGCGCACCGCGCTCACCGACGGGCAGGCCACCCTCAGCGCGGCCGCCTCGCCCGTCTCCACCGGTGCACGGCTCGCGACCTTCCTGCCCATGACGATCGACGAGGCCGTCGCCGGGCTCGCGGTCACACGGATCACGCTCGTCGTCGTCGGCCTGCTCCTCGTCGTCCTCGCGGTGACCGTCCTGCTGCTCGCGGCACGCCTGCTCGCCGAGCGTCGGGCGGCCGAGCAGACGCTCATGGCCTCGCGCGGCGCCACCGCCGGCCAGATCCTGCGCCTCGCCACGATCGAGGCCGCGGGCGTCGCCGCCGTCACCGCGCTCGCCGCGCCGTGGCTCGCGCGCCTCACGTACGACGCGATCACGCGCCTCGACGTGCTGCGCGCCGCCGGCCTGCACCAGGACCCCGGAACGCCCGTCTCCCTGTGGCTGACCTGCGCGGTCGCCGCGCTCCTGCTCGCCGGCGTGCTCCTCCTGCCGCTGCTGCGGCGGCGCGGCAGCGTCGTCGAGGCCGAGCAGCAGCTCGTCCGGCAGGACCGTCGCGGTGCCCTCGCGCGCTCGGGCGCGGACCTCGCGATCCTCGTGCTGGCCGGCCTCGGGATCTGGCAGCTCCAGGGCTACCGGTCCCCGGTGCTCGCCGGCACCGGCCCCGCCCGGATCGACCCCGTGCTCGTCACCGCGCCCGCGCTGCTGCTGCTCGCCGGCGCCGTGCTCACGCTGCGGCTGCTGCCGCTCGTCGCCGGTCTCGGCGAGCGCGTCGCGTCGCGCAGCCGCTCGCTGGTCGTACCGCTCGGCGCGTGGGAGGTCGGCCGGCGTCCCGCACGCGCGTCCGGTGCCGTGCTGCTGCTCACGCTCGCCGTCGCGGTCGCCTCGTTCGCGCAGGCCTTCCTCGGCACGTGGCGGACCTCGCAGCAGGAGCAGGCGGACCTCGCGACCGGGACCGACCTGCGCCTCGACCGGCTGCCCGGTGCTCCGCTCGAGCAGACGACGCGGGTCTCCGCGCTCGAGGGCACGACCGCCGTCAGCGCCGTCACCGACCGCCAGGTCGCCGTCGGCGGTTCGATCGACACGCTCAGCGACGCGCGCCGGCCCTGGGCTCAGCTGCTCGCGGTCGACACGACGCACGCGGACGCGCTCCTGCACGGTCGCATCGACGGCGGCTGGGCGGAGGTCACCGCGCGGCTGGTCCCCGACGAGCCGGCCACCGGGGTCGAGCTGCCCGGCCAGGTCCGCGCGATCCTCGTCGACCTCGGCACCGACGCCAAGCCGTCGGCCGACGTCGTCGCCTCCGTCACGCTCGTCGTGCAGGACGCCCTCGGGGTCCGCACCCCGCTCGTCGTGCCCGTCGCACCGCACCTCGGCGAGGACGTCGACGACCTCCGTGTCGAGCTGCCCGAGGCCGTCGACGGGCTGTCGCTCGTCGGTCTCGTCGTCGACCTCGAGTCCGGGCAGGACGAGGACGCACCCGAGGACCGCGCGAGCCGGGTCCGCGGCGAGGCGTCCGCGATGTCGGTCTCGCTCTCCGACCTCCGCGTCGTCGCGCCCGGCGCGGACGGCAGCGCGACCGGCGCCGTCACGGCCGTCGCGCTCGACGGCGCCGCGTGGAGCGCCCGGCCCCCCGTGCTCGGCTTCCCGGAGCCGCCCGGCGTCGCGGTCGTCGACGGGAGTCTGCGCCTCGGCGTCAGCATGATCCCCGAGCTCCTGCGCGCGGGCGGTCTGACCTTCGCGGGCGCGACCTTCGAGGCGCCCGAGGCCGTGCCGGCGGTCATCACGGACACGCTCGCGACCGCCACGACGGCCGAGGTCGGCGACGAGGTCGCGCTCGACCTCGGGGACGGCCGCGCACTGGCGGTCGAGGTCGAACGGATCGTGCCGTACCTCCCCGGGCACCCGCGCGGGTCCGCGCTGCTGGTCGACCGTGACGTCCTCTCGCGGGCCACGCTCCTGTGGGGGTGGGCCGACCCGATGCTCGACGAGTGGTGGCTCGGCGTCCCGGACGACCGCGTCGCCGGCGTCGCCGGCGAGATCGTGCGGACCGAGCTCGGCGAGCCCACCACGCGCGTCGAGGCACGCGCGGTCGCGACCGGCGGCCCGCTGCGGGTGGGCGTCCAGGCGGCGCTGTGGGTCGTGACGGTCGCGGCGCTCGCGCTCGCGTTCGCCGGGTTCGCGATGAGCGCCACCGTGTCCGTCCGCACCCGACGGCTCGAGCTCGCGCGGCTGCAGGCGCTGGGCGCGCCGCGCGGCGGCATCGTCCGCGCCGTGCTCGTCGAGCACGGGATCATCGGCGTCCTCGGCGTGACCGCCGGGCTCGCGATCGGCGGGCTGCTCGCGGGCGTCGTCGGGCCGCTGCTCACCGTGTCCGGCCAGGGCCGCCGGCCGGTGCCGCGCCCGCTCGTCCAGTGGGAGTGGCCCGCGCAGGCCGTGCTCGTGGCGGTCCTCGTCGCGCTGGTCGCGCTCGCGGTCGCCACCACGACGAACGCCCTGGTGCGCCGGGCCTCCGGCACGCTGCTCCGGCTGGGGGACGAACGATGACGACCACCACCACGCGGCCCGGCACGCCCGCCGCGGCACCCGCTCCCGAGCAGCGGGGCGGTGCCCTGCGCGCCGCGACCGCGCTCGCACCGCTCGTCAGCCGGCGGCGCAGCCGGGACGACGCCGGGCTGCTCACGCTCGCGGCGGTGCTGCTCGCCGTCACCGTGCTGCTGTCCGTCGCGCTCCCCCGCCTGCAGGCGCGCACCGCCGACGCGACCGTGCGGGGCGTCGTCGCCGAGGCCGGCGCGGATGCCGACGTCGCGATCCGGCTGCCGAACCGGGACGACATCGGCGCGCGCGAACCCGACCCGGACGAGGCGACGCTCCTCGCCAACTCCGCGTCGGTGGTCTGGGGGGAGACGCCCCGGACGATCCGCGCGGTCACGGCGGCGCCCGTCACCGGCGTCGAGACGATCACGCGGACGGCGCGCGTCGCGGGCGTCGGCCAGGTCATGCGGCTCGTGCACGTCGGCAGCAACGAGGTGGGTGCCCCGCTCGTCCGCTGGGTCGAGGGCGCCGCGCCGGCGGCGTCGGTCTGGGCCGCTCCGGCCGAGGACACCGGCACCGCGGGACCCGCGATCACCGACAAGCCGGCGCCCGAGCGCGAGATCCAGGTCGGCCTCGCCGCGCGGACGGCCGAGGAGCTCGGCATCGACGTCGGCACCCGCTTCCCCCTGACGCTGCCTGCCCCGGGCCGCGTCGTCGCGCACGTCACCGGGTTCTTCGAGCCGATCGACCCGACGGCGGCGCAGTGGCAGACCTACGACGACCTGCTCGCACCGTTCCCGGCCGCGACGGGCAGCAAGGCCGAGAACCGCGTCGCCTACCTCCTGTCCGACGAGTCGCTGGCCGACGCGATGGCGGCGCTGCAGGTCACCGCGATCTCGCGGCTCGTGCGGCTGCCCGCCGAGCCCGAGGCGTTCTCCGAGCGGGGCGCCGCGACCGTCGCGCGCGACCTCTCGGTCCTGCTCGCCACGCCCGGCACGTATGCGACGCCCGACGGGCAGCCCGGCATCGAGACCGACCTGCCGGCCGTGCTCGACGACGCCGTCGACCGGCTCACCGCCGCCCGCGCGCAGGCCTCGGTGCTGCTCGTGGGTCTCGCGACCGTCGGCGCGCTCGCGCTCGTGCTCGCCGCGCGGCTCCTCGTCGGGCGGCGCGAGGGTCTGCTGCTCGCCGAGCGCGCCCGCGGTGCGTCCGTCGCGTCGGTCGTCGTGCGCGCGCTCGCCGAGAGCGTCCCGGTCGGCCTGGTCGCCGCCGCGACCGGCGCCCTCGTGGCCGTGCTCCTGGTGCCGGGCACCGAGGGCGGCTGGCTCGTGGCCGGCTTGGTCGCGGTCGTCGCGATGGTGGCCCCGGCCGTGGCGTCGGCGCTCGTCGTCCGGCGTGCGTGGACCGGCGCACGCCAGCCCGCCAACCGCAGCGACCGCGAGCGGATCGCCCGCCGGCGGGGCGCCCGGCGCGTGACCGCGGAGCTCGCGCTCGCGGCGATCGCCGCCGCCGCGGTCGTCTCGGTGCGCGGTCGCGGGCTCGTCCCGTCCAGCACGGGTGACGTCGACCTGCTGCTCGCCGCGGCCCCGGCCCTGCTCGCAGCCGCCGCGACCGTGCTGGCCGCACGCGTCCTGCCGCCCGTGCTCCGCGGGCTGTCGCGCGCCGCGACCCGGCGGCGCGGGCTGGTCGGCGTCGTCGCGACCGCCCGCGCCGCGCGCGCGACCGGCACGCTCGTGCCGATCCTCACGCTCACGACGGCCGTCGCCCTCGTCGTGTTCAGCGGGACGACCGCCGTCACGGTCCGTGCGGGACAGCTGACCGCCGCCGACGTCGTCGTCGGCGCGACCGTCCGGCTCGACGGCTCCGTCTCGACCGAGGAGGTCGACCTGCTGCGCACGGCCCCCGGCGTCGATGCCGTCGCGTCGGCGTCCGAGCGGATCGGACGGTCCTTCGGGCAGTCGAGCGGCGTCAAGGCGCGCGTGCTCATGGTCGACGCGGTCGACATGGCCCGCGTGCTCGAGGCGCGCGGTGAGCCGTCCGACGGATGGGCGCGGCTCGCCGACCCCTCCACCGCGGGCCTCCCGGCGCTGCTGACGCCGGACCTGCTCCGGACCGCGCAGATCCTCGAGCCCGAGTTCATGGCGGCCGACGGCTTCGTGCCGATCGACGTCCAGGGCACCGTCGACGACGTGCCGCGTGTCATGCCGCTCGACGACGAGGCCCTCGCGGAGCTGCAGGCAGGTGGCACGGACCCCGCGTTCGTGGTCGACCGCGCGCGCTACCAGCAGGTCGTCGGCTCCGCCGTCCCGCTCCAGACCGTGTGGGTGCAGGGACCAGGAGCGGCCGCCGCCGTCCGGGACGCCGGGCTGGAGGACAAGGCCGGCGTCAAGGTGACCGTGCGCGAGGAGTGGCTGGAGTCGGCCCGCTCGTCGCCGGTCGGTGCCGGACTCACGATCCTGCTGCTCGGGTCCGCGGCCGTCCTCGCGATGTACGCCGCGGTGGCCCTCGCGCTCACCGTCGTCGCGACGTCCCGCGAGCGGGGTCGCACGCTCTCGGCGCTGCGCACGCAGGGTCTCGACGCCCGCACGGCCCGCGCCCTCACGCTCGGCGAGCTCGCCCCGCTGGCCGTGGTCGCGGTCGTCGCCGGCACCGCGATCGGTGTCGTCGTGCCGTGGGCGCTGACCGACGCGCTCGGGCTCGACCTGCTGACCGGCGCGCCCGGCACCGCCGAGCTCCGGCTCACGTGGGTGCCCGTCGCGGGTGCCGCCGCCGTCATCGGCGTGAGCCTGGTCGCCGCCGTGCTCGTCGAGTCGGCCGTGCGCCGTCGCGACCGGCTCGGCGAGGTGCTGCGGGTCGGTGAACGATGACCGCCCCACCGCGGCCCCCGGCCGCCCCGCCCGTCCCGCTCCTGCCCCGTCCCCCTCGGAGGTCCTCGTGAACGCCACGCCGACGGCACTCGCGCCGACGCTGGGCACGCTGGAGGAGCGCGCCCGGCAGCGGACCGGCGCGTTCGGGGAGGACGCGCTCATCGTGTGCGACTCCCTGGTCCGCATCTACCAGTCCGAGGGTGTCGAGGTGCAGGCGCTCCAAGGGCTCGACCTGCTCGTCGAGCAGGGTGAGCTCGTCGCGATCGTCGGCGCCTCGGGCTCGGGCAAGTCGACGCTGCTGTCCGTCCTGTCGGGCCTCGACGTCCCGACGGCCGGCCGGGTACGCGTCGGCCCGTGGGACCTCATGTCGATGTCGACGAAGCAGCGCGTCGCGTACCGGCGGTCGATGGTCGGGTTCGTCTGGCAGCAGACGGCACGCAACATCGTCCCGTACCTCACCGCGGCGGAGAACGTCGAGTTCCCCCTCGCCCTGGCGGGTGCGGCGCGCCGGGTGCGGCGCGCGCGGGCGGCGGAGCTCCTCGACGTGCTCGGCGTCGGCTACTGCGCCGACCGCCGCCCGTCGCAGATGTCGGGCGGCGAGCAGCAGCGCGTCGCGATCGCGGTCGCGCTCGCCAACAGCCCTCAGGTGCTGTTCGCCGACGAGCCGACCGGCGAGCTCGACACGGCCACGTCGCACGACGTCCTCGAAGGGCTGCGGACCGTGAACCGCGAGCTCGGCACGACGGTCGTCGTCGTCACGCACGACTCGAGCGTCAGCGAGCACGTGCAGCGCACGGTCGCGATCCGCGACGGCCGGACCAGCTCCGAGGTCGTGCGGCGTACGCACACCGCCGACGACGGCACCGAGCACGTCGTCGCCGAGGAGTTCGCGGTCCTCGACCGCGCGGGCCGCGTCCAGCTCCCGCGCGAGTACCGCGAGGCGCTCGACCTGGTCGGCAAGGTCCGGCTCGCGCTGGAGTCGTCGCACGTGAGCGTGTGGCCCGACCGCCTGCCGCAGGACCGCCCGCAGGAGCCCCCGACGCGCACCGGTCGCCACCGCGCCGTCCCCGCCCACGAGGAGCAGCAGTGACCACCACGACCGAGGCCCTCCGGGGCGGGGCCGCGCCGGCCGGTGTCCCGCTCGTCAGCGTCGAGCACGTCGGCCGCACGTACGGCACGGGGAGCGCCGCGGTGCACGCGCTCCAGGACGTGTCGTTCACGATCGCGCCGGGCGAGCTCGTCGCGCTCGTCGGACGCTCCGGCTCGGGCAAGACCACGCTGCTCAACATCATCGGCGGCCTCGACAAGCCCGACGAGGGCCGCGTGGTCGTCGACGGGCGCGAGGTGTCGTCGCTCGACGAGCGGGGCCTCGTCGAGCTGCGGCGCGACGTCGTGTCGTTCGTCTTCCAGACGTTCGGGCTCGTACCCGTGCTGTCGGCGGCGGAGAACGTCGGCGTGCCGCTGCGGCTGCGCAAGCTGCCGACCGCGGACCGCGAGGCGCGCGTCGAGCTGCTGCTCGACCTCGTCGGGCTGGGCTCGCACGCGCA
Source organism: Cellulomonas sp. H30R-01 (assembly GCF_010119915.1). Taxonomy (NCBI): domain Bacteria; kingdom Bacillati; phylum Actinomycetota; class Actinomycetes; order Micrococcales; family Cellulomonadaceae; genus Cellulomonas; species Cellulomonas sp. H30R-01. The sequence continues at coordinate 253,135 of NZ_CP048210.1, read as the reverse complement.
GCAGCGGCCCGGCGAGATGTCGGGCGGTCAGCAGCAGCGCGTCGCGATCGCACGCGCGCTCGCGAACTCGCCGCGTCTGCTGGTCGCCGACGAGCCGACGGGACAGCTCGACACCGAGACCGGCACGGCCGTGATGGCGCTGCTGCGGGCCGTCGTCGAGGCCGAGGGCATGACGGCGATCGTCTCGACCCACGACCCGCTCATGATGTCGCTGGCCGACCGCGTGCTGCGGATCGCCGACGGGCGCCTCGTCGAGGGCTGACCCCGCCAGCCTGCACCCGGCCCGCGGCAGGCCCGGGCAGCACGACGGCCCCCGACCAGCGCGGTCGGGGGCCGTCGTCCGTCGTCAGGGGGTCACGTCCACTGCGTGAGGACGCGGCCCTCCTTGTCGGTGAACTTGCCGATGATGAGGATCACGAGGTCGATGAGCGTCCAGATGCCGAGGCCGCCGAGGGTCACGAGCATGAGGACGCCGGTGCCGATCTTCCCGACGAAGAAGCGGTGCACACCGAGCGTGCCGAGGAAGAAGCAGAGCAGGACCGTGGGGAGCAGCAGCTTCGGGCTGGTGCCGGTCGCGACGGGAGCGGTCATGGAGGGCCTCCTGGAGGGGTGGACGGCGCCGGCGACGCTGTCGGCGCCGCATCGGTCGAGCGCACAGTAGTGAGTCCCGACACCACGCGTGGCCGTTTCGCCAGGTGACTTCGCGCGAGGTCGCCCGTCCGGCGGAGCGGCGTGCACGCGACGGCCGGCCGCGGACCCGCTGCGGCCGGCCGTCGTCCCGTGCGGACCTCGCTCGGACCTCGCTCGGATCTCGCTCAGACCTCGATGCCCTCCAGCAGCTCCGTGACGAGCGCGGCGACGGGCGAGCGCTCGGACCGGGTCAGCGTGACGTGCGCGAACAGCGGGTGCCCCTTGAGCGCCTCGATCACGGCGGCGATGCCGTCGTGCCGGCCGACGCGCAGGTTGTCGCGCTGCGCGACGTCGTGGGTGAGGACGACGCGCGACGACTGGCCGATGCGCGACAGCACGGTGAGCAGCACGTTGCGCTCGAGGGACTGGGCCTCGTCGACGATGACGAACGCGTCGTGCAGCGAGCGCCCGCGGATGTGCGTGAGCGGCAGCACCTCGAGGATGTCGCGGTCCAGGACCTCCTCGACGACCTCCTTCGACACGAGCGCGCCGAGCGTGTCGAAGACCGCCTGCGCCCAGGGGCTCATCTTCTCGGCCTCGCTGCCGGGCAGGTAGCCGAGCTCCTGGCCGCCGACGGCGTACAGAGGGCGGAACACCATGACCTTGCGGTGCTGGCGTCGCTCGAGCACGGCCTCCAGGCCGGCGCACAGCGCGAGCGCAGACTTGCCCGTGCCGGCGCGGCCGCCGAGCGAGACGATGCCGACCTCCTCGTCGAGCAGCAGGTCGATCGCGACGCGCTGCTCGGCGCTGCGGCCGTGCACCCCGAAGACGTCCTGGTCGCCCCGGACCAGCTGCACGTGCTTGTCGGCGGTGACGCGTCCGAGCGCCGACCCGCGCGGGCTGTGCAGGACGAGCCCGGTGTGGCAGGGCAGGTCGCGGGGCGCCGTGACGAGGCCCGACGAGTCGTAGTCGGCGACGTCCGCGAGCGCGAGCGACTCGTGCTCCCAGAGGTCGGCCATCTGCTGCTCGGTGAGGTCGAGCGCGTCCATCCCGGTCCAGCCGGAGTCGACCGCGAGCTCGGCCCGGTACTCCTCGGCGCGCAGGCCGACCGCGGACGCCTTGACCCGCATGGGCAGGTCCTTCGAGACGACGGTGACGTCGCGCCCCTCGGCCGCCAGGTTCGCCGCGACGGCCAGGATGCGGGTGTCGTTGTCGCCGAGCCGGAAGCCCGCGGGCAGGGCGCTCGGGTCGGTGTGGTTGAGCTCGACGCAGAGCGTGCCGCCCTGGTCGGTCATGGGCAGCGGGCGGTCGAGCCGGCCGTGCTTGACGCGCAGGTCGTCGAGCATGCGCAGCGCGCTGCGGGCGAAGTAGCCGAGCTCGGCGTGGTGCCGCTTGGCCTCGAGCTCGGTGATGACGACCACCGGGAGGACGACGTCGTGCTCGGCGAAGCGCAGGATCGCCCGCGGGTCGGACAGGAGCACCGAGGTGTCGAGCACGTAGGTGATGCGGCCGGACGTGTCCGGGGCCTCGGTTCCGTGCGACGTGCCCGGGGTGTGCTGTGCGTTGCTGACCACGGCAGGCTCCCTCCGGCGCTAGGTGCGCCGAGACGGACGCTTCACGACGGCAGCCCGCTCGCGCGGGCGGAGGGGGCCGACGATCGGCGGCGGGACGGGGGCGGCCGGCCCGGTGCGTGAGGGCCGGGACCGACCCTCCTCCCGGAGCGGATGCTCCATGGGCTGGCCTCCCGGGGACGGCGGGCGCCGTCCTCTACGCGGAAACTAACCCCGCCCACCGACATGCGACGCACGACACGCGACGGTGTCACGCATCGTTCACCGGGGCGCCACCGCGCGGTCGGGTCGGTGCCGCGCGTGGCCTCCGCCGTGCGTGTCGTCACGACGTCCGGATGCCCCCGGCGGGCGCACGCGTCCACCCGCATAACGAAGTCGCTCCCCCGCGAACCGCACGCCGCTCAGCCGCGCAGCGTGCGGCTGGGCGGGACGCCGAAGGCCTGCCGGTACGCCGCCGCGAACCGGTCGGTCTTGACGAACCCCCACCGCAGCGCCACGTCGGCGACGGTGTCGCCGGCCGTCGGGTCGGCCGCCTGGAGGTCGCGGTGCGCGCCCTCGAGGCGCGCGCGACGGAGGTACGCCATGGGCGTCACACCGAGGTGCCGCTGGAACGCGCTCTGGATCGCGCGTGCGCTGACGCCGGCGGCGTGCGCGACGTCCGTGACGGTGATCGGCAGCGAGGCGTGGTCGTCGATGAACGCGACCGCACGGCGCACGGTCGACGGCGCGGCGTACCCGGGCCCGCGCACGAGAGCGCTGTCGAGGGTGGTGTTCGGGAAGGTGGCGAGGGCGCCCGCGGCGACCAGGTCCGCGAGCGCGGCAGCGGCGATCGGGTGCGCGGCGCTCGGTGCGTCGTCGGCGAGCTGGGCGGCGACGAAGTGCGCGAGCCGGACCCACGCCCGGCCCGCGGGCCCGGACACGGGTTCGAGACCGCCGAAGCGCACGGGGCGCGCGTCGAGAGGCAGCCGCTCCGATGCGACGCGCTCCACCGTCGACCGCGACAGCCGCATCACCAGCAGCTCGACGCCGTCCCACGTGGCAGTCAGCGGGGCGTCGTCGGGGAACCGGAACACGGACCCTGCGCCGATGCGGACCTCGTCGCCGCCCACGTCGTAGCGCCCGGTGCCCACGACGCCGGTCGTGACGAGCAGGTAGTCGACGGGCGCGACCGTGCACTGCACCCCGGTCGACAGGCGCACGGTGTCCGCGCCGAGGTCACCGGCGTTCGTCGCCCGGAGGTCGCACAGGAAGGTCGGCGAGGCCGTGGCGAGCGTCAGACGCTGGTGGGGGCAGTACAGGTCCTTGAGGACCGAGTACGCGACGTCCGGCTGACGAGTGGAGACGGACAAGACATGGACCGACATGGACGGCACCCCCCGCTGCGTGCCCGCGGCCCGCAGCCCCCTGCTCCGGACCTCCCCTCATCCTCGTCGAGGCGCCCGGAACCTGCATCCGGACAGTTGTCCGGGGCATCAGCCTGCGCGGATCGGCTCAGCGGCCGAGCCGGCGCTCCCGGGCGGCGTAGGACCGGACCGCGCGCAGGAAGTCGACGCGTCGGAAGTCCGGCCAGTACGCCTCGCAGAAGTAGAACTCCGAGTGCACCGACTGCCACAGCAGGAAGCCGCCGAGCCGCTGCTCGCCCGACGTGCGGATCACGAGGTCGGGGTCGGGCTGGCCCTTGGTGTAGAGGCGCTCGGCGATGTGCTCGACGTCGAACTGCTCGGCGAGCTCGTCGACGCTCGTGCCGGCCTCCGCGTGCTCCCGCAGGAACGAGCGGACGGCGTCGGCGATCTCGTGCCGGCCGCCGTAGCCGACGGCGACGTTGACGTGCAGGCCGGCGACGTGCGCGGTCGCAGCCTCGGCCTCGCGCAGCGCGGCGGCGGTGCTGGGGGGCAGCAGGTCCAGCGACCCGACGGCCTGAAGGCGCCAGCGTCCGGCGGCGGCGAGGTCCCGGACGGCGTGCTCGATGATGTCGAGCAGCGGCTCGAGCTCGTCGGCCGGGCGGTTGAGGTTGTCGGTCGACAGCATCCAGAGCGTGACGACCTCGACGCCGACGTCCTCGCTCCACCCCAGCAGGTCGGCGATCTTGGCGGCGCCCGCCTGGTGGCCGTGCCGCGTGGACTCGCCCATGCTGCGCGCCCAGCGGCGGTTGCCGTCGAGGATGACACCGACGTGGCGGGGAGCCCGGTCGCGCGGCAGCGAGGCGGCGAGTCGCTTCTCGTACAGCGAGTACACCGGGTGGGGCAGGCGCACGCGGACCTCTCCTTGGCGGCGACGGCGGGAACCCGCTCACGGTACCCGTCCGTCGTGTCCGCAGGGGCCGGATCACCGTTGATCGGCCTCGATGCCACGCGCGTCGACAGCGCTACCTACGGTGTCGTAACCTACGGGCTCGTAGGTTGTGTACGACGACGGAAGCGAGACCGCCGATGAGCTCCACCTCCGCGCACGGGTCCGGGCTGCCGGACGCGGTCGACCAGGTGGCCGCCGCGATCAAGCCCCGGCTGCGCGGGTGGATCCACGCGGGCGTCGCACCGCTCGTCCTCGTGGCGTCGATCGTCCTCGTCGTCCTGTCCCCCACGCCCGCCGCGAAGTGGTCGACGGCCGTCTTCGGGCTCACCGCGGTCATGCTCTTCGGCACCAGCGCCGTCTACCACCGCGGACGCTGGTCGCCGCGCGTGCAGGGCGTCCTCCGCCGCCTCGACCACACGAACATCTTCCTCATCATCGCGGGCACCTACACGCCCCTCGCGGTGCTCCTGCTGCCCGAGTCCACCGCGCGCGCCCTGCTGATCATCGTGTGGTCCGGCGCGCTCCTCGGGCTGCTCGCGCGCGTCCTGTGGCTCAACGCGCCGCGCTGGGTCTACGTGCCCGTCTACGTCGCGCTCGGCTGGGTCGCGGTCGCGTTCCTGCCGCAGTTCTGGCGGTCCGGCGGCCCGGCGATCGTCTGGCTCGTGGCCGCGGGCGGGCTCGCGTACACCGCGGGCGCCGTCGTCTACGGCCTCAAGCGCCCGAACCCGAGCCCGCGCTGGTTCGGGTTCCACGAGGTGTTCCACACGCTGACCGTCGTCGGGTACACGTGCCACTACGTCGCGGTGTCGATCGCGTCGTACGGGTCCGTCTGACCCCTGACGCCGCGCGCGCGGCCTGACCGCCGACGCGGCCGCCGACGGCACCGGCCGTCGGGTCAGTCGCGCGGGACCACCGTGTAGCGACGGTTGGCCAGCGACGGGTTCGTCTCCCGCACCTGCGCGAGCAGAGCGCCGTCGACGTCGACCGTGCGCACGTCCGGTGCCTCGTCCAGCTCGAGCCCGACGACGCCGTCGGGACCCACCACGAGCGACCGCCCCGTGACGCCCTTGCCCGCCTGCCCGACCGCGACCACGGCCGCGGTGTTCTCGATCGCGCGCGCGACCGCGAGCGACCGCCAGTGCCAGGCCTTGAGCTCGCCCGCCGCCCACGCGGCCGGGTAGACCAGCACCTGCGCGCCCGCGTCGACCAGACGCCGCGACGACTCGGGGAACCGCAGGTCGTAGCAGGTCAGCACCCCGAACCGGAGGCCCGCCACGTCGAGCACGAGCGGCGGCGCGCCGGCCGGCCCTGCCTCGAGCCGCTCGGACTCGCGGTGGCCGAAGGCGTCGTACAGGTGCACCTTGCGGTAGACGCCGACGAGCCCGCCCGTGCCGTCGACGGCCACGACCGCGTTGACCGCGCGCGCGTCCGTCCCGGGCAGCGTCGTGCCCGCGACCACGGCCACGCCCGACGCCGCGGCCCGCTCGCGCAGCAGCCGCACGAAGGGCCCGTCGAGCGGTTCGGCGTGCTCCGGCCCGACGCCGTGCCGCTGGAAGCCCGACGCGTACTCGGGCAGCACCAGCAGGTCGGCGCGCGCCCGCTCCGCCGTCGTGAAGGCGTCGCGGACCATCTCGCGGTTCGCCGCGTGGTCGTCGCTGACGGCGACCTGCGCGACGGTCACCCGCACCGCCGGCCGGACCGGCGGGTCGGGCCGGTTGCTCACCGGCCGCCGCCCGCGGCGCCCGGCCCGTCCGGGCGGTCGGACGCGTCCGGCGCGTCGGCCGCGTCGCCGGCACCTCCGCCTGCCGGGTCGCCGCCGGTGCCGTCGTCGTCGAGCCCGAGCTGCTTGGCGCGCCGGTCGACGACGCGCAGCTGCTTGGTGAGCGACAGGAACAGGCCGATCGCCGCCACGGCGAGCAGGAACGTCACGACGAAGCCGATGAACCCCGGCGACCCGCCGCCGGGTGCGGTGAGCTCGACGTCGCTCGGCGACGGGCTCGGCGCCGCCGCGAGCAGGGCCACGACCGCGCTCACGCGCCCACCACCCGCTGGATGCCCGCGAACAGGTCGTTCTCGGGCGTCGTCGTCGGCACGTGCGAGTGCGCGAGCTCGTACTCCTCGGTCGGCCACTGCGCGAGCTCGATCTCGCGCGGGATCGCGAAGAAGAAGCCGTCGGGGTCGATCTGCGTGGCGTGCGCGCGCAGCGCCGCGTCGCGCTGCGGGAAGAAGTCCGCGACCGGCACGAACGTCGTCGCGGTGCGCTCGGGGATCTCGCGCGCCTGCCGTGAGTCGATCCAGTCGCCGAACGGCGACTCCCGTCCGGCGGCGACGAGCGCGTCGTGCATCGCGCGCATGCGCCGCAGCGAGAAGCCGTGGTTGTAGTACAGCTTGAGCGGCGTCCAGGGCTCCCCCCGGTCGCGGTAGCGCTCGGGGTCGCCGGCCGCGTGGTACGCCTCGTACGCGACGCGGTGGCACATGATGTGGTCGGGGTGCGGGTAGCCGCCCGACGGGTCGTACGTCGTGATGACGTGCGGCCGGAACTCGCGGACCAGCTCGACGAGCGGCGCGGACGCGACCTCGAGCGGCTGCAGCGCGAAGCAGCCCTCCGGGAGCGGCGGCAGCGGGTCGCCCTCGGGCAGCCCCGAGTCGACGAAGCCCAGCCAGTGCTGCCGGACGCCGAGCGCCTGCGCGGCCGCGGCCATCTCGGCCGTCCGCACCGCCCGCATGCCCTCGATGCCGCCCTCGACCTCGCCGTACGACGGGTTGAGCACGTCGCCGCGCTCCCCGCCCGTGCACGTCACGACGAGCACGTCGACGCCGTGCGCGGCGTACATCGCGGTCGTGGCAGCACCCTTGCTCGACTCGTCGTCGGGGTGGGCGTGCACCGCCATCAGGCGCAGCCGCTCTCCGGTCACGCGAGGCCTCCGTTCGGGACGTGCGGGGGGACGAGGGACAATGATCGCGCACACGACGCGCGCTGCCCCCGCCCGTCCCGTCGCCGAGGAGCCCAGTGAGCCAGTCCCCCGCCGTGCGCCCGCCCGCCGGGCGCTACGGACCCGAGCCTACGTCCCGGTCGACCACGCTCCGGCGCGTCGGGCTCGGTGCGCTCGTGCTGGTCGCGGTCGTGGTGCTCGCATGGGTGGGCATCGGCGTGGTGCGCGAGCCGGTGCAGTGGAAGGACGTCGGGTTCCGCGTCGACGGGCCGACGTCCACGCAGGTCACGTTCGACGTCACGAAGGACCCGGACGCGACGGCCACGTGCCAGGTCCAGGCGCTGTCGGAGTCGTACGCGCAGGTCGGCGTCCGGTCGGTCGAGGTCGGGCCCGCGGACACCGCGACGCAGCGCGTCACGGTCACGGTGCAGACCGCCGAGCTGGCTGTGTCGGGCGTCGTCGCGGGCTGCACGCCGGTCGACTGAGCCGGTCGCCCGCGCGGGCCGACCGAGCGGCTCGGCCGAGCGTCGCGGCGCTGGTCCGCACGGGTCCGCCCCACCCCGTGCGCTATCCTGGTCGTTTCACACGCCGCCCCGGTCCGGCGTGACCGCTGGTCGACGCGACCGAGTGGGAACGGCGTGCACCTCATCACCGTGCCTCACCACGTGCGTGCCGACCTCGGCGCGGCACCCCGGGGCGAACCGCCGGTGACCGACCGGCACGCATGCATGGAAGGAGCGATCGTGACCGACACGACTGCGGCCACGTGGCTGACGCAGGAGGCCTACGACCGGCTCTCGGCCGAGCTCGACCGCCTCAAGGGCGAGGGTCGGAACGAGATCACCGCGCGCATCGCCGCGGCCCGCGACGAGGGCGACCTCAAGGAGAACGGCGGCTACCACGCCGCACGCGAGGAGCAGGCGAAGCAGGAGGCCCGCATCCGCGAGCTCGAGGCCAAGCTCCGCAACGTCCAGATCGGCACGCCGCCCGACGACGGAGTCGTCGAGCCCGGCATGGTCGTGACCGCCGAGGTCGCGGGCGACGAGATGGTGTTCCTGCTGGGCTCGCGCGAGATCGCCGGGACCGCGGACATCGACGTGTTCTCGCCGACGTCGCCGCTGGGCGCCGCGATCAACGGCACGAAGGTGGGCGACAAGACGTCGTACGCCGCCCCGAACGGGAACGAGATCCCGGTCAAGATCCTCGGCGCGAAGCCCTTCGACGCCTGACCTCGACGGTCCTCGACGCGGCGCTCCCCTGCTGAGGGGGCGCCGCGTCGGCGTTCGGGGAGCGGCGCCGGCCGACACGGGCCGGCGACGCTCGGCGGCTCGGTCCGTGCGCGGCGGCTCGGTCCGTGCGCGGCGGCTCAGTCCCCCTGGACCTGGTAGCCCGTCGCGCGCAGGTGCGCCATGACCTGCGCGCAGTGCTCGGGACCCTTCGTCTCGACCTGCGCCGAGACCGTGACCTGGTCGAACGCGAGGTCGGACCCCGTGCGTGCGTGCGTGAGGTGCATGACGTTCCCGCCGGCCTCCGCGATGTCCTGGAGCAGGGAGGCGAGCGCACCCGGCCGGTCGTCGATCCGGACGCGCAGCGCGAGGAACCGCCCCGCCGACGCGAGGCCGTGCCGCACGACGTGCAGGAGCACCTGCGGGTCGATGTTGCCGCCCGACAGGATCGCGACGACGGGCCCCTCGAACGTGCCGGGTGCCGCCATGAGCGCCGCCACGGCGACGGCCCCCGACGGCTCGACGAGCAGCTTGGCGCGCTCCGCGACGAGCAGCACGGCCCGGGAGATGTCCTCCTCGGAGACCGTGCGGACCTCGAGGTGGTGCCGGTCGAGCACCTCGAACGGCACGCTGCCCGGAAGCCCGACCGCGATGCCGTCCGCCATGGTCCGCAGCTCGGGGGCCGGCACCGGGTGGTGCACCGCGAGCGACGCGGGGTACGCGGCGGCGCGGGCGGCCTGCACGCCGACGACCCGCACGTCGGGGCGGACCTGCGCGAGGGCCTCGACGACGCCCGCCGCGAGCCCGCCGCCCCCGACGGGCACGACGACGGTCGCGACGTCGGGCACCTGCTCCGCGATCTCGAGCGCGATGGTCCCCTGCCCGGCGACGACGTCGGGGTGGTCGAACGGGTGCACCAGGACGGCGCCGGTGCGCTCGGCGTGCTCGCGCGCGTGCACGAGGGCCTCGTCGACGGACGTCCCGCAGAGCTCGACGTGCGCGCCGTAGTCGCGCGTCGCCGCGATCTTCGGCAGCGCCGCGTCGACGGGCATGTAGACGTACGCCTCGATGCCGAGGATGCGGGCCGCGAGCGCGACGCCCTGCGCGTGGTTGCCGGCCGAGGCCGCGACGACGCCCCGTGCGCGCTCCTCGTCGGTCAGGCGCGCCATGCGCGTGTAGGCGCCGCGGATCTTGAACGACCCGGCGCGCTGGAGGTTCTCGCACTTGAGCCAGACCTCGGCACCGGCGACCTGGCTGACGGCGCGGCTGCGCTGCACGGGCGTGCGCTCGGCGACGCCGTCGAGCAGGCGTGCGGCCGCGGCGACGTCGAGGCTCACCGCGTCCCGCCGTCGGCGGTCGCACCACGGCCGGGCCGGTCGTCGGCTCCCTGGACGGTCGCGGCCTCGTCCTCGCCGGTCGCCTCGCCCGCACCGAGCTCCTCGTCGGTCCGCGCGGTCGCGTCGCGCTCCGACTCGCGCTCGGCGACCTGCGCGACGGCCCGGTCGAGCACGGGGTGCCCGCGTCCGCGGACCGGGACGTGGTCGTGCGTGCCGAGCTGCGGGAACTTGTCGTGCCCGTGCAGGTAGAGCACGACGGTGTTGAGGACGGCCGCGATCGGCACCGCGAACAGCGCGCCGATGATGCCCGCGACGAACGAGCCGGCCGCGACCGACAGCAGCACCGCGACGGGGTGCAGCGACACGGCGTGACCCATGAGGAACGGCTGCAGCACGTGCCCCTCGAGCTGCTGCACGCCGAGGACGATCGCGAGCATGATCAGCGCGGCCCCGGGCCCCTGCGCGACGAGCGCGACGAGCACCGCGATGGACCCGGTGACGACGGCGCCGACGATCGGCACGAACGACCCGAGGAACACGAGGATCGCGAGCGGCAGCGCGAGCGGGACGCCGAGGATCGCCGCGCCGACGCCGATGCCGATCGCGTCGACCGCGGCCACGAGGATCTGGGTGCGCGTGTAGGCGCCGAGCGTGACGACGCCGCGTCGGGCGGCCTGGTGCACGTGCTCGCGCGAGCCGCGCGGCAGGAGCCCGACGACCCACGCCCAGATCGTGCGACCGTCGAGCAGGAAGAAGAAGGTGCAGAACAGCGCGATGATCGCGCCGGCGAGGACGTGCCCGACGGTCGTCGCACCGGTCACCACGCCGGACAGCACGCTCGACGACGCACCCGACGCGGACTCCTGGATGCGGTCGACCCACGTCTGCATGTCCTGCGTCGACAGCTCGAGCGGGCCGGTCGCGAGCCAGTCGAGGATCTTGTCGACGCCCTGCGACGCCTGCGACCACAGGTCGCCGATGCCCCGCACGACGGACCGCCCGGCGAGCCCGAGCAGCGTCCCGACGACCGCGACGAGCGCGACGACGGCGAGCCCCGCGGCCGCCCCGCGCGGCAGCCGCAGGCGGCGGTGCAGCCAGCCGACGAGCGGCGTCAGCAGGACGGTCAGCAGCAGCGCGATCGCGACGGGGACGACGACGACCTTGAGCTGCGCGATCAGCCACAGCAGCACGGCGAGCGCCGCGCCGATCAGCAGGAGGCGCCACGACCACGACGCGGCGGCCCGCACGGACGGCGGCACCGACTCGTTGCCGGCGCGCGCACGGCGGTCCGCGTCGGGGCGCGTCGCGGAGGTGGCCGCGAGCGCGGCGGGCGCCGCACCGAGCACCGAGGGCTCCTGCGCGGCGGCCGGCTTGTCGAGCGTCACGCGCCACGCCCCGCGGCGAGGGCGCGGTCGAGGTCGGCGATCAGGTCGTCGGCGTCCTCGATGCCCACGGACAGCCGGACGAGGTCGTCGGGGACCTCCAGGGCGGTGCCCGCGACGGACCCGTGGGTCATGCGCCCGGGGTGCTCGACGAGCGACTCGACACCGCCGAGCGACTCGGCGAGCGTGAACACCTCGGTCGCCGCGCACACCGCGAGCGCCGACGCCTCGCTGCCGGTGCGGAACGAGACCATGCCGCCCGCGCCGCGCATCTGGCGCGCGGCGAGCTCGTGGCCCGGGTGCGACTCGAGCCCCGGGTAGATGACGGACGTGACCGCGTCGTGCGCGGCGAGGAACTCGGCGACGCGCTGCGCGTTGGCGACGTGCCGGTCCATCCGGACCGCGAGCGTGCGCAGGCCGCGCAGCGTGAGCCACGCGTCGAACGGACCGGCGATCGCGCCGGACGCGTTCTGGTGGAAGCCCACGGCGTCGGCGAGGTGCGTCGTGCCGGTCGGGCCATCGAGCCCGACCGGGAGCTGTGCACCGTCCGCGACGACGAGCGCGCCGCCCACGACGTCGGAGTGCCCGCCGATGTACTTGGTCGTCGAGTGCACGACGACGTCGGCACCGAGCGCGAGCGGCTGCTGCAGGTACGGCGTCGCGAACGTGTTGTCGACCGCGAGGAGCGCGCCGACGCCGCGCGCCAGCGCCGAGATCGCGGCGATGTCGGCGACGTTGAGCAGCGGGTTCGTCGGCGTCTCGACCCACACGAGCTTGGTGCGGCCCGGCTGGATCGCCGCCGACACCGCGCCCGCGTCGGTGAGGTCGACGGGTGTGTGCTCGATCCCCCAGGGCCCGAACACGCGCGCGATCAGGCGGTACGTGCCGCCGTACGCGTCGTCGGGGACGACCACGTGGTCACCCGGTCGCAGCGCGGCGCGCAGCAGCGTGTCCTCGGCGGCCAGGCCGGACGCGAAGGCGAACCCGGCGGCGCCGAGCTCGAGGTCGGCGAGCGCGGCCTCGAGCGCCGCCCGCGTCGGGTTGGCCGAGCGCGAGTACTCGTAGCCGCCGCGCAGGCCGCCGACGCCGTCCTGCTTGTACGTCGACACCTGGTAGATCGGCGGGACGACGGCACCCGTCGTCGGATCGGGGTCCTGACCTGCGTGGATGGCGCGGGTCGCGAAGCCGGCGGTGGGTCGGTCGTCGCCGTCGGTGCTGTGTGGGGTGGTCACCGCCCCAGGCTAGGCCGTGGCGCCCCGGGACTGCCCCCGGACGCGCGCCCAGGCGGTCGCCGCGTCGGTCCGCAGCGCCTCCCCCGCGGTCCACGGGCACCGGGAACACCGGACGTGCGCGCACGGTTGTGCTGGCCGGGATGGACCAGGCGAACCGCCGGTCTCCCGGAGAGGACCAGCGACCATGAACTGGCTTTTCGGCTCAGCGCTCCGCTCGACGATGGTGGCCCCGGACCGGGCCCTCGCGGGCCGCGACGGCTACGCGTACACGGTCCCGGAGACGCACACCGTGCTGGGCACCCCGCTCGCGGGCCCGTGGCCCGAGGGCACGCGCGTGCTGTACGTCGCGATGGGCTGCTTCTGGGGCGCCGAGCGCGCCTTCTGGCAGCTGCCCGGGGTCGTCACGACCGCCGTCGGCTACCAGGGTGGCTACACGCCCTTCCCGACCTACGAGGAGACGTGCACCGGGATGACCGGGCACACCGAGATGGTCCTCGTCGCGTACGACCCGACCGTGCTGTCCGACGACGACGTGCTGCGCACCTTCTGGGAGTCGCACGACCCGACCCAGGGCTACCGCCAGGGCAACGACGTCGGCACCCAGTACCGGTCCGCGATCTACACGACGACGCCCGAGCAGGCGGAGGCGGCGGTCCGCACGCGCGACGAGTACCAGCCGCGCCTCACGCGGTCGGGCTTCGGCGACATCACGACGGAGATCCGCACGGCCGACGAGGCCGGGCCGTTCTTCTACGCCGAGGGCTACCACCAGCAGTACCTCGACAAGAACCCGAACGGCTACTGCGGTCTGGGCGGCACGGGCGTATCCTGCCCCCGCCCGACGGGCGCCTGACCACGCGGCGGCTCAGCGGACCCTCCGGTCGCTGAGCCGCACGTCATGACCCGCCGTCGCGGTGCGTGCCTCGCGCGCGCCCGCGGCGGCGTCGTCGTCCGCGAGGGCGACGACGACCCACGGGACAGGCGCGGGCTGCTCCGCGGGTGGCCGGTCGAGCATCCAGTCCCGCACGCGGACGGCGTCCTCCTGGCGGTGCACGAGCCCCAGGTCGTTGAGCGGGATGCCCAGGGCGTCGCGGACGTCCCGCGCGTAGCCGTGGCAGTGCCACGAGTGGAACGACAGCGTGGCCTCGACGCCCACCACCTCGAAGCCGAGCAGCGCGCTCCCCGACCAGGGGACCATCTCGCGCAGCAGCCCGAAGTACGGCTGCGTCGGGCCGCCGCACTCGCTCATGAGGCGGACAGCCTCGAGGCGAGGCAGTGCCACCGTCACCGTGGTGGCCTCGGGTGCCTCCGACCGGCGCCGCTGCTCGGCCTCCTCCACGTCCGTGAACCAGTCCCAGAACTCGGGCGTGGGCGCGTCCCTCAGGCAGCTGCTGATCGTGAGGATGCGGTCCGGGGCGGACGTCTCGACGCCAGGCGGCGCCGCTGCCGGGACGGCGACGACGTACCCCGCGATCACCAGCTCGTCGTCGGGGGTGGTGGGGTGCGCACTCATGCGGGGATTGTCGACCGCTCGAGCCCGGCCGCGAACCTCATTCGTCCTCGGCGGTCCGACGTCGGGGGACGTCTCGGGTGGGCGGACGGCGAGGAGCGCCCCTCTCCCGTTGCCGTCCGCCCACCCTGCGGCGGGTCGCGGGCCCCCGTGACCGCTTGACCCGCCGCCTCCGGTGAAGGCCTGCGTTCGCCGCGAAGGTAGTCCGGGCGGGTGACGCCGGTCCACGCCTGTCCACGTGGGACCGGACCGGGGTCCAGGACGTCTGCGCAGGTCGGACGGGCTGACAGGGCGGTCAGCAACCTCGCCCCGGGGGCGTCGGCGACCCGTCAGAGGCCGTCCGAGTGCCCCAGCGGCTTGTCCGGGGCGACGACGTCGCGGACCCGGCGCTTGAGCACCGTGATCTCCGGGAAGCCGCCCTCGACCTTGCGGTCCCAGACGACCTGCCCGTCGGCCTCGACCGTGAAGACGCCGCCGTTGCCGGGGCGCAGCGCGACCTCGCCGAGCTCGCGGTGGAACGTCGTGAGCAGCTCCTGGGTGTACCAGGCGGCGCGCAGCAGCCAGCGGCACTGCGTGCAGTAGGTGATGACGACGCGCGGGCACGCCTCGGGCGACGCCCCGGCCGGGACGGCGGCGTCCGCGCCGCGCGCGACGGTCGTCGCGCCGGGCTCCACGGTCGGACGGTCGGCGCGCGCGGCCGCGGGCTGGTCGGCGGCGCGGTCGGTGGGCTGGTCGGCGGGTGCGCCGGAGGGCTGGTCGTCGGGCATCCGCACAGCGTTACACCATGTGAGCGGTCGCGGGGACCACGTCCGGCCCCGCACACTGCACGGGTGGACGCCGCCCCGACCGACGCCCCTGCCGCCCCGACGACGCCGACCGCTCCGCGCCTGACGTGGGCGCCGCGCGACGTGCTGCGCGTGCTCGCCGCCGCGCTCGTCTGCGGGTCCGCCGTCCTGCTGTTCGCGGTGCACGTGCGGCCGCTGGGCTACGTGCCCCTGGTCGCCGGTATCGCGCTGGCGTTCCTCGTCGACCGTGCGCTCGGGCGCGACCTGGCCGTCGTCGGGCTGGGCATGGCGATCATCACGACGATCTCGCTCGAGGCCGACCTGTCCGACGCGGGCATCGCCCGCTTCGGGGTCGTGCTGTCGGCGGCGGTGCTGGTCCCCTACGTCGTGCACCGCTACCTCCTGAAGCAGGACGCGATCCGCTTCCCGGTGCGCACGGGCCGCCGCTGGAGCCGGACGCAGGTCGTCTACCTGCTGGTCGTCGTGCTGCTCGCGTACCTGCTCCTGCCCTGGTACTTCCTGGGCTCGGGCGCGTACCTCAACTGGCCCGTGGTGGACACGGGGCAGGAGGTCGCGCGGCTGTTCGTCGGCGTCAACGCGGTGGGCATCTGGGACGAGCTGTTCTTCGTCTGCACGGTCCTCGCGCTGCTGCGCGTGCACTTCCCCTTCCCGGTCGCGAACGTCCTGCAGGCCGCGGTGTTCGTGTCGTTCCTGTGGGAGCTCGGGTACCGCGAGTGGGGTCCGCTGCTGACGATCCCGTTCGCGCTGGTGCAGGGCTGGATCTTCCGGAAGACCGCGTCGCTGACCTACGTGGTCTCCGTGCACCTGCTGTTCGACCTCGTCGTGTTCATGGTGCTCGTGCACGCGCACGAGCCGGCGCTGTTCGACGTCTTCGTCACGGCGCCCTCGTCCTGGTGACCGTAGGTTGGGGTGATCCCCCAGCCGCACGACGAGAGGACCCCGCCCCGTGAGCCTGACGAACTGGGCCGGCAACTACACCTACCGCGCGCCGCGGGTGCTCGCACCGACCACGGTCGAGGAGCTGCAGGAGCGGGTGGCCACGGAGTCGCGGGTCCGCGCTCTCGGCACCCGGCACTGCTTCAACGACCTCGCCGACGGACCGGCCGCGCTCGTGTCGCTCGAGGGCCTCGACCCGGAGATCACGCTCGACGAGGGCGCGCGCACGGTCACGGTGACGGGCGGGACCCGGTACGGGACGCTCGCGCGGTTCCTGCACGACGCGGGCTGGGCGGTGCACAACCTGGCGTCGCTCCCCCACATCTCGGTGGCCGGCGCGGTCGCGACCGCGACGCACGGATCGGGCGACCGGTCGCGCAACCTGTCGACCGCGGTCGCGGCGCTCGACCTCGTCGGGCCCGACGGGTCGCTGCGGCACGTCGCCCGTGGCGACGACGACTTCGCCGGGTCCGTCGTCGCGCTCGGTGCCCTCGGGGTGGCGGCCCGCGTGACGCTCGACGTCGAGCCGACGTTCCTCGTCGCGCAGGAGGTGCACGTCGACCTGCCGTGGGACGCGGTGCTGACCGACCTCGACGCGATCACGTCGAGCGCCGACTCCGTGAGCCTCTTCACCGACTGGACCGGCGACGCCGTGCAGCAGGTGTGGCGCAAGACGCGCGTCGGTGCGGACGGGTACGAGCGCCCGACCGAGCTGTTCGGCGCGACGCCCGCCGACGGTCCGCGCCACCCCCTGCCGGGCATCGACCCCGTGAACTGCACGCAGCAGCTCGGCGTCCCCGGCCCGTGGCACGAGCGGCTGCCGCACTTCCGCCTCGAGTTCACGCCGAGCAACGGTGACGAGCTGCAGTCCGAGTACCTCGTGCCGCGCGCGCACGCGGTCGACGCGCTCGCAGCCGTGCGCGGCCTCGCCGACGTCGTGTCGCCGTTGCTCCAGGTGAGCGAGGTCCGCACGATCGCCGCCGACGACCTGTGGTTGTCCACGGCCTACGGCGACGACCGGGTCGGGCTGCACTTCACGTGGAAGCCGCTCCAGCCGCAGGTCGAGGCGGTCCTGCCGACGCTGGAGGAGGCGCTGCTGCCGTTCGACGCGCGCCCGCACTGGGGAAAGCTGTTCGCCGACCCCGGCCGGGACCTGGCGCGCCTGTACCCGCGGTGGGGCGACTTCACGGCCCTCGTCGAGCGGACCGACCCCGACGGCAAGTTCCGCAACGACTTCGTCGAGCGGCACGTGCTGCGCGGCTGACACGCTCCGGGCACGACACGGCCCCCGTCGCTCTCGCGCGACGGGGGCCGGTGCGTGCTGAGCGCGGGACACGCCCCGGACGCGGCCGGGCCGGGCGCGTCAGCGGATGCGCGTCAGCAGATGCGCGTCAGCGGCTGGTGCCGACGATGTCGACGACGAAGACGAGCGTGTCGCCGCCCTTGATGCCGGCCTGCGGCACGCCACGGTCGCCGTAGCCGAGGTGCGACGGGATCGACAGCAGCACGCGCGAGCCGACCTGCTGGCCGACGAGGCCCTCGTCCCAGCCGGCGATGACCTGGCCGACGCCGATCCCGAACGAGATCGTCGAGCGTCGGTCGTACGAGTTGTCGAAGACGCCTCCCTGCCACGACTGGCCGAGGTAGTGCACCTCGATGTCGTCGCCGGCCTCGACCAGCTCGCCGTCGCCGCGCGACAGCACGACCACCTCGAGCTCGCCGGACGGCTGCGCGTCGGGGAACGTCAGCGTGGGCTTGTCGCCGAACGACCCCGAGACCTCGGGCAGCGCTGCGGACATGACGGAACTCCTTCGGTGGGTGACAGTGCCGGTCCATCGTGCCGCACCTCGCGGGGTCACGCCGTGCGCGCACACCCTTGCGGCGCGTTGGCTAATGGCATTAGCTTTGCTGCCATGACGACGACACAGCACCTCCAGCGCCCGTTCGGACGGCTCGCCTTCACCGTCGACGGCCCCGCCGACGGCCCCCTCGTGGTGCTCGTCCCGGGCATGGGCGACCTGCGCACCACGTGGGCCCCCGTCCTCCCGGAGCTCCACGCGCACGGCTACCGCACCGCGGCGCTCGACCTGCGCGGCCACGGCGAGACCGACCCCGTCGGCCCGCGCGGCCACGGCGTGGAGGGGATCGCCGCCGACGCCCTCGCGCTCGCCGAGCACCTCGGCGCCACGCCGCAGCGGCCGGCGGTCCTGGTCGGCAGCTCCGTCGGCGCGGGGGGCGTGGCCCGCGCCGCCGCCGACCGCCCCGACCTCGTCGCCGGCGTCGCGCTGCTCGCCTACGCCGCCAACGACGGACGGGCCTCGGGCGCCGTGCGTGCGCAGATCAACCTGCTCCTCCGCCGCCCCTGGGGCCCGCGGGCGTGGGCGTGGTTCTACGGGACGCTCGTCAAGGCACCGGTCGACGTGCGCGCGCACCTCGCGGACCTGCGTCGCGACCTCGCACGTCCCGGTCACCTCGAGCAGCTCCGTGCGCTCGCGCTGCGGCTCGTCGAGGGCGCCGAGGACACGCGGCTCGCCGACGTCACCGTGCCGGTCGTCGCGATCACCGGGAGCGCGGACCCCGAGTCGCCCGACCCCGCGGCTACGCTGCGCGGCGTGGCCCAGACCGCACCCCACGTGACCCCCGTCCTGCTCGACGGTGTCGGGCACTACCCGCAGCACGAGGCACCCGCCGCCGTCGCCGAGCACCTCGTCGCGCTCGTCGACCGCGTCGCGGGTGGGGCGGACCGGCGTGCCTAGGGCCGGCCTCGACCGGTCGGCGGTCGTCGGGCTCGCGCTCGCGGTCCTCGACGAGTCCCCCGGCGGGCTCGCCGACCTCACGCTCGCCGCCGTCGCCGCGCGCGCCGGCGTCGCCGTGCCGAGCCTCTACAAGCACGTGGACGGCCTGCCCGGCCTGCGGCGCGACGTCGCGCGCGCGTGCGTCGAGGACTTCACGGAGACCCTCGACGAGGCGGCTCCGGCGGATGCCGAGCCGGAGCAGCGCCTGCGCGCGATGGCCGACGCCCTGCGCGACTACGCGCGTCGTCACCCCGGCCGGTACCGGGCCGTGCAGGTGGGCGGCTGGCCGCAGGACGCCGACGCGACCGGCGTGCAGGTCGCCGCGGCCCGGACGGTGGCGCTCATGGCGGAGACGGTGGCCGGGCTCGGCGTCCCGGCCGCGCGGCACGTCGACGCCGTCCGGGCGGTGCGCGCCGCGCTGCACGGGTTCGTCGTGCTCGAGCTCGACGGCGGGTTCGGGATGCCCGACGACGTCGACGTCAGCTACCGCTACCTCGTCGACGGCCTGGTCCGCGGCCTGCACGCGACGGCGGGCACGCCCGTCGCCTGACGCGCTCGCGAGGTCCGGCGCACGTCACGGCGGCCGGACGTCGCCGGCACTCGACGCGGTCGCCGTGGTGGTCGTCGGCGCGGCCGCACGACCCGCGGACGACCGTCCGTCGCGGTGCGAGGGGTCAGGCGGCCCCGCCCGCGAGCACCTGCTCGCGCACGACCCGGCGCAGGACCTTGCCGACCTGCGAGCGCGGGAGCTCGGTGAGCACGACGAGCCGGCGCGGCAGCGCGTACCGGGCGAGCCGCTGCTCGCACCACGCGCGGACGGCCGCGAGGTCCACCCCGGAGGCGTCGTCGGCCAGGACGACCGCGGCCACGACGGACTCGCCCATCGCACCGCCCGGCACGCCGACCACGGCGACGTCGGCGATCCCCGGCATGCCGCGCAGGTGGTCCTCGACCTGCGACGGGTACACCTTGAAGCCGCCGGTGACGATCATCTCCTTCATCCGGTCGACGAGGACGACGCTGCCGTCGACGACCTGCACGACGTCGCCGGTGCGCAGCCAGCCGCCGGGCAGCAGCTGCGCGGCGGTCTCGTCGGGGCGCTGCCAGTAGCCCTGGAACACCTGCGGCCCGCGGATCAGCAGCTCGCCGCCGCCGGCCGGGTCGACGTCGCGTGTCGGGTCCTCCTGGTCGACGATCCGCACCTCGGTGCTGGGGAACGGCAGGCCGAGCGTGCCGGGGCGACGCTCGGGCGTGAGCGGGTTGCCGAGCGCGACGGGCGACGTCTCCGTCATGCCGTACCCCTCGACGACGAGCCCGCCGGTCGCGGCCTCCCAGCGACGCGCGGTCTCGGCCGGGAGCGCCATGGCGCCGGAGATCGCGTGCGTGAACGACGTGAGGTCCGCACCCGCGGACTCGGCGGCCGTGACGAGCCGGTCGAGCATCGGCGGGACGGCGGGGAGGAACGTGCCGGGGCGCCGGCGCTGCGCCGCGATCACCAGGGCGGGGTCGAACGACGGGAAGACGACCAGCGTGGCGCCCACGCGCACGGCGTAGGTGAGGCACAGCGTGAGGCCGAACGCGTGGAAGAACGGCAGGACACCGTAGACGACCTCGGTGCCCGGCTCGACGCCCGTCCAGGCGTGACCCTGGAGCGCGTTGGCGACGAGGTTGCGGTGGCTGAGCACCGCGGCCTTGGGCGTCCCCGTGGTGCCGCCGGTGTACTGCAGGAGCGCGACGTCGTGCGCCTCGGGCTGCGGGGTCGCGGGGTCGAGCGGTCGCGCGTCGGCGACGAGGCGGTGCCAGGTGGGGACGTCGGCGGGGACGGGGCCCTGCATGGCGGCGCGCGTGCGGCGAGCCTTCGCGACGGGCAGCCGCAGGGCCAGGCGCGAGCGCCACGGCAGGTCGGCCGCGAGGTCGACGGCGACGACGGTGCGCACGTCGGTGCGGTCGCGCGCGTTGAGCACCGCCGGGACCGCCTTCTGCCAGACGACCGCGACGACCGCGCCGGAGTCGGCGAGCTGGTGCGCGAGCTCGTCGGCCGTGTAGGTCGGGTTGTGCTCGACGACGACCGCCCCGACCCGCAGCACGGCCTGGAACGCCACGACGTGCGCGGGGCAGTTGGGCAGCGCGAGCGCGACGCGGTCGCCGGGCCGGACACCGAGGTCGAGGAGGACCTGGGCGGCCCGCGCGACACGGTCCGCGAGCTCGCGGTACGTCGTGGTGGCGCCGAGGAAGTCGAGCGCGACGCGGTCGGGCCACGTCGCTGCCGCGCGGTCGAGGGCGGCGGTGAGCGGCTCGTCCGGGACGTCGACGTCCCGCGGGACCCCGGGCGGGAGGTCGAACGAGAGAGGCAGCGCGCTGTCCATCGCACGACCGTAACCTACGGAACCGTAAGTTACTAGTCCGTAACTTCGACCTCACCCCCGGAGTCGTCCCGCGACGACCGCCGGGCCCCGCCGCGCGGGCGCCGCCGCACGTCGAGCACCCCGGAGCCGCCGCCCGGATGTCGGGATCAGCGCGCCGCGGGGCTCGCGTCGACCTCGTCCGCCACCGGGGCGAGCACCGACGGCAGCCAGCGGAGCTGGCGCTCGAGCTGGTGCGCCTGGCCGCCCTCGTGCTGGTTGAACGTGTAGACCTCGATGTCCGTGCGCGGCCGCCCGCCCGTCAGTCCCGCGTAGTGGTTGTACGCCGCGAACACCGTCGACGGCGGGCACGTCATGTCCCGCAGCGCGACCGAGAACAGCGCCGGGGCGGTCGCCCGTCGGGCCAGGTGCACGCCGTCGAAGTACGCCATGGTGCGGAACACGCGCTCCTCGGCGCCGCGGTGCACCGCCAGGTACTGGACGAGCTCGCCGTACGGGAACGCGTCGGTGATGTCGACCGCCCGGCGGTAGTGGCACAGGAACGGCACGTCCGGCATGGCCGCCGCGAGCCCGTCGGACAGCCCTGCCGCCGCGAGCGCGACGCCGCCGCCCTGGCTGATGCCCGCCACTGTGACGCGCCGCGGGTCGACGCCCGGCAGTGCGCGCACCGCGTCGACCGCCCGCACCGCGTCCGTCATGAGCCGGCGGTAGTAGTGCTGCTCGGGGTCGTGGATGCCGCGGGTCATGACGCCCGGCGACGCCGGTCCGGAGCCCGCCGGGTCGGGCGTGTGACCGCCGTTGCCCCACGTCGAGCCCTGGCCGCGCGTGTCCATGACGACGTGCACGAAGCCCGCCGTCGCCCACGCGAGCCGCTCGTGCGCGAGCCCGCGACCGCCTCCGTAGCCGATGTACTCGACCACCGCGGGCAGCAGCTCGCCGGAGTCCGCGCTGCCCGCCGGGCGGGTCACCCAGGCGCGCACCGGCTGGCCGTCGAAGCCCGCGAACGTCAGGTCGTCGACGTCGACCAGGCGCAGGCCCGCGTCGGTCCGCGTCACGTCGACCAGCACCTCGTGGCGGCGCGCCTCGGCGAGCGTGGTGGTCCAGAAGTCGTCGAGGTCCGCGGGCTCGTCGAGCTCCGGGAGGTACCGCTCGAGCTCGGGCAGGGGCAGGTCGAACAGGGCCATCGTGCTCCTTCGGCGATGACGTGCGGACGCGCGGCGCGCCGCGGACGGCGCACGTCGGGACGCTACCCCGCCCGCGCCGGCCTCAGGAAACCGCCTCCCGCCGAGACCGGCCGCCGACCCGGGCCTGGCGACCGGGACACGCCCCTGAGCGGTACCCAGACCCGGGTCGCCCCGTCGTCGGGGGAGGGCGGGGGCCGGGTGGCGCGTCAGCGGGCCAGGAAGCCCAGGAGGTCGTGCCGCGTGAGGACGCCGACCGGCTCGCCGTCGTCGACGACCATGAGCGCGTCGGCCTTCTGGAGGGCCTCGCGCGCGTCCTGCACGGACTCCCCCGACCCGATGAGCGGGAACGGTGCCGACATGTGCCGGTCGACCCGGTCGGACAGCGCCGCGGCCCCGGAGAAGACCGCGTCGAGCAGGTCGCGCTCGCTCACGGACCCGGCCACCTCACCGACCTTGACGGGCGGCTCGGCCCCGACGACGGGCATCTGCGAGACGCCGTACTCGTGCAGGATCTCGATGGCGTCGCGCACGGTCTCGGTGGGGTGCGTGTGCACGAGGTCGGGCAGCGAGCCCGTCTTGGTGCGCAGCACGTCGGCGACGGTCGCGCCCTGGTCGTCGGCGAGGAACCCGTACGACCGCATCCACGAGTCGTTGAAGATCTTCGACAGGTAGCCGCGCCCGCTGTCGGGCAGGATCACGACGATCACGGCCCGTGCGGCGGCGTCGGGATCGCGCTCCTGCAGGTCGCGGGCGTACCGCAGCGTCGCCTCGACGGCCATGCCGCACGACCCGCCGACGAGCAGCCCCTCCTCGCGCGCGAGGCGCCGCGTCATCGCGAACGAGTCGGCGTCGGACACCGCGATGATCGCGTCGGGCACGGTCGGGTCGTACGCGGCGGGCCAGAAGTCCTCGCCGACGCCCTCGACCAGGTAGGGCCGCCCGTCGCCGCCCGAGTAGACCGAGCCGGCCGGGTCCGCCCCGATGACGACCACGCGACCGCCGTCGGCCGCGGGCCGGTCCGCGGACACGTCGTGCAGGAAGCGGCCGGTGCCCGTGATCGTGCCGCCCGTGCCGACACCCGTGACGAGGTGCGTGACCCGCCCGTCGGTGTCGGCCCAGATCTCCGGGCCGGTCGACTCGTAGTGGCTCGCCGGTCCGTTCGGGTTCGCGTACTGGTTGGGCTTCCAGGCGCCCTCGATCTCGCGCGTGAGCCGGTCGGACACCGAGTAGTACGAGTCCGGGTGGTCCGGGGGCACCGCGGTGGGCGTGACGACGACCTCGGCTCCGTACGCACGGAGCACGTCGCGCTTGTCCTGGCTCACCTTGTCGGGGCACACGAACACGCAGCGGTACCCCTTGCGCTGCGCGACGAGGGCGAGCCCCACCCCGGTGTTCCCGGAGGTCGGCTCGACGATCGTGCCGCCCGGGCGGAGCGCACCGCTCGCCTCGGCGGCCTCGACCATCTTGAGCGCGATCCGGTCCTTCACGGACCCGCCGGGGTTCATGTACTCGACCTTCGCCAGGATCGTGGCGCTCAGGCCCGCGGTGACGGACGACAGCCGGACGAGCGGCGTGCCGCCGACCAGCTCGGAGATGTGCTCGGCGTACTTCACCGACATGACGTTACCGGCCGGTAGCGCAGGTGACGCGCTACCGGCCGGTGAGGTCGTGCGAGGGGTCGTCGCGAGCGACGAGCCGCGGTCAGTCGCCGCGCAGGATCGCCAGCAGGCGGAGCATCTCGAGGTAGAGCCACACCAGCGTGACGACCAGGCCGAACGCGGCCGACCACGCGAGCTTGCGAGGGGCACCCATGTCGACGCCGCGCTTGATCGAGTCGAAGTCGACGATCAGGCTGGCCGCCGCGAGGCCCACGGCCACGAGGCCCACGACGATCCCGAGCGGGCCGCTGCGCAGCGGGCCGAACTCGCCGCCGCCGACGTTGAAGACCATCAGGACGACGTTGACCAGCGAGAAGACCAGGTAGCCGACGAGCGCGACGATCAGCCAGCGCGTGAACTTCGGCGTGACCCGCACGCGGCCCGAGCGGAACAGGAACAGCGACGCGGCGAACACCGCGAACGTCGCGAGCACCGCCTGGACGACGAGGCCCGGCCAGCGCTGCTCGAAGTAGAGGCTGATGCCGCCGAGGAACACGCCCTGCGCGACCGCGTACAGCGAGATGAGGACCGGGCTGGGCTCGCGCTTGAACGCGTTGACCAGACCGAGCACGAGACCGACGACCGCGCCGACGACCCACAGGCCGGGCACGAGGGTCCACGCGACCGCGGCGCTCACCACGAGGAGCGCGAAGAGGCCTGCCGTCTTGATGATGACGTCGTCGTAGGTGAGACGACCGGTGTCGCGCGCCGTCGCCGACGGCGCCTCGTACATCTTGTCGAGCGTCACCGCGTCGATCGTCTGGGTCGCCATGGCGCCGTTGCCGGCACCTGCCTGGGCACGGGCGCGGTTGCGCCGGTCGTTCGGGTCCCCGAAGACGGGACTGTTGCTGAAGACGGGGTTGCTCATGGCGTCCTCCGGGACGGCTTGGGCAGGCGGTCGGTCACTGGTCGGGCACGCCGGGATCGGGCGTTCATCGTACGGAACGTCATCGGTGCCCGGATCGTTCCAAGGGAGGAGGAGGGCGATCTCCCTGATGCGACCTCAGGGTGACCCTGACCTCGATCTCAGGTCTTCTGACGGATGACCTGCGCGTCCGCGCGGGCCTAGGGTCGATCACGGCCACAACGCTCCCGACTTGAGGAAAGACGATGATCGAGGCACAGGGCCTGACGAAGAGATACGGCAGCAAGACCGCGGTGAACGACATCTCGTTCACGGTCCAGCCCGGCAAGGTGACGGGCTTCCTGGGCCCGAACGGTGCCGGCAAGTCGACGACGATGCGCATGATCGTCGGCCTCGACCGCCCGACGCACGGCACGGTCACGGTCAACGGCCGCCCGTACGCGCAGCACCGGTCGCCGCTCACCGAGGTGGGCGCGCTCCTGGAGGCGAAGGCCGTCCACACGGGCCGCTCGGCGCGCAACCACCTGCGGGCGCTCGCGGCGACGCACGGCATCCCCGAGAAGCGCGTGACCGAGGTCATCGGCATGACGGGTCTCGACGGGGTCGCGAAGCGCCGCGTCGGCGGGTTCTCGCTCGGCATGGGCCAGCGCCTCGGCATCGCGGCCGCCCTGCTCGGCGACCCGCGGACGCTCATCCTCGACGAGCCCGTCAACGGCCTCGACCCCGAGGGCGTGCTGTGGGTCCGCAACCTCGTGAAGTACCTCGCCTCCGAGGGACGGACGGTCTTCCTGTCGTCGCACCTCATGAGCGAGATGGCCCTCACGGCCGACCACCTCGTCGTCATCGGCAAGGGCCGGATCATCGCCGACGGCCCGGTGTCCGACGTCGTGGCGCGCGCGACGCGCTCGACGGTCCGGGTGCGCTCGCCCCAGGCGACGCAGCTCGCCCAGCTGCTGAGCGGTCCCGAGGTCACGGTCAGCGCCGTCGAGCCCGGCGTGCTCGAGGTCCTCGGTGCGACGTCCGAGGGCGTCGGCGAGGCCGCGGCCGCCGCGCGCATCGTCCTGCACGAGCTCACGCCCGTCACCGGGTCGCTCGAGGACGCCTACATGAGCCTCACGCAGGACGCCGTCGAGTACCACTCCGCCACCGTGCCCGGCACGGCCACGACCGCCCAGGAGCAGTCCGCATGAGCACCGCGACCCTGTCCCCCACCGCCCCGGCCAAGGCGCCGTCGGCGAGCCCGTACCGGGTGACGTTCGGGCACCTGCTGCGCGCCGAGTGGATCAAGCTCTGGACGGTCCGCTCGACCATCTGGACGCTCGCGATGACCGTCGTCGTGATGGTCGGCCTGGTCGCCGCCGTCGCGGGCGTCATGTCGACGCAGATCGACGACGCGCCCACGGGTGCCGAGGCGGTCGACCTCGGCCTCACCCCGTTCCTGCCCGCGGTGCAGATGGCGTCGATCGCGGTCGTCGTGCTCGGCGTGCTGGCGATCTCCGGCGAGTACACGACGGGCATGATCCGGTCGAGCGTCGCCGCGGCCCCGCGCCGCACGCCCGTGCTGTGGTCGAAGCTCGCGGTGCTGACCGCCACGATCCTCGTCGTCGCGGCCGTCGCGGTCGCGCTCGGCTACGCGGTCGCGTACCTGTTCCTGTCGGGTATCGACCTGGCGCCCGAGCTCTCGGACCCGCAGGTCCTGCGGGTCCTCGGCGGGTGCGCGCTGTACCTTGCGACGATCGCGGCGTTCGCGTTCGCGATCGGTGCGCTGCTGCGCCACTCGGCCGCGGCGCTCGCGACGATCCTCGCGCTGCTGCTCGTCGTCGAGAACGTCGTCGCGGCGATCCCGTGGGAGCCGCTGCAGTACGTGAGCCCGTTCCTGCCGGCCACGGCGGGGTCGAAGATCACGCAGACCGACGTGACGGTCGACATGGTCAACTCGATGTCCGAGCACGGCGCGAACCTCACCGCGTGGCAGGGCTACGGCGTCCTCGTGGCGTGGGTGGTCGTGCTGCTCGGGGTGGCCGCGGTGCTCATGAAGCGACGCGACGTCTGACGTCCTCACGGTCCGTCGTCGCCCCTGCGCGACGACGGACCGTCCCACGCACGGGCGCGTCCCCGGCCTCGAGCCCCGGCTCGACGCAGCGGTGGCGCGCCCGTCGCGTCCCCGACCCCCACCCCTCGACCGGAGGACCGACCGTTGACCGAGGCGCTCGCCGTGGCGACCGCGGACGGCCCCGTGCCGACCGCTGACGGGCCCGTGCCGAGCGCGGTCGTGGCGGCCGTCGTCGTGCTCGTGCTCATGGCCGTGGTGACCGCGCTCGCGGCGCGGGCACGGCGCCCGGTGCTCGCGGCCGGGATGACGGGGGACGTCGCGCTGGGCGCGGCGGTGCGCGACGCGCTGCCCGGCGTGCGGGCGCACCGTCTCGCGGTCGCGCTCGTGGACGGCGGGCGCGTGACGTTCGCGGGGTTCGGCGCGGACGAGCGGACGGTCTTCGAGATCGGCTCGGTGTCGAAGGCGATGACCGGGCTGCTGCTCGCGGACGCGGTCGACCGCGGCGAGGTGACGCTCGACGACCGGCTCGGCGACCACCTCGACGTCGGCAGCTGCGCGGTGGCCGGCGTGCGGCTGGGCGACGCCGCGGCGCATGCGGGTCGGCTCCCCCGCCTGCCGGTCGACCCACGCCTCCTGCTGCGCGGCACCCGGGCGTCCCTGACCGGCCGGAACCCCTACGACGGTGTCGACGTCGCGGCGCTGCTCGACGCCGCCACCCGCACACCGCTCACGACGACCGCGGCCCCGCAGTACTCGAACCTCGGCGCGGCGCTCGTGGGCCAGGCCCTCGCGGCGCGCGCGGGCACGACCTACGCGCAGCTGCTGGCCGACCGCGTCACGGGTCCGCTCGGGATGGCGGCGACGTCGGCGCCGCCGACCCGCCCGCCCGACGACCCGATGGAGCCGGGCACGAACCGCCGGGGCCGCCCGCAAGAGCCGTGGGCGATGGACGGCTTCGCGCCCGCCGGCGGCGTGCGGTCGACGACGGCCGACCTCGCGGTGCTGCTGACGGCGCTGCTCGACGGTACGGCGCCGGGCGCGTGGGCCCTGGACCCGCGTGCCGACCTGGACGCGACCGAGCGGGTCGGCCTGTTCTGGCTGACCCGCTCGACGGAGGTGGGCACGACGACGTGGCACAACGGCATGACGGGCGGGTTCGCGTCGTTCGTCGGCCTGGACCGCGCCGCGCGGCGCGGCGTCGTCGTGCTGTCCGACGTGGCGTCGAGCGTCGACGCGGTCGGCACGCGGCTCCTGGCCGTCGAGCGCGTGTGAGGTCAGACGACCTCGCCGAGCGCCTCCTCGGGCGTCCGCTCGACGGCGCGCGCGCCGCGGTCCCAGCGCTGCCACAGCACGCGCTCCCCGACGCTGCGCGCCATGACGTGGCCGGTGACGAGGAACGCGACGACGCCCACGCCGAGCACGCCGACGCCGACCCAGAACGGCGACGTCGGGCTCGCGTGCTCGGCGAGCAGTCCGGCGACGACCGGCGCCGGGGCGGCGAAGCCCCAGCGGACCAGGTTGAACGCGCCGGTCGTCACGCGGCGGTCGGGCGAGCCGGTCGCGAGCGCGAGGTCGGTGAGGTTGGCGTTGGCGACGCCCATCGCGACGCCCGCGACGACGAGCACGGCGACGGACTGCGCGGTGCCGCCGGACGTGGCGAGGCCGACGAGCGCGAGCAGCAGGACGACGACGGCGAGGCCGACGGTCTGCACGGCTCCGAGGCGGTGCGCGAGCCGGTGCCCGACGACGAGGATGCCGACCGCGAGGCCGATGCCCCACGCGGTGAAGACGAGCCCGAGCGGGACGACGTCGAGGCCGAGGAACACGGGCGTGTAGCCGAGCACGACGAAGAACACGAAGTTGTAGGTCGCGGTGACGACGCACAGCGCGACGAACGCGGGCCGACGGAAGGGCGTGAACACCTGGCGGAGGCGCAGCGGCGCGGGCGGCTCGGCGGGGTCCTGGAGCCGGGTCACCGAGAGCGTGAGCGCCACGAGCATGAAGAGGCCGCACAGCAGGAACGGCACGCGCCACGAGATCTGGCCGAGCAGCCCGCCCAGCAGCGGGCCGACGGCGAAGCCCAGGCCCACGCACGTCTCGAAGAGCTCGACGACCCACTCGCGGTCCTGCGCGAGGGACACGAGCAGCACCATCGCGGTCGCGAAGAACATGGCGTTGCCGAGCCCCCACAGTCCGCGGAGCGCGGAGAGGGCGCCGATCCCGCCGGTCAGCGACGCGGCGACGGCGGCGACCGCGACGACGCTCACGCCCGTCGCGAGGATCTTCTTGTAGCCGAACTTCCCCGTGAGCAGGACGGCGGGGATCATGCCGAGGGCCATGACGGCGATGTACGCGGTGAACAGGAGCTCGACCTGCCAGGTCGTGGCTCCCATCGCGGCACCGATCGCGGGCAGGATCGGGTCGACGATCGCGATGCCGGCGATCGCGAAGAACGCGGTGAGGGCGGTGGCGTAGATGGCGGTGCGGTGCGGTTCGTGGTGGCGGGAGGCCATGCGGATCCTCGGGTAGACGAGCGTCGGTGGGATTATCTGTATCATACATCTATCTAGTGAAGGAGTCGCCGTCATGGACGACGCCGTCCCCGACGTCGAGGAGCAGGTCGCACTCCTGCTCCGCCTCGCCGACCGCAACCGCCGCCGCAGCAGCCGCCTCGAGGGCACGCTCGACCGGTCCGCCTACATCGCGCTGCGCCACCTCACCGTGGCCGGACCGTCAGGCATCAACGACCTCGCCAACCGCCTGCGGCTCGACGCGTCGACCGTCACGCGTCAGGTCGTCGCGATGGAGGAGGACGGCTACGTCACGCGAGGCCGCGACAGCACCGACGGCCGCCGCGCCGTCGTCGCCGCGACCCCCGCGGGCGAGGAGGCCCTCGCGCGCACGCGTGCGGTCCGCGCCGAGGTCTACGACGAGATCCTGCGCCGCTGGTCGACCGAGGACCGCCGCGCCCTCGCCGACGCGCTCATCCGGCTCAACAGCGACCTCGACGCCGACCTCGACCGCGCCGCCGACGACCGCTGACGCCCGGACCAGCGCGCGCGCGGGCGCCGGTTCGCCCTTCCGCGGTCGTCCACGCCACGCCAGCGCCCGCAGACCCGCCAGGCCTGGTCCGGTCCGTCGCCGGCGCCTCGCGACGGTCCGGCGGCCCCCGGGCGTGGCGACTACGGTGACCCGGTGACCGACGCGCCCGCCCGTCCCCGCCCCGCCCCGCTCGTCGCCGAGGTGCTGCGCACCGAACGCCTCTCGCCGTCGTTCGTGCGCGTCGTCGTCGGCGGGCCCGGGCTCGACGCCTTCGAGCCGGCACCGCACGCGGACTCCTACGTCAAGCTCGTCTTCCTCCCGCCCGCCGCCGACGGCCACCGCCCCCGGCGCGACGACGGACGCCTCGACCTCGACGCCGTGCGCGCCGCGCTCGACCCGGCCGACGCGCCGCGCCTGCGCTCCTACACCGTGCGGGCGTTCGACCCCGCGACGCGCGAGCTCACCCTCGACTTCGTCGTGCACGGCGACGAGGGCGTCGCCGGACCCTGGGCGGCGACCGCCCAGCCCGGCGACGAGGTGCTGGTCATCGGCCCGGGCGGCGCCTGGTCGCCCGACCCCGCCGCCGCGTCGCACCTGCTCGTCGGCGACGCGAGCGCCCTGCCCGCGATCGCCGTCGCCCTCGAGCGGCTCCCCGCGGACGCCGTCGGGCACGCCGTCGTCGAGGTCCACGACCCGCAGGACGAGCTGCCCCTCGCGGCGCCCGCCGGTGTCCGCGTGCAGTGGGTGCACAGCGGGCTCGGGGTTCCCGGCGTCGCGCTCGTCGAGGCCGTGCTCGCCCTGCCGGCGCTGCCCGCACCCGTCAGCGCGTTCCTGCACGGCGAGGCCGGTGCCGTCCGCGAGCTGCGCCGCCACCTGCGCACCGACCGGGGCGTGGGCCGCGAGCAGCTCTCCGTGTCCGGCTACTGGCGGCTCGGCACCGACGACGAGGGGTGGCGCGCGGGCAAGCGTGCGTGGCTCGCGGACATCGAGCAGGCGGAGGCCTCCGCCGGCCTCTCCTGACGATGGGCGTCGGCGATCGGACGCCGAACGATCCGGGCAGTCATGAGAATCGATGACCGTGGTCGACACGTCATTGACCATCGCGTGACGGAGACGCTACCTTCTCGGCCGGGGGCTTGTCATACTTTTGCCCCCTTTCGAACCAGAGAAGGGGAACACATGCGTTGGATGACAAGGACCGCGGCCGTCTCCGCCGTCGCGGGAGTCGCGCTCCTCGCGGCGGCTGGTGCAGCCCACGCCGAGCTGAGCACGGGCTGGCTGCCGAACAACGCCAGCCGCGTGGTCACGATCCACGGGTGCAGCATCGTGCAGTCGGGCTCCACGAACTACGTGCTGGCCTCCGAGAACACCAACTGCGCGGGCGACGTCGGTCTCACGGCGAAGTACGTCTCGGGTGGCGTCACCTACGTGACGGCCACCAAGTGGGCCCTGCGCGACGTGCGCATCGACCGCACGAACATCACGCAGGTGATGATCCACCACAAGTGAGGCTCGGCCCGCTGGGCTGACGGTGTGCCGCGACGGGACGTCGCGGCACACCGGGCCCGTCGACGACGGAGAGGGAGCGATGATCACCGCCCGACGGCTGCTGAGCACGCTCGGCGGACTTGCGGCACTGGCCCTCCTGCCCGGGTGCGCAGGCGAGCCACCAGCCCCCGCGACCACGGACGTGTTCGCCGACGCACTCGCTGAGGCCGGCGCGAACGGCGCCGGCAGCGCGCAGCTCGCCGACCTGGAGCGGGCGGCCAGCGCACGGGACGTCACGGTGGACATGGCCAGGGAGGCCGCGCGACGGACGGTCGACTGCCTCGTCGGCGCGGGTCTCGACGCGCAGTACTCGGAGAGCACCCTCGCCGACGGGCTCGTCCTGCCCGACTACGTGGTCGCGCTCGCGTCCGGCGAGGAGTCCCTCACGTCGGACCGGAAGATCGAGGACTGCGTGACGCGAGAGTCGCTCTGGGTCAACAAGGTGTACCAGCTGCAGCCGACGACCATCGAGCGGCGCCGGTCGTTCGCAGAGGAACAGGCACCCACGGTGCGTGCCTGCCTGGAGGAGAACGGCATCCGCACGGCCGCAGACGCCGACGGGACCGAGCTCGTCGACCAGGCGTTCCAGGTGAGCCGCGACACCTCCGGGGCCGTCGACTGCGTCGCCGAGCTCGGCCTCGAGACGTGGTGATCGGCCGCCGCGCCTCGTAGGGTCGGGCCGATGGCCACCACCCGGAGCACCCGGCGCGTCCGCGCGGACCGTCGCCGACGTCGGCGTCTCGCGCAGGTCGACCACGACCTCACGACCGCCGACTGGGCCGCCCTGCGCGACGCGTGGGCGGGCTGCGCCTACTGCGGCTCGACCACGGGCGACCTGCAGCGCGACTGCGTGCTGCCGATCTCGCGCGGCGGTCGCTACACGCTCGGCAACGTCGTCCCCGCCTGCCGTGCGTGCAACGCGAGCAAGTGCAACGCCGAGGTCACCACGTGGATGCGCCGCAAGCGACTCGACGAGGGCGCGTTCCTGGTCCGTCAGGCGCAGGTCGTGGCCCTGCTCACCGCGCTGCCGGTCGAGCCGTGAGCGCGGACCGCGAGCACGACGTCGTCCTGCTCGGCGCGACGGGGTTCGTCGGCCGGCTCGTCGCCCGGCACCTCGCGGAGCACGGGCCGGCGGAGACCCGCGTCGCGCTCGCGGGGCGGTCCGCGGAGCGGCTCGCCGAGGTCCGCGAGAGCCTCCCGCCGTCCGCGCACGACTGGCCGCTCCTCGTCGCGGACTCTCACGACGACGCCGCGCTCGCACGGCTCGCCGCGTCGACGCGCGTCGTCGTCAGCACCGTCGGCCCCTACGCCCGGCACGGGCTGCCGCTCGTCGCCGCGTGCGCGGCCGCCGGGACGCACTACGCCGACCTCACCGGGGAGACGCCGTTCGTCCGGGAGGCAGCCGACCTGTTCGACGCCACCGCGCGGTCGTCGGGCGCGCGGATCGTGCACGCGTGCGGCTACGACTCCGTGCCGTCCGACCTCGGGGTGCTCGTCCTGCACCGTCGGGCGACGGCCGACGACGCCGGGCCGCTGCGCGACGTGCGCCTGCTCGCACGCGCACGCGGCGGGGTCAGCGGGGGCACCGTCGACTCCGCGGTCGGGATCGTCGAGCAGGCCGCCCGCTCGTCCGCGGTGCGCCGCCTGCTGGCCGACCCGTACGCGCTCAGCCCGGACCGCGCCGCCGAGCCGTCGACGCCCCAGCCGCCCGACACCCAGCCCGTGCGCGTCCTGCCCGGCGGCCGCTGGACCGCGCCGTTCCCGATGGCGTCGTTCAACACGCGCGTCGTACGGCGCAGCAACGCGCTGCAGGGCTGGGCCTACGGCCGCGACCTGCGGTACGCCGAGGCGATGGGTGTCGGTCACGGCCTGAGCGGAGGCGCGGCCGCGCTCGGCCTCACCGCGGGGCTCGGCGCCGTCGCCGCCGCGCTCGTGCTCCCGCCGACACGTGCGCTCGTGCGTCGCGCGCTGCCCGCTGCGGGCACCGGGCCGGACGCGACCGCCCGGGAGACCGGCTGGTTCCGCATGGACCTCGTCGCCGTCACGGCGAGCGGGCGGCACTACCGCGCGCGGGCGTCCGGTCCCGGCGACCCCGGCTACGCCGCGACGGCGGTCATGCTCGGGCAGGCCGCGCTCGCGCTCACGCACGACGAGGACCGTCTGCCGGACCGCGCCGGCTCGCTCACACCGGCCGCGGGCCTCGGCGACGTCCTCGTCGACCGGCTGCGGGCGGCGGGCCAGACGTACGAGGTCCGCGCGCGCTGACCTGGGAGGCGACGCCGCGTGATGGCGGCCGGCGGGCCGGATGGTCGCCTCAGCCCAGGTCCGGACGAGGGTGGCGCGACGACCGCCGCCCCCTCAGCGGACGGCCGACACCAGCGCCCGCCCCCACTCCCACGCCCGGTCGACCTCGCCCTGCGACGGCCCGCCGGACGTGCCGACCACGCGGAACGTCTCCGGCGGGACCACGAGCCGGCCGCGCATCGCGCGGAGCCGCTCGGCGATCTCCGCGGACGCCGACCCCCCGTCGGGCGTCCCCCACGCGGTGTCGAACGCGGCGACGGGCAGCGTCCCGACCGTCCGCGCGGGTGCCGCCGCGAGCCACCGGTCCAGACCGGTCAGGCCCGAGACGACGTCGCCGCGCGTGCGGGCGGCTGCGCGGGTCGACTCCGTGCTGAGGCCGCGCCGGTGGGTCGGGCCGCCGACGACCAGCAGCAGCACGTCCTCCGGCCACCACGGCGCGCGCTCGCCGTCGCCCACGACCCGCCCGACCTCCACGACGTCGGTGGGCAGCCCGCACGACGCGATGCCGGCCCCGACGGACTCCGCGACGGCCTGGGTGCCGCCGAACATCGACTCGAACACCACGATCGCTGTCATGCCCCCACGCTCCTCGCCGCGCGCACCGGGCGCCGCGGCCGTTGGTCCTGGGTGTCGGCACGTGGTCGTACGGTGCGGTGATGGCGACCCGATGGACCCTCGGCGGCGACGCGGCCGACCCGCACCGTCTCGCCGCGTTCTGGGCGCTCGCGCTCGGCTACGTGCCGGAGCCGGGCTACGACGAGCCGGACGGCGCGTCGATCGTCGACCCCGACGGCGTCGGCCCGGCGATCAGCTGGCTCCGCGTGCCCGAGCCCAAGACGGCGAAGAACCGCCTGCACGTCGACATCCGCGTGGCGGGTGAGCCGCCGTGGGACTGGGCGGAGCGGGAGCTCGCGATCCGCGCGAAGGTCGAGGTGCTCGTCGGGGCCGGGGCGACCGTCGTGCGGGAGGAGCGGTACGGCGACGACACCGGGCGCACCGTGCTCGGCCACGTCGTGATGCTCGACCCCGAGGGCAACGAGTTCTGCGTGGCCTGAGGGCCGGCGCCGCCGCGGCAGGTCGTCCGCGCCACGGGAGGGAGTGCCCCCGCCGGGGCTCGAACCCGGACTGGGCCGGGTTTAAGCCGGCTGCCTCTGCCGATTGGGCTACGGGGGCGGCGTCCGACCGTCGCGGGAGCACGGCGGTCGACGTGCACGCTCATCCTGCCAGCGCCGCGACCGGCGCTGTCGGTGGTCGACCCTAGGGTCCTGCGCGTGCACATCGAGGAGCGCGGAGCCGGGACCCCCGTCGTCATGATCCACGGGTTCGGCGTCGACCACCGGATCATGCTGCCGCTGGACCCCGTGCTCGCCGAGCACGGGTCGTGGCGCCGCCTCTACGTCTCGCTCCCCTGGACCGCCCGCACGCCGCTGGGCAGCGTCCGCAGCAGCGAGGACGTGGCGGCCGCGCTGCTCGACGCGGTGCGCGAGCGGCTCGGTGACGAGCCGTTCGCCGTCGTCGGCAGCTCGTACGGCGGCATGATGGCGCGACGCCTCGCGCACGACCTGCGCGACCAGGTGCTCGGGCTCGCGACGGTCGCCGGCCTGTGGGCGGGCGAGGTCGACGCGCGCGTGCTGCCCCCGCGGGCCGTGCTGCGCGAGGACCCGGCGGCACTCACCGGCGTCGACCCCGCGGTCGCGGCCGGCTACCGCGCGATGGCGGTCGTCGAGTCCGCGGAGGGACTCGAGGCATACCGGAGGTTCGTGCAGCCGGGCGAGGACGAGGCCGACCAGGGCGCGCTCGACGTCCTGCGCGCGCGGTACCCGTTCGACGTCGAGCCCGAGGACGCGTCACCCGAGCCGTTCACCGCACCGACGCTCGTGCTGTGCGGGCGGCAGGACCACGTCGTCGGGTACGCGGACGCGTGGCGGCGGCTCGACCACTACCCGCGCGCGTCGTACGTCGTGCTCGACGCGGCCGGCCACAACGTCCACCTCGACCAGCCGCGCGCGACCGCCGCCGCGCTGGCGGCGTGGCTCGACGAGGTCGCGGTCGTGGCGGCGCACGCCGCTGACGCGACGAGGCCCGGCCCCCGTCGTGGGGAGCCGGGCCTCGTCGGCGGACGTCGCGGCGTTCGTCAGCTGGCGCTCTTGGCGGCCTGGCCGCTTCCCGTCGCCTGCTGCTTCTCGGCGGGCGAGCCTGCCTCGGCCTTCTGCGGCGGCAGAGCGGCCGTGTCCACGGCGCGCGGCTTCGGCGGGACGGCAGCCGCGCGGAACTCGGCGCGCGGGTCGTGCACCGAGCCGAGCGCGACGACCTCGCGGCGCAGCAGGATCGAGCCGGTCCAGCCGGCCATGATGCGCAGCTTCCGGTTGATCGTCGGCATGGCGTAGACGTGGTACGTGCGGTGCAGGAACCACGCCAGCACGCCACGGACCTTGATCTTGCCGAACATCTGCGCGACACCCTTGTACATGCCGAGGGACGCGACGGCGCCGATGTTCTTGTGCTTGTACTCGGTCAGCTCGGCCGAGCGGAGCACGCGCGCGAGGTTGTCGCCGAGGTGCTTGCCCTCGCGGACCGCGTGCTGCGCGTTCGGCGGGCAGAAGCCACCGGGGTTGAACAGGTCCGGCACGGCGGCGCAGTCACCCGCGGCGTAGGCGTCGGGGACGGGCGTGCCGTCGGCGTCGACGACCTGCAGGAACGCGTTGCAGGTGACGCGGCCCATCTTGTCCAGCGGCAGGTCGGACTGCTGCAGCACGGGGTTGGCCTTGACGCCGGCGGTCCAGATGATCGTCTCCGCGTCGAACTCCTGGCCGTTGGACAGGACGACGTGGCCGTCGACGCACGAGTTGAGGAACGTCGAGAGGAAGATCTCGATGTGGCGCTTGCGCAGCTGCTCGAGCGTGTAGCCGCCGAGCTCCTCGCTGACCTCGGGGAGGATGCGCGGCGAGCCCTCGACCAGGACGAAGCGCAGCTCGTCGGGCTCGATCTGCTTGTACTGGCGCACCGAGTAGCGCGCCATGTCCTCGACCTCGGCGAGCGCCTCGATCCCGGCGAACCCGCCGCCGACGAAGACGAACGTGAGCATGCGCTTGCGCAGCTCCGGGTCCCAGGTGCTGGAGGCGACGTCGATCCGGTTGAGCACGTGGTTGCGGACCGCGATGGCCTCCTCCACGTTCTTGAACCCGATGCCCTGCTCCGCGAGCCCCGGGATGGGCAGCGTGCGGGCGACCGAGCCGAGACCGACGACGAGGTGGTCGTACGTGATCCAGTACGGCTCGCCCTCCTCGGGCGTGATCTCGACCGTGCGCTCGGCGTGGTGGATCTGCGACACCTTGCCCTGCAGCACGTCGACGCCCTTGAGCGCGCGGCGGTGCGGGGCGACGACGTTGCGAGCGTCGATCGAGCCGGCCGCGGCCTCGGGCAGGAACGGCGCGTACGTCATGTACGGGCGCGGGTCCACGACGACGATCGCGGCCTCGCGCTTGCCGAGTCGCTTGCGCAGACGGCGGGCGGTCGTGAGACCGACCGAGCCGCCGCCGAGGATCACGACGCGCGGGACCTTGCGGGGCTTGCCACGGGGGACGACCGCACCGGCCGCGGGTGCGGCGTCGACCGGGGTCTGGGCAGAAGTCGGCATATCTCCACGGTATCCGCCACCGTCGAACCACGCCGTCCGGTCGACGGTGATGCTGCGCACACGGGCTGGGAAACGGCTGTGAGCCTGGTCTCAGGGACCGGCGTCGCACGGCTGCGGCGCTGCGTCGACGCCCGTCAGGCGGGTGGGACGGCGTGCTGCGCGACGACGTCGGCATACCAGCGCGCGCTCGTCTTCGGCGTGCGCTCCTGCGACTCGAAGTCGACGTGCACGAGGCCCCAGCGCTGGTCCAGGCCCTCGGCCCACTCGACGTTGTCCAGCAGCGACCACGCGTAGTACGCCCGCACGTCGACGCCGTCGTCGACCGCCCGGGCCACCTGCTGGAGGTGCGCGCGCAGGAACGCGACGCGCTCGGCGTCGTCCGTCGTGCCCTCGGGCGTGCGGTCGGGGATGCCGTTCTCCGTGATCACGAGCGGTGGCGCACCGGGGTAGTCGTCGCGGACGCGGGTCAGCGTCTCGTAGAGCCCCTCGGGGTGGATCTGCTGCCAGGGCGCGTCCGACGTCGGGTACAGCTGCACGTTCTGCCCGCTGCTGTCGACGCCCGTGACGCCGTAGTACTGGATGGCGAGGACGTCGAGCGGCTCGCTGACGGTCGCGAGGTCGCCGTCCCGCACGAGCGCGTCCAGGACGGCCGGGTCGGTCGGGATCTGACCCGGCCGGTCGCCGATCGCGTCGTCCGGGTAGCCGCCCACCAGGACGGGGTCGAGGAAGAGCCGGTTCTCGACCGCGTCGGCGCGGACGGCCGCGTCGTCCGCGCCCGCCCCGGCGGGGTAGACGGGCTGCAGGTTGAGGGCGATGCCGATCGGTGCCGACGCGCCCGACGCGCGGAACGCCTGCACCGCGAGCCCGTGGCCCAGCAGCTGGTGGTGGACCGCCGCGACCATCTGCTCGACGTCGCGGACGCCCGGCGCGTGGTAGCCGCTGCCGTAGCCGACGTACGCGGTGGTCTTCGGCTCGTTGATCGTCAGCCACGGGCCGGTGACGTCCGGCAGCGCGTCGACGACGATCGCGGCGTAGTCGGCGAACCGCGACGCCGTGTCCCGCGCCGCCCAGCCCCCGCGGTCCTGCAGCGGCTGCGGAAGGTCCCAGTGGTAGAGCGTGACCGCTGGCTCGATGCCGCGCTCGAGCAGCCGATCGACGAGGCGCCGGTAGAAGTCGACGCCCGCCGGGTTGACCGGGCCGGAACCCGTCGGCTGGATGCGCGGCCACGCGACCGAGAACCGGTACCCGTCGAGGCCGAGGTCCGCCACGAGGTCGACGTCCTGCGCCCAGCGGCGGTAGTGGTCCGCGGCCGGGTCGCCCGTCGCACCGCCGCGGACGTTCCCCGGCTGCGCGGCGAACGTGTCCCAGATCGACGGGCCGCGGCCGTCGGCGGTCGTCGAGCCCTCGACCTGGAACGCCGACGTGGCCGCGCCGAGCACGAACCCGTCCGGCAGCCGCATCGGCCCCGCGGGCGGGGTCCAGGTCGGCGTGGCGCTCACGGTCGGCGACGGCGCGTCGGCGCCGGGCGTGCACGCGGCGAGCGCGGCGGCCGCGAGCGCTCCCCCGCCGAGCCGCAGGACGTCGCGGCGCGAGACCGGGGAGGCGGACGCCGACGTCGTCCGGCGGACCGTGTGGTCGGGCACGATCGGCATGCTCCCACCTGCGGCGACGGGTCGTCGAGGTGTCGCCCGGCATCGGCGGCGACGCGTCGTCCTGGTGTCGCGCGACACCGGCCGCGACGCGTCGTCCGGTGTCGCGCGACGTCCCGGCGCCGCGTGACGGTCCCGCGGTCAGGGTGCGGACGTCTCCCCCGCGGCCGGTCCGGTGGGCTGCGGCGACGGCGTCCCCGCGTCGGCACCCGCGTCAGCGGCGCCGTCCTGACCGTCCGCGACGACCGTCCCGCCCGACGACGTCGCGCCCTGCGCCGCGGGCACGTCGACCGCGGGCGCCTTCGCGAAGGGCAGCGGCGGGAGATCCGCGCGCACCCCGGCGTTCAGGACCATGCGGCCGCCGTCGTCGTCATACCCGAACTGCGACGTCGGACCGCCGCGCAGCGGGTAGACGTTCCACCGCGTCCGACCGTCCGCGGCCGTCGCGCCGACGAACTGCCACGGCTCGTCGACGCCCGGGAGGGTCCACGGCTCCCAGCCCTCGTCGAACGTCGTGCGGACCGGACGCCCGCGGTCGTCGAAGATCTGCACGTCGCTCAGCGGGTTGCCCTCGGCGTCGTAGACGAACAGGTTGCTCACCTGGACGCCGTCGACGACCACGCCGTCGACCATCTGGTCGCGGTACTCGACCGCGGTCCCGGCGGAGGTCGTCGGGTACCAGCGGGCGGTCCGGACGTCGCTCTGCAGCGTCGACAGGACGGGCAGGATCGCGACGACGGCGACGACGTTCGCGACGAGCGGCATCCACCTGGTCCGCCGGGACGCCACCCAGGAGCCGCGTCCCCACTGCACGCTCGCGACCACGGCGGCCCCGAGCAGCAGCCACGTCCAGGCCGTGTGCGGGACCCACTGATAGCCGCCGACGAGCAGCGCGACGACCAGCACGTAGACGACCCAGGCGCGCGCGACCCACCACACCGGCCGCAGGGACAGGGCGAACGACTCGACGGGCGGCCACCACGCGTGCTGCCGGAGTGTCGCGAGGACACGGCGCCCGAGCTCGCGCCCGCGGCGGACCGGCCAGATGAGCGCGTCGCGGACCGGACGACGCGCACGCTGCGGCGCGGGCGCGTCGAGGCCCGCGGCGGTGCGCAGGTCGGTCGCGTACGCCTCGGGCGTCCCGAGCAGGTCGGCGAGCGTGCGGCCGTGGCCGACGCGGCGGTCGTCGTCGAGCGCGTCCTGGAGGTCGAGCTCGAGGTCGTCGGTCAGGTCCTCGACCTGCTCGGGGCTGAGACCCGCGAGGTGCTGGCGGACCGCCGCGGCGTACTGCGCGACGTCCGAGGTGACGGCCTGCGTGCTCATCGCGATCCCTTCCGGCCCCGCGCTCCGCCCGGGACGTCCGTGTCCAGCAGCCGGGCCATGGTGCCCGCGAACTCCTGCCAGTCCTTGCGCTGCGCCTCGAGCATCGCCCGGCCCTGCGCGTTGATGCCGTAGTACTTGCGGTGGGGTCCCTCGTCGCTCGGCACGACGTACGAGGTCAGCGCGCCCGACGAGTACAGCCGGCGCAGCGTGCCGTAGACGGACGCGTCGCCGACCTCCTCGATGCCCGCGGCGCGCAGCCGGCGGACGACGTCGTACCCGTACCCGTCCTCGTCGGCGACGACCGCGAGCACCGCGAGGTCGAGCACCCCCTTGAGCAGCTGGGTCGTGTCCATCGGCCGCCTCCGTCCGGTCGCGGCGCCCGTGGCGCGGGGCCGTCGTGTCTGGTGCGGGAACCTCCCTCCAGGCTCCCGCACGGCGCACACTAGTACACAGTGCGCACTAGCGGGCCACGTTCCGGGCCGTGTCGCACACGCGGTGGTGCAGCGCGCCGCTGGGTCGCGCGAGGCCGGCGCCGTCAGGAGCGCGGCGCCGGGCCTGCACGGTCGGCGCCGGTCACGCGGGGACGGCGCTCCAGGCGATGCCGTCGAGGATGTCGTGCTCCGACGTCACGACCTCGGTGAGCGTGCCACCGGCAGCCGCCACCTCGTCGCGCACCCGCGTCACCACGTCGTGCCAGACGAGCGCGCCCGCACCGATCACGTCGATGCGGCCGGGGTGCATGAAGCCGAGCGCCGCGCGCTCCTCACGCGTCCGTCCGAGCAGGTCGTCGCAGGCCGCGAGCACGGTGTCGACGGACAGCACGGCACCGTCGATGCGCTCGGGCCGGTAGCGGTCGAGCCCCAGCGCGTGCGCCGTCACGGTCGTCACCGACCCCGCGAGCCCGACGAGCGTCACGGCCTTGCCGAGCGGCACGACGCCGGCTGCCACGTCGAGCGCGGCCGCGACGTCGGCGCGCGCACCGGCGACCTCGTCGGCGGTCGGCGGGTCGGACCGCAGGTGCCGCTCGGTCAGCCGGACGCAGCCGACGTCCATCGAGTACGCCGCCTCGGGCGCCGACGTGCCGAGCACGAGCTCGGTCGAGCCGCCGCCCAGGTCGACGACGAGGAACGGCCCCGGATGGGTCGCCGCGAGCACGCCCGTCGCGCCGCGGAACGACAGCGCGGCCTCCTCCTCACCCCCGACGACCTCCGGCTCGACGCCCAGCAGCGAGCGCACGCCGTCGACGAAGTCCGCGCGGTTCTCGGCGTCGCGCGACGCCGACGTCGCGACGAACCGGACCGCCTCGACGCCCAGGCCGTCGCACACGTCCGCGTACCGACGGGCCGCGTCGAGCGTCCGCGCGAGCGCCTCCGGGGCGATCCGGCCGGTGCGGTCGACGCCCTGGCCGAGCCGCACGACCTCCATGCGCCGGTCGAGGTCGACCAGCGTCCCGGCGTCGGGGTCGACGTCGGCCACCAGGAGCCGGATGGAGTTGGTCCCGCAGTCGATGGCAGCCACACGCGTCACCGGCACATCCTCCCATCCGGCGGGGGGCGTCTCGCGTCGCCGGCACGTGCTCACGCGGCGGCGCGCGACGCGGACCGCGACGGCACGCGAGACCGGGCACCGCACCACCGCGGCACCGCGCGCCGCGCGACCTCACCCCGACCGGGCGGCGGTCGCCGCCAAGCGGGACGACCGTGCGGTCAGCAGGTGCAGCGGTCCGGGCGCCACTCGTCGCGCACGAGTGCCAGGACCTCGTCGCCGATCGGGTTGACGCCCGGTCCCGCCGCGAGCGCGTGCCCCGCCAGGACGTGCAGGCACTTCACACGCGTCGGCATGCCGCCCGCCGAGATCCCGGCGATCTCCTCGACGTGCCCGAGCTCCTCGCGGTCCGCGAGGTAGGCCTCGTGGGCACGCCGATAGGCCGCGGCGAGCTCCTCGTCCTCCGCGAGCCGCGCCGTGAGCTCCTTCATCAGCCCCGACGCCTCGAGCGTGCTCACCGCGGCGACCGCGGGCGGGCACGTGAGGTAGTACGTCGTCGGGAAGGGCGTGCGGTCGTCGAGCCGGGGCGCCGTGCGCACGACGAGCGGGCGCCCGCAGACGCAGCGCGCGGCGATCCCGACGACGCCGCGCGGGGGGCGGCCGAGCTGCTCCGCCAGCACCACGAGGTCCTGGTCGGTCACGGCGGTGGCGGCGGTCGGGGTCACGACGGTCCGATCGGGTCGGGGACGGGGTCCGGGCGCCGGCGCGGCACCCTCGGCACGCATTCTCCCCCGCCGACCGCCCGTCGCCGTACCGCGGTGCGTGGCCGCTGCGACTACGGCGTGGGCGCCGGCTCGTCGCCCTCGGCCGGCGTCGTGGGCTGCTCGGTCGTCGGCGCGCGCTCCTGGCTCGGTGCGGTCCCCGCGATCTCGACCGACTGCCACACCGAGGTGTACCAGGGCTGCGTGGCGCTCTCGTCGAGCACGGTCGACGACGGTCCCGGGTCGACGGCGGGCGTGTCGGGCACCGTCTCGGGGTCGAGGACGCGGAACGCCTTCTCCCCCGGCAGCACGAACGACAGCCGCTCGCGGGCCTGCGCGGCGACGTACGCCGGGTCGTCCCACCGGCCCTTCTCGGCCTCGAGGTCGTCGTTGCGCTGCTCGGCGGCGGCGACCTGCGCGCGGAGCTGCGCGAGCTCC
The DNA here is from genome assembly GCF_010119915.1 of Cellulomonas sp. H30R-01. NCBI lineage: Bacteria > Bacillati > Actinomycetota > Actinomycetes > Micrococcales > Cellulomonadaceae > Cellulomonas > Cellulomonas sp. H30R-01. The sequence goes on along the minus strand of NZ_CP048210.1, from coordinate 210,175 downwards.
TGCTGCTGCTGGAGGTAGGAGTGCAGCGTCGGGTAGACGAGCACGAACGCGAGCAGCAGCACGAGCGAGAACACGAGGACCCGCACGGTGAACAGGCGCGGCAGGCGGACCTGCACCCGCTCGGCGCGGGGCGTGCCGCGCGGCGGCGTCGACGACGACCCGCGCGAGGCCGGGCGGGCGGACGCGCCGGGACGTGCCGCCGGACGCGACCCGCCGGGCGGCGACCCGACGCGCGGCACCGGGCCGGAGCGCGGCGCGGTCGGCCGGTTCGCCGCGCGCGCCGCCGGGGTGCCCGACGCCGGCGTGCCGGCCGCCGGGGTCACCGGAGCCGTCCGTGGCGACCCGGTCCGTCGACCCGGGCCGCTCGGCGGCACGGGGCGGCGCGGGGAGGGCATGGCGTCGATTGTGCCCTCCGGCGACGCCACCAGCCCGGACGTGCGACGGGCGGGTCGCGTCGTCGGCCCGCCGCCGGGGTCGGGCCGCTGGGGACGCCGGCCGCTGGGGACGCCGGCCGCTGGGGACGTCGGCCGCTGGGGACGCCGGCCGCTGGGGACGCCGGCCGCTGGGGACGCCGGCCGCTGGGGACGCCGGCCGCTGGGGACGCCGGCCGCTGGGGACGCCGGAGGCCGGCCACCCCGTGGGGTGACCGGCCTCCGGTCGTCGAGCGGGACCCGGTCGGGTCAGCCCTGGCGGAACCGCGGGAAGGCGGAGCGCCCGGCGTAGCGGCCGGCGTCGTCCAGCTCCTCCTCGATGCGGAGCAGCTGGTTGTACTTGTTGATGCGCTCGCCACGGGCGGGAGCACCGGTCTTGATCTGGCCCGCGTTGGTCGCGACGGACAGGTCGGCGATGGTGGTGTCCTCGGTCTCGCCGGAGCGGTGCGAGGTCATCGTCGTGAAGCCGTTGCGCTGCGCGAGCGTCACCGCGTCGAGCGTCTCGGTGAGCGTGCCGATCTGGTTGAGCTTGACCAGCAGCGAGTTCGCGGCCTTGAGCTCGATGCCCTTGGCCAGACGCTCCGGGTTGGTGACGAACAGGTCGTCGCCGACGATCTGCACCTTGTCGCCGACCAGGCCGACGAGCTGCGACCACGTGCCCCACTCGTCCTCGGACAGCGGGTCCTCGATGGAGACGAGCGGGTAGTCGGCCACGAGCTGCTCGTAGTAGGCCACCATCTCGTCGGGGGTGTGCGCCCGGCCCTCGAACTGGTAGGCGCCCTCCTTGAAGAACTCGGTCGCCGCGACGTCGAGCGCGAGCGCGACGTCGGTGCCGGCCGTGAAGCCGGCCTGCTCGATGGCGACGAGGATGAGGTCGAGCGCGGCACGGTTCGACTCGAGGTTCGGCGCGAAGCCGCCCTCGTCGCCGAGGCCCGTCGCGAGGCCCTTGCTCTTCAGCACGGACTTGAGCGAGTGGTAGACCTCGGTGCCGGTCCGGAGCGCCTCGCGGAACGTCGTGGCGCCGATCGGGGCGACCATGAACTCCTGGATGTCGACGTTGGAGTCGGCGTGCGACCCACCGTTGAGGATGTTCATCATCGGGACGGGCAGGACGTGCGCGTTCGGGCCGCCGATGTAGCGGAACAGCGGCAGGTCGGCCGAGTCGGCCGCGGCCTTCGCGACGGCGAGCGAGACGCCGAGGATCGCGTTGGCGCCGAGCTTGCCCTTGTTCGGGGTGCCGTCGAGGTCGATGAGCGCGGCGTCGACGAGACGCTGCTCGGTGGCCTCGAAGCCGATGAGCTCGGGGGCGATGTCGTCGATGACCGCGTTCACGGCCTCCTCGACGCCCTTGCCCAGGTAGCGGGACTTGTCTCCGTCGCGGCGCTCGACGGCCTCGAACGCGCCGGTCGACGCACCCGAGGGCACGGCAGCGCGGGCGATGGTGCCGTCGTCGAGGGCGACCTCGACCTCCACGGTGGGGTTGCCGCGCGAGTCCAGGATCTCGCGGGCGCCGACGGCCTCGATGCTGGCCATGGGTGCTCCTTCGACGAGCGGGTGGGTTTACGACCTCACCCTAGTGGGGTGCACGGAGGACCGTGCTGGGACGTCCGGCCTTGGACACGGCTGCGCCGCGCGGGTAGGGGCGGACCCCGTCCCCCGCACGGCGCAACGCCGGTGCTCCGTCTGCGGTCAGCGCACCACGCATGCCGTGCCGTTGAGGCTGGCGGCCGTCGGGTTCGCGGCCGGCGTCGCCGTCGACGTGCCGATGAACCCGAACGTCGTCGACCCGCCGCTGGCGGCGAGCCGGGAGTTCCACGAGAGGTGGGTCGCGGTGACGGTGCTGCCCTGCTGCGTCGCGGTCGTGCTCCACGCCTGGGACAGGCGCTCGCCCGCGCCGAACGTCCAGCGCACGGTCCAGCCGTCGACGGGCGTGGTCCCGTCGTTGACGACCGTCACCTGCCCGACGAACCCGCCCGGCCAGGCGCTGCTCACCTGGTAGTCGACGACGCACGATCCGCCGGACGTCGGCGTCGGGGTGGGCGTCGTCGGCGTCGGGGTCGGCGTGGTGGGTGTGGGGGTCGGCGTCGTCGGAGTCGGCGTCGTCGTCGTCGGGGTGGGGGTCGGCGTGCCCTCGATGCGCGACGGGTCGACGAGCCCCCAGTAGGCGGGCTTCGCCGTGAGCGTGCCGTCGAACAGCAGCGGCGCGGCGCCCGACCGCAGCCACGTGCGGCTGTCGTCGAGCCCCCAGAGGGTCACCGACTCGAGCGACGACGCGTGCTTCTTCAGCATCGCGAACACGTCGCGGTAGTAGTACGCCTGCTCGACGATCCTCGACTGCGGCGGCGCGGTCCACGACTCCCCCGACGACCGGTAGGTCGAGACGTCGAGCTCGGTGACGGCCTGCGTGACGGGCAGCGCCTCGAACGCGGTGATCGTGTCCTCCATGCCGGCGATCGACCGCCCGACCTCGACGTGCAGTTGGTGGCCGACGCCGTCGACGGGCATGCCCTGCGCGAGCAGGCTCCTCACGAGCGCGAGGTAGGGCGCGCGCTTGTTCGAGAACTCGGTGTTGTAGTCGTTGATGAACAGCTGCACCTCGGGCCCGAACGCGGCACGCGCGTAGCGGAAGGCGTCCGCGATGTACGACGGGCCCAGCACGCGGTACCACTCGCTGCGGCGCAGGCCGTCGGGCTGGTTCTCGTCGATCACCTCGTTGACGACGTCGAACGCGAAGATCGGGTTGCCCGCGGTCCCGTACTCGCCGTACGTCGTGCGGAAGTGGTCGGCGAGCGTCTGGATGTGGGTCTGGAGCCGCGACCGCAGGAGGGCCTGGTCCTCGGCGCTCGTCGTGAGCGCGGTGCCGTCGACGTCCTGGAAGAACCACGCCGGCGTCTGCTGGTGCCACAGCAGCGTGTGCCCGTAGACGCGCAGGTCGTGCGCGACCGCGTGGTCGACGATCTGGTCGGCGCCGGCGAACGTCCAGGTGCCCTCGGCGGGGTGCGTCGCGTCGGGCTTCATCGCGTTGCCCACGGTGACCTGGCCGAAGTGCCGCAGCAGCAGGTCGGAGCGCGCGCCGAGCGTCTCGGGCGCCTCGACGGCCGCGCCGAGCGGGAAGGACGACGCCCACGTCTCCCGCAGGGACGGCAGCGTCAGGTCCGGGGTGAGGGCCGTGCTGGTGACGAGGACGTCGTCGAGCAGCAGGTCCGTGAGCGAGCCCGTCGTCTCGACGTAGAGCGACGCGGTGGCGAACGGGCCGGGCGTGTAGGAGCCGGTGATCTGCGACCACGAGCCCGAGGTCACGCCGTCGGCCGTCGCGATCGTCTCGTAGGCAGTCCCGCTCGGGTTGTCGCGCTGCGCGGACAGCCGCACGCCCGCGGTGCCCGACGAGCCGGAGGGCAGCCGCACCCACGCCGAGACCGTGTACGTCGTGCCCGGCTCGAACAGCGTCGTGACGTCGCGCGTCGCGCCGTTCCACGACTCCGTCCGGCCCGTCACCTTCAGGCTCTGCGTCCCGCGCGGGTGGTCGGTCCCGTCGACCGCGACACTCGCGGCGCCGCGCCCGGCCCAGCCGGCGACGCCCGCCTCGAAGTCCGCGCTCAGCACCGTCACCGTGGCCGCCGCCGCGGGCTGGGCGCGGAGCGCGGCGAGCACACCGGTGAGGACGAGCGCGAGCGCGGCGACCAGCACGGTCGCGGTGCGCAGGGGCGTGCGGGCGCCGGGGTGGGGCATGAGCGGGCAGGTCCTTCGCGGCAGGCGGCGGGGGCGCGCGTGACGCTACGGAGCGGGCCGGGGCGGGGTCCAGGTGTGAAGCGTTTCGAGGGCACGTCCCCGCAGGTGGCGGCGGGGACGTGCCCTCGGTCGGGTGTCAGACGGCGTGCACGATCTTCTCCGTCTGCTCCTTGGCGTCGCCGAAGAGCATCGCGGTGTTGTCGCGGAAGAACAGCGGGTTCTGGACGCCCGCGTACCCGGTGGCCATCGAGCGCTTGAAGACGACGACCTGCTTCGCGTGCCACACCTCGAGGACGGGCATGCCCGCGATGGGCGAGCCGGGGTCGTCGAGCGCCGCCGGGTTGACGGTGTCGTTCGCGCCGATCACGAGCACGACGTCGGTGTCGCCGAAGTCGTCGTTGATCTCGTCCATCTCGAGCACGATGTCGTACGGCACCTTGGCCTCGGCGAGCAGCACGTTCATGTGCCCGGGCAGGCGGCCCGCCACGGGGTGCACGCCGAACCGGACCTCGACCCCGCGCGCCCGCAGCTTCGCGACGAGCTCGGCGACCGGGTACTGCGCCTTCGCGACGGCCATGCCGTAGCCGGGTGTGATGACGACGCGCTTGGCGTCGCGCAGCAGGTCCGCGACGTCCTGCGCGGACGTCTCGCGGTGCTCGCCGTAGTCCCGGTCGACCGCGGCCACCGTGCCCTCCTCGGCTCCGAACCCGCCGAGGATCACGCTGACGAACGACCGGTTCATCGCCTTGCACATGATGTAGCTGAGGATCGCACCCGACGACCCGACGAGGGCGCCGGTGACGATGAGCAGGTCGTTGCTCAGCATGAAGCCGGCGGCGGCCGCGGCCCACCCGGAGTACGAGTTGAGCATCGACACCACGACGGGCATGTCGCCGCCACCGATGGACGCGACCAGGTGCCAGCCGAGCGCGAGCGCGAGGACGGTCATGACCAGCAGCGGCACGATCGACGGGGCCGTGACGAACCAGGCGCCGAGGCCGGCCGACGCGACGAGCGCCGCGAGGTTGAGCGTGTTGCGCCGCGGCAGCATGAGGGGCGCCGAGGGGATCTTCGCCGAGAGCTTGAGGTAGGCGACGACCGAGCCCGTGAACGTCACCGCACCGATGAGGACGCCGAGGAAGACCTCGACGAGGTGCACCGGGTCGGCCGGCTCGGTGAGGTACGAGTTGAACCCGACGAGCACCGCGGCGAGGCCGACGAAGCTGTGCAGGATCGCGATGAGCTCGGGCATCTGCGTCATCTCGACGCGTCGCGCCTGCCACGTGCCGACCGTGAGGCCCACCAGCAGCACGGCCGCGATGAGCGCCGCGGTGACGCCGACCTCCCGCTCGCTGCCGTCGAGCGCGAGCGCGACCGTGGCGGCGAGCGCGAGGCCCATGCCGACCATCCCGGACAGGTTCCCGCGGCGTGCGGTCTCCTGCCGGGACAGCCCGGCGAGCGACAGGATGAACAGCACCGCGGCGACGAGGTAGACCGCCTGCGCGACGGACGTGAGGGACATCAGGCGTCCTTCCGGAACATGCGGATCATGCGGTTCGCCACGAGGAAGCCGCCGAAGATGTTGACGCTCGCGACGGCCGCCGCGACGCACGCGAGGACGGTGACGACCCCGTCGTCGGACCCGATCTGCAGCAGGGCGCCGACGAGGATGATCCCGGAGATCGCGTTGGTCTGGGCCATGAGCGGCGTGTGCAGCGAGTGGCTGACGTTCGAGATGACGTAGTAGCCGACGAACACGGCGAGCACGAACACGGTGAAGTGGCCGAGGAACGCGGCGGGCGCGAACGAGATCGCGAGCGCGACGAGCACGGCCGCGAGCGCGAACGTCACCGTGCGGCGCTGCGTGCGGCGCTCGGCGAGCGCGTGCGCGGCGGCCTCGGCGGCGGCCATCTCCTCGAGGCTCGGCGCCGTGTCGGCGGGCGGCGGCATCGCGGCCGACACGGCGACGGGCGGCGGCGGCCACAGCACCTCGCCCGCGCGCGTGACGGTCATGCCGCGCTGGACCGGGTCGTCGAGGTCGAGGACGAGCTCGCCGTCCTTGCCGGGCGTGAGGAGCTGGAGCAGGTGCACGACGTTGGTGCCGAACAGCTGCGACGTGTGCTGCGGGAGCCGACCGGCCAGGTCGGTCCAGCCCAGGATCACGACGCCGTTCTCGGTGACGACGCGCTCCCCCGGCACGGTGAGCTCGCAGTTGCCCCCGCCGGACGCGGCCAGGTCGACGATGACGCTGCCCGGCCGCATCCCGGCCACCATCGCCGCGGTGATCGTCCGCGGCGCGCTGCCGCGCACGAGCGCCGTGGTGATGACGACGTCGGCGGCGGCCGTCTCGGCGGCGTAGACCGCGGCCGTCGCGGCCTCCTGGTCCTGCGTCAGCGCGGACGCGTACCCGTCGGCGCTCACCTGCTGCTGGGCGGACTCGGCGCGCACGAATGTCGCACCCATCGACTCGATCTGCTCGCCGACCTCGGGCCGGACGTCGAACGCCCGCACCTGGGCCCCCAGGCTGTCCGCGGCACCGATCGCCGCGAGCCCTGCGACGCCCGCGCCGATCACGAAGACCTTCGCGGGCGGCGTCTTGCCCGCAGCCGTGACCTGCCCGGCGAACATGCCCCCGTACTCCTGCGCGGCCTCGACGACGGCCCGGTAGCCGGCGACGTTCGAGAGCGTCGAGAGCACGTCGAGGCTCTGCGCGCGCGAGATGCGCGGCACGGCGTCGAGCGACAGCGCCGTGACGCCGCGCGCGGTGAGGGCGTCGACGAGGTCCCCGCGCCCGCCCGGGTTGAGCATCGCGACCAGGACCGCGTCGGGCCGCAGCGCGGCGACCTGCTCCGCGTCGGGCGCGCCGACCGCGGTGACGACGTCGGCCCCCCACGCCTGCGCGGCGTCGACGGTCGTCGCTCCCGCGGCCTCGTAGGCGGCGTCGTCGAACGTCGCACCCGCGCCGGCACCGTGCTCGACGAGCACGTCGTAGCCGAGCGCGCGCAGCTGCGCGACGGTCTTGGGCGTCGCGGCCACCAGCCGCTCGCCGGGTCGCGCCTCGCGCGGCACCCCGATGGTCGTCACACGTACCTCCGTCGGTTCGAGCGGCCGGGTCGTGCCCGGTCACGGTGCAGAGCGTACCCGGGAAAGCGCCTTCCGACGCGAGACCTTCGTCCGGGAAGGAACCCGATCCTTCTGCCAGCATGCCCCGGCCGCGCAGGTGGCAGCGCGACCCCGCAGCCTGCGCCCTCCGGACGCCGCTCGCGTGGAGGAGGTGTCGCGCGGAGCGCGACAGACGCTCCACGCCAGGCGGCCCGCGGGGTCAGACGCCCGCCGCCCGGTGGCCCTGCTCCCACGCGGCCGTCGTGCGGCGCAGCTCGCCCTCCGCGTCGAGGTTCGCCGCGCGCGCCTCGGCGACGAGGGCGAGCAGCCGGTCGCCGAGCGGTGCGTCGTGCGCCGCCGCCGGTACGGACACGTCGTGTCCCGCGCGCTCCGCACGTGCGACGAGCTTCTGCGCCCGCGCGAGCGCGCCGAGACCCAGCGGCACACCGTCGAAGACCGACACGCGCTGCTTCTCGGCCCGCTTCGCGCGGTCCCACGCGACGTGCTGCCCCTCCTCGTCGTGGACCGCCTCCGCATCGCCGAACACGTGCGGGTGCCGCCGGACGAGCTTCGCGACGAGGTCCGCCGCGACGTCCTGCACGTCGAACGGGTCGTCGGGGTCCTCCTGCGCGATCCGCGCGTGGAAGACGACCTGCAGCAGCAGGTCGCCGAGCTCCTCGCGCAGCCCGGCGCGATCGTCGGCCTCGACGGCCTCGGCGAGCTCGGCGGCCTCCTCGAGCGCGTACGGGACGAGCGAGCGGTGCGTCTGCTGCGCGTCCCACGGGCAGCCGCCGGGCGACCGCAGCCGGTCCATGACGGCGACCAGCTGCGTGAGCGCGTCGTCGTGCGGGCCCGACCGGGCGCTCACGTCGCCCCCCGTCAGGACGCCGACGGGCTGGGCTCGGGTGCGGGCGCGGTGCCGTCGCCCTGGGTGCCGCCAGTCGCCGGCACGACGATCCACGGGCGGGCCGTCGGCGGGAGGATCGTGTTCACGTCGTCGGTCGTGCCGAACCGGGGGTTGACCTCGACGTCGAGCTTCGCGATGCGGTCCTGCGCGTCACCGAGGACCTCCTGCGCGTCCTCGAGCTCCTGCAGGCGCGTGTACGCGAGCGAGTAGCGCGCGACGTCGAGCGACGGCTGCGAGAAGGTCGCGTCCGCCTCCGGGTCGCGCTGCTTCGCGACCGAGTCCAGCAGCTCGGCGGCCTCCTCCTCGGAGACGCCGACGCCGTTCTCCTCCGCGATCGCGACGATCGTCGGCTCGTGCACCAGGACCGTGAGCACGTTCGCCGGCGACACGTCCTGCAGGTAGGGCCGCAGCTCGTCGGACGCGACCCGCACGTCGGACGTGGGGATCGCCGTCCCGTCGACGACCGCCGCCGCACCGGGCTGTCCCGCGCACCCGGCGAGCACGCCCGCGGCCACACCGCCGGCCAGCACCACACCGACCCGTCGCACGCCCGTACCCGCACGCCACTGCACCGCCACCAGGGACCTCCCGCGTCGTCGCTCGTCGATCGGCGTCATCGTAGGCGGTCCGGCCGTGCATCCCGCATCCCTCCCCCGACGGGCTCGCCCGCAGAAGACACTTTCCCGATCGGCAAGTCATCCGTAGACTTGCCGACATGGAAAACGACCTGGACGGCGCGGTGCCCTCGCCCCGACCGACGCCGGCGGAGGCGCGCAGCGCGCTCGCCGACCTCGCGGCCGACCGGGCGTCGCTCGCCGCGCGCGTCGTCACGCCCTGGTGGTACCACCCGACGCTCGGCGCGGTCGTCGCGCTGATCGTCTGCACGCAGGCCCTCCCGTCGCCCGCGTCGCTGGTCCTGCTGCCCGTCGCGCTGTTCGGGCTGCCCGCGCTCGTCGTGCTCTACCGCCGGCGCTACGGGGTCTGGGTCGCCGAGCCCGCCGGCCCGCGGTCGCGTGCGCTGTACCGCGCGCTGATCGTCGTCCTGGTGCTCGTCCTCGCCGCCACGCTGGTCGTCCGGCTCACCGACGTCGCGTACGTGTGGGCGCTCGTGCCCGCCGCCGTCGGTTTCGTCGCGGCCGTCGTCCTCGGCCCCTGGTACGACGACGCGCAGCGACGCGAGCTCGCCGCGGAGCACCCGCACGCATGACCGGCGAGGTCGTCCCGGCCTTCGACGAGGTCGTCCACGCGCCCGCCCGGCTGCGCATCGCCGGAGTGCTGCGACGCGGCACGGAGCTCGAGTTCGCCGTGCTGCGGGACACGCTCGGGCTGACCGACACGAGCCTGTCCAAGCACCTGCGCGTGCTGACCGACGCCGGCTACGTGAGCGTCCGCAAGGAACGGTCGCCCGCCCGCGCCGACGCGCGCCGGCTCACGTGGGTCACGCTGACCCCTGACGGGCGACGCGCGGTCGAGGCGCACCTCGCCGCGCTCGCGGAGATCGCCCGCGGCTGACCGCGCACGACTGCTCGACGACGTCCTGCGGGTCGACCCGGGCCACCGGGCGACCGGAGCGTCAGCGGCCGCCCGTCCCCACGCTCGCCGCCGCCGCGACGTCGCCGAGCACGACCGCGTCGACCAGCTGGCGCGCCCACGCGAGCAGCTCGCGCCCGTGCAGAGGCCGCCCGCCGATGCGCGCGGTCGTCGGGAACGGCACGAGCACCGTGCGCGTCGCGGGCTTGAGGATCGACCCCGGGTACAGCCGCTTGAGCCGCAGCTGCGCGGACTCGGGCAGCTCGATCGGCGCGAACCGCACGAACTTGCCCTGCGCCGTGACGTCGGTGAGCCCGGCGGCCCGCACCTTCTGGCGGAACTCGGCGACCTCGAACAGGTTGTCCACGGCCGCGGGGACCGCGCCGTACCGGTCGGCGAGCTCGGCCCGCACCTCGCCGAGCGCGGTGGCGTCGGCGGCTGCCGCGATCTTCTTGTAGGCCTCGAGACGCAGGCGCTCGTGCGCGATGTAGTCGTGCGGGATGTGCGCGTCGACCGGCAGCTCGATCGTGACGTCGGGCAGCTCCTCCGGCTGGTCGCCGCGGAACGACGCCACGGCCTCGCCCACCATGCGGATGTACAGGTCGAAGCCGACGCCCTCGATGTGCCCGGACTGCTCGCCGCCCAGCAGGTTGCCCGCGCCGCGGATCTCGAGGTCCTTCATCGCGACCGCCATGCCCGCGCCGAGGTCCGTGTTCGCGGCGATCGTCTGCAGCCGGTCGTGCGCGGTCTCGGTGAGCGGCTTCTCCGGCGGGTAGAGGAAGTACGCGTACGCGCGCTCACGTCCACGGCCGACACGTCCGCGGAGCTGGTGGAGCTGCGACAGGCCGAGCAGGTCCGAGCGCTCGAGGATCAGGGTGTTGGCGTTGGAGATGTCGAGGCCCGTCTCGACGATCGTCGTGCAGACCAGGACGTCGAACCTCTTCTCCCAGAAGTCGACGATGACGCGCTCGAGCTGGTGCTCGTTCATCTTCCCGTGCGCCACGGCGACGCGAGCCTCCGGCACGAGCTCGGCGATCCGCGACGCGGCCCGCTCGATCGAGTCGACCTTGTTGTGCACGTAGAACACCTGGCCCTCGCGCAGCAGCTCGCGCCGGACCGCGGCGGTGATCTGCTTCTCGTCGTACGCGCCGACGAACGTGAGGACGGGGTGCCGCTCCTCGGGCGGGGTGGCGAGCGTCGACATCTCCCGGATCCCCGTGACCGCCATCTCGAGCGTGCGCGGGATCGGGGTCGCGCTCATCGCGAGCACGTCGACGTTGGTCCGCAGCGCCTTGAGCGTCTCCTTGTGCTCGACGCCGAACCGCTGCTCCTCGTCGATGATGACGAGCCCGAGGTCCTTGAACCGCACCTCGCCCGTGATGAGCCGGTGCGTGCCGATGACGATGTCGACGGACCCGTCGGCGAGGCCCGCGACGACCTCCCTCGACTCCTTGTCCGACTGGAACCGCGACAGCGCCTTCACCGTCACGGGGAACGCGGAGTACCGCTCGGAGAACGTGTCGAGGTGCTGCTGTACCAGCAGCGTCGTCGGCACGAGGACCGCGACCTGCTTGCCGTCCTGCACGGCCTTGAACGCCGCACGCACCGCGATCTCCGTCTTGCCGTAGCCGACGTCGCCGCAGACCAGACGGTCCATCGGGACCGCCTTCTCCATGTCCGCCTTGACCTCGTCGATCGTCGCGAGCTGGTCGGGCGTCTCGACGTACGCGAACGCGTCCTCCAGCTCGCGCTGCCACGGGGTGTCCGCGCCGAACGCGTGCCCCGGCGTCGCCATGCGCGCGCTGTAGAGCCGGATGAGCTCGGCCGCGATCTCCTTGACCGCCTTGCGCGCGCGGCCCTTCGTCTTGGCCCAGTCGCCGCCGCCCATCTTGTTGAGCGTCGGCGCCTCGCCGCCCACGTACTTCGTCACCTGGTCGAGCTGGTCGCTCGGGACGAACAGCCGGTCGCCGGGCTGGCCGCGCTTGCTGCTGGCGTACTCGATGACGAGGTACTCGCGCGTCGCCGCGTTCGCGCCGGTCCCGATCGTCCGCTGCACGAGCTCGACGAACCGCCCCACGCCGTGCTGCTCGTGCACCACGAAGTCCCCGGGCCGCAGCTGGAGCGGGTCGACGACGTTGCGCCGCCGGCTCGGCATGCGCCGCATGTCCCGCGTGCTGCTGCCCGCCCGGCCCGTGAGGTCGGCCTCCGAGAACACGGCGAGCCGCAGCGGCTCGGCGACGAAGCCCGGCCCGGCAGGTGCGGGCACGACGAGGACGACCCCGCCCTCGGGCCGGTCGTCGACCGACGTCACGAGCCGTGCCGGGACGTCCGACGCCTTGAGCTGCTCGACCATGCGCTGCGCGGGCCCGTGCCCCTCGGTCGCGAGCACCAGGTGCCAGCCCTGCTGCTGCAGCGTGCGCACGTCCGCGACGGCGCGGGCCACCTCCCCGCGGTACCGCTCGACGTCGCGCGCCGCGACGACGACGGTGTGCCCGTCGGCGGCCAGGTCGTCCGGCAGCGCCCGGCCTGCGGCGAGTGCATCGCCCGCGTCCGCGCCGGGCGCACCCGCCGCCACCGTCGCGTCGGCGTCCAGCGTGAACGGGCTGAGCGTCCACCACCCGAGCCCGCGCACGGCCGAGAGCGCGCGCACCTCGGCGAACGACGCGAACGACGCGGCCGACAGGTCGAGCGGCGTCGCCGCGCCCGCCGCGGCCGACGTCCACGCGGCGGCCAGGAACTCCTCGGTCGTCGCGACCAGGTCGTGCGCACGACGCCGCACGCGCTCCGGGTCGGCGACGACGAGCAGCGCGTCGTCCGGCACGAGGTCGAGCACGGGCACCATGCGCTCGACGAGCGCGGGCGCGAGCGACTCCATACCCTCGACCGCGATGCCCTGCGCGAGCTTGTCGAGCATGTCGACGGCGCCGGGCAGCCGCTCCGCGAGCGACGCCGCGCGTTCACGGACCGCGTCCGTCAGCAGGATCTCCCGGCACGGCGGCGCCCACAGCCCGTGCTGCGCGACCTCGAGCGAGCGCTGGTCCGCGACGGAGAACCAGCGGATCTCCTCGACGTCCTCGCCCCACAGCTCGATGCGCAGCGGGTGGTCGTCGGTCGGCGGGAACACGTCGAGGATGCCGCCGCGCACCGCGAACTCGCCGCGCTTCTCGACCATGTCGACGCGCTGGTACGCCGCGCCGACGAGCCGCTCGGTGAGGTCGTCCAGGTCGACGCGGTCGCCGACGGACACCGCGACGGGCTCGAGCTCGCCGAGCCCGTCGACGACCGGCTGCAGGAGCGCGCGCACCGGCAGCACGAGGACACGCACCGGGCCGGTCGGACCGTCCGCGGTCGGGTGCGCGAGCCGGCGGAACACCGCCAGCCGGCGTGCGACCGTGTCGGACCGCGGCGACAGCCGCTCGTGCGGCAGCGTCTCCCACGCCGGCAGCACGGCGACCGCGTCGTCGGGCAGGTAGCAGCGCAGCGCGGCCGCGAGCTCGTCCGCGTCCCGGCCCGTCGCGGTCACCACGACGAGCGGCCGCCCCTTCGTGCCCGGTCCCGACGCCCCGGCCGTCGCGTGCGCGCCCGCGAGCGCGGCGAGCAGCGGCGGTCGCACGCCCGCAGGACCGACGACGTCGAGCTCGCCCCGCGCGGGGACGAGCGAGACGGCCTCCGCGAGCGCGGGGTCGTCGAGGAGCGCGGGCAGCAGGCCGGTGAGGTCCATGGTTCCTTCGCGGAGGGCTCGACGGAGCGCTGGTGGCCCGGTCCGGGCACAGCACGAACGCCCCGGATCCGCGTGGATCCGGGGTGCAGCACGAGTCTACGAGCCCCCGCCGACAGCGCTCGCGGGACAGGTCGGCCGAGGCGGCCGTGCCGGTCGGACGTGGGCCGAGGCGGCCGTGCCGGTCGGACGTGGGCCGAGGCGGCCGTGCCGGTCGGCGGCGCCGGCCGTGCGGTCGGGGTCAGCCGACCTCGGACGCGACGAGCTCCTCCGGGCCGTCGATCGCCGCGAGCGCACGACGCAGCGCGGTGCTCGACGTGTGCACGGTGTACGGGAAGTAGATGACCTCGACGCCGACCGCGGCGAAGTCGCGCTCCAGCCGGTCGCCCTTCGGGGTGCCGCGCCAGTCGTCGCCCTTGAAGATCACGTCGAAGCCGACGTTGCGCCAGGTCTCGACCTTGTCGGGCTGGACCTCGGCGACGACCTCGTCGACGTACGAGATGTGCCGCAGGATCTCCATGCGCTCCGCGAGCGGGATGATCGGCCGGCGGCCCTTGGTGAGCTCGAGCACCTCGTCCGCGACGACACCGGCGATCAGGTAGTCGCAGCGGCGCTTCGCGTGCCGGAGGATGTTGAGGTGTCCTACGTGGAACAGGTCGTACGCGCCGGGCGCGTACCCCACGATGCGTGCCATGCAACACCCTCCTGCTGACGAGACGGACCACGGGCCCGCGCCGTCGAGGACCTCCTGTCGTCGGCTGCACTGCCGCAGCCCGACCAGCCGACTGTAGAGGGAATCGCCCCAACCCGGACATAGCGCACCGTCGACGTCACCCGCACGAACCGTTTTTCACCCACTTGTCCGGCTCGGCGCCACGATCGGGCTCCGGCGGCGCGGCGATCGGGTGGACCTGCGGCGTCGCGGTGGGCCGACCGGGCGAAAACCCACGAGGTTTCACATTTCGCCCACACCGCCACGGCTCTTTCCGAGGCAGGATCGTCGACAATCAAGAGCACTGACCACGGGTGGGGGCAGCTCGGGCGACGGTGATCCCCGGTGGACGTCCTGCACAGGGGTGCACCGGAACGAGAGGGGATCGGCATGGAGCCTGCGGAGTACCTCGCAGCGCTGCGCAAGCACTGGCTGCTCATCGGCGTGCTCGCGGCGCTCGGCTTCGCGGCCGGCTACGCCTACTCGACGACCATCCCGTCGAGCTACCGCGCGACGTCCAGCGTCTACGTCACCGCGACCGGCACGAGCTCGCCCGGCGAGCTCGTCCAGGGGTCCACCTACGCGCTCAACCGCATCGAGAACTACGCGCAGCTCGCGACCAAGCCCTACGTGCTCGACCCCGTGATCGAGCAGCTCGGCCTCGACACCACGGGTCGCTCGCTCGCGAAGTCGGTCGACGTGTCCGCGTTGCTCAACGCGACCATGCTCGAGATCTCCGTCGTGTCGGGCAACCCCGAGCGCTCGGCGGACATCGCCAACGCGGTCGCCACGCAGCTCGCGGTCGCCGTCGAGGACCTCGAGGGCGACTCGGCCGACGGCGAGCCGAACGTGCAGATCACGCTGGTCGGGCAGGCCTCGCCGCCGTCGTACGCGTTCGCGCCGAACACCAAGCTCAACGCCGCGACCGGCATGGTGCTCGGCCTGGTCGCGGGCGTCGTGATCGCGCTGGCCCGCACGCTGCTCGACACGCGCATCCGCTCCATGAAGGACCTGCGCCGCGTCACCGACACGCCCGTCCTGTCGTCGGTGCGCTGGGACCGCAAGAACCGCAAGAGCCCGCTGCTCATGCGCCGCGACCCGTTCGGCGACCAGGCCGAGGCGTTCCGGCGGCTGCGCACCAACCTGCGGTTCCTCACGATCGCCGGCCCCAGCCGGTCGATCGTCGTGACGTCGTCGCTGCCGACCGAGGGCAAGTCGACCGCCGCGATCAACCTCGCGATCGCGATGGCCGAGGGCAACCAGCGCATCCTGCTGATCGACGCCGACCTGCGCCGCCCGTCGGTGCACCGCTACCTCGGCATCGAGGGTGCGGTCGGCCTCACGACGGTGCTGATCGGCGAGGCGACGGCCGAGGACGTCATCCAGCCGTGGGGCGAGGGCTCGCTCGACGTCCTGCCCGCCGGGCAGATCCCGCCCAACCCCAGCGAGCTGCTCGACTCCCCCGCGATGGGACGGCTGCTGCAGCGTCTCGCGCTGAGCTACGACGTGATCCTGCTCGACTCCGCGCCGCTGCTGCCCGTCACCGACGCGGCCGTCCTGTCGCGGCTCACCGACGGCGCGCTCGTCGTCGTCGGCTGCCGGGCCGTGCACCGGCCGCAGCTGTCCGACGCGCTCGCGTCGCTCACCGCGGTCGACGCGCGCGTCCTCGGGCTCCTGCTCAACCAGGTCTCCGCGAAGGCGTCCGGCGCGGTCTACACGTACGGCTCGACGCCGCAGTCGACCGCGAAGGCATGGTCCCTCGGGCAGCGTGCCGGGCGTCGCCGGGCCGGCCGTCACGGGACCTCGACGCCGACCGAGGCGCCGGCGGCAGAGGCCGCCGCAGCGCCCCTGGTCGGGCCTGTCCCGCCGGCTCCCGGACGGGCCACCGCGCCCGCGGGTGCGACGGTGCCGAGCACGCACCCCGGCGAGGCCGCACCCGAGCGCGACGGCGCCCCCGCCGACACCGGCACGTCCGGGACCGCAACGCCCACGGCCTCCGCGGCGTCCCGGCCGGCACCCGTCGCCGTCGGCGCAGCGTCCGGCGGGACGAACGGCTCGGGTCCCGCGGCACGCTCCGGCGAGGCGCTGCTCCCCGGGCGGGAGCTCACCGGGCTCGACGACCTGGAGCTGTCGGCGCCGCGCCCGATGGCGCAGGAGCGCGGCGCGCACGCCTCCTGGCTGTGAGCCCGTCGTGACGTCCCCCGCCGCGCAGGACGGTGCCGCGTGAGCACGCGCACCGCTCCCGCCCCGCACCCGGGCGCCGCCGTGGCACGGGCCGGCACGGCGTCGACGCACGCCCGCTCGCACCCGCGCCTGCCCGCAGCGCTGCCGGTCGCCCGGAGATCGACGCGGTACGTCGCGATGGCCGCCGTCGCGATGGTCGCGCTCGACTACCAGCTCGTCGACGCGTTCACGACAGCGATCGTCGTGCCGCTCGCGCTCGTGCCGGTCTGGTGGTCGGCACCGAAGCGCTTCGTCGGTGCGCGCGGGCTGCTGCTGCTCGGCGGGATCGCGCTCGCGTCGGGCGTGTGGCTCACCGCGGTGTCGTCGGCGTCGCACACCATCAGCCCCGTCGTGCTGCGCGCGAACCTCCTGCTGGTCGTCGGCGGGTTCTGCGCGATCGGCCTGCTGCTGTGGGCGCGCACGGTGCTCCCGCTGCGGACCGTCGCGCTGTCCGCCGCCGCCGGCCTCGTCCTGCGCATCGGGCTCGAGCCCATCAACCCGGCGAACCCGTGGAAGTACAACTTCTCCTACGCGGTGACCGTCCTCGCCCTCGGGCTCGTCGTGCGGAAGCGGCCACGACCCGTCGAGATCGTGCTTCTGCTCGCGCTCGCCGCCGTCTGCATGCTCAACGACTCCCGGTCGGCGTTCGCGACGCTCGTGCTCGCCGCTCTCCTCGTCGCCTACCAGCTGCGCCCGACGACGCTCGGCCGGCGGTCGAGCGCGCTCGCGACCGTCGCGCTGTTCGCGGGGATCGCGGCCTGCGTCTACTCGGTCGGCACCACGCTGATCCTCGAGGGGTACCTCGGCGCCGAGACGCAGCAGCGGTCGCAGGAGCAGGTGCAGACCTCCGGCTCGATCCTGCTGGGCGGCCGGCCCGAGTGGGGCGCGAGCCTCGCGCTCGCCGAGTCCCGGCCCATGGGCTACGGCGTCGGCGTCCAGGCGAACCTCGACGACATCCTCGTCGCGAAGTCCGGCATGGCGGCCCTCAACTACGACCCCGACAACGGGTACGTCGAGAACTACATGTTCGGCAGCGAGATCAAGCTGCACGCGGTGATCGCGGACCTGTGGTCGAACTTCGGCATCCCGGGCGTCGCGCTCGGTGCCTGGATCCTCGGGCTCTCGGTATGGTCGATCGCGAGCGCCGCCGCGCGCCGCGTCGCGTCCGGCCTCGCGATCTACCTCACGTGCGTCATGCTCTGGAACTTCGCGTTCGGCCCCATCTACAGCTCGATGCCGATCATCGTGCTCGCTCTCGGCATGCTGCTGCTCCCCCGACCCGGCGTCGACGCCGGCGAGGCGACCCTCGACGACACCCGACCGGCCGCCGTGCCGGACCCCCTGCCGGAAGGGCGCGCATGACCGTCACGGTGCTCGAGTCGTTCCCGCGGCCCCGCCGCACCACCAACCCGTACCTCGCGCAGCTGCTCGTCGAGCTGCCCGAGGACGTGCACGCGTTGACCTTCGACTGGCGCACCGCGCTCCTCGGGCGTTACGACGTCTTCCACGTGCACTGGCCCGAGAAGCTGCTCCGCGGGACGTCACGGCTCAAGACCGCGGCACGGTTCGTGACCACCGCCGCCCTGCTCGCGCGCCTCACGCTGACCCGCACGGCCGTCGTGCGGACCCTGCACAACGTCGAGCCGCACGAGTCCGGGAGCGCGCTCGAACGGTGGCTCCTGCGCGTCGTCGACCGCCGGACGACCGTGTTCGTGCGACTCAACGGGACGACACCCCTGCCCGACGACGCCCGCCCCGGCACCCCGCTCGTGACCGTGCCGCACCCGCACTACCGCGACTGGTACGCCACCTACCCCCGCGGCGACGCGCGGCCCGGTCGCGTGCTGTTCTTCGGGCTCGTCCGGCCCTACAAGGGCGTCGAGGAGCTCATCGAGGCGTTCGGCGCGACGCCGGGCGACGACCTCGAGCTGCGCGTCGTGGGCAGCCCCGAGACCGCGGAGCTGCGCGCGACCGTCGAGGCCCTCGCCGCCGCGGACCCGCGCGTCGGCCTGCGGCTCGCGTACGTGGACGACGACGTGCTCGCGGCCGAGGTGTCCGCCGCGTCGCTCGTCGTGCTGCCCTACCGCCGGCTGCACAACTCCGGCGCCGCGCTGCTGGCGCTGTCGCTCGACCGGCCCGTCCTGGTCCCCGAAGGACCGACGTCGACCGCGCTCGCCGACGAGGTCGGCGACGCCTGGGTCACGACGTTCGCCGGGTCCGTCACGCCCGCCGACCTGCGGACCGGCCTCGGCCGCGCGGCCGCGCTCGACCTGGGCCGCGACCGCCCCGACCTGTCGGCACGCGACTGGCCGGCCGTGGCCGCGGGGCACGCCGCCGTCTTCCACGACGCCGTCGCGCGCGCCCGCGGGCGCACCACGCCGCAGCTCGTGACGCAGGACGCGTCGTGAGCCCGCCCGTGTCCGCTGGTGCCTGTGCGGGACGCCCCGCTCTCGGGCGCACCGGCCGTCCGCCGCACCGCGCCCCCGCCGCCCTCGCGCGCCGCGCACGCGCGGCGCGTCCCGCTCGCGCACGCGCCGTCGGCGCGCCGCGTCCCGTCGTCCCGCACCCCGAGGAGCCCCGATGACCGCGACCCCGGTCACCGCGACCCGCACCGCCGTCGAGGTGGTCTTCCGAGCCGAGCGGGACGTCGCGTCGTGGGAGGACCGGCACGCACGCGGCGAGGTGCCCGGCCGCTGGCCGTACGGGCTCGACCTGCTCGAGCGCACCGGTGCCGCGGTGACGACCGCGAGCCTGCCCGAGCCGACGCGCGCCGACCGCGTGCGCGCGCTGCTGCGCTCCGCGGTGCCGCACCGCAGCCGTTCCGACGTCGGGATCGCCTGGGACGAGAACCTCGCGCGCCGCATGCTCGTCCTGTCGCCGCACGCCCGCATGTTCGCGGGGACCATCTGGCTCACGGACGCCCTCGAG
Source organism: Cellulomonas sp. H30R-01 (assembly GCF_010119915.1). NCBI lineage: Bacteria > Bacillati > Actinomycetota > Actinomycetes > Micrococcales > Cellulomonadaceae > Cellulomonas > Cellulomonas sp. H30R-01. The sequence continues at coordinate 190,895 of NZ_CP048210.1, read as the reverse complement.
ATCGACCCGTCGTCCGAGCGGGTGCGCGGTGCGCTCGACGTGCTGCGGCGCATGGACGGCGTGTTCGTCAACAGCCGCGCCCAGGTCGAGCCGCTGGAGGCCGCGCTCGGCCGGTCGGGCCCGCCGGTGTCGTTCTTCACGTTCGGCGTCGACCACGAGTTCTTCTCCGCGCAGCCACCCGCCCCCGCACCGCTCGTCGTGAGCGTCGGCGGCGACCGGGACCGGGACCCCACCACGCTGTTCGCCGCGCTCTCGCGCGTGCACGAGACGCGGCCCGACGTCGAGATCGTCGTGCAGAACGCCTCCGACGTGCCCGCGCCCCCCGGGGTCACGAAGGTGCCGCGCCTGTCGCACACCGAGCTGCGCGACCTGTACGCGCGCGCGAGCGTCGTCGCGATCGCGACCCGCCCCAACCTGCACATGTCCGGGCTCACCGTGAGCCTCGAGTCGATGGCGACCGCGCGTCCCGTCGTGCTCACCGCGACGCCCGGCCACGAGGACTACCACCGCGACGGTGAGACGGCGCTGCTGGTGGAGCCGCAGGAGCCGACGGACCTCGCGGACCGGGTGCTCGGGCTGCTCGACGACCCCGACGCGGCGGTCGCGCTCGGTCAGCGCGCGCGGCAGGCCGTCGAGGACCGCTTCACGTCCGCGCACCTCGTCGACGGCATGGCCCGCGCGGTCGGGCTCGTCTGACGGTCGTCGGGGGCGCGAGCGCGTCAGCGGCCGGGCGGGACTCCGGCGGGGCGCGTCAGCGGCGGCGGAGGCGGCGGGTGACGCCGCCGACGAGCGAGCCCGCGTAGCCGCGCAGGATCGTCAGGTCGGTCCGGCGGACGCCGTAGAACGACAGCATCGAGACGCCGAACAACCGCTTGAGGAACCACTGGTTCAGGCCCGACGAGACGACGTAGCCGAGCAGCGTCGCCCACGCGGCGCCCATCGCCCCGTACGTCGGGACGAGCAGGACCAGCAGGCCGATGTTGAGCACGCACGCGATGACGAGCGCGATGCTGCGCAGGCCCGGCCGTCCGCGCGCGGACAGGCCGGCGCCGGCGATGGACCCGGGCGTGCTGATGACGACGGCGACCAGCAGCAGCCAGGCGAGGGGCACCGCGGGCGCGAACTCCTCGCCGAACAGCAGCGGGAGCCACCAGATCATGGTGCCGCCGAGCACGAGCGCGACGACCGTGCAGATGAGCGTCGAGATGCGGGCGGCGGCGGCGAGGCGCGCGTCCTCGCTGCGGCTCGCGTCCGTCACGAACGTCACGTCGCGCACGGCCCGGTGGATCACCAGCGGGAGCTCGCTCACGTTGACCGCGACGACGTAGAGGCCGAGCTCGTAGGCGCTGCTCAGCGGGGTCATGATCGTCTGGTCGACGCGGGACAGCAGGATCCCGGAGATCGTGCCGATCCAGAGCCGCAGACCGTACCCGGTGAGCGCGCGCGTCGAGGCGAGGCCCTCGGTGTCGGGCTCGGCGGGCGGCAGGCGCCGCGGCAGCGTGAGGTAGGCGAGCGCACCCATCACGGGCATGACGGCGAGCACGACGGTCGCGGTGAACGGCGTCAGATGACCGGTGAGCCACAACGGGACGAGCACGGCGAGCCGCAGGGCGGACGCGAGCACCTTCTCCCACGCGACCATCGACCAGCGCTGCAGGCCGGACGCGATGCCGCGCAGGACACCCAGCAGGAGCGTCGGCAGCACCGCGAGGGACGCGACCGCCATGAGCTTCTGGATCTCGAGGTCGCCGCCCGACAGCCACTCGCGCGCCGCGAACACGGCCCCGGTCGCGAGCAGGCCCGCGAGCACGACGATGGCCGCACCGTTGCGCGCCGCGACCCGGACGAGCCGCGGGTGCCGCGCGACCGCGTACGACACGGCCTCCGGCACGCCGAAGGTCATGAGCGCGATCGCGAGCCCGAGCGGCGCCGTCGCGGCGGCGACCGCACCGCGTCCGTCGACGCCCAGCGACTGCGCGAGGATCGGGCCGCTCGCGAGCGCGACCACGGGCGGGAACAGGTTCCCGACCAGCGTGATCGTCATGCTGCGGGCGGTGCCGCCCTTCGCCTTCGTGCGGTCCTCCACCGCCGGCCCCCCGGTCTCCCCGGTCCTGCGGGTCACGACGCGCCCGGCACCTTCCCGGCGCGCACCGTACGCCGCCCGTCGCGCGCGTACTCGACGTACACCGTGCCGTACGCCCCCGCGATCATGCCCGTCCCGCGTGCAAACGTGCGACGGCCCTTCGCCTGGTGGACGTGCGAGCGGGTGACGGTGCCGAGCGCCCAGCGGGCCGCGCCCCCAGCGGCCCGGACCGCCCCCTGACCCGTCACGCGCGCCCGCACGAGCGCGCGGTCCAGCGGGCCGTCGGCCAGCACGACGGACGTGCGGCCCCACGTGTTGCCGTTGCGGAACGCGCGCGCGAGCACCCAGCGTCGCGTCACGCGGTCGGGCGGGACGACGTCGACCACGACGGCCTCGTCGCACCACACCATCCGCCCGCCTGCCTTCGCGAGCTGCCGCGTGAGGAGCTGGTCGGAGCCGCCGGACAGCCCGAACCGCTCGTCGAACCGCAGGCCGAGCGCCCGCACGCGGGCGAGGTCGAGCAGCAGGTTGTTCGTGGCGGCCACGTCGGTCGTCGTGCCCGTCGGCAGGCGTCGGCGGTCGAAGAACCGACCCGCCGCGACCCACGCGTCGGGCTGCTGCTCGAACTCCGAGACCACGGGCCCGACGACGCCCTCCGGGCGGTCGACCAGGTACGTGTCGACCAGCAGGCGCAGCCACGTCGGGACGGGCCGCTCGTCGTCGTCGATGAACACGAGCACGTCCGCGTCGGCCGACTCGTCGAACGCGCGGTTGCGCGCCGCGGCGATGCCCGGCTGCGGCTCGTGCGCGTACCGGACGACGGGACCGCCGCCGGCCGCGGACCGCGCCGCCGCGTCCTCCACGACCCCGCGCGCGCCGCCGTCGGGGTCGTTGTCGACCACCAGCACCTCCGCGGGCGGGTCGAGCAGCGCAGCCTGCGCCACGAGCATCGGCAGGGCCGCCCGCAGGTCGTCGGGGCGCTTGTACGTCAGCACCCCGACGACCGTGCGCGGGTCGCCGTGACCGGCCGCCGCCGCGTCGTGCGCCGCCACCGTCTTCGAGCCGTCCTCCATCAGTCCCCCTGCCGGACGTCGCTCCCCCTGAGCGGCGATCATGGCACGACCGGGCGCGCCACCAGCTCGCTCCACCGAGCGGTGAGCGGCAGCGTCGTCGTGGTCGACGACGTGTACACCGACAGGCCGATCCCGCCCGCGGCCTGCAGCGCGGCCGTGGTGCTCGTGCCCGACAGCGTCCACGCGGTCGGCTCCGGCGAGCCCGAGGCCCACACCTTCGCGCGCAGCGTCGTCGTGCCCGTCCCGGTCACCTGGAAGCGTGCCTGCAGGGTCTGCCCGGCCGTGTACGTGATCCCCGGGACGTTCACCTGGGCCACGGTGACCGTCGTGCCGGCGGAGATCCCGACGATCGACGCCCGGACCACGCCCGTCGACAGCATCTTCAGGCGCAGGCGGTAGCCGTCCGTCGTGCCCGCGGTGCGACCCGCGAGCTCGAGGTCCGTGCCCGAACCCGTCGGCATGACGTCGAGCGCGACCTTCGCCGTGAGGTCGGTGCTGGTCGACGAGACCGGCAGGAAGGACGACAGGCGGAACCCGGCGCCGGTGACGCGCATCGCGCCCGTCCCGCTCGCGACCGAGAAGTTCGCCGCACCGCCCTGGACCGTCCACGCGCCACCGGTGTCGGCCGAGCCCCAGCCGCCCGTGACCGACCGCGCGAACGGGTCGAGCGCGAACGGGGCGTCCGCGGGCGGCGCGGCCACGGTGACCTCGCGGGTCGTGGTGCCGGTGTCGCCGTCGTCGTCCGTCGTCGTGAGCGTGATCGTGTACGTGCCGTCGGCCGCGTACGTGTGGTTCGCCGTCGCGCCGGTCGCGGTCGCGCCGTCGCCGAACTGCCACGCGTACGACGTGATCTGGCCGTCCGCGTCGGTCGAGGCCGACGCGTCGACAGCGACCGCGAGGTGCGTCGGCGTCGCCGTGAAGGCCGCGACCGGGCCCTGGTTCGGCACCGGCGCCGCCACGGTGACCTCGCGGGTCGTCGTGCCGGTGTCGCCCCGGTCGTCCGTCACGGTCAGCGTGACCGTGTACGTCCCGGCCGCGGCGTACGTGTGGGACGCCGTCGCGCCCGTGCCCGTCGCGCCGTCGCCGAAGTCCCACGCGTGCGCGGTCAGGGTGCCGTCGGCGTCGGCCGACGCGGAGCCGTCGACCGCGACCGTGAGGTCCGTGGGCGTCGCGGTGAACGCCGCGACGGGCGCCTGGTTCGGCGCCACGACCGTGACCGTCCGGACCGTCTGCGCGCTGCCCCCGCGGTCGTCCGTGACGGTGAGCGTCACCTGGTAGTCGCCGCCCGCCGCGTACGTGTGCGTCGGGGCGGGTCCGTCGCCCGTCGCGCCGTCGCCGAACGTCCACGCGTGCTGCGTGATCGTGCCGTCCGGGTCGGACGACGTCCCGGCGTCGAACGCGACCGTGAGGTCCGTCGGCGCCGCCGTGAACCCGGCCGTCGGCGGCTGGTTCGGCGCGACCACGGTGACGTCGTGGACGACCTGCGCGGTCGCACCCTTGTCGTCCGTGACCGTCAGCGTGACCGTGTACGTGCCGCCCGCCGCGTAGGTGTGCGACGGGGTCGCGCCTGTGCCGGTCGCGCCGTCGCCGAACGTCCAGGCGTAGCCCGCGACGGTGCCGTCGGAGTCCGTCGACCCGGTGGCGTCGAACGCCACGGCGAGGTCGGTCGGCGTCGACGTGAAGGCGCCCACGGGCGGCTGGTTCGGCAGCTGGCCCGTCTTGCCGAGCGCGTAGTGGTTGGTCACCGTCTGCGCGTCGAGCACCGAGGAGTAGACCGCGACCTCGTCGATCGTGCCCGCGAACCACGCCTGCGGGCCCCACGTCGTGTCGCCGAAGATCCGCCAGTAGCCGTTGTACGCCTGCGCGCCCGTCTGCGGGTTCGTGCCCTGCAGCGCGCCGTCGACGTACAGCTTCATGCCGTCGGCGCCCTGCGTGGCGACCAGGTGGTGCCACTGGTTGTTGTTGTACGACGCGGCCGTGGTGATGGTGTTGGCCACGCCCGTCCAGGTGCCGAACGTCAGGCGCCCGTTCGTCTCCATGTAGACGTGCCGGTCGTAGCTGCCCGACACCCCGGTGTTGGTGTCGCCGAAGCCGATGAGCTTGCCGCCGTTGTTCGTCGACGTCTTGAACCACAGCTCCTGCGAGTAGACGGTCGGGTTCGAGACCTGCTGCGTGCTCGCGACGAGCGTGTTGCTCGAGCCGAGCGACCGGATCGCGGTGTTGCTCACGCCCGACAGCGCGCCGGACTGGCTGCGCAGGAACGTGCCGCGGTACACGCCCGGCGTGCCGTACGGGCCGGAGTCCGCCGCGGTCGTGCCCGAGCCCTCACCGAGCCGCCAGTAGAGCTCGGGGCCGGCGTCGTAGACCGCCTTGCCGTAGGCGTCGGCGGGCGCCGGCGGCTTGGCGACGGTACGGCCCGAGAGCGTGTAGTGGTGCTCGACCTGCGCGACCGTGAGCGGCGCCGGGTAGACGGCGACGTCGTCGATGCTGCCCGCGAGGTAGCTGCTCGTCGGCTGGTTCGGCCACCCGCCGAGGTTGTCGCCACCGATCCGCCAGTAGCCGGCGTACGCCTGCCCGGTGGTCGTGTCGGCCCGCTGCCCGACGCGACGCCCGTCCACGTAGAGCTTCATGCCCTCGGTGCCCATCGACGCCACGACGTGGTGCCACTGGCCGTCGTTGTAGGCCGCGGAGCTCGTGAGCGTCCGGACCGAGCCCGGGTAGACGCCGAACGTGATCTTCCCGGAGTTCTCCATGTAGACGTGCCGGTCGTAGCTGCCCGACGAGCCCGTCTGCAGGTTGGAGAAGCCGACGATCTTGCCGCCGCGCGTCGTCGTGGTCTTGACCCACGCCTCGACCGCGAACGAGTCCGGCCCCTGGATCGGCGTGCTGGTGGCGCCCGTGGAGCTCGCGGTGCCGTCGAACGTCGACGCGGCGTTCGGGTCGTCGGCGATCGCGCCGGTCGCGCCGCGCGTCACCGTGGACCCGAGCGTGAGGTCGGACCAGCCCACCCAGTCGAACGCGGTGGTGCCGCTGGGCTCGCCGAGCCGCCACAGCGACGTGGCGCCGTCGGTGCGGACCTGCTGCGCGTACGGGCTGATCGAGGAGTCGTCGGACACCGTCACCTGGACCTGGTCGGTGATCGCCGAGTTGCCGAACGGGTCGACCGCCTTGACGCGGTACGTGTAGGTCGTGCCGGGGGCGAGCCCGGTGTCCATGAAGCCCATCTGCGGGCGCTTCCACACGACCGACGCCGCGGTGACGGTGTGGATCACCTGACCGTTGCGCGACACCGTGTACGTGAGGTTCTCGTTGTCGCGGTCGTAGTTCGCGGGCCAGCTCAGGCGCACCGTGCCGGACTGGAACGACGCCGCCGACAGCGGCCACGTGGCCGACGCCAGGCGCGGCCCCTGCTTGTTGGGCGCGGTGTCCGTGCGCGCGAACCGCGCGAGGCCCTGCTGACCCTTGTTGTTGACGATCGTGAACTCGCCGGCGTACAGGAGGTACTGGTCGTTGCCCGTGACCGTCCACGGCCCCTGGCCCTGACCCGTGTACGAGCCCGAGTTGATGTCCGGGTACCAGTTGAGCAGCGTCGGCGTGGGCTTGCCGGCGTAGTTGTAGTAGCCGTACGGGTCGGCGGTCGCGACGCCCGTCACGGCCTTGCTGAACGCGAGCGCACGGTAGAAGGTCCACGGCTCGGTCTGCGGGAAACCGCCGATGTTGCCGCAGTAGTGCGGGTGCCCCGCGACGTACACCGCGTCGCCCGGGCCGGGCCAGGCCGCGTACGTGTCGCCGTGGCAGTCCTCGACCCAGACCAGCTCGCCCGTGGCCCAGTCACCGCGCGCGGTGCCCTCGAGGTTGCCGGTGCTGCCGAAGACGTAGCCCGTGACGTAGAAGCTGGTCGCGTCGGTCGTCAGGCTCGTGATGGACGCCTGCGTCGAGCCGTTGCGGATGAGCCCGTTGATCGCGAGGGGCAGCGTCGCACCCGTGACGGCGTCGACGCGCGCGAGGCCGTACCCCGGGTTGCCGCTGCCGTTGAACGTCGAGAAGTTCCCGCCGACCATGACCTGCGTCTGGTCCGGCGACACGACGAGCGCGCTCACCGAGCCGTCGTCCGCGCTGGGCGCCCACGGCAGGAGCGCGCCGTCGGCCGCGTTGAACGCGGCGACCTTGTTGCGCGGCGACCCGTTGGCGTTGGTGAACGAGCCGCCGACGTACACGGTCGTGTTCGTCGCGACGATCGTGCGGACCTGGGAGTCGACGCCCGGGTTGAACGTCGACACGAGCGCGCCCGTCGCCGCGTCGAACGCCGCGATCCGGTACCGCGCCTGCCCCGCGATGCTCGTGAAGCTGCCCCCCGCGTACACGCGCGTCCCGTCGGGCGACACGGCGACCGTCCGCACCTGCGCGTTGGGGTTCGGCGCCCACCCGGCGTCGAGCACACCGGTCGCCAGGTCGTACGCGAGGAGGTTCGCGCGCGGCACCAGGTTGGTGCCGGCCGCCGACCCCGCCGGACGCGCGTTCGCGAAGTCGCCGCCGACGAAGACCCGCGACCCCGCGATCCCCTGCTGCCAGACGACGCCGTCGATCTGCACGGTGGGCAGCGAGTCGGCGGCGACCGTCAGCGGCGTCCCCTCGAGCGGGGCGGTGTCGGCGGCGGCCGGCGTCGCGAGCGTCGCGCCGGCGAACGTCAGTGCGGCGGCTGCGACGAGCGCGGAGGATCGGGCGACGAGTCCGCGGAAGCGGGTCATGGGGCACCTCGGGGGCGACGGGGGCGCGCGGCAGGGCGAGCCGCGCACGAGGATCGTAAGCAGCGGAAACCGCCCCGAAGGGGGTGGAACCGGGTGAACTGGACGCGCAACCGGGTGATTCGGACGAATCGTTTCGCCGGTGCGGGTGGCGCGGCGCGGGGGGCCGCCCAGGGGAAGCCTTTGCCGTGCTCTCCCGGGACGCCCGACGGCCCCGCCTCCCGCGGGTGCGCGGGACGGCGAGGCCGTCGATGTGCCGGTGCTGGGCGCCGGTCAGGCGGTGACGGGACGCGCCGTCAGCTGGCTCCACCGGGCGGTCAGCGGCAGCGTCGTCGTGGTCGACGAGGTGTAGACCGACAGGCCCACACCGCCGCCCACCTGGAGCGCCGCCGTCGTGCTGGTGCCGGTGAGGGTCCACGTGGCGGGCTCGGGCGAGCCCGCGGGCCACACCTTGAGCCGCAGGGTGGTCGTGCCCGTGCCCTCGACCTGCAGGCGCACCGACAGGGTCTGCCCGGCCGTGTAGGTGACGCCCGGGACGTTGACCTGCGCCACGGTCGCGGTCGTCCCCGCGGACACCCCGATGAGCGACGCGCGCACGACGCCCGTGCTCAGCATCTTGAGCCGGGCGCGGTACCCGTCGGTCGTGCCGACCGTGCGGCCCGCGACCTCGAGGTCCGTCCCGCTGCCCGTCGGCGCGGCGTCGAGCGCCACGTCCACCCGGACGTCGGCGCTGGTCGACGAGACCGGCAGGAACGACGACAGCCGGAACCCGGCACCCGTGACGCGCATGGCGCCCACGCCCGACGCGACCGAGAAGTTCGCCGCGCCGCCCGCGACCGTCCACGCACCACCCGTGTCGGCCGTGCCCCAGCCGCCCGCGACGGTCCGCGCGAACGCGTCCGCGGCGAACGGCGCGTCGGCCGGCGGGGTCGTCACGGTGACGTCGTGCGTCGTCTGCGCGGTCGCGCCGTCGTCGTCGGTGACCGTCAGCGTGACCGTGTACGTGCCGTCGGTCGCGTAGGCGTGCGACGCCGTCGTACCGGTCGCCGTCCCGCCGTCGCCGAAGTCCCAGGCGCGCTGCGCGATCGTGCCGTCGGGGTCGGACGAGCCGGCCGAGTCGACCTGCACCGAGAGCCCGGTCGTCGCCGTCGTGAACGCGGCGACCGGCGGCTGGTTCGGCGGCGGCGCGGTCACCGTCACGTCGTGCGACACCTGCGCGGTGTGGCCGTCGTCGTCCGTCACGGTCAGCGTCACCGTGTGCGTGCCGCCGGTCGCGTAGGTGTGCGACGCGGTCGCGCCCGTGCCGGTGCCGCCGTCGCCGAAGCTCCAGGCGTACGACGCGATCGTGCCGTCCGGGTCGGCGGACGCCGAGCCGTCGACGTTCACCGTCAGGCCGTTCGCGGTCGGCGTGAACGCGGCCACGGGGGGCTGCTCGGGCGCCTCGCCCGTCACGCCGAGCGTGTGGTGCGCCGCGACCGTCCCCGGCGCGAGCGCGAACGGGTAGACCGCGACCTCGTCGATCGCGCCGTTGAAGTTGTTCGACGTCGGTGCGTTCGGCCAGCCGCTGAGGCTGTCGCCGCCGATCCGCCAGAAGCCGGTGAAGTTGCGGCCCGACGGGTTGTCGGCGCGCGACGCGACAAGCGCGCCGTCCACGTAGAGCGCCATGCCGTGGCCGTCCATCGTGCCGACGACGTGGTGCCACTGGCCGTTGTTGACCGCCTGCGGCGACCGCACCGTGCGGTTCTGCCCGGGGCTCGCGCCGAACTGCACGCGGCCCGCCGAGTCGACGTAGAGCTGGCGGTCGCGCGTGCCGCTCGTGCCGGTCAGGCTCGTCGAGTTGCCGAAGCCGACCACCCAGCCGCCCTGGTTCGACGTGGTGCGGATCCACGCCTCGACGGACAGCTCGTTCATGTCCTGCTCGCGCTGCGGCGCGACGACGCGGCTGTTCGTCGTGCCCGCGAACGTCGTCGCCGTCGTGGCGTCACCCGCGATCGCGCCCGTCGTGCCACGGGTCAGGGCGGTGCCCGTCGTGGCGTCGTCCGTGCCGGCCGCGTCGAGCGCGGTCGTGCCGCTCGCCTCGCCCAGGCGCCAGTAGTGCGACGCGCCGTCCGTCATGACGGTCTGGGCGTACGGGCTCACCGGTCCGGTGCCGTCGGCGACGACCTGGACCGACGGGCTCGTGACGGTGTTGCCGTACGGGTCGGAGACCCGCACCGCGTACGTGTACGACTGCCCGGGCGTCAGCCCGGTGTCGGTGTACCCCTGCGTCGGCCGCTTCCAGATGGTCGACGGCTTGACCTCGTTGGACACGGGCTGCCCGTTGCGCAGCACGCGGTAGGTGAGGCCCTCGTTGTCGAAGTCCGCGTTCGCGGTCCACGAGACGCGCACCGCGCCCGTCCCGATCCCGCGGGCCGACGGCGTGAAGTCGGCGCCCGTGAACCGCGGACCCTGGTCGTTCGGGGCGATGCTCGGCACCGCGAACCGCACGAGACCCTGCTGGCGGCGGAAGTTCACGTTGAGGAACTCACCGCCGTACACGATGTACCGGTCGTCGCCGGTGACGGCCCACGGGCCCTGGTTCTGGCCGGTGTAGGTGCCGGTGTCCAGGTCGGGGTAGAAGTTCAGCATCTCGGGCGCGTCGGTGCCCTCGAAGTTGGTGTAGCCGAGGTGCTCGCGGCCGAGCTTGCGCATCGGCTGCTTGGTGTACGCGTCGGCGCGGTAGAACAGCCACTCGTCGTTCTGCGGTGTGCCGCCGACGTTGCCGCAGTAGTGGTGGTGGCTCGCGGCGTAGATCACGGGACCCTGCGCGTGCACGGCGTACGAGTCGCCGTGGCAGTCGGCGATCCAGCGGATCGAGCCGGTCTCCCAGTCCGCGGCGAAGACGCCCTCGAGCGTGCCGCCCGAGCGCCCGAACGTGTAGCCGGTGCCGTACATGTTGTCCGCGTCGCCCGTGAGGCCCGTGATCGACCCCGCGGTGCCGCTGTTGCGGATCTGCGACGTCGCCGGGAACGACAGCGGGGCGCCGGTCACCGCGTCGACGCGCGCGAGCCCGTCCGGGGCCGCGGTGCTGCCGTTGAACGACGTGAAGTTGCCGCCGACGATCACGGTCGCGCCGTCGGGCGAGACGGTCAGGGCGCTCACCGAGCCGTCGTCGACGGTCGGGTTCCACGGCAGCAGCGCACCGTTGGCGGCGTTGAACGCGGCGAGCCGCGTCCGCGTCGCGCTGCCGGCCTGCGTGAAGATGCCGCCCGCGTACACGGTCGTGTTGGTCGCGGCGAGCGCCCGGACCTGGCCGTTGGTGCCCGCGTTGAACGTCGAGACCAGGGCGCCGGTCGCGGCGTCGAAAGCGGCGATCCGGTAGCGCGTGACGCCGGCGATGCTGGTGAAGTTGCCGCCGACGTAGATGCGGGACCCGTCGGGCGACTTCACGACCGCGCGGACCTGCGCGTTCGGGTTGGGCGCCCACCCGCCGTCGAGCACGCCGGTCGTCACGTCGAAGCGCAGGAGGTTGGTGCGCGTGACCGTGTTGACTCCCGCCGCCGCGCCGGCCGGGCGCGCGTTCTGGAAGTCACCGCCCGCGTACACCTGGTTGCCGACCATCGTCTGCTGCCACACGACGCCGTTGATCTGCACCGTGGGGAGCGCGTCGGCGGCGACCGTCGGGGGCAGCCCGGGCGGCGGGGCGGTGTCGGCCTGCGCCGGCGCGGCGCCGACGACCAGCCCGACGGCGACCGTCGCCGCAGCGGTGAGAAGGGCCCACGCACGAGCGACCGGACGACGGTCGGTGACTGGACGCAGAGACATGACGACACCCCGGGGCGCTCGGACAGTGGGCGAACGCGCACGATCCTACGAGCGCGAAACCGCGCAAAACAGGACAGGACGGGTGAAAACACCGGTCACGACGGGTGATACTCGGACACCCGTCCGAGCGGGAGGGACGCGATGACCTGCGCAGACGCACGTCGCCCGGCCCGCGCCGGGTGCGGCTCGGGCCGGGCGTGCGTCGGGTGCTCAGGCGCTCGGGCCGGCGCCCTCGAAGAGGACCGTCGTGACGGTCGGGTCGTAGCTCACGGTCACCTGGAGGCGGTCGCGCTGGTCGGCCGGCACGTTGAAGACGTAGACGCCGGTCGCCGTCGCCCCCGGCGGGACGGAACCCGTGAACGGCCTGCCGCCCGGCCCGCTGAGGGGCTCGCCGGGAGCCAGGTCCTGCCCCGCGTAGACGTTGACGACGGCCTGGGTGAGCGGGACCGCCGCAGCGGTGCCGTTGGTCAGGCGGACGGTCACCCGGACCGCCGGCCCGGCCACCTCACCCGGGCCCTGCGCCTCGCCGGCCACCGACTCGACCTTCGTCAGCTCGGCGGTGACCCCCGACGCGAACGCCGCGGGCTGGTCGAGGGCGACGGCGGGCTCGGTGACCGGTGTGAACGGGGCCGCGGGGTCGGCGTCGTCGGTCGCGCCGCCGCCCGGCTCACCGGGTGCGGGTGCGGTCGGCGTCTCGACGGGCGTCGCGGGTGCGCTGGTCGCTCGGGCCGTGGAGCGGGACGGCGTCGCGGACGACGTGGGCCCGGCCTCCGCGCTCCCCGACTGCGCGACGGCGGCCCAGACGACCCCGCCCGTCACGAGCACGACGAGGACCGCGACGGCGACGACCGCCCAGCGCGGCACGGGCCGGCGCGCCGGTGCCTCGCTCACGCCTCACCACCCCGGGCGTCGCCGACGGGACGGCGCAGCGTGCGCATCTCCGCGAACCAGGAGCGCAGCGCGAGCGCGAGGTACCCGGCGGTCGCGAGCGCGAGCAGCGCGTACACGACGCCGAAACCCGTGGTCCACCCGTACAGCAGGAAGGACAGGCACAGCACGCCGTAGTCCGTCGGCGCGACGACCAGCGAGCGCAGCACCGACGGCCGCTCGCCGCCCGCGGTCGCCCGCATCGTCACGCCCGCCTGCCGGCGGAGCTGGTCGTTGAGGATCATCGCGAAGAACAGCACCGACCACACCGCCGAGTACGCGAGCGGCACGAGCAGCCACGCGTCCGGCACGGCGTCGGCGCGGTACAGGCCGACCAGCAGCGCCAGGTGCAGGCTCGACACCTTGACCGCGTCGATGATGTGGTCGAGCCACTCCCCCGCGATGCTGCCGCCGCCACGCAGCCGCGCGACCTGCCCGTCGGCCGAGTCGAACGCGTACCCGACCAGCAGCAGGACGGCCACGAGCACGCCGGTCCACCACGCGACGGGCGCGAGGGCGAGGACGCCGATCGCGGCGAACGTCCAGACCGCGCTGATCGCCGTGACCTGGTTGGGCGTGAGCCCCGCGCGGTAGGCCCACGCGGCCAGCACGCGGCCCGCCCGGCGGTTGACGAACCGCGAGTAGGCGGGCGCCCCGCGGGCGCCCTTCTGGACGGAGCCGAGACGACCGAGCGTCTCGCTGAACGACTCCGAGACCGAGGTGGTCACCGGCTCCTCCTGGTGCAGCGGCGTGGTCGTCATGCGGCACCGTCCGGACGGGCCGGGACGGCGTCGGTGGGGACGCGCACGGGTGCGGGGTCAGGCGACGGTACCGCCGTCGCGTCGGACGCGGGGCGCCGGCGGCCCGACGGCCGGCGCCGCCCGCGGAATTCACCCGCGGCGAGCCGGCGGCACAGCCGCTCGTACCCGTCGGCGACGTCGTCCCAGTCGTAGTCCTCGGCCCGTCGGCGGGCTGCCGCGCCGCGCACGAGCGCACCGGCCGGGTCGGCCTCCGCGTTCTCGACGAGCCGCGCGACGTCGTCGGGCGTCGCGAACCAGCGGCCCGCGTCCCCCAGCACCTCGCGGTTGAACGAGACGTCGTAGGCGACCGTCGGGGCGCCCGCGCCGATCGCGCGCAGCAGCGACGGGTTGGTGCCGCCGACGCTGTGCCCGTGCAGGTAGGTGAGCGCGTGCGCGTAGAGCTGGTCGAGCAGGTCCTGGTCCCAGACGCCCCCGAGGAAGCGCACGCGGTCGTCGGCCGCGGCGTGCACGCGGCGCGTGTACTCGTCGGCGTACGGCGCGGACCCGACGACGACCAGCGGGAGCCGGGCGCCCGAGCGGCGGTAGCCCTCGACGACGAGCTCGACGTGGTTCTCCGGCTCGAACCGCGCCACCACGAGGTGGTAGCCGCGGGGCTCGAGCCCGGCGTCGGCGAGCTTGTCGGTGCCGAGGCCGTCGAGGAGCGGCGCGCCGTACGCGATCTGCTCGGTGCGCGCGCCGAACTCGGCCGTGTAGTAGTCCGCGATGCCCGCGGCGTCGGCGATGAGCGCGTCGGACCAGCGGACGGCGAGCGCCTCGGCGGCCCGGTAGTAGCGACGGCCCGCGCCGCCCCACTTCGCCCGGCGCCACTCGAGGCCGTCGACGTGCGTCGCGACGGGGATGCGCGCGGCGCGGAGCGCGGGCAGGAAGACGGCGTTCGCGGCGTTGAAGACGACGGCCGCGTCGTGCCGGTGCGCCACCTGGTGCCCGACCGACAGCGCGGTGTGGCTGAGCGTCTCGAGCGAGCGACGGCGCAGCGCGGGCAGGTGCACGAGGCGCATGCCGCGGTACGTGGGGACGCGGTCCGCGGGCTCGGGCGTTCGGCAGTAGACCAGCACGTCGTGCCCTCGCGCGGCGAGCCGGCCGCCGACCTCGTCGACCGCGGTCTCGAAGCCGCCGTAGCGTGCCGGGACGCCGCGCGTGCCGATGAGCGCGATGCGCAGCGGCCCGTCCTGCGAGCGCGTCATGTGGGTCCTTCCGTCGTCCCGCACGCGGGAGTGGGCCCGGTCCGTGGGGGGACGTCGAGCATCCCTCGCCGCGGGCGCGGCGGGGTACCGCCGTCCGGGTCGTCCGTCTGTGTCCGTTCCGGCCGCGACCGGACCGGGAGCTCGCCGCGGTGCGGGCGGCGCTGCGTCAGTACGCGCCGGCGCCGGTGACCACGGCGCGGAACGTCTTCCACAGGATCATGAGGTCCATCGTCACGGACCAGTTGTCCACGTAGCGCAGGTCGAGCCGGATCGACTCGTCCCACGGCAGGTCGGAGCGGCCGCTCACCTGCCACAGGCCCGTGATGCCGGGCTTGACGCGCAGGCGCTGGTGGACCGCGTCGTGGTAGCCGAGCACCTCCTCGCGCAGCGGCGGGCGCGGGCCGACGAGCGACATGTCGCCGCGGACCACGTTGTAGAACTGCGGGAGCTCGTCGAGCGAGAACCGCCGCAGCACGCGTCCGACGGGCGTGACCCGCGGGTCGCGCGCCATCTTGAACATGAGCCCGTCACGGTCGCTGCTGTCGAGCAGCTCGGCCCGGCGCCGGTCGGCGTCGCGGTACATGCTGCGCAGCTTCCAGATCGTGAACTCGCGCCCGTCCACGCCGACTCGCGTCTGCGTGTAGAAGGCGCGCCCGGGCGACGTGAGCCGCACCGCGAGCGCGGCCACCAGGATGACCGGCGCGACGAGCATGAGGGCCACGAGGCCGAGCGCGCGGTCCATGACCGCCTTCGCGACCAGGCGCCGGCGCGGGGGCTCGATCTCGAGCCGCAGCAGCGACAGGCCTGCGGTCGGGTGCACGCTCACACGCTCCTGCGCGACCTCCACGAGGCCCGGCGCGACGACGAGCTCGGCGCCCGCGCGGCGCAGCGCCCACGACAGGCGGCGCAGTGCCTGCCCGCTCAGGGCGTTGCCCGCGACGACGACGACCGACACGGCGTAGTCGGACACGATCTGCGGGATGTCGGCGAGCGCGCCGAGCGTCGGGACCGGCACCTCGGTCTCGGGCTCGACGTCGGACAGGCACGTGCCGATCACGAGGTAGCCGTGGTAGGGCGCGAGGCCGAGGTCGTCGATCACGTCGGCGACGGCCACGGTGTCGCCGACCACGATCGTCCGCATCATCGCCTGCCCGCGGTTGCGTCGGGCGTGCAGGAACCGGCGGTGCACGTAGCGCGCGGTGCACGCCGCGGCCGCCGCGACGGGGACGCCGACGAGGACGACCTCACGCGGGACGGGCAGCGTCGTGAGGTAGGCGATGGCCATGACGAGCGCCGCGAGCAGCACCGACGAGCGCAGCAGCACCTGGAACTCGCCCGGACCGTCGCCCAGGTTGTGTCGCTCGTAGCCGCGCATCGCGGCGACCGTGACGGGCAGCGCGACGGCGGACAGCCCGCCGAGGAGCAGGGCGGAGGACCACGAGTCCCCGCCGAGAGCCGCGGCCGCGGTCACGCCCGCGCCGACCGCGATCGCGTCGATGGCGACCGTCACGCGCTGGTAGCCGGACGCGCTGTGCACCCACGGGAGCGCGCCGAGCGCGTCCTCGCCGGAGTTGTGCTCGGTCGCCCGGCGCACGAACGGCTCCGGGGACGCCCACGAGCGTCGGGGGAACTTGGCGGGTCGGCGCCGCTCGAGCCACGCGTCGGTCCGTTCGGACCCGTGCCCGGCTGTCAGCGTCATGAACACCCACCCCCCTCGTGCGAGAACTGTGGATGAACGTAATACGGGGTGTATGTCTGATTCATCACGCTAGACCGCTTTTCACCCGTGCGCCCGACTGTGCCCTGACTCACACCCGATCGTGTTCACCCGGTGCCGGACCCTCCGGGCAGCGCTCTCCGCGCGTGCAGGGTGTCCGTCCAGGTCAGCGCGCGCGCAGCAGCCAGGCGTCCGCGGCGAGCCGGCCGTCGACCTCCGGCAGGTCGGCCAGCACCGACGCCACCGGGCGGCGCGACGCGAGGAGGTCGACGAGCGCGGCGGCGACCTCGGCGGGCGGCGCGTCGGGCGCCACGACCCCGTGACCGTGGTCCGCGAGCCACGCGGCGAGCCCCGTCTCGGTCGTGGCGAGCACGGCGCAGCCGTGCGCGAGCCCCTCGACGACCGGCAGACCCACCTGCTCTCGCCACGTCCGCGTGCGCTGCGACAGCAGCACCGCGACGGCGGCCCGCCGTTGGTGGGCGTGCACCTCCGCCCGCGGCGGGTCGACCACCACCGTGACCTCGGGCCGGTCGGCCACGGCCGCCCGCACCTCGTCCAGGAGCGGGCCCTTGCCGACGAGCGTGAGCCGCGCCCCGGGGCGAGCCGCGACGACGGCGGGCCACGCCGCGAGCAGCTCGCGCACCCCCTTGCGCTCCTCGAAGGCGCCCACGAACAGCACCTCGTCCACGTCCTTGCCGTCGAGCGGTCCGCACGTGCACGCCGTCGGCAGCGCGGGCAGCAGCACCTGGTCCGCGTGCCGCAGCGCGGGGACCCGCGCACCGTAGAGCTCCTGCGCGGCGGGCGTCCCGAACACGACGCGGTCGACGCGGCCCGCGACGCGTGCGATCAGGCGCGCGTCGAGCCAGCGCCGGGCGCGGCCGGCGGGTCCGGGACGTGCAGGCGGGCGGAAGGGGTCGTCGTTCGCGATCGCGTAGGTGACGACGAGGGCGCGGGGCCGGCGCCGGACGCGCCGCGACAGGTCGACGGCCGCGAGCGCGAGCGCGGACCGCCGCAGGCTCGACACCATGAGCGGCTCGTTCACCTCGACCTCGCGCACGTCGGACCGCGCGAGCACCCACGCCGCGCGGGCGGGCCCCGCCTCGACGAGGTCGAGCCCGCGCGCGAGCGCCGTGTCGAAGTCGTAGCGACGCCGCCGGTAGACGATCGAGGCGGGCGCGAGCTCGTGGGCCCGCTCGAGGTGCGCGGTGCGCAGCGTCTCGTAGAGCCGGACGCGCGGCAGCGCGGTGCGGCCGGCGCCGGCGGCGCTCGCTGTCGTCACGGGTCTCTCCTCGTCGTCCGGGTGACCCCGCGGGGGCCGGAGGGCCGTCCGGCCTGCGGTCTCACCCGCTCCCGGCCGCCGTCGCGGGGTGTGCGACAAGATAGCGTTCGTCCGTGCTCGGGATCGTCGTCGTGAGCTACGGCTCCGCCTCGCTGCTGCGCGCGAACCTCGCCGACGTCGACGTCGCCGCCCTGCGCCGACCGGCCGCGGTGGTGGTCGTCGACAACTTCAAGGGTCCGCGCGAGCGCTCCGACGTGCGCGCGGTCGCCGCCGAGCACGGCTGGGAGCTGGTCGAGAACCCGACGAACGCGGGGTTCGGCGCTGCGGTCGACACGGGCGTGGCGCGGGCCGCGGCGCTCGGCTGCACGTCCGTCGTCGTCGTGAACCCCGATGCGCGCGTCACGGCCGCGGTGCTCGACGCGCTCGCCGACGCCGTCGCCACGTCCCCCGGGACGCTGGTGTCGCCGCGCGTGCTCCGGCCGGACGGCCGTCCGTGGTTCACGGGCGGCGCGCTCGACGTCGCCGGCGCGCGGACGCGCAACGTGGAGGCGCCCGCGGGCCCGCAGACGGCGGGGTGGCTGTCGGGGGCGTGCCTCGCGGCGGACGTGGGCGAGTGGACGCGCGTGGGCGGGTTCGACGACGACTACTTCCTCTACTGGGAGGACGTCGACCTGTCGGCGCGCTGGACGGCGGCCGGCGGCACGCTGCAGGTGCGGCACGACCTGGTCGTCGTGCACGACGTCGGCGGCACGCAGGAGACGGCCGGGTCCCGCGCGAAGTCGCCGACGTACTACCGCTACAACTGCCGCAACCGGCTCGTGTTCGCGGCGAAGCACCTGCCCCCGGCCGACGTCCGCCGCTGGTTGTGGCGCACGCCCGCGTACGCGTGGCAGGTCCTGCTGCGCGGCGGGCGGCGGCAGCTGCTGCGGCCCGTGCGCCCGGTGGGGGCGGTCGTCCGCGGTTCCGCGGAGGGCGTCGGCTGGGCGGTGCGCGCGCTGGTGCGCCCCGCGGCGCGCGCACGACGGACGGAGGTGGCCGCGTGACGCGGGTCGGGGTCGACGCGCACGTGCTCGACGGCAAGTTCCAGGGCACGCGGACGTGGGTGCTCGAGACGCTGCGGCGGGCTCCGGCGCTCGCGCCCGACCTCACGTTCGTCGTGTACTCGGGTGACCCGGCGCGCACGGCGTCGTTGCTCGGGGACGTCGAGGTCGAGCACCGCGTGCTGCCACCCGGCGGGCCGGTCGGCCGCAACCTCCGGTTCTGGCCGCGCGCCGTGCGCGAGGACCGTCTCGATGTGCTGGTGACGCAGTACTTCAGCCCGCCGCGCTACCCGGACCGTCAGCTCGTCGTCGTGCACGACGTGCTGTTCGAGACCCACCCGGAGTTCTTCGGCCGCGGGACCCGTTGGCGCAACAAGGTGCTGGTGGGCTGGTCGGCCCGGCGCGCGGGGACGGTCGCCACGGTGTCGGAGTACTCGCGGTCGCAGATCGCGCGGGTCTACCGCCGGCGCGCGGAGGACGTGCTGCTCGTGCACAACGGCGTCGAGCCGCCCCCGCCGACGTCCGCCGCGCTGCCGGAGCAGGTGCCGGCGGGGACGCGGTACGCGCTCATGGTCGGGCGCCTGGAGCCCCGCAAGAACCTCGCGCTCGCGCTCGACGCGTTCGCGCGGGTCGCGGACCCCGACGTGCGGCTGGTGGTCGTCGGGCGCGACGACTTCGAGGACCCGACGACGCTCGCGCGCCTCGCCGCCGAGCCGCGCGCCGTCCACCTGAGCGACGTGCCGCAGGACGAGCTGTGGGAGCTGTACCGGCGCGCGACGGTGTTCCTCTTCCCGAGCCGTGGCGAGGGGTGGGGCATCCCGGTGCTCGAGGCGCTCGCCGTGGGGACGCCGGTCGTGGCGTCCGACGCGACGGCCGTCCCGGAGGCCGGGGGTGCGGCGTGCACCTACGTCGACCTCGCGGCGCCCGACGCCGCGGGCGCGTTCGCCGCGCACCTCACGGACGCGTTCGCGGGGCGGCTCGTGCTCGACGCCGACGCGGCGCGCCGCCACGTGGAGGCGTTCGGGTGGGACCGGTCGGCCGCCGAGCTGGTCGCGGCGCTGCGCCGCGCGGCCGCCGTCCGGGAGACCGCCGCGCGCTGACGCTCCCCGTCCGGTAGGCGGGACGACCGTCCGTCACCCGGACGCGTGACGCCGCGTTCACCCGTCCGGCCCTCCGCCCGGCCGGCGCACGCGCATTTCACCCCGTCCCGCACGCCTACCAGAAGCGCGCCGCACGGGTGCGCCCGCTCCCCCGGGCGGCGGAGCGCGGCGCCCCGGAGAGGCCGTCGGCGGGGGCGCGCCGCACCCTCCCCGAGGCCCGACCAGGGCCGTTCGGGTGACGGCGTCGATAACGATTTCGTCCGATTGCTGCCGTCGTGGGCGATACGCGACGCACCTGTGACATAACTCACCTGGAAAACTTGTCACCCCGGGCAATCCGGACATTCCCCAGCGAAGGCACAGGTCAGGGTATGTCGGACGTCGCCGGGTGCCCACTTCAGGACATAACGGCTGACATAAAGTTGGGACCAGTGGCGCAAGTCCGGCGGAATCCCGCCGATAAGTTGATTGGCGTCGCGAACCGCGGGCCAGGCAGCCCGCAGGTTCCCCCGGGCTCCTGCCCCGGCCACGACCCGACCCGGTCGAGGGCCCTAGCGACTCTCATACCCCGAGGAGTTTTTGCATGTCTTCCGCACGCCTGCACGTCTCCGCGCCGGTCCGCCGCGCCGCCCTCGCGGTGCTCACCGGTGCGCTCTCCGTGGGCCTCGTGAGCCTCGCGGTCCCGGCCTCCGCGACGACGCCCGACTACACCAGCAGCGCCCAGTCGCTCGCCGCGACCATCACCGCCCCGACGACGGTCGCCGTCGACGCGTTCGGGCGCACGGTGCAGGGTGGCTGGGGCACCGCGACGACGGGTGGGGCATGGGCCGCCGCCGGCGGCGACGCGACCGACTACACCGTCGCCAACGGCACCGCGAGCATGGCCGTGCGCAAGGCCGGCTGGCAGCTCAGCTCCTCGCTGCCGTCCGTGAAGTCGACCGACACCGACCTCCGTGCGGTGGTCAGCCTCGACAAGGCGCCGGTCGGCGGTGCCGTCGACGCCGACGTCACGGGCCGCAACGTCTCGGCCACCGCGGCCTACCGCCTGCGTGCGAAGGTGCTGGCCGACGGCAACATCCGCGCGTCGCTGATCAGCGTGAACGGCTCGACCGTCACGACGCTCTCCTCGCAGACCCTCATGGGCCTGGGCGCGGCCGGCAAGCAGCTCAACGTGCGCCTGGTCGTCACCGGCACCGCGCCCACCACGCTCAAGGCGAAGGTCTGGTCGACCACCGCGACCGAGCCCGCCGACTGGCAGCTCACCGCGACCGACAGCGCCGCGGCCCTGCAGGCCCCCGGCGGCATCGCGTTCGCCGGCTACACCGGCTCGTCCGTGACCAACGCCCCCATCACGGTCCGCGTCGCCGACGTCCGCGCCACGTCCACCGAGGCGTCGGTCCCCGCGCCCGTCGCCCCGGGTGCCGTCGGCACGTACGTTCCCGACGCGACCACCACCGGCGTCCCGAACGGCACCAAGCTCACCGTGCACAACGGCGACCTCACCATCACGACGCCCAACACCGTGATCGACGGGCTCGACGTGCGCGGCTTCGTCAAGGTCGCCGCCCCGAACGTCACGATCAAGAACTCGATCATCCGCGGCCGCGCGACCTCGACGCAGACCGCGCTCGTCACCAGCGCGTCCTCGACCGCGTCGGTCACGGTGATCGACTCCGAGCTCTACAACTCCGTGCCCGGCCCCTGGGTCGACGGCGTGCGCGGCTACAACTTCAAGCTCCAGCGCGTGAACCTGCACGACGTCATCGACATGGCCCACATCTACGGCGACAACGTCACCATCGAGGCCTCCTACCTGCACGACAACCTGCACTACGAGGTCGACCCCGCCCAGAACAACACCCCGAGCCACGACGACTCGATCCAGATCCAGAAGGGCAACAACATGCGGATCGTCGGCAACAACATCTCGGGCGCGTTCAACACCGGCATCCAGTTCACCCAGGACCAGGGCACCGTCTCCAACGTCACCATCGACAAGAACATGCTCGACGGCGGCGGCTGCACCGTGAACCTCGCCGAGAAGGGCAAGGGCCCCTTCCAGGGGATCACCGTCAAGGACAACAAGTTCGGGCGCACGACCAAGAACTACAACTGCGCGATCATCGCGCCCACCACCACAGTCGTCACCACCTCGAACAACTACTTCACCGACGGCGTCGTCGCCTCGGTCCGCAAGGGCAGCTGACCAGCCCATCTGCACACCCCGGTCGCGCCGGTCCCACCGGGCCGGCGCGACCGCACGACGGAGCCCGCCCCGGACCCCCCGGGGCGGGCTCCGTCCGTCGTGGCTCAGGACGGGCGGGTGAAGACGTCCCACATGTCGAGATCCGTTGCCTCGCGGTCCCGACGCAGGTCACGAACAGGTCACGGCGTCCGGGACGCATGTCCGAGACGCCGTGATTCCGCCGAATGGGTGTTTCTCCTATAGTCGGCGTGCGCGGCGAGCCAGGGCCACCTACGCGACGAAGTCGCAGGCCCGGGCTCTCGCGGGCACGGCAGGACCCTCCACGAACGGGTGCTCCCACCCGTGACGGACCCTGTCGGATCGCCGCTCGACGACCTGGCCCCGACCTTCGGAGACCGCCCGTGCGAGGACGACACAGCGAGACGCAGCACCCGCCGACCCACCGCGCAGCACGCCGCCCACGGGCGGCCGCACCGACGCGGCGCCTCGTCACCACGGTCGCCTCCGCCGCAGCCCTCGCCGTCGCCCTCGTCGTCGCGATCATCGCCCCCGCGGAGTCCGCCCCCATCGGGGTCTACCGCCCCGTCGCCCCGAACCGTGTGCTCTCCGGCACGACGCTCGCCGCCGGCGGCACCGTCACCGTCACGCTCCCCGCGGTCCCGGCAGGCGCGACGTCCGCCACGCTGCAGGTCACGGCCGCCCGCACGACGGCGGCGACCACCCGCGTCTCCGTCTGCCCCGGCACCGCGGCGACGGACGCCTGCACCGCCGCACCCGCGCTCGTCGTCACGGCCGAGGAGCCCGCGTCCGCGACGGTCTCCGTGCCGGTGAGCGCCGCACGACCGACCGTCACCCTCCAGGCGAGCGCCGACACCCGCGTGTTCGCCGACCTGCACGGGTTCGGCGTCGACGCCGCCAAGGGCTCCGCCGCCGAGGACTCGCTGTACGTGCCCGTCGACCCGCACCGCGTGCTCGAGACCACCGTCTCGGGTCGAGGCACCACGACCGTCGCCGTGCCCGAGGCGCCGAAGGGCGCGACCGCCGTCGCCCTGCGCCTCACGTCGACCGCGAGCACCGAGACGTCCTACGTCGCCGTCTGCCCCGAGGGCCAGACCGCGGCGACGTGCGCCGCGACGTCGGTGCTCAACCCGATCCCGGAACGCGCCCGACAGGCGTCGCTCGTCGTCCGCCTCGGTGCGGGCGGGACCCTGCAGCTCTTCAACCAGCAGGGCGACCACACCATCGCGGTCGACGTCGACGGCTGGTACGTCGCCCGGACCGTCAGCAGCACCGGCGGCAACCTCCAGACGCTCGACGAGCCGGACACGCTCGGCGCGACGGTCGTGAGGTCCGGCGCGAGCACGCCGCTCCGGCTCGAGGACGTCCCCGCCAACGCGACCGCCGTCCAGGTGCGCCTGACCGCCAAGGGCGCGTGGCGCCCGACCACCGTGAGCGCGTGCCCGGGCACCGCCGCCTCCGACGAGTGCCGCGAGACGTCCTTCCTCGTCGCGTCGCCCGACGCGCCCGCGCGCAACCAGGCGCTCGTCCCGCTCGGCGGCTCTGCCCGCGACACCATCACGCTCACGTCGACCGACGCGAGCGTGCGCGTCACGCCCGAGGTCGTCGGGTACGTCGTCGGACCCGGCGGCGTGACCGTGCCACCCCCGACGCGGACGCCCACGCCCACCGCGACCCCCACGCCGACGCCCACCCCGACCCCGACGCCGACCCCGACGGCCACGCCGACCGCGACCGCCACGCCCAAGCCGACCGCCGCCCCGACGGCGACTCCGACGCCCAAGCCGCAGACGACGGCAGCCCCCGGCTCGGCCAAGCCCGGCGCGTCGAACACCGGCGTCCCCGCCGGCACGCGGCTGACCGTGCACGAGGGCGACCTCACGGTCACCACGCCCGGAGCGGTGGTCGACTCGCTGGACATCCGCGGGTTCGTCAAGATCGCCGCGCCCAACGTGACGATCAAGAACTCGATCATCCGCGGCTACGCGACGACCATCCAGCGCGCGCTCGTCACCAACAACACGAGCGGTGCGAGCGTGCTCATCCAGGACAGCGAGCTCTACGCGCAGGCCCCGTCCGCCCACATCGACGGCGTGCGCGGCTCGAACATCACCGTGCGCCGCAGCAACATCCACGACGTGATCGACGTGTTCCACCTCACCGGCGGCAACGTGACGATCGAGTCGTCCTGGCTGCACGACAACCTGCACTACGAGAAGGACCCGCTGCAGAACAACACCCCGAGCCACGACGACACCGTGCAGATCCAGGCCGGGTCCAACATCACGATCGTCGGCAACACGATCGAGGACGCGACCAACAGCGGCATCCAGTTCACGCAGGACCAGGGCGTCGTCTCGAACGTGACGATCTCCAAGAACTGGGCCGGGGGCGGCGGGTGCACCGTGAACTTCGCCGAGAAGGGCAGGGGCGCGTTCCAGGGCGTCGTCATCACCGACAACGTGTTCACCCGCGACCAGCGCGTCGCGAGCTGCGCGATCATCGCACCGTCGAGCACGACCAAGGTGCTGACCGTGGCGCGCAACACGTGGACCGACGGCAGCCCCGTGAGCGTCTCGCGCGGCGACTGACGGCAGCACGGACGACCGAGGCCGGCACCCGATCGACGGGGTGCCGGCCTCGGTCGCGTCCAGGCGCGCGGCGGTACGCCGGCCGTCGCCGCCCGGCCCGCGGGTCGGGCGCGCGGGCGGTACGCCGGCCGTCGCCGCCCTGACCGCGGTCAGGCCTTGGTGTGGAAGCGCAGCTGCGCCTTCTCGAGACCCTCGACGACGACCGCCTCCACGGCGTCCGCCGCCGCGTCGACCAGCCACGGCAGGTCCTTGAGCTCGGGCTTCGCGAAGTCCCGCAGCACGAAGTCGGCGGGGTCCATCCGACCCGGCGGCCGGCCCACGCCGACGCGCACCCGCACGTAGTCCTTCGACCCGAGTGCCTTCGTCGTGTCACGCAGGCCGTTGTGCCCGCCCTCGCCGCCGCCGCGCTTGAGCCGCACGTCCGCGAACGGGATGTCGAGCTCGTCGTGCACCATGACGACACGCTCGACGGGCACGTCGTAGTACTTCGCGAGTGCCGCGACGGGCCCGCCCGAGACGTTCATGTACGTCGTCGGCTTCGCGAGGATCACGCGCGGACCCGGCACGCCGCCCGGGAGCGTCCCGAGCCGGGCCTCGGCGACGGCCGCCTGAGGCCGTCGCGACAGCACGCCGCCACCCTTGCCGCCGAACGACGCGCCCGTGCGGCGCGCGAGCTCGTCGAGGACCATCTGGCCCACGTTGTGCCGGTTGCCCGCGTACTGCGGCCCGGGGTTGCCGAGACCCACGACGAGCCACGGTCCGTCGGTCATGAACGCTCCCTGCGTCGAGGTCGGACGAACGACGACGCCCGGCACCGCAGGAACGGTACCGGGCGTCGCGGGTGGTGCTGGAGGCTCAGGCCTCGGCCGGGGCGTCCGCGGCGGAGGCGGCCGACTGCTCGGCGGCGAGCTCGGCAGCGGCCTCGTCGGCGGCGATGTCGTCCGCCGACGCCTGCGGCTGCGAGACGGTCAGCACGATCGCCTCGGCGTCCGTGACGAGCGTCGCGCCCTTGGGGAGCGTGAGGTCGCCCGCGTGGACGATCGCGCCGGCCTCGAGGCCCGCGATGTCGACCTCGACGTTCTGCGGCAGGTGCGTCGCCTCGGCCTCCAGGGACACGGCCTGCGTCTCGACGACGTGGATCGTGCCGGGCGCGGACTCGCCGACGACGTGCACCGGCACCTCGACGGAGACCTTCTCGCCCTTCGTCACGATGAGCAGGTCGACGTGCTCGATGACGTTGCGCACCGGCTCGATCTGGACGTCCTTGGCCAGGGCGAGGGTGGTCTTGCCGTCGAGCTCGATCTCGAAGAGCGCGTTCGCGTGCTTGACCGCGAGCATCGTCTCGTGGCCCGGGAGGGACACGTGGACCGGGTCCGAGCCGTGCCCGTACAGGACGGCGGGGATCTGGTGGGCGCGGCGCAGGCGGCGGGCGGCGCCCTTGCCGAACTCGGTGCGGGCGGTGGCGACGAGCTTGACCTCGGACACGGTGACTCCCAGGAGCAGGCGTCCGCGACCGGGCGCGGACGGGGTGACGGTGAGATGACGGTGCCGCCACCGAGGCGGCGGCACGTGACGAACGGCGTGGGTGGTGGCCTCGACGCGGGGCGCAGGACGGGCACGCGGAGGCGTGCGCCCAGTCGATCACGGAGCTGGTGCGGCCGTGCGACCCGGGCGGTGGACCTGCACCGCACCTGGGCCACGTCGTACGACCGTCCGACGTCCCTCGCCGAGGCAACCTGACGATCTTACCCGCTGGCGGCACCCATCCCCAACTCCCGCCCGGCCGGCCCACGACCGGGTGACCGCCAGGTCACGACACCGGCGATCGTGCCCGGGGCGTCGTGCGCGGCCGGGCACCGCGACGGCCCCGGACCCGCGTCGCGCGCAGGTCCGGGGCCGTCGGTGCAGGTCAGGCGTTGCCGTCGAACAGCGACGTCACCGAGCCGTCGTCGAAGACCTCGCGGATCGCGCGCGCGATCAGCGGTGCGATCGACAGGACCGTGAGCTTCTCGAAGCGCGTCTCGTCCTCGATCGGCAGCGAGTCCGTGACGATCACCTCACGCGCGCCGCTCTCCTGCAGGCGCTCGGCCGCCGGGTGCGACAGGACGCCGTGGGTCGCGGCGACGATGACGTCCTTCGCACCCGCGTCGAGCAGCACGCGCACCGCGCCGGCGATCGTGCCGCCCGTGTCGATGAGGTCGTCGACGAGCACGCACGACCGGCCCTCGACCTCGCCGACGACGCGGTTCGCGACCGTCTTGTTGGGGCTGCGGATGTCACGCGTCTTGTGCACGAACGCCAGGGGCGCCCCGCCGAGCTTCGCCGCCCACTGCTCCGCAACGCGGATGCGGCCGGCGTCGGGCGAGACGACCGTGACGTTCGACGAGTCGACGCGCGTGCGCACGTAGTCGATGAGCGTCGGCATCGCCCACAGGTGGTCGACCGGGCCGTCGAAGAAGCCCTGGATCTGCGCGGTGTGCAGGTCGACGCTCATGAGGCGGTCCGCGCCGGCCGTCTTGAACAGGTCCGCCAGCAGGCGGGCCGAGATCGGCTCGCGACCGCGGTGCTTCTTGTCCTGGCGCGCGTAGCCGTAGAAGGGCGCGACGACGGTGATCGTCTTCGCGGACGCCCGCTTGAGGGCGTCGACCATGAGCAGCTGCTCCATGATCCACTGGTTGATCGGCCGGGCGTGCGACTGCAGGACGAACGCGTCCGACCCGCGCACCGACTCGCCGAACCGGGTGTAGATCTCGCCGTTCGCGAAGTCGTAGGCCGTCGTCGGCACGAGCTCGATGCCCAGGTGCTCCGCGACGTCCGTCGCGAGCTCGGTGTGCGCGCGTCCGGAGACGAGCACGAGGCGCTTCTCGCCGTCGTTCGAGACGATGCCGGTCATCGCGCCGACTCCTCAGGGGTCGTGCCGGCCGGGTCGGCGAGCGGGGTGGGCTGGTCGGGCAGGTCGGGCGGGGGCGTCTGGCGCGGGCCGCTGGCGGCCTGGGCGGCGCGCTCGCGCTCGGCGCGCGCCTGCGGGGACAGCTCGTCGGCCGCGCCGACACCGGCACGCGCGGCGGCGTCGGCGGCGGCCGTGCCGGCCCGGGCGCGCACGACCCAGCCCTCGATGTTGCGCTGCGAGCCCGCGGACACCGCGAGGGCGCCGGGCGGGACGTCGCGCCGGATCACGCTGCCCGCACCCGTGTACGCGCCGTCACCCACCGTGACGGGCGCGACGAACATGTTGTCCGCGCCCGTGCGGGCGTGCGAGCCGATCGTCGTGCGGTGCTTGTTGACGCCGTCGTAGTTGACGGTCACCGACGCGGCGCCGATGTTCGTGTGCTCGCCGATCGTCGCGTCACCCACGTAGGACAGGTGCGGGACCTTCGAGCCCGTGCCGATCTGCGCGTTCTTCGTCTCGACGAACGTGCCGATCTTGCCGTCGGTGCCGAGCACCGTGCCCGGCCGCAGGTAGGCGAACGGGCCGACGCTCGCGCCCTCGCCGATCACCGCGAGCTCGCCGTGCGTGCGGCTCACCGTCGCGCGGGGGCCGACCTCGACGCTCGTGAGCGTCGTGTCCGGGCCGACCGTCGCGCCCTCGCGGACGACCGTCGCACCGTGCAGCTGCGTGCCCGGCAGCAGCGTGACGTCGCGCTCGAGCTCGACGTCCACGTCGA
Source organism: Cellulomonas sp. H30R-01 (assembly GCF_010119915.1). NCBI lineage: Bacteria > Bacillati > Actinomycetota > Actinomycetes > Micrococcales > Cellulomonadaceae > Cellulomonas > Cellulomonas sp. H30R-01. The sequence continues at coordinate 162,642 of NZ_CP048210.1, read as the reverse complement.
CCCACGTCGTCGCCGGGTCGACGACGGTCACGCCGTCGCGCATCCAGTCCTCGAGGATCCGGCGGTTGAGCTCCGCCCGCAGCCGCGCGAGCTGCACGCGGTCGTTCACGCCCTCGACGATCACGGGGTCGTCCGTCCGCAGCGCCCGGACGTGGCGCCCGTCGGCGCGGGCGATCGCCAGCACGTCCGTCAGGTAGACCTCGCCCTGCGCGTTGTCGCGACCGAGCCGGCCGAGCGCGCCGCGCAGCACCGCCGCGTCGAACACGTAGATCGACGAGTTGATCTCGGTGATCGCGCGCTGCTCGTCGTCCGCGTCCTTCTGCTCGACGATGCCGAGCACGTCGCCCGTGCCGGGCTCACGCAGGATGCGGCCGTAGCCGGTCGGGTCGTCGACCTCGGTCGTGAGGACCGTCACGGCGTTGCCGTCCGCGTGGTGCGCGGCGAGCAGCTCGCCGAGCGTGCCCGCGTCGAGCAGCGGGACGTCACCCGCGACCACGACGACCGCGCCGTCGAGCAGCACACCCGCGGCGGAGCCGGGCTCACCGACGCCGTGACCGGTCGCGCCGGCCGCCTGCGCCTGCGCGGCGGCGTCGAGCGCCGACATCGCGACCTGGACGGCGCGGCCGGTGCCGGGGATGTCGTCCTGGTCCGCGAGCAGCGCCTGCGGGTCGACCTCGGCGACGTGCGCCGCGACGGCCTCGCGACCGTGGCGGACGACCACGACGACCCGACCGGGGTCGAGCGCGCGAGCCGTGGCGAGCGCGTGGCCGAGCATGCTCCGGCCGGCGAGGGTGTGCAGGACCTTGGGGGTTGCCGAGCGCATCCGCGTTCCCTCACCAGCAGCGAGGACGACGACGGCAGCCGGGCGGGGGAACGTCACCTGTGGGTGCTCCTCGCGGGTCTGCCCGGAGCACTCCGGGCGGCGGGACCGTGGGCACCTGCACTCTACCGCCGCGTCCGGGGCGTCCCGACGGCCCGTCCCGCCGGCGCGCACCGCTCCCCCGGACGCGCCGCGCACGGTGCCGTCGTGCAACCTGCTCCGCCCCCAGGATTCGAACCTGGACCGCAAGGCTCCAAAGGCCTGCGTGCTGCCGTTACACCAGGGCGGACCGGCGCCGTGCCGTCGGCCGACAGTCTGCCAGGCGCCCGGGCACCGTCCGCGGCCGTGCCGGGGCCCGCGCACGGCATGATGTTCCCCGTGGCTGCGGAGACGAGGCGAGCACCCCGCTCGCGCATGACGGGGACCGAACGTCGTGCGCAGCTCCTCGACGTCTCCCGCCGGCTGTTCGCCGAGAAGGGCTTCGACGGGACCAGCATCGAGGAGATCGCGTCGCGCGCGGAGGTCTCGAAGCCGGTCGTGTACGAGCACTTCGGCGGCAAGGAGGGGATCTACGCGGTCGTCGTCGACCGGGAGATCCAGGCGCTGACCGGTGCGCTCACAGGTGCGCTCGAGGGCGGCGGCCACCCGAAGGTGCTGGTCGAGCGCACCGCGCTGGCCCTGCTCAGCTACATCGAGGCGTCGGAGGACGGCTTCCGGATCCTCGTGCGCGACTCCCCCGTGGCGCAGGCGACGGGCACGTTCTCGAGCCTCATCGGCGACGTCGCGACGCAGGTCGAGCACCTGCTGGCCGACCAGTTCCGCGGGCAGGGGCTCGACCCGCGCACCGCGCCGATCTACGCGCAGATGCTGGTCGGGATGGTCGCGCTCACGGGCCAGTGGTGGCTCGACGCGCGCCGCCCGCGCAAGGCCGAGGTCGCGGCGCACCTCGTGAACCTCGCGTGGAACGGGCTGGCCGGGCTCGAGCGGCGCCCGGAGCTCACACGGAACACCGAGCCGGTCGCGTGACGACACGCCCGGGTCCCGGTCCGGTTGTGTCGACGTCGAGTAATCTCGCGCTCATGACGCCGGGGACGGCGCCCGACGACCCGGGGGCGCAGGACGAGGTCGACCGGATCGTGCTCGCGTGGGAGCGCGAGCGGCCGGACCTCGACGTGCGCCCGCTGACGGTCCTCTCGCGCGTGAGCCGGCTCGCCCGCCACCTCGACCTCGCCCGCCGCGGAGCCTTCGCGCGGCACGACCTCGAGACCTGGGAGTTCGACGTCCTGTCGGCGCTGCGCCGCGCGGGCGCTCCCTACCGGCTCTCCCCCGGCGCGCTGCTCACGCAGACGCTCGTGACGAGCGGCACGATGACGAACCGCATCGACCGGCTCGTGGAGCACGGGCTGGTCGAGCGGCAGCCGTCGCCGGACGACCGGCGCGGCGTGCTGGTGCAGCTCACGGAGGCGGGCCGGACGCGGGTCGACGCGGCGTTCGCGGACCTGCTGGACGTCGAGCGCGGGCTCCTCGGCGAGCTCGACGAGGCGGACCGGCAGCGGCTCGCGGACCTGCTGCGTGAGGTCGTGGCACCGTTCGACGCGTCGTGAGGGCATGACGGCGGCCCGACCGGCCCCGAGGGCATGACGGCGGCGGCTCGGCGGGCTGCCGCGGACGGTGCGCGCGGGCTGCTGCTCGCCGCGGTCCTGCTCTACGCGCTCAACCTGCGCGCACCGATCACCGCGCTCGCCCCGGTCGTCGACGACGTCCAGGCCGACCTGGGCCTGTCCGCGGCGGGCGTCGGGCTGCTCACGGGCGTGCCGGTGCTGTGCTTCGCGCTGGCAACACCCCTCGTGGCTGTGCTGCTCGCACGGCAGGGCACGACGCGCGTCGTGACGGCGTCGCTCGTGACGGTGCTGGCCGGGACGGTCCTGCGGTCCGTCGACGGCTTCGGCACGGCGCTCGTCGGGACCGTGCTCATCGGGGTCGCGATCACCGCGGGGAACGTCGCGGTGCCGGTCGTGATCGGCCGCGACTTCCCGTCGGCGGTCCCCCGGGCAACGGGTCTCTACACCGCGGCGCTCAACGCGGGCAGCGTCCTGACGACGACCCTGACCGAGCCGCTCGCGTCGCTCGTCGGGTGGCGCTGGGCGCTCGCGTCATGGGGCGGCCTGGCGGTCGTGGGGCTCGTGGTGTGGCGGCGCGCGTACGGCCGGCGTGCCGATCCCCGGGTCCGGGCGGCGGGGGCCGCGGGCGACGACGAGGCACCGGAGGCCCGGTCGGGCGGGGACGCAGTCGCGGGAACGGCGGGCGCGCACGCGGGCCGCACGGTTCCGGACGCCCTGCGCCGGCCGGTGACCTGGCTGCTCGCGGTCTCGTTCGCGGGCCAGGCGTTCGGGTACTACGCCGTGAGCGCGTGGCTGCCGACCGTGCTGCACGACGGCACGGGCATGGACCCCACCGCGTCCGGCGGCGCCGCGGCGCTGTTCCAGCTGTTCGGGATGGTCGGCGGCGTGGCCGTGCCGATCGCGCTGTCGCGGCGCGTGCCGATGCGGGTGGTGTCGCTCGCGATCGCCCTGGGGTGGGTCACGCTGCCGATCGGGCTCGTGCTCGCGCCGGGCGCGTGGGGCGTGTGGTGCACGCTCGCGGGCGTCGCGCAGGGCGGCAACTTCGCGGTGATCTTCACGGTCGTCGCGCAGACCGCGGGGTCGCAGCGCGCGGCGCGACGCATGTCGGCGGCGGTGCAGAGCTTCGGGTACGCGTGCGGTGCCGCGGGACCGAGCGTGCTCGGCGCGGTGCACGCGGCGTCGGGCGGGTGGCAGGCGCCGCTCCTCGTGGTGCTCGGCTCGATCCTCACGATGGCCGTGGCGGCGCAGCTCGCGCTGCGCTCCGTGCGTCGGACGGCCTGACGGCGCACGGCTCGAGCGCGAGGGCGAGCGAGCGCGCGGCCTGCCGGCGCGGGGCCGGGCCGGCGTCAGGGCGCCGGCCGCCGCGAGGGCAGGTCGGTGCCGCGCGGCCGCGTGTCAGCCGACGACGCGCAGCATCGGCTCGAGCGCGAGCATCCCGGCGACACCGGCGGGCACCGTGACGGCGAGCCACCGGAGCGTCGCGCGCAGCGGCCCGGGTCGGCGTCCGACGGTGAGGAGCAGCGCGACGGCGACGGACCCGAAGACGAGGGCGTCCCCGACGTAGCCGAGCCGGATGCCGTAGGAGACGACGGCCTCGGTCGCCCAGACGGCGACGAGCAGCGCCTCGCCGAGCCCGCGCAGGCGTCCCGTCGCCGTGCGCCAGAGGTGGCCGGCGAGCCCGAAGACCGGCCCGCCGACGACGCCCGTCACGATCCACTCGGCGATCGAGGTGATCGAGAGCCCGAAGCCCCGCAGGTCCGCGGTGACGTAGTAGCCGACGACCTGCAGGACGCACGCGAGCAGGCCCGCGACGAGCGCGACCGGCCGGGTCCGCGTGCGGGCGCCGACGAGGAACGGCACGACGAGCCACGGCGACACCGCGTTCGCGAGCCCGGCGAACGGCGCGGGCAGGACCGTCTGGAGGAAGGACGTCGCGACGCCCCAGGCGAGCCCGAGCACCGCGGCGAGCCCGAGGACGGCGAGGGTCGCGGTGGTGCGGCGCGCGGGGGCGACGCCGGGGACGTCGACGGTGCTGGTCACGGCCCCGACGCTAGGTCCACGCACGGGTGCGTCGCGTCGGTCCGCGGGAGGGGTGTGCCGCGATCACGTCGGCCCATGGTCGGACGGGTCGACGACGTCGTGTGCGCCCGTAGGTCGACCCTCGGGCCCCTCGGCGTCTTAATGAGAACGATAGTCATCGTCTGCTACGGTCCTGCTCGTGACGCAGCCGCGTCGCGCCACGACCAGGAAGGAGCCGGTGCCGCCGCGCGGCACCTGACGACCTCATGACCCACACCCACGCCCGCCCCCGCCTCCGCGGTGCGAGCCGCGCGGCCGCGGCCGCACTCCCCCTCGTCCTCCTCGCGGCGTGCGCCGGCACCGCCGAGGACGCGCCCCCCGCGTCGACCGCGACCGAGAGCACGCCGTCGGACGGGGCCGCCGAGGCCGCGACCTACCAGCCCCGGCTCGTCGTCACCTACGACGGCGGCCTGCTCGTGCTCGACGCGGACACGCTCGCGACCGTCGACCGGATCGAGAAGGACGGCTTCCTGCGCGTGAACCCCGCGGGCGACGGCCGCCACGTGATGGTGTCGACCGACGCGGGCTTCCAGGTGCTCGACGCGGGCACCTGGGCCGAGGAGCACGGCGACCACGCCCACTACTGGACCGCCGACCCCGTCCTCACCGACGTCACCTACGCCGCCGAGAAGCCGGGGCACGTCGTCGTGCACGACGACCGCGTCGCGCTGTTCGACGACGGCACCGGCGAGGTCACGGTGCTCGACGTGCACGACGTCGCGGGCGGGGAGGACGCCGTGACCCGCACGTACACGACCCCGTCGCCGCACCACGGCGTCGCGGTGCTGCGCGGGGACGACGCGCTCGTCGTGTCGGACGGCACCGAGGAGGAGCGCAGCGGCGTGCGGCTGCTCGACGCGGACGACGCCGAGGTCGCCGCGACCGACGCGTGCCCCGGGGTGCACGGCGAGGCTGTCGCCGCGGACGAGGTCGTCGTCGTGGGTTGCCAGGACGGCCTCGTCGTCGTCGGCGAGGACACGATCACCAAGGTCGCGAGCCCCGACGCGTACGGGCGCATCGGCAACCAGGCGGGCAGCGAGGAGTCGCCCGTCGTGCTCGGCGACTACAAGTCCGACCCCGAGGCCGAGCTCGAGCGGCCGACGCGCGTGTCGCTCGTCGACACCCGCACCGCGTCGCTGCGCCTGGTCGACCTGCCGGCGTCGTACACCTTCCGCTCGCTCGGCCGCGGCCACGACGGCGAGGCCCTGGTCCTCGGGACCGACGGGTCGCTGCACGTGATCGACCCCGAGGCCGGGACGCTCACGCGCTCGATCCCGCTGATCGACGCGTGGACCGAGCCCGACGAGTGGCAGGAGCCCCGCCCGACGCTGCACGTCCTCGACCGGACCGCCTACGTCACGGACCCGGCGACGAACCGGGTGCTCGCGGTCGACGTCGCGACCGGCGAGGTGTGGCGGTCGGCCGAGCTCGACGTCACGCCGAACGAGCTGACGTCCGCGGCCGGGCGGCACGCGCACTGACGCCGCCCCTCCGACTCTCCCGGCGCCCGCGCGGTGGGGCGACCCGCGCGGGCGCCGGTGAGTCGTGCGGCCCGGCGACGAGCCGGACGGCCCGAGAGCCGGTCCGGCGCGCCGGGTGGTGGGTCGGTCAGGCCGGAAGCGCGACCGTGTGCCGACCCGCGTCGACGACGTCGCTCGCGACCGGCAGCTGCGTGGACGTGCGGTAGCCCTTGACGATCAGGTAGACCGCGAGGCTCATCTCCCAGGCGGTGACGGGGATCGCAGCGGCCATCGCGACCGGCGAGACCTGCGCGTACGCCCCGAACAGCACGAGCGTCGAGGACAGGAAGACGAGCGGGCCGCCGACGAGACCGAGCACCGTGATCGCGCGCGGGACGAGGCGCGCGCGGTGGACGACGGCCGCGAGCACGAGGGTGTTGAGACCGATCACGAGCCCAGGCCCGAGGAGGAACGTCCAGTCGTGCACGGCGACGAGGCCGTGCGCGACGGCGACGAGCGCGCCGTCGTCGGCGGTGCCCTCGACGCCCGCGGCGCGCTCCTGGCGCAGCGTGACGAGCGCGAGCGTCGCGACGATCCCGACGCAGATGACGGCGGCCTCGAGCAGCCGGCCCGCGACGTACGCGATCGACGCCGCGGGGGCGTGCCGCCGGATCACGGGGTAGATCGTGACGGCCGTCCCGATGCAGGACACCGCGAGCACGACCTCGAGGAGTCCGCCGAGCAGGACCTGCGTGTCGGCCCCGCCGCCGAGCACGTACCCCGGGTCGCTCAGCGCGGGCTGGTAGAGCGCGAGGCCCGCGACGGCCGCGACGGCGGCGAGGACGAAGAAGGCGCCGACGACGACGGCGTTCCCACGGCTGGACTTCATGACGGTGCTCCCGGCTCGATGAGGTGTACGGCGTACACCTGATGCGGACCGACTGTAGGTGTACGGTGTACACCGGTCAAGGAGGTGACCCGGATGGCGGAGGAGCGACGCGCGCCGCTCACGCGCGACCGCGTGCTGGACGCCGCGCTCGACCTCGCCGACGCCGAGGGTGTCGACGCCGTCAGCATGAGGCGGCTCGCGCAGGAGCTGGGCGTCGTCCCGATGGCGCTGTACAAGCACGTCGCGCACAAGGACGAGCTGCTCGACGCGATGGTCGACCGCGTGATAGGCGAGATCCCCGCGACCGATCCCGACCTGCCGTGGAAGGACGCGCTGCGCACCCGGATCCTCGACGCGCGCGCCGCGCTGCTCCGGCACCCGTGGGCCCGCCGCGTGCTCGAGGCGCAGGAGGCGCCGACGCCGGTCATCCTCGGCCACCTCGACGCGACCATCGCGATCCTGCTGCGCGGCGGCCTCACGACCGACCTCACGCACCACGTCATGCACACGCTCGGCAGCCGCGCGCTCGGGTTCAGCCAGGAGCTGCACACCGAGTCGACGGCCGCGGGCACGCCGCTCGACGACGAGACCGCCGCGATGTTCGTCGCCGCGTTCCCGCACGTCGTCGCGGTCGCGAGCGCGGCGTCGCACGATCCCGGCAGCGTCGTCGAGGCCGGCTGCGACGACCGGTTCGAGTTCGAGTTCTCGCTCGACCTCCTGCTCGACGGGATCGAGCGGCTGCACCGCGACGGTTGGTCGTCGGCGGCCGCGCGCGCCGGCCGCCGCACGCCTTGACCTGCACCGTCGACGGTCCGCGCCCGCCGCGCGCCCGCCGACCCGGACGCCTGTCCGTCTCACCCGGATCGTCCACGCCTCGGCGCACGGCTTGACGCATGCGAGCATGCGGTTAGGTTAGGCGAGCCTTCGCTGGGTAAGGATCACCTCACCGCGAAGCGCTCCACTTCGTCGACCCCAGGGGGGCCTCGCGTGCGCGAGCTGCTGTCGTCCCGCACCGCCGACCACTACGCCGACACGGTGCGCACCACCGTCGACCGGATCGCCGCACGCCTGCGGACCACCACCCAGCCGTACTCCGGCGCGACGCCCGCACAGCTGCGGTCGCTCGTCGACGCCGTCGACCTCGACGGGCCGGCGATCGGCACGCCCGCGGCGCTGCGCGAGGTCGACGACCTCGTCCTCGAGCACGCGGTGTGGTTCCACCTGCCGACCTACGCGGCCCACCTCAACTGCCCCGTCGTGCTCCCCGCCGTCGCGACCGAGGCCGTGCTCGCCGCCGTCAACCCGTCGGTCGACACCTTCGACCAGTCGGGGGTCGGGACGTTCGTCGAGCGCAGCGTCGTCGACTGGACCGCGCGCCGCATCGGCTTCGCCGCCGGGGACGGGATCTTCACCTCGGGCGGCACGCAGTCGAACCTGCAGGGGCTGCTGCTGGCGCGCGAGCACGCGCTCGCCGGCGTCGCCGACCGTGGCGCCATCCTGCCGCGGCTGCGCGTCGTCGCCAGCACGTCGAGCCACTTCAGCGTCCAGAAGGCCGCGCTCCTGCTGGGCCTCGCGACCGATGCCGTCGTCGCCGCCCCCGTCGACGCGGTCGGGCGGCTGCGGCCCGACGGCGTCGCGGCCACGCTCGCCGCGATCCGCGCCGCGGGCGACGTCCCGATGGCGGTCGTCGCGACCGCGGGCACGACCGACCGCGGCTGCGTCGACCCGCTCGACCCCGTCGCACGCGTCTGCGAGGCCGACGGCACGTGGCTGCACGTCGACGCCGCCTACGGCTGCGGGCTGCTCGTCTCCCCCACCCGCCGGCACCTGCTCGACGGCATCGAGCGCGCCCGCTCCGTCACCGTCGACTTCCACAAGAGCTTCTTCCAGCCGGTGTCGTCGAGCGCGCTCCTCGTGCGCGACCCCGCCGACCTCGCACCCGTCGCGTGGCATGCCGACTACCTCAACCCGCAGGACAGCGACGAGCCGAACCAGGTCGACAAGTCGCTCCAGACGACGCGCCGGTTCGACGCGCTCAAGCTCTGGACGACGCTGCGCGCGCTCGGCGCCGACCGGCTCGGGGCGATGTTCGACGAGGTGCTCGACCTCGCCGCCGCCGCGCAGCGGTGGGTCGACGAGGACGACGACCTCGTCCTCGTCGGGCGCTCGCAGCTGTCGACCGTCCTGTTCCGGTACCAGCCCGCGGGGGTCCCGGACGCGCAGGCCGACGCGCTCGTCCCCCAGGTCCGCGCGGCGCTGTTCGGCTCGGGGCGCGCGCTCGTCGCCAAGACGGTCGTCGACGGGCGGCCGTGCCTCAAGCTCACGCTGCTCAACCCCGACACGACGCTCGACGACGTCGCCGGCGTGCTCGAGCTCGTGCGCGCCGCCGGGGCCGCGCTCGTCGAGGGCGACGACCTGGTCGCGGACGCGGCGGCGGTGGCCCGGTGAGCGCGAGCGCGAACGGCACGACCGGCACCCGCACGCACGACCTCGTCGGCATCGGCATCGGCCCGTTCAACCTGGGCCTCGCCGCGCTCGCCGACCCGCTCGGGCTCGACGCGGTCTTCCTCGACGGCCGCGACGGCTTCGCGTGGCACCACGGGATGATGCTCGAGGGCGCGACCATCCAGGTCCCGTTCCTCGCCGACCTCGTGACGATGGCCGACCCGACGTCGCGCTTCTCGTTCCTCGCCTGGCTCAAGGCCACCGGGCGGCTCTACCCCTTCTACATCCGCGAGTCGTTCTACCCGCTGCGCGCCGAGTACGACGCGTACTGCCGGTGGGTCGCCGGCCGGCTCGCGACGCTGCGCTGGGGGCGCGCCGTCGTGCAGGTCGAGGCCGACGGCGACGACTACCTCGTGCGCGCCCAGCGGCCCGACGGCGGCGTCGAGACGTACCGGACGCGGCACGTCGTGCTCGGCGTCGGCACGCAGCCGGTGGTCCCGTCCGCGCTGCGGGGCCTCGGCGGGCCTGTCGTGCACAGCGCCGACTACCTGCCGTCCCGGGCGTCGCTGCAGGCGGCGCGCAGCGTGACCGTCGTCGGCAGCGGGCAGTCGGCGGCCGAGATCTACCGCGACCTGCTCGAGGACGTCGACCGGTGCGGCTACCGGCTCGACTGGGTCACGCGCTCACCGCGGTTCTTCCCGATGGAGTACACGAAGCTCACGCTCGAGATGACGTCCCCGGAGTACACGGACCACTTCCACGGCCTCCCGCCGGACGTGCGCGACCGGGTCGGGCGCGAGCAGCGCGCGCTGTCGAAGGGCATCAGCGCGGCGCTCGTCGACGACATCTACGACACGCTCTACCGCAAGAGCGCCGCCGGACCCGTCCCGACGACGCTCCTCACGGACACCGAGGTCGTCGGCGCGCGGTGGGACGGCGAGCGGTTCACGCTGCGGCTGCGGCACGGGCAGCTCGACGCCGAGCACGAGCGGACGACCGACGCGCTGGTCCTCGCGACCGGGTACGCCGCGCAGGTCCCCGCGTTCCTCGACCCCGTGCTCGACCGCCTCGACCTCGACGAGCGCGGACGGTTCGCCGTCGCGCGCGACTACTCCGTCGACGGCGGGCGCGGGCGCGTGTTCGTGCAGAACGGCGAGGAGCACACGCACGGCGTCACCGCACCCGACCTCGGGTTCGGCGCGTGGCGGTCGTCGGCGATCCTCGAGGCCGTCGTCGGGCACGAGGTCTACCCCCGCGAGCGCCGCATCGCGTTCCAGGAGTTCGGGGTGCCCGCCGACGCGCGACCGGTCGCGCCCGCCGACGCCGACGCGGACGTGCTCGTCGGCGGTGCCCGATGACGGCGACGACGGCCGCCTCGCTCGACGTGACGCTCGAGCCGCTCGACGCCGCCGCCCACCTCGCGCGCCTGCACGCGTGGCTCACGCACCCGCGGTCCACGGCGTGGGAGATGGGCCACCTGACCGTCGACGAGCTGCGCGCGTACCTCGACGACCTCGCGGCCGACCCGCACCAGCACGCGTGGCTGGGCCGTGTCGACGGGGAGCCGACGTTCCTCGTCGAGACGTACGACCCCGCGCACGTGCTGCTCGCCGCGGTCCACGACGCCGAGCCCGGCGACGTGGGCATGCACCTGCTCGTCGCGCCGCCGACCGGCGCCCCCGTGCACGGCCTCACCTCGGCCGTCATGCGGGAGGTCGTGCGGTTCGTGCTCGACGACCTCGGCGCGACGCGCGTCGTCGTCGAGCCCGACGTCACCAACACCCGCATCGCCGCGAAGAACGCCGCGGCCGGGTTCCGCGTGCTGCGGGAGGTCGACCTCCCCGGCAAGCGCGCGCTGCTGTCCGTCTGCACGCGCGCCGACCTCGCCGCGAGCCCCCTGGGAAGGACCCTGCGATGACCGCCACCACCGAACGTCCGGGCACCGGGCTGACGCCTCTGCGGAGCGCCGTCGCGCACCTGCGGCCCGAGACCATGGCCGTCGCGCAGCGGCACCTCGTCGCGAAGGCCCTGTCGGAGCTCACGCACGAGCGGCTGCTCGCGCCTGTCCTGGAGGAGTCCGCGGCGACGGCCACCGCTCCCGCCGAGCATCTCGAGCCCTCGGGGCCCGTCGACGACGAGCGCGACCCGCACGACTACCGCGTGGTCCTCGACCACGGCCGCGTCGTCTACCGGTTCCGTGCCCGTCGCCTGTCGCTGGAGCACTGGGCGCTCGACGAGGCCAGCCTGACGCGTGACGTCGACGGCGAGCCCGCGCCGCTCGACGCGATGGCGCTGGTCCTGGAGCTGCAGCCGCTGCTGCGCATCCCCGACCACCTGCTCGCGGTGTACCTGGAGGAGATCGCGTCGACGCTCGCGAGCGGCGCGTTCAAGGCGCACCACGGCGGCCCGTCGGCCGCGGACCTCGTCGGCGCACCGCTGTGGGAGGTCGAGGCCGCGATGACCGAGGGGCACCCGTCGTTCGTCGCGAACAACGGGCGCATCGGGTTCGGCGTCACCGAGCACGCGGCCTACGCGCCCGAGGCCGGCCGGCCCGTGCGGCTCGTGTGGCTCGCGGTGCGGCGCGACGTCAGCCACCTCGCGCTCGGCGCGGGGCTCGACGAGGACGCGTTCTACCTCGCGGAGCTGGGCGGCGCGACGATCGCCCGGTTCCACGCGCAGCTCCACGACCTGGGCCTCGACCCGGCCGGCTACCGCTGGCTGCCCGTGCACCCGTGGCAGTGGGAGCACCGGCTCGCGATCACGTTCGCGCCCGACGTCGCCCGCCGCGACCTCGTCCTCCTGGGCACGGGCGACGACGACCACCTGCCGCAGCAGTCGATCCGCACGCTGCTCAACGTGTCCGACCCGTCGCGGCACTACGTCAAGGTCGCGCTCGCGATCCAGAACATGGGCTTCCTGCGGGGCCTGTCCCCCGCGTACATGGCGGCGACACCGGTCATCAACGACTGGGTCGCGGACCTCGTCGCGGGTGACCCCGTGCTGGGCGCACTCGGGTTCCGCGTGCTGCGCGAGCGCGTCTCGATCGGGTACACCGGCGACGCGTACCACCGCACGCCGCAGCCGAACGCGCACCGCAAGATGGTCGCCGCGCTGTGGCGCGAGAGTCCCGTCCCGCTCGTCCCGGCCGGGCACGCGCTCGCGACCATGGCGTCGCTGCTGCACCGCGACGCGGACGGCGCGTCCTACGTCGGCGCGCTCGTCGCCGCGTCCGGGCTCGACGCGACCGCGTGGGTGCGGCGCTACCTCGACGTCTACCTCACGCCGCTCGTGCACTGCCTGCTCGCGCACGACCTCGCGTTCATGCCGCACGGCGAGAACGTCATCCTCGACCTCGACGCGCACGTGCCGGTCGGCGCGTTCCTCAAGGACATCGGCGAGGAGGTCGTCGTCCTCACCGACCGGCCCCTGCCCGACGAGGTCGCGCGCGTGCGGCACCCCGTGGACGCCGACGAGGCCGCGCTCGCCGTCTTCACCGACGTGTTCGACGGGTTCCTGCGGCACCTCGCCGCGATCCTCGACACCGACGGGCTGCTCGACGAGCGGGCGTTCTGGGGCCTCGTGGCGGACGTGATCGACGCGCACGCCGCACGCCACCCCGACCTGCACCGACGCGTCGACCTGCGCGCCCGGCGCTTCGCGCACTCGTGCCTCAACCGGCTCCAGCTGCGGAACACCGCGCAGATGGTCGACCTGACCGACCCGTCGGGCTCGCTCATCTACGCGGGCACGCTCGCCAACCCGGTCGCGCGGCGGCGCGACGCATGACGGCGTGCGCGTCCGCGTCCCCGGCGACGCGCGCCCGCGCGTGCGTGACGACGTGCGCGACCGCTCGGGCCCGCAGCAGGGTGGGCGCATGACGGTCGAGGTGTTCCGCGACGCGTGGGGCGTGCCGCACGTGCGCGCGGACGACGAGCTCGGCCTCGCGTACGGGCAAGGTCTCGTGACGGCGGTCGACCGCGCGTGGCAGGTCGAGGTCGACCTCTGGCGTGCGGAGGGTCGGCTCGCGGAGCGGATCGGCCCGGCGGGCATCGACTGGGACGTGCTCGCGCGACGCCTGCGCATCGCCCACACCGCGCGCCGGGTGCACGACGCGCTGCCCGACGACGACCGCGCGTGGCTCGCCGCGTACGTCCGTGGGATCGACGACGGCCTGCGCGGGCGACCCGTCGCGGAGGTCGAGGCGCTCGACGCGCACCTCGGCGGCTCCACCCCACGTGAGCCGTGGCCCGCGTGGGGACCGGTCGGGGTGCTGCTCGTCGCGCACGTGCTGTTCTCGACGTTCCCGCGGCTGCTGTGGAACGACCACGTCGCGCGCGCGCTCGGCGACGACGCCGTCGGCCTGTTCGACGCCGCGGGCGGTGCGGGCGACCCCGGCTCGGGCGGCAGCAACGCGTGGGCGCTGCACGGGTCGCGCACCGCGAGCGGTCTCCCGCTCGTCGCGGGCGACCCGCACCGCCTGCTCGAGCTCCCGGGCGTCTACCAGCAGGTCCGGCTCGCGTGCCCGGGCGTCGACGTCGTCGGGCTCGCGTTCCCGGGCGTCCCCGGGGTGCCGCACGTCGCGCACACGGGCGACGTCGCGTGGGGCGTGACGAACGCGATGGCGCACCACGTCGAGGTGTTCCGCGAGCGCCTGCGCCGGTCGTCCGACGGCTGGCAGGCGCGCGGGCCGGACGGCTGGGAGCCGGCGACGGTGCACGAGGAGACGGTCCGCGTCCGCGGCGGTGAGGACGTCCCGGTGCTGGTCGGCGAGACCGCGCGCGGCCCGGTGCTGTGGCAGGGCGGCACCGACGACCGTCCCGCGCCGCGCGACGACGAGACCTCGAGCCAGGAGGGCGCGTCAGACGACGGTCCTGCTCGCGTGGCCGTCCGCGCCCCGCGCGACGCCACGTCGGGCGGGAGCGGACGCGGCGCGGCGACCGGCGACGAGCCCGTCGAGCGCGACGCGTGGTCCGTGCGCTTCCCCGTGCGCGCGACCGCCGACGCGGGCGTCGGGTGCCTGCGTCGGCTGCTGCACGTGCGCACCGCGGCCCAGGTCGCCGACGTGCTGCGGGACTGGGTCGACCCGGTCAACCGCGTGCTCGTCGCGGACCGGCGCGGCGTGGTCCTGCGCGTCGTCGCCGGACGGGTCCCCGACCGCGACGCGGGCCTCCGGCACCGCCCGCACGACGCGTGGTCCGACGCCGGGCGCCCGCCGCGCTGGGTGTCGCCCGTCGACCCCGAGCCGGTCGCCGACGTCGCGGTCGACGCCAACGAGCGCCCCGCACGCCCCGACCAGGACCTGGGCGCGCTGTACGCCCCACCGCAGCGAGCCCGTCGCATCCGCACGCTGCTCGACGCGACCCGCGACGAGCCCGCGAACGCGGCGAGCACCGCGCGCGTGCACGGCGACGTGCGGCACGACGGCGCCGCCCGCCTCCTCGCGCACCTCCCGCCCGCCGACGTGGACGTCTCGGCCGCCGCCGTGGACCTGTCGGCCGACGCACGCAGGCTGCGCGACCGGCTCCTGGCGTGGGACCGGGAGATGGCGGCCGACAGCCGGAGCGCGGCCGACTTCGCACGCTGGCGGTCGGCCCTCGTCCGACGCGTCGCCGCGCACCCGTCGCTCGCGGCCCTGCACGACGACGCGGGCGCCGGCCCTGTCCTCGCGCCGTGGTTCGTCGTGCCCGCACGGGTCGCCGACGCGCTTCCCGCGCTCCTCGACGCGGACCGCGCGGACCCGGACCGCCTGCGTCTCGACGGACCGGCCCTGGTCCGTGCCGCGCTCGAGGACGTGGTCGCCGAGGCCCACGGGGACGGCGCGCCCGCCGACGCGCCCGCCTGGGCGGACCTGCACCGCCTGCATCCCCTGCACGTGCTCGACGAGGTCCCGGGGTGCGCGTCCCCGTTCCGGGTGGACGCCGGCGTCGGCGGCGACACGGAGTGCGTGCGCTCGACGTCGTCGACCCCCGGCGTCACGCACCGGTCGTGGCGCGTCTCGGTCGCGCGCTACGTGTGGGACCTGGCCGACCGGGAGCGCAGCCGCTGGAACGTGCCGTTCGGCGCGAGCGGCGTGCCCGGCGACCCGCACGCCCTCGACCAGCTCGACGCGTGGCTCGACGCCCGCACGACCGAGGTCGTCACCGACTGGGACCGGCTGCACCGGGAGGACCTGCCATGACCACCACCGCCCCCACGACGGGCGCGCGCCTGCGCTCGGGCCCGCGCGGCACGGTCGTCGACGAGCGCGACGTGCCCGGCCTGGGCGTCCTCACGACGACGGTCCTCGACCCCGACGGCGACCTCGACACCGTGCACGCCTGGGTCACGCAGCCGCACACCGGGTTCTGGGGCCTCGGCGGGCTGAGCCGCACCGAGCTGCGCGACACGTACGCGTTCGTCGACGGCCTGCCGAGCCATCACGCGTTCCTGCTGCGCCGCGACGGCCTGCCCGTCGCGCTGCTGCAGACGTACGAGCCCGAGCACGACCCGGTCGGCGAGGCCTACGACGTCCAGCCGGGCGACCTCGGCCTGCACTTCCTGCTCGGTGCGCGCGGCCGCCCGACCCCGCGCTTCTCGACGCTGCTCATGGGTGCCGTGCTCGACGCGCTCTTCGAACCGCCGGCCGCACGTCGCGTCGTCATCGAGCCCGACGCGCGCAACGACCGGGCGGTGTCACGCGCCATCCGCCAGGGCTTCGTGCTCGGACCCGTCGTCGACCTCCCGACCAAGCGCGCACAGCTCGCCTTCCTCACCCGCGAGCGCTGGGCGCAGGTACGCCCCACGACGTCGGGCGCGTGAGGCTCCGCACGCGCGACGACCGCCGCACGGACGCACCGGGCGTCAGGCGCGCTCGATCGCGAACGCCAGCAGGAACCCGACGGTCGCGATGAGGCCGGCGTACAGGTGGGTCCGCTCGAACGCCTCGGGAATCATCGTGTCGGCCACCATCGCGAGGATCGCCCCGGCGGCGACGGCCGTGATCGCCGCGACCACCTGCGCCGGGGCGTCCTGGAGCAGCAACGCGCCGAGGAGCGCGGCGAGCCCGCTCGCGACGGCGATACCGCCCCACACCCCGAAGACGTAGCGCGCGCTGCGCCCCGCGTTGCGCATCCCGGAGGCGCTCGACAACCCCTCCGGGAGGTTCGAGATCGCGATGGCGGCCAGCACGGACACGCCGACGCCTCCGCCGCCCAGCAGCGAGAGCCCGAGGACGACGGACTCCGGGATCCCGTCGAGCAGCGCACCGATCGCGATCGCGGCACCGCTGCCGCTCTCCTCCGGGCCCGACTGCTGGTCCTGCGAGCGCTTGCGGTGCCGGGCACCGCGCCGGGCGAGCACGACGTTCGCGCCGACGTACGCGAGCGCGCCCGCGAGGAACCCGACGACGGTCGCCGTCAGGCCGCCCGTGCGCTCCGCCTCGTCGACGAGGTCGAACGCCAGCGCCGAGATGAGCACACCGGCTCCGAACGCCATGATCCCGGCGACCACGCGCTGCGGGACGCGCAGCCGCCACCCCACGAGCGCGCCGAGGACGAGCGCCGCACCTGCGACGAGGCCCCACAGGCCCGCCTCCGCCCACACGGGCACGACGACCTCCGCTCTGCCCGGCTCCCCGTCGACGCGGGCGAGCGCGGTGACGACGCCCCGGCTCGACGCCGACCGACGAGCCACGCTCGCAGCCCCCACCACGCCCGGCAACCGCGCGGCGTCGGCGACGTCCGCCGCGGCCGGAGGTCCGTCGCGACCGCCGCGTGAGGATCATCCTTGTCGCGCGCGGTCCAGGAGCGGACGCTGGACGGGTCGGGCGCACGAGGATCGGGGGGACCTCGCCATGGCCGGGACGTCGAGCGAGCCGGAGCAGCAGCCGCACCTCGGGGCGGTCACGTGGGCGCCGCTGCACGACCGCGCGAGCGCGCTCCGCTCGGTGCGGTGGTGGAGCGCCGCGGGTGGTGCGGGGTTCGCCGTCGCGGCGTCGGTCGCGGTCGTCGTCGCCGGGACGTCGGCGGACCGAGCGCTCGCGATGTACGGCATCGGCGCGGCGGTCGCGGTCGGGGCGCTGCTCGTCGGCGTCGGCGTCGGCCTGCTCACCGCGGAGGCCGTGCGGTCCGACGCGTTCGCCGTCCCGCCCGTGCCCCACACGCCGCCCGACCCCGACAAGCCCCAGTCGGCCGTGGGCGGGATGCTGCCCGCGGGAGCCACGCTCGAGCAGCTCGGCACGTTCCTCGGCACCGTCCGGCAGGTGCTCGCGGGGCTGTCGCCCGGCCGCATCTGCACGATGCTGGGCACGCTGCTGCTCGTGGTCGGGGCGGCGACGGCCGTCGCGGCGTCGAACCTGCTGGGCGCGTGACCGCCGGACGGCGCAGCCCGGGCCCGGACTAGCCCGCGACCTCCGCGGCCTCGAGCCAGGCGGCCTCGAGGTCGTCCTTCTCGGCGGCGAGCGTGCGCAGCTCGGCATCGAGCGCGAGGACGGCCTGGTGGTCGGTCGCCTGCGCGGCCATCTTGTCGTGCAGGTCCTTCTCGAGGTCGGCGATGCGCGACAGCCGTCGCTCGATGCGCGCGATCTCCTTGCGGGCGGCGCGGACCTCGGCCTGCGTGGGACCCGCGACGGCGGTGGCGTCCCCCGGCAGCGGCGTGTCGGAGGCGGGCGAGGTCGCCGCGGGCGGCTGGGCCTCACTTGCCGCGTGGCGCAGCTCGAGGTACTGCTCGACGCCGCCGGGCAGGTCGCGGAGCTTCGCGTCGCCGAGCAGCGCGACCTGCCGGTCGCACACGCGCTCGAGCAGGTACCGGTCGTGCGAGACGACGACGAGCGTGCCGGGCCAGCCGTCGAGCAGGTCCTCGAGCGCGGCGAGCGTGTCGGTGTCGAGGTCGTTGGTCGGCTCGTCGAGCAGCAGCACGTTGGGCTCGCCGACGAGCAGCCGCAGCAGCTGCAGGCGCCGCCGCTCGCCACCGGACAGGTCGCGCACCGGGGTGCGCGCGCGGTCGCGCGGGAAGCCGAGCCGTTCGACGAGCTGCGACGCGGTGAGCTCCTTGCCGCCGACGACGATCGACCGCTTCTCGCGCTCGACGACCTCGACGACGCGCAGGTCCGCGAGCTCGTCGAGGTCCTCGACGTCCTGCCGCAGCTCGGCGACCGCGACGGTCTTGCCGCGCTTGACCCGCCCGGACGTGGGCGCGAGCCGCCCGGCGAGCAGGCGCAGCAGCGTCGTCTTGCCGGCGCCGTTGACGCCGACGACCCCGATCCGGTCGCCCGGGCCCAGCCGCCAGGTCACGTCGTCGAGCAGCACCTTGTCGCCGAACGCGAGGGTCACGTCCTCGACGTCGAGCACGTCCTTGCCGAGCCGGGCCGTCGCCATGCGGGCGAGCTCCATGCGGTCGCGCGGCGGCGGCTCGTCGGCGATGAGCGCGTTCGCGGCGTCGATGCGGAACCGCGGCTTCGACGTGCGGGCGGGTGCGCCGCGCCGCAGCCACGCGAGCTCCTTGCGCAGCAGGTTCTGCCGCTTCTCCTCCGTGGTGGCCGCGGTCCGCGCACGCTCCGCGCGTGCGAGCACGTAGGCGGCGTACCCGCCGTCGTACTGGTCGACGCCGCCGTCGTGCACCTCCCAGGTGCGCGTGCACACCGCGTCGAGGAACCAGCGGTCGTGCGTCACGACGACGAGCGCACCGGACCCGCGCGCGTACCGCTCGACGAGGTGCGCGGCGAGCCACGCGACCCCCTCGACGTCGAGGTGGTTGGTGGGCTCGTCGAGCACGAGCACCTCGTCGTCGCGGACCAGCAGCGCCGCGAGCGCGACCCGGCGACGCTGCCCGCCGGACAGCGACGACACGTCGGTGTCGAGGCCGACGTCGGACAGCAGGCCCGCGTGCACCGCGCGGATGCGTGCGTCGGACGCCCACTCGTGCGCGTCGGCCGACCCGTGCACCGCGTCGAGGACCGTGCCGGGCGTGAGCTCGTCGCGCTGGTCGAGCACGGCGACCCGGGCACCGCCCGCGCGCGTGACGCGTCCGGCGTCCGGCCCCTGGAGGCCGGCGAGGACGCGCAGCAGGGTGGACTTGCCGGCGCCGTTGGGACCGACGACGCCGATGCGCTGGCCGTCGTCCAGGCCGAGGCTGACCTCGTCGAGGAGCGTGCGCGTGCCGAGCGTGAGGGTGACGCGGTCCGCGCCGAGCAGGTGAGCCATCGAGGCGACAGGCTACCCGCCGGGATCGGGCCCTCGACGACCGCGCTGGTCACCGGCCGCGGTCACCGGCCGCCGACGCCGCACGGCGACGACCGGTCAGTCCGTCGCCGACACCACCCGGGCACCTGCGACCGGACCGGCGGCGGTGAGCACGCGGTCCGCGACGCCCGACGCGGTGAACGCGGCCGCGAGGACGAGCGCGTGCTGCCGGCTGCGTGCGAGCGCGGCGACGGTCGGGCCGGACCCGGACACGATCACGCCGAGCGCCCCCGCGTCCTCAGCCACGGCGAGCGGCTCGGCGAGGCCGGGGTCGAGCTCGAGGGCCGCCGTCTGCAGGTCGTTGTGGAGCGCGGCACCGAGCGCACGGGCGTCACCGGCGCGCAGCGCCTGCATGAGCGGGACGTCCGCCTCGGCGTCCGGCTCGGCGGGGGTGTCGTGCCCGTGCAGCTCGTCGAAGGCGCGGTACACGGCGGGCGTCGACAGGCCGCGGTGCTGCACCGCGAACGCCCAGTGGAACTCGCCGCGCGTGAGGGCCGGCGTCAGCAGGTGCCCGCGCCCCGACCCGACGGCGGTGTGGCCGGTCAGGGAGAACGGCACGTCCGACCCGAGGCTCGCGGCGAGGTCCAGGAGGTCGTCGCGGCTCAGGCCGGTCCGCCAGAGCGCGTCGCACGCGACCAGCGCGGCAGCGGCGTCGGCCGAGCCGCCCGCCATGCCGCCCGCGACGGGCACGTCCTTGACGACGTGCAGGTGCACACCGGTGTCGATCCCGACGCGCTCGGCGAGCAGGCGTGCGGCCTGGAGCGCGAGGTTGCCGTCGTCGGTCGGGACGACCTCCGCCTGCGGTCCGCTCACCGTGAGCTCGAAGGTCTCCGACGGCGTCGCGACGACCTCCTCGAAGACGCCGACCGCCTGGAACACCGTCGACAGCGGGTGGTAGCCGTCCTCGTCGCGCGGCCCGACGCGCAGCGAGAGGTTGATCTTCCCGGGCGCGCGGACCCTGACCTCGTGCTCGGGCAGCGGGGCCACGGGGGTCAGCGTCACGGCTCCACTGTGCCAGGTCCGCCAGGACCCGCGCCCGCGGGGGACGCGAGCTGCTCGGCGATGCGTGCGAACGCCTCGATGTCGAGCCTCTCGCCCCGGGCCTGCGGGTCCACGCCCGCGGCGACGAGCGCGGCCTGCGCGGCGTCGGCCGACCCGGCGAGCGTGGCGAGGGCTGGGCGCAGCATCTTGCGCCGCTGCGCGAACGCCGCGTCGACGACCGCGAACACCTCCTCGCGGGCCGCGGTGGTCGTCGGCGGCTCGCGGCGGTCGAGCCGGACCAGCGCGGAGTCGACGTTCGGGACGGGCCAGAACACGGAGCGGCCGACCGTCGCGGTGCGGCGCGCGTGCGTGTACCAGGCGGCCTTCGCCGACGGCACGCCGTACGTGCGGCTGCCGGGCGGTGCGGCGAGGCGGTCCGCGACCTCGGCCTGCACCATGACGAGCGCCCGCTCGAGGGAGTCGAACCGCTCGAGGAACGTCAGCAGGACGGGCACGGACACGTTGTAGGGCAGGTTGGCGACGAGCGCGACGGGCGGCTTCCCGGGGAGCTCGCGCACCTCGAGGGCGTCGCGCAGCACGACCGTCAGACGGTCGCGCCCGTCCGCGTCGCGCAGCACGACGACGGGCGAGCCGTCCACGTCGTCGGCCTGCACCACCGTGAGCCCGGGCACGTGCTCCGCGACCGTGCCGGGCAGCAGCCGCGCGAGGACCGGGTCGATCTCGACCGCGACGACGTCCGCGTCCGCCTCGAGCAGCCCGAGCGTCAGCGACCCGAGTCCGGGACCGACCTCGACGACGCGCTCCCCCGGCCCGACGTCGGCCTGCCGCACGATCTTGCGGACGGTGCCCGCGTCGAGCACGAAGTTCTGCCCCAGGGTCTTGGTGGGCCGCACCCCGGCCCGCTCGGCGAGCGCCCGGATCTCCGCGGGCCCGAGCAGCGAGGTCGACATGGCGAAGAGCCTAGGCGCTCGCGCGGGGACGCCGACGCCCGCCGACCCCGGGGCGGGGTGGCGGGCGTCGGAGCGCGTCAGGGACGCGTCAGGAGAAGAGGTACTTCCCGCAGTGCGGCCACTGGCCCGCACCCGAGCGGTTGTACAGCATCTTCGCGCGCGCGGTCTGCTCGTCGGGGCTGGCCTGGGACGGGAGGCCGGCGCCGCCGACCGCCTGCCACGTCGCCACCGAGAACTGGTAGAGGCCGTGGTACTTGCCCGTCGACGACACGGCGGCGGGGTTGCCGCCGGACTCGCACCTCGCGAGCGCGGCCCAGTTGAGCGAGTCGGCGCTGCCGCCCGCCGTGATCGGGCCGGCCGCGGCCGTCGAGCCGGACGACGGCGCCTTGGGGGCCGGCGCCGGGCGGGCCTTGGTGCCCGTCTTGACGAGCTCGTCGACCGGGGCCTGCGTGACCTGGTCCGACACCGTCTCGCGGGCCGTCTCGACGCCGTCGACCGTCGTGACGCGCTCGACGAGCGTGCGCACGCCCGCGACGCCCGCGACGGCGACCTTGCGCTGCCCGGTGTAGAGGGTCGCGTCCTCCTGCGTGCTCGACGCGAACGGCACCGCGTGGGTCGAGGCGACCTCCTGCACGGCGACACGGTTCACGACGACCTGCACGCGCCCCTCGGGCGACTGGCGGACCGAGACGCGGTCGAGCGGGTTGAGCGTGATGCCGAGCTCGCCGAGCACCTGCGCGACGCGTGCGTCGCCGTCCGGCGTCTGGAGCGTCTGGCCGTCGACGAGGACGTCGGCGGAGCCGTGCAGCGTGAGGTCGAGCGCGAGCTCGGGGCGGCCGCCGGCGGCGGAGCGGGACGCGACGAGGGCGACGTCGTCCGCGCGGGACGCGAGCGTGTCGAGCGCCTCGTCGGCGGTGATCGCGGTGGTCCACACCGGCTTCTCGGTGCCGTCGAGGGAGACGGTCACCTGGCGCGCGTGGCGCACGACGACGTCGGTGCCCTCGGTGAGCGCACCGCTCGGCGTGACGACGTCACGCTCGCCGAGCTGGACGCCGTGCTCGGCGAGCAGCCCGTCGACGGAGCCGGCGAACGTCGTGACGCGCACGACCTCACCGTCGACGTCGAGCGTCACGGCCTTGTTCGCGTGGGCGTAGCCGGCCGTCGCGCCCCCCACGAGGAGGACCGTGGCGGCGGCGACGAGCGGGACCAGTCGACGACCGGACCGGAGGCCCTTCGTCGCGGCGCCCTGACCGTCGGTGGCGGTCGGGGTCTCGTCCCCCGGCGTCTGGGGGGACTCGGCGCTGGTGCGCGCGAAGGAACTGCGGAATCGGGTCGTGAAGGTCACGAGGCTCCAGCCGTCGTCGTGCCCGGGCACGGGGTCCAGGTCGCGCCCGCGCAGGGCACCCGGTGGGCACGTGGCACGTGGCGCACGCGGGAGGTCGACCCTCGGGTCGTCCCCCACCGGTCCCGGATCCCCGATCCGGCCGTCGTGACGGCTGCTGTCCGAGCCGTCGCACGGCCCTGCACCACCGACTGCGACCGCCGCGTGTCAGAGGCACACGGGGGCCCGGACGGGCAGGACCGACACGCGACCGTAACGGAACCGTGACAGATCTCCAAGCCCGCGCAGGCGCACCGGCGGGGTGAGAGACGTCACACGGGAGCGTCGCCGCAGGTCAGCGGCGCGCGGCGGGACGGGTCAGTACCAGCCCTTGGCCTGGCTGTGCGCCCACGCACCGCACGGGGTGCCGTACCGGGCGCTGATGTAGTTGAGGCCCCAGGTGATCTGCGTCGCGGGGTTCGTCTGCCAGTCCGCGCCGACCGTCGCCATCTTCGAACCGGGCAGCGCCTGCGGGATGCCGTACGCCCCCGACGACCTGTTCTCGGCGTTGACGCGCCAGCCGCTCTCCTTGTTCCAGAGCGACAGCAGGCACGCGAACTGGTCGTCGCCCCAGCCGCGGGCCGCGGCCATCTCCTTGCCCATCGCCTGCGCGGTACCGGGCTCGACCGCGACCGTCGACGGGTCCGGGAGCTCCGCGGTGCCGACCCGCACGACCTGCGTCACGGGCGGGGTCGTGACGACCGACGCGATCGGCGTCCGGCCCACGACGACGCCGCCCACGACCTGCAGCTCGTACATCGTCGTGCGCACGCCCGCGCGACCCTTGGTCTTCACGACCTTGTTGCCCTTGACGAGCGTCGCGTCCTCGACCTCCTGGGTCTCGAACGGCATCGCCTCGGTGAGGGTCTCACCGCCCGTGCCGGCGCGCGTGACCAGCACGACGAGGCCGTCGACCGCCGTCGCGTCGAGCGGCACCGACACCTTGTCGCCCTCGTTCAGCACCAGGCCGACGTCCTTGAGCGCGTCGCGCACGACCGCGGCGCTGCTCAGACCGTCGATGACCTGGCCGTCGACGACCAGGTGGATCGTCTTGAGGGTGGAGACGCGCAGCACGTCACCGCGCTCCAGCGCCGAGCTGCGGGACGCCGACAGGCGCACCTCGCCGTCGCGGAGCCCGAGGCCGTCGACGGCCTCGCCCACCGTGAGCGCCGTGCTCCAGACGGTGCGCTCCTCGCCGTCGACCTCGACCTGCAGCTCGTGACCGTGCCTCACGACGATCTGCCCGCCGCGCGCGATCGGGTCCGCCAGCCCGGGTGCCACGAGGTCGCGCTCCCCGACCTGCACGTCGCTGCCCTCGAGCACGTCCGCGACCGTCCGGCCGAACGCCTGCACCTCGACCGACCGGCCGTCGACGTCGAGCGTGACCTCCTTGTGCAGCACCGCGAACGCGCTGGTCACGCCGACGACGAGGGCCAGGACCACGGCCCGCGCGACGGCGGGCAGCGCGCGCGACCGCGCGGCGGTCACGGGCGGGTGGTCAGGGCGCACGCGGTGGGTCCTTCGGGCCGGGAGGGGACGGCTCGGGCGACCCTCGCGGACCACCCTGCGGCGACCGTCGTGGACGCCTGTCCGACCGTAACCGATCCGTGACCGGGCCGACCACCCGCGGCCGACCCCCGGACGCCCGGTGACCAGCGCGCGCACCGCCCCCGACGACGCGACCGGGAGGTCACCAGGGACCGTAGACCTGCTCCGCCGTCGCCGAGACCCCGGCGCACACGTCCTCGAGCGACCGGCCCGTGACCTCGGCGACCGTGCGGACCGTGCCCGGCAGCAGGTAGGGCGCGTTCGGCCGGCCACGGAACGGGTGGACCGTGAGGTACGGCGCGTCGGTCTCGACCATCAGCAGCCCGGGCGGGACCTCGCGCAGCGCCGCGCGCAGGTCGTCGTTCGCACCGAACGACACCGGCCCCGCGAACGACAGGAACCAGCCGTGCGACACCGCGAGCCTGGCCAGCTCCGCGTCGCCCGAGAAGCAGTGGAAGACCGTCCGCTCGGGCGCACCGTCCGCCAGCAGGACCTCGACGACCTCGGCGTGCGCGTCGCGGTCGTGGATCTGCAGGGCGAGTCCGAGCTCCTTGGCCAGCGCGACGTGCGCCCGGAACGCCTCCCGCTGCACCTCGCGACCCCGCGGGCCCGCACGGAAGAAGTCGAGCCCCGTCTCCCCGATCGCGCGCACCCGCGGCGTCGCACGCGCGACCGCCGCCACGCGCGCGAGCGCCTCGTCGAGCCCGACGTCCTCGTGCACGAACCGCGGGTCCGGCGTCAGCCCGTCGGGCGCGACCTCCCGGACGCCCGCATGCAGCACGGCCTCGTTCGGGTGGATCGCGACGGCCCCGAGCAGCGCGGGGTGCGCCTGCACGAGGTCGGCCGTCAGCACGACCGACTCGTAGTCGCAGCCCACCTGCACCATCCGGTCCACACCGACGGCCGCAGCCCGCGCCAGGTGCTCGTCGAGCGTCGGCGCGGGGGCGTCGTCGACCGCCGTGCCGTCCGCGGCCCGCTGCCAGCCGTCGGCCACCCACCCCAGCACCGACTCGAGGTGCGTGTGGTTGTCGACGACCGGCAGCGGCAGCCGCTCCGGCGGCGGCGGCCAGCCACGGTCGCGCGTGCGTGCCACGTCAGGCCTGCTCGGCGCGCGCGATCTCCTCCTCGACGATCGCGTCGTCGAGCTTCGTGAAGACCGGCACCGGCTTGTCGACCGACGTGCCCGGGACCAGCGGCACCGACGCCCACCGCGGGGTCGCCGAGTAGTCGCCCGTGATGATCGGGTACGAGCGCGACGCGTCGTCCAGGTCCTCGACCTCGTCGATGCGCGGCATCGGCGCGAACGTGCCGGACCCGCCCAGCGTCTCGTGCACCTTCTGCGCCGCGAACGGCAGGAACGGCGCGAGCATCGTGTTCGCGTCCGCGACGGCCTGCGCGGCCGTGTGCAGGACGGTGCCGAGGCGCTCGCGGTCCGTCTTCAGCTTCCACGGCTCGGTCTCCGAGAGGTACCGGTTCGCCTCCTGCACGACGCGCATGGCCTCGCCGATCGCGGCCCGGTTGCGGTGCTCGCCGAGCAGCTTGCCGACCGTGCCGAACCCGGCCGCCGTCGTCGCGCGCAGCGCCTCGTCCACCGGCTGCAGCGCGCCCGCCTCGGGGATCGCGCCGAAGTTCGTGTGGATCATGTTCGCGGTCCGGTTCACCAGGTTGCCCCAGCCCGCGACGAGCTCGTCGTTCGTCCGGCGCTTGAAGTCCGCCCACGTGAAGTCGGCGTCCTGCGTCTCCGGCCCGGCGACCGACAGGTAGTAGCGCAGCGCGTCCGGCTGGTAGCGGGACAGCATGTCGCGCACCAGGATGACGACCCCGCGCGACGTGCTGAACTGCTCGCCCGCGACGTTGAGGTACTCGCTCGACACGACCTCCGTCGGCAGCTGGAGGTTGCCGTAGACGCCGGGCTCACCGCCCTTCGAGCCGCGCCCGTCGTAGCCCATGAGCTCCGCGGGCCAGATCTGCGAGTGGAACGTGATGTTGTCCTTGCCCATGAAGTAGTACGACAGGGCCTCGGGGTCGTTCCACCAGCCGCGCCACGCCTCGGGGTCGCCCGTGCGGCGCGCCCACTCGATCGACGCCGACAGGTACCCGATGACCGCGTCGAACCACACGTACAGACGCTTGTTCGGGTTCTCCTGCCAGCCCGGCAGCGGCACCGGGATGCCCCAGTCGATGTCCCGCGTCATCGCCCGCGGACGCATGTCGTCGATGAGGTTGAGGCTGAAGTTCAGGACGTTCGGGCGCCAGCCCTGGCGCGTGCTCAGCCACTGCTCGAGGGCCTGGGCGAACGCGGGCAGGTCGAGGAAGAAGTGCGTCGACTCGACGAACTTCGGGGTCTCGCCGTTGATCCGGCTCTTCGGGTTGATGAGGTCGATCGCGTCCAGCTGGTTGCCGCAGTTGTCGCACTGGTCGCCGCGCGCGCCGTCGTACCCGCAGATCGGGCACGTGCCCTCGATGTAGCGGTCCGGGAGCGTGCGGCCCGTGCTCGGGCTGATCGCACCCATGGTCTGCTGCTCGACCATGTACCCGTTCTTGTGCACCGTGCGGAACATCTCCTGCACGACCGCGTAGTGGTTGCGCGTCGTCGTCCGCGTGAACAGGTCGTACGAGAGGCCGAGCTGCGCGAGGTCCTCGACGATGACCCGGTTGTAGCGGTCCGCGAGCGCCTGCGGGCTCACGCCCTCCTTCTCCGCCTGCACGAGGATCGGCGTCCCGTGCTCGTCCGTGCCCGACACCATGAGCACGTCGTGGCCCGCCATCCGCATGTAGCGGGAGAAGACGTCCGACGGGACGCCGAAGCCGGCGACGTGACCGATGTGGCGGGGGCCGTTCGCGTAGGGCCACGCGACGGCCGACAGGATGCGGGACATGCGGCGATCCTAGGTGAGCGCGTCGCGCCCGGTCGCGGGTGTTCCGGTGCGCGGCGTCAGGCCGGCAGCCATCCCGTGGGGGTCGGGAACGGCCAGACCGCGACGTACCCGACCGCGAGCGCCCCGACGACGGTGAGGGCGGCGAGCACGGTCCGCACGACCGGCGCCGGGAAGCGGGCGCGCACGACCGCCGCGAGCACGGCGAGCACCACGACGACCGTCCCCGCGGTCAGCGCCGCGACGAGCACGTGCGCCTCGGGCATGCAGGACACGGGCACCGGGAGCATCGCGGGGCACGCGTCGGACGGGCGCGGGAGCAGCACGCGGCGCAGCGAGTCGCGGGCCACCCAGGCGATCCCCAGCAGGGACACGGCGGTCACCGCGCCGCCGACGAGCAGCGGGCGCCGGACCCGGACCTCGGGGGCGGTGGTCGTCGGCGTCGTCACGCGCCCACCCCAGCACGCTCGCTGCGTGCGGGGGAAGGGCGGTCGCCCGACCGGTCGCCGAACGCGGCGGCCGTGAGGTCAGTCGTCGTACAGGCGGTCGCGGGCCTCGGTGTCCTCGACCGGCACGAACGTCGCGCGGTCGCCCGACACGTCCCAGCCGCGGTCGTCGCGTGCGGCGGGCGGGATGCGGATCGGCTGCGTGTCGCCGGGACGGTACGCGGGCTCGCGCACGGGCGACCCGACCCGGTCGGAGGGAGCGGCGGGCACCGTCGCACCGCCGGGGACGGTCGCGCCGCCGGGGACGGGCTGCCACGGGGTCGCCGGTGCGGGCACGGGCGACGGGACGGGACCCTGCACGGGCCGGCTCGCCGGAGCGGGCGCACCCGTCGGGGCAGGCCAGCCGGCCGTCGTCGTCACGCCCGGCTGCGCGGGCCAGCCCCCGGCGGTGAAACCCGGCTGCCGCGCGGAGGGCTGGGCCCCGGCGCTGCCGGGGGTGAAGATCGTGGCGCACAGCTCGCGGTAGGTGGCGTCGGGGCGTGCGACCCAGTTGATGCGTCGCATCGCCTGGTCCTGGCCGGCGGACTCGAGCAGGAACTCCCCGTACCCGAGCACGCGCCCGACGAGCGACCGCGAGTACCGCATGTCGGTGATCTTCACGAGCGGCATCATCGCGACCTTGTGCGTGACCAGGCCGTACAGCAGGAGCATCCGCTTGTCCGTCGCGACGAACCACTCGTTGCGCCAGTCGAGCACCTTCCAGCCGAGGCGGCCGAGCAGCAGCAGGAACAGCAGCCACAGCCGGTCCGCGTTCTCCTGCCCCACGACCATCCCCGCACCGGGCACGACGAGGAACGCGAGCAGCAGGAAGCCGCCGAACGTGGTGAGGACGGGCTCGGCGAGCTTGCCCCAGTGCGAGCGGGCGGTGAACACGACGCGCTCGCCCGGCAGCACGTACCGCCGGATGTTGCGGTGGCTGCGGACGATCGCGTCGGGGGTCGTCATGGCGTGCGGCCGGACGTCGCTACTCGGTGAGGCCCGCGAAGAACCGGCCGAAGCTCGCGAACGCGCCCGTGATCATGTCCCACAACGCACGGACGAGGTCGGCGGCGCGGTCGGGGCTCGTGACGATCGCGTACACCAGGAAGATCGCGACGATCCAGAACAGCGTGGTCTTGAGCTTCGGCGGCATGCGGTCCTCGCAGGTCGGGCGGCGGGTCGGGCGGGTCGGCCCCGACCGGGTCGGCCGAGGACGGTCTGAGGCGGGCGGCGCGAGGCCGTCCGACGCGTCCCGGCGCGGCAAAGGGTACTGACCGGACACACCGGTCCACGGGAGCGGCCCCCCGCGTGGCGCGAACCGGGTGAATCGGTCGGCGTGTCGCGCCGACCGCCCCTGGCGTGTCGACCTCAGCGGACGACGACGCGCAGGACCCGGTCGTCGCCGTCGCGCGGGTCGCCGCGCCCGTCGGTGTTGTTCGTCAGCACCCAGAGCGACCCGTCCGGGGCGGGTGCGACCGCGCGGAGCCGGCCGTGCTCGCCGGTCAGCAGCGCCTGCGGGGTGCCCAGCCCGGCGCGCGCGTCGCCGTCGACCGGCGGCAGCAGCGGCAGGCGCCACAGCCGCTCGCCGCGCAGCCCGGCGAGGTAGACGCCCTCGTCGGTCACCGCGAGCCCGCTCGGTGACGCGTCGCTCGTCGGCCACGTCGCGACCGGGTCGACGAACCCCTGGTCCGTGCCGCCCGCGCCCTCGACGACCGGCCAGCCGTAGTTGCCGCCGGGCTCGACGACGTTGAGCTCGTCCCACGTGTTCTGCCCGAACTCGGCCGCGAACATCCGCCCGTCCGACGACCACCCGATCCCCTGCACGTTGCGGTGCCCGAGGCTCCACACGGGCGACGCCGGGTCCGGGTTGCCCGGCGCGGGTGCACCGTCGGGCGTGACGCGCAGGATCTTGCCGCCCAGGGACGACGGGTCCTGCGCCCGGCCGGGCTGCCCGGCGTCGCCCGTCGTGACGTAGAGGTAGCCGTCCGGTCCGACCGCCAGGCGGCCTCCGTCGTGGTTGCCCGCGCGCGGGATGCCCGTGAGCACGGGGGTCAGCGCGCCGAGCGTCGTGCCGTCGAGCGTGCCCCGCAGCACCCGGTTGTCGTCCGCGGTGGTCGCGTAGAGCACGACGTCCGCGGTGCCCCCGTCCTCGGCGAGCACCGCGACCCCCAGCAACCCGCCCTCCCCGCCCGGCGCCACGAGGTCCGCGAGCGCGTCCGCGCCCGGCCCCGACACCTCGTGGACGTCGCCGTCGGGGGCCACGACCACCACGCGCGCCTCGTCGCGCAGCGTCACGAGCGCCGAGCCGTCGGCGAGGAACGCGAGCCCCCACGGCACGTCGAGCCCGGTCGTCACGTCCTCGACCTCGGCGACCTCGACCGTCGCCGGCCCCGACGGGCCCGGCATCCCGGTCGGCGACGTCGACGCCTCGCCACCGGGCGCGCCGGTCGGCGTCACCGCGGTGCCGACATCCCCGCCCGACGTGCAGGCCGAGGCGGCGAGAACCACCGCGGCCACGGCGAGCGCGAGCGGTGCGTGCCCGTTGCGCCGGTCGCGCCCGTCGCGCGCGTCGCACCCGTGCGGGGATCGTCGGTGCGGGGTGCGTGGCCCGGCGGAGGTCATGCCCCAGACGAGCACGCACCCGTGCCGCCCGCCACCCCGCGTGCGAGGCTGGACGCGGGACGTCAGCGCACGAGGAGGTCACCATGAGCACCGCGGAACCGACGCACCGGGCGCTCGTCGTCGTCGACGTGCAACCCACCTTCTGCGAGGGCGGCGCGCTGCCCGTCGAGGGCGGCAACGCGGTCGCCCGCGACATCGCGCTCTACGTCGCCGACCACCGCGCCCGGTACGACCTCGTCGTCACCACGCAGGACTGGCACGTCGACCCGGGTGCGCACTTCAGCGACGAGCCCGACTACGTCGACACCTGGCCGCCGCACGGCGTCGCGGGGACGGCCGAGGCCGACCTGCACCCCGCACTGTCCGCGATCGTCCCCGAGGCCTCCGTGAAGAAGGGCCAGTACGCCGCCGCGTACTCGGGCTTCGAGGGCGTCGACGGCGAGGGCCGTGGGCTCGCGCAGATCCTGTCCGACGGCGGGATCACCGACGTCGACGTCGTCGGGCTCGCCGAGTCGCACTGCGTGCGGTCCACCGCGATCGACGCCGTCGGGCTCGGCCTGCGGACGCGTGTGCTGACCGACCTCACCGCGCCCGTCACGCCCGAGCTCGGCGCGGCCGCGCGCGAGGAGATGCGGGCGGCGGGAGCGGAGCTCGTGGCGTCGTCCGACCTGTGACCTCGGCCGACCACGGGGGCGGCGACCGACCCCCGAGGCGGCGAAGTCAGTCGTCGTCCTGCGAGGCCCAGCCGAGGTTGGTCGCGACGCGCTGGAGCACCTCGAGCGCCGTCGCGTACTCGTCCGCGGTGATGCCCTCGGCGATCCGCTCGCGGAAGCCCTGGACGCGCTCGGCGAGCGCCGCGACGTGGTCGCGACCGTCGTCCGTCAGCACGTAGCCGCCGCCGTCCCGCACGACCCAGCGGCGCGACACCAGCAGCGTGAGCTCGGCCGTGCCCACGGGCTCGCCGGCCGCGGTGTCGAACGGCGCGAGCGCGCGCGCCACCGCGAGCTCGTCGACCGGACCGTCCTCCTGGACGACTGCGAGCACCTGCCAGTGCCGGCGGGTCAGGCCGTCGCGGGCGAGCTCGGCGTCGAGGCCGACCTCCAGCAGCCGGTCCACGAGCTTGACCCAGTAGCCGATCGGGCGCGCCTGCGACATCGGATCCTCCCCACCTGGTCCCCTCCCGATCCTGCCCGTCGTCGCGCCTCGCGTCACCTCGGACCGTGCGACGGCTGCGGACAGGCGGTACGGGCGCGGGCGCCGTCGGGCGCCGAGGGCCGTGCCGTCAGGCGGCCGGTGGTGCGGACTGCGCGTCCAGCGCCGCGTAGGCGCCGCCGGCCGACACGAGGTCGGTGTGCGTGCCGATCTCGACGAGCCGCCCGTCGCGCAGGACCGCGATGCGGTCGGCACCGCGGATCGTCGACAGGCGGTGCGCGACGACGAACGTCGTCCGACCCGCCATGAGGCGGCCGAGGGCCTCCTGCACGAGCCGTTCCGACGCGGTGTCGAGCGCCGACGTGGCCTCGTCGAGCACGAGCACCCGCGGGTCACGGACCAGGGCGCGCGCGATCGCGAGCCGCTGCCGCTGACCGCCTGACAGACGCGCGCCGCGCTCGCCGATCACCGCGTCGAGCCCGCCCATCTGCTCGACGAACTCCAGCGCGTTCGCGTCGCGCAGCGCGGCGAGCACCGCGTCGTCGGACAGCTCCGGGCTGCCGTAGGTGACGTTGTCGCGGACGCTCCCCTCGAAGAGCAGGGACTCCTGCGGCACGACCGCGAGGAACCGGCGGTAGGTGCGCAGGTCGAGCGTCGCCATGTCGCGGCCGTCGAGGAGGAGGCGCCCGCCCGTCGGGGCGAGGAAGCCGATGACGAGGTTGAGCACGGTCGACTTGCCCGAGCCTGACGGCCCGACGAGCGCGATCGTCTCGCCCGCACGCACGTGCAGGTCGAGGCCGTCGACCGCGGGCTCGTCGGGGGCGTCGTCGTACGCGAACCGCACGCCGTCGAAGACGACCTCGCCGCGCACGTCGTCGACGGTCGCCTTGCCCGCGTTGCGCTCGAGGTCGGGCTCGGTCAGGACCTCGCCCATCGACCGCACCGACTCGAGGCCCTTGGTGACGATCGGCGCGATCGTCATGAGCGCGGTCACGGCGCCCGTGAGGGCCACGAAGTAGCTCGACAGCATCGTCACGTCGCCCGCGGACAGGTCGAACATGCCGTTCCACGCGACCCACGCGGCGCCCACGAGGCAGCCGACGGACAGCATCTGCATGAGGATCCACGAGAGCGCGCCGAACCAGCCGTTCGTCACGTCGAGGCGGATGCCCGCGTCCCGCACACCGACGAGCGTCGCCCCCATGCGGTCGAGCTCGTCGCGCTCCAGGGCGTGCGCACGCGTGATCGGGACGAGGTGCGTCATCTCGCTGACGCGGGCCGACATGTGCTCGACCTCGGCACGGAACGCCGCGTTGTGCGAGGTCATGCGGCGGCGCATCGCGACCACGAGCCCCGCGGCCGCCGGGACCGCGAGCGCGAACACCGGCAGGAACTCGGGCACGCGCACCGCGGTGACGACGACCGCGCCGACGAGCGTCGTCGTCGCCGACATGCCCGAGTCGAACGCCTGCCGGCTGCTCTCCACGACGTTCTCGACGTCGCGCACGATCTTCGCCTGCAGCACGCCCGCGCTGACCCGGCGGTGGTAGCCGATCGACAGCTCCTGCAGGCGGCGGGACAGCGCCATGCGCAGGTTCGTCTCGACCGTGCGGACCGCGACCGAGAACGCGCGGACGTACAGCCAGTGCATCGGCAGGTTCTGCCCGACGACGAGCAGCATGAGCGCGGCCGCCCACCAGAGGTCGTGCAGCGGGCGGTGGTCGACGACGACGTCGATCACGTCGGCGGTGAGGACGGGGATGACCCAGATCGGCGAGTGCTTGGCGGCGAACGCGAGCGCGGCGGCGGCGAGGCGGCGGCGCTGGCCGGAGTAGAGGCCGACGAGCGTGCGGACGGGGTGCGCGCCGTCGTACGTGTCCTCGAGGGGTGCGGTCACGAGCGTAGATCGTAACGATTCGACCCGGCATCGTGCGGGACGACGTGCGACTTTCCCCGGAGCGCGCGACATCGATGTCGCGTCCTGGCGCAGAAGTCTGCGTCTCGACCGCCGACCGACGTCCGGGCCGCGTCAGCGCGTGCCGCGCCGGTGTCTCAGCGGGAGCGGGCTGCCAGGGCCGCGGCGTACAGGTCGCGCTTCGCGACGCCCGCGACGGTCGCGACCTCGGCCACCGCGTCCTTGAGCCGCTCGCCCGCGTCGGCCCGCGCGAGCACCTCGGCGACCAGGTCCGCCGTCGACGCCGCCTGCGGGCGGTCCGCACCGCCGACCACGACGACGATCTCGCCGCGCACCTGACCGTCGTGCGCCCACGCCGCGAGCTCGCGGAGCGGACCCCGCCGGACCTCCTCGTACGTCTTGGTCAGCTCGCGGCACACCGCGGCGGCCCGCTCGGCGCCGAACGCCTCGACCATCGCGTCGAGCACGTCGTCGAGCCGGTGCGGCGCCTCGAAGAACACCATCGTCCGACGCTCGTCGGCGAGGTCCGCGAGCGCACGCGCCCGCTCCCCCGGCTTGCGCGGCAGGAAGCCCTCGAAGCAGAACCGGTCGGTGGGCAGGCCGGACAGCGCGAGGGCGGTCAGCACGGCGCTCGGGCCGGGCGCCGCGGTCACGGGCAGGCCCGCCGCGACGGCGGCCGTCACGACGCGGAACCCGGGGTCGGACACCGCGGGCATGCCCGCGTCCGTCACGACCACGACCGTCCCCCCGCCCGCGACGACGTCGAGCAGGTCCGCGGCCCGCTCGGCCTCGTTGTGCTCGTGGTGGCTCACGACCCGCCCGCGCACCTCGACGCCGAGCCGGGCGGCGAGCGCGCGCAGCCGACGCGTGTCCTCGGCCGCGACGACGTCCGCCTCCGCCAGCAGCGTCCGGAGGCGGGCCGACGCGTCGTCGGTGTTGCCGATCGGGGTCGCCGCGAGCACGAGCCGCCCGCCGGTCGCGGTCGCCGGGGCGTCGCCGCGCGGGACGGTGCGGGGAGCGGCGTCGGGTGCGTCGGGTCCGGTCACGCCCGACAGCCTGCCACCCGTCGCGCGTCCACCCCTCGTCCGCCCCTGGCCACGGCCACAGGGGTCACCCCTACGATGACCGACGTGCCGCCCACGCGAGACGACGACGCCGCGCTCCCGGACCACCCGGACGCGCCCACAGGCGACGCGCCCGCGGCTCGCCCCGGCCCGACGCCGGCCACCGTCACGACGACCGAACGCGCCGCCGGGGACGACGAGAGCGCGCCCACCGGCGCTGCGCCGCCCCCGGCGGGGCCGACGGCCGACGGCGTCCCGACGCCGGTCGCCGCGCAGGACGCGCCGCACGAGAGCACCCCAGCGGCCGCCACCGGCCCCGGCGTGGTCGCCGACGAGCGGGACGACGACGACGAGCAGGACGGCCGCGACGAGCGGGACGCCTGGGGGCGGGACGGAGACGACGAGCGGGAGGACGACGAGCCCTACCGCGTCGACCTCGTCAAGCACGCCGAGGAGGAGCCTCCGCTCCCCACGCGCGAGCGCCTCCTGCGCACGCTGCTCGGCGCCGACCGGCTGGCGCTCGACGCGAACCCGCGCGACCGCCTCGCCGGCTGGCTGTGGCCGATCGCCGTCACGCTGCTCGCGGGCATCGCCCGGTTCTGGGAGCTCGGCCGCCCGCACAAGCTCGTCTTCGACGAGACGTACTACGTGAAGGACGCGTGGTCGCTGGTCACGCGCGGCTACGAGGCGCAGTGGTCGGCGGAGCCGAACCCGGCGTTCGAGGCGGGCGACACGAGCGGGCTCGGCACGGTCGCGTCCTACGTGGTCCACCCGCCGGTCGGCAAGTGGGTCATCGGGCTCGGGATCCAGCTGGGTGGCGGGCCGGACTCGGCGGCGGCGTGGCGGTTGTCGGTCGCGATCCTCGGCACGCTGTCCGTGCTGATGATCGCGCGCATCGCGCGGCGGCTGTTCGCGTCGACCGCGCTCGGCGTGGTCGCGGGCCTGCTGCTCGCGGTCGACGGCGAGGCGATCGTCATGTCGCGCATCAGCCTGCTGGACCCGGTGCTGACGTTCTTCGTGCTGGCCGCGTTCGGGGCCCTGCTGATCGACCGTGAACAGGCCCGACGACGGCTCGCGGAACGCGCGGCGGTCGTGATCGACGCGGGCGGCGAGCTCGGGTGGGGGCCGCGGCTCGGCTGGCGCTGGTGGCGCCTCGCGGCCGCGGTGCTCCTCGGGCTGGCGATCGGCACCAAGTGGTCGGGCATCTACTTCCTGGCCGTGTTCGGGCTCATGACGGTGGCGTGGGACCTGTCCGCCCGCCGCGCGGTCGGGGTGCGGCACTGGGCGCGCGCGGGCGTGCTGCGGGACGGCGTGGTCGCGGGCGTCGCGATGGTCGGCCTCGGGGTCGTCACCTACCTGGGGTCGTGGTGGTCGTGGTTCGCGTCGACGGACGCGTACAACCGGCAGTGGGCGGCGCTCAACCCCGGCCAGGGCGTCGAGTGGCTGCCGCCCGCGCTGCGCTCGCTGTGGAAGTACCACCAGGACATGTGGGCGTTCCACAACGGGCTCGAGACACCGCACTCGTACGCAGCGCACCCGCTCGGCTGGATCGTGCAGTGGCGGCCCACGTCGATGTACTACCCGCCCGAGGTGTCGGGTCTGCAGGGGCAGGCGGCCGTCGACGCGTGCGGTGCCGACCAGTGCTCGCAGGCGATCACGGCGCTCGGCAACCCGGTGCTGTGGTGGTGCGGCGCGGCCGCGATCCTCGTGGCGCTGGTGTGGCTGGTCCGGTTCCGCGACTGGCGCGCCGGCGCGGTGCTGTCGGGCATCGTCGCGGGCTGGTTGCCGTGGTTCCTGTACGCGCACCGCACGATCTTCACGTTCTACTCGATCGCGTTCCTGCCGTGGGTCGTGCTCACGCTCACCTACGTGCTGGGGCTGGTGATCGGGCCGGAGGACGAGCTGGGCGCCAAGCAGCGTCGCGTCGCGATCTGGTGCGTGGGGGTGCTGCTCGCGCTGATCGTCGCGGTGAGCGTGTTCTTCTACCCGATCTGGTCGGGCATGGTGATCCCGTACGACTTCTGGCACAGCCACATGTGGATGAGCCAGTGGGTGTGACGCGGCGCGTCTGACGCCGCAGGGACCGGGCCCGACGACGCCGACAGGTCAGCCCGCGGCCGGGCCTTCCGGCCACGCGACCTGCGGGCTCGCGTACCAGGCGAACCCGACGTGGTCCCAGAACGCCCCGTGCTGCGCGACGCGCGCGGCGAAGTCGTCCCAGTCGCGGTGCTCGGGTGCGGTCCACGCCACCTCCGCGACGGCGGCGAGCCGCGGCAGCAGCATCGACGTGAGCTCGGTGAGGTTCGTCAGGGTCTCCGAGAAGACGGCGGCCTCGACGCCGACGACGGCCTCGGCGGGGATGCCCGCGATGAGCGTCGACGGCTCCCACTCGTAGGAGTCGCGCAGCTCGACGTGCCCGGCCCACTCGAGGCCGAGCTGCGTGCCCGCGTCGTACTTCATGTCGAGGTACGCCTTCGACGCGGGCGACATGAGCACCCGGGCACCGGCCTGCGCCGCGGCGACGAACGGCGCGGGGTCGGCGTTGATGTCCCAGTACTGCACGACCGTGCCGGGCTCGAGCGGCGTCGACGCGATCTCCTGCCACCCGACGACCTTCTTGCCGGCGTCGCGCACGACCGACGACACGAAGCCGACGAGGCGCGCGTACTCGTCGTGGTCCATCGTGAGGACCTCGTCGCCGCCGATGTGCACGTACTCGCCGGGCGTCATGGCCGCGAGGTCGGTGAACACGTCGCGCAGGAACCCGTGGGTCGCGGGCAGGTCGTCGTGCAGGCGGCTGAACCCGACCTCGATGCCGGTGTACTCGTCGGTCGGCTCGCCGCTGGGCGTGAGCTCGCCGTACGCGTGCGTCGCCGCGTTGACGTGGCCGGGCACGTCGATCTCGGGGACCACGCGGATGCCGCGCGACGCGGCGTAGTCGGTGATCTCGGCGAGCTGCGCGGGGCTGTAGAAGCCGCCCGGTCCGCCGCCGACGGACGTCGACGCCGAGACGCGCGTGAGGTGCGGGCGCGACGGCAGGTGGACGCGCCAGCCCTGGTCGTCGGTCAGGTGCAGGTGGAGGACGTTGAGCTTGTAGTGCGCGAGCAGCCCGATGACGGACTTCACGTCGTCGACGGTGAAGAAGTGCCGGGCGACGTCGAGCGACAGGCCGCGCCACGCGTAGCGGGGGTGGTCCTCGATCCGGACGGGCGCGATGGTGAGCCGGCCGTCGCCCGTGTCCTGGATGACCTGCCGCAGCGTCACGACGGCCCGCACGAGCCCCGCGGGCGTGCGCGCCTGCAGGTCGACCCGGTCGGGGGTGACGACGACGCGGTACGCCTCGTCGGACGCGGGCAGGTCGTCGGTCACGCTGAGCCGCACGACGCTCCGCGCGCCGCCCTCGGTGTAGCGCACCTCGACGGGCCGCCCGGACAGGCGTCCCAGCAGGTCGGCCGCGAGGACCCCGACGGCGACGAGCTCGGGGGCGCTGTCGACGACCAGGATGGTCGGCGCCGTCAGGACGAACGGCTCCTCCCCCGTGCTCTCCAGCAGGACGGGACGGGGGATGACGGCGACGGTCCGCACCGGGTCTCCTTCTCGGGGGCGGGCGCCGGGGACGGGCGCCGGGGGCACGCTACTGGACGCGGGCGATGCGGCGGGCGATCACGGCGCACGTCGCGAGCTGCAGCTGGTGGAAGACGATGACGGGCAGCGCGACACCCGCCGCGACGACGGGCGTGAACAGCACCGCCGCCATGGGCAGACCGGTCGCGAGCGACTTGGTCGAGCCGACCATGAGGAGCGCGGCGCGGTCGGCCCGGTCGAGCCCGAGGCGTGCGCCGCCCCACCACGACGCCGCGAGCACGCCCCCCAGGACGAGTGCGCACACGACCACGAGGACGAGCAGCGCGACGGCGGTCACGTCGTCCCACGCGCCCGACACGGACGCCTGGCTGACGGACGTGTAGGCGACGAGCAGGATCGTGCCGCGGTCGGTGAACCGCGTGAGCCGCGCGTGCCGGCGCACCCAGCCGCCGATCCACGGCTGCACGACCTGACCGACGGCGAAGGGCAGCAGGAGCTGCAGGAGGATGCCGGTGAGCGACCCGCCGTGGGCGCCGCCGGTCGCGGTCATGAGCACGCCGACCATGAGCGGCGTCAGGACGATGCCCGAGACGTTGGAGATCGTCGCACCCGTGATCGCGGCGGCGACGTTGCCGCGTGCCACGGACGTGAACACCACGGACGACTGGACGGTCGACGGCAGCAGCGTCAGGTAGAGCACGCCGCGGCGCAGGTCGGGGGCGAGGACCGCGTCGGGCAGCAGCTGGACGAGCAGGCCGAGCACGGGGAGCAGGACGTAGGTGGCCGCGAGCATCGAGCCCTGCAGGCGCCAGTTGCGCAGGCCGTCGAGCACCTCGCGCGTCGGCATGCGTGCGCCGTAGAGGAAGAACAGCAGCACGATCGCGCACGTCCGGACGGTGCCGAGCACGTCGGCGAACGCCCCCTGGGCGGGGACGAGGAGCCCGAGCAGGAGGACCGCGACGATCATCACGACGAGCGGGTCGACCCACCCCCGCAACGTCTGGACGAGGCGGGGACGGTCGGGGCGTGGCACCGGCCCATCATGCCCGCGCGTCCAGGATGCGAGCGCATCGGGGCACCCGGATGCACCCTTCTGTCCCGTTTTGGACCACTCTGCCGGGTGACGTGCGTCGCCCTGGGTCCGCTCGCCGCGCGCTCTCACCCGATCGGCTCTAGTTTTCCGGCTACCGGAATGAACCCCGATATGTCAAGGAGCTGTACATGACCCCCGAAGGCATCATCAGCGCGATCATCATCGGTGCGATCGTCGGCATCCTCGGCCGCCTGCTCGTGCGCGGCCGGCAGCGCATCTCGATCCTCCTGACGATCGTCGTCGGGATCGTGGCCGCCCTCGTCGGCACCTGGCTCGCCACGCTCATCGGTGTCCGGGACACCGGTGGCGTCGACTGGATCGAGCTGTTCCTGCAGATCGGCCTCGCCGCGATCGGTGTCGCCGCAGTGGCGGGCAGCGGCCGCCGCCGTCGCAGCATCCTCTGACGGAGCCGCGCCCGCCCCGGCGCGCGACAGCACCACCGCACCAGCCTCGAAGGGCCTGGACCGTCATCTCGGTCCGGGCCCTTCGGCCGTCCGGGGCCTGCGGCTGTCGGGCCGCTCCTGCGGCCGTGCCCACCGCCGACACGTGCGCACCCCGGACGACGGCTACTGCACGCGCGGTGCGGCCGCCGGCTCGCGGAGGACGCTGATCTCGACCCGGGAGCGGAGCCGTTCGGACGGCAGGACCTGGGCGAGCTCCTCGAGGACGCCGTCGCAGGCCGCCACGACGGCGGGGAGGTCGGCCGCGGGGTCGACCGTCGTCCGCAGCCGCACGACGAGCTCGCCGCGGTCGCGCAGCACCGAGCCGCGCGCCGACCGCACGTCGGGTGCCTCGGACAGCACCTCGGCGGCGACCGCGACGGCGGGTCCGGGATCGACGGTCAGGCGCCCGGCCCGGTCGCCTGCGGGCAGACGCAGCGGGCCGACCGACCTGCGTGGCAGGTGCGCGAGGAGCCACCACAGGCCGAGAGCCACCAGGGCCACGCCGGCGAGCGCCAGCAGCAGCGGATAGCTCGACGCCTCCGTCACCGGCTCCGTGTCCACCGCGAGCCGGTCCGGCGCCGACGGCCACACCGCCGTCAGGAACCCGATCTGCCAGCCGACCGCGGCGACACCCGCCACGACGAGGACCACGCCGAGGAGCAGCAGCAGGACGCGGTCGACCGCGAGGACGGAGCGCTTCATGAACCCGTCCCTCCGCTGCGCAGCTCGTCGCTGACCCTGCTCACGACCTTGACGGACGGGGGCGCGGACAGCGGCGCGAGCTGGCGCGCCACAGCCGCCTGCACCGGCCCGGTCACCTGCGCGCCCGGAGGCACCGTCACGGTGACCGTCACGGTCCGCCGGGTGGCTGTGGCGTGCGCCGCGAGCACGTCGTCGACGTCGAGCGCCGCCATCCGGGCGAGCCGCGCCGCGTCGACCACCCCGATCGTCACGCCGGTCGAGGTCGCCGCAGCAGCCCCCGCGGTGGAGACCGGGAGCCTCGTCCGCCGGCGCCGTCCGAACGCCTGCAGGACGAGCCACAACCCGAGCAGGGCCACGACGGCGCCGATCACCGCGACGGCGACCGACGGCGCCAGGCCGTCGAGCGCGTCCGCCGCGGGCACGAGCCACGGCGTGCCGTCGACGCGGCCGTCCGCCACGAGCGCCTCGCGCACGCACAGGACACCGAGGGCGACGACGAGCACCGCCAGCACGATGCCGAGCACGCCCGCACGGGCGGTGCGGCTCGCGTCCCGAGCGGGCGCGAACCCCGACGGCGGCGTCTGCGACCGCGTCGGCGTCGGCGTCCCGGTCTGCGTCATCGCACCCTCGCCCTCGGCCGCGCCGCCGCGTTCCGCACGACGTCGCGCACCCGGACGTCGACCCGCCCGACCTTCTGACCGGCCTGCCGCGCGAGCTCGCGCGCCACGGCGTCCTGCACCGCGGTCGTGACGCGCGCGGCCGACGCGGGCCACTCGAGGGCGATCTCCACCTCGACGGCCGCGTGGTCGCCCGCACGGTGCCAGAAGACGCGCGGGAACCCGCGACCCAGCGTGCGCTCGACCGCGCCTGCGTGCTCCTCCGACGCGACGCCGGGCACCTCGAGGGCCACCTGCCGCGTGATCGCCGTCAGGGCCCGGTCGGCGATGGTCAGCGAGCCGCGCGCGCCGGCGTCCGGCTCAGCCACGGCGTCGGCCCGTCAGCGCACCCGTCACGTCGAGGCGCCCGTCCACGGCGAGCCCGACGGCGACGCCGACGCCGCCCAGCACGAGGGCCAGCAGGAACATCGCGAAGCCCCCGACGGCGGCGACCAGCGCGAGCAGGAGGCCGGCGAACAGGCCGATGGCAGCAGATGACATGGTCACTCCTCGGTCGGGTCGGCAGGGTCGTCGAGGTCGTCGACGTGCACCCGCACGGGCATGGGTGCGACGGCGGACACGGCCCGCTGCACCCGGGCGGCAGTGTCGGCGACGGGCTGCGTCGCCGAGACGACGACGTGCACCTCGGTGCCGCTCTCGTCGATCCGCACGCCCGTCACGCGACGGCCGGGCAGGTACGTGCCGAGCCCGCCGAACGGCCCGCCGTGCAGGCGCACGACGCCCGGGACGGCGAGCACCACGGCCCCGACGACCTCGGCGAGCGAGCCAGGCTCGGGGACGTCGGCGAGGACGCGACCCGGGTCGCCCGGTCGGACCTGCTCGTCGACCGGGTGCCCGCGGCCGGGCGTGGTCAGGTCGCTCACTGGACCCGCTGCTCCTGCGGCGGCGCAGGCTGCGGGTCGTCCTGCGGCAGGTGCACGTCGTTCACCGCGACGTTGACCTCGACGACGTGCAGACCTGTCATCCGCTCGACGGCGCTGATGACGTTCCGGCGGATGCCGTTCGCGAGGTCGGTGATGGAGACCCCGTACTCTGCGACGAGGTCGAGGTCGACCGCCGCCTCGGTCTCGCCGACCTCGACCGAGACACCCTGCGAGTGGTTGGTGCGGGCCCCGGGGATGCGCTCGCGGAGCGTGCCCATCGCCCGGGCGGCCCCGCCGCCGAGCGCGTGCACGCCGGACACCTCGCTCGCGGCGATGCCGGCGATCTTGCTCACCACGGTGTCGGCGATCGTGGTGGTCCCCTCGGGCGTGACGAGCGCGCTCTGGCGGGACGCGACCGGCGAGGTGGTGACGGTCTTGGCGGAGGACTCGGTCATGGTGGCCTCTCTCGACGGGTGCCACGGCGGGCCGGAGCCGGCGGTGCCGCGACGGTGACGCACAGTTGGTCGCCGCTGCGCCGGATTCGTCACGCGCGTCGGGAAGATCCGTTCCGGATGCGCGGCCCGCGTCACCACGGGAGTGTGCGAGGAGTGGACGACGAGGGGACGCCCGACGCGGTGCTGGCCCGGCGTGCGGCGCTGCACGACCACGCCGCGTTCCGGGCGATCGTGGACCGGCACGGCCCGGCCCTCTACCGCTACGCGCGGCGGATGCTCGACAGCCCCGCGGACACCGAGGACTGCGTGCAGGAGGCGTTCGCCGCCGCGTGGACGTCCCTGCCGCAGTTCGAGGGCCGGTCGTCCCTGCGCACCTGGCTGTTCTCGATCACCGCGCACAAGGTCCGCTCGCTCCAGCGCCGCCGGGCACGCGGCGCGCTCCCGCTCCCGTTCAGCCCGGACGAGAGGGTCGACCTGCGCGTGGCCGACCCGCAGCGGTCTCTCGAACGCTCCGACCTGCTGGGCGCGCTCCACGCGGCGCTCCGCGAGCTGCCCGCAGGACCCCGGTCCGCGTGGCTCCTGCGCGAGGTCGAAGGACTGAGCTACGAGGAGATCGCCCAGATCTCGGGGACGAGCGCGAGTACCGTGCGAGGTCAGCTCCACCGCGCTCGCGCGCACCTGGTCAAGCGGATGGAGGAGTGGCGGTGAACGGCGAGCAGGTTCTCGACCAGGCGACCCGAGCGCTGCGTCAGCACACCGACGCGGGCTGGGTCGGGCTGCGCGACGACGTCGTCGCCGCCGCCGTCCGCGCCTTCCGCCCCGCCGCGCCCGTCCGCGGCAGCTCCGTCGACGGTGAGCTGTGGGTCACCAGCACCGTGCTCGTCGCGCAGGTCCGCGCCGCCCTCGACGGCCTCGCCGACGCCGCAGCGCTGCGGATCACCTGCACGACCACCGCGGACGACGCGCTCGACCGGCTCACCGTCGAGGTCGTCGCGCTGTACGGCACGCCCTTGGTGCCCCTCGCGACGCGCATCCGCGCGCGGGCGGCCGACGCCGTCGCCGCCACCCTCGGCCTCGACACGCCGCCGGTGGCGCGCGTGCACGTCGACGTCTCGGTCCACGACGTCACGGACGACCCTCGGACCCTGTGACACGGCATCCCGGACGGTGAGCCGCGCTCCGGATCGACGGGAGCGCCGACGCCGAGGGGCGTGCCTCGCCCACCGGCTCGCGGGCAGGTCAGCTCACCCAGTGCGAGACCAGCAGCCCGGTGGCGAGCACGACGGACGCGACCGACACGACCAGCGCCGCCTTCTGGAGCGCCCTGCTGCCCGCGCTCCCCCGGAGCCGCACGATCGCCCAGACGAGCGCCGCGACCGCGACAAGGGGGAAGACGAAGAGCGCGAGGCTGGCGACCGCGCACACCAGCAGCCAGACGTCCGCCCACGCCACAGGTGCCGGAGAGGGTGGGGCGGGCGTGGTGCTCGCCGCGATCTGCTCGACGGGCCCGAGCTCGGCGATGACCCGCTGGACGGTCGCGTCCGAGTCGCCGTCCCGCGCGAGCACCTCCGCAGCGTGCTCGCGCATCGCCTGGATCGTCTCGGCGCGCTCGCGCGCGTCCGTGCCCACCAGTGCGCGATCCAGGTCGGCGAGATAGGCCTCGAGGCGCGCGGGCAGTCGGGTCGTGGTCATGAGTGCTCCTCGATGGTGGTCGTGACGTCGGCGGCGAAGCGCCCCCAGGTCTCGATGAAGACCTTCAGGGCGGACTCCCCGGACTCCGTGAGGCGGTAGTACCGGCGCGGCGGGCCGACCGGAGACGGTTCCAGCGTCGTCGTGACCCACCCCTGCTGACGCAGCCGCGACAGCAGCGGGTAGAGGGTGCCGTCGCTGTCGAACAGCACCTTGTCCTGTCGGAGACGGTCGGCGATCTCCAACCCGTACGCGGGCCCGGAGCGCAGGCAGGCGAGGACGCAGAAGTCGACCGTGCCCTTGCGCAGCTGCGTCAGGACCGACGCCGGCGTTGGTTCCATGCAGTACACGGTAGGCGGTTGCATGCATCGCACGCAACCGGGTGGCGGTCCAGGCGCTGACCGCCGAGCCACGACGGGTGCGGTCCCGCCGAACGCGGTCGGAGAACGACGAAGGCCGGACCCTGGTGGGTCCGGCCTTCGTCGTGCGGTGGAGCTGAGGGGATTCGAACCCCTGACCTTCTCATTGCGAACGGATTGGAGGCCTGAGCCAGGGTCCGCAGCCTGCGTGCGACGGTTGCATGACGTGCGTCGGGAGCCCACGAGTCGCAGCTCGGGGGTACGCGGGGGGTACGCAGAGGGCGGTTCCGGGAAGGCCCGGACCCGCTCTTCGTCATGTGGCCGGCTGGACGGGTGGGGTGCGCGCAGCGAGCGAAGCGAGTGGAGCGCGGGGCCCCGCCCGGGAGGCCGGCTCGCGCGGCGGAGCCGCGCGCTTGAGTCAGTAAGGAAAGTTCTCACACAACGCG
Source organism: Cellulomonas sp. H30R-01 (assembly GCF_010119915.1). Lineage (NCBI taxonomy): Bacteria > Bacillati > Actinomycetota > Actinomycetes > Micrococcales > Cellulomonadaceae > Cellulomonas > Cellulomonas sp. H30R-01. The sequence continues at coordinate 117,803 of NZ_CP048210.1, read as the reverse complement.
AGCGGGGCCGGCTGTCCTGTCTCGGGACCTGCTTGACACCTCTGTCTCAGGACGTGCTTGACAGCTGCCGTGATGACGGGCTCCTCCTCGACGATGTTCGCGGGCGTCGTCGGAGCGGAGGCCGGGATTGGCACTGGTTGCGTTGTCGGTGGTCGAGCGCAGGTTGGACGCGGTCCGGGCGGTGCTGAGCGGGGTGCCCGTGACGGAGGTGGCCCGGGGGGTGGGGGTCTCTCGGCAGTCGGTCCATACGTGGGTGGCCCGGTATCTGTCCGGTGGAGTCGCCGGGCTCGCGGACCGGCCCACACGCCCGCGAGTGAGTCCGGCCAGGTCTTCGCGCGAGGTCGAGGTCGTGGTGGTGGAGCTGCGGCGGGAGCATCCGCGTTGGGGTGCGCGGCGGATCCGGTTGGAGCTGCTGCGCGGGGACGACCCGCCCTGGCGGCCCGGTGAGGGACCGGCGGTGCCCGCGGTGCCGGCGGTGGCGACGATCAACCGGATCTTGCTGCGGCATGGGCTGGTCAAGGCGCGCCCACGGAAGCGGCCGCGGTCGTCGTTCCAGCGGTTCGAGCGGCCCGGGCCGATGCAGTTGTGGGGCATCGACATCGTCGGCGGGATCGAGCTCGTGACCGTCACCGGAGAACTGCGCGAGGCGAAGATCGTCACCGGGGTCGACGACCACTCACGGTTCTGCGTGATGGCCGCCGTCGTCGAGCACGCGACCGGCCGAGCGGTCTGCCTGGCGTTCGCCCGCGCGTTGGCGGAGCACGGGGTGCCGGAGGAGGTCATCACGGACAACGGCAAGCAGTTCACCGCCCGGTTCGCCCGGGGCGGTGAGGTGTTGTTCGACAAGATCTGCCGGAACAACGCGATCACGCACCGGCTCACCGCGCCCGCCTCTCCGAGCCAGAACGGGAAAGTGGAGAGGTTTCACGGCACGTTCCGGCCCGAGATCGGCGAGCTGGGCCCGTTCACCTCGTTGGCCGAGGCGCAGGACGCGGTCGATGCGTGGGTCGCGCACTACAACACCGAGCGTCCCCACCAGGGGTTGGACCCGAACGCGCCCGTGATGCCCGCGGACCGGTTCACGACGACGAAGGCGGAGGTCGCGCTGCCGCTGTGGGTGCCGCCTTCCCTCGAGCTCGCGCCCACCGCGGCCGCGGATGCCTCGCCCGAGGCCGCCGCAGCTCTCGGGGATCGACCCGCGCGCGGTGCGGGTTCCGGGGCGGCGGTCGAGCTCGAGAAGATCGTGCCGGCCTCGGGGAACATGACCGTGACTCATCAGCAGGTCTGGATCGGCCCGGACCGGGCGGGGCAGACCGCGCGGATCTGGGCGGACTGCGAGTGGGTGCACGTGTCCATCGGGGCCCAGCGGATCAAGTCGGTGCGGTCCCGCCTGAGCGTCAACGACCTGGACGTCCTGGCCGCCCGCGGCGCGTGGCCGGCCGGAGACCCGCCTGCGTCCACCCGTGCCCGGCCCCGGGACGGCGCGGTCGAGATCCACCGGACCGTCAACCGCAGTGGGAACATCTCGCTGGGCAACAAGACGTGCACGGTGTCCGAGACGTTGGCGGGCCGCAGGGTGGGGGTGAGGATCGAGGACGACGCGCCGCTGATCTTCTTCGACCCGGCCACCAGGATCATCCTGCGGACCAGGCCGAACCCCCTGGCCCGCGGTGAGCAGTACGCGCTCCAGCAGGCCGTGCCCGCCGGCGAACGACCCCGCCCCGCGATCGAGCCGGTCACGGTGCAACGGCGCGCCTCGGCCACCGGCGTCATCGTCGTGGCCGGGCAGAAGGTGCCCCTTGGGCGGATCAATGCCGGCGCGACGGTGACCGTCCACGCCGCGCAGGAGACCTTGGCGATCGACTTGCCCGACGGAGACACCACCGTCGTGCGCCGAACCAACGAACACGCCGTGCGCAGCATTAAGGGGCAACGGCCGCGCACGGCTTAGGGCATCGTTCACCGGGTGAGCGCGCGGGAAGACTACGACCGGAAGACGGCCGCCCTGGTCGGACTACGGATCGAGGCCGTCGAGTACTGGGACATCCACCTCTACGGCGAACCACGAGAGTGGGACCACGGGGACTGGCATCACGCCGTCATGGGCGTCGGGCTCACGACCAGCACGGGGCCGGTGTCGGTGCTGTGGACCAACACGTTCTACCCGCATGGCGTCGAGGTCTTCCCCGACCCGATGACCTCATTCCTTCGCCAGGACGAATACGGACCGGAGAACTGGTCGGTCACCGACCACCCCGAATGGCGGGCACGCACCGGCCAACCGATCACCGCCGCCACGACCCACTGGGAACAGATCGAGCTCGGACCGGGCAGGAACGGCTACGGCCGCATCGTCGAGCCCGCGCGGACGGTCTCAGTGCCGGTCGCGCTCCGGCTCGACTTCGCCGCCGGCCCGGTCTGGTTCATCGCCGGCATCCCGCAACAAGACGACACGCCCGCCATCCCCGACGACGAGATTGTCATCGCCTTCACCACGGACGTCATGCTCCGGTTCGGCTACCCCGCCGACCCCTTCACGCTGACCTGACGCATCACGCGCGGCCTAGCATCGAGACACAGGGGCCGCGCACCGCTGAACCCTCCGTTTCCTAGGCGATCTGTCAAGCCGGTCGTGAGACGGAAGCGTCAAGAGGGTCCTGAGTCAGGACAGCGAGCGGGGCCGGCCCGTGTCAGTGAGTGCGCGTCCGGAGGCCTTCTCAAGGCCCGGACTAGAGCCAGATCTCCGCAACAAGGGTGGCGAGTCGCGACGCTGTGGTGGACGGTCCACCCTGGCCTCACGCCGATGGTCCGGTGGAGGGGGGCGTCTTCACGGCCGTACGCGACGGGGGTGCCTGGACTCGGGGAAGCTCGTCTTGAACCACTCGTCGGCAGCGGCCCGACGCTCAGGATCCACGTGCCAAGTCCGGCCCCACGACACGATGCCGTCGACGTAGCCCGTAGTGACGCCGTCCCCGACGGCGGTTGGCTCGATTTCCTCCCCGTCGTCGTCGAACCAACCGCCGCGCTCCGCCTGCTCGTGCAGATGATCCTGAGCACTTCGGATGACGGCTTCGGCGCTCCGCTCAACCCTGCTGAGGAAGGCCACATCCGGCGGAGCCACGAACATCGCCCACCGCTGAACCGACATGCGAACCCGGCGCTCTAGGTCGCGGCGAACCTCCCAGTTGAACGGGTACATCCGATACTCGGTCAGTTCGGCCAAGAAGTCCGCAAACGCTTCCATGCGCCGTTGCTCAAGTCCCAGCGAGCGCTCCCGCTCGAGTTGCTCAGCAAATCTGCCGCGCTCTTCATCCAACTGCCGCTCAAACTGGTCGCGGTCGTGGCGAAGCGTTCGCCGGAGGACAAATACCGCAACCACGATCGAGGCGAGCGCACCGAGGATCGCACCGACCCAGCCGTCAAATGCCACGCTAGGTTCGAAAGCACCAGGAGCAGTCATGCGCATACCCCTGACCATATCGCTTGTTGGGCAGGTGCGACGGCGGGCCACCGTGGCCGAGATGTTCTGCCGTCCGACCGGACACAGGGGAGAGTCGACCGGCAAACTCGGCACAACTGGCGCAACGACCGAGGGAAAGGTTCAAAACGTCTAGCTCACCGCGTCACACGAAAGTGTCTAGGAAGTCGACAGCGTCGGCCGGCGAGCCGAACGTTGCCTGGATGACGTCAGCGTTCGTGTACGTAATGCGGATCTCGAAACGAACGAACGGCGCCGCCTCAACACCGCACGAGTACCCCTTCACGGCCGCAATCGCGTCTGCGACCAACATAAACCGGGACCCGCTACCGTGTAGGGGCGTAACAACTACGTGATCAATTGTGCGCACGACGCGACGCTCCAACTCTGACACGAACGTCTGCAGCTCGCCGGCGTGTGCAGCACCGAGCGCGTTAGCGAGGTGGCTCTTCTGGGTAGCGCTCAGATTGGCGTACGCGTCGCATTGCGTGCGCCAGAAGGAGTCCGGAGTGTCCTCGCCGAGTCCTTGAATATCAATACCGGCCGAGCGAAACACCTCCACCGTAGTGGCGAACTCAAGGTGAAGGACGACAAACCCGCTCGACCGCAGTTGCTGTAATGACGGTGCCGACCACAGGCCCGCGACCACGGCTGCTGGCGTCGGCTTAACGTTGTTCCACTTCGCGAGTACCGGCAGCACCGCGCCCTGGATCTCCTGCGCCTTGGCCTTCGAGTGCTTGGTGTAGCGCCTCCAGGCGGCCTCGACAAAGGCGGCAGGGTTCCCCGCCTTCGACGCGTCACCACCACGCTCCAGCACGAAGTCGAGGTCGTGCGTGTTGCCGAGGTCGTCCTCCCAACTCACCTTCGCGCCTGGGCGCACCCCCGGTCGCGGCCCCTTGCTGTCCAGGTAGAGGTCATGTCGACTGGCCATGTCTTGCAGCACCGGCCGCAACGCTTCTTCCATCACGTTTCCGATGATCTGCCCCAGCAAGTGCCCCGGCGCCGTAGCCATCAGCCCTCGATCCAGAGTCGGCCCTCATGAAGGGGGTGATCGTGCTTACGGTTCTTCCACTTCGTGTTGCGGTCACGCACTTTCTCAAAGTTCCATGTCTTGAAGCCGGCCGCGACCGCTAGGTCTCCGAGCCAACGTTCGACGGGCACATGGACCCCGTATGGGGCGGAGTCTCCGACCACGTAGCAAACTTTCACACCAGGGGCGCTCGCGCGCCGAAGCGCGTGCCAAACCTGGGCCGAGTCGAAAAAGTAGCCGGCGATCATCAGGTCGTACGCCTTGTTGCCTGCCTTGGCGCGTTTGACGTCCGCAAGTCTGCTGTAAACCTCGAAGAGTTCCTGCCGGATCGGCTCGACAAGCGGCGAATCCAAAGCCTCTGCGGGATCCCACCGACCCATGTGCTGCGTGGCGGACTTTAAAAGCATCTTCCGAAGTGGCCCGAGGTCACCCCAACCGTTGATTTCGCCGAGGAACGACTGCTCGAGGCGCGTGGCGTCCGCGTAGTCGAAGTTGTTGGCGTAGGGCGGCGACGTCAAGATGAGATCAGCCCATCCATCACTGACGCCGTCCAACGTCCGGGCGTCGGCTTCGAAAACCTGGCCCCCCGGTGCAGCCAGGTGGTCCTGCATGGCCCACATGTCATCCGCAAACAGTCGCACGCGAGACTCAAACGCGGCCCGTGGCTCCAACACACGACTCTTGGTCTTGTTCGGCAGGACGTACTGCCACTGCGCTGTGCCTGCTGGAGAGCAAGCACGGATGATGCTGACGAATGCGAGCCACAAGAGCTCGTCGTAGGCGTCTCCGGCCCGCAGGGTCTCGACCGCGTCCCGAACGCGCAGCAACTCTTCAAGAGCAGCCGTGTCAGGAAAGCACTTGGCAATCAAAGGTGACGACGGCCCCTCCACTCGACGCGCACGCTGTACCTCGAGCGTCACGGCGCGCGCGCGCTCGAGGAGGATGTCAGGATCGGCGCGCCATGCGAGCTTGGCCTTGGCGATACGCGAGACAAACGGGTGGACGTCGACACCCATTCCGGACACGCTGGACTGCTCGGCAGCGATCACCGTAGTGCCGGAACCGCCAAACGGGTCGAGTACGCGACGGGCGCCGGAATCTGCGAGAACGGCGCGTGCCCACTGGGCCGAGAAACCTGCGCTGTAACGGAACCAGCGGTGTACCGGCAGCCGCATATTGTCGACGAACGTGGTCGTGTTGCCCCCTCGCCGCGGTGGTGCTTCGAACGGCAATAGAGCCTGGGTCACTCGTCCTCCGGTGTGCTTGCTCGCTGTCGTCAGCGGTTGGTCGACGCGCGGTATGGCACGAACCTACGTCACACGCCCGACAGCGCGTTGGCGCACCGCCGGTCCACGCTCGGCCGGGCTCCCCTCTTGGAACGTCACGATGTCGTGGTGGTGCCTGAGCGGGGTCGCTTCGATCGCGTCCGCTGGTCCCTCGGCTGCGGCGAGGCATCCACTTGGCCCGCCGCCGGCCAGGGCGCTCACTCGGGAGGCCGGTCGCGCCGGGGCCGACGCCGGCATGCGGGGGCGCACCGAGGACGCGGGCAAGCCGGTGCGTGGGGTCGAGCAGCGTGACTGCTTCGAGAGCGACCGCTGATGAGGCGCCGGCTCCTTCCCACCACTGGACGACGGCCCACAGGGTTAGAGCCGGAACGCTGGCGACGTCGACGGCGGTGAAGCGGTTGGTAGTCGAGCCGGTAGTCGATGAGGGCCAACGCCACTTCTGCCGGTCCGGTGGTGTTGGGGGCTGGTGACCTCCGGGCCGGAGGTAGGTGGTCGATTCTCCACGATCGGTTTCGCGCCCTCCTGGCGTCCGGAATGACCGCCCGCGGAGAGGGCGGGCGCGCAACCCGTAGGGCGGCCTCGTCGAGGTCGTCGGGCGGGCTCAGTGAGGGCAGCGAACGCAGCTCGACCACCTCGACGGGTCGGCGGTGTGCCGCTAGTGCGACCGGCCGCGCGGGCGAGCGTGGAGGGACAGGAGGGGACGGCATTACTCTCGGTGCGCGCCTGTTTCGGTGCCTAGTGTCGGTGAGCAGGCTCCCCGTTCGACCGCGGCGCTTACGAAGCGAGATAGTCCTGCCACCGAGAACGGTCGTGTCAGGCGTGAAGGCTTGCTCCCTCGAGATCTACCGGATGCCGATCATCGAAGTGGCGCCGGAGGGTGGTGTCGTTCGTGTCCGCGACGCGCGCCCCGAACGCGCCCGAGCGGGCGCATACATGATCGGCCGCTCGGCTGACAGACTCACAGCCGTGGATCCTAATGAGACGCTGTACTACTGGTCTGCGATCGCACAGCTCCTTCCCGTGCTCGGGCTTGCGCTCGTGCTTGAGGTCCGATTTCTGATCCGCCACGCTCTCCAGCAGAACGATCACGCGCGGCTACGTCGTCTGGGCTGGCCTTTTGGCGCCGTTCTCATATTGGCCGTCGTCGCCGAAGCCATTGCACTACGAGCCTTACAGAGCCACGAGACCTCGTCAGAGTGGACTGTGATGTTTGCCGAGTTTGTCGTCCTGGCGGCGTTTTCTACCCTGGTCTTCACTCCCGGCCTCGCCGTCGCACTCATGGTGTTCCCCCGCTTGCTCCAACCGGCTACAGCGGCCCGCGCCGCATGGCTGGGGATCTCCATCCGCTGGACCCGGCGCCGCCATGTCAGAGACTTGCGCGCTAGGGACCGGCATCTCGCCGCCCAGGGCGTGGAACTGGCAAGGCTGGAGACGCTTCTCCACCAAGCACGCGCCAAGATCGAAGAAGCCCGCGCGCGAGGAGCAACCCCTCAAGACCTGCAGGAGTCGATCCGCATGGCCGCACAACTAGGGGAACGAATTTCGGAGGCTCGTTCACTTACCGAAGAAATGGCTGCAGACGTCCGTGCGGCTGACCAGTGGGACGCCGCCCAGGTCCGCTCGCTGCTTGTGCGGTTAGCGAAGGTCCAGCAGCAGGGCGACTTGTCTGCTCGACGCCACCTCGCCGCCATAGCGGCGCCTGCCGAAGATCTGCTTGCGAGCGGGCGAGGGTCGGCTCGCGGTCGCCGAGCGCAGTTAGGGGCGCGATCGCAGCGGCTTGTGACGAGGTCCCGCCCGCGGCGACGCTGACCTCCTGGCGACGGCCCAGGCCGGGACAGTCACCAAAACCCAATCATTGCGGCGACGCTGGCCAGGGAATCACGACGACCTGACGGACGTGCCGACGTTCGCTGCGCAGCATGCAGTCACGTGTTTTGGCGCCGGCGCCGGCGCCGTCGCCGCGGCGGAGCCGTAGCACCTGCTTGATTGCGAACAGCAGCCCGGGAGCCGCGAGGCCCACAGTCCGTCAGAGTCCTCGGGGCGCGCGATGTCTCCCGGCAGCCAGTCTGGAACGTGCGCTGATTGCTCGGATACACCGCTGGTCCCGACGAGGCCCTGCGCATCGGTTGCGACAGCGGTCGTCGTCAGAGCGGGGCGTTGCCCGCAGCCCGGTACTGCAGGTTGGTGATGGTGACGTTGACATCGTCGACCGTCGGCAGGTCGAGGTCGAGCGTTGACGCGTGCTTCGGATCGATCGACTGCACGAGCCGGTCCCGCCCGGCGATCTGTTCGACGACCTTCGCGCCGCCGTCCAGCCACCACCGGTCCTCGGCTTCGAGACCCACGATCGGATACCACTGCGCGGCTGCCTGCGCGAGCTCGACGTCGATCGCGGCGACCCCGAGCACGAGGCTCCACGTCCCGGCGGTGTCCGAACCGGCCAACGCCTGCCGGTGCAGCCGCGCGGCACGGTGGCGCACCCGCAGCGCGAGCGGGTCAGCCGCGCTCAGGCTGTCCGCCGCGGCTAGCCACTGCGCGTGCACACATTGGGCGGCGTCTAGGTCGTCGGCGCCGAGCGGGACCAGACCGGCGCTGGCGGCGTCCTCGGCCGCGGCCTGCAACTCGACCACTTGAGCGCAGCGGCGGTCGATGTGCTCGGCGTACCGCTCGACCGATTTTCGCTCACGTGCCGAGCCGAACGTCCTAAGCGGCGCTTTGGCGTCCTGCGCGCGAGCAGCGACCGCGGCGAGCACCTTGCGCGCGGCGGCGCGGTCCTGGGCGACGGAGTCATGGTGACCGGGCAGCGACATCGTCGGCTCCTAGAGCGTGTCTCCCAAAGTAATGGTTCTCCTCTGAGTACTAGAGCTGGGCTGCGGCCTCTTTACGCCGACCGCGCGCGCGCTCCGTGGCCTTGGCGCGCACGTCTCGGGAAAACCCGTTCGATCCGAGGAGGTCGAGCACCTGGAGGTCGGTCGCTGTGCGGCAGGCTCGGCGTTGAGCCCAGGGGCTCCAGGTGTCGGCCGGCTCACCCGAACTGGCATCGCCAGCGGCGGCGGCACGAACGAGGACCACGTCGCGGGCACGCTGTTCTGCCATGAGCTGCTCGCGACTCCCGGGTTCGAGTACGTCGAGTGCCAATCGAGACAAGGCCGGATCCTCCCCCTCGATGACCGCGAACACGGGGCTCAGGGCGATGCCCTGGTCGGGTTCCCCACGAACCACATCCAGCAGCAGGCGGTGGAGCGACGGGTCCTTCGCCGCGAGGTGGTAGGCGTCCGAGTGGGGGTCACAGGTGTCAGAGGTCTGCTCCTCTTCGACGAGTCGCTGGCCCAGACGGCGGCGCAGCTCCTGGTACGCGGCCGCCGCGGTCGTAGCGTCGCGCCTCCACTCCGCTGGCTCCGCGGACGTTCGACCTGCCCGCCGTGAGTCTCCCACCCCGGCAGTATCGCGGGTTGCTGGGCGCGAGCACGGCTACACCCGGCCAGGGATAGCCCACTCGGGGACGGCCGAACGTGCCGAGGTTCCGGGCTCGCTCCGTGGCGGAGCCACGCCAACACTGCGGCCAGGACGGCGCCGCCGCGGTAGACCGTGGCGAGCTTGTCGTAGCGCGTGGCCAGCGCACGCCAGTGCTTCAGTGCGTTGAAGGAGCGTTCGACGACGTTGCGGCCGCGGTAGGCGACGGGGTCATAGGTCACGGGCCGGCCACCGTGCGAGCCGCGCCGCTTGCGGTGTCCTTGCTGGTCGCGTGGCTCAGGAATGACCGCGACGATGCCCCGGCGGCGCAGCTCAGTCCGGATCGCGCGCGAGGAGTAAGGCCCTATCCGCGAGCACCGAGTCCGGCCGGGTGCGCGGCCGACCAGGTCCCAACCGTGGTACTCGGATCGCTTCCAGGATCGGCAGACACATGGGGGCGTCCCCGCCTTGGCCGGGGCCAACCAGCACCGCCAGCGGTCGGCCCTTGCCGTCCACGGCGTGGTGGATCTTGGTGGAGAGGCCGCCCCGGGAGCGGCCGATCGCGTGATCAGGCGGCTCGAGTCGCTGATTCATGTGATTCGACTGGGCCCCCTGTGGTGCGTGGCAGGGTCGCGGCGTGCTGGTGGGCTCGGTTGATCGTGGAGTCGATGGAGACCGCCCAGTCGATCTCCCCGGCGGCGTCCGCCTGCGCAAGCAGGGCCGTGAGCACGTCGTCCCAGGTCCCGTCGCTGCTGAACCGCTTGTGTCGCTTCCACACTGTCTGCCATGGACCGAACTCGAACGGCAGGTCACGCCATGCCACGCCGGTTCGGTACCGATAGACGATGCCCTCGACGACCTGGCGATGATCTCTGAACGGGCGGCCTCGACGGCCAGCAGTCGACGGCAGCAGCGGCGCAATCCGCTCCCACTGGGCGTCGGTCAGCACCACGCGACGAGACATGTCGCCAGAATGGCGACCAACCACGCAACCTTTGGGAGACACGCTCTAGCCGTGCGTCTGCCCGACGACGACGAGATCTACGACGTCGACCAGACGTACCTCGGCCCGCCCGGGTACTACATCGGGCGGATGCGCTACCGCATGATCGCGGTCACGCCGGTGGTGATCCTGCTCGGGCTGGCGCTCCTCGTGAAGACGGGCGTCGGCTTCACTCTGCTGTCCGTCGCCTTGACGGTCCTGATCTCGCTGCGCCTGTCGCAGTGGATCGTCGACAAGACCACGCACGAGCGCCCGATCAGCGTGCTCGTCACGACGTTCTGGCACGAGCTCACCGCGGCGCGCATGCCCGTGAGAGGGCTGCACGGGCGGCACACGACGGCACTCCGTCGTCGGACCACCTCGATCGAGGCCGACCACGCCCTTCCCGCCGGGCGTCGACGGCGCTGGCGGTCGTACGCGAATCGGCGGTCCGCTGCGCACCAGGGGGAATGATGCAGCTCAAGCTCACCTCACTGTTCGGCCGTCGGCCAGATGTCGACGAGGACGAGGACGTGGCGGTGTCGTACGACCCGTCCGAGGACCTCGTCGACGCTCCGCCGCTGAGGCGAGCGAAGTCGGCGAAGGGCCGCGGGCGGTACCCAGATGCGCCACGACTGGCCAGCCCGATGAAGTGGGCGCTGTCGCGCGTGGCCAACCACGTGACGTTCTCCGACAAACGGATGGTGGCGTGGTACCTCCTCGACCCTCAGCGTTGGAGCTTCCGCACGATCGCGGACGGTGAGTCGCTGATCGAAGCGCACGCCGGGCAGATCGCGGAGCTCGTGGGTCGGACCGTGTACGGGCGGATCACCACGCGTCCGTACGCAGTCGAGACGTGGGCGGAAGCCGCGTGGGAGAACTCGCCGGCACCGACGGAGGGGTTCGCGAAGATCCTCGAGCGCGACCAGATCCAGCTCGCGTCCCGCATGCAGAGCGACAAGCTCGTGTACCTCGGGGTGGACCTGGGCTCCCGCTCCTCGGCGGTGAACCTGACCGGCCGTGTCATCGCCGACGTGGCGCGTCGGGAGCTCGAGGCACTGCAGCGCCGCCTGGACGAGATCGACGAGATCATGTCCGGCCCAGGCGTCGACGCGATCCCGGCCGTCGGGAACGACATGGCATGGCTCCTGGCCCGCTCGTTCGCTCTCGGCTGCCCTGCTCCCACGCAGGACACGGTCGAGGAGACGCACTGGTCCAAGGAGGACCTGCACGAGCTCGTCGGTGCGACGCACTGGAGCGCCGAGCCGCTCGCGCAGTCGGTACGGGTCGACTCGACGATGAGCGACCGGCCGATCACGCGACACGTCGTCGTCCTGACGGTCGGACGGATGGGTGAGCTGCACATCCCCGAGGTCGACGAACCGTGGATCGCCAAGACCGACAAGCTGCCCTTCCCCGTGGAGTGGGCGTTCCGCGTCGACGTGCGCTCGTCCGACGAGACGTCGAAGGAGATGAACAAGCTCTCCGACCGCGTGCTCGCGCAGCGAGACCACTACGTCGGTGACCACGGCAAGCAGCCACCGCGGCAGTTGGCCCGCCAGGCCGACCGAGCGTCGGCCGTCGAGGACGAGCAGCGCTCCGGGTTCGACGGCCTCGCCACGCGCACACGGGGTTGGTACCGCATCGCCGTGTCGGCCCCGACGCAGGAGGAGGCGCTGCAGCGCGCGAAGGTCGTGCAGAAGATCTACAAGCCGGCGATCAAGATCGAGCGCGAGTTCGATCAGTTCCGTCTCGCGCGCGAGTTCGTGCCGATGGAGCCGCTGGCGAACACCGGGCACACGCGGCACCTGCCGATCCTCAAGCTGGCCGCCGGTGTTCCGGCGGCCACCGCCGAGGTGGGCGACAAGCGCGGCGTGCTGATCGGCTACACCAGCGGCTTCGCAGAGCGCCCAGTGACCTGGGACCCGTGGTTCGGGCCCGAGGTCGTCGAGGGCTCGGGGCTCGTGCCCATCGTGGGCGGCCTCGGTGCGGGCAAGAGCTTCTTCGCCGGCGGCGTCGTCTACAAGACGGGCGCCCAAGGAGTGCCGTGGACCGTCCTCGATCCGTCCGGGCGCCTCGGAGCACTGGCACAGCTGCCGGAGTTCCGAGGCGTCGCGACGGCGGTCAACCTGCTGCAGTCAGAGCCGGGCGCGCTGAATCCCTACGCTCTCGTGCCCGAGCCGCAGGTGGTCTGGTTCCGCGAGGAGTCGGACCCGCAGCACGCGCTCGCACTGGCCAAGTCCGCGGCGGAAGCGCAGCGTCGCGACCTGATGACCGACACCCTGCGCTGGTGCCTACCCGCCGAGGACCAGGACGACCAGGCGGCACTGGCGATCCTGCGGGACGCCGTCGCGCGAGCCGAGGCACGTCCGCACTCGACGGCTCAAGGCGTTCTGATCGCGCTGCAGCACTCGGATGTCGACCGCGACCTTGCGGCGCGGATCCTGCGCCGTCTGCGCGAGGCGTCGGAGCGTGAGCTGTCGCGGCTGTTCTTCGCGACGCCGTCCAGCGGCAACCACGGTGGCGTTCTCAGCGACCGGCGGATGACCTTCTTCAGCCTCAAAGGGCTCGCGCAGATCGACGAGCACAAGCCGAAGACCGAGTGGTCCTACGACGAGCTCATGAGCCGGCCCGTGATGTCGCTGGCAGCGTGGTCGGCGCTGCGTTCGGTCTACCGAGCGGACTTCAACGAGCGCAAGGGCATGTTCCTCGACGAGGTCCACGAGATCACGGCGGTGTCGACGGGACGCACCCTCGTGCAGAAGGTCGCCACCGACACCCGGAAGCACGACATCGCGGCCCTCGTGTCGACGCAGAACGCCGCGAACGTGATCGGTCAGAACATCAACAACTTCATCGGCGCTGCGTTCGTCGGCAAGACCACGGACGAAGAGGCGCAGGTTCACAACTGCCGGCTGCTCGGCCTCCCTGCGGGCGTCGGGTACGAGGCCGAGTTCGCCAAGCTCTCGCGACGTTCGCGTCGATCCGAGATCACCGGCACGCCCCGTGAGTTCATCTTCCGGGACGGGATGGGCGGCGAGGACGGCAAGGGCGGCGTCGAGAAGATCCGCGTCGACTACAGCAACCACGAGCGGCTGATCGCGGCCCTCAACACCACCGCGGACCCGTCGAAGCGCCGGGCCCTCGAGCTCGTCGCGGAGGAGGGTGCGGCATGATCCGCCGCGCCGGTGTCGCCGCGCTCCTGGCGGTGGGGCTCACGCTCGCCGCGCCTGCGGTGGCCGTCGGTGCTGCGCCTCTCCCGGTCATCGGCCCGGTGGCCGGGAGAGCGTGCGCGACTCCCCCGGAGCCGACGTCGCCCTTTGCCGGCCTGCCGGGGAAGCTCTACGGCAAGCCCGCGACGGCGAGCGATGGCGACCCGTTCGCCAACGAGAACGTGAAGATCGCCGACGTCTACGGGTACTCCTTCGAGTGGGCGACCTACGACAACGGCTGTCTGCCAGGGTCGGACGCTCTACCGAAGGCGCAGACGGGTGTGGCGAACGTGCTGATGTCGGGCAGCGCGTCCGTCGCGGCGTTCACGCACGGCCTGTACGGCCTCGTGGTCACCCCCGACTTCCTCGCCCCGCTCGACGGCGTCCTCACGACGGCGACCAGCGCGATCAAGGGCGGCTTCTGGGATCCGTGGGTGTCGGCGGCGCTCATCCTGGTGGCGGCAGGGGTGCTCATCGCCGCGATGCGGGCGGAGGTCTCGTCGGCCGTCACGACGGTCGGCTGGGCGCTGCTCGTGCTCGTCGGCGCGACCTACGTCATGAGCTACCCGGTGTCGTCCGCTCGCGCGGTCGACGAGCTGGTGCAGACGACCGTCGCGACGTCGGCACGGGCCATCGGCGCGTCGGACACGTACGGTCCACCGGTGCCCGACACGCAGGGCGGCGCGAGCACCAGCGAGGCACAGTCAGCGCTCGACGACATGTTCGACACGATCAACCGCGACGTGTTCTACGACGCATGGCTCGAGGGCGCGCTGGGCTCGTCCGACAGCGCGGTCGCACGTGAGCACGGCGCCGATCTGTTCCGCGCGTCGCACCTGTCGTGGAGCGAGGCTGAGACGGTCAAGAACGACCCTGATGCCGGGCAGGCGATCGTCGAGGCGAAGAAGCAAGCCTGGGCCCAGACGGCAGCCGCCGTGGAACGAGAGGACACCAGCGCCTACCAGCAGCTGACCGGCAACAACGGTCGCTGGGATGCCGCGGGGGCGGTCGTGCTGCGCGTGGCGTTGATGATGCCGTTCCTCGTCGTGGCGTCCGTGTTCGTCGTGGTCGCTTATGCCGCGACGCGCGTCTTCGTGCCGCTCGCGCCCGCGTTCGGGGTCCTCGGGCTCCTCTACATCACGCAGGACTGGGTCATCGGTGTGCTGAAGCAGGTGGGACGCTTCATCATCCTCGGGCCCGCCTTCTTCATCGCCGCGCTCGCGAACCTCCTGCTCGACACAGCGGTGCTGGACTCTGACCTCGCCTTCGGGCTCAAGCTCGTGATCGTCGCGGCCATCCCGTTCGTGCTCTTCAAACTGCTCCGACCGGGCCGGGTGATTCCCGGTTCACGAGCAGCACGGCGCATGGCGAGGGCGGGACTCGGAACGCTCGTCACCTCGCTGGCCACACGTCGGGCCGTCCGGGACGGCGTGGACGACGCACAGAGCAAGGCCACCGCAGGCGACGACGAGCGCCCCGTGCCAGGTCGCGAGCCAAGCCTGTACCGCATGAGCAAGCGGTCGCCTGTGGCGACGGGCGACGCGATCGAGATCGCTGCGAGCAGAACGCGACCGCCCGAGTTGGCCGCGTCGCACGCCCGGGGGCTTCCCGCGGCGCCCGCCTCGGTCGGTAGGAGCCGATCCGCGGAGCGTCACGACGGGATCTCCCCCGCAGAAACACCAGACCGATCGCTTTCCCGTCGCACGCGGCGCGAGATTGCAGCGACTGATGGGGCGTCGGGGGCCGGCACGGCGACGCCTCGCACCCGCGAGACGTTCGCGACCACGTCCGACTATGCGACCACCGCCGCCAGCCTGCCGCTCAGGCGCTCCCGGCCAAGCGACGGCGGCGACAAGCCGGTAGGCGAACTGCGGAACCACCCGTCCATCAGACCCGAACCTCCCGAGGTCGACCTCGCTGCACCGGTCGACCGGAACGCTCCGCGGGGAGAGGTTCTGGGGCACTCCATCGAGCTGCCGAGGGGCGTCGTCGAGGCGACGACGCGCTATGACGCCGAGGGCAATCCCGTGTTCGAGATCTGGCGTCCGCCGACGGCCGCGCGGACAAGCGGCGACGAGGCCCAGGAGGACCGCTGATGTGGGAAGCCCTCGGACCGATCATCCGCTGGCCGCTCTACTCGCCGAGGCGGTTCATCGGCGTCGTGGTCGCCGTCCTCGCTGCCGTGTTTCTCGCCGGCGAGGTCAACGACGGGGCGACCGAGTCCGCTGCGACAACCGCGGTCTCCTCTGCCTCTCAGGTCGACGAAGCGCCCTCAGCATCGGCGGTGCCGACTCGCTCAGCCATCGGCCCAGCCACGAGCGGCGACTCCTCTTACGACTCGTCCACGCAGGATCCCGCGTTCGCCGCGGCGGACGCGGCCGCCTCCCTTGTGGCCGCGTGGGCCCGCCCCGACCTCAGTGCGGAGGCGTGGTCAGCCGGTGTGAGGCCGCTGGTGACGAACGACCTATGGTCCAACGGCCTAAGCATGACGGATCCGGCCAGCACCCCTGAGGTCGCCGTGCGGGGAGAGCCACGACAGGTGGCGATGAACGCCGAGGAAGCGGTGCTCGACGTCCCGACGACCGGCGCCTGGGTCCGGGTGCGGGTCGTCGTCGCGCCCGACGGTGAGTGGCTCGCGTCGAGCGTCGAGCCGGCGGAGTGACGCGGAGCAGGACCTGTGGAAGCCATCACCGCGACGCTCGTCCTCTGGGCGAAGACTGAGGCCCTCGGCTGGCTCGCGCGCCATTGGCGCAAGCTCGTCGTGGCCGTCGTCGTTGTCGGCAGCGCCGCCGTCTTCGTTGGAGTCGCCGCGGTGACGCTCGTGTCGAGCAGCGGTCAGGCGGGCGCGGCAGCTAACGCGTGCACCGAACTGGGCTACACCGTGGACCAGGCGGCGTACCGACCGCCGCCGCTCGACGATTCGCCGGCGATCCCATCCGGCGGAGCCGTGCCCGGATTCGGTCCGGACGACGGTGACAAGATCGCTAACGCCCAGGCGATCATCGCGGCCGGCGCCGCCGCTGGCGTGGGACGCCGCGGCCTCATCGTGGCCATCGCCACTGCCCTCCAGGAGTCGGGGCTGCGGAACCTCGACCACGGCGACCGAGACTCACTCGGGCTCTTCCAGCAGCGCCCCTCGCAAGGCTGGGGCACGCCGCAGCAGGTTCGAGATCCGACGTTCGCGGCGCTGGCGTTCTTCGGCGGGCGGACTTCACCGCACTTCAGTCCGGCTACGGGCCGAGCGTCGCCCGCAGGCCTCGTCGACGTCACCGGCTGGGCGGAGGTGCCGCTCACGGTGGCGGCGCAGAGCGTGCAACGGTCGGCCTTCCCCAGCGCGTACGCCAAGCACGAAGCCCGTGCGACGGTGATCGTCGATGCTCTGGCCAGCGAGTCGCCGGTTGCCGAGTCGGGCGGTGCCGTCATGGTCGGGCAGCCGCTAAGCGACCAGCCGAGTCGCGTGACGGCGGCGGACTACAGGGCAAACGGTGTCGACATCGACGCGTTCTGCTCGTCGACGTTCCAGCTCGCCTCGTCCACCGGCACCCCTGGCCAACCGTCGGGACAGGTCGTTCCGGCCGGCGAGTGGACCGCACCCCTCGAAGCCCGAATCACGTCCGCCTTCGGCATGAGATTCCATCCCGTCTTCCAGGAGTGGCGACTGCATGCGGGCACCGACTTCCACGCCGCTGTGGGCACGGCCATCACCTCACCGACGGTGGGGGTGGTCCACAGCGTCTCGTGGAGCTCTGGGGGCGGCCTCACGATCACGATCGCGCACGCCTCCGGCGTCGAAACAGAGCATCTCCACCTCTCCGAGGCACTGGTGAATCCAGGCGACCACGTCCTAGGCGGGCAGGTCATCGCACTCTCCGGAGACAGTGGCGTCGGCACCGGGCCGCACTACCACTTCGAGGTGCACGTCAATGGGGTGGCTGTCGATCCCGAGGGCTTCATGGTCCAGCGAGGAGTGAACCTGCGAGCATGGTCATGATGGAGGCTGAGTTCTTCGCGTTCGAGGACCTCACGTGGCAGACGACCCCGCCGCCGGCTCGCCACCCGATTCCCGCTGCCTACGCGCCAGACCTCGAGGTCGGTGACGAGCTGACGATCGGCATCCCCGACCGCTACTTCATCGACGGACAGGTGCTGCTTCAGTCCGAGCGCGAGATGGTCGAGTTCCGCGGAGACGGCGCTCTGCACGAGTGCCTCGCGGTTTGCGCGCCCCTCCACTACTGGACCTGGAACGTCAGCCCTCGTCGTACGCCCGTCATGCAGTGGTGGCCCGTCGAGTTCGCCTGGGTCTACAGGGACGCAGTCTCGCCGGGCGGGTCACACTCGGAGCTGACTGGTGCCCGCTGCGCCGGCCTGCCGACCTCGTGGCTGGATCGCGTGCGCGACGATGCCACCGAACCTCCGGTGCTCCGACCTGTCGCTGCCCGGGATGCCGGCGCTCTCACAGGCCGAGCTCTGCGCTCACGGAACGCTGCGGGCGAGTGGTTCTGGTTCGTCGGCGCCTCGGAACCTGTTGAAGTCGGCGGAGACATCTGCGTGCATGCCGTCCCACAGTCCCACTGGTGGTTGCACCAGGTCGGCTATCACCCGGAACTCCAGAGCAGGGTGCGATGCATCCCGCTCCACCGGCTATTTGCATACGTGTAGCGCACCGTCGAGAACGCATCGGACCTAAGCGCGGCTCCCTCGGCGCCGCTCTAGGTGCGGATGCCGAGCGTGGCTGGGGTGCGGCCACCATCGCGCGTGTGTTCGGGGGGTCGAAAGGTGAAGCGTTGCACACGTCTCGCCGGTGTCGCGCAAGGGTCAACGGTTTAACTGCCCACGGCGCGAATCCACGACGCTCGATCGGTGTCGCCGTCTTAGGCGGTGGTTGGCATCAGTTCCGCGATCCATCCAGTCAGCCCGTTGTCCCGCATCGCATTGATGACGCGCTCGGTGACGAATACCGTGTCGACCTGCTGAGGGGGCGCGAAGATCTCGTGCCCGGCGATCCTTGCGGCGGACAGGACCTCAGTGCCGGGCATGGCGAGCCCGCTCGGGCCACGTACCGTCGCCACCGGGTCATAGGGATCGAAGGCAGCCGGGAAGTGCATGACCCAGTAGGTGAGACATTCTCCGCCGGAGGTAGTCAGCGTTGCAGGCAGCCATTGGACGCTGTCTGCAGGGCTCAGGAGGGGCTCTAGGACTTTCCGTGTGCGGGCCGACACCAACCGGGTGCGCTCGATTGTCGACGCCCAGTCGGGCGAGCCGGGCTCGTCATAGTGCCAGGCGAGCTCCGGGACATCGGTTCGCAATCCGGGGACCATATTTAGGGAGTCGCAGAACGATCGATGCAGATCGCTCGACGCAAACGCAAGCGGCAACATATCGGCCTCGACGGCGTGATAGGTGGTGGTCACGCGTTCACCTTCCATCAGCGGCACTTCCAGTAAGAATGCCCCAGGACGAGCGGATCCGCGTTGCGAATCGGCTCCTTGACCCAGAGTTTGAAGAGGCGAGTGAACTCATCCGCATCCGAACCTGCCTGGGCCTTGGCGCGAATCATGGCGTTGTAGACCCATCGGTGGTACTTCGGGCTGTGGTTTCCGCTCTGCAGCATCGGCAACTTGTTCCAGTCGGCATCGATGTTGAGGGTTGGGTAGTTCGCTGCGAGGAAGGCCTTAAAGATCGGAGCCCAACTGTTTCCCTTGTTGGTCGCCAAGTGATGGATATGCAGATTGGCCTTCAAGTTCCATGCGTCGCGAAGTATCTTCGCTGCGGCGGCATCTTCAATGCAGTTCGGAGGCAGGCTCACGCCGCCGCCGGCGGGGTCAGGATCCGGAGTGGGCTCGTCGACCACCACAGTCTGGTCATCCAGGCAGACGCCATCTTCGCGGAGGTTGGCGCAGTCGGGCTCGAGGGTGGTCGGCTCGGTGCCAAGCACGGCGTCGAGAAGGGCCATGAAGACCGCGCCGGGCCCGCTGGTCGAGGTTGCGGCGGCAAACCGCAACGCGGGCTGGATACCCAGCGCATCGCAGACGAGCACCGCATCGGGGACGGCGACCGAGCTAGCGAAAGAGCGGAGCTTCTCACCGAGGACGCTGCAGGCGTTTTCATCGCCGTACCGGCTGACCAGGAGCGATCGCAGCGTGGCGACGGGAGCCGATTCGAGGCTCAACGGCGGCCAAAGGAGGACGTGGATGTTGCCGTTGTCGTCGAGCTCGGCGTTCGGTGTGACCCGGCCGGGCTCACGGAAGACTGAGCAGTAGTTGAGGTCGACGGGGTAGGGACCCCACTTGCACATGTAGTCCTCGGCGCGGCTGGCTTCGATGTACCAGTTAGGGCACTGCTCAGCCTGCGGGCCGCAGCTCGTGGGGGTGCCGTCTTCGTTGAGGTGGGACAACTGCAAGTAGCAGGTCGTGGTGAGGCACTGCGGGTACTGGCTGGGGATTTCGGTGACCCACGACGGTGATTCGGTCTCGGGGATGAGTTGCTGCTCCTGGCCCGCGCTCGGTCGCCAGGTGGCGCCGAAGCCGGCGGTGACCGAGCCCTCGGGGCACAGCAGGTCGGGCAGCTCCAAGACTGCGCCAGGGGTCAGCGTCCCGACGGTGTCGGCAGTGACGGTCTGGGTGTGACCGTTGGCGTCGATGCACTCCAGCGTCTGGGTCACCGTCCCGGAGCCGGGGTCCGGCGTCTCGGGGCGAAGTGCGTGACCTTCGGGGTACCAGCGCAGGACCTCGCCGGTCTGGTTGCGCGAGTAGAGGATGGAGACTTCGACGTGGCTGAAAGTCCATGGCGTCCCGGTTCCCCAGGCACCGCCGCGGGTTCCGGTCCAGACCTGGCTGTCGGTTCGGGTCAGGGGCCCGCCGCAGTTGCGTCCGAGGGAGTCGCCGGCGAGGTTTCCGAAGGTCTCGGTGAAGTACAGGGGTTGCACCTGGCCGGTGTCGGGGTTGCGTGCGAACGGTTGGATGCGGACGGCTTGGTTTGTCCACGGTTCGCCATCACAGGAGCCGGAGATGCTGCCGGTGAACGAGAAGGTGCCGTCGGTGGCACCGAATTCGGGGGTGTGGTCGACGGTGACCTGGATGTTGGCCGGGTTCCAGCCGCTGCCGCTGGAGCTTGTCAGCCCGTTCATGACGTTGTCGCCGTTGACCCAGCCGGGCGCGAACTCCGGCTCTGGGAGCAGGCCGGTGGGGCCGCCGTCTGAGACGTGCAGGTCGACCCCGAACCAGCCAGCGATCGCGACCGCGACGGTCTCAGCATGGGCGCTGGGGTCGTGGAACGTGAGGCCACCTACGGTGCCGGTGTCGGCTGTTGCTGCTGGAGCCATCAGGGTCTGCGAGATAGCGACGCCCGTCCCTACTCCGGCTGCCACCGCTGCGGAGTCCGCCAGAACGGCCAGACCTGCGGGACTGTCCACCGTGCTCAGGCCTGCGGCGACCGGACCCGCTGGGCCAGAGATCACGGAGCACAGTGCGAGAGCCCCGACGAGTGCAGACGTCAGCAGAGGCCGGTGACGGGCAATGTGCGACGATCGCCGAGAGAGCCGCCGGCTGCGAGATCTGCCCCGACGATCATGGCGCCCAGCCGTCGTGCTACCCACGAGCCCTCCTCCGGTTCCCGCGCACGCGAAGCGCGTCACCGGGAACGTATGGATGATCACCAGCGTCAGGTGCAGACTCTGTTTCCTTTCATCCAGACGGCCCAGTGGGCGCGCAATCGTCGCCGACAGCCTTGAAGGCACAGTCGTGGGCAGCGCGACGCCGGGCCTCTGTCTGCAAGGAGCGGCAGTGTCGGTCCCGCTCTCGTTGCGACGGTCGCATCGCCGCACCGGTGGAGGAACACACAGCACCCCACCGAGCCTGTGAGAGGACGCCTTAACGGCGGATCACTGCCGACGCCCACACCCACGCGAAGCCCTCACGCCCGCCCGGGTCGACGTAGCGAACGCGAACCTGTCGAGCAGTCCACGCGAGGGCGTGGCCCTCAGACTTGAAGGAACGTCCGCGTCCGGTCGTAATCCAGACCGTCACCGGGATGGGGGTCTCAGCGTGCACCAAGCGATCGCCGGCGCGGGCCCCGACTGGAGCATCGGGCGCCTGCTCGTGTACCGGTACCCGCTCGATCGATTGCTTCGAACGCACGTTCGAACGATGGCTCGAAGGGCGCGCAGTCGCGTCGGCATCCATCGGCCGCGGTCGACCCACATGTGGCCGCGCTGCGGCAGGATGAGTCCGTATGTGGACCGCCGAGCGAGCCTCGAAGGTGGCATCCGAGTACCTCTCAAACCTCGGGCGCCGGTGGGAGCACGTCCGCGCCGTAGGGGAACGGGCTGAGTCGCTCGCCGCGGTCGGCAGCATCTCGGCGGAGGTCGTGGCGGCCGCATGGCTGCACGACGTTGGCTACGCCGAAGAGCTGTCGATGACCGGCCTGCACGCGCTCGACGGGGCGGCGTTCCTCGTGGCCGAGGGAGCGCCCGCTGACGTCGTCGCATTGGTGGCGCACCACACGGGGGCCGCATTCGAGGCCGAGGAGCGCGGGCTGGCGACCCAACTGGCCGCGATGCCTGCAGCGGCGCCGGCTGACCTCGATGTCCTCACGCTTCTCGACCTGGTGACTGCACCGGACGGCTCGCCTACCGATCCGGAGACCCGTATCGCCGAGATTCTCGGTCGATATCCGGCGTCGAGCCCCGTGCACAGGGCTGTCAGCCGTTCTCGGGCAGAGCTCCTCGCTGCAGCCGGTCGGGCGCGGGCGCGTCTTGGTCTATCCGATGAATGGCCGGCCGGTGCCGCGGAGGGCGTGCTCGAGCCGTAGCCGCATCGACGCGTGGAGGTCGAGCGACTCGATCTGCTCCGGGGTCAGCCACTCGACTTCGTCGCTCTCGGAGCTCGTGCGCCTGGAACCTCCGACCAGGCGGGCGCGGAACGCGATGGAGAACTGCTGGCGCACCTCGCCGTCGTCGTACTGCATGACGTGGTTCGGGTTGGTGTAGGTACCAGTGATCGTGTCGATCTCGACGTCGTAGCCGGTCTCCTCCTTGACCTCGCGGAGGACGGTGTCGGCGATGCTCTCGCCCGGCTCATGGCCGCCGCCCGGCAGGGCCCACTTGTTGTTGTCGGTCTTGTGGATCATCAGGACGCGACCTTCGTCGTCCTGGACGATCGCCACGACGGAGGGCACCACGGAGTTGATCTCCGGGGCGTTCGGGTCATCGATGTAGTCGATGCGCGCCATGCCTCCGAGCGTACGGGCGGTCACGCAGGCTTGGCGGCCTGCCACGTGCGCTCGAACGACTCCATGTAGTGGGAGAAGAGACGGCCGCCGGGGATCCGGTTCACGTGCATCATCGGCGAGTGCCCGGCCGGCGCGCCCAGCGCGTGCGGATTGACCAGCAGCTGGTCGTCGAAACGGAACAGCGAGGCGTACAGCGTGCTGCCGTGCTTGCGAGCCTCGATCCCCGCGACGCCCCCGAGCAACGGAGTGAGGTAGTTCCAGGTCAGGCTGCACCGAGCAGCCATGAGCGGACCGATCCCCTCCTCCTCGCCCCGCAGGGCGACTGCGGGACTCTCCGGGTCACCGAACAACAACCGGATCCGCACCCCGCTCTTGGCTCGTGCGGCGATCCGCTCGGCGAAGTCGGGGACGCTGTCGTGCAGGAAGCTGCCGGCGAACGCGAGCAGGTCGACGGCCTCGCGTGCGTTGTCGATGAAGTCCGCCCAGGTCGAGACGGGTAGCGACGCGCGGCTCGGGTACAGGTCGACGAACTCGGCCCTGGTCGCTGACCTCGTACGCGGATCCGAGTCGGTCGCCGGCCACAGGAACACGTCGGTCTTGCCGAGGATGCGCGCGGCGTTCATCCGGTGCGTCCGGTGCGGGATCCGGTCGGTGCTGATCCAGCGCTCGACGGTCTTGGGGTCAACGCCGACCTTCTCGCCGAAGCCCTGCAACGAGAGCCCTGCATCGGCGATCGCCGCTCGGAGTCGCTCGTTCGTCATCACGCCTCCAGGGGCGCCTTGGGACGTTTTGATCATCGTAGGACGTCCCAAGACGTCCCACTAGGGGGTGACGGCGTCCCGCTCCATACGGGTCTCGTAGTTCGTGGGCAGGTAGCCCAATCGGGAAGCACGAACACCAGAGCACGAGGAGTCGAGATCATGGCAATGGCCAAGCGTTTCGAGATCGCCCATGACACGGCGTTCCCCAAGGGCGCGTTCCTGCGAGGGCTCGTCGAGCCCGTCACGGACTTCCAGGCCGAGCAGCGCCCGGACGGGTTCCGACCGCAGCAGCGGGACAAGGACACGGGCCTGCCCCTGTGGCAGTGCACCGTCATCGACGGCGACGACGAGGCGGGTCGCCGCGAGATCGGCGTGACGGTGAAGTTCGCAGCTGAGCACCAGCCCGTCCCGCCGAAGAACACGTCGCCGATGCCGTGGACGCCCGTGGAGTTCGTAGGCCTGACCGCACTGCCGTACGTCGACGACTCGGGCCGCCGGCCCCGCATCGCCTGGTCGTTCCGGGCCGAGGGCTTCATCACGCCGGGCCAGGCCGTCAAGGTCGGAGAGCCGAAGGCGGTGGCGTGATGCCCGAGCTGAGTCACGGACGAGCTCCGATGAACGAGCCCGGACCGACCATCACCGAGTTGCTGACCATGGCTGCTGACGTGGTCACGATGGTGCACGGCCAGGTCGAGTGGGTGGGCGTCGGCCTCGGAGTGGTCTCGGTGCGCGCGACGAGCCAGGCCACCGCCGAGTACCTGGCGTGGAGGCTCGCGCTCGGTAATGTGGCCGACTACGAGCCGACCCGCACCTGCGAGGGGTTCGCCGTCTGGAGCGGCGGCGGATGGCCGGAACCGGAGTTCAAGGTCTTCTGCGGTGGGGATCTCCTGCGGCCGCTGCGGGCTTTTCCGCGTGACCTTCGCCCGGCCCCGGACACCACGGTCCTCCCGGGTGCGGCGTGATGTCTGCCGTGTTCCGCGTCTCCGGGCTCGTGCTGCGTCGACTGGCGGGCGCGACCTGGAACTTCGTGCGCTGGACCAGCCAGGCATGGCGCGCAGTGCTCGTCTGCCTCGTGATCGGCAACCTGCTGGTGATCGCCGATCGCGAGGCGGCGGCCGCCGCGGTGTTCGCACTGGTGCCCCTGTGCAACCTCGTGCGGGCCGCCTGGGACGCGGTGAGTCCGTTGACCTACGAGGCCACGCTCGGGGGTCTGCTCCGGCGGCGCGCGTGGCGACATCGGGCTCGCAGGGAGTGGAGCGAGGTCGCCCGACGCTGCGGGCTCGCGTGGCCGTGGGGCGGCGACAAGCGAGACGCGCTCCCCCATCTGCTTCACGTCCGCACAAGCACCAACACCCTCACGCTCCGCGTCCGGGCAATGGTGGGACAGACCGTGGATGACCTGGACGGAGCACTCGAGGCCATCGCCACGGCGTTCGAGGCGGAGTCCGCGGAGTCCCGCAGGGTGGGCCCGGGTGTCGTCGAGATGGTGCTGACGATGCGCGAGCTGCTCCACGAACCGACGACGCCGGTGGTCCCCTCCGAGATCGAGACCGACGCAGTCACGCTGGGCCGTCTGTCGGACGGAGCGCCGTGGCGGCTTCAGCTCGGCGGCCGGCACACCCTCGTGGTGGGTCGCTCCGGCGCCGGGAAGGGGTCAGTCCTCTGGGGCATCGCCGGCAATCTGGCGCCAGCTGCCCGGGCCGGCTTCGTGAGGCTGTGGGGCATCGACCTCAAGGGCGGAGTCGAGGTCGCCGTGGGCGCCGGCATGTTCTCCTCGGTGGCGATCGACGAGCAGAGCGCACTTCGGCTCCTGAGCTCGCTGCACGCAGTCATCGCCGAGCGGCAGGGTGCGATGCGTGGACGGACTCGCAAGTTCGAGCCTTCGCCGGGTGACCCGGTGCACGTGCTCCTCATCGACGAGCTCGCCGTCCTCACCGGCTACGCCTCCCGTGATGTGGTCAACCAAGGCACCACGCTCCTCAAGCGGATCCTGACCCAGGGGCGCGCGCTCGGGGTGATCGTCGTCGCGTTCGTGCAGGACCCGCGCAAGGAGACGGTGGGGATGCGGGAGCTCTTCACGCAGACGATCGCGTTGCGGCTCGCGTCGACCTCGGAAACCCGCATGGTTCTGGGCGACGGATACGGAGACGTGGCACCGGCGCACCGGATCGACCGGACCATGCCCGGCGCCGGGTACGTCGTGCGAAACGACGGCGTCGTGGAACGTGTCCGAGCCGACTTCTGGCCCGACGACTTGATCCGGCTCGTCGCCGAGCAGTACCCGGCCCTGCCGGAGGATGCGTCGCTCGACAACGCTCAGGCTCCTGGCGAGGTGCTCCCCTTGATGGGGCTCGACGTCGACGAGGTGGCTCCTCGTCGTCCCCGCACACCGCGCGCGCCGCGCGAACCAGAGGATCCCGAGGCAGCCTGATGGCGACGCCGCGGAACGACGGCTTCTGGGGTCATGGGCCCGACGCGCCCCTCGACCTCGGCCTGCTGACAGGGCCCGAGGCTGACTCCATCGCCCGGCGTCTCGGGGACGGAACGATGCCGGCCCTCACGGCGACGCTCAGCAAGGTCGGCAACTGCCTGCACCCCGTCCGCCTCGTCGGGCAGTCAGAGACGGTGGACCTCCGGACCGGCGAGATCGTCGAGACCTACCGGTCGGGCAACGAACCGATGGGGCTGCTCTACAAGCCGTGCGGCAACCGTCGGGCCGACGTCTGCCCGCCCTGCTCCCGCATCTACGCGCGGGACACCTTCGAGCTCATCTCCACCGGGCTGCACGGCGGCAAGGGGGTGCCCGTGACGGTCAACACCAATCCCCTCCTGTTCGTCACCCTCACCGCACCGTCGTTCGGCCCGGTGCACGCAGTCCGTGACGGGAGACAGCCGTGCCACCCGCGGACCCGGCTCGCGATGTGTCCGCACGGCCGCCGCCTCACGTGCTGGACGCGGCACGACGTCCTCGATCCTCGGGTCGGCGCGCCGCTGTGCCGTGACTGCTACGACACGGAGTCCGCGGTCGTCTGGCAGTGGCACGCGCCGGAGCTCTGGAGGCGGTTCACCATCGCCATGCGGCGCCAGCTCGCGGTCGAGCTCGGGGTGCGGGATGTCGACCTCAAGCGTCACGTGCGCGTCGAGTACGCCAAGGTCGCCGAGTTCCAGACGCGCGGCCTGGTCCACTTCCACGCCCTCGTTCGGATAGATGGACCGGACGGTCCCGGATCCCCCGCGCAGGTCACCGCTGCCGCGCTGGAGAACGTCGTGCGGCAGGCCGCCGTCGCCGCGCACTGCCCCGCGCTCCCGCTCGACGAGTCCGACGTCGCACGGACGCTCCGTTTCGGGGCGCAGACGGACGTACGGGTCGTCCGCGACCGGTCCGTCGCGGGTGACGAGATCACCGCCGAGCAGGTAGCCGCCTACCTGGCGAAGTACTCGACGAAGTCAGCCGGAGTGGAGCCGGGCCACGCTCTCCCCCACCTGGTGTGGCTCAGCGAGTCCTGCCGCGCGCTTGCCGCCCGCGCGCTGGCAGGCTGCCCTTTCGGCTGCGGGAAGCGCGTCGGCGACAGGCGCCCGCGGTTGTGCGGGGACTGCGCTGGCCATCCGTACGCACTGCTCGGCCGGTGGGCGTCGATGCTCGGGTTCCGCGGCCACTTCTCGACGAAGTCCCGTCACTACTCGGTGACCCTCGGAGCCCTCCGACGCGCTCGTCGGCGCTTCCAAGGGATGGCGGTCGAGGCGAGAAGTCGTGCGACGGCGCTCGACGCTCGCGAGCTCGAGGAGCGCCTCATGGCCGAAGCGGCAGAGACAACGCTGGTCATCGGCTCGTGGGTTTACGACGGCTCCGGATGGCCGCGCGCCGGCGACAAGGCACTCGCGGACGCCGCGGCATCCCGGGCGCGGGCGTACGCCCGGTGGCGGGCAGAGCAGCGCACCACCCAGCCGGCCTGATCGCCGAACGAGCGCACCGACACGGAGTAGGGGGAATCGTGGACGAGTATCTGACCACCGAGGAAGTGGCGACGTGGCTGCGGGTCGCTCCGTCGACGGTCTGCCGGTGGCGGTTGGCGGGGAGAGGCCCGCGGGTGACGTGGCTGTCGCCGGCGCTGCCGCGCTACCGCAAGGCGGACGTGATCGCCTGGCTGCAGGGAGTTGCGGCATGAGCATCCAGAAGACCGCGGGTGGTCGGTTCCGGGCGTTCCTCAAGAGCGGACGCGTCGTCGTGGCGTCGCGGACGTTCGACACCAAGCGCGAGGCTGACGGGTGGCTTCGTCGTGAGCGCGCCGCACTTGAGGGCGGTGTCGACCCGCGCGCGGGGAGGGAACGTACAGGCAAGGTCCTGCAGCGCTGGTTGGCGGTGCGTGAGCGCACAGTTGCGGTCAAGACGTTCCGCGCCGACCGGGACCTCATGCGGCTTATGCCGACGTCGATGCAGAACGTGCACCTGTCGTCGGTCACCGGTCGGGACGTCGCCCGGTCGTTCGAGTCCTTGCTCTCCACGGCACCCCCGCGTGCCGCGGGCGCCAGTGGACGGGCGCCAAAGCCGCTGGAGTACGCCTCGGTAGTCCGCTATCGCGCCAGCCTGTCGACGTTCTTCTCGTGGTGCGTGCGGGAGAACCTGATCGTCCACAACCCGGTGACCGGCGTGCCGGTGCCGAAGAGCTCGAAGGAACGGACCGAGATGCACCCGTTCACGGAGGCAGAGCTTGAGCGCCACTTCGAGCTGTGGGCGGAGCGCGACTCGGTGCTGGCGAACGTTCTGCTGATCCTCGGGTGGACCGGCCTCCGATGGGCTGAGGCGCGAGCGCTGACCGTCGCCGACTTCGTCGAGGTCCCGACTCCGGGACTGCTCGTGCGCCGGTCCGACCCCGAGGGCGTGGGGCGAAAGGCGACCAAGGGCCGCAGCTCGCGCCGGGTGCCGCTGGCGAACCGGGTCTTGCCGCTCGTTCGCGAGCTCGCCCACGGGAAGGCGCCACACGATCTGCTGCTGACGACCGCGCGAGGCGGGAAGCTGCACCGCTCCACCGTCCTGCGCGCACTGGCCTGGCCCAGGACCGGTGGCGGACGCCGCCTACACGATCTGCGACACACCGCGGCCTGCCTGTGGCTCGCGCGAAGCGTCGACCCCGGGACGGTCCAGGCGTGGTGCGGGCACGAGTCGATCGCCACGACGAACCGGTACCTGCACTTCCTCGGAACTGGAGCCGACAGAGCCGGCCTCGACAGGCTCAATCAGGGCGCGGGGTACGCGGGGGGTACGCGCGATGCGGTCACGCCGAAGTGACAAGCAGAAGACCCTCGCCCTCCCGGGCCGTTAAGCCTGGTCGGACGAGGGTCCTCGTCGGTGGAGCTGAGGGGATTCGAACCCCTGACCTTCTCATTGCGAACGAGACGCGCTACCAACTGCGCCACAGCCCCGCGAGCGGGCTACAGACTAGCACCCCACCAGGGTCGTTCGTGAAATCGGGTCACTCCCCCGCGGCCCGGCGCTTGGCCAGGATCGCGTTGAGGTCGATGCTGCCGGTGGTCGCCGCCGGAGGCTCCGCGACCTCGGCCACGACCTGCGCGACAGGCTCGGTGACCGTGTCGCCCACCGGGGCGGCCTTCGCACCGGTCGACGCGTCGGTGTCCTCGAGCGGGACGGGCTCGCGGCGCGGTGCGGTGGCCTTCATCGTGTAGGTCGGGCGCGGGACGGGGACGGGCGACCAGGCGCCGTCCTCGTCCTCGGCGGGCGCGCGGGTCGCGTCGTCGGTGTCCACGTCGCGCGTCGCCTTCGCGAGGCGGTCGGCGACACCGGTCCGCACGACGGGCGTCTGTCCGGTCGACGCGTGCCGCGCGGGGGCCTCGGCCTCGCCGCGGTCCTCGACGATGCGCGCGAACACCTCGGTGCTCGCCTCCGACGGGTGCACGGCACGGCCTGTCACGATGGCGTGCGGGACGTGCGCGTCGTGCGTCTCGACGTGCTGGCCCTCGTCGGTGGCGCGCTCCACGACCGGGGTCTTCTGCGCGGGCGAGGACGCACGGACCGTCGGCTGCGCGCCCGTGACGGCACGCGTCGGCGCCGACGCCGGGGCGGACGACGTGCGCGACGCCTCCGCGACCGCACGCATCGCGCCGGTCCGCGGACCGCCGGACACCCGGCGCTCGTCGGCCATGCGGGCCTCCCACGCCGCGTCGGCGGCACGACCCGCGAGCACGGCACGACGGCCCAGCACGAGCACGCCGCCGAGCAGCACGCTCGGCACGGCACCGGCGACCCACGTCACGGCGGGCGCGAGGCCCGCGATGGTCCAGCCGGCGATCGTCGCGACCACCAGCACCCCTGCGAGCACGGCACGGCGCCGTGCGGCGGCAGCACGGCGCGCGACCGAAGCCGCTCTCGCTGCGCGCGCCTGCGCGGCACGACGGGCCGCGTCCGCGGTGATCCTGTCCTGCGTCGCCGTCGGTCGGTCCACGGTGGCACCTCCTGTCCCGGGCCCGGCATGGAGCACCGGGAGCCCTGCGCCCGGGGTCAGCAGCCCCGGCGATCCGCCGCTCGTCGTCCCGCAGTCGGCCGATCCGACCGCAGGCGCCTCGCGCGACCGTCGGAACGTCCCCGACCGGCGGAGCCGGCCCGTGCGTTCGCTCACGGCGACCACGCGCAGCGCCTCCGAGAACCGGTCGTCAGCCCGGGACTCGAGCAGCTGCTGCCGGTGCCGCAGCTTGTGCGGCACCAGGTAGGCCCCCCACAGAGCCACGAGCGCCAAGGCGACGAGGCCTGCGAGATCGTCCACGTCACGACGGTAGGGGTCGTTCCACGGACTCGCCGGGACCATATCGGCGTGTCGGGTGGCGCGTCACCCCGCGGAGGCTCCACGGGTCGCGCGCCAGCGGGCCAGCAGCCCCTCGGGAACCTCCTCCGCCGTGAGGGCGAACGTGCGGTGGTCGCACCAGCGGCCCTGGATGTGCAGGTACCGCTCGCGCAGCCCTTCGTCGCGGAAGCCGAGCTTCTCGACGACCCGCAGCGACGGCCGGTTCTCCGGGCGGATGTTGATCTCGACGCGGTGCAGGCCGAGGACGCCGAAGCAGTGGTCCGTCGCCAGCGCGACCGCGGTCGGCGTGATCCCGCGCCCCGCGACGTGCTCCGACACCCAGTAGCCGATGCTCGCCGACCGCAGCGACCCGTACGCGATCGACGCGACCGTGAGCTGGCCGACGAGCCGGTCCTCGAAGTCGACGGCGAACGGCAGCGTCACTCCCGACCGGGCCTGCGCCGACAGCGTCCGGACGAACGCGCCGAACGTCGGCCGCACCGCCGGGGGTGGCTCGGGGCTCGTCGCGTCCCACGGCTCGAGCCAGCCCGCGTTCCGCGAGCGCAGCTCCATCCACGTGTCCTGGTCACGCCGCCGCAGCGGCCGCAGCCGCACGGGCCCGTCCTGCAGGACGGCAGGCCACCCGACTGCCACCTCAGCCCTCCAGGACGAGGCAGTGGACGACCTGCCCCGGGTGCACGGTCAGGTCCTGCTCGCCGACGACGGCCAGGGCGTTCGCGTGCGCCAGGTCGCGGACGGTGGGCGCGGAGGGCTCGCCGACGGGGGTCACGCGGTAGCCCTCGTCGGGCGAACCGAGGACCGTCGCGGGCACGAACTGCCGGAGCCCGGGCGGCGACACCCAGCCGCTCGTCGCCTCGGCCGCGACGGACGGGCGGAAGAGCTCGGTGTGGCCGGCCATGGCCCGCAGCGCGGGACGCACGAACACCTCGAACGACACCTGCGCGGCGACGGGGTGGCCCTGCAGCGCGAAGATCGGGACGGCGCGGTCGCGGCCGAGCTCGTCGCCGACGGACCCGAACCCGTGCCGGAAGCCCGGCGTCATCGCGACCTGGTCGAGCCGGACGGTCCCGAGCGGGGCGAGCACGTCCTTGACGGTGTCGTGCGCGAGCTCGGACAGGCCGCCGGTGACGACCACCATGTCGGCGCGGACGAGCTGGTCGTCGAGGGCCTCGCGCAGGGTGGCGCGGTCGTCGGCGACGATCCCGACGCGGACGGCGTTGGCCCCGGCGTCGCGCACGGCGGCCTCGAGCGCGTGCCCGTCGGCCTCGAACGTCGCGCCGTCGCGCGCCCCGACCGTGCCGGGCTCGACGAGCTCGTCGCCGACGGACAGCAGCACGACGCGCGGTGTCGGGTGCACCCGCAGCCGGCCGCGGCCGAGCGACGCGGCGAGCGCGAGCTGGCGTGCGCCGAGGCGCGTGCCCGCGGCGAGCACCTTCTCGCCCTCGCGGACGTCGGACCCGGCGGGCCGGACGTGCTGGCCCGCGACGGCGGGGCGCTGCATCGCGACCTGCGCGGTGCCGCGGTCGGTCTCCTCGAGCGGGACGACGGCGTCGGCACCGAGCGGCAGCGGCGCACCCGACGCGACGCGCACGGCCTGACCGGGGACCAGCCGCAGCGGCGCCTCGAGGCCGGGGCGGACGTCGTGGGCCACGGGCAGCGCGCGCGACGCGGCGTACCCGGCCGCGACCGCGGTGTCGTGCGCTGCGACCGCGTACCCGTCACGCGACGCGAGCGCCTGCCGCGGCAGGTCGCGGCCGGCGACCACGTCCTCGGCGAGGATGCAGCCGACGGCGTCGTGCAGCACGACGTCGAGCGGCGCGACCGGGCCGACCGCGGCGAGCACCGCGGCCAGGTGGTCCTGGACCGATCTCATGCGCGCATTCTGCCCTGCCGTCGGGCGACCGCCCGCCGGGCGACCCGCTCGTGTCGGGCCGGGTCGGGGGCGGACCTCGTCGCCCGGCCGCGGCGGCCGGCGCGCTCGCGCACGCGCTCCCGGTCGGCCCGCGCCGGACGGCGCCCTCCGACGTCACGCTCCGGCGGTCGCCGCACGCGACGAGGGCCGCCGGCGGCGTCGTGCACCGTCGACGGCCCTCGGGCGGTCAGGGAGGGGTCAGCCGAGCCCGTCCGGTCCGACGGTCGCGCCGTCCGGCACCTGCGACGGCGTGCCCGGGTCGTCGAGCACCGCGTCGCCGGTCACGACGACGCCGCTGCCGAACGTCCAGTCGCCGCGCACCCGGAGCGAGGTCGCCTGCGCGAGCGACGGGGTCGCGGGGACGCGTGCGTCGAACGCCGCGATGACCTTGTAGTGGTCCTCGTCGAGGTCGACGAACGGCGCCTCGACCTGCGCGACGAGCCGGTGGTCCGGCTCGAGCCGGTACACGTCCGAGCGGAGCACGAGCAGGTCGTTCGTGGTCTTCACCGGCAGGAACCGCGAGCGGTCGACCTCGAGCACCGCGGCGCCGTCGAAGACCTCGATCGCCGCGCCCATGGCCGACTCGATCTGCACGACCTTGGTCGACGTCTTGTCCGCCGGGTCGACGGTCTTCTCGTTGCGGATCAGCGGCAGGTCCAGGACGCCGCCCGTGCGGTCGAGCTCGGCGCGCAGCGCCCGCAGGTCGAGCCACAGGTTGTTCGTGTTGAAGTAGCGGTGCCGGTCGATGTCGCCGGCCGCGTCGGCGTCGTCCTTCGGGGTCTGCGCCGACTCGCGCAGCACGATCCGGCCGTCGGACTCCCGGACGACGAGGTGGCCGCCCTTGCGGTCCGCGGGCGTGCGACGCGCGACCTCGGCGGCGAACGGCGCACCCGTCGCCGCGAACCACCCGGCGATGCGCGCGTCGGGCGACGCCCCGAGGTTGTCGGAGTTCGACACCGTCGCGTAGCGGAAGCCCGCGTCGAGCAGGGCGTCGAGCACGCCCGACGCGTGCAGCGCGGTGTACAGGTCGCCGTGGCCCGGCGGGCACCACTCGAGGTCGGGGTCGGCGGACCACTCGACGGGCGTGAGGTCGTCGGCGCGCAGCTTCGGCTCACGGTTCTGCACGAAGTCCAGCGGCAGGCCGTCGACGACGAGGTCCGCGTAGCCGGAGAGCGCCGCGAGCGTGTCGTCGCGCGTCCGGAAGCTGTTCATGAGGACGAGCGGCAGACGGGCCCCCGTCGCCTGGCGCGCCGCGAGGACCTGACCGGCGATCACGTCGAGGAACGTCGCGTCGTCGCGGACGCGGAGCAGCGACTTCGCGCGGTCCATGCCCATCGACGTGCCGAGGCCGCCGTTCAGCTTGACGACGGCGGTCACGGCGAGCGCGTCGCGCGCGGCCGCGTCGTCCACGTCGAGGTCCGAGAGGTGCGGGACGTCGGTCAGCGGGCGGACGCCGCTCTCGGGGATCATCCCCGTCTCCCCCGACTCGAGGAGTCCGTAGAAGCGGGTGAACACGTCGACCGCGGTCGGGTGCACCCCGCCGTCGGTCATCTTGCGCTGGGCCTGTGCGAGTCCGTGGGCGCTCATCTTGCGATGCTAGGTCGACCGGGTGCGAGAGCGCAGTGGCGGGCGTCACGCGACCCGTGACATTGGTCCGTCGTTCGGGCTCCCGTCATGTGCTGAGACCCGTGTCCCGCCGACGTTCACGGCCGCGACGCGCCCCCGACGCGCGCACCGTGGGCCAGACTGGACCCATGAGCAGCGTCGCCCAGCCGTACCCGCACGCCGCCGAGGGCGACGAGGTCGAGGAGGTGAAGGAGCGGCTGCGGCGCTCGATCCGCGACGCGCGGCACGCACGCTCCCCCCGACGACGCGAGGCGGCCGCACAGGCGCTCGCCGAGGTCGTCACCGCGATCCCCGCGGTGTCCGAGGCGACCTGCGTCGCGCTGTACGCCGCTCGCCCCTCCGAACCCGGCACCGTGCCGCTGCTCGACGCGCTCGCCGACCGCGGCGTCCGCCTGCTGCTTCCCGTGCTCGGCTCCGGCCTGCAGCGCGACTGGGCGGAGTACGCGGGCGCCGAGGACCTGCGCGAACGTGCACCCGGTCGCCCGCCCGAGCCCGGCGGGCCCACGCTCGGTGCCGCCGCGCTCGCCGACGCCGACGTCGTGCTCGCCCCCGCGCTGGCGGTCGACACCGCGGGCGCACGGCTCGGGCAGGGCGGCGGGTGGTACGACCGGGCGCTGCAGCACGCGCGGCCGGGGGCGCCCGTCATCGCGATCGTCTTCCCGGAGGAGCTGTACGACGCCGAGTCGCGTCCCCTCCCGCGTGAGCCGCACGACCGCCTCGTCGACGGTGTCGCGACGCCCGACGGCTGGCGACCCGTCGGGCCGGGCGCCGCCTGACCGGCGCGACCGGTCGGCCGGGACGCTGGGCACGGTCCGGCTGGGCGCAGCGGCCCACCGGCGCGAGGACGGTGTCAGTCCGTCGACGGCAGCAGCGTCAGGTGGTCCGTCGCGTCCGCCTGCGTCGCGGCCTGCGTGAACGGCCACGGGAACGTCTCCCCCGTCGCCCACGCCTTGAACTGGTCGGTGTAGTGCACGCTCGCCGGGTGGCCCGACGTCCCGGTGAGGTTCACCCACGTCGACGAGTCCAGGTCGCCCAGGTCCACGACCATCCGCATCGACGGCGCGGCCGTCACCGCGTACGACGGCGTGCTCGCGTCCCACGCGGTCGCGTCGACGATCGACGAGCCCCCGCCGACGCTCAGCGGCGACGGGTTGACCAGGCGCCGCAGGACGCCCGGGAGCGACTCGCCGCCGAGCACCGGGTGCTCGGGCGCGGCGACGTGCAGCATGCCCCAGCGCCAGTCCTCGGCGTCGCGGCCGAGCTGCGTCGTGAGCTGCCGGCGGGCCGACACCATCGCGCGCGTGAGGATCTCGTCGCGGCCCTCGACGACGGCGGGCGTGGACCGGTCGTCCCACCAGGGCGACGACGGGTCGTCGACCAGGCGTCGCACGACCTCGAGCCAGCGTGAGTCGCCCGCGGGCGACGCGTCGTCGGGCAGGTCGTCGTCGAACGCGAGGGTCAGGATCGTCTTCCACACCGCCGCGAAGTACGCGGCCGCCGCGGAGTCGGACGACGACACCCGGTCCCAGTCGCGCAGCAGCTCCTGGCCGTCGTCGTCGAACTCGTCCTCGATCGGCAGCGACAGCAGCGTCGGCACCAGCATGTCGGCGTACGGGTTCCGCTGGTCCGACTGGATCTCCGCCATGTCGGCCACGGACACGGGCTCGCCCGTCGCGAGCCGCTCCGTCAGCAGGGTCCGGATCCGCTGCGAGCGGTAGCCGTAGTCCCAGTCGTCGGTGAGGAACGGGCCCACGCCGCTCGGCGTCACGGCCTGGTTCGCGGCGACGACGAACCCCTCCGCCGGGTCGAGCGTGCGGGGCATGTCCGCCGGGTCGACGAACCCCTGCCAGTCGTACGCGCTGTCCCAGCCCGGCCGCGGCCACGTGCCGTCCGACGGGACCGGACCGCCCAGCACCGACGTCCGCACCGGGATCCGTCCCGGCGCCTGGTAGCCGATGTGGCCGTCGACCGTCGCGAACACGATGTTCTGCGCGGGCACCTCGAGGAGCGCCGCGACCGCGGCGATGTCGTCCGCGTCGCGTGCCGTGGCCATCGCGAGCAGCGCGTCGGCCGTGCGGCCCGGCTGCAGCGCCGTCCAGCCCAGCGCGACCTCGAACTGGCGGCCCGGCGCGCCGTCGGGCACGGGGGTGTCCTCGACCGCGTCGATGTCGAGGACGTCGGACACGATCGGGCCGTGCACCGTCTCGCGGACGTCGAGCTCGACCGACCGACCGCCGTTGACGTGGATCACCTCACGCCGGTGCCGGATGGGCGCCGTGCCGCCGTCCCGCACGGTCACGTCGTCGTCGACCTTCTCGAGGAAGAAGTCCGTGACGTCCGCCCCGAGGTTCGTCAGGCCCCACGCGAGGTCGGCGTTGTGGCCGATCACGACGCCGGGCATGCCCGCGTTGGCGAACCCCGTGACGTCGTAGGGGCACTCCGCGGTGACCTCCGCGCAGCGCAGGCCCACCTGGGCCCAGATGCCCGGGGCCGAGATCCCGAGGTGCGGGTCGTTCGCCAGCAGCGGCGCGCCGGACTCGGTGTAGCGGCCCGAGACGACCCACGAGTTCGACCCGACGCCCTCGCCGTCCCCGACCAGGTGCGGCACCGCGTCGAGCGCCCGCTGCGCCGACGCGAGCGCCGCCTGCAGGTCGTCGCCCGCGAGGTCGAGCCCCGTCGTCGCCGCGGTCGTGGTCGCGCCCTGACCCACCTGCTCCGCCGACAGGATCGGCTGGTTCACGTCCTGCGGGTAGGCCGGGAACAGCTGCTCGACGCGGGCGACGTCCTGCACCGACGCGAACGTCCGCGCACGCGCGAGCTCACGGTCGTAGTTGCCGCGCAGGTCCCACGCGAGCGCCTTGAGCCACGCGAGCGAGTCGACCGGGTCCCACTTCTCCGGGGCCGGCGTGCTGGTCCGGGCCCCGAGGACCGTGTACTCGACCGCGATCTGCGACGGGTCCCGGTCCGCCAGGTACGCGTTGACGCCGTCCGCGTAGGCCTGGAGCGCGTCGCGCGTCGACTGCTCGACCACGTCCCACTCCTGCTCGGCGACGTGCCGCCAGCCGAACGTCCGGATCACCTTGTCCGCCGCGAGCGCGTCCTCGTTCTCGCCGACGAGCTCCGACAGCCGCCCGGCGGTGACGTGCCGGCGGTAGTCCATCTCGAAGAAGCGGTCCTGGGCCGTGACGTACCCCTGCGCGCGGAACAGGTCCTCGGACGTCGACGCCGTGATCGTCGGGACGCCGCGCGGGTCGCGGGTGACCGTCACCTCACTCTCGAGGCCGGGCAGCGTGAGCTCGCCGGACACCTCGGGCAGCGGACGGCGCAGGACGACGACCACGCCCACGGCCGTCGCCACCAGGGCGAGGACGAGGACGACGGCAACGGTCGCGAACGCGACCCGGACGAGGCGCAGGCGGGACACGTTGCGAGGGTACTTGTCCGTCTGGGCCCCGGGTGGCAACACACCAGACCTGGGGATGACCAGGGCAGGCGCGGCGCGGGGTGCCCGTCCGGGAGCCGGCGGAATGCGGCCGGCGCGCGTGCCGTTAGGATTGGCACTCGATCCATGTGAGTGCCAGGCCACCCGGACGTCCCGCCGGGCCGGCCCGTCGACCTCGTCCAGGAGCCCCGATGCCCACCTACGCCTACGCGTGCACGGCGTGCGGTCACGCCTTCGAGATCCAGCAGTCGTTCTCCGACGCCTCGCTGACCGTCTGCCCCGAGTGCGAGGGCCGCCTGCGCAAGGTGTTCTCGGCCGTCGGCGTCGTGTTCAAGGGCTCGGGCTTCTACCGCAACGACGCGCGCTCGTCCGGGTCGAAGTCCTCGTCGACGACGTCGTCGTCCTCGTCGTCCACCCCCTCCTCGTCGTCGTCTGCGTCCGGCACGTCGGACAGCCCGTCGACGAGCTCGCCGAGCACGACGTCGTCGACGTCGGCCACGAGCAAGGCGCCCGCCGCCTCGTCCTGACGGCATCCGCCGTCTCGCCGCGTTGTCGGCATCTCGCCGCCCCGCCGCGCTGACGGCATCTCGCCGCCCGGCTGCGCTGACGGCATTCCCCCGTCCCCCGCGCTGACGGCATCTGGCTGTCACGCCGCGTCGGCGGCGCCCGCGACCGCATCGGGACGGAGGTCCTCCCGCGGATCGCCAGCCGTCCACAGCCCGCGCCGGCACGCTGACGTCCACCGAGGCGGTCCGGCGCCCGAGGGACCTGGCGGCTGCGTCCGTAGCGTCGCCGACGTGCATCCCGACCGACGTGACCGGCCCCGACCGGACCGCCCGCCACCGCTCGCGCGCCGCCGCGCACCCGCCGCGCTGCGCGCGCGTGCCGTGCTGTGGCGGGCTCGTCCTGCGCTGCTGGCGCTGACGCTCGCCGCGGCCGCTCTGGGCGTTGTGGGCGCGCTGCGGCCCCCGCCGGCGCCGACGGTCGACCTCGTCGTGGCCGCCCGGCCGCTCGACGCCGGTGCGACGCTCGTCGACGGTGACGTGACGGTGCACGCCGTGCCCGTGGCCGTCGCACCGGACGACGTCCCGGCCGACGCCGACGTGGTGGTCGGACGGGTCACGGCCGTGGACCTCGTGGCCGGCACCCCCCTGGTCCCGGGCGTCCTCGTGGCGCCGGACGCGGCCGGACCACCCGGCACGGTCGTCACCGCCGTGCGCCTCGCCGACGAGGCGGCCGCGGCGCTCCTGCGACCCGGGATGCGCGTCGACGTCCTCGCGGCGACTCCCGACGCGGGCGACGGACGGGTCGTCGCGACGCGCGCCCTCGTCCTGCCGACGCCCACCACGGGGGAGCTCCCGCGCGACCCGACGTCCTTCGGGGCGGATTCCGGCCCCGCGCCACCGGTCCTGGTCGCCGTCACGCCCGACGAGGCACGCGCGCTCGCAGGGGCGTCCGCGACCGCCTTGCTCTCCGCGGTGGTCGTGCCATGATCGTCCAGTCCAGCGACAGGGCCCCTCCGACCGGCCCTGACGCACGCCATGAGCTGCCGGGGGCACACATGACCGACACCGTCAACAAGGGCCTGCGGGGCGCCGGCGAGCACCTGCGCGGGCTGCCCAAGGTGTTCCAGGGCTTCAAGGACTTCATCTCGCGCGGCAACGCGATCGAGCTCGCCGTCGGCGTCGTCATCGGCGCGGCGTTCACGGGCGTGGTCACCGCGCTCCAGGACGGGTTCATCGGCCCGCTGATCGCGGCGATCTTCGGCGAGCCGGACCTGTCCGCCCTGGGCCGCTTCACGATCAACGGGGCCACGTTCTCGATCGGGCTCATCCTCAACGCGCTGCTGCAGTTCCTCATCACAGCGGCCGCGGTGTACTTCGTCATCGTGCTGCCTCTCAACGCGCTGGCCGCACGACGCAAGCGCGGCGAGGAGGAGGAGCCCAAGGCCCCGGCCGAGGACATCCTGCTGCTGCAGGAGATCCGCGACCTGCTCGCCGCCCGCCCGAGCCCTGCCGTGGCCAACGACGCCGGCGCGGTTCCAGGGACCGGCACGGCTCCCGGCACGCCCCCGACGTTCCAGCCGGGCAGCGGCCCGGCGACGCCTCCTCCGACCGCCTGACACCGCACGGGCGAACCCGCTCACCGTCGCTGCGACAGGCGACACCGCTCACCGTCGCTGCGACAGGCGACACCGCCCACCGACGCTGAGTGGGCGACGGCCACCGCTGTCGCCGCCCCGGACGAGCGCACCGGCGCGGGCCGCGTCCCGCACCCGTCAGACGGTGGCGTGGTTCACCGGTGGCACCGACGAGCGCGGATCGCGCGCGGCGTGCTCGCGCGCGTCACCAGTGCGGGGGGCGGTCGCGGTGCAGACGGTCGTCGTTCGAGTCGGCGTCGTGGCCCCAGCCGACGTCGGTGTCGTCGAGGGCACGCAGCGGGACGGCCGGGTCGTGGGACGCGTCAGCGGGCTGCGCCGGTGTCGCGGGAGACGCGGCGTCGTCCTGGCCGTCGGCCGGAGCCGCCGGGTGCGTCGAACGCAGCACCGACTCGTCGGTGCCCACCGTCCCGGCCCGTCGGACGGCTCGTCGCGGGGCACGCGGCGACCGCCCGGACGCCGCTCCGGCGTCCGCACGCACGGCCGAGGTCGACGTCCGACCTGGACCGTCGACGGCCTCCGTCCAGGCCAGGTTCTCGGGGCTGTCGCTCACCGCACGATGATCCCATCCGGCGCAGCTCCGTCCGGCAGACCCCGGCGCGTCAGCGCAGGGCGCGGCTCACGGCCGAGCGGACGGCCGTGTCGATCCGGTAGGAGCGGCGCGTGATCCCGAGCTCGTCGCGGAGCGCGGCGGCGAGCTGCTCACGGTTGCGGTCCTCCCCGTCCGACCGGAGCCACGCGACGAGCTCGTCGAGCTGGTCGTCGCTGTAGGCGCCGATCGGCAGACCCTTGCGCACGTCGGGCCGCGGCGCACCGGGCACCCCGGCGAGCGTGAGCTGCACGTGGTGGGCACCGGTCGTGGGCGGGGACACGGTCGACGACTCACCGTCGACCCGCGCGACGCTCGCCTCGCCCGAGGCCGCGTCCATCCCGGCCCCCGCCGTCGCAGCCTCGTCGATCGGAGCGCGTCCGGCGTCGGTCGTCGGGTCGTCCGTGTCGACCGTGTCGTGAGCGGCGACCGCCCCGCCCGAGTCGTGCGTGACGTCGCCTGCCTCCGAGCGGACCATGTCGTGAGCGGCGACCGCCCCGCCCGAGTCGTGCGTGACGTCGCCTGCCTCCGAGCGGACCATGTCACGAGCGGCGACCGCGCCGTCGGCGTCGCGCGTGAAGTCGCTCGCGTCGGGGTCGTCGCCCGTGACACCCGCACCTCGGTCGCGGCCTTCGGACCCGGCGTCGCGATCGCGGCCTTCGGTCCCCGTGCTGCGGTCGCGGCCTTGGGCCCCCGCGTCGGGCTCGTCGTCGGCGGTCGCCCCGTCCACGTCGTCGGCGCCGGCCGCGCGGCGCGCGGCGAGGGTCGCGCGGACGGAGATGCGGATGGGTGCGGTGACGGGCGGCAGCTCCTCGACGTCGTCGCTCTCGTCGACGGACGACGGGATGCCGAGCACGAGCGGTGCCTTGCGCGGGATCGCGGGTGCGGGAACGCGGCCGTGCACGGCGCGACGGATGCGGTCGACCTCGGCCTGGGGGTCGAGGAACGCGGCGGCGGACCACACGCGCACGACGGTCCAGCCGAGCCGCTCGAGCCGGTCGGCGAGGAGCCGGTCGCGGACGCGCACGGACGGCTCTCCGACGTAGGCCTCGTCGTCGGTGAGGACGGCGACGAGCAGCCGGTCGTGCGCGTCGGGGTGCCCGACGACCATGGGGATGCGCGTGCCGCCAGGGATGCCGTAGTCGACCTCGACGGTCAGGCCGTGCCGCCAGAGCCGTTCGGCGAGGTCGAGCAGCAGCCGGTCGGGCTCGCCGGAGTCGTGCGCCGAGCCACGAGCGACCCCGGCCGACGCCGAGGCCGACCCGCCGGCGGTCCCGCCCGACGTCTCGGCGGCCGCCTCGGCGGCGCGGAGGTCGATGTCGGCGTCAGGGCGGGGACCGGGCGCGACGAGCCGCACGTCGTCGCCGGTGGCGCCGGCGCCGCGGGACTCGGCGAACGCGAGGAGGTCGCGCAGCAGCCGCGGGCCGGCGGCGCGGACGCGCTCGGGGTCGAGGTCGTCGGCACCGAAGCAGGACACGACGGTGAGCCGGTGTCGCGTGGCGCCGAGGACGTCGAGGAGCAGCGCGTCGCCACCGGGCTCGCCGACGACGCCGAACGAGTGCAGGACGCGGCGGTGGGGCGTGCGGCCGAACCCGACGGACAGGATGACGGCCTCGCGGCGCAGGCCCGCGACGTTGGCGAGGTCGGTGACGACGAACGGCTCGGCGCGGCCGCCGTCGAAGAACGCGGCGACGGCGGGGTTGCCGCGGACCTCGGTGAGGATCGCGTCGCGCAGCGCGTCGG
The DNA here is from genome assembly GCF_010119915.1 of Cellulomonas sp. H30R-01. Lineage (NCBI taxonomy): Bacteria > Bacillati > Actinomycetota > Actinomycetes > Micrococcales > Cellulomonadaceae > Cellulomonas > Cellulomonas sp. H30R-01. The sequence continues at coordinate 76,088 of NZ_CP048210.1, read as the reverse complement.
CGTGCACGGCGGACGGGGTGACGACGGCGAGCGACTCGTCGGGCTGCATGAGCGCGTGGTGCAGCACGAGCTCGACGACGTGCTCGACCTCGGCGCGGGTCGAGGCGACGGTGCCGGTGGCGGCGTCGGGCATGCCGGTCCCGTCGACGACGTCGAGCCGCACGAGCGGGCGGTGCTCGGGCAGCGGGGTCGGCGACAGCACGCCCTCGTAGCCGTGCGCGGCGAGGAACGCGGTGAGGTACGGGTCGCGGCGCGACGTCTCGGCGTGGAGGGCGACGACGGGCAGGACCGCGGCGAGCTCGCGCACGGCGGTGCCGGAGGCGCAGCGGGCGTCGCCGACGACGACGACCTGCCGGCCACGCGCGATGGCGGCGACGGCCATGTCGACGGGCAGGTGCGCGGCGGCGTCGATGACGACGAGGTCGACGGTGCGCGACGGCGGGAGCACCTGCGGCACGAGCATGGGGCTCGCGGCGACGACGGGACGCAGTCGGCGGGCGATGTCGGGGTGGCGCGCGATGGTGTCGCGCAGCGACGTGAGCCGCTCCTCGACGAGCTCGACGAACAGCGACTCGGACTGCTCGCGGTTCTGCCGCAGGACCTCCTGCGTGTGCGCGGCGACGGCCTGCCGGACGGGTCCGGCGAGGCTCGCGACGTGCGCGCGGTCGAGCGCGGCGTACTGCGCGGACAGGTCGCCGAGCGCGGCACCGTCGTAGCCCGCGAGCGTGGGGTCCTGCGTGAGGATCTGCTCGATGACCGTGCTCCACCACGCCAGGTCGAGCTCGGCGGGGGCGAGCGCGGGGTCGACGCGGCGCGTCGCGAGGTCGTCGACGAGCTCCCCGAGCCCGGCGGCGCGCAGCCGGTGCAGCAGACCGGTGCGGTCGGGCAGCGTGTCGAGCGCGCTCGTGTCGGCGCGCAGGCGCGACAGCCGCTCGGTGAGCGCGGCGAACGGCAGCTGGGCGAGCCCGGCCCCACCCGGGGTCGACGCGAGCACCTCGTCGAGGGCCCGCAGGTCCTCGGCGACGGCCTGGTGCTCCTCCTCGATGTGCTCGAGCCCGTCGGGCAGCCGGGGCCAGCCACCCGCGGGGCAGTGCGCCTGCCAGATCTCGCGCTGCGCCTGGACGTCGAGCAGCGCGGTATGGAGGTCGGCGACGGGACGGCCCGGGCGGACCATGTCGCGCGCCTGCCGCCGCAGCCGACGGCGCAGCCAGAACCCCATGTCGACGCCCCGCTCGGTGCGCCACTGCGGTGTCGCGGTCGCGGCGACGAGGTCGGCGGCGGTCCGCTCGAAGACGATCGGCAGGAAGACGTCGAGCGCCCCGCGGACGCCGTCGAGCATCCGGAGCTGCTCGGCCCACGACGCGACGGACGTCGCCTGCGTGAGCCCGGTGTCCGCCGCGACCTGCGCGGTGCGCTCGACGAGCGCGGGCAGGGCACCGTCGAGCAGCCGCGAGATCCGGCGCACGACGACGTCGGCGTCCGCGCGGGTGCGCAGGTCGGCGCCGTACCAGGGCGTGTCGACGGGGCGGACGTCGAACGCACCGAGCTCGCCGGCCCGCACGAGGTCCGCGCCGAGGGCTGCGCGCCGCTCGGCGTCCAGAACGCGCGCGACGTCGGGCGTGAGCCGCACGGTGGTGCGCGGTGCCGGACGCGTCGAGGTCAGCCGGGCGAGCTGCTGCAGTGCGTCGTAGGCCGACGCGCCCCACGGCGTGCGGGTCGCGTGCAGGTCGTCGACGTACGCGCGCAGCCGCTCGCGGTGCTCGACGAGGCGCGTCCGCAGGACGTGCAGGCTCTGCCCGTCGACCGGGGGCGCGTCGAGGGTCATCGCACCGAGCAGGCGGCGCGCCGCGGCGGTGCGCCAGCCGGCCTCGGGGGCGACGTCGAGCAGCAGGTCGCCGAGGCCGAGCTCGTCGAGCCTGGCGGCGAGCGCGGTGGCACCCCGGCGGTGGCCGGGGACGTAGAGGACCGTGCGGCCGGACGCGGCGGCGTCGGCGACGACCGCGGCGAGGGTGCCCGTGACGTCGGCGCCGGTGGGGGCGTCGACGAAGAGGTGGGCGCCCGTGCTGAGCGCGTCGAGCAGGTGCTGCTGCGCGGGGTCGAGGTCACCGACGCCGCGCTCGACGCCCGGGTCGCGGTCGCCCGCGACGGGCTCGGGCAGGGGGACGACGAGGCGCTCACGGTCGACGTCGACGCCGGCGAGCGCGCAGACGACCTCGTGCTGGTCGAGCGCCGCGGACAGCGCGTCGAGGTCGTCGACGAGGATCTGCCCGGGGTGCACGAACGTCCCGACGACGACCTTCTCGGTCAGCCGGAAGTCGTCGAGCACGGCCTCGCCGAGCGACGACAGGCGCGCGAGCGCGCCACGCGGGTCGAAGCCGCCGCTCTCGAAGGTGCCGCGCGCGACGGCGCCCGGGTCGAGCAGGGCGCCCCGGGTGCGCAGGGCCCGCGCGAGGACGGGGTTGACGTCGAGCGTCGGCTCGAGCGCGATCTCGTAGTCGGCCTCGCCGGTGCCGCGGGCGCGCAGCGTGACGGGTCGCAGCAGGACGGGCGCGCGGACGGTGCGGGCCTGCGTGGTCGAGCGGGGCGCGGGGTCGGCGGGCCGGGTCGCGACGGCGAGCGCGTCGACGTCGTCGTGGTCGTCGCGTGCGGCGGGCCGCTCGGTCCAGGTCGCGACGCCGATCGCGAGCGCGGTCGGGGCGATGCCGTAGCGCTGCTCGTACACCGCGGCGCGCGAGGCGACGGCACGGGCACGGCGGCGGGCGGTCGAGAGCGCGGCGCCCTCGCGGACCAGGTTGGACAGGCGGGTGGGGCGGCCGGCGAAGAGCTGTGCCATGCCCGAGGGGTGGGCGGCGGTGAGGTCGAGCGCGGCGTCGCCGAGCAGCTCCATGTCGGCGAGGGTCGACCCGCCGGCGGCCTCGACCAGGCCTTCGCGCCAGCGTTCCACCGCGCGGTCGACGAGGTCGGCCCGGGTCGGCGGGGCGACGAGGGCGACGGGGGCGTTCGGGGTCGCGTCGGTCGCGGGAGCCTGGTCGGGACCCGTGCCGGACGAGCGCGCGGGGACTGTCACCCCAGGAACGGTAACGGCAGGGTCTGCGGTCGGCGGCGTGGCGCGCCGTGGCTCCCCCGATGGTGTCGCCGGGTCACGCTCCGGGGACGTCGTGGGGCGCCCCTTCCCCGCCGTCACGCGGTTCCCGTCCGTCGTCGTACGGATCCCGGGGTGTCCGGGCGCCGCCGACGGGGCCGCGCGGCGCACCCCGGGCCGCAGCGCTCACCCGCGTGCGGAGAGGGTTGCGGACGTGCCGGCAGACGACCGGAGCGGGACGGTTCCGAAGACCCGTCCCGCTCCTGGGAAGTCAAAACGGTGCGCACCGCGCAGGGGGCAGGCGATGCGCACCGTCGAGTACGAGTGTGCGGCATGAGGGGGCTCTTGGTCAAACGTCCAGGCCACGCCGGGGAGCGGTTTTCACACGATCGGGTCTGCCGCTGTGCACACCCGTCGGCGCGGTCGTCGCCGCCGTCCTTCACGCTACCCGGTCCTCGCGCTTCAGGCGCAGCAGGACGAACAGGAAGGACGCGACAGCGGTGGCCGAGAGCAGCAGCAGGCCGACCGTGTAGGAGTGCGTCGCCTCGTCGTACGTGGCCCCCATGACGAGCGGTGGGAAGTACCCGCCGAGGCCACCCGCAGCACCCACGATGCCCGACACCGAGCCCACCCGGTCGGCGGGTGCACGACGGGCGACCCAGGCGAACACGCCGCCCGTCCCGATGCCGAGGAAGAAGGCCATGAGCACGAACTCGGTGCCTGCGGGGATCTCCGGGACGGGCTTGAACGACAGCAGCACGGCCATGACCGCGGCGCCGGCGAGGGACACGAGGACGATGGGCTTGGGGTGCACGCGGTCGGAGAGGATGCCGCCGAGCGGGCGCGCGACGACGGCCGCGATCGCGAACCCCGCGGTGCGCGCGCCGGCGTCGGCGAGGTCGTAGCCGTAGACGTCGGACAGGTACGTGGGCAGGTAGGTCGAGAACGCGACGAAGCCGCCGAACGTCACGGCGTAGAGGAACGACATCTGCCAGGTCACGGGCAGCTTGATCGCGGCGCGCAGCTTGGGCACGACGGGCTGCGTCGACGGCTTCCAGGCGGGTGCGTCGCGCGAGACGGAGAGCACCACGACGCCGGTGACCGCGAGCGCGACCGCGACCAGGACGTGCGTCGTCACGTAGCCGAACGAGTTCACCATGCGCGGCGTGAAGAACGACGAGAGCGCGGTGCCGCCCATGCCGATGCCGAAGACGCCGGTCGCGAAGCCGCGGCGGGCGGGCTCGTACCAGGCGTTGACGAACGGGATGCCCGCGGCGAACGTCGTGCCGGCGATGCCGAGCAGGAAGCCGAACAGCAGCAGCAGCGCGTACGACTCCTGCTCACCCGCGAACGCGACCAGCAGCACGGGGACGATCGAGACCAGCGACAGGATCCCGAGCATGCGCCGACCGCCGACGCGGTCGGTGAGCGCGCCGACGGGGATGCGGCCGACGGCACCGACGAGCACGGGGGTCGCGACGAGCAGCGACTTCTGGGTCGCGGAGAGCCCGAGCTCCTCGGTGTACCGCGCGGCGAGCGGCCCGACGAGGTTCCAGGCCCAGAACGTGATCGCGAACGTCCACGTCGCGAGGACGAGGTTGAGCGTCCGTCCCGCCACGCGGGTCGACGGAGCTGTGGTGGTCGTCATCGGCCCCTCCCCGATCCTTCGCGGTCACGTGTGCCGACGGGGTCCCACCCGCGTCGGGGTGCGCTCGCACCGGGTGTGGGCCGGGCGTCGCGGCTGCGGTAGACGATGTACGGGCGGAACAGGTAGTGGAACGGCGCGGTGAACGCGTGCACGAGGCGCGTGAACGGGAAGATCGCGATCAGGGCGAGGCCGACGAGGGTGTGCCACTGGAACGACGCGGGCGCGGCGGCCATCGAGTCCACGTCGGGCTGGAGGACGAACAGCGACCGGAACCAGGGCGCGACGGTCTCGCGGTAGTTGTGCGCCTCGTGGCCCGCGCCGACGGAGTTCAGGGTCGTCCAGAGGCCGAGCACGATCGCGGCGACGAGCGCGACGTACATGGTCTTGTCGTTCTTCGTCGTCGCCATGAACACGGGCCCGGTGCGGCGCCGCCGGTAGACGAGGATGGCGACGCCGACGAGCGTGCAGAAGCCCGCGATGCCCCCCACGACCAGCGCCATCGCGTGGTACGCCTCCTGCGACAGCCCGGCCGCGTCGGTCCACGACTGCGGGATCACGAGGCCGCCGACGTGCCCGACGATGACGAACACGAGCCCGAAGTGGAACAGCGGGCTGCCGATGCGCAGCAGGCGCGACTCGTAGAGCTGCGACGAGCGGGTCGTCCAGCCGAACTGGTCGTACCGGTACCGCCAGATCGTCCCGCCGACGAGCGTGACGATCGCGAGGTACGGCACGACACCCCACAGCAGCACGTCCATCAGCGCCCTCCTCCGGTCGGCCCGTCAGCACCGGCCGGGACAGACACCGCGAGCGGCAGCAGCCGAGGGTCGGCGGCGTCGAGCCCGACGGACTCGCGCGGCGGCCCGGCCGCCGCCATCGCGTGCACCGCGGCGCGGTCGCGCGGCGACTCCCCGGGCAGCGTCGCGCAGACGGCGGTGAGCACCCCGGCCCACGGGCTCCCGGCCTCCACGAGCGCGAGCCGGACGAGCTCGAGGCTGGGCCGGTACTCCTGCAGCAGCGCGGGCCCGTCGGCAGGGTCGGCGACGGCGGCGTACTCGAGCACGAGCGGCAGGTGGTCGGGCAGCTCGCCCCGGGTGTCGACGAGCATCCCCGACGCGCGGTACCGGGCCTTGAAGGCGGCGAGCACCTCGCCGCGGCGGCGGGTGTCGCCGTCGGTCCAGTACGACAGGTAGAGCGTCTGGCGGCCCGACAGGTCGAACGCGTCGACGTAGGCGCGCTGGAGGTCGGCGAGCGGCGTGGTCGCGGCGTGGTCGAGGAAGCCGCGGAGCCCGTCGCGCGCGGCTCCGGCGGGCAGCTCGTCGACGGCGGCCACGAGCAGCGGCAGCCGGTCGACGAGGTCGTCGTCGGGGTACGCGAGGCACCACGACGCCGCCTGGTGCACGACGCGCGCGGACGTCCGGCGTGCCGTCGACGCGCGCCGCCCCCGGACCACCGGCCCCCTCACGACCGCGTCCCCGTGACGCCCGGGTCGACGCCCGGCCCGTCGTCGGCCCCGCCGGTCGCGCCCGGTCCGGGTGGTGTGGCCCGTCCGCCGGACGACGGGAACAGCCCGGGCGGTGTCCCCTTGCCGTCCCAGTTGAGCAGGTTGACCCTCCCGTGCATCTCGGACGGTGTCGCGAGCCGGTCGGACGTCTGCCGCTGCTTGAGCGCGTGGAACGTCTCGACCGCGACGGGCACGGGCCGGCCGGACGCCTCGCCGAACGGCGCCTGCTCGTACATGCCCGGGCCCTCGTCGTAGTCGAGCGAGCAGCCGAGCTCCTCGAGCTCGTGCCCGCGTTCCTCGTGGGCCTTCGGGATGACGTACCGGTCCTCGTACTTGGCGATCGCGAGCAGCCGGTACATCGCGTACATGAGCTGCCCGGTCATGCCGACGGACGCGGGGATGCGCTCGTCGGCGTCCTCGTCGAGCGTGATGCCGCGCAGGTAGCCGCGCATCGCGGCGAGACGGCGCAGGACGCCCGTGACGACGTCGGTGTCGCCCGCGGTGAACAGCGACGCGAGGTACTCGACGGGGATGCGCAGCGCGTCGATCGCGCCGAACAGGTTGCCGTGGTCCTCGGCGTCGTGCCCCTGCTCGCGCAGCAGGTCGACGACGGGCGAGAGCGGCGGGACGTACCAGACCATCGGCATGGTCCGGTACTCGGGGTGCAGCGGGAGGGCGACGCGGTACGTCTTGGCGAGCGCGTAGACGGGCGAGCGGCGGGCGGCGTCGAGCCAGTCGGCGGGGATGCCCTGCTCGCGGGCGGCGGCGATCACCGCGGGGTCGGTCGGGTCGAGCATGAGGTCGAGCTGGGACTCGTAGAGGTCCTGGTCGTCGGGGACCGACGCAGCCTCCGTGACGCGGTCGGCGTCGTAGAGCACGAGGCCGATGTAGCGCAGGCGCCCGACGCACGTCTCCGAGCACACCGTCGGCAGGCCCACCTCGACGCGCGGGTAGCAGAACGTGCACTTCTCGGCCTTGCCGGTCTTGTGGTTGAAGTAGATCTTCTTGTAGGGGCAGCCGGTGACGCACTGGCGCCAGCCGCGGCAGCGGTCCTGGTCGACGAGGACGATGCCGTCCTCGGCCCGCTTGTAGATCGCGCCCGACGGGCACGACGCCATGCACGACGGGTTGAGGCAGTGCTCGCAGATCCGCGGCAGGTACATCATGAACGTGCGCTCGAGCTCGAACCGGATGCGGTCCTCGGACTCCGCCCGGACCTTCGCGACCATCGGGTCGAGGTGCCCCATCTCGGCGGTGCCGCCGAGGTTGTCGTCCCAGTTGGCCGACCACCGGATCTTCGTGTCCTCGCCCGTGATGAGCGACTTCGGGCGCGCGACGGGGAAGTCGTCGCCGAGCGGCGCGTCGATGAGGTTCTCGTAGTCGTACGTCCACGGCTCGTAGTAGTCCTCGAGCTTCGGCTGGACGGGGCTCGCGAAGATCGTCAGGAGCTTCTTGACGCGGCCGCCGGCCTTGAGCGTGAGCCGGCCGCGCTTGTTGAGCGTCCAGCCGCCGCGCCACTGCTCCTGGTCCTCGTAGCGTCGCGGGTACCCCTGCCCGGGCCGCGTCTCGACGTTGTTGAACCACACGTACTCGACGCCCGCGCGGTTCGTCCACGCCTGCTTGCAGGTGACCGAGCACGTGTGGCACCCGATGCACTTGTCGAGGTTCATGACCATCGCCATCTGCGCCATGACCCTCATGCGTCGGCCCTCCCCTGGACCTCCGGTGCGGTGAGCATCAGTACTCCACCTCCTGCGAGCGGCGGCGGATCGTCGCCACGATGTCCCGTTGGTTGCCGGTGGGGCCGAGGTAGTTGAACGTGTAGGACAGCTGCGCGTAGCCGCCGACGAGGTGCGTGGGCTTGACCAGCAGGCGGGTCACGGAGTTGTGGATGCCGCCGCGGCGCCCCGTCTTCTCCGACTTCGGGACGTCGATGGTCCGCTCCTGCGCGTGGTGCACGAACACGACGCCCTGCGGCAGGCGGTGGCTGACGATCGCCCGCGCGACGAAGACGCCGTTGGCGTTGACGCACTCGATCCAGTCGTTGTCGGCAGCCCCGATGATCGCCGCGTCCTGCACCGACACCCAGCAGACGGGCCCGCCGCGCGACAGCGACAGCATCAGCAGGTTGTCCTGGTACTCGGAGTGGATCGACCACTTGTTGTGCGGGGTCAGGTACCGCACGGTGACCTGCGCGTCGCCGTCGGGGCCGAGCCGTGGCTCGCCGAGCAGCCGGTGCAGGTCGAGCGGCGGGCGGTAGATCGGCAGCGCCTCGCCGAGGTCCGTCATCCAGTCGTGGTCGAGGAAGAAGTGCATGCGCCCGGTGAGGGTGTGCCACGGCTTGAGCCGTTCGACGTTGACCGTGAACGGCGCGTACCGGCGGCCTCCCGTCTCCGACCCCGACCACTCGGGCGACGTGATGACGGGCACCGGGCGGGCCTGGGTGTCGGCGAACGTGATCCGCTTCTCCTCCGACCCCTCCGCGAGGTCCGCGAGCGGCTTGCCCACCCGACGTTCGAGCGACCGGAAGCCCTGCGTCGCGAGCTCGCCGTTCGTGGTGCCGGACAGCGACAGGATGGCCTCGGCGAGCTTGACGTCGGTGTCGAGCGCCGGCCGCCCGTCGCCCGCGCCGCCGAGCATGACGCCGTTGAGCCGACCGAGCCGCTCGACCTCGTGCTCGAGCCGGTAGGTGACGTTCTTGATCGTGAACCCCAGCGTGTCGGCGAGCGGCCCGAGCGAGCCGAGCTTGTCCGCGACCGCCGTGTAGTCCCGCTCGACGACCTGCAGCAGCGGCAGGTTCACGCCGGGCTGCGGCGCGATGTCACCGCCCGCCCAGTCCCGCGCCCGGCCCCCGACGTGCCCCGCCGCCTCACCGGGGGTGTCGTGCTGGACCGGGACGCTCACGACGTCGTACCGCGTGCCGAGGTGCGTGCGCGCGAGCTCGGAGAACCGGCGTGCGACCAGGTGGAACGCGTCGAAGTCGGAGCGCGCCTCCCACGGCGGGTCGATGGCCGGGGTGAACGCGTGGACGAAGGGGTGCATGTCCGTCGACGACAGGTCGTACTTCTCGTACCAGGTCGCCGCGGGCAGCACGACGTCGGACAGCAGCGTCGTGGACGTCATGCGGAAGTCCGCGCTGACCAGCAGGTCGAGCTTCCCCTCGGGGACGCCGTCGCGCCAGGTCACGTCGCGGGGGCGCACGTCGGCCGGCTCGGCCGTGACGTTCGAGTGCGTGCCGAGCAGGTAGCGCAGGAAGTACTCGTTGCCCTTCGCGGACGACCCCAGCAGGTTCGCGCGCCACAGGATCAGCGTGCGCGGCCAGTTCTCGGGGGCGTCGACGTCCTCGACGGCGAAGCGCACCCGGCGGTCCGCGATGCGCTCCACGAGTGCCGCCGTCGCGTCGGGCGCCTCGCCCGCGTCGGCGGCCGCGCGCACCTCGTCCGCCAGGTCCAGCGGGTTGCGGTCGAACTGCGGGTAGAACGGCATCCAGCCGAGCCGTGCCGACTGCGCGATCGTGTCCGCGGTGTGCATGCCGGCGAGGTGCCCCTCGGCCAGCGGCGACGCGAGCGCGTCGGCCCGGTAGCCGTCGAAGCGCCACTGGTCGGTGTGCATGTACCAGTACGACGTGCCCGTCATGGTCCGCGGCGGCCGCGACCAGTCGAGCGCGTTCGCGAGCGAGAGCCACCCCGTCAGCGGGCGGCACTTCTCCTGCCCGACGTAGTGCGCCCAGCCGCCGCCGTTGCGCCCGAAGCACCCGGTCAGCGCGAGCAGGGCCAGCACCGCGCGGTACGTCGCGTCGCCGTGGAACCACTGGCAGATGCCCGCGCCCATGATGATCATCGACCGGCCACGCGACTTCTCCGCGTTCGCCGCGAACTCCCGCGCGATCCGCGCGCAGGCCGCCGCCGGGACCGACGTGATCGCCTCCTGCCAGGCCGGCGTGTAGGGGGTGTCGGCGTCGTCGTAGCCCGCCGCCCACTCCCCCGGCAGCCCGTCCCGCCCGACGCCGTACTGCGCGAGCATGAGGTCGTAGACGGTCGTGACGAGGTGGTCGCCGACGCGCCGTGCGGGGACGCCGCGCCGCAGCACCGAGCCGGACCCGTCGGGCTGGTCGAACACCGGCAGCAGCACGGGGACGGCGTCCGCGGGGCCGACCGCGTCGGCCGCCGACAGCGCCGGGTCGACGCCCTCCAGGTCGAGGTTCCAGCGCCCCTCGCCCGACTCCGTGTAGCGGAACCCCATCGACCCGTTCGGCACGACGGGCCGCCCGGTCGCCGCGTCGAGCAGGACGGTCTTCCAGTCGTCGCCCTCGGCCCCCGGGACGGCGTCCGGGAGGTCGGCGGCGCGCAGGAACTTGGACGGGACGTAGCCACCCTCGCCGTGCGGCGTCAGCGTCACCAGGAACGGCAGGTCCGTGTACTGCTTCACGTAGTCGCGGAAGAACGGCACCTCCCGGTCGACGAGGAACTCCCGCAGCACGACGTGCCCCATCGCCATCGCGAGCGCCGCGTCCGTGCCCGCCTGCGCGGGCAGCCACTCGTCGGCGAACTTCGTGTTGTCCGCGTAGTCCGGCGACACCGTGACGACCTTCGTGCCGCGGTAGCGGACCTCGGCCATCCAGTGCGCGTCCGGGGTGCGCGTGACCGGGACGTTCGAGCCCCACATCATGAGGTATGTCGCGTCCCACCAGTCGCCCGACTCCGGGACGTCCGTCTGGTCGCCGAACATCTGCGGGCTCGCGACGGGCAGGTCGGCGTACCAGTCGTAGAACGACGTCATCACGCCGCCGATGAGCTGCACGAACCGCGTCCCGACGCAGTGCGACACGATCGACATCGCCGGGATCGGCGAGAACCCCGCGCAGCGGTCCGGCCCGTAGGTCTTGATGGTGTGCACGTGGCCCGCCGCGACCATCTCGACCGCCTCGTCCCAGCCGACGCGCACGAGCCCGCCCTTGCCGCGGGCCTGCTGGTACCGCCGCCGCCGCTCGGGGTCCCCGACGACGTCCGCCCACGCGAGCACCGGGTCCTTCAACCGGGCCTTCGCCTCGCGGTACATCTCGACGAGCACGCCGCGCGCGTACGGGTAGCGGACCCGCGTCGGCGAGTACGTGTACCAGGAGAACGCCGCCCCGCGCGGGCAGCCCCGCGGCTCGTAGTCGGGGCGGTCCGGGCCCGGCGACGGGTAGTCCGTCTGCTGGGCCTCCCACGTGATGATCCCGTCCTTGACGTAGACCTTCCACGAGCACGAGCCCGTGCAGTTCACGCCGTGCGTCGAGCGGACCACCTTGTCGTGGCGCCAGCGGTCCCGGTAGAACGCGTCGCCGCGCCGGCCGCCCTCGCGGAAGACCGCGCGGTTGTCGGCGGTCTCGTCCCACCGCGTGAAGAAGCGCCCTGCCTGCAGGAGCGCGTCCGTCGCAGGTCCGTCGAGTCGAGCCCCGTCGCCCATGTCCCCGACCATGCCGGAGCCCGCCGGGCGTCGCCACCGGAAGTCGCCCGCGGCACGCGTCGTCCTCCAGCCGACCACGCCGGGCTGCGACCTGCGCGCCCCCGTGCGAGCCTGTCGGAAGCGTCGGGACCGGGCGCGCGCCGCCACGGCTCGCGAGGAGACGCCCCATGCGCGCGATGGTCTACCGAGGCCCGTACAAGGTCCGCGTCGAGGAGAAGCCCGACCCCCGCATCGAGCACCCGAACGACGCGGTCGTGCGAGTGACCTGCGCGGCGATCTGCGGCTCCGACCTGCATCTTTACCACGGGATGATGCCGGACACCCGGGTCGGCCACACGTTCGGCCACGAGTTCGTCGGCGTCGTCGAGCAGGTCGGCCCGTCGGTGCGGAACCTCGCCGTCGGCGACCGCGTCATGGTGCCGTTCAACATCTTCTGCGGCACGTGCTTCTTCTGCGCTCGCGGCCTGTGGTCCAACTGCCACAACGTCAACCCGAACGCGACGGCCGTCGGCGGGATCTACGGCTACTCGCACACCACGGGCGGGTACGACGGAGGCCAGGCGGAGCTCGTGCGCGTCCCGTTCGCCGACGTCGGGCCGTCGAAGATCCCCGACTGGCTGGCCGACGAGGACGCGGTCCTGCTCACCGACGCGTGCTCGACCGGGTACTTCGGCGCGCAGCTCGGCGACATCGCCGAGGGGGACGTCGTCGTCGTGCTCGGCGCGGGACCCGTCGGGCTGTTCGCCGCGCGGTCCGCGTGGCTCATGGGCGCCGGCCGCGTCATCGTCGTCGACCACGTCGACTACCGGCTCGAGAAGGCCCGCACGTTCGCGTTCGCCGAGACGGTGAACTTCGCCGAGGTCGACGACATCGTGGTGCACCTCAAGCAGGCGACCGGGTACCTCGGCGCCGACGTCGTCATCGACGCGGTCGGCGCGGAGGCCGACGGCAACCTCACGCAGCACGTCACGGGCACCAAGCTCAAGCTGCAGGGCGGATCGCCGGTCGCGCTGAACTGGGCCATCGACTCCGTCCGCAAGGGCGGCACCGTCTCGGTCATGGGCGCGTACGGCCCGATCTTCTCCGCCGTGAAGTTCGGCGACGCCGTCAACAAGGGCCTCACCATCCGCACCAACCAGGCCCCCGTGAAGCGGCAGTGGCCGCGGCTGCTCGAGCACATCCGCAACGGCTACCTGAAGCCGAGCGACATCGTCACGCACCGCATCCCGCTCGACGACATCGCCGAGGGGTACCACATGTTCTCCGCGAAGCTCGACGGCTGCGTCAAGACGCTCGTCCTGCCGGGCGCGAGCTGACCCTCCCGCACAGCGCCCACCGCCCGCCCTCCCGAGGAGGTCCGTCATGCCGTACACCCCGGACAAGCCCCCGCTGCCCGAGACCCCCGAGCAGCTCGCCGCCCGCATCCCCGGCTGGGGCGTCGACAAGGACCCCGCCGACCGCCCGTCGTACCCGCGCGAGCGCACCGACCTCGAGACCGGTGCGCACTGGACCGAGCCCGAGCAGCAGCCCGAGCTCGCGCCGCGCGAGCGGTCGATCGAGCACGCCCGTCTGACCCCGGTCTTCGGGACGGCACAGCCGCTGCACGGCGTCTCGGGCGCGATCCGCCGGCACGCCTACGCCGCCTACAGCGAGGGGCGGGCAGCGCACTGGCTGCTGCTCATCGCCGCCGACCGCGTCGACGCCGTCGAGCAGCACCTCGCGTCCTTCGCGACGCCGCACCCCGACAACCCCGTGACCGAGACGGGCGTGCTCGCCGAGGGTCGGCGCCACGGGCTCGCGTCGCGGGCCGAGGGCCACCGCGTCGACCGCCACCACCACGCGATGGACCCGGTCCTCGTCGCGGGGCCGTGGGTGCTCGCGGCCGCCGGCGCCGTGCTCGTCGTGCGCGCGCTGCGCCGCCGGGCGGCCTGACCCCGGCGCGGGCGCAGGTCACGCGTCCGCGCGTCACCCGCCGGGGAAGGAAGCAACGCGCGGGCCGATGAGTTGTGGCGTGGTGGGCGGTCGGTCAGGAAGAGGCCCGTCTGCCGGTGGCGTATTTGCGTCGACCGTGTCAGACCCCTCGACAAGACTGGACGCTCCGCCGTCGACGCCGCTCGCGTCGACGCGTGCGACACCACTCCCGACCGTCCCCCCGGAAGCCAGGTGCCCCTGTGACCGAGACCTCCACCGCCCCGCTGCGCGACGACGCAGCCGCTGGCAAGGCTGCCGCCGCGCCCCCTGACCGCATGAACCCGCGCGACCGCCTCGCCGTCACGGTGCTGCTCGTCTCGACGTTCGTCGTCATCCTCAACGAGACGATCATGGGTGTCGCGCTGCCGCGGCTCATGGAGGACCTGGCGATCACCGCGTCGACCGCGCAGTGGCTGACCACGGCGTTCATGCTGACGATGGCCGTCGTCATCCCCGTCACCGGGTTCGTGCTGCAGCGCATCACGACGCGCCCCGCGTTCCTGCTGGCCATGACGCTGTTCGCGACCGGCACGCTGATCTGCGCGCTCGCACCCGGGTTCGTCGTGCTGCTCGCCGGGCGGATCGTCCAGGCGTCGGGGACGGCGATCATGCTCCCGCTGCTCATGACGACGGTCATGACGGTCACCCCGCCGGCCGCGCGCGGGCGCACGATGGGCAACATCTCCGTCGTCATCTCGGTCGCGCCCGCGATCGGCCCGACGATCTCCGGCCTCATCCTGTCGGTGCTCAGCTGGCGCTGGATGTTCGGGCTCGTCCTGCCGATCGCCGTCGTCGCGATCGTGCTCGGTGCGATGCGCCTGCCGAACGTCACCGAGCCGCGCTACGCCAAGGTCGACGTGACCTCCGTCATCCTGTCCGCGCTCGGCTTCGGCGGGATCGTCTACGGGCTGGCCGGCTTCGGCGAGATCACCGACGGCGGGGTCGCGACCACCACCTGGATCTCGCTCGGTGTCGGCGCGGTCGCGCTCGTGCTGTTCGTCCTGCGGCAGCGGTCGCTCGCCCGCGTCGACGACGCGCTGCTCGACCTGCGCGTGTTCTCGTCCCGCACGTTCGCGGTGTCCGTCGCGCTGCTCGCGGGCCTCATGGTCTCGCTGTTCGGCGTGATCATCCTGCTGCCGATCTACGCGCAGTCCGTCCTGGGCCTCACGACCCTCCAGACCGGTCTGCTGCTGCTGCCGGGCGGGCTGCTCATGGGCCTGCTCGCGCCCGCCGTCGGGCGCGCGTACGACAAGGTCGGGCCGCGTCCGCTGCTCGTGCCCGGCGCGATCGCGCTGAGCCTCGCGCTGTGGGGCTTCGTCCTGCTGCAGCCGGACTCCTCGCCGTGGATGCTGCTGGCCGCGCACCTCACGATGTCGGCCGGGCTCGCGCTCATGTTCACGCCGCTGTTCACCTCGGCCCTCGGGTCGCTGCCCGCCGAGCGGTACTCGCACGGGTCCGCGGTCGTCGGGACGCTCCAGCAGGTGGCCGGTGCGGCCGGCACGGCGCTGTTCGTCACCGTCCTCACCGCGCAGTCGATCGCGCTCGCCGACGGCGGTGCGAGCGAGGTCGCGGCCACCGCGGGCGGCATCCACTCGGCGTTCCTCGTCGGCGCGATCCTGTCGCTCGTCGCGCTCCCGCTCGCCTTCGCGGTGCCGCGCGAGCGGGTCGAGGGCGCGCACGGCGGCGGGCACTGAGGCGGGCGTGCACCGATGAGCAGCCTCACGGCCGACTGGATCGAGCACCGGCGCGAGGGCGACCGTGAGCTGCTCGGCTGGATCCGCGTCGACGGCGACGGCTTCGTCGCCGTCGACCGGATCGGCCGCGAGCTCACCGGGGTCGTCGACTGGCACGACGCCGAGGAGGCGCTCGACGGCCACGGCCTGCACTGGCTCGCCGACCGGTGGCAGCTGACGCTCGACGACGGGCGCGTCGTGCGGGTCCGGATGTCCGAGGTCGCCGCCGACCGGGTCGTCGTCACCACCGACGACTTCGGCGACGTCAACGCCGTCGTCACGCGGTACGTCCTGCCCTTCCCGGCACCGGCGGCGCTGCGCCCGTTCGCGGGCGACCCGGGCGTCATCGACGGCCTCGGCGCGCACTGACCGCGCGTCGTCGTCTCAGCGGGCGCCGCGGCGCCACCGCGCGGGGGTCACGCCGTGCTGCTCGCGGAAGCGTCGCACCAGGTAGGCGGCGTCCCGGTGGCCCGTGCGCTCGGCGACGACCGCGACCGGCAGGTCGGTCTCGACCAGCAGGCGGCGCGCCTCGATCATGCGTCGCTCCGTGAGCCACTCGAGGACCGTCCGCCCGGTCCGCTCACGGACGACGGTCGTGAGGTGGCCCGTCGTGTAGCCGAGCGCGCGGGCGACGTCACGCGTCGAGATCGGGTCACGGAAGCCCGCCTCGACCGCGTCGAGCACCGCGGCGACCAGCGGGTCGGCGCCGCCGTCCGCGGGCGGACCGACCAGCCGCGCGAGCGACACGAGCAGCAGCGTGAGCGCCGCCGTCGCCGCCTCGTCGGTCGCCGCGAGCGCGGGCGGGTCGTCGTGCGCGGGCGCCTCGCGGGCCAGCACACGGAGCAGCGCGTCCCACGTGCTGCGGTCCTCGTCGGGCACCCGCAGCGTCCGCGGGCCGCCCCCGGCCGTCTCCGCGAAGGGCGCGAGCAGCGGGTGGAAGCGCCAGGCCAGCGGGCTCGCGGTCGCGCCGGCCACCGCGTCGGCGGTGAAGAACACGACCCACGAGCGGGCGTCCGCGGGGTCGTCCGTCGTCGCTCCCCCGACGAGCTGACCGGGCGGCACGAGGCAGGTGTCGCCGGGCACGAGCGGGACGGGCCGACCGTCGACGAGCAGCGTCCCCGAGCCGCGCGCGACGTGGACCAGCACGAAGAAGTCGTGCGCGTGGGGCACTCCCCCGGGCAGCGCCTGCGGCGAGACCTGGTCGCCGCTGAAGAGCTCGGCGCCGATCGGCACACGTCCCGGACGCCGGTCGTACGCGACGACCGGTGCGCCGTCGGCGCGGCGCCGGGCGCGCGCGAACGGCAGCGGCGTGGCTGCCGAAGAACGTCGCATTCTCCCCGCACTTCCGTCCTGTCCGCGTCCCCGTGGGGCCGCGACGCTGGTGTGAGCCCGGCGACGGTCTACCACGCCGCCGACGACCAGAACAGGTGGTGCCCGATGTCCACGAAGCCTGACGTGACGCTCGTCGACGACCTCGCCGACGACGCCGTCACGCCCTACCTCCCCCCGACCGGCAAGGCGCCGCTCCTGCCGTTCTACGACGTCCTCAGCACCGTGACCGGCGTGCGGCGCCGCCACGCCCGGCTCGTCGGCCTCGCCGGGATCCGCGCCGGCGACCGTGTCCTGGACCTGGGGTGCGGCACCGGCAACGTCGCGCAGCTCGTCGCGCGCACGATCCCGGACGCGGTCGTCACGGGCCTCGACCCCGACCTGCCCGCGCTGCGCCGGGCGGCGCGCAAGGCCCGACGGGCACGCGTGCCGCTCACGTTCGTGCGCGGGTACGGGCAGGCGGTCCCGCTGCCCGACGCGAGCGTCGACCACGTCGTGTCCTCGCTCGCGCTGCACCACGTGCCCGACGCCGACCGGGCCGCCACCGCCGCCGAGGTCGCGCGCGTGCTGCGGCCCGGCGGGCGCGTCACGATCCTCGACTTCGGCGGGGGTGCGCACGGAGGCCGCTCAGCCGTGCGGGCGCACGCGCCGCGGTTCGGGCCGGCCGTCGCGGACCGCGTCCGCGCGAACCAGGACGACGGGCTCGTGCGGCTGCTCGCGGGGGCCGGGCTCGTCGACGCGCGGGAGGTCGCGCGCGGGCGCCTCGCCGGCGCGGAGATCACGTACGTCGGCGCCAGGAAGGCCTGACGCGCGGCGTCGGCGACGCGTCGGCGGCCGGTCCGCGGGATCGCTCGGCCGTCACGGAGGACGGGTGCCCGGGGGCATCGGGCCGCCGGGGTGGCCGCGGGTGCGGCGACGCGGTGCTCGGCCGCCTACGGGTCGGGGCGCTCGATCGTCGTGCGGACGGTGGTGACCGTCGGGCGGCGCGGCACGGACGAGAACCCGAACGCGACCGGCGGCACGGCGGGCACCAGGTCGCCGCACGGCTCACCGTCCCAGGCGACGCGGGCGTCCACGACGGCGTGCTGGTCGGTCGCGCCGTACCACTCGCGCCGTCCGGCACCCGCGCTGCCGCGGGTCCGCACACCGGGGAGGAGCGCGCGGGCGACGGGGTCCGCGAGCGTCGCGAACGTGCGGGAGCGGGCCAGCGAGCGCGGCACGGCGGCGAGCAGCCGGCCGAGCGGCGTGCGGTCGCCGATCGTGACGTCGGCGGTGAGCGGTCCGGCGTCGACGAGCCAGCGACGTGCCGCCGCGTCGCAGGTCACGCGCACGGGGGTGACGACGACGTCGTCGAACACGTAGGTGGCGGCGATCTCGTCGGCGACGTCGCGATGCGGCGCGAGCAGCGTGCGTCGGCCGTCGGAGTCCTGCGTCATGACGTCGGCGAACGGCGGCCACGGCGAGCGGAGCCAGCGACCGACGACGACCCGGCGGCCGTCGGCCGTCGCGAACCCCAGGATGTGGCCGTCGTAGCGGTCGAGCACGCCCCAGTGTCCCCGCGGGTGCGTCGGGGCGCGCGCCGACGGGCGATCCGCCGTGGGTCGGGACGCGGTCCGTCCGGGTCTCCGCAGCCTGTCGTCCTGCCGGCGCGTCGTCCCCGTCGGTGAACCCGTGGGGCCGCGTGCGGTGCGAGCGGTCCCCGCGGACGTCGCGCAGCGTCGCACCTAGGCTGCGAGGGTGCCCGACCCGATGCACTTCGACGGCATGGCCGACCTGTACGACCGGGCACGGCCGCCCTACCCGGACGCGCTCTGGTCGCGGCTGGGTGCGCTCGGCGTGCTGGGGAGCGGGACGCGCGTGCTCGAGCTCGGCGCGGGGTCCGGCCTGGCGACGGCGCCGATGGTCGCGGCCGGCGCCGCGGTGACGGCCGTCGAGCCCGGTCCCGCCCTCGCGGACCTGCTGCGTCGCCGGGTGCCGGAGGCGACGGTCGTCGAGGGGACGGCCGAGACCGTCCCGCTGGACGATGCGGCGTACGACCTGGTGGCAGTGGCGACGGCCGTGCACTGGCTGGACCTCGACGTCGTCCTGCCGCGGCTGCACCGCGCGCTCGTCCCCGGCGGGCATCTCGCGGTGTGGCGGCACGTGTTCGGTGACCCGGCTGCGCCGCTCACGCCGTTCCGTGAGCGCGTCGCGCAGATCGTCCGGGAGCGGGGCGACGTTCCGCCGCGGCCGGGGCCTGCGGAGCTCGACACGACCGGGTGGGTCGCCCGCCTGACCGCCGGCGGGTGGTTCATGGTCCGGCACGTCGACGAGCTGCGGTGGTCGGTCGACCTCGGTGCCGACCAGGTGCGCGACCTGTTCACGACGTTCAGCGAGTGGTCGGACGTCGAGGCCGAGGCGGCCGGACGCGCGGTGCGGGACCTCGGCGGTCGTGTCACCGAGCACTACCTGACGCCGCTGCTCGTCCTGCGCCGCGCCGGGACGCCCACGCGCTGAGTGCGAGGATCGGGACCATGACGCACGACGCGGCTCAGGACCCCGCCGGGACGGTGACGGACGTCGTCGAGCGCAGCCTCGCGGACCTGACGGACGCCGACGTCGAGGACGTCTACCGGCGGCTGCTCGTCCCGACGTTCCGACCCGAGGAGCTCGTGTCGCTCGACGAGGTGCGCGCGACCTTCACGGGACCGGACGCGCAGCCGTCCGTCGTGGTGCTGTCCGACGGCCGGCCCGTCGGCGTCATGCTCGGCACCTGGTACGCGGACCGGCGCGCGCTGCTGCTGACGTACCTTGCGCTCGACCCGTCGGCACGCGGCCTCGGGCTCGGCGGACGCCTCGTGCGGGAGGTGCTGCCGCGGTGGGCGGCGACGTCCCCGGGGGCGCTCGTCGTGGCGGAGGTCGACGACCCGCGCACGTGGGCGGCCGACGCGACGCAGGGCGACCCCGTGGCGCGGCTGCGGTTCTACGGCCGGCACGGTGCGCGGCTCGTCCCGCTCCCGTACGTGCAGCCGTCGCTCAGCCCGGGTGCACCGCGCGTCGACGGGATGCTGCTGCTGCGGCTCGACTCCGCACCGGGTCTCACGAGCGACGCGCTCGCGGCATTCCTGGCCGACTACTACGCGCAGTCGGAGGGCGCGGCGGTGGTGACGGACCCGCAGGTGTCCGCGCTGCTGGACGCGGCCCGTGCGCTCGATCTCGACGACCTGTGGCGCGTCGACCGGTGGGCGGACGTCGTCCGCTGACCGCGGACGGCCGACGGGGCGGGGTGCGACGTCGCGCACCCCGCCCCGTCGTGCCGGTCAGGTCGGGCCGTGGTCAGCGGGTCACAGGTACCACTGCTGGTTGGCCTGGTTGTTGCAGTCCCAGATCTGGACGCGCTGGCCGTCGTGCACGGGCAGCCCGCCGACGCCGTCGAGGCAGCGGCCGGACTGCGGGTTCTTGATCGCACGCGTGCCGGAGTCGTACGTCCAGCGCTGCGCGGCCGTGCCGTTGCACGTCCACAGCTGCACGACGGTGCCGTTGGCGGTCCCACCGCCGCTCACGTCGAGGCACTTGCCGAGCGCGCGGATCGTGCCGTCCGAGCCGCGGGTCCACGACTGCGCGGCGTTGCCGTTGCACCCGACGACCTGGATGGGGTTGCCGTCGTGCGTCTGCGCCCACGGGACGTCGAGGCACAGCTGGTTCGCGACGCGGATCGTGCCGGTGCCGGTCGGGAGCGAGCCGTTGCCGCCACCGCCGCCGCCGCCCGTCGAGCCGTTGTCGTAGACGCGGACGTAGTCGACCTTCATCTGCTGGGGGAACTGGGTCGAGCCGTCGGGGTAGCCGGGCCACTGGCCGCCCACGGCGACGTTGAGGATGAGGAAGTACGGCTTGTCGAACACCCACGGATTGCCGCCGACGCGGCTCGTCGTGACCTGGTGGTAGACGTTCCCGTCGACGGACCACGTGATCGAGCCGGGCTTCCAGTCGACCGCGTAGGTGTGGAAGTCGTCGGCGAACGACCAGTTCTGCGGGTGCTGGTACATGCCGCTGATGCCCGCGCCGCCCGAGTAGCCGGGGCCGTGCACCGTGCCGTAGATGCGGTGCGGCTCCTTGCCGACGTTCTCCATGATGTCGATCTCGCCGCTGCTGGGCCACGACGTCTGGGGGAAGTCGCCGCCGAGCATCCAGAACGCGGGCCAGATGCCCTGGCCGCGCGGGATCTGGATGCGCGCCTCGACGCGCCCGTACTTCGGCTCGACCTTGTTGTTGCTCTGCAGCCGGGCGGACGTGTACGAGCCGTCGGCCTCGCGGCGCGCGGTGATGACGAGGTTGCCCTGCCCGTCGAGCGCGGAGTTCGCGCGGGACGTCGTGTAGTTCTGCAGCTCGCCGTTGCCCCAGCCGCCGGCGCCGGTGTCGTAGCTCCAGACGTTGCCGTCGGGGGCGCTGCCGGCGCTGCCGTTGAACTCCTGCGACCAGACGACGTCGCCGACGGCGGCGGCTGCGGGTGCGGCGGGGCCGCCGGTGAGCTGGGCGGCGGTGAGGGCGCTGGCGACGAGGCCGGCGGTCATGACGCTCGCGCCGATCATGCGGGTGCGGCGGGCGTGGCGTGGGCGGGACGTGCGGGGACGTACGAGTGCGACGGGCATCGGTGCCTCCTCGGGGTCGTCTGGTGGACGACGGAGGCGCGGCTGACTCGTGTCACTTCGTTGTGCCGGGCGCGCCCTGCCGTCCGGCGACCGACCGTAACGGCCCTGCTTACTGACAGGCAAGTAATCCTTACCGAGGCCACCCGATCGTGCGGCCAGGACCCCGCTGACCTGCGACGACGCGCGCGATCAGCGAAACGATTCGGGATCCATCGGACAGCGACCGCGCGCCGCCGCAGTCACGACGGGTGCCCGTCGGACCGCCGGCGGGCGTCGAGATACGCGCGCACGGTGTCGTCGTCCGCGAGCTCGGCCGCGCGCGCGAAGGCGCGTCCGGCCTCGTCGGCGCGGCCCGCACGCGCCAGCAGGTCCGCGCGCGCCGCCCACCACGGCTGGAACGCCGGCACCGGCTCCGACGGCAGCGCCGCGAGCCCCGCGTCCGGGCCGTCGAGCCGCCCGACCACCGCCGCGAGCGCTGTCCGCGACCCCAGGCTCGGCGCGACCGCGTCGAGCGCGAGGTACAGGGTGCGCAGCGCCGCCCAGTCGACGACCCCGGTCCGTCGCCGGTCGCAGTGCACGGCCTGGATCGCCGCCTCGAGCCGGAACCGCCCCGGAGGTCCGGGCCGCGTCGCCCGGCGCAGGTACGACTCCCCCTCGGCGACCAGGTGCTCGTCCCACGTCGCCGGGTCCTGCTCGTCGAGCGGCACGAACACGTCGCCCGGCTGCCGCCGGGCCAGGGACAGCGTCACGAGCGCGGCGAGCGCCCACGCCTCGGCGTCGTCGTCGAGCAGTGACGCCAGCACGACGGCCAGGTGCTGCGCCTCCCCCGCGAGCTCGCGCCCGTCCTGCCGCCACGTCACCGCCGCGCACCCGTAGACCGCCTCCAGCACCGCGGGCAGCCGCTCCGGCATCGCGCGCCGGTCCGGCACGACGAACGGGATGCGCGTGCGCGCGATGCGCCGCTTGGCCCGGACGAGCCGCTGCTGCATCGCACCCGGCGGCACCGCGAACGCCCGCGCGACGACCTGCGAGTCCAGGCCGAGCACGGTCTGCATCATCAGGGGGGTGCGGACGTCGGGCGCGATCGCCGGGTGCGCGCACACGAACAGCAGCGCGAGCCGCCGGTCCTCGATCGCGTCCGGGTCGACGTCCACGCCGTCGGGCGACGTCAGCGCGCGGGCGTCGTCGAGCGGCGCGGCGCGGCGGGTCGCGGCGGAACGCCACACGTCACGGAGCCGGTTGCGGGCCACGGTGAGCAGCCAGGCGTCGGGGTTGCGGGGGACACCGTCGGCCGGCCACGTCGTCAGCGCCCGCTCGAAGGCGTCGGCGAGCGCGTCCTCCGCCTGCGCGAGGTCGCCCGTCGAGGCCGCGAGCAGCGCGACCAGCCGGCCGTAGGAGTCGCGCGCGGCACGCTCGGCGGCCGCGCGCGCTCCCGCGGTCACGCGTTCGGCACCCACACGCCGTCGACGACGTGCGTCGCACCCGGCCGGACCTCGACCGCGCCCCACTCGACCGACGGGGCACGCTTCGCCCACTCGAGCGCCGCGTCGAGGTCGGGCACGTCGACCACGAACGTGCCGCCGAGCTGCTCCTTGGTGTCGGCGAACGGCCCGTCCTGCACCTGCAGGGCACCGTCCACCGTGCGCAGCGTCGTCGTGCTGCTCGACGGCTGGAGCACCTCGGCGCCGACCAGGACGCCCGCGGCGTGCAGGGTCGCGGCGTAGGCGCTGAACTCGCGCTCGCCCTCCTCCCACCCGCCCTCGCCCAGGTCCTCGGGGGTCATCTCGGGGTAGTGCAGCAGGATCGTGTACCGCATGGGGTCCTCCTCGGTGTCGTCAGCGTAGGTCGCGAGCAGGGCCGCGACACCAGGATGACGATCTCGCGCCCGCCCGACAGACACCCGGGCCGCCGACCGTCGACGGGCCCACGCCCGGGACGCGGACGGCCCCCGTCGAGCACGTGGCTCGGCGGGGGCCGTCGGTGGTGCGGGTCAGCGCTCGCGGCGCGACCGGCGCGTCACCAGGACGAGCGCCAGGCCGGCGGCGGCCGTGAGACCGGCGAGGCCCGCGAGGGGAACGCCCTCGCTGCCGGTGTGGGCCAGGCTCCCGGTGCGGCCGCCCGACACCGGGTCGGCGGCGAGGACCTCGCTCAGGACCGGCACCACGGTGGGCGTCGGCTCCGGCGCCGGCTGCGGCTGGGGCTCCGGGTCGGGCGTCGGCGTCGGGTCCGGCGTCGCGACGGGCTCGTAGACGTAGGTCACGACCACGGTGCCGTCGGGGAGCGTGCCGGTCGGGTCGCCGTCCACGCGGACCAGGACGTAGCCGTCGATGTGCTGGGGCTGCGTGCTGTACGGGTCGCCCGCGTCGCCGGTCGTGGTGTCGTCGTCCGCCAGCGGGGTGCCGTCGGCGGTCTGGTGGTGGACGACGAGGGAGCCGGGCTTCGGGGCCGGCGGGACCGGCCGGTAGACGTAGGTGACCTCGACGGTCCCGTCGACGTACGTCCCGGTCGTGCTGCCGTCGACGCGGACCAGCGTCCAGCCGTCGAACGACTTCGCTGCGGTGCCGTACGCCGCGCCGACCTCGTCGGTGGACGTCGTGTCGTCGGCGAGCGGGCTGCCGTCCTCCGCGACGTAGTGCACGACGAGGGTGCCGGTCGCGTCGGCGGGCTCCGGGTCCGGGTCGGCCGTGGGTGCGTAGACGTAGGTCACGACCGCGGTGCCGTCGGGGAGCGTGCCCGTCGGGTCGCCCTCGACGCGGACGAGGACGTAGCCGTCGATCTGCTGGGGCTGCGTGCTGTACGGGTCACCGGCGTCGCCGGTCACGTGCTCGTCGTCAGCGAGCGAGATGCCGTCGGCGGTCTGGTGGTGGACGACGAGCGCTCCGGGCACGGGGAGGGGGGCGACGGGCTTGTAGACGTACGTGACCTCGGCAGTCGTCCCCTCGGCGTAGGTGCCGGTGGCGGGGCCGTCCACCCGGACGACCGTGTAGCCGTCGATGTCGAGCGGGCCGCTGCTCCAGGCCTCGCCGAGCCTGCCGGACGACGTCTGGTCGGCCGCGAGGGGCGCGCCGTTCTCGTCGACGTGGTGCACGACGAGGTCACCGGGCGCCTCGAACCGCACGACGGCCTCGGCCGGCGCGTCGATGCCCTTGCGCACGACGATGTTCGCCGGGCCGTTGCTGTAGGTGCCGGAGGTCGTCGACGTGACGTCGACCTCGACGGTGCACGACGCCTGCCCGGCGGCGAGCGACCCGTTCGTCACCGCGACCTTGGTGCCCTGCGCCCAGGCGTCGCCGACGCACGACGAGACGAGGTTCGGCTGGTCCGCGACGCGCAGGCCGTCGGCGAGCTCGTCGGCGAACGTCCAGCCCTCCTTCGCGGCGAGCTCGTCGGTGTTCGTGACGGTCAGCACCAGGCGCACGGACTCGCCCGTGGCCGCGACCGGCCGGTCGAACGCCTTGTCGAGCTGCGGCGTGACGTCGATGACCTGCAGGTCGTCGAACGCGCCGTCGTTGCCGAGGTGGCCCGACGTCAGGTTGCGCACGACGACGCCGAACGCGCCGCCTTCGTAGAGGAAGGACCGGTCGGACGCGAACTGCCCGCCGCGCACCGGCTCCTTGGTGCCGTTGGCGGAGGCCGTGACGGCGATGGTCTGCGAGCGCGGGTCGGTGATCGGGTCGATCGGGGTGCTCGTGAGCGCCTGCTCGCCCGTGCCGGCCTGGTTCACGTAGAACATGAGCCGCGGGTTCTCGCGGTCGGGGTGCGCCTTGTCGACGCCGTTGGTCGCGGCGGCGTTGAGCGAGAACGCGAGGAAGCGGCCGTTGGCGTCCTTGAGCTCGATGTCGTCCTTCGTCCGCAGCATCACGAGGTTGTCGGCGACGTTCGACGCCTTGACGTCCTGCGTGTAGGCCGAGATGGCGAGGTTGCTGCGCGGGTCGGAGCTGCCGTTGACCTTCCCGAGGGCCTCGGCGAGCTGCCGGAGGGTGGCGCGGGCGGTGGTCTCGGTGTCGTTCTTGGCGCCGGTCGCGTCGGTGGTCGCGAAGGTGCTCTGAGCCGAGACGACCATGCCGTTCGCCTTGACGGCGTTCTTCCAGTAGGGGTCCGCGTCGTAGGTGTGACCGTCGGCGCCGACGTACTGGTCGATCACCGTGCGCAGGCCGCTGACGGGGGCGTTCTGGAAGTCCTCGTGGAAGACGACGGTGGCGGGCTGCGGCTGACCCGGGGTCCCGGGGTTCGCGAGGCCGGCCGAGGCTCCGGCGACCACGAGGGTCGCGGCGAGCCCCGTCGCGGTGACGGTGCGGAGGACGGACATGGGAGGCGCTCCTGGGGTTGTCGGTGCGATGACGTCTTCAATGTATTTCACCGTTCACCGTCCACGGTCAGGACTTACGGCCCGACTTTCACCGATGACCGACCTACGATCAGGGCGTGCCCATCCCCACCACTCCGATCGACGTCACCGGAGCCGCCGAGCGCGCCGCGCTCTACGACCGGCTGCTCGACGCGATCGTCACCGGCGACCTGACCCCCGGGCAGCGCCTCGGCGAGCAGGAGCTCTGCGAGCGCTTCGGGACGAGCCGCGCCGCGCTCGGCGAGGCGCTCGCGCGGCTGTCGCTCGTCGGCCTCACGGACGTCGTCCCGCGCCGCTCCACGCACGTCACGGCCGTCGACCCGCGACGGGTCCACCAGGCGCTCGGCGTGCTCGGCGAGGTCACCGCAGCCGCGATCGTCGACGGGTTCCCCCGGCTCACCGACGCCGACCGCGACACCCTCGTCGCCTACCGCGACACGTGGCTCGTCGACGACGCCGCCGCGCTCACCGCGCTGCGCGAGTCACGCGTGAGCACGGTCCACGACGTGTTCTACCGCCGCGCCGCGAACGCCGACCTCGACCGCGTCCGGTCCTGGCTGTCCCCCGGGATCGTGCGCTTCCACCGCCTGCACGGCGACGCAGCCGACGCGGCCGCCGCCCGTCGCACCCAGCGCGCACTGGTCGACGCCGCCCTCGCCGGGGACGGCCAGGCCACCGTGCGCGCCTGGCGCGACGCCGCAGCGGCCGTGCCGACGGCGGTCCGCGAGGCGACCGACGTGCCGGCGCGTCGACCGACCACGCCCCTCATCCGCGACCGCGTGCGCGACGCGATCCGCCGGGCGATCCTCGACGGCACGCTCCTGCCCGGCGAGCTGCTCCGCGAGGCCGACCTCATGCGCTGGCTCGGCGTCTCCCGCACGCCCGTCCGCGACGCGCTCGCGACCCTCGCGGAGATCGGGATCGTCACGCAGCGGTACCACCAGCCCGCACGCGTCGCGACGCTCGACCGCCGCGAGTTCGTCGACGCCATGCGGACGGCGAGGGTCCTGCGCGGCTACGCCCAGCGGCTGTGCGTCGAACGCTCGCCCCAGGCGCTCCTCGACGCGCTCGACGCCGAGATCGCGGTCCTCGCCGACGACGACTCCCCCGGCAGCCGGCTCGCCGCGGCCACCCGGGTGGTCGACGCGACGCTCGCCGGCGCGCGCGACGAGGTGCTCACCGTGGTGCTCGACCGGCTCGCGCCGCGCGTGCGCTGGTACGCGACGCACGAGCCGTCCGTGCTCGACGCGTTCGACGCGGCCGCGCTCCGCGAGCTGCGCGACGCCGTCCGGGCAGGCGACGTCGCGCGCGCGGCGGCCGTCGACGCCCGCTTCTACGACGTCGCACCCGAGCCGCCCACCACCGCCTGACCGACCGCGCCCCACACAGGACGTTCGGCTCTGCCGCAGGTCGGACGCACGGCGAAGACTGCCGACGTGGAACGTCTGACCGTGTACGACCGGGCGGAGCTCGCGACCGACGTCGGGCCGAACCCGCGGCACATCACGGTCCTGCTCACGCTCGCCGGCCCGGCGCCGGGCGTCGACGAGGTGCGCCGACGCATGCGGCGCGCGGTCGCGGCCGAGCCGAGGCTGTCCGCGCGCGTCCGGCACCGCGCCGCACGGCCGCCGGTCTGGGAGCCTGTCCCGATCGACGTGCCCGACCACGTCACCGCCCGGTTCACCCCCGGTGGCGACCCCGTCGACGTCGCGCTCGACGACCTCGCGCGTCCCTTCCCGACCGGCGCGCCACCGTGGCGGCTGAGCGTCGTCGACGTCGGCGACCCCGAGCGTTCCGCGCTCGTGTGGACGAGCCACCACCTGCTCGGCAACGGCCCGAGCCTGCTCGGGCTCCTGCTGGAGACGCTCGGCGACGTCCCACGCGGCTCACCGTGGCGCACGCCCGGCCGCCCGCGCGTGCGCGCCGGGTCCGGCACCGGCCCGGACTCCGGCCCCGGCTCCCGCGCCGGCGGCGGCACCGGCTCCCGCTCCCGCTCCCGAGCGGACGACGAGCGACCGCCACGCACCGGTCGCGCCGGCCGCAGCCCGCTCGTCCGGCCCGTCACCAGCGGCACCGTCGCGGTGCCCGTCTCGGTCGACGCCGCCGCCGTGCGCGCGGGCGCCCGGACGTGCGAGGCGACCGTCAACGACGCGCTCCTGTGGGCGTGGGCGCGCGCGTACCACCGCGCCGACCTCGCGCGCGGCGGGCCGGGCGAGCAGGTGGCCCTGTCGGTGCCGGCGACGCTGCCCGGGACGCGGTTCGGCAACCACCTCGGGACGTTGCGGGTCGCCGTGCCCGCCGACCTCCTCGGCGACCCGGCCGACGGGCTCGCCCGGCTCGCCGCCCGGACGCGGTCCGCGAAGCGGCGGCTCCGGCCGTGGGCGTGGCCGCTCGCCCCGTTCGGCGCCCGGCTCGTCGCCCGGCTCGGCCTGCTGCCCTGGTTCCTGCGCCGCCAGCGCCTCATCAGCACCGTCGTCACGCACGCGCCCGGCCCGCCGGGTCCCGTCCGGCTCGTCGACGTGCCGCTCGTCGCCACCGTCCCGCTCGTGCCGCTCGTCGGCAACGTCACGACGTGCGTCGCCGCGCTCTCGATCAGCGGGCGGCTCGACGCGGCAGTCCTGTGCGCGCCGGAGTCCGCCGACCTCGTGCAGACCCTCGCCGACGACCTGCGCGACGGCCTCCGACAGGTCGCGGACCTCGCCCGGCGCCTACCGTGAGGGCATGCCTCGCACCGTCGCCACCCACCGCACCGTCGAGCTGCCCGAGCTCCTGGACTTCGTCCGCCCGCGCCACCACTTCCTGCTCGTCACGACGCGCACCGACAGCCGCCCGCAGGTGTCCCCGGTCAGCGGCGGCGTCGACGACCAGGGCCGTCTGGTGATCTCGACCTACCCGGGCCGGGCCAAGACGCGCAACGCCGAGCGCGACGCGCGCGTGAGCGTGTGCGTCCTGTCCGACGACTTCGGCGGCGCGTGGGTGCAGGTCGACGGCGACGCCGAGGTGCTGCACATGCCCGAGGCGGAGGACGCGCTCGTCGACTACTACCGCTGCATCGCGGGCGAGCACCCGGACTGGGACGAGTACCGCGCGGCGATGCGCCTGCAGGACAAGTCGCTGATCCGCGTGACGCCGACACGCTGGGGCCCGGTCGCGACGGGCGGCTTCCCGGCCGACGTGGCGGAGCGCCTCGACGCGCTCGACGGCTGACCCGACCGTGCTGCGCCGCGCGGAGGAGCTGCACGACGCGGCCGTCGCGGTCGTCGCCGCCGAGCGCGCCGCGCTGGCCGCGGCGGGCGTCCCGGGCGAGCTCGTGTGGGTCGGCGCGTCGAGCGTGCCGGGTGCGCTGACCAGGGGTGACGTCGACCTGCACCTGCGCGTCCCGCCCGAGGAGTTCGACGCGGCCGTCGCGCTCGTCCGGCGCGACCACGCCGTCGTCCACCCCGAGATCTGGTGCGCGACGCTCGCGACGTTCGCGGTCGACGCACCCCTGCCCGCGGGCCTGGCCGTGACACCGCTGGGCTCCGAGCACGACGTGCGGTTCACGCGCACGTGGGCGCTGCTGCGCGCCGACGCAGCCCTGCTCGTGGAGCACAACCGCGTGAAGGCCGAGGCGGACGAGAGCGCGCCCGACGAGTACGAGGCGCGCAAGTCCGCGTTCTTCGACCGGGTCCTCGCCGCCGACGGGACCGGCGATCCTGCCGGTGACGGCACCGGCTGACGCGCGCGGCGGCACCGGCCGAGGCACGCGTTGGCACCGCGCGAGGCACGCGGCGGCACCCGACGACGCACGGGGCGTCACCGCCAGAGGCCGCGCTTCGTCAGCACGTCGCGCAGCACGTCGGCGCGGTCCGAGATGATCCCGTCGACCCCGAGGTCGAGCAGCGTCCGCATGTCGTCGGCGTCGTCCACCGTGCTGCTGGACGGGAGCAGTCCAGCGCGGTAAGGACGCACCGTTCCCGCGCATTGATTCGACCGCAGGGCGAATCGCTGATCGCGTGGCGCTAAGACCCTAAGGCCGGTCCCCGCCGATCTTTCCCGGCGGACGTGGCCAGCCGGCTCGACCCGGTCGACGGCAAACGCACCTGCCGCCTCACCTTGAGCGGCCGCACGACGAGACGTTCGCGGTCACACTTGCCGACGTAGGCCTGCTCCGCTACCTGCCACACATTGTCACGTCGTGCGCTCCGGGCACCGTCTCCCGAGGCGACGTCGACGTCGACCTCCGCCCGTCGCCGGAGCACTTCGACGTCGAGGCAGTCGCCGCGCGACGCAGGCGGACATCCCTTCGCACCGGTTCGTCACTCGACCAATGCAGGCTAGCGAAGCGACGGATAGCGGCCGCGCGATACGAAATACCAAGCCACCCTTCGTCGACCGCCTGCTTGTCTCCATCGCTCGACTGCCTCGCGGATCTCCCCGGTCCGCCGCGACAGCGCAAAACCCTTTAAGGCAGTTGCAAGAACCGTCAACTTGCGCCGAATCGGCGCGCGTCTCGAAATCCACTGCAAGAATCAGGTTCAAGGAACGACCAAACACCGGTGAAGCCCGGCGGCCGATCGTATGCGCAACTCAGCACGACTCGCCGCCGCCTACGTCGGCCAGGCCGACGCTGGCGCTACGTTTGGAGCATGCTCTGGCGTCGCACGAGACAGTCATCGCTGGCCGTCGATCGAACCGCGTCCGCGCCGACCGAACCGGTCGAAGACACTGGTCCGCCGGTGGCGGCCGACCTACGGTTTCGACTCGACTTGCTCCGCGAGTCGTATGGCGAGGTGCTCGACGCCGTCAAGCATCAAGACGACAAGATCGGTCGACTCCTCACGGGGCTATCGTTCCTGACCGCTGCCACCCTCTCGCTCGCAGCTCTGGGAGGCGCTAACTACGTCACGCGCCAGTTCCACATCGCTCCATTCACGACCCCACTAGCACTGATCGCCCTAGGCGCGTTTATTGTAGGAATGGTGTTCGCAGTCGTGCTTCTACTCGCCGCCTTCAGTACGCCACTACGACTTCCTGGCCAGCAACGCACTGCTCCCCGCACTCCGTCGGTGGATTGGTCGAACGGCGTCAAGGGCTCCCCCGTGTATTTCTACGAGATCATTCGTTTGTCGCGTGAACACTGGCAGAAGAAGATGACCAGCGACTCGGCTGAACAGGACGAGGGGCTGCTTCGAGAGCGCGTGGGATCGCTCATCGACGAAACCCACAATCTCGCGGCACGGGCTACTTACAAGCACGAGCGAATCACCGAAGCAACCGCCGTAGTTGTTGCCGCTTTGTTGGCGCTCCTGCTAGCAGCCACGCTGACACTTGTCGCCGCTGCCGGCACCCCGCTTCCAATACCGACCGATGAACCGCTCGATGACCTTGAAATGTCTCAGCCTGGCGCTTGGGCACTTGGGCACTTGGGATCATCATCGCGCTTGCGTGCTTTCTTCAATTCCACGCACGCATTCGGAATCAACGGCAGACAGTCAACGAGGGGCGGGTCTCAATATTGCCCGACCTGCTTTACGCGACATCTATCAGCCTAGGATTATTGACTCTTGTCGCCGACTTGAACAACTTCGTCGGGGCACCACTGGTAGTTCTCGCCCTAGGCCTTATCGCAGGAGCGATTCAGATCAAGAGTGTCTTGCGGGATACGACGGAGTACCGGGCAGCACTCGCGGCGACGACGGGCGACAGGGATTCCCGCCGACGCATCGAGTTCGCTCGTAGGACAAGTCGCTCGTCGTATCGGGTTGTTTTCGTCACGCTTGCAGCTACGGCGGCTGGCACATACGTTGCATGGCAACCTGATTACGGATGGCGCCTCTTGGCTGCTGCGACGGTTTACGGGTTGCTGGTCCTCTCGACCGTAGTCGGGCCGACCTTCGATGCCGAGTGGCGCAACTGGATCGCACCATTCGAAAACGATCCGGTCACGCCAGACGGTAGTTGACCTTCGAGCCTCTAAGCAGCTCCCCGACATGGCTCGTCAGGCCCACCTTGCGCTGGAGCGCGATCCCAAGATTCTTACTCCTTGCGATGGTGAGCAGCTCCCGCAGCACTTCCAACCCGTCAGCGGGATCAAACAGCAGCCAGTCGTCCGGCGTACCATATGTACGGGATGGAGCCTCGACTTCCTGATGCAGCTGAAGCACCCACGGGCGATCACCATCGTGGGCCCATTCAACCCTCACGGGCCCCAAGGTCGCGCGAGCGGCGTCGAGAAGGCCTCGGACGTCCGCAACAACTGACCCTGGCAACTTCTCCGGGCTGGCCTGACCCAGCATGTACCTGTCACCGTATCCCGTAACGCCTTCGACGAGATCCGTCTGAGTGTCAGCAGACCTCGCCGTTGCGCCCGACCATTTTGCGTCAACCGACTCCTGCACGATGACCGACGCTAGCTGATCTCCGTTTGGATCTTCGCGGCCCATCAGCATAAAGACGTCATCCCAACCGAGCTGCGTCGAGTAGTGGCCCGGCACCGGTTCGCGCGGGGCAGTCCGAACCCATACGTCACCAGTCGAAGCGGTCATGCCGAAGCGGAAGGGCGGCACCCTCCTGGGAATGACAAGAGTTGAAGGCACGGCGAGACCAATCGCCGCAGCGACGACGAGACCGAACGCCTTGTCCCCGATGATTCGACTCAAGGGATTCGGCCATTGGATGCCGAAAGGTGCTTCAATCACGTCCGAGGTCGGGCTCGCTTCCCACACGGTGTAGTGCTCGCGACGGAAACCCGCACGTTGCGGATGGATACTAAATTCGACCCGTTCACCGGGAAGAGATACAGCACGTATATCAAACCCATAAATGGTGCGAATGATCTCCGTCGCCAATCGAATGTTTGTCGAAATGACCTTTTCGCCGTCCTCGACGACGCGGGGCGTGTCGTCAGGACCGAACTCCACAAGGTTGCCCGCCGCAACCCCTGAAACGCCTCCGTCGTGAACGTCGATGCTCTCATTAACGATGCAGAAGAGTTGTTCGACCCCGGCCACTTCGAGGGCCTCCACCACTTCGTTGATCCGTCGCAGCCCCGTAAAGAATCGCGTCCCTTTTCGAAGCCCTTTGGGGTCGAACGTGCGGACGTTCACGGTGCCGGATCCTGCCCGTTGCAGCAGCGCAGAAATCGCCGAGTGTGCATCGTCAACGTCCGCAGCAGTGACTGAGTCGCGCATGAGGCTGTGGCGTGTCGTCATCCTCGACGTATCGACGCTCACAAACTGAGCAACGTTGAACCGCCGCGACAGAGCCCAGAGAGACTCGTCCTTGAGCATTACAGACGAGCCAGCGTTGCGATCACAGATTTCTGCATCGAAGCGTCCCCGCCCGCCGCTTCAATCTCGACAATGGCATCGTCGAGCAAATCTAGGCCTCGGCCGAGGCTGAGCGACTCCATATGCGAATCGTGCATTGGCAGTCGGCAAAGCGCAGAAACGGCGAACTCAACGGAGCAGCCGACGCTGCTGGCCCAGCCGTCAGCAAATAGCACGCGGTCCACGTGGCAGATTAGCACCTCGCACCAGAACCGGTGGTAGTCTGCCTGGTGCCATCCTGGAACATCTGCCAATGCTGTGGGGTCAATAACATCTACGCCCCCGAGCGCGTGCGGGATTGACTCGATTAGCGGGGCCACCGCAGCGATGTTCGACCGGATAATCGCCTTCTTAGCTGCTTCGAGTTCTGCGTCCGAGGCGTGGCGATTGGCGGCTCGCCATCGAAGATAGCCGGGCCCAGAGGTAATTGGGGTGCTTACGTAGACGACCTGGGCACTCGTCGGAGCGTGAATCGCCTTCAACAGAGGATAAGCTTCGCGAGGCAACTCACGCGTTAGCACCGCGTGAAGGGGCCCTACAACGTTGTTCGCAAGCTCGGCGGCGCCAGAAGCACGCGATCCAAGTGCGCTACTCGGCATCTGCGACTCCAGTCCTGGTGCCCTGACTCTGACCCTGAGTAGGACGCTACCTGATGTTGGGTCGTTGATCCCGACCCGACGGCGTGGCGCGGCCTCCGTCCAGGATGGCAGGTACCGCAGACAACGCCGCAGCGCCCCCAGCTGCGAGACAGCCATTGAGGGGTGGGGCGTACGCGGTCGCCCTGGTGCCCGGTCGTTCGAGGGCCCAGCGCTCCAGCGCCCACTTCACGAGGTGGGCCATCGACGCACGGCATCGAGGAAGTTGAACAGTGCGCAGTTCGAGCACGGCGTGCCGTCCAAAGGCAGGTCGCCGTGCGGCATTGACGCAGTGCCGTCACCGCCAGAGGCCGCGCTCCGTCAGCACGTCGCGCAGCACGTCGGCGCGGTCGGAGATCAGTCCGTCGACGCCGAGGTCGAGCAGCGTCCGCATGTCGTCGGCGTCGTCCACCGTCCACACGTGCACGAGCACCCCGGCGGCGTGCGCTGCCTCGACGTGGCGGGCGGCGAGCACCTGCCGCCCGCGGAACCGCCACGGCACCTGGTAGACGTCGAACCGTCGACGGGACCGCGCGTGGAACCGCACGCGACCGCCGCTGCGCAGGAAGGCGACGGCCTCGGTCGTCCCGGCCGACGTGGCGACGGGCCGCGACAGCCGTGCGACGGTCGCGTCGCGCCGCGCCGCCGAGAACGACGCGACGCACACGCGGTCGTGCGCGCCGGTCCGCTCGATCGCGTCGGCGACGGGCACGATGCCCGACCGCTCCTTGACGTCGACGTTCACGCGCAGGTCGGGCCACGTGCCGAGCACGTCCTCGAGCAGCGGCACCGGTTCGACGCCGCCGATCCGCGCCTCCCGCACGCGGTCCCACGGCAGGTCGGAGACGCGTCCGGTGCCGTCGGTCGTGCGGTCGAGCGTGGCGTCGTGCAGCGCCACGGCCCGCCCGTCGGCGGTGCCGTGCGCGTCGGTCTCGACGTACGTGAAGCCGAGGTCGACCGCGGCCTGGAACGCGGTCAGCGAGTTCTCCAGCCCGTCGGGCGAGAAGCCGCGGTGCGCGAGCGCGGCGACGCCACCGGGTGCGTCGAGGTACGGATGCTTCACGTCGGCCCTCCCGGTCCCAGCACAGCACAGCCCCGCTGACCTGCGCGATCCGTCGAGGGCGGCGACGATGGCCTCATGACGAACCTCGCACGTGCCGCCCGCGCCGCCGGTCAGCTGGGCCTCGGGGCCGCGCTCCTCACCGCCGGCACCGGCCACCTGACCAACGCCCGGGAGGAGTTCCAGGCCCAGGTCCCGTCGTGGTTCCCCGCCGACGCCGACACCGTGGTCGTGGTGTCGGGCGTCGTCGAGCTCGCTCTCGGCACGGCGCTCGTCGCGACGTGGAAGCAGCCGGCGCGCGCGTGGGTCGGAGCCGCGGCCGCCGCGTTCTTCGTCGCGATCTTCCCCGGCAACGTCGCGCAGCTCGTCGAGCGCAAGGACGGCTTCGGGCTCGACTCGGACGCCAAGCGTGCCGCGCGGCTCGTGTTCCAGCCGGCGCTCGTGGCGTGGGCGCTCGCGGCGACCGACGCGCGCCGCCGACTGCTCCCCCGCTGACCTTCCGCGGCGCCGCCTGCTCCGTGCGACGCCGCGACGAAGCGGCGCGCGTCGGGTCAGGCCGGTGAGCGGTCCCCCAGCCACGGCTCGAGCACGTCCTGCCGCCCGAGCCACGGCGCGAGCCCCGCGCGGTGCTCGGACTCGGTCGTGAGCACGTCGCCGAACGCGTCGACGAGGTCGCCGGCCCAGTCCCCGACGCCGGTGAACACGAGGCGCGTGTCGGGCTCTCGGCGCCCCCACGTCCCGAGCTGGCCGACGGACAGCTGACCACCGGCGCCGTCCCACACGCACACGGAGTCGGGCCGCGTGGGCACCCAGAACCGTCCGCGGCTGCGTGCGGGCACGTTGCCGAGCCGCTCCACGCGTGCGACGAGGCGCTCGGGGTGCAGTGGCCGCGCCGACCGCAGGTCGAGGGTCCACACGCCGTGCGCCGTCGGGGCACCCGGGTGCGGGGCGGCGCGCAGCGGGTCAGCGCGACGGTCGGCGCGGGCCGGGTCGTGGAGGCCGCGGAGCAGCGCACGCGGGTCGACGCCGTGGCGCCCGTCGACGCGCCGGCTGTCGGGTGCGCGCAGGTGGTCGAGCAGGTCGGACGCGACGGGGTGCGCGGCGCGGTCGCCACCGACGAGCAGCGTGTCGACGTGCCCGATCTGGGCCGCGAGCGCCTCGCCGACCGCGCGCCGGTCGTCGTGCGTGAGCGCGAGCCCGCGCTCGGCCAGGAGATCGTCGCCGAGCAGGTCGTCGGCGAACGTGTCGAGGTCGAGCGCGGCGACGACGTCCGTGAGCCGCAGCCCGCGCGCGCCGCGCAGGCCGGTGCGGTGGCCCGCCTGGGCGAGCGCACGGGACACGGGCAGGGACTCGGCGCCGACGGGCAGCGCGAGGACGACGGCGTCCCAGCGCGGGTCGCGTGCGAGACGTTCGAGCTGCGGGACGGCGTCCTCGCGCACGGCGCACGACAGGCACGCGTGCTCGAGCGGGACCTCGGTGTCCTCCAGGACGCCGTCACCGCTCACGATCACGCGGCGGATCCGGCCGCCGTCCTCGTCGTCGAGGATGTCGTGGCGCAGGACGACGAGGCGCGGGTGGTCGGTGACGAGGCCGAAGACGGTCGTGTCGCGCACGACGGGGTCCACGGTCGCGAGGACGACGAGCGGCGTAGGAGGCGTCATGGGGCACACCGTACGTCTTGACGAGAACGGTTATCAATACCTACGGTGACCGCCATGTCCGCTCGCTGCCAGGTGCTCGGCACCACCCCCGGGTTCGGCCATGCCGTCTCCCACTCCCACCGCCGCACGAAGCGCCGCTGGGACCCGAACGTCCAGCGACGGCGGTACTACGTGCCGTCGCTGCGCCGCCGCGTCACTCTCACCGTCTCGGCGCGCGGCATCAGGACGATCGACCGGCTGGGCATCGACGTCGTCGTGGCCCGCATGCTCGCGCGCGGCGAGCGGCTGCGATGAGCGGCGCCCGCCGCGCCGACCTGCGCCCGGTCATCAGGCTCCGGTCCACCGCCGGCACCGGGTTCACGTACGTCACGCGCAAGAACCGCCGCAACGACCCCGACCGCCTCGTGCTGCGCAAGTTCGACCCTGTCGTCCGACGTCACGTCGACTTCCGCGAGGAGCGCTGATGGCCAAGACGAGCAAGATCGCCCGCGACGCGCAGCGTCGGCAGGTCGTCGCCCGGTACGCCGAGCGACGCGCCGCGCTCAAGCGCGCGTCCGTCGACCCCGCCCGCACGCCCGAGCAGCGCGCGACGGCGATGGCCGCGCTGCACGCCCTCCCCCGCGACGCCTCACCAGTGCGGCTGCGCAACCGCGACGTCGTCGACGGCCGCGCGCGCGGCTACTGGCGGGCGTTCGGCCTGTCGCGCATCCGGCTGCGGGAGATGGCGCACCGCGGCGAGCTGCCCGGCGTCACCACGTCCAGCTGGTGACCCACCCCCGTCCCACCCCGACAGGAGCACCGCCCGTGAAGAAGGACCTCCACCCCGACTACCACCCCGTCGTCTTCCGCGACGCGTCCGCCGACTTCGCGTTCCTCACGCGGTCGACAGCCACGTCCGTGAAGACCGTCGAGTGGACCGACGGGAACACCTACCCCGTCATCGACGTCGAGATCTCCTCGGCGAGCCACCCCTTCTCCACCGGCACCGCGCGCGTCGTGGACACCGCGGGGCGCGTCGAGAAGTTCCGCCGCCGCTACGGCCGCCCGGCCGCGCAGACCCCCGAGGAGCCCGCATGAAGGTCCGCGCGTCGCTCGCGTCGCTCAAGAAGAAGGACGGCTCGATCGTCGTCCGGCGCCGCGGCACGACCTACGTGATCAACAAGCGCAACCCGCGGTGGAAGGCGAGGCAGGGCTGATGGCGGTCCCCAAGCGCCGGCTGAGCCGTGCCCGCACCCGCGCGCGCCGCTCGCGGTGGAAGGCGGACGAGCCCGCGCTCGTCCCGGTGACCGTCGACGGCCGCACGGTGCACGTGCCGCGCCGGCTGGTCCGGGCGGTCGAGCGCGGACTCCTCCGCCTCGACCTCTGAGCCCGGCTCAGTCGCGGGCGCCGCAGGGGTCGTGCGCCACCGCGTCCTCGGCCCGGCTCTCGACGCCCGCACCGGACGGGTCGACGAGCGTCGGCTCCTCCGGCGCGGGCCGCGGCGACGGCAGCGCGTCGACGTCGGGCACGACCGACTCGAGCACGGCCGACCCGTCGGCGGGCCCGTCGGCGACGAGGCTCGTCGGCACCGCGCCGACCCCGGTGACCGGCTGCTGCGCGAGGCGGCGCGCGGCGGCGACGTAGGCGGGGACGAGCAGCGCGACCGCGCCGATCCAGGCGAGCGGGTTGCCCCAGACGACCCCGTCGTACCCGTAGGACGCCCCGAGGACGACG
The DNA here is from genome assembly GCF_010119915.1 of Cellulomonas sp. H30R-01. NCBI lineage: Bacteria > Bacillati > Actinomycetota > Actinomycetes > Micrococcales > Cellulomonadaceae > Cellulomonas > Cellulomonas sp. H30R-01. Next base: position 38,018 of record NZ_CP048210.1, on the reverse strand, counting down.
GCGGCGCCGACGCGGCAGACGAGCTCGATCGCGCCCGTGACGGTCGGGACGACGGTCTGCCCGAGGCCCTGCAGGGCGCCGCGCAGCACGAAGAGCACGCCGAGCACGACGTAGAGCAGGCCGTTGACGAGCAGCAGGTGCGCGGCCATGCCGACCACGGACTCCTCGCCCTCGCCGACGAAGAGCCGGACGATCGCGCCGCCGCCGGCGACGAGGACGGCGCCGATGAGGACGGACCCCACGACGGACATCCAGGCGGCCTGGACGACGCCGCGGCGGATGCGGTCGGGGCGCCCGCCGCCGAGGTTCTGGGCGACGAAGGTGGACACGGCGAGGCCGAGCGACGCGAGCAGCGCGACGGCGAGCCCGTCGACGCGTGCGGCGGTCGTGTAGGCGGCGACGGCGTCGGAGCCGAGCTCGTTGAGCCGGACCTGCACGGCGAGGGTGCCGATCGCGATGATCGACGCCTGGAAGCCCATGGGCAGGCCGAGCCGCAGGTGCAGGCGCAGCTCGTCGCCGGTGACCCGCCAGTCGGAGCGCTGGACGCGCAGGACGGGCACGCGCCGCCGGACGTGGTCGAGGCAGAGCGCGACGGACACACCCTGCGCGACGACGGTCGACACCGCGGCGCCGCCGACGCCCCAGTCGAGCCAGGCGACGGCGCCGACGACCAGCACGATGTTGAGCACGCAGCTGACGGTGAGGAACACGAGCGGCGTGCGCGAGTCGCCGATGGCGCGGATCACGGCGGACAGGAAGTTGAAGAACATCATGGTGCTGGCGCCGAGGAAGCTGATGACGGCGAACGTCGTCGCCTGGGGCAGCAGCTCCTCGGGCGTCTGGAGCAGCCGGAGGGCGGGTGCGGCGAGCAGCGGCGCGCCGACGGTGAGGACGAGGCTCGTGACGCCGGACAGGATCGCGCCGGCCGCGACGGAGCGACGCACGGCGTGGTGGTCGCCGGCGCCGAACGCCTGCGCGGTGGGGATCGCGAAGCCGTTCGTCATGCCCCACGCGAAGCCGAGCAGGAGGAAGAGCAGCGAGCCGGTGGCACCGACGGCGGCGAGCGCGTCGACGCCGAGGATGCGGCCGACGACCATGGCGTCGGCGGCCTGGTAGAGCTGCTGGACGACGTTGCCGACGAGCAGCGGGACGGCGAAGAGGAGGATGACGCGCCAGGGGCGACCGGCGGTGAGGACCTTGGGCACAGCGATTCCCGGGACAGGAGTGGGCGGGCTGGGGAGGAGCGCGGTGGTCGGGTCGTGCCGGTCGCGTCAAGCATGGATCGTATCGATACGACCCGCCCAGGACGAATCGATTTGATCGCGTCCTGGCGTCGCCCGATCGGCTTTCACCCGGCCGGGGGAAGCGCTCCCCTTCGTGATGCGACGGCGCCCGGACCGTTATGGATTCGAAACCCAAAAACAGAGCCGCCCGCTTGACTTCGATTCTCGAACACAGGACCGTGGTGCGTGCTGCCGGGCGCTGTCGCCCGACGACCAGGCCCCACGGGGGACCGCGCAGCGAGCGGGTCGCTCCCGCGGTTCGACAACCCAGGCACGCCCCAGTGGCGGCCGTCTCAACGACGAGAAGGAGTGGACGATGCGACGCAAGATCTCCATCGCCGCCATCGGCGCAACGCTGGCCCTCGGGCTCGCGGCATGCTCCGGCGGTGGTGCCGGGAGCACGGACGACTCGACCAGCGGTGGCGGCGACGGCGGTGCGGGTCAGCTCGTCGGCGTGGCCATGCCGACGCAGACCTCCGAGCGCTGGATCGCCGACGGCGACGCGGTCAAGGAGGGCCTCGAGGCCGCCGGCTACAAGGTCGACCTCCAGTACGGCAACGACGACATCCCGACGCAGCAGTCGCAGATCGACCAGATGATCACCAAGGGCGCCAAGCTCCTGATCGTCGCCTCGATCGACGGCACCGCGCTCGCCAACCAGCTGCAGGCCGCCGCCGACGCGGGCATCCCCGTCATCGCGTACGACCGCCTCATCCGCGACACCGAGAACGTGGACTTCTACGTCACGTTCGACAACTACAACGTCGGCGTCCAGCAGGCGACCTCGCTGCTCGTGGGCCTCGGCGTCCTCGACGAGGACGGCGTCGCCGTCCCCGACGTCGCGGGTCCGTTCAACGTCGAGCTCTTCGCGGGCTCGCTGGACGACAACAACGCGCACTTCTTCTGGAAGGGCGCGATGGACACGCTGGAGCCCTACATCACGGACGGCGTCATCACCGTCCCGTCGGGCCAGACGGACATCGAGCAGGCGGCCATCCTGCGCTGGCAGCAGGAGACCGCGCAGAAGCGCATGGAGGACCTCCTGACCTCCACGTACGGCGGCGGCACCAAGCTCGACGGCGTGCTCTCCCCGTACGACGGCCTGTCGCGCGGCATCATCACGGCGCTGCAGAACGCGGGCTACGGCCCGACGCGCTCCGACGCCAAGCCCATGCCGGTCATCACCGGCCAGGACGCCGAGATCGCGTCGGTCAAGCTCATCCAGGACGACGTCCAGTTCTCGACGATCTTCAAGGACACCCGCAAGCTCGCCGAGCAGGCCGTCACGTCCGCCGGGGAGTTCCTCGACGGCGGGACGCCCGAGTCGAACGACAAGGACACGTACGACAACGGCGTGAAGGTCGTGCCGTCGTACCTCCTCGAGTCGGACATCGTCTACGCCAACAACATCCAGGCGCTGCTGATCGACTCCGGCTACTGGACGGCCGAGCAGGTGGAGAAGGGTCAGGCCTGACCTTCCACCCGCGGGTCACGCCGCACGCCGCGGCCGGTCGACGCCCCACGAGGGGGTCGGCCGGCCCGGCCGGCGGGCCCACGCCACGAGCAACCAGAGAGGCGGTCGGACGCGGATGAGCACCATCCTCGAGATGCAGTCGATCACCAAGACGTTCCCTGGGGTCAAGGCCCTCCAGGACGTCAACCTCGTCGTCGAGCGCGGTGAGATCCACGCGATCTGCGGGGAGAACGGCGCCGGGAAGTCGACGCTCATGAAGGTCCTGTCGGGCGTGTACCCGCACGGGACCTACGACGGCCGGATCCTGTTCGAGGGCGAGGAGGTCGCCTTCGGGTCGATCAACGACTCCGAGGACAAGGGCATCGTCATCATCCACCAGGAGCTCGCCCTGGTCCCCTACCTGTCGGTCGCCGAGAACATCTTCCTCGGCAACGAGCAGCGCGGCGCCGGCGGGCTCATCGACTGGAACCGCACGAACGCCGAGGCCGCCCAGCTCCTCGCGCGCGTCGGCCTCGACGAGCTCCCCGTGACGCCCGTCGGCCAGCTCGGCGTCGGCAAGCAGCAGCTCATCGAGATCGCCAAGGCGCTGTCGAAGAAGGTCAAGCTCCTCATCCTCGACGAGCCGACCGCCGCGCTGAACGACAACGACTCCGAGCACCTGCTCGACCTGCTGCGCCAGCTCAAGGACCACGGCATCACCTCGATCATGATCAGCCACAAGCTGAACGAGATCGCCGAGATCGCCGACTCCACGACGATCATCCGTGACGGCAAGACCATCGAGACGCTCGACATGGTGCGCGACGGCGTCACGCAGGAGCGCATCATCCGCGGCATGGTCGGCCGCGACCTCGAGCACCGGTTCCCCCCGCACGAGTCGACCCCCGGCGAGGAGGTGCTGCGCGTGGAGGACTGGACCGTCCACCACCCGACGCAGCCCGACCGCGTGGTCGTCGACAACGCCTCGTTCTCCGTGCGCGCCGGCGAGATCGTCGGCATCGCCGGACTCATGGGCGCCGGTCGCACCGAGCTCGCGATGAGCCTCTTCGGGCGCACCTACGGGAGCGACATCAGCGGCCGCGTGTACCTGCGCGGCGAGGAGATCCGGACCCGCAGCGTCGACGAGGCCATCGGCCACGGCATCGCGTACGCGACCGAGGACCGCAAGAAGTACGGCCTCAACCTCATCGAGGACATCCGCACCAACATCTCCGCCGCGAGCCTGCGCAAGCTGTCCCGCCTGGGCTTCGTCAACGGCAACGAGGAGATCAAGGTCGCGGAGGACTACCGCAAGTCCATGAACATCAAGAGCCCGACCGTCATGGCGCTCGCCGGGAAGCTCTCCGGGGGCAACCAGCAGAAGGTCGTCCTCTCCAAGTGGATCTACACCGACCCGGACGTGCTGATCCTCGACGAGCCGACGCGCGGGATCGACGTCGGCGCGAAGTACGAGATCTACACGATCATCAACCGGCTCGCGGACCAGGGGAAGGCGATCGTCGTCATCTCCTCGGAGCTGCCCGAGCTGCTCGGCATCTGCGACCGGATCTACACCCTGGCCTTCGGCCGGGTCACCGGCCAGCTGCCCCGCGGCCAGGCCACCCAGGAGAGCCTCATGGAGCTCATGACCAAGGAAAGGGAGAACGCCTGATGACTGCCGTCGCGGGTCTCAAGGACATCTTCACGCGCAACCTGCGCACGAGCGGCATCTACATCGCGTTCGTCGCCATCATCGGGCTCTTCACCATCCTCACGGACGGCATGCTGCTGAGCCCCGGCAACATCACCAACATCGTCCTGCAGTACTCCTACATCCTGATCCTCGCGATCGGCATGGTCATCGTGATCATCGCGGGGCACATCGACCTCTCCGTGGGGTCGGTGGTGGCGCTCACCGGAGCGGTCGCGGCGGTCGTCGTCATCAAGAACGGCAGCCCGTGGTGGCTCGGCGTGCTCGCCGCGCTGGCGGTCGGCCTCCTCGTCGGTGCGTGGCAGGGCTTCTGGGTCGCGTACGTCGGGATCCCCGCGTTCATCGTGACGCTGGCCGGCATGCTCCTGTTCCGCGGCATGACGCTGCAGGTGCTCGAGAACGTCTCGCTGTCGCCGTTCCCGGCGGCCTACCAGAAGATCGCCGGCGGCTTCCTCAACGGCATCCTCGGCGGTCAGGGCTTCGACGTCTTCACGCTCGTGATCTTCGCGATCGCCATCGCCGGCTACGCCTTCAGCCAGTTCCGTGCCCGCCAGGCCCGCATCAAGTACCAGCAGGCCGTCGAGTCGTTCCCGCTGTTCGTGCTCAAGCTGGTGCTCATCGCGGCCGTCGTCATGGCGTTCGCCTACCAGCTGTCGCGCAGCCGCGGCCTGCCGATCGTGCTGATCATCCTCGGCGTCCTGATCCTCGCCTACCAGATCATCACGACGAAGACGGTGTTCGGCCGCCACGTCTACGCGATCGGTGGCAACCTGCACGCCGCCGAGCTGTCCGGCGTCAAGGTCAAGAAGATCAACTTCTGGATCTTCGTGAACATGGGCTTCCTCGCCGCCGTCGCCGGCGTCGTGTACTCCTCGCGGTCCAACGGCGCGCAGCCGCAGGCCGGCAACATGTTCGAGCTCGACGCCATCGCCGCGTGCTTCATCGGCGGCGCGTCCACCACGGGCGGCGTCGGCCGCGTCACCGGCGCGATGGTCGGTGGTCTGATCATGGGCGTCATGTCGAACGGCATGCAGCTCATGGGCATCGACCAGTCGGTGCAGCAGATGGTCAAGGGCCTCGTCCTGCTGCTCGCCGTCGCGTTCGACATCTACAACAAGCGTCGCGCGGGCGCCGCTCGCTGATCGCGCACCGGCCGGGTCCCGGCGGCGCTCGTCGCCGCGGGGGCCCGGCCTTTCGCACACACATCCGACTTCCGGCCTACCGACGCGTTCGCGCAGGCCAGGTAGTCTCTGCCGCGTGAGAGGACGGTAGGCGGTGGCCGGTTCGCAGTCCTCGTTGCGTGAAGCCAACCGCAGCGCCGTCGTCGAGACCGTCAAGCGGCACGGCGGACTCACCCAGGTCGAGCTCGTCGGTGCCACGGGCCTGTCCCCCGCCACCGTCTCCACGATCGTCAAGCAGCTGGTCTCCGACGGCGTCGTCGAGGTCCGCACGACGATCCGCACCGGCCGCCGGGCGCAGCTCGTCACGCTCGCGCACCGCGTCGGCCTCGCCGTCGGCGTGCACGTCGGCCACCGCCACATCCGCGTCGCGATCGCCGACTTCACGCACGAGGTCCTCGCCGAGCGCGTGCTGCCCATGCCCGTCGACCACCCCGTCGACACGTCGCTCGACCGCACCGCGCTCCTCGTCGTCGACCTGCTCGAACGTCTCGGCCTCGCGATGCAGGACGTCGTCGGCATCGGCATCGGCCTGCCCGCGCCCGTCGACGACGCGACCGGCATGATCTCGGTGCGCGGCATCATGCGCGGCTGGGACGAGGTGCACGTCGGGCACGTCCTGTCGAAGCGCCTCGCGCTGCCCGTCTACGTCGACAACGACGCCAACCTGGGCGCCCTCGCCGAGAGCACGCGCGGCGCGTCGCGCGAGTACCGCGACAGCGTCTACGTGCGCGCGTCCTACGGGACCGGCGCCGGCATCATCATCAACCACCAGCTCCACCGCGGGTTCGCCGGCACCGCCGGCGAGATCGGCCACGTCCAGGTCGACCCGCAGGGCGACATCTGCCGCTGCGGCAGCCGCGGGTGCCTCGACACCGTCGTCGGTGCGCGCGCGATCGTCGAGCCCCTGCGCGCGACCCACGGCAACCTCACGCTGCGCGACGTCGTGCAGCGTGCGCGCGAGGGTGACCCCGGGTGCGCCCAGGTCATCGCCGACGCGGGCGCCGAGATCGGGGCCGTCGTGTCCGGCGTGGCCATGACGGTCAACCCGCAGTGCGTCGTCGTCGGCGGCGAGCTCGCCGAGACCGGCGAGATCCTGCTCCGGCCCATGCGGGAGGCGCTGCGGCGGCGCGTCCTGCTCAACCAGATCGCCCCGCTCGAGGTGATCCCCGCCGAGCTCGGCAACGCCGCCGAGGTCGCGGGGGCCATCGCGTTGGTGATGCAGCACGCCGACGTCGACCTGGACCCGCCGGTGACCGCTCAGGAGCGGGCCGACGCATGAACCGCTCGGAGGCATGATGACTGGGACGACCGTGAAGGACGAAGGGCAGGTGCGACCGATGGCGACGATGCCACCCCGTGTGCCGCTGCTGTCCATGAAGCAGATCACCAAGAGCTTCAACGCCGTGGAGGCGCTCGTCGGCGTCGACTTCGAGGTGCACGCGCACGAGGTCGTCGCGCTGGTCGGCGACAACGGCGCCGGCAAGTCGACGCTCGCCAAGATCGTGTCCGGCGTGCTCACGCCCGACTCCGGCATCGTCGAGATCGACGGCGAACCCGTCTCGATCACGTCGCCGTCCGCCGCCCACGCGCTCGGCGTCGCGACCGTCTTCCAGGACCTCGCGCTGTGCGACAACCTCGACGTCACCGCGAACCTGTTCCTCGGCCGCGAGCTCACGCGCGGCGGGTCGGGGCTCAAGGACGGCGAGATGGAGCAGACCACCAAGCGGATCCTGCACGACCTCAACAGCCCCATCCCGTCGGTCAAGACCGAGCTGCGCGCGCTGTCCGCCGGGCAGCGGCAGTCCGTCGCGATCGCGCGCACGCTCATCGGCAACCCGCGCATCGTCGTGCTCGACGAGCCCACCGCCGCGCTGTCCGTCGCGCAGACCGCGGAGGTGCTCACGCACATCGAGCGCCTGCGCGAGCTCGGCCTCGGCGTCATCCTCATCAGCCACAACATGGTCGACGTCCGGGCGGTGTCCGACCGCATCGAGGTGCTGCGCCACGGCCGCAACAACGGCTCGTTCGACGCCGGCACCGCGAGCTACGAGAGCATCCTCGCCGCCATCACCGGGGCGACGAAGTACACCCAGGGCGGGGACCGGCGGTACGGATGAGCATCTTCGGCCGTCGCCCGCACGTCACCGGCGTCGTCGGTGACGGGTTCGTCGCCGCCGAGGCGCCCGCGCTGCAGACGTCGCTCGTCGCGGCGCTCACGATGCACGAGCGGGCCGCCGAGCGGCCCGTCACCGTCGAGCTGCGCGTCGACCGCGGCCGCGGCACGCGGCTGGTCCTGAGCGCGCGCAACGTCGTCATCGGGTTCGTGCCGCCCGACGAGGTGCCCCTGCTCGCCGCGCAGCTGCCGTCCGGGAGGGCGCTGCTCGTCGTGCCCGGCGTCGTCTACCACCAGGACGGGCTCTGGCGGCTGTGGGTGGGGCCGGAGCCGTCCTCCTTCCCTGCGCCCGCCGACGACCTCGACACGCTCCCCGTGCCCGACCCGTCGATCGCCGGGATCCCGCTGAAGATCCTGCGGCCGAAGGACGACGACGACGACCGCTGACCGTCTTCTGTCGACGGGCGTCGTCGAACGTCACCTCCTGGTCGACGTCACTGACGGAAGTCACTGCACGGAGGCGTCGATCCTTCAGGAACGACGTACCGTTACTGAAGGCTAACGCGGTAGCCTTCAGTAACGAGCGCAGGAGGTGAAGGATGGAAGCCCCGACGACGGCTGCCGAGCCACCCGCTGCGCCGTGGCCCGCCTTGTCGTTCGAGGCACGCGACTGGACGCCGAACAATCCGCACCTGGACGCGTTCCAACGTCTACGGACGACCCGCCCGTACCAGGCCGCCATCCCGCCGGCCATCGGCGATCTCGCCGTCGACACGCCGCCGCGCGTGCGGGCGATCGCCGAGCAGGCGACGCTCGACGTCGCCCGGTTCGACCAGGAGATGGCAGCCCTGCCCGTCCCGATGCCCGCCGTCCTGCTGCGGACCGAGTCCGCGTCGAGCTCGCAGATCGAGCACCTGACGACCAACGCCCGCAACCTCGCCCTCGCCGCACTCGGTGCGCCGTCGCGCCAGAACGCCGAGCTCGTCGCCGCGAACGTGAGGGCCATGACGACCGCCCTCGCGGGCGGCGACGAGGTGACCCCCGAGCACATCCTGAGCGTGCACGCCACGCTCCTGCGCGAGAGCGAGCCCGACGTCGCGGGTCAGTGGCGTCAGGAGCAGGTGTGGGTGGGCTCGTCGACCCTCAGCCCGCACGGTGCCGACTTCGTGCCGCCGCACCACGAGCGGGTCCCCGCCGCCATCGACGACCTCGTCACGTTCGCAGCCCGGGGTGACGTCCCGGCGATCGTGCACGCCGCGGTCGTCCACGCGCAGTTCGAGACGATCCACCCGTTCACCGACGGGAACGGTCGTACGGGACGTGTCCTCGTGCACACCATGCTCCGCCGCCACGGCCTCGCGCTCCATACCACCGTGCCCGTCTCGGCCGGCCTGCTCCGTGATCCCGACGCGTACTTCGCTGCGCTCGGGGCGTACCGACTCGGCGACGTCGGGCCGATCATCGAACAGGTGGCCGATGCCGCCACGGCCGCGACGGTCAACGGCCGCGCGCTCGCCGCGGACATCACGTCAACCCGGGCGCGGTGGCACGAGATGATCCACGCGCGCACCGACTCGACCGCATGGCGGCTCGCTGACGCGCTGTTCGCGCAGCCCGTCGTCACCGCGGACTACGTGACGACGACGCTGGGCGTGTCGGAACGAGCGGCGTACAACGCGATCGAGGTCCTCGTGCGCGACGGCGTCCTGCGCTCGCCCTCGACGGGTCGTCGCTCCCGCGTGTGGCAGGCCGACGACGTCCTCGTCGCGATGGACGACTTCGCCGCACGGGCCGGCCGGCGTCGCTGACGTCCTCGCGGACGCCCCTGAGCCTTCCCGTCAGCGGAGAGCCGCGACCGCCTCGTCGAACTGCGCGAGAGCGGCGTCGGTGAGGGGCTCGACGAACAGGTCCTGCGCGACGGCGGCGCCGAGCGTCACGGCGTGCGCGCCCGCGGCGGCCAGCGTCACGACGTCGTCGACGGTCCGGATGCTCGCGACGAGCACCTGCGTCGCCGTCCCCTCCAGCACGCGGACCATCTGGGCGACCTGCCCGTGCCCGTCGCGGCCCGACTCGGTCATGCGGCCGAGGTACGGGGCGATCCACCGGGCGCCGGCGGCGGTCGCGAGGACGGCCTGCCGCGCGTCGTAGACCGCGGTGACCAGCACGGGGACGCCGTCGTCGGCGAGGCGGCGGGTCGCGGCGAGCCCGTCCCGAGTCGCGGGGACCTTGACGACCAGGCGGTCGGACAGAGCGCGCAGCGCGTGACCCTCGGGGACGATCGCGTCGACGTCATGGGCCGTGGTCTGGACGAACACCTCGGAGGTGCGCTCGAGCAGCCAGCCGACGAGGTCGGGCACGGCGTCGAGGCGCACGTCGCCGCGCTGGAGGATCAGCGGGTTCGTCGTGACACCGCGGAACAGGCCCGTGGCGAGCAGCGGCTCGAGCGCGGTGCGGTCGGCGCTGTCGAGGTAGAGGTCCATCGTCACTCCGGGGTCTCGTCGGGCTGGCGGGCGTCGGCCAGCGCGCGGTAGCGGCGCCACACGTCGTCGTCGACGGCGCGCTGCGACTCGACGACACCCGTCGTGGCAGGGGTCCAGGTGTCGCGCACGGTGCGCACATCGGCGCCGGCGAGGACGGCCGCGGCCTGCACGGCGGCGCCACGCGCGGTGGCCTCGTCGACGTCCCGCGTGTGCACGGGTCGGCCGAGCGCGTCGGCGAGCACCTGCCGGTACGCGAGCGACCGGGCTCCCCCACCGGTGACGACGACCTCGCCATCGGCGGTCGCACCCGCGGCGCGGATCGCGTCGTGGCCGCGCACGAGCCCGAGCACGACGCCCTCGTAGGCGGCGAGCGCGAGCTCCTCGCGGGTCGTGTCGGAGCGCAGCCCGGCGAGCACGCCGCGCGCGTCGGGGCGGTCGGGGCTCCGCTCGCCGTCGAGGTACGCGGCCATGACCATGCGGTCGGCGCGACGCGGTGCGGCGAGGGCGAGGCGCGTGAGCTCGGGGTGGTCGACGCCGAGCAGTCGCGCGACGGTGTCGGTGACCTTGGCGCAGTTGAGCGTGCAGACGAGCGGCAGCCAGCCACCCGCGGCGTCGGCGACGCCGTCGACCCACGCGGTCGCGTCGTGCACGGGCGTGGGCGAGGTCGTCATGACGACGCCCGACGTCCCGAGGCTGTAGAGCACCTGGCCGGGCGCGAGGCCGATGCCGAGCGCGCCCGCGTGCTGGTCGCCCGCGCCCGCACCGACGACGACGTCGACACGGAGGCCGAGCGCGCGGGCGTCGGCGGTCGACGCGGTGCCCGCCGCCTCTGACGGGCCGAGGACCGTGGGCAGCAGCGTGGACCACGGGAGGTCGTCGCGGACCCAACGGTCGAGGTTGTCGACCAGGTACCGGCCGTCGTGCGCGGCGTAGTAGCCGGTGCCCGAAGCCTCCGAGCGATCGGTCACCGCGCGGCCCGTCAGCCGGTAGGTGAGGTAGTCGTGCGGCAGCAGGACGCGGGCGGTCTCGTCGAGGAGGTGCGGCTCGTGCTGCGCGACCCACGCGAGCTTGGTGATGGTAAAGGCGGCGGTCGGCACGGAGCCGACGGCGTCCGCCCACCCAGCCGTGCCGAGGTCGCGGACCAGCGCGTCCGCCTGCGGGCTCGACGTCGTGTCGTTCCACAGCTTCGCGGGCCGCAGCACGCGGTCCTGCGCGTCGAGCAGGACGAGGCCGTGGCACTGCGCGGCGACGCTCACGGCGTCGACGTCGCGCGCGCTCAGCCCGGCGTCCGACAGAGCACCGCCGAGCGCGAGCCCGAACGCCGCCCACCAGTCGGCCGGGTCCTGCTCGCTCACCGGCGGCGACGTCGGCGGGTGCGCGCTGCGGCCCGACCCGAGCAGCCGGCCGGAGCCCGCGTCGCGCAGCTCGACCGTGCAGGACTGCGTCGAGGAGTCGACGCCCGCGACGACGCCCATCAGGCCTCCGGGCGGCGCTCGGCGCCGTCGGCCGCGAGCGACGGGAGCGCGTCGGGCAGCTGCTCGATCCGCCCGACGGCACCCGCGGGGTGCGTGAACAGCACCTGCTCCCAGCCGTACCCGCGGATCTGCATGAGCACCGCGGCGAGCGCGTCGCCCCACGCGGCGGTCGCGAGCGTCGAGCCCATCGCGATGACGCCGCCCGGGTCGACCTCGGGCCCGGCGTCAACGACAGCGGTGAGGTCGGCGAGGGTGCCGAGCGTCGAGGTCGGCGACGCGGTCAGGGCGATCACCGGGACGCCCCGCTGCTGCACGCGGCGGGACAGGTCGTTGAGCTCGTCCGACTCGCCGCCGCGCGAGATCGTGATGAGCAGGTCACCGGACACCACGGCACCCATCGTGCCGTGCAACGCGTCCATGCCCGGCAGGAAGACCGCCGGGGTGCCGCACACCGACAGCAGGTGCGCCATGCGGCGCGCGACCGCGCCCGACGTGCCCGAGCCGGTGACGAACACCTTGCCGGTCACGCGGCCCACGAGCTCCACGGCCGCGACGAACGACTCGTCGAGCTGGTCGGCGACGTCCGCGACCCCCTGGCCCTCGCGCCGCACGATGTCCCGTGCGGTCTGGAGGGTCGCCGCAGCGCTCGTCGTCATGGGGGTGCTCTCTTCCGTCGGTGGTCCGTGGTGCGTCATGAGGAGGCCGGGATCAGGCGGCGGCCCACGCCGCGAGGCGCAGCGCCTGCGGGGTGCGGTGCTCGGCGGACAGCTGCTCACCGGTGCTGCGGCCGTGCGAGACGACGACGATGTCGTCGGCGACCTCGCAGATCTCCTCCTCCTCGGAGGAGACGAGCAGCACGGTGAGCCCGGCGTCGTGCGCGAGCGAGCGGACGATGCGGTGGATCTCGGCCTTGACGCCGAGGTCGACGCCCTTGGTCGGCTCGTCGAGCAGCAGGACCCGCGGCCGCTGCGCGATGGCCCGCGCGAGCAGCACCTTCTGCTGGTTGCCGCCCGACAGGCTCACGACGGGCCCGTGCACGTCGCCGCGCACGCGCAGCTGCCCGAGCAGGTCGTCGGCGTCGCGCAGCATGCGGCGCTTGTCGAGGAGACCCGCCCGGCGGTACCGGCGCAGCACGGGCAGCGCGACGTTCATCGGGGAGTCGAGCTTGGGCACGATGCCGTCGCTCTTGCGCTCCTCGGTGACGTACACGACGCCCTCGCGCTGGGCCCTCGCCGGTGTGCCGGGGCGGTACGGACGGCCGTCGAGCAGGACCGTCCCGGCCGTGACGGGCGCGAGGCCGACGAGCGCGCGCATGACCTCGGTGCGGCCCGCGCCGACGAGGCCGTACAGGCCCAGGACGCGGCCGGGCTCGGCGGTCAGGCTGACGCCGTGCACGCCCGGCGCGTGCAGGTCTCGCACCTCCAGGCGGGGCCCGCGCGTCGCGTCGGGGAGCCAGCGGCGGACGTCGGCGACGGGTGCCGCCTCGGCGTGCTCGGGCTCGGGCGTGCGGACGGCCTGCGCCGGGGCCTCACCGGCGCGCAGCCGGTCGTCCATCTGGGCTGCCTCGTCGCCCGCGATCGCCGCGACGACGTCGTGCCGGCTGACCTCGTCGACGCGGGCGTCGATCCGGACGCGCCCGTCGACGAGCGCGACGACCCGGTTGCAGACCGCGTAGAGCTCGTCGAGCTTGTGGTCGACGAACACGATGCCGAGCCCGCGGTCGGCCGCGAGGGACCGGACCATGTCGAGCAGGCGCTCGACCTGCCCGCCCTCGAGGCTCGTCGTCGGCTCGTCGAGCAGCAGGTACTTCGCGTCGCGGTGCGTGGCGACCGCGATCTCGAGCATCTGCCGGGTCGCGACGGGGTAGTCGCCGAGCTTGCGGTCGACGTCCACGTCGAGCCCGAAGGACTCGACGAGCTTCCGCGCCCCGGTGCGCATCTCGTCGCGGCGGAGCAGCCCGCCCCGCGAGCGCTCGTCGCCGAGGTAGACGTTCTGCGCGACGGTGAGGTTCGGCAGGAGCGAGAGCTCCTGGTACACGGTCGCGATGCCCGCGGCGATCGCGGCGGCGGGCGAGTCGATCGTCTCGGCGCGGCCGTCGACGACGATCTGGCCGCCGTCCGGGGCGGTCGCCCCGGCGATGGTCCGCAGGAGCGTCGACTTGCCCGCGCCGTTGTGGCCGACGAGCCCGACGACGTCCCCCGGCCGCACGTCGACCGAGACGCCGTGCAGCACCGACACACCCGAGTACCGCTTGATGATCCCTCGGACGCTCAGCCCTGCCGGCGTCCCGGTCGACGTCGTGGTCATGTCAGCCGACCTCGCCCGGGCCCGGCGTCTGGCCGACGGTGAAGAGCTTGAGCGACTGCAGGATCTCCGCCTCGGGCGTCGCGCCGTCGACCCACGCACGGATCTGCTCGATCACCTGCTGGCCGTAGGCGTTGGGCTCCTGGGCGACGCACGCCGGGTACTGCTCGGTCAGCGTCTGCTCGGAGGCGCAGAACCCGTAGACCTTGACGGCGCTGCTGGCGCCGAGGGCCTGGAGCGCGCCGTAGGCGGCCGGGCCGGTCGACGCGAAGATCACGTTGATGTCCGGGTTGCCGGAGAGCATCTCGGTGGTCGCGCGCAGGCTGTCGTCGGGCTTGACGTTACCGTCGACCTTGGCGACGACGGACGCGTTCGGGTTGGCGGACAGGGCCTCCTCGAAGCCTGCGTCGCGCATCTGGGTCGGGGTCTCGTCGGGCTCGGTCACGAAGCCGACCTTGATCTCGGCGTCGGCGCCCAGGTCCGCGAGGACCTGCTCGGCGGTCTGCCGGCCGCCCGCGGTGTTGTCGGCGCCGAGGTACTGCACGATGCTCGCGCCCTGCGACTCGAGCGCCTCGGGGTCGATGCCCACGTTGACGGTGAAGACGGGCACGCCCGCGTCGTTCGCGGCCTTGACGATCGCGGCGCCCGGCTCGGACTTGACCGCGTTGAGGGCGAGCGCGCACGGCTTCTTCTGCAGCATCGACTGCGCTTGCGCGAGCTGGTTCGCGTCGTCGTCGTCGGCGATCTGCACTTCGACCTCGAAGCCGTTGGCCTCGCCCGCCTCCTCGAAGCCGGCCTTCATGGCGACGTAGTAGGGGTTGGTGAGGTTGGGCAGCGCGACCGCGACGTAGGGGGTCTCGTCGTCGCACGACGCCGGGCGGGGGATCTCGCCGGAGGCGGCGGTGGCCGCGCCGGACGAGCCGCCGTTCGACGAGCCCGTGCCCGTGTCGACGGCACCGCACGCGCCGAGCACGAGGGTGGTGGCGGCCAGGCCGGCCGCGAGGGCGGGGATGCGAAGCTTCATCGCTCTGTCTCTCCTGGGGTGGGTCGGGGTGGTGCCGGGTTCACCGGTGGTCGGGGGTGCCCGCGGTGACGGGGGTGGCGGGCGTCGCGGTGGCGGGGGTGCCCGTGGCGTCGGTGCCGCTGGGGGGCCCGCCGCGCAGGTGGCGGCGGAACAGGTCGCTGAGCGACGACTGGCGGCGGTAGGTGTCGAGGATGACGCCGCCGAGGATGATCAGGCCGATGACGAGCGGCTGCCAGTACGACTGGACGCCGACGACGTTCATGCCGTTGGACACGGTCGCGATGAGGACGGCGCCGAGCAGCGCACCGGGCAGGGAGCCGATCCCGCCGAACAGGCTGACACCGCCGACGACCGCCGCGGCGATCGAGTAGAAGAGCTCGTTGCCCGAGCCGGCCGACGGGTAGCCGACCATGAGGCGCGACGTGACGATGAGGCCGCCCATGCCCGCGCAGAGCCCGGAGACCGCGTAGACGAGCATCGTGACGCGGCCGATCGGGATGCCCGACAGGCGCGAGGTCTCGGCGTTGCCGCCGACCGCGTAGATGTGGACGCCGGTCGGGGTGAGCCGCAGCAGGACCGTGAAGACGATCGCGAACACCGCGACGAGCACGACCGGCATGGGGATCCCGAACAGCGACCCGCGGCCGATGATCGCGAACATCGGGTCGGCGACGTTGACGGAGCTCGCGCCGGTGAGGATGAGCGGGATCGACGCGGCGACGCCGAACGCCGCGAACGTCACGATGAACGGCGGCAGCTTCAGGTAGTGGATGAGCGCGCCGTTGATGACACCGACGAGCGCGCCGACCGCGAGCGCCGCGAGGGCGGCGGCCCACCACGGGAGTCCGCTGCGCATCGCGAGGGCGGCGATCATCCCGGTCAGGGCGACGTTGGAGCCCGTCGACAGGTCGATGCCGCCGGTGAGCAGCACGAACGCCTGGCCCATCGCGAGGAACGCGATGACCGTGCCGTTGAGCAGCAGCAGGTTGGCGTTGTCGAACGTGCGGAACGTCGGGGACATCAGGCTGAAGATCACCGCGACGAGCACGATCACCACGCCGATGCCGAGCTCCTCCGGGATCCGGCGGCGCTTCACCATGTCTGCCTCCTCGCAGCCTGTGTTGTGCTCATATGAGCATCTTGCGTTGCTCATCTGGCTTCGACACTACGTCGCGATTCTCGGTCGGATCAACTCGGTCAGATCACGATTCGGAAACGTTCGAGCGCGCTATGGTGCTCACATGAGCGACAGCGAGGTGCGCGGTGCGGGCGCCGAGGACCGCGGACTGATGGTCCTGGCGGCCCGGCGCTACTACGTCGACGACGTGTCCAAGGTGCAGATCGCCGAGGAGCTCGGCGTCTCCCGGTTCAAGGTCGCGCGCCTGCTCGAGCACGCTCGGGCGACCGGGGTCGTCACCATCACCATCCACGCCGACGGCCTCCAGGACCCGGCGCTCGCGGCTCGGGTGCGGGACCACCTCGGGCTGACGTCCGTCACCGTCGTCGAGACCAGCGGCGACGCCGACGCCGTCCGGCACCAGGTCGGCGAGGCCGCCGCGCAGGTCCTCGGCGCGACGCTGCGCGAGGGCGAGGTGCTCGGGCTCGCGTGGGGCCGGACGCTCACCGCGATGAGCGCCGCGCTGCCGCCGCTCCCCCGCGTCGACGTCGTGCAGCTCACCGGCGCGATCGGCACCGACCTCGACGAGTCGCCTGTCGAGATCGTCCGCCGCGTCGCCCTGCGCTCCGGCGGCACCGCCCGACCGATCTTCGCGCCGCTCGTCGTCGACGACGCCCGCACCGCCGACGCGCTGCGCCGTCAGCCCGACGTCGCCGCAGCCCTGCGCATGTTCGACTCCGTGACGACGGCCGTCGTGTCCGTCGGGTCGTGGGAGCCGCCGGACTCGCAGCTCCTCAAGACCATCAGCGACGCCGAGCGCTCCGCCCTGCTGGAGTCGGGCGTGCGCGCCGAGGTCGCGTCGCTGCTCGTCTCCGACTCCGGGGAGCTGGTGGCCCCGCACTTCCAGGACCGCTGCGTCACCATCGAGTTCGCGCAGATGCGCGCCATCCCGCGCATCGTCGCCGCGGCCGGAGGGGCGCAGAAGGCGCAGGCCGTCGCCGCGATCGTCCGCGCCGGGCTGTGCACCGAGCTCGTCACCGACCGCGCGCTCGCCGAGGCGCTGCTCGCGCTGCCGCGGGTCGCGCCCGTCGAGGGTGGCGACGCAGGGGCGAGCTCGTGACGCTGGTCGTCGCTGCGTCGCTCTGGTCCACCCCGCCCGACCGCCTCGCTGGCGAGGCCGTGCGCCTCGCCGCCGCCGGGCTCACGCGCTGGCACTGGGACGTGTCCGACGGGGTCTTCGCCGCGCCCGGCGGCTTCGACCCGGACACCGTGTCCCGGCTGTCCCACCTGACCGGCCTGCCCGGGGAGGCGCACCTCATGGTGTGCGACCCGCTCGCCGAGGTCGACGCGTGGACCGCCGTGTGCGACACCGTGATCGTGCACGTCGAGGCCACGGGCTGGGCGACGGCCGTCTCGCGGGTGCGCTCCGCCGGGCGCCGGGCCGGGGTCGCGATCTCCCCGTCGACGCCGCTCTCCGCGCTCGATGACCTCCCGCCCGACGTCGCTGTCCTGGTCATGTCCATCACGCCCGGCCAGGCGGGCTCGACGTTCCAGCCGTCGACGCTGTCGCGGCTGGACGCGCTCGGCGGGCGTGCGGGTGGGGGCGGGCTGGGCGTCGACGGTGGCGTCACGCTCGACCACGCCCACGACTGCGCGGCGCACGGTGCCACGTGGGTCGTCAGCGGCTCCGCACTGTGCGGCGCGTCCGACCCGGAGACCTGGCTGACGCGTGCTCGTTCGGCCCCCGGCGACGTGGCGCTCCGCAGCCGGTAGCCGTCCCGCCCTGCGGCGACGGTCCCCCGGCGGGAGCATGGGGAGCGTCGCCGACGACGGGAGCGCACGATGAGCGAGCTGACCAGGACCACGACCGACCCCGACGAGATCCGGCGGTTCATCGAAGGCCACCAGGCCGTCCCCGCGCTGATCCGCGCCGTGTACCCCGAGGACCCGCGGATGCCCGCCGTGATCTTCCCCGAGGGCCCGAGCGGGTCCGGCGCCGAGCGCGCGACGTGGGAGGAGTTCTTCGCGGCCCTGGACGCGTCGAACCTGGCGTTCCAGTACCCGCTCCCGGCCACGCCGGGCGGGCACACGCCCCCGTTCTTCGAGCTCATCCAGCGCGAGGACGACTGACCGCTCGCCGACGCCGTCGGGTCCGGCGCTGCTGCTCGGACGCCCGCGGGCGACTCACTGCTCGGGGATCACGTACCCGTCGTCGGCGACCGGGTCCTTCTCGCCGGGAAGCCGGATGGTGACGTTCACGGTGTAAGGCCCCGGCTGCACGAGGTCCGGCACCCACACCTCCACGCTGCCTCTGTCGTCGTTCGTCGTCGCGGTCAGCCGGTAGGCCAACGTCTCGACGCTCCAGTCCCAGGTGCTGTCGTTCTCGTCGAGCGTCCACGTCAGCAGCAGCGCCTCGTCCTTGTAGCCCTCGACCGTGAAGTCGACCGAGATCACGTACCCGAGCGGCTCCTTCTTGCCGTCCGTCGTCCGCGTCTCGACCGTCTGCAGCGCCTGCCAGAGCCGCTCGGCCTCGTCCTCAGGGGTCACCACCGTGACCGACGGCTGCGGCGAGCCGGGCGCACTCTCGACGTGGTCGACGACCACGTTGTCCTCGTCCCAGGGCGGGGCGAGCGGCGGGGTGTCCCACTGGCCCAGGTCGTACTGCCCGAGGCCGGGGTGCTGTCGGACGGCCCGCGCGACCGCTTCTGCCACCCCTTCGGTGGAGCTCGGCGTCGGTCCGGGCCCGGTGCTCGACGACTCGGTGCCGCCAGTTCCCGAGGTCGTCGACTCCTCGCCCGACGCGGTGGCCGACGGGTGCTGCGTGGCCGGCGCGGCGTCCCGCGTCGCCGTCGACGACGCGCGCACGGCCGCGATCACGCGCTGCCCGACCACGTCTCCTGCACTCACGGGCGCCGGGGAGAGCGACACGTCACGGCCCGGGTGCACCCCCACGAACTCCGCCAACGTCGCCAGGCGCTTCTGCTCGATGTCGGTGATCGTCACCTTCTCCACGTCGGGCTCTGGCGCAATCACCACGTCACGCGCCTGGACGATCGCGACGAAGGCGCCCGCGAGCGCACCCAGGCCGAGGAAGGCGCCGATCGCACGGCGGTGCCAGGGCTCAGGCTTCTTGTGGGCAGCGTGCTGGGGTTCCATCGCTCGCCTCCGGAGGGGTGTCGGCGTGCGCGAGCAGCGCGTCCTCGACGCCGCCCGCTCTCATGGAGGAGCGCCGGCCGACGCGCCACGGACACCAGGCGGCTCCGGCGCCTCGGGGTACCGAGGCCACGATGAGCGCATGCCCATCCTCCCTCGCGAACGCGACCCCCGGCTTATCACGATCCGCCGCGGCGGGACCCTGACGGACGAGCATCACGTCCTCCTCGCGCGCTGGGCGCTCGCGTGCGCAGAGCACGTCCAGCCGCTGTTCGCGCGCGAGAGCGACGACGGCCGCCCGGCGGAGGCGCTGCGGATCGGCCACGCCTGGACGCGCGGCGAGGCGACCATGCGCCAGGCGCACGACGCGGCCTTCCGGGCCAACGCCGCCGGTCGCGGGTTGCCGGACCCGGCGAGGTTCGCCGCGCTGTCGGCGGGCCAGGCCGTCGCGGTCGCGCACGTTGCCGCGCACGACCTCGGCGCCGCCGCCTACGCGATCCGCGCCGCGATGGCGGAGGTCCCGGCGGCCGAGCGCGAGGCCGCCCGCGCAGCCGAGCTCCGGTGGCAGCGTGATCTGATCCCGGTCGACCTGCGTGACCTGGTCCTCGACGACCAGCGTCGGCGCAACGCGATCTGCTGGGGCGTCTTCACCGACTGAGGCCCGGTGGTGTCGACGACGGCGCCCAGCGCCGCCTCGGCGTCCGGAGTGCGGGGTGCGGGGTGCGGGTGGGCTCGGCGATTCCGCTCCGGCCCGCGTCGGCTTCCTGTGGCGGGTTTCACGGGACCCGTGGCTTGGTCGTTGGATACCCCCGGGGGTATCGTCGAGCCATGCCCAACACCGAGACCACCCTCCCCGCGGACCCGAGCGACGCCCCGCGGCGCCTCGTGATCGTCGGTGGCGTCGCGGGCGGCATGAGCGCCGCCGCCCGGGCCCGACGGCTGTCCGAGGCGGCCGCGATCATCGTCCTCGAGCAGTCGCCGTACGTGTCGTTCGCCAACTGCGGCCTGCCGTACCACCTGTCCGGCGAGATCGCCGAGCGCGACGACCTGCTGCTCCACACCCCCGAGAGCCTGCGCGCCTCCCTCGACCTCGACGTCCGCACCGGTCACCGCGCCGCCGCGATCGACCGCGCCGCGCGCACCGTGACCGTCACGACCGCCGACGGTTCGTACTCGCTGCCCTACGACGCCTTGCTGCTCGCCCCCGGCGCGGTCGCGGTCCGCCCGCCCATCGACGGCCTCGACCACCCCGCGGTCCACGCGCTGCGGACGGTCCCCGACGTCGATGCCCTGCGCGACCGAGTCGACCAGGCCCTCGCCCACGCCACGGGCTCGCGTCCCCCGCGCGCCGTCGTCGTCGGCGCGGGGTTCATCGGCCTGGAGGCCGTCGAGGCGCTGGTCACGCGCGGCTTCGAGGTCGACCTCGTCGAGCTCACGGACCACGTCCTGCCCCCCCTCGACGCCGAGCTCGCTCCCCTGCTCGCCGACGAGCTCACGGCCCACGGCGTCGCGCTGCACCTCGGCGTGTCGGCGACCTCCGTCGTGGATGCCGGCCCGGTCGCCACCTCCGTTCCGCCTGGCGCGTCCGGGACTGACCACCCGTCGAGCGCGTCACGTCCTGCCGATGCCTCCGGCGGGCAGGTGACCGTGACCCTCTCCCACGGTGCGGCCCTCGACGCGGACCTCGTCGTCGTCAACGTCGGCGTCCGCCCCGCGAGCGACCTGGCCCGTGACGCCGGCCTCGACCTCGGCGCGCGGGGCGCGATCCGCGTCGACGCCGACCACCGCACGTCGGACCCGCACATCTGGGCCGTCGGCGACGCGATCGAGGTCCGCCAAGCCGTCACGGGCGAGGCAGGCCCCGTGCCGCTCGCCGGTCCCGCCAACCGTCAGGGGCGTCGAGCCGCCGAGTCGATGCTCGGCCACCGCACGACCCCGCAGGCCGCCGTCCTCGGCACGGCGATCGTCCGCGTCTTCGGCCTGACGGCTGCCGTGACCGGCGCGAGCCAGGCGTCGCTCGTGCGCGCCGGCATCGAGCACGAGGTCGTCCACCTGCACCCGAACCACCACGCGGGCTACTACCCCGGCGCGTCGGCCGTGCACCTGGTCGCGTCGTTCGCGCCCGACGGCCGCCTGCTCGGCGCGCAGGCCGTCGGGCGGGAGGGCGTCGACAAGCGCATCGACGTCCTCGCGACGGCCCTGCGCGCCGGCATGACCGCCGACGACCTCGCCGAGCTCGAGCTCGCCTACGCCCCGCCGTACGGGTCGGCGAAGGACCCGGTCAACATGCTCGGCTTCGTCGCGCAGAACGCGCTCGACGGCACGATGCCCCAGTGGCAGGCGACGGAGCTGGCTGAGGTCATGGCGTCGACCCTGGTCCTCGACGTCCGCTCGGCGAAGGAGCGCACCGCCGCCCACCTGCCCGGCTCGCTGCACGTCCCGCACACCGAGCTGCGCGCCCGCCTCGCCGAGGTGCGCGCCGCCGCCGACGGCCGCCCGATCAGCGTGCACTGCGCGAGCGGCGTCCGCTCCTACCTCGCGACCCGCGTCCTGCGCGGCGCCGGCCTCGACGGCCGCAACCTCTCGGGCGGCTGGCTCACCCTGCAGGCCGTCCACCCGTCCCTGTCCGCCTGAACCCCGGCGCCGCCCTTTTCCCTGAGGAGAACCACCATGTGCTACCCCGTCACCTGCCCCGCCTGCGGCAAGACCACCTGGGACGGCTGCGGCATGCACGCCCAGGACGTCATGAGTGCGGTGCAGCCCGCCGAGCGCTGCACCTGCCCCCGCTGACTCCGCCGACGGTCGGTACCCGCGGGGGTATCGTCGCCACACCCTTCCGACGAGGAGAAGCACCATGCAGCTCGACCCTGACGAGATGAGCAGCGTCACCAACCGCCTCAAGCGCGCGCAGGGCCAGCTCGCGGGCGTCATCCGCATGCTCGACGAGGGCCGCGAGTGCGAGGACGTCGTCACGCAGCTCTCCGCCGTGTCCCGCGCGCTCGACCGCGCCGGGTTCGCGATCATCGCCTCCGGCATGAAGCAGTGCATGACCCCGGGCGCCGACGGCTCCGAGGGCACCTTGGACGTCGCCAAGCTCGAGAAGCTCTTCCTCTCGCTGGCCTGACCCCACCGGTTGCCGCTGAGTCCGGGCGCGGTCGACAGTCTCTCTGTCGACCGCGCCCGTTCTCGTCCCGCGACCCGGAGGCCCCTGGTGAAACTGCTCCTCACGTCCGGCGGGGTGACCAACCCGTCGATCCGGGCCGCGCTCGTCGAGATGCTCGGCAAGCCCATCGAGGAGAGCCACGCCCTGGTCATCCCGACCGCGCAGTGGGGGCACCCGATGTGCGGCCCGTCGTCGGTGCAGCGGACGGTGGCCGCGGGGGCCGGTGCCGAGCACCTCACCGGCCTGGGCTGGGCGTCCCTCGGCGTCCTCGAGCTCACCGCCCTGCCGACAATCGGCCCCGACCGCTGGATCCCCTGGGTCCGCGAGGCGGACGCCCTCCTCGTCGACGGCGGCGACGCGACCTACCTCGCCCACTGGATCCGCGAGTCCGGCCTCGACGACCTCTTCCCGTCGATCCCCGACACCGTCTGGGTCGGCGTCAGCGCCGGCAGCATGGTGATGACACCCCGCATCGGCGACCTGTTCGTCGAATGGCCCGGCGCCCCTGACGACCGCACCCTCGGCCTCGTCGACTTCGCGATCTTCCCCCACCTCGACGCGTTCCCGACGAACACGATGGCCGACGCCGAACGCTGGGCGGCCGACCTCGACGTCCCGTCGTACGTCCTCGACGAGCAGACCGCCATCGCCGTCGTCGACGGCTCGGTCGACGTCGTCTCCGAAGGCCGATGGAGACGGTTCGAGGCGGGATCCTCGACGGCACGGCACCCGTAGTCGCGTCCGGATCACCAGCAGCACCCTCGACGTCTCGCCGACCTGATGCGACGTCATCACCGTGCGCTCGGGCCCGTGACCAGTGGCATCAGGAGAGGGACAGATTCGCGAGATGCAGCGGTGGCGCGCGGCCGGGACGGTGGCTTCGTCGCGGCGGACAATTGCCCCGAAGACCTCTATAGCGGGCGTCCGGGATGTCCCCACACACTGGCTCGATGGGCCCGTCCGGTGCCGTCCCGACGACGGCAGTGGCGAACCACTTCGACGTGCTGCTGGTCGGCGCCACGGACGTGGGCCCCTCGCTCGCGGCCGAACGACTCCTGCGCGCTCGGCTCGGCGACGACAGCGCCGTGACGGTGACGAGCGCCGGGATCGACGTCGCTCCGGACGACCCCGTCCCCGAGCACCTCAACGAGCTCCTCGCGCGCGAGGGCCTCGCCGTCGACGGCCACCACGCGCGGGAGGTCGACGCGACCATGGTGGCGGAGGCCGACCTCGTCCTCACCGCCACCCGGAACGAGCGCTCGGCGGTGGTCCGCAAGGTTCCCGCGGCGGTCCGGCGGACCTTCACGCTGTGCGAGCTGGCCCGGGTCGCCACATCCCTCGGCCCGTCGGCCCTGCCCGAGGGTGACGTCGCGGCGCGCCTGTCCGCGCTGGCCCAGCTCGCACCGGTCCACCGCGTGGGCACCGCCCCGCCGGTCGCTGAGGACGACGACGTCCCCGACCCGGGCGAGACCGGCCGACGCGGCTACGAGAAGTCGTTCGCCAAGGTCCGGGCCGCCGTGGACGGCATCGCGTGGACGGTGCTCACACCTCCCGACGAGCCGAGCCCGCCCCCGCCGGAGATCCCCCGGACGCCGCCCAGCCACCGCGGCCGGAACATCGGGCTCACGGTCGTCGGCTCGTTGGTGCTGCTGATCATGGTCGCCACGGGCGGCGCGCTCGTCGTCGCCGGCACGCTCGACAATCGGCTCGAACGCTTCCCGGACCCCGTCGCGCTGACAGACCGGCCGCCCCCGCTCCCGCCGGCCGAGGTGGGCGGCCCCGCCCCCGTCACCATCCTCGTGCTCGGGTCGACGAACGACGTCCGCACCGAGGGCGACCAGGACTGGGCCGCGGCGGCCGCCCAGACCGACATCGTCATGCTCGCGCACATCTCGGCCGACCGGTCCAGCGTGAACGTCATCGCGATGCCCCCGGACCTCTCCGCGGACGTGCCCGGCTCGGGCCCCGGGACACTGCGCTCCGCCTTCGCGCAGGGCGGCCCGACGGGCGCGGTGCAGACCGTCGAGCGCCTGACGAACGTCCGCCTCGACCACGTGGCGCTGACCGACTCCGAGACGTTCGCCCGCCTGACCGACGGGCTCGGCGGCGTGGAGATCGACCTGGACAGCAGGCTGGTGGTCGACGGCGGTCAGACGTTCCCCGCCGGCCGTCACCGGCTCACGGGCGCGGAGGCCCTCGCCTGGGTCCGCGGGGACGGCGTCGACGACATGTCCCGGTCGGAGCGCTCGGCGGCGTGGTTCCGCGCGATCCTCGACCGGTTGGGGGACGACGACGTCCGACGCAGCCCGGCCACGTGGCTCCGCCTGCTCGGCATCGTCTCCGGGTCCGTCGCCGTCGACGAGAGCTTCGACCGCTCCGAGCTGGTCGGCCTGCTCACGAGCGTCCGCCACCTCGGCCCCGAGGAGGTGCGGGTGGTGCCGGTCCCGACGACGGTCGTGCCCACCGGCGACTCCGCCACCCTGGTCCCCGACGCCGCGCCCTTCGACGTCCTGATGGAGGCACTACGCACCGACACGCTGGACGAGCACCCCGCTGCCGGTTCCTAGACCAGCGACCACAGCCCCATCCTCGCCTCACAGCGCAACCGTCCGCTACGGCCCTTTCCACCGGGCGCTTCGTGCAACGCCAACCTGGCAGACCACGGCCGCGACGCATGCCGATCGACCGAGTTGACGGGCGTGTGGGCAGATTGGACCTGCCAACTCTCTCTCGTTGCCGAACGAGGGCTGCGGTCAGCGCCCTGAATCGTGGAGATACACGCGGGTAGTTCGCGAGCGTCACTCCGTTCCGGAGTCCTCACTGCACCCGCTGACAAGCGCCTGGGTTGCACGAAATCTCGCACGCCGGGTGACCCTGGAGGCGACGGGTGCGTGCCTACACCGAACTCGAGGCGAGAGGGGCAATCGGTGCCGTGCCGAAGCACATCACAATGTCAGCGTGGTGCGTCGTCCGTACCTTCCGGCTCGGGTTCTACGATGCGCGGTCGGACTCCGCGCTCCCCCCGGTGTAAGCGCGCCGTTATCCGCACATCGGTACGCGCGCGTTGGGGAGCGACCGGCGTCTCTGCGAAGCCGCCGGTCCCGGACACCCGACGTTAGCTTGCAGGCAACCGCTCGAGTCGCTTCCTTAGGATCAGGAACGATGGGTCCTCAGGCCAGTCGAGCGGCTCGCCGACCAACTGCCCGAACTCTTCGAGGAACCTCGGCGAGACCAAATTGAGTTCCTGCATGGCCACGAGTTCGTTGGCGCGCAGCAGGCGCAGAAAGCTCTCCAACTCGCCCTCGGCAACGATGACCTTCCGAGCGGCGGCTGCAGCATCGTCGTACCACCGAAGCCCTTCTTCCAACTCTCGTTGGGCAAAAGCGGCCATGCCTCGGGTCGCGAATAGGTACGGATCTTCGGCGCGCACTCCTGACAGCAGCGTCACCGCCTCCCCCAACCTGCCGGCCAAGATAAGACAAAAAGCCACATTGTTGAGCAGCATCACGTCACCTGGAGCGCGGCGCAAGGCAGAGAGCCCAAAATCGGCGGCCGCCGAGTACTCGCCAAGAATCTGCCCCTGAAGGACGACTGCACTCCGCACGGCAGCCGTATCGAGCGGATTTGCCATCGCGAACTCGATCGCGAGCCGGGCAGCCGACTCGAGTTGCCCCTCAGAGATCCGAAGGCGAATTAAGAGCGGCACGAGTTCGTCGCGGTCAGCCTCCACCGCAAGCTGCTCGTAGTATTGGCGAGCCAGGCGCACCCCTTCAGGCGTACCGGCCACATCCGCAAGCATGGTCACAAGCGACACTTGAGGGCCAGCTACCTCGATCTGCTGGCGTATCGCTGCAACAAGCGCATCCTTCGACTTCTCGCCGAGCCTCCACTGGAGCAAAGCCACATTTGCGCGCAACTCGGCAAGGTCCGGGGCGTCCGGAGCGAGACTGTGGTGATGCTCCGCCCGGCGAAGCTCCCTAAGCGCGTCCCGATCTCGCCCAATCGAGCAGTATGCCTCAGCAAGGGCCTCCGCAACCAACGGTTGGCCCTCGCCGATCTCACGCCGCAATCGGTGCAACTCCTCGATCGCTTCGCGGTCGCGACCGGCCGCCCTAAGGTAACTCGCGAGATTGAAGCTCGCCGCCATTGAAAATGGTGCAAGACGGGCAGCATGGTGCGCTGCGCGGATAGCTTTGGTATTCGACCCGACCCAGGCGTACGCGTACGCGAGGTTGAGAAGCAGGCTGGGGCTGTCGCCACCGACCTTCCTCGCGCGACGAAGTTCCGCTAGCGCCCGCTGCGGCTCGCGCGTCTCTAGCCGGAGGTATCCACGGAAGGCCGCAGCGTCTGCAGAATCGTCCGCCCCAAGGCGCGCGAGGGCAGCGGGGACATCGCCGCGCGACTTCGCGATCGCAGCGCTCAGGAGTGCCCATGGCCCGGGCTGCCGGATCTCTGCGAGCACAGCCTCGGCTTCCTCGAGGGCTCCAGCCCCTACAAGAGTCCTCGCCACAACGAACAGGGCCATCGCCTCAGCCGGGCCCCTTTCACCGCCACGTGACACGCTCATCGCGCGTCGAGCCGCTACCACCGCCGCATCGACATCGCCGATTCCATGCAAGACCTGCGCCAGTCGGGCGAATGCAATAGGGGAATCGGGGTTGGCCCGGGCCAGGGCCTCAGCTTGTTCGAGGCGGCCATTCCGCGCGTCGTCCACGTACTGCTGGGCTTCCCGCTCCTTCGGCGCGCGTGCGCGCCGACGCGCTTCCTCTACGCCCTTCGCCTCGGCTACGAGCTTCGCGAACTCGCGACCAGGCGATCCGTCGCTCGCATCGAACGCGGCGAGTGGATTGGCCGGCTGTGAGTCGAGCGGTCCATCGAGTGGCGCTTCGAGCCGCGACTCAAGCACTACGGTCATCGCCTACCCTCCTTCTTGATCGATAGCCGCTGCCGTTGCTTGATGTCATTCCTCAGCGTTAGTCGCAAAGCGTCGACTCGGTGGAGGAGCCACTGCAGCTCGTTGGGACGCTGCGCCCGTCGCCCCGGAGCCACGCTCGGTAAGCGTCGACCCGGCTCCGGATCGCACAATTGCCGCAGTAGCGCTCCTGCAGAGTTTCTAATGCACCCAGGACAGGCATTCTCAAAGGCAGCAAAGAACGGCTCGTACCAAGCTCTGATCTCAGAAGCCCGCCCTGCGTATGCCATGCGCCGCTGGTTCGGTGGTAGCGAAGCCTCGGCATGGATCAGAGTGCGCCGTGGCTGAAGCGCGAGCCCCGTGATTCCCTGACCGAACGTCAACTCGAAGAACAGTGACCCGACGCCGTACAGGTCGGCGCACCGATGCGTCTCTGGAGTGTCCGAACCAACTCCCCAGAGCAGTTCCGGGGGCGCGAAGTCTGGATCACCGCGCGGACCCTCGTAAAGCATCGGATGAGCTGCAGGGGCAGCCAAGAGGTTCCGCGAGCGCCCTAAGTCCGCAAGGCGCGCGCTTAGAGCTCCCCTCTGTAGGAAGAGAAGGCAGTTGGAGCACTTGAGATCGCGATGCACCACATCATTCAGATGCATCTGGTGAACGCCCAACACGACGTCTCGAAACAGGCTAAGTCGGCTAGGCCAGTCCAGCATCTGGGCGTTTGCTGCCAACTCATCCATCGAGCCAGATGCGCGCTTGAGGACATGGAACCGGAGCCGGATCGGGAAGGTGCCGCCACCCGAGACGGCCACCGTCGCGCTCACGTCGAGACTGTCGAATATGTCCACGACGCCTGAACAGCCCGCGAGTTGAAGAAGAAGGGTGCCTTCATTCTCGAATTCGAGCATCTGCTGCGCACCCGCTCGCGGATTTAGTATCTTAACGGCCCTCTCTTCACCGCTCGGGTCTGTGGCGGCGTACACAAAACCGAAAGCTCCCTTACCCAGGTACTCGCTTACCTCGTACCCTGATAGGTCTGAGCCAACGAGGCCCAACGGGTCGTCCGGAGTCACTACGTGAACCTGCGACGCAGTTCGACGAGAAGATCGGGGTTCCGCCGGAGGATCGCGACGATGTCATCCGGCACTCTGCCCTCGTCCAAGGCTATGACCTCCTCATCAATCCCGTAGTAGTGCGCTGCCCGCTTCAGGAGTTCGCCCGACGGCGCCTTCTCCCCTCGCTCCCAGCGCGACAGGTGGGATGGAGCAACGCCAAGGTCGTCGGCGGCCGAGCGCAGGCTGCGTCCCCGCTCCTCGCGAAGCTGCCGAAGTAGCCTCGCCGCGCCCGACGACTCGCTCATTCGAGGAATACTATCGGGCGTTGCCTGGATGGGCAACGCCCTTCAACCCACCCTCCCCAGGGCAGCGGATGACCATGATGCTCAACGAGCGTGACGCCAACCTCGACGCGAAAGCGAGCCGATCGCCGGCAAGATGAGTCGATGTCGTCATCGGCTCGATTGCCCGACACCGCCGCGGCCCACCGAGCCGACTCCGAGACGACCAGCCCGCGCCGACCCTACTCGTGAGCGATCTGCCCCGGCCCCACCCAGGGTGAGCACGCCGCGTCTCTGGGCTCTCGACCTCCCGCACCGGATCGAGCTGGTGCGGGCATCCGACCGGCCGGCGCGACGGGCCGACCAGCCCCTCCAGGCGCTCGCGATCCCACCGTGTCAGCCACATGTGCCGCTGGTGAAACGGCAACGACTCGCCGAACGTGTGCGCCTGTTCGGCTTCGGGCTGATGGTTGACGGATCGGGTTCGGTTGATCCTTGACGCTGGTTGTCAGTGTCGTCGGGTCTTGGTCAGGGCGCCTCCGAGGGGTTGCTTGTTGCGGACCGGGCCGGTTGAGGTGCGGGTGACGGTGCGCAGGAGCTGGTTGCCGATCCAGAACTGCAGGGTGTGGTCGTCGACCAGGACGTCACAGCGTTCGCCGGCACGATGGACGCCGACCGAGACCTGCCAGGACACGCAGACGCCGTCGACGGTGGAGACCTTGCGTGCGACCCAGTTCGGCCCGCTGCGGTCGGGCTCGTGAGCCGGGCGCCAGCCTGTGGCGCGCGTGAACCGGGCGGCCGGGGTGCCCATGTCCAGCGACTGGTGCGGCCGGTCACGGTTGTCGTGCTCGACCCACTCGTCGAGCTCGCCCTCGGCCTGTGCAAGGGTGTCGAACAGCAGGCCGGTGCCGAACTCGGCAGGCAGAGTGCGGTGGAAGCGTTCGATCTTGCCCGTCGTGGTCGGGGAGCGCGGCGCGGTGACCAGGTGCTCGATGCCGTGGCGGCGGCAGATCGCGTCGAACAAGACCTCGGTCGGTGGGTGGGTGAACCGGCCGGTGAACACCTTGCCGTTGTCCGTCCGGATCTGCTCGCGAACCCCGTGCCGGTCCAGGGCTGCCGTGAGCGCGTCGCAAACGAACCGGGTCCGCTCGGCAGGCATCAACGTCGCGGCGACGCAGAACCGGGAGTGGTCATCGATCCCGGTCAGACACTTCGTGCTGACCGGGCGACCAGCACGACGCCGGCCACGACGTCCATCTGCCACAGCGCCATCGCCCGGCCACGTTCCCCAGCGCCGCCAGTGCTCGTCACGACGACGCCGCGCGCCGGGATCGATCAGTCCGGCCCGCCGCAACGCCCGGTAGGCCGCCGAGCGTGAGACCGCGACCCCACGCCGGTCGAGCTCGAACCTGATCCTGATTGGGCCCCAACCCGGGTGGGCGCGCTGCAGCTCCCAGACCGCGACCTCCACCTCCGGGTTGATCGGGTGCGGGCACCTGCCCGGCCGATGCGAACGATCGGCCAACGCCTCGAGCCCACCGCCCTCGTACCGGGCCAGCCAGGCATGCAACGTCTGACGCGACACACCCCACGACGCCGCGACCTCCGTGATCGTGCGACCGTCCGCGAGAACCGCCAGCACCGCCTTGTACCGCGGCTCCGCCACACTCATCTCCCTCATCAAGGGAGCGTCAAGGATCAACCGGAACCGGTGTCAACCATCACCCGAAACCACGTCAACCCTCAGCCGAACACGAAACGTGCAGCATCAGGCGGAACTACACAAACCGTCTGTGCGCCTGGGCAGATTCGAACTGCCGACACCCGCTTTAGGAGAGCGGTGCTCTATCCCCTGAGCTACAGGCGCTCGGGCTCAGAGCCCGTGCGTCGTCGGCGGCCAGGAGGCATGCCGACGCGGTGGTCAGCCTACCGGCACGTCGCTCCGGCGGTTCATAGGCCCGGACAGCATGGGAACGGAGTCGAGCAGCGCTGACCTGAGCAGACGACGAGAGAGGGCGGGCTCCATTGCAAAGATTGTCAAGACCAGAATCACGGGGACTGGCGCTCAGCGCCTGGCTCGGGTCGCTCCACCCCGGAGCCCATCCCGGCACAGCGTGAGGGGTCCGACGACACGGGCTTGCGATGCCACGACGGTTGGTCCGGGGCGGGGTCACACACCTGTTAGGCCCCGCTCGACCAGGGCGGCGTGCAGCCGTCGGTATTCGGGCGTCTCCAGCAACGGACCCCGTGCCGCGCTCAGATGCGTGAGTGCGTGCTCGGCAGCGCGGTATCCGTCCCAAGGTCGACGCGGGTGCCGGACCAGCTCATCAAGCAATGCGAGTGTTGTCTCGCTCGCGGTCATGGCGGCTGCACGCTCAGCGACGCGCGAGGACCAGTCGAGGCCCGTCGGCGTAGCGCGCGCCGTCCTGAGCGTGAGTCGGCACCAAGCTCCGTCGGCAATGCCGCAGGCTTCGGCGAGCCACCCGAACCCACTCATGTCGTGGCCCAATTCGGCGTCAAGTATCTGCTCCCAGAGTGAAACTCCGAGGTCGTTGACTTCACCGTCCACGCCGCGCAGCAGGCGGCCAAGACTTTCGCCAAGCCTCGGCGTGATCCCGGAGTCTGCCCGGAGCAGCGCCAGGATCTCCTGTGCGCCATACCCGTCGAGTTGCCAAAGATGTCCGACGAGCACGTACTCGAGCCCGTCTTCTGCGCCTCGTCTCGCCGCGGCGAGCACCTCTCGACGTCGGTGCCTCAAGATCCAGGGCAGCGGCTGCGGATTCCACTTGAGGGCGGATTCGAGAGTGCTTCGACCGAGTTCCGGATCGTTCTCGGGCTCGAACAGGGCGTCTTGGTTGGCGTCGAGCCAGTCCGGCCTCGCGGCGACGGTCACCCGGAAGTGCGCTGCGATGACAGCTCGCCATATAGCGCCGTCCTGCCCGGCCGCCGCGAGCCCAAGTGCGAGCAAACCTTCGAGGACTTGCATCGCCACAGGGCCGCGCTGCTCGTTTCGGCGGACGACCTGGAGCGCAGTCCACAGCGCTCGCGTGTCGGAGCGGTTGAGCGCGACCGTCAGCGGGTCATCGCCCGTGATACCGGCGCGGGCGAACGGGTCGCGCGCGGCGGCGTCGATGAACGCCCACACGTCGTCGACGCGAGTCCCGTAGCCAACGCTGCAGTCTGCGAGGCTCTCAATAAGGTCCAGGGCCGCAGCTTGCGCTGGCAGCCAGGTCGAGTCGAAGTCCCAGTCGCGCTCGCCGAGCGGCTCGGGTACCCAAGGGGCGGTGCCGATCAGTTCGACGACGCCGAGCAACTCGTCGACATCGACTGGGATGGTGCCCGCCTTTATGGCAATGGCTGCACCTCGGAGGAAGTGGGCGATATACATGGGCTCGTGGAGTCGCCGCGCCGTTTCGCCTGGAGCCGCCAGCCATCGTTCGGGTGCGGTGGCAACGGCCTGCTCCAGCACCCGTGCCAGCTCGCGAGTACCGGTGCGATGGTCGCCCGGTTCTCGTCGCCACCGTCGGACAAGTTTGGCCGCCTCGTTGACATCGAGAGCGAGCAGTTCGTCGACGCTCAGCGGACTCTGGCCCGTCCACACCTCGACGCCACGTCGCCGCATGTACGAGTCCACATCCGGTCTTCCGAACTGTGAGGACGTCCACTCGAACGGGGCGCTCCAAGCGCGGTGTGAAGCGGCGGGAATCAGGCCAAGCCACCGGTACGCACGCCAGAGCCTGTTCGCGTCCTCGCCGGCCCCGACGGTCGCAGCAACAACGCTTTCCGCTTCGGGTGCCGGGCCCAGCCGGTCGACCAACGTGTCCCACACGCCTACGTCGGGTCCGCCCGCTGTCAACTTTGCCACGAGGTGCGCGTCATCGCCCGACCGCTCGCGAGTGGCGATCGCATGCGCGAGTTCTCGTTGGATTTCCGCCTGATCACTTTGGGGATCGGTAGCAAGCGTCCACGCTCGAATGCGATCGCGGGCCGCCGGTGGGAGTGCCGCCATGACCTCGTCGAGGCTTCCGCGGCCAAAGACGTCGCTTCCATGGGAAACACCCGCTATGAACGCGGCTAGCAGTGCCGACAGCCGATCTGGATGGTCTGCACCGGCGAGGTCGTCGAGGCACGGATAGGCGTCGAGGGCGAACTGCAGGGCGTACGGCTTGCCCGCGGCATGGCGGATCTCATGGGCGAGGATCGTGAGCCGCCTGTGACCGTTCTCGGTAGTGACCCCTGCGGCGAGCTTGGCCGCGATCTCGGCGACCTGCCAGTCCGCGTCGTCGTGGTCGTTGAGTAGCAGGTCTGCTAGGCGTTCCACGACGAACCGATCGGCATCGACGCCTGCGACGAATGCCCAAGCCTGCTCGCGGATGGCGCTGGACCCGAGGTGGTCGGTGACAATCTGAACAAGCAGATCGTCGGCGCTCTCACCGAGGCCGTGTGCGGCTCGGAAGATGTGTGCGGCCTGCAGGGAGCTGGTCCGGCAGCGCTGGTACATCCGCGAAAACCACACGACCGTTCCCGCGGGGTCCGCGGCTCCCCGGCTCTCGGCCGGGGCGTACCCCGCCCACGCCGTGCCGTCGACGGGCGGATCGAACAACGCGTCGTCCCCGAGCGATTCGAACCACTCCGAGGTGGTCAACGAACGCAGAAAGGTCCGCATGTGCTCAGGGGAGATGAGCAGACGACGCAGGGTGGCCAGGTAATTTGGCGTTGGTGCCTCGATAGCCGCGAGCCGCTCAAGTTGCTCGTTGCGATCGACCGGCCGCATGAAGAGCCGGCGGAGTACAGCAGTGGTTCGGTTGTAGGCGCTGAGCGCCTGCTCGGCGCTGATGCCGTCGTGGACACCGAAGTTCGCCGTGTCGCGCAGGTCCTGGATCTCGCGCACGAGCTCTGCACGCGCCGCGAACGCGACCGCCCCCGTTCGTTCAACAAGCCCCGCGATCAAGTCTCGCTCGACCCAACTCACACGGAGCACTTCCAACTCTGCGACCCGCTCTAGGAGAGCAGCGAGGGAGATGCCCTGCACCTCGGCGTTGCCGCTCCCCAGATTGGCCTGGTACGTCTCGTAGGCGGCAAGCACCGGGGTGACGACCGAACGCGTCTGCCCGCGAGCAGAGCCTCGGGGAATCTCGATGATCGAGGTCGTGGCCTCCCTGAGGCTGAAGGCGACCAGGTCGGCGCCACGTAGATGACGGTCCAGCCCGTCAGCGAGCAGGGAGCGAGCCGTCGCCAGATGCTGCGCCGCGCGTTGTCCACGTGGGCCGAGCTCGTCCACGAGATGTCGGATGACTTCGGCCTCGAGGTGATCCGCCTCCACGTGCAGAGAATGGCGGATGTCGCTGACATCCACAGGTGCCACCCCTAGCGAGACAAGGGCGGTCTCGTGAGGAACGACGCGCGGCTCAGTCGTGCTGTGCCACGCTGCGTCTGTGAGTGAATGGGCTACCTACCAGCCGTTCGAGAGGCGCTATGCGGCCGTACGTGCCGCCGCCAGAAAGTACAAGCTCTCCGACACGCTTGCGGCGCTCGGCTGGCTAGCGACGAACGGTTCACTCGTGTACGACTTCCGGCGGGACCTGCATGATCGGACGCCCTGGGCGATCGCAACGCTCGCGAAAGAAGCGTTGCTCACTGGAAATGAGCATCGAAACGGCGCAATGCCAGAGGACTGGGCGTCGAGACTCGTCACGGGGTTCAACAACGCGTTCGACCGGCCGCCCGGCGCGACGGACCTCGTCTCCCTGATTTCGCCAATCATCTACGAGCAGGCTCCATACCAGGATTCGCGCTTCGAGGAGATGGCACGGACGGTCGCGCTGATGTGTGACACGCCACTACCTGCGGCTGCCGGCACCGACGTCGCCGACTGGACGACTGAACTGGGCATCCCGCTGGATGATGCGGTGCAGGCTGCGTTCGCGCTCTGGGTGTGGCTTCACAACTCCCGCGGGTGGCTCGACCCGCGAGTGCTCGACGAGCCGAGCGCACAAGACGTCTACGACCTCGTTTCGCGGGAGTCGATTGAGACGGTGGCGAGGAGGCTAACTGCGACGCAGGGTGCCCTGCGCGCTGACTACGCCACTGCGCCCAAGATGCCGCCCGCAGCGGAGAGGTTTTCGTACAACCCGCTCGCCCGGACTCCGATCGTCGATCTCGGTTCCCGTGGGCTGATCGCTCCCCAACCGTTTCTGGTGACACAAGCGATCTCGCCCGGGGGCTTGTTCTACCGGGGGGTCAGCGCGTGGGGTCCGCAGTTCGCGAACCAGCTTGGCCACCGCGTTGAGGCGTACGTCGGTCGGCAACTCGGTGCCGTCGAAGGCTTCGATGTCCACCCCGAAGTCACGTACGGGCCGAAGCGGAACGAGCGAAAGACGATCGACTGGTTCGTCATCACTCCCGAGGCGGTCGTGCTCGTCGAGTGCAAATCGCGACGGCTGGCGCTAAGCGCCAAGGCCGGCGCGGCCGGCCTGGCAGAGGAGTACATCGACCGCCTCGACAAGGGACGGCAGCAGATCAACACGACCTACGAACTGATTCAGAACGGCGACCCGGCAGTGTCGTTCGTCCCGACAGACCGACCGGTCTATGGCCTCGTTGTGACGAGCGAAGTGTTCTATCTCGCGAACGATCCGGCGATCACCTCCCGGATGACTGCGACGGCGATCCCGACCATGTGCGTGTCGTTGCGGGACCTAGAGCTCTGGTTGTCGATCTCCGCGGATGAGCTCATGCCGGAGTTGGCGAAGGTCTTCGACGACCCCGAGAAGCACGCCGTTACGCTCGAGATGGCACTGCCGAGTGAGAAGGTCCGCAACAACGCGATCCTGCAGGAGGCCTGGGACCGGCTGCCGCTCATTGCGAAGACAGCAGACGAGGTTCGAGTTGAAGCCGGCCGGACCATGTAGGGGTGAGTCGTCCGGCTGATGCCGCAGCGGCTGCCGACACGACCGGCTGGACCTAGTCGCCCTGGGGCAGGCAGTTTCCCCAATCGGCCGCGTTGGACCGTGCCCGCAGGGAGTCCTTCAGATCAGAAAGCGGAAACCGAGGGCCTCGACCCGCGAGCCTCGGCCCGAGTCGCGCGCGTGTGGTCCGTTGGGGAGGATCGGCGCACGAACGGCTTGGCGAAGCCACAGATCAGAGGACCATCAGTCCATCGGGGCGCCGCCAACGAGCCATTCAACGTTATGAGATCGGCGTTGTGCGTTATGGCGCCCTTTGCCCCGCGGCGCTGACCCGCGGGAGCTGAGTTTCTGCCAAGTCCCCAGGCGCTCGGGCCTCGAGAGCCCTTGCGTCGTCGGCAGCCTTCGCACGTGCCGACGCCGTGGTCAGCCTACCGGCACGCCGTCGCGCGTGGTCGTCCGCCCGCCGCTGGTGCGCTCCCCCGACCGGACGGACGCCCCACCGAGCGACGAGAGAGGGCGGGCTCCTCAGCAGAAGCCCGCCCTCTCCCTCCCGCGTCACCAGGGTGATGCGTCCGTGCCCCTCAGCGACCCCAGAGGCGACGCGGTGGTGCGACCGTCAGCGCTGCAGGGTCAGCAGGCCGGGCCGGTACGGCAGCAGGCCGTAGTCGCCACCGGACGACGGCGAGCGGCCCTGGTAGAGCAGCTGCAGGTTGCAGGGGTCGATGGTGTTGGTCTGGTCCGCGGAGGTGCGGATCAGCTCACCGTGGCTGATGTCGTTGGTCCACGTCGCACCGCTGTTGGCCTTGCCGGCGAACGGGCGGCTCTCGGTGGCCGCCTGCGGGGTCCAGGTGCCGTTCAGGCTGGTGGCGGTGAACGAGCGGAAGTACCGGCCGTTCGCGCCGATGGCCTCGACGATCATCAGGTAGAGGTTCTGTTCCTTGACCTTGTAGACCTGCGGCGCCTCGAACAGGTTGTTCGTGGTGTCGCTCATGACGACGGTCGACGACGAGCCGAAGGAGCCGGGGAAGTTCCCGATCGGCATCGAAGCGCGGTAGATCTTCCCGTTGTCGCCGGCGAAGAACAGGTACATGTTCTGGCTGTCACCGATGATCGTCTGGTCGATCGGGCCGGTGCCGGAGCCCGTGATGGAGCCGGAGAACAGGGTCTGCGGCGCTGACCAGCCGTTGGCGTTGGTGGGGTTGCTCGACGTGCGGTAGGAGAACGCCGCGCCGCCCCACTGGTAGGCGAGCACCCAGATGTTCTTGGGCGCGAAGTAGAACAGCGAGGGCGCGACCGTCCCGGACGACATGGCGTTCTGCGACGCGGAACCCAGCTGGGAGAAGTTCGAGACGAGCCCGAAGTTCATCGAGCCCCACGAGGTGCCGAAGTCGTGCGTCGTCGCGTAGACGAGGTGCTGGCCGTTGTACGGCGCGGTCGTGAAGTCCTTCAGCGAGGCCCAGCCGGACCGCGGCTGCGCGAGCGCACCCGTGGACGACCAGCGGTAGGTCGACGGGAGGGAGCACTGACCGGTGGGCGGCGGCGTCGTCGGGTCGGTGCCACCGCCGAGGCGCACGAGCTGCCACTGCTGGTTGGCGCCGTTCCAGTCCGCGTACTGCACGACGGCGGCACCGTCGGAGCCGGACGCACCCTGCACCTCGACGGCCTTGCCGCTGTGCCGGGCGATGAGCTGGATGTACCCGTCGATGTCCTGGATGCTGAACTGCTGGTTCGTCGAGTTGGCGTCGGACCACTGGATGACGGCAGCGCCGTCCGCGGTCGAGCGGCTCGAGATGTCGAGGACCTTGCCCGACAGCTTCGACTTCAGGCGGTAGTAGCCGCCGCCGGAGTCGACGAACTGCCACTGCTGCTGGGAGCCGTCGTTGCGCGCCCACTGCACGATCTTCGCGCCGTCGGTCGTCGCGAGGTTGTAGACGTCGAGCGCCTTGCCGCTGCTGCGGTTGACCAGCACGTACGACGCGTTGGTGTCGATCGACGCGGCCTGCGCCGGCGGCGACGCCGTCACCGCGGCGACCATGCCGGCGGCGGCGACGCTCAGCACCATCAGGCCCGCCTGCAGGCGTCGTCGCCCGCTCACGGCGAGCGCTCCTGGGGTCGTTCTCATGTGTGTCCCACTCCTTCGGGGGTCTCGGGGGTGGGGTGCCCGGTCGGCACCCCACCCCGGTGAGAGGTGTCCGTCAGCCGACGCGGACGAGCTGCCACTGCTGGTTGGCGCCGTTCCAGCTCGAGTACTGGACGATGTTGGCGCCGTCGGCCGTCGACGCGCCCTGCACCTCGAGGGCCTTGCCGCTGAGGCGGCTGATCAGGGTCGCGTAGCCGTTGTTGATGGTGACGCGCCACTGCTGGTTGGCGCCGTTGTTGTCGGTCCACTGGACGATCGCGCCGCCGTC